>NZ_QJGZ01000034.1 GCF_003254585.1 Flavobacterium sharifuzzamanii | reverse complement strand
AACTTGTTCTAATGTTGGCAAATCATATTCTTTTTTAAATACAAAATCTGACCAGCCTGTCATATCAACTTTTACCTCTTTGGAATGGATTGTGCCATTTACATCAAGTTTATTTGTTGGATTTGGTTGCCCAATACCTACATTCCCAGTATTTGAAATAGTCATTCTAGGACTATAATTAGTGATGAAATGGAGAGAATGATCTGTTTCTGTTCCAACGAAGCCTCCTCCACCAAACCAAGAAGCGTGAGAAAAAATACCAACTCTATTAGAAGAATTGGAAGAAGTTGCTATAATTTTTGCATTATCTAAACCATAAACATCTAAAACTCTCTGCCATCCCTGAACATTATAGGGATTAGCAGTCCCGATACCTAAATTACTTTTTAAGATATAATTATCGTTAACTCCGCTTATTTTTAAATTCCCTGAAGATTCAACATCGCTTTTCGAATCCAGCAACGTTCTCCATTCGCCCCATGTATTTTGATTGTAAAATGCACTTCTGTACAAAATTTGTCCTCCTTGCCAGTTATTATTAAAATAAAGCTGAGAGACAAGATGCGCAGATTTTCCGTAAATTTCTAGTAAAGAGCCATAATCAGATGGAGCATTTAAACCTCCGTAATTATCCCAAAGTTTTAAAGACATTGGGGTAATGTTAGATCTGGGGATGCTATTAAAATCTTTCTGTTCTGTAAGCCAATTCAAACTTTTTGAGCCTAGGTATCCATCAAATGTCTGACTATAAGTGAATGGATGGAATGCAATAAGCATTACTAGAAATATTTTTCTCATTTTAAATTAATTTAATTTGTGTTCCAATTTAGATAGTCTCTCTAAAATCAAACTCAAAGTTTCATTTTGTTTTTTTAGTGAATCAACTTGATCTTTAAGGCTTGTTATTTGATCATACTGTGTATTGTTTTTCTTGTTCTGCTGAATTATATACAAAGTCAGTTCCTCAATCTTCTGCAAAAACTTAGCATTCATTTCACCAAGATTAATTCCGTTCTCTAAAACCTCCTTTTCACTTGGAATATTTTCTAAATGCCCTTTTTCTGCAATATGTTTTTCTACCTCTTCAAGTGTTGGCAGATTGTATTCTTTTTTAAAGACAAAATCTGACCAGCCCGTCATATCAACTTTTACTTCTTGCGAATGGATAGTCCCTTTAACATCCAGTTTATTAGTAGGATTAGTAACACCAATGCCAACATTACCGGAGTATGGTTGCATTACTACCGGTTTTCCTAATATATCATATATTAGTAGAGATTTTGCAACTCCGTAACTTCTCAAATAAGCATTGTTCGCATCAGAGCTTAATTCGCTATAATAAGAAGAATTAGTCTCTCTGAACATCGCAGTACCAATAACATCTAATTTACTTAGAGGATTTGTTGTTCCAATACCAACATTACCGGAGTATGGTTGCATTACTACCGGTTTTCCTAATATATCATATATTAGTAGAGATTTTGCAACTCCGTAACTTCTCAAATAAGCATTGTTCGCATCAGAGCTTAATTCGCTATAATAAGAAGAATTAGTCTCTCTGAACATCGCAGTACCAATAACATCTAATTTACTTAGAGGATTTGTTGTTCCAATACCAACCTTACCGTTCTCAGGAAAAGGATAAGTATTTTGGGCATAATTTATTTTTGAAAAAAATACAATAATTAATAAAAAAATCTTTCTCATAACATTAGTTCTATCTACTTATTTTAAACATAATACTTAACTTACAAAAAAATAGTTAAGAATGCAAATTAACAAAACTTAAAGCAATAATTTTACGGCTTTCCACAATTACAATATTTTTTATTAACTCAACTTCATATCTATCTAATTTAAAACACTTTAATATTAGCCTTATATTTAAAATTGCAAAAAGAGAATTCTTTTTTGCGCTTTTGAAGAAATAATTTTTGTATTTACCTAATATTTAGATATTAAACTAAATAAAGTCAAATTCTTATTAACAGACTTCAGATACCCCCCCTAAAAATCAACTCCAATTATTATCAAATTTTTAAATCTCATAGTTTTTAGAAAAATTTTAAGAAACCTTATTTTTCAAATTACTATATTTGGCGCACCTTAAAGAATAATTAATCCCACTTTCTAAGGAACAAAATGTAATTCCTGCTGTAATTGTATGAAACCCACTAAGTTCATATATATCGTTTTACTTTCGCTGCTTTGCTTTTTCAGAGGCACCGAAACGTATTCGCCGATTTATACTTTCAGCAGCTGTATTACTTTAGATAGCGTTGCGGCAGACGATACACAGATTTTTTCTTCCGACTTTTCTTCTTCTAAAAATTTAGAAGTTCATTATAAGCTCAAAAAGAAAATGAAATGCAGAGCGACTACTTTAGAACAAAGTACGATCAAAGCTCCGTATCTCAGTAATTTAGTCAACTTCAAGCTTTATAAAGAAAGCTTAATCTATGGTATAGCTTCAATATACCACATTGAAAGACACCCCCACTTGCATTTGTACCAGTTATTCTAGACTGATGTATTTCGTTGTTTTTATATTCTAGTTTTCTGGAAAAATACCTCATTTACGTATGTGATTGAGCAATTATTGCTATAAAAACACCTCTAAACGGTACTTTTCTAAAAGAGAAGCCTCCGAATCCATTTTTATTTTCTGTTTCGATTTTTATCGAATACAAAATCCAAATTCATACTCCCGATATTTTAATATCAAGGGAGAAAATCTATTTATTCAAAAATTTAAACCTAATGATGAGCATTTATAAAAATCCATTTCTTTTATGCACCTTGGCTTTATTCGTTTTAGTCTCGTGCGGAGATAAATCAAAAAAAGATTCTAACAACATAAAAACGTTTCCTGTTTATAAGGTAACTCTAAAAGACACCATAGTTTCGAGCAAATTTGTTGCCGATGTACATGCTAAAAACAATGTAGAAATTCACGTTCGTATTCCAGGTTTATTAGACAAGGTATACGTTAGCGAAGGACAAAAAGTAAAAAAAGGGCAAATTCTTTTTAAAATAAGCGATGTTGAACTTCAAATTCAATTGCTAAAAGCCGAAGCCGTTTACAAAAGCGCAAAAGCCGATTTACGAATTGCAACTGTAGAACTAGAGCAGGCGCAAACCCTTTTCAATAAAAAAGTAATTGCAGATAAAGAATTAGAATTATCTAAAGCAAAAAATGATGCCGCTTCCGCGAAATTGGCTCATGCTGCTGCAGAAAGAAAAGCAATCAACCAACAGATTAGCTTTACCACAATCCGTGCGCCGTTTGATGGAACAGTTGACCGTATTCCGTTTAAGGAAGGAAGTTTAGTAGAAAACGGTTCATTATTGACTACTGTTTCTCAATTAGACGATGTGTACGCCTATTTCTCGATCCCTGAGAATACCTATTTCCAAATGATGGAAGACAAAACCTTAAATACGCAAGGCGATATCAAATTGGTATTGCCAAACGGACAAGTTTACGATCAAAAAGGAGAATTAAGAACTGCTGATGGAGATATCGACAGACAAACAGGTTCTATTCAATACAAAGCAAAATTTCACAATCCGCAAGGATTTATCAAACACGGAACTTCTGGAAAACTGATTATTTCAGAGCCAAAAACCAATGCAATTTTAATTCCGCAGAAAGCTGTTTTTTCTATTCAGGACAAACAATACGTTTTCCGCGTGAACAAAGATGGAGTAGTTAAAATGACGAATGTTACAATCGAAACGACTCTAGATGATGTGTATATCTTAAATGATGGTCTAAAAAGCGATGACCTAATTGTACAAGAAGGCACACAATCATTAAGAGACGGCGATAAAATCAACATGAAACAAATGTAGGTTATCGATCTGTAAAACAGTTATTTAATTATTTATCTAAAACATTTAAAATGATAGAGTTATTTATCAGGAGGAAAATATTGTCATTAATCATCTCGGTTATGATAGTCCTTCTGGGATTGCTGGCATTGTTTCAGCTTCCCATTACCCAATTCCCAGACATTGTACCACCGTCTGTAACCGTTACAGCAAAATATACAGGAGCAAACGCAGAGGTTTCGGCCAATGCCGTCGCCCTTCCATTAGAAAGAGCCATCAATGGTGTACCCGGAATGACGTATATGTCAACCGTAACATCCAATGATGGATTGACTTTAATTCAGGTTTTCTTTGAAGTAGGAACCGATCCCGATCTGGCTGCCGTAAACGTGCAGAACAGGGTTACCACGATTTTGGACGAACTTCCAGAAGAGGTAATTCGTGCCGGGGTTACAACCGAAAAAGAGGTAAACAGTATGTTGATGTACCTGAACATTACGAGTACTGACAAAACTCAGGACGAGCAGTTTATCTTCAACTTTACCGATATTAATATTCTTCAGGAATTAAAACGTATTGATGGTGTTGGACGTGCCGAAATCATGGGTCAGAAAGAATATTCGATGCGTGTATGGTTAGATCCAGAAAAGATGCTTTCGTATAATATTTCGGCAAATGAAGTTATTGCTTCACTTCAAAAACAAAACATTTCTGCCGCGCCTGGTAAAGTGGGTGAAGGTTCAGGGCAAATGAACAATCAATTACAATACGTAATTAAATATGGAGGAAAGTTCTTCGAGCCAAAACAATATGAAGAAATTCCGTTAAGAGCCAATTCAGACGGAACTATTTTAAGATTAAAAGACATTTCGAAAATTGAATTTGGTGCCATGAGTTACGGAATGGTTTCTAAAACCGACGGAAAACCTTCAGCATCAATCATGTTGAAACAACGTCCAGGTTCGAACGCTTCTGAGGTTATTGCCAGCGTAAAAGAAAAAATGACCGAATTAAAAGGTTCTTCTTTTCCTCCTGGAATGGAATTTAACATTGCTTATGATGTATCTCGTTTCCTCGACGCTTCGATTCACGAAGTATTGAGAACTTTGGTTGAAGCCTTTATTTTGGTAGCATTTGTAGTTTTCCTTTTCCTTCAAGATTGGAGATCGACTTTAATTCCAGTATTGGCAGTTCCTGTGGCGCTTATCGGTTCGTTTACCTTTATGTCGATGATGGGATTCTCAATCAACTTATTAACGCTTTTCGCTTTAGTACTTTCTATCGGAATTGTGGTTGATAATGCGATTGTCGTCGTCGAAGCCGTTCACGTAAAAATCTCCGAAGAACATATGTCGCCAATGGAAGCTACCATTAGCGCCATGAAAGAAATTACAGGAGCCGTTATTGCAATTACGATTGTAATGGCAGCCGTGTTTATTCCGGTTGCATTCTTGAGCGGTCCTGTCGGGGTTTTCTACAGGCAGTTCTCATTGACAATGGCGATAAGTATCGTAATTTCTGGTATTAACGCTCTTACCCTTACTCCTGCCCTTTGTGCTATTATGCTAAAAGCACATGATCCTAACAAAGAGAAAAAATCACTTTTAGATCGTTTCTTCCATAGATTCAACCATTGGTTCGATAATATTACTTCAAAATACATCAAAGTATTAGTAAAATTTGCTGATCGTAACACTGTAAC
Source organism: Flavobacterium sharifuzzamanii (assembly GCF_003254585.1). Taxonomy (GTDB): domain Bacteria; phylum Bacteroidota; class Bacteroidia; order Flavobacteriales; family Flavobacteriaceae; genus Flavobacterium; species Flavobacterium sharifuzzamanii. The sequence goes on along the minus strand of NZ_QJGZ01000034.1, from coordinate 237,365 downwards.
CGTTGGTTTATTAGTGCTGTTTTGTGTATTGACTTGGGGAACAACCAAATTTTTAGCATCAGGATTTATCCCAACTGAAGATCAGGGAATGGTTTACGTGAGTGTTACAACACCACAAGGAGCAACAGTTGAACGTACTGAAAAAGCTCTAGACGAAGTAACTAAAATTGCACAAGGAATTAAAGGTGTCGACAACGTAACGACTCTTGCGGGATACAGTATTGTAACTGAAATTGCAGGAGCTTCCTACGGAATGGGAATGATTAACCTAAAAGACTGGAGCGAACGTGATATTTCGGTAACCGAATTCATGGCAGAACTTACAGAAAAAACTAAAAACATTACCGATGCACAAATCGAGATTTTTGCACCGCCAACCGTTCCAGGATTTGGTAACACAAGTGGTTTTGAGCTTCGTTTACTGGATAAATCTGGAGGAAGCATTACCAATACCGATAAAGTAACCAAAGAATTCATCAAAGAACTAAATGCTTCGCCAGAAATTCAGAACTCTTTTTCGAGTTTTGATGCTACTTTCCCGCAATATTTAATTCATATTGATTACGATTTGGCGGCCAAAAAAGGAATTTCCGTAGACAATGCCATGTCGACTTTACAAACCATGTTAGGTTCGTTTTACGCAACCAATTTTATACGTTTTTCTCAAATGTATAAAGTAATGGTTCAGGCAAGTCCGCAATTCCGTCAAAATCCAGAAAGTATTTTGGATATGTATTTGAAGAATGAAGCAGGCGAAATGGTTCCGTTTTCTACTTTCATCAAATTAGAAAGAGTTTATGGTCCAGAAGTTCTAACACGTTACAACATGTACATGTCGGCTATGATCAATGGTGAACCTGCTGAAGGTTACAGCTCTGGAGATGCCATTGCTGCTGTTGAAAAAATTGCTGCCGAAAAACTCCCAAGCCGTTTCGAATTGGAATGGTCTGGTATGACACGTGAAGAGATTTTATCAGGAAACCAGACGATCTACATTTTTGCGCTTTGTATACTTTTTGTATACTTATTATTAGCCGCACAATACGAAAGTTTATTGCTTCCGTTCCCAGTATTGTTGAGTCTTCCGGTTGGAGTTTTCGGTTCTTACATTGCGCTTGTTATGGTTGGACTAGACAATAACATCTATGCCCAAGTAGCACTCGTCATGCTGATTGGTCTGCTCGCCAAGAACGCCATTCTGATTGTTGAGTTTGCCATGGCGCAGAACAAGCTCGGACGTGATATTGTCGAAGCGGCGATTGAAGGAGCAAGACTACGTTTCCGTCCAATTTTGATGACCTCATTTGCTTTTATTTCAGGATTGATTCCGTTGTGTATCGCTTCTGGTGCGGGTGCAATTGGTAACCGTTCGATTGGTACAGCAGCTGCGGGTGGAATGTTAATTGGAACTGTATTTGGTCTTTTAATCATTCCTGGACTTTACATACTGTTTGCTAAATTGGAAAAACGAATGAGTAAATCTTAATGCGTAATTTTTTAAACACATAGATTCATAGGATTTAAAAAAGCGTGAAAAAGGCGTTTCACTAGCATAAACACACATAGGCTATGTGTTAGAAACTAGTTTCTTTCAACTCCCTTTTCAAAAAAAAAGAAAATCTATGTTTCTATGTGTTAAATAAAAAAACGCACAGAAGATTGAACAAATAAATTAAACAATGAAAGAGATATTAAATCAATATAAAAATACTGATATGATAAGGACAACCAAAAGTGCCGTTGTAATAACCGGAGTTTTGCTTTTAACGGCTTGTTCGGCACCAAAAGTCAGTAACAAACTAGACGCTGCAAAGCTTCCAGAAAATTTTGATGCACAAAGAAAAGAAGCATCAAACGAGACTTTTATTCCTTTAAAAACAGAAACCTTTTTTAAAGATCCAAAATTAGAAGACCTATTAAAAAAAGCCATTACCAAGAATCCTGACTATTTAATCATGCAGGAAAGAATTTTAATTGCCAATTCGCATTTAAAGGTAGCAAAACTAGCACTTCTTCCCTCTTTAGATCTTGTGGCCGATGCTTCTGGAACACATTACGGAAAATATACAATGGATGGAGTTGGTAACTTTGATACCAATTTTTCTCAAAATATTAGCGACAAACAAAGAATCAATGAAGACCTTACTCCTAACCTATTTTTGGGAGCCAAAGTTTCTTGGGAAGCTGACATTTGGGGAAAACTGAGCAATCGAAAAAAAGCAGCTCAACAGCGATTTTTTGCTTCTCAGCAAGGAATGCGTTTGCTGCAAACACGCCTTTTAGGAGATGTTGCCGACTTGTATTTCAAATTGATCGCTTTAGACAAACAAGCGGCGATTTACGACAACAACTTGAAAACGCAGGAAAAAGCGCTTGATATTGTTTCGGCACAAAGATCGGTTGGAAAAGCGACAGAATTGGCTGTACAGCAGTTTAATGCGCAAAACAATAACATTCACGCCGAAGCGTCAGAATTAAAATTAAGCATTGATCAAACCGAAAAAGCATTATTAACGCTTTTAGGAGAATATGGCGGAAAAATTGAAAGAAGCAGCGATTTCTTATCTGGACATTTGGAGGTTTTAAACCAAAAAATCAGCGTGGATTCTATCATTCACAAAAGACCCGATGTATCTGAAGCTTATTTCGAATTATTAGCCAGTAATGCTGATGCTAAATCGGCTCGTGCTGCTTTTTTCCCAACTGTAAATCTGGGTGGATATGCGGGTTTCAACTCGTTTTCATTTAACACTTTCTTTGATGCTGGTTCTTTCGCTTGGCAGATATTGGGCGGATTAACAGCTCCCGTTTTCAACAAAGGGCAGATTAAACAAGAGTTTTATGTTTCAAACAGAAGACAGGAAATTTCATTTCTGCAATATCAAAACACAGTTACAACAGCTTTCAACGAGTTAAGTGCTCTATTGCATAGAAATCAAGCTTATGAAGATGTTTTAAAATATAAATTAAACGAAATTGATCATCTCGAAATTGCGGTAAATGTCTCAAACGATTTGTATTTGAGCGGTTATGCCAATTATTTGGAAATCATCAATGCACAAAAAAATAAATTGCAGGCCGAATTGGACTTTGTCGATATCCAACTTCGAAATGCAAACTCTCAAGTATTGCTTTATAAGGCTTTAGGAGGAGGAATAAATTAGTTTATATGTTGGTCAAAAATGGCTTCTGTTTATAATAGCTCATCGCAGAGGTTGTTTTATATCCCATTTCTTTTGAAATGGGATTTTTTTATTAAAGTAACTTCATTTTGCCGTTTTACTTTTTACCTTTATTCTAAAATACTAAAATTCCGTTGATGGATATTTCTAAAATTCTGGATCACATACACGAACTTCCTGAACAGTCTAAACTTGCTCTGCAAAACAATGTTATAGAAATAGCATTTTCTAAAGGACATATTTTGCTAAAAGCCAATAAAGTAGAATCTAATATTTATTTTATAAAGAAAGGATTGGTAAGAGCTTTTGTAGAAAGAGATAACGAAGTGACGTTTTGGTTTGGAAAAGAAGGCGAAACCATCATTTCGATGAAAAGTTACGTTGAAGATCAGCCTGGATATGAAACTATCGAACTTTTGGAAGACTGCGAATTATACGAACTCAAAACAGAAAACCTGAGAAAACTCTTTAATGAGGATGTTCACATCGCCAATTGGGGACGAAAATTTGCAGAAAAGGAATTGATCAAAACCGAAGAACGCTTGATTTCTAAACAGTTCAAAAATGCTTCTGAACGTTATTTGGAGTTAATGAAAGATCATCCCGAACTCTTGCAAAGAGTACAGTTAGGTCATATTGCCTCTTATTTGGGAATAACACAAGTGAGTTTAAGCAGAATACGTGCAGAAATAAAATAACACAGTTAGTGTAAATTATTTTAACACATAGAAACATAGCTTTTAGAAACTTTAAAAAAGGCGTTTCACTAATTTCAATACACATAGCTATGTGTGAAAGCTAGCTTTTTCTCTAATCTTATAAAAGGAGCAATTAAAAAATCTATCTTTCTATGTGTTAAAATTAAATTTTGTTCTAGTTCAATGGTAGTAAAATAACTTCATTTTTTATCATTTGTTAATTTTTTTCTGATTTCCATAAAAGAACTTTGCATCACAAAATTTTAACTATATGAACTGGATTATTTTAATCATCGCGGGTCTATTTGAAGTAGCCTTCGCATCATGTCTTGGAAAAGCAAAAGCAACTACTGGAACCGAAATGTACTATTGGTATATTGGTTTCTTTATATCTTTAACCATTAGTATGCTTTTACTAATGAAAGCTACAGAAACGCTTCCACTAGGAACTGCTTATGCTGTTTGGACAGGAATTGGTGCTGTGGGAACTGTATTGGTCGGAATTTTTGTTTTTAAAGAACCGGCAGCTTTCTGGAGATTATTTTTTTTAGCAACATTGGTAGGTTCTATTGTTGGGTTAAAGGCGGTTTCTCACTAAAAATATATTTTACAATTATACTCAACTTTGTCAAAGTTTCGAACTTTGACAAAGTTTTTTTGTTTTTAAACACATATAAATTTCCCCAATCTTGTCATTCTGAGGAACGAAGAATCACACGCGGGATTCGATAAAGATTGGAGAAATTCGGTACGGAGTTTCTAGTGTGATTCTTCGTTCCTCAGAATGACAAGCTGTTAGCAGAAATTTGTCAAAGTTTAAAACTTTGACAAAGTTAATCCTTGAAACAACTAATGCAATTCCAACATCACATGATAAAAAAATAGCATTTTTAATCATTATTCTCTCCTTTATCTTTGTCAAAAAATAAAGCCTAAAATTAAAATGACATTCAGCCATTCCATTAAATCTTTTGACGAATTAACCAATCACGAAATGTACAATATGCTTCGGTTAAGAAGCGACGTCTTTGTAGTAGAACAAAATTGTCCTTATCTCGATTTAGACAATAAAGACCAGAAAGGTTTTCATTTATTGTATTATGTCGATAACGAATTGGCAGGTGTGACTCGTTTACTTCCAAAAGGAGTATCGTATGATGAAGTTTCAATAGGAAGAGTTGTAATTGCAAGATCGCATCGCGGATTAGGTTTAGGAGTAAAACTAATGGAAGCTTCAATTGCAGGCTGCGAAGAGAAATTCGGAAAAGGTTCAATACGAATTAGTGCGCAATACCATTTATCCAAATTTTATCAATCTTTAGGATTTGTAGAACAAGGTGAAGTGTATGATGAAGACGGAATTCCGCATATCGGAATGCTTAGAGCTTAACGATTTACGGAATAATCAATTTCAAAACATTGGCCAGCACGGGATTATGGTCTTCGGTTCTCCAATTGACATATAAATCGGTTTCTAGCGGTAATTTTATAAATCGGATTCCTGGAATTTCATGAAAGACATACGAATCTGGTAAAATCGCGATTCCGAGTCCTTTTCGAACCAAAGCGATTATAGAAGAACCAAATTCTGACTGAAGATAGGCTTCTGGCGCGTTATCCAAAGAATTGAATAATCTCTGAATAAGGTCGCTGTAACTGCTCCCTTCGTCATTAGTTGGCAAAATAAACTTTTGAGAAGCAAGGGTTTCTTTAGTAAAATCCTCTGGCGTTTGATATGGATGATCTTCTGGAACAACAACTGCTAAGTGATCGGTATAGATTTTTTGAGATTGAATATCTTTTGAATTATTGATATCTCTGGTAATCGCCAGATCTATTTTATAATTTCGCAAAAAATCCTGCTGATTCTCGTACAGCACCTGAACCAGTTTGATTTTTAGTTTTGGAAAAGCTTCTGAAATACGAGATAAAATTTCGGGCATTAGAGAAGCCGAAATAGAATCGGGATGAGAAATGGTAATGGTACCGCTCTCCCCTAACTGAATCTGGCGGGCAGATTGATGAATAAACTCCAGTTTACTCAATTCGACCTCCCATTTTTCTTTTAAGAATTGGCCAGCAGCAGTAAGTTTTACATTGCGTTTGTTACGTTCAAACAACTGAACGACAAGCTGATTTTCAAGTGATTGAATCTGACGGCTGAGTGCCGATTGTGTAATATTCATTTTTCCGGCGGTGTTCCAGAAATGAAGTTCGCGGGCCAAAGCCAAAAAATATTTAATCTGCTGTAAATCCATTGATGCAATTTACGCATTTATCGCAAACAAAAAATAGCTTTTAACGCATTAAAGAAATAAGAAATGAACACGCTAAAAATAACCAAAGCCACAACAGATGACGTTTTAAAGCTTCAATCCATTGGCAGACAAACCTTTTCTGAAACCTTCGCCGATGTAAACAGCGAAGAAAACATGAAAAAATATCTGGATGAAAGCTTCGCTACAGAAAAACTGACTTCAGAATTAAACAATCTTTCATCGTATTTCTATTTAGCTGTTTTAGATGAAAAAATAATCGGTTACTTAAAATTGAATACAGCCGATGCACAAACCGAAAAAGAAGATTTAAATGCCTTAGAAATAGAACGTATTTATGTGGCAAAGGAATTTCATGGTAAAAAAGTCGCACAGGCATTATATGCTCAAGCAGAACAAATGGCTGAAGAAATAAAAGCTTCGTACATGTGGCTTGGCGTTTGGGAAAAGAATTTCAGAGCTGTAAGTTTCTACACTAAAAACGGTTTCGTACAATTTGACACCCATATTTTTAGATTAGGCAACGACGAGCAAACCGATTTAATGATGAAAAAAGTATTGATTTAAAATGGAAAGAAGACAGCTTTTATTGTTTTTATTAATTCTTGGCACTGCCTTTTGGGGAGTATCTTACTCTGTTACGAAAATGGCAATTGGCCACTATTCGCTAAATGTATTTTTATTTTATCGTTTCCTTCTGGCTGTTGTGGTATTGAGTATTATTTTTTGGAAATATGTCAAAGATATTAATCGAGTAGCCATTAAAACAGGATTTTTGCTTGCCGTACCAATGTTTCTAGGCATTCAGCTTCAAACTGTTGGACTTAAATATACAGACGCTTCTCAATGCTCTTTTATTGCTGGATTAACCGTAATTATTATTCCGTTATTAAAACTAGCGATTTATAAAACCAACGCTTCACTAAAAATCTGGATTGCCGCTTTGACGGCTTTAACTGGGTTATTTATTATTGCCATTCAGGATAAGTTTATCATAAACTTTGGAGACTTATTTACCATTGCGGGAGCCTTTGCTTTTGCAGTTTATTTGATTGCTGTTGAAAAGCATTCGGCGACCAAAAACCTTTTGTATTCGATTGTGCCAATGTTTGCGTTTTGTGCGCTTTTTACATTTTTTATAGCGTTAACAGACAGTAGATCAGAATGGTTACCTCAAAATAATACGTTTTGGACGGGCGTAATTTACTGTGCTTTGTTTTCTACGGCTTTTATGTATACGGTTTCAAATATATCGCAGCGTTATTTATCGGCAGAACGCGTAGCGGTAATTTATTTGTTTGAGCCTGTTTTTGGCGCAATTGGAGCTTTTTTTATTTTGGGAGAAAACTTATCATGGCGTTTACTTTTAGGCGGAACGTTGATTTTTTCTGCTACAATTATTTCTGAAGTCAATTTTAAAAGCGAAAAATTAAAGCTGTTGATTAGAAAAAACTAATATTTTAAAATATTTCACGCAGATTTAAAAAGATTTAAGCAGATCAACGCAGATTTTTATTTTAATAAATCTTTTAAAATCTGCAAAAATCTGCTGAATCTGCGTGAAAAAATTTAAACCTTTTTTTAGGCTAATCAATCCTCAATCAAAGAAATCTCAAAAATCGTTTTTCCATTTTCGGTTTTATGCGAAATATAACCGCCGTGTGCTTCAATAATATTTTTAGATAAAGTCAATCCAATTCCCGCGCCTTCAGTTCGGGTGGTGAAAAACGGAAGAAATATTTTGTCCTCAATTTCTTTTTCAATTCCTTTTCCAGAATCCGTAACTTTTATAAAAATGCGATTGTTTTTGGCTTCCGCCGAAATCGAAATTTGTTTCAGATTACTGTTTTCTAAAGCATTAATCGAATTCGTCAATAAGTTAATCAATACCTGCTCTATCTGCTGCGAATCGATATTTATCAGATAGTTTTGGGTAACAGCATTGATCACTTCAATATTACTTTGCCTAAATAACGGATTCATAACCTGAATACAGTTTTCAGTTATGTGTTGCAGTGAAGTTTTTTCTTTTTTAGGCGAAGGAAGCATAGCCAGTTTTCGATATCCTTCAACAAATTTCTGCAAATGATCGCTTCGTCTCAGCATTGTATGAACGCTATGTTTGATATCTTCTAAGTCTTCTGTCGAAAGCGAATCTTGTTCTACTAAATCTTCCAAGTTTTGGCAAATCGAACGAATTGGCGTTATAGAATTTAGCAATTCATGCGAAATCACTTTCATCAAATTAATCCACGCATCTTTTTCTTTCTTTTCTACTACATTTTGAATGGAATCTAATAGAACAATAAAATAATCCTGACCGAAAATTTCAGTTCGTGAAGCCTGCAAAACAAATGTCTGTTTGCTTTGTTCATTTATACTGAGCTCAATTGAAGTTTTAATTTCATGAAAATCATCTTCTTCGATAATTTCACATAAAGACGGCAACTGATTTTTAAGATATTTCCATTTTGAAACTTTCGGAACATTAAAATGGCTCGAAAAATAATCGTTCATCAAAAAAATACTCCAATCGCTTTCTTGTTTCTGCAAAATAATAACACCCGATTCTATATTGTTTAAAATCGAACGGTAAATAATATCTCTCGTAACTTGCTCATTTTGTTTACTTTTTAAAGTTTCATACAAGGTAAAAAGCTCGTTATATGTACTATTGAATTTATGTTTTGAGAAATCGGAACTAAAATCATCCTGCAATATTGAAGAAATGGTTTTATTGTAAATCAGAACCATATTTCTAACATAAAAATACATTTCCCTTCCAAGCAGAAAAACCATGCAGAGACCAAAAATTCCAGTAAAAAGCAAACCAATTCTAAAGAAATACAGCGACAATTCGATTCCGATTACAATAAAAATTAATCGCAGAAAAAGGAGTTTGTAAGTTTGTAAAGTCCGCAACATAGTTAATCGATATTGATATTAAATTTCTCCAAACGTCGGTAAAGCGCACCTCTTGACAAACCAAGTTCTTCGGCAGTTTTGCTGATATTATTATTGTTTTTGAGAAGTGCTTTTTCAACCGCAGCCTTTTCAACCGAAGAAAGCTGAATGTCATCTGAGTTTTCCTCGTAAGGCGTTATCGTTTCTAAATCCAGATCAGAAACGGTTATGGTGTTGTTTTCGCAAAGAATTACTGCACGTTCAATCTTATTCTCCATTTCACGAATGTTTCCGTTCCAAGCGTGTTTCTCAATCTGTTCTAAGACTTTTTTATCAAAAGCAATTTCATCCCTGCCGTATTTTTTGATCATTTTATCCAAAAGATATTCAGCAAGCGGAATCTTATCTTCGTGTCGTTCTCTTAACGGAGGCAAAACAATTTCCATTGTATTGATGCGATAATACAAATCTTCACGGAAGTTTTTATCGGCAACTTCCAGTTTTAAATTCAAATTGGTTGCCGTAATAATGCGAACATTCAAAGGTCTTGCTTTCGTTTCTCCTAATCTCGTTACGGTTTTTGTTTGAATTACTTGAAGCAGTTTTGATTGCAGATGAAGCGGAACATTTCCTATTTCATCCAAAAAAATGGTTCCGTTCTGTGCCATTTCAAAACGTCCAGCTGTATCGGTTTTAGCATCAGTAAAAGCGCCTTTGGCATAACCAAACAATTCGCTTTCAAAAATGTTCGAATTTAAAGAACCCAAATCGACTGCAATAAATGGCTGATTTTTTCTTTCTGATTGCGAATGAATATGATGTGCGAGAACAAATTTTCCTGTTCCGTTTTCACCCAAAATCAAAACATTTGCATCGGTTTTGGCGACTTTATCTGCTAGAGAATATGCCTTTTTTATAATCTCAGAACTGCCAACAAAAAAGTCCTCTTTTATCTCAACATCTTTAGTCTTTTTCTGTTCTTTACGAGCTTTATTGACTGCTTGTTTTACCGATTCTAAAAGCTTTTTATTTTCCCAAGGTTTCAGAATATAATCAAAAGCACCCGATTTTAAACCTTCAACAGCGGTTTCTACTTTTCCGAAAGCGGTCATTAGAATTACCACCGTTTTTGGCGAAAGTGTTTTTATTTCTTTCAATAAATACAAACCTTCTCTCCCATCTTCAAATCCTAATCTGTAATTCATATCCAAAAGGACGACATCAATGGCGTTTTTTGCCAATAATTCGACAATGTTTTTCGGATTATTGAGCGTATAAATGTTTTCAAAATACTTTTTCAGATAGACTTTTGATGCAAAAAGAATGTCTTCCTGATCGTCGATGATTAAAATAGATGCGTTGGTCTTTTTCATTATTGTTCAGTTTTGGACGAAAGGTGTCCACTTATGGACAGTTTAAATTTATTCAGAAAAATAATCCCTTAAAAACAAGGCGTTTACAATGTTTAATTTACTGGCACGAAAATCACATTAGAACTTGTAAATCATTAATAATTAACCTCTTTCGGAAGTACAAATAACAAAATAAATAGCGATAAATTAAAAATAATTTATCTTAATTTTCAGACTTGTTTCTGTCATTTCCAAAGGGCATAAAAATTTTAAAAGAAATCAATCAAAAATCAAAAACAGTCAAATCATGATTACCATTACAAAACTTTCAAAAGTATTTAGAACTGAGGAATTAGAAACCAAAGCATTAAGTGAAATTTCGTTAACTATCAATCAAGGCGATTTTGTATCTATTATGGGACCGTCTGGAAGCGGAAAATCGACTTTGTTGAACATTATTGGACTTCTAGACAGCGCTTCAAGCGGAAGCTACCAGCTTCTAGATCAGGAAATGGTGGGTTTAAAGGAAAAACAAAAATCGCAAGCCAGAAAAGAAAGCATTGGATTCATCTTCCAAAACTTCAACTTAATTGATGAATTATCTGTTTTTGACAACATCGAATTACCTTTAATTTACAGCAATGTTCCTTCTGCCGAAAGAAAATCACGAGTAAACGAAATGGCAAAAATTTTGGGAATCGCACATAGATTGAAGCATTTTCCGCAACAGCTTTCAGGCGGACAACAGCAGCGTGTAGCCGTGGCAAGAGCTTTAATCAATGATCCTAAAATTATTTTGGCCGATGAGCCAACAGGAAACTTGGACAGCCGAAATGGAAACGAAGTGATGGAATTGTTGACCGATCTTCATGCCAGCGGATCAACAATTTTGATGGTAACACACTCAGATTACGATGCTTCTTTCTCACAAAGAACTATTTTAATGAAAGATGGTGAAATCCTTTCTGAAAAAGTGAATCATAGAAATGTAGATGTTTTGGTAAATTCAAACTACTAAGATCATGTTGAAGAATTGGACAAACATATTTGTTTATCATATAAAGAACAACAAATTCTTTACAGCCCTAAATATATTGGGCTTGAGTATAGGAATTGCAGGTTTAATCTTTGCAATTCTATACTGGAACGACGAACATTCTTACGATCAATGGAATCCTGAGAAAGATAAAATTTTCATTGCAATGAACGATTTTGGCGGTGGAAATATTTGGACAACAAATTCTCCAATTCCAGGTAGAATGCTTAATGCAACTACTTCATATTTGGATAAATACTGTTATTTCAGAGTAAATTATACCACGGAAACTATTCAGTATAACGGAAAAATCGAATTGGTTGACAAAATCTTTTCAGCCGAAAGGAGTTTCTTTTCTTTCTTCCCTTTTGAATTTATTCAAGGTAATGCTAAGACAGCTTTTAGCGATCGCAACAGTATGGTGCTTTCTAAAGAAACCGCTGCGCACATTTTTAAGAATGAAAACCCAATGGGAAAACAGGTCAAATACGCGGATCGAATTTTTGTTGTTCGCGGTGTATATAAAATGCCTGAAAAATCGTCAGTAATGCCTTCGGTAATTACTCCTGTTGTAGAAGAGGAATTAGAACAAAACAAAGATAACTGGGGTTTTAGTTACGGATTAATGCTAAAGCTAAAAAAGCCCAGCGACACCACAGCAGTTATTCAAAATTTAGACAAAATATTTCTTGAAGACAACTACAAAAAACAGGCAAAAGCTGAAGGCTTATCAATTGAACAATTTATTAAGCAATACGGCGAACCTATAAAAACAAGGCTTCTTCCGTTTACAAAAGCAAGGCTTCGTCAAGGAAATTATGCCTTTCCTGAACAGAATGCCAATTTGCAATTTCTAAAAATTATAATGGGGTTATCCATCTTAATTTTAATACTTTCGGTTGTAAACTACATTAATATGGCTACTGCAAATGCGGTAAAGCGAGCAAAAGAAGTTGGAGTTCGCAAGATCGTGGGTGCTACTAAATCGCAAATTGTTACACAGTTTGTTTTTGAAACTACACTTATTACTTTGTTTTCGGTTCTACTGGCAATGGTAATCGTAGAACTTTCGCTTCCTTTTTATAATGCTTTTTTAAACAAAGACTTAATGCTAATTGGAACTCAATTTTACCTGCAGTTAATTTTAATTTTCTTCTTTGTAATTATTGTTTCTGGCGTTTTTCCTGCTGTTTACATTGCAAATTTTGAAACACTGAAAGTCTTAAAAGGCAATTTTTCAAGAAGTAAGAATGGTGTCTGGATCCGTAACGGAATGCTTGTTTTGCAGTTTTCTATTGCGACTCTTTTTATTATCGGATCATTTATTGTCTACAAGCAGGTAAATTTTATGATGGCGAAGGATTTAGGCTTTAATGGAGCTCAGGTTATGGATATTTCTTTTAGACCACAAAAAGGAAAAAATCAATACGAAAGATATAAAACCATCAAACAGGAACTCGCAAAAATTAAAGGTGTTGAAGCGGTTTCTGCAGGAATGTTTTCTATTGGAAGCAATGACAATTCTTGGCAAGGACTTCACTATAAGTCAAACAAAGAAGTAATTACGCAGCAATTACCTATAGATTTTGGACAACTGAACCTTTTGGGCATAAAAATATTAAAAGGTCGAGATTTGAATCCTGAATTGGCAACAGACAGCATCTCTAGCGCTTTATTGAATGAAACTGCTGCAAAAACGCTACAGGTAAAAGATCCTGTAAATCAGGATATCACTTTTGGCGGAAAGAAATTTAAAGTTGTAGGTATTGTCAAAAACTTCCATTATATCGGAATGGAATATAATGTCGCTCCAATGATTTTCTTCCACATCAATGCTTTTGACTGGATGACAAATGATATGCACTATATTTCTGTTAAAATATCGCCAGATCAAATGCCTGAAACAATCGGAGCAATTAATAAATTCTGGAAATCTAAAGTCGACCAAGAATATCCGTTTGAATATGATTTCGTAGATAAAAACTTTGCCAGAACTTACAAAAAATATCAGGATCAAAGAAACTTGTTTGCTTTGTTGAATGTTGTAGTAATATTAATTGCCATTTTCGGATTATTTGCTTTGGCCTCTTTTTCTATGGAAAGAAGATTGCGTGAAATCGCTATCAGAAAAACGCTTGGAGCGGAAACCAATATTTTGCTAAAAGAATTATCTAAACAGTATGTCCTTTTCTGCGTAATTGGTTTCTTAATCGGAATTGTTCCTGCTTATTTATTAATGCAGAAATGGCTAGAGAACTTTGCTTCTCGAATTGATATTCCGTTTCTACCTTTTTTAGCTGCTTTTGTTTCGCTTTTATTTTTAACGCTGACTATTGTTTTGGCAAAAGCCTATCAAGTGACCAAAGTAGATGTTTTAAAATATTTAAAATACGAGTAAACTAACTCCAAAACCAAAAAACACCAACAAAAATGCTAAAAAACTGGATCAATATATTTATCTATCAAATCAAACACAGTAAGCTTTTTACTGCTCTCAATATTCTCGGATTATCAATAGGAATTTCAGGCTTGATTTTCGCGCTTCTGTACTGGAATGACGAACAAAGTTATGATTCTTGGAACCCTCAAAAAGATAATGTCTATCAGGTTTTAGTGCAATTAAGTGGCATGACATCTTGGTCAGAATGTGCTTTGTTTTTAAAACCAGCTTTGGATGCAGATCCAAATATCGAAACCGTAATGTATGGAGATGATTGGTATCAAAAAGACAAAATTGTTTACAAAGGAAAGAAGGAATTTGTAGATAAGATTATAAATGTACAACGCAGCTTTTTTTCCTTTTTCCCTTTTGAAATCATAAAAGGAAATACTATTTCATCAATTAAAGACGATTCTAGCATTGCGATTTCAGATAATATTGCAAAAAGAATATTTGGCAACGAGAATCCAATTGGGAAACAAATTAAATGTCTTAATCAAGTTTTTTCAGTTCGGGCAGTTTATCGAATTCCAGGAAACTCATCCATCGCACCAAATGTGATAATCAATACAATTGAAAAAGAGATGGATTACTCTGTAATAAATCCATTTGTTTTTAAATTATTGCTAAAAGTTAAAGATCCTGCAAAGATTGAAATTACAAGAAAAAAAATAGAACGAGTCTACAACTACGATTTCATTAAACGTTTAGCAAAACAAGAAGGGTTTACGTTTGAAGACATGGGAAAGAAAGTAGGTTATTTTAATGTCGCAATTGAACCTCTTTCTAAAGCCAGATTGCATTCTATAACAGACGGTTATCCTGAAGGCAGAGGCAATTATCAATTTTTAGTAATCATGATGGGGCTATCCATTTTGATTCTAATTTTGTCAATTGTTAATTATATCAATCTCGCTACAGCAAATGCCGTAAAACGAGCTAAAGAAGTTGGCGTGAGAAAAATTACAGGTGCTTCCAAAACGAATATTATCTGCCAATTCATTTTTGAAACCATTTTAATAACTTTATTTTCAACTTTATTAGCTTTAGTTATTGTAGAAATAGCCTTGCCTTTTTACAACAATTTCTTAAACAAAAATCTCATCCTGCTTGGTAATCAATTTTACTGGCAATTGATTCTAATTTTTATAATTACAGTATTTACAGCTGGCTTACTTCCATCTATTTATGTAGCCAATTTTGAAACTTTGAAAGTTCTGAAAGGAAATTTTGGAAGAAGCAAAAATGGCATTTGGTTGCGCAACGGAATGCTGATTTTTCAATTTGCTATTGCTGCCTTTTTTATAATTGGTTCTTATATTGTTTATGAGCAAATTAGATATTTACAAAATAAAGACCTTGGTTTTAAAGGAGATCAGGTAATTTCTGTAGCATTGAATTTTCCAGCAGCTGAATATGAAGATAAAAATGTGGAAAAGAACATTTACAACAAATACAATGTTATAAAACAACAGCTCAGAAAAATAAAAGGTGTTGAAGAAATTTCGACAGGTCTTATTGCTTTTGATGGTTCTGATAATTTTATCAATCCAGTTCTTTATAATGATGAACTTTTTAAAGAACGAACAATCGCATTAGACTATGGCATGCTTGAAATGCTAAATATTAAAATTGTAAAAGGAAGAAATTTTGATAGAAAACTAGCTTCTGACACTATAAATTCTGTCATTATAAATGAAAGTGCTTTAAAACAGATGAATATTAAGAATCCTATTGGTAAAGAACTTATAATACGACAGCAAAAATTACGAATCATCGGTATTGTAAAGGATTTTAATTTATTAAGTCCAGAAATGCAAGTGCCTCCTATCTCTTTCTTTCACTTAAAAACTTTAGGAATGGCACAAAACATCAACAAAGTTTTCATAAAATTAAAAATGGATGACTCAGAAAATACAATTGCGAGCATTGAAAAATTATGGTCAAAAATCGACACAGAATATCCATTTAAATATGATTTTGTCGATAAGGAATATGCCCGAACCTATGAATCGTACGTTAAGCAAAAAAATCTATTTTCGATATTGAACATTATTGTAGTTCTTATTGCATTGTTTGGCTTGTTTGCATTAGCATCTTATTCTATTCAAAGAAGACTAAAAGAAATTGCAATCCGAAAAACACTGGGCGCAGAAACCAATGCATTACTAAAAGAACTATCAAAACAATATGTCGTTTATTGTATAATCGGTTCTTTAATCGCAATAGTTCCCGCATATTTATTATTGCAAAAATGGCTTGAAAATTTTGCTTTCAGAATTGATATGACAATTTTACCTTTCGTAATTGCCTTTGTGTCACTGTTATTTCTAACTCTGGCAATTGTTTTGGCAAAAGCTTATCAAATGACCAAAGTAGATGTCTTAAAATATTTAAAATACGAATAAGTTAGTTTTGAGTTTTTGTAAAAAGCTGTGCAAGTCTGAGCCCTTGCGCAGCTTTTTTTTATTTTGATTAAGCATAAAATCTTTTTAAAATTTCCTTGGCATTGTATGAAGCTACGATCAATCCGCCGCTCATCATGATGATGTCTTTGAGGACCAAACGGCCTCCAACAGAAAGATACGGAAACCCAAATTCTGGTGTTGGAAAATCTCCGCCCAAATTCGGAACGTAAACTTCTGGCGTTGTGATTAAAAATGATAAGGTTACAAACGCCATTCCGAACGTTAGAAGTCCACCCAAAAAACCGATTTTAGGAAACCAAATTCCCAAAAGAACCAACAAACCAATTGTCACAATAACAGTTCCTAATCCGTAAGAAAAAATATAAGTTCCGTTGGCTTCGTGCCATTTGATGTTTTTCTCAACAGTTTTGCCTTCAACATTTTTGTAAAGCGTGTAAGCTTTTACTGTTTTACCTTCATCATTTACGACTTGTTTATTAGCATCTTTATAAAAGAAACTCATAAACGAACTATTCGCAACCAGCGGAACAATTCCATCAGCTTCATATTTAAAGGCTTTTAATCCGCCAATCCACGCCATTACAATAAATATGGCTATTCTTAAAAAGTGAATAAAGTTGCTTTGTCCACCCGCAATAAATCGTATAAATTTTTCCATTTTGATTATGTTTTAAATACATACCAAAATTACTTTATGCTTATCTGGATAAAAATGGACGTAAAGGAGTTTTCATGGACTATTTTGCCACGATAGAAATACCAACTTCTTTTCGGAATTCTTTTGGCGAAATACCTACGCTTTTCTTGAAATAGCGACTGAAATAAAATTCATCTTCAAAATTAAGATCGTCTGCGATTTCTTTTATGGTTTTGGTTGTCAAATGCAGCAATTTCTTAGCTTCCAAAACAATACGATCTTGAATAAGCTGAGAAGGCGATTTTCCGAAATGTTTTTTGATTCTTTTACTGAAAGTATTCACACTCAAGTTGTATTTTGAGGCATAAAAAGCGACTTCTTTTGCCTCTAAAAAATGAGAATCCAACAAATGCTGAAACTTCAAAATATCAGCATTTCCAATAGATTCCTGAATCTGTGGTGACATTTTGAGCTGTTTTTCTTTACTGCTCAAGGCGAGAATAACTTGCAAATAGGATTTTAGAATTGAATTATCATAATCCAGCTCAGAGTCTTCCACCTTTTTCATTCTTTCCATAATGCTCGTGATTTCCTCGTAAATAAAATCGGAAACCGTTACAAAAGGTTCGCTATAGATATCATTGAATAAAATTCCGTTGCAAGCCACTTCTTTTTTATGGTATTCGATGCAGTAAAAATCTCCGTGAAAACTAATACTATTTATGAAAGATGCTGTTGAACTTTTCCATTGCAATAACTGATATGGTGTTAAAAACAAAAGACTTTTTCCTTTGCATTCGTAATCGGTTAAATCGACAGAAAATGAAGCTTCTCCATCAAACATCAGAATGTTGTAATACGGTTCGTTGATTTCCTTTCCAAGAAAAGAAGATTGTTTCAGTTCGATTTTCATATTACTAAATTAACGCAAAGCCATCTATTGTGCAATTTAAACAAAAAAAATGTCCCAGAAAGTTAGCTTTTCTGGGAACATTTAGAATTGAACAATTCTAATTATTCAAAGCTGGTTTCGTAATATATTTTCTAATTCATGAAACAAGAATGCACTGGAAGTTGGTACAATTCTTCAAAATCTACTCCATCAAGATTTAAACTTTTAAAAAATGCCTTTGCTTTATTTTTTGCCTGTTCATTACCTCCCACATAAAATACTTCTTTTTCCTTATGCTTTTGGTTTAATAATGTAAGCACGTTTGGGTTAACAATATTTAGCACCTTTATCATATGGGCTTCTGGCAAAAGCGAAGCAATGATTTCACAAGATGCTTTTGAATTTGGTCTTAAGCATTCTAAACTAAAAATAGGATTGCTAGCATGAATCAATATTTTTTCGTCCATGTCTGGCAAATCTGTTAAGAACATACCGACATCTTCACGCGGAATAAAAAGTATCAAAATATTGGCTTCTGCAGCTTCTCTTCTGGTTACCAATTTCACGTTTTCCCCCAATTTCATTTCCAAATCTTGAAACTGGCGATTTTCGCGTGTAGAACTTAATAATACCTGATGTCCAGCGTCAACTGCCTTATTCACAAAATCCATTGTAAAACCGCATAAACCAATTACTCCTATCCTCATCTGTTTTGAACTTTGTTGTTTACCTTTTAAACAAATATAGCGCTACAAACCCTTACAGAGCCTATTCTAGATGTACCAATACATCTACAACGTTGTAGATTTAAAACTACAAACGGCAATTTCTGATTTATGTTTTATAAGTTTGCAGTATAAAATTGGTCAGATGTCTAAAATGACGGCTTTTGTTTCTTTTAGTTATTGTTGTTTTTTGCTGTTGCTCATGACAACCAAAATGGTCTGCCAACAAAACTACAAGGCCAGATGGTATACTGCGGATAATAACGAGCTACAGCAGAATAGCATAAAGGCAATCGTTCAGGGAAAACACCACTTTATATGGATGACGACTGAAAATGGAATTGTGCGTTATGACGGAAACAATTTTCTTGTTTTCAATTCTTCAAACACTTCACTTGAACATAATCGTTTTACTGATATTTTCGGAAGTATAGAAAAAGATAGCCTTACAAGTTATAATGAAAGCAAAAAAGAACTTGTCTTTATTAGAAATGCTAAAGTTCAGATACTCAAAAAAAATGCTCCAAAAACCAGTTTAGAACGAAACGGAAGACGTTACTTTTTCCACGATGGACTTCCTTCAAACAAAACAATAGATAAGCATGAACCTTATCACATTAAATTATCTACTGGAAATATATTTTTTGTAGACAATGAGAAGGTTGAATTATGCGATTCGAAACTAAAAAGCATTTTTAAAACAGCTTTTAAAAACGATAATGTTTTTAATTTCTTTGCGCTGAATGATTCTCTCTTTTACCTCGCTGACAATGGTGAATATCATTGTTTTTCACAAAAAGGTAAATCGTCGGGAAAGCTGAATATATCAGCATCAATAAATAATCGTAAGCTGTTTTGGAATATTACTACTGAGCAGATTTTTCTATCTGCAAAAAATAAAATATATCAGTTAAAAAATCAAAATGGCGAATTAAGAGCCGAATTAATTGTAGAATACAGCGATTTTGAAACCAGCAATATTATTTCGGTTTATTTCGATCAGAAAAATAAAAAGCTGTATTTAGGAAGCAGTACAAATGGATTATGCATTATTTCCTTTCCTGCTTTTACATCTATAACCAAAAACACAAAAGGAGCCGAAGTCTATTATGCCGCACAAGCTTTCAGCGACAGTACAATTATTACTTCTGAAGGGTTGATTATTAATGACAAAAAGGTTATTGACAGTATTCCTTTTCCTAAAAGTGTTTTTTTGGAAGAAAAGCTAAATATTGCTCTTGATGATGACAAAAATATCTGGATCAGCCGAAACCTAAATGTGCTTTGCTATCTAAAAAAATCGGGCTACAAAAAACATCTCACTTATCATTTTAATCAAAATCCGAAAACAATATTCAAAGATAATAGCAATACTATCTGGGTTTCTATGGGGACAGATGAATTTCACAAACCCAAATTGTACGTTATAAAAAACGGAACGGTAACACTAAAAGCTGTCTTCAAAAAGAACATTAATTATATTGTTCAGCTTAAAAATACTCTTTATTTGGGAGGAGATCAAGGCTTATTTCAATATGATTTAAAGACTCAAAAAATACATTTTGAAAAAAATACTGAAAACCTAAATATTAGAAGTATTTTTATCGACAGCCAGCAAAAAGTGTGGCTGACCACGTACGAAAAAGGTTTTTATCTGTACTCTGATCATGTCTTGCATTCTTTCCCAACAGATGACGAGTATTCTCTTAATGCTGCGCACTGTATCATAGAGGACAAAAATGGCTTTTTCTGGATATCAACCAACAAAGGGCTTTTTCAGGTTTCAAGAAAGGTGCTTATTAAGTATTCTAAAAATAAAAATACGGTTATATACTATCATCAATACAATAAATCAAATGGTTTCCTGATCAACGAATTTAATGGCGGATGCCAGCCTTGCGGTAATCTTCTTAAAAATAACAATATTGCTTTTCCGTCCATGAATGGCATTGTATTTTTTAATCCAGATAAAGTCTCTCCTTTATTGCCCAGCAAAGATCTTTTTATTGACAAAGTAATTTTAGACCAAAAAACAATTGCCCCAAAAGATACTATTGTCTTAGAAAACAACTTTCAAAGAGTCAGTTTTTTGGTTTCTTATCCTTATTATGGCAATCCTAAAAACCTAACTATTGAAGCAAAAATGGACAAAATTGGCAGTGACCATTGGGAAAGATTAAGAGCCGATAAATCGATATCTTTTACTACGTTGCCACCAGGAACTTACAACCTCACCTTTAGGAGCCTTACTGGTTTTGATGCCAATTATGCCTACAAAACTGTAGTTCTTGTTGTCCCAGCAAAATTCTACCAGACCATTTGGTTTGCCATTCTTTGCTGTTTTCTTACGGCTGGTTTTGTAATTTCACTTTGGTACATACGATTGTATTATCAAAGAATGAAAAGAATGCAACTGGAAGAAGTCATTGCAAAAAAGACAAAAAAATTAGCTTCTACAGTAAAAAAACTTGAAAAGGCAGAAAACAATTTAAAACAAGAAATTAAACAGCACGAAATGTTGGTTAAAAGCATGAGCCATGATATAAAAAGTCCGCTGAAATTCTTGTCTTCTTCTATAAAACATCTTTTTGAAAACAGCACTATACAGGAAGACCCAAAACTCAAACAGCAATTGGGAACTTTACAAACATCAACTTCTCAACTGTATGAGTATGTTGAAAATCTTATCAAATACTCCTCTATTTTTATTGAAGGAAAAAAACTGGAAGATGAATGCTATTCTTTACATAAACTAATCGAAGAAAGTATTCAGATTTTTGAAAAAATTGCAGAAGCAGAAAACAATACCATTATCAATAATGTACCGAAGGCTTTATTTGTAAAAACAAACAAGAAAGCGCTTTCGATCATTATTCATAATCTGATTGATAATGCTATAAAAAACACCAAAAATGGAAGAATTGCATTATTATGCACTACTCAAAATAACATTCTAACCTTAAAAATTATTGATAATGGCAAAGGAATGAGCAAAGAACTCATTGATTATTATCACAATTTTTATAAAAATCCGATTTCAAAAAATTATCATCTCGGACTTCACATGATTATTGAACTTCTTATTCTAATTGAAGGAAACATCAACATTATTAGCGATATTGATAAAGGAACTACAATAGAAATTATGGTTGAGTACAACTAGCTTTTAAAAGTTTTGTACAAATTGATAAGTTCTACCAAATTGTTGACTTTTAGTTTTTCAAAGACTCTTGCTTTATACGTACTCACGGTAGATACATGAATGTTGAGCTGGTTTGAAATTTCTAAATTACCATTTCCCTGCACCAATAAATCTGTAATCTGAAGTTCTCTTTTGGATAAGCCTTCCAACGGATTTAAAGTTTTTTTGCCGGTCTGAATATTCACCAATTTACTCACCAGTTCAGAAGAAATATAGGTTCCTGACTCAAAAATTGAAGTAATGGCAAACATGATTTTTTCTTCGCTGCAGAGTTTGTCGACATACCCATTAGCGCCAGACGAAAGATATTTTAAAGCAAATTGTTCTTCTTCATGAGCAGAGAAAACCAATATTTTGACATCGGGTTGAATCGCTCTGATATCGGTTATCATATCGGTATTTTTCCCGCCTGGAATATTAATATCTAAAATCACTAAGTCAAAAGGAAGATTTTTTAAAAGTGTAATGGCTTCAAAGAAATTTTCGGCATTCGAAATGGCAACATCATCAAACTGCCGTTCCAAAATCATGGCAACTCCATTTCGCACTACCAAATGATCATCTACTATTAAAATCTTCTTTGTCATCTTCATTATTTCTTGGTAAATCCTTTTCTGGTCATTTCGCCCCAACCTTTAGTTCCCATAATTTTTTCTTTATAACCAACTAACGCCGCATAAACCGTAAGCGGATGAAAGTAAAATGGTTCTATAAAAGCAGCCATCAGCAATTTGAAAAAATCGGCTTGTTTGGGATATTTATGGTACGTTTTTTCTTCGCTGTACAAAGCAATTACCGAAAAGAACACTGCAAAGGTATACACAAAAAGCAGCAGTAAAAAGAAAAAATGCCAGTTTAGCAGACCAAATAGTATAAATACAGCAGTTATTATTAGACCAATAAATTCTATTCCAGGAGCCAAGAATTCAAACAAAGTCCAATATGGAACGCTTAGCATACCGAGTAATTTATATTTCGGGTTTAAAAACATTCTGCGGTGAATGCTTAAAGTTTCTATTGTTCCTCTCATCCAGCGGGAACGCTGTTTTTTGAATATTTTAAAATCTTCAGGCGCTTCTGTCCAGCAAAGCGGATCTGGAATATAACTTACCGAATATGGTAGTTTATTATCCAGCATATAACGGCGCATCCTTACAATAAGTTCCATATCTTCTCCAACCGTTTTGGTGCTGTAACCTCCAGAAAGTATGGCAATTTCTTTGTCAAAAGCACCAAAAGCACCGCTAATAAGCAATAATCCGTCCAGTTTTCCCCAAGCCATTCGACCTAAAAGAAAGGCTCTTAGATATTCTAAAACCTGAATTCTCGATAGCATCACATCTGGAACATTTACTTCGACCAAACGTCCGTTTTTTATTATACATTGGTTCGCAATTCGCACTACTCCACCAGTTGCAATAATACGTTTTCCGTACGATTCTAAAAATGGTTTTGCGAGCTTTAAAAGCGAATCTTTATCTAAGATACAATCGACATCAATGCAAACCACATACGGATTTTGGGCAATATTGAGTCCGACATTTAAGGCATCTGCTTTTCCTCCATTTTCTTTGTCGACTACAATCAGTTTTTTAAAAGCTGCATTTCTTGAAGTGTAAATTCCTCTAATTTTTTTGGTTTCAATTTTTGGATGGAATTCCAAATCGGTCAAAACCAAATCGTAGGTTTTGGTTAAGATTTCCATCGAATTGTCTTTGCTTCCGTCATTGACTACAATAACCTGATAATTGTTGTAATTCAGCGAAAGCAATGATTTTACATTTTCTTCAATCGTAAGGCCTTCATTATATGCGGGCGCAATAAGCGAAAGTTTTGGAGCAAACTCGCTAGTCAACAGCACATAGTAATCGACAAAACTGTTTCTTTTCAGATATCTTCTAAGCTCTTTTGTAGAAATATAAGCCAATGCTAAATAAGAAGACATGATTAGTATGGCGTAACCAAGAATAAGGAGTATATATACATCCAAAAACCACGTTATTTCAGTATTAAAAAAAGTCATTTCTTGTTCAATTATACTGTTAATGCCTGCAAAAGACTCTGTGCTTTGTATTTAATTACAGTGTTCGAAGTATTCTCTGCCAAATGAACAACATGAGGAAGCTTCTGTGTTAGTTTAAGTTCTTTTATCAATTTTAAACCAAGTGCCACTACTGTCGTATTTTGCGATTCTAATAAATGTTCAATTCCAACTGTATCGCCAATATCATGTTTTTTGAAAGCGCCAATAATATTCAGCTGCATCCAATCATCAATAGGATCTGAATGTTCAACCAAATAGTTTACACTCTCCGTTCCTTCAAGTTTAATAGCCGCATTTAAGGCTACAATCTTTAATGTTTTTTTTCTGGCTTTAGAATAAACAATAATCTGATCGAATGCTTCTTTAATATTAAATTCTGCCAATTCGGTAATTCCTTTACACTTTACTTCCCATTTTAGGCTTTTGAGTTTTTTAAATGAATCTTTTATCAATCCAGAATCTTTATAAAACTGCTCTAGTTTTTGAGCATAAACACCTTCATAATTTTTGTGCAGATTGATAAGTGATTCGGTCAAAACTTCTCTAAAGAAAGAAGTATCAAAAAGGACTAAAAAATTTTTGTCTTTTTTTACTTCGGAAAAAGAAATATCTTGAAAAATAACAGCTGACATTATTTTATCTATTATAGAACTGTATTCTTTGCTAAGACGTTCTCTTTTGATTTTACCGTTTCTGCTGGCAACAATAATAAGATATAGAATAACTGAAGCCGCTACGAACAGATAAATGGAGAAAGTAAGAAAAGGTACTTCCCACTGGCCATATTTATATAGTTCCCAGAATTCTGTCATCTTAAAAACGTTTTGTTACAATTAGCTGTACATTAAACTTGTTTCTGTATTCACTAGGAATATACTCTTCATATTCGTAAAGAAAGATTGGACGCACAAAAAACGAATCGCCAAAACGATGCTGATACTGAATTCCAACACGATACGCTTTTAGAGGTTGTGTAAAATTATTGTACAAATAGAGATATGGAACGTTTCCGTATTGCAATTCCAATCTAATAAGGCGTTCTTTTTCTTCATTTACACGCTGAACACTCAAAACATGAGAAAAAAGTTCGTTCGAAATATCATAATAAGGTCTATAAGCAAAACTATAAACTCCTGCATTGTAGGCAACTTGTCCCGTTAGTAGCGTAATATCGTCTGTATCAAAATGCATGAATCGTCCTCCAAGCGAAAAATCAAAATGTTTCTGTGGCTTAAAATAATATTCTAAACCTGCTTTGGCTACAGGAAAAATGGTTTCGCCCGTTGATACTCCAGCATTTGCATACAAATAGCTTTTGTTTGAAAAGGTCTGATAAAAATCTGTTTCAAACAACATTTGGGTTTCGCTGCCGATATTTCCAATATTTGCTCTTCCTACAATTGCCGATTTACTAAACTTATGCGAGTATTCAACATATCCATAATGAAATGGTTGCTGTCCTGGATCGGAAGTCGAAATATTTAGATAAGAAGCCGAAACTGTATTTTTTGCTTTACGTCCAATAAGCGTACGTATTCCACTAAAGGCCTGAGTGCTATTATCAATATAAGAGGCCTTTTCTATTAAATCTAATGCTTCTTGATCTCGGTTTAATTTCTCTAGACAAGTAGCTTTAATCTTCAAAACCTCAACCGATTTTGGATCAATGGCAAGATATTTATCACAATACGAAATACATTTTTCGTAATCTTCTGTCCAGAAATACACATTTACAAGCGCTTGCAAAGCCTCAGGATTCGGATTGTTTCTGTCTGCCATTGGAGACAAAATCTTTATCGCAGTTTTATAGTCTTTTTTCCAGCTGTAAATGCGTCCTGCGTAAGTTTGTATATCTTCATTTTCAGGATATTTGGCGCGAAGAGGCTCAATTATCGATAATGCTTTATCGTAATTTTCTTTTTCGACTTCACGTTTTACATTGGCCAAAGCCTCATCTATATTGATTTCTTGTCCAATTGCAATTGTAGAAATAAAAAGCAGGAAAATAGAATAATATACAAACTTCATCAGATTCGGGTTTTTAGTAATTTATTAATTCTCACTAAAAGTACAGCCGGACTTACTGGCTTGGCAATAAATTCGTTTGCTCCAATATCAAAAGAGTCAAGCTCGGTCTGTTCAACTCCCGAAGAAGTTAATATAATAACGGGAATATCAGATTTAAGATTCTCTCTAACGTGTTGGGTAATTTCCATTCCGCTAACACCTGGCATGTTTATATCGGTCAATATCAAGTCATAGTTTTCTTTTTCGATCGCTTCTAGCGCCTCTTTACCATCAGAAAACTGATCAATACTAAATCCTTTAGACTCTAAGAAAAAAGACAACGATTTGCGTAGGATATCATTATCTTCGGCTACAATAATTCTCATTTTTTAATTTTTTCTCTTTGGGACAAACTTATTTATATCATCATTACTATAAAGCTACTGTATATTTCGCTTATATCATAGCTCTTTTAAAATTTTAACGACTTCTTCGATTCCGCAGCTGAAAATATTTACTTTATCTAATGTTTCAGCAGTAAATTCGCCAGATGACGCTTCTTCTTCGATAATCGACAGACAATTGCTTAAATCTTGCAGCATAAAAATGTCCATGCTCGATTTCATATTATGCGCCAATTTTTTTACGTTGTCATAATCTGTCTTCTTAAATGCTTCTTCTAACTGCGTCACTTGATTCGGAATTTTATCAATAAAAAGACCTATCATCTCTTTCTTAAATTGGGGATCACCGCCAGACATTTCATCCAAAAAAGACATATCAATAATTCTCTTATGATGCGTGTCGTTATCTAGTGACATTACCGTTTTTATAGCTTTTAAAAGAATGGCCTGTTTAAAAGGCTTTGGCACATAAGCATTCATTCCTACTTTGTAACAACGCTCCTGCTCTCCTACTAGAGAATGTGCCGTCATGGCAATAATCGGAATGTTGGAATTCATCTCATTTCGAATATATTCTGTGGTTTGATAGCCATCTTTTACAGGCATCTGCAAATCCATTAAAACCAAATCATACTTCTTTTGAGATAAAAGTTCAATTCCTTCCTCTCCATTTTGTGCGATATCCAGATCAAAACCAAAATTATTAATTACGCTTTTTGCTAACTTTTGGTTTAAAACGTTGTCTTCGCAAAGCAATATTTTAAGATGTCCTAAATCATTTTTAGAAACAGTTTTCACTTCTGTTTCTTCAGTATCTGACTTTTTGTACGAAAGGGTAAAGAAAAACTCTGAACCGCGATTTAAGGTACTTTTTACATGAACTTCTCCTTTCTGAAGTTCTACTAATTGTTTTACAATATTAAGCCCAAGCCCTGTACCTCCAAATGTTCGCGTGGTACTTTCCTCGCCTTGCGTAAAACGTTCAAAAATAGTTTCAAGCTTATCTTTCGGAATTCCTATTCCAGTGTCTTTTATAGAAAATTTAAACGAATAACTGTCTTCTGTTTCCTCAATTTTCTTCACTGAAACCGTTACTTCTCCTTCATTTGTAAACTTAAGCGCATTCCCAATAAGGTTTACGAGTATCTGATTAAGTCTTCCTTGGTCTCCAATAACCATATCTGGCAATTCGGCATCAAGAAAAAGATTAAACTCAACCTCTTTCTGCACTTTTACTTTCAACAAACTATAAACGTGCTTGAGGGTTTTCTTCAAATTAAAAGATTCCGTTTCGATTGTTAAATTTCCAGATTCAATTTTTGAAAGATCTAGAATATCATTTACAATCAAAAGTAAATTTTCACCTGCGATCTGAACACTTCCAATATAATCTCGCTGTGTATCATCGAGTTCTGTCTGTGCCAGCAAATCGGTAAAACCAATAATAGCATTTAATGGAGTCCTGATTTCGTGGCTCATATTGGCCAAAAAACTGTCTCTCGCCAAAACAGCACGTTCGGCAATTTTTCTCTGTGTATATAATTGATTGTTCTTTGTGCCTAATTCTAACTGCGCTATAACGTGTTTTGCTATTATCGAAAGTGCATTACGCTGATTGTCATTTAATTCTTTTACAACATGATCAACCGCACACAAAGTTCCAATATTATAGCCATCTGGTGTTGTAAGCGGTACTCCTGCATAGAATCTTACATTGAACCCACCGGTAACATTTGGATCATCTTTAAATCTTTCGTTGACATGAGTATCGTTGATTTCTACAATTTCAGTATCCAAGATGGTGTAATTACAAAATGAGATTTCACGTGGCACTTCAGAAACTCCTACTCCAATCTCCGATTTAAACCATTGCCTATCCTCATCAATAAAAGAAATATGGGCAATTGGCACTCCGCAGATATAAGAAACAAGCCTTGTGGCATCGTCAAAAGCATCATCGGGAAGTGTGTCAAGTATATTATAACGTTTTAGGGCTGCTAAACGCTGTAGCTCGTTTTCTGGAATGGGGTAATTCTTGTTCATTTCTTGGCGTGGTAAAGTGAGTAAATTTAAAACAATTTCATCTAAAACTCATTTAGAATTGGCACTTCAGATTTTTTTTAAAATAAAAATAAGAATATTCTTAAAAAAAATTATCTTTGCTCGACTATTTCAAAATAATCTGTCATTTATTTAAATATAAAAAAGTCATAATTTAACCTAAAAAAAATGAAACCAAAAATTTTGTTTCTGATATTCTTTACTTCAATTTTGAGTTATGGGCAAACAAAAGTAATTGCACATAAAAGCCATAGCGGTTCTAAAAATTCTTTTTCAAAAGCTTACAAGAAAAATTTGTTTGATATAAACGATTCTAATTTTGGTACAGGATGGGGTCATGTTCTTATTTTAGATAGCGTTATTGCAATAAACAAAACTCGCACCATTTTAAAAATCAGAACTTCAAAAAAAAGATATCCTGACCCAGAAAATTACAAAGCTTGTAGCAATATACAGTTTGAAAGCAGAACCGATACTTTAATAAATGATTCGGTCTTCAATATAAAAAATTCTCAAAAAAAGATAAAACTATTATTTAAGCAGAAATATTATTATAAATATGATAACCCCATTGATGAAGTTATTTTTATCGGTTTCAAACAGTAGAACTATAACATGAAAAAAATTGGAGCATTTCTTTATCAAACATTCCTACTATTTGCATTTTTAGGAGTGTTTTTTGTTCCATTTACTTTTAGTTTTTTTTTCCTTCAAACCAAAATAACAAAATTCATTTTTGAAGATTTAATCTTTTTTATTTCTTCTAATTTTAATGTTTTTAGTATTGTAAATCCTGAAATTTCATCAGATTCGACAACACTTTATATACTATTTTTAGTTCTTTTCATTTTTGCTTTTATAGCCGTAATCTCATTGTCTTTTATTAATCTTTGGAAAAAACAACAAGACAATATTTTTAAAATAATTCAGCTAATTTTAAATTATTATCTAGCCATTATAATGTTTAAATATGGTTTTGATAAAATATTTAAAGTACAATTTTATCTTCCCGAGCCTAATACATTATACACTCCTTTAGGCATGCTTGATAAAGATATCGCCTTTTGGAGCATAATGGGAACTTCTTACTCTTACAACATCTTTATGGGTTTTGCCGAAGTAATTCCTGCTTTAATGCTTTTATATAACAAAACTCGAACTTTAGGACTTTTTATACTTTCTGGCATTTTATTAAATATCATCTTTATCAATATCAGCTTTGATATTTCGGTAAAACTGTATTCTTCGTTTTTATTCTTTTTATGCCTTTTAATTTTAACTCCTAATTTTAAAAGACTTTTTGATTTTTTTGTTTTGAATAAACATACCATTTTGACTCCTTTTAATGGAAATCAAATCTTCTCTTCCAAAATAACTAAATTGATTTTTAAGACGGTAATCTTATTTTTTTTCTTTATTGAAACACTATATCCATACTTGCAGAAAGCAGAATTTAACGATGATAATACTGCTCGTCCTGCTTTACATGGCGCTTATGAGATTATAAAAACGGAAAACACAAATTCTAGTAATTTAAAAATCAAACGTTTTTTTATTCATCGGCAGAACTATTTCATTTTTCAATATGAAGATGATTCTACAGAAGATTTTTACCTAGAACTAAATCCGTCTTTAAAAAAAATAACCTTGACCGATTATGATGGAAATAAAACTATTCTACTATACAATTATTCAATAAAAACTAAAATCTTAAAATTGCAGTCTACTGATTTAAAAACCATTATTTATTCTAAACCATTGCCTTGGAAAAATTTACCATTACTGCAACCTCTATTTCATTGGACCGTCGATGAAATTTGAGTTACTTTCAATCTATTAATAAAAATAGCATCTGAAAACTTTCTGCATATTTATACTTTTCCTTTTGTAATCTCGATTATCTTTCGCTCAACAAAGAATAATAGTAGGAAGAAGCAGGAACTCAAAGGGCAATAATGCGATCCAATTCCAAAATCGTCGTTCCTTCAGGAGACTTTTTTGGCGATTTTACTAATTTTTCGGCTAAAAATGCGGTTGTGATTGGTTTCAGATTTTTGAAAAGTCCAATTGCATTAAAGAATTTTATAACTTTTACTGAAATCTTTTCGCCCAAACGATCTGTATTTTCTCGAATTAATGGTCCAGGTCTGAAAATAATATATTGCGGAAAATGAAGCTCTTGGAGATAGTCTTCTAATTTTCCTTTCATCATAGAATAATATACACTGCTTTTGGCTGATGCTCCGTAAGAAGAAACCAAAACCAAAGTTTTTACATTGTTTTGTTTTGCAGCAGTTGCGAATTCTGCAGGAATATCATAATCGATTTTCCACTGTTTTTCTTTTGAACCTGCATCTTTAAGCGTAGTTCCCAAACAAGAAAAAAGAACGTCTCCGGTAATTATCTCTTGGAAGGAATTTATATTAGAAAAATCAACAATATGCTCTGTCAATTTTGGATGTGATTTTCCTGTTGAGCGTCTCACAAAAATTGAAACTGCTGTATAATTATTATCTTTTAAAAGAAGATCAACCAGCTCTTTTCCTGTTGCGCCTGTGGCTCCAATTACCAATCCTTTCATAATGTTCGGAATTTTGTATCGTAAATATAATGATCTTTTTATTGAAAAAAACGTCTACCAATATGTCGCTCCTCTGGAGCTTTTTCTCGTTATTTTATTTGCTATAAATATTTTGCTTCTCCGAAGCATTTTATTCCCCAAAAAAAAGGCTGTCTCCAAAGTGACAGCCTTAAGTTATTTAATTTTAGAATTTTATCTTTTAATAAATTTCTGCGTATACTTCGCTTTGTCAGTTATAATATTGATAATATAAAAACCTTTGGCAAAATTACTTACATCAATTTGATTGTTATTTAGTCTCGTATTTATGGTTCTTCCATTAACATCATAAATCACAACATCTGTAATTTCGTCTTCAGTACTGATATTCAGATAATCTGAAACTGGATTTGGATAAATTGATAATTGCACTTTCGTGAATTCGTCTCTGCCTAAAACCGCTGTATCAACCAAAATCGATTTTTCGACTATTTTTCCATTAGAATTAAAACTAATTATAATTGTTGCTTTTCCTCCTGTTTTTGGAGTGATTACCAGTTCTTCATTAGTGTTAATTACTGCCGAAACAATAGTTTCATCAGTGTTTGATTTTATCGTTTTTACAATCGCACCAGACAAATTATCTTCATCTGAAACCACTGTTTTTAGATCAATAATTGTTGGATTTCCTGTTGAAACTTCTGAAGGCAAAATTGCATTTACAACTGGAGCTGCATTATCTGGAAATACTGTCATAGCAGGAAACCAGTAATAATCATTTAACGTTTTTGTATCGATCAATTTTCCTGTATTGTCAAAAGTATGAATCCAGTTTTTTTGGTAATGTGCTCCAAAACCGCTTTCGGTTGTGTTTACAATAATCTGATCTGAAACAGGATCAATTCTCAATGCTGCTCCATAAGGAATTTGTTTAAAAGTTCCTGTTTGTCCCGGAAGTGTTGCAAAACTTTCGTTGAATTTTTTAGTTGCCACGTCAAATTTTATAATTTGAACTCCCGAAGTAAATGCGTTGACAGAATTCATCCAATACAAAGCATTTTCTTTATTGCTGTAAGTAAAACTTCCCGCGTTCCATGCTCCCCAAGAGCCTAAATATTGAGTGGTTGGAATGGCATATTCAATAGTTGCAAAAGTTAAGGGATTAATATTGATTATTTTCTTATTTTGAATTCCCCAAATGCTTCCATCTTTAGATTGTGTAACTGAATGAAACGCGCCTGTAATGGTTTTTACAACACTATTTGTTTTAGGATCAATAACCAAAATCCCACCATTTTGTTTTACTACAAATACATATTGAGAAGTACGAATCATGTTTCCTATCTGCCCTGCATACTGGCTTCCGCCTCCTGTTCCTGCAATGACAGTTCCAACTTTCATATTGGCAATATCAAAAATAAAAACTCCGTTTGAAGCGCCTATATATCCCGTTTTTTCATCAACTCCAACAAAAGAGCGTCCATCCCCACCTCCTACATTATCAAATTCTGCAAGGGTTTTCATCGTTAAAGCATCTGCAACAACTAGCCTTCCGCCTGGAGTGTATTGTGTATCACCTCCATCTTTAGCTTGTTTAGAAACAAAATAAAATTTATCTCCATAAATAGTTCCGTATTGCGTTGTCGCGCCAAAAGCTTTATTTTCGTTTACATCGCTATAAATTCTATAATTAATTTTCCCGTCATTGCTAACAAAATTTACAGATCCATTAGTGTGCCCAAACCACTCTTCGTTTACCATGAAATACCCTTTTGTAAAATCTATGGCACTTGAATAAGGCGTTACAGGAGTAAATGCTGCAATGGGTTCTTCTACAAACGAAACATTAAAATTCCATACATCCCATGAACCATTTTGCAAAACTCGACTCGATGCCCCTAATCCAGAATAATCAAAATTATTATTAGCATCATCTCTTACCCAATACGACCAGTATCCATTAGCTGTCCAGCCAGACTGCCAATGATCTGATGCATCAATTGGTGTATATTCGTCAAAATCATAAACCGCTGTATTTACGATACCACTTACAGGATAATAAGGATACGTTAGGTTTCCGCTTTTGTACAATCCAATTGTGTTGGCTCCATTCAAATCGAAACCGAATCCTCCAATTGCAGTTCCAAATTGTGTTCCTTGCAGCAAAAGAGTATAAAAACGAGGATCAGCTTTTGCAATGGCTTTCATCATATCTTCGCCAGTTGCACTTCCATCCCATTTAAATCCCCAGATTAAAGCATCTGCATTTTTCCCATCGTTCCATTGCACAGCAAATGCTGCTTTGTTGGCACCTGTGCCAACCCAAAACTTAATATCATCAAAAGTAGTTGCATTGGCGTTTTTTGCTGTTGATAATTTCTGTGTAGCCGTTTTTAACTTAATGTCATTTCTAGGAACGCCTTGCACTTTTATCTGTGCATGGGTTAGAAATGCAAAAAATAGCATTATTACTATAAAGTAGTTTTTTCTCATAATGGTTTGGTTTTAAAATGTTGTGTTAATTAAAATGTAAATCGTAAGCGCCTGAAACTTCTGTAGAAACTTCTCCAAGCCAGCCCGCTTCCTGATTGATTGCGGTGTATATTTTTACGAAATCTATTCCAGGAAGTTTTACGTATTTTCCGTTTTTATCGACTGCCCAAGAAATATCAATATTCGAAGCCTCATCATTATTTGGGGCATTATCAGCATAACCAAATTCAAACGATTTACCAACCCAATATGAGCCTTCACCGCTTTGATCGTAGAAGTTATCTGCTATTCGCGTTCCTTTTAAAGTGTAAGAAGCATCGGCAATCCAAAGCGGATAATAATTTTGTTCATGAAAAACATTTTGTGATTTATATCCTGATTTTCCAGCGTTGTCCTGCCATTTAATGTATTCGGTATTAACCTGCCAAAATTCATTTCCTGCAACTGGCAATTTGTTTGGATCTGGTTTGAAATAAGTTATCTCATAGTTTTTTGTAGTCGTG
The DNA here is from genome assembly GCF_003254585.1 of Flavobacterium sharifuzzamanii. Lineage (GTDB taxonomy): Bacteria > Bacteroidota > Bacteroidia > Flavobacteriales > Flavobacteriaceae > Flavobacterium > Flavobacterium sharifuzzamanii. Next base: position 203,520 of record NZ_QJGZ01000034.1, on the reverse strand, counting down.
TTTTTAAAGTATTCGCTTCCAGCAATTTCGAACCATTCGTCTTCGTCTGGTTTTCCGTTTTTATTCTTGTCATAAGCGACCAATATAATTCCAGGTTCGCAAGATCCTGCACGCGCTTCATTGGCTTCATTTCCCCAAAAAGCATTTCCTAAAACTTTAAAATCTCGTCCGTTCATATTCGGAATCGTGTGATCGAAACCAAAAACCACATAACCGCCAAAACCGCCTAATGAAATCATCGTTGTATTTGAACCCGCAATTGCCTTCTTTGCAGCAGAAATCATATTGGTTTCTGTATTTCCTACGGTATATTGTGGAATTTCGTTTGTAAACTGTCCGACTGCAGGACGAAAATCAAATACATTAGAAATATATTTACTGTATGTTCCGGTTTCTTTTGTGACATTAATCGATGAATTATAAATCTTGGTTTCTCCATTTATTTCAACTTTTAAAGTCAGTGGATAGCTTTTTTGAAACGGACTTATAAAATCTAAATCAGCATTTTCTGAAATTATCGAATCTTTAACACTCCAGATCAATTTTGCTGTGCTCGGAAGATTTGTTGCAATATTCAGAACCTTAAAACGGTCAATTGTATAGGATTCTTTCAGAACTTCTGCGGGGAGCAGATTTTCTTCATTGTCTTTATCGCAAGACACAAATCCCAAAAAGAGAATTGAAAACAAAGCGATTTTAAAAAGATTTTTAGTCATCATTTTAGAGGTTATTTTTTAGTTATAAAAGCAATATGAGCAGGAATATTCCCTGCGGTTGTTTTCCATTTTAGTTTTCCATCTGGCGTAAAACAGTAGATGTAGCCCGTTACGACATAGTTTTGAGCATCGGTAATGTAGATTTCTTTGGTTTCAGGATTAACTTGAAGTCCGTACGGAATCATTATTTTTTTGTCGGTTCCGTCCGTGATAATCTGGTTCGTGATTACTTTTTTAGTTTTAGTATCTAAAATTCCGTAACTCACTTTATTACTGCCTGATAAGTAACTCCAAGAAACGCTGTAGTAATACAGTAAATCATCAACTAAACAAGTTCCAGAAACAGGAATATCGAGTTGCATTTTCTTTTCGTCTGTCTGTGTATCAATCACAAAAAGATTAGATGGTGTGTTGTAGTAATCGCCTCGTGAGCTCACATAAATATCACCGCGACTGTCAATCTGCATGCTGTATAAATTAATGCCAACGTCTATTTTTTTGATTTCTGTGAAAGTTGCCAGATCAATAACCGAAACGGTTCTATCGTAATTTGGAACTCTATAACCACCCGAATTTGCCACATATAATTTCCCGTTATGAATAACCATTTGTTCCGGCTGATAACCAACAGTTACTTTTCTTTTTATTTCTAATGAAGTGGTATCAATTTCGGCGACAAAACCGATTTCCGCATTCGGATTAATAGCAACTGGTCCCGAATAAGAACTCACATAGGCTTTGTCTTTATAAAAAGCCACATAACGACAATTGGGAATGTCAATTTTTTTGATGCGTTTTGCCGTCCATTTTTCTAAAACCTCAACTTTGTTGGAGCAGTTAATGACCGCATAAACCTTATTTCCGTAGATCTTAATATCATTTCCAACATCTCCCAATTCTTTTACAACCGAAGGATTTCGTTCAGAATAAACATCTGTAGTGTAATTTCCTGTTCTGTAATTAAAAACATCCAAACTCGCACGATTCATTCCCATATTTCCCTCGTTTAAAAGATAAAAACCTTCAATATTTCCATCGCTTCTTGGTGCGGCAACAGCAGTATCTGAAGAAAGAAATACGGTTTCATCTTCACGACAAGAAATCATCAAAACTGTTACGGCTGAAACAAATACTATTTTTAAAATGCTCTTTTTCATAACTCAAAACTGATTATAAATTTGAATGTTCGTCCTGGCATCGGATAATTGTAAATCACTTCATATTGCTGATTAAAAGCGTTGTTGACTTCAATCGTTCCGTTTAATTTGTAATTTTTAAATGCGAAAGATTTCTGAACCGCCAAATCGTGCGTGTACCAAGGCTGCACTTCATTAACTTTGATATTATTGACATTTCCGTTGTAACGCTTTCCGACATAAATGAAGCTGTAATTGAAGTTCCAGGATTCATAATTGGCATTTAAAATTCCAGATCCGCTATGCCAAGGCGTGTACGGAATCTGATCTCCGTATGATGACATTTCTAAACCGACAAACTTTGTAAAATCCTGACTTTGAGAATACGTATAGGTTAAATTGGCATCTAGTTTTAGCTTATTAAAATGAGTTGCCATATTCAGAACCGTTTCGATTCCTTTTCCTTTTACTTGTCCGATATTGGTCATCATCCAGCGGAATAAATTTCCTGTCGGCGCAGCAACAATTTTGTCTTTTGTATTGGTATAATAAGCATCTGCTTGAAAAGAAAATTTATCGAAAAAGCTTTCCCTTATGGGAAAATTATACGTAAAACCAACATCGTACTGATTCATATATTCTGGCCTCAAAGTGCTCGAACCAATCATGGTATAATACAAATCGTTGAAAGTTGGCATTCTGAAAATACGTTTAGCAAATGCTCTTAAATTGAAATCGTATTTTTTAAAAGGCGTGTAACCCAAAAATATAGCAGGAGTAAATTCTGTTTTATTCGGAGCTTTGGCATTGTATTTTACCTCTTCGATAACGCGGGTTGCGAGTACATTTCCTAAAACTTTAAAACTTTCATATCGATACGAAGTTGCTAGAGAAACAAGCGCTGTATAACGTTGTGGAAAAGAAAATTGTGTTTGGATTCCTCTTCTTGTGGCATTTAATTTATTGTATTGAAAATCGGTTGACAGCGAAACATCCCAAGTGGGTAAAATACTGTACATATTAACGGCTGAGAAATAAGCTTCCTGCTGGTAATAACTATCATCAGATTGTGCGCCTTCGGTCACGGTTTCGCCTAAAACGTTTGTCGTATCTCGTGCAATATAATGGGTATAATCGTAAGCAAATTTTCCTTTGAGTTGGAATTTATATTTTTCTGAAACATCTTTAGTTAAAGAAGACTGTCCGAAAAAATTCTTATCGAATTGCCTGAATCCGTCTTTAAACTTATTTTCTACAATTGCTCCCGGCGCACCGCGTTCAGAATCATAATAATATACTTTAGCATCCCAAGTTCCTTTATTTATTTTTCCATACAAACCAGATTCAAATCGGAATGCTTCTATATCGCTGTTCCATCGTGTAGCTGTGGTATCGTAGGCAATGCTTCCGTCTTGGTTTTTTCGTTTGTATCTAAATTTATACTGTCCGTTTGATTTGATGTATTCAGAACTTACACTCATGCTGACTTTATCGCTCAGCTTTTGCTCCCATCTAAAAGAAGGATCGTGATAATTGATAGACATTGTTTTGTAACGAACCAGTAGATTTGTTTTTTTACTACCAACAAAAACAGGACGTTTGGTTCGCAAATAAATCGTAGAAGCAGCCGCGAAGTCTTTTGCTGGCTGGAAAATTTCGCTTTTCTGGCCATTGTACATGGTAAGCGATTCCATGTCGTCAAGCGAATATTTTCCTAAATCGGTTACGCCGTTTTGGGCATTCCCAAGCTGAATTCCGTCGTAAAAAACACCAACATGATGCGTTCCCATGTTTCGAACATCAACTGTTTTGAGTCCGCCGACTCCGCCATAATCTTTGATTTGAGTTCCCGCAAAATAACGAAGTGCATCGGCAACATTATGACTGGAAAGATTTTCGAGCAAAACACCTGAAAGGCTTTGCACGGGAATAACTTCCTGATAAGGTTTTCCTTTTAAAATAACTTCTTTTAAAACCCGAGAACTATCTGTTACTGCTTGGGAATGAAGCAAAAAAGGAATCAATAAAATAAAAGTTGCTAAAAGCGTTTTTTTACAATTATACATCACGATTTAATTAAATAAACTTTGCGTGATGCAGTAATTATATAACAGTAGTAATCCCGCTATTCAATAGCAGGTTATTCTCTTGTCATCAACTTCATACCACGAAAGTTTTAAACTATGTGATCGTGGCAGGTCTCCTGACTTATTCTATCTTTAAACGGCCTTCTCACCCACCGTGGCGGACAATGGCATTAGTATGTTTAAAGACTTTGTGTAGAACTTACAGTAGCGGGTCTGTTCAGGATTTGCACCTGATTCCCTTTTAACTGCTTATTTCAGATTTAAAAAAGCAGACCAAAATCTGGCGCAAATATATGACGCAGGTATGGTGTCTGCAAATAAGAATTTGATTTTATGAAAAAAGCAATAAAAAACCACTCTTAAAAAAGAGTGGTTTTAAAACAGTTATGAAGTTGTTACTAACTCTATTTAAAAAAATAACCGATCGTTATTTGAAAAACTTTATTCTTCATATCGCTGTTAATAATATAATTTGTGTTTGCTGTAACATCTTTAAACACATTGGTATAAGATAAATTATATCTTGCATCTGCATAAAACTTATCTTTAAACTGATAACCCAATCCAAAATTTACAGAAGCGTCTACTCCATTTGAATAATCTTTCAAATCCATTTCTTCATGGTTATCGTAACCTAAAAAGTTGTCTTGGTATTTGTTGTTTGCTTTAAGCAAAATTCCAACTTGTGGTCCTGCCTGAACGCTTAAACCTTTCACTACATAATATTTCAACATTACAGGAATATTTAAATAGTTTAAGGCAATAGTGCTTTTGTAATTTGAATTCTGGACTTCTGGATCTGAATAAGACAATTTCATTCCCTGCTGGCTGTACAATAATTCTGGCTGCACAGAAAAGTTTTTTGCCAAAGGAATTTCAGCCATTAAACCGGCGGTAAATCCTGTTTTTGCAGAGGAGTTCAATTCATTTTCATCAAATGTTAGGCTCGAAATATTTAAACCTGCTTTTACACCCAGTTTTACCTTTTCGGTTTGAGCCATTGCACTTGCACACATTAACAGTGCACAGATTATTAGCTTTGATTTTTTCATCGTATTTTTTTGTTTTTAAGAAGGGCAGTTCTGCATGAGAACTGCCTTTTCTATCTGTAAATTTGTTACTTTTTAATAATCTTAGCTGTGTACTTTTTACCTTGTACTGTACAATCTAGAATATAAACTCCAGTTGTAAGCTGACTTACATTTACGCTTGACGGAACAGCAAAATAGGTTTTACTCCAAACTGCATTACCTTCCATAGAATAAATTTTCATTTCTGCTTGACCTTCTGCTTTTTCAGCCAAGAAGATGTTTACATTGTCTGCCGCTGGATTTGGAAACACTCTGAAAGAGTTTGTCAGTTTTCCAATAAGAAGACCTTTAGAATCAATTGGAGCCGACATACTTGTACAACCGTGTGCATTAGTTACTTGAAGACTATAGCTTCCTTCCCAAATTGTAGAAACCATTTTTTCGGTTGCATTTGGCAAAGGTCTTCCGTTCAAATACCACTGATAACCCGCTGCATCGGCAGAAGCTGTTATTTTATTTCCTTCTAATGCCTGAATTTCTGGAACTTTATTCTCAAGAACATTGATCGTTGTAATGAAAATTTTACCTAATCCGTGCTCGTTGTAAACCGTTACGTAATATTCACCGCTTTCTGTTGTGGTAAAAGTCGGATTTGTTGATCCGTCAAACCATTCGTAAGCTTTGTAATTTCCTGGATTCAAAATTACTTCTGGTCCACAAACATTGCCGCTTACTAACTCAGATTCAAAAGTGTCAAATGTAACTTTTACTTTTCCTGTAATTGAACAACCATTTTTCAAAACTGCTGTTACAATATAATCTCCAGGTTTCGTTACTTCAATAGCATTTGTAGTTTCGCCAGTATTCCAGATAAACGAATCTGCATCAACTTCTTTACTTAACAAATTAGATTGAGCATTCAAATAAACACCTTTGCCTGCATAACCGTGAATTGCTTCGTTGTCAAATAATTTAAAATCTCCAGCTACTCCTTGATAAATGTAATCTTCGATTGTGTTATTCTGAACAATGATGTCGTTTGCTACAATTGCGCTAAAATTAAATACATGAGAATCTCCATCAACTAATTTAGGCGTTGTTTTAAAAGTATATTCGATACTTTCTCCAACAGGAATTCCTGCAGCAACAGTTTCTGAGATTTTCTCCGAAGTGTTTTTATACTCTACATTTACCTGAATCGAATTTTCTTTAATCGCGATTTGACCTTCATTTGTCAATCTTACTTTGTATTCTTCGCTTCCGCAAACATCTTTTGGTGACAAAATTTGCATAGAGATATCTGTAACGGCTTCATTATAGATTTTTAAATCATCCATAACCATATAAGAGTACCCTGCGGCTTTAGAGTGTCTAAAACGGAACATTACTGATTTACCTTTGTATTTCATAATATTCAAATCAACTTTCTTCCATTCAGTATCAATGAAAGAGCCTTCTTTGTTTGCTCTCCATAATTCTGTCCAAGCACCTCCAGCAGTTTTAATATCTACAAGAAGAATATCATTAACATTACTTTGCATAGCGTAGTAAAACTCCAGAGCGCTTGCGTTATCTCCCAATTTATACATTGGAGTAATTAACTCACTATAGTATGATAAATTCTCTAACTGACTATAAAGCATATTTGGATTAGTGCCGCCTGTATGATCTTTTTTAGGAAGTGTCAAGTTAACGTTGTCCGCAGTAGCTACAACTCTCCAAGGATAATTATCATCGCTTAAGCTCGAAACAAATCCTTTTTGACCAAATAATGAACCACTTGGAATAGTTGAGAAAGTTTCTCCATTAAAATCTGGCGCTTTTGCAATAACTTCAAAAGATCCTTTTATTACCTGAGCCTGATCTTTAGGTTCAGTAGCTGTATAGGCTTTTACCGCAATATCATATTTACCTGCAGCCAACTGTGGTAAATTATCGATTTTATAAGTAATAGTTTGTCCTACTAATATTTCTTCTGCTTTTTCAATTAAAATAGGACTTCCAACAGCAGTTCCGTTTTGAGAAATTTGATACTCAATTGTAAATTTATCTAATGTCTTGTAAGCTGAATTTCTAAAGTTTACATTAAACTCATGCGAAGGTACATCCTCATAAACCGTTTCTGGAACAACTAAATTAGAAGGTCTCAAATTCGTTTTAGTTCCTTTAATTTCGATATTATCTACTGCGAAACCGTTCGCAAATAATCCGTTATCATTGTGTACGAATGCTATCATTACGCACGATTTTCCTGCATATTCGCTTAAATCTACACCATATTCCCACCAAGATCCATAATATGGCATATGAAATACTTCTTTCCAAGTCTCACCACCGTCTGTACTTACTTTTACAGATCCGTCAGAAAGATGTTGGCTATCACCAAGACCTTCAAATGATAAATGTGCTTCTTTGTAATTTGTCAAATCAAATACTGGCGAAACTAGCATGTCATTTGCTTCGTCACAGTTACATTTGTCATCATTACTCGCCATAAATTTGGTATGATCAGTAAGAATTGGCCAACCAGGCGAACCTAAATCCGTATTCAGTCCTTGTTTCCATCCTGCTGAACCTTTATTTTCTGAAGTTCTCCAGCCTTTGTATTTAGATGCATCTTCAAAATCCATTTTGTACGGAAGTACAGATACTTTCATATCGTCATTGTTCCAATTGTCGTATGTAAGCACATAAGAATTATTGGCTTGCTTAACATCTTGCAACATATCTTCTGGGAAAACAGAAAGTGTTATCATATGTTCTCCTGCAGTTTTAAAATTGATATTTGGAACACTGATTGAAATAGTGTCTTTGAATTTAGCAAAAGTCAAAGTTCTTTTCTCTACTTGAGAAAAAACCACATTTTTTGCAGCATCTAAAACTTTAGTAGTGACATTTACCACTTGACTTGCTGTCGCAAAATTATTGGTAATTTTAGCATTCAATGTAACATTAGTGTTGTCAATTGTACATTTTCCAGCATCTAATTTCACAGAAAGTACTTCTAAATCGTAAGGAGCATCACCCACAAGAATGTTGTCTAAAAATCCGCCTAAGAAACCATCATTATAATCGTCTGTTTTAACGCGAAAACGAAGTGCTACTTTTTTTCCTGCAAGAGCATTTAAGCGTATTTGGTAAGGATCTTTTTTAAGAACCGTATTTACTCCTGTAAACCATGGACCTCCAAATGATTCGTACGAATCATAATGCACTGTTTCAGGATAATTTACGTCTTCGACTTTTTTCCAGCTTTTCCCTTTATCCTCAGAATATTCAACTATAAGTCCGTCATATCCTTTGTGGAATAAATAATATAAATCGAATTCCGCATAAGGAGAAACAACATTTGTAAAGTCAAAGATTGGCGATTCTAATACAAAATCTGAATTAAGAGCCGGTCTGTCATTAGATTTTAAATCTACCATACCCCACATATATTGCGATTTAACAGTTCTAAATGCTGCTGGATAATTTTGAAATAAAAACTTTTGATTTGTTGTGTTTAATGATTTTGTATTCCATCCTCCCGGCGTTCTTTCAAAACCTTGAACATATGGAAATTGAGATATAATACCGCTGTAAGCAGCATTCAAAATACTGTTGTTTGTTGTAACCGGATCTTTGTCATAAGTCACATAAGCTTCATAGGTATGCAAACCTAGTCCAGATAAATCTACAGTTCCATCAAAAGGAATTTTGATTTCTGATTTTCCTTTAAAAGCAGTTTCTAAAGTAATGTCTTTCCAAACTGTAACACTGCCTGGAGTTGTATCTGCATATCCAATTTTTAATTTAGTTCCCGCTGGAATGTCCTGACAACCTAAGTTATAAAGCGAAATTGCTAAAGTATGATTTGCAGGTTGCACTCCTCCATTATAATCTGGAATTTCAAGATTTGTTACTTTAATATCAAAATCTTTTTGAGCTATAGGAACAACGATTTGCGAAGTAAAAGTATAACCATCTTTTTGACCAAAATCAGTAATTGGATTAAGATCTAATTTTACTTCTAGATAATTTACAGCACCTCCAGTCTGATACGGTATTTTGTCTCTAAGTTCTAAAGTCGCTTTTTCGCCAGGAGCTAAATCTTTAGGAAAATAGATTTTACCATCATTAGAATAAAAAACAATAAGTCTGCCTAAAGCACTAGCCATCGCTCTCAATTTGTAATTTAAAGCTTCATACGCTTTAATTGGAGTAACGCCAGTATTTTCAAAAGTGATATAAAAAGGTTCGTCGCCTTTTAATTGTCCACATGGCAAAGATGGATTTTGAACCGAAACAATTGCTAACTGCTTATCTGAATAAGGAGCACCCACACCAATTGCATACCAAGCATTTGTAACTTGTTTGTACTCTTCAGATGCAAGACCATATAAATCTTCTGTCGCCATTAAAGAAGCATTACGCATATCTCTAAAGTTTGAAGAAGGCGATAAATACTCTGTAAGCGTTAAATAAGCGATTTTCTCCGCTTTTTCTAAACCAATTCCTTTAATATCATAACTATTGTTAAGGTCATTTACCCCTTTTCCTCCTTCAACTAAAAGATAATACCAGTAATTGGTAATGCCGCTGTTTTGGTGCACACCGCCATTGTCAGAACTAGCTGCTGGATCTGCCCAATATTCTCCTCCGTAAGTATCAGGTTGTCCCGCCGCTTTTGGATCGGCCATGCTTCTTAAACTTCCGTGTTTGTATAGTTCATCACCCAGCATCCAAATGTCATTTTTTGAATCTTTTCCAGCATAAAGCTCAATCGAGATTCCAAAAATATCACTGAACGATTCGTTCATCGCCCCAGATTCTCCCTGATAAATTAATCCAGCAGAGAACTGTGTTATAGCATGCGTCATTTCGTGTCCAGTAATTCCCAAACTTACAAAAGGCTGGTCAATACCATCTCCAAATTGCGCCCATCCTCCTGTCCAAGAAGCATTTTGAACATTGGTTCCTAAATGTGCCAGTGCAAAAATGGTCATTCCTTTATCATCAACACTATTACGATTAAATTTTTCTTCATAATAGTTCAACGTTGTTTGCATTCCCCAATGAATATCAATTGCTGCTTCATCATGGTCTTTATTGTACAAATCATTCCAGTTGTTATCTTCATCGATATATTCTGTAAGCACATCGTCTGATGCGTGCTCAGCATGATTCATATTTAAAGTGTACATTGGTACTTTGAATTTCCCAACTAAGCTTTCCAATCTATAACCATCTGCATATTGTGTAGTGCCGAAAGTTACATCGCCTGCAAATCTTGCTTTTCCTTTACCGGTAGCTGGTCTTCCGTCAGCATCAGCAACGGAACGAAGATCTCTGCTTAAATCAATTTTTAAAATGATTTTTCCAGTATTAGCATCAACATAAATAGTCTGGCTTGATTGTGGATTTGTTGCGAAAATATCATATTTCCAAGCCAAATGATATTCTGTCAATTCAGACGAAAAATTTGGCCCCACATATACTAGTTCTCCTTGAGGTTTTGTACTGATTTTTTTATGAACTAAAGACGATAATTTCTTGCTCTGCCAAACATATTCTTTAGCATTTACTGTATTTAGAGCATTTTGTAAAGCAGCCGATGCATTTACTTTATAATTACTGCTTGCAGGCAGTTTTTTACTGATATGCCCAAAAGCATCAATTTTATTCTTATTCTCTCTAACCTTATAAATTGCACCTTCAACAGGAACAGCATTATGAAATTGCTGATAAGTAGCTAAACTTCTGCCGTGCTTGTCTGAAACCGATTTTAGTTGCATTTTGTCTGCAGTAGACAAATCGAAATCTGCTTTTTTAACTTCGAATACATTTCTAACAGTCAAATTTGACGATTTTGCAAAAGATCTCACTTTTGTACTGTCTGCACTTTGAACATTTTTAGCCGTCGAAGTACTTGAACTTTTATCAAAAAGTTTTTGGCTTGCTTGCAATCGTTTGTTTACGTCATCACTTTCTTGTTGTGAAAGTGTTGTTCCTTTTATACTCTTTTGAGTTAAAAACGCACCAGAATCATCATCCTGATTGCTGATTTGATCAGTAGTTTTCTGAGAAACCTGATCCTTTTTCTGAGTCGCATTTGGCGATTGTATAGCCGTCTGCGCATTTGCTGTGTTGTTTTTTGGTAAAGGAGACTGAGCCATTCCGACGGAACAGATTAAGAAACCTAACAAAAGAAACAAATACCTGGGTTTAAAGTAAATTTGGTTCATTTTTTAAAATTTAAAATTAGTATTAAGGCTGCGAGTTAATAGTAAAAACGGTTCGCAGAAAACCACAAAAGCAAGTCCTTAGAATCAATTCGGCGGTTGATTCTTAGAACTTGCTTTCGTTATTTTTTGTAGAATTTTTAAGAGCGCACTCTTTTTTGTTTTTGTTTCTTCTAAAAGTTCTTCAAGGCTTTTAGTTGGTTCTTCTTTTTTTGTGGTATTCATCAAACGTATTTATTACAATCGTTTGGTAAAAGTAGACCGCTTCTTTAGGGTTCGAAAAAAAAGGACTAATGCAAAAACACTCGTAGGCAAAAATGCATCACCAAAAAAACACTCATTTTATTTTAAACTTAACAAAATCAAAACGTTATCTTAAAATTTAATTTACATGTTTTCTGGTTTAAAAGAATTTAGATAAGTGGAAAGATTTACTTTTTCGTTGGTCAAATCGAACTTTTTACGCAATCTGGTTCTCGCATTTTCTATCGATTTAAAGGATTGTCCTGTAATTTGAGAAATTTCTTTTGTTGTTAAATCTAAATATAGCAGCGCACAAAGTCGACGCTCTTTTGGAGTAAGTAAAGGATAATCGATAGTCAATTTGTCGAAAAATGATTTATGAACTTGCTCAAAACTAATTTCAAATTCTTGCCAAATATCGGTATTCAAATCTTTTTCCAAACGCTTTAATACAATATCAATCGCCTGCTGTAATTCTTTATTCGGTGTTTTGAGTTTGATTTTTTTAAGATCCGTCAGGATTTCATTGATATTATCGGTTCTATGTATTTCTGACATCGCTTTGCCAACCAAAACCATATTCTTAGCCTCAAGACTTTGTTTCAATTCCTGCTCTTTTGCTTTTAGCTTTTCTTTTTCTAGCTGATTGGTAATATTTCGGTTTCGATAACGGATCAGCAAAAGAATCAAAGTCAAAATTCCGATAACCAATATTAATCCAACTACATAATATTTAAACCTTGTTTTCTCTTCAACCAAAGTTCTAATCTGGCTTCGTACTTTATAATCTTGCTCGAGTCTTATTCTTTCTAGATTTACCGCTTTCTGTTCAATATTAATGCTGTCGCTTATTTTATTGTATTGTTGAAAATAATACACCGCATTTTTATAATCCTGTTTGCTCAAATAAGCCTCATAAAGCATTTTATTAAGTCGCATGCTTGCAAAACCAAAAGCTTTGTCTTTATCCAATTCTAAAGCTTTCTTTGCATTTAAAATTGCTTCATCTAGTTTTTTTTCTTCCAGATTATAAGCAGAAAGTGACTCATAAGCAAACGCTTTTAAGGAATTATCTATTGGAGTATCAATTAATGAAAAAGCTTTTTGAAAATAAAAATCGGCATTTTTATGATCTTTTTTTAAACCATAAGCTCGTGCCAAATTAGTATAAACATAAACTTTTAAAGTACTATCATTTAATGTTCTTGCAATCGCATCGGCTTTCTGATAATAATAAAGCGAAGAATCTAAACTTTTGCCAAGATAAGTTGTACCAATGTTGTTCAAGATTTTTACCAACTTATCAGATTCATTCTTAGATTTTTGATAACGATATACTTTCAGGAAATATTTAAGCGCTTTTTCTTCGTTATTGCTTTTAGCATAAATAATGGCTAGATTATTTTCTACTCGAGCAATTTCGTCTACATTATTGTTGCTTTTGTAAATGTCATAAGCTTTTAGATAATATTGCAAAGTAATATCGATAACATCTTTTGCATCATAGATTTGTGCTGCTGCCACATAAACTTTAGCTAGAGATAAACCGGTTTTCTCTGTTTTTTTTGCTTCTGCTTCTGCAAGTTCGATATATTTTACCGCTCTTTCCCAATCAGAATCCTGAAGTTTGGAAGCAATTTTGAGAGCTAAATCTACTTTTTTTTCATGATTATCAATAGTATTCAAACTATCAATCCATTCTTTTGTTGAAGATTGTGGATAAATATAAAAAGTGGTAAGAATAAAAAATATGCAAAGTAATCGACCCATCGTGTGTAAAAATGATAAAGATGGGGTCAAAATTATAGAAAATTATCAGCAATTAACAACAAACACATAAAATAAACATTATTCTAAATAAACTCAAAAGTTAATCATGATTTACCATTTGACGAAAAAGCAGTAATGCTCCACTATTATCTTTTTTCCAAACATTGATGCTTTTTCCTTTTACATTTCCATGATTTTCGCCGTCATGCCAATCTACACTGTAAAATCCAAATTCTATAATCGCTGTTCTAGCATAAATAATTCCGGAAGTCAGAATTGAGATTTTATCAATACTTAAAGTTCCTGGCTTTTCATGTTCTGTAAAATAGTCTGTAATTTCTTTTTCACCAGAAAGAATTGGCGTGTAATAGGTCAAATACATGGCGTCTGTCATAAACATCTTGGCATGCTCTGCTCCTTGTCTATTTTTAACAAAATCTTTAATGGCATTATTTCGTTCTTTAATCTCTGATGCTAATTTGTCAGACACACTATATTCTTCCATTTTGGGAACAGAAGAATCATCGATATTAGGAATATTTTTATCATCAAAAGAACTTGAAGATCCCCATATTTCAGCAGCAATTGTTGGAGGCAAGCTCCTATTTGAAGACTTTTTCCATAAAACCGCATATTTGCCTGCGTACAAAAATGCATTCTGTTCATTTAGATTTAAGTTTTCATCAAAAGTTCCGATTTCTAAAATATAGTTTCCAAAATCCTGCAAGTCCAGAATTTTTCTTTCATAAGAAGTAATTTTTGCCTGAGCCAGCCATTGCTTATAAAAGTCTCGAATCACTTTGCTGCCCACACGCTCTCTGCTGTGTTCTGGCATAAATATGGTTTGATCTGTATAGGCTTTTACTAAATCGCCCTGACTTCCTTTTACGAGAGCATTAGAAAATGAAGTATTATAATCTTCAATTTGTTTTTTAATAACCGAATCGATTTTACTTCCTTGAGCAAAACTGGCGAATGCAAAAAGAAAAAAGATGAAATTAAACTTATTCATACTTGAAGTTATCAAATTGAATAACAAATATACAAAATACTAACAATCAACATATTACAGTAAAAAAAATAAAATAATTAAATTCAAACGAAGTTTTCGGTTTCTTCTATTAAATTTCTAATGATAATTTCAGTTGAAACATCACTAAAACTAGTAATAGATTGTCCCATCCAAATGCTTACAAAATCTGCGTTTTGCTCCAGTTTTGCTGTTTTTCTCAACTCCGCAGTCAGCTTATTTTGATACGGATACGGTAACACAAATTCAGAATTTTCAATTTCTTTTATGAAAGTATTTTTAATTCCGCGCGCGTATCTTCCTGTAAAACTTTTAGTTAAAACAATTTCATTTTCTTTTATATTTCTAAGACGGTGCTTTTCAAAATCCTGTAAAGCACTTTCAACACTTCCTAAAAACAAACTTCCAATCTGAAAACCATCTGCCCCCAAAGTTTTTGAAGCGAGTAAGGTTTTGGCATTATAAATTCCGCCTCCATAAATTACAGGAATATTTACAGCTTCGGTCACTTGAGAAAGCAATGATAATCCGCCAATCTGCGGAATTGTTTCTTCTAAAAAACTTCCTCTATGTCCTCCAGCTTCAATACCTTGGACACAAACAATATCAATACCACTATTTTCCAGTACAATAGCTTCCTGAACAGAAGTACAGGTTCCAATAAGAATCACTTTATTTTCTTTGAAAGTTGCAATACTTTCCTGATCTAAATTTCCAAAAGTAAAACTCACAATATTGCAGTTTTCCAATAAAATAGCTTCAATCTGATCGTGATAATCTGTAAGTTTGATTTCCTTTATACCAGGAAAATCGGCTTCAATGCCCAATTTCTCAGTAAGTTTCTGCAAATGTTTTTTCGTTTTAGCATAATCAGCTTCCAAATTTGGAGTAATCAGATCTATTTTATGTACAAAAATATTTACTGCAAAAGGTTTATCAGTCAATTTTCTTGTCGCTCTAATTAATTCGATACATTTTTCGGCAGGAAGATCTCCTAATGCCAACGATCCTAAAGCTCCAGCATTGCTTGCAGCTGCAACCATTTCTGGAGTTGTAACACCAAGCATGGGTGCTTGTATAATCGGATAATCAGTTTTAAATAAATCGGTAAGAACATTTTTCCATTCCATACTATTTCATTTTTTATTTGAAGAAAAACCATTTTAAAAGATAAGATCTTCAAAATTTCAAGAGAACATAAAGATAAGTCAGTTTCAGCAGAAAACCTTCGAATTTCACGTATAAAGACGTTAATTTTTCGACAAAAAAACCTTAACGATGCAATATTTGGTTTTATAAAATGTTTATATATAAAAGATTATGATGCATCTAATTTTTTTAAAATCAATACCACACAAGATTAATAGTTTAAAAACATGAAAAAAATATTTTTGATAATTGCCTTTGCTTCTTTCTCACTGCACAGTTTTGCTCAGGAATTGGACAATAAATTTAAATCGATTCCCGCAAAAAAATCTCCTGTAAAAGAAGTAATTCCACCCGCAGAAGCCGCTCCTAAAGAAAACCCTCCGGCGCCTATTGAGAAACCAGCACCACTTCAGGTTAATCCAGACGAGTTATTTAAAAACACTAATCTATATAAGCCAGAAGCGAATGTTGAGGGAATATTTTATAGAAGAAATCAGTTTTTAGGCAATTTCAACACTACTGCTGTTACTTCTACTATAATGTACCGAGACGCAGCATTTGTAGACGGCGATAAAGTAAAAGTATATTTGAATGATAAAGTTATTGAACCTGAAGTTTTTTTGAACGGCGATTTTAAAAGCGTCAAAATAAACTTGGAAAAAGGAATCAATAAAATAGACATTGAAGCTTTGAACGAAGGTTTTGCTTCTCCAAACACAGCCGAATTTAAGGTTTATGACGATAAAGGCCAGGTTATTTCGTCAAGCGAATGGAATGTTGGTACAGGCTATAAAGCAGTTATTGTATTAGTTAAAGAATAAAACCTTAATCTTAACACATAGAAACATAGATTATTGTTTCGCTAAAAAAGGCGTTTCACTTTCATTAATAAACATAGTCTATGTGTAAATGATTTGTCATTTATTTAAATCTCTTTTAAAAAGTAAAACAAACTTATGTTTCTATGTGTTAAAAAAAACTATAGTTTTTTATATAGAAATCATAAAAAACACTTAAAACTGCTGACTTCGGCAGTTTTTTGTTTGTATATATGTAGTTAACTACATAGTTTTGTACTCATCTTTAATTTTGAAATGCCATGCAGATTAAACCTATACAAAATGAGTACGAAAATGAAATCGTCGATCTCATATTAAACATTCAGCAAAAAGAATTTAATGTTCCTATAACTCTAGAAGATCAGCCAGATTTACTGGATATCCAAAACTTCTATTTCAAATCGGGCGGTACTTTTTTAGGCGCTTTTATCGATGGGAAACTGGTTGGTACAATAGCTTTGGTAAAATTTAATTCAGAAGCTGCGGCTATCAGAAAAATGTTCGTCAAGAAAGAATTCAGAGGAAAAGAATTTCAAATTGCCCAGCAATTATTGGAACAATTAATTAAGTACAGCAAAGAAAACGGAATTAAAAACCTATATTTAGGAACGGTTACTTTATTGCAGGCTGCCTTGCGTTTTTATGAAAAGAATAGTTTTGTAACGATACCAAAAGAAACGCTTCCTGCTGATTTTCCGTTAATGAAACCTGACAATGTTTTTTGTCACTTAAACTTAAATCCATAGCAATGAATATAATTGACGAAATTGGCATCTTAGCCATATCAACACGTTTGCAGCGTCTGAGTGAGCAATTACGCAAAGACGGAGCACAGATTTATAGTTATTTTAATATTGATTTTGAGCCAAAGTGGTTTCCAGTGATTTACACTCTGCATGTAAAAGAAATGCTGAGCGTTGTTGAAATTGCAAATGAAATTGGCTATAGCCATCCGTCGACCATCAGTTTATTGAAGGAATTGGAGAAAGAAAAAATTATCAGTTCTAAAAAAGACAAACAAGACGAACGTAAAAGACTCATTATCTTAACAGCAAAAGGGAAAGAACTGGTTTCTAAAATGCAACCTGTTTGGAGCATTATGACAATAACGCTGAACGAAATTACTAATACGCAAAACAATCTTCTACGAGCAATTGAAGAAGCAGAACAGAATCTAACTCGTCAAGGTTTTTTGCAAAGAGCTATTGACATAAAAAGCAAAGGCTAATCTTTGCCTGTAATTTTCTTTCTGTGGTTATGTCCCCATTTTGCAAGAGAATCAATGACCTCTTTTAAGGTATGTCCGTATTCTGTTAATTCATACTCAACCGTAACAGGCTGTGTATTGAGAACAGTGCGGGTCACTAATTGATTTTCTTCGAGGTTTTTTAATTCCCTGCTCAGCATTTTTCCAGAAATGCCTTCAACTTCCCGTAATAAGTCGGTAAATCTCAATGTATTGAAGCATAATGATGCTATGATCGAAATTTTCCATCTTCCGTTTAAAATATACATGGCGTCATGCACTGCCATAATATGCTGATTGCACGATTTTTTATCGTGTATGGGTTCTTTTATCATGTTCTATTAGTAGGTTACCTCAATGTTACAGTTACTTTTGGTAATCAGATGACAAAAATACACTTAAAGTTTTTACATTTGAATACAATTTTAATCAATTAAAAAAGATGGCCTTAATAGATGCATTAAAGTGGCGTTACGCTACAAAAAAAATGAACGGACAAGCGGTTCCGCAAGAAAAAGTAGATTATATTCTTGAAGCTGCAAAACTAGCTCCTTCTTCTTCTGGTTTACAGCCTTATAAAATCTTTGTTATTACAAACAAAGATGTAAAAGAAAAACTTAGAGCTGCTAGTTTTGACCAAAGTCAAGTTACAGACGCTTCTCATGTTTTGGTTTGGGCTGCTTGGGATGGTTATAGCTTAGAGAAAATTTCTGCTGTTTTTGATAAAACTATTGCAGAAAGAGGAATTCCTGCTGATGCAATGGACGAGTACAAACAAAGACTTTGGGGAATGTACGAGCCTCTTGGTCAAGAATGGCACGCTAACCACGCGGCAAAACAAGCTTATATTTCTTTTGGTATCGCAATCGCTGCTGCAGCTGAACAGCAAGTAGACGCAACTCCAATGGAAGGTTTTATTCCTGCTGAAGTAGATAAACTTTTAGGTTTAAACGAACTTGGCTTAAATAGCGTTTTGGTTCTACCTCTTGGTTATAGAGATGATGCAAACGACTGGTTGGTAAATTTGAAAAAAGTGAGAACTGCTCAAGAAGAATTTATAACAGAAATCAAGTAAAAAATTAATTTTTGCTTAAATGAAAATGCTTTTAAAAGGTGCACAAGCGCTTTTTAGAAGCATTTTTTTAGTTTAATCATTTCATTTTCAAACTAAAACAAAATTTAGCTAAAAGAACAAAAAGTTAATTTTATCAGACTTATGTTATTTTTTAATTATTGTATAAAAAAAGGTACGCATTACGGATAATTAAATAATATTGTATCCCTAATTTTGCTTTTATCCAAAACAATTCAATCTTATTTACAACAACTAAAATTCTAACATTATGTCTGATTTTTTAACTCAATTTGGGGAAGACCTAAAAAAGAACGTCCCTGGGTTCATCGCAGTTTCTGTAGCTGAAATTGCAAGCGGCATGTCATACTATTCTCAATCTGTAGTGGCAGATTTTGACCCTGAATTAGCATCAGCTTATAATCTGGAAGTGGTAAAAGCAAAAATGAATGCTATTAAAGCTTTAGGATTAAAAGAACAGGTAATTGATAACATTATGATTACGTTAAGTTCTCAAATTCACATCATCGATGTATCTGACAATCAGGAGTATTTTATTTACCTGGCTGTAGATTCTACAAAAGCTAATTTAGGTATGACAAAATCTATCCTTAATAAGTACAAAAAAGAAATCGTAGCTAAATTATAACACAATTTTACCCTTCGTAAAAAGGAATATTCATGAACGAATATTCCTTTTTATTTTTTCAGCCATACCGCTAACTATGTCGCTCCACTGGAGCTTTACGTCCTTTACGTTTTTTCTTTCTATAAATATTGAGCTCCGCTGGAGCTGCACTTTATAGCTCAAAGTCCGCAGAAGGACTAAATGTTGATTGAAAAGATTCTATTTAACACAAAAGAGCTCCAGCTGAGCATAATGTTTGGTAGAAAAAAAATATCGATAATTTTAGGAGAGCCTCAGAGAGGCTAAATATTTGTAGAGAAAAACCCCCAATCATAAAGGAGCCCCAGCGGGGCGAAATATAACGGCACAAACAATACCCATTTAGAAATCACAAAAAAACTTTCGATTTTTATACAAATTGTTATTCGTTTCTTTTAAAATATTTTATATTTCGAAACGTAAATATGGATTTGTACAGATGGAGCTACGCGCCTATTTTGAAAAATATTCTGATGAAACAACTTGCATTGAAGAGCTCAAAAACAAGCGTTTAGAAAACGGAATTTTGTGCAGGAAATGCGGACATAATGTGCATTCTTTCCGTCAGAATGATTTAAAATTTCAGTGTCGTAAATGTGGCAACCGAATAAGTCTCCGCTCAGGAACAGTAATGGAAAACTCCAATCTTCCTATTCGATACTGGATGATCTGCATTGAATTAATGACGCTTTCGCATAGAAAATTATCTATACTCAAAATTCAATATTTATTAGGACATAAAAGATACGAACCCATCTGGCTTATGGTTCAAAAAATTCGCTTGGTCATGAAAATCAGGGACGAAAAATACAGATTAAGAGCCTATTCTGAATTTGACCCAGAATTTCTTCAAAAAATTGATAAACTCGCGCTAAAGAAAAAAGCAAAGATTAGTGAAATGTGAGTTGTGAATTGTGAAAGGCAAGACTTAAATAAAAAAGCCACAGATTATAGGATTAAAATGATTTTTGAAAATCTGTGTTAATCCTATAATCTGTGGCTTTATAATTCTATTATTATGATTGCTTTGGAAAATTCACAATTAACCATTCACCATTCACAATTAGTATTATTTTTTCTTATTCTTCTTTGCTTTAGATCTTTTTGCTTTGTTTTTAGCAATCTTTTTAGCTTTTGCTTTTTCTTTGGCTTTTTTCGCTTTGGCTTTCTTTTTCGCTTTAGCTTTTAATTTTGCTTTTTTAGCCTTCTCTTTCTTCTTGTCTTTTGCTTTTTCTTTTTTCTTTGCAGCAACTTTTTTCTTTTTCTCTTTTTTCTCCTTTTCTTTGTCTTTCATCTTTTTATTTTTTTTAGATTTTGGCTGGTCTCCGTTTTCTTCTGATGTTTCTGCCTCAGACACCGTTCCTTCAACTTCAGTTTCTATTGCTATTTCTTCAGTTGCCGTTTCTTTTTCAGCTGTTTTTTTGGGAGCCCTTTTAGGTTTTGGTTTTGATATTTCAACAGTTGATTCTGTTTCTGAAATCGTAGTCTCTTGCTGTTCGTTTTCTTCGTTTGAGATAACTGGAACAACTTCTACTTCCTGATCGATTTCATTCGCAAGTACTTCTTTTGTCATTATTCTGTTAATTTTAAGAAATTGATTAAATTTATTTTGAATTAAACTAATTTTTAATGTTATTAAATCATTAAATTAACATCAAAAAATAATAAACAAAGATAGATTGAAAAAGACATTCCCCAATGTTAAGTTTTTCATCACAAGAAAAAACAATAACTAAGATACTAAAAAACAACAACTTACCCAATGTTAAGTTTTTTATCACGCTTTTTATCGAATTCGAAAGTCTTTTATAAGCTTTCTATAAGTGATTCTTTTCGTAGAAATAAGATACATTTTGTTTAATTTCACTTTAAAATTTGATAAAATGCATCACGATTTATCATATCAATCCATTAAACCCAGCAAAAATCTCTCAGATTTTGTAGATAGTTTTTGGTGTATGGAGAACAAATCTGATCAAACTTTAGAAACAATCGGTCTTCCTGATGGACGAATTGATTTATCGCTCATAAAAACTCCTGAAACTTCTTTTCAAATTAGGCTTTTAGGTTTAGGCACTCAGCAATATGAAAAAGGAAAAATTCCAGCAAACAGCCTAACCTTTGTTATCAGTTTTAAACTTCTTGCTGCTGAATATATTTTTCATGAAAGCATTGCAGATCTTTTGAATTCTGGAAAAATACTGAACTTAGATTTTTGGGATTTTAATGAAAATGATCTAGAAAATTTTGAATTGTTCTGCAAAAAAGCTTCAGCAAAAATTCATTCCTTATTATTAAAGGAAGTAGACCACAGAAAACAAAAGCTGTTCAGCCTTATCTATGAAACCAAAGGAACAATGACCGTAAAAGAGCTATCCGAAAAAGCGAATTGGAGCAGCCGCCAAATCAACAGGTATTTTAATCAGTATTTCGGAATTTCATTAAAGGAATATTGCTCGATTCTCCGCTTTCGTGCTTCATTGGAACATATTGCAAAAGGAAAATTGTTTCCAGAAGAGGATTTTTCTGATCAGACTCATTTTATTAAAGAGGTTAAGAAAATTTCGGGTTCACTTCCGAAAGAACTTTTTCAAAACAAAAACGACCGATTTATACTATTATCTGCTCTTTCATCACAATAATTTTGCAACATAGATTTTAAATACAAAACTATGTTACTAGAAAATAAACAAGTTGCCATTATTGGCGGCGGAATGGGCGGTTTGATGCTAGCCCGTCTTTTACAAATACAAAATATTAATGTAAAAGTTTATGAAAGAGACCTCAACTCAGAAGTTCGCGTGCAAGGATCTCCATTAGATTTGCATGAAGATTCGGGTTTGATAGCTATGAAACAAGCTGATTTATTAGATGAATTTTATAAAAATGTCAGATCAAATGCCAGCAAAGCTCGGATTGTTAATCAAAACTTTGAACTGAAATTTGATGAACATGCTATCCAAAAAGGTGTTTCTAAAACGAATTCAGAAAACCATCAGGATTCTCTTCAAGACATTTCAAAACCTCGTCCAGAAATAGATCGTTCGGTTCTTCGAAATATTTTATTGAATTCTCTTTCTGTAAATTCGATTGTCTGGAACAGTCAGTTTACTTCTATGGAAAAAGAAAATAACGGCTGGCGAATACATTTTAAGAACGGAACGAATGTTTATGCAGATTTTGTAATTGCTTCAGATGGCGCAAATTCTAAAGTACGCCCTTATATAAGCACAGAAAAACCAATTTACTCTGGAATTACTATGATTGAAGGTACAATTTATAATGCCAAAGAAAATGCTCCAAATCTGTTTGAATTTTCGAAAGGCGGAAAAGTTCTTGCTTTTGGAAAAGAACAAACCATCATGTATGGCACAAAAGGAGACGGCTCTCTGATGTTTTTACTCAGCAGTAAAATTCCTGAAAATTGGATTGCAGAAAACCATTTGGATTTTAAAAACAATAAACAGATTTTCGATTGGTTTAAACAGGTCTATAAAGATTGGGGTTCTGAATGGGATGAGTTGTTTAAGAGTAAAGAATTATACTTTATTCCGCGTCCGCAATATTATTTTCCGTTTAATCAATCTTGGGAAACACTGGAAAACTTAACCATGATTGGCGATGCAGCCCATAGAATGCCACCTTTTGCTGGAAAAGGCGCTAATTTGGCTTTGCTCGATGCTTTTGAATTGGCTAATTGTTTAACAAATAATCAATTTTCTGATATGAAAACTGCCATTTCTTATTTTGAAAAGTGCATGTTGGTGAGAGCTGAAATAGCCTTAGAAAATACTTTAAAAAACGCTGAACAGCTGCATTCTGAAAATGCTTTAGAAAAATTACTTTCTATATTTGATAAAACAACTTAACCTTAATTAATTTTATTTCAATTACTTATATTATTTATTTAAATTTACAAATACCCAAAAAACATTTTTCTGCGCCAATATAAGTTTCACCAAATAAATTTATTCCATGAGGCATTTTCTATTCTTTTTCCTTTTTACTGTCTTTATACATTCTACTTTCGGACAAAAAAACGTCGATTCTATTCCGAAAAAAGAGAAAAAAATTGAACTGCGAGTAATGCCTTATTTGAGTTATAATCGAAACCTTGATTTTATGTTTGGCGCAATTCCGATGGCAATGTATAAATTGAATCATGCCGATACTATTTCGCCTAAATCATTGTCTGGAATGACAGCTATATACACAACCAACAAATCTTATATCTTGGCTCTCTTTAACAGATGGTATTTGAATGAAGATAAATGGCGAGTGAAGTTCTTCTTTCTTACCGGAAATCAGAATTCGCAGTTTTATGTTGACGATATTGACCAACCTGATTTCTACGATTATGGAACCAAAACAACTGTATTGAGTTTTGGAGGCCAGCGCAAAATTGTTGGAAAATTTTATGGCGGTTTGTCATATACCTATGCGCATTATAATACGGTTTATGAAGATAACATCTCTCCTTCCTCTGTATCGCATAGTAATGCTCTAGTGGTAAATTTACTCTACGACACAAGAGATGCTGTTTATTATCCGACAAAGGGATACAAAATTAAATTGGACTGGTCTACCTATCCTGATTTTTTAGATAATGAATTGGCCTCTAACCGAATATCCTTTCAGGCCAATAGATATATTCCTACTAGAGACAATAAAGATGTTATTGCAGCTCGAATCTTTGGAAAATTTGGCCTTGGAAATGTGGCATTTGAACAGCAGAGTACTATTGGTGGAACAGATATTCGCGGTTATTCTGAAGGAAAATATAGAGGTGCCGGATTAATGGATATTCAAGGCGAATACCGCTATAACTTTGGAAAAAAAATGGGTTTGGTAGGCTTTTTTGGTATTGCAACAATTTACGGTTCTGACACTCCAAGCTTTGATTGGAAAATGTACCCTGGAGGTGGCGTTGGCTATCGATACAATCCATTCAAAAAATCAAAATTTAATGTTGGTTTAGACGGTGCAGTTGGTAAAGGAGATTGGGGAGTTTATTTTAGAATTGGGGAGGCTTTTTAATTTTTAGAGGAAAAGATTTAATAATAAAGGCTGTCAAAAAAGACAGCCTTTTGTTATTTTCTTATCATCTGCATTCCACTTCAAAATCTGGACGTTTTCTGCTACTTTTAAAATTAGATTTATTATAAAAATTTTACTCCACTATAACTTTTTTATAAAAATAAGCCTAAATTCTCTGTTGCAACAAAAGCCTTCTGATTGTATTATATAGCATTTTGTTGTTTCAAAACCTGTTTTTTTTGTTTCATTTTATAATCTGCAACATAGAAAAAAACAATATAAACTTATCTTTCTTTAAATTTGAGTATCCCCAAAAATATTCAAAATCTTAACTACGATTAATGCTCAAAATCAATTTATTAATTTAAGGTAGTTATAAATTTGCTGTGCTGCCTTTTCATTCCTGATTGCTTATGGCACAATTTTATTTTTCTTGGAGAACTTGCACTTTATCAAAAAAACTAGTTTTTGCTGCATTGGTAATTTTTCTTACTACTTTTCAATCAAATGCACAAAACTGTACTGTAAACGCCGGAGTATTGAATACAACTATTTGCGCAACCGATGCAATGGTTTTAACTGGAAATAACCCGAGTCCGATTATTGGCACAGTCAAATGGACTCAAATCTCTGGTCCAGCAGTAACTATTAATTCACCAACAAGTCCAAGCACAACCGTTTCTGGTTATACAGGAGGAAATACTTATATTTTTAGATATAGCGCAACCTGCAGTGATGGTATTATATCTTATCAGGATAAAGTGGTTAATGTTAAACCTATAACCATGGCCAATGCTGGTGCCAATATTGCAAGCTGTCCTAATAATAATGGAACGTTAGCTATTATTGCAAACACTCCCCAAAATACAGGAGAGATAGGACATTGGGAAATTGTAGGCGCAAATAATGCTGGGGTTGTAATTAATTTTCCAAATTTAGCCACCTCAACAATTAGCCTCCCTGAAACAAGCTGTGGTGTTACAACACTTCAATGGGTTATTGAAGGACCAGAATATGCACCTGGACAGCGTTGCAGAACCACTTCTCAAATAACGGTAACTAATTATGGAGGAGTAAAACCTGTTTCAGCAGGTCCAGATCAGACTTTAAGCAATTGTTATACAACAACCCAATCAACCAATTTAAATGCCACTTACGGCGGCTGCGGACTTAACGGACAAAACGGACAGTGGACATTTGTAAGCGGTCCTAATACACCCGTTATAAGCAATCCAAATGCTAATAATACGGGAATTTCAAATTTGGTTCAGGGAACCTACACATTCCGATGGACAGTAACGGGGCCTTGTGCTTCTGGAAATGATACCGTTGTAATTACTGTACCTCCAGCAACTCAAGATGTAACACAGCTTCCTGGCGGAGACGAAAACATATTCTTCTGCGACAATACTATAAATCAGGTTACTCTGATTGCGCAAACTCCTCTATATGCAGGCGAAACTGTGGCTTGGTCACAAGTCTCTGGCGATAGTGGCGCTGTAATTGTTTCGCCAACGAACCCAACTACATTGGTAACCAATATTTTTCAGGGAGGAGATCCATACCGTTTCCGTTACACCCTTACAAATAACAATACGGGTTGTGTTTTTACTAAAGATTATATCGTACAATATAATGGTCCAACCAGAACTATTTTAGCAAATGATGGAAAAGATATCGTAGGAAGCTGTAATGCAACTGTATTTACAATTCCGCTTGCTGTAACTGGAACAGGTTCTAACCAATATCGCATTGTTAGCGGGCCTCCACTCTCTCCTTTGGCCCCATTTCCTACTGCCATGACTGATGTTGGAAATTCATTAACCTTAACACTTACTGCTCCAGGAGAATATACGGTCGAATTTGTTCGAAAACAGACTGGTGCATTAACTGTTGAATGCGATTATGGCTTTGACACTCTTGGTATTTTGGTTTCTGGAGATCCTACTCCATCTAACGCGGGAACCGATGTCAGTCTTCCTTGCGGAGATACCAGTACTGTTCTTTCTGGTGTCAGTACAGATGACGGTCTGCATTTTTGGAGTCAGCTTAGCGGTCCTAATACTGCAACAATTGCTGACAATTTTGCTGTAGATACGCCAGTTAGCAATCTTATTTCGGGTACTTATGTTTTCCAATATATCACAAAAGGTGGCGGTGCTACCTGTGGATTTTCTGTAGCTACAGTTACTGTTTATGTTTCAGACAGTACAATAAGTAATGTAGAGGCTGGAAACGATCAAGTCGTTTGCGCAAGTTCTCAGGTACCACTAGAGGCTGTTCCGCCTGCAAATGGTGAAATGGGAACTTGGAGTCAAGTTTCAGGCCCCGATACAGTTACATTTTCAGATGTGAATGATCCGAATGCCATTGCATCTGGTTTTGCGACAGCGAATGCTTCTTACGAATTGCAATGGACAGTTTCTTATTCGCACCCTGGCCCGTCCTGTGGTGCGGCAGTTTCTGACACGGTAACTATTAGTACAAATAATAATCAAGCACCTACAACATCAGATGCAGGTCCAAATGCCTGCTATACTTCTGGCACAACTACTTTTAACCTTAGCGGAAATAGTCCAGCATTTGGGGAATATGGAATTTGGTCAGTGCAGCCCTCAGCTGGAGTCGTCTTTAATGACGTAGAAGATCCCAATACGATGGTAACCGTTCCAGGAAACGGAACTTATGTTTTTACATGGTCCATTAGTTCGAGACTAAGAACCTGTATTCCTAGCCAAAGCAGTGTATCCGTAACAGTTGCAGAAACTCCACCAGTTGCCTCAGCTGGTCCAGACCAAGAAATTTGTGGCACTACAATTACTATGGCTGCTACGCAAAGCGGTGGATCAATAGGTACATGGTCAAGAATTTCAGGTGTTGGAAATTATACTATAAGTGATATTCATGATCCAAATGCTGTTTTTACCTTTTCATACAGTGGATATTACATCTTTAGATGGACAGTCGATGCTGGCATCTGCGGCCAGGCATTTGATGATATTAATCTGACCATCGGTCTTCCGCCTCATCAGGCCAATGCAGGGCCAGATCAAAATATTTGCAACAACAGTACTGTAACCATGGCAGGAAGCTCCTATGACAGTTTTTTTGAGCTTGGACAATGGTCTGTACTTACAGGTTCGCCTAATCAGCCTACAATTGTAGACCCTTCAAATCCGAATACTGCAATTAA
Organism: Flavobacterium sharifuzzamanii; assembly: GCF_003254585.1. GTDB lineage: Bacteria > Bacteroidota > Bacteroidia > Flavobacteriales > Flavobacteriaceae > Flavobacterium > Flavobacterium sharifuzzamanii. The sequence goes on along the minus strand of NZ_QJGZ01000034.1, from coordinate 176,080 downwards.
TGGGCTTATAGCAGGAACATATACTTTCAGATGGACTATAACTGCAAAAAGTATCTTTTTATGCCAAGGCAGTTTTGATGATGTAGTCGTTGTAGTTGATCCTGCCGCAAACGCAGGAGTTGACCAAACTTATTGTGACGTTACCAGTGTGCAGCTTGTTGCCAATGAGAATTCAACAGGAATATGGTCACTAACCAGTACAACAGGAAATCCTAATGATGTTATAATCACACAATCGCCTTCAAATAGTTATATTGCTAACGCAACGGTAGTTCCTGGAAATGATTATATTTTTACATTTACTACCAATAGCACTACATTTCCAAATGGCGGTACATGTAATGGGACTTCAGATTCTGTAAATGTTACTATTTTTAATGGCGCCAGTATTGACCCAGATGCGGGGCCAGACCAAACATTATGTATTAGTGATGTTGGCGGTGTCGCCACAATGAGCGGAAATATTCCTCCGCCCGATGTTACAACATTTCAATGGAGATTTGTTTATCAGCCAGCAGGAAGCGTTGCGGTTATTGACACTCCCACAGCGCCTTTAACAACCGTTTCAAATTTAACTGTTCCTGGTCTTTATATTCTGGAATGGGTATTTATGAGCAACAATTGCCGAACTCTTTCTGATATTGTCAGAATAGAAATGAATGCACCGCCAAGCGCTGCAAATGCAGGCCCTGACGATACCGTTGCCTGCCAAACCACTTATAAAACTGCTGCGGTTCCTCCAACTGTAGGTATAGGTACATGGACATTTTTCTCTCAGCCTCCTGGAGGAAATGCTGTAATTGACAATCCAAATAGTCCTGTTACTACTTTATCAAATATTAACGTTTTAGGCACTTACATCTTAACATGGACAGTTAGCAACGGACCATTTACTAATCCTTCATTATGCCAGCCTACTTCAGACCAAGTAGAAATAACTTTCAATGATGTTCCACCATCTGTAGCTAATGCAGGTCCAGATCAAGAGCTCTGTGATGTAAATACTGCTACCATGAATGCTGCCCCAGTGACATCAGGAGTTGGAGAATGGACTATGGTTTCTGGTCCAAATACAGCTGGAATAGGATCCCCAAACAATGAAAATTCTCTAATGCTTGGTCTAATACCGGGTACTTATGAATTTAAATGGACAGTCACTACAGCCGCTTCAACGAGTTGCATATCTGAAGATACTGTCTTGGTGACCATATATGACCAACCTTCAACCGCCAATGCAGGGCCTGATCAAATTAGACCTCAATTTTCATCTATTAATATGAATGCGGTTGCTCCAACAGTTGGAACCGGAAGCTGGATTCAAACCGCAGGTCCTAGTACAATAGGCTTTACAGATCCTACCAGCCCTACTACAGCTGTAACTGGAACAATTCCTGGCATTTATACACTTCAGTGGAATGTAACAAATGGAAATTGTGCCGTTTCATCAGATTCAATGAATCTTACAATACGTGCCGTAGCCGATCTTGAATTAACTAAAACTGTAACGCCAACAACTGGTAGTGCTGGCGATGTGGTAACTTTTAACATAAATGTATTTAATAATAATGCATTGGGAGGATCTTCTACTGCTACCAATGTTGCCATACGCGACTTTATTCCGCTTGGTTTTGCGCTTGTTGCTGGATCTGTTACTTCTGCAGGAGTTTATAATGTTGGAGACAATACAATTACTTGGAGCGGTATAACAATTCCAAGCGGAAGCATTTTAAGTTTATCATTCAAAGCTACAATATTACCCTCAGGAGGATCTTATGTCAATACAGCAGAGGTTATCGCATCTGACCAATTTGATCCTGATAGCACGCCAAACAATCAAAATCCAGCAGAAGATGATCAGGATAGTGCTACAGTATTTCTAGATGTAGCCGATTTATCTCTTCGTAAAACGGTTTCTCCTAATACTGTAAGTATAAACGACAATGTTATTTTTACAATTTCTGTAACGAATAGCGGACCAAATAATGCGAGCGGAATAACGGTTTCAGACAAACTGCCTCCAGGATACACTTATGTGAGTGATAATGGAGCCGGAAAATACAATAGCCTTACAGGAATATGGGATGTTGGCAATTTGAATAATGGAAACACACTTTCTTTACAGATTACCGCTAAAGTAAATGTCGTAACATCAATGAATGATTATTTTAATACGGCAGAAATTCAGACCGCACATCAGTTCGACCCAGATAGCACGCCAGGAAATGGCCTGCCCGAAGATGACATATCAACAGCTTCTGTTTCTTTAAAACAAGCTGATTTGGAGCTTACTAAATCTGTAACTCCAACCTCAGCAGCAGCAGGCGAACAGGTTACTTTCACGATTAATGTCGTTAACAATGGCCCAGGAAATGCAACGGGAGTCGGCGTAAAAGATGTTATCCCTGTAGGTTATACACTTATTCCGGGATCAGTATCTGCTGGAGGCACCTATCAAGTAGCCACTGCTACACTTGAATGGAGAAATCTAGTATTGCCTGCAAACTCAAATATTGATCTTACTTTTAATGCTTTTGTTAATCCTTTGGGAAGCTATCAGAATGTCGCTCAAGTTATAACCAGCGATTTACCAGACCCTGACAGTGTCCCTAATAACAATATTGCTTCTGAAGATGATCAAGATGATGCTGAAATCACTTTTATCGGCCCTTCTGCCGACTTATCTTTAGTCAAAAATGTAGTTACAGGCAATACAAGTCCAGTCGTTGGAAGCCAAGTTTCGTTTGAACTTAAAATAACAAATGACGGCCCAAATAATGCAACTGGAGTGCAGGTAACTGATTTATTGCCTTCTGGCTTTCAGTACGTAAATTATAGTTCGTCTGCTGGAACATACAACAGTACTACTGGAATTTGGAATGTCGGTACAGTCGATGTTGGTGTTACAGAATCACTTATTCTGGATGCAAAAGTATTGCCAGCAGGAGATTACAAAAATATAGCGCAAGTTTCGGCAAGCAACCTTCCTGATCCAGACAGTACGCCAAATAATGATGATGGCGATCAGAGCGAAGATGATGAAGATAATGTCGTTTTAACTCCTATACCTCCAGCAGCAGATTTATCATTAACAAAAACAGTAAGCAATGCTACCCCTTTGGTTGGTTCTCTAGTAACATTTACTATTATCACTACAAACAGTGGCCCACAAGATGCTGCTCAAGTTCAAGTAACTGATTTACTGCCTTCTGGTTATACTTTTGCTACTTTTAGTGCAACAAGCGGGACATACGACAGTACAACTGGTCTTTGGACACTCGATATATTAGAAAGCAGTGAATCTGAAACATTACAGATAAATGCTATAGTTAATCCAACAGGAGATTATACCAATATAGCAGAAGTTACCAATAGTGACACTCCAGATCCTGACTCCACACCAAATAATGGAGTGCCAACAGAAGATGATTATGGAACGGCTACTACTAGTCCTGTACCGCAATCTTCTGATTTATCATTAACCAAAACAGTAAATAATCCTACGTCTTTAGTGGGGTCGCTTGCTACTTTTGAAATTGTGGTAACAAATAATGGCCCTCAAGACAACTTTGGCATTCAGGTGACAGATGTTCTTCCTTCTGGATATACATTTGCAGGATCTACCATTTCTACAGGAACTTATGATGCTGCCACAGGAATATGGACTGTTGGCAATTTAGTAACTGGTGATTCAGAAACCCTGCAGATTGTAGCAATAGTTAATCCAAGTGGAGATTACTTGAATAAAGCCGAAGTAACCGCAGCTAATCTTCCTGATCCTGACTCCACTCCAAACAATGGAATCACAACAGAAGATGATTACGCAGAAGTTACAACAGCACCTATTCCTACATCGGCAGATTTATCTTTAACTAAAACCGTAAATAATGCTACTCCACTTGTTGGTTCGCAAGTAACTTTCAGTATTGAGGTGACTAATTCAGGTCCACAGGAAGCTAACGGGGTTGCTGTTACCGATTTACTGCCTTCTGGATACACTTATGTATCCTATAGCGCGACAACAGGAAGCTATGATCCGTTAACAGGTCTTTGGACAGTTGGAAATATGCCTATTTCAGATTCTTATACTTTACAAATAACAGCTACAGTGAATGCTTCTGGAAATTATACTAATAGTGCAGAAATTACAGCAAGCAGTCAGCCTGATCCTGATTCTACTCCAAACAACGGAGTAACCACAGAAGATGATTATGCAGAAGCTACTACAGCTCCTGTTCCAACATCAGCAGATTTATCATTAACCAAAACAATCAATAACACTTCTCCACTTGTAGGTTCTCAGGTAACTTTCAGCTTACAGCTAAATAATGCCGGTCCGCAAGCCACAGATGGTGTAACGGTTACCGATTTACTGCCTTCTGGATACACTTATGTATCATATACTGCAACAGCAGGAAGTTACAATCCAGTAACAGGTTTGTGGACGGTTGGAAGTATGTCAATTGCTGCAACTCACACTTTACAAATAACAGCCATAGTGAATCCTACAGGCAATTATACAAATACTGCCGAAGTTACAGCAAGCAGCCAGCCTGATCCAGACTCTACGCCAAACAATGGAGTTATAACAGAAGACGATTATGCAACGGTAACTGTTACTCCTGTATTACAATCTTCTGACTTATCTCTGACCAAAACGGTAAACAATACAACACCGCTAGCCGGTTCGCCAGTTACGTTCACTATTGTTGTAACGAACAACGGACCGCAAGATAATTCAGGAGTTCAAATAACCGACTTGTTGCCTTCAGGATATACATATAGTGGTTTCACCCTTTCTAGAGGAACCTATAATCCGACAACAGGTCTTTGGTCAGTTGGCAACTTAGTTAATGGAGAATCTGAAACACTGCAAATTACAGCCATAGTAAATACTTCTGGCGATTATGTTAATATTGCCGAAGTAACTGCAGCCGATCTTCTAGATCCTAATTCTACCCCAAATAATGGAGTTCCTACTGAAAATGATTATGCTACAGCAACTATTGTTCCGATAGCACAATCTGCAGATCTATCATTGACCAAAACAGTAAGCAATAGTAATCCGCTAGTTGGCTCTTTAGTAACCTTTGAAGTGATTGTAACCAATAATGGACCTCAAGACACATCAGGGGTAACAGTTACAGATTTGCTTCCAAATGGTTATACATATTCTAACTTTACCATTTCTACAGGAACATATAATCCAACAACTGGATTATGGACAGTTGGTAATTTGATTAACGGAAAATCAGAAACCTTACAGATTTTAGCTCTAGTAAATCCAGTAGGAAACCATGTAAATGTGGCGGAAGTGACTGCAAGTGCGCTTCCAGATCCTGACTCAACTCCTAACAATGGGGTTGCTACAGAAGACGATTATGCAACGGCAACAGTCACTCCAAATGCTCAAGCTGCAGATTTATCTTTAACCAAGACAGTAAACAATACTACTCCATTAGTAGGATCTCTTGTTATTTTTGAAATAATTGCAACAAACAATGGTCCTCAAAATACTACTGGAGTCGAAGTAACCGATTTATTGCCTTCTGGCTATACTTTCGCTAATTACAGCGCTACAAAAGGAACTTATGATGCCACAACAGGAAAATGGATAATTGGTTCATTCTTAAATGGAGATTCACAAGTACTTCGCATAACCGCTAGCGTAAATGCTACAGGAAATTATACAAATGTGGCTGAAGTAACAGCTAGCAGTCTTCCAGATCCAAATTCAACTCCAGGCAATGGCGTTCCTACTGAAAATGATTACGGTACAGCTACCACTTCTCCTTTAGGGCAAGCGGCAGATTTATCTTTAACCAAAACAGTAAATAATGCAACGCCATTAATTGGAACTCCAGTTACATTTGAAATAGTTATAACCAATCAAGGACCGCAAAATACAACAGGTGTTGAAGTAACAGATTTGCTTCCTTCAGGATATACATTCTCTAGTTTTACAGCAACAAAAGGAACTTATAACAATACAACTGGAAAATGGACTATTGGTTCATTGATAAATGGAGATTCGCAAACCCTTCAGTTAACAGCAATTGTAAATGCTTCTGGCAATTATTTAAATACAGCCGAGGTTACCGCAAGTAGTCTTCTTGACCCTAATTCAACTCCAAACAACGGAGTCACAACCGAGGATGATTATGCAAGTGCTGCAACTGCTCCTGTTGTTCCTATGGCCGATTTATCTCTTACTAAAACTGTTGTTGGCGGAAACTTGAGCCCAATTTTTGGTGCAACAATTACATTTGAAATTACAGTAACAAATAGTGGTCCGCAAAATGCTACTGGAGTAAAAGTAATTGACATGCTCCCAAGTGGCTACGAATATGTGGTTTACAGTTCTACAGCTGGACAATATTTCGACACTACAGGAATTTGGGACATTGGAACCATTCCAAACGGAGCTTCAGAATCTTTATTAATTGGAGCAAAAGTTAATACAACTGGAAATTACCAAAATATTACTGAAGTCTATGCTTCAAATGAACTGGATCCAGATTCGACACCAAATAATAATGTAAGTAGTGAAGACGATATGGGGGCAATATTATTAACTCCTGTACCAGCAGTAGCTGACTTATCTCTTGAGAAAAAAGTAATTAATAATATACTTACCCCTGCGGTGGGATCACAGATCTCATTCTCGATTACAGTAACCAATTCGGGGCCAAGTATTGCTACAGGCGTAACTATCAAAGATGTATTGCCTTCTGGATATGATTATATTTTCTATAATTCAACTTCGGGAGCTTATAACCCTGCAACTGGTGAATGGTCTCCTGGAATTATACTGCCAGGGAATAGCCATACTTTGATTTTAAACGTTTTTGTAAAAAGTCCGACAGGTACTCCTGACGAGTACTTAAACATAGCTGAAATCATGACTGCAGATCAGCATGATCCGGACAGTACACCAGGAAATGGAATTACGACTGAAGATGATTATGATAGTATTTCAGTTACACCAGTAATTGTGATGGCAGATTTGTCTATTAAAAAAACAGCACTTAATCAGGATGCGGTTCATGATGTTGGTTCAACAGTTATTTTCACAGTCACTGTTACCAATGATGGTCCGGCAGATGCTTCTGGCGTAAGAGTTAAAGACTTGTTGCCACCTGGATTTACTTATCAGACAAGTAGCCCTACAAGTGGTTTATACAACTATATCACAGGTATTTGGAATGTCGGAAATATTGCTACCGGAACAGATCAATCGCTAGATATTTATACAACAGTGGATAAGCCAACGGGCGCAGCAGGCGAATACACAAATATAACCGAGGTTATTGCCAGTAACCTGCCCGATCCTGATTCAACTCCAAATAACGGAGTTACAACAGAAGATGATTATGACAGTTTACAAATCAAAATTGCAGTTGCCGATTTAAGTTTAGAAAAAACTGCCAGCAACAAAAACGCCAATGTAAACGAAGTCGTTACATTCACACTTCAGCTTAATAATGATGGGCCAAGCACCGCTACCGGGGTTGCTGTTGAAGACTTGATACCGCTTGGATTCAAGAATATTTCGAATATCAATAATGGTGGCATCTTCAGCAAGGATATCATTAAATGGGTGAATTTAACCGTTCCTGTAGGAGGCATAACGCTAACATACGAGGCAACTGTAGCCAAACCGCTTGGATTGGAAAGTGTAGATTATGTCAATATTGCTCAAGTAACTGCCAGTAATCAATTTGACCCAGATTCAACTCCAAATAATGATAACGGAGACCAAAGCGAAGATGATGAAGATTCTGAATTTATCAATGTTCCTTCTACAGATATAGCCATCAATAAAGAAGTCGATAAAACAGATGTTCCTATGGATACTCAGGTAACGTTTACCATAACAGCAGAAAATTTAGGCAATTTAACTGCAACAAATGTAGAAGTTCAAGATGCATTGCCTAAAGGATATTCATTAGTAAACTCAGCAGTAACTTCTGGAACTTACGATTCGAAAACAGGAATCTGGAGCATTCCAGCGATTAATAAAGGAACTATTCAAACATTAACGCTAACGGTTAAAGTTATTGATTTTAATGATTATTTGAATAATGCTCATTTGGTTAAACTAGATCAAATAGACACCAATTCGGCAAACAATCAGGATAGCGCTACCGTTTCGCCAAACTGTCTAAAAATCTATAATGAGTTTTCACCAAATGATGACGGCCAAAACGATTACTTCTATATTGACTGTATCGAAAGATATCCTAATAATCAGCTGCAAATCTTTAACCGCTGGGGTAATTTGGTTTACTACCAAAAAGGCTATAAAAACACTTGGGACGGAAAAGCAGAAGGTTCTGCTAAAACGCTTCCTGAAGGCACCTATTTCTATATTCTTGATTTAGGAGACGGATCTAAAAAAACCTCTGGATGGGTTTATCTAAAATAAAACCATCCAGAAAATGAAAAGTTTAAGAATAGGATTAACCAAAATAGAATTGGCTATGATTAAAAATATAAAAAAGGTTTTCGCGATAATTACTCTATTCTCGGTATATGGAGCCTTTGCACAACAGGACCCGCAATACACGCAATATATGTACAATACAATGACCGTAAACTCAGCTTATGCCGGATCTCTTGGACATTTAACCGTAACAGGTCTTTTAAGAACGCAGTGGGTTGGTATCGAAGGCGCTCCAGACACTCAAAGTTTTTCTTTGGATACACCAGTCGGAAAAAATGTAGGGCTTGGAATTTCAATCGTAAACGAAGAAATCGGGCCAACAGACGAGCAATATTTAGATGCCAATTTCTCTTATACCATTAAATCTGGAGAAAATCATAAGCTTTCTTTTGGAGTAAAAGGCGGTGGACGTGTTATCAATATCGACTGGTCCAAAGGAAGCTATAAAGATCCCGATGTACAATTTCGTGAAAACATTACCAACAAATTCCTTCCTGTTGTTGGAGCTGGTTTGTATTGGCACGGAGAAAGAGATTATATAGGACTTTCTATTCCGAATTTTATGACCCGCGAACGTTATACTTATGATGATATTAGCGAAGATTTGGTCAATCAGAGAATACACGTTTATCTTATTGGAGGTTATGTTTTCGACCTTTCGGCACATACCAAATTCAAACCTGCTCTTTTTCTGAAATATGTGGCTGGCGCTCCAATGATTGCCGATATATCTGCCAATTTCATGTTCAACAATGCTCTTACGCTAGGTGTTTCTTATCGTACATCGGATTCTGTGAGCGGTCTTGTGGGAATACAAATTACGCCAATGCTTATGGCTGGTTACGCTTACGATTACACTACAACCGCTTTACAGAATTACAACAGCGGTACGCACGAAATTATGCTTCGTTTTGAACTGGTTTCACGCAAAAAAGGACTAAAATCACCAAGATTCTTTTAATACGGATAGTCTATGAAAAGAACAACTACTATACTCGCATTATTGGTTATACAGCTAATTTATTCGCAAACCAAAAACAAAACTGCCGATGCTCTTTTTGATAAGATGTATTATGTTGAAGCCGCAAAATCGTATGAACTTTCCATCAACAATGGAGATGCTTCCAAAGAAACGCTTCAGCGACTTGGAGACGCTTATTATTTCAATACAAAAATGTCCAGTGCTTCAAAATGGTACGGAAAGCTAATTGCTGAATATCCGAATGAAGTTTCAGCCGAATATTTATTTCGTTACGCACAGTCTCTGCAAGGGATTCAGAACTATGAACTGGCAAAAAAATGGATGAAAAATTTCTCCGAAAAGCAAAAATCGACAGATCCAAGGGCAAAGAATTTTTCTCTTAAAAATGTCACTTTAGAAGATATTGAAAATATAAAACCTTCTTTTCTACTAGAAAATTTAGACATAAATACTGCTAATTCAGATTTTGGACCAATGTATTACAAAGGCAATTTAGTTTATTCTACTACTGCTGATTCTTCATATTTTAAAACTGAAAAATACGGTTGGAACGATCAGCCTTATCTGAATATGCAGTTAGGAAAAATAAGCGAAACACAATCGAACGTTACTTTTAAAGAGCGCTTCGGAAAAGATATTACAACCAAATATCACGAAGCCTGTATCGCCTTTTCTCCAGATGAAAAAACGATTTATTTTACCAGAAACAATTATAACGGAAAACTAAAACGTGACTCCAAAGGCATTAATAATCTTAAAATCTTTTCTGCTACAGCAACAGAAAACAACAATGGCACCGTTTCCTGGAAAGATATTAAAGAACTGCCTTTTAACAGTGACAACTATTCCGTTGGACATCCTTCAGTAAGCAAAGACGGCAAAAAGCTCTATTTCGTTTCAGATATGCCAGGAACTATTGGTTCTACAGATATTTTTGTAGTCGATATTTTAGGCAATAATCAATTCTCTGAACCTAAAAATTTAGGCGAAAAAATAAATACAACTGGCCGTGAAATGTTTCCGTATATCACCGATCAGGCTCTATATTTTTCTTCTGACGGATTTTTAGGTTTAGGAGGTTTGGATGTTTTTGAAAGCCGATTAAATGATGGCGCTTTTGACACACCAGCCAATCTCGGTGCGCCATTAAACAGCAATAGAGATGATTTTGGATATATCGTTAATGAAGCAACCAATAAAGGTTTTGTATGCTCGAATAGAAAAACTGGAAAAGGTGATGATGATATTTACTCTTTTGAAAGATCATGCAATCAAGCCATAAGCGGTTTTGTATTTGATGCCATTTCAAACAACAGAATTGCTGGAGCTATGGTAACGTTAAAAAATGCCAACGGAATTAAAGTAGCTGAAACCGTTTCTCAACTTGATGGAAAATACGATTTCAATAACAACGTAAATTGCAATACGCCTTATACTATCGAAGTCTCAAAAGAGAGTTATAACAACAATACTAAAGCAATTGTAACAGCAAACAGTTCAGGAAAAACCGAAGCTCTTGTTGGTTTGGATCCTGCTTTAATCGTTCGCGAAAATGGTCTTTTAAAAATAAAAATCGGAATTATTTACTTTGATTTAGATAAATCAGATATTCGCTATGATGCTGCAATAGAACTAAATAAAGTAGTTCTCTTAATGCATCAGTATAATACTGTTGTGATCAAAATTGAGTCACATACCGATTCAAGAGCCAATGATCAGTACAATCTCGAACTGTCAGACCGAAGAGCAAAAGCTACAAGAGATTATTTAATTTCTCAAGGAGTTGCTCCCGAAAGAATAGAAAGCGCAATTGGCTACGGAGAGACACAGTTAATCAATAATTGCTCCAACGGAGTGCCGTGTACCGAAGCACAGCATCAAGTCAATCGCCGAAGCGAATTCATCATTACAAAAATGTAAAAAGAAAAGCTGTCTCAAAAGGACAGCTTTTTTGCTGGATGGAATATTTTTAAATTTTATTCTTCTGTAAACCCCCAGCGGGGTGAAATATTTATAGAATTACAATAAGACCTATTAAAAAAGCTCCGGAGGAGCGACATATTTTTCTGTAAGTTTAAATATGTCGCTCCTCCGGAGCTTTATGTTCTAAAAGCTATTCTTTGCTATAAATATTTCGCTTCTCTGAAGCTTACTAAAAGAGTTATTTTTTTAAGACTGTTCTTTTCTCCATATCTTTTTTCTTGACTCTCAAAATCCATCTTCCTGCCTCAATCAAATCTTTCGTCTTGCTTCTTGCTTCTATTATCTTGCTTCTACTATATCACTGAAGCTTCACACACATCCACTCACCTTTCATAATTAGCCTATCTTCATCAAAAGCTTCACCCGACTGTTTTATGATTTTTTCGCTTGTGCGAATGTTTTTTACAACAAATTTAACGAGTTTATCGAACTCAACACCTCCAAAAAACTCCACCTTGTCTAAGCTAACCAAGCCAAAAACGCCATCTGCAATCCCTAAAAGTTTTATACCTGCACCGCCACACTGCGCCATTGCTTCAATCAAAATAGTTCCTGGAACAAAATTAAAATCGGGAAAACTGCCCTGAAGCCAAGCATCTTTTTCTGTAAACGTCTTTAAACCAATGATTGTTTCTGTCGTATAAGAAATAATTTCATCCACAAAAAGGAATGGGGCACGATGCGGAATTAAATCTTCTATTTTTTTAGTCATGATCTGTAATTTTTAACAATGTACGAATCTGAACTGAAATAGACAATATTAAAATTGAATCTGTGTTAAAAACGGGTTAAAATGTTAAAAAATGGATTAACTCACTATGGACTAATCTGCGTTATCTACTCCGTTGATTACAGCATTTTTTTGTTAATGATTAGACCATTTGGCATTTTTTCCAATATCAAAACAAATCAAACACATGCGATAAAGGCGTTTTTCTTTATCCTGACCAATAAAAAAGAAAGAATCAAGCATTGCTTCCAAATTAAATATTTAAGCCTTAAAATCGTTTTTAAATTGCTCAAGTAAATTATCATTGAGTGTAATTCTCTTCAGCAGTATAAATCATGTGAAATTTATTGTTGTATTTCAATCTGTGGCGTCCAAAAACTTTCTCCCATTAAGCGTCTTCTTTCTTCAAGGGTAAAGTGTTTTTTTTTTAAATCTGAAATCTCAAGAAGTGTATCCGAAAACCTTCTTCACTATGAAAATCTACAATTGTTGCTTTCACAAGTAATAAACTCCATTTTCAAAAAAAATGTCATATCAGCCAACAAAATTAACTTCTCTTTTGAAGTCTATTTTTTAATGGTTTCTTTCTCTTGAAAACAACAAATAAAGACAAAAAAACAAACCTAAAAGAACAAAATACTTTTTTATTTTAATTATTAAACTTTTTATTTAATTAAATCAATTTAAAAACTAAAAATCAAAAAGTTAACATCTTACTATAGAAAACCTCTATAACAGAAATCACATCAAAAAACAACGATTTTATTGTAAAAAACAGTTTTCTGTTTCCTAAAAAAAGAGATCGAAATTTTCTTTATTTTAATGCTTCTCGATTCTTAATTTTCAACTCAACAACCCTTACTTTTCAACCTAAAATTTACACAAAAAAACTACATAGCACTTCTCTCCTACTTTTAAAGTTTTTTTGATTGGATTTTGGCGGATAATGCATTATCAAAAAACACTTTTTATATGAACTGAAAGCAGTTCTAAAGCTGTTACAGCATCAAAAAATATTCATGTTAAAAAATAAATAAAAATCTAAAAATCAAACAATTAAAACAAATAACATAAAGCAAAACATTAAACATTATAGTACCGAATAAATTAGCAGTAAATTAAAAGTTAACTCTAAATAAAAAAGCGCCTCAGAAAATCCTGAGACGCTTTTTATTGAGTTAAAACCCATTACCAAGCATATTTCAATATCAGTCGCGCATTAAATGGCGTTCCTGCCGTAAAATGAATTTCTTCTACAGAATCAGTTTCATTTGCTAATCTTGATTCGGTTAAGAATTGTGTTTCTTTCCATTTTGTATTGAAAATATTATCGATGTTTACACCAATCGAAACTTTCTTAATTTGATAATTTACGGAGAAGTCGGTAATGCAATATCCTTTTGCCACAACCGAATTGTCTTCATTTGCTGGTCTATCTCCCAAAAAACGAGTTCTTATGCTTCCTGAGAAACCTTTTAAGTCTTTTACCGAGATCCCGTTCATTAAAGTATTTTTTGGAGCCAATGGCAGATAATCATTTCCTTTAGGCTCATCTATTGCTCTTGCATGCGTATATGTGTAATCGATATTCCAGAATAACCAGTTGGTCAATTGATATCTGAAACCAAAATCAAAACCTTTTCTTTCTGTTTTTCCGCTTGGTTCAACAACCGCTTCGTCTCCAACATAGACAAATTCCTGTGCCAAATACAAATACCAGATTGCCGAATTAATAATCATGCGTGGAAATGGTTTCCAGTTGATTCCTAAATCTGCACCATACGTTTCAGGAAGGATTTTCTCCCCTTTTTGGGCCACTACAACTCGAGTATCATTGCTATGAAATCCTTTTCCTAATTTCAGGAAATAGTTTAATTTATCATTTTGAGTATACAAAAAGTTCAGTTTCGGACTCACAATTGCTTTTGTCTGTGTCTGATTGGCGTAAGTTGATGCCAATTGATCTTCGTAACCAAATTTAAAATAATCTAAACGCAAACCTCCATTTACTAGCCATTTTCCCGATGTAAAATCAAGACTTGAATATGTAAATAAATTGGTTTGGTTTACAGTTCCTAAACTCAAATAATCTAAAACTGTTTTTCTGTTTAAAGTATGCGATAATTCTACATCTTTATTATTATCGTTTCGAAGTCCAGCGCCCAAGTTAAAACGCCATTTTTCGCTTAATTTCTGATCGTATTCAGACTGAAAACCAACAATGGTTCTATTCTCTTTCTGTTTGATTTGATCGCCGTTTACAGGATCGTTTAAGAAAAAAGTAAAATTAGAATACAGTTCAAAATCATATTTGCTTAAATAAGCACTGCTTTTGACATGTGTATTTTCGTCAATTTTTGCATCGTATTGCAGATTGAAATTTGTTCTATCAGTATTTCCTCCTTCATTTGAATCGATTGCTCCGTAATGCGAAATTGTTCCGTCATTTACTGCGCGATCTGGAATTTGTCCACTTGCATCCCATTGGCTTTTAAAATGTGAAACCGAAATAGCCAAACGGTCTCCATTTTCCATTTTAGCATTGTACTTTCCAAACAAATTAATTCGGTTAAAGTTTTGAGGAGCATCAAAATAGCCATCAGTCATCATGTATTCTCCAGCAAAATAAGCCGATTGGTTTTCTTTATTCAATAAATTAAACATGGCAACAGTACGGAAAGTGTCAAACTGCCCTCCTTCAAAAGAAATAGAACTGTTCTGCAAAGCATTTTTGGTATTAAAACCAACATATCCAGCCGTTGTAAAATCTCCTTTATCCGCAAAATAGGCTCCTTTATCAAAATCAATATTATCTACCGTTTCTGGAATCACAAAATGTAGATCTGAATAACCTTGCCCGTGAGCGTGAGATACCATGTTTACTGGCATTCCATCAACAGTAATATTAATATCGGTTCCGTGATCGCAGTCAAAACCTCTTAAAAAGATTTGTTCTGCTTTTCCTCCACCAGCGTGCTGACCTATGAAAAGCCCTGGAACTTTTCGCAATAAATCTTGAGAATTTGAGATAGGCTGAATTTCAAAATCGATTTTAGAAATGGTATTCAGATATTTTAGATTATTACCAATCTTAACTTCTTCCAGTAAAAACGGTTTTTCTTCTAATTGAATGGAAAGAAAATCTAAAGAAGCCAATTTTACTCTTTGAGTTGAAAACCCTTTTTTGGTAATAACCAGACTATCATTTATCTGCACTCCTTCTAAGGTAAATTTTCCATTTACATCGGTATGTGCGTGTGATTTTGAATTTAAATTTCGAATTAAGACTTCTGATGATGCTTTTCCATCAGAATCATTTACAATGCCATTTAGAGATTGTGCATTAATTACTGGAGAAAAAATAAAAAGGATAAACGGGAATAAGGACTTCATTGCTATTTTGGTAATAATTTGGGTGTTTTGGACGCAAAAATAGCATAATAAAAAGAGTATCCATAAAAAAAGCCCTAAATCAAAAATTTAGAGCTTTCTGTATAAAGTAAACCTTTTACTTATAGAAAATTAATCCCACTGATTGTTTTTGGAAACAGCATATTTACCAGCACCTGTAAAGAATAATGCAAGAGCACCAAAAAGATAAAGCATTAATAATTCTAAAGCATAACCGCCATGCTCACTAATTGAGAAAATTTCCTGACTGTGCATCGTCGCAACTGCCACCACACAAGTTATTGCCAAAAGAACTGCTGCAATTCTAGTTCTGAATCCTAATAAAATGGCAATCGGAGCTAAAACTTCGCCAATGTAAACTGCATATCCAAATGCGCCCATGTTTTCTACAAGGAACGAAATTCCGTGAATCAGTTTAGAAACACCGTGAAAAAGCATTAATCCACCAGTACTTAAACGCAAAAGCAATAATCCAAGGTCTGTGTTTTTTGAAATCATAAATAATTTTGTTTAGGTTAAAAATTTATATTCAATTGGGTTTGTAAGCCGACGAAAATACAAAATTTTCTTATTTAAAAACAATATTATTTAAAACAATTCCAAATAGTCTTTTCAACCATTACTAACTCTATTTTAAGCTTTACAACTTAATGGCAATCTTTCCAATTGTCTTTCCTGACTCCAAAAGTTCATGTGCTTTCTTTAGGTTTTCAGTTGTAAGTCCGTGTAGTGTCGTGTTCAAAGTTGTCTTTAAGATACCGTCATCCAATAAATCTGCTACAATATTCAAGATGTTATGCTGTTCTACCATATCTTCTGTTTGGTACATAGATCGGGTGTACATTAATTCCCAAGAAAAAGAAACACTTTTGCTCTTCAGTTTGGTTAATGCAACAAGGTCGCTGCTTCCTGTAATTGAGGCAATATGACCTTGTGGTTTAATCAATTCAACCATTGTATCCCAATAAGCATTGGTATCTACGAAATCTAAAATAAAGTCAACATACTCAAAACCAGCTTCTCGAACAGACGCAATCAAATCTTTATAATCTACTACAAAATCTGCTCCCTGTTGTTTGCACCAAGCAATTGTTTCAGAACGCGACGCTGTTGCAATAACCGTTAAACCTGCTATTTTCTTAGCAAGTTGAATAGCTATGGAACCGACTCCTCCTGCTCCGCCAATAATCAAAATCGATTTTCCTTTGTCTTTATCTGCCGTAATTCTGATTCTGTCAAATAGAATTTCCCAAGCCGTCAAAGCCGTTAACGGAATCACAGCCGCTTCTTCTACACTTAATGATTTAGGTTTTCTGCCCACAATCCTTTCGTCGATAATCTGATATTCGGCATTGCTTCCTTGTTTGGTAATATCTCCAGCATAATAAACTGGATCTCCAACTTCAAACAAAGCAACATCTTTTCCGACAGCCTGAACAATTCCGACAGCATCCCAGCCTATAATTTTTGGAGTTTCAAGAACGGTATCTTTCGCACTATTCTGGCGAATTTTAAAATCGACTGGATTTACTGAAATCGCATCAATTTTAACTAATAAATCGTGTGGCCCTGGAATTGGCTTTACAGCTTCAAATTCGATAAAACTTTCTGGGTTTTCTATGGGTAATGATGTTTTAAATCCTATTGCTTTCATTTCTTTTTAATGTTTAAATTAAAACTATACTACAAATATAAGACGAGTTGAAATCTCTTGATTGGTATATATTGAGCGTATATTTGTACATATTAAGCACAATGCGTTTTTTGTTTCACGCAGATTCACAAAAGACAAATTATAAAGTTAGTTTGGGCATTTTTGTCATTTCGACGAAGGAGAAATCTCCACAAGTAGCTCCGTAAAGAAAGGCCAATCTATGTCGAGTTTCTTACGGAGATTTCTCCTTCGTCGAAATGACAATGATTGTGGTTACTTTATGTAATGCTTAAGTTCCCAAAAATACTTGGTTTAAAACTTTATCAAAGTCTAATCCACAAAGCTATGTGCATTCAGACAAGTGAAACGCCTTTCAGCACAAAGAAAAACTATGTTTCTATGTGTTTAAATAAAGCCTTAAATTTGCTAAAAACACTACACTATGAATATCAGAAAAGCCGAAAAATCAGACTCAAAATATATTGCTCCCATATTATTATTAGCAATGAAAGATATTATCTACAAGTTTATTGCAAAAGAAGATTACGCTTCCGCGAAAGACTTTCTGCAGTATTTCGTTGAAAGTGAAAGCAATCAGTATTCTTATCAAAACTGTTTTGTGGCTGAGGAAAACAACGAAATCATTGGCGCAGTAAATATTTATAACGGTGCAGACATTGAAGAATTACGCACTCCGATAGTCGAATATGTTCGAAAACATCATAATCCAGAATTCGACCCAGAATTGGAAACACGCGCTGGAGAGTATTACATTGACTCTTTAGGTGTGAATCCGAAACATCAGGGAAAAGGAATTGGTTCTCAATTATTGCAATTTTTGATTGATAAATACGTTCATAAAAATAAAGAGGTTTTAGGTCTGCTGGTTGAAGAAGACAATCCGAGTGCTAAAAAACTGTATTTAAAACTTGGTTTTAAGGTAGTTGGAAACAAAACTTTGGTTAAGAAGAACCTAGAACATCTTCAAATCAAAAATTAATTATAGAATGAAAAACATCACAATATTAGAAGCAGGTTTAATTTTAAGAATAGTTTTAGGAATTACAATGCTTTCGGCCGTAGCAGACCGATTTGGAGTTTGGGGCGCACCGGGATCTAACGCAGTCGCCTGGGGAAATTGGGAAAACTTTGTTATCTACACACAAACCCTAAATTCTTTTGCCAACAAAGCCACAGCAGAAGTTCTTGCAGGAATTGCTACTTTCTTTGAAGTTTTACTGAGTCTTCTACTATTATTTGGTTTCAAAACCAGACTTGCCGCTTTAGGAACTACCGTTTTGATGTTCTTTTTTGCTTTTGCCATGTCAGTTTCAGTTTCTGTAAAAGCGCCTCTTGATTATTCGGTTTGGACAAGTTGTGCGGCAGCTTTACTCCTTGCTAATATTGGAAAAACATCTTTTGCGGTTGATAATCGCATATAGTTTTTTAGGTTGCTGGTTTTTGGTTGATAGTTGATGGCGTAAAAACTTTTCACTAACAACCAAAAACTATCAATTATCAACCAAAAAAATCAATTCAAATCTTTTTTCGGAAATAAATTCGTTTCGGAAATTGATCTTGTTTACTTTCGTCCAAATCAAATTCTTCGTAATTTAATGATCGTAATATTTCGATTAAAGCAGTATCTGCAGCAAAAGCTTTCACCCAAATTAAATCATGTTTTCGCTGATGAGCAATTTCTTCTGCGCGTTTAATAAGCGCTATTAAATCTTCTTCATCAAAATAAATAACCTCACTTAGATGAATTGCTTTTGATGCTCCTAGATTTTCGTTTAATATTCTTGACGAATCCAGTTTTAAATAAGATTGTGGTGCTTCACCAAGGTATGCCATTAGAATTTCGATCGAAAAATCATTCTGAATCCGAAACAATTCTTTTTGAGAAAGATGCTGTTCTGCATATTTTTTTCCCAAATCTTTTTCCTTAAACAAATTGATATAAAACTGAACAGCTTTGTCTTCCATCCAAGAGACATTATCATTAATTATGACAACAAATTTTGCTATTTTACTCATTTCTTTTCCTTTTTAATAAAAGAGCAAAGTTGTACCGATCATAGTTCTTAAAAAAGAGCGATAAGGCTTCGAAATTGTGCAAAATGTCGGAAAGTTGATTTTAATCGTTTTATTTTTTTCGATATTCTAAAGGCGAAATTCCTTCGTAGTTTTTAAAAAATCGTCCAAAAACAGATTGATCAGAAAAATGGAGCATATCACTTATCTGATTGATTGACATATTTTTATTCTGCAATAAAACTTTGGCTTCCAAAATTACCATTTCGTTAATCCAGTCACTTGCCGTTTTACCGCTAAACTTTTTAATGACTTCAGACAAATATTTTCGACTTACATTCAGTTCATCGGCATAATGCTGAACTGATCTAAAATTCAAGAAATCTTTAAAAAGAAGTTCTTTAAATTTTTCAAATAAAGTATTCTGCACTTCTGCAGAGGCTTCTTCTTTCTGAATGGCATCGATCTCGTAAATCAAAATATACAGATAACTCCTCAAAATAGAAGCTTGATGTTTAGACTTACCTGCTGATGCTTCTTTAATCAAATTAAAAATACGTTTAAATTTATCTTCATCTGTATTTGTAAGTTGAGATAAATGACTATGACTATTTTCAAAGAAATCATATTGCGCAAGAAAAAATACATTTGCCTGATTTTCGAGAAAGAAATTCGGTTTAAAGAATATAATATCAATTAAAATTTCATCATCGCTTTTAGAAAAACTCCTAATGATAGATGGCCCCAAAGTAATAATAGCGGGAGCATGAACTACTTTCCTCTCAAGTCCGGTCTGCATAATTATGCTTCCTTTTCTTAGAAACTCAATCGCATAACTTTCCGCGCGATAAGACTCGCTGATATAAGGATGCTCGCTTGTCTGGATATAGAAATACTCTTTCTGATCTGCATGAGAAAACAAACTCTTATGATGTGTTAAGGAATAAGTGAGGATTTTATTCTTCAAGACTGCTTTTTTAGTAATCATTATCATCTCAAATATACCTTTTTTTTTAGTGTTCAGTGTTCAGTTTTTTAGTGATCACTATTCAGTCGCAGTATTCAGTCTTTGCGGTAAGAAGGGTTAGCTTTGCCAAAGTTTGAAACTTTGCTAAAGCTTCTAGACTCTAAAACTAACTGAGACTAAGACTGAAAACTAAAAAACTGAACACTGAACACTAAAAAATTTTTAAGGTATATTTAAGGTCATAAAGCTGTTTCTAACAAATTTGTATTCGTAAATTAGCAATTACAAAAACATATTTTAAATGACAATACTTACCTTTACGCTTATAATGATTCTAGGAGCCTTTTTGGCTGGATTTATAGGTTCATTATCAGGCTTGGGCGGAGGAATTATCATCATTCCGCTTCTTACAATCATTCTTGGTGTCGATATTCATTATGCTATTGGAGCTGCCTTAGTCTCTGTTATCGCCACTTCTTCAGGTTCTGCCGCTGCTTATGTAAAAGAAGGAATTACCAACATGCGAATGGGAATTTTTCTCGAAATCGCCACCACTATTGGAGCGGTTTGCGGTGCATTGCTTTCTACTATTGCCCCTACTTCTTTTATAGCTGTTCTGTTTGGTTTAACACTGATTTTCTCTGCTATCAATTCACTTCGAAAAAAAGAAGAACATATTGTCTTAGAATCTAGTCCGCTAGCTAAAAAATTAAAATTAGACGGAACTTATCCTACTCACGATGGCGAAGTCGTAAAATATGGAACTAAAAATGTACTTGGCGGTTTCAGTATGATGGGAGTTGCCGGAATGATGTCTGGTCTTCTCGGAATTGGTTCTGGTGCTTTTAAAGTAATTGCAATGGACAATATTATGCGTGTTCCTTTTAAAGTTTCAACCACAACCAGTAATTTTATGATGGGAGTTACAGCAATGGCAAGTTCTGTAATTTATATTCAAAAAGGATATATCGAGCCAGGAATCTGTATGCCTGTTGTAATTGGCGTTTTGTTTGGCGCGATGGCTGGAGCTAAAATCTTAGTGCGAACAAATCCGAAGAAATTGAGAATATTTTTTGCCTGCTTGATTTTTGTTTTGGCAATAAACATGATTTATAACGGACTAAATGGAAAAATCTAATATGGTACAGGAAGAAAAATTTGGAGAAAAAGATTTTCAGACAATCATAGGAAACTTGCTTCGTTACGGAGTTTGGATTTCTTTATCAGTAGCTTTTATCGGAGGGATTGTTTATTTGATTCATAACGGAAACCAGATCGAAGATTATTCTGTTTTTAAAGAAAATGATAGAAATATATTTGAAGTAATTGCAGCTGTCTACAACGGCGCAATTCAAGGAAACGGAGAATCATTAATATTTACAGGAATTATTTTCTTGTTTATGACACCTGTTTTACGTGTGCTGCTTTCGTTATTTTCATTTTTATTGGAAAAAGATTACTTATATGTTGGCATTACGTTGATTGTAATCATGATTATCATTATTAGTATTTCATTTGGTTTCTCACATTAATTGGCTGTAAGCTATAAGCTGTAGGCTGTAAGCTTTGAAATGCTTAAAGCTTAAAGCTTATCGTCTAAAGCAAAAAATAAAAAATATGGAAATAGGAATAGACAGTTTTGCTTCGGCAATGTATGGCGATAACAATACTCTGAGCAGTGTTGATGCTATGGAACAGCTACTGCAGCGAATTGAATTTGCAGATCAGGCTGGTCTTGATGTTTTCGGAATTGGAGAACATCATAAAAAAGAGTTTTTAGATTCTGCTACGGCTGTTATTTTGAGTGCCGCGGCGGCAAGGACAAAAAATATCCGACTGACAAGTGCTGTAACTGTTTTAAGCGCTGCAGATCCTGTGAGGGTTTATCAGAGTTTTGCAACTTTAGATTTAATTTCGAAAGGAAGAACTGAAATTGTTGTCGGAAGAGGGTCTGCCATTGAAGCTTATCCCCTTTTTGGATATGATTTGAGAGATTATGATGCTCTTTTTAAAGAAAAACTAGAACTTCTTCTTCAAGTTAGAGATAATGAATTTGTTTCTTGGGAAGGAAAATTTCGTCCTGCTTTAAATAATTTACCTGTTTATCCAAGAGCTTTACAAGAAAAAATGCCAATATGGCTCGGTGTTGGAGGCACGCCAGAATCTTTTATAAGAGCAGGTTCGTTAGGACTTCCGTTAATGGTTGCTGTTATTGGCGGACAAACACATCGCTTTAAACCTTTAGTCGATTTGTATCGTGAAGCTGGAAAAGCTGCAGGTTATAAACCAAATGAATTAAAAGTAGGATTGCATTCGCCTGGATATGTTGGCTCAACAACAGAAAAAGCAATCGAAGAATACTATCCTGGTTATGCCGAATTATGGACTAAATTAGGATACGAAAGAGGCTGGCCACCCGTAACAAAAGGCAAATTTGATGGTTTAATTGATGATTTAGGTGTTTTAATTGTCGGAGGTCCGGAAAGAGCTGCAGAGAAAATTCTTCGCCATAGCGAAGCGCTTGGTGGCGTCGATCGATTTACTTTCCAAATGGATAATGCTGGATTAACGCACAAACAATTAATGAATGCGATTGAATTGATTGGGACAAAATTGATTCCGTTGATTAAGAAAGGATAGTTTTTTTGCCACAGATTACACAGATTAAAAGGATTTTTTTTTAATTGAATAGCGTCCAGCTTTAGCTGGATGGAAAATATAGCAAAAATCAAAAAGGCTTTAGCCAAACTAGATGAAGTTTGGCTAAAGCCTTTTAAATTTCAATTTACAAACCTCCAGTTAAAACTGGAGGCAACTCAAAAGAACTACACATTTCAGAACCTCTGTCCCTTTGAAGCTTTGCCCCTTTGAACCTCAAAAAAAAAAGCATCTAACAATGAAGTCAGATGCTTTTTTGTATGATTTGTAATTTTTCAACTAAAACAAATCGATTTAGAATTTATAACTAACACCAACTCTAAAATTTCTTGGCGCTTCAGCCTGCCAGTAATAAGCACTTAACCAGCTGTAGTACGAACCGCTATAAAGGTATCTATCTAAAATATTGAATACGTTTGCTGTAACTTTAACTTTACCAGTTTCATAAGACAATCCTCCATCTAGTTTAAAATACGTTGGAAGTCCAACAAGTCCTGGACTCCAAGTATCTGTCTGGCGTCCGTCAAGGAAAGTTCCTCCAACAGAAGCTCCAAAACCTTTTAATTTTCCATGCTGCAATGTGTAATTTAACCATGCATTTGCAGTATGTTTAGCATAACCAGGCACAACGTCTCCTACATTAATCCCATTAGCTGCAGAAACAGCTGGATCAACTTTAGTTACAGTTGATTCTGTAAACGCATAATTTGCAATAAGGTTTAGACCGTCAAAGATTTTTCCTCTAACATCAAATTCAACACCACGAGCTCTTTTTTCACCTAGAACTATTTTATACTGTTCGTTTGGCTGATTACTAGGATCTGCTGTTAACTCATTCTTCTTTAAGATATTGTAAACAGATAAACTTGTGTTCCAAGAACCGTCAAACCAATCTTTTTTAAGTCCAAATTCAACATTATTTCCTGTAAGAGGTTTCACGTCACCACTTCTCACTACACCCGATTGAGGCGTAAAAGCTTGATCATATAGACCGTAAACCGCAAAATCATCAGTAATAGAATAACTTAAACCAGCACGAGGTGTAATATGACTATCCTCAATTGGTTCTGCCTCATAGCTGCTAGTTTGGCTAATCCAAGTATATCTTGCAGCAAGAGTCAATCTTAATCTATTTTCTAAAAACCCAAGCTCATCTTGAACATAACCCGCTGCATACTTCGAACCATAAAGTCCGCCTGCTCTTTGGCTTAGAGGTGTATCATGATCAAATTGCGGTAAACCATTTGAAGGCGTTCCGTAATTTGGATTATAAACATTAAACGGATTATCAACCGTATCTAAATCATGTGATTGTCCCCAATCTGCCATATAATCTTTACTTCCTAAATCTATTCCTCCTAATACTTTATGAGAAACATTTCCTGTATTGAATTTTCCATTTACGAAAATCTGTCCTAAATACATATTACTTTCCGCATCCCAAATTCCAACATTTCTAATAATCTCACCAGCAGCAAGGTTTCCTTCAGGAACGCCATCAAAATTTCTATCAACTGGTCCAGGGCCAACAACACCTGGCCAAGAACTGTATCCTTGCTGAATGTATTTAAAGTAAGTAGTTTGAACTGTAAGTTTCCAATTTTCGTCAAACTTATGTTCGAACTGCAGATAACCACTATGATCTTGAATGTTTGTATCTGGCAATCCTGGTTGTGTCATTGTAAAACTGCGAGGTAAAGTTGCATAACCTCCTGATTGTGGTCCAAAAACATAGTAAGAACCTACTTCAGTCATATTTGCATATTGAAAGTTATATTCTGCAGTAATTTTTGTCTTATCATCTATCTGATAAGAAATCACAGGAGCAATTACGTAACGGTCGTTATGCTCAAACGGACGGAATGAACCTTTTTTTTGTGCTGCTCCGTTAAATCTGTATAGTAATTTTCCTTTTTTATCCAATTTTCCGTCAAGATCAAGACTTACTCTATAAAAATCATAACTTCCTACTAAAGCACTAACCTCACCTTTGGTTACACCTGTTGGCTTTTTAGTCACAACATTATACAATCCGCTTGGATCACCGCTTGAAAGCATGAAACCAGCAGGTCCTTTTACAAATTCGATATGGTCTACAAAACTCATATCTTCTGTTAATGGTCCCCAAAAAGAAGAAACTACATTAAAACCATTTCTGAAAGCCTGAATTTGAGAACCGCGCATTGTAATATTCGTATACAAATCTCCCCAATGTTCTAAACGTACAGCACCACTCACGTTACGAATTACACCATCGCTCATACTTGTAATCTGCTGATCTTTTAAAGTCTGGCTACTTACAATTTGTATATTTTGAGGAATTTCTAAAACTGGAGTCTGAAGACGTAATGACAATGAAGGCTTGTCTTGCTTGTATTTGTTCTTTTTAATTACCACTTCTTCAAGATCTTCCTGACTTTCTGAAAGAGAAAAATTCTTAGTTATTATTTGTTTTGAATTGACTACAATTTTATCCTCAACAGACTGAATTCCAACTCCATTTAATACAATAGTATATGTTCCTGGTTTTACATTTTTAATTTCGTAATGTCCTGAAACAGTTGTAATATCTGAATATTTCGTTCCTTTTAGCGCCACAGCAATATTTTCTGCTGGTTTATTACCACTCAAAGAAACTTTCCCGTTTACAGTTCCAAGCTGTTGAGCCATCATATTTAATGAGCCCAAAAACAGCATAAAAAGATAAACTTTGGCATTAAAAATTATTTTCATTTGGTTTTGATTTTAAATTGAGCGACAAAAGTATATGCTAATCTTAACTTTTCCAAATTATTTTAATTCATTCTAAATAAATACAGAAAATTATACTAAATCAGTAAGAATACCTCTTAGCACTTCCATTTTTAAGTTATTTCCTGATAATATTAATCTAGATTAAGTATCAAACCGAAATCTATTTCTATCTTTATATTCCTAAATATCAAAAAACATAAACGAATAACTTCCTGATATGAAATCAAATACAATAAGAAAAGTGGCCATTGTGGGCTATAATAGAATTCCTTTTGCGAGAGCCAATACGGCTTATTCTAATGTAGGAAACAAAGAAATGATGACCGCATCACTTAATGGTCTTACTGACAAATACAATCTGAAAGGAAAGTTATTGGGTGAAGTTGCTGGAGGTGCCGTAATCAAACATACTTACGACAACAATTTAATTCGCGAATGCGTCATGCAAACAAGCCTAGATCCTGCAACACCAGCATGTGACTTGCAGCAAGCGTGTGATACCGGAATTGAAAGTGCTATTTATATTGCCAACAAAATTGCTCTCGGACAAATAGATTCTGGAATTGCTGGTGGCGTAGATTCGATAAGTGATATGCCAATTGCTGTTAGCGAAAAACTTCGAAAAATATTGCTTGATGCACGAAAAGCAAAATCATTAGGCGAGAAAATTAAAACATTCCTAAAACTTCGTCCAAAAGATCTTAGTCCGTTAGTGCCTAGAAATGAGGAATCGCAAACAGGACTTTCTATGGGCGGACATACTGAAATTACAGCAAAATATTATAAAATTTCGCGTGAAGACCAAGATGAGTTTGCTTTAAGAAGTCATTTGAATATGGCCAAAGCTTATGATGAAGGCTTTTTTGATGATATGATTACTCCTTTCAATGGCTTAGAAAAAGATAATAATCTTAGAAGAGACAGCACAATTGAAAAATTAGCCAAACTAAATCCTGCATTTGATAAAGTAAACGGAACTTTGACTGCAGGAAATTCAACGCCATTAACAGACGGCGCATCATGTATTCTTTTAGCTAGTGAAGAATGGGCAAAAGAACAAGGACTTCCTATTTTAGCGTACATTACTTTCGCAGAAATTGCTGCAATTGAGTATGTTAAAAATCAACAGAATCTTTTGTTAGCCCCTTTATTTGCTGCTTCAAGAATGTTGGAAAAAGCCGAATTAAATCTTCAGGATTTTGATTATTATGAAATTCACGAAGCTTTTGCTGCACAAACTTTGGCCACTTTAAAAATCTGGGAAAGTCCTGAACTAAGTGCCGAAATTGGCTTAAAGAAACCATTAGGTGCAATAGATCGAAATAAACTGAATGTAAAGGGAAGCAGTTTGGCGGCCGCTCATCCTTTTGCTGCCACTGGAGGAAGAATTATTGGTGTAATGGCAAAACTGCTCAACGAAAAAGGTTCTGGAAAAGGATTGATTTCTATTTGTGCTGCTGGCGGGCAAGGAGTTACCATGATAATCGAGAAATAATTTTTCAAAAACATTTCAATTCAATTTTATAAATCTGCTGAATCTGCTAAATCTGCGGGAGTAATTTTTGCTCACAGATTCAGCAGATTCAACAGATTTTTTTGTCTCTATCAACTAAACCCGACAGGTTTTAAAAACCTGTCGGGTTTAACTTTAACATACAGCTAATTAATATACTTAAAGTCTATTTTTGTTTAAATAAATTCATACAAAAAACTACTAAATATCAATATTTTATACTAAATTTAGTTTTCTATTAAAGCTTTTGTATCAATTCATTTTAAACCACTAAAAATGATGGAATCAAAAATACCCGAAGGTCCTCTTGCTGATAAATGGAGTCTTTACAAGTCTAAAGCCAAATTGGTCAATCCCGCAAATCGAAAAAAACTAAATATAATAATAGTCGGAACGGGTTTAGCGGGTGCTTCATGTGCGGCTTCTCTAGCTGAACAAGGCTATAACATAAAGTCTTTCTGCTTTCAGGATTCTCCAAGACGCGCGCATTCTGTTGCCGCTCAAGGCGGAGTAAACGCTGCCAAAAACTACAAAAATGATGGCGACAGCACGTATAGAATGTTTTACGACACTATAAAAGGTGGCGATTTCAGATCCCGTGAAGCCAATGTTTATCGTTTAGCCGAATGTTCTGCACATCTTATAGACCACGCGGTTGCTCAAGGTGTTCCTTTTGCTAGGGAATATGCGGGATATTTAAACAACAGATCTTTTGGAGGTGTTCAGGTTTCCAGAACTTTTTATGCGAGAGGTCAAACCGGACAGCAGCTTTTATTGGGTGCTTATCAAGCCTTAGAACGTCAGGCATCTCTAGGAAAAGTTGATTTGTATACGCGTCACGAAATGCTTGAACTCGTTGTTATTAATGGCAAAGCCAAAGGAATAATTGCAAGAAATCTCGAAACTGGAATTTTAGAACGCCACGCGGCAGATGCCGTTGTACTGGCTTCTGGCGGTTATGGGAAAGTATATTATTTGTCTACACTTGCTATGGGCTGTAACAGCTCGGCAATTTGGAGAGCACATAAAAAAGGTGCTTATATGGCAGGCGTAAGCTGGATTCAGTTTCACCCTACTTCGCTCCCACAGCATGGCGAAAATCAGTCAAAACTGACTTTAATGTCGGAATCACTTCGAAATGACGGAAGAATTTGGGTTCCGAAAAAAGCAGAAGATGATCGAAATGCAAACGCCATTCCCGAAGAAGAACGCGATTATTACTTGGAACGCCGATATCCATCTTTTGGAAATCTCGCACCAAGAGATATTTCGTCAAGAGCAGCAAAAGAAAGGATTGATGCTGGTCATGGCGTGGGGCCAATGAAAAATGCTATTTACCTCGATTTCTCGGATGCCATTAAAGCGCAGGGAAAAGATAAAATCGAAGCCAAATACAGCAATCTTTTTGCGATGTATGAAAAGATTACAGGCATAAATGCTTATAAAGAACCCATGCTGATTTCACCTTCAGCGCATTTTACTATGGGAGGACTTTGGGTTGATTATGAGCTTATGACAACAATTCCAGGTTTATTTGCTTTAGGCGAAGCCAATTTTGCCGATCATGGTGCTAATCGTCTTGGTGCCAATTCGCTGCTTCAGGCTTGTGTTGACGGTTACTTTATTGCGCCTTATACGATCCCTAATTATTTGGCAGGCGAATTGAATTTACCGAAATCTGATATTTCACATCCTGCATTTGAAGAAGCTGAGAAAACAGTGAGAAGACAACTGGATCGCTTTTTACATACGAACGGAACACTTTCTGCAGATTATTTTCATAAAAAAATCGGACGTCTTTTATATGAAAAATGCGGTCTTTCGCGAAGCAGACAAAAACTAGAGGAAGCTCTAATTGAAATCCGCGAACTAAAAGTTTCATTTGAAAAAGATCTCAGAATTACGGGCGATAATACTTTAAACAGTGAACTTGAAAAAGCCGGTCGAATTGCCGATTATATCGAATTGGCTGAATTAATGTGCTATGATGCTTTACAACGCGAAGAATCCTGCGGTGCACATTTTAGGGAAGAATACCAAACCGCCGATGGAGAAGCTGTTCGCAACGACGATGAATTCTGTTATGTTTCGGCTTGGGAATGGAAAGGTTTAAATAACAAACCTGAACTTCACAAAGAACCTTTAACCTTTGAATCGGTTGAACTTGCGGTAAGAAGCTATAAATAATGGTGAATTGTTAATTGTAAATTATTAATTAACAACTCAAAATTCATAACTCATAACTCATAATTATCTATGAAACTTTATCTTAAAATATGGCGCCAGTTTAATTCTTCAACTAAAGGAGAAATGACAGATTATGAAATTGATGGAGTATCAGAACATATGTCGTTTTTGGAAATGTTGGATCTTTTGAACGAATCTCTTATTCAAAATGGAGAACGCGTAATCGAATTTGACCATGACTGTCGCGAAGGAATCTGCGGTCAATGCGGTGTTATGATAAACGGACGCGCTCATGGGCCTTTAAAAAATACTACAACCTGTCAGCTTCATATGAGAAGTTTTAAAGATGGAGACACTATTTATATTGAGCCTTTTCGTGCTAAAGCTTTTCCTGTTTTACGAGATTTAAAAATTGACCGCAAAGCATTCGATTCTATTATTGCATCAGGAGGTTTTATTGGCGCGGCTACGGGTCAGGCGCCAGAAGCAAACAGTATTCCGATTTCATACGAAACTGCAGAAGCCGCTTTTGATGCTGCTGCCTGTATTGGATGTGGAGCTTGTGTGGCTTCATGCAAAAATGCCAGCGCCGCTTTGTTTGTTGGTGCCAAAATAACGCATTTAGCGCTTTTACCGCAAGGAAAATTAGAAGCCCAAACACGTGCGGTTTCGATGGTAAAACAAATGGATGAAGAAGGTTTTGGAGTGTGCTCTGATACAAGAGCTTGCGAAATCGAATGTCCGCAGGGAATTTCAGTGCTTTCTATTGCTAAAATGAATTTAGAATATATGAAAGCTGTTTTGCTGAGAAAATAATTTACAAAATAAACCAAGCTCCAGAGGAGCAAAATATTTATAGAATAACAGCAATCATGTTATATAGCTCCAGAGGAGCGACATGTAATATTTTATTCTCATTCTAATATTTCACCCCGCTGGGGCTCTTATCATATAAACGAGAATTTTCTATAAATGTTTAGCTCCTCTGGAGCTAATTTTCAAAAAGACTCATGTCTTTGCGAGATTAAATATATTTTTAATACTTTGTGCTTATCCTTCGACTTCGCTCAGGAAGACAAACAGCACTAGCCATTTTTCAAAAAAAACTTTACGACTCCGCGACTTTGTGAGACTAAAAAAACTTATACAGTAAAATAAGGCGTCAGAATATCTTCAAAATTATACAATCCTTTTTCTTTCTCTTTTAGATTTTCGGCCACAAAAATAACTCCGTTTCCGAATGCCTCTCTCGAAATCGATTCATGAATTAAACGCACGGTTTGAAAAGGAAAACCAAAAATAACTTCGTGTTTTCCAACGATTCCTCCTGCCCTAACCGAATTGATATTCTCTTTATCCACATCTAGTGCTTCTGCAATTTTTACGGCTGTTCCAGATGTTCCCTGTTTGGTTTTAAAATGTTCTTCATTTACTTCAATATCAACCCACGGTGCAATTTTCTTTAAAAATTTTGCTGCAAACAACAAATAGTTTACACCCAAAGTAATATTTGGCGACCAGAATACTGTGGTCTTTTTTGCCAGTTTCTTTAAAAACTCCAGTTCTTTATCTTTATAATGCGAAATAGCAGAAATGATTTTTATATTCTTCTTTGCCGCCACTTCTCCATACGTATAAATTCCTTGATGCGACGAGAAATCGATAATTACATCAACAGGATGCTTTTCCAATAATTCTTCAATAGAAGTTTTAGAACTAGAATAGATTAAGCCGGGTTCTTTTGACTGCACTCCAAAAAATTCTGGAACCGATCTGTGTTCTAAAACCGTACTTTGACGTAAAACCCATTCTAAGCAGAATTTTTTATTTTCTAATAATATTGAAGCTACTGATTTTCCAGTTTTTCCGAATCCGATTAATCCTATTTTCATAAGCATTTAATTTTTTATGGGCGAAGATGCCCGGTTGAAAATATTGATATTTAAGAAGTCAATATCAATTCTAATTTTAAAGAATTCAGGCCGTTTTAGAAACCGCCTGTTCATAAAAATAGAGAATTCATAACAGAATCACCAACTAAAACTTCATTTTATAACAATAAAACTATTTGTTAGTACGATTTTATCTGTTAATATAAAATCAGCTTATCAAATTTTACATATAATCGCATTTCTAAATTATTCGATTTAAAATGTTAAAAAATGACTCTAAAAAATGAATTGGAGGTTATACAAGTAAACATATTTTGACTAGATTTATGGCCTGATACCCCAAATAAATATCAGTAAGTAATGGCCTACAACAATAATGGACTGCTTCGTTTCTTAGATGCTCAGAATAAATTGTATTTGACAGCTCTGGACGAAATCAAGAATGGTAAAAAAGAATCTCCTTGGATGTGGTTTATATTTCCGCAGATAAAAGGAATGGGTTCTAGTGATACTTCCAAATTTTACGAAATCAAAAATGCCGATGAAGCAATTGCTTTTCTAGAACATCCAATTTTAGGAAAACATCTTGTAGAAATCACTTCTGAACTAATTAAAAAGGAAGAAAATGTTTCTGATATTTTTGAAAGCATTGATGTAGAAAATCTTCAATCTTGTATGACATTGTTTGCCAGTGTTCAAAATACCGAACCAATTTTTCAGGAAGTGCTTCACAAACATTTTGACGGTTCTTCTGATTTTCATACACTACAATTATTGTATAGCAATCTTTGATGTTTTAACCGCAAAGGACGCAAGGTCATTTCATGTAATTTTTTAAATGCGCAAAGAACGCAAAGCTTTGTCAAGAAAACTTTGCATTCTTTATGGCTTAATTAAGGGTAATAAATCTCAAAATCCTCTAAGCCCTTTTCTCCATAAAATGGGCTTTTTTTTACTTCTAAATTTCATCTTTTGAATATATTTGTGGTCAACCAAACTTAAACGCCATGCCATTATTAATTATTTCAAAAACCGCAAATCATGAAAAGAAGTTTCTTCTTGCTCTTTCTCTCTGCAATTACCTCTTTAGGCATTGCTCAAAGTAAAAACTCAAATTCTAAACCCAACATCATTATCATCAATATGGATGATATGGGTTATGGCGACACTGAACCGTATGGAATGACAGGAGTAAATACTCCCCATTTTAATCAAGTTGCCGAAGAAGGAATGCGTTTAACCAATTTCAATGCAGGACAAGCCATTTGTACAGCATCCAGGGCGGCTTTATTAACAGGCTGTTATCCAAACAGAATCGGAATGTCGGGCGTATTGCTTCCTGGAGCCAAACACGCTTTAAATCCGAATGAAGAAACTATTGCGTCACTTTTAAAGAAAAATGGATACAAAACGGCTAATTACGGAAAATGGCATTTAGGAAATCAACTTCCATATTGGCCGACAAATTACGGTTTTGATGAGTTTTTCGGGATTCCGTATTCACACGATGTATGGCCAATTGATTATGACGGTTACTCAAAAGTGACGGATGCTAAAGATATGCGTTCGAGCTTCCCTCCGCTTCCATTAATCAGCAATACAACCATTATTGATACGATTGAAAATATCAAAGATGCTTCAAAACTAACTACACTTTTCACCGAAAAAGCAATAGGTTTTATCAAGAAAAACAAAAAAGATCCGTTCTTTTTATATCTCACACATCCTCTGCCACACGCGCCTTTAGCGGTTTCAGATAAATTTAAAGGAAAAAGCGATTTAGGTCTTTTTGGAGATGTAATAATGGAACTGGATTGGTCAATTGGAGAAATCATAAAAACATTAGACACTGAAAAAATTGCCCAAAATACTGTACTAATTATAACGAGTGATAATGGTCCTTGGCTTGTTTTTGGCGACAATGCAGGCTCTTCGGGCGGTTTTAGAGAAGGGAAATCAACTACTTGGGAAGGTGGTACGAGAGTTCCGTTTTTAATACGTTGGCCAGGTAAAATAAAAAGCGGCTCTGTAAACAGTTCTCTTATGACCAATATGGATTTACTGCCTACAATTGCTTCAATAACAGGTTCTTCTTTACCCAAAAACCAAATTGATGGTTTGAATTTTCTTCCTGTTCTGACTGGAAAAACGGCTTCTGGCCCAAGAGAAGTTTTTTATTATTATTTCGGAGTTGGAAGCAACAACTTAGAAGCTATTCGATACAAACATTGGAAACTCGTTTTCCCACACAAAAGCACAACCTACAACAAAAAATTACAAGGAAAAGACGGTTATCGTGGTGAAGGCGCTTCCGCAGAATTTCCGATGGCGCTTTATGATTTAGCACATGATCCGGGAGAAGTTCGTGATGTGCAGCAATTATATCCCGAAATAGTAGCCGAAATCCAGAAAATTGCCGATACTGCAAGAGAAGATCTTGGCGATGATTTGAATAACAAAGTGGGGAAAAATGTTAGAAAACCTGCTACATATTAAAAACAAAAAACAGATTATCTCAAAAGGATATCATTTTTGCTGGACAAATATTTATAAAATATATTTTATCCGTAAAATCCCAGCGGGATAAAATATGTATAGAATTACAACAAGAAAAATAAAAAAAGCTCCGAAGGAGTGACATCTATTTATATTACATAAAAAAATATGTCACTCCTCCGGAGCTTTATGCTGTAAACATTTGTTTTTTGCTATAAATATTTCGCTTCTCTGAAGCTTACAAAAAAAAGAGAAGTTATTTTAAGACTGTCTGTTTTTATTTAAATCTAGAGATTGCAAGATGGAAGTTTTTTCGATAATCTTACAACAATGTCAGTTTGTCTTTTTGTAACTTTAATAAAACATTTAAAAATGCAATTTAACTTCAATCAATACTTATTTACTATCCTTTCATTGAAGCATAAAATAGCGCTTCATACTTGATACCATTGGCATTTTTTAAATTTGTTTATCATTCAAAAGAAGCTTTTTTCTTTTATAAAAAATTATTGTCATGAGAATAGATCAAATACAAATTAAAACAAACGATATTCAAAAAACGAAAGCATTTTATCAGAACATTTTTGGGCTTTTCATTCTTGAAAATGACCAAAAATCGATAACGTTTCAGGCTGGAACTTCTATTTTAAAATTTGTGGAAGATAAAGAGTTTAATTCCATATATCATTTTGCTTTTAATATTCCCGAAAATCAGCTTGACGAAGCGATTCAGTGGTGCAAGGACAAAGTGGATTTAATTGTTCTTGAAGATAAAAGTGTAGTTACAAATTTTGAAAATTGGAATGCACATTCTATTTATTTCTTTGATCACAACAGAAATTTACTTGAATTCATTGCGCGACATGATCTCAATAACGAACAAATTGGCGAATTCAACTCCGCTTCTATTTTAAGCATTAGCGAAATCGGAATTGTTACGGAAAGTCCATTACAATTAGGAAATCAATTAATAGAAGAACACGGACTTCATTTCTTTTCTCAAAATACCAATACCGATAAATTTGCTGCAATTGGCGATCATGAAGGCTTATTGATTCTGGTGCAACCTACTAGAAATTGGTATCCAACTCAAATTCCTTCTGAAAGTAATCCGGTGAAAATTACTTTAGAGAATAATGAAAACATAATTGAATTGAAGTTTTAAAGCGCTTTGTTTTTGAACAGAATCACTACCGCTCAAAACTTTGAAGCTTATGAACTGTTTGCAAAAATTTACAATTGGACCAATGAATTACTTTCTTTAAACTAAATTAATTGAGGCAATTCCTTAATCAAACCTTCCCAAAATTTATTTTTCATATAACGAGGAAGTAAAATAATTTTTTGCAATTTTTGTAATCTGTATAGTGATTTTAAATTAACACTATCATCTTCTATTCTTAATGCTAAACGTAGATATTTTAATTGTCGTAATGATTCTAATGGATTAATACTTTTGATAGATTTTCCTGTGCCACTCATCTTTCCATGTTCAATATCTAATTCTTCTAGATTAGTTAGTTGAGAAATAGGAGTTAAATCATATAAATTATTTATTCCATAAATATAAAGTGTTTTCAGATTATTCATGTTTTTTACAAAATCTATACTCTGAATTCTTGTTATATTTGCAAGTACCAAAATTTCTACAGATTCTAAAGAACCTAAATCAGGAATTTCATCTTGTTTATTGGAACTTACTTGCAGATATTTTAAATTTGGTAATGTTGAAAAAACTGAGATGCGTTCTTCATCAAGGTAATCTATACTAATCGCCTCAATATTATTCTTCCCTATTAGCGAAGAAAAGTTTGTGTAATTTTTTTTTGATTTTTTAACTGGTGTTGATAAGTATAAAACTTTCGCATCATCATTTATTTCAGATAAATCATAGATTCCCGAGACAGTTCCCTCTAGAATACCTAAATGAGCAATTGATCCACAAGGAGCTTTTTCTTCTAACAAATAATTATCCCAATTCATATCTGATTAAATGTGTTTTTAGTGACAAATATCTCTATATAAAACAATTAGAACAACCTATATTAGCTATAATTATATCAAAATAAGACAGAATTTCATCAAACTAAAACTTCATTCTCTGAATCCTCACGGCATTCAAAATTGCTAAAAGTGCCACTCCAACATCAGCAAAAACAGCTTCCCACATTGTTGCAAGTCCGCCAGCGCCTAGAATTAAGACAAAAGCTTTTACAGCAAAAGCGAGTGTAATATTCTGCCAGACAATCTTTTTGGTTTGTTTTCCGATATTAATTGCCATTGCAATTTTGCTTGGTTTATCATCCTGAATCACAATATCAGCAGTTTCTATAGCTGCATCGCTTCCTAAACCTCCCATTGCAATTCCAACGGTACTTAAAGCAATTACAGGCGCATCATTTACACCATCGCCCACAAAGGCAATTGTTTCGTTTTTAGATTTAATTTCGTTGACTTTATCCACTTTATCTTCTGGAAGCAAATCGCCAAAAGCTTTAGTTATTCCCAATTTATCAGCTACAAACTGAACCACATTCGCTTTATCTCCACTCAGCATGGTTAGTTTTACGCCTAAAGATTTTAGTTTAGAAACGGTTTCTTTGGCATCTTCCTTAATTTCATCGGCAATAGTCAAATAACCTGCAAATTTACCTTCGTAAGCAATTGCAATTGTGGTATAAACGATTGAAGATGGATCAATATCATACGAAATCGAGTATTTGTCCAAAAGTTTAAAATTTCCAACAAATAATTCTTTTCCATTGTTTGTCGCTTTTAGTCCGTGGCCTGAAATTTCTTCGATATCTTTTAATTCAACCGAAGAATCAATTGGGCCAACATGATTATGGATTGCTGTGGCTACAGGATGCGTGCTTCTGTTTTCAAGAGCATTGACTAGTTTTAAGATTTCGTTTTTATCAAATTCGGGTTTTATAATGACTTCTTGAACTTTAAAAACACCTTCGGTCATAGTTCCCGTTTTGTCTACTACCACATTCTGGATTGTCGAAATACTGTCAAGGAAATTACTGCCTTTAAACAGGATTCCGTTTCTACTCGCAGCACCGATTCCGCCAAAATAACCTAGTGGAATACTGATAACCAAAGCACATGGACAGGAAATCACAAGGAAAACTAGTGATCTGTAAAGCCAATCTGTAAAAACATAATTATCGACGAAAAGCATTGGAATTATACAAATTGCAATTGCAAGAAATACCACAATTGGCGTATATATTTTAGCAAATTTTCTAATGAACAATTCCGCAGGCGCTTTTTTGGTTGTGGCGTTCTGCACCAATTCCAAAATTTTAGACAGTTTACTATCACTATAAGCAGTTGTTACTTTTACTTCGACAATTGTGTTGCCGTTTATCATTCCTGCTAAAACAGTTTCGCCTTTCTTCTTGGTATCAGGTTTGCTTTCTCCCGTTAAAGCTGCAGTATTAAATGAAGCGGAATCTGATAATAATTCGCCATCCAATCCTAGTTTTTCTCCTGCTTTAAGCTGAATAATAGCTCCTATCTGAACATCTTTGGCTTTGACTTTTACTGCAATATTGTTTTCTAATATATGAACCTCATCGGGGCGCTGATCCAAAAGGCTCTTAATACTTGATTTTGCGCGGTTAACTGCCATTCCCTGAAAGGTTTCTCCAATTGTATAAAACAGCATAACAGCAACACCTTCTGGATATTCTCCAATGGCAAAAGCTCCAATTGTGGCAATGCACATGAGGAAAAACTCAGAAAAAATATCTCCTTTTACTATGCTTTCATAAGCTTCTCTTATAACTGGAAATCCAACTGGAAGATATGCAATAGCATACCACGCAATTCTAACATATCCTGTAAACCAATCTTGCGGAAAATAGTTATCAAAACCAATTCCAATAATAAGTAAAACAAAAGATATAATAGATGGCAAGAACAATTTAAACCAACTTCCTTCTGTATTGTGTTCATGATCATGACCTTCGTGATCGTGCCCATCATTCTCAGAATGCACAGGTTCATCATGAGAACAGCAGCAGGAAGGTTTGGCTTTATTTTTTGTACTTTTTACTTCTTTATCTTGATGTATCATTTTTTTTGTTTCATGTTTCAGGTTTCATGTTTTTGCTGTTCTGAAACTCTGTTTAAATAATGTCCTAAATTTAAGCATTTTGTGGTAAAGTTTATTGCCACAAAGGTGCTAAGTTTTTTACTGAATGAGAATTAAACGTTCAATTTGTCATTTCGACGAAGGAGAAATCTCCACAAGTAACTCCGTACCGAAAACCTAATCTTTGTCGAGCTTCTCGCGAAGATTTCTCCTTCGTCGAAATGACATAAAATGAGAAAAACTCAGCATCTCAGCACCTTTGTATCTTAGCATCTTTAAAAAAACTAGTGCGTATGCTCTCCTCCGCCCTTCATTGCTGAAAGCAGATAAAATGCGCCTTTCGTTACAATTTTGGCGTTAACTGGAATATCATTTACGAACTTCACTTCAGTAAAACCTAAATCGGTTGTTCCTGGCATAACTTCTATGGCTTTAAAATGAATTTCTTTTTCGTGAGCTTCTTCCTTTTCACCTTCTTTGTGCTCGTGTTTTTCTTCTGCATTACCTTCTTCTTCAATAAAAACAAAGTACTTGTCTGCATTTTTGACCACTGCATCTTTTGGAAGTGCTGGAACTGTTGCATTCGTAATATTAATATTCGCCGAAACATACATTCCCGGAATCAGTCCTTTGGCATCAGCGGGGTCAATTTTGGCATGTACAGCAACAGTTTTACTTTCGTTAGAGAAAGATTTATTGATTCCGAATATCTTTCCTTTTATCGATTTATTCGACTGATTGGTCAAAACAAAGTCAATTACCTGACCAATAGAAATTGAACCTAAATCTTTTTCATATACATTCAAATCCAAATGCATCTGACTGTTGTCAACCACTTCAAAAAGCGAAACTCCTGTGTTGGCAAAAGCTCCTTTAGCAATATTGATTTTTCCAACAAAACCATTTATTGGCGAAACAATTGGCACTACCGATGTTGTTCCTTTTGTATTAACATGTAAAGCATCGAGTTTATTTTTTGCTGCTTGTGCACGAGCTCTTTCAGCTGCAAGTTTGGCTTTTACTTCCTGAAAAGTTTTTCTCGGATTGACATTTTCGTCGCTTAATGTTTTCTGACGGTTATATTCTAACTGCAGGTATTCTACATTGGCAACAGCCGACTGATAATCTTCCTGCATGCCAATAACTTCAAGATTCTGAATCGTTGCTAGAACTTTTCCTTTGTTTACATACGTTCCTTCCAAAACAAAAATATCCTTTACTGTTCCGCCAATTAAAGTCGAAACTTCAGCTGAATTTTGCGGTGGAACTGTCGTGTAACCATTGGCTTTGATAACCTTGTTAAGGTTTCTATCTTCTACAGAACCAGTTTCAATTCCGACAGTTTTGTATTGAGATTCCGTTAAAGCTACTTCTGTAGTTGACTTTTCTTCTTCCTGAGGTTCTTCGGTTTTCTTTTCATTGCAAGAATTTAACATTCCGCTATAGGCAATAAGCAGTAAGCTATAAGCAATCCATCTTTGCGAACTTTGCGTGAAAATCTTTGCGAACTTTGCGGTTAAATTTCTAAGTATATTTTTCATTTTTAATTGTTTTTGATGGTTGGAAATTGAAGTTCGATAGCGCTTTGATTGTAGCTGTGCGTCGCTTCTGCAAACTGCTTTTTAATATCGATCGCCTGATTCAGAAAGCTGATATACGACCAATAACTCATATCACCATTGGCATAACTTTTCTGGGCAGTTTCTATAATCTGATTGGCATATTGCTGACCTTCATTCTGAAAATAGGCTAAGTTTTTCTGCTGCTTTTCGAAGTTATTTTTCAATTCTTCTTGTTGCAGATTCAGCATCATTTTGTTTTTATCCAAAGCCATTTGCGACTGCGAAATGCTAATTTCTGCTGCTTTTGCTTTGGTTGTATTAACTCCTCCAAACAACGGAATCTGCAATCCGGCTGTAAAACCTTGAAACAGCGATTCTTTATTTATCGTCTGAGCAAAATATCCTAAACCTACTTTTGGTGTACGTAAAGCTTTAAATGTTCCAGCTTCTTTCTGATAAACCGAAATCTGCTGCTCATAAAAATCGGTCATCAAAGCTTCAGCTTTTGTGTTTTCTTGATTTTCTATAAAAGTATATTGCAAAGCCGTATTTTGGTCAGGAACAATATTTTCATTTGTCTGAATAAAAAACTGCAATTGTTTCTGATAGATTGCCAGATCATACTCTAACTGCGCTTTCTGAGTTTCAATTTCCTTTACTTTTGCTTTAGCGCTAATTACTTCGATGTTTCCGCTTTCTCCTGTTTTAAAACGCAATTCGGCGTTCTTTAGAAATTTGGTATAAATATCATTCAATTCTGAATTGAGTTTCTGAATTGAAACGCCATATAAATATTGATAATACGCCAATGTAACCGCTTTTTCGATTTCATACGAAGACAGGGCTTTTTGCTTTTCGGCCAATTTTGCCAATTCTTCCTGCAATTGTCTGTTCGCTTTAGTAATATTTCCTAACGGAAAAA
Source organism: Flavobacterium sharifuzzamanii (assembly GCF_003254585.1). Classification (GTDB taxonomy): domain Bacteria; phylum Bacteroidota; class Bacteroidia; order Flavobacteriales; family Flavobacteriaceae; genus Flavobacterium; species Flavobacterium sharifuzzamanii. Next base: position 135,787 of record NZ_QJGZ01000034.1, on the reverse strand, counting down.
ACTGCTGTACAGAAACGTTATGATCGTAATCGGCACTATTGAACTGGCCACCCTGATACTGTACTTGAAGCGGATCTGGCTGAAAAGTTGCTTTTTTAAGAACGGTTTGCTTTTCTATTTCTTTATCGGCAATTTTTAAATCGATGTTGTTTGATTTAGCGAGTTCTATTGCTTTTTCTAAACTGATAGTTTGCTGGGCAAATGTTGCTGTGCTTGCCAATAGAAATGTGCTTAACCGCAGAGTTCGCAAGGTTTTTTTCGCAAAGTTCGCAAAGGTTTTGGTTTGCATTTTATATATTGATTTTTTCATTTTTATAATTTTTGTTTCACGCAGATTTAAAAAAGATTTAAGCTGATAGACGCAGATTATTATCAATTAAAATCAAAATTAAATCTGCTTTAATCTGCTAGAATCTGCGTGAAAAATCTTTGTTACATTCAGCAGTAAATTATCTAATTATCAAATTTTCTCATTTACGAATTATCCTTGCGTTTAAATCCACGTTCCAACAATAAATACAAAATCGGTAAAACGATTAAGGTCAATAAAGTTGCTGAGATTAATCCGCCGATTACTACAGTTGCAAGAGGTTTTTGTACTTCTGCCCCACCACTTGTCGATATTGCCATTGGCAGAAATCCTAATGAAGCTACGGCTGCGGTCATTAAAACAGGACGTAAACGCGTTTTGGTTCCGATAAGGATTCTCTGAAACGGATCTGAAATACCTTCTGTTTTTAATTGATTGAAATACGAAATCAATACAATTCCGTTTAAAACCGCAATTCCGAATAAGGCAATAAAACCAATTCCGGCAGAAATGCTAAATGGCATCCCTCTTAGCGAAAGCGCAAAAACACCTCCAATGGCCGACAACGGAATCGCACTAAAAATCAGCAGTGCTTGTTTGGCACTTTTGAAAGTAAAATATAACAAGACCAAAATCAGCCCTAAAGCAATTGGTAAGGCTACAGAAAGTCTTTTTGAAGCTTCAATCAGATTTTCGAACTGTCCGCCATAAGTCACATAATAGCCTGAAGGAAGTTTGAAATTTTTATCCAATTTTGCCTGAATTTCTTCTACAACACTTTTAATATCTCTTCCGCGAACATTTAATCCAACGGTGATTCTTCTTTTTCCGTCTTCGCGGATGACTTGCACAGGCCCTTGTTCGTATTCAACAGAAGCCACCTGAGAAAGCGGTACTTGCTGTCCGTTCGGAAGCGGAATAAACAAATTGCTCACATCTGTAATATCGCCACGATTGTTTTCGTCCATTCTCACCACAACATCAAACCTTTTGCTTTCATCGTAAATCTTTCCTGCAACTTCACCAGCAAAAGACGAGCGGATAATCTGGTTGATATCTGAAATATTTAGCCCATAAAGAGCGATTTTATCATAATCATATTTAATGGTAATCTGCGGCAATCCTGTTACCTTATCAGCTTTTAAATCTCCGATTCCTTCAATTCCTTTTATTTTCGAAATCAATTCTGTCGCTTTGGCATCCAGAATTTCCAAATCGTCACCAAAAATTTTGATGGCAATATCAGATCGGCTTCCTGTCATTAATTCGTTAAAACGCATTTGGATTGGCTGCGAAATTTCGATATTCGCTCCTGGAATAATTTCCATTTCTTCTTTCATTGCATTAGCCAATTCTTCCCAATTATTATACTTGCTTCTCCACTCTTTTTTGTCTTTTAAAACAATAATCAAATCACCGCTTTCAATCGGCATTGGATCGGTCGGAATTTCACCGCTTCCGATTTTGGTTACAATGGTTTTAATTTCAGGGAATTTTGCTTTCAGAATCTGTTCGTACTTCGTAGCCGTTTCAACCATCTGCGTAAGCGAACTTCCCGTCATAATGCTTGCATTTATTGCTAAATCGCCTTCTTCGATTGTCGGAATAAATTCGCCTCCCATATTTTGAAAAACAATAAAAGCAAATGCGAATAACCCAATCGCAACAGAAAGCACCACTTTTTTAAACTCTAAAGCTTTATTTAATAAAGGCATATAACGGTTTTCTAACCAAGCAATCATGCGGTCGCTGAAATTTTCTTTGTGCTCTGTTTTTTTAGAAAGAAACAAAGCGCTCATCATCGGAATATAAGTTAGCGAAAGGATAAAAGCTCCAATAATGGCAAAACCAACTGTCATGGCCATTGGCTTAAACATTTTTCCTTCTGTTCCAATCAAAGCTAGAATTGGCAGATATACGATCAAAATGATAATTTCACCAAAAGCCGCACTATTTCTAATTTTTGAAGCCGAATTGTAAACCTCATCGTCCATTTCTTCCTGCGTCAATTCTTTTTTGTTTTTGAATTTCTGGAGATGATGCATTGTGGCTTCGACAATGATTACGGCACCATCCACTATAATTCCGAAATCTATGGCGCCTAAACTCATTAAGTTTCCGCTTACGCCAAAGGCATTCATTAAAATAACGGCAAACAGCATCGCCAACGGAATCACAGAAGCGACAATTAACCCTGCGCGAAGATTTCCTAAGAATAATATCAAGACAAAAATTACGATTAATGCTCCTTCTAATAAATTCTTTGTAATAGTTTTAATGGAATTGTCAACGAGTTTTCCTCTATCAATAAAGGCTTCTGCAACAACTCCTTCTGGAAGGCTTTTATTAATCTGAGCCATTTTTTCGTGCACACGATTAACAACTGCACTTGAGTTTTCTCCTTTTAACATCAAAACCATTCCAGAAACAATTTCTCCTTTTCCGTCTTTTGTTGATGCCCCGTAGCGTAGTGCAATACCTTCTCGAACCTGTGCGACATTTCGAACCAAAACTGGCGAGCCGTTTCGGTTTTTTACTACCACATTTTCAAGATCTTTTATGCCTTTTGCCATTCCAACACCACGAATAAAATAAGTATACTGGTCTTTTTCAATATAAGCTCCTCCTGTATTTTGATTATTTTTTTCTAAAGCATCAAAAATTTCAGTAATCGTTACGCCTAAACTATTCAGCATATTTGGGTTTACGGCAATTTCAAACTGTTTTAGTTTTCCTCCCCAAGAGCTTACTTCGGCAACTCCTTTAATTCCTTGCAATTGCGGAATAATAATCCAATCCTGAATTGTTCTCAGTTCAATTGCACTATATTTGTTTTCATAGCCTTTTTTGGCATAAACATCGTACTGGTAAATTTCTCCTAAACCTGTAGAAATTGGCGCTAATTCTGGAGAATCTACATAATCGGGGATATTTTCTTCTGCTTGTTTTAAACGCTGAAAAATCTGCTCACGCGCCCAATAAATATCTACATCATCTTCGAAAACTACGGTTACAACCGATAATCCGAAACGAGAAATACTGCGGAGTTCTATAACATTTGGAACTGTTTTTACAGCTCTTTCTAAGGGATACGTAATTAATTGTTCGATTTCCTGACTTGCCAGTGTTGGTGCAGTTGTAATAATCTGAACCTGATTGTTGGTTACATCTGGCAAGGCATCGAGCGGTAATTTTTTAAGCGAATAGCTTCCCCAAGCAATGAGCGCAAGGGTAAATAATAGTATTACGAATTTGTTTCGTATACTAAACTTGATAATTTTATCTAACATTTGAATATATAATGACGTGAGAAATTAGACAATTAAATTGTCTGTAAATGTGTGGAAAGTCCACAACTCTCTCGCCCGTTTCCGATTTTTATCGAACAGGCACAATCATTATGCTATCTGAGGGGGCTGCCAAATACTTCCGTAGAAATTGGAAATAAAAACAGAATTGTAACTTGGTAAAGAAATTGAAATTTGATTGTAAGTTTTAGGAAACTCAAAACTTACAGCAGAATGGTAACTTAAAACCTGTGCGCCACAGCAATTGCAGGCACAAAACGGAGAACATAAATCATTTGTTTTATCATGAGAATGATTGTCTTCTGAAGCAAACTGAGCTGTTTTATGCATTGCACTGTTTACTTCCATATCTGCGCATGGCATATTAGACAATGCCAGCAGGTAAATTGATAATATGACTGTTATCCATTTCACAGCTGTAAAAATACAATTATTTTTTTAATTGGTAATTGATGGCAATATTTCCTAAAAGAAAAATACTTAAAAATATCCTAAAATTATTTTTAAAGCTTTTATCATTTTCTCATTTAATTTTTGCTGGCGGTAAGAAAATTTCGTTAACTTTAACACTAATTAACACATTCTTAAGCCTTAATATTTAATTCATAATAAAACCTTTTAGCATACCAATAAAAAGATTCCCACAATAGCATTAGTACATATTTATTTTTCGCAGTTTAATTAATTAACATTAAAACACTCTAATCAATGAAATGTAACACACTAATATCAGCCTTTTTATTATTATTTAGCATGCAAATTTTTGGACAGGTTTATACCGATAAAATTGTAGGTAAAAAAAATGAAGATTTAAAAGATAGTCTTAAAGTCGAAAAATACCCGTACGCGCTACCAATCTGGGGAGAAAAAGTAGCTCAAAAAGGCTATAAACTTCCCTATTCTGCCGGAGTATCTGTAAACTGGTTCTGGCAGGAATCAGAAATTGTAATTAATAATCTGCAAATTGGTTTTAATCATGGCCCACAATATAATCTAGATGAAATTGTACGATTTAATAAATCGACAGTAGAAGCAAGTGCTTTAACAATTCGTCCTGATATCTGGCTTCTTCCGTTTTTAAATATTTACGGAATTTTTGGAAAAGCCAATACGTCAACAAAAATTAACGCAGGTATCTGGGTTCCTGATGCCAATAACAACTGGTCTGAAATAGCCAATTTTAGCACTAAAGCCAATTTTAATGCCACTACTTTTGGTCTTGGTATGACTCCAACAATAGGTATTGGCGGAGGCTGGTTTGCTCTTGATATGAACATGGCTTGGACTGATATCAGCTCACTTGACAAACCTGCTTTTTCTTATATTTTTGGTCCGAGATTCGGAAAAACGTTCAAATTCAACAAACCAGACACAAATATAGCGGTTTGGGTTGGAGGTTTTAGGGTTCATATCTCTGGAGATACTAATGGAGACTTGCCTCTATCTGATTTTATTGATTTAACCAATGCACAGGCTAAAGTGGATAGCGGTCTTCAAAAGGTGTCTGACAATCAAGCAAAAGTAGACACATGGTGGGATGGCTTGACTCCGGCTGAGCAAAAAAATCCAGTCAATATTGCCAAACACAACACGGCAGATAGAGCTTTAGATAGAGCGGGAACAATTCTTGCCACTCTGGACGGAGCATTGAGTACAGCCGAAAGCTCTTCTGTTCAATACTCGCTTCAAAAAAGACCTAAAGATATGTGGAACTTCATCATTGGATCACAGTATCAATTCAGCCGACACGTTATGTTTCGCGCAGAATGCGGTTTCTTAGGAAGTCGTACTCAAGTATTAGGAAGTTTACAATACCGTTTTGGACTGTAATTATCCATTTATATGAAAAAGATTTTATTAATCGTTTTTACTTTCTTTTGTATTAATTCTGCCCAGTCTCAAGTCTTAATTTCCTTGATATTTGGAGATAAGCTCAATTCGGAGTTTTTAGAATTTGGTCTTGAAGGTGGTGCTAATTTTTCTACCATTTCAAATATGGGATCTTCTGCCCTAAATCCAGGTTTTAATCTTGGTTTTTACTTTGACTTCAGATCTAAGAAAAATCCAGCTTGGATGATTAATACTGGTGTAATTGTAAAATCGCCTATGGGAGCCAAAGATATTCCTGTATATTCTTTGAATGATGAAAATTTGGACAATACTTTTGCGGGCGGTCACGTAAATCGTGAAATTCGTTATTTTAATGTTCCGATATTAATTAAATACCAATTCAAAAATAATATCTACCTTAAAGCAGGTCCGCAATTTGGTTTGTTAGCCAAAGCTTTTGATGAGTTTAAAAACGAAATCAATAACGATGATGTAGTCTACAAGAAAAACATTAGAGATCAAATTCATGTTATAGATGCTGGGCTTGCCTTTGGTACGGGTTATCATATGAATGTTGGTCATGGTTTAAATATTACAGTTCAATATTACTTGGGACTCGTTACTGTGATGAAAGGAGATGGTCCAAACAATCAATTCAACAGATCTTTGTATGTTACTGCGGGATTGCCAATTGGGAAAGGTAAAGCTGCGCAAAAAAGAGCTCAAAAAGAGGCTGAACTCAACAAAGTGGTTCTTCCAGAAGATGAGAAAAAATAGGTGTTTTTTTTTGCACCGAAAATATATTTCGCTCCTCTGGAGCTCTTTATCAGTCTGTGTCTATTATTATTTGCTATAAATATTTCGTCCCTCTGGGACTAATTCTTGATTGTTTTACATTTTAATATGTGAATTCCAAGCTTTGCGCTTTTAAAAAGCTTCGGAGAAGCTGAATATTTATAGCAATAATTTTATCCGTATCCGAGAAGCCTAAGAGGGGCGACACTTCATTTCAATCAACTTCCTATTCCCGATTTATTTCTTTTATAAACTCAAGAATCTCTTCGATATTTAGAACAAAATCTGGAACTGTGTGCAGAATTGCATTATTGGGCATAAAAGGCATATCTGCAGAAAGCGGATTCTGAACTACACTTATTCCGCCCGCTGCCTGTATTGCTCTTAATCCAGCTGTTCCATCCGAATTGGAACCCGAAAGTAATATTCCTATCAAATGTTCTCTATATACTTCCGCAGCAGACTCAAAAGAGACATCTATGCTTGGTCTACTGTAGTTTATTTTTTCTGAAGTATCTAATGAAAGCGTTTCGTTTTTCTCAAATAACAAATGATAATTGGATGGAGCAATGTAAATAAATCCCGATTGGAGTTTTACTTTATCTTCTACTTCTTTTACTTTTATTTTTGATTTTAAAGCAATTAAGTCTTCTAGAGTTTGTTCGTCTGAGTTTTTTCTATGAACAACGATGACAATGGCAAAAGAGATCGGATTTTCTACAAAAGGCAAAATCTGCAATAATGCCTGTAAACTTCCCGCCGAACCGCCAATTATAACTACTCTACAATTTGTTATTCTTTTATTTTCCTCCATATTTTCTCTTTAGCAAATTGTTTGTATTTGGTTTGAGATATAGAATATTTTATCGTTTCTTTTGTTCCAAGTGCTAAGAAGCCTAGCACAGCCAAACTGTCGTCAAATAAGTTTACGACTCTTTTCTGCAGATTATTATCAAAATAAATTAAAACATTGCGACACAATATGAGATCGAACTCATTAAATGAGGTGTCTGAAACCAAATTATGCTGTGAGAAGACCATTTTTTCAGAAAGATTTTCGTTAAACTTTGCAAATCCGTAATTGGCAATGTAATAATCTGAAAAATCCTGCTGTCCGCCAGCATCGCGATAATTATCAGCATAATCTTTTATCATTCGCAACGGAAAAATACCACTTTTGGCTGTTTCTAGTACCGAAGCGTTTATGTCTGTTGCATACAATATCGATTTGTGCAATAAACCTTCTTCTTTGAGCATAATGGCCATCGAATAGACTTCTTCTCCTGTAGAGCATCCTGCGTGCCAAATGCGAATAAAAGGTTTTGTTCCTAACAACGGAAGAACTTCTTTTCTAAGTGTAAGATAAAATGACGGATCGCGAAACATCTCGGTTACGTTAACCGTAATTTCGTCAATCATTCTTTTATAATACTCGGGGTCTGTGCGGACTTTAGACAAAAAATCATGAAAATGTTTAAATCCTTCCAGAGCAAATACCCTGCTTACTCGTCTTTTAAGTGAGGCTCTTGAATAACTTCCAAAATCAAAACCATAATATTCGTAAACATCATTTATAAGGGTTTCTAGTTCAATATCTTCAATCATAATTCACTTTAATTTCCTCCCAAGATCTGAAGTAATTTGTCAACATCTACAGGTTTTGAGATGTAAGCATCTGCTCCAGCTTGCAAACATTTTTCTTTATCTCCTGCCATTGCCTGTGCCGTTACAGCAATTATTAATGTAGATTCCTGAGACGGAATTGCTTTTATAAGCGGAATTGCGTCGTAACCATCCATTTCTGGCATCATCATATCTAGTAAAACTACATCGATAGATGCGTCTTGGCGCAATATTTTTAAAGCTTCTTCGGCACTTAGACAAGATACACAGTCATAAGATTTTGCTTTTAAGGTATTTACCATAGCAAAAATATTTCTAGAATCATCATCTACAATCAACACTCGTTTTTTTCCCATTTGCAGCATTTTAAAGATTAGATTTTATCGTACAGCCAAACTCTCAGCAACGATAACAGCTGGTCTACATCTACAGGTTTTGTAATATAATCTGAAGCTCCTGCCTTAATACATTTCTCTCTGTCGCCAGTCATTGCTTTAGCTGTTACAGCGATTACAGCTAAGTTAAGGAATTTAGGATTACTTCTTATCTTTTCGGCAGTTTCGTAGCCGTCCATATTGGGCATCATCATGTCTAGCAATACCACATCTGTATCTGGGTTTTCATCCAAAATTTTAATCGCCTCTTTTCCATCAAAAGCCGTAATGACATTCATTTTAAATGCTTCTAAAGCTTTTGATAGCGAATATATATTTCGTACATCATCATCTACGATTAGTACTTTTTTCTCAAACAAAATGTTGTTAAGCGAATTCAGTTTCTTATGACTTTCTTTTTTATTGTCTCCATTCTTTTTTTCTTCTACCAAATGAAGGAAAAGCGAAACCTCATCGAGCATTCTCTGGTAAGAATGTGCCGTTTTTACAATAATAGAATCAGCATATTTTCTAATCTTCAATTCTTCTTTTATAGACAAGCTTTTTCCTGTAAAGACAATTACTGGCAGATTTTCTAATCCTGGGCTTTTCTTTACTCCATCCAGAATTTCATAAGCCTGTTTGTCTGGAATTCCCATATCTAAAATTACACAATCAATGTCTTTTTTGGTTAAAGCCGATAAACCTGCTGACACTTCGCTTTTAATTTCAGAATTGATATTATAAGTTTCTAAGAAATAAGCCAATGCTTTAGCATGTTTTGGGTTATCTTCAATAATTAAAACTTTCTGAGATTCTTTGTTTATAATGTGCTCAATACGCATAAAAACCTCTGGAATCTTGTCAAAAGCAACTGGCTTATCTAAGAAATCTACAGCTCCTTTTAGCAAACTTTCCTGTTTCAATTTATGCGAAGACATTATGTGTACTGAAATATGTTTGGTTTGGGAATGATTTTTTAATTCTTCCAAAACCTCCCAGCCGCTCTTAATTGGAAGTTCGATATCCAATAAAATTCCGATTGGTTTGTAGATTAAAGCAAAATTCAAAGCATAATCTCCTCTAACAGCAACGATACCTTTATAGCCTTTTTTCTTAGTAAAAGCCAATAATGATTTAGCAAAGCTAATGTCATCTTCTACAATCAGGATTACTTTATCGCCTTCTGTAATTGAATGCCTGTCATCTTCAATTTCTTCTGGAATAATATCGCTGATATATCTTGGTTTTTCTTCTTCATTTTCAGATTGAACTTCGATTTCTTCTGCTTCTGGAATTTTATTGATTGACACTTTATTGATTGCAAATCCCAAAACTGGCAGGCATAAAGTAAATGTACTTCCTTCGTTTACTTTACTATGCAGAATGATTTCTCCTCGCAATAACTTAGCCAATTCACGACTGATTGACAATCCTAAACCTGTTCCGCCATATTTGCGTTTGGTAGAACCGTCAGCTTGCTGGAAAGCTTCAAAAATTAAAGGCTGTTTCTCTACCGGAATCCCGATTCCAGTATCTTTTACAATAAAGCAGATTATCTTATCATCGTCTGTATCGACTTTAATTTCAAGTGAAACAGTTCCTTTTTCAGTAAATTTAATGGCATTTGAAATCAGGTTTTTTAGAATCTGCTCCAAACGCATTTTATCTGTTTTAATAACAATTGGCGCTTCTTTGGCAATAATTTCAAAATTAATCCCCTTCTCTTTTGCCACCATATAAAACAGATTATGAAGGTTATCTGTAATTTCTTTAGTTGAAACATCCAAGAATTCCAATTCCATTTTACCAGCTTCAATCTTAGACAGATCCAGAATTTCATCAATTAATCCTAACAAACTGTTTCCTGAACTCTGAATCACTTTTGCAAATTCGATTTCTTCATTGTTCATTGTCTGATTGTTATTTTCAGACAGCAGACGGCTCAACAGTAAAATCGAGTTCAATGGCGTTCTCAATTCGTGCGACATATTTGCCAAAAACTCAGATTTGTAACGAGTTGTCAACTCCAAAGCTTCTGATTTTTTCTGGATTTCGGTATTTTTTTCTTCCAATAAAACACTTCTTTCAGACAATTCTTCATTGGTTTGTTCCAATTCTTCTTGCTGTACGCGAAGTTCTTCTTCTGAAGCCTGCAATTTTTCGGTCTGCGCCTCTAATTCTGCATTTATCGCTTCCAATTCACTATGCTGAATCTGAAGTTCTTCTGCTTGCGATTTCGTTTCTTCCAGAAGTTCCATTACCCTTTTACGGTTTTGAGTTGCCTTTAAAGCAATTCCGATATTATTGGCTACAATATTCAAAAACTCAAGCTGCAACATCGAAAATCCGTATATGCTTGCCAGCTCTACCGCTCCCTCAATCTTGAAATCCATTAAAGGTAATGCCACGATATGAGTTGGTTTTATTTCTCCTAATGCATAATTGATCTGAATATCTTCAGGAGAAAGTGTTTTTAGCTCCAACATTTTTCCAGAAACAATAGATTGTCCAATCAGCCCCTCGCCTTTCTTAATTCGTTCTCTGTTTTTACTCGGTATATAGCTGTAACCTCCCGTAACAGTCAATTCTTCTCCATCTACAACATACAAAACTCCGGCGCTGCTGTTGGTATATTGGCATAAAAATTCGATCACATCTTTAGATAATTTCTGAATTGTTTTTTCCCCAAGCATTTTATCGTTCAAAGTTGCAACACCCGATTGAAGCCATTCTTTTTGAGATAGTAATTCGAAAGAATCCTTTAATGAATCTTTCATATTATGAATTGATGTTCCTAAAGCCCCTAAGGTATCAGCTTTTCTATCATCGATCTGAACATCATAATTTCCTTTAGAAATTTGTGTGGCAATACCGCTTATTACTTTCAGCCTTTCAGCAGTTTCTTTATCTTTTTTCTCCAGCTCGCGCTGCAACAACGATCTTTCGTTATAATCTTTTAGAATTCTGATCATAAAAACGATCGAAATAAGAAAAGCAATAAAAAAGGCAATAACGATTAAAATCAAACTGTAATTTCCGTATCGTTCTGAATTTAAGTTGCGCTCATCTAAAAGTTTTTGTTCTGTATTTTCAACTTTCCTGATGATTGCTCTCATGTCATTCATCATGTTTCTGCCTTCATTCAAATCAAAAATCAGCGTTTCTTTGCTTAAACGCTTTTTTACAATCTGATTGTTTAAATATTTAAAGAAACCTGAACGTTTATCGCGTAATTCTTCCAGTAATTTTCTCTGTGCGGGATTATCAACTGTAAGCTCATCCAATTTTTCGAAATAACTGTTTGACTTGGCTTCAGCTTCATTAAATCGGTCCACAAACTGTTCGTCTCCTGTAAGCAGATAGCCTCTCATGCTTGTCTGCGCTTCTGTAATAATTGCAGAACCTTCATTTAAGTTGTAGATTACATCCTGAGTATGATTGACCCAAAAATTACTCTCTAATAAACTTTTGATGCTAATGAAAGAAGCAACAGAACTAACCGTAAGTACAAGAAGGGAAACTAGCGAACTGATTAATAAGTTTCTTTTAAAATTACCGTTCATATATTTCTAAATTATTTTTATTCATATTTTAAGGGAAGCACAATGATGAAACTTGCGCCTTCTCCAAATTTGCTTTTTGCCGTGATTAATCCATTGTGTTTTTCTATGATTTTTTTAGCAATTGCCAAACCAATTCCCGTTCCTTCGTAGGTTTGGCGGTCATTTAAGCTTTGGAAAATAATAAAAATTCGATCCAGATAAATTTCATCAAAACCAATTCCGTTGTCTTTTACTGTAATTCTGCAAAATTTTCCTTCAGGAGAAGTCGGACTATCAATTGATTTCTCTAAAATGGTTTCTGAAGTAATTTCGATTACCGGTTTTTCTTCATTTCCAGAAAATTTTAAAGCATTCCCTATCAGATTTTGAAAAACCTGTCGCATCTGACTGGGAATGCTATCAACTGTTGGAAGTTCGTTGGTTTTTATAATTGCATTTTTACGTTCTATTAGATAATCAAAATCTCCTAGCACTTCCTGCAAAACCACATTTAAATCTGTTTTTTCAGGTTTAACCTGTGCTGAAAGCCTAGAATAAGCCAAAAGATCGGTGATTAAAGTCTGCATTCTTTCTGCCGATTTTATTGTCCGGTCAACATAATCTAGAGCCTTGTCATCTGCTTTTAAGTAAAGATCTTTTATTATTTTAATGAAAATTTGGATTTTGCGGATAGGTTCATTCAAATCGTGTGAAACAACCCAAGAAAACTGTTGCAATTCATGATTTCTAAGTTCCAGTTCTTCATTTTTCTGAACCAGTTCTTTTGTCCTTTCCGCAATTTTGATTTCCAGATTATCCTGCGCTTCTTTTCGAATTTTGATTTCTTTAGAAAGCAGGTCTTTCATTGCTTTAAGTTCATTTTGCTGTTCGTAGATTTTAATAAAGGTTTTTACTTTTAGAATCAGCAAATCGCTATCTACGGGTTTTGTAATGTATTCAACAGCCCCAGTTTCATATCCTTTAAAGATGTATTTTTTTTCTGTATTGATAGCTGAAAGAAAAATAACTGGAATATCTTTTGTGCGTTGATTGCCTGAAAGGATTTTTACCACTTCAAAACCATCAAGTCCCGGCATTTGAACATCCATAATAATCAGGCAGTAATCTATTTTTAGGATTTTTTTTAAAGCTTCTTCTCCAGATTCGGCACTATCAACATCGATATTATGCAGCTCTAATGTTTTCTTTAAGGCTATAATATTTGCCCTTATATCGTCTACAATTAATACCATGCCGTGTGGGAGCTAAATCTGTTGTAAATCAAAACTCTTGAATTTAAAGTGAAATTTAAAAATTTTCTTATTTTTTTAAAGAATTGCCGAAGTAACTCTTAAAAATTATATGGAAATTCTCAAATGTATAAAAAATTTAACGGGCAGGTTTTTTATTTAAATAGAAAATAGTTACAAAATTCCCATCTTTCGCCTTCATTTTATATCTATCGTATGATTGCTAACTTATTAGAAATTTCTTATTATTTTGGCTTTTTTGATATTCGAAGTATTTTCATACAATATCTTTCTTTTTAATTTTTTTGGGGCAAACAAAATATCTTTTAAGACAAGCAGAATTGCTGTTATCGTCTAATTTTAAATGACATTAAAAGCTTAAAAAGAGAAATCATGAAAAAGAAACAAACATTTCCCGAACAAAAGCAAAATCTTCCCGGCAATGAGCACATGATGAATCCAGAGCCTGAGATTATACGAGAAAATTATGTTGGCAGCGGTAAATTATTAGGAAAAACAGCTTTTATTACAGGCGGTGACAGCGGTATTGGCCGAAGTGTTGCGGTGCATTTTGCTAGAGAAGGCGCTAACATTGCAATCGTTTATTTGAAAGAAGATAAAGATGCGCTCGAAACAAAAGCAATGATAGAGAAAGAAGGCCAGCAATGCCTTTTGATAAGCGGTGATCTTAAAGATGAAAAGTTTTGCAAAAATGCCATTAAAAAGTGTCACACCATTTTTAAAAGTCTTAATATCATTGTAAATAATGCGGCAACTCAATTTCCGCAAAGCGAGTTAGAAAAAATAACTGCTACTCAGCTTCATAAAACCTTTGAAACCAATATTTATCCTTTCTTTTACATCACAAAAGCTGCTCTAGCTTTCTTAAAAGAGGGCGACACTATTATCAATACCACTTCTGTAACGGCTTTTCGCGGAAGCGAACACTTAGCGGATTATGCGAGTACAAAAGGCGCTATTGTAAGTTTCACGCGTTCGCTTTCGACTATGTTAGCCCAAAAGAAAATTCGTGTAAACGGCGTTGCTCCAGGGCCAATCTGGACGCCTTTGATCGTGGCCAGTTTTGATAAATTGTCTGATTTCGGAAAAGATAATCCTATGGAACGAGCCGGACAACCATCTGAAGTTGCGCCTGCGTATGTATTTCTAGCATGTGAGGACAGCAGTTATATTACTGGGCAGTTTATTCATATAAATGGCGGTGAATTGGTAGGTTAAAAAAGTTTCTAAAGTACTGAGATGCTAAGGTTCTAAGTTTTTTCTTTTTGAAATCTACTTAATGAGATAAACAACAAATACCTTAGACCCCTTAGCATCTTAGAAGCTCAGAACCTTAAAAAAATAAAAAAATGAACTTTATTGATGTAATAGGACTTTTTGCTGGGGCGTGTGTGACGATATCTACGATTCCGCAAATTCTGAAGGTTTGGAAAACCAAAAAAGTGAAACAGATTTCGCTTAAAATGTTTGGTACGCTTACTTTCGGAATTGCGGTATGGATAGTTTATGGCATTTTGAAAAATGATCTGCCTATTATTATCACAAACAGTATTTCATTGATTTTAAATCTTACTATGGTTTATTTTATTCTATATTTTGAAAAAGAGTAAAAAAGAAAAAAAACAGCTCGATCGAAGCTGTTTTTTTTTTGAAAAGTGAAGGATATAATAATGCTTACTAGCTAGCTAATTTTTGGTTGTAAGGTTCTAATTCTAAATATTTTTCTTTTAGAATTCTTGACTGTAAATTTCTTTTAAAAGATAGCACTGCGCTACAATATGTCCAAAATTGATTTCTGAAAGTTTTTTAACTTCAGTCATCTTTTTAGCGGCAAAATTCAGAATAGGTCCAAACGGAGTTAGGTAATTGTAACTATGCTGCGCTATCTCCAGCTCTAAAATTTCACGCAAAATGTTTCTCATCAGCAAATAACGAACTCTTCCCTGCTTTGGTAATGCTTTAAGTTCCTGAAACTTCTCTCCTATTTTTGGATTCTCGGCTCCGATGTATAAATAATTTCCAGATTCGTTGGTAAATCTTTTTTTAACCTGAAAAGCAAAATCAGCATTTTCTATGGCATTCAGATTTGTTGGTATTGCGATCAATGAAAACTGGATCTGTTTATGGCTTTCAAAATACAAAACGCTATTAATTGCAGATGAATTACTCATAATACCCGATTGCTGCTCTTTTAGGCCTTTAAGAGCACCATTTGCTCCAAAACGATGCAATACGTTTCCTTTTCCGCAATAAGCGAAGAAAACAGGCGCTAATGAATTAGATTCGATACTTAAATTAACATCCTGATTGAAAGTCAAATCGAAATTGAGATATGACATTTCTTTTTCAAAACGTACTCCAGAAATGCTTCCCGTTGCCCATTTTGACTTAATTGTCAATCTATATTCGTTAGCGTTGCTCAATAAATGCCCGCCAAAATTCTCTTTTAAATTATTAAAAACAGCATCAAAGCTTCCAGTATTTAAGTAAAGTTTTTTCATAATATAATACGGTTTGGTTATAAAGTGGCTAGTAATTATTTTACGTATAAAAACTAACCTTGGTTTTTACATCATTTCTATAATCCAAATTTCGTTTATATTGTAAGTCAAATCCTTATAGAATTTTAGGGAGATATTTCATAATTATTATTTTCTAAGGTTCTGAGGTGCTAAGATGCTAAGACTCATAGCACAAAAAAACTTAGTCCCTTAGAACCTTAGCATCTTAGCAACTCAAAAAAAAAAAAAAAGCAGCTGCCTCAAATAAATTTGAAACAACTGCTCATCAGCAAAATAAAAATACCAATCTATTTTTATTTTTTTAAGTCAATTCGTTTATATCGGCATTTTTAGAATAATTGGCTTTCGGAATATCTTTAAAAAATTCGGCTTCTTCCAAATCGGCCATTGGACCATATCCTAATAAATGTGTTCCTTTTCTTTTATCTTTTGTTTCGATAACATACAAAATCGACATATCATCAGGATCACTCATTCCTTCGTATCGATGATGTGCTACAATAAATATATCTTCAGGATTATAGATTTCTTTAGTTTCTGTATCTACTAAACGATCATTTTCGAATATATAATTTGCAGTGTATCCCTCTTCTTGATACCTTTTGATATTATCGGTTTCATGTTTTGAATCTTCTCGTTTCATATCTTTTCAGTTTATCTGTTTATCAAATTTCTGCATAGAAACGAGATAAAATTAACTCAATTGATTTTAATGTTGCCTCATTCAAAAATCGGTTTTAAAGGAGTAAAAACTATTTTTTTTGGCAAATAGAGAAGAAATGGGACAACTTAACCGTGCTAAAGATTGGAGCAAAACGGCTGTTTATCCATTAGAATTATGGATGCAGAGTTTGCACACTACTTAAGCTTGCAAAAAAACTGAAACTTTCCAGCGTTTAAACACCAAACACAAAGGAAAAGATTCAGTCTTTACTATTTATATTCTAGATTTATCAGAAATTAGTATTTAAACACAAAATTAGATTGGGTTGGGATAAACTTTTCCCAATCAATCTTCATTGCATGTTCTATTGCTTTTATAATATCACTCATTAAAACAGGTTTGGTAATAAAGCAATTAGCTCCCAGTTTAAGACATTTTTCAATGTTGCCTGGTTCGCTCGAAGTGGAATAAATAACTACTGGAATATCTTTTTTATCATCGCAATTTCTAAGTTCTTCCAAAACATCAAATCCATTTTTTCCCGGCATATTTAAATCCAAGAAAATCACGGATGGAATAACAGATGAATCAGAAATGGCATTTAAAAAATTCTGACTCCCAGAATACGTTTGAAGTTTGATATTGTGGGGTATAGATTCTACGGCATCAGCAAAAATACATAAATCGTCTTCGTCGTCATCGGTATAGAATATGGTGAAATCTGTCATTGTATTTTTGGCTTAGAATTTTAATATTCCCAAATATAATGCAATTTTATGTAACAAGCAGAAAGTAGGAATCAATTTCTTACAAACTAAATTGAAATATCACAATTTATAAGTTTAATTATATAATCTGTAAAAGGCTAAAAAGCACCAACTTTACTTTTACTATTTGTTTATCAAATAATTAATATAAAAAGAACTTAAAATATAACGTTATGGGCGATCATAAGAACCTTACAGATGAATTTGCAGTAGACAAAATAAAAGATCTGGCTGCACATATTAAAACGTGTATGTTTTGTACATATAACGAATACAGAATACAATCTCGACCTATGTCTGTTCAGAAAATTGATGATTTAGGAAACCTTTGGTTTTTATCAGATAGAAACAGTGGCCAGAATGCAGAAATTACCTTAAATCCAATGGTTGAAATTTTCTTTGCAGAACCTCATGACAAATTCTTGACGCTTCATGGAACAGCGAGCATTTCATACGACAGAGAAACTATCGAAAAATTATGGGATCCTGCAATAAAAATCTGGATGCCAGGAGGCGTAGATGACCCAAATCTGAGTGTCATAAAATTTGTTCCTGAAGATGGCTATTATTGGAATAACAAAAACGGAAAAATGGTTGCCATTGCAAAAATGACAGCTGCGTTTATTACAGGAAAAACAATGGATGACGGAATTGAAGGAAGCTTAAAATTGTAGTTTTTTCTAACTGGAAAGTTTTTTAAACCACAAAGAATGCAAAGAAATTTATCTTTTGTTCTTTGTGGTTATTTTTTTGTAATAATTACGATGATAAAATTACTTCCTTTACTATCAGACGGGTTATATGACTTCAAATTAAAATCCCATCCTAAACATCTGTTAATTATAGAATTACACTTTAAAATCTTATAATATATTCTGTCAGCTTCGTGCTAGCTTTGTATATATAACTATAAAAAACAGCGATCATGAGTACTATAGATAAAAACAACGGCACGAATAAAGATTTTAGAGAACATTTCTCAGATGACCGAAATCTAGCAGAAGATCTTAAAAACGATATTAGAAAACCTGACACCGATAATCGTGAAATTGCAGAACGAGGATATACGGTAAGAAATGGTTACAATCCGAACCGACCTAATCCAGATCAGGAAGATTTTGCTGATGATGATTTGGACGATTTAAATGACGATTTTCATAAAGACAGAGATTTGGAAGATAACAACGATGATATTTATGAAGTCGAATTGGAAGATGATTTCGACGAAAATGACGAATTTGACAATCCTTCAGATTTAACCGAAGAAGAATATGATTTTAATGAAACTGAAGATGTCTTGGAAGATCTTGATGATGATGAAGATGAAGATGATGAAGACGAATACATAGAAGAAGATATCGATGAGGACGATGACACTGATTATATCGAAGATGATGTCCAGGAAGATAAAGATGATGAAAGGTATCCGGAAAATGATCCTCGCCGATTCTAATATTTCTTATTCTAAAAAAAAATAAAAAACCGTCTCGTTAAATAACGAGACGGTTTTTTCGAGTTTAAAATTTAACACTAATCTCCAATAATTTCCAATACTGGAATATCGTCCATACGCGCCAAACGCTCGATCAATCCTGATCTTGCTTCATTGAGCTCTTGTTCAGCTTTTCCTAATTCTTTGTACCATTTTTCTTTACCGACTGGCGATGACTCTATTTTTCTGATAATTTCATAAATCTCACCCTCCGCCTCCATTACTTTCAGTCTTTTATAATACGTCAGACTTTCAGTCATGTGTGCAAGCGCAATCATAGCGGTTAAAAACGGATGGTTATTGGTAACATTTACATCTTTTACTCTTCCATGCTCCAATTCTACTTTTAATGCAAAAGCAAATTCTTCCATATTAAAAGCTTCGTGTTTGCTCTTTGGATCTAGATAAGCTTTTATCGCATGCACATTGTTCATGGTTGAAAGATCTACATCTGTATGTTTTGCATCGTTCAAATCCTTAAAAATTACATTGGCAATAGCTCTTGCTTCGGCAATTGTGGGATCGTTTTTAGGATTTTCAAAATCACGTACCGACCAGTCCCAATTTTTTGCATGAACAGGCTTTATATATTTTTCACAAAAATCTGTGACGTCATTTTTCAAACTTACCATTTCATCTTCTCTTTTAATATAAACGTCTTGATAAGCACCGCTTTTTGTTCCCATGATTTGCTTTTTTTAATGAAACCACAAACGACACATTTCAATTTTTAAATGTGTCGTTTTGATTTATCTTGTATTAATGATACTTCTTCTATACTCTTGTGGATCTTCCAGTTATTAAAGAAATAACGAAAAGAACTAAAAATATAAAGAATAAAATTTTAGCTATACTAGCGGCTCCAGCGGCAATTCCACCGAAACCAAATATTCCCGCCACTATGGCTAGAATAATAAAAGTGACTGTCCAACGTAACATAATAATAGTTTTTAGTTAATAATGATTTTGTTTGTATTTCAAACTTTTAAGCTTTTGGAGAGATGCCCTAACTCTTTTATGAACAAGGCGTTTCTAAATTGATTTCGTAATTCTGAATCAATTCTGAAAATGCTATTTCTGTTTTTGTAAAATATTTTCGGGTGCTTCGACTTTTCTTCGCCATATCAAAATATTTCTGAATCGAGCCGTCTTCATAAGTCGAAATCAAAAGCGGATGAACGTAATAATCTTTGCATACTTTTCTTGTATTTCCTAGTGCTTCGGCGGTTAAATCAAAAGCTGTTATAATGTTCTGTTTGCTTTCTCTTTCGTCATCTGTAGTTCCGAGCTCCATTAAACTTTCGAAAAAAATAATCGAGGCTGCCCAGGTTCTAAAATCTTTTGCACTGAAATATTCACCTGAAATATTATGCAAATACTCATTTACCATATGGCTGTCGAGCACCTTCTTTTCGCCATTTTTATCGTAATATTTAAAAACTTCCCAACCTGGAATTTCTTCGCAACGGCTCACCAGTTTTATCAATTGCTTGTTTCGTGTCGTAATGGTATGCTGTTTTCCTTTTTTGCCAATAAATTCAAATCGAAGCGAATTCTTATTGATATTAATATGGCGTTTTCTCAGAGTCGAAAGTCCGTATGATTTGTTGTCTTTGGCATATTTCTCATTTCCGATTCTAATATGCGTTTCTTCCATTAATCGAATCACCAAAGCAATTACTTTTTCTCTAGACCATTCTTTCTTTTCTAAATCAAGATCGACTTGTTTTCTAATTAATGGAAGCTTCTCACCAAACGAAGCAATTTTATAAAACTTGGTTTGATTGCGAATCAAATTCCATCTCGGATGATAGCGGTACTGTTTTCTATTTTTAAGATCGGTTCCTACTGCTTGTAAATGTCCATTTTTTACATCTGTTATGCGAACGTTTTCCCAAGCTGGCGGAAGAACCAAACTATTAATGCGTTTAATTTCATGTTTGCTCTTTACATTTTTTCCGTTCTTTTTATAAACGAAACTCTCTCCTTCGCGACAGCGTACAATTGTCAACTGATGATCATTAATATATTCTAAGTCTAGTTTTTCAATTACTAGATGTGGTGCTTTTATCAATTGATCCATTAAAACTTCTTTTCTCGCCGCATTCATGGTATTTAATTTTTTATCACATAATAGTTTTATATAAAACTTTAATTATTTCTTAAAGAGTAAATCAAATCTTTTTTATTCATATAAGATCTTCCTTTTATACCTACTCTACTAGCTTGTTTCAGAAGTTCTTCTTTTGTCCACTCATCATAAGGCTTTGCTTTTCCGCCTTTTTTACCTGCGTCTGGCGTGTTGGCAATACGAGCCGATTTTTCTTTGCTGTATCCTTTTTTCACCAACGCTTTATATTGCTCTTCATTCTTAATTCTTGGATCTGGCATGACTTTAAATTTTAAAAGAGTTAAATTCTAAAAATTCTTATAAGTCAAAGTTCTTTAAAAAGTAAGGCGTTTCTGTTATAGAATTTTGGTTCGAAATTTCATCATTGTAGCGTGGGAATTGTGAAAGTGGAAATGTAAATTTTCTTTTTTGTGAAATGTTAGATGCAAAAAAAATCCCAACTCTTTTGGAGTTGGGATTTGATATCTACTTGTAATGTTTGTAAAATTGATTTTGGAATAATTCATCTGAATCATATTTTTTCTTGAATTTAAAAAATTCATCAGCTTGCGGATAAACTTTTCTCATTTTCTCTTTACCAATATGTAGTCTATAAGGAAGATAAAATGTTCCATTATTTTTGATAGCTGCATCAACTAATTTATTCGTCAAAACTTTCATTTCGGTTTCTTCTTTTTCTGTTTTCTTTTGATTAAAAAGAAAAACAAAACCAAAAACATCCTGCCTAGCATAATTCATAAAAGTATCTTCATCTTTATTTACTGCACGAATTGTAATATTCAGCAAATCTAATTTTGATTGAAGCAATATGGGCTTAATATCCTTTAAATATTGATTAAAATCTTTTTCTGGAATAAAATATTCTTGAAGTAAATCGGTAGAATTTGGATCTTTGTTTTCAATTAAAGAGACATGATCATTAAGTAATTCATTACGCGAAAAAATATTATGTTGCGTTGCTTTGTTCATTCCGTATTCTAAATCCCAACGAAGTCTTTTTCCGTATTCACTTCTAACAGAACTTCTAAAAACCAAACGTTTTACTTCTTCATTCTTTTCATTTTGCTTTTTAATGGGAAGTGGATTTTCATTAACTTCTTCAAAAAAATTAATAGTTGCTTCTTCCAAAAACTCTTGATTTGCAATCTTTAATCGTCCAAAAACCAAATTTACTTTTGGATTATCTGAAATTAGCTTTTTATAATATGAAACATAATTCTCTGGACTTAAGCGAAAGTATTTATATTTTAAAGCTTTATTATCTACAACTTTTAGCTTTACATCCAATATAATTCCGAAAAGGCCATAACCTCCTAAAACAAGTTTAAACAATTCTGGATTTTCGTTTCTGCTACAGGTCAAAATTTGACCTTTGTCATTCATTAAAGTAAAAGAAATTACAGAAGAAGAAATCGGTGGTGAATCTTTTTGCCATCCATGACCATTAACACTAATAGAGCCACCAACAGAAAACGAACTAAAAGCCTGCATAACACTAATTGATTTTCCATTTTGATCTAAATACTCAATTGCATCCTGCCATAAAGCACCAGAACCGATGGTTAAAATATTATTCTCTTTATCGAGTTCCATATGATTATATGGAAGCATATTTAAAAGAATACCATTAGGATAAATCGTATGTCCACCCATACTGTGCTGTGCTCCTGCAATAGAAATTTTTAAATTTTGCTCTCGGGCATATTTTAAAATTTCTTGAAGTTGCTTTACAATATCTGCTTGATTTTCTGGAACTTTTACGATCGTATCAACCTTCGTTAAATTAAGCTGACTTGCATCATTTGTATAACCTTTTGGAATTTCTGATTTACTATCTGTTTCACTCCATTTAGTTTTTAAAATATGTAAAACGGGAATTGATACTAGTACTAAAATAATTAAAATTGCAATGATCCAAATCTGTTTTTTCTTCATATCTTATTTCTTCCGATTTCTTCTATTGAGTCATTGTTAATCTGTTTTTTTCCTAATAATTTTAATCCTAACTTAAACATAAAACGAATCAGTACTACTAAGAGAAAAGTAAAAAGTATTGCAGCAAATAAATAAGCCGCTCCAGTTGAAAAAGATGTTTGAAATTCTTTAGGGCTTTTTAATAAAACAGCAGATATAAAATTGAGTAAAGTCCCTACAGACAATAGCCCTGCTAGTATAATTAAAGCAAATCCTGCAATTTTTCTAATAATTATCATAAAGTATTATAGGTTATTTGACGTTTATTAATGCTAATTTATATTTTTTATAAACCAATTCATCTTAATAATATAAAAAACTTCTAAAATCCTGTAAGACATTCCTGTATCTACTCCATAATTTTACATTATAACATTTAAACTATTAAAATCATGAAAAAGTTATTATTAGCCGGAAAAGCCATTTTAGGAGCAGGACTTATCATTATATTCCTTCAATCTTGTAAAAACGAAACCAAACAGGAAGATCCAAAAGAAGTTGCAGAAGATGCAAATGAAGCAAAATTTGATTCGATTGACAGTAAAGAAGATGATTCTGAATTTTTAGTAGATCAAGCTGAAATTAATTTGGCTGAAATCGAAATCGGTAAACTGGCGCAAACAAAAAGTACAAATCCTGAAGTGAAAAAATTTGGTAAAATGCTTGTTGATGAGCACACTAAATCGGCTTCTGAAGTAAGTGCTTTAGCAAAAGCGAAAAACTTTACTCTTCCTACTTCTCTAACCGAAGAAGGACAAGAAGAATACAATAAATTAAACGAAAAATCAGGTGTTGATTTTGATAAAAAATTCGCCGATATGATGATTGATGGTCACGAAAAAGCCATTAAAAAACTAGATAAAGCCGCAAAAGATGCAAGCGATCAAGAAGTGAGAACTTGGGCTTCTAACAATATTGCAGGTTTAACAGCGCATTTAGAACATGCTAAAATGCTGAAACAAAACCTAGACAAAAAGTAAAAAAAATAATTGATTATTTTTTTAGATGCAAAGGCTCAAAGTTGCAAAGGTTCAAAGATTTCTTTTTAATAGAAAGAACCTTCATATTTTAAGTCTTTGTTTATTAAAAAAAACCTCCAAGAGTTGAATTGCTTGGAGGTTTTTTCTTTTTAGATACAAAGGTTCAGAGAGGCAGAAGCACAAAGTTTTTTTTCTGTGTCCCTTTGAACCTTTGTCCCTTTGCAACTTTTAACCTTATTTCCCAGCTATCTTCTGCAAATGCTCAGGATATCTTGAGCCTTCAATTGTAATTTTTGAAGCTGCTTCGTTGATTTTTTCGAGATCTTGTGCAGAAAGTTCCAAATCTACCGCTCCTAGATTTTCTTCTAAACGATGTAGTTTTGTAGTTCCAGGAATTGGTGCAATCCATTGTTTTTGGGCTAAAATCCAAGAAAGGGCAATTTGAGCATTTGTCGCTCCTTTTTCAGCAGCTATTTTTGTCAATAAATCAACTAAAGCTTGATTTACTTTTCTAGCTTCTGGCATAAAACGAGGCAGTGTATTTCTAAAATCTGTGCTGTCAAACTGCGTATTTTCATCAATTTTAGCGGTTAAAAAACCTCTCCCCAACGGACTAAAAGGCACAAAACCAATTCCTAATTCTTCTAAAACCGGAAAAATTTCTTCTTCTGGAGTTCTCCACCAAAGCGAATATTCGCTTTGCAGTGCCGTAACAGGTTGAACTGCGTGCGCACGACGAATGCTTTCTACGCCCGCTTCTGAAAGTCCAAAATGTTTTATTTTTCCTTCTTGAATTAAATCTTTTATCGTTCCTGCAACGTCTTCCATAGGCACATTCGGGTCTACACGATGCTGATAATACAAATCGATTACATCTGTATTTAATCTTTTCAGTGAACCTTCGATGCTTTTTCTAATCCACTCTGGACGGCTGTCTAATCCTTTTTTAGAATCGCCTTCCAAAAATCCGAATTTCGTTGCAATTACTACTTTATCGCGAAAAGGCGATAATGCCTCTCCTAATAACTCTTCATTCAAAAATGGTCCATAACATTCAGCCGTATCAAAAAAGGTAATTCCTTTTTCATAAGCAGAACGAAGCAGACTTATCATTTCTTTTTTATCATGAGCTGGACCGTATCCAAAACTCATTCCCATGCAGCCAAGTCCCAACGCTGAGACTTCAAGTCCATTATTTCCTAGTTTACGTGTATTCATTTTTTTAAGGTTCTAAGGTTCTGAGATGCTAAGGTTCTAAGTTTTTTTAAGGTACAGAGGCGCTAAGATTTTTCTACTAACTTACAGCCTTAGTATCTTAGCACCTCAGAACCTCAGCATCTTATTTAAGCGACGCCATATCAATCACAAATCGATACTTAATATCTCCTTTTAATAATCTTTCGTAAGCGTCATTTACATCATTTACACCGATTACCTCAACATCGGCAGTGATATTATGTTCTGCACAAAAATCAAGCATTTCTTGAGTTTCAGCGATTCCGCCGATAGCTGAACCAGCAAAGCTTCTTCTTCCTAAAATAAGGCTGAAAGAAGTTACAGGAAGCGGATCCATTGGTGCGCCAACTAGCGTTAAAGTTCCGTCTACTTTTAGTAAATTTAGATACGAATCGATATTGTGTTCAGCAGAAACGCAGTCCAAGATAAAATTCATGCTTTTGGCGTGTTTTGCCATTTGTTCTGGATCTGTAGATAAAA
Organism: Flavobacterium sharifuzzamanii; assembly: GCF_003254585.1. Lineage (GTDB taxonomy): Bacteria > Bacteroidota > Bacteroidia > Flavobacteriales > Flavobacteriaceae > Flavobacterium > Flavobacterium sharifuzzamanii. The sequence goes on along the minus strand of NZ_QJGZ01000034.1, from coordinate 110,485 downwards.
TAACCTCATCTGCACCCAAACGCTTTGCATCTTCAACTTTAGATAATGAAGTCGTTAAAACTACAACATGAGCACCCATAGCTTTCGCTAATTTGATTCCCATGTGGCCTAAACCTCCAATTCCTACGATTCCCACTGTTTGGCCAGGACCAACTTTCCAGTGTTTTAATGGAGAATATGTGGTAATTCCTGCGCATAATAATGGTGCAACAGCCGAAAGTTCTAATTTATCTGAAATGTGCAGTACAAAATCTTCATCAACAACAATACTTTGAGAATAACCTCCGAAAGTTTGTCCGCCTAAATGTTTATCAGGAGAATTGAATGTTAAGATGCTTCCTGGATCACAATATTGTTCTAATCCTTCTTTACATTGCTCACATTCTCTGCAAGAATCAACCATACAGCCAACTCCAGCCAAATCTCCGACTTTGAAACCTTTTACATGATCTCCAACTTTTGTTACACGACCTACAATTTCATGTCCCGGAACGATTGGGTAAATAGTGCCATGCCATTCGTTTCTAGCCGAATGCAAATCTGAGTGGCAGATTCCGCAATACAAAATTTCTATTTCAACATCATGCGCCTGTACAGCTCTTCTTTTAATATCTAAGGTTTTTAATGGTGCTTCGGCAGCTTCTGTACCAAAGGCTTTAATGTTTTTTGTTTCCATAATTTTATTGTTGTTTTTAGTTTTTTTGTTTAAAGTTTCAGGTTTCAAGTTGTAGACCGTTGAAAAATTGCAATAGAAGTCCAGCTGATTTATATTGATTTACAAATAGTTATATAAATTTCGATTATTTTTAGCTAATCAAAAAATATAATCTGTTATAAATCAGTAAAATCTGCGTAAAATCTCGAAGCTAAAATCTTAGAATGTTAGAATCTTAGCAACTTAGTACCTTAGAAGTTTAAAAAGAATAATATTCTTCATCGGTAACGCTATTCAGCCAAGTTCCATGACCTTTATCTACCTCAGTAAAAATGGTAATATGAGAATATTTCGTTTTTGGCGTTGCTCCATACCAGTGCTCTATTCCAGGTAAAACCGTGATTACTTTTCCTTTTTCGATAAGATTAATTTGTCCGCCTCTTTCTTGGTAATACCCAACTCCATTGGTTACGATAATCAATTGCAGACTTGCATTAATACGCCAATTACTTCTTGCTCCAGGCTCAAAAGAAACATCTTTAATAACGGTGTTTTCTGGATGAATTTCGCTTGTCTGCTTCTTATATGACACTTCGCCTGTCATATAAGTATTTGGAATTTTACCTTCTTCGGTTACGGCAGTGAATTGTGTCGACATAATTTCGATTTTTTTAGGTTAATAATTAATTTTAAAAATTCTTATAAGCTTATTTGAATGAAATAATCAGTACATCGAATCTCTTATAGAAGGAGATTGTTGATTTTAATTAATACTTTAAAAATTTTATATTTTTTCTACTATCAAAATTTAAAACTAAATGCAAAGCGGAGCATGCTTTTGTGAAGTGTTATTTAGTCATTAAAAAAACTGATACAAAGATTCGTTGTTTATTTCAGGGCAAATGTAGTGCAATACTACAATGCTGAAATAACAATATTCAAACAAAAAATTAAGAAATTGAAACAATTTACATTCGAAGCGATTTTGGAACCGTTCCTGTAAGTCTTTTAAAATAATTATTGAAGTAACTCGGATATTCAAATCCAAGCGAATAACCAATATCAGAAATGCTCCAGTCTGTGTGCTGCAGTAAAGCTTTTGCTTCGTTAACCACTCTTTCTGTAATATGTGCCGTAGTTGGTTTTCCAGTAACTTCTTTTACAGAACGATTTAAGTGATTCACATGCACAGAAAGGCTCTGTGCGTAATCTTGAGGTGTTTTTAAAGCCAACGGCTGATCTTTGGTCTCTATTGGAAATTGCCTTTCAAGCAATTCTAAAAATAAAGAAGTAATTCTCGAAGAAGCATTTTTATGTTTAAAGAAACTCTCTGAAGGCTGCATTTTCATTGATTCATGAATAATCAAATTGACGTAGCTGCGCATCAAATCGTCTTTGAATGCATAATCAGTTTCGTACTCTTGAATCATTTTTTGAAATAATGAATCGATAAACACCTTTTGTTCAGGCGTTAAAGTAAAGATTGGCGTTCCTCCTATTTTAAACAAAGGCGATTCCTGAAGGGTTTCTGATCGGTCTTTAGTTTTAAAAAACTCTTCGGTAAAAACACAAGCATAGCCTTCAAATTTCTCAGAGACCGTTTCCCAAGAATACGGAATAATCGGATTCCCAAAAAACAGAATCGTTCCGTCGGTTTCTATTCCGCGGTCAGCATATTGTATAATGCTTTTACTGGTGTTGATGCAGATTTTATAAAAGTCTCTTCGGCTATAAACGGGAACTTTACTGTAATCTCCATTTATAGGATACACTTTAAATCCCTTCATTTTTAAATCTGAAGTAAAATCGCAATTCTGAGTTTCTGTCTGATTATTCATTTTGCAAAGTTATGAAAATCAAACATTATTCTTTTGTTAATTTTTTGTTTCAGGTTTAAAGTTTCAGGTTTGTTAATTTAACCGCAGAGTTCGCTAAGATTTAGGCAATCCGATAGCTATCGGGAGCAAATTTTTTGTTTTTAGGAAAGAAATAATCTCGCAAAGTCGCTAAGACGCAAAGTTTTTTTTCAATTGCCTCCAGTTTTAACTGGAGGTTTAAAAGAGACAAGCATAGAAAAGGCTTTAGCCAAACCAAGAACTGTTTGGCTAAAGCCCTGATAACATTCCAATCATTTCACATCCAGCTAAAGCTGGACGCAATTCATTTATAACTTTTTTAAAAAGAGACTTTGCGTCTTAGCGACTTTGCGTGCATATTTCTCACAGTTGCATAACTTGAAACCTGAAACTTAAAACTATTTTACAACTAAAGTTCCTGTGCGTAACCCTTTCGCAGAAGCAGATAAAACTACTTCTTTCACATTTTCATCTTTTTGAATGATGATTTGCGCATAACCATTAAAAAGCTTTCTTTTCCAAGGTTCTGCTGGTGTAATTACCTGAATAATTCCTGGATCTGTATTCATGACATCCCAATCTTTTACTTTTTGTAAAGGTGTTGCCGCAATGTGAATCGTGTTTTTCCCTTGTTTTAAAATGGCTGTATCAAAAATATATTTCTGAGAATCTTCAGCGCTTGGTTCGATCTTTTTTCCGTTTACGAAAACTACGGTTTCAACTCCTATTTTTTTGTAGAAGAAACTAACAATCGAAGAACCTGAATTGCTTTTCAAATCAAACTCTCCTTTATAAATGTATGACGGAGCTTGTTTTTTATAATCACGATCTTTAAAAGCTGCTGTCCATTCATTTTCTGAGTAATTCGGTAACTCCTGAGGCAGAGTCGCAGTTACTTCTTTTTGTTCCATAAAATTACTTATAGCAACCAAATCGATGTCATCAATAAACTGATCATTTTCTAACGAAGTAGGATCACCGTTTCCTACTCCTAAAATTTTACCGCCTTTTATAGAAAACGTAATTTCGTCATTTGCCGTTGGAACATGTAAGCCATTTTTATCTGTAGTTTCAACCGTTACAACCGAAACATTAGCTTTTAAAACATTTTCTTTATCTAATGACAATTTGATGTTTTCTGGTTTTCCAGTTGTTTTTTGAATATTAGAAAGTACCTTTTTGCCATTTTTATAACCAACTGCTTCCAAAGTTCCTGGCGTGAAATTTACTTTCCATTCTAAATGACCGTTTTGTTCCATTTTCTTTTTCCCTAAACTCTTTTTGTTAAGGAAAAGTTCTACTTCATCACAGTTTGAATAGGCCCAAACATTTATTTCTTTGCCTTCCATTCCGCTCCAATTCCAATGTGGTAATAAATGTAAAACGGGTTCTTTTCCCCACCATGATTTTAAATAGAAAACATTGTCTTTAGGGAAACCGCAAACATCCATCATCCCGAAATAAGACGTTACAGAAGGCCAACCATAAGGAGTTGGCTCACCGCGATAATCAAAACCTGTCCAAATAAACATTCCTGCCAAATAAGGTCTTTCGGCATAGAATTTCCAACCTTCTTCGATACTATAAAAAGTTGGGCGAGGTTTTTTATCATAAGCACTTTGGTAATGTTTGGCATCATCGGTAAAATAAATACCGCGTGTGGCAAAAGTCGAACCTTCTTCGGTTCCCATTCCTGCCTGATTTTTAAACTGATTTCTATGCGCATCTATATCTCCGTTTCCAAGATAATTATAGCCCATAATTTCTACAACTGAAGAAATTCCGCTTTTAAATCCGCTGCTGATCCCTACGGTAACAGGTCTTGTTGGGTCAATACTTTTAGAAAAATCTTGCATTGTATTGGTGATTCTTTCACCAGTTATTCCACCCTCTATCTGCCATTCCTCATTTCCAACCGACCAGCAAAAAATACTTGGATGATTACGATCACGCTCCATCATTCGCTTCAAATCATTCAAATGGTAATCGTTTATTCCCATTAAACGAGTTTCATCAATAACCAACATTCCAAGTTTATCGCAGGCGTCCAATAATTCGGGCGTTGGCGGATGATGTGAACATCTATAGGCATTGGAACCCATTTCTTTCAGTTTCTTAATTCTATAATATTGAATCTCATCTGGAAGCGCTGTTCCAATTCCCGCATGATCTTGATGATTATTGGTTCCTTTTAATTTCACCGCTTTTCCGTTAAGGAAAAAACCATTTTCTGGATCAAATTTTATCGTTCTGATTCCGAATGAAATTTCATATTTATCAATTGTTTTCCCTTCACTTTTTATTTCGGTAATCAGTTTATACAAATTTGGATTCTCAATATCCCACAAAAGCGGATTTTTGACATTTAATTTTGATGTATAACTATTTGTTTTATAAAATTCTGGAGCAGAAACATTTTCTGTATTAGAAACAATCTGTTTTCTCGATGCATCTAAGATGATTTGACTTACTTCTACATTTCCTTTAAAATATCCTTTGTTTTCCAATTTTACTTCTGCAGTAATGACAGCATTATTATTTTCAATTTCTGAAGTTATATAAGTTCCGTTCTGTGCCACATGAAGCGGATTGGTTTTCTGCAAATAAACATGTCTGTAAATCCCTGCTCCTTCATAAAACCAGCCTTCTTCCATTGAAGCATCAACACGGACTACGATTGTATTTTCGCCTCCATAGTTTACATAAGCCGTTACATCATACTCAAAACCATTATAACCGCTTTCCTCTGTTCCTAAGTAAAATCCGTTAAAAAACACTTTCGAATTTCTAAAAACGCCATCAAATTTTAAAGAAATTGTTCTTCCTAAATCTTCATTCGGAATCGTTATTTTTTTTCTGTACCAACCAATACTCTTCTCTGGGAAATTTTTGCCCGCTGCTTTAAATCCGTGGCTAAAACTTGCGCCTTCGCTAAAAGACTGTTCTACTGCCCAATCGTGTGGTAGATCTAATTTTCTCCAAGCGCGATCATCAAAGCCAGAAGCCGCTGGTCCATCACCGAATCCAGTTTTAGTCAGATAAGAAAAATAACCTTCGGCGTGACCAAAATCTTTTTTTGTATCGTATAAATGCCCAAATGAAAATCGCCACTCTTTATCAATTAAAATGAGTTCTCTTCCTAATCTGTTTTGAGCCAATAAGTGAAATGAACATACAAGAAAAAAGCAGAAAATTGTTTTTTGAGCAAAAGTGGTTTTCATAGGTTTGGTTGTTAGTAAAATCAAATAGCGATAAAAATAAGGCTTTTAGAGAATAAACATTAATAGTATTTTATCAAAATCTGATAACTCATTCATAACAAATGCTTCTAAAATGGGCTTTCAAAATTTAGAATGAATCTAATGGCTTCAGATTCGAAAATGATTTTCTTTTGACGTAATTTTATATTAAAATCATAAAAAAGCAATTACCATTATGAGTACTATTATTAACGAAAATAGACTCCATACCACTTTTAAGAACCTCGATCAGAAGATTAATAAACTTAATGATCAGAAGATTATGGCTTTTTTTGAATCTTTAGGATTGTTAGAAAGAAAAGATGTTCCGAAAGACTTTTTGAATTGGGAAAATATATTAATTGTTGTTCCAAATCGACATGTTTCTCACGAACTGAAATATTATAAATATACGATTTCACGAATTTCATTTTTAACAAATCCTTACGCAGATCATATTCATATTTTTGATCTCAAAGATTGGAAAAGCGCTTCGCAGAACAAAACACAGTTTCAGATTAGAGAAATGCTGAAAACGAGTTTTGGAGGTGTAAAGAAAGTGATTAAAGAGTCTTAGAGAAGAATTAAAAAATTAAAAGCCTAATCTTAATGATTAGGCTTTTAATTTTACATAGTGTTTGTCATTTCGACGAAGGAGAAATCTTCGCAAGTAGCTCCGCAACAAATGTCTAATCTTTGTGGAGTTTCTCGTGGAGATTTCTCCTTCGTCGAAATGACAAACTATACCTTTAAATTAGAAAAATAACGAAAATTACTGAACCTCTAAAAGCTCTTTAATTTTAGCTTCTAAAGCCGGTCCGTGAATGTTTTTTGCTAAAATAATTCCGTTTTTATCAATTAAAAAGTTCAAAGGAACAGATTGTAGCATATAATCTCCGACAACTGGAGACTGCCAGTATTTTAAGTCACTAACGTTTGTCCAAGGTAGTTTTGCTTTTGCGATTGCTCCTGTCCATAATGGCTTTTTGGTATCCATAGAAACTCCATAGATCGATAATTTGTCTGGATAAGCATTGTGCATTTTTATTAGCAATGGCTGTTCTTTAATGCAAGGTCCGCACCAAGAAGCCCAAAAGTCTACCAAAACTAAAGTTCCTCTTAAAGAAGAAAGCGCTACTTTCTCTCCTTTTGTATCCGGAAGATCAATTTCGGGAGCAATATCTCCAACATCTACACCTACAACTTGTGCTTTAGAATTGGTGATTACACAGCATAAAAATGCTAGAATGAGTACAGTTTTTTTCATAATAGATTAAGTTTTATTTGTTTGAGGATTGTTTTAATCTCATAATCAACACAATAGTTTGTCATTTCGACGAAGGAGAAATCTTCGCAAGTAACTCCGCAACGAATGTCTAATCTTTGTCGAGCTTCTCGTGGAGATTTCTCCTTCGTCGAAATGACATAAAATAAGAATAAAACTCTGCGTTTTTCTTTGATTAAAACTAAAACAAATATAATTTTTCTTTAATAAAATCTCTTTGCGTAACAAAAAGTTTCTTCCTCCCCAGTCATAAAATTATCCTAAATATTTTTCTTCAAATCCATATATCGGGAAAAGTCGATATATTTGCACTATGGAAACGATAGAAATTTTTAAAGCATTATCTAACAAGTCCCGACTACAGATGTTGGAATGGCTAAAAGAGCCTGAAATTAACTTTCCTGGCCAACTAGAACATGCTGGATTTGAGCATGGAGTCTGCGTTGGACAGATTCAAGCCAAAGCTGGTTTGACTCAATCCACAGTATCCGAATACTTGTCTATTTTACAGCGCGCTGGTTTTATTGAAGCCAAACGCGTTGGACAATGGACTTATTATAAACGTAACGAAGGTGCCTTTGAAGCACTTAGTAAATTAATTCAATCTAATTTGTAAAATTACTATGAGTACAAACAACCTCTTTTCTGAATTTAACTTAAAATCGTTAAATCTGAAAAACCGAATCGTAATGGCGCCAATGACGCGCTCTTTTTCTCCAAACGGAGTTCCAACTGATGAAGTCGCAGCTTATTACCAAAAAAGAGCTGAAGGCGAAGTGGGTCTAATCTTATCTGAAGGAACTGTTATTGACAGAAAATCTTCTTCTAATGATGCTAATGTTCCTCATTTTTATGGCGATTTAGCTTTAAACGGATGGAAAAAAGTGATTGATGAAGTTCATGCTGCGGGTGGAAAAATGGGACCGCAGATCTGGCATATGGGAATTATGGACAACCACCATTCTGGATGGGTTCCGCCGGTTCCATTTGAAGGTCCGTCTGGATTAAACCGACCTGATTTTAGAAATGGTGTTGCCATGTCTGAAAAAGATATTGAAGATACTATCCTAGCTTTTGGTAAAGCTGCTGCTGATGCTAAAAGATTAGGTTTTGATACTGTAGAAATTCACGGTGCTCACGGTTATTTAATTGACCAATTCTTTAGAGCTGAAACAAATTTACGTGAAGATATCTACGGAGGAAAAACATTACCAGAACGTAATCGTTTTGCAATTGAAGTAATCAAAGAAGTGAGAAAGCAAGTTGGAAACGATTTTGCTGTGATTATGCGTTTTTCTCAATTCAAACCTTCTGATTATAATTATAAATTGGCTAAAAATCCACAAGAATTAGAAGCTTGGCTTACTCCGCTTGTTGATGCTGGTGTTGATATTATTCACGCTTCGCAACGCCGTTTCTGGGAACCAGAATTTGAAGGCTCTGATCTGAACTTCGCAGGATGGGCTAAAAAGGTAACTGGCGCTCCTACTATTACCGTAGGTTCTGTTGGTCTTTCTGGCGATTTCTTTGGTGCATTTGCAGGCGAAAGTTCTCAGCCAACTTCTTTAGAAGAACTAAACAGACGTTTCGATAGAGGCGATTTTGATTTGGTTGCCGTTGGAAGACCTCTTTTATCAGATCCAAATTGGGTGGCTAAAATCAAAGCTGGAAAAACGGATGAATTAAAAGGTTTCAGTAAAGAAGCTTTAGGGCAATTGGTTTTAGAATAAGTTTTTTTTTAAAGGTTCAAAGGGACAAAGATACAAAGCTGCAGAGGTTTTCTCCTAAAACACTTATTCTTTATCTTGTAAATCAAGCAATACACAAATAAGAAAGGGATGAAGTTTTAAACTTCATCCCTTTTTGAAAATCTATAACTAACAAAATTTAGAATTTCAGTTCTTTGATAGACTCTAAGTCTTTATTTTTTCTATTATCTAAAACCTTAGCAGCTTAGTATCTTAGTACCTCAGAACCTTTGCTTTCTCTGAAATTTCTTCATCAGCCATTTTCTAACTGGTTCATCGTATAATTTTAAGCAAACAAAGGCTAGAACGATGCTTACGATTAAAACTCCAATGCCTTCCAGATAGCCATTTTCCATTGTTACTTTATTGTCTACAACCCATGCAGTAAACCAGTAAATTAATGGATAATGTGTAATGTAAATTGGATATGAGATATCTCCTAATAGTTTACAGATTTTTAATGAAAATTCGTTTTTAATTTCTCCTCCTGCTCCAATTGCAACAATAATTGGAAACATTACAATGATGCAGAAAGATTCGTATAAACCATTGATCCAAAGACTATTTTCGTCTCCAAATCTTGGCAATGCCAAAACAATTGTGATTAGGATACTGCAAACCCAGAAAGCATTTTTTACATGGATTAATTTTCCTAAGCGGCATAATAAAACTCCAGCAAAAAACGGATATAATAAACGCGTAAAACCAACATACATTTGTTCTACATTGAAAGACCATCCTCCGATAACATCACCTTTTGGTCCGAAAACTGTATAATGAATTAACAGTCCGGCAAATATCAATACAAAAACTGACATTACTTTATTCGAAAATTTACGGAAGATAACGGCGTACAAGATGTTTGCAATATATTCAAAAAAAAGCGACCATGCCGGACCGTTTAAAGGGTGCATTTCTCCCCAACCTCTAATTTCTAATGAAGGAGGAATTGGCAGCAATGTAAATCCGATTACCATTGTTAGAATAACTTTCCATACTTCCATTCCTGCAATTTGCGGAAAAAGTATATCTGAAGCCTGAAAGTAATAAAAGATGGCGCCAATAATCATTCCTATGATTACCATAGGCTGTAAACGAATTAATCGGCGCTTGTAAAACTCCCATTGTCCCATTTTTACCCAACGATCGTCGTATGCGTAAGCAACAACAAATCCTGACAAAAGGAAAAAGAAATCTACAGCAAGATATCCGTGGTTTATAATTTGTTTAAAACGGTTTCCGCCTGCAAAAGCTTCAAAAATATGAAAAGCAACCACTAAAATAGCTGCAACTCCACGCAGTCCATCAAGAATTTCGTAGTGTTTTTTTGGTTTAATATCAGATGAAATTGAACTCATTTGTGTTTGGTTTAAGTTAAGTTATAATTGTAGATTGTAGATTGTAGATTGCAGATTTTAGATTTTCTGTACTCTTAAAATTCGAAAATTAAGTTTGGAATTTGGAATTTTCAAATTGGAATTTATTCTATTGGTGATTTTTAAGCCATTCTAATCTTCTTTGGTCTGGCAAGTGCTTAACCGAAAAATTTTCAAATTTAGCTTCAAAACCTTTTCCGTCTGGAGAAGCGGCCATTAAACCAACCATCACAGGCGTGTTATCCTGTAAAGGCGCATTTCTGGTCATGATGTAATTTTTATCATCAAAAGAATAAAATATCTCAACAGCATCTAATCGTCGTACGGCTTTTATCCAGATAAAAGGAGGCACTTTTTCTAGAGTTGTCACACTCCAATCACTTTTATCGTGTGTTACAACGGTACTTATATTAAATTTTCCATCAACGAATTCAACTCCTGTTTTAATATAATTCTTTTCGTCGATACGAATCATTAATCCCATTTGGTCAAAACGGGCAATGTAATTTCCTGTCAATTTTACTTTTGCTTCAAATTCGCCACCGTAAGTTGCGTAGTAAAAAGGCGCGTCATCGACTGTAAAACCATAATGCGAAATTCTCCAATAATCGCTATTGGCAGTAACATTCATTATTAAAGCATTGTTTTTAATTTCCCATTTTTCAGGTTCATTAAACCATTGCATTTTATTCAGACTTTGTGCTGAAATATTCTTCGCAAAAAATAAAGTCAATATTGCGAGCGTAATTTTTTTCATATCCATTTTTTTAAAACCCTTAAGATATTAAGAAAATTAAGCTTTTACTTCATGAACTTAGCTCAAAATATAAGACAATAAAGCTATTCTTTATGTTTCTTAATGTCTTAATGGTAAGATTTTAACTAAAAGCAAAGCTGCAAATTTTTACACTTGCAGCTTTACAAACCAACCAATTTTTAGAAATAAAAAAACTTATTTAAGTGAAAAATTCACTTTAGATTTAATATCTGTTGAAGAAGCACCAATTATTGCTTCAAAATCGCCAGGTTCAGCAACCCAGTCGTGTTTTTTATCATCGAAGAAACTTAAAGCCGATTTATCAACTGTAAACGTAACTGTTTTTTCTTCTCCAGCTTTAAGAGCTACTTTCTCAAAACCTTTTAATTCTTTTACTGGACGTGGCAATGAAGATTTTAAATCTGCAATATACAATTGTACCACTTCAGAGCCTTCTCTGTTTCCAGTATTTTTTACATTAACAGAGAATGTTATTTTATCTCCAGCATTCATTTGTTTTTTGTCTGCTGTTACTTTTCCGTAAGCAAAAGTCGTGTAGCTTAAACCGTGACCGAAAGAGAACAATGGTTTGATTTTGTTTTTATCAGTCCAACGGTAACCTACAAAAATTCCTTCATTGTATTTTACCGAATCACCACCTGGGAATTCTCCTAAAGCATGAGCTCCGTTATCAGATAATTTTACTGGGAAAGTGAAAGATAATTTTCCTGACGGATTCACATCTCCAACTAAAACATTTGCTAAAGCATTTCCAGCTTCAGTTCCTAAAAACCATCCTTGAACAATTCCTGGAACTTCTTTAATCCAAGGCATTGCAATTGCATTTCCAGAAATATTTACGAAAACAATGTTTTTGTTTACTTTCGCTAAATCACTGATTAGTTTATCCTGACCATAAGATAAATTCAATTCATTACGATCATGTCCTTCATCATCTTGATTTGGGCTTTTATTCAAACCTCCAATAAAAAGAACAATATCTGCATCTTTAGCCACTTTTAAAGCTTCTGCAGTTAACTCAGCTGGAGAGCGTTTATCTTCTAAACTTACTTTAGCAACAACTCCGTTATAATTACTTGTAGGATCTCCCACATAACCTCTTGCGTAAACAATTTCAGCTTGATTTCCGATTCTTTTCTTCAAACCTTCTAATGGCGTGATTTCATATCTTGCTTTAAGCGAAGAACTTCCTCCACCAACAGTCATCATTTTAATTGCATTTTCTCCAATTACAGCAATCTTTTTAGTTTTAGAAAGATTGATTGGCAGAATGTTGTTGTTGTTTTGCAATAAAACAATTCCTTCTTCAGCAATTTTACGTCCTGCAATAGCGTGCTCTTCTGTTCCAAAAGATCCAAAAGGACGATTTCTATCCATAGTCGTCAAGAAAGACAAACGAAGAATACGACGTACTTTTTCATCTAATTCTTTAGTTCCAACTTCTCCTTTTCTGATCATTTCAGAATATGGTTTTGCTAAATAATAGTTGTCGTAAGCATTACTTGTTCCCCAAGACAAACCATTTGTCCAAGAACCAAATTCCATATCTAAACCATTGTGAATAGCTTGTTTAGTATCGTTAACACCACCCCAGTCAGAAACTACAACTCCTTTGAAACCCCATTCTCCTCGAAGAATATCGTTTAACAAATATTCGTTATGGCAGCATTGCTGTCCTTTGTATTTATTGTAAGCGCCCATAATTGACCAAACATCACCTTCTTGAACTGCAGCTTTAAAAGCAGGAAGATAAATTTCGTACAATGCACGATCGTCAACAATTACATCAACAGAATTGCGTTTGGTTTCCTGATTGTTTAAAGCAAAGTGCTTAACGCAAGCAGCAACTCCATTCGACTGCACTCCTTTAATATAAGGAACAACCATTTTTGAAGCTAAAAACGGATCTTCTCCCATATATTCGAAGTTACGTCCGTTTAATGGACTTCTGTAAATGTTTACGCCCGGCCCTAATAATACGTTTTTGTTGCGGTAACGTGCTTCTTCTCCGATAGATTTACCATATAAAGAAGCCAATTCTTTGTTCCATGTAGATGAAAGTGCTGTAAGCGCAGGGAAAGCAATACAAGAATCATTTGTCCATCCAGCCTGATCCCATTCGTCCCATTTTACCTCAGCACGAATTCCGTGTGGTCCATCGGTCATCCAGTTTTCTGGAATTCCAAGACGTTTTACACCTGGAGAACTAAATTTAGACTGCGCATGAATCATGGCAATTTTCTCTTCGGTAGTCATTCGTTTAAGCGCATCTTCTACACGCTCTTCAATCGGTTTTTTATCGTCTAGATAAACTGGAACTTTGTTCTGGGCATTCATTCCTACAGAACTTAGTAAAAGTAAAACAACAATTGTTTTAACGTTTTTTAACATAACAGTAATTATTAAAGCATTAGTTTATAATAGGGAAAGTCTTCTTGAGAAAAAAACTTTTTTATCATATTGTAAAACTAAAACGTTATCGTACAAGTTACATTTTTGGATAGAAAAAAGTAGTGGATTAAAAAATTAAATTATTGATTTACAGATTTTTAAATTTTAAAAAACAGTAAAAAAAGTAGTAGATTTAAAACGAATATTTATACTTTCAAAGCCTTTGAGCCGATTTTCATGACCATTTCTTCGAAATCATTTCGCGAAACTGCGGCCTTATTTCGAGCTCTTGTGCGATAGTTGTAAATTGTGCTTAAAGAATAACGTAAAAATGCCGCTATTTTAACACTATCAGTAATTCCTAATCTGATTAAAGCAAAAATTCGAAGTTCGGTATTTAGCAACTCATTTTGCTTGAGAACAATCTGCTCTTCTGGAATTAATAAAGCATTGAAATCTTTTACGAATGTTGGATATAAGTTCAAAAAGATAATATCAAAATTCTTGTACAATTCTTCCAACTCATTATCAACCAAAGTAGTTGACTTTAGAATTTTATAAATTTCATCAAATTGCTTTGCCGTTGCTTTTTTGTTTAAAATAATACGGTAATTCTCCAGCTTATTGATATAAGTTGAGCAAAGATTAAAGAAATGCGCAATATATTCTTCTTTAACCAAATTAGATTCAGACAATTGCAGGTTACTTTCTTGAAGCTGACTGTTGGTTTCGGTAATATCTTTGTTTAATTCAGCTAATTTCTGACTCGTTTCGTAAAGTTCTGATCGAATTCTCGAAACCTTTTTCATCTGTATATAAACATAAATAACTGCAACGATCAAAAACAACGAAAGTAGACTGATGCAAAGCAAGTAAATCTGTAATTCGCTTTTTCTTTGCGCTTCACGCTCTAAATATACCGTATTGATGATAGAATAAACTTCTGACATTAAAAGTGTACGAAACTGGACATTGCAATAAAGCGCATCTTCAATAGCCGATTGTGTAAGTTTATAGGCCATATCAACATCTCCGATTTCATAAAAAACCAAAGCCAGTTCCTGTAAAGAAGCATTATCTTTATTGGCGTTTTTAATATCTGAAGTAGCAGAAAGTGCGTAGTATTTTTTTCTGGCTTCCAAATCATGTGTCGCTTCACCAATTTTTCCTAACAAATAAGTAATCATCGCATATTGCGGACTTTCTTCTTTTGTTTTACTCAATAAAGCTAATAACTGTTTTTTAGGATCATTGTATTTTTTATCAATAAAAATATCCTGCTGAATTCTATTAATTTGAAAATCCAATGTATTCGGATTTAGAATACTTAATAATGAATCTCTATATTTTCCTATCTGTTTTCTATATTCAGGACTGTAACTATTAGCTGCATAATGCTCGAAAAACTCACGATACGAAATGTAATAATTTGGAAGTAAGGAAGCAGGAAGGCTTTTTTTATTAATGCTCTTTAAAATGGCTTCAGATTCACGGTATTTTCCAGAAGAGGAATAAAGCGTTACCAATTCCAATTGAGCCAAATTGAAAAGCTCTTTATCTCGAAGTTCTTCTGCAATTTTAAGGTTCTTTTTTACGTATTGAATAGCTGAATCAGAATTTAATTTCTGATATTCAAAGTACAGCGTTTTGTTGTAATTATACTCCTGCTCTTTCGTAAGATTCTCAGATTTAATTTTCTTGAAATTCGCAATTCGTTCTTCTTTAATCTTTACGTAATGCTGTTTATTTTTGATTGCCTCGTTTAATTCTTTTAATATAACATCTGTGCTCTCCGATGCAAAAAGAGGAAAGCTGATAAGAACTATAAAAACGGAAAGAAATAGATTTTTCAAACTGACAAAAAAATAAATAAGATATACAAATATAATAAAGTGTGTATTCTAAAATATTACAAGTAACCTTTTTTATAATTTTGTTACAACAAACCCAATAAAACTTAAAATTATGCCACACTTTATAATTGACTGTTCAGAAAATGTGCTGCGCCGACTAGCTGCTGATGAAATAATGCAGGGAGTTTTTGATGCCGCTTTATCAACTGATCTTTTCCCAGATTCTGAAATCAAAGTACGCATTAATCCTTTTACGTATTATAACAACGGAAATACTCTAAATGATTTTATTCATGTTTTCGGCTACATTATGGAAGGTAGAAATGATGACCAAAAGAGCAATCTGTCAAAAGTAATCGTTACAAAACTAAATGCGCTACTTCCAGAGGTTTCTGTAATTTCTATGAATGTCCAAGAATTTGAAAAGTCAAACTATTTTAATAAAACAATGATATAAAGGCCCTTATGCTATCATCAATTTTATACCTCAAGCTTTAATGGCATAAAAAAATCTTTGTCAAAGTTTAAAACTTTGACAAAGATTTTTTTAAAACTTATATTACTTATATGATTTAAAATCAAACCGCAATTGGCGCTGCCAAACAGCTTTCTGGAATATCAAAAGCATTTACCAAAGCCACCGCGTCAGGACGAATATCCCAGCAAAGCTGATTTACAATTTTACGGACTGCTTTGGTTTTAACTGCTTCCATATAACCGTCTTCCAAATACCAAGCTTTATTTTTTTCGATTGTAGAAAGTGCGTATAGCTGATTCAGTTTCGTCAAAATTGCTTTTGATTGTTCATCTTCAACCGCTTTTATTGCAAGCTGAAATTGTTCTAGAACTATTCTCTCCAAATACGCCTGAGCAACATCAATCATTTGATGCTGAATGACATTAAACGCATCATAAGGTTCTAATCCGCCGTCAATTAATTTCTTGATGCGTCGCGCTGCAGAAGCCAAAATTGTCTTTTCCCTGTGAACAAATGCCTGAAGATGGAATTCCCCATCTAACAAATGCTCATCGTCAGTTCTTCTGGTTGCAATTGGATTTTTCTCAGCAATAGCTGTTTTCGCATTTTCATATACATAATTAATGATTCCCAACGAACCCATTTCTCCAAACGATTTTCTGAATTCTGCCAAACGATTTTTGGCTACCAATTGCATCAAAACCGTATTATCACCTTCAAAAGTGGTGTAAATTTCAGTGTCATTTTTAAGTGCATCGATTCTGTTTTCAGACAAATATCCTTTTCCTCCGCAGGCTTCACGGCATTCCTGCAAAATATCTCTCGTACTCCAAGTAGAATATGATTTCATTCCTGCAGCCAAAGCTTCAATTTCTTGCATTTCGGCTTCGGTTCTATTTAAAAATCTGTTCGTTAGATATTGAAGCGCAAAATGAACTGCATATGTTTTAGCCAAATGTGGCAACAATCTGCGCTGATGCATTCTATAATTTAAGATCGGAACTTCAGAACCGCCTTCTGGTCCAAATTGTCTTCTTTGATCGCTGTAGCGAATGGCAATTGCAAGTCCAGATTTTGCTGCCGCTAAAGCCGAACGCGGAATTCCGATTCTTCCTCCTACCAAAGTGCCTAACATGGTAAAAAATCTACGGTTATCACTCGGAATCGGACTTTCGAATTCGCCTTTATCATTCACAGAAGCAAAACGATCGAGCATATCTTCTTTCGGAATTACTACATTATCAAAACTAATGGTTCCGTTGTCTACACCATTTAATCCCATTTTGTGGCCACAATCGCCAATTGTTACGCCATTTACGACATTTCCATTTGGATCGCGTAATGGAACCACAAACGCATTAACACCATAATCGTGATCGTCAATAATTAATTTCGCAAAAACAGTTGCTTTTTGTCCGTGAACAGCTGCGTTGCCAATATATTCTTTTTGCGCATTTTTATTTGGTGTGTGAATAGTAAAAGTCTGATCGCTATGATTGTAAGTTGCTGTAGTTTCTAAACCTTTTACGTTCGATCCGTGATGTGTTTCGGTCATAGCAAAACAGCCAGGAAGTTTCAGCGAGCCAATATCTTTTAAATATTTAGCATAATGTTTTTCAGTTCCAAGAGACTGAACGCTCATTCCCCAAAGTCCAAACTGAACTCCGAATTTAATTACCAGACTTAAATCATGATAACTCAGCGTTTCCATAATCGCAAAATAATCGGCTATGTTTTCTCCTCCGCCATATTGTTTTGGATACGCCATGTTTCCAAGGTTTTCATCAGCCAGAATTTTACACCATTTGTAAACGGTTTGTCTGAAAACATTAATATCGGTAGAAGTTTCATAAGCAAATTCAGGTCTTGAAATCACCGATTTTACCCTTTTGATTATTGCAGCTTCTTTTCCGTCTAAAATTTGTGTGATTTTCTGAATATCAAAACTAGCATTGGTATGAGAATCTGCCGTAAAAGAACCTGCTTTGGTTTTAAAGTTTTGAAGCGCTTCTTCACCCAAAATTCCCAAATCGTTTTCCAACTTTTTAAAATCGGATTCTATTGGGGTTAAATCTAAATCGGTTCCCGAAAGTGCTTTTGCAATATCAAAAATCGACTTAACAGAAGATTTATCTTGAATGCTTTTTTCAATATCCGATTTCCATTGTGTGAGTTCATTTCGCGAAGGCGGATTTGAAATATCTACTTTAGAAAGTAAATATTCTTTTTCTTCTTGAGATAATACATTTAGCGAATTTATAAATCCTTGCAGAGTTGTAAATTCTTTTTGAGTCAGTAAATCATCTGACCATACTAAATAAAATAACGGAGTAAAGGCTTGAAGTTTGGCTGATTTCATATCAATAATATTCGTTTCGTATTAGTTTTTTTTTGCCACAGATTAAAAGGATTGAAAGGATTTTTTTATTTGCCACGAATTACACGAATTTCCACGAATTAATTATTCTAAAATAGTTAACAAAATTTGTGGAAATTCGTGTAATTCGTGGCAACATTCTTTCGTACAAGAATATAATCCTTTTAATCTGTGTAATCTGTGGCTACTATTTTTTCAGTTTATCGCAAAAAAAACAGGAATGAAATATACTCATTCCTGTTTAAACATCCTGTTAAGATTCTGACAATTTTCGATTTTAAACCAATAAAAAATATGAAAACTAAGAATTAAGAACCTTTGGATATTGAGGTCATTTTTTGCTTTATGGCAAAAATATGATGCGAATTAAAAACTAACACTGCAGTAAAAATGATACCGTATGCTGTAATCTGCAAAGGCGTGATATTTTCTTTGAAGAAAAAGGCCGCCAAACCAAATGCAATCATCGGATTAATGTTTAATAACATTCCAACTGTTGAAGAGTTGATTCCTGAAAGTGCATATAAATTGAGAAATAACGGAATTATAGTAAATACAATTGCAATGGTTTCAATGCAGAAATAAAACTTAAATTCCGTTGGAACCGGTCCCCCAAAAACCGGATAAAACGGTAATAAAAATAATGCAGCCAATGTGATATGAAAAGTTAGAACAATAAACTTGTCAAAACCTCTATTGGCGCGCTGGCTTACTAAGTAAGCGGCATAAGTAAGACCTATAATGATACTGAAAAACATATCCATGATATCGCTATATGAAAGCAATAAACATCCTGAAATGCTTAATCCCACAGAAAGCCATTGCGTCTTTAGCAGTTTTTCGTTTAGTATAAAATAAGCTAATAATGTAGTCAGGATTGGGCAAACAAGATAAGCCAGAGAAGCGGCTTTTACGCTGATATGATTTACTACATAAATGAATGTAAACCAATTGGCCATCAAAAATGCGCTTCCGCCAATATTTAAAAGAATTGATTTTCTTTTTTCTGATTTTGGTAAAGCTTTAAAAATATCAATGGTTTCTCTTATTTGTTTTCTTTTAAATAGAAAAGCAATCAAAAGCATTAAAATACCACAGCTAAAAACACGAAAAAACAGAATATCCAATGACGGATAATCATGTATCGGTTTTAAAACTAAGCTAAAAAGCCCCCATGTAATAAAGGCTGAAATTGCTGCTACGTAATACTTTGTTGTTTTCACAAAATTCGCTTTTGAATTTATTTTCTTTTGATGAAGCAAATTTCTAAAAAATTAAACAGCAATACAGATACAGTTTTTGTAAATTGCAGCATAACAGTTTTTATTTTTACAATGAAAAATTCAAATTACTTATATCTGCAATTTGCTGACCTCATCGAAAAACAGATCAAATCTGGACTTCTAAATGTAGGCGATAAACTGCCTTCTATACGAGAAGTTTGTGCCGAAACTGGTTATAGTATGAGCACTGTCAGCAAGGCTTATTATGAAGTGGAGAGCCGTTCTTTGATCGAATCAAGACCGCAATCAGGTTATTATGTAAGTAATATTTCGGCAAGAACAATTCCAGAACCATCTGCAAGCAAACCGCTTTTAACTCTTGAAAATATTGAACGTGAGGATTTAGTAGATTTGGTTTATGGCGATATGCGTAAAAAAGACATTACGATGCTTTCGCTTGGTTTTCCGTCCAATGAATTGCTTCCGATTGCGAAACTGAATAAAGGAATGGTTCAAGCCATGCGCCAATTGCCCAACAGCGGAACAAGTTATGAAGAAATTGAAGGAAATAGTAATTTAAGAAAAGAAATTGCGCGCTGGTCGTTTACTTGGGGCGGTTCTTTGACTGAAGATGATATTATAACAACTCCGGGCTGTATTTCGGCAATTTCGGATTGTTTATTAACGCTCACGAAACCGGGAGATACGATTATTACAGAAAGTCCGGTTTACTTTGGAATTCTGCAATTGGCGAGATCTTTAGGTTTATACGTAATGGAACTTCCTACCAATATGACAACAGGAATTGAAATAGAAGCAGTTAAAAAAACACTTTCTACAAAGAAGGTAAAAGCTTGTGTTTTGATGAGCAATTTCAGTAATCCGTCGGGAAGTATGCTGCCAAACGAACATAAAAAGGAAATTGTCCGTTTAATGGATTTCTATAATGTTCCGCTAATTGAAGATGATATTCACGGCGATTTGTATTTTGGAACAAGCCGTCCAACAAATTGTAAAACATATGATGAAAGCGGTATCGTTTTGTGCTGCAGTTCGGTTTCTAAAAGTCTAGCACCAGGCTATCGTGTGGGTTGGGTTTCTCCAGGGAAGTTTAAAAAAGAAGTTCTGAGAACTAAATTATACCATACAATCTCTAATTCAACTATTACACATGAAGTCGTTGGTGACTTTCTAAAAAACGGTCGCTATGAAAACCATCTTAGAAAAATTCGCCAGATTCTGAATCGAAACTGCACCAATTATATCAATACCGTTTTAGAATCTTTTCCAGCGGGAACCAAAGTGAGTCAGCCTCAAGGCGGTTTTTTCCTTTGGGTCGAATTGGATAAAAAAATTGATACTGTAGCTTTTTATCATTTAGCACTGAAACATAATATTAGTATTGCTCCGGGAAGAATTTTCTCTTTTCAAAACCAATTTTCAAATTGTATGCGCTTGAGTTTTGGATTGCCTTGGTCTAACGAATTGAGAACTGCTATTCAGACGTTGGGAAGATTGGCGAAGCAATTATAAAGTTCCAATAATCAACGTAACATTTGTCATTTCGACGTAAGGAGAAATCTTCGCGAGAAGCTCTACAAAGATTGGAAAATTGTTACGGAGTTACTTGTGGAGATTTCTCCTTACGTCGAAATGACAAAACTATGTGTTTAAATAAAAAAACTGGACAGCGCAACTACTCACTGTCCAGCCAACAATTAAAAGAAGACCAAAATTAAATAGTTATAAGACAAAATAAGCGTCTTTCTCGACTTTCTTAGGTTCGTCATTTAAATCAAATTCTTTCAGAATATCAAATTCACTTTGATATTCGTTCAGCATTTGTTTGATATTTTTCTCAATTGTATTTGCAATTGCCGTAACCGGAGTATCTGTTGGTCTGTTTTCAAACGGATCTTGCAAATGAATCGCCATTCTTTCAATCAAAAAGAAAGCGGCACCGATTGCTGTAATCAACGGAATTGCAAACCAGCTCAATACGCTTGTTAATCCGAAAGGCAATACAAAAATGAATAAACACAAAGTCAATCTGATGTACATACTGTATGTTGTTGGGAAAATCGTGTTTTTAATACGCTCACATTTCCCCATTTCATCACACAATCTTGACAAAGTATTATCGATTTCAACCTGCTGATACATGTTGATTTTCTTTTCGTTTTTAGCAGTTCTTAAATCTCTCGCATGTAACATCAAAATCGCATTCGGAACGTTCTGATGATTTTTTATGTATTTAATTTCTTCTTCGCTAATTAAACCTTCAAGCGGTTTTATAGGGTTTCTGTTTCTTAGTGATTCTCCTAAACTATAACACCATGCAATTTGCCTTTTAGCAAAATTTTCTTTGAATTCGCTGGCTTCAACTGAATAACCAGGATCATTGTAAAAGGTTAAAACTTGACGAATTAAGGTTCTTGAATCATTTACAACTGCTCCCCACACAATTCTTGCTTCCCACCATCTGTCATAAGCTTGATTGGACTTAAAGGCTAATAATAAGGAAATAATTGTTCCAATCATGGTTGGAATCGCAATCGGGATATCTACAGGAAGGTTGATGAAATAATGATGCAAAATTTCAAATAGTACTGTATATGCGAGTACTAGAGCAATTTCTACTTTAATTTTCCCGAGAACGTACTTCATTGGTATTCTTTTCTTTAATAACATATTTTCGGTTTTAAATTAATATTTTTAAGGTTCTAAGGAACTAAGGGGCTAAGGTTCTGAGATCCTAAGGCCAAAAATTAAAAAACTAAGTACCTTAGAACCTCAGAATCTGAGAACCTTAGTCTCAAACCATCTCTTCGTACAATGAAAGAACTGGAAGGCCTAGCTTTTCATTGATATTTTCTTTTTTGGCTTTTTTAAATTTGATTTTTTCGCCTTTGCGCGTTTCCACTAACATGTCAATGTTATGTTTTGAAATAGCTTCTGATAGAAAAGGTGCAACATTTTCGTAGTTATCTTCAAAACTGGCTGTCTGACTTACAATTTCAAAAGAGAAATTGGCGCTTAAAAATTCCTGCACATCTTTTACATGAATATTTTTACTAGAATTTTCAACATACAATGCTTTATGGAAAACCTCTTTATTGATTTCTGTACTGAGATGCAGAATAGGACATTTTTGATTTCCCGCCAATTGCACCAAATACTGATGAATTCTTTTGGTTTCCTGTTTATAAGAATGAGTGAGAATAATCAGCTTTACAGAAAAAGCTTCGATAAGACGCCTGAAAATTGGTGCCGAAAGTCCGTATTGGTTGTGAACTTTTAGCTTAATATTTGAAGTATGTTCTATAATATAACGGCAAGTTTCCAGAACTTCTTCCTGGCTTTTGGTAAGTCCAGATTTCATTTCTCTCAAAAAACCTGAAGAAGAAAACGTATCAGGGGCTTCTGAAACTAATACTAAAATAATTTCCGACTCAGTATTCTTAGACTGATTTACCGCAGATTTAACAGCCGAAATAGTATCATCTTTTAAAGTTGTAGGTATAAGAAAATTTTTCATAAGTATATTTTTTTAGTTTATACCTACAAAATAACTCTCGGCAAATTAGACCGTTATTAATCTAAAATTAGAATTTCCTAAAATTAAACATTAGATTTTTTAATGTTGCCTTTTTTAAAGATGATTGTAACGATTGTTCCTTTATTCTGCTCAGATTGCACTTGAAGTTCACCATCATGCATTCTTATGATTTTAGACGCTAATGGCAGCCCTAAACCATAACCAATGTATTTGGCAGCGATTTTACCTCTAAAGAAAGGTTCATATAAATGCGGAATATCTTCTGGCGGAATTCCGATTCCAATATCATTGATCGCAATTTTGATCATTTCTTTATTGGCCGTAAGATTCACAAAGACTTCGTTGTTGTCTGAATATTTTACTCCATTGGTAATAATATTATTGATTGCTAATTCTAAAAGCGGTTTATTGCATGGCAACAATAACAGATTAGAATCTTCTGGAGCAAAATTAAGTTTAATGCTTACGCGATTATCTGGATAAATTTTATCTAAATCTGATTTTACATCCAATAACAATTCGTCCATTCGGGCAATATCCGAAACTTGTTTTTGTCCGTCATATCCTGTTTGGGTCAGCTTAAGAAGGCTTTCTGTCAAGTTTCCTAATCTTGAAGCTTGACTATAAATATTTTGCAAAGATTCTACATATTCATGCTTTTCTCTCTCTTTTAGCAGCATAATCTCCGACTCGGCAATAATGGTTGTAATTGGCGTTTTTAACTCGTGAGAAGCATTGTTAATAAAGTTAGCCTGAATCTCAAAAGAAGTTTCTAGTCGATCCAGCATATTATTAAAAGTATTGGTCAAATCTGAAATTTCATCAGAGTTTTTAACTTCTGGAAGGCGATTGTGCAGATTAGAAGCACTAATTCTTTTTACTTCTTTTGTAATTCTTGCTACGGGATTAATAACACGTTTTGCTAAATATCGACCTAAAAGAAAAGCTAGAATCACAAATCCGATTCCGCCAAAAAGCATAATTTTGACAATATAAACCGTTGTATCTTTTCCTTTGCGGTCTCTCGCGCCAACAATTACAATATATTTTTGATTGTTTTCTTGAAAAATCTGTCCTAAATAATACTTATTGTCTTTTTCGTAAGAGTCTTTCCCTGTACTTAAAATATTAGTATAAAAAGTATTAGGAAGATTCAGATTGGTATTGTAGTCAAAACTATTATGGCTGTTAATTTTTAATACATACTCTTCTTCTTCTATCAATTCTTCAAGACCATTTTTTTGAAGATTTTTATAATATTTAATTTTCTCTGGATCTTTTTGAAAATGAATTGAAGCTACAATTTTGGCCCTATCATCTAAACGCTTTAAGAAGTGGTATCGGTTATTTTCTCTAAATAAAAAAAACACGATGATACACAATAGCGAAGTGCTAAAGGTAGAAAGAGCAACATAATTGAAAGTGATTTTTTTCCTAATGTCCATATTATGGTTTTATTACATAACCCAAACCTTTCATAGTATGAATCAGTTTGGTTGAAAAAGGCTTGTCTATCTTTCTTCTTAAGTACGTAATATATACATCGACAACGTTGGTATTCATATCAAAATTAATATCCCAAACATTATCTAAAATCTGATCGCGCGAAACGATACGACCTGTATTTTTAGCCAAATAATATAAAAGCTTAAATTCTTTGGCCGTTAAAACGATATTTTCTCCGTTTCTTTTAACTGTTTTTGCACGTCCATTTATTTCTAAATCAGCAATTGTGATGGTGTCTATTTTTTCTGTTTCCTGCTGTGATCTTCTATATAAAGCATTAACTCTGGCGTCTAATTCACCAAATTTAAAAGGTTTAACCAAATAATCATCCGCACCAGAATTAAGTCCAGTTACAATGTTTTCTGAAGTTCCTAAGGCAGTTAAAAGTAAAATTGGCACGAAATTTTTTTCGGCGCGAAGTCTTCTGCAGATTTCAATTCCGTTGACATCAGGAAGCATTACGTCTAAAATTACAACATCGAAAGTATAATTATGAATCATTTCCATAGCTGTTTTTCCATCCATAGCTACGCTCACTTCATTATTATTTTCTGCAAAACCTTTTCGTAAAATCGATAATAGATTTGGCTCGTCTTCGACTATCAGTAATTTCATATTAAGAAGTTTGTATATACAACAAAAATAAGAATACTATTTAAAATAATTTTAAACAACTTTACAAATTATGATTTTATTGTGAACAATAAAAAAAGCAGACCCGATAGCCTGCTTTTTAATATTATTTTACGTTTAAAGCTTGCAATTTTTAAAATTAAAAAGTCTCTCCAGCATTCAAGTAAAATCCTTTAGAATTATTACCCCAAGCGTAATCTGCAATAAGATTAGTTCTTGTCGCTTTATCGATTAAAACACGAAGGCCGAAACCAAAGGCTGGTTGTACATATTCAAAAAGCTTGGTATTAGTATCTGGATTGCTTGTGGTTACAAAATTTGTAAAAACGGTACCACTCAGCATTTGATTGCAGGTTATCGGAAATCTAAATTCGCTTGCCAAATAAACCAAATTTGTACCTCTAAATAATCCCTGCGTATATCCTTCTCCGCTTCGACTTCGCTGATCCCAGCCAATTGCAGGCAAATTCAAATACGGAACTTTTCCTTTGGTTACAAACTGTCCGTAAGTCCAAAGCGCCAAAATATATCTTTTGTCTTTTTGCGAAACTGGAATAAAATTTCGGTATTCGGCGTATAAAACATTACTTACTTCTTGATTGTCAAATATTTCCGGATTAAAACGGTAATTTATATTAGCAAACCATCCATGTGTTGCATTTACTTGATTATCTCTAGAATCATAAACCAAATTAAGACTCACACCGTTTAAAAAATATTCTGATTCATCGAATCCATATTTTTGATTATAATTATAATGATACGTAAGTTTTCCATTTGCAACGTCAAGTTCTTTATCGACAATACTTGAATACCAATCGATATTTAGACCTCCTCCAACATAAAAATTTGGGCGAACTTGAAAGGAAACCGACTGATGAAATTTAAAGTAATTGTAATCCATTGGTTCAGCAATAGAATCAATGCTGAAACCAGGCTCCTGATTGCGACGAGGCGGAATAATATTTGTTCCTAAACCATAATTGGGTTGCGAAAAAATATACAAACGGTAATCTCCACTCAAGAATATCTTGTTGTTTTTGAGCAAAATATTATTCTTGACATTTACCAGCCATTGTTTTTTTGTGGTATAAGTTATTCCAACATTTGCTATTGAATATTTATCGGTTGCTTCTTTTCCTTTGAAAGTATATTGCGCCACAGCACCATAAAAGAAACCTGTTGCGGGCTGGGAACCTATCGCGGGAATAATCAAGAAAAAGCTATTTTTTATGGGTTTAACAACATAAACAGAATCCTTTTTTTTGAAGATTTCTAATATTGTTTTAGGAGGGCAAATTTTTGGATTTTGAACTTCGGGATTCTGATTTTCCTCTTGAGCAAATAAATTGAAGGAAATAAAGAGTAATAATCCTAAGATTTTATACTTGTACTGAAAGGCATTATTTTTTAAAAAAATCACCATTTACAAAGTTTAGTTTTAGGAATAAGACTTAATCTTACTGTAAATATAAGTCTTATTTTCAACATCTTACAAACTAAAACTAATTAATTCAAAATTATTTTAACAAAAAAAGCCGTCAAAAATAAATTTGACGGCTTAGGAATATCATCTCAAATATTACTTGGTAATAAATTTTGGGTGAATTAAATTTTCTAAAGAATAAATTTCATCCCATTTTTCTTGTGTAATCAACTTTCTTTCCAAAACTGCAATCTGATGCACACTTTTACCCGTTTTTAAAGCTTCTCCAGCAATACTCGCACTTTCTTCGTAACCTAAAATCGGATTCAATTGCGTTACAATTCCGATGCTGTTCATAACCATATTATAGCAATGATCAACATTAGCTGTAATTCCGTTAATACATTTATCGATTAAAGTCTGAATAGCATTTGAAAGATAATCCAACGAAGTAAACATTGCAAAAGCAATTACAGGTTCCATTACATTCAATTGCAATTGTCCCGCTTCTGCCGCCATTGTCACCGTTAAATCCTGACCGATTACATAAAAGCAAGTCTGATTTACCACTTCTGGAATTACCGGATTTACTTTCCCTGGCATAATAGATGAACCTGGCTGACGTGCCGGAAGATTGATTTCGTTAAAACCAGTTCTTGGTCCTGAACTTAATAAACGTAAATCGTTGCAGATTTTAGAAATCTTAACCGCAGAACGTTTTAAAGTTCCCATAATCTGAACGTAAGCGCCAGTATCAACCGTTGCTTCAATTAAATCTGGTGAAAGTGTCAGCGGAATTCCCACCTCATCAGCCAAATATTTTACGCAGATTTCTGGATAACCTTCTGGAGCATTTACTTTTGTTCCAATGGCTGTTGCTCCCATATTTATTTCTAACAACAATTCCTGAGCATTTTTTAAACGCTGAATATCTTCTCCAATTGTTGTAGCGTAAGCTTTAAATTCCTGTCCTAAAGTCATCGGAACCGCATCTTGCAATTGCGTTCTTCCCATTTTTAGGACTTCTTTAAACTCTTCTCCTTTTTTAGCGAAAGCAACTTCTAAACCAGCAAAAGTTTTAATAAAGCTTTCCATTTTCAAATACAAAGCAATTCTAAAAGCCGATGGATAAGCATCATTTGTCGATTGAGAACAGTTTACATGATTATTTGGATGCAGAAAATTGTATTCTCCTTTTTTATGACCTAAATATTCTAATCCGATATTAGCAATTACTTCATTGGCATTCATATTGACAGAAGTTCCTGCTCCACCCTGAATTAAATCGCTTACAAATTCCTGATCAAATTTGCCCGCGATAACCTGATCACTTCCGTAACAGATTGCTTCGGCAATTTTAGAATCAATTGCGCCGCAATCTTTATTGGCTAAAGCAGCAGCCTTTTTTACATATCCTAAAGCTTTGATAAATAAAGGTTCTTTTGAAATCGGAATTCCTGTAATGTTGAAATTCTCTACAGCTCTAAAAGTCTGGATTCCGTAGTATAAATGATTCGGAATTTCTAATTCTCCCAGAAAATCATGTTCTTTTCTTGTTGGTTCCATATAATAAAATTGATATGTTTTGACTTAAAAAATAAGTGTAAAGCTACATCAAATTATGCATTAAAAATGTGAATGAAATCAAAATCATTTATAATTTGTTCCCATTATTTTATCGTAAATCATTACCTTTTCACCTTCAAATAATTATAAAAAAAGGTTGAAAAAAGAAAGCGAATATTTTCTTGATAAAGAATACAATACGATTGTTTACGCTAAAGATGATCTTAATTTTAAAGACTTTGAATCTTGCGTTTTTAACAATTGTAACTTTTCTGCATGCACGTTTTTAGCCGTTACTTTCATTGATTGTGTTTTTAATGACTGTATTTTCAGCGAAGCAAAAATCAATTATGTGGCATTGAGAACCGTTACTTTTAATCGATGCGAAATTAAAGAAGTGAATTTCGCTATGTGCGATAAACTAATTTTTGAAGTTCGTTTTAATGATTGCATTCTTGATTTTTCTAAGTTTTATACTTTAAAACTAAAGGGAACTCCGTTTACCAATTGCAGTTTAATAGCTGTAGATTTTATGGCGGCAGATTTAACTGGTGTAATTTTCGATAATTGCGATTTATACCGTTCTGAATTCAACAAAGCCATCGCTAATAAAGCCGATTTTAAAACGAGTTATAATTATACAATCGATCCTTCTAAAACTAAATTGAAGAAAGCAGTTTTTTCTTTGAATGAAGTGAAAGGGCTATTGTTTACGCATGATTTGATTGTGAGTTAGTAATAATTGTTTTTTTTAATATTCTTTTTCTGTTTTTGCGGGAAGAACAGAATTGGGCAACAGAAATAAAATAAGCAATACACTTGTTAAGCAAAACAGATGAATTACTGTGCCATAGAAAAAAGCATTATAGAAATCTGTATAATCTGTTTTTCCTTTTGCAAAATAGTAAAATACACCCCCTGTTAAGGTAATGCCCAATGCACCAAACAATTGCTGCAATGTAGAATAAACTCCTGATGCATTTCCAATTCTGTTTTGAGGTAAATCTTTCAGCGCAATATTAGCAAATGAAGGCAGAACCATGGCTACACCAATACCGTGCAAAAACATGGCAAAGTATCCCTTGTAATCGATTGATTGATAATAAAAAAAAACTAGCTGAAAAATAAGAGAAAACATAATAAGCAACACTCCAAAAATTAATACATTTTTACCATACTGAAGCACCAATCTAGCTGTAAAAAATGACGCTAAAATAAAACCGCATCCTTGAAATACAATAAAATATCCTGCTTGCATAGGAGAAAGTCTAATACCGTCTTGCAGAAAAATTGCCAATACAAAAAAGTAAGCATCAAGCATCAGCATAAAAAGAGCTGAAGCCGAAACCGCAATATTGAAATTCTTGTGCGTAAAAAGCTCCATGTTCAATAATGGCTCTTTTTTCTTTAATTTTCTTTTGATCTGTCTTAATATAAAACCTATCAGAAATACTATAGAAATTGTCAGCGTAATTGCAACCAAATCTTTTTGTTCTAATCCGACAGCCATCGAAAAAACCAGTAAAGCAAGCCCTATGCATAATATAAATGCGCTCCAATAATCCATTTGCAAAGAAGAATTGTCTCTCGATCGATTGAGATAACGCATGGCCAGCAAAATCGCTATTAAACAAATAGGAATATTGATAAGGAATATATACCTCCATGATTGATCGATTAAAAACGGTTGGAGTTCTACAAGAGAACCTCCTAAAAACTGCCCCAGCATTGTGCCAATTCCAATCGCAATTCCATACCAGCCCATTGCATAAGTGCGCTCCTTATGACTAACAAAAAGAATTTGAATATAAGATAAAACTTGTGGCGCCATTAAGCTTGCGCTTATACCTTGAAAAAACCTCAAAGCAATAAGCTGATTTGTAGTGGCAGCAAACCCGCATCCCGCAGAAGTAACCATAAACAAAAACAGCCCTAGAATAAAGATTTTTTTTCTTCCAAAATAATCTCCTATTTTTCCGCCAATTATTAAAAAAGAAGCAAACCCAACCATATACATAGCTACAACTAATTGGATTTTTCCATTACTGGAATCAAGACCACGTTGAATAGACGGAATCGCAACGTTTACAATAAATATATCCAAAATGGTAAGCAAATGTGCGAGTAACAAAATGAGAAGCGAAATATATTTTGTATTTTTCATATTATATAGAGTAGTCTATCTATTTTTAATCAAAAAAAATCAGAAAAACTGATTTATAGTTTTTTTTACTTCTTTTAAATCATTAGTATTACCGTTTATACTTGCTGAAACCACAGCTCCTTCTATCATTAAAAAAATGCTGTTTTGAAGTGCTTTTTTTTCTATTGAAAATGATTTTACAGTACTAATTTCATCAACTAAAGATTTTATATAGTCCCGCTGACGTTCTTTATGAGCCACAATAAACTGTTCTATTTTTTTATCTCCTCGTCCAATTTCAGCATTCACTTTAATGAAATGACATCCAGAGCAATTTGATTCTTCCTGAACTTTAATACGGTAATCTATTAATTTTAGAAGCTTTTTTAAGGGCTGTTTCTCGTCTTTCAAATAGTCATCGAGATTGGCAAAATATTCTGTTTCCTGCTGTTCAAGATAATGATACAACAAATCACTTTTAGACTGATAATGTTTATAAAGCGATCCAATAGCAATATCTGCCTCAGCAATAATTTGATTAATTCCTGTACTATTAAACCCCTGATGATAAAACAGACGAGATGCTGTATCTAGTATTCGTTCCTTTACATTGCTTTTCTGTTTCATTTTCTTTTTTTAACAAAGATAAAACAAAAATAGATAGAGTTATCTATTTATTTTGAAATAAAAAAAATCACAAAAACTGTGATTTTAAAATTTGTTAATTATAAAATGGCTATAAACCTTTCCCCATCACATAATCCTCCATCAAATACCCATTTCCAATTTCTATATCAACGGTTTCTTTAATTTCGAAACCTATTTTTTTATAAAAATCTAATGCTGTATTAAATCGGTTTACATTCAATGACAATTGTTTTGAATTGTTTTCTAAAGCCAGTTTTTCTATAAAATCAAATACTTTTTTTCCATAACCTTTTCCTTGTGTTTCTGGTAACAAGTAGATTTTATGAATTTTCGTAATGGCTTCATTTTTATAATGATGCTCAATTCCGATAAAGCCAATCGTCGATTCAGAATCCAGAATGAGATAGAATAATTGCTCTTTATTCTCAATTTGCTTTGCTAAAGCCTCATCAGAATAAAACAAACCTAACATATAATCTAATTGCGATTGAGATAAAATTTCACCGTAGGTAATAGGCCAAGTGATGTTTGTAATTTTCTGAATTGTAGAAATATCACCTAACCCTGCTTCTGAAATGCTAATCATAATGTATTTTGAAATATATTTTTATTTAGTAAAAACTTGGTTTTCTTGTTCGCTTACGCGGATGAAAGTCGTTCGTTTAGTCAATTCTTTTAATCTTGAAGCTCCAACATAAGTGCAAGTGCTTCTAATTCCGCCTAATATATCTAAAACAGTGTGAATGACATCACCCTTAAACGGAACTTGAACTGTTTTTCCTTCGCTTGCTCTGTATTCTGCAACACCGCCGGAATGTTTGTCCATTGCAGTTTTTGAACTCATTCCATAAAATTGTTTGAATTTTTCTCCTTTGATTTCTATTAGTTCACCTCCACTTTCTGTGTGTCCTGCGAGCATTCCTCCCAACATTACAAAATCGGCTCCTGCACCAAAAGCTTTCGCTACATCTCCCGGAGTTGTACAGCCACCATCACTTATAATATGTCCGCCTAAACCATGCGCTGCGTCCGCACATTCGATGATGGCAGATAATTGCGGATAACCAACACCTGTTTTAACACGAGTTGTACAGACAGAACCAGGTCCGATTCCGACTTTTACAATGTCTGCTCCTGCCAAAAGCAGTTCTTCGGTCATTTCGCCAGTAACGACATTTCCAGCGATAATTATTTTATCTGGATATTGTTTACGGGTTTTCTTTAAAAACTGAACAAAATGTTCTGAATAACCATTTGCAACATCAATACAGATAAATTTAAGTAACGGATTTGCTGTAATTATTTTTTCAATTTTGTCAAAATCTTCTTTTCCAGTTCCTGTACTTACGGCAATATAATCGTAGAAATCAGGAGTTGCATTTTTTAGAAAGTTATTCCACTCTTCTAAAGAATAATGTTTATGAATGGCAGTAAAAAGCTTTTCTTTTGCCAAAACCTTTGCTGTTTCAAAAGTTCCCACAGTATCCATATTGGCAGCCATAATCGGAATTCCTGTCCAACTTGCAGTGCTGTGTAAAAACTTAAAATTTTGTTCTAAGGAAACTTCAGATCTGCTTTTGAGCGTTGATCTTTTAGGTCTAAACATTACGTCTTTAAATCCTAATTTCAGGTCCATTTCTATTCTCATAGTTCGAGATTTTGGTTACTCTCAAATGTAAGGAATTTTAGAATTTAGATTGTAGATTTTAGATTAAATCTAAACGCATATATTGTAACACTGATTAAACTGATTCGCTATCGCGAAAACGCTGATTAAAACGGATTTTTTTAGAATTTCACAAAGATTCACAAAGTTTTACAAAGAAAAAAACCAAAAACTGCGGTCGCAACTGAACACTAAAAAAACTGACCACTGAACACTAAAAAAACTACCCGTGAATCGTTTCGTTTTTTCCGTAATTGGTAATGATAGATTCTTCAAATTCTAACCATTCTCTCCAACGTTTTTCAACATCAATTCCAACTCCATATTTACGAGCGTAAGTAATGAAAGTTGTGTAATGTCCCGCTTCGCTTTCCATTAATTCTCTGTAGAAAACAGCCAATTCTTCATCTTGAATATTTTCAGAAAGCACTTTAAAACGTTCGCAGCTTCTAGCTTCAATCATAGCAGAGAAAAGAAGTCTTTCTACAAGACCAGAAACACGACTTCCATCACCGCTTCTTTTCATATATTGGTATAGTTCGTTTACATATTCATCTTTACGCTCACGTCCTAATTTTAGTCCTCTTTTGATGATAATATTATGCACTTGCTCAAAATGATCTACTTCTTCTTTTACTAAAGCCAATAAATCCTGAACCAAATCCTGATGTTCTGGATTGTTTGTGATAATTGTAATGGCATTGGTCGCTGCTTTCTGCTCGCACCAAGCATGATCTGTTAAGATTTCTTCGATGTTTTTCTCAACAATATTTACCCATCTTGGGTCGGTTGGCAATTGTAATCTTAATACGCCCATTTTTTTTAAGTCTTAAAGTTTGAAAGTCGAAAGTCATAAAGTCATTGGAAAACTTTAAAAGAAAAATCGAAGATCAAAAAACTAAACATAGAAATTCACATTCCTTTTTTAGACTTTCGACCTTCGACTTTATGACTTTTGACTAATTTTTAATAAGCAAAAATTGGTCTTTCGCTCATCATATCGTTTACTTGTTCAGCAACTTCTTCGATAACAGCTTCATCTGTATGGTTAGATAAAACTTTATCGATAAGTGCTACAATAGTTTCCATATCTTTTTCAACTAAACCACGAGTTGTGATTGCAGCTGTTCCAACACGAATTCCAGAAGTGACAAATGGAGATTTATCGTCAAATGGAACCATGTTTTTGTTTACTGTAATTTCAGCTTTTACTAATGCATTTTCAGCTTCTTTACCAGAAATACCTTTGTTTCTTAAATCAATAAGCATCATGTGGTTATCAGTTCCGCCAGAGATGATATTGTAACCTCTCTTTACGAAAGCATCAGCCATTGCGTTTGCATTTTTCTTTAATTGCATTGCATAAGTAAAGAAATCATCTTTTAATGCTTCACCAAAAGCTACAGCTTTAGCAGCAATAATGTGCATTAAAGGTCCACCTTGGTTTCCTGGGAAAACAGCTAAGTCTAATAATGAAGACATCATTCTGATTTCTCCTTTTGGAGTTTTTAATCCTTGTGGATTTGGGAAATCTTTCCCCATTAAAATCAAACCTCCACGTGGTCCTCTTAATGTTTTGTGAGTTGTTGTAGAAACAATATGGCAATGTGGAATTGGATCGTTCATTAATCCTTTTGCAATAAGACCTGCTGGGTGAGAAATATCAGCAAATAAGATCGCTCCTACGCTGTCAGCAATTTGTCTGAAACGAGCAAAATCCATATCACGAGAATAAGCAGAAGCTCCAGCGATGATTAATTTTGGCTGTTCTTTAGTTGCAATTTCTTGAATTTTATCATAATCTAAACGACCAGTTTCAGCATCTACACCGTAGAATACTGGACGATATAGACGCCCTGAGAAGTTTACTGGAGAACCGTGAGTCAAGTGACCTCCGTGAGATAAATCGAAACCTAAAATAGTATCACCTGGATTTAAACAAGCGTGGTAAACAGATGTATTTGCCTGAGAACCTGAGTGAGGCTGTACGTTTGCATATTCAGCTCCAAATAATTCTTTAGCTCTGTCAATAGCAATCTGCTCAATAACATCAACTACTTCGCAACCGCCGTAGTATCTTTTGCCAGGATAACCCTCTGCATATTTATTTGTTAAAACAGACCCTGCTGCTGCCATTACTTCATCACTTACAAAATTCTCTGAAGCAATAAGCTCTAATCCGTGAATTTGTCTTTCTTTCTCCTCTTGGATAAGATCAAAAATTTGTTCGTCGCGTTGCATTTTTTTGTTTTTCGTTAATTTCACGCAAAAATACAAAAAAACGTTTGCCAAACAGCTAGATTATGATATATTTGACATGTAATTTTTCAACAAACAATTAACATTAAACATGCCAATAACCGCCAACGATACCAATAGAAAATCATGGTTAGAAGTGCCACAAAATAGCGACTTCCCTATTCAGAATATTCCTTTCGGTGTATTTCTTACCAAAGAAAATGTCGTTACTGTAGGAACAAGAATTGGCGATTATGCCATAGATTTAGGGGCTTTGCAGCAATTAAATTATTTTGAGGGAATAGAATTAACCGATGATATGTTTATGCAGGATACGCTAAATGATTTTATTTCTGATGGAAAAAAAACATGGCGTTTGGTTCGAAATCGCATCGCTGAGATTTTCGACGAGACCAATCCGCAGTTAAGAGATTCAACAAAACATCGCGATATTGTTATATTTAAGATCGAAGACGTAGAAATGCAATTGCCAGTTTTAATTGGTGATTATACGGACTTTTATTCAAGCAGAGAACATGCTACCAACGTAGGTAAAATGTTCCGTGATCCAGAAAATGCTTTATTGCCAAACTGGCTTCATATTCCGGTTGGATACCACGGAAGAAGCTCTACAATTGTTCCTTCTGGAATTCCAGTTCACAGACCAATGGGACAAACTTTGCCGGCTGGTCATGACACACCTGTTTTTGGAGCTTCTCGTTTAGTAGATTTCGAATTAGAAACTGCTTTTATCACGACAGATGTGAATGTAATGGGCGAAAATATTTCTACTTATGAAGCAGAAGATTATATTTTCGGAATGGTTCTATTAAATGACTGGAGTGCTCGCGACATTCAAAAATGGGAATATGTGCCGCTTGGACCATTCTTAGCTAAAAACTTTGCTACTTCAATTTCACCTTGGATTGTGACTATGGATGCTTTGGAACCTTTTAGAACTAAAGGTCCTAAACAAGATCCGTCGCCACTTCCATATTTACAGACAAAAGGTAAAAAAGCTTTTGATATTCATTTAGAAGTTTCTTTACAACCAGAAGATCAGGAAGAAACTGTGATTTCAAAATCTAACTTTAAGTATATGTACTGGTCTATGGCTCAGCAATTGACACACCACACATCAAACGGATGCCGTGTAAATTCTGGTGATATGATGGGCTCTGGAACTATTTCTGGACCAACTCCTGATAGTTTTGGTTCTATGCTAGAATTAACTTGGGGAGGAAAAAATCCGCTTAAGCTAAATGACGGAAGTGAACGTAAATTTATTGAAGATAACGATACTGTTATTATTCGTGGTTTCTGTGAAAATAATGAAGTAAGAATTGGTTTTGGAGAAGTTTCAAGCCAGCTTTTACCTCCATTTACGAGACAATGAAGAGCAGAGCAATCTGAAGAGATATAGAAAAACAAAAAACCTTGGCGACAACCAAGGTTTTTTTATACTCTATATTTTTTTCGAAAAATCGAAAGAAAAAGTTATTTATTCCAAAATCACCTTTACCCAAACCAAGCGATGATCTGAACTTGATTCGCGTTTTTCAACTAATTCTGACATTGGCTCACCTTTTGCGGGCCAGAACACTCCACTGTTGACAAACTTAAATCCAAGTCTGGATGGCAATACATAATCAGCGCGCATTCTCCAAAAAGCAGTATGATTAATTCCAAAAGGATTTTCAGGACTAAATTCAGCACCACCTTTACTCGCAGGTGTAAAGTCACTATTAATTTTTGGACTGTCTATTAAAGATTTTATACCTTCTCTCATAGCATCACCCTCAACTGGCGAAGCATTTTGATCACCCATGATGACAAATCGAGAATTTGGAGACAAACCGCCTTTTACACCTTTATCATCATAAATATATGAAGCCGAATTGTCTGAAATATAGTCTTTCCAGAATCTAATTTCATCATGATTTCTTTTACCATTGCGATCTTCAGCACCATCAAAAGTAGGAGGAGTTGGGTGGCTGACTAAAACATGAACCGTTTCATTGCCAATCTGCACAGGAACATCCCAGTGAGATTTTGAAGATAATGGAAATTCCTTCCATGCTTTCTTACTATACCAATCCGTTCCATCTGCTTTTTTCGTGAGCAATGCTCCTGGCATATCTTTCCATTTAAAATGTTGAAAAGTGCGAACCGCATTAACATCAATAGGATATTTAGATAGAAGCATCATCCCGTATTGCCCAGGATACATGCCAAATGCCCATGCATCATTTCCAAAATTATCCAACTTTCCATCATTGTTCAAATCATAAGGGCTTGGCTGACCAGTATTCACTGTTGAATAATAGTAATAAGGATAATCGATAGCCGCTGCTCCACCTTGACTCACATTCAAATAATTCTTTATAAACGCCTTTACACCAAGTTCAGGGTCTTTAATATAATCAAATTCGTTTAGCAAAATAACGTCTGGTCTAACCGTCTGAATAATTTGGGCAATATTTCTGATTTGAGTATTATGTCCTGAATTAAGCTGATAAATTAATATCTGCTCCGATTTCCCCATTGCACCTTTGGGAGAATAATTATCAGATTCCATACTTA
Source organism: Flavobacterium sharifuzzamanii (assembly GCF_003254585.1). Lineage (GTDB taxonomy): Bacteria > Bacteroidota > Bacteroidia > Flavobacteriales > Flavobacteriaceae > Flavobacterium > Flavobacterium sharifuzzamanii. The sequence goes on along the minus strand of NZ_QJGZ01000034.1, from coordinate 73,258 downwards.
CATTGTAGGTGGCAAATGTAAGTTCATTTTTGTCTTGTGAATCAGACTGCGAAAAAAGAACTCCGGAAGAAAGCACGGAAAGGATAAAAAATATTTTCTTCATATAAAATTAAATCTGCATTTCTGCATTATTGAACATACGAATATAAGAAGGATGTCGGGACACGCGATAAATGTGTCTGTTAAATATATAACAAAAAAAAGCTGCCACTTTTCGTAACAGCTTAAATTATATAAGAAAGTCTCTGTATATCTGATAATTTTATCACAGATTTAAAAAATCAAAACGATTATTTTATAATCTGTGGCTACTATTTTTATGCAGGAATCTGCTGACTTAAGCAATGTAAAGTTCCGAATCCCCAGATAAAATCAATACAGCTTATTCCGATTACTTCACGATCTGGGAAACATTCTGCTAGTATATTTAAAGCTACGCGGTCGTTGCTATCATTGAATGTTGGCATTAAAACGCAATTATTCAAAATTAAGAAATTAGCATAACTTGCCGGCAATCTTAGATCTTCAAAATCAACACGTTTTGGCATTGGTAATGCTACAATAACTGGAGATTTTCCGTTTTCTAATTTTGCATTTTGCAAACGTTTCAAATTATCCTGTAAAGGTTTGTAGTTTGAATCATTTTTATCTGTTTCTACAATCGTTACAATTGTATCCTCATTTACAAATCGACATAAATCATCGATATGTCCATGTGTGTCGTCTCCTTCAATTCCGTCTCCAAGCCAGATTACGTTTGTAACCCCAAGATATTCTTTAAAAACTGCTTCGTAATCCTCTTTTGTAAAACCAGCGTTACGAACCTGAATTGTTGGATGCATTAAACATTCCTCAGAAGTCAGTAACGTTCCCTTTCCGTTTACATCAATTGCTCCGCCTTCAACAATTACTGGTTTTCCTTTGTACATTACCTGAGTTAAAGGCACATCAATAAAATCAGCTACTTTACCCGGAACAAATTTATCTAATTGGTAGTTTTTATATTTTGCCCAACCGTTGAAATTGAAATTCAACGCTTCTCTTTTCGAACCATTTTTTACAATAATTGGTCCAGAGTCACGCATCCAGCTTCTGTTGGTTTTATGAATGATATATGAAACATTTTTAAGATTCACACGAGCTCTTTCAAGCATATCAGCAACTTTTTCTTTCAGTTTTTCATCGGCTACAACCAAAAAAACAGTTTCAAAAGTGGCTACTTTTTTTATAAACTCTACAAAAGCCCATTGAACTGCTTCGTATTTTCCTGGCCAGTCGTTACCATTGTGCGGAAAACACAATACAATTCCTTGCTGTTTTTCCCATTCTGCTGGAAATCTTCTATTATTTGTTGACATAAATAGGTTCTAATTTAGAAAGTGCAAAGATAAGCATTCGTTAGGATTATAAAACATTTGATTAAAATTCCTCCTAATTTCACAAAACTTATCCTGCAAAATTTAAGTTAAAGATTAAATAATACATACTTAATATTTAACAGAAAGCTCAGAATTACTTTTGCCAAAACTAAAAACTAACACATGAAAAATTTATCTCTCTCATTATTAGCGGCTCTATTTATATTGGCCAGCTGTAACAATGATGAAAATTCAAACACCCAACCAGAAGTAATTGTAAACGAAAATCCCGGCACTTTTAAAGAAATCGGATCTATTACAATTGGCGGAGAAGCTGCTGCTGAAATTTCTGCTTACTGCGAAAAAACAAAAAGACTTTTTACAGTAAATAATAGTGGCGTTAATCAAATTGATGTTATCGATATTAGCGATCCAACAAAACCACTTAAAATCGGAAAAATTGATTTAGTTGCTTACGAAGGCGCAGCAAACAGCGTTTCTGTTTTTGATGGAAAACTGGCTGTTGCTTTAGAATCTACTGTAAACAAACAAGGAAACGGAAAAGTAGTTATTTTTAATACTTCAGATTATAGCTTAATTAAACAAGTGACAGTTGGTGCTTTGCCAGATATGATTACTTTTTCTCCTGATGGAAAATATATCATGACTGCTAATGAAGGCGAACCAAATACAGATTACACTCAAGATCCAAACGGAACGGTTTCTATTATTGAAACTAGCACTTATAATGTTACTACTTTAGATTTTGCTTCATTTGCTGGTCAGGCTGCGGCATTAGTAAAAGATGGTTTCAGAATTTCAAAATTTGCTAAAACTAGTTTTGCACAAGATATCGAACCTGAATACATTACAATTTCTGACGATTCTAAGACTGCTTGGGTAACTTTACAAGAAAACAATGGTGTTGCAAAAGTTGACTTAGCTTCAAAAACCATCACTGCTATTTATCCTTTAGGTTTAAAAGATTACAATACTGCTGAAAATGCAATTGACGTAAGCGACAGTGACAATAAAATTGCTTTTAATCCTTGGAAAGTAAAAGGGTTGTATATGCCAGATGCGATTAGTCATTTCACAGTAAATAACACACCGTATTTTGTTACTGCTAATGAAGGTGACGCAAGAGAATACACTGCTTACACTGATGTAAAACGTATGAAGAGCATGACGCTTGATGCAACAGTTTTCCCTGATGCAGCTACTTTAAAATTAGATGCAAACTTAGGAAGATTGAATCTTGTTGCCGATATGGGAGATACTGATGGAGACGGAGATTTAGATCAAATGGTAAGTTTTGGAGGTAGATCTTTTTCTATCTGGAACGGAAATACAGGAAAAATTGTTTTTGACAGCAAAAATGATGTTGACAAAAAAACAAACGAAATAGGCACTTACGACGATAAAAGAAGTGATGATAAAGGTTCTGAACCAGAAGCTGTAGTTGCAACTAAAATGGGAAATAAAAATATTCTGTTTGTAGGACTTGAAAGATCTGATGCGTTTATGGTTTATGATGCTACAAACCCAACTTCTCCACAGTATTTACAAACTGTAAAAACTGGAGATGCTCCTGAAGGCATTCTTTTTATTCCGGCTTCAAAAAGCCCTACAAAAAGAAGCTTATTGGTAGTAAGCAGCGAAGGAGATGGATCTGTTAAAATTTATCAGCCTGATTTAAAATAATAACTCTTTTTTTAAGGATAGCATAAGGGCAAAATGTGAATTTTGCCCTTTTTTATGCATTCTATTGTACTTATTTTAATGTATTTACACAATTAAAAGCTAAAATATGGGAATTATGTAAGAGTATATACAACACTTTCTAGAATACGACTTCTAATTTTGTTTCAGAGTTTAAAATAAAAACAATTTAATTTTTGATATCATGAAAAAGAAATTAGTATCAGTATCCTTATTATTACTATCATTTGCTGCAGGCGCTCAAAATATGGCTACCACTTCTACCAAACCTAGCGTAGATCAAGAATACAACAAATGGTCGATCGAACTGAATGGCGGGGTTAACAAACCAACCAGAACAATGACTCCAGGTTATACTACAGAATCATTAAACTTTTTCCACGGAGATTTAGGTGTTAGATATATGTTTAGTCCGAAATTTGGGGTAAAATTAGATGTTGGTTATGACCAATTTAAAGAGAAAAAAAACACTCCAGATTTTGACAGTCGCTATGTTAGAGCAAGTTTACAAGGAGTTATCAATGTGGGACGTGCTTTAAATTTCGAAACTTGGACAAACACGATTGGACTTTTGGCTCATGGTGGTTTCGGGGTTTCTCAAATTAGCACCGAAACTGGATTTGGAGGTCAGGATTACATGGCGCACGGAATTGCTGGTTTAACTGGACAAATCCGATTAAGCAACAGAGTAGCTTTGACAGGAGATCTTACTGGAATTGTAAATGGAAGACAAAACTGGAATTTTGACGGAATGGGAAATACTTCTACAGGTGCTTTTGATGGCGTTTTATTAAATGCTTCTGTAGGTTTAACTTTCTATCTAGGAAAAAACCAAAAACATGCTGACTGGGTTGGCGAGGAAGATAGAATTGGTGAATTGGAAAAAAGAGTGGACTTAATCGAAACTGGTCTTATAGATTCAGACAAAGATGGAGTTGCTGATTTATACGATTTAGAACCAAACAGTATTGCAGGAGTTGCTGTTAACACAAAAGGACAATCTATTGATACGAATCAAAATGGTGTTCCAGATGAGTTAGAAAGCTACTTAGACAAAACTTACGAGAAAAAAGGTGCTGGAACAGCTACAAACAATACGGTTGAAGAATTAATCAACGGTGGTTATGTAAATGTTTACTTCGATTTCAATTCGTCTAAACCAACAAACGCTTCTTTATCTGGTGTAGATTTCTTAGTGAAATACTTGAAAAACAATCCGGGAAAATCGGCTGATATTATTGGTTATGCTGATGAAATTGGAAATTCAAACTACAACACCGAATTATCAAGAAAAAGAGCTGAAGCTGTGAAAAAAGTAGCAGTTAATGCTGGAATCGATGCTTCAAGATTGAATGTAATTGCTAATGGAGAAGATACTTCTGTTAACAAAAATTCTAAAGAAGCACGTCAAATCGTGAGACGAGTTACTTTCCAAGTGAAGTAATCTATATATAAAGCTAAAAACAAGAAAAGGAGCTATTCAATAGAATAGCTCCTTTTTGTTATAAAAATAGAGTTTAAAAAAAACTAAATTTTGAATAGTTATTTAAAGCTTCGAAGAAGCGAAATATTTATCGCAAAAAAATATACGTTTACGATATAAAGCTCCAGCGGAGCGACATGTGTTAGATTGTAAAAGAACATGTCGCTCCACTGGAGCTTTTTCATTTTGTTTTATTGTGGTGCTATAAATATTTCGCTTCTTCGAAGCTTACAAAAAAAGGGCAAAATAATATTTTGCCCTTTTTATATTTTAGAAAAATCGTTTTTATTTATCAATTGCTCTTTTTGTAATATCTCCAAAAGCATCAATTCTTCTGTCTCTGAAGAATGGCCAATTTTGACGAACATTTTCTTGAAGATCTAAATCAACCTCAGCAATTAAGATTTCTTCTTTATCATGAGAAGCCTGAGCTAAAATTTCTCCTTGCGGTCCAGCAATGAAAGAAGCTCCCCAAAATTGAATTCCTTCAGTTCCTTCAAGGTATTTTTCAAGACCAATTCGGTTTGCAGCTGCAACGAAAACACCATTTGCAACAGCGTGACCTTTCATTACATTCATCCAAGCACCATACTGATTTTCTCCGTATTGTTCTTTTTCTTTTGGATGCCATCCAATTGCTGTTGGATAAAATAAAACTTCAGCTCCTTTAAGCGCTGTAATACGAGCCGCTTCTGGATACCATTGATCCCAGCAGATTAATGTTCCAACAGTTCCTTTTTTAGTTTCAATCGCTTGGAAACCTAAATCTCCTGGAGTGAAATAGAATTTTTCATAGAAATGAGGATCGTCTGGAATGTGCATCTTACGGTATAAACCTGCTTCAGTTCCATCAGTATCAATAATATAAGCACTGTTATGATAAATTCCAGCCATTCTCTTCTCGAAGAAAGGAACAATAATTACCACTCCTAATTCTTTTGCCAATTCGCTGAATGCAATAAATGAAGTACTGTAAAGTGGTTCTGCCAATGCAAAATTCTCTACATCCTCACTTTGACAAAAATAATGACTGCTATATAATTCAGGCAATAAGATAACCTCTGCTCCTTGACTTGCAGCGTCTCTTACCCAGCTAATACATTTTTTAAGATTATTTTCGGCAACATCATTCAGATTTAACTGAATTACTGATATTTTATATTTTCTTTTCGGCATGACATAAAATTTAAGAGTGCAAAAATAATACTTTTTAAAGGAATAGCAAAGTCGATAACTTTTATATAACAACTAATGAACTTGTAATATCTCTTATAAATCAAAAACCATCTTACATTGATTTAAATCTCTGTAAAATGGTTTTTCAACCTAAAAAAATATCAACCAAAAATAGTTGTTATTCGATTACAACTTTCTGAGTTAAGAATTCAGTTTCTGATTTTTTGAATTTAATTTCGAAAGTTCCTTTTGCAGTTGCTTTAAATTTATAAACTGTCTTTTTTGGCTCAGGTACTTGTTGTGTACAAACTTGTGATGGATATTTTGCAATCACTTGTAACCCTTTTACAGATCCAATTGTTACTTCTGAGATTTTATCAAATTCTGCACAAGCATTATCAACTGTATAAGTCACATCGTAGCTTAGTTCATCATTTACTTTTCCGGTTGCTGGTCCTTTAATTTCTGTAACTAAAGCTGCCTTTGTAGTTGGAGCTGGTGTTTGGTCTTTATCATCATCGTTACTGCATGAAACAAATCCAATTGATAAAAATAATACTACTAAAGCTGTTTTTAATCTAAAACTTTTCATATAAAATAATAATTAATTGTTAATTACTATGAAGATGTCGCTTAATTGTAATGGTTGCTTTATGCAAAATGTTAAAAATTTTACTAAAAAATTAAACAACTAAAAATCAAGCACTTATTTAAATAAAAAAAGCACTATTTTAATGATGTTTTTTTTATAAAACCGAAAAAATTTGGTTTTCCCTGTATAAAATCGAAATACTTTTGTAATTATTTTGATAGTTTTAAAAGTCAAAAAAAAGGGTTGATAGCAAAACTAAAATTACGTTTAAAAACGATTTGACAGGTCCTATAAAACAAAAAAAACACCAGCTATAAAGCTGATGTTTTCGTTAAAGTATATTTTGGATATATTTATGCTGTTTTCTTTTGAAATATCTTTTTAAAGAGATTTACGATTCCTAAAACAATAAAACCAATAATAAGTCCGATTGCAAACTCTTTTACTATTGAAGGGAAACTTGGTAAAAGATGATGGAAAAATTCGATATTGTGAACAAACAGTCCACCTGCAACTAAAATTAAAGCAATTGTACCGATAACTGTCAATGCTTTAATAACTTTCGGAAGCGCCTGAACTAAAATATTTCCGACAAACTTTAAAATACTATTTTCTTTTTTGCTGTGCTGAATCATTTTGAAACCTACTTCATCCATACGAACAATAAGCGCCACGATTCCATAAACTCCAACTGTTGCAATCACAGCAATGATTGATACAGTAATAATCTGAGATGTCAATGGTTTTCCGATTACAGTTCCCAAAGCGATGATTACAATTTCTACCGAAAGGATAAAATCGGTAACGATTGCAGATTTTACTTTCTCTTTTTCGATTACTAAAATTTCTTCTTCTGTAAGTACTTCATCTGTTATTCCTTCCGATTCTTCGTGTTTGTGAGGAACAATAAACTCATAAATTTTTTCTGCTCCTTCATAAGCTAAAAACAATCCTCCTAAAACTAAAATTACCATGATGGCAATTGGAAAAAATGCACTTAATAAAAATGCGATTGGAAGAATGATAATTTTATTTAATAGCGAACCTTTACTAATTGCCCACAAAACCGGCAATTCTCGTGAAGATGCAAATCCAGAAGCTTTTTCCGCATTTACAGCTAAGTCGTCACCAAGAATTCCAGCAGTTTTCTTTGCAGCAACTTTACTCATTACTGCAACATCATCCATAATTGCTGCGATATCATCTAATAGTGCGAAAAAACCTGAACCCATTTTTTAAATTTATTTTTAGTGATGCGAATCTAGACATTTTGACTTAATCTGCCCAATAATATTACATGAAAATTTTTCTTTTTATTCATATTTTTCTGTAGATAAAATCTAACTGCATTGTCCTAAAAGAACCCAAAGAATAATAAAAACGATAATGGTTCCGAAACAACCTCCGCCTAGTTTTTTAGCGCCGTATCCTGCCAACAATCCTCTAAATATGTTATTCATGATTTTGAGATTTTTTAATTAATAATTTACTGGTTTTTATTTATTTAAAATTGAATCTTTTTTGAAAATATCCTGTTATACGAATTAGGTGAAAAGTTTCAGAATTTTGAGCAAAAAAAAAAGCATCAGCTGAAAAACTGATGCTTCATTATGATTGCTTTTTTTAATTAATCGGTATAAACACTATTACCTCTATTTATTAAAGTTGCTTTATCAAGAATTCCTTGCCCTGTAGGAGGAGCTGGTGGGTTTTGACCTTGCAACTGAACATAACTTTCTGCATCAGGAGAAAGATTAAGAAGTCGTTGTAAAATCAAATTAACTTGTGAACTAGAAAGCGCATTTTTATTAAAATTAAGTGATAAATTTTTATCCGTAATTTTTGTTAACAATGGCAAGTCAATAGAAGTAAGGGTGGAATTATTTTGAAAGTAAAGCCCTTTGCTTGAAGTTAAAACAGGAAATGAAATCGATGTTAAAGCCGGATTATTTAAAATACCTGTATCGTATGCATGCAATATTTTCAAAGCAGGAAATGTAGCTGAAGTTAACACATCATTATTACCGACATCTAAATCATTATAAACCTCAACAAGATTATTTAAATTAAAGCTAACTAATTTTGAATTATTTTGAATCTTTAAGTTTACCAGTTTTTTTATTACACTCAAATCTATAGATGTTAGATTTGTTGTACTTGTTATATAGATGTTTTCTGTATAAGAGCCAAATTCAGCAGTTATTTGCGCTGCAGCCTCTGCATCTGTAATATCTCCAGTAATGATTATACTGGTTTTTCCTTTATTTATACTACTTCCAGCATACAAAGCATAAGGAACGCTTAATAGTTGACTTGTACCACTAATTGTATAATTGGTTCCTCCTGTTGGGTCAATTTCTGTTTTAACAAAATGAGAACCCGCACCCCAATCAATTCCCGAAAATGTACCTGTAACTGGAGTTCCTCCCCCTATTTCTATAGTTGCTAATCCGTTTGCATTTGTTGTTGTGGTTTGAGTTTCTACATAAGATGCTGTTCCTGTAGCGGAACCAAGCAAAATGCTGGTTTTTATACCTACTAAGGTATTTGAAAGCAATGTCCCATCTGTTTTACGAATCACAGATTGATAATTCATTTTCTGTGGCGCTTGCGCGAATAAGATTGTAAAAGAACTTAATAATAAAAATGCTAGAGTAATTTTTCTCATATATCTTTCTGCTGTTTAGAATTTTATTTTTTAATGATTTTAAAAGTTTTAATTGTTTTAGAATTGTTATGCACTGCAAGAAAATAAACTCCCTGTGTCAATCCTTGCATAGAGACCTTTGTTTCTGATGAAGTGATATGGAGTACTTTTGATAATATTCGTCCATTAATATCAAATAAATTATAAGACAAGTTTTCAAATTTATTGTTTATAACAATAAGATTTAATTCATCAACAACAGGATTAGGAAAAGCTGTCATTACTAAACTAATTTCATCGAATTTGTCATTGCTTAGAGTGGCTATTTCGTAAGCTTGCTGAATGCCTTGCTGTGCAGAGCCGCCACTTCCTTTCAATTGTATATCGGCAATTTGCCCTACTGAATAACTTGCAGCTCCACCAGATCCTGTACCTTTTCCTCCAGTAACAACAATACTTTCTTGCGCATAAGAATGAGTTACAAATGAAAAACTGGCAAGAACTAGAATTAAAAATGTTCTTTGGTTTATTTTCATATAGTTGATTTAATAGTTGATTCAAATATAGATTATTTCTTACACAAAATAACCGTTAAAAAATATTAAATCTCATTACATATTAACAAAAAAAGCACCAGCTTTGACACTGATGCTTTTTCAAGATTAACTAAAAAAATAATTATTTAACGGTCTGGTTTCTAAAAACCAGTTTGCCATCGAAAGCATCTAACAAAATGATGCTATCTGTTGTAATATTTCCTGCCAAAATTTCTTTTGACAATTGATTTAAAACTTCTCTTTGAACCACACGTTTTACTGGTCTTGCCCCAAAATGCGGATCGTAACCTTTGTCGGCCAAGTAAGCAATAGCTTCTGGAGTTGCATCCATTGTAATGCCTTGCAGAGCCAACATTTTTGTAACACTCTTCAACTGTAAGTTTACGATTCTTGAGATGTTCTCTACCGTAAGCGGTGTAAACATTACAATCTCATCGATACGGTTAATAAACTCAGGACGAACAGTTTGTTTCAATAACCCTAAAACTTCGTTTTTAGCAGCTTCTGTCGCCGCTTCAACACTTCCTTTTAGGTTTTCAAATTTCTCCTGAATAATATTACTTCCCATATTTGAGGTCATAATAATAATCGTATTTCTAAAATCAGCCAAACGTCCTTTGTTGTCTGTCAAACGTCCTTCGTCTAGAACCTGCAATAAAATATTGAAAGTATCCGGATGCGCTTTTTCAATCTCGTCTAACAATACAACAGAATAAGGTTTTCTTCGAACAGCTTCTGTTAACTGACCTCCTTCATCATAACCTACATATCCTGGAGGCGCACCAACTAAACGGCTCACACTGTGACGTTCTTGATACTCACTCATATCGATACGAGTCATAGCATTTTCATCATCAAAAAGATATTCTGCCAAAGCTTTTGCTAGCTCCGTTTTACCAACTCCGGTTGTTCCTAAGAATAAGAATGAACCAACAGGTTTTTTCATATCCTGTAAACCGGCGCGGCTTCTACGAACAGCATCACTCACCGCTTCTATCGCTTCTTCCTGACCTACCACACGTTTATGCAATTCGTCTTCCAAATGCAATAGTTTTTCTCTTTCTGTCTGAAGCATTTTAGTAACTGGAATTCCTGTCCATTTTGCTACAACTTCTGCAATATCTTCTCTAGTAACTTCTTCTTTTATTAAAGAATTTCCAGATTGGAATTCTAACAATTGTTTTTGCAGAGTTTCTTGTCTTTCCTGCGCTTCTTTTATTTTTCCGTAACGAATTTCGGCTACTTTTCCGTAATCACCATCACGTTCAGCACGTTCAGCTTCGTATTTAAAGTCTTCAATTTCGTGTTTTACAGCCTGAATTCCGTCAACAATATCTTTTTCTTGCTTCCATTTAGCGTAGATTTCGTTTCGCTCTTCTTTTAGGTTGGCCAATTCCATACCTAAGATTTTCAGCTTGCTTTCTTCTTTTTCACGCTTAATAGCTTCAATTTCAATCTCCAGCTGCATAATTTTACGATCCAAAACATCTAATTCTTCAGGTTTTGAATTGATTTCCATACGTAATTTAGAAGCTGCTTCGTCCATTAAGTCAATCGCTTTATCTGGTAAGAAACGATTTGTAATATATCTTTGAGAAAGTTCAACTGCAGCAATAATTGCCTCGTCTTTAATCTGAACTTTATGATGCGTTTCGTATTTTTCTTTAATTCCACGTAAAATCGAAATCGCACTTTCTGTATCTGGCTCATCAATTAAAACTTTTTGGAAACGTCTTTCAAGCGCTTTATCTTTCTCAAAATATTTTTGATATTCATCTAAAGTCGTTGCTCCAATTGCTCTCAATTCCCCACGAGCCAAAGCTGGTTTCAAGATGTTGGCCGCATCCATTGCGCCTTCACCTCCACCTGCTCCTACAAGCGTATGAATCTCATCAATAAACAAAACGATATCACCTTCTGCAGCTGTAACTTCTTTTACAACCGATTTTAAACGCTCTTCAAATTCTCCTTTATATTTCGCTCCTGCAATCAAAGCTCCCATATCAAGCGAGAAAACGATTTTTTCCTTTAAGTTTTCTGGAACGTCTCCATCCACAATTCTGTGTGCTAAACCTTCTGCAATTGCGGTTTTACCAACTCCAGGTTCACCAATAAGCATTGGATTGTTTTTTGTTCTACGAGTCAGAATCTGCAATACACGACGAATTTCTTCATCACGCCCAATAACTGGATCTAGTTTTCCTGTACGTGCTAATTCGTTTAAGTTCTTAGCAAATTTATTTAGTGAATTATACGTTTCTTCAGCTGAAGCCGAAGTTACTCTTTCACCTTTTCTTAATTCTTCAATAGCCGCTTTCAAACCTTTACCTGTAACTCCTTGATCTTTTAAAATCTGAGATACTTTGCTTTTTGAGTCAAAAATGGCTAAAATTAAATGTTCGATCGAAACGTATTCGTCGTTCATTTTTTGGGCAATGATTTCAGCTTCATTCAAAGCTTTATTGGCATCTCTGGAAAGCATAACATCTCCGCCAGAAACTTTTGGAAAACTCTGAATTGTACTGTCTAAAATTTGTAAAAACAACGGCACATTTACGTTTAATTTTTTCAGAATAAATGGCGCCACGTTTTCATCAACTTCAAAAATTGCTTTGAAAATGTGTTCATTTTCAATTTGCTGCTGGCCATTTCGCTGCGCTAATTGCTGCGACAACTGAATGGCTTCTTGCGATTTAATAGTAAACTTATTTATATTCATATTTTTACGATTTTGATTGATTTTATTTGTTTGACAATTTATAAGATTAAAGTTACGATTTATTGAGGTACTTTTTTAACTCAAATAATTTAACTTTGCATTCAAATATTCAAATTATATTCCACAGTAAAAAAACAGACAAAATGTCGTAAAAAATCAAGTTTTGCTTGTTTTAACACGTCAAAAAGTCATAAACCAAGTCAAATATGAGTTTTTTTAATTCAATCTTCGGAAGTTCAGAGAACTCAGAAGCCGCAAAAAGTAAAGTTAACTGGACAGAATTAACAGATATGCTTCAGTTAATGGAAATCGAAGCCATTTCTAACGAAAAACCAGTCGTAATTTTTAAGCACAGCACAAGATGTAGCATTAGTCGTATGGCTTTAAAGCAATTTGAAAGAGAATATGAGCTTGATAGTGTTGTTGATGCATACTTTTTAGACTTGATAGCACACAGAGATATTTCAAACGAAATTGCAAGCAAATTTGGAGTATATCACGAATCTCCACAATTGATATTAATCAAAAACGGAAAGGCAATTTATGATGTTTCGCACAGCGATATTGATGCTGAAGCATTAAAAAGCAAGGTCTAAGTTATGAATTATGAGTTATGAGTTAATTACTTAACTTAGAATACAACAAATTTTAAAAATTAAAAGCCTGGAATTATTTGTATAATTCCAGGCTTTTATATTTTTACGCCAAGTCCAATTTTAATTCAAATTAGCACTCAACTCATAATTCATAATTCATAATTAAACTTAAAAGCTTCCATCAGAGCCTCCTCCACTGAAACCTCCACCTCCAAACTCCATTGGAGAATCTGTTTTAACTTCAGGTTTCATTCCGAAAGTTGAAGCCACAACTAGAGCTTCTGCATTCAATAAACTATCTGAATGATTGATTCTATCTGGTTTAAAGGTCAGACCGCTTTCTTTTTCTTTTAATTTTTTAATTGAAAAATAAGCTATTGCAAATAAAACGACACCTCCAAGTGTTAACGCAACTTCGATTGGCAAAACCGAATGATAAAATCGAATGGTATAAATTGAAAATGCAATCGCCAAAAAACTCAACCAAAGCATTATTCTATCTTTTGTTTTTAAAGCTTGAACCAAATAAAGCACAGGAACTACAAAAGTAAATGCGTAAAAGAAATACGCAAACGGAATATCTGTTCCTGGTTTTACTTCTGTTCCTAATAGTTCTGCAGAAAGTTCCCTCACAACCAAATAATTACAAGAAAGATAAAATAAAACGAGACAAAAACTATTTGCCAATAATAATCCGTTATAATAATAACTTTCGCTTAAACAATTCATCATCTTTTTGGTCAAAAAATAAAAACCTCCTGCAAAAACCATTGCTACAAATGGCAAAATGGCTTTTCCGATATCTCCAAATTCAAACATTCCGAAAAACAAAAACGCAGTTGCAGAAAGACAGAACACGAGCATTGATAGCACATGTAAATATCTTAGAAACATAAAAAGCGCTCCAACTGCTACAAAAAAAGCAATTACCATTTCGTAACCTTCTGTTGTTATCCCTACTGCTACTCCCAAACATAAAAGTGCATTCAATATAAAAGCATCATCTAGACCGTGATTATGATACTCTTGATTGGCTAGAAATTCTACTCCCGCAAATCCAACTGCAGCAAAAATATAGCAGCAAATTTTAAAAAATGTATTCTCAGCGCTTAGTCCAAACAAAGAAATTGCTCCGCAAATTGAACCATATAACAAGCAGCCAAGCAAAAAGAAACCTAGTCTAACGAGAATATTATTCTGACTTTTTAAAACTGGCAATTCTTTTTCTATAAATTTCTTCTGCTCTTTGCTAATAAAACCTCCTTTATACAAAGCATCTGTTTCATCAGTTAAGACTTCGTTATCCAATAATTGTTTGTTGTATACTATCATTCTGCTATTTCTTTGTGGAAGTTTTTAATCAGTTTAATGAACATTATAATCGAGCCGACAAAATACGCTGGCAGCAAGAAAACAAGCAATTCCCAAATATCTGAGAAGTCAACGTTTTCAAAAACTCTAAACAAAACAATGTTTCCTCCTATGTAAACATAAACAATCATAAATACATATAAAGACATCGCTTTATATTGATAACTAACTTTATAAAAATAATACGTGGAACCAGCTAAAATTATAGCAAATATTACCCAAGTTAAGGTATCATAACCCGTTAGATTACTAATTGCCGCAATACTTACAATATGCAATGCAAAAGTGAGGAAAACTACAGAAAAATGAGTTTTGAGAGAAATTCTATGACTGTAAATCGTCCATAGAATCAATAAAACACTTAACATTACTGCAGAATAGCTTAAACTTTGGCTTGCATACAAATTATTACTGTCATTAAATATATCTTGTGGCGTAACCGAAAGCCCTACATAAGCCGCCAAACCAGTAATAGCAATTGTTAAAACGCTTCTATTATCGAAGTAATAAGCACAAAAGAAACTTACCACGGTGGGCACTAAAGTCGCTAATCCGTAATGCTCACCAAAAGGTTTATATTGAAACTGGAGATATCCGATGAAAATACAGGTCAAAATGTTTCCTGCCAAAACCAGATATTCTAAAACAGGATGCTCAAATGTTGTTTCTGCTTTCTGAAAGCCCTTAGAATGTTTGAAACAATAAAAAAAACAAACTGCAATCACAATTAAAAGTAGTGATAGAATCGCAATATGTCCTATTGTATCTATATTTTCATAAATCAGAATTCCGATTCCTGAAGTAAACAGTAATACTGATAAATAAAGAAATAACTTTAATTCTGCATTTAAAGAAAAGATATTTAAGCTTCTATAAGTTTTAACTTCTTCAAACTGATTTTCAGTAATTAAGCCTCTTTCAAAAAGATGAAGAGCAGACTGATCTTTGAATTTTTCCATTGGTATGTTTTAAACTGGTACATCAAATATATGTATTTAGCATGAATTTTCTGCTTTTACTATAAAACCTTTCCATTTTTTAAGCAATACTTCTGCAAATCACCTTAAATAAAAGTGTAAAAATTACATTTATATTTCTATGAATCAAAACTTTAAAACATAAATATTTAATAAATTAATTTGAAATTAATCTGAATCTTTTACATTTGTGCAATCGATTACATTAACCGATAAAAACCACAAAAAACCACACTTAAAAATGAAAACAAAACTTATTTTACTAGCATTACTGCTACCTTGCTCCTTTTTGTTTGCTCAAAATTATTTCATGAGTGCACCAGAGGGATTTGGTGCTTCTGCAACTGGCGGAGGAAATGCAACTCCAGTGACAGTTACTACTTTAGCCGATTTAACAGCAAAGCTAAAATTAACTACTCCTCAAGTTATTTTAGTTTCAGGAACCATCAATTGCACATATACAAGCTTACTAGTCAATGACAAAACTATAATTGGACTTCCTGGGGCACGATTAATTAACTTGGATCAAACGGCTGCTGGCTCAGGAATTCTAAGTTTAAAACCTGGTTCTAATAATATTATCATCAGAAATTTAATTTTTGAAGGTCCTGGTGCTTATGATGTAGACGGACGTGATAACCTTACCTCTGAAGCAACTAATCTTTGGGTAGACCATTGTGAATTTCAAGACGGGATGGATGGCAATTTTGACAATAAAGGTGCAGCCGATAATGTAACTGTTTCTTGGTGTAAATTTATTTATTTGAAAGCTCCAAAAGCTGGAGGTGCCGGCGGTGCTGATGATCATAGATTTTCAGATTTAGTTGGTTCTTCTAAAACGGATGCTCCCTCTGACGGACATTACAGCATTACTTTTAAAAACTGCTATTGGGCAGAAGGTTGCAAAGAAAGAATGCCAAGGGCTAGAAATGCTGAACTTCATATTTTAAACTGCTATTATAATACTTCTGTATCAGGTTCATTGGCAATTGGTTTAGGTGGCGGAAGCAACAATACAACTTGTTATGTTGAAGGAACAGATTTTGCCAAAATCGGAACTGCTTTTAAAAGCTACGTAAGCACTGACGGCGGAACAATTGGAATTGCTTTTACTGATTGTTTGAATGCACCTGCAAATTCTGGAACTACAGTAACAAAACCTTCATATACTTATAGTGTTTTGCCTATTGCTAACGTTTCAGGATATATTTCCAACGCTTCATGCGGCGCTGGAGCGACACTTCAAGTTACTGCTCAAGGCGCACTTTCTACAAGCTGCAACAATTTGGGGCTTAATGACAATGTAAATAATCTCGATTTAAAGTATTATCCATCAATTATAAATCGTCTGTTAAATATCGATTTTTCAAGTTCTGATAATGGTTTAGCCGAAGTGAATTTATTTTCTTCTAATGGATCAAAAATATATTCACATTCTCAAAATGTTTCTCCAGATGAAAAATTAGAATTAAACGTTGGTAATCTTGCAAAAGGAATTTATGTCTGTAAAGTTCAAATAGACAACAGAAGCAAAACATTTAAACTAGTAAAAAACTAATTCTTGTATAAAACAAAAGGTCATTGAAACAAATCAATGACCTTTTTACTTTTTACATTTCACTTTTTACAATCTTACCAGAAATTAAAAAGCAGCTTTCATTTTATCTTTAATTGCATTAAGACATAAGTTATTGATACTTCCTTCATGCGTGTGCTTTGTAGCTTTTGGTGATTTATACGTTCCTGCTTCCAATTGTTCTGCAACAGCTTTGTAAGCATCTCTAAACGGCATTCCTTCTACAACCATTTCGTTTAAAGTATCTACCGTAAACAAATAATCGTATTTTTTATCTTCTAAAATATGATCTTTAACCGTAATATCTTTAATTGAAAATATAGCAATATCTAGACAAGCCTTTAAGTTTTGAATCGCTGGAAACAAACCTTCTTTCAAAAGCTGTAAATCTCTATGATAACCGCTTGGAAGATTATTTGTAATTAAAGTGATTTCGTATGGAAGCGCCTGAATCTTATTGCATTTTCCTCTGATTAATTCAAAAACATCTGGGTTTTTCTTATGAGGCATAATGCTCGAACCTGTTGTAAGATGCGCTGGAAGACCAATAAAATCAAAATTCTGGCTCATATACAAACATACGTCCATCGCAAATTTTGATAACGTTCCTGCAACGCTTGTCATCGCAAAAGCAACCGCTTTTTCAGCTTTTCCACGGCTCATTTGTGCTGCAACGGCATTGTATTTTAAGGTTTCAAAACCTAGTTCCTTGGTCGTAAATGTTCTGTTGATAGGAAATGAACTTCCGTAGCCCGCTGCAGATCCTAACGGATTCTGATCTACAATTTTTGAAGCTGCATTCAACATAGTTACATCATCAATTAAGCTTTCAGCATAAGCAGAAAACCACATTCCGAATGACGATGGCATTGCGATTTGCAAATGTGTGTAACCAGGCAATAAAACGTTTTGGTGTTTTTCTGCCGATTCCATCAACAAATCAAACAAGGTTTTCACTTGTTCTTTTATCGCTTTTAATTCGTCTTTTAAATATAAATGAACGTCTACTAAAACCTGATCGTTACGAGAACGTGCGGTGTGGATTTTCTTTCCGGCATCGCCTAGTTTTACAGTTAGAAGGTATTCTATTTTAGAATGTACGTCTTCGAAACTGTCTTCGATTTCGAAATTTCCAACTACGATATCAGCGATGATTTCGTTTAATGCATCAACTAAAGATGTTGTTTCTTCTGGAGTCAATAAACCGATCTGCCCCAACATTTTAGCATGAGCGATTGAACCCAAAGCATCATACTTTGCCAAAACTAAATCCAGTTCACGATCGTTTCCAACGGTAAATTGTTCGATTTGTTTATCTGTTGGTATTCCTTTTTCCCAAAGTTTCATAGGTACTATTTTTAGAAACCCGACAGGTTTTAAAAACCTGTCGGGTTTAATTTCGTTTAATTATAATTTAAAGAAATCAGTTAGTATTTTGATATACAAGTCGATTCCTTCCTCAATTTCATTTACAAAAATAAATTCGTCTGCTGAATGCGAACGCAATGTTTCTCCTGGTCCTAATTTTAAAGACTGACAGCTTAAAACCGACTGATCTGAAAGTGTTGGCGAACCATACGTTGTCCTTCCTAAAGCAATTCCGGCCTGAACTAAACCATGTGCTACTGGAATAGAAGAGGCGTTTAAATGCATTGATCTTGGTGTAACTTCTGCGTTTACATTAGCTTTCACTACTTCTAGAATTTCAGCATTTGTATAACGATCTGTTACGCGAATATCTACAACCAAATCACATTCTGAAGGCACGACATTATGCTGTTTTCCTGCATTGATCTGTGTTACGGTCATTTTTACAGGACCTAAAACATCTGAGATTTTGTCGAATTTATAGTTTTTAAACCATTCCATTACCGGAATTGATTTGTATAATGCGTTATCATCGTTTTGATGTGCGGCATGGCTGGCAGTTCCTTTTACTTTTACATCTAAAACCAAAAGACCTTTTTCTGCAACTGCTAATTGCATTAAAGTTGGTTCGCCAACAATAGCGCAATCTAATTCTGGCAAACTCTTTAAAACACTATTTAAACCATTTTTTCCGCTGCTTTCTTCTTCAGCGGAAGCTACAATTACAATATTGTGAGAAAGGTTTTGATTTTCGTAAAAATGAACGAAAGTCGCTAGTAACGAAACTAAACATCCTCCAGCATCATTACTTCCTAAACCAAATAATTTTCCGTCTTTTTCAATTGCTTTAAACGGATCGTTTGTATACGCCTGATTTGGACGTACCGTATCATGATGTGAGTTTAATAAAAGTGTTGGTTTATTTTCGTCAAAATATTTGTTGAAAGCCCACACATTGTTGTTTTCTCTCTTGAAAGGAATTTCATTCTGATTGAACCAATTTTCAATTAAAAGAGCCGTTTGATCTTCTTCGCTTGAAAATGAAGGGGTTTCGATTAGACTTTTTAATAAACTAATTGCTTCTTGGGTAAGCGTATCTATATTTTTCATTTTTGTTAGGTTCTGAGGCTATCCCGATAGCTATCGGGACTGAGATTCTAAGTTATTTAAGCAATGTTTTTACTAAATCTTAGCCAGAAAATTAATTTGCGCAAATTTCTTAAATTAATATTTAAAAGTATTGCGCAGTCCTGTTTTTTTGCCACTTATTGCACGAATTTTCACAAATTATCTTTTTGTTAGAGATTTAAAATCAAAATAAACTTTTTACTGTCTGTTTAAAATTATTTTCTCTTTTTTAAGCAGAAAAAAATTAGTATCAATTCGTGTAATTCGTGGCTATAACTTTACAACGTAATCGTTGTATGCGAAATATCTGAGTTTTGGAGCATTCTGTGATGTCCAATTTTGATTTTCTGCACACCTCTTGATAAACTATTTAAACAGTTATCCAGTTTTGGAATCATTCCGGAATGGATTACTTTTTCTTCTTTTAGTTTATTATATAATGCTTCGTTGATTTCTGTAATTACAGACGAATCGTCTTCTGAATCCATCAAAACACCTTGCTTTTCAAAACAATATGTCAGCGTAACATCAAAAACTTCAGATAAAGCAATTGATAATTCGCTTGCAATTGTATCAGCATTGGTGTTTAGTAATTGTCCGTTTTTGTCGTGTGTAATCGCACAGAAAACGGGAACAACTCCAGTTTCCAACAAAGTCGCTAACAGTTTAGTATTGACTTGTTTTACATCACCTACAAATCCGTAATCGATTGTTGGGTGATTTCTTTTTGTTGACTGAATTAAATTTCCGTCAGCTCCAGAAAAACCAATCGCGTTATTGTCTTTCGCCTGCAATTGCGCTACAATATGTTTATTGATTTGTCCAGCGTAAATCATCACGACAACGTCAAGCATTGGAGCATCTGTAATTCGGCGTCCGTCAATCATTTGCGGAACCAAGCCAATACTCTGCGCCATTTTTGTAGCTGATTTTCCACCTCCGTGAACTAAAACTTTATAGCCTTCTATTTTAGAAAAATCGGTTAAAAATTGCTCTAATTCTGCTGGATTATCGATGATGTTTCCACCTATTTTGATTACTGATACATTCATTGTCTTTAAGGTTCAGAGGCTCAGAGGTACAAAGGTGCAAAGGTTTTTCTCGAGGTTTTAAACCTCTGCCCCTTTGCAACTTTGAACCTTTGCACCTTAAATTATATTTTCTTAAGAATCTTTTGTAAAACTAATTGTGCTGAATACGTTCTATTGTTCGCTTGTTCGATTACAATTGAATTTTCTCCATCTAAAACTTCGTCACTTACAATTACGTTACGACGAACTGGAAGACAGTGCATGAATTTTCCGTTATTGGTCAAAGCCATTTTTTCTGCCGTAACCGTCCAATTTGGATCGCTATTGGTTACTTTTCCATAATCGTTGAAGTTGCTCCAGTTTTTTACGTAAACGAAATCAGCATTTTCGAAAGCTTTGTTTTGATCGTATTCGATTTTACAGTCTTGTGTGATTTCTGGGCTTAACTCGTAACCTTTTGGATGTGTGATTACAAAATCCATATCTTTCTGCATCTGCATCATTTCTACAAATGAATTAGCAACTGCCTGCGGTAACGCTTTTGGATGCGGCGCCCAAGAAAGAACCACCTTTGGTTTATCTTTGTGTCTAGGTTTGAATTCTTCCATTGTAATCGCATCTGCCAACGATTGCAACGGGTGGCGAATAGCACTTTCCATATTAACAATTGGCACTGTAGCGTATTTCAAAAATCCTGAAATTACTGTTTCTTGATAATCTTTTTCCTTATCAACCAAACCAGCAAAAGCACGGATTGCGATAATATCACAATATTGAGAAACTACTTCTGCAGCTTCTTTAATATGTTCTGAAGCACCAGAATTCATTACAGCACCGTCTTCGAATTCTAATGTCCATCCTTCATTGGTAAAATTCATTACCATAACGTTCATTCCTAAATTCATTGCAGCTTTTTGAGTACTCAAACGCGTTCTTAAACTCGGATTGAAGAATAACATTCCAAGAGTTTTATTCTTTCCTAAACTTTGATTTTTAAGCGGATTTTTTTTGATTTTAATCGCTTGTTTTACCCATTTTGATAATGAGTTGATTTCTTTTATTGAGATATAGTTC
Organism: Flavobacterium sharifuzzamanii; assembly: GCF_003254585.1. Lineage (GTDB taxonomy): Bacteria > Bacteroidota > Bacteroidia > Flavobacteriales > Flavobacteriaceae > Flavobacterium > Flavobacterium sharifuzzamanii. Next base: position 51,883 of record NZ_QJGZ01000034.1, on the reverse strand, counting down.
ATCTTATTGTTCTTTGTTTTTCTTATTGGTTTGTAAAAATTAGACGCGGATTTTACTGATTCGCTATCGCGAAGACGCAGATTAACGCGGATTTTTTATATTCTTATTTTTCTACTGTTTTCAAATACTTTCCGCCTAAATTCTGGTTTTGTTCCAAAATTTAAAAGTAAACCTACTTCACAGTTTGTACCTTTTAAATAATTCAAAATTTGATTTTCAAATTCTATTACTATGCAATTAACAGCTTTTAGTTCTAAAATAATTAAATCTTCAACTACTAAATCAGCATAATATTCTCCAACTTCGATTCCTTTATAATAAACTTTAATTTTCTTCTGAGCTTCAACATACAGACCTTTATTTTTCAATTCTAAATACAATGAATTTTGATAAACTCTTTCTAAAAATCCATATCCCAACTCATTATAAACTTCATAAAAAGTTTTGATAATAACTTCGGTTAACTCTTGATGTAATAATTTCATAAAAACAAATTTGAATGAAATATACTACATTTAAATTAAAACTAAAGATAAAATCCGCTTTAGTCCGCGTCTTCGCGATAGCGAATCCGTTTCATCCGCGTTCAATTTCACACAATCCTAGTAAAAGGAATTTCATCTTTCAATGCTCGCAGAATAAAATTATCATTCAATCCATTGACAATCCAAGTTTCGATGTTGGCTGCTTTTGAAATTGCTGCTGCCTCTATTTTAGATTGCATCCCTCCTGTTCCATGTGATGATTTTGATTCGCCGATTTCTTTTTCAAGTGACTTCAAATCATTTACCAATTTGATTGTTTCCGGATTTTCATCGTGAATTGAATTCTTTGTGTAAATTCCGTTTGTATTGGTCGCAATTATCAGAATATCAACATTTAAAAGAACCGCTGTTAAAGCCGCTAATTTATCATTATCTCCAAACCGAATCTCATCTGTAGCAACGGTATCATTTTCATTAATAATCGGAATGTAATTGTTTTTAACCAATACATTAATGGTATTTACAATGTTCTTTTTTGTCTGCTCTTTTTCAAAATCAGAATAAGAAAGTAAACACTGCGATGTATTTAAACCTAAATCCTTAAAGTTTTCATTGTAAATCCGCATTAAATGTGGCTGTCCGATTGAAGCTAAAGCCTGTTTTACAAAAACATCTTTATCTTGATTATCCAGCTTTACAAATTGCTTTGCTGCCGCAATTGCTCCTGAACTTACTATGATAAACTCATATTCGTCGTTTAAAGCTGCAATCTGTATCCCAAGATCTTCAATCTTTCCCCGCGAAATATGATTGGTTTCTTTGGTTAAAGTATTACTTCCTATTTTTAATAAAATCCGTTTTTTTGCCATGTCTTTTGTTTTTGCCACGAAGGCGCTAAGGCTCTAAGTTTTTTTAACGCAAAGGGCACAAAGTTTTTTTATATTGTTTGTGTTTACAAACGCTAAGTTCGCAAAGCTTTATCTACAATTAAGATCCAAATTTCAATAATCTTAAATCAAAAATCGTTAATCATCAATCTAAAATCTGAACTCTAAAATTATCTAATCTGTCCTTCTCCATACACGTACCATTTATTGGTAACAAGATGTTGAAGACCAATTGGACCGCGTTGATGTAATTTATCAGTACTTATTGCTAACTCTCCTCCTAAACCGAATTGTCCTCCGTCTGTGAAACGGGTTGAAGCATTTTGATAAACTGCTGCGGCATCGATCGATTCCATAAACTGTTGTGCAACTTCATCATCTCTCGTTATAATTGCTGCAGAATGACCTCCACAGTACTTATTAATCATATCAATAGCATGTTCCTGAGAATCTATGGTTCCGATTACGATTTTATAATCTAGAAATTCTTCGTACCAAATATCTTCATTTTCAATTGTTTTGGTGTTTTCAAAATACTCTAAAGATTTATCTACAATAACCTCCACTTTTGATTCTATTAAAGCTTCTATCAACATTGCAACAAAACCTTCAAAGTTTGGCAATTTTGAATCTATTAAAACTTTATCCAAAGCATTACAAGCCGAAATTTTAGATGTTTTAGCATTCAAAATTACTTTTAGAGCCAAATCAGTATCTGCTTTTTCATGAACGTAAACAAAATTATTTCCTCGTCCGCTTACAATTACTGGGCAAGTTGCGTGTGCTTTTACAAATTCAATAAGTTTTTCTCCGCCTCTCGGAACTATTAAATCGACTTTTTGAGTTGGTTTTTCTAAGAAAGCTTGAGTTTCTGTTCTGTTGTAATTCAGATATTCCACCCAGTCTTTTGAAACTCCGTTTTCTTCCAAAGCTTTGTGCCAAAGACTTACTATTTTCAAATTTGATTTTAAAGACTCTTTTCCTCCTTTTAATAGAATCTTATTCCCGGATTTAAAAGCAATCCCTCCCGCTTCGATTGTAACGTCTGGGCGAGATTCGTAAATAATTAAAATCGTTCCAAAAGCAGCGGTTTTATTGACCACTTTTATTCCATTATCATGAGTAAAATGAAAACGCTCAACGCCAACGGGATCTTCCTGAGAAGCTAATTGGTTGAGTGATAAAATCATTTCGTCAACTTTTTTATCATCTACTTTTAAGCGTTCTTCCATCGCTAAATCAGAGCCGTCGTAATCGGCAAGATCTTCCTGATTGGTCAAGATTATCTCATTCCGCTCCTGCTCAACCAGCTTTGCCATAGTACGCAAAACCGCATTGCGTGTTTCAATTGATAATGGTTTCATTTTTTTGGTTTAATTGGTTAATCGATAATTCGTTTAATCGATTAACCAGTTAAACGATTAAACGAATTAACAGTTGTAGGCAAACTTAGTTTTTAAGTTCTTCTAAACTTTCTTTTAAAGCTTTTACAAACGTATCGATATCAGCTTTTTTGACAGTTAAAGGCGGTAAAATTCTTAATAGATTTTTATTGTTCGCGCTTCCTGTAAAAATGTGTTTTTCGATAATTAATTTCTTTCTTAAAGCAGCTACATCAAAATCAAACTCCACTCCAAGCATTAAGCCTTTTCCTTTTACTTGTTTGATTCCTTCAACTTCTTTGATTTTTTCTAAGAAATATTCGTAAACTTCATTTACATTTTTCTGTAAATCAAGTTTTTCAATTACATCTAAAACTGCAATTCCTGCCGCACAAGATAAATGGCTTCCACCGAAAGTAGTTCCTAGTAATCCGAAACTTGCTTCGAATTTTGGAGAAATTAAGATCGCTCCAACAGGAAAACCGTTCCCCATTCCTTTTGCAACCGAAATAATATCAGCGTTGATTCCGTGATGTTGGAAAGCGAAGAATTTTCCGCTTCTTCCGTATCCAGATTGCACTTCGTCTAAAATCAAAACAACATCATGTTTTTTACATGCTTTTTCTAAAGCTTGAAAAAATTCTGTTGTTCCTTGGTCTAAACCTCCAACTCCCTGAATTCCTTCGATAATTACTGCTGTAACATCGCCTTTAGCTAATTCAGCTTCAACTAATTCGATTTGGTTTAAAGGTAAAAAAGTAACTACTTGCTGTGCATTAATTGGAGCAACAATTTTTTTGTTATCCGTAACCGCAACCGCTGCAGAAGTTCTTCCGTGGAAAGAATTATCAAAAGCCACAACTCTTGATTTTCCGTTATGGAAAGAAGCTAATTTCAAAGCATTTTCATTTGCTTCAGCACCAGAACTGCATAAAAACAATTCGTAATCTTCAAGACCAGAAAGTTTTCCTAATTTTTGAGCCAATTCCACTTGTAATGGATTCTGAATCGCATTAGAATAAAAACCTAAATTGTCAATTTGATTTTTAAGTTTTGCTACATAATCCGGTTGTGTGTGTCCGATAGAAATCACACCATGTCCGCTGTATAAATCTAAATATTCTACTCCTTTATCATCAATGATTGTGCAATCTACTGCTTTTACTGGAGTTATGTCGTATAATGGGTAAACGTTGAATAAGTTCATGTGTTTTTTTTGTTTAAAGTTTCATGTTTCATGTTTCAAGTTGTACACAGAACGTGAAACTTGAAACTTAAAACCTGAAACAAATTTTTTCTAAAATCCGCTTGGTTTCAAATGTAAACCTGTGGTTTCTTCTAATCCGAACATTAAATTCATGTTTTGAATCGCTTGTCCTGAAGCACCTTTGGTTAAGTTATCGATAATTGATGTTATGAGAACCCGGTTTCCTTTTTTCAATAAACTAATAATACATTTATTCGTTTGCACCACTTGTTTCATGTTGATATTTGTTGTGGTAACGGTTACGAAAGGCTCATTTTTATAGAAATCCTCGTATTTGGCAACCAATTGCTCCAAACTATCATCGCATAATGTATAAAGCGTTGCAAAAATCCCTCTTGGAAAATCTCCTCTATTCGGAATAAAAAGCAATTCGCTGTCAAAATCGTCTTGCAATTGCACCAAACTTTCTGAAATTTCTCCTAAATGCTGATGTTCAAAAGCTTTATAATGCGACATATTGTTGTTTCTCCAGCTGAAATGAGAAGTTTCTGAAAGACTTACTCCTGCTCCTGTACTTCCTGTTGTGGCATTAATATGAACATCATTATTCAGCAAATTATGTTTTGCTAAAGGCAACAAAGCCAACTGAATAGCAGTTGCAAAACAACCTGGATTTGCAATATAATTTGTCTTTTTGATTTCTGCTTTATTAATTTCAGGCAATCCGTAAACGAAATCTTTTCCTTCGAAATGTGCATCTTTATTCAATCTGAAATCATTTCCTAAATCGATGATTTTAGTATGACTTGCAAACTGATTTTCTTTCAAAAATGAAATTGATTTTCCGTGACCTAAACACAAGAAGACAACGTTCACATTTGGATTGATTTCAGCTGTGAAATTCATTTCAATATCGCCCATCAAATCTTGGTGTGCTACAGAAAGTGGCTTTCCAGCATTTGTTGTACTGTAAACAAAATCGATGTTTACTTTTGGGTGATACATTAAAATTCTGATGAGTTCTCCGGCCGTGTAGCCTGAACCACCAATAATTCCGACATTAATCATGATCTAATTTGTTTACAGATGAGAATATGTTTTGTGCATTTCCAAGAATCTTGATAAATCCTTTTGCATCGTCAGATGTCCAAGCATTGTTCATTTCTCCGTACTGACCGAAACCTGTGTTCATTAAATCGTTTTCAGATTCGATTCCGTCAAGTGAGAAATGGTATGGTTTTAATGAAACTGTTACGGTTCCATTTACTGTTTTTTGAGTGTCTTGCAAGAAAGTTTCAATGTTTCTCATCACTGGATCTAAGAACTGACCTTCGTGGAATAACATTCCGTACCAATTTCCTAATTGCTCTTTCCAATATTGCTGCCATTTTCCAAGAGTATGTTTCTCTAATAAATGGTGCGCTTTGATAATAATTAATGGAGCAGCAGCTTCAAAACCAACTCTTCCTTTAATTCCGATAATTGTATCTCCAACGTGAATATCTCTACCAATTGCATAAGCGCTTGCTAATTTTTCAAGAGCCACAATATTATTTGATGGTTTATCTGTTTTTCCGTTTAAACCAACTAATTCTCCCTGCTCAAAATGAAGCGTTACTTTTTCTTCACCTTCTTTTTGCAATTGCGAAGGATAAGCTTCACTTGGCAATGGCTGACTAGAAGTTAGAGTTTCTTTTCCTCCAACGCTTGTTCCCCAAAGTCCTTTATTGATAGAATACTGTGCTTTTTCCCAAGAATAGTGAACTCCGTTTTGAGCCAAATAATCTACTTCTTCTTGTCTTGATAATTTTAAATCTCTAATTGGAGTAATAATTTCGATTTCTGGAGCAATAGTTTGGAAAATCAAATCGAAACGAATTTGATCATTTCCTGCACCAGTACTTCCGTGTGCGATTGCAGTTGCTCCTACTTTTTTCGCATATTTTATAGCTTCAATTGCTTGAAAAACACGCTCAGCACTTACTGATAATGGATAAGTATTGTTTTTTAATACGTTTCCGAAAATCAGGTATTTTATAGCTTTATCGTAATATTTATCTAAAATCGTTAAGTTGGCGTGTTGTGCACTTCCTAACTCGTAAGCTCTTTTTTCTATAGCTGTTAATTCTTCAGCAGAAAATCCTCCTGTGTCAACAAGAACAGTGTGAACTTCGTATCCTTTTTCATTTTTTAAATATTTCAAACAATACGAGGTATCTAATCCTCCGCTATAAGCTAATACTACTTTTTTCATTTTTTATAATTTAGGCTAATACTTTCGTATATAGCAGTTTGAGATTTTTTCTAATTCATTTGACTTAAACAAACAATGACAAGATTTTATTTAAGAATAAAGCCTGTTTTATTTTTCTAAGTCTATTTAAAACAGCCTCGTTAAAAGGATGTCTTGGTGGTGTTTTTTGTTTTTCTTTTGGGTCGTATAACATTCCTGTACAAAGGCACATTTTATTCTCTTTACTTTGCAGGATATGATAATTTGTACACGTTTTGCAACCAGCCCAGAAACTTGGATCAGTTGTTAATTCTGAAAAAGGAACTGGTTTATAACCTAATTCAGAGTTAATTTTCATCACGGCCAAACCAGTCGTAATTCCAAATATTTTAGCGTCTGGAAATCTTTTTAAAGAATACTCAAAAACCTTTGATTTTATCTTTTTGGCCAAACCATGACTTCTATAATCTGGATGTACAATTAACCCAGAATGCGCAACAAACTTTCCATGCTGCCAGCTTTCTATGTAACAAAAACCTGCAAACTTTCCGTCAGCCAAAGCGATCATTGCATCACCGTTTGCCATTTTTTTCTGAATGTACTCAGGAGTTCTTTTAGCAATCCCCGTACCTCTTAACAAGGCAGATGATTCTATCGTATCGCAGATTTCTTGTGCGTATTTAAAGTGTTCTTCCTGGGTAACAACAATAGAGATCTTCATTTCAATTATTGAAGTTAGAGTTAAAAATTAAAGCATATTGATTCGTTTGAAATCCAGAATTGAATCCAATAAAATTAAGCAAAATAGAAGTAACATTCTCAAAATCAAAAACTTGACCATGAAAATTTACAAAATAATAAATACTTTTAGGATATGTTTGTCCAATGGACAAATTATATGATTTCAAAATGTAAAATGGGTATGAATAAATATACGGCTATAAAACTCAGTGAACACTATAGAGATAGTGTCCGTACTTCGGGAGAAGTAATCGGTGAGTTTGTCCGTGACAAAGAAGTTATATGTAAACTTATTTTATTCATCGGTGCAAAATTACATTATTTTTTAATTCACAAAACAAAAAAATAAAATTCTAACATTTTTTTTAAGTTTTGTTATTCTTTAAAAACACCAAGACTCTAAGATACTGAGGTTCTGAGTCTTTAATTTTTAAAAATTAAACAGAATAAGCTTGAAACTTAAAAACAAAAGAAAGCCCGATAGTTAAGATAACCATCGGGCTTTACGTTTTTTTTGCTTTAATTCTATTATTTTCTAGTAAAAGGTATTACTTGACCATTTCCTAAAAGTATTAAATCGAAACCGTTTTTAGCTTCATTAAATTTAATTTTTAAACCAGCTCTTGATGATTCAAATGTATCTTTTTCGTTTTCAACAGGCTTCAAAGCAAATTTAGGATAGTTTGGAAGTTCTGCATTTAAAACACTGTTTTTCTCAGTCAATTCAATTGTCAAAGGTGATTTTGATGTAACATAGCTACCAACAAAAGGATCTAAAATAATATCTTTTTCTATTTTTCCTTTTCCTGCTGTCCAAACATTATTCGACGTATTATTATCTGGAAAAGCATTATCTGGATCTAAAGTAATGCTATCAATCTCTTCAGTAGAATTGTGTTTGAAAGACCAAGAATTATTTCTTTGCCAGATTTCTACCGGAAGATTAACTCTAGTCACTTTTCCGCTTTTTGTTTTCACATCTAAAATAATTGGCATTGGCATTTTATCAAAATTCTCAACTGTAATTACGGCACCTTTTGCAGGGTCATTTTTTACATATTTAATTGAGTTGATTCCTTGATCAAATCTCCAGTTGTTTACATACCAGCTTCTCCAAAACCAGCTTAGATCTTCACCAGCAACATTTTCCATAGATCTGAAGAAATCATCTGGCTGCGGGTGTTTGTATGCCCAACGCTCAATATAGGTTCTAAAAGCGGTATCAAAACGCTCTTTTCCTAAAATCTGCTCTCTTAAAATCACTAAACCTGCACTTGGCTTAAAGTAGCATAACATACCAATATTAGCCTCTTTCATATTATCAGGAGAGCTCATAATCGTTTCTAAATCTGGTCTAGTAAACGGTTCTGCCATTTCATGCAAATTTGTTGGCTCTTCTTTATACTCACCGTTGTTAAATGCAGCAGTACTTAATGAATTAATAAAAGTATTAAATCCTTCATCCATCCAAGCAAATAATCTTTCGTTTGAACCCACAATCATTGGGAACCAAATATGTCCAAATTCATGATCTGTAACTCCCCATAGATCTTGTCCTTTAGATTTCCATCCGCAGAAAACAATTCCAGGATATTCCATACCACCTTCGTTTCCTGCAACGTTTGTAGCTGCTGGATAAGGATATTCAAACCATTGTTTAGAGTAATGCTCAATCGATGCTTTTACATATTCTGTAGAACGTCCGTAAGCACCTTGCCCAGCACTTTCAACAGGATAAGCTGATAGTGCTAATGATTTTTTACCGCTTGGAAGATTAATTTTTGCTCCATCTAAAATGAAAGCTGGAGATGATGCCCAAGAAAAATCACGTGCATTTTTGATTTTATAATGCCATGTTTTTTCTGTTCCTGCATTTGCATTTGAAGCTGAATTTACTTCTTGCTCAGAACGAATTGTTACAGTTTTATCACTGTTTGCTGCATCTTTATATTTTTTGAAATGATCTGCAGAAAGCACTTCTTGGCCATTTAACAATTCACCAGAAGCTACTACAAAGTGATTTCCTGGAACAGTTAATTTCACATCAAAATCACCATATTCTAAGTAAAACTCAGACGCCCCTAAATAAGGAGCTGTATTCCATCCTCTTACATCATCATACACACACATACGTGGGTACCATTGTGCAATTGTAAAGATTTTTCCGTTTTTAGTTTCTAAAACTCCCATTCTGTCAGATCCTTCAAAAGGTGCAATGAAAGAGAATTCAATTTTCACCTTTACAGAACCTCCTTTTGCTGCCAATTCCTGAGGAAGGAAAATCTGCATTCTGGTATCTGTAACTATATACTTAGCATCGACTTCAGTTTTGTTTTTTCCGCCAGAAATTACTTTAACCGATTTTATTTTATTTCCACCATCAAAAACTTGTCCTTGAGCTCCGTTACGGCTTCCTGTTAAAGGCACAACAGCATTTCCTCTAGAATCTTCTTTAAATAAGTTCTGATCTAAATTTAGCCAAAGAAATCCTAACTTATTAGGACTATTATTAGTATAAGTAATTTCATCTGTTCCTACAATCTCATTTGTAGTTCCGTTTAATTTTGCCGTAATCTGATAATCGGCTCTATTCTGCCAATACTCTATTCCTGGCTCACCGCTCGCAGTACGAGTTGATGTAGCATTTTTGGTGTAAAAATGAGGTCCAAAGGCATCATGATAATTGTAATTGTTTACTGGATTTGCTGTTGGTGCTGAAGGAGTTTGCTGCGCCCAAACTGAAGAAATCCCAAAAAATAAAGCCGCGGTTAAAATGGCTTTTGCAGATTGCTTTTTCATATTTTTTAGCTGTTTATGTAGCAAATTAATGAAAAAAAAAGCTATTTACAGAGAAATTTTAAAACATAAATTTAATTTTAGCATAATTTTATCAATAAAATAATTTAAGCCTTTTTCTTAAAAAACTAAATTTTATAAAATATATTTACATCTATCAAAAGAACATTCATTTTAGACTCAACATTGTGACTACAACTATTTCAAATTCTATATTAAAAGCTTCTATTAAACATGCGGGAGCTGAATTATTTTCTATAAAAAACAATCAAAACGACGAATATATATGGGAAGGCAATCCAGATTTTTGGGGTAAGCACTCCCCTGTTCTTTTTCCAATTGTAGGGACTTTAAAAAACAACACTTACACAATCAATGAAAAAGAATATCATCTGCCACGTCATGGTTTTGCTCGTGACATGGATTTTGAATTGATCGAAAAAACTGAAAACAAGGCTATCTTCTCTCTTAAATCTTCTGAAGAAACATTACAGAAGTATCCTTTTGAATTTGAATTGCAACTTATTTATACGCTTATTGAAAATGCATTAGAACTTGAATATAAAGTAATAAATAACGGAAAAGAAAAAATGCCTTTTTCAATTGGAGCACATCCAGCAATCGCCCTTCCAGACAATTTTGAAGATTATGCTTTTCAATTCGAAAAAGAAGAAAATTTAAAATATTATCTTCTTGAAAATGATTTAATTTCTTCTAAGACCAAAGTTTTAGAAACAAAATATAATTTAGTCCCTTTAAATTATGAGCTTTTTAAGAATGATGCTTTAATTTTCAAAACATTAGAATCCAAATCATTGACTATCCTCAACAACTCAAAACCGTATGTAAAAGTTAGCTATAATGACTTTCCAAGTTTAGGAATCTGGACAAAAGAAAATGCACCATTTATCTGCATCGAACCCTGGTTAGGCTATTCTGATACCGATGAAAATTCAGGAGATTTATATGAAAAAGAAGGCATTTTGGTCTTAGACGAAAAAAAAACTTTTAGTGCAAAATTTAGTATCACAATATTATAAAACAGCAAAATGTTAGATTTCAATTTTACTCCTTTTCCAATAATAGAAACAGAACGCTTAATTTTAGATAGGCTAACAGATAAAGATGTACAAGAAGTTTTTGACTTGCGCTCTAATCCTGAAAATATGAAATACATCCCAAGACCTCTGGCAAAAAATCATGAGGATGCTTTGGAACTCATTAAAATGATTGATGAAAAGATTGATACTAATGAAGGAATAAACTGGAGTATCCGATTTAAAAATGATTCTAAATTAATTGGAATTATTGGATTCTACAGAATGCAACCAGAGAATTATCGATCTGAAATAGGATATATTCTCTCACCTGACCATCATGGAAAAGGAATAGTTACAGAAGCTGTTAACCAATTGATTAAATATGGTTTTGAAGATTTAAAACTTCATTCAATCGAAGCTGTAATTGATCCCGAGAATTATGCTTCTGAAAAGGTACTGCAAAAGTGTGGTTTTGTTAAAGAAGCTCATTTAAGAGAAGTAGAATTTTGGGATGGAAGATTTATAGATAAGGTAATCTATTCATTACTAGAAAAGTAATTTTTTCTACTTGTTAAAATAATCTTATAAATAATAGTTCTTAAGCATTATCTGTTATATTTGCGAGCAAAATCAGCAAAACCATTGCTGATTTTGATTTCCAAAAAATCCTTATGAAAAAAATACCCGCCCTAATTGTTCTTCTATTTTGTGTGCAAATGCAAAGTCAGACATTTGTAAAATTTAACGGAGCTACAGCTTTATTAGCCATTCCTAACATTGGCATTGAAACCAGTATCGGAGAAAAAACCACTTTTAGTGCCGACGTAATGGCTTCATTTTGGGAATCTTTTAATGGACACCATCCTATGAAGTTTGTTACTATTACTCCTGAAATTCGTTATCATTTTAAAGAAAAATACAATGGTTTTTATGCTGGAGCACACATAGGAGCCGATAAATATGAAATACAAAAGTGGAATTATTGGGATAGCAACCGTTACGAAGATGGATTTGGTTACAGAATTGGAGCAACAGTAGGTTACAATCTAAAACTAAGCGATAAATTTTTACTTGACTTTTTTGTAGGCGGTGGATGGCATCAAGGTTTTTATCACGGATACTATAATGACGGAACCCCAGGAAGATATGAAAAAGCAGTTCACTGGAATAAAAGTGGAGAATGGCTTCCGTACCGTGGCGGAGTTATGATTTCTTATAAATTATAAATTAGCTTAATTCAGGAAGTGTTTTTACATAAAGCTCTTCTACTTTCTTACGAGCCCAGTCTGTTTTTCTTAAAAAAGTAAGACTTGATTTTACACTTGGATTTGAGTTAAAACACTTTATCGGAATTAATTCCCCTAAAGTATCAAACCCATAATAGTCGACAAGCGTTTCGACAATTTTTTGAAGTGTAATTCCGTGTAAAGGATCTTTGGATTGATTTTGCATTTTATACTTTTTAAATAATATCAAAAGACCGTACTTCAAAAAAGTACGGTCTTCTTTTTTCGCAAAATTACTAAATAGAATTTTACATTAATCAAATAAAGAATAAATTAGAATATAAATTTAAAACCTACAGAAACTGGAGAAGTCAAGTTTGGATTGCTTCCTGCCAAAGCTGTGTTATAAAATGGGTCAACATTTGCAACATGCGCTAATCCAAAATTGGTAACAGTTGTTTTTTCTCCATTTTGAGCCTTTAGTGTTGTAGAAGTAAAATTAGCCAAATCATAAGAAAACTCTACTGAGAAGTTTTTAGTAACAAAATAATCTAAACCTCCTGATACTGAAAGTCCAACTTGATTAACTTTCAACTCGCTTTCTTTCTCTTTTCCAGTAATAACAGGGATCGCTGCTTGTCCGAAGAAATATAATGAACCTGCTACGTTCCAATATTTTCTAATTAAAGGCTGAACAACAATTAAATCTGTTTTTGCAGCTGTTCCTGCATCTGTCTGAGCTTTGATATTAATATATCCAATACCTGCTCCAACAGCAACTGACGGAGTAACAAACGTACCTACAACTGGGATTACAGACAAATTTGTGTTTTTATTGCCCTCATTTTTAGTCTGCTGATAACCAAACTGAGAAGTTGCAAACCAAGCACCTTTTAATCCTTGAGACGAATCTTGAGCTTTAGCAGTTAAACCGATTAATACCATACTCAATAATGTTACAATCTTTTTCATTTTATTTCGTTTTTTTTTAATTACAAGACAAACTTATGCGTAAGCTTTTTGCTTAAGACTGATTAAAATCATAGATTAAAAAAAACTTTAATTTATCTTTAACTGCCACAGTTTTTCAATTTTGTCTTACATTTGCATCTATGATAAAATCAGTCAATATACTTAACAAGAGAGCCCGATTCGATTACGAAATAATCGACACTTATACTGCTGGAATTGTTTTGGCAGGAACAGAAATCAAATCTATACGTTTAGGAAAAGCAAATATTACTGAAAGCTTCTGTGAATTTAGTGGCATGGAGCTTTTCGCTATTAATACTTATATTGAAGAGTATTCTTTTGGAAACCAATTCAATCATAAATCAAGAAGCGAAAGAAAATTGCTTTTAAACAAAAAGGAATTAAAAACACTTCATAAAAATGTTCAAGCAAAAGGTTTAACAATTATACCTTTGAAACTTTTTACAAACGAAAAAGGTTTAGCCAAATTACAGATTGGACTTTGTAAAGGGAAAAAGAACTATGATAAACGCGAATCTCTGAAAGAACAAGATACTAAACGCGATTTGGACCGTATTAAAAAAGCTTACAATTAAAACCAAATTTAATTTTCTCTGAATGATACATTTATAATATTTTATTGTTATTTTTATTACAAAATAATTTAACTGTAAAATATGAAAAAGTACTTAGTTTTGTTTTTCGCTATAGCAGCGTTTTCAAGTTGTGGCAGTAATACTTCAATTGTAAACAGCTGGAGAGATCCAGATGTAACGATTACACAAGAACATTTTAAAAAAGTTTTGGTTGTTGCTTTAGTCAAAGACGAAGCTTCGAGACGAATTACTGAAAATAGAATTGCGGCAGGTAATCCGATTTTCAAAACTTCGTATCAATATTTAAACGCAACTTCTCAATTAACACAAGAACAAAAACTAAAGGTTTTACAAGATGAAAATTTTGACGGAGTAATCAGCATGCGATTGGTCAGCAAAGAAAAAGAAGTTAATTACGTTCCTGGCACTTACACCGGAATGTATTATGGAGGTTTTGACGGAATGTACACAGGCATGTATGGGTATGGTTTTGGGAATTGGTACGGAATGTATTCTCCAAATTTTTATGATCCAGGATACTATCAAGAAACTACTTCTTACATGGTAGAAACCAATGTTTTTTCATTAAAACAAAACAAACTAATCTGGACAGGAACTACAGAATCACAATATGTTACAGATTTAGGCCAAACAGTTGATGCCATTATGCAAGCTGTAGTTAAGGAAATGAGAAAAGATGGCTCACTGCCTCCAAAATAATAATTATAGAAAAAAGCGATATTTAAATATCGCTTTTCTTTTGATTAAAAAATTGACTAAATTTGTCAAGACTAAAATTTTCATTAAATGAAATCTTTACTAAAAAATGCTAGAGAACAGAAAGGTTTAAAAACACGTGAATTAGCACAGTTAGCTGGAATTGACCAAGCTTTGATAAGTAAATTTGAATCTGGAACACGAAAACCAACCAAAGATCAAATAATTAAACTTTCTCAGCTTTTAGAAATTGATTACGAAACTTTAATGGTTGCTTGGCTTAAAGAAAAGATTCTTTACGAAATCGGTGATGATGATCTTGCTCTAAAAGCATTAAAAGTTGCCGAAGACGAAATTAAGTACAATAAAACAGTTTCGAATCTTAAATTATCTACTTCACTAGAAAAAATTCTAAAAGAGATTGATGCTCTAAAAGAAAAATTAGATTCCTATCGCCAGTATGACAGCTTTAAGATCAAACAAGCTTTGGAATTAGAATATACCTTTGAAAGCAATAGAATTGAAGGAAATACCATGACACTTCGTGAAACTGATATGGTTATCAATGAAGGCTTGACAATTTCTGGAAAAAGTATGCGAGAACATCTTGAAGCCATTAATCATCAGGAAGCCATTGGCTCTATAAAAGAGTTAATGGGCAAAAACAATTCATTAAGCGAACGTGATCTTTTATCCATACATAATTTAATCTTACGCGGCATAATTCCAGAAGATGCAGGACGTTACAGAAAAGTTCAGATTATGATTCAAGGAAGTAGTCACATGCCTCCTCAACCTTTAATGGTTCCACAAGAAATGGAAGAATATTTTACTTGGTACGAAATCAATAAAAATAAATTACATCCTATTATTCTTGCTGCTGAAATGCATGAAAGATTAGTTACAATTCATCCATTTATTGACGGGAATGGAAGAACTTCAAGATTAATCATGAATTTAATACTAATGCAAAAAGGTTATCCAATAGCCAATATTAAAGGGGATTACGAAACTCGAATGCAATATTATCAGTCTTTAGAAATTGCTCAAACCAAAAAAGACAAAGAAGATTTTTTTCTATTTATAGCTCAAAAAGAAAAAGAAAGCTTAGAAAGATATATTTCAATTCTTACCCAATAAAAAAGCCCGCTTTAAAACGGGCTTTTCTTTTAATTTTTATCTTCTAATAGAGGAACAAATCTAAATTCTCCAAACTCATGTTTTTCAAATTGAGTTTCGTTTTTCCTAATTAATAAAGTCATAATCTGAACATCTTCTCCCAACGGAATAACCAGTCTTCCTCCTATTTTAAGCTGAGCCATTAAAGGTTGTGGAATAAACGGTGCCCCTGCGGTAACAATAATACTGTCAAACGGAGCAAAATTTGGCAATCCTTTATATCCATCTCCAAAAGTAACGTGTTTTGGACGAATATTTAATTTCGGAAATAAATTAGATGTCGTTTTAAACAACTCACTTTGTCTCTCAACCGTATATACTTTAGCACCAAGCATAAACAAAACAGCAGTCTGATAACCCGAACCAGTACCGATTTCAAGAATTTTGTGATCTCTTTTTACTTCTAATAACTGTGACTGAAAAGCAACCGTGTAAGGTTGCGAAATAGTCTGCCCGGCTCCAATAGGAAAAGCCTTATCTTGATAAGCATAATCTTCAAAACTTGAATTCAAAAAAAGGTGTCTCGGGATTTTTTTTATCGCATCAAGAACCGCTCTATCAGTAATTCCTTTTTGCTCTAAAGTAGTTACTAATTGATTACGAAGTCCTTGATGTTTGGCAGTATCTTTCAAAATAGGTAGGTTTTATTTTCGCAAAAATAAGAAACAAAACAGGATTTCAAATATTGATTTTTAAATAATAAAGTGTAAAGTCAAAAGTCGAAAGCCCAAAGCTCACTATCTATCAGGATAAGCGGAATTGAAGTCCTTCAACCAGTTTAGCCCTTCGACTTCTCTCAGAGTGACAAACTATAAAATTAAAAGGAGCAATAAACTGCAAACTTCAAACGACCAACAACCAATAACTAACAACCAACAACCAATAATTCACTAAATTCATTTTCACGGTAAACAAATAAATTATATTTTTGTTTAAAATACATTCTCATGTTAAAAGTAGGAGTTTTAGGTGCTGGTCATCTTGGTAAAATACATTTACGCTTATTACAACAATCTGACAAATACGAATTAGTTGGATTTTACGACGAAAATCAAGAAAATGCCGAAAAAATCTCAAAAGAGTTTGGCTATAAAAACTTCAGCACAATTGCAAAACTTATTCACGCTGTCGACGTGATTGATATTGTAACTCCAACACTTTCACACTACAAATGTGCAAAGGTTGCGATAAAATCTGGAAAACATATCTTTATTGAAAAACCAATTGCCAATACGGTAGAAGAAGCTGAAGAAATTATTGCTTTAGCAAATGAATATAATGTAAAAGGACAAGTTGGTCACGTAGAGCGTTTTAATCCCGCTTTTATTGCCACAAAAAACATGATCGAAAATCCGATGTTTATAGAAACGCATCGTTTGGCAGAATTTAATCCGCGTGGTACAGATGTTCCTGTGGTTTTAGATTTAATGATTCATGATATTGATGCTATTTTAAGCGTTGTTAATTCAAAAGTAAAAGACATTCACGCAAGCGGTGTATCTGTAATTAGTGACACGCCAGATATCGCCAATGCTAGAATCGAATTCGAAAATGGCTGTGTTGCCAATTTAACGGCAAGCAGAATTTCATTGAAAAATATGCGTAAGTCACGTTTCTTCCAAAAGGATGCTTACATTTCTGTTGACTTTTTAGAGAAAAAATGTGAAGTGGTTCGTATGAAAGATGCTCCAGAAGTCCCTGGAGATTTTGATATGATCCTTCAAAATGCTGAAGGCGTGAAAAAACAAATCTATTTCACAAATCCTGATGTAGAGCAAAACAATGCAATTTTAGATGAATTAAATTCGTTTGCAGATGCAATTAACAATGATACAACTCCAGTTGTAACACTTGAGCAGGCAACTGATGCATTGCGCGTAGCTTATCAGATTATTGATTGTTTCAATAAATAGTTTTAAAAAAGTAAATCAAAATAAATAGCCACGAATTCACGAATTATTTGGTGAATTCGTGGCTAAATCATAAAAAAATATCTAGCATAAAATGAAAACAATAGCTGTAATTGGAGCAGGAACAATGGGTAACGGAATTGCTCATACCTTTGCGCAAAGCGGATTTACCGTAAAATTAATTGATGTTTCTGAAAAATCATTAGACAAAGGAATGGCAACAATTGCTGCCAACTTAGACAGAATGTTATCTAAAGGAAGCATCACTCAAGATGATGTTACTAAAACTATTACTAACATTATTACGTATACAGACCTAAAAGATGGAGTTGTTGGTGTTGATTTAGTAGTTGAAGCAGCAACTGAAAACGTTGAGTTAAAACTGAATATTTTCAAACAGTTAAACGAATATTGCTCTCACAATACGATTTTAGCAACAAACACGTCTTCAATCTCAATCACACAAATCGGAGCTGTTGTAGCGCATCCTGAACGTGTTATCGGAATGCACTTTATGAATCCGGTGCCGATTATGAAATTGGTCGAAATCATCCGCGGATACAATACAAGCGATGAAGTGACTAAAATCATCATGGATTTATCTGAAAAATTAGGTAAAGTTCCTGTTGAAGTGAACGATTATCCAGGTTTTGTGGCAAACAGAATTTTAATGCCAATGCTAAACGAAGCAATTGAAACGTTATACAATGGCGTTGCTGGAGTTTACGAAATTGATACTGTAATGAAATTAGGAATGGGACACCCAATGGGACCATTACAATTAGCAGATTTCATTGGCCTTGATGTTTGTCTCGCAATCCTAAATGTAATGTACGATGGATTCAAAAACCCTAAATATGCTCCTTGCCCACTTTTAGTAAATATGGTTAGAGCTGGAAAACTTGGGGTTAAATCTGGAGAAGGTTTTTACGATTATAGCGAAAGCAAAAAAGCAGAGAAAATTTCGAAGCAGTTTTTATAAAAAGAAGTACCATGTCGATTCAATCGAATTTAAATAACATCAAAGCATCTTTACCTGAACATGTAACTCTCGTTGCCGTTTCAAAAACAAAACCTGTTTCAGACTTGATGCAGGCTTATGAAGCTGGTCAGCGCATTTTTGGAGAAAACAAAATTCAAGAAATGACTGAAAAATGGGAACAAATGCCAAAAGATATTCAATGGCATATGATTGGTCATGTTCAGTCGAATAAAGTCAAATTTATGGCGCCGTATGTCACTTTGATTCACGGCGTTGATAGCTTGAAATTATTGCAAGAAATAAATAAACAAGCTTTAAAAAACAATAGAATTATAGATTGTCTTCTTCAAATATACATTGCAGAAGAAGAATCTAAATTTGGTTTGGATGAAAACGAATTAAATGAACTTTTAACTTCTCCAGAGTTTAAAGAGTTAAAAAATATTCGTATCTTAGGTTTAATGGGAATGGCAACTTTCACAGAAGACCAAAACCAGATTAAAAAAGAATTTACCCAGTTGAAATCTATTTTTGATTCGATAAAAGAGCTGAAAACTGAAAACTGCAGTATGAACACGATATCAATGGGAATGTCTGGAGATTATCAATTAGCAATAGAATGCGGAAGCACAATGGTTCGCATTGGAAGCAGCATTTTTGGCGGTCGTTAATACCTGCCGTAAAGACGCACTGCAGTGCATCTCTACAAACTGAATACTAAAAACTGAACACTGAGCACTTAATTTGTACGCAATACTTGACATAGAAACCACTGGGGGACAATTTAATGAAGAGGGAATTACTGAAATCGCCATCTACAAATTTGACGGACATGAAGTAATTGACCAATTCATCAGCCTTGTCAATCCCGAAATTCCCATTCAGCCTTTCGTTGTAAAACTGACAGGAATAAACAATGCAATGTTGCGTTCTGCTCCAAAATTCTACGAAGTTGCCAAACGAATTATAGAAATCACCACAGACTGCGTTATTGTCGCTCACAACGCTTCATTTGATTATAGAATCCTACGCACAGAATTCAGACGTTTAGGCTACGATTTTGAAGCCAAGACGCTTTGTACAGTAGAATTAGCAAAAAAACTAATTCCAGAACAGCCATCTTACAGTTTAGGAAAATTAGTGCGTTCACTCGGAATCCCAATGGCCGACAGACATCGCGCGAGCGGAGACGCCATGGCAACCACGAAACTTTTTAAAATGCTTTTGGAAAAAGATGTAGAAAAAACCATCGTAAAAGATTTTATAAAGCTCGAAGTTGAAAAAGGAATTTCTCCAAAATTTTTAGACATTTTAAATCAAATGCCTACTAAAACAGGAGTTTATTATATCTACAGAGAAGATGGAACTTTAATATACATTGGCAAAAGCCAAAATATCAAAAAAAGAGTCAACCAGCATTTTACGGGAATCACAACCAAAAGTAAAAGAATCCAAGCAGAAGTTTTTACGATTACCTATGACGAAACTGGAAGTGAATTAATCGCGCTTCTAAAAGAAAGTCAGGAAATAAAAATCAATCGCCCAAGATACAATCGTTCGCAAAAGAAAAGCGTTTTTCCTTTCGCCTTATATGCCGAAAAAGATGCTAACGGTTATATTAATCTAAAACTAGAAAAAGCTGACGGACGCAAAAAAGAAATTACTTCTTACGCTTCTTTACAGGAAGGAAAAAATGCGCTTTTTAAAATTACGGCAAAATACTATTTGTGCCAAAAACTCACAGGTTTATATCAAACAAAAAAAGAGTGCTTTCAATACAAAATCAAAGAATGTGACGGAGCTTGCATTGGCGAAATCACTCCTGAAATTTACAATCTAAGAGTACAGCAATTTATTTCAGAAAACAGTTTTGAGAACAAAAGTATGGTTCTGATAGACAGAGGAAGAAATGTAAACGAACGAAGCGCAATTCTTATCGAAGATGGAATTTACAAAGGCTACGCTTATTACGATCTCAATTATCAAATCACGAATATCGATATCTTAAAAAATATTCTAGTTCCAATGCAGCATAACCGCGATGTAAAGAATATTATCCAGAGTTATATCCGAAAAAGCAAATCATTAAAAATACTTCAATTTTAACAAATCTAAACTTTCATTATCTTTAAGGATATGAAAAAAACAAAATCTCAATACGAAATCTTTAGAGAAAAAGTCAAAATCGTCCTATATGGCACTAACACCATCTTAGGCAGAATGTTCGATTTAGTATTGTTAGGTTTAATTTTATTGAGCGTTCTTTTGATAATGCTTGACACCGTTCAAGGCGTTAGTTCTAAATATCATGAACAATTATTAATTTGCGAGTGGATAATTACTGTATTTTTCACCATCGAATATATACTGAGAATTATCTCAATTCAAAAACCTATCAAATACATTTTTAGTTTTTATGGGATCATCGATTTGCTTGCCGTTTTACCCATGTATTTGTCCATCTTTTTTCCTGGCGCCAGCATTTTATCAATTGTAAGAGCATTGCGTTTTCTGCGACTATTCAAGATTTTGCACATTCCGCAAATCAACCATCAATCATTACAATTAAAAGAAGCCATAGAAGCCAGTAAAGAAAAAATTCTGGTTTTCATTTATTTTGTTCTAGTCAGTACAGTAATCATTGGCACCATTATGTATTTAGTTGAAGGCAAAGAATCAGGTTTTACTAGCATTCCAATGGCAATTTACTGGACAATTGTAACCTTAACAACAGTGGGCTACGGAGACATTTCGCCACAAACTCCATTAGGACAGTTTATTGCAGCACTTGTAATGATTTTAGGTTACGGAATCATTGCTGTTCCAACTGGAATTGTAACTGCCGAATTTGCAAAAAGTAGTCTGAAAGGCAGTTTTATAGGCACGAAAAAAACATGCCGTAAATGTCAATCACAAACCCATTTTGACAACGCTAAATATTGTTACGAATGCGGAAGCGAATTGCCAAATAATTAATTTAAGAAGCTAATCCAGCTGTACATTGCAACTCCTCCTTATATTTGTAATTTTTTAAGGCATAAAAGGAGCTTCCGTTGGTCGCTCTTTTACACCAAAAAAATTCAACAAATATAAGTCCGGGGTTTCCATTTCCATCTGGGCTAAAAACTATGAAATACCTAATAACCATTGTCGGACCAACAGCTATAGGCAAAACAGCCTTGAGTATTGCTTTGGCACAACATTTTAAATGCGAAATTGTTTCTTGCGACAGCCGTCAGTTTTTTAAAGAAATGACTATCGGAACAGCAGTTCCAAATCAAGAAGAATTAAATTCAGCTAAACATCATTTCATTCAAAACAAATCTATTTTTGAAAACTACACTGTTGGCGATTACGAAAAAGAAGCTTTAACCAAAATCGAAGAACTATTTCAAAACAATGATTTTGCTATTCTTATCGGCGGTTCAGGATTATATGTCGATGCCATTCTAAAAGGTTTTGACGAATTTCCAGAAATCGACCCAAAAGTTCGTTCAGAAGTAAATTCAAACTACGAAAAACTCGGAATCGAGTATCTTCAAGAACAACTTAAAAATTTAGATCCTGAATATTATCAAAAAATAACAGCTGAAAATCCACAGACTTTGCAAAACCCTCAGCGAATGATGCGCTTTGTTGAAGTTTGCATTGGGTCACAAAAACCTTATTCTTCTTTCTTAAATTTAAAGAAAAACAACAGAGACTTCACTCCTATTCTAATTGGTTTAGATGCCGATAGAGAAATCATCTACAGCAGAATCAACCAGCGTGTTGATATCATGATGAATGAAGGATTATTAAAAGAAGCCGAAGCACTTTATCCTAATAAAGCGTTAAATGCGCTCCAAACGGTCGGTTATAGAGAATTATTTAGTTATTTTGACGGAGAATTCACCTTGCCTTTTGCAATAGAAGAGATCAAAAAGAACACGAGGAGATTCTCCAAAAGACAATTAACGTGGTTCAAACGAAATGAAAACACCAAATGGTTTGATTATTCGACTGACAGAAATGAGATTATTCATTACATCGAAGAAAATCTAAAATCATCCATCTAAAATCTAAAATTAACAATGCCAATATCTCCCAATTTTATATCAGTTTTAAGCAAAGACTGGGAAATTAATTTCACGCAGTGTACGCCAAACGGCTACTTAAAATATACTGATTTGTGCAATCTTTTACAATTAACTGCTGCAGCACATTCTGAAGTTGGTGGAATCAGCTTTACTGATATGCAGGAATTTGATCAGGCATGGGTTTTAAGTCGAATGCGTGTTGAAATTACAGCATTACCAAAATGGCAAGATGTTGTAACTGTAAAAACATGGATCAACAGTCTTGAAAATTCACGTTCTGTTCGTGCGCTTGAGATGTATGTTAACGGAAAAAAGATTGTTGGAAGCGAAACCTATTGGGCCGTTTTTAACACCAAAGCACGCCGTCCAGAAGCTTTAGCATTGCCTTTTGAACACTTCGAATTGTTTCCAGAAAAAAGAGCAACTGAAGAAGGATTTTCAAAAATCAACATCAATCATGATAAAGAAGCTGTTTTTGAAAAAACAGTTTATTTATCAGATTTAGACATTGTAAATCACGTCAATAACGTAAAATATCTGGAATGGTGTTTGGATCATGTTGATCCAAAAAGAATTATGAAACAAGAGGTTAAAAGCTTCGAAATGAATTTCATGAAAGAACTTTCGCTACAAGATAATGTTGTAATTCACGAAAGCGAAGACGACAATCATACAACAGCAACATTTAGCATTACAAAAGGCGAAAAAACTTGTTTTGCTTTAGAATTGCATTGGAAGTAAAAGAAGTTTATAAATAAGTTTTCTTTCCTCCCTATTTTACCGCAATATTTATCATTTCGACGAAGGAAACCCGAGCGATAGCGAACAGGCGAAGCAAATCTTCGCAAGTAACTCCGTAACGAATGTCTAATCTTTGTAGAGCTTCTTGTGGAGATTTCTCCTTCGTCAAAATGACAAACTTGGTGTATATATAAAAAAAAGATGCAAATTGCATCTTTTTTTTTATCAAAATCATTTCGATTTCTTTTTAGAACCTTTCTTAGATTTCTTCACCTTCTTTTTTAACAAATCCATTTTACCTTTAATTCTTTTCTCAACTTCACTAATTCCCGAATCATAGTCATGCTGAATCGAATATAATTTTGCCTGCTTAATTTCTTTTAAAGCATCCTTAAATTCATGTTGCACTTCTAACAGAATTGCTTTTTTGATATAAATCTCTGATTTATTAATTCCTTTTACCGTTCAAGCAAAATCAATAAGCTTACGCGCTTCTTCATAATCCTCGTTTAAAATCAACGTCTTTAAATAATACGGATATACTTCAAGCGCATGAATATTAATCGCTAAAGCCAGCTGAAAATAAGATTTTGCTTCTTCATAATTCATCAATTGCTCAGCCTGAATTCTTCCGTACAAACACAAAACCATCGTGTTTTTATCATCATAAGAAAAAGCATAATCTAGAGATTCAATTGTTCCTTCAAGCCAAAACGGATAATTATCCAAGGCTTGAAAAAGGTATTTATCAGTTGTTTTCATTTCGTAAATCGTTTTTCAATTTCTGACGAGTTCCTTTGTAGCTTTTCTCTACTTTGTTCTTCTTAAAATCACTTCCAGTAAAAACTCTAATTGGATTTCCACGCTCTACATTGAGCTGATTTTCCCATTGTTTTCCAACATGATTTTTAAGCTGAGTAAGTTTCTCGTCTTCTAGTTTTTTTAATAATCTTTCTGTTGCCAGTTTTTTGTTTTGATGCTGAGAACGACTGTCCATCGCTACAACTGCAATTCCAGTCGGAATATGTGTTGCACGAATTGCCGAACTCACCTTATTCACATGCTGGCCGCCAGCTCCAGAACTTCTCATAGCTTGATACTGAATATCATTTTCTGAAACTAAACTGTTTTCTTTTTGTTCAATTTCAAAAATTCCGATAAACCAATTTTTGCGTTTATGCATTTTCCTAAACTGACTCTGACCAATCCATTGAATCGTTCCAATCCAAGAATTCACAAATTGATCTGCATTATTTCCTTTTACAGAAATAGAAGCGGTTTCAATTGTTCCGTTTTCTTCTCCTTTTTCTCTTTGCAATAAAACCACATCTAAATTCTGGTCTTCAGCTTCTTCCAAAACTTTTTTAAGCACTTGGGCTACAACCCAAGTGCATTCTGCAGGCCCGCGACCAGCTGTTATTTGAATTATTCTCTCCATTACTTTCCCTTTCTTTAGCGATCCATTCTAACAATCTTCGGCGTAAAAGTTCCTAGAACTTCAACTAGATCGGTTTGGTTTGCCATTACTTTTTCAATGTCTTTATATGCCATTGGCGCTTCATCAATATTTCCTCCAATCAAAGTCACTCCATGTTTCTTCAATTCTTTATTGATTTGACTTTGTGTAAAACTGCTTTTGCATTTTGCTCTCGAAAACAAGCGTCCCGCACCATGCGAAGCTGAATTCAAACTTTCAGAATTCCCTTTTCCTTTCACAATAAAACCCGGCGCAGTCATCGAACCTGGAATAATTCCCAATTGTCCTTCACTAGCTGGAGTTGCTCCTTTTCTATGTACAATACATTCCTGACCGTTTACGGTTTCTTTCCAAGCAAAATTGTGATGATTTTCAATAGTTACCACTACTCTTTTCCCTATTGCTTTAGCAATTCGTCTGTGAATATCATCGTGACAAGCTTTTGCATATTCTCCAGCCAAATTCATTGCCAGCCAATATTCCTGACCGTCATGCGTATTCAAATCTAGCCAAGCTAAATGCTGCACATTTTTTGGCAACGGACATTGTTTTGTTGCCAAATACGTATAATGCTTTGCAATGTTAGCCCCTAATCCGCGAGAGCCACTGTGCGACAAAACGGCAAAATATTCTCCTTTTTCCAATTTCCATTCGTTCTCAGGATTTTCAATTTTAGCGATTCCAAATTCTACAAAATGATTTCCCCCTCCAGAAGTCCCTAATTGCTTATAGGCTTTTGGCAAAAGATTTTTCAATAATGGAATATCTTGAAATCCACTATTATAAAACACTTCATGATCTACTCTTGAAGCGTGCGTTTCATACATTCCAAATTTTGTATTATCTTTTAAAATAGCTTCCAATTGGTGTTCTTTTCCTTTAAAATGAGAAGCTGGCAAATCAAAAATGGAAAGGCTCATTCGGCATCCAATGTCAACACCAACTCCGTATGGAATTACAGCATTGTCGGTTGCTAAAACTCCTCCAATTGGCAATCCATAACCAGAATGTGCATCTGGCATTAGAGCTCCTGCAACAGAAATTGGCAGTTTCAGCGAATCATACAATTGAAATTTTGCTTGCTCATCGATTTCATTTTCTCCAAAAATTTTAAACGGCGCTCTCGTATTTTTAAGCTGATGCATTCGAACTTGAACTGGCTTTATTAAACCTTCAGCAACCTTTCCCCAAGTTCCATTTCCTTCATATTTTTCAGGATTTAACAAAACATCTTTTGCTTCTGTTAGAATAGATTCTTTTTTTTCTCTTTTTCTATATCTGTTTATCTGCCCTAAGGCAATGTTTATTGAATTGTTCTTTGGAAAACCTAATTTAATCAGGTCTTTTCCAGATAATTTATTTCCCATGATTTTCTATCATTTCGTCTGCATATTGCTGATACAAAATGTGCAGACTTTTATTTTTAATTGGGCTGATCTCTTTTGGATTTTCATTTTCATAATAACTCCATTTATGAGAACTGCCGTGTATTAATCTATTTATTTTATTCCTCAGATTATGATTAACAATATAATTGTCAAGTAGTTGAATTTGACTTTCCAAATCTGAATCGACCATCTTAGTATGTGTTATCATATAAGGGCTTACTCGAAGAACATATCGCCATGGTTCGTTAAATACATAATGAATTTTGTATCGTTTGCAATTGCTGCACCACCGTTCCCTTTTATAAAAATGTGCTTTTTCTTTTTCGGTCAATTCCAGTTTTGAACTTCTCCATTCCCATTCCGAAAATTCTCTTACAGTTTGGAGTTTTTCAACATACACATGTTTTCTTTTTCTCTTTTTCTTTCTTTTAAAAGATTTTTCAAGAGAAAACTGCCATGTATTTATTTTTTCCAATAATTCTCGGTAAAACGTTGCCTCACTTGATCTCGCAATATCATCTCTTAATTTAAAATTACGTTGCCAGCCTTTTTGATAAGGAATTTCTAAAGGAACCAATGGTAAGTCTCTACGCTTTTTCCAAAGTTCAACTTCAAGCTTTCTTAACTGAATTAATTGTTTTTCAAAATCTTCTTTTACTAATCTTTTCTTTCTTCTTTTACTTTTAAAACGAGTACATAATGCATACTCATCTACCGTATAATTTTCCATAAAAAAATTATCGTGTATTAAGTTAACAGCCAAAAAGGCTTAAATTTTTTACCCTTGCGGATAAATTCTAAAAATCGATTTTCGGGAAAATTTTGAAGTGTCTAGAATAAAAAAAGCCCGAAACTTATTGTCTTCGGGCTTTTTTATATATCTAAAAATATATTTCTAAGATTGAAATAAGCCACGAAGAACCGCTGCACCAAATTCATTTGGTGTGAAGCTTTGTGATGTCGATGTAAGTACAAACATTTTTTCTTCGTTTTTAAAGGGTTATTATTTTTTTCGTCTGCAAATATTCAGAATTGTTTTTTGAATTTCCAAATTTATTTTAAAGAAAATTCTTTAAAACAATTAAATCGCACATTTAATTAACTTGACAAAAACGCATTATCTACCTGATAATTAGAGATCTAAATTTACTTTTATTAGAATAAAGATGGCAAGATAAATTTTCCAATTATAACATTTTTTCAAACTATTTATCATTTCGACGAATGAGAAATCTGCGAGCAAGACTCCATATCTAATTTCGCCAATCTTTATTGAGCCACTTGTGGAGATTTTCCCTTCGTCGAAATGACAAGATTGCGCGTAATTGCAATTGAAAATACTTTTACGCATAAAAAAAGCTCTGATTTCTCAGAGCTTATATTATATTTCGATGAATTAATTATTCAGAAACTTTGCTTTTTACTACCAATCTAAAACCTTCTCCGTGAATATTTAAGATTTCAACATCTTCATCAGCTTTTAAGTATTTTCTCAATTTAGCGATGTAAACGTCCATACTTCTTGAAGTAAAATAGTTATCATCTCTCCAGATTTTTGTTAAAGCTAATTCTCTTGGCATTAAGTCATTTTCATGAAGAATTAACATTTTAAGCAATTCATTTTCTTTAGGAGATAATTTAATTGGCTCCTCATCTTGGAAAGTAAGGAATCTTAATTTTGAATTTAAGTGGAACTTACCAATATTAAATTCAAACTGTACTTGTTCTGCTTTTGTATCTGCTGATTTTCTTTGAATGATTGCTTTAATTTTCATTAAAAGAACTTCTGAATCAAAAGGTTTATTTAAATAGTCATCAGCACCCGCTTTGTATCCTTTTAACACATCTTCTTTCATAGATTTTGCTGTCAAGAATATAATTGGCACCTCACTGTTCTTTTCTCTAATTTCTTTGGCCAAAGTGTAACCATCTTTATAAGGCATCATTACATCAAGAATGCATAAATCATATACATCCTTCTTGAATTTCTCGAAACCTTCCATACCGTTTTTAGCTAAAGTAACTTCAAAGTCATTTAACATTAGATAATCTTTAAGAACCGCCCCAAAATTTAGGTCATCTTCTACTAAAAGTATTCTTTTGTTAGTATTTTCCATATTTTAATTTATTAATGGTATTTTTATTATAAAGGTGCTACCTTTTCCTTTTTCGCTTTCTACATATACTTGACCATTGTGATCTTCCACTATTCTTTTCACATATGCCAATCCTAAACCATGTCCTTTTACATTATGAAGATCTCCGGTATGTTCTCTGTAAAACTTCTCAAAAACTCGTTTCTGAGCTATCTTACTCATTCCCAAACCATGATCTTTTACTTTTATCAGAATCATGTCCTTCACATTTTCTGTAAAAATTTCAATCTTAGGCGCATCTGGAGAATATTTTATTGCATTTTCTAAAATATTAACCAATACGTTTGTAAAATGAACTTCATTTATCAAAACTGTTGTTCTGGCTGCATTATAATGCTTTTCGACAGTTCCTTGTCTGTCTTCCAAAATTAGATTAACATGCTCAATTGCATCGTCAATAATATCAGTAACTACAGTAGGTTCTTTTGTAATATCAAGTTCCCTCTTTTCTAGTTTAGAAATACGCAGTACATTTTCGACTTGAGCATGCATTCTCTTATTTTCATCCCTAATCATTTGAAGATAACGGTAAACTTTCTCTTTATCTTCAATAACCTTAGGACTTCTAATAGCATCTAATGCTAAGTTAATAGTGGCAATTGGCGTTTTAAACTCATGCGTCATGTTGTTAATGAAATCTGTTTTAATTTCAGAAATATGCTTCTGACGCAATAACTGATTTAAGGCACTTGTATATGCTACAATTATAATTAATGTAAAGACTATCGATAAGATAGTAATACTTAATAATTCGGACAATAAGAACTTCTTTTTATGAGGAAATGTTACAGAGAGTTCATATCTGCTGTTTCCTTCATTATCTGTATATATCGGAATACTGTAAGTAGCTTCTTTATCATAATGAAATCCGTCGGATTTTATCTTTGTCGGATTGCCACTACTGTATATCCCAAATTCAAATTTGGTTTTTACGCCATATTCTTCAAGCTCTTTCTTTAATAATTTAAAAAGCTTATCTTTTGTTATCCTCCCTTCAATTGGAGTTAAAGAAGCAATGTCTTTATATTGAATTTGCTGCTGAACTTTATTTAAAATATCTAAACTCCCTGATTTTTCAATTTTCAGATCAGGAATTATACTTTGTCCTAAACTATTGTTATTATCAATTCCATTGTTGTTATTATAAACTTCAGTTACTCTTTTAGAACTAAAATTTTTAAAACGCTCACTGCTGAATTTTTTGTTAAAAACCGAACCATTGATATCATAATCTTCAGATGTCAAGGTATTAGAATAAACTATCGTTTTATTGGTTTTAGTATTTCTCTGAACATAAAATACTTGCAATAAATCTTCTTTTTTTGGAATTTTCCCCGTACTGTCTTTTATACGGTTATATTTGTCGTAGAAACTGTACTCTTCTTGTTGTTCCAGCTTATCTGCAACATTTCCAATTACTTGAGTAACATGGTATTTAAACTGTTCTTCATTATTTTTGAACGAAGAATTGAACCAAAATACTTGAACCAGAATTATCCCTATCAAGGACAGACTCATCAATAAAACAAGTATTCTAAAAAATAATTTATTCATCGAAACAAAATTAATATTTTAACAATATACTAAATAATACATTAACCAAATATTAACATTTAAGACTGTTTTTGTTTTATATTTAAAATTTTAAGAATTTTAACAACTTCTTCTCTAGCATTTTTAAGATTATTGTTATTAATCACGAAATTGCTCTTAGAAATTCGTTTTTCATCATCCCACTGCATTTTCATTCTGCTTAAAACTTGTTCGCGGGTTGTTTTATCACGTTTTATCACTCGATCAATTCTAACTTCTACTGGAGCTGTCACGGTGATAATTACATCGCAATCTTTATATCGGCCACTTTCGAATAAAATAGCAGCTTCATAAATTACATAGTCATGATTTTCATGCTCTTTCACCCATTCTTCAAAATCTAATTTTACTGCTGGATGTACAATTGCATTCAATTTTGCCAATTGCTCTTTATCATTAAAAACAACCTGCGCTAATTTGGCACGATTTAAAATATCATTATCAAAAATGTTGCCACCAAAAGCAGATTTCACTTCTGCGAGGATATTTTTTGACTGCATTACTCTTTTAGCACCGTCATCAGCAATATAAACAGGGACACCCATTTCTTCAAAATAGTTTGCTACAGTAGTTTTACCGCTGCCAATTCCTCCCGTCAGACCAATAACTTTTGTCATTCTTATAATTTAAAAAACATACGCGGAAAAGCTTCTTGCGGTTTTTTCTTTAATAAAATCACTTTTACATATGATTTCAAAAAACCTGTCCCGTAACCATAAAACTGTTTCCACACAGCAATTACAGACAAGTATCCAATTTTGATGCTTTTGTTTTGAACACTGGCTGTAAGAAAAATTATAACGAAATATACGAAATATAATTGTAATAAAATATCGATATTAAAAATTAACAATAAAAAAGCTAATAATAATCCGAGTATAAAAAATGTTGGAAAGAAAAAAGTCAATTTATTATGCTCTGGATACCAGCTATTTAAAATTGGTCTTGCAATACCAAATTTATTTACTTGAACTGAAAATTTCTCCCAGTCAATTCTTCTTTTATGATACACATAAGCTTCTTTAAAAAGCCTTGTTTCAAATCCAAGATTCCATAAACGGATAGATAGATCAGGATCCTCTCCTGGGTGTATGTTTCCAAAACCTTTTGAAGCCTCAAAAGCTTTTTTAGAAATTCCCATGTTAAAGCTACGGGGCTGAAACTTATTAATTTTCTCAGAGCCCCCTCTAATCCCTCCTGTTGTAAGAAATGAAGTCATAGCAAAATTAATCGCTTTTTGAATATCCGAAAAGCTGTCCAATGCTTTATCTGGCCCTCCAAAACAGTCCACATAATTGGCATCTAATTCTTTACGTACTTCTGTCAAATATTGCGAAGGAATAATACAATCTGAATCAAAAATGATAAAATAATCACCTCTAGCCCTCTGCATTCCGAAATTTCTAGAATCGCCAGGACCTGAGTTTTCTTTAAAGTAATATGATATATTTAATTTTCCTTGATAATTCATCACCACATCTCGACATGGAACTGAAGATCCATCTTCGACAAGAACAATTTCAAAAGCTTCATTATAATCAGATTTTGAGAGACTTTCTAAAAGCTCATCAACTTCATCTGGACGATTATACACGGGTATAATTAAAGAAAAAATCATAGCAGAATGCGCGTTATTAAAGGGTATATTTTTAGTGTTGTAAAATTTTAACAAAGATATGGTATATTAACAAAAAAACCATCAACTTTTGGCTGATGGTTTTTCGTTTACTTCTAGTAAAATATTATTATTTGATACTTTCGATCTCAACAACTTCATTTGTGTCTGCGTTGTAATCAACACCAGGAACTTCAAATCCGAATAAGTTTAAGAAATCATTTCTGTATCCTGCTAAATCACCGATTTCTGGCAATGTTTCAGTTGTAGCTTCTAACCAAAGTTTAGCCACTTTTTCCTGAACATCTTCACGCATTTCCCAGTCGTCGATTCTGATTCTTCCTTTTTCATCAACAGGAACTTCAGAACCATTGTATAATCTGTCTTGAAATAAACGCTGGATTTGCTCGATACAACCTTCGTGAATTCCTTCTTCCTTCATGATTTTGTATAAAAGAGAAATATATAACGGAATTACAGGAATTGCAGAACTTGCTTGCGTAACTAAAGCTTTATTTACAGAAACATAAGCTTTTCCTCCGATAGATTGTAAAGAATCTGAAATAGTAAACGCTGTAGCTTCTAAGTGATCTTTTGCACGACCGATTGTTCCTTTACGGTAAACAGCCTCAGTTAATGCTGGCCCGATATAAGAATAAGCAACTGTTGCAGCTCCTTCAGCTAATAAATTTTCAGCTTTCAAAGCATCAATCCACATTGCCCAGTCTTCTCCACCCATAACAGCAACTGTATTTTCAATATCTTCTTCGTTTGCAGGAGCAATTGAAACATCTGAAACTTTTCCTGTATGGAAATCAACTGTTTTATTTGTAAATGTCTGACCTATTGGTTTTAAAACTGAACGATGCGTAACACCAGTATTTGGATTTGTACGTACAGGAGAAGCTAAACTATAAATTACAAGATCTACCTGACCTAAATCTGCTTTGATTAAATCTAGTGTTTCTCTCTTAATTTCGTTTGAGAATGCATCACCATTAATACTTTTTGCATATAAACCTGCTTTATGAGCTTCTTTTTCAAACGCTGCAGAATTGTACCATCCTGGAGAAGCTGTTTTTCCTTCAACTGGCGGTTTTTCAAAAAACACTCCAATTGTTGACGCACCAGAACCAAAAGCACTAGTAATTCTTGAAGCCAATCCGAAACCTGTAGAAGCACCAATAACTAAAACTTTTTTAGCACCAGCGATTTCTCCTTTAGATTTTACGTATTCGATTTGATTTTTTACATTTTGCTCAGCTCCCGTTGGATGGGCAGTCAAACAAATAAATCCTCTCATTCTAGGTTCTATAATCATATTCTTTATTTTTCTATTTTAATTTGTTTTTTTTAAAAGAGCTTCTAAAACTATTTTATAATTTTTTGAATGTTTTCACGTACCGTCAAAATATCAACATCTTTTTCTTTACATTCGATTTTATTGCCGTTGTATTTCTCGATTAAAAGATTCAAATCTTCACAATTTCTGATAAAATTAGTCTCTTTTTTTTCCACATCAAAAACAACACCTTTTAACCTATTCAAATTTGCTCCTATTGTTCCTCCAACTGCTCCTCCACTACCATAAGCAAACGCTTTTGACCAAGAATTTGCAAACAATCCTTCTAGATATAAAAATTTCCCATCATTCACAACTCTATGATAAGAATTAGGATTATCTCCATCTTGATTTTTATCTTCTTTTACAGAAAATTTATGAAAATATCTTTGCTGTATATATAAACTGCCATTATAACTAATAGCAAAAAAATCAGTAATTTTTACATCAGTTCTTGTCCAAGCAAAAAAGACTTGATCTGCAAGAAATGTCCTGTCAAGAGTTTTGTAACCCATTACCGTTTTTCTTATTATTCCATCTCCCATATTGATTGCGTTCTTTTCTATGAAATCTTCATAGGTTCTGTAAACGCCTGCTGGAAAATCTTTTGCTAAATAAGATTTGGTTCCCCCATTATTAGCTCCGGTTGCTTCGTTTAAAACCTGATCTTGTGCACAAATCTTACTCACAAATAGGCAAAGAAAAAATAAAACATGTATTTTTCTAATCATATTTCTTCCAGTTTATACTAATTTGGTTAGTGGCAAATATAATTTAATTATTTAATTTAATAATTCTTTTGCGTGATTTAATGCCGAATCAGAGATGTTTGCGCCTGATAACATTTGAGCTATTTCTGTAACTCTTTCGTTATGAAACAATAATTTTAATTCAGACTGTGTATCGTCTCCAATTGTAGATTTAGAAACTTTAAAATGAGAATCTCCTTTTGCAGCAATTTGAGGCAAATGTGTAATGGCAAAAATCTGCATCGTATTACTCATTTCTTTCATGATTTCGCCCATTCTGATAGCAATTTCTCCAGAAACTCCTGTATCAATTTCATCAAAAATTAAAGTTGGCAATTTTGAATACTTAGCTAGAATAGCTTTTACAGCCAACATGATACGAGACATTTCCCCACCTGAAGCTACTTTTTTTAACAGTCCAAAATCAGTTCCTTTATTTGCAGAAAACAAAAATTGAAGTTCATCTTTTCCGTTTTGGAAATAGTTTTCTGAAGGTAATAATTCCATATTAAAACGAGCATTTGGCATCCCTAAAGTTTCCAGAATAGAAACTAGCTGCTCTGATAATCTTGGAATTGCATTTACCCTATTTTCATGAATTTTCAATGCGTAATCATCTAGCTCAATAGCCTTTTCTTCAATAATTTTAGACAAAGAAGCAATTTCTTCATCCATATTATCCAATTCCAATAAAGAATTCCCTAAATCGGACTGAATCTGAAGAAGCTCATCTACAGAACTCACCTGATGCTTTTTCTGCAAATTATAAATCATTTGCAGTTTTTGATTTATCAATTCTAACTGTGCAGGATCATTTAATAATTTCTCTGAGCAATTTTCTAATTCTTTAGAAATATCATCAAAGTCAATAGTCAAACTTGTAATTCTTTCGAATAGATTTTGATATTCTGATGCAAAAGGAGCCACTTTTTGCAATGCATTCTTTATTTCATTCAAATTATGAAAAACACCAAATTGTTCTTCATTTGCAATTGCTAAAGATTTATCTAAAGACTCTTTAATAATCTCAACATTATTCAGCTTTTCGTAGTCGACTTCTAATTCTTCTTGCTCTCCAGATTTTAATTGCGCCGCAACTAATTCATTTAATAAAAATGTGTGGTACTCTTGCTCTTTGCCCGCGTCACTTTGTTTTTTCAACAATGCATTTAGCTTAGATTTATCAGCTTTATACGATTTAAGCAGTTTTTGATAATCAGCAATTACTTCTGAATTATCTGCAATAGCATCAATAATTTTAAACTGAACGCTCTCATCTGACAGCTCTTGAGTTTGCTGCTGCGAATGAATATCAATTAAATACAAACTTAAATCCTGCAATTCCTGAAGATTAACCGGACTGTCATTTATAAAAGCACGAGATTTACCTGAAGGAAGAATTTCTCTTCTTATGATCGTCTCATCTTCATAATCTAAATCATTGGCTTCAAAAAAATCTTTAAGATTGTATTTTCCAATTTCAAACTGCGCTTCAATAACGCATTTTTCTTCTTTATTTTTTAACGAAGTAAGGTCTGCTCTTTTGCCCAAAACAAGACCAATAGCTCCTAAAATAATTGATTTTCCTGCACCTGTCTCACCCGTAATTATAGAAAAACCTTTAGAAAAATCTATGGAAAGCTTTTCGATAAGAGCATAATTTTTAATTGACAGTGATGTAATCATAGGGCAATTTTGTAAAAATGAGAAACAAAAAGTTTGAGTGGATAAAAAAAAAGATTAATATTTAATCTGTGACCATTTAGTAGAGTTTAACGGCGAAACCTTATTTAAGACATCTGTTAAATCTGTAATTGGAATGCTCGGTCCTCCTGAAAAAATAGAAACAATTTCATCTGATTTTGCATCAAAGAAAACTCGTGTTATAAAAGCATTCGGCTTAACTGAATTTAGTTTTCCGATTAAAAGTAAAGCATTTTTTATTTTTTCTTTTGCAGCTTTCTGATCCATAGTCATTGCATCCAATCCTGTATGATAAGCATAAGTTGTCTGACGCAAATCACTATAAGTTGGCGCAATCATATCATTAATTAAGTAGTAACGATTTTGAAGTCCGTCAGATTGATTCCATCCTTTAAAACCGCCTTGCTGCGCCACATTGGCAATATTCTGAGCAGTTTGAAGATACGGATTTCCTGCACCCATTTGAAAAGTATCAGCATCCATACCTAAAATCATATAGCAATAAAAAGAAATTACAGAAACTAAATTCGAATCATAAGTATTGGGATTAAATAGTAATGGCTCGTATTCTGTATATCTGAAATTAAAATCCTTATCATTATAATTTAAAACTGGGGAAGAATATGTAGAATTAAAAATCAGTCTTGATGATTGCACCTGAATGGTTCCCGTAAACTGATCTGAACTATTTGACGACAAAGTGATGTACATCGAACAGTTTATTCTTTCATTTTGTTTCAAAACCGATCCTGTCCAGTCAGTTTTATTGACAAATTCAGCTAAAGAAGTCTGAAGCGTTTTAAAAACCTGATTATTAGGATTTGTTAATCGTTCTGTATTAATAGTCACTGTACAATTTAGCTGTTGAGCTTGTACAAAACCAAAGCTTAAAAACACCAATAGTGTAACTATCTTATTCATAATCGTCTAGATATTAATTTTATAAACATAAGTTGTTCCCAATTTATGTTTTCGGCGTATATTCTAAATTTATGATTTTGAAAAATGCAGAATAACTTTATTCAGAATATCAACCGCTACAGATTCTTTTGATTTTAATTCCATTGGTTCTATTTCAAAATTTTTATCAATAAAAGTAACTTTATTGGTTTCTTTTTTAAAACCAGCACCTTTATCTTGTAAGGAATTTAAAACAATCAAATCTAAGTTTTTTTTCTGAATTTTCAACTTAGCATTTTCAATTTCATTTTCAGTCTCTAATGCAAAGCCTATTAAAAACTGATTTTTTTTGATAGCACCCAAAGAAGACAATATATCTTTTGTCTTTTCCAGTTCTATCGAAAACTCTTCTGTATTCTTTTTAATCTTTTGATCTGCAACAAATTTTGGTCTATAATCTGCAACAGCTGCCGCTGCAATCGCCGCATCAACTTCATTAAAATACAAATGGCAGGCATCATACATTTCTTGTGCCGAAACAACATCAACTGTTTTTATCAAGCTATTTTTAGCTTTATAATGAGTTGGTCCTGCAACCAAAAATACTTCTGCTCCTAGGCTTGCCGCTTCATTGGCGATATCAAATCCCATTTTACCAGAAGAATGATTTCCAATAAAACGTACAGGGTCTATTGCTTCATATGTTGGACCAGCTGTAACTAGTATTTTTTTCCCTTTTAAAGGCAGTTTGCTTTCTAAATCAGCTTCTAAGAAAGCAACGATATTTTCAGGCTCAGCCATACGGCCTTCTCCAGACAAACCACTAGCCAGTTCTCCGCTTTCAGCCGGAATCATAATGTTTCCGTACTGTTTTAGCGCAGCAAAGCTAGATAAAGTTGAAGGATGTTTATACATATCCAAGTCCATTGCAGGCGCAAAATAAACTGGACATTTTGCCGATAAATATGTAGCTATTAAAAGATTATCACAGTTTCCTGTCGCCATTTTAGACAAAGTATTCGCAGTAGCTGGCGCAATCAGCATAAAATCTGCCCAAAGAGCCAATTCTACATGATTGTTCCAAACCTCGTCTTCATCATCCTGATTAAAGAAACTTGAATGTACTGGATTTTTTGATAAGGTAGATAATGTAAGTGGGGTTACAAAATCCTTAGAAGCAGGTGTCATGATCACTTGGACATGTGCACCTGCTTTTATAAAAAGTCGTACTAAAGTGGCTGTTTTATAGGCTGCAATTCCACCGGAAACACCCAGTAAAATCTTTTTCCCGTTTAAAACTGACATTGTACTATTATTTGTTTGAACTTCTGTGGTAAGTTTTACCGTCTAACCATTCTTGAACAGCTAAAGCGTGTGGTTTTGGTAATTTTTCGTAAAATTTAGAAACTTCAATTTGTTCTTTATTTTCAAAAACTTCCTCTAGACTATCATTGTAAGTAGCAAACTCTTCTAATTTTTCAGTCAATTCTTTTTTAATCTCTGAATTAATTTGATTTGCTCTTTTAGCCATAATGGTAATTGCCTCATACACATTTCCTGTTGGCTCTTCAATAACTGTTTTGTTGTAAGTTATTGTGTTTACAGGAGCATTCGTCTTTTTTAAATCCATGACTTTATTTTATTTAGTAAATTTTTGTAAATCTGTTTCAACTCTGGCATTCATTTCGTCTGCCTTTTCTTTGTATTTTGTATCGCTTTTAAATTTGATCAAATTAGCATAAGCTGTTTGCGCAACATGTAAACGTTCTTCCATTTTTGAAGGAATACTGTTAATTGCCAATTTATATGCTGAATCATATTTGTAAAACAATGCATCTTCTTTGAAAGGTGTTCCAGGAAAATCAGCGATAAAATTATCAAAAGCAATTAGTGCCGATTTATAATCTGAAATTGTATTGTATCCTTTAGCATTCTCGTATGCTTTTTTCTCTAATTTACCATTTAGCTTTTGTACAGCCTCATTTGCTTGAGGAATATATTCTGAGTTTGGATAATTATCAATAAAAGCCTGTAATTTCTCTAAAGCCTTTACTGTATCTGCCTGATCTAAACTGTAAACCGGTGACAACTTAGAGTAGCTATAAGCTCCCAAAAAAGCAGCCTCCTGCACTTTTTCACTTCGTGGATAACCTGAAACAAAAGCTTCAAACTGATAACCAGCTAGATAATATTGTTTCGTTTTATAATACGATTGCGAAAACATGTAAAACAGTTTTTCTGCCTGAGGTTTTCCTCTGTAAGAAGTGGCTAATTGCTCAAAAAGACGAATCGCTTTTGTGTATTTACCGGCATCATACATTTTTGTTGCCATTTCAAATTTTGCTGCAACATCTTCATTTTTCAACGCTTTTTGATATTCTCCACAAGAATAAAAAAGAGTTACAACAATTAAAAGCAATAGTGTTTTTTTCATTTTCTTACTGTTATTACAATCTCTCAGACAATTATGCCAAAGTGAAATCGCACCGAAGTTTCGGTGGCAAATTTAGTTATTAATTTAGCTACTGCAAAATAATTTTTTAGTATCTTAAAATACTAACACTTTAACAATTATTTAATGCTGTTTTTTACAAAGTCATTTAGTCTTGTCGCTAGAGATTCATCAACAGAAACTAAAGGTAGACGAACAGTATTCTCAGCAATTCCAAGTGCTTGGAAGATTTGTTTGATTCCCGCTGGATTTCCCTGCTCAAAAATCATATCAATGCTGTCTGATAAAAAGTAATGTGTTTTGAAAGCGTCTGCTGCTTTTTTATTCAATCCTAAACGAATCATTTCTGAAAATTCTTTAGGAAAACCTTGTCCAATTACAGAAATAACACCTGCTCCACCCGCTAAAACGATTGGAAGCGCCAACATATCGTCTCCTGAAATCACTAAAAAATCTTTTGGAGCGTTTTTAATAATCTGCATAGCTTGAGCCATATCTCCTGCAGCTTCTTTAATTGCTACAACATTTTTAAAGTCGTTAGCCAAACGAACCACTGTTGAAGGAAGCATATTACTTGCCGTTCTTCCCGGAACATTATATAGAATTACTGGAACTGGAGAAGCTTCAGCAATTGCTTTAAAGTGCTGATAGATCCCTTCCTGTGTTGGTTTATTATAATAAGGAGAAACAGATAATATCGCTTCAAAAGCCGAAAAATCTCTTGTTTTCAACTCTTCTACAATCTGCATAGTATTATTTCCTCCAACTCCAAGAACCAAAGGCAGTCTTCCTTTGTTCACATCGATTACAGTCTTTATAACCAATTCTTTCTCTTCTGCCGTAAGGGTTGCATTTTCTGCTGTTGTTCCCATTACAACAAGATACTCCACTCCGCCATCTATAGAAAAGTTTACAATTCGTTGTAAAGCTTCAATGTCAACTGAAAAATCTTTTTTAAATGGCGTTACAAGCGCAACACCAGTTCCTATTAATGATTGCATATTATTAATTATAATTTATTTTATATTTTTTAAATACCTAAACAATTCTGATATGAATAGTTTATAGTTCCCTAATCCTGTGTTAATCATCAAACGGTTTAAATTTTGGTCTACAGCCGAAAATCCGGCTTTAAATTTAGCTTTTGACTTACTTGTGACAAACATTAAAAATATATTTTCAACATCGTAATAGCTCAGCAAAAGATCAAATTCTGAATTTACAAATTCATTCAAAAAACCTTCTTCAATTTCCCCTTTCCAATTGATGTGTTTTTTACCAAAAGTTGGGCGTAAATAGGTCTCTTTTTCCTTAAATTTTTCTCTATAGGCAAGAATTTTTATGTTTTCTAAAGCAATTCCATGGAGTGTTATCTCCGTAATTAATGCTTCTGAAGATTCAAAAGTGCTCTCATCTATCAATAAACCAATTGTTTGAACGTTTTTAGTAAATACTTCGCTTTTTTCATTATTTAAATTAACATTTAATGATTTTTTTACAAAAAATTCCTTTATATAATTTAAAAACATAGTACTTTTACTAGATTACAAAATTAATTATTTAAGTTGCATTTAAAATGGTAAAACTAAAAAAGTATAACGGATTTTTAAAACTTTTTGTTATATTCTTAACACTTTTTTCAATCTCTTCTTGTAGTACGAAGAACTACAATTTAACTAAAATCGAAGGAAAACAAGTTCCAGTTACCGAAAAGACTGGAGAAACTTCTGAAATTGAAAACTTTATTAAACCTTATCGCGATCACATTAATAAGGATTTAGATAATGTATTGGCGTATTGCCCTGAAACTCTTGACAAAAGCACAGGAAAATGGCAAACTGGCATTGGAAGCTTGATGGCCGATGTTTGTGTGCAAAGAGGAAACATTGTTTTTAATGCTAGAGAAAAGAAAAATATTGATGTATGTCTTTTAAACCATGGCGGTATTCGTGCAATCCTTCCTAAAGGAAATGTTACAACCAGAACAGCTTTTGAAATTATGCCTTTTGAAAACAGTTTAGTTGTGATGGCTTTAAAAGGTGATCAGATTTTAGATATTGCAGCATATATTATTAAGGAGAAAAAACCTCAGCCATTATCTGGAATGACTTTTACTATCACAAAAGACAATAAGGCAAAGGATATCATGGTACAAGGCAAGCCGCTTGATTTAAACAAGACGTATTATGTTGCCACAAATGACTATTTAGCAAATGGCGGAGACAGTATGGCTTTCTTTTCAAAAAGCACTCAGAAGTTTGACTTAAATTACAAACTTAGGGATGTTCTAATTGACTATTTTAAAGAAGTAGACACGGTAGTTGCTCCAAAAAATATCAGAATTACAGAAGAATAAAAGAGTTTGCTGCGAATTACACCAATTTGCACAAATTTTTAAATGATTGAAAAACCAATTCGTGTTAATTCGTGAAATTGGTGGATAAAAAAATTAAAACGACATAGCGCCTCTGGCAAAAAAATATACAAAATGAAAAGAAGAGAGTTTATCGAAAAAACAGCAGCAAGTACTGCCCTATTAAGTTTAGGATTGTCTTTGAGCAGTTTTGAAAGCAACGATATTAAACATCTAACAATTCTACATACAAACGATGTGCATAGCCATATCGATCCTTTTCCTGCCGATGATCCACGTAATCCTAATAAAGGTGGCGTATCTCGTCGTGCAACATTAATTGAAGCTATCCGTAAAGAAAATCCGAACGTGCTTTTATTAGATGCTGGAGATATTTTTCAAGGAACTCCATATTTTAATTATTATGGAGGAGAATTGGAGTTTAAATTGATGAGCATGATGAAATATGATGCTTCGACAATTGGAAACCATGATTTTGACAATGGTCTTGACGGATTATATGCTCAGCTTCCGCATGCAACTTTTGACTTTATTAACTCTAATTATGATTTTAAAAACACGGTTATGGACGGACATGTGAAACCGTACAAAATCTTTAATAAAAACGGAATTAAAGTTGGTGTTTTTGGAGTAGGAATTGAACTTCAAGGTTTGGTTGATAAAAAACTATATCTGGAAACAGTTTACAATAATCCAGTTGAAGTTGCTCAGGATATGACAAAACTATTAAAGCAAGAACAAAAATGTGATCTTGTTATTTGTCTTTCGCATTTAGGCTATAAATATAAAGATGAGCCAACAAAAATTAGTGATTTGACTTTTGCTGAACAAACTCAGGATATTGATTTAATTATCGGAGGTCATACACATACCTTCTTAGATAAACCAACAATTGTAAAGAACAAGGCTGGAAAAGATGTTCTGGTAAATCAAGTGGGATGCTATGGAATTAATTTAGGTCGTATTGACTTTTATTTTGATAAAGACAAAGCACATACAAACCAAAGCACCACTATTGTGGTATAGTCTTTTTTTGAATTCTAGCTTTTTCTAAAAAGTATTCTACCATAAAGAAATAAGCTAGAATTTGAGTTGTATCTCGTATTAGGACTAGAACAACCGAATACGAGAAATACTCATTAAAAATATAAAAAATATCAGAGAAAATGTAGCTTATTGCCATAAGCGACATTAGCAATGCCATGTGTGTGCCTTTTGTAATGTAGCTGACAAAGCAGAAATAACTAAGTACACTCAAAACGATTCCGTATACAGTATAAAGTGTAATAAACTTTCTCATACTGTCAAGCTGTAGACTTAAAACAGAGATCAATAAATAGACAATAAAAACTACTACGATAGAAATAGGCAAAATATCCCGTTTGGTTAGTTTTATTCTTTCGTGTTCCCGAATAAATATGGTCACGATTAAAGAATAGACAATCAGAAAACTGAGTACTCCTCCAATTTCAGAGCTCTCGACATCCATTAAATCATAAACCTGACCAACAAAACAAAAGAAGAAAATTAAACCTTCTGTTTTTCTGATTTGAAACTCACTGCTGATTAAATAATAAATAAAAATCGCGGGAAGTACAATCGCTTTTGCATAGGTCGCAAAAAAGTCCTGCTTTGTCCAATCAAAAATGATGGTACAAAACAGTCCCAGAAAAAACAAAATTAATGATGGTTTATTAGGCTTCATTTAATTTGTTTATAAAATCTTCTTCAGACAATATGGTGATATTTAATTTTGTCGCTTTTTCCAGTTTTGCTGGTCCCATATTATCTCCCGCAACTACAAAATCTGTCTTTGCAGAAATTGAGCTTCCAACTTTCCCTCCGTTATCCTCAATGGCTTTCTTTAGTTCGTCTCTAGAAAATTGACTAAAAACGCCAGAAACCACAAAAGTTTTCCCAACAAATTTATCAGTAGCATTTGGGTTTATTTTTTCTTCAATTTCAAATTGAATTCCATAACTTTTTAATCGATCGATAATTTTTCTGTTTTCTTCATTTTCGAAGAATTCGATAACGCTTTTGGCAATTCTTTCTCCAATTTCATCAACTAAAACTAAATCCATCAGCGAAGCTTGGCTCAAAGCATCTATATTTTTATAATGTTTTGCTAGTTTTTTCGCCACAGTTTCTCCTACAAAACGAATTCCAAGTGCAAACAAAACACTTTCAAATGGAATTTCTTTTGATTTCTGAACTCCATTTACCAAATTTTCTGCTGATTTCTGAGCCATTCTTTCTAAATGCAGAATATCCTCAACTTTCAATTCATACAAATCTGCATA
Organism: Flavobacterium sharifuzzamanii; assembly: GCF_003254585.1. Classification (GTDB taxonomy): domain Bacteria; phylum Bacteroidota; class Bacteroidia; order Flavobacteriales; family Flavobacteriaceae; genus Flavobacterium; species Flavobacterium sharifuzzamanii. The sequence continues at coordinate 8,657 of NZ_QJGZ01000034.1, read as the reverse complement.
ATTGTGCACTAGATTATTTTTGAAAAGTAAAGCAACTGTTTCTCCTCCAAGTCCTTCAATATCCATTGCTTTTCTTGAAATATAATGTTGGATTCTTCCAATAATCTGCGGAGGACATCCGTAAAAATTAGGACAATAATGATTGGCTTCTCCTTCGTTTCTAACTAGTTCTGTCTCACATTCTGGACAGTGTGTAATATAATTTGTTGGTTCTGAATTTTCAGGTCGTTTCTCTAAATCTACTGCGATGATTTTCGGGATAATTTCTCCTCCTTTTTCAACAAAAACAGTATCGTTTATTCTAATATCCAATTTTTCAATTTGATCGGCATTGTGAAGCGAAGCTCTTTTTACAATAGTTCCAGCTAGCTGAACAGGCTCTAGATTAGCAACTGGAGTTATAGCTCCGGTTCTTCCGACTTGATATGATATAGATTTTAATTTGGTTGAAACCTGTTCTGATTTGAATTTATATGCAATTGCCCAACGTGGCGATTTTGCTGTATAGCCTAATTCTTCCTGATGCTGAATGCTGTTAACTTTAATAACGACTCCATCTGTTTCGTAAGGAAGATTATGACGATGAACATCCCAATAATCAATAAAGTCGAAAACCTCATTCATACTGTTGACTAGTTTTGCTTCTTTTGGCACTTTAAAGCCCCAGCTTCTAGCCAATTCTAATCCTTCGTATTGTGTTTTAAATGGTAGATTGTTTCCAGTTACAAAATACAGCAAGCACTCAAGCGGACGTTTGGCAACCTCAGCGCTGTCTTGCAATTTTAAACTTCCAGAAGCTGTGTTTCTTGGATTTGAATAAGGTGTTTCACCAATTTCGATTAATTCCTGATTCATTTTTTCAAAACCAGCAAATGGCAAAATTATTTCTCCTCGGATATCAAATTTATCTGGATAATTTCCTTTTAAATGTAAAGGAACCGATTTTATAGTTTTAATATTGGTTGTTACCTCATCACCTTGAAAACCATCTCCACGTGTTAACGCCTGAACTAATTTTCCGTTCTCGTATGTAATGCTTATTGAAGCTCCATCATATTTTAATTCGCAAGTGTACTGCAAACTAACGTTTCCTAAGACTTTCTGAATGCGGTTCTCCCAATCTAAAAGATCTTCTTTAGAATATGAATTGTCTAAAGAATACATTCTATACTGATGTGCAATCGTCTTGAAGTTTTTGGTCACTGCTCCACCAACTCTTTGCGTTGGCGAGTTTTCGTCAAAAAATTCAGGATGTTTATTTTCTAAATCCTGAAGCTCTTTCAGCTTAATATCAAAGTCATAATCTGAAATAGTGGCATTGTCTAACACATAGTAATTATAGTTGTGCTGATTAAGTTCATTTCGTAATGCTTGAATGGTCTCTTGAATGCTCATAAATAGTAAAATATTGCAGATTATTGTAATGAAAAACTGAATATCAAAATTAGAATTTATTTTTGTTCAAATGCAGAAAAAATAAAAGTTTTAGAAAATCAAAAATCAGATTGCAAATTCATGCAATCTGATTTCCTCCTTGTCCATTATTCTTAAAAAAGAATTAAAAAAACCAACTTCCAAATGGTTTCAACGTTTTATATTTTTAACTGAAAATCAATATATTACAGCGAAAATATAAAATTATTTTTGAATAATGATAAAGTCTGAACGTCTATTTAAGAGATGCTCTTCTTCAGAACATTTTACACCATTTTTACATTTATTAATTAATCGGCTTTCTCCGTAACCAATAGCACTTTCAATTCGAGAAGCATCTATGCCTTGCGAAAGGATATAATCTCGTGTTGATTTTGCTCTATTGTCTGAAAGTTTCAAATTGTACGAATCTTTTCCACGCGAATCGGTATGAGATTCTATTTTGATTCTGATGTTTGGAAACTTCTGCATGATGAATACAACTTTAGACAATTCTTCTACTGCTTTTGGCGTAATATCATACTTATCGTAGTCAAAATAAATTGGGTTTACATCTACTTTTTCTACTCCTTGTTTTTTAACAACCAAATCATCGTAATTGCTCAGTTCAAAATTGACATCTTTTATCTCGCCTCCATTTTCACCAGTGGTTTCTACAGTTTTGTCATCACTGCTGTAATTTGGTTTTGCAGCAATCATTTTGATTACTTTGTTACAAGGAACTTCAATCGCATACTTTCCGTCAAAATTTGTTTTAGTTTCTCCTAAAACTTCACTAAAAGAGTTATATGCCATTATGGTAACATCTGTTAAAGGCTTTTTCGTTTTACGATCTATTGCCATTCCAGAAATACTTTGGTTACAAACTGGTTTTCCTTTTACAAAAGAATAAATGTCATCATCTCCTTTTCCTCCTGCTCTATTTGATGAAAAATAACCATAAGCATCTGTCTTGTCAATTATAAAAGAAAAGTCGTCTTTGTTGCTGTTAATAGGTGCACCAAGATTTTTTGGCACTGAAAAAGTTCCGTCTGCTTGAAGCTTACTTTCGTAAACATCCAAATCTCCCCAGCCATAATGCCCGTCAGAAGAGAAGTATAAAACTCCGTTTTGGAAGAATGGAAAAACCTCATTACCAATGGTATTAATATTTGGCCCTAGATTTTGAGGTGAGCTCATTGTACCATCTGCCGCAATTTTTACCAGATATAAATCTGTTTCTCCTTGCCCGCCTGGCATGTCTGAAGCAAAGAAAAGCAATTTTCCATCTTCGCTCAATGCTGGATGTCCAACAGAGTAGTCATCGCTGTCAAAAAATACTTTCTCAGGATTTTCTAATTTATTGTTTACAATTGATCCTTTGACAATTTGGAAATTATTTACTCTACCTTCATCAACCACCAATTTGTTTTTCTTTACAATATTGGTCGAATAATAAATTGTATTTCCTTTACTATCAAAACTAGCCGTAGCTTCATGATACTTCGTCATTATGTTCGGAAGAAAAACTGTTTCATTAAATAAACTTCCATCTGCTGGATTTCTTTCTGCGATATACAGATTAAGAAAAGGCTGATTGTTCCAAGTATACAATTTCTCACTGAACTTTGTGGTATCACGAGCTGATGTAAACACAACATTATCTTTAAAGAATGTAGCTCCAAAATCTGATTTACTGGTATTAATATCTAAATTTTTAATGGTATAAAGAGGTTTTGCTTTTGATACGCTGTCCATGTATTTCTTTTGGGCAACATATCTGTTAATCTCTGCCTTATCACCTTTTTTATCTAAATATTCTTTTGTCATTTTATCTGCTTCATCATAATCCATAACTGCTTTCATAGATTGGATGTAACGCAAATAGTAAATATCAGTCAGATTATTTCCTTGCACTTCATAAAGCTTTTTGTACCATTTAAGTGCATTTCTAGAATCAGAAATAAAATAATAGGAATCTGCTGCATTTTTCAAAGTTTGCGCCGATGGATCTTTTATGTTTTGCAAACATTCTTCGTAAGCTTTAGAAGCATCCAAATAAGAAAAGCTTCTAAACAAAGCATCAGCTTTCTTTAAGTTAGTTTTTTGAGCGAAACTAAACGTAACGCTCAAAATTAAACATAGGATATATAGTTTTCTCATAAGTTTTGTTTTTAGAAGAATCGAGGAGATTTAATTTTACTTTGTTTTTGCACAAATTGATAACGTAAGATGAATTCGTGTGAACCATCGTTGTATTTATTCAATTGGCTTACAGTGTAATCGAAAGAATATCCAAGAAAGAAACTTGGTGAAATTTGAAAACCTGCCAATATGCTTACCGAATCATCTGTTCGATATGCTCCTCCTATAACAAACTTTTCCTGAATCATGAAATTTGCCGATATATCTGCTGTAAGCGGTGCCCCACTTACTGCTTTTACTAAAAATGCTGGTTTAAATTTCAAATTTGGATTCAAATCAAAAACATAACCTCCCATTAAATAGTAATGCAAACGATCATAATCAATAGATTCACGAACATCGTCATAATAATCATTCTGAATAAAACTCGGAATAGAAAATCCTACATACCATTTATCTGTATAATAGTAAACCCCTGCTCCTACTGCTAGTTTCATCTGATTGTTAATGTTCTGATTTAATAAAACATCATCATTATCATAATATCTTCCTTTAGACCAATCGACGTTTAACATTCTTGTACCAGCTTTAATACCAAAAGCCAATCTTTTTTCGTAACCAAGAGGCAGCGAATAAGAGAAGTTTCCATCAAGATATAGTTCATTTGAAGGTCCGATTTTATCATTTACAACACTCAAACCTACTCCTAGTTTTTCATTTCTAAGTGGAGAATGAACAGAGAAAGATTGTGTTTCTGGAGCGCCGGGCATTCCTACCCATTGAGAACGATACAAAAGTGCTGCTTCTATGGTTCCGGTAGATCCAGCATACGCTGGATTTACCGCCATAGTGTTATACATATACTGCGTATACTCGGGATCTTGCTGTGCCGAAGCGCAAACCGTAATAAAAGAACATATTAAAATGAAATATGTTTCTAATGATTTTATATATAGTTTCATAACGATACTTATTTAGTTTAATTAATTAGATGATTAATAGAAGTGGGTTATCTCATGATAGACAACCAGCCTTTTTTAACCGTTCCATCTCCAATGGTTATCACATAAAAATAAGTACCTGTTGGCAGCATATCTCCTCTATTAATTACACCGGATACATTTGCTGTTCCGTTCCAATCATTTTCATAATGTGCTTTACTATACACTAACGCTCCGTATCTGTTAAATACTTTCAACTCGTTGTTTGGATAAGACTCAATACAGTCTATTCTGAACAAATCGTTTTTACCATCATTATTTGGAGTAAACTCATTGTAAACAGTTAAACAAATTGGTTCTAATGTAACTGAAGCTGAATTATTTGAAGCATCTACATCTAAAGGAGTTGAAGTCTCTACAGTTGCTACACTTGTATAAGTACCGTTTGGCAATACTTCTGCAACAATTGTCAATACTACACTCTGACCTGCATTTAACGTTGGGATTGTCCAAAGCTGCGTTGCTGGGTCGTATGTTCCTGATGTTGCAGATGAACTTACTAATTGTAAACCGCTAGGAAGTAAATCACTAACAAGAGTATTGATAAAATCTCCTTCACCAACATTATTTACAGTTATAGTAAATGTAACCTGATCACCAAAATTTGGAGTTGGATTATCAACTGTATGAGTAATCGTTAAATCTGAACAGCTTGCTACAGTAACATTTAAAGTTTTAATTGTTCTTTCGTTACAATTGTTAACATAAGCCACTGTTACAGTTCCTGGTCCAATATCTGACCAAGAAACGGTTACAGATCCATCGTTTGTACCTCCGCCTGAAACAATTGTACCTCCGTTAATAGTCCATACATAATTAGATTTACCATTTGCAATTGAATAAGTCACCCCTTTGAATACACATGGTGTATCATCTGTAGTAGTAAGCTGAACTGCAGCATCATTTTCGAATGCAATTGTAATTCCTAATCTTGGTCCGTTATCACAGCCATTAAATGTGTTAGCCAACGATCCTGCATAGTAAGTAGTTGCCGTAAGTGGAGTTGTATTTGCTAATGGAGTTCCTCCAGTTGCAGACGCATACCAAACTACATTTGTTTCGTTCACCAAAATATTAGCCAATGTTGGCACTGCAGATAAACAGAAAGTTTGTGTTGTTCTTGGTGTTGTTATCACGCTTGGTGAATTTACATTTACCGTAACAGCCAATCTTGCTGGATTTTCGCAACCTATTGCACTTGAAACTGCTCCATAATAAGTACCAGTTGCAAGAGCTGTTGTTGGCGGAATTGCAGTTCCTCCCGTAGCTGTACTATACCAAACAACGTTTGCTTCATTTACTTGAATATTTGCTACTGTAGGCGAATTTAAAGTACAGAAGTTTTGAGTTGTATTAGCTGTAGTCGGTGTAGGAGCCGGGTTAACTATCGTTACTGTTACCTGAAGACGAGTTGAGCTTTCGCAACCTGCTGGGTCAACAATATTTCCAAAATATACTCCAGAAGTAAGTACTGTTCCTGCCGGAATTGCTGTTCCTCCTGTTGCAGCTGTAAACCATGTTACATTGCTTTCGTTTACTTGAATATTTGCAATTGTTGGCGCGTTTGCAGAACAGAAAGTCTGTGCTGAATTATTTGTTGTTGGGTTTATTGTATTACCAACTGTTACAGCTACTTGTAATCTTACACTGCTTTCACATCCTGTTGCTGGGTCTTTAATTGCTCCGAAATAAGTTGCAGTAGTAAGTGCGGTTGTTGAAGCTAAAGCTGTCCCTCCTGTTTGAGTTGTGTACCAAACTACGTTACTTTCATTCACTTGAATATTAGCAACTGTTGGATTTGTACCTGTACAGAAAGTCTGCGCGGCAGCATTTGTTGTTGGCGTTGCTGGATCATTAACAATCACATCAACAGTTAATCTAGAAGCGCTTTGGCAGCCTGTTGCTGGATCTAAAATTGCTGCATAATATGTACCACTAGTTAAAACTGTCGCAGATGGAATTACTGTTCCGCCTGTTGAAGCTGTGTACCAAACGATGTTAGCTTGATTAAACTGAACACTTGCAAATGTTGGCGCATTTACCAGACAGAAGTTTTGTGTTCCTGCAGTCACAAGAGTTGGTGTTCCCGGATCGTTTACAATCACATCAACTGTCAATCTCGCAGCGCTCTCGCAGCCCGTTGCTGGATCTGAAATTGCTGCAAAATATTGGCCTGTTACCAAGGCTGTTGTTGGAGCAATAACTGTTCCACCTGTTAAAGCTGTATACCAAACAATGTTAGATTCATTTGTTTGGATACTTGCAAATGTTGGAGCATTTGCTAAACAGAAGTTTTGTGTTCCTGCAGTCACCAGAGTTGGTGTTCCCGGATCGTTTACAATCACATCAACGGTCAATCTTGAAGCGCTCTCGCATCCTGTTGATGGATCTGAGATTGCAGCAAAATATTGGCCTGTTGTTAAAGCTGTTGCAGATGGAATCAATGTTCCGCCTGTTATAGCTGTATACCATACAATGTTAGTTTCGTTTGTCTGAATGCTAGCAAATGTAGGAAGGTCTTCTTTACAGAAATTTTGTGTTCCTGCAGTCACCAATGTTGGTGTTCCCGGATCATTAACTATTACATCAACTGTCAATCTTGAAGCGCTTTCGCAGCCTGTTGCAGGATCTAAGATTGCTGCAAAATATTGGCCTGTTGTTAAAGCTGTAGTAGATGGAATCAATGTTCCTCCTGTTATAGCTGTATACCAAACTATATTTGCTTGATTGAACTGAACACTCGCAAATGTTGGAGCATTTACCTGACAGAAGTTCTGTACTCCCGCAGTCACCAATGTTGGAGTTCCCGGATCATTTACAATCACATCAACTGTCAATCTTGAAGCGCTCTCGCAGCCTGTTGCTGGATCTGAAATTGCTGCAAAATATTGGCCTGTTGTTAAAGCTGTTGTTGGAGCAATCACTGTTCCGCCTGTTAAAGCTGTATACCAAACAATGTTAGATTCATTTGTTTGGATGCTTGCAAATGTCGGAGTATTTGCTAGACAGAAATTCTGTACTCCCGCAGTCACCAATGTTGGTGTTCCTGGATCATTAACTATCACATCAACTGTTAATCTTGAAGCACTCTCGCAGCCTGTTGCTGGATCTGAAATTGCGGCAAAATATTGGCCTGTTGTTAAAGCTGTTGTTGATGAAATCAATGTTCCGCCTGTTATGGCTGTATACCAAACAATATTTGTTTGATTAAACTGGACGCTTGCAAATGTTGGAAGATCCTCTTTACAGAAACTTTGTGGTCCTGCTGTAACCAATGTAGGTGTTCCCGGATCATTTACAATCACATCAACTGTCAATCTTGAAGCGCTTTCGCAGCCTGTTGATGGATCTGAAATCGCTGCAAAATATTGTCCTGTTGTTAAAGCCGTGGCAGATGGAATCAACGTTCCGCCTGTTATAGCTGTATACCAAACTATGCCGGTTTCGTTTGTCTGAATGCTTGCAAATGTCGGAAGGTCTTCCTGACAGAAGTTCTGTACTCCTGCAGTCACCAATGTTGGAGTTCCCGGGTCATTTACAATCACATCAACTGTCAATCTTGAAGCGCTCTCGCAGCCTGTCAATGGATCTGAAATCGCGGCAAAATATTGGCCTGTAGTAAGAGCTGTTGTAGATGGAATCAATGTTCCGCCTGTTATGGCTGTATACCAAACAATATTTGCTTGATTGAACTGAACACTTGCAAATGTCGGAAGGTCTTCCTTACAGAAGTTTTGCGTTCCAGCAGTCACCAATGTTGGAGTTCCTGGGTCATTCACAATCACATCAACTGTCAATCTTAAAGCGCTTTCGCAGCCTGTTGATGGATCTGAGATTGCAGCAAAATACTGGCCTGTTGTTAAAGCTGTAGTAGATGGAATCAATGTTCCGCCTGTTATAGCTGTATACCAAACTATGTTGGTTTCGTTTGTCTGAATGCTTGCAAATGTCGGAAGGTCTTCTTTACAGAAACTTTGTGGTCCTGCTGTTACTAAAGTTGGCGTTCCCGGATCGCTTACAATCACATCAACTGTCAATCTTGAAATGCTCTCACAGCCTGTTGATGGATCTGAAATCGCTGCAAAATACTGGCCTGTT
>NZ_QJGZ01000036.1 GCF_003254585.1 Flavobacterium sharifuzzamanii | reverse complement strand
AGATGGAATCAATGTTCCGCCTGTTATGGCTGTATACCAAACAATATTTGCTTGATTGAACTGAACGCTTGCAAATGTCGGAAGATCTTCCTTACAGAAGTTTTGCACTCCTGCTGTTACTAATGTAGGTGTTCCTGGATCATTGACGTTAACAGTTACTTGCAATCTTAAAGAGCTTTCACATAACGTAACCGCATCAGTTGCTGCTCCATAATAAATTCTGCTTACTAATGGAGTAGTCGAAGCAATTACATTTCCTCCTATCGCTGCATCATACCAAATTACATTGCTTTCATTAACTTGAATATTTGCAACAGTTGGTGCATTTATCAAACAGAAATTCTGAGTGTTATTTGTAGTTGTTGGAGTATTTGGATCACTAACAATTATTACTGCATCTTGCAATGTTCCTGCTAAATTTTCGCAGGTATTAGCGCTTGCAACAGCTACATAATATGTTATTGGGCTTACTGCTTTTGTTAGACCTGTAGCGGTTAAAATACCAGCTGCATCTATTGCATAAGTAACTCCTGCTATTACAGCTCCATTTGTAATTGGCTGCGTTTTATTAGCATCTAAGTACCAAGTGAATACTGGACTAGTTAATGTTGGAGCCGATGGAGTTAAAGATGCCGGAACACCATTACAAACTGTTACATCGTCAACTATAATATCGTTTACTATTGAAGGAGGCAAAATAGTGAATGTAATTTGTTTTCTGTCTGCTGCTGCAGTTTCACACAATTCATCAGAACTCACTCCAACAAAATAAGTATAAGTTCCAGGAGCCAATCCGTTTACTATTAATTGTGCAGTTGTTTCACCTGTTATTAACTGACTTGTTGTTCCATCAAAACGATACCAGTGATAAACAGGATTTGTTAAAACTGGGGTTCCGCTTAAACTTGTTGCCAAAGTAACGGTTCCAGAAGCAGAACAAATTGATGTTGTTGTTCCTCCGTTTAAAGTAATATCTGTTAAAGCATTTACTGGAGCAGAAGCTTTTACTTCAACGGTAACTTCTCCTCTTGCGTAATTTTCACAACCATAACGTACTGGCTGTACATAATATCTGTAGATACCTGCTGTTAAATTATCTGGTACTGTAAAAGTAGGTCCTGTGGCAACCAAATTCCCTCCTGTTTCGGCATCATACCATCGATAGGTAGAACAAGCGACTTCTGGTATTTGGAGTTCAATCTCAGTACCTGGGCAGACCGTAATTTTATTCTGAGGGTCTGCTCCAATTATTGTAGTATTAGCTGTTCTTTCTACAGTATGTACTCTTAAGAAATCTAAAACTCCTGCAACACCTCCTAAACGGATTCTAACTCTATCGTAAATTTCTGTTGGAGAAGATACCAACACCATCGCCAATGTATTTCCTGGCAATAATTTTATGCTTAATAAAGTGCTAGTATTTTGGATTGGAGCACCAACTTCTACATTTCCTAAATAACGCTGAACTGAAAACCCTGTAAGGAGATTAACACTTAAAAGAGTTCCTGGTTTAGAAACCACAATTCTTAAGGTATCACTAAGAACAGAAGGTGTTTTAAATTGCACCGTTAGATCTGCTGCTGCCAAAGCTCCCACTCCATTATACATTGTTGCAAAAGTAGATACATCTTTATCGGCAATATTCCAAACATCACTTACTCCAACCAAAGCAGTTGCAGCTCCAATTCCTAAATCAGTTGCGCCATAAAAAATATCTTGGATATCACCTGATGTACAAGTTACTGAAGTAGCAGGCTTTTTATAATAAGCATCAAATACTTTTGTATTTTGAGCAACACTTGCTATTGAAGATGATATAATACGAATACCATCATAATCTTGTGGACCTGATGCATCTGATGGAACAAAAGTAAACTCATAAGTGTTATCACCTGAAAGTAAATTTAATAATGATCCTTTTACTGGCTGGCTTGTACCAATAAGAGTTCCATTTTTTGTACCCACTACTGATAAATTCTGACCAACAGCCAATAAACTATATTCAGACCCTAATTTAACTGTCACTGGAGTACCTTTCGTGATATTTGCTGGCCATGTTAAATTTTGCCATGTTGTACCAACTCCCAAAAGTCCTAAACCTGTAGTAATTGTTGAGAATGTTTGAGGATTACCATCAACTGCATTCGTATTGTTTGTAACATCTCCGGTAATTATAGTACCTTCAGTTTGTCCTGTTGCATAAACTCGTTCTGTTAAGTTTTGACAGCTTGTAAGATCTATCACATTGATAATCTTAGTTGCAGTTACAATACAAGACCCATTAGTTGCTACAACTGTATAAGTATAAACTCCAGGTGTATTTAATGGACCGGTTGTAAATGGAGGTCCTGCAATCGCGGCTCCTTGCTGATTAAACCATGTAACAGTTCCTGTCGAAGTAGCTACTAACGAAACATCTGTTCCTACATTTACAGATTCTTGTGGATCAGTTACCGTTAAAGTAGGTAATACATCAATTGTAACTGTTACAGATTGTCTAGCAGATGGACAGGTACTCGTTGCACTTTGCGCTTCTATATAGTAAATGCCATTTACTGTAATATTAGATGCATCTTCGGCAGTTATTAAAGTATTCGAAGAATTATAGAATGTATAAGTTACATTTGAATCGTAATTTGTGATTGCGTTTCTTAAATTCGCACTTCCACATGCTTGTAATGTCGAAGTGATATTTGGAGAAGGTGTAATGGAAGGAAAATTAACCGTTACTTGTTTTAAATCTCCATTCACATTCTCACAAGTACCTCCATTAACTGCAGATATGTATAAATTGTAAGGAGAATTCGAAGTGCTTAAACCAGTTAATGAAAGATCACCTGTAACAGGATCTTTTGCAAATGTTATAGTTCCATCTACACTTCCATCTACAATTTCTGTTGCTTTATTTTGATCTTTATAATATTTAAATGCAACTCCAGCAATTGTTGTCGTAGGAGCAATAACTGCCGCTCCCGCACAAGTTGCTTCAATTGGACTAGCAATATCAATGCTTGCGCCTGTAGGAATTGGCAATACAGTCACAGTAACTGCTTGACGTAAACTGTTTACACAAGTTCCTCCACGTGTAGCTTCTAAATAGTATGTCGTTGTTGTTGTTAATGGAGCTGTTGGAGCTACACTCACAATATTGCCTCCTGTTGAAGCATCATACCATACAAAAGTTTCGCCTCCTGATGAAGAAGCAGACAACGAAGCTGTTTGTCCTGCACAGATTGGTATTGCTGCTCCTGTGATGGTAGCATTTGCAAATCTATAAGAAGCATCATATATATCTAAAGAAGAAAGTGCTGTTAATAGCCCTGTTAAACGAACATGAACACTTGTGAATGCTCCAGCCGCAACAAGACTTGCTCTAAAACGATTACCTCCTAAAAGTTGCACATTTAATAATGAGCTAATATTAGTCTGATCACCATTTGGATTCCCTCCATTAAAACTTTCTAAGCTAATATTAGAAAGTGCGCTAATATCAAGTACACCTGTAGGAATTCCTAATTCTACATCTATAATATCTCCTGCTTGTCCTGAAGAAACAAAAGTCAATGTCTGTTCAATATAATCAAGTACACCTAAAGGTACCGTAAGTGTAGCTGCTGTAGTGTTGTCACTATCAATAGAATTTCCGTCATTTGCTGAACCACATGATAAACAGCCCGTTAAACCGCCTTTTGTCACCACTTGAGAATTGGCTCTAAGACAGCTGCTTATTGCATTGATTACAGTAACATTTATAGCTCCTCTAACTGGGTTTGCACAATCTGTCAAAACATTCGAAGCTTCAACATAATAAGTTTTGTTAGCAGTTAAAGCTGGACTTGGAGTAAAGCTAGTTGTATTAAAAGCTATAGAAACGCCTCCTGTTGGCACATCATACCAATTGTATCGAACGCCTCCAACTGGATTCTGAACTTGCAAGGTAACTGTTTGCCCTGACTGAATAAGAACATCCGAAGATGCAAAAGTAGGCGTTGCTGGCAAAGGATTAACTGTCAACGGTACAGCAGTGCGTGTTGCACTCGAACAACTGCCAATAACTGCTTCAACATGATATGTAACATCTGCAGTTAAAATTGGTGTTGTAAACGAAGTTCCAGTAAATACCAAAGTGCCACCTGTTGCAGCGTCATACCAATTATAGGTAGTGCCAGCAACTGGAGCTTGAACCGTTAAAGTTGTGGACTGCCCATTACAAATTGTTGTTGGCGATGCACTAACTGTCGGAATCACTGGATTTTCGATTGAAACCTGAACTGGATATCTTACACTATTTACACAGCCATTTCTTGTCACCTCTACATAATAAGTTGTTGGTGCTGTTAAAGCAGGAGTAGTAAACGCCGCTGTTGAAGCCAATGAAGTTCCTCCTGTAGCCGCACTATACCAATTAACTGTTTCTCCAACTGCAAGAGCTGCTGTTAAAGTTGCTGTAGATCCACTACAAATAGTTGTGTCACCCGTAACTGTAGGCACTTTGTATCGGTAAGTTGCCTGATAAATATCTACTCTCGATAAAGCTGCTACTACAGCTCCTAATCTAATTTCTACACGATCAAAATTAGCTCCTGCAGTAACACTTGCTCTAAAACGGTTTCCAGACAATAATTGCAAAGTAATTAACGGATTTGTTATTGCTACTCTGTCATTATTATAAGTTGTGCCATTATAAGTTGCTAAACTCACAGCGCCTAATAAAGTAAGATCGGCTAAACCGCCAGGCAGTTCTAAATCTACCTCAACAATATCACCAGCCTTTCCAGGATTATTAAACTGCAATGTCTGTTGTATCGATGCAGCAACTCCAACAGGAACAGTTAAAGTTGCAGCTGTTGCAGGATTGCCATCTACAGAATTATTTAGGTTAGTCGCACTACACAATAAACATACACCAACTTGAGTAGTTACCTGACTGCTAGCTTCAAGACACCCGCCCAAAGCAGCTGGCTGAACTGTTACAGTAACTGGTTCTCTTGTTGCGCTAACACAATTTCCATTTGGACTTTGCGCTTCAACATAATAAGTTTTAGTAGCTGTTAAAATTGGTGTAGTAAAAGTCGTTGTATTTGTAGCAACCGCTGTTCCGCCAGTGGCTGTTTCATACCAATTTAATTGTGCGCCAACTTCAGAAGTTGTCGCATTTAAAGTTGCATTCTGACCTGACTGTATTGTTACACTTTGGGTCAAAACTGTTGGTTGAGCTGGAACAGCTGTAGAAACAACATTCGTTTGTATTCTATTACTTATACAGCTTCCAATAGAAGCTTCCACAAAAAATGGAGTAGTCCCTAAAGGAACTGTTGGTGAATAAGTGGTACCTGTTGCTAATGCAGGTCCTCCACTTGAAGCAGAATACCAGGAATAAGTCGTTCCAGGAACAGGGTTTACAACCGATAAAGTAGTCTGCTGTGTTGCTCCTGTAGAACAAACTGTAAGTCCTATGTTACTAATTGCCGGTGCTACCGGATTAGAAACATTTAAAACAACAGGTACACGAACATTTCCTTCGCATCCTGCTGCTCTAGTTATTCCTATATAATATGTCGTATTTCCTGTCAAAGCAGGAGTTGTATAAGTATTTCCCACTGCTAAAGCTGTCGTAGAAAATTCAGAACTATACCATGCAAGTGTAGTACCTGCCGCAGGTGTTGCGGTAAGAGTTGTTGGAACTCCAGCACAGACAGTCTGCGATAAACCACCTGTTACGCTTGGCTGAGCAAATTCTAATCTTACATCATAAATTCTTAAATTTACTAAAAGACTAACTAAACCTCCAACCTGAACCTGAATTTGGTTGGTATCACCTGTTATAGGAAATCTTGCAACAGCAACTGTATTGCCACTTAGCAAATTCAAATTCAATAGCGGACTGTTTAAAGCCACACTTGAGCCTACATTGACTCCAGAATTTTTAGCCTGAATCGAAGCATTCGACAATAAACTTAAATCAAGCAAACCATTGCCTGTGCCAAAGTAAATAGCTACTTGGTCACCGGCTCGGGCAGTCTGGTTTAAAGTCATAGTTTCTTCGGCAACACACCCTAGCAATCCAACACCATTTGTTAAGGTTGCATAAGTGGATAAGCCAACGCCATCATAAGCATTGGCCGGACTATCAACATCTACTCCTATACATAAAAGCCCTCCTCCAGCACTATTTGTTTGAGACACAGGTCTACAAATAGTTTGAGAGAATGCATTCGTGCATATAAAGAATAAAGTTAAAAGTCCTAATAATCTCATTTGAGGATAGAGATTACAAAAAGTAAATTTTTTTTTCATAATTTGGAAGATTAGAAAATGGACAATAAAACACCTCTTGCAGTAGGTGCATGCACCTACGCAATTAAACAATCAATTGAAAATAAACCAGTTAAAACAAAATATATCAACTTATAAAAAAGCTGTTAAACTCTGTTTTAGTAAAAAAATTATGCTGAATTCGGTATATCGAGATATACCGGAGAACAAATTCGATCTCTCTGAGACAAAATAAGTTCCACTTTTTTTAAGGAAAAATGATTGTAGTCAGTTTTCCTAGAGGAGTGATTTGTTGAAGGTCTAATTTTCATAATGAAAATTTTTAGTTGAAAGTAGAACTGGGGAATTCTTATATAGTCGATTCATTTTTTTTTTAGAAAGTTGATTAGTCATTCCTAAAATATCCAGTTGTAAAAACTAGATTAGAATCTACATTATATCCAATAAAGTTTTTACTCCTTATAATCAACACACCTAATGGGGTAATTACAAGACAGCAAACTAAAATGCAAACCTTTTGAAAAAAAATTAAATATTGGGTAACGATTAAAATTATCGTTGAGACGAAGTAAGCTTAATAACGTAAAGAATAAAGCTAAAATAAAGGAAACAACTAAAGTAAATTTGATAAAGAAAGTAATTGTCAATTCCATACGCAGACTTATTAAGTTATTATTTAATTCTTCTAATTTCTATCTCAACAATTAGAAAAATAATTCTACACTACATTTAGAAAACCAAAAGAAAAACTTTGTTTAACTTTTGTTACCTAAAATTAGGAAAAACAAAAACATAAAACAAGCCTAAAATTCTTATAATTTATTCTTAAATCTTCAATTTCAAAATTAGGAACAGCTGAAAACAATAGAAAAATCGCTACATTTAACATAATTTTCTTGTCAATTAATAGCTTAGTAAAATATTAAATAAAATATGTTAAATCGATATAAACGAAGTATTTTCTTACTCTTTATGCAAATTTATCGCCAAATCTATCCGTTATAAAGACCAAATGCAACAATATTTTATAAAAAAAGTTCAATTTTTAAAATATGTTGAATAATTAAAAATAAACACGTAGAAATACGGGGTAAAAATTCACAAAAAAATTAAACAAAAGTTAAAAAACAAAAAAATGGCAAGCAATTGTTATTAATTGTCTGCCATCTTAAAAGAGTTATTAAAATAAATTACGATTCAATAATAGTATTGATTTGATTAAACAACTGTCCATCGCTTAAAAAAGCACCTTGCTTAATCAATTCAAAAATTGAAGAGTTTCGTTCTTCTGTAAACACCTTCTTTCCTACCTTCATTTCAATATTGTCGGTAAACATATTATCGCTCAGCCATTGCAATCCATCTTTAGTTAAAAAATCAACATCAGGAGAAACCGATTTTAAAACAATCGATTGAATGTGAGTATCAAAACAATGAAATAAAAAGATATGATTTTTAGAAAAATGCTCTAAATATTCTGCTCTACCTAATACACCTTCCCATATCAAATCTGAAAAGACATCAAGTTCCTGTTCTGCAACTTCTGGTTTATTAACTTTAAGTTCTTCCCACTCTTTTCTGTCTATTGCTTGCGTAGCCAAAAAACTGGCAAATTCAGCATGTAATTCTTCAAATTGCTCTTTTGTTAATCTTGCGTATTTCATTTCATTTTAGGCTTTATGCTTTAGCTGTTAGCTATAAGTCTAATTATTACTATCGTTTTATATTAAACAAAAAAATCCCGATTTGCATCGGGATTTTAGTATAGATTTTAAAACTATTACTTTTCAGCAACAATTTCGTATGGTAACTCAACAATTACATCTCTATGTAAACGGATACTAGCACTGTATTTTCCAGTACGTTTTACGATACCACTAGTGATGAATTTTCTGTCGATAGCGTTTCCAGATTTTTCTAAAGCCTCAGCAATGTCGATGTTTGTGATAGAACCAAAAAGTTTCTCTCCACCAGCTTTTGCAGAAATTTTAATTTCAAGAGCTTTAATTGCTTCAGCCAATGATTTAGCATCAGCAACAATTTTAGCTTCTTTGTGTGCTCTTTGTTTTAGGTTTTCAGCTAAAACTTTTTTAGCAGAAGGAGTTGCTAAAGTAGCAAAACCTTGAGGAATTAAAAAGTTACGACCGTAACCAGGTTTTACAGATACTACATCATCTTTAAATCCTAAGTTCTGTACGTCTTGTTTTAAAATAATTTCCATGTTGTTGTCCTTATATTTTAGAAGTTAGGTTCTGCTTCAACAGAAACCAGCGACTAGATTTTTATACTATTTTAATAAATCGGCCACGTATGGCATTAAAGCTAAGTGACGAGCTCTTTTTACAGCTACAGAAACTTTTCTTTGGTATTTTAATGAAGTTCCAGTTAAACGACGAGGAAGAATTTTTCCTTGCTCGTTAACGAATTTCAATAAGAAATCAGCATCTTTATAATCGATATATTTGATTCCTGATTTTTTGAAACGGCAATACTTTTTAGTTTTGTTAGTTTCAATGTTTAAAGGCGTTAAATATCTGATATCTCCGTCTTTTTTTCCTTTTGCAGATTGCTCAATTGTAGACATAATAATTACGCTTTAGTAGATTTTAATTTTGCTCTTCTTCTCTCAGCCCATGAAATAGCATGTTTGTCTAAACTTACAGTTAAGAAACGCATAACTCTTTCATCACGTCTGAATTCAGTTTCAAAAGCTAAAAGAACTTCTCCAGCTACTTTGAATTCGAATAAGTGATAAAAACCACTTTTTTTGTTTTGGATTTCGTAAGCCATTTTTTTAAGACCCCAATCCTCTTTCGATACCATTTCAGCTCCTCTACTAGTAAGAAATTCTTCAAATTTCGTTACTGTTTCCTTCACCTGAACCTCAGATAAAACGGGATTTAAAATGAAAACAGTTTCATAATGATTCATAAATAAAAAATTTATTTGTTAAAATTGGGTGCAAAAGTAAGCATTTAATTTATATATGCAACACTTTTTTCCTTTTATTCGTCATAATGCAAAAAAGATGCCTCAACTTTAGTTTTTTTTACAAAAAAATAATACATTTACTACTGCTATCCTGAATTTATTCTAAATTTAAATGTTATGAAACTAAACTGTGTTGTTGTAGATGATAGTTCTATACAAAGGACAATTATTGCCAAATTGGTTAATAATCACCCAGGCTTGCATTTAATCGGGGATTTTTCTAATGCAATTGAAGCAAAAAGTTGTATCTCATTAAATAATATCGATTTAATATTTCTTGACATAGAAATGCCAGTAATTAATGGCTTTGATTTCCTTGACGGATTAAAATCAAAACCGCAGATTATATTTATCACTTCTAAAGCCGAATATGCCCTAAAAGCTTTCGACTATGATGCTACTGACTATCTTCAAAAACCAATTGCAGTAGATCGTTTTAACGCCTCTGTAAAAAGGGCAATCGATATGCATCTGCTCAAAAAAGACATCAAAGAAGAAGAAGGCGAACATATATTCATCAAAAGTAATCTAAAAAAACTTAAAATCTTTACTTCAAAAATAAAATGGATTGAAGCTTTTGGAGATTACGTAAGAGTAGTAACTGAAGATGACAGCAATCTGGTTCTTTCTACTATGAAATCTTTTGAAAATGATCTATCAAAAGACAAATTTATCCGTGTTCACAAATCGTACATCATTAATATAGATAAGGTAGAGCGCTTTAACAGTAAATTTGCCGAAATAGGAATTACTAAAATACCATTAAGCAGAAATAAAAAAGAAGACTTAGTAAAAGCACTTTCAACTTCTTCTTAATTTAATTGCTGTTTAATAGAAATCTACATTAATCACAACTTTTATAGCTCTGTATTGAGCCACAGCTTCAAAACTATTCAGCATTTTCTGAATAGTTTTTTTTGTATTTCCTAAATGAAGGTTTTGCGGAATCTTAATCAAGATAGTTCTAATATATTCATTTCGTATTCTGCTTATTGCAGGCTCTTCTGGCCCTAAAACCGGCATTCCCAAATTCTGGCTCAAAACCTGATATAACCACATCGCTCCTTCTTTTAGCTTATCAAAATCTTTATGCTTTAGCGTAAGCTTTATAATCCTGAAATATGGCGGATATCTATAAATTTGCCTATCATACAATTGCTCTTTGTACATACCTATATAATTATGGTCTGTAACCTGCTGAATTGTATTATGATTTGGATTGTAAGTCTGAATAACAACTTTCCCCTGTTTTTCTGATCTTCCTGCTCTTCCCGCAACTTGTGTCATCATTTGAAAACTACGTTCAAAAGCCCTAAAATCGGGATGATGCAGCATATTGTCGGCATTCATAATCCCAACCAAACCTACATTATCAAAATCAAGTCCTTTAGCCAGCATTTGTGTGCCGACTAAAATATCAATCTCGCGATTTTTAAATGTATCAATTATTTTCTCAAAACCAAATTTACCTCTCGTGGTATCTTGATCCATTCTAGCCGTTTTCGCTTTAGGAAAAAGTGACGATAGCTCCTGCTCTATTTGCTCTGTTCCAAATCCTTTTGTGGTTAAATCTATACTCGAACAGTTATGGCAATTAGTAGGTTTTGCAATTGAATAACCGCAATAATGACAGCGAAGCTGGTTTTTATGTTTATGATAGGTCAAACTCACATCGCACTGTTGACAATGCGGAACATGTCCGCAAGTCAAACATTCAATTATAGGCGAATATCCTCTTCTATTTTGAAACAGGATTACCTGTTCACCCAACGACAACGATTCAGCTATTTCTTCAATTAAAAGATCGCTAAAATGTCCTGTCATTCTTTTTCTGAAATGCTTGTCTTTTATATCAACCAAAATCACTTCAGGCAAGCGGACATTTTTATAACGCTCAGAAAGCGTTACTAATCCGTACTTATTATTTTGTGTATTAAAATAGGTTTCAATACTAGGCGTTGCCGAACCCAATAATACTTTAGCTTTATGAAAATTAGCCAAAACAATTGCCGCATCTCTAGCGTGGTATCTTGGTGCAGGATCTGTTTGTTTAAAAGTCTGCTCATGCTCTTCATCAACAATAAGCAATCCTAAATCATTAAAAGGTAAAAATAAAGCCGATCTCGCTCCAATTACAATTTGAGCTTTTGGAGAGTTTTCTAGCGTTTGCCTCCAAACCTCAACTCTTTCATTATTACTATATTTAGAATGAAAAACAGCCACTTTATCTCCAAAATGAAGACGCAGTCTCGAAACCAACTGAGTAGTAAGAGCAATTTCGGGAAGCAAATACAAAACCTGTTTTCCTGTCTGCAGATATTCTTCGATTAACTTAATATAAATTTCAGTTTTTCCGCTCGAAGTTACACCATGAAGCAGACACACTTCTTTCTCCAAAAAACTATTCTTAATTCCTGAAAAAGCTTTTTCTTGGGCTTCACTTAAATGCAGTTCTTTATCTGATTTCTCCCCATCAAACGTAACACGATCATGCTGTAAATAATATTCTTCAAATATTTCTTTTTCAACTAATGATTTTATCGCCGCCGACCCTGCGTTTGAGACTTCTGTAAGCTTTTTTACTGTAATTGGCTTCTTTTCTGATGCGCTAATTTGAAAATATGCCAAAACAATTTCTTTTTGTTTAGTAGCATTCTTCAACACCATCAGCAATTCTTCCAAACCATTATCAGATTCGTATTTGGAATGTAATTTTACATATCTCACCAATTTTGGCTTGTATGTTTCTTTTATTTCTTCATCTAAAAAAATAATATCCTTCGCAATCAGTTTTTGTAGAATCGGAAGTATATTTTTTTTATTTAAAATCGAAGTAATTTCCTGAACCTTTAACGAACTCTGATGGTGCAAAGCTTCATAAATTAAAAACTCATCATCAGAAAGTTCGCTGTCGTTTACCACAACATCAGGTTTATGCGAAATAATGGTTTCACTTTCCAGCAATAATCCGCTTGGAAATGCTCCACGATACACATCTCCAATGCCACACATATAATAATCCGCAATCCAAAGCCAATGTTTAATCTGGATTTCAGTCGCAATTGGTTTTTCATCTAAAATCTGATGAATTTCTTTCGCTTCATATAGAGTTGGAGCATTTTCATGAACATCTAAAACAAGTCCAGTATATATTTTGCTTTTACCAAATGGCACAGCAACGCGCATTCCTTTTTTAATGAAATGAAATTCAGCTTCAGAAATTCGGTAAGTAAATGTCTTTGCTAAAGAAAGCGGTAAAATGACTTCGATGAAATGCATGATTTTTTATAAGCCAGTAATTATTTTTGGCCAGTTTTAAGCGAAGCGTTTTTTGAAAGATTATAATCCTGAATCAGCTTCAAAGTATAATTTATAGATTTATTGGTTGTTCCTCCATCATGTCCCGGAATTACATACTTTGGATTTTTAAATTTTGACTGAACTCTTTTTATTGATTTCTCCCATTCTTTAATATCAGCGTCTCCTAAATATCCCAAATCTTTTGCTTCTTCACTTTTTATAAAACATCCGCCATAAAGAACTTTCTCTTTAGCAAACCAAGCTACAATGTTGTCTGGCGCATGTCCTTTTCCTGGATAATAGACTTCAAATTTATATTGCCCAACCGTAAAAGTAGTATCAGTTGGAATTATAAACTCAGCTCTTGGCTCATTCTTGTTTTTTAGAATCTCGTCAGTTAATTTAATTGAATAGGTTTTAATTCCTTTTTTTCTATAAAAATCAAATCCGCCCGCACGATCTTCATGAGAATGCGTTCCAAAAAGCATAACAACTTCTTTATTGTGTTTTGCTTTTATACTATCAAGCAAAGGCTGAAACTGCGTTTTATCCCAAGGGGCATCAAAAAGTACAACGCCTTTGTCTGTAACGACATACATGGCATTGGCAGAAATTAGCGTTCCATTATAATCATGAAACGTTTTATAAACATAAAAGTCACCCGTAAGATGACTTATTTGTAATGGTGAATTCTTAGATTGTCCAAAACTATTTGAAACTGCAACTAAGAATAAAATTATCGACGCTAATTTTCGCATTAGATTTTAATTAATTTTTTACTCTCGTCCAGTATTGCGTTCTTCCCATTAAAGAAATTCCAACATAACCGCGAAGTTTCAATTTATCTGCAGATTCCAAAGTAACATAACATTTGTATTTTTTACCACTTGTCGGATCCAAGATTGTTCCTCCATTATATTCAGAATCATCTTTTTTAAGTCCGTTTATAATGACCATTCCTAAAATTGGTTTATTCTTTTCAGCACCTTCACATTTCACACATACATCTTTTTTGTGGCTTTCGCGAAGTATATCTACAATCTTGCCATATATTTTTCCAGATTTCTCATAAATCTCTACAATAGATTTTGCTTCACCAGTTTCATCGTCGATTGTCTTCCATTTTCCAATTACACTTTGACTTTGCATGGTTAGGGCAAAGAAGAACACTCCGATAGTTAGCATCAAATTTTTCATATTATTTTTCTTTTTTTTGTTTTAATTTTCTGATAGAAGCATTCAATTCGAACCCTAAAAGCAGAATCATACAGTTTATCCAAATATAAAACATTAGAATTAATAATGTCCCAATTGAACCATAAAGTTCGTTGTATTTTGAAAATTTTATAACCCAAATTCCAAAAAAGAACGAAGATATAACAATTAAGACCGTTGTAAAAACAGAACCAATGCTAATAAAAGGCACTTTGTTATACTGCTTTGTACCATAACGCAATAATATTGAAGATGTTATCAAAATCATTAAGATAACGAATAAATATCGTCCTAAAATAATCAGAGGAATTCGGTCGCTCAACACATCTTGAATGATTGTTTTTTGAATAAAAACCTCAAAAACGACAATCGTTGCCACCGTAACAAATAAAATTATAGTCATTACAAGCGAAATAGCCAAAGCAACCAAATATTGATGCAAAAATCCGCGTTTGTCAAAAACGTGTTTTGAGGATTCAAAACCGCTTAAAATTCCATTAATTCCATTTGCCATTAAAAAAATCGAAAGCAAAAATCCAGATGATAATAATCCTGAGTGACTATTATTTAAGATATCGCTGATAATTTTACTAATTGCATCAAACGTGTTTGGAGGAACGCTTTGCTGCACAAACTGCAGGAAATCTTCCTGAAAATTATCTATCGGAATAAATGGGATTAAGTTTAGAATAAATAGAGCAAAAGGAAATAATGCCATAAAAAAACTAAAAGAAACAGCACTTGCATGATACGAAAAAGCACCATCAATAATTCCGATGGTATACATTTCCAGCAAATCGTACAATGAAAATCCTTCCAGCCAAGGCAGTTTTATTTTCTTCAAAAGTCGGGCTAATGACCGCACCACAGGCAGTTTCTCAATCCGATCTTCTATCTCTTGCGACATATTTTTTGATTTTAGATTTTAGAGTTCAGATTTTACATTCTTTAAGCAAATATTATAAAACCAAACTCATAACTTACAATTCAAAATTCATAACTCCATTAAAAAGCTTTCAAGCTCAAATCCATATTATATACAGAATGCGTTAAAGCACCTGATGAAATATAATTTACGCCACACAAAGCATACTCGCGAACTGTTTTTTCGCTGATATTTCCTGAAGATTCTGTCTGACATTTTGAACCAATCAAATTTACTGCCGTTTTCGTATCTTCATAATTAAAGTTGTCTATCAGAATTCTATGAACTCCATCGCTCAATAAAATTTCTCTGATTTCATCCAGATTACGAGCTTCAACAATAATTTTAAGATCAAGATTATTTTCTTTCAAATACTCTTTTGTTTTAGAAATTGCACGAGTGATACCGCCAGCAAAATCAATATGATTGTCTTTTAGCATAATCATATCATATAAAGCATAACGATGATTCTCACCTCCGCCAATTTTTACAGCCCATTTTTCTGCAACTCTAAAATTTGGAGTCGTTTTACGAGTATCTAGTATTTTAGCATTTGTTCCTTCCAAAAGCCCCATTAAATGGTTTGTTTTTGTAGCAATCGCTGACATTCTCTGCATCGTATTCAAAACTACCCTTTCGGCTTTCAAAATAGATTGCGAACTTCCAGAAACTTCAAAAACGATTTCACCATATTCCACACGTGTTCCGTCCTCTATAAAAGTTTTCACTTTTAGTTTTGGATCTACATGTTCAAATATCATTTTGGCTAGTTCAACTCCGGCAATGATTCCTTGATCTTTTACCAATAGTTTTGCCTTACCATGAGCAGTATCTGGAATACAAGCCAGCGAACTGTAATCGCCTTGTCCCACATCTTCTCTAATGGCATTACTGATTAAAAGTTGTAATTCTGCTTGAAATTGAGCTTCACTTATCATTTTTCTGTTTTTAATAATAATGCTAAATTAGGATATATTTTATGGATTTGAAAGTTCCTACAACATGAAAAATTATACAAAACATTAAATATCTCTTTTTTAACCATTAAGATATTCAGAAAAATAAAGTTACAATTCTTAACAAAACTTAGTCTAATAATAAGTATTCAATTAAATATCTTTGAAATTCAATCAAACAAAACTATGGGATTAATTAAAGACATTTACTCCGTTTCTTTTTACGAAAAATTTAGTCAAGCTGTTGCCGAAGTATATCCAGCATTCAACAAACATAAATTTATTGAAGCAATTTACGAAGGCGATTTTGCTCAAAAAGAATGGAAAGAAAGAATGAAACATACAACAGTTGTTTTTCATCAGTTTATGCCTCAAAATTTCCCTGGAGCCGTTGTTTTAATTGATAAAATCATAGAAAACCTAAAGAAAAACAACTTCACAGACAGCAATTTGGCTTTCATTTTCTTTGCCGATTATCTCGAAATGTATGGTTTAAACGATTTAGAAACTTCGAAGAAAGCTTTTGTTTCTATAACTCAATTTATAAGCTGTGAATTTGCCGTTCGTCCTTTTATTTTAAAATACAAAGAAAAAATGATTGGCGAAATGGTAAAATGGTCTCTACACGAAAATCATCATGTGCGTCGTTTAGCAAGTGAAGGTTCGCGCCCGAGATTACCGTGGGCGATGGCGATTCCGTTTTTGAAGAAAGATCCCTCTTCTATTCTTCCAATTTTAGAGAATTTAAAAAATGATCCATCAGAATATGTCCGAAGAAGTGTTGCTAATAATTTAAATGATATCGCCAAAGATAATCCCCAAATTGTATTAGAAATTGCATCGAAATGGAAAAACCAAAGCAAAGAAACTGATGGAATTATCAAACATGGCTCAAGAACTTTATTGAAACAAGGTCATCCTGAAATTTTAAGCCATTATGGTTTAGAAAGCACAAATATTGAACTTTCGTCTTTCGAAATCAAAACACCAATTGTAAAAATTGGAGATTATCTTCAGTTTCATTTTCACTTGAATAATAAAAACGAAGAACCAAAAACAGTTCGTTTAGAATACGCTGTTCATTATAAAAAATCAAAAGGGCATTTGGCGAAAAAAGTCTTCAAAATAAGCGAGAAGATTTATCATCCAAATCAGCTCACTAAGATTGAAAGAAACCAATCTTTTAAATTGATTACGACTCGTGTTTTTCATACAGGAAAACATAAATTGTCTATTATAATTAATGGAACTGAAAGTGAAGTTTTAGAGTTTGAGTTGGTTGATTAAAAACACATTTTTAATTCATCTAACGCTTTAACCGTTTAGTTTGTCATTTCGACGAAGGAGAAATCTCCACGAGTAGCTCCGCAACGAAAACCCAATCTTTGTAGAGTTTCTTGCGAAGATTTCTCCTTCGTCGAAATGACAACAAAACGTGACAAATAAACTAATTTGAAAAAACATACATTTTCCTTACTTTTATAGATAATACAAAAAACAACATTTCTTAATCTAAATTAAGTTACAGATTTCTATCACAACTGTAATTTTGTTTTCAAATCAAATAATACCACATGTCAAATATCAGTTTAATTATCGAAGAACGCGCTGCCAATATTGGCAATTTTATGGTAGGCAGATTATTGCCTTTCCGCGAAAAAAGAGCTGTCGGACCATTTGTTTTTATCGATCATATGGGACCTGCACATCTAAGTGATCATGAAAATATGGATGTTCCTCCGCACCCGCATATCGGACTTTCTACACTAACTTTTTTGTTTGAAGGAAGCATTATGCACCGTGACAGTTTAGGAACAGAATTAGAAATAAAACCAGGCGCTGTAAACTGGATGACCGCTGGAAAAGGAATCGTTCACTCTGAAAGAACTCCAGAATATTTAAGGCATACAGATAAAATGCTTCATGGATTACAGATTTGGGTTGCGCTTCCAAAAGAATTGGAACAAATGGATCCTAATTTTACGCATGTTGAAGCTGATGATATTCCAGCTTGGGAAGAAGACGGTGTTTCTTTTAAACTAATTGCAGGAGAAGCTTTTGGTAGAAAATCACCAGTTCCTGTTTATAGCCCATTGTACTTTATTGAAATTAAAAGCAAAGAAGCGAAAAAAATCAATATCGGGCATCATTTATTTGGCGAAAGCGGTTTATATATTTTAGATGGAAGCATTAAAAATGGCGAACATACTTACGATCCAAGACAAATCTTGATTACAACAGAAAGTTCTCTTTGCGAATTCGAAATTGCTGCAAATTCAACTGTTTATATCTTTGGTGGCCAACCGTTTCCTGAAGAACATTTTATCTTTTGGAACTTTGTTTCTTCTGATAAAAACCTCATCGAAAAAGCAAAACAGGACTGGACAGCTCAAACTTTTCCGAAAGTTCCAGGCGAAACCGAATTTGTTCCATTGCCAGAACCAAGAATCAAATAATTATGGATACAGTTTCAGCAAAAATAGACACCCGTTTGTATCGAACGGAAATCACATCTGCCAGCGGAAATGTCTTAATTTCTGATGAACCTCAGCAATTAGGAGGCAAAAACTTAGGTTTGAATCCAACAGAACTTTTGGCTTCATCTTTGGCTTCTTGCACCTTAATTACTTTACGAATGTACATTAATCGCAAACAATGGAACGTTGAAGAAATCAATATCAAGATTGATTTTGAAAGAGATTCAGAACGAAATTGCACCTCATTTACCCGAAGAATCGAAGTAATCGGTGAAGTTAACGAAGAGCAAAGACAAAGATTAGAAACGATTGCAAACAGCTGTCCGATACATAAAACATTGACACATGCAATCGAAATCAAAACCACACTAATATAATTATCATGGAAATTCAACAAATAAACGATACAAGAAGAGGCTATTTTGAAGCCGTAGAAGACGGAAAAGAAGCAGGAAAAATGACTTACACTTGGGCAGGAGATTCTAAATTCATTATTGACCACACTGAAGTAAGTCCTGATTTTAACGGAAAAGGTGTGGGTAAAAAGCTTGTTATGGCAGCGGTAGATTATGCAAGAGCAAACAACTTAAAAATTATTCCGCTTTGTCCTTTTGCTAAAAGCGTTTTTGATAAGGTTCCTGAAATACATGATGTACTTTTTTCTTGAGGCGCAAAGGTTCAAAGTTACAAAGGCTCAGAGGTTTTCTATCTTTGTCTAAAATTTTATTGTAGAGACGCACTGTTGTGCGTCTTTCGCATTTTATAAATGTCCTGTTTGTTATTTCAACGAAGAAGAAATCTCCATGAGTAACTATGCAATAAAAATCCAATCTTTGTTGAGCTTCTTGCTAAGATTTCTTCTTCGTTGAAATGACAAAAATTGCGAAAGACCACAATCTACTTAAAAAAAACTTTGCCCCTTTGAACCTCTGCCCCTTTGTCCCTCCAAAAACAAAATTTTCAAATTTCTCCGAAAACTCGTATATTTGCGCGTAATTTAAACTTAGAGTATGACAAGGATAATTACGCTTTTCTGTATTTTTATAGCACAAATCGGCTTTTCTCAATCGGCTGAGAGTTATTTAGAAAAAATCAGAAATAATGAAGCTCTCTTAACAGCTTTCTTTCAACAAATGCCAAAAGGAGGCGATTTACACCACCATTTTTCAGGATCAGTTTATGCAGAACCTCTTTTAGAAAGAGCTATTGCAGAAGACTTTTATTTGAATCTGGAAACAATGGCGGTTTCAAAAACCAAACCTGCAAACGGAAACTGGGAAAACTTTTCGTCTCTTAAAAACAAAGGAAAATTAGAATATTACGAGCAGCAAATTATGCAGACTTGGTCTGTTAAAGATTATAATGGTTCCGTTCCATCTGACGATCAGTTCTTTGATTCTTTTATGAAATTTGAGCCTACAATTCAAGGTCATTTTGCAGAAGGAATGCTCGAGTTAAAAAAACGCGCCATTGCCGAAAATGTAACGTATATCGAAACACAATTATCAACAATTCCGTGCGATATGAATGTTTCTGATTTAACTGATTTCAACACAAAACTTCGCCAGGCTGCAGAACAAAAAGATGAAAAAGCAGTTTTGAAACTTTTAGACGAATTGTATAAATCACTTCAGAAAAAAGATGCTAAAAAATATGCCGAAGATTTCAATAATAACTTCATTACAAAGCTTCATAAAGACTTAAAAATGGATGACGAAAAATTCACGATGCGTTATCAAAATTTTGTGCTTCGTTTTATGGAACCGGTAGACTTATTTAAGAATCTTGTTATAGCTTTTATTTCGTCAAGCGAAAGTAAACTTACTGCTGGTGTAAATATAGTTTCTCCAGAACATGGTGAAAATTCTATGAAGGATTACTGGCTACACATGGTAATGTTTAAATACTGCCACTCTAAATTTCCAGATGTAAAATACACACTACATGCAGGTGAATTGACTTTAGGTTTGGTTCAGCCAGAAGAATTGACTTGGCATATTAATGACGCCATTTATGTGGCAGGTGCTAACAGAATTGGTCACGGAGTGGATATTGCTTACGAAGCTAATTCGTATGATTTGTTGAAATATATGTCTAAAAATAATATTCCGATTGAAATCAATTTAGTGAGTAACGAATTCATTTTAAAAGTAAAAGAGAACAGACATCCTTTTACACTTTACAAAGAATTTAATGTACCAATTGTTATCAGCACAGACGATGCAGGAATTTTAAGAAGCAGTATGACAGAGCAATATGTTTTACTAGCAAAAAGATATCCTGATGTAAACTACGAAACAATCAAAAAGTATGTTTACAACAGTATTAATTATAGTTTCATTCAAGATGCATCGGTAAAAAAACAATTAATTAAAGATTTAGATAATCGTTTTAAAACTTTTGAATCGAAATTTTCTAAAAACTAAAACATCAATTTGCACGAAAGTTTCACGCAGATTTCAAACATATTTAAGCCGATAATCACAGATTCTTTTTAAACAAAACAATAAAAATAAAATCAGCCAAATCTGCTAAATCTGCGAGATTATAATTTTTTCCCGCAGATTTAGCAGATCAAGCAGATAAAATTCATTTAAATATGATTCTAGAAGCAGCATTTCTATATGTAAAACCAGAATTAGCTAATTCATTTGAAGCTGATTTTACAAAAGCAAGCCAATACATTTCATCAATAGATGGTTATTTAGGACATCGTTTAGAAAAATGTCTAGAAGTCGAAAATAAATATCTTCTGTTGGTTGATTGGAATACATTAGAAGATCATACAATCGGATTCAGAACTTCTGAAGCGTATCTGGAATGGAAAAAGATCCTACATCATTATTACGAACCTTTTCCTATTGTAGAACATTTCGAAACGGTTTTTGAGAATAAAAAATAGTTTTTTTTAGCCACAGATTTCACAGATTAAAAGGATTTTTTATTTAAATCTAATCTGTGTTTATTGATCAAATCTGTAGCAAAAATATTTTTAAATTAATTCGTGAATTCGTGGCAAAAAACAAAACAAATGAACATCAAACTAATCGCAATAGGCAAAACAGATAATAAATCGCTTCAAACATTAATTGACGATTACACGAAACGTTTGTCTTTTTACATCAAATTTGAATTGGAAATTATTCCAGACATCAAAAACGTAAAAAACTTATCTGAAAGCCAGCAAAAAGAAAAGGAAGGCGAATTGATTCTTTCAAAACTTTCTGCCACCGATCAATTAATTTTATTGGATGAAAACGGAAAAACTTTCTCAAGTGTAGGTTTTTCTGAAGAATTGCAAAAGAAAATGAATTCTGGTGTAAAAACTTTGGTTTTCGTAATTGGCGGTCCTTACGGATTTTCTGAAACGGTTTATAAAAAAGCCCAGGGAAAAGTTTCGCTTTCATTAATGACGTTTTCACATCAAATGGTTCGTTTATTTTTTATCGAACAATTGTATCGCGGATTTACTATTTTACGAAATGAACCTTATCATCATCAATAAGTCTCTTTTAATCTTTAGATTTCAAA
Organism: Flavobacterium sharifuzzamanii; assembly: GCF_003254585.1. Lineage (GTDB taxonomy): Bacteria > Bacteroidota > Bacteroidia > Flavobacteriales > Flavobacteriaceae > Flavobacterium > Flavobacterium sharifuzzamanii. The sequence goes on along the minus strand of NZ_QJGZ01000036.1, from coordinate 393,307 downwards.
TTTAAAAATCTATAGCCTCTAAAATTCATAAAAATTTAATAATCAACATTTTAAACCTTAAAACAAAAAATAAAATCGTAAATTTATAGTGATTTATTAAATCTTAATAAAATTTAATAATTATAGTTTTTTGACCTTATTTCTAACCTAAAAGCATATAATTATGAAATCTTTATTTCAACTTTCGGCAATCCTACTGTTGCTTTTAATTGGAACTTCTTGTTCTAATGGGTATGACGACAATTACACACCACCTGTAATTATGACATTTACTGCTAATTTGACCCCAGTTGCAGGTGTGACTTCTTCAGCTTCAGGTAGTGCTACATTAAAATTAAATCAGACTGCAAAAACATTTGATCTTAAAGTAAATTTTTCAGGATTAGTGCCAATACATGGACATATACATGCAGCAGACGGTACAATTGTTATTCCGTTTCCTGATGCCAGTGTCTCTACCTCTCCAATATCTGTATCTGGTTCTATAACTGATGCACAAATTACTGAGCTGATGGCTAATCATTATTACGTTAATTTACATACTACTGCTTATCCTAATGGCGAAATCAGCGGTACTCTGACAAAAACTGACACTTCTGGCGGAGGCGGCGGAGGCGGTGGTGGTGGATACTAATCACTAAATCACAAAAAAGCCTTTCTTTTAATAGAGAAAGGCTTTTAAATTTTACCGTTTATTTTACTGCAAGGTATTTAGAAAATAAATTCTACCGGAAGCTTATCAAGATTGTAAGTCACATCTTTTTGCAATAGAATTTTGTATTGAATGTATTCTTCATAACTCATGTTCTTATCAAATAAAAATACCAAATCTGGCACTTTCTCAAACTTTATACTATAGAAATGCTTTAATATTTCTGATATTTTAATTTCTGTATTTCCCATGAAGACCTGTTTTTTTCCTTTTTTAAAGTAAACCACAAAACTTCCTGCAGTAGGTTTCTCTATTTTATAGAATACTTTCGTGAAAGGCAAAAAAGCTAGATTTTTCCCGATAGAATCTGCGTAAGAATAATAGTTTTCAGATTCTTCGTTCTGATGCATTTTCTCGTTACGCTTTTTTTCTTGCATTTTTATTACTTGTGGCATCACAGATTTCAAAGGCAAGCGTTTGTCTATATTGAAAATCCAATTGGTTGATATAATGGCACTTTTTCGATTCAAATCCGCGATTGTATCTTTTCCATCAACTTTAAAAAAGACGTAAATTGGCGAATGATCTTGCACGTCTTTTACAATTGAAATGTTTGATTTTGGCAATAAAACGTCTTCTTTTTTTCCGCAGGAGAAAAGTACGAAAGCTATAATTAGGGTAAAGTATTTCATATTTTTAAAATTCATTTTACACAAAGTTTGTCATTTCGACGAAGGAGAAATCTTCACAAGTAACTCCGCAACGAGAATCCAATCTTTGTCGATTTAGCAACGAAGATTTGCTTCGCCTGTTCGCTGTTGCTCGAGTCTCCTTCGTCGAAATGACAAAACTGGCTATTATAAACTCATTTTATTGAACAAAGTAACACATTCCACCGCTTCTTTCACATCATGAACACGAAGAATTTTAGCACCTTTCATCAATGCAATAGTATTTAAAAAAGTTGTTCCGTTTAAGGCTTCTTGTGGTGTTATATCAAGTGTTTTATAAATCATTGATTTTCTAGAAATTCCGGCTAAAACAGGTAATTCCAAAATATTAAAAAGTTCCATTTTCTGCATTACTTCATAATTCTGATCGGTTGTTTTAGCAAAACCGAAACCTGGATCTAAAATCAAATCGTTGATTCCTAAAGCTCTTGCTTTTTTTACTTTTTCAGAAAAGTAGAATAGCATTTCTTTTATAATATCATCGTATTCAGTCAAGCTCTGCATTGTCTGCGGATTTCCACGCATGTGCATCATAATGTACGGAACATTATATTTTGCAATAACATCAAACATTTTATCATCCAACTCTCCAGCCGCAATATCATTTATAATTGCCGCGCCACTTTCTATACTTGCTTTTGCAACCTCAGCTCTAAAAGTATCAATTGATAATAATGTTTTCGGAAAATGCTTTAAAATCAATTCAATTGCTGGAACAATTCTGTCAATTTCTTCTTGTTCCGATACAAACTCAGCGCTTGGTTTACTAGAATATGCCCCAATATCAATAAAGGTCGCGCCCTCAGAAAGCATTTTATCTACTTGCAAAATAATTTCGTCTTCGTTTTTATATTTTCCTCCGTCAAAGAAAGAATTTGGCGTAACATTGAGAATTCCCATTACTTTAGGAATTGATAAATCTATAAGTTCGCCTTTACAATTAATTGTCATTGCTTGTTTTATTTTGTTTCAGGTTTCACGTTTCAAGTTGATGCAGATTTCGCAAGTTCTAGAACGTAAAACTTGAAACCTGAAACTTGAAACATTTTTCTATTTCAAGTTGTCCGTTAACACTTTGTTTAGAAAAAACTTGAAACAAAGCGAACCTTAAACTTGAAACTCTTAAAAAATTATCCTTATTTTTGAAGAAATTTTAGCAAATATACAGCATATAAATGAAGAATACTTCCCAAGAGTTTGATAATGTTATCGCGGTTTGCCGTACGTTGTTTATCAATAAAATGAAAGATTATGGCAGTGCGTGGAGAATTTTAAGATTGCCATCGCTGACGGATCAAATTTTCATAAAAGCACAACGAATTAGAAGTTTGCAGGAAAATGAAGTCCGTAAAGTTGATGAAGATGAAAAAGGAGAATTCATCGGAATCATCAATTATTCTATCATGGCTTTGATTCAGTTAGAACTTGGCGTTGTAGATCAGCCAGATCTTGACGTAGAAAAAGCAACTGAATTATACGATGCTAAAGTAAAATTGACCAAAGACTTAATGGAAGCAAAAAATCATGATTACGGCGAAGCTTGGCGTGATATGCGCGTGAGTTCTTTAACCGATTTGATTTTGCAGAAACTTCTTCGCGTTAAGCAAATTGAAGATAATAAAGGAAAAACAATAGTATCTGAAGGAATCGATGCTAATTATCAGGATATGATTAATTACTCTGTTTTTGCTTTAATCTTAAACCCAATTACTAAATAAAATTCCAAGTTTTAAATATTCATTATGAAAAACATCATTACTCAATTTTCCCGATTATTTGTCGGTGTCCTATTTATTATTTCCGGATTAATCAAACTAAACGATCCTGTTGGATTCTCATACAAACTAGCTGAATATTTCAGTGAACCAGTTTTCAATATGCCGTTTTTAGAGCCATTGGCTTTAGGATTGGCGATCTTTTTAGTGATTTTAGAAGTAGTTTTAGGTGTAATGCTGTTGGTTGGCTATAAATCAAAACTAACGATTTGGGCTTTATTACTATTGATCATTTTCTTTACTTTCCTTACCTTCTACTCTGCTTATTTTGATGTGGTTAAAGATTGCGGATGTTTCGGAGATGCTTTACACTTGACACCTTGGCAATCGTTCACAAAAGATGTTGTTTTACTATTCTTTATCTTGATTTTATTCATCAACAAAAAACTGGTAAAACCTTTATTTTCTAAATTGGTTACCAACATTATCACTTTAATCAGCATTGTTTTATGTGTATTTATGGCGGTTTGGGTTATCAATCATAATCCAATCAAAGATTTCCGTCCATATAAAGTGGGAACAAACATCGAAAAAGGAATGGAAATTCCAGAAGGCGCTCCGAAATCAGTTGTAGAAATGATTTTTATTTATAAAGTAAACGGAGTCGATAAAGAATTTACTGAAAAAGATTTAATGAATATTCCTGAAGGAGCAGTATTTGTTGACAGAAAAGACAAAGTAATCTCTGAAGGTTACGTTCCTCCTATTCATGATTTTACCATGACAAAAGATGATTCTGATTACAAAGAAGAATTATTAAAAGAACCAAAACTGTTAATCTATGTGACTTACGATTTGAATCTATCAAATCCAGAAGGAATGAAAAAATTAGCAAAAGTTACTGCAGATGCAAAAGCAAAAGGTTACAAAGTAATTGGGATGACTGCTTCTGGAGCTGATGAAATTGCTAAAGCGAAAAAAGACTATGCTCTAGACATCGATTTCTATTTCTGCGATGGAACTGCTTTAAAAACAGTTGAAAGAGCAAATCCAAGTATTGTAGTTATACATGACGGAACTATCGCTCAAAAAGTGCATTATAATGATGTAGATGATTTGAAATTATAATGATTTAAAAATATAAATTTCAAAAGCGCCAATAAACAATACGTTTATTGGCGCTTTTTTATTCTAATTATTTTCATACAAAAACCATCTTTTATATTACGAATAATAATCCTACATTTGATCAAACCAAAAGCTTATTCTAATCATGAAAAAACTATTATCTATTTCATTACTTCTAGTTTTAATTTTTACTACGGGATGTGGATCAGATGTGCTCTGTTCTACTGGACCAGCAACTATTACTGTCGAATTTGTAGACAAAGATTCAGGAGAAAACCTGTTTGAAAACGGTACTTTCGATTCTAAAAAAGAGGTAACTATTACAGATTTAGATCAAAACAAAGTAATTGAATCTGCTTATGTGAATAGTGACAATTTAAACCGCCTCACTTTCAGCTTAGGATGGGAGTCAAAATCACTTAAATATGCTATAACTATTGAAGGCAAAAATGTTTGCGAAATATACGCTGTCACAGAAAAGAGAACAGGGGGCGAATGTTCATCAGTAGTAATAAAATCTGTAGAAATCAAAAATGCAGAATTGAAAAAAGATAATACAACTTGGGTATACAAAATTCTGATTAATACTAAAGACTGATTATTTTGACGAAATTTTAGCTTTACAAAAGATTGTTAAGTAAGGTAAGAAATATAAATTAAAAGCGCCAATTCGAGTGAATTAGCGCTTTTTTTAAAACATAATCGTCTTAAAATTGAAAGTAGGAAAAATAATAAAAATGATTGTTTTGTTTTTATATTTGTTTGAAACAATCAGATAAAACCATTCTTTTTATGAAACAATTTTCAAAGTTTTTTCTAACTTTTATTTTGAGTTTTCTTTTAAATCTTAATTGCTATAGCCAAGAAAAAACTGCTAGTAAGGACCAACGTTACATTTTCTTTTTTCATAACAAATTTGTAGAAGAAAACGATCTAAATGTAGCCCATCCAGAATATGGTAAAGCAGAATACAATGAGATTTTAGAATCTTATAGAAAAGATAACTTTATTGTTTTTAGCGAAAAAAGAAAGAAAAACACAAACGCTATAGATTATGCAGAAAAGATTGCTAAACAGGTAAAAGCATTAATTAAAAAAGGAGTTCCACCCAATCATATTACAGTAATTGGAACTTCAAAAGGTGGTTACATTGCTCAATTTGTTTCAACTTTTCTTTCAAATCCAGAGGTGAATTTTGTTTTCATTGGGTGCTTTAGAGATGTTGATATTCAAGAGATTCCGGATATTAATTTCTGTGGCAATATTTTAACTATTTATGAAAAATCAGATATTTACGGAGTTTCTGCTATTAAAAGAAAAGAAACTTCGAAATGCAAAATAGAGCATTTTAAAGAAATTGAACTTAACACAGGTCTAAAACATGGTTTTTTGTACAAAGCTGCAGACAATTGGCTTGTTCCTAGCAAAAAATGGGCAAATGGAAATTACGAGCTGAATTAGGTTTCAAAAAAAAATAAAAAGCGTTCAATAAAATTAAATTTGTTGAAGGCTTTTTTTTGAAATCTGACGTTTTTTTGCTTCATTTTTTTCGTTCCAAAACAAAAAAATTGCTTTTTATCCATTTCTAGATAAAGTGTTTCTACAAAATACATGATTTTCCAGCCAACTATTACGTTTTCAAAACACTTTTTTCAACCAAAAAACGCTGTTTTGTTACAAAATAAAGGACTCTTCAAATTTTGTTAATCTACAATTGGCATTCCATTTGTTTGTTTAACTTTGTGAATTCAGTATTAAATTTAAATTATAAACTTATATGAAACAATTAGCCCTAATCGTTATTGCATTTATTACATTTTCTTGTTCCCAAGCACAGAAAGCGCAGAAAACAAGTTTTTCACAAGAAGCGTTATCAGAAAAATTATTAGCCGCAGATGGAAGCCAAGTTGCTTTTAAAGACATTTTAAAAAAATACAAAGGAAAAAATCTAGTTATTGAAGTTTGGGCTTCTTGGTGTGGAGATTGCGTAAAAGCAATGCCAAAACTAAAAGAATTGCAAGCTGCAAATCCAAATGTATCTTATTTATTCCTTTCTGCCGATAAAACAGCGGACAAATGGAAGGCAGGAATTGAAAAACACGAATTAAAAGGAGATCACTTTATGATGAATGATGGTATGAAAGGTGTTTTCGGAAAAGCTATTGATTTAGATTGGATTCCAAGATATATTGTTATTGACAGATTTGGCACTATTGTACTATACCGCGCTATTGAAACTGATTTTGATAAAATCAATGAGAAGGTAAAAGAAACACAATATGAATAAGTCTCAGACATATTAAAAACAAAAAATTAAAAGAATAATAAAAACTACCAAAATGAGAAAATCGATTGTTGCAGGAAACTGGAAAATGCATAAAAACGCTGCACAGACTGAAGAATTATTAAACGAATTAATTGCTAAAATTCCAGCAAAAACAAATGCACAAGTAATTGTGGCTCCAACTTTTGTAAACTTACAAGCTGCTGCTACAAAATTAAAAAACACAACTATTGGAGTTTCTGCTCAAAACGTTCACCAAGCTGAAGGTGGTGCTTTTACAGGAGAAATTTCTGCAGATATGTTAACTAGCATTGGCGTTAATACAGTAATCTTAGGTCACTCTGAGCGTAGAGCTATTTTTCACGAAACAGATGCTTTAATCGCAGACAAAGTTGATACAGCTTTAAAACATGATATGACAGTAATCTTCTGCTTCGGAGAAGAATTAAAAGACCGTCAATCTGGAAATCACTTCAACATTGTTGAAAACCAATTACGTGATGGTGTTTTTCATATCGCTAAAGAATCTTGGTCTAAAATTGTTTTAGCTTATGAGCCAGTTTGGGCTATCGGAACTGGAGAAACTGCTTCGCCAGAACAAGCTCAAGAAATGCACGAATTTATCAGAGAAACTATCCGTAAAGCTTTTGGAGCAGAAATCGCTGATGAAGTTTCTATCTTATACGGTGGTTCTGTAAAACCAGAAAACGCTAAAGAAATCTTCTCTAAACCAGACGTAGACGGTGGTTTAATTGGAGGTGCTGCTTTAAAAGCTGATGATTTCTTAGCTATTGTTACTGCTATCTAATTTTTAGATTTATATAAAATGAAAAGCGTTCATAATTATGAACGCTTTTTTTATTTTAATTAATAAATTCTCGCAACAAAGGACAATTATATTTCTTAAATGTATCGGTGGATTTATAAACCGAATAGAAATTAATTAGCTCTTGAATTCCTTTAAAATTTCGATCGTCATTATATGGATAAAAGTATTCATAAAAAAGAGGATATCTATATTGCATATTAGATACAGGAAAATAATTCATTTGATAAGAATTAAAGCCTGTAGATTTATATTTAGCATATTTACATTTAAAAATCATCAAACTAGCTAAGGCTTTTTCATTTTTGTCCTGAGCCATTTTTAAAGCTTTTTCATAATAACTTTCAGCCATTGTTAAACAATAGTAATTATCGTTTTGATATTTTTTTTCATTCTCGCTTTTACTTTCATATCCAAAACCCTTAGACCAATAATAACTTACCATCATCCACGAATTACCATAAAACGAAACATTAAAATAAGCATGCCCAAGCAATAAATTGTTTTTAGCTGTATTTTGCTTTTGTAATTTGATAAGACTAGACAGAAATTCTGCTTTATTAAAATGATAATCATATTTACGGTCTTTAGTTTTTTGTAAAACCTTAGGTATAAATGGATCTTCGTTTAAGTGATCTTTAAATTCATATTTTTTATCCCAAAAATCTTTAGGAATATCAGCAAAGGTATTATACGCTAATTCTAAATTATTATCTCTAAAAGCAATTGTTCCTTTAACATCTTTTAAAAGATTAATGTCTTCTGGCATAGCACTAGAGCAAATAAACTTTTCAAAAGATGTTTTATTTTTCTTTTGTTTTAATTGAATTATTCGCTCCATATCATTTACTGTTGCATTACGATCAAAATAATCAATGATAGCAAAATCATAAGGAAATTCTTCTTCATTTTTTACATGCGATTTTAATGAAAATAAACCTCCATAAACAGCATCGCCACGTTTAAGGAATTCTTCGCTAGCAATCAAGTACAAGCTGTACATGCATTTATCTAAGCTATTATCCTTTTTTGCTAAACTTTCTATTGAATTAAAATACACCGCAAGCTGATCTTGCACTTCTTTGCTCTTCAAATTATCTTCTCTAAGAGATAGCAATGCCAGCTGTATATTTTTTTGCATTTGTATTGTGCTATTGGCATTACTAGAAATCATATTAGTATATTTTTTTCCTAAATCAATCCGATCGTCCATAAAAGAAAGATGCGCAATTGCAGATGCGATATAATCTTTTTGTTCTCCAGATGTCTTATTATAAATACTGATTAAATAACTTCGCAATTCTCTCAAATATAAAATATCCTTTTTGTCATTTTCTTTTTTTGACTGTTCGTAATTTTCCCAATCTATTTCATGTCCAAAACTCATTGAAGGACTATATTTGGTATATTGAGGCGTATAAATCCAATCTTCCAGCTTATTTATTTCTCTGCCAATTAAAAATCCCAAAAAAAGATTATTGGGACTCAATTTTGCAATCTGTTTAATTTCATTAAAACATGGAGCCGGATTTCGTAAATTATCAATAGCTAGAATTACACTTCGTTCATCATCACTTTTTGCTAAAGCTAATGTTTCCTCTATTAAATCCCATCTGTAATTTTGCAAAATGATGTACGTTTTATATTTGGCAGTGGTTAAAGTTTTACTTATCAAATAATTTGTAAAAGCTCCATTTTTAAAATAAGAAGATCTATAATTAAAAGCCCATATACTTAAAATTGTATTTGCGTTTTTTTCAAAATAAGTATTGTATAAACGAATAACTTCTTTAGAATTATCACCATAAAAATAATTTCTCAAAAGTAAAAATGCATATCGTTCTTTTAAAAATCTGTCATTTACATTCAGTAGTTTTTGTTTATTGTTTTCTATGTCTAATTTGTATTTAATTCCTAAATTCCAAGAACGATTATTGTATTCTATTTTTTTTGAAAATAAAATATAATCTAGAAATGCTTTATATCTTGATTGTGTCAGTATATTGACGAATGTGTTCTTTTTAAAAACGTTTCTTAATGAATTATTTTCATAAGCATCTATAAATTCTTTGGCTTTTGTTTTATACAAAATCAAATAAATATCTTCTACCTTTATTTGGCTATTTAGTTTTTTCTGCCATTCAACGCAATTTAATTTCTTATCAGCTCCATAATCGTAATTATTTATATAATCTTCTTCAGAATACAAATAAAAACGATCCGCCGAATAACGAAAAGGCATAAGACTAGAAAAACCATTTCGTTGTGCTTCAAAAATTGCGACTCTGGTATGTTCCGATGCATTTGGCCCCTCAATGCAGGCAAGACAAAACTGAAATGTCAGTACTAAAATTAAACTGCTAAAAATGCGCATAGTATTTTGATATATTTTGAATTTTATAATTGTTTATATATTTCTCATCGAAAGAGAAAAAAGATATTTTTGTTTTATTATCAATCTCTATTTTATTCTTTACAATAGAAATCATTTTTTCAAGCTCTTCATCCGAAATTTTTTCTATTCTAATTAAATCTCCATTTCTTAGATATGTTTTTCCTATCAAAATATCTTCTTTTAATAAATATTTATTTGGCGCAATCTCTTTCATTTTTGTCTGGCCATTTATCAATTGCTCATAATCGGAAATAATTCCTTTATACTGATTTCCTCTAAAAACAACTGCCCAGCTATAAAGCGGCAATGCAATATCTAGTTTGAGTTTGTATTTATTGTGTGTTATGTATTGTGACAATTCTCGGCTCGTACCAATAGAATTTTCTGTATTAAGATCGTTGGGTTTAGTAATGTTATAACACATTAATAAACCTCTATCAATTGGTGGAGTTCCTGCTTTAGTTGTGTATTTATATTGCCAAAGTCTTATCGTTGCAGAAAGTTTTGTTTTTGTAAAACTCTTTTTAATTTGTTTCAACAAGTAAAAATAGTTTTCGCGTGATTTCGGTGACCAATCACAATCAATTAAGATTTCTTGAAAATCATTTTTTGGAAGTATTTTTTCTCTTATTGCTATTTGGTTTATGCGTTTCATAATTCGCAAAGCCAGTGTATCCAATTGCCCTTTATTTGTTTTTAAAAAAACTTCATTAGTAATAAAAACACTTGGTGTAATTTCCAACTGACTTTTATTAAGTTTGACATTTCTAATATCAGCAACTGGCACAGGTTCATTATCCTGAGAACTCCAATCTACATCAAAAAAACGGATATATAAGTGCTTTACTTTTAATCTCTTAATAATAGAATCATCTTTTTTATCAAAGTTCAAATCGGTTTTCCAATAACAAAATGATCTGATTGTTTCATGTTTTTTATCGCACGAAACAAACAGAATAATAAGAATTAATAACAGTAAAAACTTTTTCATAATGGAAATGCAAAAATAAAGCAATTTCCTACAAATACAATGCCGAAATTTCATCTTTAATCGATCAAATAATCTTATACGTTTTTAGCATAATTTTATATTTCGGATTCTTACCTTTGCAAAAATTTTTATTTATGTCAAACATCTATTTAGGATATCATTTTACGATTGAGCCGAAAGAATTGGGTTCTGAAATTTTAGTGGCTGAATTGGGCGAAAAAGCGTTTGAAAGTTTTACAGAGACTGAAAACGGAATTTCGGCTTTTGTGAAGAAAGATTTATGGGATGAGAACATCTTAGATGATATTTATATTTTACAATCTGAAGAGTTTAAAATTGAATATACAATTGAAGAAATCGATCAGGTAAACTGGAACGAAGAATGGGAAAAGAATTTTGAACCAATTGATGTTGACGGAAAATGCCATGTTCGTGCTCCTTTTCACCCAAAAACAGATGCTGAATTTGATATTCTAATTGAACCAAAAATGAGTTTTGGAACTGGACATCATGAAACTACACACATGATGATTCAGCATTTATTAGAAATGGATGTAAAGGGTTTAAAAACGTTAGATATGGGATGCGGAACTGCCATTTTAGCTATTTTGGCAGAAATGAAAGGTGCTGAACCAATTGACGCCATTGATATCGACAACTGGTGCTACCTCAACTCTATCGAAAATGCTGAACGCAATAATTGCAAACACATCAGCGTTTATGAAGGCGATGCAGCATTGTTGGCAGGAAAAAAATATGATTTAATTATTGCCAATATCAACAGAAATATTTTGTTGAATGATATGCAGGCTTATGTTGATGCTTTAAATCCAAAAGGCATTATACTTTTTAGCGGTTTCTATGAAGAAGATATTCCATTTATTGACGCTTCTTGCGTAGAAAAAGGTTTAACTTATGTTAAAAAGCTTCAAAGAAATAACTGGGTATCCTTAAAATATGTAAATTAGATATTGATAATCAATTCAGTACAAAAACTATAACAATATGAGTACTAAAGAAAAAGTAAGAGAAAGAGTTCGCGAAAAAGAAGCCATTGCTTTTAATAACGAGATCATTGTTTACAATGATGATGTAAATACTTTTGATCACGTAATTGATACTCTTATGCGTGTTTGCAGCCATACGGCAGAACAAGCCGAGCAATGCTCTTTGATTGTACATTACAACGGAAAATGCACTGTAAAAACAGGCCCGATAGAAAAACTTAAACCTCAATGCACGCAACTTTTGGAAGCTGGTCTTAGCGCCGAAATTGTCTAATTGACCCATAATTTTAAAACGCATTCTGTTTTATTCTATACTAGAATTGAATAGAATGCGTTTTTATTTGCATTAATTACAAATCATGAGAAATATTCTTTTTTTTATAATTCTGTTATTGTCGTTTATGACGAAAGGCCAATCAAAATTTGAGGCGATTCGCAAACAATTGATCGAAAATAAGACTTACGAATATGTTTATGGTTTTGAAAATGATTATGCCGTTTTTAGAACCTTTAAAGGGAAAATGGGATTAATTGATTCTCTAGGCAATGTGATTCTTAAACCTAATTATGAATATATAGAGAACAGAAAAGATCTAAAAAACATATTTGAAGCGGGAATTATTGCAAATAAAAATTTCAAAAGAGGATATATTGATTTACAAGGCAATATTAAAATTCCTTTTGAATATGAAGATGTTTATTATTTAGGAAATAATCTAGTGAGAGTTTCAAAAAACAATAAAACAGGAGTTGTTGACACTAAAAATAAAATCATTTTGCCTATTAAATATACCAGTATAATGGGCAGTGACGGAATTTTGTTTGTGCAGAATAACAACAGTATTGATCTATTTGATGCAAAAGGAAAACAAATTACCAATTTTCAAGCTTTTGATATTGAGTATTTCCAACATGGCAGATCTATTGTCACACTTCAAAATAAAAACACTTTAATAATCGATACTCTCGGAAATATCGTTTTGAATCCAATCAAAAATCATCAGTTTGAGAGAATACTAGCTCAAGATTCTTTCCTTATTCTTAATACTATCACGAAGAAAAATGGAATTATTAATTCAAATGGGCAATATGAAATTGAATGTAGGTATGATGAAATTTATCCTTCAAATTCAGTTTATATCGCAAAAAACAATGGAAAAGACGGAATAGTAGACCGCAAAGATTCTGTTTTGAAACCTTTAATTTATGATAATGTTTATGCTGTTTTTTCTAAAGATAGCATCTCGTTCAAAAACCATTATTTCGCTTATAAAAACAATTTGCAAGGTGTTTTTAACCCTTATGAAGAAAAGGAAATCATTCCGATATCATATAAATATATTGATCCTTTTTCTCATTACTATATCATAACGAATCAAGAAAACAAAGATGGAATGCTTTCTAACAAAGGAGAAATTATAATTCCTGAGGAGTATGATTTTTATAGTATTGCCCAAAACAAAATTTTTGCTAGTAAAAACTCAAAAAAATACCTTCTTACAGTTGAAAACAATAATTACACTGAAACTGAAATCTTTGTTGATGAGTTCATAAAAAACAATTCAAATTTCAGAGGATTTTCTAAGAGTAATTATCAGATTTTTAAAGACAAAAACAAACTTGGAGTTTATAGCAATAAGAACAAGATTGCAATTCCGGCAGAATATGATGCAATTACAGAGATTTACGGAACAGGAGAATTTGTTGTTAAGAAAAATAATAAATATGGTGTTATAAACGCTGATAATAAAATACAATTAGAATTAAAATACGACTCATTTCAAATTATTAAAGAAGTGGTTCGATTTAATATAAAAACTCCAAAAACTGTGAAGTCTTATCCGGTGAAATATCCTTTTGAACCTCAATAATTTGTATTTAGATTTTGAATAAATAATACATTCATAGCGCTTTAATTGCAAATAATTCAAAATGCATTCGTTTTTATTATATATTTGAATGAAATAGAATGCATTTTTTATGGAAGAATACGGAAAGATATTGATTATTGCAATGCCTGTTTTTTTAGCTTTAATTGTTATTGAAAAAATCTACGGCATTTATAAAAAGAATGATACTGCTCCATTGATAGATAGCGTATCAAGCATCAGTTCTGGCATTACAAATTCGGTTAAAGATGTTTTGGGTCTTAGCGTTACTTTTCTCTCTTATGAATGGCTGGTTTCCAAAATTGCATTACAGCATTTAGACGCAAATGTCCTCTCCTACTGCATTGCCTTTTTTGTAATTGATTTTTATGGTTATTGGAGCCATCGTCTAGCACATCAGATTAATTTTCTCTGGAACAAACATGCCATACATCACAGCAGTGAAGAATTTAATCTTGCCTGCGCGCTCCGCCAGCCTATTGCTAGTTTAGTCAATTTGTTTACTTTTTTATTGATTCCTGCAGCTTTGCTTGGCGTTCCTGCTTCTGTAATTGCTATTACATTGCCTATTCATTTATTTTTACAATTTTGGTATCATACCAAGCATATCAAAAAAATGGGATTTATTGAGCATATTTTGGTAACTCCATCACATCATCGTGTGCATCATGCAATTAATCCAGAATATCTAGATAAAAACCATTCTCAGATTTTTATCTTTTGGGACAAACTTTTTGGTACTTTTCAAGAAGAATTAGATGATGTTCCTCCTGTTTTTGGGATCACAAGACCAGCTAATACTTGGAATCCGATTAAAATAAATTTCCAGCATTTAAGTTTATTAATAAAAGATGCTTGGCGAGCACCGAAATGGAAAGACAAACTGACCATTTGGTTCAAACCAACAGGCTGGCGTCCCGAAAACTTTGAAGAAAAATATCCTGTTAACAAAATTGAGAATGTTTTTAATTTTGAAAAATATGGCACGCAAAACTCTCAAAAACTTATATACTGGTCTGTTGCACAGGTTTTAATAACATTGCTTTTTGTAAGCTATCTGTTTGATAACATTGCCAAAATAGGTCTTCCAAATATTTTTATTTATGGCTTTTTTATTTTTCTAACAATATATAGCTATACAGAGTTAATGGATAAAAGTAAATATGCCGTTTTATGGGAAGGCTTCCGATTAGGAATTGTAATTTGTATTATTGGCTATTACGGAGATTGGTTTGGTTTAAATCGTGTAATTCCAAATAGTAATTATATTATTTTTACCTACCTGGTCTTATCTTTTTTAACCACATTTTATTTTGTTAATTTTAATTTTAAAACCTACCAAAACCAATATATCAATTCATAACCCCTATTATGAGAAACTCTTCTTTTTTTAAAATTTATGCTGCTTTTAGTATAGTGTACCTCATTATACTGCTTTCTGGATACGAACGTTTTGATATTTTTCTCAAACCTATCCTAATACCTATAATAGGGTTCGGAGCTTACTTTTACAGAAAATTTCAAAGTAAGAATATTTTATTGGCTGCACTTGTATTTTCATGGCTTGGAGATGTTATTTTACTTTTTACAGACCTTGGCGAGATTTACTTTATATTAGGATTAGTCTGTTTCCTAACAGCGCACATAATCTATTGCATACTTTTTAATAAACAGAAAAGAATTAGAAAAAAACAGAACAAACCTCTTTTTATATTTGGTAGCATTTTAATTGCATTTTACCTAATAGGAATGGTTTCTGTTTTAATGCCTCATTTAGGAGATCTTGAAATTCCCGTTTCTATTTATGCCTCTGTAATTTCAATCATGCTTTTATTTGCTTTCAATGGATTTTTAGTTTGGGAAAAACCAGGTAATAAGCTCGTATTTTTGGGTGCAGTTTTCTTTGTTATTTCAGATAGCATTCTGGCTTTAAACAAATTTTATATTCCGATTCCTAAAAGTTCCTTTTTTATT
Source organism: Flavobacterium sharifuzzamanii (assembly GCF_003254585.1). GTDB lineage: Bacteria > Bacteroidota > Bacteroidia > Flavobacteriales > Flavobacteriaceae > Flavobacterium > Flavobacterium sharifuzzamanii. Next base: position 377,715 of record NZ_QJGZ01000036.1, on the reverse strand, counting down.
ATGCTGACGTATCTTCTGGCACAATATCTGATTGTAGTTGGTACGCTAAAACTAAATCCAAAAAAAGTAGAACAGGCAGTTTAACACATATTTCAACCATGAAAAAAATAGCTTTTTTAATTGTTTTATTAATCAGTGCTTCTTCTTGTGTAAGTACCAAATCAACTTTAAAGAATGTCGATGACAACGCACCTGATTTAATTTTAAAGAAGGATAATACTTTTTCCATAACACAATTTGCTAAAGACAAAAAATACGGTTATGATCCTGACTATCCGATTAATATATTTTTCCAGAACACCAACAATGAGGCTTTAAACGAAACTCGCTTCTTAAACGCTTTGGCTGGTCCAAATGGCGAGAAAATAACGTATACCAGATTAGAAACCTGCTGTCCTTTCCCAACTAAAAGAAGCAATATGGGAGCTGGATTTTTAAATGTCTATGAACTAAAATGGGAAGGGCAAAAAAAGCCAGTTAAGCTTTATTTAAATATTTATGAAAAAGGAATTTTAATGGTTCCGATGGGATTGAGGCTGAAATAAATAGTGTCAATCCAAGGTTATGCTTAATATATTACCGTTGCTGCTTATTATTCTACCCGTATTATCACAATTAATATTGGGAACAATTTCTATATATAAACCTGCCTCATTAAAATTCAGCCGAATTTCCTGGATCAATTTTATTCTTCAAATTTCACTCTCCTTTGTGGCTTTTAATATTGCAGATTATAATCTTACAAAACTCTATGAACCAAATCCAGTGAGATGCGGAATGCCACTTGTTGGAACTGCCGTTGCTTGCTTCTTTTTCTTTTTTATTCTGATTTTGATAATTGTAATCCAATTTTTGATTAAGAGATGGAGAAAAAATCGATCAAAAAGCTAGATTAAAACAGCATTAAGCATAAAACTTTAGAACATGATAAATGTCATCTATTAGTTTAATTTCATGCTTTAATATTGCCTCGGAAAAAGCATTTAATCATTTAAAAGAAATTTTAGAAATTCGGTAATTCTACTAAGCTCCTAGTCAGTTATTAGAGTTCTTAAAATAATCTTAAATCTTCATCTGCTATTCATAAATCATAACTACCTTTGCATTGCAAAAAAATAATTTTATGAACTTACAACATATTCCACAAATTAAGCATACTGACAGCGGAAATTTCTTTTTATTAGCGGGACCTTGCGCTATTGAAGGAGAAGAAATGGCTCTTAGAATTGCTGAAAAATTAGTTGGTATTACCGACAATCTTCAGATTCCTTATGTATTTAAAGGATCTTTTAAAAAAGCAAACCGTTCTAGAATTGACAGTTTTTCTGGAATTGGTGACGAAAAAGCATTAAAAATCTTAAGAAAAGTTTCTGAAACTTTTCATGTGCCAACAGTAACAGATATCCATACAAATGAAGATGCTGATATGGCTGCGCAATATGTAGATGTATTGCAGATTCCTGCTTTCTTAGTGCGCCAGACTGATCTTGTTGTGGCTGCTGCTAACACGGGAAAAACGGTAAACTTGAAAAAAGGACAATTTATGAGTCCAGAAAGCATGAAACATGCTGTTCAGAAAGTTTTAGACTGTAACAATGAAAATGTTATGGTTACAGATCGCGGTACTATGTTTGGTTACCAAGATATGATTGTTGATTTTAGAGGAATTCCTACTATGCAACAATATGCTTCTACTGTTTTAGACGTAACACATTCTTTACAACAGCCAAATCAAACAGCTGGAGTTACGGGTGGAAGACCTGATATGATCGAAACAGTAGCAAAAGCTGGTATCGCAGTAGGTGTTGATGGTATCTTTATTGAAACACATTTTGATCCTGCTAATGCTAAGAGTGATGGTGCCAACATGCTGCATTTAGACTATTTTGAAGGTTTAATGAACAAATTAGTTGCTATCAGAAAAACTGTAAATGCCTTTTAATAATTATTATACTTAAGTTCTTTGAAAACAAAAATTTTATTTTTCTTACTGGCTTGTGTTTCATTAAACACATTTGCTCAGGAAGAAATACCAGTACAAAAATATGCTGCGCACAACAAAGGAAAATTCTTTGTAATGTGGGGTGGTAATAGAGAAAGTTACTCAAAATCTGATGTAAACTTTAGAGGTAAGGATTACAACTTTACTGTTGAGAATATGGCGGCTCATGACAAACCAAAAGGATGGCATGTAGATTATATCAATCCTGCAAATATGACTATTCCTCAAACTAATTTGAGATTTGGTTATTTTTTTAGTGATCATTACAGTGTTACAATTGGTGTTGACCACATGAAATATGTAATGGCTCAGAATCAAATTGCAAATGTTACTGGAAACATCAATTTGCCTGCGGATGATCCCGCATCAATTTACAATGGTAATTACAACAATACTCCTGTCGATATGTCTCAGGGAGGAGCTAAAGAAGGTGGTTATGGCAATGGTGAAGTAAATGTAAACGGTCCAGCTTTTTTAATGTATGAACATACAGACGGTTTAAATTACATTAATACTGAAGTTGCAAGATTTGATGATGTTTCTAAATGGTTTGGATTGCCAAATATTGACAAAGTTCAAATTAACTTAACTGAAGGTATTGGCGCTGGGGTTTTATATCCAAAAACTAATACTACAATTTTAGGTAAAGAACGTCATGATGATTTTCACGTTTCTGGTTATGGTGTTTCTGCAAAAGCTGGTTTAAATATTACCTTTTTTAAACATTTCTATGTTCAAGGAGAGTTAAAAGGTGGTTACATCAACATGCAGGATATTAAAACTACTACAAGCCCTGAGGATAAAGCTTCTCAGCACTTTACTTATTTCCAACGAATTATTGCTGTTGGAGGTATTTTTAGAATCTAATATTTCGCAAAATATATTTAGAAAATAGCTGTCATTTTATTTGGCAGCTATTTTTTTTATTATTTACTTTGTAACTCAAAGTACTTTAAATTATACTTTATGAAAATCAAAAAATATCTATTCCCGATCATTACTTTCTTTTTAAGTTTTGGATGTGCGCTATTTGTTGCTATAAAAGTTTTTCCAAATAATCCATTTACAGGAAACAAAGAAGAAAAAGAAAAAACAACGGCTTCTAAATTTAAAGATGGTGATCTTATTTTTCAAACTTCGGAATCTAAACAATGCGAAGCGGTTCGAATTGCAACCAATTCTAAATTCTCACATTGTGGCATTATTTACGATATTAACGGAAATTGGTTTGTTTTTGAAGCCGTTCAGCCAGTAAAACTTACTCCACTTGAAGATTGGATTAAACATGGAAAAGATAGCAAATATGTTGTAAAAAGGTTGAGAGACGATAACGTTTTAAAGCCAGAAGTTTTACAAAAAATGAAAGATTACAGCCAGCAATTTGACGGCAAAGAATATGATGCTTATTTTGAGTGGACTGACGATAGAATATATTGTTCTGAACTAATTTGGAAAATCTATAAAAACGCAGCAGGAATTGAATTGTCTAAACTTAGAGAATTGAAAGATTTTAATTTACAAGATCCGAAAGTTCAAAAAATACTAAAAGAGCGTTATGGCACTGATATTCCGTTAGAAGAAAAAGTCGTTGCTCCTTCTGATATTGCCGAATCTAATATATTAAAAACAGTAGTAGACAACTATTAATATTTTAAAAAGCTAGTTCTTTATTCATTCTAGCTTTTTTATTTGCTAATTAACTTTGAAATTCAAAGAACTTTTAAACCAATACCTTATGAGAGATTATTTGATTGAAAAACTGTATGAATGTTCTAAAAAACCGTATCAAAAATATTTTAAAAAGAATGAGCCGTGGAATATTGACAAAAACACTCTAATGGATTATCCTGAAGAAAGTCTAGGATTCGGCTTGGGAAATTTTCTTTACAAAAATCATTTTGATATTCAGGAAAAGCTCGAAGATCACGACATTATTCATGTTCTGACCAACACAGGAGTTTCTGTTTATGAAGAAATCGGCATGCAATATTATTTGCTTGGAAATGGAAAGAAAAGCCTGTATTTGTTTATGGTTATCACAACAGGAACTATTTTTTATCCGAAACGCATGAACTATTTCATTCAACAATTTAAAAGAGGCAAAAAGGCAAATGCGTTTCATTATCTCGATTTTTCAAAAATGCTTTTTATGCCAATTCAAAATATTCAGCAAACTTTTAATATTTAAAATCATGAAAACAATTCATAATCCTTCTGAAGAAAAACAATCTGTCGAATTGGCTGTTGGAACATTTATAATCAGCACAATTCTATTTATGCTTTATATTATTTCCAATGAGAATCCTACTGTTTTGGTAATTGCTTGGCCGTTTGCTTTAGCTGCCATTGTGGTTAATTTAATCATGTTTATTCATTTAATGGAAAGGTTTATTCATCTACCTCATCAACGAAAAGAAATTGGAATAAAAATACTGCTTCTTCTTTCTAACATTCCGATAACCTTTTTGTATTATTTGGTTGTAATGAAATCTTGATTTTTAAAATCATATTAATAAAAAAACACTATTGCAAACCCTAGAGGAGCAAAATATTTATAGAATTTCAATAAGAAAATGAAAAAAGCTCCAGAGGAGCGACATATAGTTTATATTGCAAAAAATATGTCGCTCCTCTGGAGCTTTATATTTGGAAACATTTTCCCTTTTCTATAAATATGCCGCTTCTCCGAAGCTTACGAAAAAGAGCTATCCTTTTGAGACAGCCCCTTTCGATTTATTATTTTGTCTTAATTTGCTTTTTTAGTCTCAATTCCGTTTTGGTCTAATAAATACATTAATGAAGTCATTGTTGCAGCACCAAGTTCTAATTCTCTTTTATTGATAGCATCAAATTTATCATTTGCAGCGTGGTGATAATCAAAATAACGTTGAGAATCTGGTTTTAAACCTGCTTTAACAATAGCTTGCGAAGTTAGATGATTAATATCTGAACCTGCATGGCCAATTGTAAAACTGTGTACCAAATAAGGCTCAAAAAGATCTTTGTATCCTTGAATCTTTTTCAAATTTGCATCGTCAGCTTCAATTGAAAATCCTCTTGGAGAAAATCCTCCTGAATCACTTTCTAAAGCAAAAATATGATTCTCTTTGTTTTGTTTTGAAACTTCTTCGTATTTAGCACCACCTTTTCCGCCATTTTCTTCATTCATGAACAATACTACACGAATTGTATTTTTAGGCTTATAATTTAAATTTTTCAAAATACGGATCACTTCCATACTCTGCACTACTCCTGCTCCATCGTCGTGAGAACCATCTGCTAAATCCCAAGAATCTAAATGTCCCCCTACAACCATGATGTTTTCTGGAGTTACACTTCCTGTCAATTCACCAATTACGTTATAAGACAAAGCATCTGGCAAAGTCTCGCAAGATTGTTTGAAGTAAAATTTCAAAGCAGGATTTGCTTTTAAAGATTTGCTTAATAATTCAGCTCCGTTTGTACTGATTGCCGCTGTTGGAATATACTGTGCTTTTGGCAAGTCACCATAACTTTGCGCTCCTGTATGAGGAAAATCATCTAGACGTAAATTCATAGAACGAACAATTGTTCCTACTGCTCCCAATTTTGCCGCTTCTTTTGCTCCTGCATATCTTTGGTCAACACAAGCTCCATAAGAAGTAAAAGTTTCAATGTTTTCAGGATTCATTGGTCTGTTATAGAAAACAATTTTTCCTTTTACTTTATCAGCCCCAAGTTCGTTCAATTCTTTTATTCCTTGAACTTCGATTATTTCCGCAGTAAGACCCGTTTTTGGAGTTGCTACTGAACCTCCTAATGCGCAAATTGGCACAGTGGTTTTTACTTTTCCGTCAAGGATATAAGCTGTTTCTTTTTCGCCACGCACCCAATGAGGCACCATAACTTCTTGCAAATAGACTTTATCTAACCCTAAACTTTCTAATTGTCTTTTGGTATAATCAACTGCTTGTTCTGCACCTTTAGATCCAGACAAACGAGCGCCAATATCATTTGACAAATATTCTAGCCATGTGTAGCATTTTGCTTCGGTTAAAGCTTTTTTGTAAAATAATTTAATGTTTTTTTCATCATTTGTCTGAGCAAAAGATGTCAATCCGTTTAAAACTAAAGCAGTTAAAAGAATCGTTTTTTTCATAGTTTCTGTAGTAATTTGGAGTTTAGTATACCAATGGTACATTCGCAAAGGAACAAAATTATCGACATTTCTGAAGTTTTTTTCTTAACCTTTTCTCAAAAAAAAACTCCAATTGCAAATTTTTCAATTTCCAATTGGAGCTTTTACACATTCTATAAATAAAAATTATTTTATTTCTATAATCTTATTTTTTATTCCAATACCATTTTCATTAAAAGGCTCAATGGTAAAATAATATTTTGTCCCCTTATCCAAACCTCTAAAATCGTATGTACTATCACCATAAACCATAATGCTGTTGTACAATTTATCAGGAGCAATTCCGTAATAAATATTATAACCAATTGCATCTGACTGTTTTTTCCATGAAATCATAGCATTTCTAGAATCTGCTTTATTTCTGTCCACTTTAAAAGAAGCTACCGATTTTGGTTTTGCTCCTAAACCGTTTCCAAAAACTCTAAAATCAGAAATCGCGAACAAACCTGAAGCGTTGTGAATATTTTCCATTTTAATGTAACGCGCTTTGATCGATTTTGAAAGTTCTACATAATCATGTGGCGCATCTTTATCATTTTTAGATTTATCAACCACCAAAGTCCAATTTTGAGCATCATCGGACATGAATATTTTATATTGATAATAAATATCCATTGCTTTATTAAACTGCGTTGCCTTATGATCTGCATAGTTGATTTGAAGAGCATTAATTTCCATCTGTCTTCCTAAATCCATTTGAAGCCATTCACCTGGATTACTTGTCTTTGCAGACCAATAGGTTTGAATGTTTTCATCTGTCAAATTTTCTGGTCCATAACAGAACTTCTCATACACTTTTTTACCGCCATTATCCATTCTATGAGTTTCCACTTCCATACATTCCTCAGAAGAAGAAACAGTAACAGGCTTTTTATATGAAAGCAACATCCATCCAGATGAAGCACCTTTAGCCTGATCACGCTCGCTAGTTGGCAATACAATTGGGAAATCTCCATAAGCAGTGATCGAATACATTACATCGTCTTTATCAAATCCTGCTGGAAACATATCTATACGACGCTCAAAACGATCTTTAATAGAAATTTTGCATGTTCCAGTATTCCAATAATTTCCGTAATTATCTGCAAAAGTATTTCCGTGTCCGGCTCCAATTACAAACCCGCCTGGTTTATATGACATTGGGTTGTGCTTTTGATACGTAAATGGCCCCAACGGATTATCTCCAACATGAACTCCATTTGCATATCCTTTAAACTCGGTTGCAGGAGCTCCATATTGCATATAATATTTTCCATTATGTTTAGTCATCCAAGCGCCTTCAATAAAATTTCCCCAAGGCGCTGGTTCCATATCGTTATTTGGCCCAAAACGCTCCCATCCGTGAGCTGAAGGATCTAAAATGGCAACTTCTTTAATTTGTCCATAAGGCTTCTGAATATCTTCAACTTCTGTCGCTTTGTACAATGTAGCATAATCAGCCTGATTTCCTTTTGGAAGCCAAGTTTTATAATCAACCTCAACACCTACTAGAGGTAATTTTCCGCTCGAACCATAGTACATGTATACTTTTTTATCATCGTCTTGAAAAATTGCAGGATCCCAAGTTGGAAGCATTGCTTTATCTACGTGACGTGTCCATCTACCTGATTTTGGGTCAGCTGTTTTCCAAATCGGATGATCTCTTTTCCAAGTTGAACCAACATAAAACAATGTGTCGTTTACAACCCAAGCTGCAGGAGCGCATTGATCGTCATCGCCTGGCTGCCTTTGGAAACTTCCGTAAACAAAATTCCAATCGGACATGTCTTTACTCCAAAAGAAACCTGCCTGATTGGTGGCAAATAAGTAATATTCTCCTTTATAAGTAATAATTACAGGATCGGCGCTTGAACGGCGAGATTCTGGAATTCCGTTATGATTGTGTGTTGTAAAATTGTACCCAATATTTATCGGATTACAATATGTTGTTGCAGGTCTGCTAGGGTCAAACCATTCTGTTTTACCAGAATTTTGCGCCAAAAGAGTACTTCCGAAAAGCATCGAAAACAAAATCGGCGTAAGTTGTTTATATATCTTTTTCATGGTTAGATTTCTTTAATAAAGTTTTAGAAGATTAGTTTTTAACTTCCTTTCTTTCCTTTAAAAGTTCAGGTTCATTTGTGGTGATGTAATTGAATTTATGAGCTATAATCCAATCCATATCTTTTACGTCATTAACAGTCCAAGCATTTAGAATAATCTTATTGTCTTTAGCTTCCTGTATCCATTCTGGATGTTTTTGAAAAACAGAATAGTGATAGTCAACTCCATTGATTTTATCTGCTTTTACTTCTTTTGGCGATTTATTTCCTTCTAAATATTGAAGAGAAGTTTTAGAATCTATTTCCCTTATTTTCTTTAGAATATCATAATCAAAACTGATGTAGCAGGTATTTTTATCGGCTTTTAATTTTTTAATGGTTTCGACTGCTGCTACACCCGTTTTTTGTCCTCTTTCTTTACTAATTTCTGAAGGTTTGATTTCACATACCAAAAGTGTGTGTTTATTATTACGCATTCCTTCTGAAATATATTCGTGAAGGGTTGGAAGTCTTTCTCCATTTGAAAGTTTAAATTTTATCAAATCTGCATAATTCGTCTCTTCAATAAGCAGTTTGTTGTAATGCGCATCATGATTGATTACAAGTGAATCATCTGCTGTTCTCCAAACATCAAACTCTGAACCTGGCAATTTTAAATCTATTGCATGTCTTAATGATGCAATTGAATTTTCTGGCAGATTATTCTTTTTCCAAGCTCCACGATGTGCCACAATTGCATTTTTTTGTGCATAGCTAGACGAAAAAGCAATAAGACAAACTGCACTAAATATTTTAAAAGTATTCATATAATCGTAGTTAAAAAATTACAAAAAGGTCTGTAGATTTAGAAAAAAAGCCCTCCAAACGAAGGGCTTTTCACTAATCAAATAAACCAACTATTTAGTTAACTCAAAACTAACTTTTTTATCGGCATTTGAATTTCCTCCAACGAAAATATCAAACTGCCCTGGCTCTGCTACAAATTGTAAATCAGAGTTATAGAATTTTAAATCTTCAACAGTAATATCAAAACTTACTGCTTGTTTTTCACCTTTTTTAAGTGCAATTTTTTGAAAACCTTTTAATTCTCTTACTGGTCTTGTTACTGAACCAACTAAATCTCTAATGTATAATTGAACCGTTTCTTTTCCGTCAAAATTTCCAGTATTTGTTACATCAACAGTTACTTTCAATTTTCCGTTTGAATCCATCTTATCAGAAGAAATTTTCAAGTTTGAATAATCAAAATTGGTATAGCTTAAACCAAATCCGAATGGGAATAAAGGCTCGTTTCTTTCGTCAATATAATTTGATCTAAATTTCTCGAATTTCCCTTCTGTGTTAGAAAGAGGTCTTCCTGTATTTTTGTGCGCGTAGTAAATTGGCAATTGTCCAACGCTTCTTGGGAAAGTTGAAGTCAATTTTCCTGAAGGATTTACATCTCCAAATAAAACATCAGCAATAGCGTAACCAGCTTCTGTACCTGCAAACCAAACATTTAAAATTGCTGGAACTGTTTTTTCTTCATCTGTAATTACTAACGGACGTCCATCAAATAAAACTAAAACAACTGGTTTTCCTGTTTTTAATAAAGCGTTTAATAAATCTTTTTGCGCTTGTGGAATTTCTAAGTTTGTACGGCTGCTAGATTCTCCGCTCATTTCAGCAGATTCTCCTAAAGCTGCCACAATTACATCAGATTGTTCAGCAACTTTTAAAGCTTCCGCTAATAATTCTTCTTTTGTACGAGCATCACGGTGTAACGTTTTACCGAACATTGTTGCATTCGTTTCAAAAGTTTCATCGTAATCTAAATTGCTACCTTTAGCATATAAAACTTTCGTTCCAGCTCCAGCAACTTCTTTAATACCTCTCAATAATGAAACGGCATTTTCCATTTTTGTAGCAACACTCCAAGTTCCTGGCATGTTTTCTTTAGCATCTGCCAATGGTCCGATTAAACCAATTGTTCCAGATTTTTTAAGAGGCAGCAACTGATTTTGGTTTTTTAATAAAACTAAAGATTGAGCTGCAATATCACGTGCTTCTTTTCTGCTATCTGTTGTAAAGATTTCAGTTTTTGCTCTCTTCTCGTCACAATATTTATATGGGTCTTGGAATAATCCTAAATCATATTTTGCTTCTAAAATAAGTTTTACAGCATTATCGATTGTTTCGATTTTTACTTTTCCTTCGTCTAAAGATTTTTTCAAAGTTCCTAAGAAACCTTCTCCAACCATATCCATTTCAACTCCAGCATTTAAAGCTAAAGCAGAAACTTGCTGTAAATCTCCCATTCCGTGAGGGATCATTTCAGGAATACCTGTAAAATCGGTTACTACAAATCCTTTGAAACCCCATTGTTTTCTTAAGACATCAGTCATTAACCATTTGTTTCCAGTTGCAGGAATTCCGTCAACTTCGTTGAAAGAAGCCATAACCGAACCTACACCAGCATCAACTGCCGCTTTGTAAGGAGGAAAATAGTCATTAAACATTCTGATGTGGCTCATATCAACTGTGTTGTAATCACGTCCTCCTTCTGGAGCACCATATAATGCGAAGTGTTTAACACAAGCTAAGATTGAGTTATTTTTAGTAAGATCATGCTGTTGGTAACCATTTACCATTGCTTTTGCAATTTGGCTTCCTAAATATGGATCTTCTCCTGAACCTTCAGAAACTCTTCCCCATCTTGGGTCACGAGAAATGTCAACCATTGGAGAGAATGTCCAGTTGATACCGTCTGCACTTGCTTCTTTTGCAGCGATTTGAGCACTTCTTTCAATTAAGCCCATATCCCAAGTACAAGATAATCCTAATGGAATTGGGAAGGTTGTTTCGTACCCGTGAATAACGTCCATACCAAAAAGTAACGGAATTTTTAAACGGCTTTTTTCAACCGCAATTTTCTGTACTTCTTTAATTTTTTGAACAGACTTAATGTTGAACAAACCGCCCACTTTTCCTTCAGCAATATTTTTTGCCACATTTGAGCTGTTTGCCTGTCCTGTTGTAATATCCCCAGATGTTGGCAAATTTAACTGGCCCAATTTCTCGTCTAAAGTCATTTTTGACATTAATTCCGCCACAAATTCAGACTTTGGTTTAATTTTCACTGTATTTTTAGCTGGCTTCTTTTGAGCATAACCCAAAACAGCGCATCCTAAAAAAAGTAAGACTAATTTGTTTTTCATTCTATTCTATTTATTTGTTTGTATTCGTTTTTCTTTGTTGCAACATCCAGTCGTAGATTTCTTGATTATCGTATACTTTTGTCCAGCTGTCATGACCTGCATCATCAAAAATGGTCAGCTTCACATCTTTAGCATTACATTTTTTTAATTCTTTGTAAATTGTGATTGCATAATTTACATTTACCACATCATCGAGTAATCCATGAAAAATCCTGGTTGGAATATTGGCTATTTCACATGCTTTTTCTAACTGAATCAAATCTACAAAGCCAGCGACAGGTACATTTGCGGCAAATAAATCTGGATGTGCAAAAGCCAAATTCCAAGAAGCCCAACCTCCTGAGCTCAAACCAGTAACATAAATTCTTTCTGAATCAATTTTATTCTCTTTCTGAATTTTTAGAATCAGCTGATAAATCGATTCAATATCCCAATTCTCATCTTCTTTACATTGCGGAGCCAAAACATAAGCGTCCAATTGATGTGTTTTTAAATATTTTAAAGGACCGTGAATCTTCACTTTCTCAAGATCAGTTCCTTTTTCTCCATCTCCAGAAATAAAAACTATTAGAGGCTTTTTCTCTTTTGTATTTGCCGGTTTATGTAAAACATAGCCAAGTTCATACTTTGCCATTATGACTGTATTTATTCTCCCAGTCGTTTCGCTTTGGCTAAAGCCTAAAAGTGAAAACAAAAAAGATAAAAAAGCTAATTTATATTTCATGCCAATTATTGAAGCCTGTATTTTCCAGATTTAAATCCAAGTTTTGTTAAACCTTGTTTTACTTCTGGCGCGTTCATAAACAATTTCCATATCAATCCTGTTCTGTAATTTTCAATCATTACAACTTCTGGACCTTGATCAATTGCTAAATAGCGTTTTGCAACCCATTTATTTCCTAAACTCAAAGCATCATAAAAACCGGCATCGCCCCAAGTTTCGTCTTTATGATTTTCGTATAAATTTCTAATCACAGCCATCGATTCTTTAGGTGTGTAAACAATTGAACTGATTGCAGCCGTTGGAGAAATTACACCTTGATCGTTGCTTGGCATGTGTGCATTGTATCCAATAGAACCATCAGGATTTCTAGAATAAGAAGCTGTTAAACCCCAATATTCTGGACCATAACCTGCATTTTTATTTGGATTTTGAACACAATACTCATAATTGATTTTAGTCTGATTTACATTTAAATCCCAATAATTAGCATATTTATCTGTTAATTGATTTGGATCTAAACCTACATAAGAATAGTGTGCCCAAAATAATGGACCACCAAATTCTTCTGCACCGTTGTGCTTTAAAATAAGTGGGATATTGTATTTTGTTTTTGAAGAAACTATGCCACCACTTCTCTCCCATCCTTCGTGATATGCTTTCGCATCGATTGTATGTGTTGGCGAAGACGCTGCCATAACGTAGGTAATAAGACATTCGTTATATCCTTGTAGTGGAAAATTCATTTGCCATCCGTAAGAAGGAGACCAATGCCAATATAATACGTTTTTGTTATTTGTATACCATTGCCAATCAACACCCTTCCAAAGTGCATCATATTTTTGTGCTACGGCTTTTTCTTTTTCAGAACCATCTTTAAGATATTCACGAACAGTAATCATTCCTGCAACCAAAAATGAGGTTTCAACTAAATCACCACCATTATCCTTGGTTCCAAAAGGCTTTACTTTTCCTGTGTTTCCGTCAATCCAATGTGACCATGCTCCGTGAAAACGATCTGCTTTGCCTAAAAAATCTGCAATTTTGTTAAGTCTTTCTACTCCTTGTTCTTTTGTAATATAACCTTGAGATATTCCTGAAACAAGAGCCATTAATCCAAAACCTGAACCACCTGTTGTAACGATATTCGAGTCATTTTCAGGATAAACTCCGTCAGGATGATAACGCTCCCTGGCTAATCCAGAATTTGGTTCTGCATAATCCCAGAAATATTTAAATGTTTGTTTTTGAACAGCATCTAAAAGCTGCTCATCTGTTAATGCAGTAACGCCAGAAGTATTTTCCTGTACATTTTCTTTTGACTTCTCTGTTTTTCCACAACTAAAAAAAGCAAAAGCTAAAAATAAAACTGAAATTCTAACCATTATAAAAATTTAAGATTTTTGATAAATAATCACTTCCCTCAGGAAATCTGAAGGAAGTGATTTTTAAGATTTTGATTAATAACCAGGATTTTGCTGTGAAAGTGCCCCTGCTTCTCTCATAAATGTAGTTGGAAGAGGCCATAATTCATGTTTTCCAACTATAAAAGTTTTACCATCTGCTGCCATAGCCGCTTCTGCTTGTCCGGTTCTAACGATATCAAACCATCTGTCGTGCTCAAAAGCAAATTCTAATCTTCTTTCTTTATAAATTGCTTTTCTAATATCAGTTTGAGAAGTAAAAGGAGTATCTCCTAAACCTGCTCTATGACGAATTTGATTTACTAAAGGAATTGCTGCAGCTGTTTCTCCTAATTCGTTTAATGCTTCAGCTTTCATTAATATAACCTCAGCATATCTTAAATATCTAAGATTTGTATCTGTAAATTCTTGGTTATAAAAAGATGATGAATATGCTTTATAATTATATCTTGGGTTCGCTACAGTTGATGGCACTTCTCTTCCATCATATAAAACTGAACCTCTGAAAATAATTGTAGCATTTTTTCTAACATCTCCTGCCTCATAAGCATTTGCTAAACCTTCAGTTGGTGTGTTGAATCCCCAACCCCAACCTCCAGCTCCACGAGGTGCTTGAGAAACGGTATAATTTCCAATTCCAAATCCAGGACTAGAAGTAGAACCTACTCCATTTATTTCGAAAATAGATTCTGGACCAAATTCTCCTTCTTTTTTATACTGTAATGCATAATCAGAAACTAAAGAATAACCTGTTACTTTATCGCAATTGTCTATTACTTTTTGCCAATTTTTTTGATATAGATTTACTTTTGCCAATAAAGCGTATGCTGCTCCTTTAGAAGCTCTTACAACATCTGCTCCTGTGTAAGCTGATTTTACAGGCAAAGCTTCAATTGCATCATTTAAATCTTGTTCTATAAAAGCATAAACTTCTGCTACTGATTTACGTGTCAATTGCATTTTTCTATCTTCTTCAGAAATTGGAACTGTAGCTAAATGATCTACAATAGGAACTCCACCGTATCCTTTAACTAATGTAAAATACATGAATGCTCTCATGAATTTTGTTTCTCCAACTAATCTTGCTTTTAAATCAGGTGATGCTTTATCCAATTTAGGGAACATTGCCAATGCCTGATTACATCTGTTAATTCCTGCATAATTTGCATTCCAAGTAGATTCAAATGATGCAGTTGAAGCATTATATGTCAAAGCATCAATAATATCTTTATCTCCTCCTGTATCTCCTGGGTCTGATCCTTTATCAGCATCATCTGAGATTATACTTGAGACTGCATTCCATCCAAAAGAAGACATTTCCCATCCTAAAAATTGATTGTAAATTGCAGTAACAAAACCTTTAGCTCCATCATCACTATTTACCAAATTTGGATCAGCTGGAATAGCTTCTGTTGGTTCTACATCTAAAAAATCATTTGAACATCCAGATAAGAATAATCCAGAAAGTACAAACATTGATATATATATTCTTTTCATGATATTAAAATTTTAAATTTGCACCTACAACAAATGATCTCAATGAAGGGTAAGCATCTAGCTCAACACCTTGAGTACCTTCAACTAACTTACCATCAGAAACTACATCTGGTGAAAATCCAGAGAATTTTTGTGTGATAAATGGGTTAATTGCATTTACATATAATCTACAATAGCTAATAAAGTTGTTTTCTCTTAATGGAAGTTTATATCCTAAAGTGATGTTATTGATTCTAAAGAAGTCCGCTGATTCTAAATAATATGTTGAAGCATAAGGAACTAAATTAGAAGGTGCTGGAATTGAAGATGTAGTATTCGTTGGTGTCCAAAAACCATTAGCCATAGTAGCTTCTACATTTTCTCCTCCAAATCTTTGTGCTTTTTTTCCATTATAAACTTTTGCTCCTCCTGTTCCATAACCATCAACAGAAAAATCAATGTTTTTGTAATTCAATCCTAGACTAACTCCATAATTAGAAGTTGGTAAAAGAGAACCAACATATTTTTTGTCTTTAAGTTCATCTAACCCTGTCTGAGCAACTTTAGACCCATCTGCTTTGTAGTATAACATTTGACCATTTGTTGGGTCAACACCTGCATACTCATACATGAAAAAACTTCCTAATGGCTGGCCTACAGAAGTATTATCAAGGATTTTAGTATTTTGACTATTTCCTAAACTTCCTCCAATAATTGGATTTAACTGAACATTTTTAAGGCTAGTAAGTTCATTTTTATTATGAGAGAAATTTCCTCCTACCCAGTAACTTAAGTTGTCGTTAATTTTATCATCCCAACGCAAAGAAATCTCATAACCTTTATTAGATACTTCTCCAACATGTGCAGGCGTAGCTAGTGTAATTCCAGAAGTTGAATAAGGTTTAACATTTAAAATTGTATTTGTTGTATTTTTATCATATACATCAAATGATCCTTTTAATCTGCTGTTCAATACTTCAAAATCAAAACCTCCTGAAAGTTCTTCAACTATTTCCCAAGATAAATTTGGATCTACTTGAGAGTTAATTGTAGTACCTGAACCTAAACCTGAATAATCCAATCCAGAAGTTAACAATTGTGTATTAAGAGGTACATTTTGATTTCCTAATCTACCCCAAGAACCTCTAATTTTTAATAAATTAATTGGCTCTACATTACTTAAAAAGCTTTCTTTTGAAACTACCCAACCTAAACCAACTGATGGGAATGTCCCCCAACGTTTGTCTTCAGCAAATTGTGATGATCCATCACGTCTTACAGTACCTGTAACTAAATATCTATCTAATAATTTATATTGAAAACGAGCAAAATAAGATGCTAATCGTCTTTCATTTAAAGCTTCATCTTTTAAACCTGTAACTGTACCTGCAACATTAACATCTTTTAAAGACCAATAATTTGAATTTGCATTTACATTCTTTCTGTCAATAGTTAACTTTTCTCTAGTACCTTGCACGTTCGCCTCAATACCAGCTGTAACTTCTACATCGTGAATTTCTGCAAATACTTTATTATATGTTAAATAGTTAGACAGGTTCCAATTAAAATATTGATCTCTGTTTCTTGTTAAAGTATTTTTATTTAAATCTGAAGGATACTTTTCTACCACACGTGTTGGATCAGCAGATAACCAAAGTGCTATATTGTCTACATAATTATACTGTTTGTAAGTATAAAACTCTCCGTTGAATTGTGAAGTAAATTTCAAAGATTTAAGAATATCCCAATCTAATTTTAATCCACCTTGTAAAGTTACAGATTGCTGTTGCTCATTTGTATAATCTAATTGAGCTACTGGGTTTCCAACATTATTAAAAGATGTACCCGTTTCAGATACTATTCCGTTTGAAATAAATGGCACTCCATATTTACCGTCAGCATAACGAACAGGAACTAATGGTGATTGTCTGTAAGCATTTGTAAATGCGCTCAAAGGCATTGGCGTATTTTTAATATTACTTACACTAAAATTTTGGCTCAACTTAACTTTTTCAGAAAGCTTAAACTCATTATTATTTCTGAATGTCGTACGTCCGTAATCAGAACCATTTAAAATTCCTTTTTCTTCATAATTTCCAACACTAAAAAAGTATTTTACATTTTCTGAAGATCCTGAGATTGCAATATTGTTCTGAGTATAAGACCCTGTTCTTGTAATTGCGTCTAACCAATTTGTGTTATATGGTTGATTAGCAGAGAATCTACCTTGTGGAAAATCGTTGCTATAAGCGGCGTTACTGTAACGAACATACTCATCAGCATTTGCCATTTTTACAGTTTTTAACGGAGATCTAACTCCTGCAAAACTTTCAACATCTACAGTAAGTTTTCCTTTTCCTGCTTTGGTTGTAATCATAATTACACCATTTGCACCTCTGGTACCATAAATAGCTAATGAAGAAGCATCTTTTAATACTTCGTAAGATGTAATATCATTAGTATTAATGTTATTAATATTGTCAGTAGGCATACCATCTACAACATATAGAGGATTTCTTCCTCCTAATGCAGTACCAGCTCCCCTGATCACAACTGAAGGTGTACTTCCTGGCGCATCTGAAGTAGATACCTGAACCCCTGCAGCTTTACCTTGAATGGCTTGTGAAGCATTCATTACTTTCATTTTGGTAATTTCTTCGGACTTAATTGAGCTAACCGCCGAAGTATTATCAATTTTCTTTCTTGTACCGTATCCAATTACAACTACTTCTTTTAAAGCAGTATCACCCGCTTCTTTTAAGGTAATTGTCATTGGTGCGGCTGTAGCCGGTACAGAAACCGCATCAAAGCCTAACATAGAGATTTTTAAAATATCTCCAGGTTTTGCATTAATTGTAAAGTTTCCGTCGAAATCTGCATCTGCAGTAGCTCTAGCATCAGCTGAAGCGATAATTGCTCCTGGAATTCCCATTCCATTACTGTCTACTACTTTTCCTTTAATTGCTTGAGCTTGCCCCATCATATATGTAGGCAGCAGCAAGAGCGCTAAAAAGCTAAAAATAAAATTTTTCATACAGTACGTAATCGTTTAAGTTAGTAGAGCCAAATTAAGCAATTACAACGTTGTAGTACATCAAACACCACTACAACATAGCTACATCAATGTGTTAAAATTTAATCCTATAACAATGATTATCAACACTATAAATGTTAATAAAATTCGTTTAACATAACATTATGATGTAGTAATGATGTATCGTAATTATATAAAAAATGATATGGAAAAATATAAATTCTGTAAAAAATAAAATGGAATCTTACAGAGTTAATAAAAACTTAGATAGATTTTCGTCCTGAGTAAGGTTTAGCTTCTTTCTAAGGCGATATCTATGCAGTTCTACGCCTCTAAATGATATATTCATCATAGGAGCAATTTCCTTAGAAGAAAGATTCATTTTAAGATAAACACATAGTTTGATATCCTTTGGAGTTAGGTGCGGATATTTTTTAGACAGATTAATAATAAACTCATTATGAATTTGATTCAAATTGGTTTCAAATGTTTCCCATTCGTGTTTATTTACTTCATTAATCTTAATAGCTTTTCTAATTTCATTTTTAAGTTTACTGAAGTCTTTTTCACTTTCCAAAATACCTTGAATTTTATCAATCATTTCAGTTTGTTTGGCAATTGATAATGATTTGCCAGCAACTTCAGAAGATTTTGCCTGCAATTCTAATTCCAAAATGTGTTTTTCGTATTCTTGGATATTAAGTTCGTTTTCTTTTTTCAATTCCATTTCAAGAATTTCTCTTTGATGTTTTAATTCTTCAGCCTGCAATTTTAATTTTTGCATATAACGAAGTTTGTTCCATTTATAATAAAAGAATAAAACTGCTCCAATAACTAGAAAATACAGCAAAATCATCCAAAATGAAAAATACCAAGGTTCGGCAACTTTAAATTTATACGAGGAAACTGCATCATAAGTAGCTCCATCGTGTTTGAATATTTCTACTGCATGATAACCACTGCTCAAATTATTCAAAACAATCAATCCGTCTGAAATTGGAATGAAATCTTTTTCTTTGTCTAGCTTATAAAATAAATTTGGCTTACTCGCTCCATAAATTCCGGAAATAACATTAATCTTTAATTCGGTATTGAATTTAATTTTCTCTTCGCTCGGAACTAAAACATCATTACTAAATGCTTCAATTTTTACTTCTGAATTTTGTTTGTTTTCGTATTCGAGTTTAAGAGAAATAAAACCGTCATCTAGATTAAACAAATAATAATTGTCCTTTTTGAAAATTCTTAGATTTTCATTAATCAATTTTCCTTTATAATATTTCTCCTGAATAATATTCCAGACGAATTTGTTTCCTTGAGCATAAATATGATACAAGATTCCATTTTGCAAAACCATAAAATGATCTTCGTCTATGGAAACTACATCTGTTACATTTCTGAAATTTGTATTAAACAATTCATTTTCTTCCAATTTATTAGATATAGAATTATATGTGTACCAAGAGTTATTAATTAGAAAAAGTATTTCTTTTCTAAACTCAAAAATCTTTATTCCAAAATCATTTTGTATTTTGCTTTGCTGCGTGACATTTTCAACTTTTAATGTATTATAATTATCATCTAGCAAAACACGGTACAAGCCACGATAGTTATCGGCAGCCCAAATTTCATTTTTCTTGTTTTGAGCAACATACTTTATAGGTTTTGCCAGATCTTTGATAATCTTATAATGGGACATGTTTGATGGATCATCATAAACTAAAATACCGCTATAAGTCGATTGAAAATAAGTATTGTTGATACTACTTTTAGACATATTCCAGCCTCCGCTAACACCATTTATTTTCGTTAGAGTATTATTTTCGTATGAAAAAGTACCATCATTATGACCAATAATATATTTTCCATCAATTAGAGAAATATTCCAGCCTTGCCCTTGCGTAGTAGGCATCATATTAAATTTCCCTGCACTATACTCAAAAATACCGTGATTTGATGCAATTAAATAACCTTTATTAATTGCCGCTACAGCGTAAACAGAACCTAAAAGACCAGAATTATCATAAAAGAAAGAAATAGGAGAATTAACCTCAATATGAGCAATGCCATTATCTAAACCAACCCACAAATCGTTTTCTTTATCCAATCCTATACTCAGGACCGAATTATTCATTAAAACATTATTGCGCTCAATATTTTTATAGGAATTATTTTTCAAATCTAAAATGTAAATTCCGCGATTTCCAGTTCCAATAATCAGCTTATCATTTTTGACAAATTTTGCCACGTTGATGGTTGCAGCTTTTAAAGTTTCATTTATTGGATGTTCCCAGCTTCTCAATCCATTTTTTTCTACAATGAAAACACCTTTTTTTTGTGTAAAAATATAAGTCGTATTTTGAAACTTTTCTATAGCGTGAACAACGGTATTTTTTAAAACATCCCATCCTTTTGGATTGGAAATGTACTTACCGTTCATTTTATAAATTCCATCTTTAACAGAAGCAACGTATAAATTTTTATCTACTCCAAAACAATATGAAATAAGAAAAGGAAACTTAATTTTCTTAACTGTTTTTCCATTATAAATAAAAACATCATTAAAAGATTGAAAATAGAGAGAGCCATTAAATCTGAAAATTTTCCAAATCTCTTCATTATCTTTTTCATCAAATAATCTGAGATTTTTGGTAATAGAAACATAATGCATGGTACCATCTTTTCTGTACCAATAACCAAATTCTTTATATGACCCAGAATATATTTTATCTCCTTCAATCAGAATTGATCGAATAATAGTTTTATTTGGAAGTGTATATTTTTCCCATTTTACGCCGTCGTAACGAAGCAAATAATGGTTATTTGCAAAATACATGGCATTATCGTTTCCTTGCACAACATTCCAAATTTGATTATCTCCCTGATAATCAGATTTACTGTAATTTTCAACAAAGGGAAGTAATTCTTGTGCTTGAAGTTGTAAAGCGATGAAAAAGAAGAAAACGGATTTTAAAATTATCGATTTCAAGATATTATTTTTTAAATTCAAAGATACTGACAAAAAACTTAAACTGAAAGCATAAAAAAGGCTCCATAAGAAAGGAGCCTGTAATTTAGTTAGGATAAAATATTCTAATTTTCAAGCAATTGAAAAACCTGATTTGCAATTTCATATTCTTCGTCCGTTGGAACAACCAAAACTTTTACAATAGATTTTTCCGAATTTATTTCTCTTAATTCTTTAGAACGCAGTTCATTTTTTCCTGTGTCAATTTCAATTCCGAAATAATCCATATCGGTACAAATCAAATTACGCATATAAGATGAGTTTTCTCCAATTCCTGCAGTAAAAACAATTGCATTTAATCCATTCAGAGCTGCGGCATAAGCTCCAATTGTTTTTCTAATTCTATAAGCATTCATTTGTAATGCCAATTGACAGTCTTTGTTTCCTTTTTCAGCTTCCGCTTCAATATCACGCAAATCACTGTAACCTGTAAGCCCAAGCATACCGCTTTGTTTCAACAAAACAGCATTTACTTCGTCTGGAGTATACCCCAAATTTTTAATCATATAAAAAACAACAGACTGGTCAATATCACCGGCACGGGTTCCCATAATCAAACCGTTTGAAGGTGAAAACCCCATTGAAGTATCAATACATTTTCCGTTTTTCACTGCAGCCATACTGCAGCCATTTCCTAAATGAATGGTAATTATTTTAGAATTATCTTTTAAATAATTAATTGCTTTTTCAGAAACATATTTGTGGCTCGTTCCATGAAAACCGTAAACACGTACTTTGTTTTCTGTTAAAAGATAATTCGGAATCGCATATTTATATGCTACTTCTGGCATAGTCTGATGAAAGGCAGTATCAAAAACAGCAATTTGTTCTGCAGAACTAAATATTTCTTCCGCCACATTAATTCCTTCTAAATTGGCAGGATTGTGCAAAGGCGCCAATTCAAAAAGCTGTTTGATTTTTTCCTTAACTTTTTCATCAATTTTTACTGTTGCGCTAAAATCGCTTCCGCCATGCACTACGCGATGCCCGACAGCAGCAATCTCTGAAGTCGATTTAATTACTCCTTTTTCAGGATCTAAAAGCATATTGGCTACTTTCTGCAAACCTATTTTATGGTTCGGAATCGCAAGCGTTTCTTCTCGTGAAGCAACAGCAGTTTTAAAAGTAATATTTGAAGTTTCTAAGCCAATTCGGTCAATCATTCCAGAACAGATTACTTCGTTTTCTGGCATTACCATTAATTGGTATTTAATTGAAGAACTCCCTGAATTTATAATTAGTATTTTCATTTTTTTTAAAGGTACTAAGATGCTAAGTTTCTAAGGTGTTGAGTTTTTTTTAAGACTCAAAACTTTTTATTTTATAATTTTTATATCTCGAATTAAAATTGAAATAAAAGCAAATTTTAAGGCAAAGTAAATTCATAATTTACCATTAACAATTCACAATTATTTACATTCCTTGTGCTTGGATTGCTGTAATGACAACTGTGTTGATAATATCATCCACAGTACAGCCACGACTTAAGTCGTTTACAGGCTTGTTTAAACCTTGTAGCATTGGACCAATTGCCAAAGCTCCCGTTTCTCTCTGAACGGCTTTATATGTATTATTTCCTGTATTTAAATCAGGGAAAATCAATACGCTTGCTTGTCCTGCCACTTCTGAATCTGGCATTTTGCTTTTTCCAACACTAAGATCGACTGCTGCATCATACTGAATTGGCCCTTCGATTTTTAAATCTGGTCTTTTTTCTTTTACAATTGCTGTCGCAGTTCTAACTTTATCAACCTCATCTCCTTTTCCTGATGATCCAGAAGAATAAGAAAGCATTGCTATTTTTGGTTCAATTCCGAATGCCAAACTCGATTCTGCTGAGGAAATTGCAATTTCTGCCAATTGTTCTGCTGTTGGATTTGGATTAATAGCGCAATCTCCAAAAACAGAAACCCTATCTTCAAGACACATAAAGAATACAGACGAAACTACAGATGAATTAGGTTTAGTTTTAATGAATTGTAGTGCTGGTAAAATCGTATGCTGTGTAGTGTGAGCCGCTCCAGAAACCATTCCGTCTGCATGGTCTTTGTACACCATCATGGTTCCGAAATACGAAACATCTTCCATTAAATCTCTTGCCATTGTAATACTTACGTTTTTGGCTTTTCTAAGCTCGTAGTACGTATTAGCATAATCCTCATACATTTCAGATTCGATCGGATTAATGATGTTTACTTTAGAAAAGTCAAATGTAAGTCCAAGTTCCGCAACTTTACTTTCTATTTGTTTTTTATCTCCAATAATCGAAATATCTACCACATCCATGTCCAATAATCTTGATGCTGCTGTAATAATTCGGTCATCGTTTCCTTCTGGCAATACAATATGTTTTCTGTGCTGTTTGGCTCTTTTAACCATGTTGTACTGAAACATTTTTGGCGTCATACCTTCAGGCTGAAAAGTAATTACTCTTTGCGATAAAGCTTCAATTTCGACGTACTTTTCAAAAGTATTAATTGAGGTTTCAATCTTATGCGTATTGTTGGCGTAAATCTCCGATTTTATAGAGCCTATTTTATTTGTAATGTGGTAAGTCCCTCCATCTACAGCAATAATCGGAACAATCGCCGAAAGTCCTTCAATAAGCTTTAAAATACTTTCTTCTGGAACAATATTTCCTGTCAGGATAATTCCTGAAATCGTCGGGTAATTTGCCGATTCATTTGCCTGTAATGCTCCTAAAATGATATCTGAACGATCTCCTGGAGTAATTACAAGAGCATTATTGTGCAGATGCACCAAATAATTATGAAGTTGCATTGCCCCAACACTGTAATGTCCGATCTCGTTATTCAGATAATTTTCTCCAAACAAAACTTTGGCATTCAATTCGTTTACAATTTCCTGCATGGTTGGATTATTCAAACTCGAAATAAGCGGAATTGTATTTATTAAAACATTTGATGGCAAACTTTTTTGCAAACTTTTTGTCACCAGTTCAATATTCTCGGGCTGTACTTTATTCGCAAAAACAGATAAAACTTCAACCTCTTTTACTTTAAAGGAATCATAAACTAAATACAAACTATCTAAAAGTTCTTCTAAGGTTTTACCAACTCCAGAACCGACAATTATAGTTGGAATTCCGAGGTTTTTGGCAATCAAAACATTCAGATCTAATTCGATTGAAGTTCCTTCTCCCGTAAAGCTGGTTCCTTCAACCAAAACAAAATCAAATCGTTCTTCCAGTTTTTTATACTTCTCAATAATCAGATCCAGAACCTCTCCTATTTTACCTTTATTTTTTTTCTTGATTAATCTGCTTTTGGTAATAGCATAAGCATCTTCAAACGCAATATCAAGGTTAAAATACGACAAAACGGTCTCGATATGATTATCTACTTCACCATCGACAAAATCTTCAATTATAGGTCTAAAATACCCTACTTTGGCAGTTTTACCAATTAAGATACTCATCAACCCGAGCGTGATAATTGATTTACCGCTATTATGGTCACTAGTGGCTATATATATTGCTTTACTCATAATTATTTATTTTATTCTAAATACCAAATTTACAAAAATCAAGTTTTTCAAATGTGAAACAGGACTAGAACCAACGTCGTTTTTTGAAATAAATGATTAGGGCAATTACCAGCAAAAACATTACGCCCATGACTATAAAATAGCCATTCTGCATTTTGAGTTCTGGCATGTTTTCAAAGTTCATTCCGTACACTCCAACTATAAAAGTAAGCGGAATAAATATAGCTGATATAATGGTCAGCGTTTTCATGATTTCATTCATTTTTCGGCTTTGTTCCGAAAAATAAAAATTAGAAGCACTCTCTAAAGCGCTCATATCTGATTCTATTTGATCCAAAAGCTCCAAGCTTTTTTGATGTAGTCTAATAAAGAAGTTAAAAGTTTCCTTCTGGATTAAACCATTATCTTCGTCATCATCTTTCTTCGTTTTCAAATAATAAAGTGAATCTCGAAGTGGCACAATAGAACGTTTTAAGAAATTCAAATTATCACGATGATTTTCAATTTTCTCCAAAATAACTGGTTTAGCCTCTTTTTTAGTCAAATTGATTAAGTCTTCGATTTTATCTTCTTCATCTTCCAACGTAATGTAGAAATTTTCCATTACAGCGTCTAAAAGCAAATACAAGAGATAATCTACCTTTTTGGTTCTAACTATTCCTGCATGCGTACGTAAACGTTCTCGGATATGCGTAAAGAAGTCGCTTCGTTTTTCTTGAAAAGAAATTAAGATTCCGTCTTTCAAAATAAAGCTTAATTGTTCAACACTAATATTATCCGAATATTCAGAAGGAAGAAGTGATTTTATATTGAAGAACAAAATCTCTTGCTGATCTTCTAATTTGGTTCTTTTGGTAGTATTTAAAATATCAGCAAGAAGAAAATCATCTAACTTAAAATGAGCACCAATCGTTTTTATAAGATTAATATCATGAAGTCCATGAATATTGAGCCAATTATTTTTTGTGTAATCAAAACAAGAATTTAGAGCCAAGACAGTAAACTTATCGTATTCGACAACATCTGCGTCATTATATACAAAAAGCTGCATCTCTGTTTCGTGCTCTCTATGCGTGCCAGTGTACTCTAAAGTAATATGTTGCAGCTTGCGTCCTTTCTTGTATTTAATCTTTCTCATTCATGAAAATTTACAATAGTAATATTACGAAAAAGAATCTGAATGGGAAATGACAATTATCAGTTTGTGGAAAACCTAGAGTTAGACGCACTACAGTGCGTCTCTACACAAAACTATACCATAAAAAAACCGAGTCATTTCTGACTCGGTTTCTATCTTAATACTTTGTACTAATTACTTAATACTAAAGAATTATTTTACTTCTTCGAATTCAACGTCTTCAACGTTATCTCCAGAAGACTGCTCTTGTTGTGGAGCAGCTTGTTGTCCTTCACCTCCTTGAGCGTACATTGCTTCTGTAGCTGTTTTCCAAGCTGCATTTACATTGTCTAATCCTTTTTGGATTGCATCAAGATCTTGAGATTGGTGAGCCATTCTCAATTCAGTTAAAGCATATTCAATAGCTGTTTTTTGATCGTCTGTTAATTTATCTCCTAACTCTTTCAATTGAGATTCAGTTTGGAAAATAGTACTGTCAGCTTCGTTCAATTTCTCAGCTCTTTCTTTTGCGATTCTGTCAGCATCAGCGTTAGCTTCAGCATCTTTTTTCATTTTTTCGATTTCTTCAGCTGTTAATCCAGAAGAAGCTTCGATACGGATATCGTGAGATTTTCCAGTTCCTTTGTCAGTTGCAGAAACTTTGATGATACCATTAGCATCAATATCGAAAGTTACTTCGATTTGAGGAACTCCTCTTGGTGCTGGTGGAATACCATCTAAGTGGAAACGACCGATAGTTTTGTTATCAG
Source organism: Flavobacterium sharifuzzamanii (assembly GCF_003254585.1). Lineage (GTDB taxonomy): Bacteria > Bacteroidota > Bacteroidia > Flavobacteriales > Flavobacteriaceae > Flavobacterium > Flavobacterium sharifuzzamanii. Next base: position 351,220 of record NZ_QJGZ01000036.1, on the reverse strand, counting down.
CAGCCATAGCTCTTTCTCCTTGTAATACGTGGATTTCAACAGATGGTTGAGAATCAGCAGCAGTAGAGAATACTTGAGATTTTTTAGTTGGGATAGTTGTGTTAGACTCGATTAATTTAGTCAATACACCACCCATAGTTTCGATACCTAAAGAAAGAGGAGTTACGTCAAGTAACAATACATCTTTTACATCTCCAGATAAAACTCCACCTTGAATAGCAGCTCCAATAGCAACAACCTCATCAGGGTTAACACCTTTAGATGCTTTTTTACCGAAGAATTTTTCAACTTCGTCAGCGATTCTTGGCATACGAGTAGAACCTCCTACAAGGATTACTTCGTCGATATCAGATGTAGATAAACCTGCATCTTTTAATGCTTTAGCAACTGGCTCCATAGAACGTTTTACTAAAGAATCAGATAATTGCTCAAATTTAGCTCTAGATAATTTTTTCACTAAGTGTTTTGGTCCAGAAGCAGTAGCAGTTACGTATGGCAAGTTGATTTCTGTTTCAGCAGAAGATGATAATTCAATCTTAGCTTTCTCAGCAGCTTCTTTCAAACGCTGTAAAGACATTGGATCTAAACGTAAATCAATTCCTTCTTCAGATTTGAATTCGTCAGCTAACCAGTCAATAATAACTTGGTCAAAATCATCACCACCTAAGTGAGTATCACCATTTGTAGATAATACTTCAAATACACCGTCTCCTAATTCAAGAACAGAGATATCAAAAGTACCTCCACCTAAATCGTAAACAGCAATTTTTTGATCATTTCCTTTTTTATCTAATCCGTAAGCAAGTGCAGCAGCAGTTGGCTCGTTGATGATACGCATAACTTTAAGACCAGCGATTTCACCAGCTTCTTTTGTAGCTTGACGCTGAGCATCGTTAAAGTAAGCAGGAACTGTAATAACTGCCTCAGTTACTGTTTGACCTAAATAGTCTTCAGCAGTTTTTTTCATTTTTTGAAGTGTCATTGCAGACAATTCTTGAGCAGTGTATAAACGACCGTCAATATCCACACGTGGAGTATTGTTGTCACCTTTTACAACACTGTAAGGAACTCTTTTTGCTTCTTCTTGAGTTTCAGCAAAAGTGTGTCCCATAAAACGTTTAATAGAAGCAATCGTTTTTGTAGGGTTAGTTACTGCTTGTCTTTTTGCAGGATCACCTACTTTAATTTCTCCACCTTCAACAAAAGCGATGATAGATGGTGTAGTTCTTTTTCCTTCTGCGTTAGGGATAACAACTGCTTCGTTACCTTCCATTACAGAAACACAAGAGTTCGTCGTACCTAAGTCAATTCCGATTATTTTACCCATTTTTTATATATTTAATTTTTGATTTTATTTTAATAACTCAGGTGGCATAAGTCAATCTTTGTGCCAATATAAAAAACCAAATAAAATTGTCAGTTTTAGCGTCAGTGCCCTAAAAACAATCTGACAACATGACATTTTTAAAACCTGACAATCATGGCATGACCTATTTTTTCATGTCATTATGAAGTAATTATGAAGCTATTTCCCGCTAATCGCTATATCTTTTATGCCGAACCCCGGCACAAAAGGATGTCGCTTCTATCGGGGCTAGGCATCTGTTTTCATAAGAACTATAGACGATCCTTTCACAAATCTTCATCCTAAATATAATTAAAACAAAACCTCTACCATATTTCAAATAAGAAAAACATATTATTTCAAAATTTAAAAACCATAGATAAAATAATAAGAAAAAGACTATTTTTGAAGATTCATTGAGATTTGGATTTTAAATAGTTATATCGAATAAAATTTTATGAATAAAAATATAATACAGAAACTCAAAATACTGTATATCCCTTTTCTAATTATTTCAATTGCCTTTTGTAGTTTTTATACTTTTTTTAATTGGTTTTTACTGACCAAATTGCAATTATTTTCTGTAAAGGAAATTATTGTTGAATTTGGTATTCCATTTATACTTCCACTAATTCCTGTATTATTCTTTTTTCGACCACGATTAAAAATTTTGAAACTAAAGAACTCCAACGGAAAAACATATAACGACCTTTATTTATTGATTCTTTGGCTTGCTATTGCAGGCCCTACTCTAATAGCCCAAGATTATTTAAAAAACTCAACAGGAAAATTAAGTCAAATCGATTTTATCAGCCAAATTTCAAAACAAGAACCTGCAAAATACTATAAAGTCAAACGTTTCTATTTAGACAAATCAAAAATCGGAACCCATACTACTTTTGAAACTGGCGGAAGAAATAACGACATATATATAAACTTATCTGTAGTGGTACCCATTTTTGATAAAAAAAATGATATAACAAATACAAGTTGCAAATATTGGTTAGGAGTAAAATATGAAGACCGTATGAGCAATAGACTTGATGAAAGAGACAAACAAAAAAGATATGAGGAATTCTTAAAATTTAGTCAATATGAATTTGACAAAAAGGATTTAAGTGATTTCGTTTATTTGGAAAGAGTTGGCAATTCCGATATTGGTGATGGTTACAAAATGGCACTAAAAAAAATCACAAAAATAAATACCGAAGGTTCTATCATTTTTATCTCAAACAATAAACCATTTGAAAACAGAAAGGGAGATACTCTTTATTGGCTTATTGGAACATTTTTAATTGGTAATATTGTTTGGTTATTAATGGTATTAATTCCAAAATGTAATGAAATAGAATTAAGACGCTTTAAAAATGGAACATCTAAAGATAAAGATTTGAAAGAGTTTTTAGATTTTTTAAAACCGCGAGAAGGCTACTTCATCACGCCAATTTTAATATATGTAAACATCCTGATTTTTTTAATAATGGCTATAGCGGGTTTATGATTTATATCTTTTAATGGACAAGATTTATTAAACTGGGGAGGAAACTTCAGACCATTTACAATCAATGGGCAATGGTGGCGACTTTTAACAAACATTTTTCTTCATGGTGGTTTAATTCATCTAGTATCAAATATGTTCGGACTCTTGTTTATTGGCTTATTCATTGAACCTGTATTAGGTAAAACAAAATATCTAGTCGTATATTTGATTACTGGTATACTTGCAAGTTGTGCGAGTATTTGGTGGCATGAAGCAACGGTAAGCATAGGTGCTTCAGGTGCTATTTTTGGGCTTTACGGTTTATTTCTTAGTTTATTATTAAGAAATGTATTTCCTCCAGATTTTAGCAAAACATTTTTAACTACAACATTAATTTTTATTGGCTATAATTTAATTATGGGATTAGCTGGCGGAATTGATAATGCGGCTCATATTGGTGGTCTTCTGAGTGGTTTTATCATTGGAATAATAATTAGTAAATCTATGAAAAACAAAATCGAGCATTAAGAGCAAGACAAATCAAGTGCATAGAATCTTTTCTGTCAAGCAAATAAACAGTTGAAACAATATTTTTTACATTAGCCTTTCTCAAAATTAAAAGAATGGAAAACTACAGCCTTATCATCTTTATTCTCGCCATCGTAATAGGACTATCAGCTTTTGCAGACAAAGCCAAACTTCCCTACCCGATTCTACTTGTAATTGTTGGAGTTGCCATTGGATTTATTCCAACGATCAATGAAATAGAAATCAATCCTGAAATCATTTTTCTGATTTTTCTTCCTCCGCTTTTATATGATGCTTCTTTTAATATTTCGCCAAAACACTTTAAAACCAATATAGGCACAATTAGTTCACTAGCAATACCATTAGTTTTTTTCACTACTTTTTGGATCGCAGTAGTTTCCCATTATATGATTCCCGGCATGATATGGCCTTTATCGTTTGTACTTGGAGCTGTACTTTCAGCCACCGACGCTGTAGCTGCCATAAACATTACAAAAGGACTCGGAATACCTCAAAAAACTTTAACCATACTCGAAGGCGAAAGCTTAATAAACGACGCCTCAGCATTGGTTGCCTATCATTTTGCAGTTGCTGCGGTTATGGGTGCTACTTTTGTAATCTGGAAAGCCGCTTTTCAATTTGTTTTCTTATTGGGAGGAGGTTTTTTGGTAGGTGCGGTAATGGGGAAAATATTAGGGATCATACTAAGAACGGTCAGAAACAACACTAATGTCGTTGTGAGTTTTATGCTTTTAATGCCTTTTGTCACCTATCTTGTTGCCGAGCATTTACACGTTTCTGGAGTTATAGCAGTTGTTTTCTTAGGTTTGGCAATGGCGCGTTTAAGCAATAAAGTTTTTCCTGAGCACTTAAAAAACAGTTCCAAAAGTCTTTGGGACGTTGTTATATTTTTACTCAACGGATTGATTTTTATCTTAATCGGACTCAATTTCAGATATGTATTAGAAGATATAGAAAGTGATATGATTTTGCCTTATATTGGTTATGCAGTAATAATAACAATTGTAGCATTGCTCACGAGAATGGTCCGAATATTTCTTCAAAAAATAAACCTTCAGAAGGCCTTTAGAAATAATGACAAGAAAAAGCGAAAAGTAAGCGAAAATGCTCTTCTCGACTTCGGAAACAGCTTAATTATAAGCTGGTCAGGAATGCGCGGTATTGTTTCGTTGGCCATTGCAATTGGATTGCCAAAATTCTTAGAAGATGGAACGCCATTTCCGCTCAGAAATGCTATTATTTTCATTTCTATTGCAGTTGTACTTCTTACTTTAATTGGCCAAGGATTGACACTCCCATGGATTGTCAAAAAAATAAACGAAATAGAAGAAAAAAGACAGCTTAAAAATTAAACTCAAAATATATCTAACCAATCGATCTAAACCAAAAACAAACTATGGAACAAGAATTAAAGAGCAATTTTGATGAATTTGAAAAACCAGAAATAATAAGACGTAAACTTCTGCCTTGGTGGATAAAAGTTTTCTGCTGGATTTTTATGTTTATGGCTATATGTGCAATAGGCTCTCTTATTACAAATCTTTTTGTTCCAAACGTAAATTTATCTCTTTACGGATTCGCAACCGATACCGCTTATTCTGGAACCGGAATTTTTATAATTTCTATTATGCTCTTAAAAGGATTTGCAGCATATTCTCTTTGGTTTGAAAAGCCCAACGCCATCATGATTGCTAAAATAGATGCCATAGTTGGGATTGCAATATGTATTGCTTCTCTTTTTATACTCCCTTTTAGTGCAGGAAAAGATCATTTTTCTTTTAGACTAGAAATTCTGCTGTTAATTCCATACTTCATGAAAATTAATAAAATAGAATACGAATGGGACAATCTTGAAAGTATTTAAAAATAGACGTAATTTTATAACCGTGAATTTTTGTTTAATTTAAAACTTAAAAAAATGACTTCAGAGATTCTTTCGACAACCCCAGATTCAGAAATTGTTACTACGCGTATTTTGAATTTCCCTCAAGAACTTGTTTTTAAAGCATGGAGCAATCCTGAACATTTGAAAAATTGGTGGGGACCAAAAGGTTTTACCAATACGTTTCATGAATTTGATTTTCGCGAAGGCGGAAGATGGAAATTTACCATGCATGGCCCAGAAAGGGGAAATTTTGAAAATGAATGCGAATTCATAAAAATAGACAAGCCCAATCTTATTGCGTGGAAACGCCATTCGAAACCGCTTTTTCAGATTCTGACAACATTTGAAGCCATTTCTGAAAATGAAACCAAAGTAGTTTTCAAAATGCTTTTTGAAACTGAAGCTGAATGCCAAAAACTCAAACAATATGTAGTTGATAAAAATGAAGAAAACTTTGATAAGCTTGAAGTTGAATTAGCTAAAATGACATTATAATACGTCAATTAAAAACATAGCAAGATTTGGATTTTTTTGCTTCCTAACAAATATGATTTTTGCTTAAAAAAATTATGGAAGCAAATTTTAAAATCAAGTCTTTAAATCATACAGAATTTTCAGGCTACTTCGAATTAACAGATTTAGAACTAGAAAAAATCGGCGCAATCAGAATGACAGTCGATAAATTCCCAGGTTTTCCCTGCAGAGTTAGCTTAGAAGATGCTCAAATAGGCGAAGAAGTCATTCTATTGCCATACAAACATCATCAAACAACCTCACCTTATCAAGCAAGCGGACCAATTTTTATACGAAAGAAAGTCACTACACCTGCATTCGAAATGAACCAGATTCCGCTTATGTTTAATCATAGATTACTTTCGCTGCGTAGTTACGATAAAAATGGCATAATGAAAGAAGCGTCTGTAGTTGAAGGAAATACTCTCAAAGAAAGCATTATCAAAATTTTTGAAAACGAAAAAATAGATTACATCCATATTCACAATGCGAGACCTGGCTGTTATAATTGTTTAGTAGAAAGAGCGTAATTGGAAAATGTTTCTTTTCACATCTAAATGAAGAAAAAAAAATATGCACGCATAGTAATTTTATGATATTCGTTTATTTTTTATTCGTAATTTCGGTTTTTCAATAAAATCAATATTAAAAATGGCTTCATTTATAAAAGAAATATCTTTCCGCTGGTCAGATCTTGACCCAAATTTTCACGTTCGTCACAGTGCTTATTACGATTTTGGTGCGCAGCATCGTATCGAAATTTTAGAAGAATTAGGCTTAACTTTAAAAGTAATGCAGACACAAGGTTTTGGGCCTGTTTTGTTTAGAGAAGAATGTGTTTTTAGAAAAGAATTAAAACTTTCAGACAAAATATTCATTCATACCAAAACTTCAAAAATGAAAGCTGATGCTTCACGCTGGTCTATCATTCACGAATTTAGAAGAGAAGATGATACACTTTGCGCTACAATTACAGTAGACGGAGCATGGATGGATACCAAACTTAGAAAATTGGCTTCTCCTACTCCAGAAATTGCAATTCAAGCTTTGAGTATTTTCCCAAAAAGCGATGATTTTGTTGGGCTATAAACCAGCAATAACCTAATAAAAAATCCCAGAAACAATTGCTGATATTGTCTTTGGGATTTTTCTCTTAACCAAACTTTATTTTTAATTTCGTTACTCAAACTTTAATCCAAAGTTTACTCTTTCAAAAGTGGTACTGCAGGAAATTGCAAAACGTCCAACGTTCAAAGTTCCGAAAATCCCTCCAAACGAATGTCCAGAATAAAATCCTCCCGCAGAAAATCGGCGAACCTGATATTTTAAAGCAATATCATTTACTCTCGAACTCAATTGTCCAAAAGCAATCACATGTGGAATAATCTCATAACTTCCAAAAACTTTGGGAACCAGTTTTTTATAATAATCAAAACTTTCGTCTGTATCATAATCAATTATTGACGAATGTAAATTTTCTAAGTTTCCACCGATATAAGTATTTTCAGAAAAATGCCATGAAATGCTAAAACCCGTAAAAGTTCCCTCATAACCGCTTCTAGAATCGACATATCCTATACCAATTGTAGCTCTAAATTTATCGCAAATCTTACCGATATACCCCACATAGGTACGATCGATTTCAGATTTGTCAATTCCGGCGCCAAAAATAATATCGTCTTCACACAGCGTAAGAGCGTACTGAAAATAAGCCGAATATTGATCTTGATTTGCCGCGACAACGCTCCGGCCTTTATCGAGGTCAATATTTGCAGAAATTAAGGTCGAATTTATAACGGCGAAATCAAAAGTATTGAGTTCTTGGGCAAATGTGGGGACTGTTAGCAGGAGCAAAAGTATTGTCTTTTTCATAATACTAATATTTAAGGCTTACAACATTCTGATACTAAATTACATACATTTTTCCTATTAATAAAAGAAGTCCCTTGAAGTGCTACATTATTCGTTAAAATACATTATTTTCATAATCAGCATCATTTAATCGGTAAAATTTTAATAAATCATCGATTATTGACATTAAAAACAACAAAATCATTTCAAAAGTTATTTTTCTGATAACTTTAAGATTTTAAGCTTTGTTTTAAAAATGGTTAGGTTTAATTTTATAAATCATAAAAACAATTGCCTCTCGAATGAAAATACTGAAATTATTATTTATACTAATTCCCTTCTTAAGTTTTGGCCAGCAGGGAAATATAAAAGCACTGGACATTAATTTAAGTAACTACGAATATCCTTTCCCTGTTCATTTTATCGAATTGAGCAATCAGCGCCAATACTTGAAAATGAGTTATATGGATGTTATTCCAGAAAATTACAATCAGAAAAATATTGTCTTACTTCACGGAAAAAATTTCAACGGCGCTTATTGGGAAACTACAATTAAAGCACTAACAAAAGAAGGTTATCGAGTAATTGTTCCCGATCAAATTGGTTTTGGAAAATCAACAAAACCAGATCATTTTCAGTACACTTTTCAGCAGCTGGCAGAAAACACCAAGAAGCTTTTAGATCATTTAGGAATTAGCAAAACCACTATTCTAGGACATTCTATGGGAGGAATGCTGGCAACGCGATTTGCATTGATGTATCCAGAAACAACAGAAAAATTAGTTTTAGAAAATCCGATTGGCTTAGAAGACTGGAAATTAGTCGTGCCTTACAAACCTGTTGATTGGTGGTACGAATCGGAATTAAAACAGAATTACGAAAACATTAAGCAATACCAAATGGCAAATTATTATGACGGAAAATGGAATGCCGATTATCAAAAATGGGCTGAACTTGGCGCAGGCTGGACCACTGCAGCAGATTATAATATTGTTGCTTGGAATTCGGCTCTTTTATACGATATGATTTTTACGCAGCCCGTTTTGTATGAATTTAAAAACATAAAATGTCCAACATTATTGATTATCGGAACAAGAGACAAAACCGCTTTGGGAAAACCATTAGTTTCTGAAGAAGTGCGAAAAACAATGGGAAATTATGCTGAATTGGGCAAAAAAACTCAGAAAGCAATTCCAAATGCAAAACTCGTTGAAATTCCAAATACAGGACATTTGCCACATATTGAATCTTTTGATTCATTTATAAAATCATTAATCGTATTTTTGAAATAATTTTTTTTCGCCACGAATTTCGCGAATTGACACTAATTAATTTTCCGAAATTTTTAAATAAAAAATTCGTGTAAATTAGTGCAATTCGTGGCAAACCCTAACTTAAAAATCATATAAACATGTTTACAATAAAACAAATAAAAGAAGCGCACTCGAAAGTGAAAACTGGAGCAGATTTTCCAAATTATATTCAAGATTTAATAATCCTTGGTGTCAAAGGATATGATACTTATGTACACGATGGAAGCGTTGTTTATTACGGATTAAACAATTACACAGCCGCAGCAGAAGAGAAATATCCTGAAATTAAAATTGCTGATTTTCCAAACAAAGAACTTTTTATCGAAAATTTGGTAAAACACCAGCATGGCGAAACCGATTATATGACTTTCTGCAATCACTGTGCACAAGCTGGAATTGCAAAATGGCGTGTTGATATTGTCGAAATGACTTGCACTTATTTTGATAAATCTGAACATGAAATTTTAATCGAAAAAATTCCTCTATAATTCATTAGACATAAATGACTATTTTTAACCAAAACCACCAAACCATTTTCAAAAGAAGCATTTTAATTCTCTTTTTTGTTATTTCATTCATTGGCTTTTCACAGAACAAAAAAGATCCAAAATTTAAAGTAATTGCTTTTTATACCGCAAAAAACGATCAGGCGCATATTAGTTTTGTGCATGAAGCTAATAAATACTTTCCGAAATTAGCCGCAGAAAATCATTTTCAATACGATTCGACCAGTAATTGGGATAATTTAAATGCTAAGTTTTTGGCGAAATATCAAGTTGTTCTCTTTTTAGATACAAGACCCGAGAAAAAAGAACAGCGCGATGCTTTTCAAAAATATATGGAAAACGGTGGAGGCTTTATTGGATTTCACTTTTCAGCATTTGCTTTAAACAATTCGAGCTACAATCAAGATTGGAACTGGTATCACAATACTTTTTTAGGTTCTGGCGAATACGGAAGCAATACTTGGAAACCGACTTCAGCAGTTTTAAGAGTAGAAAATCAGCATCCCGTAACCAAAAATCTGCCTAAAACTTTCTCTTCTGCTCCAAACGAATGGTACAGATGGTCTAACGATTTAACCAAAAATCCAGATATTGAAATTTTATTGGCTATTGATGAATCTAGTTTTCCATTAGGAACTGGCCCAAAAGCACATGAAATCTGGCACAGTGGTTATTATCCTGTTGTTTGGACCAATAAAAAATACAAAATGCTGTACGTAAATATGGGACACAATGATATCGATTATGAAGGCGGAACAAACAAAACTTTATCATACACTTTTGAAAACAAAACACAAAGTCAGTTAATTTTGAATGCTTTGCTTTGGCTTGGTAATTCCAAGAAAAAATAAAGCACACAAACAACCAAAAACAAATCCTTTATAAAACTAAAAAACATTCCTTTTTTTATGAAAATCAAAATTGCTTTCGTTCTTCTTTCACTAGCTTTATTTTCATGCAACTCAAAACAGCAAGAGAAAATCACCAATAAAAAAGAAACAGTACACGAAAGTAGCAAAGCAAATAAAACTTCTGACACAATTCATTATCAGATTTCCGTTTATGACGATTCTAAATTAGCAGACAGAATTTCAGAAAACAGAGAAAGTTTAAAACGACTTTCTGAAAAACAGCTTTTTTCTAAAGTCAATTCTAAAATGACAGAACAACTAGACGAAAAACAAAACCAATTTTTCAAAACAAACCATGATTACGAATTGCTTTCTTTTGCAAAAGGAAATATATTTCAAACAAGTAGCGAAGATTATATTTTTGCAGTTTATGATATAAAAAGCAACAGATTGAAATTTTTGCTTTTTAATGGAGCAACAAATATATATTCTGAACTATTTAAAGACATAAAAGTCGAAAACGGTTTAAATGATTGTGGCAGTTATTCTTTTGGAACGCTTGATTATCAATTTGCCCAAGAAAATTTAATTATGAATGAAGACGCTATTGAAATAAATCCAGGATACTATCTCGAGGCGCCTCCAGTAAAAGTTGCCGATATCTCAAAAGACGAAAATTTTGCCTTGAAAGATGGATGTTTTTCAAAGAAAACTTCCAAAACAAACTTAGAAAACACACTTTGCATTTCAACAAGTCCTGTTTACAATAATTGGGATTGTCTGAAGTATAACAAAACAAATAATACTTTTTTAATTTTTTACAGTCAGGCATTTGCTGACTAAGCAACTGAAAATAAATTATAAAAACGATTTCAACATGTCTATTACATTTTCACCTATTATAAACGTTGAGGAATTATTAAAGATTCAAGATTCAATTATCTTAATTGACGCTAGGGCTGGCGCAAACACTTTCGAAAATTATCAAAAAGAACATTTAAAATACGCTCGTTATATTGATTTAAATCGTGATTTGGCTGCAATTCCAGAAAATCCAGCCAATGGAGGAAGACATCCATTACCTTCTTCTGAAGATTTTTCAAAAACCCTATCTTCATTAGGAATTTCACCTTCAGATCATGTTGTCGTTTACGATGATAAAAACGGTTCCAATTTTGCAGCTCGATTCTGGTGGATGATGCGCGCGGTTGGTCATGAAAAAATTCAGGTTTTAAATGGAGGTTATCAAGCGGCAATTCAAGTAGGATTTCCGACTAATTCTGGAATTGAAATTTTTGAAAAAACAGCCTATCCTTCTCACGAATGGAAACTACTTTTAGCGGATATTGACGAAGTCGAAAAAGCTCGTAAAAACGATCAAAATATTGTAATCGATGTTCGCGATAAAAACAGATATGATGGTTTGGTAGAACCACTCGATTTAATTGCAGGGCATATTCCTGGAGCTGTTAATGTTCCGCTAACGGAAAATCTGGATGAAAACGGATTCTTTAAACCTGCAGACGAATTGGCTGAAAAGTATAAAATCGTTTTAAAAGATATAAAAGCAGAAAATACAATCGTACATTGCGGTTCTGGAGTTACAGCCTGTCACACGTTATTAGCGATGGATTACGCAGGACTTCCAATTCCTAAATTATATGCTGGCTCTTGGAGCGAATGGTCAAGAAATGACCGCGAAATGGCAACTCAACAAACAGAATAATTTTTAGCCACAGATTTCACAGATTAAAGTGATTTTTTTAGCCACGGTCCGAGCGATAGCAAATAGGCGAAGCAATTTCACGAATTATAAATGATAAAAAATTCGTGCGAATTCGCGAAATTCGTGGCAACACATTTTTTTTCAATCCTTTTAATCTGCGAAATCTGTGGCAAAAAAAATAATACAAATAAAAATTACCATGCAGCACTGGGATATACTTTTATCAAATCAAGTAAATAAAAAGAAATTAATAGACAATATATTAAATGGCGAAGCAACTGGAGAATTAGCCGTTTTTAACAATCAAAAAGGAATACTTTTTTCTGACATAGCCATTGAAAAATTTATAGAAAAAGAATTTCAATATGACAGCGTTGAAGCTTCGCCAGATTCGCATAGACAGCTTCGAACATTTTCTTCTGGCGAACGTAAAAAAGAGTTTTTAAAATACTGTATTAATCAAAAACCCGATTACATTATTTTCGACAATCCTTTTGATCATTTGGATCAAGCTTCGCGAGTAGTTTTAGCCAATTCATTAAAGGACTTAACCAATGATATTGCAATTATCCAGCTTTTAAATCGTACGGTTGATGTTCTTGAATTTGTGCCAAATAAAGCTCAAATTAAAGACAACACATTCGAATTGCATCCATTTAAAAAAGCCGAAAATCATTTCAAAACGTTAAATACAACTGCAATTCCAAAAGCAACAGAAACTCATACTTTTCCGGGAAACGAATTAATCAGACTTGAAAATGTTTCGGTAAGTTATGACGAAAGAAAGATTCTTAACAACATTTCTTGGGCAATCAAACAAGGTGAATTCTGGCAGTTAGTCGGTCCAAATGGTTCCGGAAAAAGCACTATTTTATCCTTGATTACAGGAGACAATCCAAAGGGCTTTGGACAAAATCTGGTTTTATTTGGAAGAAAAAAAGGAACCGGAGAAAGTGTTTGGGATATAAAGAAACAAATCGGGATTTACGCGACCTCTATGATGGATTTGTTTCAAAAAGGACATACATTGGAGCAAATGATCCTTTCAGGATTCTTTGACCAGATTGGGCTTTATACTGAACCAACAACACATCAAAAGAATATCGTGACGCAATGGCTTGAAGTTATCGAAATGACACATTTACGCAAAAAACGTTTCATTGATCTTTCTATCGGACAGCAGCGTGTTGCATTAATTGTTCGCGCCGTTTTAAAACATCCGCCATTATTGATTTTAGATGAACCTGTAGAAGGTTTAGACGACGAAAATGTAGATTTGGTAATTCAGCTTATCAACACCATAAAACAAGAAACTAACGTTTCTATACTGTATGTTTCACATCGTATAGAATCGGGCCTTGCTCCTACTTCTGTCTTTGAACTTTTAGCAACTGAAACTGGTTCAATCGGAAAAATAAAATATCACTCAGAATTAAATTAAATGAAAATAAAATTTGCCGTATTTCTCCTTTTACAGTTAATCTTGATTTCGTGTTCTGGCACAATTTCAACAGTAAAAAAAGAATATACTTTAAGTACATCAAAAGAAATAAAATCTGATTGGACAATTAATTCTAAAGAATGGATTCTAAAAAATGACACTCTTACAGGAAATGGTTCTCTTTCGCCTTGGGGAGTTTTGGTTTCAAAAAAACAGCTTCCAAAGAATTATGAAATCAATTTGAAAGTCAATATGACCAACGCATCTTTATTCGAAATCATGCTCAATTTAGATAAAGGAAAATACATTAGAACCTACTTATATCAAATTGACAAAAACATTGTAATTGGCGATGGAGTCTATGATAAAAAAGACGATTCGTATGGAAAAAGAGGCGGAAAAACCTTATTTAGAAAGCCAATGCAATTAGAAAATAATAAATGGTATTCTGTAAAAATTAGAGTTCAAAACAGCCAATTATACTTTTCTGTTGACGATAAAACAAGTTTAGAATGCTCTCTTGAAAAAAGCAATCTAAACCAAAAAGGAAAATTAGGTTTCATAAGCAATGGAGAAATCAAAATAACCGATTTAAAAATCAAATATATTAAGAATTAAACTGATAAAAACAAAATTTACCATATCGTATAATAAGACAAAGTATATCTGTAGAGACGCACCGCAGTGCGTCTAACGTATTGTAGATATTCGTTGCGGAGACGCACTGCAGTGCGCCTCTACAGAATATTGGAACGATAAAATAAAAAAAGCTCCTTTCGGGAGCTTTTTTTATTTTATATAAGAATTATCTAATTTTCTAATTGCCAAATTATCTAATTAATTTTCATCTTCCGTGTTATGCGACTTCACATAATTACGCCATTTCTCGATACAATCTTGAAAATCCTGAGGCAATTCTGTATCAAAACGCATTAATTCTCCCGTATTTGGGTGAACAAATCCAAGCGTTTTAGCATGCAGCGCTTGACGTGGTAAAGCTTTAAAACAATTCTCAATAAACTGTTTGTATTTTGTAAAAGTTGTTCCTTTCAAAATCAAATGACCGCCGTAACGCTCATCATTAAATAACGGATGACCAATATGCTTCATATGAGCACGAATCTGGTGTGTTCTTCCTGTTTCCAATTTACAAGAAATAAGAGTTACATAACCAAAACGCTCCAAAACTTTATAATGCGTAATAGCAGGTTTTCCAATTTCTGGATCATCAAAAACGGCCATTTGCATTCTGTCTTTCAAATGTCTTGCTAAGTTTCCTTCAATTGTACTACTGTCAGCCACAACATTTCCCCAAACTAGAGCAATATACTCACGTTCAGTAGTTTTAGCTTCAAATTGCTTTGCTAAATGCGTCATAGCAGCTTCCGTTTTAGCCACAACCAAAAGACCAGAAGTATCTTTATCAATTCTATGAACCAAACCTGGGCGCTCGCTACTGTTCATTGGCAGATTTTCAAAATGAAAAGCCAAAGCGTTCACCAACGTTCCAGTATAATTTCCGTGACCTGGGTGTACTACCAATCCCGGTGGCTTATTGATAAGCAATAACGCATCATCCTCATAAACAATATCCAACGGAATATCTTCTGGATCTACCCTATTCTCAAACGGAGGATGCGACAACATAACCGTTATTACATCAAAAGGTTTTACTTTGTAATTTGATTTTACCGGAATATCATTCACAAAAATATTTCCGTTAGTTGCCGCATTCTGAATCTTATTTCGTGTGGCATTCGGAATCAAATACATCAAATATTTG
This sequence comes from Flavobacterium sharifuzzamanii, assembly GCF_003254585.1. Taxonomy (GTDB): domain Bacteria; phylum Bacteroidota; class Bacteroidia; order Flavobacteriales; family Flavobacteriaceae; genus Flavobacterium; species Flavobacterium sharifuzzamanii. The sequence goes on along the minus strand of NZ_QJGZ01000036.1, from coordinate 335,977 downwards.
TCAATACGCAAAAACGCCTGACCTTTTGGGACTTCAAATCTGTAGTGCTCAAATAATTCGTCTTCCAGATCTAAATTTTCTTCAATATTATTGTTCATCATTTGGGGTTTCTGCAGGCACCGCAGTACTATCTGTCGCCTGACTATCATCTACATAACTTGCTTTTCCGTCTCCTAGAACCAAATCAATTTTAGAAGCTTTAAGCACTCTATCACCTACTTTTAAGTTTCTTCCTTTTAAACGCATTTCCAAAACCATATCTTTTCCAAGGTTCGGAATATACGTAATCGTTCCTGGCTCAAGACCTAGCGCTTTTAACGTCGGCACAGCCTCACGATATGTTTTCTCGATCAAATCTGGAATTTTCACAGAAGAAAAACCAGAAGCATTAATCTTGATATAAATTTTTCTACCCACTTTTACCATTGTTCCTGGCAACGGATCTTGCTCAACAACACTATATTTAGGGTATTCACTTCTGTAATCAACACTATCCAAAAGAACGTAATCCAAATCCAATTCGTCCAATTTGTTTTCCACTTGTTCCTCAGTCAATTTAGACAAATTCGGAACTGCAATTTCGTGTCCGTGATCAGTCGTAAAAGTTAACCAATGCATAAATAAATAACCAATAACCGCAATAATAGCTGCGGCCGCAAGCAATTGCAAGAAAAAAACTCGGCTTGTTAAATACTGACGTAAACTCATAAATTTATTTTTAATAGCGACAAAGATAAAGTATTTCGTTTCAAAAAAAATGATAATTTTGTTTAAAACAAAGAACTTTGGAATTTGGAATTTTTAAAATTCTCGATTTCAAATTTCAGGAGCCATTTCCTGCTATCCGCTGTATCTTTTGCGCCGAACCCCGGCACAAAAGGATGCCGCTTCTATCAGGGCTAGGACAATCTATTTCATAAGAACGTTATTTATTAAAAAATCATATATTCAATAAAGTTTCAAAACAGATTTGAACGATTTACCGCAAAACCTGAAACTTGAAACAAATTAAAACCTGAAACAAAAACATGAAAAACATTGCCATCATCATGGGCGGCTATTCCAGCGAATACAAAATATCTTTAATTAGCGGGAATGTCGTGTATCAATATCTTGACAAAACAAAATACAACGGATTCCGTATTCACATTTTCAAAGAAAAATGGGTTTATGTAGACGAAAATGAAGCCGAATTTCCAATTGATAGAAATGATTTTTCAGTTACAGTAAACGGTGAGAAAATCACATTTGATTGTGTTTTCAATGCCATTCACGGAACTCCAGGCGAAGACGGATTAATGCAAGCGTATTTCGAATTAATCGGAATGCCACAATCTTCTTGCGATTATTACCAATCGGCCTTAACATTCAATAAAAGAGATTTATTATCTGTTTTAAAACCATACGGAATCAAAACAGCAATTTCTTATTATTTGAACAAAGGTGACGAAATCAATACTGCAGAAATCGTTAAAAAAGTAGGATTGCCATGTTTCGTAAAACCAAACAAAGCAGGTTCTAGTTTCGGAATCTCAAAAGTAAAAACCGAAGCAGAATTACCAATTGCAATTGAAGTAGCGTATAAAGAAGACAACGAAATCATCATTGAAAGCTTCCTTGACGGAACTGAAGTTTCTGTGGGAGTTATCAATTACAAAGGAGAAGTTATCGTTTTACCAATTACAGAAATTGTATCAGACAATGATTTCTTCGATTACGAAGCCAAATACGAAGGAAAATCACAAGAAATTACGCCAGCCAGAATCTCTGACGAACTGACTAAAAAAGTATCAGAAACTGCAAAACGTGCTTACGAAGTTTTAAAAATGAGAGGTTTCTCAAGAAGCGAGTTCATCATTGTAAACGGCGAACCACACATGTTGGAAATGAACACTATTCCAGGTTTAACAACAGAAAGTTTGATTCCGCAACAAGCAAAAGCAGCCGGAATTTCTCTAGAAGATCTATTTACAAATGCAATTGAATTAGCTTTAAAATAGATGCTAAGATACTGAGGTGCTAAGATTCTAAGATTTTAGCACCTTATTTTTTTAAATAATTTAATTTTTACCTCTCTGAACCTTAACAAAATATGCTTTTTCTAGTAGGAACTCGGGATTCAAATGTAAAAAACGGGGTAATTTCAAATGAAAAATGTCCCAAATGCGAGATTGAAAACACATTGCATTTTAGTATATACAAAAAGTATACTCATATTACTATGATTCCTCTTTTTCCTGTCGGGAAATATGTAAATATACAATGTGGTAACTGTCAAACTTTATTTGATTACGATGATTTATCTTCCAGCGCACAAGAAAAATTACAGAATGAAAAATTAGAAAATTCAATTTGGATGTTTTCGGGAAGCATTATAATGCTTTTAGTTATTATTTATGGCATAAACGTTTATATTAACAACAATAAGAAAACTGCAGATTTAATAAAAAAACCAGAAGTTGGAGATGTATATAATTTAAAATTTTCTAATGGTTATTATTCAACCATGAAAATAGATAAAATAACAACCGACAGCATTTTTACAACACATAATGATTTTGATGCTTATCTACCTTATGAAGTAGATGATTTAGATAAAAAAGAAAACTATTCAGTTCGAAAAGTATCTTATTCAAAAAAAGCAATCATTGAACTTTATGAAAATAATGAAATAATAAAAATCAGACGAGCTAAATCCCCATTGGAAGCTGAAGAATTTGAATACAAAATTCCAGTAACAAAATAAAAACTTAGTATCTTAGAATCTTAGCAACTTAGAATCTTAAAAAAAATGCGAAAAGCCATATTCCCAGGATCATTTGACCCAATTACATTAGGTCACGAAGACATCATTAAAAGAGCTATTCCTTTATTTGATGAAATTGTAATTGCCATTGGTGTCAATGCCGAAAAAAAATACATGTTTTCACTAGAAGAAAGAAAACGTTTCATTGAAGAAACCTTCAAAGACGAACCAAAAGTTTCAGTTATTACTTATGAAGGTTTAACAATTGATTTAGCAAAAAAACTAAAGGCCAATTTCATTCTAAGAGGTCTTCGCAACCCTGCCGATTTCGAATTTGAAAAAGCTATCGCGCATACCAACAGAAAACTTTCGAAAATAGAAACCGTTTTCTTGCTGACAGCTGCAAGTACCTCATTTATCAGTTCGAGCATTGTCCGCGATGTATTGCGTCATGGTGGTGAATATGAGATGCTGGTTCCAGATGCGGTTAGGGTTAAGAAATAAATTATTCAAAAACCGATACAATACAGATAAATCTTATATTTTTACCAAAAAAATGAAAAAAATATTTTTTGCATTACTATTACTTTCTGTTAGTAATAATTTATTATCTCAAAGCGTACATGCAACAGTTTCTAGTGGCGCTCATTTAGTAGCAACAACTGATTGGTCTAAATTTAATACTAAAAACATATTGGTAGAAAAAGTAGATGGAACCAAGAAAAAAATATACACCTCCCCTTTTAGAGCTTTTAATCCAACTGCAATGCTAGTCGAAGGAATAGATAGTGATTTTGAACAAGGTTCTTACGTTAAAGTTTATGTATTGAAACCAAAAAGAACTGAACTAATATCCACTCCTATACAAGCTACAGTAAATAGTGGTCCTCATCTAGAAAAAACAACAGATTGGTCTATATATAGTGGAAGAAATATATTGGTAGAAGAAATTAATGGAATGAATCAAAATGTCTATAAGACTACAACCAGCTGGAATTATAATCCAAACGCAATGGCAGTTCCCTCATTAGAGAATGATTATCCTCAAGGAACTGCTGTTAATGTATACATAATTGAGGACCTTAACTTTCTGAATAATAATGTTGGTATTGGCACCAACGTACCTGCTTATAAACTAGATGTGTGCGGGACAATAAGAGCCAAAGAAATAAAAGTTGATTTACAAGGCGGATGTGATTTTGTTTTCGAAAAAGATTATAAATTATTGGAATTAAATGAACTCGAATCTTATGTTACAACCAATAAACATCTTCCCGAAATAGATTCTGAAAAAACGATGATTGAAAATGGACTTAACATGAAAGATTTTCAATTGAAATTATTACAAAAAATAGAAGAACTGACACTTTATACAATTCAGCAAAATAAAGAAATAAACAATCTAAAAAAGAAGGTTAGTTCATTAGAGTCCAAAAATAAAAGAAAATAATTTTTTAGTTTTCTATTGTCTATCTCAGTTATTAAAACAACAAACTTGCCAGCGAAGCAAATTATAAGTAATTTCGCATTTTTAAAACAAACAACAAATAATGAGTATCGAGAGAGAATTAAGCAAACGAAGCGGATCTAAATGTGAACTTTGCGGTAATGAAGAAAATTTAAAAGTTTATCAAGTTTTGCCAACTAGAAAAGGCGGAATTGACGAAGCTGTATTAGCCTGTAACACTTGTATTGACCAAATTGAAAATCCAGATAATGTAGATTTAAATCACTGGAGATGTCTTAACGACAGCATGTGGAACGAAAATATCCCTGTACAAGTAGTAGCTTGGAGAATGTTAAGCCGTATGCGCGCTGCAGGATGGCCACAGGAGTTACTAGATATGATGTATCTTGATGACGAAACTCTAGAATGGGCAAAAGCAACTGGAGAAGGCGAAGATGACGAAAACAAATTAGTTCACCGCGACAGTAACGGCGTAGTGCTACAACATGGTGACTCGGTTGTTTTAATCAAAGATCTTAAAGTAAAAGGATCAAGCATGGTTGCCAAACAAGGAACTGCTGTGAGAAACATTCGTTTAGACCACGAAAATGCTGAATACATTGAAGGAAAAGTAGACGGACAACAGATTGTAATTATCACGCAATATGTGAAGAAGATTTAATTTTTTAAGTTGCTAAGGTTCTGAGATGCTAAGATTCTAAGTTTTTTTAAAATACTAGCAATTTAACCGCAAAGCACACAATGATTTACGCAAAGTTCGCAAAGTTTTGTCCACAAAGCTTTGCGAACTTTGCGCTTTTATAAAGCCTTATATAAAAATACTTTGCGCACTTTGCGCTAAAACTATACATAAAGTACATATAAAACTTGACACAAAAAAAGCCCGCTCATAAAACTGAACGGGCTTTTTTATATTATTCTAACAATAAACTATTTCTGGAATAATTTACTGATTTGGTCTTTTACGAATGGCTCAGAAACATTGTTTGTATCTGCGTCTCTTTCTTTGCTAGAAACCATAAATTGTACAGTTGCTTTGTCTGGAACAACGTTTCCTGTGTAGTGTAACCAAATGTAGTTATTTGGCAACTCTAATTTGATATCATACAAAGGCGTTGCTGTAAATCCTCCAACAATAATATTGTAAAGGTTGTTGTAGGCATTATCGATGTTTTTGAAAGAGAATTTTCTTAAGTTAGAAGAGTCCTCATCGCTTTGGATAATAGTATAATATACCGTGTACTCATCTCCAATTTTTTGGATGTAATTGTTATTCACTTTTCCTAATTTCTCAACAGGAACTGTCTCTAGAACTTTAACTTGTCCAAATGATACAAAGCTAACGAACAGAATGGCAAGGGTAATAATGTTTTTCATACTGAATTTGGGGTTTACAATTTTACTGTAGCAAAAAAACATAGAATTATTGAAAAAACACCTATCAAATCATTATTTTTTTAACATAAAATTGTAAAACTTAGCCGCACAATTCTAAACTACTGAAATACAATAAAATAAATATTAAAAATCTAAATTTCAATCTCCATATCTACATCTTGCTTCTTACATCTTTACTCTAATAATCAGAAATCAGTACTTCCCTCTCTTCTCATCTTCTTCTTTCTTGATGACATTACGGGCAACTTCGATTTTAAACTTCTTGCCTTTCATTTTTTCATCTTTAATATTTTTCAAAAGATCTTTTACTTTATTGTACTTTACAGCTGCAAACGAAACAAAATCTTTAACTTCAATCAAACCTAAATCGTCTTTTTCCAGTTTTCCTTTTTGAGAAAAGAATCCAACGATATCAAATTTGTTCAGTTTTGTTTTCTTTCCGCCACTGATATAAATAGTCTGAAATTTAGGCGGACTTGGAAGCGAAACTTTTCCTTCCACATCAAAAACCTCCATTTCGTAATCAATGTAATCCAATTGTTTTTCACTTTCGTGAATGATAATGTAAGCCGTTCCCGTTGCCTGCATACGTGCTGTACGCCCATTACGATGCGTAAACTCGTCTTCTTTTAACGGAAGATGATAATGGATAACATGTTTCATTTCAGGAATATCCAAACCTCTCGCCGCCAAATCTGTAGTAACCAAATACGTCACACTACCGTTTCTAAACTGAATTAAAGCTCTCTCACGCTCATCCTGATCCATTCCGCCATGATAATACACCGAATAGATTCCTTTTTCGTTTAAAGTATCGCTGATACGTTCTGCAGCATCTCTGTGATTACAAAAGATAATAGCCGATTCTGATTTCAGAGAACAAATCAAATTGAATAAACTCTGCAGTTTATCTTTTGCTGGCGAAATCACCATTTTCATAGAAAGATTTGCCTTTTCTTCTTCCTCTGGAATAAAATCTAGAATAGTTGGATTTACGACTCTCGTGTATTTCGGAATCTCAATATCTGAAGTTGCTGAAACTAAAACTCTTTTATTGACTTTTGGCAATCGGCCAATAATAAAAGACATCTGTTCATGAAACCCTAATTGAAGCGATTTATCAAATTCGTCCAAAATTAAAGTCTGGATTTTATCGGTTCTAAAAGATTCTCTGTCAATATGATCGGCAATTCTTCCAGGCGTTCCAATTAAAACCGCTGGCGGATTGCTTAAATTTTTCATTTCGGTTTCAATCGAGTGTCCACCGTAACAAATATTTACTTTGTACTGCGTTCCCATTTTCTTCCAAACCTGTTCAATCTGAAGTCCCAATTCGCGTGACGGAACCAAAATCAAACATTGAACAGATAAGATTTCTGGCTGCAATAATTCTAAAACTGGAAGCAAAAATGCTAATGTTTTTCCAGATCCTGTTGGAGAGAGCAACAAAACGTTGTTATCATTCAGAATAACGTCATGAGCAGTTTCCTGCATCTCGTTGAGGCTCTGAATCCCTAAATTCGAAAGTATATCGTTGGAATGGTGTTTTTTCATGCTGCAAAAGTAGACAAAAATAGTGGGCAGTTTACAGTTTTTAGTGTTCAGATTTGAATGCTGTTGAATTTTGTTTCTCGCAGATTTTGCAGATCAAGCAGATTAAATCCCAAATATTAAAATAAAAAATCCGCAAAATCTGCAAAATCTGCGAGACAAAAATAACTGCAAAGCATATCAACTTGAAACCTGAAACTTGAAACAAAAAACTTTATATTTGATTCCTATTAAAACCAAAACCATGAAACTTTTTATATTTCTCTTTTCACTTTTCACGATAACTATTTCTGCTCAAAACAACAAAAAATACGATACGTTTTTTGAGAAAGGAAACGGAAATCAATCTGCTTCTTATCAGGAAACTATCGCTTATTGGAAGATGCTGGCTGCTGATTTTCCAACCATTCAAATGAAAGAAATGGGATTGACCGATTCTGGCGAACCTTTGCACATGATTACCTTTAATCCTGACAAGGAATTTGATTTTGATAAGATCCAGAAAACCAAAGCTGTTTTGTTTGTAAATAACGGAATCCACGCTGGAGAACCTGACGGAATTGACGCCACAATGCAATTCTACAGAGATTTGGCAACAGGAAAAATGAAAGCGCCAAAAAATACTGTTTTGGTTACCATTCCAGTTTATAATATTGGTGGTGCTTTAAACCGAAATTCGACAACGCGCGCCAACCAAGACGGACCAGAAATTTATGGTTTTAGAGGAAATGCTAGAAACTACGATTTGAACCGCGATTTAATGAAATCGGATACTCGAAATACGAAGAGTTTTGTAGAAATTTTCCAGAAAATAAACGCCGATGTTTTTATCGATAATCACGTGAGCAACGGTTCTGATTATCAATACAAACTGACGTACATCATGACACAGCACAACAAACTGGGAACGGTTTTGGGTGATTTTATGAATAACGAAATGATGCCAGCTGTGGTAAAAGATCTTCAGAAAAAGAAAATCGAAACTACGCCTTATGTCGATTCGTTTAAAGATACGCCAGACAAAGGTTTTGGGCAGTTTGTTGATAGCCCGCGATATACAACGGGTTACACTTCTTTATTTAATACGATTGGTTTTGTGGTCGAAACACACATGTTGAAAAAATATGGCGAACGTGTAAAAATGACCTACGAATACATGAAATCGACTTTGGATTTTACCGATGCGAACTATCAAAAAATTAAAGATTTAAGAGTAAAAAACTTAGAACAATATCAGCCTAAAAAATCATACACTTTAAAATGGGAATTGGACAGCACAAAAGCGACCACTTTTTCGTTTTTAGGTTATGAAGCAGGTTATAAAAAAAGCGACGCTACAACTGGAAATCGTTTGTATTATGACCGAAGCAAACCGTATAAAAAAGATGTTCCGTACATCAAAGAATTTAAATCGCTTAAAGAAGTTATGATTCCTACGGCTTATATTGTTCCGAGAGGGTATTGGAATATTATTGATCTTTTGAAAAACAATAATATCTCATTTAAACCAATTAAAAACGATACGATTATAGAAGTCGAAAGCTACAGAATTGCCGATTATAAAACCGTTCCGTCTGCTTACGAAGGACATTATATACATAGAAATACAACCGTAACTTCTAAAATCGTTAAAATGGCTTTCGCCAAAGGAGATTACATCGTACCAACCAACCAAAAAGGCGTAAAATATCTTGTAGAAGCTTTTGAACCAGAAGGCGTAGATTCGTTCTTTAACTGGAATTTCTTTGATCCAATTTTACAGCAAAAAGAACATTACTCTGAGTATATTTTTGAAGATACTGCCGGACAACTTTTAAAAGAAAATCCAACTCTAAAAGCAGAATTAGAAGCTAAAAAACAATCCGATTCTGCGTTTGCTAAAAATCCTGAAGCACAATTGGATTGGATTTACAAGCATTCTGTTTATTATGAAAAGGCGCATATGCAGTATCCTGTTTATCGAGTTTTGTAGATTTTTTTTAACGCAAAGTGCGCTAAGTTTTTTTAATTAAAAACCTCGAAAGTAAATTCGAGGTTTTTAATCTATAAATAATTATCCTAACTTTTCTTTGGTTCTTTTGTAAAAATAAATGGCACTTCCAACTATCAAAACAATCAGTATTGGGTAAAAATAATTTATGACATAATATGTGTCACCTATATTTAAGTTAAAAAGTAATCTGAGAAATAAAAATAAACAAAAAGCACGATGCCAATTGTTAAGAACACTAAAAATCTATTCTTCATTTTCTGTCATTATTAAATTATTTAAAAAAGCATTAAACATTGTAAACTAACCAAATTCTTTATCTTAAATAGCTGACAAGTTAAGAAACTTTGATATCCCGTTTTTGTTTTTTCACTATTGCTATGACGTAAATTGATGATATTACAAACACGGTTAAAGGGAGTAAAAAAGCACTGTGTATGTTCTGGTAATTATTCACAAGTCCTGTAACGTAAACCTGATAAACCAATAACAATACAAAACAACCCAAGAGAACTTTATAATTCCTACTTATTAAAAACAAAATAAGCAGAAAAAATACAGGTATAATTGATAACCCTTCCCAAAATATTCCAAATGCCATGCTACTGAAAAGGTCGTTCAAAAATTGGTAGAAATAAATCAGCAGCAGAGCAATGGTTGGAACCCCATTCTCTTGAACCCCGAAGATTAATAGAAAAGAAATCATTGCGATGAATCTTGCAACTTTTAAATTTATTGACATGTTCTATTTGTTTTAGGTGCGTTAGCTGTTGTAATAATATAATTTGTAGGCGTAATTAATATGTCAGCGACCATCGCGAACATAATCTAACCCACTCTAATACAAAAAGATCACGAACGAGACGCTCGCATCAGCAGCGGAAGCAAACTCGATTATATCAACTTTGTAGTTTTAGCAAACAAACAAAATCAATTCGATTATAACTGACAACAAACAACTTGAGTGGTTAAAAGGTCAGAAAAAAATTAACGGCGTTCTTATCGGTTTTACAGACTATACCTCCCTATTCAAAAAAAAGCAGCTAGTTAAAAAACAATAGACCTTAAGAATATTCTCAAGGCCTATTGTTTTTAATTAATCACTACCTCTCTATTTATAAAAATATACTATACGTACGGTTTTAGTTAATCCGTTTTTCTTTTAAAAAATAGTGTGGTAAAAAATACTAGACTACCAATTAATAGAAAAAATAAACTAAAATAAAAGTAGTTTATAATGTAATAGTTTTCGTAGTAAGGAATAATGTAAAAATATTCATTACTAAAGAAAAAATAAACTGTAAGAATAATACAGACACTCACAAACGCAACATAGAATTTAGTTGTTGTTCTCATTTTATATTATACTATTATTAAAAAATGCATTAAACATAGTGAAATACCCTAAATAGATGTCACCGAAACTTATATCATTAATTACATTATTCATTAACACATGAGGCATTTTATTATACAAAAGCTTTTCTTCAACAATTATTTCGATATCACTAATTAACTCATCAATCGTTCGTTTATCTAATTTTGCCTTTTCTAATTCTTCAATTTGCGATTTAGAAAAAAAAGGTTCAGGTGGATGCCAACCTTTTCTAATTGCATAATAGGGCACTAAAATACTAAGATATAAAGTAATTGAGTATAATTCTCCTCCTTCAAAAACATTTAAATAAAAAGTGTAACACCTATCTTGATTGGAGTCTAACCTTGAAAAGTCCTCAAAATCTTTCAAAATTATATCTTTTTCAAACTCTTTTTTTATATTCTCTCGAATAGCTAAATTAGTTTTAGAATCAAAAAAATCAATTAAAGATTGTAACCTTTTAAATTCTGAGGTCTGCAAATATTTTTCTTTCTCATTCCAAGGGCAAATATTCTTCGGGTAATAAAGATACAATTGCCTTAATAAAATCTCATTTATCATATTTAAAATTTAGTCACAAAGCCCAGTTGCACTTGCATTTGTTTTATAATTTGTTGCTGGCAGTGGAGATGCACTATTGAAGTTCACAGTACCACCATTAGTGTAAGTTCTGTATTCTGATATCAACAATTGCTGAAACTCCAGGCGCAAAGTTAAATCAGATACATTTGTTCGCCCATACTTTTTTACAATTTCTCCCATAACTTTATCAAGTACCATTGCAGAAACCGTTGCTGCGGCACCCCCACTTATATCGCCATTTCCTTTATTCAAATTTATTGGCATTCCAAAAAGAATTGGTTGAGGATAAGATACTACGTGATTAATTGTAAGACCTTTATTGTCTAGAAGTATTACTCTAAAATATACATTTTTAACTAAAGATTCTTGCCAATTTGCTCCAACCTTAGATGTAAAATTAAAACTTTCACAACTAGGAGGTGTATCATCATCTACTGTCGGTGTTGATGGAGTAGAGCCACCAGCAACACCACCACCTGTTGTTGGGCCTCCACTTGGTGGGGCATCACTTCCTCCACTGCAATATAACAATTTTATTGGTGTAAAAGTACCTCCCTCGCTCCAATAACCTATAAAAGTACAGTCGTAAAATTCTTCACGCATTTTCGAAGTCGTTGCCAGCCTAACATTTTTTCCATTCTTATATTCTATTGCTGTAGCATTCTTGGTAAGCAAATCTTGAGTGAAAATTTTACCATTAAAATTATTTGCCACACCATTAAAAGTAGAAGTTTTGTCTAAACTATCAGGATTCTCATTAGCCGCGAATATCTGAACATAATACGTTTTAAAGTTATTAGGATCATTTTTTATAAACACCAAACGGTGATGAACATTGTTTAATGTTCCATTTTCATTTGAAGTGCTTAAATTTTCTTTGAGTGTAAAAGGCACTTCAATTACCTCTCCATCCTTGCCGTTTGACACTATGGCATTTTCCCACTGCAAATTGTCAATGTATTGCAGAATCGAAGCATTGTATTCTGACTCATGATTATTGAACCAACTTCTTGCTTCGGCTGATGGCTCGACATTTCCATTAATACTGCTGCCTTCAAAGGTACAGCTTGTCATTAAAAGGATGCACACTAAAAGCATGCCGCCTATTAGGCTTGTAAATTTTTTCATAACAATATGGTTAAATAGTTTAATTCCTACAAACATAAATTTTATTTTTAAATATTAAGAAAAAACTTATATTATTTTTATGAAATTTATTAAAACCCCACGCTAGCGCGAGCGTCCCGCTCGTGAACGCAATCTAAGTCAAAACTAAAATGTACGAGCAAGACGCTCGCGTCAGCGACAATAAACCAAACAAAAAAGCCTAATAAAAACAACTTTTATTAGGCTTTTCTATATTCCAGAAAGAATAAAAACTTATTTATCCTTCAATACTTTTTCTAAAAACTCCACTTTATCTTTTTCTGCTTGAACCAAACGTTCGTAAAGTTTTTTATTTTCTTCGTAAGCTTCAATCAATTTATCTAAAGGATTAAAAGTGCAATTATTATTAGTTCCGAAATTAGTCCCGTTACTATTATCATAGAAATTATTGAAATAATTAATTGCTGCTTCTTCTGAAAAGTTTTTAAGCGCTTCAACATTTACTCCCAAAGCTTTTGCAATCTGTTTTAGCTTTTCATCATCTATCGTTTCACTATTTTCTAAAGCAGATATAGCTTGTTGGTTTGTTCCTAAAGCCTGTGCCAAAGCTTCTTGCTTCATGTCACGAAGTTCACGAATACGGCTTATTTTTCTTCCTATATGGCTTGGTTTTGATAGTGTGCTCATAATTGTAATGTATTGCTTATTAAACAAAAGTACGATTTTTGAGATATGAAATTAAAATAGTTTCTAAGTTTCTGAGATTCTAAGTGAAACTTTGTCAAATTAAATAAATCTAAAAAACCGAATACTAATCCTACTTTAATTTGTATTTTCGTTTTACTTAACTTCTAACTTATATTTTATGTCATTTCAAGGATACCTAAAAACAATCAAAGAAAAAACAGGAAATGGTCCAGCTGAGTTTAGAACTCTAGCTGAACAAAAAGGATTTACCGCAAACGGAGAATTAAAACCAGAAGTAAAAGCTGGAGATATTGTCAATTGGCTTAAAAATGATTTTAGCTTAGGGCAAGGGCATGCAATGGCAATTTACGCACTGCTTAAAGGCATTAAAAACGAAGAAAGCGAATAAAATTTAAGTAAAAAAAATCAAGAATTTTAATTTTATAATTATACAAGCCACAAAGAAATGGGACTATTCGATAATCTTTTTAAAAAGAAAGAAGAAAAAACAGAATCAACTACTAATCAGCAAAATGTTGGTAAACATTTTACCTCTGAAAATGATTTTTTAGAGAAATATGGAGCATCGGCTTTAGAAAAACAAAGAAATCTCTATGCGGTAACAGGCGGACTTTCTTGGAATGTTAATATGGATGCTGAAGAAATTACTTTTGGTGATGATCTTACTTTTCCAATGCAAGTTTTGGGTTCATTTTCACATTCTTCGGAAACTTGGCTTTGGCTTTGGGACAACAAAGCGGGCGGTTATGCAGAATCTGTTATGCAACAAGCACTTTCATTAAAAAAATACGGGGAAGAAAATAATATTGATTTATTGAGTGTTGGAAAATTTGACGCTGTTCCGAATGATTTACATCTTATTGGAATGGTTGCTACTACAATGTTTGATTTGAGCGGTTATTATCTTGGAAATTACGGTCAAGGAACAATGGTTGTCACCCTTAAAGATGATTCGATTGACAATACTAAAAGTGAGGAATTCGCTAGAATTTTGACTGTTTTCCCAGAATTGATTTCGACTTTTGAAATTCAAAATCATAAAAATGCTTTTACCAATTATCTTTCTCAAAAAGGTTTTGAATTGAGTTCAAACGGAAATGAAATTAAAGCCGAAAAGAATGGAAATGTTATTAATGCTGTTTTTAATGACGATAATCTTTTGACAAGCTTAAATGGTAATTCTTAAAACTCAGAATAACTAAATAACATAAACGATCTTCTGAAACCGAGTGCCCGCGTGAGGGATAGAAGCAGGCTACCGAAGTAGCGCGGATAGCCCGACAGCAATAAAAAAAAGACCCAATGAACGCAAAGTTGATTGGGTCTTTTTTTTATTGGTGGCACGCCCAAATGAATTGTTAATCTTCAATTTTTAATCCCGATAGCTATCGGGACAAATTCTAATTTAGAAACTTTAAATATCTTTTATTTTGGAATCTGGACCTGAGCGATAAGCAATTGGCGCACCGATTTTTTCTATTGTTTTATTTTCTTCTTCAAACAATAATTTTATGTTTTCGTAAGAGTTTTTAAGTGCTTCTTTGATTTGTTCTGGGTTTAACCACGCTACTTTTTCGATTCCTTCTTCTAATTGTCCGTGTGGTGTTCCTTCAAAATCGGAAAACATTTCGAACCAATGCGTGATTTTAAGTTTGTATTTTCCGTTGCGTTTAAAGATATGATAGGTTTTTTGAAGTTTATTCGTAATACGAAGCTGGTTTACTCCTGTCTCCTCCTCTACCTCACGCATAGCCGTCGTTTCGATGTCTTCCCCTTTCTCGATTCCGCCTTTTGGCAGATCCCATTTTCCGTTTCTAAAGATAAACAAGACTTCGCCTTTCTTGTTATAGACAAAGCCTCCGCCCGCTTTATTTACCGGAATCTTGGCTTTTAGGGTTTTCATCATCTCACTTTCGTCGGGATGATATAGAATGGCTTTTTGAATTTTATTTTGAAAAATTTTTATAATAAGCTGTTCGATATCAATACTCTCCAACAAGAACAATTGGAAATCTGTTTCTTTCGAGATTTCATTTGTCAAAAAAAGTGGTTTGTCGTTTACAAAAACTTTATACATTTGTATTATGATTTTTAATAAAGATACTGCCGAAAAAACAGCCGAATTGCTTTTGCAAATAAATGCAATTAAATTGAATCCCGAAAATCCTTTTACGTGGGCTTCTGGTTGGAAATCTCCTATTTACTGTGATAATAGGTTAATTCTTTCATTTCCGAGCATCAGAAACTATGTTCGTGATGAGTTTGCTAAAAACATCGAAAAACAATTTGGAAAACCTGATGTGATTGCTGGTGTTGCTACTGGAGCCATTGGAGTTGGAATTTTGGTTGCCGAAAGTTTAGGTCTTCCGTTCGTATACGTGCGTCCAGAACCTAAAAAACATGGTAGACAAAACCAAGTTGAAGGTTTTTTACAAAAAGGACAAAATGTTGTAGTTGTCGAAGACTTAATCAGTACTGGAAAAAGCAGTTTGCTGGCTGTTGAAGCTTTAAGAAACGAAGGTGCCAATATTAAAGGTATGGCAGCTGTGTTTACTTACGGTTTTGGCGTTGCCGAAGAAAACTTCAAAGAAGCTAATGTTGATTTATTTACATTGAGTAACTACGAAAACCTATTAGACTTAGCAGTTCAGAAACAATACATCACAGAAGATCAGCAATCTACTCTTCAAGAATGGAGCGTAAGCCCATCTACTTGGGGACAGGAGTAAGATTTTAGATTTTAGATTTTAGATTTTAAAGTCGCTTTGCTCCTTTTGGAATTTGGGATTTTAAAATTGGAATTTAATTTAACTTAGAAACAAAACAAAAAACACTATATGAACTTAGAAAGTCCAAAAGTTACAGTTCAGAAATCAGCTCAAGATTTGTTCGATCAATTGACTGACGTAAAGAATTTCGAAAAATTAATGCCTGACAATATCGCTAAATTTGAAGTGACTGGCGAAGACGCTTTTATTTTTGGATTGAAAGGGATGCCAGAAATCAAATTAAAAATGAAAGATAAAGTAGCGCCAAACAAAATTGTTTTGGGTGCTGCAAGTGATAAACTTCCGTTTACACTAACTTCAAACATTGACACTGTTTCTGATTCAGAAAGTGCTGTTCAATTGTTCTTTGAAGGAGAATTCAACGCTATGATGGCGATGATGGTTAAAGGTCCAATCAGTAAGTTTATTGAAACTTTAGCAAACAATATGAACAAACTTTAATAATGGTAAATTATTAATTGTGAATTATAAATTAAAAGTCCAATCTAACGATTGGACTTTTTTGTTTTTGTCATTTCGAGGAACGAGAAATCACACTAGTAGCTCGACAAAGTATTTCCTAATCCATGCGGAATCCCGCGTGTGATTTCTCGTTCCTCGAAATGACAAATAGTACGGTTTATTCACTTGGAAGAAAAAAAACCTTAGCATCTTAGCATCTTAGAACCTTAGTGCCTTTAATAAAGCATTTTAACCTCCTTAATCTCAAACTCTGCAACAGAATCATCTTCTAGCAAAACTTGCAGTTTTCCGACTGGAGAAACACCTTGAATGATTCCCATAAAATCGTTGTTATTATTATCTCTAAATGCTGTTGGAACTCCTTTTTTAAACAAAAAATTAAAGTAATCGTCCCAGAAAATGTTTGCTGAGGTATTCCACAATTGAATTTTCTCTTTTAGCTTTTCAACTATTAGAACTGCTAATTCTTCTTTATTGAAAGCCTTACCAGCAATTACTGACATAGAAGAAGCAGTTGGCAATTCGGTAAAATCAGTTTGGTTAACATTGATTCCGATTCCGGCAACTGACACGATCCTGCCATCACTTTTTAAGGTATTTTCGATTAATATGCCAACTAACTTCTTATTATATGACAGAATGTCGTTTGGCCATTTAATACAAATATCAGGAATATTTAATGTTTTTAAAACCTCTGCAACAGATAACGAAACAACAAGGCTTAAATTGAAAACTTCATCATTGGTAAACAGGAAATCTTTAACCAAAACGCTCATAGTTAAGTTTTTACCTGCTTCAGTCTTCCATACACCACCTACTTGCCCCTTCCCTTTTGTCTGATTTTCAGCTGTTACCGTTGTAAAATTCTCTAGTTCATCCTGACTTGCTAAAGCCTTCAGAAAGTCATTTGTAGAATCTATGGCATCGAGTTTGATTAGTTTCATTAAATAATTTAAATATCTTAATTTAATATTTTGTTAAGGTTCAAAAATAATCACAAAATTTGGTAACTTTACAAATTCATATAAAATAATTCATGGCGAAAAAGACTATTAATAATGATGTTCTACTGGCGAACATAATCAAAGGGATTGAGGAAGTAAAAGGAAATGATATCGACATTCTTGACTTAAGAGATATAGATACTGCTGTATGCGACTATTTTGTTATTTGCAACGGTAGCTCAAACACCCAAGTTAACGCCATCGTAAACTCAATTCAAAAAATTGTATCAAAAGACTTAAAAGATAAACCTTGGCACGTAGAAGGAACCGATAACGCAGAATGGGTTTTAATGGACTATGTACATATTGTAGTACACGTTTTCCAGAAACATATTCGCGAATATTACAACATCGAAAGCCTTTGGGGCGATGCCAAAATAACTTCAATCGAGAACAAATACTAAAGAAACTTTCATTAAATGGCTAAAGATAATAATCCAAATCCGAATAAATTTAAAATAAGTCCTTGGTTAATATACACCGCAATACTTTTAGTTTTTTTATTCATAAGTTTTGCCACAGGAGGATCAAGCTTAAGCGAACCTGCTCAATTAACTTCTTCTAAATTCAATACCCTTTTAGAAAAAGGCCAGATTGAAAAAGTAATTGTTTACAATAAAGCAGAAGCTGAGGTATATTTGAATGCTGCGGCTCTTAAAGACCCAGCAAATAAAAAAGTAGCTGAAGATATTTTCAAACAGCCAAACAAAGGTCCACACTATACTTTGGAAATTGGTAATGATCAAATCTTTCAGACTAAACTTGAAAAAGCAGTTAACGAACATAAATTGAAGGATTATAATTTCCTTCAAAAAAATAACTGGAGCGATATTTTAATCAGCTTACTTCCTATCATCATCATTGTTGGTGTATGGATTTTCATTATGCGTAAAATGTCTGGCGGAGGCGCTGGAGGTGGCGGACAGATCTTCAATATCGGAAAATCTAAAGCTAAATTGTTTGATGAAAAAACAGATATCAAAACTACGTTTAAAGATGTTGCTGGTTTAGAAGGTGCTAAAGAAGAAATTCAAGAAATTGTTGAATTCCTTAAGAACCCAGAAAAATATACAAATCTTGGAGGTAAAATTCCAAAAGGGGCTTTACTTGTAGGGCCTCCGGGAACTGGTAAAACTTTACTGGCAAAAGCTGTTGCTGGTGAAGCGCAAGTACCGTTCTTCTCTCTTTCTGGTTCAGATTTCGTAGAGATGTTTGTTGGAGTTGGTGCTTCACGTGTACGTGACTTATTTAAACAAGCTAAAGAAAAATCTCCTGCTATTATCTTCATTGACGAGATCGATGCTGTAGGTAGAGCAAGAGGAAAAAGCAATATGTCTGGCGGAAACGACGAAAGAGAAAACACATTGAACCAATTACTGACAGAAATGGACGGTTTTGGTACAAACTCTAATGTAATTGTTTTGGCAGCAACCAACAGAGCTGATGTTTTAGACAAAGCTTTAATGCGTGCAGGACGTTTTGACAGACAAATCTTTGTTGACTTACCAGACATTCGCGAAAGAGCTGAAATATTTAAAGTACACTTAGCTCCTATCAAAAAAGTTGAAGGTCTAGATTTAGATTTCTTAGCAAAACAAACTCCAGGGTTCTCTGGTGCTGATATTGCTAATGTTTGTAACGAGGCTGCTCTTATTGCAGCACGTAACAACAAAGCTGCAGTTGACAGACAAGATTTCCTTGATGCTGTTGATAGAATCATTGGTGGTCTTGAAAAGAAAAACAAAATCATTACTCCAGACGAAAAAAGAGCAATTGCAATTCACGAAGCGGGTCATGCTACTGTAAGCTGGATGTTAGAACATGCTGCACCACTTATTAAAGTAACTATTGTACCACGTGGACAAAGTTTAGGAGCTGCATGGTACTTGCCAGAAGAGAGACAAATCGTTAGAACTGATCAAATGTTAGACGAAATGTGTGCTACAATGGGTGGTAGAGCTGCTGAAAAAGTAACTTTTGACAGAATTTCTACTGGCGCATTAAGCGATTTAGAAAAAGTAACGCGTCAAGCTCGTGCAATGGTAACTATATACGGATTGAACGATAAAATAGGAAACGTGACGTATTACGATTCAACTGGACAGAGTGAATACAATTTCTCTAAACCATATTCTGACGAAACAGCAAAAATTATTGACAAAGAAATTTCAGATTTAATCGAAGGTCAGTACCAAAGAGCGATTCAGATATTAGAAGAAAACAAAGACAAGTTAAACCAACTTGCTGATATTCTGATTGAAAAAGAAGTAATTTTCAAAGATGACTTAGAAAACATCTTCGGAAAACGTACTTTCGACAAAAATTTAGAAGAGGTAGTTTCATAAGAAATCACCAAATACATAATAATATTTTTCAAAATCTTAATTCAAAAGTCCCTTTTGAATTAAGATTTTTTTATCTTTGAACGTTTTCAATTAACATGTAAAGTATTTCATATAAAAAATGAATTTTTTCAAAAAAATATTTGGCTCTAGTGAGGCCGCTTCTGACGAAGCGAACGAAAGCGAATATGCAGGGACTTCTGCGCAGAACAGTCATTTATCCTTAGATGAGCAATTTATTTTCAATTTCAAAAAAAATGGAGGTAAATTCTTGTACTGCGAAAACATGGGAGAAGTTTCTGAGCAGTTTGAAAACATTCTCGAAGAAAACGACTGGTTTGAACAAGAAGTTTTGTGCTATGAGCCTGCTTTATTTAGCTTATTGGACGAAAATAAATTATTTTACATCGCTCCTGTTAAACCAAAATTCTTATTGGCAAGCTGCGAGAACCTTATTGCCGATGAAGGTTCCATTTTATTTTCATCAAAACAAATTAGACAAAACAAACCAAACGAATTACCTGCAAATATTGTCATTATAGCCACTACCAGCCAAATCCTACCAATGAAAAGCGACGGATTGAGTGCTATAAAACGTAAATATGAAAGAGACATACCTACTAATATCACTACCATAAAATATTTCGAAAAAGCGAAAGACGAAGATTTTACTCAATACGGAAGTGTTGCAAAAAACCTTTATTTACTGCTTTTAGAAGACCTTTAAGATGAACGAAACGCTGAAGAGAACCATTTCTGGTGCTGTTTATATCGCTTTATTATTAACTTCGATATTGTTTTCTACAGAAAGCTTCATTACCCTTTTTGGTGTTTTCCTGATTATCACGATATATGAATTTTCTAATATCGTAAACCTGAACAAAGTATTTTCTATTCTCTTTGGGACTTTAGTCTATGCTACAATTATTCTTGTAAGCCATTACAACAAACAGACAACAAAATTTATAAACGATACATTCAATTCTAATATCAGTTTAGAAACCAATATCAAACAGCTAGATTTAGTTCTTCTAGCCGTAACAATTGTCGTTTCTATAAAATGTATCATATTTTTATTTTATGATTCTGTACAAAAAGTAAGCACTTCTTCAAAATACCTATATCTTCTAGGATATATTACGCTCCCTTTTGTATTTATTGTAAAAATCTCTTTTGGAACAAATGATTATAATCCGAAAATTATCTTGGGATTATTTGTTTTGATTTGGACGAATGACACTTTTGCTTATTTGGTTGGAAAATCAATGGGAAAACACAAATTATTTGAACGAGTGTCCCCTAAAAAAACAATTGAAGGCTTTCTTGGAGGTGTTGTATTTGCTGCTTTTGCCGGTTTTTTAATTTCCAAACTCTATATTCAGCCTAAACCTGAATTTAGCAATACATCGATCTTAATCTGGACGATTATCGCATTAATTGTCAGCATTTTTGGAACTATAGGAGACTTAATAGAATCCAAATTTAAACGAATTGCAGGCATAAAAGACAGCGGTTCCATAATGCCAGGTCATGGAGGTATTTTAGATCGATTAGATAGTGTTATATTTGTAGCACCAATTATATTTTTATTTTATCAAATTTTATATTATGTTTCATAAAGAGGGAGGCCCGTCCATTTTACTAGGTACTGTATTTACTGTAGCTGTACTTTTAATTGCTGAAAGATTTATAGATATCAATTGGCTTAGAATGCTTATTCAAATTGCAGCGGTTGTAATTTTGATTATTATTTTACAATTCTTCAGAAACCCAAAGAGAATTGCAGTTAGAAACAGCGATCACATCCTAGCTCCTGTTGATGGAAAAGTGGTGGTTATCGAAGAAGTTTATGAAGGAGAATATTTTAAAGATAAACGTTTACAGGTTTCTATTTTTATGTCACCAATCAATGTGCACGTAACACGTTACGCTATGGATGGTATCATTAAATTTAGCAAATATCATCCTGGTAAATTCTTAGTTGCTTGGCACCCGAAAGCAAGTGAGGAAAACGAAAGAACAACTGTAGTAATCGAAAACGAAACTTTCGGTGCTATTTTATACAGACAAATTGCAGGTGCTTTGGCACGTAGAATTGTAAACTATGCTAAAGAAGGAATGCAAGTTGTTCAAGGAACTGACGCTGGTTTTATTAAATTTGGATCAAGAGTAGATTTATTTTTACCCTTAGGCACACCAATCAATGTTGAGTTAAATCAGAAAGCAATTGGCGGAAAAACAATTATTGCTACAAAAGCATAAATGGCTGATAAAGATTTAGATATTCGCTTTGCTAAGGCCGTAGAAGTCGCAATGACAATGACTCAGGCTACGCTGCCACAAGACGTGCAGTTAAGACTTTATGCTTTTTACAAACAGGCTACCTTTGGAACAGCAGTTTACAATCAATCTCAAAATTTTGATTTACGAGATGCTTTTAAAACTAATGCCTGGATGCAGATAAGCCATATGTCTGTAGACGAAGCCAAAGAAAATTATATCGAGATCATCAATTCACTAACATCAAAATAAAAACATTATGAAGAAAAACGTTGTTCTTTTCAGCACTTTAGCTTCATTTTTACTATTATTTTCCTGTAAAGAAGATAAGCTGGTTGAAGTAGTTGAAGTTCCTCTTCCAACAAAAGAAGAAAAAATAACTATTGGCTCACCAAATGATGTTAAAGCCGATCCTGGTTCTTTTGAAATGACAAAATTGCCATTTAATTATGATGCACTTGCGCCAGACATTAGAAGCTTAACTTTAGAAACACATTATTCTAAGCATTATTTGTCGTATACAAACAATTTCAACAAAGAAATTCTTTCGACTGAGTTTGAAAACATGCCTATTGAGGACATTTTAAAAAAAATGCCCCTTACCAATTTAAAACTTCGTCAGAATGCAGGCGGGTATTATAATCATACTTTGTATTTTAATATTCTAAGTCCGAAAGAGCAAACTCCAAAAGATACTCTAGCTGGTTCGATAAATAAAGAATTTGGTTCTTTTAACAATTTGACGAATCAATTTAAAGCACAGTCAGAAAAGCAGTTTGGTTCTGGATGGGTTTGGCTAGTTGTGGACCGTTATGGCAAATTACAAATCACAACGACAGACAATCAGGATAATCCATTGATGAAAAATGCTTTGATTCCGGGAACTCCAATTATGGGAATCGATCTTTGGGAACATGCTTATTATTTAGATTACCAAAACCGAAAAGGCAGTTATATTGATGCCTTTTACAATCATATAAATTGGGAAAAAGTAAACGAATATTACGTTGAAGCACTCAAAAAGGTTAAAAAAGTATAGAAAAAAAGCTGATGCAATTAAGTATCAGCTTTTTTTTATACCTTTTGAGTACTTAAACGAAGATCATGAAAGACATTGCCAATCGTTTTACAGAAAACCCTTTATTATCGCCGTCAGATATATCGCCAAGCAGAGAAGGCTTAGAAGTTACTTGCCTATTGAATCCTGGCGTATTTCGGTTTCAAAGCAAAATCTGGCTGGCTGTACGTGTTGCCGAAAGACCAAAACAAAGCGAAAACATCATCTCGTTTCCAATTCTAACAGAAACAGGAACAATCCAAATTATTGAAATTCTAAAAAATCATCCCGAACTTATTGCAACAGATGCACGCGTAATCAATTATCAAGGCATTGATTACTTAACTACATTATCCCATATTAGATTGTTGTGCAGTGAAGATGGAAAACAGTTTTATGAACCCGAAAATTATCCGCATTTAGTTGGAGAAGGAATATTAGAAACTTTTGGGATTGAAGATTGTCGTGTTTCTTTAATTGAAGGTAAATACTACCTGACTTTTACTTCTGTTTCTCCTAGTGGCGTAGGCGTCGGTTTACGAACCACTTCTGATTGGAAAAATTTCCAAAAACACGGAATCATCTTCCCACCTCACAATAAAGACTGTGCTATTTTTGAAGAAAAAATAAATGGATTATTCTATGCGCTGCATCGTCCGAGCAGTGTCGATATCGGAGGAAACTACATTTGGATAGCTTCTTCTCCAGATGGCATTCATTGGGGGAATCATAAATGCATTATCAAAACCAGAAAAGGAAACTGGGACAGCAAAAGAGTCGGCGCTGGTGCAGCTCCCATAAAAACAGAATTAGGCTGGCTCGAAATTTATCACGGAGCCAATGAATTTCACCAATATTGTTTAGGTGCTTTTTTGTTAGATTTAGAAGATCCTTCAAAAGTGATCTCAAGAACTGAAACACCAATTATGTTTCCGAAAACAAATTATGAATTAAGCGGTTTCTTCGGAAATGTCGTTTTTACAAACGGTCATATTCTTGATCCTGATAATGACACACTAACAATTTATTATGGCGCTTCGGACGAGTTTGTCTGCGGAGCAACATTTTCTATAAAAGAGATTTTTTCTTTGCTAAAAAAGGTCTGAAAACAAAAAAACTTGTCTAGAAATTACTAAACAAGTTTCTTTTTTAAAACATTTTCCTCGTCAATTCACTTCATAAATAAATGATTCAGAAGGCTTTATTTTAACTCTTGCAGAACCTTCTCCATTTTTAACTGTAAAATAAGTTTTACTCGCTGAATATATTTTATCTACAAGCACATAAGAACCATCTTTAAGATTCCACTTTGAAATAATAGATGAAGGAATTTTCAAATCAAATTCGCTTTCTTTTTCTGAAGAGAAATTAGCAATTACAATTAATTTTTGACTCTCTGACCAACGAACATAACTATATAATAACGCATCATAATTAGAATTACCTTGGCGATTTACAGTCTGAATTTCTTCAAAACTTCCCATTAGAGCACTACTATTAATAGTAAAGTTCAATAATCGTTTGTAAAAATCGCGAAGCTGTTTTTCGGATTCTGAAAGTTGTCCTCCATCAAATTTACCTCCGTTCATCCAGCGCTGATGATTAGGAACTCCGATATAATCAAAAATTGATGTTCTGGAACGTTTTCCAAAACCTGCATTTTCGTTTCCAGCCTCTCCTACTTCCTGTCCGAAATAAATCATAGTTGGTGAAGTACTGATTGTTGCCGAAACTACCATTAAAGGTTTTCCCCTTTCCGGCGTTCCAGCAAATTCCGGACTTGCCAAACGCTGTTCATCATGATTGTCAAGAAAATGAAGCATATGATGTTCTATATCTGACATTCCATTTTGGATTTTTGTTAATTCGTCTGGAGAAGATTTCCCGTGAATAATATCTTTCAGCTTATCATAAGTCTCCACTTTATCATACAGATAATCCATTTTCCCTAAACGAATATAATTGCGATATTCATTCGGATTATAAACTTCGGCCAATAAAAACGCATTCGGATTTTTCATTTTGATAGAAGAGTTCATGTAACTCCAAAACTCATACGGAACCATTTCTGCCATATCATAACGGAATCCGTCAACACCTTTTGCTGTCCAATACAACGCAATATCCCTAAATTTCTTCCAAGAATCAGGAACATCTTTATCTTGCCAAAAAGCGAAATGTTCTTGATAGGTCTTCTGGTCAAAACCAGCAGGAAGTTCAGGAAAATCTTTAGTCCCGTCGGGACGCACTCCGTAATTTACTTTTACCGTTTCGTACCAATCATTTTGATCTGGTTTAATTTTACGAGAGCCATTTCCAGTCCATTTCGCAGGATTTTCATCAAATTTTCCATCAATAAGCGGATTTTTCTCTCCGTTTAAAGGAATATCTCCATCTGGAATTTCGAAATGCTGCTGTGGAATATAATAGAAATTATTGTTACGTTTATATTCAACCGAAACATCATCATCTGCTCCAAAATCTTTTACTCCTTCCGGATTTGTTTTTCCTTCATATTTTCTCGCAATGTGATTTGGAACAATATCAATGATCACTTTCAAACCTGCATTATGAGTTCGTTTGATTAAAGCTTCAAATTCTTCTAATCGTTTTGCAGGATCTACAGCCAAATCCGGATTTACGTTGTAGTAATCTTTTACCGCATAAGGAGAACCAGCACGTCCTTTTACTACTTCTGGATCATCATTTGAAATTCCATACGCCGTATAATCACGCACTAGAGCATGATGTGGAACTCCTGTATACCAAATATAATTAACTCCCAAATCTTTTATTTCATGAAGAGCTTTGTCTGTAAAATCATTAAATTTTCCGACACCATTTTCTTCAATAGTTCCCCAAGGTTTGTTGTTTGTATTTTTGTTTCCAAATAGGCGCGTAAAGACTTGATACACCACAATTTTTTTATTCGCAGTAGTTTGTTCTTTTGCTGTGCTCATTTTTAAATCTTTTGTTTTACAGGCTGAAAATAATAACGTTAATGTTATTCCGGCTGCAATTATTCTTTTGCTTATCATATATTTTAGGCTATTCTTATCTTACTTTTTTGGTTTCAACGCCAAAAGCGTCAAAAACAATTTTCTAAAAATAGCTCATTTTTTAAAACTCCGAAAACGACTTATCTAATTTACACCGTTTTTAGCTTAAAATACAACTACTACAACGTGAGAGTTTGACATTTTGTTGAAAAAATAATTGACATCCAAATTCAACATTAGACTGTTGATGACTTATTATAAATTAATGCTAATATCGGCGAGAGGTTCTAACCTTTTTTATAAATTTGACAAAAATTTAATCAGTTGAAGAAATCACTCTTTTTCATATTTATTTGTCTGTCTTTTTTAAGCGTTCAATTCACTTTCGCACAAGCAAAAAAACCTGCACAATCTCCGAAAACAATTGTCATCGAGAATGCTGACTTTTCTGATGTAGATCAGGTTAATGTACCTGATGCGCTTTTACTTACTGGAAATGTAAAAGTAAACCACGATGGAGTTGTATTAACTTGCAATAAAGCTTATTTTTTTCAAAAAGAGAATTATCTAAAAGCATTCGGAAATGTACAATTAGTACAAGGGGATACTTTATTTCTGAATAGTAAATATGCTGAATATAGCGGTAATGCAAAAAAAGCTTTTGCCACAGGAAATGCCGTCTTAACTTCGCCAGATGCTACTCTGCAGACCGACACTATTAATTTTGACAGAAATGTTCAGGAAGCATTTTACAACACCAAAGGTACTATCATAAACAAAGACAATACATTGGTAAGTAAATCTGGAAGATATTTTGTAAAAGAAAAGAAATTCCAGTTTTTGACTGAAGTTACAATTACGAATCCAAAATATGTGATTAAATCAAATCATTTGGATTATTACAGCAATTCTGGTCACACCTATCTTCTTGGTCCCTCAACGATTACGAGTAAAGCCAATTACATTTATACTGAAAAAGGTTTTTATGACACTAAGAAAAACTTAGCACATTTTCTACGAAAATCTTACATCAAATATGATGACAGGCGTATAGAAGGCGACAGTTTATTTTATAATCGAAATACCGAATTTGCTTCGGCAACCCGAAATGTAAAAATCACCGATTCTATCAATAAAGGAATTGTAAAAGGCCATTATGCAGAGCTTTACAAACTGAAAGACTCGATGTTTGTAACCAAAAGGGCTGTCGCTGTAAATCTTGTTGAGAATGATTCGGTTTACATTCACGGACAAAAATTAATGGTTACAGGAAAAGAAGGAGAAAGAATTTTGAGAGCTTATAAAAATGTTCGTTTCTACAAAACCGATATGAGCGGTAAATGCGACTCGATACATTCTGATTCTAAAATAGCCTTAACAAAATTGATTGGAAATCCGATTCTTTGGAATGGTGACAACCAGATTACAGGAGATGTAATGCATTTGATTGGCGATAATAAAACAAGGAAAATTGACTCTTTGAAAGTACTCAATAATACTTTCGTCTTATCTAAGGACACGCTCGGAACAGGATTTAATCAAGTCAAGGGACTCAATTTGTTTGGAAAATTCCGAGATGGAAAACTTCATGATGTTGATGTTATCAAAAATACCGAAGTAATTTATTATATGCGGAACGATGCCCATGAACTAATCGGGATTAATAAAAACGTTAGCAGTAAAATCAATATGATATTGGAAAACAATGCTATTGAAACGATTACGTTCTTCAACAAAGTCGACGGAGATATTTTTCCTGAAGATGAACTTCCCGAAAATGCTCGTAAACTAAGAGGGATGAATTGGCGTGGCGACGAAAGAATAAAATCGAAAGATGATATTTTTACCGCAGAAGAAAATGAAGAAAATGACAAACTGATTAAACAAGGAAAAGACGAAGAAGAAAAAGGTAAAAACGTTCCCTTAAAAGTCAGGAAAGAGACCTTAAATTACGATAAAAAGAAACCTACTGCTAAGACAGACACGAAAGCCAAAAGCAAGTAGTTTTTGGTCTCAGTGACAGTTTTCTGTCGCGGTCACAGTTTACAATGCTTTGCGATTGTTTAAACCACAAAGTTAACTTAATCGTAAAGTCAAAAACCTTAGAACCTCAGTACCTTTGCAACTTAACCTAAAAAAGTTTTCAGTCGCGGTCACAGTTTACAGTTAAAAACATAGAAGCTCAGAATCTTAGTATCTCAGCAACTTAGAAGCTAAAAAAAATGAATCCAGATTTTATAAAATACCAAGCGCAAACCTCTCCTTACCCACTCGGAATGGAAGTTTCGCATGCCATTGGCTCTTACATATACGACACAAGCGATAAAAAATATTTAGATTTTGTTGCTGGAGTTTCGGCTTGTACTTTAGGACATCAACATCCGAGAGTAAATCAAGCCATAAAAGATCAGTTAGATAAATATTCGCACGTAATGGTTTACGGAGAATATTCTCAGAGTCCAGCTGTCCAATACTGCAAAATGATGGCTTCTCTGCTTCCAGAGTCTTTAAACAAAACCTATTTGGTTAATTCTGGTACAGAAGCGATTGAAGGTTCGCTAAAATTAGCCAAACGCGTTACAGGACGCAGCCAACTTATTTCATGTCACAATGCTTATCACGGAAACACGATGGGTTCTATGAGTGTTATGGGATTTGAAGAACGCAAACAAGCTTTTAGGCCTTTGCTTCCAGACGTTGATTTTATCACTTTCAATAACGAAGATGATTTACAGAAGATAACTACTCGAACAGCAGCAATTCTTTTAGAGACCATTCAAGGTGGTGCGGGATTTATTCAGCCTGAAAACAACTTTTTGCAAAAAGTTCGTGAACGTTGTGATGAGGTTGGAGCTTTAATGATTGTTGATGAAATCCAGCCAGGTTTTGGAAGAACAGGAAAACTTTTTGGCTTCCAGAATTACGATGTTGTTCCCGATATTGTGGTTATGGGTAAAGGAATGGGTGGCGGAATGCCTGTTGGTGCTTTTACTGCTTCTGCCGAAAAAATGGATCTTTTAACTGAAAACCCAAAATTAGGACATATAACCACTTTTGGAGGTCATCCTGTCATTGCGTCAGCTTGTTTAGCTACTTTGCAAGAATTAACTGAAACAAATTTAATGGCAGAAACGCTAGAGAAGGAAAAACTCTTCAGATCGCTTTTGGTACATCCTTTGATTACAGAAGTTAGAGGAAAAGGATTAATGCTTGCCGCTATGACAGAATCGGCAGACATTACCAACGAAGTCATTTTAAGCTGTCAAGACAGAGGACTTATTTTATTCTGGCTTTTATTTGAAGGATGCGCAATTAGAATTACACCTCCTTTGACTATTTCTGAAGACGAAATTAGAGAAGGCTGTGCGATTATTCTAGACGTGATGGATGAAATAATGAAGAAGAACAACAACTAACTTATAAAATTATTTGAGCACTATTTTTAATAAACCTGACAGAAATTAATGCTCAATTTATATTTCAAAAAAGTCTTCCGGTACAAATAAAAAAATGACAAAACCGAAGCTAATCCCTTAATAATAAAGGAGATTTCTTCCCAAAATAGAATAAAAAACGCCATATATTGTTAATTAAATTGTTCAAAACAATTAATTTCCTATCCTTACAGCGATTATATGGTTGCCTAAATTTATAACAGGCTAATTTCAAATATACGAAGTATGCAATTAAGCAACGAAGAAGAAGATTATAACCTATCCCTATCCAAATTTGAGTCAATGTTAAAAACTAACAAAGTACTCTTTTTTGATTCTGAAGAATTCGAAGAAATAATTCTTCATTATTTAGACATAGGTAAGGCTAATTTAGCAAAAAAGGCCTTAAAACTTGCATTAGACCAGCATCCAAAATCTACAGGCTTAAAATTAGTACAAGTAGAAATGCTAGTTTATGATGACAAACTCGAGATCGCTGAAAAGCTTTTGAATGAGTTATACGCAATTGAACCTAACAACGAGGAAATCTACATCCAGAAAGCCAATATCTGTTCCAAAAGAGATCAGCACGAAAAAGCAGTTGAACTGTTAAAAATCGCGCTTCAATACACTGATGATTATGCCGATGTGTACAATTTAATTGGTATGGAATATCTTTTCATGGATAATCTCGAGCTGGCAAAGGAGAGTTTTATCAAATGTCTTGAAGAAGACTTAGAAGATCAATCTGCTCTTTATAACGTAGTGTATTGTTTTGAATTTTTAGATCAGAACCAAGAAGCTATTGTATATCTTAACGAATATATTGACAGAAATCCGTACAGTGAAATCGCATGGCATCAGCTTGGACGTCTGCATTATGGCGTAAAAGAGTATGAAAATGCAATTCGCGCATTTGATTATGCAACGCTGATTGACGATGAGTTTTTAGGGGCCTTTATGGAAAAAGCAAAAGCCTACGAGCGCCTAAAAAAATACAATGAAGCAATTGAAAGCTATAACAGAACCATCGAATTGGACGATGCGACATCGTATGCATTACTTCGAATTGGAAAATGTTATGAAAAACTTGGAAATTTAGCCAAGGCAATTCAATATTATAATCAGACTGTTCACGAAGATCCGCTTTTAGATAAAGGCTGGATTGCGATTACAGATTTTCATCTTCGCCAGAAAAACTATCAGAAAGCATTGTTTTTTGTCAATAAAGCATTGGCAATCGATAATCAGAATCGTTTGTACTGGAAAAGATATGCTACAATCAACAAACAAATGAATTTCTTTGAAGAAGCCGAATTTGGTTTTAGAAAAGCGGTTGAGTTTGGAGATTATGCATTAGATACTTGGTTATTTTGGGTTGATATTCTTCAATTTTTAGGAGAATTTGAAACAGCTATCCAAACTTTATTGCAGGCTACAGAATACTTTCCTGAAGAAAATGAAATCGAATACCGTTTGGCAGGATTGTATTTTATGATTCAAGACAACACAAAAGCTAAATTTCACTTAAGCAATGGTTTACGCCTTAACTTTGACAACTATATCCTAATCGAAGATTTGTTTCCTGTAGTTTGGGCAAAAAAAACAGTAAAAAATTATATAGAAAAACATCGTAAATAAGAATGGTTGATATTTTATTAAGAAGACGTTTTGGACTATTAGGACGCAACATAAGCTACTCTTTTTCAAAAGGTTATTTTACAGAAAAATTTAATAATGAAGTTTTTGCTGGCAACAGCTATGAGAATTTTGACATTTCTGAGATTAATTACTTCACAGAATTAATTAAAAACAATCCTGATTTAAAGGGATTAAATGTTACAATTCCGTACAAAGAACAAGTTATTCCTTTCTTAGATAAATTATCAAAAAAAGCCACTCTAATTGGCGCTGTCAATACAATTAAATTTACTAAAAGCGGTAAATTAAAAGGCTACAACACCGATTATTACGGATTCAAAAAGTCTTTAAAACCATTATTAGAACCACACCATAAAAAAGCCCTAATATTAGGAACAGGAGGCGCTTCTAAAGGTGTTGCTTTTGCTTTGGATGAATTAGACATTCCATACACTTTTGTCTCTAGAGAAGCAAAAGAAAACATCATTGATTATGATTTGATTAACGCAACTACTTTTGATAATTTTCAAATTATAATTAATTGTACGCCAGTTGGAACAAGCCCTAATATTGAAGCTTGTCCGACTTTACCATACGAGTTTTTTACAGAAAAACATATTGCTTACGATTTAATCTATAATCCTGCAGAAACTACTTTCCTGCGAAAAGCGAAAGAAAAAGGCGCTGTTATTAAAAACGGGCACGATATGCTCATTTTTCAAGCTGAAAAAGCTTGGAAAATCTGGAACAAATAAAAATAAAATGTTAAAGTAATTTTCGTAAATTAGTCTACTCATTTGCAGATAGTTATGAAAAAACATTTACTTTACTTTAGCATTTTTTTTCTTATTATAGCTCGTGCAACAGCCCAAGACGAAGATATAGACAGAAGCAATAGTCCGTTTGCTGAACCTCGATATCATTACTTTCTACAAACCATTCTATTATACAATGAGTATTTAGACACTAAGAATGGCTCGTACAATACTACCAATTTGCGTGTTTTACAGCCAATTGGCAACAAAGCTTGGAATCTGAGATTTGATTTGCCTTTAATCTCAACCAATTCTAATTCTATCAATCAAACCGGGCTTGGTGATGTAGGTGTTGGGCTTAGTTTTATCCCTTATTTTAAAAAAACCAGTGGAATTGGTCTTAGAACCCGTGTTATCTCAAATTCTGCTGCAGACCCAAGTTTTGGTACAGGGAAATGGGTAGTAATTCCAGCAGGTATCTTTGCAAAATATTTCAATCAAAAGAAATTCTTATGGCTTGCAACTGTTGAGCATTCCCAAAGTTTTGCGGGATCAAGCAACCGAAGTGATGTGAGCGTAACTCTTTTAGAAAACAACTTATTATGGTTTTTTGGAAAAAATTGGATTGCTACAGATGTAGGTTTTAGATATAATTATGTTTTGGATGGCTTTCAAAACAATGCTTTTATGGAATTTGGTCGAAAAATCACCCCAACAAATTTAGTTTATGTACACCCTAGCGCAGCTTTTGGAGGTGAAAAATCATATAATTTTGGAATGGAAGTAGGTCTGCTAATTCTATTTTGATGTGAAACAAACTATTGATTCAGCTTCCCTTTTTATGATTATTTTCTTTTTTCATTGAAAAATCGCAAAAAATATTATTTCTATCTTATCAATTAAAACGACAAAAATTAATATATCATACTGGTTAATTGAATTAAACAATAAGAATTTCACCGTAAATTAGCGTATAATCAAAGGATTTATTTTGTATTTAGAAACACCTTTACTATCTTTCGCACTGTTTAGAATAAAAACCTTATACATTTTAAGATGTTAGAAGAAAAGAATGATAACCTGCATGAAGCAGACGGAAAAACTGGAATCGAAGTAAATGATTCTATAGCAAATGATGCAATTGAAACCTCAGATTCTGAAACTCTGACCGAAGATTTGATTCCAGAAACTGAAAATGAATTAGCTAATCAAGGTGATGCTCATCAAGAAGCATTAGACGTTATTACCAATTCGAACGCTGCCGAAAGCGAAGACGAAACGCTAAAGGAACGTCACGACATTCCTATGCAGGATTACAATACATTCTCTCTAGATGCTCTTGTTGATGAACTTAAAAAACTGGTGAATATAGACAAGGTAATGTCTGTAAAAGATCATATCGAAGAAATCAAAAAAGCTTTTCTGTTACAATATCACCATCTTATAGAGGAGAAAAAAGAAGAATTTTTAGCTTCTAATCCAGATCCTAACGAAGAGTTTGAATATCATCTGCCTCTAAAATCAAAATTCGATGAGTATTATAGTATTTTTAGAGATAAAAGAAATGCGCATTTTAAACATTTACAGACTAATTTAAAAACTAATTTAGATAATCGTCTGGCTATTGTTGAAGAATTAAAGGAACTAATTAATCCACAGGAAAATATAAAGGACACTCTTAAACATTTTAATGAATTAAGAGAAAGATGGAAAAATGCAGGAGCTATTCCGAAAGACAAATACAATCACGTTTGGAATAATTACCATTTTCATGTAGAAAACTTCTACGATTACCTTCATTTAGACCGTGAGGCTAGAGATTTAGATTTTAAACACAACTTAGAATTAAAACAAAAAATTATAGCTCGCGTTGAAGAATTGGTAAACGATGCTGATGTAAGCAAATCTTTCCGTGAATTACAGGATTTACACAGAATCTGGAAAGAAGAAATCGGACCAGTTTCTAAAGAGCACCGTGACGTCATCTGGAATCAATTTAGTGAACTAACCAAGAAAATACACGATAAGAGAGAACTTTTGTTTGAAAGCCAAAGAGCAAATGAGCAAAAAAATCTTGAAGCCAAAAAAGAAATTATTGCCAAAATTGAAGCTCTTGGAAGTGAAAAAGTAAACTCTCATTCGCAATGGCTTGTTCAGATTCAAAAAGTAGAAGATTTAAGAAATGAGTTTTTTGCTGCTGGAAAAGTTCCTTCTGAAGTTAATGAAGAAACTTGGGCTGCATTTAAAACTGCCGTTAGAAATTTCAATGCTTTCAAAAATTCGTTTTATAAAGACATTAAAAAAGATCAAAACGATAATTTAAATAAGAAACTGGCTCTTGTTGCAAAAGCTAAAGAATTACAGGAAAGCACAGACTTTCAAGCTACAACTCCTGTAATGAAACAAATCCAGGAAGAATGGAAACAAATTGGCCACGTTCCTAAAAAATATTCAGACAAAATCTGGAAAGAATTTAAGGATGCCTGCAACCATTATTTTGACAAATTAAAAGAACATAAATCTGAAGAAAACAGCGAAGAAGTAGCAGCTTTTGACAATAAAAAAGCTTACTTAGATGTTTTAAGAGCTTTCCAATTAACTGGAGATCATAAAACAGATTTAGATGCAATTAAAGCTCATATTGAAACTTGGAAAGGATTCGGAAAAGTTCCTTTTTCGAGAAGACATATCGAAGGGAAATTCAATAAAATCTTAGATGCTCTTTTCGAAAAACTAAGCTTAAGCAAAAAAGAATCTGAAATGATGCGTTTTGCAAATCGCCTTGATTCTTTATCTGACAGCAATGATACACGTAAATTAGACAATGAAAAAATCTTTATTATGCGTAAAATTGAAGAAGTTCAAAATGAAATTTTCCAATTAGAAAACAACATTCAGTTCTTTACCAATACAAAAAATGCTAAAAAAGAGAATTCAATTGTTACAGAAGTACGCAAAAACATTGCTATTCACAAAGAAAGCCTTGACGTATGGAAAGACAAATTGAAGCAACTTCGAAACTTAGGACAAGAGTAATTCTAGTCGAATTCTAAAAATAATAAAGTGTAACGAACAATTGTTACACTTTTTTTTGTACTTATTTTTTAACGCAAAATCTGCAAAGATTTACTTAAAGACATTGCAAACTTTGCGCAAATCTTTGCGCCCTTTGCGGTTAAAACTCACTCCAACCTTAAACCCTAAACTTAACAATCTCATTAAATTTTACAAAATTATTCTGCAAAATATTGATTATATTTGAGTTACCACTATTATCTGGCAACTAAGCAAATAACATTTAATACTAATTTTAAATAAGAAGAATATGAAATTTACAAGAAAAGCACACGCCAACTGGAAAGGAACCGGTATGGAAGGAAAAGGAACAATCAGCACACAAAGCACAACTTTAGATAATGCACAATTGTCTTTTAAAACAAGATTTGCTGACGGTGTGGGCACAAATCCAGAAGAATTGGTTGCTGCAGCTCATTCTGGCTGTTTTACAATGCAATTAAGCTTTTTACTTAACGAAGCTGGTTTTACCGCCGATGATTTAACTACAGAAGCTACAGTAACTTTTGAAGATGGTTCAATTACTTTAATTCATTTAGATCTAAAAGGCAAAGTTCCTTCAATTTCTGCTGAACAATTTGCTGCAACAGCTGCCAAAGCAAAAGAAATCTGCCCTATTTCAAAACTGCTAAACACAACCATTACTTTATCTGCTGAACTAATCGGCTAAAACATAAAAAAAACCATTCACCGCGGTGAATGGTTTTTTCTTTATTTTAAAAAGCTATTAATTACATTTTTGCTTTTAAAGCTTTAGCTTCTGCAGTCATTTCAAGAGCATTGTAAACTCCTAATAATGTTTTAGAAACATCCTCGTTTTTAGGATCTAATTCATTTGCTTTTTTAAGGTAAGGAATTACCCCTTTGAAAACTGATTCTCTTTGCGCTTTTAAAACATCATAACGTTTCATATCTTTAGCAGAAGTTCCCAATTTATTCATTTCGTCAATAATTGGTTTTTCAGCTTCTAATTTTAAAGCAGCAAGATTTAAGTAAGCATTTGTGTAATCAGGGTTGATTTCGATTGCTCTTAAGTAATATTTTTCTGCGTCAGCAGTATTTTTAGCTCCAGCACTAATTACTCCTAAATTAAATACTAAATCAGCATTTTTAGGATCTTTCTCTAAAGCCTCATTAACTAATTTTTTGTACATATCGAAGTCTTTAGTCTCTAGATACAAATTAGCCTCTGTCAAAATTAAAGAAGTATCGTCTGGATTTGCTTTTCTAGCATCAGCGATTGCTTTTTTCGCATCTTCTGTACGTCCTTTTTGCACTAAGATTAATGCTAAGTTTTTGTAGATTTCACCTCTTTTAGAAGGAATAGCTTCAGTTTTAGGTTTTTCGTGAGTTCCTAATTTAACAGCTAGATCTCTTTCTTTAGCATTAGCAAAGTTATCTTCGTTTCCATTAGCTTTGTTTGAAGCCAAATACAAAGTTCCTTTCCCTGAGTAGTTTAATTTTTTCAACTCCTCATACATTGGCAAAGCAAGATCATAATCTTGTGAATTTACAGCTGTAGAAGCCGCATAATACAAGTTGATAGTATCTTTTTTGTCCAATTCATATGCTTGGTACAATTTTTTTGCGCCATCAACATGTTTGCTTGCCTGTGTATCTGCAATTGCAGAATTGATCAACAATCCTTTAATTTCAGTAATTGATGCTGCTGCTTGCGTAGAATATTTTTGCTTTCCAGAAGTTTTCTCTACATCAATTAATTTTTTGTAGCTATCTGCTGCTGCTAACAAGTTTTTACCTTCTTCAACTTTTTTGTTTGCAAGCTCAAGAAAAGCATTTCCTTGAACGAAATAATATTGAGCCTGCTCAGTATCTTTAGCATTTACAATTAAATTCTCTGCATCTTTTAATTGAGCAAGAGCACCTTGCGCATCTCCGCCCTTTAATGCCTTTTCAGCATTTTTAATTTGATCTTTTTGAGCAAACGTAGCTACAGAGATCAGTAATGCTGATGCAAGTATTACATATTTACTTTTCATAATGGTATTTATTTGTATTTAATTTTTTGTTTTTACTTATTCTTCAGACTCTTCATCTTCTCCTTCAGCATCGTCTTCATCTTCTACTTCATCATCAGAGTCTTCGTCCTCTTCTACAGATCCGTCATCTTCAAGAACTTCTAGATCTGGCTTAACTCTTTCAATTACAGTTTCGATAACATTACCGTCTTCATCAACAATAACTTCTTCAGCGTCGTCTTTCATTACCGTAGTTACAGCAGCGATAGAATCTTTACCTTTAAGGTTAATCAATCTAACACCTTGAGTAGCACGTCCCATAACACGTAAATCTTCAATTGCCATTCTAATGGTTAATCCAGATTTGTTGATAATCATTAAATCATCTGCATCTGTTACCGCATTAATAGAAATTAGTTTACCTGTTTTCTCCGTGATGTTAAGCGTTTTAACCCCTTTACCTCCACGGTTTGTAATTCTGTACACATCTTCTCCGTCTTCGTCAACTAATTTAGTACGTTTTCCGTATCCATTTTCAGTTACAACTAAGATTTGAGATTCGGTAATATCATTTTTATCCACTGTAACCATTCCGATTACTTCATCAGTTTCATCTTTCAAGGTAATACCTCGAACTCCAGAAGCCGTTCTTCCCATCGGACGTGTTTTAGTTTCTTCAAAACGAACTAATTTACCAGATTTAACTGCTAAGATAATTTGGCTCTCTCCGTTTGTTAACTGAGCCCCAAGCAACTCATCTCCTTCTTTAATTGTAATAGCCGCAACTCCATTTGCTCTTGGTTTAGAATATTTCTCTAAAGAAGTTTTCTTCACCTGACCTTGTTTTGTCACCATTACAAGATTATGCGTATTGATATAATCTTTGTCTTTTAAATCTTGTGTACAAATGAAAGCTTTTACTTTATCATCGCTTTCAATGTTTACCAAGTTCTGAATTGCTCTACCTTTTGCGGTTTTACTTCCTTCTGGAATTTCATAAACACGCATCCAGAAACATTTTCCTTTTTGGGTAAAGAACATCATATATTGGTGGTTTGTCGCCACGAACATGTGCTCTAAGAAATCTTGATCTCTTGTACCAGCGCTCTTCTGTCCAACTCCACCTCTGTTTTGAGTTTTGTACTCAGATAAGTTTGTACGTTTGATATAACCTGCGTGCGAAATAGTAATAACTACATTTTCGTCAGCAATTAAATCTTCAATACTTACATCTCCACCAGAATACTCAATTTGAGAACGACGGTCATCACCATATTTATCACGGATTTCCGTAAGCTCTTCTTTGATTAAATCAATTCTTAAATTTACATCTGCCAATAAAGCTTTCAAATGTTCAATTAACTTCATCAATTCATCAAACTCAGCTCTTAATTTATCTTGCTCCAGACCTGTTAACTGACGTAAACGCATCTCAACAATTGCACGAGCCTGAATATCTGATAATTTAAATCTTTCGATTAATTTCTCTCTCGCTTCGTCCGTATTTTTAGACCCTCTAATTAACGCAATTACTTCATCGATATTATCAGAAGCAATAATTAATCCTTCTAAAATATGCGCTCTTTCTTCAGCTTTACGCAATTCAAACTGCGTTCTTCTTACTACTACATCATGACGGTGCTCAATAAAGTAGTGAATCATATCTTTCAGATTCAATAATT
Organism: Flavobacterium sharifuzzamanii; assembly: GCF_003254585.1. GTDB lineage: Bacteria > Bacteroidota > Bacteroidia > Flavobacteriales > Flavobacteriaceae > Flavobacterium > Flavobacterium sharifuzzamanii. The sequence continues at coordinate 297,550 of NZ_QJGZ01000036.1, read as the reverse complement.
GAGGACGTCCTTTTACTAATGCAATATTGTTTACACTAAAAGAAGACTGAAGTTGAGTGTATTTGTATAAAGTATTTAAAACTACGTTTGGCGTAGCATCACGTTTTAAGATGTAAACGATACGCATACCGCTTCTATCCGACTCGTCACGGATATTGGCAATACCTTCGATTTTTTTCTCATTAACCAAATCAGCCGTACGTTTGATCATTTCGGCTTTGTTAACCTGGTATGGAATCTCGGTAACGATGATGCATTCTCTTCCGTCAACTTCTTCAAAACCAACTTTAGCACGCATTACAATACGTCCTCTACCCGTTTTAAAAGCTTCACGAACACCTTCGTATCCATAAATAATACCTCCAGTAGGGAAATCTGGAGCTTTAATATGAGTCATTAACTCATCTACTTCAATATCGTTATTATCAAGATACGCCAAAGTACCATTGATAACTTCAGTTAAATTGTGTGGCGGCATATTAGTCGCCATACCAACTGCAATACCTGTTGCTCCATTTACTAATAAAGTAGGAACTCTTGTCGGCATTACTTTTGGCTCATATATGGTATCGTCAAAGTTCAATTGAAAATCAACTGTTTCTTTTTCGATATCTGCCATAATCTCTTCAGAAATTTTGCGCATTCTGGCCTCAGTATAACGCATTGCTGCAGGACTGTCTCCATCGACAGAACCAAAATTACCTTGTCCGTCAACTAATAAATAACGCATACTCCATTCCTGCGCCATACGCACCATTGCGTCATAAACAGAGGTATCACCGTGCGGGTGATACTTACCCAGAACCTCCCCTACAATTCTCGCAGACTTTTTGTGGGCAGATCTTGATGTTACACCTAAATCATACATTCCGTAAAGAACTCTTCGATGCACTGGTTTCAAGCCATCTCTAACATCAGGAAGTGCTCTCGATACAATTACTGACATCGAATAATCGATGTAAGCTGACTTCATTTCATCCTCTATGTTAATAGGAATTAACTTTTCTCCTTCAGACATAAGTTGTTATATTAAATAATTATATTAGTTTTCAAAGCGTGCCAAGATACGTTTTTTTGAAATTTTTTCAGCTATTTCCTTACACTTATTTCAATGATTTATTAACAACTTTATTTTGTCTTTTAGTTAATAAATTAAACGTTTTTTAACTCTTTTATTGTCTATTTTTTCGTCTATTAGCTGACAGGAGATTTCGAAGGGTACGGTTTTTGTTTTTAAAACTGTAATTCACTAAATTTACAATACCAATTATATATTATGGATGATAATTTTTCACCAAGAGTAAAAGATGTTATTACGTACAGTAAAGAGGAAGCTCTACGTCTAGGGCACGACTTTATTGGTACAGAACATCTTATGCTAGGTATTTTAAGAGATGGTAACGGAAAAGCTATTCATATACTTAATAACCTAGCTGTCGATTTAGATCATTTACGCAGAAAAGTAGAAATACTGAGCCCTGCCAACCTGAGCGTTGAAGTAAATGCAGAAAAGAAAAACCTTCATCTTACCCGACAGGCCGAAAGAGCCCTGAAGACCACTTTTCTTGAAGCAAAAGTATTTCAAAGTTCATCGATTAGCACGGCACATTTGCTGTTATGTATCTTGAGAAACGAAAACGATCCAACAACCAAGCTGCTGAATAAACTAAAAATAGATTATGACGTAGCTAAAGAACAGTACTTAAATATGACTCCAAACGAAGAAGAATTCTTAGAAAACTTGCCAAGAAACGAATCGTACAATGACGATTCAGGACAAGATGACAGTCTAAAAGAAAGCAGCTTTAATAATCCCGCCAATAAGTCAAACAAAAAATCAAAAACTCCTGTTTTAGATAATTTTGGGAGAGATTTAACAGAAATGGCTGAAGAGGGAAAATTAGACCCTGTTGTAGGACGAGAAAAAGAAATTGAGCGTGTATCGCAAATTTTAAGCCGTAGAAAAAAGAACAATCCGCTTCTTATTGGAGAACCTGGAGTTGGTAAATCTGCTATTGCAGAAGGACTTGCTCTACGCATCATCCAAAAGAAAGTGTCTCGTATTCTTTTCCACAAACGTGTTGTTACTTTAGATCTTGCAAGCTTAGTTGCTGGAACTAAATACAGAGGACAATTTGAAGAAAGAATGAAAGCCGTAATGAACGAGCTTGAGAAAAACGATGATATTATTCTTTTTATAGACGAGATCCATACTATTGTAGGAGCTGGAGGAGCAACTGGTTCGCTTGACGCTTCAAACATGTTCAAACCTGCATTAGCTAGAGGTGAAATCCAATGTATTGGTGCTACAACTCTTGACGAGTACAGACAATATATTGAGAAAGATGGTGCTTTAGAAAGACGTTTTCAAAAAGTAATTGTTGAGCCAACTTCTGTTGAAGAAACAATCGCTATTTTGAATAACGTAAAAGATAAATACGAAGATCACCATAACGTAAGTTATACTCCAGAAGCTATTGAAGCCTGCGTTAAGCTAACGAACAGATATATGTCTGAGCGTTTCTTACCAGACAAAGCGATTGATGCTATGGATGAGGCTGGTTCACGCGTGCATATCACTAACATCGATGTTCCGAAACAAATTTTGGATCTAGAACGTCAGTTGGAAGAAGTTCGCGAAATGAAAAATATGGTTGTTAAAAAACAAAAATATGAAGAAGCGGCCAAACTTCGCGATGATGAAAAACGTATCGAAAAAGATCTTGCTTTAGCACAAGAGCAATGGGAAGAAGATTCTAAAAACAACAGAATTGAAGTTACAGAAGATAATGTAGCCGATGTTGTTTCTATGATGACTGGAATTCCTGTAAACAGAATTGCACAAACAGAAAGCAACAAATTGGCCCAATTACCTGAATTGATTCAAAATAAAGTAATTGGTCAAAATGAAGCAGTTCTTAAAATCGCTCGTTCTATTCAACGTAACAGAGCTGGACTTAAAGATCCGAACAAACCAATTGGTTCATTCATTTTCTTAGGTCAGACTGGAGTTGGTAAAACACAATTGGCTAAAGTATTAGCAAAAGAATTATTTGATTCTGAAGATGCTTTAGTTCGTATCGATATGAGTGAATACATGGAGAAATTTGCGATTTCTCGTTTAGTTGGAGCGCCTCCAGGATACGTTGGTTACGAAGAAGGTGGTCAATTGACTGAGAAAGTTCGTAGAAAACCTTACTGTGTGGTTCTTTTAGATGAAATCGAAAAAGCGCATCCAGATGTGTTCAATATGATGCTTCAAGTGTTAGATGACGGATATTTAACGGATAGTTTAGGTCGTAAAATTGACTTTAAAAACACTATCATTATCATGACCTCTAACGTTGGTGCTCGTCAGTTGAAAGATTTCGGACAAGGTGTTGGATTCGGAACTGCAGCGAGAACAGCTCAGGCTGATGAAAACTCAAAAAGCATTATCGAAAACGCACTGAAGAAAACTTTTGCTCCTGAGTTCTTAAACAGAATTGATGACGTAATTGTATTCAACGCACTAGAAAAAGCTGATATCGATTTGATTATCGAAATCGAATTGAAAAAACTATATTCTCGTATTGCAGAGTTAGGCTACAAATTAAGCTTAACTGATAAAGCAAAAGCATTTATTGCCGAAAAAGGTTTTGACAAACAATTTGGAGCAAGACCGCTTAAAAGAGCAATTCAGAAATATGTTGAAGATTTGTTAGCAGAAGAAATCATCACTTCAAAAATACATTCTGGTGATGAAATCATGATGGACTTAAAAGATGATTCGCAAGAATTATCAGTTGAAATCCATAAAGCCGAAGAGCCAACGAATCAATAAATTAGTCAAAATTTATAACATTCATAATATGCCCGTTACGTTTTCATAACATAACGGGTATTTTTTTTATTAAAAATCACTATCTTTAGTAAAAGCAAATAGCTATTTTTGAATTTAAATTCTATAATAAAAAACAAAATATGCTTCAAAACAAAGTCATTTTAGGCAGCGAAGAATGGTGCTCATTTCCAGAACTTGGAATCCCGACAATTAAGGCTCGTGTAGATTCTGGTGCCAAAACTTCGGCAATGCACGCTTTAAACATAGCGCCTTTTATAAAAAATGATGCTAATTGGGTTAAATTTGATATTAATCCGATTCAGAATAATATCAAAACCATTATTCATTGTGAAGCACCTTTGGTTGACAAGCGAATTGTAAAAAGTTCGAGCGGATTTAGAGAACATCGTTATGTAATCCAAACTAGCTTAAAGATCGGCGATGCCAAATGGCCAATCGAAATGACTCTCACTAATCGTGATTCTATGGGATTTAGAATGCTTTTAGGGCGCGAAGCCATGAGCGGAAGGGTTTTAGTTGATCCCGAACAAAAATATCTTTTAGGACAGCCTACAGCAGAATCTTTAAAAGAATTATACCAAAATTCAGAAAAAGCAAAAACAGGTTTGCGAATTGGCCTCTTAGCTAGCAATCCAGAACTATATAGCAATAAAAGAATTATGGAAGCCGGCGAAATGCGTGGGCACGAAATGCATTTCCTAAATATCAAGGAATGCTACATGAAACTGGACGCTAAAAAACCAGAGATTCATTACAGAGGGGGAAAAATCTTAAATGAGTTTGATGCTATTATTCCGAGAATTCGTCCGAGCATTACTTTTTATGGTTGTGCTTTGACACGTCAGTTTGAAGCCTTAAAAGTATTTGTACTAAATTCAGCTACAGCCATAACGCAATCGAGAGATAAGCTATATTCTTTACAATTGTTACTGAATAGCGGAATTGATATTCCAACTACAGGATTTGCTAATTCTCCACTTGATACAGACAATCTTATCAAAATGGTTGGCGGTTCACCTTTAATTGTAAAATTATTAGAAGGAACACAAGGAAAAGGGGTTGTTTTGGCCGAAACCAAAAAAGCGGCAGAAAGCGTTATTAATGCTTTCAAAAGTTTAAATGCCAACATTTTAGTTCAAGAATTCATCAAAGAGGCCAACGGAAAAGATATTCGTTGTTTTGTAATCGACGGAAAAGTGGTTGCCGCAATCCAGCGTGAAGCTATGCCTGGCGAATTTAGAGCAAACATTCATCTTGGCGGAACTGCATCTGTAATCAAAGTTACGGCCGAAGAGAAAAAGATCGCTATAAAAGCGGCAAAGGCAATGGACTTAAAAGTAGCTGGTGTTGATATTATTCGTTCTTCTAAAGGTCCGTTATTGCTTGAAGTAAACTCTTCCCCTGGTCTTGAAGGAATTGAAGGTGCAACCAATAAAGATGTGGCAGGAGAAATGATTAGAGCGATTGAAAAGAATTTTAAATTATAATTAATTAGCCTTTTTCAGTATTTCATCAATGAAAAAAATCACAATCTTTCTAATTTTAATTATAACAAGTTGCAGTAAAAATGATTGCTCTGATAATGAAAAAATTAGAAAGATTGAAACTGATAAAATCGTAGAAACTTTTATTAAACAAAACCGTATTGAGAATTCTAAAAACTCTTACGCAGTTTGCAACAGTTTTAAGAAACTTAAGATCAGTACCGAGGACATATACGCAGAACCAACAAAACCATCAGTGGTAAAACTTCCACCAAGGTTGCCAATTATTCTCCAAAACACGGAAATTTATATCCAAATGCTATTAAACACCAATTTAAAAGGAGAAAAAATATTCAGTAGCAGGGATTCTATAAACTTTGCAGAACAAAACAATTGTTTTTTAACATACACATTACCGCGAAAGATATCAAAAAAGTTAAAAACAATTTCCGTCTCAAAAATTGACAAGGCTGAGGAATATATAATATTATCAATCCCAATATTTTCAGAAGACAACAAAAAAGCCTACATGCAAGTTGATTGCTATCGAAAAGAACTACCTTATGGAATTTCAATATTCTTAGAAAAAAAAGAAAATGTTTGGCAAGTAATTCACACTAAAGATATTTGGGTTAAATGTGCTGGTTAAAAAAAACAATTTTTACTTAGTAGCTTTTTCAAAGTTTAAACTTTGGCAAAGCTTTTTTATTTAATTTTAAAATAAAAAACATGACTTTTCCTTATTTAGATATAATTATTCGAAGTGTTGCCGTTTATTTCTTCATGACAATTGCGCTTCGCGTTTTTGGCAAAAAAGAACTTTCGCAATTAAATACTGCCGATATTATCCTTATTTTATTAATAAGCAACTCTGTCCAAAATGCGATGGTTGGTCCTGACACAAGTTTAATCGGAGGACTAATCGCAGCATTGGTTTTGTTTTCGATCAACTTTGCTATTAAGAAGCTGACAAAGAGATTCAAAACTCTTGGCGATTTACTACTTGACAAACCCGAAATCTTAATTCATGACGGTATATTAGATTTTAAAACTTTAAGCAGATTAGATGTTCCGCACGAAGAATTAAAAGAAGCCGCTCGTGAACATGGCTTAGAACATTTAACCGATATTAAACTCGCCATGCTTGAAATTGACGGAACAATAAGCATCATTTCGAAAGATCAAAAACATCTTAAACAAACGCATTACAAACGAAAACACAATCATAAGAATCTTCAAAAGTTTTGATTTTATTTTCCGACTTGAATTCTAACAGCACCTAAACCATCTTTAAAATCATCTGCTTTTTCATATTTCGGTGTTACGATTTCTTTTCCTTCTTTATCAATAAAACCATATTTTCCGTCCGACTTTATCACGGCAATTCCGTCTTTAAAAGATTCAATTGCATCATATTTAATTGGAGCAACTTCTTTTCCTGTTTTATCAATCAATCCGTATTTATCACCTGATTTTACCTGAATTAATTCATCATTTAAAACCATAAAATCGTATTGTATTGGCACGATTTCTTTTCCTTCGTTATCCAAAATACCATATTTATTTTCCTGCTTTACAATTGATACATTATCCTTAAAATAAAAATTCATATCGTACTTAATAGGAACTACAATTTTCCCCTCTTCACTAATTACTCCAAACTTATTATTAGATTCTACTACTGCAAAACCTTCTTTAAAATTTTGAACTTGATCATAAATTGGAAAAACAACCTCTTTCCCAATCTGATCTACAATCCCATATTTTCCATTTAGTTTCACAACTGCAAATCGATCTGCAAAGTCAATTATTTCGTCATATTTTGGAGTTATTTCTTCTCCAACCACATCTATAAACCCCCATTTATTATTCAGTTTTACAGCAGTTATTTCATGTGACAAAGTTTTTGCTTCATCGTATTTTTTAGTGAGTAAAACATCGGAAGATTTAACCAAATACTGAGCTTTAGCATTTTTATTGCTTACTATTATCCAATTCTTTTTATTCTGTATTTCATCATAAATACAGCGAATAACTTCTTTTCCGGTTTTATCAACTACGCCACTTTTGCCTTTTAATTTTACAACGGCAAAACCATTCTCGAAAGCAACAATATCGTCGTATTTGCAAGGAACTATTTCTTTTCCTGTCTGATCGACAAAACCATATTTAAAAGCCTTTTCTTTTGATTGAGCAAAACCAGTTTTTACAATCAGCATTAAAACCAATACAATTATTCTCTTCATCATTTAAAAAAAATTAGACTATCAACAAAAGTATACAAAATGGGTTGTTAACATAACCTCTAAAAGCTTTTATACTTTTACTTTAAAACAAATTAAAACAAATTAAAACAAAAAAAAACCGATTTCAAATTTGAAATCGGCTTTTGCAAATTATTTCACAGCACTAATCTTAAAAGGCGGATTTGCCATTCTTTTAACCACCCAAAATAAGCAAGCTATGGTCAACAGAACTGTTATGATTAAAAAAGGATAATAACCAACCGCTTTTGCAATCTTTACAAAAATATAAACGTACCATTTTACCACTCTCGTTCGTTGTGATTCATAGTCTTGAAGACCGTATGCAAACCAAGTAAACAAACCTCCTACGATTGCTATAAATAAAGTTATTAATCCTGGAGTAACAGCAGCCTGAGTGGCAGTAAGTTGTTTTTCTTCTCTTTTAAAACCTAGTCTTTTAAATTGTTCTTTAATCAATTTTTCAGCTTCTTTCGCAACCTCTGCGTTCTGAAAATCAATTGTAACATACGATTTGCCTTCGCTGTTTTTTACTCCAAACATTATATGAGAATCGATATCTGGTTCAAACTCATATTCAAAAACTTCTTTTATTTTAATAATCGAATCAAATCCAGAACCATCAAAAACTTCTTTATTTATATTGCCAATGCATACATCGCTTATTGCTGAGGTAATTTTACCAACAATAAAATCACCATAAACAAGTACTACATTATCATCTTCTCCATTAAAAATCATTGGATTTTCAAAAATTTTTTCCATTTCTTAAGTCTTTTTAAAAATTGTTATCGCAGCTAATTATGTGAATAAATAATTTGCAAAGGTCTTTTTAATAGATTCTTTTATTAGGCAATAAAAGTTTTAAATGTGGTAGTTTAGGACATTTTTTTATTTTCTAATAGACATAAAAAAGAGGCTAGTTTCTGTAGAAACTAGCCTCTTTTTTATATTTAAAAATGTGAATTATAACTTATCACATTTTATAAAAATCATCTTATTACGAAATAAACACGCTCAAAACAAAGTAAACCAAACCTGCTAATAAAGCTGAAATTGGAATAGTTAAGATCCAAGCCCAGATTAAACTTACTGTAACTCCCCATCTAACGGCAGAAACACGTTTTGTTAATCCAACTCCAATAATAGATCCTGTAATCGTATGCGTTGTACTTACTGGAATTTTTAAGTGCTCTGTAAAGTAAAGTGTCAAAGCTCCAGCTGTTTCAGCAGCAACACCTTCAAATGAACTTACTTTAGTGATTTTAGAACCCATTGTTTTCACAATTTTCCATCCACCGCTTAAAGTTCCCGCAGCAATCGCAGAATAACACGCAAGAGGAATCCAACTTGGCATTACACCTTTAATACCTGCGTCGTCATTAGGAAGCACAACATCTAACCAAGCATCCATATGAACTCCTGGGTTTGTATTGATATAAACCGCTACAGCTGCAGCAATAATACCCATTACTTTTTGAGAATCGTTTCCTCCGTGACCTAAACTAAATGCCGCAGAAGACAATAACTGCATTTTCTTTAAAGCAGCATCGGCCTGATGAAGATTTAAACTACTGAATATTAAACAAAATCCGCTTACAGTTAAGACAATGAATGCAACTAAGAACCATTTAATATTATGAGAATCGAATACTACACTCCAAAAATGAGATTCAAAACGAGGTTTTCCGTGTTCTAGAATTTCGTCATAAGAAACCATCTGATAGTATACGAAAACAACAGTAGCAATCATTAAAGCTACAGTAAAGACTTTAGGCCCAATTGTTTTACGAGAAGCATTTAAAAGCCAAATCGAAATTAAATAAGAAGCAAGCGCTCCAATTAATGGTGCTAAAACGATAAATGCAATGATAATAAGAACCCCCGAAGGCATTCCACCATCTTTACCAGCCTTATACCAGCTTACAATTTCATACCAGTAGTGAGTTGCTCCATCTTCTCCAACATAACCAGAAAATCCGTGTACAGCGATAGCATGCGCTACTGCAGCTCCAGCAAAACCTCCAATTAATGTATGTGAAGAACTTGAAGGAATTCCTAACCACCAAGTCAATAGATTCCAACAGATTGCAGCAATAACTCCAGCTAAAATAACAACTAAGTTAATCTCCATGGTGTGTGCTGTTTTAGCAACAGTATCTGCAACACCAAATCCGAAAACCCAATACGCCAGAAAGTTAAAAAATGCTGCCCAGACTACCGCCTGAAAAGGTGTCAAAACCTTTGTTGCAACAACAGTCGCTATAGCATTTGCCGCATCATGAAAACCATTGATGTAATCAAAAATTAAGGCAAGTACTATAATTAATATAAGTATAGTCATAAGATTATAACTTCAGATTGAAAGATTGAATTAAGAATGTTTTACAGAAATAGATTCTAGTATGTTCGCAACACTCTTACATTTGTCTGTTGCTGATTCTAAAACAGATAACACTTCTTTATATTTAATAATATTTTTAGCGTCTGTTTCGTTTTCAAAAATTTCAAAAACTGCTTTGTTATAAACGTTATCAGATTTGTTTTCTAGTTTGTTAATTCTAGCACACGCATCTTTAATAACTTTAAAGTTTTGTAAGTTTCTCAACTCTTTTACTGCACTGTCAATGTTTTGACAAGCTTCAAGGTTGATTTCTGTCATCTTTCTGATAGATTTTGTAATCTTATCAACTTGATACAATCTCATACGGCTAGATGCACCGTGAAGGTAATCTGCAACGTTGTCAATTGAAGTAATTAACGTGTGAATGTCTTCTCTATCAAACGGAGTAATAAAGTTTCTGCTCAACTCTAAGTTAGTCTGACGAGTAATGTCTTCTCCTTTTTGTTCTAATTCGTCAATCTTTTGAAAAAGAATTTCTCTTTCTTTTAATGGTAAATTTACAGCTTCGTGTAAGTTAGAAGCTAATTCAATTAAATTGCTAGAAGCCTCTTCAAAAAGTGGAAAGAATTTTTTGTCTTTCGGCACTAAAAATTGGAAAATACTGTTTATTGACATTGTTTTATTTTTGATAGTGCAAAATTACCTTCAATAACACGTTTCAGTGTTAAGCCATTGTTAACAAATCGTTTTCAATTTGAAAACTCTCAAGGAATAACACCGTGTTTTCTATGTCATTATGTAAGATTCTGTCTTCTTTTACCAAAGGCACCACTTCTCTATAACTGTTTAAGAACATTTCGATAAAATCACTTGATTTTAAAGGCTCTCTGTAAGCAATTGCTTGTGATGCATTCAACAATTCAATAGCCAAAATACGCCCTAGATTATCTAAAACACGTAAGGCTTTTGTAGCTCCGTTTGCTCCCATGCTCACGTGATCTTCCTGACCGTTACTTGAAACTATACTATCGATACTAGCAGGTGTCGCTAATTGCTTGTTTTGACTTGCAATACTTGCTGCAGTATATTGCGGAATCATGAAACCTGAATTCAATCCTGGATTATCAACCAAAAATGCTGGTAGATTACGTAAACCAGAAATCAGTTGATACGTTCTTCTTTCAGAAATACTTCCTAATTCGGCCAAAGCAATTGCCATAAAATCTAAAGCCAAAGCTAAAGGCTGTCCGTGGAAATTTCCTCCAGAAATAATCTGATCGGCTTCTATAAATATATTAGGATTATCAGTTACCGAATTGATTTCTGTTTTGAATACTTTTCTAACATAATCAATTGCATCTTTTGAAGCTCCGTGAACCTGTGGCATGCAACGGAAAGAATAAGGGTCTTGAACGTGTTTCTTTTCTTGAGTGATAATTTCGCTTCCGTCTAAGAATTCTGTAATTCTTTGTGCAGTTACGATTTGTCCTTTGTGCGGACGTATATAATGTATCAATTCGTTAAATGGCTCAATTCTTCCATCAAAACCTTCTAAAGAGATAGTTCCGATTAAATCTGCCAAATACGAATATTTATAAGCTTTAATTAAAATGTGGGCTCCGTAAGCGCTCATAAACTGAGTTCCGTTCAATAAAGCCAAACCTTCTTTTGACTGCAAAACGATTGGTTCCCAATTAAACTGCTTCAAAATTTCGGCAGAAGCCACTTTTTTTCCTTCAAAAAGAACAACTCCCTCTCCTATTAAAGGTAAAGACAAATGTGCCAAAGGCGCTAAATCTCCAGAAGCTCCAAGTGAACCTTGAGTATATATTATTGGAAGAATATCATTATTGTAAAAGTCAACCAAACGCTGTAAAGTAATCAATTGAACTCCTGAATGTCCATAGCTTAAAGATTGAATTTTAAGCAACAACATCATTTTTACAATTTCAGCAGGAACTTCCTCGCCAGTTCCGCAAGAGTGCGATTTTACTAAGTTTTCTTGAAGCTTAGATAAATTCTCGTTAGAGATTTTCACACTATATAAAGATCCGAAACCTGTATTGATACCGTAAATTGGTGCAGTATGCGATGCCATTTTCTTATCTAAATAATCGCGGCATTTCTGAACATTTACTTTAGCTTCTTCAGATAATTCAAGTATTTTATTTTGGCTTAAAATTTCTTGTAATGTTTCTAAAGTAATCGTTTCCGAACTTATATAATGGATCTCTCTCATGATGATTGTAAATTTTAAACGCCAAAATTCAACAAATCAATATTAAAAAGCAACATTTTATCACAATAATTAAGATTTCTATAAAAGCTCTTAACATACTTTAAATCGCTATTCAAATCAAAACATCTCTTTTTTACCCGTTTTTCATGTCTTTTTAAGCTAGACATCAATCCTTTGCAAAGGTTTAATCTATAAAAATAGCTGTTCAAAATATGTCAAAACATCAATTTAACATATTCAATTTTAACAAATACTCAATATTGATTTATAGAGATTTGAATTATTAAAATATTCGTAAAAAAGCTTTTTGGGTTTTTAACTCTTGCAAAAAGCTGTACTTTTGAAAAATCAAAAATGAAAAGTAACAGCATAAAATATCAATCTACAATTATTACAGCTCAAACAGGAGTTGCAATTGCTGCTACCATTATTACTACTACAACAACTACTACCCCTTAGGGGTATACATTTTTACATATAATCCTAGGTTACCTATACTTTTTTCTTGAAAGAAGAGAGTTATTGGATACATAAAAAACATTTACAAAAAAAAGTCGCAGTTTTCAGTTTCAGTTCACAGTTGATAACCTTTGAACCTTTGTTACTCAAAACCTTTGCACCTTATTAAAAAATATCACATAAAATGAAAGTATTAAAATTTGGCGGAACTTCGGTTGCCAATGCTCAAAATATAAAACTCGTTCTCGACATTGTAAACCAAAAAGCAAAACAAGATCAATTAGTTGTAGTAGTTTCTGCTTTAAGCAAAGTAACAGATTTACTGCAATTGGCAGCCGCAAAAGCAGCGGCAAATGACGAAAGCTTTAGAGAAGTTGTGGCTGAAATCGAGAAAAAACACCTTGACACACTTAAAGAACTGATTCCGGTAAGCGAACAAAGCAGTTTGTTGAGCCACGTAAAAAGAATCATCAACCATTTAGAAACTTTATTGGACGGCTGTTTCTTGCTTGGCGAATTATCTCCAAGAACTGCCGATACTATTTTAAGTTTTGGAGAATTGCTATCGTCATTCATTATTGCTCAGGCATATCAGCAAATCAGTAAAGATGCGGTTTACAAAGACAGCCGAGAATTAATTAAAACAGATAATAACTTCGGAAAAGCTGTTGTTAACTTCGAAGTTTCTAATAAATTAATTCAGGAATATTTTGGTTCGAATGAAGCGAAAATCAATATCATGCCTGGATTTATTGCACAGACTCTTGACGGAATTACTTCGACTTTAGGACGTGGAGGTTCAGATTACACTGCAGCTATTATCGCTGGAGCAATCAATGCGGAACAATTGGAAATCTGGACAGACGTAAACGGAATGTTTACTGCAAACCCAAAAATTGTAAAACAAGCACAGCCAATTGCAAATATTTCTTATCAAGAAGCGATGGAATTGTCTCACTTTGGTGCAAAAGTGTTGTATCCGCCAACGATTCAGCCAGTTTTAAGAAAAAACATTCCAATTTTAATCAAAAATACTTTTGAACCAGAAGCTGAGGGAACTTTAATTTCGAATCAGGTTTCATCGAAAGATACTGTTGTAAAAGGAATTAGCCATATCGATCATATTTCGCTTTTAACTCTTGAAGGTCCAGGAATGATCGGAGTTGCAGGTTCGTCAAGAAGATTATTCGAAGTATTGTCTCAGGAAAAAATCAACGTTATTTTTATTACTCAAGCTTCTTCTGAGCATTCAATTTGTATCGGAATTTTAAATTCGGATGCTGATAATGCCGAAGCTGCGATTAATAGAGCTTTTGAAATCGAAATTTCACAAAACAAAATCGATCCTTGTTATGTAGAAAAAGACCTTTGCATTATTGCTCTAGTGGGTGAAAACATGAAAAATCACCAAGGTCTAAGCGGAAGAATGTTCAGCACTTTAGGAAAAAACAACGTAAACATTCGTGCAATCGCGCAAGGTGCTTCTGAAAGAAACATTTCGACTGTAATTAACGAAAGAGACGTTAAAAAAGCACTGAATACTTTACACGAAAACTTCTTCGAAGAAAACACAAAACAGCTAAACTTATTTGTAATGGGAGTTGGAAATGTGGGTGAAAAATTCATCGAGCAGATTCACAACCAAAGAAAGTTCTTAAAAGATAATTTAAAGATCAACGTTCGCGTAATTGCTTTGTCTAATTCTAGAAAAATGGTATTTGATGAAGACGGAATTTCTTTAAAAAATTGGGATGCCGCTTTAAGCGAAGGTCAACCAGCAAGCATTGAAGAATTTATCAAAAAGGCAAAAGAACTGAATTTACGTAACAGTATTTTCGTAGACATCACTGCAAATGCAACGGTTTCTGAAGCTTACGAGAAATTCTTAAAAGAAAGCATTGCCGTTGTAACTTGTAATAAAATTGCTTGTTCTTCTGCTTACGACAATTATAAAAAACTAAAAAGCTTATCTCGTCAATACAATGCTCCTTTCTTATTTGAAACGAATGTTGGCGCGGGATTGCCAATTATCGACACAGTAAAAAATCTGATTGCATCTGGAGATAAAGTGCATAAAATTCAAGCAGTTTTATCTGGAAGTTTGAACTTTATTTTCAACAATTTTGACGAAAACAACTCTTTCCACGATGTGGTAAAAGAAGCCGGAGTTCAGGGATTCACAGAACCAGATCCAAAAATTGACTTAAGCGGAATCGACGTAGCGCGTAAAATCCTAATCCTAATTCGCGAAAGCGGTTACGAAATGGATATTGACGCCATTGCAAACGAATCGTTCCTGCCAGCGGAATGTTTAGCTACAACAAACAACGAAGATTTCTTTGCTTCGTTAATCAAACATGCTTCTCATTTTGAAGGTATTTATAAAGAAGCTTTAACCAAAGATTCAAGATTGAAATACGTAGCGCAATTCGAAAACGGAAAAGCGAGCGTTGGCCTGCAATTCATTCCAAAAGATCATCCTTTCTACAATTTAGAAGGAAAAGATAATATCGTGCTTTTCTACACAGATCGTTACGTAGATCAGCCTTTATTAATCAAAGGAGCTGGTGCAGGAGCAGCAGTAACAGCATCAGGAATTTTTGCGGATGTAATTAGAATTGGAAATATCTAAAGAGGTACAAAGGCTCAAAGGTGCAAAGGGACAAAGTTAAAAACCTTTGAACCTATGAACCTTTGCCACTATGAACCTTAAAAAACAATAAGTAGTAAAGCCTCTGAACCTTTGAACCTTTGCCACTTTGAACCTTAAAAGAAAATGGAAATAAAATTATTCTGTCCCGCTACAATTGCCAACCTCTCATGCGGATTTGACGTACTCGGACTTTGCTTAGACAATGCGGGCGATGAAATGATTGTTCGAAAAGTCGATCAAAAAGGAGTTCGAATCACTAAAATTGTTGGTGCCGATTTACCTTTGGAAACCGAGAAAAACGTTTCTGGAGTTGCCGCTTTGGCAATGTTGGAAACTTTGGGCGAACTGGATTTTGGATTCGAAATCGAAATTTATAAAAATATAAAAGCTGGAAGCGGAATCGGAAGCAGTGCTGCAAGTTCTGCTGGAGCGGTTTTCGGAATTAATGAATTATTAGGAAGACCGTATTCTCGTAAAGATTTGGTTCAGTTTGCGATGCAGGGCGAAAAATTGGCCAGCGGAAACGCGCATGCCGACAACGTTGCTCCTGCCCTTTTAGGCGGATTTACGTTGGTAAGAAGTTATTCGCCTTTGGATATTATCAGAATTGATAGTCCAGAGGAATTGTACGCAACGGTAGTTCACCCGCAAATTGAATTGAAAACTTCCGACGCCCGTTCGGTTTTAAAACAAAACGTTTCCCTAAAAAGCGCCATCATGCAATGGGGAAATGTGGGCGGATTGGTTGCAGGTCTCTACACCAAAGATTACGAATTAATCGGACGTTCGCTTCATGACGAAATCGTTGAGCCTTTAAGAAGTGTTTTAATTCCAGGTTTCGATCAAATCAAACAAACAGCTTACGAAAACGGCGCTTTAGGTTCTGGAATTTCAGGTTCTGGTCCATCAATCTTCGCTTTAAGCAGAGGAAAAGAAACCGCTGACCAAATCGCAAAAGCCATGAGCGACGTTTACGAAAAAATGAATTTACCGTATGAAATTCACGTCTCGAAGATAAATCCAGATGGCGTAAGAGTTTTGTAGAAAAGTATTAAGTACGAAGAATTAAGTATTAAGACAAAGTTTGTCAGGCTGAGCCCTTCGTTCCTCAGGATAAACTCCGTCGAAGCCCACGTAAAGTATAATCGCACAGTTTGTCATCCTGAGGAACGAAGGATCACACGAGAAGCTCGACAAAGAGTAGACACAAAGCATAGCCATGCAGTTTGTCATTTCGACGTAAGGAGAAAACTCCACGAGAAGCTCGACAAAGATTGGATTAACGTTGCGGAGTTACTTGCGAAGATTTCTCCTTACGTCGAAATGACAAAAATGCTTAAAAATAACTATTGAATAAAAAATATAACCACAAAGCTTTGCGCTCTCTGCGTTTTCAAAAGAAACCAATTCCTTGCGTGCTTTGCGGTTAAATAAAAAACAACCAATGAAATACTACAGTTTAAACCATAATGCCCCAAAAGTTTCTTTTCAGGAAGCTGTTATACAAGGATTAGCAACTGACAAAGGATTATATTTCCCAGAAAGCATTACACCGCTTGATCCTTCTTTTTTTGATAAAATCGAAAGTTTAAGCCACGAAGAAATCGCTTTTGAAGCGATTAAACAATTTGTTGGAGATGAAATCCCAGCTTCAACACTAAAAGAAATCATTGCCGAAACTTTAGTTTTTGATTTTCCGGTGGTGAAAGTCGAAAACGGAATCTATTCGTTAGAATTATTTCACGGACCAACAATGGCTTTTAAAGACGTTGGAGCACGTTTTATGTCGCGTTGTTTGGGTTGTTTCAATAAAGACAAAAAAGACTCTAAAAACACCGTTTTAGTAGCAACTTCTGGAGATACAGGCGGAGCTGTTGCAAGCGGATTTCTTGGCGTTGACGGTGTTGATGTTGTCATTTTATATCCGTCAGGAAAAGTGAGCGATATTCAGGAAAAACAATTGACTACTTTAGGTCAAAATATTAAAGCACTTGAAGTTGACGGTGTTTTTGATGATTGTCAGGATATGGTGAAAAAAGCATTTTTAGATGAAACTTTAGCGCATAAAAATCTGACTTCGGCGAATTCTATTAATATTGCGCGCTGGTTACCGCAAATGTTTTATTTCTTCTTTGCTTACAAAGCGTTGAAAAGCCAAAACAAACCTTTAGTTTTCTCTTGCCCAAGCGGAAACTTTGGGAATATCTGTGCGGGAATTATGGCAAAGAAATTAGGTTTGCCAATTGAACATTTCGTTGCATCTACAAACGTAAACGACACCGTACCAAGATTCTTAGAAAACGGAAAATACGACCCAAAACCTTCTAAAGCAACAATCTCAAACGCCATGGACGTTGGAAACCCAAGTAACTTTATTAGAATTCAGGAATTGTACAACAATGACTTAAAAGCTTTCGAAAAAGACTTTTCTTCTTATAGTTATACTGATGAAGAAACGCTTGAAGCGCTAAAGAAAATCTACAAAACAGACGGTTATATTGCAGAACCACACGGTGCTGTTGGTTATTTAGGTTTAAAAAAAGAACTTGAAAAACACCCGAACGCAATTGGTATTTTCTTAGAGACGGCACATCCTATTAAATTCTTAGATGTTGTCGAACCTGCTTTAGGAATTACACTTCCTATTCCTGCTCAAATTGAGAGTGTTATTAATGAGGAGAAAGTTAGTGTGAAGATTGGGACTTATGAGGAATTGAAAGCTTTCTTAGATTAAAAAACATATAATAAATGATTAAAGCGAGTAAAACATTTTTGCTCGCTTTTTTATTGGCTTATCATTAATTATTTTGAATTAATAAATAAAAATAGCAAGTAAGGAAATCCGTAAAAATTGGCAAGAAAAAATACATATATTTGAAAAGCAAGAAAACGAAACAGAACTTCGCTTATCCATCCAATTTTAGGTAATGCAAAGGTTTGTTCGCATATAAATGAGTTATAGCCAATGCTAAAACATTGTGCTAAAAACCAACTAATAACTAATATTATGAGAAAAAAAGATTCAGAAAAAATTGTTAACGATTTGAGAGAAGTCATTAAAGGAAAATTATTAGACAATTATAAAAATCAGAATGGACGTCTGATCGATTCTGTTGAAACTTTAAATATATTAGCTTTTGAAATAGACGAAGAAAATGAAGATCGTGACAAAATAATCGTTACCAAAATCATAGCAACGGCAAGAGTTTGGGTTAAGTTTGTAGAAGATTCTAGAAGTTCAGATAATATACAGTTACGTAATAATAAGTCTGTTGAATTTATCTATAACAAAGAAGCAGACGAATTTGAAATGGTCCCAAACGATGTTGTATTCTATTTGGATTCTCTTTACTAGCTAAATCAAGAAATATGATTGAATTAACAATGGAAAATTTAATCCAAATTCCTTCAAAAGCTGGAGTCTATAGAATTTTTGCTTTGAGAAATAAATTACCAATTTCTATAAATAGATTTGCGAAAATTGATAACACGGGTTTGCTTTATATTGGACAAACTTCTGGACAAACTTTAAGAAAACGAGCATATAATTTTCTAGCGACTTCCAGATCTAATTCTAACACTACAAATCATAGTGGTGCATTAAAGTATAGATTACTTCCAATCATTCAGCAAATTCTAGCCGATCACAAACTATACTTTGACTTTGAGATTTGCGAAAATCCATTATTTAGAGAAAGAGAATTAATTGGTAATTATAAATCAATTTTTGGCGAATGTCCGATACTTAATAAATAAAAGCACTGTAACGTTGGGCGTAATTAGCATCGCAGGAAAATTGAAAGTACAGGTTAGTTGCGAAAATTGAATTTTATATAAAATCAGTAACACCAAAACAATAATAAAATGAATTCAACTTTACAAGAATTATGTGATTCTTTAGATGATTTAGCAAACGATATTCTAGCTGCTTCCTCAAGTAATCAAACTTTAACAGAACAGTTTGGTTGGAATTGTCCAGCATTAAATCGTTTAGATGTTGCAAATTTAGCAAGTGATATTTCAACTAAAATAAAAAAGTTAAATCCAGATAAAATAGATGAAAATTTAGCTAAACTAATTGAATTAATTCCTGCGAAAATTCAACTATTAAAAACACACACGCTTCCTCAAATGTTCAATTCAAACTGCGTTAATGCAATTCAATCTTATATGGCATTAATCCAATGGATTAATATTATTATTGAACCGATTTTTAGTTGGGAAGTTTTACAAGATAATAAAGCGTTGCCAACACAACTTACCAGAAAACTTCGATCAATACAACTTGAAATTGATAATATTGTTCCCGATAAATTAAAAATTGAATCACAAATTAAATTGATTCAAAATGCAACTGAAGCTGCTGAATCCCTACCTACTGATTTAGAAAGTTTAAAAGAAGCAAGAAAAAAAGTTGATGTGTTTTCAAGTGATTCTGCAAAACTATTTGGCAAAATTGAAACTTACCATACAGATATTCAAGAATTATCAAATAACATATTAGATAAGAAAAAAGAAACTGATTTATTAGTTGAACAATGCGAAGAAGCGTATAGAATTACAACAACTAAAGGTTTAGCTTCATCATTTGAACAAAGAGCAAATAAACTTTCTAACACAATGTGGATTTGGGTTGTTGGCCTAATTCTAACTTTAGCTGCAGGAAGTCTAATTGGCACTTCAAGATTTGAAACTTTAACAAAAGCATTAAAAGACTCCAATCCTAATTGGGGAATAATTTGGATTGACATTACATTATCAATTCTTGCTTTGGCTGCACCCATCTGGTTCGCTTGGATCGCTACAAAGCAAATAAACCAAAGATTTAGGTTAGCTGAAGATTATGCATTTAAATCATCTGTAGCAAAAGCGTATGAAGGTTATCGTAAAGAAGCTTCAAGAATTGATGAAGCATTCGAAGCTAGACTTTTTAGTTCTGCATTATCAAGACTTGAAGAAGCTCCTTTAAGATTAGTTGAGAATGAAAATCACGGTAGTCCTTGGCAAGAGTTATTAAGTTCTCCTGCTTTTTTAAAGGCAATGGATATTGTACCAGACTTAAAAGAAAAATTTATTTCAATAGCGAAAGATGGTTCAGAAAAAATTGAAACCATAATTAAAACAAAATCACAATTGAAAGAGAAAGAAGAAGAAGAAGAAATATAACTATTTTCCTTCCCCCGCTAGCGCGATCGTCCCGCTCGTGAACGTTCCCATTGTTTTTTAATTTCTTGTTCGCGAGCGAAACACTCGCAAGGAGGAATTAGCTTGCAACCAAAAATAGAATAAACAAACGAATTCTTAATTGATGAATAAATATATTTTACTTCTTCTACTTTCAATCTTGATTAGTTGCAAATCTGAATCAATCTTGACTGGTAGAAAATATCAAACCGATTCCGTAAATGAAGGCATATATACATTTGATATGAAAAGTCATAATTATTCTGAGAAAAGGGTTAGTGGAACAATTGCAAAAGGAAAATTCAAAACTTTCGTGTTAAGCTCCGAAAAAACTTTAATTGTTTGTAGTGATAAAAATTGGAAAAAAACTAGTGGTGATATTAAAGAAATGAATAAAACTGGCGATTCGGTTGCTGTAGGCGTGTTTGATGGATATAAAAATCTAGGATCAACAATTTTTGAAATAACTTCACAAGGAAAAAAAATATCATTTCGAAAAACGTATTTAAATCAATTACAACAAACCGAAAGTGAAGGAATTTTAATTAAAAAATAAATCGAATATTGCTGTTTAACAAATTTAAATTCATGATATGAAAAGAATCTTATTTTTTATAATTATTGTTTTAACATCAATTACAGCTTTGGCTCAATCAGATGTTCCTACTCAAAATATTTCTACAGATAGTACAGTTGAGTATAGACTTTTTTCTACGAGGAATATGTATACATTCATCAAATTGAATACAAAAAATGGAAAAATGTGGCAAGTTCAATGGGGTACGGATAGTAAATATAGATTTGAAAATATACTTTCTGATATTTCTCAAGTAAATAAAGATCAAGAAAAAAATGGAAGATTTTTCCTTTATCCAACAACAAACATTTACAACTTTATTCTACTAGATCAAATAGACGGCAGAACTTGGCAAGTACAATGGGGAAAAGAAGAAGACAGAATGGTGTCTAGGATATTTTAAAGAATATTGCCAATGGTTAAATTAAGATATTAATTGCCCCGTTAACTCTAGCAATTAAGTAATCAAAAGAACAAAAAAAAAGAGACCTCATCAAAGGTCTCTTTTCAATTTAATATATCTTCAAAACGTTTACTTCCCGTTCAATAATTTCTCCAAATACTCAACCTTATCTTTTTCAGCTTGCACCAAACGTTCGTAAAGTTCAACAACTTTGTCTAAAGGATTAAAAGTACAATTGTAATTACCTGTTACAGTTGAAAGCGTTCCGTTATCTTGAATGGTATTTCCAATAATATTAAAAACCGCTTCTTCCGAAAAGTTTTTAATTGCTTCAACAGAAACTCCAAGGGCTTTTGCAATCTCAATTAATCTTTGCTCGTCAACCGTTTCGCTGTTTTCAATATTCGAAACCATCTGCTGACTTATGCCTAAAGCCAATGCCAGTGCATCCTGCTTCATATCTTTAAGCTCTCTGATACGGCTTATATTTCTGCCGATATGTTTTGGTTTTGTTGCTGTACTCATAATTCAAAGATATTTAAAATTCTTAAATAAAAATAAATTCCTGTAAAAAACAAAGTTGTTTTTGTAAGATACGCTTTTCAATTATATATTTGAACGTAGATTAAACAGATTTACTTTTTCAATCTCGATAGCTATCGGGAGCGATTTACACGGTTTACAATTTTAAAATCCGTATTAATCCGCGTCTTCGTGATAACGAATCCGTTAAATCTGCGTCCAATTCGTAAACACAAATAAATTCAAAAGCCAATCAAAATGAAAAAAAATGTTTATTATGTTTTAGTGCTATTTATAATAAGTTTTTCGAGTATTGCTCAACATTCTTTAAATAGAATTTGGATAACCGATAGTATTTTGCCAATTCCTGAATCTGTATTATTCGACAAAACAGATCAGATTTTATACACTTCTTTAATGGATGGTTCGCCGGCTGAACGTGACGGAAAAGGAAGCATAGGAAAATTAACTGTCGATGGAAAAATCATTAATTTAAATTGGATATCAGGTTTAAATGCTCCAAAAGGAATGGCAAAATTCAAGAATAAGTTATTTGTAGCCGACCTAACAGAAATTGTAATTATAGATATCAAACAACAAAAAATACTCAAAAAAATAACCGTTGATGCTGCCAAAATATTAAACGATGTGACTGTTGATAAAAAAGGAGTTGTTTATGTTTCAGACCCAAAAGTGGGTAAAATTTTCAAATTAGAAAATGAGATTGCAACTGTTTACTTAGAAAACCTAAACAAACCTAATGGCCTAAAATTTATAGATACTGATTTGTATTTTTTAGACAGTGGATCATTATACAAAATAGATTCTAAAAAGAACAAACAACTTTTGGCAGAAGGCATGGATGAAAACACAGATGGAATTGAGCCAATAGCAGACAATGCGTTTATTGTGAGCTGCTGGACTGGAGTTATTTATTATGTAAATAAAGATGGCTCAAAAGAAATTCTTTCAGATACCAGAAAAGAAGAATATTACACAGCTGATATAGGACTCGACAAAGAGAAAAAAATAGTCTATGTGCCTTCTCTTTTCAAAAAAACCATAGCTGCATATTCGCTTAAATAAAACAATAATAAAAGGCTGTATTTCCTTTTTAGATTATCAATTTTAGAAGCCCAATGAATAATTGAACATGTTTATGACTAATAAACTTTAAAATATTACAAAAAAATCAAAATTTTCAATTGCCTCCAGCTTTAGCTGGAGGTTTACTTTTTGAACAAGATTCGGCTTTAGCCAAAAAACTCAAAAGATTAGGCTAAAGCCATTTTCTAATGTAATTTTGCTTCTCCAGCTAAAGCTGGAGGCAATTCAAATATTTTTCCATTTAAGACTGGAAACCATTTATATTCATAATACAATCAGCTTAACATGATTACAAAAGCAACGATAGAAGACATTCCAGCATTAACTATCTTAATAAACTCAGCATACAGAGGTGAAACTTCTAAAAAAGGCTGGACAACCGAAGCGCATTTACTAGAAGGAAAAAGAACCGACGAACAGGAAATGACTGAAATTTTTCTTGATCCAAAAAATACAATTCTGAAATTTACAGAGAATGACAAGATCATCGGTTCGGTTTTATTGGTTGAAAAAGGACATCAATTGTATTTAGGAATGCTTACCGTTTCGCCAGAACTTCAAAACAGCGGAATCGGAAAAAAACTGTTGGCTGAAGCCGAAAATCATGCAAGATCTCTAGGATTGTCAAGTATTATCATGACGGTAATTTCTGTTCGTGAAGAGCTTGTGGCATGGTACAAACGTCACGGTTATGTAGATACAGGAAAACGTGAAGCTTTCCCTGAAAGTGAAATTCATACTACAGTTTCTGAAGTTCCTTTGGAGTTTATTTATTTAGAGAAAAAGATTTAACTAAAAATGAATATTAGCCTTCTCACTAAAAAAAGCACTAACCCCTCTATTTGGAGTGGCGGATTGACATATGAATATATAATCTATCCAAAAACCGCAATTTATGCTGATAGAGATTTTGGGTTTAGAATAAGCAGTGCTACAATAGAGGAAGTGCCTTCAGAGTTTACCAAATTTAAAGGCTATCACAGATATTTGGTTATGCTTGATAACGAATTAGATGTTGAGATAAACAAAGAAAAAAAGGCATACGAGAAGTATGAAATCATGGAATTTAATTCAGATGATGAAGTAACTTCTTTCACCAAAGGCACTGATTTTAATTGGATGGTTTCTGAGAAAATATCCAATCATAAACTGGAAATAGCAAATGGCAATCAGAATTGTAATGCTGAAATAGTGATTTTATTTTCTTTGCATTCAACAATTATTACAATTAATGAGAAGCCGTACCATTTAGAACCTTATGATGCATTGGTTGTTGAAAATGAAGAAAAGGAAAATGTAAGTCTTCATTTTTCTACTGAATGCCTTTTTGGGGCGTTGGATTTTTAATTCTTGCCACGATCCCGATAGCTATCGAGAGCAGAGGCGGGAAGATTTTATATAAAGTTCCCATACAGTTTGTCATTTCGACGAAGGAGAAATCTTCGCGAGAAGCTCGACAAAGATTGGATTATCATTGCGGAGTTACTTGCGAAGATTTCTCCTTCGTCGAAATGACAAGATTGCGTATAACTTTGAGATAAAAACTTTGCGCCTCTGCTCACGATAGCCATCAGGATTGCGAGATTTTTTTTAAGCAACATGAGACGCACCGCAATGCGTCTCTACAGAAAAACCTTTGTACCTTTGAATCTCTGCACCTTTGAACCTCAAAAACTAAGAAACCGTTCTCTTAATCTTCGAAAGAAACTCGTGTGAAACACCCAAGTACGAAGACAAATTCTTATTATTTATAGAACTTACCTTTTGCGGATAACGCTCTTTAAAATCCAAATAACGCTGTTTTGAGGTTTTATGCAGAACATCTAAAAGCCTTTGCTGAATGGCAACATTGGCACGTTCAATCATTAAGACATGAAACTTTATGAGTTTTGGAATCATAGCAAACAGATACGCTTTTTGCATTTTGCTAATAACTACTATTTCGCTGTCTTCGATGGCTTTAATGTTGTATGTTGTCGGTTTCTGATGGTAGAAACTTTCCAAATCGCAAATCCATTCATTTTCGAATGAGAAGAAAATGACGGTTTCTGTTCCGTTCTCATTTAAAATGTAGGTTTTGAATGATCCTTTCAAAATAAATCCTTCGTAACTGCTGTTTGAATTCTGGACTTGTAAGAATTGATTTTTTTTAAGTTTAATGCGTTCTGCTTTTGAGACAATAATATCCCATTCTTCATCTGTGAGCGGAATCTTTCGCTCAATGTTTGCTCGTAGTAGGTTGTACATCTTGTGGTTTTTGTGGTTTTTTGTGAGGTCTAAATTTGTTTTTTCAACTCATTATTAATTAAGGGCTTAAATTAATGTAATCGATTACGTAAAAATAAACATAAAATGCATTTTTGTAAATTTAGAAGTGTTAAAAAAACATATTTAATAGATTTTTTTATAAAAGTTTGAACTTGTTCAACTTTTTTCCTACAAATAATATTGAGTTTTGCGTTGTTAACTTATTAAATAACCAAACTTTAATTATGAACTTAAAATCAACACTTTCAATGTTCGCTGCAGCATTGATTTTCGGATTTACTGCATGTAATTCTGAAGAAATCGCTTCAAACACAGAAGCAAGTATTCAACCAACAAACGAAACAGCGATTGATGCTTCTGCAACCAATCCGACTGCTAAAATCGGAAACTGCGCTGAGGTTCCTGGATGGGCTTCTCAAAACGGAGGAACAACCGGAGGAGGTTCTGCAGCCGAAACTACAGTTACCACTTACGCTCAACTAAAATCGGCTGTAGAAAACACGGCTGTAAAAGTGATTAAGGTTTCTGGAACAATTACAATTACAGCTAGATTGTCTTTTCAGGATCAAACTGGAAAAACTATTTATGGCGCAAGCGGCGCAAAATTAGTTTCTACTGACCAAACTAAAGATGGTTCTGGAATTTTCAACATCAAAAGATGTAAAAACATCATCATCAGAAACTTGATTTTTGAAGGTCCTGGCGCTTATGATACTGACGGATGGGATAATGCTGTTCTAGACGAATGTACAAACGTATGGATTGACCACTGCGAATTTAGAGATGGCGTTGACGGAAACTTTGACATCAAAAACAAATCAGATTATATTTCGGTTACGTACACTAAATTTCATTATCTAAAACCTCCAAAAGCGGGCGGTTCTGGAGGATCAGATGATCATAGATATTCAAATTTAATTGGTTCAAGCGATGGCGCAACTGCTGATCGCGGAAAATTGAGAATCACTTTTGCAAGATGCTGGTGGGCTCCAGGCTGTAGAGAAAGAATGCCAAGAGTGCGTTTTGGACAAGTGCATATTGTAAACAGTTTCTTTAACAGCACCGTAAGCAATAAATGTATTGCAGCAGGATTTGAAGCAAACATTCGCGTAGAAAGCAATGTTTTTGAAGGCGTAAAAAATCCAATCGAATTAATGACTGGTTTTACTGCAGTTACATCAACTGATAATGTTTTTACAAGTGTAACAGGAACTCAAGCTGGAAGCGGAACTGCTTTTACTCCGCCGTATTCTATCCTAAAATTGGCTAATACTGCGGTTAAAGCTGATATTTCTGCAAATGCAGGGCCTACTTTGGGAGGTAATGTTTGTGGTTCTTTCTAAAAGAAATCACATTTAAAAATAAGTTATTTTCTAGTTTTTAAACCACGGATTGCAGAGATGTAGTTCGTGGTTTTTTGTTTTTTTCTGCCACGAAGACACAAAGATTAAATGTAGAGACGCACTGCAGTGCGTCTTACACAAAGTATGGACAATTGGAGCGTAGACGCACTGCAGTGCGTCTCTACAGAAAAACCTCCGCCCCTTTTAACCTTCTTAAAGAACTAACTCTTCAAACAATCTCTGAATCGTTTTCTCCAAATCCTGAGTCAATCCAGGATGAGGTCTTGAGGTTTGAATTGCCGAACTTCTAATAGCCGTTAACCATCTAAAACGCTCTGGAATCTCAAATTCGGCAATTGGACCGCCATCTTTTGCTCCGTTTGCAATTTTTACTAATGATGTTAAATTACATTCTAATTGTTCGATGTCGAAATCGGCAGAAAGGGCTTGAATTTTTTCTTTGTTTAAATGAAATAAAACCTTTATAAATTTGGCTCTTTTGCAAAACAAAATGATTCCGATATTCAGGAATTCTTCGCGTTCTACCCTTGGCACAACACGAATCACAGCATATTCGTATAAGTGGTTATCTTGCATTTTGCGCCTGATTTACAAATATTTCTGAATTCTCTAATCTTGTCTTTAAAAACTGCAAATAAACGTTTCGCAATCCTTCTGGAGTTTCGTCTGCATCTTCCCATTGCAGCCAGTCTAGCGGAATTGTATTGACAATTTCTTCTAAAACTTCTGGTGTTAAAATCGCTTTAAATTCAGCATCAACTTCTTTTAAAAGCGAGGCTTGTGGCAATAAAACGTGATCTTTTATCAATGCAAACGGACTTTTAGCATGCTGTTCCCAGTTGTGCCAAGAATGATGAAAATACAAACATGCACCATGATCGATCAGCCATAATTCTTTATGCCAAATCAGCATATTGGTGTTTCTGAAAGTTCTGTCTACGTTTGTGATATAAGCATCTAGCCAAACAATCTGAGAAGCTAATTTAGCATCTACGGTTGTTACAGCTGGGTCAAAAGTAATGGCTCCTGATAAAAAATGAAGCGCTAAATTTAATCCTTGGCTTCCTTGCAGTAAATCCTGAATTTCTTCATCAGCTTCGGTTCTTCCGAAAGCTTCGTCTAGGTTTGCGAATACTAATTCTGGCAGTTGTAGTTTTAAGGCTTTTGCTATTTGTCCGCCAACTAATTCGGCGATTAAGGCTTTTACGCCATGTCCGGCACCTCTAAATTTTAATACGTATTTAAAGTCGTCATCGGCTTCTGCTAAAGCGGGTAAAGAACCGCCTTCGCGCAGTGGCGTTATGTAACGCATGACATTTACTGTTCTTAAGTCGAAATTTTTCATATTACAAACTTACAATTTTTGATTTTAGATTGTAGATTTTAGATTTTTTCTTCTTGTAACGTTTTTTGTAACGCAAAGTTCGCGGAGGTTTACGCAAAGTTTGCAAAGTTTTTTTTGAATTTGCTTTGCTTTTTAAGTTCACAAGGTTTTAATTACATAGTAATGCATTCGGCTTGTCACCATGAGCGAAGTCGAAGGGATACAAATAGCTGGACAAAGAAACTAAACTTTGAGGAATATCTTTGCGTTCCTTCGACTTCGCTCAGGATGACAAAAATGAGAATAATTCTTTGTGTTCTTAAAAAGCAAAGCAAACTCAAAAAAAACTTTGCAAACTTTGCGTTACAATAACTTTTGCTTTAAACTTCTAAACTTAAAAAAGCTTTTCCTAAATACTTAATAATCGTAGAAGCCGTAAAAGATTCATAACCTGTTTTGGGTAAAGCTAAATCAGCTGTCAAACCGTGGAGGTAGACGCCCATTTTGGAAGCATACTTTGGTTCATAGCCTTGTGCAAGAAGACTTGTGAGGATTCCGGTTAAAACATCGCCACTTCCTGCGGTTGCGAGTGCAGCGTTTCCGCTTGTGTTTTCGTATACTGAAATTCTGTTGATAATGTATGTTGGTGCGCCTTTCATGACCACAATGACTTTGTATTTTTCTGAAAAAGCGATTGTTTTTTGGAATTTCTCGGCTTCTGAATTCCACTTTCCTATCAAACGTTCTAATTCTTTTGGATGTGGCGTTAAGATGGTATCTTCTGGAACTAATTCTAGCCAAGATAAATTTTCTGAAATAATATTTAAAGCATCTGCATCCAAAACCAAAGGAGCTTTGTTAACTCTTAAAAACTCAAATAACGCTTTTTGTGTTCCAAGCTCCTTTCCTATTCCTGGGCCAATTCCGATCGCTTGCGGAATTAATGGCAGATGAATATTAGTAATAAAATTGGTATTTTCATCTGTTACGGTCATTACTTCGGGAATGGAGATTTGAAGGATTTGATAACCGCATTTGGGTATAAAAGTCGTTACGAGTCCGCAACCTGTTTTGAGGCAGGATTTTGAAGCTAAAACCGCTGCTCCTATTTTGCCGTAACTTCCTGCAATAATCACCGCATGACCTTGTGTTCCTTTGTGGGTTTGAGGATTTACAGGTTTGTATAATTTCTGAAATTCTTCTTTATTAATTAAATACGGTGATTTCATTCTTTAGTTGGTGTTAATTTTAAACACATAGAATCATAGTTTTACTTTACGAATAAAGGCGTTTCACTTGTTTTAATAAACATAGCGAAACTTGAAAAGCATGATTTTATATAAAATTACATAAAAAATTGAAATCATAACTCGTCATTTGAAACTGTTAGCCCTAGCCCTGATTACTTCACTATATTTTTATTTTTTATAGGAGTTCAGTGAACTTCGTTTGAAGCGGCATCCTTTTGCTTTTTTCTTTAAAAAGCAAAAGATATAGCGGATAGCAGGAAATAGCTCCAAATTATTGCGAAATTTATAATTTAAGGTCTTTTAATTTGATATTTTTTGAATAGATTTGCAAAACAATTTTATAAAACAACACAATGAAAAATACTGCGCTTACGCACATACATGAAGGTTTAGGAGCGAAAATGCTTCCTTTTGCTGGTTATAATATGCCTATCACTTATGAAGGGGTTAATGCTGAACACGAAACGGTTCGTAATGGTGTCGGCGTTTTTGACGTTTCACACATGGGTGAATTTTTATTGACGGGTCCAAATGCACTAGCTTTGATTCAGAAAGTGACTTCAAACGATGCTTCTACTTTGACAATTGGAAGAGCACAATATTCTTGTCTTCCAAATAATGAAGGCGGAATTGTTGATGATTTGATTATTTATAAAATGAAAGAAGAAGAGTATTTACTGGTTGTAAATGCTTCTAATATTGAAAAAGACTGGAACTGGATTTCTTCTCACAATGATTTAGGAGTTGAAATGAAGAATCTTTCTGACGAATATTCATTATTGGCAATTCAAGGGCCAAAAGCGGTTGAAGCTATGCAGTCTTTGACTTCTGTTGATTTGTCTGCTATTGTTTATTATCATTTTGAAGTAGCTGATTTTGCAGGATTCAACGATGTTATTATTTCTGCTACAGGATATACAGGTTCTGGCGGATTTGAAATTTACTGCAAAAATGCTGATGCTGAAGCTATCTGGAACAAAGTTTTTGAAGCTGGAGCTGCTTTCGGAATTAAACCGATTGGTCTTGCTGCTCGTGATACTTTACGTTTAGAAATGGGATTCTGCCTTTACGGAAATGATATTAACGACACTACTTCTCCACTTGAAGCTGGTTTAGGATGGATTACAAAATTTACTAAAGATTTTACTAATTCTGAGGCACTTAAAAAGCAAAAAGAAGCTGGTGTTACAAGAAAATTAATTGCTTTTGAAATGCAAGAGCGTGCTGTGCCAAGACATGATTACGAAATTGTTGATGGTTCTGGAGCGGTAATCGGAATTGTAACTTCTGGAACTATGTCTCCTTCTATGAATAAAGGAATTGGTTTAGGATATGTAACCGTTGCAAACAGTGCGGTTGACA
The DNA here is from genome assembly GCF_003254585.1 of Flavobacterium sharifuzzamanii. Lineage (GTDB taxonomy): Bacteria > Bacteroidota > Bacteroidia > Flavobacteriales > Flavobacteriaceae > Flavobacterium > Flavobacterium sharifuzzamanii. Next base: position 266,902 of record NZ_QJGZ01000036.1, on the reverse strand, counting down.
GCGATATTTTTATTAGAATCAGAAAAAATGATGTTCCAGCAAAAGTGGTTAAATTACCGTTTTACAAGAAATAAGTTTTGACTATATAATGTACAAAATGCGTTACGGTTGTAACGCATTTTTTTTGCTTTAAAATAAACCAATTCAGGTTAATTTATTTGATGCCTATTCGTTTAACGGTTAAATGCTTTTCGTTGTCGATATTTTGCTAAAAATACTACAATTTGTAAAAAAATTAGTGTAACTTTAATCATGAACCATGAATTTCCATTTATGAAAAAGATTTCACTACTCCTTTTTTTGCTGACATCAACTATATCTATTGGTCAGAACAGCGCAGAAACTTGTGAAATATTAAACAAAATAAATGCGCTTATTCAAGCAGAACATTTAAGGCCAAAACCAGTTGATGATAGTTTATCTGTGTTCGTTTTTGACAACTTAATTAACGAACTTGACCCTTCTCGCAACATATTTTTTAAGAGCGAATATGATGAATTGGCTCAGAAATATCGTTATAACTTAGATGATCTAATCCTGAAGAACGATTGCAGTTTTCTTACCGATATAAAAGCCAAATATGTAAATGGTCTTTTACGCACCAAAAAAGTCTTAGAAAAGATCCAAACAATCCCGATAGATTATACCAAAAAAGATACGATACGTTTTTATAAAAAATCTTTTGCTTTTTATTTAAAGAAAGAAGATATAGAGAAGGTTTGGACAAAAAAACTGCGCTATCAGATTTTAGATGATATTGCTGAAATGAGCGAAAATTTAGATTCTTTAAAAACGAATTTTAAATCGATTGAACAAGCTTCTAAAAATCAAATCGTTTCAAATGAAATCTGCCGTTTTAGCACATTATTAGAGACTAATGCTAAACAGGAAGAAAAACTCTATAATTTTTTCTGTACGTATTTTGATCCTCATACTGCCTATTTCAGCGATGATTCTAAAACCAGCTTTGTGGCTTCTTTATCAAAAGAACATTTATCGCTTGGAATGACGGTAAACCTCAACGAGAAAAACGAAATCATTATTGATGAGGTAGATCCAAACGGCCCTGCGTATCAGACTGGACAAGTAAAAAAAGGCGATCAGATTATTTCTATTTCAAATCAGAAAGAAACGCTTCAGGTTTCTTGTGCTTCTCTAGAGTCTATATCATCAATGATTTTATCTGAAAGCAACAAACACATTACACTTACTTTAAAACGCAATTCAGGCAAAAGTTTTGATGTTTATATTGAGAAACAGATGATGAAGGATGAAGAAAATTCGGTTTTCAGTTTTATCATTGGCAAAGACAGCAAAATTGGTTATGTAAAAATTCCGAGTTTCTATGCAGATCTTGATGGCTCCAGCAGAAAAGGCTGTGCCGACGATGTTGCACGTGAGGTTATAAAACTGCAGAGAGATAGTATAAAAGGTCTTGTTATTGACCTTATTGACAATGGCGGCGGTTCTATGGAAGAAGCCATAAAACTGGCTGGAATGTTTGTAGATTATGGTCCGCTTTCTATTGTAATTGACAGTAAAAAGGAGAAATCTGTAATTAATGATCCTTTCAAAGGGGTAATTTACAGAGGTCCAATTGTGGTTTTGGTTAATAGCAATACGGCTTCGGCAAGTGAATTTTTTGCTTCTATCATGCAAGATTACAATCGTGCACTTTTGTTAGGAAGCACTACATTAGGAAAAGCTACAATGCAGACTATTCTTCCGCTTGAAGAAGAAAAAAACACTGATTTCTTAAAGATAACCATCAATAAATTCTACAGAATAACGGGTAAAAGCCATCAATATATTGGGGTAAGGCCAGATGTTGTGCTTCCTGAGTTTTATGAAGATATTTACCAAAAAGAAAGTGATTTTCCGACGGCTATAAAAAATGATAGCATCGAACCTTTCTTAAAATACAAAACATATGTGAAGCGAAATCTGATAGACAAAATTGCTAAAAACAGCTCGGCGAGATTATCAGACAATTATTTTTTCGATAATATCAAAAAGATCAATCTTAAAATAGATCAGATTGTAAATGCTCCAAAAGCAGAAATTCCTCTTACATTAACTGCAGTTTTCAATCAGAAAAAAACATTAAATGCACTTTGGAAAGAGATCAATACTTTTAATGACGAAAACAATCCACTTGATGTATACAATTCGAGTGTTAATCAATTTCTTCTAGGAGCTTATCCAAATGATAAAACGATAAACCAATATCAGATGGATAATCTTAAAACCAATCCATACCTCAACGAAGCTGTAAATATTATTAACGAATTTAATGGAGGGATTAAGTAGTTTGTTTCAGGTTTCAGGTTTCAGGTTTCAGGTTTCAGGTTTCAGGTTTCAGGTTTCAGGTTTAACTGGATGAGATTTTTTTACCGCAAAGTTCGCTAAGGTTTATGCAAAGCACACAAAGAAATTTTTAGGTTAAGGCACAAAATAAAAAGTTCCCAAAGTTATATAAATAAAACTTTGCGAACCTTGCGTAAACCTTTGCGAACTTTGCGGTTAAATTCAATACAAACCAAGTAACTTAAAACCTGAAACCTGAAACAAAAAAGAACAATTTTGTTTTTGTAAAAATTAGGAAAACCGTATTTTTGCATCACAAAACTAAAAATTAGAAATGGGAAGAGCGTTCGAATTTAGAAAAGGAAGAAAAATGAAACGTTGGTCAGCAATGGCCAAAACATTTACCAGAATTGGTAAAGATATCGTAATGGCTGTTAAAGAAGGCGGACCAAACCCAGACGCCAATTCTAGATTAAGAGCTGTTATTCAAAATGCAAAAGCCGCAAACATGCCTAAGGATAATGTGGAGCGCGCTATTAAAAATGCAAGTAATAAAGATACTGCCAACTATAAAGAAATTTTGTTTGAAGGATATGCTCCTCACGGAATTGCAATCTTAATTGAAACTGCTTCTGATAACAATAATAGAACTGTAGCTAATATTCGTAGTTATTTCAACAAATGTAACGGGACAATGGGAACTCAAGGTTCTGTTGAGTTTATGTTTGACCATACTTGTAACTTTAGAATTGCTAACAACGGACTTGACGCTGAAGAATTAGAATTAGAACTTATCGATTTTGGTGCTGAGGAAGTTTTTGAAGACGAAGACGGAATCTTAATCTACGCTCCTTTTGGAAGTTTTGGTGCTTTACAGAAAGAATTAGAAAACAGAGGTCTTGAAATCCTTTCTTCTGGTTTTGAGCGTATTCCGCAAATTACTAAAGAATTAACTGAAGCTCAAATCGCTGACGTTGAGAAACTAATCGAGAAAATTGAAGAAGATGATGACGTGATGAACGTTTATCATACCATGAAAGAAGAATAGTCTTTCTATAAAATATATTTTAAAAAAGCTCTGGATTCTTCTAGGGCTTTTTTGTTTTGAGAAACTTTTACTTTTCAAATACAAATAAAAAATTATATTTGTTTATAGAGCAAATGATAACCAAATCTTCCAAATGAAACTAATAGAAAACTTCTACTGTATCCAATCTGAAATTTTTGGTGACGGAACCACAAAAAGTGTTGAAGAAATAAGTTCTATCAAAATGGAATTAGTAAGGCCCTCAATAAAATTATTAGACGTAGAATATTCTGAGAAAAAGACTTATACAAAAAATTTAGTCGCTAAATCATGCGCAACTTCTGATGAAGATTTTACTTTAGGTGAATTATCATTTTTATCAAAAACATACGGATTCGAAATTGAAGAAGACAATAATTTAAAAGGATATCATAAAAGCGTTTTAAAAATTCACAAACTGTATGACTGCCCTGGTTATATCACTTTAATGAAATTAGATGAAAAAGAATATTTAAGGATTGAATTTCTTCGTTGGCAATTTGACTGTCAACCTAGAGGTGCGGGAGAAGATATGCTGGGAGAAGATATTACTTATATTCTTGGCATTTGGGAGTCTCCATTATTAACAGATGAAATAGTGGCCAAATTAAAGAAGCCTAGAGGAATTTATTATAAAGAAATAACCATTTAGAATGTTCGCCTTTTGCGTTTCTCCTTGTTTACAAATTGTTATCCACCCAATATGCCCAAAATTTCAATTATTAAAAAAATACAATTAGGTGGCAAAAAATCATTTCCGACCGAAACACCTGATTTTGAAATACCTTTTAGTTTTTATTGCGGAAACGGAAGAATAAAACATGAAGCCATAATTTCATTTCAAAACTCTAATTTTTTAAATTCATTAATCGAAACGGGACAAATCACAAATAAGGACCTGGCTCAATTTCATATTACTAAACTAGAAAATTTAGAAGATCCAAATAGAAAATTTCTGTATCGATATCAAATTTGCAATTTTAAAGATTGCCAGAACACTTATCTTTTAATTTTTGATATTGATGAATACAGAGGTTATTACGGCTGTTTTATATATGGAGTTTTAGAGATAGAAAACATCACTTAAAACTAAAAACAAAAGATTTTTATTCATAAAATGTTCGAAAAATCATTATTAGCGTAATAATAGTTTTTAAAAAACAAAAGCAAATCTTCTGCTTCAAGCAAAGATTTATTTTTGTTTAATGTAGTGCTGACAATATCGTTATCTTCGATTTTTTCTATTTCCCAAATGCCATCTTCATTAACCAATAATAGAAAAATCCATTCGTTAAGATATTTAGAACAGAAAGTTATTCTCTCTTTCTCGTCTCTCTTTTTCTTATCCAAATGGACAAAACCTGTAAATCCAATCATTAGAAATTTTTCTTTTATTGTCATGCTTATTTTAAAATATTAAAGGTTTTAAAACTAAAATAAAAAATGGTAAGATGATTATTTGAATTCATTTTAAACTAAGATTAAATACCTCTAAAGATAACATTTCGATTATATTTGCAACACCTCAAATATAATTTAAACTAAAAATGCAAACATCAAAAATCACTCGAATTGCTGTAGTAGCGCTAGTCCTTTTGTTCTTAGTACTTAGCGTGATCAGCTGTAGTACACATGTACACACTCACGCTCCTGCTCCGTCAGGAAAAAAAATACCACCAGGACAAGCCAAAAAAATGAATGGAGATCAAAGCGCTAAAGCTTATGCGCCAGGTCAACAGAAAAAAAGATAATTTACAAGCCTTCCAAAATCTGGAGGGCTTTTTTTTGAAGGAAAAGTGAAATTACTTTTTGTTTGAATTAATTACCTTAATCAAATAAGTCCCTTCGGGTAAATCGGTAATATTAGAAGCATTAGCACTCATAATTTGTCTTCCTTGAGAGAATACTTCAATAATTTTAGCACTTTTCTTAGTTTCAGCTGGGGCTGCAGGTAAAGAAGTTTTTCCAGCTATAGGTGCTGCAACAGCTTTTTTTGACGTATTTGAAGCCAAAGAATTTGAAACAGATGCTGTTTCGGCTACAGTCACATCATTTTGTTTCGAACTATTATAAGCTTCCTTAACTTGCTCATCTGTCATAGCAACACTATACAATCTTAAATCGTCAATATCTGCGTTAATACTTGTTGAGGTATTTAGCTTTCCAAGATTCAAAATATAACCTTTTGCAGAACGTTGAATTCCTCCCATAGATTTTAGCAATTCGCCATTGCGATATATTTTTGATATATTTCCATCATAAGTGATACTATACATGTACCACGTTTCTTTTACTAACGGAACAGAAACTATAACATTATTGTTATCTCCCCAACCTACCAAACTTAAATCTGAATTGCTTCCAGACACAGGCTGTTGCACTAATCCGAAATACTGTCCGTTTACTGCTGCTCCATAACCCAAAATATAATTAGGAATATTTATGCCATTAAATTTTACCCAAACCGATATTGTTTTTGGTTTGTTATCCTGAGGAAGCTCTCCTATTACTGCCTGATAAGCTTTATTTGTAAGTCGCAAAGCACTTTTAGGCATTCCCATTCTATCGTTTACAAAAACTGGAGCACCTAAAAAAGAAATAGTATTATCGGCACTGTTTAAATTTCCATTGAAATTAAATTCCTGTACCGGATTTTGCGCATTCGCAGTTAAAAAATTTACAAACAATAAAGTGAGTAATATTTTTTTCATAGTTATAGCTTTTATCAGAATCGTTTTGGTTTAAGGCAATTAGCAATTTATTGCAAAATTTATATTTTATAGATTTTACAATTTCAAAATTTCATTTATTATTTTTAGAAAATTTGTTAAAACTATAATTAAAATTCAACATCTCCAAACAATTCCTACACACAAATACATAATTCTCACAAAAAACACTTTACAGCTCAAACAACATTATATCTAAAAACTTTTCAATTAAACCCCTTCTTACTTGCAGAATTTGACTGCATTACAACAGGATTTTTTTTTGATTCTGTCTAAAATTATGTTTTTATTTCTAACTTTAACATTATAAGCTGTAAATCAAAGAAATAAGCCTTAGCATGAAGAAAACCTTACTCTTATTTTTTCTTTTATTTTTCTTAAAGATCAATGCACAGATTTCTGATACTCTTGTTCTAAAAAATAATGATATTATTATTGGCGAAATAAAGACAATGAATAAAGGTATTCTACAAATAGAAACCGACTACAGCAAAGAGGATTTTAAATTAGAATGGAAACATGTTAAAAATGTTAGTTCAGATCGAATTTATATTATAAATCTTTCTAACGGCAATTTACTAAACGGAAAAATTCTCAAAATTGAAACTCCTGGAAAATGTGAAATCACCAATATTGAAACACAAACCAAAAGCATTATTGATCTCACTGATATTGTACGAATTAAACCTGTTGACGAGAGCTTTTGGGGAAGACTTGATGCTAGTTTCGACGCAGGAATCAAATTGACTAAAGCACAAAGCTTACAGCAACTAACTATAAACGTGAATTTAGGCTATACCGCAAAAAAATGGTACGGAACTGCAACATACAAACAAATTCAGTCAATTCAAGATGATAGCGATCCTATACGAAGGATTGATACTGATGTCAGCTATATTCATTTACTGCCAAAAGACTATTTTATTCCATTATCAGTTGTTACTTTGAAAAATACAGAGCAAGATATTGATCTTCGTATTGTTTCAAAGGCAGGTTATGGAAAATATCTAATACATAGCAATAAAAAATATTGGGGAGTTGCTTCTGGATTATCTTTTAACCATGAACGTTTTACAGGAGTATCAGAAGCAAATAAAAGTTTGGAGTTATTCTTGGGCAGTGATCTAAACTTATATGATATAGGAGATTTTAGCATTCAGTCTAAAGTGAATTTTTTTCCGAGTTTAACAGAAAGCAAAAGAATTCGTACCGATTTTTCTGTAGATACAAAATATGATTTGCCTTTAGATTTTTTCATCAAATTATCATTTATCTACAACTATGACAATAAACCTAAAGAAGGAGCATCAAAAGATGATTATGTATTTCAGACTACTTTTGGATGGAAATTAGACTAAAAAAAGCTTCCTGAACACAGAAAGCTTTCCTTACTATTCCAAAAACTCAATTGCTTACGCAATAAAAAAACTAACTAACATTTAAAAACAAACTAAAAAACCATTTATTTTGAGGTAATTTTTTTTGACGGAGTACTGGTAATTTTTAATAAATAAGTCCCTTCTGGAAGATCTGCTATGTTTGTCGCATTGCTTCCCATTAGCTTTTGCCCTTGCGAATAAACTTCTACACTTTTTGTTGTACCGTTAACTTCATTTGAAGTTATAATGGTTTCAGTTGCAGTTTTTGCTTTTAAAGGTACTTTAGGTGTTTTAGACTCTACGGATGCCACAGACAACACATTAGAGCTTTTTTCGCTATCATATAATTCTTTTACCTGATCTGGAGTCAAAGCTATATTATAGATCTTTAAATCGTCTATATCAGCATTAATTCCAACCATTGTATTGATTTCTCCTAATCTAAAAATGTTTCCATTTGTGTATCTAGTCATTCCCTCGAGATATTTCAACAATTTACCGTCACGATATATCCTAGAAGTAGTGCCTTCATATGTAATAGTGTAATTATACCAAATATTCTTTTCAAGCGGCGTAGATACAATAACATCATTAGAAGAGCCCCAAGCAGCTAAACTTAGATCAGAGTTAGAAGAAGTTGTTCCTTGCTGTAATAAACCACAATATTGGGCATTTAGAGGATTTCCGTAGCCCCAGATATAGTTTGGATTTGAAATATCATTGAATTTAACCCAAATACTAATTGTTCTTGAACTTTTTCCTTGAGGCAGATTATCTATAACAGCTTCTAAAGCTTTATTATTTAATCGCTGAGCTCCTTTTAAAACTCCTGCTCTATCAGCTACAAAATTATTTGTTCCAATGAATGAAATCGTATTTGCTGAATTGTTTAAAGTACCATTAAAATTAAATTCCTGAACTGGTGTTTGTGCATTCACATTCAAAAAACTTACAAACAATACTGTTAGTAGTATTTTTTTCATAATAGTAGATTTTAGGGATTAAATAACTTTCGTTATCTTAATACCTCAAAACTAGACTATTACAATATTCACAAGAAAAATTTCCGACAAAATACCTAAAAACTCGTTAAAATAACATTTTCATGCATTTTGAGGGCAAAAAAAATTAAATAAAATTTAAAAAATTAATTAAAACATTAAACTTAAACTACCAAAAGCAACAATTTCTTACGTACAAATACGGTATATTAAAAAAATAGTGATTTTTAACTATCACAAGAAAAACATCCACAACTCAAAAAAGTTTATCCAAAAAAAAACTCCATTCGTTTTCGAATGGAGTTTTTATATTTTGAAAAGCACTTTTATTACTTCACGAATTCAATTTTTTGAGCTTCTTCTTCGTTAACACTGTCAAAGAAACCTTGCTCGTTCATCCAGTCATCGCTGAATACTTTACTCATATAACGAGAACCATGATCTGGGAAAATAGCAATAATATTACTGTCTTTTGTAAATTCTCCTTCTTCAGCATACTGTTTAATAGCTTGCATTACTGCTCCTGAAGTATACCCTACAAATAAACCTTCTTTTCTAGTAACCTCTCTAGCAGAGTGAGCGCTTTCTTCGTCGGTTACTTTCATGAATTTATCAATAATATCAAAATCGGTAGCCGATGGAATTAAGTTTTTACCAAGACCTTCTATACGGTAAGGGTAAATTTCTTTGCTGTCGAATTCTCTTGTCTCGTGGTATTTTTTCAATACAGATCCAAAAGCATCAACTCCTAAGATTCTAATATTTGGATTTTTTTCTTTTAAGAATTTTGCAGTTCCAGAGATAGTTCCTCCTGTTCCGCTGCAAGCAACTAAGTGCGTGATTTGTCCTTTTGTTTGTTCCCAAATCTCTGGACCTGTAGTGTTGTAGTGAGCATCAATATTTAATTGGTTGAAATATTGATTAATATAGACAGAACCTTTTGTCTCTTCGTGCAAACGTTTTGCTACATTATAATAAGATCTTTCATCATCTGCAGAAACGTGAGCCGGACAGACATACACTTTGGCGCCTAAACTTCTCAACATGTCAATTTTGTCTTTAGATGATTTTGAACTTACAGCCAAAATACAATTGTAACCTTTAATAATGCTTACCATTGCTAAACTAAATCCTGTATTACCAGAGGTTGTTTCGATAATGGTATCTCCCGGAGATAAAATTCCTTTTCTTTCGGCTTCTTCAATAATATATAATGCTATTCTATCTTTTGAGGAATGACCTGGGTTGAAAGCTTCTACCTTTGCGTAGAAATTTCCTTCTAACTCTTCGGTAATTTTATTTAGCTTAATAAGGGGGGTATTTCCTATTAACTCTAAAACATTATTATAAGCAGTTATTTCTTCTTTCATAAAAAAATAGTTAATCAAAGGCCTTTTTAAATTAACCTTGATAGGTTGCAAATTTAACAAAAAATTTCTAATTAGCTTTTAATTTTTTCTAAATCTAATAAAAAACTAAATTCCTTTGCTAAGTCTTTTAAAGCCTCAAAACGTCCCGAAGCCCCACCATGACCTGCATCCATATTAGTATCTAAAAACAAAAGTTTATTATTTGTTTTTAAATCCCTCAATTTCGCAACCCATTTAGCTGGTTCCCAATACTGTACCTGCGAATCATGCAATCCGGTAGAAACATACATGTTAGGATATTCCTGCGCTTTTACATTGTCGTAAGGCGAATACGACAACATATAATCGTAATATTTTTTATTGTTTGGGTTTCCCCATTCGTCATACTCTCCAGTTGTAAGCGGAATACTGTCATCCAGCATCGTGGTAATTACGTCTACAAAAGGCACCTGAGCGATAACGCCATTATATAATTCAGGAGCTTCATTTACGATTACTCCCATTAAAAGTCCGCCAGCAGATCCTCCTTCTGCATACAAATGTTCAGGAGAAGTATACTTTTGGTCTATTACAAATTTAGAGCAATCGATGAAATCTGTAAAGGTATTTTTCTTTTTTAACAGTTTTCCGTCCTCATACCATTGTCTTCCTAAGTCTTCTCCTCCTCTAATATGTGCGATCGCGTAAACAAATCCGCGATCTAAGAGTGATAGTCGTGTTGAAGAAAAATAAGTATCCATTGTAATTCCGTACGAACCATATGCATATAACAACAACGGATTTTTACCATTTTTCTCTAATCCTTTTCTATAAACCATAGAAATTGGCACTTTTACGCCATCTCTAGCCGTTACCCAAACTCGTTCTTCAATGTAGTTGTTTTTATCAAATTTCCCACCTAAAACCTCTTGCTCTTTTAAAATTTCTTTGGTTTTAGTCTTCATATTAAAATCAATCACAGAAGACGGAGTTGCCAATGACTGGTAGCTGTAACGCAAAATATCGGTATCAAAATCAACATTGGTTGTTGTGTACGCATTATAGGTTTCACTGCCAAAAGGAAGATAATAATCCGGTTCTCCATTCCAAGGCATGATTCTAATGTGATTCAATCCATTAGAACGTTCTTCTACAACTAAATAGTTTTTAAATATCTCAATATCTTCCAACAAAACATCTTCTCTGTGCGGAATAAGATCTACCCAGTTTTTCTTTCCTGTTTTGTTTTCAGGCGTTTTCATTAACTTGAAATTCGTCGCCTTATCTTTATTGGTTAAAATATAAAATGAATCTTCATAATGAGAAATACTATATTCTAATCCACGTACACGTGGCTGGAAAACAACAAATTCCCCATCTGGATTGCTAGAATTCAAAATTCTATATTCAGTTGTCAAAGTACTTCCAGAACCAATAACAATATATTTTCTTGATTTTTCTTTACTGATTGATACATTAAAAGTATCATCAATTTCATCAAAGACCAAAACATCCTTTTCAGATGCTGTATTTAATTTATGTCTAAAAACCTTATCAGCTCTTAGTGTTGTTTCATCTTGTCTAACATAAAAAATAGTATTATTATCATTTGCCCAAACAGAAGCTCCTGTAACATTTTCTATTTTATCCGCTAATATTTCACCAGTTTCTAAGTTTTTAACCTGAATCGTATATATTCTTCTCCCTACAATATCTACCCCGAAACTAGCAAATTTATTGTCGGGACTAATACTTAAACCTCCTAATTTGAAATAAGCATGTCCTTTTGCCATTTCGTTACAGTCAAAAAGAATTTCTTCTTCTGCAGAAAGACTTCCTTTTTTTCTGGCAAAAATTGGGTAATCCTGACCTGTTTCGAAACGTGTTATATAAAAATATCCATTGTAGAAATAAGGAACTGAAGAATCATCTTCTTTAATTCTCCCTTTCATTTCTTCAAACAGATTATCTTGCAAAGTCTTTGTATGAGAAGTCATGCTTGCATAATAAGCATTTTCCTGATTTAAATAATCGATTACTTCTGAATTCTCTCTGTCATTAAGCCAGAAATAGTTGTCAATTCTAGTTTCTTTATGTTTTTTTAATGTCTTTGGAATTATTTTAGCCTTTGGAGCCGATATATCATTTTGCATTGATTGAGCATTAATTTTTAAATATGAAGACGCAAAAATAGCACAAACACAACAGAACAAAATTAATTTTTTCATAAAATATTCTATTGAATTAACACAGCAATATACTAATTTTGTCTGAAATAATTTAAAAAATCAACAAAAATGGATTTAATGGGAATGATGGGTAAACTTAAAGAAACCCAACAAAAAATTGAAGATACAAAAAAGCGTTTAGATACTGTTTTGATTGATGAACAAAGCGCTGATGGATTATTAAAAGTTACGATTACAGCTAGTAGAAAAATAAAATCACTTTCTATTGATGATTCTCTTTTAGAAGATAAAGAACAACTAGAAGATTACTTAATCGTAACGTTAAATAAAGCGATAGAAAAAGCTACAAGTGTAAACGAAAGAGAATTAGATGCTGTGGCTAGAATGGATATGCCGTCTATTCCTGGAATGGATAATTTGTTTAAATAATAAGGGACAAAGGTTCTGAGTTGCAAAGGTTCAGAGATTTCTTTCTTTGGCATAAAAAAAGAGGATGTTTTTACATCCTCTTTTTTTTAGAACCTCTGTCCCTCTGAACCTTTGCCACTTTGAACCTCTCTTTCAAAACTTCAAAAGTGTTTCCAACACATACGTATGCATAACCTCTTTGTAATCTAAATGTGTTACAATCCTAAGCTTATTATGCCCTAAAGAGCTTATTAGTATATTTTTCTGTTTTAATTTCTCAATTAATAATTGATCGCTATAACCTTCTGCAAGCGAAAAAATTAAAATATTAGTTTCTACAGGTTCGATAGATGCAATCCAAGGTTTTGTGCTTAGGATTTTTGCTATTTCTTTTGCTCTGCGGTGATCTTCCGCCAATCTTTCGATATTATGAGCCAAAGCATACAATCCTGCTGCAGCTAAATAACCAACTTGACGCATTCCCCCACCTAATATCTTTCTGATTCTCAACGCTCTGTGAATATCAGCTTTGCTTCCAAGCAATACAGAACCAATTGGAGCACCTAACCCTTTAGACAAACAAACCGAAATTGTATCGAAAATTGCTCCGAATTCTCTAGGATTCTGTCTTTTAGCTACTAAGGCATTCCAGATTCTAGCTCCATCCAAATGAAACTTCAGATTATGAGCGTCACATACTTTTTTTATTTCTCTTAAATCTTCCAATTCGTAACACGCTCCACCTCCTTTATTGGTTGTATTTTCAACACAAACCAAGCTTGTTAGCGGACTATGATAAAACTCTGGATCGTTTATTGCGGCTTTTACTTGGGCAGCAGTTATCATTCCGCGGTTTCCGTCTACTAAACAACAAGAAACACCGCTATTAAAAGAAACTCCTCCACCTTCATAATGATATACGTGAGCATATTTGTCAGCTATTAGCTGTTCGCCAGGCTGCGTATGCAGTTTAATTGCAGTCTGGTTTGCCATAGTTCCAGACGGAAAGAAAAGACCAGCTTCCATACCAAAAAACTCTGCTGTCCTGTTTTCCAATTCAATCACCGTTGGGTCCTGTTTGTATACATCATCGCCAACATGAGCGTTAAACATATACTGCAGCATTTCATAAGTAGGCTTTGTTATGGTATCGCTGATTAAATTTATTTCCATATTCTAAAAACTATATCTTATTTTTGTATGCAAAATTACGTATTACTTATAGTTATTCTCAGCAAGTTTTGGTAAAATTTAACTCGCTGGTTTCTCTAGACCAAATTAACGTAATAATTCTAAAAAACATATAAAACCTAGTAATTAATTTATGACAACAGCCGAACAAGTAAAAGGTATTGTGGAGCGCCTTGGTGCGTTGAGGAGGTATCTTTGACGTTGATGCCAAGCTAATCGAAATCGCAAACGAAGAAGAAAAAACTTTCGCTCCTGATTTTTGGAACAATCCAAAAGAAGCAGAAAACATTGTGAAAAATCTTCGAAACAAGAAAAAATGGATTGAAGATTATGATAAAGCAGTCTCTCTTACAGAAGAATTACAGCTTGCTTATGATTTTTACAAAGAAGGAGAACTTTCTGTAGACGAATTGGATGAACAATATGAGGCCGCACAAGCACATATTGAAAATATCGAATTCAAAAACATGCTTTCTGATGAAGGCGACAGTTTAAGCGCTGTGGTTCAGATTACAGCAGGTGCTGGAGGAACCGAAAGTTGTGATTGGGCAGGAATGCTAATGCGTATGTACATGATGTGGGGAGAAAGTTATGGTTACAAAATTAAAGAACTTAACTTTCAGGAAGGTGACGTTGCCGGAATTAAAACTGTAACTTTAGAATTCGAAGGAGATTATTCTTTCGGATATTTAAAAGGAGAAAATGGTGTTCACCGTTTGGTTCGTATTTCGCCTTTTGACAGTAATGCAAAACGTCATACTTCTTTCGTATCGGTTTATGTTTATCCATTAGTTGATGATAGTATTGAAATCGACATTAATCCTGCCGATATCGAAATCACAACTTCTCGTTCGAGTGGTGCGGGTGGACAGAACGTAAACAAGGTTGAAACTAAAGTTCAGTTAGTTCACAAACCAACTGGAATCCAGATTCAATGTTCTGAAACAAGATCTCAGCAAGATAACAGACAGCGTGCTATGCAAATGCTTCGTTCTCAATTGTATGAAATTGAATTAAAGAAACAACAAGCGCAACGTGCTGATATTGAAGCTGGAAAAATGAAAATTGAATGGGGTTCGCAAATTCGTAATTACGTTATGCAACCTTATAAATTGGTAAAAGACGTTCGTACAGGCTACGAAACAAGTGATGTTGACGGTGTAATGAACGGTAATATCGATCCATTCCTGAAAGCCTATCTTATGATGATGGGACAGAAAGAGGAAGAATAGTATCCAGTGTTCAGTTTTTTTAGTGTTCAGTTTTCGTTTGCGGTCACAGTAAACTTGAAACCTGAAACTTTAAACTTTAAAACAAAAAATTATGATAAAATGGGCAGACGTAATTCATTTTACAAATAAAGGAAATCCAACTCCAGATAAAAGAGTGGAGAAAACGGAGGACGAATGGAAACAGATTCTAACTCCAGAAGAATTTCAAGTTACACGCTTAAAAGGAACTGAAAGATCTTTTAGCTCTGAATTATGCAGTTTATTTGATCCTGGAATTTACGAATGTAAATGCTGCGGAACGGTTCTTTTTGATGCAAGCGAAAAATTTGAATCAGGAACTGGCTGGCCTTCTTTTACACAGCCAATTAAAGAAAATGCAATTGGTTACCACGCCGACAAATCCTACGGAATGATTCGTGTTGAGGTTGTCTGCAATGTTTGCGATGCACATTTAGGCCACGTTTTCCCTGACGGTCCGCCACCAACTGGTTTACGTTATTGCATTAACGCAGTTTCATTATCAAAAATTAAAGAATAATTTATAAAAAGCGGTTCATTAAAACGAACCGCTTTTTTTTATCTTCTCTCAATAAATGATTTAACAAAACAAATGTAAGCTATAACCTAGCAATTAAGTTATTTATGTTTTCCATCAAAATTTTAATTCATTTTAGGCAAAACCACCAAGTTACTGCTATTCAATTTATTAAAAAAACTTCATTAAATTAATATCCTAAATGTTAATTTTGTAAAAATCCCCGTATTATTTTAAACATTTATTAAGAAACGCGAAAAAATAATTAGGTAATTAAAATCTAATTCATTTTATTTGGCAAAAAATAACCTTTTAGTCGATTAAAATTTGTCAATGAGATCCTATTCTATTCAAGAAATTAACGAAGTTATTAATGGCGTAATTTACGGCAGCACTTCACAAAGCATAACTGCAACAGAACAATTAGAAAAAGCAACAACTTCGGAAATCTCATTTATCGGAAATAAAAAATACGAAAAATACTGGTCGACATCTAACGCTTCAATAGCAGTTGTAAATGAAGATATTTCAATAGAGCCTGGAGAAAACCGTGCTTTTATAAAAGTAAAAAATGCCGATTTGGCAATGTCACAAATCCTTGCCCTTTTTGCTCCCCCTGCCCCAATCTTCCATAACAATATTCATAAAACAGCCACGATAGACGAAACCGCTATACTTGGTGAAGGCGTTAAAATTGGTGCCGGATGTTACATTGGTCCAAAAGTTGAAATTGGCGCTAACACTGTGATTTATCCGAATGTGACCATTTTAGATGAGTGCACAATTGGAAGAAACACAACTATCTGGTCTGGGACTGTTGTTCGCGAACGTTGCCATATTGGAAACGAATGCATCATTCACCCAAATGCAACAATTGGTGCAGATGGTTTCGGATTTCGTCCATGTACAGAAAAAGGCTTGGTTAAAATTCCACAAATTGGAAATGTCAT
This sequence comes from Flavobacterium sharifuzzamanii, assembly GCF_003254585.1. Lineage (GTDB taxonomy): Bacteria > Bacteroidota > Bacteroidia > Flavobacteriales > Flavobacteriaceae > Flavobacterium > Flavobacterium sharifuzzamanii. Next base: position 250,566 of record NZ_QJGZ01000036.1, on the reverse strand, counting down.
TATTGGCAACGGTGTAGAAATTGGAGCAAATTCTTGTGTGGATCGCGGAAAATTCAGTTCTACAATTCTTGGTGATGGCTGTAAAATCGACAATTTAGTTCAGATTGGACATAACAGTAAATTAGGCAAGTTCTGTATTATGGCTGGAAATAGCGGTTTAGCAGGTTCTGTAACTTTAGGAAACGGAGTCATTATTGGAGGAAGTGCTTCTATTAAAGATCATACAATAATTGGAGATGGTGCCATAATTGGTGCTGGCTCTGGCGTTACTGGAGATGTTCCTGCTGGAAAAACTATGTTGGGATATCCTGCTGTCGAAGCTCGTGATGCTTTAAAACAATGGGCTTTGCTAAAACAAATGGTTTGTGGTCCTAAAAAATAATCTCAATTAAAACACTAATAAAGAAGCATCCGCTAAAATGGATGTTTTTTTTTATTTAATACTTTTCTTAATTCATAAAGCAACTCGTTTATTTCAATTGATTTTGTAAATTAGCCAACACTATTTTATCAAATCAATACTATATCATGGATTTAAACTTCAATAAAAACGAAGATCACAATAAATTACTTCTTTCTGAACTAAAACAAAAATTAGCAAAAGTTAAATTAGGCGGAGGCGAAAAAAGAATCGAGAAATTGCATTCTGAAGGAAAAATGACAGCTCGCGAAAGAATTGCTTATTTATTGGATGAAAATTCTAAAAGTATTGAAATTGGAGGTTTTGCCGGTGAAGGAATGTATCCAGAACATGGTGGCTGTCCTTCTGGAGGTGTTGTAGTAAAAATTGGCTACATCAGAGGGAAACAATGTATCGTGGTTGCCAATGATGCTACTGTAAAAGCTGGAGCTTGGTTTCCGATAACAGGAAAGAAGAATCTTCGTGCGCAGGAAATCGCAATGGAAAATCGACTTCCTATTATTTATCTTGTAGACAGCGCAGGGGTTTATCTCCCAATGCAGGATGAAATTTTTCCAGATAAAGAACATTTTGGACGAATCTTTAGAAATAATGCCCAAATGAGCAGTATGGGAATTACCCAAATCGCTGCCGTTATGGGAAGCTGTGTTGCTGGAGGAGCCTACCTTCCAATCATGAGCGATGAAGCATTAATCGTTGACAAAACAGGAAGCATTTTCCTTGCCGGAAGTTATTTAGTAAAAGCTGCAATTGGAGAAACTATCGATAATGAGACTTTAGGCGGAGCAACAACGCATTGCGAAATTTCGGGTGTTACCGATTATAAAGCTAAAGATGATAAAGATGCTTTGGACAAAATCAAAAATATTGTAGATAAGATTGGTGATTTTGATAAAGCAGGATATAGCAGAATCAAGTCGGAAAAACCTGCTTTAGATCCAAATGAGATTTACGGAATTCTTCCAAAAGCGAGAACCGAACAATACGATATGATGGAAATTATCAAGCGTTTGGTTGATAATTCAGAATTTGAAGCCTACAAAGAAGGCTACGGACAATCTCTTATTACAGGTTACGCCAGAATTGATGGATGGGCTGTAGGAATCGTTGCTAATCAGAGAAAAGTAGTAAAAACCAAAAAAGGCGAAATGCAATTTGGAGGCGTAATTTACTCTGACAGTGCTGACAAAGCCACTCGTTTTATTGCCAATTGCAATCAGAAAAAAATTCCGCTGGTATTTTTACAAGATGTTACCGGCTTTATGGTTGGTTCAAAATCTGAACATGGCGGTATTATTAAAGACGGCGCCAAAATGGTAAATGCTGTGAGTAATTCTGTTGTTCCTAAATTCACAGTTATCATCGGAAACTCGTACGGAGCAGGAAATTATGCTATGTGCGGAAAAGCCTATGATCCTCGATTAATATTCGCTTGGCCAAGTGCAGAACTTGCCGTAATGGGCGGAACTCAAGCTGCAAAAGTATTAGCGCAAATTGAAGCTTCTTCACTTAAAGCAAAAGGAGAAAAAGTTGATGAAGCAAAAGAAACCGAATTATTCGATAAAATAAAAGCCCGTTACGATGCACAAACATCGCCATACTACGCCGCTTCTAGACTTTGGACAGATGCCATCATTGATCCACTCGAAACCCGCAATTGGATTTCTATGGGAATCGAAGCAGCAAACCACGCTCCTATTCAAAAACCTTTTAATCTGGGAGTCATTCAAGTGTAACGATTTAAGAATTCTCAACAAGGCGTTAAATAAAAAGCAAAAAACTTATTTTCAAGGTGTTAAAAATAAATATTTAATTAAAAATTAGTAACTTAGTATATAATTTTTAATCACACAACATCATGGAAAATGTAAAAAGTTTGAATAAATGGGCAAATTCGCACACTTATTTACCAGTTGATTTAGTACGTATTGTTTTGGGTGGATTTTTATTTATGAAAGGTGTCTCTTTCGTCACCAATATTCAATACCTGCATGATTTGATTTCCCCTATCGATAAGTATGGAGGAGGCATGTTTATGCTGCATTACATTGCTCCTGCCCACATGATTGGTGGTATAATGATTATTTTTGGGCTTTTAACCCGATGGGCGATCGCGGCTCAATTGCCAATTTTATTTGGTGCCGTTCTTGTCAACTCTATGGGAAGAATGCATTCTGAAAGTTTAGTTCTAGCTATAGTCGTTTTATTAGTCTGCATATTCTTTCTGTTTTACGGAAGTGGCAAACATTCAGCAGATTATTACTTTAAAATGCAACAATAACCTCATAAGTCCTCAGTTAAGTTGAGGACTTTTTTTTGAGTGTTAATTAATTCTATAAAATTTCTTTAATTGCGTTTTATGACTTAAATTCGCCGACATGAATTGGATTCGTAAAACCGTTATTCTTATTACACTTATACTTGCAGGACTGTTTGCTTATCAGGCAGACCAAGCTTCTATGCACGTAATTGAAACGGAAAAATCCGATACTAATTTCTGCAAAGACATTCCTGATTCATCTGCATTTATACAGCCACAAGGAAGTTATCAACTTGCAGCAAATATCAAAACAAATCCATCTGGGATAATTAAATGTTTCGATACGCTTTTACCGCTTATTCCACAACATCAAACTGTTTCAGTTAGTACAGCATATACTAAACTCTTTACGACTCAAAGTAAGAAGGTTTTAGTCATACTTTATGCTTTCCATTTTTTCTGGTAAATAAATACTTGATTTTTCATTAGAAGACTTATTCTTCAGCACGCACTTAGCCGTTTTCAAACCGAAAACTGTTATGCATATCATTTATTTATTACATTAAAAACATTATGGAAACTACTACCACAATAATGGGTATTGTGATTTTAATTATTGTTGCTATCCCTATTTATTTTTCAGCGCGTTCATCAGCTGCAAGCAAATCAAGAATTTTAAATATCAAAAAAAGATTCAATCCAACTCATCCAGAAGATTTTGATTTGACAGAATCAATCAACAATAAGACTTTAACGATTGATCAGAAAAACAACAAGTTCATTTTGATGAATTTCAATCCGAATCAACAAGAGTCAATATATGTTGATTTAAACACAATTGGTTCATGCAAATTGGTTCCAACAACAGACTCTAGCTCAGATACTATTATTAAGATAGATTTTGAATTTCAAGAAAAAGAAACATCTAAAAAATTAATAATTCCATTCTATGATTTTGATGACGATCGCATCAAGCAGATTAGCGTATATCAAGATCATCAGTTTGCGAAAAAATGGCTTAAAATCATCCAAGATTCTATATCACGTTAGTTATTTAATTCAGAAAAGAGACTCAATTTTGGGTCTCTTTTTATTTACAACTTATATGATATTTGTCATTTTCTATCTTGACTTGAAGTTTTAATTTTGATGTAAACTAAATCCGTCATTATGAAAATTTCTTTGACTCAAAAGTACAACGTCTCAGGTCCAAGATATACTAGTTACCCGACAGTTCCATATTGGAATGAAGCTGACTTTACATCCGAAAAATGGATTACTACTTTAAGGCAATCATTTTCTGAAAGCAATTCAAGAAACGGAATAAGTTTATACATTCATCTTCCTTTTTGCGAAAGCATGTGCACTTTCTGTGGATGCAACAAGCGTATTACCAAAAATCATTCAGTAGAAGAAAAATACATTCAAGCAGTTCTTAAAGAATGGAAAATGTATTGTGATTTGCTTCCTGAAAAACCCGTAATTAAAGAAATTCACTTAGGTGGAGGAACTCCTACATTCTTTTCAAAAGAAAATTTAGAATGTCTTATTAACGGAATTTTTGATCATGCTGTAAGAGCAGAAAACCACGAATTTAGTTTTGAAGGACATCCAAATAACACAACTCACGAACAGCTTAAAAAATTATTTGATTTAGGCTTTCGCCGAGTAAGTTTTGGCGTGCAAGATTATTCTCCTACAGTTCAAAAAGCAATCAATAGAATTCAGCCGTTTCATAATGTTGCCAAAGTAACTTTTTGGGCTAAAGAAATTGGCTATACTTCAATAGGGCACGATATAATTTTTGGACTTCCATTTCAAACCATAGAAGATGTCGTAGATACAGTCGAGAAAACCAATTCCTTAAAACCAGATAGATTAGCATTTTACAGTTATGCGCACGTGCCTTGGATAAAAGGAAACGGACAACGCGGTTTTAATGACGAAAACCTACCAAAAGATGCCGAAAAGAGAAAACTGTATGAAATTGGTAAAAAGCTTCTAATTCAAAACGGTTACCACGAAATTGGTATGGATCATTTTGCTTTAAAAGATGACAGTTTATACAAAGCTGCGCATAATGGAAATCTTCATAGAAATTTCATGGGCTACAGCGCTTCTAAAACTCAAGTTATGATTGGTTTAGGTGTTTCTTCAATAAGTGACAGCTGGTATAGTTTTGCTCAAAACACTAAAAGCCTAGAGGAATATTACGAGATTATAGAATCCGATAAACTTCCTGTTGTAAAGGGACATATTCTAAACAATGAAGATCTTATTATTAGAAAACACATTCTGAATTTAACCTGCGAACTAGAAACTTCCTGGAATGCAGAATCTTTAAATTTTACAGAACTTCCTGAAGTGTTAACTGCTTTGAAAGAAATAGAAAATGATAATTTAATTGTTATTGAAAACAATAAAATTAAGATTACAGAAGAAGGAAGACCTTTTGTCCGCAATATCTGCATGGCATTTGACTTACATCTAAAAAGAAAGTCACCGGAAACAAATCTGTTTTCGATGACTGTATAATAACTTAAAATATATATTTCTAGTGGCAGTTTGGAGTCTGCTGTACAAACAAGCTCATGTTTGAAGGAGAAATATATGGAATTCCCAATCCTAATCCACGAAGGATAAATAAAACGCCAATTATAACCGCCACATATGGAATTGCCTTTTGGATTTTGTTTCTGAAAGGCAGTTTTAATAATGAGTTGACATAAACCACAACTGTCATTAACGGTATCGTTCCTATTCCAAATAAAAGCATATAAAGAACTCCATAACCTGCACTTTGCATTGCAATTGCTCCAAATAAAGCAACATAAACCATTCCGCATGGCAAAAATCCGTTTAGAAGACCAATTGTAAAAATAGATTTATAGCTCTTATTTTTAAACTGGCTTCCTAGATTAGCTTTAACTTTTGAAATGATTTTGTAAACAGGCTTAGAAAAATTGTATTGAGCAAATTTTTTCTCAGGAATCAAAACCACAATAATCATAATTACACCAATAATTATAGACATTTTCTGTTGTAGTCCAGCCAGAAAAAAACCTCTTCCGAGTAATCCAAAAATCAACCCAATTATTGAATAAGCTGTTAGTCGACCGAGGTGATATGTCATAATCTGTGTTGCTTTTTTAGCTTCATTTTGCCTGTCTACGGGAAGCATCATGGCAATTGGCCCGCACATTCCAACACAATGCAGACTACTAATTAACCCTAAAAAGAAAGCAGAGAATAACATTTTATTTTCAGTTTACGTAAATAACTTCTTTAGTTAGATATTTTTTACCTTCATACTGCCATTCCATATTAACATCCCAGCGTCCTTTTATTAATTTTTTCTGCGGAATAATTATTTCTGAATTGGTTAAGGCAATTTGAGTATTAAAATCGAATTTTTTGTTTGAAGGTCTGTACAATTGAATATTTCCTTTTACTTTATCACTTTCAAATCCTGCAGGAAAAATTACAGCTACACCTTCTCCTGTGTATTTAATAGATGGCTTATGCTGCAAATCATGCGCATTTTGAATTCTTGCCATTTCTTCTTGAAAGTGCGTATCATGTTTGTAATATTCTTCTACAACCAAATCATTATCGTATTTAGAATTTGACTGCACTTCAAAAACAAAATATAAAATAAATGTCATAAACAATCCGAATGCAATGACAATTCCTGTTCCCCAATTAAATTTCATGATATAAATGTTTTAATTAAAACTGCGTGGCCCTAAGAAATTTGTTGATGTAGTTTCTATGAGTTCAGAACCATTATAAACTCCTATTTTTACTTTAGTTTTATCACTTTCCAATAAAACTTCATCAATTTCGATAAACAATGTTCCTTGAGAAATTCCTTCTTTTGGAACTTTAAAATGTCTTTTACCAACATTTTTTATTTCACCTTTTTGATCGATTAATTCGAAATGAATATCGTTGTAATCTTTCATTGTTTTGTTTACAATTTTATAAGTGTAAACATTACTGATTTTTTCTCCATTATGCTGGAATAACTGACCAGGCAAACGTAGTACAACTGCCTGAACATCTGTTCTTAAAAACAGCATTCCAACAAAAATACTCAATAAAATAAATAAAACCGCTGTATAACCTTTCATTCTTGAAGTAAACTTGAAAGGTTCTTTTTTTGCAATTTCATCTTCAGATGCATAGCGAATAAGACCTTTTGGCAAACCAACAGATTCCATAATATGGTCACATTCATCAATACAAGCTGTACAGTTTGTACATTCTAGCTGCGTTCCGTTTCTAATATCTATTCCCATCGGGCAAACATGAACGCATTGCAGACAATCAATACAATCTCCTTTTCCTGTTAATGCTCTGTCTTCATTCTTTTTGAATTTTGCGCGTCCTTCTTCTTTTTCTCCACGTACAAAATCGTAGGCAACATTTATTGATTTATTGTCTAAAAGAACACCTTGTAATCTTCCGTATGGACAGGCTATAATACAAACCTGTTCACGAAACCATACAAAAACAAAATAGAAGATTCCAGTAAATATAAGCAGTGCGATAAAATTACTAGCTTGAGCAATAGGGCCTTGTTCTATCATTAAGAACAAAGTATCGCTTCCCACTAAATAAGCAAGAAAAATATTGGCAATAAGGAAAGAGATCAAGAAAAAAATAGTCCATTTTAGAACTCGTTTTCTAATTTTCTCACTATTCCATTCCATTCTTGCTAAACGAGACTGAGAACCACGATCTCCATCAATCCAATATTCTATGCGACGAAAAACCATTTCAAGGAAAATAGTCTGCGGACAGATCCAACCACAAAATATTCTTCCGAAAACAACAGTAAATAAAATTACAAATACAACGCCGACAAGCATTGAAATTACGAAGAGATAAAAATCCTGAGGCCAGAAAGGGAATCCAAAAATATTAAAACGACGTTCCAAGATATTGAACATCATAAACTGATTCCCATTAACCTTAATAAAAGGATTTATGAATAAAATTGCCAATAAAACATAGCTGACAATTTTCCTATAATCATAAAATTTACCAGACGGTTTTTTAGGAAATATAAATTTTCGTTTCCCACCTTCATCTATTGTTCCAATGGTATCTCTAAAAGCTTCGTCTGGTAAATTTGACATGATATTCTAATTATTTTTTAACTTCTGTGGTATCTTTTGGGGTTGCAGAGGCTGCATCTGTTTTGGGAGCACTATCATCTACCCAAACTTCTCCCTCTGCTTCTTTTGGATCTTTCGGATTGCTTCCTTGTAAAGACAGAATGTAGCTTGCCACTTTTTGTATTTCTTTTGGCTTAAGAGTTCCTTTCCAAGCAATCATCCCTTTACCGTCTCTACCTCCGTTTGTAATGGTGTGGAATAGATTTTTAATTCCTCCTCCTAAAATCCATTTATCATCTGTTAGGTTTGGTCCAATCTGTCCTCCTGCATCGGCACGGTGACAGGCTGCACAATTTGTTGTAAAGATTTCTTTTCCTGCTGCTAAACTTGGTTCGTCAGTTAATAAAACAACCGTTTTTTCATCCATCAAATCTGGAGCAGTTTTCATATATTCTTCAACATCAATTTTTGCCTGCGCCATTTCTTTTTTCAATTCCATTTCCTGATCATCCGCTCCTAAAACATCGTAACGAACTACATAAATTACTCCGAAAATGATACAGATGTAGAACAAATACACCCACCATGGCGGTAAATTATTATCCAGCTCTTTGATTCCGTCATAATCATGATCCATCAATAAATCGGCTTCTTTTTCAATTGGTTCTGTTTTAGTCAATTTGTGCATTAGGTTTTTAAACCAAGTGCTTTCTTTGAGGCTTAAACTTTCTTCAAGTTCTTTTTGAGCTTTTTCTTCTGGCGATAATAATTGATACATCACTCGATTTACAGCACTAAGCGTAATCTCGATAGCAATTAGGATAAATAAAAAGACAAATAAAAAGAGTGACACCATTGGAAATTTTACAAAAGCCGGCTTGTCACCAGAGTCTATAAAATATTCCATCAAAGCAAATACGATGAAGAAAATCAACGGTACTCTAACATATACTGGGAAAAACTTTTTCATTTTTATCTATCTTTTGTGATTACACTAAGTCCTTCATCTAAAGGTATATTACTCATTTCTTGAATTTTTTCTTTTCTATAAGAGAACACCCAAATGCCTAATCCTACAAAGAAGAAGAAGAAAATTAAGAGGGAAATAATCGGGTATAATTCTACACCCGATATTGTTTCCATATTGTGTTTTATCTGTTCAAACATAATGCTGTTATTTAGTTTCTTTTACTTTAATATCAGTACCAAGTCTTTGGATATAAGCGATCAAAGCAACGATTTCTCTCTCATTCATCGGAATAAATTTCTCGCCTTTTGCTGCAGCTTTTTTACGGCTGTCTTCATAACTCTTAACAAAATCAGGATCGCTTTCTAAACTTTTTTCAATCTTAACAGCCTGCTCTCTTAATGTTCTTTGCGCATTTTCAACTTCTTCTGGCGTATATGGCACCCCTAGAGAAATCATTGCTTGCATTTTTTTCTGAGTCAATGAAATATCCATCGGCTTGTTATCGAACAGCCATTTATAACCTGGCATAATTGATCCAGCAGATGTACTTTGCGGATTCCACATGTGGTTAAAGTGCCAGTTATCATTGTACTTACCACCTACTCTTAACAAGTCTGGCCCTGTACGTTTTGATCCCCACAAGAATGGATGGTCATAAACAAACTCTCCAGCTTTTGACTGAACTCCGTAACGTTCTACTTCACTTCTAAACGGACGAACTGACTGCGAGTGACATCCGACACAACCTTCTCTGATATATAAGTCACGCCCTTCAAGTTCTAGCGGTGTATATGGTTTTACACTTGAAATAGTTGGAATATTTGATTTCACCATAATTGTTGGCACGATCTGAATAATACCTCCAATTAAAATTGCGATTGTAGCTAGAATAGTTAACTGAATTGGTTTTCTTTCTAACCAAGAGTGGAATTTCTCTCCGCTTAATCTACCGCTTTTTATAGTTTGTAATGCTGGAGCCTGAGCCAATTCATCTTCAATTGTATTACCAGCTTTAACCGTCATAATAATATTATAGACTAATGTCAGCATACCAATCAGATACAAACTACCTCCAATAGCTCTCATCCAATACATTGGCATAATAGCAGTTACTGTTTCAAGGAAGTTTCCATAAGTTAAAGTACCATCTGGATTAAACTGTTTCCACATTGATGCTTGTTGGAAACCTGCCACATATAATGGAATTGTATAAACAATAATACCTAAAGTACCAATCCAGAAATGGAAGTTTGCTAATTTCTTAGAGAATAACTCCGATTTTGTCATTCTTGGAATTAGCCAATAGATAATACCAAACGACATGAAACCATTCCAAGCTAAAGCTCCTACGTGTACGTGTGCTACGATCCAGTCAGTATAGTGCGCAATAGCATTTACATTTTTTAAAGACAACATAGGACCTTCAAAAGTTGCCATACCGTAACCAGTAATCGCTACTACGAAGAATTTTAAAACTGGTTCTTCACGAACTTTATCCCAAGCTCCTCTTAATGTAAGAAGACCATTGATCATACCTCCCCAAGATGGAGCAATTAACATTACTGAGAATGCAACTCCTAAATTCTGAGCCCAGTTTGGCAATGCAGAATATAATAAGTGGTGTGGTCCTGCCCAGATATAAATAAAGATTAAAGACCAAAAGTGAATAATAGATAGTCTATATGAGTAAACAGGTCTGTTAGCTACTTTAGGGATAAAATAATACATTAAACCTAAGAATGGAGTTGTAAGGAAGAATGCCACCGCATTGTGCCCATACCACCATTGTACAAGCGCATCCTGAACACCAGCATACACAGAGTAGCTTTTTAAACCTGAAACTGGAATTTCAATATTATTAAAGATATGCAATACTGCTACCGTTACGAATGTTGCTAAATAAAACCAGATTGCAACATACAAGTGACGCTCTCTACGACGCAGCATAGTACCAATCATATTAATTCCCATTACAACCCAAATCAAAGCGATTGCAATATCAATTGGCCACTCTAACTCTGCATATTCTTTAGAAGAAGTATAACCTAGTGGAAGTGTAATTGCTGCAGCTACAATAATTAGCTGCCATCCCCAGAAGTGAAGATTACTAAGAAAATCACTAAACATTCTGGCTTTTAGCAATCTTTGCAGCGAGTAATACATACCGGCAAAAAAGGCATTACCCACAAAGGCAAAAATAACCGCATTAGTGTGTAACGGTCTTAATCGGCCGTAACTCAGCCACGAAATCCCATCTGTCATGTTGGGAAAAAGGTACATTACCGCCAAGGTAAGTCCCACTAACATACCTACAACTCCAAAAAGAATTGTGGCATAAATGAATTTTTTTACAATTTTGTTGTCGTAATAAAACTGTTCCATTTCCATAATTATACTTGTTTTTCTTCGATTGGTGAATTATTATTTTGGGAATTAATTTTTGTTTCGTCATCAAAAAGAATTCTGACTGAAGGAGTATAATCATCATCGTACTGTCCAGATTTGACAGCTGCGATAAAGGCAATAAAGAAACAGATTGCCACAAAAATACTTACTGAAATTAAAAGATAAATAACACTCATACCTTAGATTTATATTAACAAAATTACTTCGTTAAGGGCGCATAAAATATGATAATTATCATAGACAGATAGAATATGTTAAATTTAATAAAATATATTCTTCAATAATTTATAATCATTCTAAATTTCTGTTACTGAAATAGTTAGACATAAAAGTCACAAAACTTACAATCGTAATTGTACTCAATGGCATGATGATCGCAGCAACCAGTGGCAATAAGTTTCCTGTAACCGCAAATGCAAGTCCGACAACGTTGTAAAGCAATGAAAGTCCAAAACTCATTTTAATAATAGAAATCGCTTTATGTGAAAGCTTTAGAAAGTAGTTTAAACGAGAGAATTCTGTTGCATCTAGAATTGCATCACACGCAGGCGAAAAGACATTTACATTCTCAGAAATAGAAATCCCAACGTTGCTTTGCGCCAGCGCTCCAGCGTCATTCAGTCCGTCACCAACCATCATTACATTTTGTCCTTTTTCTTGAAGCTGTTTGATGTATTCGAGTTTTTGTTCTGGTTTTTGATTGAATATCAATTCGGTACCATGTGGCAGAATGGCTTCCAGATTTGACCTTTCGCCATCATTGTCTCCAGAAAGTACTTTTATTTGGTAATCTTTGCTCAGATTGCTAAAAAGTTTTTCTAAACCTTCTCTATATTGATTCTGGAACGTAAACTTTCCAAAATACGTCCCTCCTATCTTAATATGCAAAGCTGTTTTTTCAATTTCTGAACCATCCGCAACTATATCATTAACAAATTGCCCAGATCCAATTTTTATTTCTTTCCCATCAACAGTAGCCAAAATTCCTTTTCCTGTAATTTCTTGGAAATCTTCAATATTAATACGTTTAGTTTCTGGAAGAAAATCATAAAGCATTCGACTTAATGGATGATTTGAACCTCGCAATACATTTTTAATCAATACAGTATCTGAATCTGAAATAGGATCACCTTCATACATTATATTTGATTTCTTGTTGGTCGTAATTGTTCCCGTTTTATCAAAAACAATGGTATCGACTTTGGCAAGCTGTTCGATTACGACGGCATTTTTTAAATAGAATTTCTTTTTACCTAAAATTCTTAATATGTTTCCAAAAGTAAACGGAGCAGTTAGCGCCAATGCACACGGGCAAGCTACAATCAATACCGCTGTAAAAACATTAAAAGCAATATTTGCATCAATAAAAATCCAATAACCAAAACCAGCAAATGCAATTAGCAATAATATGGGGGTAAAATATCGACTTATTGCATCTGTTATGGTTTTGTGTTTCTGGTCTACTTTTTTCTGAAAGATTTCGTTACTCCATAATTGGGTTAAATAACTTTGAGAAACGGAGTGTAAAACTTCCATTTCTATAACTTTTCCAATCTGTTTTCCTCCTGCAAATACTTTATCACCAGACTTTTTTGTGATTGGTACTGCTTCACCTGTAACAAAACTATAATCTATTTCGGCGCTTTCGCTAATTAAAATTCCGTCAACAGGAATAAGCTCTTGATTTCTAATCAATAAACGATCTCCCTTTAAAACATCATAAATTGCAACATTTTCTTCTGAAGCATCTTTATTAATTTTGGTAACAGCAATTGGAAAATAAGATTTAAAATCTCTCTCAAAACTTAAAAAACTATACGTTTTAATTTGAAACATTTTGCCAAGAAGCATAAAAAATATCAAACTGGCCAAACTGTCAAAAAATCCTGGACCGTGATCCATCAGCATATCATAAGTACTGCGAATAAACATCACGATAATTCCTAAAGCAATCGGGATATCAATATTAAGCATTTTGGTTCTAATACTATGATATGCAGAAACATAATACCCACTTGCTGAATATAAAAAAGTTGGTAAAGCTAGAAGAAAAATAAGTAATCTAAAAAACGGTTTATAACTATCTAGCCAGAATTCTTTCATCTCAAAATATTCTGGAAATGAAAGCAGCATAATGTTTCCGAAACAGAAAAATGCAACACCCAATTTATAGGTTAAACTTCTGTCGACTTTTGTTTTTGCAGATCCGTAATTTTCTAAACTAATATAAGGTTCATAACCTATAGAACTAAGGAGATACACTATTTCTTTTAAAGAAACGACATCAGAATTAAAAGTAATTCTAACTTTCTTTTCATGAAAGTTAACTTGAGAGGTGTTAATTCCGGACTGAAGACGATGTAGGTTTTCTAAAATCCAGATGCAAGAACTGCAATGGATATGCGGAATATTAAGTGAAACAATCGATGTGTTTCCTTCTTGAAACTCTAAAACTTTTGCAAGTATGGTTTCATTTTCTAAAAAATCATATTTTCCTTTGATGTCTTGCGGAGTGGCGCCTGGAGACTTTTCAAAATTATAATAAGATGTCAGGTCATTGATGCTGAAAATTTCGTAAACAGTTTTACAGCCAGTGCAACAAAACTTTTTATCATCAAAATCAATTTCTTCATTTTGTTCAATAGTTAAACCACAATGAAAACAACTTTGCTCCCTCATAAACTTGTTTTTATTTGCCACAAATTTCCAATTAAAGCACAATTATTAAGATGATAATTGTCATGTTATTTTGAAATTGGATTCCTAAATTTATAAAATAAAAAGCTCAAATGAGAGCAAACCCTAATTTATAATAATTTTACCTTATTATCGTGGTTAAAACCCCTAAATATCCTTATTTTTGCAGCAAACAAATATTGTCATGAATAAATGTGATCAATGCATTGTACGCCAGTTAAGCTCACTAAAAGCCCTTAACAAAGAAGAAGTTATTAAATTAGCCAGCAGTAAAACGACTTACAAAATTAAAAAAGGTGAAGCTCTTTTTGAAGAAGGCGAAGTAACCAATGGTGTTTTCTGTGTAAAGGACGGAGTTGGAAAACTTTCAAAACTGAGCGCAAACGGAAAAGATCAAATTGTAAAATTGGTCAAATCTGGTGAACTTCTTGGACAACGCTCTATGATTAGCAATGAGCCTGCAAATTTGACTGCAAAAGCGATTGCCGATATGGAAGTTTGTTTTATTCCTAAAACTGAAATAATCAATTTCTTTAATAACAACAATCAGTTTTCTTTAAATATGATGCAGTCTGTATGCGAAGATTTAAAGGAATCTGAGAACGAAAAAATTGCCTTAGTTCAAAAAACTGTTAAGCAAAGACTTGCTGAAACCTTATTACATTTACATGATGAATTTGGCGAAGATGCTGATAAAACACTTAAAGTTCAGCTAACAAGAGAAGAACTTGCGGGTATCATTGGTACTGCAACAGAAAGCTGTATTCGTTTATTATCTGATTTTAATAAATTAGGATTAATAGAGTTAGTTGGTAAAAAAATTATGCTTAAAGATGTTCGTGCTTTAAAGAAATTGGCCGACAACTAAAGTTTTTTAGCCTCGTTCCAAAAGACATCCATTTCTGTTAGCGTCATATCCATTAACGGTTTCCCTAATTCGTTTGCTTTACTTTCCAGGTATTGAAAACGTTTAATGAATTTTTTATTGGTTCTTTCTAAAGCATCTTCTGGATTTACATTCAAAAATCGAGCATAATTAATCATCGAAAACAAAACATCTCCGAATTCATCTTCGATTTTGTCTTGATTTCCCGATTTTACTTCGTCTTGCAATTCCTGCAATTCTTCTTGCACTTTATCCCAAACCTGATGAGGTTCTTCCCAATCAAAGCCCACACCTTTAACTTTATCTTGAATTCGGCTTGCTTTCACTAAAGCAGGAAGACTTCTCGGAACACCTTCTAAAACAGATTTTTTACCTTCTTTTAGTTTTAGTTTTTCCCAGTTTTGTTTTACTTCTTCTTCATTTTCTACTTTTACGTCTCCATAAATATGAGGATGACGATGAATTAGTTTCTCGCAGATTTCATTACATACATCAGCAATATCAAAATCGTTGGTTTCACTTCCTATTTTGGCATAGAAAACAATGTGAAGCAGTAAATCTCCCAATTCTTTTTTAACTTCATTTAAATCATTATCCAAAATGGCATCTCCCAACTCATACGTTTCTTCGATTGTTAAATGTCTTAATGTCTGAAGGGTCTGCTTTTTATCCCACGGACATTGCTCACGAAGTTCATCCATGATATTCAATAATCTCTCAAATGCTTTTAACTGGTTTTCTCTACTCATTTTGAAGTTTCTTTTGATTTAAACTCGATTCTGTAAAATTAAAAAATCCTGTCAAGAAAACATCTTAACAGGATTATATATGTTTAAAGAAAAACTATTATTCTTCTTTTTTAGCTTTTGCTTTTTTAGCTGCTGGAGCTTTTTTTGGTTTTTCAGCAGCAACTGGAGCTTCTTCTTTTGGTTCTTCAGCTGCAGGAGCTAAATCTGTAACTAAACCTTTTGCTTGAAGCGTGTTGTACCAGCTTAATACTTTTTTGATATCCGATGGATAAACTCTTTCTTCGTCGTAATCAGGAAGGATTTGTTTAAAATATGCTGACAAAGTAGCATTATCTTCTTTATGAGAGATAGCTTGTCCTTTGTTTTCTTTAACGGCAATCTGCTGCATTACTTCAGTTAACGGTTTTTCGCCTTCATAAGTATAAATCGAAATTTCAGACAATAAACTTACATTGCTTTTTAGATTTACAGTAATCTTCTTCCCATCAATTAATGATTCCGCCACAAAACCTGTACGAGTTTGTACTTTTAATTCGTATAAACCTGGTTTTCCTGAAATGGCTAAAATTTTCGTTAAATTCATTTTTATTAAAATTAGTATTAAGAATTTTATTTATTTTTTGTTTCTAAGTATTTAGAAAACTTATCTTGCTTTTTTAGCTGCAAAAAATTTCATTCTATATTCTTGAGACGTTTTTCCTTCAGTAATATTTTTCAATTTCTTTTGGATTAAACGTTTTTTAAGAGAGGAAATCTTATCTGTAAACAAGATTCCTTCAATATGGTCGTATTCGTGCTGGATAACTCTTGCGATTAATCCGTCAAAAACTTCCGTTTTCATTACGAAATCTTCTTCACAATATTCGATTGTAACAGTTGGTTTTCTGTAAACGTCTTCACGCACATCAGGAATACTCAAACAACCTTCATTAAATCCCCACTCTTCTCCTTCTTCTTTAACGATTTTAGCATTGATAAAAGTTTTCTTGAAACCTTTCAAATCTTTTTGTTCCTCTGAAGGAAGATCCTCATCATCACTAAAAGGCGTTGTATCTATCACAAACAAACGAATTGGCAGTCCAACTTGCGGTGCTGCAAGTCCAACTCCATACGCATTGTACATCGTCTCGTACATATTTGCGATCGTTTCTTTTAGGTTTGGATATTCTGGTGTAATATCCTGCCCTACTTTTCTTAAAACAGGATCACCGTATCCTACAATTGGTAAAATCATTTGTTTTTATTTATGTTTTAATGTGCTGAAAAACCAGAATTAAAGTTCTGATATTTCAGCTGGCAAAAATAGTAAAAAATAGTCAATGAATAATTCTTATACGGCATTATATCATATTTTTTACCTGTTACTAAAAATCTCATCCATAATTATGCCAAAATCACTCCTACAATTCTTACCTTTGTTAGTAAACCTCTTTTTATGATTGATAGAATTTCGAAATTTACTAACAGTACTTCCTTTCTCAATGCTTCTAAAGTAACTATTGCTTCTGTTGTTCCTGTCTTAGTTCTAAATTTTCTCGGTCATTTCGAAATTGGTTTTACAATTGCGCTTGGTGCTTTTTATACTTATCCCAGTGATATTCCGAGTTCTCTTAGTCATAAAATAAAAGGATTAATCGCTGCTTCTTTTATTGTTTCTGGAGTTAATCTTTTGGTAAATCTTGTTTACCCATTTCCTTTACTTTTTTACATCTTTTTAGGCTTTCTACTGTTTTTATGCTCTATGATTTCGGTTTACGGACAGCGAGCCACTTTGATTTCCTTCTCTGCCTTATTGTCGATTTCCTTATCCTTCGGACATTTGCACGAAGGTTGGGAAGCTTTTGAATATTCAGGTTTCATTTTTATTGGAGGAATTCTGTATTTAATTGTGTCTCTGGTTTTCCATTTTGTACAGCCTTATAAATATGTAGAATTACAGATTGCTGAAGGAATAAAACTTACTGCCAAATATTTAAAACTAAGAGGTGATTTATGGAGCCCTGAAGCTAATAGAAAAGCAATTATAGAAAAACAGCTGGCTGTACAGGTAGAATTGAATCTTATTCATGAAGATTTAAGAAAAATGCTAATTGGAAACCAGAATGCCTCTGGAACTACGAGCCAGAACAGAAAAATGCTTTTGGTTTTTATCACATTAGTTGAAATTCAAGAATTAGCACTATATACTTCTTTCGATCACAGTAAACTTCATGAAAAATTTGCCAAGCATCCTGATGTTTTAAGAACATATCAGAATGTTGCGTACAAATTGGCCTCAACTCTAAAAAAGCTTTCAAAAAATGTCAGTCACATTAGCGTTTATGTTGACAAACATGATTTGAAAAACGAATTGGATGCGCTTGAATTTGCCATTTTTGATTACGAAAAATCATTAGGAAAAGAGGAAGCTGCAGAAGGTGTTTTAATGCTGACCAATATGCTGAAATATGCTAAAAATCAGGTTGGAAAAATTAAAACGATTCAACGTGCGCTTTCTTTGGCAATGCAGTCCTATAAACTAAAAGATCAAGATAAAGAGCTCGAAAAATTCTTGACACCGCAATATTATCCATTACGAACTTTAATCGAGAATTTAAGCTATTCCTCTTCTATTTTCAGACATTCGATACGATTAACAATTACTATTTTGATTGGTTTTTTTCTTGGACAGGTTCTGCCATTTCAAAACGTATATTGGATTCTCCTTACTATTGTAGTAATCATGCGTCCTGGTTATGGTTTAACCAAAGAACGATCGTATAACAGAATGTTTGGAACTATTTTAGGAGGAATTATAGCTTTCGGAATCGTCTCTGTTATTCAGAATCACGTTGCACTAAGCATCTTCTCTATTGTATGTATGCTTCTTGGAATTTCATTTACCCAAATCAATTACAAGATTAGCGCGACATTTGTTACAATGTATGTCGTTTTTATCTACGGAATTTTAACTCCAGACATCAATGAAGTTATTCAATACAGAATATTAGATACGCTCGCAGGAGCAACTTTAGCTTTTATTGCCAATCAGTTTTTATGGCCTGCTTGGGAATTCATCAACACACCTATTCATATTGAGAATACAATTCGCGCCAATAGAAATTACCTAAAAGAGATTGCCGATTTTTATAATAAAAAAGGTGAAGTACCAACTTCATATCGTCTAGCGCGAAAAAATGCCTTTGTTGAAATAGGAAATTTAATGACTTCTTTTCAGCGTATGATGCAGGAACCTAAGTCGAAACAAAAAACAATGCCTTTGGTAAATAAATTAGTAGTTTTAAATCACTCGTTATTATCTGCTTTGGCATCGCTATCAACTTATATTCAGTCACACCAAACAACATCTGCATCAGATTCTTTCAATTACATTATCAAAACTATTCTAGCCAATCTCGATCATTCGATTTCTGTTTTAAGAAATGAAGTTGTTATACAAGATACTTTTTTCGAAAAAGAAGATGTGACTTTACAATTTGAAGAATTAAAACGCAGACATTTTACACGTTTAGCCGAAGATGATGATTTAGACAAAGAAACCCGTCAGGCCAAAATGCAAGAAGCACAAATGGTTATTGAACAATTAATCTGGATGAGTAATCTGGCAGAAAAAATTCTAAAAAACACAACCGACTTAAAAGCAACAAATCCAGATTAATTCATCTGGATTTGTTTTTAATATTGAAATATGAGAAGCTTAATTTAATTTTAAAACTTCTGCTGTTTGTTTTCTAAGCTGTTCCAAAAGTTCCGGCTTATCATTTAAAGTTTGTCCATAAGACGGAATCATTGTTTTTAATTTCGCTTGCCATTCTGGTGTTTTGATTTGATTTGTAAAACATCTGCTTACCAAATCAACCATAATTGCTACAGCTGTAGAAGCACCTGGAGAAGCACCCAATAAAACTGCTAAAGTTCCATCATGCGTATTGATAACTTCTGTACCAAATTCTAAAACCCCACCTTCTTTTTCATCTTTTTTGATAACCTGAACACGCTGACCTGCTTTTTCTAATTTCCAGTCTTTTGAGCGCGCTGTTGGAAGATATTCGCGTAAAGCTTTCATTCTGTCTTTTGGAGACTGACGCACCTGCTCGATCAAATATTTCGTTAAAGGAATATTATGATATCCTGCCGCAAGCATCGGAATTAAATTGTTTGGTTTAATAGACATTGGCAAATCTAAATAAGAACCATTTTTTAGGAAACGTGTTGAGAATCCTGCAAATGGACCAAAAAGAAGTGCTTTCTCTCCATCAATTACACGAGTATCAATATGAGGAACAGACATTGGAGGAGCTCCAACACTTGCTTTTCCGTATACTTTTGCTTGGTGTTTTGCAATTACTTCTGGATTTGTACATTTCAGCCATTGTCCGCTTACAGGGAAACCTCCATATCCATTTCCTTCAGGAACATTTGCTTTTTCTAATAACGGAAGAGAACCTCCTCCTGCACCAATAAATACAAATTTAGTATAGGCTTTACGAGTATTTCCTGTTGACAAATCTTTAATTTTAATTCTCCACGATTTGTCTTCACGCTGTCTTAGCTTTTTAACTTCATGATTGAAGAACAAAGAAACACCGTCTAGCTTTTCTAAGTAATTAAACATACTTCTTGTTAAAGCTCCAAAATTGACATCGGTACCAATTTCCATATGTGTTGCTGCTAATTTCTCATCAGCATTTCTGCCTTCCATTACCAATGGCATCCATTTTTGAAGCTGTTCAAAATCGGTGCTAAAAGTCATGTCAGCAAAGATTGGATTGCTCTGAAGCGCTTCGAATCTCTTTTTTAAATAATTTACGTTTTTATCTCCCCACACAAAACTCATATGAGGTACGCTTTTAATAAAATTATCCGGAGACGGCACTTTATTTTGCTGTACTAAGTAAGACCAAAACTGGCGAGAAATCTCAAATGATTCTGCTATGCTTATTGCTTTTTTAGGATCTATGCTTCCGTCTGCCTTTTCTGGAGTATAATTTAGTTCACAAAAAGCAGAGTGTCCCGTTCCTGCATTATTCCAAGCATCAGAGCTTTCTGCTGCAGCAACATCTAATCTTTCGTAAATTTCAATTTTTATATCTGGTTGTAATTCTTTCAAAATTACTCCAAGAGTGGCACTCATTATTCCAGCGCCAATGAGTACTACATCACTATTTGAACGTATGGTTTCGTCAGGCATAACAGTATTTTTATTTAAAGTGCAAAGGTACTTTTTTAATTGCAAAAAAAAACTAATTTTTAGATGATAAAAGTTAGGATTTTCTAAAAACCATTAAATTATAAATAAAAAATACGGCGAACAACGCTATTTTTTTGCGGAAAGATAATCCTGAAGCAGAATTGTGGCAGAAATTTCATCTATTAAACCTTTGTTCTGACGCTGTTTTTTACTTAAACCGCTGTCGATCATGGTTTGGAATGCCATTTTTGAAGTAAAACGCTCATCAACACGAATCACTTTCATGTCTGGAAAAATATTCGAAAAGTGAGTTACAAATCCGTTAATCACAGAAGCACTTTCAGATGGCTGTCCGTTCATCTGTTTTGGTTCGCCAATCAAAACCGCTTCGACTTTTTCTTTAGCAAAATAATCTTTCAAAAAGTCAACCAAAGTATGAGTAGGAATCGTTGTTAAGCCTGAAGCAATAATCTGCATTTCGTCTGTAACTGCAATTCCTGTGCGTTTTTGTCCGTAATCTATAGAAAGGATTCTTGGCATGTTTTAAATTTTTATAAAATATAGAAAGTAAAATTATAATCTTTAAAGAGAGTCTTTATATTTTATAAAACTGAAAACGAAAATAATGTTTTTATCGACATCAACTTCATAAACAGAAATGTAACCTTTAAAAACATAATCCCTAATATTTTCATTATCAAAATACCTTGATTTTTTAAAGAGAAAGGGATGTTTTAAATCTTTTTTAATATTTCTAAGCAAATCTTTCCTAAACTTTAACGCTGCTCTAGGTTTATCTTTATAAATATAACGAACTTGTTCTTTTAATAATTCTAGAAATTCATTCGAAATTTTAATTGTCATATTCCGAAAATGTATTGTCTAAAATTGAATCTGCTTCATCTACTGAATACAACTTTTCATTACCACTTTTTAATTTAGCATAAGCGGCATGCACCTTTCTCTTATCATTTTCAAAATCAGAATCTTCTTCAATAATTGTCAATTCAGAAGGAGAAAATTCACTTAATAACTTAAGCACTTTCTCTCTAATTTCTGGTTGAAATTCTAATCTAATCGCTTCCATAATGCTTTCATTTTACAATACAAATATAAAGCTTTTTAGATTCATGTTTTTTAAATTAAACTTAAAAACAAAAATCCGCCTTGAAAACTCAAGACGGACTTTTATCCAAATATTCAAACCTAAAAAATAACTCAATTTATCTTCCGAACAAACGGCTGAAAAAACCTCTGTGTTCTTCTTCCTCTCCTGCATCCTCTTCTTCAGAATAATTAGCAAACTTAGATTGTGACTTTTCATGTTCGTAAATCAGCTCCTTAATATATTCAACGTAAGTTCTCTTTTTCTCTTCTAAGAATCCGATCAAGTACTTTTCGCTAAATTCTACACCGCTTGCAGCTTCGATCTGCAATAACTTTTTATACAAAGGTTCAATATGCAATGCAATTACTTCTTGCGGTACAGCTTGTCTTCTACCAAAAAAATTTACAATAACGTCGTTTTCATCGCGGGCAATTTCAAAATCTGTAATTACCCAATAGTATCTTCCAGACTTTGCAAGATTTTTTACAATAGCATGAAAGTTTTTTCCGTTTTTAAGATTTTCCCAAAGCACTTTAAAAATTACTTTCGGCATATCCGGGTGACGTATGATATTATGAGGCTGCCCCATTAACTCATAGTCTTCGTAACCGCAAACATCTACAAATACTTCGTTGGCGTATTCTATAATTCCGTATGCGTTTGTTTTACTCATAATAACCTGAGTTTTATCCCAGCTTACTTCTTTGTCTATAATTACTCTGTTTTGAAGGTGATTTTCTTGATTCATATTTTACTGCTTATATGATTATTTATGGAATGGAATGTTGATCAACACTGCGAAAGTAAAGCGAAGAAAAAGCAGAAATCCTGACTTTTGTCATATTTTGATATAAAAAAAACTTTTAGTGGTAGTAACATTAATCAAAAACACATATCAACTTTATTAACTCTACAAATAAGAAACAAAAAGTTAAATCTGTAACATTTTCAACTAGTTTTGCTTTTTTGCATTTCTACAAATACGTTATCTTTGCCAAAAAATTAAACGTATGAATTCTTTACAGACTATAATTGAACAAGCTTGGGAAAACAGAGCTTTATTGCAAGAAACTACAACTACTAATGCCATTAGAGAAGTTATCGAATTGGTAGATGCAGGAAAATTACGTGTTGCTGAACCAGTTGGTGACAAATGGCAAGTAAACGAATGGGTTAAGAAAGCAGTTGTGATGTATTTCCCGATTCAGAAAATGGAAACATGGGAATCTGGTATTTTTGAATACCACGATAAAATGTTGCTAAAAAGAAATTATGCTGAAAAAGGAATCCGTGTGGTACCAAATGCTGTTGCACGTTACGGAGCTTACATCTCAAGCGGTGTAATCTTAATGCCAAGTTACGTAAACATTGGTGCTTATGTTGACGAAGGAACAATGGTTGACACTTGGGCAACTGTAGGAAGCTGTGCTCAAATTGGTAAAAACGTTCACTTAAGTGGTGGTGTTGGTATTGGTGGTGTTCTTGAGCCATTGCAAGCCGCTCCAGTAATCATTGAAGATGGTGCTTTTATCGGATCTCGTTGTATCGTTGTTGAAGGTGTTCACGTTGGTAAAGAGGCAGTTCTTGGAGCTAACGTTTGTTTGACAGCATCTACTAAAATTATCGATGTTACAGGTGACGAACCAGTTGAAATGAAAGGTTATGTACCAGCTCGTTCTGTAGTTATCCCTGGAAGCTACACTAAGAAATTTGCTGCTGGAGAATACCAAGTTCCTTGTGCATTAATCATTGGAACTCGTAAACCATCTACAGATTTAAAAACTTCTTTGAACAATGCGCTTCGTGAGTACGATGTTGCTGTATAGGTTTTAAAAGATCTAAATATTAAAAATCCAAATTCCATTTTTATTATTGGAATTTGGATTTTTTTTTACTTGTTATTTTTTTGAAGTTTTATAAGCTTAGCATATTTCATATAGGAGAAAAAAGCCTGAATCATTGCGATTGACAATCCGTCGAGACCATTGAAGATTCCTTTCTTGAAGAAATAACAGCGAACAAAAGCTACAGTTCCGTTAAGGACAGGCTTAAACGCGCCAATTCTTTTTCCTTGATCGTATAATTGTTGTGCATGCCATCCCGAATATTGATTCTTTTTAGCAATAATTTGATCAAAAGAATCCCAGCCGTAGTGTAAAATATGTACAGCAACTTTTTTCTCATTTTGAGCAACAATTTTCTGATGCACTTTAGATTCTGAAGGATGAGCTGTTTGTTTGTTAAAAAAACGAACTTTATGATCTGGATACCATCCTGAAAAATCAATTAATTTATCTGCCAAAAAGTTTTTTACTCTAAAACTCATGGCATCATAGTTTCCTTCCAGATATTTTTTCTTTAGAATAAATTCTTCAGCGTCTTTATCTAGAAACTCATCTGCATCAAGATTTAAAATCCAGTCGTTTTTACAAAAAGGCAATCCGTGTGTGCGCTGCGGACCGTCTCCTAAAAATGTTTGCTGAATAACTTGTGCTCCTTTTTCTTGAGCTATTTCTACCGTACGATCTTTACTAAAAGAGTCTACAATAATAACTTCGTCACAAACTTTAAATAAGGCATCTATACATTTTCCAATGTTTTTTTCTTCATTGAATGTAATAACCAAACCACTAATTCCCATTGTTCATTTTAATTTGTTGAGCACAAAAATATAACTTTTTAATTTAGTTTAATCTTATTAATACCATCACTTGTACACTTCATAAAATAGTTTGTATTTTAGCCTTCTAATTGAACAAATACCCAAATGAGAATATTAGTCATTCAACAAAAAAGAATCGGAGACGTCTTAACAAGTACAATTATCTGTAACAATCTTAAAGCCAAGTTTCCTGACTCAACAATTGACTATATGTGTTATCCTAATTCGATTGATGTTCTTTTAGAAAATCCGAATATTGATAACATTATACCAGTGACTAATAAAATCAGAAAATCGACTTTTGGGTTTATTAAGTTCATTTTTGAGATGCGAAGAAAAAAATACGATGCTGTAATAGATGTTTACAGTAAGTTAGGAACTAGTCTAATCACATTTTTCTCTGGCGCAAAATATAAAGTTTCGTACCATAAATGGTATTCTAATATTTTTTACAATTATAGCTATCAACGTTTTGATGCTATAAAATCAGAATTTGGTCTGGCGATTGAAAACAGACTTTTATTGCTTAAACCTTTTTTCTCTGAAAAGATAACAAACGTAAAACCGAAAATCTTTTTAAAAGAATCTGAGATTACCGAAGCAAAAAATATTTTAAAAAGCTATAATGTAGATTCTGAAAAACCATTGATCATGTTTGGAATTTTAGGAAGCGAGCACTATAAAACTTATCCGCTTGACGGAATGGCAAAAATTATTGATTTTACTGTAGCCAAAACAAACGCAACCATTCTCTTTAATTATATTCCAAACCAGAAAGAACAAGCTTTGGAGGTTTACAACCATTGCTCTGAAGAAACAAAAAAACATATTATTTTTGATTTATACGCTACCGATTTACGTCAGTTTTTAGCATTGCTTTCTCAATGCGAAATGCTGATAGGAAACGAAGGTGGCGCTGTAAATATGGCAAAAGCGCTTGAAATTCCAACCTTCTCTATTTTCACTCCTT
This sequence comes from Flavobacterium sharifuzzamanii, assembly GCF_003254585.1. GTDB lineage: Bacteria > Bacteroidota > Bacteroidia > Flavobacteriales > Flavobacteriaceae > Flavobacterium > Flavobacterium sharifuzzamanii. Next base: position 225,123 of record NZ_QJGZ01000036.1, on the reverse strand, counting down.
CTGTTAGAAAAGAAACTTGGCAATTGTTTGAAAATGAAGCAAAAAATGCTTCTATCCATTTAAAGGACTTAAAACCTGAAATCTACGAGAAGCATACAGAGCAATACATAAAAGAGCATACTTTTGAATATTATGCTGAATATCCGTTGGAATTAATGCTTCAAAAGCTAGAAACTTATTTTCAAGAATATAAAAATTGAAAAAAGTAAAAGGAATTTCCAATGAATAGTGAAAAGCAGAAATTATCAGTTCTGATTATTACGCTTAACGAAGAACATCATATAAAATCTCTTCTTGAAGATGTTGATTTTGCTGATGAAATCATTGTTGTTGATTCCTATAGCACCGATAAAACAGTAAGTATCGTTGAGTCTTTTGCCAATGTAAAACTAATTCAACATCATTTTACCAATTATACTTCTCAGCGAAATTTTGCCTTAGATCAAGCCAAAAATCAATGGATTTTATTTATTGATGCTGATGAAAGACTAACATCTGAATTAAAATCTGAAATCGTTACAGCAATTAATTCTAAAAATGCGGCAAGCGCTTATTTTATCTATCGCATTTTTATGTTTAAAAATAGCCGGCTGAATTTCAGCGGCTGGCAAACCGATAAGATTTTCAGACTTTTTGATAAATCAAAGTGCCGATATAATGAGGAAAGAACCGTTCATGAAAAATTAATTGTTGACGGAAAAATTGCTTCTTTAAAAAACAAAATCATACATTATTCTTATTCTTCTTATAACGATTATAAATCAAAAATGTATAATTACGGAATCCTTAAAGCGAATGAAAAATTTGCAAAAGGAATAAAACCTTATTTCTTAATGCAACTTTTCCACCCTTTATATACTTTCATGTATCAGTTTATAATCCGTTTTGGCTTTTTGGATGGCAAAAAAGGTGTAGTTATATGCTATCTCAATGCCTACAGCGTTTATATTCGCTATAAAGAATTAAGAAGAATTACTTCTTCCAGAATTTAAGCTTCTTTTTCAAGCGTTTTTTTCTGTAAAACTTCTCCTGAAAATCTGAAGTATATTTCCATAAAGTCTCAAAAATCTTCTCTTCGGATTCTGCTTTATAATATTTAGCATATTCATTACTCATTGTTGCCACCATTTCTTCTAAAGGCGTTAAACGACAAAGGTTTTTCATACGCATTTCAAAAGACATAGAATTGTGAAATTCCATTCTGTTTAAGTCAACCAAAAAGAAATCATAATTTCCGCTGGCATTCTTTTTAATTAAAGTATTTCCTGGAGAATGGTCCAAAAATTCAATTCCTTTTTCGTGAAGATCGAAACTAAATTTAGTAAACTGCCTTAAGATATTTTCGCGATCTGGAAAATCAGGTATTTCCACCAACTCTCTATACGTGAGATCACATTGTAATTGCTCACTCACGTAAAAGCTCTTTTCTAAACCTAATATTGATGAAAATTCGGTAAATGCAATAGGTTTTGGAGTTCCAACACCCAAATCCAACAATTTGTTTGCAAACTCAAAAGAGCGTTTTGCTTTTGATTTTCTGAAGTATTTATAAGCGATTTTATTGATAAAGTGCGGAACTTTAAACGATTTTATGTTTATTTTTTTATCGTCTAAATCAAAAAGTTTTATCTGATTGCGCTGGCCAATTACAAAGTCCTCTCCTTTTGTATCGAAAAAACGAATATATTCAAGAAGAATATTTTCAAATTTTTCATATCCGCGATTTAATCTTAAAATCATAAAAATTGTTTCAGCAAATTTAGCTAGTTTTACCAACTAATAAAAACTATTTCGTAGATAATGCATATTACTCTTATAAGTTTAGACAACTGGGGACTTAACAAACATATAGCGGCAGAATTAGAAAAACAAGGCCATACGGTTCGTCATATCGATTTTAATACTTTCAAATATAAATACCCTTCCGTATTTCATAAAGTATATAATGTAATCTTAAAAGCGTTTTTCAAAACAAATTTGAAACATCAGCATTACGGAAAAGAAATCATCAATGAATTAAAGAAAAATAACCAGATTCAAGATGTGATTTTAACTATAAAAGGCGATTTTATAACTCCTAAAAGCATTTTAGAATTTAAAAATTACACCAAAAAATCGATCGGTTTTTTTAATGACAACATTTATCGTTGCCCAAAAATCAAACGTGTTCTTCATTGTTTTGATGAGGTTTTCTCATTCGAAAAAGAAGACTGCGAAAACTTCAATTTAAAATTTGCTCCAAACTGGATTTATAATTCAGAAAACGCAATCCATAATAATCAATTTGAATATGATGTTTTCAATATCAGTTCAATTGATAAGCGACTTCCAATACTTAAAAGAATTGCGGCTAATTTAGCTTCGCAGAATTCAAAATTCAAATTCATTGTTTATGATAAAAAACAGAAAGACAATGACGAAAATATCACTTACATAAAAAGCCACATGCCTTTGAGCGAAGTAAATGATTATATCAATCGCTCGAAAGTGCTTTTAGACATTAATCGACTTGGTCAAATCGGACTTACTTTCAGAGTTTTTGAGAGTTTGGGTTTAGATAAGAAGCTGATAACTACCAATGCAGATATCAAAAACTACGATTTTTACAATCCGAATAACATTTTGATTATTGACGAAAAAAATCCTGTCATACCTGCAGCTTTTTTTGAAAATGAATATGAGAAGATTCCAGATTCTATTTTGAGTAAATACACCTTAAATGGCTGGACAAATCGTGTTATTTTTAAAGACAACCTTACTTCATAATTAATAATAAAACACCATTTTGTTCTTGTAAGGATTCGTATTTTGTTTAGGATAATTTTAACCATAATATTTTTGCAGTTGAAAATGTTTCCTATTTTTGCCGAAATATTAAAAATCTGTTAAAAAATATCTCAATAAAAAGCTATCCTCTCAAAAAATGACATTAACCTTCTTGCTTTGTTCTTTCCTCATCTTATTTGCTCTAGTTATTTCTGTGGTATTTACTAATAGAACGGTAAAAATTCATGTGCAAGAAGTTCGTTTTCCAGAAATTGATGGTTTAAGAGGTTATTTAGCATTTTTTGTTTTCTTACACCATAGTTATATCTGGCGTTATTTTCTTCAAAAGGGCGAATGGGAAGAACCAAAATCAAATTTATTCAATCACTTTGGACAAACTACGGTTGCTTTTTTCTTTGTGATTACGGCTTTTTTATTTACTCTAAAATTAATCTATAGTAAAAACAAGCAAATCAATTGGTCTGCATATATCAATGCCCGTCTATATAGACTTTTCCCGATGTATCTTTTTTCAGTTGGGATTATTTTTTTAATTGCAGGTTATTTAACCAATTTCAAATCCAAAATTCCTTTTTCAGAAAACTTACTGGCCATACTTTCCTGGATATTTTTCAATGTTAAAAAGGGATTAAACATCAACGGATTAGAAGATAGCTTCTTGCTAAATGCCGGTGTAACTTGGACATTGCCATATGAATGGGCTTTCTATTTTTTACTGCCTCTTATTGCACTATTTTTCAAGATTAAAGTAAATCATAAAGTCATTGTGTCATTTACCATTGCAGCCGCTCTTATAATGATCATCAATGGCGCATCCTTGAGACACTTCCTGCCTTTTATTGGAGGTATTATTGCCGCTTTAGTAATTAGCAAAAATGTATTTGACACTATTTTAAAACAAAAAAAATATACAGTTTTAGCTATTTTACTAATTGTATGCTCCGTTTATTTTTTCAATAGCGGAAGAAAACCAATTCCAATTATTATCACTACAATCGTATTTATAATCATTGCTTCTGGAAATAACTTTTTTGGCATTCTTTCTAGTACTTTTTCACGAAAATTTGGACAAATAACATATAGTATTTATTTACTTCATGGTACATTGTTATTTATCCTTTTTCATTTTATTATTGGTTATGAAAGAGCTAAAGAGTTAACAGATTTTGAATTTTGGTCTATCATTGCTATATCTATTTTACCATTAATTCTTATCAGTCAGCTAACATTCAAGTACATTGAGCACCCACTTATGGAATTTGCAAAGACGAAATCAAAATCGACCTCTGTAAAATCATAAGCATTTCCTTTCTTCAAAACACTTTTTAAAGCTTTATAATTTCCATTTACAAAGCCTTTAGAAAAACAATTACAAGTAAAATTTATAACTTTGCGGTCTTAATGAAGTAAATTATAATTTGTAAAATGAACGAGGAAATCATCAACGCATACGAAGCAATTAAAAACGGAGGTATAATTTTGTACCCGACTGATACCGTTTGGGGAATTGGCTGTGATGCTACAAATGCAGAAGCTGTTGCTAAAATCTATAAATTAAAACAGCGAGCAGAAACCCAAAGCATGATTGTTTTAATGAACAGCGAAAAAATGATGTATAATGTTTTTAAAGACATTCCTGAAGTTGCATGGCAAATTATGGATTTATCTGAAAAACCAACTACTTTAATTTTGGATGATGCAAGAAATGTTGCACCAAACATCATTGCTGCCGACAAATCTCTTGGAGTTAGATTAGTTAAAGAACCTTTCTGCTATAAATTGATGGAAAGAATGAAAAAACCTTTGGTTTCTACTTCAGCTAATATTTCTGGACAGCCAACACCGCAAAGTTTCAAAGACATAAGTCCCGAAATTATCAATGGCGTCGATTATGTGGTAAAATTAAACCAAGACAAAGTAAACGGAAAATCTTCAACCATTATCAAATTGACCAGAGATTCGCAAGTAAAAGTAATTCGTAAATAGTTTTTTTGTTTCAGGTTTCGGGTTTCAAGTTTCAAGTTTCAAGTTTTTGAAAAAACTTTGAGTATAGTTTTTACCGCAAAGTACGCAAAGAAGATTTTATGAAGAATCTAAATAGAGCTAAAAAAAGTTCGCAAAGCTTTATCAAAATAAGCTTTGCGAACTTTTTCATTTTAATGGCTCTAAAAAATCTTGGCGACCTTTGCGTAATTCTTTGCGCACTCCGCGGTTAAAAAAATTAGAACCTTAGTACCTTAGCAACTTAGACCGTTTTCAAACTCTCAATCAGCCAATCAACATCTTCTTTGGTGTTATAATGACTAAATGAAATTCGGAGATTTGGTAATTTTAAATCGCTCTCCGAAAGCATTTCGTTTAAAACATGCGAAGGTTTTATACTTCCAGATTGGCAAGCGCTTCCTCTAGAAACTGCGATTCCTTTCATATCTAAACTAAAAAGCAGCATCGAAGTTTTGTCTGATGAAAAAGGCAGAATAATATTGATGATATTATAGAAATCATCTTTTTTTCCGTTGATTCTAAAATCTGGAAAATGAATTTCTAACTGCTCAATCAGATAATTTTTTATTCCTAAAATATAGGCTCTTTCTTCATCTAGTTTTTCGTATGAAATAGATAAAGCTTTTGCCATTCCAGCAATCTGATGCACAGCTTCCGTTCCCGCACGTAATCCTTTCTCTTGTTCACCTCCAAAAAGCAAAGGTTGCAAACCAGAATTTTTTCTGATAAAAGCAAATCCAATTCCTTTTGGTCCGTGAAACTTATGCGCACTAGCCAAAATAAAGTCAACAGGAGTCTTTTGCAGGTCAATTTCGGTTTTCCCAATAGACTGAACCGTATCCGAATGAAACAAAGCGTTATACTGATTGCAAATCAAGCTAACGCGATCTAAATCTAAAATAGTTCCCGTTTCGTTGTTTACATGCATTAAACTTACTATTGTCTTTTTTTCATCAGACAATAAATTTGACAAATGCGTTAAATCTAGACTTCCGTCTGCGTTTACATTAACGTAATCAACCTGAATATTGTATTCTTCCTGAAGCGCCCAAACGGTGTGTAAAACCGCATGATGTTCAATCTTTGAAGTAATAATCCTTTCAACTTTTAAATCTTCCACAGCAGAACGCAAAATCCAATTGTCGGCTTCAGTTCCGCCAGAAGTAAAAATGATTTCTTGAGCAGTACAATTTAAATGTTTTGCAATACTCTTTCTTGAAAGTTCTAATATTGTTTTACCGTTTCGCCCAAAGCTATGTGTAGACGATGGATTTCCGTAATCCTCAAGCATTATTTTTGTCATTTCCTGAATTACTTCAGGACGCATGGCAGTTGTTGAGGCATTATCTAGATATACTTTTTTCATTGCTGCAAAGTTAAGAAATATCAATTGTCAAATCTTAAATATCATTTGGCAATTTTTTCACTATTTTTGACCCAAATAAATTTTACGATGAAAAAATATGCTGCCCTCCTATTATTTGCTCTTTTCTTAAACGGATGCGATGATGGAGATTTGACTGTAGATAAAATAGATTTTGAAGATATTGCAGAATCTCAAGCTTGCGATGTTACAACAAATACCTTGCTTTACAAACTTAAGCCTCAGGAAGCTTTACTACTTCAAATGCCAGAAGGATCTATTAAAAATGATCCAGGAGACTACACTTATACTATAGACGCAAAAGCATATAATGTTGTTTATAGAGCTTATGACGGAGCTGTTGCAAAAGAAAATATTTGCGGTTTAATTCCTCCAAGCACTCCAAAAGTAACTGAGGAATGGCTTGGAACAAATGGTATAATTGAAATTTCGACAACTCAAAATGAAGAACCAAACAAGACTGACGATGGTACAAGAATAACAGGATATACGCATAGTATAATTTTTAAAAATATAACTTTTCAAAAACCTGCTGGAGATCAGATTGAACCAAAATTTGAGTTTGGATTGTATAAAACTATAGTAACACCAGCCAATCTTACTTTTAGAACAAACCCAAATGGTTCGGCTTATGAGTGTGACGAAGTTGCTAGAGTTTACAATTACAACAATACATTTTATTTATCTATTGACGATATCGATCCAACATTGTTTGCAGAACCCATTACTCCAGGTCAGTCTCGTACAAGTTTAATAACTGCAACACAGAATAAAGTATTTTACAAAACTGCAAAAGAAGGAACTGGATCTATAACACCAGCTTTTGTTTGTTCTAAAATACAGCCATCTGCACCTGCAATTGAAGAAACATGGACAGGCCAACTTGGAGTTGCTAATACAAGTGGAATTATAGAAGTAACCACTACATTAACTGGACAAGTTTATGAGCACACAATCGTGCTTAAAAATGTAACTTTACAAAAAGGAAACAGCAGCTTCAAATTAGGAAGTAGTTTCGTTCTTGGAAAAATTACCAGACCAAAAACAATCTAAAAAAAGAGATTTTCTGAAAAGAAATCTACAAAAATAATTCTTACAAAAAAATGTCTGTTTTTTGAGATGATTTTATAACTAAATCGAATCAAAAAACAGACGTTTTTTTTATGCTTTACAGTAAGCTGTTTTATGCTTTTAAAAGCTGTTTTATTTATTGTTTTGTCTTATATAAACTTCAGTAGCTCCAAGTCCATATTTCTGATAATTGGCATCTTTAAAATCAATTCCGTCATAACGGCCCAATAAAAAATCAAGTTCGGCTTTTAAAATTCCTTCACCAACACCATGAATAAAAACGATTTTCGGAATACGGTTTCGCATCGCAAATTCGATATGTCTTTTTGCCGTTTCTGTCTGTAATGTCAAGATATCATAGTTTGACATTCCGCGTTTATTTTTAACCAATTTTTCGATATGCAAATCAAATTCTGGAACGCCAACATCACGCTTTTCTTTCTTTTCTTTGACGAAACTTCTCGGTTTGGGTTCGGTTTTCTCTTTTGAAACCTCATCTAAATTAATTCTTTTAATAGAATTCATTAAATTACTGGTTTCTTGAATCTTAAGTAGTTCATTGACTAAAAATGTCATCATAAAACCATCTTCAGTTTCAATTAAAACTTCGTTATTTTTAACCGAAACCACCGTTCCGTTTATGGCTTCATCTAATACTGAAACCTTATCTCCTTTTACCAGCATCCTACTCCTCTTTATCGTTATTTTTACTTGGTGTTTTTGCACTCAATTGCATCATTCCGAACATGAAAACTACAATTGCAGCAATCATGATATAGATGTTTTTTTCTTCCGAAACCTGTTCGTATAACGCAACCGAAATCGCAAGAATCATTATTATAATTTTAAAAGTTTTCATCCTTTCTTTTATTTTGAGATTTCAAAAATATAAAACTTTCAGATAGCGCTTCAATACTGCCCAAACGTTTGTCATATTTTTTTAGTAAAATTGCAAAAAAGATCTGCCATGAGTTTAGAAAAATATATGCTTCCTTGTATGTTCAAAACCGTATTTGGTTATGACTGTTTAGGATGCGGTTTTCAGCGTTCTCTATTCTTACTTTTTCAAGGCGAATTTTTGGCAGCTTTTAAAATGTATCCCGCCATTTATACTTGCCTTTTACTCTTCGTTTTTTCAGCATTTCATTTCTTAGATAAGTCCAGAAATTATAAAAAACTAATTTGGAGAATGGCCATTATAAATCTATTTTTTATGCTTGGCGGTTACTATTTCAAACACTTTTATTTTTAGATTTTAGATTTTAAATATCTTTCACTTCTTAATCTGATCCAAAATATCGTTCATCATTTCTATTTGAACTTTTTGAATTTCGATTAATTCTTGCTGCTGATGCATAATCAAATGATCAATTTTATCGTGAATCAATCTAATCTCCAATTCTGATTTTAGATTAATCATAAAATCTTTTTTAGCACGATTACGATCCTTCTCTTCCTGACGGTTTTGACTCATCATAATTACGGGCGCCTGCAAAGCTGCCACACAAGACAAAATTAGATTTAAGAGGATAAACGGATAGGGATCAAATCCTTTGTTTAAAAAAATAAAAACATTTGAGGCAATCCAAACCGTAATAAAAACCACGAAAGAAATAATAAAAGTCCAGCTTCCTCCAAAATCAGCCACTTTATCGGCTACTATCTGCCCTAGATTTCTCGTCTCTTCCTCTTCTTCTACAATGCTTACAATCGATTTATCTTCCTTTAATGAAGAAATAACATTCTTCTCCATTGCAGAAAGTGCTCCAATTTCAGAAGAAAGATAATTTGATATATATTTTTGACGGTAAACATTTAATTCATTTATAGAAATACAGTCTTCAGCATCAAAATCAGGATATTCTTTTTTAATTAATCCCAAAATAGGATCGTGAATTGCCCTTCCGTATATTTTTTCATTTTCAGGAAAAGAAATGCCAGAAATGTCACTTTTAAATGTTTGATTGTTTTTCATTTTAGTATATTTTAAAAGCTAATTTACGCAATAAACTTCTTAAGAATTGCATAAAAAAGAACAGTTTACAATTCGTTTTTTATCACAAATCAAACCTTGTAAAGAAAATTTCTTTAGTTAAATCGTGGTTTTATTTCCAAAAAACGCCTTACTTTTAACGTTCCAAAATTATTCACTCATTTTTACCATTGTGACAAAAGACAATATCATACAAAACATAAGAGCTTTAAAGAGCCATTCACACATAAATTACGGCATTAAAACCAAAACGGAAGACTTTACAGAAAAGCTTTTTTACACGCTATTTGATTCTAATGCTGCGTTGGACGAGAGCATTGACGAATTAGAGTTTCGTTTTAAAGAAATTGCGGTTTTGGCTTGCAAAAAACCTCAAAATTTATGCGAATCTATTTGGGATCGTTTCTTAGAAAAACTTCCAGGAGTTTTAGAAAAATTAAATCAGGATGCCGAATATATACTTGAAAATGATCCCGCTTCAAACAGCATTGATGAAGTTTATCTGGGCTATCCCGGATTTTATGCCATTGCAATTTACAGACTAAGCCACGAATTATATCATCTCGATTTATTGCTTTTTTCTCGACTAATGAGCGAATACGCGCATAGAATCACAGGTACAGATATTCATGCTGGTGCCGATATTGCATCGCCATTTTTTATTGATCACGCGACAGGTATTGTAATTGGAGAAACCTCAGTTATTAAAAAACATGTAAAAATCTATCAAGGGGTTACGCTTGGCGCATTAAGCGTAAGCAAAGAAATGAAAAATGCCAAAAGACATCCAACTGTAGAAGCCAATGTTTGCATTTATGCCAATGCAACAATTTTAGGAGGAGAAACTGTAATTGGAAAAAACAGTATTGTTGGAGGAAACGCCTGGATTACAAAATCGATTCCTGAAAATTCTATTGTAACCAACACTACTACCACTGAAGTCAAAATAAAAGAAAAAAAATAAAATGAATTCACATAAATTATTAAACCTAATTGGCAATACTCCGTTAATGGAAACTGTCAATCTAGTTAAAAATAAAAATGTAAAACTTTTACTAAAACTAGAAGGAAACAATCCAGGAGGAAGTGTAAAAGACAGGGCTGCATACAACATGATTGCTGCGGCACTGGAACGTGGCGACATCAAAAAAGGAGATAAATTAATTGAAGCAACCAGTGGAAATACAGGAATTGCTTTAGCCATGATTGCACAGTTATTTGGTATTGAAATCGAATTGGTTTTACCAGAAGATTCAACCAAAGAGCGTACTCAAACTATGCGCGCTTATGGCGCAACTGTGATTCTTACGCCTGCAAACGAAGGAATTATAGGTTCTAGAGATTATGCAGATAAAAAAGTCGCTCAAGGCGGATATTTGATGCTGAATCAGTTTGCTAATGATGATAACTGGAAAGCACACTACAAAACAACGGGTCCTGAAATTTGGAATGATACCGATGGAACAGTAACACATTTCGTTTCTGCTATGGGAACAACTGGAACCATTATTGGAACTTCTACTTATTTGAAAGAAAAGAATCCAAACGTACAGATTATCGGCGCACAGCCAAGCGATGGTTCACAGATTCCAGGAATTCGTAAATGGCCACAAGAATACTTACCGAAAATATTTGATGCTTCTAAAGTGGATACCGTTATCGATGTAAGCGAGGAAGAAGCGCGCGCAATGACTAAAAGACTGGCTCTTGAAGAAGGTGTTTTTGCAGGAATGAGCAGCGGAGGTTCTGTTGCTGTTGCCTTAAAAATCGCCGAACAATTAGAATCCGGAGTTGTGGTTGCTGTAATCTGCGATCGCGGTGATCGTTATTTGTCTTCGGATTTATTTGATTAGCAAAGATGCTAAGTTGCTAAGACTCTAAGCTTCTAAGTTGAAAAAACAACAAAAACTTAGTCACTTAGAGTCTTAGCAGCTTAGAAACTTAAGAGAAAAAACTTAGAATCTCAGCAACTTAGAACCTTAGAATCTTAAAAAAAATGATCTACAGAAAACTAGGAAAAACAAACTTTAATATCTCTGAAATTTCGCTTGGCACTTGGCAGGTTGGCGGAAAATGGGGATCGGGTTTTGACGATAAAACGGCTGATGAACTTTTGAATACAGCTATTGACAATGGCGTAAACTTTATTGACACTGCCGATGTTTATGAAAACGGATTAAGTGAAACTGCCGTTGGAAGAGTCGTTCGTTCTCGTTCTGAACGAATTTTTGTTGCCACAAAATGCGGACGCCAGATAAATCCGCATGCTAATGAAGGATATACTCCAAAAGTGCTTCAGAAATTTGTTGAAGACAGTTTAAAAAGAACTGGGCTAGAAACATTGGATTTGATTCAGTTGCACTGCCCTCCTACAGAGGTTTATTATCGACCAGAAATATTTGAACTTTTTGACCGATTAAAAGATCAAGGGAAAATTCTTAATCTTGGAGTAAGTGTTGAAAAAGTTGAAGAAGCTTTAAAAGCTATCGAATATTCGAATGTAACTACAGTTCAAATTATCTTCAATTTATTCCGTCAACGTCCGTCTGAGCTGTTTTTCTCAGAAGCTAAAAAGAAAGATATTGGAATCATTGCAAGAGTTCCATTAGCAAGCGGACTTTTAACGGGTAAATTTGATTCAAAAACTACTTTTGAACCTCAGGATCACCGTAACTTTAATCGTAACGGAGAAGCGTTTGATAAAGGCGAAACTTTTTCTGGAATTGATTATGAATTAGGTTTAAAAGCTGTTGAAGAACTAAAAGCTTTATTTCCTGAATCAAAAAATCTGGCAGCCATTGCCCTTCAATGGATTTTGAGTTTTGACGAAATAAGTTGCATTATTCCAGGTGCTTCAAAAACTGAACATGTTTTATCAAATTTATCAGTTTATGATACTCCAAAATTGACTTTAGAACAGATTGCTGCTATGAATAAAATCTACAACGATTTGATCAAATCTTCTGTTCATCAGATTTGGTAAACTAATATTTTAAAAAAAATGCTGGGATTTACTTTAATCTCAGCATTCTTAAAAGATTAAAATGCGGGAGAAATAATTTCTTACAACTTTCACGCAACCTTTTCTATATTAGCACATCTAATAATAAAACTAATCATAAAAATCACTAACCATGAAAAAATTAAGTTTTATATTATTCGTTCTATCACTAACATTCATTTCTTGCAACAGCGACGATTCTTCAACTACTCAAGAACAAGAGAAAGCAAAGTTAGACCGAATGTATGAGGAAATCGCACAGCTTTCTGGCAATAATACTCAACAGTGTACAGATCCTAATGATTGGGGTTTTACAACTATTGCTCCATTAGCTTGCGGCGGAAATAGCTACATTGTTTACTCTAAGAAAACAAATACGACAGTTTTCTTAGACAAAGTAAAAGCATACAACCAATCTTATGCTGACTTTAATAAAAAATGGAATATTCTTATACTTTGCGATAATATGGTTATACAGCCAACAGGCGTAAAATGTGTTGATGGAAAACCGCAATTATCGTACGATCCTGTATTGTATTAAAAAATTTAAAAAGGCTGTTAGACTAAAATCTTAACAGCTTTTTTTCTTTTAAATATCAAATTCAATTCTAAACTCTGCGCCTTTATTCTTTCCTTTACTTGATGCTGTCAATTGTCCTTTATTTCTTTCAATGATTTTTTTGCACAAATAAAGTCCAATTCCCGTAGAACCTTCGCTTGCAGTTCCAAGTCGACTCATTTTTGTGAACTTTTTGAATAATTCTTCAATCTGATTTTTATCAAAGCCTATTCCGTGATCTTTTACTGTTATAATCAATCTTGAATTCTCTGAAAAGATTCTGACTTTTATTTCACTTTCAAAATAAGAGAACTTAACTGCGTTGCTGATTAGATTTACCAAAACCTGAATTAAAAGTCCCTCGTCTATTTTCAGTTTAGCTTCTGAACATTCTATTACCAAATCTAGTCTTATATTTTTATCTAATAATCGTTGTTCTACTTGTTCATTAATAAAAGGAAGAATATTATAAAACGAAATTATCTTAACCTCTTGACTTACTTTTACGACATCGTCTTGTTCTTTGAGCAGCTTAATAAAATTCTCTATATATCTAAATTGAAGATCAGTTGACTCGCAAATCAATTCGGCCAGATTCTTAACCGATTCTGATGGGTTTTCGCTAATAATCAATTGCGCTAAACCTTGCGGATTTCCGGCAAAATTTTTTAAATCATGCGAAAGCATATAGATTAAATCCTGTTTCTCATTAATAAAATTCTCAGCTTCATTAATAGATTCTTGTATGTTGCATAAAAGCAATCCCGCTTCATCTGCATATTCTGTTGGCAAAGAAGACACTTTCCTCGAAGTTCTATAATCGTCCAAAGCTTTTGAAGCCGTAGCGATGGGTTTTATCAGTTTATTTAAAACCAAAAGCGTTATTGCCGTTGCCAGCAATGTCATGATTAAAGAAAAAATAAGAATTGAAGTTGATGACACCTCATGCTCAAAAAACAAAACAAAAAACAAAATTCCAATTAAAGGAATATGAATACCAATAAAAGCAACAAACAAAAATTTGAATGCGTAACTTTTTTTAAGAAAGCTGATTTGCGAGAGTTTATGATACAACTTCATAAAAAGATGAGAATAAGCATAGGTTAATAGCTGTTTTTACTGGGGTAATTGCTTAAACAAAATTAACTTTTATAGCCAATTAAACTAATATTTTGAAGAATTTCTAAATTTTTTCAAAAATTAAATTTGTAAAAGTTTTCAAAGGCTTATTTTTGCGCTATGGGAAGAAAAAATACAGACAAAGTTGTCTTTCATCAAATTCAAGTTCTTGATGCTGGTGCAAAAGGCGTTTCAGTAGCCAAAGCACCTGACGGAAAAGTTATCTTTATTCCGAATGTGGTACCTGGAGATGTTGTGGACGTACAGACATTAAAAAAGAGAAAAGCATATTACGAAGGTAAAGCTGTGAAATTTCATGAATTATCCGAATATAGAGTAGATCCGATCTGCGAGCATTTTGGAGTGTGCGGAGGCTGTAAATGGCAAAATATGAAATATAGCCAGCAGCTTGCATTTAAACAAAATGAAGTTAAAAATCACTTACAAAGAATAGGGAAAATCGAACTTCCAGAATTTGAAGATATTTTAGGTTCTGAAAAACAGTTCTTTTATAGAAATAAAATGGAATTTTCTTTTTCTAACAGTCGTTGGCTTACAGAAAAAGAAATTGGAAGCACTGAAGATTTAGGAAACAGAAACGCTTTAGGCTTTCATATTCCGAAAATGTGGGATAAAATTCTAGACATCAACAAATGTCATTTACAGGAAGATCCTTCAAATGCTATTCGTAACGAAATCAGAGCTTTTGCTAACGAACATAATTTAGCGTTTTTTAATCCAAGAGAACATTCTGGATTATTGAGAACTGTTATGATTCGTACTGTTTCTACAGGAGAAATTATGGTTTTAATTCAGTTCTTTGAAGATGACAAAGAAAACAGAGAATTAATCCTTGACCATTTATACGAGAAGTTCCCTCAGATTACTTCATTGCAATATGTAGTAAACGGCAAGCAAAATGACACTATTTACGATCAAGACGTTGTTCTTTATAAAGGAAGAGATTATATCTTGGAAGAAATGGAAGGTTTAAAATTCAGCATTAATGCTAAATCTTTTTACCAGACAAATTCTGATCAAGCTTACGAATTATACAAAATAACACGAGATTTTGCTGATCTTACAGGAAACGAAACTGTTTATGACTTATATACAGGAACAGGAACAATTGCCCAATTCGTTTCTAAAAAAGCTAAAAAAGTTATTGGAGTAGAAAGTGTTCCAGAAGCTATTATTGATGCTAAAGCCAATGCAGAACGCAATAATATTACAAATTGCGAGTTTTTTGTTGGTGACATGAAAGTAGTCTTTAATGAAGCTTTTATTGCACAGCACGGAAAACCAGACGTTATTATTACAGACCCGCCTCGTGACGGAATGCACAAAGATGTAGTAGAGCAAATTTTAAAAATTGCTCCAAAAAGAATAGTTTATGTAAGCTGTAATTCTGCAACTCAGGCTCGTGATTTGGCTTTAATGGATGAAAAATACAAAGTAACGCGTGTGAGACCTGTAGATATGTTTCCGCAGACACATCATGTTGAAAATGTTGTACTTTTAGAACTTCGATAAAAAATAAATGAAAAAACTAATTTCTCTTCTACTGCTCTTTACTTTTGGCTTATCTAGCTGCGAGAAAGATGATATCTGCGATGCCAATACGCCAACTACGCCTAGATTGGTGATTACATTTTATGATATTGCCAATCCGACAAAAACTAAAAATGTAAGCAACTTAAAAGTTATTGGCGACGAAATGAAAGAAGGGATTGTTTTTAATGAAAGCCTTGCTGTTGACGATTCATTACGATATGTAACCAATGCAAGCACTGTCATGATTCCGTTAAAAGTAAATGACAGTACAGTTACCTTCAAGTTTATTTACAATTCATTAAATCCCGCGGCGATTAATACAGATGTGATTAAATTTAACTATAGTACACAAAATGTATATGTTTCTAGAGCATGTGGATTTAAAACTATTTTTCAATTAAGAAACGTCCTTCCTTTTGTTCAAACTGATCCAGACGGAGATAGCATCTGGATGACCGACGTTATTTTAGAAAACCCTAACATTGAATCTGAAAATGAAACACACATTAAAGTTTATTTCTAGTCTTTCATTATTGTTTTCAATGTTTTTAGGTTACGCTCAGGATGTTCCAGAGATTTCTAAAAATTTGAAAGACACAGTAACGACTAAAAAACCGAAAACAGAAACTGTAAAAACGGTAAAACCAGAAATTCAGGAAGCTCAAGCTCCAAAAGATAGCGTTGTAAAAACTGACCGCTACGGACTTCGTGTTGGCGTTGACTTATACAAACTAACCCGCGGACTTTATGATAAAAATTATAAAGGAGTGGAGTTTGTTGGAGATTGGCGTTTGACGAAAAAATACTATATAGCGGCAGAATTAGGCTATGAAGACAAAACTACAGAAGATGACCGATTAACATCTGCAGCAAATGGAACTTATCTAAAAGCAGGTTTTGATTATAACTTTTATCAAAACTGGCTAGATATGGAAAACCTAATTACGATAGGACTACGTGGTGGTTTTAGTTCTTTTAGCCAAGAACTGATTAATTACAAAATCTACAATCCGAATCCGTATTGGGGAGAACTGCCTCCTATAACAGAAGGTCAAAAATACAACGGACTTACAGCAACGTGGCTCGAGGTTGCAATGGGACTAAAAGCGCAAGTTTTTAGGAATGTCTTTGTTGGTTTCGGCGTACAGCTTAAACTTCTTACAACCAATAAAGAGCCAAATAATTTTGAAAACCTTTACATTCCAGGATTCAACAGAACTTACGATGGAAACTTCGGAATTGGTTTCAACTACACGGTTTCTTACTTTATTCCTATTTACAAGAAAAAAACCATGGCATCTGAAATGGCAAAGAAAGAAGAGCCTAAGAAGAAGAAATAGTTTTTTTTTTAGGGGCTGAGGGGCTAAGATGCTAAGGTTCTAAGGGTTCTAAGGGTTCTATATACTAAACATAAAAAAAGCGGTAAATTCAAGTTGAATTTACCGCTTTTTATATTATTAAGATTAAAACTTAGAACCTTAGTAGCTTAGAACCTCAGCACCTAAATTAACTTAACTGAAAATTAATTGCTGCTTGCGTATGTATTAAAGTGGTATCAAAAATTGGAACATTTAAATCTCCTTCTTTTATTACCAGCGGAATTTCAGTACATCCTAGAATGATTCCTTCTGCTCCGTTTTGAATTAATTCATTTGCTATTTCTAAGTAACGTTTTTTCGTTTCTTCTGTTGCGATTCCTCTTCCTAACTCTTCAAAAATTGTGTAATGAATAAAATCCTTCACTTCTTCATTCTCAGGAATTATAGTTTCAATTCCTTTTTCAGCCAGTTTATCTTTGAAGAAATCTAGTTCCATTGTAAATTTCGTCCCTAATAAGCCTACTTTCTTCAGCTGTTTGTTCTGAATTTGAATTGCTGTTTGTTCTGCAATATGAATAAGAGGAATATCAATAGCCTGCTGCAATCTATCAGCAACGAGATGCATGGTATTGGCACATAAAAGAATCGCTTCTGCCCCGCCCGATTTCAAAACTTCTGCTGCTTTCAAAAGCATATTAAAAGTCGAATCCCAATCGTTGCTGTCGTTATTCTTTTTAATATCGGCATAATTAAAAGAGTAAATTAGACATTCGGAGAAATTTAACCCGCCGAGTTTTTCATTAATTCCTTTATTAATCAAAGTATAATAATCAGATGTAGAAACCCAGCTGATTCCGCCAATAAGTCCAATTTTCCTCATATATGTTTTAGATTATCCAATTTCTTTAATTCCTTTTATAAAAAGCCATTTCATAAAAAGCTTTTCACCGTCTTTGGTTCTCACAGCTTGAAATTTAGGTCCAATAATAGTCCCGATTACAAATGCCGTCATCGGAATCCAAATTCCAGTTAATCCTGTATAAGCTGCAATCAAATATCTAAATAGAAGAAATAAGACCGCAAAAGCTGCCAATTGGTATAAAAAAGCTCTTAGTTGTAGTTTTGACATTATTTTGTTTTTAAGGTTCAAAGTTGCAAAGGCTCAAAGCTGCAAAGTTTTTTGACTTTGCGGTTTCAAAGCTTTTTCTTTGAACTGATAATCAAATTATATTTTTAATACTCTTTTTCTAGGTTAAAGTTTCAGTTTTCTAGATGACAAAGCATTTCACTTTGTCCCTTTGAACCTTTGTTACTTTACACCTATTCAGAAACCTGAAACTTCGTTCTCTTGCTTCCTTCGTACATTTCATATTTTACCAAACGTGCTTCAAGACTTCCGTTGAAAAGTTTGATTTTTCTTGAAGGTTTTAATCCAACGAATTTTAAGGCTTCTAAGTTTGCTGTAATAAACCAAGCGTTTGTTCCTGGATAATTCTTCTTTAATGTATCTCCAATACTAGCATAGAATCTTTCCATATGAATATCTAAACGCTCGTCATACGGCGGATTAAAAACAATATGGAGTTTTCCTTCTGTTTCTTTTTCCGTATCAAAGAAATTCTCTTCGTAAACTTTAATATAATCTTCTAAATTGGCATTTCTGATATTGTCTTTAGCTTTACTAACCGCACTAGGCGCTTTATCAAAACCTTTAATTGTATAATGAAACTCTCTTGTTTTTTTCATTAAACTGTCAACAATTGTATCAAACAAATCGTTATCCCAGTCTTTCCATTTTTCGAAAGCAAACTCTTTTCTGTTGATGTTTGCCGGAATATTGCAGGCAATCATAGCCGCTTCTGCCAAGAAAGTTCCTGAACCGCACATTGGGTCAAGAAAATCGCTTTGTCCGTCCCAGCCTGACAATAAAAGAATTCCAGCTGCTAACACCTCATTAATAGGAGCAATATTCGTAGCCGTTCTATAACCACGTTGATGAAGTGAAGCTCCAGAAGTATCCAAAGCTACAGAAACTTGATCTTTATCAATATGAATATTAATACGCAAATCAGGATATTGTTTATCAATACTTGGCCTTTGCCCCGTTCTTTCTCTAAACTGATCTACAATCGCATCTTTACATTTCTGAGAAACAAATTCAGAATGATTGAAATAAGTAGAATGCACAGTTGTATCGATCACAAAAGTCTGGTTCGCATTTAAATATTTTGACCAGTTTAAACCCGAAATACCTTTGTACAAAGCCTGCTCATTGTTTGCTCTAAAAGAATAAATTGGTTTTAAGACTTTAAGAGCCGTGCGTAAAGACAGATTGGCTTTATACATAAAACCTTTATCTCCTTTAAAGCTTACCATTCTCACACCTTTTTCAACATCCTGAGCGCCAAGTGTGCGTAATTCCTTTTCTAATATTTCTTCAAAGCCAAAAAAACATTTGGCAATCATTTTAAAATTTTCTTCCATTTTTTTTCAATTAAAAAAAGCCAATCGCCATAACATTTTATTATACTGGTATAAATACGTATCGGAGCGAAATAGTTATTTTTCGGCAAAAATACACTAAATTTGCCGGACTTTGAATTAATTGAAATAGAATAAATGTCTCAAGAACCTAACGCATCAATCACGAATCACGAAGACGACAATCAAAACTGGTATTCTTCATGGTTTGACACGCCATATTATCACATTCTCTATAAGGATCGTAATTATCGTGAAGCTCAGGTTTTCATGGACAATTTAACGCATTACCTTAATCTGCCTGAGAAAGCAAAAGTATTGGACTTAGCGTGCGGAAAAGGCCGTCATTCTATTTATTTAAATCAGTTGGGCTATGATGTTTTAGGGGCAGATTTGTCTGAAAACAGTATTGCCGAAGCCAGCAAAAACAGCAACGAAACACTGCATTTTAAAGTGCACGATATGCGTGAGCCTTTTGAAGAAAAGTTTGATGCTATATTCAACCTTTTCACTAGTTTTGGCTATTTTGAAAGTGACGACGACAACCTGACTACTTTAAAAGCAATCAAAGAAAGCTTATCTGAATATGGTTTTGCAGTTATCGATTTCATGAACGTGGCAAATGTTATTGAAAACCTTGTACCTGAAGAAGTAAAAACCGTTGACGAAATAGATTTTCACATCAAAAGATATGTTGAAGACGGACATATTTTTAAAGAAATTGATTTTGAAGACAAAGGCAGGAAATATCATTTTACAGAAAAAGTAAAAGCACTAACTTTGAAAGACTTTCAGGACTTAATGGACGAAGCTGGAATTTTCCTTCTGGATATTTTTGGAGACTACAAACTCAAAAAATTCCATAAAACCGAAAGCGAAAGATTAATCATGATTTTTAAATAAATTGGTTAATCGTTTAATTGTTTAACCGTTTAATCGGCAAGCAAAAAAACGATTAAACGAATCAACGGTTAAACAAATATAAATGAACTATTTATTACCCTTATTTTCTGTACTTTTAGGATATGGCGCGGCTTTGTTTATAAAACCTGAAAACAAAACCAATTTAAAATTACTGCTGGCTTTCAGCGGTTCTTTTTTATTGTCATTAACCGTAATGCATCTTCTTCCAGATGTTTACGAATCGCATAACCACAATATAGGAATCTTTATAATGGTCGGAATTTTATTTCAGATCGTTCTTGAATTTTTCTCAAAAGGCGCCGAGCACGGACATGTACACGGACACGCAAAAATGTCTCAGATTCCGTGGCTTTTGTTTATTAGTTTATGTATTCATGCTTTTTTAGAAGGTTTCCCTGTGAGTCATCATCACGGTTTGGCTGTCGGAATTGCCATTCATCATCTGCCAATTGCCGTTATTCTAACAACATTTTTTATCAATGCCGATTTAAACAAAAAAGCCATTTTTGTTTTCATGCTAACCTTTGCTATCATGACGCCGCTAGGAACTGTAGCATCTGAATATTTGCCTATTTTAAGTAAATTTTACACCGAAATAACGGCAATCGTAATTGGTATTTTATTCCATATTTCATCAACTATTATTTTTGAAAGCAGCGAAGGCCATAAATTCAATATCGCCAAAGTTTCCATGATTGTTCTCGGAATTTTATTGGCATTCTTCTTATAATGTGTCAATTAGATAATGTGTCAATTAGATAATGTGCCAATTAGATAATGATAATTTTCTAATTGGCACATTTTTTAATTATCTAATTTAGTTAGCTCTCTTTTTCTCTTCCTGATTTCCAAAAGCATGTTCTTTTACGTTTATCTTTTTATTTCCAAAATTATAAACCACAGACAAACGAACAAATCGATTACTATTGTTTTGATCGTAAACCTGTTTCACACCATTTACAACCGAAGTAAAATCTTTTAAGTAAGAAGTATTAAAAATATCATTTGCCAAAAATGCGATTTGCATTGTTTTATTAAACAAATCTTGTTTAAAACCAATATCAAAACTTGACGTATACCCTATTTTGTATAAACCGCTTTCATAAGGTGGCGTGTAGCTAAAATCAATTTGAAGCTTAGAATTTTTCCCTAAAACAAAAGTATTATTTGTAGAAAAATCTATTTCTAAACTATTTGACGGAGTTGCATTGATATCTTTTATAAACTCTGTTTTTGCGCCTAAAAAATACAAAGAATTTTCGCTTGTCCACCAATCTGCAAAAGTTGCCGAATATGTTTCTCCAACTCCATAATTCAAACTTTTGAAATAATTATCTCTTGTTACAATTTGTGTATTAGTTTCTGGATTTGAGGTAAACAAAACGCCATAGCCGTTTGTAATTGCATTGACAAAAACTGTAGTTCTCAAAATTTCTTTATAAGAATATCCAAACTCAAAATTGTCACTAAACGAAGGCTGCAAAAACGGATTTCCTTCTGAATAACTATTACTACTTATATAAATTCGAAACGGATTCAATAAATCAAAACGTGGTCTGTTTATTCTTTTTCCGTAATTTAAAGTAAAAGTATTGTTGTCGTTTTTCTTATAAGATGCAAAAACCGTTGGAAACAATTTCAAATAATTATTAACCGTTTCCTGATTTAAAGTTTCAGAGAAACCTTTTGTCTGCGTATTTTCCAATCTCAAACCAACTTGAAAATTCCATTTTTCATTGATTTTTTTATCTCCGTTAACATAAAACGCCTGATTATTTTCCGTGTAATTAAATCGGTTTGATTGTAAAGGATCTAATTCTGGAGTACCTGAAATCGTATTATAATAAAGTAAATCGCTTACACTGTTTGTAAAACTCATTTTCGCACCATAAGATAAATTCAGGGCTTGAAGTGGATGTTCCATATCAGCCTTAAAACTCCAATTATGAATATCTTGGTTTGAGATATTTCGCCCCGACTGATTCACATCAACAAAAGTTCCATCTGCCAAATAGTCGTTTGCGATAAACTCGCGATCAAATTTTGAATTGTAGTTAAAATAATCTACATCAAAAGACAACTTTCGGTTCAGCGAATCCAGTTTTGTTATCAAATGCGCATTATACGTTAAACTTCCCGATGCTCTGTCTGCGTAACTTTTATTGATTGTATAATTTTTTAATTGATTCTGAGTATCGTATCTGTCTATCACAATATCCGATTGAAAATCCGGATTATTTCTGTCGTTTATAAATTGAAAACCCGCTGTTGTTTTTTCTGAAAAATCATAATCTAAAGCAAATTTCCCTGATAAATTTTCATTTTTCATTTTTGTCGTAGCCCTCATATTTGAAATTCCGTCTTCAAAATATACTTTTGAAATTTCATCTATATTCATATACCCAGTTTTTCCGTTGACGCTTGCTGAAAGACGAAACTTATTTTTGCTATAAAAGAAATTATCTCTCAAAGTATAAATTCCGTATTTATTTTGATCGTAAGAAGCTGTCACAGTATTTTTCCACGAATCTCGAACTCCTTTTTTCATTATTATATTAATCAAACCTCCAGTTCCTTCTGCTTCATACTTTGCTGGCGGGTTACTTATAATTTCTATATTTTTAATATCGATTGCCGAAATTGATTTCAAGAAATTATTCAATTCTTCACCTGTTAATTCAATAATTCTTCCGTCTATCATTACTCGCGATGTTCCTTTTCCCAGAATTGTAATTGCATTATTTTGCACCACAACCCCAGGTGCTGTATTAATGGCGCTCAAAGCATCACCTCCAACATTTGCTACATTATTTTCCAGATTGTAAACCAAACGATCGGCCTTTTGTTCGACTGTTTTCTTTTTTGACTCAATAACAACTTCAACCAAATGAGTTTCACGTTCCTTCAAAATAATGACTCCCAAGTCGATATTTTTTTCTATTGAAATTTCTTTCTCGAAATCGACAAATCCCAAAAGGCTAACACCAATTTTATACGTACCCTTTTTTAAGTTTATTTCAAAAGTTCCATCTTGTTTAGATGTAGTTCCGTCAATAATTTTTCCTTCTGAATTTGAGATTGAAATATCTGCCCATTCTAAAGGAGTTATTTCACTTGTGATTTTTCCTTTTAATTTTAATGTTGTCTGTGCTAAACAAAATAAAGGCAATAGTAAAAAGATAAGGAGGTTTGCTTTTTTCATGATTTCTAATTTTAAAACTTGTTTCGATTAATTTGAAGCAAAGTTGCCTTAGAAATTTTGAGTATGCGACCGACAAAAAAAGTCGAACCATTTTCTCTTAAAGAAATTGGTTCGACTTTATTAGGTCCTAAGTACGACTTTTTACAAGGCCTTTATTATGAAGCGTTTCGGTACGCTGTCGGTGTCAAATTAGTGTACTTTTTAAAATATGTATTAAATGATGATTTTGAATTAAAACCTACTTCATATAAAATTTCTAAAACGGTCAAATCATTTTTTAAAGGATTTTTTAAAATACTCATGGCTTTTTGAATGCGATATTCATTCACAAAATCAAAAAAATGCTGATCGATATGATGGTTAATCAAAATTGATAAATCTCTAACCGGAATATTGATCTGGTTAGAAAGTTCCAGAATGGTAAGCGACGGATCAAGAAAAGGTTCTTTCTCTGTCATATATTGTTTCAAAACAGCTATTTTAGTCGTAATTTCTTCGTTTTGATTGTCTTTTACTTCGTCATTACTTTCATGATTATCATGAACAATATCTCTTGCTAATTGCAATTTTGAATCGATACCTCTAAAAAGCTCAGGATGATTCAGTGCTTTTAAAACAAACCAACAGGTTATTGTTAAAACGAAAACCTGCATTATTACATTTGCCCAAATCCATAATATTTCAAGATCAATATACCTTAAAGTGTTCTTAGCTATTGATAAATAATACAATACAAAGAGCGCAGTTGTTATTTGAAATAACCATTTAAAAATAGAAGTTTTAGGATTCGCATAATTTTCCTGATAAAGTTCTTTATACTTTTTTAAAACCAAAAATATGGCAATGCTATAAAACACAATTTGCACAACTAACATCAATTGGAAACCGTATAATTCAGGCCTTTGATTGCGATGGTCATAAAATTGCATTTTCTCTGCATCAGTTAAAAAGTACAATCTGAATAGAAAAACTGCATTTGTAATTAGAAATGGAAGAGCATGGAGCAAATGTTTAGGCTTCAACCGAAAACCATTAAAACAAACGGATAGAATATACAGATAAAAAATAGGAATAATCAAAGCGCACGTACTCCATCTGAAAAATTCAAAATTAAAATGATTTTTGATGAAATCATCATTAATAAAAATTCCGACATTATCAATTGCAAAAAATATCAAGTAGAAAGCAAATAAGCGATTTGCTAATTTATTTTCGATTTTTACCGTGAATAGAAAAAAAGCCAGCAATAATGAAACAAAAACCGACATTCCGCTCAAAACACTTATAAGGCCATGTATATTCATTGTTTTTTGATTATTTAAGAAATATAATATTTTAGTTCTTTATCAATTCATTTATTACGAAGCATTTCGATATGCTGTAGGCGTCAAATTTGTATATTTTTTAAAAGAAGTATTAAAAGAAGATTTGGAGTTAAAACCAACTTCGTACAAAATTTCCAAAACTGTAAGCTGATTTTTCGATTTATCTTTCAAGATGTTCATCGCTTTCTGGATACGATATTCATTTACGAAATCAAAAAAATGCTGATCCATATGATGATTAATCAAAACAGACAAATCCCGAACTGAAATTTCAATTTGATTGGCCAGTTCCTGAATCGTAAGCGACGGATCAAGATATGGCTCCTTCTCAATCATATAATTTTTTAATTCTGAAATCTGAGCAGAAACAGCTTCATCCTGATTATTTGCAATTTCGATGGTTTCATTATTTTCTTTAGGAAGTAAGTCTTTAGTTAACGTCAATCTTGAATTAATTCCTCTAAAAAGTTCCGGATGATTTAATGCTTTCATCACAAACCAGCATATTACGCTTAAGGCCATAATCACCATAAGAACATTTCCCCAAAGAAAAGTATCTCTGGAAGCAGTATAACGTAACAAATTTTTTGAAGCTGTAATACTATGCATTACCGCAAAAACACAGTTCATCTGAAAAAGCCATTTGTAGGTAGAGGTACTCGGATTTGTATAATTTTCGAGGTAGATTTTCTTGTATTTTCTTAAAATCAAAAATATGCTGACAATATAAAACCAATATTGGCATTCGATTAAAATCTGAAAAAAATACACTTCAGGCATGTTACTGAAATTGGCCAAAAAATGTTCTCTTGCAATACCTGATTCTAAATAAAATCGAGGCATTAAAACTAAATTCATTACTACAAATGGAGTTGTATATATTAAGTGTTTCCATTTTAATCGAAAATCAGAATAACAGACTGCTAAAACGTACAAATAAATCAGAGGCATTTCCAGCAAACAAAATGTACTTCTCAAAATCGTTAAATAAATATATTCTGTCGGAAATGAAAAATCAAGAAGGCCACTGAAATCAATTGCTGAAAAAGTTATAAAAGAGGCAAATAATCGATTTGCTAATTTATTCTCTGTCTTTACGGTAAGCAAAAAAAGTGCAAGCAGTAACGAAACAAAAACAGCAATACGGGCAACGCTATCTAAAAATCCTAATTTATCCATTTATCTTTTTATATTAAACAAATATAATATTTTAGTTTATGTAACAAAGTCACATTTTAACCGTCTTTATGCAGAAAAAATAGAAGAAAAAAAATGATTTTAAATCTCTGAGACTTTGCAAGATTGATATAAAATATATTAATTTTGACGAGTCTAAATAACGATAAAATGACATTTACGAAAACTACTGAACAAGCATCAAAATATGAACATTTAGAGAAAATGTCTGTTCATGAATTGTTATCTAATATTAACCAAGAAGACAAAACTGTTCCTTATGCAGTAGAAAAAGCTTTGCCACAAATCGAAGCTTTGATTCCTCAGATAGTTGACAAATTAAAGCTGGGTGGTAGATTGTTTTATATTGGAGCAGGAACTTCTGGCCGTCTTGGTGTTGTTGATGCTTCAGAATGCCCGCCTACATTTGGTGTTCCTTTTGATTTGGTAAATGGTATTATTGCTGGTGGCGATACAGCGATAAGACGTGCAGTTGAAAATGCCGAAGACAGTACAACCAACGCTTGGATCGATCTTCAAAATCATAATATCCATTCAAATGATGTCGTAATCGGAATTGCAGCTTCTGGTACAACTCCGTATGTTATTAGTGGTTTAGAAGCTTGCAATGCAAATAACATTGTTACAGGATGCATTACTTGTAATGCAGGAAGTCCGTTAGCATTGACAGCGCAATTCCCTATCGAAGTTGTAGTTGGACCTGAATTTGTTACGGGAAGTTCAAGAATGAAAGCGGGAACTGCACAGAAATTGGTTTTAAACATGATTTCGACCGCCGCAATGATTCAGCTTGGAAAAGTGAGAGGAAACAAAATGGTTGATATGCAGTTAAGCAATGTCAAGCTCGTTGATCGCGGTGTAAAAATGATTATGGACGAGATTTCAGTTTCTTATGAAGAAGCTTCTGAATTATTGAAAAAATACGGCAGCGTGAGAAATGCTGTTGATAATTATAATAATAAGTAAAAAGTTTTCTGTAAAACGTGAAATGTTGTTTCAAACTGCAACTTTAAACAAAGAAAACTTTAAACAAAAAACAAAATGGCAACAAACAAAGAATTACTAAAAAAAGGAGTGAAATATTTATCAGGCGCTTTACCCTTAATGTTTCTCGGGCCAACATTGATTTATAATGCTTTTCAAAATCAAGACAACAACTGGCACTATCTTGTTTTAGGAATCGGAATTGTGGCTTGTCTCTCTTCTATGCTTTTAATCTTTTTAGGATTGAAAATCATTATGAAAGGTATATTTAATGACTAATTTGTATCTTTACTAAAATTCTTTGTTATGGATATACAAGCAGAAATAAACTGGATTCATCAAGAAATTGATAAAGTAAAAGACCCCTCTTTTGTAGAAAAATTAAAACACCTTTTACAATCAATAAATAATACCGCAATTGATTCGGATGCAGCTTATAATTTAGATATTGAAAATGCCTTAGACGATATTAAAAAAGGCAATTTTTATACTGAAGATGAAGCTAAAGAAATTGCAAAAAAATGGGGAAGAAAATAATTTGGACAAACAGTGCTTTGGGCCAATTAGAAGATATTCATTTTTACATTTTTTTTGAAAGTAAATCACTTACGATTGCTGATAAAGTAGTTAATACTATTTTTGAAAGCACTGAAATACTTAAAACACAACCTGAAATTTATAAACTTGATAAACAAAAAACCAACAATGATGGCTGTTTTAGAGTTTATTCTGTTTACGATTACGCTGTCTCTTATCAAATAACGAAAGAGAGCATCTCTATACTTCGAGTGCGTCACAATGCACAAAAACCAAAAAAACATTCATGGAAAGTCTAATTCACATTCAGAAAACATTTGAGAAAGTTGTTTACATCGATAAGAAAATAAACAATCGGGAGTTCGAAGATTGTGTATTTAAAAACTGTGATTTTTCCAATAGCAATTTCAATTCCAATACTTTTCTTGATTGCGAATTTATTGATTGTAATCTCTCTATGACGAGTTTGGCAGGAACAAGTTTAAAAAATGTCACTTTTAAAAACTGTAAACTTCTCGGAATTGCTTTTAATGAATGTGACGATTTCTTATTTCAGGTTTATTTTGAAGATTGCGTTTTAGATTATGCCCTTTTTTCGAATAAAAAAATGCCTAAAACCAAGTTTATCAATTCTTCTGTGCGCGAAGTGACTTTTATCGGAACTAATTTAACAAATTCTGTTTTTGACAATTGCAATCTTGATGGCGCTATTTTTAACGAAACGCAATTAGCGGGAGTTAACTTTAAAACAGCTTACAATTATAAAATCGATCCTGAATTTAATCCGATGAAAAAAGCGCAATTTTCTACTGATGGAATTATTGGATTATTGGATAAATATGATATTAAAATTATATAAATAAATTATTTTTTTATTGTTCTGAGCGCTTTTTTAATGATAAAAAGTGTTTCTTTTGTTGGACTTTGTTTCTCCCATTTTTTACATAAATCTTTTACAAAATCTGGTCTTGTTTTACTGGCATCATTTAGCCAATTTCCAACACTGTCTTGCACATATTTTGAAGGATCACTTTTTAAAGAATCTAGAATTTTTAAAGCCAATTCTGGTTCTTGTTTTAGTTTTTGGATATGCTCGCACCAAACCCCTCTTGGTCTGGTCGCTTCGGTTGCAAAACGTCTTATATTCTCATCTTCACTAAAAGTCCATTCTAATAAAATTTCAAGACTTTCTTCTAAATTGTTTATAATATTAGATCGAATTGCTAACCATGAAATTTCTCTGACACCAAAATGCTTATCGGCTGACAGAAACTGTATTTCCTTTAAAATTGCTTTAATTTTAAGCTCTTGTTTTTTTCCAATTGTATAAGCAAACCAGCATCTCACTACATCCGATTTGTGTCTCGCCATTATTGAAAGTATATCAGAATCATTATTAAGAATTGATTCTGTCAATATTCCTGTTCCAATTGTTTCATTTATGGTGTTGACTGTTTGTTTTTTCAAATTTCTGATATCTGTCAAAATAGGTTCCAAATATTGAATTCTATTACTTTCTTTCAATAGATTCCCTAAAAGCGCCGTTTGATTCACTGCAAGCCATTCTACAAGATTCGCAGTTTCAATTTCTCCTTTATTGAGCTGTTCTAAAACAGAAGCAGGAATATCTTTTGCCGATCTAGCTCCTTTACGTTTTATATCTTCCATAGTTTTTACTTTGATACAATTGATCTTTTATTATGCTTAAAATTTTGATTATTTTTGTAAAGATCGGAAAGCCTGATAACACTGGCAATACCGCATATTTTTATCCCATAGGGATATAAAAGTCAATTTTATGCAAACAAAGGAACGAAACGCCGAAAATAAAATTTGTCCATTAGAAATTGCTGTAAATTCCATTAGCGGAAAATGGAAAATTCCGATTGTCTGGCAGATAAATGATGGCAAAAAAAGACCTAGTGAATTTTTACGTGGCATTGCAAAAGTGGACCGACGTGTTTTAAATCAGCAGTTAAATGAAATGGTTGAAGATGGTATATTGATAAAACATTCATTTAACGAACTTCCTCCGCGGGTTGAATACACTTTGACCGAAACTGGAAAACAATTAGTAGAGATTCTTTGGAAACTAAATGACTGGGGAAAAATATTGATTCAGGAAAACAAAATCGAACTTCAATCTTAAAATAGCAAATCATGAAAGCTGATGAATCTTACCTAGAAAGTGTCAAAAAGCAATTTTTATATTATAAAATGCTTGGCGAAAAGGCAATCGATCAGATCGAACCTGAACAACTTTTTGTTTCTTTTAATGACGACACCAACAGTATTGCAACAATCATAAAACATATTTCGGGTAATATGCTTTCGCGCTGGACTGATTTTCTAACTTCTGACGGAGAAAAAGAATGGCGAAACCGTGATGCCGAATTTGAAAACGATTTACAATCTAAAGAAGAGGTTTTAGATATCTGGAATAAAGGTTGGAATTGTCTCGAAAATGCTTTAGAAAACTTAAAAGCAGATCAGCTTTCTGATATTATTTACATCAGAAATGAAGGCCATACGGTTATTGAAGCCATTAATCGTCAGTTGGCACATTATCCTTACCATATTGGGCAAATTGTTTTTTATGCTAAACAGTTGAAAAACAGCGAATGGAATAGCTTATCGATTCCGAAGAATAAATCGGGAAATTATAATGCTGAAAAGTTTGCTAAAGAAAAAGAAATCAAGAACTTTACCGATGATGAATTAAAGAGATTGAAATAATCTATCTTTCTAAATATGAAATCAAAAGATAACGAAACGCATCACTTTTTACCAAGCGGAGAATGGGAAGGATTTTATTGCTATTCTAATTCGCCCTCACAACATAAAATGTCTATTGAATTAAGTTTTGCAAATTCAATTATTACGGGTTCTGGAATTGATGATGTAGACTCTTTTCGATGGAATGGTTCTTATAATTTGGAACATTTTAAACTTAAAATGGTTAAAACCTATCCAACACATATCATTAATTATGCTGGAGATATAGACGAAAATGGCATTTGGGGTGTTTGGGATAATCCTGAAGACTTGAGTTTTTTTGCTGATTTTTCGCCAAACGTTCTTCAACAAATTAAAGCGATGACAAAAGGAGGTTTTCATATCTGGCCAAAAGCAAACAAAAGTGAGTCTAAAGAAGAAATGAGAGAAGAAGTGAAAGAATCTAAAAAACTGAAAGAGTTTTATATTCAAAAAGTTTAAATTATATTCAAGTGTTTCTTGTTATCCTAATGCCCTAGCCCCGATTGCAATGGAAATCCTTTTTATTTTTTCTTTAAAAATAAAAAGATTGAAATGGAAAGCGGGATTAGCTCCTAAAAAACAACTTAATTAAAATGAAAAAAATAGTATTCTTATTTCCGGTACTGGCTTTAGTATCTTGTTATAACGCTGAACACAATTGCAAGGATTTTAAAACTGGAAAATTCAAATTTGAGACAGAAGTCAATGGCGAGAAAAAAACAACTTATTTTGAACGCAAAGACGATATCGAAATCGAAACTTTTGAAGGCAAAACAGATACCGCAACCATTCGCTGGGTAAGTGACTGTGAATATGTACTACAGAAAAAACATCCAAAAAACATGGCTGAAGAAAAAGCCATCAGCATGAAGATTTTGACAACTTCTAAAGATTCTTATACTTTTGAATTTGGCTTGGTTGGTTCTGAAGAAAAACAAAGAGGAACCGTTTACAAAGTTGATTAAAACTTAAAATATTGAAGGCTCCAATTTTGGAGCTTTTTTTATTGCAAAACTTTGTTGAGCTACTTACGGAGATCCCTCATTCCTCGGGATGACAAAACGGTGCAGAAAAACCTTTGTTCCTTTGTTTCTTTGCAACTCAAAAAACAAAAATGTTTCTTTTACATTTCTATTATAAATAGTACATTAGAACTCTAATCTAACCAAATGAAAAATACCATTTCGCAAAGAGTTGCAGACTTTTTAAAAAATTACCCGCCGTTTAATTTTCTGCATCAGAGAGATTTAGAAAAACTATCTGAACAGATTTCTATTATTTATAAAGAAAAGGATACTGTGATTTTTTCCGAAAATGACAAGACGCACGATTCTTTTTATGTCGTTCATAAAGGCGCTGTCGCTTTGAAAAAAAGCACTAAAAATACGGTTTTAGACATGTGTGATGAAGGCGATATTTTTGGACTTCGTCCGCTTTTGGCGCAAGAAAACTATATTATGGAAGCTGTGGCGCATGAAGAAAGTATTCTTTATGCTATTCCAATTTCCGTTTTCAAGCCTTATGCATTAGAAAACAGAAACATTGGCAATTTCCTGATTGAGAGTTATGCGTCGAATACTCGAAATCCGTATTCAGATATTCATAAAGATAAATTATATGGTGATGATCAGCTGAATGAAAATCTGCATTCGAGCAATCATTCTTTCGATTTAGCACCAATAAAATATTCTAAAAAAATCGTTACCTGCAGTCCGTCAACAACAGTTAAGGAAGTCGCAAAGATTATGAATAAAAAGAAAGTCGGTGCTATTCTGATTGTTGATGAAATGCTTCCAATTGGTATTTTGACCGATAAAGATCTTCGAAATAAAATTGTGACAGGCGATTTTCCGATAACAACAACTGCAGAAACGATAATGACAAAACCTGTTATTACGTATCCGAAAAAAATGACGGTTACTGAGGCGCAAATGGCAATGATGAAAAGTAATATCAGCCATTTGTGCTTGACAAAAGATGGAACGGTAAATACTAAAGCGGTCGGAATTTTATCGAAACACGACGTTATGGTGGCGCTTGGAAACAATCCTGCGGTTTTAATAAAAGCGTTGAAACGCACTAAAAAAATCAAGGAAATAAAACCAATTCGTAACCGAATCATGCAATTGCTTCAAGGTTATTTGGATCAAAATATTCCGATGACTTTGATTACCAAAATCATTACAGAATTGAACGAGGCCTGTACAACTCGAGTTATCGAAATCTGTTTAGAAAAAATGAGCAGTCCGCCGCCTGTAAAATTTGCATGGTTGGCACTTGGAAGCCAAGGACGAGGCGAGCAAATGCTGCATACCGATCAAGATAATGCGATTGTTTATGAAAATGTAAATGAAGTTTTTAGAGATGAAACTAAAATCTATTTCTTAAAATTTGCGGGGCTTGTCAATAAAGGTCTATTTGAAATTGGTTACGATTATTGTCCTGCTGATATGATGGCTTCTAGCCCAAAATGGTGTATGAGTCTGGATGAATGGAAAGCTCAGGTGCATCATTGGATTACAAATCCTGGCAAAAATGAAGTCTTGCTTTCATTCATTTTCTTTGATTATAGCAAAACTTATGGCGATTCTGAAATCGTTAATGAACTGTCTGATTCCATTTTTGAAAACGTAAAAGCAAATCCGATTTTTTATATGCATTTGGTGAGCGGTGCTTTGCAAAGTCCCTCTCCTACTGGATTTTTTAGACAATTTTTAGTGGAACAAGATGGGGCAAACAAAGATAATTTCGACATTAAACGAAGAGCTTTAATGCCATTGACTGACGCTGCACGTGTTTTAATTTTATCGCATTCGGTAAAAGGGATCAGCAATACGGCTGAACGTTTTGAGAAATTGGCTGAACTGGAACCAAATAATAGAGAATTGTATTTATCATGCTCTTATTCGTTTAAAGCTTTACTGAAATTTAGAACCAAACAAGGATTGTTGCATCATGATTCTGGTCAGTTTATCGAGTTGGAGTCTTTAACCAAAATGGAAAAAATTAAACTGAAACGTACTTTTAAAACCATAAAAGAACTTCAGGAACTTATTTCAGTACGTTTTAATATTTCAAATCTGGTATAATTATGAGTTTATTCAATTTTTGGAAGAAAGAAGAAAATAATCTATTCGATGAAAATATTACGATCGAAGAAACTCGTTTTGTGGTTTTAGATACCGAAACTACAGGTTTTGATTATGATAACGATCGCATTTTATGTATCGGCGCACTGGTTCTCCAAAACGGAATCATTAATGTTCAGGAAAGCTTTGAAGTTTATCTGGAACAAGATCATTATGATAAATCGACCGCTCAGATTCATGGTATTCTAAAAGATCTGCTTGTCAAACGTCCGACAGAATTAGAAGCTTTACAGCAGTTTTTAGACTTTTTAGGAGATTCTATAATCATTGCTCATCATACCATTTTTGATGTTACAATGATTAATAAGGCTTTGGAACGAAATGGACTTCCACATTTAAGCAACAAAACTTTAGATACCGCTTATTTATATAAAAAGACTTTAATTCAGTCGCATTTATTTGAAAGGAAAGATCATTATACTTTAGACGATTTGGCCGATAAATTTGATATTTCAAAGAAAGATCGTCACACTGCTTTGGGTGATGCTTATATTACTGCGATCGCTTTCCTCAAGATTGTTAAAAAACTGAAAGAGAAGAAAGCAACCAATTTAAATCAGCTATTCAAATAATTTTAAGTTTTTTTTAGGAGTCTTAAATTTACATTCAAAACCTTTAATTTACTTTTTCATAATACAAGACTTACATTTATTAGCATTAAGAAAAAATTAACATAACGTGTACTTTGTTTTAGAGAGATAGCTTTGCCTTAATCAAAAAAAATAAAAAACACTTATGAAAGCTAACTTTTTAAAATCAATTACCTTGCTTGGACTTGCCGGTCTTTCTGCAATAAGCTGTCAAAATGATGACAAAGATTCAAAAAACGATGTAAACGCAAGTATCGATTTTACTTCACATTCAAAAGTACCTCCTTTTGTCTATGCTCAAACAGGTTTCGAAAACTTAAAAATCAGTACTTTAATTACAAGTGCAGATGTTCTTCCAAATTCACCTTCTTTTGTTTATGGAGCACAGCCAGATGGAGCTGGATTAATGAAAGATCCAAATGGTGACGGATATATTATGATTACTAACCACGAAATTATTCAATCGGTATCAAGAGTATATTTAGATAAAACCTTCAAACCTGTAAAAGGAGATTATATCGTTGATGGTGTTGGAGGTCTTACTCGTTTATGTTCTGCTACTTTGGCAACTCCAGAAATCCACGGATTTGGACCAATCTTTTTAACTGCTGGAGAAAGCGGTCAAGAAAGTATGGTTCACGGAATTAATCCTCTTGGATTATCTACTGATAAAGCTAGAACTGATAGAGTTTTACCAGCTTTAGGAAAAGCAAGTATGGAAAACGCTGTTCCGCTTCCAAAAGAAGCTTATCCTGGAAAAACAGTTATTTTAATTGGTGAAGATCAATCGTATGCTACTTCTCACGTAAGTGCTGGTCAGTTAATTATGTATGTTAGTACAGTTGGCGATTTGTCGAATGGAAAATTATACGCTTTAAAAAGAACTGACGGAAATCAAGTTGAAACAACTATGACTTTAAACAATTCATACCCAGTTGAATTTGTTGAAATTCCGAATGCAAAAAACTTAACTGGTGCTGTAATCAATACAACAGTTAATGATTTAAAAGCAATTCGTTTCTCAAGAGTTGAAGACGTAGATTACAGAAAAGGAAGTGCAAGCAACAATAGAGAAATCTATTTTACTGCAACTGGTCAGGCAACTAACAATGCTCCTGTTGAAGGATATACAATGTGGGGAAGAGTTTATAAAGTAAAATTAGACGCAACAAACCCGTTAAAAGGAACTTTAGAATTAGCTGTTGAAGGTGACAGTACTCCTGGAACTGGAATCATCAATCCTGATAACTTATGCGTAACTGAAAACTACGTTTACATTCAAGAAGATGGTGATAGTTATTATGCAGATGCAAAACACGATTCATACATCTGGCAATACAATATTGCTACAAAACAAAACAAACCGTGGTTAAATATGAACCACAAAAGAACAGATACAGCTTGGAACACACTTTATAACCAAACTGGCGAAATGAGATTTGGAAGCTGGGAATTTGGAGCTATGCAAGACATTTCAGACATCATTGGTGTTCCAGATACTTTCACGGTAAATATTCACCCTCATACTTGGCAAAGTGATGCATTTAAAAATGCTGATGGTTCAGGAACTCAAACTAACAAAGAGGGCGGACAAACTGTAATTATTAGAAACGTACAACGCTAATAATTCTACCAAAATCTATTGACAACCCTTATTTTCCGATAAGGGTTGTTTCTATTACAACTCCACTATGAAATTAAAATATCTTACTTTTCTATTCCTACTGTTTTCTTTTTTCTATTCATGCAAAGAAAGCGAAACCTCAAAACCAACGGTCAAACAAGAATTACTTGTAGACTTAAGTAAACTTAGTAATGAAATCGCAAAATTTCAAAAGCTCGTAAAAAGTAATTCTTCGGCAAAAGAAATTGTAGAGCAATTTAAAAAGTCTCGTCTGGCATACAAAAAAGTCGAATGGGCAATTGAATATTTTATTCCCGAAACTGCCAGATTTATGAATGGTCCTGCTCTTGACGAAATGGAATTGGAAGAAAACCGATCTTTTGAACCTCACGGTTTTCAGGTTATGGAAGAAATGATTTATCCTGAATACAATTCTGAAAGCAAAGAAGATTTAACGAGAGAATTGAATATTTTTCAATCAAATATTAAACAGCTTAAAAGCACCTTTGAAGTTATTACCATTAGCGATGATTATGTTTTAGATGCTATACAGCAGAATGTTTTTAGAGTTATTGCTTTAGGAATAACAGGTTTCGACAGTCCGATTTTGCAGTCTTCAATTCCAGAAGCTGGACAGAGCTTAATCTCAATTCCAGAAACGCTTGAAAAGATTGATGCTGATAACAAATCGGTATCTGAATTAAGAGAATTAACCAAAAATGCACAAAAATACTGCACTGAAAATAATAATTTCAATGCTTTCAATCGTGCCATTTTTATAACTGAATATCTAAATCCGATTTCGAAAAAACTGAAAACTTTTCAGAAAGAAGAAAATATTAAAAATGTAAAGAAAAGCAGTCCGCTGAAACCAACAATTGAAACTTTATTTGACAAAAATGCCTTTGATGTAAATGCTTTTGTGCTTTCTAAAGAATATAATTTTACTAAAGAAAAAGCCATTTTAGGCGAAAAATTGTTTTATGACACAAGTCTTTCCAAAAACAATGACCGAAGCTGCGCAACTTGCCATAACCCAGAAAAAGCTTTTACTGATGGATTAAAAACTAATGTTTCATTAACGGGAATGAATTTACCAAGAAACACTCCTACTCTAACCTATGCTTCTTTGCAGAATGCTCAGTTTTGGGATATGCGCCAGTTGGATTTAGAAAAACAAAGTGTTGATGTAATTCAGAATAAAGATGAAATGCATGGCTCTATGGAAAATATTCATGCTAAAATTCAACTTGATAAAGAATATGTTAAGCTATTCAAAAAAGCTTATCCAAAAATATCAAAACCAGAAGCTTGGCAGATTCAAAATGCCATTGCTAGTTATGTGCGTTCTTTAAACTCTTTTGATTCGAGATTTGATGAATACATGAGAGGAAATAAAAACATTCTGAACAATGAAGAAATTGAAGGAATGAACTTATTTATGGGAAAAGCAAAATGTGCCACTTGCCATTTTACACCTTTATTTAACGGAACGGTTCCTCCAAGTTATTCCAAAACAGAACATGAAGTGATCGGAACTCCAAATGAGCCTTCAGGGAAATCTTTAAGTCCAGATAAAGGCCGTTACATTTATAACCAAATGCCTCAGTTAATTGGCGCTTTTAAAACGCCAACTGTTAGAAATGCTGCAGTTACGGCCCCGTACATGCATAACGGAGTTTTCAAAACGTTGGAAGAAGTGGTTTCTTTTTACAATAAAGGCGGCGGAATTGGTTTAGGCTACGAAGTAGAAAATCAAACACTTCCTTTTGACAAACTAAATTTAACGGTAAAAGAAGAAAAAGCTCTCGTTGCCTTTATGAAAACGCTTACAGATAAAAAATACCAGTAAAACCAAAATAAATCTCTATTAAACAAAAACGCCGAAAATTACTTTTCGGCGTTATTTATTTTTTTATTCTTCTATGAAAAGTCGATAAGGAAATACATTTGATGATCTGTTTTTTAAGTTCTTTATAAAACTTTCGCACAGATAATCCCATTCTGTAGCCAATAAATAATTTCTCTCTGTTGCATTTATTTTTAGATAAATATCTACTGTTCTACTAAAACCTGCTTTTACAGAAATTTCTTTTCGCGTTCCTTTTTCTATTCTAATATCTGCTACACAGCTTTTAAAATGATTAAATCCAAACGCTTTTATATCTGCAAATGTTACGATTCTACCACGAGTAAGCAAAGCATTTCGATAAGCCAAAATACGGTCTTTATTGTTCTGCTTGTTCATACCGCCAACAGTATTGGTAACCAAAACTGCCTCTTTACTTACAAACAGCAAATCCTCTTTAGATTCTAAAATAGTTCCGGCTTTGATATCGTTTCCTTCTTCTGCGCAAGTAGACCAATAATGTATACTAAATGACTTTCCTATAGATTCATCAATCTTTGGCTTAATCATCAGGTAAGGATCATTATTTTTAGAAAAACTGCTTTCTCTTGCCTGTTGCTCTACAGAAGCTAAAAGCTGATTTATTTCAACCAAAGAACTGTTCATAAAGTCTTTACCCAAACCTGCAAAAGAAGAGCTTTCATCCTTTAGCAAGTCTAATACATTTTGAAGTAATTCTGAAGCACTTCTAGAATCGAATCTAGAAACACCGCCTGTTCTTAATACGGCATTTCCTTCTTCAAGCACACCATCTTTAAATTCTTTTATTTCATAATGATTATTGAATCCATCGATGACGGTATCAACATCCAGATAGAAATTATTGTCTGTTTCTAATGCGATATATGACAAGAAATTACCCAGCGTTTTATTGATAATATGCTTCTTTTTATTAATTACAGGAAAGCAGTTTGCCGTAAAAGAAACATTATCTAATATTTGAGGAATTAACGATTCTGGAAAAATCATTTTTACCCAAATAATCGGATTATCATTTCTTTCTGTTGCAGCTTCAAAGCATTTATATTCTGAACTGTATTCATTAAGAGGTTTATACTTTAAAGACCCTTTCAGCGTATAAAAATTATCAAAGTAAAACTCGTTTACTTCCTGCATAATTTCACTCAAATGCGTGTAATTGCGATTGATGATATTCTCAATATCAATATTGTTTACAGGAACATTGTAACCTTCTTCTACATCAATTTGCACATCATCCTGAAAGCATTTCATCTGTTTTAAATAATAATGAAACATCTCTTTCTGATGTATATTTTTAATGTCAATATATAACATTAAATCTTCGATGTCTTCAACTTTCGGATTTGTTAATTCAATCCCTAAAAACACGACGCCAGAAGGTAGTGAATTCTTATAATCTCTTATGGAATCTTTGTAAAAAAGATTCGAAATCTCAAACAAATTACGCTCATACGCGACATATTTTACCTCTGCAGACGAGAGCTTTACTTCTAATGTTGGCGACAGCGCAATTTCTTTAGTAATTGGCGCTAAAGGATTGTAAATATTATGAATTCTTCGATTTGCCGACATCTGATTCTGCAGCGAAACTTTCATATTATTCTCTATTGGCAAAGCATGCAAAATTGCTCTTGCAGGTTTTACTCCTGTCGTAACTTCGGGAAACATAATTTCCAGAACCCTTTCTACAACTCTCGTTTTAGAGTCTTCAAGTTCATGGGCTACTTTCTCCAATTCGTAAGACAATGCATTAAGCATCATTGATACCACAGGATCAAAAGATGTCTCCATCTCAACGTCTGAAAAGCCCCATGATCTAGCTGCTCTTTTTAGCACTCTGTCTTTTATTCGATCTTGTCTCATTGTGTTATTTTACTTCTACTTTTGTAATAAACATAATATTTTCACAAAATACTTTTCAGTAAACTGTATCGTTTCTAAAAAATCTATGTTAACTAATTCTGCATTGGTTCTTTTTTGAGGTTTGACATTTTATAAACAAACTGCTCACGAAAAGCAGTAAATTTTTTTTAAAGTTCAGAAAGAGTAAAACAATTTCTATTCATACTTAAATTAATTATACTTATTAATCCACATTATTATATAAATGCCAAGTAAAAGCACAATTGTAATAATAGCTAGTAAAATAGGAGCTAACCAAATACTCAACTTAACATCTGCTTTAAAATATAAAAAATAAGCTAAAATTAACACTCCGATATTACAAATAGCCAAAATATTCAATTCAATAAAATCTGCTGGATATTGTCCACTTCCCTGTTTATGAGTATAATATAAATGCCCAAAGCTTATTAATTGAATTACTGTTATTATTATTGGAAAAATTATTAATTTGTTCATCTTCTAATCTATTTATAGTATAATAAAAAGTTTATTTTTTAACCTTTAGGCCTACTTCGATTTTGCCTATATTTTTATTTTGGAACTATTATTTTTTTATTTCCTTTTTATACGCATCTAGTGAACCTCCTGCCTTTACTCCTCCTCGATTTGGAGCTAAAACATATACCTCAGTACGCAAATACTTCTCTAAAACAGGAAGAAAAACTTCTGGTCTAACATCCGTATGGCTTTTTGCTTGCTTATAAGAACTTAATATCCAAGTTGAAGCTACAAATGCATCCTGAACACCCTTTGCACCATCATCTTCATCTGGTTTACCATGTTTATCAGCATCTTGATCTTCGTATCCTTGAAACTGAATTATTCTATTGCTACTATCTCTGTAAACATGAGATAGTGAATATGAATCTTGAACCATATGGAGTAATTTACCTACATGAAACAATCCATCATCTCCCTTATTAAAAAATCCATCATTTACTTTTATCTCTAACCCTTTTTTAAACCACTCTTTGGCTTGTATAACAATTAAATCTACAATTTGTTGATTTGTATGATTCCCTGTTGGAGCCATAGAATGCCAATATTGTTTTGTTCCATGATGAGACTCGTACGCTTTTGTTCCCTTTTTATGCTCATTACTCCAAGTATTATAATAGCATGTTTCTATTGAATTTTCATCTTCACAGGGAACATCAGGCCACGCACAACCTTCATCTAATCTCGAATCATATTTTAACCCAGCTGCAGTCGCTGCTCTTTTAGTAATTGATTCATGAATAGCTCCTGCTCCTCGAATTTTAAAAAATTCAACTTCTACTTTTTTACCTGATTTTAATGTTACTATCCCATGATCATCATCTTTTGATGCTACAAATAATAAATCTTTAGCTTTTTCTTCCCTATTTGGTTTTCCATATAATACCTTAGGTGAAAACTCTCTAATACTTCCATTCTCACATTGAATTTTTACTTTTGCAAACTCAAAATCTTTTAATAATAATTGATTAAACTTAATGAAATCAGCAGTAAATAAGACCCCTTCATCCTTCGGATCATCTCCTCCAATATTGTCATACGTATTTCTTAATAAATCATCAATATAATGTCCTATTTCTTCCATTATAACTCTGAATAATAACCATGCTTTATTAGAATCTTTTTCCGAATCTTGTATTAGTTTTGGATTCAAGCTAATAACCCCATCATAATAGTATCCTCCTTGAGAAAAAGATAATGTATCATCAATTTCAAATTTAGGACGAGGCAATGTATTATTAATTAAATCTTTCATTAACTTTTTCGCTGCAGTATGTTTAATATCTCGCCCAAAAATTAATCTTATCCCTGCAATAAAAGGCTTAGAACTCTTAAATTTTAAAATACTTGAGACATCAAGATAAGGAATTTTTAATTCCTGATTATTATGCATATAAAGCTCTGAAGATATACTTACAACCTTCTCTTTAGTTTTTAGAGGTGGAATATCTTTCGGCTCTCCATAACTAATACCTACATCACTTGTTAAACTAACTGACCTACCAGAATTATAAACAATATTCCCTTCCGAATAAATATTATGATCTCCTCCAGTAGTTTTTGTTATAGTGCCTCCTACAATTCTTATTCTGCTCATACATTAATAAGATTTAGATTTTTCGGCACTATTAACTTGCATTTCTTTTTTAGAGTGTTTATTTATTCCGCCTTCACTACTATTATCGATTCCTTTAACTCCAACTTCCTGTCTTTCTTTAGCAGTATGTGATTCCAGATTTCCCTCAATATTTTCCATGAAATTCCCTGTAACCGACAACATACTGTCACCTCCAACAGTTACATTATGCATCATTCCAATTGTGGTCGACTTATCAACTCCAGCGCTCTCTCTTATATTCATTCCCGCAGATAAACTAATATTTTGAGAAGCATTCATAATAATATCAGTCGCTGTCATAGTTATTACTTTTGGTGCAGTAATATTTATGTTTCCACCGACAGTATCTAAATGAATTTCGTTGCCAATTTTATCAGTTATGGTAATACTTTCATCCTCAGTGAATTTAATAATATGTCCACTACGAGTATGAATAGCTTTTATATTATTCTGTGCATCGGCATAACCGCTTGAATCTTGTCCGTTATACTGCGCTCCAATCACATACTGATTCTGCACATTATTGCCTTCAAAACCAATTAAGACTTCTTCTCCGATTTCAGGAATGAAATAAAATCCTTTTCCAGGACCAGTATAAGGCTGTACCATTCTTATCCAATCTGTTATAGCTGTACCGCTTGCACCGTAAAATTCTACCTTTATACGTCCTAATCCTTCTGGATCATTATTATCTTTTACCTGTGCAGGCTGCGTTTCTGCTTTACTGTAAACAGATACATCAGTATAATGCGGCGCAGATACATCTGCAGGAATTGCTTTAAATTCACAAGAATAATTTCCGTGCACTTGAGAATGATGTATAACTTCAACAGCTATTAATTCATGCTGAACTGTTTGATTTTGAATTGTAAATACCTGTCCTAAACCAATTGGGAAATAAGAAATACCGCTGTAATATACACTGTTGGCATCACTGCCTGCAGTTTGCAGTTTTATCATCTCATCAAGGTCGTCTTTATTTATAGCGTTTGTAGTATATGCCCCATTGTTTAAATCCGAATTTGCTACAGTTCCTTGATTGTAACCTACAATAGCAGCAAAACTGTCTTTACTACCAGATGAAGTTTTAGCCGCTGCTTCGCGAAGAGTCGATACGTTTTTATAGTCGTAACCGTTCAGCGAAATTTTATGCGAACTCATATTAGCTTGTATCTTAAAGCTATGCAGAGAAGCGCCATTAATCAATTTGGTCTGGCTATTTTTTGTCTGTCCGAACTGCATACGCATTCCATCAAAATAAAACCATTGCCCATAACGAGTCGCCAATCTTTTTAGAAACTCAAAACTGGTTTCGTTGTATTGCAAAAGATTCTTAAATTCTTTAAGATAGGTTGATTTAATAGATTCTCTTTGATAAAACTCTCCTGGTCCTTCAGCAAAAATACTCAGTACGATATCATCCATACTGCGGTCTTTAAATGTTCTTGCTTTTTTCATGTCATCAATAACGATACTGTGACTTACGCCAGAAACATGCAATCCTGCTGGGCTTCCATCAACATCAATAGAAGAAAGTTCTGTAATTATACCTTTACTCATTAGTCTAATTCCTGTAAGACTTTTAAAAGTAAAAATTACCTCATCTCCAAGATAAGTTCTAAGTGCCTTGGCTTGGTCAGCAGGGTTAATTATTGCTTTACCAGTATATTGCCAAACGAAAGAAAAATGATGATGGTCGGCCATTTTTTGAGATAGCTTTAGATCATAATAAACAACATTTTGGGTAAAACCGCCTATAGTTATATGTACTTGTTCAGAAAAATGTGCCATAATAATGTGTCCTTGTTTTTAATTAGCTTTTAAACAATTAATCTAAAGCAATCCAATTATTTGAGAATTTAGCATCTCCAAAAGTCAATTCTTTTGCCACTAATTCCATAGTAATTCTCATTGGAATTTCGGTAGTGCTTGTAAACTGCTCGTCATAACCAACACAAAATGCTTTCGTAAACGTAAGTTCTTTCATTTTACTCAATGCATCTCTTCTATAAAAAACAATTTTACCGTCTTTGGTCAAATCACCATTTAACATCCAAGATAAAAAATGACTGTTTTGACTTGCTTCAATTATCATTTTTATTACTCCACCTTTAGCATTTCCTGTAGGTTTGCTTGTTGTGTCAATTTCTTGTTTAAAACCAATATTAAATTCAAGAACATTAAATTCTTCTCCGTCTATATGTAATTTAGATAAAAAACTCATTTGTAGATTTGTTTAGATAATTAATTTAGGAAGTGCGAAAATCCAATTCATAACAATTGAAAACTGGATATTTCAAAATAGAAAAACAAAAAAGGAAGTCCAATTATTGGACTTCCTTTTAGTTTAATAAAGATTGATAAAGTCCAAAGGATTATACCCAAGCATTATCAAATTCTCCTCCACCCATCGAAATTTTGCGAGCAGAAATCATAAAAGTTTCAGTTAATGGATTGTCACTGTTATGATCAAAGTTTTCTTTGTACTTAACCATGTAAGCTTCTGTAAACTTTAGCTCTTTTAAAGTAGCATTTGAATCACGTTTGATGAATTTTACTGACCCGTCTTTTCTTTCGAAATTGTTAGTCATCCACTCAAACAATTCAGTACTTCCAGTTGATTCAACCTCAATCATAATTCTTCCTCCACGTGTTACTGTAGATGGACGCCCAGAAGCATCTGTTTCTTGAGCTAAATCATAACTAACGTTT
Organism: Flavobacterium sharifuzzamanii; assembly: GCF_003254585.1. Lineage (GTDB taxonomy): Bacteria > Bacteroidota > Bacteroidia > Flavobacteriales > Flavobacteriaceae > Flavobacterium > Flavobacterium sharifuzzamanii. The sequence continues at coordinate 180,938 of NZ_QJGZ01000036.1, read as the reverse complement.
AATACTTTGTAATCTTTTCCTGCTACTGTTAATGATGTTAAAAACGACATAATGAAAAATTTTTAATTATTAATTTATTTATTTATCCTGTAAATATATAAATAAAATCTTATATTAATATATTTTTTAATAAAACTTTATTTACAATATGTAATTATCATGATATCAAACCTTTAAAAAACAAATAAATTCTTTTGAGGACTATTGAAATAAAAATATTACTAAAAAAACGTCTATTTATAGGATAGCGGTCCAACAAAAAAGTAGCCTCTAAAGTCAAAGTCACGATTTGTACTTTTTATTGTGGCTTCTATTATTATATCAACTTTCTTTTTTGATCTGCTGACATCATCAACAAAATACCTTGTTTCTGATAATTCAACGATAAGCTCTTTTACTTTTATTCTCTTTTCATGAAAAGCCAAAGACTGTTTCATTGTTTTTGAAATAATTTCTTTTAATGTATTTTCATTCATCAGTAAATCAAAGTCGATTTCCCATATTTTTGATCCAAACGTTTCGTCAAACTTGCACTCACCAAATGTTGTAGTGGCCAGTAAAATAATCTGTTGTGCGATAGAATGCTCAATTGAAGTTTTTTCTAGCTCTTTTTTTTGCATTACGCTATTAAAATCTATCGGAAGTTTGTAAAATGCTCCTTTCATATTTTACTTTTTAAATATAAATCAACTTATTAGCTCGGCCTTTTTTATCTGTTTCCATTTCCTTAGAAACCTTCTTGCGTTTTATGATATGCAGTTTAACTGATGGCGTGAGTTTTAGAAATTTTTCTCTGTACAATATATCGCCAATAAACCTCTGCCCTTTTTTCTCATCAACAATTACAAAATAGCTTATTCCTTTCTCCACTTTTAGTGTATTAATATCACCTGCAAAAAGCTGAATATTTTGTTCTCCTTTTTGAAAAGTATAGGTAAGTTTATCTTCATTTAACTGTCTGTATCTTGAAATATCATACATTTCCATTTCTTCTTTTAAAGGTTCGAAAGGAATATTTTCAAAAAGAAAGTTATTTGGAGCTAAGAATTTTAAACCCAGAAAACTCCACAATCCTTTTTTCTTTGTCTGTTCTTTATAGAAAAAAGTATCACGGGTAACTTTATATACTTCTTTCTCGTTTGTTTTATCGTCTGAAACTATCATTTGATAAACCGGAACTTCAATTTCAGCAGGAATTTCGACACCTTCCAAATGCGTATTCAAATAAACCGATCCAACCTCTTGTTCTGAAATTGTGATAGTGATACTATGCTTTTTTAAAGCAGAATCTGTTTTTACAATTACTTTTCCTTCTCCGCTTCCTGCATAGAAAACAGAACCATCGTTATCTGTAAGTCCTAATGAAAGGTTCAATTCTGGAAATGGCATATTTTGTTTTTTTAGAGATTATATTTTAGGTGATATCAAATTCCCACAATTTATTTTATTTTTTCTTCCTCACTTTATAGAGCTTTAAACAGTGCAGATAAAACCTTATATTTTGATTGTCAACTTCTGTGGGACTAAATTCATAGTCCTTTTTAAGCGTAAAAAACTTTATTGTATTTATGGAGTTAGACATTAACTTTTTAATATCCTTTCTTCTAAGCTGTAAAGCTGCAGTTCCGTCACAATTAACGTTAAAACTATTTTTTAATAAATAGCGATCTCCGTTTTTAAAATACAACTCTAGAGGTTGTGCCTGTTTTACACAGACATTATCTGTAAAAATTTTAAAATATAGATAGATGCTGCTTTTTCTTTTACCTAACTGAAAAACAGCATATTCGTAATCTTCGTTGTATACACGAAGTAAAATTGGTGTCGCACTTGCAAATAACTTTCCTGAAAGCAACAAATCATTTTGCGTAATAGGACAGCTTAAAGTATCAATCTGATTTACTTTTTGTGCTTTAATCGAATTTGATATTGAAAACAAACCGACTAAAAGTAAAATTTTAAGTACGTTCATGAATTTGAATTATTTGGTTTGATCATTCAAAAGATCAATGTTTTGTTGAAAAAGGAAGCACAATTTTATGTGCTTCCTTTTTTTATTTACTGTACAATTATTTTTGCTCGTAATCTGTATCCCATTCTGTTCCGTCATCACCTTTGTGACCATCCATTTTAATAAGGAAGTTTTTAGCAGGGAAATACGGTTTCATATGGATATCCATATAGATTCTGTCCTTTTGAATTGGATCTTGTTCAAATCTGCGGATTTCAAAATTCTCAATTAATTTATCTGGACCAGTGATTCCGTCAAGGAAAGCAACGATCTGATTCATAATCTCTTTACGCGTTTTAGCAGTAAAGTTTTCGAAAGCACGACGGTTAAGGAAATCCATTAACACTTTAGTCACATAATCAAAAACACGAACTACAGAATACGTTTGCAATCCTAAGTTATCTCCACTGAATAATGTTTTAGCAGAGAAAGCCATTACTTTACCGTATTCATTTACCATCGGAACCAATCCTAAGTTTTCAAGATTAGCAATTTCGCTTTTCTTAAGATCAAATTTCACTCCGTCAACTTCATTAATTCCTCCGAATTTCTTACCAGCAGTAACCTGAGACATTAATGTTTTGTATATTTTTCCAGCTAATGCCGCAGAAGGCGCAACGTGCAAATCTTCGTTTTCTCCAATTTGATCAAATCTGCCACGTCCAACAAGCCAGTTGCAAGTCATGATTACGTTAGAACGGTATACATCTCCTCCTGTTAAAGAAGCAGCGTCGAACATTTCCATTACATCATCCGGTTCATCAAGGTGTTCGAAATCTGTAACCAACATTACTTTGTTTTCATGCGCAATTTTCGCCCATTTTTCGATTACTTTATTTGATCCTAAATATCCTGGAATTACCAAAATACCATAGTTGTTTTTAAGATCTAAACGATCGTAATTATCTACTAATTCTGAGTGAATGGCATCAATAAAACGAGTATTGTCAAGATCTTTTAACTGATCTAATTCTGCGTTTACAATCGTAACATTTTTTACTTTATCAGATTCTGTATTTTTAAAGAATAAAGCCAGTGTTCTGTAAGCAGCTTCAATTTCTCTTGTATCTTCTACAGCTTTTGCAAGGTTCTTTTGCAATAAAGCTTCAGATTCTTTGCATTTGTCTTCACTTTGCGCTACCATATCAGTCAAAGCTTCATTGTTGCTTAAAACCGAAGACCAAAGTTCTAAAGTCTTTAAAAGTGTTTCTCTTTCTTTTGCTTTATTTACTTCCCCTAAAAAGATTTTTCTTCTTGCTTTTCTGTCTGGGTTAAGGTTTTGAACTCCTTCAATTGCCATTTCCAACAAATCAAAACCGCCATATTTAGCCAGTTTTTCAACATTCTTTTCAATTGAAATTCCTTTAACTACTTTTGGTTCTAATACCGCTGTATCCAGATCTCCTTTATATGCTTCTTTAGTTGACATATTTAAAATATTTTAATTTCTTATTTGTTTTCTTTTAACTCATTGATCAATGCTCCAAGGCTTTCTAACAAAGCTTGTTTTGCTTCTCCGTCTTCTAAAGCCGCTTTTAAAATCTTATTTGATTTTAACTGACGAATAATTTTTTGGTACTGATCTTTTTCTGTTTCAAGATCAGATAAAAAGCTGCTTTGTGTTGTGATTCCTTTTATACCAAAATCACCTAAGTTTTTAAAGTTTAAAGGCTCAACTTTAGTAGCACCATCAGCAGTTTCAAAATTTACTTTTACTTCTGGTTTAAAGTGTTCGAATGCTTTTTCGATGCTTGTGATTCCTTCTACCAATTCTGGTTTTACCGGAGCATCTACTGTTAATTTTTGAGCAACAAGTGTTCTGTTCTGAGGGATTGCAGTGATCGCTTCATCTGCATCAATTTTTACTTCATTACCTCCAATTCCATAGTTTGACAACATAATTTCAAATTTTTAAATGATTAGTTTATTAATTTCTTTATTCTAAATTTCTAATTATTGATTTTGGTAAACCTGACGGCATACATCTAAGTCTCTGCTTACTTTTTCTAATTCTTCTTTGTACGTTTTAGCTGACTGATTCAAACTATCTATTAAGTGTGAGTTGTGCGTAAGGCTTCTGATTTGTTTTTTGTAATCAATGATATTCTTGTAGGCCAGAATAACATTGTTATACAATTTTTTGTTTTCAGTAGTGTCTTTGGGAACTTTTTGATAAATATTGGCGATCATAACATTTGCCAGTCGCTGCTGAAAATCGTTATCTACTTTTGGCGAATTGATTGAATCGATTGTCATTCTGATACTGTCAATTTTAACCGAAAAATTAGTTTGATAATCGTATTCTCTTTTCATCATTTCATTTTCTGCTTTCAGCATTTTGTTTTCTGCTACGGGCATGTAAAAGTTGAACGAAACTGCAATCAGCATAACTGAAAAAGTCAGGATAAAGGCAATTAAAAAAGCAATAAATGCTTTTTGGCGCTCCTGTTTATTTAATACTTCCATAATTATATTACTATTTTATTTTTTAGTCTTTTATAAAGAAACCGTGACGTTTCGGGTTGTGAACGATGTCTTTTTTCTCTGTTTCGGCAACAAACAATTCGATGTTTTCTTTTTTCTTACCGATGTAATCCAGTTTGCTTAGTGTTTCGAATAATCTCTCTATTCTGTTTAAAGCATTTATAGCCAATGAAGCCGTTTTATCGATATGCACGTGATCGTAACCAGCATTTATAAGGGTCGTAAACAATATTTCGAAATCTCCTTGTGAAATATCACACCATTCGGCAAAATAGTTTAACAGCTCTTCTTTTCCTGCTCCTGATTTTGAATCGATAAAATTCTTCATCACTCTAGCAAATGCTACCACTGTGCTTAACATCGAAGCTGGATGCTGGTGCAATGAAAACCAACGGAACTGCGTTAAACAGCTACCCAAATAATATCCCGTATTGTCAGCCAATTGCATTACGGTTTGCGGTAAAAGTCCTGTCTGCTGTCCTCTGTTTATTTTTTGAGAAATCTGAACTGAGTAAATCTCAATCTGACCAAACGAACGGGCAATTTGTGCCTGCATATCAACCAGTTTTGGATGACAGGATACTGTTACAGAAGACGGAATATAGTCTTCGTCTAAAACTGTTGTATCTCCAATAAGGATTTTACCAATTGCAAGATAGAAACCACCGTATCCAATTCCTGAACGGAATTCTTCGGCTTTAATTAAATGAAGTTTGTATTCTGGCTGTGTGTACGGATATCTTGGCGGTACTTCATCTGGATCTGGTTCGCCAAAAGGGATTCTTTTTTTAGAATTAACCGAAATACAAGCCAATAAAACCAATTGTTCGCCGTCTTTTATTTCATAAGTATCTTCTGGATATGGAATCTGAAGATCTAATGTGTCTGTATTGCTTTTACTGATTTCGATTCTAGATCCGTTTGGTGTTATGGCGTGGCATTCTTCTACACGAACACGTAGCAATTTGTGATTATCAATTCCTAAAGTGATTTTTGTGGCCTCTTTGTTTTGGTTTCCAGAATCCAGTAGACCATAACTTATAGGTGTGGTATGAATACCAATTGCATCATTTACCAATTCAGAAACGTTGTCCTGAATAGATAAAAAATGACTCTTATTTATCTTCATCCCGTCAATCCAGTTTACGGGAAAATGACTTAATTTTTCTATCATAATTCTATAGTTTTTTATTTTGAAATGAGAATCTTTCGTTTCTCTTTTTGTTGGGTTAGATTTTGATTATTAATGTAATTTTACTATTATAACAAGATTTTACGCGTTAAATAGATACAATTATGCGCACTGAGCCAGATTTTCAGTTTCTCTCTTGGATTTATATTTTAATTCTAAAAAGCATAAAGCTGTTACACATCTTAATTAAAAGTTACTTATATCATTATCTCCAAACTGTTCAATAACGCTATCAAAATTGAATTCTTTAAGAGATACTTCAATTTGTTTGGTCCTTTTTTCTTCTCCAGTTGGCAAACTTTTAAAATATGTAACTGAGTTAGAAACCCAATTTTCTCCTTTTTTATAAAATTCTATATCAATTGAGTTATGTCCGCTTATAATAGTTAATGGCAAACCTGCGGTTTTTATATGATTAATTTTTACATTACAATTATCAAAACATCTTTCAATAATTAAATTTTCTTCTTTGTCTAATAATGATATACAATTATCATCCTCTACTAAAAGAACATTTTCGTCATTAAGATTAAGAGAATCATATACAGAATCGCCAACATCATCATTAGAGACACAATCAGCTTTTTTACCTTTTATTTTTTTTATTCTATGAGCACTAACCTCATTTACAAAATATTTAATAACAATTGGTAAATCATAATTTTTAATTTCCCATTTGGCAAGACCTTTTTCTTTATTTACAAACAAAAATTTATAATATGTTTTTTCCGTTTTATCTGTAAACAATGATATTCCTGTTTCATCTTCTTTTATATGATCAATCTTTGCTTTAGTACTTTCCATTATACCATTCTCAAAAATTGAATCATTAACAATTTTTATATCTTCACCTTTATATCCACAATCAATAATCAAAAATTCATTACCTCTTTTCTGTACCTCAATCCATGTTCCTTTAAAATCTTCTTTACTATCCTGAGATTTGCAGGATAACAATAAACTTAATAGTAACAGACCAAAAACTATTTTTCTCATATTTTTTATTTTATCATCTATGAATTAATAAAAATCACATATTTACCAGTCGAGACTTTTTCTTTTCATTATTATAAAGAAGGTGCATGTGAACTAATTTTAATTATTTAACAACCACAATTAAGCCATTCTCATTTATTCTAAATCTTTCAGTTTTTGTGACTTTAAAATCATTCTCCGTTTTTGATTTGGTCTTTAGTGTAAAAACATAATCTTTATCTATTTCAAATTCTGTTAGTTCAGATATTGCATTTGGTTCATCAGTATCTTTAGCAAAACCAATATCTTTCTTTGTAATAACTTTATCATTTTTTATCGTTACTAACGTATAGGTAAAATCATCAAAATTGAAATTTGCTATAATAAAAACCTTAATATCTTTTATGTCTGGTAATCTTAAATAATCTTTAGTTCTTAAATTGGCTATATTACAATCTAGTTGATTCCATACATTATTACCATTAATAATTTTATTTGTTATAGGTAAATTTGTAATCTTAGTCTTTGAATAACAATCACTTTGATGATTGCCATTTTGCTTTTTAAAAAATACCAGATAGTCATCAAATGTTATAATAATTGTATTATCAGCAATAATTAATTCGTCCCAAGGAATTTCACAAGCCTTTTCAGGATATAATGATTGATAAACTGTAATTTCATTTCCAAACTTTATTTTGTTTTTTATAAATATATCCTCATACAGTTTAGCCGTTTTAGTGCTTTCATAATATTCTGTTAGGGTTTTATTACTTTTATAATAATCATAAATACATGATTCTCCTATTTTTACTTTCTTTTCATCAATTTCTATTTTAACATTTTTAAATTGACTTACAATTTCATCTTTCGTCATTTTAGATGTTCCTGAGATTGAATTTTCAGAAATTTTATAAAACAACCAATAATTCCCTGCTAAACCATTATCACTTAACTCTTTGCCCTGACTTGGTGCTAATTTAGAAACTCTTTGTATTGAATCTTCTTTTAAGTCTTTTCCTAGACTACCATTGATTTTTGAATCTTCTTTACAGTTTACAAACAATAAAGTCAAAATTGCAAAACTTAGTATTTTTTTCATTTTATTTAATTTAATAAATTCCCTCAGCTAACAAAAGCGTAAAACTCCTGCTAGCTGGGGCTTTTCTTTTCAATATGTCAAGGAGCATATATGCTTTTTTATATTATTCAGATTTAATTTTGGTTTTATAAACATATCCCTTATTTCCAGAACTTGTTTTGATCAGCCACCAATTACCTGAATTGTCTAATACTTCAACTTCAGTATTATTATTTATTTTTTGTAAAATTTCTGAAGAAGAATTTTTCTCTTTTCTAAGATTCGTAAATCCATCTGGATCTGAGATTTTAAAAATCGTACTTACTTCATCTGAATCTGAATCTCCTCCATAAACATTCTCAACATAATCCCTCAACCTCGTAAGATTAAAGTAATTATTTTCCTTTAAAAAAGTTTTATACTTTGAATTCTCACTCAAATTAGATTCTATATGACCGACTACACCAACTCTTAAATCTTTCTCATATAAGAAAGCAATGTATTTTTCGGCATCCAAATAATTGTTTGAGTTAGTTCTGATTTTTTCAATTATATCTGAAAAACTGTTATAACCATTACCTTCTTTTGCATCTGTATAGCCCTCAACTGTTCCTTTATAGACAATATTTTCAATATCATTTAGAATGTTTTCTCTTAAAATATTCTTTTTAGATTTTACATCGTACGTGAAAATTAAATCATGGAAAGAAACGCTATCATCAAAATCAAAATTTTTAAATACAAATCTCACTAACTCTTTATCAGAATCATAACCATATTGTACAACTAAGTCTATTAACTGCTGTTTATAACGAGACTTCAACCAATTAAATGCAATTTTATCCTCATAGAATACATAAGAATTATAATAAAGTTCAAGGTTTTCATTAATAGCATTTTCACTACCATCAGTTTCTTCATCTTCAATTAAGATAAATCTACTTTCTTTGATCGCAATTTCAGTAAACATTGCAGGTCTCAAAACAATAATATTGTTTTTATAATCGTACAAATTTATTTTAAGGACCTCTAAAGTTCTTTTTTTAAATGTCTGTTCATCTGGAAATTTAAAATTATTCTTTATGAGGCTTGTTTTCACCTTGTTAATATAATCTATAGACAAAGTATCATAATTAAACTTTTTACCATCTCCTAAATCTGTTAAATTATAAGGAGCATCTTTTGAATCATTAGAATTACCTAAATTATTTTTTTTGCTGTCTGTTTTTCCTGTACAGGAAATTAGCAATAGAACTAGTAAAGAAATTATATTTTTCATCTTTTTTCATTAATTCCCCAAGCTAGCAAAAGCGTAAAACTCCTGCTAGCTGGGGCTTTTCTTTTCAATATGTCAAGGAACCTTTTCTATATTTTCTTTTATTCAGATTTTATTTTCGTCTTGTAGACATATCCTTTATTACCCGATTTAGCTTGGATAAACCACCAATTTCCAGAATCATCCAATACGTCTATTTCTTCGCCAGATTTAATTTTTCCAACTATCTCTGAGTTACTATTTTTATCTTTTCTTATATTAGAGTAACCATCCGAATCTTGAATATAATATTTTTTTATTTCTGAATTTTGATCACTATTATTTTGTATAGTATGGAATACTTTTATAAAAAAAGCTAAATCTGCATGTCCGTAATAATTTATTCTTTCAAAAGAATTAATAATATTAGGATGAGACGTAAGAAGATTGTTTAAAAGTCTATATGACATATCATTATCTGTATCTATATCTTTATTTGATTTACCTTCAAGTCCAAGATTTAATAAGTAAGCAATAGCTTCATCAATTTTTTCTGTTGATAACTTATTGGCATTTATTATACTCTTTCTATTATCAGCTAAATAAAAAGTCAAGTGATATATAAGCTCTTGTTTTTTTGAAAGATATTTAAGGATTTTCTTTCTAATAGTACGATCTCTATTATAAAAGACCATTGATAATTTGAAATTATTTGAAAAATCATCCCAATCACCAATATTATCAGCAACTTTCTTTATTAAAGATTCATTTTTTTCGTAATTAAATAATACAACCACATCTCTTGCCAAATCAATATCCTTTAGACTAGTCCCTAAAGTAGAAGCCATATCATTTAAATATAGAATTTTATTTAAATTTATTAGAGATTTCATATATGGATAACTTATAAGCTCATCTTCTTTGATGTTATCTATATCTGGTAAAATGTCTTCTCCTATTTTAATATATTTCCCTTCCTTACATATTTGATAATCTATAGATTCACCAAGAATGTTAATCTCATTATAACCTTCTTTCAAATTACGAGTATCAATACCAATAATGTCTTTATTAACATTTTCAAAATTTTCGATGGTATTTTTGTAATTCGATTTATTTAAAACATTAGTAAACATCTGTATTTCTTTTTTTTCTATGTTATTTACTTTATTATCCTGACCTTGGCATGATAGATTTAAAAAAATCAATAAAATATAAGTATACTTACTGAGCGTCATTTTTTTTGTTTTTTCTATTAGTATTTGAATCTTTAGGATCTGCAATTGTTTCATAATCTGTGAATAATTGATTTAAGCTGTTAGGATTAACCTCTTCGACGTATACAAAAACTTTTTTGTTTGAACTTAAACAATTTGAAAAATGCTTTGTTATTTCTGGCATATCTGCATTATAAACTCTTATACATCCATGAGTAACCATAAGTGCCCCATTATCAGTTAATCCAGTCTTTCCGTCACCAATTGTATGTCCACAATGTATTAATATACCAGATCTAGCAGACGCTTTTAATGCATCTCCAGCTTTAGGAGAAAGTCTAATTACTCCATGATTACCAAATGATACTCCTACGTTAGCGGTTTTTAATTCTAATCCAGCGTTCCACAAACCATTAGGTACATTTCCAAAACCTCCATTGGTGTACCTGTCTTCACCTCCTGTTCCCAAAGCCAGTGCATAACATTTGAATAAAATACCCGAATCATCGAAAAAAACCAATAATCCTTCTTTTTTTCTATTAGAAGGGACTATTATGTTTATGTATGCAGTTTTATTATCTGCTGTGTAATTATTATCGTATGTAGAATACTTACCAACTACCTTTGGTTTAGACTCTTTTGTTCCCCATTTACACCCATCAATATTAAATTTTTTAGATGTTATATCATTAAAGCTTTTCTGTTTTTCATCATAATTTGTTGATATTTTCTTATTATTTTTATCTTTAATATCTACATTATTTCCTACTAAAGGACAAATGTCATTTTTTACATCCCTTGTCTTATTTGCTTTTATATTTATTTTCTTCCATAAAAAGAAGATCATTGATGTGAAAACAGCTAAATCTAAACGCTCACCAACTAAATGTGGGTTAGATAGAATATCTATTTTTTCATATTTTTGTAAGAACGAATTACAAAATGTATAAATTTCTCTACCAGTTATTTGTATTAGTCCTCTACCTCTAAAATTCCAACCGTCACTTCCTCCTTTATTTCCTAATTCCTTTCTATTACTATAAGCTGTATTTGCTATCATTTCTTTATTAGCACTTTGATATTGAAGCTTTGGCCTATTGTAATTGCTTTGGAGAGTCTTAATGTTATTTTTATCAATCCTTCCATATTTAAATGCTAAATCATTTGGAGGACCATAACGCTTTCCAGTTGTACTAAATGCAGAAAAAGTATCTGGTAAGGCTTGTACTGCAAAATTCATTAATTCTCCTGTCTTTAGCTCTAATGATTTCCCTCCTTCTACCATCGCTTGTGCAAAAAAGTGAGCTTTATTCCAACAAGTATCCATTCCTAAATCTTTCATATACTTAGTATAAGTGGATGCTACTTTTTCTAATTTTGTTGGATCTGCATTTGGAAAAATATCTTTTAATTGGTCAGCTGTTACTGGAGCAATACATTTTTGACAAGCTTCTTTACCTTTATCTTTCTTATCATCATTCGCATCACCAGTTTTCGCAACCTTATTAGTTTGTTCAACAGGATCCTGTTTAAAAACTTTAGCATCTACATCTACAACTTCACTCTTTTTTAGATCATTTGTCTGCAATACTTTAACTTCTGCAAACAGCTCCTGTTCTGCACCTTCAGTCCAAAAGTTTCCTCCAAGGCTTCTAGGAATTGTATCTAGAGGCACAACAATGGCATGCAAATCAGATTTTAGCGTAAATTCCTGCTGAAACAGTAAATCGTTGCTAGCTACATCTTCGTCATATAGTTTTAAGCTAACATCCTTTCCTTTTAACCCGGTTGAGTTGATCCAGACTTTAATCTGTTTTTCTCTAAATGTTCCTTTAATCTTATTTCCAGCTGTGTCAGTAAGATTCACTGAATTGATTCGGCCCTTTTCTTTTTTAGCATCTGATGCATCTTGCTTTGGAGAATCTTTCTTAGAAGGAATCGTTGGCTTTTCAGCTTCTTTTGGTGTTGTCTTTCCCTTATAGGGAGCTACAGGAGCTTCAATATCATTTACGTTTACATTGTTACTTGCAATTTTATTTTTGTTAAAATCAACGGTAACATAGTACTCATGAATTTTACCTTCCTCTGGACCATTTTGTTTTGCAATTTTCGCAAAACTTGGTCGCAGCAAAAAGTCAACATCTGCTTTACCGTTTGCAACAACTCCTGAGAGTGTTTGTATTAGATTCTTTTCGTTTGCTTTGTTATGTCCGGCACCAGCAGCATCATCTTCCCACAAGGTTACAGATACTTTGTGTTTTTCCATATGAAGACAGTGAAGCCTTGCTTTTAGAGTCTGTCCATATGAAAGCGGTTTTGCTGGTTTTTGTCCATTTTTATCAAGCAGTTCTATGCTTTCAATTTTTGGTTTTTCAGCGGGATGTGAAGTTACATTAAGACGTGCCACATCTTCTCCTCTTCTTGCCAGAATACGGATTCCTTTTCTTTCTAAACTTTTTTGAAGAAAGGTGTAAGAGATTCTTTTCCCAGTTTTATCATTTTCTTTTGTCTTGCGCCATCTTCCGTTTTCAAGAATGTATATTTCCCATTTTACTGGCTGTTCAAAACTATTATTAGAAGCTGGATTTTGAAAAGGCAGAACACTCGGTAAAAAAGTATTTACTGAGTAGAATTCTTCCTTACCTACAACAGGATCCGGATTTCCAATTATTTTAAAATCTGACATACTATTTTATTTTATTTACAAATAGAATCACTCTCTTCTAAGCTCTCCTGAAATTTTGCGGTATTCACCAAAGGATTTATTTGATTATTTACCTGCGGTTTTGCTTTTTTAGCATTTTGCTTACTCGCTTCTGCTTTTTGACCGTGTTTATCTATTTCTATACAATCTGGTCCACCAATAGGACAAGTTCCTTTACTGTCTTCTAGTAAAATCTTCCCTTGATTACTTAAGGTTACTTTTTCGTAAAAAGCGCTCCACTTCATAATTGTGGCCTGACATGGCAGATAATCTCCACTTCCGTTTGGCTGCATTTTACATTTACCAAAAGTATTTTTCTCTAATGTCTGCCCAATTTCTTTGTCGGTCGCAATGAGTTTTTTCTCTGCATCTTTATCATTAGCATAATGCTTGTCCTGCGATTTTACTTTTAATATATCTTTTTTTGGTTCTACGCTAAATTTGCATTTTAGTGAAGCTCCCTGAACTACTATATGTTTCTCACTCATTGCCTTTTCATTTATAAATATTACATTGACTTAACTACTCTTTTATAACTCTTTAACTTTGAGTTTCTTCATTCTTTAAAGATTCAATTTGCACGATCACTTTTATCGGCTCATCATACTCGATATTGCATTCTAAATTTATCTTTTCGATACAGTAACTATGTTCATCCAGAAAATACGAAGCGTTGAATTTTCCTTTCCACGGGTCAAATCCAAAACTGGCTTCACCTCCAGAATCTATATAATCACCTTTTTGTTCTACTTTAACCAAATTTGATTCATCTAAAATCGAATCTATCTTTTGCTGTACAGTAAACTTCGATTCTTCATCTTTTTCTAATGGAAAAAAGACTTCGTTCTGAAACGAATAATTTGATGTATAGCCAACATAAATACCACTAAAAAAAGCTCTTAAAAAATAATCTGAAGCAAGAGAATTAAGTAATGTTTCAGAATTTACTAAAGCATATTCTGTATGTTCAATATAATTTTCTGCAACCTCTCCTTCAAAATAATCCAGAACTTCTTCTTTAGTATCCTTCCATCGGCTTTCTATTTCATCATAATTATAAATATCAACCCACTTTCCAGATTGATCCACCACAATTTTTAAGGGATATAAAACAGCAGCAGTTTTAGCGGCCAGTTCATCCATAATGGTATCTGGAATACTATTATTGACATAAATAGATCCTTTATTTATCTCAAACAAATGATAATTATTTCTATCAGTAGCAAGCCATTTTACACTTGCTTTCATTTCTATTGTATCAACAGCATCTCCAAAAACAATGGTATAGCTAACTTGGTAATCATTATCAATTTTGTCTGCAACAAATGGCAATGTATAATTACTTGCTAAACTAACTTTTTGAGGCTTTTTTTCTGTTTGTTCTTTTTTAGCTTCAATAGCTTTTTCGGGTGCTAAAATCAAATACTCTAAGTAACTTTTAAAATCAGCTTCTATTAAGTCAGGAATCTCACAGTACATATTATGATACCATCTAAGCTCATCAGCCTCAACGCCAAGATCTCGAGCAACACTTTCGAGTGTATCCCCTTTCTTGATTTTATAAGTACGAAACTTGTCGTATGATGCCTTTTCAGGTTTATCTATGTAATACATAATATCTCAATAAACATTAAACTACTGCTTCTTTTTCCTTTTCTTTTTCTTTATTTTCAATCTTAGGCTCATACATAAACCCTTCTTTTTCCTTACCTTTTTTATTTACTTTGGTTTCTTCTTTTTTCTGTCTTTTACAAATAATCACTGAATTCTCAGTAATACCATTCATACCCAAAGTATATTTTGCATCTACATATTTGGCTGTTTGATACCATTTTGGCTGTAGAAAGAATACCCAGTTGCAATTTTCTCCATTTTGCTTTAAATCAATTTTACTTTCAGCATTATGTTCATTATATCCTGAAACTGTATGATAGAATAGCGCTCCAAAATCAATTCTTACGGGACCTTTAGATCTTATAGAAGTATATTTTGTATCACTTTCTTTTTTCTGGATTAATAATGTAATAAGCAGCAAATCTTTCATCTGAACATTTTCAATCTCTGGAAAAGGATCTTTTCTTTCTGGAATTTTCCATGTAACATATTCTTTAGGAGGAATCTGCATCATATAGTTAAAAACTGCGTAAACGCCTGTTGGAACAATAAATACCAAGAAATGTGAGCACATTAAAAATGTTAGTGCAATTCCGTTTAAGGCGGTATAAATAATCACAAACAATACACTAGAATAAAGCGTTATTAAAAATGAAAACAATAATTCGATACCCACAACACCTTTTAGGTTAAACTCGTTAAAGTACCATCGATACAAGTAAACATTAAGGATTCCAAATAGCAGTGACGCAATTTGATAAAATCGAAATTCGTCTGAAAGCTCTGTAAATAATTTATTGTAGCCTAAAAAACCAACGAGAGCATAAATCAATACAAATGAAAAAATATAGATGTAAAATTTTCTTTTATATTGTGTTGCAAATTCTTTTATTTTATCGCTGAATACCATAGTAAGTATAGCGCTTACTGCTATGATTACTACTAAAAATACAATAAGCCTAATATCAATAAGGGCTAATAAATGTTTTTTTACCATTACTAAATTCGTGTTGTATACCCTAACACAGGTTCTTTACTAAAATTAAACTCTTCTGTTTCTTTATCAATCAATAACACTGTTTTTACGTCAACTTCCATTGGAAAAAAATGCTCGCAAAAACAATCTATAAATATTTTTATATCGCCGTTTTTAAGATATTGCTGGTAAGGCTTATGAGTTATAGGGCCAATTTCTATCCTTACATTCATAGAATAATCCATGTAATCTTTTCCAGTAATAAAATCGACTCCCAATCTATTTTCTCCTAACCTGACCTGCTCTCCTTCTTCGCTATATTCTTTAGAACTTGTTGTTGTATAGGTTACCTTTTCTTCAATAATGCTTGATAAACAATGGCAAGCAAGTTCAATGTCTCCCACTATTTTGTACGCATAAGGCAGCAGCTGTATAAATTTTGAAACTAAAATTTCAGGGTAAATGTGTGACAATCCCCAAAAATCATAGAAAAAATCCAACGGTTTGCTTCCGTTCAGTTTGTATAAAAAATTCCTTTCAACACTTTCTACTTTAGTACGATAATGAAAAATTTCGTTTTCAAAAGGAGTAAAAAAAACACGAGCCTCGGCTTCTTGCTTTTTCTGATGTTTATGTTCCTTTATCATCTGTTTTACAGACTTATCAGAATTATTCTCAGTCAAACTATGCACAAAACCTTCTGGAAGCGCATCGTACATACTATCACGTGATAATCGTATATTTAAATATTCCTGTTTATCATAATTATCATCCTGAATTACTGCCTCCAAAATATCGCTTCTGTACGCACGAGAAAATTGTCCCTGATTAGAAACCGTAATTTCATCCTGCACGACAGCTCTGGACTCAAGAAGTTCATTAGCAATAACTTCAGCCCTAATGTCATACGAAATATTCTCAATTTCGAATGCAAGATCCTCAAGACTTTTTTTACTTCTTCTTTCCATCCTCGTTAATTCGTCCTGCGCCTATGTATCGTAACTGAAAATATTCATCATTGAAATTATATATTGCAAGACCTTTGTCTGTACAAGCCAGAATTCGGTCATTATGCAGGTACAAACCAACATCAGATATCGGGTGGTCTTTATCGTATCTAAAGAAAACCAGATCGCCTTCAGCAAGGAAACTGCGTCCTGTAAAAATTTGTATAGATTTAGACTTCCACATACCTGCAGGATCTTTTGGTAGGGTAACCTTGTAAACATCGCTGTATAAAGACTGGAGAAAATAAGAACAGTCAATTCCTTTTTTAGAAAAGCTTTTCTCTTTATATGGCGTATTAAGCCACGGATCTATGTAAGAGTATAATTTGTAGTTGGTAATTTTATTTGGCATTACAGCCAGAATAATGGAGTACTTTTCTTTTAAAGCAAGTATTTCGTCATTTAAATTCTCTGAATTATCATTGACGACGGTTTTATTTTTTAAACCGGTTTCATTCATTTGAGCCTGCTTTTTTAACAGCTCCAAAGAATAATCATATTTGAAGGGAATCTGCGAAATATATTTTTGAGCATGGCATTCCGTAAATAAATGCATCATAAGTATCATTATAACAAACTGCCTCATAAAAAATATTATTTAGTACTCTTTTTTTAGATAATTAAACATTATTTCGCAACCAAAATGGATCATTCTTAAATTTTAAGCAACATAAAAAACAAATTTTTCAACTTATTTTTATTTTTCAAACCTGAGAAAATTCTTCTTTTTGAACGTAACTCCTTTATAATGAATTTATTTACATTTTTAGACGTGGTGGTTACAAACCTAGCAAAATATTTTGTAAGAATACAAATAAAATTTGTAAAATTTATAGTATAAAAAATAAGTTTTTTAAAATAAATAAAACTACATTTGCTTCCAATTTTTGTTAAAATTATCTTACATAGTAAAATATTAAAATGAATCAAAAAAATATTGATATTAGGGTAGTATTTTTTTTTGCACTTCTCTTATTAGCTGGAATTATTGCATTTATCATACAATTTTTTAATCATGTCGATTGTGAAGATGCCAAGTTTTACATTTTCACAGATCATTCACAATCAGAAGAATCGATAGAATTTTATGACAAAACTCCCAATGCAAAATCGTGGATTTGGGACTTTGGAGACGGGTCAGAAAAAGATGTCAGAAAACATACTTTTCACATCTATAAAAATCCGGGAAAATACTATGTTACTTTAACAATAAATGGCAATTGTACCCATACAAAAGAAATCACTATAAAAGACAAATTTGCTGCTGATAAAATAGGCACGCCAAAAATTATTACACCCAAAACCATTACAGTGGGACAACCCGCGTACTTTAAATCAATTTCTGATGATGCGCGAACTTGGGAATGGGCGTTTGGCGAAAATAAAGGCATTGATGAAACCTCATCCAATCCTGTTTACACCTTTATAACACCAGGTGAAAAAACAATTACTTTAGTTATAAACGGAGATTTTAGCCGTGTGGCAAAAAAGATTATTTACGTACATCCAAGAGTCATTAAAAAGACTAATCCGCTGGACGTAAGTTCATACGAATTTGAGAAAAAAGCAGAGGCTTTTGCATTGCCCCGAGGCTCTGTAAAAAAAGATCCGCTTGAAGAAATGCTGCAATATGTTCCAGTTGCGCCAAAAACCAAAACAGTAAAAGACACTACCGCTGTAACAAAAAAAGCGCCCAAAATGTCTGAAGATCAGTTTGAAATTTTGTTCAAAAAAGTAGCAGAAGGCAGTAAAACAAAAGATGATTTTGCAGAATTTCTGTGTGATGACTTAGATGTTCCTGTGGTAAAAAATGATAACGATCTATTGACTTTTTCTCAATTATGTGCTTCTGTAAAAGGAAAAAAAATAAAGATTGAATCAATACGTTTAAACAAAGACAAACAAACTAACTGCATTAAAGGATTAAATATCAGCTATAAAGTAAAAAAATACCTGATATGGTCTAAAGATTAAATTTTGATATGGAAGAAGAAAAAAACGTTTTCAGTGCAGAATTATTAAGCGCATTAGAGATTGCTAAGAAAATTGCTAAAACCAATTCAAATAAATATTATTCAGCTTCCCATTTATTAAAAGCCATTTTAAACAGAGATTTATCACTTTTGAAACGGCTCGAAACTATGGGCAAAGATGTTTATTATCTTGATGAATGGGCAGAAGTTCGAATCGAAGAAGAGCCAAAAACCACTCATGTTCTTGATACTGAGCCAAGCGATTTGATCGACGATATCATAAAAGAGGCAGAATCAGTGCGAATTGCTTTGAATGAAGATGAAATTAGCCTCTATGCCATTATAACAGCATTAAGCTCTCCTGGCGTGGGGTTCAATTTTGATCAAATGAAATCCTACCCTATTTCAAGGAATGAATTGCTAGAAGATCAGATTGTTATCCCACAAGCTGAAAATGGTGTAAAACAAGAAGTAAAAAAAGGTTTTTTGAGCAAATATTGTGTCCATAAAAACCTTGAGAAAATTAAAAAAAGAGTATCTGCGATTGGGCGTGAATCTGAATTGAATGCCATAAAAGAAATACTCTGCCGGTTTTCTAAACCTAATGTTTTGCTTATTGGCGATCGTGGCATTGGGAAATCAATTTTAATTGATACTCTTATTCAAGATGTAATAGCCAACCAAGTTCCAGATGTTTTAAACAAAGTGCAGCTTTTTGAACTTGATCTGTCATCACTTATTGCTGGCGCTTCATACAAAGGAGAAATAGAAGATCGTTTAAAAAACTGTATTCAGGAGCTTAAACAATATCCGAAAGCTATTTTAATTATCGAAGAAATTCATATTTTACTTGATAAAAATGGAGGAGATTCAGGCGTTTCAAATGTTCTTAAAGGCGAGCTAGCAAAAGGGTTAAATATTATTGCCACTTCTACAATTGACGAATATTCCAAAAGAATTGAAAAAGAGCAAGGACTTGCTGGAATGTTTGAAATTGTAAAACTGGAAGAAGCTAACGACGAAACTCTGTTTCGAATGATTCGCGAGTCGATCAAAACTTATCAAGAGCATCATAAAATACAAATAGATGATGAAACGATTTCAGAATCTATTCGATTATCAAAAAGATACTTAAAGGAAAAAAGCCTTCCTGAGTCTGCCATTAATTTGATTGACCACACAATGTCGGTTTTAAAAACTTCTGGAGAAACTTTTCTTAACGAAAAACAATCTATTGCCAATAGATTAAATCTTCTAAAAGAAAACAAAGACAATTTATCTGAAAATCAATTAATAAAAGAATACAATTGGTTCTTGGTTGATTTAATGAACAAAACAGCATTTTTAATGGATCCCAATGAGCAAAATGAAATAAGAAATTTTGAATCATCAGAATCGATCCTGAATTATATTGAAAACCTCATTAATACGCTTGAAGAAAAAGCACTTGACAAACGTTCTCATATCGAGGCTTTTGATTTGTCTTTGATAATCGCTAAAAAAACGGGAATTCCTGCAGGAAAACTTAAAGAAGAAGAGAAACAGAAACTTAATAACATTGAGGAAGTTTTAGGCAGAAGAGTAATTGGTCAGGATCATTGTATTGAGACAGTTGCTGGCTCTATTTTAGAATCACGATCAGGTTTAAGCAAAGCAGGACAGCCAATTGCTTCATTCTTTTTTTTAGGCCCCACAGGAACAGGAAAAACAGAATTGGCAAAAAGTTTGGCTGAATTTCTTTTTCAAGATGAAAATGCTATTATCCGTTTTGATATGTCTGAGTTTAAAGAAGAGCATTCTGCTGCATTGTTATATGGTGCGCCTCCAGGATATGTTGGTTACGAAGAAGGTGGATTATTAGTCAACAAGATTAGACAAAAACCGTATTCTATTGTTTTATTTGACGAAATTGAAAAGGCGCATCCTTCCGTTTTTGATGTATTTCTTCAGATCATGGACGAAGGAAAATTGCATGATCGTTTAGGCAAAGAAGGTGATTTTTCTAATGCCATAATTCTCTTTACATCAAATATTGGTGCAGATCATATCGTTAATACATTTAATAATGGTGAAATTCCAGCATCTAGTTCGTTAATGGAAATCATGGCTAATTATTTCAGACCTGAATTTTTAGGGCGATTAACAGAAATTGTACCTTTTGCTCCAATCAATAAAGAAAATGCTTTAAAAATATTTGAAATCCATCTTAAAAAGGAATTCATTGATTTATTAAAGAACAATAAAATTACAGTAGAAATTCCTTTAGAAACTAAACTGTATTTAGCTGAAAATGGTTACAATGCCAAATATGGCGCAAGACCTATCAAAAACATTATTCGAACGCATTTAAGAAGACCTCTGGCGAAAAAGATAATTTCTGGAGAAGTTAAAGAGAATGACAACATTTCGGTAATTATTGAAAACAACGAAGTAAAATGGATTATAGCAGAATCTGTTTCGGTTGAAAATTAATTTAACTCTAAAAAAAAACGCTAAGAATTAAATCTTAGCGTTTCCTTTTTTTATTCTAAAACCAAACCAATCTGGCCATCATCATCTAATTCTGTCTCTACAGCATCATCTTCTGGAATTTCCGGTTTTTCAGGAACTTCTTCAACTGGCTCATCATAAGGAAGCGGTTCTAATAGATTTACTTGTCTTAATTTATCAGTTGTCAATTGATTCCCCAGAGCTTTGAAACCTTTTACAGCTATAAAGTCTTCTACATCTATATGTAAATCATCTTTTTGAACTCCTTTTACTTTTGCAAAAACCAATTGCGCTACAGGACGATAATCTGTCGAAACGATTTCCAATTGCGAATTCGGATGGTCTGTAATGAAACTTTCTTCTTTTCCTTCATTTTCAACCAGAAAACGTTTCAAGAAGTAACGCTCTTTTTCTCCATCATAATAAATTGCAGAAATTGGTTTTTTAGGTTTCCATTTCTCCAACACGATCATATCTTCGTCAAAATGCGTAGATAATTCTGGAATGAGCACTTTTAATTTACCAGACTGATTAATTACTAAGATTTTATCTGTTGGTTTAAACTCTCCTAATAACTCTCCTCTTGCATCAACATTTAAACGTTTTACAGTATCGTCAAACCATACCTTTCTTGGCAATAAAGTTGAAATTCCTTTTTCTTTTAATTCGATTTTTTTGATTGGGTATTTGGTCACTAAATTTCCTTTAGAACCACGGCCCTTAATTGCGAGTTTAGCAAAATCAATATCGAATTTCAGTTTTTTAATTGTTCCAACCTGACGCAATAAAATAGTTACAACCTCAGCTTCTCCATTTGGATTATGCGAGAAATAAACTACTTGCGAACCATTTGTCCCATTTGTCAAATCGTAAGCTTTATCACGCGTAACACCGGTAACATTGAAACGTTTGATATAAGACGGCCCTGATTTACCATCACGGTACATCATATTATAAATGGTGCGTTTATCATTTTTATCAAAAACGGCAGCATGTATAATGTCTTTTCCGATAAAAGTTTTGGCATCGACTTTTGTAATCATTAAGGTTCCGTCTCGTAAAAACACGATAACATCATCAATATCAGAACAATCACCAACGTATTCGTCTTTCTTTAAACTTGTTCCAACAAAACCTTCTTCACGGTTTACGTAAAGTTTTGTGTTTCTTAAAACTACTTTTGTTGCCTCAACGTTATCAAAAACACGAAGTTCTGTCTGACGTTCGCGTCCTTTTCCGTATTTCTCTTTTAATTTGGTAAAGTAAGCAATTGCAAAATCTGTAAGATGCTCCAAATTGTATTCTACCTCTTTCATTTCTTCTTCTAACCTTGAAATCAATTCATCGGCTTTATCAGAGTCGAAACGTGTAATACGAATCATTGGGATTTGAGTCAAACGCTGTAAATCATCGTCATTGATTTCTCTAACGAATGATTTCTTGAAAGGCTCAAAACGATCGTATAAATATTTGTAAAGTGATTCTCTGTCTCCGTATAATTTGAAGTCAATATACATTTCTTCACGAATGAAGATTTTTTCTAAAGTAGAGAAATGCCACTTATTCTTTAATTCTTCAAGCTGAATTTCAAGCTCTTGCTTTAGTAAATCAACTGTTCTTTCAGTTGAAATTTTCAACATTTGTGAAACTCCGATAAACAACGGCTTATTATCTTCAATAACACAACCTAGAGGCGCAACAGAAGTTTCGCAAGCTGTAAAGGCAAACAATGCATCAATTGTTTTATCTGGCGAAACACCTGGGAAAAGATGAATCAAAATCTCAACATCGGCTGCAGTATTGTCTTCAATTTTCTTGATTTTGATTTTACCTTTTTCATTGGCTTTCAAAATACTATCAATTAAACTCGATGTATTGGTCGAAAACGGAATCTGCGTAATCACCAATGTATTTTTGTCTAACTGCGAAATTTTAGCACGCACACGTACACGTCCGCCACGCATTCCGTCGTTATAGTTCGAAACGTCGGCAATACCCTGCGTCATAAAATCAGGATAAAGCGTAAACGGCTTTCCTTTTAAGATTTTAATCGAAGCATCAATTAATTCGTTGAAGTTATGAGGAAGCACTTTTGTAGAAAGTCCAACCGCAATACCTTCAGCTCCTTGTGCTAAAAGCAATGGAAATTTTACTGGAAGGTTAATTGGCTCAGCCTTTCTACCGTCATACGATAGTCCCCATTCTGTAATTTTTGGAGAATATAAAACCTCTAAAGCAAATTTAGATAAACGTGCCTCAATATAACGGGGTGCTGCTGCACCATCACCAGTTAAAATATTTCCCCAGTTTCCTTGGCAGTCAATCAATAAATCTTTTTGACCAATTTGCACCATTGCGTCACCAATACTTGCATCTCCGTGTGGGTGATACTGCATGGTGTGACCAACAACATTGGCAACTTTATTATAACGACCATCATCCAGCTCTTTTAAAGAGTGCATAATACGACGCTGAACAGGCTTGAATCCGTCCTCGATAGCAGGAACTGCACGCTCCAGAATTACGTACGAAGCATAATCCAGGAACCAGTCTTTGTACATTCCGGTTACTTTGGTAATAACGTCTTCGCCTTCTTCTTCCTGATTTTCGTAAAAATGCTGTCCTTCAAAATGCTTCGCATCTACGTCGATAATCTCATCGTCATCTCCATCCTGATTGTCATCCATCAGGTTTTCATCTTGATTATTCTCGTCGTCGTTTGGAATTATGTTATCGTCTTCTTCGTCTTTCATATATTTTGTTCAGTATAACTACTAAAAAATTCTTCTTCTTTAATTTTAAGCTTCCTCAAGCTCATCAATCTCAACCTTCAAGTTCTTGATAATAAACTCTTGTCTATCTGGCGTATTTTTACCCATATAGAAAGATAACAATTGTTCAATTGAAGTATGTTTATCCATCATAACAGGATCAAGGCGAATTGTATCTCCAATAAAGTTCTTGAACTCATCTGGCGAAATCTCTCCCAAACCTTTAAATCGGGTGATTTCTGGCTTTGGTTTCAGCTTTTCAATCGCGTCTTTTCTTTCTTCTTCAGAATAACAATAAATCGTTTCTTTTTTGTTTCGAACCCTGAAAAGTGGTGTTTGTAAAATGTACAAATGTCCTTCTTTAATTAACTCTGGAAAAAACTGTAAAAAGAAAGTAATCAACAATAAACGAATGTGCATTCCGTCGACATCGGCATCGGTTGCGATTACGATATTGTTGTAACGTAGCTTTTCTAATCCGTCTTCGATATCAAGCGCTGCTTGCAATAAGTTGAATTCTTCGTTTTCATACACAATCTTTTTAGACATTCCGTATGAATTCAGAGGTTTACCACGTAAACTGAAAACCGCTTGTGTATTTACGTCACGCGACTTTGTAATCGATCCAGAAGCCGAATCTCCCTCGGTAATAAAAAGCGTGCTTTCTAAGTTTCTAGGGTTTTTAGTATCTGGAAGATGCGCACGGCAATCTCTTAATTTTTTATTGTGAAGATTGGCTTTTTTAGCACGATCTGTCGCCAGTTTTCTAATTCCTGACAATTCTTTTCTTTCGCGTTCTGCTTGAAGAATTTTACGCAATAAAGCTTCCGCTGTCGGCGGGTTTTTATGCAGATAATTATCTAGTTTCGTTTTGATAAAATCGTTAACGAAAGTACGAACAGAAACTGCTGGTGTTCCGTCGTCAGAACCCATATCGGTAGAACCCAATTTTGTTTTGGTCTGAGACTCAAAAACCGGCTCCATCACTTTAATACTAATCGCACTCACAATCGATTTTCGAACATCAGATGCATCGAAATTCTTATTGTAAAACTCACGAATTGTTTTTACAACCGCTTCACGGTAAGCCGCTAAGTGCGTTCCTCCCTGTGTCGTATTCTGACCGTTTACGAAAGAGTGATATTCTTCGCTATACTGCGTTTTACTGTGTGTCAGCGCAACCTCAATATCGTGATCTTTCAAATGAATAATTGGGTATTCTAAATCCTCTTCATTAATAGTTTCCTCTAATAAATCACGAAGTCCATTTTCTGAATAGTATTTTTCTCCATTGAAAATAATCGTCAAACCATTGTTTAAGTAACAATAGTTTTTAACCATTTTGATAACGTATTCTAAACGGAATTTATAGTTTTTGAAAATCGTTTCGTCTGGCGTAAAAGTTACTTTTGTTCCTTTACGTTTTGTAGTATCGATTATATCTTCTTCTAAAACTAAATTTCCTGCAGAGAACTCTGCTCCTTTTTGTTTATCATCTCGAACCGATTCTACACGAAAAAAAGTAGAAAGCGCATTAACCGCTTTTGTTCCGACACCATTTAAACCAACTGATTTCTGGAAAGCTTTAGAATCGTATTTTCCTCCCGTGTTCATCTTCGACACTACATCGACCACCTTCCCTAACGGAATACCACGCCCGTAATCACGAACGGTAACCGTTTTTTCTTTGATACTTACCTCAATAGTTTTTCCTGAGCCCATTACGAACTCATCGATACAGTTATCTAAAACCTCTTTTAGAAGAATGTAAATACCATCATCTGGAGAAGAACCGTCTCCAAGCTTTCCGATATACATTCCAGGACGCATACGGATATGTTCTTTCCAATCAAGCGAACGAATATTATCTTCGGTATATTGATTTTGCTCTAGCATATATGATTTTAGGATTTTTTGCTAATGTACCATTTCTTAACAAAAAATGAAAGCGTATTTTCTTTTTGTTATGAATAATAACAGTTTAAAATCTATTTAAGCTGATTTTAAAATAAAACGAGTATCGAAGTTATAAAAAAATGCATTTTCGGCAAAAAAACACTATTTTATTCCAAGAACTTCTTTTGCCAAAGCAATCATTTCGGGCGTTCCCGTATTTTTGTTCTTTTCATCAGACAGTTTCACAACACCTTGCCAATGCAAATTATCGGGCTTTGTATCTGTTAGTTTAATTACCATATTCATTGCAGGAAGACCTACATCGTTGGTAAAGTTTGTTCCAATTCCAAATGACATTTTTATTTTGTCCTGACAGAAATCGACAATCTTTTTTACTTTATCATAATTGAGCGAATCTGAAAAAACAATGGCTTTTGATTTTGGATCAATTCCCATTTTGATGTAATGTGAAATCACTTTTTGAGCAAACTCAATTGGATCACCGCTATCATGTCTAACACCATCAAAAAGTTTTGAATATTTTTTATCAAACTGATTGAAAAATATTTCTGTAGTATATGTATCAGTTAAAGCGATTCCGAGATCTCCGCTATAAACTTGTGTCCAATGTTCCAGACTAATAGAATTTGCCATTTTAAAGCCATATTGCGCCGCATGAAACATAAACCATTCATGAGCGTGCGTACCTAAAGGTCTTCTGTTATTCATCATCGCAAAATGCACATTGCTTGTACCAATAAAGCTCTGTCCGCCATAAGTACGCAAAGTTTCATTTACAAGATTCTGCACATCATAAGAGTGGCGACGTCTTGTACCAAACTCTAAAATAGAAACACCAAGTTTATTGTAATTCTCTATTTTTTCTTTCGTAAGATTTTTTACAGCCTCATCGTTTAAACGAATTAAATGATTTGCTTTGTAAAAAAGTTCCGAAATTAAAGCCATTAAAGGCACTTCCCATAAAATGGTTCTATACCAAAAACCTTCAACTGTTACTGTTATTTCCGAACCTTCTTGACTAATCTGAACTTCAGACGGATCAAAACTATATCCTTGTAGAAAATCTAAATAAGTGGGATCGAGATAAGGACAATAATGAGCGAGATAATTCTTTTCTTCCTTTGTTAAACGTAAATCTGCCATTGCATCAACAGAATTTCGAAGTAAATCTGCAAAACCTTCAGGAAAAATATGTTTCCCGCGGTTTATAAATCCATAACGAACTTTTGCTTTTGGAAAAAGTTTAATTACAGCATGCTGCATTGTAAATTTGTAGAAATCATTATCTAAGATTGATTTCAGAAAAGTCGCTTCCATAGTGTTCAAATTCGGATCATTCTTGCTAAGATACGGCAATTTCGCCAAAACGAAAAAATTCAATCGAATAAAGCTTTATAAGCTTTACTTCGGAATTACCTTAAAAGCGGCAAAAGATTTTCCAAAAAGATAAAATTCAATAAAACGTCCCAGTTTTTTCTCATAAGTAAGTTGAAACTCCATTACCCCATCTTCTACTTTTGAATTTTTCACCTTTATTTTTTCATCTTTCTTACCTAGATAGTATAAGTCGTCTATTCTAGTAAGATTTTTAATTTTAAAAGTAATTTCGTCACCATCATTTGCATTAACTACTCCAGAAAAAGGCATTAAAACTTCGCAGTTTTCTTCTATAAAATCATTGTATATAAGAGGACCATTCAAAAACTCTGCTTTATTTCCAGTATTCCCTTTATACATTGCACTCTCTGCATAATGTTTAGCATTAAAATACTTTGGATCCATGTCAAAATAGATTGGAGTAAATTTTTTGACTACTATTTTTCGACGAGAATCATAACTTCCCTGTCCCCATGTAACATCAACTAAAATCCACTTTCCATCAACCTGAACCGAATTCCAAGCATGTTTTAAAATATAATTCCTTCTCCCTATATCTGTCAACTCAACTTTAGCATCACCATGTATTACCTGACATTTTAATCCCGTCAACAAGGCTAAATGTTGATATAACTGAGAAAATCCCTCGCAAACTGCCTTTCTTGATCGAAACGCTTTTTGTGTCGTTTTTGCATTTTGCAACTGTAATTGCTTTGCCCAATCAGAATCACTTTTTGAAATTTCTTTTGGTTTAGGAGGATCCAAAAATGTCTCCAAATCATATTCTATATTTAATGCAATCCAGCTATAAATCGCTCTTGCTTTATCATGTTCTGTTGTAAAATCATTTTTAATTCTTTCTGCTAATTTTTCAGTACTTCCAAAATCAGGATATTTTAAAACAATACTATCAATAGCACTATACTGCTGTGAATAAGATGAACTTATAAAAATAAGATTTAAAAGGAATGCGAAAACAGTTTTCTTTATTAACATTATGCTTATTAGGATTTAGAAATGGAAAAAATGGAATAATCTTTTTTATTTAGAAACAACTTTAAACGAAACAACACTATTACCATCCACAAAAACAGTAATATAATCTCCGATATTGTTATCAATGCCTATTTGGAATTCTAATCCCCCTCGTTTTTCTTTTGGATTTTGAACTTTAACTGCTTTATTGTATTTATTCAAATAAAAAACCTGATTAGATTTTGATAGATTTTTGATTTCAACTGTAATCTTATCGCCATTTCTCGCCTCAATTATTCCAGAATCAGGTGATTTAATTTTATAATCTTTTTCGATTGTAGTATTGTAAATTAAAGGTCCATTCAAAAAATCTTCTTTACTTAATCTGTTTCCCAAATAAGAACCTGAATCTGGAAAATGCTTCGCAAAGAAATAATCTGGATCTGTGTCAAAATAAGCCGGATTAAAATCATTGACCATTCTGCCTTTACTGCTGTCATAATAGCCTTGTCCCCATGTCACATCTAGCAGACGCCATTTTTTATCGATCAAAACCATATTCCAAGCATGATTAGAAGAAGTGTTTTTTCGACCAATATCTCTCACTGAAATCTTAGAATCGCCACGAACGATTTCGCATTTAATTCCCATTAAAGATGCCAAATGCTGATACAAAGCCGTAAAACCTTCGCAAACCGCTTTTTTAGATTTAAAAGCTTTCTGTATCAGGTTATCATTCAGTTGTTTTATTTTTCGCTGTTTTTCAGCTTCAGAAGAATAGCTGAAACCTTGTGTTCTCGGTGGATTCAAATACGCATTATAATCGTATCTTATATTGAAAGCAATCCAGCTGTAAATAGCACGCGCACGATCATAATCCGAATCAAAATCTTTTTCGATTCTGTCGGCTAATTTTTCGGTGCTATCAAAGCTTTTTGGGTATTTTGCAACTATTTTATCGACTTCACTGATCTTTTGAGCAAAAGTGAAATTGATGAAAATACTATTTAATAAAAGGAAAATAAGGGCAATCTTTTTTTGTGGCATTTAAAAATTTGATTTAATAATATCTTTCAGTTCTTGATCTAATTCAGAATTAGAGATTTTATTTTCTTGCAAATCAAAATTCGAGCCAAATGCTGGTAATGAGAAACTTCCTTTAATTTCCGCACCATAACGAGGGAAAAGATTCTGCGCAATTCCTAAAACAGATGCGCCTCCTCTACCGCCTGGAGAAGTTGCTAATAATAACATTGGTTTATGTTGGAAAACGTCTTTTTCGATTCTAGAACTCCAATCGAAAACATTTTTGAAAGCAACAGAATAATTTCCGTTATTTTCTGCCATTGAAACCACCAGAATATCAGCTTCTTTAAGTTTATTCAAGAATGCTTGCGCCACTTCATGCTGACCAATTTCTTTTTCTAGATCTACGCTAAAAACCGGCATTGCAAAATCGTTCAAATCTAAAACTTCTACATCTACATTTTCAAACAAGCTTGATGCATAGGTCGCAAAACGTTTGTTGATTGATTGCTTACTATTGCTTCCTCCAAAGGCTACTATTTTCATAATTGTGGTATTTGTTGTTCTATATTTAGGTTTAGGATTCTATCTCAAAAATCTCTTTTTGTATTTCTACAGAATAATCATTTGGTGAAATACTTCCGCCGAAAGCTTTTGCATAGACTTTAGTAAATTCTGCTCCAAAATATAAAATAATGGCCGAATAATATACCCAAACCAAAATTATAATTACAGAACCTGCTGCACCATAAACACTTGCAACAGTTGAATTTCCCAAGTACAATCCAATTGCAAATTTACCTATCATAAATAAAATTGCTGTGCAAGAAGCTCCTATAAAAGCATCTTTCCATCTTATAATACCGTCTGGTAAAGTTCGGAATATAATAGCAAAAAGCAATGTAATACTGGCAAAAACAATCACCAAATTAACCACATAAAAAAAGTAAACTGTTGTGTCTGGAAAATAGAGCTTTAAACGTGCATTTAAAACGTCAAGTGTAGCATTGACTATTAAACTGACCAGCATTAAAAATCCAACTGAAACAATCATAGAAAAAGACATCAATCTGTTTTGAATAAATTTTTTCAATCCTTTATTTGGTTTTGCACGAAGTCCCCAAATATAATTGATTGAACTCTGAATTTCGGCAAAAACTCCAGATGCACCAATTAAAAGCATCACAACTCCAAAAACAGTTACAAAAACATTACTGTCTGATAATTGAACATTTTTGATTGCCTCCTGAATCTGTACAGCAGCATTATTCCCGACCAATCGATTTATCTGACCGTATAACTGACCTGTGACTGCCTCTTCCCCAAAAAAGAAGCCACAAATGGTAATTATAATAATCAACAAAGGAGGCAAAGCAAAAATGGTATAATAAGATAACGCTGCGCTTAATTTTATAGCATTGTCATCGTTGAATTCTAAAAATGTTGTTTTTAATAAATACCAAGTTTTTGAAAAGATATTATGATTTTTCATTTGCTTATTTTTTGATATTCACTCAAATTTAAGCATTAATGAAAATTTTTGACTTCTTGGATTTTAGCAAGATTTTACATTTTTACCATGTTTTGGCTTGATACTTTTTTATATACTTGATCATAACCTAACTCTTTAATTTTTAGAACATTTTTAAATTCTTTTCTTGTTGGTTTTATCAAATAAGAAAGTGAATCGAGCATTTTTGCTTTTATAGTAGTCACCGAATCTAATTTCCTTAAATCTTGTGGCAGATAAATATTTTTAATTCTAAGAATATCCTTTTCTAATGTAATCGTTTTTATTTTCCAAAAAATAGAATCTCTTGTACTTAAAACCAACTGCCCGTTAATGCGTTTTAATTTCTGATTATATGACAATCTGAATAATGTATCTGTATCTCTTTGAGACAATTCAATCGAGTCTCCTTTTTTAAGTATATCAAATTTTTCTTTTTTATCCTTAGTAATTAATCTTCCATCAATAAGATCATATTCCGATTTTAAAGAATCTAATTTTTGCCGATGAACTCTAAATTTAAAAAAGTAATCTTGAAAAATCCCATTATCATCAATTCTTAAAAAAGTAGAATCTGAACTCATATATGTACCGTTAAATTTAGAAGGAAAGCTACTTAACTCAGAATCATTAATTGGCTGAGGGCTTTCAAATAAAAATGCCAAACCTCCAAATTCTACAGGTGCGTCTGCTTTTTTACAGGAAATAACAAATGATAATATTGCTAAAATTAAAATCAGCTTTTTCATGTCGCAAATTATTTATAATGACAAAAAATCCCTTTATCATAAACTGTCCATAAACTTGCTTTTTGGTTGGCTGCTTTTAGAGCATTATTTGCCCAAGTATTACAAGTATAAAAAAGACTGTAACTTCCTTTAGCTTCATAGAAAGCATCTTTCTTTCCATAGCTATGACCTTCAATCCATTGTGGATGAATTGGATCGCTAAAACTATTAGAGATATAATTGACTAAGTTTTGATAGTTTTCTCTTGAAATCAAAATGCGTTTGCAGTCATCTCCTTCTCTTAATTGATTGAAAAACGTCGCATGCACAGCAGATGAACTGATTCCGAATGCTGCTTTGAAAGCTGTACTTGCTTTTAAATCTGACCATTCTGGTGTTTCAAGATAAAAACCTTTATCTCCCCAGCCAAAAGCAATATAATTCATTAAAGAATCCTTTGATTGGGTTTGATTAAACTGAATTTCGTTTCGCCAGTCTTTGATTTCATTTTTTATCGGAACCACAATATCGGTATGCACTCCGTTTGAAAGAATATAAATGGGAACGGCATCTCGCTCTTCTACTTTTGCAATATCTGAATTGACTGTAATTCTAGAAATAATCAAAACAGATGAAATGTAAAGAGCTAGAAAACTAAAGATTCCGAAAAGTGTCCAGCCTAAAATTTTGAATGATTTTTTTAGCATTTTGATTGGTTGATTTTAGATTAGTAATTGGTTAATTTTTCTGTAACCAATTTTTAAGCCAAAAATTTTCAGTTGCTAAAATGGGACGCGGATTTTACAGATTCGCTTTCGCGAAAGCGCGGATTTAAACGGATTTTTTATTCTCTTTTTTTTGTCTTTTTTTGTCATCCTGAGGAACGAAGGATCACACTCGAATTTCCGTAATCTAAGTCGCCAATCTTTGTAGAGTTTCGTTTGCGATCCTTCGTTCCTCAGGATGACAAACTTTGTGACTGTATATTTTAAAGCACAAAAAAACTGCTGAATCTCTCCAGCAGTTTTAATCTATTATCTTTCTTCTTTACTCTTTTATCTCAAGAAAAAAAATTAAACGTTAAAACGGAAATGCATTACATCACCATCTTTCACGATATATTCTTTTCCTTCCACTCTGAATTTTCCAGCTTCTTTTGCTTTTGCCTCAGAACCGTACTGAACGTAATCGTCGTATGATATTACCTCTGCACGGATAAATCCTTTTTCAAAGTCGGTATGGATAACTCCTGCTGCTTGTGGTGCAGTTGCTCCAATATTGATTGTCCAAGCGCGAACCTCTTTTACACCAGCTGTAAAGTAAGTTTGCTGTTTTAATAATTTGTAAGCGGCACGAATTAAAACTGATGCTCCTGGCTCTTCTAATCCCATATCTTCAAGAAAAACTTGACGCTCTTCGTAGCTTTCTAATTCTGTGATATCAGCCTCTGCTCCTACTGAAAGTACAATAACTTCAGCTTCTTCATCTTTTACTAATTCACGAACTTGATCCACATATTTATTTCCGTTTACAGCTGAACTTTCGTCAACGTTACAAACGTATAAAACTGGTTTTGCAGTAATTAATTGGAAACTTTCCATAAGAACTTCTTCGTCATTATTTTGAGGAACGATTGTTCTTGCAGACTTTGCTTGCAATAAGGCTTCTCTAATTCTGTTTAATAAAGCTTCTTCTGTTTGAGCCTCTTTATTTCCTGTTTTTGCAGCACGTTTTACTTTCTCTAAACGTTTTTCGATTGTTTCTAAATCTTTTAACTGCAATTCGATATCGATAGTTTCTTTATCACGAATTGGATTTACGTTTCCGTCAACGTGTACAATATTATCATTGTCAAAACAACGCAAAACGTGAATGATAGCATTACACTCTCTAATGTTTCCTAAAAACTGGTTTCCAAGACCTTCACCTTTACTTGCTCCCTTTACTAAACCTGCAATATCAACGATATCTACAGTTGCCATTTGAACGCGTTCTGGTTTTACCAATTCTTCCAATTTGTTGATTCTTGGATCTGGAACGTTTACAACACCAATATTTGGCTCGATTGTACAAAACGGAAAGTTTGCACTCTGCGCTTTTGCATTAGATAAACAATTAAATAATGTTGATTTTCCAACATTTGGTAATCCTACAATTCCTGCTTTCATCTGTTTGTTTCTATTTATTTTATGCGGGTCTTCAAATTTAAACCCTTCTCATTAAACCTTGTGATTTAATGCCTTATGATTTACATGTTTTATCATTTTCTGCCAAAATGCTATTTTTTGGCTTTAAAATTTTGCAAATATAAGATTTAATAGCTCTTGCACGAAGTAAAAATGGCCAATAATATAATTTTAGATATACGCAATGAAATTTTTAAACATTTTATTAAATTTTTGTTAAAAAACATTACTTTTATAAAACTAATCAACAAAAAACAAACCAATAAACCAACAACTATGAAAAAGATTGCATTATTACTATTTCTGCTGAATTCAGCATTTCTTTTTGCGCAAAAAGAGGTCTCGGGTCTTGTAAAAGATAAAACTGGAAATCCGCTTCCAGGTGTTAATATTGTCGAAAAAGGAACCTCTAATGGTGTTTCTACCGATTTTGAGGGAAGCTTCAGAATAAAAGTTAAAGAAGGCGCAACTTTGGTTTTCAGTTATGTAGGATTCACAACAGTTGAAAAAACAGCTTCTGGAGATAAAATAAATGTTACTTTAAGTGAGAATGATGGCCAGGTTTTAAATGACGTTGTTGTGGTGGGTTCTAGAAATGCTAAGAGAACCGTTGTAAATTCTGCAGTTCCTATTGATGTAATCAATGTAAAGGATGTTACGACACAAAGCGGTAAAATCGAAATTAATCAGCTATTGCAATATGTCGCTCCCTCATTTAATGCCAATAAACAATCAGGGTCTGATGGTGCCGACCACGTTGATCCTGCTTCTTTGAGAGGTATGGGGCCAGATCAGACTTTGGTTTTGATTAACGGAAAAAGAAGGCATCAATCTTCTCTAATCAATTTATTTGGAACTCGCGGACGTGGAAACACAGGAACAGATTTGAATGCGATTCCCGCCGCATCTATTAAAAGAATTGAAATTCTACGCGATGGTGCTTCTGCTCAATATGGTTCTGATGCCATTGCAGGAGTTATTAATATTGTAACAAATGACAACGTTGACGAGTTAACAGGTTCTATTACGTATGGTGTTTTTAACACACATGCCAAAGGTGAATTCTTGCCAGGAACTCCAAACACAAAAGGATTTAGATTGGATCAGAATGGAAATGGAAACTCTTATGGAAAAGATCAGGATTTTGATGGAGGTTCTGTTAGAGTTGCTGCAAACTATGGAACCGGAATTGGCTCTAAAGGTGGTTATGTAAATGTTACAGGAGAATTTTTAAGCAAAAACAAAACGCTAAGACCTGCTTATGATTTTAGAAAAGGTTTTGGAGACGCTGAAATGACAGGTGTTAACTTATTCGCCAATTTAGCAATTCCTATTTCTGAGAAAACCGAATTTTATGCTTTTGGAGGAAGCAACTTCAGAGATACAGATGCTTATGCTTTTACTCGAAATGATGGCGAAAGAGTTGTAGAATCTGTTTATCCAGGAGGATATACTCCAAGAATTACTTCTAAAATTAATGATAATTCTATCGCAGCAGGAATTAGAACCGAATCTTCTGGCGGATGGAAATTTGATTTGAGCAATACTTTTGGTAAGAACAAATTCCAATACGATATTAAAGGAACTATAAATGCTTCTCTTGAAGAAAAATCCCCTCATGAATTTGATGCTGGAGGACACAGTTTACTTCAAAACACCACAAATTTTGATATTTCTAAAAATTATGGAGATGTTTTAAAAGGTTTAAATATTGCTTTTGGAGCAGAATTTAGAGTGGAACAATTTGAAATTTTTGCCGGTGAAGAAGGTTCATACGCAACTTATGACACAAACGGAAAACCTATTACTGATCCAACAACACAAAGCGCACCAATTGATCCTGTAACTGGAGAACCAAGACCTGGAGGTTCACAAGGTTTCCCTGGATACAGCCCTGCAAACGAAGTGAATAAAGACAGAACCAATTTCTCTCTTTATACTGATGCCGAATTGGATGTTACTGAAGCTTGGATGTTAAGCGGAGCTTTGCGTTTTGAAAATTATAGTGATTTCGGAAGTACATTAAACGGAAAATTAGCGTCGAGACTTAAAATTACAGATCATATCAATGCTAGAGGATCGATAAGTACAGGTTTCCGTGCGCCATCTTTAGCTCAAATTTACTATAATTTGCGTTTTACCAACTTTAACGCAAGCGGAGCAACAGAAGTTTTATTGGCTCCAAACGATAGTCCTGTAACAAGAGCGTTCGGAATTCAGAAATTAAATGAAGAAAAAGCCGTAAATGCTTCTTTAGGTTTCACTGCATCTTTTGGCGATTTTACAGCTACAGTTGACGGCTACTATATTCAGGTAAAAGACCGTATCGTTTTAACAGGATATTTTGATGCCAGTTCTTTAAATCTTGGTGTTTCCGAAGCTCAATTTTTCGTAAATGGAGTTGACACAAGCACACATGGTTTGGATTTGGTTTTCTCTTGGAAGAAAAATTTTGATTTCGGTCAGTTTGGTGCAACTTTAGTCGGAAACATCAACGACATGAAAATTGACAAAGTTAAAAATGGCACTCTTGACGAAGCTATTTTCTTCGGAAAACGTGAAAAAGCATTTTTACTAGCTTCTGCTCCAGACAATAAATTTGGTTTAAACCTTACTTATGCTAAAAACAAATTTGATGCTGGTTTAGCTTTTACTCGTTTCAGCAAAGTAGTTTTGGTTGATTATGCTGATGAAGATGATGTTTACAATCCGAGATTGATTACCGATTTAACTGTTGGCTATCAGTTTACAAAAAGCTTAAAACTGACTTTAGGAAGCAACAACTTATTTAATGTATACCCAACTAAACAAGACGAACAAGGAAATACAGAAGCTGGAGGTTATTGGGATGCTGTACAAATGGGTTTCAGCGGAGCTTATTACTATGCAAGACTTGGATTTAATTTTTAATTATTAAAAGAGAGCTTTGACTCCGTTCAACCTGACAAAACAAAAAAATCCTGAACATTATGTTCAGGATTTTTCATTTCTATTTATAATTACAATTTAAATTCTAAAGAAGCGATGATTGCTTTTTCTTCATCGGTTGCTGTAAATCCCGAAATATCCCAATAATTGGTTAGGATTTTGTTTTTCTTATTGAAAAGTGATTTTTCCTTAAAGACGTCACTTTCGTTATAAGTGAAATTTTGTTTATTGAAACCTGTTGTTACAAAACTATTTCTTACTTGAATATTTTTAGTTTTATCTTTCAAAACAAGATTATAGCCTATTTCTTCATTGGAGCTTAATAAGTAGTAATCAGTCCCATCCCATCTGTAATTGACCTTAACAAACGATTTTGTCA
Source organism: Flavobacterium sharifuzzamanii (assembly GCF_003254585.1). GTDB lineage: Bacteria > Bacteroidota > Bacteroidia > Flavobacteriales > Flavobacteriaceae > Flavobacterium > Flavobacterium sharifuzzamanii. The sequence continues at coordinate 144,162 of NZ_QJGZ01000036.1, read as the reverse complement.
TGTTTTTATCACCTTCCTTTGTCTTCTCTTCTACTTTATCAAGAGTTGCAGGTGTAACAGAAATAGTAAATTCTACAATAATCTTTTTTAAAGGATCATAAATGATTTCGAAATTATCAATTGCTTCTTTGGCTTTATCCAACGGAACAACCGACATTACATAATAATCTTTATTTTTAGAATGTCCTTTGGTTGTAAAATCATATTCCTTTTTCGCTTTTGAATCCAATAAAGGTTCTAAGTATTTAAAATTCGAATAATTCTCCATTATATTATTCAAATTATAGCCCTTTAAATCCGCGCTGACATCAGCTTCTAATAATCCGTAAGAACGATTTTGTTCAACCAGTAAAGTGGTTTCATTATTATTCTTATCAAATTGAAAATTTACCAATCCGTCATTATAATACGTATACTGATTGTCGAGCATAAAAAACTCTCTAACATATACTTTCTGTCTATGGGAAATACTAATTTTCTTTGTAGAATTGCTAACCAATTTCTGAAGTGTTTTTTCTGGAGATTCTTTAGACAAAACCACTTCATCTAATTTATTGTTTTTACTCTTTAAATAAACAACAAATTTTTGCTCTCCATTTAAAGAAGTCCAGCGTACGGTCAAATCTTCATAATTAGTTTCAGAAACCTGAACATTAGATCCACCAGTCAGCATAAAAGTAACTTTTCCTTCTTCATTGCTCAATAAAATCTGCTGGGTTTTCATTATTTTAACCGTAGCATTTTGTATTGGTTCCATGGTTTCTATATCCTTAACAATAATAGAATACTCTTCCTTTTGTGCAAAGACGCTTACATAATTAAGTAAAACGATAAATAAAAGTAGCAATTTCTTCATAGGCATTGTTATTTTTTCAACTAAAGTATTATTTTTCTAACAATAAAGCAACTGTCTAAAAATAAAACATTCGCTATCAAGAAACTAACTTTTACAAATACCTGAAATCAGGGGTAAAAAAAATCCTGAGTTTTTCAACTCAGGATTCTATATTAATTAAACAGCGTTTTTTTACTCATTATGTAAAAAAGCTTGTCTTTCTAACAAAGTTTCTTCGTCTTCAACGTGATTATCATCAGGCACACAACAGTCAACAGGACAAACAGCAGCACACTGCGGCTCATCGTGAAAACCTTTACATTCTGTACATTTTCCTGGTACGATATAATAAATTTCATCAGAAATTGGAGTTTGCGCATCATCAGCGTCAACTTCAGTTCCGTCAGGTAAAACTATTTTTCCAGAAAGACTTGTCCCGTCTTTATATCTCCAATCATCTGCTCCTTCATATATTGCTGTATTTGGGCACTCTGGTTCGCAGGCCCCACAATTGATGCATTCGTCAGTTATAATAATTGCCATCTTTTTAGTCTTAAAGTTTAAAAGTCATAAAGTCTAAAGTCATAAAATATGTCATAAAGTTTGAAAGTATTAAAGTTAAAAGTATAAAAGCCTTTTCAACTTTCGACTTTGCACTTTGGACTTTTGTCTTTCGACTTAATTATGCTTATTTTTGTGCAAAATTACAATCAAAACAATTCATAAACAAACATTATGACATTAGAAACAAAAAAAAGTGTTTTTGTTGAATTAGGAAAATTTTTAAGTCAGTTTTCTGAAGACGCTTCTGCGCAAAAATCTGACGTTTTATATAATGATATCTTTTTTGATGATTTCAACAACCTGATTCATTTATCGCAATCTCATAATGGATGGTATACTCCTGAACAAGTTTATTTCTCTATACAATCTTGGGCTGACGCTTTGACAAAAGAAAACATTGACAAATGGCTTTCGGCTTATAAAATTGATGAAAATAATGAAAATCCAAAAACCGTTGCTTTAATTTTAGCTGGAAACATTCCACTGGTTGGTTTTCATGATTTCTTATCGGTTTTAATTACAGGAAACAGAGCTTTAATCAAAACTTCGTCAAACGATCAGCATTTATTGCCATTTTTAGCTAAATATTTAATTGCTGTTGATGAAAATTTCAAAGATAAAATCACTTTCGTAGAAGGAAAACTTGAAAACTTTGATGCCGTAATTGCAACCGGAAGCAACAATACCGCTCGTTATTTTGAATATTATTTTAAAGATAAACCTTCAATTATTCGTAAAAACAGAAATTCGGCTGCGATTTTGACTGGAAAAGAAACTACTGAAGAATTGGAAGCACTTGGAGAAGATATTTTCAGATATTTTGGTTTAGGATGCCGAAATGTTTCTAAACTTTTTATTCCAAAAGACTACTCTTTTGAAGCATTTTTTCAGGCAATATTCAAATATCAAGATGTTATTCATTATGAAAAATACGCTAATAATTATGATTATAATAAAGCTGTATTTTTAATGAGTAATTTCAAATTATTAGACAACGGATTTTTGACTTTAAAAGAAGATTCGAGTTATGCTTCGCCTATTTCGAGTGTTTTTTATGAATACTACGAAAATCTTGAAGAATTAGAAAAACGCCTTCAGGAAGACACAGATCAAATTCAATGTATTGTTAGCACTAATTTAATTGCAAATAGTACAGCATTTGGCGAAACCCAAAAACCGCAATTGTGGGATTACGCAGACAATGTCGATACTATAACGTTTTTGTTAACAACAAAGTAATAAATTGTTTAATTATTTCGAATATTTTAACGCTTTTTCGGCTCTTATTGCCGAAATTTGCGTCTTTAAAATTTTCGACTATTAACAACAACCATGAAAAAACACAACTACAGCGCAGGACCAAGTATTTTACCTCAGGAAGTTTTTGAGAAGGCATCAAAAGCAATTTTAAATTTTAATGATTCAGGATTATCTATCCTTGAAATCTCGCACCGAAGCAAAGATTTCGTGGCAGTTATGGAGGAAGCTCGTTCCCTTGCTTTAGAATTATTAGGTCTTCAGGGAAAAGGTTATCAGGCTTTATTTTTACAAGGTGGTGCTAGTACAGCATTCTTAATGGCACCATACAACTTAATGAAAGAAAACGGGAAAGCTGCTTATTTAGATTCTGGAACGTGGGCAACTGCGGCGATCAAAGAAGCTAAACTTTTCGGTGAGACTGTTGTCGTAGCTTCTTCAAAAGAAGACAATTATACTTATGTTCCTAAAGGTTACGAAATTCCAGCTGATGCTGATTATTTCCACTGCACAAGTAACAATACCATCTTTGGAACTCAAATGAAAGAATTTCCAGCAACAAATGTTCCTGTTGTTTGCGATATGAGTTCTGATATTTTTTCACGCGAATTAGACTTTTCTAAATTTGACTTAATCTACGCTGGAGCTCAAAAAAATATGGGACCTGCTGGAACTACATTAGTAGTGGTTAAAGAAGAAATCTTAGGCAAAAATGGAAAAACTATTCCAAGCATGCTAGATTATGCTAAACACATTAAAGGAGAAAGTATGTACAATACTCCACCTGTATTTGCTGTTTACGTTTCTCTTTTAACATTACAATGGATTAAAGAAAAAGGCGGAATCGCTGCTGTTGAAAAATTAAACAACGCTAAAGCTGAATTACTTTACGCTGAAATCGACAGAAACCCATTATTCAAAGGTGCAGCTGCTGTAGAAGATCGTTCAAATATGAACGTAACTTTCTTACTGACAAATCCTGATCATACAGAAACTTTTGATGCTTTATGGAAAGCGGCAAATATTTCTGGATTGCCAGGACACCGTTCTGTTGGTGGTTACAGAGCTTCTATCTACAACGCTATGCCAATTGAAAGCGTTCAGGTTTTGGTTGACGTAATGAAAGCATTGGAAAGCAAAGTTTAATTTTTTTTCGGTTAATCGTTAATTTGTTTAACTGTTTAATCGTCAAAAAAAAATTGCTTTAAAATATCAAAAAAGAAAAATCAAATAATTGGTTTATCGATTAAACAAATAAACAGTTAAGCGATTAAACCAAATAAAAAAATAAACCCTGCAATGAAAGTATTAGCAAATGACGGAATTTCTAAAAGCGGAATTCTAGCCTTAGAAAAAGGCGGTTTTGAAGTTATCACTACAAAAGTAGCTCAAGAACAAGTAGCTAACTATATAAATGATAACAATATTGACGTAATTTTAGTTCGTAGTGCAACTAAAGTTCGTAAAGATATTATCGATTCTTGTCCTGGTATCAAAATCATCGGTCGTGGTGGTGTTGGTATGGATAATATCGATGTGGATTATGCAAAAAGCAAAGGGATCCATGTAATTAATACTCCTGCTTCGTCTTCAGAGTCTGTTGCAGAATTAGTATTCGGACACTTATTCTCTGGTGTGCGTTTTTTACATGATTCTAACAGAAATATGCCTCTTGAAGGAGATTCAAACTTTGACGGTTTGAAAAAAGCTTACGCTAACGGAACTGAATTGAGAGGAAAAACTTTAGGTATTGTTGGTATTGGTCGTATCGGACAAGCTACTGCAAAAATGGCTCTTGGTTTAGGTATGAAAGTTATCGCTGCTGATAGCTTTATTCCTGAAGTAGACGTAAAAGTTGAGTTTTTTGACGGACAGTCAATCACAACTAAAATCGTTTCTCAATCTTTAGAATCTTTATTTAAAGAATCGGATTTCATTACATTACACGTTCCTGCTCAAGATGGCTACATCATTGGAGAGAAAGAACTTGAAATCATGAAAGATGGTGTTGGAATCGTAAACTGTGCTCGTGGTGGTGTTATTGATGAAGTAGCTTTAGTAAAAGCTTTAGATTCAGGAAAAGTTGCTTTTGCTGGTTTAGACGTTTTCGAAAGTGAGCCAAAACCAGAAATGGCAATCTTAATGCACTCTAAAATCTCTTTGACTCCTCACATTGGAGCTGCAACTGGAGAAGCACAAGATAGAATTGGTACAGAATTAGCATCACAAATCATCACTTTGTTAAGCTAATTAACTATAATTAAATCACTTAAAGGGATTTATTAACATAGTTTAATAAATCCCTTTCTTTTTTTGTTTAAATTTGATTTATAATCTAAACCCTAAATATCATGTTTGAACAATTAACCCAATTAGTACAGCAATACGGAGGCGATGCTGTTGTAAACAATAAAGCTGTCCCAAATGAACATAATGACGCCGTAATTAGCGAAACAAGCAGTTCTATTTTTGAAGGATTAAAAAAGATTGTTTCTGAAGGAAACACAGATCAGATTGCAGGATTATTTAATGGAAATTCTCCAATAGATAGTTCTAATCCTGTTGTTCAGCAAATTCAACAGCAATTGAGCGGAAATCTTGGCGAGAAATTTGGTTTGAGCAGTGCCGATTCAAATGGAGTTGCTTCCAATTTGATTCCGCAGATTTTAGGTTCTTTAGTCAATAAAGCAAAAGATCCAAACGATAGCAGTTTTCAAATCTCAGATATTATAAATTCCATTTCAGGAAACAGCGGACAAGCTTCTGGAATAATGGATACTATTTCTAAATACGGAATGCAATTCGGACTTGACCAAAACAATGACGGAAAAGTTGACGTTGCAGATGTGCTTGTAGTTACCAAAAGTAAAGGAGGAATCGCAGGTTTTATAGGGAAACTATTTGGAAGTAAATAGCTCTTAAGGCGCAAAGTAACATAGGTTCAAAGCTACAAAGGCTTCTAAAAAAAACTCAAAAAAAGGATTACAAAATTGTAATCCTTTTTTATTAGTAAGAAGTTAAACCTTTGTTACTTTAAACCTTTGCCCCTCTGAACCTTAAAAAATTATCGTAACTTTATGGTTATGAAAAAATGCATTTCCATATTAATTGTTTTACTTACTATTATTGCTTGTTCTTCTGCTTCTCAGAATATTGCGAGCACAGATACTGCATCTTCATCTGCATCAAATAAAAAAATAAGCGACACAGTTAGAATTGCAAATGACTCACTAGAATACGAAGTAATTATAATTGATAATGGCTTTAGCAATTGGCTTGTTTCTAGAGCTTATCCTCGAAATTATCATTCATTAGAATATCTTGAAAACAAAAACAAACTGTACGTAACAGAATGGAATAATCGTGTTTTACAGCCACAGCGATATAACCCAAATTTGTATGAAATGTCTATTGACTATCGCCCTGACATTCATTATGGCTATGAAGTAAATTACCTAATTTACAATTACATGATTTATTTTCAAAATACTTACAAACAAAAGCTTTGGGGTTATGTTCCGTCAAGATAATATACTATATTTGTAATCATTACAAATAACAATGAATAGATTAAAAAAACGCTGGGGAATTACCTCCAATTTACAAGCCATAATTATACTTATCGTTTTTGCCATCACAGGATCGGCATCTGCTTGGCTGTCTAAACCCTTCTGCGTTTGGCTAGGAATTACTAAAGAAGATTTTGGTGGCTGGTTTACACTTATTCGCCTTATTATCATCTTCCCTATTTATCAGGTATTATTGGTTGCTATCGGAACTATTTTTGGGCAATTTAAATTCTTTTGGAACTTCGAAAAGAAAATGCTTAAAAACATGGGACTTGGATTTTTGTTTAAAGATTAGTTTTCCTCTTCCACTCTTTTAAATTTCAAGAACCGTTCTGGTTAAGATTTCCCTTCATTCTTATTTTTTAATTTCTTTTTCATCTTCTCCAATTAATTATATTTTATAAACTTTATTTGGATCAATCCCTGTATTTATCAGATATCGAGTATTAAAAAAATTAGCTTAAAAGAAGAGAATGCTATTGTTTTTTGCCTAGATTTTACAAGAACACATTAAGCAGAACAGCATTGTGCAGGATAGTTTTATTTTAAGTAATAATAAACTTTACAATAGTCGAATTAATCATTCACAACTGGCAATCAGTCCTTTAATTTCTTCGACTTACATTATTGCTTACTAACCAAACCACAATTTGACATGCTGAAAAATTACTTAAAACTCTCCGTAGTAGCGGCAGTAATCTGCCTAATTACCCCGGTAAACAAGATTTTTGCCCAAAATCCGATTGTAAAAATTGATTTTGATCAGTCAGGAAGACCTAAAGCAGAAGTAAACGACCCTGATTATACCACTTGGGTAATCGCTTCTGGTAACACCAGCACTTATACTGAAAATGGAGTTACATTTACCATTACTCGCGTTGGAAACAATGGAGATAACTTAGGAACCAACTGGTACAAAGCGGGAATTCAGGCTCCTTATTATGCCCGATTAGTGTCTGACGGACTTACCGTAAAGGGTACAACTGCAAATCTAGGTGCGCAAATCGAACTTAAAATAAGCGGTTTAGCAACTGGCGAGCATACATTATTAGCCTTTTTTAATAATGTCGATAGTCCGACAACCAATACCTTTAGCCCAATAGACATTTCTGTCGATGGAAATCTAGTAGTAGATAATTTAATTCCATCAGTTCGAGCAACTAAAACTGCTGATGCTAAATCTACTTATTTAAAATTTCAAGCAACGGCAGGAACTGATGTTGTGATTCTAATGGCAGCTGAAACTTCTGGAACAGAAAATGTCAAAAACTTCATTTTTAATGGTCTTGAATTAAATACGCCTAATATTTTTTATCAGGCTACAAATCCAAACCCAAAACAAAATGACGAACATGTCGAATTAACCTCTAGCGGAAAATTATTGCAATGGACGGCCGCTGCAAATGCTGTTTCTCATAATATATATTTCGGAACAGACCAAACAGCTGTTGACAATGCTACAACATCTTCTCCAGAATTTAAAGGAAACCAAGCTTTAGCCAGCAATTCTTATCAAGTAAACGGCTTATACACAGGCGAAACTTATTATTGGCGTATTGACGAAGTTTTAGCAAACGGAGTTGAAAAAGGAAATGTTTGGCGTTTCCGTCCCGCACAGCTTGCGTTTCCTGAAGCCGAAGGATATGGCCGTTTTGCGCGCGGAGGACGTGGAGGAAAAGTTGTCGCTGTAACTAATCTAAACGACAGCGGTCCTGGAAGTTTTCGCGAAGCTGTTACAAATGATGTCGGCCCAAGAACAATTGTTTTTAATACTTCTGGAGTAATTCAATTGCAATCTCGACTCGTTTTAAGCCAGCCTTATGTAACTGTAGCCGGACAAACAGCACCAGGGAAAGGAATTTGTATTCGTTCTGCTCCTTTTGGCGTGACAGGAAATGATGCCGTTGTGCAAAATCTAAGAGTTAGAATTGGCGCTGGACCTACTTATGACGGAATGGGACTTACTGGTGCAGATAACAGCATCATTGATCATTGCTCTATTAGTTGGACTATTGACGAATCTTTCAGTTCAAGATCTGGAAAAAACATTACTCTTCAGAGAACACTTATTTCTGAAGCCCTAAATGCAGCAAATCACCAAAATTACCCAGCAGGAACAGAACACGGTTATGCTGCCACAATTGGCGGTGATATTGGAAGTTTTCATCATAACCTATTAGCGCATTGTTATGGCAGAAACTGGAGTCTTGGTGGCGGATTAGACGGCAGTGGTGCTTATACTGGAAGAATGGATATTACCAATAATGTGGTTTACAACTGGGGAGGAAGAACAACTGACGGAGGAACAAAAGAAGTTAACTTCGTAAACAACTATTATAAACCGGGTGCTGGATCAAAAATATTTGTCGCTTTCAATCAGCAAAATGAAGGTGTTGGAACAGGAATGCAGCGATGCTATTTTAACGGAAATGTAATGCCTGGCTATTTCGATGAAAGCAATCAGACTCTTGGAAGAAAAGCTTCGGGTAACACGGTTCCTTATGATAACTTTGTAGACACGCCATTTTTTCCTTCTTATGTAACGACTCAATCTGCAAAAAATGCTTATAAAATTGTTCTTTCTGATGTTGGATGCACACAGCCTGAATTTGACGATCATGATCAGCGAATCATCTCAGAAACATTAAACGGAACATATTCTGCAGTTGGAAGCGTAACAGGAAAACCTGGATTCCCTGATAACGAAGCTGATGTTGGCGGTTTTGAAAGTTATCCAACAGAAGTTAGAGATTCAAATTGGGACTCCGATCAGGACGGACTGCCAAATTGGTGGGAAAACATCATCGGAACAAATGCAAACTCTGCAATTGGAGATTTCTCAGACGCTAACGCAGATCCTGATTTAGATGGTTATACTAATCTGGACAAATATTTACAATGGATGTCTTTGCCTCATTACGAATCTCCAAACGGAAACAAAATAGACATCAATATTCAAAAATTATCTAGAGGTTTTACAAATGGAGTTTCTTATGCAATTTCAAATGTAATAAACGGAAACGCAACTCTTAATACTGATGTTGTTGCCTTTACTCCTGCTTCAAACGGATTATGCTCTTTTGAATTTACTGTAACCGATTCTGAAGGAGGAACTATGAAAAGAAAAGTAAATGTTATTAGCGGACAAAGTTTAACTTTAGGAACAGACGATATTATTAAAGAAAATAAAAATAATGCGTTTAATGTTTGGCCAATTCCAAGTAAAGGAACTTTTTCGGTACTCATTGAGAGCGAAGAAACAGAAGTTTCAGATTTAAAAATCTATGATGTTTTTGGAAAAGAGTTGTTAAAGCAAAAAATAAGAGGAAACACACAAGAAAACATTCAATTGCACTCAAAAGGAGTTTTCTTGATCAAAGTCGTAAATCCTCAAACAAAGAAAACACAATACGTGAAGAAAATAATTGTGCAATAGCAACATACAGAAAAAGACGGCTACAAGCCGTCTTTTCTATTTTTTCTGAAAAAAATAAGTATAAATCCATGTTAAGGTAAAGGAAGGAATAACATCTGTAAAAGGAATAATCTCTTCCAGAAAAGTCAAAACCCCAGCAACTTTACCTACTCTTCCTTTATACATTCTTGCCATAATTATTGCCGCGATTGGCGCCCAGATAACATCTGAAAACTCCCCAAGAAACGGAATCGAAAAAGAAATCATACCAATTCCGTCCAAAACCAATCCAATTAGCAGTTTTGACATTCTATCATCTTCTGTAACTTCTAAATCTTGCATAACACATTCTCTTTTAAGTTAATCGAATTTAAAGATAATTCATGAAATTATATTATTTCTTATCTAAATTTAATTTCCAATATTCCCATATCAATTTATGTACCGATTTGGAATTTGGAATTTCATTTTTTGGAATTTAAATATTCTGATTTGATTTTGACCATAATCTTCGTTTCTTTGTAAAAACAGTTTCAGTACATGATACACGCAAAAAACATACATAAATTCTACGACAAACTTGAAGTTTTAAAAGGAGTCGATCTACATATAAAAAAAGGTGAAATTGTTTCTATAGTTGGCGCTTCGGGTGCTGGTAAAACAACATTATTACAGATTTTAGGAACTTTAGACAAACCCGACCATAATCCAGAATCATCTTTAACTATTAATGGCAGAAATGTTTTGGAGTTACAAAACATTAAAAACGAAAGCTCAAATCAAGAAAAAGCATTTAAAATCATTACTTGGTTAGGAGCCCTTTATTTCATTTTATTGGCAGTATTTGTATTGTTTTTTAGAAGTAAAATAGAAAACGATATTTTTGGATATGGAACATGGGCAATAGTACTTGCACCTACTCTATTATTGCTTTTTTACTATAATCGCTATTTCAAAAAGAAAAGCAAACAAGACAAAGTTTTATCCGATTTCAGAAACTTAAATTTAGGTTTCATTTTTCAATTTCACCAGCTTTTACCTGAGTTTACTGCTTTAGAAAACGTTTGTATTCCAGCCCATATTGCAGGTAAAAAAACAGCAGAAACAGAAGAAGAAGCAAAAAAACTCCTTTCTTACCTCGGACTTTCGCATAGAATCAATCATAAACCTAGCGAACTTTCGGGCGGAGAACAGCAGCGTGTTGCCGTTGCGAGAGCTTTAATAAATAAACCAGATGTCATTTTTGCCGATGAGCCTTCTGGAAACTTAGATACACATTCTGCCGAAAACCTTCATCAATTATTTTTTCAGCTTCGAGACGAGTTTGGGCAGACTTTTGTCATTGTAACGCACAACGAAGAATTGGCAAACATGGCTGATAGAAAACTAGTAATGGTCGACGGACAGATTAGCAATTAAAATAATCAGGAGCTAATTCCTGCTGTCCGCTATATCTTTTGTGGCGAACCCCGCCACAAAAGGATGCCGCTCCCATCAGGGCTAGGGCACTCAAATCTATAAGAAGATTTCATTTAAAATGAACCAAAAAGAACTCAAAGAATTTCTAGACGAAAAAGTCATTCAATATAACAATCAGGACTTTATAGAAAGTGATCCTGTTCAGATTCCGCATCTCTTTACCCAAAAAGAAGATATCGAGATCGCAGGTTTTCTGAGCGCTTCTATTGCTTGGGGAAACCGTAAAATGATTATTAAGAATTCGCATAAAATGATGGAATTAATGGGCAACACGCCTTACGATTTTGTCATGTCACATTCTGATGAAGATTTGGCAAAACTGGAAACTTTTGTACACAGAACTTTCAACGGACATGATTTTGCAGGCTTTATAAAAGGCTTAAAACATATCTACCAAAACCACAACGGACTAGAAGCTGTTTTTGCTAAAAATCAGGAAAAAGACAGTTTGCAGAAAAGCATCAGCGAGTTCAAAAAGATATTCTTCGAAACAGATCATTTAGCTCGAACTCAAAAACACATTTCAGATCCGCTAAACAATTCAGCAGCTAAGAGAATCAATATGTACCTTCGTTGGATGGTGCGCCAAGATGCAAAAGGTGTCGATTTAGGAATCTGGAAAAGCATTTCACCTTCCGTTTTATCTTGTCCGTTAGATGTTCATTCTGGAAATGTTGCGCGCAAACTTGGCATTCTTTCGCGAAAGCAAAATGATGCAAAAGCTTTATTAGAATTGGACACCAAATTAAGAGAAATGGATGCAAAAGATCCTGTAAAATATGATTTTGCTTTGTTTGGATTAGGGGTTTTTGAAGGGTTTTAAATTTTGAAATAACTAATCTATTTCAAGTACTCTAAATGCAAATAGTTCCAGTCTAAAAAAACTTCTTTCCCTGAATCAGCTTTCCAGCCTTCAGAGTTTAGATATTTATATATAAAATCATATTCAATCCATAGAGTTTCATCTCCTAATTTCGAATTTTTAAGTTCTTCAATGGTCGAAGTAGAGACTCCAAAATTGTCGGCTACATAATTAGACTTCCTTATAAGTACATTATTTTCAATAACTCCTTCATAAAAATATTTTTCGTAGTAAGACAATTCTAGTTGCCCATTTTTAAATTTCGCCAATCTTCCTTCACCAACAGTGGACTGATAATAAACTAACAAAACCTCAGTTTTCAGATTTTTTGAAATTCGTTTTAATATCTCATCAAAAAAATATAATCCGTTCTGAAAGTCTAGCTCCACTTCAACCCAATCTTTGGTTAGATTTTGGGAAACTATTAATGTTAGGTTTTGACCTTCAAAAGAATTTTCTTCATGCGGTAGGTTATAAAACCACCATTTATTAGTTTCAAGCCATATTTCTCTACCAATTGGCAAGTATTTCTTTAATTCTTGTACTATAACTTCAATATTATCACACTTAATACTTGTTTGTGAAAATGTTCCCATCTTATTTATTTCGTATTCGTCTTTTACTTTCTTTTCAAAAATATTAAAAAATCCCGCTACCCTTTTAGTTTATCCGATGCTTTTAAGCACAAATAAAAACATTTTAAAAACTGAAAATCAAACAATTAAACAAACAAAATTTTAGATGATTCGAAAAATCTTGTGTTCTAACCATCATTTTAACGTACATTTGCACAAAATTTAAAGCAAATGAGTACTTTCGAAAAATTTAATCTTCCAAAATCATTACAAAAAGCTGTTGACGAATTAGGATTTGTTACGCCTACTCCTATTCAAGAAAAATCTTTTTCTGTAATCATGTCTGGACGTGATATGATGGGAATTGCACAAACCGGAACCGGTAAAACATTTGCTTATTTACTGCCTCTTTTAAAGCTTTATAAATTTACTCATACCAATACGCCAAAAATTGTAATTCTTGTTCCAACACGTGAATTAGTAGTTCAGGTGGTTGAAGAAGTAGAAAAATTAACCACATATATGTCGGTTAAAACTTTAGGAATTTATGGTGGTGTAAACATCAATACACAAAAGAAAGCCGTTTACGAAGGTGTAGACATTTTAGTTGGAACTCCTGGACGTACAATGGATTTAGCGCTTGACGCTGTTGTTCGTTTTGACGAAACACAAAAACTGGTTATTGACGAGTTTGACGAAATGCTGAATTTAGGTTTCAGACCACAGCTTACTTCGCTTTTTGCAATGATGAAAACCAAACGTCAAAATATTCTATTCTCGGCAACGATGACAGATGAAGTTGATGATTTATTGAATGATTATTTTGATTTTCCTGAAGAAGTGACATTAGCACCATCGGGAACTCCTCTTGAGAAAATTACTCAGATTACTTATAATGTTCCGAATTTCAATACCAAAGTAAATCTTTTAAAACACTTACTAGAAACGGACGAAAGCATGAGTCGTATTCTAGTTTTCGTAAACAACAAAAAGATTTCAGATATGCTTTTCAATCGTATTGATGAACTTTTTGATGGACAATTTGGTGTAATTCACTCGAATAAATCTCAGAATTACCGTTTGAGTACGATGGCTGAGTTTCAGGAAGGAAATCTTCGCGGTTTAATTACAACCGACGTTATGGCAAGAGGTTTGGATATTTCTAACATTACTCACGTAATTAACTTTGAACTTCCAGAAGAACCAGAATTGTATATGCACAGAATTGGACGTACAGGTCGTGCAGATGCAACAGGAACTGCAATTAGTTTTGTTACTCCAAGAGAAGAAGAATTCAAAATTGCAACAGAACTTTTAATGGATCAAGAGCTTGAAGTAGCTGATTTTCCTGAAGAAGTTGAAATCTCAGAAAAACTTATTGAAGCTGAAAAAGATAGATTGCCAAGAAAGTTTTTATTGAAAAAACCAAAACTAGAAGGTGACGGCGCTTTTCACGAAAAATCTAAAAAGAATCAGAAAATCAATCTTGGTGGGCCTTCAAAAACAAAAAAGAAAACTCATGGTTCTGTCAACAGAAATATGTTGAAGACGAGAAATGAGAAGAAAAAGAAAAAATAACTTTTTTTTTTTAGATGCTAAGCTACTAAGTTGCTAAGGTTCTAATTTTTTATATGACATTAAAAAAGGGTAAAGATTCTTTTGAATCTTTACCCTTTTTTTAACCTTAGAAGCTTAGCATCTCAGCACCTTAGAACCTTTTTAACTAAATTTTCGTAAACAAAAGCCCCACTGGCGAACACATCTGAATTCTTCTGCCAGTATCTATCAATTTTCCTGTTGTGATATCTCGTTTAAAAATAACTATATCATTAGTATATTGATGTCCTACTAAAAGGTAATTTCCTGTTGGATCAATTGCAAAATCACGTGGGCCTTTTCCTAAAGTGCTTTGCTGTTCTACCAATTCCAAACTACCTGTTTTAGAAATTTTGTAAACTGAAATAGCATTAGCATCTACACGATCAGTAACATACAAAAAGTTTCCATCTGGCGAAAGTTTGATTGCCGCTGCTCCTGTTCCTCCTTTAAAATCTTTCGGAAGAATACTCGTTTCAGCAACTATTTTTAAACTTCCAGTTTTATCCCAGCTTAAAGTTGTTAAAGTTCCATCCAATTCCTGAACCAAATACACAAATTTTCCATCTTTACTGAAAGTCAAGTGTCTTGGTCCGCTTCCTGGTTTTACATCAACACTTCCTTTTAAAGTCAAAATTTCATTTTTTGCAGTTGGATTGTATTTGTAAATAAACACTTTATCCAAACCTAAATCATTTGACAATACAAACTTTTTGTCTGGAGAAAACATAACCATGTGCACGTGCGCCTTTTCCTGACGTGCCACATTTGGTCCCTTTCCTTCATGCTGAACCAGCTGCTGCGCCTCAGTAATGCTTCCATCTGGATTTTTCTTAAAAACAGCAATACTTCCGCCAGAATAATTGGCAGCAATTACATTTTTATCATCATTTATTAAATGGCAAGGATCAGCTCCTAAAGCATCATTTTTATTTAAAAGACTAATTTTTCCAGATTGCGAATCATACGAAAAAGAACTTACTGTACTTTGCGTCCCGTTTTCGTTTACAGCATAGATAAATTTATTATCTGCAGAAACCGATAAATAACTCGGACTGACAACACTCTCTGATGATTTTTTTAACTTATAATCGCCTGTAGAAGCATCAAATTCATATACATAAATACCGTTGCTCTGGCAAGTATTAGTATAAGTTCCTACCAGTAAATTGAATTTGTTTTGAGCTTTAACCGCGGTTAATGATAAAGCTGAAAATAATACTAGGTATATTTTTTTCATAGTTTATTTTTGTTTTTTGAATTAGCTAAAATAAGTAATAATATCTGTTTGAAGGAGCTTCTAAGTTACAAAGAAATTACAAAAGTTACATTTTTTTGATATTCTTTCACTACCTGATTGCCCATTAATACATTTTCAATTTATAATTTACAATTCATAATTCTCCTACTTATATGGTTTAATAATTTTAATTTGTATTTTTGACCAGCATCTTCGCGAAAAACAAAACGTAGTGAAGTAAATCGAAGCCAGAATGCATTTTAAACATCCCGAAATTCTATACTTTCTGTTTTTATTGATCGTTCCAATTTTGGTTCACTTATTTCAATTAAGACGATTTAAAACTTCCTATTTTACCAACGTTCGATTTTTAAAAGAGCTTGCTATTCAGACTCGTAAAAGTTCTAAAATTAAAAAACGTCTATTATTAGCGACACGTTTATTATTGCTTACCTGTGCTATTATTGCCTTTGCACAACCTTTTTTTGAAGCCGCCGACAGTAAGAACGCGTCAAATGAGATGTATATTGTATTGGACAATTCTTTCAGTATGCAAGCAAAAGGCAAAAAAGGAGAATTACTGAAAAGAGCCGTTCAGGAATTGCTCGAAAACACTCCCGAAAACACTCAATTTTCACTTTTAACCAACACCGAAAACTATTGGAATACCGATATTAAATCATCTAAAAGTGCTTTACAAAACTTAAAATACAGCGCTTCTCCTTTTGATCTTTCGGCAATTACAGCCAAAATAAAAGCACACAAATCGGCTCATAAAAAAGATATTGTCATTATTACTGATGCTGTTGGTTTGAAAGAGGCAGCTATTAAAAGTTTAGATTTTGAAGAAAAACCATACTTTATCGTTCCAGAAGCAGAACAGAAAAATAATGTTTCAATTGACAGCGTTTACATCAATCAGACTTTAGAAAACTTCTACGAAATTGGCATTAATTTATCAGCTTATGGTGAAGATTTCAAACCTGTCTCAACGGCTCTTTACAATCAAAACAAATTGATTGCGAAGACCATTGTTAATTTTGACACGAAGAAAAAGACAATCAATTTTACTATTCCAAAAGAAGCTTTCCATGGATATGTAACAATTGAAGATAATGGACTGACTTACGACAACAAATTGTTTTTCAGTATTTCAAAAAACAAAAAAACAAACGTTATCAGCATTGGCGAACCTGAAAAAAGCAATTTCTTATCGAGAATTTATACTTCAGCAGAATTCAACTATAACAATTACCCAATCGGTTCTTTGGATTATAATAGTTTAGAAAAACAAAATACTATTATCTTAAATGAATTGGTTGATATTCCGCAAGCACTGCAAACCACTTTGAAAGCTTTTGTTTCTAAAGGCGGAAATTTAGTTGTCATTCCGTCTGAGAAAACTTCTCTTTCTAGCTTAAATGCATTATTGGGGAATTTCGGAAAAATTCAATTTGGAAATTTAGAAACCAACAGTAAATTAATCACTAAAATTAATTTTGATCATCCTTTATTTTCGGGCGTCTTTGAAAACAAAATAACCAACTTTCAATATCCAAAAGTAAATAGTTCATTTGCCGTTTCAAGTTCTTATCCTGCCGTTCTTTCGTTTGAAGATCAGACTGCTTTTGTAACCGCTGTTCAAAATCAGGTTTCTGGAATAACGGTTTTTACAGCACCTATCAATAGTGCAAACTCTAATTTTCAGCAATCACCTTTAATCGTTCCATTATTTTACAAAATTGCTCAAAACAATCAGAAAACTGGTGTAAACGCTTTAACAATTGGAAACAATCAGCCTTATTTTGTTGATGTTCTTTTGACTAAAGATGCTATTTTGGAAGTGAAAGGAACAGACGATTCGTTTATTCCAATTCAGCAGATTTTGAACAACAAAGTCAAATTAACGTTTAATGATTTTCCTGAAACAGCTGGAAATTACAGCATTTTTGACAAAAAAGAATGGGTTGAAAATATCAGTTTTAACTACAAAAGAACCGAAAGCGATTTGAGTCAAGTAAACACGAATATAGTTTCAGATTTCAAAACTGCCGACACAATTTCGACCATTTTCAATACGTTACAAACAGAAAGAACAGACAGCCAAATTTGGAAATGGTTTGTTATCTTTGCACTGTTATTTTTAGCATTAGAAATGGCAATTATAAAATTTGTAAAATGATTTTTTTTCACCATTAAGGCGTTAAGATTATTAAGTTTTTCCTTTATGATCTTATTCTAAATGCCCAGAAAATTAAGTTTCTCGCTTTATGAACTTAATTTCTTAATGGTAGTAAATAAAAAACATTTAATGTTTTAATAAAATAAATATCCAAAATATGAAACTAATCATCAAAAGCGCCAAAATTATCGACTCAAAAAGTCCGTTTCACAATCAGACCGTTGATCTTTTAATTGCAGATGGTGTAATAGAAAAAATAGGAGTTTCTCTTCCAAATGATGATGCAGAAGTAGTACGATTTGAAAATCTTCATGTTTCTCAAGGCTGGTTTGACAGCAGTGTCTCACTGGGCGAGCCAGGCTATGAAGACAGAGAAACTATCGCAAACGGACTGAACGTGGCAGCAAAAAGCGGATTCACAGCAATCGCATTACAGCCGAATTCGTTGCCAATTATTGACAATCAATCTCAGGTGAATTTTGTAAAAAACAAAGCAAATGGTTCTGCTACAGAAATTTTCCCAATCGGTGCTTTAACTAAAGCTAGTGAAGGAAAAGATATGGCAGAGCTTTTTGACATGAAAAACTCAGGAGCAATCGCTTTTGGAGATTATAACAAAAGCATCGACAACGCTAACATCCTGAAAATTGCTTTACAGTATGTACAAGATTTTGACGGATTGGTAATTGCCTACTCTCAAGATCCAAACATTAAAGGAAATGGAGTTGCTAATGAAGGCATTGTTTCTACAAGATTAGGTTTGAAAGGAATTCCGAACTTAGCCGAAGAACTTCAAATTTCTAGAAACTTATTTTTATTGGAATACACTGGCGGAAAACTTCATATTCCGACAATTTCTACTGCAAAATCGGTTGAATTAATCAGAGAAGCTAAAGCAAAAGGTTTAAATGTTACTGCAAGTGTTTCGATTCATCATTTAGTTTTAACGGATGAAAAACTAGACGGATTTGACACTCGTTTTAAAGTTACACCTCCATTAAGAACAGAAGTTGACAGACAAGCTTTACTAAACGGAATTGCAGACGGAACTATCGACATGATTACTTCTGACCACAATCCTATTGATATTGAATTCAAAAAAATGGAATTTGATACAGCTAAAAATGGAACAATTGGTTTAGAAAGTGCTTTCGGAGCTTTATTAACGGTTTTACCTGTTGAAACCGTTGTTTCTAAATTAACGGCTGCCAGAAATGTTTTTGGTTTAGAAAGCAATATTATTGAAGAAGGTGCAAAAGCAAACCTAACTTTGTTTACAACAGAAGGAAAATCAACTTTTACAAAAGAAAACATTCTTTCAAAATCTAAAAATTCTGCTTTCTTAGGAACTGAACTTAAAGGTTCTGTGTACGGAATTTTAAATCAAAATCAATTAGTTACAAAATAACACAATGAATAATAATTCAGTCGAAGAAGGAAAACCAATTGCTATTACGAGTTACATTCTTATTATTGGTGTTTTAATCGCCATGAGCATGAACTCTGAGAACAAAAACAGTTTTGCTTCTTTTCATATCCGTCAATCTCTAGGGTTATCTCTAACCTTCATTTCTTTCGGAGCTATCATCAGCAATTTTGACAGCTTTTTTATCACTTTCCCAATGTGGATTTGCATTTCAATTCTTTGGACTTTTGGAATTTTTAATGCTATTCAAGGGCAAATGAGACCAATTCCTTTAGTTGGGGATTTGTTTCAAAAATGGTTTAAAAAAATTGGTTAATTTTTAAAATTCCAAGTTTTAAAATCCAAATTCAAAAACGAGAAGTCTCAAAACTTTGACAAAGCTCAAGCTGAACACTAGAAATCTGAACACTGAACACTAAAAAAATGAATCTATCTTTAGAATATAAAATAAGAGAACCAAAAGTAATTTTAGATAAAAATCCGTTGTTGCTTTTATTGCATGGATATGGCAGCAATGAAGCCGATTTATTCTCTTTTGCTTCTGAACTTCCAGATAACTATTATATCATTTCTGCAAGAGCGCCTTACGATTTACAATATGGTGCTTATGCTTGGTATGCTATCAATTTTGATGCAGATCAAAACAAATTTTCAGACAATGAACAAGCTAAAACTTCAAGAGATGTAATTGCTACTTTTATTGATGAATTAGCAGCAAATTATCCAATTGATACTAATGATGTCACTTTAATTGGATTTAGCCAAGGATCTATTTTAAGTTATGCAACCGCGCTTTCTTATCCTGAAAAAATTCAGAGAGTTGTGGCAATGAGTGGTTATTTTAATGAAGAAATCATCAAAGAAGGTTTTGAAAACAATAATTTCAAAAACTTAAAATTTTTCGCATCACACGGAACTGTAGACCAAGTTATTCCAATTGAATGGGCAAGAAAAACACCCGCTGCTTTAGAAAAATTAAATATTCCGCTTACTTATAAAGAATATCCTGTTGGGCATGGAGTTGCTCCTCAGAATTTCTTTGATTTTAGGAATTGGTTGCTTAGTTAGTTTTCAGTCGCAGTTTACACTAAATCCTTTATAAAATGAGCATTTCAAAACTTGATAATCCCGCTTTAATTTTAATTGATATCCAAAAAGGTTTTCATGACGTTGCTTACTGGGGCGGAGATCGAAATAATGTTGATGCAGAGCAAAAATCTGGCGAACTTTTGGAAATTTGGAGAGCCAAAAAACTGCCTATTTTTCACGTTCAGCACTGTTCTTCAAATCCAAATTCGATTTTAAACGAAACAAATCCTGGAAATGAATTTCAAGATGTAGTAAAACCTCTTGAAGGAGAAACAGTAATCAAAAAGAATGTCAATAGCGCTTTTATTGGAACAAATTTAAAAGAGCTTCTTGACAATGCCAAAATTACTGATTTGGTAATTGTTGGTTTAACAACAGATCATTGTGTTTCTACCACAACTAGAATGGCTGGAAATTTCGGTTACAATGTTTATCTGGTTTCTGATGCTACAGCTACTTTCAATAAAAAAGGCTTAAACGGAGAAGATTTCTCTGCCGAATTAATACATCAAACTGCTTTAGCAAGTTTAAACGAAGAATTTGCTCAGATTGTAGATTCTGAGTTTATTAAAGAGATTATTTAGTATTCAGTCGCAGTCGCAGTTTTCAGTCTTGAATCATGAAAAAAACTTGGTCAAAGTTTGAAACTTTGACAAAGTTCTAAACTGAAAACTGGAACTGAATACTGCGACTGAACACTAAATACTGAACACTATTCTCCCGTATAAAGTATCTTCCCTGATTTTTTCAGAACATAGCCTTTCCAAGGAATTAACTGCCAATCGCCGTTAACCCAAGAATCACCTTCTGATTTTCTTTCAAGAATAATGGATTCCTTTTGAGTATCTAAAAAAAGTTCTGCTTTATTTCCATCAAAAATTACATAGGAAACAGTAGAGTACTTTTTTCCATCTTCAGCGTGATTTAGCCTTGTGCTATTTTCAAAAACTCGGATACATTCTTTTTTCAGAACTGACCAAGTGTAGCCTGCTGAAGCTTTACAGCCATGAGAATCAGAATCTCCTCCTACAACAGCTTCTTTTTTAGGTTCTTTTGGAGTTGTGCTGGTATTTTCTTGAGAAATTTTCTTTCCGCAAGAAATTGCACTTGCCATAATCAAAAACAAAAATATCTTTTTCATAATCCTAAATTTATTTAAAGGTCAAAAAAAAATAGGATTATAAAATCCTATTTTTGATATAACCAAGTTTGATTTACTTCAAAGGTAATATTATCGTCGTTATCAACAAAGTATTTTAACAAGACTTCTCCCCATAATTCACCATTACTATAATCTGCAATGATCCAACGGTGGTTTAAAATTTTTACTTTATTGATGATAAATTTATTCGGTCCAATCTGATCTTGTCCCGTATAAGGATTCCCTTTTGGATTTGAATTGAAATCTAGTAGTTTTTCAGTCACAACTGGAATCAATTTTTCATACAAAATCACTTTCCCGCCAGAAGCACTGTTATCAAAGTAGTTTTGTGCATTTTCGTTATGTTCTAAAGAAAAATAATCTGCTTCTGCCAACTTATTTTTCATAAGACTAATGCTGTCTCTTAGTTTCTTAGTTGTTTTATCATATCTATTTTCTGCAAATTTCACCTCTCCGCTATAAAACGAATATGTGAAGACATTCATTAAAATGGCAAGAATAAAAAGATAAAGCATTAAGGATTTTTTCATTGTGTGGTATAATTAAATTGTAATTTCTAAATTGTCGTATGCCAGAAAAACATTTGCCGGAAGTTGTTTCTGCACTTCTTCATGAAAGCCTAAAACATGACTTATATGGGTTAAATAAGCTCTTTCAGGTTTAACTAGATCAATAAAATCAAGCGCTTCTTGAAGATTAAAATGAGTATCGTGAGGTTCAACTCGCAAAGCATTTACAACCAAAACTTTTATTCCTTTCAGTTTTTCAACTTCAGCTTGTTCGATCGTTTTTACATCGGTTAAATAGGCAAAATCCTCTATTCTGTATCCAAAAACCTGTAAATCGCCATGCATAGCATTTATCGGAATTGCCATTTTATCTCCAACAGCAAAAGGCGCATTGTTTTGCACTTCGATTGTTTTTACACTTGGAGCTCCCGGGTATTTATTTACTGTTTCAAAAACGTAATCAAAACGGCGTCTCAGATTATCTAAAACACGTTTGTGTCCATAAATAGGAATTTCTCCTTGTCTGAAATTAAACGGACGAATATCATCTAAACCAGCAGTGTGATCGGAATGTTCGTGTGTAAAAAGAATCGCATCGAGTTTTCGGCATCCGCATGAAAGCATCTGCTGCCTGAAATCAGGACCGCAGTCAATGACGTAAGAGTACTCGTCCCATGTTATCCAAATGGATACACGAAGCCTTTTATCCTTAGCATCAGTGCTTTTACAAACTGGATGATCGATTCCGATAATTGGAATACCTTGAGAAGTACCTGTACCTAAAAAATAAACCTTCAATTGAACTTAATTTTTTTACAAAAATAGGATTATTTCTCTTTCATTAGACTCCTAATTTACTAACTTTGTAACAAATCTATTTAAAACAAAATGGGTACAGAAATAAAACTCAAAGGTGACAAGGTCATCGAACAGATTCCTTCTATAAAAGACAAAGCGTTACGCATTAATTTAAACGAAAACATTTACGGAACATTTGCTGAGATTGGCGCTGGACAAGAGACAGTTAGGCATTTTTTTAGATCCGGAGGTTCTTCAGGAACTATTGCAAAAGCGATGTCTGCCTACGATAAAGATTTTAGCGACGCCGTTTATGGTGCTGAAACTGATGGAAGATATGTTACCGAAGAGCGTTTAAAAAAAATGCTTACCCATGAAAGCCAGATTATTGAAGAGCGTTTAAGCAGAGAAAAACACCCAACAAAACTTTTCTTTAGTTACGCTAACACTGTAGCAACTATAGATTTCGCCAAACAGTTTAAAGGTCACGGATGGGTTGGAATTCGTTACCAAATTGAGCCAGATGAAGCTTATAATGAAATTATACTTCATATTCGTTTTAAAGAGACAGATGCAAGATTACAACAAGAGACACTTGGTATTTTAGGAGTTAACTTAATTTACGGTGCTTTTTACAAATACAACGATCCAAAACGATTACTTCGCTACTTATACGATCACTTAGACAAAGATCAATTAGAGATCGATACCATTAACTTTTCTGGACCTCGTTTTGCTGATGTAGACAATCGTTTGATGAGTTTACAATTGGTTAAAAACGGAATGACAGATGCCGTAATGTTTAACCCAGAAGGGAAAAATATTCTTCCGGCTGCTATCTTGTACAAAAAGAACCTTTTGGCTTTAAGAGGAAGTTTCCGTCCTGTTACTAAAGTAAATATGGACATGTACGAGAAATCTTTGGAAATGTTTCTCAAAGAAAATAAGGTTGAAAAAAATAATACGCTAGTAATTTTTGAAATTACACTTTCGAATTTAAGGTCAGATGGGGAAATTGACGAGAGAGACTTTATGGATAGAGCTGAATTGCTTTGTTCTCTTGGTCAAACGGTAATGATTTCGAATTTCCAAGAATACTATAAAGTAGTAGAGTATTTTGCTAATTACACCAAAGCTCGTATGGGATTAGCAATGGGTGTAAATAACCTTGTTGATATTTTTGACGAAAAATACTATCGCCACTTAAGTGGAGGAATCTTAGAGGCTTTCGGAAAATTATTCTATCGTGACATGAAAGTATTCTTATATCCAATGTTAGACGAAGATGGCTCATTGATGAATTCGAACAATTTAAAAGTTCATCCTAGAATGAAAGAATTATACAAATTCTTTAAATTCAATGGAAAAGTGGTTGATATTGAAGATTATGATCCAAATATTCTAGATGTTTTCTCTAGGGAAATTCTAAAAATGATCAATCAAGGTAAAACTGGCTGGGAACCAATGCTTCCTCCTGGTATTCCAGAAATCATAAAAGAACATCATCTTTTTGGGTATCATCCGCAGAAAGAATTAGAACAAAATAAACAATAAAAAAAGTCCCTAAAAAGGGACTTTTTTTTTGTTTCATATTTCAGGTTTTGAACTGATTTTTTTTTCTAACGCAAAGCTCGCAAAGTTTTTTCGCAAAGCTCGCAGAGAAATTATATAGAGCATTGTAAAAGTTTTTTAAGTCCTCAAAGTAGTATTACCTCTATGCTTTGAGGACTTAAAAAAACTTTAATTCAAATTGTAAACCTTTGCGAAACTTTGCAAAAAAACTTTGCGAGCTTTGCGTTAAAATTTTTATTCAGCCCAAAACTTCAAACAAAGAAAACTTGAAACTTGAAACAAAAAAACTTATTTCAAAATCTGAGAAGCGTGTTCTTTTGTTTTTACTTTCTCGATTACTTCTTCGATAATTCCTTTTTCGTTGATTACAAAAGTAGTCCTATGAATTCCGTCGTATTCTCTTCCCATGAATTTCTTTGGTCCCCAAACTCCAAATGCATTAATAACCGATTTATCTTCGTCTGCAATTAGCGGGAAAGGCAATTCGTATTTATCTTTAAACTTAATTTGTGCTTTTGCACTGTCAGCACTAACACCAAGAAGTTCATAATTATTTGCTTGAAAACGGTGAAAATTATCTCTCAAATCACAGGCCTCAGCTGTGCATCCAGGTGTGCTTGCCTTTGGGTAAAAGAAAACAACCAGTTTCTTTCCTGCGTAATCTGCCAGTTTATGTGCTTTTCCGTCTTGATCTGTTCCTGAAAAATTGGGTGCTTTATCTCCTGCTTTTAATGTTGTCATATATTTTTATTTTGCATTGCTGATTTTAGATTATTGACAAAGATAACTTTTAACTCACAACTCTTAACTCATAACTTATAATTCATAACTCTTTTATGCCCCAGATTGAAGTGAAAACCCGGAATTATGATAGCTTAAATTTTTTGTATTTAAAAAGCGACCAACGGAAGCTCTTTTAAATACTTAAAAATGTTGCTAGCATAATGAGGAGTTGAAACGGAAAGCTGGATTAGGCACATCATTAAAATTATACTATTTTTACAGTATTAAAAACACGGAAATGAATAAAGAAGCTCGCGTACAATTTGTTATCGACACCTTAAAAGAACTCTACCCTACTATACCTGTTCCACTTGACCATAAAGATCCTTATACGCTTTTGATAGCTGTTTTATTATCTGCTCAATGTACAGATGTTCGTGTGAATCAGATTACACCGTTGCTTTTTGCAAAAGCTGATAATCCGTATGATATGGTTAAAATGTCGGTGGAGGAAATCAAAGAAATTATTCGTCCGTGCGGTTTATCTCCAATGAAATCAAAAGGGATTCATGGTTTGTCTGAAATTTTAATTGAAAAGCATAATGGCGAAGTTCCTCAAAGTTTTGAAGCTCTTGAGGCTTTACCAGCGGTTGGACATAAAACGGCAAGCGTTGTAATGTCGCAGGCTTTTGGCGTTCCTGCTTTTCCTGTTGACACACATATTCATAGATTGATGTACCGATGGAATTTATCTAACGGTAAAAATGTAGCGCAAACCGAGAAAGATGCTAAAAGATTATTTCCAAGAGAATTATGGAATGACTTGCATTTGCAGATTATTTGGTACGGACGAGAATATTCTCCCGCGCGCGGATGGAATCTTGAAAAAGACATTATTACTAAGACTGTCGGAAAGAAATCTCTAATTGAAGAACTAGAAAAAACAGTTTCAAAAAAATAAGGCACAAAGAAAAACTCTGTGCCTCTGCATCTTTGCAACTTTGTCTCTTTTAACAGAAACTACATTCCCGCTTTTAAAGCATTATATTCAGCTGTCATATCAAGCGATCTATAAACACCTAGCAATGTTTTTGTTGCATCTGGATTTTTCGGTTCTAGTGTAAGCACTTTTTTCAGATATGGAATTGCGCTTCTTGTAATATCATCTTTTCTAGCATTGAGCTTATCGTACTTCTGCATCTCAGCTGGAGTAGTTCCCAATGAAGATATTTCGTCGGCCAAGTCTTTCTTCATTTGCAACTTTAAGTAAGCCAGATTAATATAGGCGTCTACATAATTTGGATTCAATTCTAAAACATAATTATATACCGTTTCGGCTTTAGAATAATCTTTTCGTTCAAGGTACGCATAAGCAAGATTATTATTTACTTCTATTTTTTTAGAAGGCACAGATTCTGTTCTTGGTTTTTCATAGAATCCCTGCTGAATCGCTGATTCTCTAGCTTTTGGCGAAACGAAAGCGTCTTCTTCTTTTGTTTTCTTGTTTGTAGCATAATACAAAACTCCTTTTCCAGAGAAATTAATCTTTTTCAAAAGTTCGTAATAGGTAACGGCTGCGTTGAAATCTTTTGCATTTATAGACGAAGATGCTGCATTATACAAGTTGATAGTATCTTTCTTATCGAATAAATACACTTTATAGCTTTTCTCGGCACTTTCTTTAAATTTTCCGGCATTAAAATCAGCCATTGCTCCATTTACAAGACTGGCTTTCATGTCTTTTAAAGCCATATTAGCTTTAATTGTCCATTTAAATTTACCAGATTCGTTCTCATACAAGAATACATCTTGATATGATTGCGATGCCAACGTAAAATTATTAGCTGCATCTACATTTTTTACAGCCAAATCTTTTAGGACATTTCCTTTTAAGTAGTAATAATCAGATTTGTCTTCATCTGATGCGTTAAGAATAAGGTATTCTGTTTTGGTTAAAATTGCCAAAGCGTCTTGGCTATTTCCTTTATCAAACAAAGACTGTGCTTCTTTAATTTTGTCTTTCTGAGCAAATGCGCCAATACTTATCATTAATAAGCATGACAACATTTTAATGTTCTCTTTCATTTTGCGGTTAAGTTTTGGTGATTAAATGATTTTCTTAGCTTGTTTTGAGGTACAGTAAAAGAGATAATTAAACTGGTTCAAAAATTATCTTTTATTACCATTTTATGAGTAACATTTGCTGGTCCAAATAGTCTCTCAAAAAATCAGATGAACATCAAACTTAACAAAATAAAGCAGGGTAGTTTTTCTTCATAAACAATCTGTTTTGGGGTTAAATATTTAATTTTTAATGTATTATTTTTATAATTCTTAGCTAAAACCAATCTTTCAATACGAATAACACTTGATAAATGCATTTACAACGACTAAAAAACTAGTTTTTTAACTAAAATAGAATTAAAAACTAAACAAACCCATAAAATCCAATCAAAATATTAAATTTTAACAAATAGAGAGAAAAATGCTGTAAAAAACTTATATTTTTTACACAAAATCACAAACAAAAAAAACTCACAACTTGTATAAAATATACAAACTGTGAGTTCTTAAACCAAAACGACCATTTGGTTTGTTTTTTTTTATAAACATCCGACAGGAGCAGTGGGCTGTTTAATTAGCTATAATCTCAAAATTTTTATCGTCAATCTTAACAACAGTTAAGGCTTTCGAATAATTAAGTAAAAAAGAAACGACTTCTTTTTTAGGTTTAAGATTTTTAGAAGCTTGTGCTTTTTTTGAGTAAATTTTCCCCATACTATCAAGAATGTTTTATACTAGTATAACGGGCTAATTATCAAAATAGTATTAGTTGGTTAAAATAATTTGATGTTTATCTATTATTTTTCTCAAATTCATCAGTGCATAACGCATTCTTCCAAGTGCTGTATTGATGCTTACGCCTGTTACTTCTGAGATTTCTTTAAAGCTCATATCTTGGTACATACGCATTACAAGTACCTCTTTTTGATCTTCAGGAAGTTCTTCAATTAGCTTTTTTAAATCAAGTTCTACCTGATCTACAATCATTTTGCCTTCAATTGTAAGCGCATCGTCTGACATTATAGAGAAGATAGAAAATTCTTCTGTTTCTCTATACATTGGCATTTTTTTGGTTTTACGAAAATGATCAACGATTAAGTTATGAGAAATACGCATTACCCAAGGCAAAAATTTACCTTCTTCGTTGTACGAATTGCTTTTTAAAGTTTTAATAACTTTAATAAATGTGTCTTGAAAAATATCATTTGAAATATCTCTATCAGCTATCTTAGAATATATGAATCCATATATCTTAGACTCGTGCCTTTTTATTAATGTTGCTAGAGCAGCTTCACTGCCGTCAACATAATTTTTTACTAATAGAGCGTCTGGAGTATGCAGATCAGCCATAATAACTACTTTTTTTAGTTTTATTTTAAAATTTGGAGTATTTTCTAAAAAGTAGTTTTTTTATATAGGCGTATCTTTTTTGGTTATGTTAATATTGCGACCAAATTTAACAAATTTTACTTTTAAAAAGCAAATAAAATCATTAATTATTATTAGTAAAACTTTTATTAATGTACAATAAACATAAAATTTACCTAAAAAGAGCTAAAAATCCGTAAAACAAAAGCTCTCAAAAAATGTTAAAAAACAAACATAAATAACTTACAATTAGCAAGATAAATTTTAATTACTACATTAAATCTGAATTTAAATTACAATTTTTCCTCTAATAAATAAACAAATACTCGACAATTTTCTAAAAAAAACTTTAAACTGCATCTTTTCACCTTTTAAAAACTGATTTTTTTCTGACAAAAGAGATCCATCAGGAAGCTTTTTTTATGATAAAATAGTTAAGATTTGGAACTAAATCCTTAACTAAATCCAATTCAAAATTGATTACTTTTGTAAAAATTGACTTTTTTATGCAAATTGACCTTTCTAAAATAGATCCAAAATCAAATATTATAATTAAAGGAGCGCAAGTACATAATTTAAAAAATGTAGATGTAGTTATTCCGAGAAATAAACTGGTTGTTATTACAGGTCTTTCAGGATCAGGAAAATCGAGTTTAGCTTTTGATACTTTATATGCCGAAGGACAAAGACGTTATGTAGAAAGTTTGTCGTCTTATGCTCGTCAGTTTTTGGGGCGTTTAGACAAACCGAAAGTAGAATATATTAAAGGTATTGCTCCCGCAATTGCAATTGAGCAAAAAGTAAATACAACCAATGCCCGTTCTACTGTTGGAACTTCTACAGAAATATACGATTACATCAAACTTTTGTTTGCTAGAATTGGGCGCACGTACTCTCCTATTTCTGGACAGGAAGTCAAAAAAAATACGGTTACAGATGTTATCTCTGATGTTAAAAGTCTTCCTCTTGATAGTAGATGGCTTTTGCTTGCTCCTATTCATCTTGAAGAAGGCAGACAGCTTGAAGACAAACTGAAAGTACTTTTACAGCAAGGTTTTGCTCGTATTTTGGTTGATAACGAAATGGTTCGTCTAGATGAATTTTCTGCTTCAGATTTACATCAATTTGATAATAAAGATATTCTACTAATTATTGATCGTATTGTTGTAAAGGATGAAGAAGAATTCTACAATCGTCTAGCCGATGCTGTTCAGACTGCTTTTTTTGAAGGAAAAGGAATCTGCTATCTCCAAGAATTAAATGGCGAAAAAAGATTTTCTTACTCGAATAATTTTGAGCTTGACGGAATGACTTTTCTAGAGCCAAATGTTCATTTATTCAGTTTCAACAATCCATACGGGGCATGTCCTGTTTGTGAGGGCTACGGCAATATAATTGGTATTGATGCCGACCTTGTGGTTCCAAACACTGCATTGTCTATTTATGAAAGTGCCATTTATCCTTGGCGCGGCGAAAGCATGAGCTGGTATAAAGATGAATTGGTAAAACATGCCTACAAATTTGATTTCCCAATTCACAAACCTTATTTCCAATTAACTGAAGAGCAAAAAGATTTAATCTGGACTGGAAATCAATATTTTCAAGGATTGAATGATTTCTTTAGGGAATTAGAAGAAAAAAATTATAAGATTCAAAACCGAGTAATGTTATCACGTTACCGCGGAAAAACCAAATGTTATGCCTGTAAAGGAAAACGCTTACGCGAAGAAGCTTCGTATGTGAAAATCAATGGAAAAACAGTTTCTGATTTGGTTGATTTACCAATTAAACATTTGGTTACATTCTTCAAAAACATCGAATTAAATCAATACGAACAGCAGATTGCCAAACGATTAATGATCGAAATTAATAATCGTTTATCTTTTTTATCTGAAGTTGGTTTAGACTATCTTACCTTAAATAGAAATTCTGCCACTCTTTCTGGAGGTGAATCGCAGCGAATTAACTTGGCTACTTCTCTTGGAAGCAGCTTGGTTGGCTCTATGTATATCCTCGACGAACCAAGTATTGGTCTGCATCCTAAAGATTCTGAAAGATTAATCAAAGTACTGCTTTCTCTTCGTGATCTTGGCAACACGGTAATTGTGGTCGAACATGATGAAGATATCATGAAAGCTGCCGATATGATTATTGATATTGGTCCTGAGGCAGGAACTTTTGGAGGAAAATTGGTTGCTCAAGGAACTTATGATGAAATTCTAAAGTCTGATTCTTTGACAGCGAAATATCTTAATGGAGACTTAGAAATTTCTATTCCAAAGAGAAGAAGAAAATTCAAAAATCATATAGATATTATAGGTGCACGCGAAAACAACTTAAAAAATATTGATGTCACTTTTCCTTTAGATGTTCTAACTGTTGTAACAGGGGTATCTGGAAGTGGGAAAAGTACTTTAATAAAGAAAATTTTGTTTCCTGCCGTTCAGAAAAAATTAGAGAGTGCTGCTGAAAAAGCAGGGCAATTTACCGAGATTTCAGGATCTTTTTCTCACATTAAACATATTGAATACGTTGACCAAAATCCTATTGGGAGAAGCTCTAGATCAAATCCGGTTACCTATATCAAAGCTTATGATGATATTCGTGATTTGTATGCCAAAGAAAAATTGTCAAAAATAAGAGGTTATCAAGCCAAACACTTTTCTTTTAATGTTGACGGTGGACGTTGCGAAACTTGTAAAGGAGAAGGCTCTATAAATGTCGAAATGGTTTTCATGGCCGATGTTTCACTTCCTTGCGAAACCTGCGGAGGAAAACGATTTAAAAAAGAGATTTTAGAAGTTACTTTCGACAATCAAAACATCAATGATATTCTTACGATGACAATTGATGATGCTATTGCTTTTTTCGAAAAAAACAAACAATCTAAAATCACTCAAAAATTGCAGCCTCTGCAAGATGTTGGTTTAGGATATGTTCAATTAGGGCAATCTTCTTCTACTTTATCTGGCGGAGAGGCACAGCGTATTAAGTTGGCTTCTTTCCTTGTAAAAGGTGCAACAAAAGAAAAAGCCTTATTCGTTTTTGACGAACCTACAACTGGTCTGCACTTTCATGACATTAAAAAACTTTTGGCATCGTTTGATGCTTTAATAGAAAAAGGACATTCGATAATTGTAATCGAACATAATCTGGATCTAATTAAATGCGCCGATTGGATACTTGACTTAGGACCTGAAGGTGGAGAAAATGGAGGTCGTTTATTGGCATCTGGAACTCCAGAAGATATTCTAAAAGTAAAAGAATCTGTAACAGGAGTTTATTTAAAAGATAAATTGTAGCACCTCTAGCCGTTTTCAAATAACAAAGCCATAAATACAATTGATTAGTTTGTATTTATGGCTTTATATTTTATTTCTCTTTTTTAATGTTCTTAAGCTACTAAACATCTTTCCTCAAAAGGAAGACCGTCTTCATCAATAGCTACTAAAATCTTTTTCTGTTTTGAAGCCTCAAAAGTGAGATAAAGCCACGCAAATGACCACAAACCTAGAGTTAAACAGAAAATCATAAAATTTAAACTGTGATTCACCACTTTTCCGCCTTTAGATAAGACTGCAAAAAGAAGCTCATCATTTCTTTCTTCTAAAGTAAATCCGTTATGAACTTTGTTTGATATCATATTAGAAAATACTTGCATGCTTTGTTCATGGCTGAGATGATTGTACTTCATAATTACTAATCTACAATTAATTCTGGTTACACTTTTATTCGTAATTTCCTGCAAAAATATTTAATTCTAAAAAATAAAAAAATACCTACATTTAATCGTTTTGTTAGAAAAAAACCTGCGATTTAAGCAAAGTATTGCTAAACATTCATGCTAAAGTTAATTTTTATTCGATTAATTACAAAGTATTCAAGTGTTAAAGTTTTAAATTTAATCACTCGTTATCAATTATTTAACCTTTATTTTTAATATTAAAAACAGGAGATTCATAATCTTCTTTTAAATAATTTGGCGGAATCGTTGTGGTATTTCCGTCGCGCAAAGCACTGTAATGTGGTGACATGATCTCAATACCCGCAGCATTAAAAGAATCTTGAATATTCTGATGAAGCGAAGAATAAATCCGTGGCTGTTTTGTAGGCTCTTTTGTATAAACATTGATTTGATACGAAACATAAAAATCGTCTAAACTGGTTTGAAGCACAAACGGTTTAGGTTCTTTTTCTGTCATTTCTGTTTTTCCGGCAGCATCAATCAAAGCAGCGTGAATGTCTTTCCAAGGAACATCATATCCAATTGTCACTGTCGTATGAATTAATAATCCGTTAGTCGAGTGATTTGTATTTGCCGAATAATTGGTAGAAGTGCTCGATAAAACGGTAGCATTTGGAATCGTAATATCTTCAAATTTTGGTGTTCTTATTCTAGTGACCAAAGCCGTTTTTTCTATCACTTCCCCACTCACATCACCAATTTTTATAAAATCTCCAATCTTAAACGGACGCATGTAGGTAATAACCAAACCTGCCACCATATTGGCAATCGCATTAGAAGAACCAAGCGAAAATAAAACCCCAACAAATACCGAAACTCCTTTAAAAATTGGAGAATCTGAGCCTGGCAAGTACGGAAAAATAATCACCAGCATAAAAGCATACATCAAAAGACGGATAATATTGAATGTCGGCAATGCCCAATCGCTATAAAAACCACTAATCTTAATATTCTCTGATTTTATTTCATAAAAGAAAAACTTAATTATTTTGATTGAATATTTAAAAATAACGATGATTACAATTATGGTAAATAAGCTCGGAAGAAAACCAACAAATCCCATAAAGGCAGATTTTGCAGGAGTTAAAATCCATCTAAGCAATGTTGTAGTGTAGTCTTTTGTTGCTGGAAAAATGCTGAATAAAACAGGAAGCGAAAGATAGACTATTAAAATAAGCGTTATTATCTTTATAACACCAAAAATTCGAAGCAATAGAACCAGTTGCTTCTCCGGAGATAATATTTTAATGGAATTATAACTTACCCCTTTAAAATACTTTGCTCTATTTTTTACAATATATTTTTTAATAAAATTAAATATCCTAGACGTCAAAAATAAAACTATGCCAATTATAAGAACCAATAACGCTGTGTAGCCAATTCGTTTTGGCAATTGTGAATAATTTTCATTCTGAAAAAGTATTGCGCTTTTAATTTTATCCAGATTGCGATTGGCAATAACCTTTATTGTAGTATTTTCCGCTTTTGCATCGGCTTCTAGAACAGACATTATTACCAAATCACTTTGATACACAATATCCATAGAAACATCAGAAGGAATAACTTTTATAGAGTCTTTTTCAAAAAAGGACTCATTGTACAACCTTTTAATTTTATCTGTAATGTATTGTGCCCGCTCTTTTGCAGAAAAGGATCCAACATTATGATAAATAAAAAAAAGCGTGTCGTTAAAAGGCTTAACAGGATAACCTTTTAGTTTTACTGCTATAGAATCTTTTTCAGGGCTTTTCAGATTATTTTTCTGAGCAATTACCGAAAAAGAAAACAAGACAAAAAAGAAAGCTAATGACCTAAGTACTTTTATTTTCATATTCAATTAGAAATAAATTAGTTATCCTTTCTAACAAATATAGAAACAAAAAAGCTACGATTCTTTAAATTGTTTTCTTTTTTACAGAAAAATCACATCAAATTTTAACGCCTAACTTTTTGAGAATCGAATCAATCACATTATTAATATCTGACGAAATCTTGAACTTATAGTTCAAATACAGATATAAAATGGTCACCAATATCGATTTTAAAGCAATACTGATTAATTGAAAAAACGGAAATTCCCAGAAATAAAACAATAAAAACAATGCAAATGTCAGAAGTATTGAATGAATTGTCTGCTTGGTAAAAGGATACAAATCAAGCTTCTTAACTACAAAAAGTAATTTTGCTAAACTGTATAATGTAATAGATAAAAGTGTTGCAAATGCTGAACCCATAATTCCAAAATCAGGGATGAACAACATATTTAAAATCACAGTTAAAACAACCAGCATTAATCCTAAATACAATACCATTCGGTAATATTTGGTATTGAAAATAATGGCGTTATTATTTCCTAAAATCAGATCAAAATATTTTGAAAGACCAATCATAAACACAACTGAGATACCGCCACTGTATTCCTTTGGAACCAATTCATATAATTGTCTGATATTCACAAAAATGCATAACATTACAAATCCGCCGACAATCTGTAAATTAATTGACGTTTTTTTGTATAGCTGATTCAATTCGTCATGTTTATTTTCATGCATTAATTTGGCTGTAATTGGATATACGATTTGATGCATGGCGCGACTCGGCACCGAAATAACCAAAGCGATATAAGTTGCCACAGAATAATAAGCGATATTCTCAATCTTCATGTATTGATTCAGCATCAGTTTATCACCGTCTAGAAGCAAATTGGCTACACTTCCTGACAAGATAATATAAAAAGTATACTCCATTACTGCCTTTACATTTTCAGGTATTGTAATCTGGAAATTCGGCTTTTTGATGTAGAAGGCATAAAACATGGTTACGATAAAAGCAAGAAAATAAATCCCAGCAGTAACGTAAACAAACTGAACTAAGCTGATCCAATTGAAATACAATCCGATCAAAGCAAATGTAGAAAGCAGTCTTAAACCGACTTCTTTAATAAAGTTCCCAAAAACCGAATGCATATGCACTCTCGCCCAGGCATAAAAAATTTCAAAATAAGCCATACAGATTCCGATAAACGGAATAAGAAGCATAAACTCACGAACAACTGGGTTTTCTTTAGAAACAAAATCGGTTATATCGTCATAGAAGAAGATTCCGATAAGTCCTAACGGAATACACATTAAAATTGGAAACAGCGCTGTAAAAGATAAAAACTGCTCTCTTTCTTCTTCTGTTTTATACTGCGAATAAAATTTTACAAGCGTATTCTGCATTCCAATTGCGAACAAAGGCATAATTACGTTTGCTGCAGAAGTAATGTAATTTGTTAATGCGTAATAAGTTGCCCCAAGAAAAACGGGATAAAGATATAATGTATTAATGGCTCCGATACCAAAACCAATGTATGTAATTATAGTGTTTTTAAAAGACTGATTTAAGACAATACCCATTTCTTGAGTTTAGATTGTATTTGATGTTTAATTGATTATCCTTTAATCAGCTGGGCTAATTGTTTGGTTAGGTTTTTTCTTGAATATTGCTGTAAACCAATCCCATGCGATTGCAGCTTCCCTTCCAAAAACTGATTAAAAAAGTCCAAAAGTACACTTTTTAACTTCGCTTTTTCAGAATAATCAAAAAATACTCCAGTATTCGTCTGAGTAACAATATCGGCAAAATCAGAACCTTGAGGCCCAATAGCGATTATTGGACGGTTTGATACCATATATTCGAATAATTTTCCTGGAATAATGCTTTTAGTATCCTCAGAATTAATTTCTATTAAAAGTAAAACTTGAGATTTTCTTTGGTGTGCAACGGCTTCTTTATGAGAAACGTAACCCACTAAATTCAAATAATCTTTTAATTGATGTTCTTGAATAGCATCTAAAACTTCCTGACTTACTGCTCCAATTAATTTTATTTCTAAATGAGACTTAAATTCTGGAACTTCTTGAAGCAATTCAACCAAAACTTCCCATAAAAATGGTGGGTTTCTATCAGACAAGAATGAACCAATATGAGCTAATGTAAATTTTGTATCTAAAGTTTGTTTTTCTACAGTTTCAACATCGTAACCATTTGTAATTACCGTGATGGGTTTGTTAGTAATTGCTTCAAATTCAGCTTTTGTAGTTTTACTTGTTACAATGATTTCATCTGCTGAGTTAAGTACTTTATGCTCTAAATTTTTATGCTTTTTTTCGGCATAAGAAGATAGACGAAGTGCTTTATGATATCCGATTGTTGTCCAAGGATCACGGAAATCGGCAAACCATTTTACTTTTAATTTCTGCTGCAATTCTAAACCAATTAAATGCAAACTGTGCGGTGGTCCAGAAGTTACAATCGTGTCAATATTATTGTCTTTAATGTATTTTTCTAAATAAGAAACAGATGGTTTTACCCAAAAAACACGTGCATCTGGAATAAAAAGATTTCCTCTAACCCAAAGAAATGTCTTATCCAAAAAAGTCTGTTTTTTCTTTTGCGGAAAAATGCCCGAACTAATTTTCTTGGTTTTATTTTTCGAAAAAATGGAAGCCAATTGGTAAGGCTCCCAAATTTTATTCTTTAAAACAATTACTTTATCTAATATTTCGCTTACTAAACCTTCATCAACAATTGGATAAGTCGGGTTTTCTGGAACATAAACTATTGGCTGAACATCAAATTCAGGAAGGTATTTTACAAATTTTAGCCAACGCTGTACCCCTGGCCCACCCGCAGGCGGAAAGTAATAGGTAATTATTAAAAGTTTTTTTTGTTCCAACGAAAATGAGTTTACTATTTTTAAAGTGCAAATTTAGAATTTTGGAATTCTAGACTTCTTTTTTCTTATTAGAATTTCTACTTTCAAAATAAATCCCTCCAGCTAAAAGCAACAGCATTCCAATTGAACTTATTAAAGTAATTGTACCTCCTGTTTTAATAATCTGAGGCTCAAATTTAAATTCAATAGTGTGTTTTCCAGCAGGAATTTCCATTGCTCTTAAAACATAATCAACAGGGAAATGATCTGTTAGTTTACCGTCAATATAAGCGTTCCAGCCATTTTTATAATACATTTCAGAGAAAACAGCTAAACCGTCTCCGTTATTTTCCGATTTGTATTTGATATAATTTGGCTTATAAGTAACAACCTTAATAGCTCCTGTAGTATCGAAAGCTTTCTTTAATCTTGCATTTTGGAATTTGCTTTCATGTTCGTGAACATTAAATACTGCAACTTTTTTAGTATCCAAAGTATTCAACGCTTTCATTACATCATCTGGTTTATTTACCAGTTTTACTGCACCCACAAACCAAGCATTTCCGTTAGCATCTGGGTTAACAGCAGGAATTTGGTTTCCGTCTTTATCCACTTGAATCACATACTTAACATTCAACATATTAAGCACTTCTAAATTATTTTTAGCAATTTGGTAATCATACAATTGCTGCATTCTTCTTGGTCTTACAGCACTATAGCCCCCAATTGTTTTATGGAAATAAGAAGATCGTCCTTGTAATTGTCCTTGAAGATCAAATACACGGTAAACTGAAGTATCTTTTAAAATCTGAGCATCTGCCTGCGTTTCTTGGAAAGGCGCTGCAATTTGAACTGGGCTCACAAAATCTTTAGCAGAAACGTATTTTTTATCCACAAAGAACAGATCAAAAATCATTACGATTCCAACCACAATTAAAGTTGTAGTTTGAGAAAATTTGTTCTTTACAAACATCCAAAGAACCACAAATGTCACTATAATTAAGAATCCAGATCTTAACAAATCTGCATAATACATAGTCATTCTATCTTCTCTTAAAGCATCAACAAATCCTGGTCCGTAACTTTCCAAATAAACATTATCGTTCATTCCTGTAAAATGGAAAAAGCTTTTTGCTATTAAAAGAATAACGAGAACTCCCAAACCAAAAACTCCCGTCTGCACTAATGCTTTCTGCTGTAATTTCGGCTCGTCTTTAGCTTTAAAAAATGACTGTAATCCCATAACGGCTAAAACAGGAAAACATAATTCTAATATAACCTGAATTGAAGATACTGCTCTAAATTTATCGTAAAGCGGAACATATTCAATAAAAAAGTCTGTTAACAAAGAGAAGTTTTTACCCCAAGAAAGCACTAAAGTAAAAAGTGCTCCAGTAAGGAAAACATATTTGATTTTTCTTTCATCAATAAACAAAGCTAAAACTGCCAAAAAGAAAACTACAGCTCCAATATAAGCTGGTGCCGAAACAATTGGCTGATCTCCCCAATACGTTGGCATTCCAGAAACAAAATCTTGAGCTTGAGAAGTAGGAACTCCCTGTTCAAGCATAAATGCATACATACGGCTATCTGTACCTACATTTTCGTGACTAGAACCTCCAAAAATTCTTGGAGCAATTAAATTTAAACTTTCCGCAATACCATAACTATATTCTGTAATATAATCTGTAGTCATCGATGCAGTGGTTTCATTTTTAGATCCGTCTGGATTAAAAGTCAGCTCACTTTTATCTCTGATACTATATTTAGCATATTCGTTTGTTGCCATTAAATTACCAGCGTTGGCACCCAATGCAAAAATTCCAGCAACTAATAAAACTCCGCAAGAAATTAGAAGTCCTTTAAAATCTTTCTCTTTGATATAATTAAAAGCAAAATAACCTGAAAGTATCAATAAGAAAATCAATAAATAATAGGTCATCTGGAAGTGGTTGGCACTAATTTCTAATGCAACAGCAAACATGGTGAGCAGACCACCCTTAATATACTTCTTCTGAAAGACGAGTATAAATCCAGCTATTACCAAAGGCATATAGGCTATTGCATGCGCTTTGGCATTATGTCCAACTCCTAAAATGATAATCATATAAGTTGAAAAACCAAATGCAATTGAACCTATAAAGGCTTTCAAAGGATCTGTTTTTAAAACTAACAATAAGCCATAAAAACCAAGGAAATATAAAAATAAGTAATCTGCAGGACGTGGAAGAAAACGCAAAACGTCATCAACTTTACCAATAAAATCGTTCGGATAATTTGCTCCAAGCTGATACGTTGGCATACCTCCAAAAGCAGAGTTTGTCCAATAAGGCTCAGCATTTTCTGCAGCTCTAAAGTCATTTTGCTCTTTTG
Organism: Flavobacterium sharifuzzamanii; assembly: GCF_003254585.1. Taxonomy (GTDB): domain Bacteria; phylum Bacteroidota; class Bacteroidia; order Flavobacteriales; family Flavobacteriaceae; genus Flavobacterium; species Flavobacterium sharifuzzamanii. Next base: position 105,060 of record NZ_QJGZ01000036.1, on the reverse strand, counting down.
CCATTCCGGTGTATTGAGCAATATCAGACTGGAAGATTTGTTTTCCTTGCAGAACTGGATAAAAATAAATTAACGAAACAAAAATAAAGCCCAAGATAACAAGGGCGTGCGGATAGAACTTATTTACTATTTTCAATTTTGGCTAGTTTGGGTTAAAATGAATCCTAAATTTTCAGGACACAAATCTAATCTATTTCTTCGTAATCGACATACTCTCCCACTTTTTTGGTTTCGCGTGGATTTTTAGCATTAGCAGTATTAATGATTATTTCATCATTATTATTTGTATTGCGATTGTTCTGATATGTATTGCCTTGATTATATTGCTGCTGTTGTCTTTGAAAATTTTCACTAGCATTCTCTACCGCCTTTTTAACCAATACTGGCAAAAAGATTCTAGCTAAAAATTTAAAAATGTAATAAAAAGCTATAACCCACATGATGGTCTTAAACAAACCTGAAAATGATGCTTCTTGCATAACTATATATTTTTTTCCAAAATTAATAAATCCATTCCTTAAAAATAAAATATGAATCTTAAATAAATAATAAAATATGTACATTTGAAATGCGTTATTATTTTTTAATCCAAAAAAAATTATATGTCCAAAATTAAAAACTTACTTGCCCCGGTACTTTTTTTTATTCCACAACTATTTTTTGCGCAATACACCGACGTTATTAATTCCAACCGTCCTGGCGAAACTATGTCAGCTTATGCTGTTGGAAAATCTGTAATTCAGGCCGAACTTGGTGTTTATGGCATTAAAGAAAAACACGATTTATTAGACTACGATGGTAGCGGATTTGGCACTGATTTAACCATAAGATTTGGTGCTTTTCTAGAACAATTAGAATTTATTGCTGATCTACAATATCAAGCAGCTAATTATGATACTCCGTACACAAGCTACAAAAAGAACAATTTTAGACAAACTGTTTTAGGAGCTAAATATCTTATTTACGATCCGTATAAAAATTACAAAAGAGAAGTGAATATTTACAGCTACAAAGCCAATCGTAATTTTCAGTGGCGCGAGCTGATTCCTGCGGTTTCGGTATTTGCAGGAGCTAATTTCGTTGGTGCCGACAATCCATATTATTTTTCTCCAGATGGAGCCATTTCTCCTAAGGTTTCGATTATTACCCAAAACCTTCTTGGAGGAGGATCTTGGGTCTTTGTTACCAATATTATTGCAGATTATATCGGTACAGACTATCCAAGTTACGGATATATATTAACTTTGACGCACGGATTTAATGACCGTTGGTCTGGTTTTATTGAAAATCAAGGATATAAAAGCGACTTTTACAGCGATTCAATTCTGCGTACAGGTGCTGCTTATTTGCTTTCTTCAAACTTACAGGTTGATGCTTCTATAAGCACTAATTTTAAGAATACGCCGTCAATTTTATATGGCGGAGTTGGAGTTTCATGGCGCTATGATGGCTGGTACAAAGAAAAACAGATAGAAAACAAAGCAGCCGCAAAAGCAAAAAAGAATCCTGACAATGAGAAACCAATAGATTATCAAGAAAGAGAAAGAAAACGTAAAGCGAAATACGAATAAACATAAATAACTAGATCTTTTTTAAAGACTCTCAATACCATATAATGATTACAATTAAAGAAGCCAAAAGCAAGAAAGAATTAACCGAATACATCAAATTTCCTTTTTCATTATACAAGGACAATCCGTATTGGGTACCGCCTATTATTTCAGATGAATTGGCATCTTTTGATAAAACTAAAAATCCAGCTTTTGATAATGCCGAAGCTTATTTTTATTTAGCATACAGAGACAATAAAATTGTTGGCCGTATTACAGCTATTATCAACTGGTCTGAGGTTAACAATCAACATAAAAGAAAAGTTCGTTTTGGTTGGTTTGATGTAATTGATGATATTGAAGTTACTAAAGCTCTTCTTGAAAAAGTATATGAATTGGGAAGAAAACACAACTTAGAACACGCTGAAGGGCCAATGGGTTTTTCAAATCTAGACAAAGTTGGGGTTCTTACCGAAGGATTTGATCAAGTTGGGACTATGATTACATGGTACAATCATGAATATTATGTGAGACATTTTGAGGAATTAGGCTTTCAGGTTGAAAAACAATATATAGAAAGTATATTTCCTTTTTCTAATGTTAAACCAGAATTTTTCCAAAAAGCACAAGAGTTAATTAAGAAACGTTACGGACTAAAAGCGCTTAATTTTACCAAAACAAAAGACATTATGCCTCACGTAGACAAAATGTTTGATTTGTTTAACGAATCTTATGAAAAACTGGCTTCGTTTGTAGCTATTTCTGATGTACAGAAAGAGTATTTTAAAAAGAAATACATCAGTTTTATCAATCCAGAATACATCAAATTTGTGGTTGATAAAGATGATAAACTAGTAGCTTTTAGTATTGTAATGCCAAGTTTTGTTGAAGCGTTGCAAAAAATAAGAGGCAAACTATTCCCATTTGGTTTTCTGCAATTACTAAAGGCTAAAAAACATAGTAAAGATGTTGTTTTTTACCTCATCGGAGTTCATCCTGAATATCAGAATAAAGGTGTAACCGCTATTATTTTTGATGAATATTACAAGACTTTTTCTGCCAAAGGAATTCAGACTTGCATTAGAACGCCAGAGTTATTAGAAAATAATGCTATTCATTTACTATGGAAAAACTTTGACCCAATTATTCACTGCCAGAGAAAGACTTATTTGAAGAACCTTTAATTTTTTTAGTCATCAGTTTACAGTTTTTAGTGTACAGTTTTAAAGTGAATCTAAAATTCTAGCGCTTTACAAATCAACTTAAATACGAAAATATCTTTAAAAATAAAAAAATCCATTCGCCCCCAAACGAATGGATTTTTCACTTTATAAAACACATCATTACTCTACTTTGCAATCTACTTTAATCAAAGTATTTTTGGCATCAAATTTTAGTTTTGATTTATCTTTAAAAGAAACTTTATTATTTGCTTCTACAACATCTCCGTATCCTTCAATAAAAGCCCCGTCTTTTTGTAGAAAGACAACTTCTCGAACAGATGAAGCACCTTCAGAGTTAAAGGTATAATCAGCAACCAAAGTATCACCTTTCATGTTGCCTATTAAAGTTCCTTCATTTTTATCTTTTCCAACCAAATTATAGCTTAGTTTTCCGTTTACCTCTTGATGTGAGTTAACATTAAAACTCATCTCAATAATACTTCCATTAGATTTCCAAGCATAACATTGATCTCCAGCAGGTTCAACAATTTCAGCTTCTTTTGGCGGACTTGGTGTAATTTGTACTGGCTCTGTTGTCGTTGTTTCTTTTTTACAAGAAGCAAAAACAAACAGCGCTATCACAGCTATTGTAAGTACTTTTTTCATATTTGTCTTTTATTTTGTTGATTATGAAATAAAGTTACTTTAAATAAAAAAAATCCATTCGCATAACGAATGGATTCTTTTACATAATTCCCATGTTTCGAGAATTTATTTTCTTAAGTCATTACGAAACGTCAACAGTTGTACGTTCTGCAATTTCTTTATAAGTTCCGTTAGTCAGTTTCTCGCGGATTGCTTCGAAAGCTGTTAACGTTTCATTGATATCTTCTAATGTATGAGAAGCTGTTGGAATCATTCTCAATAAGATAATTCCTTTTGGAATAACTGGGTAAACTACAATAGAAAGGAAAATACCATAATTTTCTCTTAAATCGTTCACCATCACCATTGCCTCAGGAATACTTCCTTCTAAGTAAACTGGTGTAATACAAGTATTTGTATCTCCAATATTAAATCCTTTTTCTTTAAGACCGTTTTGCAATGCATTTACGTTTTCCCAAAGCTTGTCTTTAATTGCAGAAGATTGACGTAATAACTCTAAACGTTTCAAAGAACCAATTGTTTGAATCATTGGTAAAGCTTTAGCAAACATTTGAGAACGCAAGTTGTATTTCAAATAATCGATAACCGTTTTATCAGCAGCTACGAAAGCACCAATATTAGCCATAGATTTTGCAAAAGTAGAGAAGTAAACATCAATCTGATCTTGAACTCCTTGCTCCTCACCTGCTCCAGCACCAGTTTTACCTAAAGTACCAAAACCGTGAGCATCATCTACTAATAATCTGAAATTGTATTTTTTCTTTAGTTCAGCAATTTCTTTTAATTTCCCTTGCTGTCCGCGCATTCCGAAAACACCTTCAGTAATAAATAAAATACCTCCGCCTGTTTCTTCTGCCATTTTAGTAGCACGCTGCAAGTTTTTTTCCATACTTTCAAGATCATTGTGTTTGTATGTGAAACGTTTCCCCATGTGTAAACGAACACCATCAATGATACAAGCATGTGAATCAACATCATAAACAATAATGTCATTTTTAGTAACCAAAGCATCAATAATAGACACCATTCCTTGGTAACCAAAATTCAATAAATAAGCAGATTCTTTCATTACGAATTCAGCTAATTCATTTTCTAATTGTTCGTGATACGTAGTGTGTCCAGACATCATACGAGCTCCCATTGGATATGCTGCACCAAACTGAATTGCTGCATCTGTATCTGCTTTACGAACCTCTGGATGATTTGCTAAACCTAAATAATCATTTAAACTCCAGTTTAAAATATTTTTTCCGTGAAATTGCATTCTAGGACCCAACTCTCCTTCTAACTTTGGGAAAACATAGTAACCTTCTGCTTGAGAAGCCCATTTTCCTAATGGTCCTTTATTGTCCTGAATTCTTTCGAATAAATCTTTTACCATAATATATTGTAGTAATTTTTTTTACTTAATCAGCGAGCAAAAATAATCATTATTAATTTAAAATGAAGAGCCTCAATTATTTTTATTCAAAAATATTATGCTTACATAAAATAATAAGATTTTACGTATATTTGTTTAATCCCTAAAAGCCCTTAGCTCTGTAATTGTGTAAAAACATGATTAATATCATAATAAAGGATAAAAAAGTCTTTTATTTTTGTTTAGAAATTTAACGCAAAATAAAATCTAAATATATCATGAAAAGAACTAACAAAACCTGGATTAAAACGAGCTTTCTTATGTGCTCGTTATTTATGCTGCTGATTTTGGGCAGCTGCAAAAAAGAAGAAGCTAAAAGTTATTCAGACATTATGACTGAAGGCGAAATGGATGCTGAACTCACATCTCCTCCACACGTTCCAAAACCAGTTGGAAACAGAACCGCCATGAAGCTAAAACTAAACATGGAAATTAAAGAACAAGAAGGAACAATGACTGATGGTGTAAAATATACCTACTGGACATTTGGCGGTTCGGTTCCTGGAAGCTTCATCAGAACACGCGTTGGTGATGAAGTAGAATTTCACTTAAAAAACCATCCTGATAATAAATTACCTCACAATATAGATTTACATGCCGTAACTGGCCCAGGTGGTGGAGCAACCTCATCTCTTGTAGCGCCAGGGCATGAAAAAGTGTTCAGCTTTAAAGTTATAAATCCTGGATTATATGTTTATCACTGTGCTACTGCTCCTGTTGGAATGCATATTGCAAATGGTATGTACGGATTGATTCTTGTTGAACCTGAAGGTGGACTTCCTCCTGTTGATAAAGAATACTATGTAATGCAGGGTGATTTTTATACTCAAGGCGAATATGGAGCAAAAGGTCTTCAGCCATTTGACATGAATAAAGCCGTAAAAGAAACTCCTGATTATGTTGTATTTAATGGAAAAGTTGGGTCTTTAACAAATGGAAATGAATTAACAGCAAAAGTTGGAGAAACTGTTCGTCTGTTTGTTGGAAACGGCGGACCAAATTTGGTTTCTTCTTTCCATGTTATTGGAGAAATTTTCGATAGTGTACATATTGAAGGCGGAAGTACAATCAACAAAAATGTTCAGACAACCTTAATTCCTGCTGGCGGTGCCGCAATTGTTGATTTCAAAGTTGAAACTCCAGGAACTTTCATTTTGGTTGACCACTCTATTTTTAGAGCATTTAATAAAGGAGCACTAGGAATGCTAAAAGTGGAAGGAAAAGAAAATAAGAACATTTATTCTGGAACAATTCAAGAAGGTATTTATCTGCCTGAAGGTGGAACAATCCAAAAAATGCCAGGCGGATCAGCTGCAAAAACTGCAATTCCGAAACGAACAGTTGCTGAGAAAATTAATATTGGTAAAGAAATTTTTGGAACAACTTGTTTTGCTTGCCATCAATCTGAAGGACAAGGAATTCCGAGCACTTTCCCTCCTTTAGCAAAATCAGATTATTTAAACGCTGATTCTAAACGTGCCATAAAAACCATTCTGCATGGTTTAACAGGAGAGGTAACAGTTAATGGTAAAAAATACAACAACGTAATGCCTGCTCAGAATTTATCTGACGATGAAATTGCAAATGTATTGACCTACATTTATAATAGTTGGGGCAACAATAAAACCGAAATTACGCCAGAAATGGTAAAAGCTTTAAGATAAGCAGCAAACATTCAGCATGAAAAAATACATTTTCATACTAACTATCTTTTTCTCTGTGTCTAGTGTCATGAAAGCTCAGGAAAAAGAAATGGCTTTCATAAAAGAGGGATCTTATGTCCCTCTTTATGGAGCTGTTTCTCAAAAACCTGTCGCTGTAAAATCATTTTATATAGACATTTATCCAGTTACAAATAGTGAGTTTTTAGAGTTTGTCAAAAGAAATCCTTCTTATCAAAAATCGAAAATTAAAGGAATTTTTGCTGATAAAAGTTATCTCTCTTATTGGGCAACTGATTTTGATTTTGGAAATGCCAAACCTAAATCGCCCGTAACAAGTGTTTCTTGGTTTGCAGCAAAAAAATACTGCGAATGCCAAGGAAAACGTCTGGCAACAATGGATGAATGGGAATATGTAGCAATGGCAGACACAAAAAAAATAGATGCTAGAACCAAAAAGGAATTCAACGAATACATTTTGTCTTGGTATGAGAAATCAAGAACGTATGAAAATGAAATTGGAAAAACTTTCAAAAATTATTGGGGAGTTTACGATATGCACGGTTTGGTTTGGGAATGGACTTCTGATTTCAACAGTATCTTTTTATCAGGAGAATCTAGAAAAGATAAAAGTACAGACAAAAACCTCTTTTGCGGAAGCGGATCTGTAAACGCATCCGATTTAATGGATTATGCAGCATTTATGCGTTACGCGTTCCGTGGGAGCTTGAAAGCGCAATATTCAACACGAAATCTGGGCTTTAGATGCGCCAGCACAACAAAACCGAAAATCTAATTTAAAATTAGTTTACAATGAAAAAAATAGCAATTGCTTTTCTTCTCCTATTCTCATTTTACAGCTGTAAGGAAGCAGATAAAAAAGAGGTTAAAGCAGAAACAAAAAAGGAAATCAGCGATTTATCAATTTATAATCTTCCCTCAAAATGGACAACACAAGACGGAAAGGATATTGAATTGAAATCGCTTAGAGGAAATGTCCTTGTAATGGTTATGATTTATACCAGTTGCAAATCGGCTTGTCCTAGATTAGTGGCAGATATGCGGGATATTGAATCAAAACTGGAGAAACAAACAAAACAGCATGTAAAACTGATTTTGGTCAGTATAGATCCAAATACAGATACTCCAGAAAGATTAAAATCGTTCGCAATTGAAAATAAAATGAATCAAGATCCTTGGATTTTTCTTCGTTCAACAGAAGAAAACACACGAGAATTTGCTGCAGTTTTGGCTGTCAATTATAAAAAAATCTCTCCAATAGATTTCTCACATTCGAACATTATTAGTGTTTTTAATCCAGAAGGAGAATTGGTTTTTCAGCAAGAAGGTTTAGGTGTAAATAATGAAAAAACAATCGAAACAATAAATTTAGAAGCAGGAAAAATATAGACATAATTTTTAAACACATAGAAACATAGATTTTTAAGAAAGTAAAAAAAGATAATTTTAAAAAATCTAGATTTTAACACATAGCTATGTGCATTGATGTAAGTGAAACTCCTTTTATGCGTTTGCAATCCCGATAGCTATCGGGAATGTTTCTATGTGTTTAAAATAAAAAAATCATTAGATAAATAGGTTAATTAGTAAGAAGCAAGAGCAAGTTTAGAAATAAATTGACTCTTGTTTTTTATTTAAAAAGCTAAGTTAAGCTTCGGAGAAGCAAAATATTTATAGAAAAATCTAAACCAACTACATAGAGCTCCAGTGAAGCGAAATATTTATCAGGTTAACAAATTACAATCCTAATATGATTCTATAATTATGTCGCTCCGCTGGAGCTTTTTATCTTTGCCAAACGCTTTCTATAAATATTTCGCTTCTCCGAAGCTTTACAATATGTCATCTCTCAGCTATAAAAATGCCGTCCTGCTCGGACTTATTTACTATGACAATATGATTTTCGTTTAACTATTGAAGTCATTATTAAAACCAACCCCAAAACCAAAAGAATACTAAAAATCAAAATACTCTGAAAATATCCTGGAATGCTTCCTTCTCCAAAAAAGAAAAACCAGCCTTGCAGAAACAATAAAACTTCGGTTGTAATATATCCTAAAATAAAACACTTCACTCCTATTTTCAATATTGAAGAATCAGCAGAAAGTATTTTATTCTGCAGTAAAATTCCAAACAAAAATCCTGTTATGATTCCCAAAGTAGTTAAGTGAATAAATCCAATTACAAAATTTCTAATTTGATGTGAAACTTCGGCCAAATTTGGAAAAAGAGTCAGCAATTGAATTCCGACTTTCAAAAACAAAGAACATAAAGCCAAACCGTAAACCATTTTAGTTGTTTTATCTAAAGTATTTTTGAAATGACTGATTTGAGGCTGTAACATTTTATAAAAACAAATAAATGCTCCTAATTGTATTAAAACCCCCAAGCCATTGATATAACTCAAAATATCATTTTCGATAAACCAACGCACTGGAAAACAAACTGTCAATAGCGTAGAAGCAACCATTAGAAAGTAAAACTTCTTAAACTTTACCTCATCAATTTTATTTTGAAATTGCTTTAAAAACAAAGCCAAAATCGCCAGTATAAACCAGCCGTTAAATTGAAAATGAAGAAAAAACTGAATCGCAATTTGATAAAAAGCACTTTGTTTTCCTAACGTGCTCACGGCCGGACCCAGACACCAAACTCCAAAAGTCGACAAAACCATAAATAAAATTGAAGTCAATAAAAGTCTTTGCGATGACGATTTATCTCTTAAGCCGTCTTTCCAAACTAAACGGCAAAAAACATAACTCAGCAAAATATGCATGGTTGAAAATACGATCGAAAACAAAGCATATCCTTGAATTGGAAAAGCAATCATCATTCCGATTACTGAAAATTCTGTCAGCCAAAATAAACGGTTATAAATTGGTTTCTGGCTTTTTTCTTTTGGAATAAAAAAATGAACAACCAAAACATAAACGATCATATAAACCCAGCCTAACATCGCAACATGCGAATGCGCATGAAGCAGAAAACTATAGTTCAAAAAATCTAAAGGAAAGAGATACATAAAACGCATTAATAATCCGAAAACGCAGGCCATCAGAAAATTAAAAAAACAGCACAGTATCCAGCTTTTTTGAGAATTCATAGATTATATTTTTATTTAAACACATAGAAACATAGATTTTCTAGACGCTTAAAAGGCGTTTCACTTGCATTAATACACATAGCTATGTGTGAAAATCTAGATTTTCTAAAATCATCTTTTTAAGCTTTAAAATCTATGTTTCTATGTGTTTAATTTCAATTAAAAGTAAGATTTCTTGAAATAAAAAACACCGATAATTATCATGTTTAGATATTTTATCGGTGCTTTTTCCACTATTAAAATTAACCTTTATTCTACTTCAACAAAGTCTTTTTCTAAAATCACAGCTTTTGGAAACAAAATATTATTTTCCAAATGAATGTGTTTATGCAGATCTGCTTCAAACTCTTTCAGCATAGCAAAAGTCACTCTGTAAGTCGTACAAGCATCTGCTGGCGGAGTATAATTATCTGTCAACGTAGCGATTTCTCTAAAACGTTCGCCTTCATTGTCGTGTTCATGCATCATCATCGCAATCGGATTAGAAACGGTTCCGAAAGATGGCTGATGTAAAATTCCGTCTGTATCTTTCGTTTTCACCATCCTTTTTACAAATGGAAATAAAACCAATTCTTCTTTTTTCATGTGCTGAGATAATTCTCCTGCACAGCCAATAAACAGTTCATTGATTTTGAATAACTCAGGATGATTTGCACCATGCACTTTGCATAATTTATCTAAAAACGGAAGTAAAACGTTTATTTTTTCTTCGACATAACGATGGTGTGTTTTCTCAATATAATCTGCCAATAAATCTAATGGCCATGAATTGAAATCGATCGTTCCATTGTTTTCTGATTGTACAACTTGCAATACATTTTCTAGTAAAGCATCTGCATCAATATTTTGTTTTTCGCAAACTTCAGTAACTGTCCTGTTTCCTTTGCAGCAAAAATCAATTCTATATTTAGAGAATACTGCAGCTGTTCTAAAATCTTCAGCTACAAATGATCCTATTGTTTTATTTTTTAAATTTTCCATGATAATTAATTTTAACGTGTTTTTATTTTTTGTTTTTTAATGTCAGTTCAAATACAAACCAAGCCATTGTAATAAATCCAATTCCGAAAATAGAATCTCCAATTGCGCGAAGCCATTTTAAAGTAATCATTGCTGGCTGCTGCATCAATTCTGATGAACGAGCATACCACATTCCGTTACTGATACTTTCAATTGCCTGCCACACTCCAATTGGAAGCAAACTCAAGATTGCCATCAGAAATAATCCAATATTTAATGACCAAAAAGTGATTTTAAGCAGTTTAGTATTCCAGCTTACATTTCGGTATAAACTTCTCAATACAAATAATACCAGCCCAATTCCCAACATTCCATAAACCCCAAATAGAGCTGTATGTCCATGCAAAGGCGTTGTGTTTAATCCTTGAACATAGTACAAGGCAATTGGCGGATTAATTATAAATCCGAAGATTCCGGCTCCGAGAAAATTCCAAAATGCTACAGAAATCATAAAATAAATTGGCCATTTGTAATCGGCAATCCATTGTGTTGATTTTGAGATTTTATAGTTTTGATACGCTTCAAAACCTATTAAAGTTAGAGGCACAACTTCTAAAGCACTAAATGTTGCTCCTAAAGCCATAATTGCCGTTGGCGTTCCTGAGAAATATAAGTGGTGAAATGTTCCTAAAATACCTCCAGACATGAAAATAATGGTTGCAAAAAGCACATTTAAAGTAGCCGTTTTTGTTTTTAATAATCCCAAACGAACAAACAAAAACGCAATTACAACTGTTGCAAATACTTCAAAGAAACCTTCAACCCAAAGATGAACGACCCACCATCTCCAATATTCTGCAATGGCTAGATTGGTTTGTCTTCCCCACATTAATCCAGCTCCGTAGAACATGGCAATTGCAGTACAAGAAACTAAGAACAAAATGATTAGATTTTTCTCTTCTGTTTTTTTCTTTAAAACTGGAAGTAACGGACGAATCATTAAAGCCAGCCATAAAAACAGTCCAACTAAAAGGAAAATCTGCCAGAAACGACCTAAATCAACATATTCATAACCTTGATGTCCAAACCAGAAATTTTGAACTAAATTCAGCTTTTGCATTACTCCAAACCATTGCCCAACCATTGAGCCCAAAACAATAATTAGTAAAGCGACAAATAAGAAGTTAATTCCAAAACATTGAAATTTAGGATCTTTCCCCGAAACTGCCGGAGCAATGTACAATCCAGTTGCCAGCCAAGCCGTAGCAATCCAGAAAATCGCCAATTGTGTGTGCCATGTACGTGTTACAGCATAAGGCAGGATTTTATCAATCGGAATTCCGTATAAACCATTTCCTTCAACTCCATAATGCGCTGTTATGATTCCGAAAACCATTTGCAGAACCATCAGTAGACTTACAATCCAGAAATATTTGGTCACCAAGCCCATAGATTTGGTTTTTCCCTGCTTAATAAGCGGATCTTCTTTTGGAAGCGGAAATTCTTCTTCTTCACCCGATTTTGCATGATAGAAAACTAAGATTCCAACACTTAAAATCAATAAAATAATACTTACTCCAGACCAAGCCAAAAGTTCTGTTGTGGCAGTATTTCCAACCAAATCATCTGACGGCCAGTTATGTGTATACGAAATATCTCCATTAGGACGATTGGTAACTGTTGCCCAAGTTGCCCAGAAGAAAAAGGCATTCATTTTATGCATTCTCTCCACATCTTTAATCGAGTTTTTCGGAATCGCATATTCTTCTCTCAACTTATCAAATTGAGGATCATTTGTAAAAAGTCCTTTATAATATTCGCTTAAATGTTGAATCGCTGCCAAACGGTTTTCAGAAATGGTAAGTATACCTGTTTGAGCATCATATCGATTGGTTCTTAAATCTTTCTGCAAGCGAACCTTTAGAGCTGATTGTTTTTCGGCATCCAATTCTTCATACTTTTTATTGAAGTCTTTTTTAGCATAAATATCCAATATAAAAACGGCTTCCCTATGCAGCCAATCTGCAGTCCAGTCTGGGGCCACATAGGCGCCGTGTCCCCAGATTGATCCTACTTCCTGGCCTCCTATACTTTGCCAGATATTTTGTCCATCCTTAATTTCGCTTTCGCTAAAAACAACTTTTCCAGAATCGGTTACAATTTCTTTTGGTACTGGTGGCGCTTGCTGATAAATCTCATAACCATAATAACCTAGCACTGCAAATGATATACTCATTACCAATGCAAATACTATCCATAATTTTTTTTCTCTTTTCATTCTTTTTTCATTCAATAAAAGACATTTTTATCTTTTATTAGTTTTTAAAAAAACTCCAAAGCCAGTTACAGCATTTGGAGCTTTTGTTTATTTACTCAACAATTAATACACCTTTCATCATGGCTACGTGACCAGGGAAAGAGCAAATAAATGGGTATGATCCTTTTTTATCAATTGTAAACTCGATTGTGTCTTCTTCTCCACCACCAATTAATTTAGTGTGTGCAATGATTGAAGCTTTTTCAGATTCAGGAATATAATCAGTCGCTTTGGCATCATTAGCTTTTAAAGCAAAAGCAGCTTGATCTGTTCCTTCCTGTAAAATCACTAAATTGTGTCCCATTGCTTCTTTCGGAATTTTTCCAACGTGTTTCAAAGTCAATTTAATTGGTTTTCCAGCAACAGCTTTCAATTCACTTGTATTAAACTGCATTTGGTCATTTCCTTCAATAACTAAAACATTTTCTTCCGTTGAAGTTACAGGAGCAGCTTCACCCTCTGTAGACTGTTCAGTTGTTTCTGTTTGATCAGCTGGAGCTGTTTCTTTTTTACCGCAAGAAGTAACTGCTAGAAATCCCATTAGGATTAGTACTGAAATTTTGGTTTTTGTATTCATTTTTAAGATATTTAATAATATTAATTGTTCGCATTTGTTGCTTTAAGAAAGAAATCTCCCGATTTTACATCAGAAGCAAGCTGTTCTAAAGTTGTATTTTTAAGCATTTCTAATAGCAGTCCACGTATTTTCTTGAATTCGTGATGAACTGGGCAAGGATGTTCTTCTGAGCATTCTTTTAATCCAATTCCGCAGCCGCTGTAAATTTTGTTTCCATCAATAGCATCTACAATCTGAATTAACTTAATAGATTTTGATGCCTCTGGCGAAACTTCAAATCCGCCTCCTACTCCTTTTGTCGAATTAATTATGCCACTTTTTGTCAAAATCTGCATAATCTTGGCTGTAAATGGTTCTGGCGAATCAATTTCTTTTGCTACATCTTTTATTCCAACCCTAATCCCTTTAGAAGATTTGGTCGCAATAAATATTGAAGCTCTTATTCCGTATTCACACGCTTTTGAAAACATACATCCTTAATTAATTCTAGACAAAGATAGAGAGGTTTTTAATAAAAGACAAATTTATCTTTAATTATTTTCCTAAAGAGCAAACATTATTTATAATGAAACTAATTAATAGTCATAAAAACATATATTCATCATTCAATTCTGATAAAAACCAATTTTAATTTTAACTTTGAGAGTATTAAATTTTAAATATTTAACAAATGCCTTTAAGCAATTCAAAAGATTTAAAACTGGCAGTTCTTATTGACGCTGACAATGTGCCCTACAGCAATGTAAAAGGTATGATGGAAGAAATTGCAAAACTAGGAACACCAACTACGAAAAGGATTTATGCCGATTGGACAAAACCAAATGCAAATGGCTGGAAAGGTGTTTTATTAGAACATGCTATCACTCCTATTCAACAATATAGTTACACGGTCGGAAAAAATTCATCAGATTCTGCTCTAATTATTGATGCTATGGATTTGCTTTATTCTGGAAAATTAGATGGCTTTTGCATTGTTTCTAGCGACAGCGATTTTACAAGACTTGCTGTGAGGCTTCGCGAATCGGGAATGAAAGTAATCGGAATTGGAGAAAAGAAAACGCCAAACTCGTTTATTGTGGCCTGCGACCGATTTATTTATATTGAGGTTTTGGATGGAGCAATTCAAAAGAAAAAACCTAAAACAACCGCTACTGATACCAAAAAGCCAATTGAAAAACCAGCAGAAAAAGCTCTTCATAAAATTGATAAACAGACTATAGAACTAATTGAAGCTACTATAGAAGACATTGAAGATGATGATGGCTGGGCGTTTCTTGGGGATGTCGGAAATCTAATCGTAAAGAAAAAACCTGAATTTGATCCTCGAAATTATGGTTATTCAAAACTGACTCCAATGCTTAAATCGCTTACAGATATTTTGGAAATCGATGAAAGGGAGTCAGACAAAAAAGGAATCAAACACGTCTATGTACGTTTAAGATTCAACTAATTATCGCATTTATTACTATTTAATTTTTTTAAAACATGAGAAAAAAATTCTTCATTTACGGATTCTTATTGTTTATAATTGTTGCTGCAATTTATTATTATACCGGACGAGGCTATTTACTCGTATTTATTATTCCGCTTTTGCTAATTGTCGGAGTCTACAACGCATCTCAAGAAAAACATGCTATTTTAAGGAACTTTCCAGTTTTGGGATATTTCAGATATTTATTTGAAATGATTGCGCCTGAGATTCAGCAATATTTTATCGAAAGATCTACAGACGGAAAACCTTTTTCAAGAAATCAGCGTTCTTTAGTGTATCAAAGAGCTAAAAACATTGATTCTAGTACACCTTTCGGAACGCAATTAAACTTAAATACAGAAAATTACGAAGGAATAAAACATTCTATTTTTCCAGCAAAAGTAAACGAAGAATTACCTCGCGTATTAGTGGGTGGAAAAGATTGTAAACAGCCTTACTCTGCTTCTTTATTTAACGTTTCGGCAATGAGTTTTGGTTCGTTGAGCGAACATGCTGTTCGTGCCATTAATATTGGAGCGCAAAAAGGAAATTTTTATCAAAATACAGGAGAAGGCGGATTAACAGAATTTCACCTTGCTGGAGGCGGAGACATTACTTGGCAGATTGGAACAGGATATTTTGGTTGCCGTGATGCAGAAGGAAATTTCAGCCCTGAAAACTTCAAAGAAAAAGCCAATCTTCCAAATGTAAAGATGATCGAAATCAAAATTTCTCAAGGTGCTAAACCAGGTCATGGTGGTGTTCTTCCTGCAAGAAAAAACACAGAACAAATTGCTAAAATTAGAGGCGTCGTGCCACACACGATGATTCTTTCTCCTCCAGGCCATCATGCTTTTTCTGATGCTAATGGACTAATTCAGTTTATTAAACAATTACGTGATCTATCTAATGGTAAACCAATCGGATTTAAATTATGTATAGGAAATACAGCTGAGTTTGAAGCTATCTGTCAAGAAATGATCAACGAAGATACTTACCCAGATTTTATTACTGTTGACGGTGCAGAAGGCGGTACAGGAGCTGCTCCTCTTGAATTTGCAGACGGAGTAGGAATGCCTTTTGAACCTGCTTTGATTTTTGTAAATAAAACATTGGTACGTTTAGGTATTCGTGATAAAATGCGCATTATTGGAAGCGGAAAAATCATCTCTGGTTATTCTATTCTACATGCGATTGCGTTGGGCGCAGATATGTGTAACAGCGCAAGAGGATTTATGTTTTCTTTAGGCTGCATTCAAGCATTGCGCTGTCATAATAATGAATGCCCAACTGGAGTTGCCACACAAAATAAGATGTTGATGAAAGGTTTGGTTGTTACAGATAAATCTGAAAGAGTGTATCACTTTCATAAAAACACGCTTCATGCGGCAAATGAACTTTTGGCTGCGGCTGGAAAAACTTCATTTGCAGATGTTGATATCAACATATTTATGCGTGGAGATGAGTTTACTAATTTATCAGAACTTTATTTCCCAGATAACTTGAAAAACGTTACTCAGTTCTCATAAACAAAAAGCCTCTTCAAAACTGAAGAGGCTTTTTGTTAAAATCTATTTTAATTACAATTTTGCTGTCTCTTTTGATTTAGCTGTTCCTTCCAAAACTGCCAGCTCATCTTGGTCAACTAATTCCTGCGCCAAAATAGCATTATTATAAGCTAAGAAATACACATCAAACTTTACTCCTTCAGCAATAAGAGAAGAAGAAATCTGGTCGTTCTTAATCATCTCTTTCAATAAATCTGGAAAAGATTCTTTGTAGGCTAATTTATTTGCATCGTTTTCTTCTAAATTGGTTTCGATTCTAATTTCGATTTTATTATCATCCAGAAAAGCTTTTGCTGCTGTACTGGTAATACCACTTCCTTTTATAGAAACAGAATTATTGTAATTACTTACATGTTCCTGAATTTTCTGTTTGGTATTTTTACAGCTAATTAAAAATAATGCAAAAGTAAGCACGAATGCGATTTGGGTAATTTTTTTCATAATTTTTTGATTTAATAGTTATTTTTTAACTCAAACATAATTAATTCATAACATAAAAACAACATTCGATTACAAAAAGCACACATATAATTCTTTGAATACAAACCGATTATCTGCCTAAAAGAGTAAAATTTGTAAGAATAAAAACGTCTCATTTACACTTAATTTTTAACTGTAATTACAAAAAAATCTCTTTAAATAAACTTTAAAGAGACTTTTAATATGTAAGAATCAAAATGATCGGTTTCCTGTAAAAATGTGATTTATTATTTCAAAATATATTTAAGAGATTCCCCTGTAAGCACCTCTTTATCTAAAACAGTATTATCATTTGCCAAAAAGTAAACATCAAATTGTACCCCCTCTTCTATTAATTGTCTTGGAATCTCATCTTTTTCAATCATCGATCTTATCAACTTTACAAATGATATAGAAGAAGCTAATTTATTGCCTTCATTTTGGTCTAAGCCAGTTTCAAATCTCAATTCAATTTTATTATCATTAATGTAACCTCTTGCTGTAGTAAGCGTTACATTTTCGGCTCTAAAACTTGGAGCAATGTTTTTATTGTACGTAACAACATACTCTTGAAGTTTCTGTTTGGTATTTTTACAGCTTACAAGCATCAATACCATCATTATTGCAAAGGCAATCTGGCTTATTTTCTTTAGCATAATTTTCTATTTTAATTTTTGAAGTCTTAATAATGCCTCAAGATAGTAATAATCTGCGTAATTTATAGAACAATCTATCTCACTATTTGCAGGTTTATGTCCTGTTGAATGCAGTAAAAATGCCGAATTTACATCATGGCTTTGGTAATTATTTGAAAGCGAAACAATCATCTTTTTGGCTTTCGTCAAATATTCTGCTTTTAGATTCTTGTCTTTTGTGTACGAACTTAATTCTAAAAGTGCCGAAGAAACAATTGCCGCCGCCGAAGCATCTCGAGGTTCATTAGGAATATTTGGCGCATTAAAATCCCAATACGGCACTAAATCTTCGGTAGTTAATTTATCTAAATAAACACGAGCCAATTTATGAGCAAAATCTAAAAATTTAACATCCTTTGTTTCTCTATAGGTCATCGTAAAACCGTAAATCGCCCAAGCCTGACCGCGCGCCCACATACTGTCATCACTATATCCTTGCGCTGTTCTTCCTTTGATCTTTTTTCCAGTTTCATAATCATAAATTATAACATGATAAGACGTATTATCTGGTCTAAAATGATTTGCCATTGTAGTTTCGGCATGTTTTACAGCTATGTCGTATAATTTTTTACTTCCGCCATTTTTTGAAGCCCAAAACAAAAGCTCCAAATTCATCATATTGTCTATAATAGTATTGTGTCCGCCCATTTTATTGTGAGGCCAAGACTGAATCGTCCCTACTTTTGGATTAAAAAGCGTTGCCAATGTATCGGCAGTTCTTAAAATAATTTGCTTGTATTCTGGATTTTTAGTCAATCTGTATCCATTTCCAAAACTATTAAAAACTTGAAAACCTAAATCATGATCAGCAGCTTTACTAGTAGATAATGGCGTTAAAAAACGACTAAATTTATCAGCCTCTTTTTCCCATTTTTTATCTTTCGTTGCTTCATACAAAAACCACAATTCTCCAGGCCAGAATCCGCTTGTCCAATCTTTATAACCTACAAATTTCCATTCTTTACTTCCGTTTGGAACCGTTCTAGGAGAAGTCCCATCATTTGGAATTACTTTTAAAGTTTTTGAAGCTTGTTCTGCGCAATAATCCAATTGCTTTTTAATATTAAACGAATTGTCTTTTTGAGAATAGCCTTGGTTTCCTAAAAGAAACAAAGCTGCAATCAGGGTAAAAAATTTTGCCTTCATGTGGTTATTTTGATAGATAATTAATTAACTGATAAATTTATAAAATAAAGTGACTCTATTCCGTTTTTGTACTTTTTGTTACCTAAAAATGGATTATTGATGTACTATTTTATTTAGACTTTTTCCTGTTATGCTTCTCTTTGTCAAAGTTTAAAACCAATATTATAAGGTACTTTGATAAAAAATAAATCATAAAGCTATTTTTTACGCATTTTTGTCATTTCGACGAAGGAGAAATCTTCACAAATAACTCCGCAAAGAAAATCCAATCTTTGTCGAGCTTCTTAGAGAGATTTCTCCTTCGTCGAAATGACAAAAATTGTGGCTATTCTGTGTAAAACTAAAATTTCTTATACTCTTGTTTTTAAACTTTGACAAAGAGGAATTACAACTGATTATATACATTTGTTTTAACTAAAACCCAATATCAACTTGAACAAAACCAGAATTACCTATTTCTTAGCTTTTCTAAGTATCACTTTCCTCGGGATCCTTTCTAGAAAAATATCCTTTATTCCATTATGGATTGGTGATTTTCTGTACGCAGTGATGATTTATTTTCTGGTTAGAATATTTCTTCCATTCAGAAATGCTTTCGCAATTGCATTCCTTTCTCTATTGATTTGTTATGGAATTGAATTTCTACAATTGTATCAAGGCGAATGGATGATAGAACTCAGAAAAACATTTTTTGGAAGATATGTTTTAGGTCAGGGATTTCTTTGGGAAGATATTCTGGCTTACACTTTTGGAATTTTTGTTGTTTTTATGACTGAGAAAATTACACTGAATTATTTCAATCAAAAGTCTGTGTGATTTTTTCAATATTCAAACTATTGGCCATTGCCATAAATATTTGATAATATGTTCCTTTATTATCATACAATTCATCATGAGTTCCTTTTTCTACACATCTTCCCTTTTCTAAAACTATAATATTAGAAGCATCAATAATCTGGGAAATGCTGTGCGATATAATAATCACGGTTCTATCTTTTTTGATGGCATCCAAAGATTTCTTAATCTGTTCTGTCGCGATGGCGTCCAAACTTGCCGTTGGTTCATCAAGAAAAATAATCGGCGGATTTTTTAGAAAAAGTCTAGCAATAGCGATGCGCTGCTGCTGGCCGCCTGAAAGCAAATGCGCATCTGAATCGTAACCTTTTGGCAGTTGCACCACTTGTTCATGAATATAAGCTTGTTTTGCCGCTTCAATAACTTCTTCATGCGACGCTTCAGGATTTCCGTATAAAATATTCTCTGCAATTGTGCCTTTAAAAATGTGATTTTTCTGAAGTACCAAACCAATATTTTTACGCAAAAAGTCTGTATTGTATTCCACCAAATCAACTCCATCTAGAAAAATCTGTCCTGATGTGGGAAGATAAAATTTATCCAGCAAATTGATAATAGTACTTTTTCCTGCTCCACTTAATCCAACCAAAGCTGATGTTTCATTTGGTTTGACGGTAAAATTAATATCGTAAAGTGCTTGGGTTCCGTTTGGATATACAAAATCGACATTTTTGACTTCGATTAATCCAACAATTTTTTCTGGAATATAATCTCCACTGGTTTCAACTTCTTTTTCTGCTTCCAAGATATCAAAGAATCCTTCAGAATAGATAAGCGCATCATTTACCTCGTCATAAATTCGGTGTAATTGTCTAATTGGTGACGAAACATTATTAAACAGCATAATATGAAACATAATCGCACCAATTGTCATTTGATTATTCAAAACGAAATAAGCAGTCAAAATAATGATAATTACCACTCCAATCTGTTCGACAAAGCTTTTAACGCTTTCAAAAATAAAACTGGTTTTTCTGGTTTGCAGCTGATTTTCGGTCATCTCAAACTGAATCTTTTCATGACGATCGGCTTCTGTAGATTCGCGTACAAAGGACTTAATTACCGTTATGGATTCAATTAAACTAATGATCCCGTTGTTTTTAGTTTCACGATAATTGCGCATTCTTCGTCGGAATCCACTCAATCTCGTTGCTTGCAATTGACTAATATAAAAGTAAATCGGAATAATACACAAACTTACCAAACCCACATAAACATTAGCATAAAACATAATTACCAAAGCCACGAAAGCGTTAGCAAACAAAGGCAAAATATCAATAAAGAAATTTTGCACCAAACGCGTTAAACTGCTAATTCCTGCATCAATTCTAGTCTGCAGTTTTCCGCTTTCATTTTCATCAGAAGTATAAAACTCCATTCTATAGCTTAGAATTTTTTCTACTATGGTTTGAGAAATATCACGCGTAATAAAAATTCGGAGTTTTTCGCCATAGAATTTTTGTCCAAATTGAACCACAGAATTAACCAATTCTTTAGTTAACAAGACGATACTAATAATTCCTAAAAGATGAAATCCTTTTGATAATGGTTCATGCGCTACCATCAGATTATTTATGGTATCTACGGTATATTTTAGAATTACGGCATTTACCTGCGCTGCAAATGACCCTAAAAATGTGAGCAGTAAAGTAGCAATTACCATTTTTCTGTACGGCTTTACAAAAGGCAAGATTTTTTTATAAAGTACTGATAATTGCATTTATTTGAATTTTAGCTAACATATCAAATATAAGAATTCTAAATTTGTGTTGAAAATCATTTAAACACAATATTCTATGAAACTCGTTTTCGCTTCAAACAACAAAAATAAAATCGCAGAAATTCAAAGCATGCTCCCAGAAAGCATCAAAATATTAAGCTTAGAAGATATTAATTGTTTTGAAGATATTCCGGAAACAGCCGATACCATTGAAGGAAATGCCATTTTAAAAGCCGATTATGTAACCAAAAAATATGGTTATGATTGTTTTGCCGATGATACAGGTTTAGAAGTAAATGCTTTAAATGGAGAACCTGGAGTTTATTCTGCGAGATATGCAGGCGAACAAAAAAACGCTGATGATAATATGAACAAGCTCCTGGAAGCTTTAAAAAATGAAGAAAACCGCAGTGCCCAGTTCAAGACCGTTATAACATTAAACCTAAATGGAAAGCAATATTTGTTTACCGGAATTGCAAAAGGAGACATTACCTTAACCAAAACAGGCACAAATGGTTTTGGCTATGACCCCATTTTTAAACCTGAAAATTTCAATGAGACCTTTGCAGAATTGCCTTTAACAACCAAAAACACTATAGGTCATCGCGGAAAAGCGGTTAAGCAACTAATTGATTTTCTGAGCACCACAAAATAATTGTTTAAAATACAACATTTTAGAGGCTAAATTTTACATTTCACGACGTATTTTTTGGCGTGTTTCCTCATTTCTTGCAAAAAATTATTTTAATAAAACTGTAACTTTTTGATAATCAATTCTTAACAAATACATAATTCTTAAAATTGCATTAGTTTATCTGAATAATTAACAGTAATTTTGCACCCTATTTTAAAACACATATGAATAAATTTGAACAATTAGGATTGAATGAATCGTTACTGAAGGCGATTTTAGATCTAGGATTTGAAAATCCGTCAGAGGTACAGGAAAAGGCGATTCCCCTATTATTGGAAAAAGACACGGATATGGTTGCGTTGGCTCAAACAGGGACAGGGAAAACGGCAGCTTTCGGTTTTCCGCTAATTCAAAAAATTGATGCCGACAACAGAAATACACAAGCATTAGTTTTATCGCCAACACGCGAGTTATGTTTACAGATTACTAACGAACTTAAAAACTACTCAAAATACGAAAAAGGTATTAATGTGGTAGCAGTTTACGGAGGAGCTAGTATAACAGAGCAAGCAAGAGAAATAAAGAGAGGTGCACAAATTATTGTGGCAACTCCAGGAAGAATGCAAGACATGATTAACAGAGGTTTAGTAAACATTAAAAACATAGATTACTGTGTTCTTGATGAGGCTGATGAGATGTTAAACATGGGATTCTATGATGATATCGTATCTATTTTATCAGATACTCCAGACGAAAAAAGCACATGGTTGTTCTCTGCAACTATGCCGCAAGAGGTTGCTAGAATTGCAAAACAATTCATGAGCGAACCATTAGAAATTACTGTAGGAACTAAAAACTCAGGTTCATCTACAGTTTCTCACGAATTTTATTTAGTTAATGCTCGTGACCGTTACGAAGCTTTGAAACGTTTAGCTGATGCTAATCCAGACATTTTCTCAGTGGTTTTCTGTCGTACAAAAAGAGACACACAAGCTATTGCTGAGAAATTAATTGAAGATGGTTATAGCGCCGCTGCGTTACACGGAGATTTATCTCAAGCGCAACGTGATGGTGTAATGAAATCGTTCCGTGGAAGACAAATTCAGATGCTTGTTGCTACTGACGTTGCTGCACGTGGTATTGATGTTGATAATGTAACTCACGTTGTTAACTACCAATTACCTGACGAAATCGAAACTTACAACCACCGTTCAGGACGTACTGGTAGAGCTGGAAAATTAGGAACTTCTATTGTAATTGTTACAAAAAGCGAGTTACGTAAAATTTCTTCTATCGAGAGAATCATCAAACAAAAATTCGAAGAAAAATCTATTCCATCTGGAATCGAAATCTGCGAAATTCAGTTATTACACTTAGCAAACAAAATTAAAGACACTGAAGTTGATCACGAAATTGACAACTATTTACCAGCAATCAATAATGTTCTTGAAGATTTATCTAAAGAAGAATTGATTAAGAAAATGGTTTCAGTAGAATTTAACCGTTTCATCACTTATTACAAGAAGAATAGAGATATCTCTGTAGGTGGCGGCGAAAGACGCGAAAGAGGTGATTCTGAGCCAAGAGAATTCAGCAATAATGGAGCAGTTCGTTATTTTGTAAACATCGGTTCTAGAGATAATTTCGATTGGATGTCATTAAAAGATTACTTGAAAGAAACATTAGATTTAGGTCGCGATGATATCTTTAAAGTAGATGTAAAAGAAGGTTTCTCTTTCTTTAACACAGATCCACAGCATACTGACAAAGTAATGGATGTTTTAAACAACGTTCAATTGGAAGGTCGTCGTATCAATGTTGAGATTTCTAAAAATGATGGCGGAGGAAGACGTGATCACAACAACCGTGGTGGAAGACGTGATTCTGGAAGAAGAGAAGGAAATTTTGCTCCAAGACGTGAAGGCGGATTCAGAAGCGATAGAAATTCTTCAAGAGATGGAGGTTCACGCGAAGGCGGATCTCGTGATGGAGGTTTTAGAGGCGACAGAAACTCATCTCCAAGAAGAGAAGGCGGTTTCAGAAGCTCTGCCCCAAGAAGCGAAGGCGGTTCAGACAGAGCTCCAAGACGTTCAGAAAACTTTGGCGATAGCTCAAGACCAAGAAGATCAAGAAGAGATTAATACTTCAATTTCTTAAAATACAAAATCCCAAATTCCAATTTTATACGGAATTTGGGATTTTTTCTTATATCTAATAATCTTATCAATGTCTTTGTTAATTTTCTTATAATTAAATTCCAAGACTGCGAGATATTTAATCCCTATTTACTACTTTTAGAACTTTAAATCAGGATATGAAATATTTCGCAATTTTCTTTTTTACACTTCTCGCCAACATTGGTTTTGCACAAGATACGCAAGATACACAACCAACAGTTCCACAAAGAGTTTCAGGTTACGTTATTAATGACGACAGCAAACAACCACTTGCCGGAGTAAATATTATCAACACCAACAAAGTGCGTGGTGCAAAATCTGACGAAAAAGGATATTTTGAAATTGACGTACAAGTCAACGATACACTTCATTTTTCTATTCTAGGATTTCAATCATTAAGAATTAGAGTTACAAATGACTGGATAAAAAATAAAGTAACTAGAATTCAGCTTACTGAAAAAGCAATTGCTTTAGAAGAGGTTGTTATTGCTCCTTTCTCTCTAACAGGTTATCTTGAAATTGACTCTAAATTAATTCCGACAAAAGAAAACTATCGTTACAGCATTTCTGGACTTACTCAGGGTTATGAAGCTGGAGAATATGCGCCAAATGCTTTTGGAAAAGTCCTTGGTTCGATTTTTAACCCCGCCGATATGCTCTATAATTTCTTTGGAAAGAACGGAAAAGAACTCAAGAAGTTAAAAGAGATGAAAAAAGACGATACCGTACGAACGCTTTTAGAATCGAAATATGATCGTGAAACCGTTGCAGTATTATTAGGCATCAGCAAAGACGAAATTCCTGAAATTATGCATCGCTGCAACTATTCTGATTCATTTATTCAGACAGCAAACGACCTCCAGATTATGGATGCAATAAGCGCTTGTTATGAACAATATAAAGTTTTGAAACGAAATTAAACTCACAACATAAAAAAATCAATCCTCATTTTTAAAACTGAGGATTTTTTTTGTTTTAAATATAACTACTAACTATCTAAACCACAAAAAAAATGTCTACAATACCTTTTCAGACGATTGATTGGAGTCAAATTGAAAAAACAGAACACATAGGAGAAACCGGAACTGCTTATTGGCAGACCATACAATTAGGAGGTTTACGTGTTCGAAAAGTTGTTTACAGTAAAAATTATCTTGCTGATCACTGGTGCCAAAAAGGACACATTGTGCATTGTTTGAAAGGAGATTTCATCAGCGAATTAGATAACGGTGAAAAAATGACATTAACAAAAGGAATGACTTATATTGTTTCTGACGATATGAGTTCTCATCGCTCTATTACAACTAAAGGTGTCGAATTGCTAATAATAGACGGGGACTTTCTAGTTTAATCTAGTCTCAGTATACAGTCTCAGTGTACAGTTTGATAAAACCGAGTACTGAGACTGTGACTGAAAACTAATATTATTTAACTGGTATATTTGAAAGAATTTCCAATACGAATTTCCAATATTTTTGAGCTGAAGAAATACTTGCTCTTTCGTCTGGCGAGTGAGCTCCATGAATTGTTGGGCCGAAAGAAATCATATCCATATCTGGATAATTTGTTCCTAAAATCCCGCACTCTAAACCTGCGTGGCAAGCTACAACTTTTGGCTGTTCTCCGTTTTGTTTTTCGTAGATTTCTTTTAAAACTTCTAAGATTTCAGAGTTTACATTAGGCGTCCAACCTGGATAAGAACCAGAAAGTTCTACTTCACATCCAACCAATTCAAAAGCAGAACGTAAAGAATTAGCCAAATCAAATTTTGAAGATTCTACAGAAGAACGTGTTAAACATCCAACCAAAATTTCTCCATCTTTTATAACTACACGAGCAATATTATTTGAAGTTTCAACCAAATCAGCCATATCAGCACTCATTTTATAAACTCCATTCTGAGCTGCATAAATCGCTCTGATAATTCCTTCTTGAACTCCAAGATCCATTACTTTCTCAGGCAAATCACCTTTTACGATTTCAATAGATAAGTTTGGTTCAGTCGTTTTATATTCCGCTTTGATATCAGAAATAATTTCCTGCATATCATATACGTAAGCTTCATCAAACATTTGAGAAATAATTACTTTGGCAACGCTTTCTCTCGGAATTGCATTTCTAAGACTTCCTCCATTAATTTCAACAATCTGTAAACCAAAGTTTTCAAATGCATCAAATAATAAACGGTTCATAATTTTGTTGGCATTTCCTAAACCTTTATTAATATCCATTCCTGAATGCCCTCCATTTAATCCTTTTACTGTAATAGTATAACCAACAGAACCTTCTGGAACTTCTTCTTCATGATAGGTTCTAGTTGCAGTTACATCAATTCCACCAGCACATCCAATATCAATTTCATCATCCTCTTCTGTATCCAAATTCAGTAAAATCTGACCTTGTAAAATACCTCCTTTTAGATTTAAAGCACCTGTCATTCCCGTTTCTTCATCAATTGTAAATAAAGCTTCAATTGCAGGATGCGGAATGTCTTTACTTTCTAGAATAGCCATAATAGTCGCCACTCCTAGCCCATTATCAGCCCCAAGTGTTGTGCCGCGCGCGCGAACCCAATCACCATCAACGTACATATCGATTCCTTGCGTATCAAAATCAAAGACAGTGTCTGCATTTTTTTGATGCACCATATCTAAATGCCCTTGCATTACAATTGGTTTACGATTTTCCATTCCTGGAGTAGCCGGTTTCCTGATGATTACATTTCTGATTTCATCTTCGAAAGTTTCTAAACCTAAGCTGTTTCCAAAGTTCTTCATAAACTCAATTACACGTTCTTCTTTTTTAGATGGACGCGGAACAGCATTTAAATCTGCGAATTTATTCCAAAGTGCTTTAGGCTCCAGATTTCTAATTTCTTGACTCATTATATTTTGTTTGATGTTTAACAATTAAGAGCCTCAAAGTTACAAAGTTTATATTTTTTTTCGCCACAAATTTCACGAATTAGCACTAATTATCCACTTTAAAATCAAATCTCACAAATACTATTCTTTTTAGTTGTAAATAATTGTGTTTATATTTACGTATCTAAAAATTATACTGTGAAATCAAAATACGTTTTGCCTTTATTTCTCTTAGTTCAAATTATTTTTTACAAAATCCTACCATACTTTCCAGACTTCGTGGAAGGCTTTTACAGCAAAAATTTATTCGTTAGAATTTCTCATTTTTCTAGAACAGTTTTAGGTAATATTCCGTTTTCTGTCGGCGACATAATTTATGCTCTTTTAATGATTTCTATAATTAGTTGGTTTTGGAAAGTCAGAAAAACTTGGAAAACAGATTGGAAAGATCATTTTCTCAAAATCTTAGGTAAGATCTCTGTTTTTTACTTTTTCTTTCACCTGCTTTGGGCTTTCAACTACTATCGCAAACCTCTTTTTGAAAAAATGGAAATTAAAAGGGAATATACTGATGCTGATCTTTTGGTTTTCACTAAAAGATTAATTGCAAAGACGAATGAAGTTCAGTTTCAAATTACAAAAAATAAAAGCTCAAAAATTGTCTTTCCATATTCACAGAAAGAGTCATTTAACATGATTTTAAACGGTTATGATAATTTAGCAAAAGAACATCCTTATTTTGAATACAAAACGTTAAGCGTAAAAAAATCACTGTTTAGCCTTCCTTTAACTTATATGGGATTTGGCGGTTATTTAAATCCATTTACAAACGAAGCCCAAATTAATGACTTATTGCCAATGTACACTTTTCCGCTAACTACATCTCATGAAATGGCGCATCAGATTGGTTTTGCAAGTGAAAGTGAATGCAATTTTATTGGCCTTTTGGCTTCTGTCAAAAATGATAATTTATATTATCAATATGCAGGATATAGTTTTGCATTACGCTATTGTCTCGGAATATGGCAGTTTAAAAACGAGAAAATTTTTGAAATACTAAAGAAACAAGTAAATACTGGAATTTTAAAAAACTATCAAGAAGACCAAGATTTCTGGAAAAAATATGACACATTTATAGATAAAGGTTTCCATTTTCTATGGGATAGTTTTTTAAAAACAAATAACCAAAAAGACGGAATGAAAAGTTATAGCAAGTTCATCGATTTGACGATTAATTACTATAAAACAAGGCAACTATAAAGTTTACCCATGAATTACACAAATTAGCACAAATTTTAAAAAACTCAACTTTTATCTATTCTGTTTGAAAAGTAATTCGAGAAATTTTTATAATTCGTGGCAAAAATAAAATATCAACTGTAACAAAAATGATTTTATAACTACTAATACATTATGAGTGAAAATCTAGAACAGTCATTTGTTGCGCAGCTGCAGGCAAATCAGAATATAATCCACAAGATTTGTAGATTATATACTGCTGGAGAAGATGCTCATAAAGACTTGTTTCAAGAAATTACCATTCAGCTTTGGAAGGCTTATCCAAAATTTAGAGGCGACAGTAAATTTTCGACTTGGACGTATCGTGTTGCCTTAAACACAGCGATTACCTTATACCGCAAAACCAAAAGAACTATATCGACCGTAGATTATGAAAATCATCAGCATTTTGTAAAAGATGTTGACTACAATTATGAAGAAGAAGAACAAATTAAATTGATGTACAAAGCGGTTTATCAATTGAATGACATTGAAAAGGCATTAGTTTTTATGTATTTAGAAGACAAAGATTATCAAGAAATAGCTGAAACCTTAGGAATCAGCGAAGTGAATGCGCGCGTGAAAATGAACAGAATTAAGGGGAAACTTAAAAAAATACTAAATCCTTAAAAATTATTATGAAAGAACTGGATTTATTAAAAAAAGACTGGCAAAAGAACTCTGATTCTTTTCAACAAATTTCTGAAAATGAAATCTACAAGATGATTCATAAAAAATCGTCATCTATAGTAAAATGGATTTTAATCATCAGTATTTTGGAGATTTCATTTTGGACGTTTTCAAATTTATTCATTAATACAGACGATGTATTGCACAAAATGAATCATCCTGAAATCGTAACTGCCTTAGAGTTTCTAACGTATTTCAATTATGTGGTCGTTTTAATTTTTGTGTACATCTTCTACAAAAATTATAAAACAATTTCGACCACAATAGCTACAAAGTCTTTGATGAGCGCTATTTTAAAAACCCGTAAAACGGTTCAATATTATGTTTGGTACAATTTAGGAATGATTGTTATTACAGCTATTTTGAGCTTTTTCATTGCTTTTGTCTACAATCCAGATATGGAATTTCTTAGAGAGAAATTAGCCATGAATGGAAAAGCTATGTTTGTTACAATCGGAATATTGTTCCTAGTAATTTTAGGCTTTTTTGGATTGTTCTGGTGTTTCTATAGAATTATCTACGGAACTCTTTTAAGACGATTATACGCTAACTATAAAGAGTTGAAGAAGATAGATTTCTGAAAAAGTTTCTAAGGTTCTGAGATGCTAAGGCTCTAAGCTTTTTTAACTTGAAACCTGAAACTTAAAACAAGAAAAAACTACATTAATAATCCCATTGCCTCATTTTGTTAAGTTCTTCTTGTGCTTTTATTTCTTCAGCAGGAATAACTTTTAAAAATGAAGGATGCTGTTCAATTGCGTATTCTACTTTTTCCACGATTTGTTCGATGGTGTCATTTTCATAATCAATATCAAGAGGTTCTTTGATGATGAAAGATTGCAGGATTCCTTTTTTCTTCATTCGAAGTCCTTTCTTATCGAATGATCTACGGAAACCATCAATTACAATTGGAATAACGATTGGTTTGTGCTGTTTAATGATATGAGCAGTTCCTTTACGAACGGGTTTGAATGATTTTGTAGTTCCTTGCGGAAAAGTAATAACCCAGCCGTCTTCAAGCGCTATTCTAATATTTTCAGTATCATTCGGGTTCACATCACGTTTTTCGGTCACATCAACTCCTTTAGAACGCCATGTACGCTCTACTGTAATTGCACCAACATAAGCTAAAATTCTTGGCAATAATCCAGCTTGCATAGTCTCTTTGGCCGCCACATAATAAATATTCATTTTTGGTTGCCACAAATAACTAATATTCTTAATCGTGTCTTGACGTCCAGATAAACTGGCATTAAAAACATGAAACATCGCTACAACGTCTGCAAAGTAAGTCTGGTGATTGGAAATAAATAAAACATTAGTGTCTGGGAGTGTTTTAATAATTTCAGATCCTTCAATCTGTAATTCATTAAAACCTCTATATCTCTTATGAGTCATGGCACCTAGAACTCGGATCAACCATTTCTTGATGAATAATATATGCCCAAAAGGATTTCGTTTAAACAATCCCATAACTAATTTATCTTATTTTTTTGTTAGGTCGCAAACATACAAAAATTATTCTTTTAGCAACACTATAAAACAATTTCTCGAATTAAGAGATATTCTAATGAATATCAAATCGTTAAATAAACTTTATCGAACTTATTTCACCATCGCTTCTTTTAAGACATCTCGCAGTTCGCTCAAAATCATTGCCGTGGCTCCCCAAACAACATGATTCTGAATATTAAACGCAGGAACTAAAATATTTGCTCCATAAGAAGTTGATAATCTGGCTTCGATAATAATATCATCATTTAAAAAAACAGATAAGGGCAGTTCGATAATTCCGGCTACTTCCCTTATATCGGGGTAAAAAGAAAGTTCTTCTGTTGCAATTCCTAAAAACGGATGCACCAAAAAGTTGCTTGGCGGAATATACATCGGCGAGAAATGTTTAATAATATCTATTTTATCGCTTGTTATTCCGACCTCTTCATGAGTTTCTCTAAGTGCTGTGGTTTCAAAATTTAAATCTTCTTTTTCATACTTCCCGCCTGGAAATGCAATCTGTGCCGAATGAACACCTTCATAAGCATTTCTAACAATCAAAACCAGATGTGTTTTTTCCTGTTTGGGATAAAACAGCATCATGACTCCCGCCATTCTGGCGTTTAACGTATTAATATCAAGATTTTTTAATCCCTCTATACGCTCTTTTGGAGCCATTTTTAAATGTGAAGTTACTGCTGGCAGGTCTACTGGAATTATATTGGGAACATATTTCAAAAAGTCTTGAAAATTCATAATCAAAGCTTATTTTTGTACTTTCAAATAAAACATAAATATACTCCAGAAAACGCAGTGCTACAAGTTTTCTATTATTAAAGCATAAAAAAATGTACAGCAAAGAAGAATCGCAAAGAATAAAAAGAGAATTTTGGGTAGCTTTTGCCGAAAAATATCCTCGTAAATGGGTGCTTTATGATACAAAGATTAAAGACTTTTCTTTTAAGTTTTATGTTGACAACAAAAAAGCTCAGGTTTTAATTGACATCGAACAAAGAAGTGATGAAAAACGAATTGCTTATTTTGAAAAACTAGAAGCTTTAAAAAATATCCTAGAAGAAGAATTTATTAAAGATTTAGTTTTTGAGAAAAATTATACTCTTGAAAGCGGCAAAACAATCAGTAGAATTTGGGTTGAGAAACTTGGCGTTGGTTTCAGCAATAAAAATACTTGGGATACTATTTTTGATTTTTTCAACGAAAATATGCACGCTCTGGAAATGTTCTATTTAGAATATGATGAGTTTATTAAGGATGTGGAGAATTGAGGTTCTAAGATGCTAAGGTACTGAGTTACTAAGCTCTGAGTTTATATAGCAAACCCGACAGGCTTTAAAAACCTGTCGGGTTTATTATTTTATCTAAATCCTAAAAAAACTTAGCACCTTAGAAGCTTAGCATCTTAGAACCTTATTATACTGTAATAATATTATACACAATTATATGATCGTCGTAATTGATATAAAGCTGTTTTCGATAGTCTTGTTTTTTTCGAGTTATGATTGATAATTTACATTCCCGTCCGTCATTATCTTTGCAAATGAAAGAGTAGGTAATATCAGTATCGTTTTCTTCTCTTTCGATATAATCCAAAATATTGTAAAGCTGGATTTCTTGAGAATAGACTACAATTCTATGCTTATCGGTATCTAAAACAACTGAAAGATTTACCAAATCTAGATTAGACCATTCACCCCACTTTCCTCTTTCATTTTTTTCCAGAACACTAAACCCTGAAGTTTTAAAATGATAAGACTGACTCTGAATCTGTTGCAATCCAAAAGCTAAAAATAGTAACAATATGTAGGGGCGTAGGAAATTCATAAAATATTTCTTGCAGGTAATTAAAACTCAAATGTAATCTTTTCTTTGGATGCGGTTTCAAATTCAGCCATCATTTGTTGAACAATTTCTTCAACTGGTAAAATTTTATGGATTAGACCTGCTACTTGTCCAATTTCTAATTCTCCCTCATCCAAATCTCCTTCAAACATTCCTTTTTTAGCTCTTGCTCTTCCTAAAAGCTGAACTAATTCTTCTTTAGAAGGGCATTTTTGATACAAATCCTGAACATCCTGATAAAATTTGTTCTTTATCAATCGAACTGGTGCTAATTCTTTCAAAGTCAATTGTGTACCTCCTTCTATAGTATTAACTATGGTTTCTTTAAAATTATTGTGTGAAGAAGATTCTATAGAAGCAGCAAAACGACTTCCAACCTGAACGCCATCTGCTCCCAAAATCATTGCAGCCAACATTCCTCTTCCTGTAGCGATTCCTCCTGCAGCAATCAATGGAATCTTGATTTTTTCTTTTACCATCGGAATCAAAGTCAATGTTGTAGTTTCTTCACGACCGTTATGTCCACCCGCTTCGAAACCCTCGGCGACAACTGCATCTACTCCAGCATCTTGTGCTTTCAAAGCAAAAAGACTACTGCTAACCACATGAACAACTGTAATTCCTCTTTCTTTCAAAAATGAAGTCCAAGTTTTAGGATTCCCAGCCGAAGTAAAGACAATTTTTACGCCTTCTTCGACTACTATATTCATAATTTCTTCAATGTTTGGATATAACATCGGAATGTTTACTCCAAAAGGTTTATCAGTTGCTTTTTTGCATTTTTGAATGTGTTCTCTTAAAACTTCTGGATACATCGAACCTGCACCAATAAGCCCTAAACCTCCTGCATTACTTACGGCCGAAGCCAATTTATAACCGCTGTTCCAGATCATTCCGCCTTGAATGATTGGATATTTTATATTGAAAAGTTGGGTGATTTTATTCATTAAAATTATTGCTTGATTATTTTTCCTGTTTTATGCAGATTATCGGCATCAAAACTATAGATATACAATCCGCTTTGAAGTGATTGTAAGGAAAGAACTGGATTTGAATTATTGATTTTTTCTTCTATTAATTTTTGTCCTAAGATAGAATAAATGGTTATTGATGCAGTATTATTTTCATTTAAAAAAGAAAACGAAACCTCATTTTTAGCTGGATTTGGATACACCGCAAACGAAGCTTCTGCAATAAAGCTGTCAACGCTTAATGTTGCACCAAAATTTGGAATTCCATATCCATAATTGTTATTTGGATTCGCATACCTATCAGCAGAAGCCAAAATCATTTGTCTAATTTCTTTATTCGTTTTAGTTGGAAATGCCTGCCATAAAGAAGCCGCCATTCCCGCCATTATTGGGCATGAAAATGAAGTTCCGTTTGCTGTACCAATATTCCCATTTGCATCAGAAACTACCGCCGATACTCCTTGTGCCATAACATCTGGCTTCATTCTTCCATCATAACTTGGCCCGATTGAACTTGAACTAGCTCTTACTTTAGAAGCATTAACAGAACCGATTGCCAACACTGAAACAGCATCTGCAGGAGCACCAATGTGTTTTTCTGGTTGAGTTCCTTCATTTCCAGCAGATGCCAAAACCAAAATTCCTTTGCTAAAAGCAATTTCAGCACCGCGAGAAATAAAAGTCGTAGTTCCATTCATCTCGCTATAGGTGTGATTGTATCTAATTTCGTCTCTATCCAAAAAATACCCCAATGAAGTAGTAATTATATCAACACCTAGAGCATCAGCCTTTTCCGCAGCTTCTACCCACAGCGACTCTTCCAACGGAATCTCTTGAGCTTGAATTTCTGTAATAAAAAGATAATATGAGGCATTTGGAGCTGTGCCAACTAACGAATTTGTTTTAAAACCTCCCATTGTTGAAAGCACCGAAGTCCCATGAGAATCACCCGTATAGAAATTACTGTTTCTGGTAGTATAATCATAACCGCCTAGAATTTTATTATTATTTCTAAGATTTTCAAATGGTTGCGCAGTATTAACGCCTGGAAAACCGCCATCCATAACCGCTATAATTTTTCCTTCTCCTGTAAAATTCTGCTGATGGAGAACTTGTCCATTTAGCATCTGAATTTGATTCGCAGAATTTCCGTAAGAATAATCAATTGTAGTCTTTAACTGTTCGTGAACTTGGTTTACCGAAGCTTCAGAAACTCTTTT
The DNA here is from genome assembly GCF_003254585.1 of Flavobacterium sharifuzzamanii. Classification (GTDB taxonomy): domain Bacteria; phylum Bacteroidota; class Bacteroidia; order Flavobacteriales; family Flavobacteriaceae; genus Flavobacterium; species Flavobacterium sharifuzzamanii. The sequence goes on along the minus strand of NZ_QJGZ01000036.1, from coordinate 70,520 downwards.
CCCTGTAGTATTTAAAGTTCTATCGGCAAACTCTACCCTAGAAACAAAAGACAGTGTTTTTAAGGCATTAATATTCGATTGAGTTCCTTGAATATGAAGTGCATTCAGCCATTTTGATTGCGCTTTCACAGTAATTCCTGTACTTGAAGCAATTTGGTTTACATACGAAGTTTCCAGAGGAGCATCTGTAATAGCTAATGGGATATTTTGGTTCGTTCTTCGATCCAAAGCCCTTTGCGAAAGTTCGGTTAGCGGATTATCATAGAAAGTTTGTGCATTAGGTTTTCCATTAAAATAGACCCACGCATCTTCTTGTGAAAATACTGTAAACGAAAGAAGTAATAAAAGAAAAGTAAAGCTACATCTCATATATTTATACCTTTAAGGGATTTACTCCCAAATAAAGTATAAAGCTAAGAAATTACTCCCGAACCAACTAATTCATTTTCTAAATACCAAGCAACAAATTGTCCTTCTGTAATAGCAGACTGTGGCTCTTCAAACTCCACATACATTCCTTCTTCAAACTGATACAAAACTGCTTTTTGTAAAGGCTGGCGGTAACGAATTCTAGCCATTACTTCCATTTTCTCACCCGCTTTCAGAGTCATGTCTTCTCTGATCCAGTGCACTTCAGATTTTCCAACAAAAAGCGCTTTTTTAAATAAACCTGGATGCTCGCTAGACATACCTGTGTAAATGGTATTCGTATCTACATCAGTAGCAATTACAAATAAAGGATCTACCGTTCCTCCTACATTTAAACCTTTTCTTTGTCCAACTGTAAAATAATGAGCGCCTTGGTGTTTCCCAACCACTTTTCCCATTGTTGGAATATAGTCTAGTTTCTGAGACTCCAATTTTAGTCTTTCTTCTAAAGAAAGTTCAGCCGATTTCTCAATAGTATAGATAGGATCATTTTTATCAACCTGAACAATCTTGCCATCTTTTGGCTGTAGTTTTTGCTGTAAAAATTCAGGAAGACGAACTTTTCCAATAAAACATAAACCTTGAGAATCTTTCTTTTCAGCTGTAACCAATTCCATTTCGGCAGCAATTTCGCGTACTTCTGGTTTTGTTAAAGCTCCAATAGGAAACAAAGCTTTTGACAATTGCTCTTGAGACAACTGGCATAAAAAGTATGACTGATCTTTGTTAAGGTCATTTCCAGCAATTAATTGATAAACTGGTTTTCCGTCCACTTCAATTTCGCTTTTTTGGCAATAATGTCCTGTTGCTACATAATCTGCACCAAGACTTAAAGCGATTTTCATAAAAACATCAAATTTGATTTCGCGATTACAAAGCACGTCAGGATTTGGAGTTCTCCCTTTTTCGTATTCGTTAAACATGTAGTCAACGATTTTTTCTTTGTATTCTTCGCTTAAATCAACAGTTTGAAACGGTATTCCGAGTTTTTCAGCAACAAGTAAAGCATCGTTACTGTCTTCCAGCCACGGACATTCGTTAGAAATAGTAACCGAATCATCGTGCCAGTTCTTCATGAAAAGGCCAATAACTTCGTATCCCTGCTGTTGCAATAAATATGCTGCAACACTAGAATCTACTCCACCTGAAAGTCCAACAACTACTCGTTTCATTTTGAAATGTTTAATTTTTTAAGGTTGCAAAGGTACACCAAATAATAGAAAATTTCACCATGGTTTTCATTAGTTTAAGCAATCCCGCAGTAGATAAAACTTATTACTTTTTTAATTACATTTAGTCATACATTTTTAAAACATGAAAAAATACATTTACAGCCTGTTTTTCTTTCTTGCCCTAACTTCTTTATGTGCGCAGCGATTTAGCGCGTCCCTGCCAAATTATGAAGCTTACAAGGCATTTAGAGGAAAACCTTTGTCTGATAAATTTTCAAACATCGAATCTGTAAAAGTGATTTATGATCTTCGAAAACAGAAAATGTATTATTTCAACAGTAGCGTTATTTTACTTCACTATGATTTCGTTGTCAATTATTTGGGCTACAGTCATGATCTTGAAATTTTTAACAATGAAAATTATAGCGATACGGAGAAAAACAGAGATTTTCTTCTCGGAAATTTAAACCACATCAAAGGAACTGATAAATGGATTTTTGAACTCGCCGCTTCAGATCATATGCCTTTGCCATTGATTGAACGTTTTTTCAATATGGTCAAAAATTCCACTTTTATTGGTGAAAAACTAAAATTTTATCTGAATAATCCAGAAATGATGGAATGGTTTCAACAGCAGAAATTCAAAATTCCGTGTGTCAAATCAGATCATATTTTTGGAGAAATTAAATATCAGGAAGTTGTTCGAGGCAGTAATATCGGAATTCTGAAGAAATACAAAATCAAAGAATTAGAGACCGCAAAACCTAATTCTGATGAAATCATTATTTTAGACGGAACTCCAGATATTCTTCCAAATGTTCGAGGAATTATAGTAAATGAACTTCAAACTCCGTTAAGCCACTTGGTTCTGTTAGGGAAAAACAGAAAGATTCCGATTATGGCTTATACTGACATTGAAAAAGACAACAATATCAAAAGACTTCTTTCTAAAAAAGTAGAATTAAAAATAGAAGTTGATACTTTTTTCATAAAAGAAACAACTAAAAAAATTCCAGTGAAATCTTCTGGAAAAAAGAAAAATCTAATTATTGATAATAGCGTTACCGAATTAGTCAACTTATCTGAAATTCCAAAAAAAGGAGTTAATTACATTGGTTCGAAAGCACAAAACATGGCGTATTTAATTGCGATTTCAAAAGAAATTCCGTTTAAAGTACCCGAAAATGCACATGCTATTCCGTTTTATTTTTATACGAAACACATTCAGAAGGCATCTATCTCTCCTTTAATTGCAGAACTTTTGGCTTTTCCTCAAAAAGATTCTACAGTTTGGATTAATAATCAGCTTAAGAAGATTAGAGATGCTATAAAAAAAGAACCTATTGATCCTGAATTAATTTCGAAATTGAACATTGCATTTAAAGATGCTAAATTCAAAAATTTTAGATTTCGTTCATCAACAAACGCAGAAGATCTGGATGACTTTAATGGTGCTGGATTGTACGATTCTAAAACTGGAATTTTAGGAGATTCTATCAAAACTTTCGAAAAAGCAATCAAACAAGTTTGGGCAAGTGTCTGGAATGAGGCTTCGTATAACGAAAGAGAACTTTTTGGAATTGATCAGCAAAATATTGCAATGGGCGTTTTAGTGCATCGTTCTTTTCCTGACGAACTAGCAAATGGTGTCATTATCACTAAAAATATATTTAGAGAAAATTTTTCTGGAATTACGGTTAATGTCCAAAAAGGAGAAAACTCGGTTGTAAAACCCGAAAAAGGAGAAATCTGCGAACAATTTGTGGCCTATCATTTTAATGACGGAAAAGACGAAACCGATTTTGATATCGATTATACTTCTAATTCAAATTTAAACAATAATGAACCTTTATTGACCAGAAAAGAAATGAGCAATCTGTATGATGTCAGTAAAAAAATTGAAACCAAAATGTATCGATATTGGCGAAAAAATCAATTTCATCCTGTAGATATCGAGTTTAAAATTGTGGGAGAAAAAAGAGATTTATACATTAAACAAGTTCGTCCTTTTAACGATTAATAGAATACTAACAAATCTATTTCGTTGCTTGAAGTGTTGATTAGTACAATTCTAAAATCGAAATCTTCAATCTTAATTTTCTCCTGAATTGATTTTCGAATTGCTTCTGAATTTAAAGAAAAATTATCGTCAAGCGGAATTTTTAGATCTACAGAATTCAGGTATTTTGAAGCTTTTTTGTTGACAATAATTGAAGCAACAATATAAAATCCGATTATAATAATTTGAAAAAACAATAATAATTCAATCTTTTCAAACGGATACATAATGTCTAAAATAGATAATGTAATCGTTGCAAAAAGAAAGATGATTGCATTTACGGTAAAGGATTGTGTTCTAAAACGAAGTATCGAAAAAATCGCAAATAATCCAAACCCGATTCCGACTCCGATTTCGATTTTAGTAAAAAGGTAACAAAGAGAAAAAGTACAAAGCCCAACAATAACCATCAACGGATTTATGGTTGCATTATCTTTTCTGTTGGAAAAAAAATACAGAACTAAAATTGAGCAAAACAACAGTGAAAATCGTCCTAAAAGTTCATTTAAATCCATTGGTTAGAATAAATTGGTTACTCAAATGTAAACAATTTATTCTTTACCTATTTTATTTTTTAATGAATGAGTTCTGAACTTTTTAGACTACTACTTTTTCGGCGCTGCGCCTTTTTCAGAAGCCTTATTAGTATTTTTAGGATCACTCATATTCACTTCTTTTACCAATTTCCCTTTTTGATAGAACTGCCAGATTCCTGCCTTTTTACCATTTACAAATTTCCCCTTAGAAGCAACAGATTTGTCTGAATCATAGAAAACAGTCTGTCCGTTGTATTCGTTATTTACAAAATAGGATTCTTCTAAAAGCGTTCCGTCCTGTCCTATTTTTTTATACGGTCCTTCTTTCAAACCATTTTTATATGTCATCTCTTCTGCTAATTGAGCATTTGGATAATAAATAGTTTTTAAACCTTCTAGTTTTCCGTTTCTATAATTCTCAACTGTCATCAAAACTTTAGAAGCTTTATGATAATATTTCCATTCTCCTTCGCGAGCTTTTCCAATCTCTTTTCCTTCGCTCACTTTGTTTTTATTCTGATCATAAAAAATAGTGTATGAACTTCCATCATTTTCACTAAAATCTCTCGTAGCTATAATATCTCCTTTTTTTGTATCATCAAAAAATTTAAAAACACCAGTTTCTTTTCCGTGATCAAAAGTTCCTTCGTAGCGAGGACGTTTAGATTCGGTATAAGTACCTTTCCAAAGTCCGTCTTTTTTCCCTCCTGCATCAACTTTATTAATATCAGTTTGGGCATTTGAAACTAATGCAGTTAGGAATAATAGTCCAAATATGATTTTTTTTGAGATCATGGTAAATTCTATTTTTAAGCTAAACGAAAATCTTAATTATAAATTATAATGGTATAAAAAAATCCCGATTAAATCGAGATTTTTTTTATTGAGAATTATTTTTTCTTATTCTGAGCTTTTGCTGCTTCTTGTTGTTCCATTACTTCTTGAAGACGCTGTTGGAACTTACTTGGCTTTTTAGGCTCTCTTTGTTTATTTTCTTGAATTTGAGCGTGAATCTTATCACTGTCTACAATATAATTCTTGATAACAAACATAATTCCGATTGTAATTAAGTTTGAAATAAAGTTGTACAAACTCAATCCAGCTCCGTAACTATTGAAGAAAATCAACATCATTAATGGCGAAACATAAATCATGATTTTCATCATTTTTGCCATATCTGGCATACCTTCTTGTTGAGGAGCTGCCATTTGTTGGTCTCCTGAAGTCATTTTCATGTAGAAGAAAATCGCAATTGCCGCCAAGATTGGGAACAAACTGATGTGATCTCCATACATTGGAATGTTGAATGGTAATTTTACAATCGAGTCAAAAGATGATAAATCGTCTGCCCAAAGGAAGCTTTTTTGTCTTAATTCAAACGCTGCAGGGAAAAACTGGAACGATGCATACATAAATGGAAGCTGAATCAATGCTGGAATACATCCTGCCATTGGGTTTACTCCTGCTTTATTGTACAGTTTCATTGTTTCTTGTTGTTTCTTCATTGGGTCTTTTTTGAATTTCTCTCCCAACTCAGCGATATCAGGTCTTAAAACTTTCATTTTAGCCTGAGACAAGAATGACTTATAGGTAATTGGCGACATGGCCAATTTGATGATAATCGTAAAAATGATAATAGCAATTCCTAATGACAATCCAACTGTTGAACTTAAGAATCCGAATAATGGGATGAAAATTAATTTGTTAATCCATCCAAAAATTCCCCATCCTAAAGGAATGATTTTATCGAAATTTTTATCGTAAGCTTTTAATGTTTTGTAATCCACAGGACCCATGTACAAATTCATTTTGTAATCGATCTCTCCGTTTGTAAACGCTAAAGGTAAATTTGCTCTAAACTGTTTAGTAAAAACAGTATCAATCTTTTCATCCTTAACTAAATCGTCAGATTGCAATTTTGAAGTTTCGAAAGGCTTTTCTGTAGATAAAATAGTAGCAAAGAAATGCTGTTTAAAAGCTACATAACTAAGTTTCTCAGGCGTTTCTTCTTTTCCTTGCCCATGACTATTTACATAACTATATTTTGCATCTCCATACTTGTAGTTAATTTCAGCAAAACGATTTTCATAAGAAACACTTTTTTCGTTTCTGTATGTTTTTAAATCCCATGCTAAATTTAATGGTTTAGCAGAATTTAAAACTCTGTTTAATCCTTGAGAGCGAATATCAAAACCTACTAAATAATCATTTGGTTTAAGAATATATTTGTATTCTAAAAACTCATTTGCTCCAGCTTTCAAACGCATAGAAAGAACTTGGTCTGCTCCAATTTTTTCTAATGTTGGTTCAAAATATAAATCTTTAGAATTTAATGTTCTATTGTCTGTAGTAAGAAGCTGTAAGTTTAAGTTTGAGTTGTTGTCTTTAATTAACTCAACTAACTGCCCAGAACCTTTTTTAAACTTTTCAAATTCTTTTAAAGTAGCTTCAACAATATAACCACCTTTATTAGCAATCTTTAATCTTAATTTTTCGTTTTCGATTGTAGTAAAAGCTTCTTTTGCAGAAGGAAGTGTTGCAGAATAAGCAAATCCTCCTAAAGTTTTTTGCAATTGAGCCAATTGAACTGTATCTCCAGGAGTTACAGCTGCAGCTGGTAATGACGCAGTTTTAGCTTTATCTGCTTTTGCTTGTGCTTCTTGTTTAGCAACTAATTCTTTCTTGGCTTTTTCAGCAGCGATTTCTTTTTCAGAAGGCTGATTTTGATACATAATCCAAATCAAAATTCCAAAGATCAATACAAAACCAATGATTGAATTGAGGTCTAATTTTTTTTCTTCCATTATTAATTTAAAAAAGTTACTCGTTGAAGGTTATTAGTAATGAGTTTAACTCAAATGTTACATCTTCACAGAATATAATTATTATTTTTTATGTGCATTTACAGCAGCTGCCACAAAGTTCACAAAAATAGGGTGCGGATTTGCAACTGTACTTTTGTATTCTGGGTGGTATTGTACACCAATGAAGAATGGGTGATTTTCAAGCTCTACGATTTCAACTAATCCTGTATCAGGATTAACTCCAGAAGCTTTTAAACCAGCTTTTTGCAATTCATCAGCATATTTATTGTTATACTCATAACGGTGGCGGTGACGCTCCGAAATAGTTTTTTGTCCGTAAATTTTGTACGCTAAAGTGTCTGGTTTAATATCACATTTCCAAGCACCTAAACGCATTGTTCCTCCTTTATCGGTTACATTTTTCTGCTCTTCCATTAAACTTACAACTGGATGAGGCGTTTTGTCATTCATCTCTGTTGAGTTTGCTTCTGCGTAACCTAAAATATTTCTAGAATATTCGATAACAGACATTTGCATTCCTAAACAAATTCCAAAGAAAGGAATGTTGTTTTCACGCACAAAACGAACTGCTTCGATTTTTCCTTCAATACCTCTTTCTCCAAAACCTGGAGCAACTAAAACTCCGTCAAGAGTACCTAATTTCTCTTCCACGTTATCCGCATTAATATGCTCTGAGTGAATAGAAATTACGTTTACTTTTGTTTCGTTTGCAGCTCCTGCATGAATGAACGCCTCTAAAATAGATTTGTAACAATCCTGCATTTCTACATATTTACCAACCAAACCAATGTTTACAGTTTGTTTTGGACTTTTTAATCTTTTTAAGAAAGTATTCCAGTTTTTAAGATCTGGAGATGCTTTTTTAGGTAAATCTAATTTCTTTAAAGCGACAACGTCTAATCCTTCTTCAAGCATTAAATTTGGAACTTCATATATAGTAGAAGCATCAATTGACTGAATAACTGCTTCTTTTTTCACATTACAGAATAAAGCTAATTTCTGGCGTAATTCCTGAGACAATTCGTGCTCTGTTCTACAAACCAAAATATCTGCTTTAATACCACTTTCCATTAAAGTTTTAACAGAGTGCTGTGTTGGTTTTGTTTTCAACTCTCCTGCTGCAGCCAAATAAGGAACTAATGTCAAATGAATCACGATTCCGTTATTTTCACCTAATTCCCAAACCAATTGACGAACAGATTCTATATAAGGTAGAGATTCAATATCACCAACTGTACCACCAATTTCAGTAATTACAATATCATAATCGCCAGATTTACCTAGCAATTGCATTCTGTCTTTGATTTCGTTTGTGATATGAGGAACAACTTGAACTGTTTTTCCTAAAAACTCTCCTCTTCTTTCTTTTTCAATAACCGAAAGATAGACTCTTCCTGTAGTAACGTTATTAGCCTGAGAAGTAGGAACGTTCAAGAAACGCTCGTAGTGTCCTAAGTCTAAGTCAGTTTCAGCTCCATCATCTGTCACATAACATTCTCCGTGCTCGTACGGGTTTAGTGTCCCCGGATCTACGTTAATATATGGATCAAATTTCTGAATTGTTGTACGGTATCCTCTTCCTTGTAACAATTTTGCCAAAGATGCCGCGATAATTCCTTTTCCTAATGAAGAGGTCACACCTCCTGTAACAAAAATATATTTTGTTTGATTCATTCTGTTGTTTGTTTGTAAGTAGTTGTGTAAAAAACTTGGCAAAAGTACAAATTTAATTAGACAATTTATCAATTCCAGAATGAGATAATTTTTTAAATTTTAAGCACATTTTATTTTATATACTTCCCTATCAATTATATTATCAAAATGAATGCTTTTTATCATTATTAGTTAAAAATCCACAACTAAAACACAAAAACACAATCTAATTAATTTCTAGTAAGGAAGTATTAAATTATAAAAACAGAAGAGGAAAAAAATTACACTTATTGATACATCAAAAATTAATACCTTTTTGAATAGAGGAAAAGAAATAATCCAATTGATCAAAAACCTAGCGATAAGCTGAAAGAAAAAGAAACAAAAAATTTTTACAGAAAATGGATTGTAAGCGATTGCTTCATGAAAATGAAGCCTCAGTATTTGAGAAAAAGCTCTGGTAAGTCCGCGGCTTTTACAGTATGTCAACGGCAATCCTTCACAAGATGATTGCAAACCGAAATTTAAATAGGGAAGAAAAAAGCAATAAAAAAAGATAAACATAATTATGAAAATCAAAATTACATTTATCTTTTTATAAGAATCAATTTCTTGATAAACAGACATTTTATTCAAGAAGTTATTTTACAGTAGTTTCAATTGTAGTAGAATCTACCTGCACTTTTACATTTAAAGAATCATCTGTTTGTATTTGTTCCACTTTGACAGAATCTAACGCTCTCTGAATCTCATCTTTATGCTCTAATGCCATAGAACCTACTGAGCCTACAAAAATTGCAACCCAGATAATAACAAAAATTGTTGCAGCAATTCCTAAATAAAGACCAGCTTTTGGCAAAGAAGTCGATGCATTTTCTTTTTTTGCTTGATTCAAAGCAATTGCTCCGAATACTATTGCAAGAATTCCGAATAAAACTGCAATAAATCCAAAGCAAGGGATAAATGCCGCTAATACACCGATAATACCAAAAATTAAAGCGATAATACCTAGTGATTGGCCAGCATTTGAAGAAGGTAAATTGTTTTCCATAAAAAATTGTTTTGTTAGTTCTGACAAAAATAGAAAACGACTTACACAAACTAGGGCAATCCAATCTAAGTTATCAACAATTAAATTAACCTTCTTTTTCTGAATTAAGGTTTCGGATATTGTTTTTTGATATTTCGAATCAATTCTTCCAATCCGTTTAATTTCAATTCATAAATCAATTGCAATTGCCGCCCTAATTCTCCTTTTGGAAATCCTTTATTATGATACCAAACCACGTAATATTCAGGCAAATCAATTAAGTATCTTCCTTCGTATTTTCCGAAAGGCATTTTGGTGTGGGCTAATTTTATGAGTTGTTTTTTGTCTTGATCCATGGTTTTTAAGAAGAAAGAAGCAAGAGGAAAGACTTATACTTTCTTCTTGCTTCAATTATATGCAAAGCTATTATTTATTTGCCACAGATTAAAAGGATTCTCACAGATTATTAAATCAAAGATTAAAAAACTTAGAACCTTAGCACCTCAGTATCTTAGCATCTTTAAAAAAAGAAGCAAGAAAAAAGAACATTATTTCATTCTCTCTTCCTGCTTCAAAAATACTATTTGAAAAAAGTTCAGCCCAGATTAGAAACCTCTGTCCCTTTGTCCCTCTGAACCTTTGTCACTTTTTAATAGTGCCATCTCACGAAAGCTTCCATTGCAGCATAAGTTGCCAAACCTAATTGGTGGTATAATTCAGCTGTTTCGCGGTTTCTATCTTCTGCTCTCTGCCAGAACTCTCTTGCATCTGTTCCTTGAAAAACAACTCCGTCTTTTTGAGACTGGTGTTTAAAGATTCCGTGACGTTTTGCTAAAACCTGATCTGGACTCATTGGAACAGCCATTTCAACTTCGTCAATTCCCCACTCTTGCCAAGCTCCACGGTATAACCATAACCAGCAGTCGTTCATGAATTCTTTTGGTTTTAAAACTTTAACCGCCTCAAAAATTGCATCTAAACAAACTTTGTGCGTTCCGTGCGGATCTGCTAAATCTCCAGCCGCATAAATTTGATGCGGTTTAATTTTTTCAATTAAATCAACTGTCAACTGAATATCTTCTGGTCCGATTGGTTTTTTCTCGATTGTTCCAGTTTCATAGAAAGGCAATTCCATAAAGTGAATCTGAGAATCTGGAAGCCCCACAAAATAACTTGTAGCTCTCGCCTCTCCTTTTCTGATTAAACCTTTAATGTAACGAACTTCTGGAATATCAATTTCACTGTTCTTTTTGTTCTGCAAAAATGCTTCTGCTTTTTTGTAGATGTTATCTGCTTCTTCGCTTTTGATTCCGAATTTCTCGTTGTAGTCAATTACGAATCTTGCAAAACGCAATGCTTCATCATCTGCCACCGCAATGTTTCCAGACGTTTGGTACGCTACGTGCACTTCATGTCCTTGCTCTTGCAGACGCATAAAAGTTCCTCCCATACTGATAATATCGTCATCAGGATGCGGACTGAAAATCAATACACGTTTTTTAGCAGGTTCTGCTCTTTCAGGACGATTTGTATCGTCTGCATTTGGTTTTCCACCTGGCCAACCTGTAATTGTATTTTGTAATTTATTAAATATCTTAATGTTAGTATCGTAAGCTGGACCTGAATCTGCCAACAAATCGCTCATACCGTTTTCGATATAATCTGCATCAGTAAGCATTAAAATTGGTTTTTTAAGATCTAATGCCAATCCTAAAACTGCTTTACGAGTCAATTTATCTGTCCAAACGATTTTTTCAACCAACCAAGGCTTGTTGATTCTCGTTAATTTTGAAGAAGCTTCTTTATCTAAAACAAAAACCGCATTGTTATGTTCTTGCAAGAATGAAGCAGGAACGCGGTTTGTAACTTCATCTTCAACAGATTTTTTTACAATGTTTGCTTTTCCTTCACCCCAAGCTAACAAGATCACTCTTTTTGCTTCCATGATTTTTTTAACACCAAGCGTAATCGCAGTTCTTGGCGTATTATTTAAACCAAAGAAATCTTTACTTGCAGCCACTCTTGTAATATGATCTAAAGCCACCAAACGAGTTTTAGAGTTTTGAAGCGAACCAGACTCATTAAATCCGATGTGTCCATTTCCTCCAATTCCAAGAATCTGAAGATCAATTCCGCCTAAAGCTTCAATTTTAGCTTCATATTCGTGGCAATAATCTGCGATTTGTTCTTTTGTTAAAAGTCCGTCTGGAACGTGAGCATTTTCAGGTAAAATATCGACATGATCAAACAAAAGTTCTTTCATGAAACGAACATAACTGTTGATTGAATTTGGTTCCATTGGATAATATTCATCCAAGTTAAAACTGATTACGTTTTTGAAACTCAAACCTTCTTCTTTATGAAGACGCACTAATTCCGCATACAAACCTTTTGGAGAAGAACCAGTTGCCAAACCTAAAATACATGGTTTTCCTTCTTTTTGTTTTTCTTTAATTAAAGCTGCAATTTCTTGCGCTACCTCTTTTGAAGCATCTGTTGAATTTTCAAAAACAACTGTGTTAATGTTTTCGAATCGTTTTTCGAAACCTGTTGCTTTGTCGATTTTACTTTTTAACATGATATATTAATTTTTATTTTTTGTTCAACTATTCCATTTCCTGTATTTATGCCCTTTAACAGCATAAAACAAAATCATTGCATAAGAAGGCAGTAGCATTAGATATGCCAATTGATTACCGCTTTTTGAAACACCTTGCATATTTTTTGCAAGATTTGCAGAATTAATGCTTTCAGTGATCATTCCGTAAAAAAGTGGAAAAACCGCTCCACCTATAATTCCCATAATCAGAATAGCGCTTCCTATTTTTGTATATCCTCCTAAATCCTCTAATGCCATTGGCCAGATTGCTGGCCAGCATAATGCATTTGCCAATCCTAAAAGTGCTACTAAAAATATTACCAATGGTATATTTGGAGTTCCAGGCAATGCAATCATTATTTTCGGAGAGATCAAAACAATCGCTAAAACTAGCACCAAACCAAGCATTCCAGACACTTTTAAAGCAGTGACTTGCGAAACATATTTAGGAATCAGGACTATTCCAAGAACGTATCCAATAACCATTGCTGACATGGTAAATGATGTCAATTTAAGATAGAAATTTCCTCCTTCACCGTATACTCCAAGCTGTTTTCCGAAAGCTCCGATAGAATCTCCCGCCAAAACTTCGGCAGACAAATACAGCATTAAAGTGATTACTCCTAAGACAAGCTGTGGGTGTTGAAAGGCATTTTTAATCTGTTTAAAAATACTTAAGTTCGATACATTCCCTTCTTCATCCAAATCAATTTCTGGCAGAGGAGAAAATTTCACCATAAGAGCTAAAACAGTAATAATCAACCCCATATAAAGATACGGTGTTTGTAATTGTAATGCAAGAGAATTTAATGCGCTAGTTTTTGCAGCTTCATCCATCAAGGCAATTTTATCTGCAGTAAAGTCTTGCATATTAGACAAAACCAAAACAGTAAGCACAATCGGCGCTACAAAACCAGCCAGTTTATTTGCAATTCCTAAAACGCTGATTCTTGCAGCAGCACTTTCTCTTGGGCCAATTACAACAACATACGGATTTGAAGCTGTCTGTAAAACTGCCAAACCAGTTCCCATGATAAATAAGGCTAATAAAAACAGTAAAAATGTACGGCTTGAAGCTGCTGGATAAAACATAAAAGCTCCTGCAGCGATAATCAATAATCCTAAGGAAATTCCGTTTTTATATCCCACTTTTTCAATGATATACGAAGAAGGAACTGCCATAACAAAATAGGCAATATAAAATGCGAAAGTCACAAAATAGGCTTGCGAAGAAGTTAATTCGCAAGCTAATTCAAAAAACGGAATTAATGGCCCGTTAAGCCAGGTTACAAATCCTAGAATAAAAAACAATAAGGTTAAAATTACCATCGGAACAATGGCACTTTTTTTCTCTACCTGTAATGTACTTTGAATGTTTGTCATAATTTTTGGTTGATTTAGTTATAGATTTATTTAATTCAAAATCTAAATTAGAATCAACTCTCACATTATTGATTGCGTAATTTATGCAAATATCTGCATTTTTTTTGCAAAACAAAAGTACTACATTAAATTTCCTTATTCTCTAATTTAGATATGAAAGTTTTGTTAATTTTTATTATTCCAATTTAAATCAGGATAATATTTTGCCAAATATGTTTTTACTTCGGCAATATCTTCTTTGGCTGTTAAGTCTGGTACGTGCTCAGAAAACGGAATTCCAACAGTAGTTTGCGGATTTTCTTTAACAGAGTTCAAAAGAACCGTTGGAAGCTCCTTTTCGTCACGCTCCGGATGAACAGGACAATTTTTAAGATGTATATATAAGGTCTTTCCGTTAAACTTAAAAGCATTCATACTAACACGAATCTTACCTTCTGAATCTTTATATTGTTCCAAATCTTCTTCTGTAGGCTTTTCCAGAATATCCAACAGCTGATTGTTTTGATCTAATTTGACAATTGCAAAACGAGAAATACGCTCTAACGGAAAATCCATTGCATCACGATCATAACTAATAAAAGCATTTGGACTTTCAGTTTCTCTCAAAGCACGCAATGCTTCAGCCGAATACAAATTATCGCTATTGCAAACCGAATAAAATTGCGAATTCAACTCTGGATATTGCTCTACAGCCTGAAACAGAGCATCTGCAGTTCCAAAAGGCTTTACTCTTCCTTCAGGAATATACTGAACAGCAAATGAAATATTGAGTCCATGAAAATCATTATCTTTCATTTTACTTCCATAAAACTCTTTAAATAATTCTCCTTGTTCTCCTATTATAATATAGATGTTTTTATAGCCTGCTTTTTTCGCATTCCATAAAAGATAATCCAACAAAGGTCTTCCGCTCGCGCCAACACCTATTAAACCTTTACTTCTTTCGTTGGCCTGCGAAATTTCTTCTGGAGATAAATTATCTATAACCGCTTCTTTTTTCATACGAGAAGAAGCTCCGCCGGCTAAAATCACTAAACTGTCGTGCATTTTATTTTAATTTTCAATATTATCAATAATTCGTACTCCTGGATCAACATTTACCGCATAAGCTTCTTGAGCTCCTGCGTGCAAAATCGCTTTTATAACCGTATCTTCATGTTTAGGATCGGCAATTACCACAATGCTTCCACCACCGCCAGAGCCTACAATTTTTGCTCCGTATGCTCCCGCTTTCAATGCCGCATTGACCATTGCATCAATTCTGGGAACAGTTATTTTCAACAAATCACGCAAAACTTCATGATGGCCATTCATTAAAGCTCCAATCTTCTTTAGATCCAAAGCTGGTTTTTGAAATTCTTTTAAAGCTTCTTTAGTAAAGTAATAATTCTTTATGGCAGCCTCAAAAAATGGAATTAGACGATCTGGCAGACAATTTCTGTATTTATCCAAATCCTCAATTTCGGAAGCATTTAAATCAAACTGCGGATAATTCTGCTTTACAATATCAATCGCCATTAAAGCATTTCCTTTTAACTCACCAAGAAGTCCGATAGTTTCCTTTGGAACACCCGAGACTCCAGTAATTAAACCTTTCAGCTCTGTTCCTATAACATCAAAAGAAAAAGGTTTTTTAGTATTGATGTAAACAATATTACCAACTCCAATACTAAAATGATCCATCATTCCGCCAGGTTCTCCATGCTCCAATACTTCAGACTCGTAGCCTAATTTTGAGAGAAACTCAGGCGTAACTTCATGATCAATTCCGAAAGCTTCTATAAGAAAACGAATCCAAGCCATTAACAAAGCCGATGAACTCGATGTTCCTGAATTAATCGGAATATCTCCAGTAATTGTAATTGTGTAACCTGAAGTTGGTTTGCAACCATATCTGCGTAAGACACGCAATGAGGATGCAAAATAATCTCTAGATTCTAATTTTTCGAAAGTCTCATGTATATCGATGATCCGAATTTCATTAATATCAATCATATTCAGAACAAATGTTTCGGTCTGATTTTCTTTTGCTATTAATTTAATGCTTCGATCTATCGCACAGGCAATGACAGGCAACCCTAAATAATCCTGATGATCACCAAACAGACAAGTTCGGCCGGGAGCTAATGAGGTAATTTTTTTCACGTAAACACATTGTGTTAAAATATTGCAATTCAACAAATTACAACATTATTAGGTTATATTTTTATTTTAGTTTTTCGGTTTTGATTTCACGAAACTATAGATTATATTTTTATAAAACAAGAAAAAAACAAAAAATGTGCTCGAACACACTTTTTTTATGTTCTCGAGCACATTTTGCAATTCTTACAAAAAAATCTCGTTTATTAACTCAAAGTTTTTATATTTGCTCATATGGATAAAAAGTACACAATTAAGGATATAGCACAAATGGCTGGAGTTTCTAAAGGAACTGTAGACCGCGTGCTGCACAACAGAGGAAAAGTCTCTCCTGCTGCGCTCGAAAAAATCAATGAAGTTCTAAATGTAATTGATTACGAACCCAACTTAATTGCGCGAAATTTAAAAAGTACAAAAGTGTACCGCATTTGCGTTTTGCTTCCAGATCCTGTATTTGACCCTTACTGGCTTCCATGTGTTAACGGAATCCAAGATGCAATAACAGAATATAAAGCTTATAATGTTATCATTGAAACACATTATTTCAATCCAGAAAGTACAAAATCTTTCCTTAAAGTTCACGAAACTATTATAACCCAATCACCAGACGCGGTTTTATTAGCACCTCTTTTCCATAAAGAGACTGTAGAAATCATAAAACAATATGACGAACTGGGAATTATGGTAAACACTTTTAATAACCAGGTGGAATCTTCTTCTATAAAAAGTTTTGTTGGACAGGATTTATACAAAAGCGGCCGTGTTGCTGCGAGTTTAATGAATTTAATTCTGCCGAAAGGTCAAATCGCTATTATCCATATTGACGAGAGTCTTAAAAACGCGGTTCACATGCAGGAAAAAGAACGAGGTTTTAGGAGTTATTTTGAAGAAAAAAACCTTCCTGATTTTTCTGTCACAACATTAAAATTGAAATATTCCAATATAGAAACTAAACTGCCAGCTTTTATAAACGAAAATCCAGATTTGAGCGGTATTTTCATCACCACTTCAAAAGCTTATCAAATTGCTTCTACACTGTTTAATTTAACAGACAAAAAAATCGCTTTGATTGGCTATGATTTAATTGACAAAAACGTCAGCTTCTTAAATCAAGGATTGGTTCATTTTTTAATCCATCAAAACCAAAAGAGACAGGCTTATTTAGGCGTCAGCACTTTAGTAGAGCACTTTTTATTCAGAAAAGATATTCCTGAAACCATTTTACTTCCTATTGATATCATCAATGTAGAAAATGCTTCTTTTTATGTTTCTTGATTTTTTTTAGACGCGATTTTTGTTTCTCGCAGATTTAGCAGATTAAAAGATTTTTTTTATCTGCAAGATCCGCTAAATCTTTGAGAGAGAATATTCTATCAAACTACTATTTCATCAAAACAAACTTTCCGAAAGAAGAAGCGATATGGAAATTTGGCTCTGCAGTTTTTGGATCTACCCATGTAATCCAGGTTGGCTCGTAGTTACCATTTTCATCTTTCGAAAATTTCGCTCTGTAAACTCCTGTTTCAATAACATTATCATGTATTAAATCTAATTTTTCTAAAGATGCAATACTAATTACTCCTGCAACTGTAAAAGAAACTTCATCTGAAGAAGATTCCAATTTAATATGATTTTCAGGCCATTTCCATTCATAATCAAAAATTTTATTTGGGAGAGCATAAAAATCCAGCAATCTTGTCGAAGGATCAATTTCAAGACAGTAATACGGATTAAGCTTATCATTACTTCTAAAAAACAACTCTACCCGATCTGAATTACAAATACTATCTACACTATTATCTTTCCGATCAATATATACTTCAGTATCAAAAACTTTAAAATTGAAATATAAATTTTCTTGATCCCAAAGTGCACGAAATTCAATTCTCAAAACAGAATCATTATCCCACGGAGAAGTAAAATCGGTTAGACAATTTGCTTTTTCCCAAAAAAAAGAATCTAAAATCCAGGTTTCATTCTTTTGATTTTTCTCTATTATCTGTACGTGATATTCTTTCAAAATTCCTCTTCTTAAAATCTGTTAATTTTTCATTTTCAAAAAAGGTCAAAATGACCATTAATTCATTTCCCTACTTTGACTTTTTTCAACATGACCAATATAGTTCAAAAATTGAATAGAAAAACAAATCAAATTCATAATTAAATCTAAAATTCCACTCCTTTCTAAGATAAGAAAAGACTGTTTAATTTTTACGTTTTTAGTTTAGTGATTGCGAAATTCATAAGTTTTTAATAAATCCTTATTTATAATTCAAAAAACCATCAATTTCGCACACACTGCTTTTTCCAAATTATTTTAAAAATATCACAGCAATTTAAGTCAAAAAAAACGATTCGCATAATTTTATGTGCTCGAGAACATAAATTTTGTGTGTTCGAGCACATTTTTTGTGTTTTTTCTTGTTTTATAAAAATATAATCTCTAGTTTCGTCAGAGATTAATCTTAAAACTAAGTTAATTATGCAAAATTTCGGGTGATTTTTAAGCTTAAAAAAAGAAGAAAAACAAACTAAACAAGCAGTGTTTAGGAGCAAAAAAGAAGCATCTAGTTTGTATAAAAAACAGTTCAATCGAAAACACAACAAAAAAGACAAAATGAATTTCCAGATCAAAAAAGAAATCTAAAACCTACAAACAAAGAAAAAACAATTAAACATTAACCAAAACCAATTCAAAGTATGAAATTATTAACCCAAAAAAAGCCAAGAGATTTTCGGCTTAACAATTTATCCCGCAAAGAAATCGGAATAACAGTTCTCTCGTTATTAGTTTTTACATTTCAGGCTTCTGCAGCTTCTTCTATAAATATTTCAGACAAAACTAAAACGGCGCTGTTTTTTGAAAAAACAATAAAAGGTACTGTTACAGATCAAAATGGCTTACCTCTTCCTGGTGCCAATGTCGTGGTTAAAGGATCTACAAAAGGCGTACAAACTGATGTAGATGGAAGTTTTGCCATTACAGTTCCTGATAATGCTACAAAACTGGTGATTACTTACATTGGTATGGAAGATCAAGAAGTAACTATTGGAAGTGCTCATCTAAAAATTGTCATGAAAGAAGCAGGACAAAAACTAGACGAGGTGGTGATTGGATACGGAAAGTCTAAGAAAAAAGACCTTACGGGTTCTGTAAGTTCGCTTAGCAAAGACAATTTAAACTTAGGCGGAACGGTTGCAAACGTTGGACAAGCTCTTCAAGGACGTGCTTCTGGAGTACAAGTGCAGCAAAATAGTTATGCGCCAGGAACAAACCCTCAGGTTGTAATTAGAGGAGGAAACTCAATAAATACTTCTAATGCTCCGTTATATGTAGTTGACGGATTCATTACTAGTACTGGAGCTTCTATAAGTCCAAATGACATTGAAAATATTCAGATTCTTAAAGATGCCGCTTCTACAGCAATCTATGGTGCTCGTGGAGGAAATGGAGTAATTTTGATTACTACTAAAAAAGGAAAGGCTGGAAAAATGAATGTTGAAGCTGAGATTTCTGATGGTTTTCAAAATATCATAAAAGAGCCTTCTTTAATGACTGGACAGCAATATGCCGATTATCAGAATGCTCTTAATGCTGAAAACGGACGACCACCACTTTTCCCTTCAAGCTTTCCTGTTGCCAACACTAACTGGTTTGATGCTGCAACTCGTACAGGAGAAGTGCTTAATAGAACGCTTACTTTTAGCGGAAGCGATCAAACTTCAAAATTCTTTCTTTCTGGAAACTATTTAAAACAAACTGGAGCTATCGTAAATACAGATTTTGAAAGATATACTGTGAGAATGGGTGCAGAAAAGAAATTCAACGATAAGCTAAACATGGGAATGAATGCTTATGGAGCTGTTGCTGAAGGAAATAATAGTGATTTTGGCGATAACATTTTATCTCCAATGTTCTCTATTCAGACTGCTCCTCCAGCTATTCCGATTTACAATGCAGATGGTTCGTATTACAAATTTCAAGGAAAAGACAATGCATTAGCACTTTTACTTGAACCAACAGATCATACAATCAATAGATTGGTAAACGGAAACATGTTTTTGGATTATCAGATCATTAAAGGCTTGACGTATCATTTTGGTGCTGGGGCTGAATGGCAGGAAAACATTCAAGGAAAATATACTCCAAGTACTTTAGTAGCTGGAGCTGCTTTGAAAGGTTCAGGTTCAGAGGAAAACGTAACGTATTTCAGATGGAGTACAGAGCAATATTTAACTTATAAATTTGATATCAAAGAAGTACATGCAATTACTGCAATGATTGGTACTTCTAACCAAAAAGATACATACGAGCGAGTAAGAGCGGCTGGAACAGGTTTCTCTAGCGACTTATTGACTTATTACAATCTGCAAGGTGCTTCAGTTTATTTAAAACCTGAAACGGAAAAAACAGAAACGAAATTGACTTCTTATTTTGGAAGGTTAAATTATGCTTTCAACGATAAATACTTAGCCACTTTCACTATTAGAAAAGACGGTTCTTCTCGTTTTGGTCCAAACAACAAGTTTGGTATTTTCCCTTCAGGAGCCGTAGCTTGGAAAATATCTAACGAATCTTTTATGCAAAACGTAAAAGCAATTTCTGAACTTAAATTGAGAGCAAGTTATGGTATTACAGGTAGTGACGGTATTGGGGATTATGCTTACATGAGCCGCTTATCTTCTTGGGGTGTAACAATTGCTCCAGATGAATTTGTTGCAGGAACAGAACCAGCTAACTTGGCTAACCCAAATCTAAAATGGGAACAAACTGCTCAAACCGATATTGGCTTAGATTTAGGATTATTTAATGATAAACTATCTATTACATTCGATTATTATAAAAAAAGAACGACAGATGCTCTTTTAAATGTTCCTGTTGGAGGATGGTGGGGATTTGGCACTCAAAGAGTTAACTCAGGTGTCATTGACAACCAAGGTGTTGAGCTAGGAATAAGCACTACAAACTTTAGAAATGATAAATTTACTTGGACAACTTCTTTAAATCTGGCTTATAACAAACAAGAAGTGGTTTCTCTAGCTGATAATGTAAAAATCATTAGCTCGAACACTTCTAATCCAAGCGGAACAGTTTCTGGTCAGGAATTTACAAGATTGGAGCCAGGAAAAGAAATGGGAGTTTTGTATGGCTATAAATATGCAGGAGTAATCAAAACGGGAGAAACTTATGCTCCTCAGCCATTATCTGTTGCTGGAGACCCTAAGTATGTAGACGTTGATGGTGATGGTAAAATTACAGCAAAAGACAGAACCTATTTAGGAAACTCTATTCCGCATTATGTGGCTGGTTTTAATAACGATTTTAGATATAGAAATTTTGATCTGAATATCTTTTTCCAAGGTGCTTTTGACTATTCAGTTTACAATATGACTAAAATGGTTGGTGAGTCTTCTACGAGTACAGATGCACTAAACCGTTGGGTTGCTGGAAAAAACGAAAATACAGATATTCCTAGAGATGGCTATTACAAAAGTACTTACGGAAGTTATGTGAATTCTAAATTTGTTGAAGAAGCATCTTACTTACGTCTAAAAAATGTTTCTATCGGATACACAATCCCTGAAAGTGCATTAAAAACAGTAAAATTTATTGACAGCATCAGATTATATGCTATCGGACAAAATTTATTGACAATCACGAACTATTCTGGAAATGACCCTGAAGTAAATGGCCATACAACTAGTCCTACTGCACAAAATATTGGTGGTGGAATCGATTTCAACTCATTCCCAGCTTCACGAACTTTTATACTTGGAATTAAAGTAGCAATTCACTAGTCTAAAATGCTTTACAGTAACATTAAATTGATTAAAATGAAAAAATATACAATCTTATTACTTTTACTTGCCGCTGGGACACAGTTTTCTTGTAACCAAGATTTGGATCCGACGGTATATAGCAGTTTGACTAATACCAATGGGTATCAGACAAAATCGGATGCTATTGCGGCTATCAATTCCATTTATGGAAGATTAAAAGGCCCTTCTGTAGGCGATAACTTCTCCTATTGGGCTACAAGACACTTTGCTCTTACTGATATTGCTACAGATTTAGGACACTGTCAATTTGGAGGAGATCCAGGGCAGTTATCTTTAGGAACATGGAACTCTGCAAATGGTCTTTTAAGAGAAGACTGGAATGCAATGTATAAATTGATTGCCAATGCCAATAATGCGATTTTCAACATTACACCAATGGGCGGTATTACAGCTGCAGAAAAAGCACAATTTATTGCAGAAGCTAAATTCTTAAGATGTTCGGCTTATATGGATTTGACAGATTCTTGGGGTCCTGTAATTCTAATTACAGAAGCAAACTTAGGAAACCCTGGGTATTTAGATCAAACTCCGCCTTCATCTGTTGAAGAAATCGATGCTTTTATGATTAAAGAATTAACTGAAGCTGCTGATGTACTTCCTGTTAATTACAAAAACAATGATATTTACGGTACAAATGATGTAGGACGTGCTACAAAAGGTGCTGCCCTAACATTATTAGCAAAATTATACTTGAGAAGCCATGATTGGCAAAAAGTAGTTACCTATACCCAAAAAGTAATGGATTTAAACGAATACCAACTTTATCCTTCTTACTTAGGTTTGTTTAAAGAAAGTAACAAATGGTGTAGCGAAAACATCTTCTCTTCTTTAAGTGACGCCAACACAAACGGAACAGAGTTATTAAACCACTTTGGTCCAGTTGACCATCCTGTTGTTCAAAACAGATGGCAATATTATACCGTAAACTGGGATTTCTACAACACTTTTGGTGATGAAGATGAGAGAAAACAATGCTTTTTCCCAGAATTTATGGGTACAGATGGTCTTCTTCATAAACAAGCACCTTCATTGGGAGCTCAGCCACCAGCTGGAGAATTCTATATGCAAGACGTTTCTACAAAAAAATATGCCGATGATGAAACTACGACTTATTATGATGGACATAGTGTAAATATCCTTCGTTATGCTGATGTTTTATTGAGCAGAGCTGAAGCCTTAAACGAAATCAGTGGACCAACTCAGGAAGCAATTGATCTTATCAATAAGGTCAAAGGAAGATCGCACGCTAAGCTTTTAGTTTTATCTGGCCAAACGCAAACTAGTTTAAGAGATGCTATTTTGCAAGAAAGAGGCTGGGAACTTTTCTACGAAGGAAAACGCCGTGCAGATTTGATCAGAATGAACAAATATGATGTTTTGGTAAACGCATATCACCTTAGAGTTGGAGAAGCCGCTTTAATCAAAATGCCACAAAACAAATATTATACTTATCCGCAAAGTCAGGTTGACCTTAATCCAAATTTAAGCAACGCCGACAGACAATAAAAAATACCCAATCAAGAATAGACAGTTAAATGTCTGTCTATTCTTGATTTTTTATAACAATAAAAGTACTTTTCTGTTTCACAAAAGAAGCTTTTCAGATGATCAAAAAATTAATATTAAAAGGAAGTTTTATTTTAGTCTTGCTGGCATTCGCTAGCTGTTCTAAAAGCCAAATTATCTCCAATATCAATATTGGCACTCATGGCAACAACGAATTGAAAATTCAGATCGATGTTACTACGAATGACCAAGCTCAGGTATATGCAGAATATTGGTCTGACAAAAAAGGAATAGAACATAAAATAACCTCTCCTATTTCAAATTCTGGCTTAAAACATTCATTGGTACTTTGCAACATAATTCCAGAAACCAATTATAGTTTCCAATTAGTTACAGTTCAAGGCGGCAATAAGCAAACTAGTAAAGTTTATACTTTCAAATCGAGAAAGCTTCCAGAATGGCTTCAAAAGCAATTCAAAGCCAATTGCCCAAAACCAGAATTACTGCCAGAAAATTTCAAAAAAGGCTTTATGCTTTTAGCGAAAAGAGAAACTCCAGGAACAGCTTATATTGTTGATTACAAAGGAAACTTAAGATGGTATCATACTATTGAAGGAACTGGATTTAAAGTAACTCATTTTACAAAAGACCAAACGATTCTTTCTATTTTAGGAACAAATGATGAACCAACAAGTTATGGAAGTGAGATTTTAGAAATTAACCTTCAAGGCGATACTTTAACTCATATCAAAAAAGGGCAAGGCGATTTGAAACAGGTTCTTCATCATGAAATCATAAAAAAATCAGCAGACGAAATTATCGCTTTAACTGTTGAGCAAAAAATAATCGATTTGACTTCTATCGGAGGAAAAAAACAAGATACCATCAACGGAGACGGAATTATAATCTTAAATAAAAAAGGAAAACAACTTTGGAAATGGAGTGTTTTTGATGATTTAGATCCGTTTAAAGATAAAGATTTACTAAAAACCAAAAAGGATTGGACACATGCCAACAGTTTGAGCTACGATACAGATGGAAACTTTTTAATTTCTTTCTATAACAATGGTCAGATTTGGAAAATCAATTCTAAAACAGGAAAAGTAATCTGGAAATTAGGGAAAGGCGGCACAATGAAAATGGCTCCAGATGCTAATTTCTCCCAAGCGCATGCCGCACATATCGATCAAGAAGGCAGTTTATTGTTTTTTGATAATGGAGTCGACATCAAACAATCTTCTGTTTTTGCCCTAAAAGTGGATGAAAAAAACAATGATGTAAAACTTGATTTTCATATCAAATTACCAAAAGATATATACAACGACAGAATGGGAAGTGCTTATATGATCAATAAAGACCTCTTTTTGGTTTGTTGTTCTAAAAGACATATTACCGTTTTAACCAATAAAAAAGGTGTTTTGTTATGGGCTTTAGAATCTGAAATTCCGCCATACAGAACCATCTTTATTCCTGAAGAAAAACTAAAACCTTTTCTTCTAAATTAAAAAATAGTACCCATGAAAAAAACAATTCTTATCGGACTTTTTTCAGCATTATCAATGGCTGTTTTCAATTCCTGTACCAAAACCAATTCTCAAACTTTAGCTTCAAATACAATCGAAGAAGGAGAAGAAGATGAAGGTTACATCACAATTGATACTTCTCAAATTCCAGACGATCAATTTGGAGAATCGGTTCGCTATGGAAGAGAATTGATGATGAAAACGGCTTATTACATTGGTCCAAACGGAAAAAACGGACAATATTTAGGCAATAAAATGAACTGCACCAATTGTCACCAAGATGCAGGAACAAAACCACATGCATTCAATTTAATGTCTTCACATGACAATTATCCACAATATCGCGGACGCGAAAACAAAGTACTTACTTTAGCAGAAAGAGTTAATAACTGCATTATGCGTCCGCATTCTGGCAAACCGCTTCCGCTGGACAGCAAAGAAATGGTGGCGTTTTTATCGTACTTTAAATGGATCAGTAAATTTGTTCCAAAAGACGGTAAGTTTAAAGGAGCCAAAAATTTAGAAATCGAATTTCCAGATGTAGCGGCAAGTCCAGAAAGAGGGAAAGTTTTATTTGCTGAAAACTGCGCGAGATGCCACGGAAATAATGGCGAAGGAGTTTACAATGCCGACAAATCGGGTTATACTTACCCTCCACTTTGGGGACAATATGGTTATCAGCCAGGTTCAAGCATGCACCGTGTAATCAAACAGGCACAATGGTTAAAAAGCAACATGCCTTATGATAAAGTTCAACTAGGAAAACCGTATCTTACAGACAAAGAAGCACTTGATATTGCGGCTTATGTAAACGACGATTCCCAACATTCAAGGCCAAACCCAAAAACATTAGATTATCCAGACAAAATGGGCAAACCCATCGATTACGCACACAGTCCGTTTAATGATAATTTCTCTGAAGAACAACATAAATATGGACCTTACAAACCAATTATAGCTTATTGGAAAAAACAAGGATGGAAAGCCGTTTATTAAACTCAAAATATACTATTTAACCTGATTATACAATACAATGAAACTAAACCTAAACAACACAACGCTTTTAAGCAGAATATTGATAATGTGTTTTATCACGATCAGTATTCCTCTAACTGCACAAATAAAATATTCAGACGGAAATGACAGCTGGAATCCAAATCAATTAGGAAATCACCGTGCTGTAGTTGCTTTTTCTGGTTCAGGAAATGTTGCAAAAACAACGATCGAATGGCGAAGAAGAGACACGAATCCAGAACTTAAAAAGATTATTGTTCAGGATGCATCTGGAAAAGATATTCAGAACATAAAAACCGAAAACATCAATAGAGAAAACGGTACTATTTTCTTTGAACCAATTGCTGGAAAAGGAACATATTACGTTTATTATATGCCTTATGTAGATGAAGGAACTGCCAATTATCCAAAAGGAATTTATCAGAAACCTGAAGACAAAGCCGATGCAAAATGGCTTTCTAATGTAAAAGCAAACTTAAAAGACAATGCGGCTGTAACAGAAATTCAGAGCGTGAATGCTTTCAATAGTTTTTACCCGATGGAAGTAATTGCGACAGCTGCCGAAACTTCAGCTCTTGTTGCAAAAAACAGCGGAAATTCATTTTTAGTTTTCCCAGAAGACAGAGAACATTCTATTAAATTAAAGTCAGATTTGCCACAAAGATGGATTCAGAAAGGCGTTCAAAACAGCTTTTCTGATACGGCAATGAAAGGTGAATATTTAGCTTTTCAATTGGGAGTTTATGCTCTTGAAGATTTAAAAAACATAAAAGTAACTTTTACCAATTTAGTTAGTACAACTGGCGCAACAATCGAAGCGAAAGATATCAGCTGCATCAACACTGACGGAACGAAATATGACGGTAATCCTTTCACCAATACTGTTTCTGTTTCAAAAGGAAAAATTCAGGCAATGTGGTGCGGTATAGATGTTCCGCAAACTGCTGCTGCTGGAACTTACAACGGAAAAGCAACTGTTATTGCTGACGGAAAATCAAAAGAAATCAATCTACAAATTACGGTTTCTAACCAAGTAACGAAAAACGGAGGCATTGACAGTCCAGAAAAAATGACGCGTCTAAAATGGTTAAACTCAACTTTAGCTCAAGAAAATACGGTTATTGCTCCTTATACTCCATTAACAGTAAACAATTCTGAAATTGCTTTATTAGGAAGAAAATTAATTTTAGCTCCAAACGGATTCCCAGCGCAAATTCAGACTTTCTTTACTCCAGAAATGACTTCTGTAACAGCAAAAGCAAATGACGTTTTAAGCTCACCAATTGATTTTCATTTTATTGACGCATCAGGCAAAGAAGTGCAATGGAAAAACAGCGGTGTAAAATTCACTAAAAAAGAAGCTGGAACAGTTTCTTGGGAAAGCACTTCAACTTCAAAATCAGTTCAAATGGATGTAAATGCTTCTGTTGAATTTGATGGTTTCGTACATTATATCGTGAAAGTTACAGCTCTTGAAGATGTTTCATTTAATGACATTAATTTCCAAATGCCAATGCAGCCAACATCTGCAAAATACATGATGGGATTAGGTCAAAAAGGTGGCGATCGTCCTGCAACTTTCGACTGGAAATGGGATGTTGCGCATAAAAACCAAGACGGTGCTTGGATTGGTGCTGTAAATTCTGGATTGCAATTTTCTTTGAGAGATGAAAAATATAGCCGCCCTTTAAATACTAATTTCTATTTACAAAAACCTTTATTACTGCCTACTTCATGGGGTAACGAAAATAAGGGCGGTATTACCATTACGCCAAACCAAAAATCGGTTCTAGTAAATGCGTACAGCGGCGCTAGAACAATGAAAAAAGGCGATGTTTTGTATTATAACTTCAACTTATTGATTACGCCTTTCCATACGATCAATACAGACTTTCAATGGGATACAAAGTTTTACCACAAATACAGCCCGATCGATTCTATTGCTAAAACTGGCGCAACGGTAATCAATATTCACCACGCAAATGCAATCAATCCGTATATCAATTATCCTTTTATCGAATTTAAAAAGATGAAAACATATATCGATGAAGCGCATGAAAAAGGATTAAAAGTAAAAATCTACAATACCGTTAGAGAGGTTTCTAACAAGGCTTATGAGACTTTCGCTCTTAGAAGTTTAGGTCACGAAATCTATTCTCCAGGAAAAGGTGGCGGATTCTCTTGGTTGCAAGAACACGTTGGAGACGATTATATCGCAGCTTGGTTTGTTCCTGAAATTAAAGATGCTGCAATCGTAAACAGCGGAATGAACCGTTGGCATAATTATTATGTGGAAGGAATGAATTGGCTGACTCAAAATGTTGGTATTGATGGAATTTATCTAGACGACGTTGCTTTTGACAGAATCACGATGAAACGTATCAAAAGAGTTTTGACGAAAGACGGACATCCTGGAATTATCGATTTACATAGTGCAAACCAATACAACAAAAGTGACGGATTTAATAACAGTGCCAACTTATACATGGAGCACTTTCCGTACATCAATAAATTATGGTTTGGAGAATATTTTGATTACGAAAAAAATCAGCCTGACTTTTTCTTGACAGAAGTAAGCGGAATTCCGTTTGGATTAATGGGAGAAATGCTTCAAGATGGTGGAAATCCGTGGAGAGGAATGGTTTACGGAATGACAAACAGATTACCTTGGAGCGACGGTGCTGATCCAAGAAACATCTGGAAACTTTGGGATTCTTTCGGAATTAAAGGTTCTGAAATGATTGGATATTGGAGCGAAAACTGTCCTGTAAAAACAAACAATGATAAAGTTCTTGCAACAGTTTACAAAAAGAACGGAACGGCTTTAATTTCAATCGCAAGTTGGGCAGATGCTGATGTAAATGTGAAACTAAATATTGACTGGAAAAAGCTAGGAATCAATCCTGCAAAAGCAACAATTACCGCTCCAGAAGTTACCAATTTCCAACCGGCAAAAACGTTCACAGCAAAAGACGAAATAACTGTTCCTAAAGGAAAAGGATGGCTATTGATTGTGAAATAAATTAATAGACCCGATTAGTCTAAGCTCCAGAGGAGCGTAATATTTATAGATAATTCATTACGATTTTATGAAGCTCCAGCGGAGCGACATATTTCGCTCCGCTGGAGCTTCTATTGACATAAAATTGTATTCCTATAAATATTACGTCCCGCTGGGACTTTCAGACAATAACTACTATGAAATAACCAAAAGTAACCAAGCTCTCCATCATGAAATTTAGACCATTACTATCCTTTTTACTCCTTGGAAGCCTTTTTGTCTCAGCACAAAACAAACCCACTATAAAAGAATACAAAAAAGTATTTACGACATATCCATTCTCAGATCCTGATCCGATTCCGAAACCTGATACCAAGTTTTATCCGTATTTCCGTTTTGACGGTTTTACTGATAAACCCGTTCAGAAAGAATGGAAAGTAATCGAAATTGAAAACGATTATATCAAACTGATGATTTTGCCAGAAATTGGAGGAAAAGTCTGGTCGGCTATAGAGAAATCTACAGGAAAAGATATTGTTTACAATAATCATGTTGTAAAATTTAGAGACATTGCCATGCGCGGACCGTGGACAAGTGGCGGTGTTGAAGGCAATTATGGAATTATCGGCCACACGCCAAACTGCGCTACTCCTGTCGATTATAAAATCATAAACAGAGAAGATGGAAGCATTAGCTGCGTTATCGGGGTTTTAGATTTATTGACGAGAACTTCTTGGAAATTAGACATCAATCTGCCAAAAGACAAAGCGTATTTTACCACAAATTCGTTTTGGTCTAACACAACCGAATTCGAACAGCCTTATTATACTTGGATGAATACAGGAATTAAAGCGGCAGAAAATCTGCAGTTTATTTATCCGGGACAAACCTATATTGGTCATAACGGAGATTACCATCCATGGCCAATTGACAAAGAAAACGGCAAAAATTTATCGTTCTACAAAAACAACAATTTTGGCGGTTACAAATCGTACCATGTATTCGGGAAATACGATGATTTCTTTGGTGGATATTACCATGACGAAGATTTCGGAATGGGAAGATATGGCAATCACGATGATAAACCGGGTAAAAAAATCTGGATTTGGGGATTGTCTCAGCAAGGAATGATTTGGGAAAAATTATTAACCGATACTGACGGACAATATGTAGAAGTGCAAAGCGGAAGATTATTTAATCAGGCGAGCGAAGGCAGTAATCTTACACCTTTCAAACAACGTTCATTTGCACCATATCAAACCGATACTTGGACCGAATATTGGTTTCCTGTAAAACAGACAAAAGGTTTTGTAAAAGCCAACAATTATGGTTCAGTTAATATTAAAAACGAAAACGGCTGGCTGAAAATCTATTTTTCTCCGCTTCAAAAACTAAATGAAAAAATTGAAGTTTTTGAAAATGACAAAAAAGTATATTCTAAAGATATTGCTTTGAATACCATGCAAACTTTTAAAGATTCTATTCAGATAAAAGTCGATTCTAATAAATTGAAATTTGTTTTGGGCGGCAATAAATTGGTATGGAATTCTGCTCCAGAAGACGGAAACATTAATCGTCCTGTAGAAATACCAAAAGATTTTGATCATAATTCGGTTTACGGATTGTATCTGCAAGGAAAAAATTATATCGGTTTTAAAGATTATGTTCTGGCTGAAGATAAATTGAATGCTTGTTTAAAACTAGATCCGAACTACGCTCCTGCCCTTTCTGCATTGGCTTCTTTGCAAATCAGAAAATTAGAATATAAAGAAGCTGTAGAAACTGCTAAAAAAGCGTTATCAATAGACACTTATGATCCTGCGGGTAATTATTTTTATGCTTTGGCTAATTTCCATTTAGGCAATAATACCGATGCAAAAGATGGTTTTGATATTGCTGCTGCAAGTGTTGAATTCCGCAGTCCAGCTTATACCGCTTTAAGCAAAATTTATTTGGCCGAAAACGATCTTTCAAAAGCGATTGAATATGCTGAAAAAAGCTTGATATTCAATCAATACAACATAGAAGGTTTACAGGTTTTAGCGGTTTTATATCGTCTTCAAAATAATTCCGATAAAGCAAATTCGGTTTTAAAAACTATTACAAAATTGGATCCGCTGAATCATTTTGCTGATTTTGAAAAATACCTTTCGAATAATTCAAACGATTCAAAAAATGCTTTTGTTGCTGCCATTCAAAACGAAATGCCAGAACAGACTTTTCTTGAATTAGGAATCTGGTATAATAATATTAGCCGAAAAGAAGAAGCTTTAAAAGTGTTTTCGATTGCAGAACCAAGTGCTGAAATTATCTATTGGAAAGCATTTTTAGAAAATAAACCTGTTGATGTAAGTAAAATCAAACCTGGAACTAGTTTCCCTTTTAGAAATGAAACTGCTGAAATTTTAAAATCATTAATTAAAACAAATGATCAATACCAATTAAAATATCATTTAGGTTTAATCGAATGGAATCGTAACAGCATCTCAGAAGCTAAAAGATTGTTTTCGGAATGCGGTTCAAAACCAATCGATCCTGCTTTTTATGGCGCAAAAGCTTCTTTATTCAAAGACGATGCTTCAATAGTATTGGCAAGTCTTCAGCAGGCAATAAAATTAGATCCGCAAGGCTGGAGATACCATAAAATGCTGGCAGAACATTACATCGCTCAAAAACAATTTGATAAAGCGCTTACAACAGCTGAATCTTTCTATAAAAAACATCAAGACAATTATTTGATTGGAATGCTTTACGCTAAAACTTTATTGCTAAATAAAAAATACCGTGAAGCCGATTCGTTCTTGACCAAATTGCAAATCCTTCCGTTTGAAGGTGCAACAGCTGGAAGACAATTATATCATGAAGCTAAATTGATGCAGGCTTTAGCAGAAATCAAAAACAAGCAGTACAAAAAAGCATTACAATTTATTGCCGATGCCAAACTGTTTCCAGAGAATTTAGGCGTTGGAAAACCGTATGACGAAAACATAGATGAAAGACTAGAAAACTGGCTAGATTATCAATGTTATAACAGTCTTGGAAATAAAGAAATGGCCTCTAAATCTTTAGATAAAATCGTCGCTTTCCGTCCTGTGGTTGATAATACGGTTATGAACTTCCTTCCGGCAAACAATCTTGTTTCGGCTTGGGCAATAGAAAAAACGTCTTCTTCGCAAGAGGCTGAAAAATGGATTAAAACTCAGGCAGATTTATATCCGACAAATAAAATAGTGCAGTGGACTTTATTGTCTTACATCAAAAAACCATCCAATATTTTGAGTGAAGATGAAAAAGACGGTGAAGTTAGAATTATCGAAAAATTGTAAAGAACTTTCAAAAACAATAAAAATGAAAAACCATTTTTTAAAATATACTTTTTTGGGTCTTGTCGTTTTGATGAGTCCAAAAATTGAGGCACAAAACAAAGCAGAAAAGGTTGATGAATTATCCATTTACCGCGCTACTCCTTTAAAAACACATGATTTAATTCATACCAAACTGGAGGTTTCATTCGATTATGGGAAACGCTATTTGTACGGAAAAGAATGGATTACTTTAAAACCTCATTTCTACGAAACCGATTCGCTTAAGCTTGACGCAAAAGGAATGGATTTTAAAGAAATTGCTATTATTGATGGCAAAAAAAGTATTCCGTTGCAATATAAATATGATAACGAAGAACTTTCAATCGCTTTAAACAGAAAATATAAAAGCACAGAAAAGTACACGATTTTCATTAATTATACCGCAAAACCAGCAGAACTGAAAAGCAAAGCGGGCGAATCGATTACCAACTCAAACGGATTATATTTTATTAATCCTGATGGAAAAGGTGACAAACCAACACAAATATGGACGCAAGGCGAAACGGAAGCTTCTTCTTGCTGGTTCCCAACAATCGATAAACCAAATCAGAAAACAACTTCTGAAATTGCGATGACGGTTGAGGCAAAATATACGACACTTTCAAACGGTAAATTAACCTCGCAAAAAGTAAATAAAGACGGGACAAGAACGGATATATGGAAGATGGAACAGCCAAATGCACCTTATTTGTTTATGATGGCTGTTGGAGATTTTAAAATCTATAAAGATTCATATAACGGTAAAGAAGTCAGCTATTATTTAGAGCCAAAATACGCGCCTTATGCCAAACAGATATTTTATAAAACGCCAGATATGATGAATTTTTACAGCAAAATGCTTGGCGTAGAATATCCTTGGGCAAAATATGCGCAAATTGTGGTGAAAGACTATTTTGGAGGTGCGATGGAAAATACTTCGGCAACCGTTCATGGTGAATATGTTCAGAAGACAGAACGAGAATTATTAGATGATAATCAAGAAAGCACCATTGCTCACGAGCTTTTTCACCAATGGTTTGGAGATTATGTAACGGCTGAGTCGTGGTCAAACTTAACAATGAATGAATCGTTTGCCACTTTTGGAGAAGTGCTTTGGCACGGGCACGATGCCGGACAAGATGGTGAAGACAGATCTCGTTATGAAAAATTGCAGAATTATTTACGCTCTCAAAAAAATGGTGACAGTCCAATTTTAGCTCGTTTTCATTACAGAAACGCAGACGATATGTTTGATAATATCAGCTATTCTAAAGGTTCGATTATTTTATATGCCATGAAAAATCAAATGGGTGATGAAGCCTTTTTTAAAGGACTAAATCATTATTTGACCACAAATGCTTATAAATCTGGCGAGCCGCATCAGTTGCGTTTGTCTATGGAAGAAGTAACTGGAAAAGATTGGTTGCCATATTTTGATCAGTGGTATTACAATGCTGGAAGTCCGATTCTGGATGTGACTTATAAATATGCTAATGGGAAAATCATCATTACTATAAATCAATCTCAGGATAGTTCAGTGCAAACCTTTACACTGCCTTTAAAAGTTGATTTTTACGTAAACGGAACTAAAATCAGAAAGGATATTTTAGTTGATAAAAGACAACAAAGTTTCAGTTTTGATCTTCCTTCAAAACCTGAATTTATTGATTTAGATCCAGATAAAATCTTAGTTGGAGAAGTGAATGTCGATAAAAAAACGGCTGCTGATTATCTTTATCAATATAAAAATGCACCATCGTATTATAACCGAATTGAAGCTATAAAATTTGCTTCAAAAGACAGAAGTCAGGAGTCACAGCTTATTTTACTAGAAGGCTTAAAAGATCCTCAAGAAGACTTAAGAGTATTGAGTATCAAAGCAATTGATTTAAATGAAAAACAAAACAAAGATCAAGTTTTAAAAACGCTTCTTGATATTGCTAAAAACGACAAAAAAACAATCGCAAGAGCAAATGCTATTGTAAAATTAGCTTCAACAGGAGATGCTTCTTATAAAGCATTGATGGACGAAAGCATTAAAGAACAATCATACAACGTAATTGCTGCAGGATTAACAGGATTAACAAAATACGCACCAGCCGAAGCAGATAAAGCATTGGCTTCATTAGATGACGATACCAAAAAACATGTAACGCCTTTAATGAAAAGATTTAGTAGTCAAAAATAATTATAGGAATTCTTAGAATCTGTTTTGTTTTTGAAAACCTCTCTAATTTGGTTCATTAGAGAGGTTATTTTAAAAAATTATCTAACAATAATCACTCATGAAAATCACCTTCTTAAAACCTATAACGATCCTTTTTCTTTTGTTCGGATGGACAATAGCATCAGCACAAATGATTAAGACTAAAACTCCTGCACGTGCAAAAGGACAGCAAGATGTATTGAGAATGGCCGCAGATCCAATTCCAACCGTTCGCGTCGCTTTTATCGGACTTGGAATGCGTGGGCCTGGCGCGGTAGAACGTATGACACATATTCCGGGTGTAGAGATTGTAGCTTTGTGCGACATGACTCAGGAGAATACTGCAAAGTCGAATGAGATTTTAGCGAAAGCTGGTTTTCCAAAAGCACAAGAATTCTACGGTGACGAAAATGCTTGGAGAAAAGTAACAGCCTTACCAAACGTAGATTTAGTATATGTTGCCACAGATTGGCTTCATCATGCTTCTATCGGAGTTCAGGCCATGAAAGACGGAAAACACGTTGCAATAGAAGTTCCAGGCGCTTTAACCATGAAAGAAATCTGGGAACTTATTGATACTTCAGAAAAAACGAGAAAACATTGTATGCAATTGGAAAACTGCGTTTATGATTTCTTCGAATTAACAACATTAAACATGGCACAACAAGGTGTTTTTGGCGAAATTCTTCATGCTGAAGGTTCTTATATTCATGGTTTACAACCATTTTGGGGAGAATACTGGAACAACTGGAGAATGGATTACAACATCAAACACCGCGGTGATGTTTATGCGACACACGGGATGGGGCCGGCTTGTCAGGCGTTAAATATTCATCGTGGTGACAAAATGAATTTCTTGGTTTCTATGGATACAAAAGCCGTTGGAAATCCTGCTTACATTAAAGAAAAATCAGGAAAGGAAATTAAAGATTTTAGAAACGGAGATCATACAATGACGATGATTCGTACTGAAAACGGAAAAACAATTCAAATTCAGCATGATGTTACTTCGCCTCGTCCATACAGCAGAATGTATCAGTTGAGCGGTACAAAAGGATTTGCCAACAAATATCCGCTTGAAGGTTATGCGCTTGACGGAAAAGAATTAAGCGATGACGTAAAACCAAATCACGAAAAATTGAGCGCTCATTCTTTT
Organism: Flavobacterium sharifuzzamanii; assembly: GCF_003254585.1. Taxonomy (GTDB): domain Bacteria; phylum Bacteroidota; class Bacteroidia; order Flavobacteriales; family Flavobacteriaceae; genus Flavobacterium; species Flavobacterium sharifuzzamanii. Next base: position 35,101 of record NZ_QJGZ01000036.1, on the reverse strand, counting down.
GTTCCTGAAGAAGTGAAAAAAGCCCTGATGGAAAAATACAAACATCCGATTGCAAAAGGAATCGAAGAACAAGCTAAAAAAGTAGGTGGTCATGGCGGAATGGATTTCATTATGGATTATCGTTTAATTCACTGTCTCCAAAAAGGACTTCCATTAGATATGGACGTTTACGATTTAGCCGAATGGTCTTGCCTTGGCCCATTAACCGAAATTTCATTAGACCATAATTCTGCTCCTGTTGAAATTCCAGATTTTACTCGTGGAGGTTGGAACAAACTTAAAAAATTAGAGTTTTCAGAATAAATATTATTGGTTAGTTAAAGAGGGACAAGAGGGCAAAGTAGATGTTGCTCTCTTGTCTGTTTTAAACCGTTCATAAAATTTAGATTGCAAAAAATATATCGCTCCTCTGGAGCTTTACATTGTATATGTATATTCTTTGCTATAAATATTACGCTTCTCCGAAGCTTATCTCTGGAGCTCTTCATATTGTATACATTTATTTTTTACTATAAATAATTCGTTTCTTCGAAGCCTACAAAAAAAGGAGCTGTCTTTTTGAGACAGCTCCTTTCTTAATTTTATTTGATAAAAAATTAATTCCAGTTGAACGTAATTTTCTTTTCGATTTCACTGCTTAAACTTAGAAAAACCGGACAAGTCATTGCAGCACGTTCTAAAATAGTTTTACTTTTTTCGTCAGCGTTGCTTTTCATTTGAAATACAATTTCGATTGCTCCAATTCTTCTCGGTTCTGCATTCATAATTTTAGTTACTTCAGCTGTAGAACCAACAAAATCTACTTCTAAATCACGAGCTTTGATTCCCATAATTGTCATCATGCAGCTTGCTAGAGCGTTTGCTACAGTATCTGTTGGAGAAAATGCTTCTCCTTTTCCGTTATTATCTACTGGTGCGTCAGAAATGATTTCGCTTCCTGATTGCACGTGAATTGAACTTGTTCTTAAATCTCCTAAATAGGTTACTTTTGATGTCATTAATTTGCTACTTTTAAAGTTAAGTCACTATCATAATACAAGATGTAAACGCCTTTATTAGCGTGTCCTCCATCTCCTTTTCTATAATACTGAAATTTATTGTCTACTTGCTGAGTTGTCATTAAATCAGCTGTTTCTTGAAATGTTTTTCCTTGAGATAAACGCATCATCGTGTCAAAAGTTACATCAAATCCTCTAGTTGCATAGGTGGTTGGATTTGCTTTGTTTTTCAAACGAAATTGTTTTTCATAAATTAAAACTGGCTGTTCATCACTTTCGCGCGTTACAGAAGGATACATTAATTTCAATTTTATCAAATTATCAAAACTGATTTCATCTGTATCCAATGTGCTATTTGGCTCTAAAATCACCAATTGAACCTGACATGTTTTCTGAGAATCAAGCAATGCTTTAATCGTAGCTTTAACCATCGCTGTATTACCAGTTTCCATCACAACATAATTCATTCGATTTGGAATCAACAAACTTTTTAAATTAGCCACATCCAAACCACCAGTTTCTGTTAAAGTTGCAAATGCAACTCCTTTTTGGTTTTGTTTGATATAATTAATAACCGATTCCTTTTTCTTATCTACCACAGCTACAATATTCCCGTTTTTAGAACGCATATAATCAAAAACCGAATTTCTAATCACGTCATTTGAAGGTATGGTTTGGTATAAATTGTCAATCGGATTTGCACTATCTTTTGATAAAGGAGAAATTACCGGAACGTCATACGAACGCAGCATGTTTGCTGTTGTTTCTGCATTAGTTTGGTAAAATGGCCCAATTACAGCATCTGCATCTTGAAGTTTCGGAGTTAAACCTACAACATTAGAAGTTGTTTTAGTTTCCTGAGAATCGTAAATAGCAACATCAATTGGAAGTTTTAATGTTTTTGCAGAATCAATCGCCATCATAGCTCCAGCATAAAAATCTAAAGTCATGTTTAAGAACTTGTCGTTTTTGATTCTGTTAGCTGTTCCAGAAGTATCGCTTTGCACTTTAGCCAAATTAAAAGGAAGCAATAAAACTACTTTCTTACGCTCATTAAATCCTTTCTTTTTTGTTAATTCAACAACTTCTACGTTTTCGTTTTCAGTCGATTTTACTTTATCGACAATTTTAATTCCACCGCCAGTATTTTCAACTGGTTTGTATACTGAAGAATCAGCAGGTTTATCTGGCACTTGTGCAGCAACAATTGGAGCTGGAGCGACATATCCTGTTGGAACTTTCAAAACCATCCCTTCTTTTACACCTTCAGAAAGTGACGGATTTAATGCCACTAATTCATCTTGGGTCAAATGAAAAACTCTTCCTAAACTATAAAAAGTTTCCTTTGGTTTAACCTGATAATTCATATAAGTCACCGCTTTTTTTGAAGTTTCAGCAGGCTTTTTACTTTCTACAGCTTTTGCCATTTCTACTGGAGCAGATTCTGTTTTTGGAGCTGTTCCTTTTATGGTTAATCTGTAACCAACTGGCAAACTGTTAACAATATCTGGATTTCGTTTTTCTAATTCGTCAACCGTAATATTATACTGTTTTGCAATACCAAATTTTGTTTCTTTTGGCTGAACATCATGATAAACATATTTTTCAGCACCTTTTTCTTTAGCAGGTTTTGCTGCTGCTTTTGGAGCAGATCCTTTTGCTGGAATAACCAATTTTTGTCCGATTTGAACACCAGTTTTTTCTAAAAACGGATTTGCAGCTTTTAAAGCTTCATCTGAAATTCCGTACTTGTGTTCAATGCTGTAAAAAGTTTCCTTTGGTTGCACTTCATGGATAATCTCTTTTCCTGAAGCCACTGTAGTTTTAGTTTCAGAAACTTCTTTTTTTGCTTCTCCTGTTTTTGTTGGAATCAACAACACAGAATTTGGCACCAATCCCGTTCTTGCATCTGGATTGAGCTGATAGATATCATAAGGCGTTACCTTAAATTTTTGTGCAATCTGATTAATCGTCTCACCGCTCGATACTTTGTACTTCACCACTTTTTCTTGCGAAAATGCGCTTGAAGTCATAAAAAATACGAGAGACAATACTGTTAAATAATATTTCATAATAAGGCTTAAAACAATTTAATTTCTAATTCTAAAATAAGTTACAATTTTACTAAAAGCAAAATTCGCGCCGTTTGCTTTATTGCTATAAAAATTACCTTAAATCGATTTCTACTTTAGCAATAATGATTTCTTTATATAACTCATCTTCTTCTTTTTTCTTGCATTTATACAGCACTTCTTCCATGTTTTCGAACTTATCGGCGTAAACATAATACGAAAGGCTGTTAATATTGAAAAAGAAGCTAGCGTTAAATTCGCCAGAATCAATGAGTTTCATAATGAGCTTATCTCGGTCAACTGCGTCTGTAAATATACCTAAAACTAAGTAATACCCGTTTGAAACTTCTCTAAGATTATCATAAACTTCAACTTTTACTGTTTTGTCAGGCCTCAACGGATTGTCTTTCAATTCTTGTTTCATTTCTTGCAATGAAACTGTTTTTGAATTTTCTCCTGCATCATTTTTTTTCTGTTTCTTAACCGCTTCATCCTGATATTTTTTTAATTTGATTAAAGCCAATTTATCATCAAATTTTCGAGCTTCCATACTATAATAAGAAGCTTTACTGATGTGTCTTTTAACCTCAATTTTTTTCTGAGTGTCCAAAGAATCAATTTTAGCAATCAGAAGCTGATTTTGTGCATCTCCTTTTTCCTGCTCGATTTTATAGCGCTTAATTTCTTCTAAAGACAAACGCTGCTGTAAAGGTTCGGTGTTTGCTTTTTTCTCGCTTTCGCGGATTTTCTTCTTATATTCCTGATTTTCCTCAACTGCGATTTTCTCCACTTTGTTCATCAAACCAGCGTAGGCTTTTCTGTTTTCTGCGAGCTCCTTTTTCAATTGAGACGATAATTCATTCGTTTTATTGATCCCTTCAGAAGATTGTTTTTCTAATCTTTTAGATTCTTCAACATTGAGAATATCCATTCGCTTCAATTCTTTCAAATCATTATTCATCGAAGTGACAAGAGAATCCAACTTTGCCATTAAAATATCTTGAACATTTTTATTAGCTTCTAAAACCAGACGCAATTTTTCAACCGAGTTTTCTTTAGAACCATTCATATCGTTCAGATTCACTTTCAGATCATTAATTTTTATAATTTTCTGATTCATTTCTTTCTGAACAACCAAACGGTCTTTCAAATCTTCAATTTCTACTGTTTTCGCTTTTGTTTTTTCAACCACAACCTGTTTTTCAGCCAAAGCGAGCATTAATTCTTCGCTTTCATTAACTGGTTTAATTTCTTTGGTATTAATGGCTAATTTGTTCCCGACAATTAATCCGTTTACGATTTCAGGATTTTGAGATTCTAACTGATCTATCGAAATTCCGTATTTCTTTGCAATCGAAAATTTGGTTTCTTTTGGTTCAACAACATGAAAAACCGTTTCCTGATTAATAACACGAACTCTTCCGTCTAACGTTTTTCTTTTGTTTGGAATTGAAATCGTCTGTCCAATTTGCAATCCGTTAATTAAAATATCCTTATTTAGGTTTTCTAAATCCTCAACCGAAACATTGTATTGTCTTGCAATGCTAAATAAAGATTCTTTAGCCACAACTTGATGTGTTGTTTTTAAAGAAACAGCAATTTCTTGTTTTGAAGAATAATCTGAATTTTGAGGAATAATCAGTTCCTGACCTATTTGAAGTCCGCCTGCCAAAATTTCCTGATTAGCATTCTGAATGGCTTCAACCGAAACATGGTATTGTTTTGATAAACCAAACAATGTTTCTTTTGGCGCAACAATATGAGTTTGCTGCTTTGAAGATGTGTTTTCTGTGTGGTGAATTGGAATCTTTAAAACCTGATTGTCTTTGATTCCGTTTTGCGATTCGGGGTTGAGTTTGTAAATCTCGTCGATAGAAACCTTATACTTTTGGGCAATAAAATAAGCGGTTTCACCTTTTTGAATCTTGTGCTCGATAATTGAATCTTGCGCAGTTATTTTGTTAAAAGACAAAATAAAGACAAGAGAAATTGTTAAAAGTTCTCTCATAAATAGTAGGTTATAAAAAATTAAGGCCTTACAAATGTAAGACCTTAATTTTAAATTATACTACTATTCCCACTCAATTGTTGCAGGTGGTTTTGAACTAATATCGTAAACTACACGATTCACGCCTTTTACTTTATTGATGATGTCATTAGATACTTTCATCAAGAAATCGTAAGGTAAATGAACCCAGTCAGCAGTCATACCATCTGTTGATTCTACAGCTCTAAGCGCTACTACTTTTTCGTAAGTACGCTCGTCACCCATAACACCTACACTGTTTACAGGAAGCAAAATTGCTCCAGCCTGCCAAACTTTATCGTATAATCCCCAAGATTTTAATCCTTCAATAAATACAGAATCTACATCTTGTAAAATTCTAACTTTCTCTGGAGTAATATCTCCTAAAATTCTAATTGATAAACCTGGTCCTGGGAAAGGGTGTCTTCCTAATAATTCAGGATCTATTCCTAATGTAGCTCCTACTCTTCTCACTTCATCTTTGAAAAGCATTCTAAGCGGTTCTACAATTTTTAATTTCATATAATCTGGCAATCCACCAACGTTGTGGTGTGATTTAATAGTTGCAGATGGTCCTTTTACCGAAACAGATTCAATAACGTCTGGGTAAATAGTTCCTTGTGCTAACCATTTTACGTCTTCTAATAAGTGTGATTCATCATCAAAAACTTCAATAAATACACGACCGATTGTTTTACGTTTTGTTTCTGGATCACTAATTCCTGCTAATTCGCCAAGGAAACGATCTCCAGCATCTACACCTTTTACGTTCAATCCCATTCCTTTGTATTGATCTAATACATTTTGGAATTCGTTTTTACGAAGTAAACCGTTATTAACGAAGATACAGTATAAGTTTTGTCCGATTGCTTTATTTAATAAAACTGCTGCTACTGTAGAATCTACTCCTCCAGATAAACCAAGAACCACTTTATCGTTTCCTAATTTCTCTTTTAATTCTGCTACCATTTCGTCAACGAAAGCATTTGGAGTAAAGTTTTGAGGAACTTCAGCAATTTTTACTAAGAAGTTTTCCAACATCTGTTTTCCATCTGTTGAATGGTAAACTTCTGGGTGGTATTGAATTGCATAAGTAGTTTCGCCTTCAATTTTGTAAGCTGCATATTCTACATCATGCGTGCTTGCAAGCTTTACAGCATTTGTTGGAAGCGCTTTAATACTATCGCTATGGCTCATCCAAACTTGGCTGTTTTCTGAAACTCCTTCAAAGAAAGTTTCACCTTCTTTAATATAAGACAAGTTTGCTCTTCCGTATTCTCTCGTGTTTGAAGCAGCAACTTCTCCACCACTAAAGTGTGCTAAATATTGTGCTCCGTAACAAACAGCAAGTAAAGGCATTTTACCTCTAATTTGCGATAAATCAGGATGTGGTGCATCTTCTCCTCTAACAGAGAAAGGGCTTCCTCCTAAAATTACGGCTTTATAACTTGATAAATCACTTGGAATGTGATTGTAAGGAAAAATTTCGCAGAATATATTTAATTCGCGAACTCTACGCGCAATAAGCTGAGTATATTGCGATCCGAAATCTAAAATAAGTACGTTGTGTTGCATGCGCAAAAGTACTTTTTATATTCGAAATTCAAAAATCAGAACGTTGAAAAAATAAATATTTTTTTTCAACGTTCCGATTTTTAGGTTCAAAGGTTCTGAGTAGCAAAGGTTCAAAGTTTTTTTTCTTTGTCCCTTTGAACCTTTGTAACTTTGAACCTCAAAAAAGAAATCCAAACAACTCAAAAAATCGTATTTAACGAAAAAACCAATTTTAAATTTAACTATGAAATCAAAAATTATTGCACTAACTGTTTTTGTGTCGGCTTTTTTATCTTCTTGTAATACGGTCGATGATTTATTGACTTTTACCATTTCGAATAACACTTCGATTAAAATTCAAAGCACTTCTCCAATCAATCTGCCTTCGGAAATAATCACTCCAGAGGTTACAACCAATTCTTCGGCTGAGTTTGAAAACAATAAAACAAAAGCTAGTTTGATAAAAGATGTTAAAATCAGATCATTGAAATTATCCATTACAGATCCATCTGATAAAACTTTTACGTTTTTAAAATCGGTTCATTTATATATCTCAACAGCAAATTCGGAAGAAATCGAATTAGCGTATGCAGACAATATTAATGTATCAAGCAATTCAATCGATTTGATTTGTACAGATAAAAGATTAGATGAATACATTAAAGCAGATAGTTACAAGATAAGAACCAAAGTAACTTTAAAAGAAACCTTAACGCAAGATGTAACGGTAAAAGCAGAAATGAAATTTAAAGTGACTGCGGATCCATTCTAATTTTTGAGGTTCAAAGGCTCAAAGCGACAAAGGTTCAAAGGTAAACGAAGCGTAAAAACTTTGAACCTTTGAACCTTTGTTACTTTGAACCTAGTGCTAAAAGTACTATTCCTTAGTCACAACAATAGAAGCCTTAAATCCTGCAGCAAGATTATCCCAATAATCATTTGTTACTAGATTGCCTTTATCGTCGTAAACTTGTATTTCTGCTGTATTTCCTCCTAGCGAACCTATATTTAGAGCTTCAAAATCTAACTTATTAAAGCCTGGAGCAAGATTAATTTTCACTTGCTGAAAATTAGAATCCAATAAAATTCTATCACGAATTACATAATCATTTGAAGAAACTTTTACCAAATCACCGTCAATTGCTCCAAAATCACGGAATTTGACAATAAAATATTCTGATTTGGTTTTAAAATCTCCTAAAGAAATATTTCTCTTTACCAAAACACCTCGGCCTTCTCTTAAACCAGCATCTTTTAAAGATTTATCTAAATCTTTCTCCATCTTAGCTACATATCGATCGCCTGGATTGGCAAAATCGGTTTCTGTAGACATGGTAAACTTACTTTTCTCTTCTCCAATCTGAAATTTTGATTTTGGAGTTATTGTTGTATTTTCAAAAACATTTGGAGTTTTAATCGCTGGCATATCATTAAATTCTGCCAATGGATCTTTGACTTCAGGAATCGGAGTCTTTTTAGGCTTTGCAGTAAACTTTGCCCCTGGAATAGCTTTGAATTTTGTATTAGACTCAATTTGAGCTGATACAGACATGGCAGTAAGAAATAATATGAAAAATAAAATGTGCTTCATTGAAAAAGTATTATCGAATCGCCTTTTATAATTAATATAAAACAAAAGTCCAGCTTCACAAAAATAGTATAATTTACTTACTTGCTACAACTTTAGGAGTTTTATAACATTAAATTAAGCTAATTTTTGGAATCAAAAAACCTGCCAAGATTTTTTACTTTGTAAAAAATAAATTTCAAATCTAAAATTTTAAAAATTCCAAAATCCAATAATACAAAAACATTCAGCATTTTGATTATTAACAACTTATTCTTAACTTCAAGACTTTATTTTACCATTTAAAATCTAAAGAAAATGGATTATATCGATTATTACAAAGTATTAGATGTTACCAAATCTGCTACAGAAGCAGACATCAAAAAAGCATATCGAAAACTGGCAAGAAAATATCATCCCGATTTGAATCCGAATGATAAAGAAGCCGAAAAAAAATTCAAGGAAATAAATGAAGCCAACGAAGTTTTAAGCAATCCAGAAAATCGAAAGAAATACGATAAATACGGAAAAGACTGGAAACACGCTGACGAATTTGAAAAAGCAGGTTACGATCCAAATCAGCAGCAAAGCAGACAGCAAGGCGGGTATCAATATTCTGAAGGCGATTTCTCTGGTTTTGGAGGAGGAGGAGATTTTTCAGGCAGTGATTTTTCAGATTTTTTCAATTCGATGTATAGCCAAAGCGGAGGCAGAAACAGATCGCAGGCTAAATATAGAGGACAGGATTTTAATGCCGAACTGGAATTAGACCTTAAAGCTGCTTATACAACACATAAACAAAATTTAACTGTTAACGGAAAAAATATCCGAATTACGATTCCTGCTGGTGTAGAAAACGGGCAGATTATTAAAATTCCGAATCATGGAGGACCTGGAGTAAACGGCGGACCAAACGGAGATTTGTATATCACATTTATAATTTCTAATAATTCAGATTTTAAACGCGAAGGCAATAATTTATATGCTGATGCTCCAATTGATTTGTACACTGCAATTTTAGGTGGAGAAACTTACATCAATACTTTTGACGGAAAAGTAAAAATCAAAGTGCCTGCAGAAACTCAGCCAGGAACAAAAGTAAAACTGAAAGGAAAAGGCTTTCCCGTATATAAAAAAGAAAATCAGTTTGGCGATTTATACATTACGTACACCATAAAACTTCCAACAAAACTGTCGGACAAAGAAAAAGAGTTATTTGAAGAATTAGCAAAACTAAGAAAGTCATGAAAAATAAAAATTTAATCCAGATCAAACAGTTTTGTATTTATCACGAAATTGAAAACACTTTCATAACCGAACTTAATAACTATGGACTTATCCATATCATAACGGAAGAAAATGACGAGTATTTAGAACCAGAACAGCTTCCAACGGTTGAAAAAATGATCAGAATGCATTATGACCTCAAAATAAATCTGGAAGGAATTGATGCTATTGCACATTTATTGAATAAGATTGAAACCTTACAGCAAAATTTAAATACGGTACAAAACAAGCTTCGACTGTACGAAGAAAAAGAAGCCGAATAACTATTAATATCACAAAAAAGCTTGATTTCTGAATTGATTTCAAGCTTTTTTTAATCGCTGTCAAAACCATAATTCTTAAATTGCAGCATCTTTAATTAACCTGAATTTGCTTTTAAAACCATACAGACAAATTCGCAAAAATTATAAAAAAATGAAAAGAGAAAACATCTTGACTGGATCTCCGTGGGAAGACAAAATGGGATATTGCCGTGCCGTAAGAATTGGCAATATTATTGAAGTTTCTGGAACTGTAGCCATTGTTGACGGCGATAAAGTAAAAGCTGATGACGCTTATGCTCAAACGTATAATATTTTGGAACGAGTTGAAAAAGTTTTAGAAGATTTAAATGTGGGAATGAAAGATGTTATTAGAACAAGAATTTTCACAACAGACGTTTCTACTTTCGAAGAAGTGGCAAGAGCACACTCGACTTTCTTTAAAGATGTAAAACCAACTACAGGATTTTACGGAATCAGTAAATTGGTTGCTCCAGAATATTTGGTAGAAATCGAATTTACTGCTGTTGTATAATATTTTTTTTCGCCACAAATTTCGCTAATTCCACTAATTATTTTTCTTATGCCACTCCCGATAGCTATCGGGATAATGGATTTAAAATATTTTTTTCCTTTTAATTCGTGAAAATTGGCGAAATTCGTGGCAAACTTTTAGAATTCATTAATGACTTCCTTAAATCCAAAACAATTCCTGCTTTCTCTTCCAAAATGGATTCTTATCTGTGCATTAATAGGTATATTTTCAGGTTCTGCATCTGCTTTCTTTTTAGTTTCTTTAGAATGGGTTACGCAATTTAGAATTCAGCATGACTGGATTATTTGGCTTTTACCTTTCGGCGGATTTCTGGTAGGGTTGAGTTACTATTATTGGGGAGAATCGGTTGCAAAAGGAAATAATCTTTTACTTGAAGAATACGAAAATCCTAAAAAAGTGATTCCGTTTAAAATGGCCCCTTTAGTACTTTTAGGAACGCTTTTGACTCATTTATTTGGAGGATCTGCAGGACGAGAAGGAACTGCGGTACAAATGGGAGGTGCAATTGCCGATCAGTTTACAAAATTCTTCAAACTTGACAATTCTGAACGCAAGATTTTAATCATTCTCGGAATCAGTGCCGGATTTGCTTCTGTTTTTGGAACTCCTCTTGCGGGAGCTATTTTTGCTTTGGAAGTTTTATATTTCAGTAAAATTAATTTTAAAAGTATTCTGCTTTCTTTTTTAGTTGCTTATGCAGCGTATTTTTCTGTAGAATTCTGGCAAATTAAACATACACATTACAATATTCCAATTGTTCCAGAGCTTAGTTTAAACAATATTATTTTTACTCTAATTGTTGGAATTTTATCTGGATTTGCTGCTTTGCTATTTTCAAGAAGTACTCATTTCTGGGGTTCACTTTTTTCAAAAAATATTAAATATCCCCCGCTTCGTCCTGTAATTGGTGGAGTCGTTTTGGCTATTGCCATTGCTGGTTTAGGATTTACCAAATTTTCAGGTTTGGGTGTTCCTGTTATAGTTGATTCCTTTTCGAACCCAAATCAGTGGTACGATTTTCTTCTTAAAATCTTATTTACAGGATTTACACTTGGAGCAGGTTTTAAAGGCGGAGAAGTAACACCTTTATTTTTTGTTGGAGCTACTTTAGGAAGTGCCTTATCAACTGTAATTCCGATGCCAATTGCTCTTTTAGCAGGAATCGGATTTGTTGCTGTCTTTTCTGGCGCAACCCACACTCCTATTGCCTGTACGGTCATGGGAATGGAATTGTTCGGAATCGCTCCTGGAGTTTTTATCGCAATCGCCTGCACAATTGCTTATTTTTCTTCTGGTTCTATCGGAATCTACAAATCTCAGATTGTAAAAGGTGCAAAATATAAATTGTACCAGAGGTTAAATTCCTATTTTTAAAATTCCAAATCTCAAATTCCAATCTATATAGGTCGTTCCTGTAGAACTTAAATAAAAAAATCCGCGCCAATCAGTGTTTTCGCGATAGCGAATCCGTGTCATCCGTGTTGTAATTTCACTCAAAAATTTAAATTTAAAAACAAAGCCAATTCAGACCACTAAAAAAACTGACCACTACCTCTTGAATACTAAAATTATTTTCAGCATTACATTAAAAAAATGTAAATTCGCAAACTATGAAAATACAAGATATTCAAGCGATTCAATTACTGCTTGCTACGCCAAAGAAAATCGCAATTATTCCACACAGAGGACCAGATGGTGATGCCATGGGTTCTACTCTAGCTTTGTACCATTTTTCACTCAAAAATAATCATCAGCCAACTGTTATTTCTCCAAATGATTTTCCTGATTTTTTAGCTTGGCTTCCAGGCTCAGAAACAGTAAAAATCTATGAAAAAGATACTCCAAACTGCGTTAAAATATTAGAAGAAGCCGAGCTTATTTTTACACTTGATTTTAATGCTTTCCATCGCACTGGCGAAATGGAGCATACTCTTGCAAAACTTGCGGCTCCATTCATTATGATTGATCATCATGAAAAACCTCATGATTACGCCGCATATACTTACTCAGATACTTCTTATGGATCTACTTGCGAGATGGTTTACAATTTTATTACCTTTTTAAACAAAAAAGAAGATATTGATAAAACCATTGCAACTTGCATTTATACTGGAATTCTGACCGATTCTGGTTCTTTCCGTTTTCCAGGAACAACTGGAAATACCCATAGAATTATTGCAGAATTGATTGATTTAGGAGTTGAAAACACTCAAATTCCAGTTTTACTATACGATAATAGTTCTTTTAGCCGTTTGCAGTTACTAGGCCGTGCACTTCAAAACATGAAAATTTTTGAAGAACACAAAACGTCTTACATGACTCTTACACAAGAAGAACTTGATTCGTTTAATTATGTAAAAGGTGATACTGAAGGAATTGTAAATTACGGATTAAGCATTCGCGGAATTGTTTTTACAGCAATATTCATTGAAAACAAAGATGAAAAAATAATTAAGATTTCTTTTCGTTCTCAAGGAGGATTTGATGTCAACCAGTTTGCAAGAGACCATTTTAACGGAGGTGGACACGTCAATGCAGCAGGCGGAAGATCTGAAGCTTCTATGGAAGAAACAGTAAATAAATTTGAAGATTTAGTCAAAAAACTAAAATTATAACCCAAATCATGAATTACCTAAAACTTAGCATTTATACTTTGCTTTTTACTGTTTTGTTAAGCAGTTGTAAACATCATGAAGAAGCCCGAAGACCTATTTCTAGAGCTTCAGGAACATTCATGAAGAAATCGGCCGACCGAAATAAAAAGTTAGTGGCTAACGAAGAAGAAGTCATTAAAAAAATAATCAAAAGCAATCCGAAAGTAAAATATTATGCCACTCCAAAAGGGTATTGGTTTTGCTATGAAGAAAAAAATGCGGCAGAAACTACAGCACCGAGAAAAGGAGATATTGCTTACTTTAATATGGAAATAAAAGATATTAAAGGCAATAGCATTTACTCTGATTCTGATCTTGGCCCTCAAACCTATTATGTAGACAAACAAGACATTATGATGGGGTTACGCGACGGAATCAAAAGAATGCATAAAAATGAAACGGTAACGTTTTTATTCCCATCGCATATAGCATACGGATATCATGGAGACAACAAAAAAATTGGCCCAAACGAATCTTTAATCGTTACGGTTACACTTAGAAATTTTGTTCCAGATCCAACGGCTCAAACAGCAAAACCTGCTACACAATCGCCACAAACCGTAGCACCAAAACCTGCAGTTGCAAAACCTGCAGTACAGGCTAAAAAAGATACATTAACTCAATAAAAACAATATCTTAAAATGAAAAAGAGTATTTTATTATTACTAATAGCTGTAAGCTCATTTTATTCTTGTAAGGACGATCACAGTAATCTGCCAGATGGTTTATATGCCGATATCGAGACAAACAAAGGTCACATTATTGTAGAACTTAATTACAAAAAAGCACCTATAACTGTGGCTAACTTTGTGACTTTAGCTGAAGGTAAAAACGAGTTTGTAACGCACGAAAATCTTAAAAACAAACCTTTCTTTGATGGTTTAAAATTCCATAGAGTTATTGAAAATTTCATGATTCAGAGCGGTGACCCATTAGGAACAGGTTCTGGAGATACTGGTTATAAATTTAAAGATGAATTTTCAGATTTAAAATTTGACAAAGCAGGTGTTCTGGCAATGGCTAATAATGGTCCGGGCACAAACAGCAGCCAATTTTTCATTACGCATGTTGAAACTCCTTGGTTAGATGGTAAACATACTATTTTTGGTCATGTTGTAGACGCAAAAAATCAGGAAGTAGTAAACAAAGTGATACAAGGCGACAATATCGTTTCTATAACAATTATCAGAAATGGTGAAGCTGCTAAGAAATTTGATGCTGTAAAAGTATTCCATGATTATTTTGCTGACATTGCAAAAGAACAAAGCAAATACGCTGGCGTTCAAAAAGAAAAAGTGGAATTTTATGCTACTTTAAAAGCAAAAGCAACTAAAACTACTAGCGGTTTAGAATATGTTATTACAGAAAAAGGAAGCGGTAAAAAACCTGTTGCAGGAAATCCAATTTACATTCACTACGCGGGTTTCCTTGAAGACGGAACTTTATTTGACGCTAGTATCGAAGAAGTTGCAAAACAATTCGGCAAATATGATCCTGCAAGAGCAGCACAAGGCGGCTACCAACCAATTCAATTTCAAGCTGGTAAAAAAGACGGTTTAATTCCTGGTTTTATTGAAGGAGTTGAGCAATTATCTTACGGAGACAAAGCAGTTCTTTTTATTCCATCTCACTTAGCTTATGGAGCAACTGGTGCTGGAGGTGTAATTCCGCCAAACGCTAATATTATTTTCGAAATCCAGATTTCAGATAAACAGTAATCGAATTATAGACTTAAAAATTAAAAAGCAATGAAATTTAAATTTCTGTTTTTATTTTGCCTAGCAATCGTAAATATTCAGGCTCAAACGAAAAAGCCTGCTGCTAAACCAGCGGCAAAACCTGCAAGCAAAGTGGCGGCTACAGCGAACCCAGCTGAAGGGATTTTTGCTACAATCTCTACTACAAAAGGAGATATCGTGGTTTCTTTAGAATATGTAAAAGCACCTGTAACAGTTGCTAATTTTATCACTTTGGCAGAAGGTAAAAATCCTTATGTAAAAGTAGAGCGTTTAAAAGGCAAACCATTTTATGATGGCTTAAAATTCCATAGAGTTATTAATGATTTTATGATTCAAGGAGGAGATCCTCAAGGAACTGGAGCTGGAGATCCTGGATATTCTTTTAAAGATGAATTTGTTGGAGAACTAAAATTTGAAAAAGGAGGAGTTTTAGCTATGGCAAATTCTGGTCCTGCAACAAATGGAAGCCAATTTTTCATTACGCACAAAGAAACACCTTGGTTAAACGGAAAACATACAATTTTCGGTCATGTCGTTTCTGGAATGGACAATGTAAATAAAATTGTTCAGGATGATATCATGAATAAAATTACCATTACACGCAAAGGAGCAGCTGCCAAGAAATTTGATGCAGTAAAAATTTTTAGCGATGAAATGAAAAAAGGGGAATTGCAAAAAGAAGAAGCTAAAAAGATAGTGGCTACAAAAGCGGCTTATTTTAAAGACATGAAAGCAAAAGCTACTGCAACTGCATCTGGATTAAAATATGTAGTTACTCAAAAAGGTACTGGCGTTAAAAGTGCTGAAGGCTCTACAATCTATTTCCACTATGCAGGTTACTTTGAAGACGGAAGCTTATTTGACAGCAGCATGGCTAAGGTAGAAAAAGCATACGGAAAATATGATGCAAACAGAGATGCTCAAGGCGGTTACAAAGCTTTCCCTTTCACAGTTGGTAAAAAAGAAGGAATGATTCCTGGTTTTCTTGAAGCTCTCGATATGATGACAGACGGAGAAAAAGCAATTTTCTTCCTTCCTTCAAATTTAGCTTATGGTGAAAAAGGTGCTGGTGGCGTAATACCTCCAAACGCAACTTTAATTTTCGAAATTGAAACTTATCAAAATCAACCTAAGTAATTAGAGAAGAGAATATTTATTCTTTATAAGCATAAAAAGCCATCAGATTTTTTTGATGGCTTTTCTATTTTTCAACACTTCCTTTTTTTAAAGAATTCCTAATTTAAGCCTTTAAAAATCAATTCTATTATAATTAAATCACTATTTTCAACATAGTACAATAGAATCCTAAACAAAATAGCTTACCTTTGCCGGCTTAATTTTTTTAAAACAGATAATTTATGACGTCGCAAAATAATGTATTAAAAGGTGTTTTTCTTGTTGCTTTGGGAGCAACCACTTATGGAATGTTGGCTACTTTTGTAAAAATGGCTTATTCTGAAGGATACACAACTGCAGAAGTCACAACCTCACAATTTATTTATGGAATTCTAGGAATTCTTCTGATCAATCTTTTTCAGCGAATTAAAAACAAAAATAAACCTGCTGTAAGAGCATCTCGCAAAAACATTTTCAGTTTAATGCTTGCAGGAACTTCATTAGGAATGACCAGCCTATTTTACTATTTGGCTGTAAAATATATTCCCGTTTCTATCGGAATCGTTTTATTGATGCAAACCGTTTGGATGGGGGTTTTACTGGAAATGATTTTAGAAAAAAAACTGCCTTCAAAACAAAAAGTAATTGCTGTATTTATTGTTCTTTTCGGGACTGTTTTGGCTACCAATATAATCAATAATGATATTGAATTAGATTGGAGAGGATTAGTTTGGGGAATGCTAGCTGCTGCTTCTTTTACTACTACTATGTTTACTGCAAACAGTGTTGCAACTGAAATTTCATCTGCACAAAGAAGTCTTTATATGCTTTTAGGTGGTGCTATTATTGTTTTTTCGTTTGCTTTTGCAACGCAAGTAACTTCTTTCAACCTAGAAATCTTCTTAAAATGGGGAATAGTTTTATCATTATTTGGTACAATCATTCCACCACTTTTAATGACTGCTGGTTTTCCTTTAACTGGAATCGGTTTAGGCAGTATTGTTTCTGCTCTTGAACTGCCAGTTTCTGTAATGATGGCCTATGTTTTATTAAATGAAAAAGTAATCTTTTCTCAGTGGGTTGGCATTGTATTGATTATCCTTGCTATAATTATTATGAATGTAAATTTCAAACCCAAAAGCTAACGCTAAATATGCATTATTAAAAAAAACACATCTGTAATGCAATAATTGTTAATTTTTTATTAATTTCGTGATAAACAACTAAATATCATGATTTTACCTTGGCATTTATATTTAATGGCTTCCTTATATATTCTTGCTGGGCTAAATCATTTTAGAAATCCGGGAATGTACATAAAAATCATTCCGCCCGCATTTAAAAACCCCAAATTAATAAATATTTTAAGTGGTGCCGCCGAGATTATTCTGGGCATCTTTTTACTCCTGCCTTTTTCATCACATTTTGCCGCCTGGGGAATTATGCTTTTATTAATTGCTATTTTCCCTGCCAATTTGTACATGTTTCAAAATAAAAAAGCAGGTTTTGGTTTACCAATATGGATTTTATTTGTACGTTTGCCCTTACAATTTGTTTTAATTTATTGGGCTTACCAATATACATTCTAAACATTAACCATTAAATTATTTTATTATGAAAAAATTATTTGCAGAGTTTTTCGGGACTTATTGGCTTGTTTTTGGCGGGTGCGGAAGCGCTATTTTTGCTGCTGGAATTCCAGATTTAGGAATTGGATTTGCGGGTGTCGCTTTGGCTTTTGGTTTAACAGTGCTTACAATGGCATACGCTGTTGGCCATATTTCTGGCGGTCATTTTAATCCAGCGGTTTCTTTTGGTTTATGGGCTGGCGGAAGATTTTCTGCCAAAGATCTTATTCCATACATCATTGCACAATGTGTTGGAGCTGCTGCTGCTGCAGGGACTTTATACACGATAGCTTCTGGAAAAGCAGGTTTTGTAATAGATAATACAAAAGCTGGCGCCTTTGCATCTAATGGTTTTGGAGCTTTTTCTCCTGATGGCTATTCATTACAGTCTGCTTTTATAGCAGAATTTGTGCTTACTTTATTCTTCTTACTAGTCATTTTAGGAGCAACTGATAAATTTGCAAATGGCCGATTTGCTGGAATTGCAATCGGTTTGGCTCTGACTTTAATACACTTAATCAGCATTCCAATTACAAATACTTCTGTAAATCCAGCGAGATCATTGTCTCAAGCTATTTTTGTTGGCGGAGAACCATTGTCTCAGGTTTGGCTGTTTTGGGTCGCTCCTATTCTCGGTGCATTAGCGGCAGGTTTTCTTTATAAAACACTGCTTCAAAATCATGACGAGGCATAATAGCTGAAAAAAAATCGATATATCATCAAAAAAAAATAAAATATGGAATTTTTATATTTCTTACTTATAGGAGCCATTTCTGGGTGGCTAGCTGGCCAGATCTGGAAAGGCGCTGGTTTTGGCTTAATTGGTAATATTGTTGTCGGAATCATAGGCGGATTTATCGGAGGATGGATTGCTGGGAAACTTGGCATTGGTGGCGGAGGCCTTCTGTGGCAAATTCTGATTGCCGTAGGTGGTGCATGGGTTTTATTATTTATAATTAGCCTCATCAAAAAATAATACACAATTATTAGTACATAATTTAATTTAAAAGAGAAAATCTGATATATTTATATTTGATTTTCTCTTTTTGTTTGGATAAAATCAGCAAGAAAACTTTATTTCAACTCAAATATGTATGTATTATGAACGAAATCATTTCTTACTTCAGTACGATTCCATCGTCGCATAGAAGTCTTATTCTGATTGGCGGCATTACCATTTTTTGGCTTATTGAAAACAGTTTTCCTTTGTTTAAAATGCAATACAAAAAATGGCCTCACGCTGGAATAAACTTCTTTTTTACTTTCACAACCATTGTGGTCAACTTTATCCTTGCCTTTATTCTAATAAAAACTGCCGCTTGGACAATCGAAAATAATTTTGGAATACTTCAATGGCTTCCTAAAATGCCAATCTGGCTATATACTATAATTGGTTTACTGCTTTTGGATTTAATTGGGGCTTATTTAGCTCATTTTGTAGAACATAAAGTAAAAATTCTATGGCAATTTCATTTGGTACACCATACCGATACTTGGATTGATACCACAACAGCAAACAGACATCATCCTGGAGAAAGTGTTGTACGTTTTATTTTTACCACTTTAGGCGTTTTAATTGTTGGAACTCCAATGTGGATGGTTTTTCTTTATCAGTCATTATCGGTTATCGCCTCACAGTTTAATCATGCCAATATTTCGCTTCCAGAAAAACTAGACGTCTTTCTAAGCTATTTTATTGTTTCCCCAAATATGCATAAAGTTCATCATCATTATGTACTACCTTACACGGATAGCAATTATGGCAATATTTTTTCTATCTGGGACAGAATCTTTGGAACATTCACTTATTTACCCAAAGATCAGCTTGTATACGGCGTAGACACTCATATGCTCACTGAAGAAAATAATGAATTGAAGAATCTGCTAAAAATCCCATTTCAAAAATCAAGATCCTTCAAAAACCGCTAAATTCTCTAAAAAAATTGCACTTTACTGAACCAACTTATTATTTTTTTTTTTAATATTGATACAAGAATTGAAAATCAATCTATTAATAATTAACACCCTATTTTGAATTAATTTTCACGAGATGAAAAAGAGTAGCCGCAAAGAATTAACTCCGGAACAAACTGAAAGACTTGTTTCGTTAGCTTTAGAAGAAAGAAATCCATTTGAAATTATAAAAAAAGAGTTTGGATTGGCAGAAAAAGAAGTCCTGGACATTATGAAAAAGAAAATGCCTCTTGAAAAATTTGAGATGTGGAAAAAGAAGGCAATTGCAAACAAGCCAAAACCGAAACCAGTTAAAATAGATGATTTTGATGAAGATTTGGATGGAAAATATTATATCAAGAATAAATTAGACTAACTATAGAGCTCCTGTTTTTCAGGAGTTTTTTTTTATCTTTAAATTTAATGTGATTTTTTAGTAACTTTTTGGTAATTTTTGTGTCAAATACAATTAACTAAACATATAGAAATGAAAAAAATACTTTACACCTTAGCTCTAGCGGTAACTTTTTGGAGCTGTAAAACAGGGAGCACTGGAGCCGCAAAAAGCAATATTGTTGAAGTTAATATCAATTTAACAGATGTTAAAGATGATAAGGTTTTGGTGACAGTCACACCTCCAACCTTTAAAACAGATGAAGTTGTCTATAGTATTCCGAAAACCGTTCCAGGTACTTATTCGACAGATAATTACGGGAAATTTTCAGAAGATTTCAAAGCATTTAATGCTAAAGGAAATCCGCTTACGGTAAAAAGATTAGACGATAATTCTTGGTCTATTTCAAACGCAAAAACGTTGAAAAAAATCACTTATTTGGTAAACGATAGTTTCGATACAGAAAAAGGAACTGGATTTGGAAATGATGACGTTTTCTCTCCTGCAGGAACAAACATTGATGCGGGGAAAAATTTCATGGTAAATACTCATGGATTTGTGGGGTATTTTAAAGATAAATTAGATGTTCCATATAAAGTTACTATCACGCATCCTGAAACACTTTGGGGAGCAACTTCTATGACAGATCAAGATGCAAGCAATACTTCTGATGTATTTACTACTTCTCGTTATGCTATTTTGGTAGAAAATCCAATTATGTATTCTAAACCTGATTACACTACTTTTAATGTAAACGGAATGGATATCTTAATTGCTGTGTACTCTCCTACTGGAAAATATACTGCTGAAAGCATCACTCCAGAGATGAAAACAATGATGACGGCACAGAAAAACTTTTTAGGAAAAGTAAATTCTACTAAAAAATATACTGTTTTATTGTACTTGTCAAGCATGGCAAAAGATGATGCGCATGGTTTTGGAGCTTTAGAGCACCCAACTGCTACAACAGTAGTTTTACCAGAATCGATGCCAAAAGAAAAATTGGTAGAATCTATGAAAGATGTGGTTTCTCACGAATTCTTCCATATTGTTACTCCATTAACTATTCACTCAAAAGAAATTCAATATTTTGATTACAATGCACCGCAAATGTCTGAGCATTTATGGATGTATGAAGGTGTAACAGAATATTTTGCTAACCTTTTCCAAATCAACCAAGGTTTGATTGACGAAGCTGAATTCTACACTCGTATTGCCGATAAAATTCAGCAGTCTAAACAGCTTGATGATACAATGTCATTTACTGTAATGAGTAAAAATGTATTAGAACAACCTTATAAAGACCAATATTTAAATGTATACCAAAAAGGAGCTTTAATTGGTATGTGCATTGATATTATCATTAGAGAGAAAAGCAATGGAGAAAGAGGTATTTTGGATTTAATGCATAAATTATCTGATGAGTATGGTGTTGAAAAACCTTTCAATGATGATGAATTATTTGCTAAAATCACTTCTTTAACTTATCCTGAAGTTGGAGAATTTTTAAACAAATATGTTTCTGGAACTACTCCAATTCCTTACGACTTCTACTTAGCTAAAGTTGGTGTTACAAAAGCAATGGAGAAAAAAACTGGAAATCCGTTTATAAAAGGACAAACTCCAAATATCACTATTGACAAAGCAACTAAAGAAATCGCTGTTCGTCCTGAATCAGAATCAATTGAGTTCTTTAAAAACCTAAATTTAAAAGGTGGTGATAAAATATTAGCTGTAAATAATAAATCATACAATTTAGACAACATTTATGATTTGATTACTGAAAGTGAAAACTGGAAAGATAATGACCCAATTACTTTGAAAGTAAAACGTGGCGGAAAAGAAGAAACTATCAAAGGAACTGTAAAATTACCATTTGAAGAAGCTGAAACTTTTAAAGCTACTGATGCTTCAAAAGAGAAACTTAAAAATGCATGGTTAAAAGGTTAATTTCCTTTTACAACATAAAAAAACCGACAAGTGATTGTCGGTTTTTTTTGTCATCCTGAGTAACGAAGGATCACACACGTAAATCGACAAAGATTGTCCGACATACTTTGCGGAGCTTCTTGTGTGATCCTTCCTTCGTCAGGATGACAATATTATGACTATTTCTTCACAGGAAATTTCCAGTCAAACTCATCTTTACTGTTGATAATTGCACCAATTTCAAACTTCACTACCTCATCAAATTCTGTTTGAAGAATAAACCAATTGTCCTCGTTGAAATAATTTTCGAAAGTATCAAAAGTTTCCTGATTGTATTTTGTAATTCCTTTTGCAGCAAAATCTTTCTTTACATCAGCAATTTTTCTTCCGATTAATTTGAATCCGAAAACTTCTAAATCATTACTTGATGCTACAAGGTACCCTAATTTAAGATCTTCTTCCTGATAGAAAGTTAATCTAATTTTATGAGCATTGTAAACAAAAATTACATTGTCATCTTCGTCTTTATAGTTTTTATCAGGTTTTCCTAAAGCTGCTGTTACGTCATTCTGCTTCATTCCGAAAAGCAGTTTATCTATTCCTGATTTTAAATTGATTTTCATATATACTTGTCTTTATTTGAAGTGCAAATTTCGTGAAGTTTTTTGTTGTTTAGCCACGAATTGCACAAATTTTCACTAATTAAAATATTATGCGTTTGTCAGGCTGAGCGGAGTCGAAGCCTCTTTTTACTAGAAAAGCCTTTCGACTTCGCTCAGGTTGACAGACGTAAAACTAATTTTGATATTACTTCTTACTTGGTTTGTTGCTCATATAAAACGTAATCTTCCCTCCATTTATAACATCTGAATGCTTTAAAAATGGTTTGTCCAATTGTTTTCCGTTCAGCAAAACTTTGCTCACAAATACATTTTTATCAGATTGATTTACCGTTTCGACCTCAAAAGTTTTTCCATTTTCCAAATTCAAAACAGCATTTTTCATTAACGGACTTCCTAATGCATATTCATCAGAACCTGGAGCAACTGGATAAAACCCTAAACTGCTAAAAATATACCAAGCACTCATTTGTCCGAAATCGTCATTTCCGCCTAAACCATCAGCTCCATTTCTGTACATTTTTTTCAAGATCATTCTAATTTTATCTTGCGCTTTCCACGGAGAATCTGTCCAATTGTATAAGTACACAACATGGTGCGAAGGCTCATTTCCGTGAACATAATTCCCTATGATTCCATCTCTTGTTATGTCTTCTGTATTTTCAAAATATTTGTCTGGAAGATGCATATTGAACAATGAATCTAAACGAACTTTAAATTTTTCGTTTCCGCCCATCAATTGAATCATATCGGCAGGATCTTGCGGAACGTACAAGCTGTAATTCCAAGAATTTCCTTCAATAAAACCTTGTCCGTGTGTATCTAACGGATCAAATTCTTTTTTGAAAGTTCCGTCATTTAATTTCGGACGCATGAAACCCGTTTTTTCATCATAGACATTTTTATAATTTTTCGATCTTTCAATGAATTCATTATAAATTTCCGTTTTACCCAATTTCTTTGCAGCTTGCGCGATTGCCCAGTCATCATAAGCATATTCTAAGGTTTTAGAAACCGAAGCACCGCTTTTGTCTTCTGGAACATATCCTTTATTCATATAAAACTCCAATCCATCGTAGTATGGAACTTTTGCAGTATTTACACAGGCTTGAAGTGCTTTTTCAGCATCAAAACTAATATTGCCTTTTACAATAGCATCTGCTACAACAGAAACCGAATGGTAACCAATCATACACCAATTTTCATTGGCATAATGTGACCAGATTGGAAGCATTTTATGAACGCTTTGCTCTGAATGCGCCAGCATCGAACTTACAATATCGGCGTTTCTTTTGGGCTGGACAATATTAAATAATGGATGCAAAGCACGATACGTGTCCCAAAGCGAATAACTGGTGTAATTGGTGAATTTTACGGCCTTATGAACATTCATATCCAAACCTTTATAATTTCCGTCTAAATCCATGTATTCGGTTGGTCCCAAAAATGCATGATACATTGCGGTATAAAAATTAACCAAATCTTCTTTTTGAATAGTTTCTACTTGAACTTTATTCAATTCTTTATTCCAAACGTCCTGACTTTGTTTTTTTACTTTTTCAAAATCCCAATCTGGTGTTTCCTTTTTCATGTTTTCTAATGCTCCAGCAGAACTCACAGGCGACAATGCCATTTTGATTTTGATCTTTTCTCCTTCATTCGTATCAAAATCAAAGAACAATTTTAGGTTTTGTCCTGCCATTTCTGGGAAGTTTTTAGTCTGATCAAATCTTCCCCAAAAACCTCTATAAACACTTTTTTCCTGAGCTGCTTGTCCGTAACTTTTAATTGGTTTGCTGAAAGACATAGCAAAATAAACTGTTCGGGTTCTTGCCCAACCATTCGTCTGACGGTATCCTGTTATCAAAGTATCGTTTTCAACACGAACAAATGTCCAAACATTCTTTTTATCATAATTATAAATTCCCGAAGTCAAATCTAAAATTATATGGGCTTCATCAGATTTAGGAAAAGTGTATTGATGCATTCCTACACGAGTTGTTGCCGTAAGTTCTGCTTTAATTTTATGATCTTCTAGAAAAACGCTGTAATAAGCAGGTTCTGCTTTTTCTGTTGAATGCGAAAATGCCGATCTATAACCTGACAATGGTTTAGACGCGACGCCCGGATTTAATTGCAGTTTACCAGTTGTTGGCATAATTAAAAAATCACCTAAATCTGAATGACCTGTTCCGCTAAAATGGGTATGGCTGAAACCAACAATCGTTTTATCTTCGTACTGATAACCCGCACAGTATTTATAAACTTCACCATTATATTTTCCGTTTAAACTATAAGCAATCGTGTCGGTTTCTGGACTCAATTGCACGCTCCCAAAAGGAACTGTTGCTCCTGGATAGGTATGTCCCATTTTTGCTGTTCCAATCATTGGATCAACATATTGGACTAGATTTCGATTTTGTTCTGCTTTTTTTTGTCCATTTATAATATTGGAAAAAAGCATTAAAACCGATATAGTGGAAAGAAATTTGACGCAGTTTATCTTAGTCATATTATAGTTTTTTGTTGAAATTTCTACTGTTATTTTAATTTAGAAAAGTACAACAAAATCTATTTTTAAAAAACATAAATTTAGCAGGACTCAAAAGGTTTAAATATATTTGGTATACTAAAAATCAATTCAAAACATGAAAAAATATATTTTAATTTTACTTTCTTTCTCTTCTTCATTTATTTTTTCTCAAAAAATTGAAAGTCATAAATTAACAAAACAGGAAATTACACAGCGAGAACTCGAAAATCTAACTGATTTTCCAATTTATAGAGCATTTGAGTTTAGCGATAAAAGCGGAGTTTATGAATTGGTTTTGGGCGAAAACCAGAAAACAATTTCTAAAAAAGATACTTTAAATACAAAAATACAAGCAGTTTGTGTGATTAATGATCATGGTGGATTTTTAAATCAATGGAAAATTAATGATTTGCTTGAAGATACTCTCCCAAAAGAAAAAAACATTTGGTTCTGGACAAAATATTGCAGTA
Organism: Flavobacterium sharifuzzamanii; assembly: GCF_003254585.1. Lineage (GTDB taxonomy): Bacteria > Bacteroidota > Bacteroidia > Flavobacteriales > Flavobacteriaceae > Flavobacterium > Flavobacterium sharifuzzamanii. The sequence continues at coordinate 9,745 of NZ_QJGZ01000036.1, read as the reverse complement.
CAAAAGATATTGATGGCGACGGTTATATTGAACCTATTATTGTTTATGGAACTCGCAACGAAGATGGTTATATAAGACGCGTAAAAATTATTACGGTTTATAAAACTAAAAAATATGTTATTCGCGCAGTTGAATGCGATTTCGATAATTGCAGAAGTTTTGAAAAAGATCAGAGTTGGAATACGCTTCCGCAGAAAATAAAAACGTATGTCGATCAATTGCTAGCTAAAATGAGAAAAGAACAGAATGTGCTTTTGAAAAACGGATAATTTCAATTGATAATTGTTAATGGTGAATTATAAATTCCAATTTTTTAAATTCCAAATTCCAAAACTTTGTGGAAAAACTTGAAACTTGAAACCTGAAACTTCAAACAATAAAACTACTCGCTCATTTCATCGTAACGTTCTGGAACTTGCGGATCGTAAAGCGGACATTTGAATTCTTCCATGATATCAACTAATTTGTTCATGGTTTTTCCTTCAGTTCCGTAGCAGTCAATTTTTATGCTTTGCGGAGTGGTGATTACTTGAAATGCGCCTTTTCCTTTTGGATTCTTCCAGCTGTTTTCATCGACTCTTTCCCAATCAGAAAAAACTGAATTTATTCTATTTACGATTACTTCAACTTGAAGAACAGCTAAACCCTCTACTTCTTCTTTTTCAAGCAGCGCTTCATAAACTTCTTGATTGTTAAGATAGATTTCGTCTAGATATTTCCAAAAAAGTAATTCGTACATAATATAATGTGTTAAAAAAACATAGAGATGCACAATTATGCATCTCTAAATTTAATAATTATTTTAAAAGTTTCAAAGTCTTTGCAACTCTGAACCTTTGAACCTTTGCAACTTTAAAAATTAATAATTGAAAGTTCCGTATTCGCTAGTAATAGTAAGCTTTTTAGAATCTGAAGCTTCTACTCTACCTACAATCTGCGCATCTACATTGAATGAATTAGAAATTTCAATAATATCTTGAGCAATATTTTCTGGAACGTAAAGCTCCATTCTGTGACCGCAGTTGAATACTTGGTACATTTCTTTCCAATCTGTTTTTGATTGTTCTTGAATTAATTTGAACAATGGTGGAACTGGAAATAAATTGTCTTTTATAACATGTAAATCTTTTACGAAATGTAAAATTTTAGTTTGTGCACCACCACTGCAGTGTACCATTCCGTGAATATCTTCTGGAGTATATTTATCTAAAATTTTCTTGATAATTGGCGCGTAAGTTCTTGTTGGAGAAAGCACTAATTGTCCAGCATTGATTGGACTGTTTTCTACTTCATCCGTCAAATTAACTTGTCCAGAATAAATTAATTCTTCTGGAACCGCTGCATCATAGCTTTCAGGGTATTTTTTAGCTAAATATTTCCCGAAAACATCGTGACGTGCAGAAGTTAATCCGTTGCTTCCCATTCCGCCGTTATAGCTTTTTTCGTAAGTTGCTTGACCAAAAGAAGCCAATCCAACAATTACGTCTCCTGCTTTGATGTTTGCATTATCTACAACATCAGAGCGTTTCATTCTAGCTGTTACAGTAGAATCTACGATAATTGTACGAACAACATCTCCAACATCGGCAGTTTCTCCTCCTGTTGAATGAATGGTAACTCCAAATGATTTTAACTCGTTGATTAATTCTTCTGTTCCGTTGATAATTGCAGAAATAACTTCGGCAGGAATTAGATTTTTATTTCTTCCAATAGTTGAAGAAAGCAAAATATTATCTGTTGCACCAACACATAGTAAATCGTCAATATTCATGATTAAAGCATCTTGAGCGATTCCTTTCCAAACCGAAAGATCTCCAGTTTCTTTCCAATACATATACGCCAAAGATGACTTTGTACCTGCTCCGTCAGCATGCATAATAAGGCAGTGCTCATCGTCTTGAGTTAAATAATCAGGAACAATTTTACAGAATGCCTGCGGAAATAAACCTTTGTCAATATTTTTTATAGCGTTATGTACGTCTTCTTTTGATGCCGAAACACCTCTTTGTGCATATCTCTTGCTAGAATCTGAACTCATGAAAATTAGTTTGTGTTGATGTGCTGCAAAGATAATCCCTTTTTTTAATTCTTTTGCTTATTCAAATATAGGATTCAAAAAAAATCAATTATTTGATATAAAAAAACCTGCCTTAAAAAGACAGGTCTTATATATTAAGTATAGAAAAATGATTATTTAGTAAATAATAATTCTCTGTATTTAGTCAATGTCCAGCTTTCGTCATCTACTAATAACTCTAATTTGTCACAGTGATTACGAATTTCATCAAAATAAGGTTTTACGTTATTACAATACGCTTCTGCCATTTTTTGAGCATCTGTCAACTGGTTTGCTTTTTTTCTTTCGTTTGTCATTGCCAATACTTTAGAATTGATTCCTTCAATATGGCCTGAAATTTCTTTAATTAAAACAATTTGTTCTTTAGCTAAAGCTTCAAAATCTTTTGCAAAAATTTCTTTTAATCCTTTTACATTGTCAATTAAAGTATTTTGATAACGAATTGCTGTCGGAATAACATGGTTTCTAGCAATATCACCTAAAACACGTCCTTCAATTTGGATTTTTTTAGTGTATTCTTCCAATTCGATTTCGTAACGCGCTTCAGCTTCAACATGATTAAAAATTCCTAATTGCTCAAATAAATCCAATGCTTGTTTAGAAACTTTGGCTTTTATAGCTTCTGGAGTTGTTTTAAAATTACTTAAACCTCTCTTTGCAGCTTCTTTTTCCCAAGCTTCACTGTAACCGTCACCTTCAAAAAGAATCTTTTTAGATTGTTTAATGTATTCTCTTAAAACATTAAAAATAGCATCATCCTTTTTCATGTCTTTCGACTCGATAAGGTTTTCTACTTCATTTTTAAAGTCAATTAATTGTTTTGCTACAATCGCGTTCAAAGTCGTCATTGCATTTGAACAGTTTGAATTTGAACCCACGGCTCTAAATTCAAATTTATTTCCTGTAAATGCAAATGGCGAAGTTCTGTTACGATCTGTATTGTCTAATAATACATCTGGAATTTTCCCAACAACGTTCAATTTAAGATCTGTTTTTTCTTCTGGCGAAAGTTTTCCGGTTGTTACGCTTTCTAACTCAGATAAAACTTTTGTCAATTGAGCTCCAATAAATACAGACATAATCGCTGGCGGAGCTTCATTTGCTCCTAACCTGTGGTCGTTACTTGCTGTTGCGATAGAAGCTCTTAGTAAAGTTTCGTTATCGTTTACTGCTTTTATTGTATTAATAAAGAAAGTCAAAAATTGTAAATTGCTCATTGGCGTTTTGCTCGGACTCAATAAATTAACTCCTGTATCTGTAGCCAATGACCAGTTATTGTGTTTTCCAGAACCATTTACTCCTTTAAATGGTTTTTCATGAAATAACACTTTAAAATCATGACGCTCAGCAACTCTCTGCATTACATCCATTAATAAAGAGTTGTGATCAACCGCTAGGTTTGTTTCTTCAAAGATTGGTGCCAACTCAAATTGATTTGGCGCTACCTCATTGTGACGCGTTTTTACAGGAATACCCAATAGCATACATTCTTGCTCTAAATCTCTCATATAAGTAAGAGCACGAGTTGGAATAGATCCGAAATAGTGATCGTCTAACTGCTGTCCTTTTGCAGAAGTGTGTCCTAATAACGTTCTTCCTGTCATCATTAAGTCTGGACGAGAATTTGCCAAAGCTTTGTCAATCAAGAAATATTCTTGTTCCCAGCCTAAAGTTGCCGTTACCTTTTTTACGTTTTTGTCAAAATATTTACAAACTTCTGTAGCCGCTTCATCAATGGCAGATAATGCTCTCAATAAAGGTATCTTATTATCTAAAGCCTCACCTGTATAAGCAATAAATACTGTTGGGATACATAAAGTTGTACCATATATAAAAGCTGGAGAAGTCGGATCCCAAGCTGTGTAACCTCTTGCCTCAAAAGTATTTCTGATTCCTCCATTCGGAAAACTTGATGCATCTGGCTCTTGCTGCACCAATTGCGCGCCGCCAAATTTTTCTACAGATTCACTTCCGTCATAAGAAGTTTCAAAAAAAGCATCGTGTTTCTCTGCTGTGGTTCCTGTCAATGGCTGAAACCAGTGAGTATAATGAGTAACTCCTTTAGAAAGGGCCCATTCCTTCATTCCCATGGCAATATAATCTGCCAGCTTTCTATCTATTTTTGTACCGTGCTGGATAGCATCTCTTACTCCTCTAAAAGCATCTGAAGTTAAATACTGCTTCATTGCCTTTTCATTAAACACATTTGCACCAAAAAGATTTGATTTTCGGCCAATTTCCTCAAAATGCACCGGCTTTCTGTTAGAAGCTTGTTGTAAAGCTTGAAAACGTAATGTTGACATGGTTATGTATATTTTAAATTCGTAATAATTTTCATTAAAAAATGATCAGCAAATATAAACAATTAAAACACCTGTTTGGAATATAAATTTTAGATTTTTGAAATAGAATTTTTCAACATAAAATGCTTTTTTCGAAGAATAATGAATTCAAACAACAGAAATATAACAAAACTGTACGGTATTATTGATTAAATAAACATTTTTTCATAATTCCTTAACTCATAAATTCAAAAATGAGCCGTAATTATTACGAATTTACATTTTTAAGGTTAGTAAAATTGCTTTTTTTAAAATATACCCCCATCAAAATTATGCTTATCCAAAAAATTATACTTCATAAAACAAAATAGCCCCCTAATTTTTGGGACTGAAAAAATAAATCTATATTTGACCCAACGAAAAAAAACAAAAAAATTAATTTATATTATTATGGCTAAAATTAAGTTAGAGTACATTTGGTTAGACGGATATGAACCAACTCAAAATCTTAGAAGTAAAACTAAAGTTGAAGAGCACGAAAACTTCAAAGGAACATTAGAAGAACTTGGAAATTGGTCATTTGATGGTTCATCAACAAGACAAGCTGAAGGTGGATCTTCTGACTGTTTATTAGTTCCAGTTGCAATCTATCCAGATCCAACTCGTATCAACGGATGGTTAGTTATGTGCGAAGTTATGTATGCTGACGGAACACCACACCCTTCTAACGGTAGAGCTACAATTGATGATGATAATGATGATTTTTGGTTTGGATTCGAACAAGAGTATTTCATCATGGATACTAAAACTCAACTTCCACTTGGTTTCCCAGTTGGAGGATACCCTGCTCCACAAGGGATGTACTACTGTTCAGTAGGTGGAAAAAACACACACGGTAGAAAATTAGTTGAAGAGCATGCTGATTTATGTATCGCTGCTGGAATCAACTTTGAAGGAATCAACCAAGAAGTTGCTTGCGGACAATGGGAATTCCAATTATTCGCTAAAGGAGCTAAAAAAGCTGGAGATGAAATCTGGGTTGCTCGTTACCTATTAGACCGTTTAACTGAGAAATATGGTTACTATATTGAATATCACCCAAAACCTCTAGGAGATACAGACTGGAACGGTTCTGGTATGCACGCTAACTTCTCTAACACAGTTCTTAGAACATGTGGTTCTCAAGAAACTTATGAGAAAATCTGTGAGGCTTTCCGTCCTGTTACAAAAGAGCACATCGCGGTTTACGGAGCTTACAACGATCAGCGTTTAACTGGTAAACACGAAACTGCTTCTATCAACGATTTCTCTTATGGAGTTTCAGACAGAGGATGTTCTATCAGAATTCCTTTGATGACTGTTCAAAAAGGTTGGAAAGGATGGTTGGAAGACAGAAGACCAGCTTCAAACGGAGACCCTTACAAAATTGCTGCTAGAATTATCAAAACTGTTAACTCAGCAATATAATTTAAAGCTTACAATATATTCTAAAAATGCCAGCATTATTTGCTGGCATTTTTTTTATATTAAAACAGACAAGTTTAAATTACAAGTTACTGCCAACTTTGTCAAAGTTTTAAACTTTGACAAAGTTTCAATATCACCTATTTTCCACTCTTAAAACACATAACTTCATAACACTTAGCATTTTACAAATAACAAATATTACTTAATTTTAAGAGCAAATTTAATTTTTAAGTTAAACTTCAAAACTTATCTTTGTAAATCATTAAAAAAAATCATTATGATAGTCTGGTCACTCTTTTTACTTGCTGTAGTTTTTATTCTTGCTTTAGACTTAGGTGTCTTCAACAAAACACCCCACATCATTAGCACTAAAGAAGCCAGCAAATGGACTTTGGTTTGGGTTACTTTATCATTCCTTTTTTCAGGAGTAATTTATTGGCTGTACACCACTGATTATATCGCAAATCCAGACGATTTGAAACCGGCTGTTGCTTCAATGAAGTTTATTACTGGTTATTTAATTGAGCTTTCGCTGAGTGTAGATAACATCTTTGTTATTGCTATTATTTTTGCTTCATTCAAAATTCCGCAAAAATATCAGCATCGCGTTTTGTTCTGGGGAATCTTAGGAGCTATTGTTTTCCGTGGATTGATGATTTTCTTCGGAGTAATGCTGATTAATAAATTTGCTTGGACAACTTATGTATTCGGAGTTTTCTTAATATTTACCGCAATAAAAATGCTTTTTTCTGGAGAAGAAGAAGATTTTCACCCAAAAGATTCTTTTATCTACAAAGCTTTAGGTAAAGTTATGCCGATTACCTCTGAAACGGATGGCGAAAGATTTTTCATCACAACTAAAACTGCAAAAAAAGCCGCTACTCCATTATTTGTAGCTTTAATTGTTATTGAAGTTATGGACGTTCTTTTTGCTGTAGATAGTGTTCCTGCAATTCTTGCTATTACCAAAGATCCGTTTTTAGTATTCAGTTCTAATATTTTTGCTATTCTAGGATTACGTTCTATGTACTTCTTCTTAGCAAATATGCTGGCAAAATTCAGCTATTTAGAATACAGCTTAGTTGCGATTTTAGCTTTTGTGGGATTAAAAATGCTTTTACACGATTTCTTCCACGTTCCAGAATGGGCTTCTTTAGGATTTATTGCTTTATCTCTTCTAGTAGGAATTTTAGTTTCTCTTAAATTTGGACCAGAAAAAGTTTTAAATGATTCGTCAAGCGAAGAATAATTAGTAACAAAACATATGTGCATAAAAAAAGGAAATCCGTAAAGATTTCCTTTTTTTTATGCTTTAAATCAATTTCAAAAATTAATTTAATTGCTTAACATTAGTATCGTCAATGTTATATTTCTTGATAACGGCATTATAATCTGAATAATCAGGTTTACTAACAGATTTCCCTGTTGTTGAAAAATCACCTGGAACAATTACAATTCTAAAAGTTTGATTTCTAATAAGATCAGGAGTTAAAGACAAGTCATAAGTTCCTCCCGCATAGATGGTAAAATCTGTTCTGCTAAAATCGAAATCATAATCAAGCTCACCTTGAGACACAAAAAGCGTTCTTGGAATTTGTTGCCAAATTGGAGTTGTAGAGTTAATTAATCCTGCCAATCTATAAATCAAAATTACATCTGAGTCCACAATATTTGGAGTTAATTTTCTATAAATATTATAACCATCATTAGCATTAAAATCAAAATTTACGTTTTGAAGTTCAAAAACTTCAGCAACAGGTCCTGGAGGGCCAACAGGTCCCGGAGGCCCTTCTGGTCCTTCACAGCTAGAAAATGCAATTAAACCGATAACTGCAAATAAGGTAAGTATCTTTTTCATAATTATTTTTTTTAAGGATTATACTATATAAAGGTATTCCAAAAATTAAACCAAAAAAAAGAAAAACATGATTTTTCCTCTATTTTTTTAAAATCTCATCTGTATTCTCTAAATCACTTTACTCGTAAAACACTCATAATTAAAGGATAAAAGAAAAAATATTTTTCAAAAAAAAGCATCCGCTTTTAACGGATGCTTTAAATAAGGTTTATAAATTAATTTAATTGCCGGCAGAAATGATTTTTTTGCTACTGCTGCCTTTATTAGTCGTAATTTGTAAAATGTAAACTTGGAATTTACCTACATAGAAATCGATATTAAAGTTATATTCTTTTCCTAAATAGGCATCTGTATCTGTTTTAGAAGATAACAATTTTCCTGATAGATCAAACAATTCAATTTTGACATTGCTCGCATAATCAAAGTTATAACGAATGGTAATGTAATTTTTGAATGGAACAGGATAAGCATCAAAACTAGGTTTTTTACTTTCTTTTGCACTACTTTCTACTACAGGTTTTTCCGTAGTAGTAGGTGTCTGAGTAACTATTTGTTCTTGAGTAGCTGAACAAGCAAGTGGTTGAATATTGTATCCTATTGCGATTCTACATTCATCAAATGCATTGTTTATCAAATCTACCAAACTTGCAATGTCAGAAAGAGAAAGTCCGTAAGTGTTTCCGCCTCCTAATGCTTGATTAGCCAAGTTAAACAAATCACCAACTGTTTTATCTCCTCCTAGTTTACTAACCACATTGTTCGGAATAGTGTAATATTTATATTCATTACTTACTGTTCCGTCAGGATTACAAGAACGTATTTTTGGAGTTTTAGATCCGCAACCACCGTCAGGCTGAGCAACTGCAAGTGTACCTGCCTGCAATTTGAATTTACTTAACTCACTATCAATACCTAAATTAAGTCCTAAAGTAATGGTTTGAGCTAATAAAGTATTATTGATTCTTCCATTTTTAAGATATGATGAAGGTAATGCACTAATGTGTGGATTTCCATTTGCCAGCACTTTGCTTCCTCCTCCTCCAGGTAAGACTGATATTACGCCATTTATATCTGTTGCATTATTAGATACTAAAACAGATTTTCCAACTAAACCAATTGTCATTGTTCCTCCTGGGTAGGCACTTAATGCTTTTGCAATAAGAGCTTTGGTTGTGTAAGATTGTCCTCCTGCACATCCAATGCCTCCAACATTTCCGTAAGCTCCTTGAGTATAAGTACAAATAGGAGTCGTACATGGAGTGATCAAAAATGTTGATACTTTTTTAATCGTTTCACAATTGTTAGAAACAACATATTCAATAACTAATGCCGTTCCAATCTGAGGTTTCACAAATTGAGATAAATCTGTTGCCTGAACATTTCCAGCACATCCCCCAGTAAATTTAAATCCAGCAATCCATGCAGCAAATGCACCATCTGGATTTTCACCGCAAACAACTGTTTTGTTTGGCGGACTTGAAACATTAAGCAAGTCAACTTTAGTAATAGTGAAATTTTTAGTGATTGTAGTGGTGTAACATTTATCAGTTACTTTATAGGAAACTGTTGTTGTTCCGCCATCACATAATTTCGGTGCAACTGGACTGCCTTGGATCTCTCCTTTTGCATCACAACCACCACTTACTTTAAAGCCTGCTTTGAATGTCTCGAAAGCTGCATCCAATGCGGCCTGATTTACATAAGCACAAGCTGAAGCACTAAACGGATCTGGTGATACCGGAACTACTGCTGCCGGAGCAGTAATAGTAAAGTTTTTAGTGATCGTAGTAGTGTAGCATTTATCTGTGATTTTATAACTTACACTAGTAGTTCCACCCTGACATAAGTTCGGCGCTACCGGATTGCCTACAAATGCTCCTTTCGCATCGCAACCGCCACTTACGCTAAAGCCTTGTTTGAAAATCTCGAAGGCAGCATTTACTGCAGCCTGATCCGCATAAGCACAAGCTGAAGCACTAAATGGATCTGGTGATACAGGAACCACTGCTGAAGGAGCCGTGATGGTGAAGTCTCTGCTGATGGTCTGGTCATAGCATTTGT
>NZ_QJGZ01000021.1 GCF_003254585.1 Flavobacterium sharifuzzamanii | reverse complement strand
TTTTTTTTTACTTAAAAGTTTATTTCTTTAAATTAACAGCAAGAGTAATGCAATTTCGCGATCCAAAACCTAAAGCTTGGCATCTTATTTCCCAAACGTGCGTTTCCGCTAACATTTCGGGCTCTAGAAAGGAGGTGTTCCAGCCGCACCTTCCGGTACGGCTACCTTGTTACGACTTAGCCCTAGTTACCAGTTTTACCCTAGGCAGCTCCTTGCGGTCACCGACTTCAGGCACCCCCAGCTTCCATGGCTTGACGGGCGGTGTGTACAAGGCCCGGGAACGTATTCACCGGATCATGGCTGATATCCGATTACTAGCGATTCCAGCTTCACGGAGTCGAGTTGCAGACTCCGATCCGAACTGTGACCGGCTTTATAGATTCGCTCCTGGTCACCCAGTGGCTGCTCTCTGTACCGGCCATTGTAGCACGTGTGTAGCCCAAGGCGTAAGGGCCGTGATGATTTGACGTCATCCCCACCTTCCTCACAGTTTGCACTGGCAGTCTTGTTAGAGTTCCCGACTTGACTCGCTGGCAACTAACAACAGGGGTTGCGCTCGTTATAGGACTTAACCTGACACCTCACGGCACGAGCTGACGACAACCATGCAGCACCTTGTAAACTGTCTTGCGAAAGATCTGTTTCCAAATCGGTCAGTCTGCATTTAAGCCTTGGTAAGGTTCCTCGCGTATCATCGAATTAAACCACATGCTCCACCGCTTGTGCGGGCCCCCGTCAATTCCTTTGAGTTTCAAACTTGCGTTCGTACTCCCCAGGTGGGATACTTATCACTTTCGCTTAGCCACTGAACTTGCGCCCAACAGCTAGTATCCATCGTTTACGGCGTGGACTACCAGGGTATCTAATCCTGTTCGCTACCCACGCTTTCGTCCATCAGCGTCAATCCACTGGTAGCAACCTGCCTTCGCAATTGGTATTCCATGTAATCTCTAAGCATTTCACCGCTACACTACATATTCTAGTTGCTTCCCAGTAATTCAAGTCCTGCAGTATCAATGGCCGTTCCACCGTTGAGCGATGGGCTTTCACCACTGACTTACAAGACCGCCTACGGACCCTTTAAACCCAATGATTCCGGATAACGCTTGGATCCTCCGTATTACCGCGGCTGCTGGCACGGAGTTAGCCGATCCTTATTCTTACGGTACCGTCAAGCTCCCTCACGAGGGAGTGTTTCTTCCCGTACAAAAGCAGTTTACAATCCATAGGACCGTCATCCTGCACGCGGCATGGCTGGTTCAGGCTTGCGCCCATTGACCAATATTCCTCACTGCTGCCTCCCGTAGGAGTCTGGTCCGTGTCTCAGTACCAGTGTGGGGGATCTCCCTCTCAGGACCCCTACCCATCGTTGCCTTGGTAAGCCGTTACCTTACCAACTAGCTAATGGGACGCATGCTCATCTTCCACCGTTGTGACTTTAATCATATTCCGATGCCGGAACATGATGCTATGAGGTATTAATCCAAATTTCTCTGGGCTATCCCTCTGTGGAAGGCAGATTGCATACGCGTTACGCACCCGTGCGCCGGTCTCAAATTCCGAAGAATTCTACCCCTCGACTTGCATGTGTTAAGCCTGCCGCTAGCGTTCATCCTGAGCCAGGATCAAACTCTTCATCGTATATTTTAATATTATATTATCGATGCCTTTACCGTCGGTTCTTTTTCGAATCTCTCGATTCCATTACTCTTATTCTATTCTGTTTTGAAATCTCTTTCAAAACGGCTGTCAATTCAATATGTCTACGAACGTGTCTTTTTCTGTTTCGCTTGTGTTTCAAAGCGGGTGCAAAACTAAAACTTCTTTTTGTTTCTCGCAAGAAAAACTTGAGATTTTTTTTGAAGCTTTTTTTTCGCCTCATCTTCTCAATTTCTCTGCCAGTCTATCAAGGAACTTTCCGTGTTTTGCGGGGTGCAAA
>NZ_QJGZ01000032.1 GCF_003254585.1 Flavobacterium sharifuzzamanii | reverse complement strand
GGCGCAGCTGGACCTCAAGGAATTGCAGGCGCTGACGGAAAGGACGGAATTGATGGGAAAGACGGTTTGAACGGAATCGACGGTAAAGACGGCGCAGCTGGACCGCAAGGAATTGCAGGTGTTGACGGAAAAGACGGAATTGATGGGAAAGACGGTCTGAACGGAATCGACGGTAAAGATGGAGCAGCTGGACCTCAAGGAATTGCAGGCGCTGACGGAAAGGACGGAATTGATGGGAAAGACGGTTTGAACGGAATCGACGGTAAAGACGGCGCAGCTGGACCGCAAGGAATTGCAGGCGCTGACGGAAAAGACGGTCTTGATGGAAAAGACGGTCTGAACGGAATTGACGGTAAAGATGGCGCATCTGGACCGCAAGGCCCAAAGGGAGATTCTACTCCACAAACAATAACTAAAGGTGATTTAAAAGCCGGAAGTACATCAATTACAGTTACAGGAACTGGTAAAGTATTAGATGCAGATATTACTGTTGATGTTGTAAAAAAAGATCTTACTACTAAAACACCAGACAATGGCGGAAAAGTATTAAAAGTTGTTTCTGGAACTGGAGCCACACTTGTAGACACACAAGTAAACATGGTTCCTGCAGTAAACACACCAGCAATACTGACTACAAACAAATCAGGAATAATTGAATGGTCTGATATGCCTTGGTTATTAGATGGGAACGATGCTCTAAACGGACTTGATGCAATAAAAACATTAGGCACAAAAACTAATTTTGACCTTCCGTTTATTACAAACAACACCGAAAAAATGAGATTAACCACTATTGGAAGACTGGGTCTTGGAACTATTGCACCTAAAGCAAATTTAGATATTTACGCGACACCTTTAAACAATAATGGAGCCTATCAGCAATTTATAACAACTAGTACTGCGTCAGCATCTGATAATATTGGTACATTGTATCTTAATAGTAAAGGGGCATGGACTGGATATCTTGGAACAACAGCAAACTTTCCTTCAAAAGGAGGTCTAGGTCTTATTGCAGGTCAAGGAGACAAAGAAATTATGTTTTTTACAGAAAAAGCAATTAGCACAGGAGATGCCGCTGATCCCGGAAATGCAAACAATGCATTACGTATGATCGTTAAATCAAATGGTAACGTTGGTATTAACACCGCTACTCCATCTGCTCTATTGCATTTGCTTAAAGACAAATCAGATCCCGATAACAAAAGTATTCTGCGTATTACATCTTATGATGATAGATCAACGGTAGTGGCCCCTACTATTATTTTAGACAGACAAAGAGGTAGCTTAGGAAGTGCACAAAATTTACAAACTAGCGATTTATTGGGTTCAATAAGTATGAGAGGAAATGTCGGTACGAATGCAGCAGCCCCACTTTCAGCAATTACCGGTTATTATGTTGGCAACGGAACCAATGTATTAAGCGATATCAGATTTAATTTATCTGGAGTTGCCGATCAAATAATTTTTAGTCCAAATGGCAGCATTATTCCAACAGGAGCAGCAGCTCAAACTTTAGGTTCAGCAACTAATCTATGGGGAGTTGTATATGCGATCAACGGTACAATCCAAACCTCAGATATTCGTTTGAAGACAAATATCACACCACTTAAATACGGTTTAGCAGATGTTCTTAAAATCAATCCTATTTCGTATAACTGGAAAGAAGATAATACTGGTAAAGTAAAAATAGGAGTGTCAGCACAACAAGTACAAACGATTTTACCAGAAGTGGTAAATGTTGGTGATGACGCCAATAAAACACTTGGAGTTAATTATTCTGAAATGGTTCCTGTATTAATTAATGCCATTAAAGAACAGCAAGCTCAAATAGAAGAGTTAAAAGCTTTGGTAAAACAATTAACTGATAAAAAATAATCGCCATTCTTTTAAAAGAAATAATTAAAACAAAAAATCCGATTGCATTATGTAATCGGATTTTTTTATGATCTGTTTTCCTCATATCCAAAAAGAACTTTTTACATCAATTTTCACAATATGTCTTAATCTGTTATTTAAAAACCCGTTTAAGGCAATAAGCAACTAAATCTCCAACTGACCTTTGCAAAAAAAATATTTCAACAATTTCTTTATGATTATGAAAAACAAGATATTTACCTTATTTCTTATTTCAACAAGCTTCGCTACATATTCTCAAGTAGGTATTGGAACAAAAACTCCAAACAATGCCACTCAACTAGAGATTACTGCCGACAACAGAGGAATCTTAATTCCTAGAGTTTCTTTACAAAGCTCTACAGATGATGTTACGATTACCAATGGAAACGTTAACAGCTTATTAGTTTTCAATACCTCAACTATTGCAGACATTACTCCTGGATATTATTATTGGTACATTGACAAATGGAAAAAAATTGCTTCTTCAGATGAAATTGGAAAAATTATTGCAGGGAAAAATGTTACGATTGACGGAACAGGAACAGAAGAGGACCCATACATAATAAATTCACCCGTTGAGACTGCAGATGAAACTCCAAGTGATGCCATTATCTCATCAGCTACAACTGTGGCAGTTCCTTCTACAAATGTACAAGGGGCAATAAGTGATTTGGCCACAGAATTAAAAATGAAATGGGATATTAAAGGAAATTCTGGAACCGTTGCTGGAATCAACTTTGTTGGAACTACCGATGATATAGATTTAATTTTTAAAAGAAATAACTTTATTAGTGGCGTCCTTGCACAAGACAATACCTCTTTTGGTTATAGGGCTATGCCTGCTGTAAATGCTTCTGCTGGAGGTACAAATAATGTCGCTTTAGGCACTGATGCAATGTTTAAAAATATAACTGGGAGCAACAATATTGCAATGGGATATCAATCTCTTTATTCAAATACAAGCGGAAACAATAATACTTCTTTAGGAAAACAAGCGCTCATGGTTAACAATGCAAATGAAAATGTAGCTGTGGGATTTAGATCTCTTTTTACAAATACTACAGGTGGCAGTAATACCGCTGTTGGAAAAGAATCTCTTTTTGTAAATAACGCTGGAAATAATAATACAGCTATAGGAAAATCTGCTTTATACAAAAATATCTCAGGAAACAATAATACTGCCAGTGGTGTCGAGGCTCTTTACAACAATTTAGACTCCAATAATGTTGCATTAGGATTTAGTGCTATGAAAGGTGTTGTTAATGGAACAAACAATATTGGTATCGGTTACCAGGCAGGAACAACTCATGCAAATATGGACGAATCAATAGTAATAGGAGCAAATGCCAAAGCATCGGCAAATGGCGAAAGAAATCAAATTGTAATTGGTTATAATGCTGTTGGGAAGGGATCAAATACCGTACAAATTGGAAATGCAAACATGACTAGTATAGGCGGTCAGGTTGCATGGTCAAATCCATCAGATATTCGTCTAAAAAAAGATATTGTAAGCAGTACTCATGGTTTAGACTTTATCAGCAAATTACGTCCTGTTACCTATTACATGAAAACAGGAACACAAGATTTACAATCTGGTTTTATTGCTCAAGAAGTAGAAGCTGCAGCAAACAAAATCAACTATCAGTTTAGCGGTATTGTAAAACCAGCAAATGATAATGAGTTTTATAGTTTGCGCTATTCAGAATTTGTAGTTCCTCTAGTAAAAGCAGTACAGGAACAACAAGAATTAATTGAAAAACAAAACAATAAAATTTCAGATCTTGAAACGCGTTTATTATTACTTGAAAAAGCAATAAATAAGTAATCACAAGATTACAATATAAAATCTATTAAAAATCCCGATTGCAATGTAATCGGGATTTTTTGCTCTCTTTGAAAGAAGCTTTATTCTGAAAAAACATTCTCCGTACAAATCAAAACGAATGATGTATGATTAAATAAGAAGATTTAAACATTCATTATATGATTAATAAGGAGTGCTCAAAAAACAAAAAAAAGCCCCAATCGAAAGATTGAGGCTTTTTGTATTGAGTTGAAAAAAATTATTTTTTCTTTCCTTTTGCAGGAGCTTTTGCAGCTTTTGCAGCCTCTTGAGCAGCTTTCATAGCAGCACGAGAGATTCTTACTTGACAAACAACAGTGTTGTCTGGGTGCATAATTTTGTACTCTGGTTTTCCAACTTTAGTAACATATAATTTGTTACCCATTTCAAGTGGAGTGATGTCAGCTTCAACAAAATCAGGAAGATTTGCTGGTAAAGCTTTAACTTTTAATTTACGTTGGTTCAAACGTAAAACACCTCCCGCAAGAACACCTTTAGATGTACCAACGATTTTCACAGGAACTTCCATTGTGATTTCTTTATCATCAAATAATTGGAAGAAGTCAATGTGTAAAATTTTGTCAGATACTGGGTGAACTTGGATATCTTGCAAAATTGCATTGAATGATTTTCCTTTTCCAAGTTCGATCACAACTGTGTGAGCGTTTGGAGTGTAAACCAAGTTTTTGAATGCAGTTACGTCTGCTGAGAAGTGTACTGCTTGGTTTCCTCCGTATAAAACGCAAGGTACCTGTCCAGCATTACGTAAGGCTTTAGTTGACACTTTGCCCACGCTTTCTCTTTCTGATCCTTTAATTGTAATCGATTTCATTGTAAAAAAATATAGTTATTAAATAAATATTCTTGTTTGCTGTAAGCTTTAAGCAATAGGCTTTAGGCTTTTTTTTATGCAAAGTGAATAAGCCTACAGCTTACTACTTTTACATAATGAATTTTCCACTGATGGAATTGTTGTGGTGAACCATTTGCATAACCTCAGCAAATAAAGGCGCGCAGCTTACCACTTTTATTTTCTTTGATTCTCTCTTTAACGGAATAGAATCAGTTACGATTAATTCTGTTAGTTTCGAGTTTTCAATTTTCTCGTATGCTCCGCCAGATAAAATAGCGTGCGTACAAATTGCTCTTACGCTTAGCGCTCCTTTTTCGATCATAAGGTCTGCCGCTTTCGCTAAAGTTCCCCCTGTATCGATCATGTCGTCTACTAAGATTACGTTACGTCCTTTTACTTCACCAATTAGCTCCATAGTGTCGATAACGTTGGCTGCTTTTCTTTGTTTGTAACAGATTACTACGTCTGATTCTAAAAACTTAGAGTAAGCATATGCTCTTTTTGAACCTCCCATATCTGGAGATGCAATTGTTAGATTTTCTAATTTTAAACTTTCTACGTATGGTAAAAAGATTGTAGATGCAAATAAATGATCTACTGGTTTTTCAAAGAATCCTTGAATCTGGTCTGCGTGCAAATCCATTGTCATGATTCTTGTTGCTCCTGCAGCTGTTAGTAGGTTTGCTACTAATTTAGCTCCAATCGGAACTCTTGGTTTGTCTTTTCTATCTTGTCTTGCCCAACCAAAATAAGGCATAACAGCTGTAATATGTCTTGCTGACGCACGTTTTGCTGCATCAATCATTAACAACAATTCCATCAGATTATCTGCACTTGGAAAAGTTGAACATACGATAAATACTCGTAAACCTCTGATTGATTCTTCGTAAGACGGCTGAAATTCTCCGTCACTATACGTTGACATCGTTACTTTTCCTAACGGAATCCCGTAATCTTTTGCAATTTTTTCTGCAAGATAAACACTTTGTGAACAAGCAAAAATTTTAGCTTCTGGTTCTAGGTGCGACATTGTAATTTGTTGTTTTATTCCGTTACTTTTAAAAAATTCAACTTTATATTTCAATAAAGCAGAATGCATATAAATGTCTCGGATGTAGTTAGTTGTGTGTGCTTCGTTTTAACGAGCTGCAAATTTATAAAATTTATTGAACACTGAAAGCAAAAATTTAAGTATTTTTAGTAGTTCGTTTAAAATTATTTTTTACATTTGCACCGTGTTAAAGGAATGACGCCATTTATGACTTCATTCTATTGCGTTAAAATAACTGATTTATCATTTATTTTTTCGTCTGCTACGCCCGGATGGCGGAATTGGTAGACGCGCTGGTCTCAAACACCTGTGGGAAACCGTGCCGGTTCGACTCCGGCTCCGGGTACATAAAAACCTCTTCATCAATGAAGAGGTTTTTTTTATGCTTTTTTAAAGCATATAAGTTATATAACTGTGCTTTTTAATTTCTATTCCGTTATAAATTCAATTTCAGAATTAAATAATTTCGCAAAATTAAACATTGAATCGAACTGATCTTTAGCAATAGAACCTTTCATTCCACTATTTTGTATTTTTGTATATTCTTCCTCGACATTTGCAAATTGAACATTAATACGTGATTTTGCCATGCCGGTTAATACAATTAAACTATCTTTTGAAATCAATTTCAAATAATAAGTACTTGTTTTTCCATCAGTTACTTTTGGACTTGTTTCCAAAGTTAAATAATCAGAATCTTTCTTTTCAATTGAAAAATCATTATCTATTATAATCTGTCCTGCCAATTTAAAATTAACATCCTTGTTATTATTATTTTTAATTAAAATTTTCCATGTCCTTTTAGGTGGTTTTTCAATTGAACTATTTTGGCCAATTGCTATAACTGAAATGAATAGAAATAAACTAAAAAAGACTTTTTTCATTTGGTTTAAATTTAAGACACAATGTTCAAATGTAGCATTTTATCAATAAACAGAAATATGGTTTTCCGTAACATCAATTTACCCTATTAAACAGGTGAGGAAAACGTTTTTTAGTCTCCTCTACAACTTCATCGTGAAACAGCACTTTCCCTTTTTCAATATTATCCAAAGCTTCATCAATAGCTTTCTTTTGAAAATCATTTAGTAAAGATTTATCATCTTTATTCTTATCTGTTGTATTTTCTATCTTCATAAATCTCTATTAATTAAATAACCTCACAACTCGCCTCATGAAAAATTGAAAAATTGCACGAATTAGCAATAAAACACAATTGATTTGCTTTATGATGCAAGTCTAAAGCCAATTCTCTTTTATCGGAATTTGAAATTTTTACTTTCGGATATAATCTTGCTTCAACAAAACGACCGCTTCCATCTGGATTTACTTCTAATGTTGCTTCTGCATTATCTGAATATTCGAGAACTTCAATTCCATTTTGAGCACACACATATAAATACGACATCATGTGGCAGGAAACTAAACTGCTCAACAATAAATCTTCAGGATTATATAATGCTGGATCACCTTTGAAAGCTTTTGCTGCCGATATATCTAAAACTGGTTTTCGTTCAATTTTAATCTGATGGCTTTTACTATAGAATCTTTTGGAAGAATCTGCTGGGTTTTGTTTGGAAGTCCAATTTACTTCTGCTTTGAATAGGTGTTTGAAAGTCATTTTTTTGTTTTTTTAGCCACGAATTACATGAAGTTGAAATTCATGGCTAAAATAATACAATTCTAATGATCTAATTTTATTTACCCCATTTAGTAAAATCTGAATCTGGTCTTTTAAAAGGTTCTGATAAAAACTTATTTGCTATTGCATTAAATACTTCCGGACTTGAAGCCGGCGCAAAATGAGTTTCTCCAGGCATAATGCATAACTGTGCTTTTGGTATATTTTCGAAAATTTCAACCGTATGCTCATTTCTGATTACGTCTCTATCTCCTGCTACTACAAGCACTTTTGCTTTAATTTTTGATAAATCTTTTGCTACAATATTAGGCTGATCTGCTAAAAGTCCAGAAATTTGTTTCAATAGATTCCAGTTCTCGCTAGTGTCTTTTTCTTTAATTTTTGTACTAAACAGTTTTCTCTCGTTCTGAAGACCTTTTACCGCCCATGAATAAATAGCAGTAGAATCAGGTCGTAAATTGGCACCCATCGCTACAATTTTTTTTATTTTTGACTTCCCTGAAATACCCATTTGCAATCCAACAATCCCTCCATCACTCCATCCGATAATACTTATTGAATCCAGTTTTAAGTGATTAACTAATGCTTCAGTATCTTTTGTCATTTGGACAAATGTTAAAGAATCAGTTTTCAACTCTGATTTGCCATGTCCTCTACTATCGGCAGCAATGACTCTGTATTTATTTTTAAAATAATCAATCTGATTTCCCATTGTCTCAATACTTCCACTATTTCCATGAATCAATAACAAAGGTTCGCCTTTTCCGTATTCTTCATAGTAGATTTTAGCACCATTGAGTTCAACAAATTTTCCGACAGCGGAATTTTTACCATAAGGCGTATCAAATTTAAAATTCATCTGAACCTGAGCGTTTGCTATTACACATACAGAATAGGTCAATACGAGCATTAGTAATTTAATCGGTTTCTTCATAAGTAAGTTTTTTTTTAGGATAGTTATTTCTCAAATGTAAGAAAGATTCGAATAAATCAATAAAATACTTGTTGAAAGAAATGCGTTTTCATATTTACAAACAAAAAAACCTCGAAAGCATAAACTTTCGAGGTTTTTAGAAAATTACTAAATTAATAAACAGATTCTAAAACTATTTTTTTACTGAAAACTTAAAAGTAGTTTTCGTTTTATAATTTTCTCCTGGGTTTAAAACCGTTGTTGGGAAATTTTTCTGGTTTGGAGAATCTGGATAATGTTCAGTTTCTAAACAAAGTCCTGTTCTGTGTGCAAAAGTTCCTCCGTTTGGCATTGGCAAAGTTCCATCAAGGAAATTTCCAGAATAGAACTGAATTCCAGGTTCGTCTGTTGTCATTTCCATAACTCTTCCGCTTGCTGCGTGATATACTTTTGCAATGATTGTTTTTCCTTTTTCAGGATTATTCAACACCCAGCAGTGATCGTAGCCTTTTCCTTTTTCTAACTGATCATTTTTAGCATTGATATCTTTTCCAATTAATTTTGGAGTTCTGAAATCGAAAGGTGTATTGGCAACATCTTCTAATTTTCCTGTTGGAATTAAATCCGCATCAACTGGAACTAATTTATCAGCATTTAAAGTCAATTCATGATCTAAGATTGTTTTGGTAAAATCTCCTGATAAATTGAAATAAGAATGCTGTGTTAAGTTAACAACCGTTTTTTTGTCTGTTGTTGCTTCATACAAAACTTCTAATTGATTGTCATTTGTTAAAGTATAAGTCACAAAAACCTTCAAGGTTCCAGGATAACCTTCTTCCATATCTTTACTTATATAAGATAATTTTAGAGAAGCGTTTTCGCCAGATTTAACCTCATCTGCTTTCCAAACCACATTAAAAAATCCTTGCGGACCACCGTGTAAAGCATTTGGTGCATTGTTAATCGCTAATTGATAATCTTTTCCATCTAAAGAAAATTTACCTTTAGCAATTCGGTTTCCGTATCTTCCGATTAAAGCTCCGAAGAAAGGATTCTCTTTTTCATATTGTGCCAAAGAATTAAAACCGATAACTACATTTTCTGAAACGCCTTCTTTATTTGGCACTTTCAAATCTGTAATTCTTCCACCAAAAGTGATGATGTCAACTTCCATCCCGTTTTGGTTTTTCAGTTTATAGCTCTCTACTTTTTCTCCCTTAGCAGTAGTTCCGTATTCTGATTTGTCAATTGTAACTAAATCTTTTCCTTCAATTGCAACTTTTTCTGTATCAGCTTTTTTATCGTTTTTACATTGAACTAAAACTATAGCAATACCGAGCATGCTTAATATAAAAAGTGAGCGTTTTAATACATTCATGAATAATAGTTTTTTGGGGTTTGTGAAATGTTAATAATCTTTTGAGCTTATTATTTGAACGCGGATAAAACAGATTCGCTTTCGCGAAGACACGGATTTACAGTGATTTTTTTTACTATAAAATCCATTTTATCTCCGTTGCAATTTGCTCAACAAGTTTAAAAGTAACAAAAACTTAGAATCTTAGCAACTTAGAACCTCAGTACCTTAAATTAAAGTCCGTGTTGAAACAAATGGAAATAAGCTTCGTTGGCATTGATTTTATCTTTGAATTCTCTTACTGTTGTTTTTTCGTCAATAACCAATAACTCAATTCCGGCAATATCAGCGAAATCTTCCATGTATTCTGTTGTAATTGACTGGCTGTAAACTGTATGGTGCGCTCCACCAGCCAAGATCCAAGCGGTTGCTGCAACTTCTAAATTTGGTTTGCAATCCCAAAGAACACGTGCAACCGGAAGTTTTGGCAATTCAGCCATTGGTTTAACTGCTTCCACCTCGTTTACAATTAAACGGAAACGTGTTCCTATATCAACCAAAGAAACATTGATTGCGTCTCCTGCAGGAGAATTGAATACCAAACGAGCTGGATCTTCTTTCCCTCCAATTCCTAATGGATGTACTTCACAAGAAGGTTTTCCATCAGCAATAGAAGGACAGATTTCCAACATGTGAGAACCTAACACGTATGATTTTTGAGGTGTGAAGTGGTATGTATAATCTTCCATGAAAGAAGTTCCGCCTTCAAGACCAATACACATTACTTTTAAAGCTCTAACCATTGCAGCGGTTTTCCAGTCACCTTCTCCACCAAAACCATAACCATCGGCCATTAATCTTTGTGTTGCGATTCCTGGTAATTGTTTCCAAACACCAAGGTTTTCAAACGTATCTGTAAAAGCTCCAAAACCTCCTTCTTCAAGGAAAGCTCTTAATCCTAATTCGATTTTTGCTGCTTCAACTAATGAACTTCTTTGTGCTCCACCTTCTTTTAAAGAATCAGTTAAGTTGTATGATTGCTCGTAAACTGCTAATAAATCGTTTAATTGTTTGTCGGTTACTTTCTCGATATGTTTCGTAACGTCTGAAGAATCATATCCATTTACAGACATTCCGAAACGAATTTGAGCTTCTACTTTGTCTCCTTCTGTAACGGCAACTTCACGCATATTATCTCCAATACGAGCTACTTTTAGGTTTTGAAGTTCGTCCCATCCAAGAACGACTCTTGACCAGATTCCTAATTGTTTTTGAACTCTTTGATCTTCCCAGTGTCCAACCACAACTTTACGTTTTTTACGTAATCTAGACATAATGAAACCAAATTCACGATCTCCGTGAGCCGATTGGTTCAAGTTCATGAAATCCATATCGATAGAACCCCACGGAATTTCAGCGTTATATTGTGTATGTAAATGGCATAATGGCTTTTTAAGGATATTTAATCCGCCAATCCACATTTTTGCTGGAGAGAAAGTATGCATCCAAGCAATAATTCCGATACAGTTTTTCTCAGAATTCGCTGCCAAGCACACATCTAAAATTTGTGAAGGAGATTTCACCACATCTTTGTAAACCACTTTTACTGGAATTGAAGACGAAGCATCTAACCCTTTTGCAATAATCTGTGAATGTTCTGCTACTTTTCTAAGTGTTTCTTCACCATATAATTCCTGGCTTCCTACTACAAACCATACTTCTTTTTGAGAAATGTCAATCATTTTGTTATTTTTTGTTTCAAGTTTCAGGTTTCAAGTTGTTGGAATCTGAAAACTCGAATTGTTATTATTTTTGTTTTAAATTTTATTTGTTTCAAGTTTCAAGTTCAACGTTTCAAAAACTTGAAACAAAATAAATCTGAAACCTGAAACAAAAACTATTGTCCGTAATACGAATCTTTTCCGTGTTTACGGTTGTAATGTTTCTTTATTAATGAATCTTTTAATCTTGGTGCGTTCGGATTTATTTGTAAAGTTAAGTATGCCATTTCTGCCACAACTTCTAAGACTTTACTGTTGTAAACCGCTTTTGCAGCATTTTTTCCCCATGCAAACGGACCGTGATTTCCAATTAAAATCATTTCTACTTCTTCGTATGAAAGATTTTTTTCTTTGAAACAATCCAAAATCTGAATTCCAGTATTGTGTTCGTAGTTTCCTTCAATTAAAGAATCTGCCATTGGCGGAGCACACGGAATATCAGCTGTTAAGTGATCCGCATGTGTCGTTCCGAAGATTGGAATATCCAATTGAGATTGTGCCCAAGCCACAGAATAGGTCGCGTGCGTATGTGCAACACCTCCAATATTTGGCCAGTGTTTGTATAAATAAGCATGCGTTTTTGTATCAGATGACGGACGCATTGTACCTTCGATAACATTATTATCAAAATCAACAATAACAATATCTTCAGGTTTTAAATCTTCATAAGGAACACCGCTTGGCTTAATGGCAAAAACACCATTTTTTCTGTCCACGGCACTTACGTTTCCGAAAGTGTATACCACCAAATTCAATGCATTTAACTGCATATTGGCTTCGTAACATTCTTGTTTTAAATCTTTATACTGAGAACTCATTTTGAGAAATTTTAATAGTTGGATCTGCAAAAGCACTTAATTGTTCGTAAGCAATAAGTAGTTTATTATAAGCCGCTACTTTATCTAATTGAGGGAAATATTCTCCGTCAAAATCACTTCCAATTTTTTGGCTCGCTTCAATTACATTTGGATAAATTCCTGCCGCAACCGCTGCATAAATTGCCGCACCTAAAGCCGGAGTTTGGTCTGAAGCTGCGATTTTAATTGGCTTGTTTAAAACGTTAGCCAAAGTCTGCATAATAAAAGGAGATTTTCTTGCAACGCCACCAATTCCGATTACGCTGTCGATTTTTACACCTTCTTCCTCAAAACGGTCTACAATTTTCTTCGCTCCAAAACAGATTGCGTTTACTAAAGCTTTGAAAATATGTGGCGCTTTTGTTCCTAAAGAAAGATTAGAAATGGCGCTTTTTACTTCCTGATTGGCATCTGGAGTTCTACGTCCGTTAATCCAATCTAAAGCAATCGGAAGACTTTCTGAAACTGGAATTTTCTCTGCCTCTTTAGTTAATTCCACAATTAATTTATCGCTGAATTCTTCTCTTAACTGCTCTTTTTGAGTTTCATTTAAAAGTGACGTAGCTCCTAATAAATGTTCTGTTGGCCACATTAATAATTCTTTGTACCAAGCCAATAAATCGCCAAAAGCAGATTGTCCTGCTTCTAAACCTATAAATCCTGGAATTACAGAACCATCAACTTGTCCGCAGATTCCGCGAACCGTTTTTGTTCCCACTTCATCATAAGAACCAACCAGGATATCACAAGTTGAAGTTCCCATAACACGAACCAAAGTATTCTCTTCGATTTTAGCACCAACTGCTCCAGAATGTGCATCAAAAGTTCCAACAGCCACAACTGTTTCTGTAGAAAGTCCTAAACGCTTTGCCCATTCTTTGCTTAATTTTCCAGCAACTAAATCTGACGTATAGGTTTCATCATATAAATTGCCACGTAAAGTCGCTAAATATGGATGTAATTTTTCTAAGAATTCAACTGGTGGCAATCCGTTCCAGTCTGTGTGCCACATGGCTTTGTGACCTGCTGCGCAACGGCTTCTTTTGAAAGTTTTTAAATCTTTATCTTCGATTAATAAATAGGTCATCAAATCGCAATGTTCCATCCAAGTGTGGGCTGCATTTCGAACTGCTTCATCTTGTCTTGCGATATGAAGAATTTTTGCCCAAAACCATTCAGAAGAATAAATTCCTCCAACGTATTTTGTTACGTCTTCTCCTCCCCAGCTTACTGCCAATTCGTTGATTTCGTTTGCTTCATTGATTGAAGTGTGATCTTTCCATAAAACCATCATCGCATTCGGGTTTTCTTCAAAACCTTTTGTCAATGCTAATGGCGTTCCATCTTTTGTAACTGGAACTGGAGACGATCCTGTTGTATCGATACAAATTCCTTTTACTAATGAAGGATCAACTTTACTTTCTTTAACTACATTTTGAATTGTAATTTCCAATCCTTCGATATGATCCAAAGGATGCTGACGAAATTGGTTTATAGAGGCATCACAATACTGTTTGTTTTTCCATCTTTTGTAATGAGAAACATTCGATGCCAACTCTTGTCCATTTTCAGCGTCAATCAGCACCGCACGAACAGAATCTGTTCCGTAGTCCAATCCTATTACATAATTTTTCATTCTATTTTATTTTTAAAATATTGACAAATATAGAGATAAATATTTTATAAGTGTACAAAAAACACTTAATTGAAATTGCATAATTAATTTTTGCTATAAATGCATTAAAACAGCATTTTAGCACCTTTTCAAAAAATAAATGTTAACAATACATTTATAACATTGCGATTATTTCATCTAAAATCCATAAAGTCGCATCTTCATGAAAAATTTTTAATGTATTTAAATGTTATTTTCCTTCTAAAACCAATACGGAAAATGGCGGAATTGTAATTTCTAACTTTCCTTTTTTGTTTTCAAAACCTTTAAAAGCAACTGGAACAATTTTATTTGGATTTTCGAAAGAGTTATAATCCTGAAGTTTTGAAGCCGTAATTATACTTGCTGTATAGTTTTTAGCGCCAAGCGAAGCCACATCAATTTCGACTTTATTTTTATTTACGGCATCAACATTCACTAATGAAATATGAACCAATCCGCTTGCATCTTTTGAAACCGAAGCCGAAACTGCTGGAATACTTTGTCCGTTAAAAGAATAAGAAGGTGATGTAAATTCGATCGGAATCAATTTAGCATCTTGATGTACGCTATACATTTTCATGACATGATAGGTCGGAGTCGTGATCATTTTTGCTTTGTCCGTTAAGATTACAGCTTGAAGCACATTAACGCATTGCGC
Organism: Flavobacterium sharifuzzamanii; assembly: GCF_003254585.1. Classification (GTDB taxonomy): domain Bacteria; phylum Bacteroidota; class Bacteroidia; order Flavobacteriales; family Flavobacteriaceae; genus Flavobacterium; species Flavobacterium sharifuzzamanii. The sequence goes on along the minus strand of NZ_QJGZ01000032.1, from coordinate 135,183 downwards.
CAGATTTGCCATTTTAACTCGGTCTGCATGATTATTGAAAATATTTAAAGTTGCCCCAGCCAAAACCGCATCTCTCATGGTATTCTGCTGATATAAAAATCCAGGATTTGTTCCTTTCTGAACTTCATACCAGCCTCCCCATTCGTCTACAATCATGGCCACCTTTTTTTCTGGATCATATTTATCCATAACAGCAGCATGTTTTGTCACTAATTCTTCCATTTTTAAAGCAGACTGCATGGTTAAGAAATACTCTTTCTCGGTAAAATCAACATCAGAGCCTTTTTTATCCCAATTGATTACGGCATAATGATGAACACCAACACCGCCAAGCATACTTAACGGAATGTTTTTCATTAAAACTTCTGTCCAATTGTAATCAGAGCTGTTTGCTCCAGACGCAATTCTTGTAATTCCACCTATATTTCCCCAATCAGACATAAAAGTGGCAAACTTTTTATATTCGTTCGCATAATAATCTGCGGTCATATTTCCTCCGCAGCCCCAAGCTTCATTTCCAATTCCCCAGTATTTTACTTTCCACGGCTCAGTTCTACCGTTTTTCTTTCGCATATCACTCATCGGACTTTTGCCTCCAAAATTGGTATACTGCACCCAGTCTGCCAATTCCTGAACTGTTCCGCTACCGACATTTCCAGACAAATACGGTTCTGCGCCAAGCAATTCGCACATATTTAAAAAATCGTGCGTTCCGAAACTGTTGTCTTCTGTTACTCCGCCCCACCATTGGTTTACAATTGTCGGACGCTGTTCTTTCGGACCTATTCCGTCTTTCCAATGATATGTATCAGCAAAACATCCGCCTGGCCATCTTAAATTCGGAATTTTTAAATCTTTTAATGCTTTTACAATATCATTTCGAACTCCGTTGGTATTTGGAATTTTAGAAGTATCTCCAACAAAAAATCCACCGTAAATACAATGTCCTAAATGTTCTGCAAAATGACCATAAATATGCTTGCTAATAATAGGCGAATCATTATTGTTTTTTATCGAAATTGTAGTAATCTGAGAAAATGCGTGCTGATAAAACAGTGCCATCGCCAAAAGGAAAAGTGGTTTTTTCATAATGTGGTTTTAATAGTAAGTAAGGTTTTTTATAAGTCGATTTGAATATTTTTAAGTTTAAAAAAAGATTCAAACAGCATTTAAGTGTGTTTTAAACATTTGTAAATATAGTTAAAAAATTAACTAATAGTCAATTTAACCATATTAAAAAACATATTTCTGAACAATTCCTTTAAAATAATCAGAAAGCAATATTTAGAAAATCTCTTATAATAAAAAACTTTGCATTAAATTTGGTCACTTCTAAGCCGACCAAAATTTTATCCGCGATCCCCATAATTACAAACTAAAAAACACTTATTTCATAACAAACCATAATTAAGTGTAAATCTTACATTAATAATTATGAAACCTTTTAGGAAGTTTATATATTTACCCATCCAAATTAATTATATATGCTAAACAGTTATAGCTCTGCTGATAAAGTTTTACTAGCGGTGGACTGCATCATTTTCGGATTTGACAATGACGGTCTGAAGATTCTTTTGATTCAAAGAGATTTTGAACCAGAAAAAGGAAAATGGTCTTTGATCGGAGGATTTCTAAAACGCGATGAAGTTTTAGACGCGGCCGCAACCCGAATATTAAATACGTATACTGGTCTTAACGATATTTACATGGAGCAGTTACATGCTTATAGTGAAATCGATCGTGACCCAGTAGAAAGAACCATTTCGGTTTCTTATTTTGCTTTGATTAATATCGAGAATCACAATGCTGAATTGATTAAAAATTATCACGCAGAATGGTTCCCAATAAATGACGCGCCAAACTTAATTTTTGACCATAACGAAATGGTTGAAAATGCCATAAAGAGGCTTCGTTACAAAACTTCTGTAAAACCAATTGGTTTTGAATTGCTTCCTGAGAAATTCACTATGCGTCAGCTTTTAGAATTGTATGAAGCTATTTTGAGCAAAGAATTGGACAAACGAAATTTCATCAGCAAAATTAATTCGCTTGAAATTTTAAATAAATTAGACGAAAAAGACATGCAATCTTCTCGAAAAGGTTCTTACTTATATACTTTTAATAAAGAGAAATACGAAGAGAAACTGCAAAACAACTTTGCACTCAATTTATAAGAATCTCCTATTATAGAGAATTCCTTACTATAAGAGCAGATTTGTTTTCGATCTGCTCTTTTATTCCCTGCAGAACCATATCGGCCAGAATTTTTCCCATCAATTCAAAATTGGTTGAAATCGTCGTAATTCCGTTTGCGGCAATTTTCTTCAATGGCGTTTCATTGTACGATATAATGCCAAAATCTTCCCCTAATTTTAAGTTTCTGCTCATTGCGTTTTCTATCACCAAAAGCAAATCACGATCGTGAGGAATAATATATAAATCTCCTAAAGCAATAGATTGATTGCTGAAATCTGAGATAACCTCATAATCAAAACTATAGGCTTGGCAGAACGATTCAAAACCCAGTTTCATTCCTGGAGGCTCTCTAAAGCCGGGAAAAATTAAAATCAGTTTTTTATATTTTGATAATCTCGATTTGCCTTTCATCAAACCTTCGTAAATATCTTTCTGATGGTTTTGGTAAATCGCTGGAAACATTTTTAGCTCAGGATTTGTCTGATCCAGTATAATTACATCACTTACTGGTAGGGTTTTTATCGAGTCTGTAATATCGCTCAAGTTCGTTGGCATAATAATATAGCTTGTATAGTTTCCATTACTGTCATTTATGAGTTTTTTGAAAACTTGAACATTAAAATGATGAAAGAAAATATCAACCTGAACATTTTTTCCGATGTTTTTTAAAAACGAATTATAAATGTCTTCTTTGAAAATATTCAACTCGTCAAAAAGCAGGAAAATCTTCTGAGTGATAGTGATTTCAACGCTTTTAACGTAATATCCCTTGCCAGGAATGGCATAAATAATTCCTCTTTTCTTCAATTCATCATACGCCAATAAGACTGTATCTCGAGATAAAGAAAAAGCCAGACAAACTTTATTGACAGACGGAAGCCGATCACCTTTAATTAAATTTCCTTCTTCAATAGCCTTTTCGATTGAAAGAATTATCTGCCTATATTTTGGCAGACCAATATTATTTTGAATTGAAATCATGCTTACGATAAAGTCATTTTGACTATTATAATTAAAAACTGGTAGGTACTGGTATGCAAATATAGAAAATGTTTCTATTTTTGGATTTCATTTTTGCTAAAAATTATATGGAAATAAAACACATATCGCATTTAAAAGAGACTCATAATTGCAAATCATTTGGTTTAATGCCTAATAAGGAAGAAATTTATTCTTTTGATTTGGTTAACAATAACGGAATGAAAGTTCAGATTATCAATTATGGTGCAACAGTTACTTCCATCCAAATTCCGATCAATGGAAAACTTACAGATATTGTTTTAGGCTTTGATAATTTAGAAGCATATTTAGAATCTTATAATTTGCCAAGTGCACCGTATTTTGGAACAACGGTTGGCCGTTACGCAGGCAGAATTCACAATGCAACTTTTAGTCTTAACGATAAAAAGTTTCAGCTTGGCGGAAACAATAACGGCAATACGCTTCACGGTGGAGAAATGGGATTTGGAAGAAAAGCTTGGAGTGTAATAAACGCAACTTCAGGCGAAAATCCGTCAATTACTTTTGGGCTTTTGAGTGCGCATTTAGACGAAAATTTCCCTGGTGAAATGACTGTTTATTTAACCTATACTCTAACAGAAGAAAATGAATTAAAATTAGAATATAAAGCAACCTCAACTGAAGATACCATTATCAATTTGACGCATCATAGTTATTTTAACCTTGATGGTCACGACGGAAATGTTTTGGAACAGCAGATGTTTATCAAATCATCCAAAATGCTGGAAACAGATTCTGATAATATTCCAACAGGAAATTATACCGATTTAAACGATCATGATTTTGATTTTAGAGCTCCTAAAAACTGTCCCTTTCCAATTGACAATTCTTTTGTGGTAAATTCTAAAACTGAAATTGTAGCACAGTTAATCAGTTTAAAAAATAAACTGAGAATGAATGTTTATACCGATCAGCCAAGTGTACATATATATGTAGGTGGAAATTGTTTTGGAAAGTTAAAAGGAAAAGAAAATGTCGATTATAACGCTCAAAGCGGAATTTGTTTTGAAACGCAAAATTTTCCAGATGCCCCAAATCAGGCCCATTTTCCTAATGCTATTTTGAAAAAAGGAGAAGAATACACACAGAAAACACTTTACAAATTTGAAACCATAAGCTAACTATTTATACAATACCCCAATTATAACAACTATAATGAATGATATTTTAATACAGAATACTGTTGCTTTTTTTGAGAAATCTTTCGGGTCTTCTCCTCAGAAAACAGTACTTTCTCCAGGCAGAATCAACATCATTGGAGAGCATATTGACTACAATGACGGTTATGTTTTACCTGCTGCAATTGACAAAGTGATTTGCTTTGCTTTTGCAAAAAATAACACTACTACTTCCAAAATAATAGCTATCGATTTGAATGAAGAATTTGAAATCGATTTGACTCAGGAAGTAAAACTGAGCGATGTGGTTTGGACCAATTATATTCGAGGCGTAATTAAACAATTACAAGACAACGGATTTTCTTTTGAAGGTTTTAATTGTGTTTTCAGCAGTAATATTCCGGTTGGTTCTGGATTATCTTCTTCTGCAGCTTTGGAATGCGGAATGATTTTCGGAATCAAATCGCTGTTTGATTTAAAAATTGAGAAAAAAGACATTTCATTATTAGGACAAAAAGCAGAACATTGGGTTGGCATCAACTGTGGAATTATGGATCAGTTTTCTAGTGTTCACGGTCTTGAAAACAAAGTAATTCAACTGGATTGTAATACTTTAGATTTCGAATATCACAATGCCGATTTCAAAGACTATTCACTGATTTTATTTGATTCTAATGTAAAACATTCTCTTTTTACATCAGAATACAACACTAGAAGAATTGAATGTGAAGAAGGTTTATCAATCATAAAAAGTCATTTTCCAGAAGTAAAAACTTTTAGAAACGCTAATGAAGAACAGGTTTTGAGCCTTAAAGATAAAATGACTGACAAAGTTTTCAGCAGAGTTCATTTTGTGGTAAAAGAAATCAACCGCGTTATCAAAGCTTGCAAAGCTTTAGACCAAGGAAATATTGAGCAGTTAGGAGAATTACTTTTTGAAACGCATTATGGTTTATCACAAGAATACGAAGTAAGCTGCGAAGAATTAGACATGCTTGTTGATACAGCAAAAGAAGACGATGCCATTATTGGTTCTCGACTTATGGGGGGCGGTTTTGGCGGCTGTACCATTAATTTAGTTAAAAAAGGACATGAAAATGAGGTTAAGCGTAAATTTTCGAAGCTTTATTTAGATACATTTGGAATTGAATTAAAATTCTATGATGTAAAAATCTCAAACGGAACAACGCTACTTTAAAACCACAACACTGTACAATGAAAAATTTTGACATTAACGAAGATCCGCACAGACGTTTCAATCCATTAATTAACGAATGGGTATTAGTTTCGCCTCATCGTGCAAAACGCCCTTGGCAGGGACAAAATGAAACTATTTCAACCGAAGAACTTCCTAAATATGACCCAACTTGTTATTTGTGTCCAGGAAATGTTCGCGCCAACGGAATGAATAATCCGCAATACGAAAACAGTTTTGTTTTTGAAAATGATTTTGCTGCTATGAAACAGGACGAAATCATTTTTGAAGATGATATTAAACATACCTTTTTTAAGGCAAAACCAGAACAGGGAATTTCGAGAGTGGTTTGCTTTTCGCCAAGACACGATCTGACTCTTCCAGAAATGGAAATTGCCGATATTGAAAACATCATCAAAACTTGGCAAAAAGAATATACCGATTTAGGAAACATAAAATACATTAACCACGTTCAGATTTTTGAAAACAAAGGAAGTGTAATGGGCTGTAGCAATCCGCACCCGCACGGACAAATCTGGGCGCAGTCTTCATTACCGACTCAGGTTGAGAAAACCCAAAACAGCCTAAAATCATATTACGATAAAAATGACAGAACATTATTAGAAGATTATGTAAAAGCTGAATTGAAAGCCGGAGAAAGAATCGTAATCGAAAATGATCATTTTGTGGCATTAGTTCCGTTCTGGGCAATCTGGCCATACGAAACGATGATTGTAAGCAAAAGAGCTGTAAACAAAATCACCGATTTTACTGCTGAAGAAAGTAACGCTTTCGCGAAAATCTTAAAACAGTTAACCACGAAGTACGACAATTTATTTAATACTTCATTCCCATATTCTTCAGGAATTCACCAATCTCCAACAGATGGTTTATTGCATCCAGAATGGCATTTTCACATGCACTTCTATCCGCCGTTGTTAAGATCAGCAACTGTAAAGAAGTTTATGGTTGGATACGAAATGTTGGGCGAATCGCAACGTGACATTACACCTGAAAAAAGTGCCGAAATTTTAAGACAGCTTTCAGATGTACATTATAAAAGTCTGGTAAAAGTATAAGCGTTTATTCTTGTAATAAATTCAAAAAACAAAAATTTAACACAATTTCTATATAATAAATGTAAAAAACACATTTACTGGTGGCTGATTTCTAAATTTTTATTTTACATTTGGCTTCTGCTTTTATTTTCGCAAAAAAATAACAGAAATAAAACACATCTTTCATTTTTAACAAGATTTAACAACATAAAAACTGATTTTAAAACCACATAAACAAACAACCTATAATAATTATTTAAAATACTACTAACAATGAACCAAAACCTCGCTTTCGCAGACTATGCGGTTTTTATTATTTATTTTATCGTAGTCTCGGTCTACGGTTACACCGTTTATCGTAAACGTAAACAAGACGAACATGATGCTAAAGCTTACTTTTTGGCTGAAGGAAATTTAACTTGGTGGGCAATTGGAGCTTCTCTTATTGCTTCTAATATCTCTGCCGAGCAGTTCATCGGAATGAGCGGTGAAGGTTTCTTCTTAGGAATTGCTGTTGCTGCTTACGAATGGCTTGCTGCTGTTGCTCTTATTATTGTGGCTGTATGGTTTATTCCTGTTTATCTTAAAAACAAGATTTACACAATGCCACAATTCCTAAAAACACGTTATAATGAGTCTACTGCACTTATCATGGCAGTATTCTGGCTGTTTTTATATGTTTTTGTAAACTTAACTTCTATTTTATATTTAGGTGCAGTTGCGATTAATGGTCTTGCGGGAGGTCAGTATCTTCACGCTATCATGATTGGTTTGGCCGTTTTTGCTTTGTTTATTTCTCTTGGAGGAATGAAAGTTGTGGCTTACACAGACGTTATTCAGGTTGCAGTTTTAATCATAGGAGGTTTAGTAACTTCTTATATTGCTTTAACAACAGTTGGTCAATATTTTGGTGTTGGCGAAAATGCAATTGCAGGTTTTAAAGTTTTAATGAAAGAAGCGCCTGAGCATTTCAAAATGATTATTCCGAAACCAACTGCAACTTCTTCTCAGTTAGAAATCGATAAATATTTAACTTTCCCTGGATTATTATCTTACGCTGCTGGTATCTGGATCATCAACTTGAACTATTGGGGATGTAACCAATATATTACACAAAGAGCACTTGGAGCAGATTTACAAACAGCTCGTACAGGAATTTTATTCGCTGGTATGTTAAAATTATTAATGCCACTTATCGTAATGCTTCCTGGTATTGCTGCTTACGTTTTATACACAAACGGACATTTGCCTCAATTAGTTGGAGGAAAAGATGGAGCTTATTCTGCTGTATTAACATTCCTTCCAACTGGATTAAAAGGACTTTCTGTCGCTGCCTTAACAGCTGCGATCGTAGCATCTTTAGCTGGAAAAGTAAACAGTATTTCTACAATCTATACATTAGATGTTCATAAAAAATACATTCAAAAAGAAGCTGGTGAAAAACAGCAGGTAAACATTGGGCGTATTGCCGTTTTTGTTGCAATGCTTTTAGCTGTTTTATTTACTTGGAATGACATCTTAGGAATTGGTGGTGTTGGAGGATTTACATACATCCAAAAATACACTGGATTCATTAGCCCTGGAGTTTTTGCCATGTTCTTCTTAGGTATGTTCTGGAAAAGAACTACTGGAACAGCAGCAATCGTTGGTGTAATATTAGGATTCTTATTATCTGTTTTATTCAACGAATATGCTCCAGCTTTATTTGGAAACGACACACTTTTATACACAGCTTACGCTAACGGAAAAGGAGCTTTCGAAATTCCGTTCCACATCTGTATGGGATTATCATTCTTATTCACAATGATTGCTATGATCTTGATAAGTTTCGCTGGTCCAAAAGTAAACCCTAAAGCATTCGAGACAGAACCTGGAATGTTCAAAGTACAGCCACAGACAACAGTATTAATTGTAATTACGTTACTGATTATTGTTGCGCTTTATGTTAAGTTCTGGTAATAAATTATCAGTTCAATTCTCTCTTTTTACAGCTGTTGTTTGTCATGAACAACAGCTGTAAATTTTTTAAATTATATCGTTGAATAAAAAATATAGCCACAGATTAAAAGGATTAAAAAGATTTAAATTTCTGTGAGAGTAAAATGTTGCCACAAATTGCACTAATTTCCACTAATTTATTTTTCATAGTTATTTTAAAATTGGCGTAATTCGTGTAATTCGTGGCAAAAAAACACAATGAAGAGAAAAAGAATCATTTTAATCCTTTTAATCTGTGGCAAAAAAACTGAATTACAAATTATAATATATTAATACCATGCAGTTATCATTAACCCAAAAAATCATTATCGTTACGGGAGGCGCAAAGGGAATCGGTTTAGGAATCGTTAAGGTTTTAGCCGAAGAAAATGCCATTCCGTTTATCGTTGGACGTAACGAAAATGACAACATCAAAGCCGTAGAAGAATTAAAAGCCATTGGAAAAGAAGCGCATCAAGTTGCCGCCGATTTGACAAAACCTGAAGACTGCAAAAAAGCCGTTGAAGCCGTAATCGCAAAATTCGGTCGCATTGACGGTTTAGTAAACAATGCCGGCGTTAATGACGGTGTTGGATTAGAAAACGGAAATTATGAAGATTTCGCTGCTTCTCTTCACAAAAACTTAGTGCACTATTATTTAATGGCACATCACGCACTTCCATATTTGAAAGAATCGAAAGGAGCAATTGTAAACATTGGTTCAAAAACTGCCGAAACGGGTCAAGGCGGAACCTCAGCTTATGCCGCTTCAAACGGCGGAAGAAATGCTTTAACCAGAGAATGGGCTGTTGAATTATTAAAATACAGCATTCGTGTAAACGCCGTAATTGTAGCTGAATGCTATACTCCGCTTTACGAAACGTGGATCAATACTTTTGAAAATAAAGAAGAAAAGTTAGCTGCAATTACCAAAAATATTCCGCTAGAAAACAGAATGACAACTGCTGAAGAAATCGCAAATATGGTGGTTTTCTTATTGTCTGAAAAATCAAGCCATACTACAGGACAGATTATTTATGTTGATGGTGGTTATACCCATTTAGATAGATCTATTTAAAAAAAGCATCCGTTCTATTTGTCATTCTGAGGAACGAAGAATCACACAAGAAACTCCACATGCAAAGTCGCCAATCTTTGTAGAATAACTTGTGTGATTCTTCGTTCCTCAGAATGACAATATTGCGAAAAATTGATTGAGAAATCTTTATCTCTATTTTTTATTCCAAATTACACCAATCATATTTAGAAAATTAATTCGTGAGAATTAGTGTAATTCGTGGCAACTTATTTATTTCTCACGCAGATTTGGCAGATCAAGCAGATTTGTATAAAAATCCTTTTTAATCTTTAATCCCGATAGCTATCGGGAGTGGCAAAACTAACCTTCGCATTATTTTTAAAATCAGAAGGCGTAATTCCTTTAACCTTTTTAAAGAGTTTATTAAAGTTTGAGGCTGTTTTATAACCGCATTCATACGCAATCTCAGACATGCTTTTGTCGGTTTCCAACAACAATTTACAGGCATTCGAGATTCGGATTTCATGCAGATAATCTACAAAATTTTTCTTTGTTTTAACTCGAAACATTCTACAAAAAGAAGTCCGCGTCATATTCGCGACAGCGGCAATTTCTTCTAACGAAATATTCTTTTTATAATTCTTATTTACATATTGAAAAACCTCTGAAAGACGATCCACTTTAGAATCTTTCTGCATCAGAGAATAAATCTCATCATTAATGTAAATCGTATCCTGACTTTCAGAAAGAATAGATAAAATCTCAAAAAGCCCGACAATAACTTCGAAGTCTTTTTTAGAAACTAATTTCTCCAGTTTTTTGGCAATTTGTTTATTGGTTTTTCCGATAATCGAAATTCCCTTTCCGGCCTGAAAAAAAAGTTCGTTGATTTTTTGGGTTTCTTTTAATTCGTAAAATGTCGGTCCAAAAATATCTTTATGAAAATATACAACAATCGAATTAGCTCTTAAATCTTCAATTCCCTGATAATATTTTTCATCATTTAACCAAACATGTGGAATATCAGAACCTAAAAAAACCATATCGCCAGGTGCAAAGGGCATTACCGAATTTCCGATAATTCGTTTGCCAAAACTCTCTTTTACATACACCAATTCTAATTCTGGATGCGAATGAAATGGCGCTTGAAAAAAAGGTTCAATACGATTGAGCACAGAAACTTTAGTATTGAGATAAGACGCTATTTTGGTTTGTTCCAATTTCATACTGCAAAGATAATTAAAGATTAGATACGGATAATATTAGACTATTAATCAATATATAAAAAGGCTAATTTTATTTTTCGTTAACTGCCCGAATTCTAGGTAAAATCAAAGGATTAAATTGTTTTAAAACGAAAGCAGCGACATCAAAAAAAGAAAAAAACAAACAACACAATGTTAGAGAATACAACAAAAAAACTGGTTGTAAAACTACATCCAGACGATAATGTATTGGTTGCCTTAACCGATCTTCAGAAAGGCGATTCGATTCATTTTGAAAATGAAACTTACGTTTTACAAGACCTCATCAAAGCCAAACACAAATTCTACATGCAGGACATGAAGCAGGGAGAAGAAGTAAACATGTACGGTGTTTTGGTTGGAAAAGTGCAAAACGATGTGACAAAGGGAAGTCTAATGACAACCGAAAACCTTAAACACGCGGCAGATCCTTACGCTTATAGAAATGCTTCTTACGAATGGAATGCACCCGATGTTTCAAAATTCGAAAATAGAACTTTTAAAGGTTACAAAAGAAAAGACGGACGCGTTGGAACGGCAAATTATTGGCTTTTTATCCCGACTGTTTTTTGTGAAAACAGAAATTTAGACGTCATCAAAGAAGCTTTACACAAGCAATTGGGTTATGCTGTAACGGACAAATACAACCAATTTACACACGAATTATTGGAAGGTTATTTGAACGGAAATGACATTAATGATATCAATATTGAATTAAATCCAACGCCAAAAAACAAACGTGTTTTTGAAAATGTAGATGGAATTAAATTCTTAAATCATCAAGGAGGTTGCGGCGGAACACGTCAAGATGCTTCTACTTTGAGTGCTTTATTGGCTTCTTATGCCAATCATCCAAATGTGGGCGGAATCACGCTTTTGAGTTTAGGATGCCAGCATTTACAAGTTCAGGATTTTGTAAATGATGTAAAAAGACAAAATCCAGAGTTTGACAAACCGTTGTTTATTTTTGAGCAACAACAAACAGAAAGCGAAGAAGTTTTGATTACCAATGCCATCAAAAAGACTTTTGAAGGTTTAATTGAAATCAACAAATACGAAAGAACAGATGCACCTTTGAGCGATTTATGCATTGGCGTAAAATGTGGCGGAAGCGATGGTTTCAGCGGTGTTTCTGCAAATCCTGCTGTGGGTTATACTTCTGATTTGGTCGTAGCTTTAGGCGGAAAAATTCTTTTGGCTGAATTCCCAGAATTATGTGGTGCAGAACAAAATTTAATCGACCGATGTGTTACAGAAGAAAAAGCTAAAAAGTTCATAGATTTAATGGAATCTTATGATGAATTGGCGCATAAAGTGGGTTCTGGTTTTCATATGAATCCTTCTCCTGGAAATATTAAAGACGGATTAATTACAGATGCCATCAAAAGTGCTGGAGCAGCAAAAAAAGGTGGAACTTCTCCTGTTGTTGATGTTTTAGATTATACTGAATTGGTAACAAAACCAGGCTTAAGTTTGGTTTGTACTCCAGGAAATGACGTTGAAGCAACGACTGGAAAAGCAGCTTCGGGAGCAACTTTAATTTTGTTTACAACTGGATTGGGAACTCCGACAGGAAACCCAGTTTGTCCCGTAATTAAAGTGGCAACAAACTCTGTTCTAGCAACAAGAATGAAAGATATTATCGATATTGACTGTGGACCAATCATTAGCGGTGAAAAATCTATTGAGGAAATGGGCGAGGAAATTTTAGAATATTGCATCAAAGCAGCAAGCGGCGAAATTATTCCGAAAGCGGTTCAATTAAACCAAGACGATTTTATTCCGTGGAAACGCGGCGTATCTTTGTAAAAGACTATTAAAAACAACTCATAAAAATTTATATCAAATGTTTTCATTACAAAATAAAAAAGCAATTATCACTGGCGGAGGAAGCGGAATCGGAAGAGCGATTTCGGTTTTATTTGCGAAACAAGGAGCTGAAGTTCATATTTTAGAATTGACGGAAGAAAGCGCAAAAGAAACAGTAGAAGAAATTAAATCAGCTGGCGGAAATGTTTTTGCTCACGCTTGCGATGTTTCGAACCACGAACAAGTAAAATCGACTTTTGAAAAAATCGGAAATATCAATATTCTGGTAAACAACGCTGGAATTGCTCACGTTGGAAAAGTAGACACGACTTCAGAATCTGATTTTGACCGAATTATGAATGTAAACGTAAAAGGAGTTTACAACTGTCTTCACGCTTCAATTCCCGCACTAAGAAATTCTGGTGGAGGTGTAATTTTGAACTTAGCCTCAATTGCTTGCTGGGTTGGAATTCCTGATCGTTTTGCTTATTCTACAGCAAAAGGAGCTGTTATGGCAATGACTTTATCGGTTGCAAAAGATTATTTGAATGATAAAATCAGATGTAATTCTATATCTCCTGCTAGAGTTCACACGCCTTTCGTAGACGGATTTATTGCTAAAAATTACCCAGGAAAAGAAGAAGAAATTTTCGAAAAACTATCACAATCACAGCCAATCGGCCGTATGGGAAAACCAGATGAAATCGCAACTTTAGCTTTATTCCTGTGCTGTGACGAGTCTTCTTTCATCACAGGTTCAGATTACCCAATTGATGGTGGATTTATTAAATTAAACAACTAAAATATTTAAACAAAATTATAGCCACAAATTACACAAATTTCCACAAATTTTAATTCGAGAAAATTCGTGTAATTCGTGGCAAAAAAAATAAAAAATTAAAATATGAAACTTATTAGATTCGGAGAAGAAGGAAAGGAAAAACCAGGTGTTTTACTAAATGAAAAAAGATACGATGTTTCGTCTATTGTAACAGATTACAACGAAGCTTTTTTTGAAAATGACGGTTTAGCGAAATTAGAAGAAGCTTTAAAAAACAATCCATCTTTACCAGAAGTAAGCGATTCAGTACGTTTAGGTTCGCCTGTTGCGCGTCCTTCAAAAATTATCTGCATCGGATTAAATTATGTAGATCACTGTGAAGAAACTGGCGCTGCAATTCCAGAAGAACCAATTATTTTCTTCAAATCAACCACTTCTTTATGTGGACCAAACGATAATTTGATCATTCCAAAAAACAGCGAAAAAACAGATTGGGAAGTTGAATTGGCTTTTGTTGTAGGTAAAAAAGCAAGCTACGTTTCTGAAGAAGATGCACCAAACTATATCGCTGGATATTGCCTCTTGAATGATTATAGCGAAAGAGCATTCCAAATCGAGCGCGGCGGACAATGGGCAAAAGGAAAAGGTTCTGACACCTTTGCTCCTCTTGGTCCAATTATGGCAACTCCAGACGAAGTTGGCGATGTAAATAATCTTAAAATGTGGCTTACGGTAAACGGAAAAACGTTCCAAAACAGTAATACATCAAACTTGATTTTTAAAATTCCATTTTTAGTACATTACTTAAGTCAGTTTATGACCTTGCTTCCTGGCGATGTAATCAGTACAGGAACGCCTCCGGGAGTTGGATTAGGAATTAAACCAGATCCGATTTACATTAAAGCAGGTGACGTAATCGAATTAGGAATTGAAGGTTTAGGCACAAGTAAACAAACTGCTGTAGCTTACCAAGGATAAATTTAGATTATGGCAACTCAAAAATTCTATCTGGCATTAGACTTAAAAGATGACGCCAATTTAATTGCAGAATATAAAGAACTGCATGAAAATGTCTGGCCCGAAATTAAAAAAAGCATTAAAGATTCTGGAATTGAGGTTCTAGACATTTACTGCACCGGAAACCGATTGTTCATGATCATCGAAGCCGATGCAGATTTTACTTTCGAAAAGAAAGATCAAGCCGACGCAGCAAACGAAAAAGTTCAGGAATGGGAAACCTTAATGTGGAAATTTCAACAAGCTTTACCTTGGGCAAAACCAGGACAAAAATGGATTGTAATGGATAAGATTTTTGGATTGTAAAATTTATATTCAATAAAGTATAAAAGACTGTCAATTATGGCAGTCTTTTTTTTGTCTAAAATTGATATTGAAAAGACTATTCTTAACCTCTTTTTTATCTTCAAAATATATTGAAGTTTAAAAATAAATCGGTTTTTTCTTATAAAACACTTCATGTCAGCGTGTTACGAATTTTCATACTTTTTCTATTAAATATATTTTTTTGCAAGAAAAAACATATATTTGATTCTAACTATTTTACCAGCCTAATGCTTTATATTCCAGAACCTTCACTTGAAGATTATTTAACGTACAAGATTAAAAAAGGAGATACTCTACTTAGTGTTGCTCAAGATTTTGGAGTTGAACCTTACCTTCTCAGAAGCTATCATAACCGATTTGCTTTATCCATAAAAGACTTAATCGAAGCAGATTTTCCTCATCATCTCGAATATCTTATTTTGGAACCTCAAAAGGCTACACTTTCTGATGAAGAAAAAGAACAAAATCGAACAAAAATCACCACTTCGGGTTCATTTACACTTTCTCTTGATAATTCTCATATCAATAATTCATACGCTGTTCTCTACTCTATTGAAAAAGGGCAAAATGTATATCATATAAAACAAGAAATCAATGTAAAATGGAGAGCCAAAAATGAAGATGGCTATTCTTTTTTTGAAGTAGACCGAATTGGGCATCTTTATATAAATGACACACGAACCTCAACAATGGCACACGAAATTGCAGAAAAAGCTTCTGCAGCCTTATATCCTTTATTGGTGGTGGTTGATGAAACTGGAAAATGGGTTTACATTAACAACTATAATCAAATTGAAGAACGCTGGATCGAAACCAAAAAACAGATTCGAAAATATTACAAAGGGGAGCTAGTCGAAAAATACATTTCTATTTATGACCGAAATTTAGAAGACAGTGATTCCTTATATATATCACTTTCAAAAGACTGGTTTCTTAATGCTTTTTTCAATGAAATTCATATTAAATATCCTGCTTCTTTAAGTATTAAAAAAGAACAGGAATTTCCATTTATGGCTAAAAGCGACAATCTTAATTTTAAGGTTGAGCAAAAAGTAGATGAATACTTGGACATCGATAACTTTTTGGTGATTGATATTAACGGGAAGTTAAATGATCAGCGAACCAAGACTGATCTTGAAAAAGAATTAGCACTGTCCGCAAAAGAATATTCAGAAGAAAAAGCAACTGGAAATTACAGAGCAAAATATTTTCTAAATCCGCAAAATCATATGCCTGAAGTAGTTTTTATAAGCTGTGATCTAGCATTAGAAACACCTCAAAAATTTTCGGTCACCATATCCAACAAAGACGATCAAAAAGAAATGAGCACAAAACCCAAAGCAGAATTATTTGTTGAAGAGGTGGAACCTAAAAAGAAGTGGTGGCAATTTTAAAAATCAAATTATGAGCGAACAACATTTTGTAGTACAAGGCGCCACTTGCAAATGCAAGTTTAGCGAAGACCCTTCTAAAACAGATAAGATTAAAGTCAAATCGCAAAGCAAACATTTTGGAAATGATAAAGAAGGTTCAGAAAAGCTTTTGGCTACCTCGAAAGAAATTGGTCAGACCTTAGAAAAAAACACCTTTGGCAAATGCAAAAAACAACCCGTAGGAAACAGTTTTATGGTTTGCCAAGCCACAATCACCAAATGGAGTGGGTTTTATGAAAAAGTAACTCTTAGTAATGAGGGCAAAATATTATTGGAAAACAGTAAGGCAACCTGCCCAATGGGAGCGCCCGATTGTATCGAAATTACAGATCACGGACAAACCGCAGAACCTGGCGAACAGAATTTTAAAAATACCGAACCTATGGTACACAATCTGATAAACCCAATGGTTGATGTGAGAGATATGTATACAAAGGAAGCGAAGCATGAGGGAATAAAATTCAACTAATTATTGTAAAATGGCAAAAGGTGTTAAAAAAATAAAATGGACAGGAAAAGGCAAAGTTATAGCCAGTAAGTCTATTCCCAATAAAAAAGTGACTATTGATGCAAATCAGGTTGTTTCTTTTGAAGTAGAATCTTGGTATAATGAAACAACTGAAGAAGAAAAGAAAAAGAACTTAACTTGGATCTTGCAGGATCGAAAAAAGCAAACCATTATTATTCAAAAAGTACAGGCTGCAAACGTGCCCAAAGAAATTAATATCCCTAAAGAGTTATGTGGACCTTTTCAATATTATCTTGAAGCAAGTCTGGGAGGCAAAAGAGATTTTCATAATGAAACCGGCCTCTATATAAGTGGATATGCTCCAGCAAAATTAATCAGTAGTAAATGGTCACAAGTTTATGATGGAAAAGACATTCGTAAAACTTATTTTTTTTCTTATGGCGAAAAAGTTTACTTAAATCTAAAAACCGAAGGTCTAAATGGTCACCAAAATTTACAAATCTTTATTTTTAGACATCTTAATTTTCAAACAGATCCAGCGGTTTTTAAGTATACAAATGTCCTAGTAATTGATGGCGAAATAAATTTAGAAATAACGAGCTCTTTTACTTGGTATACCGCAATTAAGGACATAAAACAAACCGAAGAATTTTATATAAAAATTTATGACCCTGTTGCTAAGGTTTATATTACGGACGAAAAAGGTTTAACAGATCATGCTACATTTTTAAGAATTAACAAAAAAATTGTTTCTAAAGAAATAAAACCTCCAACAAACTTATCTCCATTAAAAACTGGAGAACCAGATAAAAATGAAGCTAGATTTGAACTTTGTAAGTTTGAAACCATTTCTATAACAGAGCCTAAGGCGACTACCAAATTGTTTCATAACGGTCAAAATTTAAGCAAAGTAACAAACCCAAAAACACAAATTTCAAAAACCATTTTATTCGAATTTGAAAAATATGAAATTACCGCAGAAGCCAAAACAGTTCTAAACAATGTTTTACAATATCTACTGCAATCACATTATTCAACAATTAAAATTGATGGCCACGCATGTGTTATTGGTAAGGAACAGTATAATCAAAAACTATCCCAGCAACGAAGCGATGCAGTAAAAAAATTTTTTGTTGATGGCGGTCTGGATTCACGTCGTATTATTTCTATAGGTCGTGGCGAAGTAAACCCAACTGATGATAAAAAAGGAAGAGATAACATAAAATACAAAAATGAAAAAGAATATATAGAAAATCGCCGTGTCGACATTTCGTTTGATTCTCTAGGTCATGATGCCCAAACTATAGTGTATGAAACTATTGCGCCAAGCCATAGCCAAAATATTACTATTGACGTTACCGAATATCAAAATAAAGCCTGTTTTAGAGAACTAGGAAAACACAAAAAAAACATCAAGATTAGTTCTCCCGAATATAGCAAAGCAATAGATAAGGTAGCAGATAAATTAGATTTTCCTGTAAAATCAGATTTATCATGGATGAATCCTGCTCCATTACAATATATATGGCCAAGATATAACATAACGCATGTTTTAAATGCTGAAAAAAGTATGGATTCAGCAAACAACTATTTTATTGATGTTCATTCTTGTAGATACTATTCAAATGATGCTAATCATACTATACAGATAAAAGCTTACCCAGACATAAAATGGGCATTTGAGTTTTTCTTAAACCTTACTAATGATTTAAGTGTCAAATGGCAGAATAAAAATGAATTTGATGTAAAGGAATTACAAAAAAAATCTGGCAAAATAGGTGCTGAAAGAAGATGGAAGCAAAAAGATGCTTCAATTGGTTTTAGCTTAAAAGCCAAATGGGATAACGAAAAACAAAGTAAGGAATTAAAAGCTGAGTACGAGACAAAATTCAAAAAAGCTTACGATATATTTGCCTCAATAGGCGCATTAGCTGATGGTGTTACAAATAAAACCAAGGGAACCTTCAGCGACACTGTATCTAAAAGTATTCCAGCAAGTTTTATTGTAAAACCACCTAATCTATCTTTTACTGGAGATTGGTTTTTAGCACATCCTCAAGATAGCAAAACTATAATTGGAACAGATGTAACTATTGGTTTACGTGCCAAACCTCTTATTGGATTGGAAGTGACAATTGATTTATTGGGAGCGGCAATTATTACAGCAGCTGGTATCATTAGTGGTGGTACAGCTATTAAAGGAGTTGCGGATTTATACAATTTAATTCAAGGTCAACTAAAAAAAGGTATTAAAGCAGGTGATGAAAAAAATGGATTGAGTGCAAGTGTTGATATTTACATGGACCTGATAATTACAAGCACAATTACTATAAATACTGATATTAAATTCAATACAGCAGGAAAAGCAAAAGATTCAAAATTAAAATTAGAAAGCGAAGCCAAACTAAAAGTAGAGCTTAAAGTAGGTGTAAAAGTAAAAGGAGAAGCAGCAATAGTCATTATTAAAGTCAAAGCATATTTTGAGGCTTCTGCAAGTGCAGAAGCTTCTGTAACTTATGCTCACACTTTTAATTACGATGACAAAGGATTATATTATAGACCAAAGCTTGGATTTGATGGAATGGATGCCAAATATGTGGTTAAAATTAGTATGAGTCTTGCAATGAAAATTGCAAAGGATAAAAAAGCTGTTGAAGAAACTAAAGAAGGAGATTATACAATTGCCGAGGGGGATTTCCCTAGTGTAATTCCACCATTTGATGTGATTAAAGAATTAGAAGAATTATTTGGTATAAATGCCAATATCCCATTAATTAAAAATTAAAAAAAATGAAAAAATTACTATTATTATTTACCGCTAGTTTAATGATTACATCATGCAATTCTCAAACAGATTTAGAAACACTGAAACTTAATGAAGCTATTTTAAAAATTATAAAAAACACAAAAGAAATAGAAAAAGACCAAGATGTAATCTATGGACTTAAATCATATAGAACAGATAATTTGCAAGATTTCAAATTTGGCAATGTTTCTTTTTCTAAATATGTTATGCCAAATGCTTATAATGCAGATTATAATGACTTATACCTTCACGTAGATGATTATGAAAAAAATAATTTTATAGGTTTTACTATAGAACTAGTAAACAAAGAAGAAGGTGAAAAATTATTTCTTTATTTAAAACAAAAATATGGTAATCCTGAATTTCGTCAACCACGAGAGGGATATAAGTATCAAAAGGGTGAGGGTAATTATATTTGGGACAATAATAACCTGAATTACTGGATTTTATTGTCGCAAACCCCTAGATTAAAAAAAGATCATAGTACTTTTATTTATAGTAGATGTGTCTTAATTAAAAAGGGAACTCGTGTAGAAAACTCAACAGACAATACAGTATTTACTGTTTTGGACAGTTTTAAAATGAGTAATTAAAATAATGGAAAAGCTATTGCTACTACTCGTAATAGGTTCAATAAATATATCATGCAATTCTCAAACAGACTTAGAAAGATTAAAATTTGATAAATCTATTCCCGAAGACATTAAAAAGATTAAAGATGTTGAAAAAGATGATAATGGAACATATGGACTAAAGTCTTATAGAACCAATCAACTGGATTATTTTAAGTTTGGCGAGGTTAATTTCTCCAAATACGCTGTGCCTAACGGTTACGATGACGCATACAGTGACATTTATATACATGTAGACAATTTTGAGCAAAATAATTATTTAGGTTTTAGCACTAGTATAACAAATGATAAAGAAGCAGAAGATTTACTTAATTATCTAAAAAAGAAGTTTGGTAAACCTGAAGAAAGAACTACAGGTCTGGAAAATGGCATTGCTTTAGTTTGGGAACTAAAAGAATCCAAACAGTGGGTTTTATTGGAACAAAATACTGAAAATACAAGAGACCATAAAAAATATTTAAATACTGAGTTTACGATTGTAAAACAAGGGACTCGGATGTTAAATTCAAAAAATTCAGAATGGCTTACTGTTTTAGAAAACTTTAAAGCATCAAGTAGTCCAAAAAAATATAATTTCTATAAAAATGAATCAAATATATTACGAATTAGATTGTAGTGCTTTAATGTGCTATTTTGAAGTACGCATAAATGATGTTTGTGTTTTTTCCTTAAATGTAGACGGCCAAGCCTCAATGGATATTCCAATAAACAGTGGAATATTGGAAAAAGGGGAGCAAGATATCGAAATCAGAGTTTTACCATTATCTGGAGGTAAGGAACTTCATAAAGAAGCTTATGTACGATATAAAGTTATAGAATATGATGTGAGTTCTGGAGATTTTAAATTTATACAGCAATTTGAAAATTTTCACACAGCTCCTGTTCAGAAAAATATTCCTTTTATCATACACAAAAGTGTTTTTATGTCCAATGTATCTTATAAACTCGATGCATGGCAAAATGGTGTAGATCTAAAAGATGTTAGTTTTGATTTAAAAGAAGCATTGATAGCAGAAAGCAACAAGCTTGTTGCTATACTGAACAATAAAGACTACAAACTCTTTATTGATAAACTATCAAAAAAAGAAAAAAACGTCGCAATTGCGATGTATCTAAATGCATCAGAATCTAAAAGCAGAATTTCACAAATAATAGATGAAATTGAAGATGGCTTTAAAGCGATGCCTATTAAAAATGATGTATATATTGAATACTCTGCTTATAACAAATTAGCAACATTAAAAAGATTAAATAGAATGCCCGCATTATATCTTGAAAATTCGCAGACAAATGAAGAAATTGTTTTGGATATTCGTTTTTGTGGTTTTCCTGGAAAGAATGAATTTGAGATTTTTTAGAAACAATTGTAATTTTCTTAAAAAAGCAATGAGAAGAACCTTTTTAAAATCTGATTAATGAAACTAATAATAGTGACCTTTTTTTTATCTATTCTATTCTCTTGTCAATCGAACTTGTCACAAGAAACAAAAGAAAAAATAAATAAAAAAGAGCCTTTTTGGAAAATAAGAAATCAAATAATCAATAAGAACAAAAATACAATTGAATATCCTCTAAAAAAAAATACAACAATTACAGAACTAAGAACAAACAGAATTTATTTAAGAAGCAATAACTGCCAGTTTGAAGCCTTTGTCGATGATGTATTATTATATAAAGAAATGGGAGAATCTACAAAAAATGGAGGAGGCGTTAGTACCAACTTCGACATTAACCAATTATTGCTTACAAGTGGAACTCACGAAATAAAGATTCGCATGTATCCTAAATATAATGAAGCAGTTTTTGGTGAAGGAGGCTATGTGGGATTAACTTTCTCTTACTTTAAAAATAGAGATTTAAGAACCAAAGAATACAATTTAAGTATGAATGGTGAACATGGGATAGATCTTGATCAAACTACCGAACAATGGATTGATAATAAAGGAGAATTAGGTAGCCCAGATTATGTTGAAGCTCATTATGAACAAAAGAAGCCTCTTCCACTAAAAGGTTTACCAATATATGAGTGGAGAAGTACTTTTGATGCTCAGGTAGATTTTGATAAAATTGGATGGAGAAATTCTGTTAATTTAAAAGAAGAAGATGATGATGAGAAAAAAGATATTAGGTCTGAGCTCACAAAAGAATATGAAAAAATTTATGAAATATTAAGCAAAAAAGATGTTGCCGGATATTTGTCTTTAGTGAAAGAGAGGGAAGAACTTGTTACTACAACACTTCACTATAGAGAAAACGAAAAAGAGCTAAGAAGCAACGAATTTGTAAAAATAATAAAGGATAATGATTATGAAATAGAACCTTTGTTTGAGGAAACATTTCAATTAGAATATCAAGGATATGGGAAATTGGTTATGTTTTTACATAAAGCAGACGGAGAAGGAATTATAAAATTGAAAAATAAAAAGAATCCTGCCGAGGTTGTACATTTAGAATTTAGATTTCAACGAAAAGAAAAAGGAGGGAAATTAACTGTGATTTAAATGATGAAAGTACCAGTCATAATCATTTGCTTATTTACTTTATTTTCTTGTCAATCTAAATTATCTCCAGAAACAGTAAATAAAATAAAAGAGCAAGAATCGTTCTGGCAAATTAGAACCAATCTAATCATTGAAAATAAAAACGCTACTCAATATCCCGTAAAAAAAGACACCTCAATAAGTCATGAAAAAAGATCAAACTACATATATATTCATAGTGCAGATTGTCAGTTTGAAGTATATATAAATGATGTGTTGTTAACTAACTTTAAAGGAGAAATGGCTCGAAAAGGTGGCGTTACAGGAGGTCATATTACAAACTTTTTATTATTGACTAGTGGTACTAACGAAATAAAAGTAAGAATGTACCCGCCTTATGGTGAGAAAGTTTTTAAAATTGGAGCGGCAGTTGGTTTAGTATTTCAACATTTTAGAGATGGTAATTTTAAAACAACTGTTTATGATGAAAAAATGCGAGGAAAAGATGGAATCATTTTAGATCATTTCGACAAACAATGGGTTAGTGACAAAGGTGAATATGGTACTTCGTCTTGGGTAGAAGCTCACTACGAACCAAAAACACCACTTCCCTTAAAAGGATTACCAATTTATGAATGGAGTAGTACTTTTGAAGCCCAAGTTCCTTATGATTTGGTTGGTTGGCATAACTCTGTAAATCTCGAAAAAGAACAAGAAGACGAAAATAAAAATATTAAAGCAGAACTAATTGCTGAATATAAAAAAGTATATGAAATTATAAAAAACAGAGATGTACAAGGCTATTTGAAATTGGTTAAAGAAAGAGAAGAGTTACTTGAAAAAACAATGTATTATACTGAAAAAGACCGTAAAGAAAAAGTAAAAATGGCAGAAGAATTGCTTAATGATAGTGATTATGAAATAGAACCTTTATTTGAGGAAACATTTCAATTAGAATATCAAGGATATGGGAAACTTGCCACGTTAATACACAAAGCTGACGGAGAAGGAATTATTCGAATGAGAAACAAGAAAAACCCCGATGAAAATATATATCTAGATTTTCTCTTCCAACGAAAAGAAAAGGGAGGAAAATTAACCGTAATTTAAAATTACATCCTAAATTAATGAAAAATTCCTTTTTACCTATACTTGTATGCATCTTACTACAAAGTTGCAACGCGCCAAAAAAAGATTTGGCAAAAATTACTTAAACATATAAAATGAAAAAAATCACTATCTATCTTTTACTATCACTAATAATTATGAGTTGTAAAGGACAAATTTTAGATTTATCTACAATAGATTTCGATAAGCCTGCAAATAGCTATCCTTTAGAGAAATTAAAAATCTATCGGAAAGAAAATCAAAAAGGGCATTATGAAATTAAAGAAGACAAAGACGGGGTCTCATTGGATCTAAAAGATAACGGAGAACGGGTCTTAAATTATATTTTTATGGATGAAAGCACCTCTCAAATTAATTTTAAAGGATTAAATATTGATCCTATATTAGGCGCAAAAATAGTTAATTACAATAATAAAATAGGATACATTTCGGCTAATATAATTTCAAAAGAAACTCCAGAACTAATTAACTCCTTAATAAAAACATTAGGACAACCTACTGAAGTGATTTATAATGAAAGGCTTGAAGAAACTCTTGAATTAGGAGCTTCTAAAATATTATTTAAAACCCTTCCTCAATTTACAAAAAAGCAACAAAATAATATAGGAAATAATATTATTAAGTACTCTCAACGTATTATTTGGAATAAGAACGATGTTATATATCAATTGACTTTAGAACCTTTAAATAATTTGGTTGGGAATGATATTAAAATCATTTCAAAAAAAGCTTTTAAAGACAGAATTATTAATGGTTTTCATAATCCAGAAAAAGATCCGTACTTAAGTAAATATCTAAAATGAAAAAACTATAATTATAATGATTTCCATTTTGACCATTTCATGCTCCAGAAGCATTGATAATGAAAAAACACCCTAAACAGAAAAACTAGAAATGAAACAAAAACACATAACATCTCACTTGATAAAATTTATATCCTTTTGTTTATTAGCCTTTTTTGTTTCATGCAAAAAAGAAGTCAAAGTAGTTAAAGTGGATTTATCTAAACTTCAACTGAATGAAAAAATAGAAAAGGTAATCTCTTACAATGACTCATTATATATTGGAGTAGAAACTGTTGAGTATCCGTTTTGTTTGTTGATAGAAGTAGATAATTCGACAAAATATAATTTTGATGGTATCGAGTTAAAAAATCAAAAAATCGTTTTTCAGATCAACTCTGAATTGTTAAAAACGGACAGTATTACCAAATCTGGAGGAGGTCACATTGATTTAAAATCTTTAAGAAACGGAACTGATCTAAAAAAAACATTGAAAAAATTTAAAGCTGAAGATCATATCTATGGTATCCGAATAGAAATGGATACAACAGAACAGAAAAATGATATTCTAAAAAAGATTGAACTTAAATATGGAAAAGGCACAAAAAACCCTAATACAGACAACGGATTATATTGGAATCTAAAAAAGTTGAACAAATATATCTTCTATGCGCCAGACTATAATAGATTAATAATTCTGAATAATACTAATTTGTCAAAAACATGTTATTGGGATGTTTTTAATGGTTTAATAGATTTTGGCGGTTGTGACAAAGAAAGCTATTTTAAAGATTTACTTGTAAATACTACAAAACCAGAAGACATTAAAAATAAACCAAAAATTAAAATTGACAAAAATTGGAATATCAATGGTCTAACAATTGGTCGATCAAATGAGAATGATTTCAAAAAATCAACAATTAATAAAAATTTTGAAAGGGCAACTGTTATTGAAGGAAGTAGTGGAGACATTAAAGAACTTACCTATAATAATGAATATAATTATTGCTATTTCTTTTTTAATAGTACCCAAAAAAATAATGACAATCCAAATTTTAATATTTTAAACGCATATTCTATAAGCGATTTTGAACGAGTTGAAATCTCATTTGAAAATGGATTACTGCCTCTTTGCTCTCGAGCTCAAGTCCTGAAAAAATTTAATAAAGACGAAATTGAAAATTATAATGATTATACATACTCAAATAACATCAAGATTAAGAATGATCTTTTAGATATTGGACTTTACTTTAATGACAAGGATCAACTTTCTAGTTTATACATTTTAAACAAAAAAAAGCCCTGATTACTCAGGGCTTTTTTCTTTTTGCATATTTAATAAATACGCCATATTAGCAATTACGTGATCATGTTTTTTGACAAACGAGTTTTCTTCATTCCAAACATAACCTGCTAAAACGGCACATATTTTTTCTTTTACTTCAGGATTCTCAGGCTGGTGGAAAAATAAAGTCTGAAGATTTCCTGTGTACCATTCTTGAACATAAGTCGTGAAAACGGCAATTCCGCGTTTCATGTATTGCGTAAATTCCACTTCCCAATCTACAGGAATTCCTTGCGATTCTTTTAAGTATAATTTTGCAGCCAACATTCCAGATTCGGTTGCAAAAGCTACACCTGATGAGAAAACTGGATCTAAGAATTCAGAACTGTTTCCTGTTAAGGCAAAACCATCGCCGTACATTCTTTTCACGGCTCTTGAGTAATTTTCTAATTTAACAGGCTCAAACAAAAACTCTGTTCCAGCAAATCTTTTAATATAATAATCCGATTTCTGAATCGCATTTCGTAAAGCCTCCGCATTGTCTTTGTTTTCAGAAAGAGAATTAATAAAATCTGTTGGACCAACAACACCTAAACTTGTATTTCCATTTGAAAACGGAATTACCCAAAGCCAAACTTCGGTTTCCAGAATATCAAAAGAAATTTGAGTTCCTTCTACACCTTCTTCTCTATTAATATCTTTAACATGGGTAAAAATAGAAGAATGCGGATCTAGTTTTGACGGAGTATCCAGATCTAAAAGTCTCGGCAAAACACGTCCATATCCGCTCGAGTCAATTATAAATTTAGCGTGAATTTCTTTTAGGTTTCCGTCTTTATCTTTTACAATAGTTTTCGAATTTTTACCTTCAAAAGAAACTTCCAAAACTTCAGTTTCAAATTCTAAGTCAATTCCTTTTCTTATAATTTCTTGAGCCATTGTATTGTCAAAATCAGCTCTTGGAACTTGCCAAGTCCAATCCCATCCTTCGCCAAATTTTACACTAAAATCAAAATTGCAGATTTCTTCCCCTCTGATAAAACGAGCTCCTAATTTTTTTTCGAAGTTCATAGCATCTAGCGCGTCAAACAATTCTGCCTCAGCAAAATGGTCCATTACACGCGGGATAAGACTCTCGCCTACTACAAGTCTCGGAAACTTTGTTTTTTCTACAACTTTAACCTTTACGTTGTTTTTAAAAAGATACGATGCCGAAACACATCCAGACGGTCCTGCACCAATCACTAAAACATCAACAAACTCCTTTGTCATATTAGAATTATTATCATTAATTAACCTACATTTGCCATCATCAAAATAACTACATTTATTTTGATAAATAAAATTAAATTAGCACAACCAAAATCGATTTGATGAATACAATAAATGAATATTTAAGTTTAGCAGAATTTGAAGCCATTATCTTTGGAAAAAGCAAAGTTGCGATAAGCGATGTGGTTTTAAATCGAGTAAACGAAAGTTTTAATTTCTTAAAAGAATTCTCAGGAAACAAAGTAATCTACGGAGTAAATACAGGATTTGGCCCGATGGCTCAATATAGAATTAAGGAGTCAGATCAAATTCAATTACAGTACAATTTAATCAGAAGCCACTCTTCTGGAACAGGAAAACCTTTAAATGCTGAGTGCGCAAAAGCAGCAATTTTAGCTCGATTAAATACACTTTCTTTAGGAAATTCGGGAGTTCATTCTTCTGTTATTCATTTAATGGCTGAATTAATCAATCGAGATATTACGCCTTTAATTTTTGAACACGGTGGTGTTGGTGCCAGCGGAGATTTAGTACAATTATCACATTTAGCTTTAGTCTTGATTGGCGAAGGTGAAGTTTTTTATAAAGGAGAAAGACGCGCAACTGCAGAAGTTTTCGAAATCGAAGGTTTAAAACCAATTCAGGTAGAAATTAGAGAAGGTTTGGCGTTAATCAACGGAACTTCTGTAATGACAGGAATTGGAGTTGTAAATGTTCATTATGCAAAAAAATTATTAGACTGGTCGTTAAAAGCTTCTTGTGCAATTAACGAATTAGTTCAAGCTTATGATGATCATTTCTCCGAAGAATTAAACCAAACCAAACGTCATAAAGGACAACAGGAAGTTGCGGAAAGAATGAGACAAAATCTTTCTGACAGTACTTTAATCCGTAAAAGAGAAGATCATTTATATTCTGGTGAAAACACCGAAGAAATCTTCAAAGAAAAAGTTCAGGAATATTATTCATTACGTTGTGTTCCTCAAATTTTAGGACCTGTTTTAGAAACTATTAATAATGTATCTTCTATTCTAGAAGACGAATTTAACTCGGCAAACGATAACCCAATTATAGACGTAAAAAACAAACACGTTTACCACGGCGGAAATTTCCACGGAGATTATATTTCGCTTGAAATGGATAAATTGAAAATCGTTATTACGAAATTAACGATGCTGGCAGAACGTCAATTGAATTATTTATTGAATTCTAAAATCAACGAAATTCTTCCTCCATTCGTAAATTTAGGAACATTAGGTTTTAATTTCGGAATGCAAGGCGTTCAATTCGTTGCGACATCAACAACTGCCGAAAACCAAATGCTATCTAACCCAATGTATGTGCATAGTATTCCAAACAACAACGATAATCAAGATATTGTAAGTATGGGAACCAATGCGGCAGTGATTACATCAAAAGTTATCGAAAACTCATTTGAAGTTTTGGCGATCGAATTAATCACAATTGTTCAGGCAATTGATTATTTGAAACAAAAAGATCAGATTTCGTCTACGACTAAAAAATGGTACGACGATATCAGAAATATAATTCCAGAATTTAAGGAAGACCAAGTAATGTATCCTTTTGTTCAAAAAGTAAAAGATTATTTGATCAACAGTTAATTTGAGACTTTAATCATACGACAATCCAACATGAAAAAAATATTTTTTTTATTCTTAATTTTCGCCCAATCAATTAACGCT
The DNA here is from genome assembly GCF_003254585.1 of Flavobacterium sharifuzzamanii. Classification (GTDB taxonomy): domain Bacteria; phylum Bacteroidota; class Bacteroidia; order Flavobacteriales; family Flavobacteriaceae; genus Flavobacterium; species Flavobacterium sharifuzzamanii. Next base: position 106,412 of record NZ_QJGZ01000032.1, on the reverse strand, counting down.
CAAGAGCTTGCTTTAGTGAAAAAGGACGGTAAATTTGGGCTTATCCGAAACGACGGAACTTTTGCTGTTGAGCCAAAGTATAGCGTTGCAAGAGAATTTTCTGATGGTTTGGCTGCTGTCAAAGAGAATGGAAAATGGGGATTTATAGATAACACAGGAGCGTTTGTAATTCCAGCAACTTTTGACAGCGCAAAAGATTTTAGCAGCGGAATATGTGCCATAGAAAAAGACGCTGTTTGGCATTACATCAATAAAAGCGGCGAGATAGTAAACGGTAATCCAAAATCAGATAAATTATTTGATTTTCATGATGGAGTAGCTTTTTTTAGACAAAACGATAAAGTTGGATTAATCAATAACAAATTTGAAATTGTTCTTGCTCCAAAATATGATGTTATCAGAGCTTTTTATAAAGGTTATGCAAGAGTAGCGTTAAATGACAAATGGGGAATTATTGATACAACAGGGAAAGAAATTGCCGAAGTTGTTTACGACGAAATTGGCGATGGTTTCAATAATACAACATGGGCAAAAAAAGGAAAAGCATATGGATTAGTACACAATGGGGTTTTTATTGAACTACCCGGTGTTACTGAATTTGGTCCTTTTGGCACGCAAGACTTAATTGCGGCCAAAAAAGATGGAAAATTTGGATTTGTTGATTTTAAAGGTCAATGGGTTCTTAAACCATTATTTGACAAAGCTAAAGGTTTTTCTCAAAATTTAGCGCCTGTTTGCTTGAGAGGAAAATGGGGCTATACTAATTTAACAGGAGAGTGTATTGTACAGCCAACATATACCGACGCAGAGCCTTTTAGTGAAAATGGTCTTGCCGCTGTAAAAAATTTAAACGGTTGGGGATTTATAGATAAAACCGGAAATTTAGTAATTCCAACAGATTACGAAATTTCAGCAGTATTTGGAAATTATACACGTGATGAAAAAGGGTTTGTCAACGGATTAGCAAGGGTTAAACATAAAGGAAAATGGGGTTTTCTTAAGCCAAATGGAGAAATTTTGATTGAATGGTTTCAGAATGCTGAACTCTTTCAAAAATAACAAAAATGAATTTTCATAATATTAATATTGAATCATAAAATCATGAAAAAGTCACTTATTTTTTTATCGCTAGTATTAATTCAATTTGTTAATAGTCAAGAATTGGCATTAGTTAAAAAGAACTCCAAAATTGGATATCTGTCTAAAGACGGATCTTTTAAAATCGAACCTCAATACAAATCTGCTAAAAGTTTCTCTGAAGGCTTAGCTGCTGTAGAAAATGGCGGAAAATGGGGATTTATCGATACCAAAGGAACTTGGGTAATTCCAGCCGATTTTAAAGATGCTAAAGATTTTAATAGCGGAATCGCAATTGTACAAAAAGACAAAGACTGGGTTTATATTAATACGAAAGGAGAAATTCAAAAAGCTCCAGCTTCAGAAAAATTATTTGATTTTAATGACGGCGTTGCTTTCATCAGACAAAACAATAAGGTTGGTTTGATTAACAACAAAATGGGTGTTGTTTTAGAACCAAAATACGATCAGATCAAACCTTTTGAAAATGGTTACGCTAGAGTTGAATTAAATAAAAACTGGGGAATTATTGATACTAACGGAAAAGAGTTGGTCGAGCCAGTGTATGCCGAAGTTGGAAATTATTTTAAAGGAACAACTTGGGCAAGAAAAGACAAAACTTTCGGATTGGTAAGTGGCGGAAAATTTATTCCTGTTGACGGAGCTGAAAAAATCTGGGATTTTGAAACTCAAGATTTGACATTTGCCAAAAAGAACGGAAAAATTGGATACATCGATTTAAAAGGAAATTGGGCAATTCTTCCGATTTATGATAAAGGAAAAGCTTTCTCAAAAAACCTAGCTCCAGTTTTAGTTGGAAAAAAATGGGGATTCATTAATCCTGAAGGAAAATTTGTGATCGAACCAACTTACAATGATGCCGAAGTTTTCAGTACAAACGGTCTGGCTCCTGTAAAAGAAAGCAATTGGGGATTCATCAACGAATCTGGAAAATTAGTAATCCCAACTCAATATGGCATCACAACAAATGCTATTATTGCGATGTTTACGCAACAAGACAAAGGATTTATTGACGGTGTTGCCAGAGTAAAAAACGAAGGAAAATGGGGATTTCTTAAACCTGACGGAACAGTTTTAGCCAACCAATGGTTTGAAAATGCAGAACTGTTTTCTAAAAGCGCTGAAAAACCTCAGCCAGCTGCAGCTCCTGTTTCTGCCGAAAAACCAAAACAAGAAACTAAGCCAGCAACAAAACCAGCTGCAAAATCAGCACCGAAAAAAAAGAAATAATATTTATCTCCAAATAAATTAGAAATTTGCATCAATGAAATCGCTTTTATAAAAGTGGTTTCATTGATGACGAATAAAAATAAACCCTACATAAATGAAGTGTGTATTAGTAACAGGCGGTTCGAGAGGAATTGGAAGTGCGATTTGTAAAAAACTAGCCGTAGAATCCGATTATCATATTCTGATTAATTATCATTCGAATAAAACAGCTGCTGAAGAAACATTACAAGAAGTACAAAAATTAGGCGCAACAGGCGAAATCTTAGGATTTGATGTTTCTAATTTTGAAGAAGTACAAAATGTTCTAACTGCTTGGCAGGAAGCAAATCCTGAAAAATTGGTTGAAGCAATTGTAAACAATGCTGGAATCACAAAAGATGGCCTTTTTATGTGGATGACACCTGAAGATTGGAACGGTGTTATGAATACGAGTGTAAACGGTTTCTTTAATGTTACGCAATTTTTTATTCAAAAAATGTTACGCAACAAATACGGTCGAATCGTAAATATGGTTTCTGTTTCTGGAGTAAAAGGAACAGCAGGACAAGCCAATTATTCGGCTGCAAAAGGTGCCATTGTAGCAGCAACTAAAGCTTTGGCTCAAGAAGTTGCAAAACGAAACATTACTGTAAATGCTGTCGCTCCAGGTTTTATCAGAACCGATATGACAAGTCAGCTGGATGAAAAAGAATTATTAAAGCTAATTCCGGTTAATCGTTTTGGTGAAGCCGAAGAAGTAGCAGATTTGGTAAGCTTTTTGATTTCTAAAAAAGCAAGCTATATTACAGGAGAAATTATCAACATAAATGGCGGAATATATTCTTAAAGAATACTATGTTTGCGAGATTATTTTAAGATTATTAAACATAGAAAATTACACTTTAAGGATAAAAAATTACTTTTGAAAGACGATGAATAGACGAGTTGTAATTACTGGAATGGGAATTTATTCTTGTATCGGAACTTCTTTGGACGAGGTAAAAGATTCGTTATACGAAGGAAAATCTGGTATTCAGTTTGATTCTGAAAGAAAAGAATTTGGTTTTCAATCGGCCTTGACAGGAATGGTTCCGAAAGCCGATCTTAAAAATTTATTGACGCGAAGACAACGTATGAGCATCGGTGAAGAAACCGAATATGCTTATATGGCAACTATAGAAGCACTTAAAAATGCCAACATCGATGACGCTTTTTTTGATGAACACGAAGTAGGTATTATGTACGGAAACGACTCTGTTTCTAAAGCAATCATTGACGCAACAGATATTGTACGCGAGAAAAAAGACACCGCTCTTATTGGTTCTGGTGCTATTTTTAAGTCAATGAATTCTACGGTGACGATGAATCTTTCTACGATTTTTAAACTTCGCGGCATCAATCTTACCGTTAGTGCGGCTTGTGCCAGCGGATCTCACTCTATTGGTTTGGCTTATTTTTTAATTAAAAGCGGTTTTCAAGACATTGTAATTACTGGCGGAGCTCAGGAAATTAATAAATATGCCATGAGCAGTTTTGACGGATTAGGTGTTTTTTCTAACCGAGAAGGCGATCCAACAAAAGCTTCAAGACCTTTTGATATTGGTCGCGACGGATTAATTCCGAGTGGCGGTGGTGCAACTTTAATTCTAGAAAGCTACGAATCTGCTATTGCGCGCGGTGCCAATATCATTGCAGAAATTGGCGGCTACGGATTTTCTTCAAACGGAGGACACATTTCAACTCCAAACGTTGAAGGACCAGCCACAGCAATGAAACGTGCCCTTGACGATGCCAAATTAGAAGCTTCAGATATTGAATATATAAATGCTCACGCAACCTCAACTCCAGTTGGAGATGCAAACGAAGCCAAAGCAATTTTTGAGGTTTTTGGAGAAAAAAATCCTCCAGTAAGTTCTACAAAATCCATGACAGGCCACGAATGCTGGATGGCGGGAGCAAGCGAAATCATTTATTCTATCCTTATGATGCAGCACGATTTTATCGCGCCAAACATCAATTTGGAAAACCCAGATGAAGATGCGTCAAAATTAAATTTAGTTAAAACTACGTTAAACAAAAAATTTGACATATTTTTGTCCAATTCTTTCGGTTTCGGAGGAACCAACTCTGCGTTGGTGGTTAAAAAGTTTAAATTGAACAATGAATAAAGAAGAGATTATAGCAAAAATTAATGGTTTTTTAGTTGATGAATTTGAAGTTGATAATGACGACATTGAACCAAATGCTAATTTAAAAGATACACTTGGGTTAGACAGTCTGGATTATGTTGATTTAGTCGTTTCAATAGAGGCAAACTTTGGTGTAAAACTAGTTGAAGCAGATTTTGTTGGAATTTCTGATTTTCAAAGTTTTTATGACTTAATCGAAACTAAAATCAAAGCCAAATCAGCTTAAATGAGTCGATGGGATGGTAAATCCAAAGGAACTGTATTAGGTTATAAAATATTCGTTTTTTTAATTCAAAAAGCGGGTGTCAAAGCTGCTTATGCCTTACTTTATTTTGTTGCTTCTTATTATTTTTTATTTCTAAGAAAAAGCAACAGAGCCATTTTCTATTATTTTAAAGAAAGACTTCAATACTCCTATTTCAAATCCAAAAAAATGGTTTTCAAAAGCTATTATACTTTTGGACAAACCATTATTGATAAGGTTTCCATTTCTGCAGGAATGCGAAACAAATTCACCTATGAATTTGACGGAATAGAAACGCTTAAAAAACTACTTGCCGAGAAAAAAGGCGGTGTTTTAATCAGCGCTCATGTTGGAAACTTCGAAATTGCAGAACATTTTTTAGGAGATATTGATCTTAATTTCCAAATCAATCTTGTTACAACAGATTTAGAACATTCTGCCATTAAGAATTATCTAGAAAGCGTTTCTCAAAAACCAACCGTAAAATTCATCATCATCAAAGAAGATCTCTCTCATATTTTTGAGATCAATGCTGCTTTGGCCAATAACGAATTAATCTGTTTTACGGGAGATCGTTATTTTGAAGGAACAAAATCGCTTTCTGAAACACTTTTAGGCAAAGAAGCCAATTTTCCTGCAGGTCCATTTTTAATTGCTTCGCGATTAAAAGTTCCAGTAGTTTTTGTTTACGTAATGAAAGAACCAAACTTGCATTATCATCTATACGCAAGAGAAGCCGAAGTAAAACACCGAGACGAAAAAGCACTTTTGAAAGAATATGTAAAAAGTGTTGAAAGCATCTTGAATCGTTATCCATTACAATGGTTCAATTATTTTGATTTTTGGAACCAGTTAGAAAACAAAAATTCATTGCCAAAATAGCATCAAACAAACACTTTTCGGTTTAGTTTTTTTCAATAAATCAAAAAATTGGGAATTCTATATCATTGGTCGAAATAAGAAAATTCGTTTAAATAAATTTACTTACTTTTGCGAACCACCAAAGCCAAAAAACCTAATGAAAAATGTTCTCGTAATTTATTATTCTCAATCTGGACAATTGGAATCTATTGCAAGAAATATTGCAAAACCATTTCTAAATTCAGACGAAATAAATCTTACTTTTCACGAAATACAATTAGAAAAACCATTTCCGTTTCCATGGAACAAAGAATCATTTTTTGATGCCTTTCCAGAATCGTTTTTACAGATTCCTACCGCGTTAAAACCAGTTCCAGAAGAAATTTTAAACACAAAATTTGATCTAGTTTTATTTCATTATCAGGTTTGGTACTTATCGCCTTCAATTCCTATTAATTCATTTTTGAAAAGCGAAGATGCCAAGAAAATTTTGAACAATACACCTGTTATCACCATAAGCGGCTCAAGAAACATGTGGATTATGGCTCAGGAAAAAATCAAAGTTTTATTGCGAAAAGCTAATGCCAATTTGGTTGGAAATGTAGCTTTGGTAGACCGCGTTGGAAATTTAATCAGCGTGATTACAATTGTAGAATGGATGTTTTCTGGAGTTAAGAAAAAATATCTAGGTATTTTTCCGCTTCCAGGAGTTTCAGAAAAAGACATACAAGAATCTAGTCAGTTTGGAGAAATCATGCTTGATTCTTTACAAAAAGATAATTTAACGCAATTACAGCCAAAATTGGTCGAAGCTGGCGCTGTAAAAATAAGTTCATATTTAGTGACTGTTGACAAAACGGCCAATAAAATTTTTAATAAATGGTCAAACATCATTTATAAAAATCAAAAAAAACGCAAACAGCTGCTTAAAGTATTTAATGTTTATTTATTCCTTGCGATATGGTTAATTTCGCCAATAGTGTATATATTGCACCTTATTACCTATCCGCTTAAGTTAAAATCTATAAAAAAGGAAACTCAATATTATCAGGGAGTTTAGAAGACGAAATTTAAATTATGTTTGAAGTATATATTACAAAAGCTGCAAAATATTTGCCAAACGAAGCCGTTTCAAATGACGAAATGGAAGCCTATTTAGGCCTTATCAATGATACTGCTTCAAAAGCAAGACGCATTATTTTGCGCAACAATAAAATTACAAGCCGATATTACGCTGTTGACAAAGAAGGAAAAAGCACTCACAGCAATGCCGAATTAACCAGAAATGCCATTTTACCGTTATTCGACGAAAATTTTACGCCTCAAGATGTAGAAGTACTTTCATGTGGAACTTCGACTCCGGACATATTTCTGCCTTCGCATGCTGCGATGGTTCACGGTCTTCTAAAAAATAAATCGGTAGAATTAAACTCTTCAACTGGAGTTTGCTGTGCCGGAATGAACTCTCTTAAATTTGGTTTTCTTTCTATAAAATCTGGAAATTCAAAAAATGCAATCTGTACAGGATCTGAAAAAGTTTCGACTTGGCTGAATGCTCAAAAATACAATCACGAGGCTGACAATTTAAAAAGCCTTGAAGAACAGCCAATTATTGCTTTCAAAAAAGATTTTCTTCGTTGGATGCTATCTGATGGTGCTGGAGCTTTTTTATTGGAAAATAAACCAAGAGGGCCAATTTCGCTAAAAATCGAATGGATGGAAGCTTTTTCGTATGCGTACGAATTAGAAACTTGCATGTATGCGGGAGGCGATAAATTGGAAAACGGAGAAATTAAAGGTTGGAGCGATTATTCTCCAGAACAATGGTTGAATGAATCTGTTTTTTCAATAAAACAAGACGTTAAATTATTAGATGAATTTATCCTGTCAAAAGGTGCAGAAAGCATGAAAGACGCCATGGATAAAAACAATATTAAATCGGAAGATATTACATATTTCATTCCTCACGTTTCTTCTAATTTTTTTGTTGAAGGATTGAAAAAAGGATTAAATGAAAAAGGTATCGGAATGAGCGATGACAAATGGTTCATGAATCTTTCTCGAGTTGGAAATGTAGGCTCTGCCTCTATTTACCTAGCTCTTGAAGAATTACTGAATTCAGGGAATTTGAAAAAAGGAGATAAAATTTTATTATCTGTTCCAGAAAGCGGAAGATTTTCTTTTGCTTATGCATATTTAACTGTTTGCTAATGGAAACAATGGCACTTCTAGAAAAAGAAATGGTAGAAAATTTACTGCCACAAAAGTTCCCTTTTGTGATGGTAGATGCTATGCATTCTTATTCTGAAACTTCTTTGGTTGCTGGTTTAGAAATACAAAATGATAATATTTTTGTTGCTGAAAACACTTTTCTGGAAGCAGGACTAATAGAACACATGGCGCAATCTGTAGCATTGCATACCGGATATCAATATTTTTTAAGAAACGAAATTGCGCCAACTGGTTACATTGGATCTATTAAAGAAATTGAGATTAAAAAGCTTCCAAACGTACACGACAACATTCAGTCTGAAGTTACAATTCTGCAGGAATTTGCAGGAATTACTTTGGTTGATATTGTGACGACTTTAAACAATGAAGAAATTGCCAGAGGACAAATGAAAACGGTTTTGGCAAAATAAAACAATAATGAAAGCTACTGCTGTTGACATACAAAATTATTTACCGCACCGAGCACCAATGCTTATGGTGGATTTGATTTTGAATATCGATTCGAGTTCAGTAGAAACTGTTTTTCTTGTTGAAGATGACAATATTTTCGTTCAAAACAATATTTTTATTGAAGCAGGCCTAATCGAAAATACCGCACAAACGTGTTCTGCAATTGTTGGAAAAAAATACTTTTTTGACGATAACGGAATTGAAAATGAAAACGTAAACGTAATTGGGTTTATCAGTGCTTTGAAAAATGTGAAAATTCATGCGCTTCCAAAAGTTGGTGACACCATTATAACCAAAGCAGATCTGGTTTCTAAATTTGTCGGAGACGATTATACTTTATGCACAATGAGCTGTAAAAGCTTAGCCGAAAACCAGATACTCTTAGAATGCGAAATTAATTTGTTCATTCAAAAGACGGTTTCAGTTGGATAATTTTAAAAAAGTCATTTTACATTTAGGAATTCGAATCGGGATTTTATTGTCATTGTTTGGATTATTAGTCTTGTATTGGAGCTTCATTTATGATCCTCACTCACTTTGCGATCAAGACCAACACAGACATACAGATGCAGGTTTAGGAATGTTCGTTTTAGCATTATTCATCACTGTTTTTTTCTATTTTGGATTATTAATAGAAATGATTTATTTATTCGTGAAGAAAAAACGAATTTTAGCTTTCACAAATCTTGGATTTTTAATAATTAGTTTATGTATACTTTCAATCTGTATGTTTCTAATAAATTAAATTAGCAAAATGGAAAAAGATCAAGTACCTCAGGATCAAAGTAACTTAACGAAAAACAACGTAAAAGAGCTTTTGTATGCAACTGATGAAAACGGCAATTACACCACCACATTAAGTACAGGCTGGGAACCCAAAACAATTGCTCTTTCAAATTCTATTGACGAAATAAACGAACGAATTGCCGATGCCAAACAACAGGTTTTAAACGGCGAAGTAAGTCCGATTGTGTATTTTATGGAAGCCAATAAAATGGATCTTAACATATTATCAAGTTATGTTGGATTTTGGAAATGGCGCGTAAAAAGACATTTTAAGCCTAGTGTTTTTGCCAAATTAAACGATAAAATCCTGAAAAAATATGCTGATACTTTTGGAGTATCAATTGAAGAATTAAAAAACAGCATTACCAAATAAATGGAATTAACTTTCACACATCATCAGTCTGCTCATTGCGAGAATGGAGTAGCGTCAAATCTGCTAAAAAATAGCGGACTAAACATTAGCGAACCGATGGTTTTTGGTATTGGCTCTGGATTGTTTTTTGTATATCTGCCTTTTATAAAAGTGAATCATGCACCAGCAATCAGTTATAGAACTTTGCCTGGACAGATTTTCAATAAAGTGGCCAACCGATTAAATTTAAAAATAAAAAGACAAAAATTTTCTTCTATAGCAAATGCCAATAAAGCTTTAGACGAAAATTTAAAAAACAATATTCCAACTGGATTACAAGTTGGAGTTTACAATTTAAGTTATTTCCCAGACGAATATCGTTTTCATTTCAACGCGCACAATTTAGTCGTTTACGGAAAAACCGAAACGGAATATTTGGTGAGCGATCCTGTTATGGAAACCGTTACGACTTTAACTTACGAAGACATGAATAAAGTGCGTTTTGCCAAAGGAGCTTTTGCACCTCGTGGACAAATGTACTATCCGATTCAGATTCCAAAAGACGTTGATTTAAAAAGCGCCATTATAAAAGGAATCAAAAATACATGCAGAGATATGCTCGCGCCAATGCCAATTGTTGGTGTTCGCGGCATCAAAATGGTTTCTCGCCAGATTCGTAAATGGCCTAAAAAACACGGAGTAAGAAAAGCCAATCATTACTTGGCGCAAATGGTTCGTATGCAAGAAGAAATTGGAACTGGAGGCGGTGGTTTCCGTTTTATTTATGCAGCATTTTTACAGGAAGCTTCGGTTATTTTGGGTAACGAAGAACTGAAAGAACTTTCTAAAGAAATGACTCAAATTGGAGATTCATGGCGTGATTTTGCTGTTGAAGCTTCACGAATTTACAAAAACAGAAGTGCCAAAGAAGACGCCTACAACACTATTGCCGATGAACTTTTGGACATTGCCAATAGAGAGGAAATCTTTTTCAAAAAACTAAAAAAAGCGATCAGCTAAAACACTATTTTGCAATCTATCATTCAAATAGAATCCCTTTCTAAAAAGTACAAAAATGCAGAAATGTATTCTTTGAACAATGTTTCTCTAAATATAAATGAAGGTCAGATTTTTGGTTTACTTGGCCCAAACGGAGCTGGGAAAACCACTTTGATTTCCATGCTTTGCGGATTGGTAAAACCAACTTCGGGACATTTTACCATTGATGGTTTAGATTATCAGCATCATGCTTCAAAAATTAAAAAAATCATAGGCGTTGTTCCTCAAGAATATGCTTTGTATCCGACTTTGACTGCGAGAGAAAATCTGCTCTATTTTGGAAGCATGTACGGTTTAAAAGGATCTGATTTAAAAGATAAAGTAATCGAAACGCTAGATCTTTTGGGTTTATTGAAATTTGCCGACAAACAAGTTCAGACTTTTTCGGGCGGAATGAAACGCCGTGTCAATCTGATTGCTGGAATTCTTCATAATCCGAAAGTTTTGTTTTTGGATGAACCAACAGTTGGTGTCGACGTGCATTCTAAAACTGCCATTATCGATTATTTGAAAGTGTTGAACCAAAACGGAACAACCATTATTTATACTTCGCATCATTTGGCTGAAGCCGAAGATTTCTGTTCTCAAATTGCGATTTTAGATCAAGGACAGATTTACGCACAAGCAACTCCGTCGGCATTAATTGAATCTACAAAAGATGCTCGAAATCTCGAAGATGTTTTTATTTCATTAACTGGTAAAGCGTTGAGAGATGATATATAAAATTTGGATGTCGGTAGTAAAAGAATTCCTTTTGCTAAAAAGAGATTTAGGCGGATTGATTATTTTATTTATCATGCCCTTGGTTTTGGTAATTGCCGTAACCTTAATTCAAGACAGCACTTTTAAAGCCGTAACCGATTCTAAACTTCAGATTCTTTTGGTCGATAAAGACCATGGATCTGTTTCTAAAACGGTTTTTGAAAATTTAGAAAAAAGCAAATATTTTACGGTTGTAACCCAAATCGACAATAAACCGATTACCGAAGAAATTGCCAAAGAAAATGTATACAAAGGAAAATTTCAGCTGGCAATTGTAATTCCAGAAAGCTTAAGTTCGGATTTACAGGAAAAAGTGAATCAGAATGTAGAAAAAATTGTCAGCAATTTAGGTTTGACCGACAGTACAACGGCTGCCGAACCTCAACGCGTTATTAAAGAAAAAGAAGTAAAACTGTATTTTGATCCAGCAGTTCAGATGAGTTTCAAAAATGCCGTTATGAGTTCAATCGATAAAATGATTTCGCAGATTGAAACCAAATCAATTTACAGCACTTTTCAAAAACAGTTAGGCGAGGAAACAATCGATTTTGAACAAAAGAACTTTATTACTTTCAAAGAAATAATTCCGAGAATCAACAACAAAGAAGTTCGTCCCAATTCAGTTCAGCATAATGTTCCAGCTTGGACACTTTTTGCGATCTTTTTTATTGTCATTCCGTTATCTATCAATATTGTAAAAGAAAAATCGCAAGGAACTTTTGTTCGATTAAGAACCAATCCTGTTTCTAATCTAGTTGTCATTATTGGAAAAACCATTACCTACTCGATCATCTGTATGATTCAGTTTTATATGATGGTTGCCGTTGCCGTATTCTTATTTCCGTCCATCGGATTGCCTTCTTTAAATATTGAAGGTCATTTCTTGCTGACAAGTGTTGTCGCATTATTTTCAGGTTTTGCAGCAATCGGCTTCGGAATTTTATTGGGAACTGTGGCAAGCACTCAAGAACAATCGGCTCCGTTTGGTGCGACAAGTGTGATCATTTTAGCAGCAATTGGCGGTGTTTGGGTTCCTGTTTTTGCCATGCCTAAAATCATGCAATATATTGCTAAATCATCTCCAATGAACTGGGGATTAGAGGCTTTTTACGATGTATTGCTTAGAAACGTTTCTTTCGTCGAAATCATACCAAGAATAAGTTTATTATTTTTGTTTTTCATTATTACCACTTCCATCGCATTATTTTATGATAAAAAGAAAAGAGCAGTTTAAAGAAGCTACAGATCTAACCGTTTCACACGAAATCAGGATTCGTTTTAACGAAACTGATCCGCTTGGAATTGTTTGGCACGGCAATTACATTACGTATTTCGAAGATGGACGAGAAGCCTTTGGACGCCAACACGGACTTACGTATCTGGATATTGCCAAAACGGGTTATACAACACCAATTGTAAAATCGACCTGTGAACATAAATTGTCTTTGCGTTATGGTGATGTGGTAACAATAGAAACTACTGTTGTTGACACTCCAGCCGCCAAAATGATTTACCGTTTTAAAATTATTGATGATAAAGGAGAAGTGGCCTGCACCGGCGAAACAACTCAGGTTTTTTTAGATGCAGCAGGAAATTTAATGCTGACCAATCCTCCTTTTTATGAGGAATGGAAACGAAAAGTTGGGTTGTTGAAATAGTTTTTTTGCCACAGATTACACAGATTAAAAGGATTTTAAAAAAAATCTGCCAAATCTGCTAGATCTGCGAGCAAAAATTTCACGAAATTAAAATCATAAAATGTTAAGAGAAATATACATCACAGAAACAAATTGCATCACACCTTTAGGCTTTGATGTTGAATCTAATATTAGCGCCATTCTTCATGGTGATTCTGGAATTCAGCTTCATAATGATGTTTCTTTGATGCCGAATCCGTTTTATGCTTCGATTATTTCTGATGAAAAAATAAATAGTGTCTTTTTAAAAATTAGTACGGAGACAAAATATTCCCGTTTAGAGAAAATGATGATTTTGGCTTTGGAGCCGATTATCAAAAAATCAGGAGTTGAGTTAAATTCAAAAACTGCTTTTATACTTTCTACCACAAAAGGAAATGTAACCGCTTTGGCAAATGATTCTGAGGAAAGTTTCAACAACGCACATTTAGATGTTTTGGCTAAAAACGTTGCCGATTTCTTCGAATTCCAAACTCAGCCAATTGTGGTTTCGAATGCTTGCGTTTCTGGAATTTTAGCCGTTTCTGTTGCCAAAAGAATGATTCAGTCTCAACTTTATGACAACGTTTTTGTGGTGGCTGGAGATGAAGTTTCAGAATTTGTTTTGTCTGGTTTTAATGCATTTCAAGCTATGAGCGAACTGCCTTGCAAACCCTATTCTAAAAACAGAACCGGTGTAAGTTTAGGCGAAGCGACAGCAGCCGTTTTAGTTTCAGCGGAAGCCAATAACGCCAAAATAAAAGTGATTGGCGACAGTTCGATAAACGATGCGAATCATATTTCGGGTCCGTCAAGAACGGGTGAAGGTTTGTTTAGAAGTATTCAGAATGCTTTGAAAGAAGCTCAAATTGAAGCGAACAAATTAGATTATATTTCAGCCCACGGAACCGCAACACCATATAATGACGAAATGGAAGCGATTGCTCTAACTCGTTTAGATTTACAGAATGTTCCCGTAAATAGTTTAAAAGGATTTTACGGTCATACACTTGGCGCTTCAGGATTATTGGAAACGGTAATTGCCATAGAATCTGCCAATCAAAATAAACTTTTTGAATCGAAAGGTTTTGATGAAATTGGAGTTAGTGAAGCTATTAATGTAATTGAGAAAAATCAAGAAAAGAAGATTGAATATTTCCTGAAAACAGCTTCTGGTTTTGGAGGTTGTAATACGGCTGTGGTTTTTGAAAAGATAAAATGAAATGGAAAATAAGGAAACTAAATTTATAATTTATAGTCAACCTAGCGGAAATGTTAGGGTTGATGTTTTTGTACAAGATGAAACTGTTTGGCTCACACAAAAAGCCATGAGTGAGCTATTTGATACAACAACACAAAATATTACAACACATTTAAAAAACATTTTTGGGTCAGGTGAATTAGAAGAAAATTCAACTTGTAAAGAAATTTTACAAGTTCAACTTGAAGGTAATCGTAAAGTCTCCAGAAACCAAAAATTCTATAATCTCGACGCTATTATTTCGGTTGGTTATAGAGTAAATTCAGCAAAGGCAACACAATTTAGAATATGGGCTACTCAAGCCCTAAAAGAATATATTGTTAAAGGTTTTGTTTTAGATGATGAACGTCTAAAACAAGGACAAACAGTTTTCGGTAAAGATTATTTCAAAGAATTATTACGTAGAGTACGTTCAATCCGAGCCAGCGAACGTCGAATTTACCAACAAGTAAGTGATATTTTTGCAGAATGTAGTATTGATTATGATAAAAACTCAGAAGTTACCAAAAGTTTTTATGCAATGGTTCAAAATAAATTTCACTTTGCTATAACAGGAAATACTGCTGCAGAAATTATCCATAATAATGCGGATAAATCTAAGGACAATATGGGGCTTACAACTTGGAAAAATGTTCCAGGAAGAATTATAAAATCTGATGTAATTGTCGCCAAAAATTATTTACAAGAAAAAGAAATTAATCAATTAGAAAGAACCGTTACAGGTTACTTTGATTACATAGAAGGTTTAATTGAAAGAGAAAATACTTTTACTATGGAACAATTGGCTGCCAGTGTAAATAAATTTCTTTCTTTTAATGAATATAAAATCCTAGAAGGAAAAGGAAAAATATCGAAAATCCAAGCAGATAAAAAAGCAATTAAAGAATATGACGAGTTCAATAAGACTCAAAAAATTATTTCAGATTTTGATAAAGAGATAAAACAAATCGGAAAGATAAAATGAGAAGTTTAAGAAACTTAGATATTGAAAAAAGTATAGAAAAAAGTAAATTAGTTTATACTGAAAGCTGGGGTGAAAAACTTAATACTATAATGCTTTGTTTATTTTTTGGCTTTGGAATTATTTGTCCTTTTTTAGTTTATTACGATCCATATCGAGATCATTCTAAAACTGGAACCGAATATTATCTGCTATTTTTTGGAAGCCTCTTTTTTGCTTATGCAATTTATCGAAAGGTGACTGAAAAACATCTTACAAAAATTATAAGCAAATATGACGCTGAAAAAAATAGAACTATCATTAATGACTATTGCAAAAAACTAGAATTTCAAAAGGCTGTAAATTCGAAAGACTTAATCATTTATAACAAATCTGATACTTTTGCTATTAATAATTTATACCAATCAAGCAGGATATTTATTTTAGAGAAGAATGAAATTTATGTAACAATGATCAAGAATGGTCCTAAAACCAATTTTCCTGTTCTGTTTTCACAATTATTTTTAAAGATGGACATAAAAAAATTATGCCAATAAGATTTATGAAACTATCAAAATTCATATTTATAACTTTAGTTCTTCTTTCATCTTTTGGATGTAAGAAGAAAGAAGTGCCTAAATCTGAATTTGAAAAAGAGGTTTTAAATAGTGTTTTTGTCGAAATTGTAGATTCAATTTATATGGATAGAAGAATTATTCTTCCTCCGCCCTCACCAAGATTCAATGAAAAAACAAATAAAGAAGATACAACAGGACATGCTGCCGAATTAAAGAAATATTGGCGTTATACAGACAGTATAAAAAATGACAAAAAAAGAATTTTATTAGGTGTATATGATCGTGTTGGAAAGATTAGTTCTTTCGAAACAGAAATGATTTCTAAAGAAGTTAATCTTTCAAACTTTACTTATGACACTTTAAAAGAAGGCGAAGAATTTAAATTTGATTTAAAACCTTTTAAGAATAATAAAAAGTTTCGTTTTGAAAATACTTCCAAATATCTTCATGAAAAAGAATGGAACTTAAATGATAAAAGTAATTCTTTGATACCTGTTGGAACTATTTTTATATCTAGAATTCAATTTGATAAAACAAAAAAAACAGGAATTTTGTCAGCTGGTGCTTCATGTGGCGGCGGAAAATGCGGAAGAGGTTTTCTTGTTTTAATTGAAAATAAGGCTGGGAAATGGAAAGTAAATAAAATTATTCAAACTTGGGTTTCATAAAAAAACAGACATTATGAATTTAGACGAATCCCTTTTTAAAAAAGCTTTAAAAATTCAAGATTTTGATTTCAAAAATGATGTTGTAAAAATTACAGATAAAACTATTGAATTTCTTGAAAGTTTAAATCTATCGAAGGATTTAATAGATTTTTTTAAAACATTTTCCTTTAGAGAAGAAATCATTTTTGGAAGCATATATTTTAATTGTGTAAACAGAATTAGAATAGAAAATCTTGAAGAAGAGAACAAAGAAATCTATAAAAAAGATTTACTTATAATTGGTTCAGGTGCAAATGGAGATCCAATTGTTGTAAACACAAAAACAATGAGTATTGGATATATTTTTCATGACATTCTTTGGGAAGAAGAAAATATTGAAAATTTAAATAAAGTTTACATTGATCTAAAAATGAGTATTGGAACTTTCTTTTATAAATCGGTAACAGAAGAAGATTTTCCAATTGATGCTTATCAAGCAGAAGATTACATAAAATAAAATGACTCAAAACAAAACCTACATACAATCCTACATCACCATTCAAAACAACGAAATTGTTTTGAACGGAACTTCTGTATTCAAAATTGAACCGACAGATTTTGGTGATTTTTCTAAACAAGCGTATCGTAATTTTGAAATGCAATATCCAAAGTTTTTCAAAATGGATGCTTTGAGCAAACTAGCTTTTTTAGGATCAGAATTGCTTTTGAGTCCGATAACCTCAACGGAGCAGGAAAATAATATTGCTTTGGTTTTGGCCAATAAATCGTCGAGTTTGGATACCGATGTAAAATATCAGGAATCTATTTCAGACAAAGAAAACTATTATCCAAGTCCGGCGGTCTTTGTTTATACGCTGCCAAATATTTGTTTGGGCGAAATAAGTATCCGTCATCAGCTGAAAAGTGAAAATTCTTTCTTTATATTTGACACCTTTAACACCGAATTTATGTCGAATTATTCGAATATTCTTCTGAATACGAATAAAGCAGATGTTATTTTGTGCGGTTGGGTAGAATATTTTAACGACAATTATAAAGCTTTTTTATGTACAATTAGTACAGAAGAAAATACAAAATATACAAACGAGACTATCAATACATTATACAATAAATAATCATGGAAGCATTAAAAGAAGAATTAAAAAATAAAATCATAACAACTTTAAACCTTGAAGATATTGCAGTAGAAGATATTGCTGATAACGATCCTCTGTTTGGAGATGGTTTAGGTTTAGACTCGATTGATGCACTTGAATTGATCGTGATTTTAGATAAAGATTACGGAATTAAATTAGTAGATCCGAAAGAAGGAAAATCTATTTTCCAGTCTATCGAAACTATGGCAGCTTATATCAGCGCGAACAGAACGAAGTAAGACTTCTTAGACTGACTTAGAATTTTAGACTTCTTAGACAATGCTTTTCAAAAATCTAAGAAGTCTAAAATTCTAAGCCAGTCTAAAAAAATCTAAGAAGTCTAAAATTCTAACAATCTAAGAAGTCTAAAAATGAAAGGTGTTGCAATAACGGGAATGGGAATTATCTCTGCGATTGGCAATTCGGTTGAGGAAAATTATATTTCCTTGATTGAAAACAAAATCGGTGTTTCTCGTATTCAAAATATTTCGACTGTTCATGCAGATGTTATCAAAGTTGGCGAAATCAAAAAAACCAACGAAGATCTTGTTGATGAACTGAAATTAAATGAGGATAATAATTTCTCCAGAACCGCTATGATTGGCACTTTGGCAGCAAAACAAGCTGTTGAAAATGCTGGCATTACTGATATAAATGAATTTAGAACGGGACTTATTTCGGCTACAAGCGTGGGCGGAATGGACATGACGGAAAGACATTATTACGATTATTTCGAAAAACCAGAATTGACCAAATACATTACTTGCCACGATGGCGGCGATGTTGCCGAAAAAATTGCTGAAGAATTAGGTTTAAAAGGAATGGTGACAACTATTTCTACGGCTTGTTCGTCTGCAGCCAATTCGATTATGTTGGGTGCGAGATTAATCAAAACGGGAAAATTAGATCGCGTAATTGTGGGCGGAGCCGATGCTTTGGCAAAATTCACCATCAACGGATTCAAGACTTTGATGATTTTATCTGACGATTACAACAAACCTTTTGACAATACCAGAAAAGGATTAAATCTCGGAGAAGCTGCCGCTTTTTTGGTTTTAGAATCGGATGAAATTGTAGAAAAGCAAAACAAAAAAGTGCTGGCAAGAGTTTCGGGTTACGGAAATGCCAACGACGCTTTTCACCAAACTGCTTCTTCAGAAAATGGAGACGGCGCTTATTTGGCCATGAAAAAAGCGTTTGAAGTTTCGGGTTTAAAACCTTCTGAAATTGATTACATCAACGTTCACGGAACTGCAACTCCAAACAACGATTTGTCTGAGGGAAGAGCTTTGCTTCGAATTTATGAAAACGGAAAAGTTCCAGATTTCAGTTCTACAAAACCTTTTACAGGGCATACATTAGCGGCTGCAGCTGCGATAGAAGCCGTTTATAGTGTTTTGGCAATTCAGAATAATGTGGTTTACCCCAATTTGAATTTTGAAGTTCCGATGGTAGAATTTGATTTGAAACCGCAGACTACTTTAAAAAATAAAACTATCGAACACGTTTTATCCAACTCTTTTGGTTTTGGTGGAAACTGTTCAACCCTTATATTTTCAAAAAGCTAATGACGAAGACATATATAAATGGAGTAGGCTGTATTTCGACTCAAAAAACATTTGATACTGTTTTTTTGGAAGAAGCTGTTGTAAATCATGACGAAAATGTACTGGCAATTGTTCCGCCAGTATACAAAGAATATATTTCTCCTGCTGCCAGCCGACGTATGGCAAAAGGTGTGAAAAACGGAATCGTAGCTTCGGCTTTGGCCATGAAAGATGCTAATGTTGAAAATGTCGATGCCATTATCACAGGAACGGGATTAGGATGCATCGAAGATTCTGAAAAATTCTTAAAAAGCATTTTAGACAATAACGAAGAGTTTTTAACTCCGACATCTTTCATCCAATCCACTCACAATACCGTTGGAGCACAAATTGCACTTTTACAACAATGTAAAGGTTATAATTTTACCTACGTGAATGGCGCTGTTTCTTTTGAATCGGCTCTTATTGATGCTAAAATGCAGATTGAAGAAGCTGAAGCTAATTCGATTTTAGTGGGCGGTGTTGATGAAAATGGCGATTATACCACTTCTCTTTTTAAACTAAACGGACGAATTAAAGCAGATAATTCTGCTCCGTACGATGTTTTAAATTCTACAACGAGCGGTGCTGTATATGGTGAAGGCGCCAATTTTTTTGTTTTAGAAAACGAAAGAAAAGAAAACACTTATGCCGAACTTCTAGATGTTTCTATTGTAAATACGCTGGAAGAAAATGAAGTTGAAGCAGCAATTATTTCGTTCTTAAAATCAAATCATTTAGAAATTTCAGATGTTGATGCTCTTGTTTTAGGTTTTGACGGAAATGCCGATTTTGAGAATTATTATAGAAATCTTGCCGAAAATTCGTTTACCCAAACTCCTATTTTATATTACAAACATTTGAGCGGAGAATACGATACAGCTTCGGCTTTTGCTTTTTGGATGGCTGCTAAAATTTTGAAAACTCAGGAAATTCCTGAAATCGTAAAAGTAAATGCTATCGAAAAATCAAGCTACAAAACGATTTTATTATACAACCAATTAAACGGAAAAAACCATAGTTTTACGTTGCTGTCAAAATGATAACGCATAAAAACATATCGCTGTTTTTTATCTTTTTATTGCTTTTATTGTTTCTTCTGAATCTCTATAACGCAATTCATTTTCTGTGGTTTGTGGTTATAATTCTACTTTGGATTGGAATAAATGCCTTTGGTTCTGCACGAATTTCTTCCAATTATCATGTAAAAGCATTTTGCAGCAATCCTTTAGAAACAGAAAAAAAAATCGCGCTTACTTTTGACGACGGTCCTTGTATTTACACTTTAGAAGTTTTGGATCTTCTGAAAAAATACAACGCCAAAGCGACCTTTTTCTGCATTGGAAAAAACATCGAATCTCATCCTGAAATTCTCCAAAAAGTGATTGATGAAGGGCATTTAGTTGGAAATCATTCTTATTCACATTCTAAGTTTTTTGATTTTTTTAATGCTAAAAAAATAACCGAGGAACTTCAGAAAACAGACGCGCTTTTAGAAAAATTCACTTCCAAAAAAATAAACTTCTTTCGTCCGCCCTATGGAGTTACGACACCTTCGATTAGAAGAGCTTTAAAAATAACTGGACATAAAACAATTGGCTGGAATATTCGTTCGCTTGACGGAGGAACCCAAAATCAGGAATTAATTTTCAATCGACTCATTAAGCATATTTCTCCCGGCGGAATTGTACTTTTGCATGATACAGGCAAACATTCTGTTTTGGTACTGGAACAGTTTTTGCAATTTTTACAGCAAAATAATTATCAAGTCGTTTCGATCGAAGAACTTTTGAATCTCAATGCTTATGAAATTGGACGCGGATAAAACAGATTCGCTTGCGCGAAGACGCGGATAAAATGGATTCTTATTAAATAAAAAATTCGTGGCAATTCATGTAATTCGTGGCAAAAACATTAAGCACAATATTATAAAATATGAAAACTAAAATAGCACTACTCATTCTATTTATTTCAGGCAATTTGTTCGCGCAGGAACAAAAAATGACCGATGCCGAAATTGCTTCTTTTAAACAAGATGTAAATGTTGTAGCCAAAAAAATCAAAACCTTAAGTACCGATTTTGTTCAGTACAAGCATTTGGATTTTTTATCGAAGGACATTGAAACTTCAGGAAAAATGGTTTTTAAAGAACCTGCTTTGCTTCAATGGCAATATAAAAAACCGTACAATTATAGCATCACTTTCAAAAACGGAAAAATCCTAATTAACGATGAAGGAAAGAAAAGTGCCGTTGATATTGGAAACAGTAAAATCTTTGCGCGAATTAATAAATTAATTGTGGGTAGCGTAAGCGGAAATATGTTTGATGATAAAGAATTTACGATTTCGTATTTTAAATTGAAAGGTCAGAATCTGGCAAAATTTGTTCCGAAAGATGCGACGCTTAAAAAATACATTAAACAAATCGAACTGACTTTTGACAAAGAAGAAGCAACAGTTGTTCAGGTAAAATTGTTAGAATCATCTGAAGATTATACCCGAATTGTACTTAAAAATAAAGTGATCAATGCAAAAATCGACGATTCAGTTTTTACTAATTAATTGCTTTCTGGCAATTGTTTTAATTTCTTGTGGCTCGGTCACAAAAAATTATACGCCTAAAAAATTAGACAAAACGTCTTATACGGTTCCGTATTTTTCAGACTCAAAAACCGACTATGTTTATAAAACCAATATTAGTGTTTACGGAAATGAATTGTCTGGAATTTTCATTGCCAAGAAAATAAATGACACTACACATCGAATAGTTTTTACAACCGAATTCGGAAATAAATTAATGGATTTTGAAATCTCAGATACCGATTTTAAAGTCAATTCTATTGTGTCTGAATTAGATCGAAAAATTTTAATTAATACTTTGAAAGAAGACTTCAGACTGCTTTTAAAAAAGGAATATTCGATTCAAGAGCAATTCGAAAATGAATCGGCAGACATATATAAATCGGCAGATGGTAAACGCGACAATTACATTTTTATCTCCAAAAAAGATCAGAAATTAGAGAAGATCGTTCATGCTTCTCAAACAAAAGAAAAATTTACACTGCTTTTCAGTTCAGAAAACAATATTTTTGCCGAAAGGATTCAGATAATTCATCAGAATATTAAATTAAAAATCGAACTGAATTATTTCAAATCAGAATAAAAAATTAAACTAATCCTAAACTTAAAATCAATTAGAAATGAGAAATTTTGTTGTACTTGCATTTGTTTTATTAATCGGAATCCAAGCAGAAGCGCAAGTAAAAGTTAGTCCAGGACTAAGAGGTGGTTTGAATGTATCAACATTAACGAATATTGATGATAATAGCTCTAAAACTGATTTCTATGTTGGTGGATTGGTAAATATTAAATTCAATAAATTTTTCTCAGTTCAGCCAGAGATAAATTATTCAAAACAAGGTGATGAAGGAAGATATTTTGAAAACGGCCGTTATTATACTGAAAAATATGAGTTGAATTATATAACACTGGGAGCGGTTGCAAAATTTAACTTTGGTGGTGGAGGTTTTCATCTATTGGCGGGCCCTTCTTTAGATTTAAAAGTTAGTGATAATTATATAAATACTAACCCAGAAGATTTTGACATTGCATTTGTTGGAGGCCTTGGTTATACTTTGCCAAATGGTTTAACTTTTGAAGCTCGACTTAAACAAGGATTAATTGATATTTATGGTTATAATGGATATGATTATGGCAATGACGGATATTACTATAATGATGTAATCTTAAATCAAGTTTTCCAAATCGGAATTAGTTATACGTTTAAAACAAAATAAAAATGAATAAAAGAATATTCTTCTTTATTGCTGTTTTTTTCTCGGTTTTAAATATACAAGCCCAAGTAACCGTAAAGCCTGGATTAAGAGCTGGATTTAGTTTCTCTACCATTTCTGAAATGCACGCCGATTATAAAACTGATTTTTATGCCGGAGGTTTTACAGAAATTAAAATAACCAAAATTTACGCCCTTCAGCCAGAAATTAATTACAGCAGGCAAGGTTCTAATAATGTAGCGCGAAATTATTTTGATGAAAATACACAGACCAATAAAGTAGAGCATTTAGATCTTGATATAAACTATTTGTCTCTTTCTATGATAAATAAGTTTACGCTACCAATAGGAATTCAATTTCAAGCAGGTCCGACATTAGATATTTTATTGAATGATAATCTTGCTGTTAGAAAAGCGCAAAATGATCTTGGTTTGGTTTTAGGAGTTGCCTATGCTCTACCTTCTGGTTTGACATTTGAAGCACGATTCAAAAAAGGTCTACTTGATGTTTTAAGCAGCGATTATTATCAAAATGACTCCAATAATTATTATTTATTTGGAGATTATAACACAAATATTAATTTTCAGTTGGGAATCAGCTACTCTTTTAAATAACGAAAATAAAATAATGACTAAACAAAATTTAGCGATAATCGCATTAACTTTTTTTGCATTTTTAACAACACAAGCTCAAGTAACATTTAAACCTGGTATTCATGCTGGAATTAATATTTCTAAACTAACAAATACCGATCTTGGCAACAAAACAGATTTTTACATAGGTGGTTTTGGAGCTTTAAAACTTGGAAGAGTTTATACGCTACAACCTGAATTAACATATTCAAGACAAGGAGGAAAAGGGACGGCAGATATGGGTACAACAAGTATTTACAATCCAGAAACAAATACATATACAACAACTTCTGTTAGTGGAACTGTAGATGCTTCTTTACAATATATTTCAGCAATTACTATAAATAAATTTAATTTTACTGAAAATTTGTATGCACTAGCAGGACCTTTTGCTGATATTTTAATTGCTGATGACATAAAAGCAGAACCTAAAGAAAAAGAATACAATTTTAATAAAGGTGAAGATATTGACTTCGGAATTATTGCAGGCTTAGGATATAGCTTGAAAAATGGAATTGCATTTGAAGCAAGAGTAAAAAAAGGATTTACAAATGCTTTTACTAATTATTATGATGAAAGTAGTGATAGCAACAATTTAGTGTTTCAATTTGGTGCTGCTTATACATTTGGAAAATAAAAAATATGATTTTACAAGATTTTTATAAAATATTATCAGAAGAAAAAGTATCTGATTCAAAATATATTATTACAATTTTAGTCAATGCCAAGCATGAGGTTTTTAAAGGACATTTTCCTGGAAATCCTATTATGCCAGGTGTTTGTATGATTCAGATTATCAAAGAACTTACAGAATCTATTACCAAAAGTTCGTTGATGATTCAGTCTTTGGCAAATGTAAAATTCATGGCGCTGATTAATCCAGAGGTTAATCCAGAATTACGCTTGGAACTTGATGTTACAACAACTGAAGACGGTTTAGTAAAAGTGAAAAACACGACTTACTTTAACGACACAACTGCTCTTAAACTGAGTAATGTGTACAAAAAATTATAACTATGAAACTGTTACTGACATTACTTTTATGGGTTAGTTTTGCTGGAACGCCAGATTTGGCTTCGATCCGCAAAATGTATTCTGATGTAGCAAAATCAGAAAACAATGCCAAAGAATTTGTAGCCAAACTTTCTGGAGTTTCAAATAATGATGATAAAATTTTGGTGGCTTATAAAGCGGCTTCTATTTTATTGGATTCTAAATTTGAAAAAAAATTTAGCCAGAAAATGGATCGTTTTAAAGAAGGTGCAAAATTACTTGAGGCAACAATAAAAAGTGATCCAAGTAATATTGAAATGCGAATGATCCGATTGAGTGTTCAGGAAGATGTTCCCGGTATTACAGGCTACAAGAAAAACATTAAAGAAGATAAAAAATTCATAACGACGTATTATGCTTCGCAAAGTGCAACTTTGAAAGATTATCTTAAAGACTTTGTTTTACAATCTAAAAGTTTCTCTGAAAAAGAGAAGCAATTTGTAAAGTAAGCTCAAAAAACTCTCCATGAAATCACAGCAAGAATTACTCAGTTCGACTAACTTTTGCGTTATTGTGCCCACTTACAATAACCAAAAAACACTAAAAAAAGTACTGGATTCTATTTTAGATTTCACCACAAATATCATTATTGTCAATGACGGTTCAACCGATTCTACCAGTGAAATTCTAAAATCATATTCGCAGCTGACTCAAATTCATCATCCTAAAAATTTAGGAAAAGGACGAGCGCTGAGAAACGGATTTAGAAAAGCATTGGAATTGGATTTTGAATACGCCATTACAATCGATTCTGACGGTCAGCATTTTGCTGCAGATATTCCTGTTTTCTTAGAAGCAATTCAAGAAGAGCCAAATGCGCTCTTGATTGGAAGCCGAAATATGGCTCAGGAAAATGTTCCGAAGAAAAGCAGTTTTGGAAATAAGTTTTCTAATTTCTGGTTCAAGTTTGAAACCGGAATCAAGTTAGACGACACACAATCTGGTTTTAGATTGTATCCGCTTCGATTGCTTCCAAAAAGTTTTTATACCAATAAATTTGAATTTGAAATCGAAGTTATCGTTCGTGCGGCATGGAAAGGAATTGTAGTAAAAAATATTCCAATTCAGGTTTTATACGATCCTGCAGAAAGAGTTTCGCATTTTAGACCATTTCAAGATTTTACCCGAATCAGTATTTTAAATACTGTTTTGGTGACCAATGCTTTGCTGTATATAAAGCCAAGAGATTTTTTTAGAAGAGCTAAAAAAAAAGGGTTTAAAAAATTCTTTTTAGAAGATATTTTAGAAAGCAATGATTCTAATTTTAAAAAATCGGCCGCAATTGCTTTAGGTATTTTTATCGGACTTTCGCCTTTTTGGGGATTTCAAACTATATTGCTTTTTACCTTTGCTGCCTTGTTCCGACTCAACAAAGTCATTGCTTATCTTACTTCAAACGTAAGTTTTCCGCCTTTTATTCCGTTTATTATTTATGCTTCACTTCAAGTTGGGAGTGTTTTTGTAACCAGCGATACGCCACTGGTTTTAGACAGTTCAATCACCCTCGACGATATTCAAAAAAATGCTACACAATATATCGTAGGAAGTCTTATTTTAGCAACCGTTTCAGCGCTATCAGTTGGTCTTATAAGTTATTTGCTTTTAACGGCTTTTAGTTCTAAAAACAAACCGAATATTTAAGTTAAGTTTGCCACAGATTAAAAGGATTAAAATGATTTTTTTTTCGCCACGAATTTCACGAATTTACACAAATTTAATTGTGGTGATATTTAAAACTTCTGATAAAAAACAGAGTTAAAATCTATCTAACCCTTTCAATCGGCAGCAAAAAACAAAACAAATTTATGCCCTTTTTCAAATTAAGAATTCGTGAAATTCGTGGCAAACCAACACAGATTAGAATCTTTTTAATCCTTTTAATCTGTGGCAAAAAAAATAATAAATAACCATGCATCAATACTTCTACGCCATTCATTTATTTGTAAACCGAAGAAAATCTCTTTCGGTTCTATTGGCTGTTTTGATGCTTCTATTTTTTGGATTTTTCGCTTCAAGATTGAAGTTTGAAGAAGATATTACCAAACTTATTCCAACCAACGACAAAACCGATGTTACCGCCAAAGTCTTAAAACAATTAAATTTTGCCGATAAAACTACCGTAATTTTCAGTTTGGATAAAAATGGTTCTGCCGAGGATTTGAAAGAAATGGCAACTATATTTTCTGACAGCGTTTCTAAATCTTGCAAACCGTACATAACAGGAATTCAAGGAAAAATTGATGAAGAAAACATTCAAGAAACAATCGATTTTGTTTACAATAATTTGCCACTTTTTCTAGATGATAACGATTATTCGGCTATCGAGAAGAAACTTCAAAAAGACAGTATTGCAGCAACCGTTCAAGGAAATTACAAATCGATTATTTCTCCTTCGGGATTTATTACCAAAGATTTTATTCTGCAAGATCCGTTTGGGATTTCTTTTATTGCTCTAAAAAAATTACAGCAATTAAATATTGGTGACGATTTTACTCTGGAAAATGGTTTTGTAATGACAAAGGATAAAAAGAAATTACTGCTTTTTATCACTTCGAATATTCCGTCGAGCGAAACAGAAAAGAATACCATTTTTGCAGAAAAACTGAAATCGATTCAAGAAAATCTCAATGCACAATTTAAAGGAAAAACGTCTATTAGTTATTTTGGTTCTGCTTTAATTGCTGTTGCCAATGCCAATCAGATTAAGGGAGATATTATTTTAACAACATCAATTGCGATGTTCACTTTAATGCTGATTCTTATTTTGTTTTATAGAAAAGTATTAATTCCGCTTATTATTTTCCTACCGACTGTTTTTGGCGGTTTGTTTGCGGTTGCCTTTTTATATTTCGTTAGAGAACAGATTTCGGCAATTTCATTAGGAATTGGTTCTATTTTATTGGGAATTACAATTGATTATTCCATTCACATTCTCACACATTACAAACATAATAGCGATGTAAAAACGTTGTACAAAGACATTACGATGCCGGTCATCATGAGCAGTTCTACAACCGCAGTTGCTTTTTTATGTCTGCTTTTTGTAAAATCGGATGCCTTAAACGATCTCGGAATTTTTGCTGCTGTTATTGTTATGGCAACTGGAGTTTTCTCACTTTTGATTGTTCCTCATTTATACAAGCCAACAGAAAATCCAGCAGAACACAAAAAGAATGTGATCGATAAAATGGCTCATTTTTCTTTTCACAACAATAAAATCTTAATCGGACTTTGCGTTATCATTACCATTATCTGCTGTTTTACTTATAATGATGTTGGTTTTAATAACGATTTATCGCAACTGAATTTTATTCCGAAAGAAATCAAAGCTGCCGAAAAACAGTTGGAAGAAAGCACAAGTTTAACTTCCAAAACCATCTATGTCGCTTCTTACGGAAAAACCATGGAAGAAGCTTTACAGCACAATAGTAAACTTTTTGATGATTTATCTACAGCAAAAAAACAGGATAAAATTTTAAATTTCAGCTCCGTTGGAGGCATTGTTCTTTCGCAACAAGCCCAAATAGAAAAAATTAAAAAATGGAATTCGTTCTGGACTTCACAGAAAAAACAATTTGTAAAATCTGAATTAATTGCCGAAGGTTCTAAGCTTGGTTTTAAACCAACAACATACAATCTGTTTTTTGATCATTTAGATTTCAATTTCAAACCTGTTTCTGCAGCTGAATTTCTAAAAATTAGAGCGCTACAGTTACAAGAATTTATAACCGAAAAAAATGGTTTTTATACCATTTCAACTTTAGTAAAAGTAACGCCAGAACAACGAGATGTTTTTGTAAAATCGGCTTCAGCAAAAGAAAACATCATTGCGATTGATCGCCAGCAGATGAACGAAACGTTTTTCAGCAGTTTAAAAACCGATTTTAATTCGCTTGTAAATTATTCATTTGTTGCTGTAATTTTAATTCTATTTTTCTTTTTCCGAAGAATCGAATTAGTAATCATAAGCTGTATTCCAATTGCCTTAACCGGAATTGTGACCGCAGGAATTATGGGCATTTTTGGCATTCAGATGAATATTTTCAGTATGATTGTCTGCACTTTAATTTTTGGTCATGGAGTTGATTTTAGTATTTTCATGACCAGCGCCTTGCAAAAAGAATATACCAATGGTGTTAACGAAATTGCCATATACAGAACTTCAATTATTCTGGCAGTTATCACGACAATCTTAGGAATCGGTGCAATGATTTTTGCCAAACATCCTGCGCTTACTTCTATTTCATTGGTTTCATTAATCGGGGTTTTTGCTGCGTTAATTATTACTTTTATTTTCTATCCGATTTTATTCAAACTGTTTTTATCGAATCGTCCGAAAAAAGGAAATCCGCCTTTTCAGTTAAGAACTTTTATTCATGGCGTAATTTCATTTGCTTATTATGGTTTGGGCGGAATCGTAATGTCGATTTTCAGTTTTACTATTATGCCGATTTTGCCTTTTAGTAAAAAGTCCAAAATGAAAACTTTCCGATATGTGGTTTCAAAATTCATGAAATCGGTATTGTATTCAAATCCTTTTATTCGCAAAAAAGTAGTTAATAATTTCAATGAAACTTTTGATAAACCAGCCGTAATTATTGCTAATCATTCTTCGTTTCTGGATATTCTTTCAATCGGAATGTTAAACCCAAAAATCATTTTCTTGGTGAGCGACTGGGTTTACAACTCTCCTATTTTTGGCGGTGTTGTGAGAAAAGCGGGATTTTATCCTGTTTCTGAAGGTCTTGAAGGCGGAGTAGAACATCTGCGTAAAAAAGTAAACGAAGGATATTCTCTGATGGTTTTTCCAGAAGGAACTCGATCAGAAAACAATGTTATAAAGAGATTCCATAAAGGTGCTTTCTTCCTTGCCGAAGAATTTAAAATCGATATTATTCCTGTGGTTATTCATGGTGCTTCAGAACTAATTCCAAAAGGTGATTTTGTTATTCACCACGGAAAATTGACAGTTACGATTTTAGAAAGAATTGCTCCAAATGATCTTTCGTTTGGAAATAATTATGCCGAAAGAACCAAACAAATCAGTTCGTTTTTTAAAGCAGAATATCGTAAAATTAGACAAGAACTTGAAGGCCCAGATTATTTCAAAACAATGCTGATTAACAGTTACGATTATAAAGAAATTGAAATTGGGCAAAGCGTAAAAAAAGATT
The DNA here is from genome assembly GCF_003254585.1 of Flavobacterium sharifuzzamanii. Taxonomy (GTDB): domain Bacteria; phylum Bacteroidota; class Bacteroidia; order Flavobacteriales; family Flavobacteriaceae; genus Flavobacterium; species Flavobacterium sharifuzzamanii. Next base: position 76,672 of record NZ_QJGZ01000032.1, on the reverse strand, counting down.
TGAAACCGAATCTCGAAACGTATTACAGCTTAAATGAACACATTCAGCCAAAAGCAAAAATCCTTCATTTAGGAAATGATTATGGACAACTGGATGTTTTGCTTGCTCTACAAGAACCACAGCGCAAAATATATTCTTTTGTAAATGATGAAGAAAAATTGCTGGTTGCCAAAACGAATTATATCGTTACAAAAAGAAAAATATTTTATCTCGAGAATATAGAGTCCGCGACTGAAAATCATTACGATATACTTTTAATTTCCGACGAAAGTTATCACGATGAAATCGAAAAAGTAATTTCGAATGTTGCTTCTATAATTTTAGTGAATTGCTCCCGTTTAAGAAATCAGTTTGAAGATTTTGAAATTGTTTCTGAAGAAAATACTTTACTAGTTTTAAAGAAAAAAGGATGAAAAAACAGTACGATGTAGTTATAATTGGCAGCGGTTTAGGCGGATTGGTTTCTGCTGTTATTCTGGCAAAAGAAGGCTACAGCGTTTGTGTACTCGAAAAAAACAATCAATATGGCGGAAATCTTCAGACTTTCGTTAGAGATAAAACCATTTTTGATACGGGAATTCATTATATCGGAGGTTTAGGTGAAGGTCAAAATCTGAATCAATATTTCAAATATATAGGAATAATGGATCATTTGAATCTAAAAAAATTGGATGAAAATGGTTTTGATATTATTTCTTTTGATGATGATAAAACCGAATATCCGCATGCACAGGGTTTTGAAAATTTCATTAAACAACTAACCCAAAACTTTCCAGAAGAAAAAGAGAATCTCGAAAAGTACTGCCAAAAAATAAAAGCTGTCTGCAAAGCATTTCCACTTTACAATCTAGAATCGGAGGGAAAATATGACGACGAAATTTTAGCGCTCAACGCGAAAGAAACCATAAATTCTTTTACTGAAAATGAAAAACTGAAAGCTGTTTTAGCTGGTTCCAATTTTCTCTACGCTGGTATTCCGGATAAATCGCCTTTTTACGTTCATGCGCTTGTGGTCAATTCATACATTGAAAGTTCATGGCGTTGTGTAAATGGTGGAAGCCAGATTACCAAGCAATTGCTGAAACAGCTTAAAAAATATGGCGGTGAGTTTTTTAAACATAAAGAAGTCACGAAAATTGAAGTCATAGACCAAAAGGTAAATTCTGTACAAATGAAAGACGGAACTGAAGTTTCTGGAACGTATTTTATTTCGAACATCGAACCAAAAACGACTTTGAAAATGGCGGGTCAGGAAAATTTCAGAAAACCATTTTTCAATAGAATTCAGAATTTAGAAAACGTACTTTCTGCTTTCAGTCTGTATATCGTTTTTAAACCCAAAACTTTCAAATATATCAATCACAATTATTATCATTTTAAAAGTGCTAATGATGTTTGGACCGCTTACGAATACGATGAAAATTCATGGCCAAAAACTTTTATGGCTTCTATGAATCCGTCGAAAAAAGACGAAGAATGGGCAGACGGAATGACATTTTTGACTTATATGAAATATGATGATGTTAAAGCTTGGGAAAACACTTTCAATACTACTTTTGAAGAAAATGATAGAGGAGAAAGTTATGACGAATTCAAAGCGAAAAAGGCATCAAAATTTTTAGAAGAAATAGAGAAAAAATTTCCTGGGATAAAAGATTGCATCAAATCGGTGCATACTTCTACTCCGCTTTCTTATCGCGACTACATAGGCGGAGACGGCGGAAACATGTACGGATATGTTAAAGATTCAAATAATCCGATGAAAACTATGATTCCTACTAAAACTAAGATAGAAAATCTTTATCTTACAGGCCAAAGTATTAATATGCATGGTGTCTTAGGAGTTACAGTTGGAGCAGTCATAACCTGCTCTGAAATTGTAGGAAAAGAATATCTGCTGGAAAAAATTAAAAAAGCATCTGAATAAATCATTATGAAAAACCGAATCTTATATATCTTCTTCCTCGGTTTTTTTAGTTTGCTGATTTCCTGCGGTACTTCAAAATCAAAAAAACACAGACCTGATCTTACTGGTTTAAATGATACAAAACCTGTTGTCACCAAATTATCTGACAGTATTTTTATTGCTGGAAAAAATTCGCTTTTAAAAAACAAACAAGGTCTCTGGGAATTATATGTCGAAGGCGATCCGCTCGAAATTGGACTTTCAACCGGAGCTTTGACCGATTCACTTTTGCACAAACAGCAAAGTATCTTTTTTTCAAAAATAACAGATTTCATTCCGTCAAAATTTCAGCAGAAGTTGCTTCGTCAGTTTTTAAAATGGTACAATCGTAAATTGTATCTGAATGTTCCTGACGAATATCAAACTGAAATCTATGGCGTTTCTCAATATTCTTCAAATGACTTTGATAATATCGCACCGCAATACCAGCGCAGTTTATATCTGCATGCCGCACATGATATTGGACACGCTTTACAGGATTTAGCTTTAGTTGGCTGTTCTTCTTTTGCGGCTTGGGATGAAAAATCAGAAGACGGAAATTTAATTCTGGCGAGAAATTTTGATTTTTATGTCAATGACGCTTTCGCGGAAAATAAAATCGCTGCCTTTATAAAACCAAAAGAGGGATATCCGTTTATGATGGTAACTTGGCCAGGAATGATCGGCGCTGTTTCTGGAATGAATTACGAAGGATTGACTGTAACAATAAATGCTTCGAAATCTAAAATTCCGCTTAGCGCGAAAACTCCGATTTCGATCTTGACCCGCGAAATTTTACAGCACGCGAAAAATTTAGATGAAGCGATTTCGATTGCAAAAAAAAGAAAAGTATTTGTTTCTGAATCGATTATGGTTGGAAGTGCAAATGATAACAAAGCTATTCTGATTGAAGTTTCACCAAATAAAATGGACGTTTATGATGTTCCTAACAGTGATCAATTAATTTGTTCCAATCATTTTCAAGGAGAAGCTTTCAAAGAAGATAAACGAAATCTCGAACAAATTGCCAACAGCCATTCTGAATATCGATATGAAAGAATGCAGGAGCTTTTATCTGAAAATCCAAAAGTAAATCCTGAGATTGCTTCGGAAATTCTTCGAAATAAAGAAGGCCTGAAAAATATTTCTCTAGGATTTGGAAATGAAAAAGCGTTGAATCAACTTCTTGCTCATCACGGAATTATCTTTAAACCAAAAGAAAAATTGGTCTGGGTTTCGGCAAATCCGTTTCAATTGGGCGAATTTGTCTGTTATGATTTAGATTCGATTTTTGGTGGAAACCACAATGCAACAAAATCTTTTCAGAACGAAAGTTTGAATATTGCCAAAGATCCTTTCTTGGAAACGACCGCTTTTCAGAATTTTAAAAAATTTAAAATTGAAGATCATAAAATAGATTCTATTATAAAGAAAAAAGAAACTGTTTCACCAGAATTTATTGAGCATTATCAAGCATTAAACTCTGATTATTGGGTTGTGTATTATAAGACAGGATTGTACTTTTACCAAAAAAAGGAATTTCTTCAAGCTAAGCTTAATTTTGAAAAAGCTTTGAGTCACGAAATCACTACAGTTCCTCAAAAAGAAGAGATTGAAAAATATTTAAAAAAAGTCAAAAGAAAATTACAATGATTCCAGCAATAGAAAAAGATTCTTTAGAAGAGATTAAAATTTTTCAAGAAAAAAAATTAGCCGAACTTTTAGCTTATATCAGTGAGAATTCTCCTTTTTATAAAAGACTTTTTTCAGGACAGAATATTGATATTTCGAAAGTAAAAACGCTGGAAGATTTACAACATTTGCCTGTTACAACCAAAGAAGATTTACAGCAATATAACGATGATTTTTTGTGTGTTCCGCAACATAAAATCATTGATTACGCTTCAACATCAGGAACTTTAGGCGACCCTGTTACTTTTGGTTTAACCGATTCTGACTTGGATCGTTTGGCTTATAATGAAGCAATTTCCTTTGCCTGCGCCGGAATTGCAGAAGGAGATGTTGTACAGTTAATGACCACAATCGATAGAAAATTTATGGCAGGTTTAGCTTATTTTCTAGGACTTCGAAAACTGAAAGTGGGCGTAATTCGAGTTGGTGCAGGAATTCCAGAAATGCAATGGGATTCTATTTTAAAATACAATCCGAGTTATTTGATTACGGTTCCTTCTTTCCTTTTGAAACTAATTGAATATGCCGAAATGCACGGAATCGATTATAATAATTCTAGCATAAAAGGCGCAATCTGTATTGGAGAATCTTTGAGAGAACAGGATTTTTCAATGAATATTTTATCGAAAAAAATTACAGATAAGTGGAATATTAAGTTGTTTTCGACTTATGCATCTACCGAAATGAGCACTGCTTTTACAGAATGTGAACACGGAAAAGGCGGACATCATCATCCAGAATTGATCATTGTAGAAGTTTTAGACGAGAATAATCAGCCTGTAAAAAATGGCGAAACGGGCGAATTGACTTTTACTACTTTAGGAATTGAAGCAATGCCTTTACTGCGTTTTAAAACGGGAGATATGGTTCAGTTTCATGATGAGCCATGCGCTTGTGGCAGAAACACTTTACGTGTTGGTCCAGTTGTTGGCCGTAAAAAACAAATGATTAAATATAAAGGAACAACTCTTTATCCGCCAGCGATGAACGATGTTTTGAGCAGTTTTGATAATATAGAAAATCATTTGATTGAAATCTCTACAAACGATTTAGGAACAGATGAAATCTTGATTAAAATTGCCGTTAAAAATCAAACTCCAGAATTTTTACAAGAAATAAAAGATCACTTTAGAGCCAAATTAAGAGTGACTCCAAAAATAGAATTTGCTTCAAAAGAAGTTTTGAATCCGTTGGTTTTTAATCCAATGAGCCGAAAACCAATTCGATTTTTTGATTACCGTTAAAGGTACAAAGTTACAAAGGCTCAGAGGTACAAAGGTTTAACATCTGAATATAAAACCTTTGCAACTTTGCCACTTTGAACCTTTGAACCTCAATTTGGTACAAATTGAACTAAAAGTTGTAATTTTGCAAAAAATTACGAAGATGGTCAAGATTGGCAACATAGAATTACCCGAATTTCCTTTATTATTAGCACCGATGGAAGATGTTAGTGATCCGCCGTTTCGCAGATTATGCAAAACGCACGGAGCTGACTTAATGTATTCTGAATTTATTTCGTCGGAAGGATTAATTCGTGACGCTATAAAAAGCCGCATGAAGTTGGATATTTTTGATTACGAACGCCCTGTTGGAATTCAGATTTTTGGTGGTGATGAAGAAGCGATGGAAATGTCATCTAAGATTGTTTCTACTGTAAAACCTGATTTAGTGGATATCAATTTTGGATGCCCAGTAAAAAAAGTCGTTTGTCGTGGTGCAGGTGCAGGAGTTTTAAAAGATGTTGATTTGATGGTTCGTTTAACCAAAGCGGTTATCAAAGGAACCGATTTGCCTGTTACAGTAAAAACCCGTTTAGGCTGGGATGATAGCTCAATAAATATTGATGAAGTTGCAGAAAGACTTCAGGATATTGGCGTTCAAGCTTTGACAATTCACGCCAGAACTCGTGCTCAAATGTACAAAGGTCATTCTGACTGGTCTCACATTGCGCGTGTAAAAAACAATCCAAGAATTACAATGCCAATTTTCGGAAATGGCGATATCGACAGTCCAGAAAAAGCATTAAAATATAAAAATGAATACGGAATTGATGGTATCATGATTGGTCGTGCTGCAATTGGTTATCCGTGGATTTTTAACGAAATCAAGCATTATTTCAAAACGGGTGAGCACTTGCCTGCTCCAACGGTTATTGATCGTGTTGAAGCTGCTAGAAACCATCTACAATGGTCAATGGATTGGAAAGGCGAGCGTTTGGGAATTGTAGAAATGAGACGTCATTATACCAATTATTTCAAAGGAATTCATTCGTTTAAAGAATTCAAACAAAAATTAGTTACTACAGATGCTCCTGAAGATTTATTTGCTATTATGAAAGAGATTGAAGAGGCTTATGCGGGATATGAGTTTGTTTAGAATTTTAAAAAACTTTAGTTCTAAACAAAATTAAACACAATCATTGTCATTTCGACGAAGGAGAAATCTCCGCAACTAAGTCCATAACAAAAATCCAATCTTTGTCGAGCTTCTCGCGGAGATTTCTCCTTCGTCGAAATGACAAAAATGATGAAACAAAAAAAAGACCTTCAAAATTTGAAGGTCTTTCTTGTTTATTAAACTTGAACTCTTTTCCACTTTCCTCTTTTATAGAAAAATATCCCTGTTAAAGTGATTGCTGTTTCAGCAACAGGAATTGCGATAAAAACCCCAGTTGGCCCCATATTAAAATGTTTAGCAAGAACAAAAGCTAATGGAATTTGAAACAGCCAAAAACCAAAAAAGTTAATTCCGGTTGGTGTCCAGGTATCTCCAGCTCCATTGAAAGTATTGATTAAAACCATTCCGATTCCGTAGAAAATAAATCCAATACTCATAATCTGCAATGCTTCAATTGCAATGGTTTTGACCTGCTGATCATTCGTGAAAAACGAAATAATATATTGTCCAAAAACTAACGTAATAACCATAATCGAAGCCATGAAAATCACATTATATCGGGCTGTCGTATATACCGATTTTTCGGCACGTTCAATTTGTTTAGCACCTAAGTTTTGTCCAACTAAAGTCGCAGCGGCATTACTTAATCCCCAAGCCGGAAGTATAAAAAACATCATTATTCTTAAAGCCGTTTGGTAACCTGCAGAACCGTGATCGCCTCCTGTTGTCGCAACTAATTGCGCTAAGAAAATCCAACTGCAGGAAGCAATTACAAATTGAAGAATTCCAGGTGCGGCGATTTTTACTAAAGCTTTGATTTGTTTAAAATCGGGAGCAAAATAGGGTATTTTAATTTTTAAAATTCCGTTTCCAAAAAACAAATGATATACTTGATATAAAACTCCAATACTTCTTCCAATTGTCGTTGCCAACGCTGCGCCGACTAATCCAAAAGCAGGAACTGGTCCTAAACCATTAATTAAGATTGGACATAAAATAATATTGCAAATATTAGCAATCCAAAGGCTTTTCATAGCAATAGCTGCATTTCCTGCTCCACGGAAAATTCCGTTTATTAAAAACAAAAGCATAATGCACAAACTAGAGCCAATCATAATTTGAGTAAATCGGAAACCATGTTCGGCAGATTCTACAGAAGAACCCATTAAAATCAAAATATCTTTTGCGTATATAATTCCTAAAATGCTCATTATACTATTAATTGCAAATGCAATTATAATGGCTTGCATTCCAGCTTTTGCGGCTGCAATAGGATCTTTTTCTCCGATTCTTCGTGCAACAACAGCGGTTGCAGCCATACTCATTCCGATGGCAAGAGAATAAATTACTGTTAGCACAGATTCGGTTAAACCAACGGTTTGAATGGCAAAACTGCTGTGTTCTAAATGTCCGACGAAATACAAATCGACTAGAGCAAAAACCGATTCCATCATCATTTCTAAAACCATCGGAATGGCTAATAGAATTACAGCTTTTTTTATACTTCCAGAAGTATAGTCAAAAGATTCGTCGCCTTTTAAGGCTTGCTTAATTGTGGTAAAAATTTTAGAAAAGAAACTTTTCTTTATAGTTGTTTCTGTCATGATGTGTTAGGATAAATAATAATATTGGTCCAGATGCTTTTTGATCTGAACTAAAAAAGTAAAAACGTAAGTATCCTAATTATTCTAAAAAAATAAAATAGGATTAGGCAGAAACAATCATATGCTGTAGATTTTCAAGGAAGTAAATATAAGTAATATTTCTAAAGAAAAATTAATCTAGCAATTTTTTACTTACGCGACTGCTTGCAATTAATGAAGCAACAAACCCTAATGAAATAATTGTCGTCATTACTATTAGAACATTTTCAACTGTAAAAACAACTGGATAGGCCAAGGTTGGCGTAATCATTATAAGTTCAAATTTCTGCTGCAATATCACGAGGATAATGCCTAAAACAAGTCCAATTAAACCGCCAAAAACGCTTAATAAGGTTCCTTGAAGCAAAAATATTTTTCGAAGATCGCCAATGTCAGAGCCTAAATTGAAAAGTGTTTTAAGGTTTCCTTTCTTTTCTAAAATCATCATAATCAATGCGCCAATTAAATTAAAAAGTGCCACAATGATAACTAAAGTGAAGATTAAATAAACAGCAATATTCTCTGTATTAAGCATTTTATACAAAGACTCATTCAGCTGTGCTCTATTTCTTAAAGTAATTTTATCTTTAAAAATAGAATTAAGCTGTTTCTTTACAGCTTCTTCATCTGCGTTTTCTTTTAATTTAAATTCTAGTCCGGAGATTTGATTGTGCTTATACATTAACAATTCTTGTACTAAGCCTAAATCTGCAAATACATATTTTGAATCTAAATCTTCGCTGATTGAATAAATTCCAACAGGCAATACATCAGTTTTATTGAAAGCTTCTTCTGGATTTTCAATTCCACCTTTTCCTGGTTTGGGAGCAAAAATCTGAAGCGGATTTTCAAAATCTAAAATCCCCATGGAGAAATTTTGAGCTAAACCATAACCAATTACAACCTGATAACTATCTGGTTTCAGCCACTGACCATTAAAAAGTTTCTTCTTAATATCGTTGACAACGGGATATAGACTGTCAACTCCTTTCAAATATGTAACTTGCTGTTTGTCTTTGAACAAAAACAGCACACGTTCTTCAATAATTTTGGTATAAGAAGCAACACCATTGATTTTCTTTATCTGATTTTCCTGATCTGGAGTAAATAAAAAAGACTTTCCATAGGTACTCGTCAATTTTAAATCAGGATCAATTTCATTTGTAAACGAAAGACTAAAAACCTTTAATCCGCTAAAAACAGATAAAACCACAAACAAAGCCATCGTTCCAACAATGATTCCCATGCTGGCAATACGATTGATGATATTAATAGCATTGTTTTTACTACTGCTAAAAATATAACGTTTGGCTATGTATAAAGGGAAATTCAAATTATGACTTTCTTCTTTTTTCTAAAAGATCACGGTTTTCTATTGGGTTTTCTTTTCCTGCAAGTGCATTGTCAATTTTCTCAATATAGTCTAGAGAATCGTCTATAAAGAATACCAAATTCGGAACACGGCGTAATTGCAAACGCACACGCTGTGCCAAATCATGTTTGATTAAAGTTGTGTTCGTTTTTATTGCTTCTAAAGTTTCTTTGGCTTTTTCTTGCGGAAAAATGCTTAAATATACTGTTGCTACAGATAAGTCTGTAGTTACACTTACTTTGGATACTGAAATTACCAAGTTTGTAATTCCGTTTTTTCTCACTTCACCTTGCAAAATGTCAACCAGATCTTTCTGAAGAACACCGCCTATTTTTTTCTGTCTATTTGTTTCCATACTGCAAAAATACTAAAATTTAGTCGTATTACATGTTCTTTTAATTGTTTTAAAAGCTGATAAAGGTCATAGCGTTTGAGTGAATTATTCTACACATTTGATATAAATATAAAACTAATCTATCATGAAAAAAAGAGAACCAATTAGTCACATTATGACAAAAACTGTTGTGACTGCAAACGAAAAAGATGATCTAAAAACCGTAGTCGAAAAACTAAAAACAAATACAATTCGTCATATTCCAATTGTAAAAGGTAAAGAAGTAATCGGAATAATTAGCCGAACAGATATTAACCGATTAACTTTTGGAGCTTTATTTGAAGGTCAGGATAATGCTGATGAAGCCATATTAGAAATGCTAACTGTTCCTCAGGTAATGACATCCAAGCCAAAGACCGTTTCGGCTGATACTATAATAAGAGATTTGGCTGAAATTTTTGTAAAAGAAGATTTCCATGCGCTTCCTGTTGTTGACAATGGTGAACTTAAAGGAATTGTAACAACTACCGATGTTATAAAATATTTATTAGAACAATACGATTAAATTATACTTGAATAAAAAAGGGAGCTAAATGCTCCCTTAAATTTTATCTGTCTTGCAACCATCCTTCTGGATTGTTGTTAGATGTATTTTGAAGAATCAAAAACTTTATTACTGTCTTTCCAGTATCTCCACTCGTTCTTACTTTTCCAATACTTTGTTTAAGTTTTACTTTATCTCCCTGTTCTACAAAAACCTGACTCAGATTCTGATATACTGTAAAATAATCTCCATGCTGAATAAAAACTGCTCTATTTACAGGAGATAATGCAATTACTTTTGATACAACGCCATCAAATACAGCTCGGGCAGTGGCTCCTTGTTCTGTTGTTATTTCTACTCCAGAATTATGAACCGTTAGAGATGGATGTAGCGGGTGTGGTTGGTCTCCGTAACCAAGAGAAATAAATCCTTTTTCTACTGGCCATGGCAATTTTCCGCGGTTTGCCTTAAAGTCTGCGGCCAAAATCTTGCCTTCAGGTGTTAATGCAATTTTGTCTGAAGAATATGTTTTAGGCGGATCATTACTTTCTGTAGTTTTACCTTCTGCTATTCTCTTTCTTCTCTCTTCTTCTGCTTTCTGATTTGCTAATCTAATTTGTTCTCGAATCAATTCTTTGATTTTTGCATCAATTCTTCTCGATTCCTGCTGTTTAGATTTTGTATCTGCAATAATTTTATTCTTATCTTTTTTAAGCGAATTAACAAGTTTCTGCTGTTCCTTTTTTTCTGCTTCGAGAGAAACTTTCTCTTTTTGATTTTCGGCAATTATTTTTTTCTTTACTTGTCTTTGCCCATCCAATTTAGCATTAAAATCAACTAACTGAGCAGTTTTTGACTGGATTTCAAGACCTTGATTTTTTCTAAAAGCCGTATATTGCTTTAAATATTGCGCTCTTTTATAAGCTTGTAAAAAACTTTCAGAAGATAAAATGAACATGGCACGGCTCTGTTCAGAACGGCTTTTGTAGGATTTTAAAATCATCTTTGCATAATCTTCCTTTAGAACTTTTAGTTCCTTTTTAAGCTTATTTACCTGAACCTGATTAATATACATGTCATTACTAATCAGCTTTTCTTGCTTTGCTGTCGTATTAATTAATTTCTCTTTCAGCTTGATTTTGTTAGCCTGAATTATATATTCATTTACAGCAGATTTCTCTTTTTTTCGAACAGACTGAAGCATCTTTTCGTTATCTCTGATTTCCTGCTGAATTTGAGCTTTACGCTGTTCCAGTTTTTCTTGCTGTGAATCCTGTGCCCATACAAATGTAGTGGCACAAACTAAAACTAGACTTAGAAGAAATTTTGGCATGTTTCTGTTTTTATTTTTGCAAATTTACTTAATTGTAACTTTTTTATAACCGCTTGGAACACTATACGGAAAAGAAAGTTCTTCATTAAATGAAATATTGTTATAATTTAAATTAATACTTGTTTTGCCTTTTGGCTGCACTGCATTTATTTCTATACTTGTCGGTAATATTCCCTGATCAAAATTTTTAGTGTCTGAGTAAGCAATTTGCAATGTTCTATTTTCAGATGGTTGTGAAATCTCTTCTTTCTGAATTAAATATTTTTCTCCATCTAAGAAAAAGGTCTTTTTTAAATTTGCATCCTTTTCTTCGTCTAATCTAAATAGATTATCTACTATTGTCTGCGTATATTTTCCTTTTCTTAAATCATCAAAAGCTTCTCCAACTAATAAATTTTGAACTTTAGAATAATCTAAATCTGTTCCAAGCCATTTACTTAAACTTGTAAAATCGCCTTCATAGTAAGTTCCGTTCATTTTTTCATAATAACTTACAGCAGAAGGTGTTATTAAAGCTTTAGCCATTGTAATTCCTAAGAAACGAACACTTATTAAAATCTGTTTGTCTTTTTCGATTCTAATCTCAGCTGTAACATTCTGGCTTTGTTTTTCATCAGCATATCTTGCGCTCGCTTTTATGTACAAAGTCGAAAAATCCAACTTGTTGTCGTAATGTTTTTCGATTACTTTTTTGTCTTCTTTCTCTACAATTGTTTGGCTTGTATTTCCTTGCACTGCTACTGCTTTCGATTTGCACGAAATTACGGCAATAGACAATGCTAGTATTGATATATATTTTTTCATTTAAATTTTATTTTTTCTTTTTTAATACTTCATTTGCCTTCAAAAAGTATTCCTCTTTTTTCTTTGCATCACCCAATCCATTGTACGCCTCTCCTAATTGAATATTAAAATTTGATTCTAATTTTACGTCATCCACTACATAATCAAGCCCCATTTCTAAGACGGTTTTTGCATTTTTATATTGTTTCAGCTGATTACTTCCTAAACCAGCATAATAGTAAAACTGAGCCTGACTCGGATAAACTTCAATCAGCATCATGGCTCTTTTGGTCATTGGCTCGTATTGTTTTGCCTGCGAATAGGCTTCCAACAATAACATATTGGTTTCAAGATCTGTATCTGAATTGGCGCTTAAATCTTTTTCGTAATATTTAATCGCATTTTCAAATTGTCCTTTACTATGATAAAATTTTCCAATTTCTTTGGCAACATCAACATCTTTGTCATTATCAAAGTAAGAAATAGCTTTTTCTAGATCGGCAGAATACTGTGGATTTTTATTTACATAAATCAAAAATTCATTCAAAGTTCTATGTTTGATTTTTGAATCGATTTTTGAACTTGCCAAAATCACATTCATCGATTTTATAGCTTTATCTGCCTGATTGGCATCTAAGTAAGTTTTGAACAAACTAACTTGCCCCCATTCTGAATTTGGAATTTCTTTAGCCAGCTGTTTTGCTACTTCAAGCGATTTCTCATTTTCGTTGTTTTTTGAATACAACAAAATAAGATTCAAATAATTAGATTCTTCTTTCGGATCTTTTTTAATCTGCTGAACTAAATTGTCAATTTCAGCATTTTGATATTTTCCCTGAGATAAAATCTGAGCTTTATAAATTTCGCGATCCGAAGATTTTCCGAACTTATCATTCATTTCGTTAATCGCTATCAATGCTTTGTCATACTGATTGGTAATCATATATAACGAAATCAAATCGTCTTTATATTCTTCGTCAAAAACAATTATTTTTTGAATAATGTCAATTGCCAAAGGATAGTTTTTTGTCTCGTAACTTACATCATAAATTCCGAGCCAAAACCATTTGTTTTTAGGATCAAGCTGTGTGGCTTTCTCAAAAGCAGTCTGCGCATTTTGATATTCTTTTAGCAAAAAATAGTTTTTCCCTAACTCAAAATAAGCAACTGCATCATTGGGTTTAAGTTTAATACATTTCTCCAATGATACAATAGCTTTATCATAATTTTCAATTCCTTTTTGTTTTAATGATTCATAAAATGAGTCTTGATATTCGTCTGTTGCCATAGCGATATCTTCGGGTTCTGTCTGAGCAAAAACCGAAAATGATGTGCTGAATAAAGCAAAAATCAATATTGTAAAAACTCCTTTTTTAATCATTTCTAAAAATTACATTTTAAACAAAACGAAACTTTCTTATTTTTTATTTTATTCTAAAACAGCGTAATCTCCAATGCTGATGCTTGTAAATTTACCATCATAACTTACATGGTTTCCGATCATTGCATTATCTAAAGCAGCATTTTTAATTTGAGAATAGGTCTGAATCAAACTGTTTTTGATTGTACTGTCTGTTACATGACATCCATTTCCAAGAGAAACATTTGGTCCTATTGTCGTATTTTTCAAGACTACATTTTGCCCAATATAACAAGGAGGAATAATAGTTGAATTTTCTAACGTCACTCCATAATCTACTAAATGCTCTCCGTCATTGTGAAGAAACCCTAACATTCTTGTATTGGTTTCAACAGTAACATCTTTGTTACCGCAATCCATCCACTCGTCTACGCTTCCTGTTTTGAAAACTTTTCCGTTTGCCATCATCGCTTTGATACCATCATTAATCTGGTATTCTCCACCATTCTGAATATTATTATCTAAAACATTTTGAAGTTCATTTTTTAAAATTCCAACCTCTTTAAAATAATAAATTCCAATAACAGCCAAGTCACTAACAAACTCTTTTGGTTTTTCAACCAATTCTATAATTTCATTATTCTGGTTCAATTTTACCACACCAAAAGCTTCTGGCTGATCTACTTGTTTTACCCAAATTACCGCATCTGCTTCTGGATCTAATTCAAAATCAGCTCTAATTAAAGTATCTGCGTAAGCAATTACAGCTGGTCCCGAAAGAGATTCTTTTGCGCACATAATAGCGTGCCCAGTTCCTAACGGTTGATCTTGGCGATAGATTGAAGCTTTTGCTCCTAATCCTTTAGCCAAATCTTCTAAACTTGCTACAACATCATCTCCAAAGAACGCTTCATCTCCTAAAATAAAAGCAACTTCTTCAATTGGTTCTTTTAATATTTTGGCAATATCTTCAACTAAACGGTGTACAATCGATTTTCCTGCAACTGGAATTAACGGTTTTGGAACCGTCAATGTATGAGGCCTCAATCTTGATCCGCGGCCTGCCATTGGCACAATTATTTTCATTCTTTAATTTGATTTTATGGGAAGATCTATCAAAATCTTCATTGGGTTTGGTCTTTGTTTTTTCTACTATTTTACTCCAGTGCTTCCAAAGCCTCCTTCACCTCTTGATGTTTCAGTAAGTGTTTCAACTTCTATCCACTCTGCTCTTTCGTGTTTTGCAATAATCAGCTGTGCAATTCGCTCTCCATTTTCGATTACAAAATCGTCATTAGATAAATTTACTAAAATTACTCCGATTTCTCCTCTGTAATCTGCATCAACAGTTCCTGGCGAATTTAAAACGGTTATTCCTTTTTTTGCTGCCAGACCGCTTCTTGGTCTTACTTGTGCTTCATAACCAATTGGTAATTCAATAAAAAGTCCTGTTTTTACAATTGTTCTTTCTAAAGGTTTTAACGTAATAGGTTCTATAATATTGGCACGCAGATCCATTCCTGCAGAAGCAATCGTTTCGTAATTCGGTAAATCGTGCTGTGATTTATTGATAATTTGAATTTTCATTTTTTGAATATAATTTTGTAAACCGTCTTATTTCCTTTTCATTATTCCTTTAATAGTATCTTTTTCAAAATGGTAAACCATATACATAAAGATTAAAAGAAGCGGAATTCCAACATAATATTTTTCCCTAAATCCGTAAAATGAGATAATTGAAAATACTATTGAAACACCTAAATAAGCACCAATTTTGTTCATGTCATAAGGAATCGGATAATATTTATTTCCTAAAACATAAGAAATAAGCATCATACTTCCGTAAGCTGATATGGTTGCAATTGCAGAACCATAATAGCTATATTTTGGAATTAAAAGATAATTTAAAATCAAAGTAACAATGGCACCTACAATAGATATGTATGCTCCAATTTTTGTTTTATCGGTCAACTTATACCAAACCGATAAATTATTATAAATACCAAGGAAAAAATTTGCTAAAATAATTAGCGGGACAACTTTCATGGCTTCCCAATAGGATTTGTTATCTAATAATAGGTATTTTAAAACATCAGCAAAAACAATTACACCTAATAAAATCAATGATCCTAAAATCACGAAATATTTGGTAATAACGGCATAAGTCTGCGGTGCGTTTTCATTTTTGGCATGACTAAAAAAGAACGGTTCGATTCCTAATCTAAAAGCGGTTGCAAAAAGAACCATGAATAATCCCAGTTTGTAACAAGCGGAATAAGCACCAACTTCAGATTTTGCCAAGTTTTCTGGAAGCAGATATCCTAATAGAATTTTATCGAAGTGTTCGTTGACAGCAAAAGCCAAACCGGCAACCAAAATTGGAAGCCCATATTTCATCATTTTTTTCCATAGAACAGGATCAAATTTTCGTCCAAGCGAAAGATAATTTGGAGAAAGCACAATAAACGTCGCCAAACTTGCCAAAAGGTTTGCAATGAAAATATAAGCAATCTGGAAGTTTTGAACATATAAATTATCCCAAATAGAATTCGGATTTGCCTCTGCTAACTTTGGAAGATACATTAAGAAAAATATATTTAGCAATAAGTTTATCACAACATTTCCAATCTTAATAGCCGCATAAACCATTGGTCTCTGATTTGCCCTAAGTTTAGAAAATGGGATTAAGACTAATGCGTCTAAAACTAAAATCCAAATTGTATAGGTAATATACTGAACATCTACTTCCGCTAAGTTTGCTAATGTATTTCTAAAGATTAAGCCTGCGAAAAGAAAAATTATAGAGGTCCAAAATATTGAAATGGTAGATGTTGCGATTACATTTTTCTTATCCTCTTCTGCACTGTAAAATCTAAAAAACGCAGTTTCCATTCCGTACGAAAGAACCACATTAAAGAAAACCATCCAAGACAATACGATCGAAACTTCGCCATACTCTGCTGTAGGCAAAATTCCTGTATATAATCTCACTAATAAAAAACTCAGCATTCTTGGTAAAACTGTAGCCAGTCCGTAAATTGCCGTTTGCTTGAATAGATTTTTATATAATCCCAAAATATAATTCTAATAATGTTTGTAAGACAAAAATAACCATTTCTTTTGTTTAATAATGTTTTTGTTGGTGCAATAAAGAAAACTTCTGATTGTTTTTAGACCGTCAATTTTTTTTCATCCAAAATTTTCACAAAATGAAATCCTCTTGGCGCATAACCCTGATTATAATAAAATCTATGAGCCCCAAAATTTCCTGTAAATGCATCCAAAACGATACTGCTGCAATTTAACTCGAGAGCTTTTTTATCTACATAATCGGTAAGTATTTTACCGATTCCTTTAGATCTGTATTCTGGATTAACAACAAAATTATCTATCTCAAGATATTTTCCTGTCCAAAGTTTTGTAGCCGACCAGCAACCTGTTAAGCCAAGACAATTATCATCTTCAAAAACTGCAATCTGAATATAATTATGCGGTAACATTTCGGAAAGAAATGCTTTGTATTTTTCAAGAGATATGTTTGGATATAAAAATCGAATCGTACTTATTTGAGTCACCATATCATCAATGGTAGTAAGCTCTTTTATTTGTAAGGCCATTGTTTAAAAGAATAGAAATTCAAAAATACTTAAAATATAAGATAAGCCGAGAGGAATTAAACTTTGAAAAAAAATTTTAACAAAAAAAGAAGAATTATTGTACAAAGTAATCTTAAAATACTTATCTTTAGCTAATTATAACACGTTTTTTTAACAGAACATGTGAAATATATAAAATTAAGTTAAAAATTATGTAACATTTTTTTTACAGTCTTTAACTAAATTTGTTACAAAGGGAATGAGAAAGCTAGATACAACCCTTTAAAAAAAGAAGCACTGGGACTAATAAAGCTTGTTTGTTCCCATAAAAGACAAAGCATAAGGGATTGATTCAGCTGTATTGTAACCCTAATAAAAACAGAGCACTGGGACTGATAAAGCTTGTTTGTTCCCATAAAAGACAAAGCACAAGGGATTGATTCTGCTGTATTGTAACCCTTAAAAAACAGAGCACTGGGATTAATAAAGCTAGTTTGTTCCCATGAAAGACAAAGCACACAGAGTTATCTGTCTATTTTTATAAAATGGTAGTGATTCTCAACTTAACTATAATTTGAGAATCACCATTTTATAAAAGTATTTTTAAAAAAGAATAAAACTTCCAATAAAAGAAAAGCCAGCTAACGCTGGCTTTTCTTTTATCTATTATGGAATAGATTATCCGTTTAAAGCTTCAGCTCCACCAACAATTTCCAAAATCTCACTTGTAATCGCAGCTTGACGAGCTTTGTTATAAGTTAATTTCAATTGGTTTCTTAAAGCTGTTGCGTTATCTGTTGCTTTGTGCATTGCAGTCATACGTGCTCCATGCTCAGAAGCGAATGAATCGCGGATACCTTTGTATAATTGTGTTTTTAAAGACTTCGGAATCAAAGCCAATACAATTTCTTCTTTTCCTGGTTCAAAAATATAATCTCCAGAAGCAGCTGCTGCATCAGTATTAATAGGTGCTAACGGTAAAAACTGCTCTACTTGAACAATCTGAGTTGCAGCGTTTTTAAACTGATTGTAAACTAACTCAATTCTGTCGTATTCTCCAGTTAAAAACTTTTGTGTTAAATCATCTGCAATTCCAGCAACATTTTCAAATGTCAAATTATCAAAAATTGCATTATGATGACCATGAATTTTATGCGTTTTAATCAAAGCATCACCACCTTTTTTACCAATGGCAAAAACGTCAACTTGCTTTCCAGCATAAAAATCAGTACGATTTTTAATCTCTTTAATAATATTCGAATTGAAAGCTCCACATAAACCTCTGTTTGAAGTTACAGCAACTAACAATACTTTTTTTACTTCACGTTGTGTAGTGTAATCTCCTCCTATTTCACCTTCTAGTGTAGCAGAAAGATCTTGCAATAACTCCGTTAATTTCTCGGCATAAGGACGCATTGCAGTGATTGCATCTTGTGCTTTCTTCAGCTTTGCAGCAGAAACCATTTTCATAGCCGATGTAATCTGCATCGTCGATGAAACGGAAGTAATTCTATTACGGATTTCCTTTAAATTTGCCATCTATTAATTAGAAAATGTGACAATTTTGAAATTAGATAATTAGAATAATGATTGCATTTTCTAATTATCTAATTTACCAATTGTCTTATTAGTTATATTTTGCTGAAACTTCTTTTGCTGCTTTCTCGATAACGTCAGTAATAGTGTCATCTAATTTTCCAGCTTTCAAAGCGTTAAGTGTATCTTTATGTTTGCTGTTTAAGTACGCTAAGAAATCAGCTTCGAATTCTTTTACTTTATTAACAGGAACATTTCTTAATAAGTTTTTAGAACCAGCATAGATAATAGCTACTTGGTTTTCAACTGTATAAGGATCATTTAAACCTTGTTTCAAGATCTCAACGTTTCTTTTACCTTTTTCAATTACGTTTAAAGTAACTGAATCTAAGTCAGAACCAAATTTAGCGAAAGCTTCTAATTCACGGAATTGAGCTTGGTCTAATTTTAAAGTTCCAGAAACTTTCTTCATTGATTTAATTTGAGCATTACCTCCAACACGAGATACAGAGATACCTACGTTAATTGCAGGACGAACCCCAGAGTTGAACAAATCTCCATCAAGGAAAATCTGACCATCTGTAATAGAGATTACGTTTGTTGGAATATATGCAGAAACGTCACCAGCTTGAGTTTCGATAATTGGTAATGCAGTTAATGAACCACCACCTTTTACGATAGATTTGATAGAATCTGGTAAATCGTTCATTCCTTTAGCAATACCATCATCAGCGATTACTTTACAAGCACGCTCTAATAAACGAGAGTGTAAGTAGAAAACGTCTCCAGGGTAAGCCTCACGTCCCGGTGGTCTTCTTAATAAAAGAGAAACCTCACGGTAAGCAACAGCTTGTTTAGATAAATCATCGTAAACGATAAGAGCTGGACGACCAGAATCTCTGAAGTACTCTCCAATAGCAGCACCCGCGAATGGAGCATAAACTTGCATTGGAGCTGGATCAGAAGCGTTAGCAGCAACGATAACTGTATAAGCCATTGCTCCTTTTTCTTCTAACATTTTTGCGATTCCTGCTACAGTTGAAGCTTTTTGTCCAATTGCAACATATATACAGAATACAGGTTTTCCTGCATCGTAAAATTCTTTTTGATTTAAGATTGTATCGATACAAACAGTTGATTTACCTGTTTGACGGTCACCAATAACAAGCTCACGCTGTCCACGACCAACTGGGATCATAGCATCAACCGCTTTTACTCCTGTTTGTAATGGCTCAGTTACTGGTTGACGGAAGATAACACCAGGTGCTTTTCTTTCCAATGGCATTTCGTATAAAGTTCCTTCAATTGGTCCTTTTCCATCAATTGGAAAACCAAGAGTGTTAACCACACGTCCTACCATTTGCTCACCTACTTTAAGAGAAGCAATACGTTGAGTTCTTTTTGCAGTAGATCCTTCTTTAAGTCCAGTTGATGGCCCTAATAATACAACTCCAACATTATCCTCTTCAAGATTCAATACGATACCTTCCATACCGTTCTCGAATTCCACTAACTCACCATATTGTACATTAGATAGCCCGTAAACACGAGCAATACCGTCTCCAACTTGAAGTACTGTTCCTACTTCCTCTAGCGTAGCACCAGATTCAAAACCTTCTACTTGCTTTCTTAATATTGCTGAAATTTCAGCAGGTTTGATTTCCGCCATCTTAATTTATAATTTAGACACTTTTTTGTGTTATAAAAACTAATTACTTAACTCTCTTTTTAATACTTGTAATCTGTTTGCAACAGAAGCATTGTATTGCTTGTCACCTATTCTTAAAATAAATCCACCAATAATTGAAGGATCTACTATATTTTCAATCGTAATTTTTTTATCCGATAAAGTTGCAACTTTTGCTAAAACTTTAGCTTCCAAAGCAGCGTCCATTGGAATAGCAGTTGTAACTTTTGCAGTTTCAACTCCGTTACTTTCATCAAATAATTTATTGTATTCTATTGCAATTGCCGCTAGAATTTCAAATCTTTTGTTTTCAAATAATAAATGAAATAAACCTTTAGTTACATCATTTACGTTTGCGAAAACTTCTAAAAGAGCACTTTCTTTAACCTCAACTCTTGTAGTTTGGTTTTGAATAAATGCACTCAATTCCGAATTATTTTCAATTGCTGATGCAATTGTTTTCATATCGTTATTTACAGCTTCGGCAACACCTTTAGAGTTTGCTAAGTCTAGAATTGCTTTTGCATAACGAATTGCTGCTCTTGTACTTGCCATAATCTTAGTTTAACTTTACATCACCTAACATTTTCTCAACCAATTTAGTTTGAGATTCTTTGTTAGATAATTCTTCTTTCAATAATTTTTCAGCAATACTCAATGATAGAGAAGAAACTTGAGATTTCAATTCTGCCATTGCTGCATTTTTTTCACTTTCGATAGCTGCTTTAGCTTGCTCTATTAATTTTTGACCTTGCTCTTGCGCATCGTTTTTAGAATCAGCAATAATTTGCTCTCTCATTTCACGAGCTTCTTTCAACATAGCATCACGTTCTGCACGAGCTTCTTTTAAAATACGCTCATTATCTGCAGTTAAATTTTCCATCTCTCTGCGAGCAGCTTCTGCTGAAGCTAAAGCATTATTGATAGATTCCTCACGGCTTTTTACAGCACCTAAAATTGGTTTCCAAGCAAATTTTGCTAAAAGAATAAAGAAAACAATAAAGATAATTGTTGTCCAAAAAATTAAACTTTCTGGTGAAGTTAATTGCATAACATTATATGTTTAAAAATTGTTTGTCGTTTTTTTTTAAAAAAACTTCCTGAAGCCAACCGCTGCAGGAAGTTTTAAGTTTTAATTATTTTGCGATTAACGCAACAACTACTGCGAAAAGAGCAACCCCTTCGATAAGTGCAGCAGCAATAATCATAGCAGTCTGGATTTTTCCAGCAGCTTCTGGCTGACGAGCAATAGCGTCCATTGCAGAACCACCAATTTTTCCAATACCAATACCTGCACCAATTACAGCTAATCCAGCTCCGATTCCAGCTAATATCATAATAATAAATTTATATAGTTAATAATTAAAAAAACTCTGATTAATGATGATCGTGCTCTTCAACAGCCTGACCGATAAATAATGCTGAAAGCAATGTAAATACATACGCTTGCAAAGCAGCAACTAACATCTCTAAAACACTCATAAATAATACAAATGCTCCTGATACAGGTCCAATTGCAACTGTTTTAAATATAAATATTAAAGAAACTAAACTTAAAATAATAATGTGCCCAGCAGTAATATTTGCAAATAAACGAATCATTAATGCAAATGGCTTAGTAAGCATTCCAATAAGTTCCACAGGAATCATAATTGGTGCCAACCACACAGGAACTCCTGGCGTGTTAAAAATATGACCCCAATAAGATTTATTTCCACTTAAAGTAGTAACTACAAAAGTTATGAATGCCATTACAAACGTAAAATAAATATTTCCTGTTAAGTTTGAACTAAATGGGAAGAATGGAATCAATCCAATAAGGTTATTAATCCAAATAAAGAAAAATATAGTTAAAAGATATGGCATGTACTTAGCATACTTTTTTGTACCTATATTAGGAATCGCAATTTCATCTCTTACAAAAGTTACAAGTGGCTCTAAAAATCCAGCCAATCCTTTTGGTGCTTTGTCATTTTTCTTGTATGATCTTGCTACTGCAAAAAACATAAGAAACAAAATTATTGCAGACATTAACATTGAGAAAACATTTTTCGTAATCGAGAAATCTAAAGGTCTTGCATCGAAAGCAAAAGCTCCATTATCTTTAACATCTTGTGACAATCCTTCGAACTTGTCAGCGTAAAAAATTATTTCTTTATAACGAACAAATTTTTGACCGTTAATATCAACTACATGTTCTCCTGAATTATCGTGGTGAAATTTTGCAGATGAAAAAATCTCTAAACCATTTTTAGTCCACAAAATAACTGGAAGACTAAAAGATATTGGATGACCATTCCAGTCAGCAATATGAAAATCGTGAGCATCTCCAATATGAGAATTGATTAATTCACTAGCATTAAACTCCTCTTCGATTTTATGACCAACAGTTTCTCCATGAGCACTTGTTTCTGCATGGCTTTCCTCTATTGCTTCAACATTTTTGTGTTCTACCGAAACACTGTCCACAGATGTTGCTGCGAAATTTATCGACGAAGTAAGTGCTAATAAGCCAACTAATAAGTACTGGACTGGTTTGTTTGAAATTATCATTATTAAAACTGTATCTAAATTTAGGTTTCAAAAATTTTTTGCAAAGGTACATTTTTAATTTAAAACTGAAAATATATCTACAGAATTTTTATTAATACAACTTTAAATTACGATATTGTTAAAAATGAAGCTATTAGCCTTTGTTTATAAGTCTAATTGCAAAATATACTTCAAAAACTAAAAACAAAAAATATGGAATAAAAAACGCACCCAAGTCAATTATTGGATCTTTTACATCCGCTTTTATTAAAGGGATTAAAAAAACAACTGCAACCATCATTTTGAAAAAGCTGAGGCCAAGAAAAGTAAATCCTGTGTAAGCGGAAAAATTCTTGTTTATATATATAAGGACACTATATATAAGAATAGTGGTAATAACATTAAACAAATAGATACTCCATGCTGGATAAAAAAACACAATTCTTTCAGACAATGAATGCATTATGAAAAATTGTATCAGAAACAATATTATCGAAAAGGGAGCAAAATACTTTAGAAAATCTACAGTTCTATTCATTATTTATTTAAATTTTTTACTTGGCGGATGACATTATACAATGCTAAAAAAACAGAGAATAAAGAAAGGACTATAGTCCAAAGTGATCCTCCATTAGAATATTTTTTGTCTAACCACGTGCCAAAGTAACTAAATATAAAAATAATAATGCCCATTTGAAAGGGAATATTAATAAATGCTAACCATTTATTTCTTCTATCATTATTCGGTTCCTTTTCCATCTTCTAGCATGATTACGGGATTTGAATGTGCAAGCATGGTACAGGTTGCTGTGAAGTCGGCTCCTGGTTCTATCGAAAGTTTTCCTACTGCCACTTCTCCGTGTATTTGGGCAGTCGATTTAATATTAAGGGTTTCTAGAACTTTTATCTTTCCGTGAAATTCTCCTTCAATATCAGCATTATTACAAATTATTTCTCCTTTAACGGCTCCTTTGGCCCCAATCACTATTTTGCCTTGCGAAGTAAAGTTTCCAATCAATTCGCCGTCTAATCTAAAATCGGCTTTTGAGACTATGTCTCCTACTATTGATGTTCCTTCTACAATTCTATTTGTTCTTCCTAATTGTTCAGTTCCGTTTTTCTTTACTTTTTCAAACATGGCGGTTAAGATTTAAGGGGTTTTGGGGGCCAAGTACGCGTCCAAATTCTTTTTGATCTGAACGATCTTGTAATTATCATTTGATATTATTATTGCCTGATCTGGGATTTTATATTTTTTATCGTCTCTGAAAACACCTGCAACATCATTTGCGTAAGCCTCAGATTTTAAACCATGAATAACTACAAAACTTTCTGTTTTATTGTATTTATCCAAAGAAGTCGTCAATCTTTCATAGTTTTCAACTAATAAAAATACTCTGATTGCTTCTTCAATTCTTTTTACTGCTTTTGTATCGTTGTTAGAAACACGATATAATATTTTCCAGTTTTTAGTATCGGTTGTTGTAAAACTAAGTTTTTCTAAAACAGGAACTTGTTTCTCTAAAATTTCTCTAGCATTTTTACCTTCTTCACTATTTGGGTAATTGTCTGCCACATTCTCAAGTCCTTTTTTATACGCTTCCAAACCATTTACTTTTCCTAAAGTATTGGCTTTTAATAATTCATATTTCGATACAATGTCATCTCCCGAATATTGGTTAATCAAATTGTCAATATTAGCTAAGACCTCATCGAATTTTTCTTCTTCAAAAAGTTTATACCATTTTTGATATTCTTTATCGGGACTAGAATTTGGATCGTCTTCTTTATTATTTAAAATGTGAGCATATCTCGAATCTGGATATTTCGTAGAAATCTCTGCCTTTATAGCTTCTGCTTTTGCTGGATTTGTAATCTGATAAATTTTGTACAAATTATACATAGATGGCAATACCAGTTTTTCTTCAGGATTATTTTTAAGCAATTGTTCTAGTTTGTCACTAGCCAAATTGTATTCTTTAAACTTCTCCTTATATATAAGTCCTAATTGATAATATGAAAAATTGCGCTCTTTGCCAATACTATCCATAGCAGTTTGCGAAGTTGGAAGCTGTTCTACATAATATGCCACAGTATATTTTTCTGGAACAATTGTATCTTTCAGTGCATTTGCAACTTCTTTCGTATTAATGGTGTCTTTCATTGCAGCATCGTTTGCAGATCGTACTCCTGCCAATCTCCAATTTCCGCCCAATGTTCTACTGCCCCACATTTTTTTAAACTGAAGTTTTCCGTAAGCAACAGTTGTCGGATTGTAAAAATAAAATGTACTTGCATTATCATTTCCGCCTGGAGGCATCCCAATTCCTTCTGGTTCTACTGGTTTGCCTAGAGAATTAGGATTAACAGCTCCGTTTCCTGAAAAGTCTGCTTGAGAATTTCGATCAATATTAGCCAATCGCTCTTTTTCTTTTTCTTCTAAAAGTCGTTTTGCTTCATCTTTCTTTTTAAGCTCGGCAATATAATTTTCGAAATAATCTTTCTTTTCATTCGGCGGCAAGTTATATACCTTAATAATACTATCATTGCGTTTTGCAATAGCTTCGTATTTAATTACGTCGTCAAGATTTTTTCTGTTTTTTTCTATAAAAGCATATTCTCTGGTTTTAGGATCCAGTTTTACCAAAGTACTGTCATAATATTTGGCTGCCATTGTATAGTCTGTATTTTTGAAATACATGTTTCCAATATTTCTATAAGCCGAGGCCATCAAATATGGATCTTTAGATTTTCTGCCTAAAGATTTATTGTAGAAGACTAGTGCATTTTCCTGATCTTTCTTTTTATCATAATAAACTCCCATTTCATAAAAAAGAACATCATAATAAGGACGATTTTCACGATCAGTCACCAATTTATTAAATGTTTTTAAGAAAATCGTATCATTATCTTTCCCATAATCAAACATTTGTGCTTTCTTCGCGTAAGCGTGCATCATATACTTACGATCTGCCTTTCTGTTTAAATCTATAACGGCATCATAAAAATAAATGGCACTGTCACGTTTTCCTTCTGCCTGATACATTTGTCCAAGGATAAAACGATATCTTGCACGTTCTTCGTTGCTTTTTGTAAATTGCTCAGCAACTCTAAGTCTAGAGACAGCGCTATCTTTTTGTTCTAAATTTAGAAAAGCTTCTGCCAAAAGCGCGTTGGCATCAGCATAAGTCTGTTTATCTAAATCTGTTTTTTTAAGTAAGATTTTGATGTTTTTAAGAGCAATTGCATCATTCCCTAAACGCATGTTGGTTTTCTCGCGCCAGATTTTTGCGGTATAAATATTATTGCTTTCTGGATATTTGTATAAAATATAATTGAATGCCTCAATTGCCGGAATAAAACGCTGATCATAATATCTTGCTTTTCCAAGCATAAGATACGCTTCATCCATCTGCCAGTTTCTTTCTCTTCCGCCAATATTCATAGAGTGTTTCTGAATGGCTTTTGTAGCTTTAGTTTCTGCTTTTTCAAAATCAGGATTTTTAGCTTTTTCGCCTTCAGAAAAATTTTCATCAAACTGCATTTTTTCAATTGGCAGCTGTTTCCAAAAATTATCTTCATTATTGGCCTGAATAGACTTTAAACCTTTATCAAGGCCAATTCCCCCGTTATAAAGAATATTATATTTGGTCCCAATCGAGTGAGAACTTCGAGCCAAAAAGGTATTCTTTTTGGTAGAACAAGCTATCAAAAAGAATAAAAAAATCGGAATAAAACTATATTTAAGAGTATTCTTTTTCAATAGAAAAGAGTTTAAAACACATAACTACTAAAAACTAATTTTAGTATAATCACTTGTAAAAATACGGTTCTTTTTGAAATATAGAAATTCTTACACAGCAAAAAATAATTCTAATTCTTGTAAGGTTTCTTTTGAAGTCTGAATATCTTTAACAATTTCGCCTTTATTAAGAGCAACAATTCTATCACAAACCTCCACGGTATGCTGTAAATCATGGCTTGAGACCAAAACAGTTACATTTGGATCATCTGCTAATTCTCTGATTATTTTTTTTAATCGGCTAACTGTTGTTGGATCTAAATTTGCAAAAGGTTCGTCTAAAATTACAACTTCAGGATTACCAATAAGTGTGGCAATAATTCCCACTTTTTTCTGATTTCCTTTAGAAAGGTCGCGCAGGTATTTTTTGTTCTTTAAAATTTCTCCATTAAAAAACTCTTCGTGTTTTGCTAACAATGCATCAATATCTGCTTTGTTTTGATTTCGTAAATCTCCAATAAAATAAAAATACTCTTCTGGAGTCAAATATCCGATAAGGAAATTTTCATCTAAAAATGATCCTGTAAAAGATTTCCAATTTTCACTTGTATTTACCTGAATATTGTTACTCTTTATATATCCCGTTGATGGTTGGATAAGATCTAAAAGCAAACTGAAAAATGTTGTTTTCCCTGCTCCATTATTTCCTACCAAGCCAAAGCTTTGCCCTTTTGGGATTTCTAAATTGCTAATGTTTAAAACTGTGGTTCCGTTATATATTTTTGAAAGCTGATTTACTTGTATCATAATAATTTTAGATTGTTGATTTCAGATTTTAAATTAATTATCCTATTAACTCTTTTGTTTATAAGCACTTATTGTACTGTATTTCTCAATTTTATATCTTCTTTCTATTAACGAAAACACTTTTTCCTTAAATATAAAACCCAAGATACCAGCTCCCGCAACCAAGCTTAAAGCCACTGTTTTATCTGCGAAACGTAATCCTAGCCAATACAATAATAATGGCAAAAATATTTTTGGCAAAGACAAAAGCATCGAATTTACATTAAAGGCTTTTTTATCTCCAAAAGCTCCACCAGCATTACTCAAATCAATTGGTGTTTTAGTAAAAGCACCTCCTAAAAGCACCAAATGAGAATTGACTCCGATGTTATAAACTGCCCCAACAACAATCGTTAGATAAACTTCCCATCCATACAAAAGATAAAAAGAAGCTAGAATTGTAGAAATAAAAGTAGCAATTACAATAAGCCACCATTTTGCGGTAATATAACCTCTATACGGAATATTCTGAGTCATCATTAATTGATAATACGAACTGTCCCAGCTTGGTACAAACTGGCCAAAAACAAATAGAAATCCTCCTGAAACAAATATTCCAGCAAAAATTTGCATAGCAGGCGGCTGATGCGTATTTCCAAAGAAAATTAATCCGTAGAATAAAAAGATTACACTCATTACTATAGTGGTTTTTGACCTTTTATTTCTTTTAATGAGTTTAATATCGTTTTTAAGAAAAGTCCCTAAAGTCCCAAATTGATTCAGCCAAGCAAGATTTTCTGTTGATGCCACATCGTGTTTTACAGAAAGACCTGCATCTAGGTATAAATTCTTTTCGAAGTATTTAAAAGTAAAAATATAGAGTCCGATTAGTATTAAAATCGGAACTAAAAACACTCCGTCAATATCATAGAAATTTTGAAAAAATGGAGTTGTAAATATAGTGATATCAAATAATTTATAATATTGTGCACCTCCTAAAACTACTATCAATACTACAAATACAGCAAACAATTTGTCAATATTACTCAAGATAATGTTCAGGAAATTATTGATGTATATCATCGCCATTATTCCTAAATGCCAGAAAATAATTTCGACAACATCATATCCATTCAAAATTAACACAACTGAAAACGGAATAAAAAATAAAGCATGTACCCAGTTAAAAAAAGATAAAGCCGTTTTGCCCAAAGAAAAATGAACTATTGTTGGTTTCTTAAAAGGAAGAACCAATAAAGGTTTAATATTCAAAACAGGAATTGACTGTAATAACAATCGAATTATTAAATCTAAAAGGAAATAATAAAAAAGAAATTTGTTGACCGTTACTAATGGTTCCAATTTCATATCCTTTAGAACATAAAATGCTCCAACGCCCATACCAATAAAAATTAGCGAAAAATAGATCATCAGAAAACCTATTATAATTTTCATTGCCAGGTTTTTACCGAAGGATGCCGACCTAATAAAAGCCTTCCATTCGAGGTAAATAAACTTCTTAATCATGGTTTTTGGTTTTAATATTTTTGTAGTAAGAGACCAAATGTAGGAAAACGTTACAAAAAAAGTTAAAAAAAATAATTTCGTGCTAAAATTTTAATAGTGGTTTGCTACTTTTGCATAAAAATTCTATCATGCCTTCATTCTTAAAACTTATAATTAAAGAGGTTAAACGCGAAACTGCAGATGCTGTTTCTATCCTTTTTAATGTTCCCGAAGAACTAAAATCTGACTATAAATTTATAGCAGGTCAATATATAAATTTAAAATTAACTCTTGATAACCAAGAAATTAGACGTGCTTATTCTATTTGCTCTGCACCCGACAGCGGCGAATTAAGAATTGCTGTAAAAGCAGTAAAAAATGGTCTTTTTTCGCAGTTTGCCAATACTACATTAAAAGCAGGAGATGTTCTTGAAGTAGGTCATCCAGAAGGTAAATTTACTTTTGAACCAGATGCTGAAAGACAAAAAAATTATGCTGCATTTGCTGCAGGAAGCGGAATTACTCCTGTTCTTTCTATTATAAAGTCAGTTTTAAAAAATGAACCAAAGAGTTCATTTGTATTAGTTTACGGAAATAAAACTCCTGAAAGTACAATCTTTCAGCAAGAACTTCATGATCTGCAATTACAATATGTAGGCAGATTTTTTGTGCATTATGTGTACAGCCAAGCAAAGGCCGAAAATGCTTTATTTGGAAGAATTGAAAAATCGGCTGTAAATTTTGTTTTAAACAACAAACACAAAGAACTTCAGTTTGATAAGTTTTTCCTTTGCGGACCAGAAGACATGATTAACACTGTTTCTAACGTTTTGAAAGAAAAAAATGTAAAAGAGTCTGCCATCAAATTTGAATTGTTTACTTCTTCTTCTGAAGAGCATGCAATCCAAGGTTCTCAAGAAGGACACACGAAAATTACTGTTTTGGTAGATGATGAGGAAACTACTTTCGAAATGTCTAAAAAACAAACTATTCTTGATGCTGCTCTAAAACAAGGTGTTGACGCTCCTTATTCTTGCCAAGGCGGAATCTGCAGCAGCTGTTTAGGACGCGTTACGAAGGGAAGCGCCGAAATGACGAAAAATTCTATTTTAACAGACGGCGAAATTGCTGAAGGTTTAATTTTAACATGTCAAGCGCATCCAACATCAGAAACTATTTATGTTGATTACGACGACGTATAATATTTGAAAAATATCAAAATATAAAAATCCAAATTCCAAAATAAACCGGAATTTGGATTTTTTTTGTTTCTATATTCACAATTCTTGCTGGGACTTGAAGATTTAGTCGCAATTGAAATAAAAGCAAAATTTTATTAAAATATTGCCAAATTTTCATTAAATTAGAGGTATAATTATCGCAATCTCAATCTAATGGCTTGAGATTTTATAGAGCAAACTCAAATTTTGTCAAACATTTAAACATTAAATATCATGACAGCTCACGTTCACCACTTTCATTTATATCTATTTATCATGCTGGCTGTAACTGCTTCGCTATGCGTTCTGGCAGTTATTATAAAAATGAAAAACAAGAAAGGTCCTAAATTGCTCGAAAGAGAAAAATACAATTCAACTTTGACCGAAAAAATGGTAGAAGTAAAAAAAACAGATTCGAATATTTTTAATATTTGGCCCTATGTAAGCAAACTTAAATCGGCAAAAGTCTTATCTAAAAAAATTAAAGATCATGACTTAATTTATAAAATTTACAGAGATTCATCCAATAAATTCGAACACATTCTATTATCAACCGAAGACAAAAATAACTTTGTTTCTATTATAGTAAACAAAAAAAGAAGAAAAACGATAGGATACTCTTTCCTCGATTCTAATGAACGATATGTTCTGAATAAAAATATTGCTTAAAGATTTTTATTAGCAAATATCCCTGCGAGGTAAGATATTTATAGAATCTCAATAAAAACAAATGAAAAAAGCTCCAGAGAAGCGACATATTATAAAAAACATGTCGCTTCTCTGGAGCTTTAGTATTGTAGCATCATTCCTTTTCTATAAATATTTCGCTTCTCCGAAGCTTACAAAAGAAGATGTTCTTAAACTTTTTTTCTTTATGAAATCTGTTCTACAACTTTATCAACAACCTGCTTCGGTGAAATTGTCCTCATTGCATCCTCATAACCTTCAACAATTTTATTGCCATAAACAGAAGTCGGTAATTTTGGATATTGATTTCGGTCTGAAGTCAATGCATTCTCCAGACTTTGATTGAATGGCAAAAATCCCGCGTACGGATGTGTCGCACCCCAAAGTGTAATGACCTTTACGCCCAGCATTGCTGCAATATGCGCATTTCCAGAATCCATAGAAAGCATTACATCGAGATTGCTTATCAATTGCAATTCTTGCTGAAATTTAATTTTTCCAGCCATATTAATTACATTTTCAAAAGGCTCAGAAATTGAATCCAAAATTTCAATTTCTTTCTTTCCTCCGCCAAAAAGTAAAATTTTATTTGCTGAATTTTCTGCCAATTTTGCAATTACCTCTTTCATTAAATCTAATGGATAAACTTTAGAATCGTACTGAGCAAAAGGTGCAATTCCTATAAGTTTTTGATTTTCATTTCCGATAATTTGCAAAATATCAGAACTTAAAACTACTTTTTCAGGAAATGCTGGATTTGATAAATTTAAAGGAAAGCCTAATTCTTCAAACACTTTTACATGTCTTTCAAACATGGTTGGCAATTGTTTGAAAATCTTATTTTCTTCTCGCGTCAATTCTTTTTTCCCTTCTCTTCCTTTATCAACAGTTGCTCTTTTTTTTCCGCTTAAAGCGAAAAGTAAACTCACAACTTTAGATCGTAAAACATTATGAAGATCGGCAAAAGCATCAATCTTCAATTTTTTCACATCTCTAAATAAGCGTAAAAGTCCTGGAAATCCTTTGTGTCTTTGTTTTTCATCAAAAGCAAAAAAATCCAGATTCGGAATTCCATCAAAGAAAGGTTTAAAAAACGGACGGGAAATAACGGTCAATTTTACCGTTGGATATTGTTTTACAAAAGCTCGTAAAACAGGAACCGTCATGGCGACATCTCCCATTGCGGATAGTCTCATGACGGCTATATGCTTAATTTTGCTAGACAAGTCTGCCAAATTATTATTTTTTATTTTGATATAAAACTGGGTTCAAATCATCATCATTGTACATTTTCATTTGTTTGTACACTTTCATGAATTTATCTCCGTTTTCGATATCTGTCAATAATTCTTCAATTGCTGTAGATAAATCTGTTCTTTGCTCTAAAAGGATATTTAATTTTTCCTGACATTTATCTCTGTGTTCTTGAGAAGCTTCTGCACGATTCGCTTCTTCGTGCATGTGATAGATTTTTAAAGCCAAAATCGATAATCTGTCAAAAGCCCAAGCTGGACTTTCAGAATTGATTTTTGCTCCGTCTTTTACTTTTACATTGCTGTATTTTTGTAAAAAGTAGCTATCTATATATTCCACCATATCAGTACGCTCTTGATTTGATGCGTCAATTCTTCTTTTCAAAGTTAAAGCTGCTACAGGATCAATCTGTGGGTCACGAATAATATCTTCAAAATGCCATTGAACTGTGTCAATCCAATTTTTTAGATATAACAAATGTTCGAATTTATCTTTTGGATATGGATTGTTTATTGGCTGGTCAACATTATCAAATTGGTGATAATCTTTGATGCTTTGTTCGAAAACTGAATATGCTAATTTTGAAAACATGTCTTTATTTTTTTATAGATACAAAGATACTTTTTATACTTTTATGCAGCGAAGAAAAGAAATTATTTTTCGTTTCATCATTATATCTCTAAATAAATTACAATTTCATCATGAAAATTCATTATATCTCTGAAAATAACAGTGTTTTAAATCATTTCTTAGGACAAATTAGAAATGTAAATGTGCAGAATGACAGTATGCGTTTTCGTAGAAATATTGAGCGCATTGGAGAAATTATGGCTTATGAACTGAGCAAAATTTTGCCATATAAAAATGTTGATATTCAAACACCTCTTGGAATTAAGAAAACTACAGAAATTGATGCAGATTTAGTTTTATGTCCTATTTTGCGGGCTGGATTACCGCTTCATAATGGTTTTTTAAATTATTTTGATCATGCAGAAAACAGCTTTGTTTCGGCATGTAGATTTCATCCAAACAATGATGACGAATTTGAAATTCGCGTTGAATATCAAGCTATTTCAGATTTAAATAATAAAACTGTTCTACTTCTTGATCCGATGCTGGCTACTGGCCAATCGATTGTAGCTGTTCACAAAAAATTAATTGAAAATGCAACTCCAGCAGAAATGCATATTGTTGTTGTTATTGCCGCTCCCGAAGGAATCAAACATCTAGAGGAAAACCTTCCTGAGAACTGTCATTTATGGGTAGCCTCTTTAGATGAAAAACTAAATGAGAAAAACTACATTGTTCCTGGTCTTGGCGATGCTGGCGATCTTGCTTACGGAAGCAAATTATAATTGAGAGAAAAAAGTAAATAAACTACATACGATCAGAGTGTAATAAACAATTTCGTTATTAAGTTTCTGTTGCATATATTCTACATGGCTCGTTGCCATAATACTTAATGGCGCAATACTAAACAATAATAGATCGTTGCTTTTGTTTGGCGAAATGATGTAAACAAAAACTGCTATAAAAAAGCAAGCGACAATCTTCTTATATGAAGAATGTACAATTTGAGGTCTGTTTGACAAGGTCATCAACATCGAAGTAACAAAAAACAAAGCTACTGCTGTATATATCGAAAGTGCGGCATTTTCGTAATTATTCTTAAAGTAATCAATTCTAAAATCGATTACAGCTCTTTCCTGAATGAAAGCTATGGCATCAAAATTTAAAATTAATGATGTCATGTAAAACAAAATCGTTACTGCTAAAAGTGCGATAAAAGGCAAAACCCAGTTTCTATAATCTCTCGAAACGTGAAAAATAATCGAGATGTAAACCAAAATTAGGAAGAGAATACTCCAAAATTGAAATAAAGAAGCTATAAAAATCCAAAATGCTGCATCAAATATTTTCTCTTTTGATGCTTTTAGAGATTGCAATGAAACTAATCTTCGAAGTGCCAATAAAATGAAAAAATTGGCATAGATAATATTTGAGTTGTTAAATATTGTTGGAAAAAATAAAATAAACAACAAGTAAAAAAGTATCGCGTAACCATTGTCTTTACTGAGTCCGTTCTTTTTTACAATGAAATTAATCATAAAAAAAGAAGCCAAAATAAAGCACAGCAAACTCACTTTTTGAAAAGCCAAAAAATAAGAAGTAACCCAAGATGGGTCTTTAATTTGGAACATAAAAAAGAAAACCAGTATTAAAATTACAACCAATGAATAATTTAATGGCGTAGATTTTTTAAAAACACTTGTTATCATAAGGATATTTTATACTTTTGTGATTGTAAAGATAATACTTGTTTAAAAGGAAAAACCTAACAAGTTGAAAAAAGATTTGGTTTACCGAATTTTATCTTCAAGGCATTACACAACAATAAATAACATATAATTTTTAAAATTATGACAGCTTTTTTTGAAGGAATTCAATACCTATTTGTTAACATTTTGTTTGCTCCTCTTGACTTTTTACGTCATTTAGAATTAATTACGTGGTTTGGTGCAAACACTATTAACTGGATTTTTATGATCATCTGTGCATGCGCAATCGTTTATTGGATTAAACAATTACGTATTTTTGATGACGCTGGAACAGAAAACCAAGATACAACGGCTCATTCATTTTTAAAATAAAAAACCAAACCCTTTAATTAAAAAGGGCTTGTGAATTTATTTTTTAGATTAAATCGAAACCGATATCTTTTCTAAAATACATCTTATCAAAGCTTAGTTTATCTATGTTTTGGTAAGATTTTTTTATGGCCTGTTGAAAATCATCTCCATAAGATGTTACAGCAATTACACGTCCTCCATTAGTAACGACATTTTCGCCATCTAATTTTGTTCCCGCGTGAAAAACTATAGAATCTGTAATATTTTCTAAACCTGAAATTACTTTTCCTTTTTCGAAATCTTCAGGATATCCGCCAGAGACAACCATTACAGTTGTTGCGCTTCTTGGATCAACTTCTAAATTAAAGTCTCCTAATTTCTGATCTGCAACAGACAAGAACAATTCTACTAAATCTGATTTTAATCTAGGAACCACAACCTCAGTTTCAGGATCACCCATTCTAACGTTGTATTCAATAACAATTGGTTCTCCTTTTACATTGATTAAACCGATAAATACAAACCCTTTATATTCGATGCCGTCTTTTTGAAAGCCTTCGATTGTTGGTTTTACAATGCGAGTTTCGATTTTTTCCATCAAAACAGCATCTACGTAAGGAACTGGAGAAACCGCTCCCATTCCGCCTGTATTTAATCCTGTATCTCCTTCTCCAATTCTTTTATAATCTTTTGCAGTTGGAAGAATTTTATAGCTTTTTCCGTCTGTTAAAACGAAACAGCTCAATTCTATTCCGTCCAAGAATTCTTCTATAACTACTTTTGCACTTGCTGTACCGAATTTAGCATGAACCAACATGTTTCTTAATTCAGTCTTTGCTTCTTCAAGATCTTGAATAATCAAAACTCCTTTTCCTGCTGCTAAGCCGTCTGCTTTTAAAACGTATGGAGGTTGTAGTGTTTCAAGAAACTTGCATCCTTCTTCAACTGTTTCAGCAGTGAAACTGTCATAAGCCGCAGTTGGAATATTGTGTTTCATCAAGAATTCTTTTGCAAATTCTTTACTTCCTTCCAATTGTGCACCTAATTTTGATGGTCCAATAACTGGGATATCTTTTAAACTTTCGTCATTTTTAAAATAATCATAAATACCTTTTACTAATGGATCTTCAGGTCCTACGACTACTAAACTTATATTTTCTTTAAGTACTAATGCTTTTACTGCTTCAAAATCTGTCGCAGATATTGCAACATTTTCAGCAATTGCAGCAGTTCCCGCGTTTCCAGGCACTACAAAAAGTTTTTCGCAAAGCGGACTCTGTGTCATTTTCCATGCAAATGCATGCTCTCTTCCGCCTGATCCCAATAGTAAAATTATCATGGTGTTGTTGTATTTTAGTTGTGGTGCAAAAATAATTGCTTTTGAACGTAAAAAATAATTAAATCTCAAAAACTTCGTGATTCTTGATTGTTAGTAATTGGTAAATACTATTTTTGACGAAAATTATCCCGAAAAATGATTCGCCTTTTTGATCTTTCACTCAAACTAAATGGTTTTCCAATAAAGGAAGCTAAAGCCGAATTGGATAAAGTTGCTCATTTTTCAGAAGAAGAATATGCTTCATTTCTTGAAAACAAAAAAGCAGAAATTGTTGATTTTCATCTTAAAAACAATTCTTTTTACAAAGAGTTAGCAGGAAATACAACCGCTCAAAATTGGGAAAATCTTCCTATTTTAAATAAACAAAATTTGCAAAAACCTCTGGAAGAAAGGCTTTCAAATGGTTATACTAAAAAATCTGTTTACCTCAACAAAACGTCTGGATCTAGCGGAACTCCTTTTGTTTTTGCAAAAGACAAATATTCGCATGCTTTAACATGGGCTTCCAATATTATGCGTTTCGGTTGGTTCGGGATTGATTTTAATCATTCTTATCAAGCACGATTCTATGGAATTCCAATGGATTTTATTGGATATCAAAAAGAACGTTTCAAAGATTTTTTAACGCATCGTTTTCGTTTTCCAGTTTTTGATTTGTCTGATGATGTTTTAGAAAAATTTCTGAAAAAATTCAGAACTAAAAAATTCGATTATATCAACGGTTATACGAGTTCGATTGTGTTATTCGCTAAATTTTTAGAACAGAAAAATATCATTTTAAAAGAAATTTGTCCGACTTTAAAAGCTTGTTTTGTTACATCAGAAATGCTTTTTGAAACGGATAAAAAACTCTTAGAAAAACAATTCGGAATTC
This sequence comes from Flavobacterium sharifuzzamanii, assembly GCF_003254585.1. Taxonomy (GTDB): domain Bacteria; phylum Bacteroidota; class Bacteroidia; order Flavobacteriales; family Flavobacteriaceae; genus Flavobacterium; species Flavobacterium sharifuzzamanii. Next base: position 39,877 of record NZ_QJGZ01000032.1, on the reverse strand, counting down.
CAATCATCAGCGAATATGGAGCTTCAGAATTGGATTTAATTGCTTTTGAAAATCCGATAGGCGAATGGCAGGTAAATGCTGAAACTCTTTTTGTGGAGATTTTAGATGAAAACAATAATCTTGTTCCACATGGAACGGAAGGGAAAATTGTGATTACTTCTTTATTCAACAAAGCAAATCCTTTTATCAGATATGAAATTGGTGACATCGGAATTTTGGATGAAAAAAGTACACCTCAAAAACCAATTCTTAAAAAATTAATTGGAAGAACCAATGATGTTGCCGTTTTGCCAAGTGGTAAAAAATCTCCCGGTTTGACCTTTTATTATGTAACCAAAAGCATTATTGAAGATGATGGAAACGTAAAAGAATTCATTATCAAACAAACTAAATTAGATACTTTTGAAATTGAATATGTTTCTGAAAAAGAATTAATTTCAGAACAAATTCAAAAAATAAAAGAAGCTATCGATTTGTATTTAGAACCCAATTTAAACTTCACTTTTACTCGAAAAACAGTTTTAGAAAGAACCAATCGCGGGAAACTAAAACAGTTTAAATCTTATTTGTAAATATAAATAAAATCTTACATTTGTTTTTTTTCAATTAAAAACTTATGGAAGATCAATCTCTACTTTCTGAAGAAACAATTTCTAATAAAATATATTTTATCCGCGGTCAAAAAGTGATGCTTGATCGTGATTTGGCTTTGCTTTATGGTGTTGAAACACGAATTTTGAAACAAGCTGTCAAAAGAAATATAACAAGATTTCCCGAAGATTTCATGTTTGAACTTAATAAATCCGAATTTGAAAATTGGAAATCACAAATTGTGATTTCCAATTCTGAAAAAATGGGTTTACGTCATATACCAGCTGCATTCACTGAACATGGCGTGTTAATGCTATCTACTGTTCTAAAAAGCGACAAAGCAATTCAAACCAATATTCAAATTATGAGGATTTTCACGAAAGTGAGACAAATGCTTTTGGATACAACTGAAATTAAAGTCGATATTTTACAAATTCAGAAGAAGTTAGAAAATCACGATAAAAATATTGAATTGGTATTTTCTTATTTAGATGAATTAACTGAAAAGAAAGAAAATGAATCTGAAAGAGTGAAGATTGGCTATAAAAAATAATTCTTTAAGATCACAAATTGTGATCTTAGAAACTTGATGTCACAATTTGTGACCTCAAGTTTGTCATTTATATTACGGTTTGAAAAAATTGGAAGTCACAAATTGTGACCTCCAATTCTAAATTAAATTCTTCAAGTTCACAATTTGTGACCTTGAAACTTGAAGTCGCAATTTGCGACATCAAGTTGAATTTTAAATCTTCTTTATATACTTTGGTTTGATTATCAACTGAGTAAATAAAAACCTCATCATTAATAAAACAGAAAAAATGAGATTGTACCCGTGAAAATCTCGATAAACCCCAAAATTGTGTTTGATCAATTTAAACTTTGAAGATGAAATAGAATCTTTTCTAATTCTATAAAAAGCCAGACTTTCTGGAACCGCTTTTGCCGTTTGTATTTGTTTTAGAATTGTAAGCCATATTCTCCAATCTTGTCTTTTCTCAGAAGATTCTAATTTGATTTTTCCAAAATATTCAGCATCATAAATAGCAGTAAGATTACCCACATAATTGCAAAAAAACAATTCTTGATACGTTAACGGATTTGGAGATTCAACTCTTCTGTTTAAGCTATTTCCTTCTTCATCAATCGAATCGTAATAACTAAAAGTAAATGGCTGATTATTTGCTTTTAAAAACTGAATCTGTTTTTCTAATTTATCTGAAAACCATGTATCATCGGCATCGAGATAGGCGATGTATTTTCCGGAAGCTTTTTCTAAAGCTTCATTTCGGGCAAAACCATTTCCACAATTTTTGGCTAATTTGAATAATTTTATTCTGCTATCATCTTGGGCAAATTCTTCTATAACAGAAACTGTTCGGTCTGTAGAAGCATCATCAATCAGAATCATTTCCCAGTTTTTATAGGTCTGATTTTGAACTGATTCGATAGTTGCTCTAATGAACTTTTCAGTATTGTATGTTGGTGTTAAAATAGATACTAAATCGTTCATTAGATTTATTGTTCTTTCAGAATCTTAATTTATTTTATATAGTTTGAAAAGTCTTTGTGTTCTTCTTTTGCCAGTTCTTCAGGAGATAATGATTTGAAATACTCATACGTGATTTTCATTCCTTCAGCACGGCTAACTTTAGCTTCCCAACCCAACAATTCTTTTGCTTTTGTTGTATCAGGCTGACGTTGTAATGGATCATTTATTGGCAGCGGATGATAAACCACTTTCTGGTTTGTTCCTGTCAATTTTATAATTTCTTCTGCAAAATCTTTGATAGTGATTTCGTCAGGATTTCCAATATTCACTGGATAAACGTAATCTGAGTGTAGCAATCTGTAAATCCCTTCAACTTGATCGTCAACATAGCAGAAAGAACGTGTTTGCATTCCGTCACCAAAAATTGTTAGATCTTCTCCGCGTAAAGCTTGTCCAATAAAAGCTGGAATTACACGTCCGTCGTTTAATCTCATTCTTGGTCCGTAAGTATTAAAAATACGTACGATTCTAGTTTCTACTCCATGGAAAGTATGGTAGGCCATTGTAATTGATTCCTGAAAACGTTTAGCTTCATCATAAACCCCACGCGGACCAATTGTATTTACGTTTCCATAATATTCTTCCGTTTGTGGATGCACTAAAGGATCTCCGTAAACTTCTGATGTTGATGCAATCAAAATTCTAGCCTTTTTTACTCTCGCCAATCCAAGGAGATTATGCGTTCCTAAAGATCCAACTTTCAAAGTTTGGATTGGAATTTTTAAATAATCAATTGGGCTTGCCGGCGAAGCAAAATGCAATATATAGTCTAAATCTCCAGGAACATGAACAAACTTAGTAATATCATGATGATAAAATTCAAAGTTTTCTAATTTGAATAAATGTTCAATATTTTTAAGATCTCCCGTAATAAGGTTATCCATCCCAATAACAAAATATCCTTCTTTGATAAATCTGTCACATAAATGTGATCCTAAAAATCCCGCAGCTCCTGTAATAAGTATTCTTTTCATTTCAATATTTTCTGTTCATTACAATCGTTTACCAAATTAAACATGCAGTAAAAAATTATAAAGAAAATTATTCCTCTTTGTCGACTCAAAAAAGATTCGGTCAAAAATAAGACTATCATTGTTACCGCAAAAGCAATATGAATAAAATCTTTATTTATAATCCCACTTCTGATTGTGACAAATAACATGCTTAATACTATCAAAAAACCAAATATTCCTAATTCTGAAAATATTTGAACATATTCATTATGAAAATTAAACTCCCCATAATTCGGGTATAAATTATGCTCTTTTACTTTTTCTTTTATTTTATTTTGAGAAGCATCTAATCCAAATCCTGTGAAAAAGATATTCTCTTCTTCAAGCATTTCTTTAAAAATCCTAATCTGAAAAAGTCGAAAAGCTGTTCCTGGAAAAAAATCATTTTGTTGAAATTGATCTTGGTTCCAAGCCTGTTTTAAACTAATATTATAAATCGGTCCTTGATCTTCTTTTGTGCTTTTATTTAAAGAACTGTCAACCAGCATCGTTTCAAACTCAATCATAAACCTTTCTCTAATTGGCTTAATAAAAAGTATGGAACTTATCGATAGAACAATAACAGCCGAAAGTATTATCAGCTTTGTTTTTCTTGAAATAGTAGAAAAAAAAGAATAATACGTTATGATTAAAACCAAATCAACTACAATAATATTCTTGGATGATAATAAAAATATAAAAACAATTAGAATCAAAAATCCTGCTTTATCAATAATTGATTTTTCTTTTTTAGTAAGAAAATAAAATAACGCTAAAGAAGCAAAAACAGCCATGTAGATTGCGTTCAATTCTAAAGTGACTAATTCATGATAAAAGAAAACTCCTTTGTCACCAGAATTAATAAATTTTATAATTGCTTTCAAAAAGTAAAACATAGCGAAACCTACCATTGCAAAACTAAACCACTTGATAACTTTATTTATATCGTCACGATTTATTTTTGGAAATGAGCAAAAAGCTAAAGGAATCAATAACAATAGTATTTCTTTTTGTAATCCTTTGATAGTTAGTTTAGTTTCTATTGTCCAAATAAGAGATACAAACATCAAAACATACAATAGTATGGGAAGCAATAAAGCTTTAGAAGACAAAAAATCTACTTTTTTTGCTTTGAGAAAGGAAAATAATAAAAAAATAATACAGGTTAAACTCCCGATATTATGTTTGAATGGAAGTGTTATTAACATTGCTGCCAAAAGATAAGCTAGCAAGGTTTTGTTCTTCCATAATTCATCTATTTTACTGAAGACTTTTTTCAAACAATCTAAGGTATGACTCATTTATTTTGTTCCAATTAAATTCTTGAACTATTGTATTAAAGTTATCTTGAACCATTTTTTCATAATCTTTTCTTTTTATGGTTTTTAGAAGGCGTTTAATATCTTCTGTATTCGAAAAATAAAATGCATTTTCCTGTAAAATAGCGCGATTAAATTCGTTGTTATGGGCTACAATTAATGCTTTTGCAGCCATCGCTTCCAACAAAGAAGGATTCGTTCCTCCTACTGAATGGCCATGAAAATAAAGATTAGAAAAATATCTTAGATTATCTAAATGTCCTTTATTATAGACCCCGCCTATAAAACGTATGTTTCCGCAATTATAAAACTTCTTTTTGAGATAATCTCCATAACTATTATCATTATTCCCTACAACCAACATCACTTTATTATCTTGACTATCTGCAATACCGTCCAAAATTACTTCGATATTATTTTCTGGTTCAAAACGTGCTATCAACAAGTTATAGTTGTTTTTTTCAACATTATATTGTGAAAGTACCTTTTCTTGTGGATCAGAAAACAAATCTGCTCCATAAGCAATATAAACAGCTTCTCTCCGATATTTCTCTTCCAAATATTTTTTAATACCAAGCGAATCTGCAACTAGATAATCACTGCTTTTTACAGCTTTATTTTCGGCAAATTTTAAGAATTTTTGGATTGATTTAGAATATTTGGTTCTCTTCCACTCCAACCCATCCATATTGGTAATAATAATTGGCTTTTTTGGTAAAAGAAAAGACCATATAGAATTGCTAGTGTAGCCCAATTGCAAAATGACATCAAAATTTCTTTTCCTAGAATCCAGAATGCAATTCAGATCATAAATAAATTGTCCAGCAGTGCCTAGTTTATATTCTGGGTCATATTGATGAATTATATTTACTCCCATGAAATTTTTCTCCTGAAAAATGTGTTTATGCGAATTATAGACATAAACCTCATGTTTTTTTTCAGCTAAATAAATGGCAAAAATTTCAGCAAACTGCTCAAATCCTCCGTAATTATTTGGAATACCTCTAGTACCAAGAATGGCTATCTTCATTTAAATCTTATAAAATGGGACCCAAAAATAATGATTTTAAAATTCTGAATTTTTTATTACCTATAAATTCATTTATAATTAATGATTATTTGATTTAATTTCTACTTTTGTTCGCAAGCGGTTTAAAATAATACTTATGATTAATTTTGATTACCTGGAAAAAAATTTAGAGGAGTTGCGCTTAAAATATTTAACCGCTAGTCCGTTTCCGCATTTAATAATTGATAACTTTTGTGAAGAAGAAAAGTTAGTAAAAGCTCATAAAAGTATTCCTGAACTCCAAAATAAAAGTCGTGACTATTCTTTTGCCAATAATAAATTTGAAAAATCAAATTATAAGGAGCTAGGCCTTGAAATGCATGAGTTGTATGAAGAACTTTCATCTGAAAGATTCAATAAAATTATATCTTATATAACCTCAAAATCTGTTTTCGTTGATCCAAAAAATCACGGAGGCGGGTTACATCAGGGTAAGAAAAATAGCTTTCTGGATATGCATTTAGATTTTAATTACCATCCCATTAACAAAAACTGGTATCGAGAATTAAATCTACTTTTATATTTAAATAAAGATTGGAAACCAGAATATAAAGGCGGTTTAAAAATATTTGATTTAAGAACTGGAGAAAACACTGAGCTTGATGTTCCTTTTAATCGCTTAATTATTCAGCAATGCGCTCCGTACACTCTCCACGGATATGATATGACAAATTTTCCTGAAGGAAATTTTAGAACATCTGTTGCCACTTATGCTTACCAAATTCATAAAGTACAAATTGAGAAGCCAAGAACAACAGATTGGTTTCCTAAGGATGATGCTTCATTTTTAAAAAAGCAGTTTGCCAAAAATTATAATTTTTTGGTTCAAACAAAAAACAAATTCTTTGGAAGCAATACGGCAAAAAATCAATAAACTGAATTTATTCTTATTCATGTTTTTTAATAAGCTGATATAATATATCTGCCGATTTTTGCCAGCTGTACTTTTCTTTTATCTTTTGTGCCATTGTCTCAAAATCTGATGCCACGTTTTGAGTTAAGATTTTTTGAAGCTTTTGATTAAACTCATCTTGATTATATGGCTCAAAATAATAATCTTCAAAAAAACTAAAATCTGACATTGCCGTTTTATTAGAACAGATTGTCGGAATTTTTGCCGCTACCGATTCCAAAGGAGGAATTCCAAAACCTTCGGCCAAAGAAGGATAAACAGATGCATTTGCTCCTCGCAATAGCAATAACATTGTTTTTAAATCGGTATTTTTTAAAGAAACAATCTCATTTTTTATTTCAGAATCTAATTTGTCAAAGATATCGTCGTATTCCTGATTGGATGAAGTGTCATTTCCTAAAAAAAGAAGCTTGTAGTTTTTATACAATTTAAGATCTAAAAAAGCTTTTAAAACCATTTGATGATTTTTTCTCTGCTCCCATCTGCTTACATAAATAATGTAATTTTTTAATGAAAATTTGTCTTCAACCTCAGCTTTAATCTGCTGTTTATCATATTCTTCAAAAAATGTATCATGAATAGCGTTTGGAGTTATCTCATAATTTGACACTGCAAAATGCTGTTGGATTTTCTGTTTAGAATACTCCGAAACTGTCAATTTGATTTCTGACCTTTTTGCGCTTTGTTTATATAAAAATGTATTGACAATTCTGCTTAAAGAAGTAAAATATTCCGGAAAATCAATAAACAATACATCGTGTGTCGTAACAATGTATTTACACCTTTTTATTGGTGAAACGGTATATTGAAAATGAGCAAAATCAATTTTATTCTTTTTTATAATCTTCGGTACATCAATAAGCAGTCTTAAATACTTGTTATGATACTTATATTTTAAATAAGTAACGTTTGAATGGCTACCAAAAATAGATTCTAAGTAATCTGGATTTGAAGACACTAAAAAAAAATGAAGATCTCTCTTTTTAATTAACTCAGAGTACAGACCTTTTATATATGTTCTTGTTCCCTGAAAACCACTATCAAAAACATGGCAGTCAACAAAAATACTGGTTGTGTTTTTAATACTCATCTTCAATTCTTTTTTGGCTATTATGCTCTTTTATAATTACTTCTCTTAATGCAATCAGAAATCCTATTATTATCGATTTATTGTCTAATTTTAAATATAAGCCTAAAAATACCCAGTTAGACACGATAAGAAAAACACTCGTTCCAATTAATAAATAATTGATTGCCTGAACATTCTTGATGTCAGATTTTTTTTGTCTGTATAAAATAATCAGAAAGACCAGAAGAAATAAAACCCCTAATAATCCTGATTTTAAAAATATAGTCATATATGCATTGTGTGCAATTGGAATATATTGAACATATTCATGATCATTCGTCCAGATTTTCCTGCCCAAATTGAGTGTAGATCCTAAACCTTCTCCAAAAAAAATAGCTCTATTGCCTTTGGCCGAAACTTGATTTACAGCAATTATATTTTCAAATGATCTGTAATTGTCGTTGAAATCTTTCCAATCATCTTTATCAATTTTTGTTTTAAAAGCTTCTTGTGGTGCAATTTTTATTTTATATAAAAAAGCTTGAATACCTTTTCCTTCTCTTTTTGGGTTGATATAAACAATTGATGCGTAACCTATTATTGACATTAAAAAAACAGCCAAAATTACTTTTAGAGATTTTTTATTAAAAATCAAATATCCTTTCAGACCAACATATAGAATAATAAACTGAATCAAGTTTGTTCTTGCTAGGTATAAAAAACTAGACAAACCAATTATTGCTAAAAATAATATCCTCTGCTTTTTTGATATTTCTAAATTTAGCTCTCTGTAGAAAATAAGAATAATCAGTACGTAGATTTCATAGTCACTAAAATAACCACCATGTTCTCTTAGCAAGTTAACACTCAAAGTTCTGAATTCAATGACCGTAAAAGATAACATTGCCAAATGCATTACAGAAATTGCCAATCCAGCATAGACCATCACTTTTAAAGCCAATTTACTGCTGAATCTACATAGCTGATATCCTACCAATAATCCTAAAATAGGCTTCACTAAATAGGTAAAATCTCTTATGAATAAAAAGGGTGTTGTAGTGCTAAAAAATGTAGAAAAAATGGCAATAAGAAGTATAATGAGAAAAATGGCATTATACTGAATTATGGTAAAAGAATATTTTCTTTTAATTGTTAACAGTAAAGTTAAAGACCATACCGCAAAAGTGAGCTCGTAATTAGCAAACAAAGAAACTCCGATGCAAAGCAAAAATAAAATCTGGTACGGAAAACTTTTATAAACTGTTATATTCATTATTTACTCAATCTTATTATTGGTTTTAAAACTGCACAATATAAAACTATTACCATTATTTCGATGATAATCGTAGCTATAAATGCCCCTTGTAATCCAATACTTTTTACTAATAGAAAAAATAAAAGCAAACTAAAAACTGAAGAACCAATAGTAATATTTATATAAACATTATTCTTGTCTAAAGCAAAAAGCAATTGTTTTAAAGCAAAAGTGATTGACATAAATATAGGGATAATCAAACCTAATCTGAAAAAGTATACCATTGATTCTAAGTCATTTGATGTAATATTGAAATATAGCAAGATCTGTTCTGCAAATGCAAATGCAGTAAATGCTAATAATAAAACAAATGAATAATTTAAACCATTGTACTTCAGCCATTGTGAAATTCCGTTTTTTAAACTTGTATGCATCTGCAGACAAACATCGGCATAGATAAAATTGAAGAACATTTGTAAATAACTTCTAAAAGTCATTACAATCTGTTCTATAATTCTATATTGTCCAGCCATACCATTTCCCCCAACATAACTAACTATCATTATAGGCAGATATTGATAAAATGAAAGAAACAATTGTGAAAAAGTCAGAGAGAATTCCTGCTTTAATAACAGAAATGCATCTTTAATGACATTGTGATAGAATTGTAAATTGTATTTTTTTATCAGATAAATTAGTCCAATCAAGCTCGAAACAATCAATCCAATTCCTAAATAAGCATTAGCATAAATATAATCGTCCTTTTCTTTGATAAAAATAAAAATACAAACTACGTATATTGCTTTGGAAATAATATTAATAAAAGAAATCCATTTATAGTTTTCCAATCCTTGAAAAATCCAGGTTGGGTTTAAGAATTGACCAATTACATACAAAAAACTAAAAAAGAAGACGGCTTGCTCTTTATTAAAAAAAGGAATAAAACAAATCAGCAAAAAAGCAATAAAAAATGTGATTAAAATCAAAAAGAACTTCATTACATAAATTGAGACCATTTTTGTTTTAATAATTTCAGCATTCTCTCTGTTTATTGATATTTCTTTGGTTCCATTAATATAAGAGCCATAGTCAATCAAAACATTTAATACTAAAGCAAACGAAAACCCAACACTAATTATTCCTAATCCTTCTTTTTCACAAACTGCTACTAAATAAGGCATTACCAAAAGCGGACTTACCAGATTAACAATCTGACCAATCCCATAAATAACAAAATTCTTGATTCGGTTATTCTGTAATACATTTTGGTATTTTAATTTAAACAAGATAATAGGATTTGTTTAGAAATAGTATCAACATCAGATAAAAAAAGCCACATTTTTGTGGCTCTTAAATATTATTTTACGATTAATTGAATTTGATCGTAAAGTGCTTTTTCTGAATAAAACAACGGATCGTATTTTCCTTCTTTTGTTTTGAAGTTTTGTATAATTGAGTTTTTCTTGTCTACAATTTTTACGCAATCATTTGGAATAAAGTAATTGAAAAATAATGAATCTTTGGCTTCAAAACTTTTACTGTAATACTTCATTTTAAAGTTTTTAATAATGATTTCTTTTTGTTCTTCATTTGTTCCAAAATCAATTCTGATATAGTTTGGAATTACATCTTCAGGAAGATTAAAAACAATGTCCTGAGGATTTTCATTTGCTTTTACTTCTGTCCAAACTGAATTTTCTTCCTTATACGGAACTTCGTAAGCATCTTGGCTGTAATACAACTGAAAATGATCGTCTGTTTTTACGGTTACTGTCAGAGTTACCTGAAAATTATTGTTTTTTGTTTCAACTTCAGCTGGTTTAACCTCATCTTGTTTTTGATTTGCTTCTTTCTTACATGAAGTAAACGCTACAAGTAAAATCAAACTTGCAAAAAATAGTTTTGTTTTCATTTTAAATTTTTGGGCTAATTTGGTTTTTAAACTTTATAAAATTTTATCTCAACTAATGCTGTTGTTCGATTTTTAAACATTTGTTTTCTCTACAATTAATAACTTCTGTTTTCTGTAAAAAGCCTTAAAGAAATGTAGTAAAATGTAAAGAAAAACGAATAAAACGGGAAATATTAGCTTCATATGTCCATAAAAGAAACCTTCTTTTTCAATATTTACTGTTGTGCTAATATCTTTTATAACCTTATCATACCCGATTAATTCAATTCTGTGCGAACCCTGTTCATTAATTAAATCTCCTTTTGTTTTAATAACCTCATTTAGCTGCGTGTTTTCATTATAATAAACTAAGCTGTTGCTTTTTTGAGGGCTATTTGCAGTATTGGAAAATTCTTTTAAGATTCCGTCAATCTGAGAAATAGTAGAATCATTTTGTTTCATTTTCTCTTTAACATTAACCAATCTTGCTTCTTGAATTTTTTTATAGAATTCTGTTCTATTTAAAAAAATTAAAAGTGGCTCAATAATTTTTTTACTATCAGCTATTTCATCTGTACTAATTGAAATTCTGTGATATCGGTAATTTTTACTTGTTAGATTATCCTCAATAATCTTTTTGATGTCTCCATTATCCGCCATCAACTTAATCAATTCAAAATTCTCCGGTTTATTCTCAATCAATTTATAGACATCAGATATAGGTCTAATTGCAATAAATTTAAGATTTTTAGGATACTGAATTCCGACAGTATTTTTTAAAAAAAGAGTATCGCCTTCTTTAATTTTAGAGTAGATTAAATCAATTTTTGCATATAAATACTCTGTGCTATCAAAATTTGGTGCCACAATAATTTCATGGTTGTATTTTTTTTGGGTCATATCTATCAATAATCCCAAACCAAACCCACTTAAAACTAAAATCAAAGCAATAACCCAATTGCGAACAAAAAATTGAATTAAGCGAAAAATATTGGCATTAATTCTGCTGAAAAAATTACCAATACTTTTTGAAACCTGAACTATATCAATCTCTTGATCTTCTATGTTTTGCGGTACTTTTGTACTCATTTACAATTCTTATTTGATGTTGAAAATCTGTTCTAAAATTTTAATAGTAATCAAATAGGTTGGTTTTACACCCGTTGTTCCTAATCCGCCTGAAGCTAGTGTGCTTCCTGTTTCTAAAGGATTATCTGAGGCATAATAAGCATAACGAACTTTAATATCATGCGGAACGCTTTTTCTAATTTTAGATGCTGACTGAATGGCTTTTTGATAATAAGACCCTTCCATTTCAAGACCAATTACACCCCAAGTAGATTCGTGGAAGAATTTCAATAAATCTCTGTTTTGTAATGAAGTTCCAAGAACGGTAACCATCGCACCTTCATAGATGTCAATATCGTTTCCTTCGAACATTGCGCCTGTTAGTTCGTTTTCGAAGAAATAATTATCTGCTGTTCCTTCGTTGATATGTGCCGTAGGAATCATGATATCTCCTTTTCCGCCTTCCAAAATTCCGGCTTTTCCCATAATAGAAACCGATTTTACATTTAGTAAAGTTTCTTTTTTGAATGGTTTCAAAAGCTCATCAATAGTTTCGTACGCCTGTTCTCCAAATGCATAATCCATTACGATAATTACAGGTTTATCTTCACCTACATTTGCATGTGAGAATGCCGTTTTTGACCAGTCAATTTTAGCTGTATCAAAAATCTGAACGTCAATATTGGTTCCTGAACAATCTGGCAGCGAAATCATTCCATTTTTTAGAGCCAAATCTTCTACTTGAGATCTGATTTCTTTTGAACCAGAACCGCTTAATTCTTCGTAAATAAAAAAATCTGTTTTTCCTTTATATTTTGTTTTCAGCAAAGGCGTTGCAAAAATCGAATTCATCACACTATGCATATTGGCACTGATTACGTGAATTGGTCTTTTCAGCAAATCGTTTGCTTTTAAAACTTCTTTAATGTTTGTTGCCCAAATTTCGCCGTGAATGTGATGTCCTAATCTTTCACGCAAAACTGGACTAAAAGTTATCGTACGTTTATTGTTTTCAACAATCTCTTCGATTGCTAATTTTCCTAACCAATAAATTACGTGCAAGAAGCGATCTGGAGCATTTTCTGAACCAAAAGCATCGTAAATATCTAAAACTTCCTCAAAAGTTCTAGCTAAAATATTGGCAACGTGAGAAATTGCTTTTTCTTTTTCAACTTGAGAAAGCTTTTTAGTCTGCATAACGGCTTGCTCTAATTTCTGCCAATCACGTGAAACTTCTCCCCCATCGTCTATTAAAACTCTATTTTTAATTTTATGAGATTCGATGAAAATGAAAGTCAAATGCGTAAGAATATCGTAAATGTCTGAACGTCCACGCGTGATTTCAACATTCATCTGTTCTTCGTCGATTCTGTAACAATTTCTTCTTCTTTTTGGAGGAACAATAGGTTGAAAATGCGATTTAGAGTATCCTTCGTCTGAAGTTAAATTGATAAAACGGCATTGTTCTATTCCGATTGGAAGACGCTCAATAACATACAAAAGCCCGTTAAGTTCTACTTTTTCTTCGGCAATATTCCCGTAAATTTCTGGACGTAAGGCCAATAATGATTCGCGTAAGCTGTCGCCAGAAACTCCCATTGGTTTATAAAAACCACGGTTGAATAAATGGCGCATTGTAATGTACATTTTTTCTATAGCGGCAGAAGATTCTTGCGCTCTAGATCTTGATATATGTTTAGTTTCTTTCATGTCTTTTTAATTTTAAAAATCATCTTTTTGAGAAGATAATTCAAGTATTTCGATAAACGAAAGTAGGAAATATTAATATTATTTCAATTGAAAACTAAAAATGTGATTTAATTATAACGTTTATTTTAAACTGAGATTTACAATTTGAACAACTTCACATTCTGCTACTTTACGCGGTCCTTCCATAAAAAAACCTTTTAAACCAATTTTAATTCGTTCTTTATGTAAAACTTGATTTTCTTCGTTTATAATCCACATTTTTGCTTTTCCAGAAATCGAAACTCGTAATGATTTATCTAAAATAATATTATCGTCATTATCTAAAAATTCAGGCCAAATCATCCATAATTTTTTTGCTTCTTCATCTTCAGAATACATAAAATCAGAACGATACCCTTGTATAGGATTTTCAGTTTTTCTTCCACCTTCATCAGGAGAAAAAAAGCGATATGTAATTATAAAATCACATTCTCTTTTTCTAATTTGTTCATATGGTATGTGAAAATCCAAATTCTGTTTTTATTTCAAATTATCCGCAATATTTCTATCATTCGATAACCTCGGAATCTTATTCTGTCCGCCCAATTTTCCTTGCGATTTCATGTAATCTTGGAATCCGTTTTTAGAAACTTTTGTAATAACAACCTTTCTTAAAACATTTCCAGTAATTAAATCATCGTAATAAATATTCTGCTTTCGCATCGAACTGTCAATCGTTTCAGCAAAAACTTCCATGTTTTCAGGTTCTTTTTCAAATTCTATCAGCCATTCGTGATACGGAAGTCCGTTTTCTGGATTAATCTGAGGCGCAACTGTAAATTCGTTAATCACAATATTGGTTGAATTTACAGCTTCTTTCATCGCATTTTCGACTTCATTTGCAATTACATGTTCTCCAAAAGCCGAAATATAATGTTTAATACGTCCAGAAACTATAACACGATACGGATCCAAAGAGGTGAACTGAACAGTATCTCCAATATTATAACGCCAAAGCCCTGCATTAGTCGAAATAATCAAAACGTAATTTACTCCTAGCTCAACTTCACCAATTGTATATACTTTCGGGTTTTCGCTAAAAAATGCATCTGCTTTTATAAACTCATAGAAAATTCCTGAATTCAAAAGTAATAACATTCCTTTTTCTTTCTGTGAATCTTGGTACGCAAAAAATCCTTCAGAAGCAGGAAACAATTCAATGCTGTCCACTTTTTTTCCTATCATCTGCTCAAACTTAGCACGATAAGGTTCATAATTAACTCCGCCGTAGATAAACAGATTAAAATTTTTGAATATCTCGCTAATCTTTTTTCCGCCACTTTTTTGCTGTAAACGCTCAAAATACATCTGAACCCAAGACGGAATTCCAGAGATAACCGACATATCTTCTTTTATCGTTTCGTCTACAATAGCATCTACTTTGGTTTCCCAATCATCAATGCAATTGGTTTCCCAAGATGGCATTCGGTTTTTCTGCAGATATTTAGGAACAAAATGCGCCACAATTCCAGAAAGTCTTCCAAATTTAATTCCGTATTTCTCTGTGAGGATTGGACTTCCTTGTAAAAAGATCATTTTTCCGTCAACAAAATCTGCTTTTCCAGTTTCGTTAATATAATGCAGAATGGCATTTCGGGCTGCTTCAATATGATAAGGCATCGATTCTTTGGTCAGCGGAATAAATTTTGCTCCCGAAGTTGTTCCCGAAGTTTTAGCAAAATACAATGGTTTTCCTTTCCATAAAATATCTGCTTCGCCTTTTACAACCTTTTCAACATACGATTTTAAATCTTCGTAATCTCTTACTGGAACTTGTTTTTGGAAATCTTCAACCGTTTTTATTTGATTAAAATGGTGATCTTTTCCAAACTCAGTGTTTTGAGCATTTTCAATCAAACTTTCAAAAACCTTATGTTGCGTTTCAACAGGTTTTTCAGCCCATCTAAGAGTTTGTTTATATATTTTTCGGGCAAAAATTTTCGCCGCAATTGACTTAATTGACATTTTCAGTGGTATTATTTTTTGTCACTTTTCTTTTTGTCTTTAGATTCAGCCTTCAGTTCTTTTTCTGTTTCAGCGACATCTTCTCTCAGTTTTATTTCAGCATCAGATGCTTTCATATTTAAGTCTGAAGCATCTTCAACAGATTCTGCTAATATAGAATCTTTATTAAATTTTGAATATTCTAATTCCCCTTTTAAAACTTTTTGAATTCCTTTTATATAAATTTCATTTTGTTTTAAAGCTGTTTCTAATGAATCCGATTTAATTGCTAGTCTTGTCGCGTTTCGCTTCAGTTCTGTAGATGAATATCCAGGAATAAATTCGCGAAGGGGCGTAAAAGCAATGATGAAAGTAGTGACCAAAATTAGAAATATTCCGCCTAAAGTAAACGTTACAAAGACATTCATTAAAGTAAGCCTAAAAGAAAATATCTCTTCAAAAGTGTCTTCATTTAAAATTACTAATCGGTTTTTAATGAACAATTTTTTTCTAAAATTCTTTTTCTTTTTTTGAGTCATTATCCTTCTTTATGCTAGCAAATATAATAATTAATCATCATGATATTTATTCAAAAAATTTCATGAAGACCTATAATTTACGATTTTATAAAATATTTAACGCGGTCTAATCGAAATATTTTAAACTAAAAATACTTCTATTTCGTATATTTCTATATACCTTTGCGGAATAATTAAGAAAAACAATTTGCTTCGGCATTAAATATATTAGTCATGGGAAGATTAGGTCTTACAGAAATCCTTGTTATCGTAGGTATTGTGATATTACTTTTTGGAGGTAAAAAAATTCCAGAATTAATGAAAGGTTTAGGAAGTGGAATTAAGGAATTTAAAAACGCTGCTAAAGACGATCAACCTGCTGCTTCTAAAAAACAAGAAGAAGAAACGAAATAATAAATTCGAAAAAATCAAAATCCCAGATTACAATTGTAGTCTGGGATTTTTTTATGCTTACAAATTTCGCCAAATTTTCTGAGAGAAAATTTCTATATATTTGACGCAAACTTATGTATATGAAAAAAACTCTACTCTTTTTAATTTTCTTTTTAATTTTCTTTTTCCAATTTTTAATCACTTTTGCTCAAAACCCAACAGAAATTGATACTAATTTTGGGGTCTTTCCTGGTTTTAATAATCCTGTACTTACCACAGCTTTACAATCAGATGGAAAAATTCTTGTAGGAGGCCATTTAATTGCTTATCAAGGATTAACTGCAAATTATTTGATACGTCTGAATCCTGACGGTAGTAGAGATGAATCCTTTAACCTTGGAAAAGGATTAAATTCAAGTGTTTATACAATAGCTGTTCAAGCTGATGGAAAAATTCTTGTGGGAGGAAATTTTACTAAATTTCAAGATAATAATCAAAATTATCTTATTCGTCTAAATCCAGACGGAAGTAAAGATAATACCTTCAATATAGGTACTGGATTTGTTAAAGTTAAGGATTACGATCGTGGTGGAACAGTACATACTATATTGATTCAACCTGATGGTAAAATACTTGTTGGAGGTGGTTTTAAGTCTTATCAGGGCAATACCCAAAACTATTTGATCCGATTAAATCCTGATGGAACGAAAGATACAACATTTGATATAGGTACCGGGTTTAATGATATTGTCTATTGCTTAGCAATGCAAAATGATGGTAAAATAGTAGCTGGAGGTAGTTTTTCTAAATTTCAAGATGCCTATCAATACGATTTAATTCGATTAAATGCTGATGGAACAAGAGATTCCTCTCTCAATACTTATACATTATTTAACAGCGCAGTACGAAAATTACTTGTTTTGCCAAATGGAAAAATAATTGCCGGAGGATGGTTTTATAGATCTGGAACGCAAACAGAAACAGGCTTAATCTCTTTAAATTCTGATGGAAGTACAGATACCCCTTTTAATTTGAAATTTGCACTAAACTATAATGTTGAAGCCCTTTGTCTTCAACCAGATGGAAAAATAGTTGCTGGAGGAAACTTTGTTAATTACAACAAACCTAACGAGAATCATGTCATTCGTCTAAATATCGATGGAAGTGTTGACGATTCTTTTAAAACTGACGATGGTTTTGGAATTGCAAATGGTTACTCAGTCTATACGATTACTTTACAAAACAACGGAAAACTTATAATGGGTGGTGACTTTACCACTTTTCAAGGACTTAGAAACGATTATCTTATAAGTTTAAATGCTGATGGAAGTAGAGATTCTTCATTTAGTAAAGGTAACGGATTAAGTAACCTTGTTAATACAATTACCATACAATCTGATAATAAAATTTTAGCAGGTGGAAAGTTTACTACACATAATGAAGTTTCTCAAAACTATATAATTCGCTATAATTCTGATGGAAGTAAAGATTCTTCTTTCAATATTGAAAGTGGATTTAATGCTGCTGTAAATACCATAAACCAGCAAACGGACGGTAAAATAATTGTGGGTGGCGCTTTTACTAAATATAAAAATGAAAATAATTACTCTTTAATTCGTTTAAACTCTGACGGAAGCAAGGATACTTCATTTAATATAGGGACTGGTGGCCTTAATAGCACTGTAAATTGTACAGCCATACAACCTGACGAGAAAATTATTGTAGGAGGTCTTTTTTCTCTTTACCAAAATGTTAGTCAAAATCGTCTTATACGTTTAAATTCAGATGGTAGTAAAGATACTTCGTTTAATATAGGAACTGGATTTGATGGCGAAGTTTTATCCCTAACCTTACAGTCTGATGGGAAAATTATTGTGGGAGGAAAATTTAAAAACTATCAGGGAGTCAGTCAAAATTATTTAATTCGTTTAAATTCTGATGGAAGTAAAGATACTACTTTTAATATAGGTACAGGTTTTGGAAGTACTTATACATTGGGTGATATTTTATCAATTGTAGTTCAACCTGATAACAAGATAATTGTTGGTGGAAGATTTAAGTACTATCAAAATCAAACTCCAAATTATTTGATACGATTAAACTCTGATGGAAGTATAGACAGCACATTTAAAACAAATAATGGTTTTAGTTACTATGTTAATTCAATAGCTTTACAAAAAGATGGAAAAATAATTGTTGCAGGTGAGTTTTCAGTTTATAATAATTATGCAGCTAATAGAATTGCTAGGCTAAATACTGATGGAAGTATAGATACAACATTTATTGGAAGTAATTTTAGTCTAGTGTATAATTATATATCTGAAAATGATACCGTTGGATTAAATTCAATTGCCTTACAAAAAGATGGAAAAATTATTCTAGGAGGAGCATTTTCTAGTTATAAAACAGATATTCCTGCCGCTTTTATAATACGTTTAAAAGGAACTGAAGTGGTCTTATCAAACGAAGATTTCATCAAAGAAAACAAATCATTTTCTCTATGGCCAAATCCAGTAAAAAATACATTAAACATCAACTCATTAAATGAATCTAATTACTCAGTAAAAATTTATGATTTGTTGGGAAGATTAATTTACACAAAAGAAAATGTAAATACTTCAATAGATGTAAGTTCTTTTACATCGGGTTTATATTTAATTAAAATAAAAGCCGAAAATGGAGAAACCTCTCAAAAATTTATAAAAATATAATTATTTGATTTATAAACTAAAACTCCCAAATTACGAATGTAATTTGGGAGTTTTTTATTAAAAGATTCCAACCATTTTGGAATTTGGAATTTCCTTTTTGAAATTTTAAAGTATCATCGTCAACTGAATTCTCTTTCTATCCTCATCAACCTCAGTCACTTTCACATCAACATGCTGGTGTAATTTCACAACTTCATTTACATCGCTTACAAATCCAGCTTTTAACTGCGAAATATGCACTAAACCGCTTTCTTTGATTCCGATGTCAACAAAACAGCCAAAGTTGGTGATGTTATTAACAATTCCTGGTAAAATCATTCCGGTTTTCAAATCTTTAATCGATTTTACATTGGCATCAAATTCAAAAACCTTAGCCGACTTTCTTGGATCCAATCCCGGCTTTTCAAGCTCTTTAATAATGTCTTTTAGCGTAAGTAAACCAATTTCAGGTGTTACATACTTTTCAGCTTTAATAAGCGCTGTTTTCTCTTTGTTTGCAATTAATTCATTCAAAGAAATATTCAAGTCCTTCGCCATCTTTTCAACAACCGGATAAGCCTCTGGATGCACTGCCGAATTATCCAGCGGATTTTTAGCATTTGTAATTCTAATAAATGCCGCTCCTTGCTGATACGCTTTGTCTCCTAAACGTGGCACTTTTTTAAGCTGCTTTCTATCTTCAAAAGGTCCATTTTCAGAACGGTATTGTACAATGTTTTCCGCCAGCTTCTCTCCGATTCCACTCACATAACTTAGTAAATGCTTACTTGCTGTGTTAATGTTGATTCCAACCGAGTTTACGCAACGAATTACCGTACTGTCCAATTCTTCTTTCAATTTAGTCTGGTCAACATCATGTTGATACTGCCCTACTCCAATTGCTTTCGGGTCGATTTTTACCAATTCGGCCAACGGATCTGAAAGTCGTCTTCCGATAGAAACCGAACCACGAACAGTTACATCATAATTCGGAAATTCTTCCCTCGCAATTTTTGAAGCCGAATATACTGAAGCGCCTGCCTCAGAAACCACAAATACTTGAATTGGTTTGTCAAACGCGATTTTTTTGATGAAAAATTCCGTTTCGCGCGAAGCTGTTCCGTTTCCAATAGAAATCGCATCAATTTGGTACGCATTTACCATCGAACGGATTTTCTTTATCGCCATAGTTTCCTCGTTTTGAGGTGCGTGCGGATAAATCGTCTCATTGTATAATAAATCGCCTTTTTCATCCAGACAAACTACTTTACAACCGCTTCTAAATCCTGGGTCAATTGCCAAAATACGTTTTTCTCCCAACGGCGGCGCCAATAACAACTGACCTAAATTATTAGCAAAAACCTGAATAGAATTTGCGTCTGCTTTTGCTTTTGCTTCCTGCAACGTTTCGTTTCCTATTGCCGGATTCAATAAACGTTTGTAACTATCTTCAATCGCCAGCTGTAAATGCGCTGTCGTATTATTTTGTTTTTTAATGATGATTTCGTCAATAACATCGTAAGCATCGTCGATATCAACATCTATTTTCATTTTGATGAAACCTTCATTTTCTGCACGAAGCATTGCTAACAAACGGTGTGCTGGTGCTTTTGTTAAAGGTTCTTCCCAATCAAAATATTGATTGAATTTCTGCGCTCCTTCTTCTTCCGCTTTCTTTTTAACCACTTTTGTAGCAATGGTCGCTTTTCGCTGAAACAATCTACGAAGCTGTTTACGAACATAAATATTTTCATTAATCCATTCGGCTACAATATCTCTAGCGCCTTGAATAGCGGCTTCTTCGTTAATAACATTTTCATTAATGTATTGTGTCGAAATAAAATCAATATCTGCATCACTTTCAGATATAATCAGTTTTGCCAAAGGTTCAAGACCGAATTCTCGCGCCACATCGGCTTTTGTTTTTTTCTTCTTTTTGTATGGAAGGTAAAAATCTTCGATTTCTTGTAAATCAAAACTGTCTTCAATTTTTTTCTTCAAATCTGGCGTAAGTGCCTTTTGCTCTTCAATAGATTTTAAAACCGCTTCTTTACGTTTAATAAGTGTATCATAATCTTTTTGAAGTTTTGCAATCTGCTCAATTACAGTTTCATCAAGATTTCCTGTTGCGTCTTTTCTATATCGCGAAATAAACGGAATCGTACAGTCTTCCTCTAATAATTTAACTGTGTTTTGAATACTGACTGCGGGCGCCTGCACAGACTTGGCAATGAATTGAATATTAGTCATACTTATAATGAAATGATTTTCTTACTTAAAATGATATAATTTACTTGTTAAAACGTTTCTGCAAAATAGTAAATCATTCGGCTAAAATAATATCTTTGTTTCTAATTTTAAGCCAATGGAAGTTTTATTACTATATTTTTTATTGATAAACATTCTCGTTTTTATTTTCGCGGGATATGACAAATCTCAAGCCCGAAAAAATAACCGACGTGTTCCTGAAAAAACCTTGTTTCTCATGGCTTTAGCCGGGGGATCTCCAGGGTTATTAACAGCAATGTTATTATTTAAACATAAAACGAGTAAAACTTCTTTTATTGTAAAGTTTGCTGTTATTTTAGTAATTCAAGCTACACTTATATTTGCTTTTTTAAATTATAAAAAGTAGATATTAACATTGTTGATAACTCAAAAAATACTATATAAATAACTGAATAATAAACACTTAAAATAAAAAACCGAGCAAATTAAAAATTGGCCCGGTGTGTTTATGAATAGGTGCGAAGCACCGAATTTTTTTTTGACTTTTTATGCGCAAGCAATTTTGTTCACTCTATTTTGGTGTCTTCCGCCTTCAAAAGCTGTATCCAAGAAAGTTTCAACAATTTCAACAGCTTGATGAATAGATGTAAATCTCGCTGGAATGCTCACAATGTTTGCATCATTATGTAAACGGGTTAAATATGCGATTTCTTTAGTCCAGCATAATCCAGCTCTTACTTTCGGGTGTTTATTAAC
Source organism: Flavobacterium sharifuzzamanii (assembly GCF_003254585.1). Classification (GTDB taxonomy): domain Bacteria; phylum Bacteroidota; class Bacteroidia; order Flavobacteriales; family Flavobacteriaceae; genus Flavobacterium; species Flavobacterium sharifuzzamanii. The sequence goes on along the minus strand of NZ_QJGZ01000032.1, from coordinate 17,879 downwards.
AGTCATTGCGATTCCGTTACCGCTTCCGCAGATTACGATTCCAAAATCAGCTTTTCCTTCAGATACATCATTTGCCACTGGATGCCCGTAATCAGGATAATCAACAGAAGCATCAGTATCTGTACCATAGTTAGTTACTTCATATCCTCTGGCTTTCAGCATTTCAACAATTGCTTTTTTATATTCTGGTCCTGCGTGGTCGTTTCCTATCGAAATTTTCATTTTTCTATACTATTAAGTTGTGTTATGCAAATTTACTTAATAAATAGATGTTCGCCACGAATTACACCAATTTTCACAAATTTTTTTCTTTTTAAATACTATATAAACATTTCAATATAAATTCGTTTTACATTCGTGCAATTCGTGGCAAAAAAACATATTTTACAACTAATTCAGCTTCAAAACCTTATAGGTTATTAATAATTTTAATAAGTCTATAACTATCTCACAATCAATGAAGAATAAACAGAATATTTGTTAAAATTTTGAGGTGTTAATAGGAGTTTGTAATTGCTTGATATTCAATTAACTTTAAGTTAACAGAAAATGTTAATAAGTTCGAAAAGAAAATTAGAAGTTTTTTTTGGTTATTTCAGAAAAATACTTAATCCAAAACTTGATTTAAATATGCAAGAAAAGTTTCGTGAATTTTTGGAAAAGTTATCAATATCAAAAATACCATTTTCAACAGAAATCAACATATCAACTTATCTACAAAATCAATTCAATTTTAGTTGTCAACCGTTGTTAATTAAAATACAAAAAGTCTTATAAATAAGTATTTTAACTAAAAATAAGTATGTTGATAACTCAGAATAAATAAGTAAAACGAGATTTCAATGGCTTCAAAAAAAAAATTATTCGACATATTAACAAGCTATAATAACAACCAAATTTTTTTAAATTTTTAAAAATCTTTTTTGTTGTATTTAATATATGTTGAAAACTAAAAAAGTTGAAATTGAAAAAATTTTATTTGAGTTTGAATTTTATTCTGATTTGAATTTGTTTTGAATCTTGTTTCAGACAATTTTTAACGGATTGTTGAGATTGTCCAGAATTTGCTGAACTTCTTCGAAATCGTTTGGATGGACTTTGAGTTTGATTCCGCCCAGTGCATTTGAGTAAAGAGGTATAACGGAAAGTGTCATTTCGTTTTCGAAAAAATAAGGGATTCCTTCTTGCTCCAGTAAGTGTTTGAGAACTACGGTTTCGTGCAGATAATTGAATACGGCGATCGTTTTAAAGCTTTCCATTTTAGGTCTTTTTGTAAATGTACGAAAAGTTATATTTTTAATAATTCTATTTGTTAAAAAGTATTATCTGATATCTTATTTGTAATTTTAAGCCTTATTAGAAAAGATATATGAGTAAGAAAATTAGAAAGCCGATAAAAAAAGAGAAAGATTTCTCTGGGAAGATCCTAAAGATTTTATCGCAAAATGCTAATAAGCCATTCAATTACAAACAGATAGGAGCAAAGCTAGAACTTGATGATACAAAAAGCAGAAATCAGATTATAAAAGATCTAAAGATTCTGGCAGCTCAGAAGAAAATTATAGAAACAGAACCTGGAAAATATTTAGTAAAAGCAATTAGCCAGGATTACTACGAAGGAACAATAGATATGACGAGCAGAAAAACGGCATATTTTATTTGTGACGAGTTTGAGGAAGATGTTTTTATTCCGACCAATAATTTGAATCGTGCTTTAGACAAAGACAAAGTAAAAGTTTACGTTTATAACAGAAGAAAAGGAAAAAGACCTGAAGGTGAAGTAATTGAAGTTATAGAAAGAGATAAAACAGAGTTTGTAGGTGTAATTGATATGCAGCCAAATTTTGCGTTTGTTTCTACTGCAAATCCTAAAATGTATACCGATATTTTTATCCCTAAAGATAAAATTGGTGAAGCAGAAAACGGTGACGTTGTTTTAGTTAAGATTGAAGATTGGCCAAAAAGAGCCGATAGTCCGTTTGGATCTGTAATTCGAGTTTTAGGAAAACCTGGAGAACATAATACTGAGATTCATGCTATTTTGGCTGAATATGGTTTGCCAGCAGATTTTCCTGTTGAAGTAGAAGTGTTTGCACAAAAATTAGATACTTCAATTCAGGAATCTGAAATTGCAAAACGTCGTGATATGCGTGATACACTTACGTTTACGATTGACCCAAAAGATGCAAAAGATTTTGATGATGCCTTGTCTTTCAAAAAGTTAGAAAATGGAAATTTCGAAATCGGAATTCACATTGCCGATGTTTCGTATTATTTGGAAGAAGGAACAATCCTAGATGATGAAGCGTATCAGAGAGCCACTTCGGTTTATTTGGTAGATAGAGTAGTGCCAATGCTTCCAGAAGTGTTGTCTAACTTTGCTTGTTCACTTCGTCCAAACGAGGAGAAATATACATTCTCTGCTATATTTGAAGTTTCTCCAACAGCTCAGGTTATTAACCAATGGTTTGGAAGAACTGTAATTTATTCAGATCAGCGTTTTGCTTACGAAGAGGCTCAGCATATTATTGAAACAAAAGGAAATAATACCATTCCGGTAGATATTTCTATTACTGGAGAATCGTATGTGGTTTCAGATGAAATTGTTGAAGCTACTTTAAAACTTGATGAATTAGCTAAGATTTTGAGAAAGAAAAGAATGCAGCAAGGCGCTATTTCTTTTGATAAAGTTGAAGTGAAATTTAATCTTAATGAAGAAGGAGAACCAGAAGGAGTTTATTTCAAAATATCAAAAGATGCCAATCATTTGATTGAAGAATTTATGCTTTTGGCTAATAGAAAAGTGGCAGAATATATCGGAAAACAAAAGAAAACCTTTGTTTATCGTATTCACGACGAACCAAATGAAGATAAACTGATTGCGATGCAAACTGTAATTGCTAAGTTTGGTTATAAAATTGATTTTAGAACAAAAGGTGATATAGCAAAATCTATTAATGCTTTAATGGAAGAAGTAAACGGTAAGAAAGAACAAAATCTTATTGACACTCTTGCTATTAGAAGTATGAGTAAAGCCAAATATTCGACAGATAATATTGGACATTACGGTTTAGCTTTTGATTATTATAGCCACTTTACATCGCCAATTCGTCGTTATCCAGACGTTATGGTACACCGTTTGTTGCAGTATTATCTAGATGGAGGAGCTTCTGTAGACGAAGAAACTTATGAAACGAAATGTTTGCATTGTTCAAACATGGAAAACTTAGCAACAAATGCTGAGCGTGACAGTATCAAATACATGCAGGTTAAATACATGCAGGATCATCAAGACGAAGAGTTCCTTGGAGTTATTTCTGGTGTTACTGAATGGGGAATTTATGTTGAAATCGTTTCTAATAAATGCGAAGGAATGGTAAGAATCAGAGAAATAAAAGAAGATTACTATACTTTTGATGAAAGACAATATGCATTGGTTGGAGCAACTTCAAACCGTTTATTGCAATTGGGAGACGAAATTTATGTGAAAGTAAAAAATGCCGACTTAGTGAAAAAACAACTGGATTTTCATTTTTTAAGACGAGCAGAATAAATATTAATTTAAAAATAAAAGTATGAGAAAGCTAATTATAGGAGCAGCAATTTTATTTGTACAAATGTCTTTTGGTCAGGTTACCAAACAGTTGGGAGATTTTGATACCGTAAAAGTATTTGATAAATTAAGTGTAAAACTAGTTCAAGGATCTGAAAATAAAATTGTTATAAAAGGAACAAGAGAGGCAGAAGTTGAAGCTGTTAATAAAAATGGTATTTTGAAATTGAGAATGCCTTTTCCAAAACTTCTTTCAGGAAATGATCTTGATATAACTTTGTATTACAAACATATAGAATTGATTGATGTTAATGAAGGAGCAGAAGTGAAGAGTAGTGAAGCCATCAAAGCAACTTCTTTTAAAGTTAGTGCTCAAGAAGGCGGTATTATTAACGTAGATTTGGATGTTGATAAACTAAAAGTAAGTTCAGTTTCTGGAGGTAAAATTACATTAACGGGAAAAGCTGCAAATCAAGATGCAAGTTTAGGAGCTGGAGGATATTTACTAGCAAGTAAACTTAGCACGTCTCAGACTACTGTAAGCGTTTCTGCGGGAGGAAAAGCCGATGTTAATGCTTCTACCCTTGTCGATGCAAAAGTGAGCGCAGGAGGCTCTATTTACATTTATGGAAAACCAAAGCAAATAAACCAGAAAACAGTTTTTGGTGGTAAAATAGAAGAAGTAAAATAACAAGCCGTATTTTGATGATAAATGATATTCTGGCTGGACTCCCGTGGGGACTTGTTCTTAGCTTTATGGTTGGCCCAGTATTTTTTGTTTTATTAGAAACCAGCATTACAAAAGGATTTAGAGCTGCAATTGTTTTCGATTTAGGCGTAGTTTTAGGAGATATTTTCTTTATTGCTATTGCTTATCTTGGAAGTTATAGACTCATTTCCAGTTTAAAAGACGATCCAGCACTTTTTATTTTTGGAGGAATAATTATGCTTTCTTACGGTATTATTTCATTTGTAAAACTAAAGAAAGAAGAAAAAATAAACGATGAAGAAATCGATCGTGATATTCTAAAAAGAAACTATGGAAGTTTATTTGTGAAAGGCTTTTTATTGAACGTTATCAACATTGGAGTTCTTGGTTTTTGGCTTGCTGTTATTATTTCAGTAGGACCAAAGTTAGATATGCAGACTCCAAGAATGATGACATTTTTTACCGCTGTAATTATCACTTACTTATTAATTGATTGTGCTAAGATTTTATTAGCTAAACAGTTAAAATCAAAAATGACTCCGACTAATATTCTTAAAATCAAAAAGGGAATTAGCGTTGTTTTAATGGTTTTCGGGTTTGCTTTAGTAATTCAAGGCTGGTTTCCAAAAGAAAAGGAAATGGTTAAAAATGCCTTTGAAAGAATAGAGAAGAAGTAGTTGTTAATAACTCAAAATTATAAAATTAAACCTCTGAATTTCAGAGGTTTTTTTATGTTTATAACTGTTAGTCCAGAACTTTGTCAAAGTTTCAAACTTTGACAAAGTTGACAGCAGTTTGTCATTTCGACGAAGGAGAAATCTTCGCAAGTAACTCCGTGATGATTGTCCAATTTTTGTAGAGCTTCTTGTGGAGATTTCTCCTTCGTCGAAATGACAAGATTGTAGAAAATTAGACATAAAAAAAAGAGATACATTTCTGTATCTCTTTTAGAGGCATCGTCCGGATTCGAACCGGAGTAGGAGCTTTTGCAGAGCCCAGCCTAGCCGCTCGGCCACGACGCCATTACTTGAACGGTTGGCAAAAGTAACTAAAATCTTTAAATTTCAAAAGTTTCAAAGAAAGTATTTTAAAATTTTAGGATTTTAATTTTAAAAATTACTTTCTAATTTCCGTCATTTTTATAGTAACTGACTCAACATCACCACCAATAGGCGGATTTATTTTAGAAACCCAAACTGTAGTTTTTTCTACCATTTCTATCTCTGCTAGCACACGAATATTGATTCTTTTGGCCACATGTTCCAATAAATGTGAACGAATTGCCATTTCTTCAGCTACAATTTTATTCAAATGAACATAATCTACAGTGTCCAAAAGATGATCTGTTTCTGCTGATTTCTGTAAATTGGTTTTAATTTTTAAATCTACTTTGTAATCAGATCCAATTTTGCCTTCTTCAATTAAACATCCGTGGTAAGAAAAAGTACGGATATTTTTCAATTTTATAACTCCCATTTCTAAATTTAGTTTCAGGTTTTAAGTTTCAAGTTTAGAGTAAGTTTCCAAAGAAAACCATAAACCATAAACTATAAACTATAAACTTTTTTATCTTTGCTAAAATTACTATAAAATAATGGCATCAGAAGAGAAATCACTCAATTTTATTGAACAAATCATAGAGGAAGACGTAAAATCAGGTCTTTCAAATACTAAACTTCGCTTTCGTTTTCCACCAGAACCTAATGGTTATTTACACATTGGGCACGCGAGTTCTATTGCGTTAAATTTTGGTTTAGGAATTGATTATCAATCTCCTGTGAATTTACGTTTTGATGATACAAACCCTGAAAAAGAAGAACAGGAATTTGTTGATGCTATTAAAAAAGATGTGGAATGGTTAGGATATACTTGGGCTGAAGAATGTTATGCATCAGATTATTTCCAACAATTATACGATTGGGCAGTTTTCTTAATTAAGAAAGATAAAGCGTATGTTGACAGCCAATCTTCTGAAGAAATGGCGATCCAAAAAGGAACTCCAACTACTCCAGGAACTGACAGTCCATACAGAAATCGTTCTGTTGAAGAAAATTTAGATTTATTCGAAAGAATGAAAAACGGTGAATTTGAGGCTGGTACACATATTCTTCGTGCAAAAATTGACATGAAATCAACAAACATGTTAATGCGTGATCCAATTATGTATAGAATTTTACACAAACATCACCATAGAACTGGAGATGCTTGGAAAATCTATCCAATGTATGATTGGGCACACGGACAAAGTGATTATTTAGAGCAAATTTCTCATTCATTTTGTACACTAGAATTCTTACCTCACCGTGAATTATACGATTGGTTTTTAGATCAGATTTTAGATGAAAATAAACTGCGTCCAAAGCAAAGAGAATTTGCTAGACGTAACTTATCACATACTGTTGTTAGTAAAAGAAAATTACAGCAACTAGTTAAAGAAAAGCATGTTAACGGTTGGGATGATCCAAGAATGTCAACCATTTCTGGATTAAGAAGACGTGGTTACACAGCTGCTTCATTACGTAATTTTGCTAACACAATTGGTATTGCAAAACGTGATAATTTGATCAATGTATCGGTTTTAGAATTCTGTATTCGTGAAGATTTGAATAAAATTGCACCTCGTGTAATGGCTGTTTTAGATCCTGTAAAACTGGTAATTACCAATTACCCAGAAGGAAAAGAAGAGTGGTTAGAAGCTGAAAATAATCAAGAAGATGAAAGTGCTGGTTTCAGAAAAGTACCTTTTTCTCGTGAATTATACATTGAAAGAGAAGACTTTTTAGAAGAAGCTCCAGCTAAGTTTTTCCGTTTGACTTTAGGAAAAGAAGTTCGTCTTAAAAATGCTTATATCATTAAAGGTGAATCTGTTATAAAAGATGAAAATGGAAATATTACAGAAATTCATGTTACTTATGATACTGATTCTTTAAGCGGAAGCGGGACAGAAGCAAGCCAAAGAAAAGTATCTGGAACATTACATTGGGTTTCTATCAAACATGCTTTGGAAGCAGAAGTTCGTTTGTACGATCGTTTGTTTACAGATGAAGCTCCGGACAGTTATAAAGAGAAAAACTTCTTAGATTTTGTGAATCCAAATTCATTAGAAATTGTAACTGGATTTGTTGAACCAAGTTTATCAACAGCTCAAAATGAAGATAAATTTCAGTTTCAACGTTTAGGATATTTTACTGTTGATAAAGACTCAACTCCTTCAAAATTAGTATTTAACAAGACTGTTGGATTGAAAGATGCTTGGGAAGAAAAAGGTAAAAAAGAAGAAAACAGCATTAATAATTCTTTGAAAGATATCAACAAATACTTTAAAGTTGAAACTAAAGCTGAAAGAATTGCAATTGAAAGTGCGATAGGAGAGAACATCAAAAACATCTCTACTTTTTCTCTTTTACAGAATTCTTTAAAGAAGAATATCAACAATAATAAGGCTTCGCTGTTATTTTCTCAGTTTATTTTGAAATATTCAAACTGGAAATCAACAGATTTTGAAGAAGAAGATATTAAAAAATTATATTCAATGTCTCTAAAAAGTGAATCTACTTATGTTAGATCAAAAGCACTTTTGAATTTAAGAGATATTGAAAGTGAAGATTTGAGAAATCAGTTTTCAGACGAAATTTTGAAATTATATTCAAATCCACCAAAAAATGCTTCAGAAAGAGAAATTGAAATTCTTTCTGAAATGGTGAAGAAGTAATATCAACTTAATTTATGAAAAGCGCTTTTATAAGCGCTTTTTTTTATTATATAGATTAGCTATTATATTTTTAAAATTTATAGTTTTTATAGATTAAAAGTAGCTTTCATAAATTGATTTTAATAGAAAATAAAAATATATTGGATAAGGAATTCATTTTTTTAATTTTCGTCTGTTTGGAAGCTTTATTTTGATTTTAGTCTTTTTTTGCTCCCCATTTTTCCATTAAACTTTATTTTATAGTTTATATTGATGTAGTTTATATTTTTAATTACGTATGTTTATTATTTATAAAATCTATTATTTTTATATTTTTAATTTATTTTATAGATAAAAATTGACTTTCATAAATTATATTTAAGATAATATAAAAAATAGTCGAATAGAGAAGACCTTTTTTTGTTTTTCGTTTCTTAAAACTCTTTATTTTTATTTTTTACTTTTTTAGTTCTATTTTTCTTCTCAAAAAACTGAAATTAAGGTTTTTTCTTATTTTTTTAATTTTTAGCTTCATTTTTTGTAATTATAAATTTTGATTATTATGATATCTTAAAATTTAGATTATAATTATTATTTAGAAAACTGACTGTAGAATTTAAAACGATAGTTTTTTATTATTTTTTTTGCCTTTGATTTTTATATTGTAGTTATAAGTTTTTATTATTGCTTTTAAAAAACTTTAGTTTTTAATTATTATTTATAAAAATGATTAAAAATACTTAAATAATAGTTTTTATAGATTAATTTTAACCTTCATAAATTGATTTTAAGACGTTTTTTATAGTAGATCGATAAATAACTCGTTTTTTGAATTATTGTTTATTTACGGTCTTTATTTTAGTTTTTACTGTTATTTTAGTCAGTTTAACGGGTTGTTAACACACAATTGTTTATAAAACTGCTATTTTTAACTCAATACCAAAAGTCAGAGATGATTTTTGTAAAAAATTAAAATTTGCCGAAAAGAATCTAAGTTGAAATTTATTGTTTTTAGAAACTCGTAATTTTTATAATAATAGATTTTCAAAACTGATTTCCTAAGAAGACAATTTTATGTTCTCATTTTTATTATGATATAGATTTGATAATATTTCCCGTAAAAGATATTTTTTCAAATAGTGTCATAATGTACAAAATTCCATAATGTTGAATTTGAGTGAAAGTTTAGTTTTTAAATTTCAGGTCTGACAATTTTTAATTTAAATCTAATTTATCATGAAAATTTTATATTTTACACTAGCATTATTATTTGCAAATGTTGCAATTTCACAAACACATCAAATTACAAAACACAACGGTGAACAACTTGATGTAAATTTTATTAAAAACGAAAATGGTTTTGTTTATTATTCTTTAAATGGAAGTTCTGAAGAAATCAAAATTAGTAAATATGCTGTTTCATCTATTACAAATAAAGAAACAAAACAAACTCAAAAAGTTTCAGATAAAATAGTAGTTGATTCAAAAGATGATTACAAAATGGTAACTGTTCTTCCGCAGGACAAAACAATAGGACTGAAACAGGCAGCTAGTTTTACAGGAGTCTCAACAAGGACAAAAGGTGAACCGCCAATTGCAAATCAGAACCAGACTGCTATGAGAATCAAATCTAAATCAGCTTCAAATGGTTACCCATTTGTTAGCATTGTTGAAAAAGCAGATGGTAAGTATGAAGCTGTAGCTTATGTGTATTAATAATAGTGTTAATTTTTTATAAATTCCAAACAATCAAAGTTTTATCATTTTAAAAATGAGTATCTTTATTAATAATTTAAAATTGTAACTATCATGTCTAAAAATTTAAATACAGCAGCAGCAATTTTAGCTGCAGCAGCTGCAGGAGCAGCCATCGGAATTTTATTTGCACCTGATAAAGGATCTAAAACTCGAGCAAAAATTAAAGAAGGTTTAGATGATGCAAAACATAATTTGAAAGATTCATTTGATGCAAGTTCAGAGGTTTTACGTGAGAAGTTTGCTCATGCAAAGAAAAACTTAGACGGAACATATGAAGATTTACTTTCAAATATGAGTTACAAAACAGAAGAAGTGATCACTTTTTTAGAAAGTAAACTTGCTGAGCTAAAAGCGAATAACGCTAAACTTCAGAAATAATATTTTTATAAAGCACATTACTTGCTTATTTTTATAAGAAAGTTTTGTGCTTTTTTTTATCTAAAATTTTAATTATGGCTTTTGAAGAATTAAAAGAAAACACTGAAAAAGTTCAAGATCAGGCTAAAGAATATATTGATAGTCATTTAGCTTATTACAAACTTTGGGGTTTTAAGGTTGCAATGAAATCTACAACTTTAATCTTTAAGTTTACTTTGATTTTATTGTGTTTTAGTATGGTAATGATTTTTGGATCTTTTGCCGCAGCGTATGCTTTTGGTTCTTTGTTTGAAAGTAATGCTCTCGGATTTTTGACAGTAGGAGGAATCTATTTGGTAATAACTATTTTGCTTTTCTTTATAAAAGACAAATTTGTTGAAGGACCAATCTTGGAGAAATTTTCAGAAATCTTTTTTAATGATTAATTATGGAAAGAAAAAAATACTCTTCGTATGCTGAGATTGAAAGAGATCTAGAAATTTTGAAATTGGAAAAAGAAATCAATTATCAGAAATTGGTTTTAAGTTTTCAGAAAACTAAGGAAAGTATCACTCCGCAAAATATTGTAAATGGTTTCATTTCATCTTACACAGATTACTTTTCAAATTCTTATGTAAAAATTATCCAGACCATTTTACCGTATGTAATAGGTTGGTTCATAAATAGAAAAAGAGGCGATTAAGCCTCTTTATTATTTTTTAATTATTGTTGAACATCTGGTTGAACATCATCTTCGTAGCCAGATTGTCTGTGAGTTGGTTTTGGTTTTTCAATTTTCTTGTTTCCTTTTTTCATCATTTCGCCAACTTGGTTAGAAGCTGTAAATGAAGCAACCATGTTATTCAACATGTCACTTCCAGCTTGTGGAGAATTTGGAAGAAGAATTAAGTTTGAGTTTGTATCAGAACCGATAGACTGTAAAGTATCATAGTGTTGAGTAACTACAATTAGAGCAGAAGCTTCTTGTGAATTGATTCCAACTTGGTTCAAAACTTCAACACTTTCTACAAGACCTCTTGCAATTTCGCGACGTTGGTCTGCAATACCTTGTCCTTGTAAACGTTTACTTTCTGCTTCAGCTTTTGCTTTTGCAACGATTCTAATTCTTGAACTTTCTGCTTCAAATTCAGCAGCGGTTTTTTCTCTGTCAGCTGCGTTGATTCTGTTCATTGCATTTTTTACCTGGATGTCTGGATCAATATCGGTAACCAAAGTATTGATGATATCATATCCGTAAGTAGACATTGCCTCGTTCAATTCACGTTTTACTGCAACTGCAATATCATCTTTTCTTTCAAAAACATCATCCAATTTTAGTTTAGGAACTTCAGCACGAACTACATCAAAAACATAAGAAGTAATCTGATCATGCGGATATTCTAATTTATAGAATGCTTCGTAAACTTTATCTTGAATCACTTTGAACTGAACTGAAACTTTCATCTTGATGAAAACGTTGTCTCTAGTTTTAGTTTCGATGATAACATCTAGTTGCTGAATTTTAAGATTTACTCTTCCGGCCAATCTATCAACCATCGGAATTTTAAGTTGTAATCCTGAATTTCTAACACTTTGAAATTTTCCAAAACGTTCGATAATTACAGAAGATTGCTGTTTTACAGTAAAGAAAGACGACATGAAAATGAAGAATGCCAATACTAAAAAGATAATAAATGCTGTACTCATGGTTATTTAGTTTAATTTATGAATTTCGGTAAATTACGAAAATTCTTCTAAAAAGGAATGATCAAACATTAAAAAAACGCTAAGAACATTTTGTAGATGTTTCTTAGCGTTCCTATTTTTTTAAACCATTAAAGGCATTAAGATAATTAAGTCAAAACTTTGTCAAGACAATTAAGCTTTATGAACTTAAAAAACTTTAATTTTTTACCATTAAGTTGAGCTTAATTTTCTTAATATCTTAATGGTAAAAATTTTTATAATGTTGAAATTGCTTTCTGAATTCTAGAAATAGTTTCTTCTTTTCCAATAATTTCAACAATGTCAAATAGGTGAGGACCTTTAAGCGCTCCAACCAAACTTAGACGGAAAGGTTGCATAACCTTACCCATTCCGATTTCGTTTTTGGTTAACCAATCTTTTACGATTGCTTCAATATTTGCAGAAGTAAAATCTTCAATATTTTCTAAAACAGAAATCAGTTCCTGCATCAAAGTTGGAGTTTCTTCTTTCCAGTTTTTACTTGCTTTTTCATCGTATGATGTTGGAGCCTGGAAAAAGAAATCTGTCAGATCCCAAAATTCTGAAACAAAGTTTGCTCTTTCTTTAATCAAGGAAACAATTCTTGTTAGATCATATTTAGAAATATCAATGCCTTTTTCTTCTAAAATAAGAGAGAAGGTTTTTGCTAAATCTGCATCATTTTGTTTTATTAAATATTGGTGGTTGAACCATTTGTTTTTCTCAGGATCAAATTTTGCTCCAGCTTTATGAACTCTGTTTAAGTCAAAAGATTCAGCTAATTCTTCTAAAGAAAATAATTCTTTATCAGTTCCATCATTCCATCCTAAAAGAGCAAGGAAGTTTACAACTGCTTCTGGAAAAAATCCTTTTTCTCTGTAACCAGATGAAACACCTTCTTCAGTTTTCCATTCTAAAGGAAATACTGGGAATCCCATTTTGTCTCCATCTCTTTTAGATAATTTTCCATTTCCAATTGGTTTTAAAATCAGAGGTAAATGAGCAAATTCTGGAGCTTCCCAACCAAATGCTTTGTATAATAAAACGTGAAGTGGCATAGATGGCAACCATTCTTCTCCACGAATTACATGTGAAGTTTCCATCAAATGATCATCAACAATATTGGCTAAATGGTACGTTGGCATTCCGTCACTTTTGAATAAAACTTTATCATCCAAAAGATTTGTTTCAAACTTAACATCACCACGAATGATATCTTTCAAATGTAATGTTTCATCAACCGGAGTTTTAAAACGAATTACATAATGCTCGCCATTTGCAATTCTTTTAGAAACTTCATCAGCAGAAATTACTAGAGAAGTATCTAACTTTTCGCGATTGTGGTGATTGTAAATAAATGTTTTTCCTTCAGCTTCGTGTTGTTTTCTATGTGCATCCAAAGCTTCAGGAGTATCAAAAGCATAATATGCCCAACCAGAATTGATCAACTTATCGGCATATTGCTGGTATAAATCTTTACGTTCGCTTTGTCTGTATGGACCAAATTTTTCATTTTTCCCAACCGTTTCTTCAGGAGCAATTCCTAACCATTCAAGAGCTTCCATAATGTAAGCCTCTGCACCAGGAACAAAACGAGTCTGATCTGTATCTTCAATTCTCAGATAAAAAACACCGTTATGTTTCTTTGCAAATAAATAATTAAATAGGGCAGTACGAACTCCGCCAATATGTAACGGTCCAGTCGGACTTGGTGCAAAACGCACACGAACTTGCTTTGACATTTGTTTAAAATTTTGTTGCAAAGATACGATATTAGTCAAAAGCCAAAAGTCGAAAGTCTGAAAGGTTTTTAGCTGTGTGCTAAACTTTTGACTTTCGATTTTTGACTTTCAGACTTATTGTTATAATTACTACTTTTATGGGTTATAATTAAAACAGATTTATTTTGAAAACATCATCTGCAATATATCAAAAGTTAGAGGCTTTCATTAAGAAATATTATACCAATGAACTGATAAAAGGGATATTACTTTTTACTGGTTTCGGTTTATTATATTTTTTGTTTACGCTTTTTGTAGAGTACTTTCTTTGGCTAAAACCTTTGGGAAGAACTTTTTTATTTTGGTTATTTGTTGGAGTTGAAGTTTTCCTTTTAGTCCGTTTAATTATTTTTCCGTTGTTTAAATTATTTAAGCTTCAAAAAGGAATTGATTATACTCAAGCTTCAAAAATTATTGGAAATCATTTCACAGAAGTGAGCGATAAGCTGACTAACTTTTTGCAATTGTCTTCTGAAAATAATGCTGAAAGTTCAGAATTGGTTTTAGCTTCAATTGAGCAAAAAGCAAATTCTTTACAACCAATTCCTTTTGGAAATGCAATCAATTTTAAAGCTAACAAAAAGTATTTACCATTAGCTTTAGTTCCAATTTTGCTTTTTGCTGTGTTTTATATTTCAGGAAATAGTAATATTATTTCTCAAAGTTTGAATAGAGTAGTGCATTTCAATTCTGCTTTTTTACCACCAGCTCCTTTTAAGTTTGTGGTTTTAAATTCGAATTTGCAAGCTGAACAAAATAAAGATTTTGTTATCAAAATGGAATCTGTTGGAAATGTAGTTCCGGAAAATGTGATGATTCATATTGGTGATGAAAGTTACTTTATGGAATCTTCTCAACCTGGAAAGTTTGAATTTAAAATTGAAAAACCAGCACAAGATATTCAATTTTCTTTTGAAGGAAATTCAGTTGTTTCAGAAGAATACGAATTGAAAGTAATCACAGTTCCGTCAATTGCAAACTTCGAAATGGTTTTAAATTTTCCTTCTTATCTAAAGAAAAAATCAGAGACAATTCAAGGAACAGGTAATGCAATTGTACCAGAAGGAACAACGGTAACTTGGAAAATGAATACTAAATCTACACAAGAAATTGAATGGAAAAGAGAGAAAGAAGTATTTAAGTTCATTAAGGTTGAAAATGACTTTAAATTGAGTAAAAATATTAGTCAAAATACAGAATATCAGATTCTTACGTCAAATGATAAGGTGAAAAACTACGAAAAACTAGATTATCAGCTTTCTGTTATCAAAGATCAGTTTCCAACTATCAATGTTGGTCCTGCACCTGATAGTTTGAAGCTAGATAAGAACTATATTCTAGGAAGATTGGGTGATGATTACGGACTTTCAAAATTACAAATTGTATACTATGAACGTAATAAACCACAGTCTGCTAAGCGTGGAAACATTCCTGTTAAGACTGGAGTATTTGATCAGTTTGTTTTTAATTTTCCAAGTAACCTTCCGGTAGAAGAAGGAGTTTCATACGAGTACTACTTTGAGGTTTTTGATAACGATGCACCACACGGATTTAAGTCTACAAAGTCTTCTACATTTTCAGATCGTGTAGCTACAACAGATGAAATTCAAGATCAGGAATTACAACAGCAGAATAATAATATCAATAGTTTATCTAAATCTTTAAAGAACCAAACAAAGCAGATTTCAGAAATGGATAAGCTTCAGAATACAGGAAAAGAGAAAGATAATTTAGAATTTAAAGATCAGCAGAAGATCAATGATTTTATCAAACGTCAGAAACAGCAAGACGAAATGATGAAGCAATTTTCTGAAAAGATGAATCAGAACTTGGATAAATTTAAGGATGATAAAAAAGATAAAACTGCTGAAGATTTACAAAAGCGTTTAGATAATGCACAGAAAGATTTAGAAAAGAATCAGAAATTATTAGACGAGTTGAAGAACTTAAACGATAAATTAAACAGTGAAGAGCTGTTTGATAAGATGGAAAAGTTCAAGCAAATTAGTAAAAACCAATCTCGTAATTTAGAGCAATTGGTTGAGTTGACCAAGCGTTTTTATGTTTCTAAGAAAGCTGAACAGGTTGCTGAGAAACTAAATAAACTGTCAGAACAACAGGAACAGTTATCAAATAAAGAGAAAGAAAATACGAAAGATAAACAGGATGAAATCAATAAATCTTTTGATAAAATTCAGGAAGATTTAAAAGACTTGAAAGAAGAAAATAAGACTTTAAAGAAACCTTTAGATATTCCGTCTGATGCTTCTAAAGAGAAAGATGTAGACAATGATCTTAATAAAGCTTCTGAAGAATTGAGTAAAAAGAACACTTCTGGAGCAAAGCCAAAACAAAAAAGTGCTGCAAAGAAAATGAAGTCGATGGCTCAAGAAATGCAGAGTGAAATGGAAGGTGGAGAACAAGAACAATTAGAAGAAGATGTAGCAATGCTTCGTCAGATTCTGGATAATCTTTTAGCTTATTCTTTATCACAAGAAGATGTGATGAAGCAGTTCAAAGCAATGAAATTGGGTTCTTCTGCATTTACAAAAAATATCAAGATTCAGCAGAATTTGAAACAGCAGTTTAGACATGTAGATGATAGTTTGTTTGCACTTTCATTACGTAATCCGAAAGTAGCAGAAGACGTTACTAAAGAAATTGGAAACGTTCAATACAACATGGACAAGGCAATTGAAACTTTAACTGATGTACAGATTCCAAGAGGAGTCTCACACCAACAATATGCGGTTTCATCTGCCAATAAGTTAGCTGATTTCTTGAGTGATTTATTAAATAATATGCAGATGTCTATGTCTAAACCGGGATCGGGGAAACCTAAACCAGGAGATGGACAAGGAATGCAATTGCCAGATATTATTCAGAAACAAAAAGGACTTGCTGATAAGATGAAAGATGGTATGAAACCTGGACAGCAATCTGGTGATAAACCGGGAGAAGGAAAAGACGGAAAGTCTGGACAAGGACAAAATGGTCAAGGTAAAGATGGTCAGGGTAAAGAAGGACAAGGTAACAAAAGTGGAGATAAGGGTTCTTCAGGTAAAGATGGAAAGAATGGAAAAGGAGAGAAGAACGGTAATGAAGGAGAAGATGGAGAAGGAGATGCTGAAGCTATCATGGAGATTTACAAAGAGCAAGTTAAACTTCGTGAAGCTCTTCAAAAAGAATTAGCAAAGAAAGGTTTAGACTCTCAAGGTAAATCTGTAATAGACCAAATGAAACAATCTGAAAAGCAGATTTTGAACAAAGGATTTAAGAATGAGAACTTGCAACGTATACTAAATATCCAACAAGAATTATGGAAATTAAACAATGCAGTTCAGCAACAAGGTCAAGATACACAAAGACAATCTGAAACTAATAAGGCTGAATTTACTAATCGTTCAAATGCTTTGCCAAGTTCATTATTGGAATATTTAAACAGTGTAGAGATATTAAACAGACAATCACTACCTTTGCGCTCGAATTTTAATCAAAAAGTTCAAGAATACTTTAATACAAAATGATAAATTTTAATTACGAAACAGATTTTACTTTAGGAGACGAGCAGGCTTTTAGTGACTGGCTTAGTGCTGTAATTGTTTCTGAAAACAAGAACGAAGGAGAAATCAATTATATATTTTGTGATGATGAGTATCTTCATAAAATCAATGTAGAATATTTAGATCACGACACTTTAACTGATATAATTAGTTTTGATTATTCAGTTGGTAACGAGTTAAATGGAGATATTTTTGTTTCTGTAGAACGGGTTGCAGATAATGCAAAAGATTTCAATGTTTCATTTGTTGAAGAACTTAAGAGAGTACTATCTCATGGTATACTACATTACTGTGGATACAAAGATAAGTCAGACGAAGAAGCTCAATTAATGAGACAGAAGGAAGAAGAGAAAATGAAGATGTTTCACGTGGAACAGTAATTAAACATCTTTTAAATCTATATGTTCCACGTGAAACGTTTTGATTTTTTAAATTTTCACAGCGTTCCACGTGAAACATATTTAAATAAAATAATAGAATTTACAGCGTTCCACGTGGAATGTTAAAGTAAAGAATTTGAATAAAATATTAAATCGTTCCACGTGGAACGATTTTTTAAGTTTGAATTTAAAGGAAAATAAAACAAGATGTTTCACGTGGAACATGATTTTAAAATGTTCTTTGGAAGTTTATAATGGAAGTTTAAAAATGTTTCACGTGAAACATTTTAATTCGGAAGTTCTGATTTGAAAGTTCTGATTTGAAAGTTCTGATTTGAGAGTTCTGATTTGAGAGTTCTGAT
>NZ_QJGZ01000013.1 GCF_003254585.1 Flavobacterium sharifuzzamanii | reverse complement strand
AGCCCGTGCAACTTCCACTACACGAACCGTATTTCGACTTAACACTAATCAGAGTAGCGCATACGAAGAATACCGTTAAACTTTTTCTAAATCTATTAACTTTAGTTATTTTAAAACAGTAAAGCAAAATTATTGCACCCACTCCTTTCAGCATGCGACGAGTGGTTAGTACCAATCCGAGGATTATTCACCGTGACATGGTGATTCACGATTACTAGTAATTACTTATTCATGCAGCCGAGTTTCAGGCTACAATCCATATTTTTTTTTT
>NZ_QJGZ01000022.1 GCF_003254585.1 Flavobacterium sharifuzzamanii | reverse complement strand
GCCACCTCCAGACAGCTTGTCGGATGTTCATTTTTTTTTTCGTGATGTAAGTGCGACTTCGCCTTTCACGCGGGGCTGTTCAAGCCCTTAACCGCTACGGGGTAATCCTGTAGCATCAACGGAAGCCTAGGCTTCCTGTTCTGCCCAATCCAAGACGGATTCGGCCTCATCCTCCTCGTCGAGACGAGAAGTGAATATGTCATCAAACTCAGCGTTGGTGACACTAATCGCGGCGAGCTGCAAGCGCTCGTCCGAGAATGATCGGAGCCAAGAGAGCATCCGATTTGCAACATAGGGTGAAACTTTGGCCACCCTATTCAAGAGCTGTTTCCCCTGTGGGGAAAGCGGCGTAAGCGCCACACCTGCGGGTGGTCGCTTCTTTCCACTTACGGGTGGAAAGACTCTCTCCTGGAATTCGGACCAGAAGGGAAACTCCGTATCCTTGAGATCACGGAGAAGGTTAACAGCTCTGTTCTGTTTAACCAGTTCCTCTGGCTTGCGCTCAGAGGGGAGAGAGGTCAATAGGTTTGCCTCTCCATCATCGTCCTTGGTAACAAGGCCGTGCTCATCAACCCCCTTCTTGGGGATTGAACCATCCTCCTCGAGTTCGAGGGCGGAAGCCAGTGCCTTACCAGCACTAGCCTTTTCGCTGAGCCTTAGCTCCATGCGAAGCCACCTCCAGACAGCTTGTCGGAGGTTCATGTTACCGTTACCTCCTTCGATAACGGTACGCCAGGTCCCGGACGGGTTCGGGGCCTTACCCCACTGAACATAGAAATTGTTCGTGGGAGTGACGTCCTCGCGCTTAACAGCGCCAGGCGCAATGGTGGCGTAATAATCGCCTACCAGATCCACGGACTGCAAGTTCGCGGAATAAACTCTCAACACCGCTGTCGAGAGCGCAACAATGGCACCGGTCACAGTGTCCATTGACGGAGTCGGAAACTTAAAAGCCGACTTCGACTTGCTGCCGAGTTCTATGACTCGAGCGGCAGAAGAGGCCAGGGGCAACACCGTGGCCTTCGCAGCTAGTAGCTTCGCTACTAGCGGATTCTCCTCGGATTCGAGAGAGACATCAGCGGCGATTCCTGTGATCGCTCGCAACAACTCATCATCGGTGATGAGATTATACAAGAGCGTAGATGCCCTTGTCAGCGGTTCCTGCTTACGCAGAAACTCGTCATCCCGCCATTCTTTGACGGTCAAAGACAGTCCCTTCGTGGGATCTGTCGTAAAGAAGATCTTTTCTAGATCTCCTGTACGGTCAAGAGCGAACGTCTTGGCCGTGAACCTGGAGTGAACCCATTCGGGCACTCCATGAAAGAAGAGTCTCTCCTTTAGGAGACCCTTCATAGTCCCTCCCTTTGCTAGGGTAGAGATAACGTCGGTATAGGAATTCTCTATACCAACAAACAGTCTCTTGAGCTCGGGCTCATAGAGATCGCGTAGGTTTGTGGATGTATTCTCACAAACCTTCTTCCAGTTCTCCTCAGTCTGTAGGAGAGCTGCATGCAGCGGCCGCACTGCAGCGGCGAAGCTGTTATCCACAGGTTTCATTTCGAAACCTGGGGTTTCATCCTTGACGACCTTTTCGGCAAGGAATGCAAGCTGCGTCACGTCGCGCGCAGCTTCAACAGCCGTGGCTTCTTTTCGCTCACGGTTGACAAAAGCTCGAATTGTTCCGAGCTTCTGGAGATCCTCAGGACCTCCTATAAGCTGACCATTTCTTTGATCAGCTAAAAGGACACGGGTGCCTCCCGCGTCCATTTCGATCACCAGCTTTGCGCTGGCTCGAGTCAGTGCAGCCTGCATGGCTGCATCGATAGTCAATTTCTGAAGTGCAGAAATTGAAGAAGGCATAACCCCGCGCGGGGTCATGCGGAATTCGACTCGTTCTTTGACGGGTCGAGTAGCGCGAGAACTCATGTTGTTCTTCGTGTTGAATGCCATTGCGGTTGCAATAAGCGGTGGCCTTCCTGCGAC
>NZ_QJGZ01000024.1 GCF_003254585.1 Flavobacterium sharifuzzamanii | reverse complement strand
ATTCTACTGCGAGAATTGCTTCTAGCGAAAAAGGCGCCGCAAACGGAGTGGCAACTCTTGATGCAAGTGGAATTATTCCAACTTCTCAATTGCCAAGTTATGTTGATGATGTATTGGAATTTACAAACTTAGCTGGTTTTCCTGCAACTGGCGAAACAGGAAAAATCTATGTTGCAAAAGACACTAATAAAACCTATCGCTGGAGCGGAACAGCTTACGTCTTTATCACTAGCGGTGCTGTAGACAGCGTTGCAGGCAAGACTGGTGTGGTAACATTAGCCAAAGCTGATGTTGGTTTGGCAAGTGTAGACAATACCGCAGATGCTGCTAAAAATGTTTTGTCAGCCACTAAATTAACAACAGCAAGAACAATTAATGGTGTTTCTTTTGATGGATCGACAAATATTACAATTACTGATACTTCTAAAGAAAGCAGTATTACCGCTGGCGCTCCCACGCAGTACTGGAGAGGCGATAAAACATGGCAGACTTTAAATACTGCCAATGTTCCTGAGTCTACTAACCTGTATTTTTCTAATGCACGTTCAATTGCTTCAACATTAACAGGCTACAGTTCTGCTTCTGGAACGATTTCAGCAACAGATACTATCTTATCAGCTATAAATAAATTGAATGGCAATAATGATCTAAAAGCTCCTGCAGCGTCTCCTATATTTACAGGATCTGTAACTGCTCCAACATTTGTAGGAGCATTAACTGGAAATTCTTCTTCTGCTACAAAATTAGCAACTGCGAGAACAATCAATGGTGTTTCTTTTGATGGGTCAGCAAATATTACAATCAATGCAATTGATTCTACTGCGAGAATTGCTTCTAGCGAAAAAGGTATCGCAAATGGAGTGGCAACTCTTGATGCTAGCGGAATTATTCCAACTTCTCAATTGCCAAGTTATGTTGATGATGTATTAGAATTTACAAACTTAGCAGGTTTTCCTGCAACTGGTGAAACTGGAAAAATATACATCGCCAAAGATACAAACAAAACATATCGTTGGGGAGGATCTTCATATGTATATATTACAAGCGGTGCTGTGGACAGTGTTGCAGGTAAAACTGGTGTGATAACATTAGCCAAAGCAGATGTTGGTTTGCCAAATGTAGACAATACTGCAGATGCTGTTAAAAATGTTTTATCTGCCACCAAATTAACAACTGCTAGAACAATCAATGGTGTTTCTTTTGACGGGTCAGCAAATATTACGATTCCTACTAATGATGCCGACAAAGTTCCTCATCAAGATGGTACGCGAACAGATCTAAATTACAATTCAGCTATTACTTCTGGTTTTTATAATGTTAACTCAACAGGAACAAATGGCCCTGGCTCATCGTATAACAATTTAATTGTTGTCAAAGGGATTGATACCGGATTACAAATAACAGGAGGTCATAATAACGATTCATTATGGTTCAGAGGATGGAGTTCTAGCGGAACAACATTTACACCTTGGAGACGAATATTGCATGATGGCAATTATAATTCATATTCACCAACTTTAACAGGAACAGGAGCTAGCGGCAACTGGGGTATTAATATTACAGGAAGTGCAGGCGGATCTTCAAGATATGTAGATTTATTAGCCAACAGAACCGATGCAGCAGCCTATCCAATACTTTGGGGAGTTAATCAAGGAACAAATCCAATCACTGGCAATGCATCAACTTATGCATTTTCATGTGATGCTGTTAAAATTCAGTCAAGTACAGGAACCGTAATTGCTAATAATTTTAGTGGAAATGGAACGGGATTAACAGGAACTGCTGGCTCATTAAACATTGGTGGAAATGCAGGAACAGCAACTTCTGCTCAAAGAATTTCATTTACTGATGGTCCTCGAACATTAAGCGATCGTTTACCTAATACATTTGCCAGAACAGTTAGTTTCGATTTTGTCAATGCAGCAACTATTGGTGGTTCTGGAAATTATGGAGGTGTTATGACATTTTTCCCTTGGGATGGTCTTACATCTTCTACAGGAGATTCTTCATATCAGCTAGCATTTAGAAATGAAAGCGGCATAAATGGATCTGGAATTCCAGGTCTTAGGCTACGTAAAGGAATTGACACGACATGGAATGGATGGTATGACATTTTGCATTCTGGTAATTATTCCGCTTACTCAGCATTCTCTGGTGCAATAACTGGTGCTTCTCTAACTGTTACTGGAGATGTTACTGCTTTTTCTGATGCTAGATTTAAAGAAAATATTAGACCTATTGAAAATGTTATCGAAAGAATTCAGGCTTCAAGAGGAGTTGTATACGACAGAATTGATAACGATCAAAAAGATAATGTCGGGTTTATTGCTCAAGAACTTGAAGAAAATTTCCCAGAATTGGTTCTTACCCGAGAAGACGGAACAAAAGCTGTAAAATATCAAAATGCTGTTGCAGTATTATTTGAAGCAATTAAAAAACAACAGACCCAAATTGAAGAACAGGATAAAAAATTAAAACTTATTCTCGAACATCTAAACTTAAATTTATAATGGCATTATCAACAACTGGTTCTCTTTCCATGGGAGATATAAATGTCGAATTAGGCAGAGCAAGAACAGCATCCATATCTTTGGATGCTGCTGAAAATGGCAGTTATGCTACCATCAACCAAAATAGTTCTTCTAAACCTTCTAGCTCAAATCCAGCAACAATTAGTGAATGGAGAGGATACAATCATACGGCAGCTTCTTCTGGAGGAGGATCTAGTGGCGGTGGAACTGTCAATACTGGTTACATATTAAACAATACTGGTCGTACAATTGATGCCGCTTTTATGTCTATTAAAGCAAATGGTACAATAGTAGCATACAATGATTTCCCTTCATTAGCGAATGGGCAAATCTATCAATTCAGCACAACATATACCAACTTATTATTCTCTAATGGAGCATTTACTCTAGATCTGACAACGCCAACAATAGGTTTAACTACGTCAAATTATATCTATATGACGGGTGGATCTAATAGTACAAATGGTTACTTCTATAATAATGGGACCGTGTTTTCTGCTTACGTTACTTCCCCAGGCCCACAATACGCAATCAATATAACAATTAAATAATGAAAATAGTTTATAGTTATTGGGATACCGGTAACGGATTAAAAAAACCAGGTAATTGGTTTAATGCTCAATTCATGTTGTCTTCCATGGTAATGTCTGTTCTCAATAGCTATAAACATTATGGAAGAGTGGAAATGATTACCGACAGCGCAAGTAAGGTTTGGATAGAAAAATTGGGGCTACCTTTTGAATCAATAAGAACTGATCTTGATGAATTGCAAAAATATGATAAGGGTTCATGGGCACTCGGCAAAATAAAAGCTTACAGTATTCAAGAAGAGCCTTTTTTACATGTTGATTTAGATGTTATTTTATTTGAACCTTTATCTCAAAAACTGGTAAATAATGACTTGTATGTCCAGAATTTTGAACCATTTCATATAGACGCTTATCATAAAACCTATATGCCTTATATTGAATTGATAGAAGATCTTGGAACTGATTTACCTATTGGTTACCACGATAAAAAACAAGCCGTAAACCTTGGAATTTATGGTTGCAACAATCTTGAATTTAATAAGCTTTACTGCGATTCTGTATTTAGGTTTGTGGAACATAATGAAAAGAAGTTCAAATCTATTGTTCCTCTTCATAAACTGTGCGTTATATGGGAACAATATTTTTGGGCTGTCATCGCTGATAAATTAAAAATGTCTATTGGTACAATTATAGATCCACACTACAAATTAGCATCAGAAGCAGGATACTTCCATCTACTTATTGATAAATACAAAAAAGATATTGCAGATAATTTTTATGAACATGTAAAAACTACCTATCCAGAGTATTACCAATTAATAAACAAATTATTAGAATTCGAAAAAATTGAAATGCATGAAAAATGAACTAATCTAAAAACATCAAATAACAATCTCTTCTGCGCTTAAAAAATGCGTCGAAAACTAAGAGTAAATATTTCTTGGTAAAATTTAAAACCTCAATAATAATATTGAGGTTTTTTTATGCTTTATACTTAGAGCTAAAGAAACATCATATAAAAAACACGACTTCAAAATTACCTCAGTAAGACGATAATTTCATCCAGATAACTCTTCCATCCTAACTAAGAAAAAATTCACTATTTTTAAACTAACCTTCACTCTTTATATTATGACCGATAAATCACAACTTTTAAGTTCTATTTTTAGGCATCTCGACGGATTAGTTACAGCTCCTGTAGCTATTGCGCTCAAAAATAAATCAGTTTTAGAATTTATATTAAACAAAGAAAAGCTCACTTTATCTGAGCTTACTGCTGCTTTTAAAGCCAACGAAGGTTATTTGAATGTCGCTGTGAGAGTTTTGGCTTCTCAGGGATTTTTAGAATATGAGATTGATAATAAAAAGCAGGAAATCACGATTTCTGTAAACGAAAAAACAGAAACAGCTTTTTCACTATTTTATCTCTATGAAGATGTGGTGAATTTGCTACAGTTATCAATTCAGTTTCACCCGCGTTTGTTTGAAGATGTTCCTTTTGAAAAACTAAATGCTATTTTTGAAAAATATAAAAAGCAATACGGAATCGAACCTTCAGACGATCTGCTGAAAAATAGTATTCAAGAACAAATTTTAAAGCATATTGAAGGTTATCTGATTGGTCCAACAATTGTGCGATTGGCAATGAACGGAATGTTTCATAAATATTTTATGGAAACTTCTTTTAGACCTGAAGAATTTCATAAATCGCCCGAAAATTTTAAAAAGATTTTAGACTTTTTTGTTCATCTAGGTTGGTTTCTGGAAAAAAATAGCAATTATCAATTTACCGAAGCTGGTTTATTTTTTGCCAAAAGAGCCAGCGCTTATGGCGTTACAGTTTCTTATCTGCCAACTTTTGCTAAAATTGAAGAATTAATTTTTGGCAATCCAGATGTTTTGAGAACGGCTGAAGGTAAAAACGAACTTCATGTAGATCGTGAAATGAATGTTTGGGGAAGCGGTGGCGCTCATGACACTTATTTTAAAGTGGTTGATGAAATTCTAATCAAACTTTTTAATCTTCCTATTGATGAACAACCGAAAGGAATTCTCGATATGGGATGTGGAAATGGCGCTTTCCTCCAGCATATTTTTGAAGTAATCGAAAGACAGACTTTAAGAGGAAAAATGCTCGATGAATATCCGCTGTTTCTAGTTGGAGCCGATTATAACCAAACTGCTTTAAAAGTAACTAGAGCTAATCTTATAAATGCAGATATTTGGGCAAAAGTAATCTGGGGCGATATCGGACGTCCTGATTTGCTTGCCAATGATTTGAAAGAAAACTACAATATCGATTTGAAAGATCTTCTAAATGTGAGAACTTTTCTAGATCATAATAGAATTTGGCAAGATCCAAAACATATTAACCCAAACAGAGTTAGTACCTCAACTGGAGCATTTGCTTACAGAGGCAAAAGAATCAGCAACAATCTGGCCGAGGATAATCTTTTGGAACATCTTCAAAAATGGTCTCCGTATGTACACAAATTTGGTTTGCTTCTGATTGAACTTCACACTATAAGTCCGAAACTTACGGCCAGTAATTTAGGCAGAACTCCCGCAACAGCTTATGACGCTACTCACGGTTTTTCTGACCAGTATATTGTTGAAATTGACGTTTTTAATGCGATTGCGGCAGAAGCTGGATTATTTCCAGATAAATCTATTTTCAAGCGATTTCCAGATGCCGATACGGCAACAGTTAGCATTAATTTGTTGAAAGGAAAATAAATCAAAATGTGAAATGTAGAATGCGAAAAATAAATAAACTATAGATTTCGCCCCGCTGGGGCTCTTCTTAAACCGCAATTCTATTTCTATAAATATTTCATCCCTCTGAGACTTTTCTAAGACACAATTTAAAGCTAATATATTGTATCATTGAGATTTGAAAAACGTTTTCAAGCTCTGGAAGAGCGAAATATTTATAGCTAAAAATTCAAGACACAAA
>NZ_QJGZ01000019.1 GCF_003254585.1 Flavobacterium sharifuzzamanii | reverse complement strand
CTTTCTTTTGAAAAACCCTATCCAATTCGGATAGGGTTTTTCTGTTTTGTAGAATTTTGAATGCTGAGTCCAAATATAGCTTCAGGTTACTGGCATTACGCCATAGGTGAAGTGGAATCGTTTTGTTGATATGCGGAACTTTTCTCCATTATCCTCCATCCGCAGAAGATGTGGCCAGCTGCAGAACTCCAAGAAAAAGGAGTGCTAATTAAGCTACTTGTTTTTAAGGCTGATTTATGCGCATTAATAGCATTAATTTTTATTATTAAAATCAATGTCAATTTATTATTAAATTCTTAAAGCTCTTGTAGTCTATTAGAGGTATTGGTTTGTTAATAGAGTTAGCTTTTGTGTCAATAAAGACAAAGTGGAAGCGAAAACTTTTCGAAAAAAAAACTCTAATTTCTCTTATTTCTTTGAGAATTTAAATAAAACTTTTTGTATCATTCATAAAAAGTTAAAATTGGTAAAAGAATGAAGTTTTTATCAAGAATTAAGGTCTAAAGAAGAAATTCTGGATTTTAAATCGGAATCACTTCAGTTTCATTCGATCTAAAAATTTTTCTCCTGGGATTATATTCTAAGTAATATGCAGTAAAATAGAAAGACAGATCTATTGGTGTTGTGCTTCTGTTTTGAAATTAATAATTTAAAAAGTTGTATCGTTGGGGATTTTTTATATTTCTGAAGCGCGTAATTAAGAATATGTAGTAAGGTTTTGAAGATTATAAAGACTCTGACAAAGGGGTAAAAAGAATAAAGCATTGTAAAAAACGGAAAGCCTGATCCGTTAAAAAATGCCGAAAAGGCATGTTAAGGAAGAAAAATCCCAC
>NZ_QJGZ01000002.1 GCF_003254585.1 Flavobacterium sharifuzzamanii | reverse complement strand
GTTGGTATTGGAACAACAAATCCTCTAAGTAAATTAGATGTTATTGGTACTGCGATGTTCAGAGAGACTAATTCTTCTTATTATAGCGAATTAAGCTCTGATGCGAACAATGCTTATTTGAGAAGTTACGGAGTTGCAAAATCTCTACTAATATATGATATATTAGGAAAACCGGTAGTAATGCAACCATACTCCGGTAATGTTGG
>NZ_QJGZ01000041.1 GCF_003254585.1 Flavobacterium sharifuzzamanii | reverse complement strand
AATTATGTCTTGGTTTGCCACAAGATTTCCTGCTGTAACCGGCACGGTAATAGTTACTGAATCGCAATTAGCAGGAACTGCACCTATTTCGCAAATTCTATACTCTACATCATAATTCCCTTTTGGCGTGTTTGGCGCAACAGTAATAGTTCCATTTGCATTTAATGTCAATCCTGATGGCAAAGTGCCAACAATATTTATTGCAACTTCTCCAGAGTTATTTCCAATTGCTGCTTGGTTTCCATTTAATCTATCATTTTCTATTAGAGATACTGTTGTTCCACCAATATTTCCATTAATTGGATTAATAGTATCTATTACTGCGTCTATTGTATTTACAACTTTAACTTCTGCAACTGCTGTTTTGCAGTTTGATGGATTTGCATTCTTCTCACAGATTTCATAAGTAATGCTGTAAGTTCCGCTTGGCGTGTTTGCCGCTAGAGTTACGTATCCGTTTGCATCAACGCTTAATGGCCCTGATGAATCTGCTGTAACAACTGTATTCCCAGAGGTAACAAATGCCCCGTCTAAAGTGTCGTTTGTTTTTACATTTCCGATAGTTGCCGATGTTGATCCTGAAGATTTTGTTCCGAAATCGTCTTTTACGGCAACTAAACCGTTTACAACTTTAACTTCCACAACTGCTGTTTTGCAGTTTGAAGGATTTGCATTCTTCTCACAGATTTCATAAGTAATGCTGTAAGTTCCGCTTGGCGTGTTTGCAGCAAGAGTTACGTCTCCATTTGCATCAACGCTTAATGGCTCTGATGAATCTGCTGTAACAACTGTATTTCCAGAAGTAACAAATGCTCCGTCCAAAGTGTCGTTTGTTTTTACATTTCCGATTGTTGCAGCTGCAGATCCTGAAGATTTTGTTCCAAAATCATCATCATTAGCGCATAAGATTGATTTTATAACAAAACTTACATCACCAGAAGAACATCCATTAGAAGATACAGAAATAGTATAACTTCCTGCAGGTGCTGTAATTGTACCTGCATTATTTGTAACTCCAGTTGAAGGAGTTATTGTGTAATTATAAGTTGAATTGTAATTATTAATAGTAAAGCTTCCCTTCGCATCTAAACATGTTGGCTGTGTAATAGCACTTAATACTGCCGTAGATGGCGTCGAATTCACCGTAACCGATACCGAAGTTCTTGAACTCTCGCATCCGTTTGAGGTCTGGCTTACGTAATACGTTCCCGTTGCAAGCGTTTCTGTTCCTGCATACAGAGTCCCTCCCGTGCTGGCGCTGTACCATTTATATGATGCTCCTGATGGAGACAGATCGCTTACTTTTTTATTGTCTGATGAACAGAACGTTTGAGCTGAAGCTGTCGGTGCTGATGGTATAGCATTTACCGTAACCGATACCGAAGTTCTTGAACTCTCGCATCCGTTTGAAGTCTGGCTTACGTAATATGTTCCTGTTGCAAGCGTTTCTGTTCCTGTATACAGAGTCCCGCCCGTGCTGGCGCTGTACCATTTATATGATGCTCCTGATGGAGACAGATCGCTTACTTTTTTATTGTCTGATGAACAGAACGTTTGAGCTGAAGCTGTCGGTGCAGTTGGTGTCGCATTTACCGTAACCGATACCGAAGTTCTTGAACTCTCGCATCCGTTTGAGGTCTGGCTTATGTAATATGTTCCTGTTGCAAGCGTTTCTGTTCCTGCATACAGAGTCCCGCCCGTGCTAGCACTGTACCATTTATATGATGCTCCTGATGGAGACAGGTCGCTTACTTTTTTATTGTCTGATGAACAGAACGTTTGAGCTGAAGCTGTCGGTGCTGATGGTATAGCATTTACCGTAACAGTTGTTGCTGTTGAAAATACACTATAACATCCCGAAGCATTAGATACTTTAACACTATAATTTCCTGAAGCTGAAACAATAATAGATTGAGTTGTTGCTCCTGTTGACCATAAATAACTACTTCCTCCTGTAGAAGTCAAAGTTACATTACCTCCTTGACAGAAAGTTGTTGCTCCATCTGCTGAAATTGAAGGCGCTGCTGGTGTAGGATTTACAGTAACAGATACTAAAAGTCTTGTGCTTTCACAGTTATTAATAGTTTGACTTACATAATAATTACCTGATGTCAAAATCTCATTTCCTGAATACTGTGTTCCTCCTGCGCTTGAATCATACCATTTTAAGTTAGATCCTGTTGCAACTAAATCTTTTACTGTTTTATTTTCTGATAAACAGAAAGTCTGCGTTGATGCTGAAGGTGCAACTGGAGTTTGATTTACAGTCACATTTACAGCTGTTCTTAAACTTTCGCATCCATTTGCTGCCTGACTTACATAATAAGTTCCTGTAGCAAGTATCTCATTTCCTGAATACAAAGTACCACCTGTACTGGCACTATACCATTTATATACTGCTCCTGATGGAGACAGATCGCCTACTTTTTTTAATTCTCCAGAACAAAAAATTTGAGCAGAAGCTGTAGGGGCAGCGGTATTATTTACCGTTACAGAGACTATAGTTCTTGCGCTCTCTCCACAGTCATTTGTTTGACTTACATAATAGTTCCCTGATGATAAAGTTTCAGTTCCCGCATATAAACTACCTCCTGTAGCAGCACTAAACCATTTATAAGCTGCTCCTGAAGGTGTTAAATCACTCACTTTTTTATTATCATTTACACAAAATGTTTGAGAAGAAACCGCTGGTGCAGATGGCGTCGTATTTATCGTAACAGTAACCTTTGTTCTTCCACTTTCTCCGCAACTATTTGCTGTCTGGCTTACATAATAGTCTCCATTAGTTAGAGCTTGAGATAATGAAAGCGCAGTGCCTCCTGAAGATACATTATACCATTTTAAACTTGTACCTGTCGCTTGTAAATTATTAACTGTACTATTATCTGCAGTACAAAATGATTGTGACGCAGCTGCGACTGGAGCTGAAGATTTAGAATTTACAGTTACACGTATTTTAATTCTTAAGCTTTCGCATCCATTTAAAGTTTGACTTGCATAATAATCTGTTTTATCAGTCAATGCAAGATTTGATGCTAATACAGTATTGCTACTATTACTGCTATACCATTTTATATTATTTCCTGTTGCAACCAAATCCCCAACAGTTTTATTTTCTGAAGAACAAAACGTTTGATCAGAAGCTGTAGGTGCTGGAGAAAAATTAACTGTAACAGGGGCTGAGCTATTACTAACGCAACCAGAACTATTTACTATTTGAAGAGTATATGTTCCATCAGTTGTAACCGTTATACTTTGTGTAGTAGCCCCAGTTGACCATAAATAAGAGTTTCCATTATATGAAGCCGCAGTATTCTCTGCCTTTAAAACTGTAGAAGCTGAAGTTACACACAATGTTGCGTTTCCATTAATTTTTGGAGTTAATGGTTGCGGATTAATTGTCACCACAACTGGCTTTACAAATGTACATCCATCAGCAGAAACTGCTTTAATGTAATAAGTCCCAGAAGTAGTAACAGCACTCGGCGAAGGTAATGCTGATGTTGCTCCTGAGTTTGTCCAATAAGAAAGTGTCAGATTTGAAGAGCTCCCTGCTGTGACGGCAGAAGCTGTTAAATTTACAGTCGAAGGCGCACAAACTGAAGCAGGATTTGTTATAACTAAATTCGCAGACTTTGGATTTACCGCGGCACTCGCAAAGTTGTTTGCTGTATTGGTATCTACTCCATTTGGTAATGAAGCGGTATTGGTATAATTTCCTGAAGCATTTACTATAGCAACAATCTTTAATGTCATTGAAGATTGAGCCTCTACATCACCAATAGTCCAAATCCCCGTTGTTGAATCGTAAACTCCAACTGATGGTGTTGAGCTTACATAAGTATAACCAGAAGGAAGCAAATCGTTTACTGAGATTCCAGAAACATTATTTCCTCCCAAATTACTAACTTTAACTGTAAACTCTACATTAGAGCCAATACAAGGCGTCGCAATATCAACTGTTTTAGTAATTCCTAAATCGGTACACAAAATTACTGAGGCTGTTTTAGAAGGAGTTTGAGCTCCACATGCCAATGTATAAGACACTGAATAATTACCTGTCTTTGTTGCAATATATGTAGAAGAATTAGCTCCACTAATTGCTGTTCCATTATAATACCATTGATAAGGATCATAACCTGTTTGCGTTGTTAATCTGGCAGAATTGTTTGTACACCCACCTCCTTCAATATAAGTTAAGGTAGGATCGTCTGGCAGAGATGCAAAAGTCGAGAAAAAACCAGCCATAGAGAAACCTCCTGCTTGTTGCACGATAGAAACCGTAAGTTTAGCTTTACTCTCAATAGAAAGAACTTCAGGTCTCCCTATTTGTTCACTATTAAAATTTATTATATACCAGCCTGTCGAACCAATCTGATAACGAGCTCCAACTCCAGATATACTTGTAGTTTTCACGCCATTGATCGTAACATCCTCAGCAGAACTTCTTAATAAAATATATCCAAAATAGTCTAAGTTTTCTAATTTATAGTTTTTAAATTTTGATGTTTCTACAAACTCTGAACCACCACATTCTGATACTGGTGCAATTGTCGAAATATCAACTTCACAATTTTGTGCTGTACCTGAATAAACTGCCACTCTTTTATCCGCAATAATTCTTGATGCAGTAAAACTTGTATTTTTTACACCATTTATAAAAGTGTGGAAGGATCCTGCCGATGCTAAATTTATAGTTGTTCTATTTACTAAAACTCCTGTAGTTGAATAACTCTCTACTGTAATATTAGTATTGTCTTTTGTTGCCACAACCGTAGTTTGTTCAGCAGTGTCATTACCAGTTCCTCTTTCAAGAAAATATTCAGTTCCCAAAACAGATTCGGGAGGTATTTGATTGTAAGCGCCATCTCCACAGCCACCAGGTACATCTATAGCTGCTGATGTATTCATGACTGTTGGATTAGATGATTCGACTAATGTTCCGATAGGAGCTTTAAACAAATAACTCTGCCCTTGATTTAATGTAGCTTTAACCTCGTTGTTAATTTTTATAGTAGTGTTATTAGCAGTAGCCATAATACTATATATTGGTCTTTGATCGCCTAAATTGCTAAAAGTTCCCAATGATCCATCTCTATAATAACCTACTCTAAATCTTATTCCAAGCCCAGCATCTCCAAAACTTGTTAAAGCTGCGTTTCCTTTAATATTGGCATCCCTATTTTCGTCATTACTATAATCATCTGAAGCAATATTTCTCAAGTTTACGGCTGTAGGCCCAGTGCTTGTTACAATTAGCCCTGCTCCATTAAGAACAGTATTCAAAGCATTCATTGGAAGATCTCTTGCTAAAAGTGAAAATCTATATACTGCTGGACTTCCTTTTTTAGCTGTTAAATTTGTTACTACTGTTCCGTCACTTTTTGCAACTGTAATATTAACATTTGAAATCGAATTTGTAGAAATTACAATTTCATTTGCTTTACTAAAATATTGCCACGGAGCAGGAGCAATGTAATGCTTAGTATAAAACTGAGCTGAAGCACTCTGTACGGTTAATAATAAAAAAACAATAAGAAAAATTAGTCTAGAAAATCCAGACTTACAAAAAGTAGAGTTACGCATAGACAACTTGAGTTTGTGGAACAGAAATTTTGGGCGCTAAAAAACGGATGATCGTTTTTTGCATCTTGATGAGATACGTGAAAAAATATAAAATGGATTTAAAAAAACTTAGAATAGTTTTTTCAAGACTTACATATAAAAAAGGCATTATGTAGACCATTGTCATATAGTAAAATAAAGACTAAAAAAGTCTCTTTGGTTTTAAATTAAGTAGATTTGGAAAGTGCGAAAGTATATCGAGGAATGAAATCGCACCTCATTATTCCGACAAAGTGCACATAAACTCGTCAAACAACAGCTTTTAACAATTGTTCACCGCTTGAAAACCAAAATTCTCTAAATATTTGACAATGAAAGGACTGAAATTTCTTAAATAATTACGATAATCCATAATTCTTACAGAATTTATTGACAAATAAGTAATTAAACGTAAGAAAGAAAAAAAAAACGAAAAACAAAGTGCATTCTCAACGAAAACATTGAAAATCAACAACATAATAAAACTCTAAATAGCAAGTGCTATTGTAAAAATTTAATATTACGTTTTAAACCATCAAACTTGGTTCTTTTGATAGGAGAATTTTTAAAGACTGTTCGAAAAGTTTCCTCTGTAATCTCTAACCAGTCTTTTTTTGTAAAAGAAAGCAAGTCTGGATTCGGATTAAACAAAGGCTCTGAGTGTGGTTTTGAAAATCGATTCCAAGGGCAAACATCTTGGCAGGTATCACAGCCAAACATCCATTCATCAAATTTTCCTTTCATTTCTTCGGGAAGGTTTTCTTTTAATTCGATGGTGTAATAAGAAATGCATTTACTTCCATCAACAATGTAGGGAGCTACAATTGCCTGTGTGGGACAGGCATCAATACAAGCTGTGCAAGTACCGCAGTGATCTGTTACAGCATGATCGTATTCTAATTCTAAATCAATAATAAGTTCAGCAATGAAGTAAAAAGAACCCACTTTTTGAGTAATTAAATTACTATTTTTTCCAATCCAACCCAAACCACTTTTCGCCGCCCAAGCTTTATCTAAAACAGGTGCCGAATCGACAAAAGCGCGACCAGAAACTTCACCTATATTTTCTTGAATAGAATGAAGAAGTTCTTTCAGCTTATCTTTAATTACAAAATGATAGTCTTGTCCGTACGCATACTTTGAGATTTTATAACTTTCACTATTTTGTGTTGAATCTGGATAATAATTCAGCAAAAGCGATACAACACTTTTGCCATCGTCAACCAATAAAGTAGGATCCAAACGTTTATCAAAATGGTTCTCCATATAAGTCATCTGACCATTCCGATTATTCTTTAACCAATTTTCAAGTCGCGGCGCTTCATCCTCCAAAAAACCAGCTTTAGAAATACCGCAAGAAAGAAAACCAAGTCTTTTGGCCTCTTCTTTTATAAATTTCGAATATTTCTCTTTAGAATTAATCATTATCTCTCAGAAAAAACAACTTCAATACTAACAGGTTTTAAGGTAATTAACGGATTAAACTTGACCGTATTTTCTACTGAAACGATTTTATACTTTTTAACTATATAAGAAATCGCTAAACACATTTCATAAATAGCGAAACCAGCCCCAATACACATTCTTGGCCCTGCTCCGAAAGGATAAAAATATTGCATAGAATGTTTTTTCTGCTCCCCTAAAAAACGATCTGGATTGAATTGATCTGGATTATCCCAATATTTCGGATTTCTATGTAACTCGTAAAAAGAAACACCAATTAAAGTATCTTTTTTGATATTAAATTTTCCTAAAACATCATCTTCAACATTTTCTCGGTCTGTAATCCAAGCAGGCGGATACAAACGCATTGATTCATTCAAAACCGCATTTATATATGTCATTTTTTGGAGCTGTTCTACAACATTCTCACTTTCCGATTCAACTTTAAGAATTTCTTCAAATACCTTTTGTTGTACATCTAAATGACTTCCGAGTAACTGCAATGTAAAAGTCAAAGCATTAGCAGTTGTTTCATGGCCAGCTATAAAGAGAATTTTTATTTCATCTATTAACTGCTCAATAGACATACCCTCACCTGAATCTTCATAACGAGTTTCCAACAGCATGTTCAGTAAATCATTAACTTCATTTTGAGAAGCAACTCTTTCTTCTATAATACCTCTAATGATTGCATTGTTTTCCTCTGCCAATTGAAGATGCTTTTTTACCTGGCCACTAATCGAAAACCACCATACTTTATGTGGCAATCTAATTTCTTTAATTAGAAAATTCTGAACTGCCTCAATAATATATTTTATCCTATCTAACTTTTCCTCTTCAATAGAAAATTGAAATAATGATTTAGCTACAACATTAAATGCCACTTCACTCATCATAGGAAAAAGATCAACTTCTTTATCTATAACAATTTCTTTTAGTTCAGAAACAATAGTTAGTTTCATGTTTTCAACCAACTGATTCATTTTTTGTTTATGAAAAGCAGGCTGAATAAGTCTTCTTTGTTTAAGCCAAAATTCTCCATCAACCGTTAAAAGACCTTTTCCTAAATACTTAGAGAGATAAACAGACTGGAATTTAGACTTATAATAATTCTTTTGATTTTTTTGAAGTATATATTGAGCAACATCATTATCTCTTGATAAAATAATGTGCCGTGATTTTCCAATTCGTATAGAAAAAGAGTCTCCAAAACGTTCAAAATATTTTTCATGATACGGTATCGGATTTCTTCGAACTCCCTCGGCATCAACAAAAAATCTAAAAATAGAAAGTTTTGGCGGATAGCTATATTTTTTACTTATAGACATTTCTATTCGTATTAAAACAACTCCCCTTGATTATTTATATTTATTTTACCAAGATGCTTATAAGCCTTATCCGTAACTTCTCTTCCTCGAGGTGTTCTCATGATAAATCCTTCTTGAATTAAAAAAGGTTCATATACTTCCTCGATAGTTTCACTACTTTCACTTACAGCTGTTGCTAGTGTTGAAAGACCAACAGGACCACCTTTAAATTTATTAATAATCGTTAGCAGTATCTTATTATCCATTTCATCTAGACCATGAGCATCAACATTTAAGGCTTTTAATGCATATCTAGAAATTTCTATATCAATTCTTCCATTTCCTTTAATTTGTGCGAAATCACGAACTCGTCTCAATAATGCATTTGCAATACGAGGAGTTCCACGGCTTCTTCCTGCAATTTCAATTGCAGCTTCTAAGTCAATAGGCATTTTTAGAATAGATGCACTTCTTTCAACAATTGTTGTCAAAAGTTCTGTAGTATAATATTGCAAACGCGAAGATATACCAAAACGGGCACGCATTGGTGCCGTTAATAATCCTGATCGCGTTGTTGCTCCAATCAAAGTAAAAGGATTCAAATTAATCTGAACCGTTCTCGCATTTGGTCCGGATTCAATCATAATATCAATTTTGAAATCTTCCATTGCAGAGTACAAGTACTCTTCGACAACAGGACTTAACCTGTGAATTTCATCAATGAACAAAACATCTCTTTCGTCAAGGTTTGTTAGCAAACCAGCCAAATCACCTGGCTTGTCTAGTACTGGACCAGAAGTAATTTTAATGCCAACTTGCAATTCATTTGCCAATATATTTGCCAAAGTTGTTTTTCCTAAACCAGGAGGGCCATGAAAAAGTGCATGATCAAGGGCTTCACCACGTTGATTAGCTGCGGCAACAAAGACTTTTAAATTTTCCAAAACTTGATCTTGTCCAGCAAAATCATCAAATGACAGCGGACGCAATCTTTTCTCAAGATCTAACTCTTCTGAGTTATATCCTTTAGTAGTAGGATCTAGATTTTCATTCATCCCACAAAGATATATAAACTAATCAGTTTGTAAAACAGTTAATCTGAACGATTAAAATTTTAACTATACAAAAAAGGCTGTCATTTCTGACAGCCTTTAATTATCTTTTAGTGGTGTAAAACTTCTTCACCTTCTTTCATCGGTACATTTTGAGGAACAAAATCTACATCGTGATTAGGGTTACTGTAGTCATACGGCCAACGATATACGTGAGGAATTTCTCCTGGCCAGTTACCGTGGATATGTTCAACTGGCGTTGTCCACTCTAAAGTCGTAGATTTCCAAGGATTTTGAACTGCTTTCTTACCGTAGAAAATACTGCTAAAGAAGTTGTATAAGAATACTAACTGGAACGCACCTCCTACAAGAGCAAATGTTGTAATTAAAACATTCACATTTTGTAAATCATCAAATAACGGGAAGTTAGTATTTGTATAGTAACGTCTTGGTAAACCAGCTAACCCGATGAAGTGCATTGGGAAGAAAACTCCATAAGCACAAACTGCAGTTACCCAGAAGTGAATATAACCTAAGTTTTTGTTTAACATTCTTCCGTACATTTTAGGGAACCAATGGTAAATACCCGCAAACATTCCGTAAAGTGCAGAGATACCCATTACTAAGTGAAAGTGAGCAATTACGAAGTATGTATCGTGAACGTTAATATCTAGTGTACTATCACCTAAAATGATCCCTGTTAAACCTCCAGTGATGAAAGTAGAAACCATTCCGATAGAGAATAACATTGCAGGGTTAAACTGTAAGTTACCTTTCCATAAAGTTGTAATCCAGTTAAACGCTTTTACAGCAGATGGAATTGCAATCAATAAAGTTGTAAAAGTAAATACAGATCCTAAGAAAGGATTCATACCTGAAATAAACATGTGGTGACCCCAAACAATAGTTGACAAGAATGCAATTGCAAGAACTGACATAATCATCGCTCTGTAACCGAAAATTGGTTTACGAGCATTTGTAGCCATAATTTCTGAAACAAGTCCCATCGCTGGTAAGATTACGATGTAAACCTCAGGGTGACCTAAGAACCAGAATAAGTGCTCAAACAATACTGGAGAACCTCCTTGGTAGTGTAAAACCTCTCCTGCAATATAGATATCAGATAAGAAGAATGAAGTACCAAAACTTCTATCAAAAATCAATAATAAAGCTGCAGATAATAAAACTGGAAACGAAATAACACCAATGATAGCTGTTACGAAAAATGTCCAGATTGTAAGAGGAAGTCTAGTCATAGACATTCCTTTAGTTCTTAAGTTAAGTACAGTAACAATGTAATTTAAAGATCCCATCAAAGAAGATGCGATGAAAATAGCCATAGATACCAACCATAATGTCATACCTGTTCCTGATCCTGGAATTGCTTGTGGCAATGCACTTAAAGGAGGGTAAATTGTCCATCCCGCAGATGCTGGTCCTGCTTCAACAAATAATGAACATAACATTACAACCGCAGATAAGAAAAACAACCAGTATGAAATCATATTCATAAATCCAGATGCCATATCTCGTGCTCCAATTTGAAGCGGAATCAATAAGTTACTAAACGTCCCACTTAAACCTGCCGTCAGTACAAAGAATACCATGATGGTACCGTGAATTGTAACTAAAGCCAGATAAATATCATTTGCCATTACACCATCAGGTGCAAATTTATCTCCTAATAAAACATTAAATATTTTGAAAGACTCTTCTGGCCACGCTAATTGCATTCTAAAAAGCAAGGACATTGCAATCCCAATTACTCCCATAACAATACCAGTAATCAAGTATTGTTTAGCAATCATTTTGTGATCAATACTAAAAATATATTTAGTAATGAACGTGTCTTTATGATGATGTTCGTGCTCGTGATCGTGTCCGTGATCGTGACCGTGCGCTTCTGCTGACATATATTTGTACTTTAAATTTTCTTAATAATATTATTTCATCGCAACTTTAGCTACAGCCGCTTTAACAGTATCAACAACAGTTTTAACAGTGTCAATTACTTTTGCAGCAGTATCTGTAGTTGGTGCAGCTCCTTCAGCTGGTTTTTCAGCAGCTTTTGCAGCTTTAATATCCTGAGCTAAAGTAGTTTTTTCACTTAACCATTTTTTGTAATCTTCAGGCGTATCAACTACAACTTTCATCTGCATGTTATAGTGAGAAGCTCCACAGATTTTATTACATAATAATAAATAATCAAATGTATAAGGATCTAAAGCTGTACCTCCTTTTGCAACTAACTCAGTACTTTTTTCAGCTCTAAGTTTATTAATGTGTGCTACTTTCTCAACCATAAATGGTAACTCTCTGTACTCTGAAGTTGTATAAGTTGGAACAAAAGCAAATTCAGTGACCATACCAGGAACACAGTTCATTTGTGCTCTAAAGTGAGGGAAGTAAGCAGAGTGCAATACATCCTGAGAACGCATTTTAAAGTGAACTTTTTTACCTTTAGGAATATGCAATTCTGAAACTACGATATCGTCTTGAGCATTTGGATCTGACATATCAACTCCTAATGTATTCACTCCTTCGATTAAACGTACATTCGCTTTTCCTAGCACATTATCTTGTCCAGCATATCTTGCTGTCCATTTAAACTGTTGAGCATATAATTCAATTTCGATTACATCTTCATCTTTGTCAACAAACATGATGTTATTCCAAGCATATAATCCGTAAAGAATTAAACAAGCTAAAACAACAGATGGTATAATACTCCAGATTGCTTCTAATTTATTACTATCAGCAAAAAACAATGCTTTTCTATCTTTGTTTCCTCTATTTTTGAAAGAAAACCAGTAAAGCAAACCTTGTGTAATAACTTGAACTGTAAAGATTAAAACCCAAGTAATATTCATTAAATTATCTACTAAAAGCCCATGCTCAGAAGCAGGAGTATGAAGTGCCAAATTACCCCATTTTAGTAAACCATAAATAGTAAATATATAAATGAAAGCCAAAAAGCCAAACATAATATATCCCTGAATATTATTATCATTATCAGATGCAACTTGAGAATCATCCGAAGAAGTTCCTACCTGCGTAAGATCAAATATCTTCGTCAATTGCCATAATGCAACCGCTAATAAAACTAAAACTATAATTACCAACAAACTTGTCATCTGTTTACTTCTTTAAATATTAATAATGAAAATGTTTACTTTCTTCGATGAAAGGATTTCTTTTTGCAAGCAAAGGAGATTTAGTTAATGCAGTAAATACAACAAATATAAATAGACCTAAGAAGAAAAGAATCGATGCAATTTCAGGAACTCCAATAAACCATTTGTCTCCTACAGTACCAGGCATAATCATATTAAAGAAATCAACATAATGACCTAACAATATTACAATACCAGCCATAACAACAACCCAATTAAGGCGTTTAAAGTCAGTATTGATTAATATTAATAATGGGAAAACAAAGTTCATAACAACCGCTCCAAAGAAAGGAAGGTTATATAATTGAATTCTTGTTACAAAATAAGTTACCTCTTCTGGAATGTTAGCGTACCAAATCAAC
This sequence comes from Flavobacterium sharifuzzamanii, assembly GCF_003254585.1. Lineage (GTDB taxonomy): Bacteria > Bacteroidota > Bacteroidia > Flavobacteriales > Flavobacteriaceae > Flavobacterium > Flavobacterium sharifuzzamanii. Next base: position 572,214 of record NZ_QJGZ01000041.1, on the reverse strand, counting down.
ATAAATTGAGAGAACCATAAATAAGTCCAGAATACACTAATACCAAACATGAACTTAGCTAAATCATGGATATGACTTGTATTTACATACTCTAAATATCCTTTAGATTTTAAATAAATTGTTACTAATGCAATAGTTGTAATACCACTTACGAAGAAAGAAGCAAATACATACCAAGCAAACAATGTACTAAACCAGTGCGGGTCAAATGACATAATCCAATCCCAAGCCATAATAGACTCAGATACAATGAAGAATACTAAGAATCCTGCAGAAGCTTTGAAGTTCTTTTTGTAGTAAAGATCATCATTTGCTTCATCTTGCTCCAAGCAGTTCTTTCTTGAATAGTAACGGTATAAGTTCCATCCCAGTAAAAAGATAGCTGCTCTTACAATCCAAAAAGGAAAGTTTAAATAGCCAGATTTTCCAGCAATAATTGCATCATAGTTAGCGTTTTTAGGATCTGTTACACCTTCACCTAACCAAACAAAGATATGGTTAAAGTGTAATCCGCATAAAACTAAGATGATAAAGAAGATAACAGAACCAGCTGGTAAATAAGCTGTGATACCTTGCATAACTCTAAACAAAACTGGAGACCAACCTGCTTGAGCAACTTGTTGGATAGCATAGAAAGCTAAAACCCCCATTGAAAGTAGTAAAAAGAAAATACAAGCTACATATACAGCAGACCAAGGCTTATTTTGCAATTGGTGTAATACGTGCTCTAAATGTTTTTCGTGCTCATTTGCACCAGAAACTTCAGCATGTGCAGCTCCTTTGTGAGCGTCATGTCCAGCTTCAGCAGCTTCATGATGACCTGCTTCTTTGTGAGATGCCTCCGCTTTTTCTTCATGTGCAGCACCATGTGAACCATGTTCATCTGCAGCTAGTATTTTTTCAACTTCTTGAATATCTTTTGGTGCACTTAAAAAACCATACCCAATTCCTAATAAACCAACGGCCATTAAGATGATAGAAAAAGTTTTTAATTTACTTGAAAATGTATACATATCTATTACGATCAGTTTGTTCAACAATTATAATTGGCTTCTTAGTTTCAGAACATAGTCAGCAACTAACCAACGTTCGTGAGCACTTAATTGATTTGCATGTGAACCCATTGCATTTAAACCATAAGTCTCAACATGAAAGATACTTCCTTCTGTGATCTCTCTGTCTTTATAGCTAGGTACTCCAAGAAATTTCTCTCTTTCAACCAATTTACCTTTACCATTACCAGCAGCACCATGGCAGCTAATACAGTAAATTTCAAAAAGCTCTTTACCTTTCCCAGAATTTCTTTCCTCTTCAGTTAAAGGTGATTTTAAATTAGCTTTTGCTAATTCATAACCAGCAGTTGAATTTTCATATTCATAAGGTTCAAAACCTCTATTGATAGTTCCTGCAACAGGAAGCTGTCCTTCTTTTCCTCCCTTAAATATTTTTGCTTCTGAATATGGCTCGTAAGCAACAGACTCATACATATTTGGGAAATACTGATAGTTCGGTGCCGAATTATTGTGGCAAGATGAAACTAAAATAGTTATACCAACTAAAAGTGTTATTTTATATATCCTTTTCATAGCTACAATTAATTCTTTTCTATTACTTTAACTTCAACAGCTCCAGTTCCTTCGAAGAAAGAAACTAACTCAGCTTCGTTATCATTTACAGCAACCTCCATTAAAAAGTGGTCATCAGTTGTTCTTACATCTGGGTTTTCAGCTTCTTTAAAAGGCCATAATCTACTTCTCATGTAAAAAGTAATTACCATTAAGTGAGCCGCAAAGAATACAGTCATCTCAAACATAATTGGCACAAAAGATGGCATATTCTGGATGAAGCTAAAACTTGGTTTACCTCCAATATCCTGCGGCCAGTCGTGAATCATGATGTATCCCATCATAGTTGTTGCAACAGAAATACCAACACATCCATATAAAAAAGCACATATTGCTAATCTTGTTGGTGCTAATCCCATGGCTTTATCCAATCCGTGAACCGGAAATGGAGTAAAAACCTCTTCAATATGATGATGAGCAGCTCTAGTTTTCTTTACTGCACTCATCAAAACGTCATCGTCATTATAAATGGCGTATATAACTTTATTACTCATGATGTGAATCTTTACTGTTTGCTCTTTCTCTAATGTAATTATCTCCTGTTCCTTTCAAAATTGTTTTAACCTCTGCCTGAGCAATTACAGGGAATGTTCTAGAGTATAATAAAAACAACACGAAGAAGAAACCAATTGTTCCAATGAAAATTCCAATATCAACAAATGTTGGTGAAAACATTGTCCAAGAAGATGGAAGGTAATCTCTATGTAAAGAAGTAACAATAATTACGAATCTTTCAAACCACATACCGATGTTTACTACAATCGAAATGATGAATGAGAACATGATACTAGTTCTTAATTTTTTGAACCACATGAACTGAGGAGAGAACACGTTACATGTCATCATTGACCAATATGCCCACCAGTAAGGTCCAGTAGCTCTGTTTAAGAATGCATATTGCTCATATTCTACACCTGAATACCAAGCTACGAATAACTCAGTGATGTAAGCCACACCTACAATAGATCCAGTAATCATGATAATGATATTCATTAATTCGATATGCTGTAATGTGATGTAAGCTTCAAGATTAGATACTTTTCTCATAACGATCAACAATGTATTTACCATCGCGAATCCAGAGAAAACCGCTCCTGCCACGAAGTATGGAGGGAAAATTGTTGTATGCCATCCAGGAATTACAGAAGTAGCAAAGTCCATAGATACAATTGTGTGTACAGAAAGTACAAGTGGAGTAGCTAAACCAGCTAATACTAAAGATACTTCTTCAAAACGTTGCCAGTCTTTTGCTCTACCGCTCCATCCAAAACTTAAGATAGAATAAACTCTTTTGTTAAAAGGAGTAATAGCTCTATCACGAAGCATTGCAAAGTCAGGTAATAAACCAGTCCACCAGAAAACTAATGATACCGAAAGATACGTTGAAATCGCGAATACGTCCCAAAGTAAAGGTGAGTTAAAGTTTACCCATAAAGATCCAAATTGGTTTGGAATAGGTAATACCCAGTATGCTAACCATGGACGTCCCATGTGAATGATTGGGAAAAGACCCGCTTGTACTACTGAGAAAATAGTCATTGCTTCAGCAGAACGGTTGATGGCCATTCTCCAACGTTGACGGAAAAGTAATAATACCGCAGAAATTAATGTTCCGGCGTGACCAATACCAACCCACCAAACGAAGTTAGTAATATCCCAAGCCCAGCCAACTGTTTTATTTAATCCCCATGTTCCGATACCGGTAGATACGGTGTAAATTATACAACCTAACCCCCAAAGGAAGGCTATTAATGCGATTGAAAATACAATCCACCATTGCTTGTTTGCAGGCCCCTCAACAGGTGCAGCTACATCTACAGTTACATCGTGATAAGATTTATCACCTATAACTAAAGGTTTTCTAATGGGTGCTTCGTAGTGAGACGACATAATCCTTTATATTGTTTCTTAATTAATAATTTTACTAAGTATTTCTAACTTTAACATGGTAAACCACATTAGGTTTTGTACCTACATGCTCTAATAAGTGGTATGATCTTTCGTCAGCAGCTAATTTAGCAACTTTACTTTCTTTATCATTTACATCACCAAATATCATCGCTCCTGAAGAACAAGCACTAGAACAAGCTGTTTGGAATTCACCATCTCTAACTGGACGGCCTTCGTTTTTAGCTTTTAATTTAGTAGCTTGTGTCATTTGGATACACATAGAACATTTCTCCATAACACCACGAGAACGTACGTTAACGTCAGGATTTAATACCATACGGCCTAAATCATCGTTCATATGATAATCGAACTCGCTGTTTTTGTTGTATAAGAACCAGTTAAAACGACGTACTTTATATGGACAGTTGTTTGCACAGTAACGAGTACCAACACATCTGTTGTAAGCCATATGGTTTTGACCTTCACGACCGTGAGAAGTCGCTGCAACAGGACAAACTGTTTCACAAGGTGCGTGGTTACAGTGTTGACACATTACAGGTTGGAATGCAACTTGTGGATTATCTCCTGCTTTTTCCATTTCATTAAATGTAGATAATGAACTAGATAAACCTGCAATTCCTTCTTTTCTTTCGTTATCACCTTCAAAAGTGCTTTCAGAAGAATAATATCTATCGATACGTAACCAATGCATATCACGGCTTCTTCTTACCTCTGCTTTACCAACAACTGGAACGTTGTTTTCTGCGTGACAAGCAATAACACAAGCTCCACATCCAGTACAAGCATTTAAGTCAATTGAAAGGTTGAAGTGGTGACCAGTTGTACGATCAAATGATTCCCAAAGATCTACAGTAGTAGCCTCAACTTCTTGGTGATCTAAAGATACCATTGGCTTTTCATTCCAATGTTCAGCATCTTTAGTATTGAATATTTCTAAAGTAGTTTCTTTAATAATATCTCCTCTACCCATTAAAGTTTTCTGACCTTGAACACAAGCAAACTCATGTACTCCTCCAGCTTTTACAATAGATACAGATTGAACATTATTGAAACCTTTATATAAAGCGTAAGCATTTAAACCTACTTGCATTTCTTCTTTAAGAGCTGCTTTACGTCCGTAACCAAGAGCTAGACCCAAAGTACCAACTGCTTGACCTGGTTGAACGATAACTGGAACATTTTCCAATTTAGCTCCATCAACAGTAATTGTAGCGTAGCTACCGTTTAAACCTCCGTTTGCAACAATTTCATTTGATAAACCAAGTTTTTTAGCATCTGCATTAGAAACTGTAACGTAGTTATCCCAAGAAACTCTTGTAATTGGATCTGGAAACTCTTGTAACCAAGGGTTGTTAGCATGTTGTCCATCTCCTAGTCCTGTTTTAGTATATAATACTAATTCAAACTCACCAGCAGATTTAGATTTTGCAACAGCATTTGCAGCTGTAGCAGCGTCAATAGCACCTCCAGATAATGCCGTAGCACCAAGAACAGCTACACCATCATGTAATACTTTATTCCAAGAAGCACCTGCAGTATAAGCTCCAGAATTTGCTTTCAAGTAGTCATAATAAGTACCAGCAGTACCGTTTACAGACAATAAAACATCTTGAAATTGTTTTGTATTGAAAATAGGACGGATTGTAGGCTGAGTTAAGCTATATGTTCCGCTTGTAAGCTCAAGATCTCCCCAAGACTCTAAATAGTGAGGAGCTGGCGCAGCAATTGAAACAATTGATGCAGTTTCATCTTCTTTTAATGAAAAAGCAACTGATGTTTTAACTTTTTTCAATCCAGAAACAAAAGAAGCTGAATCAGCTAAAGTGTAAACAGGATTAACTCCGCTCATAATTAAAGTATGAACACTTCCAGCATTCAAATCTTTAATTAGCTGTGCAACGACAGCATTAGAACCTTTTCTAATTTGTCTTGCTCCAGCAGTACTAAAAGCTTCACTAGCCAATACTTGATTGATAGCTAAAACTAATAATTGAGCATTTTTATCTTCAATTCCAGATACTAAAACACCTTTTGAACCAGCAGCTTTAAGCTGTTGCGCAGCTTTTACTACTTCAGTTTTAAAGTTTCCTTCTAAAGCTACAGGAATAGAAGCACCTACAATAATATTATAAATTTGAACTAAAGCTTGCTTTTGAGCAGCTACAGTCATTGGAACACGCTTATCAGCAGCAGCTCCAGACAATGTCATGTTTGATTCAAACTGGAAGTGACGAGACATTTTTCCGTTTTGTGGAATACGTCCTTGAGCATATCCAGCATCATATCCTCCACCTTGCCAATCTCCTAAGAAATCAGCACCAACAGATACAATTAAAGAAGCTTTTGAAAAATCATAATCAACTAAAGCTCTTTGACCATAAACAGCCTCAAAAGCATCTAAAGCTTCAGATGAAGAAACTGCATCATATACAACGTGCTTAGCGTTTGGATTTTTTGCAATAAACTCACCAATTAATTTTTCTGTAGATGGACTTGCTAAAGTATTAGTTAATAATACTACTTGACCACCTTTAGCTTTAGCATCTGCTAAACTTGATTTGATTTTCAAATCTACAGCTGACCAAGAAGAATTTTTACCATCTACTTTTGGCTCTTTCAAACGAGCACTGTCATACAAACCTAAGATAGAGGCATGAATTCTAGCATTCGCAGAAAATTTAGCTCCTGCAATTGTATTGTTTTCAATTTTAATTGGACGACCTTCACGAGTTTTAACCAAAAGATTAGCAAAATCAAATCCATCAAAAACTGTAGTTGCATAATAATCTGCAACACCAGGGATGATTTGCTCTGGTTGTAATACATAAGGGATAGACTTGTGAACAGGACCTTCGCAAGCAGCTAATGTTACAGCCGCTGTACTAAACCCTACGTACTTTAAAAAGTCACGACGTGAAGTTCCTGATGTAGCTAAAGCTTCTGCATTACCTAAAAACTCATCAGTAGGAATTTCTTCAACAAATTCGTTATTTCTAAGCGCCTCAACAATAGAGCTATTTTCTAGCTCCTCAACACTTTTCCAGTATTTTTTGTTTGATGACATTGTATATATATATTAAAATCTTAATAAATCGATTAATAGTGGCATTTACCACATTCTAAACCTCCCATTTGCGCTGCAGTTAATTTCTCTACACCGTATTTTTTAGAAAGTTCAGCATGAATTTTGTCATAGTAAGCGTTACCTTCCATCTTAACATCAGTTTTTCTATGGCAATCAACACACCATCCCATTGTTAATTTAGAGTATTGCTTCATGATTTCAAATTCCTGTACTGGCCCATGACAAGTTTGACATTCAATACCTGCAACAGAAACGTGTTGAGAGTGGTTGAAGTAAACGAAGTCAGGTAAGTTGTGAATACGAACCCATTTTACAGGCATTGTTTTTCCAGTATAAGCTTGCTTAGTCTTATCCCATCCAACAGCATCATATAATTTTTGGATTTGAGCATCGTAAAACGCTTTGCTGTACTCAGGTGTAGCAGTAGTTTCAGCAACCTCTGAAATGTTTTTATGACAGTTCATACAAACATTTAAAGAAGGTATACCAGCTGTTTTACTTACACGCGCAGCAGAGTGGCAATATTTACAATTGATTTCGTTATCACCAGCGTGAATTTTGTGAGAGTAGTGAATTGGCTGAATTGGTTCATAATTCTGATCTACACCTACTTGCATTAAGTATCCGTAAACAAAATAACCACTAGCCAAAAGCAAGAAAATTGCAGTTACCAAAACCAAGAATTGATTTTTAGCGAAAGCTTTCCAGATTGGAAGTCTTTCTTCTTTTGGAGCAACCTCAATACCGTTTTTATTAGCAACTTTAGTTAAAACCTTGTTTACCATAAACAACATCACAACCAAAATAGCCATTACAAGAGCTAGAGCTCCTAAAATAATGTTATTCGAAATAGCACCATCTTGAACATTTGTTCCAGGAGGAGTCGCAGCACCTCCTACAGCAGCAGCAGGCTCAGCCTTAGGCTCAGAAGTATAAGCTATAATATTATCAATATCTCCTTCAGACAATTGAGGAAATGAAGTCATAACAGCTTTGTTATTTTCCTCAAAAAGTTTAACAGCAACAGCATCACCTGACTTAATCATGTCAGAACTGTTATGCACCCACTTGTAAATCCAAGCCATATCATGCTTAGAAGCAACTCCCCTTAATGCAGGACCAGTTGATTTAGCATCTAATTTGTGACATGCAGCGCAATTTGCATTAAAAAGTTCTTTCCCTTTTACTGGATCACCGCCTCCTGCAGCTGGAGCAGCCGCAGCAGCCTCAGGCGCCGCCGGAGCAGCAGCATCTTGAGCAAATGAAGTTAGGGAGAAAATTAACGTTAGCGATAAGCCAAACAGCAATTTTCTTGAGATCGAATTATGGTTACCCACCTTTTTCATATAGTATAAATAATTGTCTACTAATTTTTGGTATGATTTTTTCTGTATTAAATCCAGCAAAAACCTATACCCTCTTTTAAAACTTGCACAAAAATACGACTTATGAACTATTCTCAAAACCTTAAAATAGTCTTAATTATCAATTTATATCAATTCTAAATAATATTAAAATTTCACACTCAAACTTTAAATAGTATTTTTGCATAAAAACCATCACATTATGAGAATTTTAAGTCCTTCAAAAAGCCTTTTATTAACAATTACAACGATTGCTTTCGCACACAATATTAATGCTCAAGACCAAAATTTAACACTGAAGCAAGATCCTAAATTTGAGCAATTACTAAATGAGAAACGCAAAATTAACACGTCAATAAATACAAACGACACTTATAGAATCCAAATCTTTAGCGGCAAAAGTGATGAAGCCAAAAAAACCTTATCTGATTTCAAAAGAGAAAATTCAGATATTGACGGAACAATTATTTTCAGCACTCCAAATTACAAAGTAATTGTTGGAAATTTTAAAACCAGAATAGAAGCCGAAAGAAATTTAGCCGAAATCAAAAAAAGATACAAAAGCGTTTTCTTGCTTAAACCTGGAAAATGATTCATGTAGAAACAAAAAAAGCGAGATTTTTATATCTCGCTTTTTTTGCTTCTATTTCAGAATTATAACTTTTAAATCTAATTTATCACTTTGATCCCGCTCGCTAAAAAACGTATTTCTTCTTTTGGCATTTTAATCGCATCTATTTCTGCCTTTGTTTTCTTAGCATCTTTCGCATAATGCTTAAGCTCTTCAACCGAAGTTACTTTCTTTTCAGCATTTCCTTCTAAAACTACATTTTTACCTTTTAATGCAGTAGGCACAAAAAAAGCGTAATCTTTCATTTTCACAAAGAAAGATGCTCCATCTTCCGTTTTAAGAGTTATCCAGCATCCTCTTTTCTCACAAACATCAGTTACTTCACCTTTTACTGCAATCGCTTCTAGCTTTTTAGCATTGCTTAATTCGCCTTCAAGCTTGTCAACTGAAATCGCCTTATTTAAAACAACTTCTGAAACATCAGCTCCATAATAATCGCCCACTAAAGCATTCCCTGTTGGCGGAGCAGGTTTTTCAACACTCTCTTGCGAAAAAGATACTGTTGAAAAACTTATAAAAAACAAGGTCGCATATATTAAAACTCTTTTCATCTGTACATCATTTATATCCAAAAATAATATTAAAATTTGAAATACGTCACCAAATTCACAACGACTTCACTTTAGGAGTTCGAATCTAAAATCTGTTGTATCTCTTTTCCAACACTATTCCAATCAGTCAAAAAAGCTGAATTAGTCCACAGGCAATCAACAGCCGCCTGCCCCATAACCCTCCCCATCCTTACATCACTATCCCAATGCGCATTACAAACAACACGACTTTCGCCAAAATCATATCCGCGCTTTAAAATCTCCTTCTCTTTCTCTGGAAAAAGCTTGATCAAAACCAATGACCATGCCCAACCAACTGCAGCATGACCCGAAGGAAACGACCCTACTTTATACAATATATTTTCCTGATCTGGAGTGCATGTTTTTTGATTATTAACCATAAACGGTCGCTCGCGCTTATAATGATTTTTTGCAGCATAAGTAGACAATCCCGCATCTGTCATAACCCTTCGCATCAATACATAAAGCTTAGGGGTATTTGACTCACTAATTGCTATACCTATAATTGGCTCAAATAACTTAACTGCAAAAGGAAAAGACAAATCTGCATCTCTTGCTGCTTGTAAAAAACGCTCATCATCTTTAGACTCCAGAGCCTTTCTTGCATGCTCTAGATCTGATTCAAAAAGATTTGAGTCGTTTGCTGGAGGCGGTGATAACAAAAGAAGACTGTTTGGCATTTCTGCTTCAGACAAATATCCTTCTAACAAGGCAGGCATTATTTCTCTTAACTGCTGAACATTTGTAAAATTACTAACAGGATTCTCCGATTTAAAACTCCTGCCAAAAATTGCGTTCACAATATGATTTATCCTTATCCTCATATCAGTACAAATATTTTTATTCAACAATATTCTTTCACATGCATTTAATATTAAAAAAGAAAATTCCTGCACAAAGAAACAAATAACCTACTAACCGAACTGTTGCCAAATCTTTCATTTAGGTTTCATATTATAAAATGAAACACATTTATAAAAATTATTCTCATGACCGCAGAATCACTATACATAAAACCAAAACAAAAAAAGTCCCAACTTTCATTGGGACTTTTAAATATATCAATTGAATTTTATTTCAATTTCTTTTTGATTGCTACTTCATGGTAAGCTTCGATAACGTCATTAATTTCGATATCATTAAATCCTTTTATTTGGATACCACAATCGTAACCTTTAGTTACTTCTTTCACATCGTCTTTGAAACGTTTCAAGGCAACTAACTCTCCTGTATGAACAACAACGCCATCTCTAATAACTCTAATTTTAGAAGTTCTCAAGATTTTACCATCAGTTACCATACATCCAGCAATTGAACCCACTTTAGAAATTTTGAAAATCTCACGAATTTCAGCATTACCTAAAACTTCTTCTTTCATTTCTGGCGCTAACATTCCTTCCATCGCATCTTTCAAGTCATCGATTGCCGCATAAATAATAGAATAGTAACGGATATCAATTTCTTCTTTATCTGCAAGCTGTCTAGCATTTCCTGCAGGACGAACGTTAAATCCGATGATGATTGCATCTGAAGCAGAAGCCAAGTTAACATCTGTTTCTGTAATCGCCCCAACACCTTTATGGATAATATTGATTTGAACTTCTTCTGTCGAAAGTTTAGAGAACGAGTCTGATAATGCTTCAACAGAACCATCCACGTCTCCTTTAAGAATTACATTCAATTCTTTAAACTGACCAAGAGCGATACGACGTCCAATTTCATCAAGCGTAATATGTCTTTGAGTACGTACAGATTGTTCACGCATTAATTGAGAACGTTTAGATGCAATTTGTTTTGCTTCTTTTTCATCTTCAAATACATTAAACTTATCACCCGCTGTTGGAGCTCCATCTAAACCTAAAACAGATACCGGAGTCGAAGGACCAGCACTTAAAATAGTATGTCCTCTTTCATCATGCATTGCTTTAACTTTACCATGGTGTTTACCAGCCAACATATAATCTCCAATTTTCAAAGTACCTTGCTGTACTAAAATCGTAGACACATATCCTTTTCCTTTATCTAAGTAAGCCTCAACAACAGTCCCTTGAGCTGCTTTATTTGGATTTGCTTTTAGATCTAAAATCTCTGCTTCTAATAAAACTTTCTCCAATAATTCTTTAACCCCTGTTCCGACTTTTGCAGAAATATCGTGTGACTGAATTTTTCCACCCCAATCTTCAACAAGTAAATTCATACCAGCCAAACGCTCTTTAATTTTATCAACATTCGCGTTTGGTTTATCAATTTTATTGATTGCAAATATAATTGGCACTCCCGCAGCTTGTGCGTGAGAAATTGCCTCTTTTGTTTGTGGCATGATATCATCATCCGCCGCAACTACGATAATAGCAATATCTGTAACTTGAGCTCCACGCGCACGCATCGCTGTAAACGCCTCGTGACCCGGAGTATCTAAAAATGCTATTTTTTGTCCGTTATCTAAAGTAACTCCATACGCTCCAATGTGCTGAGTAATACCTCCTGACTCACCAGCAATTACATTTTCTTTACGAATATAATCCAGCAAAGATGTCTTACCGTGGTCAACATGACCCATTACTGTCACAATTGGCGCTCTTGTTACTAAATCTTCTTCTCTATCTTCTACAACTTCTATAGCTTCTTCAATATCTACTGTAATGAATTCAACATCATAACCAAATTCATCTGCTACAATAGTTAATGTTTCAGCATCTAGACGTTGGTTCATGGTTACCATGATACCAAGAGACATACAAGTTCCAATTACTTTAGTAATCGGCACATCCATCATGATTGCAATTTCACCTACAGTAACGAACTCTGTAACTTTAATCGTTTTACTTCCTTCGTCAAGAGCTCTTTGCTCATCATCAGATTTCTGACGGTGTGTTTCTCTTTTATCTCTTCTATATTTTGCCGCTTTAGATTTTCCTCCTTTACCTTGAAGTTTTTCAAGAGTTTCTCTAATTTGGTTTTTTACTTCTTCTTCTGTTGGCTCAACTTTAGCAACAATTGCAGGACGGTTTCCTTTTACAAAACCAGGTCTTTGACTTCTGTTAGCATTAAAACCTCCACCATTATTACCTTGAGCAGGTTTATTTGGATTTGGAGTTCCAGGCGCATTACCCGTCGCAGGTTTTGGCGCACCAGGCGTACCCGGTTTTGGACCAATTCTTTTACGCTTGTTTTTATTTGCGTTATTATTATTGCCAACTCCAGGAGCTCCAGGTTTATTCTGAGCCGCTTTAGGATCTTCTTTCTTTTTCTTAGGTTTATTAAATTGAGATAAATCAATTGTCTGACCTGTAAGAGTCGTTCCAGTAAGCTTTTGATATTGAGTCGTAATAGTTTCCTCTGAAGTTGTTGGATCAGTAGACACGATAGGCTCCTGCGCAACTTTAGATTCTGCTTTAACTTCTTTTTTCTCAGTAATAATAGGTTCTTCTTTTTTAGTTTCAGAAACAGGAGTTGAAACAACTGGTTCAGATTTTACTGTTTCATTTTGAACAGGTTTTTCTGGCTGCACAGGCGCAGCAACAACTTTTGGTTCTTCAACCTTAGCTGCTTCCTCAGAAGGAGTAATCGCAGGTTTTTTTGGATTTAAGTCAATTTTACCAACTTGTACAGGCCCGGAAACGACTGCTCTTGCTTTAATTATTTCTTGCTGTTTTTGACGCTCTTCTTCTTGTCTGCGTTTGTCTTCAATTTCTTTCTCACGCTCTACACGTAATGCTTCTTTTTCCTTTCTTTTTTCTTCTCCAACCTCTTTAGAAGCCTCCTTGTTCCCCTTATCGCCCGCAAATTGGCTTTGAAGGATATTAAATTCGCTATCAGAAATTTTTGCATTTGGATTTGCATCAATAGCAATTCCCTTATCTTTTAGATAATCTACAGCTCTTTCTAACGAAATATTTAATTCCCTTAAAACCTTGTTTATTCTTATTACTCTCTCTTCAGACATATAACCTTTTTATTATTACCTTTTTCGTTGTGTTGTTAGAGCAGATGTAAGCTATTGCTTAATTATCAAACTCTTCTTTTAGTATCTTCATAACATCTAGAATCGTTTCCTCTTCTAAGTCTGTTCTTCTTACTAAATCTTCTACGTCGTGTTTCAAGATACTTTTCGCAGTATCTAAACCGATTTTTGCAAACTCTTCAATTACCCACTCTTCGATCTCATCTGAGAACTCTGTTAATTCAACATCGTCTTCATCTGCAACAGTACCGGCAACATCTCCTTCACGAATAACATCTAACTCATAACCTGTCAACTGACCAGCTAATTTGATATTGTGACCACCTCTACCAATTGCTTTAGAAACCTCTTCTAATTTCAAGAACACTTCAGCTCGTTTGTTATCTTCATCGATTTTGATTGAAGAAACTTTAGCAGGGCTTAAAGCTCTTGTTATAAATAATTGAATATTGTTTGTATAATTGATTACATCAATATTTTCATTTCCTAATTCGCGAACAATTCCGTGAATACGAGAACCCTTCATTCCCACACAAGCTCCAACTGGATCAATTCTATCATCGTAAGAATCAACAGCTACTTTTGCTTTTTCACCTGGAATACGAACTACGTTTTTAACCGTAATTAAACCATCAAAAACTTCTGGAATTTCTTGCTCAAATAATTTCTCCAAGAACTTTTCTGAGGTTCTAGACATAATAATTTGAGGTTTATTTCCTTTTAATTCAACGCTTTCAATGATTCCACGAACATTATCTCCTTTACGGAAGAAATCTGACGGAATTTGTTTTTCTTTTGGAAGCACAATCTCATTTCCTTCATCATCAACCAAGATAACTACTCTAGGACGTACGTGGTGCACTTCGGCTGTATAAATATCCCCGATAATATCTTTAAACTGTTTGTATAAGTTTGTATTATCGTGTTCGTGAATTTTAGATATAAGATTCTGGCGAAGCGCTAAGATAGCTCTTCTTCCTAAATCAATCAACTTTACTTCTTCAGAAACCTCTTCACCAATTTCAAAATCCGCTTCAATTTTTCTTGCTTCAGTCAATGTAATTTCCTCATTTTCAAAATCAAGATCCTCATCAGCAACAATTACTCTTCTTCTCCAAATTTCCATATCTCCTTTATCAGGGTTTATAATGATATCGAAATTTTCATCTGAACCGTATTTTTTCTTTAATGCATTTCTAAATACGTCCTCTAAAATTGCCATAAGCGTTACACGATCAATAAGTTTATTGTCTTTAAACTCTGAGAATGAATCGATTAATGCTAAATTTTCCATGCGAATTTTTTAATTAAAATTAAAATGTTACCGTAACAACTGCCTCTTTAATTTCTGTATAAGGTATTTGTTGCTCTTTTTGAACTGTTTCTTTTCCTTTTCCTACTTTTTTCGGTTCTCTTGCTTTCCAAGACAAAATTATAAAAACATCATTAGCTTCTACTAATTCTGCTTCTATTTTTTCTGTATTTGTGGTAACAATCAACGTTCTACCAACATTTTTCTTGTATTGTCTTATCATTTTAAGAGGAGTTCCTACTCCAACCGATGCTACTTCTAGCGAAAAATCCTGCTCTTCACGATCCAGATTATTCTCGATTGCACGACTAATGTCAATACAGTCTTGTAGCGCCACTCCATTATCTCCGTCTAAACCAACACTAATTTTAAAAGAATCCGAAACTGCCAAATCAACCAAAAAGACTGATGGTTTTTCCAGAAGAGCTTCCGTAATTAATCCGTTTACTTTTTCTTTAAATGTCATAATTTTATAAAAAGAGGGGACACTTAGTCCCCTCATTATTTAGATTTTAATAAATAACAGTGCAAATATAGTGTTTTTTTTATAAATCAAATAAATAGATTGCTCTAAAATAATTCCGTATCTTTATAATAGCATTAAAACATAGAATTATTCATATTTTTTAACCCTCAAAATCATGAAACGAATTTTAGTACCTACCGACTTCTCAGAACATGCAGAAGACGCTTTAAGAGTTGCCGCTCAAATCGCAAAAAAGAACAATTCTGAACTCATTCTTCTTCACATGCTTGAATTGCCGCAGCAATCAAACGATGCTATAATGGGCGGAACCAGCATCCCCGAAACCATGCTTTTTATGAAGAAAGCAAACGAAACGCTAGACGAAGTTGCTTCTAAAAATTATCTAGAAGGAATTCCGGTAACTGAAATTGTAAAAATGGACAAACCCATACACGGAATAACACAAATAAGTAAAGATTACGATATTGACCTAATTATCATGGGCTCCCACGGCTCTTCTGGTGTTGAAGAACTCTTAATAGGATCCAACACAGAAAAAGTAGTTAGAAACTCAGAAATTCCTGTTTTAGTCATCAAGAAAAATATTCCAAATTTTAATGCTTCTGATATTGTTTTTGCTTCTGATTTTTCTGATGAAGCAAAAAAACCATTCGAAAAACTTTTAAACTTCACAAAGTTATTTGATTCGAAACTGCATTTGGTTACTATTTGCACACCCAACAGCTTCAAACCAACTCACGTAAGCGAAAAAGCAATGGATGATTTTGTAAAAGAATTTAACATCACCAATTACACCACACAAATTTATAATGACACCAATATTGAAAAAGGAATTATAAATTTCTCTAACCGAATAAACGCCGATGTTATCGGAATGTGCACACACGGCAGAACTGGTTTCGCACATTTCTTTAACGGAAGCATTAGCGAAGGCTTGGTTAATCATGCTGTTAAACCCGTTATAACATTAAAAATCTAACACAATTACTTTTCCCCTTAAAGCTTCTCAAACGAGAAGCTTTTTTTTGCAAAAAAAATGAGCTTTTCAACAAAGCACAACTGAGCTTTTCAACAAAACCTCAAATCCATTTAATGCAGAAATTTGTCAAATAAAAATTCATTAAAAACAACAATATGAAAACAATAGACAAAATTTACATTAATGGAGAATTTGTTACTCCGCAAGGAACAGAATATTTTGACCTAATTAGCCCTACGACAAATGAAAAATTAGGAAAAGTCCGTTTAGGAAACACTGAAGACACTCAAAACGCAATTGAAGCAGCCAAAAATGCACTCAAAACTTTTTCAAAAACTACAGCTTCAGAAAGAATTCAGTATCTCAAAAACATAAAATCTGCCATCGAAAAAAGAAAAGATGATTTTATCGATGTAATGACAGAAGAATACGGAGGCACATTTCAGTTTGCTAGCGTAAGCTACGATTATATGCTAAAAAGTTTTGAATCAGCAATCAATCTGCTAAACAATTATGATTTCACCAAAACAATGGGAGAATCCGAAGTTCAAATGACACCTATTGGCGTTGTGGGAATTATCATCCCTTGGAATTCAAGCAACGGATTTATCTGCAGTAAACTATCTACAGCAATTGCTGCCGGATGCACAACCGTAATTAAACCTAGCGAAATGAGCGCACAACAGACACAATTAATACTAGAATGTCTTCACGAAGCAAATCTACCGAAAGGTGTATTTAATATCGTAAATGGATTAGGTGAAGTTGTTGGTGCAGAAATAAGCAGAAATCCAGATATTTCTAAAATATCTTTCACAGGATCAACCAATGTTGGAAAAATAATTGCAAAAGAAGCAGTCAACACCATGAAGAGAGTTACTCTGGAACTTGGCGGAAAATCTCCAAATATCATTCTAGACGATGCCGATTTCTCAAAAGCTATTCCGCTTGCACTTGGAGCAGCGTTTATGAATAGCGGACAGGCTTGCATCGCAGGAACTAGATTACTGATTCCAGAAAACAAACTAGAAGAAACAAAACTTCTAATTAAAGAAATAGCCTCAAACTTTATTGTTGGCAACCCTAAAAATCCAAATACTGCAGTCGGGCCAATGGTTAGTGAAAAACAATACAATCGTGTTCAAGATTATATTCAAATTGGAATCAATGAAGGCGCAGAAATATTAACTGGCGGACTAGGAAAACCAGAAGGACTAGAAAACGGAAATTTTGTTAAACCAACAGTCTTTGTCAATGTAACGAATCAAATGCGAATTGCACGAGAAGAAATATTTGGCCCTGTTCTATCCATTATCACTTACAAAACAGAAGAAGAAGCGATTGAAATCGCCAACGACACAACATACGGATTGCAAGCCTATGTAAGCTCTTCAAATACCGAAAGAGCTCATCGAGTTGCTTCTCAAATTAATGCAGGCCGTGTTCAGATCAACGGAATCGGTCACGATCCAATGGCTCCTTTTGGAGGATTTAAACAATCTGGAATTGGACGTGAATTCGGAACGCTTGGTCTAGAGGCCTACTTAGAGCCACGAGCACTAATTCAGCCAAAATAATCTTCATCAATCTGGAAGTCTTTACACCTAAAGATTTCCAGATTTTAGTATTTTTACAAATATGAGCACAAAACCAAATACAAAACCCAAAATCCTCTACTCGTGCTATTACTCACGCAGTCGAGAGGGCGAACATTTTATACCCGAACATGTTTTCAGTTATCAGATTTCTGGCGAAATGATTGCTTCAGACAGCAAAAACACTTTTCATTCAAAACCTGGAGATTTTCGCTTTAGCAGAAGAAATCATTTGGCAAAGTTCACTAAGATCCCGCCAGAAGGAGGAGAATTTAAAACCATTTCTCTTTTTCTTGATCAGGAAATTTTAAGAGAAATCAGCAAGGAGCACAATTTGAAAGCTGATAAAAAAGCCGATACAGATGCCATGTTTACATTGGCTCCAAATCCACTCTACAAATCCTTCATGGAATCTCTACTGTCTTATCTTGAAGTTGAAGAAGAGAACAACGAAACTTTGTTCAATCTAAAAATCAAAGAAGCGATTCACCTTTTATTAAAAGTAAATCCAGAATTAAAAGACATTTTATTCGATTTTAACGAGCCAGGAAAAATTGACTTAGAAGCATTTATGAACAAAAACTTCCATTTCAATGTTCAAATGCAACGATTCGCTTATCTAACAGGGAGAAGTCTCGCCACATTTAAAAGAGATTTTCAAAAAGTTTTTCAGCAAACGCCTGGAAAATGGCTTTTAAACAAAAGGCTTCAGGAAGCTTATTATTTAATCAGCCAAGGAAGTCCGCCCTCAGAAGTATATATCGGCGTTGGCTTTGAAGATCTTTCGCATTTTTCTTTTTCATTTAAAAAGAAATTCGGAATCGTTCCTTCTTCTTTAAATCATAAATAAGCTTTCACAATAAGCCTCCTCAAAAATACGTCTTTCACAATAAGTTTCCCGTGGTTGAAACCACGGGCTATATTTAAAACAAGACACATAAAGCTTTGAGAACTTTGCCTTCATTATAAAATAGCTTTGCACACTTTACGCATACCTTTGTGCGCTTTGCGCTAAAAAACCTAAATTTAAAGCATAAAAAAAAGCCTCTCATTTCTGAGAGGCTTTTCTGTTGGTCTACTAGGACTCGAACCTAGAAAGACGGCACCAAAAACCGTAGTGTTACCATTACACCATAGACCAGCAGTGCGGTTAAGCGGGTGCAAAATTAAAACTTTATTTAATTTATGCAAATTTTAAAGCAAACTTTTTTAAATAAAAAAAAGTCTCTCATTTCTGAGAGACTTTTCTGTTGGTCTACTAGGACTCGAACCTAGAAAGACGGCACCAAAAACCGTAGTGTTACCATTACACCATAGACCAGCAGTGCTGTAAAGCGAGTGCAAATTTAAGTCTTTATTTAGTTTGTGCAAACTTTTTGGCCAAAAAAAATCATTTTTTTTGATTTTTTTCACATTCAAATCTGCTTCAACTTCAAAAACTCCTCATAGACAATACATTACTTTTCACTTATAGTTTTGTAGAATTTTTTGTTAATGCTCGTTTCTTTACATAAAAAAACATTTTCTTTGTAGGATAGAAAAACATTCAAATTTTTAACACCTAAATATGGCACAATTCAATTTCAATAAATGGAATACAATTATTGGTTGGTTTGCATTTGCAATCGCTTTAATAACTTATACATTAACAGTAGAACCTACAATGAGCTTTTGGGATTGCGGAGAATATATTGCTACCGCAGCCAAACTTGAAGTAGGTCACCCACCAGGGGCTCCACTTTTCCAGATGATGGGTGCATTTTTTGCCATGTTTGCAATAGATGCTCAGCATGTAGCTCTTATGGTTAACATGATGTCTGTTTTCTCTAGCGCATTTACCATATTATTTATGTTTTGGTCATCATCTATGATTTTGAAAAAAATCGTAGGTCGTTTTACTGAAATTGACCAAAACAATTCAATTGTTATTTTAGGAAGCTCTTTTGTTGGCGCTTTAGCTTATACATTTTCTGATAGTTTTTGGTTTAATGCTGTAGAAGCCGAAGTTTATGCAATGGCTTCTTTATTAATTGCTTTGCTTTTCTGGCTTGGTTTACGTTGGGAACAAGACATGGATAAGCCAAAAGGAAACAAATGGCTTTTAATTATTTCATTGGTTATTGGTCTTTCGTTTGGAGTTCACTTTATGGCTCTTTTGACTATTCCTTCTATTGGATTCTTATACTATTTCAAACACTACGAAAAAGTTACTATCAAAAACTTTCTAATTGCCAACGTAGTTGTTATTGGCATCTTATTATTCATTTTCAAATTATTACTTCCATTAACTATGGCATTTTTCGGGAAAACCGAAATTTTCATGGTAAACAGCATGGGACTTCCATTTAACTCAGGAACTATCTTTGTAGCATTATTGTTTGTTGCCTTTTTCTATTTTGGATTAAAATACACTAAACAAAAAGGCTTAATATTCTACAATACCATTATATTATGTATCTTATTCATTCTGATTGGTTTCTCGACTTGGTTAATGCTTCCTGTTCGTGCAAATGCCAATACCGTTATTAATGAAAACAAACCATCAGATGCTACCGAGGTTTTGGCTTACTATAATCGTGAGCAATATGGTGTAAATCCTTTGTTTTACGGACCTCAATACACTGAACTTTTTGCTGGTCTTGATGCTAAAACACCTTATTTAGACAAAAAACCAAACTACGAGAGAGATTATAAAACAGGTAAATACATCATTACCAATAATTATAAAAATGCAGAACAAAATTCTGATGATAACCAGAAAGCAATTCTGCCTAGAATGTGGAGTACAGAAACAGGTCACATTCAAAATTATATCAACTTTACAAATCCTCCAAAGTTCCGAATCAATCCTAATTATAATTATGATGAAGATTTGGCAAAATACGGAATCGATGCAAGCCAATTAAGCGAAGACGAATACAATAAAGCTACAGCTCAATTGCGTAACGAAGTTGAAAAAACAGTTTCTGAGTTTAGAAAAGCTTACGCTCAAAAACAAATTGACAACGAAGGTTACGTAAAATTCTTAAGAAGTTACGGCGAATATCTACTTATTGAAAAACCAACTACAGCTGACAATTTCAGTTTTATGTTTGAATATCAATTTGGATATATGTACTGGAGATATTTGATGTGGAATTTTGTTGGACGCCAAAATGATATTCAAGGCAAATACGATAATTTGGACGGAAACTGGATCAGCGGTATCAAAGCTTTGGATTCTGTGCATTTAGGCTCACAAGACAATCTTCCAACAGATGTTTTAAACAACAAAGGCCGTAACGCTTATTATTTCCTTCCTTTTATTTTAGGATTAATTGGTATTATGTACCACGCAAACAAAGATCTGAAGAGCTTCTATGTTCTTTTGGCTTTATTCTTATTTACAGGAATTGCACTAAAAATATATTTAAATGAAAGACCTTTTGAGCCTCGTGAAAGAGATTATGCTCTTGTAGGTTCATTCTATGTCTTTGCCATCTGGATCGGATTTGGTGTTTACTCACTCTATGAAAGTTTGTACAAATACCTAGCTCCAAAAATTGCTGGACCAGTAATTATTGCCGGAAGTTTATTGGCCGCTCCTGTTTTAATGGCTTCTCAAAACTGGGATGATCATGATAGATCTGGAAAATATACTGCTGTAGCAATGGCAAAAGCTTATTTAAGCTCTTGTGATAAAGACGCAATCTTATTTACAATTGGAGATAATGACACCTTCCCTCTTTGGTACGCGCAGGAAATTGAGCATTTTAGAACCGATGTAAAAATT
Organism: Flavobacterium sharifuzzamanii; assembly: GCF_003254585.1. Lineage (GTDB taxonomy): Bacteria > Bacteroidota > Bacteroidia > Flavobacteriales > Flavobacteriaceae > Flavobacterium > Flavobacterium sharifuzzamanii. The sequence continues at coordinate 550,917 of NZ_QJGZ01000041.1, read as the reverse complement.
GTAAATACAAGTTTATTTATGACAGATTGGTATATTGATCAAATGAAAGCGAAGTCTTACGAATCAAATCCGTTGCCTATTTCGTTTGAACATAGCCAATATGTGGGAGATAATTTAGATTACACAGCATACATCCAGAAAATTGACACACGTTGGAATATTAAAGATTTTATCGATTTCATCAAAAATCCTAAATCGACTGTTGGTTTACAAAACGGACAAACAATCCATTTTTATCCAACAAATAAGATTAGAGTGAATGTGGATAAAAACACTATTATTCAAAATAAAGTAGTTAATCCTAAATATTACGATTCTATTGTTCCTTACTTGGACATTGATATTAAAGGAAGCGCATTATACAAAAACCGTTTAATGATGCTTGATATCTTAGCAAACAACAATTGGAAGAGACCAATTTACTTTAGTGGTGGAGCTTTTGATGATGAAGATTATTTATGGCTAAAAGATTATCTGCAATTGGATGGAATGGTGTATAAATTAGTTCCAGTAAAAAATACTCCTTCTAAAGATGGCGGACCATTAGACATGGGACAAATTGATGCTGATAAAATGTACGATATTGTAATGAAATGGGATTGGGGCAATAGCAATGGAAACATTTATCATGACCCTGAAACGAGAAGAAATAGTATTACTTACCGTACCAATCTTTCTAGATTAATGAACCAGCTTATTGCTGAAGGCAAAATTGACAAGGCTAAAAATGTAATCAATTTGGCAATGACCAAAATGCCTTTAGACCAATATGGCTATTATTCATTGGTTGAAGGTTTTGCTGATGGTTATTATAAAGTTGGAGAAAAAGCTAAAGCACAAGATCTTTTAAACAAATTGGTTCAGAAATACAAAGAGAATCTAAACTATTACAGCACGTTGACTCCTTCTGACCAAACTGATCTAGCAGTAGATATTATTACAGATATCGAGCGTTACAGAAGCTTACTGCATGTAATGGATGACAACAAAGACACTGCTTTTTACAACCAGCACAAAACTACATTTAATACTTACGTAAATGTTTTTGAGCGTTTCGGACGTGAAAAAGAGTAAATAATATACGAAAATCTTACTTATTAAAAAAATGCAGCGCTGTTTGATAAATAGCGCTGCATTTTTTAATTTTATACATATAATACAATTTTAATTCAAAATGAGCTTCTATTGGGTAAAAACTAACGCATTTATTAAAAAGGTGTTTTCTAAATATTGCTGGGATATTCCTAACAACGAAAAGAAAATATACTTGACTTTTGATGACGGCCCTACTCCAGAAATTACAGACTGGGTTTTATCTGAATTAAAAAAATTTGATGCGAAAGCTACTTTTTTCTGCATCGGAAAAAACATTAAAGCAAATCTGGCTTTATTTGAAAAGTTAATTACCGACGGACATTCTATTGGCAATCATACCATGAATCATGTGAATGGATGGAAAATCCATACGAATGATTATATTGAAAATGTAAAAAACTGCGCTGCCGTTTTAGATGAGCAAGAGAAAGCTCCTCATCGCCTATTGTTTCGCCCTCCTTACGGAAAAATCAAAAAAGCACAGTCTAAAATTCTTAGAAGTTTAGGATATAAAATAGTAATGTGGGATGTTTTGAGTGCTGATTTTGATCAAAGCATTACTCCAGAAAAATGTCTTGAAAATGTAACCAAAAATGTAAAATCTGGTAGCGTAATTGTTTTTCATGACAGTATTAAAGCTTCTCCAAATTTAAGATTTGCTTTGCCTCGAACACTGCATTTTTTAAAAGAAAATGGATATAAATTTGATATTATTCACTAAATAACATCAACAAAAGAGAAGTTATTTAGACGTTAAATTGTTCCTGAACAATTCCAATTATAGTATTAGCATCAAGCTCTCCAGATTGCCTCCAGATCATTTGTCCTTCTTTGTAAATCATTAAAGTTGGAAGCCCTTTAATACGAAGTGCTTCTGCTAGTTCCTGATTTTTATCTACATCAATTTTGATTACTTTGGCTTTATCGCCAAGCGCAGCAGCTACGTCCTTAATAACAGGATGCATAGAAACTGAAGATTCATTCCAATCTGTGTAAAAATCAATTAACACTGGAACTTGGGCATTTATTAGTTCTCCAAATTTTGACATAAAACCAAAAAATTAAGTTTTTTAAATCTCTTAAAAGAAATAAATATTATACAAATGTAGCATTTTTAACGAATTAACCGACATTACGGCCTTTTTTTAGTTCAATTACTGTTATTTCAGGCATAATTCCTACTCGTCCAGGATACGCATGAAAACCAAATCCGCGGTTAACATAAACGTATCTTCCGACGTTTTCGTACAATCCTGCCCATTGTTTATAAATGTATTGTGCCAAACTCCATTTAAAATATCCCGGAATCTCGATTCCGAACTGCATACCGTGCGTGTGGCCTGCGAAAGTAAGGTGAAAGTTCTTCGGATGGTCTTTGATTTCGGCATCCCAATGGCTTGGATCATGACTCATTAAAACTTTAAAATCGTCCTGATGCACATCTTTTGAAGCTTTATTCAAATCACCTGCTTTCTTAAAATTCACTCCCCAGTTTTCTACACCGACCAAAGCAATTTTATCATCACCTTTTTGAATATAAGTATGTTCGTTCAGCATTAATTTAAAACCAATTTGACCGTACAGGTTTTTAATCGCCTTAAAATTTTCATCTTTTTCTTTTTCAGAAGGCCAAGTCACATATTCACCATAATCGTGATTTCCTAAAACTGCAAACTTCCCATATTTATAATCTTTAATACGGCTAAAAGTTTCCAGCCACGGATGCATTTCTTTTGCATGTGTATTAACAATATCACCCGTAAACAAAATCAAATCTGCTTCTTGTGCGTTGATCAAATCAATAGCATAGTTAATTTTCTCTGGATTATCAAAACTTCCACTGTGCACATCAGAAATTTGTGTGATTTTAAACCCATCAAAAGCATCTGGAAGATCTGGAAAAAATATAGTTTGTTTGATTACCTTGAAATTATATTTCCCTTCAAATATTCCATAAATTATAGACAAAAAAGGAATCGCTGCCAAACCTAATGCAATCTGACTCACAAACTTTCTGCGATCAGGCATCATTTCTTTTCTTGGAGCATTGTAAACAAAATAATTTACAATGCTGGCGCCTATTCTAAAAATATCCTCGCCGAACATTATTAGCGTAAGCACAATTTTTGGCACATATACCGTCAGCATCAAACCTGTAGTAAACATAAATTGTCTAGTCTGACCAACAGAGCGATCTACTTGCGAGAAAGAATAGATAATAAATACTAAGACCAGTAAACTTATAACTTGATAACTAATCAGAACCCAACGTGTTTTGATTAAAGTTCGAAAAGCCTGATATGAATAGAACTCAATAAATAATAAAAGAGCACATAGAATTATAAAACGAAAAATCATTTAATATATAGTTTTAAACAAAGTAACAAAGAATGAAAATTCTATTTCTTTTTATTATAAAAAATTTAACGCTGTAAAACCAAAAAGCTGGAAGATGTCTCTCCCAGCTTCTAACCTACCAACCTTTAAAACTATTTAATCTTAAGACTTAAAATCTTATATTATTTTACTTTTGGAGCTTCTGTTTTTGGAGCTTCTGCTTTTTTCTCTCCTTTAGCTTTTTTGTTTGCTTTTTTATCGTGTTTTTCAGTTTTTACTTCTTTTGTTTGTGCTGGAGTTGTTTGCGCGTTTGCGATTGCAAATGTTCCTAAAACTGCTACTGCTAAAATTGCTAATTTTTTCATGATTCTAAATTTTTATTGATTGTTAATTTATTATTTACAAGTCAAAGATAGAATCGCAAAATGAAGATGAAATGAAGATAAAGTCCTACAAGAAATTTTAACTTTTAATTAGCTTTCTCAAACAGCAAAGTAAAAGTAGTTCCTTGATTTAAAACCGATTTTACCTTGATTTGAATATGATGAAAAGAAGCAATACTTTGTGCAATTGCAAGCCCCAACCCTTGCCCTTCCTGGTCTGAACTGATTCTAGCAAAACGCGTGAATATTTTCTCCAACTGAGATTCGTCCATTCCTATTCCCGAATCTTTTACCGAAATAAAATAGTGCTCATCTGCAAAACCGTCTTCTATAATTATGCCTCCTTTTGGTTTATTGTATTTGATGGCATTAGTTACAAGATTATATATAAGAATATGAACTAAGGTTTTATTTCCTATAAAAACAAAATCATTCTCCATTTCGTTCATGAACTGAATATCTTTGTCCTCAATTCGGTCTTGAAGGTCCTCCTGCAAATCAGAAACAATTTCACGAAGATTAATCTCCTCATTCAATTCATATTGATTATTGTCTATCCTAGAAATCAGCAATAAATTATTGATGATTTTTTTCAGCATATCTAACGTCTTTAGAGAGCCCGCAATTTTATCGACTGCATTATCATCTAAAGATTGATTCTGCAACAAATTTTCAAGTTTGTTTTTGAGCAATGCAATCGGGGTAAGAAGTTCATGTGAAACATTTGAGATAAACTGTTTTTCTTTTTTAAAAACTTCAGTAATTCGATCCATCATTTGGTTCAAAACAAAGTCTAATTCTCTAAAGTCTCTTGAAGTTGCTTTTATCGGAGTATGGTCAAATGTTTCTGGTTCGTTTACACGCCTAATTTTGGTATCAATAATTTTATAAAATGGTTTTAGAAGGTATTCAATATAAAAAGTATCTGCCAAAAAAGTAATCAAGAGAATTATCACAAAAACAATTATAATAAAAAGCTTTATGACAAAAGTCAAATCGTTAACCTCACTCAAACTGCTTCCTATTTCAAGCTGATAATCTACACCATCATATGTAAAATAATGCTGCAGGATTCGATACTCGCTTTCTTCCCCTTCTATTTTTCGGTATTCGTTACTGAACGTCGTTTTTTTCTGATGTGGTTTTATAGAAACTCTAGATAGCACCAAAAACTCGCTATGAAGCGTCGAAAACTCAGAAAACGCGTCAGTTGAATCGTCTGGATTTTCGATGAAATCATTAATTTCTTCTTTATTCAGATGCTCAATAAATTTTTTCTTTTTCTCCAGTAGCGTATTATTGATATGATGATAGACTACATTTTCTACCAAAATAGGAAGCATCAACCATAACACCAAAATGACCAGCAATCTAGTCATGGCATTAAAAATGGCTAATTGATGTTTTATTTTCACAAGAATAAATTTATTCGTTTATACGATAACCCACATTTCTAACAGTTTCAAACCAATCTATCGAAGTATGTTTGTCTAATTTTTTTCGAAGATTTCGAACATGGACATCTATAAAGTTAGAATCTGAATTGACTTCTAGAATATCGCCCCAAATATGCTCGGTCAATTGTAACCTTGTAATAACTCGGTTTTTATTGAGAACTAAATACTGAAAAATATCAAATTCTTTTTTAGTGAGACTTAAGGGAATTTCATCAAAACTCACTTTATAATCTTGAAGTTGCAATAAAAAACCATGAATACTTAAATTGTTTAAAGTGAAACCATGAATCCTGCGAATCACAGCAAACAATCTTGCTCCCAATTCTGTCAAGGCAAAAGGTTTTGTCAAATAATCATCGGCTCCAAGATGAAGTCCGTTAATCCTGTCATCCAATTCTCCGCGCGCTGTAAGGACAATTACTGCAATTTTTGATTTTGTTTTTCGAATCGCCCGCAAAACCTCAAAACCATCACCATCAGGCAAACCAAGATCCAACAGCATGGCATCATAATCATTGCTCCCAAATTCTTCCAATGCATCAGCACAATTATTTGCAATTTTACAGATATAACCTGCATTGCACAGAAAATCGTAAACTTCTACAGCAAGTTCTTTATTATCCTCAACTATTAAAACATTCATAAACAAAGCATTTAAGCACAACTAAAATTAATCAATTATCAAAAATCCAGCTGCACATTATTAAAAAATTAACGAATGAAAAAAAGCTGATAAATTTCTTCATCAGCTTATTCAATCGCATTCTCATAATCATTATTCCTGTTTTGCCTTCGTTACAATGCTTCGAAAACAAAACGAGAGCAATTACTATTTTTTAGCTTTTGCAGTTTCTGCTTTCGGCGCCATTGGTTTTGCAGCTTCTGTTTTTGGAGCTTCCGCTTTTACAGTTTTTGCTTTTTTATCAGATTTGTGTTTAGGATGTTTTGTAGCTTTCACTTCTTTTGCTGGAGCTGTTTTTCCATCTTTTGCAGGAAATGCGTGAACCATTGCACTTGTTCCTAAAACTGCCACTAGTAACATTAATAAATTTCTCATGATTTCTAATATTTATGAATTAATACCTTTTATTTTACAGATCAAAATTACCTTCTGAAAATGAAGCCAAAATGAAGAAATCCCTGAATAAAAAATTTTAACTTGATATTAACGCTTTGAGTTTTTTTACCATATAAGTTATATAAGTTCATTTAAAAACTCTTCACAAATATGTAGACGCACTGCAATGCGTCTCTACAAGTGTGTCTCTACAGGTGCATCTCAGCCAAAATGAATTTATATAGCCTATATGGTAAAAAATTTCTTTTTTGATTAATTTTTGCAACCTCAATTGTTTATTTTTACAGACTAATATTTTTAATATGTCAACTCAAAAACGCCTTTTTCTTCTAGATGCTTATGCATTAATTTTTCGTGGTTATTATGCTTTTATAAAAAACCCGAGAATCAACTCAAAAGGAATGGATACATCTGCAATTATGGGTTTTATGAACTCACTTTTAGATGTTATTAAAAGAGAAAAACCAGATCATTTGGCCGTTGCTTTTGATAAAGGCGGTAGTCATGTAAGGTCAGAAATGTTTGTTGATTACAAAGCGAACAGAGACGAAACTCCAGAAGCAATTAAGATTGCAGTTCCCTATATTCAAGAATTATTAAGAGCCATGCATATTCCGATTATTGAACTTGCAGGTTGCGAAGCCGATGATTTAATTGGAACAATTGCCAAGCAAGCTGAAAAACAGAACTATCAGGTATTTATGGTAACACCCGATAAAGATTTTGCACAATTGGTTTCTGAAAATATCTTTATGTACAAACCAGCTCGAATGGGTAACGGAATCGAAATTTGGGGAGTTCCTGAGGTTTTGGCAAAATTTGAAATAGAAAGACCAGAGCAAGTAATTGATTTTCTTGGAATGATGGGTGATGCTGTCGATAATATTCCTGGATTGCCTGGTGTTGGAGAAGTAACGGCTAAAAAATTCCTAAAAGAGTTTGGCTCTATGGAAAATCTTTTGGCTAATACAGACAAGCTAAAAGGCAAAATGAAAGAGAATATCGAAGCTAATAAAGAAAAAGGTATTCTTTCTAAAAAACTGGCCGCAATTATTACAGATTGCGATGTTACTTTTAATGAAGAAGATTATGAGCTTTCTCGCCCAGATATTGAAAAAACAGATGCTATTTTTCAAGAATTAGAATTCAGAAGAATGGCTGAGCAGTTTGATAATTTATTTAAAGCAGATGGAGCTCAGACTGCTACTACAGCTACAGATGCAAAACCAGCTAAAAAAGCTGCTGCTAAAAATGAAGACCAATTTGATCTTTTTGGAGGTACTGATGCAGAAGAAGATACAGATGCTCCAAGAACTTCTTTCTATAACACTTTAGAAAATACAGAGCATTTTTACCAAATCATTCAAGGCGATTTAGGTATTAAAATGCTTTTACAGAATTTACAAAAACAGACTTCAGTTTGCTTTGATACAGAAACTACAGGAATCGATGCTCTGCACGCAGAATTGGTCGGAATGTCTTTCTCTTATGAAAAAGGAAAAGCATTTTATGTTCCGTTTCCAGAAAATCAGGAAGAAGCAAAAGCTTTGGTAGAAAAATTTGTTCCGTTTTTTGAAAATGAAAATATTGAGAAAATCGGACAAAATTTAAAATACGATTTAAAAATTCTTTCTAATTATGGTGTTACCGTAAAAGGAAAACTTTTTGATACAATGATTGCGCATTATTTGATTAATCCAGATATGCGTCATAATATGGATATTTTAGCAGAAACATATTTGAAATATTCTCCAAAATCAATTGAGACTTTAATTGGTAAAAAAGGAAAAAATCAGCTTAATATGCGTGACGTTCCTTTGGAAGATATTAAAGAATATGCTGCAGAAGATGCCGATATTACGTTACAATTGAAAGAAATCTTCACAACTCAATTAGACAAAACTGAAACCAAAAAGTTATTTGATGAAATCGAAATTCCTTTAGTAAGTGTTTTGGCCGATATGGAAATGGAAGGTATTCGTCTTGATGTTGATTTCTTAAATCAAATGTCGAAAGAAATGGATGTTGAAATCAAATCTTTGGAACAGAAAATTTACGAAACAGCTGGTGAGAAATTCAATTTGGCTTCTCCAAAACAATTAGGAGATATTTTGTTCGACAAACTTAAAATTGGCGGAGCAAAACAAAAGAAAACTAAAACTGGGCAATATGCAACTGGCGAAGAAGTTTTGACTTATTTAGCCAATGATAATCCAATCGTAAAAGATATCTTGGATTGGAGACAAATGGTAAAACTGCAAAGCACTTATATTTTAGCTTTACCAGAACAAGTTGACAAAAAGACCTTACGCGTTCATACCGATTATATGCAGGCAGTTGCTGCAACAGGACGTTTGAGTTCTAATAATCCGAACTTACAGAACATCCCGATTCGTACTGAAAGAGGCCGTCAGATTCGTAAAGCTTTTGTCGCTCGCGATGAAAACCACACTTTGATCTCTGCCGATTACTCTCAAATCGAATTGCGAATTATTGCAGCTCTAAGTGGAGAAGAAAATATGATTAAAGCTTTCCAAAATGGAGAAGACATTCACAGAGCAACCGCTGCAAAGGTTTTTAATGTTGCTCTTGAAGAAGTTTCTCGTGAACAAAGAAGCAATGCAAAAACAGTAAACTTCGGAATTATCTATGGTGTTTCTGCCTTTGGTTTAAGTAGCCAAACTTCACTTTCTAGAAGCGAAAGTGCTGCTTTGATCGATGCATATTACAAAACATATCCACGTCTCAAATCTTATATTTCAGAACAAGTTGAATTTGCTCGTGAAAAAGGTTACGTACAAACTATTTTAGGTCGTCGCCGTTATTTAAAAGACATTAATTCTGCTAATGCTGTTGTAAGAAGTGCAGCAGAACGAAATGCTGTAAATGCGCCAATTCAAGGAAGTGCTGCCGATGTGATCAAAATTGCCATGATCAACATTCATAAAAAACTTCGTGACGAAAACTGGAAATCTAAAATGTTACTTCAAGTGCATGATGAGCTTGTGTTCGATGTTCATAACGACGAACTCGAAAAAATCCAGCCAATGATTAAACACGAAATGGAAAATGCTTTTAAAATGTCGGTTCCTTTAGAGGTTGAACTCGGTTTAGGAAAAGACTGGTTAGAAGCTCACTAAAAAATATTATTCATATTAAAAAAGCCATTCAAATTGAATGGCTTTTTTTAATCACTAAAAGTGACATTGTAAGAATATTACTTTTGCTACATTTACAACTCATAACAACCTTTAAAGATTTAAAAGAAAGTAAAATGAAGAAATATCTCTTATACCTATTTCTGCTTTATTCAACAATTGCAATTTGTCAGAGCAAAATTTATTATCTAGAAGGAACTTTAGGCAAAAGCACTATTTTCATGACTGTTCAGGTCTACAACTCAGATAACGAGAATAATCTCAATGCCGTATATTTCTATAAAAGTTCATTAAAAGATATTAAGCTGGAAGGAAAACTTAAAGACAGCAATAATTTTACTTTCTACTTTAAACCTGGCGATAATATTACTGAGAAATTCTACCTGAAAAAATCGGGCAATAATTTTGATGGATTCTGGTATGATGCTAAAGAAAAACAATTGACTGTTCATCTTGAACCAGTAAATTTTGATAATTACAAATCAAATCTCAAAATTAGATTTGAGGATGAACGTCTTAATCTAGTAAAATATAAATTTCTAGAATTTAAAAAACAGAAAACCACACTTTACAACAATAAAGAATTTGTTTGGTATTCTGAAAAACATTGCGATTCTGATTTTTTTAGATTAGGGAACAATTTTTCTGAAAAAAACAAGGCTTTGATTAATCCGATCTTAGAAAGCATACATATTGAAAATACATTATCTCAGCTTAATTGCGCCTCTAGTTTTGAATACAGCCAAGGAAAAGGCATTGAAGGAAATACAACAATTAACTTTCTAAATAATGATTTATTAGGTTTTCAAGTTTCGATGTTTTGGGACTGCGGAGGAGCTCATCCAGATTTCGGAAGCAGCGGTTATCTTATTGATTTAAACAACGGAAAACAATATGGAATTGATGATATTCTAGCTTTTGACAAAAGCGTAACTGGTGACAAAGAGAATAATTTTGATGCTTTTTCAAAATACAGAAGCACTTATTTTGCACCAAAATTACTGGCTGTAATTAACTCTCAGGAACATTTTGAAAAACCAAAAAATGAAGATGATTATTGTGATTATACCAATGAAGAATATTGGGATTTTCCTTCTTGGAATTACACAGAAAAAGGAATTGAATTTACTCCTATTTTTTATAGAGCAGCAAGATCTTGTGAAGAATCTTTTTTAGTTCCTTTTGAGAAATTGAAGAAATACAAAAATCCAAAATTCTTATATAACCTTAAATAGAAATGATTGACAATTTTAAACCTCCCATAAAAACAAGAACAACGCAACAGTTATTAGACATTGTAGGATCTCCTAAAAAATGGAATCGCGATGCAGCTTATCTTGCCAAATATGAATTATCCAATAGAAATGTAGATACTTCAGAAATAGATAAAGCTATAAAATTGTCTGAACTAAAAGAAGAAGAGGAAAGATTAAGAAAAGCAAACAAAAGCTATCAAATTACAGATTTTCTACTTAAACCCAAAAGCACTTTATTTGAATTATTATTTACATGGGAATTAAAAAAGGACGGTTATACCTTAAAAGCAAAACAACAAAAAACTTTTAGAATTACTCTTATTTCCGTAATTATATTTGTTTATCTAATAAAATACATTCAAGAAAGCCTATAATAAAAAAACCATCAGCGAAAACTGATGGTTTTTTTATTATTTTTTTCGAGTAGATTCTCGTTCTTTCAATTTAGTCTTGATGACAATTGTTTCGTATTCTGAAACTGTTCCTTCTGGTTCTTCTAATCTTTCGATTAATCTTTTCGCAGCAACTTCTCCAATTTCAACACCATGCTGACTTACTGTAGTCAAACTTGGTGACAAACGTCTTGAAGCTAAAATTCCGTCTGCAAAACCAATAATCGAAATATCTTCTGGAACTTTGTATCCTTTTTTCAAACTTACTCGTAATGCTGCAACCGAATCATTTTCGTCCAAAGCAAAAATTCCATCAATTTTATTGTCAAAAATTGCATCAATTTTACTTTTCATATCTTCTTCAGAATCGGTACGAAGGATGATTTTTTCGTTTACCGGAATATTATTGTCTTTTAAAGCTTTCAAATATCCGTCAGCTCTTAATTTTCCAACGCTCAAATTATCCACAGAAGATATTAAAGCAATATTTTTACATCCAAGATTAATTAAATGTTGTGTCGAATTTAATGCAGAATCGAAATCATCTACAACAACTTTGTCACAATCTACTTCATCAGCAATACGATCAAACATCACGATTGGTGTTCCGTCGTTAATTATTTCAGAAAAATGATTATAATCTTGAAGTTTTTGAGCTTCTTCAGAAACCGAAAGAATAAATCCGTCAATGGTTCCGTTACTCAACATTTCAAGTGTATGAATTTCCTTTTCTAAAGATTCGTTAGAAATACAAGTAATTACATTATATCCTTTCTTATCGGCAACTTTCTCAATACCGCTAAAAACTTTCGCGAAGAAAGAATTTAGAATATTAGGAATAATCACTCCTATCGTTTTGGTTTTACGATTTTTTAAATTTAGACCAATAACATTCGGCTTATAATTTTTGAGTTTGGCATACTCCTTAATCTTAACCTTCGTTTGCTCACTAATTTCTGGACTGTCATTCAATGCTTTAGACACTGTTGACACAGAAACTCCTAGTTCTTTCGCAATTTGTTTTAGAGTTGCTTTAGCTTTCATCTATAAAAGTTTATGTAATTAATACAAATATAGTAGAATTACCGAAAATAAAACAAAAAACAACCATTTGTCTTTCAAATTATGCCACGTATTCGAAAAAAATCTATAAAAGAAGATTTTTCTGAAACCGCATCTCCTAAAATTTCGTTAATAATTAAATACCAAACAACTATGGCCAATGTTGTTAACCTAATAAAAAACTTGATTATGAAAAACGAAGTTAAAATTCATGAAGTTGACCCTTCACTGAATAGCAGAAGGAGCTTTCTTAAGCTCAGTGGATTAACATTAGTTACCACAGGTTTGGTTCTTGCTGGCTGCAGCGATAATGACGATAACAACAATATGGAGGACACATCTTTGCCAGGAGTCAGAAATGGCGTTTTTGACCTAGGCTCAGGTGACTTTGGCGTTCTCACTTACGCTTACGCTCTAGAGCAGCTAGAAGCGGACTTTTATACTAAGGTTGTAAATTCTACAAGCTTTAATACTGTATTTAATGACACTGAGCGTCAAGTTTTGACCGACTTATATCATCATGAAGTAGTTCACAGAGATTTTTTCAAAGCAGCTTTGACTGGCGCACTTCCCGATCCTAGTTCTCAATTGCTTCCGACTTTGTCTTTTACATATGGCTCTTTAAATTTTAATAGCCGTAACGAAGTTTTAGCTACTGCAAAAGCTCTTGAAGACACAGGTGTTGCTGCTTACAATGGAGCTGGAAAATTAATTAAAACTGCAGATTACTTATTATTAGCAGGGAAAATTGTTTCCGTTGAAGCCAGACATGCATCAGCAATAAGAAGTTTGATCAACCCAAATTCTAAAGATTTTGCTGGAGACGATATCGTAAATATGTCAACCGGTTTAGATGACGCAAAAGATCCCTCTAAAATCCTGCCGATTGCTGCTGGTTTTATTACCACAAAATTTACAGCTAAATACTTGCCTTAATCTTAACCAGTAAAACTTAGAAATTATGAACATTTTAAAATTTATAGAATCCTTTACTGATGACAATTTAATGAACAGTACTGGTTCCCGCAGAGATAGTTTTTCGCAGTTTGGAAATATTGGAAAAAATTTAGCCTTAGCATCAATTCCTTTCGGATTATCGGCTCTTACCAATAAAGCTTTCGCAAAAGACATCACAGCAACTCCGGCAACTCCTATTGGAGCTTTACAATTCGCCCTGACCTTAGAGTATCTTGAAAACGAATTTTACGCAATGGCTTTAGATTCTGGGGTAATTCCAGCTTCTGAAAATGGCGGACGCGATTTAAAAGTATTCCAACAGATTGCGGATCATGAATCTGATCATGTCAAATTTTTAATTGCAGGCCTAGGCGGTACCGCAAGCCCGAACTTTGTTCCTAAACCAACTTTTGACTTTACTGTGGGTGGAGCATTTGATCCTTTTCACGATTATCCAACATTTTTAGCTTTGGCACAAGCTTTTGAAGATACAGGAGTTAGAGCATATAAAGGGCAAGCCGCAAATTTGATAACGACACCCGATTTATTGACTGCTGCATTGCAGATTCATTCTGTTGAAGCTCGTCATGCTTCTGAAGTTAGAAGACTAAGAGGCTTAAAAGGATGGATTTCTAATGCCGAAAGAGGCGCTGGCATGCCGGCAGCAACACAGGCAGTTTATGATGGCGAAGGCGTAACCATGCAAGCTGGGTTTAATACTGCCGCCGCTTTTGGAGCTGCAGCAGGCTCAGAAGCTTATGATGAGCCACTTACAACACAACAAGTGGTTGATATTGCCAATATATTTATTGTATAATTACTTTTTTCTCTAAATATTTAACCGTCTTGACATTATTGTGAAGACGGTTTTTTTATTCATTAATCAATTAAAAAACTGAGTACCTGATTTTCAGCAGATAAAATATTCTTTCAGGTATTTGGTTTTAAAATAATTAATTGTACTTTTGCATCCCCTTTATTGGGGATGGAATGTTTAATTAAAATAATATTATGGACGCATTAAGCTACAAAACAGTTTCAGCAAGTAAAGCCACTGTAACTAAAGAGTGGATTGTTGTTGACGCTGAAGGTCATAACTTAGGACGTCTTGCTTCTAAAGTTGCAATGATTTTAAGAGGTAAGTACAAGCCAAGTTACACACCGCACGTTGACTGTGGAGATAACGTAATTGTTATCAACTCAGAAAAAATTAACCTTACAGGTACAAAAATGAATGACAAAATTTACATGCGTCATACAGGTTACCCAGGAGGACAAAGAACTTTAACTGCTAAAGTATTGCAAGCTAAAAATCCAGCTGCATTAGTAGAAAAAGCTGTAAAAGGTATGTTACCTAAAAACAAATTAGGTGCTGAACTTTTTAGAAATCTAAATGTTGTTGTAGGATCTGAGCACAAACACGGAGCTCAAAAACCTAGAACTGTTAACCTAAATGATCTTAAGTAATGGGAGTTATTCACAAAATCGGTAGAAGAAAAACCGCTGTTGCACGTGTATACGTTTCTGAAGGAACTGGAAACATCACTGTAAACAAAAAAGAATTCGCAACTTACTTTCCAACTGCAACTTTACAATACAAAGTTTTACAACCGCTTTCTATGACAGAAAACGCTAGTAACTTTGACGTAAAAGTAAACGTTTACGGAGGTGGTACAACTGGTCAAGCAGAAGCTGTAAGAATGGCATTAGCACGCGTAATGTGTGAAGTTAACGCTGAAAACAGAGCTATCCTTAAACCAGAAGGTTTATTAACAAGAGACCCAAGAATGGTTGAACGTAAGAAATTCGGTCAGAAGAAAGCTCGTAAGAGATTCCAATTCTCTAAACGTTAATATTACCTGTCTTGTTCAGATGGGACAAGACATTATCAATTATTTATTGAAATTAAAAAACACAGTTATTGTTGCTCTCCTATCGAGGTAGGATATAGTTTAGCATCTAAATGTATAAAGCCAGAGAAATCGCCATTTATACATTGCTAATCAACAGAACGTAAACTAGTACAAAAATGGCAAACAAAATAGAAGTAAAAGAATTACTAGAAGCAGGTGTTCACTTCGGACACATGACTAGAAAATGGGATCCAAATATGGCTCCTTACATTTATATGGAGCGTAATGGTATTCACATTATCAATCTATATAAAACTGCAGCTAAAATTGAAGAAGCTAACGAAGCTTTGAAAAAAATCGCTGCATCAGGTAGAAAAATCTTATTCGTAGCTACCAAAAAACAAGCAAAAGACATCGTTGCTGATAAAGCAAAAGCTGCAAACATGCCTTACATCACTGAAAGATGGCCAGGTGGAATGTTGACTAACTTCGTAACTATCAGAAAGGCAGTTAAAAAAATGTCTTCTATCGATAAAATGAAGAAAGATGGTACTTTCAACACTTTATCTAAAAAAGAGCGTTTACAAGTTGATCGTCTACGTGCTAAATTAGAGAAAAACTTAGGTTCAATTGCTGATATGTCTAGACTACCTGCAGCATTGTTCGTAGTAGATATCAAAGCTGAACACATCGCAATAAAAGAAGCTCAAAAATTAAACATTCCAGTTTTCGCAATGGTTGATACGAATTCTGACCCAAGAGAGGTTGATTACGTGATTCCTGCAAATGATGACGCTTCTAAATCAATTGACAAAATTTTATCTTTAGTAACTACTGCAGTAATCGAAGGTCTTTCTGACAGAGGTGCTGAGAAAGAAGTTGAAGCTGCTGAAGAAGCTCCTGCTGTTGAAGCTGAAGCTCCTGCAACTGAAACTGAAGAATAAATCAAAATTTAAATTCCAAATTTTAAATTCCAAAATCCAAGACAAAATTAAAAACGTTATGTTGATAATTTATTAAAATTGGAGTTTGGGATTTAAAAGCTGGAATTTTTTACTTTTAAAAACATATTAAAACTTAAAATATTATGGCAACAATTACTGCTGCAGACGTAAATAAATTAAGACAATCTACAGGTGCCGGAATGATGGACTGTAAAAAGGCTTTAGTTGAAGCTGAAGGTGATTTCGATAAAGCTATCCAAATCCTTAGAGAAAAAGGACAAAAAGTTGCTGCTAACCGTTCTGACCGTGAGTCTTCTGAAGGAGCTGCTGTTTCTTTTATCAATGCTGACCACACTAAAGGAGCTATCATCACTTTAAACTGCGAAACTGACTTCGTAGGTAAAAATGAAGCTTTCGTAACTTTAGCTAAAGATTTAGTTGAAAGAGCTATCAACTTCTCTAATAAAGAAGAATTTTTAGCTTCTGATTTCAACGGAATCACTGTTGCTGAGAAATTAATCGAGCAAACTGGTGTTATCGGTGAGAAAATCGAAATCGGTGGTTTTGAAATTTTAGAAGGTGCTTACGTTGGATCTTATGTTCACGTTAATAAAATTGCTGCTTTAACTGCAATTTCTGCTCCAGTTGCTAACGCTGAAGCTTTAACAAAAGACGTTTCTATGCAAGTTGCTTCTATGGGAGCTGATACATTATCTTACAAAGATTTTGATCCTGCTTTCGTTGAATCTGAACTTGCTGCTCGTATTGCTGTAATCGAAAAAGATAATGAAGAAGCTGCACGTTTAGGAAAAACTTTAAAAAATGTTCCTAAATACATCTCTTTCTCTCAATTAACTCCTGAGGTTATCAAACAAGCTGAAGAAGATGCTAAAGCTGAATTAAAAGCTGAAGGTAAACCAGAGCAAATCTGGGACAAAATTCTTCCAGGAAAAGTTCAACGTTTCATTTCTGACAACACTACTTTAGATCAAGAGAAAGCTCTTTTAGATCAAAACTTCATCAAAGATGACAGTAAAAAAGTTGGTGATTACGTAAAAGGATTCAATGTTGAAATTACAGGTTTCAAAAGAGTTACTTTAGGTTAATATATTATTTTCAATATTAAAAAGCCCGAATATTTATTTATTCGGGCTTTTTTATTTTTAGCTTTCAACTGGAAAATTTCTTGCTCGCATCAATGCATCAGATTTTGGAGCATGACCTCTAAAACTCTCATACATTTCCTCGTTATCAATAGTGTTTCCAACGCTTAAAACGGTTTTAAAAAGACGTTCTGAAACATTCTTATCAAAAGGCCCATCTCCTTCTAAAAAAGCTTCGTAAGCGTCTGCATTAATCACATCTGCCCATAAGTAGCTGTAATACCCTGCCGCATATCCATCGCTTGAAAATATATGAGCAAATTGCGGAATCCTGTGTCGCATTACAATTTCAGACGGCATATTAATTTCGCTCAAAATCTTCTTCTCAAACGCATGCGGATCAATTGTTTCGGTTGTTAAATGCAACTCCATGTCTACAAACGAACTTGAAATCGTCTCAACTGTTGCAAAACCTTCATTAAAATTAGCAGCTTTTCCAATTCTTTCTACCAATGATTGAGAGAGAGCTTCATTTGTTTTATAATGAAGAGCAAACTTATTCAACACTTCTGGAGTCGCCAGCCAATGTTCTAATAATTGCGAAGGAAATTCCACATAATCTCTCGCTACAGAAGTCCCAGAAAGACTTGGATAAATAACATTTGAACATAATCCATGAAGTGCATGGCCAAATTCGTGAAATAGAGTCGTTGCATCATCCCATGAAATTAAAACCGGTTCATCGCTATTTCCTTTAATAAAATTGCAATTATTTGACACAATAGGAAGCACGTTACCTTTTATTTTCTGCTGATCTCTATGCGAATTCATCCACGCTCCCGAACGTTTTCCTGTACGAGCATAAGGATCAAAATACCAAAGCCCAATTGGTTTTCCCGTATTTTTATTATTCACTTCCCAAACACGAACATCTGGATGATAAACCGGAACATCAAATAATTGCTTAAAGCCTAAATCAAACAATTCTCCTGCTGTCCAGAACATTCCTTCGCGTAAATTTTCCAGCTGTAAATATTGCTTGATTTCATTCTGATCTAAGTCGTATTTTGCTTTACGCACTTTTTCTGCATAATAACGATAATCCCAAGGCTGAATTTTAAAGCTGCCATCTTCTCTGTCGACCATTTCCTGCATAGCCGAAACATCGTTCTTTACTTTTTCTACCGCAGGTTTCCATACAGAATGCATCAAATCGAGTGTTTTCTGCGGATCTTTAGCCATTTTGTTAGACAAACTCCACTCAGCAAAATTTGCAAAACCTAAAATCTTCGCTTTTTCCGTCCTTAATTTTAAAATAGAGACAAGTGTTTCATTCGTATCATTTTCGTTCTTATTATCGCCACGTTTTACAAAAACATCAAAAGCTTTTTCTCTTAAATTTCTCCTGTTTGAAAAAGTCAGAAAAGGCTCTATTGAAGATCTTGTGTTTCCAATGCATCCTAAAGCTTTTAGATTTCTTTCTTTCGCTTCTGCAATTGCTGCATTCTTAAATTCCTCAGGCAAACCGTCAAAATCAGCTTCTGTCTCTAACTCTATATACTGATCATTTTCTTCTGCCAATAACTTTTGACTAAAAGCGGTAAAAAGTGTCGCCAATTCCTGATTGATTTTAGCAACTTTATCTTTATCCTTTTCTTCTAGCTCCGCTCCTTCTCTAACAAAGTCAGTGTAATAAAGCCAAAGCACGCGTTGCTGTTCCTTAGTTAAATCCTTCTTTTCATCCGATTTATACAAAGCTTCAATTCTAGAGAACAGTTTGTTATTTTGATACAGTTTGTCATTGATCTCTGCCAATTTTGGCGACATTTCTGTATCAATAACATTAAATTCTGGAGTACTTAGATTAGATCTATAAATGCCATAAACTGCATGAATTCGATCTAATTTTGTACCCGAAAGCTCTAAAGCTTCAATGGTGTTTTCAAATGTAGGCTTTTGTGGATTATTCGCAATTGCATCAATCTCTTCTAATTTTTCTTTAATCGCAAATTCTATTGCAGGCTTAAAATCTGAAATTTTATATGCTGTAAAATCTGGAATACCTCCATAAGGACCGGACCAATCTTTTAGCAATGAATTATCTAACTCTATCGGTGTTTTCATAACAAATACATTAATTAATTCTGCGCAAAATTTCTATCAGAAAAAAGAGCAACAGAATCTCAAAATTAACCAATCGGAAGCAAACTTCATACGCCAACAGATTATAAAAATTAATCTGCTTCTAAGATTTAAAAAGAAATAGTTTATTTTTGAAATACCAATTTAAAAATAACATGTTTAAAACCAGAAAAGAAATTGTTTTTGTAATTTTAGCAGGAATATTTATTACCAATGCTGTTGTGGCTGAGTTAATTGGAGGAAAGCTAATTCAAATTGGCCCCTTTGTAATGAGTATAGGAATTTTGCCTTGGCCAGTTGTATTTCTAACTACCGATTTGATTAATGAATATTTTGGTGAAAAAGGTGTAAAAAAACTTTCTTTTATAACTGCATGTTTGATTGCTTATGCTTTTTTGATACTTTTTATGGCAATTGTCATTCCCGCCGCAAAAGGAATTAGCCCAGTAAATGACAGTCAGTTTGAAGCTGTTTTTGGACAAAGCATGTGGATTATTATTGGAAGCTTAATAGCTTTCATGGCATCTCAGCTTATTGATGTATGGATATTTTGGTTCTTCAAAAACAGAACTGGCGAGAAAAAAATATGGTTAAGAACTACTGGTTCTACTGTAATTTCGCAATTATTTGATTCATTCATTGTTTTAGGAATTGCATTTTGGCTTCCTGGAAAAATTGATTTTGACACTTTTATATCTTCAGGAATGATAGGATATACTTTTAAGTTAGCAATTGCTATTTTATTAACTCCAGCAATTTATCTGGGGCATCATCTGATTAAGAAATATTTGGACGAAGATCCTGCTCATAAAGGATAAAAAAAACATATTTAGGTCATGAAAAAAAATTACTTGCTTATTTTATTCTCTGTTACCTATTTCTTTTTAAGCTGTGGCAATGACGAGAAAAAACAGCCTAAAGAAGTCATTCAACCTGTTAATAAGTTAACACCAGCTCCCGTCAAAAAAGGTGTAAAAATTTCATCAAAAAACATTAAGTCCTCTAAAGAATTTGGAGTAGAAAAAACTGCTGTAAATCAAAAAGCTTTTGCTGTAAAAAATGCCATTGCAATAACTCCAACTTCTGATCTTGTAAACAAAACTCAAAATGCAAATATTGATATTAAAAAAGAAGCAAATGACAAATTGCTAAACTTTATTAATATTCGAAAGATCCTTGATAATTGTAAAATGGGTCAAACAATGACACAAAAAGAGCTGACACAAAACTTTGAAATTCCTGAAGAAGCTGTTAAACTAGTTAAAAGCGTCACTAAAACGGCCGAAAATGAACTATCAGTTAAATGGAAGTCAACTTGGCTTGTCGAAAAAGTATCAGATGCTGAACTTGAAGATGGCAAAATGAAAGTAAAATTCAAAGCAAATAAAATGTACATGTCAGGCAATGCTATTGGCATTAAATACAACAAAAAAATCTACACTAATTTAATTATAATTGGACGCTCAGCTTACATTCCGACTGTAAAAGGATATAGCTGGCAAATTGGAAGATAAAAATAGAATTAAAAAAATGGAGCCAATAAGATGTGGCTGGTGTTCTGCCAGCGATTTATATAAAAAATATCATGATGAAGAATGGGGAACTCCTATTTACGACGACCCAACAATTTTTGAATTTTTAATTCTAGAAACTTTTCAAGCTGGATTAAGTTGGATTACTATTTTAAATAAAAGGGAAAACTTCAAAACTGCTTTTGACAATTTTGATTATAAAAAAATTGCTAATTATTCTGAAGATAAAATCGAAGAATTAATGCAGAATACAGGAATCATTCGTAATCAACTCAAAATTAAATCTGCCGTTACAAACGCTCAGGCGTTTATGAAAGTTCAAGAGGAATTTGGAACATTCTCTGATTATATCTGGAAATTTACTAACGGCAAACCAATTGATAACAATCCAAAAACCCTGAAAGATGTCCCTGCAACTACTCCAATTTCTGATGCCATCAGCAAAGATTTAAAAAAACGCGGCTTCAAATTTGTTGGCTCAACCGTTATTTACGCTCACATGCAAGCAACCGGAATGGTCAATGATCACGTGGAAGATTGCTTTACTCGAAAAGGAAAATAACCGCAGTTTTTACCTTCAGTTTTCAGTTTTTTTGAACTTGAAACCTGAAACTTGGGACTTTCAAACAAAATTTTATTACATTTGCTTCACACTTTAGGGGTGTCTGCATCGCGCAGGCTGAGATTTTACCCTCTGAACCTGATCTAGTTCATACTAGCGTAGGGAAAAGTAAGATGACTTCTTGAACGCATTTCTATGCGTTATTGTAGCCATTCCTAATGTGTATCTATACACTAAACTCAAAAGGAATGGAACTAAAAATCAATCAACAAACCAAAAAATTCAATGCTGAATCGCTAAGCGTTCAATCATTGCTCGATCTCGAAATTCCGCACAAACAAAACGGAATCGCTGTTGCTGTTAACAATACTGTTGTTCCAAAACTCAAATGGAACGAATTCTTCGTACAAGAAACCGACGAAATTTTAATTATTTCTGCTACCCAAGGAGGATAATTTTTAAAATTCCAAAACAGAAAATTACAAATTCCTATTTATAGTTGAGGATAACTATAATTCAAGTCAACCTGAAACTTCAAACCTGAAACAAAAATATCATGACAAACGAAGAACAAATATCAAGAACCCCATTTCCGAATTCTAAAAAAGTTTATATCGATGGTGAAATTCATCCAATAAAAGTAGCCATGCGCGAAATAACTTTAAGCGACACTAAACTTTCAAATGGCGGAATAGAAAAAAATCCTCCAGTAACTGTTTATGACACTTCTGGAGCTTATACAGATCCAAATATCGAAATTGATATTAGAAAAGGATTGCCACGCTTACGCGAAAGTTGGATTCTAGATCGAAATGATGTCGAAATTTTAGACGAAATCACCTCAGATTATGGTCAAAGCCGATTGAAGGACGAAAGCTTAAATCATCTTCGCTTTGAATATCTTCATCAGCCAAAACGTGCTAAAAAAGGCGCAAATGTAACACAGTTATATTACGCTAAACAAGGCATTATTACTCCAGAAATGGAATATATCTCTATTCGCGAAAATCAGCGTATTGAACTTTTAAACGAGCAAACCAAAGCAATGCAATGCCAACACAACGGAAACAGCTTTGGTGCGAATACTCCAAAAAACAAAATCACACCCGAATTTGTGCGCTCTGAAGTTGCCTGCGGAAGAGCTATTATCCCAAACAATATCAATCACCCAGAAAGTGAACCGATGATTGTTGGTCGTAATTTCTTAGTGAAAATTAATGCCAATATCGGAAATAGCGCTGTGACTTCAAGCATTGAAGAAGAAGTTGAAAAAGCCGTTTGGGCTTGTCGTTGGGGAGCCGATACGATCATGGATTTATCAACGGGAAAAAACATTCATGAAACCAGAGAATGGATTATACGTAATTCACCTGTTCCAATCGGAACCGTTCCTATTTATCAAGCTCTTGAAAAAGTAAAAGGAATTGCTGAAGATTTGACTTGGGAAATTTTCCGTGATACTTTAATTGAACAAGCAGAACAAGGTGTTTCGTACTTTACAATTCATGCAGGAGTCTTACTTCGTTACATCCATTTAACAGCCAATCGTGTTACAGGAATCGTTTCGAGAGGAGGATCAATTATGGCGAAATGGTGTTTATTTCATCATAAAGAAAACTTCTTATACACACATTTTGAAGAAATCTGCGAAATCATGAAACAATATGATGTTGCTTTTTCTTTGGGAGACGGTTTACGTCCAGGTTCGATTGCTGACGCGAATGATGCTGCACAATTTGCCGAACTAGAAACTTTAGGAGAATTGACAAAAATCGCTTGGAAACATGATGTTCAGGTTTTTATCGAAGGGCCAGGACACGTACCAATGCACATGATTAAAGAAAACATGGACAAGCAATTAGAGCATTGTCATGAAGCTCCTTTTTACACTTTAGGTCCATTAACAACAGATATTGCACCGGGTTACGACCATATTACTTCTGCAATTGGTGCCGCAATGATTGGTTGGTATGGCTGTGCAATGTTGTGTTATGTTACGCCAAAAGAACATCTTGGTTTACCAAATAAAAAAGACGTAAAGGACGGTGTAATCACTTATAAAATTTCTGCACATGCTGCCGATTTAGCAAAAGGCCATCCGGGAGCACAATATCGTGATAATGCTTTGAGTAAAGCTCGTTTTGAATTCCGTTGGGAAGATCAATTTAATTTGGC
The DNA here is from genome assembly GCF_003254585.1 of Flavobacterium sharifuzzamanii. GTDB lineage: Bacteria > Bacteroidota > Bacteroidia > Flavobacteriales > Flavobacteriaceae > Flavobacterium > Flavobacterium sharifuzzamanii. The sequence continues at coordinate 527,431 of NZ_QJGZ01000041.1, read as the reverse complement.
TCTTGATCCAGATACTGCAAGAGAATTTCACGACGAAACACTCCCTGCTGATGGCGCAAAAGTAGCCCATTTCTGCTCGATGTGCGGTCCTAAATTCTGCTCTATGAAAATATCTCAGGAAATTAGAGATGTCGCAGCAGCTGAAAAAGGAATGCAAGAGAAGTCAGAGGAATTTATTGAACAAGGAAAAGAGATTTATATATAACGTGAGTATTAAGATGGAAGAATTAAGTATTAAGATTTAAATAGACGATCTCTTAATTCTTTCATCTTAATACTTAATACTTTCAAAAAATGATTGTGATTACAAATCGTTTTTTTATTGAAGATGAAATAGATATTCTTCATTCTTTATTGGAGGAAGGATTGTCTTTGTTTCATATTCGCAAACCTGATTTTTCAGAATTAGAAATGGCACAGTTTCTTGATCAGATAAAATTAGAATTTCGAAATAAACTGATTTTGCATAATCATCATCATTTAGCCGAAGATTTTGGAATTAGCCGATTTCATTTTTCCGAGAAAGAAAGAAAACAGAGTTCAGGATTTCCTGCAAGGTTTTCAAAACCTAGTAGGAATAAATGTGAATCAATTTCAACATCAACACATTCTATCGAAGATTTTAATTCCTTAGAAAACAAATTTGATTATGCATTCTTAAGTCCGGTTTTTAAAAGTATTTCGAAGGAAAATTATCATCCGAAAATTGATCTTTTCGATGCTATAAAATCAAGAACAAATAGTAAAACAAAAGTGGTTGCTTTAGGCGGAATTAATGCCGAAAACATTCAAAAAACACTTGAAAACGGTTTTGATGAAGTTGCACTTTTAGGAAGTATATGGAACCATGAGAATCCGTTAAAACAATTTAAATTATGTCAGAAAATCGTCCATTCGTACTCACAATCGCAGGTTTAGATCCATCCGGTGGTGCTGGAATTTTGGCTGATATCAAAACATTTGAACAGCATAAAGTTTCTGGTTTTGCAATTGCAACAGCTAATACCATTCAGACTGAAAATGAATTTCATAAAATTGAATGGATCAATATCAATTTTGTAATACGGTCTATTGAAGTCTTGTTTCAAAGCTATAAAATCAGTGCTGTTAAAATCGGAATTGTACCTTCTCTTTCTTATTTAAATCGGATTCTTTCGACGATAAAATTAATTTCTCCTGACACAAAAATTGTCTGGGATCCAGTTTTAAAATCGACAACAGAATTTGATTTCTTAAACATTGAAGATCATTCGAATCTAAACCAAATCCTTTCCAAAATCAATTTGATTACACCAAATTATATAGAAATTGAACAATTACTTCCTGGTTTCATAAAAGATCATCTTTGGATTGAGAATGAGATTTCAACTGCAATTCTACTCAAAGGCGGACACAACTCAAATGAAATCGGAAAAGATCAATTGTTTTTAAAAAATAAAATTCTTGATTTATTCCCAACTGAAAAAGATTGCCATGAAAAACATGGTTCCGGCTGTGTCCTTTCCTCAGCAATCGCTTCCAATTTAGCACTAAATCAAACTATGGAAGTAGCTTGCAAAAATGCAAAAATCTACATAGAAAAATATTTGAGTTCAACATCAACATTAATCGGATACCATTATGTATAGCAAACTGCAATATATTTCGCAAGGCGAAACAATTGACGACCAATTACGCAACATTCATCAGGCACTTGATGCTGGATGCAATTGGGTACAAATGCGATTTAAAAACCAAACGCAAAAAGACGTTTTTACTTTAGCGGAAGCAGTAAAACCTTTATGCGAAGAATATCTTGCCAATTTTATTGTAAATGATGATTTGCATCTCGCAGAACAAATTGCAGCAGATGGCGTTCACCTAGGATTAACAGATACAAAAATCGACGAAGCAAGAGTACTTTTAGGTTCTACAAAAATTATCGGAGGAACTGCCAATACTTTTGAAGATATCGAAAATCATGTAAAAAATGGCTGTGATTATATTGGCTTGGGGCCTTTCAGGTTTACAGTAACAAAAGAAAAACTGAGTCCGATTTTGGGTTTGTCGGGTTATCATGAAATTCTTCAAAAACTGAAAAAAAATAAAATTGACATTCCTGTTTATGCTATTGGAGGCATCACAGTGCGTGATGTAAGTCCGTTAATGGAAACTGGAATTTTCGGAATTGCCGTATCTGGAATCATTACTGAAAGCGATGAAAAACCAAAATTAATTCAACAATTAAAAGAAAAATTATATGCAGACATCATTGTTTAATATAGGAGACAAAACCTTTAAATCCCGTTTGTTTCTCGGAACTGGGAAATTTGGTTCGAATGAAGAAATGGAAGATGCTGTTTTAGCTTCAGAAAGCGAATTGGTTACTGTTGCCCTAAAGCGTATTGATCTTGAAACTGATACAGATGCTATTTTATCGCACTTAAAACATCCAAATATCAATTTACTACCCAACACTTCTGGAGCAAGAAATGCCAAAGAGGCTGTTTTTGCTGCGCAATTGGCTCGTGAAGCTTTGGAAACCAATTGGGTAAAATTAGAAATTCATCCCGATCCGAAATATTTAATGCCAGATCCGATTGAGACTTTAAAAGCAACAGAAGAATTGGCAAAATTGGGTTTTATTGTGCTGCCGTACATTCATGCTGATCCTGTTTTATGCAAGCATTTAGAAAATGTTGGAACATCGGCTGTAATGCCGTTAGGTTCACCAATTGGAAGCAATAAAGGTTTAAAAACGATCGATTTTTTAGAAATTATAATTGAACAAAGCACTGTTCCTGTTATCGTAGATGCTGGAATTGGAGTGCCTTCTGATGCAGCAAAAGCAATGGAAATTGGTGCCGATGCGGTATTAGTGAATACTGCAATTGCTGTTGCTGGAAATCCGAAATTAATGGCTGAGGCTTTTAAAGAAGCTGTTGTTGCAGGAAGAAAAGCTTTTGAAGCTAAAGTTGCCAATCAACAAAATTACGCTTCGGCTTCTAGTCCTTTGACTTCATTTCTTTATGAGTAATTTTTTTTAACGCAAAGTTCGCAGAGTTTTTTCGCAAAGTTCGCTAAGCTTTGCGGACTTTTTGCCAAAGACAAGAACTCAAAGCTTAGCGATCTTTGCGTATTCTTAGCGCGCTTTGCGTTAAAAAACTTTTGCAGTAAACTAAACTCACATGAATACTTTTAAATCTATTTTCGAGCAATATAATTGGGATGAAATCCAATCTAGAATATATAAAACCACATCAAAAGATGTAGAACGCACTTTGGCCAAAACCAAATACAATCTTGACGATTTTTTGATTCTAATTTCTCCTATTGCTCAAAATTATTTAGAGCAAATGGCTCAAAAATGCCATGAAATTACCAAGAAACGTTTCGGAAAAACTATCCAAATGTACGCTCCATTATATCTAAGCAACGAATGCCAAAATATCTGCACCTATTGCGGATTTAGTTTAGACAATAAAATCAAACGGAAAACTCTTTCTGATGCTGAAATAAAACTAGAAGTCGAAGCCTTAAAAAAAACTGGCTTTGATCATGTTCTATTGGTTACGGGAGAAGCAAATTATACTGTAAATATTAATTATTTTCTGAATGCAATTGATTTAATTAGAAAAGATTTTTCCATTATTTCTGTTGAAGTTCAGCCACTTTCTACAGAAGATTACGAGCGTTTACACAATGCCGGAGTATATTCTGTTTTGGTTTATCAGGAAACGTATCATCAGGAAGTTTATAAAAAGTACCATACCAAAGGTAAAAAATCAAACTTCGATTATAGATTGGAAACTCCTGATAGAATTGGAACAGCTGGAATTCATAAAATTGGTTTGGGCGTTTTATTAGGTTTGGAAGATTGGCGAACAGATAGTTTTTTTAACGCTCTACATTTAGATTATCTCCAAAAAAAATATTGGCAGACAAAATATTCGGTTTCCTTTCCACGTCTTCGTCCCGCTGAAGGAATTATCGAACCCAATTTTATTATGGACGATAAAGATTTGACACAATTAATCTGCGCTTATCGTTTATGGAATGAAGATTTAGAAATTTCCATTTCAACCCGTGAAAATGAGAAATTTAGAAACAACATTATTCCGATTGGCGTTACGAGCATGAGTGCTGGTTCTAAAACCAATCCAGGTGGTTATGTTGTTGATCCCCAATCTTTGGAGCAATTTGAAATCAGCGATGAACGTTCTGCAGAAGAAATTTCAAACATCATAAAAAATGCAGGTTATGAACCTGTTTGGAAAGACTGGAACAAGGCTTATAGTTGAAATGTTTCAAGTTTCAAGTTTCAAGTTTGAAAACTTAACATTTTACAATTCACAATTCACAATTCACAATTAAAAAAATGAGTGTTATACAAGAATTTTTACGTTACAACAGACAAACTATTCTGCCTGAAATTGGCGATGAAGGTCAGGAAAAATTAAAAAAAGCTAAAGTTCTAGTAATTGGAGCAGGTGGTTTGGGCTGTCCAATTTTACAATATATTGCAACTGCAGGAGTTGGTTTTATTGGAATTATGGATTTTGATACGATCGAAATTCATAATCTTCATAGACAGATTTTATATACTGAAAATGAAATTGGCAAACATAAATCTGTCGTGGCAAAAGAAGTCGTATCAAAACTAAATCCGCTGATTGAAGCTGTTGCAATCAATGAAAAATTAACGGTTGAAAATGCATCAGAAATCATTCGGCAATATGACATTGTTGTAGATGGTTCTGATAATTTTTCTACTCGTTATTTAGTCAATGATACTTGCGTTCAGCTTAACAAACCTTTAGTTTACGGAAGCATTTTAAAATTTGAAGGTCAGATTGCGGTTTTTAATCATAACGGAAGTAAAAATCTTAGAGATTTATTTCCTGAAATGCCTGACCCAAAAGATGTTCCGAATTGCAATTTGAATGGCGTTTTAGGTACATTGCCCGGAATTATGGGTAATATGATGGCACACGAAACCTTAAAACTGATCTTAGAATTACCAACTTTAAAAAATGAATTGGTCATTTTTAATACTTTAAATTGGAATTTTATAAAACTGAATTTCTAGAAAATAACCTCATCGCCAACGCTAATAATTCCAGAATTCAGACTTACAATATTGGTTCCGAATAAAACAGAATTATCTACATTTCTATATTTGCTTAAAGTTTTTAAAGGCTCTTTTTTCAAACGCCCATTCTCCGGATCATTGTTTACCATAACACATCTTCCGCAGGGTTTTATGTTTTTAAATTGAACGTCTCCTATCGCAAAAGTCTTAAAATCATCTTCTTCATGAGGATTTTCGGTGCTTACGACAATGTTAGGACGGAACCTTTTTATGGTAATTTTTTCATCCAATTTGTCATTCAAAAAATCCAAGCTTTTAGATCCAATCAATAAATATGGGTAACCGTCTGCAAGACTCACATTGAATGTTTCTTTTAATTTAGAACTTTCGTGTTTACGAGCTCCATTTTTAAGTATTTTAACCAATTTACAATCAAAACCTAAATGCTGACTAAACCATTTTGATGTTTCATGATTTACCTCAACCACTTCGCTTTTATCATCCCAAACATTAACTTCTATCACATTTTCTAAATGCTCGTTAATAGAAAATTCATGCTTTTGATCCTGAAAAGTAATGCTAATTTTTCCATTTGAAATCTGCGGATAAAACTGACTCATAATTCGATGTTCTCTTTGTGTCAGCATTTGATTTTCTGCATCAATAAGCATCCAACGGCGATCGTTTTCAAATCCCATTTCTTCAGCTTTTGCAGATTCAAGACTGATTCCTGCCAAACTTTTTATCGGATAAATATAAATTTCTTTTACGCTGTAAATGGCATTCATTTTCTATTTACTTTTTAAAATGGACATAAACTCTTCACGATCAATTTCTCGGCAGCCTAAGCTCTCCAAATGCGGATTGTAAACCTGGCAATCCAATAATTTATAATTTTCTTTCTTCAAATATAGTGCTAAAGCAATAAAAGCTGTTTTTGAAGCATTCGAAACTTTAGAAAACATACTTTCTCCGCAAAAAATATTTCCTTTTCCCAAATCAATTCCATATAAACCACCTACCAACGCATCATCCTGCCAAACCTCAACTGATTTTGCAACTCCTTCTTCATGCAATTTGCAATAGGCTTCAATCATTTCATCAGAAATCCAAGTACCCTCTTGCCCCTCTCTTTTTATTTGTTGGCAATTTGAAATTACTTCTCTAAAACTTTTATTATAAGTAACCTTAAACATTTTCTTATTGAGAATTTTTCTCATGCTTTTGGATATTACCAACTCATCAAAAAACAATACCATTCGCGGATCAGGCGCCCACCAAAGAATCGGTTCTCCTTCATTAAACCATGGAAAAATACCGCTTTTGTAAGCCAACAGTAAACGCTCTGGACTTAAATCTCCTCCTATCGCTAAAATTCCCTCTTCATCAGCTTCTTCAACTGGCGGAAAAAATAAATCGTTGAATAAATAGTACATTTTTAAAAATAATCAATTTTTGAATTCAAATAGTAAAATTCCAAATACCAATGTTTCATAATCTTATTATTTCCGTATGAAAAACAAATCTTTGTGGAGTTACTTGCGAAGATTTCTCCTTCGTCGAAATGACAAAACTATGAGTAAGTTTTTTTATTCTTTAATCAAAAATAAAATTCCAAATTCCAAATTCACGAGAATGAATTGGAATTTGGAATTTAGTAAATTGAATTTTAAACTCTTAGAACGGTAAATCGTCTGGTTCGTCTTCATTTAAGTTTGTTGCTGGAGCAAAAGTTTCTGCTGCTGGCATTGCAGGAGCTTGTCCCGGAGTTTCTGCTGCTAATCTTTCGATTCTCCAACCTTGAATACTATTGAAATATCTAGTTTCTCCTTGCGGATTAACCCATTCTCTTCCTCTTAAATTGATAGAAACTTTTACTGCATCTCCTTGTTTATAGCTACTCAACAAATCGCATTTATCTTGTGTAAATTCGATTAAAATATGTTGTGGATACTGCTCCTCAGTAGTAACAACTAACTCTCTTTTTTTGAATGAGGCACTAACTTGCTGCTCTGGGTTAACCACTTTTACTTTTCCTGTAACTTCCATCTTCGTCTGTATTAATTATTGTTTCTATTTCTTTTATTTTTTAGCTAAAAGCACTTTCCAAGCCGATTCTACATCGCCATTATCCAAGTATTTTTTGGCTTCTAAATGTACTTTTTTCTGGTCGTCTGAGCTTAAAACTCCTTTGACTGTGAAATTTTCTTTCACAAATATACTAACTTCTTCTTTTGTAGGCAAGGTTTCAACATTTCCTAATTTTCCTAAATCATTCCCATCAAAAACAGGGCTTTCTTTTACAAAATCGGGTATCGCATCTACACCTACTCCCAATGTTGTCAGGGGTTTTGCGACTTCAAAAAGTCCTTGATTAGATCTTGAATACCAATTATTTCCAAGTCTTGAAACCAAGTCAATTTTATGCTGGTCGATTGCTCCATTTTCATCTAAAATCGATTCGTCAATATGAATTTTTACGACTTCGCATAAAATCAAATTTCCTGCTCCACCTTCTGTTCCTAACGGGATAATCTGCGTAATCTTGCATTCAAACTGAACTGGAGACTCTTTTACGCGATATGGTTTTACTAAATCGGATGGAATTTGGGTTAATCCAGCTTTAATAAATTCGTTTACTCCGTCTCCATATTCTGTACTTGCTAAAGAAGTTTGCTGTACAATATCGTAATTTACAACATTTATCACTACTTCTCGAGTTGCTTCGGCATTAATTAAAGTATGCTTTACAGTATTGTCACGAACACGTCTTGATGGCGAAAAAACCAAAATTGGCGGATTGGCACTAAATACATTAAAGAAACTAAACGGAGATAAATTTGGTATTCCTGTTTCACTAATTGTACTTGCAAAAGCAATAGGTCTTGGTCCGATTGAACTCTGAAGATAGCCTTGCAATTTGGCCGTTGGAATCTCTTTTGGGTTAACGCTGATCATACTTTAAAATTTAGACAGAATCTCATTTTAGCAGCTACAAAAGTATTGAAATGGTTTAATTCGAAGAAATAGTTTTGCAGATAAAAACGAAAAAATCTTTCTACATCGGCAAAATATAAAATGTTTATATTTCGTTATATTTATACCTCAAAAAAACTGATATGTCTTTTTCTGAAAGAACAAATACAACCCGCTGGATTATTATTTCGGTATGTTTTATAATCATTTCTCTAATTCTTTGGAACACTTATACTTTCTTCCAAATTTTTAAAAATGAAGAACGCTTGAAAATGAACCTTTTTGTAAAGGCTCAAATTTCAATAGTTAATGCAGATGAAAATACTGATGTCGAACTTCCTCTTCAGATTTTCAACAATAACACTTCGATTCCGGGTATAATAATGCTGTATGATAAAGTGGTGAGTGCGGTAAATGTTCCCGATGAAATTCTTAATGATAAGAAAAAAAGAATTGCTTTCTTGAACAAGCTGAAAAATGAAAATGAACCAATCACTTTCGAATATGCACCAGGAAAATATCAGACATTATATTACGGCAACTCTTCATTGCTAAACAAACTCAAATATTATCCTATTGCGCTGCTTCTGATTATATTTCTATGTATTGCTTTAATTTACAACTTTTATAAAAGCACCAAAATGGCAACCCAGAACAAACTTTGGGCAGGAATGGCAAAAGAAACAGCACATCAGATTGGTACCCCCCTTTCATCATTAATTGGCTGGGTCGAAATATTAAAAACAGAAGATATTGATCCGTCAATTAGCATTGAAATCGAAAAAGATATCGAACGCCTGCAAACTATAACAGATCGTTTTTCTAAAATTGGCTCGGTACCAGTTTTAGAACTTCATGATATTGTAGAAGAAACTAAAACGGCTTATGAATATTTACAATCTCGTTTTTCAAAACAGGTTACGTTTTCATTTTATGCTCCAAATGAACCTATTTTAGCTATGATAAACCCAACATTGCATAGCTGGACTATCGAAAATTTAGTAAAAAACGCTATCGATGCGATGAAAGGAAAAGGAACATTAGATCTTCAAGTTGAACAAGATGCTCAGCATGTAAAAATTAATATTAAAGATTCTGGAACCGGAATTCCTAAAAAACAGTTTAAAACCATTTTTGAAACTGGATATACCACAAAAAAACGCGGTTGGGGACTTGGACTTTCTTTAACCAAAAGAATTGTCGAGGAATATCACAACGGAAAAATAAAAGTACTGAATTCTGAAATTGGAAAAGGAACTACTTTTCAGATTGCTTTAAATAAAAAAGTGCAGTAAAAAATTTACTGCACTTTAGTTATCTTTTTTGTCAGACTGAGCGAAGTCGAAGTCTTATAAATTCGATTGAATATCTTTTGCTAAAGCTTCAAACTCTTCTTTAGAAAGTGTCACTTTATCAATAAAACGCATTTCGTCCATGTGGTTTAACGGAATCAAATGTACGTGTGCGTGAGGTACTTCAAGTCCAACAACTGCAATTCCGATTCTTTTGCATGGAACTGTTTTTTCTAAAGCTGCCGCCACTTTTTTAGAGAACTTCATCAATCCTAAATACAGTTCTTCGTCCATATCAAAAATCTTATCAATCTCTTGTTTTGGGATACAAAGTGTGTGTCCTTTAGCGTTTGGATTTACATCTAAAAATGCTAAATAGTTCTCGTCTTCAGCGATTTTGTATGCGGGAATTTCTCCGTTTACAATTTTAGTGAATATTGATGCCATTGTTTATTTGTGTAATCGGTTAATCATTAAATCGGTCAAACGAATAAACGATTAACCGGTTAAACTAAAATTTAGTCTCTCGAAATTTCCAGAATTTCAAATTTCAAAACTCCGTTTGGAACCGTAATTTCAGCTACTTCTCCAACAGATTTCCCTAATAAACCTTTCCCGATAGGAGAAGTTACAGAAATTTTACCTGTTTTTAAATCTGCTTCGCTTTCTGCAACAAGCGTATATTTCATCTCCATTCCGTTACTTTGGTTTTTGATCTTTACATTCGATAAAACCAAAACTTTAGAAACATCCAATTGCGATTCATCAATTAATCTTGCATTTGCATATACTTCTTCAAGTTTAGCAATTCTCATTTCTAATAAACCTTGCGCTTCTTTTGCTGCATCATATTCTGCATTTTCAGACAAATCACCTTTATCTCTTGCATCTGCAATATCTTGAGATGCCTTTGGACGCATTACACTCTTTAAATGCTCCAATTCATCTTTTAATTTTTTTAATCCTTCTGCTGTATAATAAGATACTTTACTCATAACTTCATCGTTTATATAAATACAAAAAATCCCATCGCGACGGGATTTTCTTACCACAAATATACTATAATTTTTAATAGTACATAATTATATGTTAATCATATATAGATTTCAAATCTAAATAAATTATTTTTGTTTTAACTAATTCTTATTCAAATAATGAAAAAAATCTGGTTCTTTATCGCATTTACTGCAGTTTTATTCTCTTGCAGTGACAATAACAGAAGTAATAACAATCCGTACATTCCCAACTATTCGATAAACGCGTATCTGGACACTAATCTTCCTACTTACAACAAACTACTGTATCCAAGCAACCCTGTTTATGTTGCTAATTATGGTGCAAAAGGAATTATCGTAATGAAAACTGGTGAAGGAACTTATACTGCTTTTGATGCAGCTTGTCCAAACCAAGCTTTAACTTCTTGCACCGCAATGACAATTGATGGGATTTATGCTGTTTGTTCCTGCGACAAAACTCAATATAATCTATTTACAGGGCTTGGCGGAAAAGAATATCCGATGAAACAATATCGTGTCGAATATTCTGGAACCGTTATTCATGTATACAATTAAAAACAAAAAAGCCTGAAAATAATTTCAGGCTTTTTTTTTGTGTCTTAACTTAATTAGAATTTCAAACTCAAACCAATTAAGAAATTGGTTCCAGCTTGCGGATAATAGTATGGATAAACATCCCACATTGCTCCGTTTGAAACATATTTCTTGTCGAAAATATTATTTACCAAAGCAGTAATTGTTATCGATTGGAAAATTGTTTTTGGTTTTATTTCGTAAGATGCATTAAAATCGTTTACAAAGTAATCTGCCAATTTAGCTGCCGGAAGTTCAATATTGTTCATGTATTGTTCTCCAACATATTTTTGTAATAATGCAAGATACAATCTCTCCATAGGTTTATACACAATAACGTTTCCTGCAATTACTTCTGGAGAATAGGCAATTTTTGTAGTTCCGTAAAATTCTCCATCAACAGCTAAATCTACGTTTTTGTTGCTGCTTAAAGTAAAGTTTGGCCTTAAAGTGAATTTCTCAGAAAGTGCAATCGTGGCATCAAACTCAAATCCTAAACGGTAACTTTTCTCTGTATTGGCGCGAATAGGATTTCCAACATCGTCTAATCTTCCCGTTAAAATCAGCTGGTCTTTGTATCCCATATAATACAAATTAGAATTCAATTGAAATTTCTCTGAATTGAATCTCCAACCTAATTCAAAATCATTAAGCTTTTCTGGTTTTACATTTCCACCTTCGTAATCTGTTCTGTTTGGTTCACGATTCGCTCGTGCGTAAGAGAAATACAAAGTGTTTTTTTCATTGAAAGCATAATTCAAACCAGCTTTCGGATTGAAAAAGTTGAAATTATCGTCTACCAAACCAGTTTCTGCACTATTGGCTTTATATTTCACATTTCTGTATTGCAAATCTCCGTAGAAACTTAATTTTTCTGTGAATTGATAATTTGCTTTCGCGAAAACATTACCATCCGTTTTTGACGAATAATCATCGTAATAATGAGCTCCTAACGCTGACTGATCTGAATATTGTGCCCAGATTACTTTTCCAAAATGGTCACCTTCGTATTTATTCCAACCTCCTCCTAAAATAACATTTAGTTTTTCTGTTACATATTTAGCAGAAAAAGTCGTTCCGTAGAAATCATTATCCAACCATTTTTGACGAATCAAATCGGTTACTGGAATTAAATTTCCATTATCATCTTCAACTGTTTTTGTTGGCTTAATTGGCCCATAACCTTCAACAGGTTCATCTTCTTTATAATTTTCGTAATATCCTTTTCCCTTTGTATAATGAAATGCCAGGTTTGTGCTCCATTTATCAGAAATAGATTCACTCCAATGCAATTGATAATGATCTTGATTGTAATTATCTGTTTCGTTATCATAAAAATGAACATTTCCTGCATCATCTGTGTACATTCCTGCTGAATTAAAAGTACGATTTGTATTTAGAGTTTCTGCATCAATTCCGTTCCAAGATTGATACGTTTTTTCAGTTCCTCCAAAAACCAACGCTTTAATCAAAGTTGTTTTACCAACATAAGTTCCCTGCAAGAAATATGATTTTAAATCCGCACTTCCGCGATCAATATATCCGTGTGTTTTTATTGTAGACAAACGTCCCGCAATTTCAAAATGATCATTTAATAAACCTGTACTAAACTTTACCGTATTTTTAATTGTATTGAATGAACCTGCAGAACTTGAGATTTCACCTGTTGCTTTTCTAGCATAAGTATCAGTCAATAAATTCAAACTAGCTCCAAAAGCTCCTGCTCCATTTGTTGATGTTCCAACTCCGCGCTGTAATTGAAGACTTTCTACTGAAGAAGCAAAGTCGGGCATATTTACCCAAAATGTTCCTTGACTTTCTGCATCATTGTACGGAATTCCGTTTATGGTTACATTTACACGTGTTGCATCGCTTCCACGCACACGAATACCAGTATAACCAACACCATTTCCAGCATCTGACGTAGTTACAACTGAAGGCATGTAATTCATCAGAACAGGAATGTCTTGGCCTAGATTTCTATACTTAATTTCCTTTTTATCCATATTACTAAAACTCACAGGAGTCTTAGAAGTAACACGAACTGCAGAAACCAATACATCATCAAGCTGATTCACTTTTGTAGAATCTTGCTGCTGTGCAAAAGATAGTAGTGTGAAGAAACCAGAAGAGAGAAGAAAGAAAATAGATTTGGTCCTGCTCATTTTTTGAATCTTAGAACCTTTGCAACTTAGTACCTCAGTACCTTTAAAAATAGTTTTCATTCGTAAAGAATTACGAATAAAAGGGGGAATTATTCTTTTGTTAAATTAATAAATGTGTTTCACGACAAAATAAAGTGTGCACGCTCGATAGTGTCGTTTTTCCCTTAGCAACATTACTCGCTCAGGTTCTTTGGGTATGATCTCAGCTCGTTATTTGGAGCACCCCTTTGAGACAGTGCAAATTTAGTGTTAAAATATTTAAAACTCCAAAAAAGAAATTCCAAATTCCAAAAACTTACTTTTAATTAGTTTAGTGGAATTTGGAACTTTAAAAATTGATATTTAATCTAAGTTAGGTTTTCTTCTGGATTGCTTTAGATCAGAAATATTCTTCTTATCCTTAATTCTTTTTTTAATTACAGATTTTGGAACTTTTGTCGCCTTTCTAACTTTAGGAACATAAAGCCCTTTTTTTATTACTTCTAGAAATCTCTTTATTACAATTTCTTTGTTTTTAATCTGGCTTCGATCTTCGTCACAGTTTAAAATCAGAATATTTTCGGTTGTTAAACGAGCACCAATATTGGTTTGCAATAGTAATTTTTCGTCTTCAGATAAAGCTTGCGAAGCATTCAGATCAAAACTCAAAACCACTTTAGACGAAACTTTATTCACGTTTTGCCCACCTGCTCCGCTGCTTCGAACAGCTTTAAAGTTTAATTCTGATATAATTTTTTCGGAATCCATATTATTGTGGCTGATGCGCTGCTTTCAACAAATCGTTTACCGTTTTTACCGGATTAAAAGTAATCAACGGAACTGCAACAAAAATGGTTAGCCAATTGGCCATTGATCCATTCCATAGACCTGGTAATTCGTAATTTTTAACCGATTTCCCTTCAACACTTTTTTCTACAATAAATCCGGCTTCTCGATCTACATATTGCAGCAGATTAAACTTTTCGTCTTTATAGTTTTTTATACCACAAACCAAATCTACTGGATTAAAATGTGTTGCCTCAGCTAAAATCTTCTCTTGCTTTTTATCTTCTAAATCAACTTGAGAAGCCTCCACAATCTGAAGCGATTTTATCCCATTTTTATTCATAACCCAAAAAGGACCACCTCCTGGTTCTCCTTCATTTTTTACCATTCCGCAAACGCGAATTGGTCTGTCTAAAAGTTCTTTTAGCTTACTTACTTTATTTTCAAAAGTAAATTTATTGAAATCCGCAGTCATTTCTACACTAAAACTCTTCTCTAAAAAATGAAGTATTTCTTCAATATTGTCTTCTTTGATTTTCTCTTGATCAATTAATCTTAAATATTCAAAAACTTTTTGCTGCATCTCGACCAAAACACCCGCTAAAGCTTTTTTATATAATGTAATTTGATCAATATGATTCTGAATTACATTATCTATATTTTTAATAAAGATCACATCGGCATCCAAATTATTTAAATTTTCAATCAAAGCGCCATGTCCGCCTGGTCTAAAAACTAAATTGTCATTCTTATCCTTTACCAGTTTATTTTTTTCATCTATTGTAATAGAATCTGTGCTTTTATTTTGATAAGAATATCCGATATCAATCTTAATACCTGAAGGTTTCTCGATCTTCTCTTTAATTTCATCAACTGCTACTTCAAATAAATTTTGATGTATTTCTGAAACTGTAAAATGCAAATTGGATACATTTTTTGATGATGCATAATGTACGCACTCATTCAAATGTTCTTCAATGGGATTAGCAATATGCGTATCATATTGATGAAACGGTAAAACTGCTTTAGGTTTGTTTGCCGAATTATAGTAGTCTGGAGACAGTAATAATTTTATAAAATAATAATTTTTATAATCTCTTTCTAAAGTCTCAAATTCAGGATAAATTTCTCTTAACCTTTTATCGACGGTTTCAAAGAAAGGAAACTTCTCCATACCAACAATAAAAATAGCCAATTCTTTATCGTTTTTTCTATTGATATAGGCATTTATCGTTTCCTTTTCAATATCAAAATCATTCAGAAATGCTATTAAGAATTTATACATTCTTGTCGCCGCGCCAGATGCTGGAACAAACTTTTTAATTTTAAATTTATCCTTCTCTTGATCAAAAAATAAAGCTTTCTGGTGAAATTCGTTTTCTGATAAATTTAAAATTCCATCGTTGATTGTAGCAGGTCTAATTAAATTACTTTTTGCTATTCCTTTTTTAAAACTTTTTAATTGCTTTAAAATAGTCTCAAAAGAGATTCCTCTATTATGTATTTGCACAAAATCATTAGATGAAAAATCATGCTCTTTAGCAATAGTCAATTCATCAATAATAGCTGTTGCTTTTGCCAAACGTGTTTCTTTATCACCTGACAAGGTTATAAAAGGCTTTTTCGTATCAATTAAAGTTTGTTTAAAAACAGAAAATACCGTTTCTCTTCCTTCGGGAGTATCACGAATATCATCTTTCTCCCAAGGAACATCAATATCGGTAAGGAAAAACAAATCATATTCATGCTTTAGCGCCGCTTCATTCAAAAGCGGATCACAAAAACCATAATACATTTCAGAAAATACTTTGGTCACCATTAAGTTGGTATCACAAAACAAGTATTTATTTGCATTGGCCAGTTTTTCATTTTCTAATGCAGTCTGACCATACGCAATTGGCATCATATCATCGGCTACACAAATATGCTTATTTTCTTCCCATTTTTCTTGCAAATAATCACGTGCAAACTCAGGAACCCATTCGGTTTCGTAGTAATCTGCAAGCTGTTTTGCAAGGGTTGTTTTTCCTGTACTTTCAGGACCAAACAAAGCAATTTTTATGATGGTTGTTTTTTGCTGTCTAAGATCTTTCTCCATTCTAAATAAGCTGAAATAGCCAAAATTGTAAAAATTATGTACTGAAGTGACAACATCCCTAAGCCGCGATAAGCGTAGAGAGGCACAACAATAATATCACCAATAATCCAAAGTGTCCAGTTTTCTATTTTTTTTCTGGCCATATACCACATTCCTGCGAAAAATATTCCTGACGAAATCATATCTACATAATTGTCTTTATGTATTTCATAATCGAAATATTTATAAATCCCGAAAACTACAAAAACAGTCACAATAAACAGTAAGATTCCGATTATTTTTTCATTAAAATTTGTACGGGTAATTGGCAGATTATCTTCTGCAGTTCCTCCTTTTGCCCAGACATACCAGCCGTAGATACTCATAATCGAAAAATATGCATTTATAATCATATCTCCGATATAACCTGCAACATAAAGCAGATATACTGATATTGCTGTAGCTATTAATCCTGTCGGATATACCCAGATATTTTCTTTTTTAGCAAACCAAACGCTCAAAATTCCACAGACAAATACTAGGAACTCCAAAGCAATATGCCATAGCGGTGCGTTCTTATAACTTTCTAAAAAAAAATCTATCATGAAAATGTGGTATTTGTCTTTTATAACTCAAAAAAACGACTGTTATTTTCAAAAGCAGTTCCAATAACAACCAAATCTGCTCCAGCCTGATAGGCTTTCTGAATTCCTTGCAAATCTACAATTCCTCCACCAACAATAACAGGAATTTGAATATTTTGAGAAATAAGTTCAATCATTTCTGTAGGAACAGGCTGTTTTGCACCACTTCCTGCTTCTAAGTAAATAAGTTGGTTTCCTAACATTTCACCCGCTTGTGCTGTTGCCAAAACCAAATCAAGATTTTCGCGGCTTAAAGGTTTTGTTTTACTCACACGGGCAACAGCTGTCTCATTGCCACTTTCAATTAAAATATAACCTGTAGAAATAACCTCTAAACTTGTTTTCTTAAGAATTGGAGCAGCCTGAACCTGATATTCAATCAAATAATCCGGATTTCGGCCAGACAATAAAGAAAGAAATAAAATGCCATCGGCTTTTGGTGAAATCTGAGAAGGGTCTCCAGGAAACAAAATAACAGGAAGGTTTGTTTTTTGCTTTAACTCCGAAATCAATTCTTCTAAAATGTTGTTCTGAACAATACTTCCTCCAACAAAAATGTGAGTTGCAGGCGAACCATTAATTTTTTCAATTAAATGATTGACATTTTCCAATACAATTTTATCAGGATCCAAAAGCACTGCCAGTAATTTTTGGCCATTGCTTTTAGCTTCTAAAATCTGTTGTCTAATAGTGAGTATCTGTTCTTGCATACGGGGTGTAAAAGTAAAAGATTTTTAATGTAGAAGAACTATTTTGAATGAATTATATTTGTCCAACGTCTTTTGATAACGTAAATAACACATTATGATTACAGTTGGATTACTTGAAAAGTACGGAGTTATAAAAAGATCATTTGATAAAAATGACATTATTTTTGAAGAAGGAAATCTACCATTACACTATTATCAGATTATTTCTGGTGAAGTAAAAATGAGTAATTACAATGATGACGGACGCGAATTTATTCAAGGCATATTTTATAATGGACAATCTTTTGGAGAACCTCCATTATTCTTAAATCAAAAATATCCAGCAAATGCAATAGCTGTTGAAAATACTGAGCTTTTTATTCTTCCAAAAGAAAACTTCATGAAGCTTTTAGAAGAAAATCCAAAAGTGAGCATTCAAATAATCGAAAATTTAGCGCAAAGATTGTATTATAAATCAATTATGGCTGCCGAAATTTCGACGCATGAACCCGAACATCGCGTTCTAAAGCTGATTGATCACGGAATTGCTTATTTCAATTTTCAAAAAGATAAAAATGGCTATTTCATTAATTTTACCAGACAGCAGATTGGAGATTTAACTGGTTTACGTGTAGAAACGGTTATTAGAACCATTAAAGCATTGGAGAAAAAAGGCGAACTGAAGATTATTAATCGAAAAGTATACAGATAAAAAAATTCCCGTTTTATGATTAAAGTCATAAAATGCAATGCTATTGTAGCTGTAATTTTGTTGATATAAAAAACTGAATACCATGACACTATATCAAACAACATTCGACATTTTCAATAGAAATTATATGGGTTCTGCTGCAATGGCAGTAATTGGACAAAGCTGTTTAGGAGGCGCTGCAGCAATGTATGTTTTAGCCAACGGAACTTCTATTCCGCAAATGATTCAGCTAGGAATTATTGTTTTAGCCTGTGTTTTTGCAAATACATCTATCTTGGCACAAATGAAGCACAAAGTAGTTTTCAATCTTATTATGTTAAGCACAACTTTAAGTTTGTTCTTTATACTTTTGAATAGTTTTATTCTATGAAAAAACAAATAGAAAATAGAACTGATGTATCTTTTTTAGTACATCAATTTTATGCTAAAATAAGAGCCGATCGAGAAATCGGCTTTTATTTTAATGAAATGATTTCTGATTGGGATGCGCATCTCGAAAAACTGACAGATTTTTGGGAAACTAATCTATTTGGTGTCCGAAAATACAAAGGAAATCCGCATGCTGTTCACAATGAAGTTGACGCTCATTTTGACGAAAAAATCACACCTAATGAATTCGGAATCTGGCTGAATCATTGGTTTCAAACCATTGACGAATATTTTGAAGGTGAAAACGCCGAAACACTAAAAAGACGCGCTCGAAAAATGAGCACTTTTCTGTACATGAGTATGTTTCAGCACAGACAAAAAGAAAGCGAGATTTAAAATTCTTTTATTTATTTAAAAGGCTTACGATTTACTTTGCAGAGTTTCCTGCGAAGATTCCTCGTTCCTCGGAATGACAAAATTGAAAATAAATCTTCAAATTTGGAATTTGGAATTTGGAATTTGGAATTTGGAATTTGGAATTTTTACATTAAAACTTTATTTCTCAAAAGCATAAACCAGAGTAAACGTTCCCTCAAAATTATCTGATTGGACTTCCTGATAATGCACATCAAAATCCTTAATCAAATTATCAAAATGAAGACTTGCCTGAGTTTGGGTTTCTTCTAAAGAGAAGTTGTTTACATTGATATGATCTTTAAAACTTATACCTTTTTCATTTCTTATTTTAAAGATTGCCTCTTTGGCTCCCCAGATAACGGTAAGTTTTTTTATGTATTCTTCTGTAGATTTCGGTTCTAAATACTTGCATTCGAAATCGGTAAATTTATCAGCAATTCTCTGAATTTTATCGCGCTGTAATTCCATATCAATTCCAACCTTTTCTTTGCTTATAATTATCGCCGCGAAATGGTACGAATGTGTAATTGAGATATGATTATCGCAATCAAAATACGGTTTCCCGAATTCATCATAATGCAGATCTTTATCTGTAAACCCCATTTCCTGAATCAGCATTCGAACACTTAAAAAAGCACGCTGATGCATTTGAGACTTCATTCCGTCTAGTCTACGTTGCGTCTTTTCTTTCAAAGAAACGCGATTATACAATTCATCAAAAGATTCGGTTATTTCCCAAATTAGGATTTTAGTAGTTTCGTTGAATTGTATGGTCTCAAATAAAGGCATTACTTTTTAATTATGAATTATGAGTTGTAAATTATAAATTATTTCTCTTTTTGAAAATGAAATTTCTAATGAATATCTGACCTTTCCTAGCCCTGATGGAAGCGGCATCCTTTTTCTGGCTTCTTTAGCCAGGAAAAGATACAGCGGACAGCAGGATTAGCTCCTAAAGACCTTTATAACTAACTTTCTATGGATTAAGAAATTAAAGATTTCACAAATCTTACAGAAATTAGTAAAATTAAAAACCTATTACGTAAATTTGCAAAAATTTTACAATATACAAATATACTATAAATGAGTACTACAACTACGCCTTATGTGGCTTATAAAGTAAAAGACATTTCTCTAGCGGCTTGGGGAAGAAAAGAAATTGAACTAGCTGAAGCTGAAATGCCAGGTTTAATGGCACTTCGCGCTGAATATAAAGACGAACAACCATTAAAAGGTGCTCGTATTGCTGGATGTTTACACATGACGATTCAAACTGCTGTTTTGATCGAAACTTTAATTGCTCTTGGTGCAGAAGTTACTTGGTCTTCTTGTAACATTTTCTCTACTCAGGATCAAGCTGCTGCTGCTATTGCTGCTGCTGGAATTTCTGTTTACGCTTGGAAAGGTTTAAATGAAGAAGAATTTGACTGGTGTATTGAGCAGACTTTATTCTTTGGTGAAGACAGAAAACCATTGAACATGATTTTGGATGATGGTGGAGATTTAACAAACATGGTTATCGATCGTTACCCAGAATTGGTTCCTGGAATTAAAGGTCTTTCTGAAGAAACTACAACTGGTGTTCACAGACTTTACGAAAGAGTAAAAGCTGGAACTTTACCAATGCCTGCAATCAATATTAACGACTCTGTTACTAAATCTAAATTTGATAACAAATACGGATGTAAAGAATCTGCTGTAGATGCTATTCGTCGTGCAACTGACTTAATGTTGGCTGGAAAAAGAGTGATTGTTTGCGGATATGGTGATGTTGGAAAAGGAACTGCAGCTTCTTTTAGAGGTGCTGGTTCTATTGTAACAGTTACTGAAATCGATCCAATTTGTGCTTTACAAGCTGCAATGGACGGTTACGAAGTTAAAAAATTAGATACTGTAATTGCTAATGCTGATATCATCATTACAACTACAGGAAATAAAGATATCGTGGTTGGAAGTCATTTTGAAAAAATGAAAGACAAAACTGTTGTTTGTAACATCGGGCACTTTGATAACGAAATCGACATGGCTTGGTTAAACAAAAACCACGGTGCTTCTAAAATCGAAATCAAACCTCAGGTTGACAAATATACTATCGCTGGAAAAGATATCATTATCTTAGCTGAAGGTCGTTTAGTAAACCTTGGTTGTGCTACAGGTCACCCAAGTTTTGTAATGAGTAACTCATTTACAAACCAAACTTTAGCTCAAATCGAATTATGGAAAAACAGCGCAGCTTACAAAAACGAAGTTTACATGTTACCAAAACATTTAGATGAAAAAGTTGCTGCTTTGCACTTAGCTAAATTAGGCGTTGAATTAGAAACTTTACGTGAAGATCAAGCTGCTTACATTGGTGTAGAAGTTCAAGGTCCATTCAAACCAGAGTACTACAGATATTAATTGATTTTAGTCCCGATAGCTATCTGGGTTAGATTTCTTTAAGTATATATTCAAACCCGACAGGTTTTAAAAATCTGTCGGGTTTTCTGTTTTTATGTTTCAGGTAAAACATTTCCATCAAAAAATTGTACTTTTATAAATATCTGCTTACTTTTAATAACCAGAATAAGAATCTATTTATCAAATACTTAAATAGTAAAAAATTGAAAAAAACATCCTATTTATTCGTATTCTTGTTTTTATTAAGCCTTCCGCAAATTATTTTTTCTCAGGAAAAAAAGCCTAAAGTCGTATTAGTGTTAAGCGGTGGAGGCGCAAAAGGAATTGCACATATTCCTCTTTTACAGAAATTAGACTCACTTCATATTGTTCCAGACCTTATTGTCGGGAATAGTATGGGAAGCATTATTGGCGGTCTCTATGCAATGGGATATTCTGGCGACAGTATCGAAAAAATCACGAAAGATATTTATTGGGATAAATTGCTAGGCGGAGGCCAGTCATTACGAGCTGTAAGTGCCGAAGAAAAAAGAGAATTTCAACGATATTTAGTTGGAATAGGTGTTAAAGACGGAAAACTTAACAGCATTGGTTCTCTATTAAATGATCAAAATCTAAGAGAATACCTTTCGGAATTAACTTTCCCTGTATACAATGTCAAAGATTTTGACAGTCTCCCGATTCCTTTCAGAGCTATGGCCACAGACTTGGTCGAGGGAAAAGAAGTTATCTTAAGCAAAGGAAGTCTATCCTACGCTATGCGTGCCAGCATGTCGCTGCCTGCCATCTTCAAACCAATGCCTTATGGAAAAACAGTTTTGGTAGACGGTGGAGTATTAAATAATTTCCCAACTGATGTTGCCAAACAAATGGGCGCCGATATTATTATCGGAAGTGATGTCGGAGGCGGAATGGAACCTGTCGACAAACTGAATAATCTAATGACCATATTAATGCAGACCAGTATGTTCCCGAGCAACATCAAAAATCCTGCAAACCGTGATTTATGTACAATATTGGTTGATCATTTACCTAATCTACGTTTTTCTACTGCCGATTTTGCTAATAGCAACGAAATCTACAAAGACGGTAAAATTGCTACAAATCAAAATCTTCCAGCTTTAATTGCTCTATCAGAAAAATTAAAGGGGTTTCAGCAGCGAACCCACAAATTGCCTAATATGCCAAATGAGTTTGTATTGGACACAATCGTTTACAAAAAAATAAGTCCTGAAAATATGCCGTTGGTTGTCGGAAGGGCAAATCTAAAAACCCACGTAAAATATACCACCAAAGATTTAATAGCTGGTATTAACAGAGCAATGGGAACCAATCTTTTTGATGAAATTACGTATAGTTACTTCATTAAAGATGAAGATAAATTAGGTATTACATTGTTCGGATTTGAACGTGCCAAAAATCAGCTAAATACCTCAATTCACTATGACACTTACAGAGGTGTCGGAATAATTTTTAACTACACAGGTAGAAATGTTCTTGCTGATGCCTCTCGTCTTCTATTAACGGTTGATATTGCCGAACAGCCAAAAGCAAGAATCAATTATCAGAAAAATTTTGGACAGCATAGAGAATGGTGGTGGATATCTGAAGCTTATGGAGCTTTACTTCGCCAAGAAATTTATATTAATGGTAAAGCATCAGACAACATACTTTACAACACTGTTGAAGTAAACAATGAAGTAAACAGAAACTTAAATTCTCTAAAAAGCTATTTAGGTTTTGGACTAAATTATAGCTATACCAATCTAAAACCTAAATATGATCGAGAATACAACCCAAACTCGGTCAGCATTAACAATTACAACTTCAATAATATAGAATTCAACCTGCATTATTCTTATAATGACATGGATAGAGTTTTCTTTGCCACAGAAGGGACAATTATAAAATCAAACATAGCACGATCATTTCTTACCGATATCGACGCTTCTTTTTCTGATCCAGACTTAACACGTGTTTCTGGCTCTACAAATGGCTACACCAAATTTGGTTTAACCTATGAAAAGAGATTGCCCATAAAAAAGAAAATTACAGGAATCATAGGATTTGATTCTTATTTTATTTTTCAGGATAAAGTTAAACATGACGATATTCCGTTTTCAGGATTTGGCTATGCCGCAAAATATTTCATAGGTGGCATTATACCAAGTTCTGGCAGCAATCGCTTTTCATTTGCAGGACTTCATGAAGACGAACTTAATGTTACACAATATATGGGACTTAAACTTGGATCTCAGATAAACTTAATTGGAAAAATTTATCTAACTCCTCACTTCAATCTTGCTTCTGTTGGTTTTGAAAATTTCAATGAATATATAAAACATGCCTTTAATCCAAAAGGAAATTGGGATAACAACATCGATACCAGCCTAGTAATATCAGGAGGTGCAGCGATTTCTTATCAATCCATTTTAGGCCCGATCCATTTTGATACTTCATGGATAAACAATATCGACAAGGTAAGATTATTTTTCAGCGTAGGACTATCACTCAACCCGTAGAAGAAATATTAGAAATCTAAAATAATCAGGGCGCGCCATAATTTAAGAAAAGGCCTAATATACTTTGCGTACATTAGGCCTTTTCTTAAATTACGTCGGGCTATCCGCGCTACTTCGGTAGCTAGCTCCTATCCCTCACGCAAACGTAAATCAAGAACCATAAATAGTCCCAAATTATTTATAAGCCCTAAGATTTTAAGCTTAAATTTGAAACTTCCCAGCACATCAAAAAAATAAGAAGAAAATAAAATTATGATCGAAAAAGTTTTATGCGAAATACATGGCACAAAAGAAATGACTTTTGGTTGCATTCATATTGCAATGGCAACAGACTCTAAAGAAAAAATTGGTTTTTACTATTCAGAAGCCGAGGGCGATCTTCCTCAAATTGCTTGGTGCGGAGAATGCGAACAATGGCTTCTTGATAATGGCGAAGAATGGACTGATGTTTTTCAAGCCAAAGCCGATTTTAAAATGCTATGTATTGATTGTTTTGATGAAGTAAAAAATAATGAAACAGAAATTCATATTCGATAAATAAATTCCTGTCCGTTTCAAACAAAGCTTAACTTTTCAAAAAACGAAAATCATGAAAAATTTTTTATTCCTATTTATAGCCATTGTTTTCGAAATCATCGCTACCTCAGCATTAAAAAAGTCCGAAGAATTCACAAAACTTATTCCTAGCATTATTACCATTATTGGATATTGCGGAGCATTTTATTGTTTGAGTTTTGCCATCAGAACCATTCCTGTCGGGTTTGCTTATGCCATCTGGTCTGGAGTCGGAATTGTATTAATTACCGCAATTGGCGCCATTTTCTTCAAAGAAATTCCAGATTTACCCGCCATAATTGGATTGAGTTTAATTATAATTGGAGTTATTGTAATCAATGTTTTTTCCAAAACTACAGCGCATTAAATCAAAAAATATTATTTTTGATAGTATCAAATGATACTATCATGAAGCCACCTTATGACATTACTCCCATCATATTAAAATTAATAAGTTCTATATCTGAAAAGATTGGAGCGTTGAACATCTTATACCTTGACAAACAATCTCCAAAACTTAGAAAGCAGAATAGAATTAAAACAATACATTCTTCATTACAAATTGAAGGAAACACTTTAACAGAAGAACAAATTACTGCATTAATTGAAAACAAGAGAGTAATTGGCCCACAAAAAGATGTCTTAGAAGTTTTAAATGCAATCAAGCTTTATGATAAATTAAGAGAATATAAATCAACTTCTTCAAAAAGCTTTTTAAGTGCTCATCAGTTATTAATGAAAGACCTCGTTCTTGATGCAGGAAAGTATCGAAAACAAGGAGTTGGAATTGTAAAAGGGACAAAAGTTGCACATATAGCTCCTCCTTACGAGAATGTTCCTTTTTTAATGAATGATTTATTTGACTATTTAAAAAACAAAGATGAACTAACTTTAATAAAAAGTTGTGTCTTCCATTATGAAATGGAATTTATTCATCCTTTTTTAGACGGAAACGGCAGGATGGGAAGA
The DNA here is from genome assembly GCF_003254585.1 of Flavobacterium sharifuzzamanii. GTDB lineage: Bacteria > Bacteroidota > Bacteroidia > Flavobacteriales > Flavobacteriaceae > Flavobacterium > Flavobacterium sharifuzzamanii. The sequence goes on along the minus strand of NZ_QJGZ01000041.1, from coordinate 502,219 downwards.
TTATGGCAGACTGTTATTCTAATGGAAGAATACCCTGTTTTCGAATTTTTACCTTTTGAGACATTGATAAGTAAAACACAAGACCGTTATTACAAATCTCTCGCAATGAGTGATAGTAGTGGTAAATCAACTTATTTTATCGAGTATATGTTAGATGTAATAAATAAATCATTGGAAAACTTACTTAATTACGATAACAGAACAATAAAAGACATTGACCGATTAGAGTATTTTTATTCTCTAGGAATTAAGGAATTTACCAGGAAAGATTATATGCATGTTTTTAAGGATATTTCTGCTGCTACCGCAAGCCGAGATTTAAAAAAAGGATTATCACTAAACCTTTTTGATATTACCGGAAATCAGAGTACTGCCAAGTACACCTTAATTAACCCTTAACCCTATTTTAAAAAATATAAAACATGGACATTCGAAAAGCTACAATCTCAGATCTTGCCGAAATGCAGCAATTGTATATCGAAACCATACAATCTGTCTGCAAAAACGATTATAATCCTGAGCAAATAGAAGCATGGACTTATGGAGTAAAAAATAAAGAACGTTGGATTGAAGTTATCGAAAAACAATTTGTTTTATTAGCCATTATTGGAAATCAGATTGCTGGTTTCGGAACCTTAAAAGATGGAAACTACATTGATTTCTTCTACATTCATAAAGATTTTCAGCGACAAGGAATTGCAGACAAAATTCTAAACGAATTAGAAATTGAAGCTAGAAAACATCATTCAAAAATAATAACTTCAGATATCAGCATAACAGCAAAACCATTTTTTGAAAAGAAAGGATTTGCTGTAAAAGCCGAACAGAAAAATATTCGCTTGGGCGTTGAATTAATTAACTTTAAGATGGAAAAAGAATTGTAAAATTTTGTTTCAAGTTTCAGGTTTCAAGTTAAGTTGGAACCTGAAACCTGAAACCAGAAACTTGAAACCAGAAACTTGAAACTTGAAACCAGAAACTTGAAACCAGAAACAAAAAAACAAAGCAAGTTTCGGATTTTATACCTGCCAAAACCAATCGATCTTTGCCTTATAAAATGGAAGAAAAATGAACACACAAGAAACCATTAATTATAATCGCATTGCAGAAGCAATCGATTATATCAAAGCAAATTTTAAAGATCAGCCCAATCTTGATGAGGTTGCAGAAAAAGTACATTTAAGTCCGTTTCACTTTCAGAGGCTTTTTAGTGAATGGGCAGGAACGAGTCCGAAGAAGTTTTTACAATATACAAGCATCGAGCACGCCAAAAAATTACTCAAAGAAAATCAGGCGACCGTTTCTGAAACTGCTTTTGAAACAGGATTATCAGGAACAAGTCGTCTTCATGATTTGTTTGTAAATATTGAAGGAATGACGCCTGCAGAATATAAAAATGGCGGAAAAAATCTGGCTATTAACTACAGTTTTGCCGAAAGTCCGTTTGGAAATATCATTGTTGCGTCAACCTCAAAAGGCGTTTGTTTTATGGCATTCGCCGAAGATGAAATCACCGGACTTATTGCATTAAAAGATAAATTTCCAAATGCTTCTTTTACCCAAAAACTAGACTTAGCACAGCAAAATGCACTATTTATATTCCAGAATGATTGGAGCAAATTATCAGAAATCAAACTGCATTTAAAAGGAACCGATTTCCAGCTGAAAGTCTGGGAAGCTTTACTAAAAATTCCAATGGGACAGCTTTCCACTTATGGTTCAATCGCACACCAAATTCAAAAACCAAATGCATCCAGAGCTGTTGGAACTGCAATTGGAAGCAATCCTGTTGCGTTTTTAATTCCTTGCCATCGTGTGATTCAATCTTCGGGAACTTTTGGCGGTTATATGTGGGGAAATACGCGTAAAACAGCCATTATTGGCTGGGAAGGTGCGCATGTAAATCTATAGTTTTTCGGCCACGAATTACACGAATTGCACAAATTTTTATTCTGATTGATAAAAAATTAATTCGTGAACATTTGTGTAATTCGTGGCTGAAAAAAAATTCAATCTAAAAATTCTTTATGCAAAATATACAATCAAAAATTGCTTCCCAGGATTGGGAAAGCATCACTGAATCTATGCACGAAAATGGATTTGCAATTATTCCAAAAGTGCTTAATAATGAACAGTGTGAAGACTTAAAATTCGATTATGACAACCCATCCATATACCGAAAAACAGTTGTAATGGAGCGCTACCGATTTGGCTTGGGCGAATACAAATATTTCAATTATCCGCTTCCAGATTTAATTCAGAGCATTCGATCTGCCATCTATCCCAAATTAGCCCCTATTGCAAATGCATGGATGATAGCTTTAAATATTGATACTGTTTTTCCAATCAAACATGAAGATTTGCTAAAACAATGTCATGACAATAATCAGCTGAAGGCTACAGTTTTAATTCTAAAATATGGTAAAAGCGGTTTTAATACTTTACATCAGGATTTGTATGGTGATGTTTATTTTCCAATTCAAATCGTACTTTTTCTAAACGACCCTGATGAAGATTTTACTGGCGGTGAATTTGTTTTGACTCAACAAACGCCAAGAGCACAATCTAAGGCAATAGTTTTAAAACCAAAAAAGGGAGATATTCTCATTTTTACAACCAATTTCAGACCTGTGAGAGGCACAAAAGGCTATTATCGCGTAAACATGAAACATGGCGTAAGTGAAGTACATTCGGGTGAAAGATATACGCTGGGAATTATTTTCCATGATGCGTTAAATTAAGGTACAGAGGTGCAAAGGTTTTGAACCACGCATATCTGTAGAGACGCACCGCAGTGCGTCTACATAACGCAAATCGGCAAAGGCATTTTTCTCGCAGATACCGCAGATTTAAACAAATTTTAATCCTAATAATTTTTTTAATCTGTGGCAAATTAAAAAACCAATCTTTGCGTAGACGCACTGCGGTGCGTCTCTACAGAATAAAAATATCTATAAAAATAAATGGTAAAACATATTGAAATTTCAGATTCAGATCTTCGAAATAAAATTAAAAAAGGCGAAATTTGTTTCGGAGGCAACCAAAAATTAAAAATCTACGGAACACTTAAATGTTCTTCGGGAAAAAGAATGAAACGAGAAAATCGTGTTTTCTTTTTATCTGAAAATGATGCCAAACAAAATGGTTTCAGACCTTGCGGGCATTGTATGAAATCAGATTATCAAAAATGGAAAAATGGACTTATTTAATCCTCAAATAGACGAAACAACCAATCTGCTTCCAAAAGATGGAACGGTGAATTATTATGGAAAATTATTTTCGAGAACAGAAGCCGACTTCTACCGTGATATTTTATTAAATACAATTGAATGGAAAAATGATGAAGCTGTTATCTTCGGAAAATTAATTTTAACCAAAAGAAAAGTGGCATGGTACGGCGATCAGGAATTTGAATATACGTATTCGAATACAACAAAAAAAGCATTGCCTTGGACTCCTGAACTTTTGAAACTAAAAAAAATCATTGAAGAAAAAACAGGTGAAACTTTCAATTCCTGTCTGCTAAATTTATATCATACTGGAGAAGAAGGAATGGCTTGGCACAGCGATGCCGAAAAAGATTTAAAGAAAAATGGTGCAATTGGATCTATAAGTTTTGGAGCAGAACGTAAATTTGCTTTCAAACATAAAGAATCAAAAGAAACGGTTTCTATGATTCTGGAACATGGAAGTTTATTGGTCATGAAAGATGAAACGCAAACACATTGGCTTCATAGACTTCCTCCAACAAAAACCACTCAGAAACCAAGGGTTAATTTGACTTTTAGAACTATTGTAAGATAAAGATGCTACTTCTTTTTTGTGGCAACATTTTCGTACGAACGTATCAAGGCATCTTCAAACATTTCGGGTCTTACTTTTGAAAGTTCAACAATTGTCCATCCTTGTTTTCCCCATTTATTTGGAATTGGGTAGAAAATCTTTTCGCTTGACGCACAAAAAACCGACTGGTCTATTTCGGTCAATTTTAAAACGGCATGATTATTTTTTTCGTCAAAAGTGGCAAAAATCTTCTTTTTGATTCGAAAAGATGTTTTTTCAAAATGAGGTTCCTCTGTTGCATTTGGAAATGACATTGCTAACTTTCTAAATTCTTCAATTGAAACCATAATATCATTTTTAGATTATTACCCTTCTACCAGCCTTGATTCAGTCCGTTTTTAAGAACCTCATCGTATTTTTCTTTATCAAAAGAATATAAGTTTGGAGCTTTATGCGCTACGTTGCTTTTCTTTTCATCGAGTTTAGTAAGGATTCCGATATTGGTTATTTTTCTTAAAAAATTTCGGCGGTCGAGTTTTTTATCCAAAATCGTTTCGTATAATTTTTGCAGTTCTGGAATGGTAAATTTTTCTGGCAATAAATTGTAACCTATTGGCATTAAATTCAATTCGATTCTTAGAGTATCTAGTGCTTTATCCAGAATTTCACGATGATCTAAAATAAGTTCAGGAACTTCTTTGTGGTCAATCCATTCTACTATTTCATGTCTGTTTGCTGGATTTGGAAGAATTTTCGAAAAATCGACCAAAGCATAATAGCCAATCGTCACAAAACGGCGCATAAGCCATTTTCCTTTTGCTTCCTCAATTTTAAGGTATTCCAGTGTTTTTTTATCAAAATGCTGCTTGTTACGATCTACTTTTCCAAAGGTTGCAAATTGTCTTAAAAAAACACCATCAACACCAGTTCTGCTATTCAATACCGTAATCGCGGCTGTATCTATATCCTGATCAACAGGAATAAATCCGCCGGGTAAAGACCATTTATTGGCTCGTTCCACTTTTATCAATAAAACTTTTAATTGATTATCATGAAAACCAAAAATGACGCAATCTATGGAAAGTCCAGGCTGGTAATTTTCGTTATTATCTATAATGTCTTTTAACATCAAAAATCTTTATAAATTCTTTCTTTTAATAACTCTGCAATTTACTTCATTTTTATAAAACTCAAGTATTTTTCTAAAGAGATGATTTTCAATCAAAACAGAAGTGTTTAAACCACAATTTTAACGAAAATTTAAAATCAAATTTAAAAAAAATAAGTACATTGCGTCATAATAACACATTAATGATTTTAATTGTTATAATTGAAATCAAAAAACAAAGAATAATAATACAAAGCTACCATTTATCTTCAAAGTGAGTGTAGAAATTAAATGTAGAAAGCCATGAATACCAATACTTTAAAAAATTTTAATCAAAAGATTAGAAGTAAGATTCTAAATTCTTTTGGGTTTGTTTCTAAAACCTATCTCTTAGAAGCTTCCTTGAAATATAGTGAAGAACAAGAAAGAATTTTCAACGAGATGATTGTTGAAACTGATGCAAAAAACAAAAAAGCAAAACAAGAAGCGTTTGACAAAGCTTTGTATGCTTCTTATAAAGGAATTGGCGCCATGGATTTTGTAAATACTGTAATAAAATAACCTTGTCCATGTTTATAATTTATAATACAGCCTCACTTTTAGTGAGGCTTTTTTTTTATTATAAATTTTACACTAAAATGAAAGAAAATGGTCATTTATTAATTATTTTAGCCGTTTTAAAAGTAAGAATATACCCCTATAGAAAAAGTACATGGAAAACATCATTGAATCAGAAAGCTACAAAATTCAAAAACCAGAAAGCTGGGCGCCTACAATTAACGACGATCAACTTATTGACTATATAAAAGAATCCGATTTCTCCAACAAACAAGTTGAAGAAGGTCGAGATTTCTGTTACTTCTTAGATAAAATTTATTATACAAGCGATATCGAAAATAGTGAATATGCTTGTGTTGCCTATACACTTAACGAACCATCAAATCTAGAAAGCGCTTCGGTAAGAGATGTTGTCGTAGAAGAAAACGAGACTTATGTTATACACAGAATCAGTGTTTTAAGAGATGGTGTTTTGATTGATAAAATTGCTGATACTAAAATTAAAGTTTTGGATAGCGAAAATCAAAGCGAAGGCGGCATTTTGAGCAGTAACAAAAAAGTAAACATAACAATTAAAGATTTACGTCTTTATGATATTTTGATTACTGAAGATTCTCGCACAAAGGTTTTTACAGATCGCGATTTTATGAGAAAGGAGTTTCTTAAATATGTCTATGTAACACCAAGTTCTTATTGGGCTTACGGAAAATATAAGTTTTCATTTATCAATGATAGAAAAGAAACAATCGCTTACAAAAAAACATTTTTCAGAGATGAAGAGGGAAATGTTATAGAACCAGAAATCAATTACCTGAAAAAAGGAGAGCGTTTTGTTATTGACAAAGAAAATTACATTAACTCTTTTGACGTTAATAGAGAAATTGCTCCTTTTATTGATTTTGCTACAGATGGTAATTGGATTGATTTATCTAATTACATTTCTCCGCTTTATGAAGAAATATACAGTAAAGCCTCTTTAAAAGAATTTGCTCCAAACCTTGTTGAAAAACTGAATGCCATTGCAGATCAAGATGAGAAGTTGCAATTTGCAATTGATTATGTACAAAATCATGTGTACTATATTTTTAATGCTGATGAAATGAACGGGCACAAACCGCAAGAGCCATCAGTAACTTATGAAAATAAACAAGGTGATTGTAAGGCAAAATCGGTTTTATTGAAAGTGGTTCTGGATTATATCAATGTTGATTCTTCTGTAGTATTAGTAAACTTTAATTCTGACCATTACATTAAATATTATCTTCCTTCTCTGCTGACTTTTAATCATGTTATTGTAAAAATTAAACACAAAGGAGAAACTTATTTTGTTGATGCCACCTCAAGAGATGAATTTGGATTGCTTGAAAACCGCGGTTTTATCTACTTTAAGCATTATTTGGAGGTAAAACCAAATCAAGAATTAGCGATTAAAGAACCGTATAAATTTCCTTATTATGGTATAACTGAAAAAGTAGATTTCAGTGCCGAAAATAATATAGGCCAGTTAAAATTGGTTTCGACTTACAAAGGAAATCGTGCCAATTATATGCGCAAATATTTCAAAAACACTAATAAAAGAGAAATAATTGACAGCTGGAATAATTTCTTATTCTATGCCTTAAATTATTCTAGCGATAGAAACGGAACTGATATCAGGACTATTTTTAAAGATGCTTCAATTGAAATTGTTAGCGATGATAAAAAGCTGAATGAGTTTACAATTCAATACAACACTTCAATCGAAAATCCGTATTTTACAGATCCCGAAAAGAATCGTTTTTTAATGTATTTTGATCGAAATGTGGTTAAAAACTCAGCACGCGATTTTATACACAGCGATGTTTCGTTCTGGCATAATTTTGACAACGAAAAATACGAGATCAACTTATCGACAGATCAGAAAATAGATACTCAAGAAAAATATACTATTCAAGAAAGTACTATTACAAATCCTTATTTTGATTTTACAAGCCGCAAAAAAGTAACTAAAAATGGCGCTTCTATTTATGTCGATTTTAAACCATTGATCAATTTAGAAATCCCAAGTGAAGATTTTGAAGATTTTAGAAATGCACATCATGAAATTGCCGACAGCAATTATGGAATTGGAATCGATATTATTGAACAAGGTTTAATAAATATGCTTAAATACAGTTTTAAGAAACGACTAAAATAATTTTGATAAAAAAAACGGGGCTCAAAAAGAAGCCCCGTTTTTAATTTAATTTACTAATTCAAAATCTGATTTTAATTTAATATCTGCTGATGAAGCTCCAATCATAACTTCAAAATCTCCTGGTTCTGCAGCCCATTCTACTTTATCATTATAGAAAGAAAGCTTCTCTTTGTCGATTGTGAATTCGATTGTTTTAGATTCTCCTGCATTTAATTTCACTTTTTGAAAATCTTTCAACTCTAAAACTGGTCTTACTACAGAACCAAATTTATCTTTCAAATACAATTGAACCACTTCTTCTCCAGCTACTTTTCCAGTATTTTTCAATTGGAAAGAAACTTTGATTGTTTCATTGCTTTTTATCTTAGTTGAAGATAATTTCAAACCAGAATAATCAAACGTTGTGTAGCTCAAACCATATCCAAAAGGATATTTTGGAGAATTTTTCAAATCGATGTAAGCTGAAACATAGTTTGTTGAATTTTCATCTTTAGCTGGTCTTCCTGTACTAAAGTGATTGTAATAAATTGGCACCTGCCCTACTTCTCTTGGGAAAGTCATTGGCAGTTTTCCTGATGGATTGTAATCTCCAAACAAAACATTTGCAATTGCATTTCCAGCTTCAGTACCTAACCACCAAGTGTAAACAATTGCAGGAACGTTATCTGCTGTCCAATTAAAAACTAAAGGTCTTCCAGCGTTTATTAAAACTACAACTGGTTTTCCTGTTGCCTGAATTGCTTTAACTAAATCTTCCTGAACGCCTGGCAAATGCAAGTCACTTCTACTTTTTGCTTCACCGCTCATGTCGCGTCTTTCTCCAATACTCAAGATTACAACATCTGCTTGTTTAGCTGTTGCAACAGCTTCTGCAAAGCCATCTTTGTTTGTTCCTTCGATCTCACAACCTTTTGCGTACAATAATTTAGTGTTTTTACCCACTTTGTTTTGTAAACCATCCCATTGCGAAACGATCCATTTATTGTAATCAACTTCTGGAAGTTCTACAGACCAAAAGCCCATGTTCTCTTTGTATTCTTTAACCATTGGTCCAATAAATGCAATTGTTTTTACATTTTTTGATATTGGCAAAGTCTGGTTTTCATTCTTTAATAAAACAATACTTTTCTCCGCAACTTCAAGAGCTGCTTTTCTATGCTCTGGGTTACTTAATGCTTTTTCAGCACGTTTTTCATCAGAATATCTGTAAGGATCATCAAATAATCCTAATTCGAATTTCTTGCGAAGAATACGTCTTACTGCATCATCAACCAAATCTATAGCAACTCTGCCTTCTTTTACTAACTCTGCTAAATTCTTACGGTATGCATTACTTTCCATATCCATATCGCTTCCTGCAGTAATAGCTGAATAAGCAGCTTCTTTAAGATTTTTAGAATAACCGTGTGCTACCATTTCTCCAATTGATCCCCAATCTGAAACTACGAAACCTTGAAAGTTCCATTTTCCTTTTAAGATATCTCTCTGCAAATGCACATTTCCAGTTGCTGGAATTCCGTTAATATCGTTGAACGAATTCATGAATGTTGCTGCACCAGCGTCTAAAGCCGCTTTAAATGGTGGTAAATAAGTCTCCCACAACATTCTTTCGCTCATATCTACAGAGTTATAATCTCTTCCTCCAGCTCCAGCTCCATAAGCTGCAAAGTGTTTAACGCAGGCCATAACTGAGTTTAAATCTCCCAATTTGTTTCCTTGAAAACCTTTTACTCTTGCGTAAGCAATTTTAGAACCTAGATAAGTATCTTCTCCTGCTCCTTCCATTACACGTCCCCAACGAGGATCGCGGCTAATATCTACCATTGGCGCAAATGTCCAGTGAATTCCGCTTGCTGCAGCTTCTGTTGCTGCTACTCTTGCTGCTAATTCAATTGCTTGCAAATCCCAGCTTGCCGCTTCTGCTAATGGAAGCGGAAAAGTAGTTTTGTAACCATGAATAACGTCTTGACCAAATAACAACGGAATTTTAAGTCTTGACTGCATCGCCAATTCCTGATATCCTCTGGTATATTTTGTTCCGATTACGTTTAGCATCGAACCAATTAAACCTGCTTTTATTTCAGCTTGTTTGTTTGGGTTTATTGTAATTGGACCCGTTGCCTGATTGTCGCCAGTGTATTGATTTAACTGGCCAATTTTTTCTTCGATTGTCATCTTTTTCAACAGATCATTGACTTTCTGATCTATTGTCTGCTGTTGTGCCGACGCTAAAAGCGAAAGCATAAACAGCATAATTGTTGTTGTTTTCATGTGTTTAAGTTGTTTACCAAACGTAAGTTGCAACTGCACCTGCGTTTAGAGTGGTTGTGGTTTGTTTTTGGTTATATTTAATATTAAATGTTGCAGCTGAAGCTCCATCATTTTCTACAATTAAAACGGTTTGTCCTGAAGGAGTTTTGAAAGCCACATTATATAAGCTTCCTGCAATATTACTTCCAATTCTTACCGAACCTTCTGGAACAAATTTAGAAGCATGCCCGATGATATAATATCCTACTTCTCTTTTGATATTTTGGTTCTGATCAATCATCAAAGCTCCTTTGCAAGTTGAACATCCTCCTGGTGTAAAAGGCTTATAGAATTCATCATTTGCCAATCCCCAAGAAAGTGCATTTTTACTCCAGTTTCTCATAGAACCGATTACTACGTTTTTCACACTCCATTTTAAGTCTGTTTCAAAATTAGTTCCCGAACCTGTATATTGTTCTGTAAAATACAAATCTTTATTTGGAAATTCGTTATGAACAGTAGTCAAAGCGCTAATATCTCCTTCATACAAGTGAAAAGCCGATCCCGTTACAAACGGATTTGCTTTTGGATCTCTTAAAATCGTCAAAGGATATTCTGGTTTGTTGCAGTTGTGATCATAAACAATAATTTTGGTTTTGATTCCTGCTTTCGCGAAAGCGGGACCTAAATGGTTTCCAACAAAATCTGCTTGCTGTTCTGCCAACATTAACAAACTCGGGTTGTTTCCTGGGTGCAATGGTTCGTTTTGAGGCGTAATGGCATCAATCACAATTCCGTGCGATTTCATTGCTTGAATGTATTTTACAAAATACTGTGCATAAACTCCATAGTATTTTGGCTGTAAGCTTCCGCCTTTTGAGCTTCCGTTGTCTTTCATCCAAACTGGAGGCGACCACGGAGATCCCATTATTTTTATTTTAGGATTTATAGCTAAGATTTCTTTTAAAACCGGAATTACATCGTCTAAATCTGGGCCAAGATTAAAGTGTTCCAAATTCATATCTGTTTGTCCTTCTGTCATATCATCATACGAAAAAACTTTTTCATTCAAATCTGATGCTCCAATACTTATTCTTAAATAACTTAAACCAATTGCGCCATTTTTTCTAGAAAATAATTCCTGAAGCAAGGCCTCTCTTTTTGATTTATCCAGTTTTTTAATAGCTTGAGCACTTCCGCCCGTTAATGAAAATCCGAAACCTTCGATGGTTTGAAATTTTTCAGCTGGATTAATCTCGATTGTCTGATTTGAATTTGTTTCTGAACCAAAAACTAAATCAGTTTGTTTTTTAAGTTTTGAAGTTTCATCTGTAGTAGTAATCCAAGATTCTACTTCTCCAGAATTGGAAGTAACACTTTTTGAAGATCCGCAATTGAACTGCATCGCAATTAACGGCAGCAAAACCAGGATTTGAAGTTTTTTGTTGATGTTTTTCATTTTTAATCTATTTCTATTAAGACAGGCAAATGATCCGACGGATATTTTAAATCTTTAGAATCACTTAACACTGCGTGTTTTTGAACTTTTAGACCACTATTTTTTGAAATAAAAATGTAGTCTAATAATAATGTTACGGGTTCATTATGTTTGAAATCATTGAAAGTTCCTGAAGGTCCAAAAGGTTTTTCTATTGAAACATCTTTGGTATCATCCATCACTTTTTTGATTTCTCCAATTTGCGTTGTGTTTGGTTCAGAATTGAAATCACCCATTAAAAAAGCGGGATAATTTTTTGTGTTCAATTCTTTTATTTTAGAAAGAGCAAGCTGTACGCCTTTTACCCTAGCTTCTTCCCCCATATGATCTAAATGCAAATTGAAAACCCAAAATATTTTTTTTGTTTTTAGATCTTTAAAAAGTCCGTATGTACAAACTCTATTGCATGCAGCATCCCAACCTCTTGACACCACATTTGGAGTTTCAGATAACCAGAAAGTGTTAGATTGTTCGACTTTAAAACGATCTTTTTTATAGTAAATCGTACAAGCTTCTCCCAATCCGCCTTCTTCTCTTCCTACTCCAAATCTGCTATAATTTGGCAAAGCCGATGCAATGTCTAAAACTTGATTTGGTGTTGCTTCCTGAACTCCAAAAACATCTGGACTGTAAAACCCAATTTGAGAGGTAAAATAATCCTTTCGTTTTGGCCACGCATTTTCTCCATCTGAAGCAACATCCAAACGGATATTGTAAGTCATAATTTTTAAATTCTGACCATAAAATGAGTTCACGGTTAAAAGCAGCATTACTGCAAGAACAAGTTTGTTTATCTTTTTCATGTTAAAAAATTTTAATCTTGTAAATCTAGCGTTTACGGGACTTTAAAGAAAAAAATTTGTTTAAAAGTTATGTTAATTGTACACTCTTACGTAATCAATTTCATAAGTCGCTCTTTGAAAGTTTGGATCTACAGTTCCTCCAAAATTTCCTCCCATTGCTAAATTTAGAATCACAAAGAATTTCGCATTAAACGGAGTTGTACTTGAGTTTTTATAAGTGTAAAATAAATTATCGTCTACATAAAATTTGATATTTTCGGCATCCCATTCAGCGGCATAAATATGAAACTCGGTTGTTGAATTTGGAGCCGTTGTCGTTTTGGTGTCTGGCGTATTACCTGAACGTCCCGGAGAATGCAGTGACGAGTGAATAACATTTGGATTATTTCCAACTGATTCTAAAATGTCAATTTCGCCACACAAAGGCCATCCTGCTGTTTCTATATTATCTCCCAATAACCAAAAAGCTGGCCATGTCCCGCCTCCAACTGGTAATTTTGCACGAACTTCTGCTCTTCCATACTTAAAAGAAAATTTTCCTTTTGTCAGCATTCTTGTAGAAGTATATTGGCTTCCTTGATAACTTTCTTTGATTGCTGTAATCTTTAAAAGTCCATTTTCGATTTTTACATTTTCAGAGCGGTTTGTGTAATATTGTAATTCGTTATTCCCAAAACCGTTTCCATTTCCTAAATCGTAACCCCATTTTGAAGTATCTGGTGCTCCATCTGTATTAAACTCGTCTGACCAGATTAATTTTCTGGCTACGAAAACATTTACTTTTGTAGAAGTATTAGTGTATTTTATTCCATTAAATGCCGTAACATCAATCGTATAGGTTTTGGTTCCTTGTTGAGTAAACTCATATGAAAAATTGCTGGTTGTAAATTCTTTTGTTTCATTGTTTACCACAACTTTATATGACTTTGCATTAGAAGCATCAATTTTTAAATTAATTTTTCCGCTTCCGTCTCCATTTGGCATTTCAGCAGTTTTTCCAACTACATCAACTTGAACAGAAATTTTATCGGGAGTTACAACAGGAGTATCAGTTGTATCGTTGTTACTGCTGCAAGACTGAAATACAAACAATAGAATTAAGGTAAATACTCCTGCTCTATTTGCGAGATTGATTATTTTCATCTTTTTATTATTTAAATGGTTTAGTTAATAAATTGAATATCAAGATAAATATTATTTCCTCTATTTTTTTGTTTTGTTCAAAACAAAGTCAAAATAGTTCAGATTAAAACCTCCTTTTTCAAATACAGCTTTTACTTTATTTGAACCTGATTTCAATGCTACATTAGATAAAACAGCTGTTTTCCATTTGTCATTTCCTCCAGTTGCAGGAAGTGAAATCACTTCAGATTTTGTTCCTCCTTCAATTTCTAAATACAATTTCCCTTCTGCTTTTTCGCTAGAATAGCGAATAGCAATATTGTAAGTTCCTTCTTTTGCATCAACAGTGTACTGAATCCATTCCTCGTCTTCGATAAATGAAACTTGATAACCGTTTGAATCTTTGTCTTTACATGGCAAAATATCAACTCCATCATTTCTCATGCTGTTACCGCGATTCCATTGCTCGTCTTTTCCAGTTACCGATCTATAATTTATAAAATCAGTATCTGAATAAGCTTTTCCGTTGGTTCCTAAATCGTAATGTGTTGCTGCAATTTTGCCAGGAACTGCATTCTTCTTGTATGGTTTTGTATCATCAGTCTGTACTTGTCTGAACATTGCATCTATTACATCTGGCTTAACAGTTACGTTTTCCATTTTGTAATTATCCGCCATTTTCATCAAAGTCTTTTTTGCAAATTCTGGAGATGGTTTTAAACCACCGTCTTTCCAATATTTCAACAGAGCATCATATTCACGAGTTTTAGTAACAGAAGTTACTCCAGCAATATTGTCTATTTTTTTCATTGGCCAGAATGCCCATCCAATGTTGTTTGTTTCAACCAATGTCAAAGCATCTTTAAACCAAACATTAGAATTTTCTCCGCTTTCTCCCATCCAGATTGGTACATTGTATTTTTCTCTGTAGCTCAACATTTGTTCAATCGAAGCCTTGTCGGTATAGTTCCAATATTTGTGGAAACTTAAAGCTAGATTATCATCCCATAACGGAAAAATTCCGTTGTAGTTATTTCCCCAGCAATTTCCTTCAATAAAAATTAAATGATTGGTATCGACTTCACGAATGGCTTTTGTAACCGCAACCATCAAATCTCTTAAAGGCCCATTTGAGTTTTCATCACAGCCATTTTTATTTGATCCAGTAAAATTCCAGTTGGGTTCGTTGATAATATCATAAGCCCCAATCCACGGATTATCACGGTAACGAGAAGCCAATTTTTTCCAAAGCGCAATCATTTTTTTCTGATTAGCCTCACTCTGCCAAAGTGCTGGTTTTGTTGTATCAAAATCCGAAATTGCAGCATCATTTCCTTGTCCGCCTGGAGCAGCATGCAAATCTAAAATCAGATATATTTTATTTTCTGCACACCATTTCAGTAGATTATCGGTCATGGTAAAACCTTCTTCTATCCAAGTGATTTCACCGTTCTTTTCCTGCTCAATTGGTGGAGTGTACAGATTGTAATGCATTGGAAGACGAATAGAATTGAATCCCCATTTTGCCAAAGAGTCTATATCTCGTTTTGTAATTCCGTTTGCTTTATAGGCTGCATAAAATTCTTTTGTTCCCTCTTCGCCAATTACATCTTGTATTTTTTGTCGAATCTGATATTGCGGGCTGGCAAATGGCTGTGTCTTCAACATATAACCTTCCTGCACCATCCATCCGCCAAGACCTAAACCTCTTAAAAGAACATTTTTTCCATTACCGTCAACAATTTTTTGTCCGTCTCTGTGCAAGAAACCTTGCCCAAAAGAAGCAATAGAAACTAAAAGCTGTATTGTTAAAATTATTTTTTTCATATCGAAAGGTTTCTAAATTTATTTCCAGGTATAAGTCCCAACTGATCCCCCTTCAAGCGAAGTTGTTACCCATTTCCCATTAAATTTGATATTGAAGGTTTCTGTAGCAGCACCATCATTTTCAACAATCAATACTTTAGAACCTGAAGGAGTGATAAAAGCTACATTTTGCAAATTGCCAGTTGAATTACTTTCAATTCTAGTTGATCCCATTGGGACAAATTTTGAAGCATGTGCAATAATATAATACGCTACATTACGATCAAAACTATTGTTAGAAGTTATAGTTATAGCGCCTTTGCACATGTCACAACCTCCATCTGTATGAGGACCAAAATTTGCATTGTTAGCCAAATTCCATTCTAATGCATTTTTACTGTAATTTCTCATCGATCCGATAATTACATTTCGAAGATGCCATTTTAAATCGCCTCCAAATTGCCCATCAGAAGAAGTCCATTGTTCTGTGAAATACACATTTTTGGTCGGGTATGAATTATACACATCAGTTAGTGCACTGATATCTCCCGCATATAAATGAAAAGCCGATCCGTCTACAAATGGAGAAGCATCTGCATCTGCCAAAATTGTTTTTGGATAATTTGGATTATCGCAATTGTGATCGTAGGCAATAATTTTGACATTTAGATTTGCTGCTTTAAAAGCTGGCCCTAAACTATTTTTTATAAAACTTGCCTGATCTGCTGCAGACATATACATGCTTGGATTGTTTCCGTCATGCAAAGGTTCGTTTTGAGGAGTTACTGCATCGATTGTAATCCCTTCAGCTTTCATCTGCTGAATGTATTTTACAAAATATTTAGCGTAAACATTATAATATTCTGTTTTTAGTTTCCCTCCTTTAAAACTAGCAACATCTTTCATCCAAATAGGTGCAGACCAAGGTGTTGCTAAGATTAAAATTTTGGGATTAATTGCCAAGATCTCTTTCAGCATGGCGATTAGATTTTTGTCTTTTTCTAAGCTAAATTTATCTAAATTTAAATCTGTTTCTCCAGTTGCAAGATCATTATAAGTAAAAGGCGCAGCACTTAAATCTGAAGCCCCAATACTGATCCTAATATAACTTACTCCTATTGCGTTTTCTCCAGAACCAAATAACTCCTGCAAAAGAGCAGTTCTTTTTGTTGCATTTAATTGGTTAATAACGTCTACGCTTCCTCCTGTCAAAGTATATCCAAAACCATCAATAGTTTGATACTTCTGCGTATCCTTGACTTCAATGTTAGCATAAGCATTTGCTGTTGTACCAAATCCTAATATCAAGGATTGTTTTTCCAGTAAAGCACTCTGATTGCCCTTTGTCAGCCAGAAATCAACATCCTTTGTAACTACTGGAGGATTTACCACTGGCGGATCTATAGGTGTATTTTCTATAGGATCACTTGAAGAGGAGCATTTTACTTGAGCCAATATAACTGCCATTAAGAAAAATGCTTTTATGGCATTCTTTAAATTAAACTTCATTTTATGTGGTTTTTTAGTTAGTCTGACAATTAATATACAATAGTCTGTATAGCGTGTGCTGGAATTGTAATTGTCGCTTTTCCAGTTTGATTTTCTAAAGAATAAACAACCTCTTTTTCAGATTGATTCATTACAATCGTAATCAATTGTCCGTCAGAATTTTTAAAAGAAGTGCTTAATAAAGATTTATCGCTTGTGGTTTCAAGTACTCTTTTTGCGTTTGGTCTAATGAATTTTGAGAAATGTCCAATATAATAATACATCGGAGTATAAATTAATTCATCTTTTGTAGTATCAGCATGGATCGGTGCAAAACAGAAATTACCAACGTGGTTTGGACCTCCATTTTGATCTAATAGAATATTCCAGTCTGTCCAGCCTACAGTTCCATTATTAAAATCATGAATCATATTGATTCCGTAACGTTCTGCATTTCCCCAAAACTGATATTTAGAAGCATCAAATTTTTCAATACATCCTTCTGTAAAAAGTAGATTTTTGTTTGGAAATGCTTCGTGAACTTTTGCTACCGATTCGAATTGAGGCGGACCTCCATTCCAAGTTTCATACCAATGAAATCCGATTCCCCAAGCATATTTAGAAACTTCTGGGTCTGAGAAAACGAGATTTGCTCTTTTAGTTAGCATGTTTCCTCGGTTATGATCCCAAATAATAACATTTTTAGAACCTAGACCTTCTTTTTCTAAAGTTGGACCAAGATGATTTTTAAGAAAATCCCTTTCTGCTTCTGGAGTAAAGATGCAAGATTCCCATCTTTGTTTTGCCATTGGTTCGTTCTGAACCGTTAATCCCCAGATTGGAATTCCTTCTTTTTCGTATTCTTTTATAAATTTAGCATAATACAATGCCCAAGCTGGAGCAAATTCAGGCAACAAAACGCCGCCGTGCAAAATATCATTATTGTCTTTCATGAAAGCTGGGGGACTCCATGGGCTGACAAATAAGGTTAGTTTTCCGCCGGCTGTTTCAATTGCTTTTTTGATTAAAGGGATTCTATATTTGCGATCGTGGTCAATATTAAAAGTCTTAAGGTCTTTGTCTCCTTCAGAAATATAAGTGTAGCTGTCACTACTGAAATCACAGCTGTGAATGTTTGTTCTTGCCAAAGAATATCCAATACCTTTGTTTTTATCGTAATAGGCCGTTAAGAATTCCTGTTGTTTTTTTGGCGACAATTTTGCAAAAACTTCTGCACTAGCATCTGTAATTGCCCCACCGATTCCCAGGAAGGTCTGGTCTGTTTTTTCAGTATTTACTAAAATAGATACTGTTGATGTTTTTTGTTGTGTAGTGTTGTTTTTTGAAATTAGATCATTTGATAATGATAATTTCAAATTGGTGTTTTCGGCAGTAGTATAAACCTTTATTTTATTATTTTTTTGAGCTGTTATTTTTGAGGTAAAACAGCTTAATTGCATTAAGACAAAGGCTGATAAAAATATTTGAGAGGTAACTTTCATGTTGCTTAAAAAATCGTTTTAAAAATTAAAAGCAAAGAGAAGACTAATATGGATGATTCAAATTAGTCCTCTTCATTACTTTACTACAAAATATTAATAAACAAGTGTTTGTATAGCGTGTGGCGGAATTTTTACTTCTGCCTTTTGATCTCCAATAATCAAATTGTAGGTAAGGTCATTTGCTGATTGGTTCATGACGATAGTGGCCATAGTTCCATCAGCATTTAAAAAAGAGGTACTCAATAAAGCGCTTTTGCTCACTGCAGTACTTACTCTCACAGCATCTAAACGGATAAACTTTGAAAAGTGTCCGATGTAATAGTAAGATGGCGTGTAGATTAATTCTCCTGTTGTTGTGTCTGCGTGAATTGGTGCAAAACAGAAATTTCCAACATGATTTGGTCCACCATTCTGGTCTAAAAGAATATTCCAGTCTGTCCAAGCAACAGTTCCGTTATTAAAGTCATGAATCATGTTAGTGCCGTAACGTTCTGCATTACCCCAAAATTGATATTTTGATGCGTCAAATTTTTCGATACACCCTTCTGTAAACATCAGTTTTTTATCTGGATAAGCTTCATTTACTTTTCCAACATTATCAAACATTGGCGCTCCGCCTGACCAAGTTTCGTACCAGTGAAATCCCATTCCCCAAACATATTTTGCTGCTTCAGGATCTGAGTAAATTACGTTTGCACGATAATTCATCAAATCACGATTATGATCCCAAACAATAATTTTTTTATTGCCAAGGTTTTCTTTTTTCAAAGTTGGCCCAAGATAATTTTTGATGAAATCTCTTTCGGCTTCAGCTGTATAAATACAAGATTCCCAAGTCTGTACCGCCATTGGCTCATTTTGTGTAGAAGTTCCCCAAATTGGAATGCCTTCTTTTTCGTAGGCTTTAATAAATTTTACATAGAAATTTGCCCAAGTCTGATAGTATTCAGGAAGTAAAGTTCCTCCTTTTAATACATTCTTGTTGCTTTTCATAAAAGCATTTGGCGACCAAGGCGCAACGTATGTTGTCAATTTTCCTCCAGCTTTCTGAATGGCTTGTTTTATTAAAGGAATACGATATTGCTTGTCATGATCAATAGAAAAAGTCTTCAAATCTTTGTCTCCTTCTTCGATATAAGAATAGCTTCCACTGCTAAAATCAGAACTTTGAATTGTTGTTCTTAGCAAAGAATAGCCAATTCCTTTTTGTTTATCGTAATAAGCATCTAAGAATTCTGCTTGTTTTTCTTTTGAAAGTTTAGCAAATATTTCGGCGCTAGCATCTGTGATAGCTCCACCGATTCCCATAAAAGTTTGAAATTTTTTAGCTGGCTGTACAAAAACAGAAGTTTCTGTTTCTAGAGGCTGTTTTGCGGCAGAAAAAGTTAAATTATCTGTAGTGGTTAATCGCAACTTTGAGTTTTCTGCGGTAGTGTAAACGGTTATTTTTTTTCCGTTGGTTGTAAACTCTTTTTTTGTTTTTGGCTGTTGTGCAAAAGCTGCAGCAGAAAACAAAAGGCATAAAATTTTTAAACTATTTTTTTTCATTCGCTTCCAATTATTATGATTTTAAATTGAAGTTTAGAAGAAATCAAAATCGAGTTCTACCTATGAAGGATTTAAAAAATAGCCCATACTCATAATGATTATGGGCTATTTACAACCAAACTTAAACTTAAACTTAACTTAACTTTTTATTTTTGTCGGAATTCAACTTTTATTGATAGTTAGGATTTTGTTTCAATTTAGTACCGTTAAGTTCTGTGTACGGAATTGGGAAAATCTCATCTGTTCCAGCGTCAAAGCCTCTGTCAGATAATGCAGCTGCTGCATCTCCCCATCTTACTAAATCAAAAAATCTGTGTCCTTCACCTGCTAATTCCATTCTTCTTTCATGCTTAATAGCCGCTAACGTTACAGGAACGTGAGGTAGTTTTACTCTATCTCTAACTGCATCAAGTAATGCTTGTGCTCTTGGTCCAGATCCTAAAGCTTCTGCTTCCATTAAGTATGTATCTGCAAGTCTGATTACGTAAGAGTTTTGTTTGTAGTTCAACTCTGAGTTACCACCACCTGTACTAACATCTGACTGTCTTGGAAGGTATTTGTTCAAGAAATATCCTGTATCTTGGTAAGCTGGGATATAATTTGCTTTACCTGCTGCTTTTAATGCTTTTAAATCAAGAATTGTAGCATCTTTACGTGGATCGCCTTGCATTGCATCATATAATTTTTGAGTTGCAACGTTGAAAGCCCATCCTGAAGGAAGATCTGGCGCATCAGTACCTTTTGTTTTTGAATATCCTCTAGGTCCAACCATGATGTTTAAAGAGTTACCTTCGTCTCTACCATTCCCCCAGAACGTCCAATCAGAGTTACCTGCACTACTGTGAGATACTTCGATTAATGACTCTTCGTTGAATTTGTTTGATGTATCCCATAAATCACTATAATCATCTAATAATTTATTACCATATTGATTTACAGCTCCTGGAGTACCATTTACTTCTGCTAAAACTGCAGCAGCTTCTGTCTTTTTACCTTCAAACAAATACACTTTCCCTAAAAGTGCTTGAGCTGCTCCTTTATTAAATCTTCCTGCTTCAGTATCCTTAGCTACATTATTTGGTAAAACTGCAATAGCTTCAGTTAAATCTTTCTCAATTTGAGCATAAATTACTTCTGGTGCAACTTGCTCAGGATTATAGATTGTTTCTGTAGACAATGGCTCTAAAACTAATGCAATGTTTTTAAACAATCTTACTAAGTTGAAATAGTAAAATGCGCGCAATGTTTTTGCTTCTGCTGCAAATCTGTTTCTAACTGCATCATTCATTGAAGCAGCTGGTAATTTAGCTAACAACATATTTGCTCTAGAGATCCCTTGATAGTGATCATTCCAGTAGCTTCCCGGAATGGTAATTGAAGTAAGCGAGTGTGTAGAGAAATTCTGAATTCCTGTTCCATCTGTAGAACTACCTCCACCAGCATAAAAATCATCAGAACCAGCATTTAACATTGCTACTAAATTTTCAAAACCACCTGTGTTTTTTCTAATCGGATCATAAACTCCAATTAAAGCGGCATAACATTGTTGCTCATTAGAAAAGTAAGTACTTGTATCAAATTTTCCTTCTGGGTTGATGGTCACAAAATCCTCAGAACAAGATCCAAGAACTGCCAATGCCACAGCTACATATATATATTTAAATTTTATCGTTTTCATGATTCTTTAATTTTTTTAAAATTGAACGTTAGCTCCAAACAGAATAGATCTTGCTTGTGGATAAACTCCTTTATCTACACCATAAACCTGACCTCCAATTTCTGGATCATACCCAGTATATTTTGTAAAAGTCACTAAGTTTTCTCCTGTTAGGTAAAAACGAACTTTATCTGCTCCAATTTTAGATGATAAGTTAGTTGGCATTGTGTATCCAACAGTTACCACTTTTAAACGTAGGTAATTTCCATCTTCAAGATAAAAATCAGACATGTTTGTGTAGTTTTTATTTGGATCATTATTTGTCAATCTTGGGTAGTCATTTGAAGTTCCCTCACCGTGCCAACGATCTAAAGCTTTTGTTTGGTAGTTTGCATTCAATACATCAAGCCTTCTTAAACCTTGGAAAATTTTGCTTCCAGCAGCTCCTTGAGTAAATGCCATAAAGTCAAAGTTTTTGTAATCTAAGTTTACTGTGAAACCAAAAGTATATTTAGGGATGTTAGTTCCTAAGAATTGTTTATCGTCATCAGTAATTTTTCCATCGTTGTTAGCATCCACCCAACGGAAATCTCCAGGTTTAGCATTTGGCTGAATTAAGCCTCCATTTGCATTTTTGTAAGCTGCAACTTCTGCATCATTTTGGAAAATTCCTGCTGTTTTAAATCCGTAGAATTCGTTAAATGAGTGTCCAACTTGTGTTCTTGTTACAGGTCCCATAGATTGGAAAGAAGCATCTCCAACAATGAAGTTTGTAGATGAACCAACATAAGTAATTTCATTTTTCAAGTAAGCAAAGTTTGCATTAACACCTAAATTGAACTCTCCAAGTCTTTTCTTGTAACCTAATTCAGCTTCAAAACCGCTGTTATCCATATCAGCAATGTTTGCAGATGGCGCGTCAACTACTCCAACATATCCAGGAATTACTACGTTTCTCAAGATACCTTTTGTTGTTTTCTTGTAGTAATCAAGTGTAAGAGAAAAATCATTAAATAATTTTGCATCAAGACCAACAGTAGTTTGAGAAGTTTCTTCCCATCCTAAGTTTGCATTTGGAAGAGTCGAGTTTCCATATCCAGTTGTAATACCTCCTGAAGTTCCAACAGCATAGTTATAACCACCAACAACTAAAGCTCTATATTTGAAGTCATCAATGTTATCATTACCTACAACTCCGTAACCTCCACGTAGTTTTAAAGTATTAACTACATTGTTTTCTTTCCAGAAACCTTCTTTTGAAAGTACCCATCCTAAAGAGAATGAAGGGAAAACTCCCCATTTATTGTTTTCACCAAAACGAGTTGATCCATCACGACGAACAATACCAGTAAAAAGATATTTTTCCATGTAATCGTAGTTAGCACGCAAAAACAATGAAGATAATTTGTGCTCTACAAAATCACTTGCTCTGTTAACTCTATCCGATTGAGGAATATCAAAGTTAAAAGAAGCATCTTTGTAGCTTGTAATTGGCAATCCGAACATTGTTACTCCAATAGAGCCACCAATATTTTCAACATAAGCTCCTTGTCCAGCTAAAACACTTACGTTGTGATCACCAAATTTGTTAGCATAGCTTAAAGTATTTTCAAGTGTCCATGCTAAAGATTTATTGTTGTTTTGGCTGTAGTTATTTCTATCAGCTTTCATGTTTGGGTTCAAGAAGAAAACTGGAGTAAACATTTGATCTCCCCAATAAGCTAACTTACCACCAAGAGTAGTTCTAAATTTTAAGTGACTTGTAATGTTAGCCTCTAAATAAGCATTACCAACAAAATCATCTGACCAGCTGTATCCTCCTAATCTTGTTTGGATATACCCAAGAGGGTTTGTCATCTCTTGTTGTACTAAAGAAGATATTCCGTAAGGATTACCATTTGCATCTCTAACAACATTTGGATTAGTATAAAATCCTGAATTTGCTTCCGTCGGATCAGTAACTACAAGTGGAGTAAGCGGATCTAAATTGATCGCAGAGCTTAAAGGTCCACCAAACTCACTGTTTGTATTACCAATACCTTTTGTTTTTTGATGTGTATATCCAAAAGTTTGTCCGAAAGTAAAGTAATCAGAAATTTTGTGTGTAGAGTTTAATCTGAAGTTTTTCTTAGTATAGTTAGAAATATCTGTAGTAACGATACCTTCCTGATCTTGAATTCCGAAAGAAGCGTAGAAAGTAGATTTTTCACCACCACCACTAATACTTAATTCATGTGTGTATCTGAAAGCAGAATCATTAAAGATTGCATCCTGCCAATTTGTACCTTTTCCTAATGCTGAAGGATTAGGATATTTAATAGCTCCTCCGTCATTTAAAGATTTTTCATTCATTACAGTTGCATACTGAGTAGCATTCAACATATCTAATTTTTTAGCCGGAGCAGATATACCAGCAAAACCATTATAGTTTACAGAAATTTTTCCTGATTTACCTTTTTTAGTTGTAACTAAGATAACCCCTGTAGCTGCACGAGTACCATAGATTGCAGCAGAAGCAGCATCTTTAAGCACCTCGATAGACTCAATATCACTTTGGTTGATAAAACCAATTGCGTTTGCATCTACAGCGATACCGTCAACAACCCATAAAGGATCGTTTCCACCTTCTCTAAATGTAGTGATACCTCTAACACGAACTTTAGACTTTTCACCTGGCTGTCCAGAAACTGCAGCAACAGAAACCCCTGCTACTCTACCCTGTAAGGCCTGTTCAACTCTTCCGTTTGGTACTTTTTCAAGATCAGCCGATTTTACACTAGAGATTGCTCCAGTTACAACAGATTTCTTTTGAGTACCATATCCAACAACTACAACCTCATTTAAAGATTGTGATTCTGGTTTTAATTGAATTGTAATTTTTGTTCTTCCGTTTACTGCTTCTGTTACTGTAGAGTAACCAATAAAAGTAATTGTTAATGATCCGTTTGAAGGTGCCTGAATCTGGAACTTTCCGTCAAAGTCTGACGCAGTAGACTTTGTAGTACCTTTTAATAAAACTGTTGCGCCTGGAACAGGCAAACCATTTTCATCGTTAATTATTCCATTTACTGTGACATCCTGAGCCACAGCTATAACCGAGAATAACAAAGATGAAATACAAAAAACAAGTAATTTTGTTAATTTCATTTTTCTAAAAATTTTGGTTAATTAATTAGTAATTTGATGCAATACTAAAACTAAATTTTTACTTTTCACAGGCAAAAATCATTACAAAAACACATCAAATCGAAAAAAATAATATTATAAAAACACATCAAAAAAAACATAATATATTGATTTTTAAATATTTACAAAAACAAAAAATAGTACTAAAGAAAAGTTAATTTTAAAAAATAACACTACACTATATTTATAGAGAAAAACTCTAGCAAAAAATATTAAAACTACAACGTGGTAGTAGCACCAAACACCTCGTAAATAGCTATTTTTTAAATAATTACGATACCAAAATCCTGATTTTTCATAAAAACCAAAAAATAAAGAATATGATATTTTTACCCTACTTTTTTTACATTATTGATAATAATTTTTAACGAAGGAAAAATCTTATTTTCAATAAATTTATAAAAAATACCTTACTTTTAATAAGAATTATAAGCAAGAAAAAACGAAATTTCATCTTCTAAAATTGGGAAAAAGGTCGTTTTTTTTATAAAAATCATCACTAAGTCTTTTTTATATGCAATTCTAAGATCTGAGATTGCTTTTTTATCTTAAAGACTTTAGAGGGGACCAAGCATCAAAACAAGCAGAAATAATGTCCGCAAATATTTGATCTTTTCAACACTGCCTGCATATATGAAGGAAAATGGCATCTAAGTCAAATACACTCTTAAAATTGAATTCTCACATTGTCATTTACACTTTATCTTTTCTATATATGCCATGTTTTGCAATAATTCGACCTTTATCCTAGTAAAAGGCAAAAAAAATAGCCCATAATCGAAATTATGGGCTACCCAGGCAATAAACTTAACTTAAACTAACCATAGTTTAAATCTTAAAATATGCTTGCACGATTTAGC
This sequence comes from Flavobacterium sharifuzzamanii, assembly GCF_003254585.1. Taxonomy (GTDB): domain Bacteria; phylum Bacteroidota; class Bacteroidia; order Flavobacteriales; family Flavobacteriaceae; genus Flavobacterium; species Flavobacterium sharifuzzamanii. The sequence continues at coordinate 476,874 of NZ_QJGZ01000041.1, read as the reverse complement.
ACGAGCATAAAATGTTTGAAATTCGAAAAAGGAATCTTTTAGTCTTCCTTTTTCGAAATAACTAACACAAAATATATTATTCAGGTTTGTAAACAAATGTCCAGCCAGTTCCAGGATCTTTTAAACTTCTAGGAACATACAGTACTAATTTGTCTTCTGTTAGTGTAATAATGGTATACTCATTAGCTGTATTTCCAGCCTCGTATCCTAAAATTTTAGAATTACTAATAAATAATTTTTTATTAGCAATATCCATAACAAAACTTCCTTTTTCTGCTGCTGCAGAAGCGGTTTGATAATGATTATAGTTTGCTGCACCATTTAAGTCAAAGTGCATTTTACCACTTGCATCCAAAGGAGGACAGCAATCACCTGCATTCCACCATGCACTCATAGCAGAATCTGGATTATCCGGAGGAGACATAAACCAGTACTGATCACCAGTACCCGCAACGCCATCAAATACCCATGTTTTACCAGCAACAGTATTGTTACTAACTAAATCGTACCAGTCCTGATCTAACGGAGTGTCAAGTTTATCAACCTGAACATCAATGGCTTTAGTAAAAAATTCACCACCTAGCGTACCAACAAATGTAAAAGTCGATTTCCCAGGAATTGGATAAACAATAGTCACTTCATTCGTTAGTGCTTTCCCTAAATTATAATCCCAATAACCTGTAACACCAGGTGTATTCATGCTTAAAGTAATCTTATTTCCACCTGCAGGACTTTGTGAACTCTTTAATTCAACCCCTGCAACGTCTGTAGAATTCTGTAAATGCTGTTCATCTACAATCGGGTCACATGCTGAAAAGACCAGCATAAACGCAACAATTAGTAAATATTTTATATTATGAATTTTCATCTTTCTAATTATTAAAAGTTATTGAATATTACCAACCTGGATTTTGATTGTAAACTCCATTTAGCAGTCTTACTTCTGCTTCAGGAATAGGAACTAAACCTTTCGTTTCTGTTCTGTATTTCACACTATAATTAGCATCCACTCCAGAGTTTCTAACTTGGATCACATCATTAAATGCAGTATCGACATCTCCCCAACGAACAAGATCAAACCAATGTATACCTTCAAAAGCCAATTCGTGCAGACGCTCTGTTTTAATATTGTCAAGAGAATAAGCAACTGGTCCTAAGTGTGCTCTCAATCTTACCGCATTCATACCGTCTGCTGTTTTGGTAATTTCAGAATGCATTAATAATACATCTGCAAAACGCATAAAAATAAAATCTTGGGCATGCATTAACTGCATATCTGCATTTGACCAAGCATACATCTGAACAAACATACCTACATTTGATCCTTTGCCATTATCATGCTGCAACGAAGTATATTTTTTATTGAAATATCCTGTTTCATGATCTCCTTTGTCTTTTGCATAACCATCTGTTCCTTGATCAGCTCTGCCTACTTCTAATATAGAACCTCTTTTTCTTGGATCTGCATCATCCCAACCACTATACAATTTTGGGTTTACAGTACACCATCCCCATCCTTCTCCAAAAGGAACTAGTGAATTGCCACGCAACGAATTAAACAACGCTAATCTGTTGGTATAAATATTACCATTTGTCCAACCCCAATCGCCAAAAGAGAATCTTTGCACAAACATAGTCTCATAGTTTCCTGTTCCAAATGTAGGAGTGACTCCATCTTGACCTACCCATGCTAAGCCTTCTGTTGTAGCCCAAGGCAATACATTCTTTCCTGCACTTTTATTTACATAAGAATAAGCCCAAAGATTTCTAAAATCAGATGCCAATTTATGTCCACTATTATTGATGCAATCATCTAAATACGCTGCCACTTGTGCTCCTGTTAAAGAACCTCCTCCTACAAGTGGTAAATCTGTAGTTGCCTTCTTTTCAATATTACTCATGTATCCAGTGTAAAATAAAAATACGCGCCCTAGATATGCTTCTGCAACCCATTTATTTGCATGACCGTATCTTGAAGTCGGAATACTTGGAAATGGCGTGGCAGGCATAGTCTCGATAGCCAATTTTAAATCGGATGCTATTTGCGCAAATGTTTCGGTATAAGTTGATCTCGCTACCAATCTATCTCCATCATATTTTATGATCATTGGTACTCCTCCAAAGAATTTAGCTAATCTGAAGTAAAAGAAAGCCCTCATAAACAAGGCTTCACCAACAGCCTGTTTTTTAAAATCTTCTGCTTCTTGAGGCGTATTGAAATGCTTGGAAAAATCTGCTAACGACGCTTTTTCTATGATAGCATTCGCTCTCGAAATCCCATTATAAGATTGTTTCCACATATCACGATAAGTGTCTTCTGCAGGATCTTCAAAATTATCAACCCATTTAGCCGATTTATCATCAGGACCTCCCCCGCCAAACATCATATTATCCATCAAATTTGCTGCAACTTGTTCCTCGCTATGCACATTTACTGTATAGATGGCATTATAAACACCGGCCATTGCTTCATTTATATCTGTTGGAGTTTTATAAAAATTATCCAAGCTCTTTTCTGAAAGATTCTCTGTATCAAGCTCATCATTACAGCTAGATACCACAAAAATTGCTGAGATCGCTATTATATATCTTAGTTTTTTCATTGTCAATGTTTTAATATTAAAAATCTGCACTTAATCCAAACATTACTGTTCTAGATTGTGGATATAAACCTAAATCTACTCCCGAAGCCCATGGAGCATTTGTATTATCTCCTGACCAACGAACCTCTGGATCCATACCATCGTATTTTGTAAATGTGTATAAGTTATTTACAGCAACGTAGAATTTAAGATTTGAAATAAATTTAATGTCTTTCAAAATTTCATTAAAATTATAACCTAGAGTTACATTATTAATTCTTAGATAATCAGCATTCTGCATATAGATATCAGAAATATAATTTGTGTTTCTGTTTGACACTGAGCTTAAACGAGGCATTTTGTTTGAAGTTCCTTCTCCATGCCAACGATCAAAGACATCAGAAGTATAATTTTGTTTCGGCATATCAGCAAATGATCTGTAAGATTGCATCACTTGCATTCCGTACTTACCTGCCATTGTAGTATTCAGATAGATATTTTTGTATTCCAAGTTTAATTGGATACCCAATTGGAAGTTTGCATTTGGATCTCCTAAAATTACTTTGTCTTTTTCATCAATTACTCCGTCGTTATTTTGATCCACAAAACGAACATCTCCAGGGCGCTGATCATTAAAATAAGGCTGACCTGTAGGACCTACGTATGCATCAACCTCCTGCTGGTTTTGTAAAATTCCAGCCGTTTTAAAACCATAGAAAGCACCAATTGGATAACCTACTTGCGCTCTTGAAATCTCTGATGTCCCTTGTGACAATACATTTGTTGGCCCATTAATTATACCGTTTGCATTAGCAATTCTTGTCACTTCATTTTTATTAAAGGCACCGCTCACAGTTAAACCGTATTTAAAATCGCCTACTTTATCTTTCCAGCTTACAGAAAATTCAACACCTTTGTTTTCAATATCCCCGCCATTTTTATAAGGATAATCCGCACCAGCAGTTCCTGGCAATTCAGCTAAAACCAGCCAGTTTTTAGTTTTTTTCTTATACCAGTCAAATGTTATTCCTAATCTAGAATTGAATAAACTTGCATCTAATCCAAAATCTAACTGTTCAGAAGTTTCCCAAGTAACGTCTGCATTAGTAACTTTAGCAGGGTAAGCAGTCTGGCCAGAAACTGGTTTAGTATCTCCAAAAAAGTAACCCGGAAAGGCATATTTAATATTAGATGAGTAGTAAAAGGCATAATCTGTGTATTGATTACCATTTTGCCCCCAGCTAGCTCTCAACTTCAAGAAATCAAGATATTTTGATGTGCTAGCCATAAAATCTTCTTTGGTAACAACCCAACCCGCAGATACCGACGGAAAATTACCATACTTATGACCATCCCCAAAGTTAGAAGACCCGTCACGACGTATAATACCAGAAAGAAGGTATTTTTCTTTATAATCATATTGTGCACGAGCAAAATACGACATAATAGCTCCTCCTCCTGCTGCTTTATCAAAACCTGTTGTATTGATATCCGCAACTGAACCTGGGCTTTTTGTATTGTCTAAATAAGCATATTTTGGATCATTAGGAAACGACAAACCGTTTCTTGAGCCATAAACGTTATTCTCTACAATTTTTTTCCATAGCTCAGTACCAATAACAGCGTTAATATTATGATTCCCAAATTGTTTTTGGTAAGCAACCGTATTAGTCCAAGTTGAATTAGCTCCAAAATATTGAGATTGAGTTGCACCATCAACTGCATCATCATAAAGCACTCCTAAATGATAGGTTGGATTCATTGTTCTATTGTAGCCAAACCATGAATCAATTCCGTAAACCGATTTAAATCTAAGATTGGAAATAGGCTCAACCTCTAAAAACACATTTCCAATAATTTTATGATCTTTTGGATAATTGTAATTACTTCTGTAATACATTACAGCCAAAGGATTAGTCTGATTTGTACTTAAGCCGTCTAACGTAGGGGTAAATCCAAATTCGTTAATATTTCTATCAATCGCGGTCTGCCAATAAGCAGGTTGCAACGGGTTTTGCGTTATAGCATTATGCAAGTCATTACCATAAATATTTCCGCTAGAAACATCTCTTTTTTGAATATTTGTGTATGTCACATTTTCTCCAACGGTAATGATGTTATGGCTTTCATTCTTTTTCAAAACCATTTGAGTATTCAATCTTGTAGTCAATCTTTTAAATCCTGCGTCTATAATATTTCCTCCCAAAATACCGTCTTGATCAAAATAAGAAACCCCTAATGAGTATGTGATATCTTCTGATCCACCTGTAATATTAATTGTATGGTTTACTACAGGAGCATCTTTTTTAGACATTTCGTTAATCCAGTTCGTTCCTGTCCAGCCATTTTGCAATTTATTCCAAATTTCTTCTCCAAGCTGTGTTCCTGCGCCCGGATAATTACGCTCCAACCAATCGTTGCTGGTTAGCATCTTTTTCCAGTCATTTGGCGCAAGTCCGTCATTAACCCTTCCTTCATCCATGATATACATGTATTCTTGTGCATTTAAAGGATCCAGATTTTTGTAGATGTTTTGAATTCCAAAATAAGAGTCGTAAGAAATTCTAGCTGGTTTACCTTTACGTCCTTTCACTGTAGTCACCAAAACAACCCCGTTTGCTGCTCTAGAACCGTAGATTGCAGCAGAAGCCGCATCTTTAAGAACATCTATAGATTCAATATCCGAAGGGCTCAAATAATCGATATCTCCTACAGCAACACCATCGACAATGTACAAAGGATTTGAATTTCCGATTGTACCAATACCTCGGATAACGACTTTTGTACCAGCTCCTGGCGCACCACTATTTCTTGTAATACTAATACCAGGTGCAATACCTTGAAGAGCTTCCATTGCAGATCCAGTATTTAGTTCCTGCAGCGTTTCTCCTTTTAAGTTTGTCGAAGCACCAGTAATCAAAGCTTTCTTTTGTGTACCATAACCGATAACCACAACTTCATTTAAACTTTGAGATACTGCCTTAAGAGCAATTGTAAGCTTTGTTTTTCCGCCTATTGGCTCATTTACAGTTTCAAAACCAACGAAACTAATTGTCAAAGTTCCATTAGAGGGAGCACTAATCTGAAATTTCCCATCAAAGTCAGATGCAGTTGCTTTATTAGTCCCCTTTACTAAAACCGTCGCTCCTGGGACGGGTAATCCGCTTTCGTCATTAATGATTCCATTTATAGTCACATCCTGAGCAAATGCGACTACAGAAAACAGTAAAGACGAAACACAAAAAATAAATAATTTTGTTAATTTCATTTTTCTAAAAATTTTGGTTAATTAATTAGTAATTTGATGCAATTATAATGTTAAATTTTAATAAGTATTAGATTAGATTTCTTTACAAAAACACTTCAAATTAAATTTTAACACTCTACAAAAACACAACATATAACTCATAATTAATTAATTTACAGTAATTTAATTTTGAAAAAAAAATGTTACAAAAATGTTAATTAAAAAAAACGTATATTACATTAGTTTAACAGCAAGTATTGCGTTATAAATTGAAAATAATTTAAAAATCATGATTTATTCTGATTGATAAATCAACAATTTAAAATCAAAATAAAGCATTTATAATAAAAATATATTTAAAATTTTATGAAATCCACAGTTAGATCTTTTGTATTAATTTTATTATTTTTCTTACAAATAAAAAGTTTCTCTCAAGTAAAAAATATTGGAATTCCAGACATTAAAAACTATAAAAGATCAGAATATAAAGGTGGAACTCAAAACTGGAGTATTGATCAGGATAAAAACGGAAACATTTATTTTGCAAATAATAGCGGTCTGATTCAATTTGACGGTTCAAACTGGCATAAATACTCTTTACCAAACAAATCTGAGATTAGAAGCTTAAAGATTGATGCTTTAGGAAGGATATTTGTTGGAGGAAATAATGAATTTGGATACTTTAAAAATGACGAGAAAGGAATCTTAAAATATCATTCTTTATACAATCTCTTAAGTCCAATAGACAAAGAAAACATTAATCTTATCTGGAGAATTCACATTTTTAATGGAGAAGTTATTTTTCAATCTTTTAGCAAAGTATTTTTCCTAAAAAATGAAAAAGTAACGACTCTAACTGCTCCGCATAAATTTCAATTTTCATTTTTGGTAAACAACCGTCTGTATTTTCAGGACAAAACTTTAGGTCTGCTAGAATATAAAAACAGAAAACTTACCGCAATAAAAGGCACAACTATTTTTAATGATAAAGAAATATGGTCCCTTTTTCCGTTATCAAATAACAGATTATTATATGCCACTCTGGAAAAAGGTCTTTTCGTATCAGAAAACGGCGTTATCAAGCCTTGGGCAACAGAAGCCAACGAGTTTATCAAGAAAAACACTTCTCTTGGAGGCGCCATCATCAAAAACAGATTTATAATACTAAATTCTGTATTAGATGGAGCCATTATCTGTGATTTAAACGGAAAAATAATTCAACATTTAAATCGTCAAAAAGGAATTCAGAACAATACCATTTTGGCTTCTTTTGTCGACAAGAAAAATAATATCTGGCTTGGACTTGATAATGGTATCACTTTTATAAATGAAAATTCACCCTTCTCCTATTTTGATTATAGCTACAATATAGGAACAGTATATGCTTCAACAACCCATAACGGAAATCTTTATGTGGCTACAAACCAGGGATTATTTTATCACGCGTGGGGAAGTTCCTTTAAAGACAGTCCATTTACAAGGGTCGAAGGAACAATCTCTCAAGTTTGGAATATTCAAGTCATAAATAATGTTTTAATATGTGCCAGTAATAGTGGAGCATTAATTATTGAGAACAATAGAGTTTCAAAAATACTAGACAACAAAGGTTATTTCGGATTTAAAAAAATACCCGATCATGAAAACTATATAATAGGTGAAAGTTATAACGGCTTTTCGGTTTTCAAACGATCAGCAACAGGATACGACTACTTACATCAAGTAAAAGGTTTTGACGAAACGACCAATAATTTTTCTGTGGAAATAGATGCAAATTATTTGTGGCTAAAGAAAAATCCATTCCTGTATCAAGTAAAGTTATCGGAAGACTTACAAAGGTTTGATTTCATAAAAAAGCATGTTAACATTTCAGAAAAATTTAAAGGAATAAACAGCCTGCAAAACATTAACGGTAAAGTATACTTCCAAGTAAAAAATCATTTTTATAGATATTCTGTTGAACAAGAAACGTTTTTTGAAGATAAAAAAATAACAAACTTATTCAACGGAATCCCAACTATAAACACCTTAATTGAGGACTCTGCAGGAAATCTTTGGTATGCTTTTAACGAATCACTTGGCGTATTGGTTAAAAATAAAAATGGGACTTTTACTAAGAAACAGGCCATATTTTCTAATTTAACAGGGAATCTGGTAAACAATTATATTTCGGTTAACGCTATAGATCCGCAAAATATTTTTATTGGTTTAACAGATCGTTTAGCGCATTACAATTCGACTATTCCAAACACTTTTATGACAAAGCCGAAAGCTTTTATTGAAAGTTTCACCAACCCTGGAGATACGATTTTAACCGGAAATCTAACCAATAGACTGGAATCATACAGCATACCTTACAAGTACAATCGCGTCAAATTTACTTTTGCATCGCCAACTTATGAAAATCAGGAAAACGTAATGTATTCGTATAAATTAGAACCTTTTGAAGAAAATTGGCGTGGCTGGTCATCTACAGCGATAAAAGAATATACCAATTTAAGAGAAGGTAATTATGTAATGAAATTAAGAGCAAGAAATAGCTATGGCATAGAATCAAATATTACTGAAGTCGAATTTACAGTATCTCCACCTTGGTACAGGCATTTTCTGGCTTACTTGTTTTACTTGATGCTCATTTTACTTGGAGCATACTTGATTTCCGTTAGGATAAAACTGAAAATCAGAAAAAATAGGTATTACGAAACCATAGAACAAAGAAGATTATACCTAGAAAAAGAATCAAAAATCAGACATGAGCAGCATGATTTAGAGAAAGAAATCGAAAAACTGAAAAACGATAAGCTTCAAATTAAAATTTTAGCAAAAGACAAAGAATTAGTAAACAACTCCTTGCAAGTAGTTAAAAAGAATAAGGTTTTGAATGGAATTATTCATAAACTGAAAGACATAGACACTGCCATATTAGACGATACTACTAAAGCCGAATTTAGTAAACTTCACAAAAGCATTGTAAAAGAAGTAAACACCGACAAGAGCTGGAAAGACTTAGAAAAACACATTAAAAACGTTCATTTCGAATTTTTAAAGCGATTAAAAGGGCAATATCCGACCATTTCTCCTAGAGAATTAGATTTGTCTACTTATTTGCTAATGAACATGTCTACCAAAGAAATAGCTGAAATTATGAATATTTCAACAGGTGGAGTTGAATTGGCCCGTTATCGTTTAAGAAAGAAATTAGGTTTAAACAAAAAAGAAAACCTAATTGGGTTCTTAATGAGTATTTAAAAAGAAAGCCATTCAGTGTTGAATGGCTTTCTTTTTTTAATTATTCCTTTTGTATGGGCCGTATAATAAGTTTTCCTTTCATTACCGTTACGGCAACAGTTTCATCAATTAAAAATCCAGCATCTTTGAGCCAATTACCGCACAACCGTATTTGCGGTACAATTACTGGCTGTGTTTTATACATGCCAATAGAGCGCGAAAGTCTATAAAATCCATAAGCTTTCATTCTCCGAATTGATAATACTTTTGAAGTTCTTTTGATTGTAGAGATCCTTGTTTCCACCTCTTTACTGCTTGCTTTTTCTGTGTAAGTCATTTCAGAAATTTTTTAGCCGGCCAAAAAAAATACGGTTTTAGCCTTTCCCGTTGACTTACACCTTTTAAGAGCAGTGGGCGCATTAACGCACCACACGGGGGTACCAAAACCGCGTATTTATTATTAGATAAAAATCTACTTTCTTTTGACAAAATACTCGCCCGATAAAATGTAAATCGTAGCAAATGTAACTAAAAATCTTATTTTTTTGTAAGAAAAAAGATTAAAAAAGTTTTCAAAACTTACATGGGCACGAAACTAGTAATTTTCAAATTTAAAAAAAAAGCCCGACAAAATATCGAGCTCTTTATCATATCAAACGTACTTATAAAGTTTGCCTAAGCTTTTGAACGTAAACTATATTTTGAATGGCTTTCTTTTTAAATATAATCTAACGTTCTTTCTAAGGCCATGCCTCGCGAACCTTTTATTAATATCATATTAGAATCAAACTTGAAGGTTTTTAAGAATTCAGCAAAAGCATCAAATGTCTCAAAAAACTGAATATTCTCATTCGAAATCTTATTAGCAAAAAAAGATTTACCCAACAAGAAGCATTGAGCATCATTCTGATTTGCTAAAGAATCAACAATAACCTTGTGCTCGTAAAGGCTTTCGTCGCCTAATTCGAACATATCTCCAAGAATCATAATCTTATTTTTCTTGTCTAATTGTAGAAAATTAGCAATAGCGACAGCCATACTGCTAGGATTAGCATTATAAGCGTCCAAAATAATCTCATTTGATCCTTTCTGCATCATCTGAGATCTATTATTAGCAGGAATATAATTTTCAATAGCGCTCTTTATATCGCTTTCTTTTACATTAAAATATTTTCCAATTGCTGTAGCTGCATTTATATTGTTCGCGTTGTAAAGTCCAATTAAATGCGATTCTATAGCAAAATCATTGTATTCAATAGCAACAAATGGATTTGCTGTAATGTTTTGAATATTTAAATCTGCATTTTCTTTTTTTACCCCAAAAGTAAATGCTTTTATTCCTCTTGACTTTTCTATTTGAATTGGATCTTCCAGATTTACAAAAACTGTTTTCTGATTTGCTGCAAGATATTGATACATTTCGCTTTTACCAGCAATCACACCTTCAACTCCTCCAAAACCTTCTAAATGCGCTTTTCCAAAATTCGTTATATAGCCAAAATCAGGTTGAGCAATCTGGCATAGAAATTCAATTTCTTTTTGATGATTCGCTCCCATTTCAACAATTCCAATTTCTGTTTCTTTTGTAAAAGAAAGCAAAGTCAATGGTACGCCAATATGATTATTTAAATTGCCGACAGTAGCTTTTGTTTTAAACTTTTTTGACAGCACAACATTGATTAATTCTTTTGTTGTTGTTTTTCCGTTACTACCTGTCAAAGCAACAATTGGAAGAGCCAAATAAGCTCTGTGAAATTTCGCTAATTCCTGAAGCGTTTGAAGACTGTTTTCTACCAAAATAGTCCTGTCGTCAATAAAATAAGATTCATTGTCTATAACTACAAATAAAGCTCCTAAATTCAAAGCTTCTTGGGCAAATGTATTCGCATCAAAATTCTCTCCTTTAATAGCAAAAAACATCGAATTTTTCTCGATTTTTCTTGTATCAATAGACAAAGAACTGCATTGTAAAAACAAGTTATGAATGTCTTGAATATTCATTTATATATATTTTAATAAGTCATAAAAGTAGAAAAAAAACAATAAAAAAATTCCAAATTCCAGACTGAATATTCAGCTTTTGGAATTTGGAATTTTTATTATTTGAATTCCTAAATATTAGTTTCTAGGAGATTTTCTTTTTTCAGCTTTAGAACCTACTCTAGACATTGCACATCTGAAACCAATATAATCAGTTGCCATATCTTGAGGGAAGTATCTTCTTTGAGCTGGATCTAACCAGTAAGCTCTATCTCTCCAAGATCCTCCTTTGTAAACTCTTACTTTATCATCGATTAAAGTTGTACGTTTACTAGAGTTATCATATTTTCTGATCATTTTTCCTAAACTGTCTGTTGTAACGTTGTGTTTAGGAGAGTTGTACATTGCCTGATCTGCTTTAGGTCCAGACTCTGAATCACCAAAATCAAAAAATCTAGAAGATTGTTTGTCACCATCTCTGTAGTTGATGTTATCGCTTGTACTGAAATTTGTTCTCAAGTAAGTTTCTTGCTCATCAACTGGCACTTGCGCGATTTCTCCTGGAAGGTTTCTTGCAATAACTTTACCGTTACTTAAAGTGTCATATTTAATAGTAGATGTTGTAACGATTTCAATTTTACCATCTTTACCAATTTTGTTTTTAGCATATTGGTTACCTCTGTAATAGTTGAAATCATTTGCTTCATTATCAATAATAGGTCTGTAAACGTCAGCTACCCATTCTGCAACGTTTCCTGCCATATCATATAGACCGAAATCGTTTGGCGCATAACTTTTCACAGCATTTGTGATATCTGCTCCATCATCTGACCAACCTGCAATTCCACCGTAATCACCGTTTCCTTGTTTAAAGTTAGCCAATTGATCACCTTTGTTTTTACGTTTGTTAGAACGTGTGTAATCTCCAGACCAAGGATATTTCTTTTGTCCTTTGTAGATATTGTACTCTCTTTGTCCAACATCAGCAGCAGCAGCATACTCCCATTCTGCTTCAGTAGGAAGCCTGTATTCTGGTAAAATGATTCCAGAAGAACGTTGTGCGTATACATTTGTCTGTTCAGGTACTACACCGTCTTTTCCTGCTTTTGGTTTTCTTCCATCAGGGCTTTTCTTTAATACGATTTCTTCGCTTGCACCGCGTGATGTACTTGGAGACATTAAATATCCTTCCGTATTAAATGCATTTTCAGCATTAACATCATTTGTTTTAGCTCCTTTTTTAAGATATCCGCTTTTCTCTAAAACAGCCTCGTTTACACGGTCTGTTCTCCATTTACTAAATTCAACAGCTTGAATCCAATTAACACCAACTACAGGATAGTTAGCATAAGATGGGTGTCTTAAATAGTTGTTAGTCATCGTTTCGTTATATCCTAAACGATTTCTCCAAACTAATGTATCAGGAGACGCTCCTTCGTAAATGTTTTTGTAATTTTCTTCTGTTGGTGGGAAAACTTTCTTTAACCACTCTAGGTATTCTAAGTACATACCGTTCGTAACTTCGGTTTCATCCATATAGAATGATTGAACGTGTTGTTGAGTTGGTGTGTTATTCCAATCGTGCATAACATCATCCTGTACTTTACCCATAGTAAACGTACCTCCTTCAACAAAAACCAAACCAGGACCAGCCTGTTGTTTTTTACCTGCATTTCTGGCAGCAGTTCCATTCTGACTATCTACATCCCAGCCAGTAGCTCTAGAAGCGTGAGTGGAACTCGATTTTTTGCTACAACTAGCCGTGCCCAACATCAATACCATTGACATCATTAACTGCAAGACTACAATTTTGTTTACTTTCATACTCATTCTTAGGTGATAAATTTAGGTGCTGCAATATAATAATTAACATTTAATTGGCAACATCTGTTCTAATAATTTTATTTAGCTGTTTTTTACCAGAAAATAACCTTTAGTTACGAACGCAAAAATATACTTTTTATTATTACTATAACATGAAATACTATATTTTTACTTACTAATTATTTTTTAATTAAATTTCGCCTTTTTAACCGATGAAGCAAGCATTTCTAATTTACTTTTTTTTAATTCCAATTCTCTCGTTTTCACAGACAAATGGGACTATAACAATCGATTGGCAAAATAAAAAAGAGGTAAATTATGGCGAAAACAAAATCACAATTCCATACTTCTCAGGAAGCAGTTTTCGCTTCGACATTACAAAAAAAAGCATAATATTGCTTCAAAATCTAAATCAATCTGGCATTTCAGCTGGCAGTTCTGCACAAATTAGCAACATTGTTTACGAATCAATTTCCAGAACAGATTTAGGCGATTTAACCCCTGAAAACATCCCTGAAAAACTAAACGAATCGGTAATTGTTACCAACGCAAGAGATATACAATATTCTTTCCTTTCTTTGTCTCCTATAATTAAAGAAGGAAACAGCTACAAAAGAATAAAATCCTTTTCTTACTTTATTAGCAATACATCTACCCGAACAGCAGCAATTTCTTCATTTCAAAAATCCGCCGCAATTTCAAATTCTGTTTTAGCCTCAGGAGACTGGTATCGGTTTTACATCCAGAAATCAGGAGTTTATAAAATAGACAGGTCTTTTTTACAAAGTTTAGGATTCGACGCTTCTAGAGTTGATCCAAGGAGAATAAAAATTTATGGAAACGGAGGAAGAATGCTTCCTCTTGCCAACAGCGCTTATTATCCTAATGACTTAACAGAAAACGCAATTCAGATAGCTGGCGAAAATGACGGTGTTTTTAATAATGAAGATTATATTCTTTTTTATGCTGAAGGAACTGACAACTGGAATTCCGAAAGCCAAACCAACATTAACCTATACGACAACAAGTCCTATTATTATATCACCGTTTCTGGCGGTGATGGAAAGCGAATTCAAAACCTAAATCAACCTACAGGAAATAGCACTTTAGAGTTAAACACGTTTGATGACTATCAATACCACGAAATTGACCAAACCAACATTGTACATCTTGGACGTCAATGGCTCGGAGAATCATTTGACATTAATCAGGAACAAGAATTCACTTTTAGTTTTCCAAACCTGGAAACTTCTATACCTGTAAAAATAGAGGTAAGCGCAGCCGCCGCGTCTTTAACGCCTACTTCTTTTGCCATAACAGCCAACGGACAAAACGTAGGTTCTATAAGTTTTCCCTCTTTAATTGCCAACTCTGACACGAAATACACAATAGGCAAACTCCCTACAAATGCTCAATTTACTGGAACAGACAATATCAGAATAAAACTTACTTATAATAACAATGGTGTTCCAGGATCAAAAGGCTATTTAGATTACATCAACCTAACAGCTAAACGAAAACTTTTAGGCGTAGGCAAACAATTTCATTTTCAATATAATGCTGCAGGTTCTACAGCTGGAATTGCCAATTATACAATTGGAAACGCATCAGGAATAACTCAAATCTGGGACGTTACTGACCTATATAATGTTTCTAAAATTGAAAACGCTAATCAGTCTTCTTTTAGCTTTAAAGCTAATTTAGGAGAGGTTAAAAAATACATTGCAATAGATCCTTCTGATTATTATGCTCCATTAAAAGAAAATCAGTCAAAAATTGCCAATCAGAATTTAAAAGGGACCCTTTTTAGAAACAGCCAAAATATTTTTCAAGACATTGATTATGTTATAATAACTCCAAAATCCTTAGCTTCTCAAGCCGAGAGATTGGCCAATTTCCATAGAACAAACTCCCATTTAAGTGTAAAAGTTATTGCATTAGAAAACATCTATCAAGAATTTTCTTCTGGTAAACAAGATATTGCCGCTATCCGAAATTGCATCAAATATATTTATGACAATGCTTCCTCTACAGAGAGAAAAGTACGTTACTTAAATCTATTCGGAGACGCTTCGTATGATTACAAAGACCGAATTTCGAACAATACTAATATTGTACCTATATATCAATCATTAATCAGTAATACTGTAGGCGAAGCTTCGTTTCCCTCTGATGATTTTTACGGATTGATGGATGCTAACGAAGGAGTTGTCATTCCGTCTCTTGCAGGAATTGATATTGCCTTAGGAAGAATGTTGGTTTCAGACAATGCGCAAGCGCAGGAAATGGTCAGCAAAGTTTTGGAGTATCATGACACAAAATCTTATGGAAACTGGCGAAACAATGTAGTTTTAATTAGCGATGACTCAGACAAAGCAGGCGACCAGACTTTACAGGCAAATCAAAACGCACTTGCAGATCAAATCGCGACTGAAAAACCTTTTTTTAACATCGACAAAATTTTTCTAGACGCCTACACTCAAGAAGCTTCTGCAGGCGGATCGAGATACCCAAAAGCAAGAACCGACTTTTTTAATGCTTTTGAAAAAGGCGCTCTAATATTTAATTATTTAGGACATGGCGGTGAGGATGGATTGGCCAGCGAAAGAATTTGGGAGAAATCTGACGGACAAAACCTTACCAATCAATATAAATACCCACTATTTATTACCATCACATGTGAATTTTCTCGTTTTGACGATCCAACAAGACCTACAGCTGGAGAATATGTGTATTGGAATCCAAAAGGAGGTGCAATTTCAATGCTTACTACAGTTCGCGAAATCGGACAGACAAACGCGGAAGAATTCAACAGAACAATTAACAAAAACCTTCTTTCTTATGGCTCAAATCAATACAATACCATTGCAGAATCCTTAAGAATATCCAAAAATGAAAATCCGAGCTCTTCTAGCAATGTCGTCTTTTACATAGGCGATCCTGCTTTAATGCTTGCTATTCCAAAACCGCGAATTAATTTAACAAAAGTAAATGATATTGTGATTTCGCAAGCGATTCCTGATTTGAAGTCATTGTCAAAAATTAAAATTTCAGGAGAAATCACAGACGAAAACAACACAATTTTAAGCAATTATAATGGAGAATTGGCGACTGCTATTTTTGACAAACTAATTACGAATACCACTTTAAATAATGACGGTTTTAGTCCTCCAATGCAATTTAAAACTCTTGGCGAAACCATTTTTAGAGGAAATGCATCAGTTACCAACGGACAATTCGAATTTAGCTTTGTTGTTCCTAGAGACATTAGAATCCCTGTTGACAATGGCAGAATCAGTTTTTATTCAAAAAAAAATGAATCATTAGAAAACCAAACTGGCTATAATAACACCATAAAAATTGGAGGAATTAACGAAAATGCACCTCAGGACAATATAAGTCCAAAAGTGAAGTTATATATGAACGATGAAACTTTTGTATCTGGTGGAATTACAAATGAATCGCCATTTCTTTTGGCTTTTTTAGAAGATGAGAACGGAATTAATACAGCAAGCGGAATCGGACATGATATTGTCGCTATTTTAGATGGAGACGTAAGCAATCCTTACATTTTGAATGACTATTATCAGACAAAATTAGATGATTACACCAACGGAAATCTACGTTTTCCATTCCGAAATTTAGCTCCTGGACTGCATACCATAAGTTTTACCGCTTGGGATGTTTACAATAATCCCGTTACGAGTGAGATTCAATTTACAGTTGTAGGAGATGATTCCTTGACATTATCACACGTTCTTAATTACCCAAATCCATTTTCAACTTATACACAATTTTGGTTTTCCCATAATAGACCTTATGAACCATTAGACGTACAAGTTCAGGTGATGACAATTACAGGAAAAGTAGTCTGGACAAAAAACCAAACTGTTACAACAGAAGGCTTTTTATCAAGAGAAATAACATGGGACGGAAGAGACGATTTTGGTGACAGAATCGGAAAAGGAGTATATATTTACAAACTGACTGTAAAATCGAATTTAACAAATAAAAAAGCAGAAAAATACGAAAAGCTTGTCATCCTATAATATTATATATATTTGCACTACCAAAACACTAATCCCATAAATGAAAAAACTATCACTTTTACTAATTTGTATTTTTAGCATTTACACCTCAAAGGCCCAGGAATCAAGGCCTATCGTTACTGGGGTACCTTTTTTATTAGTCGCTGCTGATGCTAGAGCAGCTGGTTTGGCAGATCAAGGAGTAGCCACTTCTGCCGACGTTTTCTCACAACAATGGAACCCTGCAAAGTATGCATTTTCTGAAGATGCGCAAGGTCTTTCCATCAGTTACACCCCTTATTTGACAGATCTTGCCAATGATATTTCGCTTGGTCAGGTTACGTATTACAACAAAATCAACGAGCGAAGCGCATTTGCAGGAAGTTTTCGCTATTTTGGTTTTGGAGGAATCGAGTTGAGATACACTGGAGACCCAAATGAAGCGGTGCGAGAAGTAAATCCAAACGAATTTGCTTTAGACGGATCATACTCACTTAAATTAAGTGAAGAGTTCTCTATGGCAGTTGCTGCTCGTTTTATTAACTCGAATTTAAAAGTCGCTTCAGAAGAAGTTGATGCTACATCTGCAAGTTCATTTGCTGTAGACGTAGCTGCTTTTTACCAATCGGAAGAAATTGCTTATCAAGATTTCAACGGTAGATGGAGAGCTGGTATCAACCTTCAGAATATGGGGCCAAAAATCAGTTATGATAATGACAATATAAGCTCAAACTTCCTGCCAGCTAATTTAAGATTAGGAGGAGGATTTGACTTTATTTTTGACGATTACAACAAACTTACTTTAAGCGCTGAGCTTACTAAACTTTTAGTTCCGACTCCTCCTGGAATAGGAACACCAGTAGATGTAAATGGCGATGGAGATTATGACGATCCTGAAGATATTTCTCAACAAGAAGCAACTGATATAGGTTATAGAAATTATAATGATATTGGCTGGTTTGAAGGAATGTTTAAATCTTTTGGAGATGCGCCGGGCGGATTTAAAGAAGAAATGAAAGAAGTAACCTATAGTATCGCTGGTGAATATATGTATCAAGATGCTTTTGCATTCCGTTTAGGATATTATCACGAAAGTCCAGAAAAAGGAGCTAAACAATTTTTCTCTCTAGGAGCAGGTTTCAAATACAACATTATGAAAATTGATGTTTCGTACTTATTCTCGGCATCTAAAATAAAAAACCCGTTAGAAAACACGCTTCGTTTCTCTTTAACGTTTAACTTTGGAGACAAATACGAAACTTATTAAGAAAGGCGATTAACATAAAAATAATTCAATCCAAATTCCGGCATTTTAGGAATTTGGATTTTTTTTCCCTTATAAACAGATGAAAGAAATTAATTTAACCACTTCATTTACACTATTTGATAATATAAATGAACTTCCAGCCGAAATTCAAGATCTAATGAACCAAGCTGTCGAAATCAGAAAAAAAGCTTATGCCCCTTATTCACAGTTTAAAGTTGGTGCGGCTTTACTTTTAGATAATGGAAAAGTTATCTTAGGTTCTAATCAAGAAAATGCAGCTTATCCGTCTGGACTTTGCGCAGAACGCACAGCCATTTTTTATGCAGGAAGTGCATACCCGGAAGCCAAAATCTTAAAAATGGCAATTACAGCAGCTTCAGACCTCAATCAGACTACTGCCCCTATTCCGCCATGCGGATCGTGCCGACAATCAATCGCCGAATACGAGATAAAACAAGATACCCCTATTGAAATCTATTTTATGGGAGAAATTGGTGAAATTTATAAATCATCATCCCTAAAAAATTTGCTCCCATTGATGTTCGACAAAAAGTTCTTGTAAAAAAAAGCCAAAAAGTAGCGTTTTAATTTTAGTTCTTAAATGTAATGTCTTATTTTTGCATCCCGACCTTTCGGGCGCAAATTTGTGGGAGGAAACTATTTTGCGTTACAGGCACAATAATCGATAACACAAACAACTTTAGCAAAAGAAAGAATTCAGATGAAAGAAGTTACAAAAGAGGTATATTTAAAGTGGTATGAAGACATGCTACTTTGGAGAAAGTTTGAAGACAAACTTGCAGCGTTATACATCCAACAAAAAGTTAGAGGTTTTCTACACTTATATAATGGTCAAGAAGCTGTACTAGCAGGTGCTTTGCACGCTATGGATTTGACCAAAGATAAAATGATTACTGCTTACAGAAATCACGTTCAACCAATCGGTATGGGAGTTGATCCTAGAAACGTAATGGCAGAACTTTTAGGAAAAGCAACAGGAACTTCTAAAGGTATGGGAGGTTCTATGCACATTTTCTCTAAAGAACACGGTTTTTACGGTGGACACGGAATCGTAGGTGCTCAAATCCCAGTTGGGGCAGGTATTGCTTTTGCAGACAAATATTTTAATACTGGTGGTGTTACCTTAACTTATTTTGGTGACGGAGCTGCTAGACAAGGTTCTCTTCACGAAGCTTTTAACATGGCTATGTTATGGAAACTTCCAGTTGTATTTATCGTTGAAAACAATGGTTACGCAATGGGAACTTCTGTAGAAAGAACTGCAAATCATACTGACATCTGGAAATTAGGTTTAGGTTACGAAATGCCTTGCGGACCTGTTGACGGAATGAATCCTGTAAAAGTTGCTGAAGCTATGCACGAAGCTATCGAAAGAGCTCGTCGCGGAGATGGACCAACTTTTCTTGAAATGAAAACGTACCGTTACAGAGGACACTCTATGTCTGATGCACAATTATACCGTTCTAAAGAAGAGGTTGAAGAGTACAAAAAAATCGACCCAATTACGCAAGTTCTTGACGTAATTATGGATCAAAAATTTGCTACTGAAGAAGAAATTGAAGTAATTGACCAAAAAGTTAAAGACTTAGTTGAAGAGTGTGCGAAATTCGCTGAAGAATCTCCATATCCAGACTTACAACAATTATACGATGTAGTATACGCACAAGAAGACTATCCATTTACACCTCATAAATTATAATATCATGGCAATTAAAGTAACAATGCCTCGTTTGAGCGATACTATGACTGAAGGAACGGTAGCAACTTGGCTTAAAAAAGTAGGCGACAAAGTAAGCGAAGGTGATATCTTAGCTGAAATCGAAACAGACAAAGCAACAATGGAGTTCGAATCTTTTAACGAAGGAACTCTTTTACATATCGGAATTCAAGCTGGAGAAACTGCTCCTGTTGATTCATTATTAGCTATCATTGGTAAAGAAGGAGAAGACATTTCTGCTCTTTTAGCCGGTGGTGATGCTCCTGCTGCCGAAGCTCCAAAAGCGGATGCTCCTGCTGAAGCAAAAACTGAAACTGCTGCTCCTGCAAAAGCTGCGGCTGAATTACCAAAAGGTGTTATAGTTGTAACTATGCCACGTTTAAGTGATACAATGACTGAAGGTACTGTAGCAACTTGGTTGAAAAAAGTTGGCGATACAGTAGCTGAAGGAGATATCTTAGCAGAAATTGAAACAGACAAAGCTACTATGGAGTTTGAGTCTTTCAACGCTGGGACATTATTATACATCGGAATTCAAGAAGGAAGCACTGCTCCTGTTGACAGCTTATTAGCTATCATCGGACCTGCAGGAACTGACATTTCTGGAGTTGCCGATAACTTTACTGCTGGTGGCGCTGCAACTGCAAGTGCTCCTGCTGCTGAAGAAACAAAAGCTGCTCCTGCTGCACAAGCTACAGAGGCTGTTGCTGAAACTTCAAACGGAGGAAGAATTTTAGCTTCACCTTTAGCTAAGAAAATTGCTTCTGACAAAGGAATTCAATTATCTCAAGTTAAAGGATCTGGAGAAAACGGAAGAATCGTAAAAAGCGATATCGAAAACTTTACTCCATCTGCTCAGGCTCAAGCTACTGCTTCAGCACCTGCTTCTAAACAAGAAGCATCTGCTCCTGCTGCTCCAAAAGTATTTGTTCCTGCTGGAGAAGTTTACACAGAAGAGATCAAAAATTCTCAAATGCGTAAAATCATTGCAAAACGTCTTTCTGAATCTTTATTCACTGCGCCTCACTACAACTTAGTGATCGAAGTAAGTATGGACGAAGCAATGCAAGCTAGAGCCGCTATCAATAGCGTTCCAGATACAAAAGTATCTTTCAACGATATGGTAATCAAAGCTTGTGCTTTAGCATTGAAAAAACATCCGAAAATCAACTCTACTTGGAAAGAAGATGCTATCATCATCAACCACCACGTAAACATCGGTGTTGCTGTAGCTGTTGAAGACGGATTAGTAGTTCCTGTATTGAAATTTACTGACGCTATGAGTTTATCTCAAATTGGTGGTTCAGTAAGAGATCTTGCTGGAAGAGCTAAAAACAAAAAACTCGGACCACAAGAAATGGAAGGAAGTACTTTTACAGTATCTAACCTTGGTATGTTTGGTATTACTGAATTCAATTCAATTATCAACCAGCCAAACTCTGCAATCCTTTCTGTAGGTGCAATTGTTGAAAAACCAGTAGTTAAAAACGGTCAAATCGTAGTTGGAAACACAATGATGTTATCATTAGCATGTGACCACAGAACAATTGACGGTGCAACTGGAGCTCAGTTCTTACAAACATTAAAACAATACATCGAAAGCCCAGTTACAATGTTGGCATAATCGTTGTTAATTTTATAATTAAATCCCGTTTTGTTTATTCAAAACGGGATTTTTTGTTTAATTTTCATGCTCAAATTCAAAACCTCACAAAATGAAGAAACTAATTCTTGTCGCTTTATTTCTGACAGCAATTGCCTGCCAGAAAAAAGAGCAAACAGAAAAAACAGCTGCTGTTACAGACGAACACAGTTACTCTAAACCAGAACTTGCTGTTGCAAAGCATCTTGATCTTGACATCAAAGTTGATTTTGACACACAAACTATTTCTGGAAAAGCATCTTGGACAATTGACAACATCAGTAAAGGAAACGAAATTATTTTCGACGAAAACACTTTAAACATTACAAAAGTAACTTTAGGTGACGACGAGAAAGAAACCAAATTCGAGCTCGGAAAAGACACAGAATTTCACGGAAAACCACTTCATATTACAATTGAGCCAAACACAACCAAAGTAAACATTTACTACAACACCACTAAAGACGGAGTTGCTTTGCAATGGCTAAAACCAGAACAAACTGCAGACAAAAAGAAACCTTTTGTTTTCTCTCAAGGCGAAAGTGTTTGGTCTAGAACTTGGATTCCATGTCAGGATTCGCCAGGCATTCGTTTTACTTATAATGCAAAAGTTACAGTTCCTAAAGATTTATTAGCCGTTATGAGTGCTGTAAATCCGCAGAAGAAAAACGACACTGGAGTTTATACTTTCAAACAAGACAAAGCAATTCCTTCTTATTTAATGGCAATTGCGGTTGGAGATATTGAATTTCAAGCAATCGATAACAGAACTGGAGTTTATGCAGAACCATCTGTTCTAAAAAGCGCGGCGTACGAATTTGCCGAACTTGGTAAAATGGTAAATGCAGCAGAAAAACTATACGGACCATACAGATGGGGACGTTATGATGTTTTAGTTTTACCGCCAAGTTTCCCTTATGGTGGAATGGAAAATCCAAATTTAACTTTCTTGACTCCAGGAGTACTTGCCGGAGATCGTTCACTTACAAGTTTACTAGCACACGAATTAGGACACAGCTGGAGCGGAAACTTAGTTACAAATGCAACTTGGGATGATATTTGGTTAAACGAAGGTTTTACTACTTATGTTGAGCACAGAATTGGAGAAGCTATTTTCGGTAAAAAAGAATTTGACATGCAAAATGTTATTACCAACAAAGAATTGGTTGATAATGTTGCGGAATATGGAGACACAAGTCCTGATACAAGATTAAAAGTTAGTTTGACAGGAAGAAATCCTGACGACGGAATCAGCATGATTCCTTATGTAAAAGGATATTCTTTTTTAAGAGTTATTGAAAATGCTGTTGGTCGCGATAAATTTGATCCGTTTATAAAGAATTATTTCGATTCTCATGCTTTCCAATCTATCACAACAGAAGATTTTGTAAAGTATTTAAACGAAAATCTTATCAAAGGAGACAAAGCTTTAGCAGATAAAATCCAATTAGACAACTGGATTTACAAACCGGGAATTCCGTCAAACATTGTTCCTGTTAGCTCAGCAGATTTTGATGCTATTGATGCTATCCAAAAAAGCTGGAGAGAAACTGGCGTTGCAGGTTTAAGCAAAAAAATCACTACAACTGCCGAAAAACAGCATTTTATAGATCATCTTCCAGCTGATATTACCGTAAAAGAAATGGAAGCGATTGATAAAGAATTCAACTTTACCAAGGGCGGTAATTTCATTATTAAGCGTCAATGGTTTGTTCAAGCAATTCGCCATCAATATAAAGCTGCAAATCCTGCAATTGAACAATTTCTAATTGGAAGCAGCAGAACCGGTTCTATCATGATGCTTTATAAAGAAATGGTTAAAACTCCAGAAGGAAAAGTTTGGGCTAAAAGAGTTTTTGATAAAGCTAAATCTGGTTATCACGCAACAACTATTCAGGATGCTGCAAGTGTTTTGAAATAGTTTTTTCAAGAATATAATTTTAAAAAGAGGCTGTCCTTAAAGAACAGCCTCTTTTTTTATTCGCAATATTTGTCATTCCGAGGAACGAGGAATCACACTAGAAATTCCGCAAAGCAATTCCTTAATCTTTGTCGAGTTTCGTGTGCAATCCTTCCTTCATCACGATGACAAACTAAACGAAAACAATCTTATGAAAACGAGGGTTCTAGCACCGATAGAAGTGGAAATCCTTTTGTGCCGGGGTTCGGCACAAAAGATTGCAACGGATAGCGGGATTAGCTCCTAAAAATCGATCAGGGAAAATTATCCATCACATAGCGTACTTTCTCCATGTTTTAAAAATTGTAATCGTTGCAACTTTGTAATGTCAAAAGACAACAACAAATAACAACTTTAAAAATTAAATAAAATGACACGATTAACAGCTTTAAACCCAGAAGAAGTAACAGGAAAAACTAAAGATTTATTCAATGCAGTTCAGGCAAAATTAGGCGTTGTACCAAACATGATGAGAACAATGGGAAATTCTCCTGCGGTTCTTGAAGGATATTTGAATTTAAGCGGTGCATTAAGCCACGGAAAACTAAGTGCAAAAACAGGTGAATTAATCGCTTTAGCAGTTTCAGAAAGCAACTCTTGCGATTACTGTTTAGCGGCCCACACTTTTATTGGAGAAAAATTGGTAAAAGCAGACCCAGCAGTTTTAAAAGCAGCAAGATCTGGAAACTCTGATGATACGAAAACAGAAGCAATTTTACAATTGGCTAAAACATTAATCAGCAAAGGCGGTTTAGTAAATGACGAAGATGTAAATAAAGCCAAAAACGCAGGAGTTTCAGATGCTGAAATCGCAGAGACTATTGGCCATGTAGCGTTAAACGTTTTAACAAACTACTTTAATAATGCAGCAAATACTGAAATTGACTTTCCTGCAGTTTAATCAAAATCTACATATTCACTATAACAAAAAACGATTTATAAAAATAGCTGTGGATTTATTTCATAGCTATCTTTATACTTTTAAAAACAAAAATCATGAGTTCTCAAAATGTTTTTACTTTAATCAATCCGCAAAACGGTAATTTGGCTTTTAAAATTCTTTCTTTTGACGACAACAGCCATTTTGATCATTTACAGCGCAACAATTACTACTCATTAATTTGGGTAACTAAAGGAAAAGGCAAAGTAAAAGCTGATTTTGCAGAACATCATTTTAAAGAAAACTCGCTCCTCGCCTTTTCGCCTTATCAGCCTTTTATGCTTTGCGTAAACGAACCGATTGAGGGAATTGCAATTCACTTTCATCCCGATTTTTACTGCATTCACATGCACCAAAAAGAAGTTTCTTGCAACGGCGTGTTGTTCAATAACATCTACCAGCCTCCTTATGTTCAGGTTACAGAACACGCTTCGCAGACTTTTAATATGGTTATTGATCAAATGAAAACCGAAATTCAAAATGCTGAATTGGCACAATATGAACTACTGATTTCTTATTTGAAGATTTTTTTAATTACGGCTTCAAGATTAAAAACAGAACAATTAGAAGAAATGAAATCGGTTCCAGATTCAAAAGAACCTTTAATTCTTCAAAGCTTGAAAGATGCAATTGAATTGAATTTTAAAACCAAACATTCAGCTGGCAATTATGCAGAATTGCTGAATATTTCTCCGAAAGCTTTGGCAAAATTGTCTAAGAATTATTTCAATAAAACTTTGACCGATTTAATTTCGGAAAGAATCATTATTGAAGCCAAAAGAGAACTTTATTTAACCAACAAAACGGTAAAAGAGATTGCCTACGAATTAGGTTATGATGACGAACATTATTTCAGTCGTTTCTTTAAAACCCATGCTGATGTTTCGCCTCAAATGTATCGTGAAACTGTTGGTTTTGGCAAAATGGAAGCCTAGTTTAGAGTTTTCAGTTTTCAGTCACAGTTTTCAGATTTATAATTACTGAAAACTGTGACTGAAAACTGCGACTAAAAGCTAATTTACTTATTCTTAGCTTCAATCCATTTAGACATATACATTGTGCTTTTAAAAGCGTGATGTTGTAGCAAATTCCCCATAAAATTATGAAGACGATGGCTTTTCGAATCAATCAAAAGGGAGCTTGTCAATGAAATTAATTTCTCCGAATAATCCTTTTTTTGATAGCATTTATTTATGATTTCAATTCCGCTTTTTTGAGCTTCTTTCCAAAGATCTTCATCTTGATAAAGCGCAATTGCTTTTTTAGCAAATTCTGCTGAATCATCTTCAATAAAACCATTCCAAGGCAAATTTGCATACATAGCTTCAGAACCAACAGAAGTAGTTATGCTTGGCGTTCCACACTGCATGGCTTCCAGTAATTTCCCTTTCAAACCTGCTCCAAAGCGTATTGGTGCTAAAACTATTTTTGCATTTTTCACTATTTCATTGGCATCTTCTGCTCTACCCATAATATAAAAACCGTTTTTAGGCTGGTGCAACTGCAATACTTTCTGTGAAGGATAAGCACCATAAACCTTCAAAACTGCTTCTGGAAAATCTTTTTTTATAGAAGGCCAAATAGCTTCTTTCAGGTATTGAACGGTATTCCAATTGGGTTCATGAAGAAAATTCCCAATAAAAACAAAATCATTTCGGTTTTCAAAAGAAGGCAATTCTAGCAAATCTTCTTCTTTCATTTCATCAATCAAAAAAGGAAGATAAAAAAGTAAATCTTGATTAATTTTGAAAACATCTTTCAGAATATTCATTTCAAATTCAGAAATAATCAAAGATAAATCGCAACGTAAAATACTAGCAATTTCGCGTTTTGCCACTTCTTCTGACAATAAATCTTCTAACTCAAAAATGCGGTTTTCTTTGAAAGCTTTTTGCCTTGCTGTTCTTAAGCAATGTAGATCTTCGGTATCTAAAATTCGAATCGCCTTCGGACATTTTTCAATTACTCGCCAACCAAACTGCTCTTCGATCATGAATCGATCAAACAAGACAACATCTGGATTTAATTCGGCTACAAAATCATCAAAACTTGAAGAATTAAGTTCGATACTTTTTTTTATTACTCCAAATTCAGACAAATCAACCATAAAATCGCTGTCCTGAGCCGCGCTTGCAAATGTAATTTCAAATCCATTTTCCTTGAAAATAGAAATCAATTGCATCATTCTTCCGCCTGCAGCAGAAGACTTTGGCTCGGGCCAGACAAACCCAATTATTAAAAGTTTTTTGATTTGTTTCATAAACTTTGTTTCACATTACAAAATAATGCTTTTTTCCGCGGATTTGCACCCAATTTCCTGAAATTCGGTCGCAAAAAAACACTAATTTTGCAAAATCTAAATGCTGGGAAATTATGTTGGGATTAAAATTAGCTACAGACCCTCGCTGGGTAAATATCGTTGAGTCAAATATCGAAGAAATTTTAACGGATCATGCCTGGTGCGAGCAAAAAGCGGCTTCAAACGCGATTAGTATCGTCACTTATAACTCTGAAATTGAAGAATTGGTAACCGAAATGCTTGAAATTGCCAGAGAAGAACTGGAACATTTTCAGATGGTTCACAACATTATCAAACAACGCGGACTTACTTTAGGTCGTGAACGAAAAGATCATTATGTAAATGAACTTTTTAAATTCATGAAAAAAGATGGCAGCAGAAGAGATGCTCTTTGCGACCGATTATTGTTTTCTGCAATGATTGAAGCTAGAAGCTGCGAACGTTTTAAAGTGCTTTCAGAAAATATAAAAGATGAGGAATTAGCTAAATTCTACCGCGATTTAATGATTTCCGAAGCAGGTCATTACACTACTTTTTTAGGATTTGCCAGAAAATATCAAGACAATATCGATATCGATAAACGCTGGAAGGAATGGATTGAATATGAAGGTTCTATCATTACCAATTATGGTAAACAAGAAACCGTTCACGGATAAATTACGCTCTTTTTCAACTCTATCTTTTACACTTAAAAATCACATTTTGCTATGGAGAAAAGTAAATCCAGATCAATCGTTTTTAAAATTGCGAAGTATACCGGAATAACTTTCGCAGTTATCATAGGATTATTATTTTTAACGCCTATCGTCTTTGAGGATCAGATTAAAGAGCAAATAAAGAAAACGGCCAACGAAAGGCTAAGTGCAGAGTTGAATTATTCTGATGTTTCGGTGTCGTTTTTTCACCATTTCCCTTCACTTACTTTAACCTTAGACAACCTAAGTCTGAATGGTTCGGCTCCGTATACGAACGAAAAATTCATTACTGCAAAAGAGGTTTCTTTCGGAATAAATGTGGCGAGTTTGATTTTCAGCAAATCGGTAAAAATTGATCAGATTTATTTATCGGATTCTTTTATAAACGTAAAAGTAAATCCAGAAGGAGAAGCGAATTACAACATTTACAAATCGCAGGAACAGACTTCTAAAGCTAAAGACAGCAGCGACACAGCACTAAAACTAGAACGAATCGAAATTTTAAACAGTAAAATTGTTTATGATGACAAATCGACTAAAGTTCATTTTGACGCATTCGGTTTTAATTATTTAGGAAAAGGAGATTTAAACAAAGCTGTCTTTGATTTATACTCTAAAGCAAACATCGAAAAATTAAATATTGTTTACGAAGATGAACCGTATTTAATGAATAAAAAGGTTGATGCCGATTTGATTACAAAAGTAAACATAAACTCACTTTCTTTCTTTTTCCAACAGAATAACTTAAAAATCAATCAGCTTTTGGTCGATTTTAAAGGAAAATTTGATTTTTTGAAGGACGGTTATCATATGGATTTTGTCATTAAATCTGACAACAGTAAACTGTATGATGTTTTTACAGCCTTACCACCAAAATATATTACATGGCTTTCTAAAACAGAACTAAAAGGAAATACAAATCTACTACTGACTTTAAAAGGAAAATATATTGCTTCTGAAAATATCGCTCCTAATTTAGATTTAGATGTAAAAGTAACTGACGGTTTTGTTAATTATAACAAAAGCGCATTTCCGGTTTCAAACTTAAATTTAGATGTTAAAACAACTGTTCCGTCTCTAAATCCAGATTTGGTAATTGTTGATGCAAAAAACTTATCACTAAACATCAATCAAGATTATTTAAAATCAAAATTCTTAGTTAAAGGTGTAAATACACCAGATATTAATGCTGATTTTAAAGCCAAAATCGATCTTGAAAAATTAATGAAAGCACTAGGAATCCCTGATATTGAATTAAAAGGAATTCTAGCTGGTGATGTAAAAGCAAACGGTGTATTTGACCAAAAGAACAAGCGTTTTCCTGTTACAAACGGAGTTCTTAATTTGGATAACGGATATTTAAAAACACCATACTATCCAAATCCAATTACCGATATTACGATTAAATCGAAAATCGAAAACCAGAAAGGGACATTTGCCGATCTGAAAGTAAACTTACAGCCAACGCAATTTACTTTTGAAGGAAAACCTGTTTTTGTTCAAGCCGATTTAAGCAATTTTGATGATTTGAGTTATGATGTAAAAGCTAAAGGTGAATTGGATATTAGCAGAATTTATAGAGTTTTCTCCCAAAAAGGCCTTGATCTTGACGGTTTTGTAAAAGCTGACGTGTCTTTAAAAGGAAAACAAAGCGATGCTGAAAAAGGAAATTACAGCAAATTAAACAACAAAGGAACGCTCGAATTAAGAAATATCGGAATTGCTTCTGAATACCTTCCGAAGAAATTCATTATCAAAGAAGGCATTTTCAAAATCAATCAGGATAAAATGTCGTTCAATAATTTCCTTGCTGCATACGGACAGTCAGATTTTAAAATGAATGGTTATTTACAGAACGTTTTCAATTATGCAATGACTAATACGGGCGTTTTAAAAGGTTCTTTTAAAGTTACTTCGCGATATATCAATGTTGACGAATTCATGTCTAGCGTTGACCCAAATACTCCTGTAACACAGAGTTCTGCTCCTAAAACCGAAACAAAACCATCTGAAAACACTCAGACTGGCGTTATTATTATTCCAACCAATTTAAATTTACAATTAACTGCAAATGCACAAAAAGTAAATTTTGACAAATTAAATCTTCAGAACGCAACTGGAAATTTATCGATGAAAAACGGCAAATTAACCATGCAAAATACTGGTTTTAATTTAATTGGATGCAACGTTTCAATGAATGCCAATTACCAAGCTGTGAGCCCACAGAAAGCCAATTTTGATTATGCCATAAAAGCGACAGATTTTGACATCAAGAGAGCATATAACGAAGTCGAAGTTTTCAGAAAAATGGCAAGTGCGGCAGAGAAAGCACAAGGAATTGTTTCTTTAGATTATCAGTTAAAAGGCCGTTTAAACGGAAATATGGATCCTGTTTATCCTTCGCTTGTTGGAGGCGGAACTCTTTCTGTAAAAGATGTAAAAGTGAGAGGTTTGAAAATGTTTAATGCTGTAAGCAAGCAAACCAATTCTGAGTCAATGAAAAACCCAGATCTTTCTAAAGTTGATATCAAAACGACAGTTAAGAACAATATCATAACTGTAGAGCGCTTTAAATTTAAGTTTGCAGGCTTTAGACCAAGAATTGAAGGAACAACAAGTTTAGACGGAAAACTGAACTTAAAAATGCGTTTGGGACTTCCTCCTTTTGGTATTTTCGGAATTCCATTGACTGTAACTGGAACACAAGATAACCCTAAAGTTAAAGTAGGCAAGAAAACAGAAGATTTGGAAGAAACTAAGGATTCTGAGGAATAAAAATTTTAAATTCCAATCAACAAAATTCCAAATTCCAAACTAGATCTCTACATATTAACCTTTGTCAAAGTTTAAAACTTTGACAAAGGTTTTTTCTTTTTCAGATAATCAAATTGCAAATATTTGCTTTGAAACAAACAAAATTCCCTTACCCATCAACCATAACAACAAAGCTAAACCAAGCAGTTTCCAAGCCCAACCTTTTCCTCTTTTCCAATCCGAAAAAAAAGAAAAAATCTCCATATACTTTATTATTACATAAAAAGTTGATCCTATAATTGCAAACCAGATTACTTCGTTTAATTGAAGATTAAAACCATATATAAAAACAGCGCTAAGAAAAAGGAATGTAACAAATTGTATAAAATAATAGTTTCTTGAACTATGTTTGTGATTCATTTTTAACGATAAAACTAAAAATGACAAAATCAATAAACTTATTAAAGCCGAAATAATATTATAAAAAATAAGGTTTTCTTGCAGCGTAAAAACTATTGTGACAACAACCGCAACAACAGTGCACGCCGCTAGAGAATTAATGCTTCTATCTCTATAATCTTCTTTATAAAAAGGAAATAAAGCAGGATAAATATACTTTTCTAAAGAACGCCAGAAAGGCAAAGCATAAACCGAGGCGATTCCCGACAAAACTACTTCATAATTATAAAAAACATCGGCAGGAACTTTATACAGCACATATAAAAGCGCAATTGTAATTATAAAAGCTGGAAAACATATTGTTTTTATAGTTTCCCAAGAATCTCTGCCCCAAAAGTTATTTTCTATTTCATAAACATATTTTTTAATCCAATATTCTTTTGTAAATAAAGCGGTAGATTGGCTCCATAATAAAAACAAACCTAAATGTATAATTACAGTTCGAAGCACAAATTCTTCAACCATACAGCCACAAATGATGCATGCCGAACCAATTAAAAGTAATTCAAGAGTTAATAGAACTGGTGAAAACAAAATTTTTAATACTGGAGCAACATGACGAACTAAAAACTGAATAAGCAAACTCCAATACCTTTTGAACAAAGCAACGACAGCGCAAATAGCAATAAAGGCAGAAAGATAAAACATCCAATTGGTCAGCAATTGCGTCTGCATCCACAATTGCACAGCAGAATCTTTTTTGGGAGTGTAAACAATATCTGAATTTAGAAAAGCCTCTTTTGCCAATTCGTCTCTCAGATTATTACTTAAACTAGGGAATTCTTTTTTATGCGCATTCCAAAACTTATCTGTATTGAAACCATTATTTTTTAGAACCTCAAATTCATATAAAACAATTTTCTGCTTATTGTTTAGCGCACTCAAATGAATGGCAACACTATCTGATACAACTTTACCATAAGTACTTATACAGAACAAAAGGGCAAATAAGACTATTTTTTTCAACTTATACTATTTAAAGAATTGAAGATATCTAATTATCCTAAGCCTTGCAAATGTATTTTTTCACTAAACCGCTTTTAGCTAAAAATAAAAAACCCGCTCTTTTCAGAACGGGTTTTCTATAAAAAGTAATCTATGATTATTATGCCTCGAATGGAATAATAGATACATAAGATTTGTTATCTCTTTTCTTTTGGAACTTAACAACTCCAGCAACTCTTGCGTGAAGAGTGTGATCTTTACTAATGTAAACGTTTTCACCTGGATTGTGTTTTGAACCTCTTTGTCTAACGATGATGTTTCCAGCAATAGCAGCTTGACCACCATAAATCTTAACGCCTAGACGTTTTGATTCTGATTCTCTACCATTCTTCGAACTACCGACACCTTTCTTGTGAGCCATGACGTATGAGTTTAAATATTGTTATTATTCTTTAGTAGTCTCTTTTTTTGCTTTTGGAGCTGCTTTTTTTGCTTTTGGAGCTGCTTCTACTTCTTCAGTAGCTGCTGCATCTTCTGCTACAACTGCTTTTTTAGCTGCTGCTTTTTTTGTTCCTCCTGCTGCAGTAATACCTTCAATTACAATTTGAGTAAGATATTGTCTGTGACCATTTCTTTTTTTGTATCCTTTTCTTCTTTTCTTTTTGAAAACGATAACTTTATCTCCTTTTAAGTGTTGTAACACTTTAGCTTCTACTGAAGCACCTTCTATAGCTGGGGCGCCTAAAGTTACATTTCCATTGTCATCTAATAAAAGAACTTTGTCAAAAGAAACTTTTGAACCTTCTTCGTTAGCTAAACGGTGAACATAAACCTTTAAGTCTTTGCTTACTTTAAATTGTTGCCCTGCTATCTCTACGATTGCATACATATCAAATTGATTTATTGAATTTTAAGGTTGCAAATATACAACTAATAATTTACTATGCAACCAATAAAAGCAAAAATATTTTTACCTGAAAAGACCTTGTTTTTCAAGCACTTCTACTAAGAAAATTAAAATAATTTAAAGTAAAAGATTGTTAAAATATCATTTATTTGAAAACAAATCTGTAATACGTAACTAAAAAAAACTATTTTTGATGTAACCAAAATCAACTCTTGTCTACCTACTATTGTTGATATTTTAAAATTATTAATCTTTATGAAAAAATCAATAATGATGTTAAGTGCTGCATTAATGCTTGGCGGAGTGGCTCATGCCCAAAAAGTAGCTTTTGAAGAATACGACTTAGACAATGGGCTACATGTCATTTTACACAATGATCCATCTGCTCCAGTTGTTATCACTTCGGTAATGTATCATGTTGGGTCAAAAGACGAACGTCCTGACCGAACAGGTTTTGCGCACTTCTTTGAGCACTTATTATTTGAAGGAACTCAAAATATTAAGCGCGGAGAATGGATGAAAATTGTTACGGCAAACGGAGGAGTGAACAATGCCAACACATCCGACGACAGAACATATTATTACGAAGTTTTTCCTTCTAACAGCCTAGAGCTTGGTTTATGGATGGAATCTGAGAGATTAATGCATCCTATCATCAATAAAATTGGAGTTGACACTCAAAATGAAGTCGTAAAAGAAGAGAAAAGAATGCGTTACGATAATCAGCCATACGGAAATATTCTTCCTGAGGTTAAGAAAAACATGTTCAAAAACCACCCTTACAGATGGACAACTATTGGTTCTATGAAAGATTTGGACGCTGCAACTCTTGAGGAATTTCAGGCATTCAATAAAAAATTCTATACGCCAAACAATGCCGTTTTGGTTGTTGCTGGAGATTTCGAAAAGACAAAAACAAAAGAATGGATTCAGAAATATTTTGGACCGATTCCGAGAGGTGAAGAAGTTAAAAAACAAACTTACACTGAAGACCCAATCACACAGCCAATTAAAGCAACTTACGAAGATCCGAACATTCAGATTCCAATGATTGTTGCTTCGTACAGAACGCCTTCAATGAAAACAAGAGATGCTAGAGTTTTAGACTTAATTTCTTCTTATTTAAGTGACGGAAAAAGCTCTAAACTTTATAAAAAAATAGTTGACGACAAAAAAATGGCATTACAGATTGGCGCTGTTGGATTTAGCCAAGAAGATTACGGAACGTATATTCTTTACGGTCTCCCAATGGCACCATACACAATTAATGATATTTTAAAGGAGATGGATGAGGAAATTGTAAAAATTCAAACTGATCTTATTTCTGAAAAAGATTATGAAAAATTACAGAATAAATTCGATAACAATTACGTAAATGCCAATGCAAGTGTAGAAGGAATTGCAGAAAATCTGGCTTCGTATTATTTACTTTATGGCGATGTTAATTTGATCAATACCGAAATCGACATTTATCATTCTATCACAAGAGAAGAAATTAGAGAGGTTGCCAAGAAGTATTTGAACCCGAATCAGCGTTTGATTTTAGATTATATTCCGACAGCCAAATCTCAAAACTAAGAATATCGAATCATGAAAAAAATATATACTTTTTTAATCCTTACTTTCCTAACTGGAATTATGCAAGCACAAGATCGTCCACAACCCAAACCAGGAAATGCCCCAGTAGTCAACATCAAAAAACCGCAGACCTTTGTTTTATCGAACGGTATGAAAGTTTTAGTTGTTGAAAACCACAAATTACCTAGAGTGAGCTACACACTTACTTTGGATAATGCTCCATTTACTGAAGGCAACAAAAAAGGAGTTGACGAATTGACCAGCAGTTTAATTGGAAATGGAACTAAAAAAACAACCAAAGAAGCTTTTAACGAGGAAATTGATTTTTATGGAGCTAATATAAATTTCACTTCTCAAGGTGCTTATGCCAGTACATTATCCAAATATTCAGGACGTGTTTTAGAACTTTTGGCAGAAGGTGCTTTACAGCCAAATTTTACTCAAACAGAATTTGACAAAGAAAAAGCAAAGCTTTTGGAAGGCCTTAAAGCAGACGAAAAAAGCGTTCCTGCGATTTCAAACAGAGTGGTTGATGTTTTAGCTTTTGGAAAAAATCATCCTAACGGAGAATATCTTTCTGAAGAGACTGTAAAAAATGTAACACTTGTAGACGTTCAAAACAATTACAACACTTATTTTGTCCCAGAAAATGCCTATTTAGTAGTAATTGGCGATGTAAAATTTAAAGGTGTAAAAACGGCTGTTGAAAAATTATTCAGCGGATGGAAAAAACAGACAGCACCAAAAAATACTTATCCAAATCCAACGAATGTTTCAAACTTACAAATAGATTTTGTTGACGTTCCAAATGCGGTTCAATCTGAAATTTCATTAGTAAATACTATTAATTTAAAAATGAGCGATCCAGATTTTTTCCCAGCAGTTATTGCTAATCAAATTTTGGGAGGCGATTTTAATAGTTATTTAAACATGAATCTTCGTGAACAGCACGCGTGGACTTACGGTGCAAATTCAAGCATTGGAAGCGGAAAATACGTAACTAAATTTAAAGCCTCTTCGGCTGTTAGAAATACCGTTACAGACAGTGCAGTTGTACAATTTGTAAAAGAAATTAAACGAATTAGAACTGAAAGAGTTGATCCAGAAGTTTTAAGAAATGTAAAAGCAGGTTATATTGGAAGATTTGTAATGCAGGTTGAAAAACCTCAGGCCGTTGCACGTTATGCTCTAAACATTGAAACAGAAAAACTTCCTGCTGATTTCTACGAAAAATATATTCAAACCATCAATAATGTTACGGCTGACGATATTTATCGTGTTGCCAACAAATACTTTTTATTGGACAATATGCGAATTGTTATTGTCGGAAAAGGTTCTGATGTGCTTCCTGGTTTAGAAAAACTGCAGATTCCGATTTCATATTTTGACAAATACGGAAATCCAGTTGAAAAACCTTCAACAAAAAAAGAAGCGCCAAAAGATATTAGTGCAAAAACAGTTTTCGAAAACTATATTAAAGCTATTGGTGGAGAACAAGCAGTTACAGCCGTAAAAACATTATATATGAATGGCTCAACAACGATTCCGCAAGCTCCTACTCCATTGACTTTTACCTCTAAATTAGATTCAAAAGGAAAAATGATGGTTTCGCTTTCTATGGGAACAATGAATTTAATGAAACAGGTAGTTAATGAAAAAGGCGCTTACGTTGAACAACAAGGCCAGAGAAAAAACCTTGAAGGTGAAGATTTAGCCGAAATGAAAGCTAATGCAGCCCCATTTGAAGAATTACAGCTTGTAAAAAGAACCGATCTAAAAGTAGAAGGAATCGAACCAATCAATGGAAGCGATGCTTACGTAATTAAAGACGGTAAAACAAAATATTATTACGATGTTAAATCGGGCTTAAAAACTGCCGAATCTAAAGTTCGCGAACAAGCTGGAAAATCAGTTGAACAAATCACTAATTTCAATGATTACAAAGAAGTAAAAGGCGTTAAAGTTCCTTTTAACTTAGTTCAGAATGTTGGTTTTGAATTGGATATCAAAATGTCTGACATCAAAATTAACGAAGGAGTTTCTGAGAAAGATTTTTTATAGAAGGTTCAAAGTTGCAAAGGCTCAAAGCAACAAAGGTTTTGTCTGAGTCTTTAAAAATAAAATTCTTAAGAGCTTTGTCAAAGTTTGAAACTTTGACAAAGCTTTTTTATTTACTAGGCTTTGTCAAATTGAGCTGAGTCAAAGGCCATTCATAACTTATAACTCATAATTCATAACTCAAAAAAATCACTTCTTAGCCGACAAATAAACCCCAATCAAAATAATAAAAGCGCCAACAGACTGAATTGGCGTCAGGAATTCGTTATCTAATAATCCCCAGAAGAATGCCACAATTGGAATTAAATACGTCACTGAAGTTGCAAAAACAGGCGATGACATTTGAATCAGTTTAAAGAACAGAATGTTTGCAATTCCTGTTCCTAGAATACCTAAAATAGCAACAAAAAGTATAGAATGCTGTGTTTCTGCAAAATGTATTTTCTGGCTAATATCGGTTGTACTTAAAATGATTAATGCAGGTAAAAGTAAAACCGCAAAATTTCCTGTTGTGATACTTACAGAATTTAAATCGTGAAGATATTTTTTAATCAGATTTACGTTGATCGCATAACTAAGCGTTGCTATAACCACCAATAAAACATATAAATAGTTTTGCGTTCCACTTGCAGAATCTCCGCTTAAAACCAAAAGCAGACAGCCCACAAGTCCAACAAAAACTCCTAAAACTTGTCGTTTTTGAAACTGAATCCCAAATGCTATAATTCCTAAAACTAAAGTATTTAAAGGAGTTAGCGAATTTAAAATCGCCACAATAGAACTATTTACTTGAGTTTCTGCAATTGCAAAAAGATATGCTGGCATAAAAGTTCCGAAAAGTGAAGTTATGGCAACAAATTTCCATTGGCGTCGCGAAATCTTTTTCAGACTATTAAAACCTACAATCAGCAAAAACAAAGCAGCAAAAATAATTCGGAACGATCCTACCTGAACAGCACTTAAACCAACCAATCCTTTTTTTATCAGAATAAAAGAGCTTCCCCAGATGAGAGAAAGAATAGTTAAGTAAATCCACTTTAACTGTTTTGTTTCCATAAATTACATTTTACTGCAAATTTGTAATTATTTTACGAACTGACCTCTCTCTTTTTATTAATTTTGCAAACAAGTAAGTAGCAATCTAAAATTTAATATATAATGAAAATTTCAAAAATCTTAATCGCTACAGCAATCGCTGGTTTAGTGTTCGTTGGCTGCAAAAAAGCAGAAGACAAAAGTCTTGAAGTGGTAAATGCAGAAAAAAGTGCTCCAAAAGAACACAAACCAATCGCTGCTGAAAATCTTCAAACTGCAAGTTTTACAATTGAAGGAATGACTTGTGCTGTTGGTTGCGCTAAAACCATCGAAGAAGAATTAGCAAACCTTGATGGAGTTGAAAAAGCAACAGTTGATTTTGACAAAAAAACTGCAACGG
Organism: Flavobacterium sharifuzzamanii; assembly: GCF_003254585.1. Classification (GTDB taxonomy): domain Bacteria; phylum Bacteroidota; class Bacteroidia; order Flavobacteriales; family Flavobacteriaceae; genus Flavobacterium; species Flavobacterium sharifuzzamanii. Next base: position 439,311 of record NZ_QJGZ01000041.1, on the reverse strand, counting down.
TAAGTTTTGATAAAACAATCCAAAATTCAGAATCTTTGACAAAAGTGGTTCAAGAAACTGGAGACGGAAAAACATATAAAGTTTCGAATTTTAAGTCTTAATACCGAACTATTTCATAAAAAAAGGAATCCAATTGGATTCCTTTTTTTATTACAGGCATTAAAAGCCTTTAGATTTTAAATTTATATTTGTTAAAAATTAAAAAACTTAAAGGCTTCTTAATCTACATGCTCAACTATATTTACATGCTTTTTTTCTTGTCACTAAACATTTATATTTATATTTATATGTATTTAAATAAAGTGTTAGAACTAAAACCGCTTTTTCACTTCTTCATAACATCGATATTTGTAGTTATAATTTTATTACATGAGTTCGAGTTTATTACACCCCAAATAACGAGATCTCAATTTAATCGTATATTCTTCTTTAGCTATATACTAATATTTTTCTATTTTTTCAATAAAATGCTAATTCGTGAAATAGCAAAAAAGCAATCTTTCAATACCTTTAATACCGTAATAGTTTCTATAATCGAGAGAAAGATCTTTTTGAAATTCATTTTTCTAGTTAGTTTTGTAATACAGTTACAGATAATTTATAAACTGAAACAACTATCAAATCTTTGAGCATACACGAGCGAGACGCTCGCGCCAGCAAGAGGATACGGATTGCAAATCCGCGCTATCGTTACGGAGATAAATCTGAGCGATTGACGTTCAAATTTGAGCGCCTTTTTTATTTTATATTTGTTAAAAAAAAAACAATTGAAAAAACTAATAAGAAAAACACCGAAATAAGATAAATGCCAAAAATAAATTATTTCATAAAAAGACCGCTAGCTGCAACAATTGATGTGCTTTTTTTTGCTTTAATAACAGAAATAATCGGTCCGTTTTTCGAATATAAGTCTACAGATGGTAAGAATTATATTTCTACAGGGGTATTTATTCTGCTATTTTACTCCATACTTATCATTCAAGATATCCTATTCAATAAAACATTAGGGAAATATCTATTTAAATTTGAAATACAATTTGAGAACGATAATCAAATCAAAGGATATAAAAAGTATTTCAAATTAATTTTAAGGAGATTGTTTGATCCTTTGGAAATGATTTGCCCATTCATTTATATCCTTTCTATCATTTTTACAAAAAAGAATCAGAAACTAGGAGATTTAATTTCAGGAATAATAATTGAAAAAACAGACAAAATGAGTTTGCATCCACTACCCAAATAAGCTCAAGTACTTATTATAACAAAAAAAGGCGTTCAATTGAACGCTTTTTTTGTTATTTATTTCCATTTCAACGTCTCCATCAACCTTTGCATATCATTCTTAACATAACTCGCAGCTGGCATAATCGAATCAAAATTTGGTTTTGCGTAAAAATACACCGAACCAATTAAAAAGTGTTTTGTACTGTCGGTAACGTAGAACTGAGAATTTGTCGCTGCATTTCCATCTACTTGATAAAACATTCCGTAAACCTTTTTTTCTGGATTTAAATACGGCTGTTCTAGAATATCGTCGGCTTTAATAACGTGCTCGTACGTTAGTTTTTGAGCGTCACGTAGTAATTTATCAATATTGCCGTTTACTGGCTTGTACGTCAAATAAATGGTCGCTTTCATCTTTGGATACGTGATGGCAAAACCGCATTCTTTTTCTCCTTTTATAATAGCGTCTTCATTCATTTGAAAAGTGAAAGGACAAGTGTTTTCAAAATTCACATATTTTGCCTCTGGATAATCTAATCGCAGGAAACTCGCTGGTTTAGGCAGAACATCATTTTTACAGCTTATAACCGTTAGCGCAAGCAAAATTGCTGTTATTGAAAGTATTTTATTAAGCATTTTTATTTATGGTTACTTTTATTTGTTTTACACGCTTTTTGTCTACTGTTTCTACAGTGAAAATACAGTTTTCAAAAGGCACTTTTTGATCTTTTTTAGGGAAATTGCCTAAAATCTCCAGAATAAATCCGGCTAATGTTTCGGCTTCTCCTTTGTGGGCTTCAAAAACATCTTCGTCAACGTCTACAATTCTGTAGAAATCTTTCAGATTTATTTTTCCTTCAAAAAGAAAATTATTTTCATCTATTTGCGAGAAATTCAGATTTTCATCATCAAATTCATCACTAATATCTCCGACAATTTCCTCGATAACATCTTCTAAAGAAACCAATCCAGAGGTTCCACCATATTCATCAACTACGATTGCAAGGTGGCTTTTTAAGCTCTGAAAATCCTTCAATAAATTATCCAGCTTTTTATTCTCAGGAACAAAAAACGCTTCTCTAATCAAAGACGTCCAATCAAATTCTTCTTTGTCAATATGAGGCAATAGATCTTTTACGAAAAGCACGCCTTCTATCTGATCAATATTATCTCTATAAACTGGAATTCTAGAAAAACCTGTTTCTATTATTTTAGGATAAATTTCTGCGAATGTTTCTGATATTTCCAATGCAAAAATATCAATTCTCGGGCTCATTACCTGCTTTGTATCGGTATTTCCGAAAGAAACAATTCCTTCCAAAATTTTTTGCTCTTCTGTCGAAGTTCCTTCCGAATCTGTAAGTTCCAATGCCTGAGAAAGTTGATTGACAGAAAAGTTACTTTTTTGCTTTCCTAATTTATTTTGAAAATATATCGTAACAGCACGCATTGGCAAACTGATCGGAGAAAGCACTTTATCTAAAAATGCCAGCGGATAAGCGACACGTTTAGCAAATCGAACACTATTTCTACTTGCATAAACTTTAGGGAGCACTTCGCCAAATAATAAAATCAGGAAAGTAACCAGAATTACTTCGAGCGTAAATTTAAAAGCTGGAGAACCTACATTAGCAAAAATATTCTGTCCTAGATAAGCAAAGAGGATTACTACACCAATATTAAAGAAATTATTGGCGACTAATAAAGTTGCGAGAAGCTTTTTAGGCTTTTCTAATAAATTTGAAATAATTTTTCCTTTTGCAGGATTATCGTTTAAAGAATTGTCTATATCTTGCTGTGATAAAGAAAAAAGAGCAACTTCAGCACCAGAAACGATTGCTGAAAGAAATAACAAAATAAATATTCCGACGAAACCAATAATTAGATTGGCGTCAAGATTGTTAGAAAAAAGTAAACTGGGCTCTGGGTCCAAATTGCATAAAATTAGTTAAACATCACTTAGAAGGGCAGATCATTAATAGGAAGCCCTTCAGGAGCATCAAAGTTAGTGTTTTTTGCCGACTCTGTATCCTGGTTTTGTTTTGTATAGGCAGTTTCTTTTTTGGTAGTCAGAAAAGTAAACTCTGTAACCTGAATTTCGGTTGTATATTTTGTAGTTCCATCTTCTGTCTGCCACTGACGAGATTTTATTCTTCCCTCGACATAAATTTTATCTCCTTTAGAAAGATATTTTTCGCAAATCTCTGCGGCTTTATTACGCACAACCAAATTATGCCATTCTGTAGAGGTAATCTTTTCATTGGTTGTTTTATTGATATACACCTCATTGGTAGCCAATTGAAAACGTCCGATGCAGTTTCCTCCATCAAAATAATGCATCTTTACATCATCGCCCAAATGGCCAATAAGCATCACTTTATTTAATGTTCCGTTCATAGTTTTTGGTAGTATTTCTCCCAAAGATACATTTTTTTAGCAATTTATTTCTTGCTTTTCTATAAAATTATATATCACAATAGGAAAAGGAAAAGTTTTTATTTTTTGTGAATCTATTCCGTTTTCGATTTTCTCCTGTACTTTAATTTTCCAGAATTGAATGTGCAGATGCTGATGCGAAAGCTTATGTACAATAGTCGATTCACTGCAATCTTCTATACTTATAATAGTATATTCTGAAAAAATTTCTTCTTTTGCTTTTTCGGAAACTTCATTAAAACCAACAATTGATTCCATTTCCAACAACGGAAACTCATATAAATTATGCCAGATTCCTTTTTGAGTTCTTTTCTGAATTAATGTATTTCCCAAAACATCTTCCAAGATCAAATAATTAAAGTAACGATTGGTTACTTTAAGTTTTTTAGATTTTACCGGAAGCATATTTACCTTTCCTTTTTGCAATGCAGCGCAACTTTCGTTAAAAACACAAACAGAACAATCGGGACTTTTAGGAACGCACTGCAACGCTCCAAACTCCATTATAGCTTGATTAAAAAGAGCCGGATTATCTTTCGGCATTAATTCCTGTGCCAAAGCCGTAAATTCTTTTTTTGTTGCAGGAAGCGCAATATCCGATTCTACATCAAGATAACGAGATAATACGCGAAAGACATTTCCATCAACAACAGGAACCGGTTCGTTATACGAAAAAGAAGCTATTGCTGCTGCCGTGTACTCACCTACTCCTTTAAGTTTTAGAAGCTCTTTATAAGAATCTGGAAAAACTCCATTTAAATCATTACTTATATATTGAGCCGTTTTATGAAGATTTCGAGCACGAGAATAATACCCTAAACCTTGCCAAAGTTTCAAAACCTTCTCTTCGGGAGCATCGGCCAAATGTTTTACAGTAGGAAATTCCTTGGTAAATGAGAAAAAGTAAGGCATTCCTTGCACAACTCTGGTCTGCTGAAGCATAATTTCTGAGAGCCAAATTTGGTACGGATCGACCGTTTTTCGCCACGGTAAATCACGTTTATTCTGTAAATACCATTTTATCAATATGTTATGAAAATCCATTGCAAAATACTTAGATTGCAAAAGTAAATGTTTATGTAATTAAAATTTAACGAATTAGCTTGATTAATTATTTTTTTAATTCCTATATTTGCAAACTCAAAAAAATAGTACACCATTTATAAAATAAAATAGGAAAGAAAATGACGAAAGCAGATATCGTAGCGAAGATTTCAGAGAAACTAGGTCTTGAAAAAGGAGACGTTCAAGCAACAGTAGAAACTTTTATGGAAGAAGTTAAGACTTCTTTAGAAACTGGAGACAATGTATACCTTAGAGGTTTTGGTAGTTTTATCGTTAAAACTAGAGCTGAAAAAACTGGAAGAAACATTTCTAAAAACACTACTATTAAAATTCCAGCACACAACATTCCTGCGTTTAAACCTGCAAAAGTTTTTGTAGAAGGGGTTAAAACAAACAACGAAGCAAAATAATATTAATTAACATAAAATCTGACACAATATGCCAAGTGGTAAAAAAAGAAAGAGACATAAGGTAGCGACTCACAAACGTAAGAAAAGAGCGAGAGCTAACCGCCACAAAAAGAAAAAGTAGTTTTAAACTACTTTTTTCTTTTTAAACGTTCATTGAAATTGAAAATTAGTCTTCAGTCATCAGTTTTTAGTCTTCAGTCCACTGATTACTTAGAACTGCAAACTGCCTGCTAGTTTTCGCCGGGTTAATACCTGTTAAAAATATTGTTTAATCCATCCTTACAATTCAGTTATGAGTTATGAGTTATGAGTTATGAGTTGTAAAACTTGAAACTTGAAACCTAAAACCTGAAACTAAAAGTCTGGATAAAAATTTACAGTGTGAATAAAGAATTAATCATTAGATCTAGTTCTGATGCAGTAGATTTTGCCTTATTAAAAGATGGAAAACTAATTGAATTACACAAAGAAGAAGAAAAAAGCAACTTTCAGGTTGGTGATATTTTTATTGCCAAAATCAGAAAACCAGTTGCCGGACTTAATGCTGCTTTTGTGAATGTAGGTTTCGAAAAAGATGCCTTTTTACATTATCACGATTTGGGTCCAAATCTAGCTTCTCAGCTGAAATTCATAAAACTTGTAAGCGCAGGTAAATTAAAAGATTTCTCCCTAAAAACCTTTCAGTTTGAAAAAGAGATTGACAAAGATGGCATCATTACTGATATTTTAAGTGCCAATCAATCTGTCTTAGTTCAAGTAGTTAAAGAACCTATATCAACCAAAGGCCCAAGAATAAGTGCTGAGCTTTCTCTTGCCGGAAGATTTATCGTTCTAGTTCCTTTTTCTGATCGCGTTTCTATTTCTCAAAAAATAGAAGACAAAAAAGAAAAGGATCGTCTAAAAAAACTTGTTCTATCGATCAAACCTAAAGGATTTGGTGTTATTGTTCGTACAGTAGCCGAAGGCAAAAACGTAGCCGAATTAGAAAAAGATTTGCAGAACCTGCTAGGCAGATGGTCTGCAATGTGTAAAAAATTACCAACTGCTCATCATCCATCAAAAGTATTAGGAGAGCTTAACAGAGCTTCTTCGATATTAAGAGATGTATTTAATGATACCTTTAGTGGTATTCAAATAGATGATGAAGAGTTGTACCATCAAACGAAGGAATATCTGCAAGAAATTGCACCTTCAAAACAATCGATTGTTAAGTTTTATCAATCAAATGACACTCCGATTTTTGAGAAATACAATATAGAGAGACAAATCAAAACTTCATTTGGCCGAACTGTTTCCATGAGTAAAGGTGCTTATCTTATCATAGAACACACTGAAGCTCTTCACGTTATAGACGTAAACAGCGGAAACCGTTCTAATAAAGCGACCAACCAAGAAGACACAGCCATGGAAGTGAATATGATTGCCGCAGCAGAAATCGCAAGACAATTGCGCTTGCGTGATATGGGCGGAATAATCGTAGTTGATTTTATTGATATGTCTAATCCAGAAAATAGGAAAGTTTTGTTCGACTTCTTGCGAGAAGAAATGAGCGACGATAAAGCAAAACATAAAATATTACCGCCAAGTAAATTTGGTTTAGTCCAGATTACAAGACAGCGAGTAAGACCAGAAGTAAATATCAAAACCAGAGAGGAAGATCCTAACAGACATAATGGTGAAATTGAAGCTCCAATTTTAATCATTGATAAGATCACCGCTGATTTAGAAAGACTTTTAAAAACCCACAACAAGGTTGTGCTTAACACACATCCGTTTGTGGCTGCATACCTCAGTAAAGGTTTTCCATCATTACGTTCAAAATGGTTTTTTGAACATAAGAAATGGGTGAAAATCATACCTCGTGACGCTTACACGTATTTAGAATACCATTTCTACGATAAAAAGGGAAATGTTATTACAGAATAAAAAAACAAAAAACCGCCTTTCGAAAGACTGGCGGTTTTTTTGTGCCTTTTTTTTACCGTTAATTTTAGTCATTGATTATAAGGATGAAAAATATATTTCAGATAAGCCGTTAATTATATATATTTAAAATATATAAATGAACATTTAAAACTTTGATATGGCTTTTACCCCTAACAAATTATCAGGGAAGTTAATTATTTACTGCTTAGCACTTCTACTATTTTCTTTTAGAGCAAATGCTCAAAACACAAAATCTGAATCGACAATTCCTCAATGGCCAATTTTATATGTAAATTACTCGATTGCTGATAAAAGTCTTTTTACAGGCGGTCTTGAATTTTGCCTAGATTGCAAAGATAAAAACAAGCTCTTTTTAGGTGCTGGATACGGAATTACAAATAGCTATAACGGCAACTATTATGGTCTTCCTGATGTACATTTATCATACAATACAGAATATCTTCTATTTGTAAAAACAGGCAGTTCTTCTAAAAATGCTTATGCAATAGGCGGTTTAACTGTATTTAATATGATAGATTTAGGCTTAGGATATTCATTTCCATACAACAAAGAAAAGATTCCAACTTATGAGGGATTTACCGCTTCAATCTCATTTCGATTTACCAAAAATAAAGGTGTGTACACCAAACTTAATATCATACAATAACCTATTCCCTCACAATTTCAATTTTTCTTCTGATTTCATTTCCAGAAGCGTCTACAACCGTGATATAATGCGTTCCTGTTGCTGGCGTAATTGGCAGTTCATGAAATGTTTTTGTTGTTGCTTTATAAACATCATCCACATACCAAAACAACTCTTTATCTCTTTCAGAATAAGCTACTTTTAAAATTACGGGCTGTACATTGCTATTAAAATCCTTTGTTAAGTAGATTTTACTATTGGCTTTCGGATAAATAAAATCCATTGTTGTCGTTTGTGTTCCCTCGCAACCTTCTTTAAATGGAGGTAGTGGCAAATATTCAATATGCTGGCTTTTGTAATACCACGCCATAACTGGTGGCAATACAAACCAATTTTTAGTGACAATATTATCGATACTTTCACAACTGCTGTTTACCTGAAACTGTTCTGTTTTATCTAAATGAATTGTTCTGTGATACGGACAAACTTTGGTCGATTTACCTTTTTTAGTAACCCATTGTTTGATTTTTGGGCAGTTGTCTTTTGCCAAATAACCGCTTAAACGACAAACCTCAACTTCAGCCAAATCGCTATAAGGCGTGTCAAACCATCTTTGTCTCGGCAGTAAATTAAAAACATCAAATAAAATTGGTGCAGCACTGGTTACTCCTGTCAAAGTTGGCCTTCCTTCTCCATTTGCATTTCCAACCCAAATTCCAACTACATATCTTGAATTTGTTCCAATTGCCCATGCATCTCGATTTCCGAAACTTGTTCCTGTTTTCCAAGCAATTTTAAGCGAACTGTCATAAAATTTCCAAGCTTCGTCACCTTCGGGCCTATTAACCTCTTCCATTGCGTTGTAGGTTAACCAAATTGATCCTGCGCCCAAGATATTCTTTTGATCGGTTTCAGAGCCAAAATCAGGCTTAAAATCGTTTTTGTAATTGAGTTCTGTAAACTCGTTGGTTCTATATTGCCCTTTATTTTTATTGTAATAATTGACCGTAGATGAAAGATTCGCGTACGTTCGGCATAAATCCCACAAATTACTTTCTGCTCCTCCTAAAATAAGCGACAAACCGTAATGATCGGGTGTTTTATTAATATTCTTTAGTTTGAATTTTTGAAGCTCTTCGTAAAACTTGTTTACTGTAAATTCCTGAAGCATTAAAACTGAAGGAATATTCAACGAACGAGATAATGCGCGATGCGCAGGTACAGCGCCATCAAAAGTTAAATTAAAATTTTGAGGCGTATATCCAGAAATCTGCGTTGGAATATCAGCTACTAAAGTATTCGGTAATAATTCGCCGTCATCAAGCATTGCGCCATACAAAAGTGGTTTTAAGATACTTCCTGTACTTCTTGGCGCATCAATAATATCAACATCTTTTTGATGATCTGCATCTGCTGGAGAATTTCCCACATAACTTATTACATTTCTATTCTGAACATCGATTACCAAAATTGCTAAATTATGTACTTCATTCTGCTTGTATTGATTGTAATAATACCTAGCAATTTGATTGACACGATTTTGCAAAGCATAATCAATAGTAGTTTTTACTCTTGTTCCTTCTTCGTTTTTAGCGACTCTCTGTAACAAATGAGGTGCAATTTGAGGAAGATCATATGGCTTTTGAGGCAAAGGTTCTTCTATCGAAAGTTCGTACGTCTGCTTGTCGATAATGCCTTCCTGATGCAGTTTTAATAAAAGTCGATTTCTTTTATTTAATAATTTAATTTGGTTTTTTCCCGGATAAATCAACCTAGGCGCATTGGGTAAAACAGCTAAAACTGCATTTTCTGCCCATGATAATTGATTCGATTGCACTCCGAAATAACGCCAAGAAGCCATTTCTAATCCCACAACATTACCTCCAAATGGCGCGTGTGCGGCGTACATTTCGAGAATTTCATTTTTAGAATATCCAAGTTCTAATCTTGTTGCGAGAATAATTTCAATGATTTTTTCGAAATAGGTTCTGTTTTTTCCTTTTCTCGATAATCGAATAACTTGTTGTGTTAATGTACTTCCGCCTCGAACAACCTTACCAGCTTTTCTATTTTGCTTAAAAGCATTTATCATCGCCCCTGGATTAAAACCAGGATGTTTGTAGAAATATTCATCTTCAAAATAAACTATACATTTCTTGAATTTATCCGGAACGCTATCTTGCGCAGGAAAGCGCCACTGTCCGTCGCGTGCGATTTTAGCACCAAGAAGTTCTCCTTCTTTACTTTCTATAACTGTTGAATAAGGTTCTTTGAATAAAGTGCGAGGTATTGAAAAATAGTAAATCAGCAAAAGCAGAAATGCAATTGCTGATTTTATTTTGTTTCTTTTTATCCAGTTTAGAATGCGTTGGAAAAACGCTTTTAATTTATTTTTCAATGCTTATTTTTTTAACCGCAAAGACGCTAAGTTATTCGCAATCCCGATAACTATCGGGACACACAGTTTTTCTCTCGCAGATTTGGCAGATTTTATTTTATCTGCTTGATCTGCAAAATCTGCGGGAGGCCTTTTATCACAAAGATTTTTTTTGCCACAGATTAAAATGATTCTCGCAGATTTTTAAAAATCCTTTTAATCCACACAATCTGTGGCTAAAAAACTTTATTTCACTACCTCAACCCAAAAACCTTTTGTTCTTGCCAAGAATGTATTATCATACATTGCTTCGCATTGTAATCCAGGTAAATAATAGTTTCCTAAATACGATGCGTTTAGCAGAATTCTGAAAACTTTGGTTTCTCTAGCTTTCATTCCGAAATAGAAATTAGTTCTGTCATCGCGAATATCAATATAATCAGCAATGTTGTTTACCGCGTCTCCATAATCTGTAAAACGAGTATTTACAATTTCGAATCCTGAAGGCAGAATCTGCGATAATGCTACGTTTTGAATGCTTTCTCCTCTTTGGTTTTTAATTGTAACCTCAGCAACAAATTCAGTTCCTTGATTGATTCTTGAAACATTAATTACGCTTCCTTTTCTGTTTTTAAAGACAATAGAAGCCGTAACATCACTCTGAACAGCATTTTCTTGTCCGATTGGCAGAATTCCTGTGTTTAATACACGAACATAAACCGTATTAGCTTTATTGTTTTTCAACGTAATACTGTTTGCCCCCGAAGCAACAGACAAACTGCGATCTGCAACCGATTTACCTGTGTTTATGGTCTCTCCTTTTCCGTTTTTACTAAACTGAATATTAATTCCTTTTGGACCATTGCTTACAGCAAATTTCGACATTGCGTATAAACAATAAGCCGTTGTCTGTGTACTCATCCATTGATTGGCAGACATTTCTTTCGCTAATTTAGAAGCTGTCACAAATGCTTTTTGTTTCTGATCTAAAAGAAGCATCGTTTCAAGAGCCATTGCTCTGTTTCTTTCGCTTGAACCATAATAGTAATAACTATATCCGTCTGAACTTCCATCAATACTAGTTTTCAGGAATAAACTTTGTCCAGCTGATTTCTGACCTGCTAAAACATAAGCTGCTGCTAAACGAAGCATACTTTCATTTGAAATGCCTTTTGTTTCTCTCAATCTGTTCATTGATGATAAATCGGCATTTCCAGCTAAAGCTAAAGTGTACAATCTATAAGCCTGAGCCAGATCATTTCCATATTTAGGTTCAAAACGCCATTGTTTTGCCTCTTTTTGTTGATATGATAACCATTTTGATTTGAAGTTTATTGGCAGCGCATATCCTTTTTTCTCTGCTTCAATTAAGAAATGTCCCGCGTAAGAAGTTCCCCAATCGTCTGCAATTGCATTTCCTTGCCAATAAGGCATTCCACCATTTGATAATTGGAAATTACCTAATCTCTGAATTCCGGCTGCAATATTTTTTTGAATTAAATCTTTACGTTTCGTATCAATGTCAGCAACATCGCCTAAATATAATTGCGGGAATACTGACGAAGTTGTCTGTTCCACGCAACCATGCGGATATTGAATTAAGAATTGTAATCTTCCATTCAAATTCATTGACGGCATTGACGAAACTTCCAATCTTGCTTTATTGCTTCCAGCGATTCCAAATGTTTTCCAAGAAATAGTTTTTGTACTGTTTGGCGTTAAAACAACATCTGTAAAAGTGCTCGTAACGGGATTTGGATTCGTCATATCAATCTCAACATCATAAGTTGATTTCTCACTTCCCGATGTCGCAATTACTTGAACTTTTGCAATTCCAGTTGCGGATCCTACAACCAAATTGAAGTACGCCATTTTTTCATCAGGCTGTGCAAAATTTAGTTTTTGAACCGCACTTCCCATAACTTTCAATCCGTTGCTGGTTTTAACCTGAATTGAAACATTTTTGATTTTATTTTCAGTTGCAAAAACCGTTACTGGTAATGTCACTTTTTCTGACGGCGAAATCTTTCTAGGCAATGAAGCCAGTACCATTAACGGACTTTTAACCTGAGTTGCTTTTTCAACACTTCCGTAAGCGCTTGTATTTGCGTCTCCAGCCACAACCATTGTTCGAACTGAACCGATATATTTCGGCAACTTTAACTGATGCGATTTTGTTTCTCCTTTTCCTAATTTAAATGGTCCATAATACAATACAACAGGTTTAAAACGGTTTGCTTTTTTCGCTTTTCCGCCTCCTAAATCCTGATCACCACCAATACTGAAAATCTGATTTATTTTTCCACCATAAGCGCCAATTACATCATCGTAAACGTCCCATGTTTTTACACCTAAAGCTTCACGAACATAGAAACTATCCCATGCATTTGGCGTTTTAAAACGAGTTAAATCCAAAAGACCTTCATCTACAACCGCAATTGTATACGTCATTTCTTTACCAGACTTCTCGCCTACTTTTACTGTAAATGGTTGTTCTGGTCTTAAAACATCTGGCATATTCAGAGTTGGTGCCAAAATAGTATTTTTATCAACCACTTCAATTGGAACAATTCCGTACATACGAATTGGCGAATCGTTTTTGGTCGAAGCATGAGGTTGCAACAACGTGATATTGAAATATACGTTTGGCGCCATTGCTCCTGTAATCGGAACTTCAACTTTTGTTTCTCCGTTTTTAGTTTCAGCCCAAATAGTCTGCACGACTCTTGATCCGTTTTCGATAGAAATCAATGCACGTCCGCCTTCACTTGAAGGAAAAGATATTTGCGCTTTTTCTCCAACTGCATAATTCTTTTTATCGGTAGAAAATACTAACATATTGGCCGTTGAAGCATCTCTATTACGAGTTTTTCCAGACCAGATTGGCCAGTCGATATTTACGGTTAAAGAAGATGCATGTCCGCTCTCGCCATCTTCAACACGAATTAAATAACGTCCCCATTCTTCGTCTGTCAAAGCAAATTGGAAACTTCCTTTTCCGCTTGAATCAGTATTGATGACAAAGGTTTTATATGAAGTCGTTGCGTTCGACGAGTTATAATTTGATAAATTATCACTCGAAGAATCCCACCACCATCTCCAATCTACTTTATAAACCCTTACTTCGAGATTACGAACTGATTTTGGCCTTCCGTTTTCATCAACCGTTACAACATCAAAACGATTGTTTGTTCTCGTTTCAAGCATGCTATATTTGTTCAGCTCTGGCGTTTTAACTCCAACGTATGTTTTGTACGGAGAATAAGTTGTTGACATTACATCTGTACTAAAATCTCCTCCTTCTTCATACACTTTTGTAATGAATGATGCACGCAACATTCCAGGTGCCTGACCTTGTAATCTTGGCTGAATGTTTACCGATGCTTTTCCGTTTTCATTCAATTTTCCAGAGAAAATGTTGATTTCTTCTGTACTGAATTGACGTGCCAAATCATCAAAAGTATATTTTTCATAACCTTTAAAAGTGGTCGCTTGTTGCGAGAATTTCGCCTGCATTTCTACATTCAAATTCTTGGCAATTGCTCCATGAAGCCAAGTAACCTCAAGATTGTCTGTATTTGGATACGAAGCCGAAAGTGTTTTTCTGCTAAAGGTATTCTTGATTTTTAATCGATTTGGTTTGATGGTTTCAATCTTGATGCTCTTATAAAATTTAGCTCCACCAACACTTACCATTGCTTCCCAGTTTCCTGTTGGCGCATCTTGGTTTGTTGGCACTATAAAAGCATAATGGTTTAAATCATTCGTTTTCTGAACGGTTTGATAAACCGTCTTTCCATTCGGATCATTTAATCTGAATTTAATTGGATGTGATTTCGGAAGTTTATTCGCGGCATCATTTAAAATAAATGACAAATACAAATTATCTCCAGGGCGCCAAACACCTCTTTCTCCATAAATAAATCCTTTTAAACCTTTTTGCAAAGTCTCTCCGGCAACATCAAAATTACTAACAGACAATGAAAGTCCGTCGTCCAACTTCACGTAAGTTGACTGATCTCCTAAAGTAACAATTGCAAAATAGGCGAATTTATCCAATTGGAAAGATGCAATACCTTCGCTGCTTGTTGCTTCTGTTGCAATTTTTTGCTGTTGGAAGTTGTATAAATCTACTCTTGCGTTTGAAACTGGCTCAGTTGTAACGATATTGTTTACAGCAAATAAGTACGATTTATTTTCGCCTCTTTTGGCAATGACCCCTAAATCTGATGCTAAAATATTGGTTGCAATTCTGGCATTGTAAAAGTAAGAACCTGTACAAGGATCTTGGCTTTCTCTCCAGTCATAATCGTCATAATAGTAATAATCGTCGTAAGAGTTTCCGCTGTAATTTACGTCGTTTTCATCAACTTCTTCTTCCTCGGCTTCATCATCGTTTCCTTCTGATGTTTCGCATTTATAAAGCGAATATTTCTTTTTATAAACAAACTCAACTCTATAAATTGCTCCCGGTTCTGGCTTAATGATTTTAGATAAATCTAAAGCATACGTATTCCATTTAGAGAGATTTACGAGCGTGCTTTCCCTTAAATTCAAAGTAGTTTTGGCAATTGGCTGCGCTACTTTTTTGAGATTCTGTCCGCCATTTAGTTCATTGTATTGAAGAAACTGCAGAATATTATTTTTGTAAATCTTATACACTTTTACATCAACTGCACTCAGGTTTACGGCCTCAAAATTCAATTTTAAATTATTTGAACTTGGCAGAATCGTTCCATTTTTAATAAAACGAACGTTTGGTTTTATCTGGTCGAAAGAGATTTTTTCGCTGTAATTGTTTTCTAGTTTTTTGCCATATTGGCTTTCTATTCCTTGAAAAACTTCCAATAATAATTCGCCCGTAACAACTTGTTCTGGTTCTTCGTCTGGCACATATTCAACAGCATCTTCTACAACTGCGGCGGCAGAATCAACTGCTACTGCAGCAGAATCGACTACAACTGCTGCGGAATCTACAGCAACAGCAACTGGTTCTTCTGCAACTACTGTTACAGTCTTTTCTTTTTTAGGTGCATTTTGATTCGTAAAATATACTTTTAATAAATTTCCTTGTGTAGAAAATTTCAAATTATTGGTATTCTGAATCGAAACCAATCCAGCAAAATCCTGACCTTTTTCTAAAGGTTCGGAGAAATTAATTAAAACCTGCTGATTGTTTCCATCTGGAATTTCAACTTTTATAACTTTAAATTCGTTGATACTCGTAATCGGGAAATCGATTTGTCCTTTCTGATCAATATCAAAATCATTTCCATCATAAATAATTTCTAGATTTGAAGCTTCTGACTGACGCTGAATACTATCAATTATAAAACGAAACTCTTTTGCAGGTCCATTTGTTTTCTCAAACTTAATTTTAAGATTATTTCCATTATGTTTGGCCTCAACTAGTTTTTGAGCTGTTTCCAAATCAATATTATCTGCTGTTTTCAAAACGCAGTTTAAATATTGATATTCTTTATTGTAAGATTGAATATCTCCAGTATTTATCGTAAAATCCTGTTTTACTGTTTTAACCGTAAAGTTGAATTTAGACAGCTCCTTTTCTTTCTCTTTTGGAATAGCAGTCAGTTTATCTAAGTTTAATGTAACCTGATATTCTGTTCCCATTTTGAGTTTTTTCTCTGGAATAAAAGCTAAAGTATTTGTTGAAAGCGCTATGACTTTTCCGTGAACACTTGGCGAAATATCAAACAAATCGTCATCTAATTCCTGATTAGGTTTCCAATCGTTTTTATCGAAAGCCAAAACTACACGAATATCAGAATCTGAAGAGACAATACCGCCTGTAAAACTCGTAATGTAATCTTTGAATAATGAAAAATCGGAATTGAAATCTGCAGCTGATTTACGTCCGCAAGATTGAAAAATAAAAAACACAAAAAATACGAGAAATAATCCTTTTACTTTCACTTTTTATCTAGAGTTAGTCGGTTAATAAACTAGTATAAAAGTAAAATATTTTCCGAATCTTTAAGAGGAAAATTCTCTAATAATGATTATTTAACTTTTGTTCAACCTTACAGCGCATTGTAATATTGATTAGGAGCAAATTCCAGCTATCCGCTATATCTTTTCCCTGCTAAAGAAGCAGGAAAAGGATGCCGCTTCTATCTGGGCTAGAGACCAATTTTCATGAGACCAATTTATTTACATTATACATAAAACAGTATATTCGCACACAATCAAAATTAAAGCAATGCCAGAAAGAAGTTTTATAGAAAAGAAATTTGTAACCAACAATAAAAAGAAAGTTATCAGTATTTTGTATTTAATTACTTTTCTGATTTCTATTGTTTTTATAGATTATTATTTACTACCAAAAACAAGTACAAACGACAATATTGACTACTACATTGAAAATGTTGGAAAAAATAGAAATGGGCGCTCAAAAAATACAGTTTCCTATAATTATTACACAAAAGAACAAAATGCTTTTTCAACCAAAAACTTTCTGGTAGAGGAAGATGATATAGAAATCGAATATACTCTACTATTAAAAAGCGTTACAAAGGTTAAATCAAAAGATGCAGATTATTCAAAATATCTTGTTAACGGTTTAAATCCAAACGGTATTGAACTTTATTGCTGTTTTATAATTCTTTTATCTATAGCTGTCAGTTTAAAAATATTACACTCAAAAAAAGCAATCTCCGAAAATTCATTTTACAATATTATCTGCTTTAACGGCTTTCTACTATTTGTAACAATTTATTTGATGAGTTTGTTTTAAACAAAGAAAATCTCTCCATCCTTACAAACGTTTAAAACTCTGTTCCCAATTTTGACAAAATTTTATCCATTTCAAGAAAGTGTTCTTCTGTATTAGAGGAATAAAAAAGTTGATTATTACCCATTATTAGAATCACTTCATCTTCATGATTTCCATAAAATTCTATTCCTTCTGTCCATTGTTTAAAAGAAACTCCTTTATTACTATAACTCTCAGTAATAAATTTTAAGGCTTTATCATCAATTTCATAAAAACATTCAGCAGTATATTCTAAAGCAAAACTAGCCTGAAGAAATGCCATTGCAGTAAAGAAATCGGTTAAGGTTTCTGTTTCCAGATTCCATTCCTTTTCATCATAACTCATGTAAACGGCGGATTAGATTTTGACAAATCCTCTTCATGAATTCCCCAAACACAAGCTTTTTAACTTTCAGAATAAAATATTAGATAATCATCATTTTTATAATATTGAAAACGCTCTGGTATAATTAATAAATCCTGTGTATGATTTAAGTTTTGGATTTTCCCTAATTCAGTATAATAATCAATAAAAACTTTCGGAAGATCTTCAAAAATATCTTTTACAATTTTAATTTCATTTTCGGCAAAACCATTAGGTTCAGTAATACCAAAAAGCTTTTTTATTGTTGAGAAATCCATCATGCCAATTAGTTTTATTTTCTTCTTTCCAGAAAAAAACGTTTCATTAAATCTGCAGCTTCATTCGCCATTACGCCAGAAACAACAGTCGTTTTTGGGTGCAATTTGGTTCCCATATTCATAAATCCGCGTTGTTCGTCGCGTGCGCCAAAAACGATTTTAGAAATCTGACTCCAGTATAAAGCACCTGCGCACATTTGGCAAGGTTCAAGCGTTACATAAAGCGTACAGTCTTTCAAATACTTTCCGCCAAGAAAGTTTGCTGCTGCGGTAATAGACTGCATTTCGGCATGAGCTGTTACATCATTTAATAATTCTGTCAAGTTATGGCTTCTAGCAATAACTTTATCAGCCACAACAATTACAGCTCCAACAGGAATTTCGCCTTTTGAGTAGGCTTCTTCTGCTTCCTGTAAAGCTTTTTTCATGAAATATTCGTCAGTAAAAGGATTTTCCATAAATGCAAAAGTAAAACTTTACTCATTATTTTTACTACATTTAAATTTTGAAATTGAAATATGGAAAGAAATCATAAAATAACAATACCAGAACCATGTCATGAAGACTGGGACAAAATGACGCCAGTTGAAAATGGACGTTTTTGTCTTAGCTGCTCTAAAACGGTTATGGATTTTACTTCTATGCTTCCTGAGGAAATTCAGTATTATTTCATTCAAAATCAAAACAATAAAATTTGCGGAAGATTTAGAAATTCACAATTAGAATCAATTATAATTCAAATTCCAAGCAGAACCTTATACAATCAAACAAGTTACCATAAAATGTTTCTTCTGGCTTTGTTTATTGCAATGGGAACAACTTTATTTAGCTGTGCAGATAAAGAAGGAAATAAGAAGAAAATTGACCAAATTGAAATTGTTGACAATAACACACAAAGTCCAGATGAAGATGTTTCTTCATGTTATGGGCATCAAATTGAATCTAAAAAGAAAAAAACAAAAATAGAGAGAGAAAGAGTTACAATGGGAATGGTAGTTCCTGCTAAACCTATTGAATATTATAGTTTTAAATATAGCATCATATATAATACTGTTGATTTGGACATTTTACCTGCTCCAAAAGGTGGAATGAAAAAATTCTATTCTTATTTTGCAAACAATTACACTGCTTCAAAAAAAGGAGAAATGTCGGTTTTATTTGTAGTAGAAAGAGATGGTACTTTGACTAATTTCAAAGTAACTAAAAACACTTCATCAGAAAATGAAGCAGAAGTTATTAAAGTTTTAGAATCTGGTCCAAAATGGATTGCTGGAAAAACAAATAATCAAAGTGTTCGATCAACTTTCATTTTGCCAATTACATTTAAATAATGAAAATAAAACATAAAATAACTGCTCAGACAAACTACAAATTGCTTTTGTCAATGCTGTCTGTGGTTATTACTTTTTTCGGTTGCCAAAAAAAAGAAGATAAACAACAGGAAGTTAAGAATATTGGAACTGTAAAAGACACTTTGACAGCAAAACCAGATGTTTTGGATACAACTGCAATTAACACTAAAAAATTAAATCAAACACCAGATTTATCAAAAGCAGAGCAAACTGAATTAAAACAAACCACACCAATAGCAACTAAAGAAGTTGATGAAAACAAATCTTCAAAATCTGACAAAGTAAAAAAAGATGATTCTGCCTCAACTCTAAAACCTATTTCAAATACAAATGCAGAATTTCCAGGCGGAATAGAACAATTTCATAACTTTTTTATGAAAGAATATAAAAAACCAGAAGATGTAAGTTATTGGAAACTCAATTTCACTCTCGCATTTGCTGTAGAAAAAAACGGTTCGGTCTCTTTTCTTGAGTGTTCGCCAGCCGTTGAAGAACCACTTCAAAAAGAAATTATCCGAGTCTTAAGTTTATGTCCGAAATGGCAGCCTGGAGAATCGAATGGAAAAAAAGTTAGAATGCAATATTCCGTTCCTATTTTATTGAAATAAGACTCTGGGGAAAATTAAATTTAAAACCGTAAATTTGCTTTTTACCTTACAATGAAAAGCGATTTACTTTCCAAAATATACAATCCTGCCGATTTGCGTCTTTTAAAAGAAGAACAGCTTGCTCAAGTTGCTCAAGAACTTCGTCAGTTTATTATTGACATTGTTTCTGTAAAAGAAGGGCATTTGGGAGCAAGTTTGGGCGTTGTAGAACTTACACTTGCTTTGCATTATGTTTTTAATACTCCTAATGATTTATTGGTTTGGGATGTTGGACACCAAGCTTACGGGCATAAAATCTTGACCGAAAGAAGAGAAATTTTTCACACTAATAGGCAAATTGGAGGAGTTTCGGGTTTTCCGAAAAGAAGCGAAAGTGTTTACGATACTTTTGGCGTTGGACATTCCTCTACTTCGATTTCTGCAGCACTCGGAATGGCGATTGCTTCAAAATTAAAAGGCGATTTTGAAAAAGAACATATTGCCGTAATCGGCGATGCTTCAATTGCGAGCGGAATGGCGTTTGAAGGTTTAAATCACGCTGGAGTTACCGATGCCAATATTTTGGTTATTCTAAACGATAATGCCATCGGAATTGATCCTAGCGTTGGTGCTCTGAAAAAATATCTTACTTCGGTTAAAAATGGAAAAAATCCGCGACAAAATAATATCATTAAGTCATTGAATTTTGATTATTCAGGACCAATAGACGGTCATGATCTTCCTAAATTAATCAAAGAATTAAATCGTCTTAAAAAGATAAAAGGACCAAAATTCCTTCATATTGTAACTACAAAAGGAAAAGGTTTACAGCAGGCTGAAGAGAATCAGGTGAAATATCATGCTCCTGGAAAATTTGATGCTTCGACTGGAGAAATTCATTTAAAACCCGAAGAAAATCTTCCTCCAAAATATCAAGATGTTTTTGGTTTAACTATTCTAGATTTAGCCAAAAAGAATGAAAAAATAATCGGTATCACACCTGCAATGCCATCTGGAAGTTCATTAAAATTTATGATGGACGAATTTCCAGAACGTGCTTTTGATGTGGGTATTGCCGAACAGCATGCTGTAACGCTTGCGGCTGGAATGGCAACTCAGGGCATGATTGTATATTGCAATATTTACTCTACATTTTTACAGCGTGCCTACGATCAGGTAATTCATGATGTCGCGCTGCAAAATTTATCTGTAATTTTTTGTCTAGACCGCGCGGGCTTAGTAGGCGAAGATGGCGCAACGCATCATGGTGTTTTTGACATCGCATATCTGCGTTCGATTCCGAATATGGTAATCTATGCTCCGCTGAACGAAATTGAACTTCAGAATATTTTATATACGGTTCAATTGGGAATAGATCATCCTATTGCGATTCGATATCCAAGAGGCCGCGGAGTCCTTCCAAATTGGGAAGTAGAAAATTTCGGACATTACGAAAAAATAAATTGGAACAAGGCAAAATGCTTGAAAGATGGTACGAAAGTTGCTGTGCTATCGGCCGGAACAATGGGAAATAATGTTATAGAGGCTTTAAAAGAATCTACCAATTCTAACGAAATCGCCCACTACAACTTTAGCTTTATTAAACCACTAGACATCAATGCTTTAAAAACCATTTTTTCAACTTTCGAACGTATTATTACCATCGAAGAAGGGGTTAAAAATGGTGGTTTTGGAAGCGCAATTTTAGAGTTTGCAGCATCAAATGATTTCAAAAATTCTATTGAAATTTTAGGTGTTCCAGACGAATTTATCGAGCATGGAACGGTAAATCAACTGCAACAATTGTGTAAAATTGACGTTAAAAGTTTAATAAATCTTTTTTCTAATGGTTCAAAATAATTATTTTGCGACACCAAAAAAAAATTACCTAAATGAAATTATTGCGTTCTACCCTTTTGCTATTATTGCTTTTGTGTACTTCTAATAACTTTGCCCAGATTATACAAACCACTTTAAGTCCGAATCAAGCACCTAAACCACCGTCCAACTGGAGCAGAAAGAATCAGGTTGGTTTTGACATTTCCGAAATTGCTTTTGTAAACTGGAGCGCGGGGGGAACAAGTTCTATTTCAGGTTTATTTAAAGGTGAATTTGG
The DNA here is from genome assembly GCF_003254585.1 of Flavobacterium sharifuzzamanii. Classification (GTDB taxonomy): domain Bacteria; phylum Bacteroidota; class Bacteroidia; order Flavobacteriales; family Flavobacteriaceae; genus Flavobacterium; species Flavobacterium sharifuzzamanii. Next base: position 417,758 of record NZ_QJGZ01000041.1, on the reverse strand, counting down.
AAGAACTTACACAAAGAAAAATCATAAATGGGTAAACGAGCTTATTGTAAAATATGGTTTAAATAAACAAGACGGAATCGAATTAAGAAAAACAGATGACGCCTTTCAGTTCAACTCAACTTATGGTTTCAGAAAAGATACTGCATCAGACTGGTATTACTCTTCTAAATTAAATTTCAACACACAATTTACAGATGGTTATAATTACCCAAACCGTGATGTTGCCATTTCTAAACCTTTTGCACCGGCTTATATCTTTCTGGGAGCTGGAGCAGAGAATTCAAACAAAGAAAAAAACAGAGTATTTTACTTCTCTCCTATTACATTAAAAACCACTTTAGTACTTGATCAATATCTTGCAGACCAAGGTTCTTTCGGGGTTAAGAAAGCGGTTTATGCACCAGATCCGCTAGATCCTACTCAGCAAATATTGATTGAAAATGGGCAAAAGGTAAAAGCCGAATTTGGTATACTTTTTACAGCTTATATGAAAAACGAAATCTATAAAAACGTTTTTTACGAAAACAGATTAAGCTTATATACCGACTATTTGAACAAATTCGGAAATGTCGATATTGATTATGACACTCGTCTTGATCTTGTTGTTAATGCTTATGTAAAAGCAAACATAGGAGTCCACTTAATTTATGACGACGATATTAAAACGAAAAAAGACGTTGTTGATCCAACTACAGGAGCAACAACTCAAGTAAATGACGGACCTAGAATGCAGTTAAGACAAGTTCTGGGAGTTGGTTTGGTTTACGCTTTCAAATAAATAAAAATTATAAAAAATGCCTCTTTCAAAATTAATGAAAGAGGCATTTTTTATTGCAAACGAATCGATTTAACGCTTTTTCTGTCCTTGAATTGTTTCATACAATTCAAGAGCATTTCCATCTGTAAGAAGCGAAACGTAATGACAGATATGCAGTAAACGTTCGTATAGATTCGTTTTCTCCAAATGATGTTTCTCTGGCAGCATTTTCAAAATTAATTTATCGTAATTTGAAGCCGTTCCTTCATATTTATTATTGAATGCTGTAATGAATTTATCCAATAATGTCTGAATGATTTGATAACCCACAATTTCTTTCTCAATCACTTCGCGGCTTTGGTAGATTTTATCAACGCTTAGTTTGATAATATCGTTCATCTGTGCTTTGTATTTACTTTTGTCTGTTAAAGCATAAGGAAAGTTTCCTGCAAGAATCGCTTCTTCATTTTCAACAAAAACATTTACCGCATCATTAATTAAAGTTCCGATAGCCAAAGCTCGTAAATAACTAATACGATCTTCTTTTGTAGTTAATGATTTGTATTTAGAAACCCCGATATTGTCTTTTACCAGATTAATCAAATATTCTAAAGCAAAATCTTCAGAAACCAAACCTAAATTGATTCCGTCTTCAAAGTCAATAATTGTGTAACAGATATCATCTGCTGCTTCGACTAAATAAGCCAATGGATGTCTTTCGAAACCAATATCTTCACCAGATTTATTGGCAATCATTCCCATATCTTTGGCTACTTCTTCAAAGAATAATTTATCAGATTGAAAGAATCCGTATTTTTTATCGGAAATATTATTTGTTGGCTTTTTAGGAAGACTTTCTTTTGGATATTTCATGAAAGCTCCTAAAGTTGCATACGAAATACGAAGTCCGCCTTCAATTCCTGGACGACTTGCTGTAAGAACTGAAAATCCGTTGGCATTTCCTTCAAAATCAATCAAATCCTGCCATTGTTTATCAGTAAGCTGATTTCTGTGTTTCTGACCATTTCCGATAGAAAAATATTCGCCAATTGCTTTTTCGCCAGAATGTCCAAAAGGCGGATTCCCAATATCGTGCGCCAATGAAGCTGCAGCAACAATAGCTCCAAAATCGTTCATATGATAACCGTGAACTTCTTTCAGATAAGGATATTTTTCAATGATTTTTTTTCCAACCAAACGCCCAAGCGAACGCCCGACAACAGAAACTTCCAAACTGTGCGTTAAGCGCGTGTGTACGAAATCTGTCTTAGAAAGCGGAATAACCTGTGTTTTATCTTGTAAACTTCTAAAAGCGGAAGAAAATATAATTCGGTCATAATCAACCTCAAATCCTAAACGAGTATCATCTTGTTCTACACGTAATCTTTTGCTTGTATCGCCCTGACGTTTTAATGATAAAAGTTGTTCCCAGTTCATTTTAATTTTAGATTGTAGATTAACGATTTTAGATTTTTGATCTAAATTGATGATTTTAGATTTCAAAAATACGTTTTATTTTAGGAATTTCTTCTGCTTTAAAACTCTAAAGCGGTGCTATGTTTGATTTCTCCCATTACAAAAATACTGTTCGTATTCCCGATGTTTTCAATAGTCGATAATTTATTCATTACAAAATCCTGATAACTAGCCATGTCTTGCACTAAAATCTTCAGCATAAAATCGTAATCACCTGCTATATTATAACATTCGATAATTTCTGGAAGCGCCACGATATCTTTTACAAAATTGCTTCCTACGTTTTTGGCGTGTTCTTTTAAACGTACATTACAAAACACTGTCATTCCGCGATTCATTTTCTTCTTATCTAAGAGCGCTACATATTTGGTAATATAACCGTCTCTTTCCAGTCTTTTTATTCTTTCGTAAACGGGAGTAACTGTCAAGAATAATTTACTTGCGAGGTCTTTTGTATTGATATTACAGTCTTCTTGAAGGTATTTCAGGATCAACAAATCGGTTTTATCTAGGTTTTCCATAGTTTTTTTTACTGCTACAAGTTCATTTTACAGATTTTAAAAGTAATTAAATCTTTTAAAACACACTTTTAAAACACATTTTACTAAAATAAAAGTCAAATATAAGTTATAAAAACCAAGAACGTACATTTGTTCAGTAAAAAATACTGAATCACAAATGAAAACAAACAACTTAGGTTACCCAAGAATTGGCAGCAACAGAGAACTGAAAAAAGCCAGCGAATTGTATTGGGCGGGAAAAATTTCAGCAGAAGAACTTATAGATGCAGGAAAAGAAATCCGTCTTAAAAACTGGAAATTACAAGCCGAAGCAGGTGTTGATTTAATTCCGTCTAATGATTTTTCTTTTTATGATCAAGTTTTAGATTTGACTCTAACCCTTGGAGCAATTCCGGCACGTTATCATGAATTAGCAAAAAGCAATTCATCTCTAGATTTGTATTTTGCAATGGCAAGAGGTTCTCAAAAAGACGGACAGGATGTTGTGGCAATGGAAATGACAAAATGGTTCGACACCAACTATCATTACATTGTTCCTGAATTCACAAAGAACCAAAAGTTTGAATTGTTTTCTGAAAAAATAATCAATGAATTTAAAGAAGCAAATTCAGTAGGAATCAAAACAAAACCAGTTTTAATTGGACCCGTTTCTTATCTTTTATTAGGAAAAGAAAAAGAAGAAGGTTTTAATAGAATTGATCTAATTGATGCTTTATTGCCTGTTTATTTCGAGATTTTAGAAAAACTAGAAGCAGAAAATGCTGAATATATTCAGTTCGACGAGCCTTTCTTGGCTTTAAATTTAACTGATAAAGACAGAAGTGTTTTCACGAAAGTATACAATGAAATCAACAAACGTTTTCCAAAACTAAAAGTTGTTTTAGCCAACTATTTCGACTGTTTTGGAGAAAATCTAGAAACTGCTTTGGCTTTGCCTGTCGATACTTTCCATTTAGATTTAGTACGCTGTCCACTTCAATTAAACGATATTTTAGAATCTGGAAAATTAGCTCCAAATGTAAATCTTTCTCTTGGAGTTGTTGACGGAAGAAATATCTGGAAAAATGACTTCAAAAAATCTTTAGAATTAATCAAAAAAGCTACTGATGCTTTAGGAACCGATCGAATTTTAATTGCTCCTTCTTGTTCACTAATTCACAGTCCATGCGATTTGGATTTAGAAACAAACGATCAGATTTTAACTCCCGAAATCAAACAATGGCTGGCTTTTGCTAAACAGAAAATCAGCGAAATTGTTCTTTTAAAACAATTTGCTTCAAACGAAGTGAATCCTGAAAATTCAGCTGATTACAAAGAAAATGTTTTGGCAAACGAAAACCGTAAAACTTCAAAATTAATTCACAATAATGAAGTTAAAGCGCATGTGGCAGGAATTACAGTTTCAGACGATAAACGCAAAAGTGCTTTTGCAGTAAGAAGAAAAAGCCAGATTGAAGCTTTAAAACTGCCTTTATTTCCAACCACAACAATTGGATCTTTCCCTCAAACAGCTGAAGTGAGAAGCTGGAGAGCGAGATACAAAAAAGGAGAATTAACAGCTCAGGAATACAATGATTTAATCGAAAAGGAAACCGAAGCTACAATTCGTTTTCAAGAAGAAACAGGAATCGATGTTTTAGTTCATGGCGAGTTTGAACGCAACGATATGGTAGAATATTTCGGCGAGCAATTAGACGGATTCACCTTTACCAAAAACGGCTGGGTACAGAGTTACGGAAGCCGTTGTGTGAAACCGCCAGTTATTTATGGAGATGTTTCTCGTCCAAATCCAATGACTGTAAAATGGTCACAATACGCACAATCTCTAACTTCAAAATGGGTAAAAGGAATGCTTACTGGACCTGTAACGATTTTGCAATGGTCATTTGTTCGAAACGATCAGCCTCGTTCTGAAACCTGTACACAAATCGCTTTGGCAATTCGCGATGAAGTTGTTGATTTAGAAAAAGCTGGAATTAAAATCATTCAGATTGATGAGCCAGCTATTCGCGAAGGCCTTCCGCTAAGAAAAGAAGAATGGGCGAAATATTTAGATTGGGCAGTTCGTGCATTCAGAATTTCTGCAAGTGGTGTAAACGATGATACGCAAATTCATACACACATGTGTTATAGCGAATTCAATGACATCATTCAAAACATTGCTGACATGGACGCCGATGTTATTACTATTGAATGTTCGCGCTCTCAAATGGAACTTCTAGATGCTTTTGCAGACTTTAAATATCCAAACGAAATTGGCCCTGGAGTTTATGACATCCATTCTCCACGTGTTCCATCAAGCGCAGAAATGGTTCGTTTATTAGAAAAAGCTTCGGCCGTAATTCCAGTTGATCAATTATGGGTAAATCCAGATTGCGGTTTAAAAACCCGCCATTGGGACGAAACTAAAAAAGCATTGATCGAAATGGTTGCAGCAGCTCAAGAAATGCGAGCATCAGTCGAAAATCCCGTGACTTAATACCTTAAATAGTTTTTGTTTTTTATGCCAGCAAATGAGGCCGAATATTAGTTATGATTCGGTTCGGCTTCATTTTGTTGGTATTTATTTTTATTGAATAAACAAACCTTTCAAAGCTAGTTTTTTTCTCTTTCACTCAGCCTCGTGTTAATTCGTAAAACTTTTCTTCTTTTTACAAAACAATATTTAAAATTCTGTATTTTAGCTATTTACAAATTAATAATTACAATTTTATGTATTCAACAGCTCAATACACAGATTTTTTTATTAGTTATTTAGAAACCCAAATTATAGATAAAGAACCTAAAAATCTATATGATCCCATAGAATATATAATGGCTATGGGGGGAAAACGATTACGGCCAACGCTTACTCTACTAACTACTGATTTTTTTGGAGCAGACTATAAATTAGCATTGCCAGCTGCTTTGGCAATTGAAGTTTTTCATAATTCTTCATTAATTCATGACGATATTATAGACGAAGATCCTATTAGAAGAGGAAAACCAACTGTACACAAAAAATGGAATACTAACACCGCTATTCTTGCCGGAGATGCAATGATTATTCTAACCTATGAGCATCTGCAAAATTATGAACCAAATCTTTTCAAGGACTTAATCAAAGCAGTTAACAAAATGGGAATAAAAGTATGTGAGGGGCAAATCCTGGATGTTGATTTTGAAACACGCCAAGATGTTACGGTGTCAGAATATCTAAAAATGATCAAATATAAAACTGGTGCACTTATAGGAACTTCAATGAAAATGGGAGCCATAATAGCACAAACATCACAAGAAAATTGCGATTTAATTTATGAATTTGGGATTAATATAGGTCTAGCCTTTCAGTTACAAGATGATTACTTGGATCTTTTTGGTGATACCCCCACTTTTGGTAGACGTTTAGGTGGCGACATTATTTCAAATAAAAAAACCTACTTATATTTTAAAGCTCTTGAAATTGTAACCGAGACCGAAAAAGAACTATTAAAAAATTTATACGCTGTTCGTCTTAAAGACAATACAAATAAAATTAAAGCCATAACCGAATTATTTCTAAAATCTGGAGTGCCCAAAGCGACACAAGAATCCATCAAAAAATATACCTTTAAAGCTTCAAAAATTTTAGACAAAATCAATATAGAAGAGAATAATAAAAAATTATTAAGAGATTTTGCAGAAAGTCTAATAGGAAGACAGGTTTAATTGTTTTTACCTTCAAGTCTATTTTTTCAGCAGAAGAATTTGGTACAAAAAAAGCGCTCCGTTTGGAGCGCTTTCTGAAATTGAATATAAAAACTAAAGATTAGAAGTTTTTAGAGATTCCAATGCTAGCTGTTTTACCAAAGTTGAAATTAAATCTGCTAACATCTGGACCGTTGTTATCATAATTTAAAGTTTCGTATCCTAAACCACCAATGCTAAAGTTAAGACCAAAACCATTTTTCATGTTAATGAAAAGAGCTGGAACTACACCAATATACATTCCATCTGCTTTGTATTTTGTGTAGTTTGATCCAACGTAATCTTTTTCAGTTTGATTTTGGAAACCAGCTCCTAAATCTGCGAATACTGAGAAAGTTTGGCTTAATGGCATTGTGTAACGTACAAATGCACCAAATTTAGAACTGTTTGTTTTGTATTCATTTACACCTTGATCATCTTTTGAAGAAGCAACTGTAAACTCACCTCCAACTGTCCAGTTTTCGTGAAATTGGTAACCTACTTTTGGAGAAAAAGCAAATTCGTTTGATTTTCTTTCAGCATTACCGAAATCTCTTGTTTCAGAAGAATAAGAGATGTTACCACCTACTAATACTGTACCTTTTTGTGCGTTTGCAAAACTGCAGATAGCTAAAGCAGCCATCACTAGAATTTTTTTCATGATTTGGGTTTTATTTTAATTTTAGCATTCTCTTAACAATAACAATGCCGTGAATACTGGGCTACTCATTTTTTTTATAATTACTTTAAGAGATAAATTTTTAGCAATCGAAACTATTTCTAGTTACTTTTGTAACAAATAAAAAGTCATGTCGATAGAAGTAAACAGTATATCAAAAAGTTACGGAGAGCAAAAAGCTTTAAATGAAATTTCTTTTAAAATTGAGAAAGGAGAAATCGTAGGATTTCTTGGTCCAAATGGAGCTGGAAAATCTACTTTGATGAAAATTTTGACCACTTATTTACTTGCCGATAGTGGCTCAGCCCTTGTAAATGGTCACGATGTCATGACAAACGAAAAAGAAGTACAACGTTCGATCGGGTATTTGCCAGAGCACAATCCTTTGTATTTGGATTTGTATGTTCGTGAATATTTGGCATTTAATGCCGATGTTTACAACATGCCAAAAGCAAGAATTGAAGAAGTAATTCAACTGACAGGACTGACACCAGAAAGCCATAAAAAGATTGGCCAACTTTCTAAAGGATACCGCCAACGCGTTGGTTTGGCAAATGCCTTACTTCATGATCCAGAAGTTTTAATTTTGGATGAACCAACTACTGGACTGGATCCGAATCAGTTAATGGAAATTCGTAATGTGATCAAAAATGCAGGAAAAAATAAAACAGTTTTTTTATCGACACACATTATGCAAGAAGTTGAAGCAATTTGTGATCGTGTCATAATTATTGACAAAGGACAAATTGTTGCAGACAATAAATTAGACCATTTAGTTACGGCTAATAAAGAGCAAGTTATTGAAGTAGAGTTTGATTACAAAGTTGAAGAACAGCTTTTGGCTAAACTAGAAAACATTTCTTCGTACGTAAATACTCATGACATGACATGGGAGCTGACTTTTGTTACAGATAAAGACATGCGTCCTACTATTTTTGACTTTGCCAACGAAAATGGATTAAAAACATTACAATTGAATCAGAAAAATAAAAACTTGGAAGCTGTTTTTAGAGAAATTACGAAGTAAGTTTTTAGTCGCAGTCACGGTTTTCAGTTAGAAAAGCGGTTTGTTTTATAAAAAACAGACCGCTTTTTTTATTCCCCATTTTATTTTTTTCCCTACAAATCAACAAATTAAGGCTTTTCTGTAAAAAATAATCATTATTTTTATTTAGACTTGTTATAAATAGTTATATATTTGGCATATCAAATTTTAAATGCCACAGTATGTTACGTATACTCGACACCCTTAAAAAACATATTTCTGCTGTTTCAAATCAAGCAATACATCTTCAAAAAAGGTTTTCAGAAAAATTAGAACAAATTGTTCTTCAATAGATCTGACAAAAAAACAAAGATTATGTTCTAAATCTCAGATTTAGAATTAGCCAAATTTAAACAGCATGAAAAAAATTATTACCTCCATTATGCTTGCTTTTTCGGTATATGATGGATATTCTCAAACAGAAAAAGAAACAGACAGTATTGTTGAAACCACTATAAATGCTCTAGATGAAATCGTGATTGCTAGAAAAAAAGTACTATATACTCAAAAATCTGATCGTCTTGTTTTTAATGTAGAAAACAGCATCGTATCTGAAGGCGGAACCGCGCTTGACGTATTATCACGTGCGCCAGGCGTTGTTGTGTCTCAAGATGGCGATTTGTCTATTCGCGGACAGCAGGGCGTTGCTGTAATGATAAATGGTAAATTGACACAGCTATCACAAAAAGAATTGGCAAATTATCTAAAAGCCACAACCTCATCAAACATCAAGCAAATTGAAGTAATTACCAACCCTTCTTCTAAATATGATGCAGCTGGAAAAGCTGGAATTATTAATATCATTTTAAAGAAGCCTAATGCTTCTGGCTTAAAAGGAACCGCTTTTGCCAGTTACGGAAGAGGCAAAAAAAACAGAACCAATTCTGGTTTCAATTTAAATTATAACAAAGATAAATGGGGCGTTTTCGGAAATTACAGCTATACTTTTCGAGGCGAAGAAGAACATAAAAAGTTCAATCAGATTCAATATACAGATCTTAAACGTCAGGAAATTGCTTCCACAAATCACCAAACTTCTATTACAGATGAACCTTTGACTTCTAATAATTTCAAAATCGGAACACAATATGAAGTTTCCCCTAAAACAAATTTAGAGTTTTATGTAGATGCTAAAATCGGACGTTATGAAAACATGGCTGATGGAACAAATACAGTTTTTAATACTTCAAATCAGCCCATTTTTGATGCTCTGACTTATAATGACAGCAAAGAAAAATGGAATGATTATACGTATGCTTTTTCTGGAGTTCATAAATTTAATACAGAAGGAAAAAACATGTCTTTTGATTTTGAATATGAAACTTCGAAGTTTAGATCCAATCAATTTCAAAGTGCAGATAATACGGCAAATTCAACTGTTGTAAATGATCGTCGTGGATATATTCCTTCTCAGTTAAAAGTTTTTACAGGAAAAATCGACTTTGTAAATCCGTTCAAGGAAAAACAATCTATTGAATGGGGTTTTAAAACTAGCATTAAAAACAATGACAATCCATCTGTTTATGAATATTATGAAAATAATGAATGGCAGATTGATGTTAATTCGACTAACCATTTTGAATATAACGAACAGATTTATGCCGCTTACGCGAATTACAAATATCAGTTAGAAAAATTAAACATTCAGGCTGGTTTACGTAGTGAATATTCAGCAATCAATATTGACCAAAAAACGTTAAATGAAGAGCATAAAGATGATTATTTGAAATGGTTTCCGAGCCTTTCTTTAAAATATGAATTTACCAGTAATCATTCTGCACATGCTTCTTACAGCAAGAGAATCAACAGGCCAAGTCAGTTCGATTTGAATCCGTTTCGTTTTTATGATGATTCATTCAATTATTCACAAGGAAATCCAAACTTGATTCCAGAAATTACGCATGCTATGGAAATTGGTTACGCCTGGAAAAGTAATTTTATGGCTTCGGCTTATTTCAATAGTACCAAAGATGTTTTCACGGAAGTGTACAATTATAATCCTGATACTAATACAACGGTTACAACTCAAATAAATGTTGACAAATCTTATAATTATGGAATTAACATTACCAATACATCAGAATTAAATAAATGGTGGTCTGTGAATACATTATTCAATATTTTTCAAAATAAATTTATGGGAGAGATTTTAAACGGCAATACTATCGATCCTATTATGACTTTGAATGTAAGCGTCCAAAATTCTTTTGCTATAACTGAAACTTTAAAAGCAGAAGGAAATGCCCAATATCAGTCAAAATCAAATCTTGGAATTTACCAGAGAGATGGTTTCTTTGATTTCAGCATTGGAATTTCAAAACAAGTTTTAGCTAAAAAAGGAAACATCAAACTAAATTTTACAGATGTTTTCAATACTAATAATTTCAACATTAAATCTGCAGTTGCACAAACTAGTATCGATAAAAGATATGAACTTGACAATCGCATTGCGACAATTGCATTTACATACCGAATTTAAAATTTCGTTCTTTAAATACCTTGTTTTTTGTTTTTTTTTGTGTTAGTCAAGAGCCTGTTCCTTCAAACAGGCTCTTCTACTTTTATCAAGTTTATAATTCTGAAAGCACTTCTCGCATTTCCTCAATTACAAGCTTCACATCATTTTCTGTAGTTCGCCAATTTACAAAAGAAGCCCTAATTCCTTTTTTACCTTGATAAACCGTTGGTGTCATAAATACTTTTCCTGTATCATTTAAAGCAGATAAAAACTGACTTACTTTTTCTTGATTGTGCTCTCCTTTCAGTGTAAAGCAGACATTATTTAAACGAATTGGCGCTAGAAGTTCAAAATCATTTTCTATTAAGGCATTACCAAAATGCAAAGCCAATGCTGTACTATTCTCAATAATATCTCTAAAACCTTCTTTTCCATAAGCTTTAAGCGAAAACCATGCTGGCAACGCACGCAAACGGCGTGAATTTTCAGGAAGAACATTCAAATAATTAAAATTCTCCAGCGGATTAGCTAGATACGGTGCATTTGAGTTTTGGAACGTTTCAATCTGCAGATTTATATGCTCTTTTTTAACTAAATAAAAAGCGCTTTCATAAGGTACATTAAGCCACTTATGGCAATCGATAGTAATACTGTCTGCCCCTTCCCATCCTTGCACTAAATGTTTGTATTTTTCTGAAACTGCTGCAAATCCGCCAAAAGCGGCATCAATATGCCACCAGAAATTGTATTTCTCTTTCAATGCAGCAATCGCTTCAAAATCATCAAAATCAGCTGTATTTACAGTTCCTGCACTTGAGATTAATATAAAAGGTTTTCCATCTAATTTCTTTATATTTTCTTCTAAATCAGCAATATCAAGAGCTTCACGATTTCCCTCGGCAGCTTTTATTGCTGTATAATTTTGGCTTCCAATTCCTAAAAGCGAAAGACATTTTATAGTAGAAGAATGTGGTGTTGCTGTTAGAATATTAATTGATTCTGAAATTCCGTTTTTAGCAAAATCTTTTCCAAACTGTTTTCCAAACCATTGTCTGGCAACGCCAAGAGAAGTAAAGTTTGACATTGTAGCACCTGTAACGAATCCGCCTAAAAATGAATCAGGCAATTCTAGCAATTGCAACAATAAATTGATGGTTTCAAACTCTATTAATGCCGATGCTCCTCCTTGTGCCTTTACTGCTTGAGTATTCTGATCATACACGGTCGCTAGCCAATCGCCCACAATAGATGCTGGTGTTGAACCGCCTGTAACAAATCCCCAATATCTCGGACCTGGCGAAGAAACCATCAAAGGCGCCAATCTTTCATTAAACTCTTTTAAAGCATCAATAGAACCTAAACCTAATTCGTTTAGCTCAGTTTTAGGGTCTATCGAATAAGTATTAGAGGTTGGAATGTTTTCGATATTATTAAGAAAATCAATCCCTTGCTGTTTTGTTTTTTCTAAGATATTCTCAAAATTATTGAGATCATGTTGTAATATTGAATTCATAAGTTTATTGTATTAGTTATGTTGCGCAGATTGCACAGATGAAAAAATATTAATAAAAATTTGTGTGTGTGTGTGTTAAAAGGAAGCTACCACTTTGTTTTTTCAGAGAATCTTGAAACCATCATCGAGCAGATTACATCTCCGTTAGCATTTAATAAAGTAGCAATTGGGTCAACCAAAGTTCCCAAAATCATGGCAACTGGAAGCGCTTGCTCCATAGGAAAACCATAAACTGTTATGGCTAAGATTTCGCCAATATAACCTCCGTTCGGAATTCCGCCTTCTACGATCGAAACTACAACTGTAATTCCGAGTGCTAGAAGAATGGTCATCGGATCTGAAAAATCTTTCCCAAACATGGCAAACAAAAAAGTTATTTTTAAAATGGATGACATACTCGATCCGTCTTTGTGCAAAGGTGCTCCAAGCGGAATTACTAAATTCCGGACGTGACTAGGGATACCCATTTTCTCTGCCGCATCTAGATTGGCTGGTATAGTGGCAATACTGCTGCAAGTTCCTACTGCGGTTAAAGATGGAGTTATATTGTTACCCCAAAAAACTTTAAAAGCTCTTTTCCCTCCAGAGACAAGTGCATATAAACTGAAAAATACAAAAAAGTAGAAAATACAGGCACCATAATAAACCGCCATCGGTTTTGCATAAACTCCTAACAATTGAGGTCCAAAAACTCCTACTTGATAAGCAAAATAAGCTCCTAAACCAATTGGTGCAGATTTCATGATAATGTTTAAAAGCTGTTTCATTACCTCGTTTCCCGAATCCAGAAAACTCTTGAAAGCTTTTCCTTTTTCTCCTGATTGCAGTGTGGCAAAACCAACTAAAAAAGAGAAAATAATCAACGCCAGCATGCTTTTACGAGACAATAATTCGAAGAAATCATTGGCCGTAAGCAGTTTTGCAATCTGATCTCCTGCCGATCCTGATGCTACTTCTTCAAACGGAACTTTGGCAATAGCAATATCTTCATGAATTGGAAAAAGATAAACCGCACAAATCATCACAATTGCTGATATCAAAATTGTTACAAGAAAAACCAAAATCATGATAACGAATAGTTTTCCTAATTTTTCTGTTCTTTCCAGATTCGCTATCGAAGAACCAATTGTAAAAAAGATAAGAGGAATAATCGCTGTGAAAAGTAAATTCAGAAATATATCGCCAAGCGGTTTTATTATCAAAACATCTTCTCCGAAAACCAAACCAAAAATACTTCCAATTATAATTCCGCCAAGAAGCCATAAAATGCTGCTGTAACTCTGTAAAAAATTGATTTTCTTAACTTCCATAATGATAAAAGGATTTAGAATTCAGCAATCTCTATATTTTCTAAACACATAGAAACATAGTTCTCTTTGTCTAGAAAGGCGTTTTACTTATTTAAACAAACATAGCTATGTGTGAAAAATGTATTTTCCTTTTTAATTCTTCTCAACTAAAGTTAAGAAAAAATCTATGTTTCTATGTGTTTAAAAATCTCAACTATTTCTCCAGAACAATCGTAGTAAAAGCTCTGTCAACCAATTCGCCAGTTTTGCTTTTTACTTTTTCCGTCTGTGTTTCCGTGTAAACGATTTTAAAATCTGATTTTTTGATTAATTCCTGCGCTTTTTCAGTGCTGTACAATTTAAATTCGAATTGTGTGAAAGGCAGTGTTTTCATGAAATCTTCTTCGGCAAATGTCAAACAGAAATTACCGCTTGGTTTTAAAACTCTGTAGATTTCTGAAAGCAATTCTTCAGGCTTCTGCCAGAAATAAATCGTATTTACAGTGAAAATTTTATCGAATAATCCATCCTCAAACGGAATGATATTTCCGTCATAAAGAGAGAAGAAAGCCTGTTTTTGAGAAACAAAATTTCGATTGATCTGGCGCGCTTCCTGAAACATCAGTTCCGACATTTCCAGTCCGTAGTATTTTAGATTTTTGGCTTGTTCAAAAAGAAATTCTACATGTCCCGCATTTCCATGTCCGAGTTCCAAAATTCTATTTTCGCTTGAAATATTTAGATTCTGAATCGAATGTTTGGTCATATTGATGTTCGTTTCGTTCATCATATTGGCCATTTCAATTCCTTTTTCTCCCGATGGATGTTTTAATTGAGAGGCTATGGCTTGTAGTTCTTCTTGTTTCATAATTTTTTAAATTCCAATTAAAAAAATACCAAATTCCAACTTTTTTGTCATTCCGAGGAACGAGGAATCACATTAGAAACTCCGCAAAGTAAATCGCCAATCTTTGTCGACCCCCGAGTGAGATTCCTCGTTCCTCGGAATGACAAACTGTACTCAATCAACTTTGTCAAAGTTTAAAACTTTGACAAAGTTCATGTAGTCAACTATTAAAAAACCTGACTTGCAATCTGGCGGATGTTCTCAGATTTACCCATTGAATAATAGTGTAAAAAAGGAACTCCAGCGGCTTTTAATTCTAATGATTGCTGAATCGCCCATTCGATTCCGACTTGTTTGATCTCAGCATTGTTTTTGCACTTATCTACAGCATCGATTAAATCTTCTGGCAAATCGATTCTGAAAATCTGAGGCAGAACCTGTAAATGTCTTTGAACAGCAATTGGTTTAATTCCAGGAATAATCGGAATTGTGATTCCCATTTCTCTTGCTTTTTCTACAAAAGCAAAATATTTTACATTGTCAAAAAACATTTGTGTTACTACATAATCAGCTCCTGCGTCAACCTTTTCTTTTAATCTTTTTAAATCTGATTGTAAAGATGGTGATTCTAAATGTTTTTCTGGATAACCTGCAACTCCAATACAGAAATCAGCTTTGTTATCAGCATCCATTACTTCATGAAGATATTTTCCGCAATTCAAATCGTTTATTTGTTTTACCAAATCAATTGCATAATGATTTCCTCCGGCTTTTGGCGTAAAAGACTGTTCATCTTTCATTGCATCTCCACGAAGTGCCATTACATTGTTAATTCCTAAATAATGACAATCAACCAACATATACTCGGTTTCTTCTTTGGTGAAACCACCGCAAAGCAAATGCGGAACCGTATCTACATTGTATTTGTGTTTTATAGAAGCGCAGATTCCAAGCGTTCCCGGACGCATACGAGTCAGTTTTTTATCCAAAAGTCCGTTACCACGATCAATGTAAATGTACTCCTCGCGAGAAGTTGTCACATCAATAAAAGGCGGATTAAACTCCATCAACGGATCAATATTATCGTATAATTCCTGAATGCTTTTCCCCTTTTGTGGCGGAATAATTTCAAACGAGAATAATGTTTTTCCTTTGGCGTTTTCTATATGTTCTGTTACTTTCATTATTTGAATTATGAGTTATGAGTTATGAATTTTGAGTTTGAATTGTGTAAAAAATCTGAATCAAAAAACGTAAATCAATATTTTTATTTGTTTCAAGTTTCAGGTTCAAAGTTTCAAGTTACTGTAGAGAACTTGAAACCTGAAACTTGAAACAAAAACTTTAATCTGCTATATTAGGGTTTAACCATTTCATTGCGTAATCAAGCGGTACATTTCGGCGTTTGGCGTAATCTGTAACCTGATCTTCTTTTATTTTTCCGAGTCCGAAATAGCGGCTCTTTGGATTTCCGAAATAATATCCTGACACCGATGAAGCCGGCCACATTGCCATACTTTCTGTAAGTTTCACTCCAATTTGTTTTTCAACATCTAAAAGTTTCCAAATTGTTGGTTTCTCCAAGTGATCTGGACAAGCCGGATAACCTGGAGCAGGACGAATTCCTTTATAACTTTCTTTAATCAATTCTTCGTTGGTTAAAGATTCATCGGCATCATAACCCCAGAAATCTTTACGTACTCTCTCGTGAAGATATTCTGCAAAAGCCTCAGCAAATCGATCGGCAAGTGCTTTTACCATAATCGAATTATAATCGTCTAAATTCTTTTCATATTCAGCCGCCCATTCATCGACACCAAAACCTGTGGTTACGCAGAAAGCTCCCATATAATCTTCTATTCCGCTTTCTTTCGGCAGAATAAAATCGGCTAAAGCAATGTTTGGAGCACCTTTTGTTTTTTGCGATTGCTGACGAAGCGTTAAGAATTTCTCCAAAACTTTTCCGTTTTCATCACGCAATTCGATATCGTCATCATTCACCTGATTTGCTGGGAAAATTCCGTAAATACCTTTTGCTTTTAATTTCTTCTCTTCCAAAATTACTTTCAGCATTGCCTGAGCATCATTAAAAACAGAAGTTGCTTCTTTACCTACAACCTCATCCGTTAAAATTGCAGGATATTTTCCGTACAATTCCCAAGTCTGAAAAAATGGCGTCCAGTCGATATAAGGAACCAAAACATCTAATTCTATTTCAATGGTTTGCGCACCAATTACTTTTGGTTTAGTCGGCGTATATTCAGACCAATCCAATGGCAATTTGTTTTTTCGGGCATCTTCAATCGTCAGGAAGTTTTTATCTCTTGAACGATTTAAAAATGTTTCTCTAAAAGAATCGTATTCTGCGCGAATATCTGCAGCGTATATTTTTCTATTATGATCTAACAGATTTCCTGCAACGGTAACAGCTCTCGAAGCATCGTTTACGTGAATTACAGTTTCTCTGTATTGAGGTGCAATTTTCACAGCTGTATGCGCGCGCGAAGTAGTTGCCCCTCCAATCATAATTGGAATTTTAATATCTTGTTTGTCTAGTTCTTTTGCCAAATACACCATTTCGTCAAGCGAAGGTGTGATCAGTCCGCTTAATCCAATGATATCTACTTCATGTTCGATCGCTGCTGCAATGATTTTTTCCGGAGGCACCATAACACCAAGATCTACAATCTCATAATTGTTACAAGCCAAAACTACCGAAACGATGTTTTTACCAATATCGTGAACGTCACCTTTTACAGTCGCCATCAAGATTTTTCCGTTTCCTTGCTTATCTCCGGCTTGTTTGCTCGCTTCAATAAATGGCAATAAATAAGCCACGGCTTTTTTCATTACACGAGCCGATTTTACAACCTGTGGCAAGAACATTTTTCCGCTTCCGAATAAATCTCCAACGACATTCATTCCGGCCATCAAATTGATTTCGATAACTTCGATTGGTTTTGTTGCCGCCAAACGTGCTTCTTCAACATCTTCTTCAATAAAAGCATCAATTCCTTTTACCAATGAATGTGTAATACGCTCTTGAACCGTTCCAAAACGCCATTCCTGAACCGTTTTTTCATCGCTTTTTGCTTCACCTTTTACACTTTCAGCAAAATCTAACAATCTTTCGGTTGCGTCGTCGCGTCTATCCAGAATTACATCTTCAACGTATTCTAACAAGTCTTTCGGAATATCATCGTAAATCGTCAACATCTCCGGATTAACGATTCCCATCGTCATTCCGTTTTTAATTGCGTGATATAAAAATACCGAGTGCATGGCTTCACGAACCGTATCATTTCCTCTAAAAGAGAACGAAACGTTACTCACTCCACCACTAATATGTGCGTGCGGAAGATTCTCGCGAACCCATTTTGTTCCTCTAAAGAAATCTAAAGCGTTCAATCTATGCTCTTCCATTCCCGTTGCAACTGGGAAAATATTTAAATCGAAAATAATATCTTGTGGAGGGAAATTTACTTTGTTCACCAAAATATCATACGAACGCTGGCAGATTTCTACCCTACGATCGTAATTATCCGCCTGACCAACTTCATCAAAAGCCATTACAATAGCAGCTGCTCCGTAACGTTTGATTAGTTTAGCGTGGTGAATAAAGGCTTCTTCTCCTTCTTTTAACGAAATCGAGTTTACAACGCTTTTTCCTTGTACTACTTTTAGACCTGCTTCAATGATTTCCCATTTCGAACTGTCGATCATAATTGGCACTCTCGAAATGTCTGGTTCTGCAGCAATTAAATTCAAAAATTTAGTCATTGCAGTAACTCCGTCAAGCATTCCTTCATCCATATTAATATCGATGATCTGTGCTCCACCTTCTACTTGCTGTCTTGCAATATCAAGCGCCTCGTCATATTTCTCTTCCTTGATTAATCTCAAGAATTTTCTTGAACCTGTTACATTCGTACGCTCACCAACATTCACGAAAACACTTTCCGGCGTAATAATTAACGGTTCTAATCCTGATAATACAAGGTCTCTTCTTTTTTCTGTCATTTCTTTTTAAGTTACTAAGATCCTGAGATTCTAAGGTTCTAAGTTTTTTTATTCTATTTTCTTTCCTGCGAGGTTTTTTAAAACCTTGTCGGTATATTCGTTTTCAATATTTTAATTTGGGCGTGCCCCTCCGGGTCGGGCTATCCGTTGCAAGTCCTCGCTCTTCCTTCGTCAGGCTGTGGGCTTTCCACTTCTATCCCTCACGCAGACTCGGTTTCATAAGAAATACATTCCGTATGATTCTCTCAATTATTCCTTTTATATTCAATTTGCCAGTTAAGGCTATCCAACTTCTCAAGGGTGATAAAATATTTTTTACTGTAAATATTTTTAGCAAATATTGTTTTCCAACCATATTTATCTACACTATCCTTTTCTACTATAAATAGCCTTGCTTTTTTATCTTCTAATCTTTGAAAATAATTATTCCAATATCTCGGTCTATCGCTATTAGCAATCATTCTTCCGCTCATGATTTTCTCGAAAACAAATGGAGCATCATAATCTCCTCTTTTACTTTCATCAAAATCATCTTGATATTCATAATAAAAGCCTGAATCATTCATACTATCATTTTCGGATAGAATACTATATATTATTTTATCAGAACTATTTTTAACAATCAGTTCTCTTGTGTCTAATTTATCACAAGAACAAAAATTAAGTAAAATAAAAATCAAAAGAATTTTACTTGTTTTTAGCATAATTTTTATCTGTACAAATTTTATAAATTATTCAAAAACAGGCGCTACTCTAGGCTTATAATCCTTTGCAACCTCAGCCATTAATCGAATATGATCTGGCGTTGTTCCGCAACAACCTCCAATGATATTAATTAAATTATCCTCTAAATATTCTTTAATGAAAGCCTGAGTTTGTTCTGGTGTCTCATCGTATTGTCCGAATGCGTTTGGCAATCCTGCGTTTGGATGTGCCGAAACATTAAAGCTTGTATTATGCGCTAATGTTTTTAAATACGGTTTCAGCAAATCGGCCCCTAGAGCACAATTGAATCCTACGCTTAATAACGGAATATGTGAAACCGAAATCAAAAACGCTTCAACAGTCTGTCCAGAAAGTGTTCTTCCTGAAGCATCTGTAATCGTTCCCGAAACCATGATTGGAATATCAAGATTGCGTTCTTCTTTTACTTCTTCAATCGCAAAAAGTGCTGCTTTTGCATTTAAAGTATCGAAAATTGTTTCTACTAAAAGCAAATCACACCCACCATCCATTAAAGCTTCTGCTTGTTGTTTGTAAGCAATTCGCAAATCATCAAATGTTACAGCTCTATAACCCGGATCGTTTACGTCTGGTGACATACTCGCTGTACGGTTTGTTGGTCCGATTGAACCGGCTACGAAACGAGGTTTCTCTGGATTTTTTGCGGTAAACTCATCGGCAACCTCGCGTGCGAGTTTTGCCGATTCATAGTTTAACTCGTAAACCAAATCTTCCATGTGATAATCGGCCATACCGATTGTTGTTCCCGAGAAGGTATTGGTTTCTACGATGTCAGCACCTGCTTCATAATAAGCGGCATGTACATCGCGGATTGCTTGTGGTTGTGTTAGGGATAGTAAATCGTTGTTTCCTTTCAATGGATGCGGGAAATCTTTGAAACGCTCTCCTCTAAAATCTTCTTCTGAGAAATTATAGCGTTGCAACATTGTTCCCATTGCTCCATCGAGGATTAGGATATTTTTTTTTATTGCTTCTTGAATTGTTATTGCCATGTCTTTTTTTCTTTAGCTTCTAAGACGCTAAGGTTCTAAGATGCTAAGTTTTTTTATTATGATTGTGAAGTTTAAACCTATCGGTTTACTTCGGATATTTTTTCACATTAATTCCAAAAGTGCACTATTGCTGGCTCATTAGCCCCGATTGAAGTGGAAATTATTTTGTCCGCCGCGGCGGACAAAATGATTGCAACGAAAAGCGGGAACTACTGACTGCAAAAATGCGCCAATGATTCGCTCCTTCTACTGAATTGCTTCGGTAAATATTGTATGTTGTCTGGAAAAGTTTTGAGAAATACTGTATGTATTTGTGTTATCTATCTTTAATACTGGAAAATGTCGTATAAAGTAGAATTTAGCACCTTCTTTATGATAAAGGGTTGCTAAGGTTTCATCGGGTCTATCCCTCCGCCTTTCGTGATAACTGACAATAATTTTAAGAACAGTGCAAAGGTATGAAATAGGGTTTCGATTTGCAAATGTTTTTTTTGAAGGTTCTGAGGGACTTAGGTACTGAGGTTCTAAGGTTTTCAGCTTACATGTAATTTAGCTCCGGAGGAGCATAATATTTATAGAAAAACAATCAGCACAACGCAAAAGCTCCAGCGGAGCGACATATCTCTAATATATCGCTCCGCTGGAACTTTTATAAAATGACATCAATTTTTTTTCTATAAATATGTCATACCTCTGGGATTAATAAAAAAAGCCCAAACTAAAAGTTTGAGCTTTCTATATAAAAAACCTTAGCGCCTTAGTCCCTTAGAACCTCAGCACCTCAGATTAAACAATCGCTTTCACAACCGCTTTCGGCGCTTCTTTACGAGTTCCATCGAAACCATCTACACCTGAAACTGTTGTATATTTCAATACGTATTTTTTACCTGGATTGATGATTGAGTAAGCTGCCTGGCACATTAAAGTTGCTTCGTGGAATCCGCAAAGGATTAACTTTAATTTTCCTGGGTATGTATTTACGTCTCCAATAGCAAAGATTCCAGGAATGTTAGTTTGGTAATCTAATGCGTTGTTTACTTTAATGGCATTTTTCTCGATTTCTAATCCCCAGTCTCCG
This sequence comes from Flavobacterium sharifuzzamanii, assembly GCF_003254585.1. Lineage (GTDB taxonomy): Bacteria > Bacteroidota > Bacteroidia > Flavobacteriales > Flavobacteriaceae > Flavobacterium > Flavobacterium sharifuzzamanii. Next base: position 396,634 of record NZ_QJGZ01000041.1, on the reverse strand, counting down.
ATTGGACCTAATTTTGGCGTTAATCCGAAAAGTGGAATGAAATAATCGCATTCAATTTTACGGTGTGCTCCGTTTTCTTCGATATCTAATGATTCTACATGCTCAGCACCGTTGATTCCGATAACTTCTGCCGGAGTGATTAATTTGATTTTTCCAGCTGATTTTAATTCCTGCACTTTTTCTACAGAATCTAAAGCTCCTCTAAATTCATTTCTTCTGTGAATTAAAGTTACTTCCGAAGCTACGTTTGCTAAGAAGATACTCCAGTCTAATGCTGAATCTCCTCCTCCTGCAATTACAACTCTTTTATCTCTGAATTTCTCAGGGTTTTTGATGAAGTATTTTACTCCTTTGTCTTCATAAAACTCGATATCTTCGATGAGTGGCTTACGAGGCTCAAAACTTCCTAAACCTCCAGCGATTGCGATAACTGGCGCGTGAAATTTAGTTCCTTTGTTTGATGTTACAATGAAAGTTCCGTCTTCTTGCTTTTCAACTGTTTCAGCACGTTCTCCTAAAGTAAAACCTGGCTCAAATTGTTTAATTTGCTCCATTAATCCGTCAACTAAATCTCCAGCTAATACTTCTGGGAATCCAGGAATATCATAAATTGGCTTTTTTGGATATAACTCTGATAGTTGTCCTCCTGGTTGTGGAAGCGCATCTAAAATGTGGCATTTTAATTTTAGCAATCCTGCCTCAAAAACGGCAAATAAACCTGTTGGGCCCGCTCCAATTATAAGTATATCTGTTTTAATCATTATGTTGTTGTTTATAATCATTCTTAATAACGCAAAGAAACGAATAAATCCTTGTACTTTCAATGATTTTTATCATTAATTTCTTTCCGAAAATTTTTTACTCTCTATTTTTTAATGAAGAGGTAATCTCATTCATTCTTTTACATCGGGTTAAAACCCGACGCTACCAAATATTATCGTTCCTCTGGAACTTTCTGTTATTCTTTACTTTTCAAAGAAGCAGTTATTTCATTCATCTTCTTTACTTTATCCTCAAAATTACCTTTTAAGGTTTTTCGGTATTCATTCAGATTCTCAACCATTTGGTTGATGTCTTCTGGAATTACTTCTTCAAAAAACTCCCTAAGCCTTTTAGCTGTTGTCGGTGATTTTCCATTTGTTGAAATGGCAATTTTGACATTTCCTTTTGTTACGATTCCGCCCAGATAATAATCACATAAATCTGGTGTGTCGGCTATATTGCAAATCAAATAGCGTTTTCTTGCTAAATCGTAAACCTTTTTATTTACTTTCAAATCGTCTGTACAGGCAATTACCATGTGACGTTTTTTGAGCATTTTCTTTTTAAACTTCGATTTTGTTAATGTAATCGAAGGATGTTTTTCGGCCAAAACTTTTATTTCTAAATGAAATTCTTTTGCCACTATCTCAACATTTGCATTCGGACTTGACTTGAGCAAGAAAGAAAGCTTTTCCAGACCTACATTTCCTCCGCCTACAATCAATACATTTAAATTGTGAAGCTTTAGAAATATTGGATATAATTCGTTTTGTTCCATGTTAATCTTTTTTCTTCTAATCAAAATTAGAATAACCAATGAGATGTTCCTAACGGAACATTAATATTAATTGGAAACATTTATTTTTTCTACCGATCAGATGTTCCTAACGGAACATTATCATTAAAACCCCATTTATTTTCTACCGATGAAATGTTCCTAACGGAACATAATTCTACCTAACTTCTTCTTTTGATAGAAATTCTTCGTAAAATCCTTTTAGCTTATTGCTTTCTCTTACGACTTCTCCAAGAACAATAATAGCTGGTGAACCTAATTCTTTTTGTTTTACAACTTCTAAAATCGAATCTACTGTTCCAACTCCTACTTTCTCTTCTGCTGTTGTTCCGTTTTGAATGATTGCAACGGGTAAATTGCCTTTATCTTCTTTTTGAAACAAATCGATTATTTGAGGCAATTTGTGCATTCCCATCAAGATTACAACTGTTGCTGATGATTGTGCTGCCAAAGCTACATCTGATGATAATTTTCTATCAGAAGTTGTTCCGGTAATAGCCCAAAAACTTTCTGAAACGCCTCTTTTTGTAATCGAAATTCCCTGACTTGCAGGAACGGCAACTACCGACGAAATTCCGGGAACTACAATTGTTTCAATTCCAAAACTTTCAACAAAATCAATTTCTTCTCCGCCTCTTCCAAAAATAAATGGATCTCCACCTTTTAATCTCACAACGTTTCCGTATGTCAGTGCATTATCTACAATCAGCTGATTGATTTGATCCTGCGTGTAAGCATGATTTCCGATTCTTTTTCCAACAAAAATTCTAATCGCATTTTTAGGTGCATAATCCAGAATTTCTTCGTTGGCCAAGGCATCATACAAAACCACATTAGCTTCAGCCAATGCTTTTACAGCTTTCAGCGTAAGTAAATCGGGATCGCCCGGACCTGCACCGACTAAAGTTATTTTGGGTTTTATATTATGCATTTGCTAATTCCTGTGCTCTGAAAGTTTCGATTTTATCAAAGAAAACTGTTGCTTGTGCAATGTAATCTTTAGCGAAAGCTTCAGATGGTTCATTTTTATTGATTTGGTAAACCAAGTCTTTAAAAGTTGAGTTTAATTCTATTTTATTAGTGTCGATGAAAACTGTATCAAACAAATCTACAATTCCTGCGTGGTGGTTTGTTTTTTGGTTTTCTGCCAATAACAATGCTTTTGCACCGTTTACAAATCCTGCATAAGCATGGTAAATTGCATCTGACCATTTTTTCTCGTCGAAAGATTCCTGAGCCAAGATCAATTTCTCTTTAGCTTCAAACAACAATGTTGCTACTAAATCGATCACCACTCCGGCACATTCTCCAACTCCAACTGCTTTTACGTAATTGTCTGCGTTACCCCAATCCACAAAATCAGCTTCTGTTAAATTGGTTACATCTGCGAAAGGTTTTAAGATTTCGTAGAAATATTTTTCACCTTTTAAGTCGTAATAATTTAGGAATTTTTCTCCGTTTGCATTCGTATCATAATCATTTAAGATAGTACGCAATGCATCTGGTCCTCTACGGCTTGGAATTTTAATTACTTTATCAGCAAAACGTCCTGCTCCGTTTCCTAATCTTCCTCCACCCAATAAAACCTGTAAAGCCGGAGCTACTAGTTTTCCTGAGTTGATAGACATTCCTTGGAATCCAATTGCTGACATATTATGTTGTCCGCACGCATTCATACAACCTGAAATTTTAATTTCGATTTCACGATTGTTTAAATACTGAGGGTATTCTGCCGTTAAAACCCTTTCTAATTCTTCTGCAATACCGGTACTACTTGCAATCCCCAAGTTGCAAGTATCAGTACCCGGACATGCCGTAATATCTCCAACTGAATTATATCCTAATTGAACAAAGTCAAGTTTGGCTAATTCTTGATAAAAGAAAGGAAGATTCTCTTCTTTTACGTGACGTATTACAATATTTTGACGCAATGAAAAACGTAGTTCGTTTGCTGCGTAATTTTTAATTAAAGCGGCTAATAATCGTGCTTTATCAGTGTAAAAATCTCCTAATAAAACTTTGATTCCAATTGCATAATAACCGTCTTGTTTCTGTTTGATTACATTCGATTTTTTCCAAGCTTCATACGCTTCTGTATCTTCGATTATAACTTGCGGAACGTCTAATACTGGTTCTGGAATTGGACCATCAAAAGCGGTTGTATCAATTTCGTAGGTTTCAAAAGCGATTGCTTTTTTCTCTTTTTCAACCAAATCAAGGAAAGCGTCTTTCCCCATTTCTTTGATTAAGAATTTCATACGCGCTTTCATTCTTTTTGCACGTTCTCCGTATCTGTCGAAAATACGAATGATTCCTTCTGCTGTTGGGATGATTTCGTTTACAGGAACAAACTCTGAAAGCAATTCAGCATGCGCTGGCTGTGATCCTAAACCTCCTCCAAACATGATTTTGAAACCTTTTTGCCCGTCTTTAATTTTCGGAATAAATCCTAAATCGTGTAAATAACTCAAAGCGGTATCTTCGTCTGAAGAAGAGAACGAAATTTTGAATTTACGTCCCATTTCCTGACAAATTGGGTTTCTTAACAAATATTGAAAAAGTCCGTGTGCATAAGGCGAAACATCAAATGGTTCGTTTACGTCAACACCCGCTAATTCGCTTCCTGTAATATTTCTAACTGTGTTTCCACAAGCTTCACGAAGCGTGATATCGTCTTTAGCTAAATCTGCCCAAAGTTCTGGTGTTCTGTCTAAACTCACGTAGTGAATCTGGATATCCTGACGTGTTGTAATGTGCAAACGTCCTGTAGAATATTCATCAGAAACCTGAGTAATACGCACTAATTGCTCGCTGGTTACTTTTCCATAAGGCAATTTGATACGAATCATCTGAACACCTTCCTGACGTTGCCCGTAGATTCCTCGCGCTAAACGAAGACTACGAAAACGCTCATCATCAATTTTTCCTCCACGGAATAAGTGAATCTTTTTTTCTAATTCGATAATCTCCTTCTGAACTACCGGATTTTCTATTTCTGTTCTAAAACTTTCCATTTCTCTTTAGTTGTTGGTTGTCAGTTGTTGGTTGTTGGTTTGCTGGCAGATAACTATCAACCAAAAACCATCAACTATCAACTAGCGAATGAATCCTACTCCTGCTGTTGTGTTAGTTGCTGTATCAATTAAGATGAAAGCTCCGTTTGATTTGTTTTCGTTGTATGAATCAAAATATAACGGTTTGCTTAATTTGATCGTTACTTCTCCAATTTCGTTGATTGCTAATTGTGAAGCTTCTGTCGTTCCAGAGTAATCTGTTGCAATTGTATTTTTAATGCTTTCTACTTTTGCTAAAACTCTGTTGGTATTGTGTTGTACCAAATATTTAGTTCCCGGAACCAGTTTTTTACTGTCCATCCAGCAAACTGTTGTGGTAATATCTTTTTCAATTTTTGGAAGCTCGCTTGATTTTACAATCATATCGCCTCTTGTTACATTGATATCATTTTCTAATTCGATTGTAATTGAAGAACCTGCTGTAGCTTCATCAAATGTTTTATCGAAAAAGTGAATTTTAGTAACTGTTGATTCTGTTAAAGATGGAAGAACCGTTACAGCATCTCCAACTTTAATTGAGTTTCCGTATAATTTCCCAGCGTAACCTCTGAAATCGTGGTATTCGTCTGTTTTTGGACGAATAACCGTCTGAACAGGGAAACGTGCTTTTCCTGCTTCGTAAACATCATGAGAATGCAATCCTTCTAAATGCTCTAAAACAGTTTGACCTTCGTACCAAGGCATATTTTCCGATTTGTCCACAACGTTTCCGCCGTTGATTGCACTTAACGGAATGTAACTTACGTTTTGCTCTTTGAAAGTGCTTTTTGCGTTTAAAGCCTCAAAATCAGCTTTGATTTTATTGAAAACTTCTTCAGAATAATCTACTAAGTCCATTTTGTTGATGGCAACGATTACTTCTTTTACTCTCAATAAATTATTGATAAAAAAGTGGCGGTAAGTTTGCTCGATTACTCCTTTTCTGGCGTCAATCAAAATAATAGAAACCTGAGAAGTCGAAGCTCCTGTAACCATGTTTCTTGTATATTCTACGTGCCCTGGAGTATCGGCAATAATGTAACTTTTCTTTGCAGTCGAAAAATAAATGTGCGCAACATCAATCGTGATTCCTTGCTCTCTTTCTGCAACTAATCCGTCAGTTGCCAAAGAAAAATCAAGATAATCGTATCCTTTTTGTTTACTGCTTTTTTCGATTGCTTCTATTTTATCAGTCGTCAATGATTTTGTATCGTACAATAATCTTCCGATCAAAGTACTTTTCCCGTCATCTACACTTCCTGCTGTTGCTATTTTTAAAACGTCCATTCTGTAATATTTTGTTTCAGGTTTAAAGTTTCAAGTTTTCTGTTGAAACTTATAATCCGTATGTTTTTGTTTTCTTGATTTTTACTTTTAAAATTCCTAGTTCTGAATTATATTCATAATTCAAAACTCATAACTCATAATTATTAAAAGTATCCTTGTTGCTTTCTTTTTTCCATTGCAGCTTCAGAACGTTTATCATCAATTCTGGCTCCTCTTTCAGAAATTGTTGATGATCTGATTTCTCCAACTACTTCTTCGATTGTTGCTGCATAAGATTCAACAGCTGCTGTACAGCTCATATCTCCAACGGTTCTGAAGCGAACAATTCTTTCTTCGATTTGTTCGTCTTCTTCTTGGTACACAAAAGGAGAATGCGACCAGATTAAACCGTCTCTCAAAAAAACTTTTCTTTTATGTGAAAAATAGATTGATGGAATCTCGATTTTTTCTTTTTCGATATAGCTCCAAACATCTAATTCTGTCCAGTTTGAAATTGGGAAAACACGAACGTTTTGTCCGTTTTCAATTTTACCATTCAAGATATCAAACAACTCAGGTCTTTGATTTTTTTCGTCCCATTGTCCGAAATCATCACGAACAGAGAAAATACGTTCTTTAGCTCTTGCTTTTTCTTCATCACGACGCGCACCACCAATACAAGCATCAAACTTAAATTCTTCAATTGCATCCAAAAGTGTTGTTGTCTGTAAGCTGTTACGACTTGAATATTTTCCAGTTTCTTCAACCACTTTTCCTTCATCAATAGCGTCCTGAACATTACGAACGATCAACTCTAAACCTAATTCTTCTACCAATTTATCTCTGAAAGCAATTGTTTCAGGAAAATTGTGTCCCGTATCAACGTGCAAAAGAGGAAACGGAATCTTAGCAGGGAAAAATGCTTTTTGCGCTAAACGCACCAATGTAATAGAATCTTTTCCTCCTGAGAAAAGTAAAACCGGTTTGTCAAACTGTGAAATTACTTCTCTGAAAATGTATATCGCTTCACTCTCTAAAGCGTTTGTTTTTAATACTGAACTCATTGTTTTTTTGTTTGATATTTTGTTGTGAAAATTTTGTTTCAGGTTTAAAGTTTCAAGTTCCCTGATCTAAAAATCTCCACTCTTTATTCTATAATCTATTTTCTATTCTCTAAAAAAGTCTTGCCTCTTGCTTCTTTCTTCTAAAAAGTCTACTCTTTTTTAGCACTATGAAGCCCACACTCTTTATGGCTTGATTCCCACCACCATCTTCCGGCTCTGATATCTTCTCCTGGGAAAATTGCTCTCGTACAAGGTGCACAACCAATACTTACGAAACCTTGTTTGTGTAAAGCATTTTGAGGGACATTGTTTTCTGATAAATACGTTTCAACTTCTTCTAAAGTCCATTTTAGCAATGGATTAAATTTGATGATTTCGAAACCTCCGTCGTATTCAAACAAACTTAAATCTTGTCTGTTTTCTGATTGTTCTGCTCTTAAACCCGTAATCCAAACTGAATTTCCTGCTAAAGCTTTTCTCAACGGAACCACTTTTCGAATAAAACAGCATTCTTTTCTGTTTTCAACTGAATCGTAAAAACTGTTTGGCCCTTTTTCTTGCAATAGTTTTTCTACTGATGCTGCTTCTGGAAAATAAACCTCGATTGGTCTTTTGTATTTTTTTAATGTTTTATGAAAAACATCATACGTTTCCTGAAATAATCTTCCTGTATCCAAAGTAAACACCTTAATATCCGTGTTACTTTTTGCAATAAAATCAGTAATTACCTGATCTTCTTGGCCAAAAGAAGTTGAGAAAATTACTTTTCCTGGAAATTCTTTTGCTAAAAAAACTAAGGTTTCGTCAAGCGAAAGGCCTTTAGTTTTCTCTAATAATTCTTGTACAATAATCGCACTCATAAATCTCTCCTTTCTAAAATTATCTTTTACAATAATTTAGATAATGTTTTTAAACTCAATAATATAATTAGAATCCCAACAGCAACCATCATTGGTTTTCTCTTGATTTTATTTACCAAATAAGCTGCTAATGGCGCTGAAATAACTCCTCCTAAAATCAACCCCATGATTACCTGCCAACCGTGGATTCCTCCAAAAAGCATAAAAGTGATTCCACTTGCAAATGAAATCGCAAACTCAGCTGCGTTTACCGAACCAATAGTATATCTCGGATTTCTTCCTCTTCCTAATAATGTTGAAGTCACAATCGGGCCCCAGCCTCCTCCTCCAACAGAATCCATAAAACCTCCAAAAACAGCTAAAGCGCCCAATTTCTTAGTTTTCTTTTTTACAATGCTTTTTTTAAGAGCTTTTCTAATAATGATAATCGCTAAAACGATCATATAAACCGCAATAAATGGCTTGATCACATCTCCATCAATCACATCAGATAACAAATAAGCTCCTGTAATCGAACCTAATACACCAGGAATCAATAGATGTTTAACCAGTTTTTTATTGATGTTCCCAAAACGATGGTGCGAAAGTGCCGATGCTCCCGTTGTAAACATTTCTGAAACGTGAACAGCTGTACTGCTTACCACTGGCGGAACTCCGTAAGCCAATAAAAATGACGTTGAAGTCGCTCCATAACCCATTCCTAAAGTTCCATCAACCAATTGAGCAAAAACTCCAATGGCAAAAAACACTAAAAACTCTTCATTGAAACCATTCACAAATCCATCCCAAGTAAATTCTGCGTGATGATTGTATATTAAAACAGATAATAAACCTACTAATAAAACAACAGGAATTCCAATCCAAAGCTTTTCTTTAAAAGAATCAGCCGTATTTATTTTCAGTTCTTTTTCCATATTAAAAATGATTGAATTTGTTTCGAAAAACCATTACCCTATCGGGTTAGTAGATTACTTTGCAAAAATACTACTTATTTCTAAATTACAAAGCAATATTATTATTTTTTTAAACCATCAATTAACCTTTTATAGCATTCTAAAAGAGAGATTTAGCATTTTTGCCCAATAATTTCACAAATAACACTGCACAACAAGATATTTAAACAATATATACATCAAAAACATTTGTTTATTAAATACCTTTTTCTAATCTCTATAAAATCGATAGGATTATTATAAAATTGTTGTATTTTAGCGGCAAATATTTTTTCATGGATTTTCAGATCGGTCTTGTAATTGCAGGTTTAGTAGTTGGTTTTATTGTCGGATTAACTGGTGTTGGAGGAGGCTCATTAATGACTCCTATTTTATTATATTTTAATATTCCGCCAACAACCGCAGTAGGAACCGATTTATTATACGCCGCATTTACTAAAGCAGGTGGTGTTTTTGTTCACAATAAAAAAGGCAATATCAACTGGAAAATTACAGGTTGGCTCACTCTTGGCAGTGTACCCGCTTCTTTAATAACATTATGGATTTTAAACAGCATTAAAACTGATATTGAAACTATTAATGGCGTTATTAAATATAGTTTAGGTTGGGCTTTACTATTTACCTCTGTTGCAATTATTTTCAAAAAAAGGCTTTTAAAGTTCTCTCAAAAACATGCTGGAGATAAATTCCATAGCGAAAGCACTACACAAAATATGCTGACAATAGGGATAGGAATACTATTAGGAGCAACTGTAACATTAACTTCTATTGGAGCAGGAGCTTTAGGAACTGTGACTTTATTTTTCCTTTATCCACTTTTACCAACACCCCGTTTAGTTGGAACTGAAATCGCACATGCTGTTCCTTTAACTTTAGTTGCTGGAATTGGACATGCATCAATGGGAAATTTAGATTTAGGTTTGCTAGGACAATTATTAATGGGATCACTTCCTGGAATATATTGTGGAAGTATGTTAAGCGGAAAAGTTCCCGATCAGTTTCTTAGAAATGCGATTGCTGTAATGCTTTTCTTAGCAGGTTACAAATTGATTTTCTAATACATCATAAATAAAAAAAGACCATTTCAAATTCAGAAATGGTCTTTTGTTTTATAATTAGTAGTAGTTTCTAAAATGCAATATCTGCTAAAGAATTACTTTCTAATATTTTAAGTGTATTATCACGAACTTCTGTCATTAATCGTCGCGCAGCGCAAGTTGATTCGTCGTCACAGTCATCGCATCTTTCGTAAAAATTATGACTCGCACAAGGCAATAAGGCAATTGGTCCTTCAAGAATTCGATATACTTTAGCCATGCTGATATCTTTTGGATCTTTTATCAGATAATAACCTCCACCTTTTCCTTTTTTAGCACCAAGAAAACCCGAGTTTCTTAACAACAATAAAATACTTTCTAAAAATTTAATTGAAATATGTTCGCTTTTCGCAATTTCAGCTATTTGTACCGGTTCATTGTTTTCACGTCTTGCTAAATAAGTTAAAGCTTTAATTCCGTATTTTGTTTTCTTTGAAAGCACTAATGTAAAATTTAGATTGCCGAATTTAATTTCAAATCAAACTCTTGCAAATTATTGAATAACAAAAGTATGCTTTTTGTTTGAACTATCACAAAGAATAAAGTTAAATTCTACTAAATCTATCAGATTACTTCCTTTTGTCCAATTAAATCTAAAGAATAAAAATTTTCCATATCTTGTTCTAAATCTTTTTTCTCCACAACATAAGTTTTAGAAAAGGAATCATGCCAAAATCTTGCTGATTTACTTAAAAACGATAATGCTTCAAAAGGAATTAAACGACATAAAGTTCTAACGAAAATAATTCTGAAACTTGGTTTTAAACCATTTTCATCTACTACAACACTTCCAGTGACAATTTTCCCAATTGTTCTTCCAAAAAGACCTTCTAAAAACAAATAATAAAGCATTGCAAAAGAAAGATATGTCCCTACTAGCCCTAGGCTTATCATAATTTCTACCCAAACACTATAAATATCCCATTGAAAAACATTACCCATAATTACAATCACAAGCGTAAAAACAAATATGCTTACTGAAATAAAAACAAAATCAATAATACCATTAAAGAAACGATCACGATCAGATGTCAACAATTTCTTTTCCACCACATATGTAGAATTATCCATTTTTTCACTTTGATTATTAAATATTCTAGATCCACAAAAATATACCTTTTAAAGTATTAATTACAAAAAATTACTACAAATAAGAAAAGCATAATCTTTTTCCTGATACAAAATATGATCTTGATTTTCAATAATCTCATTTGAAATTTTTAAGTCCAAAAACCACTGCATATTAGGCTTATTCAAATCTTTTTCACCATAATAAAGTTTCACTTTACAACTAGGAATTTCAGTTTCGAAACGCAATCTTATTGAAGAAACAGCCACTAATTGTGTAATCTGTAAGCCTCTTAGAGATGCTTTCCACGCAATAGTTCCGCCAATGCTAAAACCTAAAATGGCCACTTTTTCTTTTTCAAAATTCAATAAGTTATTTACTGCTTTTTCAATTCCGCCATTCAAAAATTGATTATGGATTTCCTTTTCATCACGTGAAGAATCAATCTGAGCTAATTTTAAAATATCATAATATTGAACATCAAATTTAATTTCTAAAATTTCGATATAATTCTGAATCCATTCAGGATTGCCTCCAAACAAATCTGACAGCAAAAGCAATCTTGTTTTTTTCATATGTTGCAAAACTAAATTAAGAAAAGTGGTTCTTTCAATAACAAAGAAAGGGCTATTTCAAAAAAAAATAGCCCTTCAAAAGTATTATATTTTATGTTTAAGCCAACGCTTGTTTTAAATCTTCAATTACATCTTCAACCGTTTCTAAACCAACAGAAACACGAACAAGACCTTGTGTGATTCCAACTGCTAATTGATCTTCTTCAGATAATTTGCTATGTGTTGTAGAAGCTGGATGTGTTACGATAGTTCTTGTATCTCCAATATTTGCAGATAATGAACAAAGTTGAATTGAATTCAAGAATTTTCTTCCTGCTTCGATACCGCCTTTAATTTCAAACGCAATAATGTTTCCACCTGCTTTCATCTGTTTTTTAGCAATTTCGTACTGTGGATGCGATTTCAAGAACGGATATTTTACGCTGTTTACATTTGGATGGCTTTCTAAAAACTCCGCAACTTTTAATGCATTTTCGCAATGTCTATCTACACGAATAGCTAAAGTCTCTAAACTTTTTGACAGAACCCAAGCATTAAACGGTGATAAAGCTGGCCCTGTATTTCTTGAAAACAAATAAATCTGTCTGATTAATTCTGCATCTCCAACTGTAACTCCTCCTAAAACACGTCCTTGTCCATCGATTAATTTTGTTGCTGAATGAATTACCAAATGGGCTCCAAATTTAATTGGTTGCTGTAAATATGGCGTCGCAAAACAGTTGTCAATAATTAAAATCAAGTTGTGTTTTTTAGCAATATTTCCTAACAATTCTAAGTCAATTACATCAACTCCAGGGTTTGTTGGAGATTCGGCGTATAAAATTTTTGTGTTTGGTTTAATGAAGCTTTCAATTGTTTCCGGCTTATTGATTTCGAAATACGAAGTTTCGATATTCCATTTTGGGAAATAAGTCATAAACAAAGCATGAGTAGAACCGAAAACACTGCTTGCAGAAACAATATGATCTCCAGAATTTAATAATGCTACAAAAGTAGAATATACCGCTGCCATTCCTGTTGCGAAAGCATAACCAGAATCGGCTCCTTCCATTTTGCAGATCTTTTCTACAAATTCTGTAGTGTTCGGGTTACTAAAACGGCTGTAAATATTTCTTTCTTTTTCTTCTGTAAAAGAAGCTCTCATATCTTCAGCATCTTCAAAAACGAAGCTTGATGAAAGGTACAAAGGCACCGAGTGTTCTAAATATTGAGATCTTTCTAATTGTGTTCTAATGGCTTGTGTTTCAAAACCAAATTCTTCTGTATTCATTGTGTGTTGTTTTTTGTTTTTTTGTTTCAAGTTTCAGGTTTCAAGTTTTAAAACTGAAATCTAAACTAAAACAAGTCAATTATTTATGCGCAATCTGAATATTTTCAAATTCTCAAATTGACAAATTATCTAATTTATAAAGCTTCGTTATTCAAGACAACTTTGTAGTTAATGGTTGCTGTCGGCTCAACCGTTTTGGCAACTGAACAATATTTCTCAAAAGAAAGTTGCGCTGCTTTTTTTGCTTTTTCTGGATTGATTTCTCCTTCCAAATAAAAAACCACATCGATTTCTTTAAAAGGTTTTGCCTCTTCAATTTGAACTCGCGTTCCTTCAACCTCAGCGTTAAAAGAAGTGATTTCCTGACGCTGTTTTTTTAAGATCGAAATCATATCAATAGCGCTGCATCCCGCAACTCCCATTAATACTAATTCCATTGGACTTGCACCTAAATCGCTTCCGCCAAATTCGGCTCTGCTATCAACGTCAACTACGTGTCCGCGTTCATTTTTTACTTTAAAATGAAATGCGTCATTTACTCTGTTTAAAGTTACTTTCATTGTGTTGTTATTTTTTTGTTTTTTTATTCTGTATTTGAATCAATGTTTTTTGTTCTTTCAATAACATTGATTTTGTTTTCTATATTAAGATGAAAATAGCCATTTAATAAAATAAATAGCCCTATTGCCCATATAATTATTAATGCATGAATACGATATTTCAGTATAAAACTATTCTCAATATTTCTATTTCTACTTTTCGCAATTAAAGGCAAAAAAATCAAAAAGAGAAGCAATGAATTCCACAATATTGAAAAAATCAGCGTAAAAATAATGCTATCATTCACACCAGGAATTACTATTGATTCTTTGTTGTCATCGGGATCAACATAAACCATAATTCTTTTGCTTTCTTTTAAAACAAGAAACAAAGTATCATGATCTTCTATATTACTCACGCCGTAGCCAAACCCGATTCTATTTCCCCAATATTTTTGCACTCCTATTACATAAGAATATTTAATCGCAACTTCATACGAAGTACTTCCTTTTCTAGAATATGAATTCATATCAACTTTTTCGATATTCGCTGGAACTTGAATCCAATTTTCAGCCTGCACTCCCTTAGTTATGGCATACAAACTAAAAAACAAAGTTCCCAGCCCAACTATTACAAAAGGACCGAGAAATAATATTCCACAGCCCCAACCTTGCAAAAAAGTCTTAAATTTCAATTTCTATATAAATCTAAAAATCGATTATCCTTTATCAGATAATCTCAAAATATCTCCGAAAACTCCTCTTGCCGTTACCGCAGAACCTGCACCAGCTCCCTGAATAACGATTGGACGATCTCCGTAAGATTCTGTATAAATTTCGAAGAAAGAATCAGAACCTTTTAATCCGCCTAATGCAGTATCTTTTGGCACTGAAACTAATTTAACTTCTAGATTTCCTTTGTCATTCTGCAAATCTCCAGACAATTCACCAATATATCTCAATACATGATTTGGCTGTTGCTCTGCTTTTATTTTAGCATAAATTGGGTCGAATTCTTTTAATTTCGTCAAGAAATCGGCAGCGCTTCCTTCACGTAAGTGTTCTGGAATTAAATTCTGAATTGAGATTTCTTCAAATTCATTTTGCAAATCTAATTCTCTAGCTAAAATTAATAATTTTCTACCAACATCATTTCCGCATAAATCTTCACGCGGATCTGGTTCTGTATATCCGTTATCAATTGCTTCCTGCAAGATTTCGCTAAAAGGCGCATCTTTTGCAGAGAAATTATTAAACAAATAACTTAATGTTCCAGAGAAAACCCCTTTAATTTTCGTGATGTTTTCTCCTGAAAGGTGCAATAATTTAATGGTGTCAATTAATGGCAAACCTGCACCAACATTCGTTTCATACAAATAATTCTTTTGGTTTTCTGCCAAAGCTTTTCTCAATTCCTTGTAGAAACCATAACTTAATGTATTAGCTACTTTATTAGAAGAAATCAAATCAAAACTGCTTTCTACAAGCGGAATGTAATTCTCAACAAAAGTTGCACTTGCGGTGTTATCAATCGCAATTAAGTTTTCTAAATGATGTTCATTTGCGTAAGCAATAATGTCTTTGATCGTGTAAGCTTCGCCTTTAGTTGCAATATCGTTTTTCCAATTGCTGTTAACACCGTATTTGTTTAAAAGCAATTTTTTAGAATTCGCTATAGCGAAAACATTTAGCTTAATGTCCTTACGTTTTTCGATTGCTGCAGCCGATTCTAAAATCTGATTGATTAAAGTTCCACCAACTAATCCGTGACCAAAAATCGCAATATTGATTTTCTTCGAAACTCCAAAAATCTCTCCGTGAATTACGTTAAGCGCTTTATTTAATTCCTCTTTTTTAACAACCAAACTCACGTTTTTACCAGTTACAGTGTTGTTAAACAAAATCGGAACAATTTTGTTTTTGATTAAAGCGGTGTATGGTTTGTGGAAAGTACTCAAATCTTGCCCGATAATCGAAATTACAGATACATTGTCTGTCACCGTAATCTGATTTACGTCTTTTGAATAAAAGTCATTTTCAAATTCTTTCTCTAATTCAACCATCGCAAGAGTGGCTTTTTCTGTTGCCACAACCAATCCGATTCCTCTTTCTGAAGAACCTTGAGAAATGATACTCACGCTGATGTTGTGATCGCCCATTACTTTGAAAATTCGGGCATCGACTCCTGCTTTTCCAAGCAATCCGCGTCCTTCAAGATTTACAAGAGAAACATTTTCTAAAACAGAAAGTGTTTTAATTCCTTCTTTAGAAGAATCTGAAGTAATTAAAGTTCCGCGATTTTCGTGGTTAAAAGTATTTAAAATACGTAACGGAATGTTTTTTTCTAATAACGGAATAATCGTTTTTGCATGCAAAATTGTTGCTCCAAAATTTGCCAGCTCATTCGCTTCATTAAACGATAAATATTCAATTTTCTTAGCATCGGCCACCAAATCTGGGTTTGCCGTATAGATTCCGTCTACGTGCGTGAAGTTTTGTAATTCTTCAGCATTTAAATAATTTGCGATTAACGAAGCGGTATAGTTACTGCCATTTCTACCTAAAGTAGTTGTGTCGTTGTTGTTATTAGATCCAATGAAACCTGTAACTATATTAACCGTTTCTCCGTTATGTTCTTTAAAATAATTAACTACGTTTTTCTTTGAAAGCTGTTCTAATGGCTGTGCATCGCCAAATTTAGAATCGGTTTTCAATAAATCTCTTGTATCTACAAAATTGGCAGGAATTCCCTTTTCCAACAAAATAGCCGTCAATAATTTAGCCGAAAGCAATTCTCCTTTTGACAAAATCTGATCTTTGATTTTTTTGCTATAATCGCCAATTAAGCTTACGCCTTCAAAAAGTTTGTCTAAGACATTAAACTCTTCAGACAAATCAACTTGCGGGTAATCTGATATTTGATATTTTTTGAAATTTTCTAATAATTCTTTATAACTGCCATTTTTAGCAGCAATGCTTAAGATAAATTCAAGCTCGTCTGTCGCATTTCCGCGTGCAGATACTACAACGGCAATTTTTTCGCCTTGACTTACTTTATCAGAAATGATTGAAACAACTTTGTTAAGTCCTTCTCCGTTTGCTAATGATTTACCTCCAAATTTTAATACTTTCATTTTATTTCTTTATTGTTTCTGCCTTAAAAATGTCGGCAAGTAAATGATCTAATTGTTTGTACTCGATTAAAAAAGCGTCATGTCCGTGAACCGAATCAATTTCGCTGTAGAAAACATTGTCTTTAAACTTCTTCAATTCTTCATAGGTTTCTACGTTTTCTTTTGCTGTAAAAAACAAATCCGAATTGATTCCGACAATATGAATTGAAGCTTTTGTTTTAGACATTAAGTTTTCAAAACTTTCACTATTTCTAGTAATATCAATTGTTTTAAGCAATTGATTCATTAATTTATAAGAAGACAATTGGAATCTCTTCTGCAATTTTTTTCCATGATGCGCCAGCCAGCTTTCGATATTAAAAATCAAAAGATCTTGATGAATTGTTCTTTGAAATTTCTCTTTGAATGATTCTGGCGAACGGTAGCAAAGCATGGCATGAATTCTTGCATCTTCAATTGGTCTTGAAGAATTATTTAGAATTTGCTCTTGCAAAAAGCAATTTGCGATAAGCCAGTCTGTCGATTTCCAGTCGCTCGCAATCGGAATAAGGTTTTCTGTGATGTTTGGCGCTAAAGCTAAAATTTCCCATGCAATTCCACCTCCAACAGAACCTCCAATAACAGCAAAAAGCTTTTCAATTTGTAAAGCTTTAATTCCTTCAATAAAGATTCTTGCAATGTCTCTCGCTGTAAAATCTAAATAGTTATCGATTAAGAAAGAATCGCTTCCGTTTCCTGGAACATCAAAAGACAAAATGGTATAAACAGCAGTATCGATGGTTTTACCTTCACCAATTAAATCATTCCACCAGCCATTTTCGCCAGTCACCTGCGAGTTTCCAGTTAAAGCATGATTAACCAAAACAATAGGCGCGCTATGCAAAGGCTGCCCAGCAAGCGTAAAACTTAATGGTATAGAATGATAAGTTGCACCACTTTCTGTGATGAAATCTTGAATTATAATGGGATTTGGTATATTTTCCAATTTCAAATCTATTGTATTATTGACTTGTATATGGAAATATTAGAAAGAAAAACTAGGTTTAACTAGAAAAAATCTTGTTGTTATCTTTCCACGTTTGGCGTGGTAGAATGTAGCACCTTCTTCGTTTTACCGAAGGGTTGCTAAGGCTTCATCGGGTCTAATCCCTCGTCCTTTCTTTATAACATTTCAATATTTGTTTGAACTTAACGAGTGCAAATTAACTACTAATTTCTCTAACAAACAAATTTTATCTAAAAGTGTTTGTTAAATTTCTGAGACTTACTTTAGCAAAAACTATTATACGCAAAAATTTACCGAACAAAAATGCCCAGTAAAATTAAGCAGGTTTTACCCTAGTTTATGATACTTTTTCCGTTTAGATAAAAAGCGTTTCATTTTCTTTTGAATACATCAAAAACAATAATGAGTTTGGTGCTTTTTTTTCACCAGCTTTACCTTCCTCTGTGATTCCAGCCTCAGTTATTCCGAATCTTGGGTGAGCTAATTCGTTTGTTGGTGGCGGATTATTTTTTCTAGTCCTTCTGTTTTTCAAATTTGAAATTTTTTCTGCTAAGTAGTTCAATGTGCTCATGATATTAAGTTTTAGTTAAGTTGTGTTTTATAATCTTTATTTCTCGTTTATCTTTTTGTTAAATCGTTTCCTGGAATAAAAAAACCCTTTTGGATTTTAAGATACCAAAAGGGTTTAAGTTTTTACACTCATATATACTTTTAGTATCAACAGACGTATGCGCAAATAAGCGCGACAGTAAACATCTTGTTCATCTGTAAGGATTTATTCATCTGTGATTTATATTGTATTTTATTTAAATTCTGCATTTGTTGTAAATTAAAAAGCCTCCCAAAATTTCTTGAGAGGCTCTTACTATATTATTATTGTATTCTTACAATTTTTTTAAGCAATAGAGACCCCCGTCTCGGTCTTAACCGAAATGGCACAAAACATTTTGTTGACTTTTAAGTTCATTTGATTTCTAGTAGTTTTTGGGTATAACAAATATGCAAATATTTTTTTTATTACACAAATTAAATTCAAGAATTTAATTACAAAAATCGTTAAAAATCAGTTTTTTAGCGTCAAAAAACATCCTACAAAAACGAAAACGAAATAATAAAGGTAAAAAACTTACAAAACAAGCTTGTTTTTCTTAATAATTCCATTTGATAAATCAGTTTATCAAAGAACCTTTTTCTTTTTTCTCTAAAAAATTACAGCCAAACAGCTTCTTTTGTCCTAATTCGCTCCACAATTTTCAGAATATCGGTTATAATTCCTCTCGAAATTGCCTGTTTACATGGCGGAGCGCTCTGAATTACAATCGGAATATCAGCATAAGATTTAGTATAAATTTCAAAAATAGTGTCGGAACCTTTCAATTGTCCGATTGGAGAAGCTGCTGGTTCCGAAATTAATTTGGTTTCTAAAGTGCCTTTTTCTAAATCAAATTCTCCTACATATCGAAGCACATGATTTTCTGCCTGAGTAATTTTGGCAATCTTAAAAGATTTATCAACAGCCTCCTTATTTAGCACACCATTCTTTTCCAAATGTTCTTCAGTTATAAAAGGTTTTATTTCAATATCTGAAAGCTCAAAATCTTTTCCTATTTCTCTGGCCAATATCAAAAGCTTTCTTGCTGTATCATTTCCAGAAAGATCTTCTTTAAAATTTGATTTCATTAATCCCAAAAGGCTTGCGTCTTTTAGAACAGATGAAAAAGAAACTTCTTCTGATGAAAATCGATTAAAGACATAACTCAGATTATCAGAGAAAACGCCTCGAATCTTGGTGATTTTTTCGCCCGAATAATACAAATCTCTTAAGGTCTGTAGAACAGGAATTCCAGTTTCGACCGAGGTTTCATATAAAAACTCTTTATCATACTTTTTAAGATCTGCTCGCAGTTCTTTATACAAGTCTATCGGAAGCGTATTGGCTTTTTTGTTTACTGCTACAATATTAAATCCGTTTTTGATTAGCGTATTATAGTGTTTCACCAATTCATCGCTGGCTGTTGCGTCTACGGCAATCAAATTTTCAAATTCGTTTTCTTGTGCAAATTCGACAATATCTTCTACTTTAAAAGGAACTGCCAATTGTCTAAAATTGGTTTCCCAAGAATAGCCTACGCCTTCTTTCTCAAAAAAAGCAACCGTCGAATTGGTTATAATAGGAAAATGAAAATCGACATTTTTACTTTCGAGAAAAAAGTCCTGACTTTCAATAATCTGATTAATCAAAGTGCTTCCGATATTACCAATTCCGAAAAGGATAATGTTTATTTTAAGCTTTGACATAATTTCTAACATTTTAGTTTTCAACCATAATTTAAGACGCACTGTAGTGCGTCTCTACATATGGTTTAAATTTATAAAGATGCTTTTCATAAAAAATTACCTTTAGCAAAGCCACTCGCTAAAGGCAATTTTTCAAACAAAAAACAAAAAAACCTAATTTTTATTGATGCTGAATTGAGAAAGCGAAACGCTCTCAAAAACAGTTTGCAGATCTGCAATTAAATCTTCAATATCTTCAATTCCAACAGACAGACGGATCAAATCTTTAGAAACTCCAGTTTCTATTTGTTCTGCTTCTGTCAATTGCTGATGTGTCGTACTTGCAGGGTGAATAATTAGTGATTTTGTGTCACCAATATTGGCCAGCAAAGAGAACAATTTTGTATCATCTACTACTTTTTTGGCCGCATCAAAACCTCCTTTTAATCCGAAAGTGATAATACCGCTTTGTCCTTCTGGAAGATATTCTTTAGCCAAAGCATTATATTTATTCGATTTTAGACCTGGATAATTTACCCAAACCACCTCATCTTGTTTTTCTAACCATTCAGCTAGAGCCAAAGCATTTTCACTATGTTTCTTGATTCGGATTGGAAGTGTTTCTAGTCCCTGAATAATCTGAAAAGCATTAAATGGACTCAAAGCGGCACCAAAATCACGTAAACCTTCAATTCGAGCTTTTGCTATAAAAGCTGCATTTCCTAAGGCTTCATGATATACTAATCCGTGGTATCCTGCAGATGGTTCGGTAAATTCAGGAAATTTTCCGTTTGCCCAATCAAAGTTTCCAGCATCAATGATAACGCCTCCTAATGAAGTTCCGTTTCCTGCGATATATTTTGTTAAGGAGTGAATTACAATATCGGCACCATATTTAATTGGGTTTAATAAATAAGGTGTCGCAACTGTATTGTCTACTATAAATGGTACTTTGAATGCTTTGGCTTCTGCCGAAATTGCTTTTAAGTCTAGTACGTCTAATTTTGGATTTCCAAGAGACTCAACAAAGAAAGCTCTTGTGTTTTCTTTTGCTGCTTTGGTGAAATTTTCTGGTTTTGAAGGATCTACAAATGTGGTAGTAATTCCTAATCTTGGCAAGGTAACTTTTAAAAGATTATAAGTTCCTCCGTATAAACTATTTGAAGCTACGATATGATCTCCTGCTTTTAGCAAAGTCAATAAAGTTGTAGAAATTGCAGATGCTCCAGAAGCGGTTACTACAGCTCCAATTCCGCCTTCGAGCGCCGCCAGTCGCTGTTCTAAAATATCATTTGTCGGATTATTTAATCTAGTGTAAATAAATCCGGCTTCGGCAAGACCAAATAAATTGGCTGCGTGATCGGCGTTATTAAATACGTATGATGATGTCTGATAAATTGGTACTGCTCTAGTTCCTGCGTTTTTTGTTACGTCGTGTCCTGCGTGCAATGCGTTTGTTGCAAATTTTTGTGTACTCATGATTTCTTAGTTTTTTAGGTATTTTTAATACGTTTATATATTGTAATTGATTTTAATTTTTGAAATTGATTTAAGCTAAAATATCTTCAGCTTCTTCTTCAAGATCATATAAATGAAACAGTAATGATTTCTGCGTTTTTATCTGCTGTGCGGGATCATACTTTAGAGTTTCAGTTGATGATTCTTCCGAATTGTTATTTCTTAATAAGTATTGAAATGCGATTGTATTTATATCTAGTGTATTCATGATTTTAAATTTAAAATGTTGGAAATAAAAAAGCCCTTTCGGATGGCGACCAAAAGGGCTTATAGTTTAACTATAACAAAGATTGTCTCTTTCACTTTTGGCAACAGCAAATTGGGATGCACATTTGCATCATCTTACAACACATTATATTTCCTTTTGCTATTGTTTTCATTTTGATTTAAAATTTGAATTCGACTATTTTTTAAATTCTACTAATTCGATAGAGTAAATGTAATAAGTATTTTTTGAACGACCAAATTAAAATTGAAATTTTGTACTATTTTTTTTGAAATTTCTTTCAAGCCTTTCAAATAAAGACTTGAAAGAAATTTATTTAATTAAAATTTAAAGCTCAGACGGGCAAAACCAAATCTTCCGTTTAATCCGAATTGAGAAACTGCTCTTGAATAGGCAAACTGATTCGCATTTGTCAAATCTGTACTTGGCGCTGGCGACAAAGTTGGTGTTGTGTTTGTAAAGGCTGGAGTTGCAGGATTATTTCTGTCCGGATAAACATCTCCTATATTATTCACTCCAATTGTAGCTCTCAAATGCTCGTTGATCTGATATCCTAGAGATAAATCGGTAACCAATTTTGCGCTGTATTCTGGATGTTCGTACACAGAAGAAAATCCGTCCAGATTTACATCTGTTGCTCCTGGATCTGTAACTTTTCCGAAATAGCTGTTTCTTAAATAAATATCTAGTTTTTTAATGTTGAAAGTAGTCATCAAATTGGCTTTCAATTTCGGAATCGCTTCTTCTAAATATACTCGGCTCGATTCTGGAAAGAAAGAATAAATATAAGGTTCTCCTCCTGCATTAACGATAGACTGCGGAATATGCAGATCTCCTACTCTTTTGGTTTCATTAAAACTTAATGCAAAATCATTTCTAATTGTGAAATCCTGAATTACATCGTATTTCTGAGAAATTACCAAATCAATTCCTTTTGTTTCAGAATCTATTCCGTTTGTCCAGAACGAAGCTCTTTCTACACCTTTCAAATCAAATGCCTGTTGAAATAAAGTCAACGCCTCTGCCTGTTCTGGTGAAGTTGCCGCTGCAATCTGTGCATCTGTTGGTCTTGAATATTGTCCAGACAGTACAATTCTGTCGTTGATTCTTGTAAAATAAGCATCAGTAGCAATGGTTATGTTAGCTTCAGGAATTTTGAATGTAAATCCTGTACTGATGCTTTTTGATTTTTCTGGTTTTAAACTTTCAATTCCAATACTTTTTGCCGCTTGCGAATCGTTTGTAAAATAGCCAACTTGATATGGAGCACCGTTTATAAACTGTGTTGAACTTGACTCAAAATATCTTTGCTGCAAAGAAGGCGCTCTAAAACCTGTCTGTCCAGAAATTCTCCAATTGATATTATCATTTAATTTTAAAAGAGAAGCCAGTTTAAACGTAACCGTATTTCCAAAATCTGAATAGTTTTCATAACGTGCAGCTCCATTTATAAGCCATTTTTCAGTGGCATTCAATTCTAAATCAACATAAGCTGCACCACTTTGTCTGTGTTTTTCTTTAGCATCCGAAGGCTGAAATCCTGAAAATCCTTGTGCTCCTGCTCCACGTTTGTTTCCAAAGAAGTCAGTCACAATTAATGGCGAATTGCTTGGCAAAATTCCTGAAACTAAATTTCCGTTTACATCATATAATCCGTAAGAAGCTTCTTCTCCTGCTTTAATTTGGTAGTTTTCATATCTGAATTCACCACCGAAAGCAACGTTCAGTCCAGAAAGAACATCTAGTTTTTTACTAAAATCCAAATTGGTTGTGCTTTGTAAAAACGAAACTTTTCCTGCATCAAAACTAAAAGGAGAATTGGTTCCTAAAGTTGCATTAATGGAATTATTTACATCATAGTTAAAAGAGTTCGTTCCTAAATTGGTACTTAAATCGGTATCAAACCCAAATAATTGTGTGTTTACGCCAACAGCCGCAGAAGCATCTAAAATTTTTGATTCAATTTCTGGCAAGAATCCGTTTTGGTACACTTGCGTGAAAGTTCCAGAACCATTTGGCAATCTATTGAACGCATACGATTTACCGCTTCTATAAGAAACTCCTCCAAAAGAATATAAAGAAGTGATTTCGCTCAAAGGATATTTAGCATTAAAATACACTTGTCCTGCTGCCAATTCTGACTGTCCAACACTCATATTATAATCACTTCTCTGCTGGCCTCTGTAAGCTAGTTCATTATTTGTTACATCAAAATTTAAAGCCGTCTGCATCTGCGTAATTGTTGAAGCTGATGCAATAGCGTTTTGCTGAGCTGGTGTAAAATAACTTACTTGCGGCGCATATTGTTTTAATGATGACAAAATCTGAGCTGAATTTGTAGTCGTATTAATGTTGCTAAACAAAGAGTTAATCTCTACTCCATCTTGCGCTGCTCTATTTTCAACGGCATTGTAAGCATTAAAAATAGCATTGCTTCTAATTCCTGCTCTGCTTGTTGCTTGTCTTGTTACGGCTGTTCCTGTGATATTTAAGAAACTTCCAGGCTTACCTAATGAAGTTCCGTAGTTTAAATCGATTTGGGCTGTTTGTCCATCTGCTCCTCCTTCAAAATTATTTGATCCAGAAGATAAATTAGCTCCATATTGAATTCCTCCTGTTAGATAATTAGCATTCTTTTTTAGAACAATATTGATAACTCCTGCAATTGCATCAGAACCATATTGTGCGGCAGCTCCGTCTCTTAAAACTTCAATTCTTTCGATAGCAAAAGACGGAATTGCATTTAAGTCTGTCCCGACAGATCCTCTACCTGGCGATCCATTTATATTTACTAAAGCACTTGTGTGTCTTCTTTTTCCGTTTACTAAAATTAAAACCTGATCTGGCCCTAATCCTCTTAATTGTGCTGGATCAACGTGGTCTGTTGCATCTGCCGTAGATGTTGGATTACTCGTAAATGAGGGAGCAACATAATTTAAAATTTGAGTTACGCTCGTTTGCGGTGCTCCTTTTGTTATTTCTGATACGTTAAAAACATCGACCGGAACTGGCACGTCTGTTTTTACTCTGTTTTTACTTCTTGATCCAATAATAGTAACTTCAGACAGTTCGTTGTTTTTTAAACTATCTTGCTCTTTTTTATTGTCTTGAGCATAAAGTCCTGAAAATGTCACAAGACCTAAAACGATTAGTACATTTTTCTTCATTTCTTTTTTTACTGATTAATTATTGTTTTTGGCTTAAAAAAAATCTTACAGGTTTCATTTTGGCATAAAAAAAACCTCTGCGTTTCGGCAGAGGTTCTATTTATATTTTTATTGAAAAATAATTACAATAGTGTCTCTGCGGATAACTCCGGCATCTTACAAGACATCATATTGCAAACTATAAATTTCATTTGTTTCTTTTGTTTTAACGGCGCAAAGTTGCGAAGTATTTTTTAATCGACCAAACAAAAATCAAAATATTTTCTATTACCCTATCAAAATAGTATGCTACTGTTAAATTTCTGCTATAAAAAATAAAAAAAGTTGAACTTTAATTTGCAAATCAAAATGGTTTCATACCTTTGCACCCGAAATAGAGGAAAAATTTGAACTGATTGCAACCTCTTCATAATGAAATGGTTTCGTTATGAATGCTGAGAAATTAATTTCAGCAGTAAAAAATGCTAAAGCAGATACTCTCCTTTAGCCCTTTTTAGCAATCATTTCCTCGCTTAAATTTAAAATTAATACATTTTTATTACATTATTATGGCTTATTTATTTACGTCAGAATCTGTTAGTGAAGGGCATCCAGACAAAGTTGCAGATCAAATTTCGGACGCTTTAATTGACAACTTTTTGGCATTTGATGCTGACTCAAAAGTTGCTTGTGAAACATTAGTTACAACTGGTCAGGTTATTTTGGCAGGTGAAGTAAAATCGAATACTTATCTAGATGTACAGCAAATTGCACGTGAGGTAATCCGTAAAATTGGATATACTAAAAGTGAATATATGTTTGAAGCGAATTCTTGTGGAATTCTTTCAGCTATTCATGAGCAATCTGCTGATATTAACCAAGGTGTTGACAGAGCTAAGCCAGAAGAGCAAGGTGCAGGTGACCAAGGAATGATGTTTGGTTACGCTACAAACGAAACTGAAAACTATATGCCATTGGCATTAGATTTATCTCATAAATTATTGCAAGAATTAGCTATTTTAAGACGTGAGAATAAAGAAATCACTTATTTACGTCCAGATGCTAAATCTCAAGTTACATTAGAATACAGCGATGATAACAAACCAACTCGTATTGATGCGATTGTTATCTCAACTCAGCATGATGATTTTGATGAAGAAGCTGCAATGTTGGCTAAAATCAAAAAAGACATTATCGAAATCTTGATTCCAAGAATTATCGCTAAAAACCCAGAGCACGCTCATTTATTCAACGATAAAATCAACTACCATATTAACCCAACGGGAAAATTCGTTATTGGAGGACCTCACGGAGATACTGGTTTAACAGGAAGAAAAATTATCGTTGATACTTACGGTGGAAAAGGTGCTCACGGTGGTGGTGCATTCTCTGGAAAAGATCCAAGTAAAGTAGATAGAAGTGCTGCTTATGCAACTCGTCATATCGCTAAAAACTTAGTTGCTGCTGGTGTTGCTGACGAAATCTTAGTTCAGGTTTCTTACGCAATTGGAGTTGCCGAGCCAATGGGAATTTTCATTGAAACTTACGGAACTTCTAAAGTAAATTTAACTAACGGTGAAATCGCTAAAAAAGTAGAAGCTATCTTTGATATGCGTCCTTACTTTATTGAACAACGTTTGAAATTAAGAAATCCAATCTATAGCGAAACTGCTGCTTACGGACACATGGGACGTAAACCAGAAACTGTAACTAAAACTTTCTCTGCTCCAGGCGGAAACGAAAAAACAGTTACTGTTGAGTTGTTTACATGGGAAAAACTTGATTTTGTTGACCAAGTAAAAGCTGCATTTGGATTGTAATTCAATCTAAATCTTAAATATAAAAAACGGCTGTCTAAAATTTAGACAGCCGTTTTTGTTTTCGACTATAATCAAACCCGACAGGTTTTTGAAACCTGTCGGATTCCTAATACGGTTAATATGTTCCGTTACTCATTTTAGTTAAAACTTCCTTCATTTGATTTACAGTTTCTTCATCAACATCACTAGTAATATATTTTACTGCTAAAACCTGTGTTTCGATAGCTTTTTGTGTCTGTCCATCTTTATAATACAATTGTGCTAAAGTGTCTAAATAGTACGGATTGTTTTTAGATATCACTAAACTATATTCAGACCATTTAATAGCATCTTTCAAGAAATTTGAGTTCTGCGGCTTTAACACAACTGTCCATGCCGCATTGTTACAAATGTCTGAATGGTAAAGTTTAAATGAATTCCATCCATCATAAGAATAACTTGAGCTAGAATCTAAACCTCCAAAAATAGCGTCTAGTTTTTCTATCGGACTTGATCCTGCCAAAGTATTATCAAAATAAGTATTAAACTCTTTTAAATACGTTGTGTTTGAACCGTCTTGATCTTCAAGCTGACTTAAGTAATAAAAATAATTTCTGTAGGCATCAAAATTTCCTTTTCCAGATTCGATGATCTTTTTATAAACAGAATTAATTTTCTCTTTATTCATTTCACCAGTAAGTCCGTCCTGAGAAGCATATATATTTTGCTGCAATGCATTAGAAACTTCAGAAACAGCGCTTCCTATGTTATGAATTTCCGGTGCACTATTGTTGAATGCTACTTTATTATTCTCAATATCATCAGAATGTTTTAGCAAATAATCTATTGCCAGAAAATCGGTATCATTAAGGATTCTATCTTGATTAAAAAGCTGTTTTGTAAAACCTTGATTTTTGATCTCTTTTACAATTGTTTCTGCCAAAAACATATTGACATTTTTATCTTTTTGATGTGCTTCAATCAATTTTTTCCAATTTTGAGCCACTAATTTTTGATCTAAAACTGTTTTTTCAATTACAAATTCAGTCGAATTAGAGTCGCTTACCCAATAATCTGAATCATATGATGCTTCTAATAAAGCGGCTTTATTAAAAGCGGCAATTAAATCTGCATCTGAAGTTTTTTTGTTCTTTAAAACTTTATCTATAGAAAGGAAAGCATTTGCTTTTTGAAGTTTTTTATATAAATCATTATAATAACCAAATTGATATTGTTGCGCTGTCAAATCTGATTTTGCAATAGCAAGCAGATCACCGTTTCCATTTAAAACCAATACGCACGGATCATTGGTTATTTTATTGTTTTTCAGCCATTTTTTATCATCGGCTCCAGCCAAATAATAATTGTAAGTATCATATAGTGCATTATACGAATCATACATATTATATCCAGTCTGTGTTTCCTGTTCTTTTATAAAAGCGTCAAAACCTTCTTTTGCAGTTTTATTCTTGCTGTCCACCACAACAACCAAAAATTTATTGCTAGCTGTTTTGGTAGATTCTATTGCCTTTTTTAGATTGTCTTCAATTTTTAACTTGAAATCATATTTGGTATAAGAAACAGTAGCATCAACAGGATACGCCGATCCAGCTACTGCAGCAGTGTCAATTAAATTACTTCCAACACTATCTACTGCAAAGCCTCCATAAGAATCTGAATCTTTCCCTGGATAAGTCCAGTTTGCAATACTTTGAATTTCTATAGGAACCACTGTTGAAGTCTTAGAAGGCTTCTGATCTTTTTCGTTTACAAATACCAAAGGATCTTTTCCTGATTGCTCAGAAATTTTCAATTCTTTTGTATTCTTATCAAAAGATCCTACAAGATTTAAATCATTCAGAATTGCAAGATCATAGTTAATTGTTACTTCTGAAACATCTTTTGGCAAGGCAAATTTATTAATATCGCTTTTTCCATTATAGTCTTCATAAACCAAATAAAGAAAATCAGTCTTATCTATTTCGAACTCTAAATCGTCTTTAGTCCATTCAGGATCTTCTTTCGTTTTAATATCAGAAACTCTCTGGTATTGTACTGTTTCTGTCCCTTTTTGAGTTCCTATATAAAAAGAGTAGTATGACGGATTCAAAAACTTAATCTTAACTTTTTTAGCATTTTTATCTTTAGCAAAAGAAAGATCAAATCTATTATTTACGGTATTTTTACTTTTTAAGAAAACCAAAGAATCACCTTTAATCTCATATCCTCCTGAATAAAAAACCAATTCATACTTATTATCATCCAATAAATTCAATTTGATTTTCCCTCCTTTATTAGTAGATAAATAGGTGCCTTTTTCTATTCCGTTTGTTTGAGCGAAAGAGATAGAAATTCCAGCAAACAGGAGCGATACACTCCAAATAAAATTGCGCATAACTACATTTTTGTTGTTAATAATATAGCGCAAAGATATTTGATTCTTCTTTAAACAAATCACAAAAGATGATAATCTTGCAATTAAAATACTACAAATTATATTTCATTGAAAATATGATATAACGTGGCTGTACAGTATATTGAGAAACCCTTGTAGAGAATTGTGAGAAGCTGTCATCGTTAAGATATCTTGTATTCAGCAGATTGGTTGCCGAGACTTTATACTCCCATTTACTGTTCTTTTTTTGATAGATTAAACTAGCGCTTAAAAAATCATATTCATTATCAACCGTTTTATCTCCATTATAATAATGGTAAAACTCATATTCCGAAACAAATGAGAAACTATCCAAGAAATAATAATCTAATCTAGCGAATGGTTTATCAGTGTAAAAAGTTGATCCACTGTATTTATTGACCAAAAGATTATAGCCAAATTCTATATTAGGAAGATTTTTATAATTTGTTGAAGCTCTAACTGTATAACTCTGAACAAAACTTTCTGTTGTCGACAATTTATTGTTTTGAATGTTATTAAATTTCGACCAATTAAAACTTGCATTTGCAGAAGCTTTATAATTCTTTAAAAACGAACGTCCGTAATTTCCCATTCCACTAAAAGTCTCATCGGCTAAATTGGAATTGTACGGAACAGAAGATTGGTTAATTCCGTCAAAATTGGCTTTTGTCTTAATGGCGTCAACTTTTCTTGTATAGGTTGCGTTGGCAAAAATATTCTCAAAATTGAACATATTATATTTAAAATAACGAAGCGAATGAACTTGTGAAGTCGCATTTTCTAAGAAACGATTTCCACGAAACAAACTGCTGTAATCAGATAAAACGTAACCAGCTGCCAATTGATTAATATCAGTAAAATCGTTTGTCAATGAGAAATTATAAGTCAAAGTTTCAGATTTTTTAATTTGATATAAAGCAAAGAAATCTGGAAGCACTTTCGTGAAATTCTGAGAATAATCGGTTCCTAATTGTCCGTTTGTCATTTGATAAGTATGCAAACTTACACCTGGTGTCAAAGTAAATTTTCCAGTCAATATTTTATAATGAAAGCCTACAAAAGCATCATTAAATCTGTAATCAACATCATTATTGTTCTCTGAATTATTTAAATCATTTCTTTCGCCATTATCTAACATCTGAAAAATATGAGAATTGAAATTCTGGTAAGAATAAGTATTTCCTAAAGTAATATTGAAATTGCTTTTTGGTGTTACCATATAATAGTAATCCAGCTTTGCATCAATTTTATTGGTTTTCACAAAACGATTCTGATTGTAATCATTTCTAGATTGTGTAGTATCGTATCCTGACAAAGCAAAAGGAAGAGTTTGCAGATTGGCATTATAAAAAGGGTTTTCATCTTGATATAAATGCTGCATTTCAAAAGCAAAGATATTTTTAGCACTTTGCGTATAATACAAACTCAAATTTTGGTTAACAGAAGTTGGATCTTGCTTTTTGGTTGTAAAAATATCTTCTGAAGTTGCAACATTCTGAACAATCTGCTCTCTAAACAGATCTGAATATTCTTCTTGTTTTGTCAGCTTTGTTAAGATGTCATAATCAAACTGAAATTTGTCGCTTGGTTTATATGTTGAACTTAATTTAAAAAGACCCAAATTATTCTTTTGACTTGTATTTTCGTCACGTCTCTGCTGATCTCCAGACTCTAAAATTGTAGTTTGTGATTTGGTTTCTAATTGAGTTTTTGAAGTCGAAAGAATCCCGAAACCGCTTAAATTCCAAGCTTTATTAACTGAATACGCAAAATTTGTTGCTCCAAATTTTGTTTCGATTTCTTTTGCTCGATTGTTTCGTAATAATGAAATTCCTAAGTCATTAGAAGAAACATTAAAATTGCTGCCTCCTTTTTTCATTACATTTTTAAAACCTCCTGTAAACTTAAAGTAATCCTGTGCCGTAAGAGGCAATTCTCCAATATTATTAAAATTGGTAATTAAATTAATGCTGTATTTTGGACTGTAATAAAATAGTTTTGGATTAATGATATAACGGCTATCTAATTCAGCAACACCAATTCCTGCAGTAACATCTCCAAACCAAAAGTTCTTTTTACCTTCTTTCAGTTTAATATTCATCGCCACATTTTCTTGATCGTTTTCTAAGCCTTTTAATTGGCTTATTTCGTTATAATTTCTTAGAACCTGAACTTTATCAATAGCGTCGGCTGGAATATTTTTAACGCCTAATTTGGTATCTCCGTCAAAAAAGTCTTTTCCTTCCACCATCAATTTACTGACTTTTTTTCCTTCAACTTCGATCTCTCCATCAGCATTTACCTCAACTCCTGGAAGTTTCTTTAAAACATCTTCAAGCTTTTTTTCTGTTCCTGATTTAAAAGAATCAGCATTGTAAACAATTGTATCTCCTTTTATAGAAACGGGCATTTCGCGAACAATTTCTACACCTTCCAATTCTATTCCTGCGTCGTCCATAACAATATTTTGAGTCATGTTTTCAGACTTTGTTGATACTGCAATTTCTTTAGATTTCATTCCTAAATAACTCACTTTTATAGTATAAGCCGTATTTGGTTTCAAAGTCAGCTGAAACTTTCCTTTGTCGTTGGTAATTCCGTATGAATCCATTGCTTTTGTGCCATTATTAATAGCCATAATATTGGCCATTTCTAGCGGATTTTTCTGCTCGTCCTGAATCAAACCGTCAAAACGGATACTTTGAGAAAAGCATATCGAAGTAAAAAGTAAAGCAAATACAAAAAGTATCTTATTCATTATAAGAATATTGAAAGTTTGGAATTTGGAATTTAAGATCTGGAATTTAGAATTTTATCTTCCCATCGGAGGTGGTGGGCCGCCTGCTCTGCCACGGTTCATCTCCCTGAATTCTTCCATTTTTTTAATTACCGTTTCGTCATATTCTTTCTGAGAAATTACTTTTCCTTTTTTAGAAGGTTTAATTTCTACTTTATCTTTGGCATTTAAGACAATTTTTGAGCACAAAATTGTAGTTGTTCCATCATTGATTTCTAAGATTAATCCCGGAAGTCCCCAATAATTTTCTGGCCCTTGATTGATAGGAATTTCCGGTGTATACCAAGCCGTTACGACAATTTCTTTTGGAATTTCAAAGTTATCGGCAAAATTGGTCTTTGTCTCGCCCGAAGTCTTTTTCACTTCGTCTTTTTTGTTGTCATTGTTTTTAGGTCTGAAGTTTCTAAAATCGGTTTTGCTAGCCTGTTTTACTGCTGTCGCTTTAAAACAATTGTAACCACCAATTTGTTTGGTTTCTTGTTCCAATTTCCAGTTTAATTTTGGCAGAGAATCAACAACAAGAAATTCTTTTCCCATAAATTCTTTATCTACGGTATACGTTTTTGCTTTTACATCTTTGTAAAAAGTGCCTCCACCTCCTGTTAAAGAACCAAACATCATACGAAAACCTCCCTGCTGACCAGGTGCTTCTAGTTTTTCTTCTTCTTTATAAATTGATGCTGCTTTATCGAAATTTAAAATGAATGTTTTTTCGAGCATTTTTTTCATTCGCTCTTCCATGTTTTTCTGCATTTCTGGCGTAATATCTCTATTCCCACGCATGCCTTCAAATTTTGGAGCCTGTGTTTTTGACTCGTAAACAGCCATTCCCTGAAAATCTTTTTGCGCTTGAATTTGCATAGAAACAAGCAGTAAAGTCATATAAAAAAATATCTTTTTCATTTCATTTTCTTTAAGTGAGTAAATTCAATAAAGCTTACATTCAAATGTATTATTTATTTTAAAATTCAAAAAACTAAATATATAAACGGCATTAAGACATAGATAGAACCGCTTATTTTTTAGACTATTAGATTAAAAAAAGGTTTAAGAATCAAAATTGAAATTTTAAGGAGAGTTTTTTGTAATTTGGTACTCTTGTAAAATAATTTCTAATGCGTAAAACGGTGCAAAAAATTGTATTTTCCTTATTTCTTTTCTGCACCTTTCATGCGCTTTCAGCTCAGGATTTGAGTATAGATCCAACTTTAATTTCTCAGTATAAAAATACTTCTGATACTTTTTTAGGATACGATGCGTTTGGATATTCGTATCAGATAACCAATAATGTTTTCAGTAAAATTAAAGGCAAAGAAATCTTCGAATACAAGAATGTTTCTTTGGGAAAAATCACAAAAGTTGACCTTCAAAACCCGTTAAAAATTGTTTTGTTTTATGAAGATTTCAATAGTGTCGTTTTATTGGACAATCAATTAAATAAAATGACCGAAATTAATTTTTCTCAAAACGCCACTCCAATTGTAGTAAGTGCCATCGGAATGTCGACGCAAAATCAGTTGTGGATTTACAACACTCTAAACCAGCAGATTGGTCTTTTTGATTATTTAAAAAATGAATACAAAACGGTTTCAATTCCGCTGACTGAACCAATTCAATATTATCAGACCGACTTTAATACTTTCTATTGGATTGACAAGAAAAACAATTGGTACTCTTGCGACATTTTCGGAAAAATAACTTCGTTGGGAAGGATTGTTGATTTTGATAGAATCACGATAGTTAATTCTTCTCAATATCTTTTCAGTAAGGATAATTTATTGTATTTTAAAGGAATGAATAAATTAAGCCCTGAAGCAATTTCTGAGATTAAAGTTTTAGAAAAAACCTTTGACAATTTTTATTACAAAGACCAAATTTTATCTATTTTTACAGCTACAGATATATCAAATTATAAAATCGTAACACCGTAATGCACATAGCAATAGCAGGAAACATAGGCGCAGGAAAAACTACTCTGACCAAATTATTGGCGAAACATTTCAAATGGGAACCTCATTATGAAGATGTAGTTGATAATCCGTACTTAGATGATTTCTATCATCAGATGGAGCGTTGGTCATTTAATCTGCAGATTTATTTCCTTAACAGCCGTTTCCGTCAAGTGCAGCAAATTCGCGAAAGCGGAAAAAGAATCATTCAGGACAGAACTATTTATGAAGATGCTCATATCTTTGCTCCCAACCTATATGCAATGGGTTTGATGACAAGCCGCGATTTTGAAAATTACACGTCTTTGTTCGAATTAATGGAATCTTTAGTAAAAGCTCCAGATTTGCTGATTTATCTAAGAAGTTCGATTCCGAATTTAGTGGGGCAGATTCACAAACGTGGACGCGAATACGAAAATTCAATTTCTATTGATTATTTAAGCCGTTTGAATGAAAGATACGAAGCTTGGATTCAAACTTATACAAAAGGAAAATTACTAATTATTGATGTTGACAACATTAATTTTGTTGATAATCCTGAAGATTTAGGTGATATCATCAATAGAATTGATGCTGAATTGAACGGATTGTTTTAAAACACTAATTACACAGATTTACACTAAATAAAAAAATGCCTCTAAATAATCTTAGAGGCATTTTCAATTTTAAGAAGCTTTGTCAAAGTTATTATTTTGCAGCTTCAACTTTTGCTAAAACTTCTTCTTCAGTTCCTTCAAAAACTTCAGTTGTTGTTTTGCCATTTTCTGTTTTAGTAACAGTTCCAGTAGTTTTACCGTTTATATTTTTAACTTCAACACGAACTGATTGTTTCTCATATTTGCTGGTATCAAAACAATCTGTTTTTTGATATTTTCCAGTTTTGTCAAAGTGTGCTAAACATTTTGCCGTTTCTTCTTCAGAACAGCCTTTTTCTTTACACATCTTAATACATTCTTCTTTTGTCATTCCAGACATATCACCGCATTTAGACATTCCTGCGTGCATTTCTGTTTTGGCACAACAAGAAGCTTTTCCAGCAATATCAGAATGTGTATTTCCTTCGCCTAAAATTGGCGCGATTACCAATCCGATTAAACAAGTTAATTTAATTAAGATATTCATTGAAGGCCCAGAAGTATCTTTAAACGGATCTCCGACTGTATCTCCTGTCACTGCTGCTTTATGTGCATCAGAACCTTTATAAGTCATTTCTCCATTAATCATTACTCCTGCTTCAAAAGATTTTTTAGCATTGTCCCAAGCGCCTCCCGCATTATTTTGGAAAACTGCCCAAAGCACACCAGAAACGGTAACTCCAGCCATATATCCTCCTAACATTTCAGCAATTAACTGATTATTATCTGAGTAAACTAATTTTCCTAAAAGCACAATCAAGATTGGAAAACCAATCGTTAAAACTCCTGGAAGCATCATTTCGCGTAATGCGGCTCTTGTAGAAATTTCAACACATTTTCCGTATTCTGGTTTTCCTGTTCCTTCCATAATACCAGCAATTTCCTTGAACTGGCGACGAACTTCGTACACCATATCCATCGCTGCTTTTCCAACAGAATTCATCGCTAAAGCAGAGAAAACAACTGGAATCATTCCACCGACAAATAACATCGCTAAAACTGGCGCTTTAAAAATATTGATTCCGTCAATTCCTGTAAAGGTTACATACGCAGCAAACAAAGCTAATGAAGTTAAGGCTGCAGAAGCAATAGCAAATCCTTTTCCTGTTGCTGCGGTTGTATTTCCCACTGAATCTAAAATATCGGTTCTAGTACGAACTTCTTTTGGTAATTCGCTCATTTCTGCAATTCCTCCAGCATTATCAGAAATTGGTCCGAAAGCATCAATTGCTAACTGCATCGCTGTTGTAGCCATCATCGCTGATGCTGCCAAAGCTACTCCATAAAATCCTGCTAAAGCATACGAAATCCAAATTGCCACAGCAAACAATAATACAGTCGGGAAAGTAGAAATCATTCCGGTTGCCAAACCTGCAATTACGTTTGTTCCTGCTCCAGTAGAAGATTTCTGAACGATTGCCAATACTGGTTTTGTTCCTAATCCTGTATAATATTCTGTTACTGATGAAATAGCCCCACCAACTACTAATCCGACTAAAGTGGCATAAAAAACACGCATTGACGAAATAGCTTTAGAACCTTCTCCAAAGAAAGTCATTTGCATGGTTTCTGGAAGCATGTGCTGTACTAAGAAGAAACAAGCTACAGCTGTTAAAACAATAGAAACCCAATTTCCTATATTTAATGCTTTTTGCACCTGAGCTTCTCTTGCATTATCATCTGATATTTTTACTAAAGTTGTTCCAATAATTGAGAATAAAATTCCGAAACCAGCAATTGCCATTGGAAGCAAAATTGGCCCAATTCCCCCGAAAGCATCATTAATACTTCCGCCCATATCTTTTATAACATAGTTTCCAAGCACCATTGCTGCTAAAACGGTTGCTACATAAGACCCGAATAAATCAGCTCCCATACCTGCAACGTCTCCTACGTTATCTCCTACGTTATCTGCAATTGTAGCAGGATTACGAGGATCATCTTCTGGAATTCCTGCTTCAACTTTACCTACTAAATCAGCTCCGACATCGGCTGCTTTTGTATAAATTCCACCACCTACTCTGGCAAATAAAGCGATAGATTCTGCTCCAAGTGAAAATCCTGCAAGAGTTTCCAGAACAACTGTCATGGTATCAGTATCTTTCCAAACTCCTCCAGAAAACAAATGAAAGAAAATAATAAAAAAGGAAGTTAAGCCTAAAACGGCTAAACCAGCAACGCCAAGTCCCATTACAGTTCCACCGCCAAAAGAAACTTTTAAAGCCTGCGGCAAACTAGTACGTGCGGCTTGAGTAGTTCTAACGTTTGTTTTTGTTGCTATTTTCATTCCCATATTTCCTGCTAAAGCAGAAAAGAATGCACCAAAAATAAAGGCAATTACGATTAATAAATGTGTTTTTACTCCCGGAATAAAAGTAATTCCTGCCAAAGCTAAACTGGCAATAATTACAAAGATGGTTAATAGTTTGTATTCGGCTTTTAGAAAGGCTAAGGCTCCTTCGTAGATGTAATCTGAAATCTCTTTCATCTTACCGTCTCCAGCATCTTGTTTTAAAACCCAAGTCCTTTTTATTCCCATGAAAAGTAATCCTAAAACTGCCATAATAATCGGCAGGTAAATCATAAATGCATTCATAATATTTTAATGGTTTTGGTTAATAGTCAACAATCTAACTAAAACGAATTTAAACAAAAAAGCAATACTCCTGACGGAGTATTGCTTTTTTTATAAAATATGAATGCTTTAATTATTTAATGCTAAATAATCCAGCTGGTTTATTTTCAATGTCATCAAAACGCTTTGTACACTCTGCGATAATATCGTAAGCTTCTTTAACGTCTCCCCATCCTTCTACATCTACTTTTTTGTTTTCAAGATCTTTGTAAACTTGGAAAAAGTGCTCGATTTCTTTTACTAAGTGTGGGTTAATATCAGAAAGATCATTTAATGAATTCCAGATTGGATCTGAAACTGGTACACAAATAATTTTCTCATCTGGTCCTTTATCATCTGCCATGTGGAATACACCAATTGGCTTAACTTCCATAACACATCCAGGGAAAGTTGGTTCGTTTACCAAAACTAATACGTCAAGAGGGTCACCATCTAAAGCTAAAGTTTCTGGAATAAATCCGTAATCAGCTGGGTACATCATTGAAGAGAATAACATTCTGTCAAAACGCATTCTTTTAATTTCAAAATCGTACTCGTATTTATTTCTGCTTCCTCTTGGTATTTCGATTAATACATCGAAAGTCGTTAATTTGTCTGCGGTCATTTTCGTTTTTTATTGTTTCTATAATTTCGGTTGCAAAAATAACTAAAGAATCTAGTTTTACAATAAAAAACAAGGTTAAATTATCTTCATTAGGGTTTAAAAAACAAGCATTTAATAGCTAATTGTTCGATTTCTTTTCTTTAGGTAATAATGCCATAGCAAATAAGTTGCATAAGAACGATATGGACTCCATTGTTCGGCATGAATTTCCATTTCTTGTCTATCATGAATATTCAATAATTCTTTAATTGTATTAATAACTGCAATATCCCCAAGCGGAATCAAATCGGGTTCTTCGAGACAGAACATTAAATAAATATCGATCGTCCAGTTTCCAATTCCTTTTAATTTAATAAGTTCTTCACGAACTTCTTTTGCCGATTTTGAACCTAGACTTTCAATATCTAATTCTTTATTTAAGATCGCTTCCGCTAAAATCTTAATGTACTTTGTTTTTTGACGACTTACTCCAAGGCTTCTAAATTCTTCATCAGAAAGAATAGCCATATTTTCAGGATTACAAATTGTAAAAGCTTTAATTTTTAAGAATGTGGCTTTCGCCGAATCAATAGAAACCTGCTGTTCCAATATTAGCAAAACCAAAGTTTCGAATCCAGGCGGGCGTCTAGGAATTGGTGGTAATCCGTATTTTTCAATAATTTCTAAAAATATTGGATTTTTATTGGTTAAAAAATCGATGGCTTCTTGCATAAGTTATTCAAGTCTTTATCAAAATTAAACAAAAAACACTATACACTAATTTTTAGTTCTCTCAGATCTAGCAGATAAATTAAAAATTTTAAAGAATATCAAATCTGCTTTATCTGCAAAATCTGCGTGAGATAAAATATTTAAACAAAAAAAGTCGCAAAGATTTAAAACCTTTGCGACTCTGTAACTTTGAACCTTTGCCTCTAAAATACAATTAAAAATAAAACCCGAAAGATCCTTTTACTGCAAATTTATGAGCATCTGGCATATCTAGATAATTTCCTCTCCAAGAAAAATCAATTCGGAAAACTTTAAATATATTTCCAATTCCTGCATGATATTCATAATACACTTTTTCTGGAGCGTTATAAGGTAATCCAGAAGCATTAATAGCGCGGTTGGCGTCAGAAATTGTTCCGTGAACCGCCCTTACTCCAACAAACTCTCTCCAATTCAGTTTTCTCATAAAAGGAATTCTTGCGAATAATCTTCCTCCAAAATCATGATTCCACTGCAAAGTAGTGTATTGATCCGTAACGAATTCGTAGAAATTCAAGTTACTGAATGTATTCTCAATCGTAAAATAAGTCTGGTTACCCGGAATTACACTCATCAAACCTAACGGAATTGTACCAAATGTTTTTCCTGTTTCAACTGTAATATTTGTTCTTCCTAAAGGTCCAATAATAATTGGCTGTCTGTAAAAAACCTGAATTTTTTCGTAAGCAAAATCACTGTCAAAAACACCTTTCAATCCATAACTGAAATTGACAAAGAAATGACTAAAAGGACTATCAACCAAATCTCTTTCAACACCATAACCAATCGTTTTTCTGTTTGGCATAAACTCAAACTGAATATTGGCCTCAGACTGTTTTACCATACTTTCGACAACACCTGCTGGATTTGCTGCAGTTGGTAAAGTTGTATAATAATCTAAACTGAATGTTTTTGAGGCCGATTCTAATGTTCTATACGAAAGTCCTGCCGAGACAATAAAATTCTTTTTAGGCTCCATTTCAACAGAAACATTACTCAAATTGATATTGGTCAATTTTCCGTTGCTTCCCGTCGTGAACAATGCCGAAGATGCAAAACTTCGCCCTAAAACATCATTTGTAGTCGTTAAACTTGCTCCAATTTGTTCAATATCACGTCTGTTTCCTCCAGAGATAATAACTCTGTTTTTCTTGTCAACCATCCATTTTCCAGAAACACCATATTTAAATTTATTATCATCAAATCCATACGCTGTATAAGCCTGAATACGCCACGGATCGTTTGGCCCGAAATAAGTTCTTCCACCTACCCTTAACCTTATACCTTCAACTTCATTATATCCAAAAGTTGAGAAAATCGGTCCGTAATCAAAATTTTTAAATTCGACGTAACCGCTTCCTAAAATCGAGACGAGATTATACAATTGTTTAAATCGCTTGACAGTCTGTAAAGTGTCAAGCATTTTATAAATTCCTTGTTCGTCTTTATTTAATTTTTCAAAACGATTTTCTTCCCAGAATTCGGGCGGACGATCGTAAACCGCATTGTCTATAAAATTGACTTCTTCTTTATAAAACTTCTCTGGTTTCTGAATATTGAATTTATGATTGCGATATAAAGTTGTTCTTTTACCATAAACTCCTTTTGATTTTTCTTTCTTGTTTAAAGCAAAATCAGACATCATATAATCACGTGTCAAAAGGAAAACAGAATCATTTTCTACTTCAAATTCCTGTTCGATATAAATATCTTTTACCCAGTTAATATTGGCACTTTTTGTAACACCCATATTAATCTTCTTGATCGCAAAAGTGGTATCATTAACCCAGAAGTCACCTTTAAAAGTCAATTCATTTTTACGTCTCGGATAGAAAACAATATTATAACACCATTTTTTATCTACAAATGCACTGTCTTTTAGAACATAATTGTAAACATCGATTCCCGTTCTCGAAAGTGGACTCGTAAAACTTTTATCAAAAAATTTAAGATGATTGTCGTAAATATTATACTCAGAATAAAGATCTTTCACAAAAGACAAAATCTGCTGATTTCCGTTAAAACCAGACATTTTATTTCCTGTTAGATTTTCTTTTACTTTCTTTAATTTATTGTCTCCGTAAACATCATAAACCGATTCGTTTATAAAAATCGGCAAATAGGTTTTTCCTGTAACATCTGAAGTATCAACGTGATTAAAGATAAACTCCATTCCTTTAAAAAGCTTGTTTTTCATGAATGCACTATCAATAGTATTCATGTCAAACTCCACTTTTTCGTACTTCTGCATTTGATATTGATTGA
Organism: Flavobacterium sharifuzzamanii; assembly: GCF_003254585.1. Taxonomy (GTDB): domain Bacteria; phylum Bacteroidota; class Bacteroidia; order Flavobacteriales; family Flavobacteriaceae; genus Flavobacterium; species Flavobacterium sharifuzzamanii. Next base: position 356,173 of record NZ_QJGZ01000041.1, on the reverse strand, counting down.
ATTGGTACAATCCGTTTTTGCGTTTTCTAGCCCAAATTTTTCTCAAAATATCCAATGCTGGATTGTTCTTCTTAGAAGTTTTTCCTGTGTAAATTACTACTTCATTAAGTACTTGTTCTTCAAACAAAACAATCTTGAAATTATAATTAACTGCTTTTTCTAAAGGAACTTCTTTATCTGAAAATCCTGCCGAAGTAACCAAAAGTGCGGTATAGGTATTTGGCGACTCTAAATAAAAGCGTCCGTCTTCATTAGAAACTATTCCAATATTAGAACCTTTAAATACCACATTTGCAAAAGGTATCGGCTGATTGGTTTTGTCCAAAACAACTCCACTCACCTTAGTTTGTGCAGTAGCGACATTCGCAAAAGCAAATAAAAAATATAAGAGAAGTAGAGTTAATTTGTTCATTATAAAGTAAAAAAAAACTTCACCAATCCATTCTGTCTGATGAAGTTTTATGAGTATTTTATATTTGTATTATTTGTATAACACTTTTTTTACTGCTTTTACTACATCACCTGCATTTGGCAACCAGTCTTTTAGCAGTACTGGAGAATACGGTGCTGGAGTATCTGCAGTTGTAATACGTTGAATTGGCGCATCAAGGAAGTCAAAAGCTTGCTCTTGAACGATATAAGAAATCTCAGAAGAAAGACTGGCAACTGGCCAAGCTTCCTCAAGAATTACTAAACGGTTTGTTTTTTTAACCGATTTTAAGATAGCATCTTTGTCCATTGGACGAACAGTTCTTAAATCGATAATCTCACAAGAAATTCCTTCTTTTGCTAATTCATCAGCAGCAATAAAAGCTTCTTTGATGATTTTTCCGAATGAAACGATAGTTACATCAGTTCCTTCACGTTTAACATCAGCAACACCTAGAGGGATTGTATATTCTCCGTCTGGCACTTCACCTTTGTCACCGTACATTTGCTCAGATTCCATGAAAATAACTGGGTCGTTATCACGGATAGCAGATTTTAAAAGTCCTTTTGCATCGTAAGGAGTTGAAGGAACAACAACTTTAAGACCTGGAGTGTTAGCAAACCAGTTTTCTAAAGCTTGTGAGTGAGTAGCTCCTAATTGACCAGCAGAAGCTGTTGGTCCGCGGAAAACGATAGGCACATTAAACTGTCCTCCTGTCATTTGACGCATTTTAGCAGCGTTATTAATAATTTGATCAATACCAACTAAACAGAAGTTGAATGTCATATATTCTACAATAGGACGGTTTCCGTTCATTGCAGAACCTACTGCAATTCCTGAAAAACCAAGCTCAGCAATTGGAGTATCAATTACTCTTTTTTCACCAAACTCAGCAAGCATTCCTTTAGAAGCTTTGTAAGCTCCATTGTATTCTGCAACCTCTTCTCCCATTAAATATATGGATTCATCGCGACGCATTTCTTCGCTCATCGCTTCACAAATGGCCTCTCTAAATTGTATTGTTCTCATATTTTATATTGTATGTTGAATTTTCTGAAGAGCAAAAATAAATATTTTAAATAACTTAAAAGCAAAAATTGAATTTAAAATCGCATGAACTTCTATCTGTTCTCAGGTTTTAACTTTTTAATCTTTATTGTGATAATTACGAAATCGATATAATAACGTATTATCAACACTTAATTCCTCTTAAAATATTTTTTAGACAAACTTTTATCTATTTGTTTAATTCTTGTTTCACCAAAATTCATTCATCTAAACGAAAAAAACAAAAAATTAGTATTTCTCAGACAAAAATAATTTACTTTCCAGCTATCAGTTATTACAAAATTCCTAACAATCAGACAAAATGAATATTGTTTTATTTTTAGATCCCGATGAAATTCATCCAAAACTGAACAATCTGCGAAATCGTAATAGTTTTAAAAAATATTATGCACGCATAGTATAATTATTCCAAATTAAATTCTAAATTTGTAAAAGCATATTATAAATTCAAAATATATACTTATGAAAATACTAGTTTGCATCAGCCATGTGCCTGATACTACTTCAAAAATTAACTTTACCAACGGTGACTCAGAATTTGACACTAATGGAGTACAATATGTAATTAACCCTAACGACGAATTCGGTCTTACCCGCGCTATCTGGTTTCAAGAGCAACAAGGTGCAAATGTAACGGTTGTAAACGTTGGAGGTCCTGATACTGAACCAACTTTACGTAAAGCATTAGCAATTGGAGCAAACGAAGCAATTCGTGTAAATGCAAATCCTACAGATGGTTTCTTCGTTGCAAAACAATTAGCAGAAGTAATTAAAAACGGCGGTTATGATTTAATAATCGCAGGTAAAGAATCTTTAGATTATAACGGAGGAATGGTTCCAGGAATGATTGCTGGAATCTTAGGCTATAATTTCTTAAACTCTTGTACAGCTTTAACTGTTGACGGAAACAATGTAAAAGCAGTTCGTGAAATTGACGGCGGAAAAGAAACTGTAAGCACTACTCTTCCTTTAATTATTGGAGGTCAAAAAGGTCTTGTTGAGGAAAAAGATTTGCGTATCCCAAACATGAGAGGAATTATGACTGCAAGAACAAAAGCGCTTACTATTCTTGAGCCAGTTGATGCAGCTGTAAATACAAAAGCGGTGAAATTTGAAAAACCAGCTCCAAAATCAGCAGTAAAATTAGTTTCTGCAGATAATTTAGATGAGTTAATCAATTTATTACACAACGAAGCGAAGGTAATTTAGTATCCAGTAATCAGTCTTTTTAGTGTTCAGTTTTCAAACTTGAAACCTGAAACTTTAAACCTTAAACAAAAAAATCATGTCAATATTAATATATGCAGAATCTGCAGAAGGAAAATTTAAAAAAGTTGCTTTCGAATTAGCGTCTTATGCTAAGAAAGTAGCTGAATCATTAGGAACAACTGTTACTGCTTTAACAGTAAACATCAGCGATGTAAGCGAGTTAGGCAAATACGGAGTTGATAAAGTTTTAAAAGTAAGTAATGACAAATTAGCTGGTTTTAATGCAAAAGCTTACGCTGATGTTATCAAACAAGCTGCCGAGAAAGAAGGAACAAAAGTAGTATTGCTTTCTTCTACAACAGATAGCATTTATCTTTCACCACTAGTAGCAGTGGCTTTAAATGCTGGTTTTGCTTCAAATGTAGTTGGGTTGCCAGTTAGCACTTCTCCATTTCAAGTAAAAAGAAACGCTTTCTCAAACAAAGCTTTCAACATTACACAAATCGATACAGATGTAAAAGTTCTTGGTTTAGCTAAAAACTCTTACGGACTTTTTGAAAGCGAAGGAGCTGCTGCCCCAGAAGATTTCAACCCAACTGTTGGTGACAATGACTTTGGCGTAAAAGTAGAATCTGTAGAAAAAGTATCTGGAAAAGTTTCTATCGCTGACGCTGATATCGTAGTTTCTGGCGGACGTGGATTAAAAGGACCAGAAAACTGGGGATTAGTAGAAGATCTTGCTGCTGTTCTTGGTGCTGCAACTGCTTGTTCTAAACCAGTTTCAGATTTAGGATGGAGACCTCATAGCGAGCACGTTGGACAAACAGGAAAACCAGTTGCAACAAACTTATATATTGCTATTGGTATCTCTGGAGCGATTCAGCACATTGCAGGTATTAACTCTTCTAAAGTAAAAGTAGTTATCAATAACGATCCAGAAGCTCCTTTCTTCAAAGTTGCTGATTATGGTGTAGTTGGAGATGCTTTTGAAATTGTGCCACAATTAACAGAGAAATTAAAAGCTTTCAAAGCTCAGCATTCTTAATACAAAGAATTCTCTTTAAAAATATTGCTGCCTAAAAACAAGATGTTGTATCTTTGTTTATAGGCAGCTTTTTTGTTCCATATTTTTTGATTAAAATTGCAGCTTTATTTTCCAAACCAAAATAGTATTAAAATAAGGTGCTAAGTGCCTTTTTTACAAACATATATGAGTCTAGTAAAATTATCCATAAAAGGAATTTCATACAGTCAAACTCAAAATGGCGCTTATGCCTTAATTTTGAATGAAGTCGACGGCGAAAGAAAATTACCTATTGTTATTGGCGCTTTTGAAGCCCAGTCAATCGCTATTGCTCTAGAGAAAGAAATAAAACCGCCACGTCCTTTAACACACGATTTATTTAAAAATTTTGCCGAAAGATTTGATATCGTGGTAAAACAAGTTATCATTCACAAATTAGTTGACGGTGTTTTCTATTCAAGCTTAATCTGCGAAAGAGATAAAATCGAAGAAATTATCGATGCAAGAACTTCTGACGCTATTGCTCTGGCTCTTCGTTTCAACGCCCCTATTTTTACTTATAAAAACATTCTGGATAAAGCTGGTATTTATTTAAAATCGAATACTGCCGAAACAGATTCTGGAGCTCAGGAAATCGATGATGTCCTTTCAAACCCTGAAACTTTCGGGCATGAAGAAGAAAGCAACCAATCTGGAGACGTTTACGCAAAACATTCTTTACAGGAATTAAACGAGCTTTTAGACCAAGCCGTTTCTCAGGAAGATTACGAAAAAGCAGCAAAAATTAGAGACGAAATCTCTAGAAGATAAATATATGTTTAATCGTTAAACCGTTTATTCGTTAAATCGATTAAACGACTAAACAATTAACCGAATAAACAAAAAATGAAACAATACTTAGATTTAGTAAAACACGTTTTAGAAAACGGCAATCAAAAAGGAGACCGTACCGGAACAGGAACTAAAAGCGTTTTTGGCTACCAAATGCGTTTTGATTTAAGTGAAGGTTTCCCAATGGTTACCACTAAAAAGCTTCATTTAAAATCCATTATTTACGAATTGCTTTGGTTTTTAAAAGGAGACACGAATATCAAATATCTTCAGGAAAACGGAGTAAAAATCTGGGATGAATGGGCTGATTCTAACGGTGATTTGGGACCTGTTTATGGACACCAATGGAGAAATTGGAACAGCGAAGAAATTGATCAGATTTCGGAATTAATCACTGAATTAAAAACAAACCCAAATAGCAGAAGAATGTTGGTTTCAGCATGGAATCCTTCAGTTCTTCCAGATACAAAAAAATCTTTTGAGGAAAATGTAGCTAATAACAAAGCGGCTTTACCTCCTTGCCATGCCTTTTTTCAGTTTTACGTAGCAAGTCCAGATCCTGAAAAAGGCGAAACAAAAGGAAAACTTTCTTGCCAATTATATCAGCGAAGTGCCGATATCTTTTTAGGAGTACCTTTTAACATTGCTTCTTACGCACTGTTGACCATGATGATTGCACAAGTATGCGACTTAGAACCAGGCGAATTTATTCATACGTTTGGTGACGCACATATTTATAATAATCATTTTGAACAATTGGAACTGCAATTAACGCGTGAGCCAAAACCATTACCAAAAATGATTTTAAATCCAGAGATTAAAAACATTTTTGATTTTGATTTTAATGATTTCACACTTGTAGATTACGATCCGCATCCTGCCATAAAAGGAAGTGTTGCTGTATAAAAATAAAAAAATCCGCTTAAAAATTTAAGCGGATTTTTTTATACAACTAAAACCCCATTTTCACTTCCGGCATAATCATTCCATTTGTAAAAATCGGCTTCAGGATCATTAACATAATTTCCGTCAATCAGATACTTAAATTCATAGATCGCATCTTTCACCAAATCGTAAGTTGCTTTAAATGTTCCGTTTTTCAACTTGCTTAAGGCTCCTTCCGAGGCATCCCAGTTATTAAAATCTCCAACCACCGCTGCCGAATCAGCATCTTTGGCATCTATTGAAAATGTAACTTTAACAACCGGCTTCGTTTTGATAAATTGTTTTTTCAAAGACATAACTATTTAGTTTTTAGATTTATACATCTAAAATTAACTAAATTCAACGAAACACTAACTACCTCCAGAACCGATTTATGATAATACCAAAAACTATATATTTTTTTCGCTTTATTGGTAATTTAAAGTGGTTAAAATTTTGTTTTTCAAATTCTTGGATCATTAAAAAGCAAATATTCTATACCCAAAATATTGTCTTTCGAAAATAAATTTTAACTTTATGATCTCATTTTTATCTTATGGAAAAAGAAGTACACGAACAATACGAATACGCTAGACGCCGATTAAGACAAAAAAAGGTTTTATATTTTCATTTTGTTCTTTTCCTACTTGGAAGTTTATTTTTATTTATTGCCAATAGATTTTTTGGTTTCGGAGAAGGCACAAGTCAAAACTGGTGCATATGGGGTATTACCATCTGGCTTTTCCTTTTTATTCTGCATTTTATAAAAGTGTATATAACCGACCGTTTTATGAATAAAAAATGGGAAAGAGAACAAATTGACCGATTAGTTGCTTTACAGCAAAAGAGAATTAGTCAGCTTGAATCTTCTATCAACGAAGAGAATGAAAATAAAATTTAGTTAAGCATACCATGATTATAATGATAGCGGCTGCAGCCGAAAATAATGCGCTTGGAAAAAACAACGAATTAGTATGGCATTTGCCAAATGATTTTAAAAGATTTAAATCGCTTACTACTGGTCATCATATCATTATGGGAAGAAAAACTTTTGAAAGTTTCCCAAAACCTTTACCAGACCGCGTTCATATTGTAATTTCTCGTCAAGAAAATTATAAACCAGAAGGATGCATTGTAGTAGATAGTATTGAAAAAGCAATTGCTCTGTGTCCTGATAATGATGATAGCTACGTTATTGGTGGTGGCGAAATTTACAATCTTGCGCTTCCGTTTACTGATATTATTGAGCTAACTAAAGTTCATCATTCGTTTGATGCGGATGCTTTTTTCCCAAAAATCAATAAAAGCGAATGGACTTTGGTAGAAGCTGAAGAAAATTATAAAGATGAAAAACACCTTTATGATTACACGTATGAAACGTACATTAGAAAATAAATAAAAAACATCCTCTTTTCAGGGAGGATGTTTTTAAATAATTGATTTTTGAAGCTTAACTTGCTCAAGAAGAATTTTGTTTTAAAAAAATCACAAATGTTGAGAAACATCTGCAAAACTGAATAACATTTAATGTTATTTGAGACCTAAGCCTCAAACGCCTCTAATAACAAATACCACTAAGATATTAAAGGCAGAAAATTAAAATTTCCAAAAACAAATTTAATCCTAAGAACGTACTTTGCGCTTAATATTAGTATTTCCCCCCAAGAACAATACTTTGCAAAACTCTTTCATGAACAAATGAATTACCAGCACAAAAAAAAGTAATCATTTGTTTAAGTCATAGCGACATTATCAATCATTAAACTTTAATCATTTTTACTTTGACAAAGTTGCTCATAATAGCGTCATCAGACAATACCAAGATTTAGGGGTTTTGGAAAAATACCTAGATTTAGGGATGGCAAAATCTGTTTTAAAACAAATCTCCCAAAACATTTATTTTACAAATTAAAAAACTCAATTACAGTTAAACTAGATTGTTTATATTTGCCTAAATAAAAAAAATGTCTGAAAAAATAACTCCGTATAAAGACTCTTCTTTAGGTAAAAAAGAGCAAGTAACCCAAATGTTTGACACCATTTCAGGAAATTACGATAATTTGAATCGTGTAATTTCTTTTGGAATCGATGTTAAATGGCGTAAAAAAGTATTAAAAATAGTATCAGACAAAAAACCAAAAGTTATTCTTGATATTGCAACTGGAACTGGCGACTTAGCCATTTTACTTGCACAAACTAATGCCGAAAAAATTGTTGGCCTAGATATCTCTGCGGGAATGCTAGAAGTAGGAAAAAAGAAAGTAGAAGAAAAAAAACTTTCAAATGTTATTGAACTAGTTTTGGGAGATTCTGAAAACATGCCATTTGAGGACAATTATTTTGACGCAATCACAGTTGGTTTTGGCGTAAGAAATTTTGAAAACCTAGAAAAAGGTTTTTCAGAAATCTTAAGAGTTTTAAAACCAAATGGCGTTTTTGTTATATTAGAAACTTCTGTTCCAGATAAATTCCCTTATAAACAAGGCTACAATTTCTACAGCAAAAATATACTTCCATTAATTGGAAAATTATTTTCTAAAGATAATGATGCTTATGGCTATCTGTCTGAATCAGCTGCTGCTTTTCCTTATGGAGAGGCCTTAAACAATATTTTAAGAAAAACTGGGTTTATAGATGTTGTGGCAATGCCTCAAACTTTTGGTGTCGCAACAATTTATTCTGCATCTAAAAAATAGTATGAAAAAAGTTGTAATCTTATTTTTATTGGTCTTAACGACAAAAGGACATTCGCAATTTGCTAAAAACATGTTTAGCAAAGACCCTATTATTAATCTTGAAAACTGGCAAAAGCAACGTATTTACTTTGGTTACTATTTAGGTTTTAATAGTTTTGACTTTAAATTTGATTACAAAACTCCTGTAAAGGAAGATATTCAGGTTAAAAAAACAACTGGCTTTAATGTGGGTGTTGTAGCCGATTTAAGACTTCAAGAATACATCAACCTGCGTTTTGAACCTGGCTTGTATTATACTAAACGTGACCTTTATTTTCCTGGCATAAGCAACAAAGAAAGTGATTATTTGAGAGAAGTAAACAGTACTTACATTCACTTTCCTTTGTTATTGAAATTTTCTGCCTTGCGTACAGGAAATATACGCCCATACTTGGTTGGCGGTATGTCAACAACTTTAAATTTATCTAGCAATGCTAAATCAAAAGACGATAACTTTGAGCAGAAATTTAGAGTAAAACAATGGACTGCTGCTTACGAATTAGGTTTAGGAATTGATATTTTTACCGAATACTTTATCTTCTCTCCTTCTGTTAGAGGAATGTTTGGTATAACAGATGAACTTATTAGGGATAATACTCCAGACAGCCCGTGGACAGGAAACATTGATTCGATGAAATCTAGGGCGCTTTTAATAAATTTCACTTTTCATTAAAACAAAGTATCAACTATTTCGTTTAAATTCACTAAGAATAATTGCTGTTGCAGTAGCTACATTTAAACTTTCCGTTTTTTGAAGCTCTCCAAATCGAGGAATTGTGAGACGGCTGGTTATGATTTTTTCAATCTCTTCTGAAATTCCGTTGGCTTCATTACCCATAATAATGATTCCATCTTGAGGCAGTTTTGATTGGTAAATATTTTCTCCATCCATAAAGGTTCCAAAAACTGGCAGTTTAGTTTGAGCAAGAAAAAGTTTTAAATCAACATAGCTTACATTTACTCTGGTAATAGATCCCATTGTAGCTTGTACCACTTTTGGATTATAAATATCCACTGTTTCTTTAGAACAGACAATCTGCTTGATGCCAAACCAATCGCACAGACGTAAAATAGTGCCTAGATTTCCTGGGTCTCTAATGTCGTCTAAAGCTAAAATTAAGCCCGAATCGATTATTACTTTTTCGGCTGGAATTTTAAAAACTGCCAAACAAGAATTTGGAGTCGACAAAGCACTTATTTTTTTTAGTTCTTGTTCATTAATAAGAGTGCGTTTTGAGGCGTGAACCGCCTGAAAATCATTCAATGTGGTGTATAAATGTTCTAATTCAAAATTGGATTGCAGCAATTCTTGAATTACTTTTACTCCTTCAGCAAAGAATAATTGATTAGCAAAACGCTGCTTTTTTTGATGCAAGCCTGATATTAGTTTTATTTGGTTTTTACTAACCATAAAATAATGTACTTTTGAATTAAATATTAAATAACACTTGAAAAATAATTCCACAAAAATAATAGCATTTCTTCTAATTGCAATATTAATTTGCGCTTGTAATGCCGTAAAAAGAGTTCCCGATGGAAAAAATCTTCTTGTAAAAAATAATATTATAGTTAACGGAAAATCGACAAACGATGAGACAGCTTCTAATCAGATGTACCAAAAACCAAATGGTAAATTATTAGGTTATAAGCTTCGATTAAATTTATACAATTTAGCAAATTTAAATCCAGATTCTACTTATCAGGCCAAATTTAAAAACAATCCTGGAAAGTATGAGCGCATGTCTAAGATATTCTCTGCAAAACAAGTCGACCGTCTTGGACAATCTTTTTATTACAAAGGAATTCATGAGTTTCTAAAAAATACTGGTGAACCTCCAGTAATAATTGACACTTCTAAGGCTAAAAAATCATTGCTTCGATTAAAATACTATTATTTCAATAATGGTTTTTTTAATGTCCAAACCGATTATACTATTGATACTGTTGGAAAAAAGAGAGCTGCAATTAATTATAATATCACTACAGGACCAGCTTACAAGTTAGATACTATTAGAACCAAAATAATGACTCCTGCGTTAGACTCATTATATAGAACTAATAACGAACCTTCTTTATTAAAATCTGGAAATCAATATAAAACTACTGATTTTGAAGAAGAAAAAAATCGTATCACAACATATTTCAGAAATCATGGCGCTTATTACTTTCAGCCTACTTATGTAACTTTTGACATTGATACCATTGGCAAAAAAGCAAAAGCTGATGTCACTTTGATAATAAACAACAACACAATTCAAGATAGAGATTCTAGCCGTACAGAACCTTTTAAATTGTACAAAATTAGCGATGTAAACATTTACACAGATTATTCTGCTGCAAATTCTAAGAAAAAGCCAACAGACAGTGTAACATACAACAACTTTAACCTTTACAGCTACAAGTCCTTAAAATATAGACCCCGTGCTATCACAGATGCGATCTTTATTACGAAAGGAAGCACTTTTGCTGATTTCAGAACCACTCTATCTTCTCGATATTTAAATAATTTAAGGATTTTCAACTATCCATCAATCCAATATGAAGTAGACAAAAGAGATTCTACGGCTCAATCTCTTATTGCCAATGTTTATTTGACTCCAAGAAAAAAATACAGTTTTGGGGCAACACTTGACTTAACACACTCTAATATTCAAGATTTCGGAATTGGAGCCAGTGTTTCTGAAACTATTCGTAATGTATTTAACCGTGCCGAGACTCTTGAAATTTCTGCCCGTTTAAACATAGGATCTTCCAGAGACATGGCCAACCCAAACAATAATTTCTTTAATGTTTCTGAGTATGGTTTGGATATGAAATTGAACTTTCCGAGAATTCTACTTCCGTTTGGAACAGAAAAAATTATCCCCAAAAGTATGATCCCCTACACCTCTATTACTTCTGGTTTTTCAAAACAGCGAAATATTGGTTTGGATAAAGAAAACTTTACAGGAGGTATATCATACAACTGGACACCAAAACGTCATAATACAGCAAAATTCGAATTGTTAAATGCTCAGTTCGTCCGCAACTTAAATCCTGATAATTACTTTAATGTATACACTTCATCTTATGATGATTTGAATTTTATTGGAAAAGATTACAATGTGGATCCTCTCAACTGGGGAACCACAACAGAGGAACAAGCTAGAAAAGACCTTACCATACCTAAAGGAACAACTGGATTTACGAATGACGTATTAACTGGAAAAACAGCCTTGACTCCAGGCAATCCGCAATATCAGGAAGTTGAAAGTATTGAGGAAAGAAGAGTTCGTTTGACTGAAAATGATTTTATCCTTGCAACAAGTTTTTCTTTTACTAAAACAACCAAAAAAGATCTGGCAGATAACAATTTCTATCAATTTAGAACCAAAATTGAGTCTGCTGGAACACTATTATCATTAATTTCTGAGGTTGGAAATCTTCAAAAAAATGCAAAAGGCAATTACGAGATTTTTAATCTGGAATATTCAGAATATATAAAAACCGAATTTGATTATATCAAACACTGGGATTTTGGAAAAGAGAAAGTTCTGGCAGTAAGAAGCTTTTTCGGAATTGCAATTCCGTTTGGAAATTCAAACTACATTCCGTTTTCACGAAGTTATTATGGCGGAGGTTCCAATGACAACCGTGCTTGGCAACCTTATGCTTTAGGACCAGGAAGCACCAATGCCGTAAACGACTTCAACGAAGCCAATATGAAAATTGCAGCAAGTGCCGAATTTCGTTTTAAAGTTTTTGGAGATGTAAAAGGAGCATTCTTTGCAGATGCCGGAAATATCTGGAATGTGCTCGATAATGTCATAGATCCGAAAGCAAGATTCGACAACTTAAACGATTTAGCTGAAATTGCTTTAGGTACAGGATTCGGTTTAAGATACGATTTAAGCTTTTTTGTGATTCGTTTAGATTTAGGCTTTAAGACTTATAATCCAGCACATGAGAAGGGAGACAGGTGGTTTAAAGAATACAATTTTGGACATTCAGTTTTAAATTTTGGTATAAATTATCCATTCTAATGCTAATTAATTCTTATTTTTGCAACCTAAAAACTAAAAACAACTATAAAAAAAAATTAAAATGGCACACAACATTAAACCAGGAGTAGCTACAGGAGATCAAGTACAAGAGATCTTTAATTATGCGAAAGAGAAGGTTTTTGCTCTTCCAGCAGTAAACGTTACTGGATCAAGCACAATTAATGGAGTTCTTGAAACTGCAGCGAAACTTAACGCGCCAGTTATCATTCAATTTTCTAACGGTGGAGCTCAATTCAACGCTGGAAAAGGATTATCAAATGCAGGTGAAAAATCAGCAATCGCGGGAGGAATCGCAGGAGCAAAACATATTCATACTTTGGCAGAAGCTTACGGTGCAACTGTAATCTTACACACTGACCACTGTGCAAAAAAACTTTTACCTTGGATTGATGGTTTATTAGATGCTTCTGAAAAACATTTTGCAGAAACAGGAAAACCATTATTTAGTTCTCACATGATCGATTTGTCTGAGGAGCCAATCGAAGAGAACATCGAAATCTGCAAAGAATATTTAGCTAGAATGAGCAAAATGGGAATGACATTAGAAATCGAACTTGGTATTACAGGTGGAGAAGAAGATGGCGTTGACAACTCAGATGTAGATAGCTCAAAATTATATACTCAGCCAGAAGAAGTAGCTTACGCTTACGAAGAATTATCTAAAGTAAGCCCTAAATTTACAATCGCTGCTGCTTTCGGAAACGTTCACGGTGTTTACAAACCAGGAAACGTAAAATTAACTCCAAAAATCTTAAAAAACTCTCAAGATTTCGTACAAAGCAAATTCAACACTGGACACAACCCAGTTGATTTCGTTTTCCACGGAGGTTCAGGTTCTACACTTGAAGAAATTAGAGAAGCTATTGGTTACGGAGTTATCAAAATGAACATTGATACAGATTTACAATTTGCATATACTGAAGGAATCCGTGATTATATGGTAAACAATATTGAGTACTTAAAAACTCAAATTGGTAACCCAGAAGGTCCAGATGCTCCAAACAAGAAATACTACGATCCAAGAAAATGGGTTCGTGAAAGCGAAGTGACATTCAACGCGAGACTTGAACAAGCTTTTGCTGATTTAAATAACGTAAACACGTTATAAAAAAGTATTCAGTTTACAGTTTTAAGTGTTCAGTTTGAATACTTAAAACTGAACACCACTGAACACTGAAATTTTTTATTACTGAACACTGAATACTAAAAGAAATGGCTTGGTTTAAAAGACAAGAAAAAGGGATTACGACCGCTACTGAAGATAAGATGGACGTTCCGAAAGGATTGTGGTACAAATCTCCTACTGGAAAAATTATTGATGCTGACGAATTGGCGAGAAATTTGTTCGTTAGCCCTGAAGATGATTTTCACGTTCGAATTGGAAGCGCAACCTATTTTGAAATTTTATTCGACAACAACGAATTTGTTGAGTTAGATAAAAACATGACTTCTAAAGATCCTCTGCACTTTGTGGATACAAAAAAATATGCAGATCGTTTGAAAGATGTAATGGAAAAAACTCATCTTAAAGACGCTGTACGTACGGGAGTAGGAAAATCTAAAGGAAGAGAACTTGTAATCTGCTGTATGGATTTCGCATTCATCGGTGGATCTATGGGAGCTGTTGTAGGTGAGAAAATCGCGAGAGGTATTGATCACGCTATCAAAAACAAACTTCCTTTTGTAATGATTTCTAAATCTGGTGGAGCTCGTATGATGGAAGCTGCTTATTCTTTAATGCAATTAGCAAAAACTTCTGTAAAATTAGCTCAATTAGCTGAAGCTAAATTACCTTACATCTCTCTTTGTACAGATCCAACAACTGGAGGAACAACTGCATCTTACGCAATGTTAGGAGACATTAATATCTCTGAACCAGGCGCTTTGATTGGTTTTGCTGGTCCTCGTGTTGTTCGTGACACTACAGGAAAAGATTTACCAGAAGGCTTCCAAACTGCTGAGTTCTTATTAGAGCACGGCTTCTTAGACTTTATCACGCCAAGAAAAGAATTGAAAGATAAGATCAACTTATATATCGATTTGATTCAAAATAATGATATTAGATAGTTTTAAAACTACTTAAAATAGAAATCCCAAGAAAATTGCTTCTTGGGATTTTTTGTTTTAAACCATATAAGTTTTATAAGTACAATTAACAACTTGTCTGAAAAATTGTATTTTTGTTTTTGCATAAATGACAATAGCGTATCGTACTAATGCAAACCTGTTTTTTACAGAAATCTATTTTTTCTAAAGTAATATAAATATCTTTGAATTATGAGCACAGCAACAAAACAAAACCATATAGGACGAAAAATCAGTCGTATTCGTGAACTTAAAGATATGAAGCAGGAAGCTCTTGCGCAGGCTTTAGGTACAAATCAACAGTCGATTTCTGCTATGGAGAACAGTGAAACCATAGACGATGCAAAACTTGCAGAAGTAGCAAAAGCGCTTGGAGTAACTGTTGAAGCAATTAAAAACTTTACCGAAGAAAATATGATAAATTATTTCAATAGTTATTATGACAACAGCACAAGTACTGGAATAAACGGAATGTTCAATCCAACTCATTGCACATTTAATCCGTTAGATAAAGTAGTAGAACTTTACGAACGTATGCTTCAAGCAGAAAAAGAAAAAAATGAGTACTTAGAAAAATTATTAAAAGAAAAATAATCTTTCTAAAAACATACAAATTCAATACAAAATCTCAAGAAATTGCTTCTTGAGATTTTTTTATATCTTTATTTTAAATCTTATTCTTTATGGCAAGAATTTTTATTGGTTTTATGATTTGTTTTCTCTTTTTGAATTGTGAAAAGAAAAAAGAAAAAACGGCTGTAGAGAGCAAGCCTTATATTATTTCTTATGAAGATAGGAAACTAAAAAACTATTACGATTCACTACAAAAAAACAACCCTAACACTCCCCCTCCTCCAAAAGGCTTTTATTCAGAAAGCCAATTAATAATTGATAAAAAAAGAGAATTTTATTATTACAAAAAAGATTTCATGAGACATGGATGTGGAACAACGCTAAAAAGCGATACAATTCCACATTTGATAAATTTAAAGCCAAACGATTTGGTAAAAATCTCGCAAGCAGACCTTGCTAATTTTCTTTCAGATGATTTTACAACTAAAAAAGAACATAAAGGAATATTAATTATTGCTTCACAAAATGACACGATAAAAAATGAATTGCTTTTTAACTTTTTAAATAAAAAAAACATTAGTTTTTTCATAAGAAAAACAACTCAAGAAGAGGACACTGTTTTGAAGTATAAGAAACGAAATGAAACCTATAAGTCAGAAAACATTAAATGGGATCAGAACAGAATTACACTTCCTTTCATAAAACCAAAACTAGAAAAGACAACAAAATAAATTAGCTCGCTTTCTTCAAATCTTTTTTCAGTTCTTTCTCAGCAATTTTAAAGACTAATTTTTCACGCCAAATTGCATAACGTTCTCTAAAAACTACTTTTATAGCGCTATCTACAGCACCATGCATAAAAAGACTCCAAACACTGGCAATTTTTCTAGAAACAGATTGATCCCATGCGCGAAGTGTTAGAGAAAAAGAACCATCTATATAACGCATCCAGTGCCACATTCCTGTTGGCATGAATAATGTATCTCCGTGTTCCAGAAAAACTTCATAGCCTTCTACCCCTTTCAAAGCTGGGAATTTTTCAAAATCTGGATTCGCAACATCATAATCCTCTAAAGCATAAGTCGTATTTGGAAGACAGTAGAGCCTTTTCTTCCATTTGTTATCAAATAAGATAATATGCTTTCTTCCGCCGAAATGAGTATGAAAAAGATGTGGCAAATCGATATCATAATGCAGAAAAGTAATCGCCTTAGAACCGCCAAAAAACATAGCAGGCATGCTTTCTATAAAACCGCCCATTAATTCTTTCGGAACTTTTACATCATCAATCAATTCAGGTCTGTGTTTGAAAAGATTGAAGAAAAAAATACGTAATTGTGTTGGTTCGCGTTTTATCAAATCCAGATATTCTCCAAATTTCATACTCGCTATAGAAGCATTGATCACTTTAGTTGGATCTGCCTTTGAATTATCTACAAGTTTAACCTCTATATCTCCAGCAATCTGCTTGAAATATTCTGTTGACCATTTTTCTCTCGCCGGCCAATCTTTTGTAAGTCCCTTTATGATTAAGGGTTTTCTTTTATCCAGGTAATTTTTTTTAAAATCTTCCCTAGAAATCGACTCAACAGTATCAACAGATTTAAGATTAAAGCTCATTTATCTTGTGTTTTAATTTGTTGTCTATCAAATGTATCTAATTATTCTCACTCAACAAAATTTACAGTAAAATAATACAAAACAACATTTTACATTCCAGTTCGAATAGCCTCAACAGGATCTAAATTTGCTGCCGAAACTGCTGGCAGAATCCCAGAAATTAGTCCAATAAAGGCCGCTAGACTTGTTCCTAAAATTATATTTCCAAGACTTAAAACAAATTCAAAATCAAGAGTCTTTGTTAAAATTACAGCAATTCCCCAAACCATTAATAGACCTATAATTCCGCCAATAACAGAAAGAATAATAGCTTCAAACAAAAATTGAAATAAGATAAATTTATTTTTAGCTCCCAATGATTTTTGGATTCCGATAAGATTTGTTCTTTCTTTTACTGAAACAAACATAATATTTGCGATTCCGAAACCTCCAACTAGAAGAGAAAATCCACTAATAATCCAGCCTACAAAATTCATCTGTCCTAAAATTCCATCAATAAAATCAGTAAATCCAGAAAGGACATTAATAAAGAAATTATCCATTTCCCCTGCTTTCATTCCGCGGATTGCTCTCAGCTTTTGTGCGATTTCTGCTTTATAGGCATCCATATCGACCCCTTTTACTGGTTTTAATACAATAACTGGAGTCATAGAATCGCTATCTCCATACATTCTTCTTAAAAAATTTGCCGGAAGATAAACTGAAGTATCATTGCTGTCTCCAAAGAATCCTGCTCCTTGTTTTGCAATTACGCCAATTACGGTAAAGCGCTGTCCGTATAAACGAATACTTTTTCCAATTGGATCACTTGAACCGAAAAGCCCTTCAGCTATATCATACCCTAGAACAATAACGGCAGTTCCAGAGTTAGATTCAGATTCGTTATAAAATCTTCCTTTATCAAAACTCAAGCCGTCGATATCGACCATTTCGCTTGACGACGGAATAATATTTACATCGCTAACTGTTTTAGAATCGTATTTCAAACTTTCTTTGTTCACAAAAAGCTGGTATGCGACTTGATCGGTATTATTCATTGAGTTTTTTAGGCCAATGTACTCGTCATACTTTACATTTGGAAACTGCTCTCTTTTCCATTGCGGAATTTCAGATGGCCCAAAGCAATATTTCATTAAATAAATTGTATTTTTATCTAAACTGCTCAAATCTTTGGAGATTTTTTTATCTAAAGAGTCAACGGCAGCCAAAACAGCGATAATTGAAAAAATACCAATCGTAACACCTAAGAGCGACAATAAAGTGCGTAATTTATTATTTCGCAAAGCATTGATGGCAAAACTCAAACTTTCTTTTAATAATCTTAGATAAACGATCATATTTTTGTATTTTTCAATAAAGTAAAATTCAATAATTTAAATTCAAAAACCTAATAAAAGTTAACTTACTCATCAGTAGAATTTTTTAGCATTTTGTTACACTAATTTTTTTTAATATAATATATAAAAAAACTACTTTTGCAGTCTCAAAATCATAACTACACAATGAGCACAACTAAAAAAATACAATCGGCATTAATTTCTGTTTTTTCTAAAGATGGATTAGAACCAATTGTTAGAAAATTACACGAACAAAATGTAACGCTTTATTCAACTGGAGGAACTGAAGATTTCATCAAAAACCTTGGTATTCCAGTAGTTCCTGTTGAAGACATTACTTCTTTCCCAGAAATTCTTGGCGGAAGAGTTAAAACTTTACACCCAAAAATTTTTGGTGGTATCTTGAATCGTCAAGATAACGAAAGTGATGTTCAGCAAATGAAGGAATTTGATATTCCTCAAATTGATTTGGTAATTGTTGATTTATATCCTTTTGAAAAAACAGTTGCTTCTGGAGCAAGTGAACAAGATATTATTGAAAAAATTGACATCGGTGGTATTTCATTAATTCGTGCTGGTGCAAAAAATTTCAAAGACACTGTAATTGTAGCTTCTGTTAATGAGTACAGTTTACTTTTGGATTTGATTACAGAGCAAAATGGAGCAACAACTTTGGAGAATAGAAGATTGTTGGCTACTAAAGCTTTCCATGTTTCATCTCACTATGATGGAGCTATTTTTAATTATTTCAATACAGACGAAACTATTTACAAAGAAAGCATTGCAAACGGTCAAGTTTTAAGATATGGTGAAAACCCTCACCAAAAAGGATTTTTCTTTGGAGATTTTGATGCAATGTTCAAAAAACTTCACGGAAAAGAATTATCATACAACAATTTACTTGATGTTGATGCTGCAGTTAATTTAATTGCTGAATTTAAAACTGACGGACCAACATTCGCGATTTTAAAACACAATAATGCTTGCGGATTGGCTTCAAGAAAAACAATCAGCGAGGCTTATTTAGCAGCTTTGGCTTGCGATCCTACTTCTGCTTTTGGAGGAGTGTTAATTTCTAACACAAAAATTGATTTAGAAACTGCCCAAGAAATCAACAAATTATTCTGTGAGGTTGTAATCGCTCCAGCTTATGATGATGAGGCAGTTACGGTTTTACAAGAGAAGAAAAACAGAATTATATTAGTTCAAAATGAAGTTGAATTACCAGCTCGTCAAGTGAGAACTTGTCTTAATGGTTTGTTAATTCAGGACAGAAATAATATTACGGATAATAAAGAGCATTTAAAAACCGTTACAATTACAGAACCTACTGCTCAAGAGATCGAAGATTTGATCTTTGCTTCTAAAATTTGCAAGAATACAAAATCAAACACAATTGTATTTGCTAAAAACGGAACATTGATTTCATCAGGTACAGGTCAGACTTCAAGAGTTGACGCTTTAATTCAAGCTGTTGACAAAGCAAAAGCTTTTGGATTTGATTTAAACGGAGCTTCGATGGCAAGTGATGCATTTTTCCCATTTCCGGATTGTGTAGAATTAGCCAAAAAAGCAGGAATAACTGCTGTAATTCAGCCAGGAGGTTCGATAAAAGACGAATTAAGCATAAATTATTGCAACGAAAATAATCTTGCAATGGTATTTACAGGAACTCGTCATTTTAAACATTAATTTGTTTAACTTTGTTCGATAAATAATTTATAACATTTTAAACCCCTAAAAAACTTATGGGATTTTTTGATTTCATGACCGAGGATATTGCGATAGACCTTGGAACCGCAAACACTTTAATCATTCATAATGATAAAGTTGTCATTGATAGTCCGTCTATCGTTGCACGTGATAGAGTATCAGGCAAAATCATTGCTGTTGGTAAGGAAGCCAATATGATGCAAGGTAAAACACATGAAAACATCAAAACTATAAGGCCTTTGAAAGATGGTGTAATCGCTGATTTTGATGCTTCGGAAAAAATGATCAATATGTTCATTAAAAGTATTCCTGCATTGAAAAAAAGAATGTTTACTCCAGCTTTACGTATGGTTGTATGTATTCCTTCTGGTATTACTGAAGTGGAGATGAGAGCGGTGAAGGAATCTTGTGAGAGAGTAAACGGAAAAGAAGTTTACTTGATTCATGAACCAATGGCGGCGGCAATTGGTATTGGTATTGATATTATGCAACCTAAAGGAAACATGATTGTCGATATCGGAGGTGGTACAACAGAAATTGCTGTTATCGCTTTAGGCGGAATTGTTTGTGACAAATCTGTAAAAATTGCAGGTGACGTTTTCACAAATGATATCGTTTATTACATGCGTACACAGCACAACTTATTTGTTGGAGAAAGTACTGCTGAAAAAATTAAAATTCAAATTGGAGCGGCAATCGAAGATTTAGATGGTCCGCCAGAAGATATGTCAGTTCAAGGTAGAGATTTGCTTACTGGAAAACCAAAGCAAGTAGATGTTTCTTACCGTGAAATTGCAAAAGCTTTAGACAAATCTATTCAGCGTATCGAAGATGCGGTAATGGAAACATTATCTCAGACTCCGCCTGAGTTAGCAGCAGATATCTACAACACAGGTATCTATTTAGCTGGTGGAGGATCTATGTTAAGAGGTCTTGACAAACGTATCTCTCAAAAAACAGATTTACCAGTTTATATTGCTGAAGATCCTTTGAGAGCTGTTGTTCGCGGTACAGGAATGGCTCTTAAAAACATTGCTAAATTTAAAAGCATCTTAATTAAATAAGATTCAAAATAATAATCAATTTACTTTTATAAGGGTCAAAATTTAACCTTTTGACCCTTGTAAAAACTGAAACCTTTAAGCATATCCTGAAACAAAATAACCAGACAAGAAATGCAGCAAATATTTAATTTCCTTATAAGAAACAGTAATCGATTGCTGTTTTTGCTGCTTTTAGGTATTTCGTTAGGACTCACGATTCAATCTCATTCTTACCACAGAAGCAAAATAATCAGTTCTGCAAATTTCTTAAGCGGAGGTGTTTATGAAAAAATCAATCGTGTTAATGAATACATGAATTTAAGAGCTGAAAACGACGAACTTGTACTTGAGAACGCAAGATTAAAAAGTCTTTTATTCAATAAAGAAGACACATCAAAATTGCCTTTACCTGATACCATTAAAGGGGTAAAACCTGCTGATATCATTGTATCAAAAGTAATTCATAACACATACAGCACACACGAAAACTTTCTTACTTTAAATTCTGGATCTAACGAAGGCGTTAAACCAGATATGGGAGTAATAAACAGTTTAGGAATTGTGGGTATCATAGATGATACGTCTCCAAGATATTCTACTGTTGTGAGCATTTTGAACATGAAATCCAGAATTAATGCCAAGTTAAAAAAATCAAATCATTTTGGTTCTTTAACATGGGATGGAAAAAGCACTGGATTTGTACAGCTAAGAGATGTACCGAGATTAGCTTCAGTTAAAAAAGGAGATACAATTGTAACAGGAGGACAATCTGTAATTTTCCCTGAAGGAATCAACATTGGAACCGTTGAAACGATTTACAAAGAGACTCAAACAAGTTTTTATGTTATAAAAGTTAAACTCTTTAACGACATGACAAACTTAGGACACGTTTACATTATCAAAAGCAAAGACAGAGAGGAACTTATTAATTTAGAAAACAAAGAAAAAAATGAATAGCGCTCTGTTAGTCAATATTTTTCGATTTATTATGTTACTGGCAATTCAGATTGTTATTTTCAACAATATGAATTTCTTGGGATATATAAGTCCGTTTCCGTATATCTTGTATATCATTCTTTACCCAGTAAACAGCAATAAAGCTGGATTAATTATCTCAAGCTTTTTCCTAGGATTAATTATGGATATGTTCTGCAATTCTGGCGGGATACATGCCACTGCGTGTGTTATTTTAGCCTATTATAGGCCTTATATTTTTAAATTTTCTTTTGGTTTAAGTTATGAGTATCAAACCATTAAACTGAATGAATCTTTAACCCCAGAACGGTTTTCATTTATATTGGTTTCGGTTCTAATGCATCATATTGTATTGTTTGTTTTAGAAGCCTTCCAGTTCAAATTTATCTGGGACATTTTGCTTCGAACCTTATTTAGTTCTATCTTTACTATAATCACCTCAATAATAATAATTTATCTTATTAAGCCCAATAAACGATGAGAAAAGTCTTGCTGCCCACTATAATTATTATTGCAGCGTCTTTGCTAGTGATTAGGATTTTTTACCTGCAGATTATTGATGATTCTTTTAAACTGAAATCAGAAAATAATGCAATAAAAAAAGTATATGACTACCCTGAAAGAGGTTATATTTATGATCGTAACGGAAAACTTCTTGTTGCGAATCAGGCTTCTTATGACATCATGGTTATTCCGAGAGATATAAAAAAGGATTTAAATATTGCCGAATTTTGCGCTCTTTTGAATATTACTGAAGAAGAATATCATAAGCGTATTGAAAAAGCAAAAGTCTACAGCCCAAGGCTCCCTTCTGTTTTTTTATCACAGTTGAATAAAAATGAATTTGCTGCTTTTCAAGAAAAAATCAGAAAATATGATGGCTTTTATTTCCAAAAAAGATCACTTCGTGACTACGAAGTAGATTACGGGGCAAACATTTTTGGTTTTATTACTCAGGTAAATGAAAAACAAATTGAGAAGAATCCGTACTATAACAGTGGAGATTTAATTGGAAAGCAAGGTGTAGAAGAAAGCTATGAAGAAATTTTACGCGGAATAAAAGGTGTAAAATACATTCAAAAAGACAAATACAATAGAGAAATTGGCCCTTATAAAGAAGGAAAATACGACACTATTGCCGTTGCTGGAGAAGACATTAATTTAACAATCGATGCTGAACTTCAAAAATATGGTGAAGAATTAATGATTAATAAGCGAGGTGGAATTGTTGCTATTGAGCCAAAATCTGGAGAAATTCTAGCATTGGTTACAGCTCCTTCTTATGATCCAGGTATTTTAGTAGGGCGTCAGAGATCTAAAAATTATACGCTTTTATATCATGATTCTATTGCAAAACCTTTATATGACAGAGGACTTTTAGCAGAGTATCCTCCAGGTTCTCCATTCAAAATCCTGACTGGTCTGGTCGCACTTCAAGAAGGTGTTATAAATGAACAAACTACTTTCATGTGTCACCACGGATTTAGTTATGGTGGAGGCCGTTTTATGAAATGCCACGGTTTTGGTCCGCATCAATTGCATAACGGAATTTACAATTCTTGCAACACTTATTTTGGCCAAGCCTACATGCTGACAATCAACAAGTACAAAGATCCTGGAAAAGCTGTAGATGTTTGGAGCAGTCACGTAAAAAGTTTTGGTTTAGGTCAGTTTATGGGTTATGATTTACCTACTGGAAAACGAGGAAATATCCCGACTTCTAAAACATATAAAAGAATCTATCCTAACGGCGGATGGAGAAGCTCAACTATTGTATCTAATGCAATTGGTCAGGGAGAGGTTTTGATGACACCTATTCAATTGGCCAATATGATGGCAACTGTTGCAAATCAGGGTTATTATTATACTCCTCATATCATTAAAAAAATTGAAGGCGAAAAAATAGACGAAAAGTTCACAACAAAACATGTGACTACGGTTGATCAAAAATATTTCCCACCAGTTATCAGCGGATTATTTGATGTGTATAATAAGGGTACAGCTTATGCTCTTAGAGTAGAAGGAATAGATATTTGTGGAAAAACTGGTACCGCTGAGAACTTTGCTAAAATAAACGGCAAAAGAACACAGCTTAAAGATCACTCTATATTTGTTGCTTTTGCACCAAAAGACAATCCAAAAATTGCTATTGCCGTTATGATTGAGAATGGAGGTTTTGGAGCAACAGTTGCAGGTCCGATTGCAAGTTTAATGATTGAGAAATATCTAAGAAAGAAAATTACAAGAACCGATCTAGAAGTAAGAGTATTAAACAAAAGCTTACTTTCAGAATATGCTAAAGTAGGCGGAATAAGTGATGCTCTTAAAATTGAATCTGTCCCAAAAGATTCAGTATTACAAGCAAAAATTATAAAGCCAAAAGCACCAGTTACAACGGCACCAAAAACTGAAGTCAAAAAAACAGCAGTAGACACAACTAAGAAAAACTAAGAAGGAGATTATTTCAAATGAAAAATCAAAGTGTAAAAAATAATATTGATTGGATAAGTGTCTTTATCTACATTGCGCTGGTAACTTTAGGTTGGCTGAATATTTATTCGTCTTCTTTATTATCTACCGATGGAACGTACCAAAAACAGCTGATTTTTATCTGCTGTACTATTCCATTGATATTTGTTGTACTTTTTGTTGATGGTAAATTTTACGAAAAATATGCGAGTATCATCTTCGGAGTTTCCTTATTGTCTCTTGCTGGATTATTTCTTTTCGGAAAAACCATAGCGGGACAGCGATGCTGGTATGCCATAGGAAGCTTCACTTTACAGCCTTCTGAGTTTGCAAAAGCAGCAACTTCTCTTGCATTGGCCAAATATTTAAGTGACACACAAATCAACTTAAAAGAAACCAATAGACAAATTCAAGCTTTAGCTATTATGCTATTGCCTGTAATATTGATTTTACCACAGCCAGATCCTGGAAGTGCTTTAATTTATAGTGCGTTCATTCTTGTTTTATATAGAGAAGGTTTGCCTTCTTGGTATGTATGGACAGCATTTATAACTATTGCGCTTTTCGTTCTTACTTTAGTTTTAGAACCATACGCTGTTATCGGAATGGCATTTGTCGTGTTAGCAATTATACACTTTAAAGGTAGAGTAGTTGACAGAAACATCATCTTAAGCGGAATTTTATTAGTCCTAATATCTGGATTTGTTTTCTCTGTTGATTATGTGTTTGACAATGTTTTCAAACAGCACCACAGAGACCGTTTCAATATTTTACTTGGTAAAACTGTAGACATGAAAGGTATTGGATACAATACCAACCAATCTGAGATTGCTATTGGTTCTGGAGGATGGCTTGGAAAAGGTTTTCTTGAAGGCACGCAAACCAAGGGAGGATTTGTACCTGAGCAGCACACTGATTATATCTTTACCACTGTTGGTGAAGAATGGGGTTTTGCAGGTTCATTAGTAGTGATTTTACTTTTTACAGGTCTGCTTCTTAGGGTTATTTATTTAGCAGAAAGACAGAAAACTAAGTTCAGCCGGGTTTACGGATATTGTGTCGCCGCAATTCTCTTTATCCATTTCTTTGTAAACATTGCGATGGTAATTGGAATTTTCCCAACAATCGGGGTTCCTCTGCCCTTCTTTTCATATGGAGGTTCTGGACTCTGGGGATTCACGATTTTGCTGTTTATTTTCCTTAAAATGGATGCCAACAAAGTGAACGAATGGTAATGATCTAAAAACAATCAATTTTTAAATCCCAAATTCTAATTCAAAATATCTTTTATAAAAGCTATAAACAAATTTCAAAAGCTGTAATTACGTTTTAAAACTAATTACAGCTTTTTTGATTTATACTCTTGCTCTATTGACCTTTTTGCGTTAAAGAGAATTTTATACAATTAAGAGTATGTTTCTAATAAAGCTTAAAACTAACATAAAAAAAATCCGAAGCTCTTCAGCATCGGATTTTTTTTATTCTCTCTATTTGATTATATCTCTTCGTGTGGTCTCTTTTTTAAAAGTTTCACTAAAACTGGAAACGTTGAAATAATGATGATAATGATAATGATATATTCAATGTGTTTCTTTAAATCTATACCTTGTTTTAAGAAGACACCATATAAATAATGTCCTGCGAAGATCAATATAAATGACCAAAGAAAAGAACTCAAAACGTTATAAAACATAAATTTCTTTCTGTCCATCGAAACGATTCCTGCAACAATTGGAGCAAACGTTCTGAAAATTGGCAAGAAGCGTGCATAAATAATTGCTTTTCCTCCATATTTTTCAAAAAAGTCTTTCGATTGAAGCAGGTACTTTTTCTTAAACCAAAAAGTGTCTTCTTTTTTGAATAAATAATAACCGCTCTTTGCACCAAACCAATAACCAGTCATATTACCTAAAACTCCCATTATAGCAACTGCTGTTGCAAGCAGAAACACATTTAAAAAATCATTTGGAATAAAAGCAACATTTTCAATTAAATCACGACTGTAAATACCCGCTAAGAAAAGTAAACTATCTCCAGGCAGAAAAAAGCCTGCAAAAAGTCCTGTCTCAGCAAAAACTATAAACAGAACGATAAACAACCCAATCTGAAAACCTCCGACGCTTAAAGTAATATAAAATTCAGGGTTTAGTAACTGAGTCCATTCAAAATTATTCATAAATGTGATTGGTTATTTTTTATAGTTCGTGAAAGTAACAATAATTTACCTTAACCACAATAAAATGCGGTATTTTAAACATAAATTAACTATTAAAAAAAGCCCAAACTAATTGTCTGGGCTTCTCTGCATAATTATTCTCTTACATACTTGCAACAGCTATGAAGATTGTCATAATCTTCAGTTGTTGCTTTAACTTCCTTAGTATCATGACCTGCCTTTGCAATTGCTTTATTCAAATCAGAAGGAGAACATTTCTCTTCGTTTAGAATTACCGAAAGCTGATGCGAACTTACATCCCAGCTTGCCGTTTTTACTCCTGGAACGCCATAAGCCGCTTTTTCAATTCGTTTCTTGCATTGTTCGCAGTTACCGTTTACTTCAGTTGTATATTTTAAATTCTTGTTCTTTTTAGTTTGAGCTTGAGCTGAAAATCCTAAAAAAACCATCATTGCGATTAAAACTATTTTATTCATTGCTTTTAATTTTTATTATTGTTGAAATTGTTATTTAATTTTAAATCTAAGTCCCGCATAATACATCTGCCCGAAAATTGGTGCGTATGCAATTGATGCATCAAAATTAGGTCCAAAAGGATCATTTGCTCCTAAAATTGCTTTTTCTTGTCTATAATTTCCAATATTTTCTCCTCCTACATACACTTCAAAAACTGGAGAAAAAACGCGGGTTACTTGCGCATTCATTACAGCATAAGCTGGCGAAAAATCTGGAAACTGATCTGCTACAGGATTTGATGCCGTATAAGGCAATTGTTGTTTTCCTGACCAATTATAAGTAAAATCAAACCTCCATTGCTTATCATTATTCATCGTTGTTTCATATTCTAAATTTCCTAAGAAACGATGTTTAGCCTGAAGCGGACGCTGGAATGTCCCTCTTAAATAATCAGTCTGAATATCATAATATTTGTAAGCTGTTCTTAAATTCAAGTTGTGAATCAATTCGTAATTGAACTCAACCTGAAGACTATTTGCAAAAGAACTTCCTTTCAAATCATAAAACAACACTTGCTGCGGACTTTGCATCACATCTACAACGGCCTGATTTTGGAAATCGGTTCTATAAAGATCAAAACCTGCATCGGCATTTCTGTTGAAAAGACGGAATTTCTGAGAAAAACTTACCCCATAATTCCATGCAATTTCAGGATTCAAACCGTATATTTTTCCGTTAGAATCCAAGATTGAAAAAGTTCTTGAGCTAGCAAAAAGCTGCTGATTTTCGGCAAAGATATTAGCAGAACGTTTTCCTCTTCCTGCAGAAAAACGGACTACTCCATTTTTCCAAGGATTATATCTCATGTGCAATCTTGGCGTAACAAAAACTCCTAATCGGTTATGATTGTCTACCCTTCCGCCTAAAATCAAACTAAAATTATCTGTATTATCGTAAGTATATTCAAAGAAAGCACCAACTGAGTTATCAATTCTGCTTACATCTGTCAGGTTCACAAATTCCTGATATTGATCGTAAGTAAAATTCAGACCAGTCGAAAACTTATGCATCGTATTATTGATGATCGAATTGAAAATCAAGTTAGAATAAAAGCTATTCTGTTTGATGTCGTATTGATTTAAACCATAATAAGAATCCTGTTTATGGCTATTAAAGGCATTTTGAAAACCAATACTTTGGTATGGCATGTCTTTAAATACATATCCGATTTTTGTAGAAACATCAAAACGTTCTGTATTAATTTCTGAACCCCAATAATTTGTTGTGCCACGATCACGATCTTTATCAAAATTAACTTCTCCAGTTTGTTTTTTATCATTCATATATCTGAAATTGATAAAACTCACCAAACCACTTTCTGGATTATAATATTGATAACGATTTAAAACATTGATTTGTTTTCCTAACGGATTATCTAGAAAGCCATCTTTGTTCATATCGTTTTTTGCTACACGCGCATTTCCGTGAACGAACAAACTGGTCGCCCACTTGTTTGATAATTTCTTATTGAAATGTGTGTTTAATTCAAAACGAGAATCTGTAGAACCATAAGCATTCAGAAAGAAAGGAATATCATTTAAAGGCTTTAAAAGCTCTGTATTAATCTGGCCAGAAATACTTTCGTAACCATTTATAACACTCCCCGCTCCTTTCGTGATTTGAACACTTTCAATCCAAGTTCCAGGT
Organism: Flavobacterium sharifuzzamanii; assembly: GCF_003254585.1. GTDB lineage: Bacteria > Bacteroidota > Bacteroidia > Flavobacteriales > Flavobacteriaceae > Flavobacterium > Flavobacterium sharifuzzamanii. Next base: position 327,755 of record NZ_QJGZ01000041.1, on the reverse strand, counting down.
GTAAAGGACAAACCATACGCTTGAGACGCTCCTCGTACGGAAGGAATATTTTCTTCTGTAATCATTAAATACGGGCTGGTTAACCCAAGCATTTTAATCTGCTTAGTTCCCGTTAAAGCATCAGAAAAATTAACATCGATTGACGGATTGGTCTCAAAACTTTCAGCCAGATTACAGCATGCCGCTTTAAGTAGTTCTTTACTGGTAATTACAGATGTATTGGCTGTTACTGTGAAGGATTTTTTAATTCCTTTTTGCTTTTTAGTAATTTTTACTTCTTGCAGATCTTCTTGTGAAAAGACTGAAACCGAAAGCAAAAATGCTACAAAAAGCATTATATTTTTTTGCATAAAAAAAGATTTTAATGTTTAAATAGAATTACATTTTTGATGTTTTTCAAAAACAAAAACTATCAAAATGTAAATACAAAGTCTTGATTAAGACTTGCACTGCATCTTAACATTAAAATCAGGAATAGAAAATATACTGATGGTATAATTTAAATAAGGGGGGCGCATTCGCATCAGCGTAATACGAAAGAACTTCTTTCTTTTTAAAAGTTGGAACTTCTAAAAAGACTAAAGGCTTATAATCTTGTATAACTGCCGGGAAAGCAAATTGAAAAAAGAAGAATTTGATTGTTGCGTTGTCTGATTTCTTTTCGAAATGAACAACTTTATCTTTACAGCAAGAGTTTTCTTTCTCTTTAGAACCGCAACATTTCTTTTCAACAACAGGTTCTGCTGTAGTTTTTAAAGAAACCGAGGCAATTTCTCCGCCACAATAATGCACGTCAAAAGCAAACCCAATATTGGAGACCAATAAAAGGAACGCTAAAAATAGACCTGTACACTTTTTCAAATTCATACTGCAAAGCTATTTAAAAACCGCATAAAAAAAACCTAAACAAATGTTATTTTTTAGTTTTTTGAAGCTGATAGTAAAATCCAGGAATAAATAATAGCACTAAAATAGGCTGAATTAAAAATCGACGCACATAAAACAGTAGCCAGCTTCCGTTTGGAAAATATTCGAGAATGATGTAAAATGCCATTAAAAACAAGACCAATAATAAGCTGTAAACAAACAGACTGAATTTAAAAATGTCTCGATTCTGGAACAGAATAAAAATAAGCAAAAGTGATAAAGCCGAATTTAAAAAATACCGAAAAAAAAGCCCTGCAAAAAGCTTAAAATTTTCAACTGAAGGATATGGTATTGAATGAAAATCAGCATTGAAGTATGCCAGAAAAGGATCATAAAACAATTTACTTTCAAATGTTCTAATCAATGCAAAACCTATTACAACAACAATTGTAACAAAGATTTTTAACTTATTTTCTTTTAATTTATTTAGCATATTTTGAAAATCTATTGATCCAGAAAATCCATAAAATAAAAACATATCCGTAAATCATCAAAGGAAAAAAAGTTCCATGCAGAAAATGGGTATATTGCGGAAAGTGATACACAAGCACAATCAGAAGCGAAATCCTAATAACATTTAGAATATAAATGGATATAAGTCCAAAGATTATAAACAATAGTGTCTTTTTTAAATTTCCAGAAAAAGCCGCTACAAACGATACAAAAAGTATCATCACACTTACAGCATTACAGCCTTCGGTTATGTGCGCTATAAATCTGCCATTTAGAATAATATCCTGCCATGGGTTTTGTGAATTTTTCTGAATTATTACATCATAATCAAAAAGCTTCAGCAATTGTTCTGAATTTCTTCCAGAAATCATGGTTATAGCATCAAGATCTTCTGCCTGATAACTATTTAAATAAAATTTATAAAGAATTGTAAAGACAATATATGTCAGAAAAAAAATGCTTATAAAAATCAGGAATGGCTTAAACTGGACTAAATATTTTTTCAAGAGATTTTTTTTTCAAATTTATATATTTTTTGAGTTCAGCTTTAAATACTTTTGTATAAAATTTAATATCATGACATTTCAAGAATTACAACCACAGATAACCAGCATTATTGCTGACATTCAAAAAAATAGAGACGAAAAATTATTAGCAGTTTGCAAGCTTTTAAACGAAAACGTAGAATATTATAACTGGGTTGGTTTTTATTTTGCAAATCACGACGCCAAAACGCTACACTTAGGACCTTACGTTGGAGCAGAAACAGACCATACCGTTATTCCGTTTGGTAAAGGAATCTGCGGTCAGGTTGCCGAAAGCAATGCTAATTTTGTAGTACCCGACGTTAAAGCGCAAGACAATTATATTGCCTGCAGTTTAACAGTTAAGTCAGAAATCGTAGTGCCTCTTTTTGTGAATGGAGTAAATATTGGCCAAATTGATATTGACAGCCACGTTATTGATCCGTTTACAGAAGCTGACGAAAGATTTTTAGAATTTGTAAATCAAGAAGTTGCTAAATTATTCTAGAAGAACTATTTTTAAGATAAAAAATAGAACTGAATGAAAAGAAACATCTTCATCTTATTGCTTCTGATAATTTCAGTTAATCTGTCTGCGCAAATTAGCATGATGTCTAAAAAAATCTTTTTAGATTCTTTAAATCGTGAATGCACACCAGAAAATTATGCTTACACAAGAGTAATTACCAATTATTCGCAGAAAAGTATCCGTTATGTTGTTACTGATTTCTACAAAAATGGAAGGAGGAAAATGACAGGATCAACTTTGGACCGAGATGTTTTGAAAAAAGACGGAGAGTTTATTTGCTATTATAAAAATGGCGCAAAAGAATCTGTTATAAATTATTCTGAAGATCATAAAAACGGCAAAGAAATTAATTGGTACGAAAATCAAAATAAGAAATCTGAGATTCAGAATCTCTGGGATTCGAAAACAAAAAAACAGCAGACTCTGATTCTTAATTGCTGGGACGAAAATAAGAATCAAACTGTAACAGATGGGAACGGCGAGTTTGAAGAAAATGATAAATTTGTGACACAAAAAGGCCCAATCAAAGATGGATTAAAGCAAGGCGTTTGGGAAGGAAGTGATAGTCTTAGAAAAACTACATTTGTTGACAACTACGATCGAGGAATTTTAATTTCTGGAGTAAGTATTGATGGAGACAATGTAAAATTTTCTTATTCCTCTTTAAGCGAAAAGCAATCGGGCAAAAAATCTCTGAAGTCAAAATAGAAATCAGCTTAAATTAAGCAGAAAAAACAGATGTAAATCTTTAAAAACAAATTTCTTACGCCAATTTTTTAGATTCTTTTATTTTTTTTTGATTTTTCTGTTTTTTTAATCTAATTTTGCACCCGTCTTACAAAAGTTGTATTGACATACATAAAAATCATTAAATAATATTGGAATGTATTTAACTAAAGAAAAGAAAGAAGAAATCTTCGCACAACACGGTGGTGCAACAAACACTGGAAGCGCAGAAGGTCAAATCGCGTTGTTCACTTACAGAATTTCTCACTTAACTGAACACTTGAAAAAAAATCGTCACGATTACAACACTGAGCGTTCTCTTGTACTATTAGTAGGTAAAAGAAGAGCTTTGTTGGACTACTTGAAAAAGAAAGATATCAACAGATATCGTGAGATTATCAAAGTATTGAATATCAGAAAATAATCAATATAGAAAAGAGGTGCGAGAGTGCCTCTTTTTGTTTTTACATTATAGCTATTTATAATAAGCATATTACAAGAAAAAAAGTTTGGTTTTTCATTGGGTTTTAGATAACAACAACTACACACAACAACAACTACAACACAACTAAAACCCATTGTATAATCAAAAAGGAAAAATTTATGATTCCACAAGTTTCACAAGAAATTATCGATTTAGGAGATGGAAGAAGCATCTCAATCGAAACTGGTAAATTAGCAAAACAAGCCGATGGTTCAGTTGTTGTACGTTTAGGAAACTGTATGCTTTTAGCAACAGCAGTTTCTGCAAGAACATCTAACCCAGGTGTTGACTTTTTACCATTAACGGTAGATTACCGTGAAAAATTCGCCGCTGCGGGACGTTTCCCAGGAGGATTTTTCAAAAGAGAAGCAAGACCAAGTGACAGCGAAGTATTAACAATGAGATTAGTAGACCGTGTTTTACGTCCTCTTTTCCCAGATGATTACCACGCTGAAACTCAGGTTATGATTCAATTAATGTCTCATGACGATAACGTTATGCCAGACGCATTAGCTGGTTTAGCAGCATCTGCAGCATTAGCTGTTTCTGACATTCCGTTTTATAACTTAATTTCTGAAGTACGTGTTGCTCGTATCGACGGAAAATTAGTAATCAACCCAAGCAGAGAAGAATTAGAAAAATCTGATATCGACATGATGATTGGAGCTTCTATGGATTCTGTTGCAATGGTTGAAGGTGAGATGAAAGAAATTTCAGAAGCTGAAATGGTTGAGGCAATTAAATTTGCTCACGAAGCTATTAAAGTTCAAATTGTTGCTCAACAAAAATTAAGAGCAAAATTGAGCTCTCAAGAATACAGAACTTACGAAGGTGAAATTGAAGACGAAGCTGTTTACGCTAAAGTAAAAGCTGCTGCTTACGACAAATGCTATGCAATTGCACAAGAAGCTTCAGGAAAAGCTGAAAGAGGTGAAAAATTCGCAGCAGTAAAAGAAGAAGCTAAAGCTTTATTTACTGAAGAAGAATATGCTGAAAATGCAGATCTTGCAGGTTTAGTTGGAAAATACTTCTACAAAACAAACAAAGAAGCGGTTCGTAACGTAATTCTTGAAAAAGGAATTCGTCTAGACGGTAGAAAAACTACAGAGATCAGACCAATCTGGTGTGAAACTGATTATTTGCCATCTGTACACGGATCTTCTTTATTTACACGTGGAGAAACTCAAGCTTTGGCTACTGTAACTTTAGGAACTTCTAAAGAAGCTAATCAAATCGATTCTCCATCTGAACAAGGTGAAGAGAAATTCTACTTACACTATAACTTCCCTCCTTTCTCTACTGGTGAAGCAAAACCATTAAGAGGAACTTCAAGAAGAGAAGTTGGTCACGGTAACTTAGCTCAAAGAGCATTAAAAAATATGATTCCTGCAGATTGTCCTTATACAATTCGTGTTGTTTCTGAAGTTCTAGAATCTAACGGTTCTTCTTCTATGGCAACAGTTTGTGCTGGAACAATGGCTCTTATGGATGCTGGGGTTCAAATGACAAAACCAGTTTCTGGTATTGCTATGGGATTAATTACTGACGGTGAGAAATTTGCTGTATTGTCTGATATCTTAGGAGATGAAGATCACTTAGGAGATATGGATTTTAAAGTGACTGGAACTGCTGACGGTATTACTGCTTGCCAAATGGATATCAAAATCGAAGGATTGCGTTATGACATTATGGAACAAGCTTTGGCACAAGCTCGTGATGGACGTTTACACATTTTAGGTAAATTAACTGAAACTATTGCAACTCCAAGAGCAGAAGTTAAAGCTCATGCGCCAAAAATCATTACTAGAACTATTCCTGGAAACTTTATTGGAGCATTAATCGGTCCTGGAGGAAAAGTAATTCAAGAATTACAAAAAGCTACAGGAACTACAATCGTAATCAACGAAGTAGATGAGCAAGGTGTAGTTGAAATTTTAGGAACTAATCCTGATGGCATCAAAGCAGTATTGGCTAAAATTGATGCATTAACTTTCAAACCACAAGTTGGAGAAGCATACGAAGTAAAAGTAATCAAGATGCTTGATTTTGGAGCTGTAGTAGAATATACTGCTGCACCAGGAAACGAAGTATTGCTTCACGTATCTGAGCTAGCTTGGGAGCGCACTGAAAATGTTGCCGATGTTGTTAAAATGGGAGATGTTTTCCAAGTGAAATACTTAGGAGTTGACCCTAAAACTAAAAAAGAAAAAGTGTCTAAAAAAGCACTTGTTCCAAGACCTCCACGTGAGGAGAAAAAAGAGTAATCAGATCTTAGTTTACTAAAGGTTTATTCATAGAGAAATCCCGTTTCATTTAATCGAAACGGGATTTTTTGCTTTTACTATTGTCTGTAAACGATTCCAAACATCAAACTTTGGGAACCAAAATTCTTTTCAACTTGATCATTAAACAAATTATAAGGCGACCATTGATAATGACATTGCAATCCGGTATTTCTATAATTAATCTTGATTCCTTGTGATAAATAAAATGTAGTCAAAACTTCTTTTGCGTGTTCTCCCTTTCCAAATTCTAATTCTTTTGGAGCATTATAAAAATTTAGAGCCAAACCAATTCCCGAATTCCATTCTAAATTAAAATCTGTTTTTTGCCGAGATAACGGAATAACTTTTGCAAAACGCGTTCCCATATTTATCGCAAAATGACTCGATTTGTATTGTACAATAGAATCCCGATATTTAAAATTGACATCGACAGGATTTTTTGGCACAAAAAAGTTAAATCCAAAATCTACAAAATCTTCCCGATTTAATTTATTTCTAAACCAAAATCCAAATGACGGCGATAAATCAAACTTATCAGAAAGCTCTCCTATTGGCTGCACAAAACCAGCTTCAACATAAACCCTCTCGTATTCATCAGATAAATTTTGAGATTCATTTTGGGCAAATGTAAATTCTGAAAATATAAGAATTAGTAGTAATAAACATCGTCTCATAATTTACCAGTTTAAGAAAGGCATTGACCTTTTATTATTTACATTCCAAAGCCCCATCTGAAAGCCTTTTGAATTTGACTTGTTCAAAACGCCAATTTGTACACCTCTGTTAATTCTGGTTTGATTAAAAATTCCCAGGTGCAATCCTCTTAATTGATAGGATTGGTTGTAAATTCCAACTGTTGAGCCTGCCAAACTATTATTAGCATTATAAATACCAATCGAAAGCCCGTTTTGTTGATCTGAAATTGTTCCTAAAACTGTAACCGAAAGCCCATTAAAATTATTGAATTTATTTCCAACAGATACATTTAATCCATTCATACTAGTTGTGGTAAAGAAACATCCCGTACTAACATTTATACCATTTAGTCTTAAATGAGGAAAATGATTCATATTCTTAATTTTATAATAATCTTCAGTATTTTTAATGCTATCCGATTTTTTATTGTTTTTAATTATCTCATCCATATACATTAAGGACATAAAAGCATAGAATGCTCCAACTACTGGTGCTGGATTAGCTTCCATGTTTAATCCGTTTATTGTTTGATGCTCTACATTTTTGTTTTCAACATGCCCAACTCCAAATACAAGTCCATTTACTTTATCAACTTTTTTAGACATTGGTGAAAGGCTGAAAATTTGAGAATGCAATTCAGCAGGATCATTTTCAATTAGAACTGAATTCTGACCGTAAGAGTATCCAAAAACAAAACTTAGAATTACTAAAATTGATGTTTTCATAAATCATTATTTTAAAATTACGGGACAAACATATTGTAATTATCACATGTAAATTTGCTTAAATCAATAAAACTATTTCTTATATTTGTGATTATCGCAAATTATGAAATATCAAGAATCCTTTTTAAAAGCGCTTCGAGCTAAAATCCCTAAATCAGTTTCTATAATTGAGGAGATTGCTGCAGTTTTAGAGATAAGCTACGATGCATCACACAGAAGAATATCTGAAAAAAGTAAATTTTCGATTGATGAAACCATCACATTAGCAAATCATTTTAATATTTCATTAGACAATCTATTTTCGAAAAGAGAAAAAGTAATTATAGAAAAGACTATTGAAATAGAAACTTTAAAAGATATGCTTCAATATTTCAAAACATCGGCAGAACAAATCGAAGTATTGACTAAAAATCCCAACACAACACTATTTTATTCTGCTAAGGATATTCCGCTGTTTTATTTTATGGATGGAACTATCTTATCAAAATTTAAAGCTTTTGTATGGCTGAATCTTTTAAACGCCAATCAAAAGAAAGTCAATTTTGAAAACTTTATAATCGAAGAATCTTTTGCAGAATATATGCAGAAGTTAAAAAATGTGTATGAAAACACAGTGGTAAATGAAGTTTGGAATGACACTACCATAAACAGCAGTTTACAACAAATTCTGTACTTTCATGAAGCCGGTTTACTTTCTTTAAAAAATGCAAATGCCCTCTGTAAAGACCTGAAAAGAATTATCAATTTGATTCAGGAAAAATGTAACGTAAAAAATACAAAGTTTAACATCTATTATAACGAGTTAATCTTGCTCAACAATAATATGCTTATCGAAACGGACGAAAAGTTAACCATGTTTGTTCCTTACACACTCTTAGGCTATTTTATTACCGATAATGAAGAAAGCTGCAATAACGTGCATCAATTTTTTAAACAACAAATCATAAACTCAAAACCGCTAGGACAATCAGGTATTAAGGAGCAAAACATATTCTTTAATCGAGCCATTCGAAAAATAGATTATTATATTGAAAAAATTAATTCACAAGTTGACTTGCTTTTTTAAAATCAAATATTCCATAATTCACTCAAGATTTATTCATAGCAAAAACCCCGTTTCATAATCAAGAAACGGGGTTTTTCAGTTTTTACACCTACTTTTCAATCTAAAATCAAATAGTTAAAACACTAAACTACAACGTTTTCAAGAAACACATTGTAGGATAAATAATGCTGTTGGTTTAAAAATCAATGTTGTTGGTTTAATTTATTTTTTAAAGGACTATCATTAACATAGTTTTATATGGAAAATCGCTACACAAAACCAAATTATTGATGAGAAAGAGTATTGCAATGTCAAGAATAAAAACGCTATCATTTATCTCTTTTAAATTCAAACTATATTATAAAAGCCAACCATTGAAAATCACAAATTACTCACCAGTAATTTTCATCCTACTATTAATTTCAATCAACAGTTTTTCTCAAACTAATGAAAAAAAAGAAGTCTCCAATTATTTTGACAAAATAGTTGACGGAGAGATCTTAAACATCAACAATGGCAAAATTCATATTGATCCTTATAATTTAAAAAACAGCCACAATTATTATTCAAGTAAAGACTTTCTTAAAGGATCTGTTTTTTACGACAATCAGTTGTATGAAAACATCTTTATAAAGTATGACATATACAAAGACCAGCTTGTTAAGTCATTCGAAAACATAAGCACTTTCGGCATAACACTCATAAATGAAAAAACTGATTATTTTATAATTGGAGAAAAGAGATTTATCAACATTGACAATAAATATAGATATCCGAAGTCCATTACTGGTTTTTTTGAAGAAAAATATTTAGGTAAAAATATCTCCTTATACATTAAGCACACTAAAACTGCTAAGGAAACAATTAGCGAAACTGCTTTATATACAGAATTCAAAGAATACACTAATTACCAACTACTTTATAATTCAAAATTTGCATCTGTAAATACGCAAAAAGAAGCCCTTGAAATATTTCCTCAACTAAAAAAAGAAATAAAAGATTTTTACAAAAAAAATAAAATTCTGGAAGAGACAAATCCATACCAGTTCAAAGCAGATTTAATAAAATTTATTGACAACAATTTATAAGCTCTATTCTAAAATCTAAATGAAAAAACACTTTATCTTCTATTTATTTTTTTTACTGCCAATTTTTCTCTTTTCGCAAGAAAAAAATATTTCTATCAAATATTCAAATGTAACACGAAAGAAAGCTATTGAGATAGTCGAAAAAAATACTTCTTTTCATTTCTATTTTGAGGATCAGTGGCTATCTAATGATGAACTGATTTCTGGCGAATTCAGTAATACATCTATTTCAGTGGTTTTAGATGCTATTTTGAATAACACAACTATAAATTACATTATCGATAACAACAATATTATTTTAAGTAATGGGCTTTTAATCTCAAACATTATAACTGAAAAATATTTTGAAAATACCGATGATAAAAATGCTAATAAGACTGCCAATTTGCAAATTGTTCCAATTTATAATAAACAGTATCTGAATGATTCTAAGAAAGATACAGACTCTATTATTTCTCTAGGAAAACAGTCTTTGATAAACACATCTCAAACCTATACCCTTTCTGGCTATGTAAAAGACAGAATTTCAGAAAAACCAGAATATAACATCACCATTAAAGTAAAAGACAAAGACATCAGTACAACAAGTGATGCAAACGGTTATTACAGTTTTAGAGTTCCTGCCGGAATTAATATAATTGAAATACAATCAATCAGTCATCAATCAAAGGCTAAAAAGATTGTGCTTTACAGCAACGGAAAAGTTGATTTTAATTTAGACGAAAATGTAAATGCACTTAAAGAAGTTGTCATCGAAAATAAAAGAACCAAAAACACAGCTTCGGCAGTTGCAGGCCTTACAAGTATTAATGTCGAAAACATCAAAAACGTACCTTTAATTCTAGGCGAAAGAGATATTTTTAAAGTCGCAACAACACTTCCGGGGATAAAAACGGCAGGCGAAGGTTCTGCGGGCTTTAATGTGCGTGGAGGAAAAGATGATCAAAACTTGTTTTTACTTGACAACGCTTCTCTCTACAACCCATCTCACTTTTTGGGTTTCTTTTCTTCTGTAAATCCATTTACAACCAAAACAGCCGATATCTACAAAGGAAGTATTCCCGCTGAGTTTGGAGGACGCCTTTCTTCTGTTTTTGATATTAAATCTAAAGACGGAAATACCGAAAAAGTTTCTGGCGAAGCTGGAATTGGCCCTGTAATGAGCAATGTTACGCTTGAAATCCCGATAGTAAAAGAAAAATCAAGTTTGGTATTTGGTGGTAGAGCAAGTTATTCTGATTGGATTCTAAAAACTATTAAAGAACCTGAATTAGACAATAGTCAAGCTTCTTTTTATGATTTGCTTTTAAAATACAATCATCAAATCTCAAAAAAAGATGATCTGGAAACTTCCGTGTATTATAGTCACGACAAATACAGCATTAATTCAGATTCTATCTACAAATACAGCAATTTATTGGCAACAGTAAAATGGGATCATGATTTCAATGTAAAAAACAAATCTTCACTAATTGTTACTAATAGCCAATATAAATTTAACATCGATTACGATTCTCAACCTGAAAAATCATTTGATTACGGCTATAAAATTAATGAGACTCAGTTTGTTTTTAAAATGAAATATGCTCTTAATGAAAAGCATTTATTCAATTATGGCATTAGCAGTAAATTATACAATGTTGAACCTGGCTTCCTCAAACCAACAGGCAGCAACTCTGTAATTAAAGATCTCACACTTGAAAAAGAAAAAGCTTTAGAATCGGCTTTATTTTTTACCGAAAACTATAAAGTCAACGATAAGTTTTTAATTAATTTAGGTTTGCGTTATTCTTTCTATTCTGCACTTGGCCCTTCTACACAAAACATTTACCAAGATGACCAGCCTAAATCTGATAGGACTATTGTTGACACCAAAACTTACTCCAATAATGAGTCTGTAAAAACTTATGGTGGTTTTGAGCCCAGAATTTCAGCTCGCTATTTTATAATGCCTGACTTATCCGTAAAAGCAAGTTTTGACAGAACATATCAATATATGCATTTACTGTCTACGAACACCACTCAATCTCCAATGGATGTATGGAAACTTTCAGATTTAAATACTGAGCCACAATCTTCTAATCAATTCTCGTTGGGACTTTTCAAAAATATAATTGAAAAATCGTTAGAACTAAGCGTTGAAGGTTACTATAAGCGTTCAAAAAACATTCTAGACTATAAGGTTGGTGCCGAATTGTTTTTGAACGAAAACATAGAAACCGAACTTCTTCAAGGAGAAGGAAAAGCTTATGGAGTTGAATTTTTAATCAAGAAAGAAAAAGGAAATTTTAACGGATGGCTTAGTTACACTTATTCTCGAGCATTAATAAAACTCGATAGCAGATTTGATTCTGAAAAAATAAATAACGGCCAATATTTTCCAACTAATTATGACAAACCGCATGATTTTAGCGCTATTCTAAATTATAAATTCACGAAAAGATATAGTTTGTCAACCAATTTTGTTTACCAAACCGGCAGACCTGTCACTTTTCCAATCGGATCTTATGACTTAACAGGAGAGCAATTTACTTTATACAGCAATCGTAACCAATATAGAATTCCAGATTATTATAGATTAGATATTGGTCTTAATTTTGAAGGAAATCACAAAATAAAAAAACTCGCTCATAGCTTTTGGAACCTATCAGTTTATAATGTTTTGGGACGAAATAACCCTTATAATGTTTATTTTGTTACTGAAGATAAAAAAATCAAGGCTTATAAAACATCCATTTTCTCTGTTCCAATTCCGACAATAACTTACAATATCAAATTTTAATTCATTTATCTCATGCATATGAATTTATCAATAATCAAAAAAACATCGTTGGCCTTTTTTGCATTTGCCTTTTTATCAAGTTGCACGGAACAATATGTGTATCAAAATCAAGATTTTGAAGATGCAATGAGTGTTGAAGCTACATTAACGAACGAATTAAAATATCAGGAAATAAACATTTCGCGAACAAGACTAGTTAATGACACAATAAAAAAGCCTGAATCTGGAGCTAAAGTTACTGTTGTTGATAGCGATGGAAACGTATTTAATTTTGACGAAAAAGATGGAAAATATATTTCTGTAAATGAATTTAAAGTAGAACCAAACAAAAACTATCAATTAAAAATTACAACAAAATCTGGCAAATCTTATATTTCTTCACAGCAAGTTTTAACTACACAAAACTCTATTGATCTAGAAGCTAAAATGGCTGAAAAAGATGGCACACAAGGTGTTCAGATTAATGTTAAAAGTTTTGATCCAGCAAATACCTCTAAATATTATCGTTATGAATACGAGGAGACTTATAAAGTACAAACTGTTTACAACACAACAGAACGTGTAGAATTAGTACCTTATCAAGGTAGTTTTAAAATGATTATAGTACCAGCCGAACCAAATACTCATATTTGCTACAGCACAAAACATTCAACTGGCATTATACAAACAAATACAAAAGATCTAACCGAAGACCGTGTAAATTTCCCTGTTCGCTTTATTGACAAATCAAATTATATAATCGCTTATCGTTATAGCATTTTAGTTTCTCAATACACCCAAAGTCAAGCTGCTTATGATTACTATTATACATCAAAAAAAATGGTTGATTCAGGAGAATTGTTATCCCCAAACCAGCCCGGATACATTATCGGAAATATCAAATCAACTTCAGATTCATCAGAAAAAGTGGTTGGTTTCTTTGAAGTTGCCTCGGTTGCAAAAAAAAGAATCTTTTTCAATTTTACCGACATTTTTCCATCAGATGATCCAACGACATTCTTTAGAAAGTGCGAGCCCGAAGAAATTCAGTTTAGTGACATACCCGTTGACAATTATAAAGTACTCAGCACACATGTTTATATAGGAGGAGGTCCGGGATTGTCTCCAACATCATACTGGATGGTTGAAAAACAATGCGGCGATTGTACAACATTTTCTTCTAACGTAATACCTTCATTTTGGGAAAATTAAAAATCAAATTAGCTTTTCTAGTGCTATTAGTAAATTTCACTTATAAAAGTAATGCTCAAAACAATACTATTTTGAGCACAGAATCAATATTGATCAAAACTAACACCTCGACAATTCTAACTGGTGAAACACTATACTATAAATTATACTGTTTAAATAAAAGAACTGTGTTTTCAGATATTAGCGAAGTTGCTTATCTAGAAGTAATTAACGATCGTAAAGAAAGTGTGTTTAAAACTAAAATTAGTTTAAAAAACGGAATTGGATCTGGTGATTATTTTATTCCAACAACATTAACAACAGGAAACTATAAACTTATTGCTTATACAAACTGGATGTTAAACAATAGTCAAAATAACTTTTTTGAGAAAGATTTCACCATTATAAATCCATTTCAAGAACACATCAATATGATTATTGATAGCACTTCTAGCAAAGTTGACGTTTCTAAAAATGGAACCAAAAACACATCTGAAAATATCCTTTTGAGTCTTAATAAAGAAAAATATTCTAAAAGAGAAAAAGCTTCTCTTCTAATACCAAAAACATTGGATCAAGGGAATTACTTTCTAAATATCAAGAAAATAGATCTTATGCCTACAAACACAGATAGCGAAACTATTAACACTGATACAAATTTGAACCAAGACATAAAGATACTTCCAGAAACAAGAGGCGAAATTATAACTGGATTTCTAACTGCAAAAGCTGCAAATTCTAATTTAGATTCTAAAGTAGTTACATTATCTATTCCTGGAAAAAATTTCATTTTCAAGACCACTAAAACAGATCGCAACGGAAAATTCATTTTTTTACTAGATAAACAAACCAGTACATCAGAATGCTATGTGCAGTTATCAGAACTTGATAAGGAAAATTACGAAATTGTAATAGATCAAACACCAAGTCCGGATTTATCAAACTTAATCTTTTCCAATAAGACTTCTATTTCTAGCAAAAATTTAAAAGCAATTCAAGAGCGTTCATTGGCAAGTCAAGTAGAAAACGTTTATTTCTCGCAAAAGAAGGACAGCCTTATTGAAACCGCTAATACAGATTTCTTTTTTCAACCTACCGAAAAAAAATATAATCTCGATGATTTTGAACGATTTAGAACGTTTAAAGAAACAATAATAGAAATCATTGTCGAACTTAACTTTAAAGATTACAATCAGATTCCTTCATTATATTTAAGTGATTCCAGATACAATATCGTACAATCTCCCGAGCCATGTCTTGTTTTGGTTGATGGGCTACAAATTCAGAACATAAATGCACTATTAAATTACAACGCTTATCAAATCGAAAGTATTAGCGTTGTTGACAGCCCTTACTGTTATGGACCAAAAATATTTAATGGAATTGTGAGCATCGTTACAAAAAATAAAGATTTTGCCACTATTTACACGGATAAAAATATTTTAAAAACGACGATTTTAAGACCCGAACCTACAAAAGTATATTTTGAGCCAAAATATGAAACATCAAATACTCTTAGCCGAATTCCTGACTATAGACATCAATTGCTTTGGAAACCCAATATTGTTTTTAACAATAGCAATATGACAATCCCTTTTTATACATCTGATATTTCCGGAGATTATGAAATCATCTTAGAAGGAATTACCGAAACAGGAAAGTATGTTCATTTTTATAAAACATTCAAAACTGAGTAAATAATCAGATCTTAGTTTACTAAAGGTTTATTTATAAAAAGCTCCAATTCTCAACTGAATTGGGCGCTTTTCAATTTAAAGAAACCTTATTTTTTTAGATTTATTGATTTAAAAATTAAAAATAATTACAGATGATATTTAAGTCGAGTTTTAGGTTAAAAAATATACTATGAATATAATTTAAAACAAATTATATAGAATTTTTATTACATTTTAACACTATAACGTGATTTTTATAACATTTTTTTAATACTTTTGGAACCATCAATCCAAAAACAAAAAAAATCACATTTCCTTTGAAAAATCACAAAAAAAAAGCGATTTACCTATCGTTATTTGCAAGCCTATTAAACATATCGTATCTACATTCACAATCTGCTGAAAAATCCTCATTATACGATTACTTCGACCAAACAGTCGGAAAAGACAATTTAAATATTAACAACGGAATAGTTCATAGCGAACCTTTTCGACCAATAGCTGGGAAAAACAGATATTATACTGAAGAGTTTAATATTGGCGATATCAGTTTTGAGGGACAGATTTATTCTAGCGTTAATCTTAAATATGACATTCTTCTTGATCAAGTCATCTACAAA
The DNA here is from genome assembly GCF_003254585.1 of Flavobacterium sharifuzzamanii. Lineage (GTDB taxonomy): Bacteria > Bacteroidota > Bacteroidia > Flavobacteriales > Flavobacteriaceae > Flavobacterium > Flavobacterium sharifuzzamanii. Next base: position 312,025 of record NZ_QJGZ01000041.1, on the reverse strand, counting down.
CAGAATGGCTCTTCAGAAAATTTGCCAATCAACCTAATTACCGAAAAAGTTGATTATTTCTTTATCAAAAATAAAAAGTTTGTCAACCTTAAAGAAGAATCGGTAAAATTTCCTTCTATCATAAAAGGATTCTATGAAGAAACATACATTGGAGACAATGTCTCTCTTTACACCAAACATACTAAAGAAAAAGTAAAATCTCTTCAAGCAGATTTAATCTACTATAATTTCATTTATAAAGTAGGTTACGTCTTAAAATACAACAACTATTTCTATAAAGTTGAAACAGAAAAGGATTTTAAGAAAATTTTCCCAAACTATAAAAAGGAAATAAACAATATCTACAAAACCGACAAAAAATTAGAACATTCCAATAAAGCTCAATTCATGGAAAATCTAACGAAACAAATCAATGGTCTTTTAAAAAAAAGTTCTAATTAAATGAAAAAAATTACTCTTATTCTATTTTTATTCTCCTTTCAACAAATTATATACTCCCAAGTAATTAGTGACAAAATAACGGTTGAATTTAAAAATGCAAACATAAAAACTGCTATTCAAGATATTGAAAAAGTATCTTACTACAAATTCTATTTTGATGAAAAATGGTTTGAAAACGACAGTGTTTCTATAACCAAACAATATAAAGAAGTTAAAATTGGTGAAGTTCTTGAAGATGTTTTTCAGAACACAAGCTTTAACTTTTATATTTCTGAAAACAAAGTTATAGTAACCAATAACAGTATTATTTATAGCCAATTGCCTGATGATTATTTTGGAGTTCCTCTCGAAAGAGACGAAAACGGACAAATAACAACTCCTATATTCTATCAGCAATATGATTCAATAAAAAAGACAAATTCAAGAAATCCAAATAAAAATATTCGGGATCTTGTTCTTATTGGTAAAGAAGTTAAAAATCAAAAAAAGAAATCTACTTATACCTTGTCTGGTTTCATACGAGGCGGAAAAAACAATTCAGCACTTGCCAATGTTGTCGTAAAAATACCAAATTCTGAATTCTCTGCTGTAACAGACAAAAAAGGATTTTACAGCCTGCAAGTTCCAGGAGGATTAAATGTTGTGGAAACCGAAAGTTTCTCCTATAACAAAGTCACCAAAAATATAATGGTTTATAATGATGGCGCATTAAATCTTTCTTTAACAGACAATATAAATCAACTGGACGAAGTACTTATTAAAACCAATAAAAGCAAAAGTGCAAAATCTGCTATAACTGGAGTAACCACAATTGATTCTGAAGGAATTAAAAACGTTCCTCTTGTTCTTGGCGAGCGAGATATACTTAAAGTTGCTTTAACCATGCCTGGAATAAAAACAGCTGGTGAAGGTTCTGCTGGATTTAATGTTCGAGGAGGTAAAGAGGACCAAAATTTATTTTTGCTAGATCACGCTACATTATACAATCCATCACATTTCTTTGGATTTTTTACTGCTCTAAATCCTTATACAACCAAAAAAGTAGACATCTACAAAGGAAGTATTCCAGCTGAATTTGGAGGCAGGCTATCATCTGTTTTTGACATTTCATCAAAAAGTGGAAATGTAAACGAATTTCAAGGTGAAGGTGGTATTGGTCCTGTAACCAGTAATTTAATGGTATCAACTCCAATTGTAAAAGGAAAATCTAGTTTAGTTGCAGGAGGAAGAGCAACTTATTCAGATTATATCTTAAAAAGTTTAGATGATGAAAATTTAAAAAATAGCCAAGCTTCGTTTTACGATTTAATTTTAAAGTACAATCATAAAATAAATGCTAATAATGATATTGAATCTACTTTATACTACAGCCACGATAAATTTAGTGTCTCTTCAGATTCTTTATACAAGTACAGCAACAGATTGGCAACTTTAAAATGGAATCACACTTTCAATGAAAAAAACAAAGGTTCATTAATAGTTACCAATAGTGAATATAAATTCAATATTGATTATCAGTCTGAAGGAGTAAACAATTTTGATTTTGGCTATAAAATTGATGAAACTCAGGCAATGCTGAAAATGAATTACCTTTATAGCAATAAGCATAAATTCAGTTACGGACTTTCGACAAAATTATATACTGTTGATCCAGGATATTTAAGCCCTAAAAATCCTCAGTCTACCTTAATTCCAATTGATGTAGAAACAGAAAAAGGCTTAGAATCTGCAGCATACATCGGTGATAATTTCAAAATAAGCGATAAATTCCTTCTTGATTTTGGCTTACGTTATTCGACTTTTGCCGCTTTAGGAAAATCTACTCAGCGAATTTACGAAGAGAATCAACCTATAAGCGATGCTACAGTAACTGAAACAAAAACATATGGTAATAATGAAGTAATCAAAAGATATGGCGGACTAGAACCAAGACTTGCCGCAAGATATTTCCTTACAGACGATTTTTCTGTTCGCGCAAGTTATGACAAAACCTATCAATACATTCATTTATTATCAAACAACACGACACAATCTCCGACTGACATTTGGAAACTTTCAGATTTGAATGTTAAACCAGAAAGCGCGCAGCAAGTTTCTTTAGGCTTCTACAAAAACTTAAAAGGTGGTGATATCGAGCTTAGTTTAGAAGGTTATTATAAAAGATCTAAAAATATTCTAGATTATAAAGTTGGAGCAGAATTATTGCTTAATGAAAATATTGAAACCGAACTTTTACAAGGTGAAGGAAAAGCGTATGGTGTCGAAGTTTTACTAAAGAAACAAGTAGGTAAATTAAACGGTTGGCTTGGCTACACTTATTCAAGATCATTGATAAAGCTTGATAGTCAGTTTCAGCAGGAAAAAGTAAATGACGGAAAGTATTTTGCTTCCAATTTTGACAAGCCACATGACTTCAGTGCAGTTTTAAACTACAGAATTACTAAACGTTATAGTTTTTCTAGTAATTTTATTTATCAAACAGGAAGACCAATTACGTATCCGATTGGAAGATACGATTACGGCAATGAGCAATATACTGTATATAGTGACCGTAACAAATTTAGAATTCCAGATTATTTCAGACTTGATATTGGTTTGAACATCGAAGGAAATCATAAAATCAAAAAGTTAGCGCATAGTTTTTGGAATATTTCGGTTTATAATGTTTTAGGAAGAAACAATCCTTATTCTGTATTTTTTGTCACAGACAAAGGGCAGATTAAAGCTTACAAAACATCTATTTTCTCTATTCCAATTCCAAGTATTACCTATAATTTCAAGTTTTAAAATCATGAAAAAATATCTATATAAAATATCACTATTATTACTTCTAACAGTTACTATTAGTAGCTGTACGGAGCAATATGTTTTTCAAAATACAGATTTTGAAAGCGCTCTCGTAGTTGAGGGAACTATAACAAACGAACTTAAAAATCAAACCATAAGACTTTCACAAGTTTATCAGCTTGAAGAAAGCGGTCCAAGGCTTGAAAAAGGAGCAAATGTTTTTGTTACTGACGATAAGGGTAACGAATACCAATTTGAAGAAAAAGATACAATCTACTCTTCTATAACACCTTTCAGAGCTGAGCCTGGAAGAAAATACCAATTAAGAATTAAGACAAAAGAAGGCAAAAACTATACTTCTGATGAACAGGTTTTAACAACTGAAACCAAAATTGAAAATGTTACTGCAACTGCAGAAAATGTAAATGGAGAAAGAGGTGTGCAGATTAATGTAAACAGTTTTGACCCAACCAATACTTCAAAATATTATCGTTACGAATACACCGAAACATACAAAATTGTTGCGCCAGTATGGAGCAGTCAGGAAACCGTGATCGTTAGTTTTCCTGCTATTCCACCAGATCCTGACCAAGATTTTCCGGGTTCACCAGCAGGTGAAGATATTTTGGTAAGACTGAGAAATCGAGAAACCAGAACGTGCTTTTCTACTAAAAAATCTAATGATATAATCTTAAACAATACCAACAGCCTTAGCGAAGATCGCGTGCATTTTCCTGTACGTTTTATTAGCAATCAAAACTATATAATTTCTCATCGCTATTCCATCTTCGTAAGGCAGTATGTTCAAAATCTAGCTGCATATACGTATTACAAAACTTTAAAAGATTTATCATCATCAGGCGGTGTACTTTCTCCAAAACAGCCAGGTTTCTTTTACGGAAACATAAAATCTGTAGAAAATCCATCAGAAAAAGTTATCGGCTTCTTTGAAGTTTCTTCTGTTTCTTCAGAAAGAATTTTCTTCAATTATGCAGATTTATTTCCAAAAGAACCTTTGCCTCCATATTATGAAAGTGACTGCGTCGTAAAAGATTTTGCAGATTGTGAAGGCCTTCCTCCTTGCGCCAGAAATCAATTACGTGGAGCAATTAAATCGAAAGAACTAGTATTTGTTTCAACCGATTACAATGGCAATTACGGAATGGTAAAACCAGCTTGTGGAGACTGCACCTCATTTTCTTCTAATATCGTTCCTCCTTTTTGGGTAGATTAATCTTTTTTAAAAAATTCATGAAACACCTTTCTATATATAATCAGAATAATATTTCAGTTAGAATCAAGCAATTGCTGTTTTTGATGCTTTTGTTTATTCAAATCGATTTTGCTTGCGCCCAAAGTTTACAGAACAAAAATTCATTTCCTGACACTTCGGCTCAAGAAACCATTTTTATACATTCAAACACAACTACTTTTTTGACTGGTGAGACATTATATTTCAAATTATATTGTCTTAATCCATTAAACAACAAAGTTAGTGCAATTAGCAAAATTGCTTACGTTGAATTGATTGACAGTGAAAAAAAATCGCTTCAAAAAAACAAAATATTCCTTGACAAAGGAATTGGAACTGGAGACTATTTTATACCTACAACATTAAAAACAGGAAATTACAAAGTTGTAGCTTATACAAAATGGATGCTTAATAATGTTAATTCTCAGAAATACGAAATTGATATTTTCATCATTAATCCATTTCAGACTCAAGAACCGAATGACAATATCACATTTGACATTACCAATCCAGCAAAATCTAATCCCGCAATTCAAGCAACAAATTCTAATACTGCAAATGACAAAAGAATAGATTTTGCGTTTGATAAAGAAAGTTACTATACCAGAGAAAAAGTCAGCTTACAATTAAAGCATTTGACCGAAACTGTTGAAAAAGGAAACTATTCTATTTCAATACGAAAAACAGATCAGATTCCAACATTACAACAATTAACAGCATCAGAGTTTGCAAAAAAAACTACTGAGAACTATGTTAATACTCCAAACAGTTTAAATTATGTGCCAGAAATTAGATCTGAATTAATTACTGGAAACTTAACTTCAAAAAACAACCGAGATATTGCCAACAAATCAATTGCATTATCTCTACCTGGAAAAGAATATGTTTTAAAAATTGTTAAAACAAATGCTCAGGGAAAATTTGCGTTTTTACTTGATCAATTTCCAAATTTTCCAAATGCAATTTTCCAAGTAATTGATGAAAACCGAAATGATTATACAGTCAATCTTGATCCATTTCCAAAATTTGAAGCTTCTTCATTACAATTTACATCAAAACTAAATTTGTCGCCGGAATTAAAAAAGGATATTGAAGAAAGATCTACAGCAAGCCAGATTCAAAATGCCTACTACCAAATTAAAAAAGACAGTTTGGTTACAGAGGCCGTTATGAATCCATTTTTTACTACAATTGAAAAATCTTATGTTTTAGACGATTACACTCGATTTCCAACTTTAAAAGAAAACATAGTCGAAGTTATTGTCGAACTTTATTATAGAAGAAACAATGGCAAATATCAGCTCCATATAAGAAATAATCAAAAAGATTTAGAAATGTATGGACCACCATTGGTACTTGTTGATGGACTTTTAATTCAAGATCCAAGTGATCTTTTTGACTATAACATGGCAAATGTCAGTAGGGTTAGTTTAATAACAGAGCCTTATGTATATGGACCAAACCTGTATGGCGGATTAGTTAGTTTTGAAACCAAAAACAATGAATTTTCAGAAAATTATGTAAAAAAGTATCTGAAAACGACGGAAATTCAGCGTCCTAATCCAGAAAAAGTATATAATAATCCTGATTACTCGCCTGGAAATAAATTACAAAGAGTTCCCGATTACAGATACCAACTGTTATGGAAACCAGATATTAAATTAGACACAAAAGAAGAAACTTTATCTTTTTACACTTCTGATATTAAAGGAAATTTTGAAGTTATTCTTGAAGGCTTTACCGAAAACGGACAGCCTGTATACGTTTCAAAAAATATTACTGTAAAATAATTTACATAAAAAAACAAAAAACAAAGGCCTTGATTACATTGTAAATCAAGGCCTTTACAATTTAACACAATTAAAATTTTCAATTTATAAAAATAAAACATTCTTTTTTGTAACTTTTTCGACACTCTATACGTATAACCATTTGTACACTTTAAAAATAGGGAGACAACAACATGAGACAACTTAAAATCACCAAGCAGGTAACTAATCGTGAAACTGCATCGTTAGATAAATATCTACAAGAAATTGGAAAAGTTGACCTAATTACCGCTGATGAAGAGGTAGAATTAGCACAAAGAATAAAGGCTGGTGATCAAAGAGCTTTAGAAAAACTAACAAAAGCCAACCTACGTTTCGTAGTATCTGTGGCTAAACAATATCAAAATCAAGGATTAACTCTTCCTGACTTAATTAATGAAGGAAACTTAGGTTTAATTAAAGCAGCTCAACGTTTTGATGAAACTCGTGGTTTTAAATTCATTTCTTACGCTGTATGGTGGATTCGTCAATCGATTCTTCAAGCTTTAGCTGAACAATCTCGTATTGTACGTTTACCATTAAATAAAATTGGTTCTATCAATAAAATCAACAAAATGTACGCTTTATTAGAGCAATCTAACGAGCGTCCACCTTCTGCTGAGGAAATTGCAAAAGAACTTGACATGACTGTAAACGACGTAAAAGAGTCTATGAAAAACTCTGGGCGTCACCTATCAATGGATGCTCCTCTTGTTGAAGGAGAAGATTCTAACCTTTATGACGTATTACGTTCTGGTGAATCTCCAAATCCAGATAGAGAATTAATTCACGAATCTCTTCGTACTGAAATCGAACGTTCTTTAGAAACATTAACTCCAAGAGAGGCAGATGTTGTTCGTTTGTATTTTGGTCTTGGCGATCAGCACCCAATGACTCTTGAAGAAATTGGTGAGACTTTCGACCTAACTCGTGAGCGTGTTCGTCAGATTAAAGAAAAAGCAATCCGTAGATTGAAACACACTTCTAGAAGTAAAATCCTTAAAACTTATTTAGGATAAGACAATATTTGTTTCAGGTTTAAAGTTTCAGGTTGCTTTTGTAACTTGAAACATGAAACTTGAAACCTTTGTACCGCAAACAACAGTTTGATTGACTGTTCGTTTTTTGATTGATGATTGAAACTCCGGCTGATTACCGGAGTTTTTTATTTTTATCATTTAGCTGGAAGTTTTTTTTTAACGCAAAGAGCGCAAAGTTTTTTCGCAAAGTTCACAAAGATTTTATTTAAGTATCTGAAGCAAGGCAAAGTTCACAAAGCTTTGAGAACTTTGCCTTCCCAAATAATTTCAAACAGAACCTTTGTGAACTTTGCGAAAAAACTTTGCGCTCTTTGCGTTATTTATTAAACAAAAAAACCTTGCGAACTTTGCGTAATTCTTAGCGAACTTTGCGGTTAAACTTTATCTTTGCAATAAAACAACACACAAACAAATACAATGAAAAACACACTTATTGCTCCTTCAGTTCTTGCTGCCGATTTTGGTAATTTACAGCGTGATGCAGAAATGCTTAACAACAGTCAGGCAGATTGGTTTCATATCGACATTATGGATGGCGTTTTTGTTCCGAATATCTCATTTGGAATGCCAGTTCTGGAAGCAATTTCAAAACATGCCAAAAAATATATAGACGTACATTTAATGATTATCGATCCAGATCGTTACATTAAAACTTTTGCAGATTTAGGCGCAAACGGATTAACTGTACATTACGAAGCTTGCACGCATTTGCACAGAACACTTCAGGCAATTAAAGCAGAAGGAATGAAAGCAGGAGTAGCTATGAATCCACACACAAATGTTGATTTACTGGAAGACATTATCAATGACATTGATGTGGTTTGCATAATGAGCGTAAATCCAGGATTTGGCGGACAATCATTCATCGAAAATACTTACGACAAAGTAAAGAAACTAAAAGCACTGATAACTCGCAAAAACGCTTCAACACTAATAGAGATTGATGGCGGCGTAACCAGCAAAAACGCCAAACAATTGGTAGAAGCTGGCGCAGATGTTTTAGTAGCCGGAAGCTTTGTTTTTAAAGCCGAAAACCCAACAGAAACTATAGCTGATTTAAAAAGTCTTACTGCTTTTTAAATTTTCAAAAACAAAAAAGAAAAGTCCAAAAATAATTTTGGACTTTTCTTTTTTATTACCTAAAATCTATTTAGGATCAATCAAATAAGGATTTGCCTTAAGCTTTTCCACAACATATTGGATCACTTTCTGAGCTTTCAAACTATTTCCAGATTCATCTAATGGCGGCGAAATAACAGCAATTCCAAATTTACCAGGACATACCGCCAATATTCCTCCTCCAACACCACTCTTTGCTGGAAGTCCCGAATTAAAAAGCCAAATTCCAGAATTATCATAAAGACCTGCAGTTGCCATTACAGGCAAAGTATACATGACAGTTGCCTGACTAACCACCTTATTCTTTGTAACAGGATTAACTCCTCCATTTGCCAATGTAGCCGCCATTGTAGCAAGATCCTTTACATTTACATTCAATGCACATTGTTTCGTATAAAGATCTGTTGCTTGGACTGGATCAAAATATATTCTGTTATAAGCCAATAACAAATGCGCAATAGCTTGATTTCTTAAATTATCACTAGCCTCACTTATATAAACAGGACGATTTATAGAAAGCTGCCTTCCAGCAAAATCACTCTGAATTTTCTGAATTTCTTTCCATTTTGCTACAGAATCATTACCTCGAATAAGACTCGTGGTGGCAATAGCTCCAGGATTTACAAGAGGATTGATTTTATCGCCTTTACGCATTTCTATGGCAACAATAGAATTAAACGGCAATCCAGTCGCATTTACCCCTATTTTTTCTTGCAAAAATTGTGGCCCTTCTTGTTCAATTACTTTTGCCATGGTAAATACTTTCGATATGCTTTGAATTGAAACCATTGACGTTATATCGCCTTTTGTATATACAGTTCCATCTGCAGTAACAAGCGCAATACCAAAAATGTTGGGGTCAACATTCGCTAGCTCTTTAATATAGTCGGCATTTTTTCCTTCTTTTACATCTTTAAATTTATTAAAGGCATCGTTAAGGGTGTTTTCTATATTTTGTTTATTTAGTGTTGTTTGGCTATAGCCGTGGCTTATGATAAAAGAAAATATCAAACCAACAAACATCATTTTTTGCTTGTTCATTTTAAAAAAAGGCATTCTTATTTATATTCTTGGATTAATTTATGGATAAACAGTATTTAATTAAAAATCCTTACTGCTTTTTAGGTTTTTAAGATTTGGGAAGAAATCAATTCCTGTCATTTTTTCTAAAGTTTCAATAGGAACAACAAAATCATAAATAGATTGATCACTTTTTTCGTTTGGAACTAAGAAAGCAATTGCTTTGTGTTCTTTTCCAGATTTAGCCAAAACAATTTTATAAAAGTACTTGGGAACAGCAACTTTCTCCGTTCCAATTTTTTTATCAGAATCTTTTGCAATTCCGCCAGTTACTACATAAATATCATTGTATTTTCCTGCCCAATAGCGAGTCTTCTGCTCTATTCTATTCCAAATTCCAGCGTTAAATTCTTTTTTCTGAGGAGAAATATTCGAAGTATAAAAAGTATCATTGTATGCATCTTTACTAAACTCCATGTCACCAGCAGGACAAAGATGGCCTTTATCATAACCTGATTTTTTATAATTTCTCCAATCGGCTGAGCCCGTTGTTACTTTTGGATCTTCTATAAAGTAAGGTCTTTTATAATCATTGTTTTTTAGATACTCCTTCTTCAGTTCGTAAGCTACCCATTCGGCCTGCTCAAACTTTTCATTGTAAGAAAGCGTGTAATATTGGTGCTTTACAATTTGTTTGGTTGTTGAAGTCGGAAGATAAGCAACTGTGTATAAAGAATCTTTGTGAGTAGAATTCCCTTTAAAAGAAACCACTTCATTACTATTTATCTCTTCCTTAATTTTTGCATTTTCTCTTTTACATGATAATAATACAAAACTCAGCAAAATTAAACCTACCCAACCTTTCATATTTCTATTTTTAAAAGCGAACTTACAAAAAAACGCTCCATAAATTCAAAATTTATAGAGCGTTTTTAAACAAATTAAATTCTTCTCGAACTTAAGACTTCACTAATTTATCCTTTTTCATCTTAGGATTAACTGTATTTTTCACCAAACTTTTTGTCTGTAAATCATCCAATACGTTTAAAGCCTCTTCTACATAAACATCTTTAGATAATGCTTGGTGCCATGCATCTCTTTTTTCTTTTAAAGAAGCATCTGCTTTCATTTCTTCATCTTCATACGGAAGCGATTTAAAAATCAGATCGTTTTTGTAATCAGAAATTGGCTTATATTTTTTTCCTTCGTTTTCAACTTGTTCTTGAGTTTCTTTAAAACTCTTAATATTTAAGCTGTATACGTTTTCTTTGTTTTTAACATCAATCCATTTCGCATTATCATCAATTAATTTAAATTGAGGATTTTGAGCAATTCTATTTTTACTATTCATGATTGCTTTATTGAAATTCTCAGTTGAATTCCAAGTACTATAATCTGCTGGATCAATTTTATCCCATGGCATTGCATTATCAATATCTCTCTCACCCATTTTTAGGTAAGCATAACGATCTGGCATTACCACATCACTATGAACACCTTCTAGCTGAGTAGAACCACCATTAATTCTGTAAAATTTCTGTCCTGTAATTTTCAATGCACCAAGGTCTCCATAATTTGCATTACGAACAAACTGATTCAAATCTAATACATTCTGTACAGTACCTTTTCCGTAAGTCTGTTTACTACCAATAATAATACCGCGTTTGTAATCCTGAATTGCAGCTGCCAAAATCTCAGATGCCGAAGCAGAAAAACTGTTTACCATGATAACCAATGGACCATCCCATTCGATTTTTTTGTCTTTATCATATAAAACTTCTTTCTTTTTTCCTGCAGATTTTACCTGAACGATTGGTCCGTCTTCAATAAATAAACCTGCAATATCAACCACTGTAGAAAGAGATCCTCCACCGTCATCACGAACGTCTAAAACAATACCATTAACGTTTGCTTGTTTCAATCTTTCTACCTCGCGTGCAATATCTTTTCCAGCATCACGACCATCTTTATTTTCAAAATCGATATAGAATTTCGGAAGATAAATTACTCCGTATTTCAAACCATTTTTCTCAACAACACTAGATTTAGCATATGTTTCTTCAATTTCTACAACATCACGAATGATAGAAATTACTTTAATAGAACCATCTACTTTTTTAACTGTCAGTTTTACTTCAGTTCCTTTGTGACCTTTAATTTTCTTCACAACATCATCCAAACGCATACCCACAACATCTACAGGTTCTTCATTTCCTTGAGCAACTTTTAAGATTAAATCTCCTGCTTCTAGTTGTTTTCCTTTCCAAGCTGGACCTCCAGAAATTAATTCATCAATTTGAGTAAAGTCGTTTTTCTTAGTCAAACGAGCTCCAATACCTTCTAGTTTTCCACTGATATTTACATCAAAACGATCTTTTTCTTCTGGTGCAAAATAGCTTGTGTGCGGATCAAAACGAGCCATAATAGAATTCAAATACACAGAAAACCAGTATTCTCTATTAAGATCTTTGATTACGCTAAAATTATCATCTAAAGATTTTAAAGAACTTTCGCGTGTTTCTTTTTCTAAAGTTTCAAAAGATTTCTCTTTGTAAGCTGGATCTTTTTTCTTCTTTTCTTCTTCAATTTTCTGTTTTGTAACTAAAGAAGAAAGAGTTGACAATTTGATTTGTTTTCTCCATCTTTCATTAATCTCTGTTAAGTTTTTTGCATACGGCATTTTCTCATAATCCGCATCAAAATTCTCATCTACATTATAGTTAAATGGCTGAGCCAAAATAGTTTTATAACGTTTTTTACTTTCTTCCATACGCTTCATCAGCCTTGTATAAGTAAGGTTGAAAAAAGTAATATCTTTATTCAAAAACTGATCATCAAGCATTAATTCATACTGCTTGAATTCGTCAATATCTGACTGAAGGAAGAATCTTTTTGATGGGTCTAAAGCATCGATATAATCCTTAAAAATACCTTTTGAAAACTCATCATTTATTTCTGCTGGACTATAATGCCCTTTTTCAATAACAAATGCTAATAATTCTAAAAGTGTCTTGTCTCTATTCGGATCTGGGTCGATTGTCCTATCGGCATTCATCTTAAATGCAAATAATGTAAGCGATAAGCACAATACGGCTATGAGTATCTTATAATTTCTTTTCATAAACTTTATAATAGCATTCATCAATTTTTTTATCTAAGTTACGTTAAAAACTATGCCACGAGAGCTAACGCTTCGATAATTTTTTGTTAAAGATATAAAAATGTTTAATTCGTAAAAAAGTTCTTTACCTTAGTTGACAAATTTTACAGTATTTGTGACTTCTCGCAAATAATTGTGATTAATTTTGTTCTTAAAATCCTACAATTGTTAAAACTACACATAATATTTATTATATGAAAGCTGAGAAACCACTAATATTAGTGACAAACGATGATGGTATTTTGGCTCCCGGAATTAGAGCCCTTATTAGCGTTATGGAAACAATAGGCGATGTCATTGTTGTCGCACCAGACAAACCACAAAGTGCAATGGGACACGCAATCACTGTCAACAATACTTTATTTATAGATAAAATTTCCAAAGACGATGACACAATTGCAGAATACAGCTGTTCTGGAACTCCTGTAGATTGTGTAAAACTGGCAGTAAACGAAATCTTGAAACGCAAACCCGATTTATGCGTTTCGGGAATAAATCATGGATCAAACTCTTCTATCAATGTAATTTATTCAGGAACCATGAGCGCCGCTGTAGAAGCTGGAATTGAAGGCATTCAGGCAATCGGTTTTTCTCTTTTAGATTTTGATTGGAATGCTGATTTTGAGCCGATAAAATCTTTCGTAAAAAAAATTGCTTTAGAAACTCTAACCAATAAACTTCCTCCAGGAGTAGTTTTAAATGTCAATTTTCCAAAATTAAAAGAATCTGAAATTAAAGGCATTAAAGTTTGCCGTCAAGCGAAAGCATATTACGCCCAAAAATTTGACAAAAGACAAACTCCATTTGGGAAAGATTATTACTGGCTCGCGGGCAAATTTGTAAACGAAGATAAAGGCGAAGATACCGATGAGTGGGCTTTGGCAAACGGATACATTTCAGTAGTTCCTGTCCAATTTGACTTGACTGCCCACCATTCAATTCAGCAACTTAATACTTGGAAATTAAATGACTAAAGAAATACTGATTGGTTTTATTATCGGAATTTTTACGGCTCTTTTAGGAAGTTATCTATTCATCGCTTTTTTTACAACATTTGACATTTCCCAAGGATTTCAAATGCTTCGAGAATACGGATATCTTGGAAAAATAATTACTATAGGAACACTTTTAGACCTTGCCGTTTTTGGTTTTCTTTTAAAAAGAAACAAAGAATATATGGCTCGAGGCGTAATTTTAGCTGTGATTGTATTGGCAATTTCGACATTAGTTATTTAAATCTTATCTTTGCTAAGTTCCCTTTAAGGGTTACAACTTTAGCACATTTACAAAAAAACCAACATGAAATATTACATAATTGCAGGAGAAGCCTCTGGAGATTTACATGGTTCAAACTTAATGAAGGCATTATATGTTGAAGATCCAGAAGCAGAAATTAGATTTTGGGGCGGAGACTTAATGCAGAAAGCAGGCGGAACTCTGGTAAAACACTATCGCGATCTAGCTTTTATGGGCTTTATTGAAGTGGTTTTCAATTTAAAAACCATTTTAAACAATATTAAAATCTGCAAAAAAGACATCACAGAGTTCAAACCCGATGTGATTATTTTTATTGATTATCCTGGTTTTAATATGCGAATTGCAAAATGGGCAAAAGAATTGGGCTATAAAACGCATTATTATATTTCTCCTCAAATTTGGGCTTGGAAAGAAAACAGAATTAAAGCTATCAAACAAGACGTTGATAAAATGTATGTTATTTTGCCTTTCGAGAAAAGTTTTTACGAAGACAAACACCATTTCCCTGTAGATTTTGTTGGACACCCGCTTATTGATGCTATTCAGAATCAGCCTGCTTTTGATGAAGCTTTGTTTAGAAAAGAAAATAATCTAGGCGAAAAACCAATTATTGCCGTTCTGCCAGGAAGCCGTAAACAGGAAATTACCAAAATGTTGAGCGTAATGCTGAGCGTTGTAGATGATTTTCAGGATTACGAATTTGTTATTGCTGGTGCTCCAAGCCAAGAATACGAATTTTATCAGCAATTCTTAAAAAACAAAAACATCGCATTTGTTTCAAATAAAACGTATGATTTGCTTCGTTCTTCGACTGCCGCTCTGGTAACTTCTGGAACTGCCACTCTTGAAACGGCACTTTTTAAAGTTCCCGAAGTGGTTTGCTATAAAGGAAGCGAAGTTTCATATCAGATTGCAAAAAGAATTATTACATTAAAGTACATTTCTCTTGTCAATTTAATCATGGATCAAGAAGTTGTGACTGAATTGATTCAGGGAGATTGCAACAAAAAACGAATTAAAGAAGAACTTCAAAAATTATTAGAGCCTAGTCATCGCAATAAAGTGCTACAAAATTACGATATATTAGAACAAAAACTTGGCGGAGTGGGTGCGAGTAAAAACACAGCAAAACTCATTGTTGCCGATTTAAAACAAACTAATTAATCTATTTTGAAACGAATACTCCTTTTTCTGCTTTTAGCAATTGCTTTTACTTCCTGTAAATCAACCTCTTCTGTCGCAAACAAAAACGAATCTAAAAAAGAAAACAGAGCTTTGGTTAATAATTTAATTGAAAAAGCAACTGACAATATTGGTGTTCGCTACAAAGCAGGAGGAACCACAAAAAGTGGATTTGATTGTTCTGGATTGGTTTACACTACTTTTGAAAGCGAAAGTATCAATCTTCCGAGAAGTTCCTATGAGCAGGCAAAAATTGGAAAAGTAATTCCGTTGAGCGATGCAAAAAAAGGTGACTTAATTTTCTTTAAAACCAACAAAAGCAGACAAATTAATCATGTTGGATTAATTACAGAAGTCAATTCTGATGAAGTAAAATTTGTGCATTCTTCAACTTCAAAAGGAGTAATTATTTCTTCTACTAAAGAACCTTATTACAAAAACTCCTTTGAACAAGTAAACAGAGTTCTTCCTTAAAAGAATATTTTTTTATTATTTTTCTTACAAATATTTAGTACTTTTATACCATGAAAGTATTAGATTTTCCGTTAGTAAAAATTACAGTTGCCTTTGTACTCGGCATAATTGCTTCGTATTATCTTCATTTTTCTATTACGCTCATAGTTCCTCTAGCCTCAATTGCTTCTATAGCATTTTCCGGATCTTTCTTGTGGAATTTAAAACGTAATAAAAAAACGATATTGCTCGGAAGCTTGAGTTATATTTTATCTTTCTGTATTGGCGCATTAACACTTTTATGCCATACACAAAGCCTTCAAAAAAGCAATTATACACATTGTCTGACTGCTTTCAAAAACCCTCAATCAGTAACATTAATTTTAAGAGAAAAACTAAAAAGTAACGATTACAGTGATCGCTACATTGGTCTTGTAAAAACAATATCAGGAAAAGCATATACTGGAAAAATAATTGTAAATATTCAGAAAGACAGCTCTCAAAATCGTTTAATAATAGGAAATAGTATTAAACTTGAAACTGTACTTCAGCAAAATAATCCCAGTAAAAATCCTAATCAATTTGATTACAGCAGGTATTTGGCCGACAAACAAATTTATGCACAGATCTATTGTCAGAAGAAAGATATTCTGGTTAGCAAAACTATTCAAAAAGACATTTGGTATTATTGCGCACAATTGCATTCGAGAATAATTTCCAATCTCGAAAAATCAAAATTCAATAAAGATGAAATGAATGTTGCTTTAGCTTTAATTTTAGGCCAGCAGCAGGAGATTTCACAAGATATTATTCAAGATTATCAGTATTCTGGAGCTACACATGTTTTATCTGTTTCAGGGCTTCATGTAGGCTTTATAATGCTTTTTATCACTTTCATTCTCAAACCTATTCCAAACACAAAAAAGGGTTCCTTTTTTAAACTGACTTCAATTCTAATTTCTTTAGCAGGTTTTGCCATAATTTCTGGTTTATCTCCTTCGGTTTTGAGATCAGTAGTTATGTTTTCATTTGTTGCTATTGGAAGCCATTTGCGACGAAACGGTAATATCTATCATACTTTATTGGTTTCTATTTTATTGATACTACTTTTTGAACCCTATTTTTTATTTGATGTCGGCTTTCAATTAAGTTATATCGCGTTATTTTTTATTCTTTGGCTTCATCCAATTTTAAAAAATATTTACAAACCAAAGAACAAGTTGACCGTTTATATCTGGGAAGCTTTGAGCGTTTCTTTCGCGGCGCAAATTGGTACTTTGCCTTTATGCCTTTATTATTTCCATCAATTTCCAGGCTTATTTTTTGTCACAAACATCATTATACTTCCTGTTTTATCTTTTATTATGATTGCAGGAATCGTCGTTATGATTATCGCCATTTTTACAAGCCCGCCATTATTCATGACAATGATTTTTGAGAAAAGCATTTATCTGCTGAACCTCATGATTCACGCAGTAGCTTCTCTCGATTCATTTGTCATTAGAGACATTAGCTTCAACTTCTATCATTTATGGGCATTCACATTCTTTATAATTGGCAGTATAATCTGGATTAAAAAACCAAATTTCAACAAATTGGTTTTGGTGTTCACTTCAATTATTTTCATCCAAATTTCTTTTATTTTAACTAAAGTAGAAACCGAAAACAAAGAAGAATTGATCATTTACAATGAAAAAAGCAATACGCTTATCTCTGAGCGTTTAGGAAGCAACATTACACTTTACACTCGACACACAATTCAAAAGAACATCAATAAAAGAAATATAAATTCTTATCTCGTTGGAAACTCAATCAGTTTGACTAAAATTCAAGAGATTAAAAATGTGCTTTACTTTAAAAACACAAAAATTCTTATAATTGACAGTACTAAAGCTTTCCCAGAAAAAATTCAGCCAGATATTTTAGTCCTAACTCAAACCTCAAAAATAAATCTGGATCGAGTGTTAAAGAATATTCATCCAAAAATTGTTATTGCAGATGGCTCTAATTCTAATTCAATTCAGAAATACTGGAAAAAAAGCTGTCTTAAAAAAAACATCCCTTTCCATTCGACAAAAGAAAAGGGATATTATCAATTTTAATTTTTATTCTGGATTTATAATCGAATTAGATTCTGAAATCCAAGATTTAACGCCAGAACCTGTATAGGCAATAAGTCCTAATTTATTAAAATTTGTTTTTCCCTTTCTAACTGTTACTTCCGAAAAACATACTTGAGGAATATCTTCGATACCAAAAGCGTTCTTCAACATTAGATTTTGTTCCTTAACAGCATCAGATGCAGAAGGATCGGAAAGATCAAGTTTTACCAAAATAACGTTTTTACGAGACCATTCTTCAAAATCTCGAGTGGCAAAAATTTCATTCTGAAGCTGGGAATTTACTCCTTGAGCGGTAAAGAATATCAATAATGGTTTTCTTTTTTCTGCACTCACGATTACAGCATCATTGATGTCAGTCTTCCAGATTATATTTTGAGAAATCATACAAAATGGACATAAAAGCAACAGTAGGATAAGTAGTTTTTTGGGCATATAATTTTGGTTTTGGTTATGTTAATAAAACTAAAATAATACAAAAACAGAATCCAATAAAGATTTTAAGCTATTAAAAATCAACTTCTAAGAATTAAAATCAAATTGATAATATATGAGTCCTTTTTTAATAAATGTAAAGAAAACACTATTCAAAATAATCAAATTCGCGATTTGCTCCCTTAAGAGCAAAAAAATCCCCTTCTGCAAAACAGAAAGGGGACTAAAAAAAATTAAAATAAAAGTCGAATGAAATCGTTTATTATTCTACTGGATGCAAAATTGCATTTGATTCTGCAATCCAAGCTTTCGCTCCTCCAGGTTTATAGGCTATTTTTCCTAAAGCGCTAAATGTCGTTTTGTTTTTTCTTACTGATGCCATTGCGAAACATACTTCTGGAAGATCTTCAACTCCAAATGCATTTTTCAATTTTACATTTTGTTCGCGATCGCTATCTGATGCATTCATATCAGATAAATCCAATTTTACTAAGACCACGTTATCTCGTGACCAAACGGCAAAATCGGGTGTTTTAAAGACTTCATTTTGAAGATTTTCTGGTACACCTGAGGCAGTGAATAAAATCAGCATTGGTTTTTTCTGGTCATTACTTATGGCAATAGCGTCTGTCATATTTGTTCTCCACGCTAAGTTTTGTGCTTGCATCATAAATGAACCTAAAAAAAACAGTAGGATAAGTAATTTTTTAGTCATATAAATTGGTTTTGGTTAGATTAGCAAGACGAAATTAACATTATATTTTAATTATCCAAATTATATTAATACAAAAAATATATTATATGTTTTTTTACACATAATAAAATACAAAATACTCAATTTAAAAGATTTTTTCTAAAGAATTTTTCTTACTAAACAAAAAAAGTCCCTTACAGAGTAAGAGACCTTTTGATTTTTTTATCAAACTAAAATTTACATTTTCTTTGGATGCACTATTCCTTCAGCAACAGTTAACCATGCTGATGGACCACCGGCAACATATCCTGTTTTACCAAGACCTTTGAAGTTAACCCTACCATCTTTTGTTTCTGCACTTGTAAAGAAAACTGTTGGAAAACCTTGAATTCCGAAAGCTTGCTGCAATTCGTTATTCTGGCTTTTAAGCTCTGGTGTTTGAGGAACAGATCTAGGATAATCTAACTCAACTAGAACCACATTATCTGTTGCCCATTTTTTAAACTCTGCAGTCTTTAAAACTTCATTTTGCAAACGAATACACCATCCGCACCAATCACTACCTGTAAAAAACATCAGCATTGGCTTCTGTTCTTTATTACTTACAGTAATTGCCTCTCTAACATCTGTATACCATTTTAATTCTTGTGCCTGAAGATTTGCAGCACCGATTAAAAACAAAGCAATAAGTACTATTTTTTTCATAATGAGAAATTTTATACAAATTTATGCAAAAACTAAATACAATATAATTATTTAACTTCTTGCATTAATCTTCTAATTAGCGGAGTCAAAACAATTAATGCAATACCCGCAACTAGCGAATACACTGCTAATTGATAATATCCATCTGTATAAGCAATAAGCTTAGACATTAATGTAGTTCCTGTATTAGCATCAGATATTTCTGCTCCCAATTTTCCAGCAGCAAATTGACCAAATGCACTTGACAAGAACCATAATCCCATCATCATTCCAAACAATCTTTTTGGAGATAATTTAGTAATTACCGACATTCCGATTGGACCGATACACAACTCTCCAAGTGTATACACAAGATATCCTAAAGCAAAAACATCAAGAGAACTTAACCCATCTTGGTTTACAAAAAATCTGGCAGTGTAAAAAATAAAGAATCCTGCAGCAAGCAAAACAAATGACAAACCAAACTTAATAACAGTATTAGGTTCAATTTTTCGTTTGGCCATAAATATCCATAACAATCCTACCAATGGGCTAAAAATAACAACATACAATGAATTGATACTGTTATTTACCACGTTTGGATCAATATGGAAGAACAATAGCTTGTTAGATAAATTATCTTTTGCAAACAATGACAATGAACCTCCAGATTGCTCCGAAATTGCCATAAACATAAAGTATCCAAAAATAAACACAAATGCCGCTAAAAGTTTTCGCTGCTGTTTTCCATCCTTTAACATGATCAGCTCGTATGCAAAATACAGCAATGCTACTATTCCCATAGTATACATAAAGTACTCTGTAAAATCAGAATTGATAACCATTATGTAAACGAATGGTATTACAACAAAAGAACCAACATATACAGCTATTTCGTAAAGATTACGTTTTTTAGGCTCATGTTTTTCTAACGGAGAATTTCCAATTGGCGCTAAATGTTTTTTAGTCAAAAGAAAAGTTATAACTCCTATAATCATTACAATTGCAGCCGAAAGGAAACAAAGACTCCAAGAATAGTTCTTTCCTAAATAAATAGGAATCGCTCCTCCAAGCATCCCTCCTATATTAATTCCAGCATAAAACAGTCCATAACCTGCGTCACGACGACCGTCATTTTCATGATATAATTCACCAACCATTGAAGAAACGTTTGGCTTAAAGAAACCCGTTCCAATAATAGAAAGTGTTATTCCGTAATAAAAGAAATCATGCGGAGAAGCTGCAATAAGCAAGTTTCCTAGAATCATGACAATTCCTCCAAAAAGAAGCGATTTCTTAAAACCTAGTATTTTATCGGCAAAAATTCCGCCAATAAAAGTAAATGCATATACAAACGCTTGAATTGCACCATATTGCAAATTTGCTTTTCCTTCTACTAGACCTAATTGGTCTACCATAAAAAAAGCTAAAACCCCACGCATTCCGTAGAAACAAAAACGTTCCCACATTTCAACCAAAAACAAGTACCACAATTGTTTTGGGTACTTGCCTTTAAAATTTTGAATTTCTTCTAAAGTAATATTGTTTTCCATTTTTTATCTAACACCGTGCATTAATTTTTTCAATAGTGGTGTTAAAGCAAATAATAAAATTGCAGCAATACCTGTAAGTACAACAAATACCATAAAGAATTCATATAAATTATGGATTTCAAATCCAGCAAAAATTGGATTTTGTGCACTAATCTGATGATGATCCAACAAAGCCAATTGGTCTGCTGAAAGCGTTATTTTTTTATCTAAAACTGCTTGAAGATCGATTCCTAATTCTTTTGCTTTTGCAAATTTATCACCAGTTGCTGGCAAGATAGAACCTAAAGTTCCTCCTAATGCATATCCTGAAGCATTAGACAAAAAGAATACTCCGTATAATAATGATGCAAAACGTTTTGGAGATAATTTACCAACCAATGACAAACCAATTGGAGACAAACATAATTCTGCACATGTATTTAAGAAATATAATAAAATAAGCCATTTAACTAATAAAAGTCCAGAAGTTCCGATATAAGAAACCTGAGTTGCGATCATAAAGAAACTCACAGAAATGATCACCAATCCTGCAGCTAGTTTTACTGGAGAAATTGGTTCTTTTCCTTTAGCTCTTAAAGTATCCCAAAGAACACTGAAAGGAACAGCTAAAAGCACAACAAACATTCCGTTAAAAATCTGAACCATAGACGGCGGCATTGCCCATCCAAAGAAGTGCCTGTCTGTTTGGTTATCTGCAATAAAAGTTAAAGAAGAACCTGCCTGCTCAAACGCCGCCCAGAAGAAAATAATAAAGAACGATACAATGTAGATTACATAAATTCTATCTCTTTCAACTTTTGTCAAAGACGTGTCTGAAATAATTAATCCTGCTAATGCCAAACCACTTGAATAAATCAAAGTATAAATCAAGTTCTGACCTACCACATAATGAAAAAAGAATCCTAAAGCGATAAATGCAATTCCTGCACCAATAAGAGCTTTAGTAGAAAAGTTTGCCTGTTGTGCTTCTCCTTCTTCAAAATCTGAAGCATCATTTTTAGAAGGAAGTCCTCCTAATGGTTTTCCTTCTGGAGAAACCACATATTTATTTTTTAAGAAATAGAAAAGAACTGTCCCTAATAACATTGCAGTAGAAGCTGCCAAGAATCCCCATCTGAAAGCGTGGATATCTCTAATTCCACCTGCATCTTTAACATCCCCTAATAAAGGACAAATAGACTGACCTAAAAATGCTCCGATGTTAATTCCCATATAGAAAATAGTAAAAGCACTATCTAATTTTGTTTTTTCTTGTTTTGGATATAAACTTCCAACCATACTAGAAATGTTTGGTTTGAAGAATCCGTTACCAAAAACAATTACTCCTAAAGCAGAGTACATGATGATTTTTGCTAAACCTAAATTAGAACCAAAAACACTTCCGCTTGTAAACAAAAGCAATTGTCCTATTGCCATTAACAATCCTCCCAATAGGATACAATTTCTATTTCCTAAATAACGGTCGGCAACAAAACCACCTAACATTGGTGTCAAATAACAAAGTCCAAGAAAACCTCCATAAATTAATGACGCTTCCTCTTCCTTCATCAATAATGAATTCACAAGAAATAAAGTCAATAAAGCTCGCATTCCATAAAAATTGAACCGCTCCCACATCTCCGTTCCAAACAATACCCAAAGTCCTTTTGGATGCGCAGTTTTTACTTGAGTTTCTCCCATACTATTTTATTTAATTAGGTTTAATTATATTTTTAGATTATAAATTTTCTTTGATAAAGTTTGTCATTTTGGTATAAAGCTGAACTCTCGTTTTTCCGCCATAAATACCATGATCTTTATCTGGATAAATTTGAGAATCAAATTGTTTATTTGCCTGAATTAAAGCTTCCATCATTTGCATTGTGTTCTGAACATGAACGTTGTCATCTGCAGAACCATGAATCAATAAGAACTTTCCTTTCAATTTATCAACATGATTTATAGGAGAGTTTTGATCGTATCCGCTTGCATTTTCTTGTGGAGTCTGCATGTATCTTTCTGTATAAACGCTGTCATAAAATCTCCAGTTTGTAACTGGCGCAACAGCAATTGCCATTTTAAACACATCGTTTCCTTGAAAAATACAGTTAGAAGCCATAAATCCACCATAGCTCCATCCGAAGATTCCGATTCTTGAAGCATCAACATAAGGATAAGCACCAATTACTTTTGCTGCATCAATTTGGTCTTCTACTTCGTATTTACCTAATTCTTTTTGAGTAACTTTTTTGAAATCAGCTCCTTTGTAACCTGTTCCTCTTCCGTCAACACAAGCTACGATGTAACCTTGCTGTGTTAATGAAGCGAACCAATAATCGTTAGAATTATTCCATTGATTTGCTACTTGTTGAGATCCTGGACCTGAATATTGAAACATGAAAACAGGATATTTTTTTGAAGGGTCAAAATCTTTTGGTTTTAAAATCCAAGCATTTAGTTCATTTCCTTTAGCCGTTTTTAAAACAAAATATTCTTTTGACGGAAGGTCATAAGCTTTCAATTTATCAGCAAGAGCCTGATTGTTTTCGATAACCTGAATTTCTTTTCCTGTTTTAGCCTCATTCAAAGTATACGTTGTTGGCTGTGTATTACTAGAGAAAGTTGTAATAAAGTATTGGAAATTTGGACTGAAAGTCGCTGCACTTGTTCCTGTTTTTGAAGACAAACGCACTTTATTTTTTCCGTCTAAACCAATTCTGTAAAGATCTCTGTTGATAGAACCATTTTCTGTAGATTGGTAGAAAATAGTTTTTGTTTTTTCGTCGAAACCGTAGTATGAAACCACTTCCCAGTTTCCTTTTGTAACTTGATTTTTAAGTTTTCCGTTTTTATCATACACATAAATATGATTAAAACCGTCTTTTTCGCTAGTCCAGATAAAACTGTTGTCTTTTAAGAAAGTCAAATTATCAGTAATATCTACATAAGCTTTATCTTTTTCATTTAAAACCACTTTCGAAGTTGCTGTATTACCATCAATAAACAATATATCTAAATTATCTTGATGACGGTTTAAAACCTGCGCAGAAAGTACATTTGCATCATTTGTCCACTGCATTCTAGCAATGTAGAAATCATTATATTTTCCTAAATCTACTTTTTTAGTTGCTCCCGCAGCTACATCATAGATATGCAACGAAACTTCTGAGTTTTTTTCTCCTGCTTTAGGATACTTAAAAGTTTCAATTTTCGGATATAAATCTTTATGGAAGATTGACATTGAAAACTCTGGAACCTGGCTTTCGTCAAAACGAATATAAGCTACTTTTTTGCTGTCTTTACTCCAGTCAAAAGCACGTACAAATGCAAATTCTTCTTCGTAAACCCAGTCAGTAATACCGTTTATTACCGCATTCTTCTTCCCGTCTGTTGTAATAGCCGTAGATTTTTTTAAAGCTACGTCATATACATATAAGTTATTTTCTTTTGCGTAAGCGATTTTTGTTCCGTCAGGTGAAAATGTTGGCTCTTGAATTTGAAAATCAACAAGTTTAATCAGAGATTTTGCTGCGATATCATAAAGGAAATAATCAGCAGTAAATGAGTGACGGAAGATTTTATTAGTATTACAAGCAATTAAGATCTTTTTTTCAGAAGCATCAAAGGTGTAGCTGTTAATTCCGCTTGCAAGTTCTTTGTAGTTTTTAGTATCAATAAGATTTGATACCTTTTTTAGTGTAGCAAAATCATATAAATCAATCTGCATACTTCTGCTTGCCTGATCAACATTTAAAACAGTATATTGATTTGTATTTTTCAGCGATTGCAGTTCATCCATTCCTTTAGCCCGGAAAGTACCGCTAAAAACATTCTCGACAGTTATCTTCTGCTGTCCAAAAACAACTGCAGTTAAGAATAAAAGTACTGCAGTAAATTTGCTTGTATTCATTAGAATTATTTTAAATATAAAAAGAGCCCAATTTTAGTAAAAAAAATAAACATAATACACATTTTAAGTGTTAAATGTTAAAAAAAATAACGATTGCGTGCTTTCATGTCTGAAATAGATTGCAATCAAAACTCTTAAAATAGTATCTTTGCCGCAACATTATTATTTAATACATTGAGAATGAACAACGCTGTTGCCGGATTTTCTAAATTATCCAAAAAAGAAAAAATCAACTGGATTGCAAATGAGTATTTTTCAAATCCCGAAGAGGCGCAAAATATTATAAGAAATTACTGGAATTCAGACGAAAAGCTTCAGCAGCTTCATGACGAATTTATAGAAAACACCATTACAAACCTTTATATTCCACTTGGTGTTGCGCCTAACTTTTTGATCAACGGAAAATACAAAACAATTCCGATGGCAATTGAAGAGAGTTCTGTGGTTGCAGCTGCTTCTAAAGCCGCAAAATACTGGTCAACAAGAGGTGGATTTAAAGCTACCATTATCGATACCGAAAAGATTGGCCAAGTTCATTTTACTTATAGTGGGGATGCAGAAAAATTAAGCCATTTCTTTGATGAGATTAAACCGAAATTCTTTTCAGAAACGCAAAGCATTACCAAAAACATGCAACAGCGTGGCGGAGGTATCCTTGATATTAAACTAAAAGACAAAAGAAGTTTACTAGAAAATTACTATCAGCTTCATACTACTTTTGAAACCAAAGATAGTATGGGAGCCAATTTTATAAATTCTTGTTTAGAGCAATTCGCAACAACTTTAAAAGAAGAAGCTCAAAATTCTGACTTATGTGAAAATGATGAAAAGCTAGAAGTCATTATGAGCATTCTCTCGAATTATGTTCCTCATTGTCTTGTTAGAGCAGAAGTTTCTTGCCCTATTGAAGATCTAACAGAAAAACACATTACCAATCCTCAAGAATTTGCAGAGCGTTTTGTTCAAGCAGTGCAAATAGCAGAAGTTGAACCTTTTAGAGCCGTTACACATAATAAAGGCATCATGAATGGGGTTGATGCCGTAATTCTAGCAACAGGAAATGATTTTAGAGCTGTAGAAGCTGGCGTACATGCGTATGCAGCTAAAAACGGACAATATTCAAGTTTATCGCATGCTAAAATCGAAAACGGAATTTTCACTTTTTGGCTTGAAATTCCTCTCGCAGTCGGTACTGTTGGCGGTTTAACTTCTTTACATCCTTTAGTAAAATTGTGCTTAGAAATTTTAGAAAAACCTTCTGCTCCAGAGTTAATGGAAATTGTAGCGGTTGCCGGTTTAGCCCAAAATTTTGCTGCATTGCGTTCCTTAACTACAACAGGAATCCAAGAAGGCCACATGAAAATGCACCTTAATAATATCATCAATCAATTTGAAGCTACTGATGAAGAGCGTCATTTAATCAAATCACACTTCAAAAAAACAGCCGTTTCTCACAGTGCTGTAGTAGAATTTATTGAAAGTTTAAGAAAATAACAAAATCTAAAAATTTCAATATCTAAAATTCCAAATTCCAATTTTGGGGTTTGGAATTTAAAATATTGGAATTTATACAATCATAGAGACGCAGTATGTCAACAACTTTTTATAGCAACGGAAAATTATTTATTGCTGGAGAATATCTAGTTTTGGATGGAGCAGATGCATTTGCACTACCAACAAAATTTGGTCAGGATTTGGTCATTGAAGATTTAGATAACAAACAGATCGAATGGAAAAGTTATGATTACGACAAGCATTTATGGTTTGAAGAAACAATCTCATTTGATGAAGTTATAAAAGGCTCAGATTCGCAAATTGACACCGTAAAAACAACTTTGGTTAATATTCTGCATGAAGCTTATATTTTAAACCCAAAATTCATTGATAATGCTAACGGATATAAAGTTAGCACACATTTGAGTTTTCCAAGAAACTGGGGACTAGGAACTTCTTCTACCCTTATCAATAATATTGCACAATGGGCTGAAATCAATGCTTTCACACTACTAAAAAATAGTTTCGGCGGAAGCGGTTATGATATTGCATGTGCGCAAAACAACACTCCTGTTTTATATCGAATAAAAGATAATTTTGTACAGCAAGTTGAATTTAATCCTGACTTTAAAGAACACCTTTATTTTGTTTATCTAAACAAAAAACAAAACAGTAAATCTGCCATATACTCATACAACAACCACAAAGGCAATCATCTAGCAGCTAATATTGTAGAAAACAACAAAATCACTAATGCTATTCTTCATGCTAAAACATTAAAAGAGTTTGCTGCAGGAATTCAGAAACATGAAATTCATCTGAGTAAGGTTTTAGAAATGCAAACCATAAAAGAGGCAATTTTTCCTGATTTTAAGGGTGTAATAAAAAGTTTAGGAGCTTGGGGAGGCGATTTTATTTTGGTGGTTTCTAAAGAAGACCCAAAAGAATATTTCTTTAACAAAGGATACGAGACTATTCTGACTTACGAAGAAATGATCTTATAAATCATTTCAGAAAAGCCATTAGTTTACTTTTTTACTGCTTTTAACCTCTTTTGTCTCTAAACGGCGAACAGATTTGTCTTGTTCATTTGACTCTATAAGTCTATTGTGCAAACGTTCTGCCATCTTTTCGATGCTATTGGTAATAGAATCGTACACCACTTCCATTCGGCGGTGTTTCTCTTCTTTTACAGCTCTTAAAACATCTTCTACAAAGATTTTATCATATTTCTCAGCAACAGAATCATGCGTATTGGTTAATCTAATCACATTATCATTACTCAAAATGGTAACTTTAAAATGCTGTTCTTCATTACTCAAATAATACTTCCCACCCAATTCATCAACATTGATGTCGGTGCTACCTACTTTTAAAAGCTCGATAATAATACCGTAAATATGACTTTCTATTTTGGTATATACCCTCTGCTTTCTTCTAAAAATTTTAAAAGTAAAAAACATTAAATGACTGGTTATTAAAGCTTTTGTTTTTGGAAATTTCTTCTTCTTTATTTTATTGTGTGGCAAAAGCCAAAAATATGTTAAAATTAAAAATCGAGCAAATTAACTGTAATATTTTGAAAATCACAAGTTTTTTAAATTAAATTTCGATAATTCCTATATACTTTTAGAAAATTAACAGTAAAAAAGCACAACCAAATTTCTGACTTCCAAAAAAAAAGAAAACCCGAAACACTTAAAGCGTTTCGGGTTTTATATGAGATGAATTACTTTTTAATTAGTAATTAAATTGTAATCTGTTATCTTCAATTTTAGCATTGTTTTTCAACGCTGGCAACACTCTGTTTACATCAGATGCGCTTTGAGCTTTTACTTTCTCTACATAAGCAGCGTGATTAGCAATTGCTGGAGCTTTTACAGTTTTGATGTTTTTTACAACATATACTCCAGTATTTCCTTCAATTGGAGCAGAGATTTTGTTTGCAGTTAAAGCAAATGCATTACCTACAACTCTTGGCTCTTGTCCAACTCCACCAGGTAAAACTGGATTATCTAGAGTTACATCAGCAGCTTGCTGAACAGCAACTCCCGCAGCTTTAGCGATAGCTTCAAGGCTTGAACCTTGCATTTTAGCTTTCAATAATTCTGCTTTTTTCTTGTTTTTCAAGATTGGCTCTACGTAAGGTCTTGCCATATCAACAGAAACTAAACCTGATTTATTTTCTCCTTTATATTGTGCAATAACGTGTCCGATGTTTGCAATTTCAAAACGTTTAACGTCACCTTTGCTTGTTTCTTTATCAAAAGCCCATCTTACAATGTTACGTTGGTTTCCTAATGGTCCAAACGCTTCATCCATAGCTTTTGCGTTAACTGGTTGAGCAACTTTTAAACCTAATTCTTTAGCTGCAGCATTGAAATCTTTATCAGCAGCATCCATTTCAAATTTAGTTGCTAATGTAAATACTTTATCAGAAGTAGCTTCAGATGGCTCGATTTTTTGCGCAATTGTAGCTAAACGAATTCCGTCTTGTTTATCTGTAATTTTGATAATGTGAAATCCGAAAGGAGTTTCAACTAGACCAACTTTACCAATTCCGTTGCTGAATACAAAATCATTGAAAGGTTTTACCATTTGGTTAGGACCAAAATATCCTAAATCACCACCTTGCTGTGCAGATGAATCATCAGAGCTTGTAAAAGCCAACATCATAAAACTATCTGGATTAGCTTGAACTTGTGCTAAAATTTCTTCAGCCTTAGCTTTAGCTTCTTCTTTTGTTCTTTTTTCTTTTGGATTTGGAGTTTGAGATCCTTCGTAACCAATTAAGATATGACTAGCTTTTGCATTAACACCAGCTTTAAATCCTTGAGATTTAGAAATTGCATAGTATCTTCCGTAAACGTATGGTCCGTAGATTGCTCCAGCAGGTAAGCTGAATAATTTGTCAGCATCAACAGCTGGCAATGCATTTTTAGGAACATAAGTAGAATCGTAAGGAACATCAGAATTTGCGTTTACAAATTCAGCAATGTTTGTAGCGCTTCTGAATCCTGGCAATGAATCGTTTTTACCTGTTTTTGCATTGTAAACAACACTTCCTGATAATAGTGCAGTTAATTTAGCTTTAATTTCAGCTTCATCTTCTTTAGATGCTTTATCTTCAACTAAAACATATTGAATTTCGCGAGTTGCATCTGCTTTGAATTTTTTCTCGTTTTTCTTCATATAAGCTACAATCTCATCATCAGAGATTTTTACTTCACTATCTTTAATAGAAGAATAAGGAGCAGCTGCAAAAGCAAAACTTACTTTATTAGTTTCCATTTCATACTTTAATTTTCCTTCACTAGCAGTTGTGTAAAGTCCTGATTTTATTAAAGTATTATAGATTTGAAATTTTGCGTTCAATTCAGCATCTTTCTCTTTTTGAGAGATGTATTGTGCAGCTTCTGGATTTGATTTAAAATAATCTTTGAACTTAACAACATCAAACATTCCTGCTGCGTTTAAGAACATTGGATTTTTACCAATATTTGGATCTGATTTTAAAACCTCTAAAATGTGTTTTTCACCAACTCTCAATCCTAATTTGTCAAATTGTGATGACAATAAAGCGATTGAAACTTCTTGATCCCAAACTCTGTTTGCAGCTTCAGTGGAAGTTATTCCTTGCCCACTTTTTTCAACATTACTAACTTTAACTCTAAAGTCTTCAAATGAAATATCTTTTCCATCGATGCTTCCTACATCTTTTGAACTTTGACCAAATGTTCCTCTTGTGAATAGATCTTGTATTATAAATGCAAATAATGCAAGTGCAATAACTCCTATCAATAAAGCGGAACGCTGTCTAATTTTTGCTAAAACTGCCATTTTATTATCGTTAATTTTATATTCAGTTTGCGAAAATACAATTATCTAGTTAATAACAATACAACTAGCGTTTTATTTTCAACATTTTTTTTCATTAATTTAAAAAATCACTCTTTAATTGTCAATTTGACTAGTTCTATTTTCTTATTTGACGCCTCTTCAATAAAGAAATGAAACTTATCTATTACAATCTTGTCTCCTTTTTGTGGGATTTCTTTTGTATGATTTACAATAAAACCACCTAATGTGCCATAAGAATCTTCTTCTGGAATCATTAATTTATAGGTTTCGTTTAGATACTCTACATCCAATCTAGTAGAAAACAAATACTTCCCTTCTCCTATCTCTTCTTCAATTAATTCTTCATCCAAATCATGTTCGTCTTCAATTTCACCAAAAAGCTCTTCCACAATATCTTCAATTGTAATGATTCCAGAAGTTCCTCCGTATTCATCTAAAACAACTGCAACGTTTTTTCGTTTTTTGATTAATAAATTCAAAACGTCTTTAATTAGAATAGTTTCTGGAACAAACTCTACTGTCATCAAAACCGATTTTATAGTCGCTGGCTTTTTAAACAAATCGAACGAATGCACATAACCGACAATATCGTCTAATGAATTCTGACTTATAATAATCTTAGAATAACCCGTTTCTATAAATAAGGCTCTAAGATCATCAACAGTATCAAAAAGATCTATATCTACAATTTCTGTTCGGGGCGTCATAATATCACGCGCCTTTACATTTGAAAATTCTAAAGCATTTTGAAAAATCTGAATTTCAGAATCAACCTCTTCATCTTCCTCAACGGTACTCATTTGTTCTGTAATGTAATTCCCCAACTCGATACGACTAAACAAATGGATTTGATTTCCTTCAGTCTTAAAGAATTTACTTAGCACAAAATCTGCAATCCAAATAAAAAATGTGGAGATATAATAAAATAATCGGTAGAATAAATAGGCCGGAAGCGCCAAAATTTTAATTAAAGAATTGGCATAAATCTGAAAAAAAACCTTCGGAAAAAATTCTGAAGTCAATAAAACTACAAATGTGGCAAGAAGTGTCTGAATGAGAATATTCCACCAATCAGAAAAAATCAATCCAAAATAAGCCATCCAACCTAAAATAAGATCGCCCATAAAAAAACCGTAAATCACCAAGGCCACATTGTTGCCAATAAGCATGGCAGCAATAAATTTGGATGGATTTTCGGTTAGTTTGGTTAAGATTCGAGACAGAAAATCGTCTTGTTTCTTTTCAATCTCAAGATAAATTTTGTTAGCGGATGTAAAAGCGATTTCCATCCCAGAGAAAAAGGCTGCTAGTATTAAACATATTATTATAATACTAATTTCCATTTTTATTGGTTTTTGTTTCGGTCGTTATGCTTATTAAGAAATCTTCTCCTAAAGAAAAACATAAAAATAGCCATTCCCGCAATTACAAAATAAAAAGGATAGCTCTCATCTCCCTCATTTAGTTTCACAATACCATCATAAGTAAAGAAAACTGCAAAAAGGATGTAAACGTATTGTGTATATTTTAAATAACCCATAATATTATAATTCTTTGTCTGATTCAATCTCACCGCTTATTCGCTGCGAATTGATCACTTTAAAATCTTTGCTAAAATCTATTCCCTGACCGTAGGAAACTCCTTTTATATCGGTCAATTTAAATTTTCTTTCTGTATAAAACCACTCGTTTTTCTGGTCGAAATACAATTGTTCTGTTTCTAAAACCTGTCCTGCTTCTGAAGTGATTTTTACTTTTCCTATCAAATCAATGATTCCAGTATTTTTATACGAAACAGCATAATTACCTTTTATAAAGGTACGCTTTTGCTTTTTATCATATAAAGTAACATCGATTCCTTTTGGGAATTCTGTAAAAGGAAAATCAAGATTAGAATAATCTAGCATTTTCGGACTGATCAAAACACCTGTAATGCGTCCAGAATCTGTATATTTAATATTTACAGTGTCTGCATCGCTGGCAGGAACAAATTCTGAGAAGTTAATTTTCTGAACTTCTTTAAAATTACTTTCGCATCCAAAAAATAGTGTCACAGCAAAAACTGTGACAGCTATGAGACTATATCTTTTTGGTAAATTCATTTGCCAAATGTAGTAAATTGTAATGAGCTTCTAAAAGATAATATGTTTTGATTATTGGTATTTGCTCTTCACAAACCATTTATCGTTGAAAGAGAAACTTACGCTGAAATTAACATAATTCTCTTGCACTAAATCTGCAGCAGTTGTACCACGCTTACCAAATTCAATTCCAAAGTTTACGTTTGAATAAGATCCAGGAATTGGAATTCCTGCTCCTAATGACATTCCGATATCTTTAATTGATTCGTTGTTTACAATTAGACCAATTTTTTCGTATTTCAAACCAGCTCTATAAGTAATTCTGCTCATATAACTTGTGAAAGAAGCATAGTTTGGAAGATAATATCCTCCAAGCGCATATTTAGAATAGCTTTCGTACCTTACATTATCAGCTGCATTGTAATAATTTCCTAACTGTCCATCTCCTTGAAAAGTCATATTTGCTCCTACAAGCCATTTTCTAGCTTCTCCAACTCCTAATCCAATACTTAATTTATTTGGAAGTTTTAGTTTTGTTGATTCTGTTGGAACTGCATAAGCTTCTGGATCACCTTGAACTGAAATCACTCTCGTATTGTCTGAATTAAGATTACTCGCAAAAGAATAGCTCAAACTAGAGAATATGCTCATCTTTTTATAGATCTTCTTCTGGTACATAGTCCCGAAACTGAATCCCATACCTGAAAGTTCAGAAGTATTCACTTCCGCTGTTCCATTTTGAACTCCAGTAATTGCTTCAACGCTTGTTGTTGTAATTTTTCCAAAATTATACTGCGCATCTACTCCGATATTCCAGTCTTTCATTATTTTATATGATAAACCAAAATATACCTTATTCACACCACCTTTTCCGTCAAGCTGTGAACTCGTAGCTCCTTCTGTTGCAGAATTGTCGTTACGAATTTTGTATCCTACTGAACTTACAGGAATTAAACCAAATGAAGCACCAAATTTTCCCATTGGGATTCCTAATGCTAAATAATCAAAAGTAGAACGCTGTGCTTTTTCTGATGCAGAATCCGTTTTTAAATTTGAAGTCGCAAATGTTCCTCCAACTGTAAAAGTTGTCTGAATTAAGCTGGCATAACTTGCCGGATTTTCTAAATTTAAGTGAATCGTATCTTGCTCTACTGCAACTCCTGCCATAGATCTATTTTCAAGAGTTCCCTTGAATCTCACATCTCCTATTCCGAAAAAAGAATAAGGTGAAGCAGTACCTTGTTGAGCGAATGAAACGAACGATATAAGCAAACAAGCGCTTAGTATTACTTTTTTAATCATTGTCGATTTTATATTGATATGTTTGGCTCAAACTCTCCAGAAGGAAATTTGAATTGGCAAATATGGTATTTTTTAATCGTTTAGCCAAAAAATCTGCATCGCCTCCCGTTAAAATTATGATAAAATTTGAAAACTGTTTACGATATTCATCGATAAAACCGTCAATCTCATAGACGAAACCATTAACAACACCAGAATGTATAGCTTGTGCCGTAGAGTTTCCTACATAAGAATCGGGTTCTTCTAAGGTTAGTAACGGCAGTCTGGCTGTAAAATTATGCAATGATTCATATCGTAAACGAAGACCTGGAGAGATGGCTCCTCCTAAATAATTGTCATTTTCGTCGATAAAATCGTAGGTAATGCAAGTTCCAGCATCTATAACTAAACGGTTTTGTTTAGGAAATTGCAATGTAGCTCCTGCAGCCAAAATCATCCTGTCTATTCCCAAAGTTTTTGGCGTCGCATATTTATTATGGAAAGGAAAAACATCTTCGTGGGTAAAAAAATGGACTTTGAGTCTATTTTCAAAAGTTAAAAAGGCCTGTTTTTCGATATTTCCTACTGAAGCAACAACCAAATCGGAGCATTTTGGATATTTTTCTAAAATTTTTTCAATTTTTTTTTCGAGTTCGTTTTTCTCAAAAACAAAATTTTCGAGAGCAGTATTATCCTCAAATACAGACGCTTTAATTCTGGTGTTTCCAACATCAACCGTTAAAATCATATTTCCTTTTTTGCTTTTGCGAAGATACGAATTGATTTTTTCTAAAAAATGTTTTGCACAAACCAAAAATGATTATATATTTGCACCCGCAACAAGCACGGTACCTTAGCTCAGATGGTAGAGCAATGGACTGAAAATCCATGTGTCCCTGGTTCGATCCCTGGAGGTACCACAAAACCCGAATAGAAATATTCGGGTTTTTTGTTTTTATACTTTTCTGTTTTGTCTAACCGCAAAGAGCGCAAAGGAAAAAAGCGAAAGGTTCGCAAAGTTTAAAAATGACTTTGCGAGCCTTGCGTAAATCTTTTGCGCTCTTTGCGGTTAAAAACCTCTTCAAATTTCCCTTTAGCTATAAAAATCACAATGTCAACAAATAAATAGTTTTTGTTAAAAAAGTATTGACTGAATAAAAAAATATCTTCTATATTCGTAAAACTGTATTTTTCTTTTTCATTCATTAACAAGATCTCAAAGCAGTTTTATGAGCAAAACTTCTACTAAAGGTATTTGGAAAGTAATTTCAGCCTCTTCAATGGGCACCATGATTGAATGGTACGATTTTTACATTTTTGGCAGTTTGGCTGTCGTTATTTCGACAAAATTTTTTCCTAGTGACAATCCAACTGCAGCGTTTTTATCTACTTTAGCCACATTTGCGGCCGGATTTGTAGTTCGTCCATTTGGGGCTTTATTTTTTGGAAGGCTTGGTGATATTATTGGACGCAAATATACTTTTATGGCTACCTTATTATTAATGGGTGGTTCTACTTTTTTAATTGGTTGTATTCCAAGTTATGAAACAATTGGCTTTCTCGCTCCTTTATTAGTTTTGATTTTACGATTACTTCAGGGACTTGCTCTCGGAGGAGAATATGGCGGAGCCGCAACTTATGTAGCCGAACATGCTCCAGCAGGAGAAAAAGGATATTGGACTTCTTGGATTCAGACTACTGCGACTGTGGGTTTATTTATTTCGCTGATGGTTATTCTAGCAACCAAAAGTGTGCTTTCTCCCGAAGCTTTTGATCTTTGGGGATGGCGTGTTCCTTTTTGGGTCTCTATTGCTATGGTTGGAGTTTCGTATCTGATTAGAAAAAATATGGATGAATCTCCTGTCTTCGCGAAAGCTAAAAAAGAGGGAACAACAAGTACAAATCCGTTAAAGGAAAGTTTTGGAAACCGATACAATTTAAAATTTGTTCTTTTAGCTTTATTTGGCGCTACTATGGGACAAGGCGTAGTCTGGTATACGGGACAATTCTATGCGATGAGTTTTATGAAAACCGTTATGAATGTTGATTCTTCGCAAGTTGATGAACTATTAGGAATTGCTCTTTTAATTGGAACTCCATTTTTTATTGTTTTTGGATGGCTGAGCGACAAAGTTGGCCGTAAATATATAATGATGTTCGGAATGTTGATTGCTATACTATCATACAGACCTATTTATAAGACGATGTACGACACAACTGATGTAAGCAAGAAAACAGAGATTCTTGGAACTCCAAAAATCACAACTGAAAATAAAGTTGACGGAAGTTCGGTTACGATTGTAGAAAAAAAATATACAGACGGTACATCCATGGTGGAGAAAAAAACGTACTTGGACAAAAAAGATGCTCAAATCAGCATTTCAACAACAATTAATTCAAGCGATAAATGGACATTAACCTTCTTAGTTTTTATTCAGGTATTATTTGTAACCATGGTTTATGGTCCGATTGCGGCATTTTTAGTAGAAATGTTTCCAACCAAAATTAGATATACTTCCATGTCTCTTCCTTATCATGTAGGAAATGGCATTTTTGGCGGATTGCTCCCTGCCATATCAACTTATTTTGTATCACACACCAAGACAGCAGGCAAAACCGATTTTTATTTGGATGGATTATGGTATCCGATAATTATTGCAGGAATCTGCTTTGTAATTGGAATGATTTATATTGACAACAAAAACAAAACTACTCACCTTTAAAATTTAAAAAATGAATGCGATTAAACAAGTTTTAGGGGCTTTATGGATTGCTTTAGCGGCCGCAGCGGCTTATTTCTGTGTCTTTGAGTTTGGTTTACCTAAACTACTTTCGGACCAGCAGGATGATTTGGTATTTGGTGCCATTATTCTATTTATACTTACGCCGCTTATTGTTATGGGTTTAGGAACATTTGGATATTATTCTCTAATTGGAGAATATAACAATAAAAAGAAATAATTATCTAAATCAAAAAAAAAGTTATTTTTGTAATCTAAAAACTACTAATTTAATATTTATATATGGGGGCTTGGGATTACGGAATATTTGATGACGATACCGCTTATGACTTTTTTGATGAAATAACAGAAAATGCTCAGACTTTCTTTAAATCATCATTTGAAAAAGCTATTAATTCAGAATATGTAGATTATGATGACTGCCATGCTGTCACAGTTTCTGGAGCATTCATTGATAATCTTCTAAATGGAACTAAATACAGAAATGACAATGAAGATAATGAAGATGAAACCAATGTTAATCTTTTTGGCTCTTTAAATAGAGATTTAAAAATTGATAATTTAAGACCATTAGCCGTAAGTGCATTAGAAAAAATCATAAGTGATAATTCTGAACTAAATGAGTTATGGTCTGAAAATGAAGAATTGTATCCAAAGTGGAAACAAAATATTCAAGATTTAATTAATCGTCTTAATTATTAAATTAACAAAAAAAAGGCTGTCTGCAATACGCAGAACAGCCCTTTTTCATTACTAACCTAACCAAATTTTTAATCTGTTAAGATTTATTTTTATGTTTATCTTTTAATAAACTTCATCATCTGAGTTTTGTTGTTTTCGTCAGAAGCTTTTACTATATACAATCCAGATTGTAATTCGCTTACCCCAAATTGAGAACCGACATCGCCATTTGAATTAAAAGTCTTTACCAATTGACCTGAAACAGAATAAATTTGAACTTTTACAAAACCAGCATTTAGCGTAAAATAATCTGCCACTGGATTTGGATATAGATTAACAGCATTTCCTTTTTCAAAATCCTCTATTGCTAAGTTTGCCACTTTGTTACCGTAAATTCTATATTCACCAGCTGGTAAATTTATTGGAGCATTTACATCTGTTACTGTAATAGTAGTATTGTCCATTAAATTATACCAAGTTCCGGCATACGGAAAGCCAGTTGCAATGTTTTGAGCCGTAGTATCAAAATTGGCTAAAATCAAAACGTCTTTTAACTGTGCGGAAGTTAAGCTGCTGTTGGTAATTTTAATGTTTACTGCTAAAGTCGCCGCATTGTTCATTGTTGCTGTTCCTAAAAATACTGGCTCAGTTTTTTTAAGCGTAATCATCTTAGCCCAATCGTTGTAAATTTTACTTCGATTAGAATTCCCTAACCAATTATTTACCCATTGAGGCTGTGGTTTAGTATCTAATTTACAATCTCCTCCTGTAGCATCTGAATCTGTATTTACGGAATTATCATTACAAGTAAAAATAGAGCTTTCCCAGCCTAGTTCTCCAAAATGCCAGATCATTTTTGGCCCTGGAATCAATAAAGAAACCGCGCCAATGGCCGACATTCTAGACAAAGCCGTATTTAATGTTTTCACATTATAAGCACCATTTACAGCTCCATACTGTACATTTTTATACATCAGACGCTCTTCGTCATGGCTTTCTGCATAACCCATTAAACGATTGGCAGCAAAACCACGATTTGCACTATTCATTCTATAAATATTGCTTTCAGAAGCATATCCCATCGACAATTGATTGTACTCTTTTGTCATTTTTCCCCACATCATTACACCTTTACTCGGTGTTTCTTCTACCTTGTAATTTGCCCATTCTTTTTCTTCTGCATCAGTTCCTAAATGTTCAAAAATGGTATAATGTGTCGGATCTATCGCCCATGAAAAATCAGCATATTTTTTCAGAATATCAACACGATCTTGTTTGTACGAATCGGTACAAGCATTATCTCCTGCTGTGCATAATTGCGTAAAGCCTTTGGTTAAATCCCAACGGAAACCGTCAATTTTATATTCTTCAATCCACTGCTTAATCACTCGATTTACATAATACTGCGTTTTTAGAGATTGATGATTAAAATCTTCACCAACGCTATAGCTGTGTTTTGCTACAGTATTAAAATACGGATTTTCTGCTGTTGGCGAACCAAAACCATCTCCATCTGGATCATTCATCCACATTCTCACCATCGGATTTCTTCCGAAAGCATGATTTAAAGCTACATCGAGAATTACAGCAATTCCGTTTTGGTGGCACAAATCAATAAACTCTTTTAATTTATCTGAAGTTCCGTAAAACTTATCCAGAGCCATATGAAATGAGGTATTATAACCCCAACTTTCATTGCCTTCAAATTCCATTACTGGCATTAATTCAATCGCATTGATTTTTAGATTTTTAAAGTAATCTATTTTATCAATTAAGCTTTGATAGCTTCTTGATGCATCAAAATCGCGAACCAAAACTTCATAAACTACCAATTTTTCTTTTTGAGGTTTTTCAAAATTAGTTACTTGCCAATTATACGGAGTCTGCCCTGTTTTTAAGACTGTAACCTCAAAATTTTGTCCCACAGGATAAACTGGCATATTTGGATATTTAGCAGCTGGAATCGAAGAATCATCATACGGAGATAATACTAAAGTAGAATAAGGATCTGCTGTTTTTACCATTGATGGCGAATTGGCAAGTGGCGTT
Organism: Flavobacterium sharifuzzamanii; assembly: GCF_003254585.1. Taxonomy (GTDB): domain Bacteria; phylum Bacteroidota; class Bacteroidia; order Flavobacteriales; family Flavobacteriaceae; genus Flavobacterium; species Flavobacterium sharifuzzamanii. The sequence continues at coordinate 272,943 of NZ_QJGZ01000041.1, read as the reverse complement.
GCATCGACAACCCAATACTGATATGTATTATTTTCACCTGAAACCAAACCTGTTATTTCTAACCAAAATTTTCCTGAAGACGGATCTTTTTTCATGGCATAGACTAATGTAGGTTGCCAATTATTAAAACTTCCTGCTACATATACAAAATCTTTTAGAGGTGCATCCAACACCAAAGTTGCTTTTGTAAAATCGGCAGGATTATAATTAATTCCGTCAACCAAACCTGCTGGCATAGCTTCTGAAACAGTGTTTGGATTTATAACTACTGCAAACTTCTTTGAAACTACGGTTGCTCCTTGAGTTGCAATTAATTCATAACTCTGATTTGCTGTAATATTAGAATGTGTATAAGAATAACTTGAAGTACTGCCATTTGTATTTATGATTGCCCCGTTGGCTTTTAAGGTATAACTCCCTGCTCCGCCAGTGTTAGTGGCACTAATGGTAAAATTTGAACCAGAATTAATAATTGTAGTACTGTTCTCAACTGGGGAAGTCAATGTTACCTGAAAAGAACCCACATTAAGGAAAAAATCAGAGCACGATGGAGCCAATTTTAAAGTTTGAGAACCTTCAGCATTTCTAAATACAATTCCCATTTTGGTTGCTGCAATTTGCTGAGCCGATGTTAATCCGAAATAGATACTAGGAGTAATTGTAATGCTCCAAGTGCCATTCGCATTTTTAGTCATTAGACCAACACCATCATCTGCACCCCAATTTCCTTTGGCGGTTTGCCAAGGACTTGCATCAGTACCAATTCCCGAATGCATATATACTTTTGTTGGATTAGTTCCCATTGTATTGCAAGTGCTTGATGCAAATGAAGCCGTAATCGTAATAGGCTCATTGACTTGAAATACTGCTGGTGAAACTGTTATCTGCTGAGCATCGACAATAATCGACAATAAAAAGAAAATAAAAAGTAATGTTTTTTTCATAATCTCGTGCTTTGTTTGGTTAGTTAGTTTGATTAAAAAAGGGCTATCTGGAGATAGCCCTTTTTTTTTACAGATTCCATTAAAAAACTAGTCTAATGTAATTTTTTTCGCACCATTGTCAATAGTTAAAACTCTTGCTCCAGTTGGTCCAGTATATTTAAAGTTACTATCACCGTCGCCAGCGTTTACTAATTCGTCATCGATAGTGTAACCCAATCCTGAATAATAAGTATAATTGTGACTTGCATCCCAGTTACCATTACTTGTAAAGTTATTTCCTAAGAATTCTCTAAATGCTTCTCCACTTTTAAGAACAACTTTTACTTGATAAACATCTGTTTTACCAACTACTAACGGGAATTCTGTTTCAGCATCACCATCCCATGACCATCCTCCTGGAGTAGCAGCACCAACTAACCAGTGAGAAGTTGCTAATGGAGTGTGATAAGGAGTTGCTTTAAAAGTATAGAAGTTAGAATATTGCGCTTCTGCTCCAGTACCAACTGTAGCTTTAATACGAATATCAACATTGTTTTCTTCTTTCTCTATAAAACCTCCGTTAACTAAAGCTGAATTTAATTCTGCAACAGTTAAAGCTCTGTAACGTGCTGTTGTTGTAGTAACTGCAACAGGTGCAGCAAATTTTGTTCCTGCTTTTGCAATTTCAATCGTATAATTAATAACAGTTGCTGTACCATCGTATTTTGCATAATCCCAAATTACTGTAGTTGCAATCTCTTTTTCATTTTCCTTTGTAAGGACAATATTAAAATCGTTTTGCGGGCTAAGCAAAACCGGTGCCGATTCTGGTGTAATTACCGGTCTATCTTCTACATCATCAGCATTACACGACACTGCTAATACACCAATGAATGCGATTAAAATTTTATATATATTTTTCATTTTATTTACTTTTTATAAGGGTTAGTTAGTATCCTGGATTTTGTTTTAAAGTTGGGTTTGCTTGAATAGTTCGTGACGGAATAGGCATCAAGTCTCTGAATGAGTCTGTACCACTACCATTTTTTACGCCACCTTTCCATTGCCAGATTTTAGACGATCCTGTGAATTTGCCAAAACGAATTAAATCTGTTCTTCTATGACATTCCCAAAACAATTCACGTCCTCTCTCATCTAAAAGAAAATCTAATGTTAATTCAGAATTTGTAATAACACCAGCACCAGCTCTTGCTCTAATTTTATTTACATATTCTAAAGCCAATGCAGCATTACCAGACGACGCACCTCTTAGTGTAGCTTCAGCGTACATTAAATACACATCTGACAATCTGTACATTGGAAAATCTGTGTCTGGCATATCTGGTCTTTGTGCTTTAGAACCATCAGAATTTATATTTGTAAATTTTGTCACCGCATAACCGTTAGTAAATACTCCATAATCAGCTATATCCAAGGTTTGTCCATCAGTAAAAAATGTCCCTCTCTTATCGGAAGCTGCATTTACATCAGGAAATAATTGAACAAATTCTGGTCTTGTTCTGATACCAGACCAACCTCCATCCATTCCTTGATCGGCGCTAACCATTTTTCCTCCTATAGATGCGTGCAAAATAAAACTCATACCTCCACCTATTGCTCTAATTGCATTTCCATCTCCAACAATTGGGAAAATAACTTCAGTTTGCGCTCCATTTCTATTATTATCAGCAGAAAATAAGTAACGGTAAGGTACATTTGCAAAAGTATAAGCAGAACCCGTTACAATTTCGTTACATATTGTAGCTGCTTCATTATATCTTTCCGTTCCTGTATATACTTTAGAGTTTAAATAAATTTGTGCTAATAAAAATTTAGCAGCTGTTTTATCAACTCTACCATACTCATTTGATCCAGATGGAGCCAAAGTAGCATCCATATCTTTTAATTCTGACTCTACAAAAGCAAAAACTTCTGCTCTTGTTTTCTGTTCTGGGTAGAAAAATCCAACAGGATCATTTTCAGTAGTAATTGGTACATTTCCAAACAAGTCCATTAAGTTAACATAAGAGAATGCTCTTAAAAAACGTGCTTCTGCTCTTAAAGTACTCACTTCTGCTTTTAAATTAGCATCAACGCCTCTTGCAGTTAACTTCTCATCTGTTGATTGTCTTAAAAACTCATTAGCCACACTGATTTCATAAAAAGCACGTGAAAAAATTCCGTACAAGAACTGATTACTTGGGCTCCATTTTTGTCCATTTATAGCTGGCAAACCATCATCACTCCAAGCAACAATGGCTTCATCTGTTGGAAACTCCTGAGTAACAAACATCAATCTAAGGTAACTACTGAAATCTCCTCCAAGTCCAGAAATATCAGCTTGTCCGTCACCATCATTACCCCCTACATACAAACCTGCATATAATTTTGCCATTACTTGCTTGTACGATGCTGGATCTTGAAAAAAGTCATCAGAAAGAAACTCATCATCATCTGTTGGCTTCACATCTAAGTCACTCGTACATGAAGTAAGTGTCATACTTAATCCTAATATAAATAGGAGAAAATAAGATATATATTTAAATGATATTTTCATTTTGTTTATTTTTTAAATTTAATTTTCAATGTACTATTAGAAATTCGCGTTTACTCCAAACAAGAATGTTCTCGCTCTCGGATAAACATTATTATCTATTCCGTTGAATTTTTCAGGATCTAAACCATCGTATTTTGTAAGTACAAACACATTTTGAACTCCAGCTGTAAATCTTAATGAAGCTGCTTTTAATAATGTTTTATCAAATGTGTATCCTAATACAATGTTGTCTAACTTAATAAAAGAAGCATCTTTTACGTAATAATTGGAATAATTACGTTGTGTTCCGTTAGAGTTACTTTCAGTTGTAAAACCTGTGTTGTAATAATCTTTTGTAATATTTGCTAGATCTGAATCTCTTCTTAAACCTGCTTGCAAATATCCTTTATCAGAACTTACGTTATCGAAAATATAATTTCCTAAACTAGCTCTCCAGTTCATTGTAAAATCGAACTTTTTGTAATTCAATGTAGAATACAGTCCAAAAGTATAGTCTGCTGTTGGTTTATGATATTTATAACGGTCAGCATCTGTAATTACACCGTCACCATTTCTATCAGCGTAAGCACCTTGAATAGGTCTTTTGTTCGCATCATACAATTGCTCAAATACGAAGAATGAATTTGGTGCGTATCCTTCTGAGTGAATTAACACCTGATTCCCTGTACCACCAGCAATTACATCACCAGTAATATACCCTTGGAATCCAGGAACCTGAACTCCTAAATCAGAAATTTTCTGATCAATGTACGTTACGTTAGCAGCAAGATTCCATGTTAATTTATCATTTTTGATAATATCCGATTGAAGACTAAACTCAACCCCTTTTGTTCTTACGCTACCAATATTACTATATCCTTGATTTCTAATATTTGCTCCATCTGGAACTGGAATCTCAGCCAAAAGATCATTAGATTTTTTATCAAAATAGTTAACAGAACCTGTCAATCTTTCTTGAAAGAATCCAAAATCAACCCCAAGGTTCATTTCTGCTAAATCTTCCCATTTAATATCTTTGTTATACCCTTCAGGCCTTGCTGCTCTATAAATAACACCATCAAAAACATATTGTGTATTTAGCGTTCCTAATGTTACTCGCTGCAAATAATCATATGCACGCGGAATATCTTGCTGCCCAGTAGTTCCGTATCCAACTCTTAATTTTAAACTAGATAAAGTTTCATTGTCCTTTAAGAATGCTTCTTCTGCTAAGTTCCATGCAAAAGCACCTCCTGCAAAATTACCCCATCTGTTTTCTTTAGAGAAACGTGAAGTTCCGTCTCTTCTATAGTTAACAGTTAATAAATATCTACTGTCATATCCTAAATTCAAACGTCCAAAATACGACTGCAAGTTAACGTCTGCATCTGTTGTAACATCCGCAGGCGGATTAGGCTGTTTAATATCTCCTGAGTTAAATCCTTCTCTCTGGAATAGCTGATAGTTGTAACCAGCTGTAGCATCAATTTTAAACTTACCTATATCTTTAGTATAATTAAAGTATGTATTTAAATTTTTGTTCTGACGAGTATCTGTATAATGAGTATATCCTCCTAAATTAACCCAGTTACCTTTATCAAATGTGTTCGGCTGGTATCCTAAGATACTTTCAGTACTGATTGCATTATAACCATCACTATCAAATTTATCAATACCTGCTTCGGCAACGATTCTTAAATCTTCAAAGAAATGAAATTTATAATCTAATCTAATATTACCCCATTTTCTTGTAGAAGTTGCTCTTCTGTCTTCTTGATTTAATCTCGCTACAGGGTTTCTTGCTGGCAACAATGGCACATTCCCATTTGCTTCTAACCATTCAAAGTATCCTCCATATCTAGAACCTTCTTGATAAACTGACTGCGTTGGATCAAATATAATAGCACTACTAATTGCTGCTCCTTCATTTTGGAACTGATTTTTTCCAAAAGCTAAATTTCCTGTAATATCGATTTTTAAATGATTGTCAAATAAAACTGGATTTAACGATAACGATGTCGTAGTTCTCTCAAAAGAAGTATTCATTAATATTCCAGGATTATCAACATTCCCTACAGATAAACGCACTGGAAGTTTATTAAATAATGAACCACTAACCGATATATTATTATTTGTTGTAAGAGCCGTGTGAAAAATTTCATCCTGCCAATTAGTATTTGCTGTACCAAGTAAAGCTTTTTGAGCTGGAGTACCGTTTGTATTTACAATTGCACGATATTCATCAGCATTCATCACATCAACAGTATTAGCAACTGTATTTATACCAACTTGTGAACTGAAATTTACTTTTACACCACCTTTAGTTCCTTTTTTAGTTGTAATTACAATTACTCCATTTGCAGCACGAGAACCATAAATTGCTGCTGCAGATGCATCCTTAAGAACAGTGAAAGATTCAATATCATTAGGATCAATAGTAGACAAAACACTTGTAGCACCATCCGGTACAGCATTGCTCATTGGAAGCCCGTCAATAACAATTAATGGCTCATTAGAAGCACTTAATGAAGATCCTCCACGAATTCTAATATCTGCTTTTGCTCCTGGAGCTCCACCTCCAACTACATTTACACCAGCAATACGTCCGCTGATTAATGTCTCAGGAGTTACGTTAATCCCTTTATTAAAGTCTTTTGCCGCAATTTGAGAAACAGATCCTGTTGCGTCTTTTTTCTTCACAGTTCCGTAACCAACTTGCACCACAACTTCTTTAAGCTGATTGGTGTCTTCTTCTAAAGTAACGTTAAGTGTTTTTTGACCTGTGTACTCAATTGTTTCTGTTTTGTAACCAATAAAAGAAACAACAATTTTGTTACCATTTTTAACATTTGATAGCTGGTAATTTCCATCAAATCCAGTTGATGCACCGTTTGGAGCACCTTGTACATTTACATTTACTCCTGGTATTGGCTGACCTGTTGTTTTATCAACAACAGTCCCTTTTAAAGTGTTCTGAGCCAACACTGTAAAAGGCAACAATAGGAATAAAAATAACAACTTTTTGTAAATTGTTTTCATACTTTTTGTTTAAATTAGTTTTGAGTTTTTGAATGTTAGTTAAGTTTTTAATTTTACTTCGAATTTCAAAATTATGAATTTATTAACATGCTCAACCGCAGGCATTTTTTATTGCTTTACGAAAACGTGGTAGTGTTGAAAACTTTCTATTTTTTGTAATCTTTTAGCGTTAAAATTGCAAATACAAAAAATATTATACACCTTTATTATTAATTAGATTTTTTTGAATTAACTCCATGAAACGCAAAATAACCCTAAAACAGATTGCAAAGGAACTTGATGTATCTATTTCAACTGTCTCAAAATCACTTAGAAACAGTCTTGAAATTGGAGAAGAAACACGGTTAAAAGTTCAAGCTTTTGCGAAGTTTTATAACTACAAACCAAACAATATTGCTCTTAGTTTAAAAAACCGAAAAACGAAGAGTATTGGCATCATTATTCCCGAAATTGTACACTACTTTTTCTCTACGGTAATCAACGGAATTGAACAGGTTGCGAACGAATACGGCTATAGTGTTGTGATCTGTGTATCTGATGATTCTTTTGATAAAGAAGTCCTAAATATGGAGATGCTGGCCAACGGAAGCATCGACGGCTTTATCATGTCTCTTTCTAAAGAAACCCAGTTCAAAGGCGACTTCCATCATATTACAGAAGTTATCAATCAAGGAATGCCAGTTGTAATGTTTGACCGCGTTACAAATGATATTTTATGTGATAAAGTAATTATTGACGATAAATCTGCAGCGTATGAAGCCGTTCAGAGTTTAATTGACAGCGGACGTAAAAAAATCGCACTCGTAACAACAGTTGATTATGTAAGTGTCGGAAAACTAAGAACTGACGGTTACGAAAAAGCTTTACTAGATAACGGTCTTCCTTTCAATGAAGATTTAATCATAAAAATTGAAGATGTAGATACCTGCGAAATAACCATTTCTGAGCTTCTACACGCTAGAGCTTTCGATGCTGTTTTTGCTGTAAATGAGCTTTTTGCAGTAACTATTATCAAAACAGCAAATAAGATGGGATTGAAAGTTCCTGAAGATTTAGCGGTAATTGCATTTACAGACGGAATTATTTCGAAATACTCTACTCCAACCATTACAACAGTTAGTCAGAGTGGAGAAAAAATGGGAAATAAAGCAGCTAAAATGCTTATAGAAAGAATAGAAGCCGAGGATGATGATGACGAAGAACACAATGAAAATTATATAACAGAGGTTATAGAAACCCATCTAATAAAACGAGAATCTACTGACTAAAAACCTTAAAATCAACACTTTTTAAAGCCAGAAAAAATATTTATGCTTTTTTTATTAGTATATATAAAAAAATAATTTATAATTTTACGCCCGTCAAGGCTTTTAGTTTTACTTCGAAAGAAACAAAGTTTTGATAAGCAAAGCGCTTATCGTATAATTTTCACAAATTACGATAATGGAAAAGCGTAAATTAAGTTTCTGGGAAATCTGGAACATGAGTTTCGGATTCTTGGGAATCCAAATGGGGTTTGCACTTCAGAATGCAAATGCCAGCAGAATTCTTCAAATTTTTGGTGCTGATGTACATGAACTTTCGTGGTTCTGGATTATTGCTCCTCTTATGGGATTAATAGTTCAGCCTATCATTGGTCATTATAGCGACAAAACCTGGGGAAGATTCGGCAGACGAAAACCTTTCTTTTTAGTAGGAGCCGTTTTAGCTTCGGTAGGATTAATTCTGATGCCGCAGGCTAACATTTTCATTTCTGTTTTACCTGCCTTATGGGTTGGAGCGGGAATGTTAATGATCATGGATGCTTCTTTCAACATTGCAATGGAGCCTTTCAGAGCACTTGTCGGAGACAATTTAAGAACAGATCAACGCACTGCGGGATTTAGTATTCAAACTTCATTAATTGGTTTTGGAGCCGTAATTGGTTCTGCATTGCCATACATTCTTACGAAATATTTTGGCGTGCCAAACAGTACAGTTCCAGGAAGCGTTCCGTTAAACCTAACGTTGTCTTTCATCATTGGAGCAGCAGTTTTAATCGGTTCAATCTTAGTTACGCTATTCACAACAAAAGAATATTCACCAGAAGAATTGGCAAAATTTGAAGATCCACAAAATGATGCAATTCCTGATTCTGAAGAAAAATCAAAAATCACAGACATTTTTACCGATTTTGCAAAAATGCCTGTTACAATGCGTCAGTTAAGTTGGGTTCAGTTCTTCTCTTGGTTCGGATTATTCGGAATGTGGGTTTTTACCACTCCAGCAATCGCGCATCATATTTACGGTTTGTCGTTAGAAGACACTTCAAGCCAGCAATATCAAGATGCTGGTGACTGGGTTGGAATTTTGTTTGGTGTTTACAACTTAGTTTCTGCCATTGTCGCTTTGTTTTTCTTGCCCTATATCGCTAAAAAAATTGGAAGAAAAGCAACACATTCTCTTTCATTGGTCATTGGAGGAATTGGATTAATCTCCATTTATTTCATGCCAAATGAAGACTGGGTTGTACTACCAATGATCTTAATCGGAATTGCTTGGGCGAGTATCCTGGCAATGCCTTACGCTATTCTTGCGGGTTCCATTACACCTAAAAAAATGGGAGTTTACATGGGAATCTTCAACTTCTTTGTTGTTATTCCACAAATTGTAAATGCTCTAATCGGTGGTCCAATTGTAAAATACCTTTACAACGGAGACGCTATTTACGCCTTAGTTACAAGCGGAGTTAGTTTTCTAATTGCTGCTGCTTTAGTTTCTAAAGTAAAAGACGTAGACGACTTTACTCAAAAATCATAACAAAGAATTTTCCATACAATGAGCAAAAAAGCATTCATATTCGATCTTGACGGAGTGATCGTTGATACCGCTAAATACCACTTTTTGGCTTGGCAGAAAATTGCCAAATCGTTAAATATCAATTTTACACATGAAGACAACGAACTTCTAAAAGGTGTTAGCCGTGTTCGTTCGTTAGACATTATACTTGGGTTAGGAAATGTTCAAGCCACTCAAGAACAAAAAGATCAATGGTTAATTCAAAAAAATGAAGACTACTTATCTTATTTAGTTGACATGGATGAAAGTGAGGTTCTTCCAGGAGTTTTAAAAATTCTAAAACTATTAAAAGATAAAAACCAAGGAATTGCATTGGGTTCTGCCAGTAAAAATGCAAGACCAATTTTAGAAAAAACAGGGGTTCTGTCTTACTTCGATATTATTGTTGACGGAAATGATGTTAGCAATGCAAAACCAGATCCTGAAGTATTCTTAAAAGCGGCTCAATTATTAAACATTGATCCAAAAAATTCAATCGTATTTGAAGATTCTGTTGCCGGAATTCAGGCAGCAAACATCGCAGAAATGGTAAGTGTGGGAATTGGTGAGGAAACAATTTTACATGAAGCTGATCACATTTTTAAAGATTTCACCCAAATCGAAACAAGCTTTATTGAAGAGTTAATTGGATAGTTAGAAAATGTGTCAATGAGATAATTCTTCTCATCGACAAATATTCTAATGCAGCAATTACTCAAATGAATGTAAAAAGTTAATAAGAAACCAAGGCAATTATCTAATTACCAAATTGCCGAATTATCTAATTTAAAAGATGAACCAAGATTATATAAAACCAGACAATTGGTCTATTATTGAAGAAGGATTTGATGCAGAGAGAGTAAAATCTTCTGAGAGTCTTTTTAGTATCGGAAACGGCGCTATGGGACAGCGTGCAAATTTTGAAGAAACCTATTCTGCGGAAACTTTCCAAGGAAGTTATATTGCTGGAATTTACTATCCAGACAAAACAAAAGTGGGCTGGTGGAAAAACGGGTATCCGAAATATTTTGCTAAAGTATTAAATGCTCCAAATTGGATAGGAATTGATATTGAAATCAACGAGGAAAACCTTGATTTAAATACGTGTACCGAAGTTAGAAACTTCCGCAGAGAATTGAATATGAAAGAAGGATGGTACAATCGTTCTTTTGAAGCAGTTCTAAAAAACGGAACTGAAATCGCTGTAAACGTTCGTCGTTTTCTTTCATTAGATTTAGACGAAGCTGGAGTGATCAAATACGATATTACACCTTTAAACAAAGATGCAAAAATCGTTTACAAACCGTATATCGACGCTGGTGTAACCAATGAAGATGCCAACTGGGAAGAAAAATTCTGGGAACCTCTTGAAGTAAAAAAAGGCACAAACGAAGCTTTTGTAACGGCTCAAACTTTCAAAACGCATTTCAAGGTTACGACTTTCATGCACAATACGATTTTTGCTAACGGAGAAAATGCAAATATTTCACCGTCAACAATAGATTCAACTGTAGATAAAGTTCAGTACACTTACGGAACTATTATTGCAAAAGGGCAAACCTCAACAATTCAAAAAATTGGCGGATATACCGTTTCTTTAAACCACGAAAACACTTTGGCTGGAGCCGAAAAAGTAATCAAATCTGCTGTTGCTTTAGGATATGAAACCTTACTTCAAAACCAAATTGATGCTTGGGCAAAAGTTTGGGAAATGTCAGATATTACAATTGAAGGTGATGTAAAAGCACAACAAGGAATTCGTTTTAATATTTTCCAATTAAACCAAACGTATTCAGGAAAAGATTCTCGTTTAAACATTGGTCCAAAAGGTTTTACTGGAGAAAAATATGGCGGATCGACTTATTGGGATACTGAAGCTTATTGTATTCCATTTTATATGGCTACAAAAGATCAACAAGTTGCAAGAAACTTGTTGACATACCGTTACAATCAATTAGACAAAGCGATTGAAAATGCTAAAGATAATTTAGGTTTCAAAAACGGTGCTGCATTATACCCGATGGTGACCATGAATGGTGAAGAATGCCACAACGAATGGGAAATCACGCACGAAGAAATCCACAGAAATGGTGCGATTGCATTTGCAATTTATAATTATAACCGCTACACGGGAGATTACTCTTATATTCCAGAAAAAGGTTTAGAAGTTTTAATCGGAATTGCTCGTTTTTGGCATCAAAGAGCTTCGTTTTCTAACGAAAAAAATCAATATGTAATTCTTGGAGTTACAGGTCCAAACGAATACGAAAACAACATCAACAATAATTTCTACACCAATTATATTGCAAAATGGTGTATTGATTTTGCTGCTGAACAAATCGAAAAAGTAGCTTCAGAATATCCTGCAGATCACAAACGTGTTTTGGAAAAAGTAAATCTTTCATCTGAAGAAATCAAAGAATGGAAGAAAGTAGCTGATAATATGTATTTCCCAGTTTCTGAAAAACTTGGAATCTATTTACAGCAAGATGGTTTCTTAGACAAAGATTTAGTTCCAGTAAAAGATCTAGATCGTTCACAGCGTCCAATTAACCAAAAATGGTCTTGGGATCGCGTTTTACGTTCGCCTTACATCAAACAAGCCGACGTTTTACAAGGTTTCTATTTCTTCGAAGATCATTTTTCTAAAGAAGAATTAAAACGCAATTTCGAATTTTATGAATCATTTACGGTTCATGAAAGTTCGCTTTCGCCTTGCGTACACTCGATTCAGGCTGCAGCTTTAGATAAAATGGACATGGCATATACATTTTATTTAAGAACTTCTCGTTTGGATTTGGACGATTATAATAAAGAAGTGGAAGAAGGTTGCCATATCACGTCAATGGCCGGTACATGGATGAGTATCGTGGAAGGCTTTGGAGGAATGCGTGTTAAAAATGACCAGCTTCATTTCTCTCCAAAAATCCCAAAAGAATGGAAAGGCTACTCTTTTAAAATTAATTTCAGAAATCAAATTTTAAAAGTAGCTGTAAATCACAACGAAACAACTTTTACTGTAGACGGCGATCAAGATTTAACAATTATCGTAAATGGAAATCCTGTAATTGCAAGTAAATTTGTACAAATAAATTAAATACAATACTCTAAAAATCAAAAAACATGAAAAACTTATTTTTCGCAAGTTTAATTTTGTTTGCGTTTAGCTCCGTTGCAAAAGCGCAGCAATTAAAATCACCCGAAGGAAAGTTCGTAATGGAATTTTCTCTTCAAAACGACGGAACTCCAACGTACAATTTAAAATACAAAAACAAAGAAGTTGTAAAAACCAGTAAACTAGGTCTTGAACTTAAAGATGACAAAAAATCTTTGTTGAACGACTTTACAATCACTGATACTAAGACTTCAACTTTTGATGAAACTTGGAAACCAGTTTGGGGAGAAGTAGATCACATCAGAAATCATTATAATGAATTGGCTGTAACTTTAAACCAAAAAAGTACAGACAGACAAATCGTTATCCGTTTCCGTTTATTCGACGACGGACTTGGATTTAGATATGAATTCCCAGCGCAAAAGAATCTTACTTACTTTGTAATCAAAGAAGAAAGATCTCAATTTGCTATGACTGGAGATCATACTGCTTTCTGGATTCCAGGAGATTATGACACTCAGGAATACGATTATACAAAATCAAAATTATCTGAAATTAGAGGTTTATCTGAAAAAGCATATACAGCAAACGTTTCTCAAAAATCTTTTTCACCAACAGGAGTTCAGACTTCTTTGATGTTAAAAACTGCTGACGGAATTTACATCAACTTACACGAAGCGGCTTTGATTGACTATTCTTGTATGCACTTGAATTTAGATGATAAAAACTTGGTTTTCGAATCTTGGTTAACTCCAGATGCAAAAGGAGACAAAGGGCATATGCAAGCTCCAAATTACTCTCCTTGGAGAACGATTATCGTGAGCGATGATGCTAGAGAAATCTTAGCTTCAAAAATGACTTACAACTTAAACGATCCATCAAAAATTGAAAATACTTCTTGGATTAAACCAGTAAAATACGTTGGTGTTTGGTGGGAAATGATTACAGGAAAAAGCTCTTGGTCTTATACTAATGACTACCCAACAGTTCAATTGGGCGTTACTGATTTCGCGAAAGCAAAACCAAACGGAACTCACGGTGCAAACAATGCTAACGTAAAAAAATACATTGACTTCGCTGCTGCAAATGGTTTCGACGCTGTTTTGGTTGAAGGATGGAACGAAGGCTGGGAAGACTGGTTTGGACATTCAAAAGATTATGTTTTTGATTTCTTGACGCCTTACCCGGATTTTGATGTAAAAGGTCTTCACGAATACGCAAAATCTAAAGGTGTAAAAATCATCATGCACCACGAAACTTCTGGATCTGTTCGTAATTACGAGCGTCACATGGATGCTGCTTACAAATTCATGAACGATAACGGGTATGATGCTGTAAAAAGTGGTTACGTAGGTGATATTTTACCAAGAGGCGAAAACCACTACAGCCAATGGATTGTAAACCACTATCAATACGCTATAGAAAAAGCAGCTGATTACAAAATTATGGTGAACGCTCACGAAGCAGTTCGCCCAACAGGAATTGCAAGAACTTATCCTAACTTAATTGGAAACGAAGCAGCAAGAGGAACAGAATACCAAGCTTTTGGAGGCTCTAAACCAAATCACGTAACGGTTTTACCATTTACACGTTTAATTGGTGGTCCAATGGATTATACTCCGGGAATCTTCGAAATGGATATCAGCAAAATGAATCCTGAAAACAAATCGCATGTAAACAGTACATTGGCTAACCAATTAGCTTTATACGTTACAATGTACAGTCCATTACAAATGGCTGCTGATACTCCAGAAAACTACAACCGTTTTCCAGATGCATTCCAATTTATTAAAGATGTAGCTGTAGATTGGTCAGAAAGTAAATATATCGAGGCTGAGCCAGGAGATTTCATCACTGTTGCGCGTAAAGCAAAAGGAACAAACAACTGGTTCGTTGGAAACGTAAACGGAGAAACTTCTCGTACTTCAAACATCGATTTCAGCTTCCTTGAAAAAGGTAAAAAATACACCGCAACAATTTATGCTGATGCAAAAGATGCGCATTACAAAACTAATCCGCAGGCTTATACTATCAAAAAAATTGCTGTAACAAACAAATCAAAATTATCTCAGTTTTCTGCTCCTGGAGGAGGTTATGCGATAAGCATTATTGAAAACAAATAATTTTTTTGAAGACAAGTAATTTTCCCCCATAATTACTTGTCTTTTTTTTAATCCTTTATAGTTGTCCTGCAAGGTTTCAAAAACCTTGTAGGTCTTCTACAACTTTACTCAATTTGATATACCTACAAGGTTTTTGAAACCTTGCAGGAAATCGAACTAAAAACAAAAACTATGAACAGCCTAAAAATAAACCATCATATCTTTAGATTAATCCTAATGGTTTTGTTGTTTTCCGCTTCCGCGAAAGCGCAAATCCAAAAAGTAGAACCGCCATTTTGGTACACAGGAATGAAAAATTCGGAACTGCAGATTATGTTCTACGGAAAGAATATTGCACAATATGAAGCTTCGGTTTCTAATAATGTGTCAATCAAAAATGTTGAGAAAACAGAAAATCCAAACTATCTTTTCGTAACCATAGACACAAAAGACGTAAAGGCTTCTGAATTGGTTTTCTCTTTCAAAAACAAAAATAAAGTTGCTTTTACTCAAAAATATGCTCTTAAAGAAAGAAGAGCAAATTCAGCAGAACGAAAAAGTTACGACGCCTCTGACCTGATTTACCTAATTATGCCGGATCGTTTTGCGAATGGAAATCCGAAAAACGATAGCGATGCTTCTTTAACTGAAAAAGGAAACCGTCAAGACCCAAGTGGACGTCACGGTGGCGATATCGAAGGAATCATCAAAAACCTAGATTATATTTCGTCTCTTGGCGCGACTACAATCTGGAGCACGCCTTTATGCGAAGACAACGACAAACAACATTCATATCATACGTACGGACAATCTGATGTTTATAAAATAGATCCTCGTTACGGAACTAATGACGATTACGCTCGTTTATCGGCAGAAATGCACAAAAAGAACATGAAACTGGTTATGGATTATGTTACCAATCACTGGGGAATTACACACTGGATGATGAAAGATATTCCAACTAAAACTTGGTTCAATCAATTCGAAACTTTCACACAAACGCATCACCGTCGTGAAGTAATTACCGATATTCATGCTTCAAAAATAGATCAGGAAGTTTGTGTTGATGGATGGTTTGTACCTTCAATGCCAGACTTGAATCTTAGAAATCCTTTGGTTGCAAAATACTTAACTCAAAACGCTATTTGGTGGATTGAATTTGCAAATCTTGATGGTTTCAGAGTTGATACTTATAATTACTCAGATAAAACGGCAATGGCAAATTGGGCAAAATCTATTACAGATGAATATCCGAATTTTAATATTGTAGGTGAAATCTGGATGCACAATCAGGCGAATTTAGCTTTTTGGCAGAAAGACAGTAAAATTGGAGCAATTGAAAACTACAATTCAAATCTTCCAAGTGTAATGGATTTTACACTTCAAAGTCAGATTACTTCTGCTTTTAACGAAAATGAACCAAGCTGGGACAATGGATTGATAAAATTCTACAACAATTTTGCAATGGATTTTTTATATCCAAACACCAATAATATTTTGGTTTTTTCCGAAAATCATGATACAGATCGTATGAACGAAAAGTTCAAATATGACCTTCCAAAATACAAACTGGCAATGACTTTATTGGCAACAGTTCGCGGAATCCCACAAATTTATTATGGTTCAGAAATCGGAATGGGTGGTGATAAAGGCAAAGGCGGAGATGCCGATATTCGTCAGGATTTCCCAGGCGGATGGGCTGGAGATAAAAACAACGCTTTCACCAAAGAAGGAAGAACTGCAGAACAAGCAGCTTACTTTGATTTCAGTGCAAAATTATTCAACTGGAGAAAAACAAACGAAGCGGTTCATTTTGGAAAAATGACACATTACATTCCAGAAAATAACACGTATGTATATTTCAGATATACTGATAATAAAACGGTTATGGTAGTTTTCAATAACAATGCAAAAGAACAGGTTGTAAAAACAAATCGTTTTAGAGAAAGCATCAAAAACTACAAATCAGGAAAAGATGTTATCACAGGAAAAACATTCGATTTAGCTTCTGAAATTACTTTAGAACCAAAATCGGCTTTGGTTTTAGAATTGGAATAAAGCTTAACCGCGAAGTTCGCAGTATCTTTTTGCCACAGATTATAAAGATTAGCACAGATTTGTTTGCCACTAATTTCACTAATTTTCACAAATTTAAATATGATAAATTAATTCGTGGAGATTCGTGTAATTCGTGGCAAAAGAAAAAAATCATTTTAATCTGTGTAATCTGTGGCTATTTTTTTTCAACATGATGTTTATCTAAAAAACTCTTAAAGAATGAAAAAATACACTTTCCTTTATCTATCTTTAGTATTCTTAATAATGGGTTGTTCTGGCTCAAAATCAGTTACAATGAATAATACTTCAAAGACACCTTTCGTTTGGGAAGGAGCAAATGTTTATTTTTTACTTACAGATCGTTTTTACAACGGAGACACTTCAAACGATGTCAATTTCAACCGAACCAAAACTCCCGGAAAATTACGCGGATTTGAAGGCGGTGACATCATCGGAATCACTAAAAAAATCGAATCTGGATATTTTGAAAAATTAGGAATTAATGCCATTTGGCTTACGCCGATTGTCGAGCAGATTCACGACGGCGTTGATGAAGGAACTGGATTGAGTTATGGTTTTCACGGTTATTGGGCAAAAGATTGGACCGCCTTAGATCCCAACTTTGGAACAAAAGAAGACTTAGCAAATCTCGTTAAAAAAGCACACGAAAAAGATATCAGAATAATTCTGGATGGCGTAATTAATCATACTGGCCCAGTAACTCCCGAAGATCCTGTTTGGCCTTCAGATTGGGTTAGAACGGGCGTTGTCTGCGATTATAAATCGTTTGAAAATACTACAATGTGTACTTTGGTTGACAATCTTCCAGATATTAGAACTGAAAGTGTACAAGAAGTTGAACTCCCTTCTCTTTTAATTGAAAAATGGAAAAAAGAAGGCCGTTACGAAAAAGAAATTGCTTCTCTTGACGAATTCTTTAAAAGAACAGGTTACCCAAGAACTCCGAAATATTACATCATAAAATGGCTTACAGATTACATTCTGGAATTTGGAATTGACGGCTACCGTGCCGATACTGTAAAACACACTGAAGAAGCCGTTTGGGCCGATTTCAAAAAAGAATGTGATTACGCTTTTGAAACTTGGAAAAAACATCATCCTTTACAAGTTTTAGATCAAAATCCGTTTTATACTATTGCCGAAGTTTACGGTTACGGGATTAGCGGCGGACAGGATTATGATTTTGGAGATCGAAAAGTCAATTATTTTCAAAATGGTTTCAACAGCATGATCAATTTTGAATTTAAATGGAATGCTGCTCAAAACGATTATGAAGGTTTATTTTCTAAATATTCAAACGCTTTAAATAATGATTTAAAAGGATATTCTGTCCTTAACTATATGTCTTCTCATGACGATGGACAGCCTTTTGATGCCAACAGAACAAAAAGCATTGAAACAGCCAATAAACTATTGCTTTCTCCTGGAATGTCTCAGGTTTATTATGGAGACGAATCGGCAAGATCTTTAGTTATTGAAGGAACGCAAGGCGATGCAACATTACGCTCCAATATGAATTGGACGGATATTCAGAACAATCCTGAAACACAAAAAACACTTTTGCATTGGCAGAAATTAGGTCAGTTTAGACGAAACCATCCAGCTGTTGGAGCTGGAGTTCATCAACTGATTAATCCGTATCCTTATACTTTTTCTAGAACATTTACAAAAGGTTCTTTTACAGATAAAGTAGTTATGGGAGTAGATTTACCAAAAGGCAGAAAAGAACTTCCTGTTGGCAATATCTTTCCAAACGGAACAAAACTTAAAGATGCTTATTCAAATCAAGAAGTTGAGGTTGTTGATGGAAAAGTGATTATCGACAATGATTTTGATATAGTTTTATTAGAGATGATTTAACTGCAAGGAACGCTAAGATTTACGCGATGTTCGCAAAGGTTTTTAGCCACAGATTATTAGGATTAAAAGGATTTTTAAAAATCTGTGCTAATCTTTATAATCTGTGGCTAACTTTTTTTATAATCCTTATGACCTTTGCGTAAAACTTTGCGACCTTTGCGGTTAAACTCGTAACAAATGCTTAAAATTGGACATCGAGGTGCTAAAGCCTACGAACCTGAAAATACTTTACAAGCTTTTCAAAAAGCATTAGACTTAAATTCAGACGGAATCGAACTAGATGTTCATTTGAGCTCTGACGGATACATAATCGTAATTCACGACGAAACCATCGACCGAACCACTAATGGAAAAGGTCTTGTAAATGATTTTACTTTAGCAGAATTAAAATCATTTTTAATTGATGGAAAATATCAAATCCCAACTTTAAATGAAGTTTTTGATTTGGTTGACAAAAAGTGCCTCATCAATATTGAATTAAAAGGTTTAGGAACTGCCCCAAAAGTTGTCAGTTTAATTGAAGAATATATTGCAGAAAAAAACTGGAATTACAATCAATTTATCATTTCAAGTTTTAATTGGAATATGTTGGAGGAAACATCAAACCTAAACCCGAATATCCCAATTGGTGTTTTAACAGAAGAAAATATAGATACTGCTTTGGCTTTCGCCGAAAAAATAAAAGCAAAAGCCATAAATCCTGATTTTCAATTATTGAATATTGAAAATGTTCATCAAATGCAGGAAAAAGGATTCTTAGTTTTACCATGGACAGTAAACACAGAAGAAGACATTCAAAAAGTAAAAAGTTATCAAGTAAACGGAATTATCTCTGATAATCCAGATAAAATATAAAGTATAAAATTTTTAGCCACAGATTATTAGGATTAAAAGGATTTTTTCTTTTGCCACAAATAACACGAATTTCCACGAATTAATTTATTCGTATTTAAATTTGAGAAATCTGTGTTAATCATTTTATCCCGATAGCTATCGGGAGTGGCAGAAAAAAAATTAGTGCCAATTCGTGTAATTAGTGGCAACCAAAAAAAATATGATCAAAAATTTCGACATAATAATTGTTGGCGGAGGCGCTGCAGGTTTTTTTACTGCAATTAATATTGCAGAGAAAAATCCGAAACTGAAAATTGCCATTTTAGAAAGAGGAAAAGAAGTCCTTTCTAAAGTCCGCGTTTCTGGTGGCGGACGATGCAACGTTACGCACGCTTGTTTTGAACCCAACGAATTAGTAAAGTTTTATCCACGCGGCGAAAAAGAACTTCGAGGACCATTTCATCAATTTTGTTCGGGAGATACAATTGAATGGTTCGAAAAGCACGGCGTAGAATTAAAAATCGAAGAAGACGGACGAATGTTTCCAGTTTCCAATTCGTCACAAACCATTATTGATTGTTTCTTAAAAGCAACAGAAAAATTAGGCATAAAAGTTTTGACAGGACAAAGCGTACAATCCATTTTCAAAAAAGAAAATCATTGGAAAATTGATACACAAAGTGATAATTATGCTGCCGAAAAATTGGTAATGGCAACTGGAAGTAACCCTAAAATCTGGGAAATGCTTCAGGAGCACGGACACGCAATTGTAAGCCCTGTTCCTTCCCTATTTACTTTCAATATAAAAGATTCAAGAATTAAAGAATTACCTGGAGTTGCGGCACAAGTTACCGTAAATGTAAAAGATACCAAACTAGAATCTACAGGTCCTTTATTAATCACGCATTGGGGAATGAGCGGTCCAGCGATTTTAAAACTTTCGGCTTGGGGCGCACGCATTTTACATGATAAAAATTATCAGTTTACCATTTTTGTTAATTGGCTAAATGATGTTGATTTTGAAGATGCAGAAAATATTCTAAAAGATTTAAAACAAGAACACGCTAAAAAAGCCGTTTCGAAAAAATCTCCTTTTGATTTTCCGAATCGTTTATGGGAAAGTTTGGTTCTGGCTTCGGGAATTGATTCTGAAACGAAATGGGCGGATTTATCTAAAATTCAATTGCAAAATCTGACTTCACAATTAACAAAAGCCGAATTTAAAGTAAACGGAAAAAGTACTTTTAAAGAAGAATTTGTAACGGCTGGCGGAATCGATTTAAAAGAAATCAACTTCAAAACCATGGAAAGCAAAATTCATGAAAACCTTTATTTTGCTGGTGAAATTGTAAATATAGACGCTATTACAGGCGGATTTAATTTTCAGAATGCTTGGACAAGCGGATTTATTCTGGCTCAAAATATTTAATACAAAATGAAATTTAAAGGAATTATTTTTGATTTAGACGGTACACTAGTAGATTCATTACACGATATCTCAGATGCGATGAATAAAGTGCTTACCGCTCTAAGTTACCCAACACATGATTACGATACTTACCAATATTTTATCGGAAGTGGTTTACGAAATTTGGTAAGCAAAGCTTTGCCCGCTTCAAACAGTTCTGATGATGAAATCGAAAGTTGTTTTGAATGCATGGTTGATGAATACTCAAAAATCTGCACATTGAAAACAAAACCTTATGACGGAATTGTTGAATTGCTTGAAAAACTGACATCGCAAAACATCAAAATGGCAGTTTTCTCCAACAAAGCCGACGAATTGACGAAGAAAATAGCCTACGAATTATTTCCAAAGCAATTCGATACAGCGATTGGATTAAGTACGGAAGCACTTAAGAAACCAAATCCGTTTGAAGCAATTGAAATCAGTAAAAAATGGAATTTAAAACCAGAAGAAATCCTATTTGTCGGCGATTCTGATATTGATATGAAAACGGCAGTAAATGCCAATATGTTTCCTGTTGGTGTAACTTGGGGGTATAGAACGGAAGATGAATTGAAATCTAGCGGAGCAAAAATGGTTATTAATAATGCTTCGGAACTGATTGCTATTTTATAAAATCATGAATCCCTCTTTAAAAAAACAAATACAATCAATCGCTTCGTTTTCTGAAAATGAAATTGAGACAATTGCTTCTTGTTTTGAATATGAAAGATTTACAGCTAAAGAATTTCTTTCTTCAATGGGAAAAACCAGCAGTAAAATCTTTTTTATTGTCGCAGGTCTAGCTCGTGTTTATTACTTAAAAGACGGAAAAGAAATTACCACTTATTTAAGTTGTGACGAAGGTTTTATTGCTTCATATTCTAGCTTCATAAATCAATCTCCTTCTTTTGAAAATATTCAATGTATTGAAGATTGTGAAGTGCTTTCGATTACTTTCGAAAAAATGCAGTTTTTGTATAATGAAATTCCGAATTGGGAACGCGTTGGAAGAATTTTGGCAGAACAAAATTACCTTTGCATGGCAGATCGCGTTTTAAAACTGCAAATGATTCCAGCTAAAGAAAAATACCAGACTTTTTTATCTTCGGCTCCAGCCAAAATAATTCAACGAACACCTTTAATTTATATCGCTTCTTTTCTCGGAATTACGCCCGAATCTTTAAGCAGAATCCGTCAGGACATTTCTTAACATTTATCAAGTGTATTGAAAAACCGAATTCGAATCTTTGTCAAAATAAAATTTGAAAAAGATGAAGAATATTGCCAAAGACGTTTACCAAATTCCATTATTTCCAAGAAATGCTATCAATTGTTATTTGACTGAAGATGTTTTAATCGATGCCGGAATTCGCAGTTCTGCAAATACTATTTTAAAGGCTTTAAAAGATAAATCAATAACAAAGCACGCGCTGACACACGCTCATGCCGATCATCAAGGAAGCAGTAAAATAATCTGCGAAACCTTTAATATTCCTCTTTTATGCAGTGAACCTGAAAAAGCATTTGCAGAAAACGGAAATGTAATTACAGAATACCCAAATCCGAATCATATCATTTCGAAATTTCAGAAGAATTTCTGGGCAGGAAAAGGACATCCAGTTTCTCAAACCTTAAAAGAAGGCGATCAAATTGGCGGATTCACGGTTATTGAAACTCCAGGACATTCACGAGGTCACATCTCATTTTTTAGAGAAAAAGATGGCGTTTTAATCGTTGGAGATGTTATGATCAATATGAACTTATTGACAACCAAAGTAGGCTTGCATGAACCTCCCCATTTATTTACCACTGATAAAGAAACCAATAGAAAATCTATTCTCAAATTGGCTTCTCTAAAACCAAAAATACTTTGTTTTGGTCACGGACCTGTTTTATTTAATAATGGACAACTGGAAAAATTTGTTCAAAATACGCGATAGCTTTATTAACAAGAATTTACATATTCTGTAAGTTTTCGTTAAGAGTATTCTAATAATTTTACTCTCAACTAATTAATCCTATATGAGAGTAAAATTACTTACCACAATTTCTATTTTCACTTATCAGCTAAGCGTTTCTCAAACGGAAAAAATATTAAACGGAAAAGTGCTTTCGCAAAATATTCCGCTTAATAAAGTAGAGGTAATTAATAAAACTGCTAAGACCAGCACGAGAACAAACGAACTTGGCGAATTTTCGATTCTGGTAAGACCGCAAGATAGTGTGTTGTTTTTCTCTAAAGATTACTTTTTTAAAAGGCTAAAAATTTCACAGGAAAATATAGATCAGAACAATATTGTGGTGAATATGATTTTGAAACCAGAAGAACTAGATGAGGTCTTAATAACAAACATAAAATTTCCTCACGTAGGTCCTACTGCAGAAGTTTCAGATTCGATTGCATTACAGAGAGCTTCTCGCGATTTACGGAAATACACTGGAGTTTATGACGGCTCCATTTCAAATGGAATGAATTTTGGCGCTATGGGCGCAGGCCTTCTAAGTTTGTTTAAAAAAGAAGACAGCACCAATAAAAAACCTAAAAAGAAAACTCCCGAATTAGATTTCAAAACATTCATGGAAGCAACATGCCCTCTGGATTTCTTTACAAAAGACTTAAAATTAAATCCAAATGAAAAGGCTCTTTTTCTAGAATTTTGTTCCGCTGATCCACAATCAGAAGTTATTCTAAAACAAAAAAATCTACTTTATACAATGGATTTTTTATATGCTAAAAATGAAGAATTTAAGAAACTGAAAACGGAGATTAAAAATTAAAAAACTACTTGTTTAACCACCAAATACTAGCATTCAGAACAGTTGCAAATCCAACCCAAGCTAAATACGGAATCAATAAATAACCTGCAGTTTTATTGATTTTGATGAATTTTAAATACGTTTCATAAATCATTAACCATAAAAGCACGATTTCGATTAAAGCCAGCATCGGATTTTTTAGTCCGAAGAATAAATAAGACCAAATTGAATTTAAAATCAATTGAATGATAAAAAACAGCAATGCTTTTTTAACTTCTTCTGTATTTTCTTTTATTCTGTCCCAAACTAATGCAGCCGCAATTGCCATTAGAATATAAATTACAGTCCAAACTGGCATAAAAACCCAATTCGGCGGATTAAAAACTGGTTTTTCCAGCATGACATACCAAGTCTCTATACTTGGCTTTGTAACCAATCCCGCAGAATATCCTACTGTTAAACAAATTACTAAAGCTATAGCGATTTTGACGAACTTATTCATTGTATCAAATTTTGAATTCAAAAATAGTCAAAAGAAAAGTTTAAACCATTATGGATAAAAAATTATCCCTTTATGGCGAAAAAACTATCTTTGCCAAAATTTTGTAATTCATGTTAACAGCAGCTGATTTTATACCAAATCCATATACTTCAACAATCGAAAACGGAAACTTTGAATGGAGCGCTCCAAGCAACATTGCGTTAGTGAAATACTGGGGGAAAAAAAACAACCAGATTCCAGCAAATCCTTCTGTAAGTTTTACTTTGAATAATTGTAAAACGATTACGAAATTGGCTTTTTCTAAAAAAGACGCTTCGACTCCGCCTAGCGGGACAAATAGTTTTTCTTTTGATTTACTTTTTGAAGGAAAACCAAAAGAAGATTTCAAGCCAAAAATTCAGAAGTTTTTAGAAAGAGTTGAAGTTTATCTGCCTTTTTTGAAAGAATATCATTTTACAATTGATACTCAAAATACTTTTCCGCATAGTTCGGGAATTGCTTCTTCGGCTTCTGGAATGGCGGCTTTGGCAATGAATTTTATGAGTTTGGAAAGAAAATTGAATCCAGAAATGACTGATGATTATTTCTATCAAAAAGCTTCATTTCTAGCTCGTTTAGGTTCAGGAAGTGCTTGCCGAAGTGTAAAAGGAAATGTAGTAGTTTGGGGAAATCAGGCTAATATCGAAGGAAGTACAGATTTATTTGGAGTTGAATTTCCGTATACAATTCACGAGAACTTCAAGAATTATCAAGATACCATTTTATTGGTTGACAAAGGCGAAAAACAAGTTTCTAGTACGGTTGGGCACGATTTAATGCACAACCATCCGTATGCAGAAAGACGTTTTGCACAAGCACACGAAAATCTGGATAAATTAATCGCCATTTTTGAAAACGGAGATTTAGAAGAATTTATCAAAGTTGTAGAAAGTGAAGCATTGACGCTGCATGCTATGATGATGACATCAATGCCTTATTTTATTTTGATGAAACCAAACACGCTTCAAATCATAAACGCAATCTGGAAATTTAGAAATGAAACCAAGATTCCAGTATGTTTTACGCTTGATGCTGGAGCAAATGTTCATGTACTTTATCCTGAAAACGTTAGCGAAAAAGTATTACAATTTATTCAGAGTGAATTAGTTGTTTTTTGTCAGAATGGTCAGTACATTTGCGACAAAATTGGAAGCGGCGCGATTGCATTATAATTTTCCGTATCTTTAGTTAAATTTTTGGTTATGGACATTCAATTAGAAAAACGCGAAGCGATGGAGATGTTGAAAAAAACTGATGATCCTTCAATCATTATGGCAGTTGCAAAATTGCTTAGAAAAAATAAAAAAGATTGGTGGGACGATTTGACTGATCAACAAAAAGAAGATATAGCTCAAAGTGAATTAGAATTTGAAAGAGGAGAATTTACGAGCTATGAGGATGTGATGAAAAAATACAGATAGTGGATCTTAAAGTAAGTTTTTCAAAAACAGCGGAGAAAAATTTAGATTCAGTTTTAAAGTTCATTGAAGCAAGATGGTCAGAAAAATCAAAAAAGATGTTTATTGTCAAATTTGAAAAAGCAATTTCAATAATGGTGATGAATCCAGAGATTTTTCCAAAATCATCTGTAAACAAAAAATATCGAAAATGCGTTATAACAAAACAATCAAGTCTGTTATATAGTTTTAGCGCAAATGAAATCAGAATTCATAATATTTTCGATACCAGGCAAAACCCAAATAAAATTAAGAAAGACATTAAATAAATCATGAAAGGACCACTATTTTACTCAAAAATATTACTCTTTGGAGAATACGGAATTATCCGCGACTCTAAAGGACTTTCTATCCCTTATAACTTTTACAATGGCGCTTTAAAAAAATCTGAAGAGCCTACAGAAGAAGCGATTTCATCAAATAGAAGCTTAAGAAGTTTTGCTTCTTATCTTGAAGTGCTACATACTCAGCAGCCAGAATTGGTTACTTTCGATTTAGACACTTTAAAAAATGATGTTGAAACTGGAATGTACTTCGATTCTAGTATTCCACAAGGATACGGTGTTGGAAGCAGCGGTGCACTTGTTGCAGCTATTTATGATAAATATGCTACCAACAAAATTACTGTTCTGGAGAATTT
Organism: Flavobacterium sharifuzzamanii; assembly: GCF_003254585.1. Classification (GTDB taxonomy): domain Bacteria; phylum Bacteroidota; class Bacteroidia; order Flavobacteriales; family Flavobacteriaceae; genus Flavobacterium; species Flavobacterium sharifuzzamanii. The sequence goes on along the minus strand of NZ_QJGZ01000041.1, from coordinate 246,793 downwards.
GACTCGTGAAAAATTATTACACCTAAAAAATATATTTTCTCAAATGGAAAGCTTTTTCCACGGAAAAAGCTCTGGTTTAGATCCTTTAAACAGCTATTTGAGTATTCCAATCCTGATTAATTCTAAAGATAACATTGAAGCAACTGGAATTCCGACTCAGAGTTTTGACGGAAAAGGTGCTGTCTTTTTATTAGATTCAGGAATTGTGGGCGAAACTGCTCCAATGGTTAGCATTTTTATGGAAAACTTAAAAGATAAAGGTTTCCGTGCCATGCTTAAAAACCAGTTTGTGAAATATACAGATGCTTGCGTAGAAAACTTCCTGCACGGCGATATGAAATCTTTGTTTACCAATACTAAAAAGCTTTCTAAAGTTGTTTTAAATCATTTTAAACCAATGATCCCAGAACAATTTCACGGAATCTGGCAACACGGAATTGACACAAACGATTATTACCTAAAACTTTGCGGTTCTGGCGGTGGTGGTTACATTCTTGGTTTTACCGAAGATTTAGAAAGAGCCAAAGCATCCTTAAAAGACTACAAATTAGAGGTCGTTTATCAGTTTTAAAGTTAAACCTCTTAAAATATTGCTATTGAATACCGTTTCCTAAACATTTAATCTTAAAAAATTATTGCCTATGAAAAGTATTTTAAAGATTCTCAAAGCAACTTTTTTAGGAGGAATTCTGTTCTTAGTACCGCTGGTTGTACTATTAATTGTTTTGGAAAAAGGATATGGTCTTGTACAAAAGACTACACTGCCACTTGTAAGCACTTTACCAAAAGTAAGCGTTTTAGGCCTTGCAATTCAGGAGCTTGTTGGAATATTAATCATAATCCTAATTTGTTTTATTGCTGGATTATTGGCAAAAACGGCAGCTGCTGAAAAATTAGTTCAGAAATTAGAAGATGGTATTTTAAGTTTTGTCCCTGGTTATTCATTTATGAAAAGCATGAATGAAAACATATTAGGTTTAGAATCTAAAGACGATTTAAAAGTAATTTTAGTTCCTACAGATGCTGGTTTGCAATTTGCTTTTTTAATAGAGCAAGTCAGTGATGAGAAATTTACAGTTTTTATACCGGATGCTCCAAATCCGTGGAGCGGATCGGTGGTTTTTGTAGATAAAAAAGATATCACAGAAATTGACATTACACAAAAACAAGCTTTAGCCTGTATTCGAAAATTAGGTTATGGATCTGAAGAATTGTTAAAAAACAAGCTCTAGTTTTCAGAATCAAAAAATATACTTTAACTTCCCTAAATCAAATCAATCCTACCCTATCATCTATGTTAAGCAGACAACAAAAACTTTTAGTAATGAAAATTGTTAGTCTGTTCTCTGTAGTTCGAGGTTACAATATTCCTATCATTGTTTTAGCACAATATTTATCAGCAATTTTTATACTTGCTCCAGAAATTAGAGCACTAGATATCTTGCTTGATTTTCATTTGTTTTTAATTGTCTTTGCTTCCGCTATTACAATTGCTTCGGGATATATCATCAATAATTTTTACGACAGCCAAAAGGATTTAATTAATCGCCCGAATAAATCAATGTTGGATCGTTTGGTCAGTCAGAAAACTAAATTGAATGTTTATTTCAGTTTGAATTTTCTTGCTGTTCTAATGGCTTTTATAGTTTCATGGAGAGCTTTTTTATTCTTTTCGGGCTATATTTTTATGATTTGGTTTTATTCGCATAAAATTAAAAAGTATCCAATTATTGGGAATTTAATGTCAGCATTACTTGCTGTAACTCCGTTTTTTGCCATTTTACTATACTTCTACAATAAAATTTCGTTTGAAGAACTTGAGAATCACATGAGTCATTTTGTGGTGATTTCTGCGCATGCTGTTTTCTTATTTCTGCTTTTATTGATTCGCGAAATGATAAAAGATCTTGAAAATCTAAAAGGCGATTTAGTAACCGATTATAGAACAATTCCTGTTTTATATGGCGAAAAAATTTCGAAACAAATCATTACAGCTTTAACTTTTTTAACCATTGTGCCTGTGTATGTTTTGGTCAACATACACGATGTAGGTTATATGGACATCTATTTTTATGTATGTTTTGGAGTACTGCTTTTCTTCCTAATTTATTTATGGCAATCCAATTCTAAAGAACAGTTTTTAAGGCTTCATAATGTTTTAAAATTCCTGATTGTTTCTGGCGTTTTTTGCATTGTACTGATTAACCCTAGTGTTTTATGGCACGGAAAGGAATTGATTTCTAATTACTAAAATCTTTTTAGTTTTCTCGCAGATCTGGCAGATTTATCAGATTTTTTCTTTCGTGTAGCTATCGGGATTGCTAATCTATGTGTAATAACAATCTTTAAAAGAAGCCAATTGTTTGATTTTAGCCCCGAGTGAAGTGGAAATCTTTTTATTTTTTTCTTTAAAAAATAAAAAATTGAAACGAAAAGCGGGAAACCATGTCTCAAAAAAAGCCAATTGCATTGCTCCTGAACATTTTAAAATAAAGTGCTATTAATCTAAGAACATTGAACTTAAGATTTATTAGCAGGAAAAAACTATCTTTGCACAAATTAATGATTCTATGAACAACAAGGAAGGCAACAATAAAAGAGGCGGATCGAGACCAAATAGCTCACGATCAAACTCTAACAAGCCAAAACCTCCTATGGCTAAGCGCGCGCAAGGGCCTAAAAAAGTAAAACCTGAAGTTAAAGCTGCTCAGGAAGCTGCTGCTGAAAAATTTAGAAAACAAAATCAGCCTGCTAAGAGACAAAAAGCTTCAGATGAAATTCGTCTAAACAAATACATCTCTAATTCTGGTGTTTGTTCTCGTCGTGATGCCGACATTTATATTCAGTCTGGAAACGTTAAAGTTAACGGTACTGTAGTTACAGAAATGGGTTATTTGGTAAAACTGAATGATGTTGTAAACTTTGACGGCGTTACACTAACTCCTGAAAAGAAAGAATATATTTTATTAAACAAACCTAAAAACTTCACGACTGCCCTAGATGAAGGCCAGGAATATCGTAACGTTCTAGAACTTGTCCGTGGTGCTACAAATGCAAAAATTGCTGCTGTCGGAAGAATGGACAAGAATACAACTGGTTTGCTTTTGTTTACAAACGACACTGATATGATTCGTAAATTTACATTGCCGAATCAGAAATCGTCTAAAATCTATCAGGTTTCTTTAGACAAAAACTTGAAATTTGAAGATTTAGAAAAAATCAGCAAAGGTTTAGTTCTAGATGGACACCGCGTTTTTGTTGAAGAAGTAAGCTATATTGATAACGAACCAAAAAGCGAAGTTGGTCTTAAACTGCGTACTGCTAACGTAAAAGTGGTGCGTTCTATTTTTGAATCTTTCGAATATAATGTTTTAAGAATTGACCGTGTTTCATTTGCTGGATTGACCAAAAAGAATCTTCCTCGCGGAAACTGGCGCTTTTTGACCGACCAAGAAATTATCAATTTGAAAAACGTTTAAGCGTTTTTCAAATTAAGCCATAATAAATCCTGTTTTCCTTCTTGAAAATGGGATTTTTTATTTTTAAAAACTAAAGAAATTATGTCCGAAAAGGGTGAAAATAGATCTTCCGATAGATTGGTTTTTATCTTCTACTGTTTCGTAATTTGAAAAACCTAGGATGATTTTGATTCCGGGCGGAATGCTGTTTAAAATATCTCTTTTTTGATCTTCTAAAAGGAGTTTTAAACTTTCTATTAATTGAAGATTGTATCTTAAATAAGACATTACAAGTAATGCTGAAAAGTTAAGTATTTCTCTGGCTGTTTCGCTTTTAATGCCAACTTCATTAGAAACCATTTCTGAAATTCTGCCTTTTTTATTAGAGAACAATTCTTTCAGCAATACATTTCCTTCTAAACGGTAACAGTCATCGACTGATAAAATTCTGCCTGCATTAAAATCTACTTCTTGGTAAAAAGTGGAATCTTCTTGGATTAGTGAAACAATTTCGGAGTAAAAATCAGATTCTTCGGCTTTGTTGTAGAGTCCCATCAAAATTGTGCCGATCGAGACATCTATTCCCTTGATTAAAAGTGCATCATTTTCAAAATAAAACTTGTTTAACTTGGAGACAACATTAGAAGAAATAAAGCGTCTAAGTTCAATTTGTAGGTTTGGGGTCATACTCATAACTTAAAAAATGATTATTTATACTTATTTAAAATAACCGATAAAGTGAGGCTTTTCATCGATTATCGTGATAAAAATATAAAATATTTTAACATTTCCAAAAATTAAGTTAAAAATTTAGGTAGTCGATTTTCAAGCATTTAGCCCTAAAAAATAGGAAAATGAGGAAATATAAAGCTTGGCGTAACTTATAAGATACAAAACTTATTTTTAAAATTTTAAGAGTTTTTTTTCAAAAAATCAAAAATATAAGAAAAAGCTTAAAGTCAAAATTACCATTTAGAAAATAAGCTGCCTATTTTGCCATAGGACAGTCAAGAAAATCCCGAGATAAATTACTGAAAAAAAGAAGTTCACAAAACTCGAAGCTAAGAATCCGAGAACAGAACCCGTAGCAGCTTTTAGCGCACGTTTGTGATTTTGAGAATCGTATAATAATTCACCAACAAGTGCTCCAACAAACGGCCCTATGATGATTCCAAACGGAATAGGCGCTACAATCCCTACAATCAAACCAATGTTAGTTCCCCAGACTCCATAAGAGCTTCCTCCAAACTTTTTGGTTCCCTTAGATGGAATCACATAATCCAAAATTGTAATCGTTACCATCAAAACAAAAGTGACTCCTAGAATCCAGTAATTATTTTCTACTGCTTTGGTCAGATACAGCAACAGTAACCCTACCCAGCAACTTGATAATCCAGGTAAGACAGGAAGAAAACTCCCAAAAACACCCACAACTACGCATATAAAACCCAACAGAACTAAAAGTAAATCCATATCATTTTTATCAATTTATTTTTACAAATTACTACTTTATTTTTTTTCGCACAAACCTTAAAATATGTATCTTTAAAGTATGGAAGATTCATAACAGCGGTAAGCTTCGCAAAAAAAATCGTATTTTTGTTCATTCATTCAATTTTAAAACTTTGAGGCAGTTTTTCCCTTTTTTTATATGTATTCTTTTTAATTCTTGTCAATATTTTGAGAAGCAGGTTCCGTCTGAAAAAGAGCTACTTCAAAAAGAATTAAAATCAATTAATTGGAAAGAAGTTGACGAATATCCTTCTGTTCCAAATTGCGATAAAATTGCCGATAAAAAAAAGCGCCAGCAATGTTTTTTTGAGGTCATGTCAAACCTTATACAAGAAAAATTAAACGTTGATACTCTTTCTATATTATATCCAGAATTAGACACAATAGAAGTCAAAGTAACTGTTTTTCCAAACTCGACTATGAAGTTCGAACCTCAGTTTCCAAAAGACTCTGTGGCTTATGACACCATAAAGATTGACAGTATTCTACATGCGCGTCTAGTCGATTTCCCAAAAGTAAATCCGGCAATAAAACGTGGAATTCCTGTAAAAACGCAATTTATTCTACCTGTTATTATAAAAGCAAAAGACGATAAATAGTTTTATAAGAAGCTATTTTCTAAACTGACGGTCTTTCCATTCATAAGAACCAAAAAGACTGTACAAAGCAACTGTCGAACTAAAAAACGGATACAGCAAACTACTCAACAAAAGGCTTTTTATTCTGGTTTTAGTCAAAAATTGATTCGTTATTGAAAGCAAAACACAATCAATTGCAAACTTCGAAAAAGCAAAAAGCACAAAAATCGGATACGACCAGATTCCAAAAAGGAGAAAGAAAAATCCAATTACAAAACTCAAATTTCCAAAGAAAACAATTAAGCCTAATAGTTTTCCGAAAGAACTTCTATACGAACTAGTTTTGGCCGCCCAACGCACTCTCTGATGAAATAATGTCTTCCAATTTTCAGTTGGTTTTGTAACTACAATTGCTTCTTGAGCTTTTAAATAATGAACTTCATCAGGAAACTTTTCAATTGCTTTCTGCAGTAAAAAAACATCGTCTCCGCTGGCGATTTTGTCGTTCCCATCAAAGCCATTCAGTTTTTCAAACAATGATTTCCTGTACGCAAAATTGGCTCCGTTACACATAAATCCTTTATTTAAACCAAAACTCCCAATTGTTGCGCCTTGTAAACTGGTTAAATCCAATTGCTGAAAATGATCTAAAAATGAATTTTCACATTGATAAGTTACAGCTCCAGCAAGCATTGCAACTTTGTTCTGCTGAATATAGTTATCAAGAGTCAACAACCACTTTTCGGGAACAATACAATCGGCATCGGTTGTAATAACCCAATCGGTTTTTACGTACTGTATTGCCGTTGTAATGGCGTCCTTTTTGGGAGAACTGGAAATTCTAATGTTCTCAATTATTGAAACTTGAAACCTGAAACTTGAAACCTGAAACTTTTTAATTGAAGCGTCATCAACTAAAATCACTTCAAATAAATCTGTTGGATAATTTAATTTTGAAAAACTCTCTAAAAGCTTTGGCAGATTTTCTTCTTCATTCCGAAACGGAACTATAATCGTAAAACTCGTTTGCGGTTTTAAATCTGTTTTTTGATATTTCTTCACTCTGAAAAAACCATAAATCAGCAAAGAAATGCTCACAATATAAATTGCTAATATGACAAATAGAGCCAATATCATTCTATTGTTTTAGTTCTAAAATTCAGTACAAAATAGCTTCCAAAAACAACTGGTAAAACAACATTCAAAAACCACATTAAAGTGCTGATGAAAATTACAATCCATTCGTTGACACCCAAAATTCCGAAGAAATATATTGCTACACTTCCCTTTACCGCAAAATCTAAAAACTGAAAAGTTGGCAATGAAGAGGCTAAAAAGTAAACTGATGTTATGGCTGCCATTAAAGTTAAGTAAGGTAAATCGACATCAAAACCTAAAAACAAAAAGTAATATTGATGCGAGAAAACCAAATAACGGCAAATGCCTAAAAAGATATTTTTCTGATGAATAGATTTTGGAATTTCATTGATTTTGTGAATCAGTTTTTCAATTGAATATCCTTTTACTTTTATCTTTTTTATTGAAAATAATAAAATTAAAAGTAATGCAAATCCACCAAAAAGAATTAGAACCGTTTTGGTTGTAATTACATTAAATTCAGCATTAAAATACAGTAATCCGAAAATCCCAAAAATGATCGTTAAAATCATCTGGATTCCGTTGCAAATCAGGTTTAAGAAAACAACTTTTTTAGCTTCCGATTTTGGATAATACAAAGCTTTTCCAGCATACTCTCCCACTCCATTTGGCGTAAAAATTCCTGCTGTCAAAGCAGCTAAAACCTGTTTTGTAGCTTCATAAACCGATATTTTATGAATTACTTGTGCCAGATTCTGCCATTTCAAAATCTCGAAATAACGATTCAAAACACTCAAAAGCAAGATAAACGAAATCCCTAAAACCGATTGATTTTTCTTAAACAAAACAATAAACTTCTGCCAGTCTAATTTATCGTTGTTAGCCAACTGATTATAAATAAAATAAAATGCGCCGCCAACAATTAAAAGTTTGGCCAGAAGAACTAGGAATTGCTTAGCTTTGTGAGGAATTGAAATCATGCCGCAAAAGTAATCAAATGTGACAATTAGGAAGTGAGAAAATGAGGCAATTTTCTAAACTTGAAACCTTAAACTTGAAACCACAATCTCTTGACACAAGAACGCATCATATTTGCTTTTTTATTAATGCTAATGATCTCATGTAGCAAAATTGACAATAATGCGCCAAAACAGTATGTTAGAATCATGGGCAAAGGCTCTTGGGGATATAATGATGAAAAAGGAAATGTAATTATTCCTTTAGGAAAATATAAATTTCTAAATCCAATTGATGAAAAAGGGATGATATTAGCCGAATTAAAGAACAAACATGGCTACATTGACATTCATGAAAATGTAATTGTCCCTTTTGATTATGATGACATTAGCCTGTTTAGTCAAGATTTAGCTTGTATAAAAAAGGACAATAAATATGGTTTTGTTAATCGAAGAGGAAAAATTGTAATTCCAATTCAATTTGAAGATGAGACGTACTTTCAAAAAACAGGATTAGCTCTCGTAGAGAAAAATAAACTGTATGGCTTTATAAATAAACAAGGAAAAGAAATAATTCCTATCATTTATCAAAACGCAAACGAAGGTACAGCAGACAGTTTAGTTTCTCTGAATAAAAAAGGAAAATGGGCATTTTTTGATTCATTTGGAAAGCAAAAATCTGATTTTATTTATGATGAAATTGCTTTAACTAATATTAATATTGACGGAGAAAGCGAAAGCACCTTTTGGAAGAATGGATTGATCTTAGTTCGAAAAAACAAACAAATTGCTTATTTGGACAAAAACTTAAAAGAAGTAGTTTCTTGTGGAAAATACAACACAGGTGAAAGATTCAATAAAAACAGAATTGCCATTGTTTCAAAAAATCATAAATATGGCATCATTGATGAATTTGGAAAAGAACGCGTAAAACCAGAATATGATACTATAGAACATCCTGAAGAATCATATCATGAATCTGAAATTTTTGTTGCAAAAAAAGGCAATTATTTGGTTTTACTTGATAAGAATGGAAAGAAAATTTACGACAAGATAAAAGACTTTTCATTTGATCATGCATCCTTAGCAAACAAGATCCAAAAAATTTACCATATTCAGGACTTAAATGGAAAATATGGCGCAATTGACACCAAAGGGGAATTAGTAATTCCTGTTATGTATGATGAATTTCGAGATTTTAGAAGCAATAACAATGCAATCGTAAAATATAAGGGTAAATTTGGACTTGTTGATTTGAACAACAAAACTACTTATCCTATTGACAACGAAGAAATCGAGCAAAATAGTCGGGATTTAGCTTATTATATCATAAAGAAAAATGGCAAAGTTGGAATCATTAACAAAGAATTAAAAACAATAATAAATTTTGATTATCAAGATTTACAACCCTGTTTTTATGACCAGATTAATAAATTTATTGCCAAGCAAAATGGTTTATATGGTGTTATAGATAGGTTGGGTGGAATTATTATTCCTTTTCAGTATACCGAAATGTCAAATTGGGTAGAATATGGCCCTGGCTCGAACTTTCATTTCGTAACAAAAGATAAAAAACAAGGTTTAATTACTAAAGAAGGAAAAACCGTTATCCCAGTAATCTATGATAGTCTTTTTTATGATAGTGATAAAATAATTATTCTATCTAAAAATGGTAAATATGGTGTTGTTACGATTCAAAATAAACAGGTAATTCCATTTATCTATGAAAAAATATATCTGGAGCCTAGTTTCTTTTCAAAGAAAAAAGAAACTGAATTTTACGTCTTGAAGAATGGAAAATATTCGATAATAAATAATAAAAATGAAGTAATCAAATCGGATCTTTCCAAAAATGAAGTAGAAAATAAATTCTCTTATTATTACAATTAAAAAAATTGACACAAGAACGAATCATATTAGGTATTGACCCCGGAACCACGATTATGGGTTTTGGATTGATTAAAGTAATCAATAAAAAAATGGAATTTCTGCAATTAAACGAATTGCAATTATCCAAATACGATAATCATTACCAAAAACTAAGAATCATTTTTGAACGAACCATCGAATTAATCGAAACACATTGTCCAGACGAAATTGCGATTGAAGCACCTTTCTTTGGCAAAAACGTGCAATCGATGCTGAAACTAGGTCGCGCACAAGGCGTTGCAATGGCAGCAGGGCTTTCAAGAGGAATTCCGATTACGGAATACGAACCTAAAAAGATAAAAATGGCGATTACCGGAAACGGAAATGCCAGCAAAGAACAAGTTGCCAAAATGCTACAACAGCTTTTAGGCTTAAAAGAATTACCAAAAAATCTCGATTCAACAGATGGTTTGGCAGCTGCGGTTTGTCATCACTTTAATTCAGGAAAAGTTGTGGCAGGAAAAAGCTATTCTGGTTGGGATGCTTTTGTGAAACAAAACGAGGATCGAGTCAAGAAGTAGTGTTCAGTCTTCAGTGTTTAGTGATCAGCTAATTCAGATCTTGCCAAAAAACAATCTTATTTTGAAGTAATTTTCTTTCAAATATTTCGTTGTGATTAAAAAAATATAATGAGATTTCAAGATTTATTAGCTTACAAAAAATCTTTTTCTTTAGCGATGAAGATATTTAATATTACAAAACAGTTTCCTAAAGAAGAAACTTATTCATTAACTGATCAAATTAGACGCTCATCCAGAAGTGTTACTGTTACTATTGCAGAAGCTTATAGAAAACGTATCTATCCAAAACATTTCTACAGTAAACTAACCGATTCTGATGGTGAAAACTCTGAAACACAAACTTGGCTAGAATTTGCTTTTGCTTGTAAATATATTTCAAATGAAACTTATGATGAACTTTTATCCGAAAGTATTGAAATAGGTAAATTATTAAACTATATGCTTTTAAACCCGGAGAAGTTTGGAGTTAGAAAAGAGTGATCAGTGTTCAGTTTTTTAGTGATCAGTTTGTAATTGGTAAAAAACTGATCACTAAAAAACTGAACACTGACTGATCACTAAAATCTGAACACTAATATTCTGAACACTGAACACTAAAAATATGAGCGGTATCTACATTCACATACCTTTTTGCAAGCAGGCTTGTCATTATTGTGACTTTCATTTTTCGACTTCAATGAAAAAGAAAGACGAGATGGTTTTGGCTCTGGCTAAAGAAATTGGCATGCGCAAAAATGAGCTTCTCGACTCCGCTCGAAGTGACAATGAGATTATAGAAACCATTTATTTTGGTGGTGGAACTCCTTCGGTTTTATCGAATAACGAAATCAACTTTTTAATTTCTGAAGTTTATAAAAACTATAAAGTTGTAGAAAATCCAGAAATTACTCTTGAGGCAAATCCAGATGATTTGTCGCCCGAAAGAATTTTAGAATTATCTAAAAGCCCAATAAATAGATTAAGCATCGGAATTCAATCTTTTTACGAAGAAGATTTGAAGATGATGAATCGCGCTCATAATTCGGCGGAAGCCAAAAAATGTTTGGAAGAAGCAACAAAATACTTTGACAATATTTCGCTTGATTTGATTTATGGAATTCCAGGATTGAGCGACGAAATGTGGAAACAGAATATTCAGACTGCTTTGGATTTTGGCATTCCACATATTTCGAGTTATGCTTTGACAGTTGAACCGAAAACGGCTTTAAGCAAATTAATTCAAACTGGAAAAATCGCTGAACCGCAAGACGAAGTCGCTTCAAACCATTTTATGATTTTGGTTGAGATGCTTCAAAAAAATGGTTTTATCCATTACGAATTATCCAATTTTGGGAAAGAGAATTATTTCTCCAAAAACAATTCGGCGTATTGGCTGGGCAAAAAATATATCGGAATTGGTCCTTCGGCACATAGTTATGATGGTGAAAAAAGAGGCTGGAATATTGCCAATAATTCTTTGTATTTGAAAGCGATTCAAAACGACGAACTTCCTATTGAAACAGAAATATTAACCATTTCAGATCGTTATAACGAATATATTATGACAGGTTTACGAACGATTTGGGGTGTTTCTTTAGACAGAATTGAAAAGGAATTTGGATCAGAATATTTGAATTATTTACTTGAACAATCTCAAAAATTCTTAAATGACGATTTACTTTCAATCGAAAACAACATTTTAAAACCAACTCCAAAAGGAAAATTTTTAACGGATGGAATTGCAAGTGATCTGTTTTATTTAAATTTGGAAGACTAAAAATAGGACGCTGATAAAACGGATGCAAGCAACGCTGATAAATCCGTAGAATCCGCGTTAGTATATCCGTAAAATCCGTGTCCCAAATGATTGTAATTCTCGACAATAAATATCAAATCGACTTATCAAAACCTATTGATATTTCTATTCCTTTAACCAATACAGATGAAAATCCGATTGCTTGGTATATTGAAAAACCAGTCATTGAACCAGTAGTTTTTGGCGACTGGATTGGAAAAGTTTCAGAAGGGAAATCATCTACTAATTTCAATAATATTTTCTTCAATCCGCATGGGCATGGAACGCACACGGAATGTTTAGGTCATATTACGAATGATTTTTATAGCATTAATCAGTCGTTGAAACAGTTTTTCTTTTCTGCTAAATTGATTACAGTTGAACCTGAAAAGATTGGAGATGATTTTGTGATTACGAAAGAATTAATTGAAAAAGCGTTGGGCGCTTCAACTCCGCTCAGCGTGACAAAATTGGAAGCGATAATAATTCGGACTCTTCCAAATCAGAAGGAAAAGAAATCAAGAAAATATTCGAATACAAATCCACCATATTTGTCTGAAGAGGCTGCGATTTTCATCCGCGAAAGCGAAATTCAACATTTATTGATCGATTTGCCAAGTGTAGACAAAGAACATGACGAAGGAAAATTATTAGCGCACAAAGCGTTTTGGAATGTAAAAGACACGCACAATTTAAATTCTGATGCAAGATTTAATGCCACAATAACCGAAATGATTTATGTTTCAGACGAAATTGAAGATGGAAATTATATACTAAATCTTCAAATCGCTTCGTTTGAAAATGATGCAAGTCCATCAAAACCAATTTTATATAAGGTTTAAGGTTTGCCACGAATTTCACGAATTTGCACGAATTTCTTTTTTTCTTTTGCCACAGATTAAAAAGATTTGCACAGATTTAATCATTTTAATCCTTTAATCTGTGGCAAAAAATTAATTCGTGAAATTCGTGGCAAAAAAAACAAAAACAATATGATTAGTGTTTCTACAGATAAAACCAAACTCGACATTCCATTTATACAGAACTTTTTAAAAGACATTTACTGGGCTGCGGGACGAACTATTGAAGAAGTCCAGCGTACGATTGATGCTTCGGTTTGTTTTGGAATTTATTTAGATGACAAGCAAATTGGTTTTGCACGCGTCATAACTGATTATGTCGTTTTCGCTTATTTAATGGATGTTTTTATTGATGAAGAACATCGCGGAAAAGGTTATTCATCTATTCTAATTGATGCTATGATGAATGAGCCTCAATTGCAAGAAGTAAAAATCTGGCGCTTGGCAACAACTGACGCTCACTTTTTATATGAGAAATTCGGATTTACAAAACTGAATCATCCCGAAAAGATGATGGAAAAAATAGTCAAATGAAAACAATCTTAAAACTAGAAGAAATCGCTTTATTTATTCTTGGAATATTTCTTTTTAACCGTTTGAATTACGAATGGTGGTGGTTTTTGGTTTTAATTTTGGCTCCAGATTTATCGATGATTGGATATGTTTTTGGAAACAAAACAGGTGCATTTGCCTATAATTTATTTCATCATAAAGGAATTGCTCTTTTAATTTATGCTTTAGGATGTTATTTAAACATTGAAAGTATTCAGTTAGCTGGAATTATATTATTTTCACATTCAGCAATGGATCGCATTTTTGGTTACGGTCTTAAATATGAAAAAGGTTTTAAATACACACATTTGGGTGAAATTGGTAAATAAACAATTATGAATTTAGAAACGTTTTACGAATATTGTCTGTCGAAAAAAGGAGTAAGTGAACATTTTCCTTTTGATGAAGATACTTTGGTTTTTAAAGTAGGCGGAAAAATGTTTGCTTTATCTTCTCTTTCTCAATGGGAAAAAAATGAGCAATCAGCAAATTTAAAATGTGATCCAGACCGCGCGCAGGAACTCAGAGCTGAATATGACGAAATTCAACCCGGTTATCATATGAGCAAAGTGCATTGGAATACGATCGCTTTAAACGGAAATCTTCCAGACAAATTCGTCAAAGAATTGATAGACCATTCGTATGATTTGGTTTTCAAAAGTTTGACAAAGAAAATTCAGAATGAAATTATCGAATTAAAAAATTAGGCATTACATTTGCAGGGTAAGATCAAAACTTAAAAACCCGAATCAGTTTGCAAATTAGCATTTTATAGCATCATGAAAGAACAATTTAAAAAATTTCTAAACGAAGAACAAGATCCAAAGGCGATTGAAAAAATCACTTCGAAACTCTCAGATTTATTGATGAAAGGCGAAGAAGTTGGATATATTGCAGTGCAAAAAAAACCTGCAATTACTGTTTTTCCTGATAGTATTGTATTAACAAACAAACGTATCATTATCTGCAAACCTAAAAATCTAGGTCTTTCTATGGATTTTACAGATTATACTTGGGATGATATTGCAAGTACTTTTGTAAAGGAGAATATTTTGGGTTCTGAATTTTCATTTGGAACAAAAACAGATTTAGCCGTTTCTATTGATTATATTCCAAAAATTCAAGCTAGAAAAATTTATACTTACGCTAAAGAACAATTGGATTTACTAAAAAATCCTGTTCAAACGGCAACTCCAATTCAAGAAACTGCTGAACCAATTTTTGAAGAAGAAGCAGAGGAAGAAATCGAAGAAGTAGAAACAGAAGAAGTAACAAGCTTTGCTGAAATTTTACCAGCTGCTCCTGCTGTTACAGAAACTTACGAACCGCTTCCGACACAACCAGCTCAACCTGCTGGAGAACGTAGATTAAGTGACTTATCTAAAGAAGAACTTTTTGACAAACTACAGAATTACAAAAAGCTTCTTGATAATGGTTTAATCATGCAAGGAGAATATGATGCTTACAAAAAAGAGATTTTAAGTTACATGTAATTTTAAAGTACAAAGTTCTGAGTACAAAGTACAAAGATTATTGACTTTGTCTAAAATAAAAAAGCCCGAAATAGAGATTCTATTTCGGGCTTTGCATTTATAACTTTGTACTTAGAAACTTTGCACTTTGTACTTATAAAGTCGCCTTCTGCTTTTCTACAAATTTGTGCGATTGCAGTTCTAGTAACTCTTTTGCATTTTTTCGCTGCAGATCAAACAAACCTTTATCTTCTGCGATATCAGCGTAAACTTTATCATGCATTTCAGCGCTGGTTTTAACTAATAATTCACGTTGGTATTTGTTTTGAGCTAAAGTCGCTTTCATTGCTGTTTCGGCTTCTTCTTGTTTGAAATCGAATTCTCCTTTTGGTGCTAATAATTTGGCAATAATGGGTGAAGTTTCAATAGCTAAAAACAACAGCATAATGAAAAATGACGGCAACCAAGGCAGTTTATTTAAAGCATTAATACGCGCCATTAATCCGTCGAAACCTTCAATAATTGGCTGAGTTTGTGAAACTTTTTTATCTAAATCAGCTTGAAGCTGAACGCCTGCTTTTTCTTTTTCGGCAATTTTAGCTTCGTTTGTTTTTTTTAGCGTTTCGAATTCTTTTAAAGCTGCATCGTGCTTTTCTCGTTTTTCTTTATAAACTGGACCTTTTCCTAGTTTTTTAGTTCCTGCAGTTCCTTCTGCTTCGGTAATATAAACCGAATACAAATCGTTTACTTCTTTTTCTTTCTTTACAATATCAGCTTTTAAAGCGGCAATCTCAGCTTTATTTTTATCTAAGTCTGTTTTGAAATACGTTCCAATTTGCTTTTTATTAGCCAATTTCATTTCATTTTTCTCTTTCAGCAAAACGGTATTGATTTCTTTTTCGAAGATTTTAATTTCCAAAGGTTTCGAAATTACGATAGCAATAATAATAGCCAAAGCAATACGCGGAGTTGCTTGCAGAAATTCGTCTAAGAAACGATCTCTTTTTTTAATCGTAGAAACAATAAAACGGTCAAGATTAAAAATCAATAAACTCCAAACAAATCCGAAAATTAAAGCCGGATAAATAGAATCGAAAACGGTAAAAAGCGCATAAGCGCTGGCCAAGAAAGCCATAACTGCTGTAAAGAATACGGTGGCGCCAATACCAACATATTTGGTTTGTTCGCCTTCTGAGCAGTCTTTCAAGAGGTCTCTATCGACTCCTGAACATAGAATAAAAAATTGTTTTAACATGATTGATGATTTTTGATTAAGATGATAAGGCAAATTTAAAGCCAAATTTTCAAATACAGTCAAAATATCAATTTCTTTTTAGTTGTGAATCAAACGTTTGAAGTTTAAATGTTAGTTAAACATTAATAATTATAAGCAATAACTGACTAATCATAACACTATGTTAATTTTTTTTCAAGGCTTTAGTAATACGCAGGCCTTAGTTTCGCAACCGAAAATCAAACTAAACACACACAATGAAAAAATTTTATCTATTAACCGCATTCTTTTTATTCGCCTTTACAGGTTTTGCACAGAAGGCCATTATCTCTGGAAAGATATTGGACGCTGATGACAAACTGCCTCTTCCTGGAGCTATGGTTCAAATTGTAGGCGAGAAAAAATACACCGTTTCTGATTATAACGGTCGTTTTGAATTATTAAATATTAATGAGGGAACTTATAAAGTTGAAGTAAAATATATTGGATATACTACTTTAACTCAAGAAATAAAAGTGGAGCAAGGAAGAAACAATGTAATCGACTTTGCACTTAAAGCTTCTGAGAATGAGCTAAAAGAAGTTGTTGTTGGAGACATCTTAAAAGGTCAAGCAAAAGCACTGAATCAGCAAAAAAACAATAAAAATATCGGAAACGTAATTTCTTCAGATCAAATGGGACGTTTTCCAGATGCTAACGTGGGAGACGCTTTAAAACGTGTTCCAGGTATCACAATGCAAAATGATCAAGGTGAAGCGCGTAACATTATTATTAGAGGTTTGGCTCCATCTTTAAACTCTGTTACTTTAAATGGTGATAGAATTCCATCTGCAGAAGGAGACAACAGAAACGTACAAATGGACTTGATTCCGTCTGACATGATTTCTACAATCGAAGTAAACAAAACGCTTACATCTGATATGGATGCTGATGCAATTGGAGGTTCTGTAAACTTAATTACAAGAGCAACTCCAAACGGAGAAAGAATTTCTGCAACTCTTGCTGGAGGATATTTACCAATTCGCGACCACGCCTCTTATACTGCTGGTTTAGTTTATGGTAACCGTTTTGCAAATGATAAATTAGGAGTAGTTTTCAGCGGATCTTATAACAATGTTGATTACGGTTCTGATAACATCGAAAACGAATGGGTAAAAGATGATTTTGGAAATGAGTATTTACAAGCATCTGAAATTAGAAAGTATGATGTACAGCGTATTCGTCGCAGTGCATCTGTTGCTTTAGATTATAAATTCAATGACAACAATACCATTTTTGCTAATGCAATCTACAATTGGAGAGATGACAGAGAAAACCGTTTCAGAACTACTTACGATGATATTGAGCCACTTTATAATGGGGAAGAAATTGTAGGTTTTGAAGGTCGTGTAAAACGTCAGACAAAAGGTGGTTTAGACAACAACAGAAATAAAAACAGAAGATTAGAAGATCAAAGAGTTCAAAACTATTCTATTCGTGGAGAGCACTTAATCAATTCTACTTTAGATTTAGATTGGTCTGCGAACTATGCAAAAGCAAGAGAATACCGTCCGGGTGAGCGTTATATCGAATACCGTCAGAAAGGTTTAGAAATGTTTGAAGATTTATCAGACATTAGATTTCCTTTAATAACAACAGTTGGAGAATCTGTTGACAAATTTAAATTTGATTCAGTTACTGAAAACACAGATGAAACAAGCGAAAGCGAATTTGGAGCTAAAGTAAATATCCGTTTCCCATTTTCTGTTATTGCTGGAGAAAAAGGAAGATTAAGAACTGGTCTTAGACTTCGCTTAAAAGAAAAAGAAAGAAACAATATGTTCTATTCTTATGAGCCAATTAATGATGATATGGAATTATTATCTCAAGTTCCAACAAGCTATTTTGACGGAAAAGATTTTAATCCAGGAAGTAAATATGTACCGGGAACTTTTGCTTCTGCAGCTTTCTTAGGAAGTTTAGATTTAAATAATCCTGCTTTATTTGATAAAGAAGCAGATCCAGCAGAATATTTAGCTGTAAACTATAATGCAAAAGAAAGAATTACTGCTGCTTATGTAAGATGGGATCAGGATTTTAACGATAAACTTTCTATGGTTTTAGGTTTTCGTGTCGAAAATACGCATATCGATTATACAGGAAACCGCGTATTGGACGAAGAAGAATTAGAAAGCAAAATCAACAATACCAACTCTTACACCAATTTATTGCCAAGTATTTCATTACAATATAATGCAACAAAAGATCTAGTTTTAAGAGCTGCAGCTACAACAGCATTAGCCAGACCAAACTATTATGCATTAGCACCTTATGTAAATAACATTGCTGCTGACAAAGAAATTACAGCTGGAAATCCAGATCTTAAAGCTACTTATTCATACAATTATGATTTCATGGCAGAGAACTATTTCAAATCTGTTGGTTTAATTTCTGGAGGTGTTTTTTACAAAAGATTAAATGATTTCATCTATAACTACAGCGACAATCAATATACTGATGCGAAATTTGCTGCAGATTTCCCTAATCAGGCAAACCCAATTCCAGCGGGAGAAAACTGGTCATTTTTACAATCAAGAAATGGAGAAAATGTAGATGTTTATGGATTTGAGGTTGCTTTTCAGCGTCAGTTAGATTTCTTGCCTGGTAAGTTCTTAAAAGGTTTTGGTATCTATTTAAACTATACTTATACAAAATCTAAAGCAAGCGGAATTGCTGATGAAGATGGAAACGAAAGAAATGACATCAGCCTTCCAGGAACAACGCCACATATGTTTAACGGATCTTTATCTTGGGAAAACAAGCGTTTTTCTGCAAGAATCTCAACCAACTTTACATCTGATTATTTAGATGAATTAGGTTCTGAGTCTTACAAAGACAGCTACTATGACAAGCAATTTTTCTTAGATGCCAATGCTTCTTATAAAATCACGAAACAATTACGTGTTTTTGCTGAAGCAAATAACTTAACAAATCAGCCGTTACGCTACTACCAAGGAGTTGCTGCACACACAAAACAAGCTGAATATTACCAGCCACGTTACAATTTCGGATTGAAACTAGACTTGTAATCTGAAAAAATTAAAATTCTTAAATTAGACAGAG
Organism: Flavobacterium sharifuzzamanii; assembly: GCF_003254585.1. Taxonomy (GTDB): domain Bacteria; phylum Bacteroidota; class Bacteroidia; order Flavobacteriales; family Flavobacteriaceae; genus Flavobacterium; species Flavobacterium sharifuzzamanii. The sequence goes on along the minus strand of NZ_QJGZ01000041.1, from coordinate 227,747 downwards.
TTTAATGCTCTGTCTAATTGCATTAAAATATATAATACAAATGAAAAATAAATTTTTAGTTGCTTTTTTACTTTTGAGCTTGGCATTTGCAGCTTGTAAAAATGATAAACTGGCGCCAATTCAACCGAATGCTGTAAAACCTACAACAGTTACAGAAGCACTTCCGCACGACACAGACGATCCTTCAATTTGGATTAATCCAACTGATGCTTCAAAGAGTATTATTGTCGGAACAGATAAAGATACAGACGGCGGTTTATACGCTTTTGATTTGAATGGAAAAATCCTTAAAAAATCAATTCCACTAAAACGTCCTAACAACGTTGATATCGCTTACGGATTAATTATTGACGAAAAAAAAGTAGATGTTGCCGTTACTACAGAACGTGAAGAAAACAAAATTAGAATTTTTAGTTTACCCGATTTAGAACCAATTGATAACGGCGGAATTCCTGTTTTTGAAGGAGAATCTCAACGTGATCCAATGGGAGTTTCATTATACACTCGCCCAAGCGACGGGAAGATTTTTGCTATTGTGGGAAGAAAAACTGGGCCTTCTGGAAGTTATTTATGGCAATATGAACTTTCTGGAAATGGAAAATTCGCGACAGCAAAAGTGGTTCGCAAATTCGGAACGTATAGCGGTAAAAAAGAAATTGAAGCTATTGCAGTAGACAACGAATTAGGTTTTGTGTACTATTGTGATGAACAAGCTGGAATTAGAAAATACAAAGCAGATCCTGCTTTAAACGATAATAAAGAATTGGCTTTCTTTGGTCAGAAAGACTTTAAAGCAGATCACGAAGGAATCGCGATCTACAAAAAAACAGATTCTACAGGATATATTTTAGTATCAAATCAGCAAGCAAACTCTTTTATGGTTTATCCGAGAGAAGGTGCAAAAGGAAACGCAAACAATCATCCTTTATTAGCTGAAGTTCCAACATCAACAATTGAATGTGATGGTGCAGATGTTACAAGCGTTAACCTTGGCGGACAATATAAAAACGGACTTTTTGTAGCGATGAGCAACGGAATGACTTTCCACTATTACGCTTGGGATTTAATTCAAAAACGTATAGACGAAGCTAAAAAATAAAGTTTCAAGGTTTTCAGTCGCAGTCCCGTGTTCAGTGTCTATTTTTTTTACTGCGATTGGAAACCAACTAAAAAAAGCTGTTCATTTCTGAACAGCTTTTTTATTTTGAATTAAATAATTCCTTTTATTCTGTAATCGGTGCTCCTGCTAAGATTTCAGCATTTGCAAACTCTTCAAATTTGGCGAAATTAGCTTTGAATTTATGTGCTAATTCCAACGCTTTTTTATCGTATAAATCTTTATCTTCCCAAGTGTTTCTAGGATTTAAAATTTCCACTGGAACATTTGGACAATCTTGAGGAATTTCAATTCCAAACACTTCATGATTTTTAAACGCTACATCATTCAATTCTCCTTTTAATGCAGCAGTAATCATAGCACGAGTATATTTAAGCTTCATACGGCTTCCTGTTCCGTAAGCTCCTCCAGTCCATCCTGTGTTGATTAACCAAACTTTTACTCCTGCATCCTTCATTTTTTTGCTCAACATTTCAGCGTAACGCGTTGGGTGCAAAGGCATAAATGGAGCTCCAAAACAAGCAGAGAAATTAGGCTGAGGCTCTGTTACACCAGCTTCTGTTCCAGCAACTTTTGCCGTATATCCAGAAATAAAGTGGTAAGCCGCCTGACCTGGAGTCAATCTTGAGATTGGAGGCAAAATTCCGAAAGAATCCGCTGTTAAGAAAAATATATTTTTAGGATTGTGTCCAATCAAACCTGGCTGAACATTATCAATATGTGTAATTGGGTAACTTACACGAGTATTTTGAGTAATAGAAACATCGTCAAAATCAACTACGTTTGTTCCTGCTTTGAAAACCACATTTTCTAAAAGCGCTCCTTTTTTGATTGCTCTAAAAATGTCCGGTTCATTTTCTTCAGTTAAATTGATAACTTTTGCGTAGCATCCGCCTTCAAAATTGAAAACAGTGTTTTCATTTGTCCAACCGTGCTCATCGTCTCCGATTAATTTACGCTCTGGATCTGCAGATAAAGTTGTTTTTCCTGTACCAGACAATCCGAAGAAGATTGCTGTATCTCCTGCTTCACCAACATTGGCGCTGCAGTGCATTGGAAGTGTATTTTTGAAAACTGGAAGAATAAAGTTTAATGCAGAGAAAATTCCTTTTTTCATTTCTCCTGTATAACCAGTTCCACCAATTAAAGCAATTTTTTTAGTAAAATCTAAAATAGCAAAATTAGACTGGCGTGTTCCGTCTACAGCAGGATCTGCCATAAAACTTGGAGCGCAAACTACAGTCCATTCTGGAGTAAAATTAGCCAGTTCTGAAGCTTCTGGACGTAAGAACATATTGTAGCAAAACAAGTTTGACCAAGCAGTTTCTGTTACAACACGAACATTCAATCTATAATTTGGATCAGAACACACATAAGAATCACGAACAAAAACTTCTTTGTTTGATAAAAATGCTGTTACCTTATTATAAAGCTTTTCAAAAGCTTGAGGCTCGAATGGGATATTTACATTCCCCCACCAAACTTGATCCTTAGTAATATCATCTTTTACGATAAAACGATCTTGTGGAGAACGACCTGTAAATTCACCTGTATTAATTGCTAATGCTCCAGTAGAATTCTCAACACCTTGACCAGACTGCAAAGTAATCGCATGTAATTCATCTGCAGATAGTTGATAACGAACTTTTGCATTTTCAATTCCTAACTCTTTTAACGAAATCGATTGCGCGAAAACTGTATTAGTGTCCATAAATTTTTAAGTTGTGTGTGATTTTTTGTTTAAAGCAAAATTACAGATTAATTTTTATTTCTTTTAAAATAATTAAATTTCACTTCTATTTATATTAAAAAAGAGAAATTTCACTTTTAAAATTACAAAAAGAAAAAAATAATCGCTCTTAATTTGTTTATTTACAACCTTATGCGCGAATTTGTTATATTATTTTTGTTTCATAAAAGAAAATACAAAAAAGTCACACAAATAAAGTTATATGTTATTTATGTGACAAAATTAAAGATTAATTCTTAGACAGAATTTTTTTTTCGGGATTTTATGATTTTCTCTTCAAAATCGTAAAGAATAATAGCGCCCAAGCGATAATTAATAAGAAACCACCCAAAGGTGTTGCGAATACGATAATTTTAGATTCGAACAAAGTGTAGTCTTTTGTTGCCAATAAATAGATTGAACCGCTGAAAAGCAAAACGCCTGCAACTACTAAATTATAGATGGTTTTTAAGGTTTTTTCTGCAATGTCTTTTTGGGTAGATAAAAAAAGAAGAAAAAGAGCATGATACATTTGGTAACGAACACCAACTTCAAAAGTATTTAATTGATCAACCGAAAGATATTTTTTCAATAAGTGAGCACCAAAAGCACCCAAAATAATAGCCAGCATACCAATAAAAGCTCCAGTTAGAATAATTCTTCTTTTCATAATATATCTCTTTTGAAATTTCAAACAAAAATAATTCAAACGAACTGAAAAACCGCCTTTGTTTCTGGATTATTTAGAACAAAATCAAATTATTTTTCGGGTTTTGCGAAAAAAATAATTTAATTTTCTTTAATTTGAATTGTTATATTTATAACATTTAAATATATTTGTGTTAAATATTTAAGACATGAGAAACATTTTAATATTTGGAGCAGGAAGATCTGCATCTTCTTTGATTCGATATTTACTATCAAAATCTAATGAAGAAAAGCTGCATTTAACAGTAGCCGATCTTTCATTGAATCTTGCCAAAGCAAAAACACAAGACCATCCTAATGCCACTCCGATTGCCTTAGATATTTTTAATTCTGATGAAAGAAAAAAAGCTATTGCAAATGCATCAATTGTAATTTCTATGCTTCCTGCACATCTTCATATCGAGATTGCAAAAGACTGCCTTGAATTCAAAAAACATCTTGTTACCGCATCTTATATTAGTGATGCAATGCAGGCCTTAAACGAAGAAGCCATTCAAAACAATCTGATTTTCATGAACGAAATTGGTCTTGATCCAGGAATCGATCATATGAGCGCCATGAAAGTCATTGACGAAATAAGATCAAAAGGCGGTAAAATGCTTTTGTTTGAGTCTTTCTGCGGCGGACTTGTAGCTCCTGAATCTGATAATAATTTATGGAACTACAAATTTACTTGGGCACCAAGAAGTGTAGTTTTGGCCGGTCAAGGTGGCGCTGCCAAGTTTATCCAAGAAGGCACTTATAAATATATTCCCTACAGCGCTTTATTTCGCAGAACCGAATTTCTTGAAGTAGAAGGCTACGGAAAGTTTGAAGCTTATTCTAACCGTGACTCTCTTAAATACAGATCAGTTTATGGCTTAGATGATGTTCTTACCTTATATAGAGGTACAATTAGAAGAGTGGGTTATTCTCGCGCTTGGAATATGTTTGTACAGCTCGGGATGACTGATGATAGCTATGTTTTAGAGGGGTCAGAAAATATGAGTTATCGTCAGTTCATCAATTCTTTCCTTCCGTATCATCCAACCGATTCTGTCGAAATCAAAACTCGATTGATTCTAAAAATCGATCAGGACGATATTATGTGGGATAAACTTTTGGAACTGGATTTATTTAACCCAAACAAAAAAGTAAATCTCCCAAATGCTACTCCTGCTCAAATTTTGGAGAAAATATTATCTGAAAGCTGGGCTCTTGAACCAGATGATAAAGACATGATCGTGATGTATCACAAATTTGGTTATGAATTGAATGGCGAAAAGAAACAAATCGACTCTAAAATGGTTTGTATTGGCGAAGACCAAACTTATACTGCAATGGCAAAAACAGTCGGACTTCCGGTTGCGATTGCCACTTTGTTAATCTTAAACGGAAAAATCACAACTCCAGGCGTTCAGCTTCCTATTAAAAAGGAAGTTTACGAACCTATTTTGAAAGAGCTAGAAGAATATGGGGTCATTTTTAACGAACAAAATGTACCTTATTTTGGATACAACCCAGACTTGTTCTAGTCTTGGTCTGCATGTTTATTTTAGAATTTTTTTTTAATTAGTTTTTAATTTTATCCGCTTCTCCCATCAAGAAGCGGATTTTTTTATTTTGAGGCGCAAAGGTTCAGAGGAACAAAGTGGCAAAGGCTTTATACTTTGCGCAAAAAAACCTTTGTCACTTTGCTCCTTTGTTACTCTGAAACTCTATTTCTCAGTTTGAATAGTAATTGGTAGAGAATACAACACTCTAACTGGTTTTCCGTTTTCACTACCTGGAATCCAGTTTGGCGAAAGTTTTAAAACACGAATTGCTTCCTCTCCTAGTCCGTATCCCGCATCTTTTACAATTGTAATTTCAGATAAGCTTCCGTCTTTTTCAACCATAAACTGCATGTATATTTTTGTGTCTATCTTATTTTTTGAGACTTCTTCCGAAATTTTAAAGCGTTGTCCCACAAACTTGTAGAACTCCAGCATTCCTCCCGGAAATTCAGGTTGCTTGATTTCAGAATCGCCAGCTTTATACACCTTATTATTCACAATATTAACGTCTTGGGCAACAGCTTCAGAACTGAAAGTAAATAATAATATCATACTAATAGCGCCAACCGCCAGTACTTTAAATACAGCCTTTGCAACAGATTCTTTTTTGGTCATCATTATTAAACGTTTTTTGGTTATTTGATAATTGATATTACTTGCCAAAGCAACAGTATGTTTATTTGAAGCAAATTGCAATAATAAGTTCTGATAGCTTTTAACTTCATCAAATTGTCTGTTTACCGCTTCATCAGCCAAAAATTCATGATTGAGTTTTATGGCTTTTTCAAACAAAACAAACATCGGATTAAACCAAAATACGATTTGCAAAACCTCAACAAAAAGAATATCCAAAGTATGTTTTTGCTGCAAATGTGCTTTTTCATGAGCGATTAATTCTGACGGAATTCTTCCATTTGCAAAATCTTCTTTACTAATAAAAATAGCATTCCAGAAAGAGTGCGGCAAAATCGATTCTTTCATTAAAACAAGTTTCTGATTATCTATAAATTCTACAGAATTCTTTTTCATTTTCACGAAAAAAGAAGACACATTTACAGCAAATCGAATCAGTAAAATTGCTGTAATAAAAATATAAATTACACCTAAAGAGAAATATACGATTTCACTGTATGAAACTTCGCTTAAGATTGATTTACTAGACACAATCATTATTTCATCTAGCTGAATTGTTTTAATTTTTGACGGAAAAAATGATGCAATCGAAAACAATTGTAGCGGAATAACTAGGCTAAAAATCAAACTTCCGAGAAGATAAGCACGATTAAAACGAAACATTCTTTCGTTTTCTAACAACAATTTATACACCGCATAAAAAACAGCAAGCAGCAAACCCGATTTTAAAAGATACGTTATCATTTTTTCTTTTTTTGAATTTCTGAATCAATTATTTTTTTAAGATCTTCCAATTCTGAAGACGATAAATTGGTCTCGGTCGTAAAAAACGAAGCAAACTGAGAAGCCGAATTATTAAAGAAATTACTAATCAGCCCTTTTACGTGTTTTGCAAAATAATCTGTTTTCTTCACTAAAGGGTAATATTCTCTCGAATTCCCAAATTCGTTATACGCCACAAACTTCTTATCGATCATTCGTTTTAAAAGCGTTGCCACGGTTGTTGTTGCCGGTTTTGGTTCCGGATACGCTTCGAGCAAATCTTTCATAAAAGCCTTTTCAAGCTTCCATAAATGCTCCATTAACTGTTCTTCTGCATTTGATAATTGTATCATGGTTTTGTATTTTCAAGTTTTTCTGTTTCAGCCAATTCCTTTTTATATTCCTCCAAGTTCCAGTCAATATTTAGTTTTACTGCATAGTCGGCCATAGTTCCAAGTCCAACTTCTGCACGCCTTTTATCGACATTATCTGGATCTATCATTGGTGCAATACAAATTTTACCAGTCTTTTTATTCTTTGAACTCTGACTGCCATAAATTTGTTTTTTTCCTTCTCTCAAAGCAACTCTATCTTCTAAATAAGCTAGATTTGCTGGATTGGCATTGCCATTTTTAACAGCCTCTCTCATCATAGGCAAATATTTTTGCTGATATTCTAAATCGGCATGCTGAATCACCAGAAACAAAGTCTGATTTCCCTGAGAGCCTACAACATTTTTTCCTAACCAGCCTTTTTCGTCCAGTATTTTCATCACCTTAATAAGGTTAATACTGTCTTTTCTTTCCATAATTTTCCCAATGCTGTCTATTTTCTTTTTGTCAGGTTTAGTAGCTCGATAAACATTCATAAATTCTCCTCGAATTTCCTGATCGTCTGTATAAATCTCCGCAAGTTGTTTTTCCAGCACTTTATCATAATTTGCTCCAATAACATCTAACTTCTTTTGCAGTTTATCAATTGTCTTATTCCATTCTTTTTCTGAGTGTAACGGTTTTAAATCGTTATCAATTTTAATATGCGCCATATTCTCGTATCCGTTATCGATAGAAAGATTCAGCCATTTGAATGCTTTTTTATTCCTTTTTGCCATAGAAGCAGAACAGCCTGCATTGTATAAATCTCGATTGTCTTTCTGTTCTATTTTAAAAGCTTTTTCATAATACGAAACAGACAATTCATAGTTTTTCGCCGTGTAGCATGAATCTGCTTTACGAACCCATTCTTTATACGTTTGAGCTTGCAAGAAAAAGCAGTTCATTAAAAGAAAAGAAAGCGTGATTAATTTTTTCATGGTTTAGAGGTTAGTTAGCTTATTTAATATTTTGTTCCGAAATCAATTCTCCTTTGTCATAATTCTTGATTCCTTTTAATTTTCCTTTGTCTGAATAAAACTTCCATTCTCCAAAATAAAACCAATGCGTTTCAACCGAATTTGTTTCTAATTTTGTTTTCCCTTTCGATTCCAGTTTTCCGTTTTCGTAATAACTTTTCACGACACAAATTCCGTTTTTGTATTTCTCTGTTTTGTAGATTTTTCCGTTAATGTACGATTTCCACTTTTTAACTGGAAGATCATTTTTATAATATTCATACGATTTATAATTTGTACCATCCTGCGTATAATCATCAATCCAAACACCTTCTTTTTTCTTGTCAATTTTCTGATTGATTGGTTTGCTTTTACAGCTCAAAAGCATTGAACCCAAAAGAAATAATAAAAAGATATTTTTCAAATTCATCATTGCTCTACAATTATAGATTCGTTTCTACAAATGTAGAGTTAAATTTTAAATATGCAAGAAAAAGTTCCTTTTTTAGAAGCAAAGGTTCAGAGATGCAAAGTGGCAAAGGTTTTTCTTTTGAATCTTAAAACCATGGGAAACAAAAAAAATCCGCTCATTTCTGAACGGATTCTATTTTTAAAAATACTGCCGAAAATTTTAACCGCAAAGAACGCAAGGATTTTATTTAAGATTACGTTTATAAACGCAAAGTTCGCAAAGCTTAATCATATAGCTTTGCGAACTTTTATAAAATCTTACTTAAAAAATCTTAGTGAACTTTGCGTAAACCTTTGCGTTCTTTGAGGTTAAAAAAACTAACCGCAAAGAACGCAAGGATTTTTATTTAAGATTACGTTTATAAACGCAAAGTTCGCAAAGCTTAATCATATAGCTTTGCGAACTTTTATAAAATCTTACTTAAAAAATCTTAGTGAACTTTGCGTAAACCTTTGCGTTCTTTGCGTTAAAAAACTACTTAGAAAGCTCCACAAAATACTTGTAAAACAACGGAATAGTCTCAATACCTTTCAAGTAATTAAAGATTCCGAAATGCTCATTTGGCGAGTGAATAGCATCGCTATCTAAACCAAATCCCATTAAAATCGTTTTGCTTTTTAACTCTTTTTCAAACAAAGCCACAATCGGAATACTTCCACCAGAACGAACCGGAATTGCTGGAACTCCAAACGTTTCTGTATACGCTTTATTTGCCGCCTGATATCCGATGCTGTCAATTGGCGTAACATAACCTTGACCACCATGATGAGGCGTTACTTTTACTGTAACTCCAGCTGGAGCAAGACTTGTAAAATGTTTTGTGAAAAGTTCTGTAATCTCTTCCCATTCCTGATTTGGAACCAAACGCATCGAGATTTTAGCGAAAGCTTTGCTCGCAATAACCGTTTTAGCACCCTCGCCAGTATAACCGCCCCAGATTCCGTTTACGTCTAATGTCGGACGGATTGAGTTTCTTTCATTGGTTACATAACCTTTTTCACCATAAACATCTTCGATATTTAAAGCATTTTTATATTTTTCTAAGCTGAAAGGCGCTTTTGCCATTTCGGCTCTTTCTTCTGCAGATAATTCTTCTACTTTATCGTAGAAACCCGGAATCGTAATATGATTGTTTTCGTCGTGAAGCGAAGCAATCATTTTTGCCAAAATATTAATTGGGTTTGCCACAGCTCCACCGTATAAACCTGAATGCAAATCGCGGTTTGGACCTGTAACTTCGACCTCAACATAACTCAAACCTCTTAAACCTGTCGTGATAGACGGCTGTTGGTTAGAAATCATTCCTGTATCTGAAATCAAGATTACGTCGTTTTTCAGTTTTTCCTGATTGCGCTCTACGAACCAAGCCAAACTAGCAGAACCTACTTCTTCTTCACCTTCGATCATGAATTTTACGTTACAAGGCAACGTATTGCTTTGTACCATTAATTCAAGCGCTTTTACGTGCATGTACATCTGACCTTTGTCGTCACAAGCTCCACGCGCGAAGATTGCGCCTTCTGGGTGAATATCTGTAGTTTTAATAACAGGCTCGAAAGGTGGCGATGTCCATAATTCTAATGGATCTGGCGGTTGTACGTCGTAGTGGCCGTAAACTAAAACCGTTGGAAGATTTGGATCTATAATTTTCTCTCCGTAGATAATTGGGTAACCTGGAGTGTCGCAAGTTTCGACATAATCGCACCCTGCTTTTGATAAACTTTCTTTTACAGCCTCTGCTGTGTCAATAACATCTTGAGAATATGCAGTGTCGGCAGAAACCGACGGAATCTTTAATAATTCGATCAATTCGTTGATAAACCGATCTTTATGTTGTTGAACGTAGGACTTAATATTTTCCATTTAAATTATTTTTATAGAAACCCAAAAGTACAAAAAAGAGAATTAAAAAAAATTTTCAAAAAATGCTTTGATAATTCAAAAGTATGCCTATCTTTGCACCCACAATTACCGCGGATATGGCGAAATTGGTAGACGTGCCAGACTTAGGATCTGGTGCCGCAAGGCGTGTAGGTTCGAGTCCTATTATCCGCACAAAAAGAAGCTTCTGAAGATTTTTCAGAAGCTTTTTTGTTTTTGGTTTTTCTCCTTTTACACAATATCCTTCGAAAATTAAATTCTCACTTAAATTTCATAAGAATTCTTTTCTATATTTGATTTACCCAAAATTGAGTGTATTAAAATAATGAAGCATGAGTAAAATCAAATTAGAAGAATTTTTAAAAAATTATCCTCTATATAAAGCTTTTAAAATTGTAGAGAATTATAGAGCACAAAAACCTAGCTACAACCAACCTTATGCATTTGTCGGCGAAACATTTATGCATTATTGCGAAACTGAACAGGCTGAGAAAACTTTTGAGTTAGAACTCCCTTCAAGTGCAGAAAATTGGTGGGGTAATTATGATGGAGATAGAATACCTGACGTCTTGTTTGACCTTGAAGAAAATTTGAATTTTGTTGAACACTTTTTAGGACGTTGTAAATCCTGTAAAAATTACAAAATCGAACTTACTTTACATGTTTGGAGCGATAATAAAATTCCAAAAACTCGTTTTTACAACCTTAGTGGGTCACCAGGTAGCATAAACAAAAATGATTTTGAAGGAATTAATGCTAATATTTTTATAGAAAAAATTGGTATTCTCCCTGAACAAACTATTATTATTGATTCTGAAATCAAAAAACATTTTGACAGAGAAACAAACAATTGGTATTTTAAAGCAAATAAATGCATTCAGCAAAATTATGGAATTGGAGCATTTGCTTATTTCCGAAGAATTATTGAAAAAGAACTACTTACAATTGTCAAAGAAATTTCAGAATTAGACATGGCTGATTCACAAATAAGTAAACTTTATGACCAATACAGCTCTACCAATCAAGTCTATTCAATCTATGAAAACATTTTTGAGTTCTTACCAAAATCATTACAATCATTAGGAATTAACCCAATTAAAACTCTTTATAATCAAACATCAGAAGGACTGCATTCTCTAAGTGAACAGGATTGTCTAGCAAGAGCAACAAGCATCGATTTATTACTAAAGTTTGTGATAAAGAAAATAAACGAAGAACAATCTGAAATTTTGAAAGTAAAAGAAGCTATTAAAAATTTAAGATAACAACTCAAACAAAAGAAAAAAAATACATTTTTTATTATAGAGCTTTAACTTATTGAAAATGGAAAAAGATAAAATAAAATCATTTAAGGATTTTTTAAATCATATTGAAATAATTGAATTAATGGGCTATGACATTAATCTTTTTCGAGGTCAATCCTCTAATTTTTCTTTACTACCCTCTATTTGTAGAGAAGAACCAACCGTTGATACCACACAAACTGAAAAAAAAATGCTAGAAGATTTTAAGCGGCGTTCTCCTTTATTAATAACAAAAAATTTTGAAAATGATTGGGAATGGCTAATTTATGCCCAACATTTTGGTCTAAAAACAAGATTATTAGATTGGAGCAGTAATCCCTTAGTTGCTTTGTGGTTTGCTTGCCAGAATCAATATACTATGAAAGAGAATTCATATCTATATATATTGTCATGCGATGAGGATTTACAAGTAGATCTAACAAAAAACCAATCACCTTTTGATAGCTCTAGTACAAAAATTTTAAGACCAACCCTTAACAATGAAAGAATTGTTGCACAATCAGGATGGTTTACTGCTCACAAGTATTCAACAAAAAGTAAAAAGTTTGTTACTCTCGAAACCAACTCAAAAATAAAAACAAAGCTGACAGAAATTGAAATTCCTGCAAAAATAAAACTAGACATTCTAAATAAACTTTCAATGTTTGGTATTAATAATAGAACAATCTACCCAGATATAAATGGTTTAAGCATGCATTTAAACTGGAAATACCTAGTTAAAAAATATTAGAACTTGAAAAAATAAAAATCACAATATTTCAAACAATAAGTAAAGAAAAGAAAAAACTCTACAACATATATCATTTATCATCTTGACGAAAGGAGCTTTTCAGCATCACCAACGGGTTGTACACTATGAAAAAAATTGCGGAAATCACTCTGGAATTTTTTGTCGGTTTTGCTTTTGGTTTCTCCTTACGTCGAAATGACAAACTGAGCGGTAATAAAAAATATCCAGAATATTACAAACCAACAAATTAACATCAAAATCCAACCCAACAAAAAGATTTCTTCCGTATCTTTACTAATCCAAAAAATCTGCCAATAAACCCTTCTCTTTGCCTATTGCAGAACAAATTCCCCAAATTTTGTTTCGGTTATAAAATTCGTTTTCAACCACTTAACAATAAACAAAAATGGAATCACAACTACAGGAAATTCGGGAACAGCAGAAAGCCTCTTGGAACAAATTTTCTCCAGGCTGGAAAAAATGGGATCATGAAATTCTAGATTTTATGAAGCCTTTTGCTGACGAAATCATACGTTCGATAAATCCAAAAGGATCTGACGTAATTTTAGATGTCGCAGCTGGAACTGGCGAACCGGGTTTGAGCATTGCCGCAATGCTTTCTGACGGAAAAGTCATTATTACCGATCTCGCTGACGATATGCTTACCATTGCCCGCGAAAATGCTTTTAGAAAAGGAATTACAAACGTTGAATTTCAAGCTTGCGATGTCACCGAACTTCCTTTTTACGACAATACTTTCGATGCGATAAGCTGCCGAATGGGTTTTATGTTTTTTCCAGATATGCTTTTGGCGGCAAAAGAAATGCATCGGGTTCTGAAACCTGGTGGCAAAATCGCAACCGCAGTCTGGAGCGGACCTGAGAAAAATTTCTGGATCACTGCTGTTGGCGGAACAATCAACAGAAACATGCAGCTCACTCCTCCGCCTTCAGAAGCTCCGGGAATGTTTCGCTGTTCGAAAAGCGGTTTAATAGCCGATATTTTCCAACAAGCTGGATTTAAAAATACTTCTGAAAAAGAACTGACTGGCAAATTAAATTGCGGTACTGCAGAAACCTACTGGAATCTGATCACAGAAATTGCCGCGCCTTTTGTTGCCGCTCTCAGCAATGCCAATGACGAAATGAGAGAAAAAATCAAACAAGAAGTTTTTGTACAAGTAAATGAAAAATTCCCTGACGGAAATGTCAATATTGACGGAAATGCTCTTGTGATTTCTGGAGAGAAATGATTTAGAACTTATAAATAATCCTAAAAATCCGTCTAGTTTTGTCATTCCGAGGAACGAGAAATTACACACGCATATCTACAAAGATTGGCGATTTTCTTTGCGGAGTTTCTAGTGTGATTTCTCGTTCCTCGAAATGACAAACTACGCGATAATTCATCTTTATCAATTCATCTTGACGAAAGGAGCTTTTCAGCATCACCAACAGGTTGTCAAACTATGAAAAAAATTGCGGAAATCACCCTGGAATTTTTTGTCGGTTTTGCTTTGGTTTCTCCTTTCGTCGAAATGAAGATATTTTAAAACGTTATTTTCTCTTATTCAACTTCCAGATACGGATGTAAAATTTCTGCCAATTCATTCAGCCAATAAAAACCTTTTTCTAAGTTTTCTTTTTGAGCATAAATATGTCCTTTTTCATCCTCTCTCATAACAACTAAAGCAATTGCATAGTTTAATTGCCGAATTGCTTTTGCCAAATCTTTAGCATCAATAACATTATTAAAAAAATCTAAGAGTCTTTTTTCTGTTTCTTCTGAAAGATCATTTGTAGCCATTGTCTTATTTTTTAAATGTGGTAAATATAATACTTTTGAACACATAAATGTAACCAAGACAAAAATAAATCTTAAGAATTTTGAAATATGGATATTTCAGAAGAAACCTTTATTGCAAATCTTGGGACTCACATAAGACAATTGCGTGAAAAAAAAGGTTTATCACAACAAGCTTTGGCTGATGATTGTGATATCAAAAAAACTCAAATAGGTAGAATTGAAAGAGCTGAAATAAATACTACTGTAAAAACTCTTTTAAAAATCGCCAATGCTTTAGATATTGAACCTAAAGAGTTGCTTGATTTTCCTTTGAAATAATAATTCGGCTAAAGCCTTTTTCTCTTCAAAACATAAAAAAACCTCCAGCTCAAGCAGGAGGCAATTCAAATTAAGCCCATTTATTTAAATGAACTTATATTTCTTATAGGATTAAAATTTTAGCTGTTTAACAACTCAACAATCTTATCGACATTAATCTCGCTATAATCATAAATATAAAAATCACATGGCGGAAGCTGTTCTTTTGTATGCGTGCTCAAAACTCCCACGACTTTCATTCCAGCATTTAATCCTGCTGTAATACCCGAAAAAGAATCTTCGAAAACCACACAATCCGACGGAGAAACGCCAACTCGTTCTGCTGATTTTAAATATACTTCTGGATTTGGTTTATGAAACGTAACATCTTCTGATGACATCATCGAATCCATTTTGTCACCTAGTTTCAAAGCGTTTGCAATCAAATCCAGATTCGCACGCGGCGCCGATGTCGCAACTGCAGTTTTGAAACCGCGAGATTTTAATTCGTTTAAAAAATCCATATAATGCGGAATCGTTTCGACTTTGTCTTTGTAAATCTCACGAAACATTCCTTCTTTTTCATCTTCTAATTTTATCAGTTCTTCTCCCGCAATCGGACGTTTGAAGAAATGCGTCATGATATAACTATTGTGTTTTCCGTACATATGTTCTTCAAATTCTTCTTTTGTGTACGGAATATTATATTTATCGAAAAACTTTTCAAAAGCGATCACATGATGCGGATTTGTATGAGAAATCACACCGTCCATATCAAAAATTACACATTGCTGGCTCATAATTTTGTTTGTTGTTTTTAACAGATGCAAGTTAGGACAATAAAGCGGTTATTACGCAGAGATTCGCAAAGGATTTTCACAGAGATTCTCAGAGTTTTTTCAAGTTACTGTTTGTCATCCTGAGGAACGAAGGATCACACTAGAAGCTCCACAAAGTAATTCCCTAAAGCAAGTTGCCAATCTTTACAGAATCCCACGTGTGATCCTTCGTTCCTCAGGATGACAAACTTTGCGCAAAAAACTTGAAACTTTGAACCTGAAACCTGAAACAAAATCTCTACCCAATCCAAATTTTGCTTTTAACCAAAGTCATCGTCTGTCTCAAATGCTGATTGCATGCAATAAGAACAATCAAAACCAATAAACCGTAACCTACAATGGTGTAAATCTCCATATCGGCCAATAAAGTCGATTGTTTGGCAATGCTTCCGAATATCTTTTTCATAGCTAAAACATTCGCATTATCTGCCGAATATCCTTTGGCAATAAAACTCTGCGTAGCGTTTGCAATGTTTTGCTGTGCTTCGGGATTTTCGCCCGTTACAAATTGACTAAGTTTCAAAAAGTGTTTTTTGTTTAAAAATACAGTTGCATTCTGCATGACGCAAAAACCAATCGTACTTCCCCAGAAACGTCCAGAAACGCCCACAATTCCCGAAGAAACCGCCATATTTGCAGGAACCGAAGAAGTGGTAAATAAAATCAACGGAACAAATAACAATCCAACTCCGATGCCCTGCAAAAAGTACGGAACAATAATATCTGATAAAGCCACATCGGGCACAAAAAGAAACGTAAACCAAAAGTGATACAACGCAATCAGTGAAAAACCAATTAGAAAAATGATTTTGGTCGAAAGCGATTTCATCAAGAAAAAAGCCGCCAAAACCAGTCCGATAATATTTCCGAGTCCGTTAATGTACTGTACGCCCGCAACTCGAGACGGATCCCAATTCCAAATCGAATACATCGCCGAATGGCAAAGACTCAACGTTGCCCTGCTGATATAAAACAGGAAAAACAATAAAAACCCAATTCGAAGATTGGCATATTTAAAAACTTCAAAATTAAAAGTTGGCCTTTTAACCAAAAGCTCTTTGAAGATGAACAAACCTCCCGTAATAAGTGCCGTAATAAGCATTAAAACCATTTGAGAAGATTCGAACCAATATTTTTTCTCGGCATACACAAAAAAGTAGGCACCGCAAAGAATAGCTGTTAAAACCAAAAAATAGCTCATCCAGTCGATTTGATACAACGGAATTTTCTTTGTTGTTCGGTGCCCACGAAAAGTAACCAAGATTAAAAAGACATTTAAAACCTGCAGTCCGCCCGAAACATACAGCATGTATTTCCAATCATAATGATCCAGAAACCAAACTGCAATATTCATAATAAAAGGCGTTGACAACAGTAGAGAACCATAATAAAAGGAAAACCCAATTATAATGGCATTTTTAGAATCAAACTGCTCAATAAGCAATTGTCTGATGGTAATGGCAGGAAGCGCCATTAAGATTCCTTCGGCAACTCTCAACAATAGAAAAACCGCAAAATTATCGACATAACCCGACGTCACAATCGTAACTCCAATTAAGGAATAAACGCCCATGAGGTAATTTTTGGCAGGAAAAAAACTCGAAAATCGGCTTTCTATAAGAATTGTAGCCAGCAGAGTTCCATACGTAACGCACATCGCGTACTGCAAATCTTCGGGCTCAATGTCCAGAAAACTTGCCGCATACGTCACGTTTGACGTATAAACTCCCAATAAAATCATGGAATGCAAAAGACAAACAAACAAAATTGTAATGATTGCCCATTTTGGAACCCATGATTTAAAAATACTTTTATCTTCCATTTTAGTGTGCTGCGATCACAGTAATATTCATTCCCGCTCTTAAAAAGTCGGCTTGTTTGTCGCTGTCTTTTAATTGAATTCTAACCGGAATTCTTTGTTCGATTTTTACGAAGTTACCCGTTGCATTATCTGGAGGAAGCAATGAAAATCTTGCCCCGCTCGCAGGCGATAAAGAGGCAATTGTACCAACAAAAGTTTTATCGCTCAAAGCGTCAGCTTTTATTTCAACATCTTGCCCAACGGTTAAATATTGCAATTGCGTTTCTTTAAAATTGGCCGTAATCCATTTTTCTTTACTTACAATTGACAATAAAGACTGACCTTCTTTTACCAATTGTCCTGGCTGTAAAGTTCGTTTTCCAACCCAGCCGTCATAAGGCGCTGTAATTATGGTGTACGAAAGAAATAAAGCAGCATTATCTGCAACAGCTTGTTTGGATGCAATATTCGTTTGCGTTGTCGGAACATTTGCTTCGGCAACAGAAGTACTCAAAGCAGATGAATGAATTCTATTTTTCATTTCCTGAAAATGCGCCTGAGCCGATTCGTAATCTGCTTTTACTTTCTCTAATTGCTGAGAAGTAGCCGCTTCTTCGCTTACCAAAGCTTTGTATCTTTCGTATTCCAATTTGGTTTTCCAAAGATTCGATTTTGCTGCTTCTAACTGCGCTTCGTTTATCGCCGTTGCACTTGCTGTATTTATAGCATTTTTCTGCGCCACAACGCTGTTTTGCTGTGCGTTTTGAACATCGGCAAGAGCCACATTCAATTTTGATTTATATTCACGATTGTCAATCACAACCAAAGTATCTCCTTTATGCACAAACTGATTTTCGTTAAAACGAACTTCCTGAACGTAACCCGTAATACGCGACATAATTGGCGTTACATATTGTTCGACTTGCGCGTCATTGGTTTCTTCGTGATTTCTGTTGAACACATAAAACCAAATTCCTAAAATAACACCGCTTATAACAAGCACACACGCAATAATTGTTATTAGTATATGAAACGTTTTATTTCTTCTAGTTTCATTTTTTATCTTAACCATATTCTTTAATCTCTTTACTTAGTTCTTTTCTAAAAATCTTTTTCTTCGGATATCTTTCTTCTTGCCTCTTTCCTCTAAAAACCTCTCACCATCTAGCTCTGCGGAAGCATTCCAGCCGTATGAAGCAGTTCATAATGTTTTAAAACCGCATCCAATCGCGTAGAAATTTTGTTGTATTTCGCTTGTAGCAAAGCATTATCGGCGTCAACCATTTCGGTAATTAAAACCAGTTGGTTTAAGTATTTCAGCTTTACAATTCGGTAATTTTCGTCAGCCAAGTCCAATGCCTTGTCAACAACAACAAACTTTTCAAGAATTTCCTGATACTGTGTATGCTCTTTATACAACTTGTCCTGAATTTCCTCTTTTACAATTTCATTCTGCATTTCCTGCCATTTGATTTTGGTGTTCGCCTGCTCCATTTTGGTTTTATTTTTATATAAAGACGAAAGATCAAAAGTAGCTTCAATACCAACTTGTCCTAAAGTATACAGATACGGATTGGGCGGAAAGAATTTATAGTTCGGATAATAAAAACCGTAATTCCCAAAGAAATGAACGCTTGGCAAATAGTTTCCTTTTACCATTTTCAGTTCGGTTTTACTGATATTCAGCTCCTGACTAGCAATACGCATTTCTTCGTTCTGCAGAGCTTTAGTCATATAAAAATCATACGGATCCAAACCATTCATTTCGTCCAAACTCGATGTTGTGTCAATCGCAATTTCTTCGTTTTCTGGAATCTGGATCAGCGTTTTCAGATCGTGAAGTGCGATTTTAATGTTTTTGGAGTTAGTTAACGCATTCAATTCGCGATCTGAAAGCTGTAATTCGGCACGAATAACCTCGTTTTTCGTAACCGTTCCATATTTTTGAAGCGATTGTACTTCTTTCAATCGACTTTTTTCTTCTTTGATGTTTTCTTCGAATATTTTCTGAAGTTCCATCATTTTATAAATTGCCAGATAGTTTGCCACCACTTCAAGCTCGATATCATTTTCGGCCTTTTCGGTTTTTATTTTGGCAATTTCGCTTTCCTGATTGGCAATTTTGATGGCATTATTAATCTTATTTCCAGCATAAATTGGCATTTTAAAAGTCGAATTGACCTCATAAATTTCAGGAATTGCCGGTGTAACTTCTTTGTCTTTTAAAAACCCGCTTCCTTTAAATTCGGTAATATTCGTAATTCGAGAATACATGCCGTTTAACTGTACGTCTGGCAGTCGGAGTTCTTTTCTTTCTTTGATATTCTGCTCTGAGAGCGTGACCTCCAATTGAGATCTAAGGATTTTTTTGTTGTTTTCTTTAGCCAGCTTCAAAGCTTCTTGCAATGAAACAGTATGAACTTCCTGCGCTTGTAAGCCATTGAATGCTAACACAATTAAGATTAACAGCAGGATTCTGGGAAAACAATCGTCTGTAGAATTTGTTGTTTTAAGGAACATGAATAATTAAATATTTGATGCTGCAAAGTTCCTTCATTTTTCTGGTGACTGATAATTCTAAAAAGCCAAGAACATATTCATTTCGGACAAACGTTAAAATTCCATTTTCCGAAAACGTTATATTAAAGCGCTGAAAAACAATTTATTACAAAACAGATTTAGTTTGTGAAATTTCACGCAGATTTTAATAGATTTTAGCAGATGCGCGCAGATTTTTCTTTTTACTCTCGCAGATTTGTCAGATTGTCCAGATTATAAAGCATTTAAAAATCTCTGAAACCTGCGGAATCTGCTAGATTTTTTTTCGCATTGAATAAAAAGAATCTGCAAAATCAGCTAAAATCTATTAAAATCTGCGTGAAATAAAAACTATTTACTTTCCAAAATCTCCTCACCATTTAAGTAATCGGAAGGTCTTTGTCCTAAAATTTTGAAGAAAGTGTTGCTGAAAGTAGGAACACTGTTGTAACCAACTTCTTCGGCTACCTCTTTTACTGAAAGTTTTCTTTCTAATAAAAGTTCAATCGCTTTTAAAATTCTTCTAATGGTATAATACTGAATAAACGACATACCTAGATCTTTCTGAAACAAGCGATACAAAGAGCGTTCGCTGAAACCAAATTCGTGAGCTACATCGGCAAACAGAATCGTTTCTCCGAGGTTATTTTCAATATGACGAAGAATCTTTCCAAGTCGTTTGTCTTTTGGCTGTGGTAATTCTAAAGGAAGATTATTGGTGCATATTTGAGGAAGAATCGCTTTTATCGCTTTGGCAATGGCAAAGTTTGGAGTTCCTTTTTTAAGATCACCATTCCATCGATTGGTAAAAAGCATCATTTGCAGCAATAAATTATTAACCGGATAAATTCCTTCTATTTTATAAAAGTCATCTTCGTCTTTTTCAACAGGAAAATACAGATTTCGCATTGTCACACTTTCCGATTTCGGCTCGATACTATGCTCCACTCCACTCGGAATCCAAATAAAATGTCTTGCTGGCAAAAAATAAGTTTTGGTCTCTGTAGTCACAAAAACAACATCACCTTCTGCATAAAGCAATTGTGCTTTAACATGTCTGTGTGGTGGAATAAACAATTCTCCCATCAAATCGTGGTGGCAATAAATGCTTTTTTTATCTGCATCTACTTTCTTGATGTAATATTTATCGAGTTTTTGACCGGAATGTTCCATTGGTGTTTAATACAGCACTTTTTTCGTTATATTAAAGATAAGGAAATTAAATTCCAATATCTGAAATTCCAAATTTCAATTCCACAACGTTTGTCATTTCGACGAAGGAGAAATCTCCGTAAGTAGCTCCGTCGCTATAATTCAATCTTTGTGGAGCTTCTTGTGAAGATTTCTCCTTCGTCGAAATGACAAATCAGAGTGAGTAATACAAAACTTTGCGGTTAAACAAAAAAAAAGCCTTTCCGTTAAGAAAGGCTTTTAACAACTTAGGCGGTCTGGACGGGACTCGAACCCGCGACCCCATGCGTGACAGGCATGTATTCTAACCAACTGAACTACCAAACCCTGCGTTATTGCGAGTGCAAAAATACAACAGATTTTCGTTTCTGCAAGCGTTTTTTCAAATAAAATTTAGACATTTTTTTAATTGGTTAAAATCCAATATTTTAAAAATTCAAGTTTTAATCAAAAAGTAGGAACTTTCTTTTACTTAACCGCTAAGAGCACTATCCCGATAGCTATCGGGAACGCAAAGTCCGCAAAGTTTAAAGCTTTGACAAAGGCTTTTTCATATAGAAATATTCATCCTGATTTAAGCATAGCCCGTGGTTTCAACCACGGGAGACGTATTTATATCCATTGTGTCCCCGTGGTTGAAACCACGGGCTATGTTTTTATATAATGAATGGAAAATCTTTGTTGAGTTACTTGCGAAGATTTGCTTTGCCTATTCGCTATCGCTCGAGTCTCGTTCCTCGAAATGACAAACTGTTACGTTAAAATCAGAATTAAGCAAAAAAAAATCGCAAAGCTTAAAATTAATTAAGCTTTGCGAACTTTGCATTCTTTAGAAAATATCTTTGCTCCCGATAGCTATCGGGATTGCGTAAACCTTTGCGCTCTTTGCGGTAAAAATAAAAAAAAACAAAAGTGTTTTAAATCAAAAAAGCCATCCACAAAAGTGGAAAGCTTTTCATTGGTCTAACTACTAAACCAGCTACGAGTTACAAAGTCGTAGCAAAACAACACAACTAATCTTAGATACCGTATTTGGGCAAAAAAGCCTTTCTGTTAAGAAAGGCTTTCCCAATATTGCGGTCTGGACGGGACTCGAACCCGCGACCCCATGCGTGACAGGCATGTATTCTAACCAACTGAACTACCAAACCTCTGCGTTATTGCGGTTGCAAAGATATAACAGAATTTCATTTCTGCAAGCGTTTTTATAAAAAAAATGAAATTATTTTTCAAAATATTATCCAAAGTTTTGTTTTTCAACCAAATATGTAGTCAATATTTTTTCAAAATTATCACCAACATTTACCGGAACGTACTTAATTTGGTTCTTTGCACAAGTTAAAGCCAAGTTTTTAAAATAAGCTTCTACCCTATTTTCATATTGCTCTTTTACGTTATCAGCAAAAATCGAAACCTCTTCTCCAGATTCTAAGTCGATAAACTTTCTTGGTGTGTTATCAAAATCAAACTTCAATTCGGTTTCATTATCAACTACATGAAACAAAACTACTTTATGTTTGTTGTGTTTAAGATGCTGTAATGCATTAAAAAGCTTTTCATCATCTTCCGTCTGAAACATATCGGTAAACAAAATAATCATCGAACGGCGATGCATTTTCTCCGCAATCTGATGCAAATAGGTAATCGTATCAGTCGTTTTTTTGACTTTTGGCTGAACCAATAATTCTTCCAGTTTATTCAAAAGCATTCTATGGTGACGATCACTTCCTTTCTCTGGAGCGTAATATTCGTATTTGTCTGAGAAAACGCTCAAACCAACGGCATCGCGCTGTTTCTTTAAAATATTCATTAAAACCGCCGAAGCCAAAACCGCAAATCCAATCTTCTTTTCATAAAAAGGCTGATTTGATTTTAGTTCAGGATAATGCATTGATGACGAATTATCGATAATCAAATGACAGCGCAAATTGGTTTCTTCCTCAAAACGTTTCGTGTACAAACGATCCGTTTTGGCAAACAATTTCCAGTCGATATGTTTAGTGCTTTCACCTGCATTATACACTTTATGCTCAGCAAATTCAGCCGAAAATCCATGAAACGGACTCTTGTGCATTCCCGATATAAAACCTTCCACAATCTGATTCGCCAGCATTTCGAGGTGCTGAAAACTGGAGACTTTTTCTATTTCCGATTCAATTTTCATTCGGTTTCTTTTTTAATATTTTGTGCTTTATAAAGCAAATCTGTTGCCTGAAACAATTTGCGTTTCAAGATCGGACTAAAATTAGGGTTTTCTTTTAAGAATCGCTGTACTTCATCAAAAGCAAATTTCGATGAATATTTCCCAACGGTATTATCCAGCCAATCTTTCGGAAAGAAAATATCTCCCGTTCGCTGAATTTCGTCAACCAAATCTAATGAAAATCTAATATATTTCTGCGCACTTTCCTGACGAAGCGGATGATGAATATTTGCCAATCCAACAGAAACCCAAGATTCTTTCTCTCGGTTTGCATCGTCTTTTAATGATTCCATAAACGCATTTCGAACCGATTCATCTTTGGATAAAGAGGGAAGCAAAAACTCAAAACGCTTTTGTTTATCAGGATTTGTAAAAGATGTTCTGGTTTTCTCCAAGATTTCATCGGCTTTTGGATGTTTGAAAATCGCCAGATTCATCGCCATATTGGTGTAATCATCTTCGTTAAGTTTCAAGTTTGGAATCGAGATTTCTCTGTTCCAGACTTTATATAAACTTGTTTTTCCCAAATCTGAATAAGCCACTGAGCTAAACAAACCAAACAAAGTCTTTTTGATATTAGGAGATAAGTCAGATGGCAGGCGCGCAAACAAAGTATATACAAGCATTTTTTGACTAATTGTTTGTTGTTTTTCTGTAAAAAATCTCCAATATATATTGTTTATATTATTAGTTATAATTCGCAAAACCAGTTCATTTTCTTCTAATTGAATTCCTCTGAAATAACATCTAAATGCATCATCGGGTGAAATATTCCCAATAAGCATATTTTCGTAGAGATTGCTGTAAGCCGAAGCTCTTGCCATTTCATCTTTTAAAGAGGTAATATAATTTAAATTAATCCCGCCAAGCGGAAAAACACCATATCCAAAACCATTATAATTGTAAACAATGGCGAGTGGTTTTTCAAGTCCGACAGCTTCTTTTACAACGGTATTTTTGTCATTAATATTAACTGATAAAACTTTCACTTCTTTAGCATAAACTAAACCAATCTGAAAAACCTGAGGCCAGATATTCTCTGATTTATCTTCTGCTTTTTGCTGAATTTCAAAGCTCTTAATTCGGTTTTTAGAATCGTATTCTATTTTATCTGTATAAATGGCTCTCCCCGATTTATTAACCCAGACATCGCTCCATTTTTTCATATCAAGCGGAGTTTCGGCATCAAGAAGTTCTACGAGGTTATTCCAATCAGCATTGTCGTTGGCGTATTTCAGAATGTATTTTTGAATTCCTTTCTGGAACCCTTCCTTGCCCATCGAAGCCTCCAATTGACGCATCATAATTGGCGCTTTGTTGTAAATAATAGCGCCATAAAGCGAACCTGCATCTTTCAAATTTGCCAAATGCTGCTTGATCGGATGTGTTCCTAAAGATCGATCTTCCGCATAAGCGCTCGGATAATGCGCCGTAAAAAACTGCAGATTATGATTGACTTTAGGAAAAATCGGGTTCATGATTTTGTCTGCCATGAAGTTGGCAAAAACCTCTTTCATCCAAACGTCATCAAACCATTTCATGGTTACCAAATCACCAAACCACATGTGTGAGGTTTCGTGTGCAATAAGTTTGGCGCGGTTTAACTTCTCGGTATCAGTTGCGCTGTTGTCCAAGAACAAAGTAGATTCTCTGTACTGAATTGCGCCAACATGTTCCATTCCGCCATATTGAAAAACTGGAATTGAAGCAAAATCTAACTTCTGAAACGGAAATTTATAATTGGTATATTTTTCTAAAAAGTCTAAAGATTGTTGATGTAGATTGAAAATAGTATCAGCGCTTACGCGAAATTTCTCCGGACTATTTTCACGATACAACATCGTCATTTCTAAACCTGGTTTCTGTGTCGCGCTTTTGAATTTTCCTGCAACAAAAGAAAACAAATACGTGCTCATTTTATCCGATTCTCCAAAAGTGTAAGACGTAAAATCACCTTTATCCAATTTCTCTACCACATCGGCTCCAGCCAAAACAGACCAATCTTTTGGAACAGAAAGTCTCAATTTATAAGTCGCTTTCAAATCGGGCTGATCAAAGCAAGGAAATAAAGTACTCGCTCGGTCCGGAACTAATAAAGTATATAAGAAATCATCATTTCTGTTTAATGACAAATTACCTGCAATGAATGAAATCGAAACTGTATTTTTCCCTAAAACCAAAGCCGAAACCGGAATTACAACATGTCCGTTTTCATGAACAATCAAAAGCTTTTTTCCGTTTGCTTCGACTGTTTTTATATTGGAAGTTTTCTCTTTAAAATCAAAAATTAAAGGCTGACTTAAATCAGACAAATTCAAGTTTACAAATAGTTGAGAGTTTATATTTTCTGATTTCTGATTCGGAATTTCGAAAAACAAAGTGTATTGAAGATCTGAAATCTGTTTTTTACGAAAATGTGCCAGCTGTTCTGAAACACCGTTTTCGACCGTAAAACCTTCTGTTTGTTTTGATTGAGCGAAAACAATCGTCGTCATTATAAAAAAGGCAAAAAGGCTGTGAAGAATTTTCATTTTTACAGGAATATAAGATTCGTTAAAAATAAAAAATAGTTTGCCACGAATTTCACCTGTGTGAAACAAATCATTACAACATTATCCGAAGTGTTCAAATAAAAAAGGTCCAACTTTCGTCGGACCTTTTTTATATCAATCGTAATCTAAGATTACAATAAAGCGTCTAAACTATCTGCGTAGGCTTGTTTCGGAGCTACTCCTACTTGTTTTCCTACAACTTCACCATTTTGAAACACCAAAACGGTTGGTATGTTACGCACACCATATTTTGCAGCAAATTCTTGGTTAGCATCTACATCTACTTTACCAACAACTACTTTACCAGCGTACTCTTCGCTTAATTGGTCAATGATTGGACCAACCATTCTACAAGGACCACACCATGCTGCCCAAAAATCTACCATTACTGGTTTATCTGATTTTAAAACTACTTCATCAAAAGTAGCATCTGTTATTGCTAATGCCATAATATATTAAGATTAAAATTAGGTCTGAAATATTAACTTTCAAACTACAGTACAAATTTAAAAATTTAAAATAAATCAAACACCATTACTAAATTAGTTTTCGTTATAAATGTATTATCATTAATTATAAGCTAGATAACTTTAAAATTACAATTTATTTATCTGAAAATCAAACCAATAAAAAGTTAATATTTTTTGTAGTATCTTTAATACATTCAAAATTCGGCTACTATGAAAGAAGCTTTATCCAAAACCAAATCTTTTCTGCAATCTGATTCTTTTAAAAAATACGCCAAACGTTTTGGATATTTTATCTTGGGCTTAATTGCCATTCTTTTGCTTGCCTGCGGAGGTTTGTCTATATATTTTAATCGAAATAAAGCCGAAATTATTGCTAAAGTCAATACCAAAATCAACGAAAACATAAATGGTAAATTTCATATTAGAGATTTTCATTATAAGTTTCTAACTGGTTTTCCGAATTTTACATTGGCGTTAAATGATGTCGAAATAAAAGACAACCAATGGCAGAGCCACAAACATACTTTGCTGAGAGCAAAAGAAATCGAAGCGCGTTTGAACATTTTGAGTTTGTTGCAGCACGAAATCAACATTCATAAAATCTTAATCAACGACGCTGATATTTATATTTATAAAGCCGAAAACGGTTATTCTAACGTCAATATTTTTAAACCGAAAAAGAAGAAAACGCAAACCGATAAAGAGAAACCCGAAACGACAATTGACGAAGTAAACCTAAACGATGTTCATGTTATTATTGACAATCATCTAGGTCATAAATTGTTTGATTTTGATGTGGCAAGTCTAGAATCTAAAGTAAATTATGGCGACAACAACTGGCAGACCAATCTGTATTTGAAAACCAAAATTAATAGTCTAGCCTTTAATACCGTTCACGGAAGTTTTGCTAAGGAGAAAGTTCTGGAAGGTAATTTTGATATTTCGTATGCTGAAGCCAATCAGAAAATAGATATTAAAACCAAAGGACTTAAAATTGGTTCTGACATTTTTGATATTGTCGCTTATTTTAATATTGGAAAAAACAATTCGCTTTTCGGAATCAATATCGGAACGGATATTTTATGGCGAAATGCTTCCAATTTATTATCAGCAAACATCAGTTCTAAACTTAACCAATTTGATATAAAAAAACCGATTAAAGTAAACTGCGACATAAAAGGCGATTTGAATGTTGAAGGAGATCCAAAAATTGTGGTGCAGGCAGATATTCGCGATAACGAAGTGAGTATTCCAGATGGCTTGTTTACCAATTGCAGTTTCAAAGGAATTTTCACTAACACTTTTAAACCCGAAAAGGAATCCAGCGATCCGAACTCGGCTATTATTTTAACCAATTTTAAAGCCGAATACGCAAGTATTCCGTTGACAATTGCACAAGCAGTTATCAATAATCTCGAAAAACCAATTGCCACAGGAGTTGTAAATTCCGATTTTGATATTTCGAAACTCAACGGAATGATGAACGAGAAAATTATTCACTTTGAAAGCGGTCATGCCAAAGCCAATTTGAAATTTCAGTTTGATATTGTCGATTTGTACATCAATAAACCAAAATTTACAGGCGATGTTGATATTGCTGATGCCACATTCGATTATATTCCGAAAAAGATTCATGCCGAAAAAACGGCTGTACAACTGTCGTTTACTCAACAGGCGCTTTACATTAAAAAAATAGCCTACAAACACAAAAAGAACATTATTCGCATTGACGGAAAAATCGATAATTTCCTGAATCTCTATTACGACGCACCCGAAAAAATGGTGGTAAACTGGAATATTTACTGCCCGAATATTGATGTAAAACAGTTTTTAGGCGTTCTGCAAAATTCTCCAAAACAAAAAGTGGCAGAGAAAAAACCAGTTGAGAAGAATGTCAACTTTACGAATCAGTTGCGATCGGTAATAGAAAAATGTGCAGCCGTAATTAATCTTAAAGCCGATAACATTACCTACGGATCGCTTACCGCAACCAACACTCAGGCCACAATCCAGATGCTAAATTCTAAGATTCTGCTCAAAAACGGAACATTGCAGACTTCTGGCGGAAGCATAACGTTTAGCGGTTCTGTACAGCCAAGCGGTAACCATTATGTTTTTACTTCAAACGCACAGGTAAACCGAGTTGATATTGCGAGTTTTTTAAGGTCTTTTAATAATTTCGGAATCAAATCTTTTAGTCCAAAAAACATTCGCGGACGATTGACCAGCAATGCCAATGTTGCAGGTTTAATGAGCAGTAAAGGCGATCTGATTGTCAATTCTATGAAAGGAAAACTAGATTTTAATGTCAACCAAGGTGCCTTAATCAATTTTGAACCGATTATGAAAGTCGGCAAATTTGCTTTTCCGTTTCGCGATGTAGAGAATATTACTTTCAGCGATTTGTCTGGTTCGCTCAATCTTCGCGGAGAACAAATCGATGTCAATAAACTTACCATAAGTTCCAGCGTCTTAAATTTTGACATAAATGGCATTTACTCTTTCGGCCGAGGCACCAATCTCGCCCTCACCATCCCGCTAAGAAACTCTAAAAACGACGCCAAACTCGCCACCAAAGAAGAACGAAAAGCTGTTCGCGAACGCGGAATTGTCCTGCATTTGATTGCTTATGATAATGAAGGAAAAATGAAGGTTAAGTGGGGGAAGAAGGATAAATAAGTTTTAATTAAATGGAATGGATTACTCTGAACAGAAAATAAAAGTCTTAAGATTTGAAGAAGCGAATGGTTTTTATACAACTCCTGAGAGAAGTAAACTTATGTCTAAAATTAAGGGAAAAGACACAAAACCTGAAATACTATTTCGAAAAGAGCTTTGGAAAGCAGGAATACGATATAGAAAGCACGATAAAAGTCTTCCCGGAAATCCTGATATCACAAATAAAAAACTAAAACTCGTGATCTTTATTGACGGAGAATTTTGGCATGGATATAATTGGGAAGAAAAAAAAGTAAAACTAAAATCAAATCGTGATTTCTGGATTTCTAAAATTGAAAGAAACATGCAAAAGGATAGAGAAAACAATATTAAACTAGAAAATTTAGGCTATAAAATATTTAGATTTTGGGATCATGAAATCAAAAAAGATATCGAAAAATGTATTTCTTTAGTAAATGAATATTTGGAGACAAAAATTGGTTGAGAATATTTTTTTGTTTATATTGTAAGATTTTGCTCAAAAAATTAACATCGTGAACTTTTTATTAATAAATTTGGATTTTTACAAATTTTTAATGAAAAATAAATTTACCTACATAGACCTTTTTGCTGGCTGCGGGGGATTATCATTAGGATTGCATCAAGCAGGATGGCAAGGCCTTTTTGCTATTGAGAAAAGTCCTGACGCTTTTAAAACACTTGAACACAATTTAATAAAAAACAAAAATCATTTTAATTGGCCTAATTGGCTACCTCAACAAGCACATGAAATCAATACTGTGCTTGATAAATATGCTTCAAGTTTAGAAAAGCTTAAAGGGAAAGTCACTATGATCGCTGGTGGACCGCCTTGTCAGGGTTTTTCAATGGCAGGAAAACGAAATGAATTTGATTTAAGAAATGACCTTATTAATTCATATATAAATTTTGTAAAAATTGTTGAACCTAAAATTATTTTTTTCGAAAATGTAAAAGGTTTTACAATGGAATTCAAAAAAAGTAAAGAAAAAGGTATTGCTTACTCTACCCAAGTTACGCAGAAATTAAATGATGCTGGTTATTTTGTAAGAGGTCAATTAGTGAATTTTGGCGATTATGGCGTACCTCAAAAAAGAACTCGTTTTATACTTGTTGGCATTAAAAAAACATTGCCAAACGCTACACAAGAAAAAGCCGAAATGTTTTTCGAATCTTTAAAAGACAATCGTTTTGAATTTTTAAAAGAAAAAGGATTAAGTGTCGAAACGAATCTTCAAGATGCGATTTCTGATTTATTTAAACAAAATGGATTAAAAGAAACCCCCGGATATCCAACTTTTCAATCTGGAATTTATGGCAAGGAAAAGGGAAACTATCAAAAATTAATGCGAGTAGGCATTAATGATAAAATTGCAGACAGTCATCGTTTTCCAAAACATTCAACTGAAATAATAAATCGATTTAAAAATATTCTTGATGAAACTTCTCTTGAAAGAAGAAATTTCAACATTAGTAAAATTATACAAGAAAAATATAATATTAAAAAGAGAACAGTAATTCCGCTAAATGGGCTTGATAAAACGCCTACAATTACTACTCTTCCTGATGATTATATACATTATTCTGAGCCACGAATTTTGACAGTTCGTGAATATGCACGTATTCAGTCATTTCCAGATTGGTATGTTTTTCAAGGAAAATATACTACAGGCGGAATATTGAGAACTAAAGAAGTTCCTAGATATACGCAAATTGGAAACGCAATTCCTCCATTATTTAGTGAACAAAGTGGCTTGGTTTTAAAACAACTTTTATATAATGGATAAAGGTGTATTAAATTTTGACATAAAAACAGGAATGAAAAATATCATTGGTAGAGATTTAATTACCGATGATTTTATTGCGATTTATGAACTAGTTAAAAATTCATACGATGCATACGCAGATGCTGTAAAAGTTATTTTTAATAAAGATGAGATCATTATTGCTGACAACGGTAAAGGTATGTCAAAAAATGATTTAGAAAAAAAATGGTTTGCAGTAGCATATTCTGCTAAAAAGGATAAAACTGAAGACATAGACTTGTCAAGAGATTCTCATTTAAACAATTTAAAATCCAGAAGATTTTATGCTGGAGCAAAAGGTGTTGGTCGTTTTTCTTGTGATCGATTGGGAACTAAATTAGAACTTATCACATCAAAAGTAGACATTAATGAAACTTATAAAGTAGATGTCGATTGGGGGGAATTTGAAAAAGATTCACAACAAAGTTTTGATTCAATACAAATTCCATTTGAAAGCATTGAAAACAATAATATTTTCCCAAAAAATAAAAATCATGGCACGATTTTAAAAATCCAAAACTTAAATTCTAATTGGGACATTCACAAACTAAGAGAATTAAGGAGGTCATTAGAAAAACTCATTAATCCCTTTTCAAAAGAGAATAGTTTTAGCATTGAAATTGAAGCAAAACAATTCATCCAGATTGACAATAACTCTAATAACAAGCTTAAAATAAATGGAATCATTGACAATAGTATTTTAAAGGTTCTTGATTTAAAAACTACTCAAATTGATTTAAAACTAAAAGATGAAATAATAACTACCAAGATTATCGATAGGGGTGCATTAATTTATCATATTGAAGAGCCTAATAAATATTTATCCTTAATTGACGATTTAGAAATAAACCTTTATTTTTTAAATAGGAGCGCTAAAATCAATTTTGGAAGATTGATGGATATAGAGCCTGTAAAATATGGGAATGTTTTTCTTTTCAAAAATGGCTTCCGAGTTCAACCTTATGGAAACGTTGGAGATGACAGCTGGGAATTAGATAATAGAAAACAACAAGGATATAATCGTTTTCTTGGCACAAGGGATTTATTTGGCAAAGTTGACTTAATAACTGAAAATTTTAATGAATTTAAAGAAGTATCCAGTAGAGCTGGCGGTTTAGTTGAAACTTTAGGGAAAAAAGTGTTATTTGATTTATTTAAAGAAAAAGCTTTTTTAAGATTAGAAAGATACGTGGTAGGGGTTCTTTGGGGTGAGGCTTTTAAAAGAAAAAATTATTTTTTAGACAACGAAATTGCTCAACAATTTAGATTAGAATTACAAAATGACAAGGATAAAGATTCTTATGAAGATGCACTAAATAATTTAGGAAGTAAAATTGATTTTGTAAACTTAATAAAAACTTTGAGTGATGACAATGACATTAAAATTATTACCTACAATAGAGAACTCGTTAATTTAGTTAATGAAAAACTTGATGTCATTCAGCCTAAGTTTCTTTCAGATTTAGAAAAAATAGCTGAGAAAACAAATGACAGTGATTTATTAAATCAAGTCAAATTAACAGAAGAGAGTTTTAATAGAATTATAAAAGAAAAAGAAGAAGCTGAAAAGCGAGAAGACGAAGAGCGAAATAAACGTATTGAAGCTGAAAAGCAAGCTGAGTTAGAACGTTTTAAAAGAGAAGAAGCTGAAAAAAAACAGAGAGAAGAAGAAGAAAAAAGGAGAAGAGCCGAACTTGAGACATTAAAAAAAGAAAAAGAAAGAGCCGAAGCAGAGTTAGCAAAAATAAAGGCTGAACAAAAAGCGAAAGAAGAGGAAGAAAAAAATAAAAATTTAAAAAATCAATTAAATATTGAAACAAAGAAAAATCAATATTTAAATGCAACGAGAAAAACTTTAAGTGAAGATGCTGAACAATTAGTTCACTCAATAGATCTCTATGTCGGAAATGCTTCTACGTATGTCAATGAATTACTGGTATCAAATCTCAGTAAAGATGTAAAAGACAAACTTTATTCTATTAAAAGCAATATCGATAAGGCCATAAAAGTTTCGCAAATCATAATCAAATCAAATTTTGATTATAAGCATACTAAACAGAGAATAAATTTGCCAATATATATAAGGGAATATATTGAAGATTTAAATGTTTCTAGACCAAACTTAAAATTTAAAATTGATGGGGTTTTTGACAAATTTTATTTAATCAATCCAATAGAAATAGACATTGTTTTAGATAATTTAGTTTCAAATTCCATAAAAGCTAAAGCAAATGAAATTCTCATAGATTTTGAAAAACTAAATGATAAAATACAGATAAATTATTATGATAATGGTTTAGGCATGTCTGATAAATTAATAAATAATTCTGAATCTATTTTTGAACTAGGCGTAAGAGAATCATCTGAACGCGGTTCGGGAATAGGCATGTTTGATGTAAAAAAAAGAGTAAATAATTTAAAAGGAGATATTAAATTTTTAGGTAACAATCTAAAACTTAAAGGAGCAGCTTTTCAAATAATTATATAATATGGCATCTACTGATAAATTTCAATCAAGATATCTTGTATTTGATGATGACGATGAAGCAGAAAATCAATATAAGAGGAGTGTAAAAATTGATGGTTATGAATGCATTCCTATTTACATAAATCCAAGCGATTTCTTTGATGCTGATAAAAATGAATTTAAGGAAGAGGAATTTACCACTGCAATAATTGAAAAAACTGCTGGCATAAATATCAATTTAATTGTCACAGATTGGAACATTATAGATAGTAATGAAAACTACAAAGGATTAGTAGGATGGGATATTTTAGAATATGTGATAAAAACAAAAGATAAATTAAAATCAAAACCTTTCTTTGTTTATTCTTCAGATATAAAAAAAGCTTCCAAATATATATTATCAAAAATTTCGCAAGAAGTTTGTAATGGAAAAGACAAAATTGATGATCTATCATTAAATAATTTTATTGCTGATATACTTCAACTTAAAATCAAATTTTGGAAAAGAGATGGTACACATTTTAATGAAATTATTACATTACTTAGAGATTCAAATACAATATCAAATATTGTTCTAGATTCAATACTGTCGTTTGACCAAAACATGGTAATTAATACAGGTAATATAAATTATGACGGAAAAAGTATTAATGAAATTTTAAACGGAGATAATATAGATATGAAAGGTTTAAAATTTATTCGTGAATTTATTGATCTTTCAATAGCACATTATTCGAAACTAAATGAATGATTACAAAAAAATATTAATGTTACATGCCGTAGATAATTCAACATTATTTTTAAAGAATTTTGAAAAAGAATTTAGTGATTATTATGTTTCTTTTGATTCTACAAACGATTCTGTTTTAATGGCAAAAAGATTATTAGGCGATTTAAATCCGAAATCATTAATAATATTTCTAGGACACGGTAGCTCCTATGGTCTTTATGTACCAGACGAAAGTCATGAATATGAAAAACTCTTTTTAGATGTTAATTGGGGAAATCATTTTTTTGAAGATCATGATGTTTTTCTGTTAAGTTGTAGATCATCAGAGTACATAGAAAAAATTTTTCATTCAAATTTTTCATTAGGCTTTGGTAACATAATTAGCTCTAACGAGGAATTAACAATTCATAACAACAAAAATGATATTAAAAAAAAATTGAGTATTGATGAGATTAATTTATTCAACGACATATACATTAAGATTTCAATTAAAGTCGTTAAAAAATTAATCAGTAACGAAATCTGTTTCAGCTCCATTCCTAGATACTTTAAATTTTTTATTAACCAAGAAATTAATGCAATACTCTTAAATAAGAACAATACGAATAGAGTGGAATTATCCCGAATGTTATTTGAGTTTCGCAATGAGATTGCCCTAAGAAAAAATGTTTAAAAACAAAAAAAGCCACTTTCCAAGTGGCTTTTTCTCATTTCTTACTCAATCACCAAATAAGGATCAAGAATTTCGGCTAATTCATTTAACCAAAAGAAACCATCTTCAATATTTACGGTTTCGGTTTTCATAAATCCATCTTCTCTTATTGCGTTTAACGCAATTAGGAAATTTACTTGCCTAATCGTTTTTGCCATACTTTTTGAATCAATTGAATTGTTGAAGAATTCAGTTAACCTCAATTCGGTTTCTTTGGAAAGGGTGTTGGTACTCATAATTTTGAAGTTTAGGGAAAATAAAACCCGCACGGGTTAGCTGTCCTACGCCTTCAAATACGCGTTGCAGTTGTTTCCAATACCGCCAGCATTCCGCACGGGCAAAAAGTTTTTTTGTGTTCATTATTTGAAGTTTTAGGAACTCCAAATATATGAAAAACAAAAATAAATTGTAAGTTTTTTCTTTATTTAAAAATAAAATACTCTAAGTATATTTTCTCCAAATCGAAATTACAAAATTGAAAAATAAATCAATTTAAAATTTCATAATATTTCCTTAACCTACTTGTCTTTTATCTTTAAAATCGATAAGTTTGAGAATGAATCATTAAATTTTATTTGTTATGAAAGTACAAATCAACACCGACAAAAACATTGAAGGAAGTGCAAGATTAGAAAGTTATTTTTCTGGAGAAGTAGAAAAAAGCTTAGACCGTTTTCAAGATAAAATTACTCGCGTAGAAATTCATTTTGGAGACGAAAATGGAGAAAAATTCAGCTTGCATGACAAAAAATGTGTGATTGAAGTTCGTCCTGTAAAACTACAGCCAATTACGGTTACAGAACACGCAGACACTCTAGAAAAAGCTTTTAGCGGTGCATTGGCCAAAGCTAAAAAAACATTGACGAGCACTTTCGAGAAGATAAAAGAACATTAATTTTTTTTAAACCATATAAGTGATATAAGTTATTTTTAGAGTTTATTGAAAACTTATATCACAAAAAAAGCGAAGCCTAAAATGCTTCGCTTTTTTTTATGGATAACAACAAGTGAAAAATCTTAAATTAACTTACATCACTTATATGGTTTATTTTATTTTGGCAAAGGTGCGCCAACTGCAATATCGCAACGGTGACCTGGTTTTCCGTGTGGCGGGTTCATTCCGTCTGCTACCGTAGCTTCAGTACCTTCTGTGCTTAACAATGCAGGAACTGGGTTTGATGCTGGAGGAGTAACGCTAAAGTTTTGCGTAACTGTTCCGCTTTGAGCCGTATTTGTCGTTGTTGCAGTTGTTGTTGCTTTAGGCGAATTTAAAGGTGCTCCAACAGGAATATCGCATCTGTGTCCTGGCTGTCCGTGTGGCGGATTCATTCCTTTTGCCACTTTAACTGGCGCAACAGTTGTAGTTGTCACCATTTTCTGCTGCTGACTCGGATTTACTTGCACTGTTTGTCCTTGAGTTGCTTGAACTTGCTGTGTTGGCGCAGAATTTAAAGGCGCTCCAACCGCAATATCGCAACGGTGGCCTGGCTGTCCGTGAGCAGGATTAATTCCTTTTGTATCGCTTAAAACTGTATTTGGGTTCGCTACAGGGTTTTGCACCACTGGCGCAGCAGGTTTTGTGGTATCTTTTGCAAGTCCTAATCTTACTAATTCGGAAGATGCTGTACTTTCTTGCGGTTCTAATTCCTTTTTACAGGAAATAAAAAATAAAGAAGTAACAGCTAGTGAGCCTAGAAGTATTTTTGCATTCATGATGGGGGGTATTTTTATTGAGAATCAAATATAGTGGTTTTTTGAGAGATTAAATGACATGAATAATGTTAATGATAATTAAACACAGGATTTTAAATTGTTTTGATTTTATGTCATCCTGAGGAACGAAGGATTACACACGGAGCTCTACAAAGATTGGCGAATCTCTTTACGGAGTTTCTAGTGTGATCCTTCGTTCCTCAGGATGACAAACAGTACTTTTATTATATATGAGTAGGAGATTAAAAACTTCCATTTCCTTATATCACTTATATGGTTCAAAAAAAATTATACCTTTAAAGTCAAATAAGATATCTCATGAAAAAAACACTTTTACTCCTTTTGTTTGTTGCTTCTTTTGCCAATGCGCAAACAGACAAAATCAAAATCAATCACACATTAGATGCTTGGCACAAAGCGGCTGCCGAAGTAAAATATGATGCATACTTTAGTACATTGGCAGACGACGCAATTTACATCGGAACTGATGCAACCGAAAATTGGACTAAAAAAGAATTTGCTATCTGGGCAAAGCCTTTTTTTGATAAAGGAACTACATGGAATTTTAAAGCTTTAGAACGTCATATTTTTTTTGATAAAAGCGGAAAAATTGCTTGGTTTGATGAATTGCTAGATACACAAATGAAAATCTGTCGCGGATCTGGAGTTTTAATCAAAGTGGGCAACGAATGGAAAATTCAACATTATGTGCTGTCAATGACAATTCCAAATGACGAAGTTGATGCCGTAACCAAAATAAAAGCACCAATTGAAGACGCTTTGATTGCAAAACTTCAGAAAAAATAAAACATTTTACGCTTTTCTTATTATAAACGTAACTTTTTGAGCACATTAGGAGCGCTGTTAGCAGATTAATTTTAATTAATTCGGCAAAAACAGCGCTTTTTTGTAACTTTAGAATAAGATACTGTCAAAAAAACAAACCGTATTTTACAAAATTCATCAAAATAAAACCCATACCTCTATTTTAACAGCCTTAAAAACAAGAATCTTTATTTTTTTCTAACTTTGACCCCAAAAAAAATAGGGTTAAACAAAGTATTTTAAAAATGAAAATAGAAAAACGCTGGATTATCTCCTTTATCATGATAAGTGTCGTATGTACGATAGGGGCATTTTGGCCAACAGTGACCGAAAATAATT
Source organism: Flavobacterium sharifuzzamanii (assembly GCF_003254585.1). Taxonomy (GTDB): domain Bacteria; phylum Bacteroidota; class Bacteroidia; order Flavobacteriales; family Flavobacteriaceae; genus Flavobacterium; species Flavobacterium sharifuzzamanii. The sequence continues at coordinate 190,561 of NZ_QJGZ01000041.1, read as the reverse complement.
ATGTTTTATCAGAATTTGGAACTACAGATCATATCGTTCCTGCCGATGTTGCCTGGATGCTTACTTCGAGCTGTCTGGTTTTAATTATGACACCAGGATTGTCTTTCTTTTATGGCGGAATGGTTGGAAAGAAAAACGTTATTTCGACCATGCTTCAAAGTTTTATCTGTTTAGGAGTTGTAACGCTTTTATGGGTTGTTGTAGCATTTAGTTTGGCTTTTGGAGAACCGGTTGGTTTTGGTTCTGGAGATCATTTTTATAGCTTTTTTGGTAATCCGACTACTTTTGCTTTTATGGATTATGTTGGCGTTCTGCCTCATAAACAATTGGCAAGTACAATTCCGTTTATGCTTTTTGCTTTGTTTCAGATGAAATTTGCTATCATTTGCCCTGCCATTATCACAGGTTCATTTGCAGAGCGCGTTCGTTTTATTTCTTATTTAGTTTTCATTAGTTTATTCACGATATTTATTTATGCTCCTTTATGTCATGCGGTTTGGTACCCGACGGGTATTTTAGGGAGTTATTTTGGAGTAAAAGATTTTGCAGGAGGAACTGTAGTACACATGAGTTCTGGTTTTGCAGCTTTGGCAGGAGTTATTGTTTTAGGAAAAAGAAAAAACAGCCAGCATATTCCAACCAATATTCCGTTTGTATTATTAGGAACAGGAATGCTTTGGTTCGGCTGGTTCGGGTTCAACGCTGGATCTGCTCTTGCTGCCAACGGAACTGCTGCTATGGCTTTTGCTACAACTACAACTTCGTCTGCCGCAGCCATGTTAACTTGGATTTTCTTTGATAGAATGAACGGAAGAAAAGTCTCTGCTCTTGGCGCTTGTATTGGTGCTGTTGTTGGTTTAGTTGCCATTACACCAGCTGCAGGATTTGTTTCTGTTCCGGAAAGTATGTTTTTCGGTTTCATTACAGCGTTAGTTTCTAACACTGCTGTAAATTGCAAATACTCTAAAAAGTTCGATGATACACTTGACGTTTTTGCTTGTCACGGTGTCGGCGGAATCATGGGAATGATCTTGACTGCTATTTTCGCTCACGGCGAAGATGCAAGTTTACTTCACGGCGGATGGAATGTTTTCGGACACCATATGATGGCGCTAATTCTAGTTTCGATCTTTACTTTCTTCGGAGCTTATTTCTTGTTTAAAGTAACGAATTTCATTATTCCGCTGAGAGTTTCTGAAGAATCAGAACATATCGGATTGGATTTATCTCAGCACGATGAAACTTTAGATCCAAAATCAAAACCAATTACTGAGCCACATTACGGTTAAAAAATATTTTTTTTTAGCCGCGAATTACACCAATTTTTACTAATTTTTTTTCTGCATTGCAGTTAAACTGATTCGTGAAAATTCGTGTAATTCGTGGCGAAAACATTTAAAAAAAATCCTTTTAATCTGTGAAATCTGTGGCAAAAAAACATTTAAACCCACTTACGCCATTTCATTCGTTTATATTCCTTAATTTTGCCGAAAATTTTTGTAAAAGTGGGAAGTAAAAATAAACTAAAAAGATTCAGAGAAAACGAAACATTTCAAAACGTTTTTCAACCAACCAGAGAAGAAGTTGTAGGCGATTTAATGCCTTTAAAAGGAAAATGGAATTCTGATTTCTTTAAAAATGATAATCCATTAGTTTTAGAGTTAGGATGCGGAAAGGGAGAATATTCTGTTGGATTAGCAGAGAAATACCCAAACAAAAATTTTATCGGAATTGATATTAAAGGTGCTCGTTTCTGGCGTGGTGCTAAAACTGCTGTAGAAAACGGACTTCATAATGTTGCTTTTGTTCGTACTCAAATCGAATTGATCAATCATATTTTTGCTGAAGGCGAAGTAGACGAAATCTGGATTACTTTCCCAGATCCGCAGATCAAATACAAAAGAACGAAACACAGAATGACGAATTCTGAGTTCTTGAAATTGTACAAAAAAATCCTGAAAAAAGACGGTGTTGTAAATCTTAAAACCGATAGCGAATTTATGCACGGTTATACTCTTGGATTGCTTCACGGTGAAGGTCACGAAGTTTTATACGCAAACCATAACGTATATAAAAACGAAGGAAGCCCAGAAGTTGTGACTTCTATCCAGACTTTTTATGAGAAACAATATTTAGAAATTAATAAGGCAATTACGTATATTCGTTTCAAAATTAAAGACTAACTTTAATTTTGAAGCCTTTATCTAACCGATTTAATAACTAAATGATCTACCTTACTCCCCTAATTTCAGGTTTTATTGCCGCTGCCATTGGAACTATTCCGCCTGGATTGCTCAATATGACGGCTGCCAAAATCAAAATGAAAGAAGGGAAAAAGAATGCTCTGTCGTTTGTAATTGGTGCGGTTTTAATTATTTTTTTTCAAGCTTACATTGCGGTATTGTTTGCCCGCGTCATAGACAATCGTCCAGATGTTGTAATAGTATTGCGTGAAGCTGGTTTTATCATTTTTTCTATCTTAACTATTTATTTTTTCTTTTTTGCGAAAGATCCGATAGCAAAGAAAAAAACGAAACTAAAGAAAACCAGCAAAAAAAGCAGTTTCTTTCTCGGAATGCTACTTTCTGGACTAAACTTCTTTCCTATTCCTTATTATGTGGTAATAAGCGTAACACTTGCTTCGTATCACCTTTTTGTATTCGAAAATACAATTATTTTAACCTTTGTATTAGGCTCGGTTCTTGGGGCTTTTGCAATTTTGTATAGTTATATTGCCTTCTTTGGAAGAATAGAAAAGAAAACCGATTACTTCATGCGAAACATGAATACAATTATTGGAACCATTACTGGATTAGTTGCGCTAGCAACACTTTTTAATATTCTGAATTACTACTTCGGATAATTTTTATAGCCACAGATTTCACAGATTAAAATGATTTTTTACTTTGTGGCTAAATAATTTTTCACGCAGATTCCGCAGATTTTAACAGATAAGTAGTAATTTTAAAATCTTTATAATCCTTTTAATCTGTGGCAAAACAATCATGGCAGAAGAGAATTTTTTTGAAAGAGTTTATGTAATCGCCAGACAAATTCCGTTTGGAAAAGTTACTTCTTATGGCGCTATCGCAAAAGCATTAGGCACAGCACGTTCTGCACGAATGGTGGGCTGGGCAATGAACGCTTGTCATAATATGGATGATGTTCCTGCACATAGAGTTGTAAACCAAAAAGGACTTCTAACAGGAAAACATCATTTTGATGGAACTAATTTAATGCAGCAGCTTTTAGAAAATGAAGGAATAAAAGTGGTCAACAATCAAATTGTAGACTTTGAAAAGCATTTCTGGAAACCAGAAGTTGAATCGTAAAATCTAGGGCTCTTCCTGCAAGGTTTTCAAAACCTTGTAGGTCTAATATTTTAATTGACAATAGTTAAAAGACATTTAAAAGAGCAATACCTACAAGGTTTTGAAATCCTTGCAGGAGAATTAAAATCAAATCAAGCAAATCACAAAACTTGTTTTATCTTCATCAGTTTGATAGCTTAGGTAGCCTCCATGTGCTTCTATAATATTTTTAGAAAGCGTTAATCCAATTCCCGCGCCATCTTTTCTGGTGGTGAAAAACGGCAAGAAAACTTTATCTCTAATCTCAGCATCAACCCCTTTTCCGTTATCTGCAATCACAATAAAAAAGCGATTATTTTCGGTATAACTTGAGATTAGCAGTTTCTTTTCTGTTTTTTCTTTTAAAGCATGAATACTATTGGTAATCAAATTGATAATCACTTGCTCCATCTGATTTTTATCGATCATAATAGAACGTGAACTATGTATTTCATTTATCAACTCAATTTTTTCTTCCTTCAAAATTGGACTCATAATTCGCAAACAATCTTCAAACAGAACATTAATTGGTGTCATCTGTTTGTTTGGCGTTGGCAGCATTGCCAGTTTACGGTAATTCTCCACAAAAAACTGCAAATGATCACTCCTATTTATGATTGTCGAAATACTGCTTTTGATGTCTTCAAAATCATCTTCTTCCAATTCATCCTGATCTACAATATGAAGCAAATTTTGCGAAAGCGCGCGAATAGGCGTTAAGGAATTCATTAATTCATGCGAAATAATCTTCATCAAATTAATCCACGCTTCTTTCTCTTTCTTCTCAATAACACGCTGAATACTATCCAGCAAAATGATAAAATATTCTTTATTGTAAGTTTGCGTATGCGATGTCTGAAGCATAAAAGTCTGAAGGTCTTGATCTTCAATTTTGATAGAAATAGCTGTTTTCAATTCTGTAAAACCGACCTTTTCAATCTCACTGCACAAACTCGGAAGATAATTTTTAAGATACTGCCAATGGCTTACTTTTGGCACTTTGAACAGCTTCGAAAAACAGTCATTCATTATAAAAACAGACCAATTGTCATTTTCTTTTTCTAAGATCAAAGCAGCAGTATCGATACTGTTCAAAATCGAACGGTAAATTAATTCTTTAGAAATCTGCTCCTGTTTCTGAACTTTTAATGTATCATACAGAAGATACAGGCTATTGAAATTATCTTTTTTATGTTCTTCAGGAAAGTGAGCAGAAAAATCATCATGCAGAATCGAGTTTATCGTTTTGTCATAAAACAGCAATTGGTTTTTGACAAAAAAATACATTTCGAATAGGAAAATCAAAACGAAAACACCAACCAATAAAGCATTGTATTGAAATCCTTTATAGAATAATAATGCACTAGCAAGGAAGAGCACCATTACAAATAGAACTCTCACGAACAAAGCATTATAAAATTTCCAATTCTTCATTATTTTTTTGAATTGCCTCCAGCTTTAGCTGGAGAGATATATTATTTACAGAAATAGGCTTTAGCCAAAACACGTAAGTTTGGCTAAAGCCCCAATCTTATCTCAAAATTAACATCCAGCTAAAGCTGGACGCTACTCATTTTCTCTAATTCTTCAAATCGTATTTCTCTATTCTTCTGTACAACGCAGCGCGCGACAAACCTAATTCTTCGGCAGTTTTACTGATGTTTCCGTTGTGCTTGAAAAGTGCTTTTTCTATTGCGCCTTTTTCCATTTCCGATAACGGATTTTCATCATTTTCCTGAATCTCTTCAAAGTCCAAAATATCCAAATCCATTACCGAAATGGTATTGTTTTCTGCTAAAATCAAAGCACGTTCGATTTTGTTTTCCATTTCGCGAACATTTCCTTTCCACGGATATTTTTCCAGATAAGATGCAGCATTCTCTTCAAAACGCCAGTTTTCCTGATTGTATTTTTCGGCAATCTGTTCTAGAATAAAATTGGCCATCGGTACAATATCGTCTTTTCTTTCCCTTAAAGAAGGCAGATTTATTTCCATTGTATTAATTCTGTACAATAAATCTTCACGGAACGTTTTATTTTTTACTTCTGTTTTAATATCGCTGTTTGTAGCGGCAATAACACGAACATTAAGCGGACGTGGCTTGCTTTCGCCTAAACGCGTTACGGTTTTGGTTTGTAAAACATGTAATAATTTTGCCTGAAGATGAAGCGGAATATTTCCAATTTCATCTAAAAAAATAGTTCCGTTTGATGCATTTTCAAAACGTCCCGGAGTATCAATTTTAGCATCGGTAAAAGCTCCTTTTGCATAACCGAAAAGTTCACTTTCAAATAGATTATCACTTAGAGAACCTAAATCGACATGCACAAAAGGCTGATTTTTTCTTTCTGAATGCTGATGAATATATTCCGCAAAAACATACTTTCCTGTTCCGTTTTCGCCCAAAATCAAAACATTCGCATCTGTTCGTGCTACTTTTTCTGCTATAGAATAAGCCTGTTTTATTTTGGCTGAAGTTCCGACAAAATATTTCTTTTCGGCCTTCTCTGCTTTTTCTGTAGTTGTTTTTTTGCTGTTTTTTCTACTTTCATTAACTGCTTTATCAATAACTTCCAGCAGTTTTTCGTTATTCCACGGCTTTAGCACATAATCAAAAGCGCCAATTTTAATACCTTCTACAGCAGTTTCGATTTTACCAAAAGCGGTCATTAAAATAACGACTGTCTGCGGAGAAAGCGTTTTAATTTCTTTTAGCCAATGAATACCTTCCCGTCCATCTTCAAAACCAATTCGGTAATTCATATCCAGCAGAACCACATTAATGTCATTTTCACTTAAGATTGAAATGATTTTTTTTGGACTATTAGTTGTAAAAATGGTCTCGAAATGTTTTTTAAGAATCATTTTTGCAGAAAAAAGAATTTCTTCCTGATCGTCAACAACTAATATTTGGGCTAGTTTTTTTCTCATGTGGTCTTTTTTCTGTCCGCTTCCGAACGGTCAACTGTTCATTATCGGACACTGCTTTTTAGGAGTGTTCTTTAGAGCCTCTTTAAAATCAACACTTTACAAATAATAAATTTTATGGCACAGTATTTACCTATTGATTATCAGTAAAATAAATTAAAAAATGGACACGATAATTCCTCGTAAAAGTAAAAAATTTAGATATCTCGCAATAGCAATTGCTGTTTTTTTAGTTTTGCTAACCATTAGCGTTTTCGCATTTAACACCAAAAGAACTTTAAATGTAAAAGCCGACGAATTGGTAATTCAAAAAGCAGAAAAAGCCTTTTTTGAAGATTTTGTAGTTTTTCAAGCAAAAGTAGAACCTTTGAATGTTATGCTTGTGAATGTTACCGAGGGAGGTTCTGTAAAAGAAATCTTTGTAGAAAATGGCGCAATGGTTACCAAAGGACAATCACTGGCTCGTTTGTACAACCCAAATACAGAGTTGAATTATTTGACTCAGGAAACTGCTATTATTGAGCAAATCAACAATTTGAATACCGGAAAATTAAACATTAGAAATCAAGAACTAAACTTAAACAAAGATTTGGTTTTGATTGAACATGATTATAACGATGCGAAGAGATTATATGACATGAATGCAAAGCTGTATGAGAAAGATGTAATTTCTAAAAATGACTGGAATACTTTTAAAGAAAGTCTACGTTTTCAAGAAGAGCGCAAAAGAACAATTCAGCAGAGTATTCAAAAAGAAAAACAAAGCAATCAGGTTCAGATTTCTCAAATAAACCGTTCTATCCAGACAATGGAAAAGAGTTTGGATATTCTAAGAAACAACAAAAAGAACTTCTTAATTACAGCACCAGAAACAGGACGATTAACGTCTTTTGAACCTGTTTTAGGAAAAACTTTTCAAGCAGGCGCAAGCATTGGAAGAATCGATTCTAACAAAGGATACAAACTTATTGCTGAAGTAGACGAATTTTATCTGGAAAAACTTAGAGAAGGCTTAAAAGGGCAAGTAGAATTTAAAGGCAAGAATCTTGAAGTTGTCGTGACCAAAGTAATTCCTGAGGTTAAAGGTGGAAGATTTACTGTAGAACTTGCTTTTGTAAGTAAAGAAAATATTGTTTTGCAGGACGGACTTAGCTTTGGCGTAAAACTGATTTTGTCTGAAAAGAATAGAACTTTAGTAATTCCGAGAGGTGCTTTTAATCAGGAAGCTGCAGGAAAATGGATTTTTGTTGTAAACGGAAACAAAGCGATAAGAAGAAATATCAAATTAGGACGCGAAAATCCTTCGTATTATGAGGTTCTAGAAGGTTTAAAAGAAGGCGAATCTGTAGTTACTTCTTCTTATACCGATTATAAAGATATCGAAGAGCTTTCTCTAAATAAAGAATAGTTTATTTTGTTTCAAGTTTCAGGTTTCACGTTAACGCTGCAACCAACTTGAAACCTGAAACTTGAAACAAAATAAACAAAAACATAATTTCAATCATCAATCAAAAAACGAATTTAATAACATTTCAAAACCTTAAAAAATTATGATCACAATTCAGAATTTAACCAAAGTTTTTAGAACAGAAGAAATAGAAACTGCTGCTTTAAGCGGTATAAACGTAGAAATAAAAAAAGGAGATTTTTTAACTATCATGGGACCTTCGGGCTGTGGAAAATCGACTTTATTAAATATAATCGGGCTTTTGGACAGCGCAGATGGCGGAAGCTATAAATTACTCGATCAGGAAATGATTGGTCTAAAGGAAAAAGGAAGAGCACAAGTGCGTAAAGAAAACATTGGTTTTATTTTTCAGAATTTCAACTTGATCGATGAGCTTTCTGTTTATGATAATATCGAATTGCCTTTGCTTTACAACAATGTAAAAGCTTCTGAAAGAAAACAGAAAATTGAGGCTATTGCCGAAAAGCTAAATATCTCTCATCGTTTGAAACATTTTCCACAACAGCTTTCTGGAGGACAGCAGCAGAGAGTTGCCGTTGCAAGAGCTTTGGTAAATGATCCGAAAATTATTTTGGCCGATGAGCCAACAGGAAACTTAGACAGTAAAAACGGTAATGAAGTAATGGAACTTTTAACCGATTTACATGCTAAAGGCGCTACCATTTTGATGGTTACCCACTCTGATTATGATGCTTCTTTTTCGCAAAGAACCATTCACATGAAAGACGGAGTTATATTTTCTGAAAAGTTAAATCAACGAAATGTTGATGTTTTTATGGACGCTAAATAATAAAGTGATGATTAAAATTATTGTTACTGCACTTGTAGTTCTGGTAGAGCTAGTATGCAAAATATTTACCATGATGTAAAACCGAAAGGTTTACCAAAAACAACCATATCAACTATAAAAAATATACCTCAAAATGATTTTTAACTGGTTTAAAATATTTATATATCATTTAAAGCAAAGCAAACTGTTTTCGTTTTTAAATGTTTTAGGATTAAGCATCGGGATTGCGGGCGTGATCTTTGCCATTTTGTATTGGAACAATGAGCATTCTTATGATCAATGGAATCCTGAAAAGGAGAATACTTATATGGTCCTTAATAGACTTAGCAATGGAGACACATGGGGCTCCAATTCTATTCCGTTTGGCGAGACTTGTAAGGCTTCTATTCCTGAGATAGAAAATGTGTGCTTCTTTCATACTTGGTACGATGAAGACATAATCAAATATCAGGATCAAAAACTGATGACAAAAGACATCCTTTCTAGTGATGAAAATTTCTTTGATTTTTTCCCTTTTGAAATTATTAAAGGCGCCAAAAGCAATATTCTAAAAGAAAAAAATAGTGTTGCAATTTCTGAAGAGCAGGCATTATTAATCTTTAAAAATGAAGATCCCATTGGGAAATCTATTTCTTATGGAAATAAAAACTATACCATAAAATCGGTATATCGCATTAGTAAACCGTCATCTATAGAACCATCTTTTGTTTTTAGTGATGTAAAGAGAGAAGGCGACCTAGACGCTTGGGGGAATTTTAATTATGGTTTGCTTATTAAAACAAAGAAAAATGCAGATGTTTCTACTGTTTTAAAGAAAATGCAAAATGTTTATTTTGTAAATAGAACTGTAAAAGATGCCAAAGAAAGCGGCATGACTGTAGCTCAATACGTAAAAGAAAATGGTGAAATAAAAGTCATTTTAGATCAATTGAAAACGTCTCGCCTTTACGGAACCAAAAGTTCTGCTGGGCAAAATTATCCTGAGGGTGTAGGAAATTTAAAATTGCTTTATATCATGTCGGGCTTGTCTGTTTTGATTTTAGTTTTATCATTGGTGAACTATATCAACCTAGCAACAGCATCGGCCATAAAACGTGCAAAGGAAGTTGGAGTACGCAAAATTGTAGGTGCTTCAAAAAACCAGATTATTATTCAGTTTATTTTTGAAACCGCAATAATTGTAACATTATCTATTTTGTTTGCTTTGGCAATTGTAGAACTTTCATTACCGTATTACAACAATTTTTTAAACAAAACACTGACTATGAATGGCAGTGAATTCTACCTGCAGCTCATTTTTATTTTTGGATTAGTTATTGTTCTTGCGGGTATTTTCCCTGCCATTTATATCTCAAACTTTGAAACTCTAAAAGTTTTAAAAGGCAATTTCTCTCGCAGCAAAAGTGGTATCTGGATTCGTAATTCGATGCTTATTTTTCAATTCGGAATTGCAGCATTTTTCATCATTGGAGCGCTAATTGTTAATTCTCAGGTAAAATATATGATGGAGAAAGATTTAGGCTTTAGTGGCGATCAAGTCATTTCTATTCCTTATAATACTGTAGACAGACTCAAAAGAACTGATGATTATTTAGTTTCAAAACAAGAAATTAAAAAAATTCCAGGGGTTGTTGATGTTACTACATTTGCAGGAGCTTTTGGAGGTAATTCAGGTTCAAGTTCAGGATTTAAGCACAATGGGATTTTCGTACAGCCAAAAAACATTGAAATGGATTTTGGTTTCCTAGATATGATGAAAATAAAAATAGTTAAAGGTCGCGATTTATCTCCTCAATACGCTTCAGATACTATAAGCGGTATGCTTATGAATGAAACGTTGGTTAAAATGTTAAACTTGAAAGATCCGATTAATACCGTTGTAACTTCGGGATGGAGCATCAACAATGGTGACAATTTAAAGTTTAAAATTGTTGGAGTAGTGAAAGATTTCAATTTAACCGGATTACAAAATAAAGTTCCACCAATGGTTTTTATAAATCTTAAAACTTTAAAATGGAATAACTTTGGTAGTGTGCTTGTTAAGGTTTCTCCAAATAATTTAACAGAAACGTTAGATAAATTGAAATTATATTGGGAGAAAAATGTAAACCCAGACTATCCGTTTGATTACGAATTTGTTAACAAAGGATTTGCAAAGACTTATGAGCAGCAAGTGAAACAAAAAAACCTGTTTTTCATCCTAAATTTAGTCGTAATCATAATTGCTATATTTGGATTATTCGCTTTGGCATCATTTTCGATGGAGAGAAGACTGAAAGAAATCGCCATTCGAAAAACTTTAGGAGCCGAAACAGATATACTCTTAAAAGAATTATCGAAACAATATATTGTTTTCTGTCTTATAGGATTTGCAATCGGGATTGTTCCTGCTTATATATTATTACAGAAATGGCTTGAAGATTTCGCTTTTAGAATTGGAATATCATCTGTTCCTTTTGTAATTGCCTTGATTTCTCTTTTGATTTTAACTTTAGTAATTGTTTTAACAAAAGCGTTTCAGGTAACCAAAATAGATGTTTTAAAATATTTAAAATACGAATAAGCTTGTAGACCATTTTTTTTAAAGAAGCCCGACAGATTTCAGTAAAATCCGTCGGGCTTTTATTTTTTAATCTTTCATCGTTACGGCATCGTTATAAATCAGCTTGTCCAGATTTTGGTCTCGATCGTATACATCTGGGAAAAAATTAACTTCTCCATTATCCTGAACCCAGCAGGTAAAATAACCTATATAAACCGGAATTTTGCGTTTAAGCATACAAGTCGTTTCTTTTCCGCCGTTCATAGCACTCTCAATTTTGTCTGCTGGCCAGTCTGGATCATCTTTCAAAATATGCAATGCAAGCTGTTTGGCTTCTTTTACATTTATGCAGCCATGGCTAAAAGTACGTTTTTCAAATTCGAACAAACTTTTTGCAGGTGTATCATGCATGTAAATATCGTTTGGATTCGGGAACATAAATTTTACTAATCCCAAAGAATTTTTAGGTCCTGGTTTTTGTCGCACTTTCCCTCCGTTCCATTCCATATTGTGCTCCTCCAAATAGTTCTTATCATTAGCGATCTGGAGTTTTAATTCATTTTGAATAATACTTGTTGGCACATACCAATACGGACTAAATACGATTCGATCCATACTTCCGCTAAAGATTACAGTCTCGCTTAGCCTGTTACCAACAAAAATATCCGAAACAAGATCATACTTTCCATCCTTGACATAAAACAGCCTGAACGAAGGAATATTAACCATAACATATTCGTCTGCTTTGGCCAATTTGGTCGGAATCCATCTGCATCTTTCCATATTCAGCATAATGGTTCTAATTCTCTTACCAATTGGCTCATTCATCTGATTAATAACATCTCTTGTTAAAGCATAATTTATTTTTAGATTATATCTTTTTTTATAGTTTAAAACTCCCGCCATCAATTCTTCATCATAAATATCGCTTCCAGAATCTTTTTTTAAATCTCCTACTACAAATAAGCGATTTCTAATTTGTTTTATGGCAATAGCAGTATCGTCTGGCCTCAAATCTTTAAAAGTAGCACTGTCAATCGCAATTTTCTGCCATAGATTATCGGTTTCTATTTTACGATATTTTTTCAGCGCATCTTTCAATCTGTAGTATTGGCTGAATAAAAGATTATCATCTTTATCCAATCGATCAGAATCAACCATTAACGAATCTAGAATGTGAGTATACGAAATAGATTTTGCAGGCAAGTACCACCCTATTTTTTTCAATGTTGCTGGATCAACTCCAGAATACACATTGCTGGCATAAAATACATACATGCTCGTCAGCAGTAATTCGGTATCAAGCTGTGATGGTTTACTGGAAGCGCTCTCATTAAAAGCCTCATCAATTTGTTCTTTGTAAGGCATTTTCTCTTCAATTCCCTGATCTCTCAGAACATTTACTTTCTGATACAATAATGAGCCAAATTCAGTTATACTTTTATCATCGTACCAAATAGATTTGTATTGTTTGGCTTTATAAATATCCTCAACATCTTTTTGATATTTTTTAAGCTTAGGATATTTTTTAAAAAAGGAATTAATCGAAGCTGCATCAAGAGTGATGACCGCAACTGTTTTTCGATTCGTTAAATCAGTTTTATTTTTAGCATTGCTATTTAATGAATTGAATGAAAATGCAAAAAAACTGATTGTAATAATAATTAAAGTAAAAGTAAAATTTCGCATATTTTTAAAGTTTTAAATGGTAGAAATAACTTTAAAAAAAATACCGAAAACCCAAAAAATTACTCAAAAAACCTTAGTTTTCACATATTTTTTTCATGTCTGGTAATCATCGATTTGGGCAATCAAATATAACGAAGTTTTGTGAGAATTTTATTTAATTGAAAGAAAACTTTATGTAAAAAATATTCATTTGTATTGGGAAAACTTTTCTCTCAACTTTAAATCGACAAATCATTCTTGATTATGATTTTCAATAAAAAACACTTTTGAATAATTTTGAATAATCTCTATATCAATAATTACAATTCAAAAACGCTAAATTTCCGAACTTAATCTGTTATCTTTGCACCCTGAAATCAGTTTAAATAAATATAATCTTATAAGATTGATTTTGGAGAATAAAAAAATAGCCCATTACAATGAAACTAGATAGAAAAGAAATTCTAAAAGCCTTAGAGACAATCACTATTGCTGGAGAAGGAAAAAATATGGTTGAAAGCGGCGCTGTAACCAATGTTATTACATTTGGAGATGAAGCTGTTGTAGACCTTGTGTTGCATACACCTGCAATGCACATCAAAAAAAGAGCTGAAGATGATATTAGAAAAACAATTCATGATTTAATATCACCTGATGCAAAAGTAAAAGTAAACATTAAAGTTGAAGCTCCAGAAAAACCGGAAATTAAAGGCCGTGCTATTCCTGGAATCAAAAACATTATTGCAGTTGCTTCTGGTAAAGGAGGAGTAGGAAAATCTACTGTAACTGCAAACTTAGCTGTTACACTTGCCAAAATGGGCTTTAAAGTTGGTGTTTTGGATGCTGACATTTACGGACCATCTATGCCAATCATGTTTGACGTTGAAAACGAAAAACCGATTTCGGTAACAGTTGACGGAAAATCAAAAATGAAACCAATTGAAAGCTACGAAATCAAAATGCTTTCAATCGGATTTTTTACAGCACCAAGTCAAGCTGTAATCTGGAGAGGACCAATGGCTGCAAAAGCATTAAACCAAATGATTTTTGATGCAGATTGGGGAGAATTAGATTTCATGCTTCTTGACTTGCCTCCTGGAACTGGAGATATTCACCTTTCTATCATGCAATCGCTTCCTATTACTGGAGCTGTTGTTGTAAGTACTCCGCAAGCTGTGGCGCTTGCTGATGCTAAAAAAGGTGTGGCGATGTTTATGCAGGATAACATCAATGTTCCTGTTTTAGGAATTATTGAGAACATGGCGTACTTTACACCAGAAGAATTACCTGAAAATAAATATTATATCTTTGGACAAGAAGGCGCTAAAAACCTTGCTGAAGATTTAGGCGTTCCATTTTTAGGAGAAGTTCCTATTGTACAATCTATTCGCGAAGCAGGAGATTATGGTCGTCCAGCAGCATTGCAGACAGCGTCTCCAATAGAAAAAGTATTCGAAGGAATTACTAGAAATGTTGTACAAGAAACCGTAAACAGAAACGAAAGTTTACCAGCAACAGAAGCCATCAAAATTACAACAATGGCAGGTTGCTCTGCAGTTAAAAAATAATTAGATAATTGAGATAATGTGACAATTAGATAATTTTAAAGAATTTTCTAATTGACACATTTTCTAATTGACACATTAATATTATGACAACAGAAGAAATAACAAGCAATGTTTTATTGGCCTTAGATGAGATAAGACCATTCTTAAAATCTGACGGTGGAGATATTTCATTAATCTCTATTGAAGATGATAAACATGTAAAAGTTCGTTTAGAAGGAGCTTGCATTAGTTGCAGTGTTAATCAGATGACACTTAAAGCAGGTGTTGAAACCACTATAAAAAAATATGCGCCACAAATTGAAACTGTGGTAAATGTTATGTAACAGATCGTCGTTTTTTCTCAAAATTAAACCTTCACAGTTTAACAAGAATAATAAGTGATTTATTATTTAATTGAGAAAACAACAAAATAACGCTGAAAAAAGAACGCTTTTTGTCACATTCATAAAAAACAATGCAAAGTTTTAAGAGTTTCTGTTAAGGAATTGTTACATTTTTAACTTAAATTTGTCAACATAACCCTTAAATCTTAAACTTATGAGAAACTTTTACGCTCTTTTTTTATTATTTTTTGTAAGCGCTGTAAATGCACAACAGGGCCAAACACTTTTTGCTGAAAAAGCTTGGGTAAATGAGTCTGAAGAATGGTCAGATTTCCAATATTCAGGACAAATCATTTTTTCTACAAATGGTAAAACCGAAGAAGGCGCTTTAAGAATTGGAAATTATGATTTCTTATATGACCTTTGTGACGGAAAAGCAAAGTTTTCAAATAAGGCAACTTATAGCTCCGCCGATTTTTCGCATCCGCGAAAACTTAGTGCGCAGACAGACAAACAAGGAATTTTAAACTCTACTTATGAAGGGACTTTAATTTTCCAGGCCGACAAAGATTATTATTCTGTTATCTCTCTAGTAACCATACTAGAAAAAGGAGGTAATATTATTGGTGTAAAAATGCGCCTTAAAGACGGTAATCGAAAAGAATATGCTTTTAGCTTAAAAGAGAAAAGTTAAAATTAATAGAGAATTTGAACACGTTTTTCAAATTCTACACAAAATTCCAATAATTAAAATGGATGTATTAATAAAGATTAAAGATCGAGAAGGAGTTATACACGAATTACAGGCTCCAACTGATATGGCAATGAATATAATGGAGTTATGCAAAGCATACGAACTTCCTGTTGAAGGAACCTGTGGCGGAATGGCCATGTGCGCTTCTTGCCAGTGTTATGTTCTAAATGATGTTGCATTACCAGAAATGGGAGACGATGAAGAAGCCATGCTTTCAGAAGCCTTTTATGTTAAATCTAATAGCCGTTTAGGTTGTCAGATTCCAATTACTGAAGACTTGGAAGGACTGGAATTAGAACTAGCTCCTGAATACTAAAAATAATAGAAAAGCGAGAATTTATTGATTCTCGCTTTTTTTGTTTTCTACTCTTTCTAATCTTTTTTCTGCATCTTCAAAATCTTCATCATGATCTATACAAAAAGAGATAAAATCTTTACTTTTTGGAATACTTCTATAAACTTTTGAATTTCTAAATTCAATTAAAGATTCACAGAATAATTCCATTAATTCTTCTACAAAAATATTCCACGACTTATAATCGTCATCTGGAAAATCATTATAGATCTTATTTAACTCTTCTTCCGTCAAAACATTGATTGAATCAAAACATAGATATTCCCAATCGCCTGTATTGTATTTTAGATTTTTAATCGCTTCATCTGTCTTGTAATTTTCAGAAAATCTTCCGTTCTGATAATCCTTAAGAGTTTCATTAAAATCTTCCATCGTATTGAAAGATAAATTAACTTCCGCGTATTCAGCATTGCAGTCATAAGCAAATGCATAAAACTCAAGACTTGAATTATTTTTTAAAAACTCTGCTACTCCTTGTATAGTAAAATCTATAAGTTGTTTCTTTAATTTAATTCTGTCCATTTTTAATATAAATTAATTACGCAAAACTACGCCAAAAACAAGAATCGAGATAGCCTTTAAAAGCTTTTAAACTATCATATTAAGTTCATTTTAAAATACCTTATTCTATTATTCAAAAACCTTTTAGTGGTCATCTAAAGCATCTATTACAAATATTTTTGCAAAAAATTGAGGATTATAAGCAGTTTGTTTATTCCGTAGCTAATCAAAAATATTTTAAAATGAAAAAAAATCTAAATTACATCTGTATTGCATTAATAGCATTGACATTATTCTCGTGCAACAAAAATGAATGGACACCAGAAAAAGAAGCTGACTTTAAAAAAGAGATGAAAGAAGGTTTATTATCTCAAGGAAAAGGAATATTTTCAGATGAACAAGCAACTCATGTGGCTGATTGCGTACTAGAGAAAATAAAAAGTAAAAATTTAAAACCAAATGACTCTGAAACTCCAGAAAATATTGCATTAGTAAAACAAATGGGGAAAGAGTGCGCACAAGAAGTATTCTCTAAAACGGGAAAAAATACTTGGGACTCTCAAACCGAATCTCAATGTAAAACTATGCTTAAAGCTATGTTTTTAAATTCTGGCGTAAACAGCTCAAATGCTACATTTCTTGCAGATTGTGCTATTACTAAGATAAAGGATCAAAATCTTAGTCCAGCAGATTTACAAGATCCTAAAAATGGAGATTTAGTTCAGAAAATTGGAAAATCTTGTGGAGAAGAATTAATGAAAAAGAAGTAAATCACTTTATTCCTTTTATCAAAAAAACCGTAATTACATTGTTGTAGTTACGGTTTTCTCTTTATAACAATTTTATTTAGTCTCTATTATACCAAACCAGCTTGAATTAAATATTAAACAATTGGAATTTTTCATGCTAAATTCATTTGAAAAATTGTTTAAACCTTTTGCCAATACGGTATGTTTTTTAACATAGTCTCTGCTAATTCTTGTATAAATTCTGAATCAATTTGACCATGTCGCTCTTCTACTTTTTTTATTATATTTTTATTATAAACTGATTTTATTCTTAAGTTCTCAACTAAATTTACTTTGATACAAATTGAAATAATTCTTTTTGTTCTTTTATTGAGTCCTACTGCAACAATAGTTTCACACATACCAGGATACCAATCAATTATATAAATCTTTGTTCCTCCACTAAAATGTTTTGTTCCTTTTTTTATCTCTTTATCTGGTCCAAAATATCTCTCAGCTACTATGTTTCCTACCAACAAATGAATCGGTTTAATTTCTTCCTCCATGAACTATAAATTGAAGTCAAAATTATCCGAATTATATATTTACAATAACCCTCACAAGCCATAAAACCAACAAAATAAGCCATCTACAAAAATCAAAAAAACCGTAATTACATTGCTGTAGTTACGGTTTTCTCTTTATAACAATTTTATTTAATCTCTAGTTATACCAAACCAGCTTGAATTAAATATTCAGCGATTTGAATCGTGTTTGTTGCAGCACCTTTTCTTAAGTTATCGGCAACAATCCACATATTTAATGTATTTGGCTGGCTTTCGTCACGACGGATTCTTCCAACAAAAACATCATTTTTACCTTCTGCATATAATGGCATCGGGTAAGTAAAAGTATCTAAATTATCTTGTACTGTTACGCCATCTGTGTGATGTAGAATTTCGCGAACTTCATTTACATCAAAATCATTAGTAAACTCAACGTTCACTGCTTCACTGTGTCCGCCTACAACTGGTACACGAACTGCAGTAGCTGTAACTCTGATAGTGTTATCTCCTAAGATTTTTTGAGTTTCACGAACTAATTTCATTTCTTCTTTAGTGTACCCGTTTTCCTCAAAACTATCACAATGTGGAATTGCATTTCTGTGAATTGGATATTTGTAAGCCATATCACCTTGAACTCCAGCGTACTCGTTTTCTAATTGTTTCACCGCTTTTACACCAGTTCCTGTAATAGATTGGTAAGTAGAAACAATGATTCTTTTAATGTTGTATTTTTTGTGCAAAGGAGCCAAAGTCATTACCATTTGAATAGTAGAACAGTTTGGATTTGCAATAATTTTATCTTCTTTAGTTAAAACATCAGCATTGATTTCTGGAACTACCAATTTTTTAGTAGGATCCATTCTCCATGCAGATGAGTTGTCAATAACAGTTGTTCCAGCAGCAGCAAATTTTGGAGCCCATTCTAATGAAGTATCTCCTCCAGCAGAGAAAACAGCAATATCAGCTTTCATATCAACAGCTGTTTGTAATCCTACTACTTTATATTTCGTTCCTTTGTATTCAATTTCTTTTCCAACTGATCTTTCTGATGCAACAGGAATTAATTCTGTAACAGGAAAATTTCTTTCTGCTAATACTTTAAGCATTACTTCGCCTACCATTCCAGTAGCGCCTACAACTGCAATTCTCATTTTTATATTTTTAAATAATCAATTAATCTAATTTGTATCGCAAAAGTAAGTATAATAAAAGTTATGGCAAGGTGATTCACAAAAAATAACAAAATGTTATAAAATAAACATTTTGTAAAAAAACCGCCTCTTTAGAAGGCGGTTAAGTTAGACTTAGTGTAGCGGTATTATATTTTTATTTATTTTTCAATAAATCTCTAATCTGTGTCAATAATTCTTCTTGAGTTGGTCCAGCTGGAGCCGGTGGTGCAACATCTTTCTTTTTTGCATGGTTCATTCCTTTAATTATTAGGAATAAAACAAAAGCCACAATTACAAAGTTAATTACTGCCGATATAAATACTCCGTATTTTACACCTCCAAAAGCAGTTAATTGTTCAATAGTCGATAAATGCGCAGCATCTAAAGCTGGTTTCAACAGCAACGGCGTAATTACATCTTCAATAAATGAGCTGACAATTTTACCAAAAGCAGCTCCAATGATCACCCCGACAGCCAGGTCAACCACGTTGCCTTTCATTGCAAATTCCTTAAATTCTGAAAAAAATCCCATATCGTATCTGTTTATATTTATAATTAAGCAATATCGAAAATACGCAATTTTATTGGAAATTCTTAATATTATCTAAAAAATACCCTCTTAACACGCTGCGAAATACTCGTCATTATCTCATACGGAATTGTTTTTAAGGCTACTGCCATCTCTATCACAGTAGGGCTTTCGCCGAAAATAATTACCGAATCTCCTTCTTTACAATCGATATGGCTGACATTAACCATCAGCATATCCATACAAACACTGCCAACGATTTTTGCCTTTTGGTTTTTGATTGTTACATATCCTACTTCATTTCCCCATAATCTCGAAATTCCGTCTGCATAACCAATCGGGATTGTTGCTATTTTGGTTTCTCTATCGGCCATAAAACGTCGTCCGTAACCAACGCTGTCGCCAGTAGGAATGGTTCTAATTTGAGAAATTATGGATTTCAGAGTTCCTACATTTTCCAAATATTTCTGTTCTGCAGGATCGTTTGAAACGCCATATAATCCAATTCCTAAACGTACCATACTGTATTGCGCATCTGGAAAATTGCTGATTCCTGAAGTATTTAAAGTATGTCGGATTGGATTAATATTTAATGCTGACATCAGTTTTGAAGAAAGCTTTTCGAACAATGCAATCTGTTGTCTCACAAAATCAAAATGTTTCGGATCATCACTTGTTGCCAAATGCGATAAAATACTTTGAACACGAACTGTCGAATTTCCTTTTAATGTTGCAATCAGCTCATCAATCGTATTGTTTTCAAAACCTAAGCGATGCATTCCTGTATCCATTTTGATATGAATTGGATAATCTTTTAAGTTCTTTTCTCGAGCAATTTTCAAAAAGGCATTTAATCCTTTTAAGCTATATATTTCAGGTTCCAACTGATACTGAATCATAGATGGAAAACTCGTCGATTCTGGATTTAGCACCATAATCGGGACTTTTATTCCGCCATTTTTCAATGAAATTCCTTCATCGGCGAAAGCCACACCCAAATAATCAACCTTATGATGTTCTAAAAGTTTAGCAATTTCCAAACCTCCATTTCCGTAGCCAAATGCTTTTACCATAACCATCATTTTGACATTTGCTGCCAGTTTTGATTTATAGTAATTAAAATTATGGCTGATGGCATCTAGATTAATCTCTAGAATGGTTTCATGCGTTTTTTCTTCTAGAAGCGAAACGATTTCTTCAAACTCAAAAGATCTTGCTCCTTTTATCAAAATCGTTTCATTATGAAAATTAAAATCATCTATTGCTGCAATAAAATTGGCTGTGTTCTCAAACATAGTGCTGTTTGGAAACTTAGCCGCAAAAGAAGAAATTGTTGGTCCAATACCAATTACACGATTTATTTTATTGTCTGAAATTAATTGGGCTACTTTAGAATACAATTCTTCATTGGTAAATCCGCTTTGAAAAATATCTGATAAAATAACGGTTTTTGAAGCCCCTTTTTTCTTCTGGCTTTCTAAGAAATCCAAAGCAATTTTTAGCGATTGAAAATCGGAACTGTAACTATCATCAATAATACTGCAGTTGTTGATTCCGTTCTTAACCTCCAAACGCATTCGAACTGGATACAGCATCTGAATTCGGTTTTGAATAGTTTCCTGATCATAATTAAAATGCAATAAAACCAATAAACAAGAAATCGCATTTTCTATAGAAGCCGAATCGTTAAACGGAATTTCTAAATTGAAAATTTCATTTTTATAATGATATTCAATAAAAGTATGGTCGTTTTTATATTCTCTTTTTTCAATAAAAACATCTGCTTTTTTATCTGTAAAACTCCACGAAAAAAGCTTTCGAGGATGAATCATATATTCTGCCGCAAACTGGGTTAGGCATGATTCTACAACTTCTGTTTTCTGATAGATAATTATCGGACAATCTTTGAACAAAAGTAATTTTTCATCAATCTTCTGTACTAAATTTAAAAATCCTTCATCGTGTGCACTTCCAATATTGGTAAGCACTCCTATTGTAGGTTTTATGATTTTCTCCAGTTTAATCATTTCGTTAACTGTCGAAATTCCAGCTTCGAAGATTCCTAAATTATGCTTTTCATTAATACCAATTACAGAAAGCGGAACTCCAACTTGAGAGTTATAGCTTTTTGGACTTCTAATAATATTATAATCAGGACTCAATAAAAAATTAAGCCATTCTTTTACAATCGTTTTACCATTACTTCCTGTTAATCCGATCACTGGGAAATGGAAAAGATTTCTATAATAAGAAGCAAATTCTTGAAGTGCCTGAAGCGTGTTCTCGACAACCAAAAAATTAGCCTTATCTATATAACCATCTGGAATATACTGAACCACAAAATTTCGAACTCCGTTTTCTATTAAATCTGGAATAAACAAATGAGCGTCGTTATTTACACCGGCCAGAGCAAAAAATAAAGTCTGTGATCCGTTTTGAAGCGAACGGCTGTCAATTGAAATATGATCGATTAAAACATCTGCATTTGTACCAATCCATTTGGCATTAAGTACTGAAACCAGGCTTTTTAAATTTAGGCTCATTTGGAAATTTCTTTTTTTCAAATTTAAAAAAAGGTTTGCCACGAAACTCCTAAATTTTCACTAATTATTCCATTTATATGAAAGTGTAGAAAAAGTAGATTTGCCACGAATTACACGAATTCACACGAATTAATTTTTTAAAATAATCTGCTAAATCTGCGTGAAAATTTTTAGCCACAGATTAAAAGATTATCACTGATTTCTAAAAGACCAGCCAAACATTCCGCAAATTAATTTTAAAAAAATCTGTGAGATCTGCTAAATCTGCGTGAAAAACTTCTTGCCTGATTAAAAAAGTATCACTAATTATAATCCTTTTAAATCCGGTTATCCCGATAGCTATCGGGAGTGTGAAAAAAATAATTCGTGTGAATTTGTGTAATTCGTGGCAGAAAACATTTATTGTTTATATTTGTTTTTACACCACAAAATTCCATGTTTTGAAAAAAGTACTTCCAATATTCTCTTATATATTACATCCGATTTTTATATCGCTATACGCTACTTTGTTTTACTTATTTTACAAAGATGATGTTTTCAGTACGAACGAAAAGTATTTTGTTTTAATTCAGATTTTAGTAATTAATATAGTCGTTCCTGTTTTATTTTATTTACTGTTAAAATCTACTGGCCATGTAAAATCAATAATGCTTAGCCAGACTTCAGAACGAACAATTCCGCTTATTCTGCAATGCTTTTTGTATATTTTATTGGTAAAAAGAAGCATTATAATTACGCGTTATCCTGAACTTCACTTCTTTTTTCTTGCTGCTTTATTCAGTACAATTTTGGCATTGGTCTGTGTACTGTTTAAGACAAAAGCAAGCTTACACATGGTCGCAATCTCAGGGTTAACAATTTTTGTTATCGGATTAAATATTCATCTTCAGCTGCATAATCCGTATTGGGCAGCTTTGCTTATTTTACTATCAGGAATTGTGGCTTCTTCGCGTTTAGAAATGAATGCACATACTTCAAGAGAAATACTAATAGGTTTGTTTATTGGAATAATGCCTCAGCTTTTATTTTTATACTTGTGGTTATAAAATATAAAAAATCAGCCCCGCGTTTAAAGTCTTCATATTAATCTTTTCGCCGTTCAAAGTTATTGCTGAATTAAATAAAGGGCTTAAACCATAATATACATACACATTCCACGTGTTGTATCCTGCGGCAAGATATGGCCCGTATTGAAATTTATTGATGTCTCCGTTGTTTTTGATTTTATATGTGTTTTCGCCATCATCAAGAGTAGATGCACTCGAAAAGATATAACTCAGTTTCACTCCACCGTAAATACGCCAGAATTTAGTGCTTTCATAAGTAGAATTTCGCCATCTAAATTCTATTGGAAGCTCTACAGAATATTGTCTGTAACGATTGGATACAAATTGTCCGTAATCATTTACTCCATATATTATAGATCCCGAACCGTCTTGGGAAATAGTCAGATTCTGATAATAATTTTGATAGCTCAAACCTAAACCTGCAGCAATAGCAACGGTTCTGGATTTATTAACAGGCATGTCGCGCAAGAAACCTCCTGAAAGTCCAAGTGAGAATTTATTCTGTTTGAAATCGACTGGGATATCGGTAAACATATTATAAGTTACCGAGAAATAAAACTGATCTTCTCGATACAGAGAATCTATTTTTATAGCCGGTTTTATCTCAGGCTTAACGTCTTCTTGTGCAAAAGAGTTAAAAAAAGTGAGTAAAAATAAGCAGCTAAAAATAATTCGCATATCGTGGTTCGGTTTTTTTAAGAGATGATTACAAATAAACGCTTTTCTACGCTCATTTATTTCACTTACAAATATAATATAATGCTTTCTGTCGTAAAGATAAGAAGTGAAAATATTCTCATTTTGCGTGCGAATAAAATTAATTGCTGCATTTTTTTCAATAAATCAATTCACGGAGAGAAAAAATTAATCAATTTTATTTTTATCTTTTATACCTTTGCGGTGTATGAAGAAAAAGCAGCTCATATTAAGTTTATCGTTTGCTGTAACAATATTGTTCTCGATATTGTTTCAGTCGATACACAGTTATGAGCATATTGTAAAACAGCTTTCAGAAAAACAATGTCATCATAATTACAATGATCCGAGCGGAGAAATAACGCATCAGCATCATGATTATGACGTTTGTTTTGTTTGTAATTTTGCCTTTGGAAGTTATGTTGTTCCAGAGACTTTTCGATTTCAATTTCATTCTTTTGAAAAAGAATTTGCTTATTTCTTCCCCATTACAGAGAAAATCTTCTCTATTTCATCTCCTTCGTATTTCTTACGTGGTCCACCTGCTGCTATAGTTTCTTAAGTTTCGATTATTCGAAAAAACATCACATTTCTTTTCATTTAAATTCAAAACAACATTGAGTTTCCTTGTCCTATTTTCATCAATTAGGATCAGAATGCTTTATTGTTAGTTTTTGGTTTTCATTCAAAGAAAAAAACTCAATTTAACTATAGCATCATTTTCAAATGAAAAAATTTATAATTGCCCTTATTTTAGGGTTTTCGGGCATGCTTACTGCTCAAAATTCGGTTTCAGGAACCGTAACTGATAATCAGAATAATCCATTGCCAGGAGTTTCTGTTTATGCTCCAGAATTACATAAAGGAACTACAACAGACGCAAACGGAAAATACGAGTTGAATAATCTTCCGAACGGAAGTCTTCGCATTGCTTTCACGTATGTTGGATATGCAAATCAAAATAAAACAATCGCCAAATTATTGAAGCATAATACGCTAGACATCACTCTTGAAGAATCTATTTTAGAAATGGATGAAGTTGTGGTTTCAACGCCTTTCAACAAACTACAATCGCAAAACGTAATGAAGATTGAGCATGAAAGCATTAAAACATTACAGCAAAAAGGAACCTCAACTTTGATTGAAGGTTTAGCGACAATTCCAGGAGTTTCTCAGATTTCAACGGGAACTTCTATCGGAAAACCTGTCATTCGCGGACTTAGTGGCAATCGTGTTTTGGTTTATTCTCAAGGTGTTCGTATCGAAAACCAGCAGTTTGGAGACGAGCATGGTTTAGGTTTGAATGATGCCGGAATTGAAAGTGTTGAAGTTATCAAAGGCCCAGCTTCTTTATTATATGGTTCTGATGCTTTGGGAGGTGTTTTGTATTTTAATCCTGAAAAATTTGCTGATGCAGGAGATTTTAAAGCCAATTTCAGCCAAAAATATTTTACTAATACGCAAGGAAGCAACTCTTCTATCGGATTAAAAACGTCTACAGAAAACTGGAAATTCTTAGCTCGTGGAAGTTACAACACGCATTCTGATTACAAAATCTCTGGCGGTGACCGCGTAACCAATTCTCGTTATAACGAAACGGACTTTAAAACTGGCATTGGCTACAGCAATTCAAGTTTCTCAAGCGTTTTAAGATACAACTACAATAAATTGGATATTGGAATTCCAGAAGACGGAATTGCAGAACAATCTTCGAGCAAAGACACACAATTTCCAAGACAAGGAATTTTTAATCATTTATTGAGTTTAAACAATGTTATCTTTTTCGAAAATTCAAAATTGGATGTTGATTTAGGATACATTGCCAATGACAGAAGCGAGTTTGAAGACAGCAATGAAGCGTCTTTACACATGAAACTGAACACTTTCAATTATAATGCTAAATACCATTTTCCTAAATTCGGAAAAATCGAAACCATTTTGGGAGTTCAAGGAATGCATCAAACCAATAAAAATTCTGGAGAAGAATATTTAATTCCAGATGCTACAACGAACGATTTTGGAGTTTTTGGAACTGCAAATTATGAATGGGACAACAGCGTTATTCAAGCTGGATTGCGTTTTGACAATCGTAATATTACTTCGATCGCTCACGGAACTGAAGGCGAAGAAGGTTATTTTCAAGCTTTAGACCGATCTTTTGACAGCTTTAATGCCTCTTTAGGATATAAAACAAAACTTGCAGAACCGTTAACGCTTCGTTTAAATGTTGCGACAGGATTTAGAGCTCCAAACTTAGCCGAGTTAACCTCAAACGGTGTTCACGAAGGAACAAATCGTTACGAAATTGGAAATGCTAATTTGAAAACAGAACAAAACGTTCAGACCGATTTAAACTTAGAATACAAAAACACTCACTTTGAGTTTTTCGTAAACGGATTTTACAATCACGTAAACAATTACATTTATACTTCACCAACTGGAGAAGTTCTAGACGATAATGATGTTTTTGCGTATGTTCAGGATAATGCACAATTGTATGGAGGTGAAGTTGGTCTGCATTTTCACCCGCACCCTTTAGACTGGTTGCATTTTGAAACTAGTTTTGAAACAGTTACAGGTAAAAAAGAAAATAAAGATTATCTGCCTTTGATTCCTGCAAATAATTGGAATAATACACTTAGAACTGAATTTAATATCAAAAACTGGTTAAGTGAAGGTTTTGCTTCGCTAAATGTTTCTTCAACTTTTAGCCAAGATAATGTAAGCGGTTTCGAAACAGCTTCTAAAGGTTATACCTTGGTAAATTTAGGTTTTGGAGGAACTGTCAAATTAGGGAAAACTGCTTTCGACATTAACTTAAACGGAAACAATTTATTTGATAAAAAATACATTGCACACCTTTCTAGATTAAAGACAGACGGTATTCCAAATATTGGAAGAAATATCGTTTTGGGAGTTAATTTTAATCTGTAACAATTTCAAACCATATAAGTCATATAAGTAAAATTAAGCACGCCGTTTAATGATTTTATATAGCTTATATGGTTTAATTTTTTCATTTCAATTTTCACAACAAAAAGTGCTATTTTTGTTACAACAGATAAAAACTAACTATGAAAAAAACATTTTTATTAATGGCAATTACAACTGCAGGAATATCATTTGGACAAGGCAAAATGCAATATCCGCAAACTAAAAAAGGAGAAACTGTTGACGTTTACTTTGACACAAAAGTGAGCGATCCGTACCGTTGGTTAGAAGATGATAAATCTGCCGAAACCGGTGCTTGGGTAAAAGCTGAAAACGAAATTACTTATGCTTATTTAGATAAAATTCCGTTTCGCGAAGAACTTAAAAAGCGAATGGAAAAACTTTGGAACTACGAAAAAATTGGAGCTCCATCCAAAGAAGGAAAATTTACTTATTATTCAAAAAACAATGGCCTTCAAAATCAATCTGTTGTTTATAGAAAAGATGAAAATGGCAAGGAAGAAATTTTCCTAGATCCGAATACTTTCTCTAAAGACGGAACAACTTCTCTTGGCGGACTTGATTTTTCTGAAGACGGAAGCAAAGCTGCTTATGCAATTTCTGAAGGAGGAAGCGACTGGAGAAAAGTAATTATCATAGATGCACTTTCTAAAAAAGTTTTAGAAGATACTTTGGTTGATGTAAAATTTAGCGGTGTCTCTTGGCACGGAAATGATGGTTTCTACTACTCTAGCTATGACAAACCAAAAGGAAGTGAATTATCTGCTAAAACGGATCAGCACAAATTGTATTTCCACAAACTGGGAACTTCTCAAAAAGACGATAAAGTAATTTTTGGAGCAGATCAAAAAAGGAGATATGTTGGTGGGTATGTTACTGAAGACAATCATTATTTGGTAATTACAGCCGCTAACTCTACTTACGGAAATGAATTATACATTAAAGATCTGACTAAAGCCAACAGTCCTATTGTTACAATCGTTGACAACTTTGATAGTGACAATAGCATCATTGCCAACCAAGGCAGCAAATTGTTTATTGAAACAGATTTTAACGCTCCTAACAAACGCATCATAACTGTCGATGCAGCAAATCCGAAGCCTGAAAACTGGAAAGACTTTATTAAAGAAACCAAAGATATTTTATCGCCTTCAACTGGCGCTGGCTATTTCTTTGCCAATTATACCAAAGATGCTGTTTCATTTGTACAGCAATATGATTACAACGGAAAATTAGTTCGCGAAATTAAACTTCCTGCAGTTGGAACTGCTGGCGGATTTAGCGGTAAAAAAGACGATAAAATTTTATACTACAGCTTTACCAACTATACAACACCAGGAAGCATCTATTCTTTGGAACCAAAATCTGGTAAATCTGAAGTGTATCAAAAACCAAAAGTAGATTTCAAAAGTGAAGATTACGAATCAAAACAAGTTTTCTACACTTCAAAAGACGGTACAAAAGTTCCGATGATTATTACCTATAAAAAAGGAACAAAATTAGATGGTAAAAACCCAACAATCCTTTACGGTTACGGCGGATTCAATATTAGTTTAACGCCAAGTTTCAGTATATCTAATGCCGTTTGGATGGAAAATGGTGGAGTTTACGCAGTTGCGAACCTAAGAGGTGGCGGAGAATACGGAAAAAAATGGCATGATGCGGGAACAAAGCTTCAAAAGCAAAATGTATTTGATGATTTTATCGCTGCTGCAGAATATTTAATTGCACAAAAATATACTTCATCTGATTATTTAGCTATTCGCGGAGGATCTAACGGAGGTTTATTGGTTGGTGCAACTATGACTCAGCGTCCAGATTTAATGAAAGTAGCATTGCCTGCAGTTGGAGTTATGGATATGCTTCGTTACAATGCTTTTACAGCAGGGGCAGGATGGGCTTTTGATTACGGAACTGCTCAAGATAGCAAAGAAATGTTCGAATACTTAAAAGGATATTCTCCAGTTCATAATGTAAAACAGGGAACGCATTATCCAGCAACAATGGTAACTACTGGAGATCATGATGATCGTGTAGTTCCTGCGCACAGTTTCAAATTTGCTTCTGAGTTGCAGGAAAAACAGACAGGAGAAAATCCAGTTCTAATTAGAATTGATGTAAAAGCAGGACATGGAGCAGGGAAATCTGTTGCAGCTAGCATTCAAGAAAGTGTAGATATTCAAGCTTTCACGCTTTACAATATGGGTTTTAGAGCTTTGCCTAAAAAATAAGACTTTAAACTGATTTTTTTAAGCCACGAATTCACGAATTATTTTGTGAGTTTGTGGCTTTTTGTTTTGCCACAGATTAAAAGGATTAAAATGATTTTAATATCTATGCGTTTACTTTTTGTAATCTGTGGAAATCCTTTTAATCTGTAGCAAAACTTCAAAAAATAATTCGCGGAAATTAGTGTAATTCGTGGCAAACCTTTTTTAAATTTGAGAAACTTAAAACTTACACAATGGAAATTATAAAATGGGGAATTATTGGCTGCGGAAATGTAACTGAAGTAAAAAGCGGGCCAGCTTTTCAGAAAGCTCCAAATTCTGCTTTAGTTGCCGTGATGCGAAGAGATGCTGCTCTTGCCGAAGATTACGCCAAACGTCATAACGTTCCTAAATGGTATTCAAATGCTGAAGATTTAATAAATGATCCAGAAGTCGATGCTGTTTATATTGCCACTCCTCCATCTTCTCATAAAGAATATACTATTTTATGCGCCAAAGCAGGAAAACCAGTTTATGTAGAAAAACCTATGGCTCTGACTTTTGAAGAATGCAATGAAATGATCAGCGCTTGCAAAGAACATAATGTTCCGTTATTTGTTGCTTATTATAGAAGAGCTCTGCCTCGTTTTTTGAAAATAAAAGAAATAATCGATCAAGGGAAATTAGGATCTATAAGACATGTAAACTGTGTTTTGTATCATCCTTTTGAAGCTCGTTATGACGACGAAATCAATCTTCCGTGGACAGTTTTACCGCATATTTCTGGAGGCGGGATTTTTGTGGATTTAGCTTGCCATACTTTAGATTTCCTAGATTTTGTTTTGGGTCCAATAAAATCAGTTCGTGGGCATGCAACTTCTCAGTTAATGGCTTATCCTGCTGAAGATGCAGTTTCGATGTCATTTTTATTTGAAAACGGAATTCACGGCTCAGGCATTTGGAATTTTGCGAGTTTTGAACGTTACGATAATACTGAAATTGTTGGTGATAAAGGAAAAATTTCATTCTCTACTTTTGGAAATGATCCTATTCATATTCAATATGTAAATGGAGAAAAAGAAAGTATTACTATCGAGAATCCATTACATATTCAGCAACCATTTATTGAAACTGTTATTGCTGAATTATTAGGAAAAGAAGACGCTTCTCCTTCTAAAGGAACTTCTGGCGCGAGAACCACTTGGGTTATTGATCAGGTTTTAAAAGAGTTTAGAGAAGCTTCAAAATAGTATTTATTTGAGTTGTCCAGCTTTAGCTTGGCTAATACATGAAAAATCTTAGTCAAAGTTTTTAACTTTGACTAAGATAAAACTGGGTAGTTTGTCATTTCGAGGAACGAGAAATCTTCGCGAGAAACTCCATCCCAATTGTCACCAATCTTTGTAGAGCTACTTGTGGAGATTTCTCGTTCCTCGAAATGACAAAAATGCGCATAAAAAAAGAGGATATTCTTTCGAATATCCTCTTTTTTTTAAACTATAAACTATAAAAAAATGGAAAAACTATAAGCTGTATTTGATACCTAATGTTAATCCTAAACCAGAAATACCAACATAAGAACTTAAATCGTCTGTTGCTTTTGTATTATCAAAACCTGCAGCATTTGTAACCATACTATTAGAATTAGCATCGATTTTGCTATGGTAGTTCGTATGATTAGCAGAATATGAAGCAGCTCTAAATGCAGTTGTTGTATTTAATTTATCTACACCATTTTCAGTATAATCAGTAGTTTCTTTTGTTTTTCCGTGAACAGTAAAGTTACGGTACTCTAATTCTGCAAAAGCAGAAATATGTTTCCCTAATTTGTAAGAAGTACCAATAGCAGCCATAAATCCAATTGTTGCATTTGGCTTAACTACATCTTTAGAGTAAGCATCAGTTTTTGCAACTTGGTTAGCACCTACAAATGTTGTATACTCTCTATTTGTTTTAATATCTAAAGTACCGTGAATTGGAACAATTACTCCAACTTTAGTATAAGGCTCAAAACCATGAGCTTCTCCTAAAAACATTACAAGTGATGGAGCTAAATCAAAAGCTTTAATTTGTCCTTCCGCAGTAAAACTCACATATGTAGCAGCAGGGCTAGCAGCAGGATTATATGAAATAAGTCTATCTGTTGTCTGAGCCATTGTTTTACTATTACTGATATAATAGTTTGCAGACATCTCAACTCCTAAACGAGTAGAAAAACGGTAACCAGCAGTAATACCACTTCTAAAACCTTGTCCAAAAGAACCTGTTACACTTTCTCTTGAAACTAATTTATTATTAGCTAAAGTACCAGAATACACATCTCTGTTTGGTGCTTGACCTCCCACTTCTGGAAACTCAGTTGAAGCAGTTTGGTTGAAATATGATCCTCCTAATTTAAAATACCAGCTTTCTGGTTTTTCCGCTTTTTCTGTTTGCGCCATTGTGGCCATAGAGCAAACTAATAATCCTAATAAAAATAGGTTCTTTTTCATAATTTTGATTTATTGATTAGTACAAACATAGAATATTTTAACACATTCTTACAGTTTGTAAAGTTAGACTTGGAACGAAAACGTTGTAATTTTGGGCAATATTACTAAAAAAGTATTATGCATGCATATTTTTAACATAAAAATTTAACATCTGTTCAAATTTTAACTGTTAATTTTTTAGTTGAGTTTAAAATTAATCTGCATTTTCTCCAATTCCTGCAATAATTCAGCTGAAATTTTCACTTTCAAACGGCGGCTAGGCATCGTTAATTTGGTTACCACTTTTATTTCTTCAACTTCATTTACTTCTTGAATCTTTGTATCTTCCATCGCACTATCTTCATTTTCATTTTCAGCTTCAAAAACAGCATCATCTGCTTCAAAATCGGCTGGTGTTTCTACCTCAACTAAGCGCTTTATTTTTTCTAATTCCATAATTTCAAAAGTCACCGAATTCTCTCCTTTGTTTTCAGCAAACAAATGACTCAGTTTATGAATAAATTCAGGATGAAGATCTTTAATATTCAATAATACAATCAGTTTTTTAGCAAAAGCTTCCAAAATATCCTGTAGCTGGCGAATCTCAACAAACTGCATTCTAGGATCAGATTTCTTTCCTGTATCATGATTGACCCATCCGTCTTTGATCAATATTTTCAAAAAGGCAAAATTGTTCTGAATTAAGAAGTGGCGGAATTTCAAATACTCTTCCCCAAAAATCTTAAACTCATAACTCTCATCATAACCTTCTAAGTTGAAAGCTGCCCAACCTTTTCCATTCTTTGCTACACGATGTTGTACGTTATTAATGATTCCGGCAAACATTAGATTTTTCCCAACATATTCATTCATGCTTTTCAGTGCTTCCAAACGAGAATTACAGAAATATTTCATTTCAAATCTAAAATCGTCAAGCGGATGCCCCGAAATATAGATTCCAACAACTTCTTTCTCTTTTGCCAGTTTCTCCATTGTACTCCAGTCTTCGCACGGAGGCACAACTGGTTCAGCGATTTGCACTTCGCTGGTTTCCCCAAACAAACTTACCTGAGATGAGTTTTCATTTTCCTGAAACTTCGATCCGTAACGCATTGCTTTTTCGTAGAATGTGATGCCATCTCCATCATCGTGGAAATATTGGGCTCTGGTCGTTCCTTCAAACGAATCGAAACCTCCAGCAAGCGCTAAGTTTTCGATCGCCTTTTTATTGGCCGCACGCAAATCAATTCGCTTTGCCAAATCAAAAATCGATTTATATCTTCCGTCTTTTCTGTTTTCAACAATGGTTTCTACAGCTCCAGAACCAACACCCTTAATCGCCCCCATTCCGAAACGAACTGCGTAGTCATCGTTTACGGTAAATTTATAGTACGATTCGTTTACGTCTGGTCCAAGAACTTGTAATCCCATACGTTTACATTCTTCCATGAAGAAAGAAACTTGTTTGATATCGTTCATGTTATTCGAAAGTACCGCTGCCATATATTCGGCAGGATAATGCGCTTTCAAATAAGCCGTTTGATATGCAATCCAGGCATAACAAGTCGAGTGCGATTTGTTGAAGGCGTAACTCGCAAAAGCTTCCCAGTCTTTCCAGATTTTCTCCAGAATCTTAGCATCATGACCTTTTGCGGCTGCTTGCTCGACGAACTTTGGCTTCATTTTATCTAGTACATCTTTTTGTTTCTTACCCATCGCTTTACGCAAGACGTCGGCCTCACCCTTTGTAAATCCTGCCAAAGACTGAGACAAAAGCATTACCTGCTCTTGGTAAACCGTAATTCCGTAGGTTTCAGACAAATATTCGGCACAGGCATCTAAATCGTATTTAATTTCTTCGTCACCATTTTTTCTTCGAACGAAAGACGGAATATACTCCAAAGGTCCCGGACGATAAAGTGCATTCATCGCAATTAAATCTCCAAAAACTGTTGGTTTCAGATCTTTCATATATTTCTGCATCCCAGGTGACTCGTATTGGAAGATTCCAACCGTTTCACCTCTTTGGAAAAGCGCATACGTTTCTTCGTCATCAATTGGGAAAGTATCTGGATTTAATTCGATTCCTGTTCTATATTTTACCAGTTTTACGGTATCTTTTATCAGCGTAAGGGTCTTCAGACCCAAGAAGTCCATTTTAAGCAATCCGGCACTTTCTGCAACCGAGTTGTCAAACTGTGTTACATATAAATCTGAATCTTTTGCAGTGGTAACAGGAACATAATTCGTAATATCCGACGGCGTAATGATTACCCCGCAGGCGTGAATTCCCGTATTACGCATCGATCCTTCCAGAATTTTTGCCTGCTGAATGGTTTCTCCTGCCAAATCATCTTCATTGGCAATGGCGATTAATTCTTTTACATTATCAAATTCGTCAGAACGAAGGGCTTTTTTGACTTCTTCTTCACTTTCAGAAATAAAACGCGCCAAGTTCCATTTTGACGGCATCATTCCCGGAATCAGTTTTGCGATTCTATCGGCTTCAAATAAAGGTAAATCCAGTACACGCGCCGTATCACGAATTGCCGATTTGGTTGCCATTTTACCATAAGTGATAATCTGAGCAACCTGTTTTTGACCGTATTTATTGATTACGTATTCCATTACACGGCCACGACCCTCATCATCAAAGTCGATATCAATATCGGGCATCGATACACGGTCAGGATTTAGGAAACGCTCAAAAAGTAAATCATATTTAATCGGATCAATATTGGTAATACCGAGGCAATATGCAACGGCTGAACCCGCTGCAGATCCACGGCCCGGACCTACCGAAACGTCCATTTTTCTAGCTTCGGCGATGAAATCCTGTACAATCAAAAAGTAACCCGGATAACCTGAATTCGAAATTGTCATTAACTCAAAATCAAGGCGCTCTTGAATCGATTCGGTGATTTCGCCATAACGCCTTTTGGCACCTTCCATAGTAAGGTGTCGCAAATAAGCATTTTCTCCACGAACACCATTGTCTTTTTCATCTTCTGGATCAACAAATTCATCCGGAATTTCAAATTTCGGAAGCAATACATCACGATAAAGCGAATATCCTTCAACCTTATCAATTATTTCTTGAATATTAATAATGGCTTCCGGCAAATCGGCAAAGAGTTTTTTCATCTCTTCTTGCGACTTGAAATAGTATTCCTGATTTGGAAGTCCGTAGCGATAGCCACGTCCGCGTCCAATAGGTGTTGCCTGCTTTTCACCGTCTTTTACGCAAAGCAAAATATCGTGGGCATTGGCATCTTCTTTATTTAAATAATAAGTATTATTGGTAGCAATTAGCTTTACATCGTGTTTTTTAGCAAACTCAATCAAGGTTTTGTTGACACGATTTTCATCTTCCTGATTGTGGCGCATAACTTCCAGATAGAAATCTTCACCAAATTGTTCTTTCCACCAAATTAAAGCTTCTTCGGCTTGGTTTTCACCAATGTTTAGGATTTTACTCGGAATTTCTCCATATAAATTCCCAGACAAAACCATGATATCGCCTTTGTATTGCTCCACAATCTTTCTGTCAATCCTTGGAACATAGTAAAATCCGTCAGTATAAGCAATAGAAGCCATTTTGGCTAAGTTGTGGTAACCCGCTTTATTTTTGGCCATCAAAACAACCTGATAACCATTGTCTTTTTTGCTTTTATCTAAATGATTTTCACAGATATTAAATTCACAGCCTACAATTGGTTTAACCTCTGTCTCTGTTGGTTCTTCTCCTGCTTCAACTAGAGCTTTATTTTTTCCAGAAGCCGCTTTATTGTGGTTCATAACAGCACTCACAAAATGGAAAGCTCCCATCATATTTCCAGTATCGGTCATGGCCACGGCTGGCATTCCGTTTTTAGCTGCAGCCGCAACAATATTCCCAATTCCGATAGTAGATTGAAGTACCGAAAACTGTGTATGATTGTGTAAATGTGCAAATTTTGCTGCTTTGAAATCGGCTTTGTCTTCTTCTGAAACAACATTTTGGGTTCCTTCTCCAGCTAAAGCTTTAAGCTGTTCTCTGATTTTATCAGAAGCTGCTTTTAAATTGATGTGTTTTAAACCAATAAGCTTAAATGGCTCTGGATTTCTTTCCTGAAAATCTTTGAAATATTCCTTCGGAACATCTAATTCTTCTTTGGTAAAAACCTCTCTTCTAACCAATTCAAGAAAACAACGCGTAGTTGCCTCAACGTCGGCAGTTGCGTTGTGCGCTTCCGCGAATGGCTGATCGAAAAGATAGCTGTGTAATTCGGTCAAAGTTGGCAACTTGAATTTTCCCCCACGACCTCCCGGAAGCTGTAATAACGAAGCCGTAACTTCGGTACAAGTATCCAAAACTGGAATCGAAGCCATAGTCGAATCTACTCCCATTCTATGGAATTCGGCTCCCATAATATTAACGTCGAAACCTAAATTCTGTCCAACGATAAATTTGGTTTTGCTTAAGGCAATATTGAATTTCTCTAAAACTTCGGCCAAAGTGATTCCATCGGCTTCAGCCAATTCAGTTGAAATTCCGTGAATACGCTCGGCATCATACGGAATGTTAAATCCTTCTGGTTTTACCAAATAATCCTGATGTTCTACAAGCTGCCCCATTTCATCATGAAGCTGCCACGCGATTTGTATACAGCGAGGCCAATTGTCAGAATCGGTAATCGGGGCATCCCAGCGTTTTGGTAATCCGGTTGTTTCGGTATCGAATATTAAATACATAGAATTATAAAAAGTCAAGTTTTAAAGCTCCAAATTTCATATCTTTCACATTGTAAACCATTGACAACATGAAACATAATAAAATGCAAAATGAAAAATCGGAGGAATTCAAATTTACGCTTTTTTTACAGAAATAAAGAAGCTAAAGTTGTTAACAAAAACGTTAATTAAAACTCCATGAATTCAGTTCGTAAAAAAATTAAACACATAGAAACATAGATTAAAGTTTTCTAAAAAGATAATTAAAAAAATCTAGATTTTTACACATAGCTATGTGTTTTTAAAATAAGTGAAACGCCTTTGTAGACAAAGAAAAACTATGTTTCTATGTGTTCAAAACAATTAAACTCAAAACTTTTTAATCCAAAAACTCTAATTATTCATTTTGGATACTCATTACACCAAAATGAACACTTTCAAACTGCAGTGTATTCTGAACTTTGCTTCATCAAATTATAACAATTAAAAAAACAATAATTATGAAAACAATTTTTATCACAGGCGCATCATCAGGTTTAGGAAAAGCAACAGCAAAATTATTCCACGAGCAAGGATGGAATGTAATTGCAACCATGAGAAATCCCGAAAAAGAAACCGAGCTTTCTCAATTAAAAAACGTAACGCTTTTACCATTAGACGTTACCAATTATGATCAAATTCAAACTACAGTTCAAAAAGCGCTTGAAATTAGTGATATTGACATCGTTTTTAACAATGCTGGTTATGGGTTAATTGGTCCTTTAGAAAGTTTAACTGACGATCAAATCACCAAACAATTAGACACTAATTTATTGGGAGTAATTCGCGTTACAAATGCATTTATTCCTTATTTCAGAGAAAGAAAAAATGGTTCATTTATTTCAACGACTTCTATCGGCGGATTGATTGCTTTCCCTTTAGGATCAATCTATCATGCTACAAAATGGGGATTGGAAGGCTGGAGCGAAAGTATGGCTTACGAATTAAATCCGTTTGGCATAAACATTAAAACAGTTTCTCCTGGAGCAATTAAAACAGAATTTTTGCACGGTTCACTTGACACAAGCACTCTTCCAGAATACGAAACAATGACCAATAAAATGTTCGGAAACGTTGACACCATGTTTGAAATGGCCTCAACTCCTGAGCAAATTGCCAACGTGGTTTATGAAGCTGCTACAGATGGAAAAGATCAATTAAGATATGTTGCGGGTGAGGATGCAAAAGCGCTTTACAAACAAAGACTAGAAGTTGGAGACGAAGTTTTTCGTTCTGAATTTGGTAAACAATTTTTTGGAGAATAATAATTCCTAATAAGGCTATCCAAAAAGCATTGAACATTCTTTTATCAAGCTCCAGAGGAGCTAAATATGTATAGAAATTCAATAATCCGGATACAAAAGAGCTCCAGAGGAGCGAAATATTTATCGCAATGAATATGTCGCTCCGCTGGAGCTCTGCTCTCAATACTAAAAACAATTTCTATAAATATTTCGCTTCTCCGAAGCTAATTTTAGTCTCTTAAATTTTCTTACTTTTATATCATGGAAAAGAAAAACAATAATCCAGCAAAAATCTCTTCTATATCGCAATTTCACGACCTGCTTCAACTGCCAAAACCATTTCATCCGATGGTAAGTTTGGTCGACAATACGCAGTTGGTCATTAATGAAGATTTGGCGAATCATGCCTTTTTGCTTGATTTTTATAAGATCTCTTATAAGTTTTCTACCAAAGGAAAAATGGGCTACGGTCAAGGCTATTATGATTTCAACGAAGGCGGACTTATGTTTGCTTCCCCAACTCAGTTAATTTTTACTGAAAATGAAGAAGGCGTTGAATACGGAGGTTATACACTTCTATTTCATCCCGATTTTATTCGAAATTATCCTTTGGGAAAAAGCATCAAAAAATATGGCTTCTTTTCTTATGATACCAATGAAGCGCTGCATCTTTCAGACAGTGAAAAAACAATTATTATCGGATTATTGCAAAGTATCGACAACGAACTCAATACCGCAATTGATGAAATGAGCCAGGATGTAATTGTTTCATATATTGATGTTTTGCTGAATTACAGCAATCGTTTTTACAAACGACAATTTATTACCAGAAAAACCATCAGTCACGATTTATTATTAAAAGTCGAAGAAACTCTTGATAACTATATCAGCAATTCAGAAACCTTAAAAAGAGGATTGCCAACAGTAGAATTTCTTGCTTCGCAGATTAATGTTTCAAGTCATTACTTAAGCGACATGCTTCGCAACTTAACGGGACTAAATGCGCAACAGCACATTCATTCGAAATTAATAGAAAAATCAAAAGATTTCTTGATTACTACCAATCTTTCAGTAGCAGAAATTGCTTATCAATTAGGTTTTGAGTATCCGCAGTCATTTAGTAAATTATTCAAAAAGAAAACCAATCTTACTCCATTAGAATTTAAAAATTCGTTGAATTAACTTTTAAAAATACTACTCTCAAAAAATCAATTTCTGTCTCAAAAAATCATAAAATTTCATAAAAATACACTTCTTGGATGTCGTAGTATTTTGATGTTTTATTGAATCTAGATAATACCCGAAAAGCACCTTGAAAAGCTTTAAAAAACCCAAAAAACACACTTTTTACAAAGAAATCAAAACTAACAATTATTACTATTTTTATTCATTTTGTTAGATTTTTTCAAACAAATTCTTATATTTTATACTGATTTTGAGATAAATTTGCAAACTATTAAAACAAAAAACAAACAAGAAAAATTAAAGCCGAAAAAGAAAAAGCAAATCAGTTTCTTTATCATTTTTCTTTCAAATTTTAGTCTGCAAAAGCCATTTGGCAATTTGTAAATTAGTTTGGGTATCGTATATAATGAAATATTGAAATTGACGCTTTTTTATCTTTTTTTACTTTTGTTTTGCTATTATAATGAACAGGAAATTGCTGTGGTTATAGAAATTACAATTAAAAAAAATAAAAAATGAGTAAGACATTATTTGACAAAGTATGGGATTCACATGTTGTGCGTAAAATTGAAGATGGACCAGATGTGTTTTTTATTGACCGTCATTTCATTCATGAAGTTACGAGTCCTGTTGCTTTTTTAGGATTAAAATCAAGAGGCGTTAACGTATTATATCCGGAACGTACTTTTGCAACTGCCGACCACAATACACCAACCATAAACCAACATTTACCAGTTCAGGATCCGCTTTCTGCAAACCAGCTTAAAGCTCTTGAAGACAATGCAAACGAATACGGAATTTCGCACTGGGGATTAGGTCACCAAAAAAATGGAATTGTGCACGTAGTTGGTCCTGAAAACGGAATTACTTTGCCAGGTGCTACTATTGTATGCGGGGATTCGCATACATCTACTCACGGTGCTTTTGGAGCTATTGCTTTTGGTATCGGAACATCTGAGGTTGAAATGGTGCTTTCTACGCAATGTATTATGCAGCCTAAACCAAAGAAAATGCGTATCAACGTCAATGGTAAATTAAGCAAAGGTGTTGGTCCAAAAGACGTTGCTCTTTATATTATTGCTCAATTAACTACTTCTGGAGGTACAGGATATTTTGTTGAATATGCTGGTGATGTTTTCGAAAACATGACTATGGAAGGCCGTATGACAGTTTGTAACTTAAGTATCGAAATGGGTGCTCGTGGAGGAATGATTGCTCCTGACCAAACTACTTTCGATTTCTTAGAAGGAAGACTTTACGCTCCAAAAGGAGAAGCTTGGACAAAAGCTGTTGAATATTGGAAAACTTTGAAAACTGATGCAGATGCTATTTTTGATGCTGAATTAAATATCAAAGCTGAAGATATCGAACCAATGATTACTTACGGTACTAACCCTGGAATGGGAATTGGTATCACAAAACATATCCCGAGTGCAAAAGAGGTTGAAGGCGGTGAGGAAACTTACAAAAAGTCTTTAGCTTACATGGGCTTCAACGAAGATGACGTAATGATTGGAAAACAAATCGACTACGTTTTCTTAGGAAGCTGTACAAACGGACGTATTGAAGATTTTAGAGCTTTTGCTGAAATTGTAAAAGGAAGAAAAAAAGCAGATAATGTTACCGCTTGGTTAGTTCCAGGTTCTCACGTTGTTGAAGCTCAGATTAAAGAAGAAGGAATTTTAGATATCCTAACAGAAGCTGGTTTCGTATTGCGTCAGCCGGGTTGTTCTGCTTGTTTAGCAATGAACGATGATAAAGTTCCTGCTGGAAAATATGCAGTAAGTACTTCAAACCGAAACTTTGAAGGTCGTCAAGGTCCTGGTTCAAGAACGCTTTTAGCAAGTCCAATTATGGCTGCTGCAGCTGCTGTTACAGGAAAACTAACAGATCCGAGAGAGCTTTTTTAAAGATTTAGGAATGAAGATTAACGATTTTTGATTTCAGATTTCGATACGCTTCATTAAAAAATCTTCTAAAATTTCAATTTACATTTTACAAAAAACATTAACGATTACAATTTTAAGACACAACAACAAATCTAAAATCAGAAATCGTTAATCTAAAATCAAAAATCAAAATGGCATACGATAAATTTAATATACTTACTAGCAGCGGAGTTCCGTTGCCAATTGAGAACGTAGATACAGATCAAATCATTCCAGCTCGTTTCTTAAAAGCTACAAAACGTGAAGGTTTTGGAGATAACCTTTTCAGAGACTGGAGATATAATGGAGATGATACTCCAAAAGCAGATTTCGTTTTGAACAACCCAACTTACAGCGGGAAAATTTTAGTTGGAGGAAAAAACTTTGGTTCAGGATCTTCTAGAGAGCACGCTGCTTGGGCAGTTTACGATTACGGATTCCGCGCTGTAGTTTCTAGTTTCTTTGCTGATATCTTCAAAGGAAACTGTTTGAATATTGGTGTTTTGCCAGTTCAAATCAGCCCGGAATTTCTAGCTAACATTTTCAAAGCTATTGAAGCTGACCCTAACACAGAATTAGAAATCAATCTTCCAAACCAAACAATTACCTTATTGTCAACTGGTGAGCAAGAATCATTTGCTATTAACGGTTATAAAAAGAACAACCTAATTAATGGTTTTGACGATATTGATTATTTACAAGACATGAAGGAAGACATTAAGGCTTTCGCTGATAAACTTCCGTACTAATAGAAATATCATTCAGTCTATTAGACCCGGCAGGCTTCAAAAACCAGTCGGGTCTTTCTAGAATAAATAGGACGCGGATAAAACAGATTTGCTATCGCAAAGACGCGGAAAAAAACAGATTTTTATTTTTTACTAAAATTAAAATCCGCGTTAATCTGCGTCTTTGCGATAGCAAATCCGTAAAATCTGCGTCAAATTACATCAGAAATATAGAATATCAATATGGAAAAAAGAAAAATTGAAATAATGGATACGACGCTTCGTGATGGTGAACAAACATCAGGAGTTTCATTTTCTGCTGCAGAAAAACTGACCATTGCGCAATTGTTGTTGGAAGAATTAAATATTGATAGAATCGAAATTGCTTCTGCCCGCGTGAGCGAAGGAGAATTTCAGGCTGTAAAAGGCATTACTTCTTGGGCTGAAGAAAAAGGATACATTAACAGAATTGAAGTCCTAACATTTGTTGACGGAGGAGTTTCAATCGACTGGATGAAAAAAGCGGGTGCAAAAGTGCAGAATTTATTGACCAAAGGTTCAATGAATCACTTAACGCATCAATTGAAAAAAACTCCGGAACAGCATTTCGCTGAAATCGCTGAAATCATTGTTTTAGCCAAAGAAAATAACATTGAGACCAATGTTTATCTAGAAGACTGGAGCAACGGAATGCGAAATTCTCCAGATTATGTTTTTCAATTTTTGGATTTCTTAGCAACACAACCAATCAAAAGAGTTTTACTTCCAGATACTTTAGGAGTTTTAATTCCTTCTTTGACTTTTGAATTCATTTCGAAAATCAGGGCAAAATATCCAACCATACATTTTGATTTCCACGCTCATAATGATTATGATTTAAGCGTTGCCAATGTTATGGAAGCGATAAAAGCAGGAATCAACGGACTTCATGTAACGGTAAACGGAATGGGAGAACGCGCTGGAAATGCGCCACTTGAAAGTACTGTTGCTGTCATAAATGATTATCTGCCAGAAGTAAATATCAACGTAAAAGAAACCTCTTTGTATTCTGTAAGCAAGCTGGTTGAAACATTTACAGGTTATAGAATTCCTGCCAACAAACCAATTGTAGGTGACAACGTTTTTACTCAAACTGCCGGAATTCATGCCGACGGAGACAACAAAAACAATCTTTATTTTAATGATTTACTTCCAGAACGTTTTGGAAGAAAAAGAAAATACGCTTTAGGAAAAACTTCTGGAAAAGCCAATATTGAAAAAAATCTTCAGGAATTAGGTTTAAAACTTAACAACGAAGATTTGAAATTGGTTACGCAAAGAATTATCGAACTAGGCGACAAAAAAGAAACTGTTACGAAAGAAGATCTTCCATACATTATTTCAGATGTTTTGGACAGTCATACTTACGAAGAAAGAATCACAATAAACTCTTATATGCTGGTTCATTCTAAAGGAATGCGCCCATCTACGACTTTATCTTTAAATTTAAATGGAGAAATAATCGAAGAAAATGCACAAGGGGACGGTCAATTTGATGCTTTTATGAATGCTTTATCCAAGATTTACAAAAGCAAGAAACTTACGCTTCCAAAATTGATCGATTATGCCGTGAGAATCCCACCAGGAAGTAGTTCTGATGCGTTGTGCGAAACCATTATTACATGGGTCAACAATGGAAAAGAATTCAAAACCCGCGGATTAGATTCTGACCAGACCGTTGCGGCAATTATTGCGACACAAAAAATGCTTAATATAATTACTTAAGGCGCTAAGAGACTAAGGTTGTGAGGTTCTAAGATATTTCTTTGAGCTTAGGACCTTATCAGCTCAGAACCTTAGAACCTTTAAAATAAAAAAAACTTGGACACTAAGAATAAAAAACTTAGAACCTTAGCAACTCAGAATCTTAGAACCTTTTAAAAAATATAGAATGAAATTAAACATAGCCCTTTTAGCCGGCGACGGAATCGGACCAGAAGTAATAAATGAAGCAGTAAAAGTATCAGATGCTGTTGCAAAAAAATTTGGACATGAAATTACTTGGAAACCAGCTTTAACCGGTGCGGCTGCAATTGATGCAGTGGGAGAACCTTATCCAGATTCTACACATGAAGTTTGTAAAAATGCTGATGCCGTTCTTTTTGGAGCAATCGGCCACCCAAAATACGATAACGATCCTTCTGCGCCAGTTCGTCCAGAACAAGGTTTGTTAAAAATGCGTAAAGCATTAGGTTTGTTTGCAAACGTGAGACCAACTTTTACATTTCCATCTTTATTAGACAAGTCTCCTTTAAAAAGAGAAAGAATCGAAGGAACTGATTTAGTTTTCTTAAGAGAATTAACTGGCGGAATTTACTTTGGTGAAAAAGGAAGAAAAGACAACGGAGACACAGCTTACGACAACTGCGTTTACACAAGAGCCGAAGTACAGCGTTTAGCTAAAAAAGGTTTCGAATTGGCAATGACACGTTCTAAAAAATTATGCTGCGTTGATAAAGCAAACGTTTTGGAAACTTCTCGTTTGTGGAGAGAAACGGTTCAAGCAATGGAGAAAGATTATCCAGAGGTTGAAGTTAGCTACGAATTTGTTGACGCTGTCGCAATGCGTTTAGTTCAATGGCCAAATTCTTACGACGTATTAATAACTGAAAACTTATTTGGAGATATCTTAACAGACGAAGCTTCTGTAATTTCAGGTTCAATGGGATTAATGCCTTCTGCATCTATGGGAGCTGAAGTATCTTTATTTGAACCAATTCACGGTTCTTATCCTCAAGCTACAGGATTAAACATAGCAAACCCAATGGCTACTATTTTATCTGCTGCTATGATGTTCGAAAATTTCGGATTAATGGAAGAAGGAAAAGCGATGAGAGATGCTGTAAACAAAGCTTTAGAAGCAGGAGTAGTTACTGAAGATTTAGCTAATGGAGGCAAAGCATACGGCACTAAAGAAGTTGGTGACTGGTTAGCTGC
Source organism: Flavobacterium sharifuzzamanii (assembly GCF_003254585.1). Taxonomy (GTDB): domain Bacteria; phylum Bacteroidota; class Bacteroidia; order Flavobacteriales; family Flavobacteriaceae; genus Flavobacterium; species Flavobacterium sharifuzzamanii. The sequence continues at coordinate 146,566 of NZ_QJGZ01000041.1, read as the reverse complement.
GAATGTATAACAGTTTATTTTGTCTGCTTCGCCCGTTCGGCTAAAGCCTCGGGTCAAGTTTCAGGTTGTTGGAACGTGAAACTTGAAACAAATAAAACCTGAAACAAAAAAAGGGATCAACTTTCGTTGATCCCTTTTATATTTTAGAAAAAAAACATTAATATTCTCTTCTGTTTCCGCGATCTCCGCCACGGTTGTTTCCGTAACCACCGCGATCGTTTCCTCCGCGATTGTTATTAAAACTTCTTCTTTCGCCCTCTGGTTTTGGCTCAGATTTATTTACAACGATTGTACGACCTGAAACAACAGCACCGTTCAATTCATCGATAGCTTTCTGAGCTTCGCTATCATTTGGCATTTCAACAAAACCAAAGCCTTTACTTCTTCCAGTAAATTTATCAGTAATAATTTTAACAGAGTCAACTGTTCCATAAGCCTCAAAAGACTCTCTTAAATCTGCTTCCTCAATACTGAATGGAAGGCTTCCAACGAAAATATTCATAGATATTTATTTAAATAAAAAACAAATGTAGTCTTATTTAAATCTAATCCACTATATTATCAATTTATTTAAGTTTTTATTCTGATTTGAAGTAATCTAAACAGTTAACTTAATTGTTAACAGGAACAAAGTTTCCTCCTGATGTCACTGGGATTTTATAGAAAACTCCTTCCGAAAAATGCATGGTTTGTTTTTCGGCATTAGGATCAGTATTAACTGCTGTAAATTTAAATGTCCCCGAAATAGTATTATCGACAGTATTATATTCTGTAACGACAATTTCTCCAGTTCCTTTGCCAGTTCCAGTACTAAATTCTGCTTCTTGTCCTTTATAAGTATTTTTATAAATGGCTTTTACATCATCATTTATACCTAAGATATATGTCTTCTCAGCTGGCTCAGGAAGTTGAAATCGTACTTGCTCTAAACCTAAAGACCCTTCAATACTAAAAAAATTATTCGTTTCGATTCCAGCTTCATAAACTTGTGCTCTCCAAAAAGTATTATCTTTTAAGGACTGAAAAGCTGGATTATTAAATTTTATATCCTCTGTACAAGATACAAGCAGTAGTAAAAGTGATAAAAAGTAAAAGTATTTTTTCATATTTAAAATGAATTTGATGCAAAAGTATCGCATTAAGAGCTAAATACTTAAATTAAAAAGTCAAAAAAATGCTAAAAAAACAGCTCAAATATATTTAATCTCTTTTAAAACGTGTTTTTCATAAAAAAATTATATCTTTGCGCCCTTAATTAACAGAGGTCGAGTACCTCAAAATTTAATCACTAGATTATGTCAGTAAAAATTAGATTACAAAGACACGGTAAAAAAGGAAAACCTTTTTACTGGGTAGTAGCTGCAGATGCACGTTCAAAAAGAGATGGTAGATACTTAGAGAAAATCGGTACTTACAATCCAAACACTAACCCAGCAACTGTTGAGTTAAACCTTGACAGCGCAGTTAAATGGTTACACAATGGTGCTCAACCAACTGATACTGCTAGAGCTATCCTTTCTTACAAAGGTGCTTTATTGAAACACCACCTTGATGGAGGAGTTCGTAAAGGTGCTTTAACACAAGAGCAAGCAGACGCTAAATTAACTGCTTGGTTAGAAGCAAAAGCTGGTAAAGTTGATGCTAAAAAAGATGGTTTATCTAAAGCAAAAGCTGATGCTAAAGCTACAGCATTAAAAGCAGAGAAAGAAGTTAACGCTAAGCGTATAGCTGACGCTGCTGCTGCACAAGCTGAAGCTGTTGCCGCTGCACAAGCTGCTGAGGCTACTGAAGAAGTTGCTGAAGTTACTGAAGAAGCTCCTGCTGCTGAAGAGAATAACGAAACAACTGAAGCATAATTTTACTTAGCGATAATGCGTAAAGAAGATTGTTTTTATTTAGGTAAAATCGCTAAAAAATTTAGTTTCAAGGGTGAAGTCTTAGTCTATTTAGACACGGATGAACCTGAGTTATACGAAAATCTGGAATCAGTGTTTGTTGAAAGCAACAAACACTTGGTTCCTTTTTTTATTGAAACAAGTTCATTACACAAAAACGACTTTTTAAGAGTTCGTTTTGAAGATGTAAATACCGAAGAAGATGCAGATGCCTTAGTAGGTAGCCCTATTTATCTTCCTTTAACCATGTTGCCAAAACTTACTGGCAACAAATTCTACTTCCACGAAGTTATTGGTTTCGAAATTGAAGACAAACGTTTAGGCGTTTTCGGAAAAATAACTTCTATTAATGATTCAACTGCACAACCTCTTTTTGAAGTTTTAAATGGTGAAGTTGAAATCTTAGTTCCAATGATCGATCAATTTCTTGTAAAAATCGATCGTGAGAACAAAAAAGTAATCATGGATCTTCCTGAAGGTCTTATTGAGATGTACTTGTAATTTAGTGTTCAGTCTCAGTTTTAAGTGTTCAGTTTCTTATCTGAATTCAAAATCTTAATAATAAATTAGAATTTACTATGTTTCAGTTTAAGCAATTTTCTGTTAAACAAGACAAAACCGCTATGAAAGTAGGCACAGATGGTGTTTTACTTGGTGCTTGGGCTCCTATTTACCATAATCCGTTTAGTGTTTTAGATGTTGGTGCTGGAACTGGAATTATTGCTTTAATGCTCGCTCAACGAACTCATGCAGAACAAATTGACGCTCTTGAAATTGACGAAAACGCTTACGAACAGGCTGTAGAAAATTTTGAAGCTTCTCCGTGGGGCGATAGATTATTTTGTTTTCATGCTGGTTTAGATGAATTTATTGACGAACCAGAAGATGAATATGATTTAATCGTTTCAAATCCGCCTTTTTATGCTGAAGATTATAAAACAGAAAATGAACAACGTGATTTAGCTCGTTTTCAAGACGCAATGCCTTTTGAAGAATTGGTTGAAGCTGCAGATTTATTACTTTCAGAAAATGGAATATTTGCCTTAATAATTCCTTTCAAAGAAGAAGAAAAATTTATTGCTTTAGCAAAAGAAGCAGAATTATATCCGATAAAAATTACTAGAGTAAAAGGAACTCCAAAATCTGAAATCAAACGTAGTTTACTGGCCTTTAGCCGAAATGAAGTTTCTAAAATTGAAATCGATGAATTAGTGATCGAAATCGAGCGCCATGTTTATACTCCCGAGTATATTGAACTGACTAAAGATTTTTATTTGAAATTTTAAACCTGTTCAAAAATATTCTTAAACTGATACAGGATTCGTTCGATTAAACGCAGATCTTCGGTTACAATCTCTGCATTCCCTTTCATTTCTTGCTGAAAGGTAATCTTTTTATCGTATGATGTTTTTAGTCCATTTGGAAGAGCAACATCTATAAGAAGATTTCCATCCTTATCAGGAACCAATGAAATATTTTTGATTTCGCCTTTCAAAACACCAAATTCTCTGTCGGGATAATTGGCTAAACGGATATTAACACGTTGCCCTACTTTGATTTTTCCTGAATTTAAAGCCGGCGCTTTCACTTTTCCTATAAAACTGTTTTTAGCGTCCGGAATTATAGAAAACACATTGTCCCCAACGTTTATAGTTTGATTTTCATTCCAAACTTGCAGAAAAGTCACTTTACCACTAATGGAAGATTTTAGCGCATAGGCTAATTCCCAGTCTCTTATTACTTTTTTCAGCTGATAAAAAGATTGTGAAACATTGCGTCCGAGATTAACTTCTTCCCTAGTGCTATTTATCTGCGAATTCTGACTTGATTTTGTATTATCAATCAAAGAAGACCTTAATTGAGAAATTGACGACAGCAAGCCTCTATAATTCTTTTGAGCCTGAAGAAAACTCAGTTTTTTGGCCTCCATTTCTTGGGCAGAAATAATTCCTTTATTGAATAAAGTTTCAAAACGCGCCACTTCATTTCTCTGAAGCTCAAGTTCGCGCTCATTAATTGTTTTCTGCTGCTGCAGGATTTCTATTCTTTCGGTTATTTGGATTTTTTCGGACTGCTGCGCTCTACTTTCCACTTGAAAAGGATGCAGATCTTTATTTAATTCCTGTGCCTGATAATCCTTCTGAAATACTGCAAACGCACTTTCTATTTCTCCTAACTGCTTATTTTGTAATAATTCAAAAGGAAACTCTTTTTTTGAACTATTTATATCATAGCTATCAACTATCTTTTTCAGCAAAAAAACATCTTTATAATTGGCTGTATTTTCAATTATAGCAAGTATACTATTTTTAGCAACCACCATTTTGTTTTTAACTAAAATAGCTTCAATGCGCCCAGAAGACTTTGACACTATTTTCTCTGGAGGAATATTAGTTGTAATTACAATTTCCGTTTTTACAACATCTGGATATTTGACAAACCAAGAAACAAAAAACAGCATGATTATTATGGCAAATATCAAAACGGTTCCCCATCGTATCATCCAATGCGGTACTTTGGTTAGGATATCCTGAACCTCTTCGCTTCTTAATTCAAATGTATCTTCGTTCATACTCAATTTCCTAATTGCAGCTGATTTCTAACCAGTTCAAAATAATTTCCTTTTTGTTCTACTAATGCCGAATGGCTTCCTATTTCGATAATTTTTCCTTTCTCTAAAACTACAATCTGATCTGCATTCATAACCGTACTCAATCGATGCGCTATTACCACCACTGTTTTCTCTTTAAAAAAGAGATCGAGCTTTTTCATAATCTCCTTTTCATTATTTGCATCAAGAGCTGAAGTTGCTTCATCAAAAAATAAAATTTCAGGATTTTTGTAAACTGCCCGTGCAATTAATAACCGCTGTTTCTGACCAGTACTCATACCTAATCCTTCTGCCCCTATTTTGGTATTGAAACCTAAAGGAAGCTCGCTAATGTAGCTTTTAATATTGGCAACATCCGCCGCATACAACAATCTTTCTTTATCAATATGATCTACTCCAAAAGCAATATTATTAGCAATTGTATCACTAAAAATAAAACCTTCTTGCATTACGGCACCAATATTAGATCTCCAGGCATTTTGTGATATGTTTTTAAGCTGTGTATTGCCAATTAGGACTTCTCCTTTTTCAGGTTCGTAGAACTTCAAAAGCAATTTCATTAAGGTTGTTTTACCGCTTCCGCTGACCCCTACTATCGCTGTTACTTTATTGGAGGGAATTAACAGGCTCAAATTATCTAAAACAGGAACATCTGCTCCTAAATAACGAAACGTAAGATTTTTAATTTCGATATCTACATCTTGCGGCACATCGCTTGTTTGATTAATTTCCTGCTGTAATTCGTCTTCTTTCTGATGAATTTCGGACAATCTGGCAAGTGAAATCGTAGCATCTTGTAATTCTCGTACAAACTCAATCAACTGAGTAATCGGGCCGTTTAAACTTCCAACTATAGCACTTATTGCAAGCATTGTCCCCAGTGTGATAGAACCATCTATGACCAATTTAGCCGACAAGAAAATGATAAATATATTCTTTAACTCATTAATAATCGAAGAGCCAATTGTTTGTGTCTGTTCTAAAATCAGTCCTTTTATCGAAACTCTGAAAAGTCTTGCCTGAACATACTCCCAACCCCATCGCTTTTGTTTTTCGGCATTGTGAAGCTTAATTTCCTGCATTCCGTTTATCAGCTCCATTACTTTACTCTGTTCTTTTGAAACCTCCGCAAACCGTTTATAATCTAATGCCTTTCTTTTTTTCAAAAACAGTACGATCCAGCCAAAGTAAAGAAGGCTTCCTCCAAAGAAAACAAGAAATATTTTCAAATTGAAATAGGCTAAAACAGCTCCCATCACAAACATATTAATTACAGAAAAGAACACATTAAGCGATGATGTAGTAAGTATTTTTTCGATACGGCGATGATCATTTATCCGCTGCATAATATCACCTGTCATTCTCACATCAAAAAAGGAAATTGGCAGACTCATTAATTTGATAAAGAAATCGGAAATAAGAGAAATATTGATTCTCGTTGACAAATGCAATAAAATCCAGCTTCTAATAAGTTCTAAACCTGTTCTCCCAGCGAAAACAAAAAGCATCGCAAAGAGAATCAGATAAATAAAATGGATATTTTGATTCTGAATACCTACATCGACAATGCTCTGGGTTAAAAATGGAAAAATCAGGTTAAGCAAACTGCTTGCTAAAAGCCCTATTGCAAGCTGGATAAGGAACGATTTGTATTGAAATAAATACTTGAAAAGGAATCTGAATCCTAATCCTGAATTTTCTTCTTTGTCAAAATCAGATTGAAAAAATTTAGGTGTTGCTTCGATCAGCAATGCAATTCCTTCTTTCGTTTTATCGTCGGCATTATTACCAATCCAAAACTTCACAAATTCTTCTTTATTGTAGTCCAAAAGACCAAAAGCGGGATCTGAGATGTAATATCTTCCTTTTTTAATTTTATAAAGAACTACATAATGATTATCATTCCAGTGCAGGATACAAGGTAATGGAGCTTCTTCAATTCTTTTTACAGACAATTTTACGCCTAAGGTCCTAAATCCAATTTTCTCGGCTGCACCACTCAAAAAAAGCAAATTACTTCCTTCACGAGTTGTTTCGCTAAAATCTCTCAACTCCTGAATATTGATTGTTTTACCGTAATATTTAGCAATAATTTTTAAACATGTCGGGCCACAATCTTTTTGATCAGCTTGTCTATAGTGAATGAATCGTTTCAATTGTTTTTGATTTATTAAAGGCCAAATTAAGAAAAAAAATTCTTGTTAATCCATAAAAAAAACAGAGAAGACCTAAATCTTCTCTGTTTCAGTATTTAAAAACAAATTTTTAGCAACACAATTTCTTTAGGACATGGCCGCGGTTACCCTAACCAAATAAAAACAACCTATCGGCCAACTCCTAAGAATCTCAGTACCAATCATCAATACTGAGAAAATGCTCAATGTTCCACGATCGAGCGCCTATACATTCAAAAAAAACATGACTAAATTCTAAATAAGGCTATATCGTATTACTTTTAAAAAAGTTAAAAATCAACAACAAAGACGACTTGTATCACAAATACCCGATGATGTATTTAGCGGACAAGTTTCGCCTGGCGGTATTAAAAAGCATCCTGCCTCTAAAGCATAAACCCAACATTCTGGAATTCCTCCTTTTATGTTTTTTTGCTCATTTTTATTAATGCATTGAGCACCTTCTAGGTTTAAGATCTTCTTTAACATAATCAATACCTTTTTTATATAACAACAGTATTTTATCTATTGTTAATTAATATTAAAAATTAGCAAGCAGAGTATTTCTCAACAGCAGTATCATGACAATTAAGTTCTTGTAAATACTCGTTTCCCAAAATATTTTTCTGCTCTTTTTTTGTCAGCTTTCTTGTTTCTTTGCTTTTTAAAATCTTTTCTAACATAACTGGCTATTTACGTTTTTTGGTTTAAGCCTCAAATCTGTAATAACTTTTGATACTTATTTTTCTCTAACAGCCTCCGAAATAGCTATTTGGTATACAGTTCCAGTATGTTGGCACGGTTCCAAATTCTGTACATCTTTTGGCCTTAAATCCATCTTCACAAATTGGAGCATGATCTCCATTTATTGTTTTCAGTTCATTAGCAGTCAATTCTACTGCACCTTTCAATTTCAAAATATTCTTTAACATAACTGCAGGTTTTTTAATCGGGGTTATTTTCTTCTATTTTAGCAGTCGAAGCTTCTGCATTTCTAAGCTATCTTTTCAAGAACTTGAACTTCCTCTACATAATCATTCAAGAAATATTTTAACTCGTTCAATTCGTATTCATTTGGAAATAGCCTTTCGTTTACAATTTTAATAGGTGTGTAATTAAAATTGTTCATAGAGCACCAATCATATTGTTTCTGAATTTCCTGATTTATCATCATGCTTACAGATTCAACATTCCATTTTTTAAGCCATTTTTTGTGAGTCATTCTCTTAATATACCAATCAGAAATTGCTTCAACTGTTTTTCCAGGTGACGTCCTGTTAATAGTTAAAAGTCTTTCTACAACTGCCTTGTAAGGATTGTCATTGTTTTCAGGATTAATATTAAAAAGAACATTCAAATATATTTTGTCTGGAAACTTCAATACTAAATCAAAAGCTTCTTGAAAAGTTCTATAGCAATGCCCACAGCTAGGACTAAGAATTACAGAAAGTCTAACTCCAGCATTTTTGTTGCCAAATGTCAATCCTCTTAAATCTTCAAATCCTTTTGTATATTTTACTTTTTTAGACAAGAAGTTTAATAAAGAGTAATTTCTTTTAAATTTCTTAAGCTCTTTTAGAGAGTTTTCGTTATCAAGCATTTTTCTTATCATTACTTTAACTGCTGCCCAAATTGGTATTAAAAGCAATAAAGAGAATACATAAGGAAAGATTTCATTAAAACTGAAACTCAATGTGAAAAAATCAGACGAAAACCAAACAATGCTTTGTGCCAATATTAAAAATGATATTGCAAGACACATTATGCACCATTTTTGAATCTCAAACTTTTGAATCCAGATCGAACAAACTATTATTGGAATTGCCAAAAGACTTAAGAATCCAACAAAAACTGCTGAACTTAAAGGATTAACCAATATTGCTACAATACTTGAACTAAAGAAGAGCAATGGCAAATCTGAGAAACTCAGCCATCTATTTGCAATATCATCATTGAAGCTTATTACAGAATGACAAGAAGAATTAGAACTCAAATTACAGAATTTTGAAATTACAGTATTTTTAACTCCCCATCTTTCCTGAACAATAAATATGCTTACAATTAGCCCCAAAACTGATGTTACCAAATACGAAGCGCTAAACCAATCAAAACGATTATAGTAGAAAGACAATCCCCCTACAAGCACAAGAGGCAGAAAATATTTTAGCCAGTTGTATTCTATTTTTAAATTATCTCTTGCTACGACATTGTTTGGCTCAATGGCAACAATTACTCCATTCCAATCTAAGAGAAATTTATCATAGGATAACTTTTGTACTCCTTTTTTTGTAGTTGTAATTCTAACACCGCTTTTAATCTTTTCAACTAGCGTCAATTCATCTTTAAAATACGCCAAAAAATTTGAAGGCAACTCTTCAATCTGTTCTTTCGAAACTCTTACAGCTGCATTCTCTACAGAAAGCAAATCAAACGAGTCTGTAATGGCAAACAAACTCGGATAATTTGGATGAGACAAAAACAGGTCCTTAAACTCATTTTTGATATCTGAGTATCGATTGATTTGCAGAAATTTTTGGACCAGTTTTAACATCGTTTTTTAATGTTTTAAAATCATAATTACACTGCAAAGATTGGGGTTTTTATTGATAAAAATCACATAAACACATACATTTTATTAATTATACCACATACAATTTATAAATTATACCAAGTATAGTAAACTTCGCAATACCCTGACACACTTAAGATTACATGTTTATTCTTTCAACAAAAAGCTCAAAAAGCCCATTTTCGATTAACGGTTTTGCTTTTTATCTAGTTTTGGATAGGTAATAATCTAAACATTGGAAAACATGAAAATAAGGACAAGAAAATGACATGATTTTGAAGAAAGAAAATCATAAAAAGAGGTCAAAAAAATGACTTCAAATCGTCAAAAAAAAACCTCAAATCAGAAGCAAAAAAACTTCCTCTAAAAGCAAAAAGCAAACCATAATTTGGTCAGTATCCCTCACAAATAAATTCGTTTTTTTCACTGCTTTTGATCAATAACAACTCAAAAAAACTATTAGCACAGTTCCATTTAACGCTCATTTTTTGGTGCGTTTGATAATACTTTAAAAAAAGTATACAACACTTAACACTTTAAAAATATAAACTAAAAATTCAAAAACATGAAAAATAAAATATTCACATTAACAGATTTCGAAATAGAAAAAATTGATACAAAAACACAAAGACTTATTAAAGGAGGAGGTAATGACGCCACTGATCCGGCTACACCAAGCGATCCTTTGAAAACTAATGGTGGAGGAAACGGTTAACTAACATCTTAAACAGTAAAATACAAATAAATCAATCCCAAAAAGAATACATGAAAACTAAAACATTAACATTCAAAGATTTCGAATTAGAAAAAATAGACATAAAAACTCAAAGAGTTATTCGAGGAGGTGAGGAAACTATTGATCCGCCCATTATAAGCTATCCCATAAAAACTAATGGCGGAGGAAACGGCTGATTCTCATTTGCAAATACACAAGGTAAAAAACAACTAAAAAAATTTAAATCATGAAAACTAAAATATTGACATTCAAAGATTTCGAACTAGAAAAAATAGACACAAAAACTCAAAGAATTATTCGCGGAGGGGAAAATGAAACTGTTGATCCGCCTGTTGTAAGCTATCCTATTAAAACCAATGGCGCAGGAAACGGCTGATTCTCATTTGCAGATACACAATGTAAAAAACAACTAAAAAAATTTAAATCATGAAAACTAAAATATTGACATTCAAAGATTTTGAACTAGAAAAAATAGACCCTAAAACTCAAAGAATTATTCGAGGAGGTGAGGAAACTATTGATCCGCCCGTTATAAGCTATCCAATAAAAACTAATGGCGGAGGAAATGGTTAATAATTCAGCTTTAAATATTGTTCGCAAATTGAGCTGGAGATACTCCAGTTCTTTTGCGAAACGATTTTGCAAATGATACTGCATTTTTAAAACCAACACTTTCTGCAATTGCCTGAGTCGAATATTTGCGGTACAAATGATTTGTAATCATCTGATTAATAACATAATTAATCTTTAATTCATTTGAATATTCTCCAAAAGATTTTCCGAATCGTTTATTGACCACATAAGATAAATAAGTCGTATTGGTTTTTATTTTTTTAGCAACATACGAAAGCGTAAAATCAGCATTTAAGTATTCCAGTTTTTCTTCTAAGGCCAATAATTTTTCCACAATTTTATTTTCTTTTGCCTCATCAATACTAAGATTTGCATTTTCCTTTTTAAGCTGACCATCTTCTAGTTCTGGAAGCTCTTCCACAACTATAGTTTTTTCTAATGCTGCCTTTTCGATTTCTGCTTTTTCAATTTCCTTTTTCTCAAGATTAGCTTTAAATTCTTCAATTAAAGAATTCATTTTTTTCTGAGCTTTATTTTTATCTCTAATATTTTTAATTAGGAAAAATACAATCCCGACAACCAAAATAACATAGAAGACTTTTAGGGCTTTATTCCATAAAACCTCATATTTATACTTCTCCTGAATGCTCAACATCTCATCGCTCAGATTCGCAGTTCCTAATTTATAATTAACTTCTAAAGCTTCTTCTCGCAATTGTCCTTCATATTTTTCATAAGAATCTAAATAAATTTTAGAATGCTTAAAAGCTAATTCAGGTTCGTTTTGAATATTATAAATTTTGGCTTGAATATAATTGGACTGAAAATAACTCATATCTATTTTCTTTTCCTTTAGGTAAAGAGAATCGACTTTTTTCAAGAAAATTAAAGCTTTATCGTATTTTTTTTGAGAATAATAGAGGTCTCCTAAATTATAATTTGCAGTCTTATAATAACTTTCATCATTATTTTGCTTCGCATACATCGAAATATCAAAGTAAGCTTTCTCTGCATTTTTAAAATCTTTTTTTAACAAATAGATATTTCCCAGACTTAAAGTAGCTGTCATTTTATTATCTATATAGTTTTGCGAATAGGTTATCGCCCTTTTATAATAGTATTCAGCCGAATCTAGCAAAACTGACTTATTTCGGTTCTTCATGTAATAACCTTCATAGACGTTTCCTAAATTGGTATAAATATTACTTTTACTGTTTTGGAATTGATCTTTTTCATAAAGACTTTCATTCTTATCCAAAAAATCACTGTTCTGTCTAAGGTTTTTAACAGCAAGTTCGTAATTGCCCACAGCTTCATTAACTAAAGCAATATTACTTTTAAACTTTACGGTTTGAATAACATCTTTAGTTTTAATAGAAAGTTTAATTCCCTCCTGATAATTACTGAGAGCATTACTAAAATTTCGTCTTTTCCATTCTGTTAATCCTCTATAATTATATAGGTAAGCTCTAAGATTTGTTTTTTGAACAGATTCTGGAAGTTTGTTATAATGAGCTAATGCCTTGGCAAACCATTCATCGCATTTAGCTCTATCATTTTTTAATTGATAAAGATAAGATCCCGCCCCGTAAGCAAAAGCTATATGTTCATCATTGTTAGATTTCTTTAATTCAGCTGCATATTCAAGCCCCTGGTCAAAATTACCATTCATGCTAAAACGGATTTTATCCTGTAATTCTAAGTACTTTTGCTCCGTGAATTCCTCTCTGTTTTGAGCAGTCCCACTAGAAAATATTATTAGTAAAAAGAAAAAAGAGATGATTAGCCTCATTAAGTTTATTTTTGGTATTCAAAAATAGTCTATAAATTATCAAAAAACTACAATTAATTTGCCAAATTCCTATTAATTTTATTTTTACAGTAAAAAAATATAACAATTTAACCTGTATTTGTTATATTTTTATTATGTAAATTTGCTTTGCTAAAAATTAGAAAACATGAAACCAGACCTATTTCAATCTCCAGATTATTTTAACCTAGACGATTTACTATCAGACGAACATAAATTGGTTCGCGAATCTGCTCGTGCTTGGGTAAAAAAAGAAGTTTCTCCTATTATAGAAGAATATGCTCAAAAGGCAGAATTTCCTAAACAAATTATTAAAGGTCTTGGAGAAATCGGTGGTTTCGGACCTTATATTCCTGTAGAATACGGTGGTGCGGGATTAGACCAAATTTCTTATGGTTTAATTATGCAAGAAATCGAAAGAGGCGATTCTGGTGTAAGATCTACCTCATCTGTTCAATCTTCGCTAGTAATGTATCCAATCTGGAAATATGGAAACGAAGAACAGAGAATGAAATATCTGCCAAAACTTGCTACTGGCGAATATATAGGCTGTTTTGGTTTAACTGAGCCAGATCATGGTTCTGATCCTGGAAGTATGATTACCAATTTTAAAGATATGGGAGATTACTATCTTTTAAATGGTGCCAAAATGTGGATTTCTAATGCTCCTTTTGCTGATATTGCAATTGTTTGGGCTAAAAACGAAGAAGGCAGAATTCATGGTTTAATTGTAGAACGCGGCATGGAAGGTTTTACAACTCCAGAAACTCACAATAAATGGTCACTTCGTGCATCTGCAACTGGAGAATTAATTTTTGATAATGTAAAAGTTCCAAAAGAAAACCTTTTACCAAATAAATCTGGTCTTGGCGCTCCGCTTGGCTGTTTAGATTCTGCTCGTTACGGAATTGCTTGGGGGGCAATTGGTGCTGCAATGGATTGTTATGATACCGCTTTAAGATATTCAAAAGAAAGAATTCAGTTTGGAAAACCAATTGGAGGAACTCAATTACAGCAGAAAAAACTAGCTGAAATGATCACTGAAATCACAAAAGCACAATTATTAACCTGGCGTTTAGGAGTTTTAAGAAATGAAGGCAGAGCAACAACTGCCCAGATTTCTATGGCAAAACGCAACAACGTTAATATGGCAATCAATATCGCCAGAGAAGCAAGACAAATGCTCGGAGGTATGGGGATTACAGGCGAATACTCTATTATGCGCCACATGATGAACCTTGAAAGTGTTATTACTTATGAGGGAACTCACGACATACATTTATTGATAACAGGAATGGATGTGACTGGAATTCCAGCATTTAAATAATCTGTAATTATTAAAATATACATAAAATCAATGCGAAAAGCTTCTTCTTGACGGAGAAGCTTTTTATCTTTGCATCAAAATTTTTTCACAAATGAATATCGAAACGATAAACAAAAGCATACAACCTCAAAAAGATCAACTTTTAAAACATTCCTTATACAATAAGATTCAAAATATAGACGACCTACACTGTTTTTTAGAAACTCACGTTTTTGCTGTTTGGGATTTCATGTCATTATTAAAAGCTTTACAAGCTAAACTTACTTGTACTACAACACCATGGTTTGCTACAAAAAATCCTGGAACGCGTTATTTAATTAACGAAATTGTCTTGGCAGAAGAAACCGATTTAACACTAGACGGAAGAAGACAAAGCCACTACGAGATGTATCTTGAAGCAATGGAAGCTTGTGGTGCTAATACAACAGGAATTTTAAGCTTTTTATCAGAAGTGACTTCTCTGCACAATATATTCGTGGCAATTAAACAAAGTTCACTTCATCCAAATGTGAAAGCTTTTCTTGATTTTACTTTTAGAGTAATCGAAGAAGGAAAACCGCACGAAATTGCAGCAGCATTTACTTTCGGAAGAGAAGATCTTATTCCGAGTATGTTTACAGAAATTTTGAAAAACTTTCAAAAGAATCTTCCTGAAACCGATTTGACAAAATTGTTATACTATTTTGAAAGACATATCGAACTAGATGCTGATGAACATGGTCCGATGGCTATGACAATGATTACAGAATTATGTGAAGACGATGCACAAAAATGGAAAGAAGTAGAAGAAGTTTCGATTCTTGCTCTAGAAAAACGTATCGCTCTTTGGGATGCCATTGAAGAAGAAATCGTGATGAAAACCGAAATGGTTTAAAAATAAAATAAGTTCTTTAAAAAATTCCAATAACTTAACTGTTTCAACAAACAACTAAGTTATTGGAATTTTGTTTTTCATACCTTTGACATTCAACCTGTTGAAAAACACTTTCAAATGAAAATTATCGATTTCATTCCAACAGAACAGTTAAAGTCTTTTATTAAGACTTACAGAATTATCGAAAGCGAAGACGAATTGACAAACAGGGTTTTGCCTAGCACTTCGCTAGCAATTGCTTTTCGCTGCAAAGGCAGCATTAACTACATTAAAGAAAATCAGCACGATAAACTGCCCGTTTCTACAATTTCAGGTATTCGCAAATCAGTGCGATTAATTAATTATGCAAAAGATACGGCAACTCTTGTCGTTCAATTTAAAGAAGCTGGCGCTAAAGCCTTCTTTAAAGAACCGCTTCATGAATTATTTGAAGAAAGTGTTTCGCTCGACAACTTTATTCCGCAGCAAAAAATTGCCGTTATCGAAGAACTATTAGCGGAAGCGAAAACCAACAATCAAAAAATTGCGATTATAGAACAGTTTCTTTTATCAAGACTCCACAATTACAAACCCGACGATTTAATCTCTGCCGCCATTAACATTATACAATCCAAAAAAGGCATTGTTAAAATAAAAGAACTTGCCGACGCACTCTTTATCAGTCAAGATGCATTTGAGAAAAGATTCCGAAAAACAATTGGGTCTTCTCCAAAACAATTTTGCTATGTTGTACGTATAAAATCAATTATTGATCACAAACAAAAAAAACAAAACCTCATCGATCTGGCTTTTGACGCGGGTTATTTTGACCAGTCTCACTTTAATAAAGACTTTAAATTGTTTACAGGACAAACTCCAACAGAGTTTTTCAACTTTCCTTCATTTTGGTAAATCAATGATTTTTTACAATGATTTGGTTTTGACAATTCTGAATTTTACATCAATAAAAACAGAAATTATGAAAACAAATCTTTTAATCTCAATTGTCTTTTTGACCTTATTCAGCTATAGAACAAATGCTCAATCAACAGCTATCAATTCAGAAATTAAACCTAAAAAATCAGAAACCATGCAGCAAATTTTTATCGATAAATTTATTGTTCCCGAAAAATCAAAACAAGAATTTTTAGAACGAGTACGCATCAATCGAAACTTCATAAAACATTTAAACGGATTTGTAAATGACAATGCTTATGAACGTATTGACGAAAATGGCAATTTAATTTACATCACAATTGCGGTTTGGGAAAATGAAATGGTCTTGAAAAGCGCAAAAGAAGCAGTCCAGGATGAGTACAAAAAAGAAGGTTTTAATATCTCTGAAATGTTCACAAGATTAAACATCGTCATGGAAAGAAATATTTACAGAGAAGCCGCAAAACCGTAACCAGCCATTTAACGTAACTATTTGTTTAAGATGTTCACAAACCTAATTTGCCAAAATTATGAAACCACATTTCAAACAAATAGTTATTGTTATACTCAGCATATTTTTATTGAGCTGTAGCGCTGAGCAATCAGATTCTGAGAACAATTCGGTTCCTCCTGCAACAACTCCGCCAAATGAAGAAGTTCCTACAACCCCAATTTCAAAATCCATAAATTATCTCGCTTTAGGAGATAGTTATACCATTGGACAAAGCGTCTGCGAAACTTGTCGCTATCCTGAACAGCTCAAAGCTAAATTACAGACAATTTATCCCGAAACCGCTTTTTCATTAAAAGTCATTGCAACAACAGGATGGACAACTGCTAATTTAATTTCTGCAATTGATTCTCAAAATCCAGAATCCAATTATGATTTGGTTACACTTTTAATTGGCGTCAACAATCAATATCAGCATCTAGATTTTTCGATTTACGAAAAAGAATTTCCACAATTGCTCAATAAGGCAATTGCATTGGCAAAAGGCAACAACAAAAATGTGATTGTTCTTTCGATTCCAGATTATACCTATACTCCATTTGCTGCCAACTATAGCGATTCAAACCGAATGAAAATTTCTAACGAGATAAATCAGTATAACAGTTTTGCAGAGAATTGCTGTATCTCCAGAAATGTTGCATTTATTTCAATTACCGACATTACGAGACAAGGTCTTAACAATCCGAGTTTAGTTGCTTCAGACGGTCTGCATCCTTCTGAAACTGCTTATAAGATGTTTGTCGAGAGAATGATTCCTCAGGTTAAAACTGCTTTGCAGAAATAAATTAGTTTTACAATTAGTAAAATATTTTAAAACAAAATAAAGGTACCTTTGTATGTTGCTATAAATTAATTTGACATGCAGGTTTCTGTTCCGAAAGATTTATTACCCTATATCAAGCATTATCTATTTTTAGATAATACTGAAACTGCTATGCAAAAATTCCGTTTATTTTCAGACGGAAATACTGGTCTCGTATTTTCTTTAAAAAGCAAACTTATTTCTAGTATTACTAAACATGAAATAAAAGAATATCTGCCTTCTTCATTTTTATATGGACAACTCAATGGTTTTAAAGATCTTTATTCTGAAAATGAAATAACCTTGATTATTGTAGTTTTTCAGCCCAACGGAATCCATCAATTATTAGGAATTCCTGCCAACGAATTTCACGATGCTATCATTCCTGTTGAAGATATCTTTAATCATGAGATTATTGAATTACAAGAGAAGCTATCAGAGCAAAATAATCAAACTCGTGTTGAACTATTAAATCATTTTTTCAAATCACTGATTGCATCAAAATCGGCTTCAAATCAATTCATAATTAATCATTCTTTAAACTTTATCATTAACAATAAAGGACAATTTTCTATAAAACAATTAGTAGAATATACAGGTTATACTGAAAGGCATTTGGAAAGAAAGTTCAAAGAATGCATTGGATTAAATCCGAAGAAATTTGGAAACGTTGTAAGGCTGCATCATTTTTTAAAACTATTAAAAAACAAACCTAACGATGCTAATATAACAGCAATTTGTTATGACACTGGTTTTTCTGACCAATCTCATTTAATTAAAGAATTTAAAAAACATACGGGAATTACTCCAACAGAATATGTTTACAATACTGGGAAATTAACCAACAATCTCATTAAAAGAACATTTTAAAATGTCGGTTTTATACAATTTCTAGGATATTGCCCTCACTATTTTTGATCAAAATTAATAGTGCACAATATGAAAAATCTAAAAATAGCCACAGCTCAGTTTGAAAACAAAAGCGGAGATAAGAACTATAACTTATCTGTAATCGAAAAACTTTCTCAAAAGGCTTCTGATGAAAACTGCGATGTGATTTCTTTTCACGAATGTTCTATAACTGGATATACATTTGCAAGGAATTTATCAAAAGAACAAATGCTAGACTTGGCAGAATTGATTCCGAGTGGCGAAAGCATTCTAAAATTAATAGAAATTGCCAAAAACAATAACATTGTAATATTGGCGGGACTTTTCGAAAAAGACGAAAACGATAATCTATTCAAAGCTTATGTTTGTGTCGATAAAAATGGTTTAGTCGCCAAATATCGAAAATTGCATCCGTTTATAAATCCGTATTTAACGCCTGGAGATCGTTATTGTATTTTTGAAATTGAAGGCTGGAAATGCGGTATTTTAATTTGTTATGACAATAATATTATCGAGAATGTACGCGCTACAAAACTTCTAGGAGCCGATATTATTTTTATGCCTCACGTTACGATGTGCACACCTTCGACCCGACCTGGCGCTGGTTTTGTGGCACCACAGCTTTGGGAAAACCGAGAAACAGATCCAACTTCGCTGCGATTAGAATTTGACGGAATGAAAGGCCGTGATTGGCTAATGAAATGGCTTCCGGCAAGAGCATACGACAATGCTGTTTATGCCATCTTTTCTAACCCAATTGGTATGGACGATGATCAATTAAAAAACGGCTGTTCGATGATTATTGATCCTTTTGGAGATATTTTGGCAGAATGCCGCACTTTTGATGATTCTTTCACAACGGCTGTGCTTACGCCAGAAAAATGTATTCAGGCTGGAGGAAATCGGTATATAAAAGCTCGAAGACCAGAATTGTACAGAGATATTATTGGACAAGATCATCAATCAGAGCAAAATGTGGTTTGGTTGGACTCTGATAAGAAAATATAAATTAAACGTTTGTTTTCTATTTAATTAATCAGCTGAAAAACTGTATTTTTGCATATATATTGAAAGCTGTATCTTACAAAAAAAGCCTGTTTTTTACCAAAATATTATTTTTCTTTAAGATTTTAAATACCTTTGAAGTATGAGCACAACAACAAAACCAAGTCATATAGGAAGAAAAATCAGCCGAATTCGCGAGCTGAAAGACATGAAGCAAGAAGCTTTGGCACAAGCTTTAGGAATGAGTCAACAAAGTGTTTCTGCTATGGAAAACAGCGAAACCGTAGACGAAGAAAAACTAAAAGAAGTCGCAAAAGCATTTGGAATGACTGTTGAAGCCATTAAAAACTTTTCGGAAGAAGCCGTTATTAATTATTTTAATAATATTTATGATAATGAAATTAATGGTAGTATTGTTGCTCCACAATCTAATCATTGCACATTCAACCCATTAGACAAATTGGTTGAAGTTTACGAGGAAAACAAAAAACTTTACGAACGTTTATTGCAATCTGAAAAGGATAAAAATGAGTATTTGGAGAAGTTGTTGAACGGGAAATAAACAGTTTTATAAAATATAATGCATTGTAAAAAGAGATTTCAGGTTTGAAATCTCTTTTTTGTTTTACACCTTTTTTAAAAATTAATCATTGAAAAAAGTATCAATAAAATTCAAAAATTTACTCAAAATTGTATCTCCAACTGTTGCGCGCTGTAAAATAGACGGCTGATTTTCTAAAACAGCAACAACTTCTTGTTTAGTTGGAATTCGTTGTGAGAATAAATAATCTTCTGTCAATTTTTTTAACTTATCTGCATTTAACTTTTCATCGGTTACAAATTGATTAAAAGCTTTTTGCTGCTCAACAATCATAAAACTATTATATCCTTCCTCAATATTGTTTTCATCAATCAAAGGAAGATTTTCTTCGATAAAACGTTCTATTAATTCGCGTTTACTTCTCAATTTCACATCTCCCGAAACTAAATCAAGTATTTCTTTTTGTTTCTTTTCTTTTTCTGCAAATGTGATTCCTTTTAATTTGGCTAATAAAGTGAGAATATAAGTTACCGTAATATCGTCACGATGAATTAATTCTAGTTCAAAATCGACTTCGTTTAAGATAGAAGTTTTTACTTTTTTTCCTTTATCAGATAAATCTAAATACTTGGATTTATAATCATCAAATTCTTGTTCGTCCAAATCAATATCTTCAAAGGTAAAATCAACAAATGAGCTGATAATATTTTTTAATCGAATGACTTCTCTAAAAGCTTTTACAAATTCCAGCTCTTCTTCCTCTGTATACAAATCATCAACAGATTCAGAAGTTGGAACAACGCTTTTTAATTTTTCGTAAGCTTCATTTATATCCTCAATATATTTTTCATACGGTTGCAAAATGATAACTTCTTTAGCTTGTTTATCCGAAAATAAAGCAATCGCATCGTCTGTTGCTTTTTTAAGATTTCTAAAAACCACAATATTTCCCTGCGATTTCTTATCTCCTAAAATTCTATTTGTTCTAGAATACGCCTGAATTAACCCGTGGTATTTTAAATTTTTATCTACAAACAAAGTATTCAACGATTTGCTATCGAAACCAGTCAAAAACATATTAACTACAAATAACAAATCGACTTGCTTATTGCGTACTTTTTGCGCAATATCTTTATAATAACTGTAAAATGATTCACTGCTTTTGGTTGTCCAGTTTGATCCAAAAGTTTTATTATATTCTTCAATATAATTTTCCAGTTTATCTCTTTTATGAAAAGAATTATAATCATCGCGCTCGTCTCTATCAGCAACACTATTAAAATCTTGTTCATCAAAATCTGTAACATCACTTATCATTTCGTCATTGGTTCCAAAACTAAAAATCGTTGCCATTTTTAAGTCATGTTTTCCTTCTTTTTTGAGCTTTAAAAATAGATCGTAATACTTAATGAGCATTTCTACACTGCTGACACAAAACATCGCTGTAAAGGTTTTATTTTGTGTTTTAATAGGATGCTGCTGAATGATATAGTTAGCTATTTTTTCAATTCGTTCGTTGCTTTCCAGTAATTCCTGTGTATCTATGGCTTCAACCTCAATATCTATTTCATTTTGCGAATCTTGTTTCTCTCTATATCTACCAACATATTCAACCGAAAAACGCAATACGTTTTCGTCTTTAATCGCATCTGTAATTACATAACTATGCAATTGTTCTCCAAATAAACTGGCTGTAGTTTGGTTTTGCTTATTTTTAGATAAAGCATTTTTTTCAAATATTGGAGTTCCAGTAAAACCAAACATTTGATAATTCTCAAAATATTGGGTTATTCTTTTGTGCGTATCGCCAAACTGACTGCGATGACATTCGTCAAAAATAAAAACAATCTTTTTGTCTTTTAGATTGTTCATCGTTTTAAGATGATGCTCTCGCGTCGTGGCATTGTACAACTTTTGAATAGTCGTAACAATCAACTTATTGTTGTTGTCATTAAATTGACGAACTAAGTTTTTAGTATTATTAGTCGGGTCAATGCAATCTGGTTTAAAAGCGTTAAACTCTTTTGCGGTTTGATAATCTAAATCTTGCCTGTCTACGCAAAAAACAACTTTGTCTACTTTTGGCAATTGCGATAATATCTGACTGGCTTTAAAAGAAGTCAATGTTTTACCCGAACCTGTCGTATGCCAGATATAACCGTTTTTATTGGAGTTTTTAACTCGGTCAATAATGCGTTCTACAGCATAAAATTGATATGGACGCAAAACCATCAGCATTTTATCTGTATCGTGCAGAACAATATATTTAGTAATCATTTTAGACAAATGACATTTTTCTAAAAACACATTGGCAAAATCTTCGAGCTTAGAAATGCGTTTGTTATTATCGTCTGTCCAGAAAAAAGTCTGTTTGAAATCAGGTTTTTTGTTTCCGAAATTGCTGAAGTATTTTGTATTTACACCATTACTGATAATAAACAACTGCACAAAATTGAACAAACCCGTATTTGCCGAAAACGAATGCTTTTGATAACGATCAATTTGATTATATGCTTCTTTTAATTCCAGTCCGGTTTTCTTTAATTCTATTTGAACCAAAGGCAAACCGTTTATTAAAATTGTAACATCGTAGCGGTTTTTGTAAGTTCCTTCAACTGTAATTTGATTGGTTACCTGATATTCATTCTGACACCAGAAATCCATATTCAGGAATTCAATATACACCAATTCGTTCGCTTCATTCCTGAAAGCAAACTTATCCCGAAGTAATAATGCTTTTTCAAAAACATTATTCGTCTTGGTTAAATGATTTAAAATTTGTTTGAAATCGCTATCCGAAAACACTTTATTGTTGTGCTTTTCTAATTGATTTTTAAGATTAACCAACAAATCTGCTTCATCTAAAATGGTTACTTTTTCATAACCATTTGAAGTTAATTGATGGATTAAATTTTGCTCTAAAATTAATTCGGATTGTGATGTCATATCTTGTAAATAGTTCGGGATTCTTGATAAATCTCGAAGAATTAAAAAGTCTTACCATTATTGTTAAACGAAAATAGGGAGATTTTGACAAAATCTCCCTATTTTTTACCTTTTATAAAAATTCTTACCTAAAGTTTAAACAAACATTTGCTGTAACAACCCTTTTTTATATTCCTGCGTATCTTCTATTTGTGTTACCACCAAAGCAATCTTTTCATCTGTCGCCGAAAGAAAATTGGCGATTTTGGTTTGTTCTTTTATACAAGGGAAAATCAATAATAAACTTTCTATTGATGCTTTATTAATCCCTTGTTGAGCTGCGCCTCCTGCCATAGATAAAATTAAATTTTGATTATAAAGTAAAGTGTAAAATAAAAATTTTGAAAAATAGCTATCATTTGGCTCAAAACCCGCAATTGACTGATTTCCACAACTTTCAAAAGTCAAGAAACCCATTTTTCCTAAAGTCGCCCCAGTCATAGCTAATAACACCGTATTTTCTTTCATTAATTTAGCAGAACTATTCTTAAGTCCAATTTTAGTAATGCTTTTTTTAGCTACCGATACTATACCATTATTTAATTCTCCTGAAGATAGCCAAGGGATATCACCATTCCAATATGTCTCTTTTGAAGTACTTGGGGTTCCACCCACAATTACATTTGTTAAATCAGAAATCGTTTTCTCCTCCCAATCCTCAAAATCATTCCCATCATCATCTTTAAATCGAATCTCCTGATTAAAGATTTTCTGCATCATGCCTTTTTTGTATTCTTCTAAAAGTGTTTTTTTTTCTTTTAATAAATTGATTTTTTCATCTATTGAAGAAAGGAAATTGGAGATTTTGGTTTGTTCCTCGAATAGAGGAACTGATAATTTAACATTCAACAAAATATTCTGAGAGATATTTGTCTGAGAAGTTGCTAAGCCACTTGATTTACTTACTATTTGATTTTTAATATTTTCAAGAGATAGTAAAATAGAAATAAATTTGCTAGAATAATTTTCATTAGTTCTTAGTCTGATCAATTTATCGGATAACATCAATTTTGGTCGAACTCTATCAACATGAACGGAAACTCCAACTCTATTAGTCGGGCCTGCTCTTGTTATTAAAATATCATTTGCAACTACTTCTATATTTTCTTTTGGCTTAAGTTTTATTGGTAACTTTTTATTTTCATTTTCATTAAAGCCTTCCCAAACTACTGAAGTTGTTTTTAACACTCCCCATTCATTTATATCTGACGAATAATCTTCACATTGAGGACTCCATCCTGAATCAATAGACTTTATTGTATCATTAATTTTCTTTAATTTCCAATCCCCTTCAAACTCAGGAAACCGTAATTTTGGCTGTAAAGTTTCCATCTTAAAAAGGGGTTTTTATATTCAACTCTGCACAAAAAGAAGCAATTGTTTTATCAACCGTTTCCATTTTATGGTCTATACTTTGTAATTTTTCTGCAATCGCATTTACATCAATACTTTCGGCTTCTTCAAAAGTATTGACATAACGAGGAATATTCAGGTTGTAATCGTTGGCTTTTACTTGTTCTAAAGTCACCAAGTTTGAGTATTTCTCGATTATTGCTCGGGATTGGTAAGTACTTACAATTTTATTGATATGTTCATCGCGCAGTACATTTTGGTTTTTTACTTTTTCAAAATCGTTGCTGGCATCAATAAACAAAATATCATCCGGGTTTTCTTTGCATTTTTTAAATACTAAAATACAAGTCGGTATACTGGTGCCGTAAAATAAATTGGGAGGAAGGCCAATAATAGCATCTACATAATTTCGATCTTCTATTAAAAATTTACGAATATGGCCTTCGGCTGCACCTCGAAACAAAACACCATGCGGTGCAATACACGCCATAATTCCGTTATCATCCAAATGATGTATCATGTGCTGTATAAAAGCAAAATCGGCTTTGGTTGCCGGCGCCAGTCTTCCGTATTGCGAAAAACGTTCTTCATTAGAAAATAACGGGTTCGCACTCCACTTTGCAGAAAACGGAGGATTGGCAACAATAGCTTCAAATTTAAATCCGTCGTGTTGTGGTCTTTCGAGTGTATCTTCGTGTTTAATATCAAATTTATGATAATTAACATCGTGTAGAATCATGTTCATTCGAGCCAAATTGTAAGTTGTACGGTTTTGTTCCTGTCCATAAAAATGGCCAATTGAATCAATCCCGTCCACTTCTTTTGCCACACGAAGCAATAAAGAACCACTTCCGCAAGTTGGATCGTAAACCGATTTTAGTTTGCTTTTTTTAGTGGTTACAATTTTTGCCAAAATAGTTGAAACTTGCTGCGGAGTATAAAACTCTCCTGCTTTTTGGCCGGCTCCTGCTGCAAATTGTGCAATAAGATATTCATAAGCATCTCCCAAACCATCGCTTGTACTATCAAAATCAATCGCATCTAGAGCTGTTAATATTTTTACAATAACATCGTTTCTGTCTTTTGTAGTACGTCCAATTTTTGTTGAGTTTAAATCGATATCATAAAAAAGTTGGTCAAAATCATCCTGGCTTTCAGAACCCATTGTGCTTTTTTCGATATTGCTTAAAACAGCCGCTAAATCTTCTAATATAAATGTACTTTGTATCTGCTCTTCATCATCTTCATTAATTACTTTAGCATTCCCTTTTTTTGCCAGATTACTAAACAATTCAGATGGTTTTAGAAAATATCCTAAAGCATCAACAGTTGCCTCTTTTAAAGCATCTAAAATTTGTTTTCCGTGTTCGCTTTCTTCATCAATTTCAGCAAAAATCAAATTATCTGGCTGTAAAAACTCATTTGCTTTTTTCTCCAGTTTTTCAGAAAGATATTTGTAAAAAATAAAACCTAATATATAATCCTGAAATTGGTTAGCACTGATTTTACCACGTAAAATATTGGCAATAGCCCAGAGTTTTTGTTCCAGAAGTTTTTTTTGATCCTCAGACATTTTGTTGTTTATTTGGTAATTGGAGAAAGTTAATAAAAAACCCCGAAATACAGATTCCGAGGTTTCATATTATTTGAGTTTAATTTGCAGAGAAGAAGGGATTCGAACCCTCGATACAGTTACCCATATACTAGCTTTCCAGGCTAGCTCCTTAAACCACTCGGACACCTCTCTATTTGGTCTGCAAATAACACAAAAAAAATCGAGTTTAAAAAGTAAAATTAAGTTTCGTTTATACTTTTTCGAAATTCTTCCATAAACAATTTAACTGCCTTCTTTTGATAACTGCCAATCGTTAGCATAAACGAATCTCTTTTGGTTACAACTCCTGTAATCTGAATGGCTTTAAGGCTATGCTCCCAACCTTTCAATGCTTTTTCGGCTACAATAGTTGCCCAATCACTATTTTCTACCATTTGCAGTAAAGCATGAATCGAATTTAACTCTATCGAAATTTTCGGATTCATATTGTGTTTTGCAAACAACAATTCAACATATTCTCTCGAATTGGAACCTTTTCCCGGAAGAATTAGCGGCACTTCATCTAATTTCTTAAAGGGTATTTTTTCTAATTCAGCCAAAGAGTTCGATTTTGAAACCGCCATAACCATGTTTGAGGTAAACAAAGGCACTTTCTGAATTGGAGGACCAATTTCGTGTGATGAAATTACTAGAACCAAATCCAGTTCATTATTAATCAGTTTTTGTTCTAAAGCTTCTGTAGTACCGTATTCTACAACTATTCTTAAATTCAGATATCTTTTGGCAAATGCATTTACAACGGGCAAAATCAATAATCCGAAAATATAGGTTACGCCAATTCGGAGTTCTCCGCCAATCATTTCGTTCAAATCTTCAATAGCCTGTTTTCCGTTTTCAACATTTTCGACCACTTTTTTGGCATGAATCAGAAAAACAGCGCCCGCTTCTGTCAATTGCACTTTTTTGCCAATTCGCTTAAACAATGGCATTCCAAGTTCTTCTTCGAGTTTTTTAATTTGCTGTGAAAGCCCCGATTGCGTTACAAAACACAATTCAGCTGCTTTTGTAAAATGCAAAACCTCAGCAGTTTTAATAAAATATTGCAGTTGATAGATTTCCATATTGATAAGTTTTACTACTTATTATCAGTAAAATTATTAATTTTTCTAATGAAATCATAATCCCGACCTTTGTATCAAATAATTAAGATCATGTTTAAAGCCTTAAAATCAAAAAATTTCAAGTTATTCTTTTACGGACAATCTGTTTCGGTTATCGGAACCTGGATGCAGAAAACCGCCGTAAGCTGGATGGTTTACAGCATAACAGGATCGGTCTTTTTATTGGGTTTAGCCACTTTTTTAAGTATGATTCCGTCTTTGTTTCTCGCACCACTTGCGGGAAGTATTATTGGACGTTACGACAGACATAAAACCATTTTGTTTTTACAATCTCTCGCTATGCTTCAGGCGGGAACTTTAGCATTGCTCATTTATCTTAAAATTTACAACATCAATTTTATTCTGGCTTTGAGCTTAATTCAAGGAATTATCAATGCTTTTGATATGACTTGCCGCCAGACTATGATGATTGATATTGTCGACAATAAAGAAGATCTTCCAAACGCAGTCGCACTTAACTCAACCATGAACAATTTTGCCCGAATTGCAGGTCCTGCGCTTGCCGGAATCATTCTGCATCAATATGGAGAAGATATCTGTTTTATCGGGAATTTTGTGAGTTACGTACCTGTTTTGATTTCGCTAATGATGATGAAAATTACACCTCATATCAAAGCCGAAAACAAGCTTAAAATGCTAGACGATCTTATAGAAGGTTTGGATTATGTGAAAAAAGAAACCGAAATGGCAAGAATGCTTTTGATGTTAACTTGCAGCAGTTTATTCGTAATTTCATTTAATACTTTGATGCCTGTTTTCGCAAAAGATATTTTTAGCGGTAATGCCGAAACTTTCAGTTGGTTTGAGAGCGCTGCAGGAATTGGTTCTGTTATATCAGCAATTTATTTGGCCAATTTAAAATCAGCTGAAAATATGGGGAAATTAATGATTGCTGCCAGTCTATTATTAGGTTTCAGTATCATTATTTTGGCTATTTCAAGTAGTATTACAATTGCGTTAATCTGTATGACTTTGAGCGGAATCGGGATGATGGGACAAACTTCATCTATCAACATTTATATTCAGACCCACAGTATTGTTAGCATGCGTTCTAGAAGCATCAGTTATTATATGATGGCTTATCAAGGAATGATTCCTGTGGGAAGTTTAATTATTGGTTATGTTTCTCATTCGCTTGGCGTAAGAACTACTGTTGCCATTCAGGGAATTATTTGTATTCTTTCTGTAATTGTTTATGTGTATTACAAGAAACATAAAGCAACCGAAGAAGACTTGGAAACTTGCCCGGTTCCATATCAAAATTCTAAAAACTAAATTCCAATTTCCCACAGTCTTGTCATCCTGACGAAGGAAGGATTACACTAGTAATTCCGCATGCTAATGAACTAATCTTTATCGAGCTTCTCGCGAAGATTTCTCCTTCGTCGAAATGACAAACTGAACGTTTAATCCATTAAAAACAAACCCGACAGGTTTTAAAACCTGTCGGGTTTCGCTATCTTAACGTTGCCGAGTTTCTTGTGTGATCCTTCCTTCGTCAGGATGACAAACTACGCGGTTAAGCGAAATTTTTAATAAAATTTTCAATAAAAAAATCCCAAATTCCAACTTTAGATCTTGGAATTTGGGATTTGGGATTTAAAAATATTGGAATTTTTATTTAAAGAGAGATTTCCCCGCGAAGTGCTGTTTCAAAAATATCTTTAAACTCGTTTTGCGGAATATTATGCCCTAACAAATACATTAATTTTGTAATTGCCGCTTCTGTCGTGATATCTTTTCCTGAAATAACTCCTAGCGATTTTAAAGCAGTACTGGTTTCATATTGCCCCATATTTACGCTTCCGCCTGAACATTGCGTTACGTTTACGATATGCATTCCAGATTTGATGGCTTTTTCTATTAAGTTTAAAAACCAATCTTCGGTTGGTGCATTTCCAGAACCGTAAGTTTCGAGAATAATTCCTCTTAAACCTTTGGTTTCAAGGATTGAAGCCAAAACAATTTCGCTCATTCCAGGGAACATTTTTATAATGGCAACGTGATTGTCCAAATTCTTATGAACGATCAGTTTTGCGTCTTTATTTACAGGAAGAAATAAATGTCTGTTTAATGTTAAATGAACACCAGATTCTACCAATTCAGGATAATTTGGCGCTGTAAAAGCTTTGAAATGTTCTGCATTTACTTTAGAAGTTCGGTTTCCGCGATACAATTTGTATTCAAAATATAAACAGACTTCTGTAATAACTGGTTTTCCATTTTCCTGAAGAGAAGCAATCTGAATTGCTGTAATTAGGTTTTCTTTGGCATCGGTGCGCAAATCTCCAATTGGCAATTGCGAACCTGTAAACACAACTGGTTTTGCTAAATTCTCGAGCATAAAACTCAATGCCGAAGCCGAATACGACATAGTATCTGATCCGTGAAGGACAACAAATCCGTCGTAAGCGTTGTAATTTTCCTCGATAATTGCGGCAATCTTGGTCCACATTTCGGGATTCATATTTGAAGAATCTATTGGATGTTCGAACGAAATTGATTCTATTTCACATTCCAATTGTTTGATTTCGGGAATTTTCTGGATTAGTTTACCAAAATTGAAAGCTTTTAGTGCTCCTGTTTCAAAATCTTTGCTCATACCGATGGTTCCTCCGGTATAAACCAATAATATTTTTGCTTTAGATGACATCTTGGTATTTTAATTTGTTGACAACAGGATTTGCATACATAGCTAAAAATCCTTGTCTTGTCACAGGATTATCACTTCCGATACGCATTTCTAAACGACGCTCAAAAAGCTGTTTTTCACTTTCTTTGTACTTGTCAGCAAATCTATCTGCCTCGTTTAAAATATCGTAAGCAATAAAGTTTGTTGGCCATAATTGGTAGTTTTTCAAGATAACATCATCAATAGTCTGCGCCAATGCTTGAACCTGTTTGTTTACATTATCATTTTCTGCCACAATCTGATCGATTTCAGTGTCTAAAACATCGCCTACCGAAATGTGTATTCTCTTTTTGGTTCCCATGATACCGCTAATGATATTCATGAAATCTTCGTTTTTATCTTTTACATACACTTCGTTGTTTGCTTCTGCCATTAATTGTGGCATTTTTAAAACATCTGTTGGATCGTATTCGTATGAAATAGAAACAGGAACTATTTTTAATTTCTTAAAATAATCCATTAAGTTTTCTTCATCAGAACCCATTCCAATCATTTTTAAAACTCCTGGATTGGTTTCGTCATTTCCATCTTTTGTTCTTCCTTCTCTCTGAGCAATCCAAACCGAACGGTTTTCGCGAAGCAGTAATTGTCCCATATATTCAGACAATAATTTTGAACTTTGAAGCATTTCTCTAGGCGATAAACCTCTTAAAACTAAAAAGTTTCGGTTTAATTTTGCCAAAGTTGCCAGAAAAGCTTTTTTAACCAAATTGTCTCCAATTGCCGAAGCTGTCATTACTAAACCATGTTCAAATAAACAGACATTTAGCAATGTAGTATCTAGAAGAATATCTCTATGATTTGAGATAAATAGATAAGAAGTATTTGGTTCCAGTTTTTCAAAACCTGAAGTCGTTAATCCTTCAGAGCTTTTTTCTAAAACTTTCTGGATAGTGTTATAAATAAAGTTGCATTGAAAATCACGAATCGAGTGTGTTTTCTTCAATTGCTCCTTCCAAACCTCATCTTCTACATCCGGAAAAGTAAAGTTCATCATGGTTTTCATCATAGGATGATTGACCACAGCATGAAGTGCTTCATTTATTTCGGAATCATAAAACGGTCGAATGGCATCAAATTTCTGCATTATTTATAATTGTTTAAAGTGGGCAAAAGAACAAAAAAAAAATTAAAGTTTTGTAAGGCTCAGGTTAAATCCCAAAAACGTCTTTTGAGTTTTGGGTGGTAATTGCTGCAATTTCTTCTGCAGAAACTCCATACACATCACTCAACTTAGCTATAACGTTGACCAAATAACTGCTTTCATTTCTTTTTCCTCTATACGGAATCGGTGCTAAATACGGTGAATCTGTCTCCAAAACAATATGCTTTAAATCGATTTGATTTAAAAACTGATCGATTTTTCCGTTCTTAAAAGTAACAACCCCGCCTATCCCTAATTTCATTTTGTAAGAAATTGCGCGTTCTGCTTGTTCTAAAGTTCCGGAAAAACAATGAAAAATCCCAAACAAATCTTCAGATTTTTCTTCTTCTAATACTTCAAAAATTTCATCAAATGCTTCACGGCAATGAATTACGATTGGCAATTTGTACTGTTTTGCCAGCTGAATTTGCCTCTTAAAAGCAATTTGCTGTTCTTTTAAATGCGTTTTATCCCAATACAAATCGATTCCGATTTCGCCAACTGCATAGAATTTTCTTTTAGACAATTCTGCTTCCACATGCGCCAATTCGTCCAGATAATTATCTTTCACGTAAGTGGGATGCAAACCCATCATTAGAAATATATTTTCAGGATAATTTCTTTCTAAATCGTACATAGATTGAGTTGCCGCAGCATCAATTGCAGGAATAAAAAAACGTGTAATTCCGGCATCAATAGCACGCTGAATCATTTCGTCACGATCCTGATCAAACTCTTCAGAATATAAGTGCGTGTGGGTATCGGTAATAATGGGTGTTGAATTCAAGGCTGTAATTTTAAAGTGCCAAAATTACGACAATATTAAAAGAATAGCAATTTCGTAGAGATTAAGGGACGCGGATTTAACGGATTTACTTCGTAAAAACGCAGATGAAAACGGATTTTTTTTGAATTAAAAAAGAAAAAACCTCTGTCGAAGTTTAAAACTTTAACAGAGGTTTGAATAATAACAACCTATTTTTTATCATTCTGAAGAACAAAGGATCTCACAAGAAGCTTCGAGGAGAAAACCCCCATTTTTTCTCTCGATCAGCTAGTGCGATCCCTCGTTCTTCAGTACAACAGACAGGGTTATTTTCCTGTTTCTATATATAGCAAAGCGCGTTCCAAAACCTCATCTTTGCCTTGTTGAATACCTAAAATTGTTGGTTTTATTTCAATATCGGGTACAATTCCTATACGTTGTGTTTCTCTACCATCTGGGTAATAAACGCCAATT
Source organism: Flavobacterium sharifuzzamanii (assembly GCF_003254585.1). Lineage (GTDB taxonomy): Bacteria > Bacteroidota > Bacteroidia > Flavobacteriales > Flavobacteriaceae > Flavobacterium > Flavobacterium sharifuzzamanii. The sequence goes on along the minus strand of NZ_QJGZ01000041.1, from coordinate 115,182 downwards.
CCTGAAAAGCCCGTATGAAATCCATTAAAATCAAATTCAAACACATTACCATCTGCTCCAGCTGTCTGACTTCCTATTATTGTGGTATTTCCAGCTGTTTGAAAACACATCGCTGTCCATTCTGATTGGCTTATAGAATTCTCATCCAATAATACAATCACTTTTCCTTTATAATGGTCTTTATTCTCAAACCCTGCATTTCTTCCCTCCGTCCAATAGTATTTTCCTGGATAGTTTAAATAGGGATAAGTATAAATCACAAATTTCTCTTCGTTAGCATTTAGAAAGTCTGAAATTACTTTATAAGTGCCTAGCGGATAATTTCTTATATCAAAAACAATTGCTTTTGTATTTTTTAAAGCTTCAACCATATCTGGAATGTTTTTGGGTTTTATCACTCCCATATTAACATAGCCTATATTATTGTTGAGCAGTTTAAATTTATCTTTCTTTTTTTGAGCTCCTTTTTTATATTCATTTCGGTGCGAATCATGATAATTAAACCAAATCATTGACTTTGTTTCGTATTTTCCATCTTTAAAAAATTCTACGTTTACCTTTTCAGATTCGCTCATTAAAATTGTGCGCAGAACTTTATCCAGAAAAGCAACCTCATTTGAAGCAGAAACAATATCCCTTTTCTCTTCAATAATTTCCTTGATGCTTTTATCATTTATTTTAGTAATTACTGTCCCAATTTTAATACCATCTGCCTCAGCAAGACTGTCTCCTAAAATCTCTGTGATTACAAGTTTTTCTTCTATTATTTTGCCCGTTGCCGGAAAAAAATAAAAACTCTTTTTTTCTGTTGCTACAGACGGATATATATGAAATTCAACATGGCTATCATCTAGTTTTGCCGCTGTTTTTCTTAATACCTTATAAAATTCTTCTGGAGTATTCGACTGAATAACAGAGGGGAGGACTTCATTTAAGGTCAAATCCCATTTCTGATCCATTATGTACTTATAAGGAAAATAATATTCTACTAAATTCCAATATGCATATAACATTAAAAGCTTTGCGTTTTTGTCTGTGTAATCTAGATTAAAATAATTCTTTAAGTTTTTAAAACCGTCAAAACTTGGCCCAAATTCCTCATCACTCTGAAACCTATTTTCTTCAATAAATTTTAATTTCTTCGAAAGCTTTTTAGAGAACAACTTATTATTAAACCAACTCAGATCAAAATTCTTATCAAAAAACTTAACGTCTTTTGGCGCAACAATCGGCGCTGTTTCTTTTACTGGTCCTAAATCATCAATCCAGTTTTCTAAGATTAATGAAAACTCTTCTTTCGTTTGGGCTTTTTCAATTTTTGGCAATTTTTCTAAAAGCTGATTATCCCAATTCAATTCTCCACTGGCAATTTTGGGATGATAATATTTTAAGAATCCCCAAACTTTGCAAGTTGCTGCCAGTTTTTCTGTCTGCGTAATCTTATTCAAACCAAAAATGGTCTGAGTGAAAACAAGAATAAAAATCAGTACAACTTTTTTCATAGCTTTTTTGGTTAGCTTAAATTGTTTTTGGAACAAGTTCTTGTAAAAAGAAAATCGAATTTAGAACTAAAATTCCAAATTCGATTGAGGTTTCCCGTAAACGGATAAAATTTTTCTTAATAATTAGAATTTAATCCAATTCTTCTAAAAGCTGTTCGACTTCATCATAATCTTCATAGTCTTGCGAAATAGTCTGTAAAATGGCTTTACACTCGTCATATTTTCCTTGTTTTAGTTTAGACAAAGCCAGATTCCATTTTGCTTTTTCTTTATAAACAGAATTTCCTGCTTCCAATTCTTTGAAAATATTTTCTGCTTTTACGTATTTGCCAACTTGCAATAATGAAACGGCGTAGAAATATTTAATCTCTTCTGAATTGTTTTCTTTCAGAATCATTTCAAAAATCGGAATAGCAGTTTCATATCTTCTTCCATTGAAATTATTCTCTGCTTGTTTTAAAATAGCTTCAGACACGCCTCTTTCTGTAAAATAAGCACTTTCTGGATGGTTGTAATCTTCAAAATTAGGATAGTGTTTATAATCGAAGAAAAACAATCCGAACATAATAATTACTGATGCTGCCGCTGCAAAATACCACGGTTTAAGCGAAACTACTTTATTTTGTTTCTTATGGAAATATTTATCTGAAATTCTAGTCAGGTTTTCTTTAAAGATTTCTCTCTCCTGTTCTTGTCCAAATTTATTTTCCAGTTGAAAATGCATTTCTTTGAAACTTTCAAATTCCGAAGCCAGTTCAGCATCTTCAGACAATTGTTTCTCAAAATTGTGTTTTTCATCAACGGTCAGTTCGCCTTGAAGATATTGGTCAAATAATATATAGCGTTCTTCGTTCATGATTAATTGTTTTTTAAAGAGTTAAAATTTTTCGCTTCTTGAATCCACTTTGTTAACTGGCCCACGCACAAAGATTTCTTTTTTCGGACATAGCCATAAGTTACGTTAAGCTTTTCGGCTACTTCTTCCATCGATTTTAGAGAAAAACTGAGTTTCAGAACTTCTTGACATTTCTCTCCTAGTTTCTGGAACATCGTTTCAAAAAGTTTCTGTTTTTCATCAAATTCTTCGGCTTGCGCAACCAATTCGTGAGCAGATTCATTAATAGATACTACATTCTCATAAATTGTTACCCCTTTATTGGCAGAATTTTTCAACTCGTTAAGCCATCGTCTTTTGCACAATAAGAAAAAATAGGCATCAAACGGACAGGTTAAAAAAAGTTTACCGGCTTTCGCCTGATTAAAAAGCAGAATCATGATTTCCTGAACCACGTCCTGAGCTTGATCTTTATCTCCAGAGTTATTGGTGATAAACTGAACTACTTTGGGCGCAAATTTTTTATATATCATTTCGATAATCACTGAATCGTTTGCAGCAAGTCCGTCGATATATTTTTGATCAGGATGAATTTTATTTTGATCCATAAAAAAACATTTTACAGCTAATTTAAAAAAAAGAATCCTAAAAATTTTCAAAAATAAGAGGTAACAATATTACAATCAATTGTATATAACGAAATAAAAGTCTTTTAAAAACCTTTAAAAAATTAAAAGAAATGGAAAGTTATCAATTTATAGATGAAAAAAACGTAGATCGGTTTTACGAAATAATCGCTGCCAAAACGCGCAATGGTTTTGTAATTACAGAACAAAATGAGAAGCTGCCCTATGTGGTTTTGTCTAAAGAAAAGAAAACCATAAATCATGTTTTTCATTTATTTCTCAGCATCATCACTTTTGGTTTCTGGACGATTGTCTGGCTTTATCTTATTCTGAAATTCTCTCGTAAAAAAGACATTTTAGTCGCTGTAGATGAAGATGGAAATCTATTTGAAGACAAATGCATTTCTGCTTAAAACAAAAAAATGGGTAACAAATTTTCTGCTTAGTTGATATAGCAATATACAAGCCTCTTAAAAATATTTTTAGAAAAGAAGGGTAACAAAATCAAACCCGAATTGATTTAACTAAAAATTAATTAACCAAATCTGAAAATCACCTGAAAAAATTTCAGAACAGATTTATAAAAACTAGAAAATTATGAAAACAAATTTTAAAAAAATCGGACTTTTAATAGTAGCTATGGCAACTTTCGCAAGTTGCGACAATAGTGACGGAGAAGATATCAAACTTTCACCTCCTACTTCGGGTGCGTTTAAAAGCATTAACGAAAAAGGAGTAAAAAGAAACACGCAAAATTTTACCATGACCGCAGGAAATGGTGTTGTGACCTTGACTTCAGCAAAGGGTGTAAAACTTTCCATTAACGGAGATTGCTTGACCAAAAACGGAAATCCAGTAACAGGACAAGTTGATATAGAATACATCGAACTTTTTGATAAAGGAAATATGTTGGTTACCAATAAACCAACTATGGGAATTACAGCAGACGGAAAGAAAAATCTTTTGATTTCTGGAGGAGAATTCTTCATCAAAGCAACTCAGGGAGGAGTCGAGTTAAAAACTTCGTGCAGTATGAACATGATTGTTCCTACCGCATTGACAAATGGTTTTGATAACTTAATGACTTTATGGACTGGAGTTATTGATGAAGATGGTGAATTGGCTTGGAGAGAAGCAAAAGCAAATGCTGACGGAACCGGAGGAAAAGGTGGCGTACAAGGCGAAGGAAATAATTATTATGTCACTTTTGGCAACTTCGGATGGACAAATGTAGACCGTTTTTACAGCGATCCAAGACCAAAAACAACTATTTTGGTTGATGTGCCAGATGGATACAATAATACAAATAGTGCAGTTTATCTTTCTTATGATGGAGAAGGCACAAATGCTCTTGCTAAACTGGATACGTTTACTGCTGAAGGTTTGTTTAGCGAGCATTACGGTCAAATTCCAATTGGATTAGCTTGCCACATCATTTTTGCAACTGAAGATAATGGCAACTGGCGCTATGCTATAAAGGGAGTGACTATTTCTGCAAATTCAGTTTACAACTTTACTTTAGCCGAAACAACAGTCGGTACAGAAGCTCAACTGGTTGCTGCAATTAATGCCATACAGTAACTTCTAAATGCTTTTTTTAACAAAAAGTGGTGATTTGCTCATCACTTTTTTTTACATTTAATCTTGTTTGAGATTTCATTCAGAAATTTTTAAACCTCAAAACTAACTAGTTATGAAACCACAACTGTCTATTTTCTTTATTCTATTTTCTATTTTCTCAATAGGACAAACCAAAGTGAAAGACACCATAACACGAAGAGCGAATATAGGTTTTATTCAAAACGGAAATCAGGTCTCTTTTAAACCTGAAACTCCGCCTTTGATTCCGATTGCAGGTGCACCAAAACCAAGTTATTCTTATTTGTGGGAATTGGGAGACGGGCATTACAGCAAAGAAGCCGAACCTAAACACGTTTACAAAAACAAAGCAACTTACACCACAAGGCTTGCTGTAACGAATAATTACGATAACGGAAAACCTCCTGCAACTCGCCCGAAAAAAGTGGCTGTAAACGATATTACAGATACCAATTATAAAGACATTGCTTCTATTGCTGACCAAAACGGTTTTGCGATTATTAAAAACTGTGATCCTATTCCAGAACAGGAAATGGTAGTTGTAATGAGTTACCAAAATCTGGAGAATTATGTTTCTAGCGGAAAGCTTTATTTGTTTTACAATGAAAAGCAATTCAAACACAATAATTTCGAATTGAGCGATTTTAGAACGTATGCGGGCGAACGTGAAGTAAAAGAAAACTTGGTCGCTGCGGTTGATGATTTAAATGATTCAAATACTTTTCTGGCTTCCGCCGAAGGAAATCTTAAAACCAAAAAATATAGAAATACCACAACAGAAGAAGATTTGGATGCTTCGCTTTCAGATGCCCATAAAATCTATCACAATGTTTCTATTTTAGAATTTGATGATGCAAATCCGGGAGAAACACGAAATGTGTTTTATACTTTCAAAACAACTCCCGAAATGATAAAAGACACCAGTGCAACAGTTACGATGCGAGGAATTTTTGTCCCAAACAGAAGTTATAAAAACCATAAAGTGAAAAATCTAGAAATGGAAATCGTTACTTCTCACGATCCAAACAAAATGGGTTCTAACGGAAGTTTTATGAACTATAGATTAGTGCGTTTTAAAAGAGTAAATTTTAAAACACGTTTTCAGAATAATGGTGAAGGTCCAGCAAGAAAAATTCGTTTAGAAACCGATATTCCTGAAATGTTCGACAAAAAGACTTTTCAGATTGAAAGTATGTATCCAGAATGTCCTATTTGTCCAAAAGGCGAAGAACCAACTGTTAGCTGTCTCGATACGATCATCAAACAGAAACAGATTATTTTTACTTTTAAAAACATTTATCTGCCAGGAAGCGAACAGAAAAATGTTCATGAAAAAGATTCTACAAAAGGTTTTGTAAAATACTCGATGAAGTTTGGCGAAGATTTTCATAAGGTAAAAACCAAAAGCCGAACTGCCATTATTTTTGACAAAAACGAACCCATCATTACCAATTATGCCACTACCCGATTCTTGCCCGGAATTTCGATTGGTGCAAAAGCGGGTTATAATTTTTATTCTGATTTAGATAAATCGACGAGCTATTTTGTCGGTGCTACGCTTTCGCCCTTTAAATCATATCGTTTTTATTGGCAGGTAGAATGGGAAAATGCTTTAAACAAGTACGATAGTGAAGTAAATATCTCCGAAGAATTTAATACAAATGCCAACGGAACCAGACAATTGGTACGCACCACAACTGCAACCGAAAATAAAAATATCAATTGGGAAATTCCTGTTTTAATTCGCTACAATATTAATAATTATATTGGAGTTGGAGCGGGAATTCAAGCGAATGTAAATGTTTATTCGGAACAAAATCAGACAATCACAGTCGATACTTTTGAAGGCGATAAAGGAAACTTTTTAATCAGTTCTAATACGAGTTCAAATACGATAAAAAACAATTTCTCGGGCTTTAAAACTGGGCTTTTATTTGATTTGACAGCTGGTTTTGCCAGAATCGGACCAAGTTTGGGCGCGCGTTATGTGATTAATTTTGAACAGAATTTTAATTATTTTCAAGTTTATGGAATCTGGAAATTTTAGAGGTTATCCCGCAAAGATGCACAGAGGCTGCACAGAGATACACAAAGCATCTTTTGCCGCGAATTTCACTAATTTCCACTAATTTTAAGTAATGCGATTTTGAGTTTCGATTTGTGAAAATTCTTAAAATTCGTGGCAAAAACAATTTAATATGAACTTACATCACTTATATGGTTTTATTTTCCTTTTCCTGAGTCTGAATGTTTTCGGACAAAGTCAGGAAGATAAAATATATAATGCTGTGGATAGTTTTACTGCAAATCCTTCCGCGGAAGCGTTACAGAATTTAAGAAACATAGAAAGTGATTTCTGGAAAAGTGCAAAGCCTAAAACCAGAGATGAACTATTAGCAATTGTCATTCTAAACTGCAATAAAGCTTATTATGAAAATCAGTTTGGACAGAATTTGGATGCCGTAAAAAGCTATGAAAAAGCTTGGATGATTTATCAGAAAAACAAATTAAAAAACTATGATATTGTAGAATTCTGTCTCAAGCCTTTAGGCAATTTATACACTGTTTTGGGCGATTATGAAAATGCCGAAAATACAATCAAACAATATTATTTTATTGCCAATCAGCAGAAAAATAAGAGTCAAAAAACGGCCGCAATTCTCAATCTTTCCAATGTTTATCAAAATACGGGTAACGTTTATAAAGCGATAGATTTAATTGAAAAGACAATTCAGACCGAAAAACTTTCGAATAAAGAAAAAGCTCTTTTGCTGAATAATTTAGGAACAAACTACGTTTTATCTTCTAAAAAATTGGAAGCAGAAACTTCCTTTTTGAAAGCTGTTTCTCTTTTAAAAAATGATAAATCGCAAACTGAAACTTTAGCAAATGCATATCGAAATCTGGCACAGCTGAAAGTAAATGAAAATGATTTTACAAAAGCATCAGAATACTTCGAAAAAGCTAAAACGGAATTCAATAAAACGCCGAACAGAGAACCTAGAAAAATAGGACAGTTTTATTTTGAAGCTGCTTTTATTGCTTTCAGCGAAGGAAAATTAGCGGAAGCGCAAGAAAATATCACATTAATATTCAAAACTCTTCTCCCATCTTTTTCGAATTCCAAAAACCGACTGCCAAATCAGAATTCGCTTTATGCGGAAACCGTTTTATTAGATGCTTTAGATTTACAGGCTTTGATTTTTTTAGCTGAAAATCAGCCTAAAAATGCCTTGAAAAGTTTCGGACTTTCCTTTAAAATTGAAGAAATGATCCAATCTCTTTTGGTGTATGAAAATTCTAAAATTATAACGCAGGTCAGAAACCGAAACCGTACTGAAAAATGCATCGAAATCTATCTTTCTCTTTATCAAAAAGAGAGAAAAATGAGCTATTTGGAAAATGCTTTTCTGCTTTCGGAGCAAACAAAATCTATTGTTTTAAAGAATCATTTGAAAAACTTAGAAACAGTTTCAAGAGAGGAAAAATTGATTTTACAGCAATTGCAAAATTGGAATACTACAATTTTAAAAGAACAGCAAAAACTGGAATTGGCTAATATTTCGAAAATTAATGAAGCGGTTAAAAAGCAGAATGAATTGATGCTGCTTTTGAAAACAAAACAAAGTAAAACGGATTCAAAAAAGAGTTCTAGCTTTAATCTTTCTGGACTTTACACCAAATTAGAAAAAGACAATGCTATAGTAATAGAATACTTTTTTGGAGCTCACTGCATTTATAATTTTACTCTGGAAAATAAAAAAATCGCATTACATAAAATTGAAACTGAAAAGAATGCTTTTCCAGAATTACTTTCTTTTATTGGGCTTTTCAGAGATCCTTCGGCTATTGCAAATAATCCAAAAAAATACAATCAGTTGGGGAATAAGGTTTATAAAAAACTTCAAATTCCTACTAAGCAAAAGCATAAAAACTTAATTATAATTCCAGACGGTATTCTATCTTTTCTGCCTTTTGAAGCATTAATAAATGAAACATCCAATACTTCAAATTTCACAAAAATGCATTATCTGATTGATAAATTTGATGTTGCTTACAATAACTCTGCTGAATTATATCTTAATACTAATGCGCTTTCAAACAGTAAAAAGAGCATTTTGGGAATCTTTCCAATTTTTGCAAAAACCAATTATGAACTTCCTTTTTCAAAAAATGAATTGCAATCGATACAACATAATTTTAAAGGACAGTTTTTTGAAAATGAAAATGCCAGTTTTTCAAACTTTAAGAATAATTCAATTGGAAAATCAATTATTCACCTCAGCACACATGCCTCTTCAGGCGATTTTGAAATTCCAGCCAGCATTAAATTTTATGATCAGGAAGTCTTATTTTCTGAATTGTACAATTTAAAACTGAATCCCGATTTAGTGGTTCTGAGCGCCTGCGAAACCGGAATTGGAAAATTGTATAAAGGCGAAGGCGCTATGAGTGTTGCTAGAGGTTTTCAGTTTGCAGGAGCGCAGAATCTTTTGTTCTCGTTATGGAATGTCAACGACTATACGACTTCAGTCTTTATGGATTATTTTTATAAAGATCTTAAGCATAATTCCTCTTTTGTAAAGGCAACCGCAAATGCAAAAAGAGAGTTTTTAAAAGATGAAAATATTCCAAACGCAAAAAAATCACCTTATTACTGGAGTGCTTTTGTATATTATGGAACTCTCGAAAAACCTGAAAAAGAAACCAATTATATCTTATATATCATTAGTTTTTTGGCGGTAATTGGCTTATTTTTGGGTTTCAATCATTACAGAAATGGAAAATCTTCACGAAATTCTCAAAATAGAGAAGTACAAAAAAATAAAATTTAAAATAACCAAAACACAGCATTTACAGATAAAAGCCAAAATTAATGGCATTTCTGGCAATTTCATTTTAGATACGGGCGCATCAAACACTTGTGTGGGTTTTGAGAGCATTGAACGTTTTGAACTTTCTGCAAAAAACTCTAAAACAAAAGCTTCAGGAGCGGGAGGTACTGGAATGACAACTCAGATTTCATCTAAAAACAAACTGCAATTGGGAAGCTGGAAAAATAAAGATTTCAATATCGTAATTTTTGATCTTTCACACGTAAATGAAGCTTTAGAATCTTTTAAAGCAAAAGCTGTTCACGGCATTATTGGTGCTGATGTTCTACTGGAAGGAAAAGCGATTATTGACTATTTTAACCATTATTTGTATTTAAAGTAGGACTTTAAAAAAACGCATTTTTTTACGGGAAACCGTAATTTTAACAATATTTGTACTATAATATTCAAAGGCTAGGTTTTTTATTATATTTGTTGCGCTATTTTAACAAATCTATACTTATGAAAAAAACTCTACTTTGTTTTCTTTTTTTATTGCCTACTATATTTTTTGCACAGATTAGCCCTCTTTCGGGATGTCAAACATATCCTATATTTAATTTAACGACTCGAAATGCTGAATTAATCGGTAACTTAAATCCTAACGAAACTACAGTAAGTTACCATTTAAGTCTTAATGACGCTGATACTAATACAAGTCCAATTCAAGATCCAACTGCCTTTGTATCGCCTCAATCACAAACAGTTTATGCGAGAATAAACAATAAAGGCACTATTACAACAAATTTCTTTCAATTAATCTTCTATCCTACTGAGCAGATTGTGGCTTTAACAATAAATCCTGACTGTAATGAACCTCGAACAAGAATTCAATTAGTTTCAGTTCTGCCAGGCGCGAGTCAAAATTTTAGCTATTCGTTAGATTATGGACAGACATATCTTGCTAACAGGCAATTTTATCTAGAGCCTGGCGATTACACTATTCTAATAAAAGATTCTTACAATTGTAAAACTGACATTCCTGTTTTTGTTCAGGTTAAACCTTATATACCTTTAAAAGCAAATGCAATTGTAACTGAAGGGGTTAACTGTGGAGATAAAGACATTGTTACAATTACAGGAATTGGAGGAACATCTGTTTATACTTACTCTTTTGACGGTACAAATTATTCCAATTCAAATACTTCAAGCGAATTAAAAGCGGGAACTCAAACTGTGTATGTAAAAGATCAAATGGGATGTACTGCTTCAACAACAGTTACGGTCAATCAATATAAATCTACTTTATCTTTAACTGCTGATATAACTCCTGCAACTTGCAGTGCTAAAGGTTCCATTACAATTAAAGCACAAGGAGGAAAATCGCCTTATATGTTCTCCATAGAAGGAACATCCTATGTGTCTAACCAAACAAGCAATTATGTTTTTACCAATTTAGAACCCGGCGAGTACCCTTTAAGTATAAAAGATGATAATGGCTGTATTAGTAATTTAATTTGTGTTATTAATCAATATAAACCATTAGCTTTAGATATTGTCAAGAAAGATGCAATTTGTCCTTACTCATCAGAAGGATCAATTCAAGTAAATGTAACAGGCGGTATTTTTCCGTACAAATATTTACTTAGAAATGCTGCTGGCACCGCACTAAAAAACCAACAATCGTCTAATATTTTTGAGTATTTAAGCGCTGGAGATTATACTGTTGATGTTACCGATGGTGCTAATTGCAGTATAAAATCATCGCTTATTCATATAAGTCAGCCTTCTCCATTAGTTGTAACAGCAAGTATTGAAAATCAAACAATAACTATAAATGCTACTGGAGGAAATGGCAATTATTTATATCAGATGGATTCTTTTGATCGAAAATCTAATAATGTGTTCACAAACGTAAGTTATGGAGATCATGAAGTGATGGCCATCGATGAAAAAGGATGCATAACATTGCTGTTTATAACGGTCAATCCGCCAGCGCCTTTAATAGATGGTAAAAAAGAAATGGTTTTAGAATTTAAATCTGGGCAAACTTTAGGCGATCTTGTTATTAATGGTCAAAACATTAAATGGTACAGTAGACCCGGAACTTCTCCAACCGGAAAAACAAGTAAAGTTGCCATAGAACCCTCTTTACCATTGTCTACGGTTTTGGTTGATGGCGTAACGTATTATGCCTCACAAACAATAAACGGAATCGAGAGTAAAGAACGTCTTGCTGTAACGGCTAAATTAAACAGTTCGCTTTCTACTCCAGATTTTGATTTGACTGAATTTCAGTTTTATCCTAATCCTGTGAAAAATATTTTATCAATCAAAAACAAAACAGTTATTGAAAACATTCAGATTTTCTCTGTTTCAGGACAATCTATTTTATTTCAAAAAGTAAATAATACGCATAGTGAAATTGATTTAAGCAATCTCATAAAAGGAATGTACATTCTAAATATAAAATCAGACGGAAAAGAAAAAGCACTGAAATTTATTAAAGAATAAAACTTCATCACAAAAAAGCCTTCATATTTAATTTATGAAGGCTTTTTTTATTTTAAAATATATCTTTTACTATTCCATTTCTGTTTTCGGAACTGCATGTTTTTTCAACGAAAAATAAGCTACAACTGTACTCAGCAACATTAAAACTCCTCCTAAAATAAAAGGCGCTCCTGCAAATTTAAAAGGCGCATCGTCATGAGTGAAAAAGTAAAATGTATTGGCCATCATTGGCGGACCAATAATTGAAGAAGCGCTCATTAAACTAGTTAAAGTTCCTTGAATTTCTCCTTGTTCGCTTGGTGCTACTTTACTCGCTACAACAGATTGCAATGCTGGGCCAGCAATTCCGCCAAGGCAATACGGAATTAGGAAGACAAACATCATCCAGCTTTCTGTTGCAAAAGCAAACAAGAGCATTCCGATTGTATATAAAGCTAAACCAATGTAAATGCTTTTCTCATTTCCAATTTTCGGGTTGATGTAACGAACTAATCCTCCTTGTACCACTCCAACCAATAAACCGATTATTCCTAACGAGATTCCGATCATTCTTTCATCCCAATTGAATTGATAAATGGTGAAGAAACTCCAGTTGCTTTGTACAGCATGAGAACCAACATAAAGTAAAAAGATAGCAACAATTAATCCGATTAGTGTTGGATGTTTTCTTAATCCTAAAATAGCTCCAATTGGATTGGCACGTTTCCAGTCAAAAGGTCTGCGGTTTTCTTTTTTAAGTGATTCTGGCAGAATGAAAAATCCGTAAAGGAAATTCAGCATACACAAAACTGCTGCTGCATAAAAAGGAACTCTAGATCCGTATTGACCTAAAAGTCCACCAATAACTGGTCCGATGATAAAACCTAATCCGAAAGCTGCACCTACTAAACCAAAGTTTTTAGCTCTGTTTTCGGGCGTACTAACATCGGCTATATAAGCTGATGCAGTTGTAATACTGGCACCGGTAACTCCAGCGATAATTCTTCCGATGAAAAGCCAGATAATAGTTGGTGAAAATGCTAATAAAAGATAATCTAATGAAAATCCCAAAAGGGAAATCAAGATAATTGGTCTTCTTCCGAATTTATCGCTCAAATTTCCAATAACGGGAGCAAATACAAACTGAGTTATCGCATACGCGAAAGTTAACCAGCCGCCAATTTTTGCCGCTTCGCTGATGTCTCCATGAATCAATTCTTCGATTAATTTTGGTATTACAGGAATAATAATTCCCCATCCTGTAATGTCTATTAACATGGTTATAAAAATAAAACCAATTGCTGCTGACTTATCTTTTTGTAGCATAATATTTTTTGTAAGGTGATGCAAATAAACGAAAAAGCTGACATTTTTTAATACGATCTTTTTAATTCGGGATAAAAAAAATCCCAAATTCCAATTTGAAAAATTTGGTGCTGAATTATTAAAAACTGGTATATTTTTTCACGCAGATTTAAAAAAGATTTAAGCAGATAAACGCAGATTTTTTTAAATAAATCTGCTGAAATATTCATCATTTTATCAATATAGCACGTAGTTTCAACCACGGGTATACAATGCATATAAATACGTCTCCCGTGGTTGAAACCACGGGCTATATTCTAATACTAATAAAAAAATCCCAAATTCCAATTTGAAGGAATCTGGGATTTTTATGGTGAAATTCCGAATTCGGGCTCGGAATTTCACTATCAAAAATTAAAACTATTAATGGGTGTGTTTAGGATTAAAACCATCTTCACTTAATTCTGTTGGTGTATAATCAGCATGCATTTCTGCTTCATAGTCGATTTTTTCACCTTTAGAGAATTTTCTAATGATTTTCTCCATAATATCATAGATTACAGGAACCACGATTAACGTAAGGAATAATGAAGAAATCAAACCTCCAATAATTACCCATGCCAATCCATTTTTCCATTCTGCTCCTGCTCCAGATGCTAATGCAATTGGGAACATACCAAATACCATCGCAATCGTCGTCATCAAGATCGGACGTAAACGAGCGTGGTTTGCTTGGATCAAGGCATTTCTGATAGATTCTCCAGCTGCTCTACGCTGATTGGTATAATCGACAAGCATGATCGCATTCTTACACACAAGACCAATCAACATAATTACCCCTAAGATGGTAAAAATATTTAAGGTATTGTTTGTTAGTGCCAGTGCAAATAAAACTCCAATGAACGAAAGTGGGATAGCAAATAATACGACAAACGGGTGAACGAAACTGTCATATAATCCAACCATTACAAGGTAAACCAAAATAATAGCGGCTAATAATGCGATTCCTAAAGTACCAAATCCTTCTGATTGATTCTCTTGGTCACCACCCCAGATGTAATTTACTCCTGTTGGTTTTTGCAATTTATCTAATTTCGCCTGCCATTGCTGAACGATTGTTCCCGCTGGAACCCCAACGTTCTGACCTTGTACGGTTACAGAAGCTGTTTTATCTCTACGCTCTAATTTACTTGGTCCAGAACCTTCTGTAATTGTTGCGAATTGGTTTAATTTAATCTGCTGACCTGCATTGTTGATGAAAATCAAATTACTAACGTCTGTGATGTTTTTTCTATCAAATTCGTTGTATTTAATGTTGATGTCATATTCATATTCACCTGCTCTAAATTTACCGTCTGTATTACCACTATAAGCAGTCTGCATGGTTAAACCAACTGTTTGAAGTGTTAATCCTAAAGCGGCCATTTTATCTCTATCAACCTGAACGTTGATCTCAGGGTTTCCATCCTCAACTGTTAATTTAATCTCAGTTGTTCCAGGAATAGTACGTAATTCAGCTTCAGCAAGTTTAGCAAATTTCATGGCACTTTCTACGTTTGGACCTGTTACGATCAAACCTAAAGTTGCATCCTCAGCAGTACCCAAGATACCTACAGGAACTGTTTTTACTTTTGCTCCAACTAAAACTTTTTCTAGTTTACGTTTTACTTTTGCTGCATATACATTCGCGTCATCTGTACGATCTTTTTGATCGATCATTTTAACGTCAATCTCTGCTTTGTATGCTGTTGCCTGAGCTGCTCCTAAACCTTCACTGGTTTGACCAACTGTTGTAATCTGGCTGAAAACATATTTCTCTCCTTTTAAGAAAGCTTCTGCTTTTTGCGTCATAAAGTTTGTCTGCTCTAGCGAAGCGTCTTTTGGCATCTCAATTTGTACTAAGAACTCACCACTATCAGATGATGCGAAGAACTCCCCTCCAATATATCCGCCTCCCATTAACCAGAAGATTGTACCAAAGAACATTACAACAATAACAACCATTGTTTTAATGTAGTGATCTAAACACCAGTTTAATAAGTGAGATACCCAGTCAGTAAAACGAGTTAAGTAGCTCTCAAATCCAAGAATAATTTTTCCAAAAAGATTTTTACCTTCAATATGCTCTAGTTTTCCAAAACGAGAAGATAACCATGGAATAATTGTAAATGAAGCCAATAACGAGAACATTGTAGAAATAATTACCGTAACACAGAACTGTGTAATAATGTTCGATACTAATCCTGTACTCATTGCGATTGGCAAGAACACCACCACAATTACTAATGTAATCGAAGTTACGGTTGCACCAATTTCGGCAGTACCATCATAAGCGGCACGAATTCGGCTTTTACCCATCTCCATATGTCGATAAATATTCTCCAATACCACAATCGCGTCATCCACAAGAATACCTACAACAAGAGATAAACCAAGTAAAGACATTAAGTTAAGCGTGTAACCTAATAAATAAATTCCAATAAATGTTGCAATCAAAGATGCAGGAATAGATACCATTACGATCAATGAGTTTCTAATACTGTGCAAGAAGAACAACATTACAAATGCTACCAGAATAACTGCAATTAATAAATCGTGTACAACTGAATCTGCTGCTTCAAGAGTAAAGACAGTACTATCTTTTGCTACTTCTAATTTTAATTGAGCCGATTTGTAATCGTTCTCTAAAGTTTTAATTGTTTTAATCAATTGCTCACTTACCGCTACGGCATTGGCATCTGATTGTTTTACAATTTGAAGTACAATTGCACTTTTTTGATCTACACGCGCAATTTTCTCTGCGATTTTTTGTGTATCCTGAACATCTGCAATTTCTCCCAAACGAATTTGAATTCCGTTTTGAGAAGAAACTACTAAGTTTCTTAATTCATCAACATTTTTATATTTACCCGCTAAACGGATTAAGATTTTTTGGTTACGAGTTTGAATGTTACCCGTTGGGAAATCTAAGTTAGAACTTAAAATTGTCTGCTGAACTTGCGGAACAGAAAGTCCGTAACCTTGCATTTTTACTGCATCAAGATTCACCTGAATCTCACGCTCTTGACCACCAATAATGTTTACCTGAGCAACCCCTTGTACACGAGATAAAACTGGGGCAATCTTTTTATCGATCAAATCATAAAACGCTGCTTCGTCCATTTTACCATTCGCACCAAGCGTCATAATTGGTAAATCACTCAAAGAGAATTTAGTCAATGACGGCGGATCTGCATCATCTGGTAAGTCACTCAAAATCGCATTGATTTTACGCTGAGCATCATTCATCGAAATATCAACATTCGCGTTTGAAGTCAATGTGATCGATACAATCGAAAGACTCTCGTAAGATTTCGAATCGATTTTCTTAATATTTTCAAGAGATGCAATCGCATCTTCAATTTTCTTTGTTACTGTATTTTCAACCTCACTCGGAGAAGCTCCAGGATATACAGTTGAAACCGTAATTACGTTGGTTTCGAATTTTGGGATCAGCTCGTAGCCTAACTGGCTGTAACTGAACAATCCACCTAGTGTCAGAATTGTAAACAATACAATTACTAACGACGGACGTTTTATGGATATTTCGGCTAATTTCATATATTTTGTTTTAGGCTATAGGCTATACGCTGTAGGCTTTAGGCTTTTTTGAAAGGCTTAAAGCTTATGGCTTACGGCTTAAAGCGGTACAATTATTTAATAATTTCTACTGTATTTCCGTCTTGTAAGTTGATTTGACCCGTAACAATTACAGTTTCTCCGTCATTTAAACCATTAATGATTTCAACTTTATCTCCTAAAATTCTTCCTGCTACTACTTTTCTTAATTTAGCAACACCGTTTTCTACAACAAAAATTTCATTACTGCTCACACTACCAACAAATGCATTTCTAGGAACCACTTTCAAGTTTTGTTTTTGGCTCTTAGCACCAAAGTTTGCCGTTCCGTACATACCTGCTTTTAAGTCGTTGTTAGCATTGTTTGTAATTTCAATTTCTACAGGGAAATTTAAAGAAGCATCTGCTTTTGCAGCGATGAAAGTAATTTTTCCGCTAAATGATTTATCAGGATAAACACTCGCTGTAATGTCTACAGTTTGTCCTAATTTTAAACTAGCAACTTGAGTTTCGTTTACTGTAACAGTCAATTTTAATTTAGAAACATTTACAATATCAAATAAAGCAGTTGCAGGCATTCCAGCTAAAATAGATCCTGGTTCGATGTATTTTTTATTGATGTATCCATTAATTGGAGCTTTTACTCTTGTATCTCCAACATTAATTTTAGCTTGAGTATAGTTAGATTGAGCATTAGTTAAAGCCAATTTTGCTTGATCTAATTGCTGTTTTGTAACACCGCCAGTTTTAAAAGCGTTTTCATATCTAGCATAATCAGATTTTGCATTTTGATATGCTGCTTCAGCTGCTTGAGCGTTTACATTGATAACATCACCTCTTACTGTTAAAAGAGTTTGACCTACTCTTACATAGTCACCTTCTTTAACTAAAACACTAATTACTTTTCCAGATTTTTCAGCAGAGAAAGTCAACTCCTGAATTGGTGCGAAGTTTCCGTTTGCAGTAAAACCTAAGTTAACATCTTCTGTTTTTACTGTAGCCACTTTTACAGAAACTGCTGCGTTTTTTTCTGCTACAATTGCAGTTTTCGCTTCGTTTTCTGCTTTGTTCTTATTTAAAATGTAGCTAACTCCAAAAAAAGCTACAATTATGATTACGAGTGTTATTATTATTTTCTTCATTGTAATAATTTATTATTTAGTAAGAGATTTAAGTTCGCCTTTCGATTTGATTAGAGATATTTCGGCAATTTTATAATTTAAAACTGCTCTTGTAAAATTATTTTGAGCTTCAAGCGATGCGTTTTCTGCATCAAGCAAATCGGTTAAAGATGCTAAACCTTGAAGGTAATTGTTTTTGGTATTTCCTAAGATTTCTAACGCCAAACGCATATTTTCTCTCTGATTTTCAATAGTAACAAGATTATTATTAATCTGTGTCATTGCGTTTCTATAATCTAAATCAAGAGAAAGTTTTGTGTCTTTGATGTCTTCTTGCAACTCTCTGATTTGAACATCAGCCTGTCTTACTTTTGCACGAGTTCCGAAACCTGTAAAAATTGGCACATGTAAGTTTAAAGCAATAGCTGAGAAATCTGACCAATACACTCCTTTTTCTGGTTTTGCAAACCAAGGCATTTCAGGTCCTTGTCCGATATAATTGTAACCTGCAGACAATGAAAGCGTAGGATAATAACCTGCTTCAACCGCTTTTTTATTGAATACTAAAAGTTCTTCTTGTTTCTTCAAAAGCAAATATTCTGTTCTGTTTTCAATATTTGGCTCTTGCGTTAAAGCAGCTGGCACAACTTCAAATTCTTCTTTTGGCATAACGATTTGAGTTTCGATAGGCATACCCATATAAAACTTTAATGCATTTTCCTGTAATTCGATTTGATTTTTAACCTGCTGACGATCTGTATCAATGTTAGACATTTTTACGATAATACGATCCAAGTCAATTTTTTTAGCCAAACCATTATTAAATTGACCTTGAACGATGTCGCGAACTTTTTGTGTATTTACATAATTACTATCTAATAGAATAAGTCTTTCTCTTTGCACATAAACTGAATAGTAGTTATTTGCAACTCTTTCAATAACTTGCTCTTCTGTTAATTGATCATTTATTTGATAAAACTCACGAGTCGTTTTTGCAGCTCTTAAACCTGTAAAAACAGATTGATCAAATAATGCTTGAGTTAAAGAAATCCCTCCTGTTGAAGTCCATTTCTGTCCAAATGCAGCCTGAATTGTAGTTCCTGGCGCGCCAAATGCAGCTCCATCAATAACTGTTGTCTGAATTACCGGATTGTACGTTAAACTTCCGTTTGCACTAATTTGTGGCAAAGCTCTCGAACGTATTTCCTGAATCTGATACTCACTATTCTCTACCTGAAGCTTTGCTTTTTTAGCATCAGCTTTATTCTGAAGCGCATAATTGACCGCGTCTTTCAGGGTTAAAGTGGTTTGCGCGTTGGCAGTCAAGCCAATGGTGCACAAAAATATAAGAAGGATTCTTTTCATAAGTAGTTAAATATTTATTTTTTAAATTTTGAGATAGTATCGCCATTTTCCATCCTCACTCAGAATAATGACGATTGAATATATTTGGATGAATTAATTATTTATTCTTTTTAGCTGCTTTTCTAGTTCCTCTACTCCTTTTAAAGTTGCCATTGCGCGAGTATGATATTCTAAGGCTTCAAGCTCAATTCTTTGTGCTTCGCTTTCAGAAACGGTATTTTCGTTTATATGAAAGACCAGTGTATAATAAAACTTTACATAAACCTCTATATTCAAATCGCTTCTATATAGACCTTCACGAATTCCCTTTTCAATATTTTCTCTAAACATCTGTGTACATTGATCAATTTCAAATGAAAGAATATTTTGATAAATCTCAGGGTAATGCTTTTTGAGCTGATAAATTGGCGAAGTATCAATGTTATTTTTAAACATGTCGCGGAACATTTCTCTAATCTCAAAATTTTCATGAATAGCATTAAAGTTCTTTGCTATAATGGTATCCATGATTTCGTGTACCTGGCCATGAACCAGCGAAGTGCTCTCCTCAATTAAAACTTCTTTATTGCAGAAATACTTGTAAATCGTTTTTTTTGAAATACACATTTCGCCCGCAATATCGTCCATTGTAACACTCTTAAAACCAAGCTTTAAAAACAACTCGCTTGCTTTTGCTATAATCTTCTCTTTCATTTTAAATTCTCGATTGCATCACAAATATACTTTGGAAACTAAAATTAAAAAAATAGTTTCCTGTTTATTTGTAATAATTTTACATCAAATTATTGATTTGGTAAGATTTATATGCTAAATTCTAAATTTGCTATAAGTTTAATGTCTTTACCTAAAGCAGCACCCGAAGCGTGGTTGAAAGAACTGTAATCTAAACCAAAGTCTTCACGTTTGATATTTCCTTTGATTTCAAAAGCCACTTTCTTTTCTCCGTTATAAATATTTTCTCCTAGAAACTCAGCATCCAACTCAACTACTCTTGTAATATCTTTTATAGTTAAATCTCCTTTGAAAAAATTGATGTTCTGATTTACTTTTTGAAACGATGTCGATTTGAAACTGATAATTGGATGCTCATCTTCTTCAAAAAAATCCTGAAGCTGTAAATAAGCATCTATAGATTGGAAACTTTCATTTTTGTTATTGATGTCTAATGAGAATTCGACAGAAGCATCTTCAATCTCATTATCTTCAATATTTACATACCCATCAAATTTATTTGAGTCTCCTCCCAAATAAGCAGTTCTTGATCGTCTCATTTTCAATAAAACATCTGATTGGCTAGAATCTAAGGTCCATTTTGTTTTCATAAATAGCTGATTTAATTGATTTTAAGAATCATTAAAACTCTTCATGGAAACTTTTACAGTGTTCTTAGTTTCCATTTTATCGCTGCAAATATAGACAGGAAACTCTGAATACCAAAAAAGTTTCCAAGTTTTTTATAAAAATTTTTAACATCTTAGAAATGAGACGGATTAAAAGCCTGTTTAAAGCGATTCATACGCTTTTAACATTTCATCCTTAGAAATTCATATTTGAATTGTATCTTTGAGCCGCGAAATCAGAATTTATTATGCACGATATAAGTCAGTACCAAGATTTTTTCATCAATTATCTAAAAAGCCAAAACATACATAAAGAGCCTAAAAATCTTTACGAACCAATAGAATACATTTTAGGACTTGGAGGAAAACGCATTCGTCCAGTTTTAACTTTAATGGCGGCAGAGGTTTTTGATACTGATTATTCGATTGCACTTCCGGCAGCAATGGCGGTTGAAGTTTTTCATAACTTTTCGCTAGTTCATGATGATATTATGGACGATGCTCCATTAAGAAGAGGACAGATTACTGTGCATGAAAAATGGGATCTGAACACTGGGATTCTTTCTGGAGATGCGATGCTTATTTTGGCGTATCAATATTTTGAACAATATGAGCCTGTTGTTTTTAGAAACCTTGCTAAATTATTCAGCAAAACAGCGCTTGAAGTTTGCGAAGGACAACAGTGGGATGTAGATTTTGAAACTCGTAAAGATGTTACGATTCCTCAATATCTTAAAATGATCGAATATAAAACAGCTGTTTTGGTTGCGGCTGCCATGAAAATGGGCGCAATTGTTGCTAAAACTTCTGAAAAAGAAGCAGATTTAATTTATGATTTCGGACTAAATTTAGGATTAGCTTTCCAACTTCAAGACGATTATCTCGATGCTTTTGGAGATCCTGAAACTTTCGGGAAACAAGTTGGTGGCGATATTATAGAAAACAAAAAAACGTATTTATATCTAAAAGCTTTAGAGTTTTCTACTGAGGAAAAAGCTTCTGAATTAGAAAAATTATTCACGTTACAATTAGAAGATAATTCAGAAAAAATAGAAACGGCAAAAACTATTTTCAACGAATCTGGAGCATCACGCGCCACGCAAGAAGCTATCGAAATGTACACTTTTAAAGCTTTTGAAACGTTAGAAAAAATGGATATTAATTCTGAAAAAAAAGGTATTCTAAGAACATTTGGCGAGAATTTAATGGGGCGTAAAGTTTAGTATTCAGGAAAAAATCTACAATCATAAATCAGCAATCTAAAATCTAAAATCACATGTTTGTAGCACCAGTAAATACCGAATCATTATTAGCGCAAGCGCAAGCAGAGACTTTATACCTTAGTCTTATTGAACAGCTTAATAAAGATTTTAATTTAGCGAATGAAGGAATCGATTTTCCGTTAAGCATTTCTCCAAATGAATTAAAAATTCAGCTTCACGAAAAAGTTTACAGAATGATTCAGTACAAATTTGCTGAATATCTCAACCTACTTTATATCATTGACGTTCCCGAAAACGAAATCAAACAATTGGATGGTTCAGATTTAGTCATTCTAGCTGAACAAGTTGCTTTCTTGATTTTAAAAAGAGAATGGCAGAAAGTTTGGTTTCGAAATTACTACAAATAAGGTTCTAAGGTACTGAGATGCTAAGATTCTAAGATTTTTTCTCATTGGGACGAACGATATTATGCAATTTATCTAATTCCTCAAAAAGCCCAAAATACTGGGTATCAATTTTACTTCCAATAATTTGGAAACGGCCACATTTGAAGCAAATTTTTGCTATTCCAATCGTTTTTTGTTTCTTTTTAAAAATAAAGATATCACGATACTCAGGAACACATGCATAAGCACTCATTTGCAAAGAATCCTTCTCACTGAATACATTTTCAATTTCTTTTTGCTGTTTAATTGTAAGATTAGATTTCTTATAATTATGACTTAACAAAGTTTCTTCAAAATTCTTTTTAGGAACACTATCAGGAAAATATCCCATAAATAAACCTTCGAACTCCTTCTCTTTTTTTGATTTTTTACTTTCTCCTCCAGAAATAATTATACTATCAAGAGTATAGTTCACAAAATAATGATCAATTTTATCTGCATCAAAAAAAGGTCGTAATTCTTTCTTTACAACCTTCTCTTTATTAATATCCGCTTTCTTAGAATTATTACAACTTAAAAGTACAATTGCTGTAATTATAAAAATAACTTTCTTCAAATTTCTGTATTTAAAAAACTTAGAACCTTAGCACCTTTAAAAATAAACCCTCACAAAAGGCATAAATCCAGAGCCATAAAGACTTTTATTTGGATCATATAGAACATCATAACGTGCTCCAATAGTCACATTTCCTGTTCTGTAACCTGCTCCTAAATATAAGGCCGTATTCCAATAAGAATCGGAAAAACCTGGGTGATAATAATTGTCTTCGTAGTCGGTATCGACCTTAACTTGTTCCAATTCTGCAGATAATTGTAGTTGTGGAATCGGGTTTACGAGTACAATCCCGCTTCCTCCCCAAACAAACGATTCATAATAATCTCTTTGATATAAATAACCAAATTGCAATCCAACACCGACTGCGACAATTTCGTTGACATTATAAATGGCGCTCGGCATAACCGAGATATTGGTGTAACCAGATCCGAAACCCAATCCGAGTCCTCCACCAAATTGAACTTTGTCCCAAAAATGATTACTGTTGTCAATGACATATTTTTGTTGTGCAATACTATAACTTGAAAACAAGACCGCCAAAATCACAAAAAAATATCTGAAATCGATTGAAGATTGAATTTTATTCATAGTTAACGTTTATTTTAACAAATTTTTACGTAAAAGTACGTAAAAAAAAGATTTAAATAAATGCGATTGTTGTACTTTTGCCTTTCTATATAACAAAAAAGTATATTCACTCATATTATGGATAGGTTTTCATTTTTAAACGCAGCGCATACTGAGTTTTTTGCACAATTATACGATCAATATTTAGTTAACCCAGACAGCGTAGAGCCTAGCTGGAGAAGTTTCTTTCAAGGTTTTGACTTTGGACAAACGACTTATAATGACGAAAATCCTGTGCAAACGATCGTTGAGTACGTGACTAGCGATAACACAGATTACAGTCAGATTTCTGAAAAACTAAAGAAAGAATTTAATGTTCTTAAATTAATTGACGGATACCGTACGCGCGGGCATTTATTCACGAAAACAAATCCTGTTCGTGACCGTAGAACTTCATCTCCAACTTTGGATATCGAGAACTTCGGATTATCTACAGCAGATCTTTCAACTGTTTTTGATGCAGCTCAAACAATCGGAATGGCGCCGTCTTCATTGCAAGATATCGTAAATCGTCTAAAAGCTATTTACTGCCAGCATATCGGTATTGAGTACATGTACATTAGAAACCCTAATGTAGTAAAATGGATTCAGGATAAATTATCTGTAAATACAAATCAGCCAAACTTCTCTTCTGACGAAAAGAAAACAATCTTAAATAAACTAAACGAAGCTGTTTCTTTCGAGAATTTCCTTCATACTAAATATGTTGGACAAAAACGTTTCTCATTAGAAGGTGGAGAATCCATCATCCCAGCTTTAGATGCTTTGATCGAGCAAGCTGCAGAAAAAGGTGTTGAACAATTCGTAATGGGAATGGCTCACCGTGGTCGTTTGAACGTTTTGGCAAACATTTTCGGAAAGTCTACTCAAGATATCTTTGGTGAGTTTGACGGTAAAGATTACGATCAAGAATATTTTGATGGTGACGTAAAATACCACTTAGGTCTTACCGCTGACAGAAAAACAAGATCTGGAAAAAGCATCAACATCAATTTAGCACCAAACCCTTCTCACTTAGAGACTGTTGGAGCTGTTATTGAAGGTATAACAAGAGCAAAACAAGAAAGACATTTCCCAGAAAATATTTCAAAAGTATTGCCAATCGCTGTTCACGGTGATGCCGCTATCGCTGGTCAAGGTATTTTGTATGAAATCATTCAAATGTCTTTATTGGATGGATACAAAACTGGTGGTACAATTCATATCGTAATTAACAACCAAGTTGGATTTACAACAAACTACTTAGATGCTCGTTCTTCTACTTACTGTACAGACGTTGCCAAAGTAACGCTTTCTCCAGTATTACACGTAAATGCTGACGATGCTGAAGCTGTTGTTCACGCTGTATCTTTTGCATTAGATTACAGAATGCAGTTTGGACGTGACGTATTTATCGACTTATTAGGATATAGAAAATACGGACACAACGAAGGTGATGAGCCACGTTTCACTCAGCCTGTTTTATATAAAATCATTGCTAAACATAAAAACCCAAGAGATATCTACGCAGAGAAATTACTTTCTGACGGTGTAATCGATGCTTCTTATGTAAATGCTTTAGAAAAACAATACAAATCTCAATTGGAGGAGAACTTAGAAGCTTCTCGTAAAAAAGATTTGACTATCATTACTCCATTCATGAAAAACGAATGGGAAGGTTTTGTACAAGTTACAGACACGCAAATGCTTCAAAAAGTTGATACTTCTTATCCAAAAGAAAAATTAACTCAGATTGCAAATGCTATTTCTAATTTACCTGAAGACAAAAAATTCATCAGTAAAATTCAAAAATTAATCAACGACAGAAAAACAATGTTCTTCGAAACTAATCTTTTAGATTGGGGAATGGCAGAGCATTTAGCATACGGATCTTTATTACAAGAAGGTTTTGATGTTCGTATTTCTGGACAAGACGTAGAAAGAGGAACTTTCTCTCACCGTCACGCTGTAGTTAAAGTTGAAGATTCTGAAGAAGAAGTAATCTTAATCAATAGCCTTGAAGACAAAAAAGGAAACTTTAATGTTTACAACTCTCACTTATCTGAGTATGGAGTTTTAGGTTTTGATTACGGATACGCATTAGCAAGTCCAAAAGCTTTAACAATCTGGGAAGCACAATTTGGAGATTTCTCTAACGGAGCTCAAATTATGATTGACCAATATATTTCTTGTGGTGAAGATAAATGGAACAACCAAAACGGTATCGTTCTTTTATTACCTCACGGATACGAAGGACAAGGTGCTGAGCACTCTTCTGCAAGAATGGAGCGTTACTTACAGCTTTGCGCAAGACATAATATGTATGTTGCAGATTGTACAACTCCTGCTAACTTCTTCCA
Source organism: Flavobacterium sharifuzzamanii (assembly GCF_003254585.1). Classification (GTDB taxonomy): domain Bacteria; phylum Bacteroidota; class Bacteroidia; order Flavobacteriales; family Flavobacteriaceae; genus Flavobacterium; species Flavobacterium sharifuzzamanii. The sequence goes on along the minus strand of NZ_QJGZ01000041.1, from coordinate 89,373 downwards.
CTTATTAAGAAGACAATTGAAAACGAATTTCCGTAAACCATTGGTTGTATTTACTCCAAAAAGTTTACTTCGTGACCCAAGATGTGTATCTCCAGTAGAAGATTTAGTAAACGGAAGTTTCCAAGAAACAATTGATGATACTACAGTAAACAAAAAAGATGTTAAAACATTAGTTTTCGTTACTGGTAAATTCTACTACGATATTACAGCAGAAAGAGAAAACAACGGAAGAAAAGACGTTGCGGTTGTTCGTATTGAGCAATTATTCCCTTTCCCTGTTGAGCAGATTAAAGAAATCATTGCAAAATATCCAAATGCTGATGATTACGTTTGGGCACAAGAAGAGCCTAAAAACATGGGAGCTTATAGCTTTATGTTAATGAACTTTGATCTTGTAAAATGGAGATTAGCTTCATTAAAAGCATACTCTGCTCCTGCATCTGGAAGTTACACACGTGCTAAACGCCGTCACGCAGATGCAATTAGAATGGTATTCGATAAAAATTTATTTAGATAATTAAAAAATAATTGTTTCAAGTTTCATGTTCCAAGTTTCAAGCGTAACAACCTGAAACTTGAAACTTGAAACCATAAAAACCTTAAACAAAAACAAGATGATTTTAGAAATGAAAGTCCCATCACCAGGGGAATCAATAAAAGAAGTTGAAATTGCAACTTGGTTAGTAAAAGACGGAGATTATGTAGAGAAAGATCAGGCTATTGCTGAAGTTGATTCAGATAAAGCTACTCTTGAATTGCCTGCTGAAATGAGCGGTGTAATTACACTAAAAGCTGAAGAAGGTGATACAGTTGCAGTAGGTGCTGTAGTTTGTTTAATTGATACAGATGCTGCTAAACCAGCAGGAAGTGCTCCAGCTGCACCAGCGGCAGAAGCTCCAAAATCTGAGGCTCCTAAGGCAGAAGTAAAAGCAGAAGCTCCAAAAGCTGAGCCAGTTCAAGCTCCAGCTGCTACAAGCTATGCAGCAGGAACTCCATCTCCAGCAGCAAGAAAAATATTAGACGAAAAAAATATTGCTCCAGCTTCTGTAACAGGAACTGGTAAAGGCGGAAGAATTACTAAAGATGATGCAGTAAACGCAGTACCTTCAATGGGAACTCCAACTGGTGGAAGCCGCGGAACTGAGCGTACAAAATTATCAATGTTACGTCGTAAAGTAGCAGAAAGATTAGTTTCAGCTAAAAATGAAACTGCTATGCTTACTACTTTCAACGAAGTAAACATGACGCCAATCAACCAAATTCGTAATGAATACAAAGATGCTTTCAAAGCTAAACATGGTGGTTTAGGTTTAGGTTTCATGTCATTCTTTACAAAAGCAGTTACAAGAGCTTTACAATTATACCCAGATGTTAACTCAATGATGGATGGTGACTACAAAATCGCTTACGATTTTGCTGATATCTCAATCGCAGTTTCTGGACCAAAAGGATTAATGGTTCCTGTTGTTCGTAACGCTGAACTTTTAACTTTCCGTGGAATTGAAGCTGAAATCAAAAGATTGGCTTTAAGAGCTCGTGATGGTCAAATTACAGTTGACGATATGACTGGAGGAACTTTCACAATCACTAATGGTGGTGTTTTCGGAAGTATGTTATCTACTCCAATCATCAACCCTCCTCAATCAGGAATCTTAGGAATGCACAACATCATTGAGCGTCCGATTGCTGTAAACGGAAAAGTTGAAATTCACCCAATGATGTATGTGGCTCTTTCTTACGATCACAGAATTATCGACGGACGTGAGTCTGTTGGTTTCTTAGTTGCTGTAAAAGAAGCTTTAGAAAACCCATTAGAATTATTAATGAATGGCGACGCTAAACGTGCTTTAGAGTTGTAATTTTTAAGTAATTTTCGACAATACAAAAGCCTGTTCTTTCATTAGAACAGGCTTTTTTTTGCTTAAAATTAGCTTAAGATTAGCTTAAGATGTTAATTTTTTGCATTAATGAAAATTTTAACCTTTAAAAAATAATTTATTTAGAATAAATAAAAACAACTTGCCTGATTGCTCTCCAGCAGTTAAATTTGCACTATCAAAATTAATTCTAAATAAAAATGAAATTAAAATTTACGATTTCGCTATTAACTTTATGCTTTGTTCTACTTACGGGAACATCTGTTTTGGCACAGGAAAAAGCGACAATAAAAGGTCAGATTAGTTCGGATAGTGGAACAGCAGATAACATTTCTGTTGCTTTAAAAGGAACAAAAATCGGAACAAACACAGATACTAAAGGGAATTATGAAATAAAGAACCTTAAACCGGGAACTTATATTATTAGAGTTTCGGCAGTTGGATTTACATCTAAAGAAAAAAGCATCACTCTTAACAGCGGAGACGAATTAATTGAAAATTTCAGTATTAACTCAAACTCTGAGCAGTTAAACGAAATTGTAATTAGCGGAAATAGCAGAAAAAATCCTCTTGCTCGCAAAGAAACACAACAAGTATCAAGATTACCACTTAAAAATCTTGAAAACCCACAAGTTTATACTACAATCACAAGCGAGCTTTTAAAGGAGCAAGTAGTTACAAACCTTGATGATGCACTTAAAAACGCTCCAGGACTAAATCCGTTATGGGCTTCTACAGGTCGTGGAGGTGATGGAGCAGGATATTTCTCTTTACGAGGATTTGCTGTACAGCCAACTATGATTAATGGTTTGCCAGGTTTAACAAACGGAAGCCTAGACCCTGCAAACATCGATAAAATCGAAGTAATAAAAGGACCTTCAGGAACTTTATTCGGAAGCAGCCTTATTTCTTATGGTGGTTTAATCAATATGACGACTAAAAAACCTTATGATCGTTTTGGCGGAGAAGTAACTTATACAGCCGGAAGCTACGGATTAAACCGCGTTACTGCTGATGTCAATACTCCTTTAGACGAAGAACACAAAATTAACTTCCGTCTTAACACCGCTTACCACAGCGAAAACAGCTTTCAAGATGCTGGATATAGAAAATCTTTCTTCTTTGCTCCTTCATTATCTTATGAGGTAAATGACAGACTTTCATTTTTCATCAATACTGAATTCATGAAAAACGAAGCAACTAACCCAACTATGCTTTTCTTAGACAGAGCTGCTCCGTTAAGAGTTCACAATATTGACGAATTAGGTTATGATAACAAACGTTCTTATACAAGTAACGAACTTGCAATTCAAACACCTTCTTACAGCCTTCAAGGACAAATGAACTATAAAATTTCGGATCAATGGACTTCTCAGACAGTAGTTTCTAGAGGTTCATCAAAATCAGAAGGATATTATACTTATTTATATGAAGGAACAAAATCAATTCCTCAAATCACGGAAGGAATTGTTCTAGGACGTTCTATGAACTATCAAAACTCTACAACTTTAACAACAGATATTCAGCAAAACTTTATTGGAGATTTCAGAATCGGAAGCTTAAGAAATCGTATTGTTGCTGGTTTGGATTATTTCAATAGAGGACAAATCGATAATGGATCTGGATATGTAAGAAATGGAAATGTATATATCGGAAACATGGATTTAGCAACTGTAAACCAATATGTATTTGGTATTACAGATCCAAAAAAATATGTTACAGATGGAGATAATGGTAATTTAACAAAAGCAGGTTCAGACAAACTTTTAGCTGAAGCTGCCGCAAATAACAACAAAACTAAACAAGAAGTTTTTAGCGCTTATGTTTCTGATGTTATTAATATTACTCCTTCATTATCTGCAATGGGAAGTTTACGTGTCGATCGTTTTATGACAGCTGGAGACGTAACTACCAGTGATGATGATTATAACCAAACTGCCTTTTCTCCAAAATTTGGTTTAGTTTACCAGCCAATTATTGATAAGGTTTCGATTTTTGCAAACTACATGGATGGTTTTGCCAACTCTGCTCCAACAAGCGATATTTTACCTGACGGAAGTTCTAGTCCAAGAACTTTCAAACCAGAGCATGCTAACCAATTTGAAATTGGAACTAAATTAAATGTCCTTAAAGATAAAGTTTACGCAACATTTAGCTACTATGACATTCAGGTAAAAGATCAGGTTTATACTGTTTATGGTTCTACCGGCGGAGTGCCAACTCAAACTTCTTATCAAAACGGTGCTCAAAGAAACAAAGGTTTTGAAGCAGAAATCGTGGCAAGTCCAGTTGCTGGTTTAAACATTGTTGCAGGTTATAGCTATGTAGATGCAATATTAAACGCAGGAGATCCTGATTTCGTAGGACACAGACCAGAAAGCTCTGGGCCAAGAAACTCAGCAAACTTCTGGGCAAGCTATAAATTCTTAGAAGGAGATTTACAAGGATTTGGTTTAGGTTTTGGAGGAAACTATGCTGACAAAAACCTAATCATGAACAGAACAATTACAGGTCAATTTACAATACCATCTTACACTGTTTTAAATTCATCAATTTTCTACGGAACAGAAAAATATACATTGACACTTAAACTAGACAACATCGCAAATGTTGACACTTACGATGGATGGTCAACTATTCATCCAAGAAACATGAGAAGTGTTGCCGCTAGTTTCTCTTATAGATTCTAATAAACATCAAAACACCTTCCTTAATTGGAAGGTGTTTTTTAAATTCTAATTGATTATGATTACAATAGCCAGCCTTATCGTTTTTCTAGCTTTTTACACACTGTATTATACTTCGAAAAGAGCAGTGTTGTCGTATGATTTAGGTTTTGAAAAATGGATGCAGAGAAATCCAAAACAAACAAAAATAGTAGGTTTAATGCTTTTGCTTTCCGCTTACGCAATGTGGCTTTTTACACAATCTTTAGGTTGTGGCACTTTAATGTTTTTCATTCAACTTATGACTGTGGGAAGTTTGATCATTATCCTTACTCCTTTAAAAAAGATAAATAGCAAATTGCTTCTAGCGCTACTAATTTTTGTTGCCGCAACTGAACTTTATTACAACTAAAAATCCTCTTTAAAATATAATATGCCAGCAAATCCAAAATATCTAAACCCTTCTTTTTGGCCTCGTTTTTCCAAAATTACTGCAGCAATTTTAGGCGGATACTTTGTTTCTGTTACTTTTCATTTGGCTTTAGCAGCTTGGTTTAGCCGAAAAGATGTGCTAATAACAATGGCTTTCAGTGGTTTTATTCTTTGGGTCGCATTAATGATTATTGCTTTCTTAGCTAAAAGCGGCTGGAAAATCTGGGGAGTTTACATTCTGCTAACTTTACTTTTTTGTCTTTTCATTTACCTAGGTCAAACCTATAATACGGCACAATAATATTTATGAATAACCGTCATTACAATATCTATTTTCACACGCATACTGTCAGCGGAATCGTTATCAGTGTAGTTCTTTTTGTAATTTTCTTTGCTGGATCTTTTTCTTTTTTTAGAGATGAAATCATCAATTGGGAAAGAAGTGAATCTACAGCAATCACAAGAGAAATTCAATTAGACTACAATAATGCGCTACAGCATCTCGATAAAAAATATGTCTTGCACGGAAGAAATCTTACCATTTCTAAACCGTCTGTAGAAAATAGAGTTGCCGTTTACATGGAAGGAACCAAAGATACCTTGGCTCCAAAAAAACAGCAAGCTGGAGAGTTTTTTTATTTGGACAATAAAAATTACAAGAGCTACACTTATGAAGAATCCTATTCGTTAGGCGAACTCTTATATCGTCTTCACTTTCTCGCACAAATTCCATATCCTGCAGGATATTATTTAGCTGGATTTACGGCTTTGTTCTTTTTGTTCGCAATCATAACAGGAGTTCTGCTGCATTGGAATAAAATTGTTTCCAACTTTTACATGTTCCGTCCAAAAGAAAAATTAAAAACACTTTGGACAGATGCGCACACAGCATTAGGAATGATTGGTTTGCCATTTCAATTTGTATACGCGGTTACAGGTGCATTTTTTATGATTAAACTTTTAATTGTAGCTCCAGCTGTAATGGCTTTATACAAAGGAGATCAAGATAAATTATATAAGGAACTGGAATATACTGATCCTGATTATAAGTTTGAAAATAAAAAACTGGCAAATCCATTTAACATCAATGAATTAGTTTCAAAAACTAAAAAGAACTGGAATGATTTTGAAATTACCCGTGTTTTTATCCAAAATTACGGCGATGCCAATATGCATGTTTTGGTCGAGGGCGAACTTTTAAGCCATAAAAAATTTACAGGAATTGGAAAAGTAGTTTACAGAGTTGCAGACGGAAAAGAAATTGCCAAAAAAGACCCTATTTCACAAACGAGCTATTTAGATGTTGTAAAAAATGTTTTATACAGAATACATTTTGGCGATTATGGCGGATATGCTTTAAAAATTGTAAGCTTCATTTTAGGAATTATAACCTGTTTCGTTATTATTTCTGGAGTTATGATTTGGCTTGTTGCCCGACAAAAAAACAATATGCCAGAAAAGAAAAGACGTTTCAACGCTGCTGTTGTTCGTATTTACTTAGCGATTTGTTTAAGCATGTATCCAATTACAGCTTTGGCTTTTATTGGAAGTAAAATTTTCTACCCTTTAAGTCAGTCTAATTTATATGCACTTTATTTTGGAGGCTGGCTAATACTTACGATCTTCTTTATCATTAAAAAGAATCATGCTTTTACCAACAAATTCTGTCTGATTTCAGGAAGTATTTTAGGATTCCTGATTCCAGTTACAAACGGAATCGTTTCTGGAAATTGGTTTTGGAATTCTTTTATGCAAAACAAATTTCAAATTTTCTTTATAGATGTCTTCTGGATTTTCCTTGCTGGAATTTCTTTATACACAGCGTATCATTTAAAACCTAAGAAAGCTCTTGCTTGATCAACTTTTTTTGCACAAAGGCACTAAGACACAAAGTTTTTACTTAAAGCTACAGATTAGAAAATTGGAATGATTTTCTCTCGCAGATTCTGCAGATTAAGCAGATAAAAATATTAAAAAGAATCTGCTCAATCTGCAGAATCTGCGGGAAACAAAATCTTTGCGACTTCGCAACTTTGCGAGATTTTTTTTGACTAACACTACCCTTACAAACAAAATACTTTCGAAATATTTGCCCTATATAGATTTTGAGCATACTTTTACGCTTTTAATCAAAAAATGGGATTCAAAACCAAAATACGTTTTATTCATAAATGGCTCGGATTAATTTCTGGGCTCATTGTTTTTATAGTCTGTATTACGGGTTGCATTTTCTGTTTTCATGATGAAATAAAAGACATCACAAGAAAAGAATGGCGTTTGGTTGAACCTCAAAACAAACCTTTTCTTTCACCATCTCAACTGCAGGAAAAAGCAAAAGAAGCCGTTCCTGCAAACAAAGCCACCATGATCGCTTATTATGGAAAAGATAGATCGGCAATTGTTTACACCTATTCAGATAAAGGAAATCTCTATTTGTATTTTAATCCGTATACAGGAGAATATCTGAAATCTGAAAATCCAGAAACTGACTTTTTCATTATTGTAGAATACATTCACCTATATCTGCTTCTACCCGATTATATCGGAAAGCATATTATTGGCGGAGCGACCATCATTTTTATTTTATTGCTTATTTCGGGAATCATACAATGGTGGCCCAAACGAAAAAGTGACATCAAGAGAAGTTTCACTATAAAATGGTCAGCAAAATGGCGACGCGTCAATTACGACTGGCATAATACAACCGGGTTTTATATTTCTATAATAGCTTTAATTCTTGCCATAACCGGACTTACTTTTACCTACGAATGGGTTGGTGACGGAATTTATAAATCTTTCAATTTGGGCGGAGACAAAACTGCCGAAACAAAAACACCTGTAATTGATACCACCGCATTCAAAATAAATTCCGTTGCAGCAATTGACAAAGCATTTGTTCAAACTCAAAAATTGCAACAAAAAGCAGAAATGTTTTTTATAATGATTCCGCAGAAAAAAGGTGATATTGTCAGTACAGGAGCTTACCCGCATACATTACGTTATGATCAGCAGAGCAACTATTATTTTCATCCGTCAAGCGGAAAATTACTCCAAAGCCAAACTTTTGATAAAAAAAGTTTAGGACTACAAGTTGTCGAAATGAATTACGGAATACACACAGGACAAGTTTTAGATCTTCCCGGAAAAATAATAGCTTTTACTGTGAGTTTAATTGCCGCTGCTCTACCTGTAACCGGATTTATAATTTGGTTTGGAAGAAACAGAAAATCTAAAAAAGTAAAAGCATAAAAAAAACCGTCCCGTTTTTAACGAGGCGGTCTTTTTATAAGTGATTTTTGAAATTATGATTAATTTCTGTTTGCTAATGCATTTTTCTGTAAACTTTTAACTGAGCTTACTTTATTGTCTACATAAGCAACTTCGCTTAAACTGTTTTCATTAAAGTAAATCCATTTTCCTGTTTTAACTCCGTCTGCGTATTCTCCAACGGTTTTTTTATTTCCTTTTTCGTCATAAGATACCCAAACACCGTCTAATTTACCGTCTTTAAAAAAGCCTTCTTGCTGCACTTTACCATTTTCATAGTAATACGTTGCTTTTACCTTGTTTCCAGCAGCTTCTAATTCAGGCTTTCCTTCTTGTGCAACTACAATTCCAGAGAACAATATTGCAGCTAAAATTACACTCTTTTTCATATCTTTAGGTATTTAATGTTAAGAAATCTTTATCAAATATAGTCAATAGTTTACATTAAAAAAACTTTTACTTAACAATTTGGTAACATTGAATAAAAACTTAACATTGGAAATTTCCCGAAAAAGAAAAAACCAGCGCTCAGGCACTGGTTTTACTGGTATTTTAGAAATATTTAAATTTTACGATAACGTTGTAAATTTCGTAAAAAAATTAGTTCAATAATGCACTAAGCTGTTTATCAAGTTCAGGATCAGATGGTCTTGATGCATCAGATTTTAAAATATTGCCTTGTGGATCTATTAAAATAAATCGAGGAATTCCGGTGACACCATAATTCACAACAAACTCAGATTCCCAATCTTTATCGGCAAATAATTGAACGCCTCCTAACTTTTTATCAGTTACAAACTTTTTCCATTTTTCATTGTCTTTTGCTCTATCAATAGAAATACTCACGAATTCAATATTTTTTCCGTGATATTTTTCTTCAATCTTTTGTAGATATGGAATCTCGGCTCTACAAGGTGCACACCATGTTGCCCAAAGATCAATGTAAACATATTTTCCTTTTAAATCAGAAAGTTTCGTTTTTCCCCCTTTAAAATTTTCATAGTCAAAACCTGGAGAAGCTTTCCCCACCATTTTACTTGCCTTATAGGCGCTTTCATAATCTCTAAGTGAAAATTCATGAAAATTTTTAAAACTACTTTGCATTGCAGCTACAAATTGCGGATCAAAAGTTCCTTTATTCAAACTTTCATTGTCTGCTTTTTCTTTAGCTTCCAATATTTTAGCAAACTCCGCTGGTTCTTTAGAAAAAGCTTCTTCAAGTTTTTCATTTCTTAAAGATTGTTGCGCCATAAAATTACTTTCATCAACACCTTTTCCTTTGTATACAATAGTTTCATCAAATTCTTTTGCATCTAATGTTAGATTAACTTCAGAATTTGGTTTTAGATATAGATTAGAAGACTCTGTCCCGTCAGAAAAAACATAAAATCCCTGAGGAGCATCAAAAGTTGCAGAAAAAATCTCTTTTTTATCAATTGGAATTACTTGTCTGAAATTATCTCTTCCTTTAATAACCAAAGTATCGCTATTTCTATTGGCGATTTTAGCTGTAAACTTTACTGAATTTTTGCTTTGACCAATGACATTTAAAGCATTAAAAAGCACTAAACCTGCAACAAAAAGTTTTTTCATAGGTATTATGATTAGTTTTTAGATAATCAAAACTAAAGAAATTAAAGCTTCGGATTTTCACAATTAACAATTTATTTGAAATTATTATGAATCAACTTATCACTTTACTATATTATCTTGAATTTTGTATTTACTTTTGCAGTCTAAAATTTTGATTATGTATAGAAGTCATAATTGTGGCGAATTAAACGCTTCAAATATTAATACCGAAGTTACACTTGCGGGCTGGGTTCAAAAATCACGTGATAAAGGATTTATGAATTGGGTCGATCTACGCGACCGTTACGGAATTACACAACTTATTTTCGACGAAAGTCGTACCGATAAAACTGTTTTTGAATTGGCTAAAACTCTTGGAAGAGAATTTGTAATTCAAGTAAAAGGAACTGTTATTGAGCGTGAAGCTAAAAACAAAAATATTCCAACGGGTGAGATCGAAATTTTAGTTTCTGAATTAACGATTTTAAACTCAGCAATTACTCCTCCATTTACAATTGAAGACGAAACTGACGGTGGAGAAGACATCAGAATGAAATATCGTTATTTAGATATCAGAAGAAATCCTGTAAAAAACAGTTTATTATTCCGCCATAAAGTAGCGATGGAAGTTCGTAAATATCTTTCTGATTTAGATTTCTGCGAAGTTGAAACACCTTACTTAATCAAGTCAACTCCAGAAGGAGCAAGAGATTTCGTGGTACCAAGCCGTATGAATGAAGGACAGTTTTATGCATTGCCACAATCTCCACAGACTTTTAAACAATTATTGATGGTAGGTGGAATGGATAAATATTTCCAAATCGTGAAATGTTTCCGTGACGAAGATTTACGTGCAGACCGTCAGCCAGAGTTTACACAAATTGACTGTGAAATGGCATTTGTTGAACAAGAAGATATCTTGAATATCTTTGAAGGTTTGACAAGACATTTATTAAAAGAAATTAAAGGCATTGAAGTAGATAAATTCCCAAGAATTACCTACGACTATGCTATGAAAACATACGGAAACGACAAACCGGACATTCGTTTCGGAATGAAGTTTGGAGAATTAAACGAATTTGCACAACATAAAGAATTCCCTGTATTCAATGCAGCTGAATTAGTTGTGGGAATTGCAGTTCCTGGAGCAGGAAATTATACCCGTAAAGAAATCGACGGATTAATTGACTGGGTGAAACGTCCACAAGTTGGCGCATCTGGAATGGTTTACGTAAAATGTAACGAAGATGGAACTTTCAAATCATCTGTAGATAAATTCTACGATAATGATGATTTGGCAAATTGGGCAAAAGCGACAGAAGCAAATCCTGGAGATATGATTTTCGTTCTTTCTGGCCCAGCAAACAAAACACGCGCACAACTTTCTGCTTTACGTATGGAATTGGCTACTCGTTTAGGGTTGCGAAATCCAGAAGAATTTGCACCACTTTGGGTTGTTGATTTTCCATTACTGGAACTTGACGAAGAAAGTGGACGTTATCATGCAATGCACCACCCTTTTACTTCTCCAAAACCAGAAGACATGGCGTTATTGGAAACTGAACCAGGAAAAGTTCGCGCAAACGCATACGATATGGTTTTGAACGGAAACGAAATTGGAGGTGGATCTATTCGTATTCACGATAAAGCGACACAACAATTAATGTTCAAATATTTAGGATTTACTGAAGAAGAAGCAAAAGCCCAATTCGGTTTCTTAATGGATGCTTTCCAATTTGGAGCACCACCTCACGGAGGATTAGCTTTTGGTTTGGATAGATTAGTTGCAATTTTAGGAGGTCAGGAAACTATTAGAGATTTTATTGCTTTCCCGAAAAATAATTCAGGACGCGATGTTATGATTGATGCTCCTGCCGCAATTGATGATGCACAATTAAAAGAACTTAAAATTAAAGTTGATATTGCTTAATTGCAGTAAATTAATCATAAAAAACAAAAAAGCAGCTGAAATTTCAGCTGCTTTTTTGTTTTACACAAATGTTAAGAAAAATCTTAGGAGATATTTTTTTGAATTATCATATTCTTACAATTGCTATATTTTCATATTCCTACAATTAATGATTCGCAAATTATGGTATTTTATAAACAAATTGATGCAATAAACCGCGTAAAAACACTGTAAATCAATAATTTTTACAAAAAATTAACACGTATATGTCTTTTGTATGATTTTATATATTACATTTGTTTATTATAAATTATTATTACATTACAAATGCGTACAGGTACAGTAAAATTTTTCAATGAATCTAAAGGTTATGGATTCATTACAGACGAAGAAACAGGAAAGGACATCTTCGTTCACGCTTCAGGAATTAACGCGGAAGAATTACGCGAAGGTGACCGTGTAAGCTATGAAGAAGAAGAAGGAAGAAAAGGGAAAGTTGCTGCTAAAGTAGCAGTAATCTAAGAAAAATATAGCAATTTATTTTTTTTGCCTCTGAATGGTCTCAGAAGACGTCCCGAAGTATTCGGGACGTTTTTTTTTACCCATTTCTTAAAAAAATATTAAAATAACGCAATGTTATTTATAATGAATAAAAATTAGACATAAACACGGTTTTGCACCCTACTTAAATCCTTTTTTAACTTGTGTTTTACAGACTTCCAAGTTATCTTTGTGGCTCATTTTTTAAGTATAAAATCTAAGTTTATGCAATCAGATCAATACAGTTACATTCCTATTTTAATGCAGTTTATTCTAGCTGTTGGTTTTGTGGTAGGAACAATCATCATTTCTGGGAAATTAGGACCAAAAAGATCCTCTGAAGTTAAAGATCAAAACTTCGAATGCGGTATCGAATCTGTTGGTAACGCCCGTATTCCTTTTTCTGTAAAATACTTCTTAGTTGCCATTTTGTTTGTATTGTTCGATGTAGAGGTTATTTTCCTTTATCCATGGGCAGTAAACTTCAAAGACTTAGGAATTGAAGGAATGTTAAAAATGTTAGTTTTCATGTCTTTGCTTTTGGTTGGTTTCTTTTATATCATCAAAAAGAAAGCATTAGAGTGGGAATAATATGATTTTAGATTTCAGATTTCGGATTTTAGATTACTTGATTTAGAATTTTAGATTTGAAAAATAATTTCTCAAAACACAATATTGAATTTTAAAATATTGATTTCGGTTCCAAGATCAAAAATCTAAAATCTGAAATCTACAATCTAAAATAAAATGAGCGATTCAAAAGTAAATATGGTTGCGCCCCCAGAAGGAGTTACTGGTGAAGGTTTCTTCGCTACAAAACTTAGTGATGTTGTTGGTTTAGCAAGAGCCAACTCATTATGGCCGCTTCCTTTCGCGACTTCATGCTGTGGTATCGAATTCATGGCAACAATGGCATCTCACTATGACTTAGCTCGATTTGGTTCTGAGCGTGTGAGTTTCTCGCCTAGACAAGCCGATATGTTATTAGTAATGGGAACTATTTCTAAAAAAATGGCTCCTATTTTGAGACAAGTTTACGAACAAATGTCTGAACCTCGCTGGGTAATAGCTGTTGGGGCATGCGCTTCTTCAGGAGGGGTTTTTGATACTTACTCTGTTCTTCAAGGAATTGATAAAGTAATTCCTGTTGACGTTTATGTGCCAGGATGCCCACCAAGACCAGAACAAATTGTTGATGGAGTTATGAGACTACAAGACTTAGTTAAAAGTGAATCTGTAAGAAGAAGAAGCTCTCCAGAATACCAAGAATTATTAGCTTCATATAATATCTCATAAGATGGCCTTAGAAAATACCCAAATTCAAGACAAACTTGTAGAAACATTTAATAATGATGTTTTTAACTTTCAGCAAGAAAGAGATATTTTTTCTTTAGAAGCTTCGGCTGATAAAATCACGCCCCTGATTCTATTCCTAAAAAACGATCCAGAATTACGTTTTCATTTCTTAACTGATTTATGCGGAATTCATTATCCAGATAACGAAACAGAACGTCAGTTTGCAGTTGTTTACCATTTACATAACTGGTACGAAAACAAAAGATTAAAAATCAAAGTTTTCTTAAACGGCGAAAAACCAGAAATCAAAACAGTTTCAAATATTTTCTTGTCTTCTAACTGGATGGAAAGAGAAACTTTCGATTTCTACGGGATTGACTTTATAGGACATCCTCAATTGAAACGTATTTTAAATATGGACGAAATGCAGTCTCACCCAATGAGAAAAGAATTCCCAATGGAAGACAGCGGAAGAACAGATAAGGATGATAGATTCTTCGGAAGAACAACATCAAATTGCTAAAAAATAATTCAACATTATAAAATGTCAGAACTATTATTACCACCAGAGCATCGTTATGCTAAAATAATTAAGGAGAGACTAAACGACGACGGAAGCGAACTTTCTGTACTGAATTTAGGTCCAACTCACCCTGCAACACACGGTATTTTTCAAAATATCTTATTGATGGATGGTGAAAAAATTCTTGAGGCTGAGCCAACTATTGGTTACATCCACAGAGCATTTGAAAAAATTGCAGAAAATCGTCCTTTTTACCAAATTACACCTCTTACAGACCGTATGAACTATTGTTCATCTCCTATTAATAATATGGGATGGTGGATGACTGTAGAAAAACTATTAGGTATTGAAGTTCCAAAAAGAGCACAATATTTAAGAGTTATCGTTATGGAGCTGGCTCGTATTACAGATCACATTATCTGTAACGGGATTTTAGGTGTAGATACTGGTGCGTATACTGGTTTCTTATACGTATTTCAATTTAGAGAAAAAATCTACGAAATCTACGAAGAAATTTGTGGAGCTCGTTTGACTACAAATATGGGAAGAATCGGTGGTTTTGAAAGAGACTGGTCTCCAGAAGTTTTCAAAAAACTAGATAAATTCCTAGAAGAATTCCCACCAGTTTGGCAAGAATTCCAAAACTTATTCGAAAGAAATAGAATTTTCCTTGATAGAACTGTAAATGTAGGTGGAATCACTGCTGAAAAAGCAATGGCTTACGGATTTACAGGTCCAAACTTACGTGCTGCAGGGGTTGACTACGACGTACGTGTAGCACAACCTTACTCATCTTACGAAGATTTCGATTTTATTGTTCCTGTTGGAAAATCAGGAGATACTTACGATCGTTTCTGTGTTCGTAATGCTGAAGTTTGGGAAAGTTTAAGCATTATTCGTCAGGCATTAGAAAAAATGCCTCCAGGAAACGAATATCATGCTGAAGTTCCAGATTACTACCTTCCTCCAAAAGAAGATGTTTACACTTCTATGGAATCTTTAATTTATCACTTTAAGATCGTAATGGGAGAAGTTCCTGTACCAGTTGCAGAAATCTATCACCCTGTAGAAGGAGGAAATGGAGAACTTGGTTTTTATTTAGTAACAGACGGAAGTAGAACTCCATATAGATTACATTTCAGAAGACCTTGCTTTATTTATTATCAAGCATTCCCAGAAATGATTAAAGGTGCCATGCTTTCTGATGCAATTATCATCCTTTCAAGTTTGAACGTAATTGCAGGAGAATTAGACGCCTAAAAAATTTAGATTTTAGTTCCGATGGCAATCGGGAAGAATTTAGATTAAAAAATTTGTGCCTTTGCGCCTTTGTGGCAAAACAAGAATAAAATGGAAAGAAAACATTACAAACAAGAAATAAATATGACCGAGGCATTGATGAACCGCATCAATGAATTGATTAGTCATTATCCTGAGGGCAAACAAAAATCGGCTTTATTGCCTGTTTTGCACGAAGTTCAGGATGCACATAACAACTGGCTTAGTATTGAATTGCAAGATAAAGTTGCCGAAATTCTTCAGATAAAACCAATTGAGGTTTATGAAGTGGTAACTTTCTATACAATGTTCAACCAGAAGCCAATTGGTAAGTATATGTTTGAATTCTGCCAAACTTCTTGCTGTTGTTTAAGAGGTGCCGAAGATTTGATGGATTATACTTCTGAAAAATTAGGCATTAAAATGGGAGAAACAACTCCAGACGGAATGTTTACCATTGCTGGTGTAGAATGTTTAGGTGCTTGCGGATACGCTCCAATGATGCAATTGGGAGATTTCTACAAAGAAAAACTAACAGAAGAAAAAATCGATCAGATTATTGCTGATTGTAGAGATGATAAAATAATATTACACGATAAATAAGATGTCACAAAAAATATTATTAGATAAAATCAATATTCCTGGAATTAAAACCTACGAAGTGTATCGCCAAAATGGTGGTTATGCCTCAGTAGAAAAAGCTTTAAAAACATTAACTCCAGACGAAGTAACTGAGGAAGTAAAAAAATCAGGATTACGTGGTCGTGGTGGTGCAGGTTTCCCTGCTGGAATGAAATGGAGCTTTATTGATAAAAAATCAGGAAGACCAAGACACTTAGTTTGTAATGCCGACGAATCTGAGCCTGGAACATTCAAAGATCGATTCTTGATGGAATATATTCCTCACTTATTGATCGAAGGAATGATTACTTCTAGCTACGCTTTAGGCGCTAACCTATCTTATATCTACATTCGTGGAGAATATATGTGGGTTTTCAAAATCTTAGAAAGAGCAATCGCCGAAGCAAAAGCTGCCGGATGGTTAGGAAAAAACATATTAGGATCAGGTTATGATCTAGAACTTCACGTTCACTGTGGAGCTGGAGCTTATATCTGTGGAGAAGAAACAGCATTAATCGAATCATTGGAAGGTAAAAGAGGAAACCCTCGTATTAAACCACCTTTCCCAGCGGTTTCTGGTCTTTGGGCAAATCCAACTGTGGTAAACAATGTTGAAACAATTGCTACTGTTCCTTGGATTGTAAACAATTCTGGTGATGATTATGCTAAAATTGGAATTGGACGTTCTACTGGAACTAAATTAATTTCTGCTTCAGGACATATCAAAAATCCTGGTGTTTACGAAATTGAATTAGGCTTAAGTGTTGACGAATTCATGAATTCTGATGAATATTTAGGAGGAATGTCTTCTGATCGTCCATTAAAAGCATTTGTACCAGGAGGTTCTTCTGTGCCAATCTTACCTGCTGACTTGATTTTCAAAACAGCAAATGGCGAAGACAGATTAATGACTTACGAATCTTTAAGTGATGGTGGTTTTGCTACCGGATCTATGTTAGGTTCTGGAGGATTTATTGTTTACAACGATACTGCTTGTGTCGTAAGAAACACTTGGAACTTTGCTCGTTTTTACCACCATGAATCTTGCGGACAATGTACACCATGCCGTGAAGGAACAGGATGGTTGGAAAAAATCTTATGGAGAATTGAAAACGGTCAAGGCCGTGAAGAAGATATCGAATTATTGTGGAGCATTCAAAGTAAAATTGAAGGAAACACAATCTGTCCTCTAGGAGACGCAGCTTCTTGGCCAGTAGCAGCTGCAATTCGTCACTTTAGAGATGAATTCGAATATCACGTTCGTTTTCCAGAAAAAATTAAAAATAGAGATCACTTTGTTGCCGAGCCTTTCTCACAAGTTAAGCATTTAGTTGGCGGTAAAGCAATCGTATAAGAATATATAGCAGAAAGTTATAAAGTTAAAAATATTAAAAAGGACAGCAACTCTTTTGAATATTCCGACTTTCAACAAAAAAGTTTAAAATAGTTTCAAGTTTCAAGTTTTTTTAGTTTTAGGTTAAAACCTGAAACATGAAACCTGAAACTAAAAAAACAAAATTAAGAGATGAAAGTAACCATAGACGGTCAAAGTATAGACGTAGAACCAGGAACAACGATCCTGCAGGCTGCACGTATGATTGGTGGAGATTTAGTTCCGCCTGCCATGTGCTATTACTCAAAATTAAAAGGCAGCGGCGGTAAATGTCGTTGTTGTTTAGTTGAAGTTTCTAAAGGAAGTGAAGCTGACCCACGACCAATGCCAAAATTAATGGCATCTTGTGTAACAGGATGTATGGATGGTATGGAAGTAAACAGTAAATCGTCTGCAAGAGTAACTGAAGCCCGTAAATCTGTAACAGAATTTTTATTAATCAATCACCCATTAGATTGCCCTATTTGTGATCAAGCTGGTGAATGTGATTTACAAAATTTAAGTTTTGAGCACGGAAATCCGAAATCACGTTACATCGAAGAAAAAAGAACATTTGAACCAGAAGATATTGGTCCAAATATTCAACTTCACATGAACCGTTGTATTTTATGCCAAAGATGTGTGCAAGTTGCAGATCAATTAACAGACAACAGAGTTCACGGAGTATTAGATCGTGGTGACCACGCTAATATTTCAACTGGAATTTCTAAAGCGATCGACAATGAATTCTCTGGAAACATGATTGACGTTTGCCCAGTTGGAGCTTTAACAGATAAAACTTTCCGTTTTAAATCAAGAGTTTGGTTTAATAAACCTTATAACGCACACAGAGAATGTACAACTCCTGGATGTTGCGGTAAAACTACAGTTTGGATGTTTGGTGGAGAAATTCAGCGTGTAACTGGTCGTAAAGACGAGTACCATGAAGTGGAAGAGTTTATCTGCAACAGCTGTCGTTTTGATCATAAAAATGTTGATGACTGGGTTATTGAAGGGCCAAGAGAATTTGAAAAAGATTCTGTAATCAACCAAAACAACTACACTCAGAAATTAGAGAAAGTTGAAATCGATACTGAGAAAAATATCCTTTTAGGTAGAGATATTGACCGTAAAAAAATTAGTATGGCAGCGATTCCATTAACTGATAATGATAAAAAAGTTTAAGAAATGGAAAGTGCATTTATTATAGAAAAGAGTGTTGTAATTGTTGTCGTTTTTGCGGTAACAATGATCATGGCGATGTATTCTACTTGGGCAGAACGTAAAGTTGCTGCTTTCCTGCAAGACCGTGTTGGACCAAACCGTGCTGGATGGGGAGGTTTATTACAGCCGCTTGCAGATGGTATGAAATTATTCTCTAAAGAAGAATTTTTCCCAAACACGCCAAATAAATTTTTATTCGTTGTAGGACCGGCAATTGCAATGAGTACAGCTTTAATGACTAGTGCTGTAATTCCGTGGGGAGATCGTTTACACCTTTTTGGACGAGACATTATTCTTCAGGCTACAGATGTTAATATTGCTATTTTATACATTTTTGGAGTTCTTTCTGTTGGAGTTTACGGCATCATGATTGGTGGTTGGGCTTCTAACAATAAATTCTCTTTGATGGGAGCTATCCGTGCAGCTTCTCAAATGGTTTCTTACGAAGTTGCAATGGGATTATCAATAATTGCATTATTGATGATGACTGGAACAATGAGTTTAAAAGAAATCTCATTACAGCAACAAGGAATGAACTGGAATGTATTTTATCAGCCATTATCATTCTTGATTTTCTTAATCTGTTCATTTGCAGAAACAAACAGAACTCCTTTCGATTTAGCAGAATGTGAAAACGAATTAATTGGAGGTTACCATACAGAATACTCGTCAATGAAAATGGGATTCTATTTATTTGCTGAATATGCAAGTATGTTTATCTCCTCTACTATTATTTCTGTTTTATTCTTTGGTGGATACAACTATCCAGGAATGCAATGGATGGTAGAAAATGTTGGTGTAAATACAGCTAACCTATTAGGAATTGGAGCATTATTTATAAAAATATGTTTCTTCATTTTCTTCTACATGTGGGTACGTTGGACAATTCCAAGATTTAGATATGACCAATTAATGAACTTAGGATGGAGAATTTTAATTCCGCTTTCGATTATTAATATCATGATTACAGGTGTTGTTATTTTAAGACACGATATTGCAGCAGCTTTAGGCTTCTAAGAACCGTAATAAGCTTCAAATAAAAAACAAAATAGATTTTAAATTTGATTCTTTTCAAATTGTAAATCATAAACTATAATAGTAAAAATGTCAATAGAAACTATATCATTATCGGGTAGAAAAAAGGTGGTGTCAAATAAGGACATGTCTTTTGTTGAGCGATTGTATCTTGTGGCGATTGTAAAAGGTCTGGTTATTACTGTAAAACACCTTTTCAGAAAAAAAGTTACCATTCATTACCCAGAACAGGTTCGTGAAATGAGTCCAGTTTACCGTGGTCAGCACATGCTGAAACGCGACGAACAAGGCCGTGAAAACTGTACTGCTTGCGGATTATGTGCTTTATCATGCCCTGCAGAAGCAATCACTATGAAAGCTGCAGAACGTAAGCCTGATGAAAAACATTTATATAGAGAAGAGAAATACGCTGAAATCTACGAAATCAACATGCTTCGTTGTATTTTCTGTGGTTTATGTGAAGAGGCTTGTCCAAAAGACGCTATTTACTTAACAGAATCTAAAGTATTGGTTCCTGCTAATTACAATAGAGAAGATTTCATTTTCGGGAAAGATAAATTAGTGATGCCTTTAGAAATGGCTATGAAAAACGCTCAACTTAAAAACGCTAACTAAATGATACATATTCCTGATTTTGCACACGCAACAACTATTCAAGTTATCTTTTGCTTTTTAGCGTTCATTACCGTTATTACTGCTTTCTTGACTATTTTCAGCAGAAACCCGATTCATAGTGCCATCTACTTGGTAATTTGTTTCTTTTCTATTGCTGGTCATTATTTGCTATTAAATTCTCAGTTCTTAGCTGTTGTTCATATAATAGTCTACTCCGGAGCTATTATGATTCTGTTCCTGTTTACCATCATGTTGATGAACCTGAACGAACAGCGAGAAGTTCACCGTCCTAGAATTACACGTTTAGGTGCTATTGTTTCTTTCTGTTTAATATTGATTGTTTTGATTACAATCTTTATCAACTCGAAACCAATTGTAGGTGAGTATGATTCTACTGGAGAAGATTTCCAATCAATTAAAGTTTTAGGTAAAATCTTATTGGACGAATATATGGTTCCGTTCGAATTTGCTTCGATCTTACTTTTGGTTGCTATGATTGGAACGGTTCTATTGTCTAAAAAAGAAAAATTAAATAAATAATGGGTAATATATTAAATCAAATAGGTATTGAAAACTACATCTTTTTGAGTGTTGTACTTTTCTGTATTGGTATTTTTGGTGTATTGTACAGACGAAATGCTATTATCGTTTTCATGTCTATCGAAATTATGTTGAATGCGGTAAACCTTTTATTTGTTGCTTTTTCAACTTATCATCAAGATGCACAAGGACAAGTTTTTGTGTTCTTCTCGATGGCGGTTGCTGCAGCCGAAGTTGCGGTAGGATTGGCCATTTTAGTTTCTATCTTTAGAAATATCGGATCAATCAGTATCGATAATTTAAAAAATTTAAAAGGATAATCAGAAATGGATACCAATTTAGCTTTAATTTTAGTTTTAACTCCTTTACTAGGTTTTCTAGTAAATGTCTTTTTTGGAAAAAGCTTAGGAAAAACAGTTTCTGGTGCAATCGGAACTATTGCCGTAGCAATTTCTTTTGTAGTTTCTCTTTTACTTTTTAATCAAATAACTTCAACTGGAAAAGGAATTGAAGTTACTTTATTTGATTGGATTCAAATTAGCAACTTAAAAATCAATCTTGGATTTTTATTAGATCAATTATCTGTTCTTTGGTTACTTTTCGTAACTGGAATCGGATCTTTGATTCACTTATACTCTATCAGTTACATGCACGATGATGAGAATATGCATAAATTCTTTGCTTATTTAAATCTATTCGTATTCTTCATGATTACACTTGTAATTGGAGGCAACTTATTAGTTCTTTTCATAGGATGGGAAGGTGTTGGACTTTGTTCTTACCTATTAATTGGATTCTGGCATAAAAACCAAGATTACAATGATGCTGCAAAAAAAGCTTTCATCATGAACAGAATTGGAGATTTAGGTTTATTAATCGGAATGTTCATCATTGGATCGATGTTCTCAACATTAGATTATGCAACTTTGAAAACGGCAATTGCTGGAGCTTCAAACTTAAATTTACCATTACTTTCTTTAGCTGCTTTATGCTTGTTTATTGGAGCTTGTGGTAAATCTGCTCAAATTCCGTTATATACTTGGTTACCTGATGCGATGGCCGGTCCAACTCCAGTTTCTGCGTTAATCCACGCAGCTACGATGGTAACTGCTGGTATCTTCATGGTAACAAGATTAAACTTTGTTTTTGACCTTGCAACAGATGTTCAAACTGTAATTGCAATTATTGGAGCTATCACTTCATTAGTTGCAGCTACAATCGGATTGGTTCAAAACGATATCAAAAAAGTATTGGCTTACTCTACAGTTTCTCAATTAGGTTTAATGTTTTTAGCATTAGGATTTGGAGCTTATGAAGTAGCGGTTTTCCACGTAATCACTCACGCTTTCTTTAAAGCTTGTTTATTCTTAGGATCTGGATCTGTAATTCACGGATTACACGGAGAGCAAGATATGCGTAACATGGGAGGTTTGCGTAAAGCAATGCCAATCACATTCTGGACAATGTTAATTTCTTCTTTAGCAATCTCAGGAGTTCCATTTTTCTCAGGATTCTTTTCTAAAGATGAAATTTTATTGACAGCATTCCACCACAGTATTCCATTATACGTTGTTGGATCTGTTGCTTCAATCATGACAGCTTTCTATATGTTCCGTTTAATGTTCTTGACTTTCTTCAAAGAATTTAGAGGAACAGAAGAACAAAAACATCATTTACATGAAAGTGGTTCATTAATTACTATTCCGCTTATCATTTTGGCTATTTTGGCAACTTTTGGTGGATTAATTAGTTTACCTGGAAACAGCTGGTTAAATGGTTACCTTGCTCCTCTTTTCACAAAAGTGGCAGGTGAAGAGCACCATTTAGGCACAACTGAATATACTTTAATGGGTGTTGCAGTTTTAGGCGGATTACTTGGAATTTTAATTGCTTACATAAAATACTTTAAACAAGATAATGTTCCTGAATCTGATGAAAACATTACTGGTTTAAGCAAAGTATTATACAACAAATACTATGTAGACGAAGTTTACGACGCTGTATTTGTAGCACCAGTTAATAGTTTATCTAAATTCTTTAGAGATTATATCGAGACAGGATTGTCTGCTCTTGTTTTCGGATTAGGTAAAATAGCAAACGAGATTGCTTTCCAAGGAAAAAAATTACAAACCGGAAGTATAGGATTATATCTATTTGTATTTGTTTTAGGACTTTGTGCAATTGTTTCCTATATATTTTTAGCTCAATAATATTATTACTATGAACGTTTCTACTATATTAATTATACTTTTAATTGGTGCATTTGCCACTTATTTTTCTGGTGACAAACTAGCTTCAAAAGTTGCTTTACTTTTCAGTTTAGCTGCTTTAGGATGTTCAATTGTATTATTGAATAATTATAACGCTGGCGAAAATATTAGCGTAATCAACAGCTGGATCAATCAGCCAAAAATTTCTTTCGCTTTAAACGGTGACGGACTTGGACTTGCAATGGTTTTATTAACTGCAGCTTTAACTCCGATAATCATATTTTCTTCTTTTGGAAATGAATATAAAAATGCAAAAGGCTTTTATGCTCTAATCTTATTTATGGCTTTTGCTATGGCAGGAACTTTCTTAGCTGCTGATGGTCTTTTATATTATATCTTCTGGGAGTTAGCACTTATTCCAATCTACTTTATTGCTTTAATCTGGGGTAATGGCGATGCTGAAGAGCGCAGAAAAGCAGTGGTTAAATTCTTTATTTATACACTTGCTGGTTCGTTATTCATGTTAACTGCTTTTATCTATTTATACACAAAAGCAGGTTCTTTCTTAATCGAAGACTTATACAAAGTAAACTTATCTGCTTGCGAGCAATTCTGGATCTTCTTGGCTTTCTTCTTAGCTTATGCTATCAAAATTCCAATTATTCCTTTCCATACTTGGCAAGCAAATGTGTACCAAAAAGCACCAACTGTTGGAACAATGCTTTTATCTGGTATCATGCTAAAAATGGGATTGTACAGCGTACTTCGTTGGCAATTGCCACTAGCGCCAATCGCTGCAAAAGAATACATGTATATCTTTATTGGTTTAGGAATTGCAGGAGTTATCTACGGATCTATCGTTGCTTTGAGACAAAAAGATTTAAAGAAATTGTTAGCTTATTCTTCTCTTGCTCACGTTGGATTAATCGCTGCAGGATCTTACACTTTAACTCTTGATGGTTTTAGAGGTGCTGTAATGCAAATGATCGCTCACGGTTTTGTTGTAGTGGGATTGTTCTTCGCTGCTGAAGTAATTTTCAGAAGATATGAAACTAGAGAAATTTCAGAAATGGGTGGTATCCGTACGCAATCTCCAAAATTTACTTCAATGTTTTTAATCTTAGTATTAGCTTCTGTTGCTTTACCAAGTACATTTAACTTTGTTGGAGAATTTACAGTTTTATACAGTTTATCTCAAATCAATATCTGGTTTGCTATTCTTGGTGGAACTACAATTATTTTGGGAGCTTACTATATGTTAAGAATGTTCCAACATGTTATGTTAGGTGAAACTAATTCTAAAGTTTTTGCTGATGTAACGCTTAATGAAGGAATTTCATTTGCGGTAATCATTGCTGTTTTACTATTCTTTGGTTTCTATCCAAAACCAATTACAGATTTGATTACACCAAGCTTGGAAAACATTTTACAAGTTATCAATAAGAACTAATATTTTAAACAAAAAATAAATTAGGATTAAGCTTAAAAATTGAAATCCTAAATCAAAAAGATAAAAATGAATACATTAATAGCTATAACAGGATTGGGTATTTTCTGCCTATTGTTTGAAATTCTTAATTTAAGAAAGGCGATTGTTCCTATTACCATTTTAGGTTTATTAGGCGTGTTGGCACTTAATTATTGCGAATTTGGAACAGAACAAAGTTATTACAACAATATGATAGCAGTAAGCAAATTCTCTACTGCTTTTTCATCATTGTTTATCGTTTTGACGATTTTCCTTGTAGCATTAAGTCACAATTTTTACCAAAATCACCCAACAAAAATCTCAGATTACGTCGCAATTAAAGTATTCTTGCTAGCTGGAGCGGTAGCAATGGTTTCTTTTGGAAACTTAGCAATGTTCTTTTTAGGAATTGAAATCTTATCTATTGCTTTATATGTACTTGCTGCAAGTGATCGTTTGAATATCAAAAGTAACGAAGCAGGTATGAAATATTTCTTAATGGGATCTTTTGCATCAGGAATTATTCTTTTCGGAATCTGTTTAATCTACGGTGCAATGGGAAGCTTTGATATCAGCGATATTCACGAAAGTGCACTTTCTGCTGAACTACCAATTTGGTTTCCAATCGGAATGATTTTAATGGTTATCGGAATGTTATTTAAAGTTGCAGCTGTACCTTTTCATTTCTGGGCTCCAGACGTATACGAAGGTTCTCCAGCTTTAACAACTGCTTTAATGAGCACATTGGCAAAAGTAGTAGCGATTGCAACTTTATTCAAATTGATTGCTGGTATGAACTTCATCTCTTCATTAGATAATCAAGACCTATTGCATACTTTTGAAGTAATCGTAGTTATAATTTCAATTGCTTCAATGTCTGTTGGTAATATTATGGCATTAAGACAAGTAAACGTAAAACGTATGCTTGCTTTCTCTGGAATCTCTCATGCAGGTTTCATGTTAATGACATTACTAACTGTTTCTGCTTCGGCTGGAGTTTTATTATATTACACTACTGCTTATGCATTGGCTGGAATCGCAGCTTTCAGTGTTATTTTATATGTTTGCAGAGACCAGGATAACGAGGACATTACAAACTTCCACGGTTTAGGAAAAACAAACCCACTATTGGCAGCTGTTCTTACAGCTTCATTATTATCAATGGCCGGAATTCCAATTTTCTCTGGATTCTTCGCTAAGTTATTCTTATTCAATCAAACGATTCAAGCAGGATATATTGGTTTAGTAATTGTAGCAGTAATCAACTCTATTATTAGTGTTGGATATTATTTCAAACTGATTATCGCGATGTATTCTAAAGAACCAAACCAAGAAAGAACAGGAAGACCATTTCTTATTTATGCTACAGCCGTAGTATCAATTGTTTTAAATATTGCATTAGGTTTATTTCCTTCATTGGTTTTAGATTTATTGAAATAATAGAATCTTTCTCTTAAAATACAAAATCCATCAAAAAAGATATTTGATGGATTTTTTTTATGCTCTTAATTAAGAACAGAAATTCATGTTAAAAAATTCTTTCCAACAATTGCACTTCAAAAAATCTCCATATATTTGAGTTCAATTAAATGTATTAAAATATGAACTTTAATTCAAAAAATCCATTTTTAAACAGTAAGCGTTTTTCATCAAATGCTGAACCAAGAACAGAGGTGCACCAAGCTCAGATTATTGACTACAATCAAGAAATGACGGTGTCTGGAACAATCAACAAAACGGCTATCTTATTTCTTATTTTATGCGGTGCTGCTATGGTGACATGGTGGATGGCTTTTAATGGAATGAATCCTATGCTACCTACAATTGGAGGAGCAATTGTTGGTTTCATTTTAATATTAGTTTCTTCATTCAAACCACAGCTATCCCCTTACTTAGCACCGGGTTATGCTCTATTTGAAGGATTATTTATAGGAGGTATTTCTGCAATATTTGAATTAAAATTTCCTGGAATCGTAATTAATGCAGTTGGCGCAACTCTTGTTACTTTCTTGGTTTGTCTTGGTTTATACAAATTTAGAATCGTTAAAGTTACAGAACAATTTAAATCTGTTGTTGTTGCTGCAACATTGGCAATTGCTACTTATTATTTAATTTCTTGGGTTGTATCAATGTTTACAAGCTGGACACCTGTTCATTATGGAAATTCTATGATGAGTATTGGTATCAGTGTATTTGTTATCATTATAGCAGCTCTTAACCTTTTCTTAGATTTTGATTTAATTGAAAAAGGTGAAAGAGAAAAAATGCCAAAATTTATGGAATGGTATGGAGCAATGGGATTAATGATTACATTGGTTTGGTTGTATATCGAATTCTTAAGACTTTTATTAAAACTTTCTAGCAAAGACTAATTTGTCCTTATTATAAATTGAAAGCCCTTTTGAGTAAAATCAAAAGGGCTTTTTTTATTGCTTTAGATTAAATTTTGAAAATCAATTCAATATTCTAACTAAATCTTTTAAGAATAATCTCTTATTTAAAACACAAAAACAATTAATTTCCTACAAAAATTAAAATGTAATTTATTGTAATAAAAAAAAATTAAAGCTCCTTTTTATTCTTTTTGTTTAACGTTTAAAATTTAAAAAAGCGAGAAAAATACGGCTTTCCGTACTCAATATGAAATATGCAATAAATTACAATTAATGCAATTAATTACATTTTTACTATTTTAAAAGCTAAATATTTCAAGTATCCTCTTTTTTTTAGTAAAAAAATTATCGTATTAAAAATTAATATATAATTTTGTGTAATCGATTACAATTAAACCACTTGGAATCGTAAGTAAAAAACCACTTACTTATTTATTAACTATCTTAAACAAACCTTATGAAGAAAAACCTACTTTTCGTGGCTGTCTTTCTTATGACAGTTCAATTATGGGCCCAAACGATCCAAATTAATGAAGCTTCTGGCTGGTTGGAATCTGCTTTTGTAAAATGGCAGCCAGTCAGTGGTGCCCAAACCTACAATGTGTATTACACAGGAAACGGATTTACAGACCAGAAAATAGATGACCAGCTTATTAGAAGTTATGGATCTTATTTTCGTGCTGATATTCCAGGTCTTAAAGCCGGAACGTATACGGTAAAAGTTAAACCCGTAGTAAATGGCGTTGAAGGCACTGGAGCTACAACTGGCAATCTAACCGTAAGCGCACAAGACAGAAACGGATTTGCTTTTGATGGCGGCCGTGTTCCTGGAGGATACAAAGCAGATGGAACTCCAAAAGACAATGCTGTGATTCTTTACATTACCCAAAACACTAAAAACACTATTTCAATGAATATTACTGGAGCTAGTGCAAATCCTTGCATTGGCCTACAAAATATTCTTTATGCGATTAAAAAAGGAAAAGATACACGTCCGTTTATAATCCGTTTAATTGGGAATATCACTGACATGACCGTTATGGAAGGTGGTGACGTTGTTATTGAGAATGCAAACAATGCTTCTAGTTATGTTACCATTGAAGGTATTGGAGACGATGCCGTTGCAAATGGATGGGGAGTTAGATTAAAATCTGCTTCAAACATCGAAGTGAGCAATCTTGGATTTATGAACTGCGATAGTACTGCAGGCGACAACGTAGGAATGCAACAGGATAATGACCACGTTTGGGTTCACAACTGCGACTTGTTCTACGGAAATGCAGGAAGCGATGCCGACCAGATAAAAGGTGACGGGGCGTTAGACAATAAAACTTCGACTTACATTACGATGTCTTACAACCACTTTTGGGATAATGGAAAAGCAAGTCTTTTAGGTTTAAGCGAAGGGACAACTTCTGGATTGTATGTTACTTATCACCACAATTGGTTTGATCACTCAGATTCTCGTCATCCTCGTGTACGTTATTACTCAGCTCATATTTACAACAATTATTACGATGGTGTTTCTAAATATGGAGCTGGTTCAACTATGGGATCTTCACTTTTTGTAGAAGGAAATTATTATAGAAATAGTAAACATCCAATGCTAACTTCTCTACAAGGTTCCGATATTTGGGACGAAGCTAATCAAGTGAATAATGCTGGGACAATGGGAACTTTTTCTGGCGAAGCTGGAGGAAGCATTAAAGCTTACAATAATACTTTTGATGCTTCTAACGGAACAAACAACATGCGTTTCGTAGCTTACAATGATCCAAATCCGTTGTATAATATCTCTGGAAAAATAAGCTCTACAACCGATTTTGATGCTTATGTTGCAGCAACAAGAGGAGAAGTGGTAAGTAGTTCTGTAAAATCTAAATCTGGTGCTAATGTCTATAACAACTTCGATACAGATGCAAATTTGTATGTAAAAAATTTAACAATCGATACTCCTGCAGCGGCAAAAACAAAAACGACTCAATATGCAGGACGTGTTTCTGGAGGAGATTTGAAATGGACGTTTAATAATGCTACAGATGATACTTCTTCTCTAGTTATTACAGCATTAAAAACAGCTCTTACAAATTATACTGGAACATTAGTCGCTGTACAAGGAGAAGGGAATCCACCTGCTGGAACACAAACTTTAACTTTAACTTCTGCTTCAAACAACAATCAAACAGTTGTTAGCGGAACAGCAATTTCTTCAATAGTATTTACATGGGGCGGAGATGCAACTGATGCAACTGTAACAGGATTACCTGCTTCTGGCTTATCTTTTGTAAAAAATGCAACGGCAAAAACTATCACTATTTCAGGTACGCCAACTGCAACAGTTTCGTACTCAATTGCAACTTCTGGAACTAGTGGTTCCCCAGCTACTGGTTCTGGAACTGTAACAGTAACTCCAGCTGGAACGCAAACATTAACTTCATCTGGCAATAACAGTCAAACCGTTTCTTCTGGAACTGCTATTGCTTCGATTGTATTTACTTGGGGCGGAAATGCTACAGATGCGTCTGTAACGGGATTACCTGCTTCTGGATTGTCTTTTGTAAAAAATACAACTGCAAAGACCATAACTATCACCGGAACTCCAACAGCAAATGTTTCTTATACTGTAACAACTTCAGGCACAGCTGGAACGCCAGTATCTGCATCAGGAACAATAACAGTTACAACAGGTTCAGGTGGCGGATCTGAATTACATAATTTTACTACATCAGGTAAAACAAGTACATTCTACTCAATTACAGGAAATATGAATTCAACTCCAGGTTCTGTAACTTACAACGGACTGACACTTACTGAGCGTCTAAAAATCGAATCAAGCACATCAATAACATATACAACAACTAGTGCATCTACTTTAACTTTAGTATTTGACTCAAGCTTCACTGGAACTATTAAAGTAGACAACGTTTCATACACAGCGTCTGCAGGTATTGTAACGGCTTCAATTGCTGCAGGTTCTCACACTATAACTAAAGGTTCTGTTGCTAACTTATTCTACATCAGCACTGTTTATGGTGGAGGCACTTTAAGAATGGCTGTTGCAACTGAAACTACTGCAAAAGAAACTACAGAGTCATCACGCATAATTTTATATCCAAATCCACTTTCAAGCACTTTATACTTATCAGATCCTGAACAAAAAGTACAAAAAGTACTTATCTATAATATATCTGGAAATCTAGTTATTAATTCTGGAAATTCTCAAAGCATTGATACTAGCAGTTTAATTCCTGGCACTTACCTCGCCAAAATTTATACTGTCGATGGATCATTTAACCAAACACTAATTAAAAAATAAAAACTAAATTAACTTAAAAAGGCTTCCAAAATTGGAAGCCTTTTGAATCTAAAAATTGTCTGATCCTGGTAAATCTTCTTGAACAGTATTTGGGTTATCTTTTGCAAATAACATCTGTCGCTTCAATTGGAATTTTTTGATTTCATGCTTATTTGGCACACTATCATGGAGAGTATTTGTTAACTCATGTTCTACAACCCCAGTTATTAGATTATAATCACTAGAAAGATGAGAACCTGCTCCAGCATTAAATGAATGGATCTCTATAAGAACTAAATCATCATTTATATATTTATATAATGTTTCTCTCGTACCAGGTGGTCCTCCACCACTCTGAAGCATAATATGTAACATCTTATTCTCTATATAAATCTCTTCTGATGTATACATTTGATAATCATTCTCATTATATTCGGGATCTAGAGCTTCCCACGAAATATCCTGAAGCTTATATTCTCCTGTTTTTTGTTTCAAAAGAACTAAAACTGCTCTAGAATCTTTATTATCATTTTCATTTTGCAATACAATTACGATGTCCTTAAGCATGTCATCATTGAGAAAACCTTCCGCTTTCATTTTTATTATATAAGGGCTTACCACAAAATCATCGACATTTTTTCCTGTTTTAGGAAATTCTGGAGCTATAAATGCCTCTTCATATTCTGTCGTCTCTGTATCCTCAGGAATAGCTTGATGTAAAGTATCTTTTTTTTCTGATACCTCTTTAATATCCTTCTTTTTACTACAGCTTATAATAATCGCAGAAATAAGTAAGAAAACAATTCTACTTTTCATTTTAAAAATTTTGTTTAAATTTAAATAAAACCGTACAAAATAAAATATTAAAAACCGCTTTTCCTAAATTAGATAGAAAAAGCGGTCTAAATTAAAAATTAATATTAATTACAAATCAAATTTAATTCCCTGCGCAAGCGGAAGATTTGTTGTATAATTAATTGTATTGGTTTGGCGTCTCATATATATTTTCCAAGCATCAGATCCTGATTCGCGTCCGCCGCCTGTTTCTTTTTCACCTCCAAAAGCGCCTCCAATTTCAGCACCAGAAGTTCCGATGTTTACGTTTGCAATTCCACAATCAGAACCTGTTGCAGATAAAAATCTTTCTGCTTCTCGTAAATTATTCGTCATAATTGCAGAAGATAATCCTTGTGCAACACCATTTTGAATTTCTATCGCATTTTCTACTTCGCCAGAATATTTAATTAAATATAAAACTGGAGCAAAAGTTTCATGCTGTACGATTTCAAACGAATTTTCAGCTTCTGCAATTGCAGGTTTTACATAACAGCCGCTTTCATAACCTTCACCAGATAATACTCCACCTTCAACAAGGATTTTTCCACCTTCGGCTACTACTTTATTTAACGCTGCTGCATACATTTCTACAGCATGAGTATCAATTAGTGGTCCAACATGATTTTTTTCGTCAAGCGGATTTCCGATTCGTAATTGTTTATAAGCCGCAACTAATGCATCTTTTACCTTATCATAAATACTTTCGTGAATAATCAACCTCCTAGTAGAAGTACATCTTTGTCCAGCTGTTCCAACAGCTCCAAAAACAGCACCAATAACTGTCATTTTAATATCAGCATCTGGAGTAACAATAATAGCATTATTTCCACCTAATTCTAACAACGATTTACCTAATCTTCCTGCCACAGTTTGAGCAACAATTTTTCCCATTCTGGTTGAACCTGTTGCAGAAATAAGCGGAATACGAGTATCTGCAGACAGCAATTCTCCTATTTTATAATCACCATTAATTAAACATGAAATTCCCTCAGGAAGATTATTTTCTTTAATAACTTGAGCTATTATATTCTGGCATGCAATACCGCAAAGAGGTGTTTTTTCAGAAGGCTTCCAAACGCAGACATCACCAGAAATCCAAGCTAAAGCTGTGTTCCAAGACCAAACCGCAACTGGAAAATTAAATGCCGAAATGATTCCGACAATTCCCAAAGGATGATACTGCTCATACATACGATGGCCAGGTCTTTCAGAATGCATTGTTAATCCGTGAAGCTGACGAGATAAACCTACCGCAAAATCACAGATATCAATCATTTCCTGAACTTCTCCAAAACCTTCCTGCAATGATTTACCCATTTCGTAAGAAACCAGTTTTCCAAGAGCTTCTTTATTTTGTCTCAATTTTTCTCCAAATTGGCGTACAATTTCACCTCGCTGTGGAGCAGGAATCAATCTAAAAGTTTTAAAAGCTTCTGCAGCAGTTTGAATTGCTTTTTCATAATCTTCCTTCGTTGACATTTTTACCGAAGCAATTAATTTTCCGTCAACTGGCGAATAGCTTTCTAGAATTTCTCCAGAAGAAAAATTATTAATTCCTGTTGATGTTCCTTCATTTATTGTCTTGATGCCCAATTTTTCAAGAGCTTCCTTCATTCCAAATTGCGATGCTATTGTTGTCATTGTAACTTTTTTAGTTAAAATTGTTATATTTTTATGTAAAGATATTGTTTTAGAATTAATTTTTGATTGAAGTTAATTCATAAATGAACGTAAATTTAAGCTTATTTTATAGTATTAACAGAAACGAAACGTCAATATTGAATTTATTTAATGAAATTTGCAGTACTTAAAATTAAAAATATGACTCGTTATTGTAGGCTTCTGCTTTGTTTTCTTTTAGTCTCAACAAATATATTTTCTCAAAAAGCAAAAAACTCTTTTTCAGTAGTTCCATTGGGAGTAATGGGAGGCATTGACGAAAAAAATCTTTCAGCTTATTTAATCGCTCCATCCAGCACAACCGATTATATCTGCCTTGACGCTGGAACTGTAAATGCTGGAATAGAAAAAGCAATAGAAAAGAAAACTTTTAAAGTTTCTACAAGCGAAGTTTTACGAAAATACATCAAAGGATATTTGATTTCACACGCTCATTTAGATCATGTTTCTGGTTTAATTATAAACTCTCCAGCCGATTCTTCTAAAACAGTTTATGCTACCAATAAATGCATGGAAATGATGGAAAACCATTATTTCAACGATAAGACTTGGGCTAATTTTGGAGACGCAGGACCAGGTTTTCCTTTAAAAAAATACCATTTTCAAACTTTAAATTTGGGGGAAGAAACTTCTTTGACGAATACCAAAATGACTGTTAAAGCATTTTCGTTAAGTCATGTTAATCCATTTGAGAGTACCGCTTTCCTAATTAAAAATGAAAATGATTATGCCTTATATTTAGGAGACACAGGTCCAGATGAAGTAGAAAAAAGCAATAATCTTCGCGATTTATGGACAGCTGTAGCACCATTAGTTAAGGCCAAACAATTAAAAGGAATTTTTATTGAAGTTTCATTTCCAAATGAACAGCCAGATAAATTCTTGTTTGGTCATTTGACTCCAAATTATTTAATGAGAGAACTTCATATTCTAGAAGATTTAGCAGGAAAAGGTTCTCTTGAAAACTTCAAAATTATCATCACACATTTGAAACCTCCAGCAAAGAATATTACAAAAATTAAAGAGCAGTTAAAAGCTCAAAACGATTTAGGATTGAAGATTATTTATCCTAAACAAGGGGAAAAGCTTGAGCTATAGACATTTTTTTGTAAGTTATTTTTTATATTTTAGCTGAATAAATTTTATTAAATGAGAATTATTTGGTCCAAAAGAGCAAATTATACTTTTTATAATATTCAAAACTATTTAGAATATTTTTGGTCTCCATTAATAGCTCAAAAATTCATCAAAGATGTTTTACACGTTTTGAGTTTATTAGAAGTCAACCCAATGCTTGGAAAATACAATACAAACTTGAGATGTAGAGAAATAGTGATTTCAAGACATATCAGCTTATACTATCAAATAGAGAAGGACTATTTAGAATTAATTTCTTTTTATAACAATCGTCAAAAACCAATAAATATAATTGACTTGTAATTTTATATTAGGTTTTTACTTTTTAATTCAGCTAACATTTCTTCATGAGTTATAAAATCTCCATTTTTCAAATCAAGTTTTCCTTGCTCAATATCAGCTTTTAAATCTAGTATAAAATTTTCTTTTGGTGAAAGTAGTTTGGCAATTGATAGAACTTCATCTGGAGTAAATGATTTAGTTTTTAATTTTCTATAAAACGTTGGGCTAGAAATGCCAACTTGTTCAATAATGTAATTTTTTTTATATGCTGATTTTTCGATTAAACTTTCGATATTATCAACTATATTTTTATATGCAATTATCTCCTGTATCATTTTTATTGCTTTTTAACAACGTTTGTGACACAAATATACATCAAAAATGATACAAAATTCTTTCTTTTAACATAAAAAAATAAACCCGACAGGTTTTAAAAACTTGTCGGGTTTCGTATTTCTATCAAATAAAATATTATTTCTTAGCCGTGAATCTTGGATCAGTTTCCATAACAATTCCACAATTATCACAGGTTCTTAATTCTTCCGAATTGTAGAAGTGTTCAAAATGAGGCAGAAAATCTTTTTCGATATTATGAAGTTCAAAATACACTTCATACAATTTATGATTGCAGTTATCACAATGCCAAAGCAAACCATCTGTAAAACCTTGCCCAGCACGTTTACGCTCAATTACAAGTCCGATAGAACCTTCTGAACGAACAGGAGAATGTGGCACTTTAGCAGGATGTAAATACATATCTCCAGCATTTAATTCCATTTCTTTACGCTGTCCATCTTCCTGAATGACAACCTTAATACTTCCTTCCAACTGATAAAAAAGTTCTTCTGTTTCGTTATAATGGTAATCTTTTCGTGCATTTGGTCCCGCAACAATCATTACAATATAATCTCCAGAATCAACATATAAGTTTTTATTTCCAACAGGCGGTTTAAGTAAATGACGGTTTTCGTCAATCCATTGTGTTAGGTTAAAAGGTTTTGCTATAGCCATTTTTATTCAAAATTTATGAAGAGCTAAGGTAGTGAAAACCCATTAAAACTCTTTTATCAAATAAATATAAACTGGGAAATGATCACTAAAACCTGCGTCACTGAGTGTATTCCGCAACGGATATCCTTTATATGCACCAGAATTTTGAATAAGATAAGGTCTGTTGAAAATGCCCGCTTTCCAAAAATTAAAAGTTGAAAAATCAGCTCTCACTAAAGATGATGTTATAATAATTTGATCAAAAATGTTCCAAGAATCACGATAAGCAATAGTTCCTAAACCTTTATTAGCAAGGTCTTCAAACGGATTAAAAACATCAAATTCAGCAACTTCAGCTTTTGCTCCTTTTGCTCCTAACCCTTTTTTTATGCTTTTATTAAATGGTCCATCGTTAAAATCTCCCATTGTCAATACTTTTGCTTGTGGATTAATCTGTTGTAATGAATCAATAATTTTCCTGTTCAATTTTCCTGCGGCTTCTCGAAACATTGTTGTTGCTTTTTCTCCACCAGATCTAGATGGCCAGTGATTTACGATAATATGTATTTCTTCATTTTCTAAAAATCCTGAAACCAAAAGCTGATCTCTTGTAAAAACTCGATTTTTGTTTTCTATTTTAGCTTCAATTTCATCATCCAAAACTTCTGCTTCTTGTTCTTTTTTGACAATTTCTTTTTTATAAATAATTAAAGGAATATTTGAATAAGAAGTTGGTCTGAAATATTTTTTCTGATAAAGCAAAGCGACATCGATACCACGTTTGTCTGGTGAATCAAAATGAATGATTCCCAAATCTAAAGCTTGCAACGCTGGTTCTTTGATCAAGTCTTCTAAAACATTACGATTCTCGATTTCAGCTCCACCAATTAAAGTTGGCGCATTTGAATTTTCAGGCATTCCAATTTCAGAAATAACTCTTGCAAGATTTTTTAATTTCTGCTGGTATTTTTCTGTCGTCCAACGTTGCGCTCCATTTGGCGTCCATTCGTCATCATTTGTAAATACATCATCTACAGTGTCATAAAGGTTTTCGAAATTGTAAAAGGCAACTGTATGAATTTTATACTTTTTAGGTTGGGAATGCGTTTGAACTGAAAAAAGTAGAATTATTAAAAAGATTCTGAAAAAGTGCATATAGAAAGTATTTTAAAAAACATTCCAATATTAATCTTTTTATCTAAATGTAAGAAATTTCAAATAAATTTAAAATCTAAAATTTCTATATTTGTTTTTTCATACAAATGAAAAGAAGCAAATGATGATCATGAAAAACCTTTTAAATATTAAAAAACCGACTATTTTTTATCAACTCGCATTTCTTATTTTTGCTTTACAATCATTCAACTGTCAATCTCAACAAAACATGATAACACCGCCTTATTTACAAAAAGGAGATACTGTGGCACTTTTGGCAACAGCAAGAAAAAACATTGATGACAATTTAAAACCAACAATAGATTTATTGCACAGTTGGGGTTTAGAAGCCGTAATTGGCTCTACAATTGGTTTAGATTATAATCAATTGGCCGGAACAGATGAACAAAGAGCTGTCGATTTTCAGAAACAAATGGACAATCCAAATATTAAAGCGATCTGGTGCGTTCGTGGCGGATATGGTACTGTTAGAATGTTAGATTTACTAGATTTTACCAAATTCAAACAGCATCCTAAATGGGTTATCGGTTTTAGTGATGTAACGGTTCTTCATAATCATTTGAATACGATGGGCTATAAATCTATTCATGGTATTATGCCGGTAACCGTTCCTAGAGCGACGCCAGATGCGGTAAGTTCATTAAAAGCCGCTTTATTTAACGAACCTATTTCCTACTCTATCAGCCCAAGTCCGATGAATCGTTTGGGAAGCGCAACGGGAGAATTAGTCGGCGGTAATCTTTCAATTTTATATAGTCTATTAGGATCTCCGTCTGCAATTGATTGCAAGGATAAAATTTTATTTATAGAAGATTTAGATGAATATTTGTATCACATCGACCGCATGATGATGAATCTAAGACGTAACGGCTGCATCGAAAATCTGAAAGGAATCATTATCGGCGGAATGACAAGCATGAAAGATAATGAAGTGCCTTGGGGGAAAAATGCTTTAGAAATTATTGATGACGTAACCAAAAAATACAATATTCCAGTAATTTTTAATTTCCCAGCAGGACATATTAGAGACAATAGAGCTTTGATTATGGGAAACACTATTTCTATAGAAGTTACTGCTTCTGGAAGTACGGTTACTTTTAAAAAATAGTATCAGTCTGCTCCTTTTTAAGGAAACTCAAAAATACCACATAAAAATCTCGCAAAGACGCGAAGCCACAAAGAATATTAAAACTTTGCGGCTTCGCGTCTTTGCATGCAAAAAACATAAAACTATTATCCAGTTTTCAACAACCTGAAACTTGAAACAAAAAAACAAATCTCATGGCAGAACATAACGACTTAGGAAAATTAGGTGAAGATCTTGCCGCTGCACATCTTGAAGAAAATGGATATTCTATTCTAGAAAGAAACTTTGTCATCCAAAAAGCAGAAATAGATATAATTGCACAAAAAGATGCTGTTTTGGCAATTGTCGAAGTTAAAACTCGTTCGAGTTTAGATTTTGGTTCTCCGCAAGATTTTGTAAAGCAAAAAAAGATTCAATTACTTATTAAAGCAGTAAATGCCTACATAAACGATAGGGAAAAGGATTTTCGAGAAGATTTAGAAATTCGTTTTGACATCATTGCGGTCCATAAAAATGGG
The DNA here is from genome assembly GCF_003254585.1 of Flavobacterium sharifuzzamanii. Classification (GTDB taxonomy): domain Bacteria; phylum Bacteroidota; class Bacteroidia; order Flavobacteriales; family Flavobacteriaceae; genus Flavobacterium; species Flavobacterium sharifuzzamanii. The sequence continues at coordinate 51,533 of NZ_QJGZ01000041.1, read as the reverse complement.
GAATCATTTGCAATTGAACATCTTACCGACGCTTTTTATCACTTTTAACATAATTTTTTATTGTTATAATTGTAACAATTTGTTTTTTTATTTATATTTGCAAAGAATTATAACATCGCAATGTTAAATTAACAAACCAACTCAACTGTTACCAAAAAAAAAAAAGAATTATGAAAACTGTTTCTTCTATTGTAGAAAACTACATTAAAACAAAACCATTTTTATTAAATGCCCTGTCACTCGGAATTATTAACCTAACATCACTTTCGCGAAATATCATGACCGAATTAGAAAGTGAGTTTGGAAAAGAAGTAAAACAAGGCGCTGTAGTAATGTCTTTAAAACGACTGACGGAAGAACTAGATTTTAAATTGAACCACAAAATCAATAAAGTAATTAAAAATATTGGTGAAATCACGGTTCGTTCTGAACTTACAGATTACACTTTTGCAGCATCTGAAACTGTCTTAAACAAACAAGCAGATTTAATCTCCGATATTAATGCTTTATCTGATATTTTTTATACCTCATCTCGTGGAGTAAACGAAACTAATATCGTAGTAAGCAGCAGTGTTAATCATTTGGTTGAGAAACACTTTATGAGAGAAAAACTAATCCAGAAATTGGATAATTTGGCTTCTATTACCGTAAAATTACCAAAAGAAAACATTGTTGTTCCTGGTATTTACTACTTCATTTTTCAACGTTTGGCTTGGGAAGGGATTATCATCAATGAGGTAATTTCAACTTCAAATGAATTTACCATTTTAGTTGGAGAAGATCAAGTAGATGTTGCTTTTAAAGTAATTAAAGACTTGAAAAACTAATAAAATAAGATTTTAAAGAATTGCTTTGATTCTTCTTTATAGCACAAAATCCTTTTGTCTTTTTAATGAAAGACAAAAGGATTTTTTTTGAATAAAAGAATGTATTGACATAATTAGGTTTTTAGTAAATAAGAATATTCTCAAAAGACAAATTCTCAAATAAATATTATTTCGAAAAAGCGTCAATATGACACTTACTTGTAAAATGCCACTTCGCATCGCCTTTTATGTCTTTTATATAAAAAACTAACAAAAAATACGAATTAAGTTTTTTTACATATAATTTATTACGAATAATATTTTTATATATTTGTGATGAGATCAATATCAGACCTCACATTTTGATCATTTAATTAAAATGTCGCGGAAAAAATAAATAAGCTAATAACCGAGGAAATCGGAATCTCGATAAATATGGTCTAGAACCAAATGAATAAAGTGCTCGACACGATGCACGGTTTTTTTAACTTTACAATGAAATTATCTAACCAAAACCACAAATATTGCCCTTAAAATCACTCTTCGGAGTGATTTTTTATTTTAAAATGAATAATTCACAGCAAATCCAAAATCGTTCTTAAATGTGATATCATTTTTTATGATTGTAGGTTTAAACGCTAATCTTTCATTTACATTAAATTGAGACAAGGCAGCGTCAACATTGGCATCGATTATATTTAAAATATAAAAACCCACCATAAATAAAGCAGATAAATCTCTGTTTCTCTGATAACCTTTTTGAGCCGTAATTAATTGGCTTTCACTTAAACCAGCCAAAAATTCCGAATCACTTTTTTTTCCTTCCAATCTGCTTTTATATTCATCTCTGTACAAATTGTAGCTTTTCTGATTATCAATGTACAAATATGCGCTTGTACCAATTGCGCCATAAACTAAAGGAAGTTTCCAATATTTTTTATTGTAGATCTGACCTAAACCAGGCAAAACAGCCGAATAAAATGCAGCCTTTGCAGGACGAAGCGGGTCAATGGTTTCTGATTTTAGAGAATCATTTAAAATGTTTTTATTTCTTCCCTGAGCGAAGATTGTAGTTAATCCTAAGAATAGAAAAAGGAGAATAAATTGGTTCTGCATATAAAGTTGTCTTTGAAAATTTGACTCAAAGAAACCTTTTTAATTCTAAGATTTTTCTTAAGTAAAAGATAAAGAAAACTTAATTTTTTATTAGCCACGAATTTCACGAATTCACACGAATTATCTTAAACAATTTTTGCCACAGATTAAAAGGATTTAAATGATTTTTTAATCTTCATAATCCTTTTAATCTGTGGCAAAAAAATTCGTGTGAATTCGTGAAATTCGTGGCAAACTTTATTTTACTCCTCAAACAACTCCATCAATTCTAGAGCTCGTTTAATAGATTTTACGTTTTCAAAAGTCAATAACAAACGTAATCCGTTTACGGTTTGTTTTTCTTTCATTTTGCAGAGTGTGCTATGCTTTTGAACAAAGTTTAAAACATTTCTAAACTTCACTGACTGGTAATAATCAGACTGCTGATCTGAAACAAAATAACCAATCATTTTACCTTGTTTTAAAACCAATTTCTCAATTCCGACTTTCGTAGCAATCCATTTTATTCTAATGCTGTTTAATAAAGCAACAGCAGGTTTTGGCAATGGTCCGAAACGGTCAATTAGTTTTTTCTCAAATTCCTGTAAACCAGCTTCGTCTTTTATAGCACCTAATTCGTTATATAAAACCAAACGTTCTGAAACATTATTGATATATTCATCTGGGAATAAAAGTTCAAAATCGGCATCGATCTGAATGTCTTTTACGTATTCTTTGGTATCGATATCATTTTCTTCAGGATATAAATCTTTGAATTCGTTTTCCTTCAATTCTTCGATGGCTTCGTTCATGATTTTTTGGTAGGTGTCAAAACCAATTTCATTGATGAAACCGCTTTGTTCTCCACCTAATAAATCTCCTGCTCCACGAATCTCCAAATCTTTCATTGCAATGTTGAAACCACTTCCCAATTCGCTGAATTGTTCCAACGCCTGAATACGTTTTCTGGCATCTTCAGTCATAGATGAATATGGCGGACAAATGAAATAACAGAATGCTTTTTTATTGCTTCGGCCAACACGCCCGCGCATTTGATGCAAGTCTGATAATCCAAAATTATTGGCATTATTGATGAAAATCGTGTTAGCATTCGGAACGTCCAAACCGCTTTCGATAATGGTTGTTGCGACCAAAACATCAAAATCTCCATTCATGAAGCCTAACATCAACTCTTCTAGTTTTGCGCCATCCATTTGTCCGTGGCCAATTCCAACTCTTGCATTTGGAACCAAACGCTGAATCATTCCTGCCACTTCTTTTATATTTTCAATTCTATTATTGATAAAGAAAACCTGTCCGTTTCGTTGAATTTCATACGAAATCGCATCACGAATAATTTCTTCATTAAAACCAACAACATTCGTTTCAATCGGATAACGATTTGGCGGAGGAGTTGTAATTACCGATAAATCTCTCGCGGCCATCAAAGAAAACTGCAAAGTTCTCGGAATTGGTGTTGCCGTTAATGTCAACGTATCAACATTAGCCGCAATGGTTTTTAATTTATCTTTTACATTAACTCCAAACTTTTGTTCCTCATCAACAATCAATAAACCTAAGTCTTTAAAAACGACATTTTTATTGACCAATTGATGCGTTCCAATTACGATATCTAATTTTCCTTCAGCTAAATCTTTTAGTGTTTGTGTTTTTTGTTTTGCCGTTCTAAATCGATTCAAATAACCTATTGAAACCGGCATATCTTTCAAACGTTCAGAGAAAGTTCTATAATGCTGATACGCCAAAATCGTAGTAGGAACCAAAACCGCAACTTGTTTACTATTGTCAACGGCTTTAAAAGCAGCACGAATTGCAACCTCAGTTTTTCCAAAACCAACATCACCACAAACCAAGCGATCCATTGGGCGATCGCTTTCCATGTCGGCTTTTACTTCCGCCGTCGATTTCATTTGGTCTGGCGTATCTTCGTAAATAAACGAACTTTCCAATTCGTTCTGAAGATAACTGTCTGGCGCAAACTGAAACCCTTTTTCTAAACGGCGTTTTGCATACAACTGAATCAAGTTGAATGCAATATGTTTGACGCGAGCTTTGGTTTTCTGTTTTAAGACCTTCCAAGCGTTCGATCCAAGTTTATAGATTTTCGGAGGCGTTCCGTCTTTTCCGTTGTATTTGGAGATTTTATGAAGTGAGTGAATACTCACATACACAATATCATTATCAGCATAAACCAATTTTATGGCTTCTTGCGTTTTTCCTTCAACCTGAATTTTCTGCAATCCACCAAACTTACCAATTCCGTGATCGATATGCGTTACATAATCGCCTACAGAAAGTGCTGTTAATTCTTTTAAAGTGATATTCTGCTTTTTAGAATATCCATTTTTAATGTTGAATTTATGATAACGCTCAAAAATCTGGTGATCGGTATAAGCCGTTATTTGGTTTTCTTCATCAATAAAACCTTGATATAAAGGCAATACAATCGTATGATATTGCTTTCTGATATTTTCTGAATTGGCTTCATCCAAAGATTCAAAAATATCATGAAAACGTTTTGCCTGCGTATCATTCGAACAGAACAGATAGTTGACATATCCGTTAAAATGATTGTCACTTAGATTATTCAGCAATAAATCAAATTGTTTATTGAAAGATGGCTGTGGCTGAATATGAAATTCGAATTTTTTAGTAGTTTTATAAACTGGTCTTGAGGCCAATTCTACAACCGAAAAATCCAAAGATCTTTTTATAAACGAAGCCTGATTTAAGAACAATTGTTCCGGCGTGGCATGTTTTATTTCTTTCGATAATTTCTCAAAAGCTTCTTCTGCTCTCGCAAATTGTTTATCTAATTGACTAAAAAGTCCTTCGGTATTTTGAATGAAAAGAACTGTTTTCTCAGCAATATAATCTAAGAAACTTTCACGGTTTTCCTGAAAAAGTTTGTTCTCCACATTTGGGATAATCGTAATTTTTTTATGCGTTTCGACAGATAATTGCGTTTCAACATCAAAAGTTCTGATACTGTCTACTTCGTTTCCAAAAAACTCAATTCTATAAGGATGATCATTTGAAAAAGAGAAAACATCGACAATTCCTCCACGAACTGAAAATTCTCCAGGTTCGGTAATGAAATCTACTCTTTTAAATTCGTATTCGAACAAAACTTCGTTGATGAAATCAATCGAAATTTTATCGTTCAAAGCAACTTTTAAAGTGTTTTTATCTAGTTCTCTTCTCGTAACTACTTTCTCAAAAAGTGCTTCAGGATACGTAACAATTACGGCTGGTTTTTTTCTTGAATTGATTCTATTTAAAACCTCAGCACGAAGCAAAACATTGGCATTATCGGTTTCATCAATCTGGTAAGGACGGCGAAATGATGCGGGATAAAACAAAACATCTTGTTCTCCAATCATCTGTTCCAAATCGTTTAAATAATACGCAGCTTCTTCTTTATTGTCTAAAACAATCAGAAAAGGCAGTTCGGTTTTTCTGAAAACGGAACGTATTATAAAAGAAACAGCAGATCCCAACAATCCGCTGATGTTCATTTTTACCTGATTTCCTTCCAGTAAATTTTTAGCAATCTGCTCTGCTTTTGGCAGATTGTCGTATGTAGTATATAAAGCGTTTTTACTCAACTCTCGGTATATTTGGATCTATTGGCGGTGCCGAATTTGGAATCGCGCGTGTTGTGTCTAACATTCTAAGGAAATCTTCTTCTCCTTGTTCTTTAGGAATTTTGGCTTTTTCGACAATTTTATCCATTTGTCTCTCCAAAGAAATCAGTTCCTTATTGATTTCTTGAATTAAAAAAACCACTTTATCATCTGGAATGGTGCTCAAATGAATAAATAAATCCAGCATTCTAATTTTAGTAATTAAAATAGAAATACGGCTTTTTATTTGAGGCTGGTTAAACTGAGCTGGAATATTATTATTTAAAGCCATTGCTTTTTTAGAAATAGCAGCCGATTTTTTCTGAAATGCTCCAATGGTCTTTCTAGGCTTTTCTCCAATTTCTTTCATAAATTCACGCCATTCTGTCCAAGAATTCAATTGTGATTCTGAGATTTCGTTAATGGGTTCGTCTAGAAAAGTCCAGCCCTTATTTATATTATTAAAAATAGTTTCTTTCTTTTTCGCTTCTTTTGCATTTTCTGCAAGGCGCTTTTCATTTTCATTTTGGCAAGAAAATAATAGAGTTGTCAAAAGCAAAAAAAGAGATATTTGATATTTCATTGATAAAAATAGTTTGACCGCAAAGTTACGAAGTAAATTTACAATTATGAATTCTGTTTTTTGCTAAAGATTCTATAAATCAAGGTTATTTTTTTGTCTTTTTATGGCTGTCGGCATTATAATTTGAAATGTTATTTTTCCAATAAAACAGCGCTTTTTTAACCGATTTTAAAAAAGGCACAAAGACACACTTTTAAAAGAGAATAATATAACAAACAAACTTTTTAATTATTGAATTTATAATTTATTCTCCAAAAAAGTGCGCGTAATTGCGAAAACGTTATATTTGTATCTCTAAAAAATTATCACGAAATGAATCCTAAAATATTGATCATTGGCGCCTGCGGTCAGATTGGAACAGAGCTGACGCAAAAACTGCGTAAATTATACGGAACCGAGAATGTTATCGCTTCTGATATTCGAAAACTTAATACTGATGTTGTGAATTCAGGCCCTTTTGAAGTGGTCAATGCTTTAGATTTTAATCAGATCGAACATTTGGTCGAAGTGCATAAGATTACAGATATATATCTGATGGCAGCACTTTTATCTGCAACTGCCGAGAAAAATCCAGCTTTTGCTTGGGATTTAAATATGAACTCACTTTTTCATGTTTTGAATTTAGCTAAAGCTAAAAAAATTCAGAAGATCTTCTGGCCTTCAAGTATTGCTGTTTTTGGACCAACAACTCCAAAAGAAAACACACCTCAATATACTGTAATGGAACCTTCTACTGTTTACGGAATCAGCAAACAAGCGGGCGAGAGATGGTGCGAATATTATCATAACATTTATGGTGTAGATGTTCGCAGTATTCGTTATCCTGGCTTAATCAGCTGGTCTACTCCTCCAGGCGGCGGAACTACAGATTATGCGGTTGATATTTTCTACAAAGCAATTGCTGATAAAAAATACGAATGCTTCTTATCATCTGAAACCAAAATGCCAATGATGTATATGGATGATGCAATTGATGCAACAATTAACATCATGAAAGCTCCGGCTGAAGAAATCAAAATACATTCTTCATACAATTTGGCTGCAATGAGTTTTACTCCAACAGAAATTGCTGCAGAAATCAAAAAACATATTCCTGAATTTGAAATTACTTATAATCCAGATTTCCGTCAGAAAATTGCGGATAGCTGGCCAGCAAGCATAGATGATTCTTCTGCAAGAGAAGACTGGGGATGGAATCATAAATTTGATTTGGAAACTATGACAAAAGATATGATTGAACATTTGAGTTAAATTCTTTTCAGCACAATTTGTTTACTGTCATTATAAAGCAAATAATCAATTGCCTCCAGCTTTAGCTGGAGGTTTTTTGTTATAAAAATGAAAGGCTTTAGCCAGACTTTGATGGTTTGGCTAAAGCCTTTTTTATTCTCATTTTTGTTCCTCCAGCTAAAGCTGAAGGTTATTTAGAAAAAACGTTACGCCTTAAAAGAAAAAGTCTCGTTTATCAACTTTTATAGTGCTTTTTCTTTCCTATTTACTTCAAAAAACCATTCTTATTTACGGTATAATTCTTTCTTGGCGCAATTGATCGAAAAGACTAAAAAACATTTCTTCTGTATCTATAAACTCGTAAAACCCTAAACGTCTTGCTTTGGTTCCATCAGCGAAAAAATCATAATCCCAAGAAAAAACAAAATCTCCAAAGTTCCAGCTGGCCAATTTTTCATAATCGTGTTTTTCTAAATCGTATTTTTCCTGAATATTTCCCCATAAATCTTTTTTGTCAGCCATTACAGTTTTTAGTTCCATTTGTAGTGGCGGTGCAACAGGAATATCAAAATATTTCGCAATTTTAGGCCAAAGTTCTGTCCATCGAAACAGATCACCATTATTAATATTAAAAGCCTGATTTGCACATTGCGGATTTGTTGCTGCCCAAACAGTTGCTTTTGCCAAAAGTCCAGCATCAGTCATTTCCATAAGTTTATCGTATGCTCCTGCTTTTCCTGGAAATCGAAGCGGAAGATTTAATTCTTTCGAAATTGATGCATATACAGCTATCAAAAGCGCCAAATTCATTGGGTTTCCTATTGCAGTACCGCCTACAACAGAAGGTCTAATAGCACTCCAATTCCACTTTTTTCCTTCTTTCTTTTTTTCTAAATATTGCTGCTGGTCAATGTTAAATTCTGGAGGCATATGACCCGCATCTGTTTCTTTAGCTGGAGTTTTAAAAGGTCCTAAATGAGCTCCATAAACTTTGTATCCCTGCATCAAACTAATATGCTGTAAGTCTTTAGCTATCGGCTCAATTATCTCAACTACATTCTTAAGCATATTAAGATTCGGCTCAACAAGCTCAGACCATGATGGACGATCTTGATAAGCGGTATAAAATATATGCGTAATATTTGTGAGATCAGATAACTGCTTTTTACTGTTTTCAGTATCCAATAAATCAACTGAAATGTATTTCAGATTAGGTGCATTTGTGCCTCCTTTTCGAGACAATCCAATAACATCCCAGTTCTTAGTAGACAAAAGATATTCTATAAGATTTGCACCTATAACGCCATTTGCGCCAACAACCAATGCTGTATTTTTATTTGCTGTCATTTTCTTTGTATTTAAAATTGTTTTACAAAGTTCAGACAAGCTGAAGAGCTATAAAATGAAGTAGATTATGAAATACCGTTGAACTAGTTCAAGTTTACTTTTTCAATTTATTGTTTTTTATTTTCGAAAGAAATTCTGTTGTCATCCCTAAATAAGAAGCCAATGCATATTGAGGTACTCGATTTGCGATTAAAGGGAATTGGTTTGTAAATTTATCATAACGCTCTTCTGCCGAAGATGTGAGATTTGTAATAATTCTTCGTTGAAAAAAAGCTGCTGTACGTTCTGCTGTAATTCGAAAAAAAGTTTCAAATTTTGGATTCGCCTTTTTCAATTTCGCTTCCGTTTCGAAATCTATTTGCAACAAAACAGCATCTTCTAAAGCCATAACAAACATCGTGGCCGGCTGTTGATAAATGTAACTATTATAGTCAGAAATCCACCAATCTTCAATAGCAAAGGCAATCGTGTGTTCCTGCCCTTCATCATTTACAACATACGCCCTTAAAGCGCCTTCTACCACATAGTTTCTATGTTTTGCCACAAAATCTGGCTGCACTATAAACTGCCGTTTCTTTATCTTTTTTATTTTAAAATTAGAAACAAATTGATTCATTTCTTCCTCAGAAAGTTCTATTCGGTCTTGCAAATGTTTTATTAAAGATTCGTATTGTGCCATTCTTTTTGGATTTAAAATTTCAATCTACAAGATTACTATTGTATCAAAATTACAACTCTTTTAAATTTATCAAGCAAAAAAAATCCAAAGCCAGAAACTAGCTTTGGATTTTTTTATTTAACATTTTTGAATCTTTACTTCACTTCAAAAACATTATTTGTTTGTTTTACATCAGCCATTAATCCGCTTGGATCAATAGTGATTTTTTTGATTGACGTCTTGTTCTTGTCAATTGTAAAACTATAGTTTTGCTGTGCCCAAGCCCAGTCTTCTAAAACTGTTCTTTTTTCGTTCGGGTTTGGATTTGGTTTAATGAAGTTCATCATTCTCAACGGAATATAAAATGTCTCAGATGTTCCGTCTGTGTAATCTACTTTTAAATCGATTGGCATTGGCATTCTTCCAATTCTTTCTAAAGAAACTGTTGTTTTTCCTGCATTATCAGCCACATCCTTAATTCCGTAATCGATCGTGTTAGTTGTTTGTGTCCAATCAATCAAATACCAATCTAACTCAGCTCCAGAAACTCTTTCTGCTGTTCTTTTGATGTCATTAGGTGTTGGGTGTTTGAATTTGAAATCGTTGAAATATCTTTTTAAAGTCGCATCAACATTCTCTTTCCCGATTACGTATTCTAACTGAGAAAGGAAAAGACTTCCTTTAACATAAGAAGAAATACTGTACGGACGGTTCTCATCGTAACGGTCTCCGTGAGTTGTCTGAGGTTGTTCTTTACCAGAATTTACTAAACTGTAATAGGCCTTGTAATTCCCAGCAAAAGGGTTTACTTCTTTTTTGTCTCCTTTTAATTCGTTCAAAGCACTATCTTCGATGTAAGTGGTAAAACCTTCATCCATCCAAGGGTGTTTTGATTCGTTTGAAGCTAAAATATGCTGGAACCAAGAGTGCCCTAATTCGTGCGTTGCAGTTCCTAGAATTCCTTCAAGGGTTCCGTTTCCTAACATTAAAGTACACATTGCGTACTCCATTCCACCATCTCCACCTTGAATAAATGAATATTGTTTGTATGGATATGCTCCTACTCTCTGGTTGTAATAATCCATTACTTTAACCATTAACGGCTCTAACTGTTTCCAGTTTGCAGTTGTTTTTTCGTTGTTTTTGTAGAAGAAATGCAGATCAACATCATTTGGTCCTTTTACAATATCGTGTGTATATTCTTTATCGGCAGCCCATGTAAAATCGTGAACATTTGGCGCAATAAAATGCCAAGTCAACGTTTTTGCTTTTTTAGGATATGTAACCGTTACGCCTGCATCTTGGTAACCGTGACCAATTGAATTTTTATCTTGTAAATATCCAGAACCACCAATAGTGTATTCTTTATCAATTGTAATTTTCACATCAAAATTACCCCAAACACCGTGAAATTCTCTTGCGATGTACGGATCTGCGTGCCATCCTTCAAAATCAAATTCGGCTAATTTTGGATACCATTGTGACATAGAAAGCTCTACTCCTTCAGAATTGTTTCTTCCTGAACGACGAATTTGAACTGGAACCTGTCCGTCAAAATCTAATGTAAAAGTGGTTTTAGAATTTGGAAGGATTGGTTTTGCCAAAGTTACTTCTAAGATTGTTCCTGAAACTCTTGTTTGAGCTGTAACACCGTCTTGTTTAAAATTTGCAATTTTTAAATACCCAATTTCGTTAGGTTTTAAAGTTTCAATACGGCTTTGTTTTACTTCTTTTCCGTCAGCTTGTTTAACTTTGTTTACCATTCTTCCGTCTGGATCTTTAATAAAATGAAGGCGCGCATCCATTTCGCTTCCCGGTTGAAATGCGTTTGGAAACAAATGATAGAATACTTTTTTTAGAGTATCAGAAGAGTTGTTGGTATAAACCAATTCTTGTTTTCCTTTGTACTGATAGTTTTTTACATCCATCGAAACCTCCATTTTATAGTCAGCGTGCTGCTGCCAATATGGGGCGCTTTGTGCAAAAGCCGAGTTAAAACCTAAGCTTAGGAAAGAAAGTAAAATAATTTTTCGCATGTTAATATGTAATAGAAAATGGAAGGGCTCTCACCCTTCCATTGGATTAATAGTGTACTTTAGTTTATTTTTTAGACATTTTTTCTGCCATTAATAAAGCGTTGTAAGCATTTACCATCTTAGCTGTTTTTGATGATTCTGCAGAAGAAACTGCTTTTGGTTTTTCATCTGGATTTTCGCTTTCACCCAAAACAACCATTGAAGGAAGTGCTACTCCAGAGTCCATTAAAATCTTTTTAACCTGAGCCGCTTTTAATTTTGGATAGTAAGAACGAATCAATGCTGCAACACCTGCTGCATTTGGAGATGCCATTGATGTTCCTTGCAAATATTTGTATTTGTTGTTTGGCACTGTTGCATAGATTTCTTCACCTGGAGCAAAAACATCTACGTTTATTTTTCCAAAGTTTGAAAATGGTGCAATAACCGTTTCTCCATAAGATTTGTTAATTGCTCCAATTGTGATTACGTTATCTGTAAACTCTTTTACGTTGTCTTTAGAATCGTTCGGATAGTTGATATTTTTTGTTTCATCAATATTGTAACCATCATTACCAGCTGCATGAACAATTAAAACATCCTTTTTTGCAGCATAAGCAAGTGCATCGTAAACCCATTGTTTGTGTGGAGAAAAGCTTTTTCCGAAACTTCCGTTGATTACTTTTGCTCCATTGTCTACTGCATAACGAATAGCCAAAGCAATATCTTTATCATACTCATCTCCATCTGGAACAGCTCTAACTGTCAAAATTTCAACATTTGCTGCTACTCCATCTCCGCCTAAATTATTTCCGCGTACTTGAGCAATAATTCCAGCAACGTGAGTTCCGTGAAGTGCTTTTTCTTTATCTGGACCAAAAACTACATTATTACCATAATGAGCGTCTTTAATATCTTCTGGATTATCTCCGACGATTTTTCTTCCGTCGTATTCTTTGTTAAGATTATATTTTAACTGTTCTTCTACATAATCGCTATACTCTGTAAATTGAGCCTCTGGATCAAAAGTTGGTCCTGCATTTGTAAAAATCATAGTCATAGCCCTTTTACTTTCCAAAACATTTGGATCTGCAGAAGTAATTGTACTTAAATCTTCTAATTTATAATCCGTTTTATTAAGCTCTTTTTTAATCGTATTGTGAAAAGCCATTAAACGATCTGCTTGCCCTTTATTTTGAAGAGCTTCTTGATACTTCTCTGTATATTGTGCTAAAGCTGCTTTATATTCTGCAGAACCGTCGTCACCTTTTTTCACGATACGTGTCATTTCCAGATTTTCGTGAACAGCATCTCCAAGGAAATTCCATCCATGAACGTCATCTATAAATCCGTTTTTATCATCGTCGATTCCATTTCCTGGAATTTCTTTAGGATTTGTCCAGATCATTCCTTGTAGATCTTCGTGCTCGATATCGACACCAGAATCTACAATTCCTACAATTACTTTCTGCCCTTTTTTACCTTGCAGTAATTCAGCATAAGCTCTGTCAACGCTCATTCCTGGAATTGAGTCTTTTATCAAATCAAGATGGCTCCATCTTTTTAATTCATTTTCGCTAACAGGTGCTTTTTTTACAACTGCAGCTGGAGCTGTAATAAATGCTTTTGAAGTTGAAACCTGCGCTTGAACTGTAGCGCTACAACCTGCTAAAACAAGCAATGCAAAAGCAGATAATTTAAGAGGTTTTATATGACTCATGTATCTATAAATATTTAAGTAAAGTTAAAAGATGGGTCTAAATTATGCTTTTTTGTTACAAAAAACTAACTGTTAACAATGTGTTATGAAATTTTGACGAAAGATACTGAAAACCACAGCATTCACAAACCTTTATCTACCAAATAATTACACGATAATTCTACCAAACTAAAAATATATCCACTAGCAATTATTTGCTTTCTAATTGTAAAAAAATAAACAAATAATACAGTCTTTACGGCTTCACGTAAGGTTTGTCCGTTTAAATCTTCTATACTTGCTCGACCTAATCCTAAATTTATTCTATGAAGACAAAACTACTCGTTTTGCTGTTATTGGCAAGTTTTTCTATTAATGCGCAAACCAATTTAGTTCCAAATGGAAACTTTGAAACTTGGACTTCATCATCACAGCCAGATAATTGGTACCGTTATTTTAGCGGATTTGTTTCTCAAAGTTCAATTGTACAAAATGGCACTTCGAGTACCAATATGATGGTTGCCAGCGGAACATTCAATTACATTAATAGTGAATATTTTCCAGTTGTAGCAGGCAAAACTTACCGAGTAACTTTATACCACAAATTGGCTAAAGGAACTTTTTCTTCTATTGATTTCAGTTTATATCATAAACCAGGTGCTTTTAAGGAAGAAATAATTAAAAAATCGGATGTGACTTTTTCTTCTACAGAGTGGAGAAAAATAGAATTTGAATATACTCCAACTGTTTCTGAAAATGTCGAAGTTGATATTTGGACTTATGGAAGTCTCAACTCTGAAATTTTGGTTGATAATGTTTCTATGGTTGATGTAAAAGATATCCCTCTACAGTACACAAAGATTCCTGATGTTGAATTCGAAAAAAAATTAATCGCATTAGGACTTGATAGCGGTACTCCAGACGGAAAAGTATTGACTTCTAACATACAAACTGTTAAATCATTGAGTGTTGACACAAGGGTAATTTCTGACTTAACTGGAATTGAAGATTTTACCGCTTTAGAAACATTATCTGCACAAGGCGCCATTTATCATTACCCTACTGCAGAATCTGATGGCTTATTGAAAACATTAAATGTTTCTAAAAATATTAATTTAACATCTCTAAATTGTTCTATAAATAAATTGACTAGTTTAGATATTTCTACTAATACAAAATTAAACTATCTAAATTGTAGTGGAAATAAAATAGCTTCAATCAACCTAGCGAACAACCCTAATTTAGCAATAGCTGCTATAGACAATAACTTAATCAGTACAATTGATATTTCTAAAAACCAGTCTTTAACTTCATTCTCTTGTGCGTATACAAAAATAACTTCTTTTGATCCTAGTAAAAATCCTGGATTACGTCTTTTAAACGTAAACGGAAATAAACTGCCATCTTTAGATATCTCAAACAATTCATACCTATACACCTTATATTGCGATGTGAATTCATTTACATCCATTAACGTCTCAAAAAACTATAATTTAATTACTCTTAGTTGTGCTAGTAACCCGATAACGGCTTTAGATTTATCAAATAACGTTTTATTGCAAACTCTAGACTGTTCAAGTACCGCAATAACAACTTTAGATCTTTCTAAGAACCTTGATTTAAAATCACTTAGCATTGAATCAACTCAACTAACTGCAATTGATGTTTCTAGTAATTTAAAATTGGAAAGTTTTAGTGGAAGAGCCAGTAAATTAAAAACTCTAGATCTTTCTAAAAACACTAATTTATCTAAATTTTATTGTCACGAAAGTTCTGCTTTAAGCGAAGTAAACCTAAAAAACGGCAATAATACCAAGATTAACAGTCAAAGTTTTAATTTAACTGCCTGTCCAAATTTATATTGTCTACAAGTTGATGATGTAAATTATTCTACTCAAAACTGGAAACAAAAAGACGCGTATATAAACTATACTAGCGCCGCTTGTTCTGCTCCTGCATATACATCTATTCCTGATAAAGAGTTTGAAAAAAAACTGATTGAATTAGGTATTGATTCTGGCACATCTGATGGAAAAGTGTTAACTGCAAGAATCGCTGCTGTAAAATCATTAAAAGTTGATCCTACTCTAGTTGCAGATTTAACTGGTCTTGAAGATTTTACCGCATTAGAAATATTAGACTGCAGAAATGGCTGTATTGTTACTACTGGTGGCGGCTGCGGAAAAATCACTAAACTTGATGTTTCTAAAAACACTGCATTGAAACAATTGTATTGCGATGGCAATCAACTAACTAGTTTAGATGTTAGCAAAAACACAAACCTTATAGGTCTGTATTGTTCTTCTAACAAATTAACATCGATAGACGTTTCAAACAATCCAGAACTTTCAGGTATTGATGTATCTCGCAATTTCTTGACAGAGTTTAATATTTCTAATAATAAAAAACTATATCAGGTTAGCTGCGTAAGTAATAAAATAAAAAATCTAGATGTAACCAACAGCAAATTAGCTTTATTATCTTGCAGTGACAATGAATTAAGCAGTTTGGATCTTTCTAACCAAACTGATTTAGTACAGCTATATGTTCAAAATAACAAGCTATCGTCATTAGACACAACCAATAAGCCAAGTTTAGTTTACTTTAATTGCAGCAATAATTTGCTAACTAGTATTGATGTAACTTCATCAGTATACTTATCAGATTTTAAATGTTCTAACAACAAGTTTACTAGTTTAAATGTTACTAAAAATGTCAATTTAACTACTCTTTGGTGTGGCACTAATACTATCGCAGGCTTTGATATTTCAAAAAATCTAAAACTTAAAGAATTAGATTGTACTTCACTTCAATTAAAAGAGTTAGATGTTACATTCTTGCCTGAATTAAAAAAATTGATTGCTAGTAAAAACAATTTGACATCTATTAATTTATCTAAAAACCTAAAACTAACTGATGTTTATTTGGCTGAAAATCAAATTACTGAAATAGACGTAACGAATAATCTTTTATTAGCATATTTATTGATTCCGAATAACAAGCTTAAAGTTTTAAACATCGTAAATAATGCAGAATTATACTATGTTGACTTTTATAATAATCAATTAACGACTTTTGATATCTCAAAAAATAAAAAAGTGCAGTATGTAAATTGCAACAGTAATAAGCTTACAAATTTGAATTTACAAAATGGCATAAAAGATCTTTATATCAATCTTGAGGTTCCAAATTATAAAAACAATCCTGATTTAAAATGTATTCAAGTTACTGATGCAAAATATGCCAAAATAAATTGGTCTTATTATGCAGATGCTAATGTTAGATTCTCTGAAGATTGCGCTGGACCTCTTACCCTTCTTCCTAATAATTTTACTGTTGAAGCAAAAGGAGAATTATGTCCAGGTGAAAATAATGGAGCGATAAACATCACTGCAAAAGAGACCTTTGCTTATCAAGCAAAAATCAATGATAAAGTAGTGTCATTTACAAACAACGCTTTAAACTATGCGAATTTAGCACCTGGAAACTATACTATTTCAATTACTATTCCGAACGAGATTTTTGAACAAAACTTTAATGTAACTATTCCAAAAGCAGCAGCTACGACAGGAAAATCTAATGTAACAGCTAAGAACGTAGAAGTTGAAATTACTCAAGGAACTGCTCCTTTTACCATATTTGTTGATGGTGCAGAACAATTTCAAACAACAGATAACAATTTTACAGTTTCTCTAGATAAAGCTGGATTAGTTGAAGTCGCAACCGCAAAAACTTGCGAAGGTGTTTTTGCTAAAAAAGTTACTTCTTATGAATTAGGCACAATACTTTCAGCTTATCCAAACCCTACTTCTGGCAGTATTGAAATCGAAATTCCGAATGCTAAAACTGAAGTTTCAATTGAATTATTCAACTTTGGCGGTCAATTAGTTTCTAAAGGAAACTACAATGCTGAAAGCGGAAGAGTTCTTTTAAATCTTGAAAAATTTCCTGCAGGAATTTATGCTGCTAAAATCAATCTAGAAACTCCAGAATACGTTAAAATCATAAAAAACTAAAAAATGAAAAATTCTATATATCTGTCAATTATCAGCTTAGCGTTTGCAGCTTGCAGCGGAGGCGGTGATGACCCAAAACCTGCAGAAAACACAGCGCCAACCGCTCCTGCTCTTTCAGTTCCTGCTGACAATAAATTATGCCTAGACAATAATGTATCTTTCCAATGGCAGGCCTCTACAGATGCAGAAAAAGATGTTATTGTGTATCAGATTCAAATTGCAAAAGATAATGCATTTGGCCAAATTGTAAATACTTTAGACAACTCATCACTTTCTACAAGTGCTTTGCAATTGGATAAAAACACAGCATATTACTGGAGAGTAAAAGCTACTGACAGCAAAGGTCTATCTAGTGCTTATTCTTCAACATTTAAATTTCATACTTCAGGTGAAGCTGTTGTAAATCATTTGCCTTTTTCACCAGAATTGATTTCTCCTACAACCAATGCTGCTTTGAGCACAACAACGGCAAGCCTGAAATGGGAAGCATCTGATGTTGATACTACCGATGTTCTTTCTTATGATGTTTATTTTGGAACGGCAAATCCGCCAACAGCGAAAGTAAGCGAAAATACAGGTTCAAAATCATTTGAGGTTACACTTCAGCCAACAACACAGTATTACTGGAGAATTGTTGTTAAAGACAATAAAGGTGGTGAAACCGTAGGCCAGGTTTGGAAATTTAAGACAAACTAAGCTTAGAAAATTACAATTAGTTAAATTAAAAAATCCCGCTTTCATTCAGTTGAAAGTGGGATTTTTTTTATCTCTAATCTATTCTGTTTAAAGAATCTCCTCGCAAGTAAAAACATCTTTTAGTCGAACACCTTTTTCGGTATGTTCTACGGTTATTATCTGATTGTGTGCATCGTGTTCCAAAAACAAATAATGATTATTATCTGCTGCCAAATTCAAGAATTTAGATTTCTCTGGCATTGTTAATAATGGTCGTGTATCGTATCCCATCACATACGGAAGCGGAATATGTCCCGCTGTCGCTAATAAATCGGCACAAAAAACAATCGTTTTATCTTGATATTTGATATAAGGAATCATTTGTTTTTCGGTGTGGCCGTCAACGTAGTAAATTTCAAAACCCAATTCTTTCGAAAAACCAAAATCAGATTCAGGTCTTTCAATAAAATTTAACTGACCGCTTTCTTGCATTGGCAGAATATTTTCAGACAAAAAAGAAGCTTTTTCGCGTGCATTAGGTCTGGTTGCCCATTCCCAATGATTTTCATTTGTCCAAAATTTGGCATTTTTAAAAGCAGGTTCGTACCCTGTTTTATCGGCATTCCATTGCACACTTCCTCCGCAATGATCAAAATGAAGATGTGTCATAAAAACATCTGTAATATCATCTCGATTAAAACCATATTTTGCTAAAGATTTGTCTAAAGAATACGAACCCCAAAGCGAATAATATCCGAAGAACTTTTCTGATTGTTTGTCACCCATTCCAGTATCAATCAAAATAAGACGATTACCGTCTTCGATCAATAAACAGCGTGCAGCAATATCGATAAGATTATTGGCATCGGCAGGATTGGTTTTATTCCAAATGGTTTTAGGGACAACGCCAAACATAGCGCCTCCATCTAACTTAAAATTTCCAGATTCTATAGGGTAAAGTTTCATGAGAGTGATTTTCTAAAAGAACAAAGCTAGAAAATTCAAACTCCTTTTGCTAAATTTTAAAGTCAAAAAAACTTTTATTCTAATGTTACCGAAGTGCTTCCCATTATTTCCTGCTTGTCAAAATAATTCACAAAATACGTTCCTTTCTTAAACTGGTCAGCATTCAAAACCCCGTAGGCATTTACCGATTTACCTTGAAAATCTGTGCTTACTATAAAACTGTAAACAAGCGCTTTATCATTGCCAAATTCAATCAGTTTATTATCTCCTAGAACAGTGTTTTTCTGATCTAAAACCTGAACATAAAAAACTCTTCTTCCTGTCTTTGCAACAGCATTTCCGTTAACCGTAAAACTAATTTTAAGTTTTTTTGTATTCTTTGCCTTTGTCGTTTCCAATTCAGCTCCAGAATTTTTTTCACGAAGTGCAATAGCTTTAAAGTTGCTTAAATACAATTTTGAAGCATCTTTTAAAGTCGATTCTAACTTTTTTTGTTTAGATACCAAAGTGTCATTTTCTACTTTTTGATTGTACATGACAACATTCTGGCTTTCTATTTCTGTCAATAAATTTTTATTCTGAGATTTCAGTTTTTTAATTTCCTGAACTCTGTTTTCTAATGACGTATTCAAATCTGAAAGCTGATTTCGATAAACTCTAATCTGCTCCGCCGATGGATTATTAGAAGCTTTAATAATAGCTACTAAATTTTCAACATTTTTACGCTCTAATTCTAATTCTTTAGACAAAGCTGTTTTTTCTAAAATAGCCTGATCATATGCTTTTTTTAATGCATTTAAAGAATCCAAAATATTCTTTTGCTCACTTGTTTCTTTACTTTCAAATGAGATTATATTGGCAATACTTTCCTCTTTAGCTTCACTATTATTCTTATCAGGTTCACTGCTAAAAACCAAGACTACAGCACCTACTCCTAAAACAAAAATTATAGCAAACAAGGGTTTAAACCACTTTATTTCATTTTGTTTTTTCATAATTACTCCTAATTTTCTGCAAAATTATTGAATAAAAAATGGTTATAATCAGTAGAAATACTTGTTTTTTAACATTTAGGAGCGATATTTGCAGCTTAATTCTAAAAAGGAGTTCCTTTTGAAATTTTAGAACTATTTCAAAGTCGATTTTATCAAAATAAGTATTATCTATTTTCACATTTGTTATAATAATGTGAACCGCTATGGAAAAAGGTTTTTAAGTCGTATCTTTGCCGATAATTTCTATTTAACATTGAAAATTAGCGTTTTAAATCTGTACTAAATTCATTACAGATCAAAAATGTTCATTAAAAACAAACATCTAAGAACAATGATAAAAGTTTCTGATACTGCCAAAAAGAAAATCATCGATTTGATGACTGATGATGGTTTTGACGCCGCACACGACTACGTAAGAGTAGGTGTAAAGAGTGGTGGATGCTCTGGTTTGTCTTACGATTTAAAATTTGATAAAACCAAAGGAGAAGACGACAAAATATTCGTTGACAACGACATACAAATTGCTGTTGAAAAAAAATCATTCCTTTACTTAGCTGGAACAATTTTAGAATTTTCTGGCGGATTAAACGGAAAAGGTTTCGTTTTCAATAATCCGAATGCAAGCAGAACTTGCGGTTGCGGAGAATCATTCTCTCTTTAGTCAAAAGCTGAAAGTTGTAAAGTCATAAAGACTTCAATTGACTTTCGAACTTTAGACTCCAAAACTTTAGACAATAACAAAAATAATGAGCAAATACACCGAAGACGATTTAAAGATCGAACTGGAAACTAAAGAATATGAGTACGGATTTTATACCAATATAGAATCTGAGACTTTCCCTATTGGCTTAAACGAAGAAATTGTAAGAGCTATTTCTCTTAAAAAAGAAGAACCTGAATGGATGACCGAATGGCGAATCGAAGCTTTCCGTGCTTGGAAAGAAATGATTGAGCCAGAGTGGGCAAACGTACGTTATGAAAAACCAGATTTTCAGGCAATTTCATATTATTCAGCTCCAAAACAAGTAGATCCTAATAAAACTCTAGACGATGTTGATCCAGAATTATTAGAGATGTACAAGAAACTTGGAATTTCTATTGACGAACAAAAAAAGATGAACAATATCGCGATGGATATTGTTGTCGATTCTGTTTCTGTTGCAACAACTTTCAAGAAAACTTTGGCGGAAAAAGGTATTATTTTCTGTCCAATTTCAGAAGCTATTAAAGAGCATCCAGAATTAGTAAAAAAATATTTAGGAACTGTTGTACCTCAAAAAGACAACTTCTACGCAGCATTAAACTCAGCAGTTTTCTCTGACGGAAGTTTCTGTTATATTCCAAAAGGCGTAAAATGCCCAATGGAACTTTCAACGTATTTCAGAATCAATCAAGCAGGAACTGGACAATTCGAAAGAACTTTAGTTATTGCCGATGAAGGAAGTTACGTTTCTTACCTTGAAGGATGTACTGCTCCAAGTCGTGACGAAAACCAATTACACGCTGCTGTGGTTGAATTAATCGCTTTGGATGATGCTGAAATTAAATATTCTACAGTTCAAAACTGGTTCCCTGGAAATAAAGAAGGAAAAGGTGGAGTTTACAACTTCGTAACTAAAAGAGGTTTATGCGAAACAAACGCTAAAATTTCTTGGACACAGGTTGAAACTGGTTCTGCTGTAACTTGGAAATATCCTTCTTGCGTACTTAAAGGAGATAATTCAGTAGGAGAATTTTATTCTATTGCTGTTACCAATAACTTCCAACAAGCTGATACTGGAACAAAAATGATCCATTTAGGAAAAAACACTAAATCGACTATTATTTCTAAAGGTATTTCGGCTGGAAAATCACAAAATAGCTACCGTGGTTTAGTGCAAATCTCTCCAAGAGCAGAGAATGCAAGAAACTTTTCACAATGTGATTCATTATTAATGGGTAACAATTGTGGTGCGCATACTTTCCCTTACATCGAAAGTAAAAATCCATCTGCAAAAATCGAGCACGAAGCAACTACAAGTAAAATTGGAGAAGATCAAGTTTTCTATTGTAACCAAAGAGGTATTCCGACTGAAAAAGCGATTGCCTTAATTGTAAACGGTTTCAGTAAAGATGTTTTGAACAAACTTCCGATGGAATTTGCCGTTGAAGCTCAAAAATTATTAGAGATTTCTTTAGAAGGATCTGTAGGTTAAAAATCGAGTTTTTAACCATTAAAAAAGAATTTTATATCATTATTAAAATAAAAGATTTTTCAAAGTTTCGCTTTTCAGTACAACTGAGAACTTGAAACTTGAAACTTTAAACAAAAAAAAGATGTTATCAATAAAAAACCTTCACGCCGCAATTGGTGATAAAGAAATCCTTAAAGGAATTAATATAGAAGTTAAAGCTGGAGAAGTTCACGCTATCATGGGACCAAACGGTTCTGGAAAAAGTACACTTTCTGCTGTTATCGCAGGAAACGAAAACTACGAAGTTACAGATGGAGAAGTAATTCTTGACGGAGAAGATCTTGCCGATTTAGCTCCTGAAGAGAGAGCACATAAAGGTGTTTTCCTTTCTTTTCAATATCCTGTAGAAATTCCTGGAGTTAGCGTTACTAACTTCATGAAAACTGCTATCAACGAAACTCGTAAAGCAAACGGACAAGAAGAAATGCCAGCTAACGAAATGTTGAAAGTAATTCGTGAGAAATCTGAATTGTTGGAAATCGACCGTAAATTTCTTTCTCGTTCGTTAAACGAAGGATTTTCTGGAGGAGAGAAAAAAAGAAACGAGATCTTCCAAATGGCAATGTTAGAGCCAAAATTAGCTATCCTTGACGAAACCGATTCTGGTCTTGATATCGATGCTTTAAGAATCGTGGCAAATGGCGTAAACAAATTAAAAAGCGACAAAAACGCTATTATTGTTATCACGCACTACCAACGTTTGTTAGATTATATCGTTCCTGATTTCGTTCACGTTCTTTACAACGGAAGAATTGTAAAATCTGGCGGAAAAGAATTAGCATACGAATTAGAAGAAAAAGGATACGACTGGATCAAAGCAGAAAACTAAATTTTTGTTTCAAGTTTCATATTTTTTTAGTTTCAAGTTGAATTACATTTTGTAAGTTTAAACTTAAATTTATTAAAATAGAAATGGCAACAATTACGAGGTTTGAAGATTTAGAAATCTGGAAAGAGGCGAGACGATTAGCAAAAGAAATACATTTTATTTCAGTTGAAACAGAGTTAAGATCTGACCTCAGATTTAAAAATCAAATAAAAAGTTCTTCGGGTTCGGTGATGGATAACATTGTTGAAGGTTTTGAAAGGGATGGAAATTTAGAATTTCGACAATTTTTATCTATCGCAAAAGGTTCAGCCGGAGAAACAAGGTCTCAGTTATATCGGATTTTTGATTTTGAATATATTTCAGAAGAAAAATTCGAAGCTTTAAAAAAAGATTATGAAAATTTAAGCGGTAAAATAAAAAACTTTATCACTTACCTAAATAAAAAAGATTTCAAGGGGAATAAGTTTCAATAGGCAACATGAAACTTGAAACCTGAAACACCGAAGGAAACAAAAGAACAATGGATTTAAAAGAAAAATTAGTATCGTCTTTTATGGCTTTTGAAGAGCGTGTTGATGTACATTCAGATTTACATGACATACGCACAAATGCTTTAAAAAACTTCGAAAATAAAGGTTTCCCAACCAAAAAAGAAGAAGCTTGGAAATATACATCGCTAAATGCCATCTTAAAAAATGACTTTACGGTTTTTCCAAAGCAGGAAAATGCAATCGAATTCAATCAAGTAAAAAAATACTTTTTACACGAAATTGATACTTACAAATTAGTATTTATCGATGGCGTTTTCAGTTCGCATTTGTCTTCTACAACACATGACGGAATCGATGTTTGCTTGATGTCATCGGCATTGACCAAACCAAAATATAAAATGGTTATTGATACGTACTTTAATCAAATTGCAAGCAAAGATGACAGCTTGACTTCATTGAATACCGCTTTTGCAATTGAGGGTGCTTTTATCAATATTCCGAAGAAAAAAGTAGCTGATAAACCAATTGAGATTATGTATTTCTCAACAGGAAATGAAGCGGCTTTAATGGTTCAGCCAAGAAATTTGGTTATTGTGGGCGAAAATTCACATGTTCAAATTATTGAGCGTCACCAAAGTTTGAATGAAAATCCAGTTTTAACAAACTCTGTTACAGAGATTTTTGCTCAAAAACGCGCGATTGTTGATTATTACAAAATTCAAAACGATAATAGTGAAGCCAATTTAATTGACAACACTTACGTTTCCCAACAACAAGAAAGCCACGCTTATGTGCATACTTTCTCTTTTGGTGGAAATTTAACTCGTAACAACTTAAACTTTTATCACTTTGGTGAAAGATTAACAAGTACGTTAAACGGAATTTCAATCTTAAATGACAAACAACACGTTGACCATTATACTTTGGTAAACCACGCACAGCCAAACTGCGAAAGTTTCCAAGATTACAAAGGAATCTTCTCTGATCGTTCGACAGGAGTTTTCAACGGAAAAGTTTTGGTAGAAAAAGAAGCTCAAAAAACAAATGCTTTCCAAAAAAGCAACAACATTTTATTGAGCGACAAAGCAACTATCAACGCAAAACCTCAATTAGAGATTTTCGCTGACGACGTAAAATGTTCTCACGGATGTACAGTTGGACAGCTTGATGAAACAGCAATGTTTTACATGCAGTCACGCGGAATTCCGAAAAAAGAAGCTAAAGCTTTATTGATGTACGCATTCTCAAACGCCGTAATCGAAAGCATTAAAATACCAGAATTAAAACAAAGAATTACTAAAATCATTGCCATGAAATTGGGCGTGAATTTAGGATTTGATTTGTAATAAATTCTATTTATAAAAATGAAAACCGATAAACTTTTAAAGCTTATCGGTTTTTTTTGTTTTTATCTCTTTTCATTTGACCAATATGCAAATGACTGAGGTGGTGTTAAATTATAATCAGCCTTTAAACATTTAGGCTCTTCAAATTTATTTTTATTTTTTATCTGAATAGCAAAACCTTGTTGCCTATTTTCGAAATATTCATAAAAATAATCTTCGGTTATACCTGAATATTCTTTGGTTTTGTCCCAAAGTTCTTTAAGGTCAAGATTAAATATTTTCTCTATTTCGAATTCTCCAATTACTTTTTGAACAGGTGAAGAAGCATAAACCAAAACTGAAGTTACATTTTGGTTTTTGAAAATAGCTTTTCTGAATTCAAACTTTTTTGTCCCATCAAATATCTTGTTTGCAAACTGGGGTTTAATTGACAGTACTACTTTCATAATATTTTTTTTATTTTATATGCAAAATTAATTAAATCTTTGAACTGTTCATCAGTTAATTTTATAATGCCTAAAGGTATACTTTTGCTATCTTCAAAAATCTTTAAGTCAATTAAATCTTTTATTGTTGGCTTTGGTGTTGGTAAAGAATATGCAAATAGAAAATTGATTACAAAAGGTCGATATTTAGGGAATTTATCCCACCATTTATTTCTTAAGTCTTCTTTTGAAATCATTGTTTTCCTATTACAAGTTTCAAAAAACTCTTCAAAATTTTCAAATTCATTTTTAATGTTCTCAACGATACAAATTGTTGTAATAGTACTTGTGTAAATCTTTTGAGTTCCTTCTTCTCCAATTCTATAAATTAAAACTATATCACCAGATTTTAAATTTCGATCTTTCGAGTGTGATATATAGACTTTACTTATTCGATTTCTATGCGGTTCGTTTTCGATATATTTAGATTTATCTTCCCTTGTATTTATACTATCTGGGAAAAGTTCTGTATGATATTGCGGTTCAATTTTTATAATGTATTTATTCGTTTCCCAAGAAAAGAAGGGAAAAGTTAATTTGGGATTTTGAATGTTCTTCGGTAGGTTTTTACCAAATGATCGAACATACACTCGCTCTTCACCATTTTTAGTTGTTTTTATTCCGTGGTACAAAAATCCCCATTCTTCAAGCATTTCAATCAGCTGTTCTTGCTCAGGTCTTTTCGTAAAGAGAGTAACATAAATTTCTTCCACATTATACTGAATTGCATTGTCAAAAATAGTTTTAAGAAAACGTTCACCTATTTTATAACCATTTCCAGTAACTTTTAAAGTGCCTATTTTCAATCTCTTTTTTGGTTGAAAAAAAGGTGAAATGTTTGAATAATTTTCTTTTTCACTCTCGATTTTAACAAAAAGAAATGCTGTTAAGTTTCCATCACTATAACAGACATAACATGATTCTTCCGATTTGTCATTAAACCAACTATCAAACTCTTCATAATCCTCTCTAAAACTATCAAAGAATGAATCCTTAATGTTGACTTTTGCAAAATCGACCTTTTGAACGGATAAAACTTTATAATTAACTAATTCCGGATTTTCTGAAATGACTTTTTCTAAAAAAGTTTGGATTTTATAAACTTTATTTGAAATCCCTAATAAATTTGCTTTAGTATGTATTTTTTTATCCTCTGAAATTAGAATATTTACTCTACCTTCATAAACTTCATTTAAGATTTGGGTGTCATTTATATCATTATCTTGATTGTCAATCTTCTTACTAACTTTAAGAATTTCTTCACCCAGCGGAGCTTGATGTTTAAGCAAATTGTAACTCTCAATTTTGATACTCATGGTATCTAGAGCATTTGGATCCTTATATCTTTCTAATTCTTCAACAGTCAAAGGATGAATGTATTTTGAATATTTGAGATTATCTATCCACTTGAAAAGTTGACCAATTTCTGGTTTGTATATTTTATTTGCTTCTCTATGAATAATAATATTTGTGTCTAGCAAAACTTTCATTACCTAGTCATATTTAATAACTGTTCATAATTATTATCAATAATCTCTATATACGGAACAGAGTACTTTCTCGAAAGATATTTTGCATATTCAATTTCCATATTTTGTAATTCGTTCAAAACTTGAATATCATATTTTTTACCATCACGATTCTCCAGTCGTTTTGCTATTTTTTCTATATCATCTATAACAATGAAAATCACCCATGGATTAAGAATATCAAAAGTTTCTTCATCAATTTTACAAGGAATATTTAATGAATTCAGCAAACAAAAATGCCCATCAAGTAAATACTTCTTATCCCTATTGACTAAATTATTTAATCCAAAAATTAATTTTTCTTGCGTGGAAGAAATATTTTCAACCAATTTATTATCTGAAGAACTAATATCACTCCATTTTAAAACTTCACTTGCCGTAAGATGTATTAATTCACTTTTAGATGCTATTTCTTTACAAATAGTTCCTTTTCCAACTCCATGGATACCACTAATAAAAAATATGTTTTCAAACGATTCCATTAATATTTTCTTAGCAAGATACAAAAAAGAATGAAATGTACTACAAATTATTTCTTCACACTCTCAATAATCCCCCTCAAAAACCCATTAAAATCAAATCCAGGTTCTTCTTCTCTTACTCCCATTCTTACGATTACCATATCTTTAGACGGAATAATCGCTACCATTTGTCCTTGATAACCACTGCAATAAAACATATCACGCGGAACATCTGGAAATTTCCCGCCAGCGTTTAGCCAGAATTGTGCTCCATATTTTCCTTCCGAAGTATTTGTTGGTGTTGCCGTGTATTTCACCCAACTTTCATCCAGAATTTGTTCGCCGTTCCAGTTTCCTTTATGAAGGTACAATAATCCGAATTTTGACCAATCGCGTGGCGTTGCCCATCCGTAAGAAGAACCTACGAAAGTTCCAGACATATCTTGTTCAACAATCATTGAATTCATTCCAATTTTGTCGATTACCGCGCTGTACCAAAAATCAAGATATTCTTGCTGTGTTTTAAATTGGTTTCTTAAAATTCTAGACAATAAATTGGTTGTTCCTGACGAATAATACCAATGTGTATTTGGTTTATATTTCGCTGGTTTGTCCATTTGCACTTTTCCCATATCTTCAGATTGGAAAAGCATTTGTGTGGCATCGCAAATCGTACTATAATTTTCTTCCCATTCTAAACCAGAATTCATGTGAAGCAAATCGTTTATGGTAATATTTTTACGTTCATCATTTTGCCATTCTTTGATTGGTGCTGGTTTATAAATATCAATTTTTCCTTGTTTTGCCAGAACTCCAAAAGCCGAACTTGTAATACTTTTTGTCATCGACCAACCCAAAATTTTACTGTCTTTATTAAAGCCTGTATCGTATTTTTCGCCAATTAATTTGTCTTTGTACAAAACAACAACGGCACGCGTACGTTTTGCTTTTCCACCATTTTTATCGAATGAATCATTGATTGCTTTTTTTAATTTTGCGTAATCCACATTCGCGAAAGCGGTATCTTTTGGTTCGTTATTTCCGTACGGAAAAGGAAGATTGTTAACCAATTTTGTTCTTTTTGGGAGCAAGTATGGTTTCGAAACATCATAATCATCATTAATTAGTAAAGCGCCTAAACCGTCTCTGTAAATCGCTTTCCTTTCTTTCAAACCATAAACTGCTGACGTTGCAAATTTTCCGGCGTCATTAATTGTGTTTGTCGCAAGATCTAATAAATGAATATCATTATCGGTTTTTTGAATTAAATCCAATGATCGATGATCCATAAAATGTCCAGATGCGACACTTTTGGCCGAAAAACCAGAAATCAAATCAAGTTTCGGATAAGTTGTAAATCCGAAATACAAAAAAGCAAGAACCACTACAAGTAAAAGTACTTTGAGAAATTTTTTCATGATGTGTTAGATATTTTTAATGCAATATAAATAATTTATGTTCACGATTTTAGAAGTCAAATTACAAATCTGATTCAGATAATTCAGAAAATAGAATGATTTTTTATGGAATCAGCATTTGCACCTTGTAGCAATGGCGCCATAAAAGGAAATTATAGAATTAATGTATAAACAAATTTAGTTTTAGTACTTTTGTAAATAGATTTTTTCTAAATAAGACATGCTAGATATTCAAAAAATAAGAGCTGATTTCCCGATACTTTCGCAAACTGTAAACGGAAAGCCATTAGTATATTTCGATAACGGAGCTACTTCGCAAAAACCACAAGTTGTTATTGATGCTGAAGTAAAATATTATAACGAAATCAATGCCAACATTCACCGTGGCGTTCACACTTTGAGCCAGTTAGCAACTGACGCTTACGAGATTTCTCGCGGAAAAGTTAAAGATCACATCAACGCAAAACATGCGCACGAAGTTCTTTTTACTTCTGGAACAACTCACGGAATTAACTTAGTTGCAAACGGTTTTGCTTCGATTTTAAAACCGGGAGACGAAGTAGTTGTTTCTTCTTTGGAACATCACAGTAACATTGTGCCTTGGCAGATGTTATGCGAAAAAACAGGTGCTGTTTTAAAAGTTATTCCAATCGATGATAATGGAGAATTAATCATTGCCGAATTTGACAAATTGCTTTCGGATAAAACGAAAATCGTTACTGTAAATCATATTTCAAACGCATTGGGTGTAATCAATCCAATCAAATATATTATTGACAAAGCGCATTCGGTTGACGCTGCAGTTTTAATTGATGGCGCGCAAGCTGTTCCGCATTTAAAACCAGATGTTCAGGAATTAGATTGCGATTTTTATGCTTTTTCAGGGCATAAAATGTGCGGTCCAACGGGAACTGGAATTCTTTATGGAAAGGAAGCTTGGCTAAACAAACTCCCTCCATATCAAGGCGGTGGCGAAATGATTAAAGAAGTTACTTTCGAAAAAACAACTTACGCAGATCTGCCTCATAAATTTGAAGCCGGAACTCCAAATATCGCTGGCGGAATTGTTTTAGGAACTGCCATCGATTATTTAAACGAGATCGGTTTTGATAAAATTCATGAATATGAAAATGAATTGTTAGAACACGCTACAAAACGTCTTAACGAAATTGAAGGTATCCGAATTTATGGAAACACTAAAAATAAGGCATCTGTTATTTCGTTTAATATTGATGGAATTCACCCGTATGATGTTGGTTCTATTATAGATAAATTAGGAATTGCTGTTAGAACAGGACATCATTGTGCACAGCCAATTATGAACTTCTTCTGTATTCCAGGAACAATTCGTGCTTCTTTTTCTTTCTATAATACAAAAGAAGAAATCGATCAAATGGTTGATGCAGTTAAGAAAGCGCAAACTATGTTAAGCTAAAAAATAAATTATATGCGAATAGTATCATTATTGCTCCTGACACTTTTTATTGCTACGGGATGCTGCAGTCAAAAAAAAGCAGACATGAAATCTACACAAATTGAATATTCTGCAATGTCGAGAGGTTATTACAAGAGTATTGTAGTGCAAAATAAATCGGTTTCTGTGGTTAAAGAACGTAACGCCGAAGCTGTTAAAAGTAAGATCAATGATGCGAAATGGAACGAGATTGTTTCAGCCTATTCAAAGGTAAATTTAGAAAGTCTTTCTTCCTTAAAAGCTCCAACAGACAAACGTACTTATGATGGTGCTGCAATAGGAAATTTAAAAATAACTAAAGACGGAAAAACATACGAAACACCAGGTTTCGACAATGGTTTCCCACCAAAAGAAATCGAGAAACTAGTAAATTTATTAGTTGATTTTTCTAAAGAATAATTATGACAATAAAAGAAATACAAGACGAAATAATAGACGAATTTTCAATGTTCGACGACTGGATGCAGCGTTATGAGTACATCATCGAACTAGGAAAAAGTCTTCCGTTAATCAAAGAAGAATACAAAACCGACGATAATTTAATCAAAGGTTGTCAATCAAAAGTTTGGTTGCAAGGTGAACAAAATGATGATAAAATTGTTTTTACAGCAGACAGTGATGCTATTTTAACAAAAGGAATAATCGCTATTTTAATACGCGCTTTCTCCAATCAAAAAGCAAAAGATATCCTAGAAGCCGATACTGATTTTATAGACGAAATTGGTCTAAAAGAACATTTATCTGCAACTCGTGCCAACGGTTTGGTTTCGATGATAAAAAACATCAAAATGTACGCTTTAGCTTTTGATGCTAAAAACAAAAATTAAATTTTAATTAAACCATTAAGAAATTAAGTTCCATAAAGATGACATGCTTAATTTCCTTAATAGTCAAAAGTAAATTAAGTTTACTGTTTTGACACAAAGCAAAACTTAATTTTCTTAATGTCTTAATGGTAAAAAATAAAAACACTTAGTGTTCAAAAACAAAAAACAATGGAACAAGAAATAGACACAAACGAATTAGGTGAATCAATCGTAAGAGTTTTAAAAGGCATTTACGATCCTGAGATTCCTGTAGATATTTATGAATTAGGATTAATTTACGACGTAATGGTAAATACAGATTACGAAGTAAAAATTCTTATGACACTTACCTCTCCAAACTGCCCAGTTGCAGAAAGCTTACCAAGAGAAGTAGAAGAAAAAGTAAAAGCAATCGAAAATATTAAAGATGTTGACGTTGAAATTACTTTCGATCCGCCTTGGAGCAAAGATTTAATGAGCGAAGAAGCTAAATTAGAATTAGGAATGCTTTAAAAAATAGTCAAAAAGTTGAAAGTCATAAAGTCCAAAGCAAAAAAGACTTTATGACTTTCGACCTTCGACTTTAAGACTTAAAGAATGGAAGAAATCATCAATAAAGTTGCCAATAGTGCTTTAGAAGTTTTTGATCTTGAGGATTATTATCCAAAAGGAATGCGAGTGCAGATTGACATTTCGCAATGGCTTTTGGAAGGATTTTTATTGAAAGAAAAAGACTTTAGAGAGCATCTTAAAAATCATGATTGGTCGCAATATCAAGATCAATATGTAGCTGTATACTGTAGTACAGATGCTATAATTCCCGCTTGGGCATTAATTTTGGTTGGTGTTCATCTGGCGCCTTTTGCAAAAAAGGTTGTGAACGGAACTATAGAAGACCTTGATGCAAGCCTTTATGAAGAGCTTTTAAGCAAAATAGATTACTCTGTTTACAAAGGCAAACCAGTCATTGTAAAAGGCTGTTCTAGAAAACCAGTGCCAATGCGTGCGTATATTTTGGCCACAAATTATTTACAGCCATTTGCCCGCAGTATTATGTACGGCGAAGCATGTTCTGCAGTGCCTCTATACAAAGAATCTAAGAAATAACCTGCAATAACACTGCTGTAAACCTTAACTTTCCATTGGTTTTTAGTATATTTGATTATACACTCTAAACTAAAAACCATGAGAAAGATAACCGTATTACTTTTCATTTTAGTAAATTTCACATTTTTACAAGCCCAAAACACCGAAAAAGAACTAGCACAAAACACCGAAAAAGCTGTCAAAAAAATCAATGATACAATTGAAAAAGACGGTTGGAAGGCAAAAGGAACCGTATCCCTTTTATTAAACCAATCTAGTTTCAATAATTGGATTGCTGGAGGTGAGGATAGTTTTTCTGGAACGTTAGGAATCAATTACGACTTCAATTACAAAAAAGACGATTTAACTTGGGATAATAAAGTTCTCGCTTACTATGGTTTGCTTCAAACTAAAAATGCCGATTTCGAGAAAAAAACCGATGACCGCTTTGAATTCAATTCCATCGTCGGAAAAAGAGCATTCGGAGAATGGTACTACTCTTATTTCTTAAACTTTAGAACACAATTTACAACTGGATATATTTACGGACAGGATCCAAACGGAAAAGAAATCAGAACTGAAAACACCAAATTCATGTCTCCAGGTTATCTAACTACCGGTCCTGGTATTTATTGGTCTAAAGATGAGAATCTTAAAATAAATTTTGCGCCGCTAACCTCAAAATTCACATTTGTAGACAAAGCTTACACCACAGCCATCGATCCTGCCACAGGTTTACCTTATCCTGATGGATATTATTTTGGTGTCGACGCCAATAAAAGCATGCGTTATGAACTTGGATTCTATGCTTCTGTCTATTACAAATTGGCCATTATGACCAATGTAACTGCCGAAAACACTCTAAATCTATATTCAAATTATTTAGAAGACCCGCAAAATGTCGATATTAATTATTCTTTAAACATTATCATGAAGGTGAATAAATTTCTATCAGCAAACTTTTCTTTCCAAACAATCTATGACGATAATGCTTTTCAAGGTTTCCAGACAAGAGAAGTATTTGGTTTAGGAATTAATTTTGGGTTTTAATTATCCATCGTACTAGATTCCAGCATATAAAATTATTAATGCCACAGATTAAAAGATTTAAAAGGATTTTTTAATCTAAATAATCCTTTAATCTGTGGCAAAACAAAAAAGCTTTTGAATTTATCAAAAGCTTTTCTTCATTTTATTCTTCCTCATCTTTTTCAACTGCATCCTTATAGTCAGGATACAAGAAATTATTATACGGAAAACGTGTTATATGAATTTGGCGAACAGCTTCGTAAACTGTCTCTCTGAATTCTTCGAAATTCTCTTTGTTTCTCGCCGAAATAAACAACGCTTTATCCTGACCTACATTACTCATCCAAGTTTGCTTCCATTCGTCAAGCGTCCAGTATTTTCTTGTTCTTTCGGTGATCAAATCATCTTCGTCAATCGTAAGATGTTTGTAAGCATCGATTTTATTAAAAACCATAATAGTTGGTTTATCGTTGCTTTTTATTTCTTGTAAAGTCTTATTTACAGATTCAATATGATCTTCAAAATCAGGATGCGAAATATCTACTACATGAAGCAATAAATCGGCTTCACGAACCTCATCTAGAGTACTTTTAAAAGAATCGACCAATTGCGTTGGCAGTTTTCGAATAAATCCAACTGTATCAGAAAGTAAGAAAGGAAGATTTTTTATCACCACTTTTCTAACTGTTGTATCTAAAGTTGCGAATAATTTATTCTCCACAAAAACATCACTTTTACCAATTGCATTCATCAAAGTTGATTTTCCTACATTGGTATATCCAACCAAAGCCACACGAACCATTGCACCGCGATTGCTTCGCTGAATGCTCATTTGCTTGTCGATCGTTTTGATTTTATCTTTCAACAACGAGATTCTGTCACGCACAATACGTCTATCGGTTTCAATCTCTGTTTCTCCAGGTCCACGCATACCAATACCTCCTTTTTGACGCTCAAGGTGTGTCCATAAACCAGAAAGTCTTGGCAATAAATACTGGCATTGTGCCAACTCTACCTGCGTTCTTGCATAAGAAGTTTCGGCTCTTTGCGCAAAAATATCCAGAATTAAGTTTGTTCTGTCTAGAATTTTACAGTCAATAATTCTTGAAATGTTTTTCTGCTGCGAAGGCGTTAATTCATCATCAAAAATTACAGTCGATATTTTGTTTTCTTTTACAAAAAGATTGATATCATCAATTTTCCCCGTCCCAACAAAAGTCTTAGGATTAGGACGTTCCATTTTTTGCGAAAAGCGTTTAATAACTTCACCTCCTGCGGTAAAAGTCAAAAACTCCAATTCGTCTAAATATTCATTTAGTTTTTCTTCACTTTGATTCTGAGTAACAATACCAACAATTACTGTTCTCTCAAAATTTATAACTTCTTTTTCTAACATAGTCTTGAATAAGGTGCAAATTTAATCATTTGTCGGCTACAATCAATTATACAATTTTGTTTTTACATTTATATTTGGAAGAATACACTCCAAAAAAAAATGGAACCCGTCAAGATAAACTCAACAAGGTTCCACTTAGTCAATAAATGGTCTAAGTTTAAAACTTTTATTCGTAAATAAAGGTTTTTTCCGTTTTCACAATTCCGTTTTCTTCTATTTGAGAACAAGAAATCGGGTAATTTAATTTATTGTATTTGTATTTTCTGCTCACCGCAACTAAAGCTGTTGATGACGGGCTGAAATTCATTTCGTTATTATAAGAAATAGATTCAAACTCAAATTCTTCTTCATGATACGAAATCATTGGTACAATTACTTTGTAATTATCTCCAAAAAGACTTTGAACAATTAACTGATCAACCGATTTTTTATCATCATAAGTAAATGATTTTGAGATTTTGTCTCCAACCAATCCTTTGTGTCTTGACACGTTATCGTTTACATAAACATATTCTAATTTTCCAATAATTGTCTTGTTTCTATCGCGAGAAGTACGTCTTACAATAATTCCGTTTTCAACAAGATATTCAATATCGTCAACTAAATTCTGATGATTGGTACTCTTTTTTGTTGTTACTTTTACTCTTGCTCCTTCATAAACAAACGAAACAACTTTTGTAATATAATTAGGTCCTTCCTGATATTTTTTTACAAATTTGGTGATGTTGTTATCAGCATCGTACGTATAGTTTATTACTTCTTTCCAGTCGCTTCCCACTTTATCTTTTACAGTCATATCCAGCAATCCATTTTTGTTGTAATAGAAATGCTGCACAACATCTGAAGTAGTTATCGTTTGGAGCTTACCCTCTTTAAAAACCATTGTTTTGTTAACAATTTCGCCGTCTTTAGAGTTTTGGTAATTTGTTTTTACAATGTTAATCTGCTTTAGTTTAACGTTGTCTTGACTGTGCATCAAGAAAGGAAACACCATCATTAAGATGGCAATAAAGTAGGTTTTCATGTGGTATTTGTATTGATTTGGGATGACCAAAGTACAAAATTCAATTAGATTTTAACACTTTGAAGTACAAAAACTACAAACTTTTCAATAATACTTTAAAATTCAGTACATTAATTTCCTTTTTGCAAAATACCGCTTACTTTTCTCCAAATATTTTAATATCATCAACCATAAAAGCTCCATTTAATGTTTTGTCTTTATCCTTTAATTTATCATATATAAACCATCTTCTAATTTTTTTCCTTCTGGAAGGTAGAGATAAATTCCAGGCATAATATTAAAATCCTCACTTTGCACTAATAAAGCACCATAGCCTCTGTACTCTAATTGTAGAGATTTTGATTGTAAAAAGAGAATACGGTTATTGCCAAAAAAAACCATCCTATAATTTTCTAGAGGAAGAACTTTTATATTTTTTTCATTTAAATCGGATTTATATTCCTTCCAAAGTTCAGCAATTTCAGAAGATCTCCTGTAAAGCGCTATTGCGTTTCTTTTTTCTTCTCCAAAATTTAAACTTGCCTGTAGATCAGCATCTTTATTAAGGTATGTTTTACCGTATTCATTGTAAAAGTCCCTAGCTTTTTGTTCTAATAATTTTTGGTCTAGTTTGGTTAAATCCTCGCCATTACTCCATCCTACGTTTTCATAAGGAACAGAAGCATTAAAAGGAAAAGTAAATTCATAATAAGGTTTACCCGATCCAATAAAGTTTCCTTTAGCATCGTTTAAACTGCTGTTTTTTATTATTATTTCTTCATCTTCTAATGTTTTTTTACCATTATTGTCCATTTTTATAATAGAAATTGATATGGAGGTATTATTAGTTAATGTACTTACATTGTCACCCTCACCATAATTCTCTTTAAGAAGATTTCCAATAGGATAAAGACGATAAGTTAATTTTTGTTCTCCACTTTTTAATATTGCGTGGTTAATTTCTATTGGAGTAGCATAATTAGAGAGTTCGTAATCTTTATGAACAGGATAATCATTTATTAATATTTCTACTAAACAATTTATTTTATTGATACGCATGTAATACATTGGCTCTTTCTCAAAATGCTTTACAGCATTGGATAATCTTTGCTCAAAATTTTTTGCATTTATGTCAGGATAATTTGTATTCATATTATTGATATTTATAGATTGTTTTTTTTCTTGCCCACAAGCTGTAAACAATATGGCAAGGGAAAATGTTATAATAAATTTTTTCATTTTATTTTGGTTCTTTTATTGTATCTTTTTCAAATAGGTATATTCTTTCTCCTTTTACAACATATGGTTCCATTAATACAAAGGATGTTTCGGGAATGAAGATATTATTATTTCGTGGAGTTTTTCCATTTTTCTTTGTTTTGACACTCCCTGAAAAACTTCCCGCCAATCCAGAGAAAATTACATTATCTACATAATAAGATTGTGGTTTTTCGAAGAAATATTTACGTTCGTAAAAAAGGCTACCGTGTATTTCAGCTTGTCCTTCGGCATTAGCTTCTTGGTCTATTACAGGTATAACACCTTGTATAAAATTGGGCGCATAGCGCATAATCCATTCGGTTTTTATGTGGTAACCGGTTTTGAGCTCACAGGAAGCCACGGCATCTATTCCTTTTTTGCGTCCTACAATACCTTTGCTATTGTTTACATAATTTTCCAATTGGTCTTTTATGCTTATAGCTTCTTTGAGATGATTTATAAAGATTTGGTAATCGGCTTGATATTCTCCTTTTATGGTTACTTTAAAATTGAGTTCATGTCCAAGCTCGCTAAAAATGCGTTGTGCACCATTCTCTATAGCCTCTTCCAACCAGTCGACAGTTTTGTTAACATCGTTTGTGTTAATTGCGCTTGGCACTTTATTTGGGTCTGTTGGTACTTTGTTTAATTTGTCCTGCATTTTTTTTAACAGAGTGATCTTCCCAAAAATAGATATAGCTTTCCTTGCATAATCAAATACGGTTGAGATACCCGTTAAACTGGTAGTAATGGTTCCTAAGGTGTGTTTGTCTTCGTATTGTAAGCCAAACAATGGCAGTGCAGAGACTTTTTCGGTCTGTACAAAGGCAATTCTGCCATCAGACTGTTTTTCGTAATACTGTGCTCTGAATGAGGTTATTTTTGGGGTTATTAATTCAAAACCTTTTCTTTTGGCTATTATCGCTACTTTGTTTCCGTATTTGTCTATAGCCGCGACAACGCGCCCTGCTTTTGTTGCAACGGCTCCTCTTCCTTTTGTTAAATATAGAATTAAGGCATCTACAATAACGCAAAGTATTACGCAGGTAATGATTAAAGATCTGGCTATCCATTTGTATTTAGCCGTATAATCCATAATTACAGCAGGTTTTTTCTGCTGTTCATCAAAAGAATGATAGGCGTGAACTCCAAACCCGAAACTATCTGCAGAATGTTCTAAATAATCAATAATCAGGTCCGAAATTATTTTATTTATAAATTCTGGAGGATTATTAAAAGATAGTTTTACAGCTATTTGAATATATTTTTTGGCATACTGCAATTCTTCTTTTAAACCACTTTGAATTTTTATATCGATGTCTTTAAAAAAGCCACCACCTGGTTTATCATACTGAAAATGATATGCCCAAGCCACGTCTGGCAGCATTTCTATATTTAAAACATGTTGATAGCTACAGGTTGCCAATGGGATAGTAGCTTTAGCAGCTGGCACAGGCAATATATACTCTGTAAAAAATTGTCTATAATCGTCTTTATATTTATATTCAAAGTTATTCTCAAACGAAAAAGAATTGGCAGAAATTCGCTGCGGATTCTGGATTCCTGCTTTTTGCAAATCTATAATGTCAAATACTTTTGCTTTATGATTGTCGCATTTGCCGGGAATTTTTTCCCCTAACTCTATTGTTACTTTTTTATTTTTTTCGTCTCCGCCAGCAAGTAAATGGACATAGATGTTTCTGCTTAATTTTTGCCCTTTTATTAATTTCGTTTCGTCAAAGAGCATTTTATCATTCATTTTTATAAAAGTGTATTTACAAAAATGATGGCTCATATAATTCGTGGCTGGCTCACCAGTTTTTAACGGAGACAGATTTGTAGGCGGGCTTACCTCCATAGAAGCAATTTTATTTTTTACGCGTAAAAAACGTGCATGTGCTATCTCATTATTATAATCGGTTATATAAGTGCGATTTATGGGATCAAAAATCTGGATATAAAATTCTTCTACTTCATTTTTATCCTTTATCAGGTTGTACCACGAAAAAGAATCTTTTATTTCTAGATTTACCTGACCGTCAATTACGTCTATGCTTGTATATCTTTTTATGCTAACATTAATTCCAGCTGTAACTCGTCTAAAAATATCAATAGATAGGTTTAAGTGTCCGTTTAATCCTTCGGTTTTTAAATTGAGATAGAGTTTCTCCCCATAAGAGAAAAAGTATGTTTTACGGACATCTTCGGCATTATTGGTTCTACACCATTTACTGTCTAAAACTTTCGGAGGGCATTCTCCGCGAACAATTAGTCCTGTCTCGTTATATAAATCTCTTTTCCCAAAAAGACTTGCTTCCAGATAATACTCGTAAGGTCCACATAAATCTTTAGGAATGCTAAAAAGTTTTGGTGTATTTGATGGTATTAGTTTTTCAGCAATTTCTTTTCTTGTTTTGGCTTCTTGTAAAATCCATGTTATGTTCCTTTTCTTCTCTTCTTCGGTTGTGCCGTCATACCATGATTCTATTTCAAAAGAAACTTCTTGATCAGGATGTATTACAACTTTTTTATTAGGAATAGACAAATTATTTATAACCCTGCCTTTTCCAGTCCATCTTATTTTTTTAACACCTTTTACCATTTTAGATATATTTAGTTGTTAAATTTTATTCCCTCATGTTTTGCTTCTTGTGTATACATTTCCCTAACATCAACCATAGGGTTAATAAGATTATGAACCATAGGGCTGATATTTTTAAAATTTTGTTCGCCAGGCTCCGCGGTTTGCCCGTGATCTACTATTTCGATGCAATCTGGCGCACCTATTGGGCAGGTTGCCTTACTGTCCTCCAGCAGTATTTTGCCTTGATTGCTAAGAGTTACTTTTTCGTAAAAATTACTCCATTGCGTTATTACTGCCTGACAGGGCAAAAAACTGTTTCCGACGGGCTGTTTTTTGCATTTGCCAAAAGTGTTATTTTCAAGTGTCTGCCCAATTTCTTTCGTTGTTGCAAGTAGTTTGTTGAAGCCTTTATCGTTTCCAAAATGTTTGGATTGTGATTTGACTTTAATTTTATCTGTTTTTGAACTGTCTTCGCTAAACTTGCATTTGCAGGTTGCTCCTTGTACTACTAAATGTTTTTCGCTCATTTATTTAAATGTATTAGGTGTATAATTTTGAAATGGCATAGATTAATGCAACGAATATTAAAATCGTAAAAAGCAAATACCAAAATGAGTTTCCAGATTTTGTTTTGATTGTTGTTTCGCTTACAAACAAAGGCTGTCTTGAAGCAATGACAAGTTCTGTAGCTGTGTCTAAATGAGTTGCGGTTACAGTATATTTTTGAGGAATATCCAATTCTAAATCAGCATTCACTATAAATGCTTCTGGCATATAAGAGTTTGGGTTTAAATAATATTTTGCCGTGTAATTTCCTCCCGCTTTTTCGTCCGAATATTCTTTTACAGGATGATTTAATTCATTTTGAAAATCGGTCTTTGTTCTAGAATCGTCTAGTTTTCCGATTATGTCAATAAGAATCAAGTTATTAGTATCTAGATGTTCGTCTATTTTTTGATTCACAAAATATTGAATACTTTTAGTATTAGGAAGATGTGGAAAACTAGTATGTTTTTTGAGTGATAAATCTTGAGGATACTGGACATGAATTTCATTAAACAGAGCATTTAAAAACCAGTCTTTCTGAATAGAAAGAAACAAACTGTCTTCATCTGCGAGATTTTTATCGTAAATCTTGAAATATTTTTCGGTTTGATCGCCTTTATAATATTTTCTTATCTGGTTTTTGGTTTCATTCCAGCGCTCAACTATTTGATCATAATTATTAACGTAAACCCATTTTCCGTTTTCATCAACAACAATAAGCAATGGATATAGTGCCTGAGATGCTTTTTGGGCAATCTCTTGTGCCATTGTATTTACAGCAGTGTCGTTTACATACAGCGCCTCATCACGAGAGACATAATAAAAATGAAAGCCTGCGTTTTCTGCTTGCCAGCTTATTTTGATCTGCTGTTTTATTGAATGAACATCTTTACCATTTTCAATAGTACATAGAACAGCGTATGTTTTTTCACCATGAGAATAATTTAAAGAAAGTTTTCCAGGTGAATCATTAAATACGACTTTATTGCGTTGTTGTTCTTTTTCTTCATCTGTAAGCTGAACTATTGGAGGTTTTATAATCACAAATTTCAAGTGTCTTGGAAAAACAGGTCCAATACAGTCTTCAACAGATTCACAATAACGATTATGATAACTTCTTAAAGCATATAAATCAATATCTAGCTTTTCGGCTACACTTTCTGGCGTATCGTCCTCTTGGATTTTATACGTCAAAAAATCATCATAAGAAAAAGGCTTTATGTAAGACATATCTTATATTTAAGAAAGCCAAAATATAATAATTAAATTAAATAAGAAAGAAAAATAATACAAATGGTGAAATTTATTTCACAAAATACCTCTTATTTTTCTCCAAATATTTTAATATCATCAACCATAAAAGCTCCATTTAATGTTTTGTCTTTTCCTGAACCAATATACTTAAAGGCAATATTTATGTTCCCAGAATAAGAAGAAAGATCAATTCCGCCAGAGCTGATAAACTCACGGGAAGGAGTTGAGAGTGTTGGAACTTTTGCTTCCAATTTTGTCCATTTTGCTTTAGTCACACTTGCACCATCAAAATTAGTAGAAACATAAACTTCAATTGCATTTAGTGGAGAATCAATCTTCAAATCGTGTTGCGCGCTTCTAAAAGAAAGCACCGCATTTTTATACCCTGATAGATTTATTTTAGGTGACACAAGCCAAGCCACGTTCTCGGCGGCAGTTGTACTTGTAGTGTTAAATTCAGCATAGCCATTTCCAGAGTAAACCATGCTTTTCCAGAGTTTTGTAGCTTTTTCTACAATATTACTCCAACCTGGAAGTACAAAATTGACATTATTTTTAACCGACTGGAAATCTTCTGCAAAAAGCGGAGTATTCCTTTTTCCATTCATCACAATATCACTTTCATATCGAACCATAAACTGATAATCTGTACCAAATTTTGTCAGAATTCCTTTGACCTTTCCGCTTCCTTCTGGCACAACATGATCTGCAAATTTTGCATAACTGCTGGTTCTAAAAATAATCTGATTTCCTGTTTTATCTCTCAAATACCAGTTTGTTGAACCTCCAACATTATTTGATTCTTCAAAATAATGGCGTCCTAATGCTGCTTCGGTAAATTCCACATCGTTTAATTCTATCAAAGTATTTAGCTTAGAATCTGAAAGTGCTTTTTCTATAGAAAGTGAATTAACCAATTGATTCTCATCTATATTTGTACACGAAGCATTTAATACATTTTTATATTCGTTTTGAGAAATTCTTCCAATTGTAGGATCACCTGCATTACTTACATACAAACTCCCTATTCTTAAACCGCCGTAATACAAATCGGTAAATTGGTTTTTAAGTTTTACAAACACTTTATTCCCCACTCGATAATCGATGTAAGTATTTGTAGCATCAATTGGAACACTAAATCCAATTGCCGGCGCTTTTTCAGTTTCTTTGGTCTGCAATGAAATAGTTTTGAAAAAATTGCCTCCTTCATCACTCGAAACCACGTAAGCTTCTATAATGTCATCGTACAAATATTGCTTTGCTGTTGGACTCACAAGCTCATATACTTTTTCTACACTTTTATTTACAGAAAGATTAGGCTGAGTGCAGACTAATTCTGGAGTTTCAACTTCTTTACTGCAGCTGATTAAGGATAATACAAAAATTAAAATTAGTTTTTTCATGAGAAATAGGTTTTCAGTTTTATAAACCGATTGTAAGATTCAGAAAATAAGTTCGGCCATAGCCATAATAATATCTTGGCCCAAAAGATGGTGTTCCGCTTGAAACATCTTGATTTAGCGCTCTAAAATTGGCATTTCTTGCCTGTTCGAAACCGCCCGTTTTGTACATTAAATCCAAAACATTATTTACGCTAGCAAAGAGTCCCACGTATTTTTTATGAATACGCCAAGATTTGCCTCCGCTCAAATTCAATAATGTAACAGGATTAAATTTTTCTTGTTTTAACAATTCATTTCCCCTTTCGGAAGTTGCCTCTGGAAAAGGAAAACCATTGGCTGGATTAATGTAAAATTGAGATGTTCTCGAAATTGGCGAAACATCAATATAACTTTCTGCCAAATAATTGATGTTCCCGCCAATCCACCAAAATTTTGGGTCACGATATTCTAAACCAAATGAATAAGCCTGCTGTGGAGTTCCAGACTGTTTGTAATTCTTCAAATAGGCTCGCCCAAAATCAAAAGTCGTTTGCGCTCCTTCTTTTGCCCTATTTGCGTCGTTTACAATCATTACATTCGGATTGCTGCTGTAGATGTAATTTCCAAATGCTGCAGATAAAGTTGTTTTTAATGTTGGCCAAATCTGATACTCAAAACTTAATTCTGCTCCAGTATTTTTCTTGTCCAAATTGGTCAAAGTCTGACTGACAAAGGCATTTGTTGGATCATAACCAGAACCTTTATCAAAAATTCCTTCAGCATAGAAATAAGAAGTTTTCG
Source organism: Flavobacterium sharifuzzamanii (assembly GCF_003254585.1). Taxonomy (GTDB): domain Bacteria; phylum Bacteroidota; class Bacteroidia; order Flavobacteriales; family Flavobacteriaceae; genus Flavobacterium; species Flavobacterium sharifuzzamanii. The sequence continues at coordinate 8,387 of NZ_QJGZ01000041.1, read as the reverse complement.
AGGTATTTTTGATTATAGTATAATAGGCAGTTAATCGCAATTTGAGTTTTGATGAACGATATACATAATTAGCCTCTGCACTAGTGATATTTTCACTCTCGATTCCATCCACAACAGTATTATTTAAACGTGAATTTGAAAAAGTATTTCGCAGTGAGGGCGCTCTTGTAAAATGTGCGGCATTAAAAAACAGCAGTTGCTTTCCCGAAATTTTATAGGTAAAACCGCCTTTGAATCCGAAATTCTCGAAATTCACTTTCTCACTTTTACCTAAAGAATTTATTGGATACAATCCGTTTTGATACAATCCTTCTCTTTGATAATCTGATATGGAATAGGATTGTGCTAAGAAGAATTCTGTTTTATTGTAGCTGAATTTAAACTGCGCAAAAACATCTAAAGTATTGGCCAATAAATTATAATTGTATCCATAAATACCTCCTTTTACAACTTGGCGATTTGGATGCTGCAAATCGGATTGAGAAAGGCTTCCTTTGTAAAACGGATCAATATCTTCAAAATAGGCTCCGCCAAGAAGATCTAATAAATACTGAAAATTATGCGATTTTAGTTTCTTAAAAGTAAATCCTCCATCAAAAGAAATATTGGGTGTTATCTGTGTATTCAGATTTGAATTTACTGCCAAAGTCTGATCATCTGTTCTATCTTCATAAAGTACATAATGGCTCTGCGCAGGCACATAACCATTCTGCTCAATTTTTTGATTAGCAAAATACATTTCGTTCCAATTGATCTGCGGGCTGTTCAGAAATGCTATTTTGTTTTTTTCCGCATTTTCATAATCTGGAGTAAATTCGCCCGAAAACTCTCCCTGATCTTTAGCATAAAGCGAACTAAAATAGCTTGGCATTTTTTTATAATAAACCGGATCAGGACTGTCTGCATTTTGGTAATCGATATTGCTGTTTCCAACTTTCCCAAATTGATACATAATTGCAGAATTCAAATTGGTTTTATCATCAATTTTAAAATAATGATTGAGCATAAACAAAGGCTCTTCTACATTTTTCACTCTTGCATTTCGCTTTTCACCATTCTGAAATCCCCAATACGAATTGTATTTTTTTCCCATTAAATCGCTAACCTCAGCAGTATTAGAAGAATTCTTTCCGCGAGAATTAGGCGTATAAAATCCAGTAAAATTGAGAGAATGTTTGCTGTTTAGTTTCTTTTCTACACTTAGAAAAAAAGAATCGGCATCGAAATTTGTGCCTTCAAAATACCCTTCGTCTGCCCAGCGTTTTCCTGCCGAAACAGCATAAGCCCAGCCAGAAGCATTCATTCCTGACGCATAAGTGCCGATTCCACGCCATAAATAAGTAGTATTGCTTCCAGAAAATGTGAGCGACGCGCCTTTTCTGTATAAAGAAGCACGAGTAAAAATCTGTTGTGTTCCTAAAGCACCTCCAAAACTATAATTGGAAGTTGCTGTTCCAACTGAAAATTCCTGATTGCGAAGTACATTGTTCAAACCTCCCCAATTGCTCCATTGGGGTCTGCCATCATAGATTTTATTCATTGGCATTCCGTTAAGCATTGTAATTGCATTTTCACTGTCTAAACCACGCATCCTAAATCGAGCTTGTCCCCAATTGAATGCCGATGCTTGCATAAAAGCATCTTTTGAAGATTGTAAAAGCCCTGATGTCATTTCAGATGAACTGTTATCATCTGAAAAGTCATTATCTGATAGCGTAATTAATGCTGCAGGAACCTCATCTGAATAAGTATCTTCTAATTGTAATATTCCGAGATTAATATTCTGTCCAGCATTGAATTTTACTTTCAAAAGAAAATCTTTGTATCCTTGGCTTCTGAGTAAAAGCAATTGCTCCTTTTGAGGGAAAATATGAAGTTCGAATTTTCCAGATTTTGAAGTAAGCTGCATCACAGCCGTATTCTGTATTGTGACCACTACATTTTCCAGCGGATTCTGCGTTCGGGCATCAATAACAATTCCTGTTACTGTTATTTCTTGTTGTGCAAAAGCAAAATTAAAGAACCAAAAAATAAAGAAGACTGCGTATTTTTTTATCATTAAAACCTATTATTAACTTTGAAATTTTCTTGGATAACAATCCTTAATTCAAAAGATAAAATTGGTTTTTGGAAAAAGAGCATTTTAAAACTCAAGCTATTGCTTAAATTCAAATGTAGGCAAAATATTTAAAAAACAAATAAATTCTTACAAAATTAATTGTTTTTAATAAATATTAATCAAAGATAGAGTTATGCTGATGTTCTAATTTTAGAAACCATAAAGGCGATTAGAACTCCAAAAATTCCGATAAAGGCAAAAGAAAACTGCAGTCCGAAACTTTGCGCAATATGCCCAATTACAGGCGGCCCCATTAAGAAACCTAAGAAACTTACACTAGAAACAATCGTTAAAGCTTCGCCCGCGGGCACAGTCGGGTTTTTACCAGCAATACTGTAAACCGTAGGAACAATTGTTGCAACGCCCAAACCTACAAACATAAAAGCTATAGTACACGGAATTATATAAGGAAGAAAAACAGCTGTAAAAAGTCCAGCCGAAATCATAACACCGCTAATCTGCATAACGCGCTCACGTCCAAATTTATTGATCAATCCGTCGCCAAGAAATCTTCCGCCGGCCATCATAATCATAAAAGAAGTATAGCCTAAAACCACCAACGGTCCAGGTGCTTTTACAATCTCTTTAAAGTAAACACCACTCCAATCGAACATAACCCCTTCGCTAGCCATACTGCAGAATCCGATAACGCCTAGCCAAAGTAAAGCTGTATTTGGTTTTACAAATAGTTTTTTTCCTTCTTCTTTTACTTTCTTTTTTTCTTTGGCTCTAACCAAAAACTTAAAGTTAAAGGCCACCATCAACAAAACAATTCCAGCTACAATTATAAAATGATGCAACGGACTTAATTTTAGAGCCAGCATTCCTAAACCTACCAGCGCGCCAGTAAATCCGGCAAAACTCCACATACCGTGAAAAGAAGACATGATCGTTTTTTTAAACAAAACTTCGGTATAAACGCCTTGTGTGTTTACGGCAATATTGGCAAGATTTCCGAACACACCAAATAAAAATAATCCTAATGATAATTGTAATGATGTTGTTGCCAAACCTAAATTGATAAGGCACAAGACATACATTATTAAAGAGAAAATCAGAACACGATGGCTACCGAATTTGGTTACCATTTTTCCTGAAAAAGGCATAACAATTAGCTGTCCAACTGGAAGTGCAAAAAGTATAGAACCCAAATCGCCTTCTGTTAAATGCAAAGCAGATTTGATATCTGGAATCCTACTGGCCCATGTGGCAAAACTCAAACCCATTCCGAAATAAAACATTCCAACAGCAAAACGAATGCGATTTAAATACGACGCTTTGGCTTCTCTAAATACTTTCTTGATTTTTGCCTTGGTCTGAAAAAGCGATAATGGATTAATGTTTATCAGCATATTGAATTTTATTGGAATGTTGCAAAAATACTAAAAACGCTCGTCAAAGCGCACAAGGCCTAAGGTTATACACAATATACAACGTTATTGTTTATAAATTAAAAGGTTTTGAGTTGAATTCTTATTACTAAAATTACAATTTTTCGGCTTTAGTAGAATTATAATTTGCTTCATTTTTTTATAGAAAATAAAAAGGGTTTGTATCAAAAATTGAAACAACCCTTTTCATGTCTATTTCTATGTTCCATAGGAACATTTCATCGGTAGAAAAAAATATCGTTATCAATATTTTACGTTCCCTAGGAACATTTGAGACATTAGATTATTAAAAAATAATGCGTCAAATCAAACGTTCCTACGGAACGTAAATGCGGATGAATATTATTATTTTCTACCAATGAGACATTCCTACGGAATGTATTATGATATGCTTATTACCTTTTGCTGTGCATTACTCGCAATCGCAGCCTCTATAACCTGCATTACTTTTACCCCTTCGTCTGCAGTAACAGGTTCTTTTTTATCGTTTGCAATAGAATCGTAAACGCCATCGAAGAAACTAAAATAATTCCCTTGAAGCGTCGGGATTTTTTCTCGTACAATTTTACCGTTTATTTCGGTATGCAAAAGTCCTTGCAAGCTTTCATCTTCTGTTCCCCAAGAATCTAGGTTTGGTTTTTTACCTACTTTTAAATCATCTTCCTGAACATCTCCGCGAGGCTTTAAGAAAGAACCTTTTTTTCCGTGCAAAGTATACGCTGGATTGGCTTCTCTCACAAAAAAACCTGCTTTTAAACGAACTCTAAAATTAGAATAAAACAATGTCAGATCGATCCAGTCGTCCACAACAGAGTTTTCTCTGGTTACTCGAATGTCTCCAAAAACTGCTTTTGGACAACCAAATAAACTAACCGCTTGATCTATAATATGTGGTCCTAAATCTTTTAGAACTCCTGCCCCATCATTGGCTGTTTCTTTATGCGCTTTCGGACTCAATAACGGATTGTATCGATCAAAATGAAATTCTGCTTCGACCAAATCCCCCAAAACGCCATCATCAATTACTTTTTTTACGGTTTTAAAATCGCTATCCCATCTTCTGTTCTGAAAAACAGCCAATTTCAAGCCTTTTTCTTTGGCAATTTTTGCCAGTTCTTTTGCTTCTGCTGCAGTTGTTGTAAAAGCTTTTTCTACAACGGCATGCTTTCCTGCCAAAAGCACTTTTTTAGCATATTCGTAATGCGTTCCCACTGGCGTATTTACAATTACCAAATCGACATCATCGTTTAATAATTCGTCTAGCGAAGCATAACTTTTTACGTACGGATAATCTTCTTGAATTAATTTTTTGCTTCTTTCCCAAGAACCCAAAAGTTCAAATCCTTCGTGAATATCTAAAAACGGAGCGTGAAAAACTTTCCCCGACATCCCGTATGATAATAATGCTGTTTTTATTTTCTGCATGTTATTATGTTTTGTTTGCCACAGATTAATGTGATTAATAAGGATTTTTTTGTTTGCCACGAATTTCACGAATCTACGCGAATTATTTTAAGTTTCTGAACGCAACGATTTGTGCAAATTCGTGCTATTCGTGGCGAAAAACATTAAAAAAAATCATTTTAATCTGTATAATCTGTGGCTATAAAATTTTAAAGTTTTGCTCTTTCGTATTGTTTTGACCATTGAATATCGTCGTTTAGTTCTTTAGCGAAATCCAAAGGGAGATTTGGGTTTCTTAAAGATTCTCTTGCGAATAAAATCAAATCGGCTTGATCCATATTTAAAACTTCTTCGGCTTGCTTGGCTTCTGTAATTAATCCGACCGCACCTGTTGCAATTCCTGCTTCTGCTTTCACTTTTTCTGCAAAAGGAACCTGATAACCTGGGCCTAATGTGATTTTCTGATGCGAAACCAATCCGCCTGACGAAACATCGATTAAATCTACTCCTTTTTCTTTTAATATTTTAGAAAGCTGTACAGATTCTTCTGGGTTCCATCCGTTTTCTGCCCAATCTGTTGCCGAAATTCTAACAAACAATGGCAAATCTGAAGGCCATTCTGACTGAACAGCTTCTACAACTTCTAATGTAAAACGGATTCTGTTCTCAAAACTTCCGCCATATTCATCTGTTCTTACATTTGTTAAAGGCGATAAAAACTGGTGCAGTAAATAACCATGAGCCGCATGGATTTCTACAACCTGATATCCTGCTTCTACTACTCTTTTTGTAGCGGTTTTAAAATCGGAGATTACTTTCTGAATTCCGTTTTTGTCTAATGCCTCTGGAAGAAATGGTTCGTTATCATGATACGGAATCGCGCTTGGTGCAACGGTCTGCCATCCGCCTTGAGCGAAATCTAACTTTTTATTGCCAAGCCACGGAGCCGAAACACTTGCTTTTCTTCCTGCATGTGCTAACTGGATTCCAGGAATCGAATTCTGAGAAACTATAAAAGTGTTGATTTGTTTTAGTTTTTCGATATGTTCATCTTTCCAAATTCCAAGATCGGAAGGAGAGATTCTAGCTTCTGGAGAAACCGCCGTTGCTTCCTGAATAATAAGTCCGGCACCACCACTGGCACGGCTTCCTAAATGAACTAGATGCCAATCGTTTGCAAATCCGTCAATTGCAGAATACTGGCACATTGGCGAGATTGCAATTCTATTTTTTATGGTGATATTTTTTATGGTGAGTGGAGAAAATAATTTCGTTGCCATATTCTTGTAACTTTTAGTGATTTTATACTACCAATTGAGTAAGGCAGTGTTCAAAAAGTAAAGTTACAGTATCTTGTTAAAACGAGAAATCGAAATGTTTATTAATTAACAAACATTTAAAATCTTAAACACTATCTTGCACACTTATATTAAAATAGAAAACGCTACTTTTGTGCGTTAAATACGAATTAAAAACAAAAAATGGATATAGTTATCAAACTCTCTCAATTTTTATTGAGTTTATCTTTACTTATTATTCTTCATGAATTAGGGCATTTTATCCCTGCTAAATTGTTTAAAACTAGAGTCGAAAAATTTTACTTGTTTTTTGATGTTAAATATTCACTATTCAAAAAGAAAATCGGAGAAACAGAATACGGTATCGGATGGCTTCCGCTTGGTGGTTATGTGAAAATTTCTGGAATGATTGACGAAAGTATGGACAAAGAGCAAATGGCACTTCCGCCTCAGCCTTGGGAATTTCGTACAAAACCAGCTTGGCAACGTTTAATTATTATGCTTGGTGGTGTTACCGTAAACTTTATTTTGGCTTTTATTATCTATATCGGAATGGCGTTTGCTTACGGAGATACTTATATTGCAAATGCTGACTTAAAAGATGGTGTTGATATTGAAAATCCTGCTATGCTTAAAGCTGGTTTTAAAACGGGTGATAAAATTATTTCTATCGACGGTAAAGCTGTAGAAAATTTTGACAGTGATATGAACATGAATGTAATCATGGCAAAACATATCTTGATTGAAAGAAATGGTCAGCAACAGACTATTACAATGCCAACTGATTTTGTTGATCAGCTTTCTAAAACAGAAAAAGGAATGCTTATCGATATCCGTAGACCTTTTGCAATTGGAAAAGTTGGAGAAGAATCTCCTAACCAAAATTTAAAAGCAAAAGATTTGATTCTTTCTCTTAACGGACAAAAAGTTAAATATTTTGATGAAGCGAAAGCTGTTTTATTAGCCAATAAAGGAAAAGATATTCCTGCAGTTGTTTTACGCGATTTAAAAGAAACACCTCTTACGGTTAAAGTTTCTAAAGAAGGAACTTTAGGTGTTTTTGCTGGCGGTTTAGACATGAAATCATTAGAAAAACTAGGATACTATAAAATAAGCACTAAAGAATATGGTTTCTTCGAATCTATTCCGGTTGGTCTTCAAAAAGGAAAAGATCAATTGGTAGGTTACGGAAAACAATTGAAAATGATTTTCAATCCAGAAACTAAAGCTTACAAACAAGTAGGTGGATTTGCGGCGATTTATAACATTTTCCCTAGTTCTTGGAGCTGGGAAGTTTTCTGGTCAATCACTGCTTTATTGTCAATTATGCTTGGAGTTATGAATTTATTACCAATTCCGGCTCTTGATGGTGGACATGTTATGTTTTTATTGTATGAAATTGTAAGCGGCAAAAAACCGAGCGATAAATTCCTAGAGAATGCGCAAATGGTTGGTTTTGTTTTACTTATTTCACTACTACTATTTGCTAATGGTAACGACATTTACAAAGCCATTGTAGGCAAGTAAAAAAAAGTCAAAAAAAGAGTGAAAATGTTTTTGAGAAACTAAAAATAGTTTTATATTTGCACTCGCTAAAAAGAGCAACACTTTCCTCCTTAGCTCAGTTGGTTAGAGCATCTGACTGTTAATCAGAGGGTCCTTGGTTCGAGCCCAAGAGGGGGAGCAACTTTTTTTAGCAAACATATTAACCTTTTAAGGTGATTCCTCCTTAGCTCAGTTGGTTAGAGCATCTGACTGTTAATCAGAGGGTCCTTGGTTCGAGCCCAAGAGGGGGAGCTTAAAAAAAGACGATCAAATTTGATCGTCTTTTTTTTTGTTCAAATTCCAAAGTTTTAAAATTCCAAATTCCAATATTAGGATTGCTTATTTAACCGCAAAGTTCGCAAAGGTTTTACGCAAAGTTCGCAAAGATTTAACGCAGAGGACGCGAAGAGTTTTTTTTCAAGACTTAATAATAGGAATCTATAAAAGAGATCGCAAAGGCTACCAATCTGTGCAGATATGCGAGTGTGATCCTTCGTTACTCAGGATGACAAACTGTACGCTTTAACACAATCTTGTCATCATGACGAAGGAAGGATCGCACTAGAAACTCCACAAAGTATTTCCCCAATCTGTATCGATATGCGAGTGTGATCCTTCCTTCGTCAGGAT
>NZ_QJGZ01000009.1 GCF_003254585.1 Flavobacterium sharifuzzamanii | reverse complement strand
ATTGGGAGCTTCATCCCGCTATCCGCTTCAATCTTTTGTGGCCGAACCCCGGCCCCAAAAGGATTTCCGCTCCTATCGGGGCTATGGGCTCGGTTTTTCAGAGGGAGCTTTCGGCAGACGGGCCCCTTAAAAAGAATGGGAAATCGGCAGAAAGAAGAGGGAAGGGCTGGAAATTCCCTAAAAAACGAAAGCCTGATCCGTTAAAAAATGCCGAAAAGGCATGTTAAGGAAGAAAAATCCCACA
>NZ_QJGZ01000018.1 GCF_003254585.1 Flavobacterium sharifuzzamanii | reverse complement strand
TGCATCGCTGCATTCTAAAGTTGCATTTAAAGAACCGGCAGCAGTTGTCCAAGTTGGAGCAGTAGTGTCTTGTATTGTGATCACTTGAGTGAAAGTGTCAGAAGTGTTTCCGCAGTCATCTTTTACAGTCCAAGTGTTGGTGTAAGTTCCTGCGTTTCCACATCCTTGAGAAGCCACGAACTGACCACTTACTTTAATGATGTTAGAAACATCGGCATCGCACAAGTCAGATGCTGATGGAGACATTCCTTGAGCTATAATAAGTCCAGCTGCATCGCTGCATTCTACGGTTGTATTTAGCGAACCAGCAGCAGTTGTCCAAGTTGGAGCAGTAGTATCCTGAATAGTGATTACCTGAGTAAAAACGGAAGAAGTGTTATTGCAGTCGTCTTTAACAGTCCAAGTATTGGTGTATGTTCCTGCATTTCCGCATCCTTGAGAAGCCACGAACTGTCCGCTTACTTTCGTGATGTTTGAAACATCGGTATCGCAAAGGTCAGAGGCTATTGGAAACTGAGCTTGTGCCGAAGCAAGGCCAGCTGCATCGCTGCATTCTAAAGTTGCATTTAAAGAACCGGCAGCAGTTGTCCAAGTTGGCGCAGTAGTATCCTGAATTGTGATCACTTGAGTGAAAGTGTCAGAAGTATTTCCGCAGTCATCTTTA
>NZ_QJGZ01000007.1 GCF_003254585.1 Flavobacterium sharifuzzamanii | reverse complement strand
ACCGTCTTTCCCATCAATTCCGTCCTTTCCGTCAGCGCCTGCAATTCCTTGAGGTCCAGCTGCGCCGTCTTTACCGTCGATTCCGTTTAGACCATCTTTCCCATCAATTCCGTCTTTTCCGTCAACACCTGCAATTCCTTGTGGTCCAGCTGCTCCGTCTTTACCGTCGATTCCGTTTAGACCGTCTTTTCCATCAATACCGTCCTTTCCGTCAGCGCCTGCAATTCCTTGCGGTCCA
>NZ_QJGZ01000010.1 GCF_003254585.1 Flavobacterium sharifuzzamanii | reverse complement strand
TTTTTAGCTATAAATATTTCGCTCTTCCAGAGCTTGAAAACGTTTTTCAAATCCCAATGAAACAATATATTAGCTTTAAATTGTGTCTTAGAAAAGTCCCAGAGGGACGAAATATTTATAGAAATAGAATTGCGGTTTAAGAAAGAGCCCCAGCGGGGTGAAATATATCGCTCCGCTGGAGCTTTTATTTTGTGTCTTGAATTTTTAGCTATAAATATTTCGCTCTTCCAGAGCTTGAAAACGTTTTTCAAATC
>NZ_QJGZ01000020.1 GCF_003254585.1 Flavobacterium sharifuzzamanii | reverse complement strand
AATTTCACTTAACAATAACTTTGGAACCTTAACTCTTGTTCTGGGCTGTTTCCCTTTTGACATACAACCTTATCATTCTATGTCCGATAATTAAATATTCATCTTTGCCATTCCGAGTCTACAATCTCACCGGTAAAATCTTCACGATTCCCCGATCTGTACAAGAATAAAATGTGTTAGGAATCTTCCTATAATACACATCTTGCCTGAGATGAAGTTCTGTACCTGCTAAGATGTTATCAAATTGCCTACTTTTATAGGTTTCGCAGAAAACCAGCTATCCTAGTCAGCTTTGTCTTTCACTTGCTTACCACAATTCTTCGGATATCAATGCAACGATAACCCGTTCGGACCTTTATAGTCCTGATTGTGGTAAGATCACCAGGCTTCGGGTCTAACTTTAGACACTACTCATTAATTTATGATCAGTTTAATTATGCATTTGGTGATGCTTGCATCTAATGTTAACTTGGTGACCCATTATGCAAAAGGTACGCTCTTACTTTTTTGCTTGAGCTGCTTATAAAACTACCACTTCATATGTTTCCCTCACGGTACTGTACTCTGTCGCTTATGTATTATATTTAGCCTTAGAGGAAGGTTCCCCTTAGTATTCAAACAGTTTTATTACCATTTTACTTATTAGGCTTATCTACTTTCATTCACATTAATCATAGAATCTCTTTTGATTTCTTTTCCTGAAGCTAATAAGATATTTCACTTCGCTTCGTTTATTACTTAATTTCTCTAAGAGTTTATATGTATATGTTAAAGGTACATAACTCATTACTCTTTAATACATAGCATCATAATCCATAATAGTCTCTTTATATACTTCTATATATTG
>NZ_QJGZ01000027.1 GCF_003254585.1 Flavobacterium sharifuzzamanii | reverse complement strand
TGCGTAAACCTTAGCGCCCTCTGCGATAAAAAAAAACTTCACACAATAAAGAAAGACAAACTGTAGATAAAACAAAAAAAATCGCAAAGCCTTATCTATATAAAACTTTGCGAACTTAATCTTTAGATTTAACTCAAAATAATCTTAGCGAACTTTGCGTAAACCTTAGCGCCCTCTGCGATAAAAAAAAACTTCACACAATAAAGAAAGACAAACTGTAGGTAAAACAAAAAAATTCGCAAAGCCTTATCTACATAAAGCTTTGCGAACTTAATCTTTAGATTTAACTCAAAATAACCTTAGCGAACTTTGCGTAAACCTTAGCGCCCTCTGCGATAAAAAAAACTTCACATAATAAAGAAAGACAAACTGTAGGTAAACCAAAAAAATTTCGCAGAACTTTATAAATACAAAACTTTGCGAACTTAATCTTTAGATTTAACTCAAAATAATCTTAGCGAGCTTTGCGTAAACCTTAGCGCCCTCTGCGATAAAAAAAAACTTCACACAATAAAGAAAGACAAACTGTAGGTAAAACAAAAAAATTCGCAGAACTTTATAAATACAAAGCTTTGCGAACTTAATCTTTAGATTTATCTCAAATTACCCTTAAAAACTTTGAGCCTTTGCCTCTCTGCAGCTTTGAACCTTTGAAAAAATCTATTTCATCGTCAAAGTTTCGCTTTTGAACCTTTTCATTAAAGCATTTGCTTTTTCATCTTCATTTATTGCTTTTAAAGACTGTGCGTATCTATAATAGTAAATAACGTCCAAATCTTTGGCTTGATCGAATAACTGTGTGTAATAGCCCGCTGCTGCGGTTAGATTGCCTTCAAAATAAAAACGGTCGGCTACTTTTTTGAGCATCTCGATAGATTTATAACCTTTATCAAGCACTTTTTCGTAAGTATCCACCATATTTACGGTTACATATTTTGAAGTTGAAGGCGCAGGAGCTGTAACTTCTAATTTAACAGGCGCAACAGACGCATTAGAACTTGCAACAAGCGTTTTTGCTTCTATTGCATTTGGAGCAACTTTTGGTTTTCTTTTTACGTAATTCGGAATTACTGTTCTAGTATTATTAGGGCCAAGGTCATAAGTATCGACCATGTCCAATTTTGAAACTTGGTAAGTAATAATTCTACCGCCAAATAACTTATTTATTCTTTCTTCTACATAATACGATTGTATTACCATATCATTTGTAGGGAGACTATCCGTCAATAATGTCGTTTTTCCTGGCGCTGGAGAAGCAGAGGCACTGTTTGTGCTCTGAGCAAAACAGCTGAGAGAAAATACGAACGCAAGTGTACATAAAATTGCTTCATACTTTTTCATGATTTTTGAATAAAATTAATGCTCCTATTAAAAAACTCATACTAAAGATACTGATTTTCTTTTAGTTAGCTTTTATTCTGACCATGAATTACTTAGAAAACCGATTAAGTACTTCTTTTTACGCTTTTATCATTTTAACGCAGGCTTTTTGTATTTCTTCGTCTGAAAATGGTTCTAGCGCTTTTGCCAACATTTTACTGGTTCTTATACAGCTTAGCATTTTAATTCTTAAGGAACGGCTGTTTCCTGGTTCTGCTTCTAGAAGATACTCAAAAATCTCGTTTAAGTATTCTGGATGGTTTTTAAATTCTCCGTCGAAACAAATATCTGATACCAATCTCGCTATCGATTCTATTATTTTGTTTTGATTTGCATTGTTTTCGTTTTCTGTTTTCATGGCGTTTATTTATGGTTTTGGTTATGAATAATTATTGTACGAAAAGTTGTATTTTTGTTTCGGCTAAATAAACGATAGAATACATTCTAACAAAACATCGGGTTTGGTAATTCACCAAAAAAGATAGTCTTTTACCAATATCTTAATTTTTAAGGATTTTTAATATCTTTGAAGTATGAGCACAGCAACAAAACCAAAACATATCGGGAGAAACATAAGCCGCATTCGTGAGCTTAGAGGAATGAAACAAGAAGCACTTGCCATTGCTATTGGCATGAGCCAACAGACAATTTCTAATATTGAAGGAAGCGAAACGATAGATGACGAAAAACTAAATGTCATTGCAGAAGCTCTTGGAGTTTCAGCTGAAGCAATTAAGAATTTTTCTGATGAAGCTGTTTTGAATGTCATTGGGAATACTTATACCAATAATGACATTGTTAATGCTGGACTTAATTATAACTGCACTTTCAATCCAATTGATAAAATTGTAGAACTTTATGAGCGTTTGGTTCAGGCTGAAAAGGATAAAGTGGAGTATTTGGAGAGGTTGATGAAGGGGAAGTAAGAGTTCTCTATAAATATTCATTTTCCCAGGCTGTTGTTTTTTGTAGTTTTTACCCCACAAACCGTACAGAATTATTGCTGTATTAAATAAAAATCTTAAATTTGCAACTACAAATCTAAATTTAACATGCAAAAAACAGCATGTTGCAATCTATATGCATTTTAAAAACGACATAGAAAAAATTGGAAATACAATCATTTATCTAGCTGATAAGATTGATGATTTATCTAAAACTAAACTTTTAAAAATTCTCTATTTATTGGATGAATTTTCTATTAAGGAGTTTGGCCTACCTTTTCTAAATCTAAAATACGAAGTTTGGCAATTAGGACCTGTATCACAGGAAATATTTGTTGACCTTTCAGACGATCCAATAATTTTAAAAGATTACATCGAAATAAATACTATAGATAATAAAAGATATATCAAATCTAAAAAAGCATTTAATGATGATGAATTTTCAGATAATGAATTAGATCTTTTGGAAAAATTAACTCAAACAGTAAAGAATCAACCTGCTTATGTTTTAATTAATTTTACACACAAAAAAGATTCTTTATGGTACAACACCGCATGTCGCCACAATCTACTTGAAAAATTTGAAATGGGCGTAAAAAACAGTTCGAATGTTGAATTGAATTTTGAGGAAATTCTACAAAACGAACCTGTAAAGCTTTCCATTTATAATCATCATAAAAAGCTTGAATCAAGTTTGAGCGGATTTAGAATTCGTTAATATGAAAGATGGAACTTTATTACATATTCCTAATTATGTTTTCGAAAATGGTGATTCAAAAAATAAATTCTTTCTACTTTTAAAGGAAGTAAATGGTACACAATTAATAATTTCTTTGCCATCAAGTATAGAATACTTTCCGTCAGATACAGTAATAACTCATGGATGTATAGATTTAATTGATGCTCAGCAAACTACATATTGTTTTAAAGCTGGCTATATTTTAGATTCAAATAATAATTTTTCGTTTTCGAAAGACACTTATTTACATGGATGTTGGTTGAAAGAAATTGATAGAACTTTGTTCTTCCAAACTTATCCAATTCCAGATTTTCATTATGAAATTAAAGGTATTTTAGATCAAATCGAACTTAAAAACATAATAGAATGTTTTAAAAATTCGCCATCGGTTAAAAGAAGATTAAAAAAATTACTCTAATTCCTAGATTTTTGCATAAAAAAGCGCCACAATCCAAAAGATTGCAGCGCTTTTCTATTTTCTGTAAAACTCCAGGTTAATTAAACCCCTAATTTCTTAGCAATTTCAGCAGGAATTCCTCCTTTGTTTACTAGAAGTGCAGTAGTTTTATATTTTACGAAGTTCTTAGTTACAAACAAGAAACCTTTGTAGTCGTTTGTTTCTCCCCAAGAATTTTTTACGATATAGTATTCTTTTCCAGTTTGATCTTTTGCAAGACCAATAATGTGCATTCCGTGGTCGTCTGTTGTTGTGTAGTTATCAAACGCAGCCTGACGCATTTCTGGAGTAATTTCTGGTTCAGCTTTTGGTCCGTTAAACATGTCTGCTTTTTCTTCAGCTGTCATGTCGTCGAATTTTTTAGACGCTACGTAAGCTACACCGTTTTTCCAGCTAAAGCTTTTCTCGCTAACATCTGTTGCCCAAGCTACAGTATATCCTTTTTTAAGTGCATTGTCGATAACGTCTGTCATATCGTTCAATTTTACGTTGTAAACTTGATCCAATGACCAGTTGTCTGGCACCATCATAGTTGTTTTTTGGTAGTACGGAGCGTTTGTAAAAGATGACATTTCTACATACTCGTCTGGGTTAATTCCTACTACTTCTTTAGCAAAAGATTGTGGAGTATAGTTTTTTCCTTTGTAAGTAAAATTATCCGGCACTTTTCCTAAGTAAGAATCAATAACAGCAGAATACGCTTTTTGCCAGTTTGGAGTCAATTCTCCGTTCGGGTTTTTCACCACTGCTGCAAGAACACCTTCGATAAGAGCGCCCATTTCAGCAAATTTGTTTTTGTCTGTTCCGTAGTTTAATCCTGTGTAAACTTCTCTTGGTACAGTTCCGTATTTTTTGTACATATTAATTACATCGTGAAGAGCACCTCCGTCACCAAGCGTAATTGCTCCGTGCATACGAACATAGTTGATCCCTTTTTCTACATACACGTTTCTTGCAGAATAAATTTGAGAAAGCTCAACTGGCTGTTTTCCTAAACGAATCATTTCTGACTCCAAGAATGAGTTTGTCGAATAACTCCAGCAAGTTCCAGATGATCCTTGAGATTTTACTGATGTTGTTCCTAGATTAATTACTTCTGTAAATTTGAAGTTCTCTTTACTTTTGTCGCTTGCGTTTAGTTTAAGTGAATTCACTAATACGTCTTGCGCAAAACAGCCTGCTGTTCCAGCTAAAAATACTGAAGCTGCAAACACTGATTTGAATGAAAATGTATTCATAAGTTATGTTTAAGATTTTATAAAATTAGTCTCAAATGTTTCCAATTTGTTACAAAACAATTAAATATTATACAATTTGTGTAATGTTTAGTTGTTAATATTTTCTTAACGGCTAGAATTATTAAGGTATTTAACACAAAAAAGCCTCAATACTACATTATTAAGGCTTTTTTAGTTTATTATTTATAAATTAACTTCTTACAAGTTTTTTGCTTTTTTAGCTATCGCATCCAGTTACTTCCAAAAACGATATAGTAGACTTTTTTTTTAATCTAACTTTCTAAAATTAGAGGATTTAATCTATTAATTTTCTAAAAGTCAAACTTATCCTTTCGGAACTTTTATTTTCTATATCGGGTAAAATAGCATGAAGCCAGAATTTCTGAACCTCTTTAGTCATATAAAATAAACTGTTAGGACTTAAATCAATATCATGAATTATTTCCTTATTTTCTTTATTCTTAAACCTCATTGTTCGTTTATTTCCTAAGGAAACTATTGCAATTCCTGTTCCCTCATATAAAAGATCGGTTTGATCGGAATGAAATCCCATTTTTGATTCTCCATCATTATAATAATTGATTAGACAATTATTGGAAATATAACCTATTTTTCCATTGACAATATTTAAGGCATCATCAATATAATCAGGCATTTTCAGAAACGGATACTCCATTCCTGAATAGTTATAAGGAATACCATAACTAACCGTTTTCCTAGCTTTTATAGAAGCATCCCAAACAGTATGGTTCTTCACTCTTTCAAACAAAATATTATGATTATCAATAATATTCTCTTGGATTTTTATTTCTGATAGTAATTCTTGCAAATCCATTTGTTATAATTTTAAAAATACAAATGTAAGAAAAATACCTAATCCAGTTTTACCTCATCCAGTTACTTCCAAAAACGATATAGTAAGCCCATTCTTCTGGTCCTTTGGCCACATCGACTCCCATGCGGAGTTTGAATTTTCTTGCAATGAGATATCTAAAACCTGTTCCGTAGCTGTAAACAACTGGTTTTGCAAAGGCCTGATCACAATCGTCAAAGGCGCTTGCGAGACCTCCAAATCCCATGAGACTCCATCTTCGGTACAAATCCCATCTAAATTCGAGTTCAGATACAATACTGGTTTTTCCCATATATCGGGCAGCAGGAATTCCTCGCATATTAATTCCAGGCTGTAAATAAAAAGGCGGACTCCCCAACGCCTGCTCTCCTTCAATCCTTAGTCCGCCAATTAGAGTTTTTGCCAACGGATAATATCCTATTGCCGATAAATTAATACGCCATGCCTGATAATCGCTCCCCAATGCTTTATCTGACCAAAAGAAATCGGTTTGAATCCTTATTCCTTTGTCTGGCGTAAATATGTTGTCACGTCCGTCAAACTGAAGCGCGGCTCCAAGCTGACTTATCGTGCTTTTAATATCTTTCGGATTTACAAATGGCGGCGGAAGATCTAAATCGGGCAGGTTTATTTTTGAGTTTAAAAATAAATACTGCGGACCTGCGCTCCATTTGGCATTATTAAACTGTTTGAGCCATTGTGTATAAAAAATAGTCGATTTAAAATTGAGCTTAAACTCCTGATCTTTCTGGTTGGGCAAATTATTGGCATAAAATGATAAATTCATGTCTCCATAAGCTGCAAAACCACGATAGAGTATTTTCGGTTTTATAAGTGTCGCAGAACGAAAAGCTCCTGCCAGCCAGCTTTTATTGGCAGTATACATCCCGATTCCTCCAGTAATATCTGGATTTATAAATCGTTTTTTACCATTTTCATCAATTACAGGCGCATGCTTTTTTAGAAAAATTGGAGCAACTGCACCACCAAATCCTCCAACGGCGGGTTCTGTAATAATGGTAGGAACAACTATAAATCCGTTGGCATAAATAAGAAAATCACTTAAATCGAAAGCGCCGTCTAAGGAATCTTTTAAAACGGTTTGGTGTTTTTGTGCATGCAAAACATTAAACGATAATAGTATCCAAAGCAAAAACAGGACTTTTTTATGTATTGTTTTTTTGTTTTCCATAGAATGTCTATCGTTTTAGATTTAAATTTTCACTTTATTAAAAAAATCTTCAGCAATTATTTTTTCTTAAAACTGAAAACGTGCGCCAGCGTAATAAAGAAAGTATTTCCTTGAAATCTATTTACCGCGTTTATTTCGCCAATCCATCTAAAACCTGCCGAGGTCATACTGCTGAGATGCAGGTAATTTACCTCAGCACCTAGTCCGCCAACTCTATCTTTGTCGGGTTCGAGTACGAATGCATTTCCTACCGGAATTTTATCGTCTGATACTTTGTATTGCAAGTAATAAATCAAACCCGCATTGAATATGCCTTTTGGTGCGGTTTTTTCGGCATTCATACAATAAAAGGTTTTTCCTAAACCTCCTTCAATGCTCAAAATATCTCCTGTTTTAATATCGGTATCTTTCTTTTTTCCGTTGATTTCGTAAGAGGCCAATGCCGAAAAATGAAATGTTTTTTTATCATTAAAGAATAAAGTTGTTCCTGCCGAAAACTCATTCATGAACATTCCCAAACCGCTATTGTTGCTTCCGCCAACTTCAAATTTTCCTGTTGGAAGATACATTTGATAACTGAAGACAAAGTCGGCTCTTTTATTGTGCCAACCTAGCTGAACGGGCTGTATGTACATATCTGTAAAAGCAAAATCACTTTTAGAATCGACATAACTTCCCTGAATTGTATTGGAAGCTCCAGCTAGCAAAATTGTAGCTCCGTAATTGGCTCCTAAAATTTTAAAATCGCTTACATAATTGGCTCCTACTCCTGTGATAAACATCGTAAGATTAGGGTCTCCTACTTTATCTCCGTCAGCATCTCTCAATGAAGATGCAGCATAAATGTAACCTGGGATATAAACACTTAGTGTCTTTTCTGGAGACTGAGTCCCCGATTGGAGCCCCATTGAGCCAAGAATATGTCCTCCTTTTAATTGTGCATTACAATAAAAAGAAATCAATAGCATCATTGCTGCAAAAACTGACTGTACTTTTTTTCCCGAATTATCAATCTCTAGTTTCATGGCAGATATTTTAAATTAAGACTATGCAATAGCTATTAATAATTTTACTTGAAGTAATAGGATCCTGTACGATCTGGATTTATTCTGATAGTTTTAAAGTATTCTGAAGGAGATTTTCCGGTATGTTTTATAAATGCTCTGAAACAAGTTGTTCGGGATTTAAAACCAGATCCCCAAGCCATGCCTTCTAGAGATAAATCTTTCCATTCTGGGTCGTTTATTTTGTCTTTAAAATATTCAATCCTTTTGAGATTAACATAATCCTGAAAATGAAGTCCGAATTCAGAATTAATCAAATTGGATAAATGATGGACCGATATTCCTGTTTCGTCAGCCAAATCTCTGATTACGAAATCTTTCTTTAAAAACAGATTTTTAGAGTTTAAAACATAATCTAGTTTTAAAAGGTATTCTTCTCTTTTTTCAAGAGTCAGTTCGTTCGTTATTGGAAGTGTATTTTTGGTCTCTTTTGTTTTTACTGCTATCGTATTGTCTACCACAAAATCGAATGTTTCTTCTTCGTCATGAAAAATCTGAGGTCTGAAATAAAGCCATCCGACAGTAAAAAACAATACTGACGAGATCAAGAAATAACAAGAAAGGTCTACAACGCCTACTTTTGTTGATAAAAAATGATGCACAAAAAGCGCCGAAAACAGAAATAAAATCATCAGATTATAAACTCTGATCCAGTTAATTACTTTGGCTCGATGAAATTGGTTTCCTTTAAATTTTTTCAGATCATAGTTTAAAATCAACATGGTTTGAAAAAAGACATAGGAAAGCCAAATGGTCAAGGTTAAAATAGAAAACGGATTTCTGATTTTTGCTGCTATAAAATCGACAATTGTTAGATTAGTAAAACTTCCAATGTATACAAAAAGCGTCAAAGAGAAGTATACCACAAAAGGAATAAAATGCATCCAATCGTATTTTCTGAAGCTTTTGTCCAATGTCAAAATGTTTCGAACATATAAGAAAGAACATGGCGCTGCCAGAAAAATAAAGGATTTGGTAATGATGAATAAATCTGGGAATTCTTTGAAGATATTGGCCGAAAGATAAAAATTGTAGATACTTACTACCGCCAGACTCAGCAGAAACATTCCCAAAAAGAAACTTTTTGAGTAATTTTTTTTGGAAAATAAAACCATAATTGCAGTAGCAAGGCCAGCAATTGTGGCTATAAAAAAGAAAAGGGAAAGTAAAATATCGATCATTTTTTTAAGCTTAATTTGAGTAAATAATTATTTTTCTTAAAATCTTAAAAATAGAATACGATGGGGGGCGTATGTAGAAAGAGAAACACTGTACTTGCCAAAGTATGGCAAGTACAAATGCTTTATTGTATTATTTTTTAACTGCTCCTGGAGGGAAACCAGTTAATATTTTTTTGATTGCGTCGTTTATAAATTGTTCGGGATTATCTGGTCTGCTGTCAATTTCGGCATTTCCAATTCCTTGCCAAACCAGCTTGTCTGTTTTTGTAGATACGATATCTATAACTAGGGAACCATCAACATAATCGTAGGTATTAAATGTTGTATTGGCACCGCCCATCATAGCACCGCCTCCCCAATATCCGTATGGTCGATACATTCCGCCATAACCGTAAAAGTCTGTATTAGCACTAACCGATGTTTTGTTTTTTAGGATAGAAACGGCATTAACTTTTAAATCAGGATTACTAGATTCTGTAAATCCTTTTGCCAGCATTTCGTTTCGAATTGCTTTTGCAACACGATCAACATTTAACTGATTTACCTGGCCTTGCTGCGCTTTTAAGTCATAAACCGCAAAAGTTTTGTATTCGCTGAAGTTAGCTGAATGATCATAATCAGTTGTAACTTTTACAGTTGGAGAGCAGCTGTAAAACAAACCCAAAAATAAGACTGGGATTATACGAAGACTTGTTCTTTTAATATTCATGTTGTGGTATTTATTAAATTAATAATTAAATCAGTTTAACTCGAATGTATTAAAAACGTAAAAATCTTGAACGTGGGGGCGAAAAAGATATCAATAATGGCTTATATAACACAAACCATTACTAAACAATCACTTAGATCACTCTCAAAGATAAATCATTTTCTTTAATTAACAGTATTAAATAAATAAAATCTTACTTTGCTGTTTTCTGACATATTTTGTTCAATATTTTAAGATTTTTTAAAGTTTAATTTACTTTACACAGCTACATATTTGTTGTATTTCTTTTGATAGCAAAAAATCAGATTTCTGCAGCTATCGGTAGTTTTCCATGTTTTATCGCTTCCAGCATTTTATTATAATCCGACTCGTTTTGATCGGCATATAAAACTGAAAATTCTGAAATGGCATCGGCAAATTCGTCTGTATCTCCAATATAGCCCGAAATTAGAGAAGGATCTCCCGAACGTGCGTGAGCTCTTGCAAGAGCCCATCCGCAAGCTTTGGCATATTCTGCCATATTTTTAGACTTCATCACTTCTAGAACCGGTTTTACTTTGGCATCTCTGAGCTGGCGGATGTAGAAAAATCTATTTTTACTGTCGTCTGTCCATCCCAAAAACATATCCGATGCAGACTGCATTAGCTTTTGTCCCATTACAATACGTTCGCCTTGATGGCTGTATTTTCCTTTTATTTTTACGTTTCCTTCTAATACACTTTTTCGGGCTTCTTTAAACTGTAAAAAAATAGGTTCTCCAGTTGCCGACATTAACAGACTAATGCCACACAATGTTCCAACACTGCCAACACCCACTACTTTTATAACAATATCATGAAGCATGTATCGGCTTAACAAAATCTGTTTTTCTTCTGAAAGCGATTCTAGATATCTATTATGGATAATCTCGCCTTCTTTAGCCACTTGTTTTTCGAGTTCTCCTGTTGGGTGAAATATCAAGGGCGGATCATCTTTTATACGAGCTCTAGCGCCATCAAAATAGGTCATCTTTGCAAACTCTTTTTCGTGAGCGGTATACTCTGATGCCTTTTTAATTCTTTTCTGGTCAAATTCTTTAAATTCTTTATCTCGGCCTAATTCAATCAGCTCTGCCAAATCAATATCGGCATACCAAATCTGCAGTGCCGAAAGTTTGCTGTAATCGATCATGTGCCGTTTGTAACTATCTGCAACATTCCAAGCAAATTCTTTACAGTTTTTATGGGAGAATTTTCGCCATCTTCCAGCAATAACAAAACTGGCTGCAAGTCTTTTTATATCCCATTCCCAAGGTCCTGGAAAAGTTTCATCAAAATCATTAATATCAAAAACCAATTTTCGTTCTGGAGTTGCAAATCCGCCAAAATTCATCAAATGGCAATCACCGCAAAGCTGGAGATTTATTCCCGATACAGGAGTATGAGCCAGATCGGCAGCCATGATAGCAGCGGCACCTCTATAAAATGCAAAAGGAGATTCCATCATTCTTCTGTATCGAATTGGCAGTAGGCTTTCAACTCTTCCTTCGCTAGTCTGAATTAAAATATCTACTGGATTTTTTCGGTTTTTTAAAGAATTCCATTCCTTGTGTTTCTCCAAAGGAATTTTCTTTCTAATCGAAGCTCCTTTTTCATACCGTTCTGCCTTTGACGCTATCGGATTAAATGGGGTTTCGGCTATATGTTTTGAATCTTCGCTCATATCGATGATAATTATTTTACTTCTTTAATATCATCCATTTTCCAGCTTTTGTCAAAATAAGCTTTTGTTGGTCCATAGAAACGCATATAAGTAAACCAATGTTTTCCTGGCAAAGTCTGAACCCAGTTTTTCTCTTTTCCTGCTGGAGCTTTTGGCCCAAAAAACAAATCAACTGAACCATCTGAGTTTTTAATCAAATCTTTACGAGACGATAAATCGGCATTTTTTTGCGGATTATCAATCAGACATCGAGTTGCTGAATCGTAAACTGTTATGGACCAAAAATTAACCGCAGGCGGATTTGCCGGAACATTTAAAGTATAATTTTTTCCTCCATCAAGCCAATTTCCATCACTATCGGAATAATTCCCTAAATAGGCTTGACCTAAATTCGGAGTTTTTGATATCATTGCGTTAGAAAAAGTTACGGCTTCATAGAAATAAGCAGATCTCTCAAAAAATTCGTCAAAATTTTCTTCGCGTTGAGCAGAATTTTTCATCGTAATGACATAATCCCATTTTTTATCCGGCCAGTGTCTTACAGCTGCAAAGCGTTTTTCATAAGAATTAGCCATTGCCATTTGTTCACCCTTTTCTGCGGCAGCAATTAAAATTTTCTTCTGACGATCATCGGGTGCAAAAGGTTTTCCTTTTTCTATACCAAGGTTTTTAAGCCAAGCCATAAAGAAACGATCACGTTCCTCAACTGGTTCATCTTGCAAAATGGCATGTAGACATTCCCAATATTTAATTCCCGATGGCTGAATTCCGTACCACTTTTTATCAGCAGGCGGACTCACTATTTTTGTTGCCGTCGGATTTGCTCTTTGTGCGTAAGGGTATATTTTAACTTTTTTTACCAATTCTTCAGTAACCTTAGGATCTGGATCTAATGTTCTAAAACCAAAGAAATTATTTACAGTCGTACACGGAATTATAAAATATCCATCAGCTTTAAAATCTTTCATTGTTGGCGGTACCAAAACATATTTTCCTCCTTTTCCTTTATCTGGCCCCATTTCTCCAATTACAGCCTCTTCTCTTTGCCAGAAATCACTCAATCCTCCAGCAGTGCGCCCAGCTGGCATTTCGATAACTGTTGGTCCGTTTGCTTTCAAATCTATAAATGACATGATATAAGGAGTTGTAGCATTTGCCGTTAAAATCCCTAGTCTGTCATGATAGGAATTATACAAAACAAGATCATTGCTCGTTGCATGGAATGTTTTATAATGTTGTTGTTGCCATTCGGCGAAAGCTACAATTGGCAATCCCCATAAATAACATTGCGTTGCCTGTTGAAAATCCATTTCATCAAATAATTTAGGAATGGATTCTTTTGAAGGTAATTCGCCATCCATTTTAATTTCAGTTCCAGATGATGCAACTGTTGCTGACGAAGCATTTTCTGTTGTCTTCTTTTCACATCCAAGATTTAATATCAAGAAAAAAGTTGCTAGAAATATTGGAAATTTATTTTTCATGAGGTTTATTTTTCGGTTAAAATTCAGTTCATTATTTCACTTCTGTCAAATCACCCATTTTCCAAGTTTTCTCAAAAAACCCTTTTTCTGGTCCATAGAAGCGAGCTAATAATTCAAATTTTCCTTTCGGATCGGTAGGAACCCAGTTTGATTCTTTTCCTGCAGGTGCTTTTGCTCCAAAATAAATATCGACAGAACCATCGCTGTTTTTTTGAAGTCCAGGCGATGTCGAAGCTCGGCTGAAATATTTCATGTCTTTAATTAGAGCATGCGTTTCACGATCGTAAGCCGTTACAGACCAATATAATTTTACAGGAACATTTGGCGGTAAATGCAATTGATACAATTTTGAACCATCAAATTCTTGCCCTTTATCGTCTTTAATTGTCATTAAATAAAACTGCCCTGTGCCTAAATGTTTAGCACTGAAATAAGCGATTGAGTAGCTTATTGCTCGTTCGCTTACTGGATAAATATTTGGAGCTGTATAATTGGACATTATCGCTTTTACAACATCTTGAGAAGCTGGTAATGCCCAGTTTGTACCGTCATAAAAAGGAGGAGTAAAAATTGCCTCATATTTACTGTCAATCCATTTTCCGGCATCTTTTACGGCTATTTCCAGAATCTCTTTTGTTCGGGCATCTGCCTGAAAAGTTTTTCCTTTTTCTATACCAATTGATTTTAAAAAATCAACCATAACTAAATCTCGAGTCAGCCACGGTTCACGCTGTGTAAACTGATTTAAGAGTTCGAAAAAATGAAAATTATATGGAATTGTATTGCTGAAATCGACTTCAAGCAAATCGGTAAATTTTGTAGCTGGTGGATTTGACGCTTGAGAATAAGGATAAATTTTGATTCTCTTTCCATAATCAACGGCGCGTTTTAGATCAGCTGGGCTTCCGTCAGTAAGATTGGATCTAAGAATTGCAAAACCTGTATAAGTTGATGATGGCATCGGAATATATCCTGCTGGTATTTTATCTTTATAATCTGGTGGCAAAATTAAATATTTTCCACCTTTTCCTTTATCAACACCCGCCGGACCAATATCTTCAATTGCGGTTTGCCAGCCATCATCGAGGCTTCCCGTTAAAAAAGACGCACCTTCAGCAGCTGGAATTTCTAACACAACAGGTCCTTTTCTAGTGTCATATAAAGGATTTATATAAACAACATCAGGATTTGGTGTTAATGTTTGATTCTTTGAATTTATTAATCCTGACCAATAAATGATCTCATTAAAATTACCTTTTGCAGCGGTTAAACTTTCATTGAGCAGTTCAAAATTTACAGCTGGCATTCCCCAAACAACAGCTTCAACTGCCCGATTATAAATTATTTGTTCATTCAGATTAGCTGGTTTGAAAGTGCTTGAAACAGATTCTGCAGAAGCCGATTCCGTTTTTTCAGTCGAAGTTTTATTGCAAGAAATAAATAACGCAATAATAAAAAGTGAAATTATTTTAGTCTTCATTTTATACAGTATTAAAAGATTAAAATGATATTTTCTAAATTTTCATGGAAAATTATTGTGGGAATATAAATGCTACCACCGCTCTTAGTCCCCAGTCTGGTTTTATAGATTGATGTCCAACGACTGGTATTAAAGGCATAACGGCAAATTGCATCGTCTGACCTCCTAATTTTGTAATTGCACCAACATTTGGACTAACGGTTATAAGGGTAGTATTTCCTTGCCAATTTTGAGTAATTTCTGAAGTGATTCCTAAACTTGCACCGCTTTTATAACTATGCGTTAAGAATATTTGTGTGTAAAACTGATTGAAATCTGCTCTATCGGCATTTCCTGCAACAGACCAAATTTGATTGGCTAGAAAGCCTATGGAAAGCCCTTTTCCTTGATGCATTACTAAAACGCTAGGTCCAATTCCGAATTTTTCTGTTCCTAAAAATTTTTCTGTAGCAGTTGGCACTAAAAAAGCAGGACCGACACCTAAAATGATTCCTTTAGTTTTAGGAGCAAAAAATGCCGTCACCGTTGCATCGCTCAAACCAAACTCATGTGTGTTTTCTCCCGTAACATCCTGCTGATCTACGACTGGAAGAATATAACGAGTAATTAAGTTTAAATTTTCACTCAACTTAAAAGGAACAACGGGCTGTATATTGATCTGATACTTTATTCCATTATATGGGCCAATTCCGTAAGTAAGATTGTTTTGCAGCGGGACACTAATTAAACTCGCCACAGGATTTGCCATTTTATCAGCAAGTTCTTGTGCGCTATTTCCTGGTTTTGCAGGTTCTTCCTGAGCAGAAATTGTAAAAGTGGTCATCAGCAATATTGCTAAAAAAGAATTTTTCATACGGCTTAAATTTATTAATAGACAAAACTTCAACTCTTTAACCTATAATCTGCAAACAATTCTACTTTATTTAATCTGCAAAAACTTTTTTCCAGTCATCTTTCATGCTTATTACATGATATTTATATTTTGCCGCAGTGTTTAAAGACAAATTATCTTTTTCCTGATAATTGTATTCTCTAATAGAATCATTGTGATTTACAATTAATTGGAAAGAAGGATATTTATTTCCTTGCGAATAACGTAACATGGCAAGATCTCCAGCGCCACCTTCGTTTCCACAGGCAAAAACTGGACGTTGTCCAATCTGTAGCTGTATTGCCACAGGCTTACCCTCTTTATCGTTAAAATGATTTAAAGCTGGTTCTCTGATAACTGCATTTTTAGCATCATCAAATTTATATTTGAAAGAAGTTCCAACCACTTGCTCTTTTGGAATTCCATAAAATTCTGGAGATATAGCACGAACAAATTCAACCGTTCCACCCGTTACAATATAAGTTTTGAATCCGTTGGCACGCAAATAATTCAAAAGCTCTAACTGAGGCTGATATCTTATTTGTTTTAAGGGTACATTTTTTCCTGGATATTTTGCTCCAGTAAAAAAGTCTTTGGCTGCTACTTCAAATTCATCTTCTGTCATTCCTGTGTGCGTTGCTACAACTAATTCGACAAGTGCTTTGTCACCGCCTTTTTCAAAGAATGTTTTATCTTTTTCGATTACGGCTTTAAAAGGCTGCTTTTTTGCTAATTCAGGATTTGCTTCAACCATTTTTTTAACTCGGTAAAAGGCAAATAATTCCTGCGCTAAAGGTTTTTCGGCCCAAAGTGTTCCGTCATTATCAAAAGTGGCAATTCTGTTTTCTGTTGGAATAAAGTCCGGACTTCCTTCTTTGGTTACTTTTTCAACATAAGCAATGATATCTTTTTTTAAAGCTCCATCGTTCCAGCTTGGCAGAGGATCACCATTTACAGCTGTTTCTCCCTGTTTACTTTCTGATGTGGTAGAAGTTGCGGGTTCTGATTTTTTACAAGAAACTAAAAATAAAATGGAGAGTGATAAAATAAATATTCTTTTTTTCATGATACTTTTATTTTATAAAAAGAGATTCAGATTATCCATCTGAATCTCTTTTCGTATTTATTTTTTCTTTTTTGAAGCTGCCTCTTCTTCTTCTTTTAACTTAGGCAAAACATTTTTCTCTACATATTTTTGAGCTTTGATATCTTTCATCGCTTCTTCCATAATAGTATAAGCAGAGAAACTTGGCGGTATTGATCTCGGAGGAAATTCTTTAAATGTTTCTGCAAATACAACTACATCTTGTATTGCTCCGTACATTAACTGCACATGGTTTAGCTGCCAATCCCAGAAAGTATTTGAAGTAATATCGGCTCTTTCAAAAGGATCTTGATATAGATTGAATATTTTTTGCAGACGCAATTTGGTAAATGGTTCTGCCCAAACACCCATTGTACCTCCTAGACGTTGTTCTGCAAAAACATATTTATAATCTCCTTCTCTCAAACCTACCAAAAGTCCATCGTCATCTGTATAAAAGAATTTATCTCTAGCACTTTTTTCTGTTTTGCCTTCCAAAAATTTACTTTGATCAAAACCGTCCAAATGGACTTTGTACGTTTTTCCATTTGCTGAATAACCTTTTAAAAGTTTATTTACGATATCTGGTTCGCCTGCAATTGAAGCAAAAGTTGGGATCCAGTCATTATGACTCATCAATTCAGTAGTTACTGTTCCAGGTTTAATATGTCCTGGCCAACGAACGATACAAGGAACACGGAAAGCTCCATCCCAGTTGGTGTTTTTTTCTGAACGGAAAGGAGTCATAGCGCCATCAGGCCAAGTATTCATGTGAGGCCCATTATCTGTAGAATATACTACTATGGTATTATCTGCAATTCCTAACTCGTCTAATGCCTTTAAGATGCTTCCAATTGTCTCATCATGTTCAATCATACCATCGATATACTCACTGTCTCCATGTGTATATCTTCCTCTATGTTCTTTTCTAACGTGTGTACGTAAGTGCATACGAGTCGCGTTGAACCAACAAAAGAATGGTTTTCCTGCTGCATTTTGTCTCTTAATAAAATCAATTGCTGCAGCAGAAGTTTCATCATCTATAGTTTCCATTCTTTTTTTGGTAAGTGCTCCAGTATCTTCAATTTTTTGTTTTCCAACTCTTCCAAAACGAGGATCTGTAGTTGCATCATCAACATTTGTTGCAGTACATTTCAATACTCCTCTTGGTCCAAATTTTTTCAAATATTCCGGATCTTTAGGATAATCTGGCAATTCTGGTTCTTCTTCTGCATTTAAGTGATACAGATTTCCAAAAAACTCATCAAAACCATTCACCGTTGGCAAACTTTCGTTTCGGTCACCGACGTGATTTTTACCAAACTGGCCTGTAACATATCCTAAGCTTTTCATAATACCTCCGACAGATGGATCTAACTGACTCATCCCCATAGGAGCTCCAGGAAAGCCTACTTTTGTAAGACCTGTACGAAGACCATGCTGTCCTGTTAAAAATGCCGCACGACCAGCAGTACAGCTTTGCTCTCCATAATAATGTAAAAATCTTAACCCCTCATTGGCTAAACGATCTATGTTAGGAGTTGTATATCCCATAAGTCCATCACTGTATGCACTTATATTAGTTGTTCCAATATCATCACCCCAAAGCACCAAAATATTTGGCTTTTTGCTTTGCGCTATAATAGAAACCCCAGAAAAAAATAGTAACACAAATACCTGTAAGGCATTTGAAAATCTGCATTTTAATTTGATTTGTTTCATGATAAAAAAATTCGTTAGTGACCTTGTTATTTATATGAGCTTGAAAATCCAAAAAAGCAAATGGGAAAAATTATACGCTTTCAAAAAAATATTCTCAATTTGAGGTTGCATCTTTTTGATGTGTTTCAAATTCGATTTATTTTAAAATCTGAAACAAAATATTTTTAACTTTTTCTTAAGTATCTCAAATTTAACTAATAAAAGAGCGAACAATCGTGTTTATTCGGCATGAGCTTGTTTCATTTTATAAAATGAAACAAGATAGTTGGAGAATTTGCACCAAAATGTTTCATTTTATAAAATGAAACATATCAAAACACCAGAAAGTTAAGCAGTTATGTTTTTGGTTATAAAAGAGTGGAAAGAGAGCAAAAAATAACTTGAGGTGATTTTCTGTATAGATATTTTTGAAATTTTAGTCAAATGAAACCAAAAAAATCTTTTTTTCCGTCTAAAATTTTAATAGATTATCAGAAAATTAAGTCGTAAAATGTCCCGAAAAAGACAAAATATCAAATTGGAAAAGTATTGTACTTTTATAAAAAAGTTTAAAAAAACAAAAAGCCGCTTAAAAAATTAAGCGGCTTTTTAAAATTTATTTGAAGTGATTATTCGATTTCAGAAACTCTCATCGTGTTAACCATTCCTTTATCTTTAATTGGCATTGCAGCAAGGTTGATTAAATAATCTCCTTTTTGTGCATAACCTTTGTCAACTGCAATTTGATTTACATCTGTTACAGTATCATCTGTACTTTCTTCATTATCATAGTAGAAAGATTTAACTCCCCATAATAAATTCAATTGTGTTAAGATTCTTCTGTTTGAAGTAAACACTAAGATATGAGCTGTAGATGGTCTCCAAGCCGAAATTTGGAAAGCAGTATAACCGCTGTTTGTTAAAGTACAAATTGCTTTAGCTTCAATTTCATTTGCTAATAAAGCTGCTTGGTGACAAACCGTTTTAGTAACAAAACGTTTAGTTTTAATTTGTGGCGTATTTTGTGGAACTTGAATAAGTGGTGAATTCTCAACAGCCTCACAAATTTGTGCCATTCTTTGAATTACTTGTACTGGGTAGTTTCCTGTAGCAGTTTCTCCAGATAACATTACAGCATCTGCACCATCCATTACTGAGTTAGCAACGTCGTTTACCTCTGCTCTTGTTGGAGTTAAACTTGTAATCATTGTTTCCATCATTTGTGTAGCAACGATAACCGGAATTCTAGCTGTTTTTGCTCTTCTGATCAAATCTTTTTGTACCAATGGAACTTCGTGAGCAGGAAGCTCAACACCTAGATCTCCACGAGCCACCATTAAACCATCACAGTATGCTACAATTTTATCCATATTCTCAAGAGCTTCTGGCATTTCAATTTTAGCAATGATTGGAATTTTTACCTCTGAGTGTTTTGCAATTAATTCTTGTAAATCCTGTAAATCGCGAGGAGTTTTCACAAATGAAAGTGCGATCCAGTCAACTTTTTGTTCGATTGCAAAAATAGCATCTGCAATATCTTTTTCTGTTAAAGCTGGTAAAGAGATTTTTGTATTTGGAAGATTAACTCCTTTTTTAGATTTTAATTCTCCTCCTTGAATAACTCTTGCAACAACCTCAGTTTTTTTATCTGTAGAAACAATTTCAAAAATAAGTTTACCATCATCAAGCAAGATACGCTCTCCTGGGTTAACATCATTTGGGAAATTCTGATATTTCATGAACACTCTTTTTGATGTTCCGATAATATCTTCAGCAGTTGTAAAAGTGATTTCGTCTCCATCATTTACAACAGTACCTTCTTCCATTACACCAACTCTAAGTTTAGGTCCTTGCAAATCTCCTAAAATTGCTGTCGTGTAACCAAACTCTTCGTTTAATCCTCTAATGATATCGATTTTTTCTTTTACTCCTTCGTAATCTGCATGCGAAAAATTGATTCTAAACACATTAACACCTGCATCGATCATATCTTTAATGATCCCTCTTGTACTACATGCGGGGCCAAGTGTAGCAACAATTTTGGTTTTCTTGTTTGTTAGCATTTTTTTTAAAAAATTAGATTGTTTTTTGATTTTATTTTGTCTGTATCAACGGCATAAATAGCCGCAATACTTTCTATTGTGTTTAATTTTTGTTGAATTTCTGAAAAATTAAGCGCCTCTTCGCTATTATCAATTTTCAGGAAAAAATCGACTTTTTTAAATTCAGGAAGTAAATGAATTGTTGTCGAAACCTCACTTGTTTCATTAGAAAACAAATTCTGGAAATCATTTGTACTCACAGAAATGATTTCATTTTTATTCTGAATTAAATTCCAGGAAACAGCTTTTTCTTCATCATAATAATAGAATCTCGAAAAATTTGCTTCACCTTCCTTAGTCTGAGCATGGATCTCGTTTTTGCTCTTACTTAAGTTGATCGGAAGGATTTTATTGATAAAATAGGCTAATCTATAATCTTCTAATGAAGTATGAATTGCCATCAAATAATAATCAATTTCGTCAAATTCGTCTAAATCCAATTTATGAATAGCCATGTCTTGAAAAATCAAGTTGTAAATATACTATTTCTAAACGGAGCATCAACAGTTATGACATGCTTGTTTTGTTAAATTATAAACGAAAACGATGTAGTCTTGTGAGAGTTACAACATTTTTGCAGCTATTTCTTGTCAATTTTTTCTTGAAATGCAAAATAGGCTCTCTGTGATGCTTTTTCTTCTGCTTTCTTTTTTGAAGTTGCTCTCGCTCTTGCAACAACTTTATCGTCAATACTCAATTTAACACCAAATAAACGCTGGCCGTCTATTCCGTTATCTTCAAAAATGTCATAATGAAAAACTCTTTTTTCTTTCTGGCACCATTCAATAACAAGGCTTTTATAGCTAATAACTTTTCCTTCTAATCGCGCAATATCTACATAAGGCGTAACTACTCTTTTTTGGATGAATTTCTCGCAAAAAGTATAGCCTTTGTCTAAATAAATAGCTCCTATAAGGGATTCAAAAATATTACCGTGAATGTTTTCTCCAAAGTGCTGAATTGGCACTTTGCTCTCTACAAACTGCACTAAATTTAAGTCTTTACCTAATTCGTTCAAATGTTCACGACTCACAATTTTTGAACGCATTTTAGTCAAATAACCTTCGTCTCCATTTGGAGCTTTATTAAATAAATGTGCAGCAATCACAGCACTTAACATAGCATCTCCTAAAAATTCTAAACGTTCATAATTAATAGGATGCCCATTCTGATCTAATTTATTAGACGAACGATGTGTAAACGCCCGTCTGTAAAAATCTATACTAGAAGGCTGAAAACCAAGAATTTTCTGAATAGTGTCAAAAAAAATCCCGTCTTCTAGAGAACGGGATTTAGAAAATATTTTTTTGATAATATTCATATACAGAAATTAGTCAGCTAATTTTTTAAACAATACGCAAGCATTGTGTCCACCAAAACCAAATGTATTACTCATAGCAACATTTACTTCTCTTTTTTGAGGTTTGTTTAGAGTAAGGTTTAAAGATGGGTCAATGTTTTCGTCAACAACTGTATGGTTAATCGTTGGAGGAACAATTCCGTGCTGCATTGCTAAAATAGAAGCAATAGCCTCAATAGCACCAGCTGCACCAAGTAAGTGTCCTGTCATCGATTTTGTAGAGTTGATATTGATATTTTTAGCATGATCTCCAAAAACTTTGCTAATTGCTTTTAATTCAGCAACGTCTCCTAATGGAGTAGAAGTTCCGTGAGTGTTGATGTGATCAACTTGATCAGGAGTCATACCAGCATCTCTTAATGTGTTTTCCATTACTGCGATAACTCCAATTCCTTCCGGATGTGGTGCAGTTAAGTGGTAAGCATCAGATGACATACCTCCACCGCCAATTTCGCAGTAGATTTTTGCACCTCTGGCTTTAGCATGTTCGTAGTCTTCAAGAACTAAAGCTCCTGCTCCCTCTCCTAAAACGAAACCATCTCTAGTTGCATCAAAAGGTCTTGAAGCTGTTTCTGGACTTTCATTTCTTGTTGATAAAGCGTGCATTGAGCTAAATCCTCCCATACCAGCAATTGTAACAGCAGCTTCAGAACCACCAGAAACAATAACATCGCACATTCCTAAACGAATGTAATTGAAAGCATCGATTAATGCGTTTGCAGAAGATGCACAAGCAGAAACCGTAGTATAATTTGGTCCCATATACCCATTACGCATAGAAATATGTGCAGGAGCAATATCGGCAATCATTTTAGGAATAAAGAAAGGATTGAACTTTGGAGTTCCATCACCTTTTGCGTAATACAATACTTCATCTTGGAAAGTCTCTAAACCTCCAATTCCTGCTCCCCAGATAACACCAACTCTTTGTTTGTTAACGTTATCATTTGTGATTCCAGCATCTTTAATAGCTTCATCACTGGCAGCAATTGCGTATTGTGCAAATTTATCTAATCTACGAGATTCCTTGCGATCCATGTAATCTTCAATATTGAAGTTCTTTACTTCGCAGGCAAATTTCGTTTTGTGTTTCTCGGTATCATAATATGTGATCGGAGCGGCTCCGCTAACTCCATTCACAAGTGCATTCCAATATTCTTGGATATTATTCCCAATAGGAGTAAGTGCACCTAATCCTGTTACAACAACTCGCCTTAATGCCATAAATATGTATTTTGTACTTTAAACAAATAAAACCCACGCTTTCTTAACTTATAGTTATTTAAGAGCCATGGGAATTACAATATAAATATATCTTTTTGATTGAAAATCAATCGAAATTTAAATTTTAAAAAAATAATAACACCCGATTTTTAGAAAATCCAATTTTTCAAAAACAAATCCCAATTTTGGAATTTGGACATTCAAATTTGGAATTTTTAAAATTCGGGTGTGGTATTATTATTTTTTTGCTTCTTCGATATAAGAAATAGCTTGACCAACAGTAGCAATGTTTTCTGCTTGATCATCTGGAATTTGAATATCAAATTCTTTTTCGAATTCCATAATAAGCTCAACAGTGTCTAATGAGTCAGCTCCTAAATCATTAGTGAAGCTTGCTTCTGTTACAACTTCGTTTTCGTCAACACCTAATTTGTCTACGATAATCGCTTTTACTCTTGATGCAATGTCTGACATAATCTTTAATTTTAGAATTTAATTTGTTGGCAAAAATAAAAAACTTTATTTTAAAACAACTATTTAGTTTATAAATGTGACACTAATTTATAAAATTAATTTCAAGAAAGGTCTTTTAAAGCTATTTATTTTCGATTTTTATTCCGTTTTTTGCACTCTCAAAACACACAACTTTATGAAAAAAATTATCGTTTTTGCCTCAGGATCAGGAACTAACGCCGAGAACATTATAAAATATTTTTCGAACACTGAAATTGCAAAGGTTGTTTCGGTCTTTACAAATAATGCTTCGGCAAAAGTGATTGAAAGAGCAAAAAATCATCAAATTCCTGTCGAAATTTTCGAAAAAAACGAACTTTTAGAAAGAAAAGTGCTACAAAAAATACAGAAAATCGACCCAGATTTGATCGTTCTTGCTGGTTTTTTACTCAAATTTCCGGAAAACATAATTGAACAATATCCAAACAAAATAATAAATATACATCCAGCACTTTTACCTAATTATGGAGGCAAAGGAATGTATGGAATGCATATACATAGAGCTATAGTTAATAATAAGGAAAAAGAAACAGGAATCTCAATTCATTATGTTAATGAGAACTATGATGAAGGCGCTATTATCTTTCAAGCAAATGTTACCTTAACAGATGAAGATACTCCAGAGACGGTTGCAGAAAAGATTCATGAATTGGAACAAAAACACTTTCCAGAGATTATTCATAAAATATTGGAAGAATAAAATCAAATTCAAAAATCAATTGCAATTAAAAAAATCATCCCGATAGCTATCGGGACTGAAATCTAAAATTAAATGAATCACGAAGTACATATATATACGGATGGCGCAGCAAAAGGAAATCCAGGAAATGGCGGTTATGGAGTCGTGATGGAACTGGTAGGCACTCCACATAAAAAAGAATTCTACGAAGGCTTTCGTCTTACTACCAATAATAGAATGGAGCTTCTGGCTGTAATTGTAGGTTTAGAAAAATTGAAAAAGCCAAATATGAAAGTCCTTGTGGTTTCAGATTCTAAATATGTTGTTGATTCTGTAGAAAAGAAATGGGTTTTTGGTTGGGAAAAAAAAGGATACAAAGACAAAAAAAATCCTGATTTATGGAAACGTTTCTTAATTACTTACCGCAAACACCAAGTCGATTTTAAATGGATAAAAGGCCACAACAATCATCCGCAAAATGAGCGTTGCGATCAATTGGCTGTTATGGCATCCATGCAACCTAAACTTTCGATTGATGTTTATTACGAAACCGTCGCATCTAAAGAATAAAAAAAAACGCATCAAATATTTGATATTTGATGCGTTTTTTTTTTATTCTTTACTCTCTTACTTTCCTTCTTCTGCCTTATCTAAATCTTTAGCCATTCCAAATCCGATTAATAATCCAACTCCAGCCATTATGAATATGATTGAAGGATAAACCGCTCCATCATTCAAAGATGTGTAAGTAGTAATTAATAAGGCGATAAAAATACCTAAACCACTTCCTATTAATAAAAAGGCAATATTTACAACAAAGATTTTCCATGCTGGAACCCCTTTTCCTTTTCCCTGTAAAAAAATACTCGCATCTACTCCTTTTTCTATAAGAGCCAAACGCTCTCTATTTCTTGTAGAATAAATTAAATAAACAATCCCGAAGATCATTAAAAAAAGACTGATTGGAATTAAAATTTTTTCGTCCATGATATTTTATGTTTTTAATTGATTGATATACCTCATATGACGAGGGTTTTTAAAATGAGGTTACAACTTTTGGTGAAAAATTTCAAATTTTAAATTCCAAATTCCAAAACCAACTGATTATCAATTAATTTTGATTCAAAGAAACTTTGTCAAAGTTCCAAACTTTGACAAAGCTTATACTATTATATAATAAGTATAATTTGAATTTTAACTCTGATAGTTATTGGATTGGAATTTGGGATTTGCTTTTTGGAATTTATTTTCAAATTTCTTGTAACCTAAATAAACAAACCGTCGTCCTATATAATATGAGCACAATACATGATCAACATTATATCGATAAAATCTTGAAGGGCGAGACCAATGCATTTGCCGTTCTTGTAGATCGTTATAAGGATATGATTTTTACTTTGGCTCTAAAGATGGTTAAAAATCGAGAAGAGGCAGAAGAAGTTGCGCAAGATACTTTTATTAAGATCTATAGTTCTCTAACAAAATTTAAAGGTGAATCTAAATTTTCGACCTGGATTTATAAAATCGCCTACAATACTTGCCTAGACCGTTTAAAGAAAAATAAAAAAGACGATTTGAATATTTCTATAGACGATTTTTCTTCTCATTTAATAAAAACCATGGACAATGCATTGAGCGCACTAGAAGAAAAAGAACGAAAGCACACCATTCAGAAATGTTTAAATTTATTACCAAGTGACGAAAATTTCCTTTTAACTTTATTTTATTTTGATGACCAAAATTTAGAAGAAATTGGAAAAATCATGAATATTTCGGCCAATAACGCAAAGGTAAAATTGTTTAGGAGCCGACAGAAATTAGCCGTAATTTTGAGACAGCAGTTAGAACCAGAAACAATAGAATGTTATGATAGAGAGCGATAAAAATATAGAGGAACTTATTGAGAAAATGATGGCTGATGAAAAACTGCAATCACCATCAATAGATTTCACTTCTAAAATAATGGCTGAAGTTCATCTTTTAGAAGAGAAAAAACTGAAAACATACAAACCATTAATTTCTAAACCAATCTGGATTTCGATCGGATTGGCTGTGGCAGCATTAGTGATTTATGTTTCTCTATTCTCAGTTTCAGAAACTGATTTCAAAATTGACGAAGTCGGGAAATTCTATTCTGATAGAATGTCAACAGCATTTTCAGGAATTCATTTTTCTAAAAATATCCTGTATGCCATTTTAATTGTTCCAATTATGATTTTAGTTCAGGTTGGAATTTTAAAAAATTATTTTGATAAAAAGTACGAGCTGTAAAATATTCGCAATTATTTTCAAAAAAGTTGCATCTTAAATTCAAAAAACCTATTATAAACACAACTAAAAATCAATTTTAACCCATTCATTTACAATAGTTTTAATCCGAAATCATAGTCGTTTTTTTAAGAAAATTTTGAGAACCTAAACCGTTGCAAGATTGTAACTTATGAAGTATCTTTGCACCCTAATTCGAAATTCATAAAATGAATAAACTATTGATTGTTGGAACAGTTGCTTTCGACGCGATTGAAACTCCTTTCGGAAAAACAGATAAAATATTAGGTGGTGCTGCAACCTACATCGGATTATCAGCGTCATTTTTTAACTTGCAATCGGCCATTGTTTCTGTAGTTGGCGACGATTTCCCTCAAGAACATTTAGATCTTTTAACTTCAAAAAATATTGATATCTCTGGTATCGAAATTGTAAAAGGAGGAAAGACTTTTTTCTGGAGCGGTTTATACCACAACGATTTAAATTCTAGAGATACTCTTGTAACTGAGCTGAACGTTTTAGCTGATTTTCAGCCAAAAGTTCCTCAAAACTACAAAGATGCTGATGTTGTGATGTTAGGAAACTTACATCCATTGGTACAGAGCAGTGTTTTAGATCAAATGGAGAAAAAACCAAAATTAGTAGTTTTAGACACTATGAACTTTTGGATGGACTGCGCTCTTCCAGAATTACTAGACGTTATTAAACGTGTAGATGTTATTACAATCAATGACGAAGAAGCTAGACAGCTTTCTGGCGAATATTCATTAGTAAAAGCAGCTTCTAAAATCCAAGACATGGGACCAAAATATGTGGTGATCAAAAAAGGAGAACACGGAGCACTTTTATTCCACAACAGAGAAGTATTCTTTGCACCAGCTTTACCATTAGAAGATGTTTTTGATCCAACAGGAGCAGGAGACACTTTTGCAGGTGGTTTCTCTGGATTTATTGCGCAAAGCGAAAACATTTCATTCAACAACCTGAAGAATGCAATTATTTATGGTTCAAATTTAGCTTCGTTCTGCGTAGAGAAATTTGGAACTGAAAGGATGGAATCATTAAGCAAAGCCGAAGTAGCGATTCGATTACAGCAATTTAAGTCGTTAACTCAGTTTGACATAGAAATATAATGCCTAAGAGCCTCGATAAAACGGGGCTTTTTTATTACGTTAATACACACAACTTACAACAACACACAAATAACAAAAAACAATGAGCGACGCTTTAAAACACGAATGTGGTATAGCCTTAGTTAGACTACTAAAACCGCTTGAATATTATAAAGAAAAATACGGCACTGCTTTCTACGGAATTCAGAAGATGTATTTAATGATGGAAAAACAGCACAACCGCGGACAAGACGGCGCTGGTTTTGCAAGCATTAAATTTGATGTTGAACCTGGACAGCGCTATATCAGCCGAGTTCGTTCAAATCATTCACAGCCAATACAAGATGTTTTCAAACAAATCAATGAGCGAGTTAGTGAAGAACTAAAAGCTCATCCAGAACTTGGAGATGACATGAAAGAGCTAAAAGCAAATATTCCTTATGTTGGAGAATTGTTTTTAGGCCACGTTCGTTACGGAACTTTTGGAAAAAACAGCATCGAAAGTGTTCACCCATTTTTACGTCAAAGTAACTGGATGCACCGTAACTTGATTTTGGCAGGAAACTTCAACATGACTAATGTTAAAGAACTTTTCGAAAATCTGGTTGAATTAGGGCAGCATCCAAAAGAAATGGCTGATACTGTTACAGTAATGGAAAAAATTGGCCACTTCTTAGACAAAGAAGTAATGCAATTATACCAAGACTGCAAAGCTGAAGGATATTCAAAAAGAGAAGCTTCTCCAGTAATTGCAGAACGTTTAGATATTGCTAAAATATTAGCTCGTTCGGCAAAAAACTTAGACGGAGGTTACGCAATGGCTGGTTTGTTAGGTCATGGCGATGCTTTTGTTTTTAGAGATCCTGCAGGAATTCGTCCAGCTTACTTTTATCAAGACGACGAAGTTGTGGTTGTAGCTTCTGAAAGACCGGTTATTCAAACTGTATTCAACGTTCCTTTTGAAAGCGTTCAAGAAATCGATCCAGGTCACGCTTTAATCATCAAGAAAAATGGAAATGTTTCTATGAATCAAATCTTGGAACCAACAATCAAAAAAGCTTGTTCGTTCGAAAGAATTTATTTCTCAAGAGGAAGTGACGCCGAAATTTACCAAGAACGTAAAGATTTAGGAAAACTAATTTTACCTGCTGTTCTTAAAGCAATTGATAGCGATACAGACAACACTGTTTTCTCTTATATTCCTAATACAGCAGAAACTTCTTTTTATGGTTTAGTTGAAGCAGCCCAGGATTTCTTAAATCAGAGAAAAAATAATTATATTCTAGAAAATAGAAATACGTTAACCGCTGAAACACTTCAGGAACTTTTAGCTGTAAAAATACGTACAGAGAAAGTTGCCATTAAAGATGCTAAACTTAGAACCTTTATTACAGAAGACAGCAGCCGTGACGATTTAGTGGCTCACGTTTACGATGTAACTTATGGCGTAATTAAACCAGAAGATAATTTGGTTATTATCGACGACAGTATTGTTCGTGGTACTACATTGAAAATGAGCATCATTAAAATGATGGATCGTTTAAAACCAAAACGTATTGTAATTGTTTCATCTGCACCACAAATTCGTTATCCAGACTGTTACGGAATCGATATGGCTAAATTAGAAGGTTTAGTTGCTTTTAGAGCTGCACTTGCTTTATTAAAAGAAAGAAACCTTTACCATATTGTAGATGAAGTTTATGCAAAATGCAAAGCTCAAGAAAATTTCGCAGACAAAGACGTTGTTAACTATGTTACAGCAATATACGATCAATTTACAGATGAAGAGATTTCAGATAAAATTGCAGAAATGTTAAGCTCACCAGAAATCAATGCAGAAGTAAAAATCATCTTCCAAAAAGTAGACGATTTACACAAAGCATGTCCTAAAAATTTAGGCGACTGGTATTTCACAGGAGATTACCCAACTCCAGGTGGAAACAGAGTTGTAAATCGTGCTTTCATGAATTTTTATGAAGGAAAAGACGCTCGAGCGTATTAATAAAATACTAATAAAAGGTTAAATAGTGCATTTCATCGGTTTTTTTTGCCGTTCATCCTATTTCTTTGGTGAAATTGAAAAGCTATGATACTTTTGAAATACCATAACATTAGTAGGTTAAGTTTATGGTAGATTTGGGGCAAAAAGGGTGGAAGCAATTCCACCTTTTTTATTGGAATAAATTCAACCCATTTATAAACAGCCGATTATACCTCTTCATCGGATTTACTTACCTTTCATCTAAAATTTTTTACTCTCAAAAATAACTGCCATACATTTACTATACCATAACATTAGTAGGTTAGTATATGGTAGATTTGGGGCAAAAAAGGCGGATTTTCTTCCGCCTTTTTTATTTCAACCTACAAACATCTAAAAAACAACCACTTACCCGCTTTTTGTCGAGTATAATTGCTTTTTATCTAAAATTTTTCCAATATAAAAATAACCGCCATACATTTACTGAACCATAACATTAGTAGGTTAGTTTATGGTAGATTTGGGGCAAAAAAGGTGGAAGTTCTTCCACCTTTTTTACTGAAATAAATCTAGAAATATTTTAAAACAGGCCATACAAGCTTTTAATCGGATATAGTTGCTTTTTATCTGATAAGTTTCCATCAAAAAAATATCTGCCATACCTTTACAGGACCATAACATTAGTAGGTTAAGTTTATGGTAGATTTGGGGCAAAAAAGGTGGAAGTTCTTCCACCTTTTTTATTTTGCTTTTTTTTTCAGAGAAAAGAAAATAGAGTACAGAATAAAGACTTTTAAAAATTGAGCATAAAAAAAAGACGAACCTATGGCTCGTCTTTTTTCTATATTCTATGCTCTATTTTCTTATTTGTCTAAAGCAAATCTTCTAGCTACTTCTGTCCAGTTAATTACACTGAAGAAAGCTTCAATATAATCTGGTCTTCTGTTTTGGTAGTTTAAGTAGTAAGCGTGCTCCCAAACATCCATCCCTAAGATTGGAGTTCCACCGTGACCAGCAACTTCTGGCATTAATGGGTTATCTTGATTTGGAGTACCTACAACTTCTAATTTCCCTCCTTTTTGAACTGTTAACCAAGCCCATCCAGAACCAAATTGAGTTGCTCCTGCTTTAGCAAATTTTGCTTTAAACTCCTCAAAACTTCCAAAAGAAGATTCGATAGCAGCCAATAAATCTCCTGTTGGCAACCCGCCTCCATTTGGAGACATTACTGTCCAGAATAAATTGTGGTTGTAGAAACCTCCACCATTGTTACGAACTGCTGCGTTAGATTTATCTAAGTTAATTAAGATATTTTCGATAGTTTTTCCTTCTAAATCTGTTCCAGTGATAGCTGCATTAAGATTTGTAGTATAAGCATTGTGGTGCTTTGTATGATGGATTTCCATTGTACGTGCATCAATATGTGGTTCTAATGCATCGTATGCATAAGGTAATTGTGGTAATTCAAAAGCCATGGTAAAATGATTTTTATGGTTTATAATAATTTATTCCAAATTTAGACATTTAACTTTGGAATTGAAAATACTATTTCGTTATAATTGAATTAAATTCATTGATAATTTACATTTTTACGACATAAACACCTGAAAATCTTTATTTTCCATTAAATGTTGTCATGGTGTTTTCTAAACCAGCTGCTCCAAAAGTTTTTATAATTTCTACTGAAGTTTCCAAGCGTTCTGGAAGTTTTGCTTCTTCTTCAGGAGTCCATTCTCCCAAAACATAATCTACCTGCTGTCCCTTTTTAAATTGGTCGCTGATACCAAATCTGTAGCGTGTGTAATTTTGTGTATTTAGAACTAGATTTATGTTTTTAAGTCCGTTGTGACCTCCGTCACTTCCTTTTGGTTTGATTCGGATTGTTCCGAAAGAAAGATTTAAATCGTCTGTAATTACCAAAATATTTTCTAACGGAATGTTTTCTTTGTCCATCCAGTATTTTACTGCTTTTCCACTTAGATTCATATAAGTGTTTGGTTTTAAAAGAAAAAAAGTTCTTCCTTTAAATTTATATTCAGCAAGCGATCCTAATTTTACCGTTTCGAAAGAAAGACTTTCTTTTTTGGCTAAAAAATCAAGGACTTTAAATCCGATATTATGTCTTGTATTTACATATTCGGCGCCAATATTACCCAAACCTACTATTAAATATTTTTTCATATTATTTATGTTCTCTTCTTGTGGTCTTGATGTAAACAGTTTTGTTATCCATTTTATCATGGTGCAAAAATAAACTTAATTAGGAAATTAAGTGGTTTGCATTCATAATTTTCTCCAACAATTCATTTGAAAAATCAAAACAACAAACAGAAAAAAAATAATACTAATAGTACAAAAAAACCTTAATCTATTAAAAAAAAAACATGTAGAGGCAAAATTCGAGAGGACATAAAAAGAAATTTGCGCATTCACAAAAGGGGTCTAAC
Source organism: Flavobacterium sharifuzzamanii (assembly GCF_003254585.1). Classification (GTDB taxonomy): domain Bacteria; phylum Bacteroidota; class Bacteroidia; order Flavobacteriales; family Flavobacteriaceae; genus Flavobacterium; species Flavobacterium sharifuzzamanii. Next base: position 673 of record NZ_QJGZ01000027.1, on the reverse strand, counting down.
CAAACATCTAAATGCCCCAAAACTAAAAGAATACGCTATGAAAAATAAATTTCTTCCTTTACTTTTTGTGCTAGCGAGTTACGGTGCCTATTCTCAAGTAGGTATTGGAACACTTAAGCCAGATGCATCAGCTCAGCTAGAAGTTGTTGCTTCAGATAAAGGGATTTTAATTCCTAGAGTTCCTTTAACAGGATCTACAGATGCTACAACAATTAAAAATAAAAATGTTGATAGCTTACTGGTTTTTAATACTGAAACAACTTCAGATGTTACTCCTGGGTATTACTATTGGTATATTGATAAATGGTATAGACTTCTTGTTTCTGGAGAAGAAACAATAACCACTCTAGTATATGATCCTATTAAAAACACATTAACTTATACTGATGAGAACAAAAACTCAACAGCTATTAATCTTATTAAAGCTGCTGAAACCACTACAACTGTAACACCAGTTATTACAATAGGAAACAAAATTGCTTCTTATAAAAATGAGGCAGGAACTGTAGTTGACGTTAATGAAACAATTACAACTGTTCAAGATGTAATTACAGCGAAAACTGTAAACGGTGTTACTTCAAACATTCACATCTTAAGATATATAGACGAAGCGCGAAATACGAACGAAATTAATTTAACAGATATTATAAAAGATTCCGGCGCTATAGGCCCA
>NZ_QJGZ01000016.1 GCF_003254585.1 Flavobacterium sharifuzzamanii | reverse complement strand
AGTTAATGAAATGGTTTTCCCTCCGATATTTCCATTTATTGAAGCTATTACATCTTCAACTGCATCGATTACTGGCGTTCCGACTGTTACTTTTACCGTATTTGAACTGCAGTTGTCTGGATTTAATTTCTCGCAGATTTCATAAGTCAGCTCATAATCTCCCGCTGGAGGATTAGCGCCTAAAACAATATTTCCATCTGTATCCACAGTCAGATATCCTTTTGGATCTGCTGTCGTAGTTTTCAATGTAACATCTGAAGAGTTTAACGGTTGAGCATTTTTTGTGTCATTTTCAAAAACATTTTTTCCTAATGTCTGAGGAACATTCGATCCTAAAACTGA
>NZ_QJGZ01000006.1 GCF_003254585.1 Flavobacterium sharifuzzamanii | reverse complement strand
ACCCCCGACCCCCTCGGTGTAAACGAGGTGCTCTGAACCAGCTGAGCTAATCGCCCTATTTTACTAGGTTGCTATCATTTCTGATAGCGAGTGCAAATATACATTTAGATTTTATATTTGCAAGTGTTTTTATTATAAAAAACTTTGTGGGCGATGAGGGGTTCGAACCCCCGACCCCCTCGGTGTAAACGAGGTGCTCTGAACCAGCTGAGCTAATCGCCCTATTTTACTA
>NZ_QJGZ01000028.1 GCF_003254585.1 Flavobacterium sharifuzzamanii | reverse complement strand
GGTTCGGCCACAAAAGATTGAAGCGGATAGCGGGATGAAGCTCCCAATTAAACGCAAAATTCCAATCTTTCAAATTCCAAATTCCAAAACCGGATGCGATTCGCTCCCCTCAGACCGGCAGTCTGCCTCTATATATAGTGTATAATATAAAAACCCGACAGGTTTTCAAAACCTGTCGGGTTGTCACCGAGACTTACTCTTATATATAGTATAATTTAAAAACTATACATTATATGTATTACTCATTCAAAGCATCTATTACTTCTTTTGTAATTTGAATGCTTTTTAGTTTTGCTTGGTGATCGAAGATTGAGCTTGTCACCATTAGCTCATCTATTCGGGCATAATCAATAAACTTTCTCAAATCGGTTACTAGCTGCTCTTTGTTTCCTGTAAAGGTTCCTGCTGTCATTTGATTGACATGGAAACGTTCCTGTTCATTCATGATGTCATCTAATGATGGAACTGGCGGCTGTAATCCTTTGCGATCATTTCTAATTAGGTTTAGGAACATTTGATACAAACTTGTCGATAGCAATTCTGCTTCTTCATTTGTATCTGCTGCAATGATATTAACACAAGCCATTGTTTTTGGTTTGTCTAAATATTCTGAAGGCTGAAAATTTTCTCTATAAAATTCGAATGCCTGAATCATTAGTTTTGGCGCGAAGTGTCCAGCAAAAGCATAAGGTAACCCATAAGCTGCTGCTAAAGCCGCACTATCCATACTTGAACCTAAAATCCAGATTGGCACATTTAGTCCTTCAGCTGGAAATGCACGAACTTTTCCTGTGGCATTTTCAGAAGAAAAATATTCTTGAAGTTTACTTACGTTTTGCGGAAATCGCTGTGCTTGCTCAAAAAAGTCTTTTCGAATCGCTTCTGCAGTTGGCTGATCTGTTCCTGGTGCTCTTCCTAAACCTAAATCGATTCGGTTTGGATAAAGTGTTTCCAATGTTCCAAATTGTTCTGCCACTACTAAAGGCGAATGATTTGGAAGCATGATTCCGCCAGAACCTACACGGATATTTTGGGTTTGACTTGCCACGTAACCAATTAAAACCACAGTTGCCGTACTTGCAACATGTGCCATATTATGGTGTTCTGCCAACCAGATTCTTTTATATCCTAGTTTATCAGCTAATTGCGCTATGTCTTTTGTTTTTTGGAATGTTTCTGTTGCGTTACTATCTTGGGTGATAATCGCAAGCTCTAATATTGAGACTGAAATTGGTTTTTTCATATAAATTAAGGCTAAAATGCAAAATTAACCCATTTATGCGAATGCCTTTTGTTTTCTAGTGTTAATAGAATTATAATATTCTAAAGTCATTCAAAATAGCTAATTTTTAATAATTAATTATCGTTTTAAAATAATTAATTATACATTTGCAATATCAATTTAATTTCTCATTGTATGAAGACTACTCATATTGTTTCCAGAATATTATTTTATTTCACCCGATTCTTGTCTATAATTTATTTTTTCTTGGCTGCTTATTCGGTTTTTACTTTAGTGACAGGGCTATTTCTAACATTTAAAGATAACGGAAAGTATTTTCAGGTTTGTTACCCGTTTACTACTCATCCTTTAATGTTGGGTGATTATAATCTACCGTACATTCTTTTTGATTTTTTGGCTCCGCTTAGTCTTTATGGACTTTTCTTTTTACTGAGCAGTAATGTCTTTAAGGTCTTCTTTCAGCCAAAATTGTTTACTCAAAATGGAGTTGTACATTTAAAACGTTTTTATATATCCAATTTATTCATTCCGAGTATCGTTATACTTTTTGCTTTCTTCTTTGTTCCTTTAGATAATGAAGTGGCACTTTTTATCATATTGCATGGAATGCTTGGCGCTTTTGCTTATTTTTTAGCTGCCATTTTTAAACAAGGTTTAAACCTTCAAAACGAACAAGACTTATTTATATAACTATGCCAATAATTGTAAATGTTGATGTAATGCTTGCCAAACGCAAGATGCAGAGTAAAGAATTGGCAGAGAAATTAGATATAACACCTGCTAATTTATCGATTCTAAAAACTGGAAAAGCAAAAGGCATTCGATTTGATACTCTCGAAGCGATTTGCAAAATACTAGACTGCCAGCCTGGTGATATTTTAGAATATGTAAGCGAGTAGCTTTCTTTTAAATCAAATTTTCTGAACATAAAAATCGGCTTTTTGAGGCCGACTGGACTTTTATTGCCTAAAATTTTCAAATCATCATTTATATAATCATCAAAAATCAATCAAAAAATGAACAGTTTATCTATCAAAAATCTCAGCAAAACGTATGAGAACGGCACGCAGGCGATTGACCATTTATCGCTTGAAATTTCAAACGGCATGTTTGGTTTATTGGGTCCGAATGGCGCTGGAAAATCGACTTTAATGCGAACAATTGCTGCTTTGCAGGAACCAACTTCTGGGGTTATCGAGTTTAACGGAATTAATATTCTCGAAAACCCAATGTTTATAAGAGAAAATCTCGGATATCTTCCGCAGGAATTTGGCGTTTATCCAAAAATTTCTGCTTATCGTCTATTGGATCATTTGGCAGTTTTGAAAGGAATCGTCAATAAGAAAGAACGTCACGATCAGATTTTGTATTTGCTGCATCAAACTAATTTATTACAGCATAAAGACAAAGCGGTTCATTCTTTTTCTGGCGGAATGCGTCAGCGCTTTGGAATTGCACAGGCTTTATTGGGAAATCCGAAGATTATTATTGTAGATGAACCTACTGCTGGACTTGATCCTGAGGAAAGAAACCGTTTCAATAATCTTTTGAGTGAAATTGGCGAAAGCATTATTGTAGTTCTATCGACTCATATTGTAGAAGATGTTCGCGATTTATGTCCAAAAATGGCAATTATCTCCAACGGAAAATTGATTTTGGAAGGGAAACCAAATGAAGCAATCGATTCTTTGAAAGATAAAATTTGGATGAAAGCGGTTCAGAAAACAGAACTGAAAGAGCATCAATCGAAATTCAACATCATTTCGTCCAACTTAAATTCAGGGAAAATCAATATTCACGTTTTCTCCCATCAACGCCCAGATTCTGGTTTTGAATTGACTTCTCCAGATTTAAGCGATGTTTACTTTAATATTTTATCTCAAAATCAACTTAAAAAATAACGTTATGCTTTCTAAATTAATTCCATTTGAATGGCATAGCAATACCAGAAGCTGGACTTTTTATGCCACATTTATTATTTATTTGGTTTTAGGATTTTTTGTGAGTGCTTTTGCTAACTTTTCGTTTTCGGGTGCTTATAAAAATAGTCCGTTTGTACTGACTTACGCGATTGGTTTGATATCGTTAATGACTATTTTCTCCACCACGCTTCAAGTTGCACAGCATTTTTTAAAAGAATATGAAACCAAATTTGATTCAATAATCTTCTCTACTCCTATTTCTAAATTTTATTTTTTAGGAAGTAAATTTATCACGTCCTTTATAATTGCCGTTTCTTCATTTGGAATGTTTATTATCGGAATGATTATCGGGCATCAAATGTCGTGGATTCCTAAAAGCGAGATTGGTCCCTTTGAAATTCTAAATTACATCTGGCCTTATTTGGTTATCGTTGTTCCCAACCTATTTTTATGCCTTTCGATTCTTGCAACTCTTTCTTGGTTTACACGAAGTAAACTTTTTGTTTATGTTGGCGGCTTATTCATCTACATATTATATATAGCAGGGTCGATTTTTTCAAATTCGCCTTTATTTGCAAATGCTTCTCCGTCTTCCGCGAAAGCGATGTCTTTGGCAGCAAAAATAGATCCGTTTGGTTTGGCCGCTTTTTTGGAACAAACGAGATATTGGACATCGATAGAAAAAAACACACAACTACTTACGCTTTCAGGAAACTTTTTATTCAATCGAATCCTGTGGACTTGTGTTTCTTTTCTTCTAATTTTTGTTTCGTATAAATTGTTTTCATTTCGAAAAACAAAAACTAAAAAGATAAAATCGGTTAAAGTCAGTAAAAAAGAGACACAAATGTTTTCTACTGCAATTCCAAAACAGCTTGAATTTAAAACTTCCAAGCATAATTGGGCTGTTTTTAAAAGCAATTTGAAAATGGATATTTATTTGGTTTTAAAAGGAATTCCATTTTTACTGATTGTTCTTCTGTTTTCGGGATTATTAATGATTGAGATTTCAGATGAAATTGACGGAGGAATTAGACTGGCAGAAAAAATCACCGACACAGCTTTGATGATTTCTACAATTATGGATCGTTTGCCTTTCATCTTGATTCTGATAACTCTTTTTTATAGTAGTGAATTATTGAATCGAAGCGAAAATTCGAGATTTGAAATGCTTGAAAATACAGCACCGTATTCTCAGTTTGTTGTTTTGCTTTCGAAATTGACAGCACTTTTTATGATTCCATTGATCTTAATTGGAATTAGCATTTTTATTGGAATTGCTTTTCAAATCATACATGCAAATGCACCGATTGAAGCCGGACTTTACTTTTCAATGTTTTACTATATCGGATTTCCATTGTTTTTGATTTCGATTTTGATAATCGCAATTCAGACTTTCATCAAAAACAAATATTTAGGATTGGGAATTTCTGCATTTATTGTTCTCTTATTTTGTACTGGAATTGGAGAACAATTAGGAATTTCGCATCCGTTATTTCGATTCGGAGATTCTTTTAAAAGAGAATATTTTGATTTGAATGGTTTCGGAAGTTATACTTTTCCGTTTCATATTTCAATGCTCTACAATTTAGGTCTTGCTTTGATGTTGCTCACATTGACTGGAATTTTATGGAAACGAAATTCTACTATTCTAAAAGCTATTCGTAGAAATTCATTTAATACTATTCAAAAAACAACTTTTGCTTTTGGAAGTATTCTTTTCATTGCTTTTGGAAGTTATCTTTTTTATAAAACTAATATTGAATATCCGTATTTGACCAAAGATGACGTTAACAATTGGAGCGAACATTACGAAAAGCGATTCAAAAAATATGTCAATCTAGCGCAACCATCAATTATTTCTGTAAAAAGCAAAGTTGATTTATTTCCTGAAGAGAATCGTTATGAAGTAAAAGGCACTTATGAATTGATCAATAATTCTGAAAAAACAATCGATAGTTTACTCCTATATATAGATCGAAATTCGAAACTGACTTCTGTTGAAATTGAGAATGCGAAAAATCTAGATGATGTTTCTGAATTTCAGCATTATTGGTATCGATTAGAAAAACCATTAGAACCTCACCAGAAAATAAAAATGAGTTTTTCTTTTACCTCAACTTGGTCGCCGTTTAAAGGTCATACTGCATTTAATTCTATCATTGAAAATGGTTCGTTTATGCGAATAAGCCGTTATTTTCCAACTTTTGGTTATCAGGAATCGAATGAAATCGGCAGTGAAAAAGAACGGGCAAAAAGGCATTTGAAACCGCAGACTCCGCTTAAGAAACTTGAAGACAAATCGAAAACAACAAATGATTTTGTTGATTATGATGCTGTGGTTTCGACTTCTAAAAATCAAACGGCAATTGGTGTCGGAGATTTAATCGGGAACTGGAAAAAAGAAGATCGAAATTATTTTCATTATAAATCAAATGGAAAGATTCCTTTTCGATTTGCTTTTTCTTCTGCCGAATATGAAATTCAAAAAACAAATTATAAAGGCATTTCTATTGAAGTTTTTTATGATAAAAGACATTCGAGAAACGTTGCAAAACTAATTCAGAATGTAAAAAATACTTTAGATTATTGCCAAAACAATTTTGGAAAATATCCATACAAAACGATTCGTTATGCTGAAGTTTCTGCTTTCGCGGATGGATTTGCTGCGACTTCGTATCCGTCCACAGTTTTTATGAAAGAGAATTTCGGGTTTTACAGCAACTTGAATAATCGCGATAAAGAAGATATTATCAATCAATTAACAGCTCATGAATTGTCGCACGAATGGTGGGGAAATTCGCAAATCAGTCCCGAACAAAAAGAAGGAAGCTGGATTTTAACCGAAACTCTAGCACAGTATACTGAATTGATGTTATACGAAAAAGAACATGGTTTGGAAAAAGCCTTAGAAACTTTAAAAATTCATCTGGATTTGTATTTGAGCAGTCGAAGTTATGAACCCGAAACTCCTTTATATAAAACAAATTACGAAACTCCACATTTACCTTATGATAAAGGAATGCTGGTTATGCATCAGCTAAGAGTTTTAATTGGAGAAGAAAAAGTAAATCTGGCCTTACATAATTTCTTGAGTCATTATAAATATCCTAACCCAATTCCAGATTCTGAAGATTTATTGAAAGAGATTTATTTGGTTACAGATTCTAAACTCTATCCAAAACTGGATGAAATGTTTAAAAAGATTATTACTTATTCTTCTAAGATTTCTAAAGTTGAAAGTGTGAAAAAGAATAATTTATATGAAATCTCCTTTAAAACTGATTCTGAAAAATATATTGAAAATGCTACGGGAGTTCGAAAGCAAATTGACAATGATAAAACAATTGATATTGGAATTTATGATGAAAACGGAAAGTTATTTCGCTACACATTTCCAATCAAAAACAATTTAATTGAAGGCAAAATTAAAATCAAAAACAAACCTCAACGAATTGTTATTGATCCTCTTTTAATGAATATCGATACTTTTATAAAGGACAACGAAAAGGAAATTGATTAGTTTTTTTGCCACTAATTACACGAATTTCCACTAATTATTTTTTTTGTCACAGATTAAAAGGATTAGAAAGGATTTTTTCTTTAGTAAAATGAATCCTTGAAATCCTTTAATCTGTGGCTATATTTTTTATTTTAATTGAATGAAAATCTGCTTATGAGTTGTTTTACCGTCATCTTTAATTTTCAAATCTTTATTCGATTCGATTTCAAATTTTGATGGAGTTTCTACATTTAATGAAATATCGCGATTTCTAAAACTTTCTGGAATTTCTGGAAGCTGAATTGTAACCGTTACTTCTTTATTTTTCTGCTGAAAATCGACTTTAATTCTGTCTCTTAACCAAATGTATTCGTAGACTTCCTGCCATGGCGCCATCCAGATTGAATCGTTTCCTTTTAATCCGTATTTATTGGCAAGCGTAGTCATGTAATATTTGAATTCAGGAAAACGCATGCTTAGATTCCACAAGTTTGTATTTCCCGTTCCGTGTGTGAATTCGTTAAACCAAACCGGATCTTTTTGTTTTACAATAGAATCTATCGTTTTTAAATAGTTATCCATCGTTTTAAAACTTGTTGTGTCTTTTGAACTCTGCACAAAAGTTCTGGCAGAAATCATTTTATCTAAATCTACTTTTGAATCAACTTTAAAAACTGGCCCAACACCATAATAAGATGCTACCGAAAAATGTCCGTTATTAAGTGCTTCCTTTTCATATTCCAAATAATATTTCTCATCACCTTCTCCACCTGGAACCACAAAATGAGACATCGTAAAATCTAGATTTTGCTGTATTGAAACTGTATTTTCAGTTACTTCTGTTTTGTAGTTTGTTCCATGTTTGGTAGCGTGATGAAAACCGTGATTCAAAATATCCCAACCAGCATTGTACATTTCTTTTACTTCTTTCCACGAAAGATGTCCGCGATTTTCTAACAAATCACGAATTGAACCTCCATTTATCGCTAAAGCCAATTTAAACGGAATTTTATTTCCCATTCCGTCCGAATAGAAAAGCCCTTCTGAAACTGTTCCGTCTCCGCCTTGATCGATTTTCCATTCGTTAATGGATGAATTACTTATTTTTCCTCCATTCAATAATGGAAACGCAGTTAAATAAGCCGATCTGTAGCCATCATCAAGCGTAAAACTATAGGCTAAATGTTTGTTATATTTTAAAGGAGAAACGGCAATTTTTACCTTATCAGCCGATTTCATTTTTATTTTGAATGAAATATTTTTCGGTTTTGAAGAATCTTTTTGAATAATTCCGTTTGAAAAGCCATTAAAGCTTCCGAAAATTGTGGCAGCGATTATAAATAGAATTCGTTTTGACATAAATTTTATTGGTTCTTTTGCGATCTAAAAGTACATTTCTTTTTGAAAAAATATTTTAAAACTGATTCTGTCTTTAAAAATAATTTGTTCTGAATCAAAAAAGAGAAGTAATTTTAAACCTAAATTTGTACATCGAATACCAAATTCGGTTTTAGCTTATCTGCAAAATGACACACAAAATTTTAATTATAGACGACGAAGAAAAACTGAGAAGTCTGCTCGCGAGAATTATAAAATCGGAAGGATTTGAAGTTTTTGAAGCCAAAGATTTAAAATCGGGTTTTAAGAAACTGGAACAAACCGAAATTGATGTCGTTTTATGCGATGTAAAACTTCCTGACGGAAACGGCGTTGATTTTCTTCAAAACATAAAAAACAGTTTTCCTTTAACAGAAGTTATTCTGCTGACTGCTTTCGGAAATATTCCTGACGGCGTTCAAGCGATGAAAAATGGCGCTTTTGATTATATTGTAAAAGGTGATGATAATGATAAAATTATTCCGCTTCTCTATAAAGCTGTCGAAAAAGTGCATTTGCAAAAAAAAGTGCAACAGCTTGAAAAACGAATCAATGATAAATATTCTTTCAATACCATAATTGGAAAATCAAAAGGAATCGAACAAGTTATTGATTTGGCTCAAAAAGTAGCCAAAACCGATTCGACTGTTTTACTTATGGGCGAAACGGGAACCGGAAAAGAGGTTTTTGCACAGGCAATTCACGAAAACAGTAATCGTGTTGGGAAATCTTTTGTGGCATTAAACTGCAGTACTTTCACCAAAGAAATTTTAGAAAGCGAACTTTTCGGTCATAAACAAGGTGCTTTTACAGGAGCTATAAAAGATAAAAAAGGTTTTATTGAAGAAGCCAATGGCGGAACTTTATTTCTAGATGAAATTGGCGAAATGCCAATTGATCTTCAGGCCAAATTATTGCGTGTTTTAGAAACCAGCGAATATATTCCCATTGGAGACACAACTCCAAAAAAATCAAATTTCAGATTAATTGCAGCTACGAACCGAGATTTAAAAACAGAAAGCGACGAACATCGTTTCCGTTCTGATTTGTATTTCCGTTTGAATATTTTCGAAATCAAATTGCCTTCTTTGCGAGAAAGAATCAAAGATATTCCGCTATTGGCGAATTATTACGTGAAGCAATTTTCAGAAAAAACGAATAAAAAAGATTTACAGATTGCTGATGATTTTTTACAAAAACTGGAAAACTATTCTTGGCCAGGAAATATCCGCGAACTCAAAAATGTTATTGAAAGATCGGTTATTTTGAGCAATGGAAATATTTTGAGCGCAGATGTTCTTCCTTATGAAATGCAATATCAAACTGAAAACAATTCGAAACCACTTTCGGCTTTCTCCATGCAAAGTGTTGAGAAATTGCATATCCAAAAGGTTTTAAATTATACTAAAGGCAATAAGGCTGAAACGGCTAGATTATTAGAAATTGGAATTGCGACTTTGTATAGAAAGTTGGAAGAATATGGGATTGAAAATTCCAAAATTTAAATTCCAAATTCCAATATCAATAGGGGGATATCAATGTAAATTTCAACATCAATTTTTAAAGCTTCAGAGAAGCAACATACTTATAGCAAAATTTTTAACCGCATTGATTAAAAGCTCCAGAGGAGCGACACCCACACAATCTAAAAAAACATGTCGCCCCGCTGGGGTTCTGGTAAATGTGAATACACCATTCTATAAATATTTCGCTCCTCCGGAGCTTGACAATAACATATCAAAACGAGAAAAGCTTATCAAAATGATAGGCTTTTTTTATGCCTAATTTTTGGCACACAACTACATTCCTTTTATTCACAACACTTTAAACACAACCTGATTTTTTCGGAACATCTTTTGGCATAAAGAGGAAGAACATTAAAAATTCATTCCAAATGAAAAATCAAGTAACCTCAATCTACAAACAAGCCGAACGGTTTGCTGAGATAACCAAAAAATCTATTATATCTGGCAATATCGTAAGAGCGAAAAAATGTCTGGCTCTTGCAGAACGCCTATTCATCACCGGAAGTATCGAAACTAAAAATGCCATTTCTAATGTGTATGTTTTTTCAGTTTCGTCTTTTATGGAAATGCGCCACTGTAATATTTCACATCTTTTCCCTCAAACGCTTAAAGCAGAATATACCAAACAGGTTAATACTTCGGGAGTATAACGTTTAATCGGTTAACTGTTTAATTGTTTAATTGTTTAATTGTTTAATCGAAAAAATCTAAAGTCTACAATCTAAAATCTAAAATAATCATGGTCACAATCCTCCTTCTCGCTTTAGCAGTTTTACTGTTTGCGATTTGTTTTCTGTCAGTTGAATTCTTTGAAAAAATCTAAATCATGACTGCACTATTTATTGTTTCAATTGCCGTTTTCGTGTATTTGATTTATGTATTAATCAAACCCGAAAAATTTTAAAATGAAAAAGTCAAATTATAAAAATAAAAAGACATCTCTATTGTATGCATGTGCTGTCTGGACATTAGCCTTTATCGTACTTATCCTGTTTTTATAAAAATCTAAAAATTAAATAATTTCTAACAAATAAAATATGAACACAGAATTAATAGGTGTCATAGGTATTTTTATCCTTACCATTATTTTAGCTATTCCGGTAGGGAAATATATTGCTAAAGTTTTTACGGGAAACAAAACACTTCTTGACCCGATTTTCAATCCGATTGAAAAATTTATTTTTAAAATCAGCGGTATTAATCCAGCCGAAGAAATGAACTGGAAACAGCACTTAAAAGCACTTTTGAGTATCAATATGGCTTGGTTCTTCCTCTGCTTTTTTATCTTACTTTTTCAAGGTTCTTTGCCTTTAAATCCAGATAATAACCCGTCAATGACACCCGATTTAGCTTTTAACACTGCTATTTCATTTTTAGTCAATTGCGATTTGCAGCATTATTCAGGCGAAAGCGGGGTTTCTTACTTATCGCAAATGGTCTTGATGTTTTTACAATTTGTTTCTGCTGGTGTTGGAATCGCCGCTGCTGCAATGGTTTTTACCGCAATGAAAGAAAGAACCACAGACAAACTGGGGAATTTCTACAATTATTTTGTAAAAAGCTGTACTCGAATTTTATTGCCACTTTCAGTAATTGTTGCTACTGCTTTAGTTTTCAGTGGAACTCCGATGACTTTTGAAGGCAAAGATGCTATTACAACTTTGCAAGGTGACCATGTTGAGGTTTCTCGCGGACCAGCTGCTGCTTTCATCGCTATTAAACATATTGGTACAAACGGCGGTGGATTCTTTGGAGCTAATTCTACTCACCCATTAGAAAACCCAACTTATTTTACCAATGCTGTTGAACTTTGGGCGCAAATGATTGTTCCGTTTGCGATGATTTTTGCACTTGGATTTTTCCTTAACAAGAGAAAATTCTCTTACATCATTTTTGGTGTCATGACAGTTGGATTTTTACTTCTTGTGATTCCGACAATCTCCAGCGAAATCAATGGGAATCCTGCTATTGCAAAAATGGGAATCGCACAAACAACTGGAGCTATGGAAGGGAAAGAAGTTCGTTTTGGTCCAGCAATTTCAGGTTTCTGGAGTATTGCTACAACCGTAATTTCTACAGGATCGGTAAACAGCATGCATGATAGCGCAATGCCAATTTCTGGAGCAATGCAGTTATTAGCGATGATGGTTAATGCCTTTTACGGCGGATGTGGTGTCGGATACCTCAACTTTTACATTTTCATTATTCTAGCTGTATTTATTTCTGGTTTAATGGTTGGCCGAACTCCTGAATTTTTAGGAAAGAAAATCGAAGCTCGGGAAGTCAAAATTGCTGCTTTTATTGCCATTCTTCATCCATTATTGATTTTGGCAGGAACAGCTTTGGCTTCTTATTTTGCTGCGAATGATACCGCAATGGGCTATTGGTTTAGCGGAAATGCAACAGGTTGGTTAAACAATCCTGGCAATCACGGATTCTCAGAAATGTTATACGAATATACTTCGAGCGCTGCCAACAACGGTTCTGGTTTTGAAGGATTAGGAGATAATAATCCGTTTTGGAATATCACTACTGGAATTGTATTACTACTAAGCCGTTTTATTCCAATTATTGGTCCACTAGCAATTGCAGGTTTACTGGCAGGTAAAAAATACATTCCAGAGAGCGCAGGAACTTTAAAAACTGATACCTCAATTTTTGGAATAATGATTTTTGCTGTGATTGCAATTATTGCCGCTTTATCGTTCTTCCCAGCACTGGCACTTGGACCTTTAGCGGAATTCTTCACTTTAAAATAACAATTCATTTTTCAATGCTGAAAACATTTTAAACACATAGAAACATAGTCTTTTCTTTACCTAAAAAAGAAAATCAAAAGAAACTAGTTTCTAACACATAGCTATGTGTGTTGATGCAAGTGAAACGCCTTTCTCTCAAAGTAAAAATCTATGTTTCTATGTGTTTAAAAACTATTCAGCCAATTAAACAACAAAAAAAATGACAACTAATAAATCCACATCATTGTTTGAAAGTAAACAGGTAAAAGAAGCCTTAGTGCAATCTTTTGTGAAGCTGAATCCAAAAATGATGGTTAAAAATCCGGTAATGTTTACCGTAGAAATTGGAACTGCAATTATGTTTGCCGTTTGCGTTTCGATCTTAATGGGCGCTAACGATCAGGGAAGTTTTATTTATAACTTAATTGTTTTTTTAATTTTACTTGCAACGCTTTTATTTGCCAATTTCGCTGAAGCTATTGCCGAAGCAAGAGGAAAAGCACAAGCTGACAGTTTGCGTAAAACTCGTGAAGAAACTCCAGCGAGACAGATTCTGCCAAACGGAGAAATTAAAAAAGTGAGTTCTTCCGCATTAAAAAAAGACGACATCTTCATTTGTGAAGCGGGTGATTTAATTGCTGCTGATGGAGAAATCATCGAAGGTTTGGCTACTATTGACGAAAGTGCCATTACAGGAGAAAGTGCTCCAGTAATTCGTGAAGCGGGCGGAGATAAATCTTCGGTTACAGGAGGAACAAAAGTGCTGTCTGATAAAATTAAAGTAAAAGTAACTTCTGAACCTGGTGAAAGTTTCTTAGACAAAATGATTGCCTTGGTTGAAGGTGCAAGCCGCCAGAAAACACCAAACGAAATCGCTTTGACCATTTTGTTAGCTGCTTTTACGTTAATCTTCATCATTGTGTGCGTTACCTTAAAACCGTTTGCAGACTATGCCAATGCTCCTATTACTATCGCTGCTTTCATTGCTTTGTTTGTATGTTTGATTCCTACCACAATTGGAGGTCTGCTTTCTGCAATTGGTATTGCAGGAATGGACAGAGCTTTACGAGCTAACGTAATTACAAAATCTGGTAAAGCAGTTGAAACTGCTGGAGATATTGACGTTTTACTTTTGGATAAAACAGGAACTATAACAATCGGAAATAGAAAAGCAACTAATTTTTATCCCACAAAAGGAATCACTTTTGATGATTTTGTTAAATCGGCTGTTTTGAGTTCACTTGCCGATGATACCCCTGAAGGGAAAAGTATTTTAGAGTTAAGTGAAATGATTGATGTGAAAAGTGAAACAAAAGCAAGTTTCTTAAAGACTACTTCTGATATTTCACACACTATAAAATTTACTGCCGAAACCAGAACTTCTGGAGTCGTATTAAAAGACGGAACCAACATTCGAAAAGGAGCGCAAGATGCTGCAAAAAACATTGCGCAACAAGCTGGAAATTCTTTCCCTGAAGATACAGCACAGCAAGTAATTTCTATTTCGTCTAACGGAGGAACACCATTAGTTGTAATCAAAAACAATGAAATTCAAGGTGTTATTGAACTTCAGGATATTATTAAAACTGGAATGAAAGAACGTTTTGAGCGTTTACGCCGAATGGGAATCAAAACAGTTATGGTTACTGGCGATAATCCGCTGACAGCGAAATTTATTGCCGAAGCTGCTGGTGTTGATGATTTTATTGCTGAAGCTAAGCCTGAAGATAAAATGAACTACATCAGAAAAGAACAAGCTGAAGGTCGTTTGGTTGCCATGATGGGAGACGGAACAAATGATGCTCCTGCCCTTGCGCAAGCGAATGTTGGAGTTGCAATGAACAGTGGAACTCAAGCGGCAAAAGAAGCCGGAAATATGGTCGATCTTGATAATGACCCAACGAAACTAATTGAAATTGTTGAAATTGGAAAACAACTTTTAATGACTCGAGGAACGTTGACAACTTTCTCAATCGCCAATGATGTTGCCAAATATTTTGCGATTGTTCCTGCATTGTTTATTACTGCGATTCCTGCGCTTCAAGGTTTAAATATTATGCACTTGCACAGTCCAGAAAGTGCGATTTTATCAGCTGTAATTTTCAACGCGATTATCATTCCGATTTTGATTCCGCTGGCATTGAAAGGTGTTGAATATCGTCCGATTGGGGCAAGTGCCATTCTAAAACGTAATCTTTTGATTTATGGTCTTGGCGGATTGATTGTTCCTTTTATCGGAATCAAACTGATTGACGTAATTGTTGCCTTATTTATGTAAACAAAAGGTGCTAAGGTTCTGAGATACTAAGTTTTTTTTCCTCAGAACCTCAGAACCTCAGAACCTTAGAACCTTAGAACCTCTAAAAATAAAAAAAATGAAATCTATATTCTCAATACTAAAACTTACTGCGGTTACTTTTATTTTACTAGCCGTTATTTATCCTCTAGCCATTTATGCAATTGCACAAGTGGCTCCAAATCAAGGAAAAGGAGAAACTATTTCTGTTAAGGGAAAAGTTGTCGGTTATCAAAAAATCGGACAGAAGTTCGATAAATCAAATTATTTCTGGGGAAGACCTTCGGCTGTTGATTACAATGCTGCGGGAAGTGCAGGAAGCAATAAAGGCCCAAGCAACGCTGAATATTTAGCTTTGGTTCAAAAAAGAATTGATACCCTTTTATTGGTTCATCCGTACTTGAAAAAATCTGATATTCCTGCCGATATGGTTACGGCTTCTGGAAGCGGTTTAGATCCAAATGTTTCTCCACAAGGTGCTTTGATCCAAGTGAAACGTGTGGCTAAAGAACGAAAACTGGATGAAGCTAAAGTAAAAGCTTTGGTAGAATCTAAAATTAATTCGGCTGTTGTTGGACCTGAAACGGTTAATGTTCTGGAATTGAATGTGGCTGTAGATTCGCTTCGCTAGAAAAGGTTCTGATCCCGAAGCTTCGGGACTGAGTTGCTAAGGTTTTAAGATTTTTATCCTAACAGGTTTTAGAAACCTGTTAGGTATGAAAAATCTGTATCAAGTATTATCATGAAGTAACCGTGTAGTTTGTCATCCTGAGGAACGAAGGATCACACGAGAAACTCCGTCCGCATGATCACCAATCTTTGTCGAGCTTCTAGTGTGATCCTTCGTTCCTCAGGATGACAAACTGTGGCGAGAATTGGAATCGAAAAACTAAAATTATAATAATACCTACAAGGTTTTGAAAACCTTGCAGGAAACAAAAACGCCTTTTTACCCCAAATGCCCTAGCCCCGATAGTAGTGGAAATCCTTTTGTGCCGGGGTTCGGCACAAAAGATTGAAACGGATAGCGGGAAATAGCTCCTAAAAAATCTACTAAACAAATAATAGAATACCACAATGAAAAAAATAATACTTACTGCTTTAATCGCTTTTGGTTTTAGCAATTTACACGCACAAGAAGAATCTAAAAGTCCGTTTACGTTTTCTGGATATATAGATGTTTATTACAGTTATGATTTCGCGAAACCAGAAAATCATACAAAACCAGGATTTTTTTACAATTATAATCGAAGCAATGAAGTAAACCTGAATTTAGGTCTGGCGAAAGTGAATTATTCGAAGGGAAATGTTCGAGCAAATTTAGCACTGATGGCGGGAACTTATACGCAATATAATACGTCGGCTGAACAGGATTTACTACAGAATGTTTATGAAGCGAATGTAGGTGTGAAGATTTCTCAAAAACATGATTTATGGATTGATGCAGGAATTATGCCTTCGCATATTGGTTTTGAAAGTGCGATTGGAAAAGACTGTCAGACTTTAACCCGAAGCATTTTGGCTGAGAATTCGCCTTATTATGAAGCAGGAGTTAAAATTGGCTATACTTCTGATTCTGGAAAATGGTATTTGGCGGCAATGTATTTGAACGGCTGGCAGAGAATTCAGAAAATTGACGGTAATCAAACACCTGCATTTGGAACTCAAGTTACGTACAAACCATCTGATCGGGTTGTTTTAAACTGGAGTACATATATTGGAAACGAACAACCTGATGTAGATAAAAAATGGCGTTATTTTAATAATTTCTATGGACAATTTAAAGTGGCTGAAAAAGTAAATTTGACAACTGGTTTTGATATTGGTTCACAGCAATCGGCAAAAAACAGTAACAAATACGATACTTGGTTTTCGCCAGTCTTGATTCTGCAATACAAACCAACTGATAAAATTCAGCTTGCAGCTCGAGGAGAATATTATAGCGACGAAAAAGGCGTGATTATCTCAACTGAAACTCCAAACGGATTTAAAACTTACGGTTTTTCAGCTAACTTTGATTACCTAGTAACTGATAATGTTATGTTTAGAATTGAAGCGAGAAATCTTTCAAGCAAGGATGAAATTTTCACAAATAAAGACAATCTTCCAACGGATACGAATACGTTTGTGACAACTTCATTGGCTATTAGTTTCTAGAAATACTTTTGCCACAGATTTCACAGATTAAAAGGATTTTTTTTCGCCACGAATTACACAAATTTTCGCTAATTTTTATTAAATATAATTCGTGAAAATTCGTGTAATTCGTGGCAGATAAATCAACACAGAGCCATTCAAATAATCTTTCTAATCTTTCTAATCTGTGGCTTAAAAAAAACTTTGTGACTTAGCGCCTTCGTGGCAAAAAATATGGAAAACGAAAATAACAACGCACAGCATTTTCTCGATTTAATTCAGAAGTCTCGGAAAGGAAAATTTAAAATCTACATTGGGATGAGCGCCGGTGTGGGCAAAACTTTTCGTATGCTTCAGGAAGCGCATTCGTTATTGAAAAACGGAATCGATGTAAAAATTGGCTACATCGAAACGCACATGCGGAAGGAAACGCATGAGTTATTGGCGGGTTTGCCGATTATTCCGAGGCGGACTATTTTTTATAAAGGAAAAGAACTCGATGAGCTCGATGTTCAGGCTATCATCAACCTTAGACCAGAAGTGGTTATTGTTGATGAATTGGCGCATACAAATGTTGAGGGAAGCAAAAACGAAAAACGCTGGCAGGATGTTCTGGAGATTTTGGATGCAGGAATTAATGTGATTTCGGCGGTTAATATCCAGCATATTGAGAGTTTAAACGAAGATGTAAAACGTATTACAAATATTGATGTTCAGGAGCGAATTCCCGACAATGTTTTACGTTTGGCTGATGAGGTTGTAAATATTGATTTAACTTCAGAAGATTTGATTGCCCGTCTCAAAGAAGGAAAAATTTATACGGCAGATAAAATTCCGACTGCTTTGGCGAACTTTTTTAAATCGGAACAAATTCTGCAATTGCGTGAATTGGCTTTGAAAGAAGTGGCAAGTCAGGTAGTTCGAAAAGTAGAAAGTGAAGTCCCGAATCTGCATGCTTTGCGACATGAAAAGCTTTTAGCCTGCATTAGCAGTAATGAAAAAACGGCTAAAATCATTATTAGAAAAGCAGCAAGATTAGCCAGTTATTACAACGGATCGTGGTATGTTTTGTATGTCGAAACGCCAAAAGAAAGCAGTAACAGAATTGCACTCGACAAACAAAGACATTTAATTAATAACTTTAAACTCGCTGTGCAATTAGGCGCTGAGGTTATTAAATTGGAAAATTCAAATATTACAGATGCTATTTTAAAAACGGTAGAGCAAAAACAAATTACAACTGTCTGTATCGGAAAACCACATTTTAATTTGTTTAAAGTAATTTTGTCTACAACAATTTTCAGACGTTTGCTAAACAAATTGTCTTTGTCAAACGTTGATCTTGTAATACTGTCGTAATTTTTCTAACCATTAAGATATTAAGAAAATAAAGGCTATACTTAATTTTCTCTTTGTAAGCTTCATTAAGTTCAAAGCTTAATTTCCTTAATATCTTAATGGTTCAAATAAAAAAAACTTGTTTTTAAATAAACGTCATGAGAATTAAAACCAAATTGAATCTGGGTGTTGGATTATTATTTTTAATGATCATCATTCTCTCATTAGTGAGTGCTTATTCTGTTTTTCTGATTAAGCAGGACACTGAAAACATTCTGAAATCCAATTACAATACGCTGGAATATTCCAGAAATATGATTTTTGCTTTGGATGGAATGAAATCGGGTTCAACAGAAACGATTCAGAGTTTCGAGGAAAATCTCGAAAAACAGACTCAAAACATTACTGAACCAGGCGAAAAACAAGCTACTGAAAAGCTGAAAGCCAGTTTTGCCCTTTTAGCCAAAAACAATGCAGATGAAACTGTAAAAGTGCAAATCCGTCAAGACATTTTTGCGATTATGAAGCTAAATCTTGACGCCATAAAACAGAAAAGCGATATTGCTAAGCATTCAGCTGAAACGGCTAATTTGTCGATTGCCATTGTAGGATCTTTATGCTTTTTGATTGCGTTTAATTTATTAGTTAATCTACCTAATAATATTGCGAATCCAATTAGGGAATTAACGCTGAGTATTAAAGAAATTGCGAATAAAAATTATTCTGAAAGAGTTCATTTTACAAGCCATAGCGAATTTGGAGATCTTGCGAAATCATTCAATACGATGGCACAAAAACTCGAAGAATATCATGACAGCAATGTTTATAAACTTCTTTTTGAGAAAAAACGACTGGAAACCCTGATTAATAATATGAACGACCCGATTATTGGTTTGGATAATGAAGAAATTGTTTTGTTTGTGAATGATGAAGCACTGAAAATTATCGGTCTAAAATCGGAAGATATTATTGGAAAACCTGCATCTGAATTAGCCGTTTCTAATGATTTGATTCGTTCATTGATTCTGAAAGAAAGTGAAACTCCGAAAAAACAGCCTCTCAAAATTTTTGCTCATGGAAAAGAAAGTTATTTCGAAAAAGAGATTCACAACATAACGATAACACCAACTGGCGAAGAAAAAGAAATTAATATCGGCGATGTGATTATTCTGCGAAATATTACGCTCTTTAAAGAATTAGATTTTGCTAAAACGAATTTCATTGCCACCGTTTCACACGAATTAAAAACGCCAATTGCTTCAATAAAATTAAGTCTCCAATTGCTTGAAAATGGAAAAACGGGCGATATGAATGACGATCAGAAACAACTGGTTGAAAGTATAAAAGAAGACAGTCAGCGCTTATTGAAAATTACAGGCGAATTACTGAATTTATCGCAATTGGAAACTGGAAATATTCAGCTGAATATCGGTAAAAGCAATCCACATGAAATTGTGAAATATGCTGTTGAAGCAGTAAAGGTTCAGGCAGACCAAAAACAGATTCAGTTGGTTGTTGACGCCCATGAAAACCTCAAAAATGTAAAAGCCGATGCCGAAAAAACAGGCTGGGTTTTGATTAATTTTTTATCGAATGCCATCAGATATTCGTCTGAAAAAAGTACGGTTCTCATTAAATTAAAAGAAGAAAATAATCAAATGGTTTTTCAGGTTATTGACACCGGAAAAGGAATTGATACACGGTACAAAGACAGGGTTTTTGATAAATATTTTCAAGTTCCAGGAAGTCAGAAATCTGGAACGGGATTGGGCTTGGCAATTAGCAAAGAATTTATTGAAGCGCAAAATGGAAGTGTTGGTGTAGAAAGTAATCTCGGATTGGGCAGTACTTTTTGGTTTACACTGAAAGTGTAAAGTTTTACCGATCTGATTTAAAGATTCATTTTTACAACTATCTAAATTATTTTAAAAAAAAATAAAACAATTCTTATAAAATTTAAAAAAATATAATATATTTATAATTGAATTTTGTCTTTAATTAATATTCACTTAAGGTTCAATTAAGCACAAAATACTAGGTTCAAAACATTCGTTAATTTGTAAAATATAACAGCCAAAAAAATGTTCTACAAAGCGATTTCCCTTCTATTTTTTTTCGGATTCTTTTCTGCCAATGCGCAGCAAAATGATTCCATTGCAAAAATTGACAGTACGTCAAATAATTTGAAATTCAATTACAAACAGCTAATTATTCCATCGGTTTTGATTGGGTACGGCGTTATTGGAATTGGAAATGATCAACTTTTAAGTTTCAACCACCAAATAAGGGATGAAGTTAAAGAAGATATTGACGAAAAAATCACAATTGATGACTTCTCTCAATATGCGCCTGCTGCCTCTGTTTATGCTTTGAATGCTTTTGGCGTAGAAGGGAAAAATAATATGCGTGATCGTTCGGTCATATTTGCAACTTCGTATATCATTATGGCAACAACGGTTTTAAGCTTAAAATCGATTGTTCATGAAGAAAGACCAGATGGAAGTTCTAATAATTCTTTTCCTTCTGGGCATACTGCAACTGCTTTTGCCGGAGCAGAATTTTTATATCAAGAATACAAAGACAAATCGATTTGGTACGGAATTGCAGGTTATGCCGTTGCAACTGGAACTGGACTTTTCAGAATTTACAACAACCGCCATTGGCTAACTGATGTCGCGGCTGGAGCAGGAATCGGGATTTTGAGTACCAAAATTGCTTATTGGATTAATCCGTATATCACAAAAAAACTATTCAAATCATCAGCCGAAAATAAATCAACTTCTATGATAATGCCTTTCTATAATGGACAGCAATATGGATTGGGATTTGCGAAGGTCTTTTAGTTTTTTTATAGCCACGAAAGCACTAAGTAGTAACTTTTTTAAAAGCCACAGATTTCACAGATTAAAAAAAATTTTGAATCGCTTTGTGTAAATTTATTAGCCACGAATTCACGAATTATTTTAAATTAAAATTCGTGAATTCATGGCGGATTTTTTTCTTCGAAATTATAACTTCATTTCCATAATCGGCATGAATCTATTTTTTATTGAAGTTTCAAATTCTCCGATTTTTGTAAATCCAATTTTCTGGTAAAATTGTTCTGCATTTGGTTCTGAGTCCAAAATAATTTTTTGGCATTTTTCATTTCGCATTCTTTCCAAAAAATCATTCATTAAATAAGAACCAAATCCTTTTCCTATATATTCAGGTAAAATAAATAAATTGTCCAATTTTACCTGATTCTCTTCTAATTTCAAATAAGAATAATATCCAATTATTTGATTTTCAACAACTAAATTACAAACATTATTCTTTTCAATATAATCTGCCGTTACAGTTAGATTATTATTCCATTTTTCAATTTGTTCTTCAGAATATCCCCAGTAGGCTTTTGACCTTTTGGTGATTTCTGTTAGTAGAATATGATCTTCAGTTGTGGCTTTTAGGATATTCATTTATATCTTATTTTCATCTAATCAATAAAGTTAAGTAGTTTATTCTTAACAACATTCATGAAAAATATTAAAAAATATTTGCGTAACTCAAAAGTTACATATACATTTGCGTAACCTTAAAGTTACTTAAATATGAAAACAGAAATTAACCACAAATGGTTTTACAGCCAAGCTCCTGAAGAAATTTGGATGTATCTTACAGAGCCAGAATTAATTGCCCAATGGATTATGCCAAATGATTTTAAACTTCTCTTAGGGCATCATTTTACATTTCGCACCAATCCTATTCCAAGTTTAAATCTTGATGGAATTTTTCATTGCAAAATACTAGAAATTGTTCCTTTGAAAAAGCTTGTTTACAGCTGGAAAGGCGGACCGGGAAATAATGAAACGATCTTTGACACTATTGTCGAATGGACTCTGGAAAAGAAAGATAATGGTACCGAATTACGTCTTCTTCATACTGGATTTAAAGAAGAAAATGTTTCTATCCTAACTGGAATGACAGAAGGCTGGTTGAAAAAAATGGAAAAAATCGAGAATCTTTTAAACGAAAAATAATGTCATTACCTAATCTTGATGCCTTACAAGTAATTGCAGATCCGAGCCGTAGACAGATTCTGCAATTGCTTACCCAAGAAACGTATAACATAAACGCTTTGGCTGAAAATTTTGATATGAGCCGCCCTGCTGTTTCAAAGCATATTAAAATATTGCAACAAGCAGGTTTTATCTCTATTCAGGAAATTGGGAGGGAACGTCATTGTGTTTTAAATCAAAAAGGATTTAATGATGTTAAAGCGCTTATTAGTCATTTTGACCAGTTCTGGGAAAATAAACTTAGCAAACTGGAAACTATTCTGAACAAAAAGAAAGATTGATCAAAATATTAGAATTATGCAAAAGGAAATATTATTTGGTCTTTTAGATCAAAACCGCAAAGGCTGTCAGGCCACTTTTAAAAACATTACGGAAGAAAACGCTACTTTTCGATTGACTGAAAAAACAGCTTCGGTTGGATTTATTTACCAACATATAGGAGAAACCGCAAATATTTTAGGACAGGCTTTCGGAACTGAAACGAATGTTGAAAACACTACAATTGGGCAATCAGATACTGGAAACAAATATGACCTTGAAACCAGTCATCAGCTTATTGAACAAGGTTATCAAATGTTGGAAAATACCATAAAAAAATCTTTAGATAGCGATTGGTTCGAAGAAATTGAAGCTCCTTTTTTTGGGAAAATTCAAAAACTTAAATTATTTTCTATCATTCTTTTTCACAATTCACATCATTGCGGGCAAATTGCATCGGCGATTGTGAAGGGGAATTAAATAAGTTATTTTTCGCCACAAATTCACCAATTTTGATTTAAAATAATTCGTGAATTTGTGGCGAAAAAAATATTACGTATTCGAAGTATTATTCTTAATCTCTCGAACTTCCCTTTTCAATTCTAAAAGCAAATCTTTCATTGCTCCAGTTTCCGTAGTTTCTTGTTTTTTATCCGAACGGCCAATGTTGCATTCGTATTCCCATATTTCCAAAATATCAGAAGCCTTCACTTCATAATTTGGATAAAAACTATTATCGGATTCTAAAACCAAAGCGTTTTTTTTGTTTTTATTGAGACGCTTATAAACCATTCCTTCATTTTTAGTAATAAGAATATAGGTTTTGCCATCCATCACCTCTCCTAGCTTTTCCACATAACGGCCAATGATGATAGAACCATCTTCGTGTGGAGGCATAGAATCGCCTTCTACAGGAAATCCGCGATGTTTTCCAGGTCCCAAGAAAGGAAGTGTAATCTGCTGTAAACTTTCAATATATTCTGGATCAGCATATCCGTTTAGGTAACCTGCTTTTGCTTTTTGAGATACAATTTCGATATAATTTTCTCCAAAACTATCCACTTGAATTGGCAAAATAAGTCGGTTGCCTTCTAGTTTTATCAAATTTTGCACATCGATTTTACGTATATCGACAGATAATATCAAGTCAATACTCATATGAAAATATAATGCAATCTTCTTTAAAATATCGTACGGTGCTTCTGAAGTTCCGTCTTCGTATTTCACATATCTTCCTCGGGTAATACTCAGGTTTTCAGCTAATTTTTCCTGAGATATTTTATGCTTAACCCTTAATGCTCTGATGTTGTCTGAAAATAAGGACATAATAAATTTGTTATAATTTGGAACAGCAAATATACTAAAAATGTTATCATCTGTACTAATTTTGTTTCATACAAAAACAAAAGGAAAAAATGGCACGGGCAATTGTACATATGGATTTGGATACCTTTTTTGTATCCTGCGAAAGGCGCACCAACTCAGAACTCAATGGAATTCCGCTTATTATAGGTGGCGGAGACCGCGGTGTTGTTGCTTCTTGCTCTTATGAAGCCCGCAAATTTGGAGTGCGCTCTGCGATGCCAATTCGCATGGCGTTAAAACTTTGCCCAGATGCTAAAGTAATGAAAGGAGACATGGAATTATATTCGCAATTATCTCATGATGTTACTGAAATTCTTCAGGAAAAAGCGCCTGTTTTAGAAAAAGCCAGCATCGATGAATTCTATATGGATATTACCGGAATGGATAAATTTCACGGAAGTTATAAATGGACAAATGAATTGGCACAAAAAGTAATTAAAGAAACAGGACTTCCTATTAGTTTTTCATTATCAATCAATAAAACTGTTTCTAAAATTGCAACCGGAGAAGGCAAACCTGTCGGAAATCTTGAAATTCCAGAACAAAAAGTTCAGGACTTCTTAAATCCGCTTTCGATACAGAAAATACCAATGGTTGGAGCAGTTACTTTTCAGCTTTTGTCCCGAATTGGCGTTCGTAAAATTCAGACTTTGGCAGAAATGCCTGCTGAGGTTTTACAGCAAATGATTGGTAAAAATGGTCTGGAACTTTGGAAAAAAGCGCACGGAATTGACCACACGCCTGTTGAACCTTATGCCGAAAGAAAATCAATTTCGACTGAAACCACTTTTTCTCAGGATACAATTGATCTTGCAAAACTGAGAAGAATATTATTAGGAATGGTCGAAAAACTGGCATTTCAGCTTCGTGCAGAACAATGGCTGACTTCGACTGTTACCGTTAAAATACGTTACGCCAATTTTGATACTGAAACCAAACAATGCCGAGTAGCTTATACTTCGGCCGATCATATTTTGACTAAAAACGTAATAGAACTTTTTGAAAAAGTGTATCAGCGTAGAATGCGTCTGCGTTTGATTGGCGTTCGCTTTAGCGGATTGGTACGCGGCACTTATCAAATTGATCTTTTTGAAGATACACAGGAAATGCTATCCCTTTATGAAGCTATGGATAAAATGAAAAGCCGTTATGGTTTTGACGCCGTAATGCGTTGTGCCGGAGCTCATTTTAAACCAAATACTAAAGACGAAATTTTAAAACGCAAGAAATAATGTATCTCAATTGTCATTCCTACCATTCATTACGTTACGGCACAATTCCGCTTAAGGAATTGATTGCTGAAGCCGTTTTGCATGGCCTAAAAGCAATGGCATTGACAGATATTAATACCGTTACAGGAATTTACGATTTTATAAAAGCGTGTCAGGAAAAAGAAATTAAACCATTGGTTGGAATAGAATTTCGATGCAATCATCAATTCCGATATATTGGTCTTGCTAAAAATGCAGAAGGCTTAGCAGAGATGAACAGATTCTTAACTGACCATAATTTCAGCGGAGAAACTTTGCCTTTGCGTGCTCCAAAATTCAAATCGGTTTTTGTGATCTATACTTTAGAAAATGCTCCCGAAACACTTTTTGAAAATGAATTTATCGGAGTTCGTCCCGAAGAAGTTTCAAGTCTTTTAACTTCAAAACATAAAAATAAAATCTCCAAAATGGTGATTTTACAGCCTGTTACTTTTAGCAATAAAAAAGAATATAACCTGCATAAAGTACTTCGTGCTATTGATACGAATATTATTTTATCGAAACTTACAGAAGCTGATTATTGCAAAGTTTCTGATGTGATGAAACCAATAGAATCTCTTTTGCCTTTTTATGAAAAATACCCTGAAATTATTTTAAATACACAACGTATCATTGACGAGTGTAATTTTCAATACGATTTTTCGGCTAAAAGAAATAAAAAGTTCTATACTGAAAACCGTCAAAAAGATTTAGAAAAACTAACCGAATTGGCTTGGGAAGGATTCTACAAACGTTACGGAAACGAAAATATTGAAGCAAAAGCTCGCGTAGAAAAAGAATTAAAAGTTATTGATGAATTAGAATTCAGTGGTTATTTTTTAATCACTTGGGATATTATTCAATATAGCAATAGCCAAGGTTTTATGCACATTGGTCGCGGAAGCGGTGCCAACAGCATCATTGCCTATTGTCTCGGAATTACCGATATCTGCCCTATTGAACTCGATTTATATTTTGAACGCTTTTTAAATCTAAACCGTAAAACACCACCCGATTTTGATATTGACTGGAGTTGGCAGGAGCGTAACACAATTTTAGAATATATCTTTGGAAAATACGGTAAAGATCATGTTGCTTTTTGCGGAACGAACGTCGAGTTTAAATATAGATCCATTTTTAGAGAAGTCGGAAAAGTTTTTGGTCTTCCTAAAGAAGAATTAGATCTTTTGGCAAAAAATCCAGAAGAACTTCATCCAACAAACAAAATTGTAAAATTGGTTCAGGAATACGGAAAAATGATGCAGAAATATCCCAACCAACGAAGTATGCATGCGTGTGGAATTTTGATTTCTGAAGAACCAATTACGAATTATACACCATTGGAAATGCCTCCAAAAGGATTTCCAATTGTGCTTTTTGATATGCACATTGCCGAAGAAATTGGTTTCGACAAATTTGATATTCTAAGTCAGCGAGGCATTGGCCATATTGACGACAGCGTAAAACTGATCGCCAAAAACCGAGGTATAAAAGTAGATATTCGAGATACTTCAATCTCTAAAGACGAGGCTGTTTGCAATTCTTATTTAGCAAAAGGAAATACGATTGGCTGTTTTTATATCGAAAGTCCTGCGATGCGAGGATTATTGCGTCGACTAAATTGTGATAATTATAAAATTCTGGTTGCCGCGTCGTCTATTATTCGTCCCGGAGTAGCACAATCAGGAATGATGAAGGAGTATATTTTCCGTCATAATAACCCAACTCAGTTTGAGTATTTTCATGAGGTTTTCAAGGAACATCTTGGCGAAACTTACGGCATTATGGTTTATCAGGAAGATGTCATTAAAATTGCCCAGCATTACGGCGGACTTCCCGCTCCTGACGGTGATATTCTTCGTCGTGCCATGTCGGGAAAAGGAAGATCTTTGGAAGCGTTGCAAAAAGTAAAAGATAATTTCTTTGCGAGCTGTGCTCAAAAAGGGCATCCTGAAACTTTGAGTCAGGAAATTTATCGCCAAATTGAATCTTTCGCAGGATATTCTTTTTGCAAGGCACACTCGGCTTCTTATGCGGTCGAAAGTTATCAGAGTTTATATCTGAAAGTCAATTATCCTGTTGAATTTATGACGGCAGTAATCAACAATCAGGGCGGATTTTACAGAACTGAAGTGTATGTACACGAAGCAAGAATGTCTGGCGGAACAATTCATAATCCGTGTGTGAATAAAAGTGAATATCAGACCACTTTGTATGGTACAGATATTTATTTAGGTTTTATGCACATTCAAAGTTTAGAATCTAAAATCGCGCATTTAATTGAAGAAGATCGAAATAAAAAGGGTGATTTTAATTCTCTGGAAGATTTTATCAACCGAATTCCAATTGGAATCGAAGGCGTTAAAACTATGATTTTCATTGACGCTTTTCGTTTTACAGGAAAAACCAAAAATCAGCTTTTGGTAACTGCCAGTCTACTGTTGAATAATTTTAAACCTGAAAATAGAGATTTAAAATTACTGCAGGAACCAGTCAAAGAATATAAACTCCCAACATTGGAACGTTCTGTTTTTGAAGACGCTTTTGACGAAATTGAGCTTTTGAGTTTTCCTGTTTCCTGTACGGTTTTTGATCTTTTACAAACCAAACATCGCGGTGATGTGATGGCTAAAGATTTAGTTCAATATCATAAAAAACAAGTTAGAATGCTGGCCTATCTCATTTCCAGAAAACACGTCCCAACCAAAAAAGGAACCATGTATTTTGGAACCTGGATCGATCATGAAGGCACTTATTTTGACACAGCACATTTTCCTGATAGTTTAGAAAAATATCCATTTCAGGGAGGAGGCTGTTATCTTTTGTTAGGAAATGTTGAGGTTGATTATCATTTTCCGACCATTACGATTCTCAAAATGGCAAAAATGCCTTTTATTCCAGATCCGCGCTATATGGATTCGAAAGATCAATATAGAACACAAAACCAAATTAAAGAAGATATAAGCCTTACTCATAGAAAACCTTATCCGCAGGGACATGAAATTAATTTGCCGAGACACCGAATGAAGTTTTAAATAAGTAGAATGATTTAACACATAGAAAAATAGTTTATTAGCTTGTAGAAATGCCATTTTTAACTTTAAATCTATGTGTTAAATTTTAAATAACTAAAGAACAACTTACGTTATATAAAGATGAAAAATACGGAATATGCTATAGTCGATATTGAAACCACAGGCGGAAATGCCAGTGGCAGCCGCATTACAGAAATTGCGATCATTATTCATGATGGTAAAAATGTACTGGATCGTTACGAAACACTTGTAAATCCCGAACAGGACATACCTCCTTCTATTTTTGGATTAACGGGCATTAATAACGAAATGGTAGCCAATGCGCCAATCTTTGACGATATTTCTGAGAAAGTTTTGGAAATGCTTACTGATCGCATTTTCGTTGCACATAATGTCAATTTCGATTATTCATTCGTTCATCATCAGCTGGAACAAGCCGGCTTTAAATGGTCCGCCAAAAAGCTTTGTACGGTTCGCGCTGCCAGAAAAATCAAACCTGGATTGGGTTCTTACAGTTTAGGGAATCTTTGCAATTCTTTAAATATCAATTTAGAAAACAGACACCGTGCCGGCGGAGATGCAGATGCTACTGCACTTTTGTTTTCTCTTTTGCTAGAATGGGACGATGCTGGAGAAATCGAAAAAATGATTAAAAAAACAGCACAGGACCAGCGCTTGCCTCCTAATCTTCCGCCAGATGATTTCAATAATTTACCCGATAAACCCGGCGTGTATTATTTCTACAATCAGGCAAAAAAAGTGATTTATGTTGGAAAAGCGATTAATTTAAAAAAACGTGTTTCTTCTCATTTCAGTGGTAATAATATCAATCCGCAGAGACAACATTTTCTGAGAGATATTCACGGAATTTCTTTTGAAATCTGCGCTACTGAATTAATGGCGCTTCTTTTAGAATGTACCGAAATCAAAAAACTTTGGCCGACTTATAATAGAGCCTTAAAACGCTTTGAAGCTAAATTTGGTATTTATCAGTACGAAGCTAGAAATGGCTACAAATATCTCGCTATTGGCAAAGTAAGTAAGTTTCAGGTTTGCATTCATGAATTTAGCAGTTTGCATGAAGGCATCAATTTACTTCGAAATCTTGCCGAACGTTTTGAAATCGATCATCGTTTCTGCAAATATTCAAGATCTGAAGAGGGAGATTTTTTCTATAATAATAGTCCTCAAAGTCTTCCCGATGCTATAATGCATAATGCACAAGTCGATAATGCCATTGATTATCTATTGAATAACAGACCTTCTTTTGCCATTATTGACAAAGGAAAATCAAAAGAAGAACGCAGCTGTATTTGGATCGAAAACGGGCATTTTTATGGCATGGGATATCTTCCTTCTGATGTTTCGATTCATGAGCCTTCAGACGTAAAAAATTATGTTACGCCCTATAAAAGCAATCAATATATTGAGCAACTGATTTTTTCTTATGCAGAAAAGCATCCTAGAAAAGTATTCTTTAAAAAGCATTTCTTAGTCTAAAATCAAAATTAGAGAAAAATAGAGCTGTAAAAATCAAAATTATGACACTATTTACCGACACCGAATTATTTACCACTGGGCACGGAGGTAAAAAAATATTTGATCTTCCGGATTGCGAACTAATTCTGATTGAAAATTTCTTCAGCAAAGAAGAATCGGATTCTTTTTATGAAAGAATACTGCGTAAAACGAAATGGAGAGAATATGAAATGGAAATTTATGATAAAACCTATACTGTTCCCAGAATGATTGCGTGGTACGAAGATAAAGACAACGAAGGAGCAGATCCAAACGGACCTGATTGGACGTATGAATTATTAAAAATCAGAAGTCGCGTGGAAAAAGAAACCCAACTCGATTTTAACAGTCTTCTGTTAAATTTATACCGAAACGGAAAAGACGGCGTAGGCTGGCATAGTGACCGAGAAGACAAATCTGGCAAAGATCCAATTATAGCTTCTGTGACTTTTGGAGAAACCAGAATGTTTAAACTTCGCCACAAATTTAGAAAGGATATTCCATTGGTTGAAATTCCGCTTCATCATGGATCTTTCCTACTGATGGCGGGGACTACCAATAGTTTTTGGCAACATCATGTACCCAAAACAGCGCGCAAAGTTTTGCCTAGAATAAATTTAACTTTTAGGCAAACGCAACGTAATACGTAATGCATTCAGAACTAAAAACTAGCTGATTTATTAGCTTAATTTCAACGAGGAAAATTCTGTCGAAAAAAGTTAAAATACTGATTGTATGAACGTTTTATTAGGCTGAACCTTCCTTTTTTACTATTTTTGCAACCTTTTAAAAAAATATAATACCGTAATGGCTTATTCAAACAACGATTTAGCGCGCTTCTTAGATGCGCAAAACAAACTTTATCTTACTGCTCTTTCTGAAATAGGAAAAGGGAAAAAAGAGACGCATTGGATGTGGTTTATTTTTCCTCAAATTAAAGGATTGGGCAAAAGCGATACTGCAAATCTTTATGCCATTAATGATTTAAAAGAAGCTTCAGATTATTTGGAACATCCTATTCTAGGAAAACATTTAATTGAAATTTCAGAATTGCTATTGACCTTTAAAATGAAATCGGCTGATGGAATTTTTGGAGACTTAGATGCCCGAAAATTACGTTCTTGCATGACTTTGTTTTCTTTGGTAGAAAATGCAAATCCGATATTTCAGGAAATTCTGGAAGCTTTCTTCTCTGGAGAAAACGATCCGCTTACTTTGTCTATTATTAATTCAACTATAAAATCTGTTGATGAACCAGTTACAATATAACTCGAGTTTACAGCGATTATTTACATTTAAAAGACACTAATTCTAGTGTCTTTTTTTTGTTTACAACTACATCATTTGCTAAAATCAAGATCTTAATTTGTTTATTTAAAAATAATTAGCATTAACTTGCATAATCAACCTCAAATCTAAACCAAATTATGACTGAAAAAATCAGAACCTTACAAATTATTCATTTTGGCATTTGTGCCGGGACAATTATTGTATATTTCATTGTAGGAGATATTTCATTAGAAACACTAAATATTCCTGCTATTGACTCGAATTCAATACTATATCTTCTTATTCCGATTCTTGCCTTTGTTTCAAGCAGCATATTATTTAAAGCCCAATTAAAACAGATCGACCCGAAACTAAAACTCGAAGACAAGCTTCCCGTTTACCAGACTGCTTCTATTATGCGATGGGCGGTTCTTGAAGGCGCCGCTTTTTTGATATTATTCATTAAACCCGAATTCATCTTGTTTGGAATACTTCTCATTGTTTATCTTCTTTATTTAAGACCAACCGAAGAAAGAATTACGAATGATTTATCTAATTCTTAAAACCTATAAAGCAAAAAAAAAGCATCTTGAAAGATCAAGATGCTTTTTTTATTAAATTTTAATTGAAGCTAAAATATTATTCACTTGGTTTTGTTAAATAATACACTGGAATTCCAGTTAACATAATTAATACTCCCCAACCACAGGTTGAGAATTTTGTAATTAATAACGAAATACAAATTGCTGATGCTACAACAATATATAACATTGGTAAAAACGGATATCCAAATGCTTTATAAGGTCTTTCTGCATCAGGCATTTTTTTTCTTAGAATAAAAATTCCGTAGATCGTAAGTATGTAAAAAATCAATACAATGATAATTACAAAATCAAGCAAATCTCCATATTTCCCTGTCAAGCACAAAGCCGAAGCCCAAATACACTGTGCCCAAAGTGCCCAAGCAGGAACGCTCGAACTGTTTAAAACAGCTGCTTTTTTGAAAAACAAACCATCTTTTGCCATAGTATAATATACTCTCGCACCAGCCATAATTAATCCGTTATTGCAGGCAAAAGTTGAAATCATAATCATAATTGCAATAATAAGCGCTCCAATATTTCCAAAAATATAATCTGAAGCCACAACTGCAACACGATCAAATTTTGCTGTTGCTATTTCATCAAACGGTACTACAGCCAAATACATAAGATTTGTCACAACATAAAGAGAAGTCACAATAAAAGTTCCTAGAAACAGACTAAGTCCCACGTTTCGTTTCGGATTTTTAATTTCACCAGCAATAAAAGTCACACCGTTCCAAGCATCACTAGAGAATAAAGATCCAACCATTGCCGCTGAAATTCCAGAAATCAAAGCTGTTCCACTAATTGGCAGCCATGATCCGCTTTCTTTGTTAAATGTTTTTGTGCTCCATCCGTCTGCCCAGTTTGCATCCCAAACAGAAGCTTTCGCGGCAAGCGTTAATCCGAAAACGACTAATCCAAGAAGCGACAAAATTTTAATTATTGTTAAAACAGTTTGTAGAATTTTTCCATTTTTTACCCCTCGACTATTAATAAAAGTCAGAATGATAATGGTTAAAATCGAAACTAGTTGAGCTGCATTCAGTTTAAAAGCACCAAGTTGGTAAAGAATATTTTCATCACTTAGCGGTTCATACAAATAAGCAGCAAATTTAGAAAAAGCCACTCCTACAGCCGCAATAGTTCCGGTCTGAATAACTGCAAAAAAACTCCAGCCATACAAAAAGGCAATCAGCTTGTTATAAGCTTCTTTTAGGTAAACGTATTGGCCTCCCGCTTTTGGGAACATAGCACTCAATTCGCCGTAACTGACTGCTGCGACAACGGTAATAAATCCAGACAAAAGCCAGATTAAAGTAAGCCATCCTGCCGAACCTACTTGTCTAGCGATATCGGCGCTTACAATAAATATCCCGGATCCGATCATAGAGCCAACCACAAGCATGGTTCCGTCTAAGAGTCCGAGTTCTCTTTTAAAATGTTCTTGGTCGTTTTCTTGCATTTTTATTGGTTTAAGTTGGCTAAAGATATACTTTTTTCTGAAATCTTAATCTTTAAATTATAAATTCTATATATTCTTAAAAAAGATCATATTTATCAAGATTTAACCCAAATCTTTATTAAAATCTTTTGGGCGTATCTCATCGAAAAAGACTGGTCGGGCTATCCACTTTATCTTTTATGGTGAACCCCACCATAAAAGGATGCCTCTCCTATCCCTCACGCAAACAAAAAGTGCATTCAAAAACGATATATAAACCAACATTAGTAATTCCAACTTTTATATATTTGATTTTTACGAATTGCCTAATGAAAAATAAAGAACTTGAAAAGAATGGAAGAAATAATCAATAAAATTGCTCAAGACAAAGTGGATTTCAATATTGGTTTAGAACTATTATTGGAAAAGAATAGTTTTGACAAGATTTTTGAAACACTTCAAGTTTATATTCTAAACTCTATTCCAAATAAAACCGATTATAATTCAGAAACTTATCAAAGAGCAATAAATACTATTCCTCTAAAACCAACTTATACGCCAATTGTAATCTTAAAAAGTTTTTCCACTAAAATTGCTTTCAATAAATTGGCTTCATTACCCAAAAATGAAAATAAAAAAGTAATAATCTCTTTACTTTGGATTTTTAAAATTACAGATACAGAAAGAAGAAATACAGAATGCAAAAATGGTTGTGGTCATTTTTGGCATGAACTTGACTAAAGATTCTTAATAAACATATTAGCTTTTAAGATAAATGAGATGTACCATATCTTCCTTTAGAAGCAAAAGAAATTTTCTTTAACTTTAAAAGAAAAAGAAAATCATGACTTGGGATCCGAAAAAATACAATGAGTTTAAAGAAGAACGTTCTAAACCGTTTGATGATCTAACAAGTCATATTATTGACAAACCCAATCTGAAAGTTGTAGACCTCGGATGCGGAACGGGTGAACTTACCCAAAAATTGCATCAAAAATTAACTAATCCGTTTGTTCTTGGCATTGATAATTCTGCTGAAATGCTGGCAAAAGCTCCAGTGCAAGAAAATCTTGAATTTAAAGAAAAAACGATTTTAGAGCAGATCAACGACGAAACCAAATGGGATTTAATTTTTTCGAACGCCGCATTGCAATGGATTGATAACCACAACGAACTTTTTCCGAAAATTATCTCCCGAATAAATCCAGGCGGACAACTGGCAGTCCAGATGCCACAGCAAAATGAAAACATCTTGAATAAAATACTTCTACAGCTTGTTCAAGAAGAGCCTTTTGCCACATATCTCAAAAATTGGACACGTCCTTCTCCAGTATTGACTTTAGATGAATACGCAAAAATCCTGTTCGAAAATGGCGGCAACAATTTGGTTCTTTACGAGAAAGTTTACCCTATAATTTCTAATAAAAAAGATGATTTTTTTAACTTCATTTCAGGCTCTGCATTAACTGTATATCAAGAAAAATTGGGAGAAAAGGAATTTGCAGCATTATCAGCTGAATTCAAAAAAAGAATAGATACTTATTTTCCAATAGTCCCGTCTATTTACGCCTTTAGAAGATTGATTATTTATGCTAAATTTTAATCAAACAATTCAGCTCAACTACTAATCAACACTTAAACAAAAACACTAGCATTAGAACTTTTTTCACTTTCATAACATCTTTTTTGCAAAAATCATAAGATAAATTTTATTATATTTGAGAGAATCATTTTATAAGCATTTATAAATAGCAAAATATCTTAACAAGTGTTTAACAAAACGTGAATTAAATTATCCCCCATAATTTTTCATTCATACTTGCAGAACACGCAAAAGGCACGTTTTATTAACCTACTAATTTTAAGATTATGTCTAAATTGCAAGCTTTAAAAAATTTTCGTTTTCCAAATGTTTTCATTCTTATTTTAATAGTATTCATTTCGTGCGCATTATTAATCTGTATCAATTTTTTTACTATTAAAATCTTATCAGCAAATAGGGCTTACGTAAATGGGGAATCACATTATTCTAAAGGACAAAAAGATGCATCTAGACATTTAATTACCTATTTATTCACCAAAAACCACGCACAATGGAAATTGTATCTCGAAGAATTAAAAGTACCACAAGGAGATGGCATTGCACGAGTTACACTATTGAAAGCTGGAGATAATGAAATTGCACGAAAAGGATTTTTAACTGGCCGAAATAATGAAGATGATTTAGATGATATTATATGGCTATTTGAAAACTTTAAAAATGTGGAATTTTTATCTAAAGCCATAAATGAATGGGGACAAGGAGATAAACTAATTTTCGATTTATTTGTTATTGGCCAGCAGATTAACGCCAAAATTGAGCATGACATTTTAACTGCTGAAGATCAGAAGAAATATTTAAAAGAAATAAGTGCGATAAGTGACCGATTAACGGTTAACGAACGGAATTTTTCGAACACATTAGGAGAAGGAACACGAAAAATAAAGGATTTACTAATTATCACAAATATCTTTTTCATTTTGGTTATAGTATGCAGCGTTTGTCTTTATTATTCGATAATGGTAAAAAGACTATTAGTTTCGAAAAAAGAAATAGAGGTAAAAAATGAAAACCTTGTTACCGTAAATCGAGAATTGGACCGATTTGTTTACAGCGCATCACACGACTTGAGATCTCCTATTACTTCATTAAAAGGTCTTATCGAAATAACAGCATTAGAAGATGATGTGGAGCAGGTTCGAAATTATTTGCAAATGATGCATCAGAGCCTAGCAAGGCAAGATCAATTTATTAGCGATATTATTGATTACTCTAAAAACAAAAGAAAACAAATAATAATGGAGCCTGTGAGTTTAAAAGAGCTTTGCAATGAAGCTATTCAACAATTAATGCATATTGAAAATGCAAACAAAATTAAATTCACACAAGAGCTTTTAGTGGATCATATTGAAAGTGATGGGCTTCGTTTAAAAATTATCATTAACAACCTGCTTTCTAACGCTATTAAGTATGCAGATTGTAACAAGCCAGAAATGTTTATTACGATAAAAACTTATTTTAGTGACGGTTTAAATAAACTTGAAGTGACAGATAATGGAATCGGAATTCATGACGATTACAAAGCGAATATTTTTGATATGTATTTTGGAACAAATAAAAACAAAGGCTCTGGCCTAGGTTTATATATCGTAAAAGAAGCAGTTGAAAATATCAGAGGTGATATTTCTGTTTTTTCCGAAAGCAGTGTGGGAAGTAAATTTATAGTAACAATACCAAATTCTTATGCCGTATAGATCTCAATTTATAATTATAGAAGACAACTTGATTGATCAATTTGTCATTAAAAAGCTACTGAAAAAAGGGCTTGATGTTAATCCTGTTTATATTGCAAACAATGGAAGGGAAGGTATGAACTGGATTCTAAAAAATCAGAATCAAAACCCATTGATTATTCTTTTAGACATTCAAATGCCTGTTATGGATGGATTTGAATTTTTGAAAGAATTTGACAATCTCCCAGAAGATGTAAAAGAAAATATCGAAATTTTTGTACTCTCTTCTACTTTAGATAGTGACGAAATCAAAAAAGTTAAAGAAAATAAATATGTATCTGATTTCTGGAATAAACCTTTTAGATTAGAAACATTAAAAAGTGTTTTTCTTGAAGCTTAATTCAAAACACGATTTACTTGAGAAAAAGCTCTTGTGTAATACGGCTCTTTTGTTGAGGAAATCATAACGCCTCCATGAGTAGATGAATGCACGAATTTAATCTCGCCATCAACATTTTCAACAACCATACCTACGTGATTTATATGGCGTCTACCATTGGTTCTAAAGAAAATTAAATCTCCTTTTTGCGCCTCGTCTGAAGCTA
This sequence comes from Flavobacterium sharifuzzamanii, assembly GCF_003254585.1. Classification (GTDB taxonomy): domain Bacteria; phylum Bacteroidota; class Bacteroidia; order Flavobacteriales; family Flavobacteriaceae; genus Flavobacterium; species Flavobacterium sharifuzzamanii. The sequence continues at coordinate 28,952 of NZ_QJGZ01000028.1, read as the reverse complement.
CTTTTGTTCCTATTCGAGATTGTTCTATTGAACTTCTAGGCAATTTAATATCAAAATTTCCAAAAGTGCAAAACATTAATCCTGAACAGTCAAAACCTGCTTTTGTTGTTCCACCTGATCTATATCTAATACCTATATTCCCTGTTGCACTTGCTATAAGCTGATCAATTAATCCAGAATAATCTCCCGTCCTCACAATAGTTGAATCTCTTTTTATATCTGGAGCCGTTTCTGCTATTTGACCAGAAGAAGCATCTCCTTGCACATTAGCTTCTTGCAAAGTTTTTGTTGCTTGAATAGCATCTGCTTTTTCTTTTGGAACACGAATTTTCAACAAATATCCAACTGGCACTTTTCCTTTAATTGATGGATTCTGGCGTTCTAGTTCTGCAACCGTAATTCCATATTCTTTAGAAATGCCATATTTTGTTTCTTTGGTTTTCACTTCTCTTATAAACTCTACATCCGTCGAAACCACTTCCGAACTAACAGGAGTATCACTTGGTGAACTACTATTTGACACTAAATTATTTGAAGGAATATTTATTTGCTGTCCGATTTTTAAGCCTTCGCTTTCCAGAGATGGATTCGCTTTCTTTAAATCATCAACAGAAACATTATATTTTTTAGAAATCCCCCAAAGCGTTTCTTTGGAAGCCACTTCATGAGTACCAGAAGAAGTTACAGAAGAAGTAGTATTATCTGCAACTTCAACATTTTTATTTTTTGTCTTTGCAGCAGTTTTATTTTTGTTCGGAATTAAAAGAGTGGAATTTAGTTTTAATATTTTAGGAGCATTCGGATTTGCATCTGCAATGTCTTTTACTTTTACTCCATATTTTTTAGCAATAACAGAAAGGTTATCTCCTTGTGAAATTTTGTGCTTAATAAAATTATCTTGCGCAAAGGCTCCAACACTGAAAAAAAACAATACTATTATTAACCTGTAAACCATACTCTCTTTCTTAAAGTTTTTACAACTTTTTCTATATTATACATTAATACCAACTCAAAAAAGACAAATATATTGCCTTAAAAGCGAATTTAACTTTTTAAAGTAAAAAAACCTGTGTTTTTAACAATTATTTTACCTCGAATTAACAGTCTCGGAATAGAAATTAATTCAACTTTTTGAAAGGCAGTTTTTTACAAAAAATATATTTTTTTATTAAATTTAACCTAATAAAAAAACTAAGATATTTTGAAAAAACTATTCTATATCATCATTTTCTTTCCTTTTATTATAAATGCACAAATTATAAAAGGGATGGTCATTTCTCGAAAAAACAAAAAAGCTTTAGAAGACACCAACATTACAAGCATATCAGGAAGTTTTGGAACTTTAACGAATAGCAATGGTGAATTCACTTTAAAACTCCCTTCTAATTTCAAAGATCAAGATAGTTTACAATTTTCGCATATTGGATTTATTACCACAAAAATTGCTTTAAGCGATTTAAAAAAAACAGACTTCAAAATTCTTCTTCAAGAAAATGTAGAAAATTTAGAAGGCTTAGTTATTCGAAAAAACCACAAATTAAGATTAAAATCTAAATTGAATACAACCAAATTAGCTCCTTTGCAATATAGAATTACCTCTTTTGGATCAGTTTTACAAGACAATAAAATCTATATTATAGGAGGAGATGCAAGTTATAAAACAGATCCTTGGGAAAAAGTCAAACGAGAACGGCCAGATTTTACCTTGAAAGATTACCTCCGAGAAATTCGCACTAATCCAAATTATTTCTCTTATAAAGGAAATTTACTGGTATATGACATTCAAAATAATTCTTGGGAAGAATCAAATCTAAAATTCAACAAAAGAGCTTACCATAACCTCAATTATTACGAGGGTAAAATCTATATTTTAGGAGGGAAAAAGATTTCCGATAATGGAGTTTTTGAATATCTACAAAATGAGATTGAGGTATTTGATACTAAAAAACAAAGTATCACAATTGATAAAACAAATCCGCATCAAGCATCTAATGCTGCTACATTTACTTATAATGATAATATAATTGTGATTGGTGGTTCAATAAAAATGAATGACAAAGACAAAAAAACATTTACAAATAAAGTACATCAATACAATATCACTTCGGGCTATTGGTATGAGCTTGCAAGTATGCCTGTGGCCAAAGAAACTTCAGGCGTTCTAATAGCTGATAAAATTTATTTAATTGGAGGAAGCAATGAAAATTCTTTATCTCAAATTGAAACTTTTGATCTCAAAACTGAAAAATGGCAGACTGAAGGTGAATTATTTGCAGGATTAGAAAGACCAGCTGTAACCTTTCATGAAAATATAATTTATTTCTTTGAAAACAATCAGATCTACCTGTATGACATTAAAACAAAACAATTAAAAGAATATCTGGTTGACATTCAATTAAAAAATTCCAGTATGCATTATTACAATAACAAATTATACATACTTGGTGGAACTCTTCAAAATGATTATTCAAACACTCCTTCTCAAAACATTTATAGCATTGACATGGAAGAATTTGACAAAACACAACTCAATCATATCAAAGTTTTGTCATCCGGCTTGAATTTCTCTACCGCAAATTAGCAAAGTAAATTAATCATAATAAAAATGCCCTGTAAAAACAGGGCATTTTGCAATATATAAGTGTAACATTAAGCTTTTCCAGCTGCAATTAAGTTTAATGCAGAACCTGCAACAAACCAACCAATCTGTCCTTCGTTATATGTATGGTTAGCCAAGATAATATCTTTTGTACCATCTGCATGAACAAATTCTAATGTTAAAGGTTTGCCAGGAGCAAATTCTGTTAAATCTAAGAAGTTGATTGTATCATCTTCTTGAATTTTATCATAATCTGCTTCATTTGCAAAAGTCAATCCTAAAAGACCTTGTTTTTTAAGATTAGTTTCATGGATACGAGCAAAAGATTTTACCAATACCGCCTTTACACCTAAGAAACGAGGTTCCATAGCCGCATGTTCACGAGAAGACCCTTCACCATAGTTATGATCTCCAACTACGATTGACGGAACTCCAGCCGCTTTGTATGCACGAGCTACAGCAGGAACAGCATCATATTGACCTGTCAATTGGTTCTTAACAGAGTTTGTTTTTTGATTGTAAGCATTTACAGCTCCGATCAACATATTGTTTGAAATGTTATCTAAATGTCCGCGGAAACGCAACCATGGTCCGGCCATAGAAATGTGGTCAGTTGTACATTTTCCGAATGCTTTGATTAACAATTTAGCTCCTGCAATATTTTTTCCATCCCAAGGATCAAATGGAGCCAATAGTTGCAAACGCTCTGAAGTTGGATTAACTACGACTTGAACATTTGATCCGTCTTCAGCTGGCGCTTGGAATCCTGGATCTTCAGCGTAGAAACCTTTAGCAGGAAGCTCATCTCCTGTTGGCTCTTCAAGCATTACTTCTTCACCATCTTCGTTGATTAATTTATCTGTTAATGGATTAAATCCTAAATCACCTGCAATAGCCAAAGCAGTCACCAATTCAGGAGAACCTACGAAAGCTAAAGTATTTGGGTTACCATCGGCACGTTTTGAGAAGTTACGGTTGAAAGAATGCACAATAGTATTTCTTTCTTCTTTCTCTGCCCCTTCTCTATCCCACATACCAATACATGGTCCGCATGCATTTGCAAATACAGTTGCATTGATTTTATTAAACGTATCAATAAATCCGTCTCTTTCTATTGTAGAGCGCACTACTTCAGAACCTGGCGTAATTGTAAATTTCGCCTTCGTTTTTAAGTTTTTAGCAGCTACTTGTTTTGCCAAAGAAGCTGCACGAGAAATATCCTCGTAAGATGAGTTTGTACAAGAACCAATCAAACCATACTGAACTTGTAATGGCCAGTTATTTTTGATTGCCTCTTCTTTCATTTTAGAAATTGGAGTAGCCAAATCTGGTGTAAAAGGACCATTTAAGTGTGGCTCTAAAGTAGATAAGTTGATTTCAATTACTTGATCAAAATATTTTTCAGGATTAGCATATACTTCTGCATCTCCTGTTAAATAAGGAGCAATTTTATCTGCTGCATCAGCAACATCTGCTCTATTTGTAGAACGAAGGTAACGCCCCATTGAATCATCGTAGCCAAAAGTCGAAGTTGTAGCTCCAATTTCAGCTCCCATATTACAAATAGTTCCTTTACCCGTACAAGACATTGCTTTTGCACCTTCTCCAAAATATTCTACGATTGCTCCAGTACCACCTTTTACAGTAAGAATACCAGCAACTTTAAGAATAACATCTTTTGGAGCTGTCCAGCCAGATAGTTTACCAGTTAATTTAACTCCGATCAATTTAGGGAATTTAAGTTCCCAAGCCATTCCAGACATAACATCTACAGCATCTGCCCCACCTACACCAATTGCCACCATTCCTAAACCACCTGCATTTACAGTGTGAGAGTCGGTACCAATCATCATTCCTCCTGGGAAAGCATAATTTTCAAGTACAACTTGGTGAATAATTCCAGCTCCTGGCTTCCAGAAACCGATTCCGTATTTATTAGAAACTGACGACAAGAAATCAAAAACCTCATTACTTTGAGTTTTAGCTCTAGCCAAATCTGTTGCAGCATCTACTTTTGCCTGAATCAAGTGATCACAGTGAACCGTTGTAGGCACTGCCACTTTAGATTTACCTGCATGCATAAACTGCAATAAGGCCATTTGTGCTGTCGCATCTTGACAAGCAACGCGGTCCGGTGCAAAGTCAACATAATCAATTCCTCTTCCAAACGCCTTAGTCGGATTTCCGTCCCAAAGGTGATTGTATAAAATTTTCTCTGTTAAAGTAAGCGGACGTCCAACAATTTCTCGCGCTTTATCAACTCGCGCTGGCATGTTTTCGTACACTTTTTTAATCATTTCGATATCAAAAGCCATAGATTTTTTGTTTTTTATTATTCTTTTTTGAACATGACAAGTTACAAAAAATAGAACAATTATTACTAAAAAAGCCCGAGTTTTACGACTCGGGCTTTTAAAATATTAATAAATAATCTTTTGATTACATAACTAATTGTTTGTTAGAAGGAGCAAACTTAGTTAAGTTGATTCCGTCTACCGCTGCAGTATATTCTTCCATAGTTGGAGTTCTACCTAAAATTGTAGAAAGAACCACGACTGGAGTAGAAGAAAGCAATGATTCACCTTTTTTACCTTCAGCATCTTCTACAACTCTACCTTGGAAAAGACGTGTTGAAGTTGCCATTACAGTATCTCCTTTAGCCGCTTTCTCTTGGTTACCCATACAAAGGTTACATCCTGGACGCTCTAAGTATAACATGTTTTCGTATTCAGTACGAGCTGCACCTTTAGGAGCGTTATCATCAAATTCGAAACCTGAGTATTTTTGTAAAACTTCCCAGTCACCTTCAGCTTTCAATTCATCAACGATGTTGTAAGTTGGAGGAGCAACTACAAGAGGCGCATTAAATTCTACTTTTCCTGTTTGTGCTTCAACGTTTTTCAACATTTGAGCAAGGATTTTCATATCTCCTTTGTGAACCATACAAGAACCAATAAATCCAAGATCTACTTTTTTCTCTCCACCATAGAAAGATAATGGTCTAATAGTATCGTGAGTATAACGTTTAGAAACGTCTTTATTATTAACATCTGGGTCAGCAATCATTGGCTCAGCAATTTGATCCAAATCAACTACAACTTCAGCATAATATTTAGCGTTTGCATCTGGAGTTAAAGCTGGTTTTTCTCCAGATTTAATTTCTGCAATTCTCTTATCTGCTTTGTTGATTAAACCTTGAAGAACTTGTCTGTCGTTATCCATTCCTTTATCGATCATGATTTGGATTCTGCCTTTAGCAATTTCCAATGATTCGATCAAAGTATCATCTTCTGAAATACAGATAGAAGCTTTTGCTTTCATCTCTGCAGTCCAGTCTGTAAATGTAAATGCTTGATCAGCAGTAAGAGTTCCGATGTGAACCTCAATGATTCTTCCTTGGAATACGTTCTCACCATTGAATTGCTTAAGCATTTGAGCTTGTGTAGCATGAACCACATCACGGAAATCCATATAACCTTTCATATCTCCTTTGAAAGTCACTTTTACAGATTCTGGAATTGGCATAGAAGCCTCTCCCGTAGCCAATGCAAGAGCAACAGTTCCTGAGTCAGCACCAAAAGCAACACCTTTAGACATTCTCGTGTGAGAGTCACCACCGATAATGATTGCCCATTCGTCGATAGTAATATCATTAAGTACTTTATGGATTACGTCTGTCATTGAGTGATAAACACCTTTTGGGTCACGAGCGGTGATCAAACCGAAGTTGTTCATGAACTTCATCAATTTAGGAATGTTAGCCTGAGCTTTTTTATCCCAAACAGAAGCAGTATGACAACCAGATTGGTAAGCACCATCAACAATTGGAGAAATAACTGTGGCTGCCATAGACTCTAATTCTTGAGCCGTCATAAGACCTGTAGTATCTTGAGAACCTACAATGTTTACTTCTACACGAACATCTGATCCTGCGTGTAAAACTTTTCCTGGAGCAATACCTACAGCATTTTTGTTGAAGATTTTTTCAACTGCAGTTAAACCTTGTCCCTCGTTAGAAATTTCTTTAGACGGAGCAAATACAGCTGGAGCTTCAATATCTAAAACTTTTGCAGCAAATGTTTGAAGTTTTTTACCAAATACAATTGCATACGATCCTCCAGCTCTAATGAACTCTTTTTTCTGAGGAGTAAATGATCTAGAAATATCAATTAATTCTTGATCACCGTTGTATAATTTTTTAGTTTGAGTATTAATAGTCAGAACAGTTCCTGTAGCAACAGAATAAGCTTGCTCAAGAATTGGTTCGTTGTTCTCGTTCAATACTGGTTTTCCGTCTGAATCTAATTTTTTAACCCAGTTTTTAAGGTCAATTCCAATACCTCCTGTTACGTCAACCGTAGTAAGGAAAATTGGCGAAATACCATTTGTTCCTCCAACAATTGGAGCAATATTTACGAATGGAACATACTCACTTGCTTGTTTTCCTGTCCAAAGTGCCACGTTGTTTACACCTGACATTCTAGAAGAACCAACACCCATTGTTCCTTTTTCAGCAATTAACATTACGCTTGCATCTGGATGTTTTGCTTGTAATGCTTGAATTTCCTCTTGTGCTTGAGGAGTGATCATACATTTACCATGAAGTTCACGATCTGAACGAGAGTGAGCTTGGTTTCCTGGAGAAAGCAAATCTGTAGAGATATCTCCTTCACCAGCGATATAAGTAACAACTTTAATTTCTTCTGCTATTTCTGGAAGTTTAGTGAAGAATTCAGCTTTTGCATAACTTTCAATGATTTCTTTAGCGAATGAGTTACCAGCTTTGAAAGCTTCTTTCAAACGATCAGTATCTGCATCGTAAAGGAAAACTTGCGTTTTAAGAACATCTGCAGCTTGCTGAGCAATCGCAGCATCATTTCCTAAAGCTAAATCTAATAATACCTCAATAGAAGGTCCACCCTTCATGTGTGATAATAATTCAAAAGCAAAAGTCGGAGTGATTTCTTTTACTACAGATTGACCTAAAATAATTTCTTTTAAGAACTTAGCTTTTTCACCTGCGGCACTTGTCGTACCTGGTAAAGTATTGTAAATAAAAAACTTAAGAGAGTCTTCGCGATTTGCGTTATCAACATCTTTAATTTGAGCAATGATTTCGCTTAATAATTCAGCTCCATCGATTGGTTTAGGGTGTAACCCTTGATTTTTTCTTTCTTCAATTTCTTGAAGGTAATCCTGATAAATATTCATAATAAAAGCGGATTTATTTTTTTGAGGCAAATTTAAGCATTAAACCCGATAATTAAAAAAAATATAATAGAACAAGCCTTTTCAAAAATTATTATTGCTAAAAAACGATTTTCACTGCTTGTTTTTGCTAAAAAATCAATTTTGAATTAAAATAATGAATTATTAACATTTAAAGATCTTTTCTTTAACAAAGTCGAAATTCGATGTTATAAAGCAAGTAAGTTTTTACCTCAATTTTCACAAAGAATCTTTCTAAATAAGCAATTATAACGTTATAGTTGGTCTATTTACCGTCATTTGAGCTTCGCCGATCGATTTTAAAATTCCAGACTAAAACAAAAAATCCCGATAATAGCTTATCGGGATTTAGTAAATATATTTTGTAGAAATTACATCAGTTTTTTAATGATTGTTTCTTCTGTAATTCCTTCAGCATCTGCTTTATAATTTTTAATAATTCTATGACGAAGGATTCCTGTTGCCACTGCCTGAACATCTTCAATATCTGGCGAAAACTTTCCATTGAAAGCAGCATGCGCTTTCGCTGCCAAAATTAAATTTTGCGAAGCTCTTGGTCCCGCTCCCCAATCTAAATAATTTTTCACAAAGTCGTTAGTCAAACTATTATCTGGACGTGTTTTGCTTACTAGTGTTACGGCATATTCAATAACATTGTCTGCAACTGGAATTCTACGGATTAAATGCTGAAAATCGATTATTTCCTGTGCAGTAAACAACGGGTTAATTTCTGTTTTAACATCAGATGTTGTTCTTTTTACTACTTGAACTTCTTCTTCAAAAGTTGGATATTCTAATTTAATAGCAAACATAAAACGGTCTAACTGAGCTTCTGGCAAAGGATAAGTTCCCTCCTGCTCAATTGGGTTTTGAGTTGCCAAAACAAAATATGGCAAATCTAATTTGTGATGCTGGCCAGCAATAGTTACCGATCTCTCCTGCATAGCTTCCAACAACGCTGCTTGAGTTTTTGGAGGTGTTCTGTTGATCTCGTCAGCTAGAATGATGTTAGAGAAAATTGGCCCTTTAATGAATTTGAAGTTTCTATTTTCATCCAAAATTTCACTTCCTAAAATATCGGAAGGCATTAAATCTGGTGTAAACTGAATTCTTTTAAAATCTAGACCTAACGCCTGAGACAAAGTATTTATCATCAAGGTTTTTGCCAAACCAGGAACTCCAATTAAAAGTGCATGTCCTCCAGAAAATATACAAAGTAAAATTTGATCAACAACGGCGTCCTGCCCTACAATGATTTTCGCTATTTCTTTTTTTAATTCGTTTCTTTTTTGAACTAAATTGTGAATTGCTGTTACGTCAGACATTTATGAATGTATTTAAAATTAAAAAGAGTTAATTCTATGAAATCATAAAACTAACTCTTTTTATTTATTTATTAAAACTTATTTTTTCAACCAATTGTTCGCAAAAGTACAATCTTTATACTCTCCAATGATTTTGATGTAAGTATCTTTAATTTTAGTATCAAACCATTTTGCAATTGCATTGATCTGCTTTTCTTTTAATGCTAATTCTTTAATCTTAGTATAATCTTTAGCATAATCAGCAGTGTGCTCGTCAATTCTATTTGTAACAGTAATTAACTTATATGTCTTTTTACCTTTGTCATCCGTATTTAAAAGTGGTTGAGAAACTTCGTCTCCTTTTAAATTTGAAACTTGGCTATACAAAGTCGGATCCATTTTTGTCAATTCAAAACGAGTATCTTGTGTTGTTGGATTCACCAATGTTCCACCGTTTGTTCTAGTCTCTTTTTCGTCAGATTCTGTTCTTGCAGCTTCAGCAAAAGTTATCTCTTTATTAACAATTTTATTTCTAATATTGGTAATTCTTTCTTTTGCTTCTTTTAAAGCCGCTTCTGATACGGTTGGAGCAATCAAAATATGACGAAGCTCAACTTCCTGCCCTTTAATTTTTTCTACCATAATAATATGATATCCAAAAGTTGTTTCAAATGGCTCTGAAATTTCTCCAGCCTGCAAACTAAACGCTACATCTTTAAATTCTTTAACAAAAGGAGTTTTTCTTGTCATTTTGTAATACCCTCCATTTGGTGATGATCCTGGATCTTGAGAGTATAAAACGGCTTTTGTAGCAAAACTAGAACCTTCAAGAACATCTTTTCTTATAGCATTTAATCTATCAATTACTTTTTGCTTGTCTTCTTTAGAAATTTTAGGTTCTACAACAATTTGTGCTACTTCCATTTCGGCTCCAAAAGTTGGCAATTCATCTTTTGGGATTTTCTTAAAGAAATTACGAACCTCTTCTGGAGTAATCTCAACATCTTTTACAATCTTATCTCTCATCTCCGAAGCCAATTTTTGCTCCTTCAAGATGTCAGCAAAATAAGTTTTAAATTCTTCTACAGAGCTTTTTTTATAGTACTCAACTACTTTATTGATGTCACCAACTTGTTGTGTCATATAATTCAGACGCTCTTCCATCATGCTTCTAACTTCAGCATCGCTCACAATAATACTATCTTGAATGGCTTGGTGAGCATATAATTTATCCTCTAAAAGTTTACCAAGCATCTGGCATCTTGTAATATCTTTTACAGATCCGCCTTGCGCAGTAATTTCCAAAAATCCTTTATCGATATCAGAATCTAAAACAATATAATCTCCTACTGTAGCAATAATTCCATCGATCTTCAATTTCCCACCAGAAGGAGTTTCAACTGGCTTTTGAGCAACAACATCAGGAATAATTTCTTGCGCTGTGATAATTGGAGTTAAAAAAAGAAAAAAACAAACTGTTAGTGCAAACTTGAAATCAATTGTTTTTAGCTGTAATTTTTTTAATAACATTATTTTAATTTTTATTTGAATGTAAAGCCTTTTTTAGATAATCCCTCTAAAATTACATATGTCCGACATAAACATAAATAATTAAAGTATAGTTCTTTCGTAACTTATAACGAACAAAAATAACAATTCAATTACATAATCCAACTATCCGATATACTATTAACAAAAAATTATAGGATAGTTCTATAATAGTATACCAAATCAGTTATTTCAATTTTCATAATACAACGAAAGGCATCTTTATAAATCCTTCTAAAATTTGAATTTTAATAGCGAATAAACACTTAGTTATAAGCGCTCTAAAAAAAAGTTCTCAACACTACAACGTTTTCGTGAAGGGTTGTTTTCTTACAAATTAAAATTAAATCAAAAAAAAATTACTTTAGATGCGTAATTATCATTTTACAGTATTAAAAAATAACAATTTTTACTTTTTTAAAGCTTGAATTTGACAATTACAAAACTCACTATTTAACTTAACCACATCTATTATGAAAAAACCTATTTTAAAATTATGCCTTATTACGGCATTCACTGGACTGTTGTATTCGTGTTCTCAGAACGAAATGAGCGAATCCGATTCAAAAGCTGAAAGCCAAAATTTTAAAGTCATTGATGTTACGCATCACGATGGAAAACCGTTTAGCACAGGAACTTCCAATTCTTCTTCAACAGGAAAATATGTCGATAATCCTGGTGGAGGTGTGATGATGCAAGCTTTTTATTGGGATGTTCCTTCTGGAGGAACTTGGTGGAATACCGTAAGCAGTAAAGTTACGGCTTGGGGTAATGCTGGAATTGGTTCTATCTGGTTACCGCCAGCTTCAAAAGCACAAAACGGAGCATTTTCTATGGGATACGATCCAACAGATTATTTTGATTTTGGAGATTACAATCAGAATGGAAGTATTGAAACCAGATTTGGGTCAAAAACTGAATTAGTAAATCTAATCACAGCTGCTCACAACGAGAACATCAAAGTTTATGCAGATATCGTAATCAACCATAACAGTGGCGGGCAATCTGAAGCAAATCCGTTTACAGGAACAAATACTTGGACTAATTTTACAGGAGTTGCTTCAGGTAAATTTCCTCGTAACTATAATGATTTTTATAAAAACAGCTATGGAAATAATGACGAAGGATCTTTTGGAGGTTTCCCTGATCTATGTCACGCTGCGCCAAATGTACAAAACTGGTTGTGGTTGCGTACTGACGGAGTTGGTAAATATTATAAAAACACTATGAAATTTGATGGCTGGAGATTCGACTATGTAAAAGGTTTTGGTGCATGGGTTGTAAATTCATGGAATGCCAATGTTGGCGGATTTTCTGTTGGAGAATTATGGGATTCAAATGTAAATGTCTTAAATGACTGGGCAAACGCTGCCAATAGTTCTGTATTTGACTTTGCTTGTTACTACAAAATGAATGATGCATTTGATGGAAACAATCTTGCTCTTTTGAATGATGATATGATGTGGAAACGTAATCCATATAAAGCGGTAACTTTTGTAACCAATCATGATACAGATGAAATCTGGAGCAAAATGTTAGCTTACTCCTATATATTAACTCATGAGGGTTATCCAACAATTTTCTATAGAGATTATGAAGAATGGCTAGACAAAAACAAACTGAATAATCTAATTTGGATTCATAATAACAAAGCAACTGGAACAACTTCTATTTTATATTCTGATAATGATGAATATGTTGCAAGAAGAAATGGCTACAACGGCAATCCTGGATTAGTAGTTTACATTAACAATTCAGATGTTTGGCAAGAAAGATGGATTCAGACCAATTGGGCTAATACTCAAATTAAAGATTTTACAGGAAACTCATCTTGGTATCCAACAACTCAAGCAGACAAATGGGTAAAAATACAATGTCCTCCTAAAGGATATTCAATTTGGTCAATTAATCAGTAATTTTAAAAATGACTATTTAAGGCTGTTGCAAAAACAGCCTTATTTTTTGCTCTAAAAAACCGCTTAAGACAAAAGACTTCCAAATTTAGGAAGTGAATATTTTTATAAAGCCGTATTTAATAGTACTTTTGCAACCTATTTATACGAAATATGAGCTTTTTAAAAGAAATACAACGCAGAAGAACATTTGGAATTATCTCGCACCCCGATGCCGGTAAAACAACTTTAACTGAAAAATTACTGTTGTTTGGAGGTGCTATTCAGGAAGCTGGAGCGGTAAAAAGTAATAAGATTAAAAAAGGAGCAACGAGTGACTTTATGGAAATTGAACGCCAAAGAGGTATCTCGGTTTCGACTTCTGTACTTGCTTTTAATTATAAAGATAAAAAAATCAACATCCTTGATACTCCCGGACACAAGGATTTTGCTGAAGATACCTTTAGAACTTTAACTGCTGTTGACAGTGTAATTGTTGTAATTGACGTTGCAAAAGGGGTTGAGGAGCAAACTGAAAAATTGGTTGCAGTTTGTAGAATGCGTAACATTCCGATGATTGTTTTCATCAATAAATTAGATCGTGAAGGTAAAGATGCTTTTGATCTTATGGATGAAGTGGAGCAAAAATTAGGTTTAAAAGTAACGCCATTAAGCTTCCCTATTGGTATGGGTTATGATTTCCAAGGAATTTACAACTTATGGGAAGAAAACATTAATCTTTTCAGCGGAGACAGCCGTAAAAACATAGAGGAAACGATTGCTTTTTCTGATGTCCAAAATAATCCTGAACTAGATAAAATTGTTGGTGAAAAAGCAGCAACAAAACTTCGTGAAGAACTAGAATTAATCGATGAAGTCTATCCAAAATTTGAACGTCAGGATTATTTAGATGGAAAAATTCAACCAGTATTCTTTGGTTCTGCATTAAATAATTTTGGGGTTCGTGAATTGTTAGATTGTTTCATTACAATCGCTCCATCTCCAAGACCAAAAGATTCTGAAACTCGTTTGGTTGATCCAACAGAAGAAAAAATGAGTGGATTTGTGTTTAAAATTCACGCCAATATGGATCCTAAACATAGAGATCGTTTAGCTTTCATTAAAATCGTTTCTGGAACTTTCGAAAGAAATAAACCATATTACCACGTTCGTCAAAAGAAAAATTTAAAATTCTCTAGTCCAAATGCATTCTTTGCCGAGAAAAAAGAGATTGTCGATGTTTCTTATCCAGGTGATATTGTAGGTTTGCACGATACAGGAAACTTTAAAATTGGTGATACTTTGACAGAAGGTGAAATCATGAGTTTTAAAGGAATTCCGAGCTTCTCTCCAGAACACTTTAGATATATCAATAATGCTGATCCACTGAAAGCAAAACAACTAGATAAAGGTGTCGATCAATTAATGGATGAAGGTGTCGCACAGTTATTTACTTTGGAAATGAATAACCGTAAAGTTATTGGAACTGTGGGAGCACTTCAGTACGAGGTTATCCAATACCGTTTGGAGCACGAATATGGTGCAAAATGTACTTACGAAAACTTTCCTGTACACAAAGCTTGCTGGGTAAAACCTGACGATGCTAAAAACGAAGAATTCAAAGAATTTAAGCGTATTAAACAAAAATTCTTGGCTCATGACAAATATGGACAGCTGGTATTCTTAGCTGATTCTGATTTCACAATTCAAATGACACAAAGCAAATATCCAACTGTTAAGTTGTACTTTACATCTGAGTTCGATTAATTTAGTTTATACTAAAAATATAAAAAGGCTGTCAATTTATTTAGACAGCCTTTTCTATTTACATTCCCCAATATGTAAATTTGATTATTAACGAGTATAATTAATTCCTAATCCACCCGCGATATAGATTCTGATAAGCTCACCCGAATCAACAATTATATTTTTTATCACAACATTATTTTTAGCAGATTTTATATCAAAAGCTATTTCCTTTGATAAATAATAGTCATTTGCTGTAATTGTAACCATTAACGCATTACTATCCTTTAAAACTTTGGTTTCTATAATAAACTCTCCTGTTTTAGGATTTACTTTAACAGGATTCTGCGAACCGTCAACAGCAAGCATTAAGTTTGAATACACTTCTTTATCAAAAGGTTTATTAGTTTTAGTCTCTAATAATTTTCCTTTTATTGTTATCAAAATCTCTTTATTTCGAGTTTGATTATAAGCCACTTTCCCTACTTTATAAGTATTGGGTTGCGGACTGCTTACTTCAGTTTGAATAGGCTCTTTTTCTTGTGCTGAAAGATTTGATGCCAACAAAACAGATGCGGCAACTGCTGCATATTTTAAAGTATTCATTTTAGAAGCTTCATTGTATACAAACTGTTCATCTAATTGTGTTGTTCTCAACCTCGCACAGATAGATTTTCCTTCGTTTTCAGTAATGAATTTAGCAACTTCTGAATTGGTTTTCTTACTTAAATCAATTACATTTTTCATGCAGGAATTACAAAACGAACCGTTTGCATTCGGAATCATTTTATCGAAGTTTTCAGAACATGGACTTGCTATTTCTAAGGTGAATTTCTTTTTCATACTGTAATCATTTAAGTTAATACCTCAAAGAGATCATTATACTTATATAGAGTATGTTTTTGAACAAAAGGTTGGGAAAGAAATAAAAAAAGCATAAAAAAAAGCGCTAATATAATTAGCACTTTTAATAATTTGAATTAAATCAACCTTACTAAGTCATTAATATTTCAAAATTCAATCTTTTTTAGGCTATAGCAAGTTAAAACAATACTTATCCGAAAAGAAAATTACTCGACCAAAGTAAATTAAATCCGATAAACTACAATCTTTATCATTATCCATAAAAAAAGCCCCTTTTTCAAGGGGCTTTAAAATTTATGCTTGTCCTGTTGGACCAAAATTAAGCGGAATTGGTGCTTGTTCCGTTTCTTTGATTTCGCCATGAGCTGCCTCAAATCTATGGATATTTTCACCTATTGCTTTTAATAATCTTTTAGCATGTTGTGGCGTCAAGACAATTCTTGATTTTACCTTGGCTTTAGGAATACCTGGCATAATACTCACAAAATCTAAAACAAACTCAGATGATGAGTGATTTATAATTGCAAGATTAGAATAAATTCCTTCTGCAATCGTTTCGTCTAACTCAATGTTAATTTGCTCTTGTTGTTGTTTCGGATTACTCATAGTTTCCTTAATTAATAAATGTATTCTTCTTTATTAGCCATCATTTCGTTGTAATCATCTTTAGATCCTACGATAGTGTTATCGTATTCTCTCATACCAGTTCCCGCAGGAATTCTATGTCCAACAATTACATTTTCTTTTAATCCTTCTAAATCATCTACTTTACCAGCTACTGCAGCTTCGTTAAGTACTTTCGTTGTCTCCTGGAATGAAGCCGCAGAAATGAATGATTTAGTTTGTAACGAAGCTCTTGTAATACCTTGTAGAACTGGCGTTGCAGTTGCAGTAATTACGTCTCTTGCTACAACAAGATTTTTATCTGTACGTTTCAATAATGAATTTTCATCACGCAATTCACGAGGTGTAATGATCTGACCTGGTTTCAATACTGAAGAATCTCCAGCATCTTCAACCACTTTCATACCATATAATTTATCGTTTTGAACAATAAAATCTTTAGTATGAATTAATTGATCTTCTAAGAATAAAGTATCTCCTGGATCTTCAACTCTTACTTTACGCATCATTTGACGAATTACAACCTCAAAGTGCTTGTCATTAATTTTTACCCCTTGTAAACGGTAAACCTCTTGAATTTCATTTACCAAGTACTGTTGTACAGCAGCTGGACCTTGAATTCTTAAGATATCATCTGGTGTAATAGCACCATCAGATAATGGAACTCCCGCTCTTACGAAGTCATTCTCTTGTACTAAGATTTGGCTTGAAAGTTTAACTAGATACTTTTTAATCTCACCAAATTTAGATTCAATAACAATCTCACGGTTACCTCTCTTAATTTTTCCGAATGATACAACACCATCAATTTCAGATACAACCGCTGGGTTTGAAGGGTTACGAGCCTCTAGAAGCTCAGTAATTCTTGGTAAACCTCCCGTGATATCGCCTGCTTTAGAAGAACGACGAGGAATTTTTACTAATACTTTACCTGCTTTAATTTTCTCACCATTCTCAACCATTAAGTGTGCACCTACTGGTAAGTTGTATGAACGAATCAATTCACCTTCTTTACCATAAACTAATAAAGTTGGGATTAATTTTTTGTTTCTAGCCTCAGAAATTACTTTTTCTTGGAAACCAGTCTGCTCATCAATTTCAACCATGTATGATTGTCCTTGCTCTAAATCTTCGTAAGCAATCTTACCAGTAAATTCAGAAACAATTACACCATTATATGGATCCCATTTACAGATTACAGTTCCTTTAGTAACTACATCTCCATCATTTACAAAAATACTAGATCCGTAAGGAATGTTATGCGTATTTAAAACAATTCCGGTTCCTTCGTCAATTAATTTCAACTCCGTAGAACGTGATACAACGATATCAACTTCGTTACCTTCACTATCTTCACCTTTAACTGTTTTTAAATCTTCGATTTCAAGTCTACCGTTGAATCTTGTAACAATACTAGACTCTTCAGAAATACCTCCAGCAACCCCTCCAACGTGGAACGTACGAAGTGTTAACTGTGTACCTGGCTCTCCAATAGACTGAGCTGCTATAACTCCGACAGCTTCACCTCTTTGTGTCATCTTACCAGTAGCTAAGTTTCTACCGTAACATTTAGCACAAATACCTTTTAAAGCTTCACAAGTTAATGGAGATCTAACTTCAACTTTCTCAATTGGAGAAGCTTCAATAGTTCTCATAATTGACTCAGTAATTTGTTCTCCAGATTTAACCATTACTTCATTAGTAAGAGGATTAATAACGTCTTGTAATGCAACACGTCCAAGAATTCTCTCTCCTAAAGATTCAACGATTTCCTCATTTTTCTTCAATGCCGCAACTTCAACACCTCTTAAAGTTCCACAATCTTCGATGTTAACAATAACATCTTGAGAAACGTCATGAAGCCTTCTTGTCAAGTAACCAGCATCGGCTGTTTTAAGAGCCGTATCCGCAAGACCTTTACGAGCACCGTGAGTAGAAATGAAGTACTCAAGAATCGAAAGACCTTCCTTAAAGTTAGAAAGAATCGGGTTTTCAATAATCTCACCACCACCAGCAGTAGATTTTTTAGGCTTAGCCATCAAACCACGCATACCAGTTAACTGACGAATCTGCTCCTTAGAACCCCTCGCCCCAGAGTCAAGCATCATATATACAGAGTTGAAACCTTGTTGGTCTTCTCTAATATTTTTCATTGCTAACTCTGTTAACTGAGCATTTGCTGAAGTCCATACGTCAATAACTTGGTTATAACGCTCGTTATTTGTGATAAGACCCATGTTATAGTTAGTTGAGATACCTTCAACTTGCTCTCTAGCATCTGCAATTAACTTAGTTTTTTGTTCTGGAATTCTAATATCACCTAAAGAGAATGATAAACCTCCTCTAAATGCGAATTTATACCCCATATCTTTCATATTATCCAAGAAAGCTGCCGTTGTAGGTACATCAGTCACACTTAAAATGTGTCCAATAATATCTCTAAGGTTTTTCTTAGTCAATACGTCGTTGATATATCCAGCTGCTTCAGGTACTACTTCGTTAAATAATACACGTCCTGCAGTTGTTTGAATGATTTTGTACACTAATTCTCCAGCGTCATTAAAATCTTTTGCTCTAATTTTAACACGAGCATTCAATTCTAATCTTCCTTCGTTTAATGCAATGTTTACTTCTTCAGCAGAATAGAAAGTCAAATCCTGACCAATAATTTTGTGATCTTCTGTTGAGATACGCTCTTTGGTCATATAGTATAGACCCAAGACCATGTCCTGAGAAGGTACAGTAATTGGAGCACCATTTGCAGGGTTAAGGATATTGTGAGAAGCCAACATTAATAATTGAGCTTCTAAAATAGCTTCTGGTCCTAATGGTAAGTGAACCGCCATCTGGTCACCATCGAAATCGGCGTTGAAAGCCGTACATACTAATGGGTGCAACTGGATCGCTTTTCCTTCAATTAATTTTGGCTGGAAAGCCTGAATACCAAGTCTATGCAAAGTAGGAGCACGGTTTAGCAATACTGGGTGTCCTTTAATTACGTTTTCAAGGATATCCCAAACTACAGGCTCTTTTTTATCGATGATTTTCTTAGCAGATTTTACTGTTTTTACAATACCTCTTTCAATCAATTTACGGATAACGAAAGGTTTGTATAACTCAGAAGCCATATCTTTTGGCAATCCGCACTCATACAATTTTAATTCAGGACCAACGACAATTACCGAACGAGCAGAATAATCCACACGTTTACCAAGTAAGTTTTGACGGAAACGTCCTTGCTTACCTTTTAATGAGTCAGATAATGATTTTAATGGTCTGTTTGATTCTGTTTTAACAGCAGAAGCTTTACGTGTGTTATCGAATAATGAATCTACAGATTCTTGTAACATACGTTTCTCGTTTCTTAAGATAACTTCTGGAGCTTTAATCTCCATTAATCTTTTCAAACGGTTGTTACGGATGATTACACGACGATATAAATCGTTCAAATCTGAAGTTGCAAAACGACCTCCATCAAGCGGTACAAGCGGACGTAATTCTGGTGGGATAACTGGAACCACTTTCATAATCATCCATTCTGGACGGTTTTCGCGGTTTTCGTTAGACTCACGGAAAGACTCAACAACTTGTAATCTTTTTAAAGCTTCAGTTTTTCTTTGTTTAGAAGTCTCATTGTTAGCGCTGTGTCTTAATTCATAAGATAAAGCATCTAGATCAATACGAGCTAATAAATCCATAATACACTCTGCTCCCATTTTGGCAACAAATTTATTAGGATCTAAATCATCTAAATATTGGTTTTCTTGCGGAAGAGTATCTAAAATATTTAAGTATTCTTCTTCAGTTAAGAAATCTAATCTTTGTAATGATTCTCCATCTGCATTTTTAGCAATACCTGGCTGAATTACTACGTATCTTTCGTAGTAAATGATCATATCTAATTTCTTAGAAGGAAGACCAAGGATATAACCAATTTTGTTTGGAAGAGAACGGAAGTACCAGATGTGAGCAATTGGCACAACAAGGTTGATGTGCCCTACTCTATCACGACGTACTTTTTTCTCAGTAACTTCAACACCACAACGGTCACAAATGATACCTTTGTAGCGAATTCTTTTATACTTACCACAAGCACATTCAAAATCTTTTACTGGTCCGAAGATTCTTTCGCAGAAAAGTCCGTCACGCTCTGGTTTGTGAGTTCTATAGTTGATTGTTTCTGGCTTTAAAACCTCTCCTCTTGATTCTTTCAAGATAGATTCTGGCGAAGCCAATCCAATAGAGATTTTGTTAAATCTTTTTACTGGATTCTTATCTTTATTGTTTCTGTTATTCATCATAGTTTTTACTATTGATTTATTTGCAATTAAAAAATTGATTTTAGATTTATAATCTACTCTTAAGAAAATTAAGAGTTAATCATTCAGCTACTACCTCGGGTTACTTCTCTAAACCTCAAATTCTTATCTGAAGTGCTAGTTATAAAATGCCTCGCATTATTATAAAAAATCGGAACGGGTTACGGGTATAAATCTTTAAAAACTTATTATAAATGAGTAATCAGTCCCATTAAAAAATGAGACTGATTTCAAAACTTTTATTATTCTTCCAAACGAAGATCTAAACCTAGACCTTTCAATTCGTGCATTAATACGTTGAATGATTCTGGTAAACCTGGCTCTGGCATAGTTTCACCCTTAACGATAGCCTCGTAAGTCTTAGCTCTACCAATAACGTCATCAGACTTAACAGTTAAGATTTCACGTAGTGTACTAGAAGCTCCATAAGCCTCAAGTGCCCAAACCTCCATCTCTCCAAAACGCTGACCTCCAAATTGAGCCTTACCTCCAAGTGGCTGTTGCGTAATCAATGAGTATGGTCCGATAGAACGTGCGTGCATCTTATCATCAACCATGTGTCCTAATTTAAGCATGTAAATTACACCCACAGTAGCTTTTTGTGCAAAACGCTCTCCAGTTCCACCATCAAATAGGTAAGTATGTCCAAAACGTGGTACTCCAGCTTCATCAGTCAAAGCGTTGATCTCATCAAGAGAAGCTCCGTCGAAAATTGGAGTAGCAAATTTTCTACCCAAGTTCATACCAGCCCATCCTAATACAGTCTCATAAATCTGACCAATGTTCATACGTGAAGGTACCCCAAGTGGATTCAATACGATATCTACTGGTGTTCCGTCTTCTAAGAAAGGCATATCTTCGTGACGAACGATTCTTGCAACAATACCTTTGTTACCGTGACGTCCCGCCATTTTATCACCAACTTTTAACTTACGTTTTTTAGCGATATAGATTTTAGCCAATTTCAAGATTCCAGATGGTAATTCATCTCCAACTGTAATAGTGAATTTCTCTCTCCTTAAAGCCCCTTGTAAGTCGTTCAGCTTAATCTTATAGTTATGAATTAAATCATTAACCATTTTATTAGTAGCATCATCAGCAACCCATTGACCTTTGCTTAAGTGAGCAAAATCTTCTACTGCGTAAAGCATTTTTTGAGTATATTTTTTACCTTTTGGCAAAACTTCTTCACCCAAATCATTCATTACACCTTGAGATGTTTTTCCATTAACGATCAGGAACAATTTCTCAACCAATCTGTCTTTTAATTCAACAAATTTAGTTTCGAACTCCATTTCTAAAGCGCCTAAAGCATCTTTATCTTGAGTACGTTTACGTTTATCTTTTACGGCTCTTGCAAATAATTTTTTGTCAAGAACTACACCGTGTAAAGATGGAGAAGCTTTTAATGAAGCATCTTTTACATCACCTGCTTTATCTCCAAAGATTGCACGAAGCAATTTCTCCTCTGGAGTAGGATCTGATTCTCCTTTTGGTGTAATTTTTCCGATAAGAATGTCGCCAGGCTTAACCTCTGCTCCAATTCTAATCATACCGTTTTCATCTAAATCTTTAGTAGCTTCTTCAGAAACGTTAGGAATATCGTTTGTTAACTCTTCGTTTCCTAACTTAGTATCTCTAACCTCTAATGAATAATCATCAACGTGGATAGAAGTAAAAATATCATCACGAACTACTTTTTCAGAAATTACAATCGCATCCTCGAAGTTGTATCCTTTCCATGGCATGAACGCAACTTTTAAGTTTCTACCTAAAGCTAATTCTCCATTTTGAGTAGCATATCCTTCAGACAATACTTGTCCAGGAACAACTCTATCACCTCTTCTTACGATAGGTTTCAAGTTGATACTTGTACCTTGATTGGTTTTTCTAAATTTAATTAAGTTGTATGTTTTCTCATCAGCATCAAAACTTACCATTCTCTCGTCTTCTGTACGATCGTATTTAATAGTAATGATATTAGCATCTACATATTCAACAGTTCCATGCCCTTCAGCATTGATCAATACTCTTGAATCTGAAGCTACCTGACGCTCTAAACCTGTACCAACAATCGGAGCTTCAGGACGGATCAAAGGAACTGCCTGACGCATCATGTTTGATCCCATCAACGCACGGTTCGCATCATCATGCTCCAAGAAAGGAATCAAAGATGCAGAAATCGAAGCGATTTGGTTTGGCGCAACGTCTGTATAATGAACAACTGATGGCTCAACAACTGGGAAGTCACCTTCCTCACGAGCAATAACATTACTAGCTGTAATTTTACCAGAAGCATCCATTTCAATGTTTGCCTGAGCAATCATTTTACCTTCTTCTTCTTCAGCACTTAAGTAAACTGGAGTACTTTCTAAATCAACTACACCATTAGTTACTTTACGGTAAGGAGTTTCGATGAATCCCATTCCGTTAACTTTTGCATAAACACCAAGAGATGAAATCAAACCAATGTTTGGTCCCTCAGGAGTTTCAATCGGACATAAACGACCATAGTGAGTATAGTGAACGTCACGAACCTCGAAACCAGCTCTCTCTCTCGAAAGTCCACCTGGCCCAAGTGCAGAAAGTCTTCTTTTGTGTGTAATCTCAGCTAATGGATTCGTTTGGTCCATAAATTGAGATAACTGGTTAGTACCAAAGAAAGAGTTGATAACTGATGATAATGTTTTAGCATTAATCAAATCAATTGGTGTAAACACCTCGTTATCTCTAACGTTCATTCTCTCACGAATAGTTCTAGCCATACGTGCTAAACCAACACCGAATTGTTGAGACAATTGTTCTCCAACTGTTCTAACACGACGGTTTGACAAGTGATCGATATCATCAATCTCTGCTTTAGAGTTGATCAATTCGATCAAATATTTAACGATTGTAATGATATCTTCTTTAGTAAGCACTTGCTTATCCATAGGGATATCTAAATCTAATTTTTTGTTCATTCTGTAACGACCAACTTCACCTAAGTTATAACGTTGATCAGAGAAGAACAATTTATCTATAATACCACGAGCAGTTTCCTCATCAGGCGGTTCAGCGTTACGCAACTGACGGTAAATATGCTCAACAGCTTCTTTTTCAGAGTTTGTTGGATCTTTTTGTAACGTGTTGTGGATAATAGCATAATCTGCTTGGTTATTATCCTCTTTGTGTAACAAAATAGATTTTACGTTAGAATCAATAATCTCTTCAACATTATCTTTGTCGATAATCGTATCACGATCAAGGATGATTTCGTTACGCTCGATAGAAACTACCTCTCCAGTATCTTCATCTACGAAATCCTCGTGCCATGTATTCAAAACACGCGCAGCAAGTCTTCTTCCAATATATTTCTTAATACCAGTTTTAGAAACTTTAATTTCTTCAGCTAAGTCGAAAATTTCAAGGATATCCTTATCTCTTTCGAAACCGATAGCACGGAATAAAGTTGTTACAGGTAATTTTTTCTTTCTATCGATATATGCGTACATTACGCTGTTGATATCAGTAGAGAATTCTATCCAAGAACCTTTAAAAGGAATTACTCTTGCAGAATAAAGTTTAGTTCCATTTGCGTGGAATGACTGTCCAAAGAAAACCCCTGGAGAACGGTGTAATTGAGATACTACAACACGCTCGGCACCATTAATAACAAAAGTACCACTAGGAGTCATGTAAGGAATTGTTCCAAGATAAACATCTTGTACAATTGTTTCAAAATCTTCGTGTTCTGGATCTGTACAGTATAGTTTTAACCTAGCTTTTAAAGGCACACTATAAGTAAGACCTCTCTCTATACATTCTTGAATTGTATAACGTGGCGGGTCAACAAAATAATCTAGGAATTCCAATACAAAGTTGTTTCTTGTATCTGTAATTGGGAAGTTTTCCATGAAGGTATTGTATAACCCTTCGTTGCCTCTTTCGTCAGATTTCGTTTCTAATTGAAAGAAATCTTTAAAAGATTTAACCTGAACATCCAAGAAATCAGGATAGTCAGGGATATTTTTTGTAGAGGCAAAATTCAATCTTTCAGTCTGATTTGTTATCATCAATGGACAAAATTTTGATTAAAAAAAAGTAATTTATTTTTGTGTGAATACACATTGTTTAATCTATACTTTCTTATTATAATCAATACATCTTTAAAAATTAGTTCTATAAATTAAGTCTAATTTTCTTTCTTCGTATTGATCAAAAACTTTTTCGTATTTTAAACTATGGGATAATAAAATTGATATATTTTATTATACGAAAAATGGTTTAGGCCTTTGAGTGTTAACTCAAGACCTAAACCTAGTTCTTAAACTGAGTTTAATTATTTAAGCTCAACAGTAGCTCCAGCCTCTTCTAAAGATTTTTTAAGACCTTCAGCCTCTTCTTTAGAAACACCTTCTTTAACGTTGCTTGGTGCACCGTCAACTACATCTTTAGCTTCTTTAAGACCTAAACCAGTTAATTCTTTAACTAATTTTACAACAGCTAATTTAGAAGCTCCTGCATCTTTCAATACAACTGTAAATTCAGTTTGTGCTTCTTCAGCAGCACCGTCTCCTCCACCAGCAGCAACTACTACAGCAGCAGCAGCAGGCTCGATTCCGTACTCATCTTTTAATATTGTTGCTAATTCGTTAACTTCTTTAACTGTTAAGTTAACTAATTGTTCTGCGAATTGTTTCAAATCTGCCATTTTTTCTATCGTTTAAAATGATTTGTGTAAAAAATATAATTTAATTATTGTGCGCTAATTAAGCAGTAAGGAAGCAAACTCCCTTACGATAATTACTCTGCTCCTTCTTCCTCGCTTCCTGCGAATTTGTTTTGTAAAGCAGAAATAATTCTTTGAGCTGGAGATTGTAATAATCCAATGATTTCTCCAATAAGCTCTTCTTTAGATTTAATAGTAGCTAATGCATCTAA
The DNA here is from genome assembly GCF_003254585.1 of Flavobacterium sharifuzzamanii. Lineage (GTDB taxonomy): Bacteria > Bacteroidota > Bacteroidia > Flavobacteriales > Flavobacteriaceae > Flavobacterium > Flavobacterium sharifuzzamanii. The sequence continues at coordinate 3,904 of NZ_QJGZ01000028.1, read as the reverse complement.
TTGGTTGTCCCCAATATATACTTCAGAATTGATGTAAGCTCCTTTTAAAACTGGTTTATCAGATTTCTTACGGAAATCTTTGATAATTTTTCCAGGTGCGTTAGCAACATCAGAAATAAAGATAGCACTGTTACCACTTAAAACTGTAGGTAAATCACCATAATCATTAGAAGAAGCTTCCATTGCTTTTGCAAGCAAAGTGTTCTTTACAACCTCTAATTTGATACCTGCTTTAAAACAAGCTCTACGTAAGTTTGAAGTTGTCTCTGCGTTTAAACCAGAAATATCAGATACATAAATGATATTTGTACCAGCTAACTGCGCAGTTAAATTTTCAATCGCGATTGATTTTTCTTCTCTAGTCATACTAAAAATTTTTAACTACCAATTATACTGCTTTTGGGTCTAATGCGATAGCAGGACTCATTGTGCTTGTAAGGTGAATACCTTTGATGTATGTACCTTTAGCAGCAGTTGGTTTAAGTTTTATTAATGTTTGAATAATTTCGTGTGCGTTGTCAACAATCTGCTCAGCTCCAAAAGAAACTTTACCGATTCCTGCGTGTACGATACCAGTTTTATCAACTTTAAAGTCAATTTTACCAGCTTTAACCTCTTGAACAGCTTTTGCAACATCCATAGTTACAGTACCTGTTTTAGGGTTTGGCATTAAACCTCTAGGTCCTAAAATACGACCTAATGGACCTAATTTACCCATTACAGCAGGCATAGTGATGATAACATCAACATCTGTCCAACCGTCTTTAATTTTTTGTAAGTAATCATCAAGACCAACGTGATCTGCTCCAGCCTCTCTTGCTTCAGCCTCTTTATCTGGAGTAACCAACGCTAATACTTTAACGTCTTTTCCTGTTCCGTGAGGTAAAGTTACCACACCTCTTACCATTTGATTCGCTTTTCTTGGATCAACACCCAAACGAACTGCGATATCAACAGACTCATCAAATTTTGCAGAAGCAACAACTTTAATTAATGCAGCAGCATCTTTTAAAGAGTATAATTTGTTCTTTTCAATTTTTGAAGCAGCCTCTTTTTGCTTTTTTGTTAATTTTGCCATTTCTTTTTCTTAATTAAAAAGGAGCATCTCCTGATACAGTTATACCCATAGATCTAGCTGTTCCAGCAACCATACTCATAGCTTTCTCAATTGTGAAAGCATTTAAGTCAGGCATTTTGTCTTCAGCAATAGTTCTAATTTGTTCCCAAGTAACGCTAGCTACTTTTTTACGATTAGGCTCACCAGAACCAGATTTTAGCTTTGCAGCTTCCATTAACTGAACTGCTGCTGGAGGAGTCTTAACAACAAAATCAAATGATTTGTCTTTGTACACAGTGATTTGCACTGGACAAATTTTGCCAGGTTTATCTTGAGTTCTAGCATTAAATTGCTTACAAAACTCCATGATGTTAACCCCAGCAGCTCCTAAAGCAGGTCCAACCGGTGGCGACGGGTTCGCAGCACCTCCCTTAACTTGTAGTTTAACTACCTTACTAATTTCTTTAGCCATTTTTAAAAAATTTAACACTGTGATCAATGGAAGCGATCACAATGGTTTATTATAGTGTAACAAAAAATTATACTTTTTCAACTTGCATAAAACTTAATTCCAATGGAGTTTTTCTTCCGAAAATCTTAACCATTACCTCAAGTTTACGCTTTTCTTCATTGATTTTCTCAACAGATCCGTTAAACCCATTGAAAGGTCCATCAATAACCTTAACCGTTTCTCCAACACTAAATGGAATAGAACGAGTATCTGTATTTACAGCCAACTCATCTACTTTACCTAACATACGGTTTACTTCAGAAAGTCTTAAAGGAACAGGTTCACCACCTTTAGTTTCTCCCAAAAATCCAATAACACTAGTAATTGACTTAATAATATGAGGGATTTCACCAACTAAGTTAGCTTCAATCATAACATATCCAGGAAAGTAAACTTTATCCTTAGATGATTTTTTCCCATCTTTTACAGTAACTACTTTTTCAGTAGGAACCAAAACCTGAGAAACATAATCCTCCATACCTAATCTCGCAATCTCAGTCTCGATATAAGCTTTCACTTTATTCTCTTGACCACTAACCGCTCTAACTACGTACCATTTTTTCACATTATTATCTGCCATCACAAAAAAATTATCCTTTTAACCAGTTAAAAAATCCAGCCAAAGCTTTTGCAAAAAATTCGTCTACTCCCCATGTTGCCAAAGCGAATAAAATCGAAAATACAGCCACAACAATTGTCAATTTTTGAACTTCAGCCCAAGCTGGCCAAGTAACATTTGACTTTAACTCTTCGAAAGCCTCTGATAAATAATTAGTAACTTTTGTCATTTGATATATTTTTTATTGCACGGGCGGAGGGATTCGAACCCCCATCAACGGTTTTGGAGACCGCTATTCTACCCTTGAACTACGCCCGTAATTAAAGCCAGTGATTTCAAATAAGAAATCACTGGCTTTTATTTATTTATAGAATTACTCTACGATTTCAGTAACCTGACCAGCACCAACTGTTCTACCACCTTCACGGATAGCGAAACGTAAACCTACGTTCATAGCGATTGGGCTTAATAAAGCAACCTCAATAGTTAAGTTATCACCTGGCATTACCATCTCTACACCTGCTGGTAAAGTAATAACTCCAGTTACGTCAGTTGTACGTACGTAGAACTGTGGACGGTAGTTATTGTGGAATGGAGTGTGACGTCCACCTTCTTCTTTTTTCAAGATATAAACCTCAGCTTTGAATTTAGCGTGTGGTTTTACTGAACCTGGCTTAATAATAACCATACCTCTTTTGATATCAGCTTTATCAATACCTCTTAACAATAAACCTACGTTATCTCCAGCTTCACCTCTATCAAGGATTTTACGGAACATCTCAACTCCAGTAATAGTAGAAGTTAATTTTTCAGCTCCCATACCAATGATTTCAACAGGATCTCCAGTGTTAGCAACTCCAGTTTCGATACGACCTGTAGCAACAGTTCCACGACCTGTAATTGTAAATACGTCCTCAACTGGCATCAAGAATGGTTTAGCAACGTCACGTACTGGCTCTTCGATCCAGTTGTCAACAGCTTCCATTAATTCGATAATTTTAGGTACCCAGTTTGGATCATTGTTTAATCCTCCTAAAGCAGAACCTTGAACTACAGGACCATTATCTCCATCATATTCGTAGAAAGATAATAAATCTCTAATTTCCATTTCAACAAGCTCTAACAACTCAGCATCATCAACCATATCCACTTTGTTCATGAAAACAACGATTCTTGGAATACCAACCTGACGACCTAAAAGGATGTGCTCACGAGTTTGTGGCATTGGACCATCTGTAGCAGCAACTACTAAGATAGCTCCGTCCATTTGAGCAGCTCCAGTAACCATGTTCTTTACGTAATCCGCGTGACCTGGACAGTCAACGTGAGCGTAGTGACGGTTAGCTGTTTCATACTCTACGTGAGATGTATTGATAGTAATACCTCTTTCTTTCTCCTCTGGAGCGTTATCGATTTGATCAAACGATTTTGCTTGACAGTAACCAGCATCTGACAATACTTTTGTAATTGCAGCAGTTAATGTAGTTTTTCCGTGATCTACGTGTCCAATTGTACCTATGTTTAAGTGCGGTTTGGAACGATTAAAATTCTCCTTTGCCATTTTACTTAATTTTTAATCTTAGTTATATATTAATTTTCAATTTCCTACTTACTTGAGCCAATGTCGGGATTTGAACCCGAGACCTCTTCCTTACCAAGGAAGCACTCTACCCCTGAGCTACACCGGCAGAGAGTTCTGATTTGAGATTTTCGAATCCAAATCTCAGATTTTCAACAATCTAAAATCTAAGACCCAAAATCTTAACCTCTTTTTTTT
>NZ_QJGZ01000030.1 GCF_003254585.1 Flavobacterium sharifuzzamanii | reverse complement strand
TCGAACCTGCGAAGTTCACACAGCAGATTTACAGTCTGCCCTCGTTGGCCGCTTGAGTATCTCCCCTTAATTTTAAAGAACTTATTCCAAATCGCATTTGAAATTTTCTGAGCCGATAGAGGGACTCGAACCCACGACCTGCTGATTACAAATCAGCTGCTCTAGCCAGCTGAGCTACATCGGCGAATACATTAAAAAAGTCCGCTATTTCTAACGGACTGCAAATGTAGCTATTTTATCTTTTAATCAAAACATTTTTTGAAAAAAATTTCAATTAAATGTGCGCTCTAATTTTTTCCTTCCTTTTTACAAGCAAACGTTCTAACGACTCTGCAGAAAGCTCAACCGCTTCTTCAAATGTTTTACATTGTTTTTTTACCAAAAAATCATCACCAGGAACATTAATCTTTATCTCCACCACCTTATTTTCTTTATCACTTGTTCTTTCCACTTTTAAAAAAACATCTGATGAAACCACACGATCGTAGTATTTCTCTAGCTTACCCATTCTTTCTTGGATAAAATCGACCAATTTTCTGTCGACAGTAAAATTAACTGCATGAACATCTACCTTCATAATAAAAATTTTAGGATTAACATTTAGAACCGCTATTTACTTCTCGGATGCGCACCCTTATATACTTTTTTAAGTTCCGCAAGACTATTATGAGTATAAACTTGTGTAGATGCCAAACTAGAATGCCCCAGCAATTCTTTAACTGAATTCAAATCTGCCCCATTATTTAAAAGATGTGTTGCAAAAGTATGACGAAGCACATGCGGACTTTTTTTTACCTTTTCTGAGACCCTACTAAAGTATGAATTTATTAAACGATAAACAAAAGATTCGCTCAATTTTAACCCTTTTTTCGAAACAAAAAAATAGTCCGAATCAACCAAACTTTCCAAAACACCCCTTTCCTTTACATACAAATCAATTTGATCTGCAATAATTGGCAAAATCGGAATAATTCGCTCCTTGTTTCTTTTTCCCAAAACTTTAATCATATTACTTGAACGATCAACATTTCTAATCATTAAATGAATCAATTCAGCGCGACGCATTCCTGTAACATAAAACATCTCCACAATAAGCTTGTCCCGGATTTCTTCAAAACCAACAGGAGCCTCCATCACATCCAGCAAATCTTTTAATTCTTTTTCCGAAAAAGGAACCTGAACTACTTTCGGAGTCTTCAAAGACTTATGCTTCAACATCGGACTAACTTCAATCTGCTTTGCCTTTAAAAGAAACTTATAAAAAGCTTTCAAAGAAGCCATCTTTCTATTAATCGAAACATTTGAAATATCCCGATCCACCAAAAAAACAATCCAACTTCTTACTTGACTATAATTCACCAAATCAATACTTTCTTGCTCAAAAGACTCCTTCACAAAAGACTCAAAAGCCATTATATCATTCAAGTAAGCACCAACAGTATGCGAAGAATATTTTTTTTCCAACAAAAGATAATCCGAAAAAGCTTCTTTATTCGTTTTCATAAAATCTAAAAATTAGGCATAAAAAAAAACCGTTAGCATCAAAATTAAAACATTTTGACCACTAACGGTAATTATTTTCGAAAAGCTGATATTAACTTTCTAAACTATCTTTCAAGCCTTGAATGTAAGCCGCTTTTTGGATTTGAGCTCTTTTGATAACAGAAGGCTTAATAAAAGCAGTACGTGCTCTTAATTGACGAACAGTTCCTGTTTTATCAAATTTTCTTTTATAGCGCTTTAATGCTCTATCGATATTTTCTCCGTCTTTAATTGGTATAATTAACATAATATAGACACCTCCTCTCGTTAAGGCTGCAAATGTATATATTAATTATGAATTATGAGTTATAAATTATGAATTATTTTTTTTCTAACTCAAAAAAGAAACAAAACCTATTATTATCTCCCACAATTCGGGCTTTAAAATTTATTATTTTAATAAATTTCTAGAAATAACAAGCTTTTGAATTTCGGTTGTTCCTTCCCCTATAGTACATAATTTAGAATCTCTATAGAATTTTTCTACCGGAAAGTCTTTGGTATAACCATAACCGCCGTGAATTTGAACCGCATCATTTGCAATTTTCACACATGCCTCAGAGGCATACATTTTTGCCATTGCGCCTGATGTTGTTACAGGCTTATGCTGTTGTTTTAAATAAGCCGCTTTATGCAAAAGCAATTCCGAAGCTTCAATTTCTGTTGCCATATCTGCCAACTTAAAAGAGATTCCTTGGAAATTACTAATAGGCTGACCAAACTGATGTCTTTCTTTTGAATATTTCAATGCTGCTTCATAAGCTCCTTTTGCAATTCCTAAAGACAGAGCTCCGATAGAGATTCTTCCTCCGTCAAGAATTTTCATAGCCTGAACAAAACCTTCACCAACTTCTCCTAATCTATTTGCATCAGGAACACGACAGCCATCAAAAACCAATTCAGCTGTTTCGCTTGCTCTCATTCCTAATTTATTTTCTTTTTTACCAGATGAAAAACCTTTCATGCCCTTTTCAAACACAAAAGCCGTCATTCCTTTAGAATCGCCTTTTTCTCCAGTACGAACAATCACAACGGCAACATCACCAGATATACCGTGCGTAATAAAATTTTTCGCACCATTTACAATCCAATGCTCACCATCCTTTACTGCAGTTGTATTCATTCCGCCAGCATCAGAACCTGTATTATGTTCTGTTAACCCCCAAGCTCCTATATATTCTGCTGTAGCTAATTTTGGCAGCCATTTTTTCTTTTGTTCTTCGTTTCCAAAAGTTAAAATATGATTTGTACATAAAGAATTGTGTGCTGCAACTGACAATCCAATTGAAGGATCTACTTTTGAAATTTCTTCAATTATTGTAACATATTCATGATAACCTAAACCTGACCCTCCATATTCCTCTGGAACCAAAACTCCCATGAAGCCCATTTCGCCAAGTTGTTTAAATAATTGAATTGGGAAAATTTGTGCCTCATCCCATTCCATTATATAAGGTCTAATATTTTTTTCTGCAAAGTCTTTTATAGACTGTGCAATCATTATTTGCGTTTCGTTGTAATCAAAGTTCATGAGTTAGTTTCTTTTAGAACTCCAAATATAAACTAATTATTTTTGCTTTTTCAACAGGAAAATCTTTAATTTTTATCAAATCCTCAATATTATTAAAATTTCCATTCATACTTCTATACGTTACAATTTGTTTTGCGAGTCCATATTTAAAGTACGAAAATTGAGCTAATTCTTTTAATGACGCCTCATTTACATTTATTTTCTTCAAAGATGAAGGAATCACAACTTTAAAATGACTATTTAGCTCACTTATAACTTCTGGCGAAAGTCCCCAAACATCTTTCAACTGCTCCATTGACACAAAAGTGCCTAAAATTTCTTTCTGGTTTAATATTCTTGTTGAAAGTCCTTCTCCTATTCCGTAGATTTTCATTAAATCTTCTTTAGTAGCTTGATTGATATCTAATATTTCAACCCTTTCGTTTTTTGAAAAACTTTTTATACTAAAATCTTTTTTCTCAATGCTATAATTATTTTTATTCTGTTTCCAATCTGGAAATTTAAATAAAGGAGAAATTACATTTAATAGTGAATCTGAAACTCCGGTAACTTTTTGAAATTCTTCTGCTGAGTTTACATACTTATTCTCTTTTCTAAATGCCATTAAACGATCAATTTCTTCAACCGACATTCCAAGCTTATATCCTTTATAATCAGAAATAAAATTAGGATTGAAAGGATAATTAATTGGTTTTGCCTTTTTATTGGTCAATTTCTCTTGATCGATTTCTGACTGAAGCGCAAGCCACTCTTCTTTTTCAGAGCTTTTAACTTCTGAAATATTAAAATCAGATAAAAAATAAAACAACTGTAACCCTATCATTATGATGAAAAGCATGAAAATGCCTATTCGTTGCTGTTTTGTGAAATAGAAATACTTATTTAAAGACTTAAAATTCATGATTAAAATTACTCCTGAAAAACAAATTAAGAAAAATCTTTCAAATTTATTAAGAAAATTACCAGGAAAAACTGTTTTCAAAAAATTATCGAATCTATTACAAAAGCCTAATTAATTTAATGAATATCAATACTTGAAGAATGTTTCTTACGAGTACTGTAAAAAAATCAAAGATTTTATAACTTAAAATATGATAATTGTTTTTATTTTTTACAAAAAACAATACATTTGGCACTTAATAACAAATAAACCAATAAAATTATATGTCAATTTGGAGAGTTAAACCTATATCAGCCTTTGAGGCCGATATGAAAAAGAGTGATTTAAAGAGGGTCCTAGGAAAATGGAGTCTTACTGCCATTGGTGTTGGTGCCATTATCGGCGGTGGAATTTTTGTACTTACAGGTACTGGGGCTTATTATCATGCAGGTCCAGCATTAGCAATTTCGTTTATCATCGCAGGTATTGCTTGTGTTTTTGCGGCTCTTTGCTATTCTGAATTTGCTTCTATTTTACCTGTTGAGGGGTCTGCATATGCATACGCTTACGGTACAATTGGAGAAGTTTTTGCCTGGATTATTGGATGGGGATTAATTCTCGAATATGCAATGGGATCTATGACTGTAGCAGTTTCCTGGTCCGGCTACTTTAACAAACTGTTAAAATTATTTCATATAAAACTTCCTGATTGGCTTACTACAGATCCTGCAAGTTATACTGGAGAAGGTTTCTCTATGAATCTTCCTGCTTTCTTGATCGTTCTTTTAGTTATTTCATTGCTTATTAAAGGTACAAAAAGCGCTGCCAAAGCGAATAACGCAATTGTTATTCTTAAAGTGTCTGCTGTAATCTTTGTAATTATTGCTGGTCTTTTCTTTATTAATACAGCAAACTGGAGTCCGTTTATTCCTGAAGCAACTCAGATTATTGAAAAAGAAACTACTCACAATGCTTACGGAATTGGAGGTATCATCTCTGGAGCCGCAGCTATTTTCTTTGCTTATGTAGGTTTTGATGCCGTTTCTACACAAGCTGGAGAAGCTATTAATCCTAAAAAAGACGTTCCTTTTGCAATTATCGCTTCCTTATTAATTTGTACTACTCTATATATTCTTGTTTCTTTAGTATTAACAGGAATGATGAACTACCAAGATTTTAATCCGCTAGGAAAATACCCTGAAGCTATTAAAGCTCCTGTTGCTTATGCGTTTGATATTGCTGGACAAGGATGGGCTGGTTTCATAATTACAGTTGCTGCTACAATTGGTCTAGTTTCTGTATTAATGGTAATGATTATGGGACAATCTAGAATTTTCCTTGGAATGTCTAAAGATGGTTTAATTCCTTCTGTTTTCTCTAAAGTAAACCCAATTTCTGGAACTCCAAAAACAAACTTAATGATTCTTGGAATTATTATCGCAACTGTTGCTGCTTTTACACCAATCAACAAATTGGCTGACATGACAAGTTTTGGTACTTTGTTTGCCTTTACTATGGTTTGTATCGCTGTTTGGATTTTAAGAGTAAAACAACCTGGATTAACCAGAACATTCAAAGTTCCTGCTTTACCAGTTATTGCGGTATTAGGAATTGCAATCAATTCTTATTTAATTTTTAATTTAAGTAAAGATGCACAGTTATTATCTTTCGGATGGCTTATTCTTGGTATAATTGTATACTTTGGCTATAGCAAGAAAAGATCTAGACTTAATAATACAGATGCGGATATTGAATAATTTTCAATTCTAGTCATAAAAAAAGCTCCAAATTAAAATTTGGAGCTTTTTTTTATAAATCAAATACTGATGTTCTTTTTGAACGAATCAGATCTTTCAATCTAATCCAGAAAGCAAGGGTTAAATACATCCCAAATCCTAGACCTGCTGTAACAAAAGAAATATAGATAAAAAACAATCGAACACTTGTTACGCGCATTCCAAGTTTATCTGCTAATCTTGAAGAAACATGGAAACCATATTTTTCAAAAAAAAATTTAAGTTTTAAAATTGCCGACATCTCTATATTTTAGATTTATGACTTGAGAGTTTTTAGATTCCTGACTGCCCAGGATTACAAAAGTACAAATTATCTAATTATTTTTAAGCAATTCCAAACCAAGAGCACATTTTAAACATGCTTTACGCTCGCAATATTCATTTTTGAGCTCTAGCAATGACTGACTTACAAATGCAGATTGAGACTTTATTCCGAATGAATTAAACTTATCAATGATGGTATTTTTCTCGGAAGCAACTTCATTTATAAAATCAATTAAATCTTCGGCAATTGATTCGCCTCTAATATTAGAATAAGCAAATTGAAGCGGAATTATAGTATTGATAATCATTAAATCTATGAATGACTTAGAAAGTGTTTTAGATTTCTTTGGACTTTCTTTGTCAAATTGATAGTGATTTTGCCAATACGAACTTGCAGAAACACTCAATAGATGATATACTTCTTCAACAGATTTCAAATCAATTATTTTTGAAAATAGGTTTTGATGTTTATGATATAAGGATGCTAATTGAGAAAGCCTGATTGTTGGGAAATTATCTGGACGGAGTTTAAAAAATTGAAGAGGATCTACATAAGTTTTTTCTATTTGATATTTATGCAATAAATAGAAGTAGCGAAATTTTAAATCTTTATAATAAACATCCTCTTTCTCTGCTTCTAACAAACCTGAAGTTCCAAAAAGCAATGCTTCTAGATTTTCGACTTCAAAACTTTCTTTTCTAATCACTGAAAACGGAATTGCCTTCGATATCTGCAAAAAAGAATTTCCATTGGTATTTAAGCCAAAATTCTTCGCTAGAAGGCAAAATAAGACTGCTTCCCAATCTTGATTGGTTTCTTCCAATAATTGATAAATAAACTTGGATTTTCGCTCTAAACGCTCAAAAAATAGTCTTTCTTGCCAGTTCTTAAATATAAACTTGTCAATTTCTTTTAATTGTCTTTCGCAAGAAATCCATGTTTTTGGAGAAACTAATGCATTATAATTATCAATAGTTTCTTTAGAGACATAATCTTTAAGCACTAGAACAGATATTTCTGTATTGTTTTCTCTAAAAATGACTGTATCATTTTCCCAAACGACGTGAAGAATCACATTTTTATAAGCAGCATCCTTTTCATGATTGTGCAAATACCAGTCTGAAGATTTTAAATGAATCTCCACATTACCAGCCCATTTTTGGCCACCAATTTCAATATGGGCGTTAAAAAAATCAGGACCAGAAAGTTCTAAATAATCACCAGTTTTAATAATGGTAATTGGCTCATTATGAACAGATTTTAAATTCAAGCTATCAAACTTCTTGAATTTCCAGAGATAATGAAGGAAGTCTTCTTTCATTTTAGATTTTATAGTATAATTACAAAATCTAAAATTAAATAAATTTAATATTATTCTTACAAATTATTTGAATTATTTTAGCGAAGCATATATAATTTAGCGCAAGCTCGTGCATCTGACAATGCTTCATGGTGATTGAGCTGAATATCCATTTCGCGACAGCAATCACTTAATTTAGTTGGTTTTATCCCTTTTGCTTTGTAAATCTTTACTGTACATTCCCATTTTGTAGCGATATTCAAATCCTCATAATTTAAGCCGTGAAGCAACATAGTTTTCATCAAAACATTACGGTCAAAGCTTTCATTATGCGCTACAACAACTCTATTTTTTAGCCTCTTTTCAATCTCAGGATATATCTGAAAGAACGATTTTGCATTGACAGTGTCTTTTGGATAAATTCCGTGAACGCGAATCGTAAACGGATTGTACTCATTATTTGGTGGCTTAATTAAAGAAACATATTCGTCTACGATAATTCCGTTTTCGACTGTTACTATACCAACTGAACAGGGGTGATATCCCGTTGCAGTTTCAAAATCAATAGCAGTAAAATTCATATTCTGTTTTTAAAAGACAAATCCATAAACCTTATCGTAAAAACAATTAGGCTTATGGATTATTAATAATTTGCAAAGGCTTATTTTATTGAGCCGATGATATCATATTTAGTAATAATGTGATGGTGTCCATTTCCTAAATCTACCAAAACAGCATCGTTTTCTTTAGTAAAAAGTCGTGAAACTTCCTCAATTGGCGTTCCTAATTTTACAATCGGGAAAGGTTTCCCCATCACCTCTTTAATTGGTTTTTCGGCAACATTTTTATCAGCAACATAACTTCTAAATAAATCTGTTTCATCTACAGAGCCCACAAAACCATTGATATCAACAACTGGAATCTGCGAAATTTTGTATTTACGCATACGCTCAATTGCATGCGAAACCAATTCCTCAGTACGCACCACAATTAGTTCTTTATCGATATGATCTTTTATAACGTCTTCTGCTTTTGTTACATTTTCTTCAAGGAATCCTCGTTCACGCATCCAGTCATCATTAAACATTTTACCTACATATCTGCTTCCAGAATCGTGAAATAGTACCACAACAACATCATCCGGCTTAAAATGTTCTTTCAGCTGTAATAAGCCTTTTATACAAGCTCCTGCTGAATTTCCAACAAAAATACCTTCTTCAAGAGCAATCTTTCTAGTATAGACTGCAGCATCTTTGTCGGTTACTTTTGTAAAACCATCAATTAGAGAAAAATCAACATTTTTAGGCAAAATATCTTCTCCAATACCTTCTGTTATATAAGAGTAAATTTCGTTTTCGTCAAAAATTCCTGTTTCGTGGTATTTTTTAAAAACAGAACCATAAGTATCAATTCCCCAAATTTTGATGTTTGGGTTTTTCTCTTTTAGATATTTTCCAACTCCAGAGATTGTTCCTCCTGTTCCAACTCCTACAACAAAATGTGTTATTTTTCCATCTGTCTGTTTCCAGATTTCAGGTCCAGTCTGCTCATAATGTGCCAGAGAATTTGACATATTATCGTATTGATTTACATACCAAGAATTTGGTGTTTCTTCTGCTAAACGTTTTGAAACTGAATAATAAGAACGTGGATCTGTAGGCTCAACATCTGTAGGACAAACAACAACTTTTGCTCCAACAGCACGAAGAATATCCATTTTTTCTTTAGACTGTTTGTCTGAGATCACACAAATCAATTTGTATCCTTTTACTATTGCAACAAGTGCGAGTCCCATTCCTGTGTTTCCAGAAGTTCCTTCAATAATAGTTCCCCCAGGTTTTAGTCGACCATCTGCCTCTGCATCTTCAATCATTTTTACAGCCATTCTGTCTTTTACAGAATTACCAGGATTAAAGGTTTCGACTTTTGCCAATACTAACGCATCAATTTCAGCAACAATTTTGTTGAGTTTTACCAATGGTGTATTACCAATTGTTTCTAAAATGTTATTTGAAAAGTCCATTTTTATTTAAGTTTATTAAGTGGTTCTAAATAAAAAACTAGCCAGTTTTATTTGAAGAAATTCCAAACCAGACCAAAACGCAACACAAAATCACGATACGGATTATGAGGCGCTGCATAATAGTTGCTTTGTGAAAATAAAGCATTAAAATGTTCCGCTTTTAAATAAAAACGAGTCTGGCGTATTCTGGCATTTACAAAGAAATCGAATGTTGCAAAACCACCGATTTTTTTATCCTGCTGCACAAAAAATTCTGCAATAACAGGGTTATAATCATCTCCATAATATTTCGTCATATAATTAAACACAAGCCCTGTCTGCATAAACAATGCTTTTTTGAAGAAATGATTTGAATAATAAAATGTATTTCTAGTTACAAAATCAGGTACATTTAAAATTAAATCTGACTGATCTACTTTCTGATATAAAAGTGTATTATCTAGAGCAAAAGGTCCAAATTTAAACTCTCGGCTTGCCTTTATTTCTAAATAATTAATTGCATTTCCGTACTGCATTGGCTTAACAATCTGCTCGCTTGCTGCTTTTTCTGCATCTGTTGCCATATCCGTAAAATACAAATGATCTTTTAGCACTGTATACTGAACTTGTCCTGTTAACCAAGGAGTTGTAATCTCTGCACTTAACGAATTAATTTTTTCATTTTTAAAATCATTTGCCCAATTGTATGAAATCCAACTACTTTGGTACAAATTATAATTGTTGTTTGGCAATTTATTAATGTTGCGATATCTGAAATCAAATTTGATTTTTTCGTTCATATCATATCGCAGCTTAGCATCTAAATCTGAAAGCGATTCATTGGTAATTGATCTAGAATATAAAAATCGACCATTCCATTTATTTTTCTGATATTCATACTGAGCTCCGAAATTATTAAACTGCAAAAACAAATTGTCTGGAACTGCATTTCCATTGGCATCAATAATAACTCGGTTATACTTGTAATTTGATCTGTAATCATCTACAAAAAATATAAATTTACCTAAAAGCGAATTTTCATAAGCTGCACCAACTTTATTATAAAGCCTTTCATACTTTGTCTGATCATTAATAGTGTTTGCTACATACGAATCTCCAAATCGCTGTATGCGCGTGGTCGATCCGTCGTTTGCTGTTATGGTAGAGATTACTGTTGGCTGTTTATATTCATAATCTTTATATTCATAGTTAAACTGATGTGTTATATACAAATTGTTGCTTCCATCAGTTGGGTTAACTCTAAAAGCATGATCAAAAAACAACCTTCTTCCTTTTAAGAAAGACTCTGCATCAGTCAAATAAACCTGCAATCTTTGTCTGTTTTTATAATCTTTATTATCACTTTCAAAATCAGCATCATTTGTAATACCACCATTTTCCTCATTCATTATATCCTGATTCGTAAAATGTGCATTTATAGCATATCTTTTGTCAGTTGTAGCATAGCTGGTTGTAATTCTTAAATTTCCAGCACTAACCAATTGATTATTATAATCTCCCTCAGATCTCAGGCCTTTATAGGCAATAGAGAAATTTAGATTTTTGGAAACGTTTAATGTGATAAAAGAATCTACATTCTGTCCTTTTTTTATAGTTGTATTAAAAAACAACTCTGTAAAAGGTGTTGCAACAGAATAATATCTAATTTGATCTGCCTGCATATAAAGTGAATGTTTTCCGTTAAAACCAATTTCAGGATAAGGAGAAAAACTAGTCAAACTATATTGCAATGTATTTAATGGTTGACCAATATTTGATAACTCCTGAAGTCCGAAAAGATCTTTTCTAAGATGATTCTGTCTGTAGGCACTTTTAATCGTTAGCGAAGTATCTGCATAAATGGTATCGTGTTCTAAAGTCACTATTTTATACTGATCTATCGTCGCTATTTTTTGTTTTTTCTTTTTTACGGAATCCGTTATACTTGAATATTCCGTATTCATATCTAAATTATTTTTAGAAGCAGTTTTCTTTTCTTGCGAAAACAATAATGTTGGAACAACTAATAGATATAGAAAAATGAATATTCTCATTTGATGGCTTTATATAATATTATTTCGAAAAAATTTAGTGAAGCAAAGGTAAAAGATAAAAACATATAAATAAAAAAACATATATATAATATGAACCTAGAATTGTTTGGGTCTTTTGGAAACGAAAACCCCGTATACAAAAGTATACGGGGCTCTCAAAAAAAATCAAAATATTTATTTTTCTATTCCCAAACTGGGTATAATTTACTTTGAATCATCAACTTAATTGATGTAGATTATATTCTAAAGATTAGAATTTATCCCAGAACAATTTAGTGTTTAATAAATCTCCTCCAATATCAGCAGAAGCTTTAGTATAATTTGCTTTATTGATACTTGCTTCTACACCTGGATAAGTATATCTAACAGGTACAGTGAAAATAAGTTTGTTGATAGCTGCTTGAGGCGCTTTTAACACTGGGAAATCCAATCTTCTGTAAGATGTCCATGCTTCGTATCCTCTGTTGTAAAGAGCAAACCATGCTTGATTACCAATTTTTTCTTTATATGTTGCTCCACTTAACGGATTGTTATAATCCACTTTTGGGCTCGCAATATAAGCATCAATAGCAGTGGTATTAGTTACTCCCCAGTCTGCCATAGAAGCTCTAATACCAGCTTCGTAGTATACTTTTGCTTGAGCAGAACCACCTGGAATTAAGCTTTTCTCTGCAGCTTCTGCTAATAAGAAATTCAACTCAGCAAAATCGAAGATAGTTCCAGGGAAAGCTGGATTATTTAATGTAGATGATATTTGTGAGTAAGATGTATAAACATTTCCTGCACCATAAGTTCCTCCTACAAATGTTCTTCCTGCAGGAATAACTGGAGCTGGAGAAGTTAGGTTAGTAAAATATTTAGGCATCCTTGGGTCACCACCAGGAACAATAGCGTCCATAGCAGAAACAAAAGGCTCAGCAGGAATAAAATCAAATCTCTGGCTAGTTACTAAATCAGCATACAATGGATTTTGATTTCCTGATGTAGTTAAATAAGTTAATTTTGTATTATCATTATTATTAGCTAAAGCACCAGAAGCAAGAGCTGCCTGAACTTGAGTAGTTGCATACGCTGGATCAATATCAGACATATTAACTGCCATTCTAATTATTAATGAGTTAGCAAATTTTGCCCATTTTGCATTACTTGCAGCATTACCTGAATAAATAATATCTGCAGCACCAAAGTTAGCTACTGTACTATTCGCTTTTAAAACAGCAACATCTGCAGTTAATCTTTTAATAAGATCCTGATAGATAGTTTTTGCATCGTCATAAGCTGGTAAAGGATATTTGTTAATATCGATTGCCTGTGTGTAAGGAACGTTTCCAAATGTATCTACCAATACACTATAAGCGTAAGCTTCTAAAACATCTATAAGCGCTAATTTATTTTGCTTAATTGCTTCGTCTGCAGGAGTTGCAGGAGTTGTTGCTACAATCATAACTCTTGAATCATGAAAATCAGCTAGAACATCTCTGTACAAAACCAAAAAGTGCGTATCAGGAATTTTTCTGTTTGTAATGTTATACTGGCTTTCATCAGGATAAGTTGTCTCTGTCCATTGTTGTGCAAATAATCTAAAAACGTTATTATTCACACTAGTACTAACCATTTGATCGACTAATTTTTTCTCAGCATTTGTAAACAAATATTCCGCTTTGGTAGTTGTTGGTTTTTTCGGGTCAACATTCATATCTGTAATGTCTTGGCTGCACGAAACCATCATACCCACCACAGACATTAATAAAAGTACTTTTTTCATGATTTAAAATTTTAATGTTAGGTTACAACCAATATTTCTTGTTGTCGGAAGTGAACCTCCTGAATAACCTGATGATAAGTTACCTGAACTTATACCACTTTCTGGATCTGCATCTGGAAGATTTTTACTGATGATCCATAAGTTAGAACCTACTAAAGAAAGGCGTAAATCATTCAAACCTGCTTTAGCTATAAATTGTTTAGGGAAGCTATAAGTAATACTTACTTCTCTTAATTTTACATAACTTGCATCATAAACGAATGCTTTTTGTGGATTATTATTGTAACCATAGATACTTCCAGCTACCTCAGGACTTGGTGTTCTTGTAGTATTAGGAGTACCATCTTCATTAACTCCTGGTAAAATAACACCTCCACCATTAGCCAATGTATTTCTTACAGGGTTTCCAAGCTCGTTGTTTCCTGCTGTAGAAGTATACAAACCAGAGCTTTGTCCATAATATTGATCAAGAGAGAAAATATCTCCTCCTTTTTGAATATCAATTAAGAAACCTAGAGAAACTTGTTTGTAAGTAAATTTGTTACGGATACCACCAATCCAGTCGGGAGTAACATTACCAATTACATTATTAGTAGTTGCAGTTTGCAAATACACTCCATTTTTAGTTACTCTTTGTCCGTCTTTGTAGATATAATCTTTCCCAAGGATATCTCCATACGCATGCCCTTTTGTACCAACAATACTAACACCTCCTTGGAATGTACCAATTGTTAAAACATCCACACCTTCTGTTAAAGCTACAACTGTATTTTCATTTTTAGACCAGTTTAGGTTAATATCCCACTGAAAATCTTTTGTTCTAAAAGGGGTTGCATTGAATATTAACTCAACACCTTTATTTTCAACTGATCCCGCGTTTACGTATCTTGAAGAGTTACCAGTTGCAGTAGAATAATCTACCGCAAAAATTTGATCTGCACTTAAACTTTTATAAACAGCTACATCAAAACCTAATCTTCTGTCAAAGAATTGCATCTCTAAACCAAGTTCTTTAGATGTAGTTTTTACAGGGTGCAAATTTGGGTTATTAGCCGTGTTTGGTCTTGAATAAAGTTGGTTTGAGCCAAATGGGTTAAATTTAGTAAATACATCTTGCAATGCATAAGGATCAATACTTCCTTGTGGATTCTCAGCATAACTCGCTCTTAATTTACCAAAAGTTAACCATGGCGCATTAATATGTTTTGTAAAAACGTAACTTCCAGAAACTGAGTACGTGTTAACATCGTTATTATTTTGTGGCAACATCGAGAATGCATCATTACGTACAGTTCCTTCTAGATAAAGGAAATCTCTGAATCCTAGAGAAGCAGAAGCATAAACACTGTTCACAGCTGTATTATCCTCAGTCTCAATTGGGAATGGAGAAGGATTTACTGAATTTGATAATGAATAGATTCCAGGAATAATTAATCCTCCATCTGTAGAAGCCAATGTAGATGTACGTCTAGTTCTTAAAGCATTGTACCCAACCAAACCTGTCAATGTGAAATCTTCAGTAAGTTTTTTATTGAAGTTTAATGTAAGCTGATAGTTTTGCTCAGAAAACATACCTGTATATTTTTGGTATCCTGAACCAACAGCTAGACGGTTGATACCAAATGTACCTGCCAAAGATCCTACTGCTTTTCTCTCTTCACGCAATTCAGAATAACTATCTGTACTTATTTTTCCTGTAGCGTTTAACCAATCTGTAAATTTATAATCTAACTGACCATAACCGATAAAACGATTTCTTTCGTCTGTCTGGTAATTTTTATATCTTGTAAAATACGGGTTATCCCAATATTTAGGATTTGTATTTCCATTAGCAGGATCTGCCATGTTCCATGAAATATTTTGTCCACCAGAATTTTGGAAAACTTCTTTCTGAGATTGAATATCTACGTTAGTTCCCCACCATTGACGGAATAAACCTGCTACGTTATCACCACCGTAACCAGTAGCATTTCTACCTGTTGTAGTTTGAGCTAAATAATTTGCAAAAACACTTACAGATAATTTATCTGTCATTTTCTGATTGAATTTAATACTTGCATTATTTTTCTTCAATTCACTATTTGGCAAAATACCATTCTCTTTATAATTGTTGTAATTGATAACAAAGTTGCTTTTATCTGAACCACCTTCAAAAGAGATTGAGTTATTGAATGTTTGAGCTGTTTGAAAAAATGTAATTGGGCCATTTTTAGCAGCTACCCATGGAGATTTTTGTCCAAATTTTGAAGAATATGGAGTATAAGATTCCCAAGTATAAACAGAAAGATTCGGATCAAACGCAACACCATAAGAAGCATCATCTGTAGTACTTACCACTTGGTTACCATTTTTATCTATAACAAAAAACGCACCTGTTGGTCCAACTGGAGTACCTTTTGGATTTCCTGCAGCATCATAAGTTGGTCCATAACCTTGTCCATATTTGTTTTGGTAATCAGGGAAAGTTTTTTTATCTGCTGAACCAACTCCAAACTCACTAGATATGGTAATTCCCATACCTTTCTGAGCTTTCCCTTTTTTAGTAGTAATCATAATTACACCGTTACCAGCTTGAAACCCATATAATGCAGATGCTGCAGCACCTTTCAATATATTTAATGTTTCAATATCATCAGGGTTAATATCCATACCAGCATTACCATAATCATAAGTATTACGTGCTCCAGAAGTCTGTGCTCCATTACTTGAATTTATATTCGAGTTATTAACAGGCATACCATCAATTACAATAAGCATTTGGTTATTTCCTGTAAGGTTTTTAACACCTCTTGAAACTGCGTTTGTAGATCCTCCAAAGTTGGTGTTTCTTCTAATTTGCACCCCAGCAGATTTACCAGAAAGATCATTAATAAAGTTAGCACCTGTAGTACCACCCACTAAATCTTCTCCTTTTATTTCCTGTGTAGTATATCCAAGTGCTTTTTTCTCTCTCTTAATACCTAGAGCAGTAACAACAACACTTTCTAATTCTGTAGTATTACTAGTTAATTTTACATTTAATGCTGTAGAAGTAGCTGCAACCTCTTGCGTTTTCATTCCAATGTAAGTAAAAATCAAGACTTCGCTTGACGTTGCTTTGATAGAGAATTTTCCATCAAAATCTGTTTGCGTTCCGCTTTTAGTTCCTTTAACTAATACACTTACACCTGGAAGAGGCATTCCTGCATTATCGGAAACTATACCCGAAACAGTTCTTTCTTGCGCAAAGGTTAGTTGCGTAATCAGCGCCACCAGAAGCACTAAGAATCCATTTAACTTTAGTTTCATTTTTAAAAATTTTGAATTAGTATTCGACAAACATCTTAATATTTTCTTAAAACAACAATGCAGTAAACTGATACTATATAACTTTTTTTTAATATTATTTTAACACATGTTTATTTTGAAATATTTAATCAACGCAAAACTAGCACTATACAAAATTTTATACATAAAATACTGTAATTTTGTTAATCAATACATTAACATTTATTTAACATTTAAAGCAAGAATTACCTCAAAAAAAAGAGAAGAAAAAGCAAAATGCACCTAGGTATTATCTTACATATTGGTTAGATAAATAAAACATTCTGCATTGAAAATGTTTCATTTGACAAATTTTCAATTAATATTTCTTTATCAAATTGTAACAAATTGTAAATCAAGTCTTATAAATCTTAATTTTCGCCTTTTTTAATCAATTTTACAAAATCAACAATTAAATATTTTGCAAAAAAAATCATAAAATTCAATAGTTTCCTCCTTGTTTTACTGAAGATCGCAGACTTTTAATCAATCCGAAAAATCATGAAATTTGCATCAATTTTGGCTGTGACATGTCCATTTCAAAAAGTGCAAATATTCCCATTGTTCCTATTTGAATCTATTAATGATTTTCAGAAAAAAAAGCACCATATTTGCTTTTTTTAAAACCTAAAAAAATGCTCGAAAAAAATTTCTCAGGATTTGTTTTAGAAACTGGAACTGACGAAGCCGGAAGAGGATGTCTAGCTGGTCCAGTTACTGCCGCAGCTATAATTTTACCCGAACATTTTGAGAATAAAATCTTAAATGACAGTAAGCAATTATCAGAAAAAACAAGAGCGCTTTTAAGACCTATTCTTGAAAAAGAAGCTGTATGTTTTGCTGTTACACATTTATTCCCAGATGAAATTGATGAAATAAACATTCTAAATGCTTCAATGAAAGGAATGCAGGAATGTATTTTAAAATTGAAACATGTTCCCGAATATATTATTGTAGACGGAAACCGTTCCTTAAATGCTAAACTCGGACTTAAAAACACTTTTGGGAAACAGTTTTCTAAAGATGAAATTGCGCTTTTAAAGTCGATTCCGAACCAAAGTATTATAAAAGGTGATGGAAAATACTTAAGTATTGCTGCAGCATCCGTTTTAGCAAAAACGTATCGTGATGAATACATGGAAAAAATTCACGAAGAATTCCCAATGTATAACTGGAAACAAAATAAAGGATACCCAACAAAAGAGCATCGTGAAGCCATTAAAGAATTTGGAACTACAAAATATCACCGAATGAGTTTTAGGCTCTTGCCTGAGCAATTAGAACTCGATTTGTTTTAAAAAAAAACGACCTATTTCTAGGTCGTTTTTTTACTTTTTGCTTTTTAAAAACTCAGCAAATGTTCTTGTGTCATAATAGAAAGGCCTAACAGAAATAATTTTTCCATCTTTCAAATCAAAATGTTCTGAAATCGGAACTGACATTGTTTTACCTGATTTTTTAGATTTACAGTTTATTGTAAAATAAATGATTACTTCATTTTTAGAAGCATCGCTAAAATAAGTTGGTTCTTTTTCTATTTGAAGATCAAAAAACTCATTTGATTTTGCAAACATTTTTGTCCATTCACTAAAACCAATATAAGTTCCGCCATAAGGCAAACCAACAGCCTGATTGTAAATTGCACCATCTGCCACTACAGTAGCCAAAGCATCGAAATCTTTTGTTTTAAAAAGACTTTCGTAATATTTTGCTACCACTTTTAAATTATCAGTTTCTAGATTTTTCAAAATATCAGCTTCAGACAAAGTCGCTCCTTTATCCCAGAAACCAATAATTTTACTAACCTGGCCTTTTCCATTTAAACGTGCAAAATCACGTCCAGCCATTACAAGGTTATTTTTAGAATCAAGAACTTTCCATTCCCAGGTCACGTAATTGTCTTTTACAATTTTAGGCCCCGATGTTAACACAGCATCTGGGTTTTTCTTGTAAAATTCGTTAATTACATTATTAAAGGCCGTAATTCCTTTTATTGAAGCCGAGGGATCTTCAAAAGTACTGTCTTCTAACCAAATCGATTTGATCATCTTTAATCTGGTATCGCTGTTTTTTTCCTGCCACACTTTTTCATAAACTGCAACGGGATATAATTTATCTTTCTTTTGGGCAAAAAGACCATTAAGTACAAAAAGGAAACAGAATAAGTAGATTTTTCTCATAAGCAATCGGTAATAAAATGAAATTTAAATTTAATAGTACAAAACCAAATTTAGCATAAATAGCTAAGAGAATTACAAGAAGTCTAGAATTTGCCATCCCATCAAAATCTTAACTTTTATGGAATGGTTTTTCAGTTTTTTGAATATAAATTTAAGAAAAAAACGCTTTGTATTTAAAAAACAAACCTTGTTTCGTTGCTCAAGACCGAAATAATTATTTTAGAAAAACACATTTATTACACAAAATAAAAAACCCGTTTCAAATGGATACTTGAAACGGGTTAATTTTTATTAGCAATTGTTTTTAAACAAATTCAGCTTCGAATAGTTCGGTTAAATGTTTTATGATTTTAGATTTTATCTCTTCTTCATCTACTTTCTCTACGCCAAGTTCTACATTTAAAGAAGTAACACCTTTTCCGCGAATACCACACGGAATTATGTTGTCGAAATATCCTAAATCAACATTTGCGTTTAAGGCAAATCCATGCATGGTAACCCAACGTGAAGCGCGAACGCCCATTGCACAGATTTTACGCGCAAACGGAGTTCCTACGCCGAGCCAAACACCTGTTTCTCCTTCACTTCTACCCGACTCTAAACCATATTCTGCCAGTGTCAGAATAATTGATTCTTCTAATAGACGCAGGTATTTATGAATATCGGTAAAGAAATTTTCTAGATCTAAAATCGGATAACCTACAATCTGTCCCGGTCCGTGATACGTAATATCACCTCCACGGTTAATTTTATAAAAAGTCGCTCCTTTGGCTTCTAGCTGCTTTTCGTTTAATAATAAGTTTTCAAGATCACCGCTTTTCCCTAAAGTATAAACATGCGGATGCTCCACAAACAATAAATAATTTGGCGTTGGCAGATCAAGTTCTTCTCTTCTGTTTTTGATTTTTAAATCGACTATATCTTTAAAGATTTCTTCTTGATATTCCCAAGTCGATTTATAGTCTCTTTTGCCCAGATCCTGAAGTTGGATTTTTTTATTCATTTTAATTATTTTTCAAACTCAACATCAAAGTTCAGTTTGTCAGGATTCTCCATATAATCCGTAAAAGAGTATTGAATTGTAATTGATTTTCTATCGTCGCTAAATAAAGCACTTGGATTAGAGACTGTTTTAATCTTTTTTGGAAAATGATATTTTACAATATAACTAGACGAAGCAAACATCATTTTAGTCATATCTGCAGCTGTATCTTTTGCTTTTGCTGCTTGCAGTTTTTGCTGATCTACTACTGCTTTTCTTGTAAATTTCTTTCCGTCATAAGTATAGTTTAATTTACTATTGTTATCTCCAAAACCATTTCCAAGCGGACTAGCGTTAGCTCCGCCTTCTAATTTTTGGAATGTGCTTAAGGTCTGTAAAATATCCTGAAGTTCATTAACATTTTTAAAATCAGTTCCCAAAGTCATTAGAAACTGTTTTTTCTCTGAACTCATTTTGGTTGACACAACGAAATTTTCTAGTTTTTTAAGCTCTTTCTGAGTTTCGGGTGACAGCTTCGCAATACTGTCTTTTTTTTCTTCAAACATCTTTTTGAAAGTAAAAGTAGTATCGATATCTTTTTTAGCGTCGCCCATTTGACCTGCAATTTGATCGCCAGCCATTTCCATTAAAGCAGAACCATCCATATCAACAGAAAATTTTCCTGTTCCGTTATCATTGATGTAAATGTTTTCGGTAAAAGTGCAGCTGGTTAATGTCGCTATTAAAAAAGAAAAACTCAGTAATTTATATAATTTCATCGCAGGTATATTTTTATCAAAGATACAAAGACTATTTTTAAAAATGCATTTTATTGAAAACCTCCAATTATTGCTCAAATTCAACTTTGAAACCAAAATCGGCACTGCTTTCCTGCATATTGCCTAATGGAATTTCGGCAGTAAAGCTTTTTCTATCTTCTGCTACTACGGCATTTTTAATTGACACGGTTTTAATCTTTTTAGGAAAATGATATTCTGCTATATATTTACATTCCTTCATCATTTCTTCTATTTTTTTTGAGAATGGATCATCACTCTTTTCTTTCTTAGCTTCTTTTTTCTTTTTAGCTTTTTTATCGTCTTTAGAAGGTGTTACAGCCTTTATAAAAACCTTGCCATCATAAAAAATAGTTGAAGTTGATTTTTCTTCTGGCTTTGGAGCCGCGCTTAAAGCTCCTAACCTTTTTTTGTCTGTGGCCGCCAGCGCTTCTAAACTTTCAGCAGGTGTTGCGATAGTTTTAAAATCTGTTCCACTAGGAAAATCAAATGCCATACTGTATTCGAATTGCTTTTTTTCGTCGTTTACTTTTATGCTTACTTTAAAATCCTCGAGAAGTTCAAGTTTCTCTTTTTCTTTCTCCAGCTGCGCTAGTTTTTCTTTATCTCCATTTGGCAGTTTAGAAATACTGTCTTTTATTTTAGTAAGAACATCTTTGAAAGTAAAAGTAGTATCTAAGACTTTATTGACTTTAGCAGAATCTGCTTTTTTCATTCCTAGTTTATACATCGGTGACATATCAAAACCATAAGACAAAGTTCCAGATCCATCTTCATTCAAGACCATTTTTTCCTTAAGCGTACAGCTTGTAATACAAAATACAATAAAAAAGCAAAGTAGAATTCTTTTCATAATTTAGGTTTAAGTTATTCAAGCGAAGATACCTTCTTTTAAGAATTATTTGAGTTACATTTTAAAACAACTTTCAATTTGTTATTTTAGATTTCTTCAAAAAACTACAAATCAAACACTTGACACTGTTACGTATTTTATATTTGCTAAAAATAAATCTATTCTAACAGCTATCAATGTTGACTAAAGATGATTGAAACCCAATATATTGATGTCACAAAAAATCTAAAAACAGCATTCTAAAATCTGCATTCTTTTCTTTATCTTTGCACACTTAAAAAAATAGCACTAAAAATGGCATTATCAGAACAAGAAATCATCAGAAGAGAAAAACTTCAAAACTTACGCAATCTGGGAATCAATCCTTATCCAGCTAATCTTTTTCCTGTAAATCATACTTCGAAGCAGATAAAGGAAACTTTTGAGGAAGGTAAGAAGGTTATCGTTGCAGGACGTTTGATGAGTGTTCGTGATCAAGGTAAAGCTTGTTTTGCTGAACTACAAGACAGCGAAGGACGTATTCAATTGTATGTGAATCGTGATGTTTTGTGCGAAGGTGACGATAAAACTTTATACAACCAAGTATTCAAAAAATTAACCGATTTAGGAGATTTTATTGGTATCGAAGGTGAATTATTTACTACACAAGTTGGTGCAAAATGTATTCGTGTGACTGGTTTTACTTTCTTGAGTAAAACATTGCGTCCGTTGCCTTTACCAAAAGTTGATGAAGACGGAAAAGTACACGATGCTTTCAATGACGCTGAATTGCGCTATAGAATGCGTTATGTAGATTTAACTGTAAATCCGCAAGTAAAAGAAACTTTCCTTAAGAGAACTAAATTGTTCACTGCAATGAGAGAATATTTTAATAATGCAGGATACCTAGAAGTTGATACTCCAGTTTTACAGTCAATTCCTGGTGGAGCTTCAGCTAGACCATTTATTACACACCACAACTCGCTTGATATTCCGCTTTACATGCGTATTGCAAATGAGTTATACTTAAAAAGATTAATTGTTGGTGGATTTGAAGGTGTTTATGAGTTCTCTAGAAACTTCCGTAACGAAGGGATGGATAGAACGCATAATCCTGAATTTACTGCAATGGAAATATATGTAGCTTACAAAGACTACAACTGGATGATGGACTTTGCTGAAGGTTTACTTGAGCATTGTGCAATTGCCGTTAACGGAACTAGCGAAGTTACTTTTGGCGAGCACAAAATCAACTTTAAAGCGCCTTATGCACGCGTTACAATGACAGATTCTATCAAACATTTTACTGGTTTTGATATCTCTGGAAAAACAGAACAAGAATTGTTTGAAGCTGCACGTGGAATGGGAATCGAGGTTGATGAAACAATGGGTAAAGGAAAATTGATCGATGAGATTTTCGGAGCAAAATGTGAAGGAAATTATATTCAGCCAACTTTCATTACAGATTATCCAAAAGAAATGTCTCCACTTTGTAAAGAGCACAGAGATAATCCAGATTTGACTGAGCGTTTTGAATTAATGGTTTGCGGTAAAGAAATCGCAAATGCTTATTCTGAATTAAATGATCCAATTGATCAAAGAGAGCGTTTTGAAGACCAGATGCGTTTGGCTGCAAAAGGTGATGATGAAGCAAACGGAATTATCGACGAAGATTTCTTAAGAGCTCTTGAGTACGGTATGCCTCCAACTTCTGGAATGGGAATTGGAATGGATCGTTTGATTATGTATTTGACAAACAATGCTTCGATTCAAGAAGTTTTATTGTTCCCACAAATGCGTCCTGAGAAAAAACAAGCTCAAATCGAACTTTCTGATGAAGAAAAATTCATCATTGACTTGCTTACCAAAAATGAAAATAGAATGGATTTGACGCAGCTAAAAATTACAGCTAACTTAAGCGGTAAAAAATGGGATGCGTCTATGAAAAACTTATCTAAACACGGTTTAACTAAAGTCGTTGTTGACGGCGAGTTTAAATTTGTTGAATTGGTAGGGTAATTATTGTCCTATTTTATTATAATACAGCCCAGCAGGTTTGAATCTGCTGGGCTGTATTATTTAAATTGCCTAAACAGAAAACAACTTAACCATGCATAATCAAGAAATTTATCAATTGGATGAAGAAGAAATAGATATCATCAGACAAAGTGAAGAAGATATAAAATATGGCAGAGTCATTTCTCAAGAAGATTTAGATAGACAAGATTTGGAATGGCTCTCTTAATTTTAAGCAACAAACCCGACAGGTTTTAAAAACCTGTCGGGTTTAGCTTTAACTTTCAATTGAAATTTAAAAAGAATACTTCTCCAGTTTCTCCCCTTGAATATCCAAAACCTTTGTACTTTCTTTTGGAACATCTCCTTTTATAACTTGCTGAACAGACGGATTTGACGGATATTTTCCGCTTTTCATTTTTAGAAGATGAAATTTCCCTCCACTTTCAAAAATTAAATCATAAAATTTTTCTGTTGATGAAGTGCTTACATATATTGGAAAATCAGTTACAGTGAAACGATTAATTACACTTCCGTCATTCTTCAAAATATAACCTGAACAGCCTCCGCTTCCGCAGAAATAAGAATTAGAGAAACCAACAAAATATTCGTTTTTCTTGTCATTATTTAAATCAAAAGCTTCGTAATAAAAATAACGATCGTCTTTTGTCAATGCAGGAATGTCATTCTTTAACAGAACCAATAATTGTTTGCGGATTAATTCTATGGCTTTATCTTTTTTTGAAGTAACTTCACTCAAATCTGCAGTTCCTCCAAGTGTTTTAGACAATGTATCCTGAACAATTGTTTTTACAATATTTTTCGAATTGTCTTTATTCTGACAAGAACTCAATGCCAGAAGTACGATTAGAATTAAAATCTTATTTTTCATAATCCTATATTTTAAATTCGTTATAATTTACACCAGCAATGCCGCTTTATTTTCAATATCATTTTGCGTCAATAATGATTTTATATTATTGAAAGTCACCAAAGCAATCTGCGTTAAAGCTTCGTTGGTAAAAAATGCTTGATGCGCTGTTACCAATACATTCGGGAAACTCATTAAACGCTGAATCGCGTCATCTTGAATAATGTCTGCCGAAAGATCTCTAAAAAACAGTTTTTCTTCCTGTTCGTACACATCAATTCCTAAATAGCCAATTTTCCCTTCTTTTAAACCTTCAATAACCGATGAAGTCTCAATTAATCCACCACGGCTTGTATTGATAATCATAACACTGTCTTTCATAAAAGAAATAGAGGTAGTATTGATGACATGCTTGGTCTGTTCATTCAGCGGACAGTGAAGCGAAATAATATCACTCGATTTAAAGATTTCTTCTAAACCCACAAAAGAAACGCCGTCCTTTTTCATTTCTTCGTTTTCGACAATATCATAAGCCAAAACTTTACAGCCAAAACCTAGTGCTATTTTAGAAAATGCTTTTCCTATATTTCCAGTTCCTATAATTCCGATTGTTTTCCCGAATAAGTCAAAACCTAATAAACCGTTTAAAGAAAAATTTTGTTCGCGAACTCTATTGTAAGCTTTATGCGTTTTTCTGTTTAAAGTCAAAATCATTGCCATGGCGTGTTCGGCAACTGCCTGAGGCGAATATGCGGGAACACGGCAAACTTTTATTCCATGTTTTTTAGCAGCTTCCAAATCGACATTATTAAATCCAGCGCAACGTAAAGCAATTATTTTTACCTTTTTTTCTGCTAATTGATTAATAACCGTTTCATTTACAATGTCATTTACAAAAACACAAACAATCTCGCACTCTTCAATTAAAGCTACTGTCTGAGGATTTAACTGTGTTTCGAAAAAATTCAACCGAAAACCAAAGCCTTCGTTGTATTTATTGAAAAACGTTTTATCGTAAGGCTGAGTAGAGAAAAAGGCGATTTTGCTGTTACTTGGTTCCATAAATTTGATTTTGAATAGTTCCTTAAAATTACGGATTTTATTTTAAAGTAATTTAAGACATAAAAAAAGAGCTTATTAAGCTCCTTATTATCCTATGTCTCTGCTATTCCACCAACTTCTACTACTTTATTATCTATTAATTTAATTTCAATGCCATGTTCTGTATCTAAACCATAACGAATTGGCATTTTAATCTCATTTCCTTTTAAGATCCTTATGTACAGTAATTCTTTAATGTATTCAAAATGTTTTTCTTTGGTGTCAATATTTAGAGGCTCCTGTCCCGATTGTTTTGAATCCTCATAATATTTTGCATAAATCTTTTTATAGCGAAGAAAAGCTTCTTCTTTTATTTGAAGAATAATATCATCAATATTTTCTAAAAAACTGCTATACGTTTTCTCAAAACCATCTAATTCTTCATTTGTTGGAAGCTCTTCAATTTCTTCTCCATCTTCATCAAATTCTTCTCCTAAAAAAACTTGAATTTCATCATCATTAAAATAAGGAATTTTAAAATGTTTATCGCTAGAAATTCCTGCCCAATCAAAATCAATTTCTCTCCAAAATTTATGATTCATAATTTATACTTTTTTTACAAACTTAAGCTTAATCTATTAGTTCCAAAGTTCCTATTTAAATTCTTTATTCAAAAAAAATCTAAAAATCAATCTGTTAAATAAAACATAATTTTAAATATAAGATTAAACCTAAAGATTTTAATAAAGTCTAATCTGAAAACAATTAAAAAACTTGAATATGAAAAAATTATTTATCGCAGCTATGTTATTTGTTGGAATAGCAAGTTTTGCACAAGAGATGGATCAAAAACCGGCGCGTGAGCAAAGAGAAAGAATGACTCCAGAACAGCGTAATGAGAAACAGCTTCAAAAACTGACTACAGAATTAAATTTAGATGCTAGTCAGCAAGCGCAGGTAAAACAGCTTTTAGCAGATAGAAGCGCAAAAGCCGAAAAATTTAGAGAAGCTAGAAAAGAAAAAAAAGATAGCAACACAAAACCAACTGCTGAAGAAAAAGCGGCTTTCAAAAAACAAATGGAAGACGAAATCGCAGCAAATGATGCTAAAATGAAATCGATCTTAAAAGCAGACCAATATACAAAATGGAAAGCCCTACAAGAAGAGAAAAAAGACAAAATGAAAGATAAAATGAAAGAGCACAAAAAAGATAAAATCTAATTTGATGCATAAAAAAAGGAGGCTTAATTGCCTCTTTTTTATTTCTCAATATTCTTTAAACTTTTCTTAATAGTTTCTGTTAAATAAAAGATAAACCTCAAAACGCCATTAAACTTAATAATTCTGATGAAGTCTAATTACTATAAACCTTTTATAAAACGAATTATGAAAAAATTATTTATTGCAGCTTTATTATTTGTTGGAATAGTAAGTTTTGCGCAGGACATCAATCAGAAACCGGCACGTGATCAACGAGAAAAATTAACTCCAGAACAACGTAACGAGAAATATTTACAAAAACTAACTTCTGATTTAAGTTTAGATAAAAAACAGCAAGAACAAGTAAAACAACTTATTGCAGAAAAAAGTGCTAAAGCTGAAAAGTTCAGACAAAGCCGAAAAGATAGCAAAACACCTTTAACAGCTGAAGAAAAAGCAGCTTTCAAAAAACAAATGGTTGCAGAAAAAGCAGATAATGATGCTAAAATGAAATCTATTTTAAATGCCGATCAATACACAAAATGGACAGCTCTAAAAAAAGAACACAAAGGGCATCACAGAAAAGGTGATTTTAAAACGCCACAAGAACGTGACCAAGCACATTTGCAAAAACTGACAACAGATTTAAATTTAAATGTAGATCAGCAAAAACAAGTTAGCGAACTTTTATCTGACAGAAGCACAAAAATGGCAATGCTTAAAAAAAGTAGAAAAGATTCTGATGCAAAACCAACTGATGCAGAAAGAAAAGCCATGAAAAAACAAATGGAAGAAGATCATAAAACTTATGATGCCAAAATGAAATCTATTTTGAATGCAGATCAATATAAAAAATGGACTGCGATTCAGAAAGAGCATAAAGACAAAATGAAAGAACACAAAAAAGACAAAAAATAATTTTGGGTCAAAAAATAAAAGGAGGCTTAAAGCCTCCTTTTATTTTTCAGGGATAAGAACAGAAATATCATAACCTAAATCTTCCAACATTTTTAGACCGTCAAGTATCTGTACCTTATTCTTGCCGTCCCATCCATTTTTCAGACCATATAGAACGCATTCTTTAATATATTTTGGGCGATTTAAATTAATTATATCTTTTTCTCCGGTAAATGAATTTAATAATGGAAAGCCAGTGTTCAGAGGATAGCCTATCAAAGAATCATCCCATGTAACAAAATCTATTTGCAATGGGCTTTGTTTCCAACCATTCAAAAATACTTTTATAGATAATATTCCTGTAGACGCTTCAGAATTAATTTTTCCTAACATTTTGTATAGATAAAGATTATCTTCAATTTTTATTTTTCTCAATTCCATATGTTGAATTTTTTTACAAAAATAAAAGATTTCTTGATCAAAAATTACTCAAATATATGCCCTTTATATCACAATAAGGTAAAATAATACAAACAAAAAAGAGGCTTTTAGAGCCTCTTTTTTGTTATTAAAATGATTTCGATACTTTATCAATCGCATTGATTGTAAAATCTAGATCTTCATAAGTCAATGCATCTGTAATAAACCACGTTTCATATGCTGATGGCGCAATGTATACGCCTTCTTGCAATAATCCGTGGAAGAATTTCTTAAACGTTTCGTTATCCCCTTTTGCAGCAGTCTGGAAATCTGTAACTGGATTTGCATCAAAGTGAACAGAAATCATAGAACCTACTCTATTAATCGTAAATACAACATTATTAGCTTTTAAAACTCTGTCGATTCCTGCTTCTAAATAAGCTGTTTTTTCTTCTAAACGTGTAAAAATTTCTCTATCATTATCAAGAGCTTTCAGCATTGCATATCCCGCCGCCATCGCCAAAGGATTTCCAGACAATGTTCCTGCCTGATAAACTGGTCCAAGAGGCGCTAAATAATTCATGATTTCTTCGCGTGCAGCAAAAGCTCCAACAGGAAGTCCTCCACCAATTACTTTTCCGAAAGTGACAATATCAGCATCAATTCCGTATAATTCCTGAACTCCTCCACGTGCTAAACGGAAACCTGTCATTACTTCATCAAAAATCAATAAGATTCCGTTTGCAGTACATAAGTCTCTTAAACCTTGCAAGAAACCTTCTTTAGGCACAATACATCCCATATTTCCTGCAACTGCTTCGATAATAATCGCTGCAATTTCTCCTTTATTAGCTTCAATTAAAGTTTTTACATTCTCTAAATCATTGTACTTTGCTAATAAAGTATCTTTTGCTGTTCCTTCTGTAACTCCAGGGCTGTTTGGCGAACCAAAAGTTACAGCACCGCTTCCTGCCTGAATCAAGAATGAATCAGAATGTCCGTGGTAACAGCCTGCAAATTTGATGATTTTATCTCTTTTTGTAAATCCGCGAGCCAGACGAATTGCACTCATACAAGCTTCTGTACCTGAATTTACAAAACGTATTTTATCAATATTTGGAACCATAGAAACAGCCAAAGCTGCAATTTCTGTTTCCAATTCTGTTGGCATTCCAAATGAAGTTCCCAGTTTTGCTTTTTCGATTACAGCATCAACAACTGGCTGATAAGCATGACCTAAAACCATTGGCCCCCAAGAGTTGATATAATCTATTAATTTATTTCCGTCTTCATCATATAAATATGCACCTTTAGCACTTTTTACAAAAATCGGAGTTCCGCCAACCGCTTTAAACGCTCTTACTGGTGAATTTACTCCTCCCGGAATTACTTTTTCTGCTTCAGCAAAAAGCTGACTACTTCTTTTATATAACATTCTTATTTTTGATATTTAAATTGTAGAGTTCATATTTATCGGCTTAAGCCTCATATAAACTCATTAAAATATTTTTCCTCAATTTATTCTTTTTGCAGACCTTGCGTATCCATGATGCGAATCAAACTCTTCTTTTAAAGCCCACCTATTTTTACATTTATCACATACATATGTTTCTTCTTTAATACTATAACAACCAGCATCTCCCTCCTGAATTTTCTCTACAAAAGTTAAAGACTTTAGAGAACACGTTAATCCAGAATATTTTTCACATTCTTTTGGATTCCCACATTGTACAGAATTGTCATAAAAATAAACTTCTGCAATTTCAAAATATTCAACAGGAAAGTAATTTTGAGTCTCAAATGGAGCATATTCATTTGATACAACTTCGTTTACTTGTAACCATTTTTGAACATTTTTGTATTCAATCATTTTCCATAAACCGCCACATTTGGAGCATTTATAGATTAAAATTTTCAATTTTCCTTCTCTCAAGAAATAGGAATCTAATTCTGTTAAATATTCCTTTTCACAAGTAAGTTCCAAATTAGATCTCTCAAAATTTCCGCAATATTTATAGATCACTATTATTTCAAATTTTAGAGTTCAGTACCAAAAGGCATTTGAATAGATTAATTACCTCACTTTCAACCTCTGCCCGATCGAAATCGCATTATCGGTTAGATTATTCTTCTTTTTTAAATCTTCAACCAATAAATTAAATTTCTTTGAAATTGAATATAGCGTATCTCCTTTTTGAACCTCATACAAATTCGGATCGTATTGATTCATATTGATCTTTGGATCAGAAGCAACATCATAAGATGTTTTTTTTGGCGGAGCCGAAGTATTTATTGGCACATAATTTCTTCCTGTAACCTGACAATCGTATTGATGCAAATTATATCTTTCAATATAACTGATCAATTTATCGGGATATTTAGGATCTGTTGCGTAACCGCAAGCTCTAAGTCCTTTTGCCCAAGCTTTGTAATCGTCTTTTTCGTAAGTGAATAAGGAAGCATATCGTTTTTTTCCAACCAAAAACAAAGCATGATCTCTATACGATTCTGATGCCTGAGGATATTTTCTAAAACATTCCTGAGCCGAGTCATCGTCATGACGAACACTTTCTCCTAACCAATCATTATGACATTTTATTCCAAAATGATTATTAGCATCTACAGCCAAATCTCCTCTTCCCGCACCAGATTCTAAAATTCCTTGAGCCAAAATAATACTCGCCGGAATTCCGTAAGTCTTCATGTTTCCCATTGCAATTTCTTTGTACTGCAACACATAATTATTAATAAGATCACTGGTAACAACTGTTTTAGATGTAGATTGAATAACCTCAGTCGTATTATTTGTAGAAGGGTAATTTTTACCGATTGGTTTAGTAGGAGTACTTCTTTTTGCAGCTGCCGTTCGAGTTTGAACCGCTGCCGCTTTTTTAGTCGTCGCGATGGCAGGCTTACTAGAAGAGCAGCTTGCTAAAGCTAATATTACGAGAAGTAATACAATTTTTTTAATCATTGGTTTTGAGTATTGGTAATTTCTTCTGCTTCAGCTTTATATTCATTCCGTCAATTCCCTGCAATCCGCCTGTGTGAATGAGTAAAATTTTTGAATGTGCAGGAAAATAATTTTTGTTTATTAAATCTATAACGCCAAAAACCATCTTTCCTGTATAAATTGGATCTAAGGGCACTTTTGTTTCTTCAAAAAAAGCATTAATAAATTCAATTAATTCTAAATTTATCTTGCCATAACCTCCAAAATGATAGTCAGAAATTAAATTCCAGTTATCTTTTTTTGCAAAAATACGAATTTCATCGTTTAAAAAGTCACCTTTTAACGCTGGAAACCCCAAAATTTTCTGATTTTGTAACGAATTATTAATTAATCCCGAAATAGTTCCTCCCGTTCCAACAGCACAGCAAACGTAATTAAAAACCGAATCTTCATCTGTCAAAATCTCTTCACAGCCTTTTACCGCGAGTTCGTTTGTTCCGCCCTCAGGAACGAGATAAAAATCGCCAAATTTATCTTGCAACTTTTCTATAAAAGATTCTTCGTTTTTTAAACGATACTCTTCTCTCGAAACAAACTCAAACTGCATTCCGTTTTCTTGAGCAAATTTCAAGGTTGGATTTTCCTCTATTTTGTCCAAAAGCTCCTCTCCGCGAATGATTCCGATAGTTTTAAAACCTTGTTCTTTACCCGCATAAGCCACGGCCGCAATATGATTGGAAAATGCTCCACCAAAAGTCAGTAACGTCTTTTTATTTTCGGCTTTAGCTTGAAGTAAATTGTATTTCAGTTTTCTGAATTTATTTCCTGAAACAAAAGGATGAATGAGATCTTCACGCTTAATTGTCAAAGAAATATCATTGGGAAAATCGATATTAATATGTTGATTGAAAACTGGATTCATTATTTAAAGTTGAAAGTCGAAAGTCAAAAGTGACAATTTATATCTTTTTTTATGCTTAAAGCTTATTGTTTTTCATGTAATTCAGAAACTGAAAAAATGATCTTTTTTTGAGATAACTCAAATTGGTTTCGTTTGTATAAGCTTCCCTTTCAAAACTGATATTTCGATATGCTAAATCTTTGTTTTTGTATTGGATGAAACGAATTGAAAATTCTAAAATATACCAAATAAAAAATGGCAGAATCAGCATTTCAAGCTGTTGCCTCAAATGTATTTTTTCATGATTAACAAAAACTCCATTTGCTTTATCAAAATCATATTTAACCAAAACAAACGGAAAAACAGCCATTCCTCGATAACCTTTCGGAATTAAATATTTAGCAACAATCAGAAACATTGGCTGTAAAATTTATAAATTTGTAGCTATAAAATTGTTCGATTTCAATAAAATCATAATCAAATATTTTTATTTTTGATTATTAATTATTCGAAAGGAACGCGAAGCATATTTATGAAAGAGCAAAGTAATGAAAATAAATTAATCGAAGGTGAAGATTTTTACTATACGCCTGAAGGTTACAAATGCTTTACTGAAAAACATCATTTAAAACGTGGTTATTGCTGCAAAAGTGGCTGCCGACATTGTCCGTACGGATTTGATAAAAGAACAGGAGAAATAAGAAGAAAAACGAATTAGATAATTTAAATAAATTCCAATTTTTAAATTCCAAATTCCAATCTAAAATTTAAAATCAACAATCTAAAATATTAATATGGATATCCATTCAAGAAAATTCAGGATTAAGATCCACAAGTCCTATCATAGGTCGGATATCCGTTATCCCTAGTTTTTTTTAATTAGAAAATGTGGCAATTTGAAAATGGGATAATTAAAATAAATTCCAATTTCGTCGGCTGATATTTCGCTCCGCTGGAGCTTTTATATTGGGTGATTATTGTTTCCTATAAATATTACGCCTTTCCAAGGCTTTAATTCAAGGATAGGCAAATTTATATTCAAAAGCTCCGAGAGGAGCGACATATTTATAGAAATAGTGTAACCATTTGCCACATATAAGCCCCAGCGGGGCGACATAATTTTATAAAAAACAAAAAATTAATCTGTTGTTAATCTAACCGCAATATCTTAGCGTCTTAGATCCTCAGCACCTTAGAATCTTAAAAAAATGACTTTCAAAGAACAAATACAACAAGGAATACCAAATATATTACCTCCTAAACAAGCATACGATCCAGCAATTAATCATGCTCCAAAACGAAAAGAAATTCTTTCGGCAGATGAAAAAAAGCTGGCTTTGAAAAATGCCTTGCGTTATTTCGATCCAAAACATCACGCCGAATTAATTCCTGAATTTTCAGAAGAATTAGAAAAATATGGCCGTATTTATATGTATCGTCTTCGTCCAGATTACAAAATGTACGCAAGACCAATTGACGAATACCCAGGAAAATCATTACAGGCAAAAGCGATTATGCACATGATTCAGAACAATTTGGATTATGCTGTGGCGCAGCACCCTCATGAATTGATTACTTATGGCGGAAACGGCGCTGTTTTCCAAAACTGGGCACAATATTTATTGACGATGCAATATTTGTCTGAAATGACAGATGAGCAGACTTTAACGATGTATTCTGGACATCCGATGGGATTATTCCCTTCGCATAAAGAAGCGCCAAGAGTTGTGGTAACAAACGGAATGGTGATTCCTAATTATTCAAAACCTGATGATTGGGAAAAAATGAACGCTTTAGGAGTTTCACAATACGGGCAAATGACAGCAGGAAGTTATATGTATATTGGCCCGCAGGGAATTGTACATGGAACAACTATTACGGTTTTAAATGGTTTCAGAAAAATAAAACAAAATCCAGAAGGAAGTTTATTTGTAACTTCTGGTCTTGGAGGAATGTCAGGCGCACAGCCAAAAGCAGGAAATATAGCTGGTTGTATTACAGTTTGTGCTGAGGTAAATCCGAAGATTACTAAAATTCGTCACGAGCAAGGTTGGATTAATGAAGTTGTGACTTCTACAGACGAATTGGTTGCCAGAGTCGCTTTGGCGAAAGCCAATAAAGAAACTGTTTCTATCGCATATTTAGGAAATGTGGTTGATGTGTGGGAACGTTTCGATCAGGAAAATATTAAAATTGATTTAGGTTCAGACCAAACTTCACTTCATAATCCGTGGGCTGGAGGTTATTATCCAGTTGGAATTTCGTTTGAAGAAGCAAATGATTTGATGGCTAATAATCCAGAATTATTCAAAGAAAAAGTTCAGGAAACTTTGCGCCGACATGCTGCAGCAATTAATAAGCATACCGCAAAAGGTACTTACTTTTTCGATTACGGAAATGCCTTTTTACTAGAAGCTTCTCGCGCAGGAGCAGATGTAATGGCCGAAAATAATATCGATTTTAAATATCCAAGTTATGTTCAGGATATTATGGGACCAATGTGTTTCGATTACGGATTTGGGCCTTTTAGATGGGTTTGTACCTCAGGAAAACCAGAAGATTTGCTAAAAACTGATGCTATTGCTTGCGAAGTTTTAGAGAAAATGGCCGAAACTGCTCCAAATGAAATTCAGCAACAAATGCAGGATAATATCAAATGGATTAAAGGTGCGCAAGAAAATAAACTGGTCGTAGGTTCTCAAGCTCGAATTCTTTATGCCGATGCTGAAGGCAGAATTAAAATTGCTGAAGCATTTAATCAAGCAATTGCAAAAGGCGAAATTGGTGCGGTTGTTTTAGGACGCGATCACCACGATGTTTCTGGGACCGATTCTCCTTACAGAGAAACTTCAAATATCTATGATGGCTCTCGTTTTACTGCCGATATGGCGATCCATAATGTGATTGGAGACAGCTTTAGAGGAGCAACTTGGGTTTCTATCCATAATGGTGGTGGCGTTGGTTGGGGAGAGGTTATAAATGGCGGATTTGGTATGGTTCTTGATGGTTCTACTGAGGCTTCAAAACGCTTAGCTTCAATGCTTTTCTGGGATGTTAACAACGGAATTTCAAGAAGAAGTTGGGCAAGAAATGAAGGTGCTGTTTTTGCTATAAAAAGAGCAATGGAAGTTGAGCCATTATTAAAAGTAACTTTACCTAATCTAGTCGATGAAAGTTTGCTTTAAAATAACGTAATGTCATCCTGAACGAAGTCGAAGGCTTATAGAAATGAAAGGGATTCGACTACGCTCAGCCTTGCAGATTTAAAAAAGAACATTAATTTTTAGATATATGAAAACACTTAAGTTAATTCCGTTTTTGCTACTGCTGATACTTACTTCTTGCAGTACCGTGACCGTTTATTCTGATTATGACAAAACTGTCGATTTTACGCCTTATAAAACGTACGCCTACTTTAAGCCAGGAATTGACAAGGTTGAAATATCAGATTTAGATAAAAGAAGAATCTTACGCGCTATTGATGATCAAATGCAAGCTAAAGGTTTTACTAAAAGTGAAAATCCAGACTTGCTAGTAAACATTTTTACAAAATCGAGAGAGCAAGTAGATGTAAACCAATTCACCGCTGGCTGGGGTTATGGCTGGGGCTGGGGTTGGAATCCTTATATGATGTACGGAGGTCAAACTACAGTTTCTACTTCTACTGAAGGCACTTTGTATATTGATTTAATCGATGCTAAAAAGAAAGAAATGATCTGGCAAGGTGAAGGTGTTGGAACTTTGACAAGAAACATCGATAAAAAAGATGAAAAAATTGCTGAGTTTGTAGGCAAAATTTTAGCTCAATATCCGCCAGTTAAAAAATAGTTTTCGGTCACAGTTGGCAGTTTTCAGTTTTTGTAAAACTTTAAATAGTTGCGAACTTTTCAGAAATAATTAATACATTTGCTATTCGATCAGTAAAGAAAATGACAAACTTTAACAACATTATTATCGCTATTATTAGCATTATTGCAATTCAGCAATAATGGCGAGGTGCTATATAAGTTTGTAAAATATAATTTATAAGAACCTCCCAATTGGGAGGTTTTTTATTTTAAGAAAGTTCAGGAATATTTTTTTTGCCACAGATTTCACAGATTCACACAGATTAAAAATCATTATAATCCTTTTAATCTGTGGCAAAAAAATAAAAAAACAAAACAACATGAGTTTATTTGAAGAAGTACTTAATGCCCAAAAGCATCTTGAGAATGTCGTTGCTGCAACGCCTTTAACGCAAAATTTAAATCTTTCAGACGAATTTGAATCGACTATTTTATTAAAAAGAGAAGATTTACAAATTGTTCGTTCGTACAAAATTAGAGGCGCTTACAATAAGATTTCTTCGTTAAGCGAAAAAGAAAAAGCAAACGGAACTGTATGTGCCAGTGCAGGGAATCATGCTCAAGGAGTTGCCTATTCTTGCAATCTTTTAAAGATTCATGGTAAAATTTATATGCCTAAAACTACTCCAAAACAGAAAGTAAAACAGGTTCAACTATTCGGAAAATCGTTTGTTGAAATTGTTTTAACTGGAGATACTTTTGATGATGCTTATGCTTCGGCAACTGCTGATGCCATCAAAAATCATAAAACATTTATTCATCCTTTTGACGATGAGAAAGTAATCGCTGGACAAGGAACTGTTGGTTTAGAAATCCTAGAAAGCTTTAAAGAACCTATCGATTATGTTTTTGTTCCAATCGGCGGCGGCGGACTTGCTTCTGGTTTATCTGAAGTTTTTAAACATTTAAGTCCTCATACCAAAATCATTGGTGTAGAACCAAAAGGTGCGCCTTCAATGAAAACTTCCATCGAAGAAAATAAAAATACACCACTAAAAACTATAGACAAATTTGTAGATGGTGCTGCCGTAAAACAAGTTGGTGACAAAACTTTTGAAATCTGCCGATATAATTTAGAAGATATTATTCTGGTTCCAGAAGGAAAAGTCTGCACTACAATTTTAAGATTGTACAATGAAGAAGCCATGGTGGTTGAACCCGCTGGTGCTTTAACAATTGCTGCTTTGGATTTTTATAAAGATAAAATTAAAGGCAAAAATGTGGTTTGCATTGTAAGCGGAAGCAATAATGATATAGAAAGAACAGCCGAAATAAAAGAACGTTCTTTACTTTATGAAGGCTTAATGCATTATTTTATGATTCAATTTCCGCAACGTCCAGGAGCTTTAAAAGAATTTGTAAATAATATTTTAGGTCCAGATGATGACATCACGTATTTCCAATTTGCTAAGAAAAACAGTCGCGAAGTAGGTTCTGTTGTGGTTGGTTTAGAATTGAAAAACAAAAATGATATTATGCCAATCAAATTGAAAATGACCGAAAATGGCTTTGAGTTTCAATATCTGAACGACAATCAGGATTTGTTTACGCAATTGATTGGATAAAGAAAAAAACAAAGGCTGTCAGATGGGATGACAGCCTTTTCACATTCAATACAAATTACTAATTGAATTGTGTGGATTGTAATTATTGCTTCAAGATTTTTTTCGAATAAGAACCTTTGCTATCGTTAACTTTTACAATGTAAACGCCTTTTGGCAATCGAGAAATTTCTACTTCAGCTTGATTTCCTTTTACAAATTTTACGTTTTTCTTTAAAACTGGCTGCCCAGTAATATTGAAAACCTGTACTTCTGCATCTCCTTCATGATTAGTATCAATTTTTAAAGAATCATCTGCTTCATTTACAAAAATGGTCATGTCATTTGAGCTTGTATTTTCAACTACAGGTGTTTGCGTGGCTAAAGCACTTTTTGCTGCAGAAGATTCAACCTGCACCAACTGCCATTGCTGATTTAAACCTCCTGTATAAGCCCAAACTTGAATATTGGCACCATTTGCTGTAGAAACATTTTCAACATCAAGCGATTTACCGCTATTTACATTTATAATTTTGTAATATCCCGTACCAAGACTAGTAACTGTCCACTTAAATTCATTTGAAGATGAGAATGTTTTCTGCTGTACTTTCAGTCCGTCAGCTGTTCCGTTATTTTCAACAGCCAAATACATTCCTGTCGATTTTACAATGATATAATAATTCCCGCTTCCATCAGAAACAAATTTCCATCTTTGGTTGCTTCCTCCTCCGTTTGTAATGTCATACTGCTGAATTCTGCTTCCGCTTGTAGTCGAATTATCTGCAACATCTAAACCTTTATTACTGTTTCTCGAAATAATATTGTAATATCCAGGAAATCCAGTTGAACCAGCCGTTACGGTAATGGCACTTGTTGCAGTTTTTGCTCCATCAACAGTAGTAGCAGTAATTGTAGCATTTCCTGCAGCAATTGCCGAAACCAATCCGTTTGAGTTTACTGTTGCAACAGATGTATTGCTTGAACTCCAATTTACTGCAGTATTGGTAGCATTGCTAGGAGAAACTGTCGCTGTCAATTGCTGTGACTGACCTGCGGTAAGCGTTGCTGAAGTTGGGCTTACGCTAACTCCTGTAACTGCAACTGGATTTGATGCTCCCCACGTAAAAGTAACTGCAGAAGATGCTGGAACTGCATAATTAAATGCTGATGATCCAGAAACTACTTTTATTGTATTTGATGATCCGCCTGAGTTATAAATTACAAGTGCAGTTGAACCATCAGGGTTCTTAAATGCAACTGAAGAAATACTTCCGCTTGTGCTTGAAGAATTAATTCTTACTGCGCCCAGTTTCACATATTTAGAGATCTGACCAATAATATAATACGCTACATTTTTAGTATAACTTGTACTATTATTAACCGTGATAGCGCCTAAACACGTACTGCATCCTCCAGGAGTGCGAGGGCCTAAACTTGAATTGTTTGCTGCATTCCATTCTAAAACTGTTTTAGACCAGTTATTTGTACTACCGATAACAACGTTTTGCATGTGCCAGCCAAAATCTCCGCTAAAGCTTCCGCCCGAACCCGTATATTGTTCTGTAAAATAAACATTTTTATTGGTTTGAGTTTTTACCGTTGACATAGCTGATATATTTCCTAAATACAAGTGAAATGCTGCTCCATCAACATACGAGCTATTATTTAAAACATCAATCGGATATGCTGTATTGTCGCAATTGTGGTCAAAAGCAATAATTTTAATGTTTCCGTATCCCGCAGCTGCCATTTGAGGCCCAAGCTGTTGGTTGATGAAATTCTTTTGTTCTGTAGAATTCATCAGCATACTTGGTTCATTGTTTGGATTTTCTGGTTCATTTTGCGGTGTAATTCCCCAAATATTAATACCTTGTGCTTTCATTGCATCAAAATATTTTACGAAGTATTTTGCATAAGCAGCATAATACTGCGTTTGCAAACTTCCTCCAACCCAAGATCCGTTTGTTTTCATCCAACGAGGTGCAGACCAAGGCGTTGCTAAGATTTTGATGTTAGGATTAATCTGTTGGATCTTTTTAATGATTGGAACTAAATAAGTTAAATCAGGTCCGTTCAAACTAAAATTGTTCATGTTGGTGTCTCCTGAAGTTTCGTTATAACTGTAAGAAGAACTGCTTAAATCTGAAGCTCCAATACTGATACGAACTACACTTGCATTTAATCCTGTTGTCGGATTGTATAAATCATTCAACAATTGGTTTTGCTGCGTTGCTGCCATTCCAGAAATAACTTCACAGCTTCCTTCGGTAAGAGTATAACCGAATCCGTCCATAGTTTGATAGGTCGTTCCTGCATTTACTGTTACAGTTGAAGGGTTAGTTCCCGAATTGGTTCCGAAACTAACAGTTGCTTGCTGCTGTAATAATTTAGTTTGATCTCCTGTAGTGATCCACGGAGTTACCGTCTGAGCATTTAAGCTGTTCATGAATAAAAGCGTACTGCAACATAATAGTTTCAACGCTTTACTTACCCGAATTGTAGGT
The DNA here is from genome assembly GCF_003254585.1 of Flavobacterium sharifuzzamanii. Taxonomy (GTDB): domain Bacteria; phylum Bacteroidota; class Bacteroidia; order Flavobacteriales; family Flavobacteriaceae; genus Flavobacterium; species Flavobacterium sharifuzzamanii. The sequence continues at coordinate 79,948 of NZ_QJGZ01000030.1, read as the reverse complement.
GTTTGAGTAGTTTTGTGCATTCTTTTGTGGTTTTGGCTTGATAATTAGCTTTTTCTTATTTATTCAGTTTTATTTTATTAAAACATCACAATATTATGAGTATTTTTACAACATTCTCATTTTTTTAACTTTACAAATACACATCAAATTAAAAAAACAGATATAACAAAAACTCATCTTATTGTTTTTCAAAACACTGAAAAACAATATTTTAAAAAATTAAAAATCATAAAAAACTTACCTATTAAAATCGAAATAACTCATCATAAAATAAAAAATCTATACAATTCCTTACAAAATGTGAATTTGCCTAGCAATTAAAGGGCATATGACAATTATCAGGAAGGTAAAAGAAAGATATATTGTATTTTTGCAGCTTACTTAAAATACAATAAAATGACTGCTTTAAAAGATATTTCGACAATAGAAGACATTCAGCAAATGGTTAACAGCTTTTATGCTAATGTTAAAAAGGACGATTTAATTGGGCCGATATTTAATGATAAATTACAAGATCGTTGGGAACCTCATCTTCAAAAAATGTATAATTTTTGGCAGACAATATTATTTGATGTGAGAGCTTACTCTGGAACACCTTTTCCTCCACATAAACAATTACCGGTAGACAAAACACACTTTGACCGCTGGATTGCCATTTTTAATTCCACGATCGATTCCCAATTTGCTGGGCCAATAACAGAAGAAGCCAAAATGCGTGCTACCAATATGGCTTTTATGTTTAGCCATAAAATTGAGTATTTCAGAAATGCAGAAAATGAAATGAGAAATACAATAAAAAAATCTTAAAGAATTTCTTTCAATTAAAAAGCAGAACTTTATATTTGATAAAATGAATTAAACCCAAATCTATATTCTTTTATTTATGAAAAAAGTAATTTTCTTTATTGCAATCTGTTTCTCATTTTTAAACCAATTATCAGCACAATCTCAAACTTCAGCTTCTAATCTATATAAAGGAACTATTGACGGAAAAACTCCTATAACAGTTTACATTAAAACAGAAGATAATCCTTGTACAGCCGATTTAATGTATACTTCTATGTATTGTCAGAATAAATCGAAAAACTGGATTCAGCTTAATGTTACTCAAAACAGAAAAAAAGAAAATGAATTTGTGTTAGTTGAACAAGGATTTAGTGGTGTTTTGATTTTACAAAAATTAGGAGATACTTTCACTGGTATATGGATTAGTCCAGACACTAAAAAGCAGTTAAAAGTTGATCTCAAAGAAGCTTCGATGACTAAAAAAGAACTTGAAAACTTCGAAAAAACAATGGAGAAAGTGAATTATGAAAATAATGACTGCTAAAATTCCATTTATTTACAGCTTTGCAAAATCTATAAAAATGCAATAAAAGTCAATTTCAAATAAAAATTTTGTGATGGATGATAAAAAATCGAGCCATAAATTCGTAATTTTACATTTTAATCTACAACGTTTTCGAAATGAATCCAAACATTGAAACCAATCCGTTATTAGAGCGATTGCCTAAACATTTACAGCAATTTATTAAACCTCAAGATTATAGCGATTACACTCCTATCAATCAGGCGGTTTGGCGATATGTAATGCGCAAAAATGTAGATTATCTTTCTAAAGTTGCTCACGATTCTTATCTAGAAGGTTTACGTAAAACTGGTATCGAAATCGATTCGATTCCGAGCATGTACGGCATGAATCGAATCCTTAGCGAAATTGGCTGGGCAGCAGTTGCCGTTGACGGATTTATTCCGCCAAATGCTTTTATGGAATTTCAGGCTTACAATGTTCTAGTTATTGCGTCTGATATTAGACAATTGGAACATATTGAATATACTCCTGCTCCAGATATTATTCACGAAGGTGCTGGCCACGCTCCTATTATTGCAAATCCTGAATATGCGGAATATTTAAGACGTTTTGGCGAAATTGGATGTAAAGCGATTTCTTCTCACAAAGATTATCAAATGTATGAAGCCATTCGTCTGCTTTCTATTTTAAAAGAAGCCGAAGATACTCCGCAAGAAAAAATCGACGAAGCTGAAAAAGCAGTTGCCGATTTGCAGAATGATATGGGCGAATTGTCTGAAATGGCGCAAATTAGAAATCTACATTGGTGGACTGTTGAATATGGCTTGATTGGAACTGTTGAAAATCCGAAAATATATGGTGCCGGATTACTTTCTTCGATTGGCGAAAGCGCCCACTGTATGACCGATAATGTAAAGAAAATTCCTTATGATATTTCAGCTACGAATCAGAATTTTGATATTACGCAGTTACAGCCACAGCTCTATGTAACTCCTAATTTTTCTTATTTAAGTTTAGTTCTGGAAGAATTTGCCAATAAAATGGCTCTGCGAACTGGAGGTCTTTCTGGAATTAAAAAACTGATTCAATCAAATGCTTTGGGAACTATTGAATTAAGTACAGGTTTACAGATTTCAGGAGTTTTCACGAATGTTATTGAAGAAGAAGGAAAACCTGTCTACATTCAAACTACAGGAAAAACAGCTTTGGCTTACCGCGAAAAAGAATTAGTCGGTCACGGAACATTAACTCATCCACATGGATTTGGAAGTCCGATTGGGAAGCTGAAAGGTTTCAATTTAGCGATTGAAGATATGAGTCCGAAAGATTTACAAGCTTATAGTATTGTAGAGAACGAAACCGTAAAACTTGAATTTGAAGGCAATATTATTGTTGAAGGTGAAATTATTACGGGTTCTAGAAATCTTCACGGAGAAATTATTTTAATCAGTTTTAGAAATTGCACCGTAACTCATGGAGAAACTATTTTGTTTCAACCTGAATGGGGTAACTATGATATGGCAATTGGCAAAAAAGTGATTTCTGCTTTCTCTGGCCCAGCCGATGTAAATAGTTTTGACTTGATCAATATTGTTCCTTCAACTAAAACGATCAAAGCAAAACATACTGAAAAGCGTGATGAATTGGAACATTTATATGCAACTGTTCGCGAAATCAGAACTAATAAATCTTCTAAAACAGAACTTCAAGCTGTTTTTGAAAAGCTTAAAAATAACCATTCAAACGATTGGTTATTGTCAGTTGAAATTGCTGAGCTTTTGAAGGATTCAGACGAGAAACAGCTTTTACAGGAAGTTTTGGTTTATTTAGATCAATTGAAAGAAAAACGTCCTGAAATTGCACATTTAATTTCTGGAGGATTGGATTTGATTTTTGATAATTTGCCACAAAGGCACTAAGACGCGAAGTTTTTTTTACTAAGTAAAACGTACCGTTTGTCATTTCGACGAAGGAGACCCGAGCGATAGCGAACAGGCGAAGCAAATCTCCGCAAGTAACTCCGCAACGAAAAACCAATCTTTGTCGAGCTTCTCGTGGAGATTTCTCCTTCGTCGAAATGACAAAATTGTGGAAAGTCTGTTTGTGAAAACTATCCAAGAATTTGGTGCTAAATCATTTTAATCCTTTAATCTGTGGCAAAAAAACTTTGCTACTATGTTCCTTTGCCTCTTTGAACCTCATCTTACAATTTCAAATCCTGAGTCAATTCTGTTTCAGATTCAATAGTTTTTCCGTTGTACTGTAGTTTCCAACCCATTGAATTGGTCATGATTAAAATCTTAGACAATTCACTTATAAGTCTATTTTGGGCGTTGGTTTTTAGAGTAGAATTTTCGATTTTCTTAGCCAAATTAGCTTTTACAGATTTATTGATTTTATTGTAATCATCGCCTGTAAACGGATTCAGTTTGCTTTGTTCAACATCATAAAACTGAATATCTGGATTTATAGTAATTTCTTCTTTCGGAATATTTAAAATCGTAATGGTTTTGTTTTTTTCATCAATATCATATTTCATTTGATGCAAATCGTAAGCTACAGTCACATTTGCATTGACCACAATAAGTGCTTTTTTCTCAAAAGAAATCATGTCCATCAAATACTTCTGCTGATTTTTATAGGTAATGACTTCTGAAAAATGCCCTTCGGTAACAACTAATTTCCCAACGTTAAGAATCTGCTGCTGAATTAAATTGGTATTGTACTGAATATCTGAGTCGTCGTCTTTCTTAAACTGGCAATATTTAAATCCCAGAACAATTATTAAAACGATAACTCCAACACCTATAATTCTTTTGATCAAGTTTTGCATTCCTCTAAAATATTTTAGACCAATTTACTCCTTTTTTTAGTTTTTTTTGCCACGAATTCACGAATTTTCGCTAATTCCTTTGGGTTTAAAATATGGAAGAATTTCACAAATCAAATTCGAAAAATTCGGCCTAGCTAATCAACAGATTAAAAATAATTTGTGAATTGCTTCGCCTGTTCGCTATCGCTCGAGTCGTGGCTAATCGACCCCGGCAAATAAATTTAAAATGGATATCCAATTGCAATATTCAAAATTAGATTGTCTTTTCTCCAAGAACTGCTTCCAAAATTAATATCATCAATCACCCAACGTTGTCCATCTGGTAAAGCAGGATTTCTAAGTGGAATGGCTAAATCGGTTCTTAAAATCAAGAAGGATAAATCGAAACGTAAACCTGCTCCTGCTCCAACAGCTATCTCTTTCATAAAATCTTTTGAGATTTCTGCTCCCGGTTTGTTCGGATCAGCGTGTAACAACCAAATATTACCAGCATCAAGAAAAACTGCGCCTCTTACAATACTGAAAAGTTTTGCACGATATTCGGTGTTAAATTCCAGCTTTAAATCGGCTGATTGATCGGGTGTATAATTATCGCTTGTATTTGGCGGAATAACATAACTTCCCGGCCCTAAAGTTCGTGCTCTAAAAGCTCTAATACTATTGGTTCCTCCTACCACAAATTGTTTGGATGCTGGAAGCGTATTCGAATTTCCATAGGCAAATCCTGCCCCAACAATCAATCTGCTGGCTAATTCACTTTCCTTTCCCAATTTTAAATAATGCCTGAAATCGGATCTGATTTTGACATATTGGCTAAATGGGACGTCAAATATTTTTATCGTATCATTTTTCTTAATATTGGCTCCAGTAAGCGCCCCTGTTAAATTTCCAGCCAAATCCAATTCACCATTAAAATAGATTGTATTCTTTTTACGCTTCTGCATGGTATTGGTATAGGTATAATTGTAAGTTGGTCCAAAAACCAGCTGCTTTTCAATTACTTTTCCTAATGCTGGATCAGTTTTAATGTCTTCCATATATTCTGGCGTTACATGGTTCGGACTTACATAAGTCACATCTATTACATTCAATTGATGTTCTTTACGAATGTTTTCTTTCCACATGTAACCAAAAGAAGTATTAAAAGAATTCAAAGCATACAGTTGCGTTCTTTTTTGATACTCGTAACGCAAAGTTGCTTTGGTTCTTGGCACATACTCGCTATTTCCTTCAATATGAAAAGGCGTTATAAATCTTGGCCAAGTTAAACTAACTTCACCTCCAAGTTTATAAATATTTTTTCCTTTATTAGTTCCTCCCAACTGAAAATCGGCGCCACCAAAAACAGAAGCCGTAAACAATTCAGCTCCCTTTAAAAAATTACGATTGTTCCAGTTTAAATTTAATTCTGTACCGGTATAACTCGCAGAATTAGTTTTTCCAATCACTTCAACACGAATAAACTTTTTAGGTAAAAGTGTCAGGAAATAATATGAATCTAAAGCATTCGGAATAGAATCTGATGGTTTAAATTCGTTCTTTACAAAACTGAAAGTTCCCAGATTTACAAATCGGTTTAAAGTTAGGTTATGATCTTTTCGATTGTAAACATCTCCTTTTTTGAAATAAATCGTTCGATCGTAAATCCTTGGCTTGAAAGTATCTGTCGTGTCAATTATAGTGAGATCTTTGTATTGCGTGATATTTCTTTTTCTGTAAACCGCACTATCATTCGTTAGAGAATAATTAGGATATACAAAGATTTTATCTATTTTATACGATGTCAAAGCTTTTATAGGCGTATCGTCTTTTATAACCAATCTTATTCGCACTTCATGATCGCCTTTACTGCTGTCTACTTTTGCCAGAATATAATCTGGATTAAAATAGAAATAACCTTTTTCTTTTAACCTGGCATCGATCCTTTCTCTTTCCGCTTTTATCACATCCAAATCGTACGGATTTCCAACTTTCAGGAGACTTCTTTTATGGCTTTTCGCTATAATTTTTGACATTTTTAAAGAATCATCTGGAAATGTAACGCTTTTTATAATGTATTGTTTCCTAGGCGTAACCGTATATTCGGCCGTCACTCTTTTATTTCGAACAGTCGAATCGGCACTTACACGGGTTTTAAAATATCCTCTGTTTTCTGTAAAATTTCGTAAAACTGAAGCATTATAATCCAAATCAACTTTACTGAAAAGTACTGGCGGTTCTCCAACTTTATTACGAAGCCAATATCTTGTTCCTTTGTCTTTTTTAGGTTGTCCGGCCAAATTGTATATCAAAAGTTTAGGCCTCAATCCAAAAATCTGTTTGTTTGGTTTTGGTCGCAATAAACCTTCCAATTCTGTTTCCAGTGCTTTTCGATCTTTCTTTTTCATAATCGAATCTTTTATCGTAACAGAACCGCCTGTATAAAGCAACTCTCCATCAGGAAGGTATTTCGTATTACTGCATCCTAAAACAAAAAACAAGGAAAGCAGCACGATATACTTTAAATATATAATTCTATGATTATGTCTTTTGCTCATTTCCTTCAATAGTTTTTTCGTCTTCGTTCTCTTGCAGTTTTTCTTTTTCTTTCTCTTCTTTCTTTTTTTGCTTCTCTTTTTCTTTACGGACTTTCTCTTCTTTAATCAATTGTTTTTCTGCTTCGGTACGATGAAAAAGTTCTCTGAATTTGTTGTAACTCATCGTAATAACAAAAGCAACTCCTGTCTCGATAACTTGCCCTTCAACTGCAACCTGATATTGATTTTTGCGATAAGCGCGAACCATATAACGACCGTCTTTTGTTAATTGATAATCTAATGCTACATCTCCCGCAATATTGGTGCTATCCTCATTGGCACGCTCTTGTCCTTCAACACCAAAACTGCTTCCAACAGTAATTTTCAATCGATCATCTAACAGTTTTTTAGAAACTTCAACATTTAGATCGGTTCTGTTCTGCATGGTTCCTGTTGTATAATCTTCTGTCGATTCTAAATCAAAATTGACCTCAAATCCTTCAATTAGATCTCCCGCCAGATTATTTAATTGTTGCGAAAGTATTTTACTCACACTCTGTCTCGCAAAAGATTCTGCATTTATACCGCCACTTTCACTCGCAAACGGATTTTCACCCACAAATCGGTTCAATAATAAAAGTGCAAAAACTTGTTTGTTGAGTTCTGCCGGATCTTGCTCTAATTGTTTCAGTTTTGCCCGTGTCATATCTACAACATTTGAAGCAACATTATAATTCCCTTCTGGAAGCACAATTCCAAATGAGATTTCTGGCTTCATCAGTTCTCCATTCATTTTCAGTAAAGTCTGAAAAGGAAGTTTTTGCTTGTAGGTGTTTTGTACGGCTTGAGTTTCTCCTTTTATCTGATTTCCTAATAAATCAATTGGTGCTGTGTTCACCTTATAAATGGCTGTAATATTTAATGTTGCCATTGTAGGTTCGCCGTTCCAAGTGATAAAACTTCCTTTTTGAATATCAAATTTTCTTTTGATTCCGTTAAAATTCATTTCATAAGCACCATCCGAAAACTCATATTTCCCCGTCAAAGTTGTTTTTCCTGATTGATCGATTCCGCCGACCAATTCTGCTTCTCCTTTCAAATTCAAATAATCGCCATTAGATTTGTCAATCAGCAAAGTTAATTCTGCTTCTTTATTGATCGAAATGGCCACATTAACATCCATTCCTTTCAATTCTGATTGATTCAGTTTGTTCTGCAAATCAACCGTTTGTTTCAAATACATATTGTCTTCATCAACAAACTCTACAATTCCCTCACGATCGGCAATTGAAGGATCTGACTGCGGCATTACAACTGTAAATTTGGTTTCTTTATTGATCTTAATGGTTCCGTCAATAACTGGACTATCCAAATTTCCTTTTATATTCAGTTTTGTGTCTAAGAATAAATCTCCGTAAAATAAATCGTTGTCTTTTTCTTTAGAATGAATCGCTCTAAAATCGTCTGCTTCAACCAACAGATTGAAATTATATTTGACAAAATCTGGAGATTGAATAGTTCCATTTACAAACAGTTCGTTATCGTTTTCATCAAAAAGAGAGAATTTATCAAATGCAATGGTCCCATCATTAAAAGTAATTTTTTCGTTTTTGGTTTTAAAATACGAATTCAATTGTGTCACTCTAAAACCAGCATCATTAAAAATCAATTCTCCATTAACTTTTGGAGCTGAAGTATTTCCTGTCAGTTTGAAATTTCCTGATGAAAAACCTTGCCCTTCAGTAATATTTCCCATGCTGAAACCTTGGATACTTTTGATATAAAGTTTATTAATCACTACATCAAAATCAAAATTTCCAGTATCTAACAAATAATCTCCCGTTAGTTTTAAGTCATTCCCTTCATCACTCAAAGCCACATTCGCAGCAAGCGTATTGGCTGTTTTGTTATCTACTTTTATTTCTAAATCACCAACTTTTGATCCTTTAAAAGTAAAATCATCAATTTTTAAATCTGAAGTAAAAGTTGGGTTTGTCATTACATTTTCAACCAATGCATTTCCGTTTATCAAACCTTGCATCAATAATTCATCTTTTTTAACCATGTTCATAATGGTTTCGATTTTGAAGTTGACAAAATCGACTTGCAACGGCGCATTGTCTTGTGTTCCTTGAGATTGAATTTTTAATTCATTTCCGTTATTACTCAAATTGAATTTATTGATATAAAGTCGTTTTTCTCCAAACTCAATCGCATTTTCAGGATCAACATTCCACTTATCATAATTTAAAATAAAGCTGTCTGGATTCAGTTTTAAAACATTCTTAGAATCTTCTGCTTTAAATTCGCCCGCAATAAAATATTGCTGTTTCTGTTTTGCATCTTGAACTTCAAGCGCATAAGTCAGAATATTATTCTGTACATTTCCTGACAAACTTGTAAACGGAATTTTTAAAGAACCACTTTCAATTGTTGCAACAGAAACTAAATATTCCAGCGCATTTTCTTTGGCTTCAATATTGATTTTTCCATCCGAAATAGTATTTCCTCCATAAACAATTCTCGGTATCGTTCCTTTTACCGTCAAGGAATCAGTTTGATTATTATAATTCCCTTTTATTGTAAAAGGCTCTAATCCCGTTAATTTTGGCAACAATTTAAAAAGTACAGGATCATTATCGACTTTAAGCATAAAAGCCAATCTTTGCTCATCTGATTCTGCATTGACTTTAGGATTTTTAAGATCAATATATTTTGACAATGATTTTTGAAGTGAGTTTGCCAAAGTCGTCAATTTGTATTTTCCGGTCACTTCGGCCTTTAAAAATTGAGACGAAATTTTAATCGAATTACTGTCTTTATCTGCAAAAGCCAAAACTTGAATCGAATCTAAAACAATCGGTTCCGCATCTTGCAAAACTTGAATGTTTGAAAGAAATACTTTTCCGTTTAAGAAATCAGGATTGCTATTGGCTATATCTGCATCAACATTTCCGCGAAGCTTCATTGGGCCAGCATGAAGATTTAGTTTTTCTAAATCGGCAATATCCAGATTCAACTTTAGTTTTACTGTCGGATATTTATCTTTTGTGTCGCCAGAAGCTATTAAATCGAAATTTAGATTCGGATCTTTCATGCCTGATTTCACAGCAAAAGAACCATTTTCTATATTTCCTTTTAAAGCTAAATCTTTATAAGTGTATCGATTAAAAACCGCTTTCTGTACCAAACCATCAATAGCTGCATTTGCGGTTTTTGGATCTAAACCAGTTCCTTTAACTTTCGCTTTAAGCGTAATTTTTCCGATAGAATCGTTTTTAATTAAACGTCCTAAATCGAATTCCTGCAAAGAAACGTCTGCGTCGTATTTTTCTTTTTTCTTAATACGCTGATCAAATAAAGCATCCACTTTTGCATTTCCATAACTGCTTGTTAAAGCCATATTGGTTTTAAAACTCTGAACAGAGCCCTTAAATTTCCCTTGCAAACTTAATTGAGATGGCAGCTGAATATTCTTCGGAATTGTTCCCGCCGGCACAAACATATTAATGTCTTTTGCCGTGCTCGAAATCTTTTTAATATTCAAATCGTAATACGCTTTTTGAGCGTCAGGCAATCCTGCAATTTTACCCGAAAGGGAAACTTTTGTAGAACCAATTCCGCTCATTTCAAACTTCGAAATATTCAAATCTTTTACCTTTCCGCTCATACGACTATCCACATACAAAATCGCGTTCGGATTACTTTTAAACGGATTTGTATTTTGAAGATCGGGAACAAACAAAAGAATGTCCTTGAAACCAATTTTAGATTGTTTAAAATTGGCATCAATACCTAGATTTCCTAAATCTTTCTGAAGTGATTCAAGCGATTTATATTCAGCTTTAATTTTATCCTGAACAAGAGTTTGCGGTGTCTTTAGATATAAATTTTCTAGCGAAGCATTTTTAGGTCCGTAAAAGAAATCGGTTTTGAAAGATTGAATCTGCAAACCGCTTTTTTCGTTTATGGTAAGTGTTTTTATATTTCCTGAAATCGTATCATTTCCATAATATAGTTTCTCGGCTTTAAAATTGAATTTATTAAAATCCAAATGCGCATAATCAATTCCTTTTGTTTTAGGTTTTGATTGCATATCATCAAACTTGAAAGCAATATTTTCCAGATTGGTTTTATTGAGTTTAACCTTCCAGCCTGCTTGTTTTATAGCTGTTGTATCTAAATCTGGAGTTTGAATTTGTTTGTCTTTTGCTCCTAATCGTAGATTTCCGCTAAGATTTTTTACTTCGAAAGTATTAAAATCTAAAAGCTGTTTATTCAAGTCGATTTCATTTACCGCCAAATTTAAATTCCCTAAACGAATGCTTGAATTGAGTTTAGAATCTTTGTTATCGTATAAAATATCGATTTTAGATAAAGTGATTTTATTCAATGCCAATTTAAAATCCGGCCGTTTCGAGACTGTATCAACTGTTTTAACTGAAACTTCAGCAATTTTCTCAACAACATCTTGATCTAAAACTACTTTTAAACCAATCAAATTAATGTTCGGAATATTAAAATCCATTTTATCAAGATCGAACTTTTTAAATTTGGTATCAAAATGCGTCAAGTTCACTTTGATATCATTCTTCGAAAAATCGTCTTTAAAATTGAATTTAACCTGATCGAGATTTACTTTTACAACTGAAATTTTAAACGGCTTAGCATTGGGATCTTCTACTTTTGGTTCTTTTGATTCGAATGCTTTTATGATATAATCAAAATTGAAAACACCATTTTTATCTCTAGAAATATTGGCTTTTACATTTTCCAATGAAACAGAATTGATTTCGAGTTCACTGCTCACCAATTTAAAAAGGTCAACATCAACCTCTAATCGTTTACCAGCCAGCAAAGTATCTTTTTTTTGATCTTCAAAATAAAAACCTTCCAGAACTACATCTTTAGGAAATTTAATTAGAATTTTATCTAAAGTAACTTTGGTTTTAATCTTACCTTCAAGATAAGTAATCGCTTTGTCTTTGACGAAATTCTGAACCGAAGGAACTCGAATTAAGATTATTAAAAGCAATAGTAACGTAATCACAGAAACCACGCACCACATTAGGATACGAAGTGTTTTTTTAAGAAAATAAACAGGTTTCTTATTCATACGTCAATAAAATCGGTTTAGATTAAAATTGCTTCTGAAAAAAGCAGGGTTGCACATTTTACAAAAATGTAAAATTTAAACCTTAACAATTTACATAATTATGAGGAATTATTCTAAAATTTTACTGGTAAATGATTTGTGAAGACCAATAAAAAAGCCAAACAAAGAATTATTTGGCTTTAAGATTTCCTAAACGGCTAGATATATTTTCTAATAAGAATATGTACTTATAGAGGATAATGCTTTATTATTAATTACAGTGGGGAAATTATTATCATCATAAGTATATGTTATCTCATTGGTGTAACTAGAATTGCTTGCTAAAGCCACAGTATAACTTGTCACATTATTAACCGATGAACTAACTTGCGGCTGCTCCTCAAAGATTTTATTAAACCCTAAAACATTTCGCATTGGGCTATTTTTATTATCGTACTTATACGTTATTACAGATGATGAAGTTTCATATTTTATGATATTTCCATCCTTTAATGTATAGATATTCTTTGCCGAAATGACTTCTTCTGCCCCAGTTGAAATAGTAATTCTAGTAACTACAAATGAAACAACATCATTAGATACATAGGTATAAGAATACTTGTCATAATAGTCTCGTCCTGTAAGTTTTCGCAAATAAGTTGTCAGTTTTCCATCAGTATAATTATACTCGTTTGTCAAATCTGAGCTCTCTTTCTTTGTAATTAAATCTCCTGTATAAGTATATTTTACAACATAATTGCCAGAATGAGTACTACTGACAATTTTATTTCCATCAAAAACGAAATCAATAGTCACAGGAGCACTAACACTAGAAATAATTTGTTTTTTTGGCACTCTACTTGTCTCAGTATTCTGAGAACTGTTGTCTTCGCTTGAACAAGATGTAAAAATCAATAGCGAAATGCAAAATAAGGCAGTAATTTTTCTCATCATATTTAAAGATATTTATTACAAATAAACATAATTTTATGATCAAAACATAACAATTTGCTTATTTTTTGTTTTGATTATCCTTCAAATAAAACTAAGAAAAAACATTATTTCATGCACTAAAACACAATATGAGGCCATTTTTTCTCAACATTTTTTATTTTCATTTGAAGATTAGCCAAGAATTTTTGATGTTGTTCTGATTGTGGATTAAAACTCCTATGACGCAAACTTTTCTGGATTTCGTCTACTTCTTTCATCACAGGAGCACTTTCTTCTGAAACATAATTTTCACTGAAAAGCTTCCAGATATAATCTATCGCAATCTGATTAGGATGCAACATATCTTCATTATAAAAACGATAATCACGAAGTTCATCCATCATGATTTCGTACGAAGGGAAATAGCTATGAGTTAGGAGTTTTGAATTAGGAGTTTTTAAAACTTGATGCAGTGCTGTAAACAAATGTGACTTACTCAATTGATTTTCTACAAAGCCATCTTTTATATGGCGAACTGGAGAAATAGTGAAAGTGAAATTTATATTGGGATTTAAAGTCTGAATAATATCAATTGTATTTTGAATGCTTTTTTGAATTACTTCTGCCGATAATAATTCTTTCGAAAATTGTTTTTGAGGCACTTTATGGCAGTTGGCTACAATTTCGTCTTTTTCAATATTTTTGTAAATCCATGAAGTTCCAAAAGTGATGATAATATGAGTAGCTTCTTTTATCTGTTTGTGAGTTTCTGTTACAGCTTTATTGAGCGTTTCTAGTAATTCTTGTCTATTGGCATTACTCAAATCCGAATGCACTTCAAAACTATGCCAACGCTCATTATGAAAGAAAACATCTTTTTCCTCGTACAATTCCTGTTCACAAACTCTTCGGAATAAATTTTCAATTGAAACTGGGTTAAAGATAATTCCAAACGGATTCGTTTCATTCTGAAATTTAAAATAGTCGAATTTTTCCGCCATATTTTCAGCAAAACAAGAACCAATAGAAAGTATTTTCGAACTATAATCGATCGGATTATTACTTTTGGAAATTGGAATTTGAGTTCTGAATTGCATAGCTTATTATTTAGACCCGAATTTCACTATTTTTCACCAATAAAAAAACCAAAAACAGAAGTATTTGGTTTTTACTGATTTAATTTTTTTGAAAATTAATAAACATATACATTGACTTCTTTTATCTCTTCGGTGTAATCATACGTCGTTTTTTTGGTTGGATATCCCTTTTTATCATATTCATATTCCATTTTTAACCAGTGAGGCTCAAAAATTTTATTTGATAATGGGCCTTGAATATTGTTAACATAATATCGCTTCATATTATTATTTGAAGATAGACTTGTTTCATAATCTAAACTAAACTGGTTGAGCAATAAATTTAAGCCCATAATATTTTTAAAGGCATTTTTACTTGTATCGTATTCATATTTAACAATACTAATAACATCATAATCATCTCCCGAATTATATTCTGATTTTACTATATTTCCATCAACAATAGTAATTACTTCTTTTTCAGTTTTTTTTGATTCTTTCTCTGCGTCACTATATAAGTTGTAAGTTTCTATATTTATAGAACCATCGTCGTTATAATGATAAACGTATTTTGTTGCTTTATCGCTCACAAGTTTAGTAGCAGTTTTCAGTTTATCATTTTCATATGTAAATAAAGTTTCAGAGTCTTTTGTTTCTATTCCTTTGTAAAAACTATATACCGTTTCTTTCATTATATGATTACCATCATATTCATAATCTCTTTTACCATTTTTATTTGTTATACACACAATTTTATTTCCATCATATATAAAATTAGTATCATAATTTTCTGAAGGAGAATTGGGATATATTGTTTTTAAGGTTTTAGGTAAAATTGTGTTTTCAGAAGGACTCAATTCTTCATTTGAGCAAGAATTAAAAACAGATAAAACAATCAACAAACAATACAATAACTTCTTTTGCATGATATTATTCTTTAAAGATTTTCAAGCAAAAAGAAGGATTTCTGTAAAAATAAATTTGCGCTAAAAGTTTTAATTATGACAATATAGGATATAGTTTAAAAAGTAAGTAATTTCTTCTATTTTTTTACAGTAAAATTGTATTAAATCTAAAGACATAATAATTATGAAAGAATTAAAAATTCTATTAACCAGTTTAGTATTAGTATTCTCATCTTGCCATTCTGATGAAAATACTATTAATCCAAAATCAATTTTACCCGAAGATGAAACTGCATTAATCTGCACATTTGACCTAAGAGAAAATCCAAATAATTTAACTTTAAAACCTAACGCAGCAATTATAGCTTGGCCTCGATGGCAGACTGGCCAAACTGTTAAAATTAAATTTTTAGACGGGGATGCAACAGTCCAAGAAAAAGTAAAAAGAATTGCTAGTGAATGGACTGAATATGCCAACCTAAAATTTGAATACGTTGCGGTAAATGAATATGCTGATATTAGAATCGGATTTAATGTTGGCAGTTACGGGGCATGGTCTATTTTAGGAATGAAATCTGCGTATGGCAATACAGATGAGCAATCTATGCGATTAGGACCGCTTACTGCTGCTAATGAAGCTTCTGTAAGAAGAACCGTTTTGCACGAATTTGGACATGCATTGGGTCTCATTCATGAAAATGCCAGTCCTGTGGCAACCATAAAATGGGATCTACCTAAAGTGTACAAATACTATAATGAGTTAAACGGCTGGTCTAAAGAAGAAGTTGATGAATTTGTTATAAAAAGTCCTGAGTCTACAAACTATACTCAATATGATCCTCTTTCTATAATGCATTATTACGTCCCAGCATCTCTTACTACAGATGGTAAAGGAGTAAATGAAATGAGTGAATTATCTCAAACTGACCAAATATCAATAAACAAATGGTATCCTTTTCCAATAAGATCTATAATAGAATCTGGAGAAAGAATTGATGCTATTCCTTGGATGAAATCTATAAAATCTCCTAATGGAAGATACTCACTAGGATTCTCCCGAGGATGTCTTTATATTATAGACCTCACAAATGAAACATTTATATGGCAAGTTGGAGACAGTACATTCAGTCGTTTTAGTTCATGCTATTTAGAATTAAATGGAAATATCACAATACAAGGCCAACGTTCTTTAACTGGCGGAATTAAACATACAACTTGGAGCAGTGATACTTCAGAATTTCCAGGAGCAAGTTTACATCTACAAGATGACGGAGATCTTCAACTTATTTACAATGGAGCTGTGAAGTGGTCTTCTAAAAATGGGAAAATGTAAAAACTAATGAAACAAAAAATCCCCAACTAGCATTAGCCAATTGGGGATTTTTTTTATTATTAGAAATTAATATGCAACTTCTATTTTGAAAGAATTTTTTGAGTCTCCAGAAAAGAATTCTGTAACGTAATTGCTGCTATTGTATTTATTAGTAGTTTCTACAGTTGCTGTTTTAGTAACTGCACCTTTAGAATCATAAGTCACAGTAACATTTTTTACTGTATTATTTGCAGAATAAAAGTCAAAATCACTATCTAAATCTAATAGTGCCTTTATACCTGTAATGTTGATAAAAGGACTTTTCATGTTATCAAAAGTGCTTGTTATTTTTTCTGCCAATGCACCATCGAAAAGTTCAGTAGATACCATGTTTCCGTTCGCGAAAGTATAAAGTGTAGTGGTATCGTACTTAATTTCTTGTTTATTGATGATTTGAGATTGGTTAACATTAACTGTTCCGTTTGCATTATATACAAAAGTTAATTTCTCTTGAATGCTTTTATTAGCTTCCCATGTTGAAATTTTAGAAACTAATTTTGTGCCTTCATAAGCATATACATCTGTAGATTGTAAAACACTAGAAGCATACTTTTCAACTTTAGTGATAAGGTCTCCTGTGTATGTATATACAGATCTAGATGCATCTGAACCAGCAAGATCTTTCAATTTGTTTCCGTCATACGTTAAAGTATAAGTATAACTCCCTGATTGTCCATTAATAACTTCTGTTTCAGTAATTTTTTTTGGTAATAATACAGCATTGGTAGATTCTGATGAATCATCACTAGAACATGAAGAAATTAGCACCATTGATAAAGCGCTGAAAAGGCATAAAATTTTTTTCATTTTGACTTGGTTAAATTTGTTTTTGTTATTCTTGACAAACCTAATAAAACCAAAAATCAAAACCTTACGGAATCCCACATTAAGAACAACAATAAGGGCTTAAAAAAAACTAAACCACTATTAACCAACACTATAAAACTCATTTTTTTTTTAAAATAAAAAATATCCCCAAATAGTATATACCTTTTGGGGACATTTTCAATTGTTTTGGCTTTTATAAAAAATATACTTTTATGGCTAGTAAGTATAATCAAATACTTCTTTCACAGTTCCATCTTGATTATAAGATGTTTGCTTAACAGGATAACCTCCAGCATTATAATCATATTTAGCATTGTAATCTACAGTATTAGTAAATGGCTGAGAATCTATAACTACTGATTGAGTATCTTTTTCAATGTTATATAAAGAAGAATAAATCTTTTGTCCCAATGAAGGTGTTATTGCTTGATCTAATAATAAATTAAAGCCTAAGATGTTTTTAAATGCATTATTTTTAGCATCATAATCGTAAACATGCGTGCCAACAAAAGTACCGCTTATAGTAACAAATTTTGTTAAATTTCCATTTGCAATAGTTAGCAACCAGCTTTCTGGCGATAATGATTCTACTCCATTCGCATCGATAGTATATGCTTCTTTTTTAATAGTACCGTCATTATTATAAGTGTAAACTTGCTTGAAAGCTCTTCCATAAGAGATTCCACTTACACTTTGTAATTTACCATTTGCATAAACATACGACGCTTCTATAACTTTTCCTAATTGACCATTACTCATAACATAATCAACTTTTTTTGTTATTTGATTACCTGTATAAGTAAATTCAGATTTTGCTCCTGCATTACTAACAGTTACAATTTTATTCCCATTATAAGTAAATGTACTTAAGGTATTTTTTGAAAGGTCTTTCAAATTAGTAAACTGAATAGTTTTTGGTAACACTATGTTATTACTATTGTTGCTATCATCATCTTTTGAACAAGATGTCAATGTTAAAGCTAAAACGCCAAAAAGGCATAGAATTTTTTTCATTATAAAAGATTAATAGGTTAATAATTTTCAAATCTATAGATAGAAAAATGATAGCATTACCTGTAAAAATTTATTAAATGATAGAATAGGGTACATTTTAAAATAAAAAAGCCAAATACCGAAGCATTTGGCTTTTTATAAATTAAAATCACTTGATTTTAATAGGTGTATTTAATTTCATTAATAGTAAATTGAAACCTAGAATATTTTTTAGAGGATTCTTTTTAGTATCATAATCAAAAAGTAATGGTTTTGTCGAAGAACTAGACTTTTCTTCGACTTTGATTATATTTCCATCTTTATAAGTTAAAGTTCCCTCTGCGCTTTTAGTTTCTGTTTTCTTTATATTATCAAACATATAATAATCTTATAATTATCAAAAAAGTTAAATATCCACTGCCAAAACTTCTGCATTCCCCTTTTTTACTTGATAAGTTTTATAATTGAAAAAGAGTTGATTTAATTTTGTAGAATCAAACTATAAAAATTACATTTTTAATAACAAAAAGCACCTCTACAAACTAAAACAATTCCTTACTTTTGCTTCTTCCATTTTTTTAAATCACTTATGAAATTATTATATACTTACATTATCAGACACAAAATGCTCTTATTTTTTGCTTTGATAATGGCTACGATCAACATTTGTTTCAGTTTGTCAGACTCTGTAATTACAGGAAAATTAATGCAGGACTGCGGTGTCGGAATTGCAAAATATAAAGGAAACGAAATCGGTTTTATAAAATCTTTAGCTTTCTGGCTTGGTCTTTCGCTTGGTGCTGCCATGATTTCCAGAATTACCAAAAACTTTCAAGATTATTTTACCAACGTTGTAATTCAAAGAACCGGTGCACAAATGTATACGGACGGAATCAAGAAATCTCTCGATCTTCCTTATGCAGAATTTGAAGATCAGCGAAGCGGTGAAACTTTGAGCAAATTGACAAAAGTTAGAATCGATTCAGAAAAACTGATTACGCTTTCTATCTCTTTAATTTTCCAAACTATTATCGGTTTCATTTTCGTAATCGTCTATGTTGCCAGAATCGATTTCAGAATTTCTATTATCTTCTTAATTACAGCACCAATTATTGCTCTGGTAAGTTTATATCTAGGAAAGAAAATTAAAATTGTTTCTCGAAAAATTGTGAATCAAACCAATGCATTGGCAGGTTCTACAACCGAGAGTTTGCGAAATATTGAATTAGTAAAAAGTCTTGGTCTAACGTATCAGGAAGAAAAACGTTTAAACTTAAATACGTTTAAGATTCTTCAATTAGAATTACAGAAAATCCGATTCATAAGAAGTTTAAGTTTTATTCAAGGAACAACGGTTCATTTCTTGAGAACTTGTGTTGTTTTTGCTTTGTATTATTTCTTATTTGGAGGAAAAATTATCGTTGGAGATCTGTTGACAATGGTCTTTTTCACTTTCTTTATTTTTGGACCTTTACAGGAATTAGGAAACTTTATCATCGCTCTAAATGAAACAAAAGTTTCAATGGAGAATTTCAAAACCTTGTTGAATGCTCCAAAAGAATTCCGCCCAAAAACTCCAAAACATATTGGTGCAATTCAAAAATTGCTTTTCGAAAATGTTAGCTTTCAGCATAAAACTGCCAAGTTTAAAGCTGTTGAAAATATTAATTTCGAAATCAAACAAGGCCAGACTGTTGCCTTTGTTGGTCCGTCTGGATCTGGAAAAACAACTTTAGTAAAATTATTGGTTGGATTATATACTCCTGCAGAAGGTCAGGTTTTGTATAATGACATTGATTCAACCGAAATTGATTTATTAGATTTAAGAAAACAGCTTGGTTTTGTAACACAAGATGCACAATTATTCTCTGGAACAATTCGCGAGAACTTATTATTCGTTAAACCCAATGCAACAGACGAAGAACTATATGATGCATTGAAACGTGCAAGCTGTGATAAACTTCTTAAACGTGCAGAAGACGGTTTAAACACCACAATTGGTGAAGGTGGAATCAAAGTTTCAGGTGGAGAAAAACAACGTCTATCTATCGCGAGAGCTATTTTGAGAAATCCGAATTTATTGATTTTTGACGAAGCGACTTCTGCTTTGGATTCTATTACTGAAGAAGAAATTAATGCAACAATCCGAAATATATCAGATAAAAACAGAATTACAGTTTTAATTGCGCACCGTTTATCCACTGTAATGCATGCTGATAGAATCTTTGTTCTAGAACAAGGTAAAATTATCGAGCAAGGTAAACATGATGATTTGATTGTTGAGAAGGGATTGTATTACGCTATGTGGCGCCAGCAGATTGGCGAAAGAAAATAGTTTTTTAAAAGGTTCTGAGGTGCTAAGTTGCTAAGATTCTAAGTTTTTTTGAATAGCGTCCAGCTTTAGCTAGATGAATATAATAAATTAAAGTTGAAGGGCTTTAGCCAAACTACCACGTTTGGCTAAAGCCCTTTCTAATTTCTAATTTTCCCATCCAGCTAAAGCTGGACGCTATTGAATCTATATTAAACACAAAACCCGACAGGTTTTAAAAACCTGTCGGGTTGTTATAAATTATAAAAACTTAGTTCCTTAGTATCTCAGAACCTTAGAATCTTTATTTAACAAAATCTACCGCTTTAGCTAGAGCCTCAGCAATTCCATCAACATTTTTACCTCCTGCAGTTGCGAAGAAAGGCTGTCCTCCTCCTCCTCCTTGGATGTATTTACCTAATTCGCGAACAACTTGTCCAGCGTTTAAGTTTTTCTCTGCTACAATTTCTTTAGAGATATAACAAGTTAACATTGGTTTTCCTTCGTGAGCTGTAGCGAAAACAACGAATAAGTTGTTATAAGAACCACCCAATTCGTAAGCCAAGTCTTTTGCTCCCTCTGGATTTAAATCTACTTGTTTTGCTAAAAACTGAACACCATTGATTTCTTGCAATTCTTTAGCCAAATCAGCTTTCATATTTTTAGCTTTATCTTTTAATAAAGCTTCCAATTGTTTTTTCAATTGAGCGTTTTCATCTTGTAAAGCCAAGATAGATTTCACTGGATCTTGAGCATTTTTAAGCGCTTCTTTAATTTCAGCTAAAGAAACAGCTTGAGACTCAAAATATTCTTTTGCTGCTTCACTTGTGATTGCTTCAATCCTTCTGATTCCAGCTGCAACAGCTCCTTCAGAAACAATTTTAAAGTGCCAAATATCAGATGTATTTGCAACGTGCGTTCCTCCGCATAATTCGACAGAATCTCCAAATTTAATGGTACGAACTAGATCTCCGTATTTCTCTCCAAATAATGCAATTGCGCCATCTTCAAGTGCCTGTTCTTTCGGAATTGCTCTTTTTTCGATTAATGGCAAACTTTCACGAATCCTTGCATTTACGAAGTTTTCTACTTCTACTAATTCTTCATCAGTTACTTTAGCGAAGTGAGAAAAGTCAAAACGTAATGAAGCATTTCTTACCATCGAACCTTTTTGCTCAATGTGAGTTCCTAAAATCTTACGTAAAGCTTGGTGCAACAAGTGCGTAGCCGAGTGATTTGACGAAGTTTTAGCTCTTTGGTTTGCATCAACAACCGCATTAAAAGTACCTGTAAGGTTTTCTGGTAACGATTTTGCCAAATGAATCGTTTGATTATTCTCTTTTTTAGTATCAATAATATAAACGATGTCCCCGTTTTGAGCTTCTAAATATCCTTTATCTCCCGTTTGTCCTCCGCTTTCTCCATAAAAAGGAGTTGCATTGAAAACCAATTGGAAAATCTCACCATCTTTTGCACTTTCAACTCTGCGGTATTTCGTGATTTTAACTTGTTGTGATAATCTGTCATATCCAACAAATTCCTGAATATCATCTTCTACAAGCACATTCCAGTCACCAGCAGTTACTTTAGATGCTGCACGAGATCTTTCTTTTTGTAATTGCAATTGTTCTTGGAATCCTTCTTCGTCCAATTTCAATCCTCTTTCAGAAAGGATCAAAGCTGTTAAGTCAATCGGGAATCCGTAAGTATCATACAATTCAAATGCTTTTTTACCATCAACAGTATCTCCGCTGTTGTTTAAAATTACAGCATCTAAAAGAATTAATCCTTGATCTAATGTTTTCAAGAATGAGTTTTCTTCCTCACGAATTACATTAGAACAAAGTGCTTTCTGCGTTCTTATTTCTGGGAAAGAATCTCCCATCTGTTCGCTTAAAGTTTCAACCAATTTATAGATAAATGGCTCTTTCGTATTTAAGAAAGTAAATCCGTAACGAATTGCACGACGCAGAATTCTACGAATTACATATCCCGCACCCGTATTAGAAGGCAACTGACCGTCAGCAATAGCAAAAGCTACCGCACGAACGTGATCTGCCACTACACGAATAGCGATATTCATTTTATTTTGTTCTTCACTAATGCCTGTTACATCATTAGTTGTATATTTTGCTCCAGTAATGGTTTCGATTTCTCTAATTAAAGGCATAAAAACATCCGTATCATAGTTTGATGTTTTCCCTTGTAAAGCCATACACAAACGCTCAAATCCCATTCCAGTATCTACGTGCTGTGCAGGGAGTTTTTCTAACGAACCATCTGCTTTACGGTTGAATTCCATGAATACGTTATTCCAGATTTCAACAACTTGCGGGTGATCATTGTTTACCAAACTTTTTCCTGAAACTAGTGCTTTTTCTTCTTCAGAACGTAAATCAACGTGAATTTCAGAACAAGGTCCGCATGGTCCTTGATCTCCCATTTCCCAGAAATTATCTTTTTTATTTCCAAGAATAATTCTATCCTCGTCGATTAACGTTTTCCAGATATCCCAAGCTTCTTGGTCAAACGGAACGTTATCTTCTTTACTTCCTTCAAAAACAGAAACATAAAGATTCTCTTTTGGAATTTTGTACACTTCTGTTAATAGTTCCCAAGCCCAGTTGATTGCTTCTTTTTTGAAGTAATCTCCAAAAGACCAGTTTCCTAACATTTCGAACATTGTGTGGTGGTACGTGTCAATACCTACTTCTTCAAGATCGTTGTGTTTTCCTGAAACACGAAGACATTTTTGCGTATCGGCTATTCTTGGACTTTTTGGAGTTCCGTTTCCTAAGAAAAATTCTTTAAACTGGGCCATTCCCGAGTTGTTGAACATTAGGGTTGGGTCGTCTTTAAGAACAATAGGAGCTGAAGGAACAATAGTATGCCCTTTACCCTCAAAAAAATCTAAAAATTGTTTACGTACGTCTTGTGATTTCATATTTAAATTAGAAAAATGTGTCAATTTAATGTGTCAATTTGATAACTAGATGATTAGCTAATTTATTCATTTGATGATACGTTAAGTTTTTTATAATGAAATTAAAAAACTTATATTTTAAACAATAAATTGCCTATTTTGCGCATTATCTAATGATAAAATAGCCCCAATATCTAATCATTAATCCTGGTAAAAAAGTGTCGAATAACTGAAACAATTAGCAGTTTTATTCGACTAACCTATTTTACAAGGTGCAAAAATAGCGTATTTTAAAATATGGCGAAAGTAAAATATTATTACGACCCAGAAAATCTGGCTTATACAAAAATAAAAACCAGAAAAAGAATAAAAATAGGTTACGCATTCTTGTTTTTACTGGCATCGGCACTGTTTGGTTTCTTAGTTTTTGTTCTTTTAATTAACACCCCTTATTTCGAAACTCCAAAAGATCGTTTACAGGCTCGTGAAATTGAAAATTTGAAACTTCAATATGCCATTTTGAATAAAAAACTGGACGAAATTGATGAAGCCGCAGATGCATTAGAAGAACGTGACAATAATATTTATCGTGTATATTTTAACAAAGCTGAAATTCCAGATTCGATTCGAAAAGCTGGTTTTAGAAGTTCTGACAAATACAAAGCGCTAGAAGGATATAACAATTCTCAATTGGTTTTGAATGCGACAAAAAGAGTTGACAAACTATCAAAGCAGTTGGCAATTCAGTCTAAATCTTTAGATGAAATTTTAAAATTAGCAGGAGCTAAAGAAAATTTATTATTAGCAATTCCTGCCATTCAGCCAGTTCGAAATGAAAATTTGAAACGTGTCGCGTCAGGTTTTGGGTATCGCATTGACCCTTTCACGAAAGTGAGAAAAATGCATAACGGAATGGATTTCACCGCCAATACAGGAGCTCCAATTTACGCAACAGGAGATGGCGTAGTTGAAAGAGCTGACAATACGGCTTCGGGATACGGAAACCATATTGTGATCAGGCATGGTTTTGGATACGAAAGTCTGTATGCCCATTTAAGCAAATACAATTGTCGTCCGGGACAAAGAGTGAAACGCGGCGATGTGATTGGTTATGTTGGAAGCACAGGAAGATCTGAAGGTCCGCATTGTCATTATGAAGTCCATAAAGACGGAAAAGTAGTCAATCCGCTGAATTTTTATTATGGAAATATTTCAGCTGTGGAATATGTGGCGATTTCGCAAATGGCAAACCAAGAAAATCAATCATTAGATTAATAGTACAAAAAATACTATTTTTGAAGTAAAATAGAAAAAAACGAATCATGCATATTGAACTTTCTAAAGACAAAAGATATTACAGTATTGGCGAAGTTGCCAAGGCTTTTAATGTCAATGCCTCTTTGATACGATTTTGGGATAGCGAATTTGACATTCTAAAACCTAAAAAAAATGCAAAGGGAAACAGGATGTTCACACCAGACGATATTACAAATCTTCAATTGATTTATCACTTAGTAAAAGAAAGAGGATTTACGCTTGAAGGTGCCAAAACACATTTAAAAGAAGGTCAGAAGAAAACGTTAGATAAATTCGAAATAATACGTAAATTAGAGTCGATAAAAACGCAACTGAACGACATCAAAAACGAATTGTAATTAAAAATAGAAATAAACTTAAATCAAAACAAATATGAAAAAGTGGTTAATCCCTGTAGGAATTATTGTAGTGCTTATTGCTATTATCGCATTTTGGTCGATTGGTATTAAAAACACTGCTTTGCAACACAGCCAAGCTGTAAATAAAGAATGGGGAAATGTTCAAACGGCTTACCAAAGACGTAATGATCTTATCGGGAATTTAGTAAACACTGTAAAAGGTGCTGCTGACTTTGAAAAAGGAACTTTAACAGCAGTTATTGAAGCTCGTGCAAAAGCTACTTCGGTAACAATTGATCCAAGCAACGTAACTCCTGAGCAATTAGCAGCATTTAACCAAGCTCAAAGCGGAGTAAGTTCTTCTTTATCAAGATTATTGGTTTCTGTTGAACAATATCCAACTTTAAAAGCTAATGAGAACTTCTTGAAACTTCAAGATGAATTGGCAAGTACTGAAAACCAAATTTTAACGGCTAGAACTCGTTTCAACGAAGCTGTACAAGTTTACAACGGTTACATCTTGTCTATTCCAAACAAATGGTTCTTGAGCGAATACAAAGAAAAACCATATTTTGAAGCTTCTACTGGAGCAGACAAACCTGTTGAAGTAAAATTCTAAAGATTTAATATTTTTGATTAACGATTTTAGATTTCAGATGTAATCTGAAATCTAAAATCTAAAATCTACAATCTAAACTCTAAAATAATTTCCATGTCAAAAGTAGAAGATTTTTTAACCAAAGAAGAAGAACACGAAATTGTTGAAGCTATTCGCATGGCCGAAAATAATACTTCTGGCGAAATTAGAGTACATATAGAAAAAACAACTTCTAAAGTCCATTTTGATAGGGCTTTAGAAGTTTTTCATGATTTACGAATGGATGAAACCAAACTAAAAAATGGCGTATTACTCTATTTTGCAGTTGAAGACAAAAACTTTGTGATTTGTGGAGACAAAGGAATTAATGATGTGGTAGCCAACGATTTTTGGGATTGCACCAAAGACATTATGGTGAATCATTTTAAAGCCGGCAATTTTAAACAAGGAATTGTTGACGGTATTTTGAATGCCGGAGAACAGCTCAAAAAATACTTTCCTTCTCAGGAAGATGATGTCAACGAATTATCTAACGAAATCTCAAAAGGATAAATAATGAAAAATTCCCAAATTAAAATCTTAAATTCTAATCGAATTTTTCAGCTTACTTTTTTGTTTATCGCATTTTTTATTAGCAATACTATTTTTGCGCAATTTGAGATTCCGCCAAAACCTAGTTTTCAGACTTCTGTTTACGATTACGCTAACATTTTAAGCTCTACTGAAAAAGCTCAGTTAGAAGAAAAACTAATTCGTTATTCAGACTCCACTACAACTCAAATTGTAGTTATTACTATTGAAAGTTTAAAAGGAGAAGATGTAAGTCAGTTGGCCACAAAATGGGGACAAACTTGGGGAATTGGAGGAACTAAAGAAGACGATAATGGAGTTGTGATTCTTTTGGCAAAAAACGAAAAAAAGATTGCAATTAATCCTGGATACGGGCTAGAAGATCGTTTGACGGCGGGAATTGGAGGAACAATCATCAGAAACATTATTATACCAGAGTTTAAAGCAGGAAGCTTCTACAACGGTCTTGATAAAGGAACTGATGCTATTATTGATGTTTTTAAAGGAAAATTTAAAGGTGAACGCAAACAAGCAAAAGGACAAGACTTCCCTATTTTGCCTTTTATCGTAATTGTTGTAATTGTTTTAATCTTAATGTCTCGAAATAAAAGAGGCGGAGGAGGAAATTCTGGCAACAATGGCGGTGGTGGCCCTAGCCTACTTGACGCTATTATTCTGAGTAATCTTGGAAGAAGCAGTGGTGGATTTGGAGGTTTCGGCGGAGGATCATCTGGTGGTGGTTTTGGCGGAGGCGGAGGCTTCGGCGGCGGATTTGGCGGTGGAGGTTTCTCTGGTGGCGGATCTAGCGGAGGCTGGTAATTTATTCTGGTTCTAATTTTCTTTGTTTGAGGTTTCAAGTTTAGGTTTCAATCTTAAAATATCATACATTTACATTTTACAATTTATTAATAGATGTTATCACATAAAGCAAAATACGCCCTTAAGGCCTTACTTTATTTAGCAGAACAAGACGAAAATCACATTTCTAGAACTGTAGAAATTGCTGATGGCGCTAACATTCCTAAAAAGTTTTTAGAGCAAATTTTATTAGATCTAAAACGCGGTCGTTTTGTGAGCAGTAAGCAGGGAAAATTTGGCGGGTACTATCTAATTAAATCCAAAAATGACATCACTTTGGCAGAAATTCACCGATTATTTGACGGTGCAATTGCACTTTTGCCATGCGCTTCTTTAAATTTTTACGAGCCTTGCTCTGATTGTAAAACCGAGTCTGAATGCAGTCTGCGTCACGGCTTGATGCTAATTAGAGACAAAACTTTGAAGGCTATGGAAGGCATTACAATCGCTTCATTGGTAAAAAAATAAAAAAATATTTTCTAAAGTCTAGTAAATCGATAGAATTAATTATATATATTTGCCAAAAATAATTAACTAATCATTTACAAAATTTTAACTCATGAAAGTACATTCTAGTAAATCAGGTGGACAAAATCTTTTGCAAAAAAAACATAATTATAATTTCACAAGAGTGAATACTACTTCATCTATGATGTGTATGTGTTGGTAAAAAAAATTTAATTTTAAATTCTACTAATCACATATACTTAATATAAAAATGAAAACATCTATAAAAAATATATTTACAATACTTGCCGTTTTAACGTTCTCAATCTCATTCGCACAAAAAATTGAAGGGGTTGTAACTACAGATCAAAATATTCCTTTAGAAGCAGCCAATGTGGTAATTAAAGGAACAACTTTTAGCTCCATTACAGATTCTGAAGGACGTTTTTCGATAGAATCACAAGGAAAATTACCTATTACTCTTTTAGTTCAATATATTGGTTACAATACTGCCGAACTCGAAATTACAGCTATCCCAGCTTCTCCATTATTAATCACTTTACGTGAAGAAAACAAACTTGTTGAGGTTGTAGTTTCTTCTAGAAGAAGAATCGAAAAAGTACAAGATGTGCCCATTGCCGTTTCTGTTGTTACAGGAAAACAAGCTGAAGCAGCAGGAGCTTTTAACGTAAACCGTATTAAAGAATTGGTTCCTTCTGTTCAATTATACTCTTCTAACCCAAGAAATACTGGAATCAACATTAGAAGTTTAGGTTCACCATTCGGACTTACCAACGATGGAATCGATCCTGGAGTTGGTTTCTATGTAGACGGTGTTTACTATGCACGTCCAGCAGCGACTACTTTAGATTTTATCGATGTAGAACAAATCGAGGTATTACGTGGTCCACAAGGTTCTTTATTTGGAAAAAACACAACTTCTGGAGCTTTCAATATTACATCTCGCAAACCAAGTTTTACAACTGGTGCCGATTTTGAATTGAGTTATGGTAATTATGCTTTTTTACAAGCTAAAGCTTCTATCACAGGAGCCTTAGGAAAAAAAGTTGCGGGTCGTTTATCTTTCTCAGGAACACAACGCGATGGTTTAATTGATAATATTGTTACAGGAAGACCAACTAACACTTTAAACAATCAAGGTTTTAGAGGACAATTATTATGGACTCCAACAGAAAATACAAACGTAACTTTTGCAGGAGATCTTACGACACAGCGTCCTGACGGATATGCACAGGTTGTTGCTGGTGTTGCTCCTACTCAGAGAGCTGCATACCGTCAGTTTGATGCTATTATTAAGGATTTAAATTATCAATTGCCAAGTTTAAATGCGTTTGACCGTAAGATCGATCATGATACTCCTTGGCGTTCTGGTCAAGATTTAGGAGGTGTTTCGTTAAACATTGACACCAAAATTGGAGGTGGAACACTTACTTCTACAACAGCTTGGCGTTTCTGGAATTGGGATCCATCAAACGACAGGGATTTTACAGGATTACAAGTTTTAGCTAAATCTCAAAACCCAACAAGACAAACTCAGATTACGCAAGAGGTGCGTTACGCTGGACAATTAACTTCAAAAATTAGTGGTGTTGCAGGTGTATTCTTCATTGATCAAACTTCTCAAACAAATGGTACAGAAGAATCTGGAAATGCTCAATGGAGATTCTCTCAAAGCTCAACTAGTCCGTTATGGAAAACTCCAGGTCTTTTTGAAGGTTACGGCATCCATACTGATGCAAGAATTAGAGCTTCTAGCGCTGCAGTTTTTGGTCAAATTGACTGGGCTATTACAGAACGTTTCCATATTTTACCAGGTTTAAGATATAACTTTGATAAAAAAGATGCTCATTATTCTCGTAAAACTTATGGAGGTCTTCAAACTACAGATCCAGCCTTATTGGCTCTAAAAAAATCAGTTTACTCTGATCAGGCATTTGATTCAGATACAGATAACACAGACTTTTCTGGAAATATAACACTTACTTATAAAGCGTCAGACAAAATTAATGTTTATGGTACTTTTGCCAAAAGCTACAAACCTGTTGGAGTTAACGTTGCAGGACTTCCGTCAAACTCTGCTGGACAGCCAATGACTGAACTTGCGGTAATTAAACCTGAAAAAGTGTATCATTATGAAGTTGGCGTGAAAACGTCTCCATTTAAAAATTCAATCTTCAACTTAACGTTCTTTAATACTGATATCAAAGATTTTCAAACCAACGTTCAAGCAGCTGAATTAGGAGTAAACCGTGGCTATCTTGCCAACGCAGATAAAGTACGTGTAAGAGGTGCAGAATTGGATGCAAGTTTTGTTATCAGTTCGCATCTAACAATAAATGGTGCTGCGACTTATACAGATGGTAAATATGTAAAATTTACAAATGCACCACTTCCGTTAGAAGAAACAGGACTTGTTGTTAATGGAGTTCAAGTAGCTTACAAAGATGTTTCTGGAACTGAATTGCCAGGTGCTTCAAGATGGGCAGGTTCTCTTGGAGGTGAGCTTTCTGACAAAGCAAGATTCTTTGGTAATGCTGGAAAAATTTTCTTCGCTGCTGACGGATATGCTCGTTCTGAATTTTCTTCAAGCCCTTCGGCTTCAAAATATTTAGTAGTGCAAGGTTATGCTATCTTTAATGCTCGTTTAGGTTTCCGTGCTTCGCAAGGTTTATCTATTCAGATTTGGGGAAGAAACCTTTTAAATAAAGATTACTATGAACAATTATTGCCTGCAAGTGGTAATACTGGGCAATATGCTGGAGTTCTTGGCGATCAAAGAACTTATGGAGTTACATTTAAGTATTCGCTGTAAGGTGGTTAGTTAGTTTTAGTATTAAAAAGAGATACATTTCAAAATGTGTCTCTTTTTTTTATTTCACAAAAAAACTGTCGAAACAAATTTTAAAATAAAAATAAATAAGATCATTTGTATAAATTCGCAGCCTGAATTTATTGCAATTGAACAGAAGCTTTAAAATTGTATTTTATTTACTCTTTATTAGCCAACTAATTACAGGGCAAAACCAAAGAAATATCGACCATCAGACTTTGACATGGATTCGGTACTATAATATTTTTCCATTATCCGAAAAATGGGCGCTACATTCTGAATTTGATAATCGAAGCTTTGTAAACCCTATTCATGAGAATCTTTTTGTTATAAGATCTCAAGCTCGATATAGAGCAAATAAAATGACAGAATTAGGTGCTGGATTTGCTTTTTTCAATGTAAATACTCAAAATCCGTATGTTGATCCTGATTATTCTGTACCCGAATATAGAGGCCAACAAGATGTAACATTGATTAATGATATTGCCAAAATCACTTTTCATAACCGTTTTCAGCTGGAAGAACGATTCATACAAAAAGCAGATAAAAACGGACTTTTAGATGAATTCTCATATGCTTTCCGATTTAGATATCGTTTACAATCCATGTTTACCCTTTGGGAAAAAGAAGGAAGAAGCATAAAAGGTACTATTTCAGATGAAGTTTTATTCAATTTCGGAAGAGACAATCGCAGAAACACATTCGATCAAAACCGTTTCTACGTTGCTTTACGTTATCATTTCAACCCAAATCTTGGATTAGAATTAGGCTATCTAAAAAATTTTCAAAGACGCGCCAGCGGTTTAGATTTCTACGATCGTGATATTATCCGATTTACAGTGTATCATAAAATTAATCGGAAAAAGTTATGAATTATGAGTTATGAGTTATACAAAAAATGCCTATCAAATTAATTTGATAGGCATTTTTTTGCAACCTTTAAACCTTTGTCCCTTTGAGCCTTTGCTCCTTAGAACCTTAGTACCTCAGAACCTAAAAATCAAGATCCTCTCTGTCTCCTTCCTCCTTTTTTGCTTTCTGCAAAGTTTCCGATTTTATAGGCTAAAGAAAACATTACATATCGTTTTAAAACTGTATTTTCTTCATCTCTTATTGAGGTTGGCGAAATAGTTCTTGTTGCACTTTGATTCTGATTTAAAACATCATAAACTTTCACTTTAGCATATAATTTTTTATCTAAAAATCCGTACGATAAACTCGTATTCCAAAGGAAGAAATCCTTTTTAAAATCGTCTGAAATGTTCGAATTATAAGTATATCCAAAGTCATTTCCGAATATTAAATTAGCTGGCCAATATGATGTTGTCTGCATATTAATTCTGTGAATCACGTTTGAAGTCGCATCTCTTGAATAGTTTTCATATCTCGTTTCGTTATACGATAAACTATAAGATGGCGCAATCGAAAGCACTTCACCATAATCGTAAGAAGCATAGACACTTGGTGTAACTACAACAGATTTTGCATAATACAGAACAGCATTAGTAAATCCTTTATCAAAATTATAATTACCGCTTAAACGCAAACCGTATCTTAAAGTATGAGCATCTTTTTTAACCTGTTGATTCCAGTTTCCTCCAATCGAAGCCGAATAAGTTCCCGAAATATTCACATAAGTTGTATTTCTTTTTCCGCTATCATCATAAATTGAAGTAGAAACGACATCATTGTTATAGTAATCACCTTTAAGAAATAAACTATATCCTGAACGCGTTCTAAAATCAAAATTCTTAAAATCGATGCCTGCTGTACTTTTCTCAATCGGATTAAGATTTGGATTTCCGATTACACTGTTCAACGGATTATTCAAATCTGCAACTGGCATTAATTGTGTTGCTGACGGAAGCGCATTAGAATAATCGTATTTAAAAGTTAAGTTTTTAGAACGGTTGAATTTGTATCGAAGCTGTGCCGTTCCGTAAGGCAACATATATCTCTTATTCAAATCTGTTGCTTGATTTAAGTAAAAAGAATGATTATCAAACTCTACAATTGATGTTCTTGAATTCACATTCAGCGTAAATTTACTTTTCTGCCAAGTAATACCCACTTTTGGCGTAATAGAATTTTGCTTAGATGTAGTATAATTGGTTAACGATAAATTTAAATCTGAATATTCTTGTGAGGCATCATCAAAATTAAATGTCTTTTGATCATTCATCGAACTCTGCCAATCAAAATCGGTTCCGAAACGCAACCTCAGCGAATCTGTTACTGGCTCTGTATATTCTAAATCAAGGGAATAAGCATCACTTTTAGAAGTATTCTTCGCATTCTGATTTCTTTCGTCATTTGGCTTATTATCTTGATAGAAAATAGTCTCAGAAATATTGATTCCGTTTGAGTCGCTCTTAGTGTTATTATTATTAAAAACCACACTTAAATTTCTCGATTGCTTTTTAAAAGTTTTGTTGAAATTAATACTGTTGGCAAAATTCGTATTCGAACTTTCTGTGTGTGATGTTCCTGTACTTTCGTTTAAAGCATCGCCATTCTCATTTTCAGAAGAAGTCGAGGAAGTAGAATTACTATTTGATTCTGATAAATTCAATTTAGGAGCAAAAACAATCTGCATAGTAGGATTGATTTTGTATTCTAACTCAAAATTGACTTTGTTTCCCGTATTCTCATTCCTAGTTTTAGAATCGGCTTCGGTTAAAATATTTCCTGTTGGCAAAAAACTAAGCTGGTTCGATTTACTTTCATTTTTAGTCACAGCATTTGTAAAGTTGTAACTGCTCATAAATTCCAAATCTTTTGTCCAATCATCAGAATAATTGATTCCAGCCAAAGTAGATTGTGTAATTCCTTTTCCTCCACTGCTAGCGCCTTGGCTGCCACCTTTTGCATTACGTCCGCCTCCCATATTATCAAAAACCTCATCCATAGCAAATCCAGTTGAATTGATATTGTTGGCCGAAGCTAATACACTTATTTTTTGTTTATTCTTAAAAAAATTCATCATTAAACTGCTCTCGTAGCGCTCATCCGAACCATATCCGCCAAGAACTTTTCCGAAATAACCTTTATTTTTTTTCTCGTCAATGGTAATATTTATACTCGAATAATCCGAAGTCGATTCTTGTTTAGCCAATTCTTCCTTTTTGGTTTTAAAATCAGAAACTTGAACTTTTTTGATGATATCAGCTGGAAGATTTTTAATCGCAATAGCACCATCTTTATCAAAAAATGCTTTTCCGTTGACTAAAACCTGATTGACTTCTCGCCCATTTACCGTAATTTTTCCTGTATTATCAACATCAAATCCTGGCAACTGTTTCAATAAAGTTTCCACATTTGCATCTGGACGAACTTTATACGAGCCTGCATTAAACTCTAAAGTGTCTTTTTTAATGGTAATTGGTGGTGCCTCACTTTTAATTACCACTTCATTTAAAACATTAGCATTTTCAAGCAGGTATAATTTACCAAAATCTTTACTTTCTGTAAGCGCTTTTTGCTCTTCAAAATAAGTTTGATATCCTGTATAATTTACTTTTAAGAAAACCGGCTTATCATACTTTTTAGTATTGATGATAAAATTTCCGTTTTTATCGGTTGTAGCATACTCAATAATAGTTGAATCTTTTACAGCTGTAAAATAAACGGTGGCGAGTTCTAGCGGAAGCTGCGAGTTGATATCAACTACAGTTCCTTTAATAACGATATTGTTTTGGGCATTTGCCGAATACACAAAAGCTAAAAACAATAGAAATGAATAAATTTTGGTCATAAAATTGGTTAGTTAGATCAGTAAGACTTAAAAAAACGCAAAAGGTTTAATTGTATTTTTTACATTTATTCAAATATGATGCCAATAAAAAATTGATCTTTTAATTATCTAGACACCAAACATAAAAAAATCCCCTATTCGAGGGGATTCTTTTTTTATTTTTCTCTTATATAAATATCGATCGGAACTCCTGCAAAATCCCATTTTTCACGAATTTTATTCTCCAAGTATCGTTTGTAAGGTTCTTTAACGTATTGCGGCAAATTAGCAAAAAACACAAATTGTGGTGTTTGAGTTGGCAACTGCATACAATATTTAATTTTGACATACTTTCCTTTCATTGCTGGCGGTGGATAAGATTCAATCACCTTCAACATGTATTCGTTGAATTTTGAAGTCGGAATTCTCTGTTTTCTATTTTCGTAAACCTGAACTGTTGCTTCAAGCGCTTTCAATAAACGCTGTTTTGTTAGAGCAGAAACGAATAAAATTGGCACATCTGTAAAAGGCATCAATTCTTTTTTGATTTTCTCTTCGTAATCACGTGTAGACATGGTGTCTTTTTCTACCAAATCCCATTTGTTTACCAAGATTACCACACCTTTACGGTTTTTCTCAGCCAACCAGAAAATACTCTGATCCTGACCTTCAAACCCACGAGTTGCATCAATCACCAAAATACAAATATCAGCATGTTCGATAGCACGCACAGAACGCATTACAGAATAAAACTCTAAATCTTCTTTTACTTTTGCTTTACGACGAATTCCCGCAGTATCAACTAAATTAAATTCGAAACCAAAACGGTCAAATTTAGTATCAATAGCATCACGAGTTGTTCCAGCAATATCTGTCACAATATAACGGTCTTTACCAATCAAAGCGTTGATAAAACTAGATTTTCCAGCATTCGGACGTCCTACAACTGCAAAACGAGGCAAATCTTCTTTAACCTCAACTTCTGGTTTTTCTGGGAAAGCCTCAATTAAAGCATCCAACAAATCTCCTGTTCCGCTTCCTGAGATACTTGCAAACGTAAAATAATCTCCTAAACCAAGATTATAAAACTCAATTGCATCTTTCTCACGCATTGCGTTATCTACTTTATTTACAGCCAATAAAACTGGTTTTGTTACTTTACGAAGTAATTTTGCAACAGTTTCATCCATTGGCGTGATTCCTTCTTCAACATCAACCACAAAAATAATAACATCTGCTTCGTCGATAGCAAGTTCTACCTGTTTACGGATTTCACCTTCAAATACGTCATCACTTCCACGTACGTATCCACCTGTATCAATGACCGAAAACTCTTTTCCGTTCCACTCGCTTTTACCATAGTTTCTATCACGGGTAACCCCAGATACTGAATCTACAATAGCTTCTCTTCTTTGTATCAGCCTATTAAAAAGGGTCGATTTCCCCACATTAGGTCTTCCTACTATCGCAACAATGTTATTACTCATTTTTTTGTTTTTTAGATTTTAGACTTTAGATTTCAGATTCTTAGCTCCCTAAAAACCTAATCACTTATAATCCAAAATGCCTTATTTAATTTTTTTGCAAAGGTAGTTAAAAAAAGTTGCTGAGACGCTAAGTTTCTAAGTACCTAAGATTTTATTATTTTTTGTTTCAAGTTTCAGGTTTCAAGTGCCAAGTTTTATACCTGACGTTTAACTTGAAACCTGAAACTTGAAACAATTATAAACTATTGATTATATCCGAAACGTTTCAGCATATTGGCATTGCTTCTCCAGTTTTTGTTCACTTTTACATAAAGTTCAATGTGAATTTGTTTTCCGAAGAATTTCTCTAAATCAGCTCTTGCATCGGTTCCTACTTTCTTCAAAGCTGCGCCTTTATGTCCAATGATGATTCCTTTTTGCGTATCACGTTCTACCATAATTACAGAACGGATTCTGATAATATTGTCGGTTTCATGAAATTCTTCTGTTACGATTTCTACTGCGTATGGAATTTCTTTAGCGTAATTCAATAAGATTTTCTCACGAATGGTTTCGTTAACAAAGAAACGTTCTGGTTTGTCTGTTAATTGATCTTTAGGGTAATAAGGTGGTGATTCTGGAAGTAATTCGATAATTCTTCCGAAAACTTCTGGAACGTTGAAATTCTGCAAAGCAGAAATTGGGAAAATCTCTGCATTTGGCACTTTCTCTTTCCAGAAAGTAACTTGCTGTTCTAATTGTTCTTGGTTTGAATTGTCAATTTTATTTAAAAGCAATAAAACAGGAATCTTAGCATGAATGATTTTCTTAAAGAAGTCTTCGTCTTTAAGATCCTGCTCACCTATTTCGACCATGTAGATTAAAATGTCAGCATCTTCAAAAGCCGATTTTACAAAGTTCATCATAGATTCCTGCATTTCGTATGCTGGTTTGATGATTCCAGGAGTATCAGACAAAACTAATTGAAAGTCTTCTCCGTTTACAATTCCTAGAATTCTATGACGTGTAGTTTGTGCTTTTGATGTAATGATCGACAATCGTTCTCCAACGAAAGCGTTCATCAATGTTGATTTTCCAACATTTGGATTTCCGATAATATTTACGAAACCTGCTTTATGTGACATTTTTTGCTTTATTTATTTTGCAAAGGTAGTCATATCAACTCAATACAGAAAATAAAACATTTTTTAAAGTTTTCGTTGGATTTCTAAAAAATCGGCGTATCTTTGCACCCGAAACATCGCGGGATAGAGCAGTAGGCAGCTCGTCGGGCTCATAACCCGAAGGTCACAGGTTCGAGTCCTGTTCCCGCTACTAAAGAAAAAAAGCTTCAGAGAAATCTGAAGCTTTTTTTTGTTTTAGACCACTTAAAATGATTTTGCGTTCACGATCTGGACGCTCGCGCCAGCTAGAGAATAGTCGGCTACTAAATCTGAGTTAGAATTTTCAAATCACTATGAAATGATTCGAAAATTGTCCCTTTAGACTACAACAACAAAAGCTTCAGAGAAATCTGAAACTTTTGTCATTATGTGTTTGATTTATTTAAAATGTATTGTTAACGGAACTTTACTAGTAACTTTTATACCCATACTTTTTGCTGGAATCCATTTTGTATTTAAAATGAATTCCTTAAGTTTTTTTGTATAATAAGATGAGTATTTATAATTTCCTTCATTTTGAAATTTTAGTTCAATATCTATATTGGTTACCGTACCATCTTTATGCAATATAAAGTCCGCCGAAATCCAAGAATACTTATCATTTTCTTTTCTAAATTCAAAATCTTCGGGATATTTTGCAATTTTTAAAAAATCGTTTTTATAATTTTTAAAAAAGTCCTCATAACACTTATCATTTGGATATCTTGATATGGTATCACATTCTTCAAAAGCATAAACTTTGTTTAGATTATTTTCTACATATTGTTTTTCAGCAATAGTTCGTAAAGAATCTATGAATTTTTTTCCATATCGTTTGTCTATTTCTTGTCGCATTTTACGTGCGTAACAATTTTGTAATTCACCTGGAACCGTACAGTAATAAGAAGCAGAACCGATACCAATATTATAGTTCGAAAGTAATTTGTTCATTTCTTCATTACTTCGATATTGCACTACCATTCCAAAATAATGAAAATAAGTTAATTTATTTTGTTTAATATCTTTTTCGGCATTTTTAGTTTCTATCTTGCAAATTGAATCCCAATATTTATTTTCTGTGTCAAGCCCAACTCTTTCTTCCTTTGGAGTTAGATTTGTTTTAGCTTGATTTTGAGAAGTTGATTTTCCACAACTAACTAGAATCAGAAATATTACAGAATATATTATTTTCATTTGTTTCATTTTTTTTGTAAAACATTGCCCAACTTATTTATTTACGCGACAAAACCATCCAAATTCAGGTAGATACACATGATGAGCTTCACGCATTATTTATTTTCAAATTTATTATTTTCCCATTATAAATAATTAAAAATATTTTTAATTTGATTGATACTTTTCGGAACTTATGTAAAGGGCTATACAAACAAAAAACATAGAAAAAATTAAGATGCACATACTAAAATACTTTAATAATCCAAGATAATTAAATGCTCGCTGCTACAAAAAAACACCACTTCTACAAGTGGTGTCTTTTTGCTTATATCAATTTATTTTTATTTAGCATCAATTACTTTTTAATTTATGCCCATTATAAACACAGGCTAAAATAACGAAAAACACGCTACATAAGGATGATAGGGATCTAATATCATTCCAAAAATTCCAACGGCCTTCGAAAATATTTCTCATTT
This sequence comes from Flavobacterium sharifuzzamanii, assembly GCF_003254585.1. GTDB lineage: Bacteria > Bacteroidota > Bacteroidia > Flavobacteriales > Flavobacteriaceae > Flavobacterium > Flavobacterium sharifuzzamanii. The sequence continues at coordinate 41,855 of NZ_QJGZ01000030.1, read as the reverse complement.
GCTTCACACTTGCGCTTGAGGCATTTGTAAGTTCAAATAACTCCAGCTTATTATTCAGAGGAACGTTTACAAACACTGTTACAGCAAATACACCAAGTGAATAAAATACAGTAGCTATAATGAGCAACAGAAAAGATTGCTTTTTGTAGTGCAGAAAACTGGTAATTGGGAGCATAATCAACGTTCCGAAAAAACAAATGAAAAATGGAATATTCTGAATCTCTCGATTGATGTTCTGCATGGCATTTAGAAATTCCTTATCGTTTAGTTTTCCCAATCCCAAACTCACCGAAATCGAGTACGAAAAGAAAAGCCCAGCCATTAATGCTGTTATCGTTGCCGTAATAATTAATAGAATGTTTGATGCTCTCATTTTAATTGGAAATACTAACGGTTCTTTTTAAATATTCATTTGTATCTAGCTGACGAATCATAAAATCGGCAACTTCCTTACGGGCAATTTTTAGATTGAGTTTTTTATAATTTCCGTCAAAACCTATTCGATACGTATTGGTAATTTGGTCATCTGTAAAAGCACTTGGCCTAACAATTGTATAATCCAAATTACTGTCCAAAATATATTTTTCTTGCAATTTATGATCTTGAAATGCTTTTTTTAGCAACATTCCGAACATAATATGTTTCCAGATAAAATTAAGATTTCCATAGCTTTCACCCAAGCCGAGCGTCGTTTGGCAAATCAATCTCTTTGATCCTTTTTTTCTCATGGCCTCAATAATTTTTTTTGTTCCTTCTGCACGTATTTTGCCTTTTCTACCATCGCCTAAAGCACAAAAAACTGCTTCTTGACCATGCAACGCGTTTTCAACATCATTCAAACTCAAAACATCCCCTACATGAATATGAAGGTTAGGATGAGAAATGTTTTGCAGTTTTTGGGGATCACGAACAAAAGCTGTTACTTCATCACCATTTTTTAATGCTTGTTTTACGATTTCAATGCCAACTGTACCTGTGGCTCCAAAGATTATTACTTTCATTTTGTATCAATTTTTAAGATTAGTGATACAAAATTGCAATAGATAAATGTCCTAAAATAGAATAAAAGCGACAGTGATTATTATTTCTCAAATAATTTTGGAGTTTTACCAGTAAAAGCTTTAAAAACTCTTATGAAATGAGATTGATCTGAAAAACCATTTTGATACACAATGTCGGTATGTTTTTCATAATCTTTAACCGTCAATTGATCCAATGAGGCTTGAAATTGGATAATCTTAGCAAACTGTTTAGGAGTAAGACCTGTTTCGGCCAGAAATCTTCGCTCAAAGGTGCGAATATTGAACTTTAGCTTACTGGCAATCGAGCGTATACTTTCCTGACCTTTTGTTTGAAAGATACATTCTATGCCTTGCCGTATTTCAAAATCAAGGTTTTCCTTTTTCTTTTCAAAGTACCGTAAAAGCAATTTTGATATAATTTCAATTTTATCTTTTGCGCTTTCACTCGATTCCAATTGTTTTTTAAGCCATCTTATATCTTCCTCAGTATCATCAAAGTAATAGCAATTATCATTTATGCTCTGGGGCAGGATATCAAAAAATGTCTTTAAGACAAAGGGATACAACTGAAAAACGATAATAAGAAATGCGCCCGAAATCTCAAGTTCAATTGGTAGAATTGTTTGTCCGTAGAGAAAAACTTCTGGCATCTTTTTATCATGAGGCTTTACAATCAATCCGCGATCAGTTTGCTGAAACATTAAACCCGGACAGCCATCTGCAAAAAAAGGCAATGTAGTATCTGTATTTTTATCTTCATTTTCAAACACCCATATGTTTTTCACAAAAAGCGAAATAGAGTCTTCGGGAACAATATTTTGATAGTTCATATTATTGTGATTACCAATTTTAGAATAATTGTTAATGAGATTTTATATATCAAATATCTGAAAAATTTTTAAAACGCAAATTTCGAGGCATTTGCAAAACTTTTCAATTGTCGACAGAAGTAATACCAATAGCAATCTGTACCGATTATTCAGAACTAGCCATTTTGTAATAGCCTAAAAAAGGCGCTCTGCAGAAATATTTTTTCTCTATCTTCCCCAAATAAAACTTTCCAAAATGAACCACCTGTTTTCGATAAAAAAATCTTTTTTATTCAGTTTCATTGTACTAACAAGCTATTTCTTGGTTTCTTTTCACATAAAAACCGAAGAACAGACTACTTCTTATAAAACCAAAAAAGTTCTGATTTTTTCTAAAACTAATGGTTTCAGACATGAAAGCATTCCTGCCGGAATTGCAGCGATAAAAAAATTGGGACAGGAAAATCATTTTATTGTAGACGCTACTGAAGACTCTCTGGCAATTAATTCAAAAAACTTAAAACAATATCGAGCTGTTATATTTTTAAGTGCCTCAGGTCATGTTTTAGACGAAAATCAAAAAATGGCTTTGCAAAAATTTATACAAAACGGAAATGGTTTTGTTGGCATTCATTCGGCCACAAACTGCGAACCAGACTGGTCTTGGTACACACAAATGATTGGCGGAATTTTTGAAGGACACCCTGAGCCACAGAATGCTAAACTTATAATTGTAAACCATGAACATCCGTCTACAAAGCATCTTCCTGCAATCTGGGAACGAAAAGACGAATGGTACAATTTTAAATATTTAAACCCAAACGTAAATGTGCTTATAAAAATTGACGAGTCTTCATATAAAGGCGGTAAACATAGTGATAATCATCCCTTGGCATGGTATCACGAGTATGATGGCGGCAGAGCATTTTACACTGCTCTAGGACACAGCCCTGAAAGTTACAGTGACCCTCTTTTTGTACAGCATTTACTTGGGGGAATTACTTATGCTATAGGAATGTAAGCTTTATACGAATGTACAGATAAAGAAAAGCTTCAGCGAAATCTGAAGCTTTTCTTTATTTGATTTCTTATACAGACTTTATTAAATTATCTTTGATTTTAGCATAAATATCAAGACTTATAAACTTGCCATTTTTAATTTCACAGTCTTTCATAGTTCCTTCGTACTGAAAGTCAAGTTTAGCCATTACGCTTTTACAATTCTTATTTTCTGTCTCAACAAATGCTTCAATTCTGTTAAGTTTTAAATTATCAAATCCATAATTGCAAATTAACGGTATTGCTTCTTTGATAATTCCATATCCCCAAAAATCTGGAATTAACCAAAAACCGATTTCTGCTTTTTTATGTTCTTTACTTAAATTATTTAATCCCGCCGCTCCGTAGAATGTTTTATTGTCAGCAGAGCAAATAGCAAACCAAATTCCTGTCTCGTTTTTTTCAAGGTCAGCAAAAAAAATCATTTGTTCTTTTGTTGCTTCCAATGTTTGAAAACTCACTCCATAATATTTAATAACTTCTGGATGTGAAAGCCCTTTGAAAACATTTTCAAGATCACTATCTGCAAATTGTCTCAGCAAAAGTCTTTCGGTTTTTATAGTTGGAAATTCTTTTTTCATGATTATTATTCGTTTCTGACCATTAGCTTTCTAGGCCAAAATCATCCTACATTCTTTAAGTGCTACCAAAATATTTTTCAAATAAAAACTCTTTTGACAATTAAATTAAGCTAAATAATATTTGCTAATAAAAACTATTCCATTATAAATTATGTGCGTCACTAATGGCAATAATATTGCATTTTTTTGATTCTTGCCCCTGACATATAAAAAAGCAAACAAAAGCCCTCCTACAAAGGCATATAAAAAATAAAAAATATTATATAAATGGAATGATGCAAAGACAAATGCTGATAAAAAGCAACAATATATTAATTTGATTTTTATACTTTTTAAAATTTCAATAACAGCATACTGAAATAGTAAAGTTTCGATGAGAGGAGCAGCTATAACAAATAAAACAATTTTTTCTTTAATTGTATAATGATAATTAAACCCCTTATTTAAAGAAATATCAAAAAGATTTGAAATAACCGAAAAGAGGTAATTATTTGTAAAATTTAGAAGAATTATAAGCAATATTAGTTCCCACTGCTTAAGTCCAAATACAATATTTTTTATTCTTGAGATCATTTAATATAGTGAAACCTTTAATTATTTATTTCTAATGAGTTGCAAAATACAGTGCTTCACCAAAAACTTTTCCAAAAAAATAAAACATTAAAGTAAACAGTATACTAATATAAATTATAATGAATAGTTTTTTATGCTTCTTACCTAAAAGAAGATTATCAATACTAGGTTCTTTTTTCATTTCTTAATTACTTTTAACAATTTTAGTGATTCCAACTTTTTAATATTTTTTTTCCCTTTTAGCATATAACATTATAGCCTTCATAACAAATAAGCCTAAGGCAGAACATTAATATGAAAAACACTTTCCAATTAAAAAAACTGCTGACAATTATGCCAGCAGTTTAATCAATTATTATGATATTACAATCTGCTTAATTAGCACTTATAATATTTACCAGACTCATAATCAAAGCATAGATTAGGGTATTGATAACCTCCCATAGTTTGTTTTAACTCTTTTTCAGTCAGTTTTTGCACATCACTTGGAGTAAATTTTTTAATTTCTGTGTTTTTTGCGGTTTTTTTAAACATAACTTAGTAATTTAAATTAATTAATATTTTCCAATAATTTAAAGACATTTGGAATCTCTGTCAATTCCTGCGCAGGACTTTTTTTTTATTTCTTTTAGAATGAAACCAAAATCACTTTGCTCAGATATTAGCTCCTTTTCAGCAAAGAATATTATATTTTTGAACTTAATATTTTAAAAAAAAATATGGAATTAAATCTATCATAGACTATCTATTTGGACTTGTATTCATAAAACCACAACTCTACTCACAAATATTATTTTTTATAACGACATTTTCTTACGGAAAACCACATTTACATAAAAATTTAACATTTATAATAGTTTTACAACACATTAAAACCTGAAAAAACCGCAATAAAAACAAGACATAATCAAAATATTTAACAAATATTATTTTTTATTTTTATTATAAAATCACCTATAAATAGCAATTATTTTCAAAACAATATAGTTAGTTAGCTTACTGTTTAAAAGAATCAGAATATCTTTTTTTGCCTCTTCTGAATCATAATCGAAATGAAGCAACATTTCAGAAATAAAATCTGAATATCGAATTCCTTGCTCAATTTCAGATAAAGCAATTTCATCTAAATTGTCCAATTCATATTTTTTAGATACTTCATTAAGCTCTTTTATTTCCAAAAAAGACGCTTCTTCCTCATCCTGTCCAATAACGACATCAAAACCCTTAAGTAGCACGATATTAAAATCTTCTTTGTCTAGTAAACTTCTAAAGTAATTTGGTAAAGCTTCGGTGTATAGATCTCTTCTCAGGAGATAATTGTCATCAAGAAACTTTTTATTTCTTAGTTCATAATCAAAATCTGAAATCAATTCTTCAACTTTCTCTTTATTAAGAAATTCGATTTCATTTTGATTTCCTTCCGCCTCATTAATTAAGGTTGCCATTTTCGAGTAGCATTCAGGATAGTTTCTCATAACATAAATTTCCATCGCTTTACATACGGCAGGGTTTCTTTTATATTCGCCTAGCAAATGTAAGTACTTCTTTTCGGGCACATCCTGAAACTCTGCAAAGCCATCATAGTAACCATCATTATATACTTCGTCAAACAGAAACTCAAGTTTTACCCCCCTATTTTGAGCATATTGATAAAACAAAATTTGTTCGAAAAATAAATTAAAATTATGGCAGTTAATTTTTGGTGATATGGCTATATTTTTATCTAAAAAATCAATGCTAATTTTGGAATACTGCTTAAAAAAATCAATATCATTTCCTCCTACAACTCCCATATTGCAAGCAAAATTGTTTGGCGTCTTATGGTATTTCTCCATTTCAACCGGCATATACAGGAGTTCTGGCGAAATTTTGTCCCACATTTTAGTATAATTATCAGCAGTAATTTCTAAATTTTGTGTAAGTACAGCGGCATTTTGAAATTTAGTTTCCAAAGATTCCCATACAAAAACATCTCCGTCAACATGCAAAAAAGGTTCGTTCAGCATCTGATATACTTTAATTTTAGAAACAGCCCATAAATCTTTAGGATAATTATTTAAATCATCTAAAACTACATGAACTTTGGTATAAGGCAGATTCAATTTTTCAATTAAAATTTCATATCCAAAACGATCTGTATAAAGTTCAACTTCTTCATGAAATTTCACTAATTGATGACAGCTTAAAATCCAACTCAGCCAATTATATTTATAAGAACTCCAGCCATAATTGCGTGTTAAATCAGTTAAATTTCCAGACCAAAAGCTTTGTATTATTTTCATTTAAAGATGATGCTAAAAAATTATTATGTGCAATATAACCTAATTGCTTGTAAGTTTTTTACGGCATCCCGTACACCATAATAATTCTTGTTACTAAAAAAGCTCCAGAGAAATCTGAAGCTTTTTTGCTTGGATAAATTCAATCGTACTAATGGTATAGATTTTATTAGAAAATTCCAGAAATATACTTTACATGCATTTAATGGTACCGCCATCTACTCTAATAGTAGCTCCGCTAATGTAATTGGCATAAGTACTGCAGAGATACGCGACGGTTCCAGCAATTTCCTCAGGTTCTCCAAAACGTCCAGTATCATTTGGAATTAGTTGTTGAACAGCCTTAGATTTTATTTCATCTAAATCTGTCCCCCAATTAAACTTAGGTGCAGCATTTACAAGCCAATCTTCAACCATAGGGTTAATAATTGCTCCAGGAGACACAATATTTGAGGTTATTCCGGTTTCTTGCAATGATCTTGCTAACGAAATAGAAAGGTTATGCCTTGCAGCAAGGGTCGCATTATAATGTGGCTGCTCCTTAATAGGCTGTATGCCTAGCCCTCCACCGATATGAATAACTCGTCCCCAACCTAATGTTTTCATTTGTGGCACTACACGTTGAATCATTCTTACATATGAAACCACATTGTTGTTATAAATTTCAGACCAATCATCTGTTGTCGCCTCACCCCAAGATTTATGCGATGTTGCGCCGGCGTTATTAATTAAAATATCAATTTGACCATTTTTAAGCGCTGCAGAAGCAACGTCATCAGCTCCTTTATCGGTACTAAGGTCTCCTAAAGCTATTTCTGCCTTTCCGCCATTGTTGATAATTTCCTGACACACAACATTGGCACGATCTTCATTCCTACCATGAACAATAACGGTCGCTCCTTCATTTGCCAACATTTTAACTATTGATTCTCCAAGTCCCGAACTCGAACCCGTAACAAGCGCTCTTTTTCCTTTTAATTTTAAATCCATTTTATGTGTAAATTAGTTGTTGTTATTCGTATGTAAAGGCGACATCCCAAACTCTTTTTTATAGGCATAAGAGAAATGAGACATATTAGCAAAGCCGATTTCTAAGTAGATATCGCTTGGACGCTGCTTGCAATTTTCTATTAAATATTTTGCTTCAGAAAGCCGTTTTTTAGTAAGCCATCTGCTTGGAGTAATCTTAAACAATTTCGCAAAATCCCTTTTGAAACCTGACAAACTGCGCCCTGTAAGGAATGCAAATTTTTCTAACGAAACATTGTATCTATAATGACCATTCATAAACCCTTCCAAATCCAATTTTCCAGGCTCGTTAAATTCAAACAGCATTTGCTTAATTTCAGGATCGGCATCTGCAAGTATTAAAACCAGTTCCTTAATTTTAATCCGTAAAATTTCATTATCAATATCTTTTCTTTGCCCATATTCATTTAATAGAGTTACAGATTTTTCAGCATATTATTTGCCTTTATAATCTTTACCCCTTCACCATGAAACCTTTCTGATTTGAATCCAAATTCTTTTGAAATTTCTTTAAGAGTATTTTGGTCAAAATGAACAGCTATAGACTTAAATCCGTCAGATTCTGTATGCTTAATTGATTTTGTTAATTGATTTCTTCTAAAGAATCGGTAATCGCCAGCAGTAAACGTGTATTTCTTATATCCTATCCAAACATCATGTCTGCCACTTATGATATAGCTAAAGATGTGATCGGACACAAAGGCTTCGTTTTCAACATTCGTTCCCGAATAGAAGTTTTGCATGAGCTTTGGCTCTGAAAGAATTTGATCTTTTTTTGATTCCATTTTCTCTTCATTTTTATCTGATACAAATTTCCCAAATATTTTAATCGGCAAGTTTGTTCAAACGTCCAAATTCATTTGTTCTTTCTAGAAAACAGTTTCTTAGTAAATTGTTTAGCTATTTGAAGACATCAGCTATCAAACAAAAAAGCTTCAGATTTCTCTGAAGCTTTTTTTATAAATATACTTTCTCGAAATAAAACCCGTTATTACTTTACAATAATTTAATGTCACGTTTTCTTAATTACTGATTTTATATTATTAAATGTTTTCTTAAATTCGCAATTCCGTAATGAAATCATTTGTTTTCATTCTAAAATTGTGATTTTCACATAAATACCACCAAAAAGAAACTTTATAATTCTTAAAAACAAATTATATTATAACTACAATTCAACACAATGCTTAAAAAACACAACCCCAAATTTTTATTTTTTACCCTTTTAACATTATTTTTTTCTGTTACTTCATTCTCGCAAAAAAATATTTATGCTGGAATTGAAATTGGCCGAAGAGCAATCAAAGTTTCTGTTATTGATGTGAGCAACATCAGAAAAGCGGATTACAAAATCCTTTCTTTCTGGACTGAGAGAATTCCTTTTGCTGACCATATTGACTCAAAAGGTGAACTTACTCAAGAAGACATCACAAAAACTAGCTTGACGGTTACAAACCAATTGCAAAAAATTAAAGCTGAGAATAAAATTCTTGAAGAAAATATCTTTGTTGTAGCGGCTCCAGTTTTTGCATCTGCTCGCAACATTGATGTTCTAAAAAACAAAATTGCTATTTTAACTGGTAAACAGTTAGAAATATTAGAGGTTAACGAAGAAGCAAAAACACTTGTAAAAGGTGCAATACCACCTGTAGATTTTGCTAATGCTTTCCTTCTTGACATTGGTGCTCAAACTACAAAGGGAGGTTATATCGACGAACTTAAAGATGGTAAATTAGAGTTTGTTCCTTTAGAACTTAGTTTCGGAACAATGACGCTTACTGATGCTGTTGAAAAAACAGTGGTAAATAAAAGTCAGGTAAATGATATGTCTACTTATCAGGAAAAGTCTTTTGACTATAATGTAATTCTACGTAAAAAAACTAAAGAGTTATTTGATGCTAATCCTCCTTTAGCAAAAAAGAATAAACTATACTTATCTGGTGGTGCTGTTTGGGCATTTTCAACTCTTTTTTATGATGAAAATGCGAATAAAGAGCATTATGTTGCTTTAACTCTTCAGGATGTTATCGACTATGATGCTGTTCTTAAAAACAACTTTGGTAAATTTACTAACCTTGCAAAAACAAACAAAGAAGCTGCTAGAGTTTTGAGCACTTACGATCAAAAGTATTTGATTTCGGCAAACAATATTCTTGTAACTTGTCTTGAAAGTATTCCAGATTTGGCAACAAAGAAAGTTTACTTTGTAAAAGAAGGACAGGTAATCTGGTTAATCTCTTACATCGCAGATCGTTCGAAAAAGATAAATACTAATTTCTAAAAAAGTATTTTTCAATATTATAGAGCCTCAGAGAAATCTGGGGCTTTTTTATTTTAAATTAATCAATCAAAAATTGCATCTTTTAAAATTAATATCGTAATATTGCAATATTAATATATTCAACATGGGAGCAACTAAAACTGAACATTTTACAGACGCGCAAAATAAAATTGCTACAATTGCTAAAGCATTGGGGCATCCTGCAAGAATTGCTATTATCGAATATTTACTTAAAGTGAATGAATGTATTTGCGGAGATATTGTAAATGAACTGCCTCTTGCCCAGCCTACAGTTTCTCAACATTTAAAAGAGTTGAAAAATGCAGGAATCATTAAAGGAAATATTTCTGGAAATGCAATTTGCTATTGTATCGATGAAAAAACAATCGGTATTTTAAACTCCTATTTTTTAAACATCACACAAACTATTTCAAAATCAAAATGTTGCTAAAACATTTTTTTTGACAAACCATATCGCAATATTGCAATTAACAAATAAATAAGAACAAGATGAAATTATCAGAAGTAAAACAGATTTTACCAACATTAGATAATGTTGAATTTCAATTAGAAAACGGAACTTTTGTACCAGAACATTTTCATGTGACAGAAGTTGGAGTCGTTACCAAAAACTTTATTGATTGTGGCGGAGTAATCAGAAATGAAAAAGCAGTAAACTTTCAGCTTTGGGATGCTAACGATTTTGAGCATCGTTTAAAACCTAATAAATTATTACACATTATTCAATTGTCTGAAGATAAATTAAACATCGAAGATTTAGAAATTGAAGTGGAATATCAAAATGCTACAATTGGAAAATATGATTTAGAATTTAACGGACAAACTTTTGTCCTAAAAAACAAAACAACAGCTTGTCTAGCACAAGATTCTTGCGGTATTCCAACAGAAAAGCAAAAAGTTAATCTCACTCAATTAACCAATGATGCTGCTTCCTGCTGCACACCAGATTCAGGATGTTGCTAAAAAATGAAAGAACAAATCTTTAAATACAAGAAACCAATTATAATAACTACTTCTGTTATTTTACTGCAGCTCCTTTTCGGTTTTGAACCAAAATTCTGCATCATAAATATCATTTGGCTATTTGTTTAATTATGAAAAAGAAAATATTAATACTCTGCACAGGAAATAGCTGCAGAAGTCAGATTGCTGAAGGTTACATGAAGTTTTTTGCTGGAAATAAAGCTGAGGTTTACAGCGCGGGTGTAGAAACTCATGGCGTTAACCCAAAAGCTATTTCGATAATGAAAGAGGACGGAATAGATATTTCAAATCATACATCGAATAATATTGATGAATATACTCATATCGATTTTGATTTTGTGATTACAGTCTGTGATAATGCTAAAGAGCGATGCCCGTTTTTTCCAACCAACGCTGTTAAATATCATTACAACTTTCCTGATCCTGCAAAAGCAACAGGAACAGATTCTGAAATTATGGAGCAATTTAGAACTGTGCGAGAGCTGATAAAAGAGTATTGCAAAAACTTTGTGGCAGAAAACTTAGCATAACAAAAAGCTTCAGAACAATCTGAAGCTTTTTTTTATTCCTTAACCAACATTTCGTTTATAATATCCAGCAATTCCATTTCGTCAGTAGGAAATAAATGAAGTGCTTGTTCTAAAACCAATCCGACATCTATTGAAGGTTTTTTATAATTATCATTTTCTAATGCCAAAATGCACACCTTTAACATATTTGTTATTACACAACCTAATTCGGAGTAATTTAAAACCTTGAGTTCTGCATGGTAACCTTTATTAGCCGATTTTAAAATATTTAAATATTGAGTTGATTGTTTTTTAAGATAATTTACTTTCTCTATTTCTACAGTTTCCATTCTTTCAATTTTATATTATTTTCAATAATTCAAATATCAAAATATACTTTCAGAAAAAGGTTATCTTATATGATAACCAGTAAAATAAATGCCCTTTTAAAATAAAAATTATATCGGATATAAAAAACAAAAAAGCGTAAACCCAAAAGGATTTACGCTTTTTTCCTGATGAAACATTATAAAAAACGCCGTTTATCTTCTTCTTCCGCCACCTCCGCCGAAGCCTCCGCCTCCCATACTGCGAGAACCGCCTCCCATTTGTCCGGCACTTGGTCTTGATGAAGATCCTCCTCCTCTATTAAAACTTGATCCTGAAGAACTTCCTCTATTAAGGTTTGAAGTCCCTGCACTTGGCGACGAACTCTGACGGGTTCTTCCAGATGCACTAGTATTTCCTACACGATTGGAATTTCCTGCTGATGGTCGTGTGCTTGCCGAAGGACGCGAGTTACCTCGATTGGTATTATACCTATTATTGGTAGAATTATCTCGTACAGTATTAGATCTTGATCTATTATTATTGTAATTATTAAAACTGTTTCTGTTATTAATATATACATTGTTATGTCCGCCATGGTAATGTCCGCCATGATAACCATGATGATGGTAGTAATGGTTATGACGATAAATTCCGACCGCCATTACGGTAAAAGCGGCGAAATAAGGTGGATAAAATCCGTAATAATAAGGTGGATAATACGGTACATAAGCTGGTGAATATACATATTGTACAATTGGCACCGTTTCTACCACAACTGCTGTTACAGCTGGTGAACTTTGTACAGGTTCGTCTCCTGTATAGCCAGGGTTTGCTGTTTTTGCTGGTGATGATTTGCTTACTGGTTCAATGACATAATCTTTTCCGTACAGCAATTCATCGCCTACAATCTGCATTTTTACCTTCCCGTTTTTGTCTTTATCGACCAAAATAACAGCAACGTCTTGGTTTTCGTTCTTGTTTACAGCAACTTGAAGAATAAAGGTAAACGAATTGCCATTTTTCTTTGTGACTACTTTTATAAAGTCTACTTTTTTATCCAAATTCAAATCCAAATTATTGATTCCTGTTTTCTCTAGATTCAGGTTTTTTTCAAATTCCTCAATGGTTTTTGATTTCTGAAACAGAGACATTACAGCATACAGATCAAGATTATCGCCAGGAAGCCCAAGTTCTGGACCATCATTTTCAGATTGGCAAAAAATCAACTGGGCTGACATGATTAATGCAACTGTCAAATATTTTGTAAATTTCTTTATCATAGTAAGAGTATAAAATATTAATAAGTGGAGTAGAAAATCTTTTTATACTTTCTACTCTGTACCCAGAAATTGTCTAATGCATTTTGGTTTTATCCAATTCTCCAATAAAAGGAATAGCGTTCTGAATTTCAGATCGTATGGTTACTTGCAAATACTGCTCAAGCTGTACAAATTTTGCAGCATTGATTCCGCCAATTGCTTTTACCAGTTTAGAATGCGTTTTGGCAAGGAGTTTTTCAGATTCTTGATTATATTTTAGATTTGCCGATGTTAATTCTGTCGCTTTAGCATCGCTCAGTGTGGCATAATTCTTTGCATAATCTTCAAGAATTTGAATCTTCTGCTGACTCAAGGCTTTGCGTTCCGATTCGTAATTGTCGTAAATCGGCTGAAATGCTGTAGCCTGCACGTCTGTTAAACCCAAATATTCTTTAACTACATCTGCCTTAGATTTTCCATAAAGATCTTGGATTAATTTTATTTCATCTACAGAACTTTGAGCAGTGGCATTCAATCCAAAAGCCAATAACAGTACAAATAGTATCTTTTTCATAATCTTTATTTATAAATTACTCTACCAATCCATCAGAAGCACTCATGTCTCTTACACATACATATTTGCCATCTCTTTTTTCGAAATAGCTCATGTAGTTTCCGGTATTAATTGGCGTTTTAGTAGAATCTATTACTTTATAATATCCTACTTCTAGAACCATATTTCCGTCATGCGAAACAAAAACTTCTTTGGTTTCAAATGATATTGTATTGGTATTGTCTGTTAAATCTGATTTCAAAAATTCATATCTCGCCTCTTTACCAATAATCGGTGGTCTGTTCTGATAAAAAGTTATCGCATCATCTGCATAATAGCCTATCTCTTTTAGCTGGCCTGCATTGTATGTCGCAGCATATTCATTTTCTTTTGCCTGAATTTGCTTCTTGATTTCTTTTAAATCAATCACAGTATTTTCGTCCTTTTTTGTATTGCAGGAAACCAATAAAGCAAAGACCCCTCCGAGAACCGCTTTTACCACTATTTTATTTTTCATACACGTTAAATTTTCAAGTTGATATTACATTATTCCCTTTTACTAACAGACCAAAAAGCAGCTGTTACCTTTAGCATTGATTTTATCAGCATCAATAATAGTATTAGGATCATAAGTTTAGATTTGCTTAAAAAATAAGATTAATATTCTTCGAATATCTTCTGAAGTTCTGCCAAGCTTCTTTGTTTCAATAATGCTACTGACAATAAGATTCTAGATTTCTGCGGATTCAAAGCGTACGAAGCAATAAGTCCAAGTTCATCATCATTGCATTCCACATTACGGCTTACCAGTCCAGTCGCAACACGTGTGCTTCGAACTACGATAATTCCTTTTTTACTAGCTCTCGCACAAGCATCTAGAGAAGCTTTGTTCATATTTCCGTTTCCTACTCCTGCAATTACAATTCCTTTGGCACCGCGCTCTATTGAAGCATCAATTAAATCTGGTTTCATATCTGCATCGGCATAAATAATATCTACTCTTGGAAAAGAGCTAACACCTTTCACATCAAATTCTGAGTTTTTTCCAAATTTTTGACTAGGGTAATTAAAGAAATCATTTGTTCCGTAAGAAGTAATACCAATAAGTCCACGAAGCGGAGACATAAAAGTCTGAACGGCCGTTGTGCTTACTTTTGTTAAAGATTGAGCCGAATGAATCCAGTCATTCATTACCAAAAGCACTCCTCGTCCTTTTGCTTTAGGATCGCCTGCTACAGCAATAGCATTATAAAGATTTAAAGGTCCGTCTGCACTAATGGCTGTAGAGGGACGCATTGATCCTACAAGCACTACTGGCTTATCTGTTTTTGTAGTTAGATTTAAAAAAAAGGCCGTTTCTTCCATCGTATCAGTTCCGTGCGTAATTACGAAACCATCTACATCATTGCTATTGGCTAATTCATTAATTCGATTGGCTACTTTCAGCATAATTTCAAATGACATATCCTGAGATCCAACATTCGCAATTTGCTCGCCTTTTATATCTGCCACTTTTAAAGCATCTGGAATCGCATTCACCATCGCATCAATGGTTACCTGACCCGAAGTATATCCGGACTGTACTCCTGTTTTAGCAGAACCTGCAATTGTTCCGCCTGTTGCCAAGATTAAAACTTTAGGTTTAGCCTGTCCGAACATGCTGATGTTTAATGAAAGTATCAGCAGTAAAAGTATTTTTTTGTAAAAGTTGATATTTAATTTCATGTTTTTTCTGTTTAAGGTTGAGGTTATTTTTGGCCTGTTAAAGTTGCTGGATCAAGTAGTTTCTTGATTTGATCTTCTGTCAGCAATTTCTTTTCGCGTATAAGTTCCAGAATACCTTTATTGGTTGCCAGCGCTTCTTTGGCTAGTTCGGTTGTTTTTTCGTAACCCAAAATAGGATTCAGAGCCGTTACAACACCAACACTTCTATCCATATAATGTGCTAAAACATCTTTGTTTACCGTAATACCATCGATACAGTTTTTTCTAAACAATGGCATTGCTTTAAAAAACAATCCTTGAGATTCCATCATGGCAATGGCTTGAACAGGTTCAAAAGCATTTAACTGCAATAAACCAGACTGCGCCGCAACCGTTACAGTCAGGTCATTTCCCATAACTTTAAAACACAATTGGTTCATAAGTTCTGGCATAACCGGATTTACTTTTCCCGGCATAATTGACGATCCTGGCTGAAGTGCTGGCAGATTGATTTCGAAAAACCCAGTACGTGGACCAGAAGCCAAAATGATCAAATCGCTGCTTATCTTTGCCAAAGCAACTGCCATGCTCTTAAGTGTAGAAGAATACATTACAAATCCTTGTTGGCTGGTCGTAGCTGCAATAAGATCTTTGCTCATTACGATTGGTTTTCCTGTAATTTTTGCAAGATGTGCGGCTACTTTTTCTGCATATCCTGGAGAAGCAGTAATTCCAGTCCCGATTGCTGTAGCTCCCATATTTTGTTCACATAAATAAACTTCCGCCTTTTTTAAAGCGCTAATTTCTGCATCAAGCTGGTTACCGAAAGCATGAAACTCCTGCCCAACGGTCATTGGCACAGCATCCTGTCCTTCAGTTCGTCCCATTTTTAAAACATCTTTAAATTCATCGCCTTTTTTATGGAAAGCTTTAGCCAAAAGATCGGCTTCTTGAAGCAGTTTGTCGTTATGAAGCAGTAATGCCACTTTTATCGCTGTTGGATACACATCGTTGGTTGATTGCCCCATATTAAGATCATCGTGAGGTTCAATGTATTGATATTCTCCTTTTTTATGTCCGCTCAGTTCCAGTGCAATATTGGCCAAAACTTCGTTCACATTCATATTTGCAGAAGTACCAGCACCTCCTTGGTACAAATCAACCAAAAATTGATCATGATATTTACCATCAATAACAGCCTGACAAGCTTTTTCTATGGCAGCCAGCCTATCTTTTTTAAGTCGGCCGACATCAGCATTGGCGCGTGCCGCAGCTAGTTTAACCATTGCAAAAGCTTTTACATAATCAGGGTAAGATTGTGTAGTTAAGCTACTTATCTGAAAATTTTCTAATGCACGTGCGGTCTGCACACCGTAATAAGCATTTACTGGAATTTGTTTTTCTCCTAAAAGGTCTTTTTCAGTTCGAGTTTGAGCATTAAGAATGCCTAAAGACAATCCGAAAAATAGCAGGTATTGTACAGTTTTACACATATTTTCTTTTTTTTATTGATTAAAAAACTAAAGGCTTTTACTGATTTCTTTTATAAAATGATTGCGAAAAATTATATCTAAAAGAAAACTGTATTTTATTTATTGAGGTACTCCATCCATCGTTGAAGTTTTCGCGGTTTCCCCACTGAAATTCCATACCTACCATACAATTTTTCACAGGAGTGTATAAAAGGTTTCCAAGAACGTATTGCCCCTTTTTGAAAGCATCATTTGTCTGTCCGTCTGAATTGTCAATATCGATCATAGAGTATCCTATCGCAGTGCTAAACTTATCGCTCCAATTATGATCTAAAAAAGCTACAACTCCAACCAAAGGAAGCGCAACACCTTTTACCGGAGTTACTGGATTGCCAAAATTGTTTTCAATACCTATATCTACCGGAGCATCGTTCATGTAGTTTTGTATTCCTTCTCCATATACTACCTGTCCTCTAAAAACATCATTTTTACTAAAATTAATGTTGGTACTTAAATTAAGCCCCCAACCTACTGCGTCTCCAGACAAGTTATATTGGTCATTATTTTGGTCTTTCCATTCAATTTTTCGAACTATACCAGCTAACTCAATATACCCCCATTTTGTAGCATGATGGTATTCTGCAGAAAGGTCTGGCAGAGGAAATCTTGCTTTTACTCCTTGCAACTCAACACGATTCGCATAATCTCCTTGATCGGCACTTGCTCCAGGTCTTTCTAATGCAATAGTTAAACGGGTATCACCTTGAATTGGCATATAACGTATTTGAATATTTCTAAAAAACACCATTCCGGTTGGTCCCCAATATTCAAGCGAATTAGGGAATACACCAATATCCATAAAAGGGCTCCAAGTTTGTCCAGCTCCAAATTTGCCTAATTCTGCATAGGCATGACGCAGACGAAAAGTAGTTTGTCCTGCATCGACGCCCGTACCAAACAATTCGAACTCAAAGTGTGTTTTTAATTCTCCTATTCCAGTATCAAAATAATTTTTGAAACCTAGTCTAGTCTGACGTACAGAAGCGTAATAGTTGCCATCTGGTCCGTATTGGTCTTTATAAGCAGGCAGTTTCGTAGGCCTTACTACATCATACCAATCTGATTGTATCTGATTGAAATTATAACCAACATCGGTCATAATAAAACCATAAATCTCCATGCTTTTATTCCCCTCATCTTGAGCCCGAGTAAAAGCGGAAATGAGAAAGCAAATTATAAGGACACGATGCCTCATAGTTGCCATTTGCAAAAACCTTTTTTTCATAATGATTATAGTTTGTTTGTTATGGGATACAACTTTTAATCTGATTTTTGCAGTCCTGGTTTAAAATAAAAGTCTTTTATTTTAAAAAAATCGATTTTTCTCAGTACGAATTTTTATTCACCTCAAAAACTTTCATCTGATCCTAAAAGCTTTTAATAATGGGAATGCAAAAATTTCAACACCTAATTATTACAGTCTTTTTTTGTTAAAAAAAGAAAACAAACACAGTTTTTAACTGATTATCAAACAAATATAACTAATACAACAGCACAAATAGGGTTATTAACCGTTACATTTAACGGTTAAAAATATCAGATTAATAATACTAACATGTTAAAAATTTTCATAAATTTATATCTTCATAATTATTTGGTCTTTAACATTTTATACGCCCCAGTGACTTTTTTTTTGACATTAATAATTTTCAAATAATTTATTATGGAGTCTACAAAAAAAATCCCCTCGGATAAAATCTATAATGAACTGGAGAATGTTTTAAAGTTTTATTCTTTTAAAAACTCAACACTGCTAAGTAACTTTCTGCGCTATATTGTGACAGAGACGATAGATGAAAGACAGCAGTTTATCAAAGAATATTCTATAGCTGTAAATGCTTTAAGCAGGCCTTCTCATTTTAATCCTCATGATGACGCAATGGTTCGAATTCATGCAGGACGCTTGAGAAAATTGCTTCATGAGTATTATTCTACTGACGGAAAAGACAATCCGCTTATTATTCATGTACCAAAAGGCGGTTATGTTCCAGAATTTGTTCATAATAATAAACCGAGACATACTGATTTACCTATCAGTACCACTAAAACTAATCCGGTCATTACAGTTTTTCCTTTTAAAACAATTGCCCATCGTCCAGATTTAGAAGCCTTTTCGCAGATTCTTTCTGAAGAAATCAGTGCAGAACTTTCACGTTTTCAGGATATCTCTGTTATTGGCCATTTCTCTTCTGATATTATTACAAAAATTAATGAAAATGTTCTAGAAGCTGCCAGTCTTCTCAGAGCAGATTTTATTATCACAGGACATATTCAAATTATTAGCAACAAACTGCAAATCAGAGTCAACTTGATAGACTCCTCCTCAGGAAAGTTTATATTAACCAAATTATTTACACCCGCCACTCTAGACGACGGCATTAGGATTCAAAATGAAATTGTAAAGGATATTGTAACTTCTATGGGCGGTTATTATGGTATTATTTTTAAAGAAATGATAAAGACTGCACCATCAAAAATAGCAAACAATTCAGTCGTTTTAAAGGCAATCTGCAGTTATCAAGAATACCATTGTTCATATTCTATCGAAAATTATGCTAACGCTTTGTCTAATTTAACTGAAGCTGTAGAATTAGCCCCAAACTATGCAATTGTCTGGGCAATGCTGGGCGAAATGCAGTTGGCTTCTATTGCCTTGGGATTAGACAATTCCCAAAAAACAATCGAAAAAAGCAGTCATTGCATTACAAAAGCTTTAAACATTGATCCAAATTGCCAGCAAGCCTGGTACGCCTTATCCATTATAAACTGCTTTAAAAAAGATCAGGACAACTGTCTAGCAGCAGCAGAACAATGCTTGAAAATAAATCCTAATTCTTCTGGCATTACCTCTGGAATAGGCTGTGTATTGATATTTGCAGGTTATTTTGAAAAAGGTTTTAATTTATTAGAAAATGCAACCAATATAAATCCCGCACATCCGTGGTGGATTAATGTGGGATATTGTTACTATTACATCCATAAAAAAGAATATCAAAAGTCTTTATATTGGGCAGAAAAGATGGATTTTAACGAGACCATTTGGGATTCTTTGCTTAAAGCGGTGTCTTTATCCCTACTAAGTGAAGACGCGAAAGCCAAAATACACTTAAACAACCTTCTGGAACTACAGCCCCAAACGGCAACAGAATTGAAAGAAACGCTTTCCAGCTTCATGTTTTCTGATGAAATTGTTTTTAGAATCATAAACAGCTTGAAAAGAATTGGACTAAAAAATGGGATTTGACTCTTATTAAGCGCAAAAAACTACGGAGAACTTTATTATCTTAAATTCTTCATGGTTTTTTTATACCACGTCTAAGCCACTTTCTTTGCAACGCGTTTTTTCTTTTCTAATAATTTAAGATGATTTTCAGCACATAGAATTTTCTCTGTTGTGCCATTTTTTTGTATCTCAATAAGATAATGAAAATCTCTTTCTTTTGAAGTCGATTTTATTATAAGCCCCTTTTTAAAATCCATTTTTCTTTCGATAATGGTTCCTCTGTAAGATATCCCACTCAATGCTGTGTAGGAAACATCTTGTCCTTTTACAAATTTCATTGTTTTAGCCTTTTGTTCCTAATATTTGCTAATACTTCTAAATTTGAAAAACCAATGTTAAGGGGGGAAATCAGTTTTTCTATTTCGGCGAATGTATAAAGTTTTAACAATCTACAACCCCGTATTTATACCTGTTTTTTGAATTTTAAATATAGTTATTTTTTTAATGTAAAAATAACCTTCCAAAAAAAATAATACAATTTAGAACAGCTTATTTGGCTAATTTTCTAACATCAATTCCTGGTATTGAAAAAATGGCTTTTCGCTCCAAAAAACTAAAATTCAGCCGCGTTAATATCAAATCAAGAAAAAATACCAAACACATGCCAAAACGATATTGGAGAAACCTGACGAAGAAAATCCCTAATCTTAAAAACAAAAGATAAGTTTATTTACTTTTCCTCAGCGCATCCAGCAATTCAACCATATCCACCACAGCATAAGTTGAGCAATAATCTGAAACGGCATAAGGAAGAATCAAACTATTATTATGAATAATCGCTCCACAAGAATACACGACATTTGGCACATAGCCTTCTCGCTCATCTTCCGAAGGCGAAAGCAAAGGTTCGGTCAATCTTCCTATTTCCTTAGACGGATCATCTAAATCAAATAATGAAGCGCCAATACAGTAACGTCTCATTGTACCGACTCCATGGGTAATAACAAGCCAGCCTTCTTCTGTCCATAATGGAGAACCGCAATTTCCTATTTGGGTCAATTCCCAAGTAAATTTAGGTTTTTGCAAAAGAATTGGCGTATTCCATTGTGTTACACGATCAGAATACATAATGTAATTATTCACACCATCAATTCTCGCCAGCATAGCATATTTGCCTTTTATTTTTCGAGGAAATAAAGCTAGGTTTTTATTCTGCGCTCCTTCTCCATGAAGTGGCATAACTCTAAAGCTATAAAAATCTTCAGTTGAAATTAATTTTGGCAAAATTGTGTGTCCGTTATAAGCCGTGTAAGTTGCCATAACACGATCAGAACCATTGTCATCAACAAAACGCACAAAACGCGCATCTTCTATTCCGCGACTTTCAGAATCAGAAATCGGAAAAATGACACGTTCTGTTATATCTGAATCGTGTTGAAACTGCAAATCGTAAAAAGAATTCGCCAGCCACAGTATTTCTTCCAATGCTACTTTTCTTTCTTCACGAATTAAAGGATCTTTTAAAGCTTCAATAAGCGTGTTTTTCAAAACAGCAAATTCAAATTCTTCTGGCAGATCCTGCATAATCTGAGCTATATATTTGTCTGTTGTATGCATTTCATACAGCTTGGTCAAAAATCGCTCTTTATTAAATAATGTTTTATGTTCAATTTCTGCCTGATCAATATGATTTCCAATTTTCATGATATGCAGATTATTGTCGCGATCTAAAATGGCTCTTCTAAAAACAATCGACGAAATATGGCCTTCGCCCGTTGCACGAAAAGAAATAATAACACGTTTTTCTCCCATTTCCAATCCCGTCTGATCAAAATCTTCAACAATTGAAGGGTTAAAAATCGCCGCCGATTCTATGGCATACTCCATTGTACAATAAGACCCAATAAGCATTTTTCGATCGAGAGACATGGCCTCATAATTGATCTCCATGCTTTCAATTATAGGACGAATTCTTTCACAGTGTCTAAAAAATACAGCAGAAATATTTCGATGTCTCCTCGCAAATTCACGAAGTGTCTGCTCCAAAGTCTGCAGCACTTGTTTCTCGTCTAGCGTCATTATCCGAAGCACCATTTGCTGGGTCCTTTCCTGCCCATTCATAAAATATCTGGCAACAACTCTCTTGGAATCTGGCAACAACTTTACATTTTTTCGGACAACGGATACTCGCATAACTGGAAATTTTATGATAACATCATTAAAGGAATCATTTATTACACAACAAGTTAGTGAATTTTGTTAAAGAAAAAAAACTAATTTTTTATTAAAACTTTGAATTAGTCTATAATTGAAGGTTTTATTCATACCCATTTCATCAAAAGTTTTTTCATAATTTCGTCTTTAAACCAGCAGTTTAAAACCATGAAGAATAAAGTTAAACTTTTGAGAGAAGAAAAAAACATGACTCAAAATGAACTTGCCGAAAAATCGGGTCTTTCATTACGAACCATTCAGAGAATTGAAGCTGGAAATATTCTCAAAGGTTTTACCTTAAAAACACTTGCCGAAGCTCTAGAAACCAATCCCGAAAATCTTATTTTCAAAAAAGAAAGCGTCCAAATCGAAAGAGCCAAACTGATTAATCTTTCTGTTTTATCAGGACTTATCATTCCGTTTGGGAGCATTATTTTTCCTTTAGTTTTAACTTATAAAACCCAAGATCCAATAAATAAAGAAATAGGCAAACAAATTGTAAGTCTTCAAATTGTTTTAAGTCTTATTCTTTCGGTTTTAATGATTGCAAGTCCGTTTATCCAAAAATCATTTACTTTTAGATTTCCTCTTTTTATTATTCCTTTAATTACCATTTTTAGCTTAAAACTCATAATCGTTATTCTAAACGGAATCAGTTTAAACCAAAATCAAAACTTGGCTATAAAATTAAAAACCAACTTCTTATAATATAAGTCATAAAAATGGCGTAAAACTGTCGTATTGATTTCTCAGGAAAATCGGAATCAAAATCCGAATCTTGCAGAAAAAACAGACTATGAAATTATTCAAGAAAATTGCATTCGTATTTTTAACTATTATCGTTTTATTCTTGGTCGGAGGATATTTTTATTTTCAAAAGAAATTTACTCCGCCAGAAAACTATTTAAATGTTTCAGGAATTGCAGAAAATATTCCAACAATATGGATTTCTGATAACGAAAACGCTCATTCTGCTCTGCTTTTACCCGTTAAAATAAAAGGAATCAATCGTACATTCTATATGCAATTTGATTCGGGTTCGCCTATTACCGTTTTCTACAAAAAATCATTAGAATCTATCGCTGAAAAATTTCAAAATCAGTTGAAAATTGATAATGAAAATGCCACGATTTCTACTGCTTTTACAATCGGAAATATGAATATAACTTCAGATAATTTTGAAGTTTTGAATTATGGTGAAAAAATCAATTTTGACAATTTAAAAGCCGTGAACATAATCGGTACAATTGGAACCGATTTATTCGAAAAACGAGTTACTGTTTTAGATTTCAAGAACAATCAATGTTCATTCATCGAAAAAATCAAAGAAGCTGATTTCATCGATTTTGAATTCAAAAAACGTAAAATACTCATTCCTTCCGCTATCGGAAATGAAAAATTAAAACTGCTATACGATTCTGGAACGAGTGGTTATGAATTGATTACCACAAAAGAAATCTGGCAGCAATACCGCAATAAAAACAGTTCGATAAAAACCGAAAAAGGAAATTCGTGGGGAAATACTTTGAGTATTTATTCCGCTTCTGCGAAAAAGAAAATACAATTTGGAAAAGTAACATTGAACCTTTCTGAAGTTACTTATATCGAAGGCACTTCAGATCTTCAAAAATTCTTGATGAAACGTTCTGGAATGCAGGGAATGATTGGCAACAAACTTTTCCTGAACCATAAATTGATTCTAGATTGCAAAAACGAAAAATTCAAATTGGAGTAAAAACAAAAAATATACAATACTAAACAGTTTTACGAATTGATTTCGATGATATTTTTGACGCTCGCGATAAAGGTTTCTGTGTCTTTGATTTCTTGTTTTATCAATTGATGATAGTGAGATAAATTGTGCTGTTCCATCATTTCTTTTTTTAGATAATTAATCATCGATTCTAGACTTCGTGTGTCTTTCTTATCTTGTCTTTTTAATTCGCGCTGTTTGCTTTCCAGATATTTTAAAGTTTCTGCCAACTTCTGAACGTTTAATTTTTCCAACCTTTTATTTTTAATAGTGATAAAAATAATAGCTGGAAATGCGAAAATTCAATATGCTCCAAAAACCAATATCATTTGAATTTAATTCCATTCCCAGCCATTATTATTGGTACTTACGAATAAATGGATTATTTGGATTTCAGAAAATTTATATTTTTTTTTTTATAATATTTCACTTTAAAAAACAAAGAATTGTTTCTCAGTGATTTACATTAAAAACATAAAAAATAAAGACAAATTATTTCGTAAAATCACAACTTTCAGATTCTCAAAACATTACCTAAAATCATCTAAAATTGTGAATATCTATTTGAAGATTTAACTATTATTTCTGCTGTAAAATTTATCTTTGGCATCCTTAAAATTTAAAAAGAGATGAGCGCAGTTTGGTACGAATGCAAAGTAAAATATAGAAAAACAGATGAAACTGGAGGACAAAAAGTTTTAACCGAGCCTTATTTGGTCGATGCTTTGTCTTATACAGAAGCTGAAAAAAGAATGACTGAGGAGATGGCCGCTTATACTAGTGAAGAATTTAAAATCACGGCTATCAAAGTGGCAAATTATGCCGAAATTCATCCTTTTGAAAATGCAGATAGATGGTTTAAATCTAAAATCACTTTAATCGCTTATGATGAAGAAAGCGGTAAGGAAAGAAAAACAAGCATGTATATGCTGGTTCAGGCAAATGACGTTCGCGAAGCTTATGACAATACACTTCACATAATGAAAAATACAATGGGAGAATATTCTATTCCTGCTATTACAGAAACACCAATTATGGATGTTTTCCCTTATTTCAGTGGTGAAGAAGGCGAAACAGAAATGTTGGAAAGATTTAATGCACTGAAAGCGTCTAAACCAGAAAAGCCAGAAGCAGAAATTATCGACCACATGGAATTTGAAACTGTCGAAGAATAAGACCTTTCGATCGAAGATATTTTCTGAAAATTTGAAAATAAAAAAAGCAAAATAGATTTCTATTTTGCTTTTTTTATTTTTAGGCTATTTTAGTAAAGCATTTTTGCCAACGGCGTTACTGCCGAAGCTGATTTGGGCAATAAGGATGTAAGTGCATCAAATTGAGTTGGACTGATATTCTTTTTCATTTTAGATATAAAAGATTCTCTAGTCGTGGTCATTTTAGAAGTATAACCAGCCTTGTCAGTAGCCATTGTAGGCAAAATATTCTTCTTTTTGTTTAGAGTTTCATTTACCAATGAATTTACCACCGGTTTTTGAGCATCTGTTAATTTTAATTTTGGAGATAGTACCCCCATAACCTGATTCGCTAAACTAGCAACATCAAAACCGGGTACTGCCGCTGTCGACGCCTTACTCGCCGCTTTTGTAACATCTCCTATACTTTGTGCATTTGTAAATGAAATTGTCCCTAAAAAGACAACTAAAATCAATAATTTCTTTTTCATGGTATTTTCTTTTAAAGTTATTTGCTTGATAATAAAGGTAATAAAAATGTAAATTCAATTGACATTTTAAAAACACAAATATCTAAATACGTGCACTTTACATTGTTTCAACAAGAAACATTCCCAATATTCAAAAATCAAAATAAGTCCTATCTTAGCTACAGAATTATCCTTTGAGTTGAAACCACTTGCAACACAAAAACTAATCAAACCAAAGAAACCAGAATCTACATGAACAAAAAGACATTTATTTTAATTGGATTTATCATTTTAAAATTTGCACTTCAATACATTTTGCTAAGTCCAGAATACGACTTACAGCGCGATGAATATCTACATCTGGATCAGGCGCATCATTTGGCTTGGGGATATTTATCTGTTCCGCCAGTTACTTCTTGGTTTTCGTATATTATTTATCTGCTTGGAAATTCGGTTTTCTGGATCAAGTTCTTCCCTGCCCTATTTGGTGCTTTGACGCTTTTGGTGGTCTGGAAAACTATAGAACTTTTAAAAGGAAACCTTTATGCTTTAATTCTCGGCGCTTTGTGTGTTTTGCTTTCTTGTCTTCTTCGTCTCAACACGCTGTATCAGCCAAACTCTTTTGACGTTTTATGTTGGACTGCATTTTATTATTTTCTGATACAATACATTACTTCAGAAAACACAAAATGGATTTATTTCGCTGGAATAACTTTCGCCTTTGGTTTCCTAAACAAGTACAATATCGTGTTTTTATTTCTCGGATTAGTTCCCGCTATTTTACTTTCTAAACAACGAAAAATACTGGCAAAAAAAGAGTTTTATTTTGCTTTGATTTTAGGATTAATGCTAATTCTCCCAAATCTTTACTGGCAGTATAGCAATCATTTTCCGATTGTACACCACATGAAAGAATTGGCCGAAACGCAATTGATCAATGTAGATCGAGCTAATTTTCTTAAAGAACAGATTCTCTTTTTTATTGGCGGATTATTGGTGATTTTAGCTGGACTTTATGCAGTTTTATTTTACCAGCCCTTCAAAAAATATCAGTTGTTTTTTGCAACCTTTGTTTTCACGCTTTTGATTTTTATTTACTTCAAAGCAAAAGCGTATTACGCTATCGGACTATACCCAATTTACATTGCTTTTGGAGCTGTGTTTTTATCTGAAATTCTAAACAATGGTTGGAAACGTTTTCTAAAGCCTATTTTTATCTTACTTCCACTATTGTTTTTTGTTCCGATGTACAATATTGCTTTTCCAAATAAAAGTCCAGAATATATGGTGGCACATTCAGAGAAATATAAAAAAATGGGAATGCTTCGTTGGGAAGACGGAAAAGACCATCATCTGCCTCAGGATTTTGCTGATATGCTGGGCTGGAAAGAATTGGCCAGAAAAACAGATTCTCTTTACGATTTAATGCCCAATAAAAAAGAAACTATTGTGCTCTGCGACAATTACGGTCAAGCAGGAGCCATTAATTTTTATTCTAAAAAAGGAATAAAAGCGGTTTCTTTCAACGCTGATTATCTCAATTGGTTTGATCTCACCACTCATTACAAAAATCTGATTCGTGTTAAGGAATTTGACGAAAACAATGAAGAACTGAAAGAAACAAGTCCGTATTTTGAAACGGCTGCTATTGGCGGTCAGATAAAAAATCAATATGCCAGAGAATATGGAACTACAATTTTTGTTTTTACGAATGCTAAAATCAACATCAATAAAAGATTAGAACAGGAAATCAACGAAGAAAAAAGCGATATTATAAATGATTAATTTCAAAGACATATCGTATTTAAAAACGGGAAATTCAAAACAACAAGCCGCATTTCATATTCTGACCAAGTATCAAGTTTTGGAAAATCTTACTGAGTTTGATCCTATCCTGGTTGGCACGATTCCGATAAATATTGATATTGAAAACAGCGATTTGGATATTGTCTGTTATTGGCAAAACAAATCTGCTTTTATTGAAAGAATTAAACATTTGTTCGAAAAAGAAAACCGTTTTTCGATTCGAGAAATCGTAATTGACAATAAGGAATCAGTTGTAGCAAACTTCTTTATTGAGACTTTTGAAATCGAAATCTTCGGACAAAATATTCCAACAGAACTTCAAAATGGCTACAGACATATGGTTATTGAAGACCAAATTCTTCGCTCTAGAGACGAAAACTTTAGATTAGCCATCATAAAACTAAAAGAACGCGGTATAAAAACCGAACCTGCATTTGCCATGCTATTAGGCTTAAAAGGAAACGTTTACCAAGAATTATTGGATTATAAAATATAAGAAAAATCATCTTTTATAAAAATTATAAAAAATAAAGTACTAAAATTATTTGCATAACCGTATTTAGTGTGTATCTTTGCACCCGAAACATCGCGGGATAGAGCAGTAGGCAGCTCGTCGGGCTCATAACCCGAAGGTCACAGGTTCGAGTCCTGTTCCCGCTACTAATTGGGACAAAGAAGAAATTTTCTTCTTTGTCCCTTTTTTATTTAGCCCTATCAGCCTGTTAATACTGTAGATGAGATGCACCACTTCATTTACTCTAGCGGTTCGAAACCCGTTTTCTGAGATCGTAAAATTCTCAGGAAAAATCGAACCTAATAAGTCTCTCGATTCAATCCAGTTGCCGTTTTCATAATATTCGTTAAGCTTCATCAGGTTGTCTACTCCCGCTTTTAAAAGCTCTTGAATATCTTTATTCTCATCGTCGATACCAGATAATTTTAATTCAAGCCTTCTTACCATCTCTCCGTAATCTGACTTCATATCACGGTAGTCTGAAGCATCTATCTGTTTTGTTGCAAGAAGATCTCTTGCATTTGAGATTCTGGCTTCATAATCTTTGATCTGGCTTATGATTTTAGTCTTTTCTTCCAATACATCCTTAATCTGTTCTTTATAACAGTCGCCTATGACATTGGCATAGATATTTTTAATTTCAGGAATAGGAACATATTTTTTCAGGTTTTGTATAAATATCTCATTGGCTGTTTCCGAATTAATCCTGTATCTGCAACCTGCACTGCAATGGTAATACGGATAATATTTATGTCGTCCTTTAGATATGCTTCCAGTCAATATTTTCCCGCAGTCGGGACAGATGAAAAAACCTCTCAGGGGAAAAGGCTTGGCTGAAAGAGTTTTTGGAAGATATTTGCGAGATCGCCCGTCAAGCACATCCTGAACTTTATAGAAAAGCATTTCCGAAATTAAAGCTTCGTGCTGTCCTCTCACTAAAGTGCGTTCCTCATCCTTATATTTAGGAACTTCTATCTTACCGCAGTAAAGAGGATTGCGGATCGCTCTCCAAAAATGGTTCTTGCCTGCTTTAAGACCCTTTTCTTTTGCCATGTGAAGCACCTGTTCCGTATTAAAGATTCCTTTGGAAAGTTCTTCAAAAGCCCATTTTAAAATAGAGGCTTCTGGCTGGTCGAATGCAATATATTTTGTACCGTCTTCTTTTACTCGGTTAACATATCCAATGGGAGCAATTCCCATGTATCTTCCCTCTTTTCTAGCTCTTCTCATTCCGTGAAAGGTATTCAGGGCTCTACGGTCATTCTCCACCTCGGGAGCAGCCAGATAAAAAGCCAGCATCATTTTGTTCTCAGGTATTGATAGATCCAAAGGCTGTTCTATTGCCTGAGGCTCAACTCCTAATTTTCTGAGGATACTGATCATCTGGTATGCATCTCCTGCATTTCTGCTGAACCTGTCCCATTTGGTAAACAGGAGAAGATCGGTTTTATTCTTATGCTTCTTTAAATCCGCAATCAGTTTCTTCCACTGCGGACGGTTGAATGTCTTTGCCGAATGGTCTTCATAAATAACATGTCTTATTTCAACTGCATTTATTTCGCAGTACTTGCGAAGCATTTCTTCCTGATTTCTCTGTGAGTAGCCCCTGTCTGCCTGCTCATCTGTACTCACTCTCACGTATAGGTCTGCTATTCTTCTCATCTTTTTTCTTTAAATAGTTTGAAACTGCCATGTTTGCCAGTTTTCTTAAAAATTCTAAAATCATTCCCGCCTGTTCCAGCGTCACTTCCACTCCTTCATCTTTCAGCATTTTTCTGGTTTTTTCTGCCGTCATTTTTCCTCTTTCTTCTCTTCCATCCTTCTCCATTTGAAATTCCTCTTCATTAAAAAAAGACCGAGCCTCGGTCTTTTTTGTTCCACAATCATTCATCGCTATAAAGTTATAACACTTTTTTCATTTTACCCTGATCAAAATATGGTGGGGATAATACAAATATAAAACCTAATCCACTGAGGATCATAAGCAAAATTTACCTATCATTACTCGATCCATTTTCAGATTCTTTCCCAAAGATAAATCGCTTTTCTGTCAATGTCATGGACATAATATGTACATCAAAACGCAAATCATGAATTGGAATCTAAATTACCTTCATCTTTCATATCCTTACATAAATAACTTATTTCATTTATAAGCTCAAATTCATCGATCGGGAACAGCTGAAGCGTTACTCCCAATATAAGCCCTACATCAATATTCTGGTTTAGAACCGTAGGCGGAACTTCTGCACTGTCGTTGTCCAAAGCGATTATGCAGAGCTTCATCAGGTTTCTTATAATTGAAAGAAGTTCGCAATAATCATATATTCTGATCTCTGCATTATACATGCCTCTTTTATCCTGTGCTGGTTTTAAAGTATTAAGCAGTCTATTGCTTAACATTTCGATTTTTTTCAGTTTTACAATTTCATCTGTTTCCATGATTATTAAATATTTCTTTAGCTTTTTCTATCTTCTCCAGAAAAACTGTCTCAACTTCTTTTTTCATCCATTGCAGTTTCTCATTTGCATAATCTGCACTCTCAATATCAAAAGGCTCAGCATGTTCTCCCCATTGCACAGCCTTACGGGCGGATTCCATCTTCTCTAAGGCATCCTTTTCTTTTTCAATATTTACATCAAATACATTTCCGAATGAGCTTTTAAATGCACCGACATGTTCCTGCTGGTCAGCTATGCCTTCATGAGGAATCCATTCCCCTGTCAAAAGCCATGAAACATTTATGAACATATACCTGAACTGCTGATGAAGAACATAAAATGCCATTAAGAGATTATCGTTATTATGATGATACTTGAAATCTCTGCCGATTGTAACTGCTTCCGATCTCCACATTTGGTATCTCTTCTTTGTCTGCTTTATAAGACGCTTTAGTTTTATACTTTTTATATCCATAACGGGCTTCTGCCCATCATTTATATATATAAGATCCGTTTCTCCGCAGTTTAGAATAAAAAAGAGATTTCCTCTTTTCAATTCATCTTTTATGCAGTCCCTGTTAAAAAAACAGAATACAAACTCAGTATGATTCTGGATTACTTTCCATAAATGGTCATTGACATCGTCATAATAATGTTCGCTTTCTCTGCTTATCACTAAAGACATAATCCCGATTTTTGATTCTAAATCTGATTCAGTAAAATAAATGCAGTCAGCTTCGACAAATTCCAAAAGAAGTTTTGCCATTTTCTTTACAGCCCTATATCTGGGATGTTCTTTATGGGTTAGAATATTACAATACATAACTTCCGCTTTTACTATTCAACAGCACACAAGCTTTCTTGTCGCAGTAATTCCGCCTCGGCAATCTCAGTAGCTTTTGCATAAAAAACATCGCATCTTTTCTCTAGAAGTTCTATATCCACTAAACAGGATTTTTTCACATTGCTCCAGCGTAGCGAAGCTGGATTTGCTTTTAACAGGTCAAACATCGCTTTATCCTCAGTGGTAGTTCGTGGAAAAATATCCGAAGTCAAAGGAGTAAATATTTCACATATTTCAAATAAATACGGCAGTGAAAAATGATCGGGATAATATCCTAAAAACACACTGATAAGTCCCAAGCATATTTGCTCTACAGCGATATGATACATAGATTCCTGAACAAATCCAGTACTGGTGTAATCAAGCTGGCTTACGCTTGCCAAATAGCTCTCAGCGATTATATTTCTATTTTTCCAGTAAGACTTTATTCTTTTGATTTTAAAGTCTGGAGCCTCCTCAAAGGAAATATGTAAAGGCGAATTTTCACGTTCATACGCCTTATAGCCTCTTGTCACAACCTGATGATAAAAATACAGTTGGTTGTGTGTGAGAGAATGCTTGAATTTTGTTTTATAAAATAATAATGTTGCCGTATAACGGCCTTCAGTTTTGTGTTTTATTATATCGCTGATATCTGCAACAGCATTTATAATATATTCATCCGTTAAAACGAGCAGATAATAATGGGTATGCGCTTTTTCTCCAGAAACAGATTCTTGAAAAGGGTTTTCAACTGCGTCAAAGTGCTTTTTTTCTCCAAAGCAGTATATACTGCCTGTACTTATGCAGTCAGTAATAATACCGCTCACTGTCTGCAATCCTAAGTTGTCAATTGTTTTCATAATTTTACTTATTTTAGTTAATACTTGTGTGAAAAATTGTATTTTTGCTTAACACACAGGCAAGTAAGCAATTACTGATACCGTACCGTATCAAATTTTACCGTACCGTACATGGGATTTTTTGTATCATACATGAATCTCACATTTTTATTCTTAATTATTATCTTTGAGCTATGAGTACATTAACAAAACAAAACCACATGGGGCGTAAAATCAGCCGCATCCGTGAACTGAAAGACATGAAGCAGGAAGCACTGGCACAGGCTATGGGAACAAACCAGCAGACTGTTTCGATATTAGAAAATAGTGAAGAAATAGATGATGAAAAATTAAAAGAAGTGGCAAAAGCCCTAGGAATAAGCGTGGAAGCAATTAAAAATTTTTCTGATGAAGGCGTAATTAATTACTTCAACAGCTTTAATAATTTTAACGATAATTCGTCATTAAATAGCCAATGCACTTTTAACCCACTGGATAAATTAATGGAATCTGTAGATGAGAATAAAAAACTTTACGAAAGATTATTGAAATCTGAACAAGACAAAATTGAATATTTGGAAAAATTACTAAAAGCTAAATAAGCTTTTATAAAAGATATATTAATTCAAAAAAAAAGAGACTGTAGAGTCTCTTTTTTTTTGAATATCTGACAAAAACTACAGCATAGACTGATAAAGTTTATATTGTTCACAAAAGTGTTTAGCATTTTGAAAATTGCTTATATAATATAATTCATTGATCCCTGACTCGGTTTTTATATGAATAGATCCATATAAAACTATTGGGATCTTATAATTATTAACAAACCTTTTATCAGGCGAGCCGTCTCTGTTTACTCTATACCAAGTTTCACCAACAATTTCAGTATCCGTCTGTATATTTTTACTTTCCTCTAAAAATCGAGCTTCTGAATAGTGTAATTGGAGATCAGAATAATCAAGAACAGCAATATCATCTTTGGTTTTAAAATATATTATGAAACTTGGATAAAAATAAAAATCCCCACCGTTATAATTTTCAAAATAGAAACTTTTTTCATCTGTTTTAATTGCGGGAATTGATTCTATTGAAAATACTACCTCATTTCGATGCATTGAAGTCTGTGCTGCAGCTTTCGTATCTGTATTAGCTTCTGAATAAGTCATATCCCAGATTTTATCCGAATTTTTTAATGAAGTAAATGCACTTACAAGATCGGAATATTTATCTTTAAACTCGACCGTTTCAAATTCATATCTAATATTTAAATACGATTCCGTTTGAGCCCGCTTTACGGCCTCAAGAGCAGTTCGGCTCTCTTCTAATTCTTCTGTAAGTCTCAGTAATTTCTTTTTATATAAAAATCTAAAAATTGAGTTTTTTGTTTTTAGATATTGCCCATTAAGCGTCTTGTGTTTTTCTGAAAGTTTTGCTACTTCATCTGTAATTATTTCTCTTTGGTAGTAAAGATTTATAATTTTTTCCCTGACACTGTTAAGATTTTTAGAATTTAACCTTTCAGTATTAAAATGGCTTTCAATTTTGCCATATTCTACTTTATCAAAAAGCTGTTTTAAAATATCATTTCCCAGTTCTCGTCCCTTATTCTTTGCTTCCTGAAATTTTGATTCATCTAAGCTACTAACTCTGTCTGTTTCGGTGCGTTTACCAACTGTGAAAACAATCTGATGTGAAATAAGAGACTGATTTAAAAAATCATTTTGTAAGGCTGTGTCCATAATCTATAGGTTTTAAAACCAAATTTATTTAATATCAATTCATATTATTTACGGAAAACCATAATTCATAAAAATAAAGAGTTATTCATCTGAAAAAATCTAAACTGGCTTTATGCTCTTTTATTCGACATGTAAAATCTACATATGCCTGAAAAACCTTTTTGTTGATTATTTTAGTGTCCAAAGGATTATTCTATACAACGCAAAGACAAATGAAACTTCCGAAAAGAAAAAAAAGCAAAGCAAAATATTGGGCACAGCCAGAGAAGTGCGCATAACATTTTTTTTCGTTCCTCAAAAAATGCCCTTCGGGACTTATAGCACTTCACCTGTCTGCTTGTCCAATTGAAGACTGCTTTCTTTTTTCCCTTTTTCTTTTAAAAAATTTTCAATCGAGACACACCTGCTTCTAAACACATGTATTATAGTAAATTAAAAATTTTACTATATATTTATCACTAATAAAAACAAACGATTTCTAATTCAATAATTCATTTACTTATGAATCGTCCTAAAATTCTTTTTGTAATTCTTTTAAGCCTTTTATTCTTCACACTTATATCTTTTTTATATCGCTATGAAAAAAACAAGATTTTGGAAAAGGAGCTTTCCCGCATTGATAAAGAAATTTATTTAAAAGAGGTGTACTACAAAAAGAAAGTGAAAGAGTTTGAAGAGCTGGAAAAGAAACATAAAAAGCAGACTGACCAACTAAAAGCAGAGCTCTCAATTAAATGATATTTTTATGATTCTCAAAATCTCTTTCTAAGAGCATTCAATTTTTATAGAGTTCTTTAGTAAATAGTTAAAAGATAACATCCTACAGCCATCATGACCATATTTTGCGCATGATACATTCAAATATTTTTTCTAAATTAGAAGCCTGCTTTTAAAAAATCTCCAAAGATGTCCACGTTCCTGACATCAGCAAGATGAACGGTTGTTTAACAACCGCCTATCTTGCCACCCATTTGCCTCGAAACTCGGCGGTGGAGAAACTTAAATGCAAAGAGTTTGATAACAATGAAGATGAAAGATGATGAAAAGAGAAAATTCAAACAGAACACGAATCGTGGGACTGCGATTCACTCCTTTGGAGTATGCCGAACTGGAAAAAAGATTTAGAGCAAGCACCTGCCGAAAATTAAGCGACCACATCAGAAGCCACTTATTCAACAAACCAATTGTAGCCACTTACAGAAATCAGTCTTTAGACGAACTGATGGAAGAAACAGCCGTCCTTACTTCCGAATTGCGGGCAATCGGCAATAATATCAATCAGATTGCCAGAAAGATAAACACGCTCAAAACAGTTCCCGATTTCAAGGGACACCTTTACCTGTTCGAGATACAAAGAAAAAGACTTTTTGATAAAATGGAGGAGGTCTCAGGCCACACCCAGAAAATAGCAGAAAAATGGTTGCAGTGATAAAAACAAGCTCGTCCATAAGAGGCATTCTGAATTACAACGAAAATAAAGTTGAAAT
The DNA here is from genome assembly GCF_003254585.1 of Flavobacterium sharifuzzamanii. GTDB lineage: Bacteria > Bacteroidota > Bacteroidia > Flavobacteriales > Flavobacteriaceae > Flavobacterium > Flavobacterium sharifuzzamanii. Next base: position 6,824 of record NZ_QJGZ01000030.1, on the reverse strand, counting down.
TGGAAAAGCGGAATGCATAAGTGCTCTGAATTATCCGCTGGAGCTGGAAAAATTGAGTTTCAATTCAAAATTAAACCGCTTTCTAAAACTGGCAGAACTCAATACTAATGCGAAGCGAAACACAGTGCATATCTCGCTCAACTTTGATCCTTCGGAGAATCATTCGAAAGAAAAACTGGCTGAAATTGCAGACACTTATATGGAAAAACTGGGTTTCGGCAGACAGCCTTATCTGGTGTATCAGCATTATGATGCGGGTCATCCGCACTGCCATATCGTGACAAATAACATTCAGAGAGACGGAAAAAGAATCGATCTGCATTTACTGGGAATCAGAAAGTCAGAACCTGCCCGAAAAGAAATTGAAGAAATGTTCGGGCTTGTAAAAGCCGAAGGAAGAAAACAGAAAGAACCTTTTTCATTAAATCCGATAGATGTCGGCAGAGTCCAATACGGAAAAGCAGAGTCCAGAAAGGCTATCAATTCAGTTTTAAACAAGGTGCTGTTTGACTATAAATATTCAAGCCTGCCTGAACTCAACGCGGTTTTAAACCTCTATAATGTTCATGCTGACAGAGGAAGCGAGGAATCGAGAGTTTTTAAAAACAATGGACTGCTTTACAAGATACTTGACCAGAATTCAAAACCGATAGGCGTGCCGATAAAAGCAAGCGAATTTTACAGCAGACCTACCTTAAAATTTCTGGAGGAAAAATTCAGGATAAATGAAACAAAGAAGCAATACGCCAAAAGCCACATTAAAAATACTTTGAGACAGGCTTTTTATGATGAAAGAATTACTTCTGTCGAGAGATTATCTGAAAAGCTCAAAGATGAAGCTATTCATACTGTTTTAAGAAAAAGCAGTGAGGGAAAACTTTATGGAATTACTTTTGTCGACTTTAAAACACAGTCGGTTGTCAATGGAAGCAGTCTTGGAAAAGAGTTCAGTGCAAAAGGAATTCAGGAAAGCTGTGTAATGAACATTCTTGCACTTGAGAGAAAATATGAAAGCTCTATTTCAACAAATTCAGAGAACTTTCAAAATCTAGATTCAAAAGAGTATGTGAAAGAGAATCTTGCTGATATACTGCTCCGAGGAGAAAAGATAAATGAATATGTTTCTAAACAATTTAAACCAAAAAAGAAAAAGAGACTTTATAAGGGTATATAAATAGTTAAGGGTGCATAAATGCACCCTTAACTTTGTCTTCTATTTCGGTTGGTATATTTAATTTGATATTGTTAATTCTATACTAACACTAATATTACTGTTTAACTACAAGGCTTTATAAAATTTCATTTTCTTTTCTTGTAAATTTAGTTTTACTATTCCACTTCTAATTCCTAAATAGACAATTGTCTCATCAATAACAGCAACGGAATTCGGATATAGATCACTCCAAAAAGCATTCATGAAAATATTTTTTATTTTAAAGTTATCTACAACAAAGAAACTCTTAAATCCAGCAATGTAAAGTTTATTTTCAAAAATATTCATGGCTAAAGGAGCATCTTCGAATTTAAGCATAGTTTTGTAAGAAAATCCATAAGTAGTATGCTCTAATTCATACAATTCTCCCTCATTAATTCCCAAATGAGATAACCCTTCTATAAAGTATATTTTATTATTAAGCTGGAAAACAAACTTCACATTTCCCTCCTTAATATTAACAGTTTTGCCATCGTCAGAAATAAATTCGATTTTTCCTCCCCATTCCCCTTTATCTTGTGTCTTAAGAATTCCATTAGAAATCTTCAATTCAGTAAAAAAGTTGTGTCGCACAGAATCAATCTTTAATTTCTCATCATAAATTTCCACAGAAAAATCTTTTTTCGAAGCATTTAGTTCTCTTTTTTCTGAGCTACCACCCAGAGGTATCGGTTGTTCTGTAAAGTTTTTAAGAAGATTATCTCTTCCGCAATTAGCAAAAATAAAAAGGAGTAATATAAATAGATTTTTTTTCATGTTATTGATTTTTATTAATAAAACTTTTATTGTCTGACCGAAGACTATTTAGGTAAAACCATAGCCAGTTCTACCTGTTGGCTTCTTATCTGGCCTAGGTTTAGGCGCTGGTTTAGGCGCTGGTTTTGGTGTTGGCGTTGGTGTTGGCAATGGGTTGTAAGTCTTATTTGTCGGTTTAGTTGTTGGAGTAGTTGATTTACTTAGGTCTATCAATAAAGGCCCTATTATATTTCTATTCTTTCGAATTGTTAATAAACTAAATGAAGATGGATTATCAGGATCATAAGGATCATAAGACAAATCCGTCCTTAAAGTAGTAGGAACCCTAGTTGAAAGTGGGTATCTTTGTAAACTTCCATTCGGAGTTGATACATAAGCATTAATATTGTGATTTACTCCATACCACATATCCGAACTTGAGAATTCATTGTTTGCATACTCTTCTTGATAAGCACCATGACTATGAATATAGGCAACTGGAGTTGTTCCAGGTGGGGCGTCACTAGGGTGAACTGTGTTCTCTAATGCAATGGCAGGAGGTCCATAAGAATACCATACCTTGCCATTTGCATCAACATTTTTCCCAATTGTTGATCCATATTCTCTTTTATCTCTTATAGATTTATAATTATATATTTCAGCCCAATTTCCTGCGGCATCTTTTTCGCTTCCAAATAATCTATAAGGTTCTAAACCTTCTAGTTCAACTGCATCTATCACTCTATTGCCACTAAATACATAAGGGGACCAATCATTATATTGTTCTGTTAGTGGATCAATACCCATAAATCTTCCAATAGCGTAATCATAGTTTCTCCATTTAAAACTGTCCCAGCCCAGTCCCAGCTCGTCTTGACGCTCTTGGCCTTGGTACTTATACTTATTCGCTGTCGGCAGATAATCATTATATGCTTTGTGCTTTAATCCAAAAGGATAATAATTATTCTCTTCAATAATTTCAAGAACCTGTGTTGTCGGGTTTTTAGCATAGCTTAGTCGAACGTTTCCTAAATGGTCTTTGTATTGGAAAACATACGAAAGCGCTCCTGCCGTATTTTTTACATACCCTTCTGCTGTCGGGAAAAACTCCAGAACATTGTCTTTGTATTGGTAGCCTCCCAAATAATCAGTAACGGCAGTAACAGTGCCTTCAGTAACCGCTTTTTTCAGTTTTTGCCCAGATGCATTGTAAAAGTACTCAATGCTTCCTGTTGTTCCAAATGTTATTTTCTTCGGCAGGTTTAAATGATTGTAACTTATGTCAGTGATATTCTTGTTCTTGTCGGCAATCATATTTCCGTTATCATCATAACTGTAATCATCACCAATTTTATTTGCATCGTTAAATCCGCTGGTGTTATTGGAATTATCTTCAACTTTAGACAGCTGGTTTGAGTTTGCCGGATAAGTATAAACTAAATCGTCCATATCAAGATTGCCTACTTCAGGGTCGTAATCTCCCTTGCGGATCAGCTTCATTATATTTCCGTTTTTGTCATAAGACAGATTCTCGTCATAGGCGCTTGTAGTCATACCGTTCTTTTCATAAACGGCATTTGTAAGACGGTTCAGATTATCATATTTATAGCCATAAGCCCTTTCGTTTAAATCGGAAGCCGTTTTCCAGAATGTTTCTGAGATGTTTCCATTGTAGAGTGCCCTTACATCTGATATATCGGTCTGTGTGGTTTCGTAATTGATCTTGAAGGCAAATAAATCGACAGGGTCTGTATCCTGCTGCAGATTGCCTGTTTTATTAATTTCTTTCAGCCAGCCTCTAATGTTATACTTATAATCCACTTTCTGAAGCGGGTTTCCAACGCTATTTCCCACTTTCTTGCTTACAAGCTGCCCTAAGGCGTCATAGAAATTATCGGCCAAAAGTTCTACTGTTCCGCCGTTTACCTGGTGCGTATGCGTAAGAAGACGGTCTTGAGGAGAATAGGTAAACTCTTCTCTTACCGCAATCTCTGGATTGCCAGAAGTTCTTTTGTGTTTTGTAATTGTATAAAGTGTTTTTCCTGCAAAGTCCAGCTTGCTTTCACTTAAGGTATACCCGCCCAAATAGTTCTGAAGATAATTTTTGACTGGTCTTGCCTTATCATCATAAAATATTGTGCTGGTTTCGCCTGCTGTTGAAGAAGATGTAGTCACCGCTCTTGTCCAGCTTCCGGAAGCCATGCCTTTTACATTTGCCAGAATATATTGCCCTTCTACTGAGGTCGGAAGTCCCTGTGCATTTGGAAATGCATAATCATCATAATAATTAACGGTTAAAAGCTTAAAGCTTGTCGGCGCTATGACATTGCTGTAATATGCTTCGACTCCGTCAATTGTTCCAGAAGTCTGTTTTGTTTCAAATAGAACCGTCGCTGCATTCTGTGCATCCTGCAGAGATTTTCGCGTCGCAGCATTTGATGTCTGGCTGCTCCAGCCTGTATATATTGGTCTATTAAAAGCATCGTATTTTGTTATAATCCAACCTAAGGCATTCTCATCTTTAAAAGGAGAATATGCCGGTCCGGTAGCAACCGGTCTGTCTAATTTGTCATAAACAATAAACTCCCATTGCTTGCCTGGAAGTTTTTTCTCTACCAGACGGTTTTTACTGTCGTATTTGTATTGATAGCATAAACTATTTAAAACATTGAAATCTACGGTACCTTCTGCCTTTGGCGGAATTACATAAGTAAGATTTCCATAGATATCGTAGACATAATAAGTATCGTGTTTGTCTCCCGCATTATAGGTTCGTTTCAATACAACTTGGCCTTCTTTATTCTTAAATTCAACTGTAGAACCCGATCCCTCAGCAGGACTCGCCGATGTATTTTCATCATAGGTAACGCTTTTATACAAGGCATTTTCCCCATATGTTCCGTCTTCTGAAATGGAAATATCATAAAGCCCTGAACCTTCATTCCAAGAGGCTACTGCCTGATACATTTTTACGGCATCTGCTGTCAGATTGCTCTGATATTCCATTTTTATTTCATGCCCACTGCCCATTGCCCATGAATTTCCAGAGGCTGCCTGCTTTAAAACTCTGCTTAACGGAGAAGACTCCAGTTCTTTTTGTGAATATGGATTAGACGTATTATCATATTTATTTACATTGTAAAAAGCTATTGTATTATCTTTCGCACTGGCTTCAAATGCCATATTAGCTGAAGATGATTCATAAGGCAAATACTCCTGAAACTCTCTGCCTAAATTATCATAGCCAATATGAGTGACAATATCCTTCCCGGCATTGGATTGCCTGTTGGCAATTTTTTGCACAGGTCTTCCCAGCCCATCAAAATAAGTTATACTGGTCTGTGCCTGTTCTAAGGATGGAGATTCTAAAACAGCATCGGTTGGTTCTTTGTAAATTTTACTAATAATATAATTCTGGTCGGAAGGAGCAATGATATTATTGCAATCTGAACTGGTGCCAAAAACAAAAGGACAATTATCTGTATTGTTTCGCACATATTTCCCAGTCGGCATTGTACATTGCTGAACATAATTTGACGGATCTCCTAAACCATCTGAATCATTGTCAGCATACCATTTTGTATCTGGATTTAAAGTAATATCACCGTCATGACAGTCTAAATTGTTGGTTACGTAACCATCTGGAATTTTACTGTAGAACACACTTGAAGCAGGATTTCCAAAACCATCCTTATCTACATCCTGATAGAATGTTTGCGGAGCTATGTTAGTAATATTTCCAGTGCTATCATCATAATCTGCTCCATTAGACACGTAGCCTATCGGCTGTATGCAGCCGATAATCGTTGCTGAAACCAATCCAAATCCATCTCCATCTGTATCTCGATACCAAACCGAATTTGGATTAAGCGAAATAACAGCATCATTACAGTCCGCATTGTTGTCAACATATCCATCTGGCCGCAGACAACTCAACAGCACTACATTATTGTCTCCGAAACCATCTTTATCAAAATCGCGATACCATTTTGTCTCGGGATTAATCATTTTATTGAAGTCATTGCAATCTAAATTATTAGCAACATAACCTGTCGGCATATTGCTATAATATACATAATTTGCGGGATCTCCAAAAGTGTCAGTATCGTAATCTCTGTAAAAATGCTGCGGGGCAATATTGGTAATATTGTCTGTGGAATCATCATAATCAGATGCATTGTCAGCATAGCCTTCCGGTTTCTGACAACTTTTTGTCGTTACGGAGGCAACTCCATAACCATCACGATCTACATCACGATACCAAATTTTGTTGGGATTAACCGTATCATCAGAATCATTGCAATCAAGAGCATTGTCAATATATCCATCTGGAGCCATACTATAATAAACAGTGTTAAGAGGATCCCCAAAACCATCACGATCAAAATCTCGGAAATAATATCGAGGAGGAATATTGGTAATATTTCTGGTGCTATCGTCATAATCTGCTCCATTAGACACGTAGCCTATCGGCTGTATGCAGCCGATAATCGTTGCTGAAACCAATCCAAATCCATCTCCATCTGTATCTCGATACCAAACCGAATTTGGATTAAGCGAAATAACAGCATCATTACAGTCTGCATTGTTGTCAACATATCCATCTGGCTGCAGACAACTCAACAGCACTACATTATTGTCTCCAAAACCATCTTTATCAAAATCGCGATACCATTTTGTCTCGGGATTAATCATTTTATTGAAGTCATTGCAATCTAAATTATTAGCAACATAACCTGTCGGCATATTGCTATAATATACATAATTTGCAGGATCTCCAAAAGTATCAGTATCGTAATCTCTGTAAAAATGCTGCGGGGCAATATTGGTAATATTATCTGTGGAATCATCATAATCAGATGCATTGTCCACATAA
>NZ_QJGZ01000031.1 GCF_003254585.1 Flavobacterium sharifuzzamanii | reverse complement strand
GCAACTCCATAACCATCACGATCTACATCACGATACCAAATTTTGTTGGGATTAACCGTATCATCAAAGTCATTGCAATCAAGAGCATTGTCAATATATCCTGCCGGAGCTACACTATAATAAACTGTGTTAAGCGGATCCCCAAAACCATCACGATCAAAATCTCGGGAATAATATCGAGGAGGAATATTGGTAATATTTCTGGTGCTATCATCTTGATCTTCATAATTGAGAACATACCCCTCTGGCTGAATACATGTTTTTACATAGATTTCTCCCGACCCGAAAGTATCTCCATCGCCATCACGATACCAATAGGTATTTGGATTAATTTCCCTAAGACCATCGTTGCAATCTAAGCTGTTGGTGACATACCCAGCAGGCATATAGCTATAGTATACCGCTACTGAAGGATTGCCAAAACTATCTCCATCTCTATCCTGATAAAAATATTGTGGAGCAATATTGATAATGTTTCCTGTAGAATCATCATAATCAGACGCATTTCTGACATATCCAGTTGGCTGCAAGCATTGGGTCAGAACAATTGATGAATTTCCGTAAGTGTCTCCATCTGAATCACGATACCATTTTGTATTAGGATTAATCGTTCCATCGTTATCATTACAGTCCGTATTATTTGTAACGTAATATATGCTCGGCCTAACACTGTAGAGGCGACCTTGAGCGCCTCCAAATGTATCGCGGTCCTGATCCAGATAATACATAATTGGCGGGATATTGGTGATATAACCGTCATTATCATCCAAATCAGTATTATTATCTACATAACCTTCGGGCTGGTTAACACTTTTAATAGGCTGGTATTCTAGCCCCTTCTCCCCAAATCCATCTCCATCAAAATCCATATACCAATATGTTGCAATACCTCCCCCAGATCCTGCCATAGTAGTCATGCCAGATTTTGCGTCTTGCCCAAAGCAAAAATTTACAATAATTAATAATATTGCTGAGAATAGTTTTCTTTTCATAAAAATTTATCTTAAGCTTTACAATTATAAAACCATTCCATTCCTAAAATATATGGAGATAAAGAATTGCTATTTGAAAAAGCTTTGGTGTTGTATGTATATTTGATTGATTGCTGCAGATCTTTCTATTTACTGAACTGCATTAAGGCAGCTAAATATATTTGGATCTTCGAAGTTTTTTTGCCTATTATCTGCCCGTTATTCTTTTAATAACTTTAACCGAGTCAGTCCTAACATCCGTTTTTACATTAATAATGTAAATCCCCTCAGCATACCGGCTTAAGTCTACAGGCACTGTCCTGCCTGAAATTGAAAAATACTGAAGTGTCCGGCCTGCCATATCCACTACAGCTGCCGTCCCTTCTTTAAAATCATAACCGATTATAACATTTGTGTAAGTGGAAACAGGATTAGGAATTGCTTCAATGCTCGATTTCACTTTTTCTATTTTGGCTTTATCTTTAAGCTTGACAACCCAAAAATCATTAGATCCGATGTTAGAATTTTTATCTTTTGAAGAGCCCGAATTTGAAGTTCCAGCCATTAAATATCCTCCATCTCTGGTTTCAATCAGTTTGCGAAGTATGTCTTCACCGCCGCTTCCTACACTTTTATTCCAGATTTCACTACCTTCATCATTAATTTTTAAAGCTATGTAATCGTTTATGCCGTCTTTTTCTTTGGCAACCATTCCGACTGCTTTTGACACTAAACTGCCGCCTCCAGATTTTGGCCCTGAATTGCGTGCATGCCCTCCAATCAAATAGGTATTATCCTCATTTTCAACCAGCGAGGTTAAAATATCTACTTTACCAAAATCAAAAGTTTTGCTCCACACTACTCCCCCTTCTTTATCCAATTTAAGAATCCAGTAATCTGTTCCGTTGGCAACGATGCCTCCTTCTGTTGTCAATGCATTGGAACTGTTAGAATTTCCTCCTAAAATATAGCCTTCGTCTTTAGTCTGATGAATCGCGTAAGGCTGGTCATCTCCATCGCCTCCATAAGTTTTCTGCCACTGGATTATTCCTGTGTCATTTATTTTCAAAACCCAATAATCGCCAACGCCCTTATTTGCTTCTGTTTTATCGCCAGAAACAGGAGAATTAGAGTATCCTGCAAGAATATAGCCATCATCAGAAGTCTGTTCCATACTTCTTAAAATATCAGAATATTGGCCTCCATAAGTTTTCTGCCATTGAATAACACCTTCTCTGTCTAATTTGACAACCCAGTAGTCCATACTCCCTCTGCTCTTTTCAGATTTCGAATAGATATCATTCGCGAAAGAGTTTTCATCTAGTTTTGAAGCTGAAATCGAATTTGGACTTGAACTTGAAGATCCCCCAAGAATGTAGCCTCCATCTCTTGTCTGAAAAGCACAGAGCAGTTCGTCCTGGCCGCTTCCTCCAATTGTTCGCTGCCATTGTTCGTCTCCCGCAGCGTTTAATTTTATGACCCAGAAATCAGAAAGCCCCTTACAATTGTCTTTTTTCTGAAAACTTTTTGAAGACCTAGAAGTTCCTGCAAGAACAAATCCGCCGTCTCTAGTATTTTTAATGCTCTGAAGAAAATCAAAGCCAGAGCCTCCAAAACTTTTCTGCCAATCCTGCTCTCCATTTTCTTTCATCTTCCAAACCCAAAAGTCTAAGTCTCCATGATTGTCCTCTGTTTTGTTTCCAGTTTTGTTTGAAAGCGAGCTTCCAGCCAAAATGAAGCCATAATCAGCTGTCGGTTGGGCATCAAAAAGGTAGTCAGCATGCGTGCCTCCATAAGATTTCTCCCAAAGTATATCTTGAGAACGGACAAAAAAAGACACAAAAAAAAGTAATGGAAAGTAAAGTTCCTTCATATTCATTTCGTAGGATTTGGATTTTCTTTTTTAAAATTCGGAGGCGAAACTAATAGTTTTTTGTTAAATTCTATAAGAAATTCCGTAATTTTTTAACTTATGTCTAATAAAAAACCAAAGATTAAAAAAATACATCTTAAAAACACACAGCAGACTCAAGCGATAAAACACTAGTCACTATGCGAAAATAAACGATTGTCCATTTTCGAGAATAATAAAGAAATAGTCATCAATAATAGAAACCCGCAAACAATATCTCCAAAAAAAAGATTAATAAATACCAATTTTAACATTTCATCATTGCTGTTTAAATAATCGCTAAAATGAATTACTTCTTCATCAATAAACTAATTCTGTCAGCAAACATGGGACTTCAATAAAAAAAAGAAAAAAATATTTTAAAAAAATATTAAACAGTAGTTAAAAAAATTACATTTGTCGGATTTTTACCAAACATATTTATCCTAAAAACATTGGAGATTTTGAATTATAAAATTAAAGCCGAGAAAAAACTTTTTGATAAAAACACATTAAACAGAATTACAATTGCATTTACGGCGGTAATCTGCTCTAATTTGCTATCAGCCCAGACTGGCGAAAAAGATAGCTGGACCACAATCTCTGATTTCACGCCTAAATCGCCTGAAGCGCAGGCATTCCAAAGATACGGTGACTATAATGTCAATCTTGCTAAAGGGCTTGCCAGCATTTCAGTGCCATTGCACACTTTAGAAGCAGGCGACTACAAGCTTCCCATCTCGCTTAGCTACAACCCTTCAGGCATTAAAGTAAACCAGGAAGCCACTTGGGTAGGATTAGGATGGAGCCTGCAGGCAGGAGCTCAAATAACCCTTGATGCAAGGGATAGCCCTGATGAAACAGTAGATGAAATTATGCCTGATTTAGATGCTGTCTCTAACTTGTTAAATCAGACACCGCCATGGGACTATTGCAATTATGAAATATCGCGCCTTAGAAATAATTCATGGATTAAAGATGTATATCATTTTAGCTCGCCAACCGCGCAGGGAAAATTTATTATCGGAGATGCTCAAGATCCGAACAAAATTTTAATCTATCCTCCTGATGCTTTTAAGGTTGAAACTTCAGAAAATAAACATAATCGACAATTCAAAATTATCGATCCGCAAGGCAATGTATATCTGTTCAATAGCACAAGAGAAACTTCAAAATCTGTTGGCGTGGAACATGACACCAATTATTATACTACGGCATGGTATGTTGATCAGATAAAAACACCATCCAACAATACCATCGATTTTGCCTACACAAATGACGGCTGGCACTCCAACACCAGTACAAATGATCAGATCATCGTTTCAAAAACTTACAGTGATTGTGATCCTGGAGCTCCACAAACAGAAATAATGAGTGGCTCCATAAAACGAAACTCCATTAACTCTACCAAAACATACAAACTTAGTTCTATAACTTATAAAGATTTCAGAGTTTTGTTTATTGCACAATCTGGAAGATTAGATTTAGCATCCCCAAGTTTATTGGATCAGGCCCGTTTTCCTACTGAAAATGTAGTCCCTGCCTATCTAAAATTTATAAAAATCCAAAACAAGGTTAATGGCACTTTTGCTGACAGTAAAGGATATGAACTAACGTACAGCTATTTCGATCCTGGGGGAACAGAATTAGAATATGTGCGCAAAAGACTAAAGCTTTTAGCGGTAAATGATTTAATTGACGACAACATAGCTACAAAATTTACATATTCTGATACAAATCTTCCGTCAAAAAACTCCAAAGAAATGGATGCTTGGGGCTATTACAATGGAGCAAGCAATAACCTTACTCTAGTACCGCGACAACATATTTGGCTTAACAACGGAAAAGTAACTTTAGGTTCTGCAAATCGTGATGTGAACGCAGATGCCGCACAAGCAGGAATCCTTACCGAAATACAATACCCTACTAAAGGCAAAACAAAATTCGTTTATGAATCCAATTCCTATTTTGGCGTAGATGAACTCAATAGAAACAGAGAAGTTATTGAAAACTCGCACGTAGTTCAAGGCAAAGGTTCTCCCCTTAGCACTTTAGAAGAAGATTGCGACAGCTGTTTTGTTTACAATGAAATTAAATATGACCTTATTGATGCAAGTGCCAGACTTGCTTTTAAAATTAACTATACAGGAAATTTAACCATAAACAAATATCAATATGCCAGAGTTAGGGTTTATAAAAATGGCAGCAACACCCCTATTTTTGACAGTTCAAAAGTCCGCTCCTCTATGGCTTTTGATGAATCCGTTAATCTAAGCGGTTCGGGCTCGGTTTATATTGAGGCTTTTGGCCAAGAAATGAGTGTCCGCGATCTGCAATTGATTTACATTAAAGTAGACGATATTCCAAAAAACGTATCAGGTCCCGGGTTAAGAATCTCCGCAATAGAAAATTATGTCGATAATTTGACGCTTGCAACCAAAAAAACATATACATATTCTATTCCCAACCAAGGCAGCAAAAGCAGCGGCAGGCTGGTTTTTGATGCTGTTCGTAAATTTGACCCTGAAACCTTTAGAACCTATGAGAAAATAAGATGCGGAAGTCAGTTTGGAACGTTCTGGAAAATTGACTACACCACGATATACAGTGGCCAATCCCCTTATTTTTTAATGAACGAAGTATACTATACGGATGTAAAAGAAGAAAATATTGATTATACAAATGTTCTCAAAAATGGCTATACGGCATATAATTACGACTTTACCCCTTCTTACAATAGCCAGGATGGCTCCATAAATATAGAATTTGACTGGCTGCGAGGCAACCTTTTAAACAAAAAAGTGTACAATTCAAACAGCAAAATACTGCAGGAAGAACAGAACGCCTATTTTGAAGACACCTCAAAAACTACAACTATTTCAGGAATAAAAATTTTCACAAGAGAAAAATTCATAACCTGTCCAAATGTTAATACCCCACCTCCAAACATAGTGCCTTACCAAAATATGGGATACAGATATGTAATCCCTTGGCATTATTTAAAATCAAAAACTCTTACCGAAACATTCTATGATGCGTCTAACAATGTCAAGAGCACAGTGGTTAGCAGCACCAGTTTTAACTATAATAATCCAATCCATATGCAGCTAAGCAGCCAAAAAAACACTTCTTCAAAAGGAGAAGCCATAGAAAGCAAGTACTTCTATCCAGGAGACAGTGAGTTGGATGCTGAACCCTTAATGAGCAATTTGGTTGCGGCTAACAGATTCATCCCAATTAAAACTCAAAATTTTGTCAAATCGAATAAAATTTCAGAAACCAAAAAAATATTCAAAGATTGGGGAAACCAATTAATCCAGCCTGAAATTATCCAGAGCTCTAAAGGAAACGCTTCATTGGAAAACCGTATTAGAATAGTAGAGCTTGACAATACTAATGGTAATCTGCTGCAGCAGAAACAGGAAAATGGGATTGATATTACCTATATCTGGGGATACAACGGAATATATCCTATTGCAAAAATAGAAAATATGTCTTACCTGCAGGTTAAAACTGCCTTAGGCATGAATGATGAAGCGATAAGATCTCTAACTGAAGTGCCTTCGGGATTCAGGGCGCTTCTGCCTGCCAATTCATTCGCAACCACCTATACCTATAAGCTCGGCATAGGGATAAGTTCTATTAATGATCCAAAAGGCATGACAACAAAATTTGAATACGACAGGCTTGGACGTTTAGTGCTGACAAGAGATCAAGACAATAAAATCATCTCGGAAAACAAGTATAATTACAGATATTAACATTAAGATTATTCGATGCTAATCATCTAAAATTCATTTAAAAAATTTTACAAAAAGCCTGAAATATATTTTTTCAGGCTTTTTTAAATTGCATTCAGTAAAGAAGCCAGTTAAAAAACTTAAAAATCCGTTAAGTTCAAATACTTGATTTATTAGATAAAGAATATAATACCACGCATTACCACTGTTAATTTCTGTAACCTTTTAACTACATTTACACTTCCCCTTAAATCTAACCATGAAGCAAATTCTACTTATAGCAGTAATTCTTTTTTATTGCTCTGCCATGTCTCAGCATGTAAATCAGTCCAAAGGTTTTAAAGAAAACAAAGGCCAGATCTTGAATCAGGATGGCAAACCAAATAATGAAGTTGAATTTTTATTGACACATAATGGGTTAAACATTCAATTGCGCAAAAATGGTTTTTCCTATGACGTTTACGAAAAAAGAAGAGCCGATCAAATGCCTCCATTGTCAGGCACGAAAAGTGTCGCGGCATCAGAATCTAACACTGATTACCAGTTCCACAGAATTGATGTTGATTTTATAAATGCTATTCCCAATGCAAAACTTATTGCCACCCACAAATCAAGAGACTTCAGCAATTACTACAATGTGCCAGGCAATGCAAATGGAATTATTGGAGTGCATGAATACAGGAATGTCGTATATAAAAATATCTATCCTCATATCGATATTGTTTTTACCACGCCTGAAGATGCAAAAAAAGCAGTCGAATATAACTTTATTATACATCCAAAAGGAAAAATTTCAGATATAAAATTAAAGTTTAAGGGTGCTCGGACTAATTTAAAAAACAATAAAATTCAAATCTATACTGCATTTGGAATCATGGAAGAAATACTCCCTGAAAGCTGGATAGAAGAAAACAATCGTAAAAGAAAAATAAACGTTACGTATGATCAGGTTGCCAACAATATGTATGGTTTTAACGCTAGAGGCAAGATTCTCAATAAAACTGTGATTATTGATCCTGTGCCTGTTCGTTTATGGGGAACCTATCATGGAGGGGAAGGGGCAGATTTTGTCGCATCAGTTTTTACTAAAAATAACTTCAGCTACATAGGCGGCAATACTTTCAGCAGATTAAACATCGCATCAAATGGAGCCCATCAAAATACTTTTGGCTCTTTAGACGCCTCCTATGATAGCTTTTTTGCAAAATTTAATGCCGATGGAACAAGGTTATGGGCAACATATTACGGAGGCAGCAAATCAGAAGATATATTTAAAATTGTCGTTTCGGATAATGATAATGTATATGTTGGCGGCTCGACAATGAGCGATAATAATATAGCAACTCCCGGCAGCCATCAGCAGGCACACGGAAAGTATTGGGATGGTTTTTTAGCCAAATTTGACAAAGATGGAGTTAGGCAATGGGGCACTTATTATGGTGGGCAATTGAATGATGATGTTAAAAGCATCACCCTTGACTCCAATGAAAACATATACATTGTAGGAGGCACTTACAGTAAAGAAAACATCGCAGACATTTCTTCATTCAAAAGCAGTTTAGACAGCTTCAATACGGGAGATGGCTTTATCGCCAAATTTAATAAGGACGGACACAGAGAATGGGGAACCTATTATGGAGGAACAGGCCAGGACATCATTTATGATTCTAAAGTGGATACTAATGGCAATATTATTCTTATAGGTTCAACATTCAGCAAAAATGGCATTGCTACGGCCAATTCATTTCAGGAAACGCATACCACTTCCGATCGGGAGGGATTTTTAGCTAAATTTACCGGCAATGGAAATCTGGTCTGGGGGACTTATTTTGGCGGGGAAAAAACAGACTACTTTCACGATCTGGGAATAGATTCCCGTAATAATCTGTATTGTCTTGGCCAAACCAATAGCACCACAGGAATTGCAACGGCTGGCATTTTTCAGGAAAATTTCATTGCTAATGGTTCTGGCAATAACGGAGCCATTCTGAAATTCGACCCGAACGGTTTTAAAATATGGGGGTCTTATTTTTACCCCGAAGCTTTAGGGCTTTCAGTTACTAAAAATGGAACAATTTACTTTACCGGACGCGCAAAATCTGGCTTCTCCGCTACTCCAAACGCTTACATGGAAAACCCTTACAGCAATGCGTCAGGCACCGACTCTTTTTTAGTAAAATTCAGTACAGATGGAGAAAGAAAATGGTCTACCTATTTTAGCGGAGAGGCTGCTGATGATGCTTTTTCAACTGCTGCAGATGAAAATGGAAATCTATATTTGGCTGGCACCACCCAGAGCTTGCTAAACATAGCAACACCAGGCACCCACCAGAACACCAATTACACCAATCTTGCATTTAATGCTGGAGATGCATTTCTGGTAAAGTTTCACGACTGCGAATCTAATTCCTATATTTCAAGCAATTCACCCATTTGTATTGGACAAACTCTAGAACTTTCCGCTTCAGGAGGAACCGCTTACAATTGGAGTGGGCCAAACGGCTTCACATCACAAGACCAAAATCCAGCAATAGCCAATGCTGCAGCAATAAACAGTGGCGAGTATAATTGTATGATATCGGGGGCGCCTGGAAGCTGTCCAAGCACTTTATCTTTAAAGGTCGCTATTGGAGATAACATTGCTCCTATTCCAACTATTGCAGTTTTAGCAGATGTGAAAGGCAGCTGCCAAACCATAATAAACAAAATTCCGACAGCAACAGATAATTGTGCAGGGTTAATAACTGCCACAACTGAAAATTCATTGAATTTTACTTTGCCCGGAATCTATACTATAACATGGAATTATAATGATGGAAATGGGAATATTTCCAAACAAAATCAAAAAATTATCATTGAAGAACAGCCTCAGCCAATTGCGAATTCTCAACAAACATTCTGCTTCAATGATCACTTAAATATACAAAACATAGAAATTACAGGCACCGACATCAAATGGTACGATGCTGAAATTCAGGGCAATATTATTCAAAAAACAACAGCTCTTGCAGATAATCATATCTATTATGCATCTCAAACCGTAAATGGTTGCGAAAGCAAAAGAATTCCTATTCTTATAAAAATCATTCAACCAAACAAACCTTCAACTGAATCTAATCAGTCTTTTTGTTCAGATCAGAATCCGATTATTTCAGATCTCAAAATTATAGGTGAAAACACAAAATGGTATGATTCAGAAACGGCAGGAACTCTTTTGCCAAATACAGCAATACTTGAAGACAATAAAACATATTATGCATCTCAAACCATTAATTCTTGTGAAAGCGAAAGAATTCCTGTTCGCGTAAATATTACCAGTAAGCCTTTTGCTCCAACAGGGGACATTAATCCGATATTTTGCAAAAGTGAGAATGCGACCTTAAACAATATAAGCATTAATGGTCAAAATTTAAAGTGGTATGATGCCAATACTGCAATAACTGAACTTTCTTCAAATACTATTTTACAAAATGGAGCAACTTATTATGTATCGCAAACGATTGCCTGCGAAAGTGAAAGACTGCCAGTCTCAGTTACTGTCCTTCAAAACGACGCGCCAATAGCTGAAAGCCCTCAGTTTTTTTGTGCTAGTCAAAATGCTTTTTTAGAAGATATTGAAATTATGGGGCAAAACATAATGTGGTTTGACTCTCCAACAGGTGGAAATATCTTAGATGAAACAACGAAGCTTAATAATACAACATATTATGCATGTCAAAATTTGAATAACTGTGAAAGCCCAAGAAAAGCAATACTTGTCAAAATTATAGAACCTCAAAGTCCTTATGCTAATCCTGAGCAAAATTTCTGTTCGAACCAAAATGCAACCATTAGTTTCATTAAAGTTCACGGAGAGAATATAAGTTGGTACTCTTCACTTTCTGAAGAAACAAAGCTTTCTGAATCAATACTTCTCGAAGATGGAAAAACATATTATGCGTCTCAGACAATTAATAATTGCGAGAGCGGGAGAGTTTCGGTAAAAATAAACATCAAAAATAATCCAGCGGACTGCACTAATCTTACTGGTGAATTTTCTTTTCCTAAATTTTTCACTCCAAATAGTGACGGCTATAATGATACATGGGCAATCAATTCAGAATATTTAGCAACAGGTTCTATTATTAGAATTTATGATCGATTTGGAAGATTGATTACAGCACTAACAGCTAATAATTCTTGGGATGGAACTTATAAAGGACTTGATATGCCATCCTCTGATTATTGGTTTGTGGCAACAGCTGCAAATGGAAATGAATTCAAAGGCCACTTTAGTTTAAAGAGGTAAAAAAATATTAAAACAATTATCTGAATTTATCTACTTTACAAATAATGAGACGAAAAATAAAAATTAGAAATACACTTTAATTTCATAGTAATAAAACAGCTAGATAACCAATCAATAGACAGTTTCTAAATTGGACTTAAAATTTTTAAATCACTATGAAAATGGTTCGAGAATTGTCCCGTTCGGGCTACTAAAGAAAAAAAGCTTCAGAGAAATCTGGAGCTTTTTTATTTTTATAAACTGCTAGATTCGTTATGTTCACTAGCGTGATGCTCGAGTTAGCAAAGGAAATCTGGGGAGATTATCAAATTACTATTTTATTTCTAGCTCAGTTTCAGTATGCATTACACATGCCCATTTGTTATTTTCTTTAATCCAAGTAGAAGTACAAACACATTTTATGGGCGCTTTTTGACTTTGGTCTACTATCTCAAAATCGAGACGATATCCTATTACAGCAGTATTTTCGGCAATTAGCTTTTCTTTTACATCATAGATGTTCAGTACTTTTATTTTATTGGTTTGTCCAGAGTCAAACATATTTTTGAAATCAGCTTCGCTGATACTTTGAATACCATTTTTTCCGGCAACTATGCAAGGAAACAGTGTCAGATTTCTTACCGTTTCATAGTTATTATTTTCAACTCCGTGCCAGTATTTTTTTTCCAATTCTATAATTTGTCCTTCCATATTATCTCGTTGTTAATTAGACATTTCACAAATTTCACATTAATATTGAAATAAAGCTGCTCTTTTAACATAGATTTAATTCAAGTTACTTACTTACAAATCAGGTTTTGGACCTTTAGAAATGATATATCTCATTACGCCAGGAAACCATCTTTGCAGCCATACGGCTAGCTTGCCGTGTCCCGTGAAGATGTAATTTCTCTTTCGTTTCAAAATAGCTTTTACCATCACTTTTGCTGCCTTATCAGTTGGCCACATTAAATTTGATGGCCGCGGATCTGTTTGTTCAGGATGCCATATTCCGTCATTATCAATTCGTGCAATTTCCGAAACCACAAATCCGGGATGCAGCGTAGTGCAGCTCACGCCCGTTCCCATTAATTCAACCTGCAAAGTTAGACCAATAGAATTTACAGCAGCTTTTGAAGCACCGTACGCGCCCACATTAGGATTAGGAAGATAAGCCCCTACGCTTCCAACCAAACCAATTCGTCCTTTGTTTTTCTTTAAATGAGGCAGTGCATATTTTACCGTTAAAGCTAATCCAGTCACATTGCCTTGCAATTGCCTGTTCCAATCCTTGGCTGTTAGATTTTCGATACTTCCAAAAACGCCAAAACCAGCATTGGCTACAACCACATCCAAACGCCCCCATTCTTTGATGATTTGTTGGACTGCATTTTCGATAGAGTTTTCTTCCATTATATCGCACGGAACTACCAATGCTTTTCCGCCTGATTGCCTAATCTCGTCAGCAACTTTATCTAATAACTCTTTACGTCTTGCAGAAAGAACTACTTTATATCCTAATCTTACCCACTCAAAGGCCATCGATTTTCCAATGCCAGATGA
Organism: Flavobacterium sharifuzzamanii; assembly: GCF_003254585.1. GTDB lineage: Bacteria > Bacteroidota > Bacteroidia > Flavobacteriales > Flavobacteriaceae > Flavobacterium > Flavobacterium sharifuzzamanii. The sequence goes on along the minus strand of NZ_QJGZ01000031.1, from coordinate 136,902 downwards.
AGCGCCTGTTATCCATATTACTTCTTCTTTTGCTTTTGTCATTTTGAATCAATTTTGATTAGTATAGTTGTTTCTAAGTTGTGGCAATACTTATATTAGTCTAATTTAAAGTCAAATATTTTTTGTTCTTTGGTCTCGTTAAAACCAATTCTATTGTAAAAAATATGAGTTTCTTTGCGAACTGCATTGCACCTTACTCTGATTTTAGTGCTTTTTTTAGTACGAGCCCATTCTATTACCTTTTCCACCAAAATTTTACCGATTCCATTTCTTCGGTAATTTTCATCTACCACTAAACCTCCAATTTCTACAAAAGAATCAGATTCAACTCTAAGCGAATAAAAACCATGAACCCAACCAATAACATTTTCATTATCGATACATATATAAATACAATTATCGGTATTGTTTAAAATTTCCAAAAGCCGATTATGCATTTTCTCAATTGTTGTTTCATAACCTAATTGATCGGATAGTTTGCTTATAAATTCAACATCATTTAATTCTGCTCTCCTTAAAAAAAATTCCATACTTCCATATTTACCATAATCGCAAAAGTATTGACGTCATGATGATTTATAACGAAATTAAGTCCATTCTTCGGATTTGCAAAATAATTTCCTAAGCAATTGATAATCTATTTGTTGGCGCGAGAAAGAGCACAGCAACATAAACTCACTTGCCAACCTAATTAATTTTAAAACCCTTTTCAAAATTCTCTAAAAGATTATCATCGTAATATTTAAACAACAAAAAAAAGTCATCTTCATTATGAGTTATTCTAAAACATTCTTTCTTAATATTTACCTTTTTGTTACTTATTGGATACTCACTCTGCACAAATTTAAAAAGCGCCAAGTCTATTACAATTTTCTTTTTCTCTATTTTATACAACACAAATAATCTATAAGAAAAAGTTGAAAAAGTAACTTCTGAATCTGTGAATTCTATCTCTCTAATTGTTTTATTTGTTAGAGAACCTGAATTAAAATAGGCGTACAAAAAGAAAATAATTATTAAACCCAATCCTATAACACCAAAAATAAATTTATTATCAATTTCTTTTCGTGTATCAAAGAAAAAACCGGTTCCTGCTAAGCACGCAAAAATTATTAAAAGCACGGTTATGATTAGGCTTTGCCTCTCATATTTTTTAAACCACGTTATTAATTCATTATTTGAGCAATATACCATAAGACTTTTGATCATTAAAATAGATTAAAAATGCACCTTTTGGCGCGAGCAAAGGGAACTAAATTAAGCCCATAATTTGGATTTGCAAAATACTATTTTTTCACACTTAAAGCATTCCATAAGCAGGAATGCATTTTCAATCTTCATTTGAAGTTTTTCTTATTTCAGAAATAGTACCAAAGATTTGATCTAATAATTCCATTTCGTCAGTTGGAAGTAACTGCAAAGCCATTTCAAGTAAGAGCATTACCTCTATTTCATTTTTTTTAAAATCATCTTTCATGATATTTATACTTGCTTTTAATAAAGATGAAATAGTTAGATTCAGCTCGGTGTACGAATGCACTTTTAGCATCATATTTATAGAATTATCATTATCCTTAATGTCTGGACTTAATTTTGTAAAATATTTCATTCTGTCAATCGATTCTAAAAAATCTATCATAGATTTTCCCTTTTCTACTTTCATAATCTTTCCTTACTTTTTTTGTATTTACTGTTATTGACTCTTAATGTTATTTTAGAATCAAACAAATTTATAAAGACGTAAAGAGAAAATAAGGAACGTATTTATCCAGTCAAATACGTCTGTTAAAAATAGCAGAACAATTGTTTTCTTATTTGACTTCTCATTTTTTCTGTAATAAAAACAAGATTATTCTTTCAAAAAACAAAATTACCCAATATTTTTAAAAATTATTTTCCTTTAAAAAAAACAAACAATTTCTCCGCATACACTCAAAACAACCAATTATTAATCAAATAAATACAAATACATTAACTCGGTTAATACTGGAAAAACCATCATCTAAAATAATTTTAGATCAAAAAAAATCAAAAAGTTTTTTCAAAAAAGCTTTGTACATCTCAAAAATAGTTGCATTTTTGCACCCGCAATAGCAAAGCAGGTCCGTTCGTCTATCGGTTAGGACGCCAGGTTTTCATCCTGGTAAGGGGGGTTCGATTCCCCCACGGACTACTTACTAAGACAAAAGCTTCAGAGAAATCTGGAGCTTTTTTTGTTTATATTTACTCCGTTAAATGTTTTAAAAAAAGACAATCAAAAAATCAACCCAAATCTTAAAATGAAACACAAATTAATAGCCCTTTTATTTGTATTCGCCTTTGCAAATATGTCTGGACAAGCGCCCGCCAGCAAAACCAATTACACAAACAGCAATTTACCTACAGAAGAAGCTGTTACCAACAAGTCTCTTAAACCGCTTAAAAAGATTTCTCTAGACGACACCTCAATTTTAATTTACGATTACGATGGTTCGCTTTTTTCATGGGATCTAGAAGTCGAAAGTATTGTTTGGACAATAAAAGCTTCAGATGCTCATACAGAAATGTGTGCTAATAAAATTACTATTCATGACGGAGTTGTATATATTCCGTTTATTAATGGAGAAATTTATGCAGTAGATAATGGTACAGGTACTATTTTCTGGAAATCTAGAATAGGAAATATTACAGACCAGATTGTTCTAAAAGACCAGACTCCGATTATAGCTAATGGAAAACTTTTTATAACTGCCCAAAATCAAAATCAGAGCAGTAATTTATATGCTTTAGATCTAAAAGATGGAAGCTTGGCCTGGAACTACAAGTTAGACACTCCAAACAACGATATTGAGCCACTTTATTTCGATAATAAGATCTTTACCCAAAGCGGAACAAATGTGTATTGTTTTGAAGCTAATACAGGAAAATTGCTTTACCAAAAAAGCTTTGACGAAACCATGACTGGAAAACCAGTTACAGATGGCGAAAATGTTTTTATTGCAGGCGATAAAAATTGGCTTTACGCTTTAAAACCAAATAGCCTAGATGTTTTATGGCAATTTAAAATAGAAGAAAACCAAAACAATGTGAAGGAACGCATTGTATGCCATGACAAAAAACTTTATTTTGCAGCACAAGGTTCAGAGGTTTCATCTATTTATGCTGTTGATTCTAAAACAGGAACTCAGCTTTGGAAAACAGATTTTAAAGGTGATAATGTAGAATATATAGTAAAAGAAGTTGACAATCTTTGGGGATACACTCGTAAAAAGAAACTTTTTGAACTAGACTTATCAAACGGCGAAATAGCTTTTGAAGAAAAACTAACTACACTGCCTATTTCTAATATTGAATTTCCTGCTGACGATAACTTGCTTTACTATTATTGCGATGCAGGCTTAATTCAATTTGATTTAAAAGAAAAAGACGAAAATGTATATTATATGCGTACCTCGATTAAAGATGATCCTTATAGCGCTTATTTGAAGATTATTCGATAATAACTCTCACTTTTAGAAATAAAAAAAAGACCATTTTTTCAAATGGTCTTTTTTTATCCTCTTTTGAGAAAAATTTATGCTCTGAACAAAGCATATTTATTGTAGTTATACAAAACTTTATCATAAGGAACATAAAGCGAAACAATTTTCTCTGATGATTCATTGAATGTGATTCCGTTATGTTTTCTAAACAAGTAAATTTCTCTCAGGCAATTAGAAAGACTTTGGTGAATCTCGCTTGTAAAAGTTGGCAATTTTTTGTCGCCCACCAAAAGATCAATCTGGTAGTTCGAACTGCTTTTTGACAAGTTGTTTCCAATAATTCTAATTGTAAAAGTTGTTGGTTTTCCGTACTGTTCACCTTGATATTGTAGTGTCATGATTTCTTCTTATTAAGTAATTAGTAATACCGCTGATTAATCGGTTTTTGGTTCTCCGGATACTTTTATTAAAGTTATAAAAATTTAGACAAACATAAAAAATTCAATTCTAAATTAAATGTTATATTTTTAAAAGACAAAACCTCTAGAAACCATAAAACCGTAACATAGTTACGGTTTTGGCAATTAACTAAATATATTTAATCAACTTGTTTAACGAGTGTAAAATTCATTCATAAGCATCGATTAATTTTGGGTAATTATTGTAATTTATTTTCTTGGTTTATTTCTAATAAAAACGGATTTCCGTTTTCATCCATCATAGTCATATTTAAAGCATCTAATAATGCTGTCTTTTTTGAAACTTCGCCCGTAAATTTATTATACGAAAGATTCAATTCTTGTAACTTGCTCAACTTCTCAATTTCTTGCGGAATTGCACCTGAAAATTCATTGTCAAATAAACTAAAATTTTGCAATACATTCCAATTAATAATTTCATTTGTCAAATTTCCGGACAGCTTATTATTATTTAGCAGCAATACTTTTAGCCCTGAAATTTTATAAATTGAAACAGGCAGTTTTCCGTTAATTTCGTTATTAAAAACAGCTAAAATTTCCAACTGATTCAGCTTTCCAATTTCCGACGGAAGTTCTCCAGAAATCTTATTCATAAAAAGCTCTAAATCTTTCAATTTTGTCAATTGACAAATGGAAAGTGGAATTACACCTGATAATTTATTGTCAGCAACATTAAGCAATTCTAATTCCTTCAAATTAAAGATTGACGAAGACAAACTTCCTTCAATTTTATTCTTCTCCAGATTTAGCGATTCTAAATTTATAAGATCGTAAAAAGCTTCTGGCAATTCTCCCTGCAAATTATTATCTGCCAGATTCAAAGCAACGACTTTTCCATTTTCGGCTTTAACACCGTACCAGGTAGAAACAGATAGACTTAAGTCCCACTTATTTTTCCATTGCAAGCCATTTGTTGCATGATACAATTTTATAAGCGCCTCTTTTTCTTTATCCGAAACGGCATCTGCCAAAACGTTTAGCGAAAAAGCAAATAATAAAGAAAGAGTAAATACAATTTTCATAACAGATTTGGGATTTGTTACTAGCGTAAAATTATACAATTCACAGCTATAATACACTAAATATCGGCAAACTGTTGAAAATTTTTTTATTTGTAAGATTAATATTTCTTTTTATATTTTTCAAAAACCTACCTGTTTTTTAATTACATTTGATCAACTAATTCTAAAAACCTCATATCATGCAAATTAACTTCGCAGCTTTATTCATTGCAGCCATTGTCACACTGGTAACCGGTTTTATCTGGTATAGCCCAAAAGTATTCGGAACTATCTGGATGAAAGAAAATAATCTTACTCAAGAAGAGCTAAGAAAAGGAAATATGCTTAAAATTTTCGGATTAACGTACGTATTTTCTCTAATGATCACTATGACTTTAATGTCTTTAACCATCCATCAGTCTGGTGCAATCGGAATGGTTGGCGGACCGCCTTTAATGGACAGCGCAAAACCTTCATTTGCAGCTTTTATGGCAGATTACGGAATGGCTTATAGAACTTTTAAACATGGTGCGCTTCACGGTTTTATGTCGGGATTATTTTTTGCTTTTCCATTAATTGGAATCAATGGTTTGTTTGAAAGAAAATCTTGGAAATATATTTTCATTCATGCTGGATACTGGACTCTTACCTTAACTCTTATGGGCGGAATCATTTGTGGATTTGCTTAATATCATTTATAAAAAACCCGTTTGAAGAATAATCTCAAACGGGTTTTCTTAATAATAACTTAAAGCAGTTTAGTTATTATAAATATTATCTAATTTTGAAGAAATTAGCTCACTCTTTTGAATACAACTTATTCTTTCCAGATTTACAAAAGCACATCATTACTGCCTGTAGAATGGAACTCGCTCGCAGCAAATAACATTTTTTTGACACGCGAATATCTCGAAGTGCTGGAAAACTCTTGCCCAGTAAATATGACTTGCCATTTTATCGGACTTTTTGAAGAAAAAAAACTAATCGGAATTGTGCTAACGCAATTCTTATTTGCAGAAAAACTTGAGTCTTTTGGAGAACGCGACAAATGCTTAAAGACTTCGGTGCGTAATTTCGCTTTAAAGAATTTTGCTTCGCATGTTTTATTCGTTGGAAACAATATGCTTACAGGACAAAATGCCTTTGTTCTTGATAAAAGTATTAAAGAATCAAAAGCAATAAAAACACTTCACAAAGCTATTAATCAGCTTAAAAAAGATTTAAAAGAAAACGGAAAAAAGGTTCATATAACGAGCATAAAAGATTTTACAGGAAAAGAAATAGAACCTCTTCAGGCTGAATTTAAAAACAATTATACGTTTTCGACCCAGCCGAACATGATTTTCAACATCAAAGAAAGCTGGAAAACCGAACAGGATTACATCAACGCTCTGTCAAAAAAATATCGCGATCAATACAAACGTGCACGAAAAAAATCAGAAGGAATTGTAAAACAACAAATGTCACTTTCTGACATCAAACAATATGAAGACGCTATTTACGACCTTTATTTTCATGTTGCCAAAAATGCGCCTTTCAACACCTTTTTCTTAGCTCGCAACCACTTTAGCTTTTTTAAAGAAATAATGGGAGACAACTTTCTTCTGTACGGTTATTTCTTAGATGAAAAACTAATCGGCTTCAATACTTTAATCAAAAATGGCGAAGTAATGGACACGTACTTTTTGGGTTATGACGAAAGCATTCAGCGCGAAAAAATGCTGTATTTAAATATGCTCTACGACATGATTGCGTCTTCTATCAAGAAAGGTTTCCGTGAAATCGTTTTTGCCAGAACTGCTCTCGAAATCAAAAGTTCTGTTGGTGCAAAACCTGTAAAAATGTATGGTTTAATTACGCACAGCAACGCTTTGATTAACCATAACATTTCAAGATTTTTTAATTATTTGGAACCCAAAACAGAATGGCAGGAGAGAAATCCGTTTAAATAAATTTACGGCACCGCAATTTTCATTTGTTTATGCAAAATATCAATTTCCAGTGAAGTCTGTGCTCCGCAATATTCTCCATCAATTTGAAAATTAACGGGGTAATCTGTTTTTATTGCCGCTTTATTCGTTGAAATAATTACAATATCATCAGAATCAATTGGCATATTCCCAGTAATTATTTTTCCGATTAAAAGCAGATCAAGGCTTTTTAAAATAACCAGCTCAAACTTTCCATCGTTCATAGCACCATTTGGATTGATAATAACTCCTGTTCCGTATTTCTGAGAATTGGCAATTACAATCATTCTTGCAACATGCTGTACGGTTTTGTTATTGGCCGAAATTGTTGCCACAAAAGGTTCTTCAGATTCTTTAAGCGTTGTAAAAGCCTGCAGCGCGTAACCCCAAAATCCGCGAATATCACTTTGTTCGTAGTTTTTAACCAAATTTGCGTTCAAGCCAAGATCACTCAGATGGATGCTTTTTTTACCGTTAATGCAAATCATATCCATTTCGATATAATGGTGTAGAAAAGCTATTTTAAGGTTCTCCTCTATTTCAGAAGGAAGATTCAAATCTACCGAAAGTCCGTTTGCAGAACCCGCAGGCAAAATTCCAATTATCACATCTTGTTCTTCCACAGCTTCGGCCACCATTTTTATCGTTCCGTCACCTCCAGCAACAATAATTCGTTCTGGAACAGATTCATTATATAAAGTTTGTATTGCCCTTAAATCATTTTTTCCAGTTGTTTCATACACTTTCAAATCAAAATGATTGGTTGCCGCAAACTCTTCAACAGCATCAATCAAATCTGATTTATCCAAGTCTCCAGAAATAGGATTCACAACAAATAGAATATTCTTTTTCAAAATTTTACTTTTAAAACCAATTAAATTGAGTAAATTACAGTTACATAAATATACGTAATTAATGAAACCAATTCTACAATTATATCGTGGTTATGCAAATGAACAAGAGCTAATTGTAATGGGGCATGTTTTAAAAAGGGAAAACAAATACAATTTTGAAAAAAGGAAATTAAAAAATGCCACTTCTATTCTCCGACTGTTCAGAATAAAAACTATTAAAAATTTTGATGTTTACCTTCATTACAACAACGAAGTAATTCACACCAAAACACTTGATGACGGTTTCTTTAACTTCTGTATTCCGCTAGAAAAAGAAACTCATTTCGGATGGATGTCTTATGAAGTAAGCATAAAATACCGTAACGAAACCATAACCTGCAAAGGCAGTTTTATACGACCTCACAAAGGAAAACTAGGAATTATATCAGATATTGATGATACTTTTTTGATTTCGCACACCAATAACATCTTTAGAAAAATCTATATTTTATTGTTTAAAAATGTTAATGATCGTAAAGTATTCAAAGATGTTGTATCTCACTATCAAGCTTTAAGTTCTGCAGGAAGAGATAACTTAGAAGAAGTAAATGCTTTTTTTTATATCTCTAGTAGCGAATGGAATTTATACCGATTTATTGCAAAATTCACGCGAATTAACAAATTGCCAAAAGCTGTTTTTCTGTTAAAAGATATCAAACGAGGCATTACCGATTTCTTTATGAGCGGAAGAGGAAATCATGATCATAAATATGAAAAAATTAAACATGTAGTAGAATTTTATCCCACGCTAAAGTATGTTTTAATGGGCGATGATTCTCAGCACGATCCAAAACTCTACGAAAGAATCTGCAAGATATTTCCAGTAACTGTGGTTGCTGTTTATATAAGACAGACTGGTAAATCCCAGAAAAAAGAAGTTCAAAAGATTTTAAAAAATCTGGAAAGTATAAATGTTTCGGTCTGTTATTTTAAAGAAAGCAGTAAAGCGATCGAACATTCGAAATCTATTGGGATTATTAAGTAGTTTGTTTCAAGTTTCAAGTTTCAAGTTTCAAGTTTCAAGTTTTGAAGTGAATGAATATTTTACCGCAAAGCACGCTAAGTTTTTTTAAACTTTTGAGGTTATATAAAACGCAAAGTTCGCAAAGCTTTATCGGTAGATAACTTTGCGAACTTTGTACATTGTAAATGTAAAATATAAAACTTAGCGTGCTTTGCGGTCAAATTTACTCGTCAAGATAATAACTTGAAACCCGAAACTTGAAACAAAAAGCATTAAGCATTAAAACTATCAATCTCTTCCGAAACAACTTCCCAATCGATTAATAATTGCTCTAAATCTTGTTTCTTTTTATTATAAGCAGTAAAAAATGAAGCATCTTCGATATGTTTGTCATAATTGGTTTCTAACATTTTATCGTCATGCTGAATTTGTTTTTCTAACTGTTGAATCTGGCTTTCAATTTTACTTAATTTGTTCTGAAGCGCTTTTCCTTTCTTCTGATCTTCGTAAGACAATTTACTAGCTTCTTTTTCTTTCGGAGTTGGTGCATTTTTTACAACATCTTTTTTCTCCACTTCACGCATGTTTTCAAGATTGCGTTGTTCTAAGAAAAAGTTGATGTCTCCTAAGTATTCTTTAATCTTTTGATCTTTAAATTCATAAACGATATTCGACATTCCTTGAAGGAAATCTCTATCGTGAGAAACCAATAACAAAGTTCCACCGAATTTTTGAAGTGCGGCCTTTAAAACGTTTTTAGATTTAATATCTAAGTGGTTCGTAGGCTCATCCATCAGCAAAACGTTGATTGGCTGTAATAATAGCTTACAAAGCGCCAAACGGTTACGTTCTCCTCCAGAAAGCACTTTTACTTTTTTCTCAACATCATCTCCACGGAAAAGAAAAGAACCTAACATATCACGAACTTTCATTCGGTTTGTGTCAGTCGCCGCATCTTCCATAGTTTGAAGTAAAGTAATCTCACCATCTAGATATTCAGCCTGATTTTGAGCAAAATATCCTAACTGCACATTATGTCCTAATTTGATATTTCCTTGGTATTCAAATTCGTTTACTAATGCTTTAATGAAAGTTGATTTTCCTTGCCCGTTTTGACCAACAAAGGCAATTTTACTTCCTCTTTCAACCAATAAACTAATATCTTTAAGAATCGTCTTGTCTCCGTAAGCTTTCGTTACATGTTCAGCTTCAATAACTACTTTTCCAGGCTCTTTAGAAACCGGAAACGAAATATTCATTACTGAGTTATCATCTTCGTCAACTTCAATTCTTTCTACTTTGTCTAATTTTTTAATCAATGATTGCGCCATTGAAGCTTTTGAAGCTTTTGCACGGAATTTCTCGATTAATTTTTCTGTCTCTTCAATCTTCTTCTGCTGATTTTTTTGAGTTGCCAATTGCTTTTCGCGAATCTCATGACGCAGTTCTAAATATTGAGAATAAGGTTTATTAAAATCATATGCTTTCCCTAACGAAATTTCGATTGTTCTATTCGTTACATTATCCAAGAACATTTTATCGTGCGAAACAATTACCACAACTCCAGGATAATTGCGAAGGAAATTCTCCAACCAAATAATACTTTCAATATCTAAGTGGTTGGTTGGCTCATCCAGAAGCAATACATCATTAGACTGCAATAAAAGTTTTGCCAATTCGATACGCATTCTCCATCCTCCAGAGAATGTTTCAGTTTGGTTATTAAAAACTTCTCTTTTAAAACCTAAACCTAGAAGAATTTTTTCTGTATCTCCCACATAGTTATATCCTCCAAGAAGATCAAATCGATGTGTGTAATCAGATAGATCTTCTATAATCTTAGCATATTCTTCACTTTCATAATCGGTTCTAGTCACCAATTGATGATTGATTTCTTCTAGTTTTTTCTCAACAATTTTAATTTCTGTAAAAGCCTCATACGCTTCTTCCAAAACGGTTCTTCCTTGTTCAAAATCAATATCCTGACGCAAGAATCCCATTTTAATATCTTTCTCTTGAGAAATTACTCCAGAATCAGGTTTAAAATCGCCTGCTAGCATTTTTAGCATTGTAGATTTACCTGCTCCGTTTTTACCAACAAGACCTACGCGGTCGCCGGCACCCAAACGAAAAGTAACTTCTTCAAATAAATAGGTTCCTCCAAAAGAAACGGAAAGATTGTGTATATTAAGCATAACGTATTGCTGTAAATGTAAAGGCTAGAAAACCTTTTTATTCATTAAATAAAATAAACCGTAAACAGACGAATTATCCTGTTACAATTTTGAAAGTGCAAAAGTATAACTTTTAATTGAAGTTTTTATACTGAAAAACAATAGCTTTTGTAAAATTCAAAAACTAAAAACCTTGTTTAATTCTGAACTTTTCTTCTTTAATGAATCAAAAAATAATTGCATTGAGAATAAACTCTTATATACATTTTAGAAAAAAAGAAACATTGTCTCGACAAAAATTATACTCAAAATCAAATCAGCATAAGCTGTAAGTTTTTATCCTGATTTAATAGCTTAACGCCTGAAAATACCTTATATTTGCTTTAAATAATTACTCCAATTCACACTGGTATCCAAATACAAATGAGGTGAATTAAAGACTATAAAATCTACTTAAAATGTTCAAAAGAGGCTCCAAACTAAATAGTATAATAACAGGAAGTTGTCCAAAATGCCAAAAAGAAAGCATGTATGAAGACAAAAATCCGCTTCATTTAAGTAAAGTTCTAAAAATGAATGAGCATTGCAGCCACTGCGGATTCAAATACCAGATCGAACCTTCGTTTTTTTATGGTGCCATGTATGTTAGTTATGCTCTAAACGTAGCCGTAGGTGTCGCAGCCTTTATAGTTTCTTTTGTGTTTTTTAACACCACAATAGAACAGTCTTTTTTGGCAATTATTATCACACTGGTTATTTTATTCCCATTCGTTTTACGTCTTTCAAGAAACTTATATATTAATATGTTTGTTTCTTACGATCCTAATGCTGCCCAAAAGTAAGACCTTTCAAATATCGTTTATAAAATCGTTTAATGTCGGCTTCTTTATCTAGTGGAATATTATTCTCGATATGATCATATAATGCTTGCGCCATTGCCGGACCAAGCATAACACCTCTTGTACCTAATCCGTTTAGAATGTGCAGAGACTTATGCTGTTCATGTGTTCCTAGCAAAGGTCTTCTGTCTGCAACTGTTGGTCGAACTCCTGCAAAATGTTTTACTATCTCGAAGTCACAAGTTATAATTTCTTTAATACGCTCTAAAAGCTCTTGTTTACCTTCTTCTGTAGGTTCAGCAGTTTTATCATGCCAATTATAGGTTGCTCCAACCTTAAACAAATCATCCCCTAGAGGCAAAATAAAAACACTTGTATTTACAATCACATCTAGATTTAAATCTGGAGCTTTTATAATAAACAATTCACCTTTTGTTCCATCCAATGGAAGATAGTTAAAAAATGGGTTTTTATGCATTCCAAATCCTTCGGCAAAAATGATATGACGAGCCTGAATGTTTTTATATTGAATTCCTGAATCTAAAAATTCTATATCACTAAAATCAAAAGATTCTTCTCTCAACAAATCATTCTGAAGCAAATATTGTCTATAAGTATCTAGCAATAAAGCCGTATCAACATATCCTGTATGTAGAACTTCTCCGTAATCAAATGGAGAGTCAATGCTGCTATATTTTTTTGAAATTAATTTAGTTGATAAAAAAGGAACTAGATTGATTTTATCTGAAGCCGAAAACCAATTGTTCTGCTCTTCAATTGAAAAGAACTTTCTTAAAACTGGCATTTTAAAATTGAACTTCTCTTTGAGCTTCTCTTCTACTTTATCATAAAACTCGTTCATTAATACAAGCTGTTCTTTTGCATTCCAGACTTCACTAAAGCGCTTTAAGATTACGGGATTGTACAAACCGCCAGCAACTCTAGAGGAATTCTGAGATTTGTCATCTAAAAGTAAAATTGATTTGTTATTCTTAAGGGCGACTTCGGCAAAAGAAATTCCAGCCAATCCAGATCCGACAATTAAATAATCAAGCATTGTGAAGTATATAGATAAAATAAAAAAACTCTTACTACAAAGGTAGCAAGAGTTTTTCTTATTATGAGTTTATGAGCTTAGTAATTCCACATATCTTCTTCAAAATTACGAATCTTCTCTTTTACTCTTTCAGCTTCCAACAATTGGCTTTGTGCATTATCTTTAATATAATCTTTGATTTCACGATCCCCATAAACATTTTCTTCTTTATATATCACAGAATTAAAACGTCTCGAATTTAAGATCTGATCAAATGAAATAGGCAAGGCAGAGTTTTTGTCATTAAAAGCTTTTCCTTCATGCAGTACCTCGCGCGCATTAGGGAAAAAGACCCAGAATAGCTCTATATAATCCTTTTCATCACTATTCATTGTGTAAACATCTGGAGTTACAGGACAAATTCCCAATAGACGGTATTTTAGATCACTTTGCCTTTTATCAAAGTACCAAAAACCCTTAATCTTATACTGACTCACATCTGCAGCTGTAAGATCCTGTTTCAAAATATATTCAGCAGGAACTGTTCTAGTAGGCCCTACAGTTTGGTCAACGTAATTTACTTTCTTATTCTTTCCTGTACCTGTAACTACTTTTTTCTTAACAACACGCGTTCTGTAATCATCAGGATATTGATTAATAAGTTCTCGACCTGCATCTGTGGTATCAACACGAGATAAAGCCCCTTGAATATCTTTTAAGGTCTTTTTTGTATTAAAATAACTATCTGTATAGACTTCTGTTATTCTACCGCTTCTGATTCCTTTCGTCAAAATATCGTAAAGCGACCTTCTATCTGGACCAATATTTGCAGTATCTACTGGAAAATATAATGGAAAATTGATTTTTTCATTCAAATCAATAATTTCCCAAACCATTTTCCCCATCAAAACATCTCTATCATCAACATAACCATACGCTAAAGGCTTATCGTTATCTGATATCATTTGAGCTGGCGTCTTAATCCCTATCTGATCGGCTGTTTTGGCATTAAGTAAATTAGACTGAGCATTAGAAGATAAACTTCCGAGAACAGCAACAATAGCAACTAATAAATTTCCTACTTTCATCATGATAAATTTTACAGAACATTAAACGAAATTTTATTACAAATATTGTTATTTTTCTTACATAATCAAAAAGAAATCAAATATTAACTCAAAACATACTGTTGTTCACTTTTCGACATAAAAAAAACTCTTACTACAAAGGTAGTAAGAGTTTTTTAATTATTATACTATGTATCAACTTAGTAGTTCCACATATCTTGTTCGAAATTGCGAATTTTCTCTTTCACTCTTTCAGATTCTAACAACTGGTTTTGTGCGTTGTCTTTCATGTAATCGCTAATTGCTCTGTCTCCGTAAAGGTTTTCTTCTTTGTAAACAACAGCATTAAAACGTCTTGAATTCAAAATCTGATCAAATGAGATTGGAAGAGCTGAGTTGTTGTCATTAAAAGCTTTTGCTTCATGCAGTGCTTCTCTGGCATTTGGGAAGAATACCCAAAACAATTCAATATAATCCTTTTCATCACTATTCATTGTATAAACGTCAGGAGTTACTGGACAAATTCCTAGTAAACGATATTTCAATTCACTTTGACGTTTATCAAAATACCAGTATCCTTTAATTTTATACTGACTAACATCTGCAGCAGTAAGATCTTGTTTCAAGATGTACTCAGCAGGAACCGTTCTTGTTGGCCCAACTGTCTCTTCTACGTAAGAAACCGATTTGTTTTTACCTTTACCAGAAACCACTTTTTTCTTCACAACACGTGATTTGTAGTCATCAGGGTATTGGTTAATTAACTCTCTACCTGCATCAGTTGTATCAATACGAGATAAAGATCCTTCGATGTCTTTCATAGATTTTTTAGTATTGAAATAACTATCAGTATATACTTCAGTTATTTTTCCACTTTTAATAGCTTTAGTTAAAACGTCATAAAGAGAACGTCTGTTAGGACCAATATTAGCTGTATCTACCGGAAAATACATTGGAAAGTTGATTTTTTCATTTAAATCAATGATTTCCCATGTTGTTTTTCCCATCAAGATATCTCTATCATCTACATAACCATAAGCCAATGGCTTATCATTGTCAGATATTAATTGAGCAGGAGTTTTAAGTCCAATCTGAGCAGGAGTTTTAGCGTTTAGCAAATTTGATTGCGCATTAGAAGCAAAACCTCCAGCGATAGAAACAATAGCTATTAATAAATTTCTTACTTTCATCGTGGTATCGTTATAAGATATTGAATGTAGCTTACACTACTTTATTATTGTATTTCGTAAATTACAGGAGCAGTTCTTGGTAATAAATAGCTACCAGCTCCAACAAGTTTAGTTTTAATTTCAGAAATAGTAACTTGGTCTCCTTTACCTGCTCTTGAAAGTACTTGTTTACATTGTGCATTCATTTTGTTTCCTGTAACAACAACTGTAGGTTGTCCAGCAATTTTCATATTGAATCCAACAACATCTAAACCAACTTCAAAATCAAAATCAAGAAGTTTAGCTCCAATAGTAGCAATCTCTAAGTTAGATTTAGGACCTTTAACAACTCCCATCTCACCTCTAATTGTTCCTGTTGGACCAGGAATACCTTTAATTCTGAATGTTTTCTTATCAGTTACTTTATCACCGTTTGGTAAAGTACCAGTTACAGAAATTGTAGTTTCAGTACCTTGACCTGGGCTCATGTTATATTTTCCTGGTTTTCCAGCAGAAGATAAACCTGGAGCACTTGCAACAATCTTGTTAGCGTCAACACCTGCGAAAGATACAGAGATTGGGTTAACAACACCTCTATATACTACGTTCATTTTATCTGCAGAAATTGTAGCAGCGTTTGGTCTTGGAACTACAACGTATTTACCAGAAAATTTTAAAGGAATATTTTTTCCATCCTCTAAGAAAGTAAATTGTCCGTTGATATCTTGTTCTCCAACTCCACCAGCAGTTAAAGAGATAACAGCTTGTCCGTTTACAATTTGTCCAGGACCTTGGAAAGAAGTTGGTGTAGTGTTTTCATCATAACGACCTAAAACAACTTTACCAGTAACTTTTTCTCCTTGGAAATAAGCATTTTTATCTAAAACAACGATCGCTTGGTAGTTGCTGTAAGAAGCAGCAGCAACTGCAGCTTTACCTAATGCACTGTTGTAAACGTCTGTTTCAGTCTTTTTAACATCATTCTGCCAAGCTGAAAGTTTAGCCGCAGAAGCAATAGCTGGGAATCCTTTAAAGTGGTAAGCTAAATACTTTTCTTTAAGTCCTTCTTTATTTTTAACATCAGAAACATCAAATTTCTTTTCAACCTCAGCGATAATTGCTGCGTATTTTTTGTCTGTTCCTAAAGCAGCTTTGATATCAGCTTTATATTTTTCGATTTTAGCGATAATTTCGTTACCTTTTTTAGTGTAACCGTCTCCTGTAAACCAGTCGTCGATATTATCACCTCTATCCATAGACTCATAAGGCATTTTTCCAGTTGCTTTATCAACTTCGAAACCTTTAACAGCCTGAGTTTTTAGAGTACCTATATAATCATAAAATTCTTTTGTAATTGTTTCAACTTTGTGAGCTGTTACTGCAGCAATTGCAAATTCTCCTTTTGCTTCAGCAGCTTTTTGATCCAAAGAAGTTAATAAACCTGCATTTGTCTCTGTCGATGTTTTATTTGCACCTTCAAATTTTTCATTCATCAAACCAAAAGCAGAAATAACTTCTTTTGATACGTTCATTGCTAACATCGCGATGAAAACCAGATACATCAGGTTAATCATCTTCTGTCTAGGGGTTAATTTTCCTCCTGCCATTTTTCTTTAATTAGTTCTTATTAATAAATTTAATATTTAGTTAAAAACTAATTATCCTTTGTTACTCATTGCAGAAAGCATACCACCGTAAACGCTGTTTAAAGAAGCAATGTTTGCAGTCATAGATGCCATTTGTTCTTTTAATTTAGAAGCGTTTTCAGCAATTTCTTTGTTAGCCTCAGCATTTCTAGAAGCACTTTCTAATTGTACTTTATATAAACTGTTTAATGATTCCATTTGAGCTGCAGCAACAGATAATTCTTCAGAATATTTCTTTTGTCCAGCGATTGAATCTACAGTTGGAGCAATTCCTTTAGCAGCAGATTCGAAGTTTTTAATGCTGTTTCCTAAACTTGACATTAATTCACCGTCAATTTTAGCTTCTTTTAATAATGTGTCTAATTTTTGAGATAATAATCCTTGAGCATCAGTTGGAGTTTCAGCTTTAGCTTTTTTCTCTCTAGCTTGTCCGTTAGCTAATTCTGGGTAAACTAGAGTCCAATCTAGTTCTTCTTCAACTGGTTCGAAAGCAGAAAGCGCAAAAATTAACGCCTCAGTAACTAATCCTACTGAAAGCATAACTGTACCTGTTAATGGTCCAATCTCAAAGTGAGTAATTTTGAATAACGCTCCAACGATTACCACTGCCGCTCCCATACCATAAGCGAAATTCATTGCTTTTTTACTTAATAATGCCATAATACTTTTTTTTTAGGTTTAAAATAGATTTGTTGGATATTGAATTAATTATAAATTACTTTTTTCTGTTTCCTGTAACTTGAGTACCCATGTAATCTTGTACAGTTCTGAATCCGATATAACTTCTTGCTGAGTCAGCATATT
This sequence comes from Flavobacterium sharifuzzamanii, assembly GCF_003254585.1. Taxonomy (GTDB): domain Bacteria; phylum Bacteroidota; class Bacteroidia; order Flavobacteriales; family Flavobacteriaceae; genus Flavobacterium; species Flavobacterium sharifuzzamanii. Next base: position 119,399 of record NZ_QJGZ01000031.1, on the reverse strand, counting down.
CGTGGTCACGAGTACTTACCTGTAGGAAATAAGCAACGTCTTTCCAAGAACCTCCACGAACAACTTTTCTTTGGTTTTTACCATCGATAACGTTTGGATTCATTGTTGATACATATTCGTAAGCGTTTGGATTGTAAGCTGAATCTGTCCACTCAGAAACGTTTCCTGCCATGTTGTACAATCCATAACCATTTACATCGTATGATTTAGCTTCAACTGTATAAAGTGCTTCATCAGCAGCATAATCTCCTCTACTTGGTTTGAAGTTAGCTAAGAAACAACCTCTATCACTCTTAGTATAAGGACCTCCCCATGGGTAAGTTGCAGACTCTAGACCACCTCTAGCAGCATACTCCCATTCTGCTTCAGTAGGTAATCTGAAAGCATTTACTAAATCACGTCCTTTTTTCTTAGATTTAATGTAGCTGTTTTTGTTTAAAGTTCTCCAAGCACAGAATGCTTTAGCTTGTTTCCAAGTCACACCCACTACTGGATAATCTCCATAAGCCTTGTGCCAGAAGTAATCATTGTGCATTGGCTCATTATATGAATAAGCGAAATCTTTAATCCAAACTGCAGTATCAGGATAAACATTAACCTGCTCAGTTTTTACGAAGTCACTTCTTTTTCCAACTTTTGCTTTTGCAGCAGCTTGAATATCCATCCAAGAATAACGGAACTTCAATTTATTTACATCAATTGTTCTTAAACCGTTGTACGATTCTTCAATTGGCAAATACATAGAATCCATTACTTCAGCGTAATACTCATCTGGATAAGCTTTTGTATCTTTAATTAATTTTACTTTTCTGTTTAATTTTCTTCCAGCATATGGATCATCTTTTGTACCAACACTATAGTAGTTGTCGTACATATATTTGTCATAAGCTGTCATTTTTTCTGGATCAGAATCATTAAAAGCGTAATCAGCAATGCTTCCGCCTTTTTTACCTTTTCCATCAGTAGCTTTTTGCCCAGTTTCGTCTGCTAAGATTGCTAAACGAACTCTCATTGTAGAGTCTTTTACCCACTCCACAAATTGACGATACTCACTATTTGTAATCTCAGTTTCATCCATATAAAATGAACGAACAGTTACAGTTTTAGTTGGAGCATCTTCTACGTTAGCTAAATCAGCATCTGATTTACCCATAATAAAAGATCCACCCGGAACTAATGTCATTCCATAAGGCTTCTCGGGATGCCATTTCCCTCCTGTAACACCGACTAATTCACCTTTGTCACCAGACTTACCACAGCCGATTACTAGTGTTAACATTGCTGCAAATGCAATAAACTTCTTCATATAAATTTGGGATTATCTATTCATTATTAAAAGTCCGTAAACGTATTTATTATTTATCTAAAAAACAATACTACTTGCGAATTTATTTTACCGTTCAAAAATAATGTTAAATAAAATAAAAAAAAAATATTTTATCGATAAACTGTAGTAAAAAATCGATGTAAAACGTTAATTTTTATGTTATATAAATATTTTCTTACTAATTTATTTTAACCTTTTTAACAAGGTTTTAAAAACCTAAGAATTCACTTAAATTTTCGATCTATAAAGCATTTTTTCTTTGCGCTTTCCACCATCTTTCTGGCAATTCTTGATTGCAAGCCGACAAATATTCTTCGTAAGAACAAGGTAATAACGTATTTCTTTTCAGTTTATTGCTGCCATTTGATTCGTATGGAATTTCGATCCACCAGCGGTCAGTTTTATCACTTTTGTAAAATATCAATTCTTCATCATCTAGCGGCACAATATATTTTAAATAGTTGGCTCTACTTCCAAACGGATATTCTTTTGAGCGGTAGTGATAACCTTCAATAAAATACCATACAATCTGAGCAATGATAGCTGATTCTGCCAATGTACTGTTATGATTAAATACTCCAAAAGAGGAAACTTTATCACTGATACCAGCATATCTAGCCAAAGCACAAATTTCTTTTCCGTTGAATCCGTTTGGCTCAAAAGTAACCATGTTTGCTGAAGCAGAAGACTTTACAGAATTCAAATCTATACTAACCAAGTCTGCATCTCTAAAAACTGGCTCAGCCAATGTAATTTTATTTGAAATTTCACCCAAACGGTAAGCATCAAAAAACAGTTTCTCAATCAGATCGATTTCCTCTTGCGAATTATAATAAGTTTGATATCCTATATTACAATAGTTAAAAAGGTTATTTGGCTCATCAATAATGATTTTTGTAAGATATGAATTAGCCGAAACTGACTCATTTTCTTTACCAAAATCGAATTTATTATCAACTGCAACCAAATTTACCATCTGCTCCAAATCATCATAAGCACGATATAAAGCATAGGTCAAATCCTGAGAACCTCCTAGGACTATAGGTATGACTTTATTCTTGATTAATGCAGATGTAACTTTCTTTAATGCAAAATAAGTATCCTCTACAGAATCGCCTGCAAGTATATCTCCTAAATCTGCAATTGATGCATCCCAATTGCCCGGAAACATACTATAAAGCTTTTTACGCACAGCAGAAAGATTAACTTCGTTAATCATATTGATGTTTGTACGGTCTTCCAATACACCAATTATAGCAATGCTAATTTGTGCAATATCAGGAAACTGATCTTGGGTATGAAAAACAACTTTACTTCCAAGCTCTTGTGAAGACAGCCCTCCGATGAATCTTACAATTCCATCATTAACTGGTTCTAGAAAATCAAATTCCATTTATATACTTATTTCTTTTTAGCAGCTGTTTTTTTAGCTGGAGCTTTTTTAGCCGTTGTTGTTTTAGCTGCAGTTTTCTTTGCAGGCGCTTTTTTAGCAGGCGTTTTAGCCGCAATCATTTCTTGAACTTGTGCTAATGTTAATTTTGTCGCATCAACATCTTTGCTTAATTCAATTTTGATTTTTCCTTTTAAAATTACAGAACGTCCCCAACGAGCTTTTTCTACTACAATTCCTTCTTCTTCCCAGTTATGAATAACCTTATCGATGTTTTTCTGAAGTTTTTCTTCAATCAATTCTTCAACATCTGCTTGAGAAAGATTATCAAAATTGTATTTCTTGCTCACATTTACAAAAAGACCGTTCCATTTAATGAATGGTCCAAAACGTCCCACTCCTTTTTGAACAGCTTCTCCTTTATAAACTGCAATTGGCGCATCCGCAAGTGCTTTTTCGTCAATTAACTCCTGAGCTCTTTCTTTAGAAACATTTAAAGGATCTTCTCCTCTAGGCAATGAGATAAAAACACTTCCGTGACGAACATAAGGACCGTAACGACCATTATTTACTTCTACCTCTTCTCCTTTATATTCACCTAAACTTTTTGGAAGCAAGAATAAATTCAAAGCTTCTTCAAGCGTAATGTTTCCTATATTTTGATCTGCCATTAAGCTGGCAAACTTTTTATCTTCATCGTCTGCCTCTCCAATCTGTGCCATTGGCCCAAATTTTCCTAAACGAACAGAAACTTGTCTTCCGTCAGCATCTTTTCCTAAAATTCTTTCTCCACTTTCGCGTTCGGCGTTGGCCTCAACTTCTTTTACATTTGGATGAAATTTATTGTAGAAATCCTGCATCATTTTTGCCCAGTCTATATTTCCTTCGGCAATTTCGTCAAAATCCTGCTCTACTTTCGCAGTGAAATTATAATCTAAAATGTTTCCAAAATTCTTTACCAAGAAATCAGTAACAATCGTTCCGATATCTGTAGGAACCAATTTTCCTTTATCAGAACCTGTATTTTCTTTCAGAACCTTCTCACCTACTTTACTATTTTGCAAAGTAAGCTGTGTATAATTACGCTCTACCCCTTCAAGAGTTCCTTTTTCAACATAATTTCTATTGATAATTGTAGAAATTGTTGGCGCGTAAGTCGAAGGACGACCAATTCCAAGTTCCTCCAGTTTTTTAACCAAAGATGCCTCTGTGTAACGTGCAGGCGGTCTTGAATATCGTTCTGTGGCTGTAATATAGTTATTAGCCAGTTTTTCGTTTACTTTTAAAGCTGGAAGCATTCCTTCTTGCTCTTCTTCGTCATCATCATGACCTTCTAAGTATACTTTTAAAAAACCTTCAAAAAGTAATACTTCTCCTGAAGCTGTAAAAATCTCATCATGATTATCTGCTTCGATCTTCACATTTGTTCTTTCAAGCTGTGCATCGCTCATTTGCGAAGCCAAAGTTCTTTTCCAGATCAAATCGTATAAACGAGCCTGATCACGGTCGATATTTACAGTATGTCGAGACATATCAGTTGGACGAATTGCTTCGTGCGCTTCTTGTGCTCCTTTATTTTTATTAGCAAAAACTCTCGGCTTAGAGAATTCTTTTCCGTAAGATTTGATAATTTCTGCTTGTGCAGCATCCATTGCCTCTTTAGAAAGATTTACAGAATCGGTTCTCATATAAGTAATAAGTCCCGCCTCATATAAACGCTGTGCTAACTGCATGGTAATTCCAACTGGCAAATACAATTTTCTCGCCGCTTCCTGCTGAAGTGTCGAAGTTGTAAAAGGTGCTGTTGGAGATTTTTTGGTAGGCTTAGTTTCTAAATCGGCTACCTTATATTTAGAGCCGATGTTTTGATTTAAGAAATCTTCGGCTTCTTTTTTAGTATTGAAGTTTTTTGGAAGTTTTGCTTTGAAAGCTTTTCCAGCTTCGTTTACAAATTCTGCAACAATTGAATATGTTGCAACTGCATTAAAATTTTGAATTTCGCGTTCTCTTTCCACAATCAAACGTACAGAAACTGACTGCACACGACCTGCTGAAAGTCCGCCTTTGATTTTTCTCCATAAAACAGGAGACAATTCGTAACCCACTAAACGATCTAAAACACGACGTGCTTGTTGTGCGTTTACTAAATTATAGTCAATTTCTCTTGGATTATCGATTGCTTTGAGAATCGCAGATTTTGTAATCTCATGAAAAACAATTCGTTTGGTCTTTTTTGTATCCAATTTTAATTCTTCCGCCAAGTGCCATGAAATAGCCTCTCCCTCGCGGTCCTCATCGGATGCTAACCAAACCGTTTCGGCATTCTTAGATAGTGATTTAAGTTTCGTTACCAAGGCTTTTTTATCCGGAGAAACTTCATATTTTGGTTTAAAACCATTTTCTACATCTACTCCTATTTCCTTTGATGGTAAGTCCGCTATGTGTCCATAACTTGACTCCACCTGAAAATCACTCCCAAGAAATTTCTCGATCGTTTTCGCCTTTGCAGGTGACTCCACTATTACTAAATTCTTTGCCATTGCTCTATTTTTCTGCAACAAAAGTATTTATTTTTTTTAAATATTAACCTTACGAATGCATTTTTGAGGTATTTTGATATTATGAAACTTAAAATTGCAGATTTATCTGTAATAATATCGATAATATATATAGGTATAACTTTTAGTGATTTTTAACCAAGGAATCCCTTTATTTTAGATTGCAGATTTTAGATTTTAGATTTTTTGCAGTTGAATTTAAACTTACAACCAGTACAAATCAATTGATAAACACCACATAATCTAAAATCCAAAATCTGCAATCTAAAATTTTTAAAACATTGTTAATTCTTTATCTGACATCTTGTCATATTCGTTTCAATTACGCTATCTTTGCACTTTGAATTTTTACAATGGAAAAGATTATTGAAGAAAGCAAACAAGGCGAAAGTCTTGTTTTGGAAAATAAACCTGAGAATACTAAAAAACTATTCATAGAAAGTTACGGCTGTGCGATGAATTTTTCGGACAGTGAAGTCGTAGCTTCCATTTTGTCTGACGGAGGTTATAACACAACTTCTGTTCTAGAAGAAGCCGATTTGGTTTTGGTGAACACTTGCTCTATTAGAGATAAAGCAGAACAGACCATTCGCAAGCGTTTAGAGAAATACAATGCAGTAAAACGCACGAATCCAAAAATGAAAGTGGGCGTTTTGGGTTGTATGGCTGAACGTTTGAAAAGTCAGTTTTTGGAAGAAGAGAAAATAGTTGATCTTGTTGTTGGTCCTGATGCTTATAAAGATCTTCCGAATTTATTGGCTGAAGTTGAAGAAGGACGCGACGCCATTAATGTAATTTTATCAAAAGAAGAAACGTACGGAGATATTTCACCTGTTCGTTTAATGAGCAACGGAATCACCGCTTTGGTTTCGATCACGCGCGGATGCGATAATATGTGTACGTTTTGCGTTGTACCATTTACACGCGGACGCGAAAGAAGCCGTGAGCCGCAAAGTATTATGGCCGAAATTCAGGATTTATGGAACAAAGGCTATAAAGAAGTTACGCTTTTAGGTCAAAACGTTGACAGTTACCTTTGGTACGGCGGCGGTTTGAAAAAGGATTTCGTAAATGCTTCTGAAATGCAAAAAGCAACTGCAGTTGATTTTGATCAATTGTTAGAAATGGTTGCTGCTGGTTTTCCTAAAATGCGTATTCGATTTTCGACTTCAAATCCGCAGGATATGCATGAGAGTATTTTACATGTTATTGCGAAATATCCAAACATTTGTAAACATATTCACCTTCCTGTTCAATCTGGAAGTAACCGAATTTTAAAAGAAATGAATCGTTTGCATTCTCGTGAAGAATACATGGCTTTGATTGACAAAATTAGAGCAATTGTTCCAGATGCTTCGATCTCTCAAGATATGATTGCTGGTTTCCCAACCGAAACTGAAGAAGATCATCAAGATACAATGAGCTTGATGGAATATGTAAAATATAATTTCGGTTATATGTATTCGTATTCTGAACGTCCTGGAACTTTGGCTGGAAGAAAAATGAAGGATGATGTTGAAGAGGAAACTAAAGCAAGAAGATTACAAGAAATTGTCGATTTACAACAAAAACATGCTTGGTTTAGAAGTGAGGAATTCGTTGGCAAAACAGTTGAAGTTTTAGTAGAGAAAGTTTCTAAGAAATCTAAAGATGAATTTTCTGGAAGAAACTCTCAAAGCATAACGGTGGTTTTCCCAAAAGAAAATTACAAAATTGGAGATTTCGTCAACGTAAAAATCACAAGCTGTACTAGCGGAACTTTAAAAGGCGAAGCAGTTGGGCTTAGTAGCATGAATTAAGTTTTTTTTTCGCCACGAATTTCACAAATTTACACGAATTTTCTTTCAAAAATTTCTATAGCTTTGTTTTAAAAAAACAAGCATGGAATTATACAGAAAAGAAGAGTACTATAAAATTGTTGGAATTTGTATGGAAGTTCATAGAATTTTAGGCGGAGGTCTTTTGGAAATTGTTTACAAAGACGCGTTAGAATACGAGTTCAAAAAACATAATATCCCCTATGAACGTGAAAAAGAATACGATATTCAATATAAAGAAATTGTTTTAGCGCATAAATTTTATGCCGATTTTGTAGTTTATCACGAAATCATATTAGAAGTAAAAGCACCAAAAGAAATAGTTGATGAATATATCGCTCAAACAATAAATTATTTAAAATTAGCTGATAGTGATTTAGGAATTATCGTTAATTTTAATAAAAAGACATTACAACACAAAAGAGTAATTCATTAACCACTTTTCAAGAATTTGTGAAATTCGAGAAATTCGTGGCAGACAAAAAATACAAGCCAAAGTTTTAGGCAAAACCTGAAACAAATAAAAACTTGAAACAAAATCTATATGGAAACAGTTCAAGCAATAAAACAGCGATTTGAGATTATTGGTAATGATCCGAAATTAAATCGTGCTATCGAAAAAGCCATTCAGGTTGCTCCAACTGATATTTCGGTTATGGTAACTGGGGAAAGTGGTGTTGGTAAAGAAAATATTCCTAGAATTATACATTCGCTTTCACACAGAAAGCATGGTAAATATATTGCCGTAAACTGCGGTGCAATTCCGGAAGGAACAATTGACAGTGAACTTTTTGGTCACGAAAAAGGCGCGTTTACAGGTGCTACAAGTACTCGTGAAGGTTATTTTGAAGTGGCCGATGGCGGAACAATCTTCTTAGATGAAGTTGGTGAATTACCACTAACCACTCAGGTAAGATTGCTTCGTGTTCTTGAGAACGGAGAATTTATTAAAGTAGGTTCTTCACAAGTTCAAAAAACCAATGTCCGTATTGTTGCTGCAACAAACGTGAATTTATTCAATGCAATCGAAAAAGGAAAATTCCGTGAAGATCTGTACTATCGTTTAAGTACAGTCGAAATTACATTACCACCTTTACGCGAAAGAAATGACGATATTCATTTGTTGTTCAGAAAATTTGTGGCCGATTTTGCTCATAAATACAAAATGCCTCCTTTACGATTGGATGATGATGCCGTTCAGCTTTTGCAAAAGTTTAGATGGAGCGGAAATATTCGTCAGCTTCGAAATGTAGCTGAGCAGATTTCTGTTTTAGAAACCAATCGCGATATTAGTCTTGCTACTTTACAATCTTACTTGCCAGCTGAAGGAAGCAATTTGCCTTCTGTTATCAACGACAGTAAAAAAGAAAGTGACTTTAGCACAGAAAGAGACATTCTGTACAAAGTGCTTTTTGATATGAGAAGCGACTTGAACGACTTGAAAAAACTGACTTTAGAGTTGATGAAAAATGGTACGTCTAAAGTACAGGATATTAATCCGAATCTAATTCAGAAAATATACGGAAATCAGCAAAACGACAGCGAAATTGATTTTGAAGAAGAACCAAGAACTGCTGTTATGACAACGCCTGCTGTTCGAGAAGACAATTATCAAATGCAAGACGATAATTATTTATTTGCTGAAACGATCGAAGAGGAAGAAATTTTACGTTTGGAGCAAAAAGAAATCGAAATGATCAAAAAATCATTAGAAAAAAACAAAGGAAAACGTAAAGCTGCTGCAGATGAACTAGGTATTTCTGAAAGAACTTTATACCGTAAAATCAAGCAATTCGACTTATAAAAATAATTAAATTACAATTTCGAAATTCCAAATTCCAATTACCTATATTTGGCGCAATTGGAATTTGGAATTTAAAAATTGGGATTTCCTCTTAAATATTATGAAAAAAATATATTCTCTTTTTGCACTTTTAAGCCTTTTTATGTTAAGTGGCTGTTCTGTATATAACTTTACAGGAACTGGAAAAATCGATGCCAAAACATTTCAGGTTAACTTCTTTCACAATAATGCCGATTTAATTGAACCTGGAATCGACAGAACTTTCACCTTGGCTTTACAGGATTTGATTATGAATCAAACTAATTTAAACTTAGTTAGCAATGGCGGGGATTTAGTTTATGAAGGGGAAATTACAGATTACAGAATCACTCCAATGACTGCGACCGCAGACCAACAGGCAGCTCAAAACCGTTTATCGATTCGTGTTAATGTGAGATTCATGAATAAAAAGAAAGAAACAGATGATTTTGAAAAGTCTTTTGAATTCTATTATGATTTCCCAGGAAGAGACTTACCAACAGGATCTGTTTTAAGTGAAGCAATCAGAGTTATTTTTGAAAGAATTACGCAGGATATCTTTAATGAATCATTAGCAAAATGGTAGTTTTGCTGTTTGTTGAATCGTTTAATCGATAAAACAAACAAAAACGAATAAACGATTAAACAATTAACCGATTAAACCAAAAATAAAGAATGAACGTTAGCGATTATACCTACTTAATGAACAAACCCGATGCTATTACAGAAAAGCAAGCGGATGCATTAGGCAGTGTTTTGAATGAGTTTCCGTATTTTCAAAGTGCACGCGCATTACGATTAAAAGGACTTTACAATCAAAACAGTTTTAAGTATAATTATGCTTTAAAGGTAACGGCTGCACATACAGCAGATCGTTCTGTTTTATTTGATTTCATTACTTCAGAAGCTTTCACTTCTATTCAGAATGATTTCTACGAACAAAAATTGAGAGATCTTCTTGAAATTACAGTTTTTGACAGCGAAATCATTTCGCCAGAACAGATTCAGAAAGCTATTGAAATAAAGACAGATCTTGAAGAGCAGCCAGTTCAAGATGTAATAAAAGAAACACTTATTTCTTCAATTGAAACTCCTTCATTTACAAAAATCGAAGAGCCAATAAAATCGCAGGAACCATTAAAAGCCGAAGAACCTGTAATTATTGAAGAACCTAAAAAAGTTCCTGAAATTGACCCTTCTATTTTTCTGGCCATAAAAGAAGCACATTCTGTTACTTTTGAGAAACCAGTAATAATAGAAGAGCCTAAAAAACTTCCTGAAATAGATCCGTCTATTTTTCTTGCTATTAAAGAAGCGCATTCAATTAGTTTTGAAAAACCAGTAATCGAAACAGAAAATAAAATTGATGTTGTTGATTCAGTCTCAAATATTGAGAAAGAAAATGAAATCTTATCAGAAGAAGAAATAGAAGAAGAACCAATAATAACAGAAGAACCTAAAATTGATCGTATAGAAAACTCTATTTTAAGTTCTATTAAAGTTTCTGAAACTCCTTCTGTAACTGAACCCGAATCTATAAATGTAGTTGAGGAGCATAAATTTGATCGTATTGAAAATTCTATTTTAAGCTCGATTAAAGAATCAGAAGCTGCAACTATTGAACAATCTGCAAAAGCTGAGGAAATAAAATCGGAACTTACTATTGATGTGCCTGTTTTAAATTCTGTTGAAGAAGAGGAAGATGACAGCGTTATTGAAGAAATGATCATTCCGGAATTTAAAATGAATTCTGTTGAACGATCTATTCTTTCTTCAATTAAAGAAGCTGAAACAAAAGCGCCTGAAGAAACAAAAGAAGAGATTCTAGAAGTTCTGCAATCTGAGGATAAAGAAGAAGAAGAGAAAATTCAAGAAGAAAACGAAGAGCCAATTGAAGAAATAATCGAAGAAGAAGAGCCTAATGAACCTGCAAAAACAGCTGCGGAGCATTTAGAAATTGGAAAACCTTTGGATTTTTCTCTTAGCGAAAAACATTCATTTCAAGAATGGCTTCAACTATCTAGAACAGAACCAATTGACAGGTCAAATGAACTTTCTCCAGAAGAACAAGCTAAAATTGAAGCTGCAAAAGAAGAAGAGAGACAAAAGAAGGCTGAAATTATCGATAAATTTATCGAAACCAATCCGAAAATCTCTCCAATTAAACCTGGAACAAGTGCTCCAGTAGTTCAAATTGAGCCCCCTGTAGAGGACAATTCGTATCTAATGACCGAGACTCTGGCCAGAGTATATCTGGAACAAAAGAAATATACAAAAGCAATTCAAGCTTATGAAATATTAATTTTGAAATATCCAGAAAAAATTACTTTCTTTGCAGACCGCATATCGGATATAAAGATTTTACAACAAAATAACAATAACAATAATTAAGTAATGAGCACATTTTCAATTTTTTTAGTTTTAATCACAATAGTTTGTTTTCTATTGATCGTAGTTATCATGGTACAAAACCCTAAAGGAGGCGGATTATCGTCTACTATCAGCGGAACTCAAATGTTAGGTGGAGTACAAAAAACAACTGACTTTTTAGATAAAAGTACTTGGACTTTAGCTACTGTTTTAATTGTGCTAATTTTACTTTCTAGCTTAAGCTTCTCTGGATCTTTAAGCGATACAGAATCTAAAATCATTGACAAAACTGAAGCTCCTGCAAATGCACCTGCAGCTCCAGCGCAAGGAACTACACCAGCTCCTGCAACTCCAGCACCAGCTAAATAATAGAAGCTCTATATAAAATCTAATGCCAGCCTGTCAAAGCTGGCATTTTTTTTAAGAAATAATGTCAGTTTTTCTAGCATGGCACAGTTTCTGAAAGTTTATAGAACAGAAAAAAATCGTATAACTTATAATAATATAAAATCATGGCTTTAAACATTAAACCGCTTTCAGACCGCGTACTTATTGAGCCTGTTGCAGCTGAAACTAAAACTGCCTCAGGTATTTTTATTCCAGATACTGCCAAAGAGAAACCACAAAAAGGAACTGTAGTTGCAGTAGGAAACGGAACTAAAGATCACACTATGACTGTAAAAGTTGGTGATACTGTTCTTTACGGAAAATATGCAGGTACTGAATTAAAATTAGAAGGTACTGATTATTTGATTATGCGTGAGGACGATATCCTTGCAATTATCTAAAAAATATTGTATTAAGTACGAAGTATTAAGAATTAAGAACTTCATTTAACTTAAAACAAAATCAAACTTTAAACAAAAATTAAAATGGCAAAAGATATAAAATTTGATATTGAAGCACGTGACGGTTTAAAACGTGGTGTTGATGCATTAGCAAATGCTGTAAAAGTAACTCTTGGACCAAAAGGTCGTAACGTAATTATCGGAAAATCATTTGGTGGACCTACAGTTACTAAAGATGGTGTTTCTGTTGCAAAAGAAATCGAATTAAAAGACGCATTAGAAAACATGGGTGCGCAAATGGTAAAAGAAGTTGCTTCTAAAACCAATGATTTAGCTGGAGACGGAACTACAACTGCTACAGTTTTAGCGCAAGCTATCGTAAAAGAAGGCTTGAAAAACGTTGCGGCTGGAGCAAATCCAATGGACTTGAAACGTGGCATCGACAAAGCTGTTGAAACTATCGTGGCTGACTTAGCAAAACAAGCTAAAGTGGTTGGTAGCGACTCTGATAAAATTCAGCAAATTGCTTCTATCTCTGCTAACAATGACGAAGTTATTGGTGAATTAATCGCTACAGCTTTCGCTAAAGTTGGAAAAGAAGGTGTTATCACTGTTGAAGAAGCTAAAGGAACTGATACTTTCGTTGACGTTGTTGAAGGAATGCAGTTTGACAGAGGATACCTTTCTCCTTACTTCGTAACAAATCCAGAGAAAATGGAAGTTGAATTAGACTCTCCATACATCTTATTATACGACAAAAAAGTATCTTCTTTAAAAGAATTACTTCCAGTTTTAGAGCCAGTTGCTCAATCAGGAAAACCATTATTGATTATTGCTGAAGATGTTGACGGAGAAGCTCTTTCTACTTTAGTAGTAAACAAATTAAGAGGTGCTCTTAAAATTGCTGCTGTAAAAGCTCCAGGTTTTGGAGACAGAAGAAAAGCAATGTTAGAAGATATCGCAATCTTAACTGGCGGAACTGTAATTTCTGAAGAAAGAGGTTATACTCTAGAAAATACAACTATCGAAATGTTAGGAAACGCAAAAAGAGTTTCTATCGATAAAGACAATACAACTATCGTAAGCGGAGCTGGTGAAGCTGATATCATCAAAAACAGAGTTAACCAAATTAAAGGCCAGATGGAAACTACTACATCTGATTACGATAAAGAAAAATTGCAAGAACGTTTAGCTAAATTAGCTGGTGGTGTTGCTGTTCTTTACGTTGGTGCTGCTTCTGAAGTTGAAATGAAAGAGAAAAAAGATAGAGTTGATGACGCTTTACACGCTACTCGCGCTGCTGTAGAAGAAGGAATCGTTGCTGGTGGTGGTGTTGCTTTATTGAGAGCTAAACTTGCTTTAGCTGACTTAAAAGCTGACAATGCTGATGAAGCAACTGGAATCCAAATCGTTTCTCGTGCTGTTGAAGCTCCATTAAGAACTATCGTTGAAAACGCTGGTCTTGAAGGTTCTGTTGTTGTGGCTAAAGTTTCTGAAGGAAAAGGTGATTTTGGATACAACGCAAAAACTGACGAATATGTAGATATGCTTACTGCTGGTATTATCGATCCTAAAAAAGTAACTCGTGTAGCTCTTGAAAACGCTGCATCTGTTTCTGGAATGATCTTAACTACAGAATGTGCATTAATTGATATTAAAGAAGAAAATGCTGGTGGCGGAATGCCAATGGGTGGCGGAATGCCAGGAATGATGTAATTCATTCTCTTCTTAAAACTTAAAAGCGCTAGATTTACTTCTGGCGCTTTTTTTTTTAGCCACGACTCAACTAAGAAAAATAGCCACGAATTCACGAATTATTTTTTCTAATCTGTGTATTTATTTATTTGCCACAGATTAAAAAGATTATCACAGGTTATAATCCTTTTAATCTGTGTAATCTGTGGCCAATAAAAATATAGATAAAGATTATAAAAAAATAATTCGTGAATTCGTGGCTATTCCTTTATTTAACATTCTCTTTTTCTTTAAAAAATCTGTTATCTCTACCTTTGCGACTTCACAATAACATTAAAAATGAAAAAGTACTTTACTTCACTCCTATCTTTAGTTTTTCTTTCGCTTTCATTCTTTTTACAAGCCCAAAATGCTAAAGACAATTATGTAGTTTTAGTTTCTATGGATGGCTTTCGCTGGGATTATGGCAAAATGTATAATCTTCCAAATCTGAAACAAATTGAAAAAGAAGGCGTTCATGCTAAATCAATGAAACCGTCTTATCCAAGTAAGACTTTCCCGAATCATTATTCTATTGTGACAGGTCTTTATCCAGATCATCACGGAATTATCAATAATGTTTTTTATGATGCCTCTTTGAATCAGTCTTTTTCTTTATCTAGCAATGCTAAAAATGATTCAAGATTTTATGGAGGAAATCCGATTTGGAATTTAGCTGAACAGCAAGGCGTAAAAACAGCCTCTTTCTTTTGGCCAGGTTCTGATATCGACAAAAGAAATCCGAGCTATTTTAAAAATTACGATGGTAAAGTTCCGTACGGAGCTAGAATCGATACGGTTATGAAATGGCTACAGCTTCCAGAAAAACAGCGTCCGCATTTGGTGACTTTGTATTTTGACGAGCCAGATCATACTGGACATAATTTTGGTCCGCTTTCGCCAAAAACTGAAAAAACAGTAATCAAAATGGATTCCATTATGGGAGAAATTTCTAGACGATTAGATCAATTACCTATTGGAAAACAAATCAATTTAATCATCGTTTCTGACCACGGAATGGCTACTATCAGCAATGATAAAAAAGTAGCGGTGTTGGATTATATAAAACCAGAATGGTTAGGTTATAAAGACGTTATTAACCCAATTATGAGTTTGCAGGCAAAACCAGGCTATCAAGATTCGATTGCCAATGCTTTGAAAAAAGTGCCACATATTAAATTCTGGAAATCGACTGAAGTTCCTGAAAGATTACATTACGGAACGAATCCGCGTGTGCATGATTTTGTTATTGAAGCTGAAAAAGGATGGAGTTTAGTTAGCAAAGAAAGTACTCATATAAATGGCGGAACGCATGGTTATGACAATAACGAAAAAGATATGCATGCCATTTTTTACGCAAAAGGCCCTGCTTTTAAAATCAATAAAAAAATAAAAACGTTTCAGAACGTTTCGGTTTATCCTTTAATTGCTCATATTTTAGGTTTGCAAGTAGGTGAAATTGATGGGAAATTGAGTGATGTTGAGGGTGCGCTGCGCAAAAATTAGATAATGTGTCTATTTGATAATTAGGCAATCAAAGAAATTGAATTGTCTCCAGCTTTAGCTGGAGTTCAGCTTATTTAAACATTTTAAAAGGCTTTAGCCAAACTACTAGGTTTGGCTAAAGCCTTTTTCTTATGCTCAGCTAAAACTGGAGGCAAGCCAATAAAGCATAAATTTATCTGTTGCAAAATCAAATGTCACCCTGAGTGATTCCGATAAAAATAACAAACCCGACAGGTTTTAAAAACTTGTCGGGTTTGTTTTTTATATACATTGCATAGACGCACTGCAGTGCGTCTCTACAGAATATTGGCCGTGTTTTTTATAATTTACAATTAATAATTCACAATTAACAATTATCAAGACACCACTTTGTACGTCGGATCTTCAATAACATTCACTTTTATAACAGCATCAGCATTTTTCAGCAATTGTCTGCAGTCTTCGCTTAAATGCTGTAACTCTACTGTTTTATTAAGCTGATTGTATTTCTTCGTAATATTGTTCAAAGCTTCAATTGCCGACATATCAGAAACGCGACTTTCTTTAAAATCAATTATAATATGATCAGGATCGTTCTTGATATCAAATTTTTCTAAAAAAGCAGCTGTTGAACCAAAGAATAATGGACCATAAATTTCGTAATGTTTTATTCCGTTTTCGTCAATATAATGTCGTGCACGGATTCTTTTGGCACTTTCCCAAGCAAAAACCAAAGCCGAAATAATTACGCCAATTAAAACTGCCAAAGCCAAATTATGCAGTACAATTGTGATTACAGCAACTAGAATTCCAACAAAAATATCATGTCTTGGCATTTTATTAATAATCCTGAAACTTGCCCATTCAAAAGTAGTAATAGCTACCATCATCATAACTCCTACTAAAGCCGCCATTGGCAATTTACCGATTACAGGAGCTCCAAAAAGGATAATCATTAAAATAGTCAAAGCTGCAATAATTCCTGAAAGTCTAGCTCTTGATCCTGCTCCAAGATTTACTAAAGTTTGCGCAATCATTGGACAGCCTCCCATTCCGTAGAAAAAGCCATTTAAAATGTTCGAGCTTCCTTGCGCAATGCATTCTCTATTGCTATTTCCTCTTGTTCCCGTAATTTCATCAACCAAATTCAGCGTAAGCAAACCTTCAGTCAAACCAACCGCTGCAACAATTACCGAGTACGGAAATATCACTTTTAAAGTTTCAAAAGAAAATGGAATATTCGGAATATGAAACGGAGGAAATCCGCCTTGAACTGAAGCGATATCTTCAACCGTTTTGGTTTCGATATTAAAAATAATTACCAAGGCAAAAACAACCATAATCGCTACTAAAGATGCTGGAACCGCTTTTGTAATTTTCGGAAAAATCAAAACAATTGCAATTGTCAAAGCAACCAAACCTAACATAATATACAAAGGAGTTCCCTCAAGCCAAGAAACCTGTCCATTTACAACGGTTTTAAACTGTTCCAGTTGAGACATAAAAATGACAACTGCCAAACCGTTTACAAAGCCAAACATTACAGGTTGCGGAACTAACCGAATAAATTTTCCGAGTTTAAAGAGTCCGATACAGATCTGGACAACACCGCCAAGAGCTACGGCGGCAAAAACATATTCTATTCCGTGCGATTTCATCAAGGCGATCAAAACAATTACCGTTGCTCCTGCTCCGCCCGAAATCATTCCGGGTCTTCCGCCAAAAATAGCCGTAACCAATCCGGCAATAAAAGCTGCGTATAACCCAACTAATGGTGGAAATCCAGCCAAAATAGCAAACGACAGCGATTCTGGAATCATAGTCATTGCTACAGTTAAACCCGCTAAAATTTCATTTTTGTAATTGACTTTCTGGCTAAAATCGAAGAGTTGGAGTGCTTTTTTCATGCCACAAAATTAGAAAAATAATATGCAAAAAAGCACAAACCTTTTCGTAATGAAAAAGCTGTAATTAAGCCAGAACGCAGACAGCTTTATTAAGCTAACTGTTCTAGAAGAAATAGGAAAATCGAAAGTATAAAACCGATCATTTCTGCATTTAGTTTTAAATTAGAATATCATACAAAATACTTACAAAAAAAAGAAATACAGCTGCGTACTTTTACCCGATTTTGACTGTGTTTTTATAAAAACATTATTCTAGTCTTATGCAAGTATAGCCCAAACTAGAAACATAATTCACAACATTATCGTATTGCAAATCAACACCTTCAATTCGTAAAATTTTATCGCAATCTTCCAGATCAAAATTGATTTTATAATCTGGAAACTGATTTTGCATAACCGTCATGATATAATCCCGATCAGATTCTTTCTGGACATTTGTTTTAAAAATTTCCACAAGTCTCTCTGCTTCTTGTAATTCTTTAAACTGGTACATTTTTATTTATTATTAAAAAGATTATAGAAACTCAAGATCAAAAATAAAGCAGACGTCCTTATTTTAACAGCAATTTTATACCAATGGCGTATGATTTATACGAATGGCGTTGGTATAAATTTTTCTTTATAAATACCTACAAACTATATGATTGTATTATTTTTGCCGCTATGACAATTGCAAAAATCTACCAAAACTTTTTTCTGCGAAACCTAATCGTAAATACACTTGTTTACTTAGTTATTTTGGCCTGTATTTATGACGAAGTAAGACTCGACGGACACAGCTGGTCTTATATTCTTAGTAAAATTGCCATGGGATATTTTCCGTGTATTGTTTGGATTACGATTTTTAATATCTGCATCATCAAACCTTTTTTATTTCATAAAAGGTTTAAAATCTTTTTTACGCTTCTTGCGGCTTATTGGACTTGTTTTTATTTCTTCATGAATTGGTTCCTTCCGCTTGTCGAGTTAGGAAATTTAAAAACCCTTCAGATTGTATCGCTTATTATAAACGGCTGTTTCTTTTATTTCCTGCATATTGTTATTAGCAAAAAAATGAGCCAAGCCGATAAAGATATTATGAATTTCAAATCAGAACTTTCGTTTTTAAAACAACAGCTGAATCCGCATTTTTTATTGAATGCTATGAATAATCTTTACGGAGAAGCTTTATTAGAACCAGAAAAAGTTCCAGATCGAATCCTGAATCTTTCAGATTTGCTGCGCTATCAGATAGAAGCTTCTAAGAAAGATTTTGTTTTAATGCAGGAAGAAATTGCATTTATTAAAAAATACATAGAATATTACACCTTTAGAAATGAAAGACTTGCCGTAACGCAAAAAATTGAAGGCGTTCATGACCAAATCGAGATTCCGCCTTTGTTCTTTCTGCCTTTGGTAGAAAATGCAGTGAAGTTTTCTGCCGAAACTGCCGAACCTTTTATCAATCTTGATCTGAAGGTAAATTGCCGAAGCGTTGTTTTTACTTTGAAAAACAATTATCTCGATTCGGGATCGCGTCTTTCGAGCACGGGAATTGGAATTGAAAACTTAAAAAGACGTCTAGAAGTTTATCGTCTAAAACATGATTTGAGCTGTAAAAAAGAAAAAGATATCTTTATCGTAAAATTGAGTATATGGCACTTACCTACCGCTGTCTAATAATCGATGACGAATCGCCGGCGCACAAAGCCTTGATTTCGCACATCTCCAAATTTGACGAACTGGAACATTCTGGAAGTGCTTTTAATGGTATGGAAGCCATAAAACTGCTCAACGAAAACCAATACGATATTATTTTTCTTGACATTAATATGCCCGTAATTTCGGGTGTAGAATTAATGGAACTTCAGCCCAAACGCCCCATTACGATTGTGACAACAGCTTATTCTGACTTTGCGCTTTCGGCCTATCAAAACGATGCGATAGATTATTTAATGAAACCCATTTCGTTTGATAAATTCTCAAAAGCAATAGAAAAAGCCAAAACGTATCATTCGGGAAATAATCTTAAAAAAGAAAACAACGACGACGAAAAAGTACTTTCTTATCGTTCCAACGGACAAGTAATTGAAACGCCTCTTTCTGATATTTTATATATCGAAAGTCTGGGCAATTACATGAAATTGTACAACTGTAAATTAAAATCTCCAATTGTCATTTACGGTTCGCTTGCAAGTATAAGCGCCGAAATTGATTGTGCACATTTTCTGCAAGTTCACAGATCTTATATTGTAAATACAACTAAAATTTCTGCTGTTACGACCAAAAATCTCACAATGTCAAATGACGATATTATTCCTGTGGGAAGGAAATATCAGATTCTGCTAAATAATCTTTCAATTAGATAATTTGTCAATTTTAATAATTAGATAATTTTTGAAAAGCTCAACTTTTTTATGTTGGGCTTTTTTTTTAAATGATTTGTAAAATGCGTAGAAGTACTTGGTCTTGAGTTTTCATTTATTAGCATAATTGTCTGGAAATAAATTTGTTGAATTATGGATTTCCATAAAAATCATCTTTAAAAGATTTCAACATTTGTAACTCATTAATATTTTCTGTAATTAAATTTAATAGTAAAATGGAAAAATTTAGAAAAAAGACAATTAAAAAAGATAGCATTCCGCTAAGTGATGACGGAATTAAAGTTTATGATCTAATAAAACTTGTAGAAAGAAATGAGTTCACAAATAAACTACTAAGCCTTATAGATTTTGAATCTATAAAGGATGAATTTATTAAGATTAGTGGGGCTAAAACACTGTTTGATGTTCAAAACTCGATTAATAAGAGATACAAAAAAGAAGATTTAAAAAGTGAATTAAATAACATATCATTATTCAATAAAAAAGATTTTTCAATCAATTTTTATAATATAGGACATAATGAATATTTCAATGATTTGAAATTAAATGAAATTTCAACTACGCCTATTTACTCTGCGCAGAGAGATTTTTTTTCAGGATTATTTCAAATGGATAAATATGCGACAAGACTTATAAATAGAGGGCATAAAGAAATTGTAGAAACTAATCTTCAGTTATTAAAAGGTATTCACCAAACAATTAAAAAATATAGAATTTTACACGACAAGACAGACGATGCCTTCTATCTAAGAGCAATTATCTCATTAAATAATTATTACAATTATGACAACAATATTGCAATTGTCGTTGGATTGATTACGCTTCATAATGAAATGAAAAAATCTAAAACAACTTATAATTTACAGTTATGCGAATATAACGAATCATTTATAAGAATGTTTTTTGAAAGTTCTGAAGTCAATAAATTGGAAAAAGTTGGAAATATTAAAAATATTATTGAAATTTCAAATGATGAGATAAAAAGAGAAGCTCTTAAATTTTCAGGAATATGTTCAATAATTTTTAAACATAAAGATATTGAGAAAGAATTATTTATAAAACCGCAAGAAATAAAGTCAAAAATTTTATCAATTAAACATAATCAGATTCCTAAAACAGCAATTGAAGAATTGGGAAATATCGAAAATTCAGAAAAAGTACATAAAACTTTATTTGATGATATTTCAAAAATTGCAAATATTAAAGAACCTGAACAAATAAAATTTTTAGTTAAACGTAAAGTTGAAAAAGCAAAAAGTGAGGAAATCAAAAGATACAAAACAGAAATCTTAAAAGAACTTAATAACAGCGTCTCTAATATAATTGAACTTTTAAATGTTTTAAAAAAAATAGAGTTATTAGCAAATGAAGATATTGACACAACTGAATATTTGCGTTATATAATTTACCAAGCTCTTGTTGACAGAAGATAATGTTTTTAAATAGGTCCCCTTCCGCTAGCGCGAGCATCTCGCTCGTGAATGCAAAATATTTCTAATAAATTTGCATGAGTGAAATGCTCGAGTTAGCAAAAACTAATAAATATATACCCAAAATGAAAAAAATTATCACGCTATTTTTAATATGCATTTACAATTTTACTAACGGACAAGAATTAAAATCCCATTCTTTTATAAAAAAAGAGTCTAATATAGTGGACAGAGAACAGGAAACAGAAATTACTATAACTGACTCAGAAATCATATTAAAAAATTACGCAAACAATAACACAAAAGATCTAGTTCGAATAATTGAAAGATCAGAAATGAAAGATTACAATGGAATAAATTGTATTTGGTACTACTGTATTTCTGCAGAAAAAGACATTTTTAAAGGTAACTACAGAAAAAGTATATTCATTTATGACGAACTTGGCAAAAGCATCATTTTTAGCGATTTTGTTACTGAAGTCGATATATATTGGACAAAATTTCTATTATAAAGATTTTTCTCTTGCTACTGTTCGCAAGAAAGTCCTGAAAATAAGAAACAAAAAAAGAGACTTTCTCACAAAAGTCTCTTTTTCCATTTTTATAATATTTTATAAAATCCTATTTCTCTTTAAGCAACTTTTCCAAATAAGAAATCTTCTCTTTTTCAGATTCTAATAAACGCTCATAAAGTTTCTTATTTTCATCATAAGATTCAATCAACTTTTCGATTGGATTGAATGTTGGGTGAAATTGAAATAAAGCAGAATTATCGTGATTAGTAACTGTATTGCCAATAATATTAAAAACGGCTTCATCACTAAAATTCTTGATAGTCTCTGCAGAAACGCCTAAAACTTCAGCAATTTTATTTAATCTTTCCTCATCGATGGTTTCACTTCCCTCAATATTAGAAACAGATTGCTGGCTTACTCCAATAGAAATAGCAAGCGCTTCTTGTTTCATACCTCTAAGCTCTCTAATTCGGCTGATATTTCTGCCGATATGTTTTGGTTTTGTTGCTGTGCTCATAATTCAAAGATATTTAAAATTCTTCAAAGTTTTTTGTTTCAATAAAAACACCTTTCTAGCAAACAAAAGTATCGTTTTTCTCACAACTAAAAAAGCATTGGTTATTTCCTTTTGCGCTAAATCTAATGCCAAAATAAAATCATGCATAGCAGGTAATTACTGAGGTTTCAAATTTTGGCAACAATTATTTTTATTTGTTTTAAATCTATAGCAGCTATTCAAAATTGAGATTTTGTTAATTCTTTTCTTAAAAAAAATAGCAAACTAAGAAACTTTTCTTACTTAATTATTTAAATTCGCGCCAACCAAACCATTAAGCTACTTACGAACCAATGAACATTTTTAATTTTTTTAGAAGATCCGATACAAAATGTCCGAGATGTCTTGGAAAAAGATTTGTTGATTGGGATGATATCCGCCGTTTAAATCGTCAATTAAAATGGAGTCCTGCGCCATGCGCGTACTGCGATGCAACAGGAAGAGTCCCCAAAGAAATGCTTTCGAAAGTTTCTGTTGACTGCATGTATCTCACAATAGATTTGCCAGAATCAGTAATCGAAAAAATAAAAGAAGGCGATCTCGAAACCATTGAAAAAGGAAAACAGCGTGAACTTTTTGTAGATCATCTTATACAATACGCAGAGCACCATTACCTCACTCAAAATCTCGATGCCGAAAGCATTGCTAATTTATATTTGGAATTTGAGGCAGAAAAAGCTCCTTTTGCCGTTACCAAAGAAGAATTAATAAAATATATTCAAGGTGTAATAGAATTAAAGAAATCGGCATTACAATAACCTTTGCATCCCAACTACTCAAAATCTTTGACCGTTTACAAAAACAGGTATAAATACCCGTAGTCATCACTTAATTTTAAGCTAATATTGTTCTGAATAATTTTTTTAGTTTAGGCAAGGTTTTCTATATAGAGAGCTTTTTAATTTTTTGTCACTTTTTTTTTGGAACAGAAAGTGGAATTTCAAATCGCTGGTACCGATTAGAAATTTCACTTTTTTTGTTTATCTATCTGACCGTTTTTTTACCGCAAAGAGCGCAAAGGATAACACAAAGTTCGCAAAGTTTTTTTTGTTTGTCATCCTGAGGAACGAAGGATCACACTCGAGAATCGACAAAGTTTGGAGACTTTCTATGTGGAGCTGCTTGTGTGATCCTTCCTTGCGTCAGGATGACAAAACTAATAGTCTTTAACAAAGAACACCCACATTATTCTGTCATCCTGAGGAACGAAGGATCACACTCAGGAATCGACAAAGTTTGGAGACTTTCTATGTGGAGCTGCCTGTGTGATCTTTCCTTACGTCAAGATGACAAACTGAACGCATTATTCAAAATGATGATTTAGAAATTCAAAAGTTGGATTAAATTCTTTTATCAAATCAATTTTCTTAGCCCTAATCCACCCTTTCAATTCCTTTTCTCTTGCAATTGCTTCTTGAATCCAGATGAATTTTTCATAATAAACCAAAAACTCTATTCCGTATTTAGATGCAAACGTTTTATTATTATTCTCAATATTTTCTTTATGTTGCTTTAGCCTTACTTTTAAATTTTGAGTCACACCGATGTAAAATGTTGAACGATGTCTATTTGTAATAATGTAGATGTAATAAGTGTGATACCCTTTTTGTGGATTGAACATTTTTTGTACGAAAATACATTATTTTTATATACTAAGCAATCTTGTCATCCTTAGGAACGAAGGATCACACTCGGGAATCGACAAAGTTTGGAGACTCTCTATGCGGAGCTACTTCTGTGATCCTTCGTTCCTCAGGATGACAAAACCATGAGAAAATTGCTATCTCATTATCTTTACGGAGTTTCTTGTGTGATCCTTCGTTTCTCAGGATGACAAACCTCTGTTTCTTTGTACCTCTGCTCCTTTGCACCTAAGAAAAAAGCAGTATTTTTGCATTCTGTAAAAGCCACGAAATTAAGTCCGAATGACTAGAGAACATTATATTCCGTTTAACAAAGAATTTTTACTGGAACAGCAAATTTCCGCTTTTTCTGAAAATCCGCAAAAGGTTGATGATTTTAAGAAGCTGTTCGAAATTATCGAACACTATTATCATTACGAATCTTTTAACCTTAACCGAAATCTAAAACAGCATTACGCACTCTACGATCCAGATTTAAGCGAAAAAGAACGCGAACAGTTTATAAATAAAAGCAATTTCCCAATTTTTAAAGAAACACTGCTGAAAGTTCTCGAACGTGGCAATTACTACAGAATTAATCAGAAAGCTTTAAACGACGCCTTTAATGAATCTGATTTGATCGGGTTAAACCTTTCTATTGATTTTAATGCTTTTAAAGATTTCGAACTCTATGCACGCGGACATCATAAAGCGAAAGAAAAGGTCAAAAAATACTTTTTCTGGACCAAAGAAGTCGAAATTGAATATTATGATCGAGTGCTTATTTATCTTAATTACAGCGAAGCAGATTACCTGAAAGAAAAGAAAGTCAAATTAGGTAAAATGCCAATCGATCCAGGCTCTATTGCATTAAAAATCTTTAAACGTGTTCCTAAAAACGACCTTGAAACCATTTTCCCGAACGCTATTCCGAAAATGTCTCTCAGAGATAAATTGCTGCTTTGGGTTCCAGGTGTTTTTGGTGGGCTTTCGTTATTAAGTGCCAAGGTGATTCCAGCCCTGATAAATATGTATGAAGCTTATCAGACTGGCGAAACCATCGATCTATTAAACAGTAAAACTTCCTTAAATCAAGGCTTAATTGCTCTAGGATTTTTAGGAGCATATTGTTTCCGTCAATACAATAACTTCATAAATAAGAAAATCAGATATTCTAAGACACTTTCTGATAGTTTATATTTTAAGAATGTTGGCAACAATAGCGGCGCGTTTTATTCTTTATTAAATTCTTCTGAAGAGGAAGCTTTAAAAGAAACCATTCTGGCTTATACTTTTTTACACGAAAGTGAAAATTCTTTAACAGCCGAAGAACTAGACAATCAAATTGAATCTTGGTTTAAAACCAAACTAAATACCGATTTAGATTTTGACGTAAATGATGCTTTATTAAAATTAAAAAGCATTGGTTTAGGATTAGAAACTAATGGTAAATGGGATGTGATTCCGCTAAATGAAGCACTTATTGCCATTGATGAACTTTGGGATAATGTTTTTCAGTATAACCAGAAAGCAGATGCTCTAAATAATTAAAAATGTATATCTACAAATGTTCTTGCTGCGGAGAAGTTTTTGATGAAATGCCTTTATGTTTTGGCAACGAATTTCCTGCTTATTATTTTGCTATTCCGCCAGAAGAAAGAGAGAAACGAATTGAATATGGAGGAAGTTGGTGTTACGTAGACGAAGAACATTTTTTTCATCGCGGGAGATTGACAATTCCGATAATCGATTATCATGAAGATTTGGTTTTTAATGTCTGGACAACGATAAGCGAAGATAATTTTTGTCTTCGAATGGATTTATGGGAAGATCCAAATAGAATTCACCAAGAACCTTATTTTGGCTGGATGCAAACTGATGTTCCCACTTACGGCAAAACCATATCTCTAAAATCAATCGCCATTGAACAAGGTTTAGGATTAATTCCTGAAATAAAAATGATCGAAGAAAATCACCCTTTAACCTTAGATCAAGAAAACGGAATTACATTGGAAAAAGCCATTTCGATTGTAGACGAAATAATGAAAATACAGCACGGTAAAAGCTAAAAGAGGTTATAATTGATCCAAAATTCATATTTAAATTAGATTGAAAGCCGTATCCTTAACTCCAAGTAAAAGATTTTTTTCATAAAACAACTTTCCAATTTCATGTAATCGATTATGAGGAACGGTCCACAACCAATTTTCACTTCCAATTTTTTTTAAAGTACCATTTTCAGAATCCTTAATCCATTCCTTAAAAGAAAATTCTTTCTCTTTGTAATAATAAAAATCACGATTGATAATATTACAAGGGTAAATATGTCTCAATTTTGGAGAAGAATTATATAATATCTGTCTATTTCTTGGATTTAATGCAAGCCACCAGGAATGATTATCTTCCTTATAAAGGTTTAATGAGGTTTCACGACCCGCAGGAGATTCTAAAGAAAAATAACCAAAATTTATTATTTTATCTTCTAAATAGCTTTGCAAGATTTTTAAAATAATTTCAGCACTATTTTCAACACTTTTATCAAAAAAAATTTGTAATGAACTACTTGGTTTATCAAATCTAACTCCATAACTCCATGAATCTGGGTATTTTAAGTTTTTACCATAAAAGATTGTGAATGAATATAATTTTTCTACAGACGCCTCATTATCTAAATCAAATTCATTAAGAAATTTGTTAAGGCTCTTCCTTTCAAATCTTTCATAATTTATGTCGTAACTTACACTTTTGAGTATAAAACCAATTTCTGAAAACAATTCAATTGATTTTTTAATCCATACTGAAATATCACTGGAATAACCATAAATATAACAGTAATCTTTAAATCCATCTTTATACATTATTCTTTTTTTTGAAAGAATAAAATTACAAAAAATAATCATTTAAATTTTATTTTAGACGAAATAATGAAAATACAGCACGGTAAAAGCTAAAAGAAATTTTACTAGATTTACGCATCTAACCTTAAAACCACAAAAATGAGAACATTAGATCAATGGTTTGCAGAATATGCCGTAAGTCATCAGAACCCAACAAACAAGGCAATACATTACATTTGTGTGCCAGCAATTTTCTTTTCTATCGTAGGCTTGTTAATGAGTATTCCGAGCGGGATTATTGCCAATACTTTAAACCTAAATTTGCCTATTATCGAAAACTGGGCTTTTGTGGTTCTGCTTTTTGTATTGGTTTTCTACATTAGATTATCGGTTGCAATGGCTATTAAAATTGCTTTGTTCTCGGGAATCTGTTTAATCTTAAATTATTTTATTGGACAAGTTGTTCCGCTTTGGGCATTTTCAATAGGAGTTTTTGTTATTGCTTGGATCGGACAATTTTACGGGCATAATATTGAAGGCAAAAAACCTTCTTTCTTAAAAGATCTTCAGTTTTTGTTGATCGGTCCTGCTTGGGTTGTTGAGAATTTGTTTTCTAGGAAATAAATCATTCAAAATAATATTACAATATTGAAGAACAATTAAACATAAGTATTCTCTTATTTTTAAAATATAATGTACTTTTGATATACCAAAAATAAAATCATGATACAGTTAATCTGGGGAATACTAAACATTGTACTGTCTTTAGGGCTTCTTATTTTTAGCGCAAAAAAAGCAGTAGAGATTCGTAAAAAAGTTAGCTTATCGGTTGCCATTCTCTTTTCTTTTTTTGCTTTATCCTTTATGACAAGGCCTAGCAAAGAACAAAAAGATAAAAAATTTGAATTTGAAAATAGGGAAACAGAAAAACAATCTTCAAATTACAATACCTATCTTTCAAAAACTACTCTCGAAGATGATCTCTTTTCAAAAATCGAATTGTACGTTATTTTCGATGACGAAAATGCTCGTTCAGCATTGATTCCAAGAACTGGATTTTTTTGTGGTACAGAATGGTCTACACAGTACATTACTATAAATAAAACAGAAAAGAAAAACACCTTTCAATATCAGGCTGGAGGAACTAGAAAATGGACACTTCTTGGTATTGAAATATATTCAGAGTATAAAGAATTTAGCGGAATGAGCAAATTTAAACACACTTTCTAACGTTCTTTAAATCCTAAATCAATTCTAAAAAATTAAGGACAAAGAGGAATTTTATCTTTTTTGTCTTTTTCATTTAAAAACTTAATCTATAAAATGAGAAAACTCTTGACAGTAATTACTTCCGTAATTTTACTTTCTTCATGCAAACAAACAGACACTAAAAACATTCAGAACAAAGAGACAACAAAAAAAGACAGCATTAAAATTGAAAATTCTTCACAAACCGTACAATCAAATTCTGACTTGTTAGAACAATTTTCTAAAAACAAAAATGAAGTTATTCATAAATTAAAAACACTTTCTAATAAAGAAGCCAATGCTTTGTATGAAAAATATTCTGAAGAAAATACCGCTTTAGTACAGCAAATAGCCGAAAAAGAAGCTGGAGTATTAGATAAATTCTACTATGAAGATGAGGCCAATAAAAAAGCAGTTAAGCTTTTGGGCGAAAAACTTTCTAAGCACCAACTAGAGTTTTCTGAAATTGGCGAAGGATATGTTGAAATAGATCCCGTTCATGATTTTTACTATCAGATTTTTAAAGACTACGTTACAAATGATTATAAAGATTATTTATATTTAGTTAGCGAAGAAAGCAAATCGTTATACTCTGCAGATGCTGGACTTGTTATCTCTTTTAAAGATTTGGGAGACAGAATAATTTCATGGGAAAATTTTATGACCAAATATCCTGATTCAAATTTGATTGCATCTGTAAAAGAGCAATACAAAAATTACCAGATGGATTATCTTGTGGGTCAAGACAATACACCAACTGCGGAAAGAGCAACAGATGAAAACTATATTTATCCAGAAAATATTCAGGAATTTAACCGATTCATGAAAAAATATCCAAAGAGCCCAACTGTACCTCTAATTAATTTATTTATGGAGAACTTCAAGAACGAAAATATTTTTGATTTACTAAGAGCTGAACAGGATAAGCTATAAATCTGAACTAGAAACATCTTTAACAACCAACAATCTAAATATGGAAAATAAAAACCAACCTATTACATTTGTTTTTTGGATAGTAGCCATTATTTTAGGCGTAACTTTATTTAAGCAATTTGATTTTAAAAATCTGAAATTTGAGAATCCGGCAATGGCCGTCATTTATGGTATTGTCTTTTTATTTTCGGTTTATTACATCATTAAAAATTCTAAAAAGAAATAAAATATAATTAATAATAAACCTCGAAAAGTTTATGAAAGAGAATTGGTTATATATCAAATCTCCAGATTGTTATGGAGCTCCCCATGTTATTCAATTTAACAATAATGACATTAATTATTTTATCATTGAAAAAAGCAACGAAGATTCTCTATTAAAAATAAAAGATGAAAATAGAAGTGGAAATTTAGCCGAAACAAAACATCAATTTATAAATCCAAATAGGATTCGTTTTTTTGAAAAAGGTAAAATATGTTACTCTTTGAGTAACGAAGAATCTATTACAGAAGATTGCATTTTCGAAAATGATTATCAAAAACTACATCCGACCGAAACAAGATTAACAGAAAATGAAATTGAGGGTTTGAAATTTGAGTTTAATTGGAACGGGGAAAAAATAAATGTACGTTTTAATGAAGATTTAGATCCTCCATACATACAAGAAATAAACAAACGAATGAATAGAGAGGGACGGAAAATTCTAATAGAAAAGTTAAATGATACATTGTTTGTTTCGTTTTATGAAAATGCCAATTTAGACAATTTACTCCCAATAAAATATGTAGACAGCCACAAGATCATTTTATACAGTTTTCATAAAGAACCTTATGAAATAGATTGTCAAATAAGTCTGTAAAAAATTAATCAAAAAAAAATACAGAATGGAATTGAATTTTAGAGATTTCCCTAAACTGATTACCGAAAGATTAATATTAAGAAATATTGAAAACACGGATGTTGTTTTAATTCATAAATTACATTCTGATGCAATTGTAAATGCGTTTGTCGGAAGAGACAATTCGTCAAGCTTAAAAAAAGCAGAAGAATACATAATTAAAATGCAAAATTTAATTGCGAGAAATGAATGCATTTATTGGGTCATAACGGAAAAAGGAAATAACAACCTAATTGGTTCAGTTTGTTTATGGAATTTTGATATTGAAAATGAAATTGTAGAAATAGGATATGAAATGCTGAGTGAATTTCAAGGCAAAGGAATAATGACTGAAGCAATCAAAAAAGTAATAGAATATGCGTTTGAAAAAATAAAAGCAAAAATGATAACTGCTTTTCCGTCTTCCGACAACATTAATTCTGTATCAATATTAAAAAAAATGAACTTTGAATTGGAGAATAAAAAATATAATAATACCCATGAGAATATAAAAAATCTGGTAACTTACACTTTAAGAAACGATCAAATTAATAAGTAGAATTGCCAAGGTTCGAACCAAAACCTCCATTAATCATAGGCACTTTTAAACTAAAGAAAATTTAAAAAAAATTCAAACCATAAAAAATCCTGAGAATCTACATTCTCAGGATTTTAAATAGCTGCATAATCTAATGCCTATTTTCTACTTAAGTAACATCATAGCTTAAGTACTTCGATATAATATTTAAAAATAATTTATTCTAAAATTGAATTGCATACCATTAGCTGTAAAAGAAAATGAGACTGTAAAGGACAATTTCATAATTATCACAATAATTTTATTGGTATATAAATATCAATAATGTGATGATTTTCGGGATGTAATTTAGGATCATTTAAATGACTCAAAAAGAAATTTCTATTATCTGGCTGATACCCATTTTCTTCAAACCATACTTCGTAAATATACTTCCATGTTTTAAAGCATTCAGACATTGGCGCTTCTTTATGGAAAATAGCATATAATCCGCCACTTATGGTTGTATTGCCAATTATACCTTCTCCAACTATTTTTTCAGGGACAGACAAACAAACATCTGCCTGAAGCATTCCTTCTAAATTAGCATTGCTTCTATAAACAGTTAGTGCTTTTGTTTCAGGAAAATTCACCAAATTTCTCGGAGAAGCCCAGCTAAAAAGCTGTTTAAACATATCTTCAAATGTTTCACTATCATGTTTGTGAATATTCAGATTTCGAATGTAAATAACATTAAATGCATCGAGCTTTTTGATTTCAAAATCAAGTTTTATAGTTTCACTCATTTCAATATTTTTTAAATTATTTAATTTGAGTGCAAGGTAGTTTTCAATTTCGGACTGCATTTTTCCAATATTGCTATCTATTATACCAATATTGCTATTTTTATACAACTTCCGCCATTCAGAAGGTGTTTGCTGTTTAACTTCACGAAAAGCTCTTGAAAAGGACGAAATACTTAAAAAGCCACAATCAGTTGCAATTTCACTAATCGTTTTTGAAGGATTGTTCATTAAGAAGAATAAGGCTCTTTCAATTTTTGCATTTTTAATAAAATCATTAATTGTTTTTCCTGTAACTGACTTGAAAATTCTATGAAAATGAAATTTTGAAAAATTCGAAAGAACAGCCAATTGCTCTAAAGAAAGTTCTTCATGAAGATTCTCTTTAATATAATCTATACTCTTATTAATTCTAAAATAGTACTCTTTAATAGACTCTTCTTTTGTCATGCTTTTGGATCTATATTTCGTTTCAATTAAAGATTCATGATGTGTAAACCAATATTGAAACCAAAGTTAAGAATGTATTTTCGTATCATAAAAAAAAGCCTGAGAATCAATATTCTCAGGCTTTCAACTTTTATAGTGACCCCGGAGGGGTTCGAACCCCCAACCCTCAGAGCCGAAATCTGATATTCTATCCAGTTGAACTACGAGGTCAAAAATATTTAAATTTTCAATTTTTTAAAATCCCAAATTCCAAGTTTAGTATTGGAATTTGGAATTTATATATTGAGCTTTCCAATTTGGAATTTAGATTTTCTTTATTGGAATTTAAAAATTACGACAGTAATTTTTTTACAATTGTAGAAATGGTTTTTCCTTCAGCAGTTCCTCCTAATTGAGCAGATGCTAATCCCATTACTTTACCCATTGAAGCAATTCCAGAAGCTCCTGTTTCAGCAATGATTTTTGCTACTACAGCTTCTACTTCTTCTTCGCTTAATTGAGCTGGTAAAAACTTCTCAATTACAGCAACTTGAGCCAATTCTGGTTCTGCTAAATCTGGACGGTTTTGCTCTGTAAAGATTCTTGCGCTTTCTTTACGAGTTTTAACCAATCTTTGAAGTAATTTAATTTCATCATCTTCAGATAAATCTTCTTTAGATCCTGAAGCTGTTGAAGCCAATAATAATTCAGATTTAACAGCTCTTAAAGCTTCTAAAGCTACTGTATCTTTTGCTTTCATGGCCGTTTTAATTTCGTCCATGATTTGTGTTTGTAAACTCATGTCTATATTTTATTTGAATAAGCTAAGCGCTTATTAATTGATATATTAATTTGGAATTTTTATTTAACTAATCCTATAGTTTGTCAGGCTGAGCGGAGTCGAAGCTCTTTTCGACAAAAAACCCTTCGACTACGCTCAGGGTGACAATATTATTTTAAAAGTACTATTTAAAAGTCAAATTTTGAAATTCTGTGCGAAGATAAAAAAAATAACCCGAAAATTAAATCCAATTTTCGGGTTACCTAATATTATGATTCTAAAAATTAATCTACGTTATCGTGCAAAAATGAATTGTTTGAACGTAATTGTAAATCATTATTACTGTCTGTTCCAACAGAGATTCTAGAATTAGTATTATTAGACTGAGAATTAGACAAATCTATTCCTAATCTTTTGTAAGCTGGCTCTTTTTCCAACTCATCGATTCTAGAAACATTGTTATGGAATTTATAGTTAAATTCTTTTAGTTTCTTTCTTCTTTCTTCTGCTCTTAAACGTAATGTTTCTTCAATAGTTAATTCTAAAGGAGAAACTTCAGAAGTTGTAGAAATATCAGGCTGACTTGCAAAATCAACTCTTTGCTTCAATGTAATATTTAATTCTTCTGGAATTGTAGGCTCAACTACTTTTTCAACTGGTTTAGAAGCCAATAAATCATTTTCAACTTCCATATATTCTTCTAGAGAATATTTAATAATTCCGTTGTCTGAAACTTCAGTTACAGGAACAAATTGTACTGGATCGTTTACTTTAATATCACGAGTTTCATTTGTCAATTCAAACAGAACTCTATTATCCTCAACAACTGGTTCTCTTTTTACAGGCTCTTGCTTAAACAAAGGAAGATCAAAAGAGAAAGTTGTCTGTTCCTCTTTTTCAAAAACTCTTTGTTGTTGCACTGGCTGGAATGGCTGCTGTTGCTGTACTTGTTGTACTTGTTGAACGGCTGGTGCCTCAGGAGATGAAATTGTAAAATCGATATCTGTAATTGGCGAAACAATTTCGAAAGTTACATCTAGATTTTTGATAAACTCAGACATCACCACTAACTCTTCCTGATTGATTGCTGGAGCAACAGCTTGTGCAGTTGGAGTAAATGTTTCATCATCATCAATTAAATCAAAAACAACTTTATCTTCCACTTTCGCTGTCGGTGTATCAACAGTTAGGTCAAAAGAAGCAAGCGGTTTGTTTGTTAAATTATGAACACTTCTCTGCTCATCTTCTAACGTGTGAATGATTTTCTTTGGCTCTGTATTTACAATTTCGTTTTGTTGTTCTACGTCAAAACCTGTAGCGATAATAGTTACAGCAATAGCTTCACCAAGAGTTTCGTCTTCACCAACTCCCATAATGATATTTGCATTATAACCAGCTTCATCTTGAATGTGATCGTTGATTTCTCCAATTTCGTCAAGAGTAATTTCATTAGTTCCAGAAACGATAAGCAACAATACGTTTTTGGCACCCGTAATTTTATTGTCATTTAACAATGGAGAATCTAACGCTGAAACAATAGCATCTTTAGCTCTGTTGTCGCCTTCAGCCACAGAAGATCCCATGATCGCAGTTCCACTGTTAGCCAAAACAGTTTTTGCGTCACGTAAATCGATATTTTGAGTATAGTGGTGCGTAATTACTTCAGCAATACCTCTGGAGGCTGTTGCCAAAACTTCATCCGCTTTAGAGAATCCTGCTTTAAAACCAAGATTTCCGTATACTTCTCTTAATTTATTGTTGTTGATTACAATTAAAGAATCGACCTGCTTACGCAATTTCTCAATTCCAATAATCGCTTGCTCCTGACGTACTTTCCCTTCAAACTGAAATGGAATTGTCACGATACCAACTGTTAATATTTCTCTTTCTTTTGCTAATTGAGCAATTACCGGAGCTGCACCAGTTCCAGTTCCTCCACCCATACCAGCAGTAATGAATACCATCTTAGTATTCTTATCCAACATTTTTTCAATATCCGAAATACTTTCGATAGCCGACTGCTGTCCAACGTCTGGATTTGCTCCTGCTCCTAATCCTTCAGTTAAATTAACTCCTAACTGAATCTTATTGGGTACTGAACTATTTTGAAGCGCTTGCGAATCGGTATTACAAACGATAAAATCTACGCCTTTAATACCTTGTTTGAACATGTGGTTAATAGCGTTACTTCCGCCCCCACCTACACCTATTACTTTGATTACATTTGATTGATTTTTTGGTAAATCAAATGAAATACTTCCAAATTCTGAGTTGCTCATCATCTTTTTGGTTTTTTGAAATTCTTATTAAGTACATTTTTTACTTCTTGACTTGGGGCAAGAAATAATCCTTCTCTTTTTATTATTCTGCGTTGTCTAAAAATTCTTTGATTTTGTCGACATATCGATCAAAAAATGATCTTCTTATTTTGGTTTCAGTAGATTCATTTTTAGGCACCCTTTGACTTACGGTTTCTCTAGGTTCTTCAATGGTTTCTACTTTCTCAACGTAGTTTTCTTCAACTTCGTATCGCTGCACTGGCGGAGCAGTTCTGTAAACAACTTTTGGCTGTTCTTGAACCATTTCCAATCTAACAGCACTTTGCGAACTGTTTTCGATACTGTTCATTACTAATCCTACTGCAGTTGCAAATAACGGGCTAGAGATTTCTTCACTAGAGTTACCTGCCAAATGCTCGTTCGGATAACCAATTCTAGTATCCATTCCTGTAATGTATTCTACCAACTGTTTAATGTGCTTTAATTGTGCACCTCCACCTGTTAATACAATTCCAGCGATTAGTTTTTTACGTGGATCTTCGTGCCCATAAGCTTTAATCTCTGCAAAAACCTGTTCTACAATTTCCACAACTCTTGCATGGATAATTTTAGATAAGTTTTTAAGCGAAATCTCTTTTGGCTCTCTTCCTCTCAAACCTGGGATTGAAACAATTTCATTGTCTTTATTTTCTCCTGGCCAAGCAGATCCGAATTTTATCTTTAAAAGTTCAGCTTGTTTTTCAATAATCGAACATCCTTCTTTGATATCATCTGTAATTACATTTCCTCCAAAAGGAATTACTGCAGTATGACGAATGATGCCATCTTTGAAAATAGCCAAATCTGTTGTTCCGCCTCCAATATCGATAAGCGCAACACCAGCTTCTTTTTCTTCCTGACTTAAAACGGCATCAGCCGAAGCCAATGGCTCTAATGTCAATCCAGACAATTCTATTCCTGAACTCTGAATACATCTTCCAACGTTTCTAATTGAAGATGCCTGTCCAACTACAACATGAAAACTAGATTCTAATCTTCCGCCGTACATTCCGATTGGCTCTTTAATTTCAGATTGTCCGTCGATTTTAAATTCTTGCGGTAAAACGTGAATAATTTCTTCTCCTGGTAACATCGCCAGTTTATTTACCTGATCGATTAGAAGCTGAATATCTTTTTCCCCAATTACTTCTTCAGGATTATTTCTGCTGATGTAATCAGTATGCTGAATACTTCTGATGTGCTGTCCGGCAATACCCACAACCACATCTTTGATTTTGTATCCTGAATTATTTTCTGCTTCGATTATCGCTTGTTGTATCGATTGAATCGTCTGCGTGATGTTGTTTACTACTCCTCTGGCAACTCCCAAACTTTTGGATTTACCAATGCCCAAAATCTCCAACTTACCATATTCATTTTTTTTGCCAATCATGGCAACGATTTTGGTTGTTCCAATATCTAGACCTACTGCAATGTTATCTTTTTCCATTTTCTATTATTTAGTGCAAACTACTTGTTCCGTAAACCTAAGGTCAATTTTTTTGTATTTGTATAACGAACTATCTAAAACCGCTTTTTGAAAAAACGCTTTATAGTTTCTAAATTTCTTATCAACATTCATCGTTCTGCCAAAATCTATGAAGTAATCATAGTTACGATTAAACATTTTTAAGCTTCCATTCGGCATAATCTCTATAGCAATGATGTTTTTTTTCAAAAACGCATCGTCATAAATTGTGCGAAATAAAGCTGCTAAATCTTCGTTATTTTTTGCATTTATTGCCCCTGAAACAAGAGGAACTCGCGCAGTGAAATTGTCCGACAAGGGCATTTTATTACCCTCATAGTCAATATAAAAAGAAGCAGCGCCATCATAAACTCTTGCTATGGGCGTCTTCTGTTTTACTACTGCTTTTAGAACTCCATCGATACTTACAAAAACATTTGACTTCTCAATCATCTCTTGCGTATCGAGGGTTTTCTCTATCTTATTCAAATCTACTTCATCTTTTCTAATACTGGAAGCGTCTCTTTTATTTTCTATCAACAATTTATTAACCGTTTCTGGCTTCACAAAAAGCG
Source organism: Flavobacterium sharifuzzamanii (assembly GCF_003254585.1). GTDB lineage: Bacteria > Bacteroidota > Bacteroidia > Flavobacteriales > Flavobacteriaceae > Flavobacterium > Flavobacterium sharifuzzamanii. The sequence goes on along the minus strand of NZ_QJGZ01000031.1, from coordinate 82,925 downwards.
TATTTTCTCCTACAAAAACAACCATCGATTTTTTCAATTTTCGATCTCCATTTCGATGTTGTGCGAAGGAATATAGAAATAAAACCAGTCCGAAAATAAGTACTAATCTTATATTTGCCCAATTAAATATTTTCATTTAAAACCTTTTTAATTGACGGAACCATCTCTCCCAGATCACCAGCTCCAATTGTTACAATAATAGGTGCATCACTGGCTTTGATTTCACCTAATAAATCTTCTTTTGCAACAATTTTTTTGTTCGAATTTGTCATTTTACCTAAAAGCCATTCAGAGGTCACTCCTTCCATCGGAAGCTCTCTAGCAGGGTAAATATCCATCAAAAACACTTCATCAAACTGCGATAAGCTTGCTGCAAATCCGTCAACGAAATCTCTTGTTCTACTAAATAAATGCGGTTGGAAAATTGCCAGCACTTTACGTCCTGGATACAATTCTCTAACTGCTTGATGAACAGCATTTATTTCTGTCGGATGATGTGCATAATCATCAATATATACTAAATTTTCGCTCTTAATCTGATACGAAAAACGTCTTCTGATTCCGTTGAATGAAGCAATGGCTTTTGCAATAGAATCGGTCGGGGTGCCGAAAGTTTTAGCCATCGCAATAGCCATCAATCCATTCATTAAATTGTGTTTTCCAGGCAATCCGAAACGTAAATCTTTCATAATTTCTGATGGCGTCTGCACATCAAAAACATAAGCCCCATCCTCTATTCGAACATTATAAGCTTTATATACAGCATCTTCATTTATAGCGCATTGAACACCATCTAAAGGCAATTCTTTGGTAATGAAGAGATTATTTTTATCCTCAACTTTTGAAGCAAATTCTCTAAACGAAGCTTGAATTGCATCGCTAGTTCCATAAATATCCAAATGATCCGCATCCATAGAAGTCACACAAGCGATATCTGGACGCAAATGCAAAAACGATCTGTCAAATTCATCTGCTTCAACAACCGTTACTGTTTTTCCGTTTCCGATTAAATTCGAATTGTAATTTTCTACAATTCCACCAATGAAAGCTGTTACATCAGCACCACTTTGAAACAAAATATGTCCCAAAATACTTGATGTTGTTGTTTTTCCGTGTGTTCCAGCAACTGCAAAACAAAAAGTATCTCTACTTATAATTCCAAGAACTTCAGCACGTTTTTTAACCTCAAAATTTCTTTCAATAAAATAATTCCATTCTGAATGTGTTTTTGGAACAGCCGGCGTATATATTACCAACGTATTCTCTACATAATAATCTTTTGGAATTAAGTTTATATCATCTTCAAAATGAATATCAATACCACTCTCAATCAATTCATTAGTCAGCATAGAAGGCGTTTTGTCGTAACCTGAAACTTGTTTTCCAATAAACTTGAAATAACGAGCCAGAGCACTCATTCCGATTCCTCCGATACCAATAAAATAAACGTTTTGTATTTGATTTAAATTCATAATTGAGTCTTAATGTCTTAAAGTCCAAAGTTTTTAAAGTCTCTTAACTATATACCTTCAGCTTTTTAAATTTTTCTATTTAATTAACTTCACAATCTCTGCTACAATATCTTGAGTAGCTTTTGGTCTTGCCAGTTTTTTAATGTTATCACTTAATTGTTTCTGTTTTCCGTGATCTTTCAGCAGCGCTTCAAAAACAATGCTAAACTGACTGTCAAGCTCAGATTCTTTCAACAAAATCGCACCTTTTTCATCCACAATTGCCTGCGCATTTTTAGTTTGGTGATCCTCAGCTACATTCGGCGACGGAATAAAAATCACTGGTTTTCCAACAATACATAATTCTGACACCGATGAAGCACCTGCACGTGAAATTATGACATCTGATGCTGCGTAAACAAAATCCATTCTTTCAATAAAATCAACCACTTTTACATTTGGCTGATTGTATTTTTTATATTCTTCAAAATATAATTTCCCACATTGCCAGATTACCTGAACATCTTGCGAAAAAAAATTTTGCAATTCTTTTTCAATTAATTGATTGATTCTTCTTGCTCCTAAACTCCCTCCTAAAACCAATAATGTTTTCTTATTTGGGTCTAAACCATAAAAAGCAATTGCTTCCTCTCGTTTACTTTCGATATCAATCAAATCCTGACGAACTGGATTCCCTGTTAAAACGATTTTCTCTTTCGGAAAAAAACGTTCTAAATTTTGATACGCCACACAAATTGCATTTGCCTTTTTGCTCAACAATTTATTTGTTATTCCTGGATAAGAATTCTGTTCTTGAACCACTGTTGGAATTCCTGCTGAACCTGCCGCTTGCAATAAAGGACCGCTGGCAAAACCACCCGTTCCAATTACAACATTAGGCTTAAACTTTTTTATTATTCTTTTTGATTCCAATAAACTGCTTGCCAATTTTAACGGAAACATTAAGTTCTGCAAAGTCAGTTTTCGCTGTAAACCAGCAATCCAAAGACCTTTTATTTCGTAACCCGCTTGAGGCACTTTCTGCATTTCCATTTTATCTTTGGCACCTACAAAAAGAAATTCCGCATCAGGAAATTGTAATTTTAATTCATTTGCAATCGCAATTGCAGGATAGATATGCCCTCCTGTTCCTCCTCCGCTAAGTATGAATTTATACTTTGTCATAACTATTCAATCCTTATTATTTGTTCAAAACTGCATTCATCGGATTTCTCGAATTATCTTCGATAGAATACAAAGCTTCTTCGTCGTAAATCTCTTCTTTTTCATCGCTGGCCAAATCTTCTTCTGCCAATTCTTTATCTATTAATCTTTGAAGCGCTTCTTTTCTTCTTGCTTTTTCTTCTTGCTCTTCGGCGATTTCTTCTTCTTTCTTAGTTACACTAATAATGATTCCGAGAGAGAAACATGTCATCCAGATAGAACTACCTCCAGAGCTTATCAGCGGAAGCGTCTGTCCTGTTACCGGCAATAATTCTACTGCAACCGCCATATTAATCATGGCCTGAAATATCATCGGAAATCCGAGGCCGACGACAACTAATTTTCCAAACAATGTATTGGCTTTATGCGATGCTATCACAAATCGGAACAATAACAATAAGTACAAAACCAATATTGCAACACCACCAACTAAACCATATTCTTCTACTACAATTGCGTAAATAAAATCTGAAGATGATTGTGGCAAGAAATTTTTCTGAACACTTTTTCCTGGTCCTAATCCGCCCAATCTTCCCGATGCAATTGCAATTTTTGCTTTTTCAATCTGATAATCATCTTCGTCTGGTTTATCGGTTGTAAAGTTCATAATACGACTTTCCCATGTAGAAACCCTGCTGAAGAATCTTGAATCTGGAAATGCTTTAGCCACCAAAAGGAAAAAGGCTAACATTGCAATTCCCGATCCTATAATAAAAGCAATATATTTTAATGGATATTTACCAATAAACGTAAGCATCATTACCATTGAAAATATCAACGCTGTGGTCGAGAAGTTGGCTGGTAATATTAATGCCAAAGTGATAAATACCGGAATCCAAAGCTGAATAAACGAAGTTTGAAATGGCTCGTTTTCTTCTTTAGTTTTCGACAGATAACGTGCAACGTAAATAAACAATACGCTTGCCGCTAAAGTCGAAGTTTGAAACGTAATTCCAATGAACGGCACCTGAATCCAACGGCTCGCATTTGCTCCTGCGATTACCGTCCCTTTCAATAAAGTATACAACAACAAAAGCCAAACCACTGGAAGTGCAATTTTTGAAATTGCTCTAAAATAATGGTACGGCACTTTATGAACCCAGTAAATAATCAAGAAACCGATACAAACGTGAGCCAGATGTTTTACCAAATAACCCAATGTATTTCCCGTTCCATGACCTATGTACGCCAGATTACTACTTGCACTAAAAACAGGCATAAATGAAAACAACGCCAATAGGGCCACGAATGACCATATTACTCTATCTCCTTTTAGTTTGTTAACTAACTCCTTCATTTGTTGTTTTGTTTCAAGTTTCTTTTGTTTCAGATTTCATGTTTTAGGCATTCAACTTGAAACCTGAAACATGAAACTTTAAACTATTTTCTACAAGTTATGTACAGCTTGCTTGAATTGTTTTCCACGGTCTTCGTAGTTTTCGAACAAATCGAAACTTGCGCAGGCTGGAGACAATAAAACTACATCACCTTTTTCTGTTAATCTTTGAGCAGTTTTTACTGCATCATTCATGTTGTTTACTTCAACCATAATATCAACAACGTTTCCAAAAGCATCAATGATTTTGCGGTTATCGATTCCAAGACAGATAATTGCTTTTACTTTTTCACGTACTAAAGACATTAATTCGTTGTAATCATTTCCTTTATCAACACCTCCAACGATCCATACTGTCGGCGCATTCATACTATCTAAAGCAAAGAAAGTAGCGTTTACGTTTGTTGCTTTTGAATCGTTGATATATTGAACGTTCTGTATTTTTAATACTTTTTCTAAACGGTGCTCAACACCTTGGAAATTAGATAGACTTTCACGAATCGTTGCATTTCTAATTTGCATCAATTTAGCTACAGAGCTTGCTGCCATGGCGTTTTTCATATTATGTTTTCCTTCTAACGCAATGTGTTCTGTATCCATTGTAAACTCTTCTTGGTTGATCTTTATTTCCATTTTGTTGTTATTTATAGAAGCCCCTTCATCAAATTTTTTCGTCAATGAAAAAGGAATTAGTTTTGCTTTTGTTTTGTTCTTCTTTAACCATTCTATGCTTGCTTCATCATCTGCATCGTAAATGAGATAGTCATTTTCAGTCTGGTTCATTGTTATTCGGAACTTCGAATTGATATAATTTTCATATTTATATTCGTATCGATCTAAATGGTCCGGACTGATATTGGTTATTATGGCAATATCAGGTCTATAATTTATTATTCCGTCTAACTGAAAACTGCTTAATTCAAGAACGTAGGCATCAAATTTATTTTCAGCCACCTGCCAGGCGAAGCTTTTTCCAATATTTCCTCCTAATCCGACATTTAATCCCGCATATTTTACTAAATGATGCGTGAGCATTGTGGTGGTCGTTTTGCCATTACTTCCCGTAATCCCTATTGTCATTGCTTCTGTGTAAGGAAATGCAAATTCAATTTCAGAAATCACTTTTACTCCCGCTGCAACCAGCTTTTTTACTATTGGAGATTTATCTGGAATTCCTGGGCTTTTCATCACCACATCTGCATTTAGAATCAAATCTTCTGTATGCTGCTCCTCTTCCCAGGCTATTTTATTAATGATAAGAACTTCTTTATAACTTTCTTTTATTTTTCCAAAATCGGATACAAAAACATCATATCCTTGTTTCTTACCGAGGATCGCGGTTCCTACCCCGCTTTCTCCTCCACCTAAAACTACTAATCTCATTTATCTTAATTTTAGGGTAATGATTGACAATATGGCTAACATTACGGCAACAATCCAGAAACGTGTTACGATTTTACTTTCGTGATACCCTTTTTTCTGATAATGATGATGTAAAGGCGACATCAGGAAAATTCTTCGTCCTTCTCCGAAACGCTTCTTTGTATATTTAAAATAAGTTACCTGAATAATTACCGAAGCACTTTCTGCCAAGAAAATTCCACAGAATAAAACAATCAATATTTCTTTACGAACTGCAATTGCCAATACTGCGATGATTCCTCCAATAGTTAAACTTCCTGTATCTCCCATAAAAACCGATGCCGGATATGAGTTGTACCAAAGAAATCCAATAAGAGCTCCTACAAAGGCAGAAATAAAGACCGTCATTTCTCCCGAATTAGGGATATACATAATGTTTAGATAATTCGAGAAAATAATATTACCTGAAACGAATGTAAAAATCCCGAGCGCGAGGACGGATATTGCAGAGGTTCCTGCGGCGAGTCCGTCGATACCATCTGTTAAATTTGCTCCGTTTGAAACTGCTGTGATAATAAAAATTACTACTGGAATAAATACTAGCCAAGCCCATTTTTCATATCCATCACCCATGAAAGACAAAACTTCAGCATAGTCAAATTCGTTGTTTTTCACGAAAGGAATTGTGGTTGCTGTAGATTTTTCTTCAACACCAGCAGGAACAACAACTGTTGAATTTGCTGCTGTTTTAAAAATATCTGCACGACCTGTGTCTGTTCTTACTGTAACTGCGGGATTAAAATAAAGTACTGCCCCAACGATGATTCCAAGACCAACTTGACCAATTACTTTAAAAATACCTTTTAATCCTTGTTTATCTTTTTTAAATATTTTGATATAATCGTCAACAAAACCAATAGTCCCCATCCATAAGGTAGTTACAATTAGCAAAACGATATAAATGTTGTGCAATCTTGCAAATAACAAAACAGGGATAAGAGTAGCCAAAATGATGATTAATCCACCCATTGTTGGCGTACCAGCTTTTTCATTCTGACCAGCAAGACCAAGTTCTCGAACTGTTTCTCCCACTTGCTGACGGCGCAAAAAGTTAATTACTCTTTTACCATAAATAGTCGACAGAAGCAACGAAAGCATAAATGCCAAAGCTGACCTAAATGTGATATACTGGAAAACTCCTGTTCCAGGAATGTCCAATGTCTTATCAAAATATTCAAATAAATAGTACAGCATATTTTCTTATTTTTTAAATTCCAATCTCGAATTAAATTCCAATTTTTTAAAACCCAAAATCCAAATTTATTGGGATTTGGAATTTGGAATTTCCTTTTTGTTATTTATTTAGTTGTTCTAAAATTTCTTTTACCGTTTCCATATCATCAAAATGATGGCGAACACCATTTATTTCTTGATATGTTTCGTGCCCTTTTCCTGCAATTAGAATGATATCTTTAGGCTGAGCCAATTGACAAGCTGTTTTAATTGCCTGTTTTCTATCTGTAATTCGCAGCATTTTTTTATAGTTGTGTGGCTCAACTCCCTGTTCCATTTCATCCAAAATAACTTCTGGATCTTCATTTCTTGGATTATCCGAAGTCAGAACTGCTTTATCACTCATATCCGAAGCAATCTTTGCCATTATCGGACGCTTCGTTTTATCACGATTCCCTCCACAACCAACTACAGTAATCAATTGCTCGTTTTTAGTACGGATATCATTTATCGTTTTTAAAACATTTTCCAATGCATCTGGCGTATGTGCGTAATCTACAACGGCTGTAATTCCGCTATCTGACACGATATACTGAAAACGACCTGAAACACTTTCTAAATCAGACAGTAATCGCAACGCTTCTAGACTATCAATCCCTAGCTCCACAGCAGTTCCGTAAATCGCTAAAACATTGTATGCATTGAAAGTACCAATCAGTTTTACCCAAACTTCATTGTCGTTAATTTTCAACAATAATCCAGACAATTGGCTTTCTAAAATCTGGGCTCTATAATCTGCGTAAGATTTTAAAGCGTAAGTCAGCTTTTTAGCAACAGTGTTCTGAAGCATTACAGAACCATTTTTATCATCAATGTTTGATAAAACAAAAGCTGATTTTGGAAGTGAATCAAAAAATGACTTTTTAACATCTCTATATTCAGCAAATGTTGGATGATAATCTAAATGATCGTGAGAAAGATTCGTAAAAATTCCACCCACAAAATGCAAAGCTTCTGTACGCTTCTGGTGAATTCCATGCGAACTTACCTCCATAAAGCAATGTGTAACTCCAGCTTCAACCATTTCATTTAAATAATGATTAATAGTCAAAGAATCTGGCGTTGTATGTGTTGCAGGATATTCTGTTTTATCTACTACAATTTTTACAGTCGACAATAATCCCACTTTAAAACCTGCTTTTTCAAACAATTGAAATAACAACGAAGCAATCGTCGTTTTTCCATTTGTTCCTGTTACACCAACTAATTTTAATTTTGAGGACGGATCTTCAAAATAATTAGCCGCCATAAAAGCCAAAGCCGTATTGGTATCTTTTACTTGAATATAGGTTACATCATTAGCGGCATTTACTGGAAGCGTATCACAAATAATTGCTTTTGCTCCGAGCTGAATTGCTTTCTCTATGTAATCATGTCCGTCTGAAAGCGAACCTCTGATCGCAACAAAAACATCATTTGTTTCAACCTTACGTGAATCAAATTCAATTTTAGAAATAGCAATATCTGTTGAACCTTTTACAGATTCAATAGCCACTTTATATAATATGTCTTTTAATACTTTCACGATAATTCTAATACAATTGTTGTGTTTTTGCTAATACTAGTTCCAGCTTGAATCGATTGATTTTTTACTTTCCCCATTCCATTTACTTTTACTTTCAAACCTAAATTCTCTAGTAAAGCAATCGCGTCCATTCCTGGCATTCCTTTTAAATTAGGAATCTGATTAAGCTTTTTATTAGCTTCAGCCGTGTATTTATCATAACTAGCATCCTGCTTTGGAATTCTAGTGTCTAATTTTTTAATCTTATTTGTCGAAGGTGCATCAGTAAAAATCTTTTGCGCAATTCTTTTGAAAACTGGCCCAGCAACATCTGCTCCATAATAGTTATTTCTAGATGTATTTGGTTTATGAACCACTACGATACAAGAATATTTAGGATGATCAGCCGGGAAATATCCCACAAAAGAAGAAGCGTAATACAAGGCTGACTTCCCTTCTTTTCCTCCATAATTCATCTGAGCTGTTCCTGTTTTTCCTGCCATCGAAAAATCTTTCGAATACAATTTAGAACCTGTTCCTTTCTTAACCACATTAAGCAAAACCGCTTTCACTTTCTTTAATGTTTCTGACGAACAAACTTTTGGATTTATAACTTCAACATCAAACTTCTTGATGGTTTTGTTCCATTCTTTAATTTCAGATACAAACTGCGGTTTTACCATCACGCCATTATTTGCAACTGAATTGTACAGTGCCAAAGTTTGCATTGGTGTAACTGAAACTCCATATCCAAATGCCATCCACGGAAGTGATACTCCTGACCAATGCTTATCTCCTGGTTGCGGAATATATGGTCTTCCTTCTCCTTTAAAATGCAACCCTAATGTTTTATTTAATCCGTAACTATTAATATGATTAACAAATTTTGATGGATTGCTCTTATATCCTTCATAAACCGCCTGAACCATTACCGTATTTGATGAAAGCTCAAATCCACGCGCTAATGAAACTTTTCCATAACCACCGTTGTGCGAGTCACGAACAGATCTTCCATAATATTTAACGACCCCATTATGACTATCATAAACTGTACTTGTATCAGCTACTTTGTCTTCTAAAATAGCCATCAAATCAACTAATTTAAAAGTCGACCCAGGCTCGTGAGATTCAGCAATTGCATAGTTCGTTGTTTCATAATACGATCCGTCTTCTGCTCTTCCTAAATTAGAAATTGCTTTTACATGTCCCGTTTCCGTCTCCATTACCACGACACAACCGTGATCTGCCTCGTAATCTTCCAATTGTTTTAGCAAAGCGTGGTGTGCGATATCTTGAATGAAAACATCAATTGTTGAAATTACATCGTAACCATCAATTGGATCCACTTCGTTAACATCACGAATTGGTTTCCACTGTCCTTTTGCTATTTTCTGCTTTAAAATTTTACCGTCTTTTCCGTTCAAATAACTTTTAAAAGCCCATTCAATTCCTTTTCCTACCTCTACTCCTGTCGCTGGATCTATACGATCGTAACCAATTGTTCTTTCTGCAATTTTACCGATTGGATGTTTTCTAACCGTTTCCTGCTCAACAATAATCCCACCTTTGAAAGCTCCTAAATTGAATAATGGAAAACCTTTAATTTTCACATATTCAGTATAACTCAAATTGCGGGCAATCAAATAATAGCGATTTTTATTTTCGCGTGCTTTTCGCAATTCTTTCTGGAAATAACTGCTAGGTTTATCTAAAACTGTTGCCAGAGAATCTGATAATGGTTTTACGTACTTCTCAAACGTTTCTTTTTTCGGCGTTTTTGCATCAAAACGAATTTCATAATTCGGAATTGATGTTGCCAGCAAACTTCCGTCAGCAGAATAAATATTTCCTTTATTGGCAGGAATTACAAAGTTTCTTACGGTACGCTGTTTTGCCAGTTTTCTGTAATAGTCTCCTTCAACCCATTGAATATTGGTTAATTTAACAACAATAGCAATTGCCATCAAAAAGATGAAAACTGCTACGAGGTAAATTCTGTAGGATATATGTTTATCTTCTACTGCCATATTCTTTTAAAGAAACTTTTTTCTTCTTCTTTTGTAACTTCTATTTTTACTGGAGGAACTGTTGACGGAAAAATTTGTTTTTCTAACATTTTATCCGAAATGGTTGACTCCATTTTTAACTTCATCAATTCTGAACGTCGATCAACAAATTCAGATCTTAGTTCTTTTACTTCATTATTCAATTTCGCGATTTCAAAAACCTTCTGCTCGTATCGCTGTGTATTGGCGATCATCAAAATGGCCAGCAGAATTATAAAGACAATAAATCGCCAGTTTTTCACTGCATCTTCATGAATCAGGAATCTTGCTTTTAATATGCTAAATACGCCACTTTTCATTATTTCCTACCTTAATATATATTATAGCTTTTCTGCAACTCTTAATTTGGCACTTCTTGCTCTATTATTAATCTTGATTTCTTCGTTATCTGGAACAATCAATTTCCCGATAGTTTTAAATGGAACTGAAAAGTTTCCATAGAAATCTCTTTCTGGCTCTCCTTCAAACATTCCGTTTTTGATAAATCTTTTTACCAGACGATCTTCTAAAGAATGGTAAGAGATTACAGAAAATCTTCCTCCAGGTTTTAAAATCTCCAATGACTGTTCTATAAATTCTTTCAGAACATCCATTTCCTGATTCACCTCGATTCTGATTGCTTGATAAATCTGAGCCAATACTTTGTTTCGAACTTTCTCTGGCAAAAACTTTTTCAGAACTTCTTTTAATTCTTCAGTCGTTTTGATTGGATAATCTTTTCTTGCCTCAACAATTGTTCTTGCCAAAACAGGTGCATTTTTCAACTCCCCATAATCAAAAAAAACACGACGTAAATCCTGTTCTTCATATTCGTTAACCACTCGATAAGCATTTAAATCATTTCTTTGACTCATCCGCATATCTAACTCGGCATCAAATCTTGTTGAAAAACCTCTTTCAGGAACATCAAACTGATGTGATGAAACTCCTAAATCTGCCAAGATTCCATCAACCGCTTTTACTCCGTGAAAACGTAAAAATCTTTTTATAAATCTAAAATTCTCATTTATCAAAGTGAACCTTTCGTCTGGCAATGCATTGGCAAGCGCGTCTTCGTCTTGATCAAATGCAAACAGCCTTCCGTTTGGTCCTAATCTTTTTAAAATCTCTTTTGAATGACCACCGCCTCCAAACGTAACATCTACATACACACCATCAGGTTTAATATTTAAACCATCTACTGTTGGATGAAGCAAAACCGGATTATGATATTCCATCTTCGTCGTCATTAATATTTCCCATTACTTCTTCGGCTAGATCTGCAAAATCCATATCTTCGCCGCTAATTGATTTCTCGTATAAATCTTTGTCCCAAATCTCAACAATATTAACCGCAGATGAAAAAACCACATCTTTAGAAATACTTGCAAACGTTACCAAATCTTTGGGAACAAGCAATCTCCCTAATGCATCAACCTCAACCACTTTAACACCAGCAGTAAACCTTCTAATGAAATCGTTGTTCTTTTTTACAAAGCGATTAAGCTTGTTGATTTTTTTCATCATCGCATCCCATTCTACCATAGGATACAATTCTAAACACGGCTGAAAAACAGAGCGCTTCAAAACAAATCCGTCTTGAAGAGAAGCTGTCAACTGCTTTTTTAAAGGAGCAGGCATCATTAGCCTTCCTTTAGCATCGACTTTACACTCATATGTTCCAACAATTGTGTTCAAAAAAACTAGTTAACATGTTATACAGCAAAAATATAAAAAATATTACCACATTTTACCACTTTATACCACTTTGTTAATAAGTTTAACCACTTTGCTACCACTTTCCATAATCCTCATTCAATCAATACCTTAACTATTAATTAACAGATCCTTAAATACGCTATTCATTCAAAAAAATAATGCGCTAATTTTCTTAAAAAATTGATTATAATGCATATTTCTTAACATTTGAATATTTTAACAAATACACGTTTAATTACTGATTTTTAACCTTTTACATATTCTACTCAAATTATCTAGTTAAAAAATGGCATCAAAAATTCATTTTTGTTGAATTAACCCTATATTTGTCGAAATTGAAATTGGCATTAGATTAGATGGACAAACACTATAAAAAAGAAGGCAAATACAGCTATTTCGAAGCTGGAGAAGGAACTCCGATCGTTATCCTGCATGGTTTAATGGGAGGCCTAAGTAACTTTGATGGTGTAGCACAATATTTCCCAACAAAAGGATATAAAGTTGTTATCCCAGATTTGCCAATATACACCCAAAGCATTTTAAAAACGAACGTAAAAAGTTTTGCGAAATACGTAAAAGACTTTATCACTTTTAAAGGTTTTGACAAAGTAATTCTTCTAGGAAATTCATTAGGAGGACACATCGCTTTGTATCACACAAAACTTTATCCAGAAAAAGTTGCCGGACTTGTAATCACAGGAAGTTCTGGACTTTACGAAAGTGCAATGGGAGACAGTTACCCACGAAGAGGCGATTACGAATACATCAAAACAAAAGCTGAAGCTGTATTTTATGACCCAAAAATTGCAACCCCAGATTTGATTGATGAAGTTTATGCTACAGCTAATGATCGAATCAAATTAATCAAAACTTTAACCATTGCAAAAAGTGCGATCCGTCATAATATGGCTAAAGATTTGCCAAAAATGGACGTTGAAACTTGTATTATTTGGGGAAAAAATGACTCTGTAACACCTCCAAATGTTGCAGAAGAATTTGATAAATTACTACCAAATTCAACTTTATACTGGATTGACAAATGCGGACACGCAGCAATGATGGAACACCCTCAGGAATTCAATGAAATTCTTGAAAAATGGCTTACTGAAAAGAATTTTTAGCCATAAAATTTATTTTTTTAGGAGGTTTTAAAACGAGAGATTATGAAAATTAACACCGCCGAATTTATTGTCAGCAATTCTGACGCTTCAAAATGTCCGAAGGATTTTTTGCCAGAATATGCTTTTATAGGAAGATCAAACGTAGGTAAGTCATCTTTGATAAATATGCTTACCAACAACAAAAACTTAGCTAAAACATCTGGAAAACCAGGAAAAACGCAATTAATCAATCATTTTAAAATCAACAACAATTGGTTTTTGGTCGATTTACCAGGTTACGGATATGCTAAAGTTTCAAAGAAAACAAAATCAATTTTCCAACAGTTTATTACCGATTATTTCGAAAACAGAGAGCAATTGGTTTGTGCTTTTGTTTTAATTGATATTCGTCACGAAGCGCAAAATATTGACATTGAATTCATGTCTTATATGGGTGAAAGCGAAATTCCGTTCTGCATTATTTTTACTAAAGCAGATAAAATTGGTAAAACTAAAATAGATTCGCATATCGCCGCTTACAAAAAACAGATGTTTGCCAACAACTGGGCCGAAATGCCACAGTATTTTGTAACCTCATCTACAGAATCAATGGGAAAAGAAGAACTTTTATCTTATATCGATCAAGTGAATCAGGAAGTTTTTAAAAACAACTCGGAATTTTAAAGTTTAAATTCCAATTTTTTGAAATTCCAAATTCTAAACTTTAGAAACTCAAAATATTAAATCCCAAATCCCAAATCCCAAACTTACAATTGGAATTTGGGATTTTTTTATTGGAATTTATTCTTGTAGCTTTTTCTTCGTTTTTCTTCTGAAATTTAAAACTCTCCATTCTTTATAAATCAGATACTGATATAAAATATAAAAGAGAGAATTGAAAAACCAGAAATCGAGCACAAATGGCTCTGTAAAAAACACCGAATCACTATTTCCAGATAGAAAAATACTAGCGCTGCTTGTGACGTAAATAATTAGCCCGTTACAGAAATAGAAATAATTATGCTTATGTTTTTTAAAATTTGAAATAATAAAATAGATTGCATAAAACAACAGCGGAATCGATGTTATGGCAATTTCTATCAAATTAAACTCCCAATAAAGCGAAGGATTATCAAAATATTGATACGTTAAGAAAAGCATCACCGAAACAAATACAATTACCATAATCTGCTTCAGCACTTTACTTGAAAAACTTTTATAAAAAAAGAGATTAAGCGTGATAAACTGGAAAATAAAATAATAGTGTGAAAGGAAGAAATTAGAATTAGGATAAAGGAATCCGATTATATGACAAAGTAATTCTACACAAAACAACAATACCAAATATGTTGTTATAATACGATACAGTATATCTCTGTTTTTGCAGGTCATGTAAAAACGTATCGCATTGGCAAGTAAAAAAAACAACCCGATAAGACTTACAAGAAAAGCGAACAGCATATAATTTGTTTTACCTAGACAATTTACAATAAAAAACAAAAAATCCCAAACCCAATCTTTAATATTGGAATTTGGGATTTCTTTTATTTGAAGCTTGACTATTTCGTAAGTTCCAGTTTTTCCGCAAAGTAATCACAAAAGTCTTTCATAGTATCAGACATTTTTTCGTCATCTGTTGCACGTTTAAAAGTGTCCGACATAGCTACTAAAGTTTGATGAAAGAAAATTTTCATTTCATCTACCGGCATATCTTTCGTCCACAAATCAATACGCATTGTTTCTTTTGCTTTACTATCCCAAATAGACAGCATAATTGCTTTTGCCTCTTCAGCTTGAACTCCACCGTCTTGCGCACTCCAAGTTAGTTTTTCAGGAACGCGGTTTTCGTCCAATTCTATATTAAATTTAATCTCTGAGTTTATATTTGCCATTATTTCTTAGGTTTATATTTTGATTTTTCGAAGATTTCTTTTGGCTCAAGTTTGAACAATTCAGCCAAAGAAACATCACTATTATTTTTCATATAAGAACGTACCATCTGCCAGCCAATCCAAGCTCCCACTCGCCCTGGAGAATCGTTATCTATTTCTAAAAAGAATTTTGAAAAAGGTGCTGGAGCTATAAATCGTGCTCTCAATTTAGGATCTTCATTGTAAAGCATTTCATTTTCTATAAAATAACGCCACATGTATGCTTCATTTTCTTCACACCATTTTATCTGCTCAGGAGTATACCCCATTTTTTCAGCATCGGTATATTCAGGAATCAGCAAATCTTTTGCGTAAAGCTGTTTTCCTTCAAAAATCATTTGAGCAACCAAACTCCTGTCAATTGAATTTGGAATATTTCGATAAGAAAAACTGGAAACCACATCTGGCATAATCTGTCTTTCTTCAAAATTCTCTTTTAAGTAATTTGGAAACTCATAAAATTTATGATTCTTTCCTAAATACAATTCCAAAGCTACAACTACAAGACTGTCTGCATAAATTGATTTCGCATTATAATCCATTTCTCCAATAACTGTAATTACTTTAGGAATTCTAGTCTTAGGAAAATAATATTTTACATGCTGAAAAAGCTCATTAAACTCTTTGCGAACAGGTTCAAAATTGCTGTATTTTTTCTGAACTTCTTCGTAAACTTCTCTCCAGATTGGATCGTTCATTTTCTGAATCCAGACATTATCATCATTGCCAGGAAAGAAAAAAGGATATTGTTTTTTTATTTTTGGAAGATCTTGAGGCTTGGTCTCAAAAAACACCTTGTCAAATCTTTCCACTTTAATATCAACAGGAATTTCTTCTACTGCTTTTTCAACCTTACTTTTTTGATTGCAAGACAAAAAAAACAGGCATAGAACCACTGCAAAGCGATATATTTTCATTTTATTTTAATTAGATTTGTGTTATCAGAATTTTAAGTAAGTGCATACTCAAAATAATTCTGCAAATATACATCCCTGTATCTTAAAACTTAAACTATTATGGCTAAAAAAAGCACAATTCAGACAGAAAAAGTAAATACGCACATTGTAGAGTGGTTAAAAAATTACGCTACTAATGCAAAAGTAAATGGTTTTGTAATTGGAATCTCAGGTGGTGTAGATTCTGCAGTAACTTCAACTTTATGCGCACAGACCGGACTGAAAGTTTTATGTGTAGAAATGCCAATTCATCAGGCAGAAAGTCAAGTCTCAAGAGGAAGAGAACATATCGACCAGCTTAAAAAACGTTTCCCTAATGTGTCTGATGTTAAGACTGATTTGACAGAAACTTTTGAATCGTTTAAAAGTGCTGTTCCTTCAACAGAGGATACAGCTAAAGTAAATTTAGCTTTGGCAAACACACGTGCACGTATTAGAATGACTTCTTTATATTATTTAGCTGGAATTCATGGCTTACTTGTTGCAGGAACAGGAAACAAGGTTGAAGATTTTGGCGTTGGCTTTTATACAAAATATGGAGATGGTGGCGTAGATTTAAGTCCGATAGCTGATTTAATGAAATCTGATGTATATGCTTTAGGAGAATTTTTAGAAATTCCGAAGTCAATTTTAACAGCAGCACCTACAGACGGATTATTTGGCGATAATCGTACTGATGAAGACCAATTAGGTGCAAGTTATGACGAATTAGAATGGGCGATGTTGGCCGCGGAGTCAGGAAATACGGCATCTGACTTTGAGGGGAGAGAAAAATCTGTCTTTGAAATTTATAAACGATTAAACACCAGCAACAAGCACAAAATGGATCCAATTCCGGTTTGTTTAATACCAAAAACGTTAAAATAACACATTTTAACATTCTCTGCGAGTTATTACAGAATTTATTTATTAATTTTACCGTTCCAAAAACATGAACAATTCTAAAAAAGGTAAAAATTATGATTAAAGTATGTCTAGCAGACAATCATCCTGTGACGCACTTTGGCGTTAAGTCTTATTTCAAAGACCACGATCAAATTTCAATTGTTGCCAATGTAGGCAATTTTTCAATGGTTAGAGATATCCTTCAAACGAAGGAAATCGATATTCTAATCTTAGATTTAGAACTAGAAGGGCTTTCAAGCATCTTCGAAATCAAATCAATCCTGAAAAATTTCCCAAAAACAAAAATTGTTATTTTCAGTGATCTTGCTGAGCAAATGTACGCTCCAAACGCAATTAAAGCAGGAGTTTCTGGGTATGTGCACAAAACAGAAAAACTTGAAACATTAGGCCATTCTATTATTAAAGTACACGAAGGAAAAATTATCATCAACGAAACAGTACGTAAAAACATGGCACTTATTGCTAAACAAAGCAAAAGTGAGCGTCTGTACAGAAAACTTTCTAACCGTGAGATCGAAGTTTTACGTTACTTAAGTGATGGTAAGAAAAACAATGAAATCTCTAAAATCTTAAATCTGAACGAAAAAACGATCAGTACTTACAAACTGAGATTATTAACGAAATTAAACGTTACTAATTTAGTTGACTTAGTAAACAAAGCTAAGACTTTAGAAATTATTTAATTTAAATCGGCTAGCTTAAAATTTTAAGCAGTCAAAAATTTATAAAAACTCTATCTTTTTTGATTCATCAAATTAGATAGAGTTTTTCTCTTTTTAGTGATAAGGCACCACTACTCGGCCTAGTTTTTTCGAAAAATTATTCAGCAGTTTAGAATAATCTATCACCATACTTAAAATTTCTGAATTATCTTCTTGCGGATCGGTTAAAAGAGAATTCTTTAATTCTGCAATAATTCCAGATACCAAATACCATCTCATAGAAAATATCGTATCAGAAACATTCTGCTCTATGGTTTCGCTTTTGTGTTTTGGAAAAATATTCTGTCCTTCCCAATTATGAATAGTCAGCCTTTCGTCTTCCATTAAAATATTGGTCACTTCTTGAGCAAATTCAGGCTCTAGATGCATCAAATATTTATCTAAACTAAAAGTCTCATTCTGATTGTAAAAAGCAATAATGTTATTGTAAATATTTTGAAATAAGATATTCGACAATTCTACCTCATCTTCTTGAAGACTCAAATATATTTTTTCAAACACTTTATATTGTCTTTTTTCCGAAACTTCTTTTACATTTCCTTCTTCATCTGCTTTCAAGAAAACGTCTTCAAAACTTTCGACAACACTTCCGTACAATAGCAAAATCTCAATGACTTTCTTTTCAAAACCATATAAAATATCTACTTTTTGAGTTTGTTCTGGCGGATAATATCCTGGATCTCCTGGATAATCATAACCTTCTGGCGGACCCGTTCTTGGATCTTCGGGGTCTCCTCCTGAAAATGTACCTGCTTGTGGAGGCTGATTTCTAACTACTTCAAAAGGCTTCTGCTCTTGTTTCTGCTTTTTATTAGCGTCAGCTATATCTTTCTGAATAAGCTGTGCTAAAGTGCTCGTCAAGACTTGCTCCGAAATATCCATAATTCGAGCACATTCCTGAATGTAGACCTCGCGCTGTATACGATCTGGTATTTTAGAAATACTCGCAACCATATCGCGAATCAGATCAGCTTTTTTTATCGGGTCGTTTTTAGCTTCGCCCATTAAAATCGAAGCCTTAAACTGTATAAAATCTTTACTATTGTTTTCTAAGTAGGAAACTAAATCATCATGTGAATTTTTTCGAGCAAAACTGTCTGGATCTTCTCCCTGAGGAAAAGAACAAACACGAACATTCATACCTTCTTCCAAAATCAAATCAATTCCTCGAATAGCTGCTCGTAAACCCGCAGCATCTCCATCAAACAGAACGGTGATATTTCGCGTCAGACGATTGATCAAACGAATTTGATCTGGCGTTAAAGCTGTTCCAGACGAAGCCACAACATTTTCTATTCCGGCTTGACTAAATTGAATCACGTCGGTATAACCTTCTACCAAATAACAGTTGTTTTGCTTCGCTATAGATTGTTTGGCATGATAAATTCCGTAAAGGACTTTACTTTTATGGTAAATATCACTTTCTGGCGAATTCAGGTATTTTGCTGCTTTTTTATCATTGGTTAAGATACGCCCTCCAAAACCTAAAACACGGCCAGACATACTTTGAATCGGAAACATTACACGCCCTTTAAATCGGTCAAACGGACGATCTTCTCTCGGAATTGTTAAACCTGTACTTTCTAAAAATTCTAATTTATAACCTTTTCCAAGGGCTTCTTTCGTCAAGGCATCCCAAGTTTCTGGTGAATATCCTAAATTGAATTTCTTAATGGTTTCGTTGGTGAATCCTCTTTCTTTAAAATAAGACAAACCAATTGCTTTTCCTTCTTCAGAATTAACCAAAACATCCTGAAAATATTTGGCAGCAAATTCAGAAACCAAGTACATACTTTCGCGAAGATCTGTATTTGCTTTTTCTGCTTCTGTCTGTTCAGTTTCTTCGATTTCGATATTGTACTTTTTAGCTAAATATCGAATGGCTTCTGGATAGGTAAATTGTGAATGCTCCATTAAGAATTTAACAGAATTTCCTCCTTTTCCAGTACTAAAATCTTTCCAGATTCCTTTTGCGGGCGACACCATGAACGACGGCGAACGCTCATCTGAAAATGGACTCAACCCTTTAAAATTGCTTCCTGCGCGCTTCAAATTCACAAAATCGCCAATAACCTCCTCTACTCGAGCAGTTTCAAAAACAGAATCAATGGTGGTTTGTGAAATCAAAGTGTATTAAATTTTAAAAGTTGAGAGCTAGCAAAAATACGCAAATCTTGTTGGAATTTTAATCATTTTAAACCAAAAAAAGCACCTCTTACGAGATGCCCTTTTACTAACTAAACTTAATTTTATATTTAATTGAAATCGAAGCGTAATCCCAAGGAAATATTATTTTGATCAACACTATTTTTTTCAAATAAAGGCTGTAAATCATATTTCAAATACAAACTTGTTGCTTTGTAACCTATATATGTACTTAGTCCATAATTAAAATCATTTACATTAAAATTACCTTTTGTTTTTTGCTTCACATCATTTCCAACCGCATCATCAAAACATAAAATTTGTTTTGATTTCACTCTAAATCCTGCATAACCTCCTATACCAAATCTGGCACTTTTATGTGATTTAAAATAATTAACGCCATCTCGAACTTCTTTCTTAGTAAAGTCAAACTCCAAATGCAATGGCACCATTACATATACATTTCTAAATCGGGATTCGTCTAAATGTACGGGGCTTGTCACTAAATCGGTTTGTGCGCCATTTTTTTCAAAATAGCGATCATCTGTCGCTCGCAGATTATTATACATCAAAGACATTCCGTATTTAAAATGCAGCAAATTATCTTCTTTTAAAATTCTAGTGTTTCCAGTTATCCCCCATTCATAAAAGTGAGATTGCAAATATTTAAAATCGGAATGGGCAACTTGGCCATCTGTCACTAAATTATTTGCTCCAAAAGCAAAAACAAATTGAGTCGTAGTTCTTTTTGATTGACGTTTATCAACATCTTTTTGTCCGTGATACACTTTCATAGAAGTAAGATTAATGATTGTTTGGTCTCCTTTATCACAATCATTGCAATCGCCAATTATAATTTTTGTCCCTTTTCTTTTATTTGCATCTTCTGTCTCAATTTTTCCATCAACTCTATCCTGAACCAATTGGCTTAGTTTATTTTCTTCGATAGCTACATTGGTTTCAATATTAGCAGCATGAACTTTAGCTTTATTTAATTTAAGCTCTTCTGCTTTTTCTTTAGAAATTATTCCTTTTGAAACTTCATTATCTAATGAATCTACTTCAATTTTTAAGGCATTTTTTTCATCCTCTGTTATTTTTTTAATTTGATCAGCAATCGCTTTTGCCCTTACTTCAAATGGAATTTCCTTATGCTCTTGTCCTTTAGTTAACCCAGTTTCTGGAACACTGTCATCAGCCACTTCAAGTTTTACATCTTTAAACCAAATTTGCCCAGGCCCATCTAATAAAACTCCATAAGTAATGGATGTTGCATCCTTTGGCACAAACAAAACAACTTCATATTTTGTCCAATTAGTCGAGCCCTTTATAGGTCTATTCTGCATATTATCAAAAGCAAGTACACGAGCAGAATAATAATCAACACGCATCCAAAGTCCAGCCCATGAACTTACGTTTTCTGTCTTTACATAAGCAGTCATTTTAAGCTTTTTATCCTGATACAAATTAGGTTTTGCTCCTTTTCCCAAACTGCCAAAACCTTTTACTTTATTTTGAACTGATTTTATGGTAAAGATATTTTGATCAGCAGATTCAGGATCTTTCTCAAAATTCATTTCATATTTTACAGGTTCATGTTGCCAATAAGACCAGTCTAAAACTTTTTTATAACTGCCACTTTCTTGTGCTGATAATTTAGTTGCCATAACAACTATCATCATTATAAGTAATATAATTTTTTGCATGATTTTCGTTTTTTGATTGATGATTGATAATTCTTTATTTATTCTTCGTAATTCCTATTTGCTATAGCGCTTTTTACAGCCTTCAAATTTTTATTAAATTTATCTAGCGCTGACTCTCTATAAGATTGATTTAATTCTGTTTCAGCATTCAACAGCAAATCATTAGGATTTACCGAAACAGCTTTTCTGTTTTTTTTAATTACTTCATCAGCAGATTTTGTTTCGACTTTACCATTCACTTCTGCTAATAATTGTTCTGCTGAAATGTATTTGCTTTTATTCTCAAATCGGGGATTCTTATTTTCCAAAGAATTATCTGCTACATTATCCTCTTTTAAATCATTTTTAACCGAAAGCGCTACATTATTCTCAAGTTGTTTTGAATTCTTGTTTTGATTACGAATTTCAACAACAGCTTGCACATTTTTCGTTATTGGTTTCAGATTATGATTATTGATACTTATAGTGTCATCTTTATTTATTCCTACTACATCTGAAGTATCTTTATTTATTTTTTGTTCTAAGACTATTGGTGTATCCCTTTTTATTTCTACAGTTTCAGAACGGTTCAAATAGATCGTTCCAACCAATAAAAACCCCGCGATGCTTGCAGCTATATACAGCCATTTTCTATTTTTCTTTGGCTTTTTCTCTTCTGCTACACTCAACATTGCATCCAATCGATCCCAAGCATTGTTGCTTGGTTCAATTTCGCGTTGGTTTAGTTTTTCACGGAAATCCTTTTCAAAATTATTCGGTTCCATTATCTTGTTTTTTTAAAATAGTAATTTGTGTTTGCAGCATTTTTCTAGCGTGCGATAATTGCGATTTTGATGTTCCTTCATTAATTCCTAACATCTTGGCAATTTCATTATGTTTATAACCTTCAATTGCGTATAAATTGAAAACCATTTTATATCCATCAGGCAAAGCATCAATTAAATACTGAATCTGTTCTACAGTAAATTGGCTGTCGATTTCGTTAAAGCTTTCTTCAACAAAAAATTCATCTTCGGCAAATTTTACCTTTTTCTGAACTCTTAAATACGAAATGCATTCGTTAACCATAATTCGACGAATCCATCCTTCAAAACTTCCTTTGTGTTCAAAATTTTTCAGATTTGTAAACACTTTCATAAAAGCAGTTATCATTACATCTTCTGCCAATTGTATGTCTTTTATATATTGACGACATACACTTAACATTTTTGAAGAATATTTACCATAAATCTGCTGCTGAGCCTGACGATTGTTCTCGACAGCCAGCTTTATGATTTTGGTTTCTTCTTGATGCAAGGGTATAATTTTCATTAATAAGCTTTCGGTTTTGGTTTTATAAACAGACTTCTATTAGCATAGACGATTGTCGATTTGAAATGGTTGCATGGGAGTGAAAAAAAAATCTAATTCCTAAACTGCCTCTTTTCTAAAGGCATTAAAAACTAAGGATAAACATACTAAATATAATAAAAAAGAAACGTCAATATTTTTAAGACATTTATATCTTATCCTGATTTTGAAAGAAAATACTCTAACTTTGTTTATTAAAAAATATTGATTCAATTTAATACAAAGAAAATATGAGTTCATTTAAAAACTCTCCCGAATTATATAAAAAAATTGATTATCAAATTGTAGCAAATGGTTGGTTCCAATTATACCTGAGTAATACTATCTTAGGAAATGATATCGAATGGCTAGAAAATGAAGGATATGAAATTGTTCAATTTAAATGTAATAGCGAAAGTAAGTTATTTGAGCAATTTAGAGAGCAGTTTTTATTTCCAAAATATTTTCACCATAATTTAAACTCTTTGAATGATTGTCTCAGAGATATAGAAATAAAAGGAATTGGAATGGCAATTGTATTCAAAAATGCTGACAGTCTTAAAAAAGATATTTTAGATCGAGTTTTGGATATATTTGTAAATATGGCAAGATTAAATTTTATTATAGGAAAACGAGTGCTGATTTTGGTACAAGTTAATAACAATGATTTTAAAGCAGACGATATAGGCTCAATAAAAGCAACTTGGAATATAAATGAATGGCTTGATTCTAAGCGAAGATAATACTTATTTTAAGCCTATTTCTTCCTCTCAATAACGTAATTCACCATCAAAGTCAAAGCGTCTTTGTACTCAGAATCGCCAAAGTTTTGAAGTAATGCAAGTGCTTCTTGCTGGAATTCGACCATTTTGTTTTCGGCGTAAGCCAAACCATTGTTATTTTTTACAAAGGCAATCACTTCTTTTACGCGTTTTTTGTCTTTGTTGTGGTTTTTTATGGAGTTTATCAGCCACTTTTTTTCTTGCGGAGTACAAGTATTTAAAACATGAATTAAAGGCAATGTCATTTTTTGCTCTTTAATATCGATTCCAGTTGGTTTTCCGATGGCTTCTTCGCTATAATCAAATAAATCATCTTTGATTTGAAATGCCATTCCGATCAGCTCACCAAATTTACGCATGTTTTCTACCTGAGCATCATCTTCTATTACAGCTTTCGCGCCAAGCGCACAACATGCTGCAATAAGCGTTGCTGTTTTCTTTCTGATGATTTCGTAGTAAACATCTTCGGTAATATCAAGTCTTCTTGCTTTTTCTATTTGAAGCAATTCCCCTTCGCTCATTTCGCGAACGGCAACAGAAATGATTCTCAATAAATCAAAATCGCCATTGTCGATAGAAAGCAATAAACCTTTAGACAATAAATAATCTCCAACCAAAACGGCAATTTTGTTTTTCCAAAGTGCATTGATTGAGAAAAATCCACGACGGCGGTTACTATCATCCACAACATCATCGTGTACTAAAGTTGCGGTGTGAATAAGCTCAATTACTGAAGCTCCACGATAGGTTCTTTCGTTTACAATTCCTCCAGAAACCATTTTTGCAGTAAGAAAAACAAACATCGGACGCATCTGTTTTCCCTTGCGGTTTACGATATAATAAGTGATTCTGTTTAATAACGCAACCTTTGAAGTCATCGATTCATGGAACTTTTTTTCGAAAAGTTCCATCTCGGTAAAAATAGGCTGCTTTATTTGAGACGTAATATTCATTTAGACTCCAAATATACTATTTTAAATAAAAATACGTTGTGTATTTTAGGCTAGGATTTTAAAATTTTATGTCTTAAACCAAAAACACCCACCAAAAATAGCTCTAACTAATACTGATTTGAATTCATTAACGTAAAAGAAAACCCAAAACTATTTATTTATGAAAACAAAATTTTTATTAATTGGAACATGTATAATTACATTGTCTTTTTTCATTAGCTGTAATTCTGATGAAAAAACAAATGACGGATCATCAGCTAAAATTACAAACGACGAAATTATAGCTAATTCTAAAATTGACGCCTCTGTAGAGGATGTTACTAATATTGCTGAAGACCAATTTAGTTCTCAGCTTAACGTAACTTCAAAACCAAGCGGACCAATAAAAAATTATCTTCCGAGCTGTGCCACAATCACAACCGTTTTAACCAATAATACTTGGACAAAAACAGTAGATTTTGGCGTTGAAGGCTGTACTTTGAATAACGGAAATACTGTAAAAGGAAAAATGGTTGTTTCTTTTTCAAACGATTTTACTTCTTCCACACAAACCATCAGCTACACTTTTGAAGGATTTTATCATAATGGCAGAAAACTTCAGGGAAGCAAAAGTATTGTGAGAACGATTAAAGAAACTAATTTATTAGTAACCCCACACCCTGTATCAACAGCTGCTATAGATTTAACGATTACTTTTGATGATGGAAAAGTTTATTCTAGAAAAGGAACTTTGGTAAAAGAAATGACTTCTGGTTACGATACTTGGTTTGACTGGGATGACAATGTATTTGTTGTTACAGGAAGCGGTTCTACAACTTTTCCTAACGGAGACACTTTTTCAGCAGAAATCACAACTCCTTTAGAGTTTAATGCTTCTTGCAGAAAATCTTTTGCAGTAAAAGGAATTGTTTCTATTACTAAAAATGGCGCTTTGGCAACTATTGATTATGGAAACGGAGAATGCGATACTCTAGCAAAAGTAACCAAAGATGGAGTTACAGAAGAAATAGATTTGAAAAAATAAAAGCATCCTTTTTGTCCAAAAAAAAGCATTAAAAACGAGAAATAAGTCTTGTTCTTAATGCTTTTTTTATACCAATCAAATGTCCCGAAGGGACATATCCATCCTTGTCAATATTTTTTTCTACCGATCAGATGCTCCTAGCGAAGTATTTTTATGCTTCTTTGTTGGCTAATTGTCCGCAGGCGGCGTCGATGTCTTTTCCTCGACTGCGACGTACTTTTACAACTACTCCAATATTTTCTAAAGCTTTTATGTAAGCCATGATCGATTCTTCTGAAGCTTGTTGGAATTCACCATCATCAATCGGATTATATTCAATCAAATTGACTTTACAAGGCACATATTTACAGAATTTAACCAAAGCATCTACTGAAGCTTTATCATCGTTAATCCCTTTCCAAACTACATATTCGTACGATATTTTACTTTTTGTTTTTCTGTACCAATATTCTAATGCTTCTCGTAAATCTTTTAAAGGAAAGTTTTTACTGAAAGGCATAATACGTGCACGTGTCTCATCTATAGCTGAATGCAGAGAAACTGCTAGTTTAAACTTCACATCGTCATCTGCCATTTTTTTGATCATTTTCGGAATTCCTGAAGTCGAAACCATGATTCGTTTCGGAGACATTCCTAAACCTTCTTCTGAAGTAATCATATCGATAGCTTTAATGACATTATTATAATTCATTAAAGGCTCTCCCATTCCCATAAAAACAATATTCGAAAGTGGGTGATTGTAATATAAACGACTTTCTTTATCGATAGCTAGAACTTGATCGTAGATTTCGCCAGGTTCTAGATTTCGCATTCTTTTTAATCTTGCTGTTGCACAGAAATTACAATCTAGACTGCAACCAACCTGACTAGAAACGCAGGCAGTAGTTCTGGTTTCTGTCGGAATTAAAACCGATTCTACCACAAGTCCGTCATGAAGACGAACGGCATTTTTTACAGTTCCGTCACTACTTTTCTGCATAGTATCAACCTTAATATGATTGATTACAAAATTATTTTCAAGCATTGATCTTGTAGCTTTCGCTACGTTTGTCATGTCTTCAAAACTGTGAGCACCTTTGCTCCATAACCACTCATAAACTTGATTTCCGCGGAAAGCTTTATCTCCATTTTCAACAAAAAAATCGCGAAGCTGGTCTTTTGATAAGGCTCGTATGTCTTTTTTCTCCATTTGCATGCTGCAAAGTTAATCACTTTTGTCATTTTTTGTTTGGTTTTTACATTCATTCTTAATTAAACCTCAAAAAAAGCCGCTCAAAAAATGAAGTTGACATTTCTCGACAGAGAACACAACAGCTTAATAAGCAAACAGTTAACTCTTGACTCTGTTTTACAAAAATCAAAACCCTAGGAACAACAAGGCTTTACACTCTTTACTATAACAATTTAATAAAACTTTCGCCATGATTTTTATCATTCCTTTTTCTTCGCGCGCGCGATAATTTTGATCCAAGAAATAAAGGAAATCATTAATTCATTAACCACTAACTGAATTCTAAAGCTTCCTTGTTTAACTGATTAACCTATACTTTATCAACATGAAAACAATTCAATCATTTTTACTGACAGTAATTTTTACAACAATGGCATTACAGGCAAATGCTCAAAAAAATTATAGTGTAGCTGCAAACTCAACATTTGAAGTAGCGGGCACTTCTACCGTACACGATTGGGTAATGAAATCTACAGAAGGAACAGGAAATGCAACCCTAATGGTTAAAGATTCTAAACTAGCAGGAATAAATAGTTTGACTGTTTCTTTATTAGCAGAGAGCCTAAAAAGCTACAAAGCAAGCATGGACAAAGTCGCTTATGAAGCCATGGATACCGAAACACACAAATACATTGAGTATGTTTTAAAATCTGCTGAAAAAGTAGATGAAACAACTTGGAATCTTACAGGAATTTACACTATTGCAGGCGTAAGCAAAGAATACAAAACTCAGGTAAAAGTAACCACCAACAAAGGAAGTTTTATTTTGCAAGGTTCTAATCAAATCACTTTTGGAGATTTTGAAATGACACCTCCAAAAGCGGCTCTTGGAGTTGTAAAAGCAGGAAAAGATTTGACTGTAATCTTCAATATTATTCTAAGCTAAATCTTATTCCTAACGTTAAAGAATTCTCCTTTTTTAACTTTTTACCAATTCAAACTAAATGTTAAAAATATCAATTTAATAAAATTTAGAGCCTTATTTATCGATCGCTCGAAAAAATGAAAACGTTGTAGTTATTAAATACCAATTTAATAAAATTTTAACAATGATTTTTATCATGCCCAAAGCTGGTTTATAGGCTGATCTTTGATACAAGTTAAAACACTTTAGAGATAGAATTGGCCGAGTTTATCTATTTTTTTAAAATCAAAATCACAATTAAAATGAAAACCCTTAAAATTAAATTATTCGCCCTTGTTATTGCAATTTTCGGAATTACCTCATTTGCGACAGCACAAAAATCATATGCTTTAGATAGCAAATCAACTTTTTCTGTAGCCGGTACATCTACACTTCACGATTGGGAAATGAAATCAGCTTCGGGAACTGGAACAGCAACTCTAAATATTGCTAACGGAAAGCTAACTGACATTGAAGCTTTGACTGTAACTCTTTTAGCTGAAAGCATTAAAAGCGAGAAAAAAAGCATGGATAAAGTTGCTTACGAAACTTTAAAAACAGATAAAAACAAAAACATTAAATATGTTCTTAAATCTGCTGAAAAAGTAAACGAAACGACTTGGGAACTAACAGGAACTTACACCATTGCTGGAGTTAGCAAAGTTTACAAAACTTCTGTAAAAACAACTGTCACAAAAGATGGCTTAAACCTACAGGGAACTAATAAAATCACTTTTACAGATTTCGGAATGAAGTCTCCGACAGCAATGCTTGGGACAATAAAAACAGGTCAAGACCTAACAATAAAATTCAATTTAAACTTTAATTTATAAACGCCATGAAGAAAATTTATATTCTATTCGTCACATTAATCAGCACATTTGCTGTTCAGGCACAGGTCAGTTTTGGAAACATGCAAAACCAAATCTCTAGAGGAAAAGACGGTATTAACGTTTTCGATGTACAAAAAGACAATCGAGAATTTAAAGGTCTTAGTATTGATCTTGGCGGTGCTTTCAACATGGATTTCCAAGCAACAAATTCATTCAACAACCAACCTGCTGCCGTTACAACTACGACTACTACACCTATAGGAACTACCACTAGAACAATTACTGGATATCATTTAATGAATAATGAAAACAATTTTACTCTTCCTGCTGCTGATATGTACATTGGCGCTCAATTGTTTGATGGAGTAAGAGTGAATTTAGATGTTTATTTAGCTTCAAGACACCACAATGATTCTTATGTAAAAGGTGGATACTTGCAAATTGATAAGTTAGACTTCATCAAAAAAGACTTCTTGGCTGATGTAATGAAATATGCTACCATTAAAATTGGGCAAATGGAGAACAATTTTGGTGATGCTCACTTCAGAGGTTCTGATAATGGTAATACAATCAGAAATGCTTTTGTTGGAAATAACATTATGTATTCTTTCACTACAGAAATGGGTATGGAGGTTTACTACAACAGAAATGGACTGGTAAGCATGTTAGGTGTTACAAACGGTAATTTAAATCAAAGTAATGAAGAAGTTTTTTACCCAGCTGGACCAAACACTAATACAACGCATAGCCCTTCAATCTTAGCTAAATTAGGTTACGACAAACAGCTTAATGAAGATTTAAGAGTAAGATTAACTGGTTCTCTTTATCATAATGCAAATCTTGGTAACGCAAACATATATTCTGCTAATAGATCAGGATTTGGTTATTGGGGTATATTAAATAATAACCCATATAAAAATACTATTACTAAGACCGATGCTAGTGGAAATGTTATTTCTACAAATACTACTGATGTCGCTACTAGTTTCAGTAAAACATCTACTCCAGAAGCAACGTTCAACCCTAATTTCAAAAATTGGGCTACGACATACATGATTAACCCTTTTGTAAAATATAAAGGACTTGAATTCTTCGGAACAATCGAATTGGCTTCAGGAGGAGATAAAGCTGGTACTGACGATAAACGTACTGCGAACCAATATGCTTCAGAGCTTATCTACAGATTTGGAAACACTGAACAATTCTATATCGGAGGAAAATACAATACCGTATCTGGAAAATTATCTAATGCTGATGCTAAAAAGGTTACCGTAGATAAATTTGAAGCAAGTGCTGGTTGGTTTATGACTAAAAACATTTTAGCTAAATTAAACTACGTTAATCAACAATATAAAGATTATTCACAATTTACAGGAGATCCTGCAACTGGAAATCTAAACAACTTTTATGGTGGTAAATTTGAAGGCTTAGTATTCGAAGCAACAATTGCATTCTAATATAGAAAAAAATGAAAACGAGATTTTCAATCTTAATTATGGGTTTAGTAGTTTTCTTTTTTTTAGGAAGTGCTAAACCCACTTTTTTTCCAGAAGATACAGCTGTGGTAATAAATAAAATAAAAATAGAAATCACAGGTCTATCAACTGTGGGCAAATACAATTGCTCAAACACATTTAATATAAATGACACTGTCTATGTAAACTCAGTTAAAAAAAACACCTTTAACACCGACATCAAAATGTCAAACTTTGATTGTGGCAATAAAATAATGACGAAAGATTTACAAGGAACAGTAAAAGTGAAAAAATTCCCCAACAGCACGGTTTCTATCAGTGATATAAAACCTATGGGGAAAAATTACAAATGCAGACTAAACTTTTTCATAACTGATAAAACACTCAAATACA
Source organism: Flavobacterium sharifuzzamanii (assembly GCF_003254585.1). Classification (GTDB taxonomy): domain Bacteria; phylum Bacteroidota; class Bacteroidia; order Flavobacteriales; family Flavobacteriaceae; genus Flavobacterium; species Flavobacterium sharifuzzamanii. The sequence continues at coordinate 52,601 of NZ_QJGZ01000031.1, read as the reverse complement.
AAGATTTTATACTATATAACACCGATGATAAAATTCAGGGAACACTTAGTTTGAAGTTCTCTGATATTGAGTTGGAGCCACCAGTAAAAATGGCTGGTTTGATCAAAGTCAAAGATGATATTGTAATTAATTTCAGTTTATACAAAAACTAATTTTAACATTAAAAAAAACAAAATAGTAAATACACAAAAATCAAAATTTGGCACAAGAATTGTTTTGCTCTAAAAAGAAAACATAATCTTACAAAGAGCTCAATCATTTTAAAATTTGTAATTTTATTTTTCAGCCATTTAACCTTTAAGTTTTATCAACCTAAAAAAATTGAAATTATGAAAAAACAAATTTTGAGTTTAGCTGTAATTGCTTTATTAGCATTCGCTGTTCAATCATGCGAGAAAAAAGAAAACAAACCTGCAGAAGATGAATTAACTCTTGGCAACAAAGTTGACTCTCTAACATCAGATATCGAAGAAGTAAAAGATACTGCAGTAAGCAAGGCCGAAAATGCTGCTACTAAAGCTAAAGATGCTACAGAAAAAGCAGCAAATGATGTAAAAAACGCTACTAAAAAAGCAGCTGAAGATGTAAAAGATGCTACTAAAAAAGGCGCTGAAAAAGTAGAAAATGCTGCAAAAGCTGCAAAAGACGGAACCGTAAAAACAGCTAAAGAGGTAAATGAAGCTTTGAAAAAATAAATTTCATCTAAATCTGAAACAGAAACCATCCGCCGTGAACGGATGGTTTTTTTTTATGCCTAATATTAAGGGCATATTTTTGTATTTTTGCAACTAAATTACAAGATACTACAACATGCATTTTATATCTCAAGAATTAGAAGATTATATCGAGCAGCATTCTGAAAAAGAACCAGAATTGTTGGCGAAACTTAACAAAGAAACTTACCAAAAAATACTTTTGCCTAGAATGCTTAGCGGCCACTTTCAAGGTCGTGTTTTAAGCATGCTTTCAAAATTGATTCGTCCAGTTAATATTCTTGAAATTGGGACTTATACTGGTTATGCAACTTTGTGTTTGTGCGAAGGAATGCAAGAAAATGGACAGTTACATACCATTGATATTAAAGAAGAATTGGTCGATTTTCAACGAAAATATTTTGACATGTCTCCTTGGGGAAAACAAATTTTTCAGCATTTGGGAGAAGCCGTAAATATTATTCCGGATTTAGACTTAAAATTTGACTTAGTTTTTATTGATGCTGATAAAGAAAACTATTTGAATTACTGGGAAATGATTGTCCCTAAAATGAATAAAGGCGGAATCATTTTATCGGATAATGTTTTATGGAGCGGAAAAATCTTAGAACCAGTTCATCCAAATGATGTTAGCACAAAAGTACTTTTAGAATACAATCAGCTTTTAAAAGATGATCCAAGAGTTGAAACGGTTTTATTGCCAATTCGCGATGGATTGACGGTTTCGAGGGTATTGTAAGCTTTAGCTTCTAAGGTACTGAGAAACTAAGGTTCTGAGATTCTAAGTTTTTAAACTAAAAATATACTATTGGGTTGCCTCCAGCTTTGGCTGGAGGAACATAATTTAAAATGAAAGGCTTTGGCCAAATTAAGATTACTTAATTTGGCCAAAGCCTTTTTATTTGTACATAAAAAACCTCCAGCTAAAGCTGGAGGCAATTCAATTATATAATTTTCAAAATCGTAAAGAAAAACCTTAAAACCTCAGTTCCTTAGCAACTTAGCACCTTTCTAAAAAACTCTATCCTGGAAAATACTGCGGTTTTAGCTTTCTATAAACTAAATAAAGTAAAAAACCGAAAAGTGCTCCGAAGAAATATCCAGTAAGGATATCACCTGGAAAATGCAATCCTAAATAAATTCGGCTGTAAGCAAAGATTAAAGGCCATAGAAATATAAACCCGAAATATTTGAAATAGCGTTTTAAAATCAAAAATAAGAAAGTGGCAACCGCCATAGTATTGGCTGCATGTCCAGAGAAAAAGCTATATGATTTTCTAACCTGTACAACTCGTATAATTGTGTTTACTTCTGGATCGTTACATGGTCGCAAACGCTGGAAAGTATGTTTGAATAAGTTACAGGTTTGATCTGTAAAAGCAATTAAAACAGCTATAAAAAGCAGTAAATACAGGGTTTGCTTTCCTCCTATTTTTTTATAAATAAGATAAAATAGAAATAAGAAAAATGGCGTCCAATACAACTGATTGGTAATGATAAGCCATAATTTATCGTAGGTTTCGGAACCTAATCCGTTAAGAAATATTAAAAGATCTTTATCTAATTCCTGTATTTTTTCAAGCATTACATTTGGCGTTTAATAGGTCCTGAAAGAGTGTCAATATCTTCTTTTACTTTTTCGATTTCAGTCGCAGTATCTCCTAAAAGATTTCCTGTATCGCCAAGTAAATTCGATTTTGCATTATTAATTTCTGCATTGATATTTCCAGTAATATCATTCAGAGATTTTGCATCAAGACCATTAGCCTCTGCTCCTTTCTGAATTTCGCTTTTAATATCATTAGTTGCATTTTTTAATTGAGCCATAGCTTTTCCCATTGTACGCGCGATTTCCGGCACTTTATCTGAACCAAAAAGCATTAGTACTATAAACAGTATAAAAACTAATTCTCCTCCTCCTATACCAAACATAACTTTTAATTTTGTAGTCGCAAAGATATTAAATTTTGCAGCTTAGAGTTTTAAAATTAACTTAAAAAGTCCTTGAAAATTCATTTAATTAAAATAAAAAAGCTCATCAAGCTTTTATAAACCTGATGAGCTTTTTACTTATTTTTAATTTACTTAGTCAAATTTTGACTTCGTTTCTACTTTTGGCCAAGAGTTATTGGTTACATCAATATCTGCCGTTAGCAATTGTGGGTCGATTTGAATGCTCTTAATTGCTTTTGTTGTTGCATAAACTTTTCTAGCCGTTTCATTACTTTTTCTCCAGATTTGAGCTGGATATTTGTAATTGTCTTTAGAACCGTCTTCGTAAGTAATCTCAACTAAAATAGGCATAATCATTCCGCCTGGTTTGTTGAATTCTACTTCGTAGAAATATTTAGGAGATTTAATACTAGCTTTTTCTTCAGCTGTAAAAGTCTGATCTACGTAATCTGCCAAAGGTTTAAAATCTTCTACTTTTAAAGCTTTTTTCTTAGAATCACTTACTTCCGCATTATCTCCAGACACTAAGTAAACAAAAGGTCCTTTTTCGAATCCAAAACGTCCTTTTCTAACTTTTACATCTTTAATATCTGTAGTCGGAGTATCAGAAACATAATATTGTTTCACATCTTTAATTCCGATATCTACAAAATCTGTTGAGTAGAACCAACCTCTCCAGAACCAATCTAAATCTACTGCTGAAGCATCTTCCATTGTTCTAAAGAAATCTTCTGGAGTTGGGTGTTTAAACTTCCATCTGTTTGCATACGTTCTGAATGCATGGTCGAATAATTCTCTTCCCATAACTACTTCTCTCAAAATATTAAGACCTGTAGCTGGTTTTCCGTAAGCGTTATTTCCAAACTGGTGAATGGTCTCAGAGTTTGACATAATCGGCTCTAAAAACTTTTGATCGCCGCTCATGTAAGGAACAATATTTTTTGCTGGTCCTCTTCTTGAAGGGAAATTTGAGTCTAATTCCTGTTCTGCTAAATATTCTAAGAATGAATTCAATCCTTCATCCATCCAAGTCCATTGACGCTCGTCTGAATTAACAATCATTGGGAAGAAAGTGTGCCCTACTTCGTGAATAATAACACCAATCATTCCGTTTTTAACTTCTCTGCTTGTTACACCATTTTCGTCAGGACGACCATAGTTCCAGCAAATCATTGGATATTCCATACCCTGATCTTCTGCAGAAACTGAAACAGCTTTGGGATAAGGATAATCAAAAGTATGAGAAGAATAGCTTTTTAAAGTATGAGCCACAACCATTGTAGAAGTTTCTCCCCAAAGCGGGTTTGCTTCTTTTGGATAAACAGATTCTGCCATAACAGTTCTATTTCCAATTTTCACAGCCATTGCATCATAAATGAATTTTCTTGAAGAAGCAATTCCGAAATCACGAACATTTTTAGCACTGAATTTCCAAGTTTTTTTCTTTTCAGAAAACCCTTTTTCAGCTGCTTCTGCTTCTGCCTGCGTTACAATAACAACAGGTTTATCAAAAGATTTTTGTGCTTGTTCGTATCTTTTTACCTGTTCAGCTGTAAACACTTCACTTCTGTTCATTAATTCCCCAGTTGCGTCGATTACGTGATCTGCAGGAACTGTAATATTTACGTCAAAGTTTCCAAAAGGAAGAGCAAACTCTCCGCTTCCCCAGAACTGCATGTTCTGCCATCCTTCAACATCATTGTAAACCGCCATTCTTGGGTAGAATTGTGCAATTACGTATAATTTATTGCCATCTTTCTCGAATAACTCATATCCTGAACGACCGCCTTCTTTTCTATAGTTATTAATATTATACCACCATTTGATTGAGAAAGAAATTTTTTCTCCTGGCTTTAAAGGTGAAGTCAAATTAATACGCATCATGGTTTCGTTGATCGTATAAGACATTGCGCTTCCTTTAGCGTCTTTAACTTGTTCAATATTAAAACCGCGCTCTAAATCTTTTTTCAAATATTTAGAAGAAAAACCATCAAGTGGCAAAACCTGATTGATTTTATCACTTTCAGCCAATGAAGTTTGTGTATTTGCTTTTGCCTGATTTTGATCTAATTGTATCCATAAATACTCCAAACTATCTGGTGAGTTATTCGTATAAGTGATTGTTTCAGATCCGCTTAATTTTGAATTTTTATCATCCAATTCAACATCAATCTTATAATCTGCTTGTTGTTGGTAGTAAGCTGGTCCTGGAGCTCCAGAAGCCGTACGAAACATGTTTGGTGTTGCCAATAAATCGTACATTTGGCTAAACTTGTTTGTGTCGTACTTTCCTTGTTGTTTGGCAGGAGCTGTTACTGGTTTATCCTGCGCCACTAACATTGCAGGAAAAAGCAATAATAATGAAAGTTTTTTCATAAAAATTTAATGGTAATTTCTTTAGGCTGTGAAAATAGTAATTAAAACATTAATTTTATCAATACCTTAATATTTTAACAATTCTTTCCTTGAAGATTCTGTAAAAAGTACACTTCTTTTTGTGTCAAATGCTGAAATATGTGTAATATTTTGCTGTTCTGAATTCCAATCGACCAAAATAGTGTTTGAAATCTCAAGCGTTTTGAATTTATCAATATCCTTTATTCTGGAATAACATACCAAAACATCATCTGCTTCAACTTCTTTAGATAAAAAAGTTATCACTTTTGATTGCCCATTTACTTTAATTAAAAAATGTTCTGATAGATATTTTTTTAATAGTTCAACATCTGCAGGAGTTTCTTTGCTTGTACCAACAAATGTCTTTTTGTGATACTTTTTCTCCATCGCATTATTCAAATCATCAATAAAAATGCGGGAAGTAATTTGCAACATTTTCTTTTCTGAAGCATAATTCACCTGAAAAACACCAACATAAAATTTATGAAAAGCAAATGCTGAAAACAATATAAACAAACCCCCCAGCAAAGGGAAAACTAACTTTTTTTTCATTTTTGAACAGCCTCAGCTTTCTTAAATTCTTTATTCTTATTGATCATGAAATCCATCAACTGAAACTTCTGATCTGGATCTACCAATTCTTTAGAATGCGGGTCGTTTGAGCAATACATTAAGAAAAGCTCTAATTCGTCATCTTTAAGATTAAGAGTTTTGGCATAAAAATCTTTTGTAAAATTATCTTTGGCATATTCTACAAAAGCAATATCTGTAACTTCTTCTTCCCTTACTTCGTCTTTTTTACTTAAAAGCTTTTTGACGTCTTTAAAGATTCGAACAAAATCGGTTCCATATTTTATAGTCTGATCAGAAAGCATCGCATTGTTTTTTGCGGTAGACTGTTTATCATCTTCAAACTGCATATCTACATATTTCTGTGAACCGCCTTGCATCGATTTCACCTTTAATTCTTTATGAACCACAACTTCTTTAAGCTGATTATTAACCAAATCCAATTTGATTTTTAAAAGAACTTCAGCGCAATCCTTTTCAGTTAAAACTACTTTTTTTGATTGAAATGACAGACCTGAAAACAGCAAGGTGTCTTTTGGCTGCGCCATTATATCAAATAAACCGCCAGCCCCAATAAATGTTCTGACATTAGCATTAACATTCATTACATAACCACTTTCTATGGCTAAAAAATCATTGATAACCTGACCGTGTAATGGCTTCCTAAAACCGTTTTGCCCTAATACAAATTGACAAAATAAGCATACAACGAGTACTCCTAATTTATTTTTCATTTTCGAGAATTGTTAGATATTTTCTTGCTAGATCTGTGATTAAAAACATACTCATTGTTTTGTTTTTAGTATTCAAAGATACAGCAAAATCGGCATCATCTACACAAAATAATTGAAATCCTTTTATATCATCCACAGGAATCTTTAATCGATTCGTGTAATAATTCTCTTCAAAAAGATATTCCAATTTTCTAAAAAGAGCTTCTTTTTTCTCTACATTCACTTCCTTTTTCAGCATCGCAGTTCGTCCCGAAATTGCATTTAAAAGCTTATCTACTGATGTCGAAGTTGCAGTATAGACCTTTCGTTCTGCAGGCGTATATTTTTTTTGTCCGTATGGAATGATTCCTAAATTCTCAGCAGTTATATTGGCATTTTCATTCACTACCACTTCTTTCAACTCTACTTCTTTAGCAGTCATTTTTATAACCAAAAAATTGGCAGTCATGTCTTCCGCAGTGATTCTATGCTTAACAGGATTTAAATTTACTGCTGAAAAAACCAAAACATCTCCTTCTCTGACCGCAATTGAAAAACTGCCATCAGAATCCGAAACTGTTGCAGCTTGAGTGGCATTATTTATAATATTTACCCCCTCAACAGGAGTAGACTGTTCCTGCACCTTCCCTGTCAATAGTTTAACATCATTTTTTTGTCCAAAACTTATTTGAACCAAAAGAAAAACAACAATCGATATAACTCTACTTATTTTCACCAGCAATCATTTCTTTATACTTTACAGCCAACTCTCCAAGCAAAAACTCCGTAGAAGTTTTATTTTTAGAATTCAAAATCACAGTAAATTTCTCATTCTCTACAGCATAATATTCAAAACCTTTAACATAATTTGCTGGGATTTTTAATCTTTCAACAAAATGCTCCAGCGTAAACATATTTTCCAAAAGCCTCATAAAAAACTCCTTCTTTTCTACTGCAACTTCTTTCTTAAGCATAGCCGTTCTTCCTGAGAAAAAATTTAGCAATGGATCTGCAGAAATAGAACCTCCAGCCATTGTTCCTCCATTTGCAGTTGCATTTAAGGCAGTCGCTGTTTGCAGTTTACGTTCTGCTGCAGTATATTTCTTCTGTCCCATAGGAATTACCCCCAAACTTTCAGCATTAATATTATCATACCTCTTTACAACAACCTCTTGCAATTGATACATAATCATGGTAAGATTGACAGCAAAATTGAGATTTGAAAAATCTTCTTGCTTCAATAAAACTCTTTTTTCTTTAAAACTTATTGAAGAAAAAACCAAAATATCATCTGCTTTTGCAGAAATCGAAAAAGATCCAAAAGCATTTGTTGTCACGGTTTCTTCTGTTTGCGCATTGATTACATGTATGCCTTCTAAATCTGAAGCATTTGAAACCACTTTACCGTTAAAAACAGAGCGATCCTGGCTTTGTGACCAGCAAGCTTGCCCAGCCACAATAATTAAAAAACAAGTAATTTTCTGAAGCAAAATAAAGTAATTTAAAAATATTCTTAAAACGGTAAAAATATCCTAAGTCCTTCCAAATTTAATATTAATAACTTGGTAAAAATTTGTTAATTAAAACATTAAAAAAACAAAGAAAAACAGAGTTTTAATTATCTTTAACAAACAAAAATTGAGTTTAAAAATCATGAAAAGCATAATCATTGCAAGCACTTCTACTTTACACGGAGGCAACTACTTAGAATATATTTTACCTACTTTAAAAACGCATTTTAAAAATTGTAAAACAATCTTATTTATTCCTTATGCTCGCCCAAGCGGTATTTCGCATGATGAGTACACAAAAAAAGCTGCAGAGGCTTTTAATACAATTAACATCAGCGTCAAAGGAATTCATGAATTTGAAAATCCACAGGATGCAGTAAAAAACGCTGAAGGAATCTTTACAGGAGGAGGCAATACTTTTTTATTGGTTACCCAACTTTACAAAAACAATATTATGCAGTTACTTTCTGAAACTGTAAAAAATGGCACACCCTATCTAGGATCAAGCGCAGGAAGCAATATCTGCGGTTTATCAATGCAGACAACAAACGATATGCCCATTATTTACCCTCCAAGCTTTCAGACTTTAGGACTAATTCCTTTCAATTTAAATCCGCATTATCTGGATGCTGACTTACAATCTAAACACATGGGAGAAACTCGTGAAACAAGAATTAAAGAATTTCACGCATTTAATTCAATCCCGGTTTTAGGCTTAAGAGAAGGAAGCTGGCTAGAAGTTAAAGGAGAAAAAATCACTTTAAAAGGAAATTTATCTGCTCGTTTGTTCCAACAAAACCAAGAAGCTCAGGAATTAGAAACAGAAAGCGATTTAAGCGATTTAAAATAAAATCCAATCTAAAATTCCAAATTCCAAAATTAAGTCAACATAATGAATACAGAATTGGAATTTGGAATTTTAAAAATATTGGAATTTACGTCTAGTCTAAAAACAAAAAAGCCTCAAACAATGTTTGAGGCTTTTGAAGAGCGAAAGACGAGGCTCGAACTCGCGACAACCAGCTTGGAAGGCTGGAGCTCTACCAACTGAGCTACTTTCGCATTAATCGGGTGCAAACTTAAAAAATTTAATTTTTAAAACAAAATAAAAATCAAAAAATTTATTTTCACATAAGTAAAACGTGTTTACTTTTAGAGCGAAAGACGAGGCTCGAACTCGCGACAACCAGCTTGGAAGGCTGGAGCTCTACCAACTGAGCTACTTTCGCATTGGTTGTGCAAATATAGAAAGAAAGTTCAGTTCAAAACAAGCTTTTGGGCAAAAAAAATCAATAAAAATCAACATTTTTTTATAACTTATTTAAAATTAAAAAGTTATAAAAGCAATATTTTTTCAAAAAATCATGATTACAATTAAAGAAATTCCATCAAAAGAGACTTATGCCGTTCGTCAACCTGTTTTAAGAAAAGGAAAACCTATAGAAAGTTGCGTCTTTGAAGGAGACGATCTAGAATCTACTCATCATTTCGGCTTATTTGAAGACGAAAATTTAACAGGAATTATTTCGTTATTTGAAAAAATCAACCCTATATTTGCCGCTCAAAATCAAGCACAGATTCGAGGGATGGCTGTTTTAGAAACCCATCAGAAAAAAGGAATTGGCGAGGCTTTGGTAAGACATTGTGAAGCGTATTGCAATAATAGCAAAGTCGACTTGATTTGGTTTAATGCCAGAACTGCCGCTGTCGGATTTTATCAAAAAATAGACTATAAGCCTCTAGGCGAAGCATTTGAGATTAAAGATGTTGGCGAACATTATTTGATGTTTAAAAAATTATAAAATGAGAATACTTTACTCTTTAGTAGTAATATGCCTTTTAGTAGGCTGTAAAAAAGAAAGCCCAAAACCCGCACCTAATATCAAAAAAAAGGCACCGGCAATTATACTTACTGATGAGAGAACTGTCGAAATTGACACCGCATTAATAGGAACTTTTAAAAGCGAAACCTTAAAACAATTTTACGTTGCATCTGAAAACCAAACTGTATGGGGAAATCTTAAAAAAAGAACTTTTGTTTTATCCCAATTAGAAAAATCAGAAGAACTAGGCTTAGAACCAGAAGACTACAAAATATCTCAACTTAAAAAATTCGAAAGCAAAGTAGCTTCGCTTAGTGATAAAGACGTGGTTACGTATGATATCTTACTGACTTATAATTTTGAGAAATATCTAAGCCACATATATAAAGGAAAATTAGACCCTAAAAAATTGTACACCAATTGGGATTTGGATGAAAAAGAATTTGATGTAAATTCTATTTTAATTAAAGGATTCAATAAGAATAAATTAGACAGCATTGTTGAAAATATTCAGCCTAAAACACAAACCTACAAAGAACTACTAAAAGCTCTTGAAATCATTAATACTTTTCCAGACGACAATGTAAAAGCTATTGAATCTGCTGATAAAATTGTTTTAAACGACACTAACCCTGCTTTAATAAACATTAAAAAAAGGCTTTTGTACTGGAACGACATGTCTGGAAAAGACAGTCTTTCCAATATTTATAACCACAAAACTTTTGAAGCCGTTAAAAGATTCCAAGAAAGGCACGGTTTAGCTTCAGATGGAGTTATCGGAGCAGGAACTATTCGTGCTTTAAACTATTCTAAAGAAGACAGAAAAAAACAGATAATTGCCAATTTGGAACGTTGGAGGTGGTATCCGTCAGAATTGGCTGAAAATTATTTTATTATCAATATTCCTGACTACAGCTTAAATGTTGTTGAAAATAAAGACACCACTTTGGTTAGAAATATTGTCGTAGGAACCAGCAAAAGAAGAACCCCTATTATTACTTCGTTCTTAAAGACAGTTGTTTTTAATCCGACTTGGACTGTTCCGCCAACGATTCTAAAAGAAGATGTCGTTCCTGCAATGAAAAGAAACCGAAATTATTTGGCTAATAAGAATATCACAATTTACGATACTGCCGGAAAGGTAGTTTCTCCGATGGCGTGGAATGAAAACAAACCAAACAACTATCGCTATGTACAAAGCCCTGGATACGATAATTCTTTGGGATTAATGAAAATCTTATTCCCAAATCATCATAGTGTTTATCTGCACGACACCAATCACCGAAATATTTTTGGACTCAATAACCGTTCTATGAGTTCTGGATGCGTACGTGTTGAAAATCCACTAGAACTTGCCCAACATATATTAGATGTTGACGGGAACTGGCCGCAAGACAGAATTGACACTATTATCGCGAGTAAAACGACAATGAGCTTCAAGATTACCAAAAAATACGCTTTATACCAGTGGTATTGGACAGCATGGAGCAAAAAAAATCAGCTCATTTTCAGAGCTGATATTTATGATTTAGATTCGGATTTATATGCGCAACTAAGAAATTAGCCTCTCCTCCATCGCAAAACTTCTCGACGGATGGTAGATATATAAACACGATTTGTCTTTTATTAATTCGATAATCTCATTTGTCAATTCAACTGGAACCGCTGGACAGCCTTGGCTTCTGCCTAATCTTTTATGATCTCTAATGAAAGATTCAGAAACATAGTCTGCGCCATGCATTACAACACCTCTTTCGCGAGCATTGTCATTTACGCCATTTTCTAAACCATCTAAACGCAATGAAGCACCGTGTTTTCCCTGATAAATTTCACCAGTCGCATAAAAACCTAAACTGCTTTTAAATGATGAATTAAGATTTGAAAATGCCGAAGCAAACTCTTCGCCCGTATTTCTACCGTGAGCTACAAGCGAATTAAACAAAATTGTATTACTCGTTAAATCAATCACCCACAAACGTTTTGTGTTTGATGACAAACTGAAATCAATCAGTGTTAAGATGTTTTTCTTAATCACTCCTCTTTCTTTCAACAAATAAAATCCTTTTAAAGCTTCTGAGAAAGTTTTAAGCTCAGGCATTTTAAAGTTGTTAGAATTTAATGAATTATAAACGCTTTCGATTTTAGAATCTACTGTAACTTTTTCGACTTTAGCAATCGTCTTTACAGTCGCATTTTTTTTAAGATCTGCTGTGTTTTTTGAATCTTTTCCAAAAGACAATAGCAAAAACACAAATAACGGATAAATTTTGTAAATCATTGAATTTCTTTAGGTTAAACAAAAATTTGGGTATCGCAAAAATATAAAAAAATCATACCGAGCAAAATACGAGCCTGATTTTCAGGCGCTTTTTGTTTAAATTTTAACATTATACGGTCTTTCTGTAAGATTTTATCTTATGCTGAAAAACAAAATATTTTTTTTACTTTCTTAAAAAAAATTAAACAAAAATTAAAATCTTGAATTCAAAACACACAACTCTACTCGCTTTGAATGAGTTATTAATTAAAGCTTTTAGACACAGTGCTGCGAGACTATTAAACAATGATGTCTTAAAACAAGTCTTTTCTGTTAGTGTAAAATACTTTATTGACTATAATGCTCTCAAAAATAAAGTCGGAAAAAGAGCTTCCCGTGAATTAATTTTAAAAAATGAAGCCTTCTTCAATTAAATCAATATTTTTTTTTATAGTTCATTTTATTAAACATAAATGTAACATTGCTCAGGTTTCAAACTTTAGAAATGCCTTATATTTGTAGAAAACAAAAATGCAATGAACAAAAAAGTTATCCTTATGATTTTGGATGGTTGGGGAAAATCTCCTGACCCTAAAGTATCTGCAATAGACAATGCAAATGTTCCTTTTATAAACAGTCTTTATAAAAACTACCCAAGCGCACAGCTTAGAACTGACGGATTAAATGTTGGTCTTCCAGAAGGACAAATGGGAAATAGCGAAGTTGGACACATGAATCTAGGTGCAGGAAGAATTGTATACCAAGATTTAGCCAAAATAAATTTAGCTGTAGAACACAAAACTTTAGCAAAAGAGCAAGTTTTAATTGACGCTTTTACGTACGCTAAAGACAACAATAAAAAAGTACACTTTTTAGGATTAGTTTCAGATGGTGGTGTTCACTCACATACTTCACACCTTCGCGGATTAATAGATGCTTCTCAAGAATATGGTTTAGATCAGGTATATGTTCACGCTTTTACAGACGGACGTGACGTTGACCCAAAATCTGGAGCAAAATATATTCATGATCTTGAAGATTATATTAAAGATACTCCTGTAAAAATCGCTTCTATCGTTGGACGTTATTATGCGATGGATCGTGATAAACGTTGGGAACGTGTAAAATTGGCTTACGATCTTCTTGTTAACGGCGTTGGAACTCCATCAACAAATGCTGTTGCAAGTGTTTTGTCAAGCTACGAAAAAGATGTAACTGACGAATTTATCGAGCCTGTTGTTATTGTTGATGACAATGCAAAACCTCTCGCTACAATTGTAGAAGGCGATGTTGTAATCTTCTTTAACTTTAGAACCGATAGAGGACGTGAACTTACTGAAGCGCTTTCACAGCAAGATTTCCACGAGCAGAACATGCACAAACTAAACCTATATTATGTAACATTGACAAACTACGACGAAACGTACCAAAACGTAAAAGTAGTTTACAATAAAGATAATATCACTGAAACGCTTGGTGAGGTTTTAGAAAAAGCAGGTAAAAAACAAATCAGAATTGCAGAGACTGAGAAATATCCTCACGTAACATTCTTCTTTTCTGGCGGTAGAGAAACTCCTTTTGAAGGCGAATCAAGAATCTTAAGAAACTCTCCAAAAGTAGCAACTTACGATTTAAAGCCAGAAATGAGTGCTTACGAATTGGCAGATGCTCTTGTTCCGGAATTGAACAAAGGTGAAGTTGATTTCGTTTGTTTAAACTTCGCAAACGGAGATATGGTTGGACACACTGGAATTATGGAAGCTGCAATTAAAGCTTGTGAAGCTGTTGACGCTTGCGCGAAAAAAGTAATTGACGCCGCTCTTGCAAATGATTATACTACAATCGTAATTGCCGACCACGGAAACTGCGAAACCATGATTAATCCTGACGGATCTCCAAATACTGCGCACACAACAAACCCAGTGCCGATTATTTTGGTTGACAAACAACTAAAAAACATTCAAGATGGTGTGTTAGGCGATATCGCTCCAACAATTTTAGAATTAATGGGAGTTCAACAGCCAAATGCTATGACTTGTCATTCATTATTGTAGAAATATTTTTCTTTATATAAAAAGAGGTGAATTCTAAGAATTCGCCTCTTTTATTTTACATATAATTCTACGCCAATACTCCAGCGGAGTATAATATTTATAGCCAAACAACATTGCTCCGAAAAAAAGCTCCAGCGGAGCGACATAATTTTACTAGAAAATATTAATATATTTTAGTTAAAAGAAAATTCTTACTTTTGAAATGGTTTAAATACAATAAAAATGAAAAAGGAAATTTTAGATAGAATAAAACAGTTAGGTGGAAATATAGACAATATAAAAGGCGATTCGCTACTAGAAGATTTACAATCAATAACCTTTGACACAGTTTTGTATCAACGTCCTACAGATACACCTTGGGCAACCGCTGACGAAGAAGAACCTATTCATGGTATTGGAGATTTCATCGATGAAAACGAAGCTCTTTTTAAAGAAGATAAAGACGCCTTTTACGATAAAATCATTCAAAAATATTTTAGATTAACAGAAGAAGGATTTGGACAAATGTTTTGGCAAGCTTACCCTTTTACTCCATTCAAAGAAGGCACGGAAGATTATGAAGAATGGAATGATGAATTTATAGATGAAGAAACTGATTTAAGTGAAATTATAAAAGTTACAAATGACCCAAAACCAGATTTTGTTTTACTCGTTACAAACTACGGTTTTCCCGATAATTTTTATATTACTTTATCTGACCCACAACCTGAAAATCCAACTTTATTTGGTACAGATCATGAAGTCTTTTTCAGAGAAGTTACTAACGAAGGAAATCTAGAAGATTTCATGAATACTTTTATGACAAAAGAAGAACTTTTGGAAATTATAAAAAAGAAAATTGAAAATTAAATAACTGTGTTTTGCTTCATTTTTGTCATTTCGACTGAAAGGAGAAATCACACTAGAAATTCCGCAAAGTATGTCACCAATCTTTGTCGAGTTCCTTGTGTGATTTCTCCTTTCAGTCGAAATGACAAAATAGGGGTTATTACATTATAAAATAATGATAAATCTGTTCAACCCCATAAATCACAAGACCAATAACACCACCAACCAAAGTTCCGTTGATTCTAATGTATTGAAGATCTTTCCCGATTTCTAATTCTAATTTTTCTGAAACTTCTTTTCCATCCCAGCTCTTTACTGTTGACGAAATCAAATCTCCAATTACTTTTTTGTTGTTTAAGAGAACCGATAATAAATCATTTTTTATAAAACTGTTGATTTTATCAATCATAACAGGATCTTCTTTAATTCCGTTTCCGAAAGTTTGAATTAAATTTGAAATACTATTTTTTATCGAAGAATTGTCACCTTTATTCAAATCGTTTGTAATAGACAATTTAATTTCATCCCAAATTCCATTGATGTAATCTTGAACCTCTTTTTTTCCAACAAAACCCAAAATCATATCGTTGATTTTGACTCTCATCTCTTCTGAGCTTTTTACCTTTTCTAAGAAATTAAAAATGTATTCGTCAATTTTTATGCGTACTGCGCTTTCAGGCTTTTTAGCTTCATTAAGAAAATCTTGCAAACCATTAAAAACACCTTCTGTAATACTTTTATCTGCCAATCCGAAACTTAAAAGTGGTGTCGAAGCTTTAACTTTTTGCCTAATTAAATCTTTGTTGTTAGTCAATTCGGTACTCATAACTTCAAGAAGATTTGTCAGCATCTGATTTTTTAAATTTCCTTTTTGCAAAGGTTCTAATGCCAATGCAACCCAATCGCCAAAATTTATTCCTTCAATTTTTTCCTTAAACTGAACCTGAATAAATCTTCTGACATCTTCATCTTTTATTGTTCTTAAAATTCCCGGAATAATATTTACTGCAACTGCATTCGCAATTTTATTTGCATTGTCTTCCTTCGAAAGCCAATCTGAAGCTTTAGTGGCAAAATTGAATTCGTCAAGTTTTATTTCTAATTTTTCTCGGTCTAAAAACTCCTCAGAAACAAAATTTCCTAAGTTCTCTCCTATTTCATTTTTCTTGGTCGGAATAATAGCCGTATGCCAAATCGGAATTCCCATCGGATGACGAAAAAGCGCCACAACGGCAAACCAATCAGCAATTCCGCCAACCATTGCCGCCTCGCTAAAAGCCTGAAGTATTGGAATTTTAAAGTAAATGGCTATTATAAAAAGAAGCACCGCGAAACCCAAAAGAGACAAAGCAGTTGCTTTCATTTTCTTTAATGCCTTTACTTTGGCTATATCTTGATCTGTAATAGTTTCCATATTTATAAGCGTTTGTATTACTAATTTACGGCTTTTTTTTGGAGATATTAGTTTTGCCAAGAATTCCGCCAATTTTCACTAATTGCTTTTCCTTTAAAATTTTGACCAAATAATTCGTGCAAATTCGCGAAATTCGTGGCTAAAAATTTTGCGCAAAAAATGAGATAAAAATTGTACTTTTGCGAACTGAAAAATGGAAAAAATATGATTATCCAAAAAACTAGAGAGGAAATCGAATTAATGCGCGAAAGCGCTTTAATCGTATCAAAAACATTAGGAATGATTGCTTCTGAAATCAAAGAAGGAGTAACTACATTATATCTTGACAAATTAGCCGAAGAATTTATTCGTGATCACGGTGCTGTCCCAAGTTTCCTTGGATTGTATGATTTCCCGAATTCGCTTTGCATGAGTCCAAATGCTCAAGTTGTTCACGGTATTCCTAATAATATTCCTCTAAAAAGTGGTGACGTTATTTCGGTTGACTGTGGAGCTTTTAAAAATGGTTTCCATGGAGACCACGCATATAGTTTCGAGATTGGAGAAGTTGCACCTGAAGTTAAAAAACTTTTACGTGTTACTAAAGAATCTCTTTACGTTGGAATTAGAGAATTTAAAGCTGGAAATCGTGTAGAAGATGTTGGAAATGCGATTCAAAAATATACTGAAGCTCACGGTTACGGAGTAGTTCGTGAATTGGTTGGACATGGTGTTGGGCAAAAAATGCACGAAGAACCAGAGATGCCAAACTACGGAAAACGCGGACGCGGAAAGCTTTTTGTTGAAGGAATGGTTGTAGCAATCGAGCCTATGATCAACATGGGAACTAGAAACATCAAACAACTTAAAGACGGCTGGACAATCTTGACTGCTGACGGAAAACCTAGTGCGCATTTCGAACACGATGTAGCTTTAATTGATGGAAAACCTGAATTATTATCGACTTTCAAATACATCTACAAAGCCCTTGGAATCGAGAGTAACGAAGAAGATGAATTCAGACAAGTTCCGTTAATCGTATAAATACAACCCCGAATCAAACCTGTGAAAAAACTATTTAAATTAGTCCTTAATACAATTCCACGCCCAATATTAATTCGTTTAAGTTATGTGGCGCGTCCAATTTTAGCTTTCTCTTTAAAAGGAGATAAATTTACAGATCCAATTGATGGGAAAAGCTTTAAATCGTTTTTGCCTTATGGATACGGAAAACAGCGTAATAATGTGCTTTCGCCAAGTACGCTTTCTTTAGAAAGACACCGTTTGCTTTGGTTGTATTTAAACGATCAGACTGATTTTTTTACAGCACCAAAAAAAGTATTGCATTTTGCTCCAGAACAAGCTTTTTATAAAAGATTCCGCAAGCAAAAAAACTTAGATTATACGACAACTGACTTACTTTCGCCATTGGCAGATGTAAAAGCAGATATCTGTAATTTACCTTTTAAGGATAACGAATATGACGTTATTTTATGTAATCACGTTTTAGAGCACATTCCTGACGATACAAAAGCAATGCAGGAATTATACCGTGTTTTAAAACCAGGCGGAATGGCAGTTCTTCAAATTCCGCAGGATTTATCTCGAGAGGTTACATTTGCCGATGATTCGATTACAGATCAAAAAGAGCGCGCAAAAATCTTCGGACAATACGATCACGTTCGTGTTTACGGACGCGATTATTTCGATAAATTAAGAAGTATCGGTTTTATTGTGATCGAAGAAGATTATACAAATAAAATTGCACCAGAATTGGTTGAAAAATACTGTTTAGCAAAAGGCGAGATTATTCCGCTTTGCTTTAAACAGGAAAACTAATTTTCTCACCATATAAGTGATATAAGTTCATTTAAAAGGAGTTTTCAAAATAGTAATAATTTGAAAACTCCTTTTATTTTTTTGCCCAAACCTAAATTACAAGCCTAACCAAATCCCTAAATCTTGGAACCTACAAAATCATTTCAGTTCTGTTTTGACATCAGTTTGGAAAAAAATCTGAATGTCTATATTCCAACCGCATACATTGTTGAGAATACTAGCGAAATCAAATATTTGGACAAAAAAGCAAGTCCAGACGTACTTGAAAGTTTCGGAATCATTTTTGACAGTTTAGATTCCAACTCAAAAAGAATATTAACCGCTTGCGACTCTTTAAAACCTGAATTTATTTTTAAAAAATTCGGTGCTAAAATTAAATCAGCCAAAACAATTGCCGATTTACAGAAAGATTCAAAAATTGAATTTGCCATTCGTCAGCACTTAAAATTCAATTTAAGCTCGTTTTACGATTTAATCGTAAAAGAACAATTTCCCCTGTCTTTAAATCTTGGTCCAGAAAAAGATTTTTATCGCTCAAGAGTTAACATTGATCCGCTTGATTTTGAACCTCAAATTCAATTTGACAAGCATGCTGAAGGAATCACCTATACCCTTTCTTTAAAAGAAAATGAAACCACTTTTTCTCCAATGGATATCAAGGCAGAAATTCTTTTGGACGAACCAGGCTGGCTGATTATTAATAAAAAATTGGGACAGCTAAAAGAGTTGAACTCCAAAAAACTGATGCCTTTTTTAAAGAAAAAATCTATTGAAATACCATCAAAATTAGTTGATGATTATTTCAAAAGCTTTATTCCGCAAATCGCGAAGAAAATTGATATTGAAGCAACTGGTTTTGAGATTGAACTTCGTGACAAAATCATTTCTTGCACGATTCAGCCTATTCATGATTTCTTTAAAAACTGCTATTATCTTAATCTTTATTTTGATTACAACGGATATTCCTTTGACGGAAGCAAAGCCAAAAAGTCACATTCTTTTGTAGATTTCAGCATTGCTAATGAACCTAAAATAATTCAGTTTAAAAGAAATCCAGACGAGAATTTATTCATTGAAAAGTTAAATAAAATTGGTTTAACCAAAATCAAAAACGAATTATTTGGATTAAATTCAGAAGCTGAAAACACAGATCCTTACGTCAATATTCAACTGATTATCGATCATAAAGAAGAACTGAAAAGTTTAGGTTTTACCATCGAAAATTTAAAACTGGAAAGCAAAGAAATCATTACAGAAAGCTATACTATTTCTGCTTCAAAAGAAACAACTGGCGACTGGTTCGACATTAGAATCATTATTACAGTTGGCAATTATAAAATCAATTTTAGCGAAATTATTCCAAACATAAAAAGCAAGGAGAGACTTTTTGCATTGCCTGATGGAAACTACTTTTTGATTCCGCTAGAATGGTTCAGCAAATATGGCTCTTTGGCAAAATTAGCTAAAACAGAAAATGGCGTTCTTTTGTTGCGTAAAAGCAATTTTACGGCTTTGGACGGAATTTCAGAAATTGACAGTGATTTAGATCAGATTCATCAAGCTGAATTTACAGCTTCAGACTTAATAAAAGCGACTTTGAGACCTTATCAAATTGATGGTGTAAAATGGCTTTTAGGTCATTTTAATTCCAATATGGGCGCGTGTTTGGCTGATGATATGGGACTTGGAAAGACGCTGCAAACTTTATCTGTTTTGGTTTCTGTACAAGAACAATTAGGCTTTACGACCAAAACCACCAATTTTGATTTGTTTGCTAACGAAACCACTATCGAAAGAGAACCACTAAAAGCTTTGATCGTTCTTCCTTCTTCATTAGTTTTTAACTGGTTTAATGAAGCTGGAAAGTTTACGCCACACTTTTCGAAAATGCAATATGTTGGAAATGACAGAAAATCATTAGCAAGCAGAATCAATTCAACCGATTTGATTTTTACAAGCTACAGCATCATTCACCGAGATATTTCTATTTTAGAAAAATACGATTTCCGTTATCTGATTTTGGACGAGAGCCAATACATCAAAAATAAAAATTCTAAGATTTTTAAGGCGATCAATAAAATAAGTACAGGACATAAAATTGCTCTGAGTGGTACGCCAATCGAAAATTCGCTTGACGATTTATGGTCGCAAATGCAGTTTATCAATCCAGAGATTTTAGGAAGCTACGCTTTCTTTATGGAAAATTTCAAAAATCCTATTGAGAAAAAACAGAACGAAGAAGTTTTAACGGAATTAAAAAACCTCATCGCTCCTTATATTTTAAGAAGAACTAAAGAACAGGTTTTAAAAGATTTACCAGAATTGACAGAGCAGATTTATTACTGCGACATGGATCCGGAACAGGAAAAATTATACGAAAAAGAGAAATCTAAGGCGCGTAATTTCTTGCTTAAAACTGACGGATCTGGCCCAGATAAAATCAATATCATAAATACTTTGATGAAGTTGAGGCAGCTGAGCAATCACCCAAAAATGATCGATCAGGAATCTGAAGTTGATTCTGGAAAGTATATTGCCGTAACCAATTATTTAGAAAACTTAGTAAAAGCAAAACAGAAAGTAATCATTTTCAGTTCGTTTGTTACCAATTTAAATTTCTATACCGATTGGTGTAAGGAAAACAAAATAGAGTTCTGCGAAATTACAGGCGAAACCCCATCAGATAAAAGAGAGCAACAGGTTAAAATGTTTCAAGAAAAAGAAAATCCGTTGTTGTTCTTTATTTCGCTTAAAGCTGGAGGTGTTGGTTTGAATATCACCAAAGCTTCGTATGTTTTATTTTTAGATCCTTGGTGGAATCCTTTTGCTGAAAAACAGGGTGTCGCACGTGCACACAGAATCGGACAATTGAATAAAGTAAATGTGATTCGTTTTATTTCTAAAAATACAGTCGAAGAAAAAATCATCAAATTGCAGGAAAACAAAAAATTATTATCTGACTCACTTTTAGAAGAAAGTTATATCAATGATGAAATTGAGGGTAACTTAGAGTATATTTTAGGAAATTAATCGTTAAATCCAATAGATCGGCATCTTTTTCGTTATATAAAATTGTTATATTTACAATCTTACAACGTTTTAAGATGCCGAAATTTTTATATACAAGCTTTATTTTTCTTTTCATTTTCACTTTAGCGAAAGCTCAAGAAAAAGAAATTGATCCTCCTTACAACATTAAAACTGTCTCTTTTATTCAGAATGGCAGTAATGTTCCGCCAATTTTCGAATTAGGTTCTCCATTTACCTTTCAATTTGATGATTTGTTTGGCAATGAAGCCAACTATTACTTTGAAGTTATTCATTGCGATTACAACTGGTTCCCAACAGACATTCCAAAGACCGACTATATTTTTGGCATGGATAATCAGCGAATTACCGATTTTTCGAATTCGTTTAATACTCTACAGGTTTATACACATTATAGACTTTCTTTTCCGAATCAGTTTACACAATTACTAAAGCTTTCAGGCAATTATATGCTTCGAATTCTAAACGAAGACAGAGAAGTTGTTTTCTCAAGAAAATTTATTTTGCATGAAAATCATTGTACTGTTGGCGTGCAAGTAAAAAGAAGCCGTAACCTTAGTAATATTGATTATAAACAGAATCTTGATTTTGCTATTTTATCCAATGATATTGTGTTTCAAACTCCATTGCAAAATGTAAAAGTGCTTCTACTGCAAAACGGAAACTTTCATACCGAGATAAAAAATATTGTTCCTCAATATACCATTGGCAATCAGCTGGTCTATAAATATGACAAAGAAACTCAGTTTTGGGGTGGAAATGAGTTTTTGTATTTTGAAAACAAAGACATTCGAGCAGCTAATAATAATGTTGCCAAAATAGGTTCAAACAATGACATTTACAATGCGTTTTTGTACACCAATGCCGCAAGAGGAAATCAGATTTATACTAATTATGAAGATGTAAATGGAAATTTTGTTGTTAAGAACATCAACGGTTCTAATAATGATATTGAAGCCGATTATGCATGGGTTTATTTTAGTCTTTCTGCTCCTGCTTTTAGAATGAACAAAGACATTTATATTACTGGAATGTTTAACAACTATAGTCTTTCGCCAGAGTACAAAATGGATTACAATAATGACAAAGGAGTTTTTGAAAAAGCCATTATGATCAAACAAGGTTTTACTAATTTTCAGTATACCGTCGCAGATAAAAAAGGCGTCGTTGATTTTGAAAATGCTATTGACGGAAACTTTTATCAGACTGAAAACGAGTACACCATCTTGGTTTATTACAAAGAAGCCACTGACCGTTATCAGCGCGTAATCGGAAAAGGAAATGCAAACTCTATCAATATAGTCAATTAAAACAATGTTAAGGTTTTAGATTAAACGATTTTTTTTTGTAGCTTTGCCTCTATAACACTCACATATATACGGCGTTAGTATGGTTTCTCAAATTACACGAGGCATAAAAATATCTGTTTTGACTAGTTTTGAAGGTACATACTTCAAAAACTACAAGATTCATTTTGCTTTTAGCTACGTAGTTACCATCGAAAATCATAGTAAAGATTCTGTACAATTAACTTCTCGCCACTGGGAAATTTTTGATTCTTTAAATGATTTAGAAGTTGTAGATGGTGAAGGTGTAATTGGTAAGAAACCAGTTCTAAAACCTGGCGAAAACCATACGTACAGTTCTGGCTGTTTATTATCGTCTCCTTATGGCGCAATGAAAGGTCATTTTAATATGATCAATTTTACTACTACAAAAACATTCAAAGTAATTGTTCCTACTTTTAGAATGTGTGCTCCTTTTGCATTAAATTAAGATATAGTTTACAACTATTGCTTTTATCGTTATCTTAATCATAAAATTGTCAATTTATTAATTTATCCTTTGTACTTTTGTGCAACGTTAGATTATTCGTAACAAAACAAATCGTCTAACTTTAAATTGTCTAATTCACAAAATTTTAAATAACATGCTTAAAGGATTTTTCCATGTACCAAAAGCGGTAAACGAGCCTGTAAAGAGCTACGCACCAAACTCACCAGAAAAAGCTGCTGTTCAGGCTGCTTACACCACAATGTGGAATTCTCAAATTGACGTTCCTTTGTATATTGGAAACGAAGAAATTAGAACTGGAAATACAAGAAACATTACAGCTCCTCACGATCACCAGCACGTAGTTGGAAAATATCATTTAGCTGAAAAACAACATATTGAAAAAGCAATTACAAATGCACTTGAATCAAGAAAAGCATGGGCAAACTTAGCATGGGAACAGCGTGCTGCTATTTTCTTAAAAGCTGCTGAACTTATTGCTGGACCATACAGAGCTCGTATTAACGCTGCTACAATGATTGGTCAATCTAAAAATATTCACCAAGCAGAAATCGATGCTTCTTGCGAATTAATCGACTTCTTACGTTACAATGTTGAGTTTATGACTCAAATCTACAACGATCAGCCAAAATCAGATTCTTCTGTTTGGAACCGTGTAGAATACAGACCATTAGAAGGTTTTGTTTACGCTATTACTCCTTTCAACTTTACTGCAATCGCTGCAAACCTTCCTGCAAGTGCTGCAATGATGGGTAACGTTGTGGTTTGGAAACCAAGTGATAGCCAAGTATTTTCTACAAAAATCATTTTAGAAGTTTTCAAAGAAGCTGGAGTTCCTGACGGAGTTATCAACGTAGTTTTTGGAGATGCTTTAATGATTACAGATACAGTTTTAGCAAGCCGTGATTTTGCTGGTGTTCACTTTACAGGATCAACTCATGTATTTAAAGATATCTGGGCTAAAATTGGAGCAAACATTCACAACTACAAAACATACCCAAGAATCGTTGGAGAAACTGGAGGTAAAGATTTTATCATTGCTCACCCAAGCGCAAACGTAAAACAAGTGGTTACTGGAATTACTCGTGGAGCTTTCGAATTCCAAGGACAAAAATGTTCTGCTGCTTCTAGAGCTTATATTCCACAAAGTTTATGGCCAGCTGTAAAAGAACAATTGATTGCTGATGTAAAATCTATGAAAATGGGTTCTCCAGAAGATTTCGGAAATTTCATTACAGCAGTTATTCACGAAGGTTCTTTTGACAAATTAGCTAGTTATATTGATCAAGCTAAAAAAGATGCTGACGCAGAAATCATCGTTGGTGGAAATTATGATAAATCTGTAGGTTACTTTATTGAGCCAACAGTTATTGTAACTACAAACCCAAAATATACTACAATGGAAACTGAGTTGTTCGGACCAGTTATCACGATTTATGTTTACGAAGATGCTAAATGGGAAGAAACTCTTGAATTAGTTGATACTACTTCTGAGTACGCTTTAACAGGAGCTGTATTTAGCCAAGATCGTTATGCAATTGAAGTTGCTACAACTAAATTACAAAACTCTGCTGGTAACTTCTACATCAATGACAAACCAACTGGAGCTGTTGTAGGAATGCAACCATTTGGTGGAGCAAGAGCTTCTGGAACTAACGATAAAGCAGGTTCTGCATTGAACTTGTTACGTTGGGCTTCTCCAAGAACTATCAAAGAAACTTTTGTAACTCCAGAAGATTACAGATATCCTTTCTTAGGTTAATTTTTGTTTCAAGTTTCAGGTTTCAAGTTTTGAAATCTGACTATATATAAAAGCCGATCCTCTTTGAAGATCGGCTTTCGTTTTTACTTACCTCTATTTTCTTGTTACTTTTTTGTAATACTTTTCTTATTTATTTAAAAATCAACACTTTAAAAGTTTTAATTGTCTTATTTTATTACTTTAAAAACTTTTTGTTCCCTTCAAAAAAAACTCATCAGTATAAATTTGCTTCATCATTAAGCAACATTAAAAGATTTAATAAATTAATAGCATAAGTATGAGAAATTTAAACAATGTTCCTAAAATTATTATGGAATCAAAAAGTATAGGACACCCCATTGACTACAAATGGACAAAAAAGAAAATAAATAAACTTTTAGATCCTATTGAAGGAAATGATGATCTTGAAAATACCCTTATGCAAATAAATCATAAAGGTTCAATTGGATTGACCGCAGCATTACTAGAATGGGTATATTGGCGTTTTACAGGATACAGTCAAACAACAGATGATACTCAAAAACGAATTGAAGCACTGTGGTGTTCTATCAATAATCGCGAACAAACAAACCCTCTTTTATTTGATACAGATTTTGAAGTATCTGCAACTGGATCTGTTAATGGCGCTTTATGGATTGCATTAATGAATGTAAGAATGATAGATGTTAGATACCGAAAAGGCTCTTATTTTTTACAAAATGACCTTGTTGGACTAGCATTATTGGCGCGCCATATTACTCCAAAAAAGAAAAACTTTGACAATTGGTTTGCTCAAACTATCATCAAATTAACTCATTCTCATCCCAATCCGTATAAGAATGATACCTTAGATGAAAGTGATGAAGCTGTATACGATTCATCAAACGAACCTGTTATTTGTAGAGAGTTTTTCTTCGATGAAAAATTCAAATACTCTCTTGAAGCATCAGAAAACGCAATTCATGCCATGATTGATAATTTAGATCATAAAGCGAATAGTTTTTCAAATCTTCCAAAAAAAGCATCATAATTTCGACCTTTAGTTTTGTTCAAAAAAATAACCCGATTAGAATTTCCTAATCGGGTTATTTGTTATTTAAGGTTTAAATTTTAATGGAAGATGAACCACTTTCTTAGTTTCAAAGAATTCATCTTCAAATATATTCGCCAAATCGTATAAAGTTGCATTTGGAAAATCCTTCAGCTCATCAGTTAAATCACCGCCTTTCAAATATAAAATTCCATTTTTCAGTATGTGTTTATGCTGTTTTTTGATTTTGTCTTTAATCCACGAAACAAAATCAGGCATATTAGTAACTGCTCGGCTTACAATAAAATCGAAATCACCTTTTACCAGTTCAGCACGTTTTTGTTCTGCTTTTACGTTCTTTAATTCTAATGCATCTACAACACCCTGAACTACTTTTATTTTTTTAGCGATAACATCAATCAAATAAAAACGAGTTTCAGGAAAAAGAATCGCTAAAGGAATGCCAGGAAAACCTCCGCCTGTTCCAACATCCAAAACTGTTGCTCCTGGTTCGAACTTCATAACTTTTGCAATTCCTAATGAGTGCAAAATGTGTTTTGTATATAATGAATCAATGTCTTTACGCGAAATAACATTGATTTTTTCATTCCAATCGTGGTATAAAAAGTCTAATTTTTGAAATTGCTCGATTTGAAGATCGGTCAAATTGGGAAAATATTTCAATATCTCATCCATTGCTGTAAATTTTTAACAAAAGTACTACTTTACGATTGAAATATTTAACTCAATTTTGCAAATTGAGAATTTATAATAATTACCTTTGAAACCTATTTAAAACAATTATGAATAACACGGCTCCAACTTTTGCAAGGCAAGACAATCTGAAGTTTTTCAGAACACTTAACTCTCGGGTAAACAATTACTTCAAGGAGAACAACATTCAGAAAACTGGAAACTGGAAGTTACACTTAAAAGCCGTTATTCTATTTGCTGTTTTTCTAACTCCCTATTTTTTAATTCTTACCCTTAACATGCCATTTTGGGTTATGTTACTTTTATCAATTGTAATGGGTGTTGGAATGGCTGGTGTTGGAATGAACGTTATGCATGACGGAAATCATGGTTCTTATTCAAATAAAAGCTGGATAAACAAATTTATGGGTGGAACAATTTATGTTTTGGCCGGAAATGTTTACAACTGGCAGGTACAACATAATGTATTGCATCACACTTATACTAATATTCCTGGGCATGATGAAGATTTAGATGCGGGAAGAATTATTCGTTTTACAGAACATGCTGAATGGCATCGTTTTCACCGTTTCCAACATTACTATTCTGTTTTCTTATATGG
Organism: Flavobacterium sharifuzzamanii; assembly: GCF_003254585.1. Classification (GTDB taxonomy): domain Bacteria; phylum Bacteroidota; class Bacteroidia; order Flavobacteriales; family Flavobacteriaceae; genus Flavobacterium; species Flavobacterium sharifuzzamanii. Next base: position 25,622 of record NZ_QJGZ01000031.1, on the reverse strand, counting down.
ATTATTAACCTTCAATTGGGCTTTAACAACCGATTTTAAGCAAATGAGAAATTACCTGAAAAGAAAATTATCTTACGGAGAACCGAAAAACCCTAAAATCCTTTGGACAACACTTATCATCACTAAAATGATTTATGTATCAATTTGGATTGTTTTACCAATAGTAATTGGAATTACATGGTGGAAAGTACTTGTTGGCTTTTTTGCGATGCATTACACAGCTGGATTAATCTTAAGTATTGTATTTCAATTAGCACACGTAGTTGATCATACTACAAATCCAACTCCAAATGATTTAGGAGAAATGGATAACACATGGGCAATTCACCAATTGTATACTACAACTAATTTTGCGCCAAAAAATGCAATCGTAAACTGGTATACTGGCGGATTAAACCATCAAATCGAACATCATATTTTTCCAAATATCAGTCATATTCACTATGGTAAAATTGCAAAAATCGTAAAAGAAACAGCAAAAGAATGCAACTTACCTTATTACGAATACAAAACAATGCGAAGTGCTGTTGTTGCTCACTTTAAGCATTTACGCGATTTGGGAATGAAACCTGAATTATCAGTTTAATAACTAAAGAAAATCTATTAATAATTAACCTTCCTTAATAAACAGCAAATTAGGGACATTCAAAAATTTTATAATGAATCATATTCTTTCGGACAGAATCAACAACCTTGCTACATCGCAAACTTTAGCAATGGCCGCTTTGGCAAGAGAATTAAAAGCACAAGGAAAAGACATTATCAGCTTAAGTTTAGGTGAGCCTGACTTCAACACACCAGACTTCATTAAAGAAGCAGTAATAAAAGCAGTAAACGAAAATTATAGCACTTATTCTCCAGTAGAAGGTTACTTAGAATTAAGAGAAGCAATTTGCAGAAAATTCAAAAGAGACAATGATTTAGAATACAAACCAACTCAAATCGTAGTTTCTACAGGAGCAAAACAATCATTATACAACATTGCACAAGTAATGTTAAACGAGGGTGACGAAGTGATTTTACCAGCACCTTACTGGGTTTCTTATTTCGAAATCGTAAAACTTTCTGGCGGAGTTCCAGTTGAAGTTCCAACATCTGTAGAAACAGATTTCAAAATGACACCAGAACAATTAGAAGCTGCCATCACACCAAAAACAAAAATGATGTGGTTCTCTTCTCCTTGTAATCCTTCAGGTTCTGTTTACAGCAGAGAAGAATTAACAGCATTAGCAAAAGTTTTAGAAAAACACCCAAATATCTATGTAGTTTCAGATGAAATTTATGAGCACATCAATTTCTCAGGAACTTTCTGCAGCATTGGTTCAATCCCAGGAATGTTAGAAAAAACAATTACTGTAAACGGAGTTGCAAAAGCATTCGCAATGACAGGATACAGAATTGGTTACATTGGAGCTCCAGAATTTATTGCTAAAGCATGTACAAAAATTCAAGGACAAGTAACTTCTGGTGCAAATTCTGTTGCTCAACGCGCTACAATTACTGCTGTAGATGCTGATCCTAGCGTTTTAAACCACATGGTTAAAGCTTTCCATGGTCGTAGAGATTTAGTGGTTGGATTATTAAAAGAAATTCCAGGAGTAAAAATTAACGTTCCAGAAGGTGCATTTTATGTGTTCCCAGACGTTTCTTCTTTCTTCGGAAAAACATTAAAAGGACACGAAATTAAAGATGCAAACGACGTTTCAATGTATCTTTTAGCTGAGGCAAATGTAGCAACAGTAACTGGTGAGGCTTTCGGAAATCCAAACTGTATTCGTTTCTCTTACGCAACAAGCAACGATATTTTAAAAGAGGCATTACGCAGAATCAAAGAAGCTTTGACTGCATAACAATATTCTAAGTTTTTATAAAAACGGCTTAAGGTTCAAAAGTTTCATCACTTTTATACTTTAAGCTGTTTTTTTTATGAGTTTATTTTGGACGTAAGCCTGTCCCGATAGCTATCGGGAGGCTATCCGTTACAAGTCCTCGCACTTCCTTCGTCAGGCTCCGGGCTTTCCACTCCTATCCCTCAAGCAAACAGCATACGAGAAATATCATTTTCAAAACTAAATTTTTGAGCATTTAAAATTGGTGAAATTCGTGAAATTCGTGGCGAACAAAAAAACAGTTTCAAAATTCCCATTCTACAATATTATAAAACCCCAACTGTAATCCTATAAAACATAACACTTTATAAATCGTCAACTTTGTAATGTATTAATTTAAAAACTATTAGTCATGATACATACAGACGAAACCACACAAGAAGCTGTTAAAACTTTAGAGGGATTAATTTCAATCCTTGAAGACGGGAAATTAGGATATACAGATGCAGCCGAACATGTAGAAAATCCAGCCATGAAAACCGATTTCCTTGAATATGCCCGCGAAAGAGCATTGTTTATTGTAGAATTACAAAACCAAATCAACAAACTAGGAAAATCTACAGATACTTTAGGCGGAGGTCCATTAGGCGCGCTACACCGAGCTTGGATCGATATTAAATCTGCCTTTACAGGAGGTGATACAGAAGCAATTATAAACGCTTGTATTACAGGTGAAGAAGCTGCAATTGAAAAATACAAAAAAGCACTCGAAGAAAACCATTTGGAACATGATCAAGTATATATCATTTCAAAACAATTAAATAGTATTCAAAATACTTTATCGCAAATTAAAATGAGAGTAAATTAATTGATCGATTCATGCTTTTTTTTGAAAACTGCTCGGTCTTCGGATTGGGCGGTTTTTTTGTTTTTAAAATCGAACGAATAATTCTTACATTCGCCCCATTATTTAAGAAATCAAAAAAATATGACTTCAACTCTACGCTATTTTACTATTATTATTATAGTATTATTTTCATCTCATTCAAAAGCCCAAACTACAGGTAATTTCATCAAAGCATCCATAGGCTATGGATCGAGCAGTTCTTATTACATAGAAGATTATGGAAGCCAAGAAGAAGTAGATGTTATGGGAGGCGGTCTTTACCTTCAAGGTGAGTATATTATAGGACTAAAATCGTGGTTTAGCATAAGACCTTACGCTGGCGCTATTTTTGAATCTGTAGACAAAAATCAAAACATACAAAATCAGCCTCAATATAAAGTAACAACTAATGCTTTTTTAATGGGAGGAAAAGTTCGTTTTTGCGCTCCAATTCCATGGGTTGCACCATTTATAGAAGGAGGTATTGGAACTTCAATAGGTAAATTCGAAACGTTTACGCCAAATGTTAATTTTAATAAAAGTGATGTTTTACTGCATATTCCATTTAGTATTGGATTGGCAATCGGCAGACATAACAATTTCGAAATCGGGATTTCTGGGTATTTTCATCCAGCTGCAAAACAGTCAACAGGAGTGTTTGCAGTCGGATATACTTTTCCGTTAGATTAGTTTTATATAAACTAAAAAAACCTACCTTACACTAAAGTAAACCAGACATAAATATTTGATGCATGAAAAAAGCAATTCTAGATTTAGCAGTAACCTTAGATGGTTTCATTGAAAGCACAAACGGAGAAATTGATTGGTGCATTATGGATGACGATATGGACTTTGATGGATTTTTATCAGGCATAGATACTATCTTTTATGGTCGTGTAAGTTATGATTCTTGGGGTAATTATCAACCTGAAGCAAATGCAAATAATGCCGAACAAATGCTTTGGAAAGGAGTACATTCAAAAAAGAAATACGTTTTTTCTAGTCAAAACAAACAAGATAGCAAGGCAACATTTATAAATTCTGATATCACTACAAAAGTAAATGAGATTAAGTTGCAATCTGGAGGTGACATTTGGCTCTATGGCGGTGCAAGTCTTATTAAAACTTTTATTCAACTAAATCTTATTGACACTTATAGAATATCAGTTCATCCAATAGCTTTAGGAAGTGGAAAACCGTTATTTGAAGATTTAAAAGAGCGGCTAGAATTAAGATTACTTAAAACCAATATTTTCAAATCTGGAGTAGCACAACTTATTTACGAACCTGTGAGATAAGCAAAAATTCACTTATCATCATTCCATATTAAGTTAACAAATTCAAAAAAATCGCTTCATCGCTAGCAAACTCGGAATATTTATTAGACCTTTGCACACTTTTTTTCGGGAATACCACAAAAGTCTAAAGTTTTAGAAATGAAGAAGAAAATCGAAATATTAGCTCCTGCTAGAGATTTAATTGGAGGAATCGCTGCCATAAATAGTGGTGCCGATGCTGTATATATTGGTGCACCGCAATTTGGGGCACGTTCTAATGCCAACAACTCAATTGAAGATGTTGCTGAATTAGTAAAATACGCGCACTTATTTAACGCACAGGTTTTTGTGGTTATGAATACCATTTTGTACGACAATGAATTAGAAACGTGTCGTGCCATGATTTGGGAATTATACGATATTGGTGTCGATGCCTTGATCATTCAGGATATGGCGATTATGGAAATGGACTTGCCTCCTATCGTACTTCACGCCAGTACACAAGCTAATAATCGTGATGCAGATAAAATTAAATTTCTTAAAGATGCCGGAATCAAACGTGTGGTTTTAGCGCGTGAATTGAACCTGCATCAAATTAAAACAATATACGACCACGCTGATGTTGAATTAGAGTTTTTCGTAACCGGAGCTTTATGTGTTTCTTTTAGCGGAAACTGTTATATGAGTGTGGCAAACGGAGAACGAAGCGCAAACCGTGGTTCTTGTGCACAAAACTGCCGTTTACCTTACAACTTAATCGACGGAAACGGAGATACTTTAATCCGAAACAGTCACTTGCTTTCGATTAAAGATTTAGACGTTTCAGATCAGATTCCAAATTTGATTGAAGCTGGAATCGTTTCTTTCAAAATTGAAGGAAGATTAAAAGATGTCGCTTACGTTAAAAACAACGTATCTTATTTACGTCAAAAATTGGACAGCTTTTTAGAAGGAAGCGACAAATATATCAAAGCTTCTTCTGGAAAATGTACGTATACTTTCGATTCTGCTTTAAGCAGAACTTTTAACCGCGGTTATACTGATTATTTCGTAAACGAAAGACACAGCTCGATTGGTTCTTGGGAAAGTCCAAAATCAAAAGGTCAATATATTGGTAAATTAATTAGAACTGTCGGAAACGCTTACGAAATTGAAAACGGCGAATTATTAAACAACGGTGACGGACTTTGTTTCATTAACGAGAACAACGAAGCTGACGGAATCTACGTAAACAAAGCTGAAAACGGAAAAGTATATCCAAACGTTTTAAAAGAAATCAAAGACGGAACTTTCATCTATAGAAACAACGACGCTGCTTTTATCAAAATCGTAGAAAGAGAAGATAGTGCAATCCGTAAAATCGGAACTACTTTATTGCTTACTGAAAATGAAAATGGTTTTGAATTAATAGCAACCGACGAAGACGGAAACGTAAGTACAGTAAAACTAGAGCATCCGAAAGAGAAAACTAAAACTGGCGAATCAATCGAAGAAAACATAAAAGTTCAATTAGCAAAAACAGGTTTTACACCTTATAGCGCTGATGAAATTAATGTAATGTTCACCGAAAACTGGTTCCTTCCTATTTCAAAAATCAACGAAATGAGAAGAAATGTTTTCGAACAATTATCAGAAATTCGTTTGGCAAATTACGTTCGCGAAGAACACCAATTGGTAAAAACGTCGCATCCTTATCCAGAAACTAAACTGGATTTCATGTACAACGTTTCGAACAAAACGGCTCGTAAATTCTACGAACGCCACGGTGTTACCGAAATCGAAAAAGCATTCGAATTACAATGGGATCCAGGAAAATCTCGTGTAATGACAACGAAATATTGCATCAAATACGAGTTGAAAAAATGCCCAATACACCAAAAAGACATCGTTGGTGTTAAGGTAAAAGAGCCATTAGTATTAAAACAGGGAGAATTAGAATACAAACTAAAATTCAACTGTAAACCTTGCGAAATGGAAATCTGGGAAAAAGATGCTGAATTTGAAATTGAAGAAGATCATTTTCACTAAAAAAGTTTAACCGCAAAGAGCGCAAAGAAATACGCAAGGTTCGCAAAGATTATTTTAAAATCTTTGCGAACCTTTTTTTATCCTGTTATTTCTCCAATCTTGTCATTTCGACGAAGGAGAAATCTTCGCAAGTAACTCCGTTCCAATAAGCCAATCTTTGTAGAGCCACTCGTGAAGATTTCTCCTTCGTCGAAATGACAAACTGTATGGTTACTTTGTATAAAAATTAAAATCTCACTCAAAAAATAAATCTGTAAAATCTGCGTAAAACCTTTGCGTACTTTGCGGTTAAACCTAGATTATGTAGACGCACTGCAGTGCGTCTCTACACCAATCCATACGAATAGGCTTTGTGGTTAAAAACATTTTTCCCTACTTTTACTACTCAAACAATACACTACTCAAAAATGAAAATACTACTTCTAGGTTCAGGTGAATTAGGCAAAGAATTTGTCATTGCCGCACAACGAATCGGACAAACCATAATCGCAGTTGACAGTTACGAAAATGCACCAGCCATGCAAGTTGCACATGATTTCGAAGTCATCAATATGCTCGACGGCGAAGCACTTGACCGAATCGTAGCCAAACACCAACCTGATTTTATAGTTCCTGAGATAGAAGCCATTCGCACCGAACGTTTTTACGATTACGAAAAACAAGGAATCACCGTTGTTCCTTCAGCGAAAGCAGCAAACTTTACCATGAATCGTAAAGCCATTCGTGACTTAGCAGCAAAAGAATTAGGATTAAGAACAGCAAAATACGAATACGCAACTTCAGCAGAAGAACTCCAAAAAGCCGTTCAAGAAGTTGGAATTCCGTGCGTCGTGAAACCATTAATGTCTTCATCTGGAAAAGGGCAATCGACTATCAAAACTGAAAGTGATATCGAAAAAGCGTGGCAATATGCCGTTGCAGGTTCACGTGGCGATGTTATCGAAGTTATTATAGAGGCTTTTGTCAATTTCGATTCTGAAATTACACTTTTAACGATTACTCAAAATAATAACCCAACTTTGTTTTGCGCACCAATTGGCCACAGACAAGAAAGAGGAGATTATCAAGAAAGCTGGCAGCCTGCTTTGGTTTCAGAAAAAGACTTGTACGAAGCACAGGATATGGCCGAAAAAATTACGGAAGCTCTTGGGGGAGCAGGGCTTTTTGGCGTTGAATTTTTCTTAACGAAAGAAGGCGTTTATTTCTCTGAACTTTCACCGCGCCCACATGATACTGGAATGGTAACTTTGGCAGGAACGCAGAATTTTAACGAATTTGAATTACATTTAAGAGCCATTTTAAGTCTTCCAATTTTCGAAATTACTTTAGAAAAAGCTGGAGCAAGTGCTGTAATTTTAGCTTCAGAAGATTCAACTAATCCAACTTTTACAGGAATTGAGAAAGTAGCCGCTTTACCAAAAACCGATTTCAGAATTTTTGGTAAACCAACTTCAAGACCTTACCGCAGAATGGGAGTTGTTTTAAGCCATGATACACTTTCAACTCCAATTAACGAAATAACAGAACGCGCCAAAGAAACGGCAAAACTAATCACAGTAAATTCTTAACTATGAAAAATATACTTTTAGCAACTTTCCTTTTTATTGGAATTGCAGTACAGGCACAAGACAAAAAGAAATTTGACAAACCAACAGTCGTTGAAGCATCTTGCGGGGAATGTCAATTTGGAATGAAAGGCAAAAGCTGTGATTTAGCAGTTCGTATTGACGGAAAATCTTATTTCGTTGACGGAACGACAATTCATGATCATGGAGACGCTCACGCTGAAAAAGGGTTCTGTAATGCAATAAGCAAAGCTTTAGTTACGGGAGAAATCGTAAACAATAGATTCAAAGCAACTTCATTTACCTTAATCGACGATAAAAAATAATGGCATTAATTCTCGAAAATATTGCCAAACACGTTTCTCTGACACCAGAAGAACAGGCGCTTTTTTTATCTAAACTAGAAACGAACACTTACAAAGCCAAAACACTTTTATTAAATGCTGGCGAAGTCTGCAAACATTCCTATTTTGTAAATTCAGGTATTTTAAGAAGTTTCAATATCAACGATAATATTGTTGAACATGTTTTATCATTTGCCTGCGAAGGCTGGTGGATGAGCGATATGTACAGTTATTTTTCGCAAAAACCAGGACAGCTTTTTATTGAAGTTTTAGAAGAAGCTGAAGTGGTTTCGTTATCTAAAGAAAACCAAGAACAATTGTATCTTGAAATTCCAAAACTGGAACGTTTTTTCAGAATTTTAATTGAGAATTCATTGGTTGCGAATCAGCAGAGATTAATGGATAACCTGAGTTTGCCTGCGGAAGAACGTTTTGAAAAATTCACCAAAAAATACGGAACATTGGTACACAAAGTTCCTCAAAAACAAATCGCTTCTTTCATTGGTGTAACACCAGAATTCTTCAGCAAAATGAAAGCTAGGCTTTTGAAGAAATAGTTTTTGCCACAGATTTCACAGATTAAAGTGATTTTTTTTTAGCCACGAATTACACGAATTTCCACGAATTAAATTGAATAAAAAATTTGTGGAAATTCGTGTAATTCGTGGCAACATTTTTTAATCCTTTTAATCTGTGAAATCTGTGGCAAAAAAATACGGCTCGTAATCGAACCGTATTTTCTTTTGAATTAAAATTGCTCAACCTCTGTAGAATGTTCCATTGCGGTTATTGCTGATTTTCCTAACATCACCGTATTTTGAACGGCATCGAAATAAGAAGTCCCTACGAAAGCTTGATGTTTTACAGCTCTGAATCCGTTTTTTTGTAAAGCAAATTCGCGTTCCTGCAATTCAGAATATCCTGCCATTCCTCGTTCTTTATAGGCTTTAGATAATTCGAACATACTGGTATTCAAAGCGTGGAATCCTGCTAAAGTGATGAATTGGAAGCTATATCCCATTGCAGCTAAATCTTCCCTGAACGTTTCCATTTCGGCAACAGTTAATTTTGCTGCCCAATTGAAAGATGGAGAACAATTATAAGCCAACATTTTGTCTGGAAATTCTTTTTTCATTGCTTTTGCAAATTTTCTTGCATAATCCAAATCCGGATTACTGGTTTCCATCCAAATCAAATCGGCATAAGGTGCGTAGCTCAAACCTCTTGCAATTCCCTGATCGATTCCGTTTTTTACGTAAAAGAAACCTTCAGCCGTTTTTTCTCCTGTTAAAAATTTTCTATCTCTAGGATCGGCATCGCTTGTTAGTAAATTAGCCGCATCGGCATCTGTTCGGGCAACGATTAAAGTTGGAACACCCATAACATCTGAAGCCAGTCGCGCAGCAATCAGTTTATTAATTGCTTCTTGCGTTGGAACCAAAACTTTTCCGCCCAAGTGTCCACACTTTTTAGCAGAACTTAACTGATCTTCAAAATGAACTCCAGAAGCTCCAGCTTCAATCATCGATTTCATTAATTCGAAAGCATTTAAGTTTCCGCCAAAACCTGCTTCGGCATCAGCCACAATGGGCACTAGATAATCTTTTTTATCTTCAATATTATTTACAGTCTGAATCTGATCAGCACGTAACAACGCATTATTAATTTTTTTAACCACCATCGGAACGCTGTTTACAGGGTAAAGTGATTGGTCAGGATACATTTCTCCAGCCAGATTTGCATCAGCAGCAACCTGCCATCCGCTTAAGTAAATCGCTTCTAAACCCGCATCGACTTCCTGAATTGCCTGATTTCCAGTCAACGCTCCCAAACCTGCAACATAATCCTGACTTTTTAACTTTCTCCATAATTTCTCTGCACCCATTTTGGCAATAGAATGCTCAATTTTATAAGACCCTTGAAGCGTTACTACTTCACTTGCAGTATAAGGACGCTCTACTCCTTTCCATCTCGGGTTCGTTATCCAATCGTTAATCAATTCCTGAATTCTGTCTTCTGTTGTTTTCATAATATAGTTTAGTTAAAGTGGTTCGTTTTTTAATGTTCAGTTTTTAACTGTGACTTTTTTTAACACATAGAAACATAGTTATGCTTTGAGTTGAAAGGCGTTTCACTTGTTTCAATGCACATAGCTATGTGTGAAAATCTAGATTTTTTCTTCTTTCTTTCTTAATTAAAAACCAAAAATCTATGTTTCTATGTGTTTAAAAATTTATAAATATTTGTAGCACGGAATAGTAAGGAAATCCACAAAATGCAGGTTTACAACTAATCTTTCCAGTAATTTTTCCGCTAATGGAAACTGCTGTTTTTCATGATTTTCTACTCCTAATTCTTCTTTGATTTTCCTGAATTCATCCAAAGCCAATTCATGATAATACGCCAAATCCAATTTTCGTCCGTTATCCAAAATCACTTTATTTTGAAGCCATTGCCATAATTGCGATCTCGAAATTTCGGCTGTTGCAGCATCTTCCATTAAATTGTGTAAAGCTGCTGCACCTTGCCCGGTCAACCATGAAGCCAGATAAAGAACTGCGACATTGATGTTTTTTCGAACGCCGTTTTCTGTGATCAATCCAATTGGCGGTTCGATCAAATCGGCTTCTGTAATTTTTCGATGTTCTCCTTTTACGTGAATCTGATTTGGAGTCGGCATTCCTTTATCAAAAACTTCTTTTGCAATGGCAACCAAATCTGGGTGTGCTACCCAAGTTCCATCGTGTCCATTTCTAACTTCACGTTCTTTATCGGTTTTTACTTTCGCGAAAGCGACTGCATTTGCTTCTTCATTATTTCGAATCGGAATCTGTGCTGCCATTCCGCCAATCGCATGAATGCTTCTTTTATGACATCTTTGAATTACCAGATTTGAATACGCATTCATAAAAGGCGAAATCATAGTCACCTGATCACGATCTGGAACAATGAATTTTGGATTTTTTCTAAACTTTTTAATGTAAGAGAAAATATAATCCCAGCGCCCGCAGTTCAAACCAACAATGTGCTCTTTCAATTCGTAAATAATTTCGTCCAGCTGAAAACTTGCTGTTATGGTTTCAATTAAAACTGTCACTTTTATGGTTCCACGTTTCAAATTCAAATAATCTTCGGTAAAATCAATTACAGTATTCCACCAGCGAGCTTCCAAATAATGCTCCAATTTCGGAATGTAGAAATACGGTCCAGAATTGTTTTCCAAAAGTCTTTTATGATTATGAAAAACATACAAGCCAAAATCTACCAAAGACCCCGAAACTTCTTTTCCTTCAATTAAAACATGTTTTTCAGGCAAATGCAATCCTCTTGGACGAACAATCAGTGTTGCAATTTTTTCATTTAAATGATAGGATTTCTGCTTCACCAAATCAGTAAACGTGATCGTTTTGTTCACCGCATCAATCAAATTTACCTGTCCGTCCATCAAGTTTTGCCAAGTTGGCGAAGTGCTGTCTTCAAAATCGGCCATAAAAGTTTTGGCATCCGAATTCAAAGCATTAATAATCATTTTGCGGTCAACTGGCCCAGTAATTTCTACTCTTCTGTCTTGTAAATCTTTCGGAATTTCTCCGGCTGTCCAATTACTTTCTCTGATGCTTTTGGTTTCTGGAATAAAAACCGGCATAATTCCCTGATCAAAAGTGACTTGTTTCTGTTCTCTCTGTAAAAGCAGTAATTTTCTTTGCGATTCGAATTTTTTATGTAACTCAATAATAAACGCAGTTGCTTCTTCTGTCCAGATTTTTGGATAAGCAAGCTTTTTGTTGGCTAGAAATTCTATAGCCATTTCAGTGATCTCTAATTGGTTTTTCATAGCTGCAGATTTTAATTTTTAATTTAAAAAAACAGATTCTCCGTTTTTTATTTTCATTTCATCAAAACGACTTAATCATAACTAATTCATAATTAACAAGTTTCAACGATACAATGTTATAAAAAAGTTTTTTACAAAACAAGCGAACGTTCGCTAAATTTTAAAAATATTTTTTTGGCGATTATTTTTAGATTACTTACATTTGGATTATGGATATCGAAAAAGACTATATAAAGCTGATTTTTGGGCTAAAAATGAAACAAGTTCGCACACAAAAAAACTTGTCTCTTTTTGGCCTGGCCAAACTGACCAATCTTTCAAAATCGTACTTAAACGAAATTGAAAAGGGAAAAAAATATCCGAAAACAGATAAAATTTTGCTTTTATGCGAACATTTGGACGTGAATTACGACCAAATGGTGTCTTTAAAACTCGATAATAACCTCGCTCCTATTGGCGAAATTTTAAAATCTGGAATTTTAAAAGAGATTCCATTAGAGCTTTTCGGCATTCAAGAAGCTGATTTAATTGATATTATTGCCAATGCTCCGGCAAAAGTCAATGCTTTTATTAGTACGATTATCGAAATTGCACAGCATTATAATTTAAGTCGCGAAAGTTTCTTTTTAGCAGCTTTGCGTTCGTATCAGGAAGCGCACAGCAATTATTTTGAAGATTTAGAAGAAAAGGTAATTGTATTTTCGAAGTCGTTTCAGATTAATCTGGACTCTAAAATCAGCGTTGAAGAATTGGAAGCAATTCTAAAAGAAGAATACGAGTACAACATTAAAGAAATTGCTTTTACAGATCAGGAAGCTTTAGATGATTTGCGTTCGATTTATGTTCCAAAAAGTAGAACTTTATTACTTTCGACAGAACTCGATGCTCCGCAGAAAGCTTTTATTTTAGCTAAAGAAATCGCTTATAATTATTTAAAAATATCCGATAGATTACTGACTTTCAGCTGGATTAAGTTTGAAAATTTCGATCAGGTTTTGAATAATTTTTATGCCTCTTATTTTGCAGGCGCTTTATTATTGCCAAGAAAATTAGTGGTAGATAAAATCAATAATTTTCTAGAAAACGAGAATCCAAAACCAGAAGAATTTGTTCAGTTAATTGAAAGTTTTGAGGTTTCGCCTGAATCTTTCTATCAGCGATTGACCAATTTATTACCGAAAGACTTTCAGCTGAAAAACTTATTCTTTTTAAGATTATCTCATAAAATCGGTTCTGATTTTTATCAGATTAATAAAGAACTACATATTACACATCAGCAGGAACCGCACGCCAACGAAACGAATGAACATTATTGCAGAAGATGGGTTTCGGTAAAAACAATTGATGAAGCGATCAAGCAAAACAAATCTCATTTTTTTGATGCCCAGATTTCTAGTTATGCCAATAGCGGAAACGAATATTTGGTTTTTTCATCGGCTACAAAAGATCCTTTTGCAGAAAATTATATTAGAAGCATTTCGGTTGGAATCTTGATTAATCCGACGATGAAAAAGAAATTCAAATTCATTGATGGGAAACCTTTGGTGAAACGAATTGTTGGTGTAACTTGCGAAACTTGTGCTGTAAAAGATTGTTTGGAACGAAGTGCTCCGCCGACAGTTTTGGAAAAAGAGAAACGCCATCAAAATACAGACACTGTTGTACAGCAGTTTATAAATCAATACAGTTAGAATGCCATGAAATATTTTACTTTACTAATCACTCTGTTTTTCATCAACTTCAACCAGAAAACAGTTAAACTTACTGGCCGCTACAATTATTTAATTGAAGACAATAATGCTTATGTCCAAAAAGATAAAATTACTTTTAAGGATAGTGTTTTTGCTTTTGACAATAAGTATCTGCCGAAAGGGAAAATTTCATACGGCAATGTAATATTACTGGATAATTTTATTAATACTGATTTGATTATCAGTATACCAAAAGACCAACTCGAAAAAGATACTATTCCTTTTTTTATGCATGATAAAAAAAGTTCTTCTGCAAACTATCTTGACGAAGTAGTTGGGAAAGGGAAATTGGTTAGGATTAAGTAATTCAGCACAATCTTGTCACCCTGAGGAACGAAGGATCACACTCGGAAGTCGACAAAGATTGGCGATTATGCAGGTGAAATTTTTCGTGTGATCCTTCGTTCCTCAGGATGACAAACTATTTGGTTAATTTGAACCTAAAAAAACTTTATAATTTCCAATCTTTGTAGAGTTACTTGCGGGGATTTCTCCTTCGTCGAAATGACAAACTTTGTGGTTACTTTGAGTTTAAAAACTCTATCATTTCCAATCTTTGTCGAGTTACTTGCGGAGATTTCTCCTTCGTCGAAATGACAAGCCATATGGTTACTTTGAGGCAAAACCTTTGAACCTCTGTAACTTTGAACCTTTGAACCTTTGAACCTTCTTATAAAAATAAAACTTCTCGCATAGCCCCGATAGAAGTGGAAATCCTTTTGTGGTGGGGTTCACCACAAAAGATTGCAACGTATAGCGGGACTAGAGGTCTTTTGAAAACGATACTTCCGCTCCTGAAAAAAAACTTTGCACCTCTACAACTCTGAACCTTTGCACCTCAAAAAACCTTTCTTAACCTAGATTAAGTGCTTTTCCTTTACATCGACCGTATCTTTGTACTATCAAAATCAATAAAAGACAAAATCATGGAAAATATAGTATTGCACAAAGCAGACACAAGAGGAAACGCAAATCACGGATGGTTGAACGCTTATCATAGCTTTAGTTTTGCGAGCTGGTACAATCCAGATAGAATTCAGTTTGGAGCACTTCGTGTTTTGAATGACGATACGATTGCTGCTGGAATGGGTTTTGGAACTCACCCTCACGATAATATGGAGATTATTACGATTCCATTAGAAGGTGATTTGGCTCACAAAGACAGCATGGGAAACACTGAAGTAATCAAAAATGGTGACATTCAGGTTATGAGTGCAGGAACTGGAATTCAGCATAGCGAGTTCAATCCGAATGCAGATCAGCAGACTAAATTGTTGCAGATTTGGTTATTTCCAAACAAAAGAAATGTGACGCCACGTTATCAGCAAATTACTTTAGACGTTGCCGACAGACATAATAAATTATCTCAGGTTTTATCTCCAAATGCAGATGATGAAGGGGTTTGGATTCACCAAGATGCTTGGTTTAATATGGGGAATTTCGACTCTGGAGTTACTGCTGAATATAAAATCAAAAAAGAAGGAAACGGAGTTTATGCTTTCGTTTTAAAAGGAAATGTAACCATCAACGGTCAGGAATTAAACTCTCGTGATGCAGTTGGAATTTCAGGAACTGATACTTTAAATATTAAAGCCAACACAGATGCTGAATTTTTATTAATGGACATTCCGATGAATTATTAATTCAAACAAAAACAATTAAATACCTGAACGCCGAAACGATAATAATTCTGAAAATCAGATTATTATCGTTTCTTTTTTTATTCCATTTCAAAAAAGAAAGACTAACTTTATAAGTAAAAAAAAATTGGTCTGACTTTAAAATTAAACTAACTCTTAAAATTTTAAACCATGAATCCAAATAATCTCACCAAAGAATATACAAACGGAGAAGTCACAATTGTATGGCAATCTGGAAAATGCATTCATTCTGCCAATTGTGTCAAAAATAATCCAGATGTTTTTCGTCCAAAAGAAAAACCGTGGATTACTCCAGAACAATCTACTACTGAGAAAATAATTTCTACTGTTAATAAATGTCCGTCGGGAGCGCTGACATTTTATATGAATAACAAAAGCTAAGCTTTACATATTAGTTTTTTTTTTGCCACAGATTAAAGGGATTAAAGTGATTTCTATTCACCATTAATTACACGAATTTTCACGAAATAAATTGAATTAAAATTTGTGAAGATTCGCCCAATTAGTGGCAATGTATTTTTTAAATCCTTTTAATCTGTGCAATCTGTGGCAAAAAAAACATTCCATTTTTATTTCTTAATCTAGGTTAAGTGCTCTAGGACAACTGTCACCGTAACTTTGTCCTATCAAAATGAAACAAATTAATTATTTAAAAAAATAAAATTATGGCAACTACAAAATGGTCAATTGACCCAACTCACTCAGAAATTGGTTTTAAAGTTAAACACATGATGTTTACAAATGTTTCAGGAAAATTTGGAACTTATGATGCTACAATTACTACAGACGGAGACAACTTCGAAAATGCTGCTATCGAATTTTCTGGCGATATCGCTTCAATCGATACTGCAAATGCAGATAGAGACGGACATTTAAGAAGTGCTGACTTTTTTGATGTAGAAAACAATCCAAAATTGACTTTCAAAGCTTCATCTTTCAAAAAAATTGATGCTGGAGATTATGAGTTAACTGGAGATTTAAACATTAAAGGTGTTTCTAAAACAGTAAAATTCCCAGTAGAATTTAGCGGAACTATGACTGATCCTTGGGGAAATACTAAAGTTGGTTTAAGTATAGAAGGAAAAATTAATCGTAAAGATTGGGGTTTAAACTGGAACTCAGCTCTTGAAACAGGTGGTGTTTTAGTAGGCGAAGAAGTTCGTTTGAACATTGAATTACAATTTGTAAAACAAGCTTAATCTATTGGTTTTAGATTTAATTGGTTGGTTATTGAAAGCTCTGCATGTTGCAGGGCTTTTTTTTGCCACGAATTGCACTAATTTCCACAAATTTTTTCTCTCAAAGTTGAAATTTTGCCACAGATTTAAAGGATTTCCACAGATTAAAAATCCAAATAATCTTTTTAATCTTTGGCAAAAATTAATTCGTGTAAATTCGTGTAATTCGTGGCAAACCTAAAAAAAAAATTAACGCACTGTGTTTCTAAATTCAGTCGGCGACATTCCTGTTTGTTTTTTGAAGAAGCGAGAGAAATACGAGTAATCTTCATAACCAACCTTAAAGGCAACTTCGTTTACTGCCAATTGTTTATCGATCAACATTCGTTTTATTTCTAGAATTACTCTATCCATAATTACTTCTGTGGCAGTTTTTTGCAGGATTTCATTGCAGATTCTGTTTAAATGTTTTAGCGTAATATTTAGCTTTTCTGCATAAAACGAAGGCAGTTTTTGAGTTCTGAAATATTCTTCTAAAAGCGATTCAAACTTATTGATCTTAATATTGTATGAATGAGTTTGATGCGAATAGGTTTCTCCATATTTTCTGGCTACTTCAATATGAATACAATCCAATAAATTCAACAATTTGTCTAATTGATATTTGTTATTTTGACCATTTTCCTGAATCAGTAAATCGAAGTATGGAAGAATTTTAGTAATTTCTTTTTCTTCAAAAACCATTTCTGGTCGATTTTGTATGGAATGATAAAAGTTATAATCGTTGATCTTTTTCTGTCCGAAATACAGATTGTACAATTCCTGCGAAAAAATAATTACAAAACCTTCAATGTCTTCAGATAAATTCCAATGATGCATTTGTCCCGGCTGTAGCACAAACAGGCTTCCTCTTTTGATTTCAAACTGATCAAAATCGACTTCATGCAAGCCTGAACCTTTCGTAAAAAATACCATCAAATAAGAGTCGTGTCGATGTGGCTCTTCTACAAAACTGTGATTTTTGAGATGTTCGGTAAAAGTATTTACATAAAAATCACGATGAATGTCGTTACAGCTAAAATTCTGAACACTATAAATGGGATATTTCTTCATAACAAATGTCTTTATTGTGCTACAATAAGCGAAGATACTAAAAAGACTTCTTTAAGGTTCTGAATTACCTTTGTTTAAACAAAAATTAACAATATCATGTCAAGCACATTAACTCATATTTTAAAAAACGAATGTCCTGTTTGTCATAAAGGAAAAGTTTTTACAGACAAGAATATCTTTCTGAATTTCAGTTTTCCAAAAATGAATGAATACTGCAGTCATTGCAATTATAAATTTCAAAAAGAGCCTGGTTACTTTTTTGGTGCCATGTACGTAAACTACGGATTAACTGTAGCTCAAGGAATTGCAACGTATTGTATTGCACAGTTTTTCTTTGAAAAGAATTTCGATTTAAGAATTCTTCCAATTATTGCAGTAACCATTACTTTACTCACTCCTTTTAATCTTAGATTTTCAAGATTAGCGTGGATTTATATGTTTAAAGATTATTCGAGCTAAAAAAATAGTACTTTTGCCTTCCAATTGAAACTAATTTTCAATTTTAATAAAAAAGTAAAAATTAAATTAGACAAATGAAAGCATACGTATTTCCAGGTCAAGGTGCGCAATTCACAGGAATGGGCAAAGACTTATATGAAAATTCGGCTTTAGCCAAAGAATTATTCGAAAAAGCAAATGAAATTCTAGGTTTCAGAATTACAGATATTATGTTTGAAGGCACTGCCGAAGAACTAAAAGAAACTAAAGTAACGCAGCCAGCTGTATTTTTGCACTCTGTTATTTTAGCTAAAACTTTAGAAGATTTCAAACCGGAAATGGTTGCAGGACATTCATTAGGAGAATTCTCAGCTTTGGTTGCTAACGGAACTTTATCTTTTGAAGATGGTTTAAAATTAGTTTCTCAACGTGCTCTTGCAATGCAAAAAGCTTGCGAAATCACTCCATCAACAATGGCTGCTGTTTTAGGTTTAGCTGATAATGTTGTAGAAGAGGTTTGCGCTTCTATTGACGGAGTTGTGGTTGCTGCTAACTATAACTGTCCAGGACAATTAGTAATTTCTGGAGAAACTACTGCTGTTGAAAAAGCTTGTGAAGCAATGAAAGCTGCTGGAGCAAAACGTGCTTTAATTTTGCCTGTTGGAGGTGCTTTCCACTCGCCAATGATGGAACCAGCAAGAGAAGAATTGGCTGCTGCAATTGAAGCAACTACTTTCTCTGCTCCTATTTGCCCAGTGTATCAAAACGTTACTGCAAATGCAGTTTCTGATGCTAATGAAATTAAAAAGAACTTAATCATTCAGTTAACTGCTCCTGTAAAATGGACTCAGTCTGTTCAGCAAATGATCGCTGACGGTGCGACTTTGTTTACTGAAATTGGTCCTGGAAAAGTATTAACTGGTTTGATTAATAAAATTGACAAAGAAGCTGCGGTTGCTAACGCGTAGTTAGTGTTCAATATTCAGTTTTTAGTGATCAGTTAAAAACTATACTTATAAAAAATCCTCATGAACAGATTGTTTATGAGGATTTTTGCTTTATAGCTCTTTTGCTTCTTCGCTATAATTATTTAGAATTCCGGTAATCAAATAATTTTGATTGCTTTTTTCGAAAAATATATACCACGTTGTCCTCGTATTAGATTTATAAAAAACATAGTTTAAACCTAAGTATTGAAGTGATTTTGGTGTTTTCTTATGAGGAAAACTTGAAACACTTGAAATAATAAAACCAACTATTTTATCTATATAATTCTGAGCAGATTCAGAAAAACCAAAATACTCTTCCTTAAAAAGTGTATAGACTAAATTATCAAAATATTCCAGAACGTTATTTCCAAAAATTATTTTTTCCAAGGATAAGCTTTTATTCTTTTAGACATTTCAGCTTTAAACTCCTCTGGCGTTAATCCTTTTGCAAATTCAGCATCAAAATCAAAAGTTTCACGATCTATACCTTTAAATTTTGGTTTTTGAACTTCATAATCAACTGCTGGCTCTTCAACCTTATCTTTCTTTTCATTTTCTTTATCCGAACTCATAATTCCTACATTTTAACCTTACAAATTTACAAAATAAACTAAATCAAAATTTACAAAGTTTTCTTTTCCTTCTTTTTGTAATTAATAATAAAAACTCCCAAAATGATCAGTATTGTTGCAATTATAAAATCAATTGTAATTTTTTCATCCAAAATCAGCCAACCAAAAAATACCGCAATTATAGTATTGATATACGCTAAAATAGAAACCTGGACTGGAGTAACGTGTTTCAGAGCATAATTATAGCTGAAAAAAGCAATTACAGATCCGAAAATCGACAAATACAATGCCGCTAAAATACTTTTCGTACTCCATAAATTCACATCAATCGTAGGCGAAAAAATAAATGCCAAAACAATCTGAATACAAGAAGCCATTGTAAACTGGTAAAATAAATTAAGAACTATATTTTTAGATTTATTCCCATGAATTTTGGTATAAATTGTTCCAGCAGCCCAGGCAGTAATTGCAAACCCCATAAACATCATTCCGATTCTGTAATCGGCATCTAGAAAAGATCCTAATCCATCTTTAAATATAAAAACCACTCCCGAAAATCCTATTATTACTCCAATAAATCCTCTTAAACTTGGTTTTTGCAATTTGAACAAAATGCTGCCTAAAAAAATAAGTATAGGAGCCATAGCACTAATTACCGAAGCCAGTCCGCTTGGTACAGTCTGTTCAGCAACGGTTGTAAAACCATTTGCCACAACAATCATCAAAATAGAAGGGACAAGTTGATGTTTTAAATTCTCCCAACCAATCCATTTCATCTCTTTTTTAAACAATAAAATCATCATCATGATTAATCCTGCTAATCCCTGACGAATTGAAGTTACAAACCACGGCGGAATAGTTTCAACCGCAACACGGATTCCTAAAAAAGTTGTACCCCAGATAATCCCAACTGCTGCAAGAGCAAATATTAATTTATAATCTAAACTTTGTTTCATGATAATTAATAGCTAAAAAAATCCCAAACTATATTGCTATAATCTGGGATCTTAAAAATTTATAATTTTATTTAAAAAATTACTTATTCCTCACTTTTTGTTCCCATTTCCAAGCACTTGCCATTGCTTCGTCTAAACTTAGTTCAGCCTTCCATCCTAAGACATTATTTGCCTTATCTGTATTTGCATAAGCTTCAGTAATATCACCTTCACGACGCGGCATCATCTTATAAGGCAATTCTTTACCACTGACTTTTTCAAAACTATTAATGACTTCCAGAACAGAACTTCCTTTTCCCGTTCCTAAATTGAAAGTTTCCACTTTTGCCAGATTCTTTTTATCTAACAAACGCTTTAAAGCAATTACGTGCGCTTTTGCTAAATCTACGACGTGAATGTAATCACGAACAGCAGTTCCGTCTGGTGTTGGATAATCATTTCCAAAAACAGATAACTCCTGACGCAATCCTACTCCCGTTTGCGTAATAAATGGAACTAAATTTTGAGGAACTCCCAGTGGTAATTCACCAATCTGTACAGATTCGTGTGCTCCAACTGGATTAAAGTAGCGCAATAAAATAGCACTGATATTGGTAACTTTAGCTGTATCTGTAATAATTTCCTCTCCGATCTGTTTGGTATTTCCGTAAGGAGACATTGCTACCTGAACTGGAGCATCTTCTGTAATCGGCATTTTTTCGGCTTGACCGTAAACCGTACAAGAAGAACTAAAAATAAAACTCGCTTCAGGTTTTTGCTGTAATTCCTGTAAAAGATAAACTAAACTGCTAATGTTGTTTTCATAATACAGTAAAGGCTGTTCAACACTTTCACCAACTGCTTTTGAAGCGGCAAAATGAATTACACCAGTAACATCATTATGTTTTTTAAAAAAATCCCGAACGGCACTTTTCTCTCTTAAATCAATTTTTTCGAATAAAGGCGTTTTTCCTGTAATCGCAGTAATTCCTTTTAAAACATCTTCTGAAGAATTAGAAAGATTATCAATGATCACCACTTCGAAGCCTTCATTTTGCAATTCGACTACGGTGTGAGAACCGATAAATCCTAATCCTCCTGTTACTAATACTTTCATTTTTTTGTGGTTGTTTTATGTAGTTAATTTATAAGCTTGTCTAGCAATTAAAATCCATTTGCCTTTTTGTTTCTGCCATACGAGCATAATTCCTATTTTAATGTCTCGATCTATTCCATCGTCTTTGGTATGAGCCGATAAAACATGTCGAACTATGGCAACATCATTCTGAATAGTTATAGTTTGGTCCTGAAAATCGATCGAAACAAAATCAGATTTTCCACTTACAATTCCTTCTATAAATTCAGCTTGGTTTTGAAAATTACCATTTGAGTGGACATAATTTAATTTGTCCGAAGTTAGCGCTTTCAATTTCGCTCCATCAGCATCAATCATTGCCTGACGCAAAATTTCAACTTGACTGCTGACAGCATTCTCTTCTTTAGAATTCGTTTTTTGAGCCAAAACCGAAAAGTGAAGAAAAAATATTAAAATTAAAAGACTACCTCTTCTCATCTTTATTTATTCAAAAATTCTAAAACAGAATCGGTAATAAATTTAATTTGCTCGTCATCAAGTTCTGTGTGCATTGGCAAAGCAATTACTTCTTGTACTAATTGGTTTGTAACTGGAAATTGCTCTTCTTTATAACGAGGATCTAAATATGCTTTTTGAGAATGCAATGGAATTGGATAATAAATTGCACATGGAATTCCTTTATCTAATAAATGTTGCATTAAAGCATTTCTGTCTGCGTCTAAAATTCTTAATACATATTGATGAAAAACGTGGTCATTTTCGTTTGCATCAAAATCAGGAGTAATAATTTTTGCATTTCCTGCGAAAGCTGCATTATATTTAGTCGCCGCCAAACGACGAGCTTTATTATATTCATCTAAAAGAGGCAGTTTTGCATTTAAAACTCCCGCCTGAATACTGTCTAAACGTGAATTTACACCCACAACATCGTGGTGGTAACGCTCATACATTCCGTGATTTACGATTCCACGAATAATATGTGCCAATTTATCATCATTTGTAAAAATCGCTCCTCCATCTCCATAACAACCTAAGTTTTTAGAAGGAAAGAATGAAGTTGCTGCAACGTGACCAATTGTACCCACTTTTACTTTTGATCCAGATTTCGAAATATAATCTGCACCGATTGCTTGTGCGTTATCTTCGATTACATATAGATTATGTTCTTTAGCAATTTCCATAATCGCATCCATATTAGCTGCACGTCCAAATAAATGAACTGGAACAATCGCTTTTGTTTTTGGTGTAATTGCTTTTTTCACTGCTTCGATATCGATATTCATATTATGCAAATCAACATCAACTAAAACTGGAGTTAATTGCAATAAAGCAATAACCTCAACAGTTGCAGCAAAAGTAAAGTCGGCAGTAATTACTTCATCACCTGGTTTCAAATCTAAACCCATCATTGCAATCTGCAACGCATCTGTACCATTAGCACAAGGAATAACATGTTTTGCACCTAAATAATCTTCAAGATTCTTTTGAAACTGATGAACTAAAGGCCCATTGATGTAAGTATTTGTATCTAAAACTTCTTGAATTGAAGCATCTACAGTAGATTTTATTTTCTCGTATTGACTTTTTAAGTCAACCATTTGTATTTTTTTCATTTTCGAATAATATTTAAAAATTAAAGACTCTATTTTTAACAGAAATCTCTAAAAGGAGGAACAAAAATAGTTATTAATAGCTTCAAACCAATGAAAATAGTCGAAAGAAATGTAATTTAGCTGCAAAAAAAATTACATGCTTTTTTTATACAATCTAACCATCTACATCGCAGGATTTTTCTTAAAAATAATAGCGCTATTTAGTCCGAAAATTAAGCTTTTTGTTGAAGGGCGAAAAAATGTATTTTCAATATTAGAAGAAAAAACTAAAGCAGACGACAAAACCATCTGGTTCCATTCTGCCTCACTAGGCGAATACGAACAAGGACTTCCGGTAATCGAAAAAATCAAAGAAAAATATCCTGAGCATAAGATAATTGTAACCTTTTTTTCCCCATCTGGATACGAAGTGCGTAAAAATAACACAGTTGCCGATGTGACCATTTATTTACCACTTGACACCAAAAGCAATGCAAAGAGATTTTTAAAACTAGTTAATCCTGAATTTGCTTTTTTTATCAAATACGAATTCTGGCTAAACTATTTAAAGGAATTAGAAAAAAGCAAAACCCCTACTTATTTAATTTCAGGAATCTTCAGAGACAATCAAATGTTTTTTAAATGGTATGGCGGTTTTTACCGAAAAGCATTAAATGCATTTACCTATTTTTTTGTTCAGAATGAAAGCTCTAAACAAAAAATAGAATCACTTGGTTTTAAAAATGTAATTGTTTCTGGCGACACCCGTTTTGATCGTGTAAATGCTATTTTAGAAAGAGACAATCGCTTAGATTTTATTGAAAATTTCAAGAACAACCAACCAACAATTGTCATTGGAAGCTCATGGCCAAAAGACGAAGTTTTGATTGCCGAATACATCAATCAAGCTTCTGAAAATGTAAAATTTATTATAGCTCCGCATAATATTAAGCCAGATCAAATTTCAGATCTATTGTCGAAAATCACCAAACCAACGGTTTTATTCTCAGAAAAAGAAAACAAAGATTTATCTAACTATAATGTTCTTATAATAGATACAATTGGCATTTTGACTAAGATTTACAGCTATGGAACGATCGCATACGTAGGAGGCGGATTTGGAAACCCAGGAATACATAATATACTAGAACCTGCTACTTTCGGAATCCCAATTGTAATTGGCCCAAACTATTCGAATTTTGCAGAAGCTATCGCTTTAGTTGGAATTGGTGGGTGCTTAACAATATCAACAAGCACAGAACTTAAAGCAGTATTTGACCAATTATTGAATGATAAAAACTTTCTAGAAGAAAAAAGTAAAATCTGCAAAGCGTTTATTCAAGACAATAAAGGAGCCACCGAAACGATTATGAAACGCATCTCATAACCTTTTGATTTGACAAAAGCGTTAAATTTGAGAAAATAAGCAAATAGATCTTGCTTAAATACTCTTAAAAAACGAAACAAACCCTTAACCCAAGAAGCTAAATAACTGATTTACATAAAGATTATTCAATGAAAAATAATTTAGACTAGAAATTAGATAATTTAAGAAAAATTTATAATTTTGGCATATTCTTTGATAAATAAGATAAACGTGAGTAAGGAAAATATTTTAAAAAAAAAGTGAAAAAATATTTTACATATTAAAAAATTTATATCTTTGCCACGAATTAATAATTAACCTTTTATAATAAAGTAAGATGAAAAAAGTATTTTTAAGTTTAGCTGTTGTTGCTGTATTAACTGTTGTATCTTGTAAAAAAGCTGACGCTGCTGCTGAAGCTCCTGCTGTAGATTCTACTGCTGTTGCTGTTGATTCAGCTGCTGCTGTTGTTGATTCTGCTGCTGCAACTGTTGATTCTGCTGCTGCTAAAGTTGATTCTGCTGCTGCTAAAGTAGAAGAAGTAAAAAAATAATTAGAACCTAAGTTCTAACGATTTTAAAACCATCTTTTAGATGGTTTTTTTTTGCGATTAATTTTTCCATTAATCCAAAAGCAATAAAAAAAGCGTTCATAATTTATGAACGCTTTTTTTATTTATTCAGCCGCCTCTTCCATTTCTTCTTCAACCTCATCATCTCCAAAAATCGACTCACTTGAAGAGAAATCTAAAATTTCTGACCTAGAAGAATATGTTACAATTTCTTTTATCCCTTTCTGCAAAAGTAATTCCGTGCTGTATTTTCGACTTGTAGCAAAATGAACCTCTCCCAACATCAATTTAAAAAAATACTTTCCTCCAGAACCCTTAAACTTCAAGAATTTCGCAAGTTCTATATTCGCTTTAAACTTCTCAATATCCTCTTCACACTCAAACCTCAACTCATAACTCAAACTCGTAAAAATAACCTTCCCTTTTCGAGAGGTAAACGTAAATTTATATTCATCATTAAATCGCTTGCTAATTACAAAAGCACCCATTTATAAATTTTAGATATTAGATTGTTAATTTTAGATTTTTCTAGATTCTGAGATTCTGAGATTCTGAGATTCTGAGATTCTGAGATTCTGAGATTCTGAGATTCTGAG
>NZ_QJGZ01000005.1 GCF_003254585.1 Flavobacterium sharifuzzamanii | reverse complement strand
ACTGTCCAAGTATTAGTGTAAGTTCCTGCGTTTCCACATCCTTGAGAAGCCACGAACTGTCCGCTTACTTTAGTGATGTTAGAAACATCAGCATCGCAAAGGTCAGAAGCTGTTGGGAATTGAGCCTGAGCAGCAGCAAGTCCAACTGCATCGCTGCATTCTAAAGTTACATTTAGAGTGCCAGCAACAGTATTCCAAGTTGGAGCAGTAGTGTCTTGTATTGTGATC
>NZ_QJGZ01000004.1 GCF_003254585.1 Flavobacterium sharifuzzamanii | reverse complement strand
GATCACAATACAAGACACTACTGCTCCAACTTGGAATACTGTTGCTGGCACTCTAAATGTAACTTTGGAATGCAGTGATACTGTTGGACTTGCTGCTGCTCAGGCTCAGTTCCCAACAGCTTCTGACCTTTGCGATGCTGATGTTTCTAACATCACTAAAACAAGCGGACAGTTCGTTGCCTCTGAAGGTTGCGGAAATGCAGGAACTTACA
>NZ_QJGZ01000035.1 GCF_003254585.1 Flavobacterium sharifuzzamanii | reverse complement strand
GCATCAAGAGTTGCCACTCCGTTTGCGGCGCCTTTTTCGCTAGAAGCAATTCTCGCAGTAGAATCGACAGCATTGATTGTAATATTTGCCGATCCGTCAAAAGAAACGCCATTAATAGTTCTTGCCGTCGTTAATTTAGTGGCTGATAAAACATTTTTAGCGGCATCAGCAGTATTGTCGGCATTTGCCAAACCAACATCAGCTTTGGCTAATGTTACCACACCGGTTTTGCCTGCAACGCTGTCTACAGCACCGCTAGTGATAAAAATGTAAGCCGTTCCGCTCCAGCGATAGGTTTTATTGGTGTCTTTTGCAACATAGATTTTTCCTGTTTCACCTGTTGCAGGGAAACCTGATAAGTTTGTAAATTCTAATACATCATCAACATAACTTGGCAATTGAGAAGTTGGAATAATTCCGCTGGCATCAAGAGTTGCAACTCCGTTTGCGGTACCTTTTTCGCTAGAAGCAATTCTCGCCGTAGAATCGGCAGCATTGATTGTAATATTTGCCGATCCGTCAAAAGAAACCCCGTTGATTGTTCTAGCAGTTGCTAGTTTTGTAGCAGATAAAACATTTTTAGTGGCATCCGCGGTATCGTTAACATTGCTTAAGCCAACAGCTGATTTGTCAAGAGTCTGCCAAGTTTTATCTCCTCTAAAATATTGAGAATTTGTACCTGTTGCTATTGATGGCTCTTTTGAGTTTAATTGAGTTTGAATACTTGAGGTTGCATCGTTAAAGGCTTGTTGGTTTGCCGATTGAAACTTTCTGTTTGCTGTTTCTGTAATTTGATCTGCAGTATAGTTTCCAGGTTCAGGTTGTCCGCCATCAACAGAACCCGCATAATTGTAAGTAATGCTTACCCAAAAGTCTTCACCAACAATCATTTCGTCAAGTATTTCTAATGAAGTAGAGTTGTTCATTCGATATTGTAACGGCGCGCCAGGTGTGCCGTTTAGGGTAATACCATCTACAACTACAGCTAAAACATTTAATGCGGGTTCTGATAAAGTAAATAATTTTGAACCTGTAAATTCAAAATTTTCTTTTCGAAATTTATTTGTACCTAACCCTAACTCACTCGCACTATTAAAGGTTAATTCACCTTTTTCATTAGTGATTAAGATTTTGTTAGGGGCATTTGTTTCTAAGTCGGATACTCTTATCCTGTTATGATTTGTATACATTTGAATTGATTGAAATTAATAATTTTACTTGTTTTCGAAAAAATAAAATAGGGTTTAAGTTTTAACTAACGGTTTGTATAGCGTACTGTATCCAACCGTTTGCTGTTTTTTCATACATTAATGCTCCAGAAGCGATATTAAGGCAAGGCACTTTAAATCCAGTTTCTGCTGAAGGATACGCAGCATTTAGCTGCGAATTATTTAAAGCTGAAGTAGTCGTGTTGTTTACAGTATTATCAATATCTCCAGCAACTTGATACAATTGAGTGAATGAGCCATTGAATACTTTTACTAACCCTTTTTTCTTAATATTAATCGTGTTGCTATTTGCTTTGCTGGAAAAAGAAACTAAAGGATCTGGCGAAGAGATCGTAACTGGAAATTGTGAATTATTAAATACTTCAAAGCTAAATTCTGTAATAGCTTCCAGCTTGATTGAGATTGGGATTGGTGCCGAAACAATAAGGGTTTTTCCTAAATCTTCTTCCGTTACATTGTAAACACCCTCTTCGGTGTTGTTTTCAGAAATATGCTTGTATTTTGTTTTAAGTACAAATCCTCTAGTAGCTAAGGTATTTGGAGTTGCATAAAGCGGATCTATGCTTTCATATTCTATCCCTTTTTGCTGGACATCGTTAAAAATAGTTTTGTCATAATAAAAAGAGAAACCTCTTGCTAAACCATTTCCGTAGTAATTAAAAATACCTAATTCCAAAACAGGAAATTGATAAAAGTCTGAATAATTATAGTTATTAATTGAAAAACCAGCTCTAGAAGAGTATTGATAAACTGTAAAATAATTATCATAGAATCCATTTGAATTTGATACTTGGATAATTTCACTCATTGAAGGAACAGCCTTTTCTGATGGCTCTTTTATGGCCAATAGATTGCTGTCGCTTAAGGTTGGGATGAGACCTTTTCCTATGTTGATTAATTCTATAACATGTAAAATTTCTGCATTATAGGGTAATTCCATATTTTTTATTTATTAGATTAAATGTTTCTTTTTTCTTTTTTTTCCGGTCGTCCTCATCAAGAAACATTACCGAATTTTCTTTGTTGTTGTAAAGTTTTGCAGTGTATACTTCTTTAATTTTTAATTTGTTAAAAAAGCAGTTGTAGCCAAAATCTAAATCTTGGTTTGCTTGCAGGTTTTCGTCAAAAAAAACTCTAGTGCTATTTTTTTTAACTTTAAAAAGCGTGCTCGAGAAAAATGGATATTTGAAGGTTTTAGGTTTACGCTTTATATGGCTGATAAAAGTGACAATGTCATTACCATTAAAACTTTCCTGCAGTAAATCGTCGGTTAAGATTTGTACATCATCATCACTGAAAACAGCTTCATTTTGATCTGAATTGTAAAATATTTTAAGAAGCTGGTTTCTTGCTGCAGATGCATTGATAACCTTAGAATTGATGTAGTTAATATTTGGATGTGAAATTTTATACTTTTCATCGTTCATCCATAAAACCACTATTTTATAATCTAGTTTTAAATAATGGTGAATTAACTCTTTAAAGCTATGAACCCGATTTAAACGGTTGTTAAACCAGCTAATGATATAAATATTCATATCATTTTAACTCGTATAAACATGTCGAAAAACAACAATATTTGTTTTGCTGTCGGTGTCTAAAATTGTTTTTTCTTCATCGGGCAAACCTGCAAAATATTCATTAAGCATATCGGCTGTAATTTCTGATGATTCACCTGCATTTAGATAATTGATGTCAATGTAAATGTTCCTTACGAAATTGTTTTGATCAGAAGTTCCATTTCCAGGATTATTTCCTAATGCATTGTCAATACCTTGGAGATGGCCTTTTAAATCATTGCTTGTTGCAGTATAATTTGTGGCTTCTCGTTTTACATTAATATTTTCTTTGCTGTGTTTAATTAGTTTTGTCATTTTTATATTTTTTTAATTGAATGGTTATTACTTTTATGAAGCTACAAATGTGTATGCGTTACTATTGCCAGAAATATTACCAGCTGCGTCTACAGCCCTTACAGTCCATGAATTGCTTCCCTGATTAATCCATGCTCCATATAATGTTACTGTATTTGATGTGTTGTTAGTCTGAAAAACATTGCTAGAATAAAGTTTGTAGGTAACAGGACTAGAGGGATCAGTAACAACGTTCCATGATAATGTAAGAGCTCTTCCTGGGTTATTATACGATCCAGTAAGAGTTGGTGCAGGCGGTGGAGTATTATCAGTTTTTACATATTGATATACATTAGAAAGTATTGACGGATTAATTGCATCTTCTATTTGGTACCAAGTCGTTACTGAAGGAATTCCCACATTTCTGGGTGAAATAGATGAATTAGTATCATTTGTCCAAGGTCCATTTGCAGAGACCGTACTTTTTTTAACAGTTACCGCAGAAGTTGAGTATCCTGTTCCGCTTAAAGTAAAATAAAGATACCCAGAACTATAACTAGTAATAGTTATCGAGGGAGGTATTGCAGAATGATTGTAATTGTAAAATTCACTTATGCTATGGGGAGCAGTGCCGTTAGGTTTTGCACTACTTGCCGCATTAATGTTTGTTGTGGATAATGTGGTAAGAGAAGCATTTGTTGAAGGTATGCTTTTCTCGGTACAGATGTTGCCTAGTGATAATGGGCCGTTAGAATTTAAAGCCATTTCCTGTTTTTTAGTTAATAAATAATATTTGAAAGCATTGCTATACGCTCAATTTCCGAATCAGAAAGAAGGTCTTTGTTGGTAATTTTATCAATTTGATGGTGTTGCAAAGTTTTTTCGTCTCGGTATTTAAAGCTTTTTCAGTTCAGTTAGTATTTAAATTATTTGCCAAATGTTCTGTTTAAAGAATTGGGAACCATTTCAATTGCGACAACTAATTCCTGAAGTGTGTCATTTTTATTCTGTTGTGGTTTCCGTTTATCATAGTTTCTTTTATTGAGTTTGGATTTTCATTGAACTAAATAAATGTGCTATGGTTTATAGAGTAAAATTTACGAGGGCAGATCTTGATGATATAGCAAATTGTAAATCTCCATCTGGTGTATTTGTATTATTATTTTGCAGAAATATATTTACAGTTATAGAACAACCTTTTTTAATACCATCAAAAACATTGTTGTATGACGAATTTTCGCCTAGTTGTGTGCATTTTGGGATGTTTATATTAACAGCATTAGTACAGTTAGAAAAAGCATAATTGGCACAACTGGTTAATTTATTAAATATGTAATCAGTCGCTTTAGTTCCATAGAATGAGCTTACATCTGCGCTAAGTAATTCTGGAAAATAAAAAATAGTTTGTGCCGCGTTGTCACGAAAAGATTGTGAACCTATAAATGTCACAGAAGGAAAATTAAACGTTGCTAAAGGGCAATATCTAAAAGCTCCAGTTGGTATAGATGTAAGATTTGGCATTGAGACATATTCTAAATTTGGGTTATTTTCAAAACAACTCGCTCCAATTGTTGTTACATTGGGTAATGTAACAGTGTTTAATTTTGAATTATTCAAAAAAGCATTTCGCTCTAAGGTTGTGCAAACAGGTAAATTCACCGAAGTGTTTTGCATGCAACCGGCGAAAGCTGAATCTGCTACACTTGTACAATAGTTGTAGCTTACATTTGTAATTTTGGTTGATGCAAATGCAAATTGACCAATTGTAGTAATTAATGGTGCATTTACTGTTTGTAGTGTAGTGCATCCACCAAATGCATAATTTTCAAATATTGTACAATTTGGAAGATTAACCCATAATAGGGTTGGAGTAGAATCACTATTTCTAAAACAAGAATGTGCAACTCTCGTCACTAGACCATCTCTGTCATCATAGTAAGTAATACCTTCGCCAAAGCCATTAAATGGTCCACTATTAAGATTTGGTAAAATATAACTTCCTCCTATTACGGCAAATTGAATGTTATTTTCAACTATACTAAAAGATTTAATCCGAGAAACTGGTATTTTGAGTTTTGTCGCAACTAAAGCAGGGGTACTTAAAGAGGAAGAAACCCCTCCGATGAAAGTATTAGGTTTGATCTTTTGCTTTCCAAAAACTGTATTTTGTAATAAGGCTCCCATAATTATACTCCTAATAATAAAATACTATTTGTATTTCCTCTTTTTGTAAAAGTGAAAATCTGTTTTTCGGACGTAACCGAAGGAGTTCCGAATAGCCAAGTATGTGGTGCTGTAATTTCCCAAGTCACACTTACTCCGGGTAACGTGATTCCGTTAAAAATAAAACTTTGAGGTAGTGAAGCCGGTACTATAATTGTGCAGTTAGTTGTAAAGAGTACAGTTTTACCATGCCAGTTTGATGTAATGGTTTGGTTTGAATTTACTTCTAATTGATTAGAGATATCCTGTTTATTTGATAAGTCGATATCTCCGTTTCCTAGGATTGATTCTCCATTGACTGTTTTGAAGGTTTTTTCAGGAATAGCATTAAAGGTTAATTCACCTTTTTCATTAGTAATTAGGATTTTGTTTGATTCATTTGTTTCTAAGTCAGAGACTTTTATTCTATTGTGATTTGTGCTCATTTTAGGAGTGTTTTTTTATTAAATAAGTCCTTAATGCTTTAGTGGTAAAATTTTGGTGAGGCTATCAATTTCATTTAAATTATTTTTAAAGTTGCATTTATTTTGAAAGGTTTGGAAAGATCAAAACTCCAAATGCTAGATGTGTAGTTGCTCCAAGCCATTTTTAAACCATCAGGACTAAAATTGACAGCATAAAAATTTGCAGCAGGTATTATAGCAGATAAGTCAATTGATTCAGAAGTAATTGCACCAGCCAAGTCATAAGGATTTTGCAGATTTATTTTGATAACTGATCTTTGGCCACTCAATCTTGTATATAAAATAGATTTGCCATCGGGAGTAACGTAAAATCCATGTGTACTAAAATTAAGCGTTTGAGATGGTGTTAGGGTACTTAGATCCCATGGAGCCGATAGAAGGTATTTTGTAAGAGTGCTGCCAGTATGATTAAAGAACATCATTCCGTCTGAACTTAAAAAATTATATCCTGTTGTTCCGATCGGATAATATCCCACATAACTAATTGTAGAGACATCCCATGCCGTTGCAAGCTGATAAAAGTAAATACATTTAGATGTTGTTCCAGAAACGAAAACCTTTTTGCCATCAGGAGAAAAGGAATGTCCTCTAATCTGACTTTCGCCGTTCTGAGTCATAGTTATAGATTTACTTAAATAGGTTGCTGTGGTTACATCCCAAGGAGTTGATAAGGAATACTGCGCTATCGAATCTGGCCCATTGTGTAAGGTTGCATATAATCTTGTTCCGTCAGGGCTAAAAGAGGTATACATTTGAGTTAATAAATTAGTTTTAGCTTTCCCCCTGTAGAACACAGAATTTATTTTTGACCTTCCAAAAACTGTTTTTCTTAATCCCATAATTATAGTCCTAAAATCATTATTGAATGCTGACCTTCATTTTGCATGAATGTAAAAATCTGTTTTTCACTTACTGCAGGAGGCATTCCAAATTCAAATGTTTTGGGAGAGGTTATAGACCAAGTTAAAGATGTTCCTACTTTGGTAATTCCTTCAAAACACATTCCTGAATTAATAAATGAATTGGGGATTGTTAAGATTCCTGTTCCTGTAAATTTTACCGTTTTTCCATGCCATGAATCTTGAACAGTTGCAGGTAATGTTACACTAATTTGATTAGAAACATCTTGCTTATTTGATAAGGCTATATCTCCACTTCCAAGGATAGATTCACCGCTGATAGTTTTAAAAGTTTTTTCAGGAATAGTATTAAAGGTTAATTCACCTTTTTCATTAGTAATTAGAATTCTGTTTGATTCATTTGTTTCTAAGTCAGCGACTTTTATTCTGTTATGGTTTGTCTCCATTTTTTATTGTTAATTGCAAGTTATTTTAAAACCTTTCTGTGGGAATGTTATACGAGTAAATCCAAATTCTACAGTTGTTTTTCTTTTGACTAAATTTTTTTGATGGTCAATTAAAAAAGATTTTTTCTGTAGAATTTGGATTAAATACTTATGAGACTCTTATAGGAAAGAACAATTGTTATTTGTCAAGTTGACATTCCATTTTAATCGTTATGAGCGAGCGGTTGTTTATAATTATGAGTTAAAATTCCATTTGCAAAAAAGGTATGAAATGGATTTAATGTCATTGGATAGATATTTCGTTTTTCTAAATTGATCGTTACGGCAGTAACTGGAATAATTTCTTTATTGATCGTATACAAATTATCTCCAACTAGAATATCTCCTAAAGGAACAAATCTCCAATGACCATCGCGCTGAACTAACTGTAGGTGGGTAGGAGTAGCCTCAAACAAGCCATCATTCACAATAATTGTTTTATGGGCAACTTTATGAGAGAGTTTCGTTATTGGAGAAGTAATTCTATTTTCAGATAAGTGATCACAAGACCATTTGTATAACTCTTCAGCATTATTGGTGTCATTAAGGGTTTCAATTTCAGAAGAAAGTAAGAGTTGGTCAAGAGTCAGTTCTTCAATTGCTTTTCTTGAACCATCAGGTAATGTAATTAGAGTGCCTTCAACGAGACACCCACCTGCGCCACCACCTCCACCACCAGTTGGAGGTATATAAGTAACTTCGCAAGTTCCCGCATTGTTTGCATGAGTCTGTACGTTTGCAGCCAACCATGCATCGGCTTGTGCATTGGCATCTGCAAGACTTATCGTAGAAAAAAATAGATTTGCATCTGCGGTAAGTGTCACGATGCTGCCAGTGTATCCTGCTCCGCAGTTATTTTTTTGGGCGCTTAACCTTTTTTCTACGCTATAATATCTTACGCTAGGAGCACAAGTGGCAGTATCTAAGACGGGTGCAATATAATCTGGATCTGTAACTACATTTGGTTTTGTCGGTTGTCCTGTTGAGCTTCCGTCATCAACATAGTATAATTCTAGTGCCGCAAAAGATTTATATCCTGTATTTCCCATATTTTTTGGTTTTTAATATTTAATTACGATTCGTCCTGTAGACGAATCTTTAATATAAGTGATGTATCCAAGATTAGTAACAGCTTCGATATTTTTAGAAAGATTGATACCCTGGATTGGTACCTTTTTAGAAAAGTTCTTTTGATCAACTAGAGTTCCTCCAACGTTGATTATGTCAAATCCTGATTTCTGCATTGTACCACCTAGATAAGTAACAATTTCTACATCTATATTTCCTGTTCCAACAGCAGTATACCATGAGCCAGCCATTCGTACTTGAACAGTATTTAAAGTAGGGTAGTCTGCTGTTATTTTACTAAAATTAACAAGACAGGCTTCAACACCATTTGTTTGTCTGTTATCTCCCGCCCACATAATGTGAGTATTGGCAGCAGTAGTATTTTCTGGAATTTCGTTATTAAATCCATGACCCCATCCCATCCATTTATTATCTAAAGAGGTTCCTGAATTAATAATTCCAGTATAAGTATCAAAATCTTGCCCTGCTCCGAGTGCCCATTTATATCTAATGACCATGTAGTTAAAAGGAGATAGTGTTACATCGGGTTCAACAACACAAGAAGGATTTACTCCTCTCCAGGCTGTGATTCTGCAAGACCCAGCGTTATTTGCATAAGCCTGAACATTTGCTGCTAACCATGCATCAGCTTTTGCATTGGCATCTTCGACACTAATGTTGGATACAAATTGATTTGCATTTGCAGTAAGCGTGACGGAAGTACCCATGACTCCGGCAGCGCAATCATTTTTTGCCGCAGTCAATGACTTGGCTATATTGTAATATTCCATACTTTGTTTATAATTGATTATGATTTGTCTCAACTTAGAAAAGGATCGACTCAAGCAATAACTAAGTTCGATGAGGTGAAAGCCAATTTTTATAGGCTTTTTTTGATTCACTTTTTATAATTTATTTTCTTGCTGTAAATTGAATTTTATAGAAAGGCAATAATTAAATTAAGTAGATTGTCTAGAAATAAGTAGACGAAGAATGCGATAGAGGAGTATTAAAGCCAATAGGAACCACGCCACGAAGGCTGATAAATTTGTGGTTCCTAAATAACTATCCAAAAATTATGATCAAGAATTATTCTTGCTCTTGTTTTACAATTTCACCAGTTTCAATGTTCACTCGAATATCTCCGTGCTCATCCTTAATAGCTTTTTCCAGT
Source organism: Flavobacterium sharifuzzamanii (assembly GCF_003254585.1). Taxonomy (GTDB): domain Bacteria; phylum Bacteroidota; class Bacteroidia; order Flavobacteriales; family Flavobacteriaceae; genus Flavobacterium; species Flavobacterium sharifuzzamanii. Next base: position 362,646 of record NZ_QJGZ01000035.1, on the reverse strand, counting down.
TCGTTGAAGTTTTGCTGTTGAGCGGCAATCTGGCTTAAAATATCTGCTTTTTGAAATTCGTATTGAATAGACAATTCTCCCAACGACAATCTCGCTTTATCCATAAAGACGTTAAAATCTTGTAATTTCTTTAATTGTTCTGCGTTGATTGTTTTTGCTTCTTTTTTATTGATTGTTATGTTTTCCATTTTTTTATTTGTTTTAATGTGTTTTTGAATTTTATTTAGAGAATAAATTATTATGGCATCATTCCTCCATCAGTAATTGACCAATTATTTGGTGCTCCTGTAAGAATTGCTCGAGATGCTGCACTTGCAGCTGTGTATCTTACATATCCAAAAGAAACTGTTGTTGAAGGTTTTACTGGTCTTGAACTCCAACCATTATAAATAGCATCTAAATTTGATAGTGAAAAATTTAAGATTGTTTTTTCAGCCATAAAAAATGAAAAATTAGTTACATTACTAATATTCCAATTTCCTATGTTTTGATTAAATGCTGTTGCCCTACTAAACATAGAACTCATATTTGTCACGTTTGAAGTATTCCAATTTCCTATATCTTGATTGAATAACACGGCATCATTAAACATAGCACTCATATTTGTTACAGCAGATACATTCCAAGATCCAATATTTTGGTTGAATGTCGAAGCGCTACTAAACATACTACCCATATCAATTACAGATAGGGTATTCCAAGAGCCAATGTTTTGGTTGAATGTTGTAGCTGAAGCAAACATAGTGCTCATATTTGTTACTTTTGAAACGTTCCAATTTCCTATGTTTTGGTTGAATGCTATAGCCCTATTAAACATAGCGTTCATATTTATTACAGAAGAAGTATCCCAATTGTTTATGTCAGGGCTTTCGCCATTGTTGAAGCCCTTAGCTTTAAAAAATGAATACTGCATATGCATTACTTTTGATACATCCCAAGAACCTAAGTTTTGGTTGAATTTAGTAGTTGATTCAAACATGCTGGACATATTTGTCACATTCGAAGTATTCCAAGAGCCAATTGGTTGGTTAAATTCAGAAACAGAATTATCAGCAGCAGCAAACATACTGTACATGCCTGTTACCGCAGAAGTATCCCAATTATTAATACTTGGACTTCCACCGTTATTAAATGCAGTAGCATAACCAAACATCCACCCCATATTTGTTACCTTGGATACAGACCAGTCTCCTAAATTTTGATTAAATGCAATAGCTCGAGAAAACATAGATTCCATATTTGTGACATTTGAAGTATTCCATGCTCCAATGTTTTGGTTGAATGCTGTAGCTGAACTAAACATCATACGCATATTTGTCACCGCTGAAGTATTCCAAGAGCCAATGTTTTGGTTGAAAACTATGGCTGAATTAAACATACTACTCATACCTGTTACAGCTGCTGTGTTCCAGTTGTCTATAGGTTGATCAAATGCTGTAGCTCCGGAAAACATATTATCCATACGTGTCACAGCCGAAGTATCCCAAGAACCAATATTTTGATTAAATACTTTAGCTTCAGTAAACATGGTATTCATATCTTTCACTTTCGAGGTATTCCAGGAACCAATGTTTTGGTTGAAAGATGACGCTTTGTAAAACATACTACTCATATCTGTCACAGCAGAAGTATTCCAAGAGTTAATGTTTTGATTGAATGCCGAAGCACTACTAAACATAGCGGCCATATTTGTCACAGCCGAAGTATCCCAAGAACCAATGTTTTGGTTAAATAATGATGCCCCAAAAAACATATAGCTCATATTTGTCACAGTCGAAGTAATCCAAGACCCAATGTTTTGGTTGAATAATGATACACTATAAAACATACAATACATATTTGTAACCGCAGATGTATTCCATTCCTCAATTTTGTTTATTGAAGTTATTGATGTACATAAAGAAAAACAATAAGCTAATGAAGTTGTCCCTTCCAAATTTAATACATCAGAAACAGCAGATAGATTTAAATTTGCACACCCGAAAAAGTAATTTCCTTGATTAGTTCCAAGTCTTAATCCTCCCCAAGAGCTTATAGATAAAATTTTTAATCTATCACCATTATTATTAAACTGCCATCCTTTACAAGTTCCTGTAATTGTAATTGTATATGTTCCAGGAGTCGTGTAAGTATGTAAGGTTTGAGCTTGGTTGTATGAAGTGATATAATTTGAGGAACCATCTCCCCAGTCTATGTTAAAAGCATAAGTGCCGTTGTAAATTAAGGGCAATTTTACTTGTGAAGCTGTACTAGATCCTGTAGAAACATTATCAGTCTTCCAAGTAGAAACAAATGGAAGAGCAGGAGGAGTTTTGCTTAGTCCATATTCATAAAATAATAATGGATTCATAATTATACGTTTGAAATTCTTAAATAATCTGTAGTGCCAATGCTAGAAATAGTTGCCGTGCTTCCTGCAGCTCCATTTAATGTCGACGTTGTATTAACTTGTACCAATGTTCTACCTGTTGCTTGTATAAAAGTTATTGCACCTGTACCGTGTTTTAAATAGGATGCATTAAAGTCTATACCGCCATTTACAGTAATATTTATTGCACTTGTTCCATTATTGATAATGACATTTTTTCCAATTTGTTTTTTGCCATTTGCATCAAGTGTATCGGTTGTAATATTTGTTGTTGTGGTAATGGTAATTTGTGAAGGTTCTGGTGACGCACCTGCAGAGGTGGTTACAGATCCATCAGCCATTAAGTATTGAGAACTTGTACCACCAGATTTAACAAAACTATTTGCTTGTACATTACCAGTTTTATCAACAGTAAAAGTATTTACTCCGTTGTTTTTTCCAACGTATAGCAGACCAGTTGCTCCAGATGCTGCATTAGCAGCAATACAAATTCCATCATATGAGGTAGTGGAAAGAATACCAATTCCATCACCACTAGTAATAGCTGATATGGCATTTCCAGATCCAAATTCAGTATGTGCAAATATTCCTGTTCCATTCCCAGTGTTATGGGAAAATAAACCATAACCATAATCGGTAGAGTTACCAGCATAAATTCCGCGTCCTCCTTCGCCAGTTTGGCGAGAGTAAATACCAAAACCTGTAGACGTATTGTTTGACATTAAACCAATTCCATCACCATTATTGGTTAATGATACAGAATTGCTTCCGCCACCACCATTATTGGTAATGACTAATCCATTAGTTTGTGTATTTCCAGTATTGGTAACAGATTTAATTCCAGTAAAAGACTGATCTGTTGTTGTTAGTAACACCCCTTCCAGTGAATTCTCACCAATTTTCTTCTCAACACCGTCACTACCCATAACATACAAATCTGTAGTGCCGTTTGTTTTAGCATATAATTTTGCGTGACCAGCCATTGCAGTTGCAGAATCAGAAGCAGCTAGGGTTAAAAATCCATCGGTAATATCTGCTTTTTCGTTTAAAGTTGTAAAGGAAGTTCCAGATACGTTTCCGTCGTGTGTGATAAATGCTTTTTCTACTTGTTTTTTTTGAATACTGATTGCTTTTCTATTAACATTTTCAGCATTCGTGTCAATAGTAGAAGTAGTGGCGTTAGAAGTAGAGTTTTGAACTAATTTTAAGCAGTTTGCACTATTGCTTTTGATGATAGTTAAAACATCTTCAACAGAATCATTGTGAGTCAGTTTTAATGCTCCATCTTTAGTTTCATTACCAGAAGTATGAATTACTTTTGTGTCTTCAGCGTAAACAGTATCGTCAAGAGAACCATCTCCTTTTACAAAATCTGTATCTAAACCGCCTGAAGTAATAAAGTTTTTAGCAGTTACTTTTCCTTCAGTATCAATTTTAGCATTTATGACATTATCTTTCAATACTTGCAAAGGATCTCCAGTTGCAGTTGCTGAAGAGTTGACTTGCAAACCTGCTCCAGATCCAGTGTTAGATACTTTAATACCAGTTCCCGTTGCTGTATTTTGAATCGCAATACCGCTTCCAGCTCCGCTTACAGTGACGTCTAGTACTTTTGCGGCAGTATCGGCACCGCTGTTTGTTAATACAATTCCGCTGGTTGAGGTAGGCGTAGTGTTGTTGAAAGTTAAGATTCCGTTTTTAGTTTCATTTCCTGAAGTATGCAAGAAACTGGTAAAGTCAATTTGTTGACCAGAACCGCCTCCTGGATTTGAATTTGGAGATAAATTTTTATACCAATAATCGACTTCAATGTTTCTATTGTCAATATTTCCCGAAAAGGTGATTTTGGCCATTTCGTAATTGATGATGTAATCTCCGTCATTTCCTTGACCTTCTTTCTCAAGCAATAGCTGTCCGTTTTTAAATACCTTGACACTGTAATTAATTGGTGCATATTGCAAAGTAATGGTATCGCCAATAAATGAGTCAAAATGCTCTTTACGTGGCATATAGTTATTTCCAGTAATGATACCAATATTCTTTAAACCTGTATACAAAAGGGCAGGAGTTACATAATGTAGGTTATCCCTTCCTTCTTCAACCATTTGAAAATCGGCCTTGTCTTCATCTTTATGGATAAAACTGTTAAAAACCTCCTGGAAGTCCGCCTGAGATGGAATATCGCCGTCCTCGAATTTGTAGCCAATGTTAGTTCTGTCTGTTGCCATGTTGTTTGAAATTTATTTTCTTTCTGTAAATATTATTTTTGATTAGCTTGATTTTGAATCCCAATACATAATTTGCATTGGGATTCATTTAATAATTAAAGTGTTAGATTTTTTTCTTCACTGCTGTACATACCTGAAGAGTTTTCGGCAAGTACTTTGAAATGGTGATAGATTCTATCGCCATCGTCATTTTTAATAGTCAATTCATCAGTTCCCAGTTTGGTTTCCAGTAAAGGCAATGTTACAATCTCTTCGTTAGAAACTTTTTCCTGAATTTTATCCCAATTTCCTTGATTGTTCATTTTGTATAAATGATACTTACCATTATGAACCGTTTTCTCCCAGCTGAAAACAATAGGTTTCAAGACAGATTCATTTACCCCTGTTACATCTCCAGAGGCTGTCAATGTAGGAGATTCTGGAGCAACTGTATCCGCAATTACTGTCGCAGTAATTTTTGATGGTTGAGATGGCGTATAATCAATATTAACAATAGGATTAAGATCTGTTGAACTTGGATCGGCATACTCAATTTCTCTAGAAACGGTAACTCTGTAAAAAAGGCCATCTCCAAAAGGAACACTTTCTAGATCTTCAAATTCATCGTAAACAGTCCAAACGTTATTAAAGTCAGCAGATAAAGTATTTTCGTCAATCAAAATTTCTTTGACAGAAGTCATGGTTCTAATTGATTGTGCATCAAGCATATTCTTAGCACGATAGATATTTATTTTTCTGATGTTATATTCTGGTTTGTAAGCATTTAATTCTATTTGAATAGAAGGTTTGATTCCTAAAACTTGATTTTCCAACACAGGCATAATTCGTTTGATTTCTGGCGTCTGCGGCGGATTTGAAGGAACAAGTTTTACAGGACCTAAAAATGTGCTAAATGGACTGAAATTCAATTTAATATCCATTTCACGTACACCATAGAAATAAGTGCTCTGTGAGTTTCCATCTAGGTTAAAATCAGTAAATTGTGTTCTAAATTCGGCAGCATTTGTGATTTTCATCATCGGTGCAATGTCCAGATCAGGATTAGGATATTTTAGAATATTTCCATTTTTATCTTTAATCGTTTGTTTTTTATTAATAGGCACATAGTCATTGTCTCTGATGTATTCGTAAATAACCGGAACTTCTGTTAGTGGTACAAAAACAGAATGAATGGCTTGTTCAATAAAGTGAATTGCAAGCAAGTTTCTTTCAATTCCATCTCTTGTCGAAATAATAATATCATTTAGATGAGTAAGAGCTGTAATTTTCTCAACAGGTGTTTGTGACGGTTGTGACTCATTATGCCATTTAATAAATCCATTGATCGAATCAATTAACCATTCGCTATCTGGTGTTGGAAAACGATAAGCGTCTGATGGTTCAACATCCGCAGGATATGCTTCATAACTTATCGGTTTTCTCGGAGGCAAAACATTTGGTTGCTCATCAGGACCTAATAAATCAGTTGGATTCAGGAGGTTGTTTTTATCTAATAACCCATCAAAATTTAAGAAATTCTGCCATCTGTTGGCAAAATACTTCTCATTGTTTCCGCCTAGTTTACTTAGTTCTTCACGAATTATTTTAATCGTTTCGGTTTTATACAAAATATTTAATAAAGCATCGTCACTGGCTCTGTAATGCAGCATTCCATAAGGTTTATGCGTATATCTAGTTGTAAAGGTGTATGTAGATCTGTTAAAAAAGTCAGGTCTGGTTGCGTATAACGGTCCTTTTACATCTTCAGGCTTAATAGGTTTTTCAATTCTAACCGCATACATTGGATTTGGCACACTAATCTTAGAATCATAGTTATATAAATTTGAATGGCTGCTGATTCCAAAAATTGAATAATGTGTGTTTTCTCCTTCTCTTGGCTGAATTTTTGCTGCTGTAATTCCGTTTGAAGGATCAGCAAAGAGATAGACTTTATAGCTTGGATAATAATTTACTTCCTGTTCTTTTGGCTGATTTAATTCATTTTCTTCAATAATAATATGATCATAAGTAGGATCCATTTCCTGAGTTATGTCTTTTTTTATTTTGAAATTAGGATCAGTAATAATTAATTCTAAATCTTGATCTGTCCCAATATTATCTGCACGTACAACTTTAAACTCTTTTCTAGATTTTACAGGAATTGGATTAGAACCCTCAAAACAGCTCTTAGTAAATAAGCGCACAGTACCGTTTGCCCATTCAACTGAATTTCCGTTATTTTGATTGTATTGAGGATGCTGAGCTAATTTTAACCCTTTGAAAGTAAGCTTGTATAAACCAAAATGCTTTTGTTCTTCGTCAGGCAATGGAATCGGATTTTCATTTTTATCCAATACATAATTGCCGTTTGCATCAACCTTAAAAGCTTTTTCTATAACCTTTTCGATTACTGTTCTCTTACTCCAGATTCCTCGAGTTTTTTCTACTTGTAAACTATCGTTGCCTTGACTGTCTTTTTGAAGAACAAGCTCTCTATGAACTGTTTTTAAAGCTTCTGGCAGTTGAACTTGCAAGCTAATTGGACTTGGCTGATTCCAGTTTTCTTGCGTTAACATGTTCTCAACCAAAGAACATAATGCGTTTACTGGTTTTTTTATTTCCTTAATTTGCTCAGAATCAATTGTAGCGTCGCCATCAGAAACAAGACGGTCAGTTACTTCTTTTTTAAGTACTTCAACTGTGGCATAATTAAATGTTTCACCAGTACGAACAACATTAATATTCTGGATAACATAGTTTTGTTCTCCAACTGTTAAGATACCTCCAATAAATCGGTCTTTATTAGTAGTGGTCAAACCGATTTTAATTTCTTCTCCACTGCTAAAAATTTTGTATTCCTGAATTGTAATGATCGACGTAAGTTCACTTGTTGGACTGTCTTGAATATCAGTGATCTTAGCATGCTCAATTTGAGGAAGACTATCTCTAAAATAAAGCTTAAAATAATCAGCAAACAGTTCTTCATTATCTGGATAAATTTTATCAGAAAGTAAAGCTTCTGCATTCGTTACTCCGTCAGGAATTGTATAGCTTAATAATTCTTGAATAGCATAATATTCGAAAAGAAGTCGGATATATGTTTTGTCAGTTATGGATTGATCTTCTAATAATGTTTTCAATTTAAGCTGTTCATTCATTGAAGTAAACATCAATGGATTTTCTTCAGTAATTAGCAGCGAATTAATGCCTGTTGGAGGCAACAAAGTGTTTTTTGGCTTGATGTGAGAAGTAATCTCTAATTGTCTGCCAGATGTTGCTCTTGAGAAAATATTAATACCATATCCTTGATAGACATAAGTTTGCAAACCTGTTTTTTCTTGACGAACATTTAAAAATGATTTCCCTGAGTCTGGAATAATAATCGGAGCAGGCTCAAATGAACCAGTAGTCAAATCTTTTTTAACATTGAAATATGCCGTGTCTGATGATAATTCTGGTTTTTGCCAATTGGCTTCACCTTTAAATTTATAATCTACTCCTGCATAAATAGGGAATGTAAAAGTGCTTCCATCATATTCTTCTGTAGAATTAAAGAATGCAGTATCTACACTGTAATCTTTGATGTCGCTCATGAATAAACTCACATATCTTTTCTTGCCATCAAAACTATATCCTTCAGGATCTGTAATTTTTGGGGTCTGATTGTCTTCATCAGAACCGGCATTAAGACCTGGCAGATAATTACTTAATTGTACCGGAAGAGGCAAACGTTCTGTGTTTACAGAAGTTGGAATACTCATAGAAAGGTGTTGTACCTCTTTTGGAGTTGTACCTCCTTCTAAATTCTTAAATGTAACGTACTCTGTTAGATAGATATATTCTCCAGAAAGGACAGCTTCGTCAATATCAATGCACCCTAAACCTAACATTCTGGCAATATGATAATCATTTGCAGCAATGTTTAATAAATCCAGATTCGATATTTGAGTTGAATTTTTGGCAAATTCTGCTTCTTCTCCAGGTTGTGGATCATTAATCGGAATGTTATCATTAAAATTAATAGTTTCTAAAGCAGTTGGGTTTGTGCCGTCAGCACTTAAGCCAATATAGCTCTCAATAACTTCCTTAATGTTTTTGTCATCTTCATCTGTGATGCGTTTCCATTTATCTTTATAATTATTAACGTTAACATACTCTTCATCATTAAATTTTAGCCATTTTCCGTGGACACAATTTAATTTTGGTTCTAATTGCTCAAAAGCCTTATTATCACTAAGAGTTAAAGCATATTTTCCTTTCAGATCCCAGATTCCGCTATCATTTGCATGCTGGATAAAATCAGCATAAAATTCAAAATTGATTTCGTTTAAGAGGCAGTTATTTGCTTTAAATCGGATGCTTCTTCCGTTTTCAGCTACAACACGAATTGCAGTAACCTCTGAAGAAGAGTAGGTCTTACGATTTGTAATTCTCTTTGCCGCTACAATAGTGTTTTCAGCAACAGATAATGTTTCTAATTTAACACTGCCTGAGTTGTTTGCAGAAGTGAATTTAAGTTCTGCAGCAAAAAATAATTCGCTTTTATTTTCAATCTCAATAATTTCATTTCCATAAGCCTGAATAAAACCAGATGGGTTTAGCATCGGATCAATACTCGCTCTTGTCAACAGATATTTTGCTTTGTTTTTGAAGTAAACATAAATCGATCTTTGCGGATTTGCTGTTTTGTAAACCCATAACGTTTTTTTACTATCTACTGACTGTGGTTTTTTTATTAAGTCTAATTTATAAGCAACTTTATTATAAGCAGCTCTATATACTTTTACGAAATCGTCAGGTTTGTTAAAGTTAGAACCAGAATTAACACCATTATACAATTCACCCTTTGGTAGATGGTTTTCTCCTAACTCTCCAGCCAAAAGCCAACGAAGATGAATTCCTTTTGTACTGTCAAGACCTTTAGAACCTGCTGCCGCAATTTGCAGACTTGTAGATTGTAAAGCAGTTTTGCCCGAATTAAGATCAACAATGTAAAGTTCTTTACCAACATTAAAATTGATTTGAAATCCACTAGGATTGTTAACGTTTGGCAAAGTAATTTTAGCAGAATTATCGCCTAATGCATTTGGGGTTCCATCTATTCGAATTGCGACATCAATATTTCCAAGAGCAGGTACAACAACAGCATTCTGAAGTTTAAAAACTAGGCCGCTTAGATTGCTTACATTATGAATCCTTGTCCCAGCTGGAAGAGGGAGAGCCACACGGCTTTTATTTCTCAAAGTTAAATAACCAGCACTTTGATTTACAGCAAGTCCTTTTTTCAGGATAGGGTAAACTAATTTATTTTGGCTAATAATTACATTAGATAAACATCCAATTTGAGCAATTGATAAATCACTGCTTAACTGATTTAATTCAGATCCTAAAGTGCTGAAATCTGGAACCCTGATATAATCTGTATTCAGCATAGAAAGACCGCTGTTTTTTACAACAGGAGCTTTTCCTAAAAAGTTAGTAATTGGCGTTACCAGTTCAGTAGCATTGTTTACGGTGCTTGTGACACCGTAAACAAAAATATGTGATTTATCATTAAGATTCTGATATAAGTTTTTTAGAGAATCAATGTCATTGACTTGTAAACCATCTGTAACAATCACGACGATATCTGGAGTTACGGTTAAACTGTTTACAACCTCTAAACCAGACGCCCAGTGATCAGATTGAGGATTGGCAGATCTTGAACCAAAACCATTAATCCAACTTAAAAAACTGGAAGTATTGCCAGAAATTCTTTTTTGAATAACATGCTCTGATCTTGAATTGCTGTCGCTATTTGACATTCCGATTAACGAAAGCGTAATTTTGCTCTGAGCCTGAGAATTGATAAATGAAGTCAGCCCTTCACGTATTTGCTGCGCTTCATTACCATTTATCGAACCCGACTCATCGACAACGATAGCGATGTACGTTTCGCAACCTGAGGATTGGCTTTCTTGAAGATTTATAGAACTCATTTTTATTGTTTTTTAAAGATTTATATTTTCAATAGTTAAAGTTACCGGCTCAGCAGCACGAACTGTTAATGGCGTTGAATACTGGGCAACAGACCCGTTATTATTCCACATTCTGTATTCGAACTTGATATTTAAATTTTGATCAGTAATTTTTTTACTGTCATTCATAATTAAAACCTGGGCATAGTCTTTAGAATGAAGTACTTTATAATTTACTTTTGCTACACCAGCATCGTCAACTACTGAAATGGTATTTTGAATTTCTTCTAATGGAATTTTAGGAATATTGAATGGCTCTGGATTTCGAACTAAAAGCGCTACGACTTCACCAGTATTGGTATTGATAATTCGATTAACTTCTGTAGACTGAGCAGGATCAAGAGGAGACATTTTTAAAACTCCTTCGACAGCACGATCAAATAAATGCTGATATTTTAAAGCAAATGCATCGCTTAATGTATCTTCTTCACCAAAAATGACATTCTTTAAAGAAGTAATCTGATTTTCGCTTAAGCTTAACGGAACATCAAATAAAGCGTTACGTACTGGTTCGGCACTTAGCTTAAAGCTATTTACTTGCTCAGCAAAATCTCTGTATCGTGATGTCTGGAATCCGAATTGATGTACTAATACATTTTCATTATCAGTTGGTGTGTTATTCTGATTTTCATCAAAATAATTTTTAACTAAAACCGTGTACAGTTTCGAAGGTTTTAAATCGGTCAGTTTTACCTCATATCCATATGATTTTGGTTTAATAATGTCACCAATTTGAATTGAACACATCAATTCAGGTCTGCTTCCTTGAATCATGTTTTGCAACATTTTAATGTTTAAAGGAATTCGAGGATCATTATCATCGACCCATTTTATATTTTTTTCCTCTGCTTTAGGATATGGTGTTGCTTCTGTTGGTAATGGATACTTAATAAGAACATCATTTAAAGGATCTTTGATAATAAGATTCATCAGCCCTTTAATTTTTGGTCTTCCTGCTCCATAATCGTCCCAATCTGTGAACATATGATATACATAAGGATTCTTGAAGAACATAGTTATCTTACACTGTTCATTTCCATAGAATGAAGGTTTAGATGACAATAAACTTCCATCAGCATTTGGGTAAGAACGGTTGTAATCTAAATACTGTCTTAATGAAGTCAACGGTGATTTTGATAATTCGGTCAATTCATTTTTAACATACGGTTTTTGACCAGGAGCAAGATCTTCGTCAGGAACAGGGTAGTGGCCAACAGGACCTAATGTTTTGAAACCATAATAGTAATCGAATTTAACTGGCGCTCCATCATCTACTTTATCTGCTAAAGTAAATTTTAAGCAGTAAGTCGAGTTTGGTCTCCAAATTGGCTGAACCGTATTTTGAATCGCAGCTTCCATTGCTTTATTATCTTCAGCCACAGCTGTAGCACCAGGAATGGTTAAATTGTGTTCAGCACTTTCTTTTGTCAGCCATCTAATTTCTTGAACGTAAGTAGTATATCCTAATTCATTGTCCTCATCTGGATTTCCTCCTGAAGAACATAGAATAGCATTGATCGTCAATAATTTTGAAGACTTAATTGCTCTTATATATTCTGATTTAGTAACAGTTTCTAATTCACTCAGATTAGCAGTTGAATTAGTCAAAGCAGATGCAGACGATACCACGGAAACAGTTTCTGTCGGATGTAAAGAACAGTTATCAAACTGATCATTAAACAGAGAGAAATAAATCCCTTTTTCATTTTGTTTAGAAGAAAGCATTAAAATTTCATTCTCTGATGGTTCATTATGAATATGAAGAACTGATGCTTTATCATTTGTGCTTCCTCTTTCAATTAAGCGCACAAGCTGTAATGAAGTATTCAATACAAACAGATATTTTTCATTGAAAGCGATAACTGAATTGTCAGCCAGCGTTTTATTTGATAAATAAACTGGAGAATCAAAAATTACATCATTTTTAACAACAGTAACGGCAGTTCCATCAACCTGAGCCAATCCGAATTTTCCGTTTGTTAGTTTAACAGTAAGCAAGACTTTGCCATTTGCGATTACTGCATCAATAACTTCAGAAATTGATGGTTCAGAAACTAATTTGGTGTCCGTAATAGTAATCGCTTTTGTACTTGGATTAATACCGAAGCGAACGATTTTTTTGTTTTTTGTAATTAGACTGAAATCAGTATTATTATGCTGAAGAACTTTTAGTGCTACTTCGTCAATTTTTATGCGATGAACAATAGAACGATCAGTACTATTTACCCAATTAATTTGAGTTTCATTTTCTAAGGTATTGATCCAAAGCAATTCATTATTCAGTAATGGCAATAATTTATTGAAACCTGTAGAATAAGTATTTAGATACTGCATTCCGAAAGTTCTGTTTAATTCAGAATCAAGTTCAACAATTGCAGTTGTTTTAGTTGGAGTTACGCAGCCTACGATAAAATTATCATCGATAATTGCTTTACCAATTCCTTTGCACTGAGTAGCATCTAAAGCTTGAGTAACTAATAAATTATTATTTACAACCTGCATTGATGTCACTAGACCATTCAATAAACGCTCTCTTACTAGATTTCCTTTAGCATCAATTTGTGCAATAACAGTTGTGTTTGGACTTGGATGAAATGAAACTAAATAAGTGTCATTGTATTTGAAAACTTTATCAAAAGCATAATTTGTGTTTCCGTTATATCCATAAAAACGAGTAAATGTCAACGGTTCAGAAGTTCCAGTTGGATTATCGTTACCAGCATCTGCTTTTAATTCAGCCAATAGCGTCATTAAACGATCATATTCAGTTATGTCGCTTGGTTCTGACACAATAAATTCTCCATCAGTTGAAGCGTATGTATCATTAAATAAAGCAGCAATTTTATTTCTAACATCTAAAATCGCATCAGCATTTGCAGCCACTGGACTGATGATAACTTTATCAATTTTCTTTTTCGATAAAACATCTCCGTTTTCATCAAATAAAGTTATTGGCGATCTTAGTTCAGCTTTAGTGTAAGCAATCTCATTTAAAGCTGGCGAATTTTTAGCCTTGCATATTTTAACTTGTTTATATTTAGGAAGTTTATCCCCTTTCTCAAAAAATGAAGTATAGGCAGTTATATTTACTGTTTTGGCTTGAGTTGTAAGTTTTAAAGTTGGTTCAATAGCAGATTCAGGGAAAATTATTTCCAGTTTATCATAATTTTTGAATGAAAGCGATCTTCTAAAACCAAATGGATTGCTCTCAGCAGAAATGCTCATAAAATCTCCCCCAGAAAGCTTGCCATCCACAATTTCAGGGGTTTCACCAACGAGTTTAAAGAACAGACCATTGATTCTATCTGCTTCATATTGAGTAGGTACATAATAACGTTTTCCTAGTTTTTTATTTAAAAAATTAACAGACTCTTCTTCAATGCTATTAGAGACACAGAATAATTTAGAAGGAGTAATTCCAAATTGTTCTGGAACATGCCAGCCAGGTTCACCTGCACTTAAATAGGAGAACGGATTTGTAGCCAAAACACGAATACTGTCATACTGATCTATCACTTTTTGCCATTGTGCCCAAGGTAAATTCTCTACACGCTCCCTTGAAGCAGAATCTACAACAGCTGCAAAAGGATGATAAGGCACCCAAGAATTTCCATTTGCAGAACTTATTTCAATTGATTCAATAGAATATTGGTGTTTTACCTGACGGAGTTTTCTTCCGGCTTTCGATGTTGCTTCTGGAGGCATTAAATCAGTGTAATTTTTTGCATCAGCCGTATATCCACCAATAATTTTAGAAAGACTAGAATTAGGCAATACTCCTTTAGTCAGTTTAATATCAATGTAGGTATCTAATGGAATTATTTTAGAAATTGATCCTGGAGCAGGCATAGTATCAAAGTAATTCAATAAGTAAGCCTCATTGGTTAGCATGTGAACTCCTTTTACAGAATCGGCAGTTCTGTTGTCATTAACATCTCCGTGAGTTCCTTTAGGAAGCGGACTGTAAGGCGTGCGGTCAACGATTCTGTTAATATCCCACTGAAGTTCAATTAAGAACGTTTTACGAACTCTAACAAAAGCAATTTTGACGCGTACGCTTAATTCTAGTTTTGCATAGATCAGGAATGGCTTAAATGATTCTACAGAGAAAATGGTATCTAAAACAATTTCAACATTGATAATCCAGATTTTAATCTGAATTCCTCCACCAGCAGCTATGTAACCACCCATTTGCGGACGTTTGAAAGAAATTTTTCCGCCCATTTCTAAGTAAGCCCATAATTTAACCTTAGCAGGTCCGAAGCTTTTCTCTAGTTTAAAGTCTAATCTAGCTCCAGCCTCAATTCCTTGAGCAGACAGCATAATAAATGCTTTTGCAGTAAAAAGAGTTAGAATTCTCGCTGTAATTGGATCTTTTTTAGAACCAAGATTGATATACCAAGGTTTTTGATTTTTAAAGAAAAAGCCAGCTTCTAATAAAGCATGTAATTGGATAATTTCGCCACCATCTTTAGGCATTTGGAAATCTGCCCCAGCAGCAAGTTCAAGAGAATCATCTCCAAAGGCAACCATCGCAAAGAATGGGGGAGTGCTTTGGTCTTTCTCAATAGGACCTAATCTATCACCAAGAACATTTAATCCTGCCTCAATATAAAATAAAGTAGGAAGAGAAAGCAATAACATTGCTCGCATATTTAAAAGGGTACCTCCAGTTGATTCAAAGGTTGCTCCAGCCCCAATAGAAAAAGGGGATTTATATTGCATAGAATCTGGTGGCCCACTGAATTTTCTAATATTGATTCCCGCTTTCGGATGTTTGTAATATTCGTACCAAGAATTATCTACTGTTAATCCAGCAGCTTTTTTGGTAGCCACATATCTAAATCCTAATAAACCTCTGAAACCGGTAATCGACAAAAATCCAAGCGGAATTCCGGTAGGCAATTCAATACTTGCATCGACTAAGAAAGCAGGATATTTAGGAGCAAAACGCATTCCTACACTTCCTGTAATTTTTGCTTTTGGTAACTTTAATGAAACCTCTCCCATGAATTCTGGAGAAACCCCAGGCTCAGGAAGCGAAATCATACCATGAATAATTGCCATTGCAGATTCTTCTGTAGCAGTTCCTGGAATCATCAAATCGACTTCGATAGTCTGGATTCTGATGAAAGAATCTTTGAAACCTTCTTCGGTGCTATAATAGTATTTAATACCTTCTCCACGAGCGTCAAGCCCTAACGGATTGACACTGATGGCACCATCAAATCCCCAGAAGTTGTATTTATGCCCATCAATTTGAGTTGAACCAAAGTTAATGTTGCTCACCGCCATCTGAACAGGTCCAAGATTTAGAGGAGGCAAATTAATAGGAATCGGAATAGATCCACCTTCCACTTCTATGCTTCCATCACTATAAATTCGAAGTTTTTCAATATCAAACCCCTGACCTTTCATCAAAGTGTTCATTAATCCAGGAGGGAATGAAACATAACACGAAGTGCCTACATAATAGTCATCATCCTGTTTTCCAAGCTCGAAACTGTGAAAATCGAAATTTACTAAATTGAGTAAAGTAGCTTTAGGTTCGTTTGCTTTATCAAATGAAGCCGTTAGGTTAAAATCTCCGTCATCATATAAGTGTCCTTCAATATCTACAATAAATGGATTATTGCCTTTCTTAAATTTTGGAATTTCTAATGCGCCCTTTATGTTCGAAGAGATAACTCTATTTTGTTTGAAGGAAATATCAAACTTGTTAAAACCAACTTTGAAACTATTACCTAACTTGAACCACATGTAATCAGTTTCGCTAACAGGATTTCCTACAATTAAGGATTCTAATCCAATTGTTCCAGAAATTCCGCCTTCAGTACCAATTAATAGCTGTTTTCCAGTAATTTGCAGTGTAGCGCCATTTTCTTTTTTGAACCATTTTTTAGGTAATGTAATTGCTGCTTTTTCAGCGTAAACACCTCTAAACGCAGCACCTCTTCCGTCAGCATCTGCTTCAGGAATATTTTTATCTCTGCTTAAATCTACTTTTAATCCTGAAAACTCTGCAATTAATCCAGTGTTTCCGATCATAGATCTATTTAAGCTAAAACTAGAGATATTATTAAAGATAAATCCGCGATTAGAAGAATACTCTAAGCTTCCAACATCAAATTTTAAGTAGCTAAAATAATTATCTGGTAACGGTTGATCTAAAACTATATCAGTGGAAACATTTTCGGTACCTGTATAAACTGGTCGTAACCATTTGTGAGGAAATTGTAGACCTACGCTAATTTCGTTAATGGCCATTCTAAATTGAAGCGTTAATGCTTCTTTGATGTTTTTTTCGATATTATCGAAATAATGAGCAAATAACTTCTTTAAGCGATCTAATCCTTCACTGCCTACATTTAAAAGGTTTTCGTAAGCAAATTTTAGCAAGTCAATGTCAAGACTTCCAATTTGTTGTGATAAGTGCTCGACTTGATTGTCGAAAGATGCATTTACGTCGTTTAAAGTTGCTAAAGCATCTGTATGTACTGTATTGAACTGATCAACAAAATCAACCAATGCATTTGCGCCTGGATAAAATGTATTGATTAGTTCATTTAAAAATGTTTTTTCGTTTATTTCTGCTAATTCAAAAAGAATGCGCAAAACGGATTCAACGGTATTATCAAATGATTCAAAATTGAAATCATTGATATATTTTAGAATAATCCATGAATAATCAAAACTGATTGGAATTTCAGTATTGCCATCTACAGTTGGATTCAAAACTAATTTTAAATCTTGTGCAAGAGGAATATCAAGTCCAAGGGAGTTGTACGTGGTTAATGTCATGCTGTAAAAACCAGAAGAGTTGTCGTAGCTTTGACTGGCAATAAGATTTTTTACAAATACAGAATCAAAAAGACTAGCAAGTGCATCTCTAATTGCCTCGAGCTCATTTGGAATCTTGTCCAATGGTAATAATTGGCTTAATGACGGGTGCATTATTTGATTTGACATATTTTTAAGTTTATTTCTTTGTTAATGGTTTGCTGATTACAATTCAAAATTTGTCTTCTATTATGTCAGAATGATTATCTTTTGAAAAAGACATAAGTATTCTGCATTCCTTTCTTGAGAGAGAGGACAGGAAGGGTTTTGAAAAGTATTTTTGATTTTGTTTTACTACTTAATGTTGAAGTAGTTTTTTTGATGCATGTTGCTCTTAATTAGATATTTGTTTCTTTTTGACATTGCAAAGATTTACAAAAAAAAGTGCTTTAAAAAACAACTGCAAGGTTGTTGAACACTTGTATTGTAACACTTAACAGAGTTGTACAGAAAGTGGACAGCTATGCTTTTTTCAAGGTGAAAAAGCTAGTCTTTGAATGAAAATAAAAGGGAAATTTCTCAATATTTAGAAATTGAGATTGCGCGCTTGAATTAAGCCGTTTTTAGAAAGTGAGAGATATAAATCTCAATAGAAATAAGGATTTTAAATACGCTTACAGAACAATGGCATCAGGAAAGATGTCTGTGCTTTAAGGAAAAGAAAACTATCTTTTACTGCGCTTAAAATAAAGCGCAGTATTGAGATAGTATCTTGTAAAAACTAATTGTAATATTCGATTTTTCTTTCGGCAACCAAAGTCGGTTCTCCTTCTGGTGTTCCTTCAAGGAACATATTGCATTTTATCCAGTTGTTATGGCTGTCGTATTCGTAGGTGTAGTAACGAACTTTTACTTTAAGATTTTGTTCTGAATTGTCAGGAATAAATTCTTTTTTTATAAGATCTCCTTGCTCGTTATAAAACTTTATAAAATTTTTGGTTGGATTGGAAATTTCTCCAGGTCCCGTGACATAATATTTTACTTTTTCTACATAATCTTTTGTAGGGTGATAAGAGTATTCTTCTTTAGCTACTATTTTTTCACAGCCATACATGGTTGTTTGTGTTATTCTACCTTGCTTATCGTATTTATACTGTAATTGCAAGTCATCACAAAAAGGACTTTCTGTACCCATATCTGTATAAGGTATGTTTTTACTAAAAGCACCTTTAATTATTTTTTGGTTTGCAACAAGGCCGTCTTTATCATAAATAAACAATTTCCGAGTTCTTAAATCGCCATCATTAGGTTTTTTGTCATCTATTGTTGGAGCCGCTCGGTAAACACAAAAAGATTGTTCTTCTTGAATTCGTCCTTGTTTATCATAGATGTAATTATAGACATCTACGTCGTATTCTTGCCATATTTTATCTCCAATAATTACTGTATCTTTATGCACATTGATTTTGTTTAACTTTTGAAGTAAATTATGATTGTTTATTGGGATATATTGCTTTAATGATATTTTATGCTTGTTTTTTTCTATCCAATCATTCTCATCATACTTGTAAGACTTTGTTTTCTTTTTATCGAAATTAATTACATAGTTTTTACTTAAAGAAGATCCGAGCCTCTCTTTGATTCGGCCAAGTCTGTCAAAGTATATATACTTATAACCATGGATGTCATTATTACGCAAAAAATCACTTTTCTCAACCTCTGTTAAGTTTTGTTTGGCAACATCCATTTTTGAGTAAACAATTTTTACAGAATCTTTTAAATTTTGACCCGTAAAATCATTTCGTTTTTCGAATAGTAAACTGCTATATTCTTGTTTAGCTTGTGCTTTAACATTAATTGAGAATAGTAATGTGTTGAGTAACAAAATTGAAAGTAAAAATTTCATAAATATCATCTTGTTTTTCTAAATGAAAATAAATTTAATAATTAAAAATAAGGATATTAACCTGATTTATTCTCATTTTTTTCCAATAATTTTTTGAGATTAATCTTCTAATAGTTTAAAAACTTTTTTCCCTTCAATACGACCATTAGAGTTTGGGGGAACAAATATGTTTCGAATGTTTTGATAAATAAAACGTAAGGGATCATCCTCTTTGAAATAAGATATTGCACCTTTTTCATATAATTTTGCCTCATACGTTAACGTTGCCGCCAAATCTAGTCCAACTCCAGCGGTCAATAATGCTTCACCTCCTTTTAGAGTCCCACCAATTGCACCACCTAATGTGCCTTCCAGTGTTATATCAAGTTTCCCTAAATCAGTAACAAAACTGAAAAAGTCTATAATATCAGAAGTATTGTAATCAAGATCTTTTGGCTGTTGTCCATCCATATATAAATTGGCAACTATAACACCTTTGACATATTCTTTAAAAACATTCAAATATGTATTAATTGTGGGTTTTTTGCTATCATCTTCTTCGTCAATCATTTTATCTATTTTCCATAAAAGCCCTCTAACTGAATTTCCGGGAATTTGATCTTTACCATATAGGTAATTGTAGTATAATTCACCTTCTATCTTTTTTTTGTGATTCTCATTTTTATTATACTCTTTGATAGCATTTTCAATTAGAGTTCTATATTTTACAATAGTTGTATCTACTTTCTCTTGATCAGATTTCTCCAAGTTGACAATATATTTTAAGTATAATTTCTTTAAAGTAAATTCAAAAACTTGACGAATTAAGCTTGGATTAATTTCCATTTTCATGTCAAGTCCCAAACCGGCTATAACGAAAAAATTGTCTGGACCTATGTTCTCTAGAGTTGCATTTAATATTTTTGTCGTTAATTGTATTTCTGTATTTTCTTGATCACCTGAATTATATGCATCGACAGTTCTGTTTGTAAGACTATCGTCATTTACAACTTTTTTAATCAATATTTTTTTACCTCTATTATCGTGTAAGTACCCAATTTTTTTGCGATATTCAATGCTTTTAACCAATTTAAAAATGCTTTCAAAATCATAGTAGTCTCGATTATTTTCATTTTTTAACATATCGAATAGCACTCCCATATCAATATTATATTTTACTTCTGTACCTGGCTGACAAATGCTGCCTACATCTCCTGTATTAGTCGCAAAATATATGGATACCTCTGTATCAACATTATTGTCTAGATTATCGCCTCGTTTATATTTGAGTGTTCTATTATTATTTGTTGAATTAATGGCATTAAGGTCTATATGGTCAAAAGCAAAATCTAATGCATTTATTAAGTTAGGACTTGATTTCCTATTAAGCTTCCAGTTAATTCCATACATTAATTGTACGTCAAATGACAAAAGACTAGTTAGCAAAGTAGTTATATTTCCAATTGGGGTAATTCCAGCAAAAAGTTTATAAAGAAGTCCCATTTTAAGTTTTGTATCTAGAACTGCCTTAACATAGTTTTTGCAATCTATTTCAATATTTTCGAAAACTCTATGCTTCTCTTCACCTTCGTAGGGCATTGTTCCATAATCTGCTTTAAAACTAAAGGAAACGCCTGCATTAAAATTAGCATCAACACTTAAACTTGGTAACTTATTTAAAAGATTCCCAGCCTCTCCAAAACTTCTATTTGTATTTTGGACCTCAGGACTTTCTGAATTTTCGGTAGGCATTCGGAGGCCATTCTCGTTATCTGGACCTATTTCTGAAAGAAGTCCCGCACTGATGCTAGAATCCACTCCAATCTCCATATTTGTTAAATATTGATTTGGATCAAGATTAAGTATTTCGAAATGATTTAAAATTTTTGCCAATGAGTTTATGATTGAACCTGCAAAAACACTCATAATCATTGTTAATAATGCTGTCTCGTCTTTTCGTACTGGAAAAGTATACTCTGTTGATATACTGAAATCTACACCGACACTAGCACTAACACCTGTCCCGATTTCAAATTTTCTCCTAGATCTTCCATGACCAAACCTTTGGCCTAGTTTTATAGTATATCCTTGGTATTCATCGATAGAAACTCCTAGAGCAGATTTTACTTTATAAACTATTTTTAATTCCTCTCGATCAGTTATCTCACGTTTGAGACTTTTTTCAATTTCACCTTTAGTATTAATAGGAAGCCCCCAAGTAACGTTTGCTTTAGCGTCAAGCACGCCACCCAGCCCTCTTGGCCAATTGCTAGCTACAGAAATAGCAAAATTGTAAGCAGACTTAAAAAAGGCAAGAGTTTCATCATATAATTCTTTAGCATCATTTTTTACTTCGTTGATTACTGAAGAGAGACTGTCAATAAGAATATCTAGCCCATGGTCAACAACATAATCCATTATTGATGTTTGAGGAGCCCCTGGAAATATAGGAGGCAAAACAACAGGGACTAACATGTCATTATACCTAAAACTTAAAAAATAAAACATTGAATCTGCAAACTGTCTTGAAGGGATTCTAACGTTTTTGCCTTCAACCATTTTAAAAGAAGTAGTATTTCCTTCAGCATCAAAATTAATTTTTGCTTTTGGATTCAAGTTTTCCATTTTTTTTAAAAAACGATTGTAATTTGGAAGAGCTGATTCTGAATCGGTTGTTTTAACATTGAAAATATTTACATCATCAAGATGGTTAACCTTATATCTTTCGTAGCCATTGTCTCCTATTACTCCCCATTCTTTTACATCTTCTCCAACCTGTTCTATGTTATAATAATAAATTAGATTAAGATAAAATTGATAACGGGCATCTTCACTTCTTTTGTCTTTAGGAAATAATTCTCTTTTTGGTAATGTGAAAATAACAGAATTATCGTACGGATTTTTTATAGGGAATCCATTAGAATCACCACTATAATAATTGTCTATTACAATTTGTGAAAGAGTGTCTCCTTTCTCCACTTTGTGTAACTTAGCATTGTCGTCATCAAATAATAAAGGTGGTGTATTTTCTTCTTCTAAAGAAAAGTCCAATAGGGTTTCTGTGTTACTAAATTCAAGTTTAGTATCTATTGTTTTAATACTAAATGTGAAACCAGAATCATCAATTTTTTTTTCTTGAATAAATTTTTGAACTTTTTTGTTTTTTAAAAGGTCGTTTTTACTTTTAGGAGATGGATTTATTATTGTATCCTTAGCATTGCTAATCCCTTTGTGCACAATTGTTCCTGTTATAACAGAATCAGTTTCAACTTTTATGATTTCACCATTTTCAGTTAATGAAATAGAATATTCATATTTATTGTTGGCAAATGATTGTTTGAAATTTAATTGTTTGTTAGAGGCACTTCCGATGTATTTTTTTCTTTCCGAATCAAAGAATTCATTACCTAAAAACTTTCTGTCAATTGCAAGTAATGTTTCAGAATTTACTGTTCCTGTTATTGATATTCCATCCCAAGATTGAAATTTCTCGATGGCATCTTTTAAATTTGTATCAAATTTAAATGTATTGGTATTTAATTCAGTAATAACAAAACCAGGATATATATCATTTCGTTCATTAATAAAATTTAGAGCAACTTTAATTAATTTTACAGCTTCATTTTCTGCTCCTATTTTTAATGGGCTATTAATTGTATCATTTTTTGCAAGCCTTACTAAAAAAGGATTATTGCGAAGAATTAAACTCTGAAGGGTACCTCCATTATTACTATTTACAAGGCTTTGTTCTGCTAATGGAATATTACCTATAGCATCTTTTGATATATATATTGGCATAGTTTAAATTTTATTATTTTTAATTTGTTCCTAATTTGCACTGGTTAAACTAATGGGGAGGTTATTATATGTGATATCATTTACAGAATTTGAAATATCTATGTAAAACAATGTAGCATTCTCATTTTCTACAACAATGGGTGTTCCTAATGTTAAAACATAGTTCTCCAAAGTATATCTTTCGAAATTTTGATAGGTATGTTCCTTACATTTTATATATAAAGGATGACTGGAGAATTCACCTTCTGTTTGTTGATATGTTTTTAAAGCATTGTACTCATTGTGAGTGAAAGTAATAGCTTCGAAGGTTTGAAAAATGGAATCATATTCACTTAAATCCCCTGATCTTGAATAAGAAAGAAATTTGAATATATTGTTTTCATTTTGAGGATCTGGAACTGAAAATTTGCGTAACTCAAAGTTCAAATTTTGTGCAGTTTTTGCAATTTGATTTAAAAAACCTATATGGGGATTTGTAGTATTTTCATAATCATAATCCGATGTTTTGAAACTTAAATTAAATTTTCCTTTTCCAATCAATGAAATTGGACTATCAGGCTTATTTTTAGTACTCTTGTAAAGAGTATTATCTTTGAAAGAAAAGAAGGTTACATGATTTTTGTCAACTGCAATACCAGAAGTAGGTAAATATGCCTCACCTTTTGATGAATCAATAATGATAGGCGAATTTATAGAAGAATAAGTGTAGACTCTAAAATCACCATCGATTAGGTTATCGAAACCAAAAACATTGTTCATTTTTAAGGAGAAAAAATTATTCCATATTGATGAAATATTTTCTTTGTTATTTTTATTTCCTTTTGTTGATTTTTTTAGAAGATAATAATTTGCACCTAATTTGTTATCATCATATTTCCAGCTCTTTAATTTTATGCCTTCTGATTGTTCCAATTCTATCGAATTAGTACTATCATCATCAGCAATTATGAAGTGTTTTTTTTGAGTTGTATCCTTTTCAGTTGAAATTTTACCAACGTATGAGGAAAGAAAGTTTGAATTTACAGGGCTTCCAATATTTACAGGAATTTTGATATGAAACCACTTTTTGCTATTATTATAAACTTGATTAGTAATTTTAAGGATTGGCCAATCAGTATAATAATTCATATCAGTATATACAGGATCCTTGACAGCACTATCTGCTGAGTAAAAACCAACGCTTAACTCGTCTTTGAACTTAAAGAAGTGATTGTATGAAAAACCCCAATCATCTCTGATATCAATATAAACCGTATTTTTATTGTAAAACTTCTTTAAGAAGTTATCACCGCTATCGACACCTTTTATTCTTAATCCCTGATTTTTTGTAGCACCATAAAATGCAGTAATATCAACATAGTTTAAGATTTCTTCTTTCTTAAATCGGTTATTGAATTTTACTTTAAGTTTATCAGCTTCAGTTGCATTGCTGTCAATTACTAGTTTATCGATTTCTAATGTATGGTTTGAAGCTTTTAATAGTTTTAATGTTGGCTCATAACCAATCATATCAAGGACAACTTCGATTCCCGCAAGAGTTGACCCGCCAGCAAATTTTCCAATTTGGCATCCAGCTTCAACAATAAGCGGATGGAAACTATCGGTATCGTCAAAAAATATTTTTTCGATAAAAGTAGTATCGGGAAGTTCAGAAAAGTTTAGGCCTAAGCAGTCTGGTTTAGCAATTAAATTGGTGCCATTTTTTGCATTTAGTTTATCTTGTACTTCTTTGATGACTTTAAGAATATTGCTTGAATCCCATGTTCCATCAGATTCTGGAATGTTTTGAAGCGCATCAACCAATGATGATTTTTTAATTCCTCTGTAAATAAACATTTTTACAGGGAACCCACTCACATAAGTATTTAATGGAAGCAATGCGATGTTTAATAAGGAAGAATTGGAATTACTTGGCATTGCCAATACTAAAGATTTTGTAATGGCATAGGCTGGAGCATCCTCAGAAACAGTAAAATTATTATCTAAATTGTATTTTTCAACACTCCCTACGTCGGGTTGTTGTCCAAAAGCCAATTCTGCTAATTGATCCGTTTCTATTGAACTTTCTTTTGTAAAAAAATATATTTTTGACATATGTTTATTTTTATATTCTAAAATCCATTTGAAAATTTTAGAATGAATTATTTTTAAAATTGTTTACCTGATTCTAGAATAGCCTATAGAATCTTGCAATTGGTTTGACAGCATAATAAACCAGCACCAAAAGAAAAATCCTCCCAAGCCAAATCTGCACCTTTTGCCAAAAAGTCAAATAGTTCACAAATTTTGTGGTGTTGATGGTTTTTACTTCAGTTTCCTTAACCTGTTGTGATTTCCAGCGAGCATAGAGTTCCTGCTCTTTGAGTTCGCAATCTACGTTGAGTTTGTTGTTCTCAAGACGAACCCTTGGGCTTTTTAATGTACGCCCTGGTTCGGCCTGAGTAACATTCTTAACAACTACTTTTCCGTTTTGGCATTCCAGCAAAGCTTTATAAGAGCTGCTGTCTTTCTGAATTTTAAAAACAGTATCATGTACCGTTTCTTTGATAGTAATAGTTTTTGCTTTTTCTTCACTTAGAACCGGTTTCGGGCTTTTGCACGAAACCAGAACTAAGATTAAAAAAAACAAAAAAACAAGACGTTTTAAATTATGGATCATAAGTTATAATTTGATTGTTTCTGATTTCTAGAGCCTTAAAAAGCCTTTAATACTTTTAATCTCTCTTTTTCTTCTGGCTACTTTATAGCCTTCGCGGCCTCCCATGTCGTTTGTATTGCCTTCAATGGTGTAGATAAGTGTTCCTGCAACTTTGTCGACAATTCCGGCATGACCAGTTCCGTTTTTAAAGTCTAGAATAAAGACATCTCCTGGTTGAGGTTCTTTTTTAACTAAAGCTTTGCTTGAGTTATATTGGTCGAGCACGCCCCCAGTTTTCTTTAAAGGGTTTTTGACACCTAATTGTAATGCCGCTTTTTGAGTGCACCAGTAAGCAAAAGCCATACACCATGGATATCCTTTTGCGAGTCCGACACTTCTCAAATAAATTTCGACTTCAGGACCAGCATTGCTGTTTCGTGGCATTTCTTCAACGCCAACCTGAGCAATTGCAATTTCTAAGGTTTTTTGGGCTAATGTCATTGCTGTTTTCCGTTTAGTTGTTTAAATTTTTGTAGTTCATCGACTAGTTGCTGATTAATCAGCATGAGTTCTTTATGCTGTATTTCCATTTTTTTTATGGTTTCGGTTGCTGAGGTCAATCGGGCAGTAAGATCATCAAGTAAGTCACGGTAATATTTTACAGCGCTCACGGCATTGTCTAGTTCGGCGGCTCTGTCCTCAGCCAATGATTTTCTCATCGAGAAAAACCAAGTAATAAATGCTGCAAAAAATGCAGTAAGAGTGGGGTATAGAAACTGTTCCATTTAATGTTTAAAAAATATATGTTAGGATTGAATTTTGTTTTTGGGAGAAACAGCTTTTTGAGTATTGTTATTTGGGAGAAATAAGGCCTAGTTTTCTGTTCTTAATTGCTGCAGTTGTTTCCTTTTGTGAGTACAAAGATTGGCTTAAAAAAGCAGTAAAAAAAACAAATGAAAGGTGCTTAAACACTTGTATTCTGGTGCTTTACAGAGTTGTTCAGTCAATGAACAACGAGCTTTTTTACTGAAAAAAAAGGCACATCTTTGCAGAGCAATTCAGCTGAAATATTACTTGTCAAATAAGCTTAATAGTTTATAAAGTTTTGGTTTGATTTTGCAGCAGTTCTTCAATCTTTTTGAGCTCAGATGTAATAGGAGTACAAAGAATCTCATACAATGTAGTACGCGAAATTGGATAAATCGGATAAATGTATTTACGCCAAACTACAGTAGTAGGAATATCTTCAGTTTTATGTTTTTGATATAATTCTTTGATAAGCTTGTAGCGTAAAAGTTTATTTTTTTGGATACCAAGACTTCTGTTGTTAGATATTGCCATAATGAAAGAGGTAAAAATGATTAAATGAATTGTTTTTTAGATTAAAGTATTGCCTTAGAGGCATCAATGAATAATTATAAATGATATAACAGATAACCAAAACCATTTGATCCTAATATATCAATGGCCGCTCTTCTTCTAATGCCGAAATGTTCCGGAGCTTCGTCCTGAAGCCATTCTGCCGAAATAACTTAATAATTTAAGTCTCCAGAGTCCGCACAACAATCCTGTTCCAGAATCATGAAAACACTGGAACACCCGGGAAAAAGAATGGTTTTGAGTTATTTGAATAGGGCAGTAAGCGCCCGCTTTTTCGGTTCCTGTTTTCTTAATCTTATTGAGAAAAACAGGAACCTTTTTTATTCTATAAGACTAAAAAATGTTTTAGCAACAGATTTGAGACTTCGGAGTAATCTGGTTTTATTTGAAGGCTTGTATTTTAAAACAAGTATTTTAATCAGTATCTTTTATTACTTTAAAATACTTGTTTTTTTATGAAGGAAGTATATTTATGAAAACCAATTTTAGTTCATATCTGTGCAAACAATTTGATTTTTTAGCCTGTTAATTTTAGGATCTGTGATGAGGTCTTTTTTTGCGCTCATTTTGGTATTGCTTAAAAGTAGAATTTATCTTAAAATTAATCCATTCACGAAAAGTCATTATAGGTTTTAAGTTTGTAGCAATTAATAAGGCTCCTAATAGTAAAGAAGCATAGATGTCATTGTTTGGGTGCATTGATTTATAGTTTTATGGGTTATTTTTGGTAGTATTAATTGAGTTTTTTTACGATTTAAATAGCAGTTTATTTTCTTTCGGCTATAAGGTTAAATTCATTCTCATCTATAAATGGATCTTCGTAGTAAGGTTTGAAATGATATTTTACTGCAAGATGAGTCACTTCTTTTATCTTTCTCTCTAGATCTAGTGAAACTGGCCTTGGTTCAGCTTCTGCATTTTCTAGAATATGCATCCATTGAAAACGTTCCTGATTGATACAGATGCGCTCTCCAGTGGTAAATGTTTTTATTTTTTCTGAGCAAAACTGAAGTGCAGTGTAAAGCTGTGCAATACGTTCTTTAATTTGATGATTATTCATTTTTTCGTAATTGTAAAATGGTTTTTAATTTTTTTAAATCATATTCGATAAGATTTCTTTCAGCACTATTTGGATTCTTAACGAGCCAGGATTCTAACTCCTGTATTTTTTCAATTATTTGCGAAATAGTCATTTTGATTTAGTTTTAAGGTTAATGAGTTTTTTATAGTTACAATCATGGGATAAAAGTTATTATTTCGTAAAAAGCACTTCTAAATTTCTTACAAATATCGAAAGTTATTTCGAATATCAAAATAAAAACGAAACTTTTTTCGATTTATTTTTTATTGTATTTATGTTTAGTGTTTTAATAGTTTTAAATCTGATCGATTTGGTGATGAGTGATTAATTGTGTCCCATAAATGACAAAGTATAAATGGTAATGCAAGCATTTTGTAAATCCAACAAGATGTTTTTCGAAACATATTTCGAATTTGTTTTTTGGATAGCGATTTATTAAGATTTGATTTTAAAGAAATTAAAAAGGAGTAGATTTGTTGGATTTTCGAATTAAAATGAAAAATTAAGAGTATTTTCAGAGAGGCATGAAAAAAGCCCAGATCGCAAAAAGAATTTTTAAGAACGGGCTAAAATTATTGAGGCTTTTAAATTGGTTCTTTAGTAAAATCAGTTAAGAGATTCTTTTTCGCAGATTAACAATAATTCTAATATTTCGATACTGATTTTTCCTTCTAAAAATAGTCTACGTAATAATTTTAAGTACTCTTGTTTTTTGGTAAGCATGATTATGTTTGTTATAGGTTAAGTAGTAAAATTCGTAATATTCAATATCCTATATTTGAGGTTTCACGTAAAGCGGTATCGGACTAAATTATAGGTCGAAATATTCTCTTAAAAATTAACATTTAGAGAGAAAATCTGTTTTTTGTCTATTTCTTTTTAAAAGAGTCTATAATTTGTCATTTTTGATAAAACAGAATTTGAGGATTGCTTTTTATGAAAAAAATGTAAATTCTATGCTATTGTGTTGATTCTTAATTAGAACTTCTTTTCAATAATTTTCATAACTCCTTTATTATTTATTTAACATTCTGTTGTTATAATGAATAATGAAAATGTTATGTTTGATTAGAAGAAAAAGCCTGTAAGAAATAAATTGCTACAGGCTTTTTCTATACTGGAATGTCAAGAGAACGTATTTTTTTAAGATTTTGGTCTTTAAGTTGTTTGTGGAGATTTGATTTCTCTTTTTACTGCAAAAATTTGTGAATCTAATGTGAAGACAAAGATGTGGACTTTAAATGCTTAATAAAAGAGAATGCAAGGTATTTGAACATTCATGTTCGAAGTTTTTACAATCTTGTACAGCAAAGTAAGTTTTGCTTATGCATAAAATTATGAAGCAGCTTTCTGGCTTAATTCTTCAATTTTTTTCAGTTCGATCGTTATAGGAGTACAAAGGATTTCGTATAATGTAGTTCGTGATATGGGGTAGATTGGGTAGATGTATTTACGCCAGACTACCGTAGTAGGAATGTCTTCAGTTTTGTGTTTTTGATATAATTCTTTTATAAGTTTATATCGAAGTAATTTGTTTTTCTGAATTCCCAAGCTTCTTTGATTGGATATAGGCATAGTAAAATGATTAAATGTTGAAATAAATGAATTAAAGTAATTTTAATGAAACTGCTTATTCTGCTACGAAAAGCGTTTTGGAAGGAGATGTTTTATCATAGTCCAGGGCATTTAAGATCTGTTAGCAATTCTCTTTTTGCGTTCGTTTTGATACTGTTTGAAAGTTGTGCTTATTTTGAAACTTAGCCATTCTCGAAATGTCAAAATAGGCTTTAAATTAGTTGCTATGAGTAATAATGCCAGTAGAGCTGATGCGTAAAAATCATTATTAGGCTGCATGGTTTTGGTTGTTTTGTTGATTAAAAAAGTCAAAAGCATATCCTTGTAAAAAATCCACAGAAGACATAGATAGCGGAATGTTGGTTCTAACTCCATTATCGTCTATTCTACTTGCCTCTATAAACCAGCTTGAGCGCACAGGTTTAAAAGACGAAGCGATAATTTCTACGCCATCAGTAAATTCTTCATTGTTAAATTCTTTCGTTAGTTTTTGAAGTTCTAAGACTCTTGAGCCTTTTAAATTTCCTTTGGCATCTTTTTTTAAGAGGTTAAAAACGATTTTTACTAATGATGCTGTTTCTTTGCTGGTAGAAAGAGAAGAAATGTAATTCTGTACCTTTTCAATCCCAATAGTTACCGTGTCGTCCCAACCCTCATTAATTCGGTATCCAATTGTAATTTCTTCTTTGTCATTAGAAAAAGTATGTGACATCTGTTTTTCTTTGAAACCATAAACTTGATTTTTTAAATCCAAAATAGTTTCAAATAATTGAAAGGTTTCAGTTTTGGCGTTTCTCATCATTTCTGATGTTTCGTGCAATCTAGAAAGTGCTTTAGGGATAGTTTCTGCAACTAGTTTTTTGTAAGCATCTCTCTCTTCATTTTTTTTATTTTCAATTCGGTATAAAGCATCTTTTAATTCTTGAGCAGAAAACTGAGATAAATCCATAGGTGAGTTGATTGTGTTTGTTAAAGAAGTGTTCATAATGGTTGTTTTTTTAATGTATTAATAATTAGTTGTACAGTATAATTTCATCTTTAAAAGGGTCGCCGTAATAAGGTTTAAAATTGTGCTTTAAGGCAAGTTTTGAGACCTCTTTTAATTTGTTTTCAATGTTTTTTGGAACGGGACGTGGAGAAGCGGTTTCGTCATCCAAAATATGCATCCATTGAAAACGTTCCTGATTGATGCAGATCCTTTCTCCGGCTGTAAAAGTTTTAGTTCGTTCAGAACAATATTGAAGTGCCAGATATAATTGGGCAATTCGTGCTTCGATTTGGCTTTTATTCATAATTTTTATTTAATAAGGTTTTTAATGTTTTAATATCTGATTCTATTAAATTTCTCTCAGGACTAGTAGGGTTCTCGATAAGCCAACTTTCTAGTTCCTGAATTTTCTCTTTGATTTGACTCGCGTTCATATTCTTTAAGTTTTTATGTAAATTGTGATTAGTATGATTCGTGATTAATATTACGCTTGTTTCGTAGTTTTATTCCTAATCAGCGTAGTGGATTAAAGAGCTTTGTTTTGTCGTGTTTTTTGTTGTTTAATTAACTGATTTTTATGTTTTTGTACTCTTGTTGTGTTGATGCGGTAAATTGTGTGTTGCATGAATTTGTTAAAATTTCTATTGTTTTTAAAATTTATTTTTCTTTACTTTGCAAATATAATGTAAAATTATACATCAAAACAAATTTTTAACGTAAAAAAATACGCTTTTTTATGGGGTCAACTGATAGGATGAGAGAGTACCTTGATTATAAAGGGATTACTAAGTATAAGTTTTGTAACGATTTGGGTTTTTCAAATAAGTTTTTAGACAATAGTAGTAATATGGGAACAGATAAGGCGTGTAAAATTTTACACTACTATCCTGAAATAAATTCTGAGTGGCTTTTAACGGGAAATGGACCTATGATTAAAGAAGATAACACGAGTGTCATGATTATGAAGAATGATAGAAAAACTGCCGACGCAATTCATGTAAATCAAGAAATTCCATTATATGATTTAGAAGCTGTTGCCGGATTAAGAGAGTTATTCAACAGCGGTGAACCACAAAGGGTTTTGGATACGATAAAAATTCCGAACCTGCCAAAATGTGACGGAGCAATTTCGGTTACAGGAGATAGCATGTATCCGTTATTGAAATCAGGAGATATTGTACTGTATAAGGAAACTGAATTTGAAAATATCTTTTTTGGCGAAATGTATCTTTTAAGTGTAAAATTAAATGATTGGGAAGAATACATTACAGTAAAATATGTTCAGAAATCTGATCAGGGGATGGAGTATGTGAAATTGGTAAGCCAGAATTCGCATCATCAGCCAAAAGATATCCATATTTCAAAAATTTCGGCTCTAGCACTTATAAAAGCTAGTATTCGAATCAATACAATGATGTAAAAAGAATTAATTTATAATAAGAAATATGGTTTCTTTAAAAAATCATATTCTGTTATTTTTTTTAAATTTGTTAATAATCCGAAACCAATATCGAATCTTTTTGAGGTATTATTTCGTAACACTTTTTTTAGATGAGCACGATAAATGAAAAGATTGATGATATAGCAGTTAAAGAATTTAAGGGAAACAATAGTTCATTTGCGAAGGCAATGAATACAAGTGAGGCAAACATTCGAAATTATAGGAAAGAAACTATGCCAAAGCTTGATTTTATAGTTAAGTTGCATGACTTGTTTGAAATAAGTTTTGAATACTTGCTTTCTGAAAATGCTGAAATTGGAAGTTACAATATTGAAGATTCGAAAAGTTTTAGTCAAGATCAGGATTTGCTAATTAAAACATTGAAAGCCGAGAATAATCTTTTAAAAGAAAAACTTGAGTTCTTATCAGAGCAAATAGAATTTTATAAAGGTAAAATAGAGTTTTTGTCGCTACAAACAAATGTAAAAAAGACTCAGACAGCAAAAGAAATTGCCGAAGGACTAAAAATTATCGATGAAATAGAGAATTTATTTATCAAGAAATCAGTTAAATAATTCCTTTTAGAAGTTAATAAAAACTCTAATTTGATGTGTTGTTTATGATTTTAATTAGAGAATTATAAGGCTTGTGAGAAAGTCTAAAATATATGAATGAGTTTAAAGAAGACCGATTAGGAAACTAATCGGTTTTTTTTATGCAGAGAAAGAATATTCCAAACAATTGTAAAATTTTTTAAGTTTTTGTAAAAAAGGAACATTCGATATTGTTAAAAACTCTATCAAAATACAGCTAAAACAGTATAAAAATCATAAAATCCATCATAAAAGTCAAAATGACAATAACTTAGTAAAATCTAGTATTTGCTAAATTTTTCGTTTTATTTTGGCGTTAAAAAAGAGATTTATTGAAAAAAAATTTTACTAAAACGTTTTTGTAAACTGTAGTTGCATATATTTGCGATGTACTAAGTATTCAAAAATAAATTTGTTGCCAGATGAAAAAGATTACAATTAGAGATATTGCTAAACAAGCAGAAGTTTCTATTTCTACTGTGTCTTTTGTTATCAACGGAAAAGGCGAAAAAATGGCTATTAGTCCAACTGTAATCAAAAAGGTTCAGGATGTAGCGCAAAAACTGCAATATAAGCCAAGCATGATTGCGAGCAGTTTGAGAACAGGAAAAACAAGATCGATCGGACTTATTGTAGAAGATATTTCCAATCAGTTTTTTGCAGATTTGGCGAGAGTTATAGAAGATGAAGCAAAAAATATAGATTACAGAGTTTTTTACTGTAGTACGGGTGATGATAATAATCGTTCAGAAGAGCTTGTACAAAGTCTTTTACAAGCAAATGTTGAAGGTTTTATTATTACACCGACTCGAAATTTAGAGAAAACAATCGGCCAGCTTTTAAAACTTCAAAAGCCAGTGGTTTTAATCGACCGATATTTTGCCAATCAAAAAGTAAGTCACGTTCTAATGGATAATTATGAAGGATCTTACTCAGCTACTAAATTTTTAATCGGCAAAGGAAAAAAGAATATTGCCGTTGTGAATAATGAATCAGGAATGATTCAGATGAAATTAAGAGAAAAAGGTTATGTAGATGCGTTAAAAGAAGAAGGAATTTATAACGAAAATTACACGCTTCATCTAGATTATCATATAAGTGAACAAAGCAGAATTGATGCGATAGTAAATTTCTTTAAGAAAAATAAAGAGATAGATGCGGTTCTTTTTTCAGCCAACTATCTCGGGCTTGCAGGACTCCAGGCTTTCAGGACTTTGAAATATAAAATTCCCGAAGACGTTTCTGTTATAAGCTTTGATGATCATGACAGCTTCAAATTGCATACACCAACAATCTCAGTCATTGCGCAGCCCATTGAAGAAATTGCTGTCAAATCGATACAGCTGTTAATGAGTCAGATGACAAACTTTGAAGATTTCAAAATTGAAAAAGTTCTCAAGAGAGGAACTTTAATTGTCAGGGAATCAGTTTAAAAATTGAATTAAAAAAGTTGAGGCTTTTTTTTAATCATTTCACTAAAACGATTTAGTAAGAATAAAAATACAGCAGCAATTCAAAAAAGCTGCTTGTCGTGATATTGCAAACAGAGTACAATTTTTTATTAATTATTTAAAAACAAACAACAGATCAAATCAACAAAACAAAATCAAAACCAATAACCAAAAAAACGCTTATGAGACGAATATTAGCAGTGTTAGGAGTGATATTGCTTAGCAGTTTGAGTGCTGCCGCGCAAAATCGATTAATAACCGGTATAGTTACAGATGCAGAGAACAAGGGAATTGTCGGTGCATCAATCGAAGTTCAAGGAAAACCATTTAGTTCTATTACAGACGCCGAAGGCCGATTTAGAATGAATGTTCCTGAAGGAAAAGTTACCTTAAATGTATCTTCTATAGGGTTTCAGTCACAATCAGTGGCAGTGCAAGAAAAAGATACAAGAGTTGCAGTTACATTAGTTGAAACTACGCAAGAATTAAAAGATGTTGTTGTAACTTCATTTGGAGTTAAAAAACAAAAGAAAAGTTTAGGTTACGCAGTTGGAGAACTAAAAGGCGAGGATCTGACAAAAAATAAAGAAATTAACTTAGGAAACGCTCTTCAAGGTAAAATTGCCGGAGTAAACGTTTCGGCGCCAGTTACAGGACCTTCAGGTTCTAGCCGTGTGGTAATTCGTGGAGCAACTTCTGCATCTGGTCTTAATCAGCCGTTGTATGTTGTTGACGGAATTCCGATCGATAATACACAGCAGGGAAATGCCGGAATGTGGGGAGGTGCCGATAAAGGAGATGGTATGTCGTCTTTTAATCCAGACGATATCGCTTCGATGTCTGTATTAAAAGGTAGTGCGGCTTCTGCTCTTTATGGGTACAGAGGATCAAATGGTGTTATCTTAATCACAACTAAAAAAGGTAAAAACGGAACAGGAATTGGAGTAGATTTCAGTACAAATTCTGCTTTCAATACACCTGCAAGCCTTTTGAAATGGCAGGATCAATACGGTGCTGGAGCTCCAAATGCGAGTGGTGTGCCAACTAGATTTAACAATTTACAGGAACTTAGAGATTCTTATTATTTTGCATGGGGAGATAAGTATGACGGTACGCCTTCATTATCACTTGATGGAAAAACAAGACCTTATCAGGCTTACGGAAAAGATAATGTGGAGAATTTCTACAGAACTGGATATTCTTTCAGTAATACTTTAGCAATTTCTGGAGGAAATGAATCTACTAACTTTAGATTGTCTTTCGGAAATACTAAAGATGAATCTATTATGCCAGAAACTACTTTCGGAAGAAATAACGTGGCTTTGAGCTTAAACTCGGCTCCAAATAAAAGAATCAGCATTGAAAGTAATGCTCAATATATTTCTGAAAAAAGCCATAATCGTCCATACTTAAATGATTCACCAAGAAACCCTTCTTTTCCTACTACTTTCATGACTCCAGGTTCAGATATTAGATGGTTAAGCAATCCTTACGATGCTAACGGAGGTGAAGAAGACTTTTTGGGAGCAAACGTATATCATACAAACCCTTATTTTGCTACGAAATCTCCATTAAACGACGATCTTAGAAAGCGTTTTATCGGTTCGGCAAAAGTAAACTATAACATTACAGACAAAATTTATGCTAAAGCTGTTATTGGTATTGATGATGTTAATTATGAATATACTGAAATTGAGCCTACTGGAATAAATTATAACCCAGGCGGATCTATCGAAAACAGAATCGAAACTCGTTCTGAAGTAAATGCTTCTGGTTTCTTAGGCTACAAAGGAGATATTGCTAAAGATCTTTCATTAGATGCTTTTATTGGAGCAAACCGTCAGCATAACAGATACAGCGGTATCAAAATGAAAGGAAACAATTTTATCGTTCCATTCAAATATTTCTACGGAAATACGCAGCCTGATAAAACTGAAAAATTATTCTCAGAAAGTGAAGTGAATTCTCTTTTCTATTCTGCAGATCTTGGATACAAAGATTACTTGTTTCTTAGCTTAACAGGCCGTGAAGACTGGTTTTCAACTTTAGATCCTTCAAACAATAGTACTTTTTATCCTTCTGTAAGTTCAAGTTTTATTTATTCTGAAGTAATCGGTCTTCCAGAATGGATTTCTTATGGTAAGATTAGAGCAGGTTGGGGTAACGTTGGAGGTGCATTGCCAGATGCTTATGCTTTAGCATTGACTTACACAACGCCAGACGGACAGACAGATTCATTAGGACAGCCAATTTTGGGTGTAAATGGAGAAACAATTCCAAACAGAACTTTAAAACCTTATAATGTAAGTACAATTGAGTTTGGTTTCGAGAATACATTCTTCAATAACAGAGTGAGTACAGATTTGACTTTCTATAGCAAAAAGACAACGAATGATATTACCGATGCTGATGTTTCTCAGGCTTCTGGTTATAGAACTACAAAAATCAACGTTGGAGAAATCCTAAACAAAGGGGTGGAGTTTGCTGTTAATGTGAAAGCTGTTAAGACGCCAAGTTTTTCTTGGAATGTAGGTTATAATTTTGCTTACAACGATAGTGAAGTTTTAAATCTTTCTGATAAAATCACAACAAAAACATTAGAAGGAAACAGAGACGGAAGAGCTAATGTCGTTCTAGAAAAAGGACAGCCTTTTGGAGTTATTAAAGCATACGACTATTTAAGAGATGCAAACGGAAATATTGTTTTGGATACAAATGGTAAATTCTTAAGAGGAAATTTAATCATTGCAGGGCAAGGTGTTGCGCCAATGTCTATGGGACTTTCAAATGATTTTTCATACAAAAGTTTTACACTTTCAGTTTTTGTTGATGCGAAATTTGGAGGAGAAATCTATTCTGCAACAAACCAGTTAGGAACACGTTACGGATTATCTGAAATTACACTTCCAGGTCGTGAAAATGGTGTTCAGGTAAGCGGAACAGATGTGAGCGGAAACCCAGTTAATAAAACTGTTTCGGCTTATGATTACTGGAGAAGTTACAGTGATGTAACCTCAAACTTTGTTTATGATGCTGATTTTGTTAAGCTTAGAGCAATTTCATTCGCTTACAATTTCCCAAAAGCATACTTGCAAAAAACACCATTCCAGTCTGTTAGTTTAGCATTTTCTGCTCATAATTTATGGACTATTTATGACAAAGTTCCAAACATCGATCCTGAGTCAAATTACTCAAACAGTAATGCTCAAGGTATGGAGAGAGCTTCTATGCCATTGACAAGAAACTATGGTTTTTCGCTTAATGTCAAATTCTAATTCTTAAAAAGATGAAAAATAGATATATCAAAATATTTTGTGTCGCAATTGTTGGTGCTTTGACATTAGCTTCATGCGATAAAGGATTCGAAGAAATGAATAAGAATCCAAATGCTTTAACAGATCCAGCTGTAAAATCAATGTTTACGCTTGCTGAGATTTATGTAGATGGGCAAGATTTTTCTAATACAAGAGGAAACAATTTATACGCAGCACAAATTGTACAGCAGTTTTCTTCACTTGGAGGACCAGGTTCAAAATACAGCTATTCTTCTGAATATTCTGCAGCGCTTTTTGGCGAAACTTACGGAAAAGGATTAAATCAGATTTTCCAGTTATTATCTGTGGTAGAGAATACGCCAGAGAATTCAAATATGATTCAGGCTTGTAGAATCATGAAAGTTTTCTTGTTCCAAAAATTGACAGATACTTATGGTGAAGTTCCTTATTTTGATGCTGGAAAAGGATACAACGGAAACGTATTTTCTCCAAAATATGATACGCAAGAAGCTATCTACAATGATCTTTTAAAGGAATTAGACGAAGCAGGAACTGCTTTAGACGCTGGAAAACCTTTCGTTGGAAATGCAGATTTGTATTACCAAAGTGATGTTGCAAGATGGAAAAAATTAGCAAACTCTTTAATGCTGAGAGTGGCAATGCGTCTATCTAAAGTAAATCCTGCAAAAGCAAAAGAATTTGTAGAAAAGGCTTATGCAAAAGGAGTTTTTACTTCAAATGATGACAGTTTGGTTTTAAAACACGATGCAGGTCCTGCAGGAGTTAAAACCAATCCAATTACATCTTCTTGGGTTAGAAACGATTTGAACGGAGGAGAATCGAACATTAAATTTAGTAAAACGTTTATCGATATGTTGAAAAACACAAACGATCCACGTTTAAGAATTTATGCAAAACTGGAAGCTACAGGAGACAATAATCCGGCAAGTCAGCAAGGTTTGGCAAATGATGCAAAAGAATTTCCAGGAGGAGACAAAAAACTTTTTTCAGACCCAAATACTTCTACAGTATTGCGTTTAGATGCTCCAACATTAATTATGTCTTATGCTGAGGTGCAGTTTTTATTGGCTGAAGCAGCAGTAAAAGGATGGAACGTTGGAGGATCGGCTCAAACGTATTATGAAAATGGAGTAAGAGCAGCGATGAATATTTTGACCATTTTTGGAGATAAAGTGCCAGCAGTTTCATTAGCAGAATACAACACTTACATTACAACATATCCATTTAAATCTACAGGGACAGAAGCGCAGAAAATCGAACAGATTATCACGCAAAAATGGATTGTATTATTATTCAACGGTTTTGAGGCATTTTCAGAATACAGAAGAACAGGTTACCCAGTTTTAGTTCCTGTTAATGATCCAACTGGAGAAACAAAAGGAACAATTCCGAGAAGATTAATTTATGATCAGTCAGAACTTATTACAAACGAGGCTAATTATAAAGAAGCAATTCAACGTCAAGGTTTAGATTTAATGACCACAAGAATCTGGTGGGATAAATAATTTTTAAATTGGTTGGTTAGTTAAGATAAGTCGGGTAATGAGCATACCCGGCTTATTTTTAAAATCTGCAATTGATTGATCTGAGAAGTAAATATTTGAAAAGTTATTTTATAGATTCAAATACCCTTTTTTTCGCATAAAACAAATTTTGGTTCTGCTGAAAAAGATGGATTTTATTTTCTGTATTTTAAAAATTTAAAAATACTATACTTAAAGTTTATTTCAATTATTTGAATTTAAAACAATCCACATCAAAATAAAACAAAGCATAGGCAGTGGTAAAGAAGATATTTCTAGTTGTATTTTAGAGTTACTAACAAAGAATAAATTCTAAAGAGAAGGAATAGATGCGGTCAGTTCTTTCCTTCTCTAAAACTGCCAAATTACCAGATTACTTACCTTTTTAGTAATTTTAGAAGGTATTAATATATTACTCAGTAAAATGAATTATCAAAATAAACTTCATTGGATAATGTCCTTATTTCTGGCAGGTTTTACATCAATTATCTTTTCGCAGAAAATTGATTTAAAAAACAATTGGACATATCGTGAAGAAAAAACACAAAAATGGTATTCGGCTAGTGTTCCGGGAGAAATTCACACCGATTTGCTCAACAGCAAATTAATACCAGATCCATTTTACAGAGATAACGAAAAAAAACTGCAATGGATTGAACGCAAAAACTGGGAATACAAAACTGCTTTTCAGGTTTCGGCAAATATGCTGAAAAAGAAAAACACAGAATTAGTTTTTGACGGATTAGATACTTATGCTTCTGTTTACTTAAATAATCAGTTGGTTTTAAAAGCCGATAATATGTTTCGTCAATGGCGTGTTGAGGTTAAAAAAGTCTTGAAATCAGGAAATAATGATTTGAGAATCGTATTTCAATCGGCACAAAATGTGGTTGATTCTTTGGCTAAAAAAGATTATCCATTTATAATTCCAGACAATCCGCGTGCTTATGTACGTAAAGCACAATACCATTTTGGTTGGGATTGGGGACCAAAATTTACAACTTGCGGAATATGGAAAACGCCAAGATTGGAAGCTTACGATGAAAAAGAACCTGAAAAACCGTATGTGTTAAATCGAAAAATTGAATTGATACAAGACAAAGACAGTCTCGGGCGCTCTTTTTATTTTAAAATTGACGGAAAACCCGTTTACATGAAAGGAGCCAATTACATTCCATCAGATGCTTTTCTTTCGAGAGTAAATAAAAAAGAATATGAAAAAATAGTTTTATCTGCCAAAGAAGCCAATATGAATATGCTTCGCGTTTGGGGCGGAGGAATTTACGAAGACGATTATTTCTACGATTTATGCGATAAATACGGCATAAATGTTTGGCAAGATTTTATGTTTGCAGGCACGATGGTTCCTGGAGATGATGCTTTTTTTGATAATGTAAAAAAAGAAGTTCAGTATCAGGTAAAAAGACTGCGCCATCATCCAAGTATTGTTTTATGGTGCGGAAATAATGAATCTGATGAAGCCTTTAAAAACTGGGGCTGGATGAAAAGTTTCAAAATTTCAAAGCAAGATTCCATTCGTTTGTGGAAAGATTATACGCGTTTGTTTCATGACAGTATTCCAAAATGGGTAAAAGAAGTCGATGATAAACGTCCGTATTTAAGCTCTTCGCCATTATACCATTGGTCAAAAGCCAAAAGCATCACTGAAGGAGACAGCCATTATTGGGGAATTTGGTGGGGATTGGAAGATATTGAAGCCGTTCAGAAAAAAACAGGAAGATTTGTGAGCGAATACGGAATGTTGTCTTTACCAAATTATAATTCAATTGAAGGTTTTACTTCATCAGAAGACCGACATTTATATTCAGATATACTAAAAGTACATTTAAAAGCGGGCAAAGGTTTTGAAAAATTAGATTCCTATCTCGGTAAGTATTTCATCGATGCTTCTAAAATTAAAAAAATGAATTTAGAAGATTATGCCTATTTGAGTCAGTGTCTGCATTATTATTCCATAAAAAATATTGTTGGGATTCATCGTTTGAAAGCGCCTTATAATATGGGAACTCTAGTCTGGCAATTAAACGACTGCTGGCCTGTAGCAAGCTGGAGTATTACCGATTACCATAATCGACAGCCAAAAGCGGCTTGGTATGCCATAAAAGAAGCCTACAGAGATGACATAAAACCAGAAACCGATTTTATGCATCCAAAAGATTTATCACTAGAAGACCCAAAAATAAGCTGGAAAATAAAAGGGAATAACATAATTATAAAAGCACAGAAAATGGCAAAATATATTTGCGTTTCAATGAAAGGTTATAGTAGAAAATGGAGCGATAATTATTTTGATCTAAAAGCAGGAGAAGAAAAAACAATTTCGTTTGAAGGAAAAATAGCAAAGCCTGAGATTAAGATTTATTCTTTGTATGAGGTTCTTAAAAGGTACTAAGATGCTAAGGTTCTAAGGGACAAAGGTTTTTTGTAGAGACGCACCGCAGTGCGTCTAACATACAGAATTTAAAAATATTTGCTTCAAACTTAAACAGACGCAATCAAAAATAAAAATATATGAGAATACTATTTAATAGTTTTTTGGCTTTGAGCTTACTATTCGCCAATCCAACAATTTCGCAGCAAAAAAAGGAAAAACAAACCAATGTAAATTATACACAATATGTAGATCCGATTATTGGTTCGGCTGGACATGGCCACGTATTTGTGGGTGCAAATGTTCCTTTTGGAGCGGTACAGCTAGGTCCGGTAAATATTTTTGAAGGCTGGGATTGGTGCAGCGGTTACAATTATGCCAGCAATACCATTTTAGGCTTCACACACACGCATTTAAGTGGAACAGGAATTGGAGATTTAAATGATATTCTGGTGCTTCCTGTCAGCGGAAAAGTCGGTTTGACCAAAGGAACAAAAGAAGATATGGTAAACGGTTATGGTTCGTATTTCTCTCATAAAAACGAAGTTGTAAAACCAGGATATTACAGCGTTTTACTGGATAAATATAAAGTTAAAGCCGAATTAACAGCCAGCGAAAGAGTCGGTTTTCATAAATATACTTTTGAGAACACAAACGATTCACACATTTTAATTGATCTTGCTGACGGAATTGGTTGGGACAGACCTGTAAAAACGTTCATTAAAAAAATAAGCGAAACTAAGATTGAAGGCTATCGTTATTCTGCAGGTTGGGCAGCAGATCAACGCATTTATTTTGCAATGGAATTCTCTGAACCAATCACAAATATGATGGTTTACGACAGTACAGCCGTAGTTAAAGGAACAGAAGGTGAGGGCTTAAAAATAAAAGCGGTTTTAGATTTCAAAACCTTAAAAAATAAACAGATTCTGGTGAAAGTGGGGATTTCTCCAGTTAGTACAGAAAATGCATCTGCTAATATAAAAGCAGAGATCCCGAATTGGGATTTTGAAGCTGTCGTAAAACTGGCAGATTCAAAATGGAACAAAGAGCTCAATAAAGTTCAGATAAAAGCAGACGAAAAAACAATGAAAGTTTTCTATACTTCATTGTATCACACTATGTTTGCGCCTTCCATTTTTAATGATGCGAACGGAGATTATCTGGGAACAGATAAAAAAGTCTACGAAAAAGCCAATTTTACCAATTACACTACTTTTTCACTTTGGGATACGTACCGCGGACTGCATCCATTGTATACCATTACACAGCCAGAAAAAATCAATGATATTGTAAAATCGTTTTTAGCGATTTATAAGCAGCAGGGCAGATTGCCGGTTTGGCATTTAATGGGCAATGAGACCAATACCATGAACGGAAATCATTCTATAGCTGTTATTGTCGATGCGTATTTAAAAGGATATCGTGATTATGATGTCAATTTAGCATACGAAGCCATTAAAAAAACGGCTATGCAGACGCGTGACGGAATGGATTATGTTCAGAAACTCGAATATATTCCTGCTGATAAACTATTAGAATCTGTTGGAAACGCTTTAGAATATGCCATAGATGATTACTGTATCGCTTTGATGGCGAAATCTTTAAACAAAACAGACGATTATAATTATTTCACGAAAAGAGCCAATTTATACAAACTGTATTTTGATAAAGAAACCACTTTTATGCGTGGTAAATTAACAAATGGAAATTGGAGAACGCCATTTAATCCGCTTTCATCAGCGCATCGTAAAGATGATTATGTGGAAGGAAATGCATGGCAGTACACTTGGCTGGTGCCGCAGGATCCATACGGTTTAATCGATTTATTTGGAAGCGAAGAGAAATTTATCGCAAAATTGGATTCGCTTTTCCTGCTGACTGATAAAGTAGAAGGTGAGGATGTTTCGCCAGATATCAGCGGTTTAATAGGGCAGTACGCTCACGGAAATGAGCCAAATCATCATATTCCGTATTTGTATGCGTATGTAGGACAGCCTTGGAAAACAGCGAAATTAATTCGAGAAATCGATGAGAAATTCTACTCAACAAAACCAGACGGATTGTGCGGTAACGAAGATTTAGGGCAAATGTCGGCTTGGTATATTTTATCTTCTATGGGATTCTATTCGGTTAATCCTGCAAACGGAATTTATGTTTTAGGAAGTCCGTTAGTAAATAATGCTGTAATTCATTATAAAAAAGGAATTTCATTTACGATAAATGTGGTTAATAACAGCACTCCAAATATGTATATTCAAAAAGCTGAATATAACGGAAAGCCTTACACAAAATCATATATCACGCAAGAAATGATCGTAAAAGGAGGAGAGCTGAAATTATATATGGGAAATAAACCATCAGCAACATTTGGAGTTAAGAAAGAAGATAGGCCGTTGTAAGTAGTGTTCAGTGTTCAGTTTTTAGTGAGCAGTTTCCTAACAGGTTAAAACCTGTTAGGTATAATTTAAGCTTTAGGCAAACGAGATAGGCATTTTACAAA
The DNA here is from genome assembly GCF_003254585.1 of Flavobacterium sharifuzzamanii. Classification (GTDB taxonomy): domain Bacteria; phylum Bacteroidota; class Bacteroidia; order Flavobacteriales; family Flavobacteriaceae; genus Flavobacterium; species Flavobacterium sharifuzzamanii. The sequence continues at coordinate 318,730 of NZ_QJGZ01000035.1, read as the reverse complement.
GAATAAAAATACCTAACAGGTTTAAAAAATCTGTTCGGATAACAACACATAGTATGAAAATAAAAAGTTTAATTTTTTTTGGATTAATACACTGTTGCATTTCCATAAATGCACAAGTTAAAGAACCTGTAGAGTATGTAAACCCGTTAATGGGAACGCAGTCTTTGCACAATCTTTCCAACGGAAATACGTATCCCGCAATCTGCAGACCTTGGGGAATGAATTTCTGGACGCCTCAAACAGGGAAAATGGGTGATGGATGGGCATATACTTATACAGCAGAAAAAATAAAGGGATTTAAACAGACACATCAGCCATCGCCTTGGATGAACGATTACGGTCAGTTTTCGATTATGCCGGTTACAGGTAAATTGGCTTTCGCCGAAGACGAACGTTCAAGCTGGTTCAGCCATAAAGCTGAGGTTTCAAAACCGTATTATTACAGCGTTTATCTGGCTGATCATGATGTTACCACCGAAATTACGACAACAGTAAGAGCAGCGCATTTTCAGATCACATTTCCAGAAAACGAAAAATCTTCTATTGTAATCGACGCTTTTGATAAAGGTTCGTATATCAAAATAATTCCTTCAGAGAATAAAATAATAGGTTATACAACTAGAAATAGTGGTGGAGTTCCTCAAAATTTCAAAAACTATTTTGTGATGATTTTTGACAAGAAGTTCTTAACCAATTCAACTTGGATTGATAAAGTTTTAACTGCTGATAAATTAGACGCAGAAGGAAATCATGTCGGTGCTGTGGTTGGATTTAAAACCAAAAAAGGAGAAAAAGTAAATGTTAGAGTGGCATCTTCTTTTATAAGTCAGGAGCAGGCCGAATTGAATCTGAAAAATGAATTAGGCACATCGACTTTTGAAGAAACAGTTTCACAGTCTAAAGCCGAATGGAATAAAGTTTTAGGAAAAATTGCTGTAGAAGACAACAATATAGATCAGTTAAGAACTTTTTATTCATGTTTATACCGAACAGTTTGCTTTCCTCAGAAACAATATGAAATTGACAAAGAAGGAAAAATTGTGCACTACAGCCCATACAACGGAAAAGTTCTCTCAGGTTATATGTATGCAGGAACTGGATTTTGGGATACTTTCCGTGCCTTATACCCTTTGCTAAATCTGGTTTATCCTTCTATAAACAAAGAAATGCAGGAAGGATTGATAAACGATTATAAAGAAGGCGGATTTCTGCCAGAATGGTCAAGTCCAGGTTTTAGAGATGTAATGGTTGGGAATAATTCTGCTTCTGTAGTTTCTGATGCTTATATGAAAGGATTACGTGGTTATGATATCAATACTTTATACGAAGCTTTATTGCACGGAGCTAATAACGAAGGTCCACTAGAAGCGGTTGGTAGAAAAGGTGTTCAATATTATAATACTTTAGGATATGTTCCGTATGATGTGAAGATTAACGAAAATGCGGCGAGAACGCTTGAATACGCTTATGATGATTTTACAATCTGGAAACTGGCGAAAGCATTAAATCGCCCGAAAAAAGAAATCAGTCTGTATGAAAAACGAATGTTGAATTACAAAAAACTCTACAATCCAGAAATAGGATTAATGAGTGGAAGAAATAAAGATGGCAGTTTTCCAGCCAATTTTAATCCGTTTAAATGGGGTGATGCCTTTACTGAAGGAAACAGCTGGCATTATAGCTGGAGTGTTTTTCACGACATTCAAGGTTTGATCGATTTAATGGGCGGAGAGAAAAATTTTACCACAAAATTAGACGCCGTATTTACAATGCCTCCAATTTTTGACGACAGTTATTATGGAGCTGTTATTCACGAAATCCGCGAAATGCAGATTATGAATATGGGGCAATACGCGCATGGAAACCAGCCAATTCAGCACATGATTTATTTATATAATTACGCAGGAGAACCTTGGAAAACACAATACTGGTCAAGAGAAGTCATGAACCGTTTGTATAAACCAACTCCAGACGGTTATTGCGGAGATGAAGATAATGGACAAACTTCTGCATGGTATATTTTCTCGGCCATGGGATTCTATCCAGTTTGCCCAGGAACAGAAGAATATGTTTTGGGAGCACCTTTGTTTAAAAAAACAACTTTGCAGTTAGAAAACGGAAAACAGCTTATTATCAATGCACCAAATAATTCAGAAACCAACAAATATGTAAACGAATTAAAATGGGATAATACTCTTCATACCAAAAATTATATCAATCATTTTGATGTATTGAAAGGGGGAGAATTAAATTTTGATATGACAAGTTCTCCAAATTTCAAAAGAGGAACAACAAAAGAAGCTTATCCATATTCTTATTCAACTTCAAAATAAAAATATATGCAGTCACGTAGAAAATTTATAAGAAACGCAGGCATTTTTTCAGCAGGATTATTGGCACTTCAAACAGAAGCTTTCGGATTTAATTCAGATACTTTTCCCTTTCCGCTAAAAGATTTTGTTTCTAAAAGACCTCCTGTTGCCGAAAGAAAATTTACAAGCAAAGCAATTGAAGCTGCTATTGTACGTATTAAAAAACAAATCGCTAATCCAGAATTGGCATGGATATTCGAAAACTGTTTTCCAAACACATTAGATACAACAGTCGATTTTGAAATTATTGACGGAAAACCCGATACTTATGTAATTACAGGAGATATTGACGCGATGTGGCTTAGAGACAGTACAGCGCAAATCTGGCCGTATATTCCGTTTGTAAAAGAAGATCCGAAACTGGCAGAACTGGTAAAAGGCGTAATTAATCGTCAAGCGAAATGTATTCTGTTAGATCCGTATGCGAATGCTTTTTATAAAGATTTTACGAAGGAAAGCGAATGGAAAAATGACCTTACTAAAATGCAGCCCGGAATCCATGAAAGAAAATGGGAAATTGACAGTTTGTGTTACCCAGTTCGATTAGCGCATGGATATTGGAAAGAAACGGGAGATATCAGTTTATTTGATGCCAAATGGAAAGAAGCGATGCTTTTGATCCTTCAGACTTTTAAAGAACAGCAGCGAATGGACGGCAAAGGAGGACCTTATAGTTTTCAGCGTCAGACGGCTTGGGCGACAGATGGCGTTCCTTTAGGCGGTTATGGTTATCCTGTAAAACCGTGCGGATTGATCGTTTCAACTTTCCGACCAAGTGACGATTCTACTTTGTTTGGTTATCTGATTCCAAGCAATATGTTTGCTATTGAAATACTAGGTTATTTAATCGAAATTTTCTCTTTACCTGCTTTAAAAGACAATGATTTGGTTGCGAAAGCCACAAAATTAAGAGACGAAGTTCAAAAAGGACTTAATGAACACGGAATTATCAATCATCCGAAATTCGGAAAAATTATTGCTTTTGAAGTAAACGGATATGGTAGTTTCCACATGATGGACGACGCTAATGTACCATCTTTATTGTCATTGCCTTATTTAGGTGCAATTGCTCCAAATGATCCTTTATATCTGAATACACGAAAAGTGGTGCTATCTGAGAATAATCCATTTTTCTATAAAGGAAAAGCAGGAGAAGGTATTGGTGGTCCGCACACAGGAGTTGATACAATCTGGCCTATGAGTATTGTTTTGAGAGCGATTACAAGTGTAGACGAAAAAGAAATAAAAGCTTGTATAAGTAATTTGATTAAAACCAATGCCGACACCGGATTCATGCACGAATCGTTCCATAAAGATGACGTGAATAAATTTACCCGTAAATGGTTTGCTTGGGCGAATACATTATTTGGCGAAATGATTGTACATACCAGTATTCATTATCCTCAAATTTTAAAAGACAAAAATATCTAGTACTAAAGCTAAATAAACAAAAATGAATACATCACATGCCATTGGGCTAGATATAGGAGGAACGCATATTACAGCTGCGGTTATTAATAAAACAGAAATGAAAGTTCTTGATTTTTCGCTTTGTAAAGAATCTTTTGATTCGAATATGCCAGCAGATCAGGTCATGAGTATCTGGAAAAAAATAGTCAGCACCTCAATTGAAAATTCTAAAATTAAAGATATTACAGGGATAGCGATTTGCATGCCTGGACCATTTGATTATAAAACTGGTGTTTGTTGGATTAAAGACCAGTCTAAATACGAACATTTTTACGGATTAAACATTCGAGAATTGCTTCTGGAAACTCTGGGTTTTCCTGCAGATTTTCCAGTTCTTTTTGAAAATGACGCTGTTTGTTTTGGAAAAGGTGAAGTTTTTAAACAGCAGGAGAATCTTTCTAAAAAAGTAATGGCTGTAACATTAGGAACTGGATTAGGTGCTTGTTTCATTGATAAAGGAACATCAATCAGTTCGGGTAATTCTGTTCCCGCTGATGGTGAAATTTACAATCTGCCCTATAAAGATGGAATTGCCGAAGATTATGTTTCGGTTAGAGGCCTTTTATCGCATTATAAATCTTTAAGCGGTAGTGATCTTAATAATGGCTTAGAACTTTATAATCTAGCAAAAAAGGGAGATCAGCAGGCAATTCAGGTGTTTGAAAGAATGGGAGAGGATTTAGCCACAGTTGTTATTCCGTGGATTAAAAACTTTACAGCAGATCATATTATTATCGGTGGAAAAATTGCCAATGCGAGCGATTTGTTTTTGTCATCATTCAATAAAACAATTCAGGAGTCTGACTTAAAAGTTGAGGTTTCCATTTCAAATGATAATGAAATTGCAGCATTATTAGGAGCGGTCAGTTTCCTTTGCGATTAAAAACAAGAACGGATGAGGTAATAACTCATCCGTTTTTTTATTTTAACTGGTATTTTTAATCCTCTTTGTTTTGATAAAAAATGCTAAAAGCAATAAAAAAAGCCTTTAAATACACGTATTTAAAGGCTTTTACTTTTTAAGTTTCTTTTGAAACTACTACTGGCGGAGAAAGAGGCTCCGCCACCTGTATCGTAAGCACCAGTAAACACTGAGTGTTATGTTTATTCAAAAAAATAAGGGTACCAATAGGTAACTCTTAATAATCTTTATTTTTTAATCATGTAAAAATGCATAAAATCTATGAGAATAACAAGCATAAAATTATAAAACATCTAATCTATCTTAATGCTGTAATTTTATAAAGAATTGATATGAGACATCGAATTTAGTTGTTGATAAAATAAGATTTTGACATCCGACTTTCACAAAAAAACTGGGTATATCTTTTAATATTTTTAATTACTAAGATTCTAAATGTTTTTTATATAAAGGCATTAAATGTTCTTCTAAATGATATTTTGCTTTATTAAAATTCCAATCTCCTTTTTTCCAGCCTTTTTCCTCATCTTCAAAATCTACCAGCTTAAAAATAAGGGATGATTTTAGGGAATTAATAGAATTTTTATCTAGTTTTAAATTATGCATTATTTTCTTTTCATTTACATCAAGTGCCCCATATTGCGAGTTTTCACTCACAGTCAGCAGCACCAAATTTCCAAAATAATCTTTTAAGATTGGATCGGTTACTTGCGGATATAAAGCGCGATCAGCTTCTTCTTCAAAACCATTTTTGCTTTGAGGAAAAATATGCTCTATAGAAGTTTTAAAAGTTATTTTGTATTTATTCCATACATCAAATTCAGCATCTTGTATCATCTCTTTAAAATCATTTCTATATTTCCAAATAAGATATTCTGTTTTGTAAAACCAATATCTAAAGAAAAATACTCCCTTTAATGCTGTTAATTTATGCGAAACAAATTTAAAATCTCCATGTGATTTCGTTTCTGTCTTGGAAAGTGCTGCAAAACTCAACTCAGACATATTTTGGTCTTCATTTTGTTGATTGTAAAAATAATTATCTAGATTTTCTATAAAAGATACAGCTGAGATTATAGAATTGGCATACGTTTCTTGAATAGAATTTTGAAAATATCGGTTGTATAAATAGTGTAGAAAAGGAGTAATCCAGTATTGTGTTTTAGATTCCTGTACGATATGAAGGACAGACTGTGCTAGACTGAGCTGTCTATTACTTTCAACAAATTCTCTTTTTACGGAATATGTATATTTACCTTTGTTTGAATGAACTTTGTTAAAATAGTATTTATTTACCAATAAACTTTCTTGATTTTCTTCATCTTCTAAAGTCCATTTAATGACGAATTTGTCAAAAAGAAATCTCAAATCGAATAGTAGATTTATAAATTTTTCGACATTCTCAGGAAATGAAAATATACCACTTTCGATGTTAAAATATAAGAGCAGGTTTTTTGAATCTATTGAAATTGCATCGCCTTTATGTATAAGGTTGTAGACTCTTAAAGTGTGTAGAAGAAACTGCGAAAAGCTAATAATGCTTTTAGCACTTTTATTTTCTTTATTCTTTTTAGTAACTGATGCATCCGGTTCATCTTTTAAAATTTTGAGGAGATCAATTGGTTTTCTGAAAGTATCAATATAGTTGTTTAATGAAAAATAATCATTGGCTTTATTGGAATCGAAATCGCTGTTAAAAATGAGAGGATTAATTACATCTTCCCATTTTTGTGATACTATGCTGTAAACGCTTCTTTCTATATAAAGATTCATGTCAGAACAAACCTCCCATTTATAGACTAATTGATCTATTTGTTCTTGTGAATATTTGTATCCTCTTAAAACTTTTAAAAATCTTGATTTAAGTATCTGATGATTTTCTAACTGCTTTCCGCCGCTATTCAGAGACTCAAAAATTTGATTAAGATTATTTTTTGAAGGCACAGTGGTTTGAACCATAAGTAGATTTTGAAAAATATAATCTCCAAATTTATTTATTAACGCTGTGTTCCAGCCATATTTTCCCTTTCCATTCCTAATCGTATTGTATATGTTGATAATTCCGGTAACGATTGGCTCGATTGAATCATCGCTATTTTTCAGGTCGATATTTTCATTTAATAAAATATCAATGGTTTTAGAACTTAATGATGCAAAATAGTCGTTTACATTTTCTCTCGAAGTAAAGCTTAAACGCGGCGTGCCATTTATAAAAGCAAAGTTTCTTAAATTTTCATTGTATTTACTCAGCAGGATCGAAATAAGCCACAAAGTGGTAAAACGTTGCTGTCCGTCAATTAAATCAATAGTTATGTTGTTATCATTAGCAGTATTAGCAAACATCATGTTGCCGATATAATAGGATTCTTCTTGTTCAAAAAAAGCTTCTATAATATCTTCTACAAAAAGTTTTATTTCTTCAATTTCCCAGACATACAAACGTTGATACAATGGAATTTGAAGATGAATAGTGACAGGATGATACAGCAGTTTTTCTAAACTAAAACTGTTTGCAGTAATTTCATCTTCTGTTTTTATAACTTCTCCGATGGTTTTAAATCCTATCATTTTCTTTGTTTAATTTATTGTTTTTCCAGTTGATTGTTCTGTAATGTTTGCTATCAGTTTCATTTGAATAAAGTGCCAAAGCTCCGCGAATATATATTGGCCTGGATGTATAGAATCCATATTCAATAGCACCTACGCTTGTTTTTAAAACTCCGTCTTTTTTATATACTTTAATATCTCTGACTCTAACTTTTGTTTTATACTGAACTGTTTCGGCGATTAAAATATCTGGGGAAGTATTAAGATAGATATATTGTAAAATATTGAACTCACCACGCATAATTACTATAGGAGAGTTCATTTGGACCTTTTGCAGTGTCAAAAATTTATTGCCTAGAATTTGTTCAATTTCAAATGCAAATTCTTCTAAACGATAATCTTCAAATTTAATATAATAACCCAATATCAAGACATAATAGAAATGGAGGAAATAATCATTAAATGATGTTTTTACAAGTTCAGTGATTTTCTTTAAATATTCAGACTGGGGATTTATAAAGAGCAGCTCAAAATAACTCTCCAGTTTTTCTAAAGAAAGGAAGAAACCCAAACCTTTTTGAACTGGATGAAGGGGATTGAATTCAATAAACTTATTAAAATTGACTGTTTCCTTAGAAATAGAATTATCATTAGTATCGGATTCTTCATTGTCGATTACTGTCCTGTTCATATTTCTTATACTTGGAAATAACTTAATCAATTTTATATCGTCAATGTATCGTATCGAATTTTCTCTAAAAAATGTTTCTATTGTATTTTTGGTTATGATAGAAAAGTTTCCTTTCGTCCAGTAATTGTGCTGAACCCATAAAAGTGTGACAAAATAATTAAGAGAATAGATGCGATTGTTTTTGAAATTGCTGCTTTCTACTTTCGCATTTAAGCTGTCAAAGCTGGTAGCCATTTTCTTTTGAAGCAGTTCTTCGCCTTTTAGTTCTCTAAGATGATACGATTTTAAAATATTGATTGTATCCAGCTTTTTCCCTTTGCTGTTAAGTGAATCAAAAAACTGAAAAGCCTTATTTTCATCTGATGTCAATACTACATTTAAACATATTTTGTTAATGATAGAATTATAATGACTTTTTGTAAACGAAAATTGATCCTTGTTAGCTTTTATAATGTTTTTAATTGCTGTAATGTTTTTAACAGATATAGTACTGTGAAAAATAAACTGTGTGTGATTCAGGAAACAATTTTCAGGGTCAATGAGATAATCCAGAATAAGAAAGGTGGTTAAACGCTGCTGCCCGTCGACGATTTGCAATTCGTCATCACCGTTTTTGTTTAATAAAATGGAACCCAGATAAAAGTCGCTCGTGTCTTTTACTTCATCACGTAAAAAGAAATGCTCATCGATGTCTTTAAATAATTTTAACACCAATCGTTCGTCCCATTCGTATGGGCGCTGAAAATCGGGGATCGTGAGTTTGTTTTGAAATAGATCGTGTAAGCTGATCGTACCAACTTCAAGAGCTGCAGTTTTCTTTTCTAATGTCGTTTTAATTTCCTCCATTTTTTACAAGTGCCAATTTTCAACTTTAAAAACTCTGCTATCTATTTTTGAAGCACCAATAAATTCAAAAGCTTCAACATTCACCAAAATATAACGTAGTCTGGGACTGCCTTCCCATTTCTTTAAAGTTTTTCTCATTTTTTGTTTCAGGAAAGAGGGAGCAGCATTAAAAGCTTCTCCTTCAAATTCTTCATCCTTTATTTTAATGGTGAAATCTCCTTTTCCAACATGATGCGTTGTGCCCAGACGAAGTGTGAATTTAGCATCTTTAATCTCATTGTTGGCCGCGATCAATTGTAGTAAACCATTTAAAATCACAAGATCAGATGCTATTCTGTTTGCTGCTTCAAAAGGAGAAATGTTTTCATAAACACCTATTTTTACGGGATTGCTTTCGTCTTTTCTTTTTAGAAAAGTGATCATTTCATAATGAGAGCCCAAATTGGGGACAACAGGAAACGGATTGTCTGTCAGTAGTTTTAAATAGTTAGTTTTAAAAATATTTAATTCTTCATAATTCAAATCAGATAATTTGTCCTGATCAAAAAGTGATATTACTTTTTTCATTTAATTACTTTTTCTTTGTTTCTTACGGAACTAAAATTAGGATAGTGATTGCTGTCACGGGGCAGATTTATTTTTTGATTGTTGTACTGCCAATATTCAGAATCCTGTAATGAAGGATGAATTTCAATTACATAATTTTCAGAAATAGTAAGCAATCGTTTTTCATCGTGGTATAAATCAAACAAATCGTGAATATCTGATCGTAGTAAAATACCATTGCTTATAACACTTGTGTCTGCTCCGGCATACGGTTGTATGTGTGCAGCTTCTAACAATCGTTCTACTTTACTTCCTGTTACGGCACACGTTTTTTCGTAGGCTTTTATAAGTTCTGATCTGAATTTGGATTGACGAAAGCGCTTTTTTATTTTTTGAAAAAAATATTCCAGCTGCTCTTCGTCAAGTTCATTTTCAATTAAACTGATTATAGGATTTTCAAGAATTTTTTCTAAATCAAAGTCTTGAGAATAAAGAAGTATTTTTTTTGTGCTGTTTCCTCCGTATGCAGTTTTTTTCTGTCCCGACTCTTTGATTGATTTTTTTATATTTTTTAAAAAGGCTTCAAAATCATGTATTTTATTTAGGTCTATTTTGAAATCTTCATTAAAAGAAATTTTTCGGTCCGTATTATTTTTATACGATGAAGAATTAGAGGCAACGTATATTTCTAAGTCAGAAACGTTACAGTTTTGTAAACTTTTCAGAACAAAAGCAAGTAATAAACTATGCTCCGGATTTCTGTAATTATTAGATTCTTTTGTACCGCCTCGAGATTCTATAACTACTCCTTTTAATCCCGTGTTAGATTCTTTTCCATAATTTAATGTAGCATCAAATACTGTTTTTATTTCTTTCATGGTTCTTTTGAAATACTTTTTTTTTTTGGTTTGAGACAAATTGCCTAAAGAAAAGCCTCAATAGGAGATTTGGTTAAATGTTTTTTAAGCTATGAAAAATATATAGCTTTTATAAAATCACTATGTTTCTTAATTCCAGATGCAAACATTCCTCCGCATTGATCTAATAAATCACATTTGTTACATTCATCGAAATAAATATTTTTCCAGTCAGAAATTGATTTACGGGAATATTTCCAAAGATTCTCTGGTAATGTGCATAGCTGGGCATTGTAGATCGAAACATTCATTCCAAAATCTGATAGATAGCTTACTGCTTCTGTCAATTCCTGTTGATATTCAACAGGATCAATCCATAATTTATCAATGTTGAAAGAGGTATAACCTTCATGTTCTAACCCCATAAAAGCGATATGTTCAACAAACGGCAGATTTTTATATATGAATTTTGCCAGTTTTGCTAATCTGGGAATTGTCTGTTTGTGTAGTACTATTCTAATTTCTATTCTTTGCCCGTATTTGGCAAGATTATAAATACCTTGTATGGTTTGATTAAATGCATCTTTAGCCTGTACAATATAATCATGAATGTGATAAACGTCTGCATATAATGGAACAGCTAACATCAATCTTTTATGATCTATTTCTCCAACTTTCTGCGCAACATTTTCCCATGCAAAAGATCTTCCGTTTGTTAAACAATGAAGCTCAGTCTCAGGAAGTTCTTCTTTCAACTGCTTTATTAATTTTAAAAATCTATTGCCAAGTAAAGTTGGTTCTCCACCCGTTATTCCAATTTCAGGGCAATCCTTAGGTATTAATGGAATAGCTTGACTGTACTGACTAAAGAAATAATCAGTGTCATCTCTGTCTTTTGGAGGCTGTGAACACATTAAACAATTACTGTTACAGCGTTCTGTAAAAAGTAAAAAATTATGATCAGAATTTTTACGATAAATTGTATTAATAATACCGTCTGTATTGATAATTACAATGTCACCTTCATCTAGATGGTCTAGTTTTTCTATTGAATGAATAATTGGAATTTCTAAAGAAGAAATGATTTTAACGGTGGATAAAACAGCTTTAAACTTGTACCAGGTTTTTGAAAAAATAGTTTCAGAAATAAAAATTTCATATTCTATATTTTCAGGAATTCTTGTAACTCTGCCGATTATGGGTGTATTAATGTCGTACGGGCTTCCTTTAGTTTTAAGTATCATTCGCTATGTCCTGTTATCCAGCTTCTAAATATTTTTTCAATCGATTTGTCTTCCATTAAATCAAAGAGATAACGAATTATTTCCATGTTTTTTTGGCAAAATACATTTGTTGGACGATAACCATACATATTTCCCTGGGTAGCATGATTGAGAACAGGGTCAGCTCCACAATATGATTGAAAAGCACACTCAGAGCATCCTGCTAAAGATTCATTCGTCCAGTTTTCTGCAATTTCCATTGCTTTTTTTCCATAAAAAATTTCATTGTAAGTACTTTGCCCGAGAATCCCAAGCTGAAAAGTAAAGTCGTTCATTTCTGCCAGCATTCTGGCTTCGTCAGAAGCGTAGATTTTTCCATCATAATTAAATACGATGACATTATTAATCATTCCAGCTGGAGATTGAAGATCTACATATCCAACAGGAAAAGAAGTTAAAATCTTTTTTAAAATTACTGTGGCGTAATCTTCACGTATATAATATCCCTTTTTATTATAATCAATTATTTTTTCAAATGCAGATTTATAAAAGGTCAAGAATTTTTCTGTTTGATATTTGTTTTTCTTTTCATTGTAAGTGGCAAAACCATATGGGCTTATTGGACGCAGAAAAATATTTGAAAAACCTTGTTTAACATATTCTTCAACAATTTCAGTAGGATAATCCAGTGATAAATTTGTAGTTGTTAGTAACGCTGAAATATTATCTTCTCCTAGTATCGCTCGACATTTGTTTAATCCTTCAATAGTTACTTCGTAACTATTACGCTGCGGTCGATGTCTATTTTGGTTATGAATAAAAGCTGGTCCATCTAAAGAAGAAGAAATCATAATATTATGCTCTTTTATAAAAGGCAACATATCATCTGTTAGAGGTGCAAGGTTAGTACAAATTACAAATGTCATATGTTTTTCATATAGTAAGGCTTCTTCTTTAGCCTTTAATACAGCATATTTGATATTATTGAATGCAAGGAGAGCTTCACCTCCTTGAAACTCCATTGTAATATGCGGATTGGGAGAATGCATCATTATCTTTATTCCTTCATCAATATGGTATAATGACATGTCAAATTCATCTTTGTTTTCTGTAACTCGAGACACTTGGCAGTAATGACAAGTATGTTCACATCTTAGTGATATCACAAAAATATGCAGAGCAGTAAAATGATCTAAAAATGATTTTTTGGTTCTATAACGGGCTTCAAGTATATTTAAAAGTGGCGGTATAACTTCTTCGGATATAAAAAAGTTGCTGATTAAGTCTAAATAAAGATCTTCATCCTTAATTTTATCTAGTTTTTTTAATATTATTTGTTCAGCCGTTCCAACTGGCACCAGTAGAAAGTCTCCAACTTCGTTTACTAAAATTTCTGTTTTAGAATTAATTTTTTGAAATCTAAAAGGGAGGAGAAAGTAATTACTTACATCATGATTCTGATAATAATTAATTTCTTTAAATTTTCTATTTTTCTTTTGTATTACTGAAATCATAGTTGTCAATCAGAAATTAGTTGGATCAAAACCTATTGGATCAGAAATTTCAGTTACAGGATTTTCATCTGTTTCGAAATGTGCAAAAGCTTTTGCGGTTAAGAGTTCTCTTATATTTTTTGTTTCTTTGGTGACAATATCACGAAGTTTAAAATCAATTAAATCCTGTTTGATTTTGATTAATAAATGATCATGATCGATTTTAGTTTCTGATTTAGAAGAAATTTTTACAAAAAAAACGTTATCTTTTTTATCAATCTCTACATTATAATCTGTGCCATACCAATAAAAGCATTTGAATACTACGTCTTCATCGTAAAGTTGTTCATTCAATGAAAAATGTAATTCGTTATTGATGAGAGTTACAATATTTTTCATGATTTTAATTTTATCTTTAAAAGTGTTATTCCTGAAACACGACCGTCTGGTTTAAGTTCATTATCTTTTTGAAACTGTATAACAGCCTTTTCTGTTCGGTCACCAAAATATTCTGAAATAATAATATCATATCCAAGGGCAGATAAAAGTTTTTGTAGTTGTTCTACATCACTTCCTTGGCATCCTTTGTATAATTCCCTATCACCAAGAGTCATTTTAATTGATGGCGAAGTCTTTTCATAATTAGTATTGTATAATGTATTTACTTCCTTATTAGTTGTGGTAGGCTTTGTAGTTGATCCGGATGATGAAGAAGAATTGGAATTTCTTGAAGTGCTACTTCCGGACGAAGAAGAGCTTGAGGAACTCGAAGGTGTATATACTGCAGAAGGTGTTGTTTGAGTTGAATAACTCGAACTTGAACCCGAACTATACGATGAAGAGTAATGTGAAGAATGACTTCTATGTGAAGAATGACTTCTATGAGAGCTGTGACTTCTATGTAGTAAAAGCATATGTCCTTCTGGATTTGACATATTTAACTTCAAAACTAATTTTGGCTTTAATTTATTTACATTGGTGAAGTCATTATAATCATGCTCCATTGTTTTTGGGAGTTCTAAACTTTTCGCCTGCATAGATTGAAGAGATGACAATGCTGCGACAGCAATTGACAATGATTTGTTCATTAAGTTTTTTAAACCTTTGAAATCGCTCATTTTTTTATTTTTTATTTAATTATAAATGAATTTGAATACTGCGACTATTTAGTCAGCAAATATTAATGTTTATCTCTTATGTTTTTTACGGAAAACCGTAATTCATAAGATTTTTTAATATATATCAAAAGTATCATTTAGCGAATATAAACTATTAAGTATAAATACCTGATTATAAATTAAGACAGGAAAAAGAAAAATGGTTTTTAAATCCAAATATTAACCAAAAAATGGTAAATGGCGCCTACAAGGCGCCTTCATCCGCAAAGGAGTAATAAGTATCCGAGGTTATAATTAGATGATCCAGTAGTTTTATATCAAGCAGTTCGCCTGCCTGTCTGATCTTTGCAGTCATATGTTTATCTGCTTCTGAGGGGCTTGTATTTCCTGATGGATGATTATGTGTAATCATAATGTTTGTCGCATTTGCTTTTAGGGCTGCTGAAAATATCATGCGAAGATCTACTATAGTTCCTGTTATTCCTCCTGAGGACATTTCGTAAAGTCCTAAGGCTTTGAATGAATGATTCAGAAACAAGATCTTGAATTGTTCAAAATAATCTATCTTACCCTGATCCCATGAGGATTTCAAAAGTAAGTACGCGTCTTTAGATGATTTGATCTGAGGTCTTTCAGAGGTTTTAATTTTTGATTTGTAGATTAATTCAATTTCCGATACAATCTGCCATTTCTGATTTAAAGTTTCCATAATTTCTAAATTTTAAAATTAATTATGGAACATCAGTCGGAAATCATACAGCAAGCGCAAAAAGCAACGCAATAAAGCAGGATTTTTATCCTGCATTTATGGGGGAATTTTTTGCAAGCGCCCGCAGGTGATTCCCGAACTTTGTGACGAAATTAAATGAGATATTATAATAATGGACCTTTTGTAAAGTCAAAAAACAAACTCAATATAACTATGGTTCGAACCCCTCCGCAGTCACTAGAGATTAAAAAATCTACAAATTAATAACGGGTAGACTTTTGTTATTAATATGACCTTGACGGTACAAAATTCGAACCATTTGTTAGAAGATTTGAAGGTTTTAAATGATATTTAGAGTTGCCTTCCTGTTATTTTATCAAAGTACTAATGCCATGAAAATTAAACTTATATTAGTGCGAAAAGTTCAAGTTTGCCAGCTAAGAATCATCGATCTGTAAATTTTTTTATTGAGGCTTTTGGAGTTAATTTATTGAAATATTTTTTTAATTCAAATTCAAAACGCTCAATGATGAATTTTGTGTAATCTTCAATTTTATCTTTAGGTATTTGATATAGAATAGCATCGTGCATTGGGAGTAAAAATTCAATGTCTTTACCGCTATTATATACACTAAGTATTACATCTTTTAAAATGAGAGATGCAACTCCTTGGATACGTTGACTAATTATCCAATTTTCTTTGATGTTTTCAACATTTTTTAAGCTCTTGTACCTTCTGTTGCCTAAAATTGTGTCAACGTAACCGTCTCTTAAAAAATTCTCAAGAACTCCTTTTTCATAGATTTCCAAACTTGCAAATTCATTGAAAAAAATATTAAGATCGTGTCCGCTAAATGCTAAAATATTTTCTTTGCTCATTCCATAGCAATAACTAAAGAAAAGCTTTTTTGCTAGATCTCTTGATACAACTGTGTCTCCTAGTTTTTTGCTAATTTCGGTGTAAATGTCGTTAGTGTTATACATTTG
This sequence comes from Flavobacterium sharifuzzamanii, assembly GCF_003254585.1. GTDB lineage: Bacteria > Bacteroidota > Bacteroidia > Flavobacteriales > Flavobacteriaceae > Flavobacterium > Flavobacterium sharifuzzamanii. The sequence continues at coordinate 302,949 of NZ_QJGZ01000035.1, read as the reverse complement.
AATGAGTTTTTCATCATCCGCCTCATGAGCTAATATACCTGCCTCAAATTGACAGTAATCAATATAAATTAATTCCTTGTCTTGCTCTGGAATAATCACATCTCTGTAGTCTTTATGGAGCTGTTGTAATGATGGAGAATTAACGATTATTCGTCCAGTAATTGTTCCTAAACCTTCAAATAAAGGATTGACATAATTTTTATCTAAAGAACCTATTCTAGTCAAGATAGTTTTATTTGTCGTGTATTTTCGTTCCAAATAAAGAAGCTCAATGAGTTCAGATTTCTCTCTTGTCAATTTAATTGCTTTCCAGAACTTTTTCGAATTCACTTTAAGTTCTTCAAAATATCTGTTTTCTTTAGATAGATTCGCTTTAATATTTTCATAATCATTTAAGGAGAAAATTCCATATTGTAGTTGCAATTTGTTTTTTGTTTCATATAATTTAATATTAATATTTTCAATGTGCTTTTTAACTATATCTATATTTATTCGTATTCCTCTTCTACTTGCTTCGAATAATACATTATTCATTTTGCTTTCAACTTTTTCATATCTTTCTTTTTCATTAGAAGTAGAAAGCTCTGATTTCAAATTCAAATAAATTTTTTCAATACATTCAAGTAAAAAAGGATAGGTTTTATTAACAGGAGTCTCCTTTGAATTTAACCCCATAAAAACAGCTTTTGCATTATTTACAGATTGTTCAAATTCACTTTTCTTCATTTTAAAATCTTCTGGATTTAATTTTTGAATCATAACCCAAACATTCCAAGGTCTCTGCTTAAGCTTAAATTCAATTTTCGATCTTCCTTCCAGTTGTTTTTTTAAACTTTCAATATCTAAGTATTGAAAGTTATTATTTAAGCATACATCATTAAGAATATTGACATACTCAAATGATATTATAGTTGTGTTTGTATTTTTATCTAAAAAACTTAAATCATTGTAAATTTTAAATTTATGACCTACTATTTTAGTATAAAATTGAATAGTTTCCTTTCCTCTATCAAAGGAAGTATATTTAATTATAATGATTTCCATTTAAAGTGATATTAAAGTTGGTGAATCTTTAATTATTTGAGAAATTTTTATCGGTGGTAAATCTGAAACAAATTCCTCTTTATTTTCTTTATATAATTTATCGTGTAAATTGCTTAAATCATCAAGAATGACTTCTTTATTCAATTCATCTGGAGAAATTTTTCTCAGTGCAATAAGAGCATTTCGCTGTAAAAAATAGTTATTAGATAATTTTCCTTTATTAAATGAGCTTAACATTACATGTTTATAATTTTTCCAATTTATCGACGCTAGATAAATGTAAGAGCCCGCGGTATTCGCTTGATTTTGTTGATTTGTACTTTTAATATTAGATATTGCGATTTGAATTAATTCATCATCAAAATGTTTCTGATAACTTAGAAATAGCCACAAATAGTAGGTTTGGCTTTCGTAGATATTTTTTAGGTTGTTCATTATGATTTTTTTTATGACAATAAAATGTTCAGGCTTAAAATATTCCTTGTCAATAGACATTAATAATTTAATAAAAGAAGTTGTGAGCCAAGGCTGATTGTCTAGTTCTTCAATAACATAATCTATAATCTTGGAAAAGTCAATTATATTTTGCAGTCCTTTAGTTCTAGCAAAAAGCTGAAGTTTATTTATGCAAAAACTAATTTTTCTGTTTTTTAAAAATTTCTTTTCATTGTTATCCATTTTAATTGTTTTCAGAAAAAGATTATATGTCATGTTTACTGCAATTTGCACATCCCTTTTATTCTTAGTTGATAATAAACTATTAATCTGATCAATTTGAACTAATGATTCAGGTAGAAATTCATTTATTAGTTTACTCTCTTCTGTGTCATTAAAATCAAAAATTGTAGTCTTTGAAGAGTTCAAATTAAGTCCAATATCTCTCATTGCAATTGATAAATCATAAATTGCCTTAATTGCTTCTGCCTTCGAATCACAGACAATTCTTATATCATCCATATATCTATAGTAGCACTTATGATTATTTGAGTATATCATTATGTAATCAATTTTACTTAAAAACAAATTTGCTAAAAATGATGATGCATCCCTGTTCTGAGGAATTCCAAATTCTGCATTTATCTGTTTTTCATTCCATTGCCTAATAAGATCTCCTACACTTTCCAAGATTCTATATAATTCATCTTTAGAATCTACTGTTGTGTAATCGTGTATGAGACTTTGTATGTACTCTAATAAAAGTTTAGTATTAATATTTTCGAAAAAATTTGTGATATCGGCAACTACTAGAAAAGGCTTCTCCTTTTTTAAAACTGATTTTGTTTGGTAAACGTACTTTTTCCATTGCTCGATAGAATAATGATACATGTATTTATCATTTCCTTTTCCTAAGTTATGTCTAAATGAATAAACTTGAGGATGTAGTACATGATCTAAATTTTTTGCAAGCTTATCGACATAAGCTTGATACATAATTCTATCTATAAAACTTGTTTCAATCGCTGGTCTAGTGGAGTAACCAGATTTTGGTATGGTAAAATGCTTTGCAAGTGAGGAAGATGTATAAGGTTTATTTCGGCCAATATATTGTTCAACTCTTTTGTAAAAGAACTTTTTTGATAATAAATATCGGAAATTTATTGGGTCTTGAAACCAGTCATCTTTTAAATCTTTTTTAAGTCGACTAATTGCTTTCCATATGTTTAATTCACAGCCATTAATTAATATTTTTTCATAATCAATTATACTTCCGTCAGGTTTTAAACCAATTTTAAGAGTATGATTAATATGTTTTATTTTTTCTAATTTATTATCAAATTCTTCTAGTTTTTTGTTTAAAAGTTGATAATCAATTTTTTTTGCAATAATTGAACCTGCAAATCCACTTGAATCAGAAATTTGAGTAATTAAGCCTACCAGTACAGATCTATTTGAATAAAAAAGGCCAGCTCCAGAATATCCAGCAATTTTATTTTGTGCATCTTCATCGTTAATTGGGGAAGTACATTCTATATTGAATGTATTTATATTGCTTGGAGAAAGCTTCCTTTTAAATATTAATTCATAGGGAGAATTCTCTTTAAATTTAGGATAACCATACGAATTAAAGTACCCTTTATGGTCAATGTCTCCAATAACGAATTCTTTCAATTTTGAAGAGTCAAATTTGATAATTATTATTGCAAGATCTTGATCGTGAATTGGAATAATATACTTCTTAGATACATGGCTCCTGTCATACTCTCCATTTTCATTTAACCAGAAAATTTCAATTTCTTTTAAATCAGTTTCATTTGCAAATACTGAACCTGTCCTTTTTCCGTATAGACAATGAAGGGCAGTAAAAATATAATGGGTATTATTATCATTATTTGTTTTGTAAATTATACCAGTACCAATTACTCTTTGACTTGTACCGTTAAATATTGATTCCAATCTAACAGTATTGGCTTTCAATAATTCTGCTTGATTTTGGTTTAAAGTGTAGTTTTTACTCATAATTCAAGAATATAGCCATTTACATCATTTGGAGGTAGGCAACAAAACAAATATTTTTCCATTTCATTATTTAGAAAGTTCAAATTATTGATAACATCTTCATAATTGAAAATAAAGTAATCTGTTTGATTGTTTTTTTGTGAGCGATTTAATATTTTGGAAAACGTTAGTTTATTAGGCAGGTCAGCTTTTTTACCATTTGTACTTACAATAAAGTAATTAGATTCTATAAGTTCAATTAATTCTAAACTTAGACTTCTATGGCTTGCATGATGCGAGAGTTTTACAACATTAACTTTTAATCTTTCACTCTTTCGTTCATTCAAAATGTTTTTGATCGAGTTTTCAATAATATCAGGATTTGCGTCACCTAAATGCAATATTGATAAATCTTTTATTTCTAATAAAAAAGCAATACTAACTCTATTTTCTATTGTAGAATCTAAGTCATCTTCTCCATCAATGAAAATTTTAGAATTGTTTTCAATCAGTTCTTCTATTGTAAAATTGTAATCATTACCTCTAGAAGATATATCTACTGAATTTTTAATTATAAGTTTGTCTAAGTCGTCTTTTGTTGGTGATAGTAATGTGATTTTAGCGCCAAAAAAATCAAATTTGTTATCAATTAATATGTTACTTTCTCTAGAAATTTGAAACCCTTTTATTAGTGCTTGTATTCTGCAACTTTCAATGTAACTAATATCGCCAGTATCTTGCGCGTCTGAATTGTCAAATGAATTAAACCATATTTTTTTTATGATATTTTTATTAATTTCTTCATCATTAAGTAAGTACTGTATTCCTTTAACATGGTCTTGATCTGTATGGGTTATAATTAATAAATCAATATATTCATTTTGATTCTGTAAATTTAAGATTTCGGATTTTAGACAAGTATTATATGTGCTCTTACTATTCCCACCATCAATCAAAATGTTTTTATTGGCGCCATCATTTCCAATAAATGTAAGCAATAATGAATCTCCATTTCCTGCCCTTAAAATTTTTAATCTAGTATTCATGAATTATAATTGTTATTTGAATTTTTTTAATGTTCTAAAATTGTCGATAAATATGTATTTAAAATTTTATTCGCTGACAATTTAATGATTTTTTGTAGGAAGCACTTGCTAAATATTTAATTTGCCTAAAAAAAAATGAGTTTTCAATATTATTGTATATCAAAAAAATTAAACGTGCTCAGTTTCACCAATTTACTTAAAACAACATGCTTATCTGTTTCAATCATCGGCAATCTTTAAATATGATAAATTCTTAAAAATATTATCTCATTAAAGGCAGTAAGCTTCAAATAATAATAGGCAAAAATAAAATTGTAAGTAAAAATTTTTAAAGAAACATTCATTTAACAACAGAAAAGCGTACGTAAAAAAATTGAAAACATACAATTTCTTGCGAAATTGTAAAGTAATAATTATGGCATTTATGGTTTTCCGTAAAGAGAACTAAAATTGATTAATAATATTTGTCTAATTTTTTAAGACAGATATTAATATAGTGCGCAGAATCACTGCGCACTATATTAATATCTTCGTATCTTAAATAAAGGAAGCATTTTTTATGATTGAATTTCTAGATTCTAGACATAGTAATGCTCCATTCAAATACCATAAAAAGATGATACAAAATTTTGATCCGAGCACATTGAGAAGTATATCTAACATAGTTGGAGAACAGATTCTGACCCATAAACAAATTAATGAACAATTTCATAATGCGGGGCTTTTTGATACTAACGAAGGAACGAATAAGGCTGACAGAATTTATTACACATTAATATCAAGGCAAAAACAAGATAATTGTGCAAATAATGTTTTAAATTTTTTGCTGAAAATCATAGATCCGAAACGCTATGACAACGAAGCTAGTTTTGAAAAGCATCGAACCAGCATAAATGAAAAATTACTTTTTGAAGGAATCGAAATAGATAAAGAAGGAAAACCGAAAAATGTAACTAAAGCTAAAACTATATCAGAAGCAAAGAATCGCTCTCTAAAAATAAAAGAACGCGTCCATGGGATAGGAATTCATCGTGACATTTTAGCTTATTGCGAATCTGAATGGCTTAATGAAAATTACTTTCACGCAATACTTGAGATTACTAAGAGTGTAGCACATAAACTGCGTCAAAAAAGTGGTTATGCATCGGATGGAGCGATATTGGTAGATGAATGTTTTGGGCTAGGAAGTGATAAAAAGCCAATGCTAGCATTTAACCTTTTGCAATCCGAAAGTGAGGAAAGTGAACATAAAGGTTTTTCAAATTTCGTTAAAGGTTTTTTTAGTATGTATAGAAATCCAAAAGCACATGATCCAAAATTATTAGAGGACACTCAACTGACTGAAATGACAGAAGTATTAGTTGTTGCAACAATAATTCAAAACAAGCTGGATATCACATACAAGACAGGGTATAAATAAGAAATAAATGTTCTAACTATTTTAACAGTAAGAAGGTCGTAATATTTAAAAACCTTGGATTTTTGAAGTAGCTCAACATCTCAAAAATATCATCTCGTCATTCTTAATTCAAAATATATTAACCACTAAATACAAGGGTTTTATGGCAATATTTAATTTATTAGAAAGAAAAAAAATGGCTAATCTATTTAATGCTTTCGCCAATAAAAGTCTTAAAGAAGGCGAAATCGATTATGATTATGAAGATAAAACATTTCAGAATCTATTTCAAGCTTTGTATAATATTCCAGACATTAAAGAAATATATGATGGTGATATCATGATGTATGGAGTAGAACAAACTATAACTAAAAGATTTCAAAACCTTCCTGTACAATTTAAAGAAGACATTATTGAAGAAGTTGTAGAAGAAATTGTTACAATTCTTAAACACAATTTAGCAGATCATGTAATAATAGTTCCCATTCAATCTGCGCAATTTAATAATATTATGAAGATTGATAATCTTACATTTATACCTCAAAATTATTCACGAGAAGATAAGCTCAAAATTATAGCCCGATCTACAAAAAAAACTTTAGCAGAAACTGTTTGGATTGCAAATCATACCGAAAAATCAAGATCAGAGGATTTCTTGAAGTATCCACTTTTACTTATTAAACAAACACATCAAACAACTACTGTTCACTACAATTCACTTAATATTGCAAAAATAATTATATATTCCATAAGATGTTTTTATTATGGGAATATACATAAAACTTCAAAAGATAAAACATCTTTTCTCACTTGGGCACAAACAAGTTTGGCAGAAGCAAGCCATTTAGCAATTTATTCTAAAGAAACTTGGAGACAAAATCATAAACCATTAAACTTTGATGTTAGCGTTCCATTTGATTTAAACTGGTTGGAAGAAAAAGAGCTGGCTAAAAAATTCAAAAATTTCCTTAAGAGAATATATTTTGAAGAAAACTTAGATGATTTTAATGTTTGCTTTCTTAATGCATTAATTTTATTTAATGAATCGATAAAGCAAAATACTTCAATTTCAACAATCATAACAATGACAATTGCTGAAAGTATTTTAACAAGAAACAGAAATGAGAAAAGACTTAGGATTTCAGCAATCATTCCACGTTTAATGAAGTTACCAAAGGATAAGCAAAAAAAGGTTGCAAGAGATTTTGACAATTTATATCATAAAAGAAATAATTTTGTTCATAGCGGAGAATCAGTATCTATAAATTATGATTACGAAGGTTCTGAACCGTCAATTCTCGAAGAAGGAAGAAAGTTGATTGCACAGCTAATTTTAAGTTATCCAACATTTGAAAAGGTCATTGAAAAGAAAATTCCTAATAGTGATACAACAAATAGTCAAATCATTAGAATGAAATATTGGGAAAAACATGTTGACGCCATCTTTCATGATATTATTTATTAAAAAAAAGGTATATTATACTATGCTATTAACAAATAATCCTTTAACCTTTAAACTTATGTATTACTATAAAATGAAATTTTTGTTAGCTCAAATGGAAGAATATTTGAATGATGGTCGCGCAATTGACGCAACTATGGGCGGGCTGATTTTAGGAAGACCACATGATGAAGGTGGTATATATTTTTTTGTAAAAAAAGGAGATTATTATAGTTTAGAAGGGGAAGTTGAAGGCTTTGAATACATATTAAATTTTGGAGCAACTGATTTTTTTGAAGAATCTTCAAAACGATTTCATCAATATGAAAAGCATAAAGGTGATTTTGAAGAATATATTCCTAAGCCAGATATTAAGATTCTTGATACAAGGCGGGAAATAGAACCCAAATTTTTGCTTTTTGATGATAATAAATTTTCAATTATCAATAAGCATTCCACGAAAGGATATCTGCAAACAATAGATAAGATGAATAGAGCTATTACATATAAAATTATTGGAGAAAACTTAGCAGAGCGCATTGTTAATAATACTGATACAATAGAAATAAAATTTTACGATGAATCAGAAGGGTTTGTTCAAATAAGTGAATCTAATTAGCGATTTTAATATTAACTAACGCAATGAATATGTACGAAATTATACTTATTACTGTAAGTCTATTAACTGGTTTTTTATTTGGATATCTAACTTCATATATAAAAGAGAAAGGTAAAAATAGGGCTACCATAGAAGATACAAAGTTGTTGACTGAAGAAAAAGAAAAGGTTACCTCTAAATTTGATTTAGAAAACTCAAAACGGAAATATAAATATGAATATAAAAGTAATTTGTATATAAAGTATTTTAATTTGCTTGATGAACTTAATACAAAGTCGAACGAAGAGGCTCAAACAGAATTTTTACCTGCGCTGTCAAAATTTAATGCTTCATTTTTGATTGCTCAAAATGATTCTGAAAAAGAAATGGAGGCAACAATTGAATTTTCAGAGTCCATACAAGGGATTATGGCTAGAACGAATCAATCGCAATTGCGATTTAAAACAGAAACAGCTTCATTAAAAATAATAGCTGGTGAAGAAGTATTAAGACTATTAGAAGAAACTGAAATTGAAAATGATGAAGCCTTAAACAGATCAGCTGTAATGATGAAAGATTATGCTTCGCTTTTGGTTTCAAGACAAATGGACAAATTGGAACAATATAAGTCCGAAATTGAAGAGACTGCCAATAAATTAAATGCTCTTAAATTACAGTTGAGACAAGCTGTCCGAAAAGAATTAGACGAGATTTAATAACTTAAAAGCAAAACACAGTGAAATTTGGTGATAAATAAATTATGAATTACAGTTACGATACACCCGAATAAGCAATAATTTCGTTAGAGAATGCATCTTCTAAAATGGATATTGCAAATGTATTTACTTAAAAAGGTTTTACAGTTGAAATAAAGATAATTTTGCAAAGAGCTGATTTTTAATGCAATGTAGTAACAATTACAGAAACCGCTAAATTCCTTGAATCGTCACTTATAGAAAATATTAAAAATAATGGTTTTGCTGATTTTACTAATGTAAATATGCAGGCAGACTTGGCAAGTTCAAGAAGAGGATTTAACTTAGTCGCAACTCCATTTTATAACTAGTAATTATACATTATTATTTCGGCTATGCAACATGCATTAGACATAGAAGGAGAAAAAATTAAGCCTACTTACTCAGGTCAAATTGCATTTTGTGCCTTTTGCAAAGAGAAAGTAATTGGTAAATGTGGCAAAATTTATATTTGGCATTGGCAACATGCACATAATGCAAATTGTGACTTATGGAAAGAAGCTGAAACCGAGTGGCATCGGTCTTGGAAAAACAAATTTCCATCTGAGTGGCAAGAAAAAATTATTAAAAAAAATAACGAAAAACACATTGCTGATATTTTTACAGATAATGGAATTGTAATAGAATTTCAAAACTCAATGATTTCTTCGTCAACTATTGCGGAGCGGGAAATGTTTTACGAAAAAATGATTTGGGTTATAAATGCTCAGACATTTAAGAATAATTTGATTACAGAAAATAAATCAGATAAACATCTTGCAGAAATCGATTATCGCTATTCAGTGCAACGAACTTCGTTACAACAATACAATTCTATAGAACTTCAAAATATAAAGAGAAAAAGTAAATCTTTATCTTCTGAAATTCAAAATAGGGAAAACGATCTATCATTGTTGAAATCTCTAACAGATATTTTTAGTTTTGACAATAAAAATGCAGAAACATTTGTAGAGAGAATTATAAAAATCTGGGAAAGCGAAAACTTATTTGTTGAACCTTCCCTTGTTGATATTACAAATGATGCCGCACTTATTTCTAAAAAGCCATTTTTTAAATTGTTAGGAGAGCTGAAAAGGAATAAGTACTTCCTGAGTGTAGCTATTGAAAATAGTGTAGAAATTGAACAGCTTTACAAAGAGCGTGCTGACTTAGAGGCTGATCTTGATAATCTAAAACCAGCACTGAAAGAGGAATTGAAATTTGTTGCATCGCAGTTTTTAAAACGAGAAGACGAAATTACTCAACTTTCAAGAGTTATTGCTTTTTTTAAAAGCGAGAGTGAAGAAAATGATAAGGAATTACAACAATTAAAAGGTTCAATCGACAATTATATCACAACAAATTTAAAAATATTAGAAGCTAATTTTGACGAGGAAAGAAATAAAATTATCAAGGATAAAGATAAACTGACCTTATCTTGGAAGCATGAAAGGAAAAGCTGGGCATCAGCAGGTGCACCAATTTTCTTTGATATTGGCGATGATACTTTGCTTTATAAATATCCTGACAATAAGGTTTGTGTAGTAAAAGTTATAGATTTTTTGCATAAGTATAGCAAAAACGATAACAAATATTGATAAGCTAATGATTGATTCTAATGAGGAAATATGACTTAATACATTAGCTAAATTATCAGTCATAATCAGAAAAAAAATATTCAGTAAAATTGAACATATTTTTATTACGCAAGAACACTGCGCACTAGATGAATACCTTTGAATAGTAGAAGATTAAAAAAATGAAAAGATACAAGAGAGCAATAATACGATTAAATGCAATAAAATGCGTCTAGTGGTAATGAAAACCTCTTTATCACGTCATAAATCTGTACAATAAAATAAATACTATTTTGATACCTGATCGGGTAAATATACATCGATAAAAAATTAACACTGAAAATGAATGAACAATTAGCCAAATATCATTATCATTTGCTTTTAGGCAATAAAAACGAAAATAAAACTTTACTGAAATATAAACTTGTAAATAACTTTTTAAAATCTAATGATTGGTTATTTATTTCACCTCTTTTTTTTCAAGGCTATGAACTAAATAGTTTTCTTAAGTTAAGCGAAAATGAAAATAGTAGCAAAATCGATATTCTTAAAATAATTAAGACAAAATTTTATAATTTAAAACATATTGCCTCATTCATTGAAGGAGATTGTTCAAGATGTAAAAATATTAGTCCTTTTTTAGAATCAATTGAAAATAGTTTGATTTTATGTTTCCAAAAAGATTATGAAGGAAGCATAAAAACTATAATTCCAATTATTGAAGGTATTTTAAGAAAATATCTTACAAATGAAAAAGGTTATACTAGTGACAGGATTCAATTTAAAGATTTAAAAAGAAGTTTTGAGTATATAAAAAATGATTTATCGGAAAATTACGTAGATTTTTTGAAAAATTATAAAACTGAAAATCAAGAATCAATCGAATTTACAGAAGAACAATTCAATAAATTAGTTTCTAATCATAATCAGTACTATGATACTTGGTTTTCTTTTGTAACTGAATTTGTTAATGAATCATTTTATTTAAAAACTAATGGGCAGATAATTTCCAATGAAATTAATAGGCATTCCATTTTACATGAGTTAGGTTTTGAGTTTGAATATAACTTTGAAAACTATGTTAAAATATTTTTTTTGCTTCAATTTTTAACTTGGGTTTTCCTTAAGAAGGAGAAACGTAGTGCATTTGATGATGAAATGAAACCATATAGATATTTTGAAAAGATAAGAGCATATGAAAAAATAATAGAATATTCTGATAAATTAATTTTTGAAAAACATACTCTATTAAAAAATTATCCAACTTATAAAGATTCGATTTTAAAAGAAAAATTTCCACCTTTTAAAAATGATATGTTGCCTAAAAAAGAATTGATTATAAACAACTTTTTTAGAAAAATAGAAAGGTTCATATGGAAAAGCAAAATATAAGAACTAAACAGATAACTCAGGTTTACTAAAATGGTAAAGGGAGCAAAATAATGGCACCCTTTACGTTATTAAATCCCTTTATAAAGCCTCTTTTTCTTTTTTGGTTTAAATTCTTTTGAGACATAGTCATTTATTCTCTCTCCACGAAGCAGTATGTCAACGAGATTTTCTTTTACATACTCTTTTAATTCGAGATTTAGACAATTTTCTGAATTATTAGAGATAGAGTTTTGATGCTTTCTTTCAAGTTCAAGAATCTTCAAGGCACAGCTTTCCTGAATTCCTTTTGCACTGAATTCCTTTCCGAGACTGCTTCCGTTAAAAACGGATCTGGTTTTGTGGTCAACGTAAGTTATTCCGTAAAGCTGTCCTTCTCTGCTTTTTCTGAATATTATATTAATGCTTTCTTTTTCCAGTATTTTAGATAATTTTTCGGGAGAAAATATGTTTTCACGAAAGAAAGCCAGTTTAATGGCATTTTTTACATATTTTTTACAAGGCTCTTTCTCGGCTTCATTAGTTTTAAATTTTCCTTCCAGAAATTTTAAGGTAGGTTTGCTGTAAAATTCGCTTGCTTTTATCGGAACTCCAATCGGCTTTGAATCCCGATCAAGTATCTTATAAAGCAGTCCGTTGTTTTTAAAAACTCTCGATTCCTCGCTTCCTCTGTCAGCATGAACATTATACAGGTTTAAAACTGCATTGAGTTCAGCCAGGCTTGAATACTTGTAATCAAATAAAACCTTGTTTAAAATTGAACTTATCGCCTTTCTGGACTCTGCTTTTCCGTATTGGACTCTGCCGACATCTATCGGATTTAACGAAAATTGTTCTTCCTGTTTTCTTCCTTCGGCTTTTACAAGCCCGAACATTTCTTCAATTTCTTTTCGGGCAGGTTCTGATTTTCTGATCCCCAGTAAATGCAGATCGATTCTTTTTCCGTCTCTCTGAATGTTGTTTGTCACTATATGGCAGTGCGGATGCCCCGCATCGTGATGCTGATACACCAGATAAGGCTGTCTGCCAAATCCTAGTTTTTCCATGTAGACATCCGCGATTTCAGCCAGTTTTTCTTTCGAATGATTCTCCGAGGGATCAAAATTGAGCGAGATATGCACCGTGTTTCGCTTCACATTGGTATTGAGTTCTGCCAGTTTTATAAAACGGTTTAATTTTAAAGTGAAACTCAGTTTTTCCAGTTCCAGCGGATAATTCACTGCACTTATACATTCCGCTTCTCCGATCTCAACTTTATTTTCGTTGTAATTCAGAATGCCTCTTATGGACGAGCTTGTTTTTATCACTGCAACCATTTTTCTGCTATTTTCTGGGTGTGACCTGAGACTTCTTCCATTTTATCAAAAAGCCTTTTTCTCTGGATTTCGAACAGATAAAGATGTCCTTTGAAATCGGGAACTGTTTTGAGCGTGTTTATCTTTCTGGCAATCTGATTGATATTATTGCCGATTGCCCGTAATTCGGAAGTAAGTACAGCTGTCTCTTCCATCAGTTCGTCTAAAGACTGATTTCTGTAAATGGCTACAATGGGTTTGTTGAATAAGTGGCTCCTGATGTGGTCGCTTAATTTTCGGCAAGTGCTAGCTCTAAATCTTTTTTCCAGTTCGGCATACTCCAAAGGAGTGAATCGCAGTCCCACGATTCGTGTTCTGTTTGAATTTTCTCTTTTCATCATCTTTCATTTTCATTATTATCAAACTCTTATCTTTTAAGTTTCTCCACCGCCGAGTTCCGCGACAATGGGTGGCAAGATAGGCGGTTGTTAAACAACCGTTCATCTTGCTGATTGCAGGAACGTGGCAATCTTTGGAGATATTTTAAAAGCCAGCAACTAATTTAATGAGAATCTTCCAGATCTTGATAAGTAAAATTTACCTATCATGACTGCAGACAGTAAGAATGAATAAATACTTAAAAAAGAAAAAGGAAAAAAAGAAAGCAGTCTTCAAATTGGATAAGCAGGCAGCTGAAGTGCTATAAGTCCCGAAGGGTGGCTTTTTGGAGGAACGAGAAAAAGGCATTATGAGCACTTCTCTGACTGTGTCCAATATCTTGCTTTGCTTTTTTTCTGATTTAAATCTTTATTGTTTAAAAGATGATTAGAGATTCATTTTTATTTAAGGACTGGTTCCCATTGCAAAACTTTAACTCAAAAAGCCTGTTTTAGAAAAATTTTGGCCTGTTTTTGATAACAAGTAACTAAAAAGCGTAATGTAATTTTGTGTATTAAAATAACAATTTTATAAAGTGAAAATAAGCTCTTTAATATCAGTGTTTTATGTAAAATAAATAATAAGTAAGAAAATTTCCTCATTTTGAATGAAAATGGCGCGTTTTTGAAAACTTTTGGCTCGATTTTGATAACAAGCGTTCAAATCAACAGCAGTAAATTTGTATCAACAGAAATCTTAAATACAGAAACTTGCCAAATTCGAATCAGTTTTTTGATAGTCTATAGCATTTAATATTGTAAATAATGTTTAAAATGAAATTGGTATGTTTTTGATGTTTTTTGGTATGTTTTTGATGTTTTTTTGTTAATCGGGCCGTTGTAATTTTGATACATGTTATTATCTGGATATCAATTTTAATTTATTGGTTATGTATAGAAAACAAAATGAAAGTTTCCATAAACAATAAGGGTTAAATCATTAATAAAAATGAGAAAGAATGAAACTTAGTGCAGATATTAAAAGTAAGATTCTCGATGCAATTTGTTTATTGTATATGATTCTATTTGTATACGCAGCAGTAAGTAAATTGCTTGATTTTGAAAATTTTCAAGTTCAATTGGGACAATCCCCTTTATTAAGTGCTTTTGCCGGATCAATTGCTTGGATGATACCGATAATTGAATTACTTATAGCATTATTTATTGTTTTAAAAAGATGGAGATTAATCAGTCTTTTTGCAGCTTTTAATCTGATGATCATGTTTACATCATACATCTATATTATTTTAAATTACAGCTCTTTTATTCCATGCTCCTGTGGTGGGATTTTGGAAAAAATGGGATGGAAGGAACATTTCTTTTTTAATTTGGTTTTCATAATGCTGGCGGCAGCGGGTATCCTGATATCGGCCAATAGGGTGTCTAAGACATCTTTTATTTCAAAACCCGCTGTTCTTACCAGTTCTTTTGCCCTTTCGATTTTTTTTAGTGTTGGCCTAGTGACTGTTTTATTTATTTCATCTGAAAATATAATGCATCATCGGAATAATTTTGTGCGACGTTTTCCACACCATCAGGCAGTAAAAAGAAGTGAAGTTGATCTTCTTTATAATTCCTATTATTTTGCTGGAGAAGCAAATGGAAATTTATATTTAGGAAATAATACTACGCCGTTACATCTCGTGTCGTTCGATAGTATTTTGCAAAAGAAAACTTCATTAAAAATAGAGTTGGATAAGAGTGATTTTAAATTTAAAGCTGTCAAAATTAATATTTCAGGATCTTACTTTTTTGTTTCGGATGGAAATGTCCCTTGTCTGTTTAGAGGAAAAATAGCAGATTGGAAAGCATCATTATTTATGAATCAAAAAGCATTTTTTTCTTTAATTACACCAATCGATTCTCTTAATGTTGCCTTTCGAGGGCAGGCGGTAAAGAATAATGAAAATATAATTGGATCCATTTTTCTGGGAAAGAATCAAAAAGTGAAATTAAATCCTAGACTGCTGCAAAAACAAATTGATGGAATTTTTGATACAGACGGCATGCTACATTACAGTCCAAAGATAAAACGTATCGTTTATGTTTATTTATATCGGAATGAATTTGTAGTAGCTAATGATTCTCTTGGCTTAAAATATATAGGGAAAACTATAGATACTACAAGCCAGGCAAAAATTAAAATTTCCAATATCTCAAGCAGGAATCAAAAGAAAATGTCGGCACCGCCGATTATCGTCAACAAAGCCAGTGCCGTCTATAAAAACCTTCTTTTTATTTACTCGCCAGTTCATGGATTATATGAGTCCAAAGATTTATGGAGCCAGGCAAGTACCATAGACGTTTATGATTTGAATGATGCTTCTTATGTTTCGAGCTTTTATATTTATAATATCGGAGATCAAAAAATAAGAAATATAATTGTTAAAGAGAATTACCTCTATGCCCTTATTGGCAATTATATAGTTTGTTATCAACTTAGTAATTCACTTTTACAGCATTACAAAAGTGAATTATGATTATCATATACTTAGCGCTCAGTATCAGGAATGTAATCGAACACCTGTAAAAAAAGTAGATATTTTTTTAATTTAATTTTTATTATCATGGAAACATTAAATGTGAAAAAGCTTTTGCCTGTGGCAGCCTTTGCCTTTGCAATTGCAGGTGCTTTTGCCTCAAGTCCAAATGGCAAAGCAACTAATGTAATTGCGCCTGAACAAGGATACATCAATAATCCGAATCCATGTTCTGAATCAATTGATTGTAACAATCAAGGGAGTGAAATTTGTACCATTGAGGACACAAATCAGCAAGTTTTTGGTTTAAATGCCAGTGGTACTACTTGTAACAAAGTCTTATACAAATTAAACTAATCTTTAAAGGGCTTGACTAAAATGTTAGGTTCATTTACAATGCAGTTCTATTTTTATAAAGAACTGCATTGTTTTTATTTATAACTAACCCAAGAGGGAAGGCTTTTATTCTGCAGATGATAATCGAACCACTGCTTAATATGACTGCTGAGATCTTTCTGATCTTTTGGATTCATTATAACATGCTTTTCCTGAGGGTACACTAATAAAACATGCTCTTTTTGCAGTCTTCGCAATGCCAAGTAAAATTCTATGCTTTGATACCAATGGACTTGCCGATCCTGCTTGCCAGTCCAAGAGAGTAGTGGTGTTTGAATGTTGTGTACAAACTCCAATGGAGAGTTGCGGCTGTATGCCTGTTTATCCTGAAAAAGTGATTTTCCCATACGCCATTGCTGATTTTCAAAACGCCATATTTCTGGAGTACCAGTATTCCATCCCATTGTTAAATACCAGCTTGTTAAATCTGCTACACCGGCTCCAGATACTGCAGCTGTAAATAAATTGGTTTGGGTAATTATAAAATTAGTTTCATAACCTCCAAAAGAGTGGCCTATCAAACCTATTTTATCTTTTTGAATAATACCTTTGTCGATTACAGACTGAGTTGCTGAAAGAACACAATCTACTGCAGAAATACCGGGATTCCCAATTTCGTATATAATATCAGGGCATAAAACGAAATAGCCTTGAGCGGTATAATTCGTTATGTTAAATCCTGTATCAGAATACAAAGTGGGATTAACATATTGATAAAATTCCTGAGATTTTAATTCATAGATGCTGACTATTAAAGGATATTTTTTAGAGGGATTATAGTTAGCAGGATAAAAAAGTGCGCCTGTTAAAAATGCTCCATTTTTGTTATAATAATGAATTTTTTCAGCTTTACCCCAATAATAATCTTTCTGCTGTCTGTTGCTCTGAACAATTAACTCGGCTTTGCTTTTTTTATTTTTTTTTAACCAGATTGATGGAGCATTTTCATAGTTCTGCTGCTGAAAAACATACCTTTCTCCTTTTGAAGATTTCATTAGATAGCTAATTTTCATTTCATTAAAAACCAGAGGCTTTTCTGCATCGGTTTTGTTCCAAATAAAATAACCGCTTTTTTCATTATTTTTTGCCTGAAGAATTAATTCATGGTCGAGATCAATTTCTAATGCATAGAAACCATTGTAGTTTTCTGTTTTAAAGTTTTCATACTGCTGTTTTGCTATCCTGAATTGTATGTTTTTTTCTCTGCCGTGTGTTAATCTTTTAGCTGTTCTGCCATCGGGAGAAACTTCCCAGATGTCAAACTGATCATAAAGCAATAGTGAAGAATCATTTTTTGTCCAGCCTAAGATCCCATATGCAGGAACTTCACCTGCTGAGTTATAATTTTGGTCAAAGAGAGGTAGCTTAATATTTGCTGAGCAGTTAAGATGAATCTTTTTTAATATATCATATACCCACCACTTCTGATCTTTAAAATATGTTATGAAATTACCTTTTGGGGATATAATAGTATGATTTTTATTTCCAGAGTGTTTGGTTAATATTCTGCCTGAATCCCCTGATATTAGACTTATTAAGCTGAGGTCGATATCTCCCTGCTGTTTGTACTGGGGTTCATATTGCCACGGATTAAATGTGATGGCAAAGTTTTGGTCCCCAGCCAGGATTACTTTTGGAAGTTGATTACTAGTTATTTGTTTAAATTTATTTTCATAAGGAAACCAAACAGCAAGCTTAGCTACTTTATCCCATTGCCCAATTTCTTCTCGCTGCGAATACAATAACTTATCAGAGGCATTCCATATTTGTACTTGTGTTGAATCAATTACGGAATAATTATATTCCCGTTTTTTTACTCCAAAGAAAACACGCTGTCCATCATCAGATATTGTCAATTTAGTCGTCACTGTAGGACTAATTGTGATATCACTTTTAAGGTTTAAAAGTTTTTCGGAATCGAATTCAAAAAGCTTATTATTTTTAAGGTTAAAGAAAAATAAATTGTTTTCACCGAGATCATCTTTTTTTTGTAAAAAGGCAACAGTATTTCCATTGCTTTGCCACGTCAAATTAAAAAATGAATTTTCGGATTTTTCAAGAATGATAGTCTTTTCCAGTTTGTCAGTTAAAGTTATAAATCCGATGCGATGGCCATCAGAAAACACAACAGCATTTTCTTGTGGAGCTATTTTATATTCGCGAACATTATCAATTTTCATTATTGTTAATCCTGAGGATTTTTTTATTTCCAGAGAAGCATTTTCAGCTTTGCTGTATGTAATTATATATTTTTTATTTTTTGTGTATCTGTATTGGGTTATTCCCGCATAAGAATGCGATTTGCCAGTTTTTAAATTAAGTATTTGCAGTCCTGCTACTGGAGTAATGCAAGCGAAGCTTTCTTCCATATTGAAACTTCCATTAAACGCATTTGGAAAAACATACTGTATATCCAGTTTTGTATTTGTAATAAAAAGAGTGTCTTTACTATTTGGATAAACTAGTTTGTAACTTATCCAGTTTCCGTTTTCAGAAATATTTTCTGATTGTATTGTATGCCACAGATGATAGTCGGATTCCTGAAGCATCTTTTTTTGTTTTACCTGCCCCAATAAAGGGCAGGCTACTAAAACAAAAAATAAAAATGTAATACGGGATAAAAATGACTCAGCCTGTACTAGTTTTTTGTTATTGATTTTCATAGGATATGTAATTTTTTTTAATACCCGTCATTTTGAGGAAGCAAATTTGGATTTACCCTCAACTCAGAATCAGGGACTGGAAAAAGTCTGTCAGTAGTATTCCATCCAGGTTTTGTTCCAGAGAGAAAATTATCCAGATTTGCTGTTCTTTTAAGATCGAAAAATCGATGTCCGAGCTCAGTAAATAACTCAAACTTTCTTTCGTTGAGAATAGCCTGTAGCAGATTTTCAGTTGTCGTTGCAGTTGTGTTTTGAAGACCTGCACGATTTCGGATCTTATTTAAATCTTCTTTGGCTTCTTCCAATTTGTTAAGATACACTCTTGCTTCTGCACGAATAAGGTATTGTTCTTCTAAACGCATTACGATTGAATATTCAACCGAGGTTCCCGTTGGGCTTTTCTGTTTGTATTTATTAGCGTGATACCAAGTTGAAGTTCCGTTGGTGACTACTTTTATCCAATGGGTTTTTCTTAAATCATCAGAACTAAAAGCTTTAAATAATTCATTATTTAAAGCAACAAGTGTTGGCGGTCCACTGGTAAATACAAAAAGATTTCCTTCATCTGTATTTTTACCAGCTGTTGAGGGCATCAGCTGCCAAATTGTTGAGGTGCTTTCTTTTAGAAATACTTTATCAATATTGTTTTCCCAAGAATATAGATTCGTGTTATTAATTAGGAGAGAAGCGGTTTGTTCGGCCAATTCCCATCGATTATCGTACAAATATACTCTTGCTAACAACGCTTGTACTGCTGATTTATTTGGACGAACACGACCCGAAGTAATATAATTAGAGGGTAATAACGATATTGCTTTTTGTAAATCATTTATAACCTCAGAATATATCTCAGAGACAGATTTCTTAGAAACGACAGCATTTGTTTGGTAAGAGGTGGTTGTAATGTATGGTATATTGCCATAAATATTAGCAAGATAAAAATGAAGCAGTGCTCTGATAAAAAGAGCCTCGCCTAATAATTGATTTTTGTCTGATTCAATAAGTTTTGTATTATTAGATACTCCTTCAATTACAGCATTTGCAGCATATATTTGTTTGTATGTATTATTCCACCATCCTGCGACAGTAGTATTTGATGCTATGATAGTATTATTATAGAAATCTTTAGCAGCATTACTGTCTGTTCCATAAAACGTTAATTCATCCGAGTAGTTTCCTAAAAGATTAGAAATTCCTGTCGGTTTTCCTGTAATTAATCCGTTGTCTCTTATCTGGGCGTAAACATTTACCAAAGCAGCATTGGCAGTATTTTTATTTTCGAATACTGTATTTCCTGTTAATTGAGAAGTGGGAAGATCTACATCCACAAAACTGTCACAGGAATAGAGCAAAGAGCAAAATATAGGTATCCAAGCGAAATAAATTGATAATTTTATTTTATTATCAGTAAAGAAAATTAGCCGTCTTTGTTGTATATAATTTTTCATAGTCGTTCGTGTTAGAAAATAAGCTGTAATCCTAATGCATATATTTTAAGAGGAGGTAAAAAGCCAGATACTATAAACTCAGGATCAGCTCCTTTATAAGAGGTGAAGGTTAGTATATTCTGGCCTTGAAGAGAAATACGGCATTTTAATTTTTTTAGACTGTTTTCAGGTAGATTATAGGATATTGAAATGTTTTTAAGCCTAAGATATGACGCATCGGTTATAGCGGCATTACTGTTGGCGTAGAGGTTATTTGCAACTGTTACCAGTGAATTTGTTCCTGAACTATACATTTGATATGGACCAGTATCTCCAGGATTCTGCCAGCGGTTTAATACTTCTATAGTTTTATTAGACAAACCCCCAGGCAGGCCTAACATGCTTATTGAATTCCAGTTTTCTTGTTTAACGTATTGAAACAGAAAATCAAGCTGCCATCTTTTTAAGTTAAACTGATTTTGCAGACCGCCATAAAACTTTGGACTGAAATCTTTAATCGTTTGCCTATCATCAGGGGATGAAATTTTTCCGTCCTTATTGACATCTTCAAATTGATATATTCCCGTTTGGGTATTCAGGCCTATGTAATTGTAAACCTTTTGAATGTTGATGGATTTCCCAATTACATACTGGTTAGCATAGGTAGAGTTTTCCAATTGAGGGAAGGCTATTAAATTATTTTTTGGAGCAGTCAAATTCAGATTTGTAGCCCATTTGAAATTTTGTTTTTCAATATTTACTGTTCGAATAGTCAGTTCTAGTCCTGTGTTTTCAACTGTTGCATTTAGGTTTGCTAATATGGAATTGAATCCTGTAGTTCCGGGAAGTGGAATTCCAACTAATTGGTTGGATGAACGATTGCGGTAATAGGCAGTCGTTAAAAAAATGCGATCTTGAATAAAACCTAGGTCTAAAGCTATTTCCATTTTTTTGTTGGTTTCCCATCCAAAATTTGGATTATATAAGCGATTGGGCTGCAGACCGACTGTTCCCTGATAATTATTGCCTGCAGAACTATAGGTATCTAAGAAGTTATAGTCTCCGATTTGGTCATTGCCAGTAGTTCCATAACTGGCTCTCAATTTTCCAAAGCTTAAGATTTTATTTTCTAGCAATGATTCTTTTGAAAATAACCAAGCTGCTCCAATGGCACCAAAATTGGCAAATTGATTGCCCGGACCAAAGCGGCTTGAGCCATCTCTTCTTCCTGTAAGATTAACAATATAACGATCTTTCCAATTAAAGTTTGCCCTGCCGAAAAATGCTTGATATTTATATTGTGTCTGCTGATTTGTAAATACATAAAGATATGTGGCTGAAGCAAGGTCATAAATTAAGCTGTTGCTTGCAAAACCATCTGCTTCTTGTACAAGCTGTGCCGTTTTTTGCTGTTGAAAAGTAGCACCAGCCAAAAGTTCTATTTTACCATGCCCAATTTTTTTATTCCAGTTCAATTGGGGTTCGATAATCCACGATTCTCTGTTACTGTTATTGACAAATAATGATGAAGATTCGCTTCCCAGACCAAGTGAGGGATTATATATCGTTGATGGTGAAGTTCTGATTTCATCATAACGGAGATCACTAAATCCTATGCTAGTTTTGATTTCCAGCTCTGGGATTATCTGGTATGATAAAATTGCATTTGCAATAAGATTAGCTGTATTGGCTTTGTATACCGCTTCAAGACTACGTAAGGGATTATTAAACGTTCCGTTCTCCCAGTTTAGATTTCCAGAAGTATCATAGAGGGCGGGAGCATTTGGAGACAGCGATCTTGCTTCTCTTGTAAAATCAGTCGCAGGTAAATTGTTATTTTGTGAAGAATATGAGGAAGACAAATTTATCTTAAACTTATTATCTGCTGATTGATGATTTAGATTAAAGTTTGCTCCGCCTCTTTTATACTTATAATCACCAGGGAAAACGGTAGTTTCATTATGGTAATTACCACTTACAAGAAATTGCGTATGAGCAGATCCGCTATTTATTGATATTTGACAATCATTTATTTGAGCCGTGCCTCCAATAAGTTCTTTCTGCCAGTCAGTATAGCGACTTTGATCCCAAGTGCCGTTTACATCATAGGCAGCTGCTGGATATTTTACAATTCCATCATTTGCAAATGCTTCTTTTCGCATTTCCAAGTATTGATCCGTATGCATTAAATTCATGTAGCGAGTTACATTTCCTACGGCTGTGTTTGTATTGATTGTGAATCTGGTTTTTCCTTCCTTGCCCTTTTTTGTATTTATTAATATAACTCCATTAGCACCACGGGATCCGTAAATTGCAGTTGCATCTGCATCTTTTAGAACTTCAATGCTTTCTATGTCTGAAGGATTAATTGAACTTAGGGGACTCACATTAGAACTTGGAATAATAATCGACGAGATATTATTATTGGATATAGAATTTGACGCATAAGGAACTCCGTCGATTATGTAAAGAGGCTGGTTTCCATCAGCACGTAAACTATTAGTTCCTCTTATCTGCACATCAAATCCACCTCCTGGTATTCCTGTGGTTTGGGTAATTGTAACTCCTGCCATGCGGCCTTGCATTGCAGAAAGTATGTTAGTAACAGGCTGTTTATCGATGTCCTTTGCGGTGATTTTTGCTATACTGCCAGTACGTTCGCTTTCTTTCACAGAATAATAGCCAGCATTGATTTTTACTTCCTGTAACGTAGTGGTGTCGTATTGGAGTTTGATATCAATTTTGGTACGTCCCTGAATAGGAATAAGTGCCTTCTTAAATCCAATAAAGGAAACAACTAGCGTATCATTTGATGATACAACAAGTGAATATTGACCGTTAAAGTCGGTAATGCAAACATTGTTTATTTTGTTTTTTATAGTTACTGTAACTCCAGGAAGTGGAGAAGTCCCGTCAGTTACAATACCTTCAACAGTATGTTGGTGTAAAAATGACGTGTGCGAATGCTCTAAAATTTTAGCGAATGACGATGAAAAAGATAGCAAAATGCCAGTGAAAATTAGGCAATAGAGAGCTCTTCCATCCTTGTAAAATGAAAAATAATTCATAATATTGGGATTGGTTAGTTAAATGATATTTGATTAGCTTAAAGGCTCTCTATACTAGTTTGGCGACGAGGTAGAGAGTCTTTTTATCTTTTAAGATAAAAAAATGGATACGTTTTTATTCATAAGTTTTAAATAGCAATAGTTATAGCATTGATAAAATGCGAAACGGCTCATTGCTAAGAATAAAATAAGAGAGTTGTAAGAATAAAAAAGGCATGGAACTCAGCTTATTGCACTAGAGGTATTGGCCATACCTTACCACGAATAAGTGAGCCCACGCCAATGGACGTGAGCATCTTGCTTATTCTCTCGTGGTAAATGAAAAGGCCAATTTTCTAGTACGAGATTCAAAGCGAATGCTTCTATATTTTTAAAAGAAGTTTCGCAAATGTAATTAATAATGGAACAAATATAACAAAAAATATATTAAGTGGTATTTAAGTACTACAATATTTTTTTTCTAATAGCTGAAATTACATGTTATAAATATTTCAAATGGAGAAGGAGCAAAATAGCAAATTTTTAATATCATTCGGTAACAATTTGCATAAGTTTAGAACAGCTAAAAAACTGAGCTATAGAAAGCTTGCTCAAATGTGTAATGTTGATCATAGTCAGATAAGTAAAACTGAAAAGGGCCAAAAAAGCATTCAGCTAAAGACGATTTTTGATTTGGCTAGAGCGTTAGATGTTCATCCAAAAGATTTTTTTGATTTTGACTTTGAATTAAAAAAAGATGAATGAGTAAAAAAAATATTTTTTTTGTTATTAAATGTGATGGTTAGAATTATAAAAACTTAGCATTTTTTAATTATACTCTTCAATACTTCATTCTTTTTAAAGACTTTTAACTTTGCATATATTTCTAAAAGTTAAGTCTTAGAGCCTATATTTATATAGTATTTTTAACTATTAACCCAATTTTAACTTTAGGTTTAAATCAAGGGTACAACTTGGGTACAACAAAAGTTGTACTTGTGGATAAATTTGTTTAATTGTTACTTTGATTTTTGTTGAAATAAAAGAGAAGTAAAATGGATTATTCAAAACCTTTATCAGATTTTTTTCTGGCTATTGAAAGAGATTTCCGAATCAATACTACTCATATTGCAATATTTGCAACACTTATTCAATTTCGAAAAAATAGTGGGTCAATAAATCCTATACAAGTATACAGCTTTGAAATTCAGAAAATAGCTAAAATCGCTTCACCGAAGACTTACTATAAATGTATTGGAGAATTGCATGCATACGGTTATTTAACTTATATGCCAACTAAAAATAAGCAAAAACGTAGTAAGATATATTTTCATTTCAAATAGGCGAGTAAAAATGAAAAAAGTTAAAACATATGATATTATAGGTAATTTTTTTAAACTCGATACGAGATTAAAAAATATAGAAAGTCTAGTACAAACAAATGGATTTGGGAATGTTCAGGGCCAAGCCTTCTCTTGTAGTAATAAATGTAGAAGTTCTTATAATAAAATCGAGTTTGCAAATCTTTTCTATGTTTTAATGGATGAAGGTATTTTATATTTTGATTCAAATGATGCAAAAAAAAATCGAGGCTATTTCCAGGAATTTATAAGCGAAAATTTTACTTATAATGATAATGAAGGAGGCCAGAAAATAATAAGTACAATAAGTAGGCAGTTTTCTGAATGTAAAGGATATACCTATAAGATGAAGCAGATAAAATTTTTAGATGAGTTTATTGCATTAATGCAAGAACGTCGAAGAAGGTTGGAAAACTGGTAGAATGGATAAGAAAGAAGATTGATAATATGTAAAAGACTAGTGATGATGAAGAAGGAAAAGTGGTTATCTTATGTAATGGAAATGAAGGAGTTGATAGAGCTTGTATTGGCAAGACTGGAAAAGATTGATTCAAAAATCAGCCAAGGAAAAACTTTGAGGCCTGATTATTACCGGAATGAAGATTTAAAAAAGATGTTCGGGCTGTCCAATAATACTATTATAAAATACAGGCAGACAGGAGTCTTGCCTTATACTAAACTTGGAGATATCTTTTTGTATGACTCAGATAAAATCGATATGATACTTAAGGGAAATGCTTCTTAACATGCTAATCTCGGTCTTATAAAGGAAATTTTTCGCTATTAGAAACTATCTTCCTTATAAGCATTACTCTTAGAAACGATGTATGATTATTAGCTTTTAATGATGCATGAGTATTAGATCTTAATATTTGTGCTATTGTTCCATTTTAATTACATTGTGGATATTATTTAAAGTCACAATTTTAAAAGAAGGATGGAAAAGCTAAAGCCCACTAAACAACTTGCTCAAAATCTGAAAGATTTATTGAAAGATATCGGCGAAAATTCAGTTTTATTTCAAATTTACACAAGAATTCATTCAAGCGAATGGCAGGCATTCAAAAATCTGGAACATTCCGGCTGCGATATTGTCTTATTAAATCTGAAAACAAACAGGATAATAAAAATAGAAGTAAAGACCAGACAATCACTTTACACGACAGCGACGAGCAAAAATACAGAGGGAAAGCGACAATTTAATGTAACTAAAAATGAATACGATGAAATGGATTTACTGATATGTTTCTGGTTTGACTATAATTCATATTTCATAGTGCCCAAGTCTGATCTAGGTACTAATAATGCTAATATTAAACTCACGATAAAGAGAAACGGAGAAGGGGGCTACGGAATAAATGATAAATTTTTAGATAAATGGGAAAATCTGACCAGCCTACTATTGTAAATTTTGCAACACTAAAGTTTTTATACTGTGAACCAGAGTATTTCGAAAGGCAATTTTATTAATTAGCCATGTTTTTTAATAAGGGGCAAAAACTAATATTCTGTTTCTGGAAAAGCTTTCTTATGCTTAAAAATCGAAAATAGCTCAAAATCCATCTTCTAAAGGCGCACTGGAGAGTGTCTGTAGTTTCCATTTATTCTGTAAGTCAAGAATTAGAGATTGATTTTTTTTACTCTGTTTATACTCAAAAGTAACAATGAAATATTAACGATTGTTGATGAATGTATTGAGCTAGATAAAAAACTCAAAATGAAGATTGCTTACTATGAAAAATTAAAAAATACCATATCTAATATTAAGATTTAGTAGTACTTTCCAAACAATGGATAGAATATAAGAATATAACTTATGACATATAAAGAGGTGCTGTATGGCATCTTTTTTTTATGCCTATTAAAAATTAAAAAAATAACAGGTATTTATACGGTTATCTTTTCATTCCAAAAGAATTATTTTGCACTTTATAATTGATTGATTACAGAAAACTGTAGAATATAGAAAAAATTGTTATGTAGGTTTGCTGTTAATTTTTTGCAAAGACGTTTGCCAATCAAAATGCAGCTTCATGACATATGTGGAATTATGTTTCTTGTATATCGATTATGTGCAAGAATAAAGAAGTTTAAATGAACAGCTCTAAATATTATGTTACAACCAGCGAGTATTAAAGAATATATGGATAACCTTGCTAAGAGGTATCAAGAATTTTCTGAAGGAAAAGAAAAAACTGAACTTTGGAAGAAGATTGAAAAAAATGCCAATAAATATCTTCCTAATATTGATATTGAAGAAATAGATACTGAAAAATAAATAGCAAAACAATTTATGATTTATTACAAACGGAGAACAGGAAGATTTGTGGTTACTGAGCCACGACCATGGGCTCGCGAAAATCAACATCATTTCCCAGGAATTGATTTCAAGAAAAATCACCCAAAAACAGATACCATTCAAAATTATTTAATAGAAAATTTCAATTTTATGGTTGGTAATAATGATGAGCAAATATCTGTGTATATTCAATTTAGATCCAAACGTTGATGTTTAATATAAAATTTAACTTTTGAGTCAGGTTTGAATTAACAATAAAATTTCAAATCACTTGCTATCAAATTTTATTAATATCTTAATATTCCTATAATTTGAAATAGAAATTTAACGTAATTCATTTCATATGATTAATGATAAAATTAACTTGCACTAATTCAATCTGAACCATGAAAAAATGTGAATTTTCAGAAACTCAATTTTCATTCTGCTTTACTTTTGAGTACATAACTCGATTTTATCCTTTTGTACCATTGCCTATTTTTCCAAATACATATTGGGAGGGTAGAAAAGGTGGGGGTTATGACGTCAAAATTAAAGGTAATATATTTTTCCAATTCAAGATCCCAACATATCACGATAATGTATATCGTCCGTATTGGGATGTTTTCGGTCATGATTATTATAAAATGAAACTTGATACCAATGGGAAGCAGTACGAGTTATTAAAAGCACTTGTCAGACCATTTAATAAAGTGTATTACGCAGTACCAGAATTTCATACTATTACTGAGTTATATTTTAATTACTCCAAAAGTTCAATAGAGTCAAATTCTGGAATTTTTGCGTTAAATTATCTTCCTGCTTATGGTTCAGGTAAACATCATTTGATATTCAGCCCTCGGCATAATTGGGCTAATGTTTTTTCAGATCCCTATAGAATTGACAAAGTTCAAAATATAAATCCATATGAAATCTTTGCTGAAAATGATAATTTAGAAATTACAATTTACAGTCAAGCATTACAATTAAGGTCGCTATTGCTTGAAGATGTAGAAAATTCAGAATTGTTAGAAGAAAGTAAAGATCCACAAACTTTAGTTAAAAGCGTTCATTCTCTTTTGCTAGCAAAGTATAATGTACATTGGTATCCAATAATCGATTTTTAAATTCTATATTCAATAAGATTTTTCTGTTTTAATTAAACGATATCAAAAAGCGAAATATTTTTTTGAAGCTCTTTAAACAGTAAAAAAATAAGAAACATTCATTCAAGTTATGAGAAATAATTTTGCACTATTTTATTCATGGCAATCGGATATAAGGAATAATTCCATACAAGGTTGCATTGAGAAAGCAATTAGAGAAGTAAAAAAAAAGTATGAAAAAGAGCTTAATTTAGAAATTAATATAGATCGTGATACACGAAATAGAACTGGTAGCCCAGCTATATCCGCTACTATTTTCAATAAAATAGATACAGCGGATATTTTTATTTGCGATGTCACAGTAGTCAATAAAAATTGGCTGAACAAAATTTTGAAACACCGAGTTGGACCAAATCCAAATGTTTTAATTGAATTAGGTTATGCAGTAAACCAAATTGGTTGGGAAAGAGTAATTTGTGTAAATGATCTACGATATTCAAATCCGGAGGAATTGCCTTTTGATATAAGAGGTCACAGAGTTACTTCATTTAATAGTTCAGAAGATAAATTTAAGGATAATTTAAAGGGGCAATTATTACTGGCTATAAAGTCAATTGTTGAAAATTTTGAACAAATTGTAAAAGATCAAAACGAAAAAAACAACAAGTCTCACGATTTAAATTTATATCATAAATTTACCAAATTATGCAATGAAGTCACATTATTAGATAGTATTTCTCTTTCAGTCGATAGTCTGTTTACCAGTAGGTACTACTTCGAGAAATGGGATTTATTGGAGGAGTTTTACAAAATATCGGAGAATATTTTTATAGATGAATCTATAAATGAGTCTATTGCAGTTTTTCTCGAAGAATTGGATACATTTCATTCCATTGTTGGGCAGGCTTTTCATTTGGATTATGAAAATAGTCAATACAAAGAATATTTATCATTGAAAATGAGTGATATTGAGTTGACAGAAGAACAGGAATTTGAATTTAAACATGTTCAAATTTATAAAGCAATAAAACAACCATACAGAAATGAAAGCTGGCAAGAGGCAGATAAAAGAAACCTTGAATTGCAACAGAAGCTTTTTGAACAAGGAGAAAAGGTAAAATCAGCATACAGAGATTTTGTTATGATTGTTAAAAAGAAGTTGTTATAATAATTTAAAAGAAGAGCTTAAAAGATAATATGCCAAGAGACGAATTTTCAATAGAAGTTAAAAGGCGACTTGCACAAAGAGCAGGCTACTTATGTTCAATTTGCAGCAACATTACTGTTGGGCCTTCCGATGAAACCCACACTTCAGTGAATTTGATAGGAGTGGCAGCACATATAAGTGCAGCATCAGAGGGACTTGGCAGTAGGCGATATGACAGTGTTTTAACTTCTAAAGAACGAAGCAGTATTGACAACGGAATCTGGTTATGCAATACACATGCGGATTTAATTGATGGTGACGAAACAACATACACGACATCATACTTAAAATTTATCAAAGAAACGCATGAACAGAAAATTAAATTCAGACTATCAGGTATTAGTGTTGATAAGGGAGTGATTACTAAAATTGAACTTTCTAATTTTGGTCAAATAACAAGCCCTGTTGTATTGGAATTTACAGACAGAAATATAATATATGGCAATAATGGAGTTGGTAAGACACTCATTTTGGAATTAATTGCCTCACTTTCCGATAAATCATATTTAGAGAGATGGACTGATGACAGGGAAGTTAAAGCCAACTCTTTTTGTAATGTTTATTATTTCAAAAACCAACTTGATAAATTTTCCCTAGCAATAGACAATAAGGATAGAGTTTTGTATTCATTCAACGATACAGAAATTCCTTTTCTTGTGCCAACAATGACCATTTTATTCATTAGTGAAAGCTATTGGGACTATTTGAGAAGTCTTACAGAAGATGAAAAAGAAGATAAAAGCCTTGTAAAACTACTGTCCTCATACTTTAGATTATCCGAAGATGAGTTTTTGAATGTAATTGGAGGTATAATGAGGGATAAAAAGTTTTTCTTTAACGATATTAATTTTAATGAACAAAAGGACGATTTAATTGTTAAGGTCTCTGACAGATTACATAGTCCCGCTTTTTCATTTAGGGCATTATCAGGTGGAGAGCAAGACAGAGTTTTACTGGAAATAACATTAAAAATTGCCTATTATCATGCAAAATTCAATTCGACGATTTTGCTAATCGAAAACACAAGTTTTGGTACTCTTGACTCTAGGGGGATTAATAGTTTATTTGACATACTGCGAAATGAACAACCAAATTTTCAATTTTTCTTTACAACAATCCCAAATACAGATTATGATGTAGAGGGTTTTAAAGTTTATGAGTTGTTTGTGACCGATAAAAAAAATGTTGCTGTCCAGGTAAAGAAAAACATGCAAGACTAAACTCTAAATAAAATGGAAAATCACTAAAACAAATTATGGAGACAATTCTATTTAATGGTAAAAAAAGTTCTGATGAATTTGAATTAAACTTATTATGCAACGAGGGGAAAATTTATTTAATGGATAATCACTTGGCTGCTAGCTGGTGTTGGTTAAAAAAAATAGATATAAAACAACAGTATAATTTTTTACATATTGATAGGCATTATGATTTATTAGATAGTCAACTTGACAGTTGGATAGAAGCTTTACAGACTCAAAATATTAATATGGTCAACCTAACAATTGAGGAACTTGTTGGATTAAGATATGAGCAAAAAGATATGGTCAAAAAAAAGGATTTTTTTCCCATCTTTCGCTGGGATAGTTACATTACAATATTTGATAGGCTTTATCCTGGCTTACTAGCTTTAAATATTTTCGCTACTCAAAAAAATGGAGATCTGATTGATGAAATGGAAATTTCTGAAATTGATGCTTGGTACTTACAAGATAATTTATCTTACAGGGTAAATAAAACTGATCGAAAGTGGATTATAAATCTAGATATAGATTATTTCTTTACAAGTTACGACGATAACCAATATATTCAATTATATACTGATGAGTTTATAATTAGAATTGCGCAGGAAATAAGAAAATCAATGGAAAATGTTGCGGTTCTGACAATAGCATTAAGCCCTGAAATGTGCGGTAGTTGGGAGAATTCCGAAAAAGTTGCAAAATTAATTTTGCAAGAGCTTGACATCAATTGGCAAATTTAGGAGACTACTTTTTTCTGTATGCTGTAGAGCAATAAATTATAAATTTTCTATTAAGGGAAATGTAACAGGACAATCGGGTCATGGAAAAGCAGGTGGATAGCCGAACCTTAATGATGGGAAAAACTTTGTATAGAGTAATTCCCTACGTAAAATATGAGGGAAAGAATGGTCAAACATTATCATCTATGAGTAAAACTTTTTTCGAATATCTAGGAATCGCAGACATGGAAAGAATCCATTCTCAAATTTTGGCGTGGATATTTTCATCAGACTGCAATGCTTTAAGCGAGAGTCAAAAACGCGATTTGGTCATGAATATTTTTAAGTTGGAAAATGTATTAGAAATCAAGCATATTTTGACAGAAAGCCAAAGAATAGATATTATTATAGAAACAGACAGCGATTTGATTGTTATAGAAAATAAATTAAAACCCTCGCAGCATTCCAATCAGCTTGAACGTTATGTTGAGCTGTTTAGAAAGACTCATAAAGTCAAACCAAAATTTTATTTTTTAACTCTAATTGATGAAATAGTAAGAGATCCTAATTGGAAAAGAATTTCATATACACACATATTTAATGCTTTGCAAAAAATAAGACTAAGCGAGAATTCCCATTCAGTAATACTTACAGAATATATTGCTTATCTTGGAAAATTATCTGGATTGCTGATAGACTTTCAAAACGACAGTAAAAAATACGATATGGTTTTTTTAGATGGAAAGAAAAAGAAAGCCGATAAATTAAATTTTCTTTATAAAAATGAATATGAGAGGTTTATTGCTGAAAATCAACTTGAAACAATACTGCAAAAAAGCTTCTTAACTTCCCTTTCGCTTCGAATTGAAAAGGTAAACACTTTCGTTACCGATACCAGAGGCGACGCCTTGATTGATTTTCATTTAAAACCTAACATTTACTTTGGCGGAAAAAGATTCATGACAATGATTCAGTTGCAGAATGATGTCATAAAGTTTGCTTTCCTAGTGGCCGATAAATATGGTAGCTCAAGAAAAGACTGGATTCAAGGCATGATCCCAAAAATGCTTGAATTAAGTTCAGAAAATACATTTGGGTATGTCAAATGCAATCGTCCCAAGACCAAGGCTTATATATCAATATCCAAGAAACTTAATCGAAATTATTGGCATATGAATATGGACGAATTGGTCGCTTTTATTGAGCAAGAAATTGATAATGGAAATAGATTAACAGAGCTACTGGAATCAAAACTTAATTAAGGGTAGCTATCTTATCCAATAGTTCAGCAGAGAAAAAGGAGTTAAAACGCAGAAAAGAGTATAAAAAAAGAAGATAAACTTCCTCCGAGAATAAAATAAGATTTAAATATTTAATTGAATATTATGAGTGAAAAAGAATTACGCGACGAATTAATCAATTATGTTGTGAAATCAACACAACATGTTATTATGATTGACCCTGAAACGCTAATGCCTTCAAACGGAGGTAGTGGCTTACTACTAATTTATAAAGAAAGACTTTTTTTTGTTTCTGTCCAGCATGTCACTGATAAAGCAGGAAAACAGGCCGCTCTTGATACTGGTATTGGAGATGAAAATGGTACAAATCTGTATAGTTTGCCTGCATTAAATTTTATTGACCAATTCAGTGTAGAGGGACTCGATATTGGTCAGCCTGTATTGAAAAAATTGAAATCTTTAGATATCTGCTACACTGAGATAAAAGATTCCATTGAAATTAAGCAAACGTTGAAGAAATTTGGAGATACAGTTGTAACAGCTGACTTAAAAAGAATGATTTACACAGATCTGGATTACGAACCAACATTTGAAGAAGGATACTGCTTCCACGGCAGAATTAGGGGAGAATTAGAAGACAACACCCTGAACCAGATTGATAAACTAGTATTAGGAATGAAATATGATGGTAAAATTGGACCATTTGAAAGATTTATTCTAGAAGAAGAAGTTGTAAGTGAACTTGATTATCAGGGAACAAGCGGCGCACCAATATTTTCTGAAACTGGCGAACCTGTGGCATTAGTTGCTTATGGCTACATTGAAGAAAAATATTTGTATGGATTTTCTATGAGGGAACTCAGAAAGTATCTTGATATATACATACTTTTAGACTCAATTAATAATCCCACGGCAGAAGAAGGAGCAGTAGAACTAACCCATGAGGAGCTTTCAAAATTTGAACGCGAAAAAATGGAAACAGAGTTAGGATCATTATTCCATAATTTTGGTAATGATTTTGGAATTACTACTCATATCAAAAACATTATTAGTACTGAGTATATTTCATATCCTGTGTTATATGGAACTAACAGAAAATATGAAATTAAAAATAAAAAAATAGCATATAAGAATAAAAGAGATGCCAGTTTGCATACGGGAATTTGTGAGATAAGCATACCTCTTTCTCATCGAGTTGGCGAGTTAGAACGCCCTGACTGGTTTACAAGCCTTTTTTTTAATGATAGTCCTGAAAAGTATTTCACTATTCTTACAAATGAATTACTGGACAAGGATGCCTTTACTGAGATTCTCGCAGAAAAAATAGGTAAATCCGATCAGAATGATATTTTATTATTCATACATGGATATAATGTTGATTTTAAAGAAGCAATGTACCGCACAGCTCAGCTGGGTTATGATCTAAATTTTAAAGGCGGGGTAACTGCCTTTTCATGGCCTTCAGAGGCTACTGTTACGGGTTATGCTGCAGATACCGATACCGCTGCCCTTTCATCAAATTACTTGTGTGACTTTATTAAAATACTACTAGAAACTAAAGATTTAAAAAAAATACATATTATAGCTCATAGTATGGGCAATGTGGTATTAACTAATGCTTTGGTTAAATTGAAAAATGAAAACTTATTTCCTAACACTTTAATCAATCAAATTATACTTGCGGCGCCAGATATTGACAAAGACATCTTTATAAGTCAGTTAATGCCTGAGATAAATAGAAATTTTGGACTAACCCTTTATGCATCGGACAAAGATAAAGCATTGATTGCTTCAAAGAGAATTAGGAGTGGTTATATCAGACTTGGAGAGGGTGGAGACAACATTGTCATTGCAGAGGGTCTGGATTCAATAGATGCATCAAGGGTAGATACAAGTTTGTTAGGTCATGGCTATTTTGCAGATACACAAACCTTATTAAACGATATTCACATGACGCTTTTAGGTATACCACCGACAAACAGAATACTTGATTCAAAAAGTAAAATAATTGAGGGTACAACAAAATCGTATTGGGTTTTTAGAAATTCTTAATAAAGGATTATACTAAAATACTGATCGTAAATTTTTTTGATTGAAAGTGAATAAAATTGAAGCAATTCTCATATGAGAATTGCTTCAATTTGTAAAGGCCTATTTTTAAAATAGATTTGGACCAAAATGTTCCTGGTATTTCTGCAAGCCGAGAAAAGCATTTATTATAGTTAAGTAAAGAAGATACATTTAGCAGAGATTGTTTTCTCCAGTATCATCTGGTTAGTCAAGCACTAATTCGATACGTATGACTTTTTCTCCTAAGCAGTATGGTTGTCGGCAAACAACCGACTTGTAGCAATCGCCACGAAGTTCATAATCAATCATTCCCGAAACAAGTATGCCAATTAGTTTATGCGTTTTTAAATTAAAGACAGGTGATCCCGAATTGCCCTGAAAGCTATCAAGTGTGGTGTAAAAAAATTGATAGTTCGACTCATCAGATATAGTGGCATTTATGGCAAGTTTTTGTGGAAGCCCCATAGGATAACCAAGCATATAAATTTCATTTCCCTTCTTTAAAAGGGACGATTTCTCGCTGGCCAAAATTGGTCTTTTAATTGGACGATCTGTTTTAAAAATTGTAATGTCCAAATCAGGATCATTCTTGATTGTTTCAGATAAGAAATATACATCGTCAGCAGAAATACTACTTTCGGCAGTACCAAAAGTGTTCAATACCCTGTATCCAAAAATTACAGCATAGTCTTTCAAGGAGCCTTGCAATACATGGGATGCGGTCATCATTTTATTTTCTCCCACAACAAAAGCAGTTCCTGTTCCTACAACGATCTGTTCGGAAAACGCTTCGCCCTGACAAAGATTGAATTGTTTTCCTAAAGTATTCGTTGTGTTTAACTGATATGTATTTTCTGAAATCTTATTCAAATTTTTTCTTTCGATAACCATTGCAACGGATTCGCTTATTTTACGAATGTTTACATGTTCTTCATTATTAGGCGACAATTGAGCTATTTCGATTCTGCTGTCAAACTGGGTTGGACCATGCAGTCTTTTAGAATTATAAATTTCTGTTTCTGTTTCTGTCTCAACCTCGATTATTACAGATTCGAACTTCGTTACTGATTTTATACTTTTTTGAAATGCTTCTGTTTTTTGACATTCCTGAAAAAAATTTTCCTGTTCCTCTTTTTTCTGGAGATCCTGATTTGTGCGAAATTTTACATTATCAAGCTTCATAATTTCCTGGATTTTTTTTGGGGGCAAGGTATCCTGCCCATAAGACCAATTGATTGCCAGCTTTATCAATAAAATAATTAAAGGTCTTTTTAGCATAGTTTCTAATTTTTAGATCTTGCAAAAAGAGTGAACAAGGGGATGTCTATAACTGCGGAGATGCCAAAATAAAACACTTGTTTTTCATTTACGATTTGTGGTGCAGGATCGCTTCCTCCTGAAGCGGCTGTGTCAGGACTTAAAGCCTTTAAACGAGGACCGAATTGTCCGCCTATGTTAACTGCAAATGGGCTTTTGTTGAATCCAAGACTAAAATAGATACCAGGACTGAAAATATCCATAAAATCAAAATCTGGCAGTGTTTCAGTATCACTATCACTGTTTAGGCGAAGCCTCACAGGTGCCGCTATATCAATTACGGGCACATAAATTCCCAAGGTAACCTTTTTTCCGGCTGGCCACGGCTGAAAATAAAACCCGACAGGAGCTGTTATTCCTGTTGAATAGGTTTCTTTTGAACCATTAAAGTCTTTCCATGTGACACCAAAATACAGTCCGGGATACGAATTAATAGAAAAGTAAGAAGAGGTATGTTCTTTAAGCGAAGAACTTCCTGGAGGCAGAGCAAATGTATTTAGGGCTTTTTCTACATCCTCTGCACTGTCGGCATTTGCAATATCATTTACAAAATGAATCAATTTTATAGTATTATCATCCTTAAATTCAAATACATCAGGAAATACTTCGGGCATGTAATACTTAAAATTCTGAATCATCAGTTTTGTATCTTTTTTTAGCTGCTCATTTTTAACTTCATCGCCAAAAACGTAATACTCGATTGAATTATCAATAGCATCTTTAATTGTATTCTTAATTGATGTTTTTATTTTAACATCCGTTATATTATGTTTGGTCAGTAGGTCATCTACATTTTTTAATATTTCGTCGGTATTTATTCCTGCATATTCTTTATAGAATTCTGTGCTTTTGTTCTTGATGGACGTTTCAAAATCACCAAGTAGAGTGCTAAACTGATTATCAACGTCTTTATTTTGTATTAAATTATTTACAGTCTCATACGACTTAGAATAATCCGAAAGATTCGGGTTATTGTCCAGTGATATTTTTACCCAAAGACCAAGCTCTTTCTGACTTTTCAATTTGTCCTCATCTGTGTAAACTTTTTTATAGGAGAACAACTTTTTTAAATTACGCAATTGATTTATGTCATCAGCATTATTCACAAGGGCTGTTATAGAATTGTACACTTTTGACTGTGAATTATCTTTTCCAAAAGCAAGTGGTATTTCAATGGCCTTTATAAGAGCCGTTGTATAATTTTTTGTATGAAGGTCCAAGTATATGTCATTTACAGTTCTGGCTGTAATAAAATACGGTTTTGTTGTTTTGACTATAGTTTCAACAGATGGCGCATCAAATAATTTTAAATCTTTATCAGTGGCCAAAGTATCTATCACGCGCACAACACCATCGGCGAAATCAATCATATCACCCGCCAGACTGTGTACCTGCTCGGCTGTTACTTTTTCTTTTGCGCTATTGGCTTTTTTAATGTCATTAAAACTGGTATTTAAGCGTTCGGCGTTACTGGCTATTTGAATCATATTACTGGATATTATCTGATATTTTTTTTCTGCGGCCGTAACAGTTTCGGGCTTTATGATGTTTACCATAAGATTCTCCAAACCTTCTTTCAAAGTTTTTTTATTTGAATCTATATAATATGAAACATTGTAAAATTTTCTGTTCTGCTGGTTTAAAAAGCCTAGGTAAAGCATATAGAAATTTACCTCGCTGCTATAAGCGGCAACAAATGCAGTGGAAGCAAATCTTGGTTTATTATTTTCGACAACAACAAGGCTGTGCGCTATCATCGATGCAAACTTGATGCTGTTGGCAATATTGTATTTTAAGATGTCTTTTTTTTCTTCAGTTAAAGAAGAATTATAAACTGAAATCGCTGTTTTTAACTTATTTTGATTATCTTCAGCAATCGGCAATAGTTTATCATTAGCAACTTTTAATTGTTCAAAATTTGATTTGATATATCTATTAAAGCTGTCAATCTGATTTTCCGGTAGCCCATTAAAGTCTTTTTCTTTTATTTTCACTTCTTTTTCTGCATCATCCATTTCTTGTTTACTTTTGAGTAAATTATTTTGAGCAGCTATTATATCTGTGGCAAAAAGTGATTTATCCGTCAAATATAATGGATCGATTTTTTGGTAGTCTTTTTTAATAGCATCAAAGTCCTTTTTTTTGGCATTGAAATCAGCTTTGGCATCAAGAATGTTTTTTCCGGTTACAGCATTTGGGGTCTTTGTAAATTTCGCCTGAGAATTATCCAGATTCTTCTGTGCAGATTCAAGCTCTTTGGTAATTTTATCATATTTTGCAATAATGATATCATAATCAGCAAGTTTGTTAATGCTGTTCAACGATCTTTCTTCTTTTTCGTATTGGTCCTTCTTTGTTTTATAATCTCCTTTTTTACTGAGATATTCTGCCTTTACAGCATCATAGCCTGCAGATTTGTTAAATAGACCGATAATTTGCTTTTTACTATCAGCTATTTTTTCAGCCTGCACTTCAATGTCCATATTACCCCAACGCTGAATATTGCGGCTGTTTTCAAGAATATCAAAATAGTCAATTGGATTTTCAAGTTTTTGTATCTGCGGAATCAGTTCCAGTGCTTCAAAAGCAAAATCAAGATCGGGATGCATTTTTATATAGCTTCTGAAACGGGGCGTATCCTTAAGGTTTGGGGCATTGTTCATTAAATTGTTAAGGTCCTGTTCGATATACTGTTTGAGGTCATTTATAAAATTTAAGGTACGTGTGCTGTCAAATGATTTTAAATATGAGGTTGTTACAGGTAAAAGCACCATCAG
Source organism: Flavobacterium sharifuzzamanii (assembly GCF_003254585.1). Lineage (GTDB taxonomy): Bacteria > Bacteroidota > Bacteroidia > Flavobacteriales > Flavobacteriaceae > Flavobacterium > Flavobacterium sharifuzzamanii. The sequence goes on along the minus strand of NZ_QJGZ01000035.1, from coordinate 264,220 downwards.
TTCATTTAGATAGCTTTCCGGTTTTGGATTATTTAAATATTCCTGTACTTTTTGAACTGCGTATGTAGTGAGTTCGTCCTTAATACGTTTTGCAAGGAATTTGCTTAATCCGTCTATGGCTGCTTTAAAAGCGAGATCACCTCCAAAAAAAGGGAGTGCTTTTTGTATCGAAGAAGTATAATTAACCTTTGAATAGACATCTTGTCTAAATTTGGTGACTTGGTCATATTTGAAGATGAATAATTCCAGCATAAAAGATAGATATGGATTTGAATCTTTGAAATAACCATATAAAATCAATAATTGATTGGCATCATCCTTAATCTTACTTTCTTCGTAAGTCTTTTTTGTAGATTGAAGATCGTCATTTAAACCTTTAAGTATCTCATAAGGCCCCGATTCAGTGTCTGCAGTACTGCTTGAGACATTAACTGAAGCAATTGTTTTGGACATGTTATTGTATTTTGTAGAAGATTCTATATAATCCTCATATGCAGATTTAAGATCATTATCCTCATACTTTATTTGGTGTATGCCGATGCTCGAAGTATCAGTCAGTACAGTTTGTTTCAAGATAAATTTATCAGGATTGTAATCGACTCCCGCATATACTCTGAATGTTGCCAGTACTTCATCCATATCTTTTAGAATTGTTTCATTACGTGAGGCAATATCCAAAGAGCTGTAGTCTTTTTTAAGAAGGTCTACTAACCGGGCTGCATGTCCTGCAACGGGAGCAGTCTTTTGAGAATAGCAATAAATCTGCAATGCAAATAGCAATAATAGGGTAGAGATTATTTTCATAATAACGGAGGATTTTTAATGACTTTTAGTACAAAAAAAAATAAAGATAATTAGTTGAATATTCATATGTGCAAGTATAAATACCTGTTTTGTTTTAACTTGTATTATTCTGTTTATTAAGTGTTTAAAAGTTTTATTCCTACTGTCCAGTAGTTAATTTTTAGGATAAATTAAGTTTTTTTTAAGAGCCCTAAAAGTGGGCAATTATGATTTAATAAATTCAAAAAAATAAATAAGACATTGTCATTTGCTTCCTTCTAAGGACAAAGATTACCGACCAGTTATGTTTGAGCATTTTTTGCATTTAATTTGCCTGACCAATGAATTTTAAAGGTATGAAGACATAAAAGGATACAGTTTATAATGATTCAAAGATGTATGTCCCTTCATTGAGAAATAATAAAGCAAATTGAATCTTTTTATTACCAAATAAGATGAAAGATATGAAGATTGATACTCCGGAGACTGTGTCAAAACTGCTTAGAGTGATCTACCGCAAAATAAAATCACTTGAAAAGTCAGTAAATGGAGAGAGCAGTTCAAAAGCAAAAAGAATGGTATGCTGCTCAAGTCTTAAAAAAAATGAGCTCGCATTTATCCTCTATATCTTAATGGACGAAGGCATCCTGTTTTTTGACAGGACTAACCCTGTGAAGAACAGGTCTTTGCTGCAGACCTTTTTTGAAAAGAATTTTAGTTACAGAGGGGAGGAGGGTCTGCAAATGCCCGTCAGATCGATTAGCAGGGAATTTTCAGAGGCAAAGGGCTATACTTATCAAGAAAAGCAATGCCGTCTGCTTGACAGCATAATAAACCGGTTGCAACGCCGCAAGGAAAGGATTAAATTAAAATCTCAATAAAATGGAAAAAAATAAAATTTCGTATAAACCCAGGCTTTTTAGTGCACTACAAAGTATTCTAGAGCCACTTTTTCTAAAAATAGAAAAGATTGAACTGAGTATCAATTCATTTAAAGTAAGACCTCAATATTACAGAAATGAGGATTTAAAAAAGATGTTTGGACTGTCCAATAATACCATTATAAAATACAGACAGACCGGAATTTTGCCCTATACTAAGCTGGGAGATATTTTTTTATATGACAGTGGAAAGATCGATAAAATACTCAGAAGCAACGAATCATAATTCAGCATTTATTAGTTACCCAGATTCTAAAAGAGAGTTCAAAGTAGGGTGGGTAACTAAAAAAGGACACTTTTTTGCAATTAGGATTCGACACAATTCTAAATAAGAAAGCCTTTAAACACTAGTGTTTAAAGGCTTTTTACTTTTAAAGTTTTTTTTGAAACTTCATCTGGCGGAGGAAGAGGGATTCGAACCCCCGGACCTGTTACAGTCAACAGTTTTCAAGACTGCCGCATTCGACCGCTCTGCCATTCCTCCAGTAAGATGCAAGCATTTGCATGTTTGCGGGTGCAAATATAGGACGTTTTTTTAATTCCAGAAATTTTTTTGATAATATTTATAAAGAAAAATAATATCCGTATCTAAAGTAGAGTAAATCATGTATAATTCTTTCACTAAGAATAAAAAAAGTACCAACTGCACTTCAGGGTTATTTTGTGGAGAATTAGCAGGATTCTTGCTTTTTGTTCGATGCATTTTCGAATGGAAGTTTTTTAGCATCTTATAAAATGAAATCAAGTATTTTTACTTAAGATTGATATAAAGGATATGACTATTTTTGAAGCAGGTGGCGATATGGCACTAGATAAAATATTTATCTTAATAATAAAAACTATGCCTTTTAAATACAATGAAATAGATGGTTCGCCTTCGTTTATAGATTATGAATATGAAATAGTCAATAAGAGCCTGCTGGCTAAATATGTCGCTGAAATGCTTTTAGGACATCATCACCATATTTTAAGAATCATTAAATCTTTATCTGCTAGTTTTCCTGTTCATAAAAACGAATCAATTGATCAAATAATTGAGAAAATAGTAAATGCTGACCCATCAAAACGAGATGGCTGGCTTTTTCAAATGATATCGTGGATTGTTCTTGCAAAAAGTAAGTCTGGAGATCTTTTTTATTCAAATTATCCACATTTTGCTCCAGCGCAGCATGGTATTGATGGATTAGCTATCACTCTTAATGTTGATGACACAATTAAGAATATTATTATTACCGAAGACAAATGTACAATTCATCCGAGAAATAAAATTACATCTCAGGTTTTTCCAGAGTTTAAAGAATTTGAAAGTGGAGCGAAAGATAATGCGCTCGTAGGAATTATTTCTAGTCTTATTGGTGGGCTAAATGCAGGTGAGATCTTGGAGAAAGTTCAGAATGATATATTTGAAAAAAAGTACCGTCTTTACAGAATTGGAATAACAAGAGAAGAATCTCATAATTCGCTTAATGGCAGGAAAAATTTATTTTCAAATTATGATAAATGCGTTGATGGCTCTACATCGGTTAGAAGAAGTGCGGCAAGTATACACCTAGAAGATATGAGAGACTGGATGGCTGATTTTGCTAACCAGGTAATAAACTATCTTGAATCCAAAAAAAACTAATATGTACAATAGTAAGACTGAAGATAAAATAAAGGATATTCCTCAGATTGGTGATATAGATATTGATAGGCTTCCGCAGGAATTGACAAAAATTTATGCGCAGGTGGTGAGTATAAGAAAACAGATTACCGAGGGAAGTTTGAATTTGGATGATGAAGGGGTTTTAAAGGCTCTTACATTGCTACAAAAATTGGCAAATAATTTAGAAACCATCCTAATTTCTATCCCAAATCATGAACAGAAAGAGTCCATCGCCTTTGTAGCAGCGACGGCCAACAGCCTTTTATATAAAATTACTTTGTCTGAGGACGTTAAGTCCGGTAAAATATTGGATGCTGATGTAATTTCAAGATATATTGCTTCAATAGTCCTTTTTTTGATTGGAAACAGTCAGGCAGATGCCGCTGAAATGACTAATACTCTTCCTGAATCAAAAACACTGAATCTGACACAGCAGAGACTTGTAACTTCTATTGTTGAATTGGCTAAAGGAAGATTATTTTTAATTTCTAAAGTCAATTTTAGTGAAAAAGAAATTTTTATTGATACTGATTTGGAAGAGGTAGCCTTGAATTTCTTGTGGAGAGAACTAGGGTTAGGAATTGTTTCAATAGCCTCATCCTTAACAGGTACAGAGAAACTGGATTATGAGATACATTTTCAAAAGGTAATAGAATTATCCATATCTAAGAAATCTTTTTTAGGGCAGAAAAGTGTTTTTGCCGGACCATATCGTTTAGCCCAACTTCTAAAAATTTTGGGGCGAGATATAATTAATAGAGGGGTAATTAACATTCCTACTCCCGATGGGGTTCATATAGGATCTTGGTATAAGTTTTTAAGTAATCTGGCAGGGCAACGTCCATATTTATGGGAAAATCACATTGAAGCAGTAGCAACCAATTTTTTGAAGCCTGGAACATCTGCGGTTTTAACACTTCCGACAGGAGCTGGTAAGTCAACACTTTCTGAACTTAAGATCGCCTCTTGCATTTACTCCGGAAAAAAAACAATTTACTTGGTACCAACTCATGCCTTAGAAGATCAAGTAAAGAGAAATTTAAAGGAGCTTTTTGAGGACTATGATCCTGATGAATTTGAATTTGATGGAGAATTTACGGAATTTGCAGAATTTAACAATTATCCGTTTCTGGTAATGACACCTGAACGCTGTCTGACCATAATAAATCTTTATCCGGACATATTTGATCATATTGGCCTTGTTGTCTTTGATGAATTTCATTTAATTCATGGAACAGACATTAAAAAGGATAGACGGTCGATAGATGCTATGTATTGTTTGTTGTCACTTTTCACTTTAATTCCACAATCAGATTATTTATTGATTTCAGCAATGGTTGAAAACGGCCAGGAAATATGTTCTTGGGTGGAGAAGATTACTACCCGTGAATGCCTTCTTTTTAATTCTTCATGGAAACCTACAAGGCAGCTACATGGATGCATAGTTTTTGAAGAAAGCGAGATTTCAGATCTTCGAGATTTATGCTTTGATGCCAGAAGAAGAGGTGATACCAATGGACCATCAGCTAGTTTACGGCGAGAGATGCTGATTAAGCCCTACTGTTTTTTTAGTTTGAAGAATATCTGGGAAACGAATGCTGATGCAGATTATTTGAGAACATCAATTTTTGAAGACAAAGTGATGCTTGATGTAAATAGGGGTTGGCAGCTTACGAGCAATAGAAACGATGTTGCTGCTAGGCTCGCAGTTCATTTTGCGGGATTGGGGCTTAAAACATTAGTTTTTGTGGATGATCCCAGAATAGCAAATTCGACATGGAAAAAAATAAATGACAAATTAACTAGGGAAAATGGTTTTTTAGAGTTTTGTAAAGAAAAGGATGCAGATATCGAACTGCTGGCTAAAGAATTGGGAGCGATAGAATACTCCTATTTTAACGAGCAGTACAACGTAAGTGTGCATCATGGACTTCTACTTCCAATTGAAAGGAATTTGATTGAAGAATATTATAAAAAATCAGATGGAGCTGTAGTGATGGTGGCAACCGCAACTTTAGCTCAAGGTATTAACCTGCCTGCTGAAATAGTAATTATAGCAGGTGATGATAGATTTGATGATGAATTAGGTTTTAGGGAAGCAGTGAAACCGCATGAGCTGTTAAATGCTGCTGGCAGAGCTGGCAGAGCGGGACTTTCATCACAAGGAGCAGTTATACTAATTCCTGGAGATATAGTAACGATGCGGAATTTAGTGATATCAAGCAGGTGGTGGGATTTAAAAAAACGAGTATTTTCAAAAGGAGACCAATGTCTTAAAATTGAAGATCCGTTAGAATATTTACTGGATTCTCTTCAAGAAGATGCTGAAAGCCTAGATGTAACTCAGGCTAATATTTTATATAGATTTAAGGCGGAAAAACTTTCAGAATTTGACACAAAGGTACTTTTGAGGAATTCCTTATACGCTTTTAAATCGGAGAAAGAAATGAAATCTGATAGTTTCGAAGGTCAGGTTGAATATTTTTTAGAAAGAAGAAAACAATTGGATGATTTGTCAGAAGATATTTTATGGACAAAAGAAATCAGCTTTAAAACGGGAGTTGATCCAACGTTGATTTTAGAGCTTTCGGAAAGTATAGATGAAGAGGATTTTGATGAATTTATTGATTTTTCAATTACGGAATATATAGATTGGTTTTTCAAATGGTTAGGAAAAGATGAAAGATATCTAAGCCGAATTTTCACCAAACCCAATACTCGAGATCAAATTAGAAAAGCATGTGGAATGCAGCTTAGCAAGCTTCATACGGATAAGGAAATACTTGAGAAGCTTCCTATTGTGAGCGACATTTTAAAAAATTATGTGGAAGGTAAAACCATAAAAGAACTAAATGATATTATTCCAGATTCGAAGAATCCTGATAAGAGCTTGTATTTGTTAAAAGCCCGAAGTTTTATTTTGAGACTTGTCCCTGAACTAAGTTTTGGTTTAGGAGTTTTATCATTTATTACACTAGAAAGAGCCAAACAGAAAAACTATAATGAGCAAGAAATTCCACTTAACGTTAAGATTTTAGCAAGTTGTATACGAGAAGGTTTTGATGATGCAGAAAAGTTAGTTTTTAAGAAGAAATATAAATTCAAGGGTCGGGTTAATTGCCATGAATTATTTTCGATGTTTTAAGACTAAATTCCTCTATATGATCTGATGAATTCTTATTTAGTTAGTTATGATTTTCGTCGAAGGGAGATGGCTAAAAAGGTTTTTTAATTAAAAATATAAGTTATTTTTTTCTTTCTAATCTCTGTTCTTAATTATTTTTTAACTGCGCAAAATAGCTGCGTACTGCTAAATTATCTTTGATCTTGCTTAGTAATCATATCTAAAATTGATATCGTAATTATTAAATAAAAAACTTAGAAGGGTCAGTATGCTGATTTTGTATTTAGGAAGATTTTTGAATTCAGAAGAATGGACTTAGATTACTCCTCAGCTCGCTATAAAACCAGAACATCACTAACTGTTATAAAAGCAACTAAATGGAAATAACTGAACTTAACGATAAATTAGTTAAAGATTTTTTTGAAATTGTTCATCGTACAATGGAAGAAATTCATATTCATCCAGAGTATAGCTTGTCCAAAAACAATCATCATTTATTTAGTCCGGAAGGGAAATATGCTAATGCAGTTTTTGGTATTTATGCTAAAATAAATGAGATCAAAGAAGATTTAAGTAAAGTAGAAGTTTTTCTACGTCGTTTTCCATTAAAAAAATTTTATGAAGAAAATGAAATTTCTCATCTAGATTATATTAAATATCATACCGAAGTTTTCTATCACAAATGCAATACACTGTTAGATTTGTTCAAATTATTTACAAATGAAGTATATGAACTTGGGTATTCCGAAAGAAAATGTACTTGGGGTAATCTAATGAAATCGGAAGCAGTTAAAGATTCGCTATCACTAAAAGTAATAGAATATTATCATAAAAGTTTTGAGCACATTATTAAAGCCAGAAATTTAAATACTCATCGTGGAATATTCAAAGATTCTGAAAAAGATGATATTGAAGCTCCAATGATGATTTACAAAAATTCCGAAAAGTTTAATATGGAATTAGGTGATGACTTCAGAAGAATGATGCCTAAATTTTTATTGGAATATAAACTGAAAAAATACAAAAATGAAAGGTTGTTGTACATAAAAAGCGGAAATAATTCGGCTGAACAATACATCAATATTTTTATAAACGTAACAATTCCTGAATTTTTGAACAGGGCTAAAGCGAAACAATAAGGCTATTAGCATACGTCTTATGCAATTTGGTAATTTAGAAGAATTACCTTTTTAGTAAATTTTCGTTTAGCCGAAAAGTCTCAATTTCGAAAGTTGCAAACCGAGCAACATGTGGGAATATTAGCAGTAATGCTTTCTCACGAGGCTTTTAAACAATAACTTATATGAAAGAAATAAATTACTTTGAACCTGATGAAATCTGGGAATTATTTAATGTAAAATCTGAAGATGATTTTAGAGAAAAATATTTACTAAAAGGGAAATTCCATTCGTTAGTTCCGGAGACGATAATTAATGATTACAAAGTAGTTGAAAGGCTAATGTATTATAGCTATTTTAATTATCCATTAATTGATGAAGCATTTTCAAAATCGACACGAATTTTTGAAGCAAGTGTTACTTTGAAACTCGAAATTTCGGGTTTAAAAAGAGATGGTTTTGAATCATTAAATTCAAAGCTTACACGTTTGAAAGCATTATGTTCAAATGATTTATTTGAACAATGGAGAGCAGCAAAAGAGTTAAGGAATCATTTTGCACATCGCGAAGCTGGTCGTCTTATGGGGATTTTTCTAATGAACGGATTTAAACAAAACTTAAATCTAATAAATTCAATTTTTCTTGAATCTTCAACTATATTAATTAAAGAAAATAATCTGAAAGATTTACTTCAACAGAGCGAGCACTTAGTAAATGGTTTATTTATTTTAGAGTTTAGAAATACAAAAGTATTAATATCTGGTGCAAGAGCTTTTACAACTGGCATTATAAGTAATATAGGTAAATCACTATGGGTTTTTACTCCGATTATAGGTAATAAGATTATACAGCACGTAAATGATTTTCCTGCTTCACTAATTTTAAAATTAGAAAATGTACAAATTAATGAGAAAGGATTAAATGCAATAGATGCTGTAACAAAAGAAGTAATTCAGCTTACAGTAACTGAGAATGGTGAAAATGTTGAGAAATTCAATTTGCACAATAAACGAATTGCAGAAATCGAAAAGATCTCGCCAAATATTAGTTTAGAGTATATGTCAATGTTAAAGCATGAAACAGCGAAAGAAATTTCAGATTTTCTATATGAAGATTGGTAATTGCATAACAACTAACTGCTGCTGAAACGGATGTAGATAATTGTGTATTTGAAAAACGATTTTGCATGCGGCGTAATGAAAACTTAACTGAATTCGAGCTATATTCGTTGGAAAATAGAATTGTTTAACTTTTTTCCAGTTTAGATCATAAGGAATTATAATTAATCAAAAGAAAAAAATGAACTTTCAGCCTACATTTGAAAATAGACAAATTGCAATTGAAAAAGCCCTTTTCTTTGAGTCATTAACTTCTAAGCTTATCAAGCACATGATGGGGCTGGAGTTACTGGGCAGTACGAAGTCACTAGATAATAAATCTTCTTCGATAAGTTTGCGTGCTAAAATTGATCTGCTTGTGGATTGCGGTAAAATTGACAAGCTGACTTATGCCAATTTATTGCATATTATCAGCATTAGAAATCAGTTTGCACATAATTTTGAATGCAATAATTTTGAAGATTTACCAAAATTTATTGATGGTATTGATAAACCATTGCTAAAATATAGTCCAGATTTAAGTGCTTCAGTAGAAGAAAGCTTAAAAAAGGGATTTTTGAACATGGCGGATCAAGCGTTCAAATTTCTTTTAAATGAATTCGGAGGAGTTACAAAAGAATATCAAATTGATACAGAGAAACTAAAAATACGCATTACAGAGGAAGAGGAAAAATTATTGGATCAATACGGAATCGAAGGAGCTAGAAATAGGGCTTTGGTTTTAAATAAAGTAAGACAACTTCTTAGAGAAGATGGAAACGAAGAATTGAATTCGAAAATAAATGAAGAGATTATCAAATTTAAGAGTGAAAACACTGATCTGCATTAATTGTAAAATTCTGTAGTGTTATACTTCTTATTTGCGATTAACGTTGCTCAACTGTAGCACTTCCAGTACTATGAATTTTGACTCTTACTTGAGAAATGTTATTTATTTTCTAATTACGTCCGCACTGCGGACGCAATTAGAAATATTTGGAAAAAACAGCAAGATTTTATGCTGGCTGATTTCTCTCAACAGTGTTGAGAGATTTGAATGATTTTTATGTTGCGGATAGAATTGTTTAATCCGCAAAATATTTTTATTTGAAAATCCTTTTAGCGTCGGTTCTTATAGAAGTAGATAATTGGTAATTCATCGACCATAGCAAATCCTCTCTTTTCAGATTCTAACCTTTGAATAATGTAATCCTTATTGTTCTAGCAGGGGAAGCTCATTTGTTTTTACTCCTATAGTAATGTAGAACTCCCTTTTTTCTTTATTATAAACTGATTATATGAATTTGAATTGTGTCCGCACTGTGGACACAATTGGAAACATTCTGAAAATTTTTGATCCCTCTTTCTTGACAATTTGAAAATCCAGTTGCATTCTGAGGCTTTAATTCTTCGGATAATTAAGTATGATCTATAATCTGCTCTTTTTTTGCTGCTGTTTTTCTTCAAAAGTGAGTTTTTTTAATATTAAAGTATATTATTACTATATCATTAATTATTAAAATCTCTAAATCATTTGAAAATCTGAATTTATGATGTAAGGTATCCGAGAATAAAAGCTGAAATAACCTTGTTTTGTAATTTGTAGATTTTTTTTAATAATTCAGGTATTATTAATCAGATGATTTTCCGTAAATTTATTAAATAAATTTGGTTACTTTTGCGGCAGTATATGGCACAGGCAGACTACATCAAAGAAATAGCAAAGTATGGTCTTGAGAATGATCAGGAACGTCTATTGTCTGTTTTAAACGAGTTGATTGAGCATTCTAAGAAAACTAAAAAGTTAAATTTTGCCATACAGCTTCAGTCAATTTTAAAAGATGCAATTAGATTTCAAAAATCCACAGGATTAATAAAAGTTGGTTCGGAAACTTATTTAAACAGGATTGAAGACAAAGAAATCTCTGATTTAATATTAGAGAAAATTACCTCTGATTATACTTTAGAAAATATTATTGCAAATGAAAAGGTGCATAATGAATTAAACTTTTTTATTGAAGAACATCATAAAATTGAAGTTCTTCAGCAATTTGGACTGCCGGTTTCTAATAAACTACTTTTACATGGACCATCAGGATGCGGAAAGACATTAGCCTCTTATGTTATTGCTGGCGAATTAGAAAAAATGATGGTTGTTATTGATCTGGGGGCCATTGTGTCTTCGAAATTAGGAGAAACAAGCAAAAACTTATCTAAAATATTCAAAAAAGCAGCACTGGAGGATTGTATTATATTTCTAGATGAATTTGACAGTCTTGGTAAAATACGAGATTACAGTCAAGATCATGGAGAAATGAAAAGAGTAGTCAATACTATATTGCAGCTTTTTGATTATCTTCCGCAAAGCAGTATTGTAATAGCTGCAACAAATCAGAAGGATATGCTTGATGAAGCACTGTTGCGCAGATTTGATAATATAATCGAATTTCAATTTCCTAATGAAGCAGAAATCGGCAAACTTATCGAATTAGTTCTACAAAATGGGAGTTTTAAATTTGATAATAAGGCAGCTGCGAACAGAATTTTAAAGGAATGCATAGGTTTGTCTTATTACAGCATTCAAAAGACCCTTATCACCGCAATTAAAAGGTCTTTATTCGCTGCTGAGCAAACGCAAAACTTGCTTTCCGCTAAAATAGATACATCCATCTGGAAAAAACTTGTTATCACTGAAAAGGAGTCTTTAAATATCTAAAGATCTGCTTCTAAATCATCATCAAGTTCAATATTTAGCATAGATTCAACCTCATTAGCCAATTGTAATCCATCGTATAATTTTCCGGTTTTCTTCTTTAGATTTTCTTCTATAGTAAGCACAATTGAAAATGAAAATTCTTTAGGATAATTTTCAGGTAATCCCCCAACAATCTGATCCGATACTCTTGCGTGTAATGCTAGTTTGAACGTGCTTTTTTCATTAACCAAGTCGGCTACATTGACATTAAGTGTTATTTTCTGAGTATTTGAATAAGGAATAGGTTTTGAAATGTATCTTCCGTTTTCAGACCATGTTAGAGTTGATTTTAGCTTTGACAATATCTCCTCATCGGATTTCATAATATCCTCTGCTGTATGGTTCTTAAAGATGCTGAAGGCCATGTGGATTGGATTGTAAGACAGTTGATTGTTTTTGATGGGCAGGAATTTAAAGCATAAAGTTGCTGTAATTTTTAAAATTCCGTTTATTTTGCCTAGGTTATCATTTATCAGGTAATTTGGAAAATTAACAGGGTAAATTTTTATTTTTCCACTCTTTATAGTATCTTCTAATATGAGTGTGGCTGAATTTTCATTTGAGTATAATGTTTTAAAATCATCAATCAGTCCATGCCCAATTACTCTATTTTTTAATTTAGAAACATCTGGTTTAAATGGCATCAAGCTTGTAGATGCGCTGTTTATTATAAGTGCTTTGACGCTTTCGTTGGTAAGTAACGGATAGTTTTTTGTGATTTTTGCGGCAAGATTGGCAACAAGTGGAGTAGCAAAACTTGTTCCGACTTCTTGGATTATGCCGATTTCAGGACGGGCTGATAAAAGTGTAAGGGCCGGTTCATCCATCCAGTCTAAAGTGTTTTCGTCGTAATATCCTATATCACCGGCATACTCAATACCATCAGGCTTGAAATAGTTTTTATTTATTTTAACAGTACTAAATATTGCAGATAGGTCGATATGTCCTTTTCTGGTGTAGAGTGCAGGAAATTCTTTACCGCTGGAAATGCCTAAAAAAGGCCCGTCTATTAGATTGCCTGCTGCAGCACCTACAGTGAAATTGTTTAAACTATCTGCGGGAGTAGATAAATTAGTATGGTTGTTTTGAAAATAGGAAAGGTCATAACTTGTATTTTCATTTAGACAGTTCAAATTATTTCCCGTACAAATAAAGATAAGGCTATTTGTCTCGTATGAGAATTTATCTAGTAAATAAGTGTAGTTTGAAAACGGTTCATTTTGCTCTTTAAAGATGCCGTAGCATGTGGTTAATGTAAATAGACGAATTTCTGGGTATTTCTTTTTTACATCATAAAGCATTTTTAATAAATCAACTTCAGATATATAACCATTTCCATTTTCGCTAATTTTAATTGACAGCAGCTTAGCATCGGCAATGACTTTTCCTTTGAAATTATTTTTATGATTCTCTTTTCCCAAAGCGGCTAAAGCCGCCACCGCCGTACCATGACCTAAATAATTCAATCCACTTCTTCGCCCAGCCTGGTCAATTAAGGGATTGCCTGCAAGGGTAAAGCTTGTGTCATCAATTATTAAAGGAGCTAAAGCTGTTTGAGAACTAATTCCGGTGTCAATTATTCCAATAATTGGCAATTGCTCATCTGAGTTTGAAATGGTAAAAGCGAACTGGCGTTCAACTGTGTTAAATTCACCAGGGCGGATCGTAGTGAAGAGTGAGCATGTCGCGCTCTCAATTATGTCGTAATTTTGTATGATCAATTGAATTTGCTGCGAATCTGGATTTATCAATTCTATTCTATCATTTTCAGAATCATGCTTATGGTCAATATTTGATTCATTTAAATAGCTTATTAAAGCTTTTACAATTTGCTGCTTAATAGCATCATCCAGCGGTAGGTTAATAAGTTCAAGGTATACAATAGATCCGGTATCTTCCAATTTGAACTTTAGAATATCTTCTGTTCGAAGGAGTTTAAAATCTGATATATATTTGACATATTCGGAAAACTTTAGATTATGGTTTTTCTCGAGTTCGTAACGGATGAAATTGTTTACATTACTAATGAATCTCTCAAACTTTTCGCGGTCAACAATAGCAAATAATCCTTTTTTTGCAAAGTCGTAGAAGGATGTGGCTTCTAGTCCAAAATTATTGTAATAGTCCTTGTAATATTTATTTATGACAAACTGATCTTGAAAAGTAATCTGTACATAGTCTATGTCGAAGGGTATGGCTAAAGATTTATCTCTTAATTTGTATTTACTATTTAAATCGCTTTCAAAGCGTATCAGATTATTTCTAAATGAGTTGGCTAGCCTGGTGTAACTTCTAGGTTCTTTATCTTCTTCATCATTGCTAGGATCAAAGCCATAATTATATTTGAAGTCTTTGATTTCGGACAGCTGTTTTTTACTTAGAAATTTTAAGTGAGATTTGTTAGTCATTGTTTGGTTAGTTAGTTTAAATGTAAATATAAGAAAAGTATGTATAAGATTGTTATCTAGGTGATTGGCATTTTTAAGGATGGTTTGGAGCTATTTTTAATTATGTTTTAGTGTTAAGAGGCTTCAAATTCAGAAGCCTCATTTGAAAGAGTGTTACTTAAACTTAGATTTTAATTTTTCCATGTCCTCCATTATGTTAATATCCAAAACTTTTGCATAATGCTGGGTCTGCTTGGTATTGGTATGTCCCATCATTGCAGAAACATTCTCAAGTCTTACACCATTTCCTAAAGTTACGGTTGTTGCAAATGTGTGTCTGGCAACATACCAAGTAAGATGTTTGTCTATGCTGCAGGCATCAGCTATTTCCTTAAGATAAGCATTCATTTTCTGGTTGGAAATTTTCGGGATAAGACCTTTCTGCTGATTTTTATATTTAGAAATAATTTTCTCAATGGTTGGTAATACAGGCACATTTGCTCTAATGGCAGTTTTGGCTCTGCTCGTCATAATCCATGAGTTTCCATTTGAATCTTCAGATAAGTTTCTTTCGGTCAGATCCATCGCATCGATGGGTGCATATCCTGTATAGCAGCTGAAAAGAAATATGTCCTTGACTTTTTCCAGACGTGGCGTTGGAAATATTTTATTCTCAATTGTGTTCAGTTCCTGCTGTGTCAGGAAAACGGCATCTTTTACGCTCAGTCTGCCGTCATAAATATTGAACGGGTTTTTTATGATCAGATCCATCTTTATAGCATAATTACAGGCAGTCTTATACATTTTCATATATTTTACCACCGAATTGTTTTTGATGCCTGTATGGTCTTTAAAACTGCTCTCATACTTAAGGAACTGTTCCAGTTTGAATACAAACGAGCTTGATATTTCAGATGCAGGCATATCTTCCTTCTTATAGTTGCTGGAGATGAAACTCAAAAGCAGGTCTTTTGCCCTTTTGTACTTCTGCAGTGAAGCCGATGCGCGCTCTCCAGTATTTACTCTTTTGGTGAAGAATTCATTGTATGTATCCATAATCTGAATTATGGTAGAACCTTCAGGCTGATCGATTTTGACTTTTCCTGTGAGTTCAGCTTTTAGTAATTGAAGGTTGACCTCAGGATCAATTCTGAAGAGTTCAGTAAATTTTTTGGCTGCATTAAGCTGGAAAAGATCAAGCAGGTTTTTTATTACTATTTCCTTTTCAATTTTAAGCTGGTTTCTAAGGTTATTAGTGCTGGTCCATCTTTCTTTTGAAATGGCTAGCCCGGTTGACATGGAAATTTGTTTGTCATTGTAGCTTAAACGGGCATAGATTGGAGATTCGCCGTTCTTGTTTGCTCTGTCGGATTTCTGGTAAAAAATTACTTTTAACATTCTATCTAGTTTTAAAATTAATAATCAAATTGAATTAAAAATTTTAAGAGAGCCCATTGACAGCAGGGAATTCCCGGGGAATTCTTTCTTTTTAGTTACCCTTTTTTGAGAAAAAAGAATCAAAAAAAGATAGGGTAACTAATAGGGTAACCATTCTTTGATAAAACATGTGCTTTTTGAAAAGTGTGTAAAAACGAAAAAGCCTTTAAACACTAGTGTTTAAAGGCTTTTGACTTTTAAAGTTTCTTCTGAAACTTGTACTGGCGGAGAAAGAGGGATTCGAACCCCCGGACCTGTTACAGTCAACAGTTTTCAAGACTGCCGCATTCGACCGCTCTGCCATTTCTCCAATATGTCGCGATCATTATCTGATTGCGGGTGCAAATATAAGACGGTTTTTCGGTTATAAAAACTTTTTTCGAACTTTTTTTTTGAAGTTTTTTAAGATAATTTTCAAGTATCTAATTATCAGTATTTCCGAAAGTGAGTTTTTTTGAAAAATTAATCTAAATGGTCTAAAATTGGCGTCGGTTTTTTGTGTTCGTCAACAGCAACAAATGAAAAAGTTCCTGAAACTACCGTTTCGCGAAGTTCAGAATACATTTGTTCCATAAAAATATCAACGTGAATTTTACAGCTTGTTCTTCCAACGCTATCCACCTTGGCTACTAATTCGATTAAAGTTCCTGCAGGAATTGCTTTTTTAAAGTCAATTTGTCCTGTAGAAATTGTAACTACTTTTTTACGGCTGAAACGTGTTGCACAGATAAAAGCAACTTCGTCCATTAAATGAAGAGCAGTTCCTCCAAATAAAGTATCATAATGATTTGTTGTGCTAGGAAATACCGCTTTAAAAATACGGGTTTCTGATTTTTGAATTCTTTCTTCTACTGTTCCCATATTAATAATTAACGTATTCTGTAATTTCAAGCCCGTATCCAATCATACCCACTCGTTTTGTTTGCTCTGTGTTCGAAACCAATCTGATTTTAGAAATATCTATATCATGAAGAATTTGTGCTCCGATACCATAGTCTTTGCTGTCAATAATAACTTTCGGTGCTTTTAAAGTTCCGTTAGCTTGTAATGATTTAAGCTCAGAAATTCTATTTAAAAGGTTTACAGCCGTCATGTCTTGATTGATAAAGATAACAGCGCCTTTTCCGTTTTCATTAATTACTTTAAACATATCATCTAACTGCTGTTCGGCATTGTTAGTCAATGTGCCTAATAAATCATTATTTACCTGAGAAGAGTGAATTCTTGTCAAAATTGGTTCACCAAGATTCCAAGTTCCTTTGGTCAAAGCAATATGAATTTGTTTGTTTGTAGTTTGTTCGTAAGCTCTTAAACGGAAAGTTCCAAAACGAGTCTCAATGTCAAAATCTTCTTTTTTAACAATTAAGCTATCGTGCTGCATTCTGTAAGCAACTAAGTCTTCAATAGAAACCAATTTCAAATTGAATTTCTTAGCAACTTTAACTAATTCTGGCAAACGCGACATTGTTCCGTCTTCGTTTAAGATTTCACAGATTACACCAGCAGGTTTAAATCCTGCAAGGCGCGCAAAATCAATTGCAGCTTCAGTATGTCCAGTTCTTCTTAAAACACCGCCTTGTTTTGCTATTAAAGGAAAAATGTGGCCAGGACGAGCTAAATCGTGAGGTTTTGTATTTGGGTCAACTAATGACTGAACTGTTTTTGATCTATCAGCAGCCGAAATTCCAGTTGTAACGCCTTGACCTTTTAAATCAACAGAAACAGTAAAAGCAGTTTCCATGTGATCTGTATTGTTGGTAACCATCGCACGAAGATCTAATTCCTTGCATCGGCTTTCTGTAAGTGGCGTACAAATTAAACCACGTCCATGAGTAGCCATAAAGTTGATCATTTCTGGAGTTACTTTTTCGGCAGCAGCCAAAAAATCACCTTCATTTTCACGATCTTCGTCATCGACTACAATGATTACTTTACCTTGACGAATATCTTCAATAGCTTCTTCAATGGTATTCAGTTGTATTTTTGTTGTTGACATAATTATTTTTGCTTTTGAGCAGATAAAAACCGCTCAGAGATTTTCTGAATTAGTTGTGAAATTGGGGTTGTAATTGCATCAAAATTAATTAATCCATTGTCGTTTGTAGCGCGATAGGTTAATAATATGGCAAGTGGCGACAAGACAAAAGATGACATCCATGATCCCATAAACGGGGTCATACCTCCTTCTTGTGACAATCTTTTTCCGAATGTATTGATGAAATGGAAAGTAATAAAGATTAAAACAGCAAATACAATAGGAAGTCCTAGTCCTCCTTTTCTAATAATAGCACCAAGCGGAGCTCCTATAAAGAACATTAAGAAACAAGCAAATGCAATAACAAATTTCTCATATAATGCATTATAGTGTTTGTTGATTTCTCGTTCCTTGTCTTTTAAATCTTTCTGCGTCGTTTCTATAGAATAAATATTGCTGGTAATATTGCTTCCAGCCATCTTTAGAATATCAACTTTGTCTTTGTTAGAGTAAATAGACAAAACATCATTTGGAAGCGGTTTCTTTTTGATGTTTTTTTGAGTACCTTTAGGGAATTTTTTAATCCCAACTCGCTGATTAATATTCTCAGAAAAAGAAACAATTTCGTTGTCTAAATTTTTGTTCAATGAATCTAAAGTATAGCGAAGTTCATTAACATTCAACATTCCATTTGTTCCTGCAATGTTTTCTTTGCTGTCGTCAACTTTGTTTAATTCAGATAAATCGATATTGATGATCTGTGTTTTAAATTTTCCTTTTATAAAAGGCATTTTAGCACGATCCTCATATTTTTTTGGAGTAACATCTTGGTAGTAATAACCGTCATTTAAAACCAATTTTAAAATACTAGATTTCTCATTGCTGACTAGTTCTCCAGTTTTAGCTTTAATTACGGTTTTATTTTCGCCCATATTATTCGCTTTCTCGTGAATAGTTACACCAGTAAGATGATTGCCGTTTTCGCCAGTTTTTTTGTTTACTTTAATGTTGTAAGTGCCAACATCGTTAAACTGACCTTCAGCAATTGCCATAGCTGGTTTAGCTTGAGCGATGTTTTTTCTAAAATTGACAAATTTATATTCGGCATACGGAATGACGTTGTTTGCAAACCAAAATGCAACAATACTTAAAACGAAAATAAAAATAATCAGTACTCTCATTGCTCTTTGTAATGAGATTCCAGAAGATTTCATGGCTGCGAATTCGTAATTTTCAGCTAGATTTCCAAAAGTCATGATGGATGCCAATAAAACCGAAAGTGGTAAAACCAGCGGAATAATTCGTGGCATAGAAAAAAGCAGGAATTTCACGACCAATATTAAGTCGAGATCTTTACCTGCTAGTTCTGAAATAAATAGCCATACTGTTTGCAGTATGAATATGAAAAATAAGATTACAAATACCGTAGTAAATGTAAGTAAGAATGTTTTTAATAAGTATTTGTCTAGAATTTTCAACCTTCTGATTAATCTAATTTATTGATGTAGTATTTCGGGTATTTACTCGCTACAAAGGTAAATTGATTTTTTGATAATGGCTGATTGGTTTTAAAAGAATTAACGGTTAAAGTTGTTTTTGTTCCGTTTTTTCCAGTTTCAATCAAATTGTAAATGTGTTTTGTCTGAACGTCAACACCTAACAAAATTTCTTTTCTTTGGTCTTTTCCGCTAGTAGGAACTAATTTGATATATTGAATTTTTCTTCCTTTTACATTCTGAACAATATCCATGTTGTATTTGTAGCCAGAATTGAAGAAAGTAAGCATTTTAGAAGGAGTGATTGCGTTATCATCTTTCTCGTTTACTTTAGAAATAGTAACTTCTTCGTCTTCTGGAACAATAGTGTATGTTTTTTGACCGTCAAAAATTTTGGTAACGCCCATAAAATTCAAAACATACTGATTTCCTTTCATTGTTACGTTTCCTTTACTGTCTTGATTAATGTTTTCTTTGGCATTATTCAAAGAATACTTAAAATCGATAACAATATTGTCGTAGCTTTTTATTTTAGAAGTTACTTCGTTCAATAAATCTTTCGCTTTTTTATCTTGAGCCTGAATAGAAGTGAAGCTCAAAAGCAAAATAATTGCCATTTGGAAGCACTTTTTAGTCATGTTTGTGATAGAATTGTTGTTGATTTCTTGAATTTTTGCTTTCATGATTGGATTAATTTTGTTCATTATTAAAAAATTGATCAAGAGCATTTAAATCTAAGATGTTTACGCTGCGTGCTTTACTGCCTTCAAACGGACCAACAATACCTGCTGCCTCAAGTTGATCGATTAAACGACCGGCTCTGTTGTATCCTAATTTTAATTTTCGTTGCAATAAAGAAGCAGAACCCTGCTGAGCATTGACAATTATCTCTGCCGCTTCTCTAAATAAAGTATCTCTTTCGGAAATATCTATATCAAGATTAATGCCACTTTCCTCTCCAACAAACTCTGGAAGCAAATAAGCTGTAGCATATGCCTTTTGTCCTCCAATAAAATCTGTAATTTTTTCTACTTCTGGAGTATCAATGAAAGCGCATTGTACACGAATTACGTCGTTTCCATTGGTATATAATAAATCTCCACGTCCAATTAATTGATCGGCTCCTTGAGTATCTAAAATAGTTCTAGAGTCAATTTTTGAAGTTACTCTAAACGCAATTCTGGCAGGGAAATTGGCTTTGATCAAACCTGTAATAACGTTTACAGACGGTCTTTGTGTTGCAATAATTAAGTGGATACCAATAGCACGAGCTAATTGAGCCAGACGCGCAATCGGAACTTCAACTTCTTTTCCTGCGGTCATAATCAAATCGGCGAACTCATCGACAACCAAAACAATGTATGGTAAAAATCGATGTCCCGCTTCTGGATTTAATTTTCTAGACTTAAATTTTTCGTTGTATTCTTTAATATTACGAACCATCGCATCTTTTAATAAAGAATAGCGATTATCCATTTCCACGCAAAGTGAGTTCAAAGTATTTACAACTTTAGCATTGTCTGTAATAATAGCATCTTCAGTATCTGGAAGTTTGGCTAAATAATGTCTTTCAATTTTGTTGAAAAGCGTAAGCTCTACTTTTTTCGGGTCGACCAAAACAAATTTTACTTCTGCTGGATGTTTTTTGTATAAAAGCGAAGTTAAAACTGCATTTAATCCAACAGATTTTCCTTGTCCAGTTGCTCCAGCCATCAGTAAGTGAGGCATTTTAGCAAGATCGACAACAAAAGTTTCGTTTGAAATGGTTTTTCCTAATGCAATTGGCAATTCCATTTCGGCCTCTTGGAACTTTGCGGCTCCAATAACGCTCTTCATAGAAACCATAGTTGGGTTTTTGTTCGGAACCTCAATACCGATGGTGCCTTTTCCTGGAATAGGCGCAATAATACGAATTCCAAGTGCTGACAATGATAAAGCGATATCGTCTTCTAAACTCTTAATTTTAGAAATTCTGATTCCTGCTTCTGGTACAATTTCATATAAAGTAACCGATGGTCCAACGGTTGCTTTAATTTGCGCAATTTCAATTTTGTAGTTACGAAGTGTATCTACAATTCTATTTTTATTTTCTTCTAATTCTTCCTGATTAATTGTAATTCCGCCTGTTGAATACTCTTTTAATAGATCGATAGTTGGGAATTTGTAATTGGATAAATCCAAAGTTGGATCAAATAATCCAAAATCAGCAACTAGGCGAGAAGCTAAGTTTTCTTCAATAATGTCTTCTTCTTCCGCTTTTTCAATTACAAATGCTTCCTCTGGTGTGGCAGTAATTTGCGTAGGTGGCGGTTGAATTGGCTTTAAAGTTGGAGTTAGCTCAATTTCTGACGAATGAGAAATAGTTGGCTTTAAGGCTTCTTTATTAAGCTCGAATTGAGAATCTACGGTTTTAATGTGGATGTTATCCAATTCAGGATCATCTTCCTCCTGTTTTTCTTCTACAATAGCAAATTCTTCCAAATTATAAGCACTTTCCGGCTGATTTACAGCTGGTTTTAAAGTGTCTAATTCCGATTTGAACTCTTTTTTAGTCGAATCAAAATACGATTGAATTTTTTCTGGCGATAATTTGATTTTGAAAATCAGATAAATGATTAAACCAAAAAGCAGTGTAAGCAGTGTACCTGTTTTTCCGATATAATCTTGAAGGAATAAATTTAATTCATAACCAATAGTTCCTCCTAATTCTGGTGCCGAAGTAGCAAAGAAACCAAATAAGATAGAAACAACTATAATAGCAAAAATATCCCAAAACCAAGTGTTTTTAAGTTTTTGAGTCGAAAGCTCAAGCGCTAAAAACATTCCGGTAAGGAAAAATAAACGTACGAAAATGAAAGAAGCAAGTCCGAAACCTCTGTAAATAATTAAATCGGCAAGATAAGCCCCAAATTTCCCGAGCCAGTTCTCAGCAACTTCAGTGCGATCTCCAAGTTGGTCTACAACACTTTGGTCGTTTTGCCACTGTCCATTAACATAAAAAGAAATAAATGCGACTAATAGTGCAATAGAAAAAAGTACCAAAAGACATCCTAAAACAAATTTTTGTTGTTTAGAAATTTTAAAAGATCTTTTATTTCCTTCTTGTTTGTCGTTTTTTTTATCTACAGTTTCTTTTTTATTTTTTGCCATTCTTGCGTTTTCCTTTGCCTAAATAAATTTTGGAATATAAATAATCAAGCCTATTGCAATTGCAGTCATTGCGGCAAAAAATACCGCTCCCGCAGCAATATCTTTAATAAATCCGATTCGTCTGCTGTAATCAGGATGGATGAAATCGGCAATTTTTTCAACTGCTGTATTTAATCCTTCGATAGCTAAAACTAAACCAATGGCTAAGGTTTGACATAGCCATTCGGTTTGCGAAATATGAAAATAGAACCCAGCAATTGTCATGATAATTCCCAATGAGAATTGAACCATAATGCTGTGCTCTGTCTTAATCAATTTTACAGCTCCGTTAAAAGCATAAGTCATACTTTTTAATCGGCCTGTAACAAATGTATTATCTTTTTGAAACTCCATTTAAAGGAAAATATTATAGTGCTGCTAAAGCTGCTTCGTAATTTGGTTCGTTTGCAATTTCTGCTACTTGTTCTGTGTGAACAATTTTTCCGTTTGCATCAGCAACAATAATTGCTCTTGAGTGTAAACCTGCTAATGGTCCATCAACGATTTCTAAACCGTTTGCTTTTCCAAAAGCACCAGTTTGAAAATCTGATAAGTTTACCACATTTTCTAAACCTTCAGCACCGCAGAAACGTTTTTGAGCGAAAGGCAAATCTCTTGAAATACATAAAACGGTAGTGTTTTCTAATCCGCTTGCACTTTGGTTGAATTTTCTAACAGATGTTGCACAAGTTCCGGTATCAACACTTGGGAAAATATTTAAAACTAATTTTTTACCAGCAAAATTGCTTAAAGATGCAACTGATAAATCGTTTTGAACTAATTTGAAGTCAGCTAGTTGTGATCCGACTGCTGGTAATTCACCTGATGTATGAACTGGATTTCCTCCTAATGTGATAGATGCCATGATTTTTGATTAAAATTAATGAGGCTCAAAAGTAAGGATTAATATTTTAATCTAAAAGTATTTGTTAAGGGTTTAAGGAGAGATTAAGGAGGTGGATTTTTATCTTAGTTTGTATATGGATTGGGCGCGGATGACACGGATTTGCTTACGCAAAAACGCGAATTTAAACGGATTTGGTATGTGCAAAACAGAAGAACCCGTCTAAATCCGAGACTTCACGAAGTGAATCTGTGTCATCCGTGTGCCATTTACCACAATACTAAAAAAAGCGCCCCTAAATTAGAAACGCTTTCTCAGCTTTATTTTTTTATTTATTCTTGAGAGGAGGTCGATTTATTTATCGATTGAACCTAAAACACGTTTCATGAACGTATTTAAAGCTTCTTTTTTATCTGTTCCTTGAGCAACTAATTTTTGCACTTCAAGGGCACCGTACATATTTGAAATCAATTCACCAATTACGTCTAGTTCTTCATCTTTAAGAGAAGGAATTTCAGTCATAGCTTCCAAAACCTCGATCGTTTCAATAATATAATCCTGATCGTTTTCTTCGATGAA
The DNA here is from genome assembly GCF_003254585.1 of Flavobacterium sharifuzzamanii. GTDB lineage: Bacteria > Bacteroidota > Bacteroidia > Flavobacteriales > Flavobacteriaceae > Flavobacterium > Flavobacterium sharifuzzamanii. The sequence continues at coordinate 240,850 of NZ_QJGZ01000035.1, read as the reverse complement.
TTGTGTTAAATGCTTAATTACAGGTAATTTCATAATTTTTTGTTTAAGCGTTAAATCGTTTTTTTGTTTAATCGATTGAACGAATAAACAAATAACCAATTAAACTATAGCGTTTACTAAGTCAATTAAAACTTCTTGTTTGTTAGTTTGCGTTTCGCCAACCAATTGTCCGTTTACGAAAGTAGCGAAAGTTGGCAAGTTGCTTACGTTAGCTAATTTTCTTGATTCAGGAGAGTTTTCTGCATCAACCAAAACAAAAGTGATAGCTTCATTCTCTGTCGCTAATTTTTTGAATTTTGGTTTCATAATACGGCAATTTCCACACCATGAAGCTGAATATTGTACTACTACTTTTTCGTTTTTAGCAACTAAATCTGCTAACGTATCTTCGTTTAAGTCGATTAACATTTCTTTAATTTTTAAGGTTCAAAGTTACAAAGGTTCAAAGGCTCAAAGTTTTTTAAACTGTATAAGAAATCACAACAAATTACATTTGTTGTTTGAGACCGATAAAATTCTTTGGTATTTTTTTTAGAGGAGAATTAAAGTAACAAAGGTTCAATGGATAATTTTTTAAGCAGCAAAAAAACTTTGCAACTCTGTACCTATGAACCTTTGTACCTTTATAAAAAATTAGTTTGCGCTTAAGTATTCAGCTGTACTGATTCTGTCAGCAGACATTGCTTCTTTACCAGCTTCCCAGTTTGCAGGACAAACTTCACCTTTAGTTTGAATGTGAGTGTAAGCGTCAACCATTCTTAAGTATTCGTTTACGTTACGTCCTAATGGCATATCGTTTACGCTTTCGTGGAAGATTTTTCCAGTTTCGTCAATAAGGTAAGTAGCTCTGTAAGTTACGTTAGAACCTTCGATGATAACTGAATCAGTATCTTCGCTATAGCTTGTAGATTCGATATCAAGAATACCTAAAATGTTAGCTAAGTTACGGTTTGTATCAGCTAAAATTGGGTAAGTAACACCTTCGATTCCACCATTGTTTTTTGGAGTATTTAACCAAGCAAAGTGAACTTCGTTTGTGTCACAAGAAGCACCAATTACGATAGTATTTCTTTTTTCAAATTCTGGTAAAGCAGCTTGAAAGGCGTGTAATTCTGTTGGACATACAAAAGTAAAATCTTTTGGGTACCAAAATAAAAGTACTTTTTTATTGTTGTTTACTGCTTCTTCAAAAATGTTGATTTTTAAGTTATCACCCATTTCTGAGATAGCATCTACTGCAATACTTGGGAATTTTTTTCCTACTAAAGACATAATTTTCGTTTTACGTTTAATATTTATTTGCTGCAAAAGTAGGGCATAAGTACAGCTAGTTACAATAAGATGTGATTATAAAAATTTATAAGTTGATAAATTTTGGTTATTTGTTGTTGTAATTTATTGAATATCAATATTTACTGGTAAAGCGCCATTGAAATTATTTTTTTCTAAAAATTGAACTCCCGCTGTTTTTTGAAATTCTTCAAAATCTTGATACGCTTCAATTAATCCTGAAGCTTTTTTCAGATTAGGAATTAAAGGCAATGAGTACGGATTTCCGAAAACAAAAACAATGCATTTTTTTGTCTGCAATACTTCAGAAAGCAAGTCTAAAACTTCGTTATCAATTTCGAAATTGTTTAACGGTTTCGCTTTCGGGACAAACAACGAAATGATAATAGTGTCGAAATTTTCTAATTCTTTTTTGATAGATGAAATATTAGAAACTTCTGAATTTTCAAAAGCAAATTCTGGCGAATTAAGTTTTGCATTTAAAGTTTTGAAAAATGTGTTTTCAGTATTTTTATATAAACTTAATTTGGCAAGTTTATTATTTTTCTGAGCTTCAAAAGCTAGTTCAGCACTTGAATTATCAATAATTTTAGTAATGGCATTTTGAGCAATTTCTAAATTTATTTTTGATGTTTTTTCGAAATCCAATTCGCCCGAAGCAGATGTGTTTCCAGATAAAATTCCAGCTTTTTCTTTGGCTTTCATAATTCGGTTATAGCTTTCGAAAATGCGGTCTGGAGAAGCATTTTTAAAGATAGCTTCAATTCCTTCAGGAACATTTTCGGCGAAACATAAAATATCATTTCCAGCGTTGAAAGCTTCCCATTCTAACTGACCTTTTGTTTCGTACAATTTAGATACACTGTGCATGTTTAACGCATCAGAAATTACCAAACCATCATAACCTAATTTATTACGTAAAAGATCCTGAATAACCGCTTTTGATAAAGTTGCAGAAGTGTCTTTTCCATCATTTAAACTCGGAACAGCCAAATGTCCAATCATAATCGAATCGACGTTGTTTTCGATTCCTTTAATGAATGGATATAATTCGTTTTCTAATAATTCTTCCAAAGTTTCCTTTAAAACAGGCAATCCTAAATGCGAATCGACATTGGTGTTTCCATGCCCAGGGAAGTGTTTCAAACATCCTAAAACACCAACTTCCGACATTCCTTTTAAATATTCAACCGCAAAATCGGCTACTTTTTCTTTGTTTTCACCAAATGAACGATAACCGATAACGGGATTATTTGGATTATTATTAATATCTGCCAAAGGCGATAAATTATACTGAATTCCAGCAGTTTTTAAATCTAAACCAATTTGTTTTCCAGCTTCATAAACCAAATCGGCTTTATTTTCTGGCAAAGCGCCAAGCGTAATTGCATATGGATATTGCGGTGTTTTTTCAATTCGCATCGCTAATCCCCATTCCGCATCAATACTGATTAAAAGTGGAGTAGAAGCGGCTTTTTGATAACGAACAATCAAAGCTTTGATTTTTTCGTAGCTGTCATCATTGAAAACTACTTTTTTCTTGCTTTCGTAATTGGTTGCAGCGCTCGCGCGACTATGAAAAAAGGTTAGTCCGCCAATATTATGTTCTTTTATAAGGCGTTCAGTTTCTTGAATATTTTCTTCGGTATCGTTGATGAATACTGCTGGAAAGAAAAATTGTCCTATTTTTTGTCGTAATGCTTCGGCTGTGATTTTCATTATTATAAAGTTTTTTTCATGCAAACACTATTATCCATTTTTTCGTAAGGCGGATAATTGGGAATTATGGTATAATTTAATTTTTGATATAAGTTGATGGCTTCCGGTTGATTTTTTCCAGTTTCCAAAATAGTATAAGTATAACCGATTTCTTTTGCCCAGATTTCAAGTTCTTTTAAAACGGCAGAAGCAATTCCTTTCTTTCTGTGATCTGGATGAACATACATTCGTTTAATTTCTGTTGTTCCTGGTTCTTTTTCGCGAAAAGCGCCACAGCCAACAGGAATTCCGTTTTCATAATAAACGATTGTATGTTTTATTTTATCGGTTTTATTAAACTGATTATAAAACGCATGATCTTCGCCATCTCGAATCGCTAAATCCTGGTCTAGTAAAACAACCAGATTTATAAAATCGATATCGTCTGAATTCGTACGTTTTAAAGTAACCATGTCAAATAAATTTAGTTATCTTGTTTTTACCATTAAGGCATTAAGTTCATAAAGCTATTAAACTATTCAAGGTAAAAAAATTAAGCTTAGCGCCTTAGTTTTACTTTATTCTCTTCTTTTCAATAAGAAAGTTCATAAAGCTGGGTTTAAATTACTTAATGTCTTAATGGTAAAAATTATTTCAACTTTGCTTTCTTTTGTTTAGCCAGTTGTTTTTTGGTTTCAAGCGCTTTTTCCAATCGATTTTTAAAACGGAAAAGTTTTGGCAAACCTTCCAATCGGTCTTCAATGGTGATTATTTCGTAAACCACAATTGCTTTTTCTAAAACCCGAATTTCATTTTCGAGGTCATTTTCGTTTTTGTAGATCGTTGCTAATCGATCGTATGGGTGATTTCCTTTAAAGCCTTCCGCAACATTTTCTTCATACAACTCAATTGCTTTTTCTAGATTTCCATTTTTTTCGAACTCCGATCCTTTCAGATTTCGTTCGTTCTGCAAATTTTCATTGATTTCCATAGGTAAAGTTTGATTTGGGGTTTAAACTTCTTCTGATTTCTTCCCAAAATCTTTTGGGAAAGTTAAAAAACGTGATAAAATTAGACCTGGAATTGTAGCTATTAAAACCCAAACAAAGAAGTTTTGATAGCCTAAAAATTTCTGAATATAACCGCTTAACATTCCTGGAAGCATCATTCCTAATGCCATAAATCCAGTTGCAAGTGCATAATGCGCTGTTTTCGATTCGCCTTCTGCCACATGAATTAAATACATCATAAAACCTGTAAATCCAAAACCGTAACCAAATTGTTCCAGAACAACCGTAATGCAAGTATAAAGATTTAATGGAGAATTTATTTCGAAAAAATATAAATTTATATGAAGATGAAAAAGCTCTTGTGGCTGAAAATGAGCTAATCCAATAAAACCAAGTATAGGAAGGTGCATCGCCAAAAACATCGGAAGCATCCATTTTGTAAGACCATGTTTAGAAATCGCAATTCCGCCTAAAATACCGCCAACTGTAAGGGCAAAAATTCCTAATGTTCCGTAAATAATTCCAACAGCTTCAGTGTCTAATCCCATTCCGCCTAATTCTCTATTGTCAAGTAAAAAAGGACTCAACATTTTCAGTAATTGAGATTCTCCTAACCTGAAAACCAAGATAAAAGTCAAAATTAAACCTATTTGTTTTTTCTGGAAGAAGCTGGTAAATATAGTTCCGAAGTTTTGATGAGGAGTTTGTTTTTCATTTTTTACGGCATTGATCTCATTTTTTGGCGTAAAAATGAAATTGTAAGCAGTAATGAAAGTCATCAATAAACCAACACAAATCATAGTATATGACCAAGCTTTGGTGTTGTCACCATATTTATGTTCTAAATATCCAGCAAAGAGTACCACTAATCCGTTTCCGGCAAGCATAGAAAGTCTGTAGAAAGTACTTCGGATTCCGATAAAGAATGATTGTTTGTCTTCTGGTAAAACCAATAAATAAAAACCGTCAGTTGCAATATCATTTGAAGCTGAGGCAAAAGCTGCAACCCAGAATATGGCTAGCGACATCATGAAAAATCCGTTTGTCGGAATTGTTAATCCAACCAGCAAAAAGGCGATTGAAATTATGAGTTGCATTAGTAGAAACCATTTTCTTTTAGTTCCGATTAATTCAATAAGCGGACTCCAAAGCGGTTTAATTACCCATGGCAGATAAAGCAAACTGGTGTAGACGCCAATGTCTTCGTTAGAAATTCCTAGATTTTTGTACATAATTACCGAAACTGAAATAATTATGGCATACGGTAATCCTGATGCGAAGTTTAGAAGCGGAATCCAAAACCAAGGTTTGTTATCTGTTTTCATTAGGTTGATTTGGTGTATAGTTTTTAAATGGCTTTTTTAAGTCTATAGCAATTGGTGTGCTTTCATTGGCATAATAATCAATAAAAGTTACGGCGCAAGCTTTGTAAAGATTTAGTTTTCCTGCCGCTATTGCGAAAGTAATTTTTCCGTCAACTTCTTTTACCGTTACTTTTTCGATAATTTTTGTAGCATCGTTAATGTCTATTTTCGAAATATGTTCGCCTCCATAAACCACCATATAACGAACCTTTGTATTTAGCGGACTTTGGAAAGTGAAATTATATTTAATGCTGTCCTTACTATATTCCAAAACTTTTGGAGTATCGATAATAACATGTTTTAAATTTGGAACCGCTGCAGGAAGTGCAGGATATTTATATTGATTTTCTTCTAAATAACGAACAACATCAAAGTTTTTGCCCATAAACCATTTTGAGCTGAAATAAGCACTTCCAGAAACATTTTTAAAAGTTCTAAGAAGATCAATTTGATTTGGAATTTCAGTCATATAATTCCAGTTTTTATCGCCATCACCTCTAATTTTGTATGTAGCATGCCCGATGTAAATTGCAGTATTAGGGTTAGTGTTTTCAGACCACCATTTTACCAATTTAGAATAAGAAGCTCTCGTATTGTTCATACTCCAATACAATTGGGGCAGAATATAATCAATCCATTTTTGATCCATCCAAAGCATTGGATCTGCATACAAATCATCGTAGTTTGATGTAGACTGCGTTTCAGAACCTCTTGGATCTTGATATTTGTTTCGCCAAACCCCAAACGGACTAATTCCGAATTGTACCCAAGGTTTACTTTCTTTTATAGTGTTTGAAATAGAATGAACAAAGTTGCTCACATTGGCACGGCGCCAATCTGCACGGCTTAAACCAGCGCCATATTTTTGATAAGAAGCGTTATCATTAAAGACTTTTCCTGGAACAGCGTACGGATAGAAATAATCGTCAAAATGAATTGCGTCAACATCATATTTGTCAACTACTTCTTTAACGACTTTGGTTAAATGCGCCTGAACTTCCGGGAGTGCAGGATCGTAATAATATTTTCCGCCGTATTCGATCATCCATTCAGGATGTTTAAAAAGATCGTGATTTGGACTTAAAAGATTTTTATTCAAATCGAAAGTAGCGCGATACGGATTTAACCAAGCATGAAATTCAAATCCGCGGTTATGCGCTTGTTCAATCATCCAGGCCAAAGTATCGTAATACGGGTTTGGAGCTAAGCCTTCTTTTCCAGTCAAAAATCTTGACCAAGGAGCAAATTCTGAGGGATAAATAGCATCACCAACGCTTCTAATCTGAACAATTACGGCGTTATAATTCAGTTTTTTGTAAGCTTCTAAAATTTCAAGGTAATCAGCTTTTTCTTTTTCTACGTTGTCTGTCGCTTTTTGTGGCCAGTCAATGTTTACGACTGTTGCGATCCAAACACCTCTAAATTCATTTTTAGGATACATTGTTTTTTCCTGAGAAACAGATTTCCATCCAAAGAAAAATAAAAATAGGAGAGAGTATAGTAAGTGCTGATTTTTATGCATTTCAATCTTTTATTAACAAAAACCAAAAATAGTTTCTTTTGCCACGAATTCAATGAATTCTACTAATTTTTTATTTTAAATGTTTTTTTTGCCACGAATTTCACAAATTACACTAATTTTTTATTCTTAAAGTATTAAAAAATAATTCGTGAAAATTCGTGTAATTAGTGGCGAACTTTTAATCTGGGAAAGAAATTTTCCCCATGGTTACTGATGGTATTCCTTTTTGTGAGCCAAAATTGTAATTTCCGCCTGCAACCGTTTCATTAGCCAAAACAGCAAATAAAACCGCTTCTTTTGCATCGCGTGAAATTCCGAGAACGTCGCTTTTTTCAAATTTACAAGACAATAATTCCTGTAACCACTTCACCATTAACGGATTTCGAGCACCACCGCCAGACATATAAACTGTAAACTCTTCGATTGGAGTTTTAGTATTTTCTACAACAAACAAAACTGCTTCGGCAATCGTTTCTGCGCTCAGGCGTGTTAAAGTTGCCAGCAAATCTGGTGCCGAAATATTCTGTAATCCTAATTTTACCAAAGCCGAATTCACAAAATTATGATTAAACAATTCCTGGCCAATGGTTTTTGGGAAGCTTTTCAGGAAGAAAGGATCACTTTTTAATTTGTTTAAAAGTTCTTGATTTACAGTGCCGCTTTTAGCGATTTCAGCATCTTTGTCGAAGCTTTTTTCAGGGAAAAACTGTTTGGTAAAAATATCGATTAAGGTATTTGCTGTTCCTGTATCGGTTACAAAGACTTCTTCGGCGTTTTGTGAAGCGGGTAAATAAGTGAAATTTGCGATACCGCCCATGTTGAGCATAATTCGGTTTTCTCCTTTTTGGCTGAACAATAGATAATCGCCATAAACGGCCAAAGGCGCGCCTTCGCCACCCGCAGCAACATGTTTTTGTCTGAAATCTGATAACGTTATAATTCCCGTTTTTACTGCAATATGATCGCCATCGCCAATTTGTAAAGTCGCATTTGGAAATTTTTCCTGCTGATGCAAAAACTTTGGCGCATGCAAAACCGTTTGTCCGTGCGAAGCAATCAAATCGACTTCCGTTGCGGGAATATTCCATTTAGCAAGACAATCATTAATCATTCCTGCGTGGAGGTTTGCAATCCATTCGTTTAATAAGACCAAATGCTGAAAATCGATTGTTTTTTGTGCAAACACTTTTCTGATTTCGGTTTTAATATCGTCGTTGTAATCGATGGTTTCAAAGTGCTGAATTTTTACAACCGTGTTTTCGCCTTCGCCCGAAACTTCGCAAAGAGCAATATCGAGTCCGTCAAGCGAAGTTCCTGACATTAAGCCTAATATTTTTCGAGTCTCTTTTTGAGCAATTTCGTAAAGAGCTTTTATATTTTTATTCATTTCAAGTAATCTTAAAAAACGCAATTAATTTGGAAACGCTAAAATGGGATTATTTTATATATAAATTTAGAAAAAAGGAAAATTTTGTTGAGTTGCTTTGCTTTTTATATAATGAAGATTTTTAAGCTTTTGATTAATTTGCGATTTATTACATGGTTTAATTGTTTTTTAAAGTAAGGTTTTCCGTAAAGTAAGAATGGTTTTTTTATTCATATTTGCTTTTGGTATAGAATTGAATACCATAAAAGTATTTTTTGAATGAAGAAGAAATTCAAAACTTCAATCGCCAAGATATTTCACTTGGATTGTTGAAATATAAAACCAAAAATAAATGAGTCAAGTACTTTATTTTTTAAGTTATGATCTTGTTAAAGTTAAAGATTATCCTAAACTTTATGAAGAATTAGAGAAATTTAAAGCAAAACGAGTTTTAGAGTCAGTTTGGTCTTTTAAATATGAATCTGGAAAATCAGAAGATTTGAGAGATCATTTTTTGAAATTCATTGATAAAGACGATAGATTATTGGTTATCCAATCGCATGGTTGGTGGTCAAAGAACTTAATATTTAATCCTAATAATTTCTAGTTAGAACAGAGCCTCGCAACTTCTGCTAGGCTCTTTTTTTATATAACTAGCCATGTTTTGTAATTTTAGCAAGATTAACAATTAGGTATAAGTACTTAGTCGCTTTGAATGGTTAATTGATATTTTTGAAAATAGATAGAATAAGTTTTTTGCAATAAGTATTTAAATTTGAGTATTTCTAAAAACTTTATTTTTAAATAATATAAACATTAAAATATCAGATTATGAGAGTTGAATTAAAAAAAGTGCTATCTCAATGGCGAAATGACGAGAATAAAATTGGCATTAGAAAAGTTTATTTTTCAAATTTTCCAGGAAGTGAATTTGAATACTTAATTACATTAACAGAAGAATTAAATGTTACAATAAATAATTTCAGTAAACTAATTTTTGTCAAACAAAGATTTCAAACTTTTGCTCAAGAAAATAATGGTAAAAATCCAGAGGGAGATATTTTTAGAGCAGTAAATAATATAAAATTAATAACAGATAATTTTGATAAAACTTATGATGAGGCTATTAATGAACTACTTGCTGATTACCTAGGAAATGATAATGAATTAGATTAATCATAAAAAAATAATTCAAATCAATTAATGTAATAATGTATTATTAAATATGTATAAAAAAACTAATTTCAAATACTGAACAATCAATAAATTATGATGGAAACACTGACTGCAAGTATAATTCAAACGGTAAAGGATGAATTACAAGAATCGGGAGATTTAACTTCTACAGAACTTTATGATCTTTTATATAAATATAGAAATTCACAGCATCCTGATAAGTTTTTTGATGAGGAAAGAAAAAGAGGAGCAGAAGAAAAATTTAAAAAATTAAACTCTCTTTTAGTCAAACTTGCTAAATACATTGAGGAAGAAAAACAACAAAAAAGACCAAGTGATATGATTTTGTACGAAAAGGAGTATGAAATTATAAGAAACAAACAAGAAATCATTAAATATCAAGCAACTATTGAAAATTTGCAATTTACAAAAGAAATGAATGAAAGAGAGATTATTGAATTGAAGAAACAAATACTAAAGCTTCAGGGAGACAAAGTAGATGAAAAAACAGATGACTTGATAAAACATTATAAGCCATCGAAAAATAGTCTTTTGTCACAAGGAATCACATTTATTTTAACATTAATAATTGGAGCTATAACAAAAATAGATGATGTTGCAATAATACTATCAAAATATTTTCCATTCGACCTAGTTTATTTAAATTACTTTATTTTTGGAGTTTTACTTTTTATACCAATCCGATTTTTGAAAATGTATTTTGAAGAAGGACAAATTGAAAATACAGCTAAACGGATTAAAACGCCTTTGTTTATTAATAAATTTTTAAATTATATAACAGATAAGGGATTTAAAGATACATTTGCGGAAATGGATGTTTATGAATTTTTGAGTATGGAATTGGCTCCAAGAAATATTTTTACAAAATTATTTCGAAAAAATATTTTTGATTTATATGATGAAGCAACGATTGATAGTTTGAAAGATATTTATATATATAATTTACTTAACAAACAATTGATTTCAATTTCAAATGCTGATCAATTGGATCGAAAATTTAAGATTGCTAAAACATCTTATTATCATAATTTTTCTAGTTTTAATATCCCATAAATATTTAGGATTGTCTTCAAAATAATATGAAAAAAATAGAGGTTTATATGCTTTGAAGATAAAGATTGCAAATTTGGTATTACTGTTGAAAATTATTATTTTTGTTTAAACCTCGATTTTTTTTAAAATCGAGGTTTTTCATTTTAAATTCTACTCCAACTCCAAATAAGGATTTAAAGTTTCTGCCAATTCATTGAGCCAGTAAAAGCTGTCTCTTAATTTGATGATTTCGCTTTGAAATGTTTCATGTTCGCTCAAAACACATAAAGCGAGTGTGAAATTTACCTGCCTTAAAGTTTTAGCCATTTCTACAGGATCGATTCTGTCGTTGAAGAAATTCAAAAGCTTGATTTCGGTTTGTTTTGAAATTGTGTTTGCATTCATAAAGTCGTAGTTTAAAAATAATAAAACCCTTGTAAATTAGTGGTTCTAACGCCTACGACAGCGTCACGGTCGTTTCCAATACCGTCCACATAATACAAGGGCAAAGTCTATTTAGTTCTTAAGGTCGTAGTTTAAGAGTTGTAAAAGTATCAAAAAAAACGACAAAAAGTAAGAAAAATAATATATTTTTTATTACTTGAAAGCGAGCTAACTGTAGTAAATCATCTCTACGTTGTAAATATAAAACGATATTTCGAGAAACGATAAACTCAGTGAGATTTCCACGTAGTTTGTCATTTCGACGAAGGAGAAATCTTCGCAAGTAACTCCGCAACGAAAAGCCAATCTTTGTCGAGTTTCTCGTGGAGATTTCTCCTTCGTCGAAATGACAAGATTTGGGAAATTTGTTGTGTCAGTTTTTAGGTTTCAAAAGCCTTCGACTTCGCTCAGGGTGACAATGGGGGTGAAATTCCAAAAAAGGAAATACCAAATCCAACTCCAAAAACGATCTCAAAGAAAACCTTTGGCACTTTGTAACTCTGAGCCTTTGAACCTAAAAAAATCCCTATTTTTGTACTTCAAAAAGAAAGCAAGAATGTCAATACTTAAGGATTTAGAGCAATTAGCCAGCGAACTCGAAGGCACACTTTTATACGATGATCTTCATAAAACACTTTATTCGACAGATGCATCGGTGTATCGAATTCGTCCAAATGCGGTGGCTTTGCCTAAATCTACGGCTGATATTAGCAAGTTAATTCGATTTGCGGGACAGCATAATATTTCGGTTACGCCTAGAACTGCTGGAACTTCATTGGCAGGACAAGCGGTTGGAGACGGACTTGTGGTGGATGTTTCGAAACATTTTACCAAGATATTAGGTTACGATGCCGAGAAAAAAACGGTTATCGTTCAGCCTGGAGTTATTCGCGATGAATTGAATTTATATTTGAAACCTTATGGCGTATTTTTCGCGCCAATTACATCAACTTCAAATCGCGCGATGATTGGCGGAATGGTGGGAAATAACTCCTCTGGAACTACTTCGATTCGGTATGGTGTTACGCGCGATAAAATTGCTGAGGTAAAAGCGATTTTGAGCGATGGAACTGAAGTGGCTTTTGGCGAATTAACATCAGCAGAATTTATTGAGAAAACCAAAGGTGATTCTTTAGAAAATACAATCTACAAAAGCGTTTACGACGAACTTTCGCTAAAAGAGAATCAGGAAGAAATTATAAAGGAGTTTCCGAAACCAGAAATTCACAGGCGAAATACAGGTTACGCAGTTGATATTCTGTTAAAATCAGAATTGTTTGGCGGAACTGAACCTACAATAAATCTAGGGAAACTGCTTTGCGGAAGCGAAGGAACCTTAGCTTTTACAACCGAAATTACGTTAAAAGTTGACGATTTACCGCCACCTCACAGTATTATGGTTGTGGCGCATTATCACACGATTCAGGAATCTTTGGAATCGGTTGTAGTCGCGATGAAGCATCATTTGTACACTTGCGAAATGATCGATGACACGATTTTGGATTGTACCAAAACGAACCGCGAACACATTAAAAATCGTTTCTTTTTGGTTGGGGAACCAAAAGCAATTATGCTGTTTGAAGTGGCTTCACATAATCTTGAAGATGCAGAAAATCAAGCAAACGCCTTAATTGCCGATTTAGAGAAACACAATTTTGGATATGCTAGCGTTAAATTATTTGGAGCTGATATTGACAAAGCCAACGAATTGAGAAAAGCGGGACTCGGACTTTTAGGAAGTATTGTAGGCGACGACAAAGCAGCCGATTCGATTGAAGATACAGCGGTAGAATTAAGCGATTTACCAGCTTATATTGCAGAGTTTTCGGCAATGATGTTGCGTCACGGACAGGAAGCGATTTATTATGCGCATGCGGGTGCGGGAGAACTGCATTTACGTCCAGTTTTGAATTTGAAGAAAACGGAAGATTTAAAATTATTTAGAACCATTGCGACCGAAGTAGCGCATTTGGTAAAAAAATATAGAGGTTCGCTGAGCGGTGAACACGGTGACGGAATCGTGCGCGGTGAGTTTATTCCGTTTATGATTGGTGATAAGAATTACGAATTGCTGAAAAGAATTAAATTGGCGTTTGACCCGAATTCGGTTTTAAATATCGGGAAGATTGTCAACGCTTTGAAAATGGACGAGAATCATCGTGTAGTTTCAGGAAGGGTAGAACCGGATATTAAAACGTTTCAGGATTTCTCAGACAGTTTAGGAATTTTGCGTGCGGCCGAAAAATGCAATGGTTCGGGAGATTGTAGAAAAATGCCATCGGCTGGCGGAGCGATGTGTCCAAGTTATCGTGCGACCAGAAACGAGAAAGAAACGACTCGTGCGAGAGCAAATGCATTACGAGAATATTTGACGTATTCAGAAAAAGAAAACAAATTTGATCAGAAAGAATTATACGAAGTTTTTGAGTTGTGCGTAAGCTGTAAAGCCTGCGCGAGCGAATGTCCGAGTAATGTTGATGTTGCCACTCTAAAAGCCGAATTTTTATATCAATATCAAAAAGCAAACGGGTTTTCGACCAGAAATAAAATTTTTGCCAACAATGCAAAACTGAACAAAATGGGAAGTAAATTCCCTTCGATTACGAATTTTATTTCGAATCAGTCTTTGGTGAAAAAAACAATGGGAATTGCGCCAGAAAGACAAGTTCCGTTATTGGCAAAAAAGACTTTTAGAAAATGGTATGCAAACAATAAACCTGCTTCATCAGATTTTCCAAATGGGAAATTGTATTTGTTTGTAGATGAATTCACGAATTATTACGACGTAAATATCGGAATTGATGCTTTTGAATTACTGACCAAATTAGGCTATCAGGTTCTAGTTGTAGATCATGAAGAAAGTGGCAGAACCTATCTTTCAAAAGGATTTTTGGAAGAAGCAAAGAAAATTGCGAACCACAACGTAAACATTTTTAAAGATTTGGTTTTAGCCAATGCGCCTTTAATCGGAATTGAACCTTCGGCGATTTTAACTTTCAGAGATGAATATCTTCGTTTAGCCGATGATAAAGAAGCTGCAGAAAAGTTGTCTCAAAATGCTTTTACGATTGAAGAATTCTTCAAGAAAGAAATAATAGACGGAAAAATCACTTCAGATTCTTTTTCAGAAGAAACGAAAGAGATTAAAATTCACGGACATTGTCATCAGAAATCTTTGAGTTCTGTTGAAGCGACTTTCGCAATGCTGAATCTTCCTAAAAATAATACAGTTACGATTTACAATTCGGGCTGTTGCGGAATGGCGGGTTCTTTTGGTTATGAAAAAGAACATTATCAAGTAAGTATGCAAATGGGAGAGGATACGCTTTTTCCAAAAGTGAGAAACACAGCTGAAAATGTAAAAATCGCAGCTGCAGGAACGAGCTGCCGTCATCAAATTTACGACGGAACAAAACGTGAGGCGCAACATCCGGTTAGTATTTTGAGAAATTGTTTGCGTTGAGAAATAGCACGCTGATGAAACGGATTTACTTCGTGAAAACGCGGATTAATACGGATTTTTTATTTTTAAGTTTAGCCACAGATTATTAAGATTAGAATGATTTTGTTTCACGCAGATTTGGCAGATTGAGCAGATTTATTTTTTGTATCAGGCTCCCGATAGCTATCGAGAATGATGACTTAAGCTGATTTTGCAGATTTAATTTGGAAAAAAAATTTGCGTAAATCTTTTCAGCATAATAAAAATCTGCATTATCTGCTAAATCTGCGATAGAAAATTTATCGACAAAGATTTGAGAAAATAATTCGTGAATTCGTGGCAGAAAAAAACACCTGTAAAAACAAAATCGTTTTATATATTTGAAATCAAGATAATTTTTGCATTATTTGCAAAATAAAACAAAAAGAATTGAATTAAATTAATTTATAACAGTAAAACATTATATGGCATTTTCAAGTTTATTCCGAAAGAAAACAGTACAGGATATTCTGAAGCAGGTTGCACAGAACGAAACAGATGGTCATAATGCCTTAGGGAAACATTTGACAACTAGGGATTTAACGGCTTTTGGAATAGCGGCGATTGTTGGAGCGGGAATTTTTAGCACGATCGGAAAAGCGAGTGCAGATGGCGGACCAGCTGTAATTTTCCTATTCTTGTTTACTGCTCTTGCATGTAGTTTTGCTGCTTTTGCTTACGCAGAATTTGCTTCGATGGTTCCAGTTTCAGGAAGTGCTTACACCTATTCGTATGTAGCTTTTGGAGAGTTGATTGCCTGGATTATCGGTTGGGCTTTGATTATGGAATATGCCGTTGGAAATATAACCGTCGCCATATCGTGGAGTGATTATTTTACGGGACTTCTCCAGAGCGGCGGAATTCATTTACCGCAATGGATTCAGATGGATTACTTAACTGCTTCAAACGGATTTAAAGATGCAGAAGCTTTAATGCGCGGCGGAAAATCATTCGAAAATTTAACTGTTGCGTTACAACAGGCTCATACAGCATGGGCAACTGCACCAACAATAGGATCTTTCCATTTTGTTACTGATATACCAGCTTTATTCATTATTATTTTGATTACAGCATTGGTTTATAGAGGAATGAAAGAATCTCGTAACGCAAGCAACTTAATGGTTGTGGTAAAACTTTGTGTGGTTCTTTTAGTTATCGCAGTTGGAGTATTTTATGTAGACACAGCAAACTGGGATCCGTTTGCGCCAAATGGAGTTAGCGGCGTTTTAAAAGGAGTTTCAGCTGTATTCTTTGCTTATATTGGTTTTGATGCTATTTCAACAACAGCAGAAGAATGTAAAAATCCGCAGAGAGATTTGCCACGTGGTATGATGTGGGCAATTATTATTTGTACTCTTTTATACATTGCAATTGCGTTAGTTTTAACTGGAATGGTGCAATATCACGAATTGAATGTTGGAGATCCTCTTGCATTTGTATTCGATAAATTAGATTTGAAATGGATGTCTGGAATTATTGCTGTAAGTGCAGTAGTGGCTATGGCGAGCGTTTTATTGGTTTTCCAAATGGGACAGCCACGTATCTGGATGAGTATGAGCCGTGACGGATTACTTCCAAAGAAATTCTCTACTGTTCATCCAAAATTCAAAACACCTTCTTTCGCTACAATCGTAACAGGATTTGTTGTGGCGATTCCTGCACTATTCTTAAATCTTACAATGGTAACCGATTTATGCAGTATCGGAACTTTATTTGCCTTTGTGTTAGTTTGCGCGGGAGTTTTAGTATTGCAGAATAAGCCTGAAATTCCAAGAGGGAAATTCAAAACACCTTATATCAATTCAAAATATATTTTGCCAGTTTTAATGATTGCGGGCCTGTATTACGCTTTTGCTTTCAACAATAAAGCTACAATGGCATTTATCAATAACGACCCGCAGATTTACGATGCTACTTCAATTGTAACTTCTTTAGATAAATCAGAATCTGAGCAGGTTTTTAAATATTTGGAAAGTATCGAAGTAAACAATAAAACAGCCGAAACTTCAGATTTAGAACATTTGTTAGGACAATATCAAGATGATGAAGCTAAATATGTTGAGGTTGTAAAAGGATTGCCAATTGCTGATTCTGCAAAATATGAATCAGGATTCAGCTTATTCAAACACAAAATTCCAATGTGGATATTCTTATTCGTTTTAGTTGGTTTAGCAGTTTGGGCTTTCAGAAAAAATCTGTCTTTAATTCCACTTTTAGGATTAATCTGCTGTTTGTATATGATGGCCGAATTAAGCGTTTGGAACTGGATTTATTTTACAATCTGGTTACTAATCGGATTACTGATTTATTTTGGCTACAGCCGAAAAAATAGTAAACTGAATACTGAAAATATAGGATAAAAATAAAATTATATACTGCAAAAAGCCGTTCTGAGTACTTCAGAACGGCTTTTTGCATTTTTGATATTTTATAGAAATATTCCTATGTTTTAAAAACGCTTTTCCTTAAGTTTGTTTCTAGTGAAATTTTAAATTTAATTAGTAATACATGAGTTTTCTAGATAAAATATTGGGCAAAAAAGAGGCTCCAATACAATCTTATAATGATTTCTGGAATTGGTTTTCAGGAAATGAAAAAGCGTTTTTTAAAACCGTACAAAGCGGAGAGAATATACACCAAGGTTTTTTTGATAAACTAGCTCCAAAACTGGATGAGATTCATGAAGGAATTTATTTCCTTACTGGAATGTTTGACGATCAGACAGCCGAATTAGTTTTAACGCCAGACGGAGCAATTAGAAATATTTATGCAATTGAGGAATTAGTTGCTAATGCTCCTAAAATTGATGGCTGGAAATTTACAGCTCTAAAGCCAGCCTCAGATATCAACAATATAGGTATTACGTATCAGGATTTTGAGTTCAGTAAAGAAAACCTGAAATTTTATCCTCGCATTCATGAAGGATATCCAGATGAAATTGATCTGGTAATTGTTTATGATCATTTTATTGAAGAGAAAAAGTCTAATATAAGCAATGGAGTTTATATTTTTCTGGATAATTATTTGGGGGAACTGCATTCTGTAACTTTGATTGATAATTTGGTTGTTACAGGTTCAGAAAATGTTTCTGAAGAATTAATTCCGATAGAAAAATTAAAAGATTATTTAATTTGGAGAGAGAAAGAATTTGTTGAAAAATACGAAGGGACACGACATAATACAGAGAATGACAGTTATGCCAATTTTGAAGGTAAAAAGCAAGATGGTTCAATAGTTTTGGCTTTGATCAATACCACAATTATTGAGTGGGATAAAAAAGCGTCTCATCCTTGGGTTTTTATAGTTGGAGTTCCTTTTGATGACTGTGACAACGGCGGATTACCAGATGAAAAAACATACAAGCTGTTAGAGGAAATTGAAGAAGAAATTGTCTATAGTCTTCCAGATTCTGAAGGATATTTAAATATTGGAAGAGAAACGGCAAATAATAAAAGGGAAATCTTTTTTACTTGCAAGGACTTTAGAAAGCCAGCCAAAATTGCTGACGAGTTAATTAAAAAATACAATGGTGTTTTTGAAATAAGCTATGAAATTTACAAAGACAAATACTGGCAGTCGTTTAGACATTTTGAGCCAAGATAAATTGCAAAAGCCGTTCTGTATAATTCAGAACGGCTTTTTTTATTGAAATAATAATTTAATAGATTTATTTTTTTACAATCTTTTGCATCGTTTCTACGCCATTTTCTAAACGGATGGTAATAAAATACAATCCAGAGCTTAGACGGCTTACATCAATACTGCTTGTATTCGATTTTCCTTCCTGAACAATACTTCCTTGTGCAGAAATAATAGTGTAATTACTTATTGCAATAGTTGAGTTTATGAGAAGTGTCTGATCTACTGGATTAGGGTATAGACGAACGGCATAGGTTTCCTGTGCTTCTTCTTTGGTAGCTACATTAATTGCCATTTTTGCCGTACTTGCCCCCCATGTGTACGAGTAGCCATCAGTTTTACTTAACAAATCGGCAGTTTGATTTGCAGAACCGCTAGAACCATTATTGAAAATAAGATTGATTGATGTTGGTCCAGTGATGGTGTATTTATAAAAACCGTTTGTATCGGCTGTCATTGTTACACCTGGCCAAGTCGCATTAGCGACACTTCCTGATGGAACAGCATTCCAATAATATACTTTTGGAGCAGTAGTCCAAGTTGTTGGAGGTTTAAAATATACTGTAAGTGTTGGAACTGCAGTAAAAGTGTAAGTTTCTGTTTTTACAGCTGATGAAACTCCAGACGTATTGACAACAAAAGCTTTTAAAATTGTATTTGCAGTAAAAGCAAAAGATTTACTGCCAATTGCAGATGCAGAGCTTGTTGTTGGAGTTGTACCGTCTAAAGTATAATATAGAGTAGAAGACGTTTCATTTGCGGTTAAAACAACATTTACAGTCGTTCCAGTTGTAAATGTTCCTCCTGGTTTAGAATTGGTAAAATCTGGTGCAATAACAGGACATCTGTTCGCAGGTTCTGCACTCAGCCAGCCAGAATCATAATATTTAATTCCTGCTGTAGTGCTTAAATCTCCAGTTTTTAGGTTACCATCATTAAACAATAAATTCGAAGCGCTTACTGTTGACGGAAAAGTATATTTATACCAATCTCCACAATCTTGTGTCATTGCAATTCCAGGATAAGTTACTGCAGGAGCAGTTCCTGTTGGAGACCAATAATATATTTTAACTGAAGAACTCCAATTAGATGGTTTCTTAAAATAAACCGTAAAAGCAGCAGGAGTACTAAAAGTATAGGTTTCTGTTTTTATAGCAGAACTAATTCCGGTAGCACTCTTAACAAAAGCCTTAAGTGTCGTTGTGCTTGTTATTGTAATTGCTTTTGAACCCACCGCAGAAGCAGAAGCTGTAGTAGGATCTGTTCCATCAAGAGTATAATAGATTACAGAAGCGCTTTCGTTTGCTGTTAAAGTCAGATTTAAAGTGGTTCCTGTAGTGAAATTTCCACCTGCTTGCGAGAATGTGAAATCAGGAACAACAGAAGGGCATCTGTTTGCAGGTTCAGCACTTAGCCAACCGTTATCATAAAATTTGATTCCACCAGCCGAACTTAAATCGCCTGTTTTTAGGGAACCATCATTAAACAATAAATTTGAAGCACTTACTGTCGATGGGAACGTATATTTATACCAATCTCCACAATCTTGAGTCATTGCAACTCCTGGATAAGTTACTGCAGGAGCAGTTCCTGTTGGTGACCAATAGTAAATTTTGACAGCAGAGTTCCAGTTAGATGGTTTTTTGAAATAAACCGTAAATTCTGGAAGTGCACCAATAGTATATGTTTTGGTTACAATATCAGATTGATTGCCGTCTTTATCTACTGCAAAAGCTTTAATTGTTGTAGTTTGAGTAATGTTGATTGTTTTTGTCGACTCCACAACTGGCGAAGCTGTCGTTGGAGTAGAACCATCAATTGTGTAATATAATTTTGGTTTAGGATCTGTGCTGTCTGTAGCTGTAATAGTGACATCTATTGCTGCAGTCGAATTTCCAGCATCTGGTGTAAAAGCAATTTTTGGAGCAACATCAAGATTTTTGCCAACCCAAACGTGTTGAATTTTAGATTTAGTGGTATTTCCTTTTTTATCGGTCACTTCCACATAGTAGTCTAATAATTTTTCTGATATTCCAGCAATTTCAGCAGAGTATTGATTTGCAATTACATCTGGAAGCATGTATAAATCAGCTTGCGGATTATTGGTAACATTTCCTTTCGGGAAAACTCTTTCTGCCATAGGCAAAGTTATCCAGCTTCCTACTTCGCTTCCGCCAGCATAAGTTTCATTTTGATTGGAATTCAGATTATTTTTTCCGTCAACATCAATTCTATATTTTAATTCCGCTCTTTCAATTCCGCTCACGTCATAAGCAAAAGTATATACCGTAAAATCGGCAGAGTTTAAGAAATCTTTATAAGCATAAGGCGCTCCATATCCTTTTTCTCCAGGATTATAAGGCCAGCGCTGCGGAATAAAAACAGATGGTTTTGTTGCATCAACTCCTGGATGTGCATCTAAAGTAGGTTTTGCAAATTGCACGCATCTATTAACAGCAAGCGTGGTTTTTATTTCTAAATCTTCAGCTAGTCCATAATAAGCATTTCCACTGTCATAACCAGCCATTAAAAAGTGCCATGCTTTTTCAGCGGGACTTACCCCAGCGGTCGGATTTACAATTTCGCTCATTCTAAGATTATTGCCTTCCAATTGCTCAGCCATAATTGCATGATTTTCTCCAGCAGTTGTTATCGCTTGATTCATCATGTCTTCAGTCCAGCCATTTGGGTTAAATTTTTTGGTAACCGGATCAAAGAAAGGCCAAAGCCAATTGGTAAATTGTGGATGTCCAAAATCTCCATCTGCGTTTACCCAAGCTCCGTCTTCAACGTGTACAACCGCAGATTCTGGAACAGGATTGTCATATAAATATTGTGGAATTGTAGTTGCAATGTTTCCATTAGCAGACGATGCATGAGAAAATCCCGTCACCGATTCGTTGTAATAAGACGATCCACCGCCCCAAGCATTATCGCCATCATGAGCAAATAATACCAATGGTGGTCTTGGCGAAGTCGATGCTTTTGCTACAATTGGAGCAATTAATGAAGTTCCTATTGCGGCATATCCATCTTCGTAACTTTCGTAATCAGCCATTGGAACTACAGTAATTTTATATTCCTGAGCAGTTTCAGGATCAACGTATTTGGCTTTATAAGGAAGATAAGAATAAGGTACGGCAAACTGTCCGCCACGAGCATCTTTTTGTGCAGAGAACCAAGTTCCTCCAAGAGTTTCTACCTGATCTGCTTTGTTTGGAAGATCGCACATAGTTCCTCCAGAGCCATATTTTATAGGGTAGTCGGCCAAAGTTCTTGATAAATGACTATTGGCAATTACAGACCATTCGATGCCACATTCAGCTAAAGTTTTTATAATTCTTTCAGAAAAAGCACATTCTGCTGGCCAATATCCTTTAGAATCATGAGTTCCAAATAATTGAGCGCTATAGTATTGATGTGCTTTTATCTCTTTCTTTAGAGCCTCGTCGCTTAACAAAGGAGAAAGCGCATGATGCATTGTAAAAGAAACTACCTCCATACGAGAAAATCCGCCAGAAGTTTTCCATCCTTTTGCATCTTTGATATTCTGTGTCCAAGAATTCGAATAACCCCATTGATTTGCTTGTGCCAATTCATTAACATTTTCCATTAAAGAACCACCGTATGTAATTTGCGCTCCAGCTTTGCTTAAATCACGAATAGAATTAATAGCATTTTTTGGTGCAAATTGATAAGCGGCCACTCGATCACCTGCTCCAAAAATTTCTTCAAGATTGTTTGTTGGGTGAGCCAATCCGTTTTTATCGTTATTGGCACCAGAGACTTTCAAGTCTTGAGATTCTTTTACGATTTGGTATCGATTTGGATTTTTCTTACTTAGATCACCCCAATAAGTCGGTTGATGCAGATGCCATAAGTAAGAAGTATGCACTTGTGCTTGCAGAAAAGCAAAGGGAACGCACAAGGCATAAAACAAGAGTAGGTTTTTCTTCATAATTTCAGTTTAGTTGGTTAAATGGTTAAATTTCTGATAAAAGTATATTTTATTAACATTTAAAATATCTAATAATTTGAAATCCAATTACTACAACGTTTTAGTGTTTAAAACTTTTTCAGAAATAATGAGTTAAAAAACATTAATCGTAAAATTTGTTATTTTTTAATATGAAATTGATATTTATAAAATTTAAATGGTTGTAAATGAGAGTTTTTAGTAAATAAAAAAATCCGCTTAGAGAAAATCTCCAGCGGATTCAAAACAATCTAAAAAAAAATGTGCAAATTTATTAATAGAGTGATGTTTCTTTTTTTAAGATTCCAAGCTCTTTCATGCAAGCTTTCATCATTTCATAAGTGCGCTGGATATCATTGTCCAATCCAATAGAAAAGCGAATCAATCCATCAGTTAATCCCATTTCTTTTTGCTCTTCTAACGGAATTTCACTAGAAGTCGAAGTTCCAGGCGCACTGAATAAAGTTTTATAAAAACCTAAACTTACCGCTAGATAACCTAGATTTCGTTCTTGCATTAACTCCATCAATTCATTGGCTTTTTCCAAAGAACCAACATCAATTGTCAGCATTCCACCAAAACCGTATTCTGGATTAATCATCGTTTTATATAATTCATGACTCGGGTGACTTTTCAATCCTGGATAAACCGTTTTTAAGCCATCTTTTTCAAACTGATCCGCTAGAAAATGTGCATTATGGCTGTGCTGTTTAATTCTGATATGAAGTGTTCGAAGGTTTTTCATCACACTTGCAGAACGCAAACTATCCATTGTCGGACCTAAAAGCATGCTCGCACCAGAATTCACATTTTTTAGAGAATTGATAAATTCTTTCGATGCGCAAGTTACACCACCAACCGTATCACTGCTTCCGTTAATGTATTTTGTCAAACTATGAATCACAATATCTGCACCTAATTTTGCTGGAGAAACAGATAAAGGCGAAAATGTATTATCAACTACTAATTTCAAATTATGCTTTTTCGCAATTTCTGCCAAACCTGCAATATTGGCAACTTCCAAAAGAGGGTTACTAACCGTTTCGCAATACAAAACTTTAGTTTTAGGAGTAATCGCAGCTTCAACAGCATTCAGTTTTGTGATATCAACAAAGCTTGTTTCAATTCCGAATCTCGGTGTAAAGTTTTTCAAGAAAGCATAAGTTCCGCCATAAATAGTTCGGCTCGAAACGATATGGTCACCCGCACCGCACAATTGCAGTAGAGTAGGCGTAATCGCTCCCATTCCCGAAGCCGAAACGTTTGCCGTTTCTGTTCCTTCCATCGCCGCCAAAGCCTGATCTAAGTATAAATTACTTGGAGAAGAATGACGCGAATATAAATAACAGCCTTCCATATTGCCTTCAAAAGTATCAAACATGGTTTTAGCCGAAAGAAAAGTATAGGTCGAAGAATCGGAAATCGAAGGATTCACACCGCCAAATTCGCCAAAATATTGTAAGTCCTGAATTTTATCTGCTGGATTGAAGTTTTTCATTATAGTTAGTTTTTTTGTTTTGTTTGCTTCGCCCATTCGGCTTTCAACCTCGGGTCAAGTTTCAGTTTTCAAGTTCCAACAATCTGAAACTTGAAACCTGAAACAAAATTATTAGGAGCTATTTCCTGCTATCCGTTTCAATCTTTTGTGCCTCCCGATAGCTATCGGGACCGGCACAAAAGGATTTCCACTTCTATCAGGGTTAGGACACTCATTTTCAAAATAAATTCTAGTCAAAATAATGTCTAATAAGAAAATTAATCAACTGTAAAATGAAAAATTAGATTTTAAAACTATAAATATGTTTTTATAATGATTTTTAATCTAAATTTGATTCTGAAATTGCAATTCAGTAGATTTTATTTCTTTTTAATAGCCATCAACCATCAACTATTAACCATCAACTAAAAATGACTTTAGACGCTACAGATAAAAAACTTCTGGTTTTACTTCAAACCGATAGTAAAAAAACAACCAAAGAATTATCCTTAAAACTTGATCTTTCGGTTACAGCAGTTTACGAACGAATCAAAAAACTGGAACGAGAAGGCATAATAAAAAACTATGTGGCCTTAGTCGATAAATCCAAAATTGAAAAAGGATTTGTGGTCTTCTGCCACCTAAAACTCATTCAACATACTAAAGAATTCTTAACCAAATTTGAAAGTGAAGTCATCAAACTAAATGAAGTTCTAGAATGTCATCACGTAAGCGGTGATTATGATTATATTCTGAAAGTTTTGGTAAAAGATATGGAAGCGTATAGAGAGTTTTTAGTCACAAAACTGACTTCACTGCAACATATCGGAAGTACGCAAAGTATGTTCATGATTAGTGAAGTGAAGAACTCTACGGTGATTTCGTTCTAAGAGGCGCAAAGATTTTATGTAGAGACGCACCGCAGTGCGTCTAACGTTCTGTTTCTCATCCTAAGGAACGAAGGATCACACTGAAACTCTACAAATATTGGCGATTCAGCTTGCGGAATTTCTAGTGTGATCCTTCGTTCCTCAGGATGACAAAAAACTCATGAAAAAACAAAAACTTTTTGTCTCCGAGCCTTCGTGGCAGAAAACATTCAAAACAATTTATAAAAAAAACATTGCGACTCTGCGTCTTTGCGAGATTAAAAACAAAACTTAGCGGACCCTATACAATCTTACCAGCTTCAAGATTAAAACAGGCTAATATTTCACACAAAAAACATTGAAATTTAAACCTCAAACAGAACTTTATTGCTTAATTTTGTAACCGCTAAAATAAAAACAAAATACTATGAGTTCATTTGACGTAGTCATTATAGGTTCAGGTCCTGGAGGATATGTATCAGCAATTCGTTGCGCACAATTAGGTTTCAAAACTGCAATTGTAGAAAAATATAATTCATTAGGCGGAACTTGCCTTAACGTAGGTTGTATTCCTTCAAAAGCATTATTATCTTCTTCTCACCATTATTCAGAAATCGCTCATTTTGCAGATCACGGAATCGAAGTTTCTGGCGATGTAAAAATCAATTTAGAGAAAATGATCGCACGCAAACAAGCTGTTGTAGATCAAACAGTAGGTGGAATCAACTACCTAATGGATAAAAATAAAATTACTGTTTTCAATGGTTTAGGTTCTTTCGTAGACGCAACTCACATTGCTGTTGCAAAAGCTGACGGAACTTCTGAAACTATCGAAGCAAAATATACTGTAATTGCTACAGGATCAAAACCATCTTCTTTGCCATTTATCAAAATTGACAAAGAAAGAATCATCACTTCTACTGAAGCTTTGGCTTTAAAAGAAGTTCCAAAACACTTAGTAATCATTGGTGGTGGTGTTATCGGAATCGAGCTTGGACAAGTTTACCTTCGTTTAGGTGCTCAGGTTTCTGTAGTTGAATTCATGGACAGAATCATTCCTGGAATGGACGGAGCGCTTTCTAAAGAATTGACTAAAGTATTGAAAAAACAAGGAATGAAATTCTACGTTTCTCACAAAGTAAAATCAGTTGAAAGAAACGGTGATGCTGTTGTTGTTCAAGCTGAAAACGCAAAAGGAGAAACTATTACTCTTGAAGGAGATTATTCATTAGTTTCTGTTGGTCGTCGTCCTTACACAGACGGATTAAACGCTGACAAAGCTGGAGTTAAAATTTCAGACAGAGGACAAGTTGAAGTAAACAATCATTTACAAACTAGTACTCCAAATATCTATGCAATTGGTGACGTTGTTCGTGGGGCAATGTTAGCGCACAAAGCGGAAGAAGAAGGAGTAATGGTTGCTGAAATTTTAGCTGGTCAAAAACCACATATCGATTATAACTTAATTCCTGGTGTTGTTTACACTTGGCCAGAAGTTGCTGCAGTTGGTCAAACTGAGGAGCAATTGAAAGCGGCTGGAGTAAAATACAAATCTGGAAGTTTCCCATTCAAAGCGTTAGGACGTGCAAGAGCAAGTGCTGACTTAGATGGATTTGTAAAAATCTTGGCTGATGAGAAAACAGATGAGGTTTTAGGAGTTCACATGATTGGTGCTCGTACAGCAGATTTAATTGCTGAAGCGGTTACTGCAATGGAATTTAAAGCTTCTGCTGAAGATATTTCTAGAATGAGCCACGCACACCCAACTTTCGCGGAAGCGGTAAAAGAAGCAGCTTTAGCAGCAACTGAAAATAGAGCTTTACACGTATAATTTTTACGTTAAATTATATTTATAAACCGTCAGAGTGATCTGACGGTTTTTTTGTGCTTCATATAATATAATAATCAAAAATAATTTTGTAAATTAGATGTGTATTTCAGGTGCTATCTTTATGATAATTAAAAAGATAGGATTATGAAAACTAAATATGTAGTTCCGGTTTTGATCGGAGCAGGAATTGGAATCGCGCTGTACTCATGCGGAGGCGGAATTCCCAAAAATGCAGAAGCTGTAACAAACTTTGACAGCGCAAAATATCTCGGAAAATGGTATGAAATTGCCAGATTGGACTACAAATGGGAAATAGATCTGAACAATGTAACTGCCGAGTATTCTTTAAATGAAGATAAAACAATAAAAGTCGATAATAAGGGCTATAATGTCAAAAAAGACAAATGGGAACAAAGTGTCGGGAAAGCTAGATTTGTCAAAAAAGACAACATTGGTATGCTGAAAGTCTCATTTTTTGGTCCTTTTTATTCTGGTTACAATGTCGTAGCAATCGATTCTGATTATAAATACGCGCTTGTGGCTGGAGAAAGCTTAAAATATATGTGGATACTTTCTAGAGAAAAAACAATTCCAGAAAGTGTAAAAGCAGATTTTCTTATCAAAGCTCAGGAAATTGGATATAAAGTAACCGATTTGGTTTGGGTAAAACACGATAAGGCAAATTAAAAATAAAAAGTCCGTCAGATAACATTGACGGACTTTTTTATTTCGATTTGAAAAATACTTATGCAGTAAAAACACTTTTGTAATTATCCCAGTATCTGTAAATCAAGAATAGGTTTCCTAGAAAAAGAAGAGCTGCAATTGGCAGACCATCTGGAGTAAGGAAATAATTGATAAACAAAATATTTACCGTAATCGGTAAGATCAAAATGTTTGCTAAAGTTACATAACGCCCAGATACAAATGCAATACCACACAATAACTCGATAGATTTTGCCAGTGGCATTAAATACGTCGAGGCCATTAAACCTACATTAAATGCTTTAAAATTCCCTGTAGTTTCAGGCTCAGGCATTAGATGGAAAAAATAACTGATAGAGGCGAACAGCAGCAAAAGGCCAATTAAAACGCGGACAATAATTGTGGCAATTTTCATAATACTTAGGATTTTTTTAAGGTTAAAAAATTAATTAAGTTATTGGAAGAAATGCAATCTAAAAGCCTAAAAGAGAATCATAAAATATTTTTTTTTAAGGTTCTTTTTTAAGGATTCTATAATCAAATCAATACTGTTTTTGGATTAATCTAATTGAATATCAAATATAACGAATTTTTTCTTATAAAATGAATGTCTTTTTAACAGTTTTGCAATGTAATCCAAATCATTTTGAATATTTTTTTGTTTTCTTCTAATGAAATAATTTTGTCGTAATTTTGACCTTTAAAATTACCATTTTTGAGAGTTTCCATCCGTAAAAATATTGCCAATTCGAGACTGTTTAAGGAACAGCTTTTAAGTTGGGCGCAGCAATTTCGCGAAGTCGTTTTTTTAGACAGTAATTCTTATCCGCAGCAGTATTCAAGTTTTGACTGCATATTGGCAGTTGATGCTTTTACGTCTTTAAAAACAGATTATTACAATGCTTTTGAAGATTTAAAACAATATCAGCAAAACACGAAAGATTGGCTTTTTGGATATCTTTCTTATGATCTAAAAAATGATATTGAAAATCTTCAATCTAATAATTTTGATGGTTTAAATTTTCCCGATTTATTTTTCTTTCAGCCTAAAAAAGTTTTTATACTAAAAGGCAATGAACTCGAAATTCAGTATTTAATGCTTTGCGATGATGAGCTTGAAGAAGATTTTAATGAGATAGTCGAAAGCCAAAAGTCAAAAGTCGAAAGTCAAGAAACGATAATCATACAGCAACGAATTTCGAAAGAATTATATGTTGAAAAAGTGAATCAAATGCTTCATCATATTCATATTGGGGATATGTACGAAGCCAATTTCTGTATGGAATTTTATGCTAAAAATGCAATTATAAATCCGTTAGAAAAATTTCAGAAACTTAATGAGATTTCGCAAGCACCTTTTTCGGTTTTCTTTAAAAATTATAAGCAATATCTGCTTTCTGCCTCGCCAGAACGCTACTTGAAAAAAGTGGGAGATAAGATTATTTCACAACCAATCAAAGGAACTTCAAAACGTTTTACAGATCTGATTCAAGATGAAGAATCAAAAAATATTTTAGTTTCTGACGCCAAAGAGCGAGCTGAAAATATCATGATAACCGATTTAGTTCGTAATGATTTATCGCATACAGCGCAGAAAGGCTCGGTTGAGGTTGCAGAACTTTGCGGAATTTATTCGTTTCTCCAAGTGCATCAGATGATTTCGACGATCACTTCAAAATTAGATTCAAAATTTTCGGCTATAGATGTTTTGAAAACGACTTTTCCTATGGGGAGCATGACTGGTGCACCAAAAATTTCAGTAATGGAAATTGTCGAAAAAATAGAAGAAACAAAAAGAGGATTATATAGCGGTGCGGTTGGTTATTTTACTCCTGAAGGCGATTTTGATTTCAACGTCGTAATCCGAAGTATTTTATACAATGAGGAAAATAAATATGTTTCTTTCTCGGTTGGAAGCGCTATAACATCGCTTTCAATTCCAGAAAAAGAATACGAAGAATGTTTGCTAAAGGCAAAGGCAATGCACGAAGTTTTGCAGTAATTTTCAGCCACGAATTACACTAATTTCCACTAATTTTTTCTTCAATTCGCTTAAAAAATAGCCACAGATTAAAGGATTAAAATGATTAAAAAAAATCTGTGTAAATCTTTTTATCCCGATAGCTATCGGGAGAGGCAAAAAAATAATTCGAGCAAATTCGTGTAATTCGTGGCAGAAAAAAACAACGCTTAACATTTCGTTTAAAAATAGATCGAATTTAATTTTTTACTTTTATCAGATGTTTTCAAAATTTCAAAATCATATCGTTTCAAGATTTCCCTTTTTAGCCGAAAAAAAGCTTTTTCTGGCTGTAAGTGGCGGACTTGACAGTATGGTTTTGTTGCATTTAATGAATCAATTGTCTTATGAAATTGCCGTTTTACATTGTAATTTTCAACTTCGCGGATTAGAAAGTTTTGGAGATCAGGAATTTATTCAGAACTATTGCGATCAGAATAATATCCCGATTTTTACAACTCATTTTGATACAGAAGCTTTCGCTAAAGACTACAAACTTTCTACGCAAGTTGCAGCAAGGGAACTGCGTTATAGCTGGTTTTATGAATTATTAGAAGAAGAAGCTTTCGATTATATTCTGACTGCACATCACGCCGATGATAATCTAGAAACTTTTATCATCAACTTAACGCGCGGAACAGGTTTAGAAGGCTTAACTGGAATTCCAGAACAAAACGATAAAATTATTCGTCCGTTGTTGCCCTTTTCAAGAGAAGAAATCTTGAAATACGCAGAGGAAAATAACATAGAATGGAGAGAAGATAGCAGTAATGCCTCGACAAAATATCTCAGAAATAAAATTCGTCATAATTTAGTTCCGGTTTTAAAAGAAATCAATCCGAATTTTTTGGATGCTTTTCAGAAAACGCAATCTTTTCTTCAAGAATCAAAAGAAATGGTTGAAGATGCATCGATTATCGTTTATCAGCAAGTAGCAAAAGAAGAAGGTGATGATATTCATTTTGATTTAAATCAGCTTAAAAAACTTCCAAATTATAAATCGTATTTGTATCAATGGCTGAAAGAATTTGGTTTTTCTGCTTGGAATGATATTTATGATTTAATAGAAAGCCAATCTGGAAAACAAGTTCTTTCAGAGGAGTTTAGATTGTTGAAGAATAGAGAAACACTCATTTTAAGTCCGTTTTTTGAAACATCAGAAAAAGACGAATATGAAATCGGCGAAAGCGATACAGAAGTTAATTTTCCCTTAAAAATGAGTCTTTGTAACGTAGGTCACACAACATTCGGCTCAAATAAAGTTATATTTGTCGATTCCGATAAAATCCGTTACCCTTTGATATTACGTAAATGGAAAGAAGGAGATGTTTTTCAGCCGTTTGGAATGCATGGAAAATCGAAAAAAGTAAGCAAACTTTTTAAAGATGAAAAGCTATCCTTGATAGAAAAGGAGAAAACTTGGATTTTATGCTCAGACGATCAAATAGTCTGGGTTGTCGGAATGAGACAGGACGAACGTTTTAAAATAGAAAAAGCCACAAATAAAATACTAAAAATAGAATTGCAATAATGAACTTTACTCAAGCCCATCAGTCGATAATTTCGAAAAGTATCTGGAATAAAATAACTGCTTTTTTGCTCTTTTTCTTTTTTGCATTAGCAAGTAACGCTCAAATATTAGAACCGGTAAAATGGACTTCTAAAATGGAGAAAAAAGGAGACAAGGTTATTCTAATTTTTGATGGAACAATCGAAAAAGACTGGCATATGTACTCTCAGTTTACACCAGATGGCGGACCGCTTGCTTT
Organism: Flavobacterium sharifuzzamanii; assembly: GCF_003254585.1. Classification (GTDB taxonomy): domain Bacteria; phylum Bacteroidota; class Bacteroidia; order Flavobacteriales; family Flavobacteriaceae; genus Flavobacterium; species Flavobacterium sharifuzzamanii. Next base: position 210,160 of record NZ_QJGZ01000035.1, on the reverse strand, counting down.
GGAAATTTCGTTTAAAAACCAAAAAGGAAATTACGAGTTAGTTGGAAAAGCAAAAGAAGGTAAAACTAGAACCGCTTTCAACGATGTTTTCGGTGTAGATGAAACTTTCTTTGAGGGTAAAGCGCATATTGAACAAGAGATAAAAATCATTAACCCAAATTTAAAAACGGTTGATGTAGATTTTGATTTTCAGGTTTGTAAAGAAGTTTGCATCAATTCGAGCAAAAAATTCTCAATTGCTGTGCCTTCGACTTTTAAAATGGACGAAGTTCCAGTTGTCGCAGAAGCTAAATTAGACGAAACAAAAGTTGTTGGTTTGGCTGTTGATACCGTTAAAAAAGAAGAAGCTACGCAGCCAAAAGTAGAAAAAACAGCTGAAACTGCTAAAGAAGAAATTCCTGCACCAGCGCCTTCGAGAAGTTTATGGTCAATCTTTTTTATTGCTTTTTTATCAGGATTTGCGGCATTGTTAACGCCTTGTGTTTTTCCAATGATCCCGATGACGGTAAGTTTCTTTACAAAACAAAGTAAAAGCCGTGCAAAAGGAATTAGAAATGCGATTATTTATGGATTTTCGATCATTGCCATTTATGTTATTTTAGGTCTTATTGTAACTAAAATATTTGGTGCAGATGCTCTAAACGCATTATCAACCGATGTTTGGTTTAACCTGATTTTCTTTGTGATTTTGGTCATTTTTGCTACTTCATTTTTGGGAGCTTTCGAAATTATGCTTCCAAATTCATGGGCAAATAAGGCAGATCAGCAAGCAGATAAAGGTGGTTTAATCGGAATATTGTTCATGGCTTTAGCCTTGGCAATTGTGTCATTCTCTTGTACAGGACCAATTGTTGGAACCTTATTGGTTGAAGCGGCTTCAAATGGAGGAATTGCTCCAATTGTTGGAATGTTAGGATTTTCTATGGCATTAGCACTTCCGTTTATGTTATTTGCAATGTTCCCAGGATGGTTAAACTCTCTGCCAAAATCTGGAGGATGGCTAAATACTGTAAAAGTAGTTTTAGGGTTTTTAGAGCTGGCTTTGGCTTTCAAATTTTTATCAAATGCCGATTTAGTTTTACAATTGCATTTCTTAGAAAGAGAAGTATTTATCGCTATTTGGATTGCTATTTTTGGTGCTTTGACTTTATATTTATTCGGAAAAATTACATTGCCTCACGATAGTCCGACCAATCATATTTCTGTAGGAAGATTGTATTTAGGATTATTGACATTTGTGTTTACAATGTATCTAATTCCAGGGCTTTGGGGAGCGCCTTTAAAATTAATCAGTGCATTTCCACCACCTCCACAGTATAGTGAAAGTCCGTTTGGAGTAGGGGGTTCAGGAAACGGAGCGGTTTCTGCAGAATCTATAAAAGGTATGCCGGAAGGAGCAGAATTGGGGCCACACGGAATTATGGTTTTCCATGATTATGAAGATGGTTTAGCCTATGCAAAAGAAATCAATAAGCCAATTATGCTTGATTTTACTGGTTATGCTTGCGTGAACTGCAGAAAAATGGAAAACAATGTTTGGTCTGATCCTTCAGTTTTGCCAATTCTTAAAAATGATGTGGTTTTGATTTCGCTTTATGTTGATGATAAACGTGAATTGCCTAAAGAAGAACAATTTACAACTGAAGCAGGAGATAAAATTATTACGGTTGGAGATAAATGGACAGATTTTATGATTTCTAAATATAAAACCAATACACAACCTTTGTATGTAATTACAGATTTAGAAGGGAATAATTTGAACAGCACAAAACCAACAATTAGTTACGTGAGTACAGAAGAATATTTGCAATGGCTAAAAGAAGGAATTTCGAATTTTAAGTAATTAAGAGAAAAGATAATAGAAGCAAGAGGATATTCAGAAATCTAAAATCTACATTCTAAAATCTAAAATATAAAAGGGATTTAATTCAAAAAGCAAAAAGCACTCTAAGTCAAATTTAGAGTGCTTTTTTAATTATCAAGTAATGTGAGAAAGGGAATTTGTTCTTATAAGAATTCTCCGTGTTGAGAGATGTCTAATCCTAATTCTTCTTTTTCTTCTGTAACTCTCAGCGGAGTAATTTTGTTTACGATGAAAAACAATGCATAAGAAGCAACAAAAGCAAAGATTGAAACCACAACAAGAGCAGTTAATTGGTTGATGAATAAAGTTGGAGTTCCGAAGATTAAACCTTGATTATCTCCAACGGCTGGATTGATAGCTTTTGAAGCGAAAACACCAGTTAAAAGCATACCTACCATACCACCAACACCATGACAAGCAAATACATCAAGAGCATCATCGATTTTTCCTTTAGGGAATTTGCTCACTACAATGTTACTTACAATTGCAGAGAATAAACCAATAAAGATTGCGTGAGGAATACTTACGAAACCAGCAGCAGGCGTAATAGCAACAAGACCTACAACAGCTCCGATACAAGCTCCAAGAGCAGATAATTTATGTCCTAAGATTTTATCAAGGAAAACCCAAGCCATTGCAGCAGCTGCAGCAGCAACAGTAGTTGTTCCTAAAGCTTGAGTAGCAAGACCATTTGCTCCTAATGCAGATCCAGCATTGAAACCAAACCATCCGAACCAAAGTAAACCAGTTCCTAATAATACATAAGTAATTCTTGCAGGATTAACTTTTTGAACTTTTCTTTTTCCTAAGAAGATGGCTCCAGCCAATGCCGCCCATCCAGCGCTCATGTGAACTACAGTTCCTCCAGCAAAATCAAGAACTCCCATTTTGAAGAAATATCCATCAGGATGCCAAGTCATGTGGCATAATGGAGCATATATAAGGATTATGAATAAAACCATGAATAATAAATAAGCCCAGAAACGAATACGTTCTGCAAAAGCACCAGTAATTAAAGCAGGTGTAATGATGGCGAATTTTGCTTGAAATAATGCGAATAACATAAAAGGAATCGTTGGGGCAAGGCTCCAAGCAGTGCTAGTTCCAACACCTTCAAAGAATAAATTCGAAGATGGATTTCCGATGATTCCTCCAATTGTGGGACCAAAAGCCAATCCAAAAGCAACAACAACCCATAAAATTGTAACAATTACCATTGCCATAAAACTTTGAAGCATAGTACTAATTACGTTCTTCTTACCTACCATACCTCCGTAGAAGAATCCTAATCCAGGTGTCATTAACAATACAAAAGCAGTTGCAACGATCATCCAAGCAGTATCTCCTGTATCAAACTTTACAGCTTCTGCAGGAATTGGGTTGTCTGCAATGATAAAGTTCGAAATAAAGGTTAGGACCAAAATCGTGATAAGAATCACACTTAAAATAATTTTTCGCATAGTTATTTAGTTTTAAATTTTTTATAAAAGTATAAAATCATTTAATGCCCCCTAAAAAAATAGGGTTATGTGCTTTATTTTTGTTAAATTTAAAATTTACACCCTATGATTTTGCATGAAATTCTTAAAACAAACTTAAAATTTACAATTTGACAACATTTTTTTTTCACTTACTGCCATTTTTGATAATTTTTGGGGTAATTGATTGCTATTTTTTGTAGGATAATAGATATTTGTTGTTTAAAAAATGCTCTATACATGCTGTAAAGGATATTTTTTAATCTTTTTAACAATTTTGATGATTATAATATAAGAATGGGAAATAGAAGAATTAAATGGGGAATAGTAGGATTGGGAAATATTGCAAGCCAATTTGCGTCAGATTTATTATTGGTTGAAAACGCTGAGCTGACAGCAGTTGCTTCAAGAGATTTTGCTAAAGCTGAGGAATTTGGAGGGAAATTTAATGCTTTAAGAATGTACAATTCTTATGATTTGCTTTTTGAAGATTCAGAAGTTGAAATCATCTATATTGCAACTCCTCATAATTCGCATGCCGAATTGTCTATAAAAGCATTAGAAAAAGGTAAACATGTGCTTTGTGAAAAGCCAATGTCTTTATCTTATCAAGATGCACAAAGAATGATAGAAGCGTCTAAAAAACATAATGTATTCTTTATGGAAGCTTTTTGGACAAGATTTATCCCTTCAGTTCAAGATGTTCTTCAGAAAATTGGCAACGGAATAATTGGAGATGTAAATTACATAAAAGCCGATTTTGCCTTTCACGGAAGTGAAACAGAAAATAAAAGACTTTTTGATAAAGAATTGGGTGGCGGAGCTTTGTTTGATATTGGCGTTTACCCTTTATTTCTGTCTTATATACTTTTAGGAAAACCAAAAGAAATTACTGCAAAAGCGATCAGGCATAAAAACGATATTGATCTGCAGACTTCGATGATTTTGCAATATGAAACCGCTCAATCAGTTTTGAATGCTTCAATAGTTTCTGAATCTGATATGAAAGCTATTATTTCAGGAACAAAAGGTAGAATAGAATTAAATGCTCCATGGTTTATTGCCAATGGTTATTCTTTATATATAAATGAAGAAAAAGAAGCCACTTTTACCTTACCAGCTTTAGGAAAAGGATATTCTCATGAAATAATCGAATGTCAAAATTGTATTCTGAACAATGAAATTGAAAGTAAACTTTGGTCACATGAGAATAGTTTGGATTTGAGTGGGATAGTAGAAGAGATTAAAAATCAAATCCAGCTACCTTTTTAGGATTAAATTATTTTGTAATAAAATATTTACAATTAATTATTTTTTCATTAGTTTTAAATACTATTAATGAAAGAATAATTATGTTAGTAAAAGTTTACGGAAGTGCCGTATTTGGAGTGGAAGCCACAACGATTACAGTTGAGGTTCATATGGATAAAGGAATTGGTTATCATTTGGTTGGACTTCCAGATAATGCTATAAAAGAAAGCAGTTTTAGAATTGCGGCTGCTTTAAAGAATAACGGATTTACTTTTCCGGGAAAGAAAATTACAGTTAATATGGCGCCAGCCGACCTTCGAAAAGAAGGTTCTTCATACGATTTGACATTGGCTATGGGAATTCTAGTCGGTTCAGATCAGATCAAAGCTCCAGAAATTGAACGATATATTATTATGGGCGAACTTTCCCTCGATGGAAGTTTACAGCCTATTCGTGGAGCATTGCCAATTGCTATAAAAGCCAAAGAAGAAGGTTATAAAGGATTTTTTCTCCCGATTCAAAACGTGAAGGAAGCAGCAATTGTAGCAGGTTTGGATGTTTATGGCGTTGAAAATTTAAAAGAAATCATTGATTTTTTCGCTGGTAAAGGAACGCTACAACCTATAGTTATCGATACAAGAGCTGAATTTTATAAAACTCTCGATTTCCCTGAGCATGATTTTTCAGACGTACGCGGACAAGAAAGCGTTAAACGCTGTCAGATCTCACTCAACTTGAGAATATATTGTTTAAGATGGGAATAACTCATTCAATTTGAGAATATTTCAGTTTATTATATATATGGCGTTTAATAAATAATTTTGTATTTTTATCATAGTAACTATTCTAATGTTTTAAGTGCATATATTTATGGAAAAAGTTATGCGAAATATACATCCAGGAGAAATTTTGCGGATGGAACTAGTTGAAGGGAGGAAATTAACTGTTAGTAAAATTGCTGAACTTCTAGATACATCTCGTTCAAATATGTCCAATATAATTAATGGAAAGACATGCATTACACCTAATATGGCTTTAAAACTTGAAAAAGTTTTTGGTGGTAGCGCTAAACATTTTTTAGCGCTTCAGAGTACTTATAATTTATATAAAGCTAAGGAAAAACTTAATAAGAATATAAGTTGAAATTATTTTAAACGTGAAAAAGATTGTAAAGAATCTGCTACATGTGGAGCTTTTAAGCTTACCTCTGAGATCCAGTTTTCAAAATCATTTATATTTTTATTTTCAGGTATAATTAAAAATATAAAACCTTTTTTTAATGATTGAATTAAATCAAGTGCAGTGTCATTTTTCTCGACTACGGCTACGGTAGGGGGAGTTTCTGTATAAATGCAAACATTTATATAGAGACCTAAAAGTTCAACTGCGAGAAGAGACTGATTTGAATACCAATACGAAAACAAAAGTGTGCCATATAAAATACGCAGTTTTGTTAGTTCCAAAGCACTTTCGTCCATTAAACTATAACATTGCTGTAGGATTTTAATAGCTTTATCTAGTTTTCCGTCTAAAGCCAGATGAAATCCGAAATCTAAAAGAGATTGTTCAAGTTTTTTTTCCAAATTGAAATCTCTAGAGAGATTGACATTTAATTCAAGTATTCCGCATGCAGAATTGTAATCACCTGCGGACGAATATGCTGTGGCATAGCTGATGTAAAGATGGTAGAGTCCATCTAAAGCATGTAGACCGTTAAAATTTATGACAGTTCTATAATATTCAGCACTTTTATCAAAATATTGAATGGCTGAGTTATAGTTTTCATCTGTACTATAAGCATCTCCAAGACAATGATATATCTGTGCAGCAATATGGGGCTGTATCTTCTCGATATCAGTTTTGTGTAGGATTTTTGTTATGTTTTTAATGACCTTTTTAGCTTTATCTTTGTTTAGTACTAATCTGGCTAAAGCTAATGTACTTTGAATAGATATTTCCAGATCATCTGAGTTGATAAGCTTATTGTAGATATCTACTGCCTGTGACTTCAAATGTTCACTTTTTTCTTCAAGAGATAAATAGTAAAGCATATTGGCTTTCTCAAAAAGTAAGCTGTTATAGAACAGGGGATTTTTTGCAAGGGCTATTCCCTTATCATGCATTGCTAATGATTTCCGATACTCACGTTTAAGTCTGTACATTCGGCCTAGAATAAAATAAATAAAATCCCAATTTTTAGAAATGGAGTGCTGTAAGAGATTAGTACCAAATTTAATGACTAGATTAAAATGCCCATACTTTACTAAGGATGTTATGAATTCGCCCGATTCGTTTTTTGCAGTATTTTCTAGATCTGCTTTCAAAAGCAGATTGATGTAGGTTATTTTTTCAATTATTCTCTTCTGTCCAATATTCTTTAAATAGTCAATTAATATCAGTAAATCTGCATCACTTGTTAAAGCCTCATATTTTTTTGTTAAATAAAGTTTTATATACTCTGGAATTGCATAAAAGTCTTCTGTGTTTTTTTCTAGTATAAATTTTTGATGAAGTGATTTGACTGCAGCTATAAAGTTAATGTTTGGTATGTGTTTCCCAAGCTCATATCTAAATGGTATATCTAAAACTGAAATGTAAAAAAGTAGCTTGTTTTCATCATCGGTGATTTCAGAAATTAACGAATCTTTTATGTATTCTTCAATATCATTAAGACTCCTGTCTTTTAGATCATTAAGTAGTTCTTTTATTGGGTAATACTGAATTATTGATGCTACAAGCTTTAATAGGTACGGGTGGCCGCCGATAAGAACATATAATAATTCAAAATCATTAGGATTTAATTTAGGGATATTGTAGAGTGCAGCGAGTTCATTCAATTCAGTCCTGCTAAAACCCCCAACAGCAATTTTAATTGGAGCATTTCGCCAGTTTAAAATATTAAAATTCTGAGTTGTGGTAATAATTATTTTGGTGCAGGTTAATTTTTCATTAAATAGTTTTGCGAAAGTGAAAAGACAGTGGCTGTCTTTATTTAAGGCATCAAAAACAATACAGATGGAATGATTTTCTAGAATATTTATTAAGCTATATTCTAAAGCTCTTTCATCATTTTCAGATAAGCATTTCTCCAATGACGAGTCATTGAAATTTTGTATTAAAAAGTTTGAAAGCGTAAATAAAAAAAAATCTTTGTCTGTGATTGTATCGCAACTGATCCATAATACTTTATATTTTTTTAAATTTCCAGTAAAATAGGATGCAAGACTTGATTTTCCAATACCGGAAACTCCTTGAAAAATAATAGTCTGATAATTAGTGAAATTTCTTTCTGCCTTATCTATTTCATTTTTTCTAGTAATAAAGTTATGAACTGCTGGAGCTCCGTTCAGGTCGGTAATATCTGCAAAATCCTGTTGTTTTTTTGTAGAATTAATTTTGCTTAATAATTCATCTTGTTTTGTTTCTATCCTTTTTACAGAATCTAAAGTTTCAATTAAATTAGCAGTAATGTCATTAAATTTTTCTATCAGAGAATCCATATGGTTTGGATTCACAATGAATTCTTTTTCAGAGAATTTACTATGATGATTGTCTTTTATTCTCTTTAATGCTGATACTGTATAAATGTTCACATCATTACTTTCTAAATGATGCTTATGGCATAGAAATAATAAATTTTCAAAAGATCTCCTCTCTTCATTGTTCTGATTGGAATTAAAGCGTTCACCACCAGGAAGAGCAGCTTCAATGTGGCAACATTGACCTACTAATTCGTTGGCATTATTAAAGATAACTTCAAAACAATTTTCAAACGCACACTGATTTCCTGACTTGGCAAGAAGAAGTCGTAATGTTTGAAATCTGGGAGCTAATCTTTTGGGAATTTCTTTCGTATTATTTATCACATTATTTTCGATGTCTTTTATTAACCAGTTTTTTTCGTATTTGCTCGATCCTATCTATTTCATGAGAATTTAAATTCAGAGAGCGATTTAGAATTTCAAAATTATATTTTGATAAAAGATCTTCAATATTTGATTTATTTTTAAAATCTGCAGCATAAGATTCAAAATCAGAAACTTTAATCATGGGAATAGGAAGCGACCTGAATTCATTTGGCGTTAATTCTAAAACTCCTCCTCCATAATACCTACCTTCTAATTCAGCAAAAGCCAGTGTAAGAGAATTATAAAATGAATAAATAAAATCATTTAAGTTGCAGGTATCTTTTGCTTCTATCATGTAAGCACTGTCGGTAACAAAAACTTCTGCTTCATTTTTTAAGATTTTAGGATATTCATGCGAACGTTTAAAAAAAAATGCTGCCGCTTGTTTATTAATATTAGGAATTTTATACCAAAAGTTGCGCTGTTTGCATTTAAAGCGATCATGAAGCTCTCTTTCTTTTCCTATTGTTAAATACTCTTCAATATCTGCTGGAATACTATCAGTTTCCAAATCCTTGAAATCCAATAAATAAGCAGGCTTACCTGCTAAAATTAATCTTTCATGATCTTGAGATGTAAATGTAACAGAACCATTTACAAAAAAACCTTTCTGAAGAATCGGTTTAGAAAATCTTTCAAGGTTATATTTTTGAATAGTTTCTTTATCAACTATGAAAAAGTCATTTGCAGCAGTAACAATTCCTGGTTTATTATCCACATAGTGTGAAACAAGCTTCAATTCTTTCTTTATGTTTTCCAAAAATGAATATTCCTCAGGGGTAATAAAATGATTTGTCCATTTTTTGCCTGATTCTGAAACGCTGATGTTTGTGTATAAACTAAAACTTCTGCTGTGAAGATCTTCGATTGTTTTAATGGTTGTGTAAAATGTTCCGTTTTGTATATGTTTTTTATAACCTATTAATAAAACAGTATCTTGACCTTTACATTCCTGAAACTGTAGTTCCTCGAACATAAAGATTTCAAGTCTTTGAAAAGATTTTTTTAGCAATTCCCTGATTTCTTCAGTAAATTTAACTTGAAGTAGTTCTAGCGGTAGAACAAATGCTAAGACCCCTTTTTTATCAAGTTTTGAAATAGCACTTACCAGAAAGGGAGTCCATACATTATTAATTGTTTTAAGAGAAAGATTTTGCTCTGAATGGATTTTTTGAGATAATTCAATCTGTTCTTCTGAAAGAAGATTCCTTTTCACATATGGCGGATTCCCTAATATTAAAGTATATTTTTTATCATTCTGAAAATGGAAATTCAAGTAGTCAGAATTATAGCTTTTTAATGTTATTTTTTTATTGTTATTTTTTTTTATAGCTTTCTGTAGTTCTGCATTTTCTCTTTCTACTACAGTCAATTCAATTTTTTTAAAATTCTCTAAATCTTTTACATCATTTATCGCTTCTATAAAATTTCCATCGCCTACACTTGGTTCTAATATGGATATATTCTTTTTGTTTATTTGGCATAAACAATAATCAGCAATAAATTTTGCTAAATTAATAGGGGTGTAATATGAACCTGTTTCTTTTTTATTAATCATTTGTATGGAAAATCATCCTTGCGATATCTGTTATTTCAGTTGTAATTCGATGATGAATCGCATTAAGTTCATCGTTATTTATTGCTTGTAATTTAGATCGAACCTTCTCTTCAAGTTTCATTAACTTCTCAATCCTCCACATTAAAGAATGAATAGGATGCCAGAGCAGTAACTCATCTTTTATATGAACTGCCAGAATATTATTGGCAACAGGAATAATTCTGCCATTTGGATTTCTGAAGAAAAGATCTTTATAAGCAGTATTGGTAGGTTTTATAAAACCAATACTGCCATTATTTTCTTCATCTTCTTTGTCAGTTGGCCACTTATTCCACTTTGCTCTATTACAATATGAACAACTGTAAATCAAGTTTTCATATTTATTGGGAGGTATGGTCGTAACAAAATTTATGGGCTTCCGAGGAACAAAGTGATCAATTGCAAAACTCCTTATTCGATAATTATCAAGATCATGACAATATGCGCATCTTCTTTTAAAGTCCTCTTTAAGTATTTTTTTATATTGAGTATATTTAGCATAGACAGGAGCATCGGCGCGATGAGCAGGTGTAACGTCAATAAAAGTATACATAATTATCCTAATTTATTTAGTATTTCTTCTGTTTGTTTTATTAGAATATCAAGTCTATCGTTTGTGGCCTGACTAAAATATGTATGGGGCAGACTGTCATACCCAGATATTGATCTTGAAAGTTTATTGTTAAGCTCTATATATCTGTTTTCTTTGTCATCAAGTGTCTTTCCCTGTTCTAATATAAGCTCAAGCTCTTTTAATTCAGCAATGTCACTATCTATTTTATTCTTATGAACTTGAATTTCTAATTTTAATTCCTCAATAAAACTATTCTTGGCTTTTTCATTTGCAGGATTTATAAATGAATGGATTTCAGCCTTATCGACAATAAATCTTGGATTTATTTTTTTGCTTTCTTTTTTCGCATTTTCTACATCATTTGTTAGTACAAATGCGGGAAAATCTCCAAATTTATCAAGTAGTTCACTAAAGAAGTAATCGCCATTAAATATGAACCCGCTATTATGGTCTTTAAGTTTGTAATCTATGGACAAAACGTCAATTTTTTCAGATTTAATAATATCAAGAAGATCATCAATGGAATCGATAGAATCAATTTTTACAATATTAAAATCATCTTGAAAACAGGCTTCGATCAGTTCTATCTGATCAGTTTCTTCGTCCAGGATACCTAACGTATATTTCATAATTATTTTATTTTTTTAAACCAAAAATCAATTTCAAATCCACTTTGAGGTTTTGATAATAAAACTTTTCCTTTATTACTGTCTACAGCAGATTTTACAAGCCACATACCTAAACCAGTTCCTACTGGATTTCCTAAATCATCAACTTTTGATGTTTCAAAAGGTTTAAAGATGTCATTAATTTTAGAATAAGAGGAAATAATTCCTGGTCCGCTATCAGAATATTTTATCCTAATGTCTTTATTATTTTCAATAGTTAAGTTAACATCTATTTTTCTCTCCCCATTAACACCGTTTCGTTGAAATGCTTCAATTGAGTTAGTTATTAAGTTATCAAATACAGTGTCTAGATCTAGCTCAGAAATATTCGTTGTATAAGATTCTGGACTTTCTGTAAACGAATATGAAAATGTAATGTTTCTTTCTGTAAACAGATTAACATCCCAAATTTGTTTGAAATTTGAAAAATATTCAACTATATTTATTTTTTTGTTTTTACGACGGTCTCTCTTAGTCAATCCAATTGCAAAGTCAATCCATTGCTTCAATTTCTGATCCTGTCTGTAAAGTTTGTCCAGCTCATTGGATAGCTTAATACCCTGCGAACTGTTTTGCAGATCTTCTTCACTTACAACATCATTTAATCTCTTTTTAAAAAGAAATACTCTTGAAGTGAGATTATTTTTTATGCCATGAAATTCGTGAGAAAAGCTTGCAATCATAATGCCCGCAGAAGCCATTGCACGTGATGTGGCCAGTTCATTTTCTTTTTCAGAAAGTTTTTTATCTCGCGCCTGAACTCCTCTTTTTAATTTTTTATTTTTTTCCTTCGTTTCCTCGGGAGATTCATTTTCATCATTTTCTTCATTGGCAATGTCGGCAGTTTCTTCTATGTTTTCTTCTTCCTGATTTAAATCAGAAAAGAGCTTGTCTAGATTAAAGCCGACAGTACTCCTATCATCTTCTAAAACTTTAATAATAGCTTTAAGAAGGTTTTTAAAAAATTCAAAAGTATCGCTTTCCTGAATTCCTTCACGATTGGATTTATCTTCTAAATATGGATTATCAAGTCTGGAAAATTTTACTACACCAGCTACCTGATTAGGTCTTACTCTGCTTCCCTTTCTAGAAAAAGCAGCAGGATTTTGTCCATATCTTTCTCCAAGTAAGAGCCAGTCATAAGACTGTGTGTTTAATTCTCCGTAAGGTCTGATTCTAAAATCATCTCTATACAATTTGATTCCTCCAAATTTTTCAATCCATTTACCTCGATTTCCTAAAAATTCTTTCTGATAAAACTTTTCCCTATCTTTTGAGCTTAAAGTATTTTTTAAAAAATAAAAGGTAAATTCAAAGTCTCCTATATTTTTTAAAAGAAGACTATTTTCAACCAGACCTTTTATCAATTCGGGAAAAGTCCTGGTTAAGTTAAATTTTTCATTTTTAAAAGTTTCCATATCAAAGGGAAACTCCTGCATGTCACTATAGTTAAATAATTCTTTTGGAATTAGGTTAAAATCAAATTCATTTCTATGAATATCGAAGTCAACTTTAAACGTATCATTCTTTTTATATGTGGCAACCAGTTTATAATCATAATCTTGAAATTCATCATTTTCTACAAGACCATATTTTTTCGGCTCTTCTGTGCTTAGTAGCCAAATTTTAATTTTGTTCAAACCTTCAGGAGGGTTAAGCAATTCTAAAGTCTGAAAAACTTTAGATATGTTATTGTCACTCCAGTTATCACGAAGACCTTTAATAATTAAAGCTGTTCCGTAATCTATTTTTGTTTCAGTATTTATCTCTTCGAGAATCTCAATTACCTTGTCATTATCAATATTCTTTTTTAGTTCCGAGAAATAGCCTGTGTCTACTATATCGTCTATATTTGCAAAGACTTCGTTGATCTTAACATTTCGTCCTTCATCATCTTTCTGTTCAAATCTATTCCAGTCTACATTCCAAACGTATCCATGGTTAAAATCGGATTTGGGAAATGTCAGCATTGTGCATTTTTCTCCTAATCGGTCTAATGCAAATCTTCCAATGCCTTTTGCTCCTGATTTGATTCTTCCAGAAGCAGTTACTGCGTTGTATAATTTATCATCAGTACCGATAGTCATCCATTGTTCACTGATAATCTGACTGTTCATACCTTCACCAGTATCTATAAGAAGTAAAGTGTCATTTTTTTTATCAATAAGTATGATTGAATTTTTTGAATCTGCATCATAGCAATTTTTGACTAATTCAATAAGAGCACCCTCAGCATTGGCAACGTTTTCTCGACCTATCAGACGGGCAGTTCTTGCAGATACGGTAAATGGTATTTCTGCCATATTTCTTTATTATTAAAAATCAATTTTTAAAAAATAACAACAATTATAAATTTGGACATTTAATCTAAAATGTTTAAAACAAAGATATCTACTATAATGCTTAAATTCTATAAATACTGTTTTAAAAATTGAAATATTATTCTTCATCTTTTTTAAAATATTGCTTGGGAGCAGCTTTAAAAATATTAAATTAATTGAATATAATATTCCGTTAAATAAGTGCAATATATAAATTTTTAATTTGAGTTTTTAATTTTTGAAGGCAATGCTAAATTTTGTAAAAAAGAGAGTAAGATTTTAAATTTATATGTAAAATCCAGAAATATATTTTCTTTTTTCTATTCTTGTTTCTACCGAGAATGTTCAGTATAAATTTATCGATAATCCTGCAAACATTAAATAATTAATATTTTTCAGCTGCTGAATCAGTTAAATATCTTTTTACTTTTAATACTGTATTTATTGAACAATCTGACAATTTAGCGATATCTTTTAAAGAATGGGTGTTTTTCTTTTTTAAATAGGCAATAACATTCGGGTATTTATCTAGAAACTTATCAGGGGTTTCAACTGTATTTCTCTCCCTTCCTTTATACAGGCCTTTTGCTTTTGCAATCGCAATTCCTTCTTTTTGCCTTTCTAGCATTGTATCTCTCTCCATTTCACTGATATTTGCTAATACACTAACTATTAGTTTAAATGTAGGGTTTTCTTTTCCAGAAGTCATGCTTTCCAATCCTAAATTATCTACTTTAAGACAGATTAGATTCTTGTGGAGTATTTCTATTGTCTGTAGAACATCTAAAGTATTACGGCCCAACCGATCGATGCTAGAAATTGATAAATATGAAATTTTTGCAGTACTAATATCTTCTATCATATTTATTCCCTGAGGTCTCTGATGAAATGGCACTGCTCCACTTATTTTATCTATATAAAGTATTTCATCGGGATGCTGTTTTGCCAATTGTCTTTCGATATTTTGGTTTAATGTCGAAACTCTTATATAACGTGCTTTCATTTGTGAAAATATATCAATTTTAGGATAGGTGTATTTGATATGTTCTTAACTTAATAAGTCTGTTGGATAAATATACAGATATAATATCAAATTTAAACTGTAATCTAAAAATGAAATAATGTTTTATAATAAATTTAAATTTTCAATACAATAGGCAATTAATGAAGTGTCTTATTATCAATGTGCATTGTTATATTTCTTAAATTCACGTAATGGAACCTAAACTTTAGGAAATGGAGAAGCATAAAATTTATGACCGTGATTTCAAATTAAATGCGGTCAAATTGGCACTTAAAACAAATCGTTTTAAAGTAGCAAAAGAACTGGGTATAGCGACAACAAATATCTATAGATGGCAAGCTGAATTTCGGAAATATGGAGTAGAAAGTTTTGCTAATAGAAATCCTGAACGAAAAAGGCTTGCAGAACTCAAAATCGCACTTAAAAGAAAGCTAAAAAAAATAGAACTTCATATTGAAATTTTTAAGAGTGCTAGCAAATATATTTCTGAGGGTAAACCAAGCATTTTTCATTTTATTGAAAATAATTTAGATAAATATTCTCTTTGGAGTATGTGTGAAGTTTTACATATAAGAACTGGCACATATCATAAATGGAAAAATAAAATAATTTCCCCAAGCAAATGTCGTAAAGCTTTTTTAGAAGAAGTAATTACTTCCATCTTTTATGAGTACAAAGGGATGTACGGGAATGAAAGAATCGCTGTAGAACTACAAAGCCGAGGAATTCAATTAAAAAAGGGGCAAGTTTCTTTTTACATGAAAAAACTGGGGCTTATCAGTAAGCACAGTATCAGAAATAAGGTAAAATCTAGTACACGGTTTATTCCCAATAATCCTTGTATTTTTCCTAATGTTCTAGACAGGCAGTTTAAAACTTACCAACCTTCGTGTGTATGGGTGTCGGGTATAACAAGCTTAGAAGTATCGGAAGGACTTTTGTTTCTAACAATTATTATTGATTTGTTTGACGAGAAAATTATTGGATGGAATTTAAGCGAAGGAGTGACAATAAAGGAAACTTCTATGCCAGCATGGGAAATGGCTGTTCGTAATCGTAAAATAAAGAAGGGTCTGTTATTTCATTCTAATAGATCATTTCAATATGCTAATAAGATATTCACTCGTAAATTAAATTCATATAAGGATATTAAGAGAAGTATGAGCAGGGCAGGGAATCATTTAGATAATGCTGTGCCTAGAATCTTTTTTACTTCCCTTAAATCTGAACTAGCTGATTTAAACATGCTTTTGACTAAAAAACAGATGGAAGAAAAAATATCTGAATATATTAAAATCTCCATTAAAATTCATGATGTTATAAATTACAAAACTTCTTCCAATGAAAATATATGAGCAAAGTTTTAAGGAGAAAGCAGTAAGGTTAAGTTATGAACGTGGGGAAATTAAAAGTCTCGCTAAAGAACTTGGGATAAGTAGAGAATCTTTGAGTAGTTGGAGAAAAAAATATGACTACCTAAAATTGGCTTCAAAAGATGTTATAATTGTTGAGCTCAACAAAAAAATTAAAGATTCAGAAATTACACTTGAGATTTTAAAGAATGCAAGTGAGTATGTTGCTCAAGGCAAAATAATGACTAAACGATTTATTGAAAATAATTCATCTAAATATCCTATTTGTAAAATGTGTGCATTATTGAAAATGTCTTCGAGCGCATATTATCGAAGAAAGAAACAAGAAATATCAGAAAAGCAAGCTCGAATAATTTTACTGAAAGAAGAAGTTTTGTCTGTATATTATGAGTTTAAGAAAACATACGGATATCTCAAAATTACAAAAGAACTTCGAAGACGAGGATTTAAAGTCGGCGAAGGTCAGGTAAAAGTTTATATGAGAATGCTAGGTTTGCGTAAAAGAGCTAAAACAAGATTTAGGATAACAACTGATTCAATTCACAATCACTATGTTGCGCCGAATATTTTAAATAGAGAATTTACAGTTAATGAGCCTTCTAAAGCATGGGTTTCAGATATTACCTATATAGCAACAGCAAAGGGATTTTTATATCTTACAATTGTTTTGGATTTATTTGATAGGAAAATTATAGGATGGAGTTTAACCGACAGCATGAATACAAAAGAAACAACTTTACCTGCTTGGGAAATGGCTGTAAAAAATAGAGCTATTAGTAAGGATTTAATTTTCCACTCTGATAGGGGTGTTCAATATGCTAATAAAATTTTCACTAAAACTTTAGATTCTTATAATTGTGTTAGGCGCAGTATGAGTCGTCGTCAAAATCATAACGACAATGCTGTTGCTGAAAGTTTCTTCGGTAATTTTAAGAGAGAATTAATTAACGGAAATAAACTCCTTGCGAGGGAACAGATGAGAGTCGAAGTTTACGAATACATTGAAAATTGGTACAATAAAAAGAGAAGACATTCACATCTAGGTTATAAGACAATCGAAGAATTTACTTTAACTAAAGGGAATAGTTAAAAATTAGTAAAGATTTAAAAATACTATTATATAAAAAAACTCCAAATGCCTTATTTTATTATGGAGTTTTTTAAAGGTTATACACGTATATCACTCCGTTCTTTTTCGCCATCCAATTTGTCTCTTCGTTATAAATTTGATGATTTCAGCTCAAAATATCATATAGTTTGTATTTAATAATTAATTAGTAAGGTGTTAGTGTGTTGTTTTGTAGTAATTTAGTTTAAAGTCTGATTTTGGTAAATATAGAGATGACATATGAAAATTAAAGATGAAATTCCCAATATTTTTCAACTGAGGGAAAATTTTATAGAAAAATCGTTTTGGTTTCTATATTGGATTGATGGGATATATATTAGAGATGAAGTAAAATATGCAGACTTTCATTTTATAAATAAAAACTCTCCAGATGATAACTTTCATGAATTTCAGAATAGCAAACGAGTAATTATAAGTTTGAAATTTAGTTTAGTATGCTTTTTTTCGATAGGTTGTGTATTTGACGAATATGGGAGATTAATACATTTTCCAGAAGGCGATAATTATAACAGTGATGTTATTACTTTAAGTGAGAATTACAGTTTAATTAAAGAAAAAGCAAATATTAAGGAACTGGTGGATAATATATTCTACCCCCTTCCATCTTTGAGATTGACTAATGAAATTTGCTATTTTGTAGCAAATGTAAAAATTAAAAAAGACTGGATTAAGGTAATCATTCCTATTCTGTCAGTTTGTAGTTACCTTTATTTTAAATCAGAAATAATAACTGAACTCATTGTATCGAATGATTTATTATATTTTATTTCTTTTCATGAACTTGAAAAGGACAATAAAAAAATTGGATATGTTGAATATGACAATTCCAAAATATTAAATAATGAAGTCAGATCGATTGTTCCATTTTTTTTTCTGAAAGATTCATTAGGGATGAAATCGTTGGACTTGATTTCTAATAATATATTATTGGGGCTCATTCAGAATAGAATGGAAGAAACTGATAAATTGATTTATTTAAATACGATAATGCCATTTTCAAATATGGTTGATTTCGAATTAAAAGGAAAAATGATCACAATTAACAACAAAAAATATTTTTTTTCTTATGCTGTTAAAAATATAATTATAAAAGATGATGATTTATTTAAGGTTGATAAAGTAATGCTGGTTCCCAAATATAATAAGGTTAAGTATTGGGAAAATGCAATAAAGAATTTTCGTGAAAGAACTAAAAGAGAGCGTCGTAAACTAAATGAAGGGTATAAAAAATTGCAATATGTAAAAGATTACAATGGCATTTATTTTCCATCAGATTTTTGCTTAAAAAATCTTCCCTCTTCTTTTGGATTATACATAGAAACTCAGATGAGCGACGATGAATTAATAGAGATTCACCATAATTTATATCAAAACAATAGTAGAGGAATTGCTTTGAATTCTAATTATATGAATTTAATATACGAATCTTTAATTAATGATATAAGATTTCAGAAAATTAATTTTATTGCTATTGACGATGTAATTTTTAAAAGAAAGCAAACAATTATTTTTGTCAATGAATTAGAATTTAATGTTTGGGTTATTGAAATAAAGTATAAAGATTTTTACTTTTATTTGATTGATTTTTTAAGAGAGCACATTGGAGTTGTCTCAAGCATAAGAGGATACTCAAGAATTACTCCTCTGACCATGAAAGTATTTTTGCATAAAATTATCTATAATTATCTTCGTTATCCTAATTTTTATATGTGGTTTAAAATAAAACAGGATAGATCTACTTTTATAAAAGATTTTGAAATTGATATTTTAGATTCTCAAGATTATAATCCACTAGATTTTTATTCTAGTGATAATAAAGCTTTTGAAAAGATTTCTGATATAGAGCAGAAACTAGGTATTTTTATAAGCAAAGCTGTTTAATAAGAATTTCTAAAAGTTTTGATAAACCAAAATGGTATATTGTCTAAATCTTTTGTAAAATCAGATGATCTTAAATTATAATCAGCACAAAAAGTACTAAAAGATAGGGGAGATTTTTGAAGTATTAAATAAGAGGCAAGAAGGGAATTTGTTAATAATGATAAATCTTTGCTTTCAAAATCAATGTTGTAGAAAATAGATCCGAATTCAGATATAGCAGCATTCTTTATTCTTGACCAACCATGGCTTTTTGTTATTATTTTTTTTTGTAGTGAAATAAGCATATAGAAGTATTGAAAAGAATACTGAGTTTTATCATTATAACCGTTATTTAATGTATTATCTATGTATGTCTGATATTCTAATAGTAGATTGTTTGCAGGGATTTTAAAATGTTCAAGGTGCAGATTAGTTTTGCAATTCCAACACTTGTTTAAGGGAAATTCTAATAGAGAACTTTTATTGCCTGTTTCAAGTCTATAAAAGCATATAGGACTTCTGCATGTTGGACAGCAATCGAGAAGCATCAGTTTGCATTTGGTACAGATTAAAGATGTTGATAATCGCCAGTTCTTTCTGAAAAAAATTTTTTCCTCACCTAGGCATCCTGGACAATACCTTAAACCGTTTAGTTTTCTTTTCCGATGAATTACTCCAAGTTGATTAATTGTAAAAAGTCTATCTTTATTTTTATTAAATAGTAAATCTTGATATGAATTTAAAAACAAATCTCTAATTTGAATATCAGATAATATCGTATGTTCCTTAATTTTTTGTACTAAAAATTCAGGGCAGTATAGGTCAATATCTCTATTCCAGATTGGGATATTATTTAAATAGTACTTTGAAAAACTGTGAGATTTAATTTTATGCTCGCAGCATAATCTTATAAACCAGCTGGAAAAGATTTCATTCTTTTCAGGAGCAATGTAGCCTGGCCAAATAAGTTTATCGATATTCATTTTGAGATATATTGCTCATTATTTCTTTTTGAAGGAACCGTAAATCTAATTTTTTCTAGAATTTCTAAATCAATTTTTTCATGGCCAGATTTTATTGCTAAGATTGATGAAAGTTCTAAAATTTTTGAAATTTCACCTAGTAAGCCTTCGCTTTTAAAAAGTATTTGTTTGGAAAGTTTATCATCTGTAAGATTAGATGCTTTTTTGAGAGGTAAAATCTGCTCAAAACTTTTTAAAAGCTTTGCATATTCATTATTATATTTCCATGTATTTAAAATGTAAGGTTCAAATCTATTTATTAATTGCGTGTCAGTGTTGATTGCATTAAAAGCTGCTTTTGTTCCTGCACAAACAAAAGAAATTTTTGTTCTGTTTGACAGAGACTTTAATATATTTTGAAAAGTTCTCTGTTTATTCATAGTGCCTGCCAGCACATGATGTATTTCATCAATCATAAGTAATTTTACATTTGTTTTCTTTAAAAGATGAATCACCCGTGACTGCCTGATTTCAATTCTTTCAGATGCATTTATTGGCGCAAATAAAGCCTCTAGAATAGTGTTGTAAAATCTTCTTTCATCTGGTTCAATGGGGGCTTCTATATACAAAGCAGGGATATGAAGTTCACCAGTTGCTTCATTGATATATGGTTTATTGAGTTTTTCAAATCTATTTAAAATACGGGTTTTTCCATTGTTAGAATCGCTTACGAGCAAAACATTTGGCATTCTGAGTGTGGTGGGATAATTTTTTAAAAACTCCATTTTTCGAAGTATCTCGTCAGATTGAGTATAACCAATCCATTTAAATTTAGATGAAGCAATGATTCTTTCCTCATCAGAGAGCGAAGATATTTTTTCTATAAATTCATTCATAATCAATATTTTTAAATGGTTCAGCGTTAGGATCAAATTCATCCTCTTCCTCACTTATAATAATTTTAGAATCTATTGAGTCTGATTTTTTTTGTAGTACATTTTTATTTTCCATTCTTGTTATTTCTAATCTCCTATATTTTGTATCTTTCTTTGAATTTTCCTCAATTTCTTTCATCCTCTGATAGGTTTTAAAGATCTTGTCTGAATCAATATTTTTGTTTTGAGTTTTTTTTAGGTGATTAACTACTCTATTTAATTCCCATTTTGAAATAGGAGGGTATGAAGAATCTCTATATGGAATTTCAAAATAATCTTCTATTATGGGGTCATAAAAATATATTTTACTGATGTCACGTGGATCAGTTCTAAAAAGAAACTGCTGTTTTCCTGAGTATTTGCTATTATCAGTTCTTGCATGAATATATTTTTTTAAAACGTTACTGTAATACAATACTTTGTTGATACTAACTCCATACTCTTGAATAGTTCTTAGTACATATGGCATGAAATCAAATCTAAGCCGTCTTTCATTAATAACTACAGGAGGGATACCTGTAATTGGTTTGTTTGTATCTGATCCCATTATAGCTTCCCTGTATTTCTGTAAAGGAGGCATTTCTATTGTTTTGTGAACTCTAACGTGATAAATGTTTATGATGAACTCTAAAAGCCATTTTTCAAATTCCTTTATTGTCATACTTGCTTTTCTCATTGAATCGTAGTCGCCTTTTTCAAAAATATTTGAAAATGTAGTACCAGGAAGATCATGAATTTCTTTTGAAAATGTTCCTATTACGCGTTCCACATGCCCACCGTAGCTCGGTTTTTTAGTAGGTCTGTAGTCAATTTTTAACCCATAATTTATTGCTGCTTTTTGAAGCATTTTTCCTTTAAATTCTTTGGCATTATCAAGATGTATGGTCTGCATTATTCCCCAGCAAGGCCATGTACCTTCCACTTCAAATTGTAGCAGCCAGTCCTCTTTTTTCATTATTGATTTATAAATACAAATTCCTGTTCCAAATTCTCCAGGCGGATCGAATGAAACGTAAAATCCCAAAATCATCCTGCTGTAAATATCAATTGCAATAGTAAGATTTGGTTTTTTTAAAGGCTGGCGGTAGATTTCATCAACAAGAATTACGTCAACAGTATTGTGGTCAATCT
Organism: Flavobacterium sharifuzzamanii; assembly: GCF_003254585.1. Taxonomy (GTDB): domain Bacteria; phylum Bacteroidota; class Bacteroidia; order Flavobacteriales; family Flavobacteriaceae; genus Flavobacterium; species Flavobacterium sharifuzzamanii. The sequence continues at coordinate 188,085 of NZ_QJGZ01000035.1, read as the reverse complement.
GAACAACAGAAAGAGGAAAGGTAGCACCAGGAAAATGACCAGTTTTAGGAGAAAATTTTTCGTCAGCCTTGCTCTTGCCGTATCTCCCGCGCATAACTTCTTCTTCTGATAAAGATTTTATTCTCCTTATTATTGTATTTTTATGAGGTTTAGCAAGATTATTTTTGATGCAGGATTCTTCTACAGAACGAATTAGTCTATTAATTGAGTATCTTGATTTGTTAAGATATACTTTTTTAATATTTTCATAAATAATCTGATCAACTTCAATAGCTAACCTGCTTTTATTGCATTTCTTTTTAGTTGGAGCCAGAGATGATGTTGTCTTATACTTCTTATATTTTTCTAACCATCTGTATATTGTGCTTCTGCTGACTTTATTTTCTTTTGCCACGCTGTCAATAAGCAGGCGATTGGTCTTTTTATTAATAAGCGGTTTGATTATTTCAAGTCTCTTCGATGCAATAGCCCATTCTTTGTTATTAAGCGACTCTAATTGCCTTTCAGGTTCATAATTATCATGAGGTTCTAAAGCTGAAACATTAATTGTATGAAATATATTTCTTTCGATTTCTTCAATACAAACAGTATCAATATCTACAATTTTTGCTATTATAGAATTTTTCCCATTATATAGTACTTTTTCTCCTATTTCAAGTTTTAAGAGACCCATATCATAGTGCTTAAGTTCAGTTTTTTATTTAAATCGCATTTAACATATCTGTTAGCGATTAAGTACCAAATGCAATAAATTAATTCAGCTCTATAATATTCATTATCTGTTAAAGAGTCAATTAAATAAATTATACTGCAATTTTTTAAAACATTAATTCTATTTAATAATGAAAACACTCCTTTGTCGTCAACTTCATGTCCGTTTTTTTCAAATACTTCAAATGCATCTCTATATGCAGAGAGAAATTTTATATTATTAAGGTATTCTTGATTTGAATCACGGATTTCTCTCTCAGACAATATCACGAAAGTTAAGTTATTTTTTTTACAAAATTTGTCAGCAGCTTGGAATTTTTCTTTGTAAATCAATGAATTAGATGTTAAGTCTTCATGATATTTTATTTCTACTAAAGTGTCTTGAATATTATTATCCGAATATATGACCAAAAAATCAGGAGTATACTTATGTTTTTTATTCCTGCTGTCTGTATAAAAAATGGATAAAGGCTGTTCTAGATATGAAAGTACTGAGGGATTGAATTCCAGCAAGTATATGTAATCTCTTTCTAATGCGGATTCAAATTGAATAATTTCATTCTGTTGTTTCTTACTTACAAAGTAGCCTGATAATGAACTGTATTTATATCCAATTTCGCGCGCTCTTTTTTTAAATATTCTCAACATATGTTGTGTTATTTTGATTTAAAAAAGCTTGAAGGACGAAATAATCTCAATTTGAATGAGGTCTTGTAGCTTTTTTGTCTCATTATTAGTTAAATATAACAGTTATCCTCAGCCGGGAGAAATCTCGATGGCGCATAATGGTGTTTTGTTTCTGGATGAATTGCCGGAATTCAAAAGAGATGTTTTAGAAGTCATGCGTCAGCCGTTAGAAGATCGAGAAGTAACTATTTCGCGAGCTAAATTTACCATAACCTATCCATCGTCTTTTATGTTGGTTGCGAGTATGAATCCAAGTCCGAGCGGATTCTTTAACGATCCAAGTATGCCAAATACTTCTTCTCCGCACGAAATGCAACGTTATATGAGTAAAATTTCTGGACCATTATTAGATCGAATCGATATTCATATAGAAGTTACTCCTGTTCCGTTTGATAAACTATCAGACGAACGAAAAGCAGAAAGCAGTGTTGAAATTCGTAAACGAGTTACCACAGCAAGAGAAATTCAAACCAAGCGATTTGAAACCGTTGAGAATGTACATTATAATGCACAAATGAGCAGTAAACTAATTCGTGAGTTTTGTGTTTTGGATGAGCCTTCAAAAGAATTGCTGAAAACAGCCATGGAAAGACTTAATCTTTCTGCTAGAGCTTATGATAGAATTCTGAAAGTTTCCAGAACCATAGCCGATTTAGATCATTCTGAAAATATTGTTTCTTCTCATATTGCTGAAGCGATTCAATATAGAAGTCTGGATCGAGAAGGGTGGCTAGGGTGATTTTATTATAATTATATATGCTAATTGAGAATCTTATCAATTAGCATATATAATTAGCTAAATTAAAATTAAAAGAAAGAATATCCAACAATTAAAGAAGTGGTTTGGTAAGAAGAACCCCAATTCGGATTTTCTGCCAATATGCCTCTAGGTGTTTGATATCTCACCTCTGCACTAAATTTATCTAAGAATTTGCATCCTAGACCAAATCCAAAATTGATGCCTGACTTTACATCCAATTTATTTAGTTCAGAGCCATCTTTTCTTGTAACGCTGACTTTAGAATTGTTGCTGAAATCTACAACAAGAGATCCGTTAGCAAATATTTGGACATTTTTATTAATGAAGAAATAACGTCTAAGACCTATTGGTAATTCAATGGATTTGTAATCTACTTTACCTGTTAGCGTTCCGCCAACAACCTGAGAACTTTGTATTGTTTGCTCTCCTTTGTAATATTGGTACGTTGGCTCAGCAATAATAGACCATCTGTTTTTATTAAATGGTAAAATGAATTCAGCTTCAATTCCTAAACTAAAGCTAGATTTTCCTCCAAAATCAAAGTCCATTCCTGCAAAAACAGAATTATCCATAGACAGCGAACTGTTATTATATCTAGGTCTAAGTGTAAGGTTGAATAAGTCTTTCTTTTCTTTTACTTCAAGATCAACAAATTCAGAATTTGTGCATTTATTATATTTTGTAAAAATACGCATTAGAGCACTTTTTGAATAGCTTAATGTCTCGTATTCATTTTGTTGAATATTATCGCATTTCAAATCAAGATAAAGCTGTTCTCTAAATTGATTATTTTTAGAAATTTGATCGTCATTTGCAAAGTAAGTTTTGTAAACAAGCTGCTTTATTTCAGAATCATTCATTTTGTAAAAGAAGCGTCTTACGGTTCCATCGTCAAACAAATACAAAGAAGCATTTCCTTCCATTAGAACCTGTAGAAACAAATTTTCTTGTCTAAAAACAGGATTTTTGTCTTTGGTCATGTTTTGCAGGTTTTTTGTAGAGCGGTCTATATTTACAGTTGCTCTTATAAATTTGTTTTGACCAGTAATACCAAACCCTTTTACAGTTTTAATATCTGCGTCGATAATAGGCGAATCATTAGAAATTCGGTATCTGAAATTGGTAGGAGTGTTTTTCCAATCTATATTTTCAATTAAGCATTCTGTTTTTTGATTGTTTTCTGAGATGATAAATCCTTTTTCGAAAGTTATTTGAGAATAATTTTTAATAGATAAAAGAAGGGTTAAAGCAATAAATAAAATTTGTTTTTTCATTAAATTAAATAGGTTATTATAGATTTGTTTTATTTTGGTTTGATGAATAAAAGAATTATTCTTCTTTTAATTGAGTGATAAAAATTGTTTGTTTAGGTTAAATTGTTTTATAATTTTTTTGGCCAAATATACTGTAATAAGAAACTAACATCTTTACGGGAAAACGTAATTTTGTTTATTTTTTTTTAAAAAACTGGTTGTTGCTTTTTGTCTCTTTTTTTGATTTTATTATCGTTTGATTCATAAGTGATTACTTTTAGTTTTAAACTAAAAAATCATAAAAGAAGAGTCTCTTTTATGATTTTTTGGTTAAACAAAACGAGCCGTTTTGTATAAAACAGCTTATTTGATCATTTAATGCGAGGATAAAAAAACTTAAACGAATTAGAAACAGCTGTATGAAGAATCGATCCGTGGTTTTCTTCGGGGAAGTAATCAAAATAGACTTTTACATTTTTGCTTTTTGATTCCTTTAGTTTTTCTACAAGTAAATTAGCGTCAACTTCCATAACACGCGGAATTTCTGTTGGAGTCAACCCTTCTTTGCCGACAGCAATATAAATTTCAGTTGGCTGATTAAAATTTTCTTTCAGCATTATAGAATCCAAATCAAGTATAGAGCCATTGTTCCACCATATACTAGGACTTACAATAACATATTTGTTAAAAAGGTTGGGCTTTTTGAGTAAGATTTCAGTTCCTAATAATCCGCCAAGAGATTGACCAATGATGGTTTTAGAATCATTTGTCATGTATTTCTTTTCAATAAAAGGCTGCAATTCTTTTTCAATAAAAGCAATAAATTGATCAGAATGGCCTGTGGTTGGAAAACGAGTTTTATCTTTTTCAAGAGTAGTAGGAAAGGTAAAATCTCTTTTTCTGTCAACAGTTGCGATACCCACAACAATTGATTTTGGAACCTGATTAATCCATTCAAAACTATTAAACTGAACTAATCCCGAAATATGAATAAAATCTTCATCGGCAGAACCGTCCAGCAAATAAATGACAGGATATTTTGTAGTGTCCGCAGGATTATAACCTTCAGGAAGATAAATGTTTAAAACTCTTTTTTCGTTTAATTCTTTTGATTGAATTTCATCGATAACGCCTAATACAAAAGGCTTTGGAGTTTCTGTGGTTTTAGTTTTATTTTTTTGGCTGAATATAAAATTCGAAGAAAAAAGCAAAAAAGCTAGGGCAATAAATTTGGTCATTAATTTTTGAAATTTTGTGGTAAAGATTCTTGTTTCACTTCTTGTTCAGGCTTGTAATAACTGCTTCTATTTGTAGTGACAATTAAAACGCCAGCTTCACCGTAATTGCCATAAATACTGATTCCAGCTTTTTTTTCAAGAGCAATAATTTTTTTGATTTCAATTTTAGAAAGAACAAGTTTTTCTTTTTCTAGATCTTCAAAACGATGTGGAATTCCATCAACCACTACAATCGGATGATCTGTGATTTTTCCAGCTTTAGCAAGGTTTGAAATAGAATCGGAAAGATAGAGTTTGTCTTGTCCTTCATCAGAAAGCTCGTATCTGTTTTGTGAAAAAACGGCAGCTGAAATGAACAAAAACAAGAAAGTAAAGAATTTCATCATTTGTATTTTTTTTAGTTTTTTAGATCATAAAATTAATTTTCAGATCGAAAATACAAAAAAATCCTGCAAAAATGCAGGATTTAACAAATAGTAAGACTTTTTTTAATTCTTATTTTTTTTCTGCAAAAATAGCATCCAGACCTTCCATTGCAATGGTGAAACCTTCTTTGAAGCCCATCTGAATAATCATTTCCAAATCAGATAGTTTTTCATGTTTAATTACAACATCCACAAAAGTAGATCCGTCTTTTTCAGAGAAAGTCACATCCCAGTCAGAGCGTGGGAATTCTTTGTTTAGGTTTCCTTCGCTGTCGCTAAAAGCATCTAAGTATTTAAAATTACTTTTCGGACTAATTGAAGTAAAATCAGCAATAGCCCAATGCTCTTCTCCTTCTGGTCCAAGCATGGCATATAATCGTCGGCCGCCTTCTTTAAACTCCATGCTTTTTGTTTTGGCTTTCCACGGAGCTGGCGCCCACCATAAATCTAAAATTTGCGCTTCTGTCCATGCAGACCAAACTTGAGATAAAGAGGCGTTAAATTCACGTTTTACATTGACAGTCTTATTTTCTTTATCAACAGTAAAATTCATTAAAAGATTTGATTTCATTTTCTTTAGATTTTTAGTTAATAACCAGTCGGATGAAATTTAAAACACATAGAAACATAGATTTTTATTTTAGGAAAGAAAGCAAAAGAAACTAGTTTCCACATATAGCTTAACTATGTGCATTTAGATTAGTGAAACGCCTTTTCTCTATATTCTAAGGCTATGTTTCTATGTGTTAAATCAGATCTAACATTTTTTATAATAATTAATTCAATTAAAAATACATTTATTTTTCTGCTAAGATTTTATCCAAACCTTGCATTGCAGAAGTAAATCCTTCCTTAAAGCCCATCTCGATAATTTTTTGCAGTTCTTCAAAACTGTCACGTCTAATTGTGATATCAACAATTGTCGAATTGCCTTCTTCAGAAAAAGTAATATCCCAATATGAACTGCCAAATTCTGAATTTGGTTTTCCATCGCCATCAGAAAAAGTAGCAGAATGCTTGAAATTTGTTTTAGGAGAAATCGAAGAATATTCAAAATAACTCCAACGCTCTGTGCCGTCAGGGCCAACCATAGCATACAATCTTCGACCGCCTTCTTTAAACTCCATGATTTTAGTTTTAGATTTAAACGGAGCCGGTGCCCACCACAAATCTAGAATTTCGGCTTCTGTCCAAGCAGACCAAACGTTTGACAATGGCGCGTCAAATTCGCGTTTTACATTCACTGTTTTATTTTCCTTGTCTACAGAAAAATTCATTAATAAATCAGTTTTCATTTTCTTTAGATTTTAAGTTAAGTAATACTTGATCCAATTGGCTAAAACGCTGTTCCCAAATTGCTTTGAATTGCTCCAGCCATTGATCAATTTCTTTCATTTTATCAATTTTGAGCTGATAATAAATTTCTCTGCCCAATTTCTTTTCTTCCAATAAATCACATTCATTCAGTATTTTAATGTGTTTAGAAACTGCCTGTCTTGTAGTTTGAAACTGTTCTGCAATAGCATTTGGGGTTAATGCACTTGAAGAAATCAAAACTAATATTGCTCTTCTCGTCGGATCGGCAATAGCTTGAAAAATATCTCTTTTCATGTTTTTGGAATATTTATTTCGCAACTAATCAGTTGTAAATATACGCAACTTTTTGGTTGCGCAATATAAAAATGCGATTTTTTTTAATGAGAATATTGTAAACAAAAAAAAGACGCATCAAAAATGCGTCTTTTCTTCTATAATCGTGTTACATAATTACCTTCTAAATTTATTCTTTACAATGATATCTTTAAGTTTGGCTTTCAAGTCTTCACCTGTGTCATAAACCATCTGCTCGTTGTTTGGAAACGCAACAGCGCGTTTGTCAAAATACCCAAGATAGTTATCATCGCAAGCGCCTCTGTTTCCTTTGTAAGTTGAGTAAATGTTTTCAAAAACATATTCGCTGCTTATTGGGAAAGTCTGCACCAACTGATTGCTTTTTAAATCTACATAATCCACTTTTGCTGTTACAAGGCAAGATTTAAACTGTCTGAATTCGTAAACCGTTGCACGAAGCGTTTTATAATTATCCACTTTAATTTCTTTTCCTAAACTATCTTTTACAGGCCTTCCACGGCTGTCCAAAAGTGTTTTTACACCATCTTTAACTTGTTTTTCCTTTACAAATTCTTTCTCTTTAATCTGTTCTGGCGAAATAGCGATTTGTCTAAAACTCAAAATCAGACTATAATCATAAGTCACATTTTTTTGTCTCGTGCTGTGGTAAACCGTCCATTTATCGTTTAATCCGTAGGTTTTAAAATCTAATAAATCTTCCTGAAGCATTTTCGGAATCACCATTTCGGTTTCGTTTTTGGCATAAACATCCACAAAATCAGTTCCTTTAAACTGAGCATCGTCCATCAGTTTTTTGGTGTTTTTATATCCAGGATTAATGCTTTCCAAATAAGCAAAATCATCGTATGCTTTTCTGAAATCCAATTTGTTATTCGATTTCAAAAGAGACGAAGCGTTTTCATATAAATATTTCGAAAGTGCATTTTTACTGTTAACAATCTCATTAGAATAATTATCAAACGGAAAATTTGCATTTCGTCCCAATTTCAATAAAGGCAAAGGCAGAATTGGTCTAATTTTCTCCTGACGGTTATTTAGCTGTACATAAGTATTGTAGATGCGTTCGGCATTTGCAGGATTGTTTTCTTTATTTAGCATTTCCAAATTACGCAAATCGCGATCTTTGGCTTTTGCAAAAGCTTCTTCAAGCAGATAAACATAATCTTGTTTTCCTTTTGAATCTTTTTTGGTGCGAAGTGCTTCAACAGCGCGATCAATTGCGCCGTCATAATTTCCGTCGCTAAGCATTGATTGTGTTGTTTTTACCCCGCAAGAAGAAAAAGCTAAAAACAATATAGAAAGTAGAAAAGTAATTTTTTGCATAGTGTGTTTTTTGAAGTTGCAAATATATTTTATTTAACTTTCAACAACTATGCCTTTTTCTAATTTATTTTAAGGAGCAGAAAAAGCTATTTTCAAAATAAACATCTGTCCCGCTGTACGATATATCTTTTGCATCTGCTATCGTAGACACATTTAATCTTCCCATGTTTCGATCAAGTTATCATTCCATAATTTCTGAGCAAACTCCTTAAAAACTTTTGGACCTTTTTTAAAGTTTTCATCTAGTTTATATTCACCACCTTCAAACTGTTTTTTTCCATTATCATCTATGCCAACAGCGACTTTGTTTTCGCCACGCATGGCATATTTTGTATTGCCTTCGTACATAATAATCTTCATGTCAGACGGACTAACATCGCCATGACATACGGTTTTATACATGAGCCAAGTTTCGGCAATTCCGTTTTTGTCTAAATCTGTGACCTGAAAAGTGTTTTTTACAAATGAAGCTACAATATCAACAGGACAATCTGAAATATAATCGTACACTTTCCAAGTCTGTTTAACATTATTGTCTGAAATTATAAAATGATACGCAAATAATTCAGCATCTCTTCCATCTAATTCATGTTTGAATTTGTCATTAAAATGTATATCTGTTTCTGTTGTAATCACAATATTATCTCCCAATTTATCTTTCCAGCGAACAGCATTTTTTATAAAACCTTCGTATTTTATTGAACTTGGAAATTGTGTAGAATCGATTTTTTCAACTGTTAAAATAAAAGGTTCTTCCGTTGAAGGTTTTTCATTTGAAACCTCAGTTTTAATTTCATCTTTTTTCTCTGGTTTGCAATTTGAAAAGAGAAGAATAAAGAATAATAAGATTGTAATTTTTTTCATAAAAAGGTTATGTGCAATTCTAATGTGAGAGTTGTTTTTTTATCAGTACAATTTGTCCTAAATGGTAATAACTATGTTCAATCATAGCTTCTATGTTTCTTTTGTAGGTTCCGTATTTTGCTTCTACAAAGACATCATTGAGGTTTTCGTCGGGCATTTGTTCTACAAAAGTGGCAAACGCTTCGGCATCATACCAAAATTTAGTTAGAAAACTATTCCATTGTTCCTGCGAATGAATAGGAGGGAAGTTAAAACTAAATTTGTCTTTTATCTCTAATGACCCGCCTTTAAAAACCTGATTGATTCCGTTTATGTAATAATGAACATGCTGAGCCAGAGCCGCAATCGTATTTAAATCCTGAATGGGACTATTAGCAATTTTCCAATCTAAATTTTCTAGCTGATCTTTAAAATTGGTATTTGCAATCCAAGTTCCGTTTAAAATAACTTCTCTAAAACGATTGGCAATTTCTAATGTACTTTTCATATTCCGTAAATTTTGGAGTTACTATTAAGAGTTTATTCCTGCTGAATCCACTCGTATTTTCCGTTTTTCAAATATATAACGCCACCGCCACAACTTTCATCGGCATGAATAAAGATTCCATCGTTTGGCAGTTTTATTTTGTCTTCTTCTGCAACTTGTTCTTCGTCGATAATGTCGCCGTCTTCATTTACGTTATCAAAGTAAACTTCATTTTTAGGCGCTTTTTCAAAAATTCCAGCCCAATCAATTTCGTCAAAACCTCTTCCTAAAATATTATTTCCAAAACCTAAATAATCAGTTCTTTTTCCGTTTCCGAAAGTGATTCTAAAACCGCTTTTTTGGTTTTTTACGCTTCTAAAAATTTCTACAGTTTCATCTAGATTATCTCCGTCAAGATCACATAAAATTTTATTGGTTTTATGTTTTGTAGATAACACAATCGTATCTGCCTTTTGTGTTTCGGGTTCTTTCTTTTCAGTCACTTTTAGAGAATCTTTTGAAGCAATTTTAGGAGTTTCTGATTCAGTTTTAGTTTCTTTTTTACAAGAAATAGTTAGTAATGATAAAAGGAGTAGAGTTCTAATTTTCATATTAGGCTTAAATGATTTTAAAATGCTAATATAAAAAATTACCTACGAAAATATATTGTTTTATGAATTATTGAACAATCATATTATGAATTGCCTTCAGCTTTAGCTGAGGGCAGTATATGCAGAAAAAAGGCTTTAGCCAAAATTTATTTATTTGGCTAAAGCCCTTTTGAGACTTTTTATGAATGGAGGCAATTAAAATATATTATTTAGATTTTCTAATCTTCACCTGATACACAATCTCCCAAAAAATAATTGAGAAGACAGCATTAGCAAAAATGGCAGTTTTAACCTGATAAGGATCGTAATTGACAAACAGATGTAAATTGGTAAACTGTAAAGCGAGAAACATAGCTAAAGCTGCAATTCCGACAGCGCAAAGTACATTAAGCAACGGTTTCCATTTTAAAGCTGTGAAGGCATAAATAAGATTCAAAATACCGAAACCAACTCCTAAAGTTACAAACGGATCACCTTTAAACTTTTCGTTTAATTCAAGCAGAAGATGCGTAGAAGTAAGGTATAAAAAGAAAAGTATAGAATAAATCAGGATTCTTATTTGCGGTTTCATTTTAATATTTTTAGGATGATTTTTTTATACGCGAAGATACTACTAAATGATGAATGCAAGATGAAGTCTGTGAACTTCATGAATTAAGATTAACAAACTTTTTTGATTATTTGGTTTCAAGCTCAATTTTGAATTTTTCAATTTGCCTTCTATGACGTAAGATATGTACAATTGCATGTTCCATCATTTGTTCAATATCATAAACTTGTCCCCAAGAAGTTGTTATTTTCTTCTCGTCGTCGCATTCTTCCAATTGATTATCGCTAAAATTTTTAAGCACATTTTCTGTGAAAATAAAAAATGCAGTTAAGTCATTTTGATACTCGGAAACAGTCTTTCTATATACAAGATCTGGGATGTTATTTTGCTCTCCCAACAATTTTTGAATGTACAAGGCATAAGCATATCCAGAACGAACTACATGAGATAATATTGACTGAATCGATACATCATTGATTGTTGCCGTAAGTGCTGTGTCACTAAAAGAAGAGATCGTTTTGCTTAAATCTAAAATCGCTCTTTCGTATTCATCGAGTACAGCTCCAATTGCGCCTTGTCTGTATGTTTTGGTCATGTTTTGCAGCGTTATTCAAGTTTATTTTATGGTAAAAGCGTTTCTATTTTGGTTTCCGATTTTTCTTTTAGCGGACTATCGGCCTTCAAACTCCAAATGATTAGAAATTTTCCTTTTACAACATATTCTTCTGGATGTTCGTCTGTTGGTTCACCTGCTTTTCCCCAAAGCAAGCCTTGCAGGAAACGATCACCTTTAAAAACATGATCAAATTCAAAATACATAATAGAACCGCGATCTGCTTTGCTTTTAAAACTCTGAATAGCTTTACTTTTTATAGTTCCAACAATGTTACTGTAGGTTTCAATATCATTATAAAAACTACAAGCTTGTGGCGTTATGCAAATATTGCCATCGCTTACCATATAACCGCCTTTCGGAATTTCTTTTGGTTTTAGTTTTAAATCGGCTAAGGTTTGGCTGAATAAATTTGTTGTGAATAGTAGGAATAGTGTTGATAGTAGGATTGTAGGTTTCATTGCTTTTGGGGATTATTTAAAACTATTGAGAGTAATTTTAGAAATTATTATTTTATTCAGTTTTATAAATTTATCATTTGCCAAAATTTCTAGACCTTCTTTATTTCCAAACTCTGTAAAAAACCAATTTTTGCCATCGTCAATAGAAGTTGCTAAAATATTCCAGACCAATTTTTGATTCTGATTATCAGCTTTTACATCAAGTTCCCATTTCATCAGACATTCTAGTTGCTGATTATGATTGATTATTTGAGATGTAACAATAGACTTTCCTTTCAAATAGGTAAGGTTTATTTTGCTTTGCAGAAAATCATCCTGTAATTTCTGACCTGCCTCATTATAGTTTTGCCCTTTTAGTGTAAACGGATGCAATGAAAATGCGAATTTTTTATAATTTTTATTTACTAAATCTGCAATTTTACTATTAGCTTGACTTATTATTTGGCTATTCAGGTTTTTATCCGATAACGTAATATCTTTTTTGGGCTTAAAATTTTGAGAAATTAAACTTTTGACCACCATAGAGATCGTATCTAAATTTGAAGTTTTATTTTCTTCTTTTGGAAAAAAGTAAGTTGACTTCCTTTCAAGTTCATTATAAACCAATACCGAATGAGTATTTTTAAAATTATTTCCGCTAGGTAGTTTAATTAAAAAGAGAGTATATTTTGTTGTGCCAATACTGTCTACGTAGATTTTATATTCACAATCTTTACTTTTTTTTTCGTACTTAATGTCGTAATTTGAGAATGATTCTTCTAAAGTAAATTTACTTTGGGCTGTAACATTTGATATTGCAAAAAAAAGTAGTCCTACTGCTAAAATTTTTTTCATTGAACTGGTGGTTTATTGGAGTTAAAAAGCTGTTTTATTTTTAAAACTTTGAATGTTTTTTTTATTTGCCAAGTTTAATTTTAAAATTCTAACTAACTTCTAAAAACATTAATCGTTTTTGATAAAATTAAATACAATTGAAAGGCAGTTATAGAGACCGTAATAAGTGTGAGATAAGCAGAAGAATTAATAAGTTTATTGTTTTCTATCTGTAATTGTTTTGCAATATTTATTCTTCTGTTATTTAAGGTTTTTAAAAAATGCATTAATACGATTGACCAGCTAAACATTAAAAGTACAAAAAATGCAAAGCCATTTGGCATTCCTTCGATGTTTAGTAAAGTATAAATTTTGGTAAAAACTATTGCAATTACAAAATAGACTAATGCATACAAAAGTATTTTTTTTAACCCATTTTCAGGTTTTAGAAAATAAAAAATGGAGCAATTTAGTAGGACGATAAAAAGGGCAAGAAGAAGATATGACATTTTGTTTCTGGGCTTAAAAAAAGCACAAAGTAAATCTCTGTGCTTTTGTAAAATTTATATTTCTAAGGAATTATTTCCCTTTTAGTAATTTTTCTAAATATTCCACTTTGTCTTTTTCAGCCTGAACCAAACGTTCGTAAAGTTCTACAACTTTGTCAAGTGGATTGAAATTGCAATTATTATTAATTCCTTGTGCACCACTAATAGAGCTATGATCGTGAAAGTTATTAAAAAAATTAAAAACAGATTCTTCAGAAAAATTTTCAATTGCTTCTTTAGTAACGCCTAAAGCTTTTGCAATTTCTTCAAGTCTTTCTTCATCTACAGTTTCACTTGCTTCAATGTTAGAAACTGTTTGCTGGCTTAAACCAATCGCAATTGCAAGCGCTTCCTGCTTCATACCTTTAAGCTCTCTGATTCGGCTAATGTTTCTGCCGATATGTTTTGGTTTTGATGTCGTGCTCATAATTTCAAAGGTATTTAATTTTTTCTGAAACAAAAATACGGTTTTTCTTATAATTTAATTGATTCTTATTTTCTGACTTCCAATTTTAAAATCTGATTTGAATTTTCTATTTTGATATAGCCAATCTTAACATATTTATTTTGGTCTATTGCTCCACCATGTGATTTTGCATTATTATATCCAAAACCTGATATGTCAAAATCTGAGAATTGGAATTGTACTCCATTAACAGTAAATCTTTCGCTATCGTGACCACCTTCAGGCATTGCGTGAAAATTGGTTACAAATCCTTCAGTTTCAAATAGAGAGTTGTTGTATAAGCTATAAGTTTTGTAATATTTACTGCCAAACATTAATACGAAAAGTATAAAAATAAATACAGAAATATATTGGAATATATACACTTTAAATTTCTGCTGTTCGGGATCTTTAAATAAATCTTCATCTTTGTCATTTTCAATCAAGAATAGGAGAAATCTTGAAAATAAGAAAAACCCAATTGGAACAAATAATATTTGAAGCTTTTTGAATCCGTCGCTGGATGCAAAATCATAAATAGTTTCAAAGGAATTCATAGTTTACAAATAATTGCGATTTACTTCTTTATTTCAAATATAATATTTGTTGAAAAATATTTTTTTTTAGTAGTTATAAAACTTTTAATCACTTCTTAATTATCCACAATCTTGTCATTTCGACGAAGGAGAAATCTTCGCAAGTAGCTCCGCAAAGATTGGAAACATTATTCAAATAAATAATTTAGAAAATCCAAATCAGGATTAATGGTTTTTATTAATTCAATTTTCTTTTCTCTACGCCAGTCTTTTATTTCTTTTTCACGAGCAATTGCTTCTTGAATCCAAGTGAATTTTTCGTAGTACAACAAATAAGTAGCATTGTATTTTGCAGTAAAGGTTTTGTTTCCCGTTGTATTGTGTTCTTTGTGCTGACTTAAGCGAATTTTTAAATTATTTGTGACTCCTGTGTAGAAAACGGTTTTGTATTTGTTTGTAAGAATGTATATGTAGTATGTGTGATAGCCTTCTTGTTGATGCATTTTTTTTCGGCTAAAGATAAATAATTGTTTAAGATTTTTCTTTCTTTTGTAATGGATTTTATATGCTTGGTGGAGTTTCTTGCGAAGATTTCTCCTTACGTCGAAATGACAAACTTGGTGGTTTCGTTATGTGTGTTTTGACTTTTTTTTGTAGAGCTACTTGCGAGGATTTGCTTCGCCTGTTCGCTATCGCTCGAGTCTCCTTCGTCGAAATGACAAATATTGTGGTTACTTTGCGTGTTTTGACTTTCTTTGTGGAGCTACCTGCGAAGATTCGCTTCGCCTGTTCGCTATCGCTCGAGTCTCCTTCGTCGAAATGACAAACTGGTGTGAAGTAACTCTCTTTACGGAGTTTCTTGTGAAGATTTCTCGTCCCTCGAAATGACAAGATTGAGTAAAAAAAATCCCGTTCACCTTTCGGGAACGGGATTTCAACAATTGATATTCTCTTTTTTTCTATTGTTAAACCGTAGCTGCAATTTCTTGTGGCAACGGAATTTGATTTTTAAGTAAATCTTCAAATGTTTCGGCTTGGCGAATCAAGATTCCTTTTCCGTTCATCCAAAGAACTTCGGCTGGTTTGTATCTTGAGTTGTAGTTTGAAGACATTGAGAAACAGTAAGCTCCAGCATTTCTGAAAGATAAAATATCTCCTTCAGTAATTTCCTGAATTCTACGGTTGTTTGCAAAAGTATCGGTTTCGCAAATGTATCCTACAACTGAGTAAAAACGCTCTTTTCCTTTTGGGTTTGAGATGTTTTCTATATGGTGTGAAGATCCGTATAACATTGGACGAATTAAGTGGTTGAAACCACTGTCTACTCCAGCGAAAACTGTTGAAGTTGTTTGTTTTACAACGTTTACTTTTACTAAGAAATGACCTGCTTCGCTCACCAGAAATTTTCCTGGTTCGAAAATCAACGTTAAATCTCTTCCGTATTCTGCACAGAAAGCATTGAATCTTTTAGATAATTTTTTACCTAATTCTTCGATGTCTGTTTCGATATCGTCTTTTTTGTAAGGAACTTTGAATCCGCTTCCGAAATCTAAGAATTGTAAATCTTTGAAATGTTTTGCGGTATCAAATAAGATTTCAGCAGCATACAAGAATACTTCGATATCTAAAATATCAGATCCTGTGTGCATGTGAATTCCAACGATGCTCATTTTTGTATTTTCGACAATTCGCAAGATATGCGGAATCTGGTGCACAGAAATTCCGAATTTACTATCGATATGTCCAACAGAAATGTTAGCGTTTCCGCCCGCCATTACGTGTGGATTGATACGAATACATACTGGAATATGTGGATGTTTTGTTCCGAATTGCTCCAGAATAGATAAATTGTCGATATTGATTTGTACACCCATTGCGGCAACTTCTTCGATTTCTTCTAGAGAAACGCCGTTTGGTGTAAAGAAAATTCTTTCGGGTTCATAGCCAGCATGAAGTCCTAATAAAACTTCCTGAATCGATACAGTGTCTAAACCAGACCCCATGTTCTTTAATAACTGTAGAATCGCAATGTTAGACAATGCCTTCATGGCGTAATTAACTCTTAAGTTTTCTACCTTAGAGAAAGCTTTAGTTAATCTGTTGTACTGAGATTGGATTTTTTCAGCATCGTAAACATACAATGGACTTCCAAATTGGTCTGCTAACTGCAGTAAATCTTTTGCTTGCATTTTTAAATCATTTTGGGCAAAGTTATTACACTTTTGATTACCAGCAAATAATTTGCAGAAAAATAACAAAATATAACAAATTGTTTTATTTCAAACAAAAAGTTGGTGTTTTTGGAATTTTGTAACCTTTTTAGAGGTTCTGAGGTTCTAAGATGCTAAGGTACTAAGTTTTTTTGGCTCGAATTCGCGAATTAACTTATTCTTAAATGCTGTTGAAATTATTTTTTTGCCACAGATTTCACAGATTAAAAGGATTTTTTTGTTTGCCACGAATTACGTGAATTTCCACAAATTTTTAATCTTAGATTTTTCGCAAAAAATGCTCAAAATATAGCCCGTGGTTTCAACCACGGGAAACGTTGCGGATTGGACGTTATCATATATTGCGTCCCGTGGTTGAAACCACGGGCTATGCTTGCAAGGGAAATCGGCTAGAAAACAAAAATTCGTGGAAATTGGTGTAATTGCTTCGCCAATTCGCTATCGCTCGGGTCGTGGCTGAAAGAAAATCCATATAATCTGTGGCTAAAAAAAAACAAAACCCCTGAATATAAATTCAAGGGTTTGTTAGTAGTTATGTTGTTATCGGAAAAGATTAATAAAATGCAAGGAAAAAAAACTTAGAACCTTAGCATCTTAGTATCTCAGAAACTTAAAAATTATAAGCTCGGTAAATCTCCTTTTCCTTTAGTAGGCAAGTTTGTAGATCCCATAAGGAATAAATCTACTTCTCTTGCAGCTTCGCGACCTTCTGAAATAGCCCACACGATTAATGATTGTCCTCTTCTCATATCACCAGCAGTGAAAATGTGAGGAACGTTCGTCTGATAGTTATGCGCTTTGTAGTTGCTTCTCATATCAGTTTCGATTCCTAACTGCTCGCTTAATGTTTTTTCTGGACCTGTAAATCCAAGAGCCAATAAAGCTAAATCGCAAGGCCAGATTTTCTCAGAACCTTCTTTTTCAATCAATTCAGGACGCTGACCTGGAGTCATTTTCCATTGTACTTCAACTGTTTTTAATCCAGTTAATTCACCTTTATCATTAGAAATGAATTCTTTAGTGTTGATCAACCAGTTTCTGTCGCAACCTTCTTCGTGAGAAGAAGATGTTTTTAATTGCAACGGCCAGAAAGGCCATGGAGTTGACTCGCTTCTTCCAACTGGAGGTTTTGGTAAAATCTCAAAGTTAGTAACTGATTTAGCTCCGTGTCTGTTTGAAGTTCCGATACAGTCAGAACCTGTATCTCCACCACCAATAACGATTACATCTTTACCAGTTGCTTTAACCTGATCTGGAATTGATTCTCCGTATAAAACTTTAGTTTGTTGTGTCAAGAAATCCATTGCCTGAACAACACCTTTGCTTTCGATTCCTTTAGTTGGCAAGCTTCTTCTTTCAGTTGCTCCTCCGCATAAAACGATAGAATCGAATTGGTTTAATTCTTCAACACTGAAATTAACACCAACGTTTACATTAGTTTTGAAAGTGATTCCTTCTGCTTCAAGAATAGCTACACGACGATCGATAATTCCTTTTTCTAATTTGAAATTCGGAATTCCGTAACGTAATAAACCTCCAATTGCATTGTCTCTTTCAAAAACAGTAACCGTGTGACCAGCTCTGTTTAATTGCTGAGCAGCTGCAAGACCTGCAGGTCCTGAACCAATAACAGCAACAGTTTTACCAGTTCTTGTTTTTGGCGCTTGTGGTTTGATCCATCCTTCGGCGAAACCTCTTTCTACAATGCTTTTTTCGATGTTTTCGATAGAAACCGGATCTTTGATGATTCCTAATACACATGATTTCTCACATGGAGCAGGGCATAAGCGTCCTGTAAATTCAGGAAAGTTATTCGTAGATTGTAAAATCTCTAATGCACTCTGCCATTCTTCCTGATGCACCATGTCGTTGAAGTCAGGAATTAAATTTCCTAACGGACAACCACTGTGGCAAAAAGGAATTCCACAGTCCATACATCTTGATCCTTGTTCTTTTAATTTATCTTTTGGTACCGGAATAGTAAATTCGTTGTAGTTAGAAACACGTTCTGCTACTGCTAAATTACTTTCATCGGCTCTGTTATATTCTTTAAATCCGCCTATTTTACCCATGACATTTAAATAAATTTAGTTGTGAGTTGTAAAATGTGAGAGGTGGGTTAAAAACTTAGCACCTCTGCACCTTTGTATCTCAGAACCTTTTAATTAAGCTATTAGTTCTTCTATTTGTTTTTCTTCTGCAATTCTTTGTAATGCTTTTTTGTAATCAGTTGGCATTACTTTTACGAAGTGCTGTTGTTGATTTTCCCAGTCTGCTAAAATTCTTTTTGCTAATGGACTGCTGGTGTACAATGAATGATTTTTGATCAGTTTTCTTAGTTTCGTAAGATCTTCTTCTTCCATTGGATCGAATGCAACCATTTCCATGTTACAAACTGTAGAATCGAATTTCTTGTTTGGATCGTAAACATAAGCTACACCACCGCTCATACCAGCTGCGAAGTTTCTTCCTGTTTTTCCTAAAACTACTACTGTACCACCAGTCATGTACTCGCATCCATGATCTCCAATTCCTTCAACAACTGCTGTTGCTCCAGAATTTCTTACACAGAAACGCTCTCCAGCCATTCCATTAATATAAGCCTCTCCGGTAATAGCTCCGTAAAGGGCAACGTTCCCGATAATGATATTGTCTTCAGGGTTGAAAGTTGCAGTAGGAGGTACTTTTACAATTAATTTTCCTCCAGAAAGACCTTTTCCTAAATAATCATTACAGTTTCCGTGAATTTTAAATGACAATCCGTTTGTTGCAAAAGCACCAAAACTTTGTCCAGCAGAACCTTCAAAATCAACTAAAATAGTGTCATCAGGTAATCCTTGTGCGCCGTAGATTTTTGAGATTTCGTTACTCAAAATCGCACCTACAGAACGGTCTGTATTTTTAATTTTAAAAGTTACTCTTGTTTTCTCTTTTCTATAGATAGACGGAATCGCTTCTTTGATGATGTCAAAATCCAATACGTTTTCAAGTTGGTGATCTTGAGTTGTTGTATTATGATTTGGCTCTGTTTTCGCTTTTTCCGGTTTGTATAGAATGGTTGACAAGTCTAAACCATTTGCTTTATAATGTTTGATGGCTTTGTTCACATTTAATTTTTGTGACTGACCTACCATTTCTTTTAAAGTTCTGAAACCTAATTGTGCCATGATTTCTCTTAACTCCTCAGCAATGAAATACATGAAGTTGATTACGTGCTCTGGAGTTCCTTTGAAGTTTTTTCTCAATTCAGGATCCTGAGTTGCAATACCAACTGGGCAAGTGTTTAAGTGACAAGCTCTCATCATGATACATCCAGAAGCTACAAGCGGTGCAGTTGCAAATCCGAATTCTTCAGCTCCTAATAAAGCAGCGATCGCAACGTCACGTCCTGTTTTTAACTGTCCGTCACATTCTAAAACTACACGGCTTCTTAAATCGTTTAAGATCAAAGTTTGCTGTGCTTCAGCTAAACCAAGTTCCCACGGAATACCTGTGTGCTGTAAAGATGTTAATGGTGCAGCTCCCGTTCCTCCGTCATAACCAGAAATCAAGATAACGTCAGCTTTTGCTTTGGCAACACCGGCAGCGATGGTTCCAACTCCAACTTCAGAAACTAATTTTACGTTAATACGAGCTTCGCGGTTTGCATTTTTCAAATCGTAAATCAACTGAGATAAATCCTCAATAGAGTAAATATCGTGGTGAGGAGGAGGCGAAATCAAACCTACGTAAGGTGTAGAGTTTCTCGTTTCAGCAATCCAAGGCACAACTTTTTCTCCAGGTAACTGTCCACCTTCACCAGGTTTAGCACCTTGAGCCATTTTAATTTGGATTTCTTTAGCGTTTGTCAAATAGTTGATTGAAACACCAAAACGTCCTGATGCAACTTGCTTAATTGCAGAGTTTCTAGAATCTCCGTTAATTTCTTTCTGGAAACGTCTTGGATCTTCTCCACCTTCTCCAGAGTTACTTTTTCCTCCAATTCTGTTCATTGCAATCGCTAAGTTCTCATGTGCTTCTTGGCTGATAGAACCGTAAGACATTGCTCCAGTTTTGAATTTCTTTACAATTTCTGTCCAAGGTTCTACTTCGTCAATAGAAATTGGATCTAAATTGTTGAATTCAAATAAACCTCTAATGGTCATTAAGTTTGAGCTTTGCTCATTAACGGCATTTGAGTATTCTTTATAACTTTCTGGGCTGTTTAAACGAACCGCTTGTTGTAATTTAGAAATAGTGGTTGGGTTAAACATGTGTTTTTCTCCACCACGTCTCCATCTGTAAATACCTCCAATTTCAAGAGAAAGCAAGTTTGCGATTTTTGAATTTGGGAAAGCTTTTTGGAAACGTTTTTTAACTTCTTTCTCCACTTCCATTAAACCAATTCCTTCAATTCTTGATGGAGTATAAGGGAAGTATTTAGATGTAAATGTTTTGTTTAAACCTAAAATCTCGAAAATCTGAGCAGCTCTGTACGAATGTAAAGTAGAGATACCAATTTTGTTCATGATTTTCACGATTCCTTTTGCAATTGCTTTGTTGTAGTTCACAACGGCATAATCAGCTTTTACTTTTGTAATGAAACCTTTTTCAACTTGATCGTGAATGATTTCATTTACCATGTAAGGGTTGATGGCACTTGCGCCGTATCCGAACAATAAAGCAAAATGATGAGGTTCTCTTGGTTCGGCAGATTCGATAATGATTCCGAATTTAGAACGAACTTGTAAAATGTTCAAAGAGTGGTGAATGTAAGAACAAGCCAATAACATTGGAATTGGCGCTAATTCTTCGCTTACACCTCTATCAGATAAAATGATGATATTGCATCCTTCTTCAACCGCTTTAAAAGTTGCCTGAACACATTTTTCAAGCGCTCTTTCTAAACCGTTAACTCCTTTTTCTATTTTGTATAAAGTAGAAATTGTAGCCGATTTGAAATCTGCGTGATCAATGTTTCTGATTTTATCCAAATCCTCGTTAGAAATAACTGGATTTTGGATTTTTAATTTTTTACATTGTTTCGATTCGATTTCGAAAATATTGAAATCTCCACCAATTGCTAAACTGATGTCAGTAATGATTTCTTCACGAATACCATCCAACGGTGGGTTTGTAACCTGAGCAAATAATTGTTTGAAGTAATTGTACAGTAACTGTGGCTGATCTGAAAGAACTGCCAAAGGCGTATCGTTACCCATAGAACTGATTGCTTCAGCTCCGTCACTTCCCATTGGGTTGATGATGGTTTTTAAATCTTCAATAGTATAACCAAACAAACGCTGTCTTGTTAAGAAATCTAATTTTTCAACAGGAGTAGGATTGTTAGTATATGGAACGCTAGCCAATGGCAATAAGTTTTCATCAACCCATTGCTTGTATGGACGTTTTGTAACGATCGCTTTTTTAACTTCTTCGTCTTCGATGATACGCCCTTCATTCATATCAACTAAGAACATTTTTCCTGGCTCTAAACGACCGTGCTGAATTACATCTTCTGGATCGATGTCTAATACACCAATTTCAGATGACATAATTACGAATCCGCTTTTCGTTAAGGTATAACGAGAAGGACGCAATCCGTTTCTGTCTAGTAAAGCTCCAATTACGTTTCCATCTGTAAACGGAATAGAAGCAGGACCATCCCAAGGCTCCATGATACAAGCATTGTACTCATAGAAAGCTCTTTTTTCTGGAGACATTGTTTGGTGTTTTTCCCAAGCTTCAGGAACTACCATCATCATTGCCTCTGGAAGAGAACGGCCAGTCATTAATAAAAGTTCAATCACCATATCCATAGAAGCAGAATCTGATTTTCCTTCTAAGATAATTGGGAATAATTTTTTAATGTCTTCTCCGAAAACTTTGCTTTGCATAAGCTCTTCACGAGCACGCATACGGCTTACGTTTCCACGAAGTGTATTGATCTCACCATTATGACACATGTATCTAAACGGTTGAGCTAAGTCCCAAGATGGGAATGTATTGGTAGAGAAACGTTGGTGTACAAGCGCTAAACGAGTCACCAAGTCTGGATCTTTCAAATCTATATAATAACGGCTGATGTCTTCTGGCATCAATAGACCTTTATATATTATAGTAGTTGTCGATAAGCTAGTAAAATAAAACATGTGGCTTTCAGAAGTTTTAGATCCTCTTACGGCATGTTCAGCAATTTTTCTAGCTGCAAAAAGTTTTGCATTAAATTCTTGTTCAGTTAAATCTTGTCCGTTTTTAGAAACGAAAACTTGTTTAATTGTTGGTTCTTTTTCTGCGGCAATTTCACCTAGATTTTCAACGTCAACGGGTACATCTCTCCAACCTAAAACTTTTAAGTTTTGATCTTTGATAGTAGCTTCAAATGCATTAATACAAAAAGAAACCTGGTTTTTGCTTTTTGGTAAAAAAACCATTCCTACTGCATACTCACGCGCTTCTGGGATTTCAAAGTCACAAACTTTCTTAAAAAAATCATGAGGAATGTCGAATAAAATTCCGGCTCCGTCACCAGTTCTTCCATCAGAACTTACGGCACCACGATGTTCCAATTTAATTAAGATGTCTAATGCTTTGTGAATAATATCATTTGACTTAATACCATTCAAATTACAAATAAATCCTGCACCACAATTGTCGTGTTCAAATTCAGGCAGATAAAGCCCTTGTTCTTTAACTCTCATTCTTGATATTTTTTTTACAAAAATAAAGATTTCGTTAAACATAATGTATTGAAATAGTGCTTTTGCTTACATTTTTGCTGTAATATTAGAAAAAGGGTTCTTAATTATTAATATTGTTATATTAGGTATCTCGAATTGCTAAAAATATAATTACTCTTAAAATATATTAGGAAAAATCGTCGGCAGGCCAATAAAACCAATGAATTTTTTGTTAAATATCAAACTTTTTATGCGAATTGTGTTAACATTAACAAATTGTTCCGTTAACGATTTGTTTGCTTTGAAAAATTATCAACGCCTAATACCTATATATAACATTTATTTAATTGAAAAAGATTTTACTATTAAGTTGTATTTTGTTACTTTTGTCGCACTTTTATTCTGAAATAAATTCAGAACCAGACAAATTCTATATTATGAACATACACGAATATCAAGGAAAAGAAATTTTAGCGAGTTACGGAGTACGCGTACAACGCGGAATTGTGGCTAACAATGCGGTTGAAGCTGTAGCTGCTGCAAAACAATTAACTGCCGAAACTGGTACAGGATGGCATGTAATAAAAGCACAAATTCACGCAGGTGGTCGTGGAAAAGGTGGTGGAGTTAAGCTGGCAAAAAACTTACAACAAGTTGAAGAGTTAGCAGAACAAATCATCGGAATGCAGTTGATTACACCTCAGACTCCGCCTGAAGGTAAAAAAGTAAATAAGGTATTAGTTGCAGAAGATGTTTACTATCCAGGTGAAAGCGAAACTTCTGAATTTTATGTTTCTGTTTTATTGAATAGAGGTACTGGACGCAACATGATTATGTATTCTACTGAAGGTGGAATGGATATCGAAGAAGTTGCTGAGCACACTCCACACTTAATCTTTACTGAAGAAATTGATCCATCTGTAGGATTACAAGGTTTCCAAGCTAGAAGAATTGCTTTCAATTTAGGTCTTTCTGGAAATGCTTTCAAAGAAATGGTTAAATTCATCGACGCACTTTACAATGCTTACATTGGTTCTGATGCTTCTATGTTTGAAATCAACCCAGTTCTTAAAACTTCTGATAACAAAATCTTAGCTGTTGACGCTAAAGTTAACATCGACGATAACGCTTTATACAGACAACCAAAATATGCTGAAATGAGAGATATCCGTGAGGAGAATCCAATCGAAGTTGAAGCTAAAGAAGTTGGTCTTAACTATGTTGACCTTGACGGTACTGTAGGATGTATGGTAAACGGAGCTGGTCTTGCAATGGCAACGATGGACTTAATTAAATACGCTGGTTTTGAGCCTGCTAACTTCCTTGACGTAGGAGGAACTGCTGATGCTAAACGTGTTGAAACAGCTTTCAGAATTATCTTGAAAGATCCAAACGTAAAAGCTATCTTAATTAACATCTTCGGAGGTATCGTTCGTTGTGACCGTGTTGCTCAAGGTGTTGTTGATGCTTATAAAAACATGGGTGACGCTATTAACGTGCCAATTATCGTTCGTTTGCAAGGAACAAATGCTGAAATTGCAAAAGAATTAATTGACAACTCTGGTATGCCAATCTTATCTGCGGTTCAATTCCAAGAAGCTGCTGACCAAGTTAAAGCTGCTCTTTCTTAATTAAATAAGAAATCAATTTATATAGAAAATCCATTCCGAAAGGAGTGGATTTTTTTTGTTTCATTAAGGCAAGTTTATCTGTAGAGATGCACTGCAGTGCGTCTACGCAAAGATGAACAGTTATGGTTACATTACATAAGACGCACGGCTTGCGTCTCTACAATAAATTCTTTGTATAAAAATCTAGCCACAGATTAAAAAGATTAACAAAGATTTTAAAAATCAGTATAATCATTTTAATCTGTGGCTAAAAATATATTAGTTCCAGATAAATTATTGGAATTGTAGCAAAATTATTTCTTATTCTTCCCGTTTTTAAAAACCACTTTTTCTACAACAACTGGTTTTCCATTTCCTTTTGGGAATGATTTCTTTTTAGGTTTTCCAGCTGATGAGCCCGAGTTAGATGGTTTTTGGTCAGCTCTATATTTTTCAGAATCTTTTGGAGTAGCTTTAAATTCAGGTCTTTCTTTAGAAGTTTCTTTCTTCGGAATTTCTGATTTATGTTTTGCTAAAACGTCATTAGGGTTTTTAGGGTTTTCTTTTGTTCCTCTTAAGTGAATTACCAATCCGTTTAAGAAGTTTCTCAAAACTTGATCGCCACATTCCATGTAATTTGGATGATCTTCTGCTCTAAAAAAAGCACCCAATTCTGATTTTGAAATTCTAAAATCTACTAATTCTAAAATTTCAACTATTTGGTCATCACGGAGCATCAAAGCCACGCGAAGTTTTTTAAGTATATCGTTATTTGTCATCGTTTATTTTTTACAAAGGTACGTTTTAAAAGCAATTCAGCCGATTTATTTTTTTCGGCACGAATTCACGAATTTCACTAATTCATTTTAAAATTTTAATTCGTGAAAATTAGTGCAATTTGTGGCTATCTTTTATTTAAAACACTAATCAGTTTGTCTAAATCTTCCTTTAAATGATTTGCTGTAACTACAATTCGATTTAACGGTTCGGTTTCTTTGGTGTATCTAAAACTCGCAATAATGATCTTTTCTTGTTTTAGTTTTTCTACTAATTCGTTTGATAATAAATAAATCAAAGGGTAGTTTTTGTCAAATTTTACATTGCTGTTTTTTACTAAAATCGAGTCAATATAATTTAAATTATCTAGCAGTTTTTGATGTTGCTTTTTATAAATCTCTTTAGCATCAGAAAGTGTTTGCACAAAAGCTGGATTCATCCCTGCTGCGCTTGTAAAAGTTTCCAGTTCTTTTATTTCTTCTATAAATTCAGAATCCGATGCAATGACTCCGCCTGTTAATCCGAAAGCTTTTCCTAAAGAAGAAACCAAGATTTTTCTTTTAATCGGAAATTCAATTGAAGCATAAATTCCAAAACCATTTTCGTTTACTATTCCAAGCGAATGCGATTCGTCAATGACTAATGTTATTTCTTTGCTTTTTGAAATTTTCTCTAAAAATGATAAGTCGGCAGGTTTTGTTTCAAACGAAGGAACACCATCAGTTAAAATTGTAATTTTTTCTGGTTTTGAATCTAATAAGCGTTCATTCAATTTTTTATTTATAAAAACAGACAGACTATTTTTAATCTGAATGGCTGAATGTATTTCATTTAAATGATAAAAAAAGTCCGTTTGCTCTTTTAATTTTTCCAAAACCAGTTTTCCAGCCAGCATTCCCGAAGAAACCGTAACAGTGCTTTCTGAACCAATATGAGACGCTAAAAATCTTTCGCCTGCATCATAAGCTGTTAATTGAATATTCGCAGTTCTAGAACTTCCGTAAGTAGTTCCCCATTTTAAAATATTCTGAACCACTAATTCCTGAAATGCTACATTTGTTGGAAGTCCTAAATAAGCAGTTCCACCAAAATACAAATATTGTTCTTGGTCAATTTCGATAACTCGATCTGGAAATTTTTCGACTTTCATTTTACAGTAATGTAACTCCCGTTCCGTTTAAATTTGAATAGCTTACAACGCCGTCTTTTATAGTAACGCCTGTTGCAATATCTTCTGCTAAAAGAAGCGCGCCATCCATATCTACATAATCTAATTGAGGAAGCAAATGTGCAATCGCAGAAATTCCAACAGTAGATTCAGTCATACAACCCACCATTGTTTTTAAGCCTAGTTTTTTAGCTTCTTCGATCATGCGTTTTCCAGGAGTTAAACCACCGCATTTTACCAGTTTTATATTAACACCATGAAAATGATTGTGGCATTTTGCTACATCTTCTTCAATAATACAGCTTTCATCAGCAATTACAGGAAGAACAGAATGTTTAAAAACTTCTTTATGACCTTTCCAATTATCAGCCTTCATGGGCTGTTCTAAGAATTCTACACCTAGTTTTTTTAATTCAACGGCATTGTTGATGGTTTCTTCAACCGTCCATCCGCAATTGGCATCAATTCTGAAAACAGCATTGGTGTGTTTACGAAGTTCTTTTACAATTTCGATGTCTTCTTTGGTGCCTAATTTAATTTTATAAATTGGCCACGGGAGCTCCTGCATTTTAGAAACCATTTTATCAATAGAAGCAATTCCGATGGTATAATCGGTCATTGGATTTCTTTCTGTCGTGTAATTCCATAATTCATAAAGCTTTTTGCCTTTTTTGCGAGCGTACAAATCATTATAAGCGAGATCTAGAGCGCATAATGCAAACATGTCATCTTTTAAATAGGGATGAATTTTTGCCCAAAATACTTCTGGAGTTTCATTTTCAGTATTTTCAATAAGGTTTCGGATTTTTTCCAAATCCTGCATCATCATTGGCACAGTTGTGTTGTAATACGGATTTGAAGTTGCTTCGCCAAAACCAGAGAAACCTTCGCTTTGCAACTCGACAATTAACGAAGGCTGAAAATCAATAGACTCTCTCGAAATGGTAAAAGTGTGTTTTAGTTTGAGATTGTATTCTCTTAAAATTAGTTTCATGATTTAATGTGCTTGTTTTTTTGTTCAAAAAATAGAATTCTAACTCTTTTTGATAGACATTTTTACTCCGATGCCTGTTTGTAAATCTGGTGCATTATCTAAATTTAAATCTTCTCGAAGATATGCAAAATAAGAAAACCGCTTAGTAGAATAAGTAAAAATTGCACTCCATCCTTCTACATCTTCATATAAATGAGAAATTGTTTTCTGCCAATGTGTATTGATTCTTTGGCCGGTTAGAACAATATAATCGATGTCTTTTTTCTTATTATATGAATTTTGGAAATTGTAATTGATGCCATAAGAAATGTGATTGCTATTTCTAAGTTTTACTTTGTAATTGATCAAACCTTCAAAACTGCATAAAAAGTCCTGATTGCTGAGATTTACGCCGTCTCCGTACTCAAAAATATGCTGACGTAAAACTCCTGCACTTAAACCAAAACTTAGAATGTTTTTATCTTTAATAATCATTTTTTTAATGATAGAAGAAGAAATTCCAAAATCAGCAGCAGGATTATATTTTGAAGTATTAATGCCTAATTGTGCTCCAAAATTTAGATAAATATGATGTTTTTCATTCATTTCTAATTTAGGATAATAGGTATAATTAATATCAACTCCAGGAATTGTAAAATTATTGTTATCCATTTTTAGAATCTTTCCATTTTCATCTTTGTATGATATTCCTGCTTTGTTGATTCCGTAATAATATCTTGAAAAAGGATCTTTTCCGCCAGCAATATTGCGATGAAACCATTCAATTGATTCATCTGAAGTAAAAACAGAAAAAGGATATTTGCCTCGATCCAGTGAGTTGGCTCGGAGACTGAAATTAAGTTCATGATGAATTGTAATCGGTAATGCAAAGTTAAATCGATAAGACCTAATAACACCATCAGCCTCAAATTCTTTGATTTTAGATGGCACTTTGTTTAAATCAAATGAATATTCGCGAGTGTGCCATGGCTGATTTTTGGAATTTTCACGATCAACCGGATCTGTTAATTCATACGCCTTTACATAAGGAAGCATAACATTTCCACTCGAAACTTCAAATGAAAATGAGTATTTTTCAGTATTACGAACATTAAAATTGTGATTTAATCTTGAAATGTATATTCCAAAAGGATGCGTTGAAAGGGTATTAGGTTTTATAATATCAGATGAATTTTCCAATTCTTCATTCCAAAAATCATTAGTATTAGATTGTGCTGTTGAAAAGCAATTGACAAGTAAAAAGAGAAAAAAGAGTAAATGATATTTCATTTCAGATTTTTAAAATTTTGATAAATCTAATGAATTTTAAAAAGATTAGATTGGTTAATTTTTAAAAAAAAATGAATGATTTTAACTTTTTTAAAATAAGTTTTTTACGGTAATTGTTCCTGCAGTTTTTTAATTTCGTCACGAAGTTTAGCGGCTTGTAAAAAGTCTAATTCTTTAGCTGCTTTTTCCATCGTTTTACGCTTTTCACGAATCATTTTTTCCAATTCTGTTTTAGATAAATAAGCAGTTTCTGGCTCAGCTGCAACAGGAATCGGGTGCCCTAATTCGTACTCAACCAATGGATTTTTGGTGAATGCGCTTTCGATTTTTTTGTTTAATGCTTGAGGAACGATATTATTTTCGACGTTGAAATTAATCTGTTTGGTTCTTCTATAATTGGTTTCGTCAATTGTTCGCTGCATACTCGCTGTAATTTTATCAGCATACATAATGGCTTTACCATTTAAGTTTCTCGCCGCGCGACCAATAGTTTGTGTTAAAGACCTGTGATTACGCAAGAAACCTTCTTTATCAGCATCTAAAATAGCAACAAGTGAAACTTCTGGTAAATCCAAACCTTCACGAAGCAAGTTAACTCCAATTAAAACATCAAAAATACCTTTTCGCAAATCTTGCATGATTTCGATACGTTCTAAAGTATCAACTTCAGAATGGATATAGCGGCATCGAATGCTTACTTTGGTTAAATATTTAGCTAATTCTTCTGCCATTCTTTTGGTTAAAGTTGTCACTAAAACTCTTTCATCCAATTCGCATCGAATCTGGATTTCTTCAATCAAATCATCAATCTGATTTAAACTCGGACGAACTTCGATTTCTGGGTCTAATAATCCAGTCGGGCGAATAATCTGCTCAACATAAATACCGTCAGATTTTTGCAATTCGTAATCGGCAGGAGTTGCTGAAACGTAAATTACCTGATTTTGTAATGCTTCGAATTCTTCAAATTTCAACGGACGGTTGTCCATTGCAGCAGGCAAGCGGAAACCATATTCTACCAAGTTTTCTTTTCGGCTTCGATCGCCTCCATACATGGCGTGAACTTGCGAAACCGTTACGTGACTTTCATCTACAACCATTAAATAATCACTTGGGAAATAATCTAACAAGCAGAAAGGTCTTGTTCCAGCTTCACGTCCGTCAAGATATCTTGAGTAATTTTCAATTCCAGAACAATACCCTAATTCACGGATCATTTCTAAATCGAAATTGGTTCTTTCCTCGAGACGTTTGGCTTCCAGATGTTTTCCTATTTCTTTAAAATAATCTACTTGTTTTACCAAATCTTGCTGGATCTGCCAAATTGCGCCTTGTAAAACTTCTGGAGAAGTCACAAACATATTGGCTGGATAAATAGTTAACCTTTGAAATTTCTCTATAACCTGAGAAGTTTTAGCATCAAATGATTCGATTTCTTCTATTTCATCTCCAAAGAAATGAATTCGATACGCATCATCTGCGTAACTTGGGTACACTTCGACTGTATCTCCTTTAATTCTGAAAGTTCCAGGATTAAAATCGGCTTCTGTTCTGGCATATAAACTCTGAACTAAACTGTGCAATAATTTAGTTCGTGAAATAACTTGATCTCGTTTGATTTCAATTACGTTTTTCTGAAATTCGACTGGGTTTCCAATACCATACAAACAAGAAACAGAAGCTACAACCAAAACATCGCGACGGCCAGAAAGTAGAGAAGAAGTAGTACTCAAACGCATTTTCTCCAGTTCTTCATTAATAGATAAATCTTTTTCAATGAAAACTCCAGTCACAGGCATAAAAGCTTCTGGCTGATAATAGTCGTAATAAGAAACGAAATATTCAACAGCATTGTTTGGAAAAAACTGCTTGAATTCTGAATACAATTGTGCGGCCAAAGTTTTATTGTGTGCCAAAACCAAAGTTGGTCTTTGCACTTCCTGAATTACATTGGCAACAGTAAAAGTTTTTCCAGAGCCTGTAACTCCCAATAAAGTTTGATATTTATCTCCGTCGACTACACCTTGTGCCAATTTTTGTATGGCTTGAGGCTGATCTCCTTTTGGACTATATTCTGAGGAAACTTGAAATTTCATTTGCGTATACTGAAAATTTGGTTTTGTAAAGATACAAAGTTTGTATAAGTAAGTAGTTTAAAGTCTGTTCCGAATTGTACTAATTTGCATTAAATCTTTATTTTTGAATGAATGTAAATGCAAAGCATATTTGTAAAATGTGCGACAAAAAACTCTTAATCTAAAAAATTAATAACGGCATCATTTACAATTTTTGGCTGATCGATAGTTAGAAAATGTCCAGCATCTTTTATGACTTTAGTTTTGTTGTTTATTAGATGTTTTTGAGCTCGTTCTAAACTTTCTTCTGAATTGATGACATCTTTATCGCCAATTAAAACCAAAACAGGATTTTGAATAGATTCTAATTCTTTATCTGAAAAAGGCATCATTTTGAGCATGCTGGAATTGGATTTTGCATATTTATTGGCCAAATAGAATTGCCTTTTATAAATACGGCTTATGTTTTCTGGATGAGTTGAAAAAGTGTTTAATGTTTTGCTAAATTTCTTTTCGCTTGGAAAAAGTTTCAGCATTAATGCCGAAGTCGTTTTTCTTGGTTTATCAATAAATTTAAAAGTTTGCGCTGGACTTAACAGAACAATTTTATCAATTGAATTTGGTTTTTGAATGGCTAGTAAGGTAGCAATCCAGCCACCGCGTGAAGCGCCAATGATATCAAATTTCTTTAATTTATAGTAAGCAAAAACTTCATTGTAAAAAGTAACAATATCGTCTGATGAAAGCGGTTTTGCGGTTAAGTTGGACTTATTGGGTTCCATTATAAAATCTATGGCGTAAATACGATGATTTTTAGCGAAAGCTTGAATGTTGGGATACCACATGGAAGAACTGGCGTCCATTCCGTGAAGCAAAACCAGATCTTTTCCGTTTTTTGGTCCGGCCATTACAACATGTGCTGTTCCGAAACTTGTTTTTACATCTTCTTCAGTGTACGGAATGTTCCACAGTTTCAATGCTTTGTCATAAGCGGTTTGATAATTTGCTTCTTCATTTTTGGTTTTAAAGACGTAATCTTCAAACTTTGGTTTTTTTGAAGCACAACTTGTCACTAAAAAAAGTAAAATGGCTAATCGGGAATATAGTTTTAACATGGCAATAAAATTCAATTTTCAGCTTAAAGTTACGAGTAGAGCGGGCGAAAAGCGTATCAGAATTTTATTTTAAAATATCATAATTTTAAGATTTGTCGTTTTTGGAAGTCAAATAATAAATCTGAACAAATGCTAATATAGCATTCGGAATAATTACCGGCCAAAGCCATTGATTGAAATCTCTGTAATCGTTTAAAAAGATACCGTAAATGACAAAACAGATACAGCCAAACATATTAATGAATCGTATTGCACGAAGGTTTTTCAGCAAAAATCCTCCGACAATAAAAACAGATGCAAGATAACCAATGTATTCTGCCATGATATTGATTTTAAATAGTTTACAATAAATGTAGCAAAAGCAAACTATATAATCAAGATTTTGGTATTGGAAATGAGTATGTTAAAAGAAATATTTCTCAGAATTTGTATTTTCAAGAAAACTCCAAGCTACAATTCTGCTATTTTTTTGTCCTTGCGACATTTCGATTGTTTTTACAGAAACGGCGTTTACTTTTTTCAGGATTTTATAAATCGATGCTAAGTTTTCTTTTTTAGAAACTAAAGTTGTAAACCATAAAACCTGTGAAGGATATTTGGCACTTTCGTAAATCATTTGTGTGATGAATCCAATTTCGCCGCCGTTGCACCATAATTCTGCATTTTGTCCTCCAAAGTTTAAAACAGGATTTGTGCTTCTTTTTTCTTTCGGATTTAAATTAGAAACTTTTCTAGAAGTGCTTTTATGAGCTTCTTCGGCAGATGCGTGAAAAGGTGGATTGCACATCGTGAATGTAAAACGATCTTCTGATGTGATAATATTTTTAAAAATAAATCGAGGTTCGGTTTGCTGTTGTACACTAATTGAATCAATTAATTCTGGATTGGCTTCAATAATTTTAGCGCAATTTTCAATTGATTTTTTGTCAATGTCTGTTCCTACGAAGCTCCAGTTGTAAATCGAATTCCCTAACATCGGATAGATTAAATTTGAGCCTGTTCCGATATCTAATCCTAAGACTGTACTGGTTTCTGGAATTTGATTATTGTTACTTTCAGCCAATAAATCGGCGATGTAATGAATGTAATCTGCGCGTCCTGGAATTGGAGGACAAAGATAATTTTTAGGAATATCCCAGTTTTGAATGTTGTAATACGTTTTAAGTAAAGCTTTGTTTAATGTTTTTACGGCAAGCGGATTACTGAAATCAATGGTTTCTATTCCGTGTTTATTGATTGAAACAAAAGCTTTTAATTCGGGACAATTTGAAATGAGAAGTTCAAAATCATATCGGCCTCGATGAAGATTTCTTGGGTGTAAATTGTCTTTTTGTGAATTGTTTTCTGCTTTCATTTTCATTGATTTCGATTGCAAAGATAGGTATTCCTTTTTTGAGGAAAGGCTCCAGAGGAGTGTAATATTTATAGCTAGTTTAATTTATTATTACAACAAAAGCTCCAGCGGAGCGACATAAACAGATGTCGCTCCGCTGGAGCTTTAATTAGATCAAAACATTTTAATCTATAAATATTTCGTCCCGCTGGGACTTTTAATTTTTTTAATGCTCCTAATCAAAACACTCCATTAAAAGCAAATCTCCGTCGCGATGTGTTATAGTTACAATTCCGTCTTGTTCAACAGAATTACTGCTTCCTGTTCTGTAGCCCATTGTGAGTGTATCGTTGTTTAATTCGTATTTTAAATTGGTTGAAGAAATTCCGTTTACAACACCAATCGGAATTAACGAAATAGGTGTTTTTGCTGTATACCATTTTTCGAATTTTGTTGGCAGCAGGAATATTTTTGAATGGTCGTCAAGAATTACAATTTTGAGTAAATCTCTATAGCGAACAATTTGTGTAAGGTTTGTAATAGTATGATCGGCACGTTTTCCGGTTGCCCAAACGACATTTGCGGCAGGAATTTTTCTTTCGATAAGATAATCAAAAGCTTTTTCAAGATCAGTTTTGTCTTGATCTGGGGTATGAACGATTTCGATTGGAAATTGTGAAGTTTTATATATTTCAGGATCAAATCCACGATCAAAATCACCCAATAAAACGTCGACTTTTATGCCTAATTCAATCACTCTTTCAATAGCCGAATCTAAAACGATAACCAATGGAGACCATTCTAACAATTGTCCTAACAATTCGGGATCACACGCAGCGCCATTTGCAATTATTAATGCGGGTTCTTGATCGTCGCGGACTATATGATGTGATGACATGTGTAATTTTTTGAATGTGGTGCTAAGTTACTACTACAATTTTAGAATTCTATTTTTTTGCCACAGATTTCACAGATTAAAAGGATTAATCTATTTAATTCTTTTAATCTGTGGTAAAAAATCAAACATCAAGAAGTCGTCTATGATAATTTATCTGCCCTAAATGATAAGCCAAATGTGTTGAAAGATGAACTAAGAAAAATCCAGTTGTCATTTCTTTTTCGAAAACAATCTGTGGATAAATCGCTTCTAAATCGGCTTCTGTTAAATTATCAAGAGCATTGTTTACAACTGAAATTGTATCTTCGATTTTCTGAATTAATTCTGCTTTTGGGACATCTTTTAAAGAAAATTCTAAAGGACGATTTCTAACATAACCAGTTTTGCCAATTTCAGTGCCAATGAAGGCATTTAGATTTCCAATTAAATGAAGGCAGAGGTTTCCAGCAGAATTGGAAATATTTTTATCAATTGTCCAAATAGAACTTTCATTTTGATAGGATTCAATTTCACTTTTCAGTTTATTTAAATCTCGATTGAAAAGTGTTTTTAGCGTTTCTAGTATCATAATTATTATCTGTTTTTTATCGGAATCCAAATTTCTTCTTCAGAACTTGGATCATCTTTTTTGTATTTTTCATTCATTACAGCAAAATGAGGCCTATCGTCAACTGTGTAATCAGAATTTGGAAGCCAGTCTGCAAAAATATAATGATAGGTTTTATGTCCTTCTGAGGCTGGACCTAAATGAAGAAAAACGGCATACAAACCATGAGGTATAATAAGAGTTTCCATTCCATCTGGAATAGTTGAATAATCTGAAACTTCTACTGCTGCCCATTTTTGAAAACTGTCATTAGGGTCAAAATCATCAAAATGATTTTCTTTGTAAACCTCTAAAGAATATAAATTGGCATTAACTGTATTTCTAATTTCTTTTCGATTTGGCATAAAACCATTCCATAATTGAAAAGTTTTATTTTCAATAAAAGACATTTCTAAAAAATGCCCAATGAGTTTTTTTTCGTTTAAGGTTTTGATTATTGGTTTCATAATTATTCGATTTTGTACTTTTTTGTGCTGGTTTCGCTTAAGGAAAAATAGCCAAGAGGATAATTATCTTTATTAGTTACATTGACAATATTTCCTTTTACAGTTGCTGGAGGAGACTGAAATGGTCCGCCAACATTTGTTCCGGCAATACTTACTAGAATATTCATGTAATTGTAATATTGTTTAGAGATTCCGTAATGTGTTACTAGAATTTCATCTCCAGCTTTCAAATCTTCATCGTCGGTTACGCTATAAATTTCATTTCCTTGGTAAAATTTATCCTCAGAAACATAATAATTAGAAGTCACTTTACTCGAATAAACGTACTTAAATAAGTAATAGTTTTCTTCGTCGCCAGGATCTGTAAAATAACTTTTGATTTCAATGTCTTTTCCTGTAAAACCACCATCATTTTTTTGCTCAATTCTAGTAATAGGCGCTACTGATTTTAAAGTTTCATTTGCGATGTATCTACTTCCTCTGCTAATGACTGTTAATGTATATTGCTCGCCTACAACGGGTTTAAAATTAATGCATGAATATTGCCCAGTTTTTTTGATTTCAATAAAATTAAACTGTTCATTATGACTATCTTTTATATAAACAATCGCGCCAGAAACGGTTGGAATTGAATTTTCAAAATAACCAGTTGTTGTAGTCAGCTTTATGATCTGCTCATTTCCTGTCGTTCCTTTTTCCCAGTTTATTGATGCTTCAATAACCAGTCTTGGAGGAGCCGTGTCCAAATCAACATCTACTACTTCTTCACAGCTTGTAAAAAAAAGTGATGTAAAAAATACGATAAAAAAAACTAATTTTCTCATAATTATATCTTTAGTTTTTGAACTGATTTTTTAGAATTTGAAATTATAACTTACTGCTGGTACAATTCCGAAAATGGATAATTGCACCGCTTCATTTACCCCAGTATCAACATTTTGCCTGAAGTTGATTGATGCCGCGTTCATTCGGTTATAAAGGTTATATATACTGAAAACCCATTCGCCTTTCCAGTTTCTCTCTTTGTTTTTTCTTGGCGTTAAAGTTGCAGAAATATCCAAATGATTGTAAGAAGGAAGACGGTTTTCATTTCGCAAACCATAATTTGGAACTACAATTCCTAAATACTCATATTGCCCATTCGGATATGTTACAGGTTGTCCTGACTGCAATATGAAGTTAGCACCAAAAGACCATTTATCATTTAAATTATAAGCCGATGTAACGGCTAAATTGTGTGTTTTGTCATAAGCCGATGCGTACCATTTTCCATTATTAATCCCTGTTTCTTCTGGCGTTCTTCCAGGAGTCTGCTGTTCAGATCTTGATAATGTATATGAAATCCAGCCATTAAATCGACCTTTGTTTTTCTTAACCATGAGTTCTAAACCGTACGAGCGCATGTGGCCGTTTAAAATAACCTGTTCGATAGCATTGTTGGCAATTAAATCGGCACCGTCTATATAATCTAATCTGTTTTGTATTTTCTTATAGTACGTTTCTACTTCTAAGGAGTATGCGTCATTTGAAAAATTTCTAAAATAGCCTAGAGCTACTTGATCTGCAAGCTGCGGTTTTATATAATTGTCGCTTGGCATCCAAACATCAAGCGGAGTAGGAGAAGAGGTGTTAGAAATTAATTGAAGATATTGCGCCATTCTGTTGTAACTCGCTTTTATGGATTGATCTTCATTTAATTGATAAGAAAGAGAAAAACGCGGCTCAAAATTATCATAACTCTGAATGACTTTGTTTTTACTGAAATACTGAGTTGAGGTTGGTGTTCCTTTTTCGTAAATCTGCATATCAGAATTAAAAACCACGGCTTGATTATTGTCATAATAATTAATGGTCGAAGCGCCTAATCTGTAAAATAAGCTGTATCGCAATCCGTAAGCAACAGTAATTTTTTTAGAAAGCTGACTTTCTGCATCCAAATAAACAGAAGGTTCAAAAGCGTATTTTTTGTCTAATTGATCAGGATTTATTCCTGAATCCTCGCCAGTTGGTTTTATGGTTCCGGGATTAAAATCATAGTAGATTCCGTTTACGCCATAATTCAGTTTTAGTTTATCTGAAAGATAATGTTTGAAATCGTATTTAATGTTGTAGTTTTTGATTCCAGAATCCCAGTTGAATCCCGCAAAATCAAGATCTAATCCGTAATAATAATCGCTGTAAATTAAGGAGAGATTGGAGAATAATTTATTAGAATATAAATGATTCCATCTTAGGTTTAAAGTTGAATTTCCGTACGTATTGGTAAAGCTTTTGTTTAATCTAAAAACGTCTCGACCAAAATAACCGGATAAATACAAACTGTTGTTATCGTTGAGTTTATAGCTTAATTTGGTATTTAAGTCATAAAAATAGGCCGCATTATCTTTATCATCTTCAGAGAACTTTAGAAAAAGATGGGCATAAGAAGCTCGTCCTCCAATCAGAAAAGAACCTTTGTCTTTTACAATTGGGCCTTCAGCCAATAAACGGCTCGAAATTAATCCGATACCGCCATTCATGTGAAAATCTTTACTGCTTCCGTCTTTTTGATAAATTTCTAAAACAGAAGAAGCTCTTCCGCCATAGCGTGCTGGAATTCCACCTTTATACAGTTTTAAATCTTTAATGGCATCGGGATTAAATACAGAAAAGAATCCGAAAACATGAGAAGAATTAAAGATAGTTGCTTCATCTAAAAGAATCAGGTTTTGATCTGCACCGCCTCCGCGGACATTAAATCCTGAAGCACCTTCGCCTGCATTAGTAACGCCTGGAAGAAGTAAAATGGATTTTAAAACATCAACTTCTCCTAAAACAACAGGCATTTTTTTTATGGTCGAAATAGAGAGTTTGTTCACGCTCATTTCTGGCGATTTGACATTTATTTTGCCTTTGTTTTCTGTAATGACAACTTCTTGGAGTTCTTCGCCACCTTCTTTAATTAAGAAATTGCTTTTTGTATCTTGATTTAGAGAAATATGTTTTTCAATAGTTTGATAACCAACATAGC
This sequence comes from Flavobacterium sharifuzzamanii, assembly GCF_003254585.1. Taxonomy (GTDB): domain Bacteria; phylum Bacteroidota; class Bacteroidia; order Flavobacteriales; family Flavobacteriaceae; genus Flavobacterium; species Flavobacterium sharifuzzamanii. Next base: position 149,957 of record NZ_QJGZ01000035.1, on the reverse strand, counting down.
TGATTTCGATTTCGTATTCTCCTTTAGGTGCAGAAAGTGAATAAAAACCGTATTCGTTGGTTGTAGTTCCTATTTTTAGGGAAGGAATAAAGATATTTACTCCAATTAAAGTTTCGTTGTTTTTGCTGTCGCTGATAGTTCCGCTAAGAGTGAATTTTTCCTGCGCAAATGAGGTGAAAATCGTAAGAATAAAAAGAAAAAATGTGCAGGTATTTTTTGTAATCATTATGTTGATTTTGATTTACATAGTTAACAAATTCTTACTACATATTCTTACGGAATTTTTGTTAAACATAAGTTAAGATAAAAAAAGGACAACCTTTCGAGTTGTCCTTTTACTTATTTAGAAATACAAAATGTATTCTGAATTATTTGATTTTAGCAACAATAGCGTTGAAAGTTTCGCTTGGACGCATTGCTTTGCTTACCAATTCTGGTGTTGGTTGGTAGTAACCCCCAATGTTTTGAGGTTTACCTTGAGCACCAATTAATTCTGCATCGATTTTAGCTTCGTTAGCTTCAAATTCAGCTGCAATTGGAGTAAAGATTGCTTTTAATTCAGCATCTTTAGTTTGAGCAGCCAAAGCTTGAGCCCAGTAGAATGCTAAATAGAAGTGAGAACCTCTATTGTCAATCTGACCCACTTTACGAGCAGGAGATTTATCGTTTGCTAAGAATTTATCGTTTGCTTGGTCTAAAGTTTCAGATAAAACAATTGCTTTAGAGTTGTCTAAAGTTTGTCCTAAATGCTCTAAAGAAGCACCAAGAGCTAAAAATTCTCCTAATGAATCCCAACGTAAGTATCCTTCTTCTGTAAATTGCTCAACGTGTTTAGGAGCAGAACCTCCAGCACCAGTTTCGAACAATCCACCACCGTTCATTAACGGAACGATAGAAAGCATTTTAGCAGAAGTTCCTAATTCTAAGATTGGGAATAAATCTGTTAAGTAGTCACGTAAAACGTTTCCTGTTACAGAGATAGTATCTAAACCTTTGATGATTCTGTCTAAAGTAAATTCAGTTGCAGCAACTGGGTTTAAAATACGGATATCTAAGTTTGTAGTATCGTAGTCTTTAAGGTATTTTTGAACTTTTACGATCAATTCTCTATCGTGTGCTCTGTTTTCGTCTAACCAGAAAACAGCAGGAGTACTAGATAAACGAGCTCTGTTTACAGCCAGTTTAACCCAGTCTTGAATAGGAGCGTCTTTAGCCTGACACATTCTGAAAATGTCATTAGCTTCAACGTTTTGTTCCATTAAAACAGTTCCGTTTGCATCTACAACACGTACAACCCCATCACCTTTCATTTGGAAAGTTTTGTCGTGAGATCCGTATTCTTCAGCTTTTTGAGCCATTAATCCAACGTTAGGAACACTTCCCATTGTTTTTGGATCAAAAGCACCGTGTTTTTTACAGAAATCGATAGTTGCAGTATAAACTCCAGCATAAGAACGGTCTGGAATAACAGCAAATGTATCTTGCGCTTTTCCTTCTTTGTTCCACATTTGTCCAGAAGTACGAATCATTGCCGGCATAGAAGCATCAACAATTACGTCAGATGGAACGTGTAAGTTTGTAATTCCTTTATCAGAATTAACCATTGCTAAAGCTGGACCGTTTGCGATTGCTTGATCGATAGCAGCTTCAACTTCAGCTTGCTCAGGTCTTCCAGCAATTTTAGCATAGATATCACCTAAACCGTTTCTTGTGTCAACGTTTAATTCAGCGAATAAAGAAGCGTATTTTTTGAAAACATCTGCAAAATATACTTCAACGATAGCGCCAAAGATAATTGGATCAGAAACTTTCATCATTGTAGCTTTTAAGTGTACAGAAAGTAAAACTCCTGCAGCTTTAGCTTCAGCAATTACATCAGTAGCAAAAGCTTTTAATTTGCTTACGCTTAAAACAGAACTGTCAATGATTTCTCCAGCTTTTAATGGAGTGCTTGCTTTAAGAACAGTCGTAGTTCCGTCTTTGGCAACAAATTCGATTTTTACATCATTTGCTTCATTTACAGTCAATGATTTTTCACTTCCGTAAAAATCTCCGCCTGACATAGAAGCTACTTTAGTTTTGGAGTCAGCAGACCAAGCACCCATTGAGTGTGGATTTGCTTTTGCAAAGTTTTTAACTGCTCTTGGAGCTCTACGGTCAGAGTTTCCTTCACGTAAAACTGGGTTTACAGCAGAACCTAAAACTTTAGCATATTTTGCTTTAATTTCCTTTTCAGCATCGTTTTGTGGATCTTCTGGGAAATTTGGTACGTTGTATCCGTGCGATTGTAATTCAGCAATAGCCGCTTTTAATTGCGGTACAGATGCTGAAATGTTTGGTAATTTAATAATGTTTGCTTCTGGCTGAGTTGCTAATTGGCCTAATTCTGCCAATGCATCTCCAGTTTTTTGAGCATCTGTCAAAGAATCTGGGAAGTTTGATAAAATTCTTCCTGCCAGCGAAATATCTCTGGTTTCGATTTCAATTCCAGCTGTTGCTGTAAAAGCTTGAACAATTGGTAACAAAGAGTACGTTGCCAATAGAGGCGCCTCATCAGTTAAGGTGTAAAAAATTTTTGATTTATTCATTTTCTTTTTTTTTTATAATCGTATCGTCAGGAGTTAACGATGTAAAAGATATATTCGGCTCAAAATGAGCGGAGCAAATATAATAAAATCACAACGAAAACGGTTGAGTTTTGATAAGAAAAGACGAAATTAACAGATTGTTATTTCGAGCTCGTTAAATTGCTAAATCGATGATTTTGGTATTAAAAAATTACAGTTTTGTTAGCGATGAAAATAGAACATAAAAAAAACTCGTTTCAAGCAGTATGAAACGAGTTTTTTATAACATCTCAGTGTAAATTATTATAAAAATATTAAATTATCTACTAATTTTTTTTTCAATAAAATCTTGATATTTTTTTAGATTAGAAATTGAATCTTGCTTTAGTTCAAACTTATATTCGTATTGTGGAAATTTATTAGGGTTACCTTTGATAAATTGGGAGTTAAATATAGCCCTCATTTTTACTACTTTCATTTTTTTTATTGAATCAAGATCTTTAGATAAGGTGAAACTTGTATTTTTCATTTTGTTTGAAAAATATACTATTATGGTATCTGGATAGGTTAGATCTACTTTTGTTTTACATTTATATTTTTCTATTAATTTATAGCCATTTTGATCTTTTTTGGAACTAATAAATTGCATAAGTGACGGAAAGTAAAAGGTCTGTTTATAATATGCTTTTTTACTCAGAATGGAATCCATTCTAATTCTTTTTCCAGTCTTAGCATTTAGAGAATCATAATAGTATCCATATGACTCTTTTTCTTTAAGTAAAAAGTACTTGTTAATTACTTTTTCATTAATAATTGCTGAATCGTTTTGAATGTTAAATATGTCTTCAAATTCATATAAGGCATAATTTTTATAGTTAATGACCGCAACACTGTCATTTACTATAAAAAAACTTGCATCAGATTTAAAAACGGGAAAACTATTATGTATATATGTTTTGGTAATTTCATTTTTTTCAGTCTTTCTAATGAAAGATGATATAATAAACGAAAATATTGTAAGCCCAAAAATTGCTAATAATATTTTTGAGCTTGCAGCTTTATTGATTTTAGTCATTTATATTGAAATTATGTACAGCGCTATAATTTTTTTCTTTTGAAGTGGGTTGGCCACATACAGAACGTGAAAAAGTGACGTTATAGTTTAAATCCATAATAGAATTATATAGTCCAATAGTTGGTTGAGCATATATTAAAGAGTTTGATATTTCCCCTCCAGCGACAATTCCTTCTTTATAAATAGCATTGTGTGTTAAGCTTACCCATTGCCATTGCAATGAAGGGTCAGAATTTGTAACTTTTTGATGTGTACCTGTTTCGCTAGAGTTTAAAGTATATCCGGGTCCTGAGAAAATTATCCATTTATAATTTTTTCTTCTAGTTACGCCGTTTTCTTCGATAATTGTTGATCCTAAAAATTCTGAGGTTGGGTAAGAAGAAGCGATAAGGTTATTTATGCTTTCTTCACATGGATTTGGTTCTGGATTAGGATTGTCGCCATAACCACCTGAACCATCACCTGAACCACCACCAGTGCCACTACCACCAGTGCAGTATAGTAAATACATTACATCATAACTTCCATCGTCATAGGTTTTGACAACATAAGTACAAACTTGTTCTTCAAGTTTTGTTTTGTTGCTTGTTGAAGTTATAGATTTTTTTGAAATTGTACTATAAGAATCTATTTTATCATCAATATTTAAGACGGTTACAGTGCCTTCAAAATCTGTTTTTATGTTGTAAAAATTAAAATTTTCATCCTTGAGGTCAAAATTTTCTTTTTCACTTGTGATTAAAACATGCGATAGTTTGTATGTAAGTTTATTGTCTTTAATAAACATCAATCTATTGTAAGATTTAATTATTTTATCTCCTTTTTTTATTTCTGTATTATTGTTTAAAGTAATAGGAACCTCTACAACCTTCCCTTTGCTACCATCAGTTATTATGGCTTGATCCCAATCAATTTGTTTAGTATAATTCAGAATTGTTAATTTTGGATTATTTTTTTCAAGCCAATTTTTTGCTTCAATAACCGCTGGGTTGGCATTAGATTGGATTGTACTTTCATTTTCACAATTTGAAAAAATAATTGAAAAAAGTAATAAACATAAAATTTTAATGGTTTTTTTTGGTTTTCATAGTGTTAATACTGTTAAATGTTTGTTAATGACTACGAATGTAAGTAAAATTTTATGATTTAAATTTATTATTGAAAAAAAAAATTCAGTTCAAAGATAAATAAAGCGGTAGAGAGAACTTTCTAGAGAGTTTCCATAAGTTTTAAAACAAAAAAAAATCCCAAATCTGAAATATCAGTTTGGGACTTTTGTACTTTAGAAAAAAATAAATTATCTTCTTTTATCTTTAATCTTAGCTTTTTTACCAGTAAGTTGTCTGAAGTAGAAAATTCTAGCTCTACGTACAGCACCTTTCTTGTTAATTTCGATTTTTTGTAAAGCTGGTAAGTTTACTGGGAAGATACGCTCAACACCAACAGATCCAGACATTTTACGGATAGTAAAAGTTTCTGTAACTCCAGAACCTCTTCTTTGAATCACAACTCCTTTAAAGAACTGAGTTCTTGTTTTTTCACCCTCTTTAATTTCGTAGAAAACAGTGATTGTGTCTCCAGCTCCGAAATCTGGGAAATCTTTTTTAGCAACGAATTCGTCTTGAACGAATTTTAATAAATCTGCCATGATAATTTAAATTATGGTTTTTATATTAGAGCAACATTCACGGATCTCGCCAGAGGTTGGTCAAATTCGGGTGCAAATGTAGAAAATAATTATAAATTATGAATTATAAATTGTAAAAATTTTAAATTATTGATAAGAAGATGTTTAGTGTAATAAATTTTAAATGAATTGAGGACAGGTTTTTTTATTAAAACATAGGTTTTTTTTTACTAATTTTGAAAATATGAGATAAAAATATTAGAATAAAAAACTTAAAATTATTTCAATGTAATATGGAAAATGGAGAAATCATAAAAAAAATTATAGATCTAAATCTGAATAACCTTATTGAATTTAATGGAAACATACTTCCTCAAAAAATTGAACTAGAAATGGCAGATCCTAATCAGGATAATAGTGAGGAATGGAAAACTTGGTTTCCTGTTGCTAGTACGGTAACAGATGATGAAATTGAAGAATTACAGAATCAGATTGGTTGTGAATTTCCTGAGGATTATAAAATGTTTTTGAAGTATAAACATTTTTATGAGCTTCACATCTCAGAAGCGTCATTTTTTGAACACCCTATTAATAGTTGGAAAATGTCATTGGTAGAAAAAATTTTTCATGAACATTTGAAAGATGATTTGATAGATAATGGATTAATTCCTTTTGCTATGTGGGAAGATTGGGGATATCTTTGTTTTGACACTAATAGAAACAATGGAGATAATAACTATCCGGTTGTATTATGGGATCATGAATTTCCCGACCAAGTTAATGACAAGTATGAGGATTTCTATGATTTTATAAAAAGAAGTAGCATTGAAGAATAAGATTAAAATATACTATGTGTAAATGAATAAAAATTATATGAAAGAGTATATCGAGTTTTCTAATAAATTTAGAAAGTCGAATGGTTCAAAAGAAAGTGTTGAGAAAATGTATGACCTTTTATATGAGTTAGAAAACATTGAGAAAAGCAAACAGGAAAATTTAGTTCTCTCAAATGTGTACATTCTTTTATGTTTTCATAGATCGGCATATGAAACTTTTAAAGAAACAGCAGATCCGAAAAATAGTAAAGATGTTTCTAAATTATATGTGTTAGAACAGAAAGCAAAATCTCATGAGAATAATTTTATCATTAAAGATGTTAGAAAGCTTCGAGAAAAAAAAGAGCAACCAATAATTAAATTAAGTGATTTTGAATTGTCTAAAAAACAGGAAAATAAGTTTGAAATCAAGAATAGAAAACTAGTCATATTTAATAAATTAATCAAAGATGGAAAGCTCTCAATATATCTTCCTAATGAAGATATTGATTCTTTTTTTGATAAGATTATTATTTATATAGCTTGGTTAGGAGATTGTAAAAAGGAATTGATTAATTTTTATAATAATGAATGTGATGTAAATGTAGAACAAAAAGCAGATAGTGATTGGTATGATACTTTGGAAATATATAGAGCAGAAATATTTATAGATGAGCATGGAAATATTTCTACTTCAATTGTAGGTGGAGATGATTTTTTTAGGGATCATCTGTTGGATATAGAAATTAATGATAGAATAATAACTTCTATTACTTATAATGGATAAAACTTTTAGTTGTTTCAAATTTCAGGTTGTTTTGTCTTGGGATTAAACCTGAAACAAAAAATAACCTGAAATTTGAAACCTTTTTACTTCGGCTGTTGCTGCGTAACACAATGAATCATTCCTCCGTTTGCATATAAATTGCGAACATCAATGCCAATTACTTTTCGGGTAGGATACAAACTTTGAATTAGCTGATTGGCTACTTTGTCGTTCGGATCATTATAATTAGGAACCAGAACAACAGTGTTTCCAATATAAAAGTTTACATAAGAACCTTTGTATCCTAAGTTTTTACCGTAAGTTGTGACAACATTATTTTTAGACAATGGCAATTTTAGGAAAGTATAATTTTTATCGTTTTTATCTTTCGAATTGTATAAAGTACTAATGTCATTTTGAGGAACCTCCCAATACAATAAATCATTTTCATTCATGGTTACAATGGTATTTTTATTGCCAAAACGAGCGAATCCATCAATATGCATATCAGTAATTTCTCTTCCTGCTTTGCCGTCTAACCAAATAAAATGAGTTGTTCCAAGATATTTTTTAAAATTCGCTTCGGCTTGCTGCTGCGTCATTGAAGGGTTTCGGTTTGAATTTAGGATTGAACTTTTGGTTGCCATTAAAGTGCCATTTCCGTCTATTTCTACAGCTCCTCCTTCATTAATCATTGTTTTGTTTAAATCTAAAATTGTAATTTTTTGTTCTGCACCAATTTCTGATGGAATTATATTGCAATTTTGAAAAGCAGCTTTTTTGCCCCAACCATTAAATCCCCAATCTTGAATAACTAATTGATTATTTTTGTCTTTTACATAAATAGGACCATTATCTCTTACCCAAACGTCATCGGTTTTATAAATTTTAAATTCGATAGAAGATAATGAAACTCCTGATTCTTGTAATAAAGCTTCAATTCGGCTTTTCTCGACGACGTCGTAGGCAATAATAAAAACTTTTTCACTTGTTATTAGTGATTTAGTCATGGCAATCCATGTAGCGTCTAAATCATTTCTATAATCAATTCCATATTGATATTGATGTGGCCATTGAAGCCAAGTTCCTTCATGCGGAGCAGATTCTTCTGGCATTGTATACATAACTTCGGTATTTTCTATTTTATCTGTAATTGTATTTATTTCATCTCCTTGACAAGAAGAGATTAGAGGAATTAATAATAATGTTAAAAAAAGCTTTTCCATCTTACTTGTTTTATTTTTAAATGTTTAATGCCATTTTTTATCGATAACTTGACGAGACAAATGTATTTCTAAATAGTAATTGAGAAGTTGTCCAAAATGGACAATTTAAATAAGAGGAATATAAATAGCTGTAAGATAATCAGCTGGCGTTTTGCAATTTGAATCGTTTTTGATGTATTGTTCAATAACTGGTAAATGAGATATTTCAAAATTATTACTGAGAAACCATGCTCCAAAAATTTGCTGATAGGTGTCCTCCAGGGTTTCATAAGATCCGTGATGAAAAACACGTGCGTATCTGCCACCAAAAAGTTTTTTTGTTGGAAGATTTCGAATAATAGCTTCAGTAACGATACAAGCTTCGTACGTACATTTCGATTTTTCGGTAATTAGAATATCGTCTGTAATAATACCAAAGTAATCTGAAATGGGTTCTGCAATTTCATTTTCTAATAAAGAATCCCAAAGAGTTTCTATCTCAGGATTAATGTATGAAGTTTTGCAACTGGAATAATAAGCGGTTATTTCGGGAACAAAAACAATTTCGGGTTCTAAAATAGAAACAATAAGTTCTTTTGGGTGAAAATCATTTAAAAGAAATTCTTTTTGATTTCGTGCCGCAGAAGGAGAGCATTTAAAATGTTTTTTGAAAGTTTTAGAAAAAGACTGTACATCGGCAAAACCAATTTCAAGAGCAATATCTGAAACTTGTTTATTCGAATATAAAAGTTTTTTATATCCGTTTTCTACTTTCAGCCGAGTTTGGTAAGCACCAATAGTTTCTTGAAACAAAGAATAAAAAACACGCTGTAAATTTCTGTAAGAATAGCTGGAAATATCTTCAAGAGCATTTATTGAGATAATTTGATTGTAATGTGTCTCAATATAATTGCGGGTATTGTAAATACGTTTTAGGTTGAAATTATTCATTTTTCATCCAGATTTACAGTTTCGATCTCAGTTTGCCTCAAGATAAGATTGAGGCTATAAACTGAGATAAAATACTATTTTTTAATGACCTTCCAATAAATCTGGACGTCTATTTTTAGTGTGTTCGTATGCCATATCTTCACGCCATTTATCGATTTTTGCTGCATGTCCGCTTGTTAGAACCTCTGGAACTTTCCATCCTTTATAATCTGCAGGTCTTGTATAAATTGGTCCTGACAACAAATTGTCCTGAAAACTATCAGTCAATGCTGAGGTTTCATCGCTTAAAACACCTGGAATTAATCTGATTAAGGCATCAGATAAAACTATGGCTCCCAATTCTCCTCCAGATAAAACGTAATCGCCAATTGAAATTTCTTTTGTGATAAAATGATCTCTAACTCTTTGATCAACACCTTTATAATGTCCGCATAAAATGATAATGTTTTCATACATAGACATTTTATTTGCCATTTTCTGGTTTAAAGTTTCGCCGTCAGGAGACATATAAATTACCTCGTCATATTCGCGTTGGCTTTTCAAATGTGTGATGCAGTCGTCTATAGGCTGAATTGTCATTACCATTCCGGCACCTCCGCCAAAAGGATAATCATCTACACTTTTCTGTCTGTTGGTGCTATAATCACGAAGGTTGTGAAAATGCACTTCGACCAAACCTTTATCTATGGCGCGTTTCATAATGGAAGCCTCAAACGGACTTCTTAATAATTCAGGTAAAAGAGTAATAATGTCAATTCGCATCTTTATTCGATAATTTTCTTGCTGGCAAAGATACAAATAATGCTATTGAGTCTTTTGGTAATAATTATATAACATACTTGTTGAATTGTGTAAAAGTTAATGTTGTAATTTTATTTATCATTACAGTCTTAATTATCAGTGGATAACAACCAAATCCAAACGTAAATTCAAACACTTAATTATGAAAAAAACAATATTAATGTCCGCATTGCTTGCACTTTTTGTATTCTCCTGTGCAAGTACTAGCTCAGCTACGGTCGCTGTGGGAGAAGCTAAAACGAAAGTGCTAAAAATTTTGGGGAATCCTGTAAGAACTTTAGATAATAATCAAAATGGAGAGATTCTTGTTTATGCCGATCAGATTTTTGTAAAAGATAACTCAGAAGGGTCTCAGATTGCAGGATCGCATTACTGGCTTTACAATTATGTATATGTAAATAAAGAAGGCAAAGTCACATCGACACGTCAAGAAAAACAAAATTACCCGCCACAGGCAATCGATTCTGTAAAAATGGAAGGATTAAATCTTTTGACATCTAAATAAATTTATCCCAGATATTTTTAAACAATTCGTATTTTTAGATTTATTTAGAAATACGAATTGTTTATTTAATGACTTCACCAAAAATAAAAATCCTTGCCATATCTGGAAGCACGAGAAGTAATTCCAGTAATTTCAAAATTCTGAAATACATTTCAAATTATTTAAAACCTGAATTTGAAGTAGAGTTTTTTGAAGATTTAGAACGTCTTCCGCATTTTAATCCAGATTTAGATACAGATAATCCTCCGCAAGAAATCACTTCATTTAGAAATAAAATTATAAGTACAGATGGCGTTATCATTTGCACGCCAGAATATGTGTTCAGTCTTCCTGGAAGTTTAAAAAATGCCTTAGAGTGGTGCGTTTCAACCACTATTTTTTCAAACAAAAAAACAGGTCTGATAACAGCTTCAGCTTCTGGCGAAATGGGGCACGAACAGCTTTTGTTAGTAATGAAAACACTCGAAGCTAAATTTGATGAGGCAACACAGCTTCTGATTCAAGGAGTACGCGGAAAAGTGAATGCCGAAGGAGAAATCGTTTCGGAACAAACTGCAAATGCACTTCAAAACTTTGCAGAAAACTTTAAGAATCAATTTTTATAATATATTTACTTTCTGAAATTTATATCATTAAAATGATTAGCAGAAGAAACTTTATCGTAACCACAGGTCTTGCTGCAACTGCAGTTTTGGCTTCACCATCATTTGCACTTTCTATGAATAAAAAAGAAATAGGTTTACAGTTGTATACGCTTCGTGATGAACTTCCTAAAGACGTAAAAGGAACTGTAGAAAAAGTCGCTAAATCAGGTTATACTACTGTCGAGACATACGGGTTTTCAATCAAAGATCAGTTTTGGGGATTAACGCCTCAAGAGTTAAAAAAGATTCTAGATGAGAATGGACTAAAAGCAGTTAGCGGACATTATAATTTGGGAAGTTTTTTATACGATGGAAATACTACAGAATTGATTGCAGCAATTGAGGCAGCAAAAGTTCTAAAAAGTGAATTTCTAACCATTCCGTGGGTCGATGAACCTTTTAGAAGAAATATCGAAGATTATAAGAAGATAGCAGCTCGCGTAAACGAAGCGGCAAAAATGTGTAAAAAAGCTGGTTTGAAGTTAGCTTATCATAATCATGATTTTGAGTTTCAAAAACATGATGGAGTTACAGGTTATGAGATTTTATTAAACGAAACCGACAAAGATTTGGTTTATTTTGAATTGGATTTATACTGGGTAATTCATTCTGGCAATGATCCTTTAAAGCTTTTCAAAGAAAATCCAGGCCGTTTCAAAATGTGGCATGTAAAAGATAAAGACAAGAAAAATAATGATTTAAATACCGAAGTTGGTTTGGGAACAATTGATTTTAAACCTGTTTTCAAAGAAGCTAAACAATCAGGAATGGTTCATTTTTTTGTAGAACAGGAAAATAATTTTGCTTCAAATTCTATTGAATCTATCAAATCGAGTTGTGATTTTATTTCTAAAAATTTAATCTAATTCATATCTATGAAGAAACTTCTTTTGTTGGTATTTGTGATTTTTTTGTCTTGTCAATCTGATAAAAAAGAAAAGACAAATTTAAAGACACAGTCAGTTCCACAGCAAATTTTACCGCCTCAACCTTATTTTGTGGATATTAAAGTTAATGATGTTAAGCTTGGTAAGCCTGCCTTTGGCGATTGGTTGTTTTCTCATAAAGAAAATGGGCAAAGTTTCGAAAAATTTGTTCGGAATAAGCATGTTGTTCCAACCAAAGAAGAAAACATTATTTATTTGCAGCCTATAGGAAAGTTCGATTCAATGCAAATAAAACAAATCGAATTAGTTCGTCAGTATCTGCAAATATTTTTTCAGTTAGAAACTAAGGTTTTAGAAAATGTTTCAAATGATATTATTCCGAATCATGCCAGACGAATTGGAGATGTTGGACAGGAACAGTTTTTAGCTGGATATATTTTAACAGATGTTTTAAAAGAAGAAAATCCTAATAAAAGAATTGCTTTAATGGCAATAACTGAAAAAGATCTGTACCCAAAACCCGAATGGAATTATGTTTTTGGATTGGCATCGTATAGAGATAAAATTGCAGTAAGTTCTATGTATAGAATGCAAAAAGAAGCCGATTTTAATTTAGGTTTAGAACGATTGCTGAAAATTTGTTCACACGAAATAGGTCACATGTTTGGTTTGTATCATTGTATTGAAGCCAGTTGTGTTATGAACGGTACAAATAGTATGGTAGAAACAGATAGACATTCCATTAGATTGTGTTCTCTTTGTCAAAGAAAATTAAATTCGGGATTTAATTATGATAATGTAAAACGATTGAAAGAATTAGAAAAATATTTTAAGGACAACCAATTAACCAGTGGTGTAGAGTTAATGGAAAAAGACCTTAAGAGCATTCAATAAAAATAAAAAGATTATGAGTTTAGGAACAAGCAAAGAATTTATAAAAGGAGACGAAATAGAGTGGGAAGTAGTCGGTGAAGGAATTAAGCGTAAGATTTTGGCTTTTGATGAAAGAGTAATGTTGGTAAACGTTCATTTTGAAAAAGGTGGAATTGGTACTTTGCATGATCATTATCATTCTCAAGTTACATACATTGCAAGTGGAAAATTTGATGTCACAATCAGCGGTGTAACCCAGACTCTAAAAGAAGGGGATAGTTTTTATATTCCGCCTCACGCTGTTCATGGAGTTGTTTGCTTGGAAACAGGTATGTTGACAGATGTTTTCAGCCCTGCAAGAGAAGACTTTTTACAATATTAAAAAATAAGAAATCAGTAAAAATCCGCGTCTTCGCGATAGCGAATCTGCGTCATCAGTGTTCTAAAAATTTACGCTGATTTTACGAATTCGATATAACGAAGACACAGATTTAATTTTAAAAAAAACTTAAATTATAGTTTAGCTTAAATATAGATGGTATTTTTGCAGCATGAATTTATCTAAAACTAATGTACTGTTTATGGCAGTTTGCACTGGTCTTATAGTTGCAAATCTTTATTACTGCCAGCCTTTGATTGTTTTAATTGCCAACGAATTTAAAATTCCAGAAGAAAGTGCCGGAACGATAACCTATCTTACTCAAGCGGGTTATGCTATCGGATTGTTTTTTATGGTACCGCTTGGCGATAAAATAGAACGTAAAAGGCAAATTTTGATGACTACTTTTGCTACTGTAATAGCCTTATTAATTGCGGCAACAGCCAAAAGTTTTCTTGTTTTACAAATCGCTTCACTGCTAATCGGAATCACATCGATTGTACCGCAGCTTATTTTGCCATTGGCAGCTTCTTTAAGTGCTCCCGATCAGCGTGGAAAAGTTGTAGGAACTATCATGAGCGGGCTTTTGGTCGGAATTTTGCTTTCGCGAACTTTAAGCGGTTTCATCGGTCAAGTTCTAGGCTGGAGATCTATGTTTTATATCGCAGCAGGAATTTGTCTTTTGATTTTTTTTGTCATTCAGAGCAAATTTCCGCAGAACAAACCACAATTTCAAGGAACTTACGGACAGTTAATTCAGTCGCTGTTTACGCTTATAAAAACACAACCTGTTTTGCGTGAAGCAACAGCAATTAATGTTTTCAGTTTTGCTCAATTTGGAGCATTTTGGACTACAATGGTGCTTTTGCTTTCTGGAAAACCTTTCGATTTTAATAGTGCTACAATTGGTTTGTTCGGAATTGTTGGTGCGTCTGGAGCTCTCGCAGCCCCTCTTGTTGGAAAATTGGGAGACAAAGGGAACTCGAGAATTGCGGTTGGTTATGGTATTTTATTGGTTTTAATCAGCTTTTTGATTTTTTATTTTTCAATAGAAAGTGTGATTGGAATCGCAATCGGAATTGTGTTTATTGATATCGGAATTCAAGGTGTTCACATCTCCAATCAAACTAGAGTTTATTCGTTATTGCCAGAAGCAAGAAACAGATTGAATACCGTATTTATGTCGCTGACATTTTTAGGAACAGCAGCGGGATCTGCATACGGTCTGTTGTTGTGGAAATTTGGCGGATGGCAGTATGTAACAATCGGCTGTATGGTCTTATCGTTATTGTCATTAACGATTTACGGACTTACATATAAATCAAAATCTAAAAAAGCAAAAGCTCAAATTGATTAAAAAATTAATTTGTAAATTTGCGTTCAAATTAAAAATAACAACATGGAAAACGGAATATACGCTAAATTCAATACTAGCAAAGGTTCAATTTTAGTAAAATTGACACATGATTTGACACCAGGAACTGTAGGGAACTTTGTTGCTCTTGCAGAAGGAAATATGGAAAACAAAGTGAAACCTCAAGGACAAAAATTCTATGACGGATTAACTTTCCATAGAGTAATTGCAGATTTCATGATTCAAGGTGGTTGTCCAAAAGGAACTGGAACTGGAGATCCAGGTTACAAATTTGATGATGAATTTCACCCGAGCTTAAAACACGATCGTCCAGGAATCTTATCTATGGCTAATTCTGGTCCTGGAAGTAATGGTTCTCAGTTTTTTATCACTCACGTTCCAACTCCTTGGTTAGATAACAAACACACTGTTTTTGGACACGTTGTTGAAGGACAAGATATTGTCGATGCTGTTGCTCAAGGTGACAATTTAGAGTCTGTTGAGATTATCAGAGTTGGAGAAGAAGCTCAAAAATGGAATGCTATCGAAGCTTTCATTGGTTTAAAAGGTGCTCGTATGAAACGTGAAGCAGCTTTAAAAGCAGAGTCTGAAGCAAAAATGGAACAATTAGCTGCTGGTTTTGATAGAACAGAAAGCGGTTTACGTTATAAAATGATTCAAAAAGGAGAAGGTAAAAAAGCTGAAGCTGGAAAAACAGTTTCTGTTCATTACGAAGGATCTTTAGAAAACGGAAAAGTTTTTGATTCTTCTTACCCACGTAAAAAACCAATCGAATTCAAATTAGGAATTGGACAAGTTATCGAAGGATGGGACGAAGGTATTGCTTTATTGCAAGTTGGAGACAAAGCTCGTTTTGTAATTCCATCTGATTTAGCTTACGGGCCATCTGGTGCAGGAGGAGTTATTCCACCAAATGCAACTTTGATTTTCGACGTTGAATTAATGGACGTAAAATAAGAGTTTAGAAGCAATTTAGTATTGTTATAAATAGAATCCCATTCGAACGCCGAATGGGATTTTTTTTATATTTACTAAAAAAACAAAGCCAATGAAAAATATATTAATCCTTGCAGGACTTGCCTTATTTATGGTTTCTTGCGGAAGTAAGAAAGCAGCTCCAGTAGCATCTAAGCAAGCTAACGAAACGACGAAAGCTGTTGCATTAACACCTGAATTGGAAGCAGGTAAAAGTTTATACGAGAATAATTGTGCAAAATGCCACAAGTTATTTGAGCCGAAAAAATTCACAAAAGAAGAATGGACGCCGATTTTAGTAAAAATGGGTAAAAAAGCAAAATTAGACGAAACTCAAATGGCTTCAATTACCAATTACATTGATTCGCAATTGTAATTTTGAGTTTGAGAAAAAAGCATAAAAAAACTGTTCGATTGAACAGTTTTTTTGTTTTCAAATAGATATAAAAAAAACACCGTCACAGAATGAGGTGTTTTAAAATTTAAGAATGATGTACAGCCGAATTGTTTACAGCTATTACTTTTAAAGTTTTGATTCCAGCAGGTAATTCCCAATCCACTTCGTCATTTTCTTTAAAACCAATAATAGCAACACTTAAAGGTGCTAGAATTGAAATTTTAGATTGTTTTACATCTGCTGCAGAAGGTAAAACGATCTGAATTTTCATTTGTTTCTTAGCTTTTACATCTTCTATTGTTACAAATGAATTGATTCGAATTACCGAGCTATCCAATTCGCTTTCTTTGCTGATTATGGCACGATCTAATTCTTGCGAAAGTAGATTGGCTTCTTTAGTATTTGTTGAGTTTTTACTTTTTAAAATCAATTCTCTTAAAAATTGATAATCTGATTTACAGAAAGTGGGTGTTGGTTTCATATCTATATTGAATTTATTATTATAAAATTTTAAATGATTTTTTCTTCTTAGAATAATTTACAAGTAAATATTTCTCTGACTTTTAAAAGACAGAATCGAAATGTTTAATCTGAAAAACAAAAAAATATCTGATCAAAAATTGATTTTTGTCAAATAATAGAAATGTTTAAGTTGATGTAAATCCTCCGTCAAAAAGAAGAAAAAGTGAAGTAGACGGAGGCCTAATTAATAAAGGCCTTATTATGTGAAATAATTACAGCAGGTAGCGGTTTTGCTACGCAAAACGACTTTATAGAAGCTGTAAATGGTGTTTTATTTCCCATAAGGATTGTTAAATTGATTTGCAAAGATACGCAATCTTTTTGAATTTAGTGAGGTTTTACTTCCATTTAATGCCACAGCCTAAACTTGGTTTCTGTGGTTCTTTTAAACTTCTATTGTAAATTAAGGCATCAATTGCACCTCTAAGATCGCTTCCGCTAAGGGGAATTCCGTTGCCAGGTCTTGAATCGTCTAGCTGTCCGCGATAGAATAATTTGTCTTGATTATCAAATAAATAGAAGTCTGGAGTGCAAGCTGCCTGATAAGCTTTTGCGGTTTTCTGACTTTCATCGTACAAATAAGGAAAATCAATTTTGTTTTCCATTGCAAAGTCAGTCATTAATTCTGGACTGTCTTCAGGATATTTGACAACGTCATTGCTGGAAATAGCGATTACTCCTAATCCCTGAACCCGATAATCATTGGCAATCATTACAACTTCTTTAATGACATGGTGCACAAACGGACAATGGTTGCATATGAACATAACCAAAGTACCTTTCGAACCTTTTAAATCTTCAAAAGAAAAAGTATTGTTCGAGTTGGTATCTTTTAGATAAAAATCAGGTGCAATTGTTCCTAAAGGAAGCATTGTTGATTCAGTTCGTGCCATTTTATTCGAAATTTGAATTTCAAAAATAGGTTTAAAAAACTGTAAATAAAAGAGCACAAGAATAAAAAAATACCCAAAGAAAGCAGTTAGCCTTTTCAGCTTGCTTCTTTGGGTACTTTTTTAAATTTTTATGAATTCAAAAATTCCAGTAAATCTTCGTTTAGTTTTTCTCTGTCGGTATAGAATAAACCGTGTGGCGCACCTTCATATTCGATATAAGTATTATTGGCAATTGATTTTGCCGCTTTTCTTGAAGTAAGGTCAATAGGTACAATTTTGTCGTCGTCGCCATGAATAATCAAGGTTGGAACTTTTATGAAATCCAATTCATCTCTAAAATCTGTATAAGAAAAAGATTCTGCACATTTTAAAGTAGCTCTTGGAGAAGCCACAGAACATAAGTTTCTGTAATATTCTAATAACGGAGTGCTGATTGGTTTATTGATAATGTTTATGCCAAAAAACGTTTTTCCGAAATTGTCTACAAAACCAATTCTGTCTTCTTTGATTGCTGCTGCTGTATTTTCACTTTTCTCTTTCGGATGCCCATCGGGATTATCGTGAGTCTTTAAAAGAAATGGAATAATTGATGAAATTAAAGCTGCTTTAATAACATTTTTTCCGCCATGACGACTGAAATAACGAACCACTTCGCCACCACCCATTGAGAAGCCGACAAGCGTTACATTTTCTAATTCTAGTTGCTCAATAATTTCCTTAAGATCATCCGTCAAAGTATCATAATCGTAACCGTCCCAAGGCTGAGAAGATTTTCCGAATCCGCGACGATCGTAGGCAATTACCCGACAATTGTTTTGTACTAGATGATCAATCTGATATTCCCACATTTCATTAGAAAGGGGCCAGCCATGAATTAGAATTACTGGTTTTCCTTGGCCGTAATCTTTCACATAAAGTCTTACATTTTGAGCAGTTTCTATATATTTATCAGTGTGAACCTGTTTTAAATTAGATTCAAAATCTTTAATTGACATGCATGCATTTGGTTCAGTATGTTCCATTTTATATCTTTTTTCGTGAGTGTTTTTCGTTTTCTTCTCGTAAAATTAGATTTAAGAAAAAGAAAAAGGTTATAGAATTAGGCGCATTAATTACAAAATTTATAGGTTTGTAAATAATAGAATTTAAAAATGGATTTAACCTGGAACGAATTTGAACGCACAGATATGCGCGTAGGAACAATTATAGAAGTAAACGATTTTCCTGAAGCAAGAAAACCAGCTTATCAGCTAACAATTGATTTTGGTTCAGAAATCGGAATTAGAAAGTCATCTGCACAAATTACTAAAAGATATCAGAAAGAAGATTTAGTTAATCGTCAGATTGTGGCAGTTGTAAATTTCCCTAGAAAGCAAATCGGAAAATTTATGAGTGAATGTTTAGTGCTTGGTGCTGTAGGTGAAGAGGGAGATGTAATTTTATTAGCTCCGGATTTTAAGATTCCTAATGGATTACGTATAGGATAGTGTTCAGTGTTCAGTTTTTTAGTGTTCAGTCGTAAGTTGATAAAATAACTGAATACTAAAAAACTGAACACTAAGAATAACTGTAAACTGATTACTTTTTTATGCTTTCAATCAATTGCTGAAGTATTAATTGTCCTTCCTCCCAATATTTTAGATCAGAATCGGAGTTAATGTGTCCTTGTTGACCAATATTTACAAAATCGCTTCCCCATTTTTCAGCGAAGAGTTTTTTTCTTTCAAAAGAAGCATAAGGATCATTTTCGCTCGCTACTACTACCGATGGAAAAGGTAATTTATAAAGCGGAATTGGAGAAAAATTTCTTATGCATTCGGGTGTATGCTGAGGTGAATCAACATCAGCAGGAGCGACTAAAAATGCCCCAATAATATTCGGATTATTGTATTTTTCTGCCCAATGCAGAACCAATGAAACAGCCAAACTATGCGCTACTAAAATTGTTGGTTTGTCAAGTTTTAAGATGTTTTCATTTAATCTTTCAAGCCATTCTTCGCGAATCGGTTCATCCCAATTATCTTGTACAACACGAATTGAGTTTTCGAATTTTTTATGCCAAAAAGTTTGCCAGTGTTTCTCTCCAGAATCTCCAAGTCCTGGTATAATTAATAGTTGTGTCTCCATTGCCGTGGAATTTTTATTAGTGATTATTTTTTACGTTCTTTTAAAATTCGGTTTACTTCATTAAGTAAAAGAGGAAAACCAGGTTCTGTCATTCCGTGGCCGTAACCGTCTAATTCATATAATTTAGTTTGTGTATGTCCAACCAGTTTCATCATTCTGGACATGTATGCGTTTTCTTCATAACGCCCAAGCATTTCTAATTCGCGATCGCCAGTAATTAATAACATTGGCGGAGCGTCGGCACGAACATGATATAAAGGAGCAAATTGGTCAATTGTAGGCTGTTTTTCAGGAATTCCGTTTTCTCGTCTAATTTCGAAATGCGTAATGCATTGCCCGCTAAACGGAATAAGCCCTGCAATTTGGTTGGCGTCGATGTTTTCTTTTTGAAGATATTTTTTATCCAAACCAATCATCATTCCTAAATATCCTCCAGCAGAATGTCCAGAAACGAAAATTAGGGATTTATCGCCTCCATAATTTGCTATGTTGTTGAAAGTCCAAGCAACAGCTGCTGCAGCGTCTTCGATAGCTTTCTCAGCTTTTGCTTTTGGTGACAATCTATAATTTATGCCAATAATTGCAAAACCTTTATTTTTTAAAGCTTCTGGGATTTCTTTGTTTCCGCCAGTTAATCCGCCGCCGTGAAACCAGACGATTGTAGCAAATCCGGTTTTGTTTTTCGGATAATAAATATCCAAAACACATCTTTCGTTGATGTATTTATCAGATTTATTTACAGCTGCACTATAATATTGGATATTGTTTTTCGTTTCATACTCTATATTCTGTGCAGAAAGAGAAATTCCAAAGAAGAAGAGACTTAGGAGAATAATTAATTTTTTCATTAGAAGTAAAATGTAATTTGTAAAATTGTTAGAAGTAAAGGGTGCATGAATCGTACATCTCACATTTTACAATTCGCATCTCAAAACATAAATATATAAAAAAAGTCCAAAATGCATAACAAATTGGACTTCTACTTTATGTAGATGATTTTGGATTTAAATATCATCAAAATCAATATCTGTAAAACTAGATCTTTGGCTTTCAGTCTTTTCAGAGCTGTATTCTTTTTTAAAATCTTTTTGGTGTCTTTCAGAAATTACTTCTTCACCTTTGTGGTTTAAAACATAAGAAGTCATTTCTTCTAATATTTCAGAGAAAGCACTAAAATCTTCTTTGTATAAATAGATTTTGTGTTTTTTGAAGTGAAAAGAACCATCTTCTTCAGTAAATTTTTTGCTTTCTGTAATCGTGATATAATAATCATCAGCTTTGGTAGCTCTCACATCAAAGAAATAAGTTCTTCTTCCTGCGCGTAATACTTTAGAAAAAATCTCTTCTTTTTCTAACATGTCATTTTCTCTCATAATACGTTCTATCATTTTTGGAATTAATAGTACTCAAAAATCATAAAAAATTATCTATTACGCAACAATTAAAGTAATTCTTTTTCCGAAAGTTGTTTTAAATATAACGATGCGTAATAACCTTCTTGATTTATTAATTGATTATGAGAACCTTGTTGAATTATCTTACCATCTTCGAGTATAATAATTTTATCTGCATTCTTGGCAGATGATACTCGATGGCTCACAATTATAGTTGTTTTGTCTTTAGAAATTTCGAACAAATTGTTCAAAATCATTTCTTCGGTTTCAGTATCAACAGCAGACAAGCAATCGTCAAAAAGCAAAATTGCAGGGTTTTTAATAATGGCTCTCGCAATAGAAACACGCTGTTTTTGTCCGCCCGAAAGTGTAATTCCTCTTTCGCCTAAAACAGTGTCGTACTGTTTGTTGAAGGCAATAATGTTGTCGTGAACGACTGCATTTTTAGCAGCTTCGATTACCTCTTCGTCACTTGCATTCTGATTTCCGAATTTGATGTTGTTTTTAATAGTATCAGAAAATAAGAAAGCATCCTGAGGTACAATTCCGATATTATTTCGAAGGTCATTTAAGTTTAAGGTACTGATTTCGTTTTCGTCAATTTTAACTTCTCCTTCTGTAACATCGTACAATCTCGAAATCAAAGAAAGAATAGTCGATTTTCCAGAACCTGTTTTTCCTAAGATTGCCAGTGTTTCTCCTTTTTTCACCGTGAAAGAAACATTTTTTAAAGCTTCAATGTTGGTGTCATCATAAGTAAAAGAAACATTTTCGAAAGAGATATTTCCTTGAATTTCAGAAGTGTTTTCGGTGTTGTTTTTTATTTCTGGTTCAATTTTCAAGAATTCATTCAAGCGTTTTTGAGAAGCTTCCGCTTCTTGAACCATAGACGAAACCCATCCTAAAGAAGCAACCGGCCACGTCAGCATATTTACATATAAAATAAATTCCGCGATGGTTCCGATATTAGGAATGCTTCCGTTAATATACATGACACCTCCAAAATATATTACAACCAAGTTACTGATTCCAATAAGCGCAATCATTAAAGGTCCGAATAAAGATTGAACTCTAGCAAGACTTAAACTCTTGCGTTTGCTTTCTTCGGCTAAATCAACCATATTGTTTTGATGCTGATTTTCTAAAGAATACGCTTTTATAACGCGAATTCCAGAAAAGATTTCTTGAGTAAAACTCGAAACTTTAGAAAGATATTGCTGGAACGTTGTGCTTCGTTTATTGATTTCAGAGCTTAACTTAAAAATACAATACGAAAGAATCGGTAAAGGTAGTATAGTGTATAAGGTAAGCAGCGGAGATACATTATACATATATAATATGACAATCGCGAAACGGATAGCTGTATTTATAGTATACATTACTGCTGGCCCAACATACATTCGAACTTTTGAAACGTCTTCGCTAATACGGTTCATCAAGTCTCCTGTTCGATTCTGTTTATAGAAATTTTGTGAAAGGTTCTCATATTGTCTGAAAACTTCATTTTTTAAATCAAATTCGATATGACGTGACATCACGATTAAAGTCTGACGCATTAAAAATGTTAAAAAGCCTGCAACGATAGTAGTTCCAATGATAAGTAGCACATTATGAATGAGATCCTGACGAAAAGTTGCAATTACTATTTCTGATTTTTGCTCTGCAGTAGATAATTTATCAAAATTCTCAATCGCGTTTAAAGACTTGCTAATGAGTTTTGGAGTAAATAGAGAAAATATTTGTGCGATTATGGTGATTAAAATACCGAGTGAAAAACTGTATTTATATTTAATGAAATATTTGTTTAAATAGCTTAATTCTTTCATTTTTTTAAGAAATATGATATTGAATTGATTTGAATTTAAGAATTATTATTAAATAAAATTATAATAATTTGCGATTTAATCAAAACAATTATATTGTAAAATTGTTATTTTAAAGATAAAAAATTAGCACATGTGTATTTTTTAATTATGTTTGAGTTGTCTTTTTGACAAATTCATAATTTTAACCTAATTAATACTAGCGCTATGGATGCAACTTTCGCAACTGGAAAGGAACTTCAAAAAATGGATCCTGTTTTTGGTCAATTATCTTTTGACGATCACGAACAAATTGTATTTTGCAATGACAAAGATACAGGTTTAAAAGCAATTATTGGTATTCATAATTCGGTTATGGGGCCAGCTTTGGGAGGAACCAGAATGTGGAATTATAACACAGAATGGGAAGCTTTAAACGATGTTTTACGTCTCTCAAGAGGTATGACGTTTAAATCTGCTATTACTGGACTTAATATTGGTGGAGGTAAAGCTGTAATTATCGGTGATGCTAAAACTCAAAAAACACCTGAATTAATGCGTAAGTTTGGTGAATTCGTTCACTCACTTAGCGGAAGATATATTACTGCAGAAGATGTCGGAATGGAAACTAAAGACATGGATACTGTAAGAGATGTAACGCCTTATGTAACTGGTATTTCTGAAGAAAGAGGTGGTTCTGGAAATCCTTCTCCAATTACTGCTTACGGAGTTTATTTAGGTATGAAAGCTGCAGCTAAAAGTCAGTTTGGTACTGATGTTTTAGACGGTAAAAAAGTTTTGGTACAAGGAATTGGACATGTGGGTGAAACTTTGGTTGATTATTTAACTAAAGAAGGAGCACAAGTAACGATTACTGATATCAACGAAGAAAAATTATTCCAAGTTGCTTCAAAATACAATGCAACAATTTACACTGGTGAAGATTTGTATACTGCAGATGTTGATATCTATGCACCGTGTGCGATGGGAGCAACAATCAACGATAATACAGTAGATAAAATTAAAGCTAAAGTTATTGCGGGTGCAGCAAACAATCAATTAGCTGACGAAAATGTTCACGGTGCAAGATTACAAGAAAGAGGTATTTTATATGCTCCAGATTTCTTGATCAACGCAGGTGGAATTATCAATGTTTATGCTGAATTAGCAAACTACGGTAAAGCTGAAATCATGAGTAAAACAGAAAATATCTATAATACTACTTTAGAAATTATTGATTTTGCTGCTAAAAACAATATTACAACGCACAAAGCGGCGCTTACAATTGCTCAAAACCGTATCGATCAAAGAAGAATCGAGAACGCTAAGAAGTAATTAAGTGTTCAGTGTTCACTTTCTTAAGTGTTCAGTCTTAAAGTCTCAGTTTGCAGTTTATTCTGTAACTGAGATTTTTTTTTTTACGCATGTTTGGTACTGCTCACTAAACACTGATCACTGACGACTATAAATAGAGACTGACCACTAAATTCTGAAAACTGACCACTAAAATGACGACTTTTTTACGAATTAATTTTAAAATACGCATCAAAAGTTATACTTTTGCAGACTAATTTTTAAATGTTCTTACACGGTGGTAAATAGAAGACACATACGCGTTAAAGTAATGCAATCCATTTATGCAATGCACCAAAGCGGTTCTGACAACATGGAAAAAGAAGAGAAATTTCTTTTCTACAGCATTGACAATATTCAGGACTTATATCTTATAATGCTTTCTTCATTGATAGAAATTTGCAAAAAAGAAGCTGTCTATTTGCATCTGTCAAGTAAAAAACACCTTGCTACTGCAGCAGAACGTAATCCGAACGAAAAGTTCATCAAAAACAAAATCTTCCAGCTTTTAGCAGAAAGTAATTCTCTTAGCATTGCTTTAGAAAATCGTAAAATCAATAACTGGTCTTTAAACGACGATTATATTATTTTGCTTTTAAATGATGTTAAAACAAGCG
Source organism: Flavobacterium sharifuzzamanii (assembly GCF_003254585.1). Classification (GTDB taxonomy): domain Bacteria; phylum Bacteroidota; class Bacteroidia; order Flavobacteriales; family Flavobacteriaceae; genus Flavobacterium; species Flavobacterium sharifuzzamanii. The sequence continues at coordinate 125,407 of NZ_QJGZ01000035.1, read as the reverse complement.
ATATCTACAAAAAATACATGAGCAATAACGTAAATACGTTTGAAGAAGACAGACAATTTATTATTGATTTGTTTGAAAATGTTATTGTGCCAAATGAAAAATTATATGAGTATTTAGAGGATGATAAATTAACTTGGGTTGATGATATTCCGGTTGTAAATACACATATTGTTAAACAATTGAAAGCTATCAAAACAGAAGATCCAGACGATTTTAGAGTACCAAAATTGTATAAAGATGTTGAAGATAAAGATTTTGCTAAAGATTTATTTAGAAGAACAATTCTAAACGAAACGGCATTTGCAAAAGAATACGAAGATAAAACACCAAATTGGGACAGTGATCGTATTGCCGAGATCGACACTATTATCTTGAAAATGGCAATTTGCGAATTTATTAAATTCCCTTCAATTCCAGTAAAAGTAACTCTTAACGAATATTTAGAAATTGCAAAAGAGTATTCTACACCAAAAAGTAGTATTTTTATCAACGGAATTTTAGACAATCTTGTTAAGGAACTGACTGCCAATAAAAAGATGGTAAAAGTAGGAAGAGGACTAATGTAAAAAAGAAAAATCCGAAATTCTAAATCCCAATTGTCGCTTTGAGCTTCCAAGCTACGAGAGAGAGAAAAAGAAAAAAAATATTAATAACAACAATAAAAACAAAATACCATGCAAGATTTATTAAAGTTTGCTCCTTATTTACTAATGTTTGTAGTGCTTTATTTCTTTATGATTAGACCACAGCAAAAAAGAGCTAAAAACGAAAAAGAATTTGAAAGCAACCTAAAAGTAGGTGATAAAATAGTTACAAAAAGTGGTTTCCACGGTAAAATCGCTGAATTAGCAGAAACTACTGTTGTAATCGAAACGATGTCTGGAAAATTAAAATTAGAGCGTTCTGCTATCTCTTTAGAATTGAGCGCGGCTTTGAATAAGAAAGCGTAAATTTTATTCTAAAATAAATTCCAAAAATTTAAATCCCAAATGCCAATAGGAGTTTGGGATTTTTTTTGCGCCTTGTTTTGTCATCCTGACGAAGGAAGGATCACACAAGAAGCTCCGTAAAGTAATGTGGATAATCTTTGTCGATTTCCGAGTGTGATCCTTCCTTCGTCAGGATGACAAAAAAAGAAAGACCTTTGTCAAAGTTTTAAACTTTGACAAAGGTCTCGTATAGTTTCGTTCTTCGACTTCACTCAGAATGCCAACAGTTTTGGAATCTGGATTTTAAATATTGAAACTTAAACTACCTATATTTATCATTCAATCCAACATTCGCCAAAATCATCGGAATTACTTTTTCGATTCTAGAAAGTTTTGTTTTTTCCTGTTTAGCTGTTTCGATATATTCTAAAAACTCATATTGTTTATAAGGAGAAAATTTTTCAAACGCTGACTTCAAATCTGGATTTTTCGCCATTTCTGCATTTAGAAGTTCTGAAACTATCGCTTCTTTTTTAGAAGGTTTAATAACTTTTCCTTGTTTTTCGTTTTCAATCGCTTCGTGAATATACTCTAAAACTTCTTTTTCATTTACTTCTTCTTTTGAAGTAAAACGCCATTGGCGCATCAATTTTGTTTTATCTTCCTGAGCATTGATTAGTCTCTTTTTTTCGTCTTTTAGAAAAACACCATTTAGAAACCAAATTGCAAAATAATTTTTGAAACCTCCAATTCCGATAACATTTTTGTTGTTGTAAACATAAATTGGTCCTCCCCATTTTATGGTTTCGACCAGTTCTGTTTTGTCAATAATTGATTTCAGGAAAAGAAGTTCTTCTTCCCATTGATTGACTTTGTCCCAAACGTGTTTTTTGTCAGAATTCGGTTCCACTTTATTTTTTTCTTTTAGATTTTTCTGGTGCATCAAAAATTCCTGGAATAGCGGTCAGTTCGGCAATTTTTACAATAACATCAGTCGCTTTCTGAATGCTTTCTGCTGGCACATATTCGTATTTTCCGTGGAAATTATGTCCGCCCGCAAAAATGTTCGGACAAGGCAATCCCATAAATGACAATTGAGAACCATCAGTTCCACCACGAATTGGTTTAATGATTGGTTTTATGTTCAATTCTCTCATTGCTTTTTCGGCAATGTCTACAATATATTTTACAGGAAGAACTTTTTCTTTCATATTGTAATATTGATCTTTTACTTCAGCGATTACTATATCTTCGCCAAATTTCTTTGCGAATTTTTTATTAAACTGTTTAGCCAGTTTATGAATCAATTCTTTTCGCTTTTCGAATTTCTTTCTGTTGTGATCACGAATAATCAACTCTAAAACTGTTTCTTCGATATTTCCTTTAATGTGATGAACATGGAAAAAACCTTCATAACCTTTAGTTTCTTGCGGAGTTTCGCCTTTTGGAAGTTCATTGATAAAGTCGTTTGCCAAAAGCATAGAATTGATCATTTTTCCTTTAGCGTAACCTGGGTGAACGCTTTTACCTTTAAAAGTAATTTTTGCTCCAGCAGCATTGAAATTTTCGTATTCTAATTCGCCAATTTGGCTTCCATCCATTGTGTAAGCCCATTGTGCTCCAAATTTTTCAACATCAAAATGATGCGCTCCACGTCCAATTTCTTCATCTGGAGTAAAACCTATTCTGATTTTTCCGTGCTTAATTTCAGGATGCTGAACTAGGTATTCCATTGCCGAAACGATTTCTGTAATTCCAGCTTTATCGTCGGCACCTAGTAAAGTTGTTCCATCAGTTGTAATGATGGTTTGTCCTTTATATTGTAATAAATCTTTAAAATAATCAGGAGATAAGACAATGTTTTTTTCAGCGTTCAGAACGATATCTTTTCCGTCGTAATTTTCAACGATTTGAGGTTTTACATTTGCTCCGCTAAAATCGGGAGAAGTGTCAAAGTGAGAAACAAAACCAATTGTTGGCACTTCGTGATCAACATTGCTTGGAAGTGTTGCCATGATATACGCTTTGTCATCTATAGTTACATCTTCAAGGCCAATTGCTTTTAGTTCGTCAACTAATTTATTGGCAAGATTCCATTGTTTTTGTGTGCTTGGAGTTGTTTGTGAATTTGGATCCGATTCAGTATCAATTGTTACATAACTGATAAAACGATCTATGATATGTTGCATTTTTTTAGATTTTTAGCAAATATAGAAAAATTTTTCTGCTCCAAAATTTAGCTTTCCATATCTGAATTAATAAAAAAGGGATTCTTTATGTAGAATCCCTTTCTGTTATTTTAAGTCTTTTATTTGCTTTTTACGCATCTAAAACCAACATGGTTTGCAGCAGATCTGATTTCGCCTTTTCCTCTTGTTCCCACCATATAGCGCGTACAGTATTGATCTGTACATAGAAACGAACCACCACGATGAACTCGTTTTATTTCAGATGGATCACTAGGATCATAATAAGCGCTAGGTCCTTGCGGATTTTTTGTTACTTTTCCACTTTCAGCTAATGATTTGTAATAGTCAACACTGTACCAATCGTTTACCCATTCCCATACATTTCCAGCCATGTCATACAAGCCGTATGCGTTTGGAGCATATTGTGCTGTTGGTGCAATGCCTTTAAAACCATCTTCTCCAGTATCACCGTCTTTGATAGGGAAATGTCCTTGATAAATATTAGCTTGAAATTTTCCTTTAGGTTTTAAATCATTACCCCAAGCATAAAGATTTCCAGTTTTGCCACCGCGTGCTGCAAATTCCCATTCTGCTTCTGTTGGCAATCTTTTTCCAGCCCACTTAGCATAAGCAGCGGCATCTTCGTATACAACATGCACAACAGGATATTTTTCTTTTCCTTTAATGGTGCTCTGCGGACCGTCTGGATGTCTCCAATCAGCACCTGGCTCGTAGCGCCACCATTGTAAAAAATTGTTCAGATTAACCGCTGAAGGAGTAGGAGTGAAGACAACAGAACCGGTAACTAGGTCTTCCTCATTTGCTGTTGGGAATTCTTCTTTTGTTGGTTTTTGTTCCGCAACAGTTACATAACCTGTAGCTTTTACAAATTTTTCGAATTCTTCATTGGTAACTTCTGTTTCATCCATATAATATCCATCAACATAAACTCTATGTATTGGAGCTGCATCTTTCGTTACACCTTTAATACTGCAAAGACTTTCATCTTCTACATTTGTTCCCATAGAAAATTCTCCTCCAGGAATCCAAACCATGCCTTTCGGGGCTTTTTCTGTTGGTTTAAATTTATTTTCAACAGTTGGTTTAAATGCAGATTCTATCATTGTTGGCGTTTCATGGCATTCAACAGCTGTTTTTTCTGCTTTATCTTTAAATCTTGTATAACTGTAAGCAATTGAAATAATGGATAATGTGAGTAATGCAAAGATCCAAAAGGTTTTGTTTTTCATGGTTTATTTATTTTGAGCTTATAATGGTTGTCAATAGCAGGGATAAAATTAGTTAAAATTATTTTTTAAAGTATATTAATTTTATAGAATTAATAAGATTAAATTATTCTTTTTCAACTTGAACTACTTCATATTTATCTTTTCCATCAATTTGAACAGGCTGATAATAGGTTTCTCCAAATTTTACATATTTTGCATCGCCAATTGTAACTTCTTCTCCGCCTTCGGGCAAGTTTTCTACAATTGTTCCAGCAGTAGGGGCAACGACAGTATATTTTCCACCGTCTTTTTCGTAATACGTTCCTCCGTAATAGTAATTATTTACCGTACCAGTATTTACTGTTTCTGCTCCGCTTGGAATATTATTTACCGTTCCGCCAACTGGTGCAGGAACTGCTGTATAACCGCCATTGGTTGAGGTATACCAAACTCCTTGATCGTAGTGATACTTTTCGTTTTGCACACTAACAATAATTGCTGTAGTTGCTAGAGTTGCAACAAAGAATCCCCAAGGATGCCAAACTGGTCCCCAATAAAAAGGTCTGTAAGGGCGTGGATAATAAGGATGGTAGCAATTGTATCTGTAACCGCCATATACATAAGGCGGACGTGTATATGGTCTATATCCGGGACGAACTACTGTATTTCGATTATTGCGAACATGAACACTATTGTTAACATTGATGTTGACATTATTTCTGTTTCTATTAATGTTATTGCCGCTTATGTTGGTGTTTCTGTTACCAACATTGTTTCTGTTTACGGTATTATTTCTATTTACCGTATTGTTTCTGTTGGAATTGTTAGAAGGTCTATTTATTTTAGTTCCTGAGTTATTTGCTCCAGGTCTAGTTGCAGCTGGTCTAGTTGTTGCTGTTGGCCTTGTTGTGGTAGGTCTACTCACATTTGGTCTAGATTGTGTAGCAGGTCTAGCTTGGCGAGTATGTGTAGCTGCTCCGCCGCCGCCTCTGTTAAATCCGCCGCCACCTCCGCCACCTCGATGCCGCTGCGCTAAACTGTCAACAGAAATAAACAAAAAAGCTCCGGTTAAACACATTAGAAGTGCCAGTTTTTTTACTGTTTTGGATATGTTTTTCATATTCAGTAATTTATGTGATTTAAAGTTATGAAAAAAAAATGTTCATTTTGAATTAATGAACTAAAAGTTTGAATTATAATGAGATATCCCATTGTATTCTAAAACGCCATCCTTCTTGTAAAGGAAGTGTTTTATCTTGAAAACTAAAATAACTTACCTCTGAAGTTAGTTTGTTTTTATGTCCTTTAAAAAACCAATTAAATGCCAATGTAGACTCGTCTTGTCTATTTTCTCTTATAGAATTATCAGGCCTATAGGCGGCATGTCGTCCAGTCATTTCTAAATGTTTTGGCCACCATTCAAAAACATTATGAAAGAAATATCCAGCTTGAATATAATAGCCTTTCATTACAGTCATATCATTATTATTGTATTTGTCTATAATTTCTTTGGTATGCCATTCGCTCTGCCAAGAAAAGCCTCGATACATAAAAGCACTTTCTAAATTCCATTGATTGACTCTGTATTGACCTGGTAATCCATCTTCAAATCCGTCGAGAGAACCTCCTCCAGCTTGCGAGAAACGAGTGTAAGGGCTTCGGTTTGTGATGGCTGAAAAGGCAATAATCGGAGTTGGTTTTTCATGAAATTCTAAATCGCAGCCTTCAAAATCAAGAAATCTACCTAGAAAATTCCATTGTGCTCTTCCAAAATACATTAAGTGATTATCATCGTTTGAAGTGCTTCCGCGTCCTGTTCCTGTTAATGCTGCGGCCCAATAATTAAAATCGGCAATTCCAGCTCCTTTTAAATGACCATAAACTTCGACTCCTAATTGCCTGTCAACAGTAAAAGGGCGGTTGATCAATGATCGATCTACCATTTGCTGTTCACCGCTGCTAATAAAGCGTTCGCGTGTAAATTCTGTTTTCCATTGTCCAACTTTAAAACTCAGCCAATCCCATTTCTCAATCATTATTCTGAAGTCAAGCAAATTAGATTGACTCAATTCATATTCCCAATAATATTTAAGCCAAGGTTCAAAAGCATGACCGCCGACTTTTAATCTGGCACGGTTTATTTTGAAAGTGGTTTTAGCATCTTGGCTATAATCATCGTAAGTCAATGGATCTGTATCATTTGGTGTTGAAAAGCGAAATTGAAGACGGCTTGCCAATTGAAACAGAAATTTTTTGTCTCGGGTTTCCAGTTCAATTCCTTTACTGCCATAACGGACATTCATTAGTTTGGTAGTGTCTTTTTCTTGTTGTGAAAATCCTTTAAAACCAACTAATAAAAGGAAAACAAAGAGTAGGCATTTAGAAATATGATTTGATTTATTTGAGCTGCACATAAGATTAATAGGTTTATAAATTATTTTCCTCCAAAGTTTTTTGAAATTCCTAAACCGATTCCCCAGCTGTCATATGCATTCCATTTAAAATCGTAACTCACAGTGCCAAAAATTTCCCATCCTTTAGGGAGTTCGTAGCCATATTCTACACCAGCTCGGGTTAAGAAAAAATCTTCTTCTTTAGCAAATTCGCCTCCAAAACCTAAGAGAAAACTCCAATGTTCGTTTGGTTTGTAAATTCCCATAAGGGCAGGGGCAATAGGATAACTTCTTTCTACAGTTTCTTTGTTTTCTTCACTAGCATATACTTTTTCGACTTTATATTTTTCCATAATAAAATCAGTATGGAGTCCAATAGCCCATTTTTCATGAAACTGAAATGTATAATCTATCCCCCAAGCAGGAAGAGTTAAAGTCTCCCGATTTCCTTCGTCATCACGACCTTCAAAAACATGAACATGATTAATGGATATTCCGATTTGATGATGCGATTTGAATTCTTTTTCGTCACTTTCCTGAGCTAAAATTTTATTAGAGAAAAAATAGATTAAGCAAAAACAGAAAAGAGAACAAAATTTTAAAGGCAAATTGGTATAAAACATTTGATTTCTCTATTAATGAAACGTTTGTTTAAAAAGAAAAAAAGGCACTTTGATCACTTTAGATTGTAATCAAACATGCCTCTTTCGTTTATTTTTAATCTCTTCCTAAAGCTCTTTTTGCTTCATTGTTTAAGTCAGTATATTCAAGTTTTCCAACACTAATTCCGACACCAACAATTTCACCGCCTTTAAAAGTGCCTGGAGTTTTATATTCTTTACTAACAGAATCTCCACTATCAAATCCAACACAAAGTCCGTCACCAGCTAAAGTAAACTTACCAGATTGTGTTCTCATAGGGCCAGAAGCAACTTCTTTTCCATCAATATAAAGTTTCATTTGACCAAGAGATTCTCCATTTGGACCTGCTTTTTCACGTGTGAATTCCATTCCAAAAACATGTTTTCCAGTTGTAATTGGCACATTTGAAGTAAATTTTTGTTCAGGAGCAATTCCTAAGAAATTGTAGACATAATTTAGCTTGCCGTCTTTTATAAATAAAGTATGTCCTCCAAAACGCGATCCATGTGCAAAAAGCACTCCTGAAGCTTTAGCGTCTTTAACGTCAACATCGGCTAGGATTTTATAAGATCTTCCGCGAACGTTTACAGCAACACCTTCTGGCACTGCTGAAGTTCCAGGATAATATTTGTAAAGATCTCGAGGTGCTTCAGATGAAGGTCTTTCAATTCCTAATTGTTCTACAGCTGTACGGTCATCGAGCGGTAATACTAGGTTTTTGGCAGCTTCATCATTCCAATCCTTTATTAATTCTTTTAACTTGTCTGGATATTTTTTGGCTAGATTATTTACTTCAGCACGATCCACATCTGTATTATACAATTCCCATTCATCTTTATCAAAGTTTCCTTTTCCTGTTAATGGAGCATGAAGCGCAACAGCTTTCCAGCCATCTTTCCATAAAGCGCGGCTTCCTAACATAGCAAAATACTGAATGTGTTTTTGTGTTTTAGTATTTGGCGCTGCATCAAAAGTATAACGCATTGAAACTCCAGATAATGGATATTGCTCAACACCGCGATATACTTTTGGCATTTGAAGTCCGCAGACATCTAATATAGTTGGAACAATGTCTGTAGAATGGTGAAACTGGTCACGAACTACGCCTTTTGCTTTGATTCCTTTTGGCCATGAAATAACCAATGGGTCGCAAGTTCCTCCCGCATATTCGCTATATCTTTTAAACATTTTAAATGGAGTAGAGAAAGCGGCTGCCCATCCTGTAGGATAGTGTTCATAAGTATCAGGGCTTCCTAATTTGTCAATATATTTTAAGTTTTCTTTTAACTCATCTGGATATCCATTGAAGAATTTGTTTTCATTTACAGAACCAGTTGGTGAACCTTCGCCAGAAGCTCCATTATCAGCAGCATAAATAATAAGTGTATTTTCTAATTGTCCAGTTTGTTCTAGATAATCAATCACACGACCAACTTGAGCATCTGTATATTCAGAGAAACCAGCATAAACTTCAGCTAATCTAGAAAATAGTTTCTTTTCGTCTGCACTTAATTTATTCCAATCTAAAACTTCATCACCTGGATTTGAAATGCCAGGAGGCAGTGGGTTGAAATTTGCATAATTTGTACCTTTAGGAATTACACCTTTTGCAATCATACGTGGCAATACCCATTTACGATAAGCCTCATAACCATCATCAAACTTGCCTTTGTATTTTGCAATATATTCTTCTGGAGCTTGATGCGGTGCGTGGTTGGCACCAGGACAATACCACATATACCAAGGTTTAGAAGGATTTGTTGCTTTTTGGTCTTTAAGAAATTCCAAAGCGTGATCTGCTAAATCTTTAGATAAATGATAGCCTTCTTCTGGAGTTGCAGGCGGTTCAACAAAATGATTGTCTTCAGTTAAATCAGGATACCATTGATTGGTTTCACCACCAAGGAATCCGTAGTAACGGTCAAATCCCATTTGTAACGGCCATGTGCTTCGATCGCCTCCTGCAGCCACATCTTGCTCAGGAACATTATGATCTTTTCCTATCCAAAAAGTACTCCATCCGTTATCTTGCAGTACTTGACCTATAGTTGCGGCTTGTTTTGGCAGTCTTCCGCTTCCGCCAGGAAAACCAGCTGCAGCTTCAGTAATGGCAGCCATACCATTAAGATGATGGTTTCTTCCTGTTAATAGGGTTGATCTTGTTGGAGAACACAAAGCAGTAGTATGCCATTGCGAATAAGTGATCCCGTTATCTGCTAATTTTTGCATAGTTGGCATATTGATAGCTCCTCCATAAGGTGACCAAGCTGCCATACCAGTGTCATCATATAAGATAAATAAGATATTTGGTGCTCCAGCTGGTGCTTTTTTTGGAGAATAAGGTCCCCAGTCTTCTTTTGAATCACGCACATCCAATGCTATTTTGCCTTTGAAGGTTTCTTTCGTGACTTGTTGAGGATCTGCCTGAGCAGCTAGTTTTGCGGTTAAGCCTAATGAAAGGCAAAATAGGAGAGTGAAAATACTTTTCAGAATGAATTGTTTGCTGACTTTCATGATTTAAGTTATTAATTATTATTGATCTTGTGCGGGGCACTTTGTTGAACTTTTGGGTATAAAAAATAATCTGAAAAAAATGGAATTTTTAGTCTTTTCTGAATTGAAATATTTTTATTGGCTTATAATTTAAAAATGTAATCTCTCAAATTTAGACATTATAAGCTTGGAATGGTGTTTTGAACAGATTTAACTTGTTTCATTTTATAACTTGAAACACAAAAAAAGGGTTTTGGAGTGCTGTTCTGACTAGTTTTTGGAATTGTTTTAATTATGAATGAAATAATTAAACAAAAATGAAATTATTTGTTTTTTGTAAAAAAGCACCTTTTTAAACTATAATATTTAAATTTGCAGCCAAAATAACAACAACACAACTCTTATGTATAAATTGATAATTCGTCCGATACTTTTTTGTTTTGATCCTGAAAAAGTACATTACTTTACTTTCTCATTTGTAAAATTCATTTCAAAAATTCCTGGAGTTTCGGCAATTATAAGATCAATTTATGAAGTAAAAGACACTCGACTAGAAAGAGAAGTTTTCGGAATTAAATTTAAAAATCCAGTTGGACTTGCGGCTGGTTTTGACAAAGACGCAAAGCTGTACAAAGAACTTGGTGATTTTGGTTTTGGTTTTATCGAAATTGGAACTGTAACGCCAGTTGGACAAGAAGGAAATCCCAAAAAACGTTTATTCCGTCTAAAAGAAGACCAAGCAATTATTAACCGAATGGGTTTTAATAATGGAGGAGTTCTAGAAGCTGTAGAACGTCTGAAAAAGAACTCAGGCGTTTTGATTGGAGGAAATATCGGAAAAAATAAAGTGACCGATAACGAAGATGCTGTAAAAGACTATATCATTTGTTTTGATGCTTTATTTAATCATGTAGATTATTTTGTAGTGAATGTGAGTTCGCCAAATACACCAAATTTGAGAGCTTTACAAGACAAAGAACCTCTAACAGCTTTATTGCAGACTTTACAAAATAGAAATGTCGAAAAGCAAAAAACTAGTACTCAAAAAGTAAAACCAATTCTTTTAAAAATTGCTCCAGACTTAACAGATGAGCAATTATTGGATATTATTGATATTGTAAAAACAACTCAAATTGCAGGTGTAATTGCTACAAACACCACTATTTCTAGAAAAGGTTTGCAATCTACTAACCAAACAGAAATGGGAGGTTTGTCTGGAAAACCATTGACAAAACGTTCTACAGAAGTAATTCGTTTTCTTTCAGAAAAAAGCAATAAAGCATTTCCTATTATTGGAGTAGGAGGAATTCATTCTGCCGATGATGCAATTGAAAAACTAAATGCAGGGGCAAGTTTGGTGCAATTATACACCGGTTTTATCTATGAAGGGCCAGCTTTGATAAAAGCAATCAACAAGAAAGTTTTAGAGCAATTATAAAAGCAACGCTTGAACAGCTAATCCGACAAGTATTGCAATTCCAAAACTGATTAAGGTTCCAATCATTACATATTCGGTCAATTTTCTGTCTTTGGCTTCTTTTAAATCTCCGAATCTGAAAATAGATTTGGCGGCCAATAGAAATCCGATCGCCTCAAAATGTCCGGTTAAAATAAAACCGAAAACAAATAAGCGTTCTAAAATACCAATATAATTTCCAGCAGCTATCAGAGAATTATCCTGATGGCTGTTTTTGCTTTCTGGAGCCCATATTGAAATTATGGTTTTTATAAAAATTGAAGTAGGTTTAGTTAGCAATAAAATTGCGGTAATGAGAATCCAGAAGGTATTGTTTTGCCAAAAGTTGATTATGGTTTTGTTTTCATAAAGCAACACGATACCAATTAAAACAAGAATATGCGCAATTTGATCTAGAACAAACCAAGTGCGTTTGGTTTTGTCTTTCTGAAAATTCAGTTTGATTAAATCGATAATACCGTGCGTAAAAGCAATTAAAACAGCATAAGGAATAAAATTTATTTCTCCAGCTAAGATTGCTGCTAAAACTCCGTGCAGTAAAATATGAATGTATAAGTAAACACTTTTATGCTTTTTGATTTCTTTATTAGTGACCCAAGAATTGGGTTGCCAGATAAAGTCACCTAACAAATGAGCGAGAAACAGTTTTATAAATAAAATCATGGGGCTGTAAGTTGTTTTATTTGTTTTCTAAAATATTGATCTAAATTCATTACTAAATCAAACTGAGCGCGTTTTTGTCTTCGGCTGACAGCAGCTTGATTAATGCCTAATTTTTTTCCTAATTCTTCTTGAGACAAAGTTGGATTTTCAATTGCAACAGCAACAAATTCTGCCGATTGTACCAGCCAATTGTCCATAAAGGTCAATGCTAGCTGTAGCATTAAGTTTATTTTTTCATCAAAATCAGCATTTCCTGTTCGAAGGGCTAATGTGATTTTCTGCTTTTTTAAAGTTTCAAAAAGTTCTCCCGAGTGTACAAAAGCAGCACCATTGCTTTCAGAAATTCTTTCAGCATTGTGCGTTTTATCTCCAAAACCAATGCTCATTCGGGCATCAGATTTAATGGCTCTTAAATGTGCTTTTACCAAAATAGCAGTTAACAAAGCATCTTCGGGATTACTGACTTCAACTTGAAATTCGTCTCCACGATAAATCTCCCACTGACTTGGCGTATGACCAAAGGGAGCCAAGATTTTTTTTAAATCTTCAACCCAATGTTCAGATTGTTGTCTTGAACCAATTATGTCACCTGTAATTACACTAGTCATAAATCAAATATAATTAAAAACAATAAACTTTCTATTACAAATATAAGGAATAAAAATAATTATTACGTTTTTCGGTAATAATTTAAAGTATTACATTTTTCGGTAATAATTTTACGTTTCGATTTTTGTGCAGTTTTATGATAGATTGTAGAGGCGCACTGCAGTGCGTCTCATGTCCAGTATTTTCAGCATTGCGGATTCCCTTTGTGTAGACGCACTACAGTGCGTCTCTACAATTCAGAATGTGTAATCTTGAACGGCAGATTTTAGAATGCTATTAAATGAACTTATATGACTTATATGGTTTTAAAAAAAAACATAATTTTTATTTCATTAAAAAAGAAACTAACTTAGCCTTTACAAAAGAATAAGCTTTGAGTAAAGAAATCAAAATCATCGAATGCCCTCGAGATGCCATGCAAGGCATTAAGGATTTTATTCCAACAAAAAATAAAGTTACCTACATACAAGCTTTGCTGCGAGTGGGCTTTGATACCATTGATTTTGGAAGTTTTGTTTCCCCAAAAGCTATTCCGCAGATGCAGGATACAGCTGAGGTTTTGGCGCAATTAGACCTTTCGCAGACAACAAGCAAACTGCTTTCTATTATTGCCAACACACAAGGTGCGATAACAGCTGCAAACTACGAACAGATTCAGTATCTAGGTTTTCCATTTTCTATTTCTGAGAACTTTCAGATGCGTAATACGCACAAAACCATTGCAGAATCTTTAGTTACGCTTGAAGAAATTCTTGAAGTAGCTGATAAGAAAAACAAAGAAGTAGTAACATATCTTTCAATGGGGTTTGGAAATCCGTACGGAGACCCGTGGAATGTTGAAATTGTAGGCGAGTGGACCGAGAAATTGGCAGGAATGGGCGTGAAAATCCTATCACTTTCTGATACTGTGGGAACTTCTACGCCAGAAGTAATCACGTATTTATTTTCAGATTTAATTGCGAAATATCCTGAAATTGAATTTGGTGCTCATTTACATACAACGCCAGAAAGCTGGTTCGAAAAAATCGATGCGGCTGCAAAAGCAGGCTGTACTCGTTTTGACGGCGCTATTCAAGGTTTTGGAGGCTGTCCAATGGCAACCGATAAACTTACAGGAAATATGCCGACAGAAAAGCTCGTTTCTTATTTTACTGCAAATAAAAAAATAACAGGACTTAATTCTCTTAGCTTCGAAAGCGCTTACAACGAAGCTTCAAAATTGTTTGGAAAGTTTCATTAAAAAATAGTTATTTTTCTTACCTTAGATCGTGAATGTAAACACAAATGCGTTACATTTAGTATTGATATAACATTTCTTATGAGATTAAGTTCGCTAAGTAGAATTTCAAGTATATTATTTTCAGTCTTTTTATTGTTTTCCTGCTCAAGTGATTTAGATTTTGATCAGATAAACGATTTTAAGCTAGAGCCTGTATTTGTGGCAAATCTTGCTTATTTTGATATTCCGGCAAACCGACTTGTAGACGATGGTGGTACCAATATTGGGTACGATTATAGAGATTTTGACATTTTTAAGAATAAGTTTTTTACTGAACGTCTTAAAAAAGCAGAGTTTGATTTTGAAATTGAAAACAGTATAGACCGTGCTTTCGTCTTAAATATGCTTTTACTGAACGAAAAAAATCAGATTTTACAAACGATATCTTTTACAGTTCCATCTTATAAAGGAACGCCAAATGTTATAAAATACCCTACAGAAGTTTTCGAAAACGCGCGATTAGATCTTTTAAAACAGACACAAAAAATTGGCTTTGTAGTAATAATTACTGCCGGACCTCCATTGAATAGTGGAAGTGTAGGAAATTTAAAATTAAGATCAAGTGCAACTGCTTATTTAGAAATTGAATGAGAAAAACGCTAATCCTTTGCTTGTTTTTTCATCTTTTTTGTTTTGCTCAAAACAGAGAGCTGTTATATAATTTCACTTCAATTCCGCAATCTTCACTTGTAAATCCGGGAGCTGATGTTTCGTATAAATATTATTTCGGATTTCCAGTTTTATCTGGAATTTCGGCAAATGTAGGTTCTAGCAGTTTCTCAGCTTATGATTTGTTTTCAAATAATGGAGTCGATTTTAATCAAAAAGTGAGAGATGTTGTCAATAAATCTTCTAGCAATGATAAAGTAGTGACCAATCAGCAGCTTGAAATATTTTCTGGCGGATTTAGAATTGGAGGAAGAGAAAGCCGTTCATATGTTTCTTTTGGCTTGTATCAGGAATTTGATTTCTTTATGTTTGTTCCAAAAGATTTAGCCTTACTGGCCTTAAACGGAAATAGGGATTATATCGGAAAATCATTTAATTTGGGTGATTTAAACATGAAAGCCGAAGTGCTTTCTGTATTTCATGTAGGTTTCCACAAAAAAGTCAATGATAAATTTGTTTACGGAGGACGCGCCAAAATCTATTCAAGCGGTGCAAATGCTACTTCAACAAAAAATTCGGGATACATTTATACAGGACAAGAGTCCGGAACTCCAAACCTTTACAATCAGGTTATTTCTTCCAATTTAGAACTAAAAACCTCTGGAATTGCAAGTTTTACCAAAGATGAGTACGAAGGAAATATAGCGCGTGATATTGCCAATAATACTTTTTTTAAAGGAAGCTTAGGTTTTGGCGTCGATGCAGGAATTACCTATTATATAAAAGACAATTTGCAGCTAACGGCGAGTATTATAGATCTAGGTTTTGTAAGGCAGACTAAAGACATAGAAACCCTTACCTATAAAGGAACTTACCAATACAATGGTGCTAATCCTGATTTCTTAGGTTCAGATGATCCGGAAAATGTATTTGACGAATTTGACAAAGCAATACCAAGAGATACACTTTATAATAAGTATACCACTTGGCGTCCAACAAAGTTTTATTCTTCCATTCAATATTCGTTTGGTGAAGCGCGCCCTGATGACGAATGTAATTGTCATGGAAAAGTTAATACATATTATAAAAATGCAGTAGGAGCACAGCTTTTTGCAATGTCTGCGCCTAGAACACCCTTATTTGCATTAACGGCTTTTTACAGAAGAAATATTTTTAAGAAATTAGATTTTAAAGCAACTTATACTTTAGACACTTTTTCAAGTACAAATATTGGTTTAGGGCTTGCAGGAACAATTGGTCCCGTAAATATTTATGCTCTGGTCAATAATGTTTTAGAATATAAAGATATCTCCAAAGCTAGTAGTGCGGCCTTTCAGCTCGGAATCAACTTTGTTTTTCAAGACAAAGAATGAAAATAGATAAATTCCAAATTCCAAACTCCTAAAAAGCGAAGCTTTTTTTTCGATCTAACTTGGAATTTGGAATTTAAAAAATTGGAATTTAATTTGAAAGACTTTTCCTGTAAAGTTAAATTTATGAATAAGTTAGTATTCAAGTTAGCAATTTATTCCCTATATTTGCACGCAATTCAACTAGAAATTGCACCATGATAGCACACAACTCCAAGATTATCGGCGAAGGTTTAACTTACGACGATGTATTATTAGTACCTAACTACTCGAATGTGCTTCCTCGCGAAGTGAGCATTAAATCAAGATTCTCAAGAAACATTACATTAAACGTTCCAATTGTATCAGCTGCGATGGATACAGTTACAGAAAGTGCAATGGCAATCGCTATGGCACAAGAAGGCGGTATTGGTGTTTTACATAAAAATATGACTATCGAACAGCAAGCAGGAAAAGTTCGAAAAGTAAAACGTGCTGAAGCAGGTATGATTATCGATCCGGTAACATTACCAATGAACTCTACAATTGCTGACGCTAAAAACGCTATGAAAGAATTCGGAATCGGTGGTATTCCAATCGTTGACGAAAACAAAATCTTAAAAGGTATTGTTACAAACCGTGATTTACGTTTCGAAAAAAACGGAGCAAGACCTATTGCAGAGGTTATGACAAGCCAAAACTTAGTAACTGTTGCTGAAGGAACTTCACTTGAACAAGCAGAAGTGGTTTTGCAAGGCCATAAAATCGAAAAATTACCAGTTGTAAATGCTCAAAATGAATTAGTTGGTTTAATTACTTTTAGAGATATTACAAAATTAACTCAAAAACCAATCGCTAATAAAGATAGCTTTGGTCGTTTAAGAGTTGCTGCTGCAATTGGAGTTACTGGAGACGCAGTTCAAAGAGCTGAAGCTTTGGTTGCTGCTGGTGTAGATGCAATTATTATTGATACAGCTCACGGACATACTGAAGGTGTTGTGAATGTACTGAAAGAAGTAAAATCAAAATTCCCTCAAATAGACGTAGTGGTTGGAAACATTGCAACGCCAGAAGCTGCTAAATATTTAGTAGAAAATGGTGCTGACGGAGTAAAAGTTGGAATCGGACCAGGTTCTATCTGTACTACACGTATCGTTGCCGGTGTTGGTTTTCCACAATTCTCTGCAGTTTTAGAAGTTGCTGCGGCTATCAAAGGAACTGGAGTTCCAGTTATCGCTGATGGTGGAATTCGTTATACAGGAGATATTCCTAAAGCAATCGCTGCAGGTGCTGACTGTGTAATGTTAGGTTCATTATTAGCAGGAACAAAAGAATCTCCAGGAGAAACTATCATTTTTGAAGGAAGAAAATTCAAATCATACCGCGGAATGGGATCTGTTGAAGCAATGCAAACAGGATCTAAAGACCGTTATTTCCAAGATGTTGAAGACGACGTTAAGAAATTAGTTCCAGAAGGAATTGTTGGACGTGTTCCTTACAAAGGAGAATTAAACGAAAGTATGCTTCAATTTATTGGAGGTCTTCGCGCAGGAATGGGATACTGTGGTTCAAAAGATATTCCTACTTTACAGGAGACAGGACGTTTCGTGAGAATCACTTCAAGCGGAATCACTGAAAGCCACCCACATAACGTAACAATTACAAAAGAAGCTCCAAATTATTCTAGATAATTTAGGGTGTACCATAAATAAAAAGGAGTTGTTTCAAAAAGACAACTCCTTTTTTTATAAGCTTTGGAGAAGCGAAATATTTATAGAGAAAATGAGACGTTTACAATATAAAGCTCCAGCGGAGCGACATATTATCTTAGATCTGATTATGTCGCTCGACTGGAGCTTTTCCATTTATCGTACTTAAAATTCTTATACCTTTTCGTTATGTGCTTTTGAATTTATTCTTTTGATCCATACTTACTAAATTTAGCATTCCATCCATTTTCTGAATAAGATTCTCCATGAATTCCATCGCTAAGTTCAACAATATTTTCGCCATTTACAGATATTTGAATATTGTTTTGAAAATCAGCTAATTCTTGTAATGAAAAAAGAAAATCATGAATTGCTACATCAATACTTTTAATGACAATTTCTTTGATTAGTTCTTTTTGTGATTCATTAAATTGACTAATTTCAGTTTGCAATTTTAAATTTGATGGTGCTTTAGATTTATGGTTTAAAAGAGTTTCGGTATTCTCAATTCCTTTGTCTCTTAGATTTTTAACTAAGAATTCTCCAAAAATATCAAGCGATTGTTTTGACTCCATAATTTTAATTGTAGTTTTAATCTTTCAAAGATATTGAAAAAAAATACTCAAATTAGTTTTAGTAATCGCTAAAACCTACTATTCAAAATATCTTCGGCAACAATATCGGAATGCAGTAAATCTTCCATTTTCTTTGTCATACGTTGCGCTTCTAATGCGTAACCAAACATTTTCTTTTCGTAATCAGCAATTGCTTCGTCAATGGTTTCAAATTTTCCGTTGGTTAGATTTTCGGTTAAATGAAAAGCATCAAATAGTCCCATATTTACGCCTTCACCGGCAAATGGTGGCATTAAGTGAGCTGCGTCGCCAACAAGCGTAATATTTGAATGTTCTTTCCAAGGTTCTTCTAAAGAAAATAATCTTAAAGGCAAACCAGAAAATTCAGTAGAAACAGCAAAGAATTTTTTATAATCGTCACCCCAATTCTCGAAAGTTTCGTTTAAAAAAGAAATTACAGATTGATCGTCTTCAAAATTAATTCCGTGGTTCGAAACCCAATCTTCATCTGCTTTAAAAGAAACTCCAAAATGAACAGAACCATCACGCATAGTATGTGTGTAAAACATTTTATGTTCGCCCATTGCCATAACATTTCCGTTTCCGTATTTCGGTTTAAATTCAGGATAATCTTGATCCGGATTTACAATTTCGCCTTGAATAATATATGTTCCTGAAAGTTGTGGTTCCTGATCGCTCACAAATTTTCTGGCGTTTGATCTTCCTCCATTTGCTACAATAACAAAATCTGCAGTTGTTTTTGTACCGTTTTTGAATTCCAAAATATATTGGTTTTCATGTTTTTCGAGATTAATCAATTGACAGTCCCAGACAACGGTATTTTCTTTAAGATTGTCCAGCATAATTTTTCTAAGATCATTTCGATCAATTTCTGGACGTGAAAAGGCATTGGTTTCGTTTGGCATTTCATCAGAAGTAATATTTCCATCTATGTCAGCCATTTTTTCTCCAGTTGGTCTCGCATATTGGTAAAATTCATCCATTAAACCTGCTTTCTGAATCGCATATTGACCAGAATCGGAGTGAATATCGAGAGTTCCTCCTGATGTTCTGGCTTGTGCATTACTATCTCTTTCGTAAACCGTAACATCAGCGCCATTAATTTGTAAAATTCTAGCTGTAGTCAGGCCAACTGGCCCACCGCCAATAATGGCTATTTTTTTATTTTCTATAATTGAAGTTTTCATTGTGTTTTGATATTGCATTAAAATTGATTTTTGGAACTGCTCTTCGACTTCGCTCAGAGTGACAAATTATTTGGAATTTGAGATTTAGAAAGTGGAATTTATTTATGGAGTAAGTGCTTTTAAAACCAGATTAAAAGCTTCATTTTTAATCTCGTCATTAAGAACGAAAGATTTTCCAGACATAGATTTTCCATCTCTATGAAACTCTAGAAGCGAATAAAGTGAGCCGTAAGCAATACTCCAAAATACTTCATAAGGGACAGAAATGAGTTCTTTTCGCTCAATGGCCAAAAGCATAAATTCAGTCATCATTTGTTTGTACTTTCCTGTTACTTCTTGTATGATTGCATCGCCGTGAGTAGAATGTCTTAAAAGTTCAAAACAGGTCGCTTGTTGAGCAAAATTTAGATTAAAATAAATGCGATTTTCCCATTGATTGCATAATCCATCTCTAAAAGACATATCTGTAGAGAAGCCATCAAACATTTTTTCAAAGAAATTTTGGCCAATTTCAATTCCAATTTTACGAATCAAATCTTCTTTGTCTGAATAATAGATATAAAGTGTCGCAACAGAAATACCGCATTCTTTAGCAAGACGATTCATTCCGAAACCTTCTACGCCTTGCGTAACAATCATTTCTATTGCTTTTTGTTTTACAATTTCCTCTTTATTTACATCTCTAGTTCTCATATTTCTAATTGATTATGGTGCAAAGATATAAAAAATAATAAATGAACGATCGCTTATTTATGGGTTTTTTTGAAGGTTCTAAGATTCTGAGGTTCTGAGGTGCTAAGTTTTTTAGGTTCAAAGGTTCAAAGAGACAAAGGTTTTTAAGGTTTGGAAATGGATTGCCTCTAACTTTAGCTGGAGGTTGAAAAAAGGGCAAAGAGAAGGGCTTTAGCCAAATTTTATGTTTAAACGCAAACAAAAAAAAGCTGAAACGATATTCTATCATCTCAGCTGATTCTGTATTTAGAGTATATTTTATAAAGTTTTTGTTGGCTCGGCTTCTCTTAGATTTTGGTTTTCTAATATTTCTTTTAAATAAGGACTTACAGTAGTTTCAATATCGCCTTCAGAGATATTTAAAGCTTCTGGATCTGATGCTAATTGCAACCAAGGCTTTGGTCCATCAAAATTGTAACTTCCAAAAACAACCACAGGAGTTCCTTTTACTTTTACATTTTCTCTATCTTTTAAAATCCATTCGTCGGCAAATTTATAAAGATATTTAGCGTCTTTTTCTAATAGGCGTAAGCAAGAATGTGATGCTGGATATCCTGGAAGCGCATATTGATGAAAACCAACTCCCAATTTATTTTCGATATTAAAATTCCATTTTAAATCCCATTCGTCATTAAATGTACTTGTGGTTTGTTCGGCTTTCCAATTGGTGAAAAACAATCCAGTAGGAGTAGGATCTTTTTTTCTTCCCATATTGGTAGGACCGGTACGAACTAATTCGCCGTTTTCATAAGCAGCAAAAGCTTGTGTTGGATATGAAAAAAGAATAATTTTTGAAACTTCTTCTAAAGCCGAAACATGTAACGGAAACGGAAGATAGTAAACCAAATCTCCGCTAAAATCTGCTGGAATTATAACAGAATCAAGTTTCTTGAAATTAGCTTTATCTGTTCGGTTTAAGGCATAAACAATATCCATTTTTGAGCTGTCGGCTTCATTAAGCTTTAGCCATTCTTTGGTTTTTTCTATTTGATACGCAATCGTTTCAGGCTTTTTGTGTTCAATTACCTTTTTTTTCTCTTTTTTATTTTCAGTCAATGTTATAGTATCGGTTTTTTTGCAAGAACCTAATAAAACCAACATCAAGATTAGTAGTATGTTTGCTGTGTAATATAACTTTTTCATACGTCGAATTTTTATGAATATAAAGTTATACATCTGATAGCTGAAAAGGGTTACATAATTTTTGAAATAGGTTTCGGGATTTTCATTTTATCAAATAATACTCATTTGATGTAACTCATTCAAAATTATTTTAAAGAGTTCTAATATTTGATTTAGTTTCTGTAAATCTGCAGTTTTTCCGTCAAGATAAAAAGATAGTTCAAATTGATTTTCAGGGAGTTTTTGTTCCCAAATTCCTTTCTGATCAGAAATTTGAATATTTACGTCTTTGATGTCAAAAAAAAGAGAACGAATTACTGTGCTTCGTAATAAGGATTTAATTTTTAATTCATTATTACTTTTAATGATGAATGCTTTGTCAAAATCCTCAGATCCAATTTGAATATCTTGTGCTCCAAATAATTTTTCAATCTTACGAATAAGTCCTTCCTTATATATTTCAAATCTAAAATCATTATTTGAATTAATGGGAACAATAATTCTTGTCATTTCGGTACTGTATTTTCCAGACCAAAGTGTGTAATTATCAAATATAATTTTCCAGTTTTTATATGTAATAACAACAGAATCTGACTGCCAAGAATAGCCTTCCTTAAAAATTCCGTTTGTTTTATTTGCAAATTCTTTCCAAATATTTATTTTGCTATCATTTTTTTGGTGCATATAAATTATTGTAATTAAATCAAGCCTTTAATTTTAGCATGCTGCAAAAGCATAATAGTTTTGGCATCAGTAATTTCTCCAGATTCGATCATGGCGTAAGCTTGATCAAAAGTGAATTCTAAAACCTCAATATTTTCTTGTTCAGCATCTAATCCGCCGCCTTCGCTTACTTTCATGTTTTCGTCGTATTCGCCAACAAAAAGATATAGAATTTCTGTTACAGAACCAGGTGACATATAAGTTTCGATTACTTTTTGAACTTTGCTTAAGCGATAACCAGTTTCTTCTTCTGTTTCGCGAATAATAGCTTGTTCGGCATTGTCTTTGTCTAAAAGTCCAGCGCAAACTTCAATCATCATTCCAGATTTATTTCCGTTAAGATAGGTTGGTAAACGAAATTGTCTGGTTAGAATAACTGTTTTTTTTGTTGAATTATATAGTAAAATACCAGCACCATTTCCGCGGTCATACACTTCACGAATATGTGATTCTACTTTTTCATTTTCTTTTGTATAGTTAAAAGTAACTTTATTTAAGATGTACCAATTGTCTGATAATAGTTTGGTTTCTGTAATCTCGATTTCAGGATTTTTTCTCATGTCAGTAATAGTCAAAAAAAACGCTCTGAAAATCAGAGCGTTTAAATGTATTATTTTGTTATTGTTTGTTTTCTATCTGGTCCAACCGATACAATTTTGATTGGCACTTCGATTTCTTTTTCAATAAACTCAATATATTCTTTTAGCTCAATTGGCAATTGATCGTAAGTTGTCAATCCAGTTAAATCTTGCTTCCATCCTTTAAACTCTTTGTAAACCGGAGTAACATTTTCTGGTTCAATGTTGTAAGGGAAGTGAGAAATGTTTTGTCCTTTGTAGTTGTATTCTGTACAAACTTTTAAAGTTTCAAAACCAGAAAGAACGTCACCTTTCATCATCATTAATTGAGTAACTCCGTTAACTTGAACTGCATATTTTAAAGCAACAAGGTCTAACCATCCGCAACGTCTTTGTCTTCCTGTTACAGAACCAAATTCGTTACCCACTTTTGCCATTGTAGCACCAACTTCATCAAAAAGTTCAGTTGGGAAAGGTCCGCTACCTACACGTGTAACGTAAGCTTTAAAAATTCCGTAAACTTCTTTGATTTTGTTAGGAGCAATTCCTAAACCTGTACAAGCTCCAGCAGCAGTGGTGTTTGATGAAGTTACGAAAGGATAAGTTCCGAAATCAACATCTAATAAAGATCCTTGAGCACCTTCACAAAGAATAGATTTTCCTGCTTTTTGAGCTTGGTGCATGTATTCTTCACTGTCAATAAAATCTAATTTTTTAAGTTCTTCAATAGCTTCAAAGAATTCTTTTTCTAATTCAGCTAAGTTGTATTGAATGTTAACATCGTAGAAAGCAATCATTGCTTCATGTTTGTCAGCTAAAGCTCTGTAACGATCTTTGAAATCTTCTAATTCGATATCTCCAACACGTAAACCATTTCTACCCGTTTTGTCCATATAAGTTGGTCCAATTCCTTTAAGAGTAGAACCAATTTTTGCTTTTCCTTTTGAAGCTTCAGAAGCTGCATCAAGCAAACGGTGAGTAGGTAAAATTAAATGTGCTTTTCTAGAAATGATTAATTTCTTTTTGATGTCAAGGTTGAATTTCTCTAAACCTTCAATTTCTTTTTGGAAAACTACAGGATCAATTACAACTCCATTTCCGATGATATTTACTGAATTTTTATGAAAAATTCCAGAAGGAATCGTTCTAAGTACGTGTTTAATTCCGTCAAATTCTAATGTATGTCCTGCGTTTGGTCCTCCTTGAAAACGTGCAATAATATCATAATTTGAGGTAAGTACGTCAACAATTTTTCCTTTACCTTCATCTCCCCATTGTAATCCTAGTAATAAATCTACGGTCATTCTCTTTTAATTTGCGTTGGGACAATCTAAGTTGTCCTACTGATTATGTAGTTAATTTTCTTTTTTTATTTTTTTTGAAAAAGTCTAATTGAATAGACTATGAATTTGAATTTTGCTTTTTATTTCCGTAGAAATAAAGCGAGTGATTAGTGATTTCAATATCAAAAATTTCTTCGATAGTTTTTTTGATAGTTTGAATTCTTGGATCGCAAAATTCAATTACTTCACCCGAATCTGTCATAATGATGTGATCATGCTGTTTATCAAAATATGATTTTTCGTAGTAAGCCTGATTTTGTCCAAATTGATGTTTTCTAACCAAAGCGCAGTCCAACAATAACTCTATCGTGTTGTATAAAGTAGCTCTACTCACACGATAGTTCTTGTTTTTCATCTTGATATAAAGGTTTTCGATATCAAAATGCTCCTCGCTATCGTAAATTTCCTGAAGTATAGCATAACGCTCAGGAGTTTTGCGATGCCCTTTTTGTTCAAGATATAGTGTAAAAACATTTTTTACAATTTCTTGATTCTTAGTGTTGTCAGTTGAAATAAGTGTCATATCCGGCAAAGATAATTTTTTATTTTTAATGAATAAAAGTTTCGGGTTTAAAGTTTCGTTACAAAATTCTTATAGTTTCCCTAAAAAGTTAGGTTCTGTACTCTCTAGTAACCTTATCGACCCCGTCAATTTTCTTGATAGCGCTAATCATTTTTTTCAAAATCGTATTGTTTTTAACAATTACAGCAACTTGTCCGTGGAAAATTCCAGCATCCGTACTTAGAGAAATACTCTGAATGTTTACGCTCATATTGTTCGAAATTACCTTTGTCAATTGGTTGGTAAGTCCTAAAACATCCATTCCTGTAATATTGATAATGGCTTTGAATTCTTCTTGCGAAGAGTCAATCCATTTGGCACTCATGATTCTGTAAGCATAATTAGACTGCATTCCGATTGCATTCGGACAATCTTTTTTATGCACTTTTATTCCTTCATTAATGGTAACAAAACCAAAAACATCGTCACCAGGAATTGGGTTACAGCATTGCGAAAGTTTATAATCTAACTTGTCATGCTCAGTTCCAAAAACCAGCATGTCATAATTGCTGCTGATGACTGGTTTGTGAATATCCTCATCTGCAGTATCTTTCGTCCGTTTAATTTTATTTTTGAAGAAATTGATAAACGAATTGCTTTTCTGTGCAGCATAATCTTTTAACTGCTGATTTTCAATTGCACCAATTCCAACTCGGTAAAATAAATCTAAACTTGTTTTTAATTTGAAGAAATTAACTAACTCATTTGTTACTTGTTCGTTGAACGTAACTTTTAAATGTTTTAATTTTCTAACAAGTAATTCTTTTCCTTCTTCTGCAATTTTTTTGGTGTTCTCGTTAAGAACGTTTTTGATTTTATTTTTAGCTCTCGAAGTTGTTACGTATTCCAGCCAGTTTACAGTTGGTTTCTGGTTTGGAGAAGTAATTACTTCAACTTGATCACCGCTTTTTAATTCGTAATTTAACGGCACTAGACGCCCGTTTACACGAGTTCCGCGTGTTTTAATTCCGATTTCAGAGTGAATGCTAAATGCAAAATCTAATGAAGTTGCGCCTTTTGGCAACGATTTGATTTCTCCTTTTGGAGTAAAGACGAAGATTTCTTTAGAATATAAATTCATTTTAAAATCTTCCACAAAATCAACCGCATTGGTTTCTGGATTTTCAAGGGCTTCGCGAAGAAGATTCAGCCAAGTGTCAAGACCGCTTTCTTCTGTTGCGCCATTTTTGTATTTGTAATGTGCAGCATATCCTTTTTCGGCGATTTCGTCCATACGTTCGCTTCGAACCTGAACTTCGACCCAGCGTCCTTTTGGTCCCATTACCGTAATGTGAAGGGCTTCATAACCAGTTGATTTTGGAGATGAAATCCAGTCACGTAAACGGCTCGGGCTCGGTCTGTAATGATCTGTTACGATTGAATATATTTTCCAGGCAATAAATTTTTCTTCATGCGGATCGGCTTTGTAAACAATTCTAAGCGCGAACTTGTCGTAGACTTCATCAAAGGTTACGTTTTGCGCACGCATTTTTCGACGAATAGAGTAGATAGATTTTGGTCGCCCTTTGATAATATAATCTATGCCTTCGTTATCTAAAGATTTTTTCAAAACATCTGAAATATCTTTGATATAAGCGTCTTGCTGTTCTTTAGTTTCACGAATTTTGCTTACAATGTCATCGTAAACTGCAGGTTCAGTATATTTTAATCCTAAATCCTCTAGTTTGGTTTTAATGTTATACAATCCCAAACGATGGGCAAGGGGAGCATAAATGTATAAAGTTTCAGATGCGATTTTGGTTTGTTTGTATTCCGCCATTGAATCCATAGTCTGCATGTTATGAAGACGATCGGCAAGCTTAATTAAAATTACACGAACATCATCATTCAGCGTCAGAATCATTTTTCTGAAGTTCTCCGCTTGCATTGAAGCATTCAAGTCTTTTTGAACCAATGAGATTTTCGTAAGCCCCTCAACTAGCTGAGCCACTTTCGGATTGAATAAACGCTCAATATCTTCTACAGTCATTGGTGTATCCTCTACAACATCGTGCATTAAAGCCGCAGCGATAGAGGTCGCGCCCAGACCAATTTCTGAGGCAACAATTTTTGCAACTGCAATAGGATGAAAGATATAAGCTTCGCCAGATTTACGTCTCTGATCTTTGTGAGCATCAACGGCAACATCAAAAGCTTTTCTAATTAATTTCTTGTCAGTAGGGCTTAAAGTTTGGTAACTTATTCGAAGTAATTCCTTGTATTCCTGCGCAATAGCTTTGTTTTCTTTTTCTATATCTATTTCTGTCATAACGGCATAGTTCAAGTACTAAAAATAAGAATTAGTTTGAACATACACAAGATTTTAGATTGTTGATTTTAGAGTGTAGATTTTGGATTTTCCTATATAGGAATAAGGCTTCGACTCAGCTCAGCCTGACATGGAAGCAATCGTTTTTAAATTAAAAATTAAAGATTAAAAATTAAAAGTTGAAGACTTTTAATTTGAACCTCAGAACCTCAGAACCTCAGAACCTTTAAAATTAGAACCCTCTCTGTCTTTTTGCTTCAAAAATTAAAATGGCAGCTGCGACAGAAACATTCATACTGTCGATTTCTCCCTGCATTGGGATAATAATGTTTTGAGTTGCTTCGTCACGCCATTGCTGGGTTAAACCAGTTGCTTCCGTGCCTACGACCAAAGCGGTTGGAGTAGTGAAATTTTGTGTATGATATGAAGTTGAATTCTGTAAAGTGGCACTATAGAAATTGATCTTTTTTTCTTTCAAAAAAGCAATAATTTCTTCTGTTGTTCCAGTTGCGATTTGATTGGTAAAAAGGCATCCAACACTAGAACGAACAATATTCGGATTGTATAAATCGCTTTTCGGATTGGCGATCAAAACAGCATCTAAATTGGCAGCATCGGCAGTTCGCAAAACAGCACCAATATTGCCTGGTTTTTCTAAAGATTCAACAACCAGAATTAATGGATTATCAGATAATTTTAAATCAGATAATTTTAAAGATTTGGTTTTTGCTACAGCTAAAATACCTTCTGTAGTATCGCGATACGCCAGTTTTTGGTAAACTTCTTTATTGATTTCGATAATCTGAAACGGATTCTGAATCAGCTTATTGATTTCTGATTCTGAAACTAATTCTGGTAAGAATAAAACCGTTTCGATTTCGTAACCGCCTTTTATGGCTAATGAAATTTCGCGTTGTCCTTCAATCAAAAACGTCCCGGTTTGTTTTCTGGCTTTGGCTTTTTCTTGAAGTAAAACCAAAGATTTGATAAACGGATTTTGAACTGAAGTAATTTGTTTCATTTTTTTTTAAGGCTCAAAGTTGCAGAGAGGCAAAGGTACAGAGTTTTTTCTTCTCGCAAGAATTTAAAATAGCCACGAATTCACGAATTTTAAATATTTTTTTTTTAAAATCATTAATTCGTGAATTCGTGGCTAAAAACTATATCTCGAAAATTTCTTTAATCTCAGTTTCAACTGGATGATTGGTTTTGAAATCATATCCCATTATTTTTGCTAATGTTTGAGCAAATTGTTTTTGGTAGAACTGAGATTCTGTTTTGATTTCGCCTTTTGGAGTAATTTCTGGTCCCATTGCAGCAAACCAAATTTCTGAAGCACCCGGAATATCAGAGCCGTGATCTGTCCATTGTGCTTTTACTTTGTCTCCACGTCCGTGATCGACGGTTATGAAAAGCGTTGTTTTGTTTTTGTATTGCGGATCGTTTTGAACAAAATTCCAGATTTCCTGAATCCATTTATCGACTTGATTGGCTGCATCCAGATACGAACGATATTGTGCATGATGTGCCCATTCGTCAGTTTCACCATAAGCGATATAAAGTACTTTTGGTTTTTTATTTTTTAGCTCGTCTAAAGCTTGATAATGCGTAAAAACATCTAAACATTCATCCATGTGAAATGGTTTATATGAATTGTCACGCATTTCATTTAATAAGTTCTGAGCTGCTGTTGGTTTATTTCCGCCTACTTTGTCAAAAGCTGAAATTACAGGAAACCCGCTTCTTTCTTCATTTAAGATTCTGTCGAAAGCATCCCATGCGCCAAAAGCGGCAACTTTTCCTTTCAGTTTAGACTGTTTATTTAAAAATTCCAGAACATTTACGTTTGGATTGGCTTTGTAGCCGTTTGAGTTGACTTTTACATCTACATTTCCAGTCATGATTTCGCTATAGCCAGGATAACTAAACCAATACGGATTGGCAACATCGACTTTGTTTCCTAGATCACGATTTCCATAAATCTGACCTTTTGAAGCAATTTCAGACCAGAAAAATGGCATTAGTTTTTTACGTGCTTCTTTGACATTAGCACTGCTATATTTTTTATAAATGTAAGCGCTGTCTCCCTGATTGAATTTTTTATCGTTGGCAATTGCAGGATCAAGTCCTTTAAAAACTTCTTGCCATCTAAAACCGTCTGTAGTAATGATGATGATGTTTTCTGTTTTTTGCGCTTGAGATTGGATACCTAATAAAACGAACAGAATTAGAATTGTTTTTTTCATTGCAGATAAATTTGAAATACGATTCAAAACTAAGTAATTTAATAAAACGATTTTTGCTAGATAAGAGAATGTAACTATAAATTAATACATAGATAAAAAGGCTTGTAAAAGATTTATTTCGTTGGCTTAGCCCAAAACAAATTCGGATTATTTGTCTTGTAGCTTATAGTTTTTACATTTGTTTTAGTATTCGTAGACTCTGTTTTTTGTGGAGTTTGTTCAATTCCGTCTAACGGCAATAGTTCAACATATGCAATTTCTTTTCCATCTTTCACGGTTTCAGTGTCATATTCACTATAAACAGGAGTTTTTAGTCGGTATAAATTTTTAGCCATATAAGTTTCTAGATAGTATTCTTTAGTCTGTGTGGCTTTGTTATTCCAATTTGCTTCGGGATTTAAAATTAATGTTTTGCCGTTAATCAATCTTTCCCTTACTTCTTGAATTCCAAGTAATTCTCCTTTCTCATTCATAACATAAGCATCAAAAGTAGGATCAATCCAAATCCATTTTTTAAATTCATTACTGTAGACCATGTTAATTACGTGACAATCATCAAAATCAGTTTCTTTTGGCATACAGGTAATATATCTAGATTTTATCCCCATAGCTAAATAACATTCATTAAGAATTGTTGCCATCATTCTACAATTAAGACCACGATTTTCGGTTTTACATATTTTTATTAAATCGATTGCATTTTTTAGAGCTGGATTATAGCTGCTTCCATCATGTCTAATTATTTTATGCACCCAATGAAGTAAATTAAGAATTTGAGAAGTTTCACTTCCAGTTCCAGCAATTGAATCCAATTTTAAATCTTTTCTGATTTTCATTAGATTTGGATTCTCCATTGACTGATAAGTAAATTCAGGAATAAATCTATTGTCTGAATAATTATATTTAGCAGCTTTTTTTAGTATTTCTAAGCGAGATGTAGCGGCATTATACTTGATTTGTGTATAGGCTTTTACAGAATCATTAAGTAAAATCACGAAATCAAATTGTGTGTTTTTTTTAATTTTTACTGAGATAGAATCTTTATCAGTAATAAAAGTGACTTTTTTTCCTAATGATGATGTTTCGTATACGTCTGGATTTAGTTGAGGAGAAATATTCCAAGATTGTTTTTTGTATGTTTTACCATCTCTAATATCAAGTTTTTTTGATATTGCTTTTATTGTTGGAATATTTTGCTGGCTTGTAGCTAATTGCGCAAAAAAGATAAAAAATAGGAGAAGAGTGATTTTTGATTTCATTATTTTGATTTTTGATTGAGAATAGTATTTTGATTGAAATGCAACAAACTTGAAGATGAATAAGCTACAAAATCCCTCTCGACTTAATCTCTAAATATTTATTAATCGCGTCAAGCGTAAGATTTTCAGGCTGTGTCAAAACCGAATGGATTCCATATTTCTTCAATTCATTTACAATTAAACGTTTTTCAAACATGAATTTTTCGGCAATTACTTTGTCATAAACTTCCTGAATTGTAGTTGTTTTTTTATTGATGATACCGTTTAATTCTGTATTGCTAAAGAAAACCACAACCAATAAGTGACTTTTGGCAATTCCTTTTAAATAAGGTAATTGGCGGTTTAAACCGTCCATGGTTTCAAAATTCGTGTACAGAATAATTAAACTTCTCTGATTGATGTTTTTCTTTATATCAACATACAATCGGCTGTAATCACTTTCGAAGAAATCGGTTTTTACATTGTACAGCGTTTCAAGAATTTTCTGCATTTGCGAGCCTCTTCTTTCTGCAAAAACTCTGTTTTCTACTTTTTTAGAAAAAGAAAAAAGTCCTGCTTTATCTTGTTTTTTTAGAATGACATTCGATAAAACCAAAGATGAATTAATCGCATAATCTAACAAACTTAATCCATCAAAAGGCATTTGCATAACACGCCCTTTGTCGATTGCCATATAAACAGATTGTGATTTTTCGTCTTGAAACTGATTTACCATCAGCGAATTTCTTTTGGCTGTTGCTTTCCAGTTTAAAGTTCGTAAATCGTCGCCCTGAACATATTCTTTAATCTGCTCAAATTCCATTGTATGTCCAATTCGGCGTATTTTTTTGATTCCGTATTGAAATAAATTATTCGAAAAAGCAATCAAATCATATTTTCTTAATTGAATGTAAGAAGGATATGTTGGAACCATCTGATCTTTATCAAAAGTAAATCTTCTAGAAATCAATCTTAATGGAGATGAAACATAAATATTTAAAGAGCCGAAATGATATTCTCCACGTTCTGTCGGGCGGAGATCATAGCCAATTTCTTTTTGTATTGCCGCTTTTATTGTTTTTACAATTTTGAAGTCTCGAACTTGAAATTGAAATGGAATTTCATCAATAATTTTAGCCGAAATGGGAAAAGTATAATGGTTTTTTATGTTAATCTTTATAGGATTTAAATCTCCATTTGATAATTTTTCGGGTGTTATTCTTTCGGCCTCAAGCCCAGTTCTTGCCAAGTACAAAAGCAAAATGTCAAGCCCTAAAAAAGTAATTAAACCTAAAACTAGTAGCCAAACTGCGTAGTACATATTCGGAAAAATAAAAGCGCAGATAAACAATCCTATAATGCCAATGAGCACATAGAAAAAGAAATTGTTCAGATATAGACTTTTTATGAATTTCAAGTTTTCTTGGTTTTATGTTTTTCTAATAAATTTTGGTGAACTCATTAAAATCAAAGCCTTCTAAAGAAGCAATTTTCCAAGTTCCGTTTTCTTTGATGGTTTTCACTTTGTATTTAAAATCGCCTTTCCACGACCAAGTCCAATCAAAAGAAGCTTTGTCGTTTTCAATCTTCAAATGATTAATCGTCATTGTTTTCCAAAAATTTTCTGGATTGTCTTGACAATTGCACCAAGGATTAGAATCATTTCCGAAAGGAGGTAAATCTCCTTCAAACCATTCTATTTTTTTAGTTTTAAGATTAGAGTCTATTCTTAAAGCGATTTTGTTGTAATTGTCTAAAAACTGTTGCGAAAAGAAATTGGTTTTCTTCAGTTCTTCCAGTCTTTTTTTATGTGAGTTTAAATCTAGCCCAATATATTTATCTCCCTTTTTGTTTGAAATTGGATTGAAGTCATTATTGCTGTTTTTAGTTTCTACCCATTCGTACAGTTTCTTTACTAAAGTTTCAATTTCCTGTTTGTCATTTTTGAAATAAAAAGAGTCTTTTTTGTTTTTTAAAAAAGCAGCATTAGATGGCTGAAAAGCAATCAGTAATAGTAGAGAGAATGATATAAGAAGTTTAGACGGTTTCAATTTTTTATAGTTTTAAGTTTTAGGTTTCAGGTTCCAAGTTTACTCTTCTTTGTCAGGATGAGCAGAGTTGAAGCGCTTTATGTTTTCCACCATTAACAATTCACAATTAATAATTACCTCGGAATTTCTACCGTTTCAATAATCTGTTTAATAATTTCTGAGCTTGTAAGACCTTCCATTTCACGTTCTGGCGCTACGATAACTCGGTGCTGTAAAACTGGAATTGCAGCCTCTTTGATATCTTCTGGCGTTACGAAATCACGTCCGCGGATTGCGGCAAAACCTTTCGAAGCATTCAAAATAGCGATTGAAGCACGAGGCGAAGCTCCTAAATATAAAAAGGCATTTTCGCGTGTGTTTACCACAATTCTAGCAATGTATTCTAATAAGTTTTGTTCTACTCTGATTTGTTTTACCAAACCTTGATATTCTTTGATTTCTTCAGCGGAAAGAATGGTTTTGATGGCATCTAGTTTTCCATGATCTTGCAACGAATGTTCTCTCTGAATGATCAAAATTTCTTCATTCAGTTTTGGATAATCAATTGTGATTTTAAAAAGAAAACGGTCTAATTGCGCTTCTGGCAAACGATAAGTTCCTTCTTGTTCAACAGGGTTTTGAGTAGCAATTACTAAAAATGGCGCTTCCAATTGATAAGCAGAACCGTCAATTGTAATCTGGCGTTCTTCCATTACTTCAAAAAGCGCTGCCTGTGTTTTTGCTGGAGCACGGTTGATTTCATCAATTAAAATCAAATTAGAAAAAATTGGTCCTTTTTTGAATTCGAATTCGGAGTTTTTCAGATTAAAAATAGAAGTTCCCAAAATATCAGAAGGCATTAAATCAGGGGTAAACTGAATTCTGCTGAAACCGATATTTAAAGTTTTAGCCAATAATTTTGCTGTAATTGTTTTGGCAACTCCAGGAACACCTTCTAAAAGTACATGACCATTTGACAAAATAGCAACCAAAAGCTGATCTACCATTTTGTGTTGTCCTACGATTACTGTTTCAATCTCTTTTTTGATCGTGTTTACGTGGTCTAAAAGAGGTCCTAAATTGATTCTTGTTTCAAAATTCACATTTTCATTTGTGATTTCGTTAGATGTTGTATTGATATCGTCCATAATTGGTATGTTTTTTTATTTTTTTGCCACGGATTGAAGGATTAAAATGATTTTATTTAAAAACTAATCTGTGCTAATCTTTTTTAATCTGTGGCTAATAAATTAATGTAAAACTTTTTCTATTGCTGTATTTTTTTTTGCCACAGATTAAAGGATTAAAATGATTTTATTTAAAAACTAATCTGTGGTAATCCTTTTAATCTGTGGCTAATAAATTAATGTAAAATCTTTTCTATTGCTGTGTTTATTTTAATCAAATCTTCTTCAAGACTTCCGTGATAACTGTTTCGATGGTCATTAATTAACTGAACTACATCGCGAATATCTTTTTCGTCTTTTCCTGTTTTATAATGTAATTTGGTTATAAAATCGTCATCGAGTTTGGTGGTGTCAAGCAGATAATCAGTCCTGATTTTTTCTAAAAAGTAAATGATCTTTTTATCTATAATATTGGTATGATCGCCTTCCTGATAATATAAATTTCCAATCGTTTTGGTAAAATCAACTGTTAGATTCTGCAATGGTTTTATGATTGGCACGACTCGCTGTTTACGTTTAGCATTAAAAATCATAAAAATAAGAATTCCAAGTAAGCCTAAGTACCAAGCCGATTTTAAAGCGGGCTGACTCCATATATATCGCATCGGAGAGCTTGAAATTCGCTTGTCGTTAAAAGTTTTGTTGTACCAGAAAATATTTCCTTTCGGGATATAAGAAAGAACGTTTTCAGCATACTGATAATAATCTTTTTTAAGCAGGTTGTAATTGGTAAAAGCCACTGGCTGCGTGTGCAGATACAGATAGCCATTTTTATAAGGAACTTCAATAAAATTGACTTGCTTTTCGTTCTTACGGTTCATTTGATATCCCAGAACTTTTGTATTTAAAGTATCTATTTTTGAAAAATAATCACTTAATCCGGTATTAAAAGTATATTTTTTTGCATTTACTTTTTTGTTTGCCATCCAAACTGAAATGCTATCATTGGGCATAAAATCGGTTTTTAATTCGATTTTTAAAGAATCTAGCAGTGCTTTTGGAAATACTTTCATACTTAAAAAAGCATTGTTTCCGTGAGAAACAAAATATAGAATTTCTCTCATTGATCCTTCGTCAATATTATCGACTTCCGAAATATTCATGAAAGAACCTTTAATTTTATATTTTTCTACATTTTCTCTAGAATCATATTGAGAGTCCAGATATTCATAAGGAGTCTGCGTAGAAATTCTTTCTATTTTCTGCTTAAAAATTCCATCAGCTTCTTGGTCGAAAACGTATAATCCGAATGGGATTTTATCTTCAACAGAATAGGTCGGCGTCCAATCAATAGGTTTTGGCTGTCCTTTGTCTACGAGTAATGTTATTCCGAAAATTAAAACCAGAATAGCAATGTATATTTTAACTTTATTATCCATTACCAAAGGTTTTTAATGCTTTTTTAAATCTATTTTCAGTCTTTCTGAATGTTGAATCATCAATTTCAAATTCACCATACCAAATATAATTGTATAGATAAGAAAGATATGTAAACTCTTCTTTATGAGCAGGATTATACAGTTCGTACAAATAATCGGAATTGGTTTTTTCGATATCCCATTCGATATAATGATGCTGTGCCATTACTTTCAAAAGCCATAAATAATAATATCGCACGGCAATTCTTTTTTCTCCAGCCTCGACACTTTCTTTAATAAGTTTTTCAAAATCTAAAAGATGGATGTTTTTTTCGGCATCAGAATAAAACAAAGCTCTTTTGTCGGCATTCTTTCCAAAAATCCATCTTCCTTCTCGTTTGATTAATGCTTTGACGATAAAATAAATCAAGGTAATAACTACTAGAATGGCAATTATTCTAAATAGAATAGAAACAAAATCTAGAGACGTTTTTACGCTGCTAAAATTAAATAAGTTGGCAATTTGTCTAGCGAGCCAATGCTTAAAATGATCCCACCAGTTTTTTTCGGGTTCTTTGTATTCGTAAACAAAGTCCTTATCGGTATATTTTTTCTTGAAGTTCTTTTCAAAATGTCTGGCTTCTACAGCTCCAGAATCTACCATGATATCTTTTTCGGTATACTTAATTCCGACGATTTTTGGAGGGTCTTCTTTAACCAGAGTGTCTTGGGCACATAATGGGCTCAGACAGAAAAGAAAATATAAAATAATAACAAACCTATTCATTTGTAGTATCTCCAATTAAATCAATTGCTTTAGATTCTTGTTTGTCTCCTGACTCTAAACTATAATAAATCATTCCTTGATTAACTATAATGATGTTGTTGAAAATGTTGCCAAGAATAATTAGCACAATTACAACAATCGTTATAAAACCGATTAACAATGGCGAGGGTTCTATAGAATTTGTATGATTTGAAGCAGAATTTCCAATTAAATAGGCCAAAGCGATAAACATACCCACAAAGTATAAACACATTGTTATAGCAAACTGAACAAACTGCATTATCATCATAACAATAAAAGTTGTTCCAATTGAATTCCAAAAATCTACTTTTATTAAATAGTAGGCATGTTTTAGAGATTCAAAAAAGCGTTTTTCTTCTGTTAGATAACTGTAAAAATGTAGGTTTAAAAAGGTAAACAATGCTGGCAGCGCAATCATAAGCAACGGAATCCCGATAATAATGAAGCACAGAAAAAATATGATAATTAGTGCAATTATTAAGACTGGAAAAACTAAAAACAAATAGCCTATGCTGAATTTTATCAGTTTAAAAAGAACCTTTAAAAAATTAGACAGGACATCATTCAACTCAAAATCTTCTTTGCCTGCGCCGATCATTTTTAAGTATAAAACGGGATAGGCATAATTAAACAATGATATAATAAAGAATAAAAGAATGCAGATAAACATTAGTGCAACGACTAATCCTTCATTATGATTGAAGTATTCTAGAAGATCGCTTTTTAATTGATTGTTTTCAATACCAGAATCTTGAATATGTTCAAAATTAACTTTAAGAAGTGTATAAATTACTATTGCGAAAAGAAGTAAAAATGCTCCATTCACAATAAAAAAAATCTTGAAAAAGTTTTTTCCGTAATTTTTAAAAAAAGTAAAAGTATCGCCTAGATTATCACCTAATTGTCTTTTTCTGTAAAGCTCGAACATTATAAATGAATTGGTTTTGAAGTTATTTTTTTGTGTACAATAAAAGGGTATATCAAGTAGTAAAATGAAATTATTGCCAATGTCAATAAGATAATAAAACTGCTTAGCCAATTGGGCATATCGATAGAATATCGTGTAATAAAACCTTCTAAAAATCCTGCGCTTATCGTGAAAGGAAAAGTGCTTAAGAATATTTTAAAGCTGTTTTTGAAACCGATTTTAAAAGAATTTAATCTAGAAAAAGTTTTAGGAAATAGGATAGAAGCTCCTAAAATAAATCCAGCTGTAGTTTCAATAACAATGGCAAAAATTTCCATAGAACCGTGAATCCATATGCCACGAACGCTTTTCCAGAAAACGCCCTGTTCGTAGAAAAAATATTGAAAAGACCCCAGCATAATACAGTTTTGAAGGAAAACGTTAAAAGTTCCGATTCCTGCAAAAATGCCATAGAAATAGCATCTTGCACCTACAAAGAGATTATTGACCGTAATGCCAATAAAACTTCCCCAATTGCTGCCCGAACCATACACGGCCAACGGATTGCCTTTTTTGATGTTTTCTAGAGTCATATTTACATAATCGTCACCTAAAATGAGACGCACAAAATCACGGTCATAGCGGGCAGAAAGAACTCCGATAGAAACAGTAACAAAAAATAAGGCAAATGCATAAACCAAATACCTCCTGTATTCATAAACCAATAAAGGAACCTCGATTTTGAAGAAATCTACAAGACGATTCTGATCGGTACGTTTGGTTTTGTAAATTTTTTGATAAATCTGAGAGGCAAGATGATTGAGATATACAACCGTTTTACTTTTAGGATAATACGTTTGAGCATACGACAAATCATTCATCATTTGAATGTACAAATTTGCTAATTCATCAGGATTTTTTTTAGCTTTACCAAAAATTGCCAGCTCAAACTCGAGCCATTTTTCTCTGTTTTGTTTTATAAAGGCGATTTCTCTCATTGCAGGCTAAAATATGAAATATGTCAGAATTATCTATTAATACGACACAAAATGTCAAAATAAATTTTATCGCTGCTTCTGTAGGCGAAAGGCTAGGTGCTTTTTTTATAGATTTGTTTATCATAATCTGTTATATAACAGCGCTTTCAATAATACTTTTTGACTGGCTGCAGCTCGATAGATTGATGGTCAATTTGGATGGCTGGTCACGCGGTGCGATTTTTTTATTATTGTATTCGCCTGTTATAGTGTATTCGTTGGTTTTAGAAAGTGTTTTTGAAGGGCAGTCACTTGGCAAAAAATTACTGAAAATTAAAGTGGTAAAAATTGACGGCTATCAAGCGGGTTTTGGAGACTATTTAATTCGATGGTTTTTTAGGGTAATTGATTTTTTTAGTTTTGTCGGACTTCCGGGACTTATTGCTGTTATTACAAGCCAGAAATCGCAGCGATTAGGCGACATGGCAGCAGGCACTGCAGTGATTACTTTAAAGAATAAAATCAACATTAGCCATACTATTTTGGAGGACATTGGCGAAGCTTATGTGCCTACATATCCTCTCGTAATTAAGCTTTCAGACAATGATATGCGTATTATAAAGGAAACCTATCAAAAAGCAGCGGCTAAAAACGACCACGAGGTTATTTACAAATTGGTTGCAAAAATAGAAAGTGTGACAGGCATTAAAAATCAATCTGGAAACAATGGAGATTTTATCCGTGTAATTTTAAAAGATTATAATTTCTATACACAGAATATGTAATTTTTTTTCTTTGAATAATTGTTTGGTTTTTCTGGTTTTTACTGATAATTTTTTAAAATTTATTCGTAAATTTATATATACATAATTAATTCATAAAATTTCCAATCCAATGAAAATTA
Source organism: Flavobacterium sharifuzzamanii (assembly GCF_003254585.1). Classification (GTDB taxonomy): domain Bacteria; phylum Bacteroidota; class Bacteroidia; order Flavobacteriales; family Flavobacteriaceae; genus Flavobacterium; species Flavobacterium sharifuzzamanii. The sequence goes on along the minus strand of NZ_QJGZ01000035.1, from coordinate 87,070 downwards.
CTAAGCCATTTTTGTACTTATTAGTATTGTTGTCTGCTTTTGTGAGTTTTGCCCAAAGCGGAAAAAAATTAGATAAAATTATAAAAAGAGATTACCAGATTATTGAATGTACTGTTTTAAAAATGTCTGACAAAACAGTAGAATATTCACTTCCAGGTGAAACCGTTCAGATTTCGCTAGATGTTTCTCAGATTGCCAAAATTGATTTTGCAAGCGGAAGATCTCAAACCTTTGATGTTTCTTCTAGCACAAGCGCTCCAGTTCAGAATGACTCTCAAAATGTAGCAAGTGCAGATATGAAGCACAATACAATAGCGGTATTGCCAGTTCCTTATGTAAATGCAGATAATCAGCAAGGTTCTGAGGATATGGCAAAATTTGCTCAAAATGATTTGTATAATAAATTGTTAGATAAATCTTCGAACATTTTTCCGTTAACGGTTCAGGATTTAAGAACAACAAATAGTTTATTGCACAAAGCAGGAATTGACCATAATAACATTGACGAAACGCCAATAGAAGATCTTGAAAAAATACTAGGAGTTGATAATATTGTTGCGGCAAAAGTTTCATATACTATTGGAACGGGTTCTACAGCTACTACTTACAACAGCGGAAATGCGAAAGTTAGCAATAACAACAAAAAAGTAACTACAAACGACATTTCTACAACAACAGCAAACAATCAGACATATTACTACTATACGGTTTATTTTGACATGTACAAAAACACCGATAAGATATACTCACAAACCCGTAAACCTTTGTTGGCTGTAAAAGACGGTTGGATGGATTCTATTTCTTATTTACTAAAAAGAAGTCCGATTTACGTGAAAAAATAAGGAGTGTTTTATGAGCGAGAGTTGTTAAGATTATTCGTCACAACTTTGTAACTTTGACCCTTTGCATCTTTGTAACTCAAAAAAAATGTTTCACTTACTTGATATTATTGGGACAATGGCGTTTGCAATGTCAGGCGCCTTGACCGCAATGCACAAAAAACTAGATCCGTTCGGGGTTTTTATTATTGCATTTGTTACTGCCGTTGGAGGCGGAACACTTCGCGATGTCTTAATCGGAAGAACTCCTGTTGGCTGGATGCGCGACATGCAATACGTATATGTGATTATTTTAGGATTTTTTCTAGCAATTCTTTTCAGAAAAAGATTCGACAAACTTCGAACTTCGTTGTTTCTATTTGATACAATTGGGCTCGGAGTTTTTACTTTAATTGGTTTAGAAAGAGGAATTGTAACTGGACTTCATCCAGCAATTTGTATTGCATTAGGAACTATGACGGCTTGTTTTGGCGGTGTAATTCGTGATATTTTATGTAATGAAATTCCAAACCTTTTTCGAGAAGAAATCTATGCAACGATTTGTATTTTGGGCGGGATGGTATTTTTTGGATTAAGGAAGCTAAATTTAAATGACGATATTATATATTTAGTTACTTCTCTTGTGATTATTGTGGTTAGATTAATGGCGGTTAAATATAAGTGGCATTTAAAAGCATTTGATCATAAGTAGATATGAAATACACTATAAGAAAGTATTCTCAAGATGATTATTCGATCTGGAATGATTTTGTCGCCCAGTCTAAAAATGCTACATTTTTATTTCATCGCGATTTTATGGAATACCACAAAGATCGTTTTGAGGATTTTTCTCTTTTAGTTTTTGAAGGTGCAAAATTGCGCGCCATTCTTCCTGCCAATAAAAAAGAAAATACTGTTTATTCGCATCAAGGACTTACTTATGGCGGATTGGTTTATAAAGAAGAAACTAGACAGGTTGCCGTGATTGAGGTTTTTCAAGCTCTTTTGTCTTTTTTGAGTGGAAATCATTTTGAAAAATTATACTTAAAAAACATTCCTTCAATTTATAATCTTAAACCATCCGAAGAAATTTTATACGGTTTATTTCTGGCAGAGGCAAAACTCATTCGTAGAGATTCTCTTTCTGTTATTGATTTATTACAAGAAAAATCAATTTCAAAAATTAGAAAAAGAGGTGTGAAAAAAGCACTTTCAAATAAACTGACTATTAAAGAGGAAGTAGATTTTGAATTGTTTTGGAATGAAATTTTAATTCCGAATTTAAATAATAGACATCAAACAAAACCAGTTCATTCAGTAGAAGAAATGAACTATTTAAAATCTCTATTCCCAGAAAATATTCATCAGTTTAATGTTTATTTTGAAGATAAGATTGTAGGCGGAACTACAATTTTTGAAACCAAAACAACTGCACATTGCCAATATATATCTAAAAAAACGAATGCAGAAGATTTGGGAAGCTTAGATTTTTTATTTCATTTTTTAGTGCACGAAAGGTTTGCTAATAAACGTTTTTTTGATTTTGGAATTTCAAATGAAAATCAGGGGAAAAGTTTAAACGAAGGATTAATCTATTGGAAAGAAAGTTTTGGAGCAAGTACTATCATTCATGATTTTTATGAAGTAGAAACTTCAAATTATACTAAGTTAAATGGTATTTTTGTTTAAAAACCACAACTTATGATTTCATTTCTTGATTTAAAAAAAATAAATCGACCGTATGAAACTGCCTTTCAGGAAAAACTGAAAACGGTTTTAGATAATGGCTGGTATATTTTAGGAAAAGAATTAGAAACATTTGAAAAGGCTTTTGCTAAATATTGCCAAACCCAATATTGCGTAGGAGTAGGGAATGGTTTTGATGCTTTGGTTTTAATTTTTAAAGGTTATATCGAACTAGGGAAACTCAAAAAAGGAGACGAAATTATTGTCCCTGCAAATACTTATATTGCTAGTATTCTGGCTATTTTACAAGCCGATTTAGTTCCCGTTTTGGTTGAGCCGAAATTAGAAACCTACAATGTAAATCCAGAATTAATTCCAAAAAAAATTACTTCAAAAACAAAAGCCATTTTAGCGGTTCATTTGTATGGACAATTAGCTGAGATGCAGGCAATAAATGAGATTGCAAAAAAACATGATTTGATTGTCGTAGAAGATGCAGCACAAGCTCACGGCGTAGAGAAAAATCTACAATCTACAATCTACAATTTAAAATCTGCAATCGCTTACAGTTTTTATCCAGGAAAAAATCTTGGTTGTCTTGGCGACGGCGGAGCGATTACAACAAATGACGAGCAATTGGCAAAAGTCCTTTTCTCGCTTCGTAATTATGGTTCTGAAAAGAAATATTATAATGAGTATATTGGTGTAAACTCTAGACTAGATGAATTGCAGGCAAGTTTCTTAAATCTAAAATTACCCAATTTAGATGCCGATAATAAGAAAAGAAGAGATATTGCGAAACGATATTTAGCTGAAATAAAAAACAAAAAAATTATACTTCCCAATTGGGATTTTTCAAATAATCATGTTTTTCATTTGTTTGTTATTCGAACAGAAGACAGAAAAGATTTACAGGATTATTTAACGAAAAATAATATTCAAACCGTTATTCATTATCCTGTACCGCCACACAAACAAAGTGCTTTTCAAGAATGGAATCATTTATCTTTTCCAATAACAGAGAAAATTCATAATGAAGTTTTAAGTCTACCGATAAGTCCAGTTTTGGAGGGTTTTGAAATTGATTCTATTGTTGAGGTTTTAAATAGATATTAATTTTAGTTTGATAAAATGAAAGAATTAAAATTAACTCTTAAAAAATACGTTCCTGAAACCATATGGATTTCGCTTATCAAAGTTTATAATTTTGCAAAATTACGAACGCTATATGAGTCATATGAAATCAAGCGAGCGCCTAAAAAACATCAGGAAGCTCTTGAGATTGTTAGAAAAAAAGAAAAGATAAAAGTTGCCTTTTTTTTGATTCACGAATCGGTTTGGAAATATGATGTTCTATTCGATTTAATGGTACAGCATTCCAAATTTGAACCTGTATTATTTGTTTGCCCTGTTGTAAATTTTGGTAAAGAAAATATGCTTTTCGAAATGAACAAATCTTTTGAAGCATTTAAAAAGAAAGGACATAATGTTATTAAAACTTATGATCATACTACAGGAGAATATTTAGATATTAAAAAAGTATTTTCACCTGATATTATTTTTTTTACCAATCCGTATCAAGGTTTAGTTGATTATAGATATTACATAAAAGAGTTTTCAAATATTTTAACCTGCTATGTGCCGTACGCTATTATGACTACAAATTATGATGCTTTTTATGATTCAAAATTTCATAATCTTGTATGGCGAATTTTTTCAGAAACACCAATTCATAAAAACATAGCCTTTCAAAAACAAAAAAATAAAGGAATTAATAATGTGGTAACCGGATATCCTGGATTCGATCAACTTCTGATAAATAAAAATCCTAATAATGGAGTTTGGAAAAAACAGCATAGAACTTTAAAGAAAATTATTTGGGCACCGCATCATTCAATGCATGAACTCAACAAAGTGTCTAATTTTTTGGAATATTTTGATGTTTTTTTGGAAATAGCAAATCAATATAAAGAGCAATTACAAATAGCTTTTAAACCACATCCTTTGTTAAGAATTAAATTGGAAAGTGAGCTGAATTGGGGTAAAGAAAAAACAGAAGCTTACTATGCTGAGTGGATGAACCTTGAAAATGGCCAGTTTGAAAATGCAGAATATGGAGATTTGTTTTTAACCTCAGATGCTCTTATTCATGACTGTGGTTCTTTTATGGCGGAGTATCTCATTACAGGAAAACCTTCTCTTTTTATGATAAGAAATGAAGCAGTTATGAAAGAATGGAGTGAATTTGGAGAAAAAGCTGTTGAGGTACATTATCAATCCAGAACAAAAGAAGAATTAATTAATTTTATCGAAAATGTGGTGTTGAATGAAAATGATTGGATGAAAGAGAAGCGGGATGAGTTTGTTCAGCAAAATTTAATACAAAAGAACAATGTAACGGCATCACAAAACATTATGAATTATCTGGAAACTCAGATTTTTGGATAATTTTGAATCAACAAAAAAATTATATGAACATAGCTGTCATATTAGCAGGAGGAATAGGAATACGATTAGAGAAATCATTGCCGAAACAATTTTTTAAAGTTGCCGGAAAAATGATCATCGAACATGCTGTTGATGCATTTGAAAAAAATGAATTCATTGATGAAATAGCCATTGTAATTAATAACCATTATCTCTTTATGATAGAAGATATGATTATTAAAAACGAATGGAAAAAAGTAAAACGAGTTTTGATAGGGGGCGAAGAAAGATATCAATCAAGTCTTGCTGCTATAAAATCTTATAATGAATTTAATGATTCTAATTTAATTTTTCACGATGCAGCCCGGCCTTTGATAAGTCAAAGAATTATTAATGATGTTATAAAAGCTTTGGGTAACTATAAAGCAGTTGATGTTGCAATAAATTCAGCAGATACCATTATTGAAGTTGAAAATGATATTATAACAGCTATTCCTGAACGAATAAAAATGAGAAGAGGACAAACTCCTCAAGGTTTTAAACAGGAAGTCATAGCAAAAGCCTATGAATTGGCGCTAAAAGACGGAAATTTTAAAGCGACTGATGATTGTGGAGTGGTTAAAAAATATTTACCTCATGAAGATATTTATGTTGTAAATGGGGAAGAAGTTAATATGAAATTGACTTATCCTGAAGATACTTACTTATTAGATAAGCTATTTCAATTACGATCGGTTGAGATTCAGGATATAGAATTGTCAAGAGAAATTCTATCTGATAAAGTTATGGTTGTTTTTGGCGGTTCTTACGGAATAGGAAAAAGTATTGTAGACCTGGCAGAACAGAATGGAGTTAAGGTTTATAGTTTTTCGCGAAGTGAAAATAATGTTGATGTTTCTAATATTGAATTAGTTAAAAAAGCTTTAGAAAAGGTGTTTGAAAAGGAGTGTAAAATTGATTTTATAATTAACACAGCTGGAGTTTTACATAAAGAACCTTTGGAAACTATGAATTATGAATACATTCTAAATTCAATAAATGTGAACTATACTGGAATGGTTAATATTGCTCTTGCGTCACTTCCGTATTTAAAAGAATCAAAAGGACATATTTTATTTTTTACTTCTAGTTCTTATACCAGAGGGCGAGCATTTTATAGTATTTATTCTTCAAGTAAAGCCGCTACAGTTAATTTTGTGCAAGCTATATCGCAAGAATGGGAAACATTGGGCATTAAGGTAAATTGTATGAATCCAGAGCGTACGCAAACCCCAATGCGCGTAAAAAACTTTGGTAACGAACCAGAAGAAACATTATTAAAGCCCGAAACAGTTGCTTTAAGATGTATTCAGACCCTTTTGTCAAATAATACAGGGCAAGTGGTAGATGTGCGACTTTAAGGCTAAAAGATAAATGCAAAATTCCTCTCTAAAGACAATAGTAGCGAAAGGCATTTTTTGGTCTGCGGTTGATAAATTTGCCGTTCAGATTGGGCAATTTGTAGTCAGTATTGTACTTGCGCGAATTTTACTGCCAGAGGATTTTGGACTTATAGGAATGCTGGCTATTTTTATGGCTTTGTCGCAAACTTTTATTGAAAGTGGTTTAGGAGTAGGACTAATTCAGCGTCAAGATCGAACAGATGTTGATTTTTCCACTGTATTCGTATTCAATTTAGCAGTAAGTGTTTTTTTCTATTTACTACTGTTTTTTTCTGCACCTTTAATAGCTGTTTTTTTTAATCAGCCTCAATTAATAAACCTAGTGCGGGTATTAGGTTTAAGTTTGTTTTTGAATGCTGCAGCGATAGTCCAAAAAACAAAACTAACAATTGCAGTCGATTTCAAATCAATTGCTAAAAGTAACGTACTGTCGGTATTCGCAGGCGGGTTATGCGGTGTCGTTGCAGCTTTAAATAATTATGGTGTTTGGTCTCTAGTTATTCAAAGTCTTGTTGGAGCTTTTGCTTCATCGGTTTGTCTTTGGTTTTTAAGTAGTTGGAGTCCTTCTGTATTGTTTTCAAAAAAATCTTTTAAGTCTTTATTCGGTTACGGATCCAAACTTTTAATGGCGGGTTTGTATGCGCAGCTGCTAAATAATGTTTACAATATTTGTTTGGGAAAGTTTTATCCAACAGCTTCATTGGGTTATTATACAAGAGCTAAAAGTTTTGCTGATTTATCAGCAGGAACAATTGTTAGTGTAATTCAACAGGCGACATTTCCTGTTCTCACTACAGTTCAAAATGATAGAGAAAGGTTAGTTTCTATATATAGCCGAATGATTCGTATGTCGGCTTTTTTGATTATTCCGCTTATGACACTTATTGCTTTACTTGCAAAACCTATAGTTATAGTATTACTTACCGAAAAATGGATTTCTTTAATTCCGCTTTTGCAATGGATGGTTTTTGCTCGTGTTTTTCTTCCAATGAGTGCCGTTAATATGAATTTATTAAATGCAATTGGGCGCTCAGATTTATACTTAAAAGTTGACATTTCTAAATTACCCTTAACTTTATTAGCATTGGTAATCACAATTCCGTTAGGCGTCAAAGCTATTATAATTGGTCATGTAATTACCTCCGCCATATCATTTTTAATAAATGCCTATTTGCCAGGAAAATTTTATGGTTATGGAGCAATGAAACAGTTAAAAGATATGGTTCCCTTTTTTGGAGCTGCAATAGGAATGGCAATTTTAGTATATGCCATAACTTGCTTTGTAGATAATTTAATAGTTCAATTACTGTTAGGATGTATGTTTGGGGGGACAACTTATTTGCTACTTTGTCATTTGTTAAAGCTGGAAGAATTAAAAGAATTATGGATTTTATTTTTAAAGTTAAAAAGAAAATAAAATTAGTTTAGTTCTCTTTCCAAACATCAAGATATTTTTGAGCAATCTCTAAATAATTGTGTTCTTTCTCTACAAAAGCTCGCGCTCGTTTTCCCATAGCTATTATTTCATCTGGGTTCTCAATTAAAAAGGACAACTCCTGAACCAGATAATGAACATCTGGCAGAGCATTTACGCAGACTCTTTCGGTAATTTTGTAGTATTCTGTAAAATCGTTTTCAGCACCAGTAAATACCACTTTTCCTTTTGCCATTGCTTCTAGCGCATTATAACCCTGATCTCTACTAAAGGTTTGATCTAGGAGAATATGAGCTTTATTGTATAAATCAATATAAATAGGGTAAGGAACTGTATTTGTAATTATGATTTCTACTTTGTCTTGATATTTTTCCTGTATATGCTTTAGCGCTTTTTCAAAATAAATTATTCCCTTTTGATAATAGCTGTATTTGTTAATGCCTAAAAAAATAATTATTTTATCTTTAATTATTAATTCCTTAAAAGTTAATTTGGCTAAATCTATTGGATAAGGAATAAAATCAGAAAAAATAGGATAATTTTTTACAGCATCAACATAATCAAAATCAGTGGCAATTAGTCCATTGAAATTGCTCATCATGTATTTGTGAATTTTAATATGTCCTTTTTTAAAATAATCGGAAAACCAGTTGAATTCTTTAGAAGGATTTTTGATAGAAGGTTGATAGATAGATTTATAGTCTTTGTTTTCAGTGTAAAACTTAAGAGTCATAGAATCTAATCCGCATGATAATAAAAAAAAGGATTTATTATTTTTTACTATTTTCTGTATTAAGTAAAGCTCGAATCTTTTGGTTGTTTTTATAGAAGCTTCATTAACAAATTGCACAACATCAAAATCTTGTAATGGAGATAAAAATAGGTAAAAACGAATGCCATATTCTAAACTAACTAAATCAAATTTGAAGAGTTTGAATATGATTTTTCTAGGAATATTGAAAATTTCTTTTTTAAAAAACTTAGCCTCATAATCATAATCAACAGGATAACATCTATAGCCATTGCTATTTCCTATCAGAATAACTTCATGTCCTAATTCTGCTAGCCCTTTCTTTAAAGAGTTATGTAAAAGGCTGTATTCGCCAATCAGTAAAATGCGCATAAACTGTGTTAGTTAAAAAGAAAAAGTAAATGTAAAACAATTAAAAAACAAAACAGAATTACATTTTGTAGAGGGTAAAAAAAAATTACATTTGTTTAAGATGAAAAACATTTGAAAGAGATTTACAACATAACAGACATCGAAATTTTAATTTCAACAATGAATCAGAATTCATTGGATTTTTTAGTTCCGATGTTTCCATATTCGCATTTTTCTAATTTTTCTATTTTAATTATAAATCAAACCCAAAAAGAGAAAATCTTAACTTCTGATTATGCTAATGTCAGAGTTGTAAATTCTTTTGAAAAAGGATTGGCAAAAAGCCGAAATCTAGCTCTCGAAAATGCTGTCGGAAAAATTCTTGTCATTGCTGATGATGATGTTGTTTATAAAGAGGGATTTGCAGTTAAAATAATTGATGCATATAATAAATTCTCTAAAGCGGCTGTAATAAATTTTGAAGCGGAAAATTTAGATGGAAATTTAATTAAAAAATACCCTTCAGATTCTAAAGCCAATTTGAATATTTTTGATATTCTGAATTCAAGTTCAATAGAAATGACTTTGAATAAAAAGATTATTAATGAATCGAAAGTTTCATTTGATGAAAATTTTGGCTTAGGAGCCGTTTTTGAAATGGGAGAAGAAGCTATTTTTTTATCTGATTTGAAAGCAAAACAGAAACAGCTTGTTTTTGAACCTCAAATAATTGTAATCCATAAAAACCAGACTTCTTCAGAAAAGAAAAGCATCAATGATAAATATTACATACAAGGCGCTTTGTTTTCGAGAATCTTTAAAAAGAAATATCTTTTTTGGCTGTATATCAAACTCTTTTTTGATTTAAAACAAAACAATATTAAATTTAAAAACATCAAAAGCCTTCTGACAATTGCAAAAAAAGGGCATATAAAATTTGAACAAATCCAGGATGAAAATAAATAATAACGGAATACAAATTATCTCAATCCCTAAAATTGAGGAGCGAAGAGGAAATTTATCTGTAATAGAGAATGGTACAGTTCCTTTTGAAATTAAGAGGGTTTATTATTTATATGATGTGCCAACGGGATCGGAGCGAGGCGGACATGCGCATAAAGATTTGCAACAGTTTCTAGTCGCTCTAAGTGGTAGTTTTGATGTGGTTTTAAATGACGGGAAAGAAGAAACAATTATTACTTTAAACAAACCTTATGAAGGTCTCTTGATTAAATCTGGGATTTGGAGAGAACTTAGAAATTTTTCATCAGGTTCGATTTGTTTGGTTGTAGCTTCGGAAGTGTATATTGAAGAGGACTACATTCGGGATTTTGATGAATTTGTAGAATATGCTAATCGTAGATAGAAAAATCAAACCCAATTCTTTTTAAAGTGTTTTTTGATTTTAAAAATAAGCGTAGAAAAACAGAAGGCATTTTTAATAAAAGCTGAATTTTTAAACTAATATTTTGCGGGTCAACATCTTTTAAATAAAAGCTTGCTTTTTCTTTATTTCCAAAAATATAATAGCGCAGACCATATTCAATTCGGTATAAATCGAGAAAGCTCTTAAGAGAAGGATTTTCTTTTTCTGAACGTTTAAATTGTTCAAAATCCATTAACTTCATTGAGTTTACGTGATTTTTGGTAACACTATTTGGAATGTCGAAATTATAAATAGCTGTTGTTTTATTTGTGATGGCAACAGGATATTTTATCCCAATTTTAGTCCATAATTCTAAATCCTGACCATTTGTTACATTTGGTGTAAATCCTCCAATTTTTTCTATTATTTCCTTTGGAATTGCCAGAGATGAAGTCCACGTAATTCTAAAAGGTCTGTTTGAGAAAAAATAATCAGGAACAATTCCTCTAAAAGATTCATTGATCCCATTATAAACAGGAATTTTAAAATGTTTTTTTGAAATTCTGATTTTATGACGCGAACAATAAATGCCACAATCAGGAAAGTCTTGAAATAAATTAGCTAGTTCCTGTAAATGATCTGGAAACCAAAAATCGTCTGCATCCATAAATGCAATCAGTCTGCCTTTTGATTTTTCTATTCCGAGATTTCGTGCAATAGAAACGCCTTGATTTTTTTGATTGTAAACTTGTATTCTGTCATCATTAAAACCACGTACTAAAGCTTCGCCATTGTCAGTCGATCCATCGTTTATTACAATAATTTCATAATCAGTAAAACTCTGGCTGAGAATACTTTTTATTGTGGTTTCGATATGATTTGCTTTATTGAATAAAGGAATAACAACAGAAAAGAAAGCCATAACAATTTATTGTTTTAAATCGCAATAATAACCCAATTTATAAAAATCTAACACATGCAAACTAGGATTTTTTGAAGTTAAATTATTGATTATCTGTTTTTTATTTGCTTTGTAAATTGCTTTGAAAATTCCGTCTAAATGAAGCTTTTCTAAAATTAGATAAACCTTAGTTAGTTTAACGTCTTTTGAATCAATTTTTCCAGAACAAATTAAGTTGTAAAGATTTCTAACGGCCTTTTCGGTTTTATTGAGAAAGTCTACGCTATTTTCATCATTACAATGAATTAGTAAATTTTCAATATGAGTAATAGGAACTGAGTTTAATCGAAGTTTTTTTATAAAAACAAGATCTTCATAACCATATTCGTTAATAAACTCAGGAAAAGGATATTGTAGAAGAATTTCTCTTTTTAAAAGTAGATTCCATGTAAAAACGAAATCATAATTGTTTTGAAGTCTTTGACTCAAAGATCTAATTTCTCTATTTCTTCCATATTTCCATCGAAGTATTTTTTCTTGCGAAGGAATGCTGTCTGAGTATTTAACGCCTCCAAAAATGACATCTGGCGCTTTTGATAACAAATCAATATAATTTTTAAGATATGATTTACTTTCTGGAAAGGCATCGGCTTCCATAATCAAAACATAATTATATTTTGATTTAGAGCATAAAGAATTGATGTTTCTGCCTCTTCCTAAATTTTCGTTATTAATAGAAAAAAGGCAGTTTTCTAAAGAATTTATCTGATTGTTTTCTTCGACAAATTTCCTGCTGCTATCATCCTGAACAATGATTTCATATATAATTCCTAAATCATCAGCCTGATGTTTAAGTTCTAAAACAAGTTTAGAAACATCATAATTGTAAACCGGAATTAAAATAGAAAGCATTATACGCTTCTTTGCACCACTTCGAAGATTCTTTCATCTTCACATTTCAAAGTCTTAGATGGGAATTTCATTAATAAAGCATAATCGTGAGTTGCCATAATGATAGTTTTACCAGCGGCATTGATTGCTTTTAATACTTCTAATACTTCAGAACTTGTTTGAGGATCAAGGTTTCCTGTTGGTTCGTCGGCCAAAATAAATTCAGGATCGTTAAGCAATGCTCTTGCAATAGCAACACGTTGCTGTTCTCCGCCAGAAAGCTGATGAGGCATTTTGTTTACAAAATCTTTCATGCCTACTTTGTCCAAAACTTCATCAATTTTATGTTCCATTGCTTCTTTTTCTACCCAGCCAGTTGCTTTTAGAACAAAAAGCATATTGTCTTTTATAGAACGGTCAGGAAGCAGTTTGAAATCCTGAAATACAATTCCGATTTTACGTCTCAAATACGGAATATCTTTTTCTTTTAAAGTAGCCAAATCAAATTCAACAATATGTCCTTCACCTTCAATTAAAGGTAAGTCAGCATATAAAGTTTTTAGAAAACTACTTTTTCCAGAACCAGTTTTCCCGATAATGTAGATAAACTCACCATGATTAACATCCAAATTAATGTGAGATATAATTTTTCTTCCTTCTTGATATATAGTGACTTCTTTTAGAGACAGTACGGTTTGTGACATAATAAAATTGGTTTGAATGGTAAAAGTAATAAGATAACGTTTGTATTCAAAATAAATTTCAATCATTTCTTAGGAAAAAGTTTAAAAAATGAAATGTTTTAGAAAGTTTGAGAACCAATAAATTGAAGTTTATTAAACCTTAAAATCATAAACGATTATTAATTTGTTTATAATAAAACCTAAAAACGTTTCGTTATAAAGCGTATAAAATGATACTTTTGAATACCTAAATATTAATCAAAATGCGTAAACTATCCAGGTTCTTTATATTCCAAATTCTCCTTACTTCGACAATAGTTTCGGCACAGAAATCGGCTATTTATACTTACGAATTAAAGGATTTTGACAAAGCACTGGCTTTATATAATGATAAACAATATGCTTCGGCTCAATTGATTTTTGAAAAAGTAAAATACAATGCCACAAACGAAGAAGTGCAATCTGATTGTGCTTTCTACATTGCCAATTGTGCTATAAGAACAAACAAAGCAAATGCTGATGCTTTGGTGGAACAATTTGTAAATGATTATCCGACAAGCACCAAACAAAACCAGGCTTATATCGAGGCTGCTCAATTTTTCTTCGAGCAGGGAAATTACCCAAAAGCATTGCAATGGTTTGATAAAGTAGACGAAAGCTACATGAGTAAAACCGAATCGGATAAGTTTAACTTCATGAAAGGCTACAGCTATTTTAATGCTAAAAAGAAAAAAGAAGCCACCAATTATTTTAATAAAGTTGTCAATTCTAAAGAATATGGTTCTCAAGCCAAATATTACTTAGGTTTTATGGCTTATGAAGGCGACGATTATAAAGAGGCAACAAAATATTTTGATGAGGTTTCGGGCGAAGAAAAATACAAAGAAAAACTGTCGTATTATCAAGCCGATATGAATTTCAAATTAGGAAATTTCCAAAAAGCGATTGATTTAGGATTGGTTGCCATGAACAAATCGAACGATATTGAAAAATCGGAACTGAATAAAATTATTGGAGAGAGTTATTTCAACTTAAAGCAATACGGAAAAGCAATTCCGTATTTGGAACAATATGCGGGTAAAAAAGGAAAATGGAACAACACCGATTTTTATCAATTAGGATACGCATATTATGAACAGAAAGACTACGAAAAAGCAATTTCTCAGTTTAATAAAATTATTGAAGGAAAAGATTTTGTTGCGCAGAATGCATATTACCATTTAGGTTTAAGTTATTTAAATACGGGTAAAAAGCAAGAAGCTTTAAATGCTTTCAAGAATGCTTCTGAAATGGATTTTAACGCACAAATTCAAGAAGATGCCGCTTTAAATTACGCTAAATTGAGTTATGATATCGGAAATGCCTATCAAGCTGTTCCAGGTATTTTACTAGATTTTCTTAAAAAATATCCAAATAATTCAAGCCGTGCTGAGGTAGAAAAACTGTTGGTTGATTCTTATATTTCTTCTAAAAATTACAAAGAAGCACTGGTTTTATTAGAAAAAAATAGAACTGCTGAAAATAAAGCAGCGTACCAAAAAGTGCTTTTTTATCGCGGATTGGAATTGTACAATGAAAATAATTACCAAGAAGCGGGTAAAATGTTCAAAAATGCTATCAGCGAACAAAAAACTCCTGAGTTTGCGGCTCGTGCCACTTTCTGGAAAGCAGAAACAGAATATCTGAATGATGATATGCAAAATGCTTTATTGACTTACAAGCAATTTGCTGGAATGGCTGCTGCAAAATCTACAGATGAATATAAAAACATTAATTATAATATTGGTTACACGTATTTTAAATTGAAAGATTACGATCAGGCTGCAAATTCATTTCAAGCGCAGATCGATAATTCACCTTCAGATAAAGTTCGTTTAAATGATTCTTATTTGCGTTTGGGTGACTGTCGTTTTGTAACTTCAAAATATAGCGCTGCAAACGAGGCTTATGCAAAAGCAATTGCCGCAAAAGGTGTAGATGCAGATTATGCGCAGTTTCAAAAAGCACTTTCTTACGGGTTTTTGTCAAATAATGCTAAGAAAGTTGATGAATTGAATAATTTTCTTCAGATGTACAAAAAATCGTCTTACAGAGATGATGCCTTGTTTGAATTAGGAAATACTTATGTTGCAGAAAAGAAAAACGATCAAGCCTTGAAAACGTATGACCAATTAATTTCAGAATTCCAAAACGGATCTTTTACTTCAAAAGCAATTCTAAAACAAGGTTTGATTTATTATAATTCTGATCGCGATGAACAGGCTTTAACGAAATTTAAAAAAGTTGCTGCAGAATTCCCAAAAACACCAGAGGCTTTAGAAGCAGTAGCAACAGCAAGATTAATTTATGTTGATTCAGGAAAAGTAGACGAATATGCAACTTGGGTTCGTACTTTAGATTTTGTTGAAGTTTCAGATGCTGAATTAGACAACGACACTTACGATGCTGCTTTCAAACAATATAGCCAAAATAACAGCAAAGCTGCGATTACAGGTTTTGGTGGTTACGTGAGCAAATTCCCAGCGGGATTACACGCTTTAGAGGCTAATTTCTATTTGGCGCAACTATATTACGCTGAAGGTTCTGAAACAAAATCTACATCAAATTATCAATATGTGATTGATCAGCCTAGAAATGAATTTACAGAACAGGCTTTAAATAGATTGGCTCAGATTTACTTAAAAGCAAAAGATTGTGATAAAGCAATTCCGGTTTTAAAACGTTTAGAAAGTGAAGCAGATTATCCGCAGAACAAAACTTTCGCGCAGGCAAACTTGATGAAATGCTATTATGACAAAAAAGATTATGACAATTCGGTTACTGCTGCTGAAAAAGTTTTAGAAAATGCAAAATCTGATGCAGGAGTAAAAGCCGATGCTCAAATCATTGTTGCAAGAGCGGCGATTCAAACAGGAAATGAAGATAAAGCTAAAACAGCTTACGCTAAATTATTGTCGACTTCAAAAGGAGAATTGGCAGCTGAAGCTTTATATTATGATGCGTACTTTAAAACGAAAGAAGGAAAATTTGATGCTTCGAATACTGCAGTTCAGAAATTAGCAAAAAGCTATTCGGCTTACAAATATTACGGAGCAAAAGGTTTGGTATTGATGGCGAAAAACTTCTACGGGTTAAAAGACAGTTATCAAGCGACATATATTTTAGATAACGTAATCAACAACTTTACAGATTATCCAGATGTTGTTGAAGAAGCGAAAAAAGAATTAGGAGCTATTAAAGCGGAAGAGTCTAAAACAAATTCGTCGATTAATAGATAGAGAGAATAATAGAAGAAAAAGACAAGAAGCAAGATTTTTAGATAAAGTCTTTTCTCTTGCTTCTAAAAGAAAAGAAGAAAGAAATGAGTTTACCTTTTTACATAGTTGATGTTTTTGCCGATAAAAAATATGCTGGAAATCAGCTGGCGGTTTTTATGGATGCAGAAAATCTAAGTACAGAACAAATGCAGCAGATGGCACGCGAGATTAATTTTGCGGAAAGCACATTTGTAACCAAACTGGATAAAGCCAATAATAAAGCAGAAATTAGGATTTTTACACCAGCTCACGAAATGCAATTTGCGGGTCATCCGATTATTGGGACTTCTTGGGTTTTGATGAATAAGGTTTTTGAAAATTCGCCTAACGAAATAAAATTAGAAGTTCCGATTGGACCAATTGCAATTAATAAAACCGAAGATTTGATTTGGCTAAAAGCAGCTCAGCCAAAGTTTTGGGACACTTTTTCGAAAATAGATTTCACCTTTTTTAGTAACCTGCAAGTAAGCGATTTCGAAAATCAATTTCCTATTCAGGAAGTGACAACAGGAAGTGCTTTTGTGATGGTCGGATTAAGCAGTAAAAGAGCTCTTGAAAATTTGGTTTTGGATAAAGATAAAGCTGATGAATGGATGAAACAGCACTGCAAAACAGATCATAGAGGTTTGTATTTCTATTATTTGGAAGGAGAAAAACTGTTCAGCAGAATGTTATGTGTTGAGCATAATCAGTTGGTAGAAGATGCAGCAACAGGCAGTGCTAGTACTTGTTTGCAGGCTTTTTTATTAAAATACCACAAACCTGAATTTAAATTGACAAATCATCAGGGAGATTACATCGGGCGCCCGTCTGAAATTTATTTTGATGGAAAATTAAACGCAGATCTTTTTGATATTAGAATAGGAGGAAAAGCTCAGTTTGTAGCTAAAGGTGAGTGGGAAGCTTAAGCAAGAAAATAGAAAATAGAAAATAGAACAAAGATTTTAGAATATAGAAAGAGAACAAAGAGTTTTTAGCGTAAGAATTAAGAAATAGTATAAGTCTATTTTCTATACTCTTTTCTCTATACTCTTAAAAAAAAGAAATATGAAATTAAACTGCCGACATAAAATAATCATTTTGTTAGTGTTATTTACTGCTCAGTTTTCGATTGCGCAAAAGAAAAATGAAACGATTGGAACCGAAACTGTAAACGTGGTAAAACCTTATTCGCCGACTATTTCAGATGCTTTTAAAGTGAAAGAAACGCCTTCGCTGGACGATAGCGGCAATCAGCCGAAAGAAGTTATTAAATACAGTATTCTGTCTGTTCCTGTCGCATCTACTTTTACGCCTTCTAAAGGAAAAGCAGAAGGTGTTGAGAAAGCTAAAAGAGAAAAATTGTTTAATAATTATGCAACTTTAGGGCTTGGAAATTACAGCACTTTAAATGGTGAATTATTCGTAAACCAAGATTTAGGCAATAATGATTATGTAGCAGGAATGTTTCGCCATCACTCTTCTCAAGGCGGAATTAAAGATGTAGAATTGAACGATGAATTTTATGATACTTCAATTAATGTTGGTTATGGTCAAAACAATAGAGATAATACTTGGGGAGTTGATTTAGGTTACCAGAACCAGATTTACAATTGGTATGGACTTCCATCAGATTTTGGCTCTACAATTCCGGATCAGCGTTATGATTTGGTAAACAGCATTAATCCGGATCATTCATATAATACAATTTGGGTTGGCGGAAATGCTGAATTTTCAGAAAGTATTTTTAGTAAACTTTCTGCGAAATTCACGCATTTTTCAGATAGTTATTCTTCTTCAGAAAATAGGTTTTATGTAAAGCCGACTTTTACAGTTGATGTAATGGATCAGGCAATTAAAACCAATGTAATTGTAGATCACGTAAGCGGTTCTTTCAAAAACAACTATTTCCAAGATAATACAGAAGCTTTAAAATACAGTTTTACCAATGTTGGAATCGAGCCAAGTTTTGTAATTAATGAAAATGAGTGGACATTAGAATTAGGAGCTGGAATCTATTACAGTGCAGATTCTGAAAATAGCGGAAATAAATTCTATTTCTATCCAAAAGTAAATGCTTCCTACAAACTGGTTGGCGATTTAATGATTTTCTATACGGGAGTAAACGGAGGTTTAAATCAGAATTCTTATGCTGATTTTGTGACCGAGAATCCGTTTTTATCTCCGACTTTAAACATGCGTCCGTCAAGTACGCAATACAATGTTTTTGCTGGATTAAAAGGAAAATTGGCGAACAATGTAAATTATAATGTGACTGCTTCTTACTTGAATGAAAAAGACAAAGCGCTGTTTAAAGCAAATGATTACACAGAAGTAATTACAAATGAAGATTACGCTTTCGGGAACTCATTTGGAGTAGTGTATGAAGATATTAGAACGTTTCGTTTCTACGGAGAATTAAAAGCCGATTTCTCTCAAAATGTAACTTTCGGAATCAACGGAACTTTTAATAGTTACAATACTGACAATGTGGTTGAAGCATGGAATTTACCAACAATGAAATTAAGTTCGACTTTAGACGTTAATATTACAAAGCAATGGTATGCAGGATTGAATGTGTTTTATGTTGGCGAAAGAAAAGATATGCAGGTAAATACTTCTTTAGGAATCGATGCTACACCAATTACTTTAAAAAGCTATTTTGATGCAAATGCTCATGTAGGTTATAAATTCAACGAAAGATTGACATTTTTCTTGAAATTGAATAATATTGGAAATCAAGCTTACGAAAAATGGTTGAATTATCCTGTACAAGGATTCCAGGTTTTAGGAGGCGCAAACTATAAATTTGATTTTTAAGAAATCTTTGCCATAAAGATGCTTAGGCACAAAAACATTTTAAATGAATGTGCCTTTTTTTTTCAGCCATGAGCTCATGAATTTTTTGGAGTAGATTCGTGAATTCGTGGCTGTTTTTTTAATTTTATAAAATGGAAATTATATTACGTCAAGAAAATAAAAATGATTTTGAAAGTGTTTTTCATTTGATAGAAAAAGCTTTCGAAAAGGAAGAATACAGCGACCATAAAGAACAGTTTTTGGTAGAAAGATTAAGAAAATCGGATGCTTTTATTCCAGAACTGTCTATTGTTGCCGAAATTGATAATCATATTGTAGGTCATATTTTATTTACCAAACTGCAGATAAAAAATGAAACGCAAACCTTTCCGTCACTAGCACTTGCTCCAGTTTCGGTTTTACCTGAATTCCAAGGAAAAGGAATTGGTTCAAAGTTGATTTTGCGTGGACATGAAATCGCACAAAGTTTAGGTTATAAATCGGTTATTTTATTAGGACATCAAGATTATTACCCCAGGTTTGGATATGAACTCTGCGAAAAATACAATATCAAAATGCCTTTTGATGTTCCAGCTGAAAACTGCATGATTATTGAATTAGCAGATGATGGTTTAAAAGGAATAAGTGGAGAAGTGGTTTATCCAAGTGCTTTTTTCGAATAAAAATTTAGACCAAGAAAAAAAACCTTTGCACCTTTGTGCCTCAGAACCTCAGTACCTTTTAAAAAAAATGACTTTCAAAGAAAAAATATATTCTCACTACACTCAAATGGTTCAAGATCGAATTGATGTTTTTAAAGACATGATTTCGGGTTTGACAGAAGATTCAAAAAATGATGCCAAAGGTTCTGCAGGCGATAAGCATGAAACGGCTTTGTCGATGATGCATATCGAGCAAGAAAAATTGACAAATAAATTAAAAGAAGCTTTAGAGCAAAAAGCAATTTTAGACAAGATAGATCCGCTAAAAACGACAGAAAATATTGTTCTAGGAAGTTTAGTAAAAGCAAACGGAATCTATTTGTATGTTAGTGTTGCGCTTCCTAAAATTACAATTGACGGAATTAATGTGATTGCGCTTTCTCCACAATCTCCTTTGGGAAATCATTTAATGGGAAATAAAGCAGGTTTTCAGTTTGAAATAAATAAGACGCATTATACTATTGAAGAAATTAGCTAGTATATGAATTTTATGCACTTAATATGTAGTTTTTCATTCTTTGGAGCTTCTTATGCCTTTTATAAGATTCATAAATTATGGAAAAAAGATGTTACGGAAAATGATAAACTTTATAAGTTTCAAATAAAAGCCACAAGTTTTAAGCATTGGCTGTTACTAGGAATTTTAGTAATTATGGGAATCGTTTATTTTTTTAAAGCACTGCCTTAACCATACAGTTTGTCATCCTGACGAAGGAAGGATCACACTAGAAACTCGATACAGATTGGCGAACTAGCATGTGGAATTACTTGTGTGATCTTTCCTTCGTCAAGATGACAAGTAAGACTCAAAATCTAGATAATACTAGATAAACAATAATTCCAGAACAACTTTTTATCTCTTCTTTACGAATCTTCCATTTGTAATAGGAATAACTTGTAATTTAATTCAAAAAACCGCTTTAAACTTTAAATTTGAAAGCAGTTTTGTACTTAAAATTAAGGATTTAAAGTTTAGGTCTTTTTTTAATGCTAAAATTTTACATTTTGTGTGTAAATTGATTTTTTTGATTGATAATTGTAATTGATATTAAGGTTTGTGTTTGTCAATTGTAACTAATACTCCATCTTTGCCCTATCAAAATAAAATTTACAAAATAAAAATATAAAATTATGTGTGGAATTGTATGTGCCTTTGATCTTAAACAAAAAGCCGAAGCGTTAAGACCTCAAGTATTAGAAATGTCAAAAATCATTCGTCACCGTGGACCAGACTGGAGCGGTATCTTTAGCAATGATAAAGCGATTCTTTCTCACGAGCGTTTGGCGATTGTAGATCCAGCGTCAGGAAAACAACCTTTATTTACAGAAGATAAAAAATTGGTTTTGGCTGCGAATGGTGAAATTTACAACCACAGAGACCTTCGTAAACAATTTGCGGGTAAATATAACTTTCAGACAGAGAGTGACTGTGAAGTTATTTTAGCACTTTACAGAGAAAAAGGAGCAGATTTCGTTGATGAGTTAAACGGAATCTTCGGATTCGCAATCTATGATGTGGATAAAGATGAGTATTTCGTAGCTCGTGACCATATGGGAATTATTCCATTGTATATTGGTTGGGATCAACACGGGACTTTTTATGTAGCTTCTGAGTTAAAAGCTTTAGAAGGATATTGCACAAAAATCGAATTATTCCCTCCAGGGCATTATTTATCAAGCAAAGATGGCGAATTTGTACAATGGTACAAAAGAGACTGGACAGAATATGATGCAGTAAAAGACAACGAAACTAGCATTCCAGAAATCAGAAAAGCATTGGAAGCTGCGGTTCACAGACAATTAATGAGTGACGTTCCTTACGGAGTTTTACTTTCTGGAGGTTTAGATTCTTCTATTACTTCGGCTGTGGCTAAAAAATTTGCTCAAAAAAGAATTGAATCAGATGATACTACAGATGCTTGGTATCCGCAATTGCACTCTTTCTCTGTTGGATTAGAAGGGTCTCCAGATTTAGCTGCGGCAAGAAAAGTAGCAGATCATATTGGAACTATTCACCACGAAATCAAATTTACAATCCAAGAAGGTTTAGATGCTGTTCGTGATGTAATTTACAACCTTGAAACTTACGACGTAACTACAGTTAGAGCTTCGACTCCAATGTGGTTAATGGCTAGAGTGATCAAATCTATGGGAATCAAAATGGTTCTTTCAGGAGAAGGAGCAGATGAGTTGTTTGGAGGATATTTATATTTCCACAAAGCGCCAAATGCTAAAGAATTCCACGAAGAAAACGTTCGTAAATTAGGAAAACTTCACATGTACGATTGTTTACGTGCAAACAAAAGTTTAGCAGCTTGGGGAATAGAAGGACGTGTACCATTCTTAGATAAAGAATTTATGGACGTTGCCATGCGCATCAACCCACAAGATAAAATGATTAACAAAGAGCACCCAATGGAAAAATGGGTTGTTCGTAAAGCTTTTGAAGATATGCTTCCAGAAAGTGTTGCTTGGAGACAAAAAGAACAGTTTTCTGATGGAGTAGGATACAGCTGGATTGATACTTTGAAAGAAGTAGTAGCTAGAGAGGTTTCAGATGAGCAATTGGCAAACGCAAGATTCAAATTCCCATTGCAAACTCCAACTTCTAAAGAAGAGTATTACTACCGTTCAATTTTTACAGAACATTTCCCAAGCGATGCTGCAGCATTATGCGTTCCTCAGGAAGCAAGTGTGGCTTGTAGTACTAAAATTGCTTTGGAGTGGGATGAAGCTTTCAAAAACTTAAACGATCCATCAGGAAGAGCGGTAGCTAATGTTCATGATGATGCTTATGTGAAAGCCTAATTAAGAGTTTAATTTTTAGAATTAGTATATATATTGCCGAAAGACGTTCTTTTATGAGAGCGTCTTTCTTGTCTAAAAAAGTTTCTGTATTTCAATATGTTAAAATAAAAAATTTTGGTAATCGATTAAATTTTGTTTTATGTTTGAGTTTCGTCGAAATAAAAGTTAAACACTGAAATTTTAGGATGTAAAATGTAGGAAAGCAGAAAATAATATTTAGTTTTGCTTTTAAGCGGAAATTTTAATGATTTTTTAATGTACAGCTTATTTGAGGCTGGTACATCAGAATAAAAATAAAAAATAAAATAGTATGTCTGGATTGTTAGCCGTTATTGGTAAAGGAAAAGACCCCAAGCTTGTAAAAGAACTTTCTGAGAGAATGTCACATCGCGGACCTGATGAGAGCGATATTCATATTATGGAAAATGGCAGTATACTTTGTCATGAAAGTCTGTCTATAATTGATCTTAATTCAGGAAAACAGCCTATTCAGGGAACGAACAAAGCATGGATGGTTCATGATGGAGAGATTTATAATTATCAAGAGCTTAAAAATACAGTTTTAAAGGACCATACGTTCAGAACTGAATCAGATTCAGAAGTTATTGTGCATCTTTATGAAGAATTCGGCTATGATTTCTGTAATAAATTGGATGGAGATTTTGCGTTTGTTGTAATTGATGGAGATAAATATATTGCAGGTCGTGACCCAATTGGGGTGAAACCTTTATATTATGGTTTAGATGAAAGAGGAAGAATTTATTTTTCATCAGAAATGAAATCTATTGCAGATCAATGCAAATCGTTTTCTACTTTTCCGCCAGGACATTATTATACAGCAAAAACAGGTTTTGTAAAATACTATCGCCCAGAATATGAAGACCATAAAAATGCAACTCATCCGTTAGATTTAGAATTGATTCGTGAGAGTTTGATTCAGGCAACACGCAAACGTCTATTGGCAGAAGTGCCTTTAGGAGTTGTGCTATCAGGAGGTTTAGATACTTCATTGATTTCGGCCATCACTTCGAGATTGCTAAAAGAGAAAGGCGAAAAATTGCATTCTTTTTCTATCGGATTGGACGCTGATGCTCCCGATAATGTTATGGCAAGAAAAGCCGCTGAATTTTTAGGAACTGAACATCATGAAATTCATTTTTCGGTTGAAGAAGGAGTTAAAGTTTTAGAAAAAGTAATTTATCATATTGAGACGTATGATATCATTTCGGTTAGATCTGGTGTTCCTATGTATTTGCTTTCTAAAGCGATAGCAGATCAGGGAATAAAAGTGATCTTGTCTGGCGAAGGTGCAGATGAGGTTTTTGGAGGGCATCTGTATTTTAGAAATGCGCCTTCAGAAGAAGAATTTCAAGATGAAACTATAGAACGAGTTCAGAAGCTATTTACAGCCGATTTGTTGCGCGCAGATAAAACGACAATGGCAAATGGTCTAGAAGTGAGAATTCCGTTTTTGGATACAGAATTTTTAGATGTAGCCATTCGAATTAAAACAGAAGAGAAACAGCCAAAAACGTATGATGGCGTTGAAAAATACATTTTAAGAAAAGCTTTTGATACGGAAGACCCATATTTGCCTTCGGAAGTTTTATGGCGTCAGAAAGAGCAGTTTTCTGATGGAGTGGGATATAATTGGGTTGATGAGTTGATTGAATATTGTGCTTCGCAAGTTACAGATGAGCAATTGGCAGGAGCAAGCACAGAATTTCCGTATAACTCGCCAACAACTAAAGAAGCGTACTTGTATAGATCAATTTTCCATAAATACTATCCACAGGTCAGCGCGGCACAAACTGTTCGTAAGTGGATTCCAAAATGGCAGGAAAACCAAGATCCAAGCGGAAGAGCAAATGCGGCTCATTTGAATGGTAATTTTGAAACTGTAAAAACTACTGTGATTGCTTAAAAGAAAATTCCAAATTTTTGAAATTCCAAATTCCAATTTGGGAGCAGATATAGAAAAGCTGAAATAAGAATATTATTTCGGCTTTTTGATTTAATGTATGTTTTGGAATTTGGAATTTCAAAAAAATGGAATTTCAAAAAGAGTCCATTTTTTACGTTATTTCCATTTTTAGAATTTGGAATTTAAGAAAATTAGAAATTAATTTCATTTTTAACTCTATTTTTAGGTTTTTCAGACAATTGTGTTGATAACTTAAGTGCTTTAAGTCGTAATTTACTGGGTATATAGCTCGCGTTTTTATATATTTGCGTGTTAGACAGTAAATACATTTTTAGAATAAATTATATGAGCGAAGAAATCAAGAAGAACAATTATTCAGCAGATAGTATTCAGGCATTAGAAGGAATGGAGCACGTAAGAATGCGTCCATCAATGTATATTGGAGATGTAGGGGTTCGAGGACTGCATCATTTAGTTTATGAGGTTGTAGATAACTCTATTGATGAGGCCATGGGAGGGCATTGCGACACAATTGGTGTTTCAATAAACGAAGATGGTTCTGTTACAGTTGAAGATAACGGACGTGGTATTCCAGTTGATTTACATAAAAAAGAAGGTGTTTCTGCACTTGAAGTTGTAATGACTAAAATTGGTGCCGGAGGTAAATTCGACAAAGATTCATATAAAGTTTCTGGAGGTTTGCACGGGGTAGGGGTTTCTGTAGTAAACGCTCTTTCTGTTCACATGAAATCTACTGTATTTAGAGAAGGTAAGATTTATGAGCAGGAATACGAAAGAGGAAAATCATTATATCCAGTTAAACAAATTGGAGAAACAGATAAAAGAGGTACACGTCAGACTTTTTATCCTGATGACACGATCTTTACTCAAACTACTGAGTTTTCATACGATACGCTTTCAGCACGTATGCGTGAGCTTTCTTTCTTGAATAAAGGAATTACAATCACATTTACAGATAAGAGAGAAGTGGATGAAAAAGGCGAATTTAGAAGTGAAGTATTTCATTCTGATGAAGGTCTTAAAGAATACATTCGTTACTTAGATGGTAATCGTGAACCAATTGTTTCTCACGTTATCAGCATGGATAATGATAAAGGTGAAATTCCAGTTGAGGTTGCCTTAATTTATAATACAAGTTATACGGAGAATATTTTTTCTTACGTAAATAATATCAATACTCACGAAGGAGGAACGCACTTACAAGGTTTTAGAAGTGGTTTGACAAGAACGCTTAAAAAATATGCTGATGCTTCTGGTTTATTAGATAAATTAAAATTCGAAATTTCTGGAGATGACTTCCGTGAAGGATTAACAGCAATTATTTCGGTAAAAGTATCTGAACCTCAGTTCGAAGGGCAAACTAAGACGAAGCTAGGAAATAGAGAAGTAGTTTCTCCGGTTTCTCAGGCAGTAGGAGAAATGCTTGAAAATTATTTGGAAGAAAATCCAAATGATGCTAAAGTAATCATTCAGAAAGTAATCTTGGCAGCTCAGGCACGTCACGCAGCGAAAAAAGCACGTGAAATGGTGCAGCGTAAAACCGTTATGGGCGGTGGAGGATTGCCAGGGAAATTATCTGACTGTTCTGAGCAAGATCCTGCAAGATGTGAAGTTTACCTTGTCGAGGGAGATTCGGCTGGTGGAACAGCAAAACAAGGACGTGATCGTAACTTTCAAGCCATTCTTCCATTACGTGGTAAAATCTTGAACGTTGAAAAAGCGATGCATCATAAAGTATTCGAAAACGAAGAGATTAGGAATATCTTTACAGCTTTGGGAGTAACTGTAGGAACTGCAGAAGATAGTAAAGCATTAAATCTTGAAAAATTAAGATATCACAAGGTAATCATCATGTGTGATGCCGATGTCGATGGTAGCCACATTTCTACCTTAATATTAACGTTCTTTTTCCGTTTCATGAAAGAGCTTATCGAAGAAGGTCACGTTTACATTGCAGCACCGCCTTTATACTTAGTTAAAAAAGGAAACAAAAAAGAATATGCTTGGAATGATGTTCAGCGTGATCAAGCTAACGAAAGAATGGGAGGAAGTGCTAACATTCAGCGTTATAAAGGTCTTGGAGAGATGAACGCGGAGCAATTATGGGAAACTACGATGGATCCGAATTTCAGAACTTTGCGCCAAGTAAATATTGATAGTCTTGCAGAAGCTGATCAGGTTTTCTCTATGTTAATGGGGGATGAAGTGCCTCCTCGTAGAGAGTTTATCGAGAAAAATGCAGTTTATGCAAATATTGACGCATAAAATAAAAAATTAATAATTTCAATTCGTTTAATTGTTTAAATTTACTAGACAATTAAACGAATTGTCTTTTTAAAGAATAGACAAAAATTAATAACCGATAAAGTATAAAATATGAAAGTTACCATTGTAGGAGCAGGAAATGTTGGAGCTACATGTGCAGATGTTATTTCTTATAGAGGAATTGCTAGCGAAGTAGTATTGTTGGATATTAAAGAGGGTTTTGCAGAAGGGAAAGCGCTTGATATAACACAGTGCGCCACAAACACAGGTTTTAATACCAAAGTTTCTGGAGTTACCAACGATTA
Source organism: Flavobacterium sharifuzzamanii (assembly GCF_003254585.1). Taxonomy (GTDB): domain Bacteria; phylum Bacteroidota; class Bacteroidia; order Flavobacteriales; family Flavobacteriaceae; genus Flavobacterium; species Flavobacterium sharifuzzamanii. The sequence goes on along the minus strand of NZ_QJGZ01000035.1, from coordinate 60,179 downwards.
TTCTAAAACTGCAGGAAGCGATGTAGTAGTAATTACATCAGGAATTCCGAGAAAACCAGGAATGACAAGAGAAGAATTAATAGGTATCAATGCAGGAATTGTTAAGACAGTTGCTGAGAATGTACTAAAGTATTCGCCTAATACAATTATTGTCGTAGTTTCAAATCCGATGGATACGATGACGTATTTGGCTTTAAAAGCTACAGGTCTTCCAAAAAACAGAATTATAGGTATGGGTGGAGCTTTGGATAGTTCTCGTTTTAGAACGTATCTTTCATTGGCTCTGGATAAACCAGCAAATGATATTTCGGCAATGGTAATTGGAGGTCATGGAGATACAACTATGATTCCGTTAACACGTTTAGCATCTTATAATGGTATTCCGGTATCTCAGTTTCTTTCAGAAGAAGTATTGCAAAAAGTTGCAGCAGATACTATGGTAGGAGGAGCGACCCTTACAGGGCTTCTTGGGACTTCTGCTTGGTATGCGCCAGGAGCTTCTGTAGCATATTTAGTTGATAGTATTTTGAATGATCAAAAGAAAATGATTGCATGTTCTGTTTTTGTAGAAGGAGAGTATGGTCAAAATGATATCTGTATTGGAGTACCGTGTATAATTGGTAGAAACGGTGTGGAAGAAATTCTAGATATAAACTTGAACGATCAGGAGAAGGCTTTATTTGCTAAAAGTGCAGATGCAGTTCGTAGCATGAATGATGCCCTAAAAACGATTTTAGTATAATAAAAACAGGAAAAAAGAAAAGAAGCTGCACTTTTGCAGCTTTTTTTTTGAGATTAATTAATAAATAAATTGGTTAATATTTTCGTTAATTATATATTTGCTCGGTTTAAAAAAAAATTGGTAATTCGTGATCTCGTTTTTTTGTTTTAAAAAATCATGTCAGGGCTTATTTTATGGGACTTTAAAACAAAATCAAAAATAAAACATAATTAATTTTTAGTAATAATGCAGAATAAAGGACTTATTAAATTTTTCGCAATTCTATTTGCATTGGTAAGTATTTACCAACTATCATTCACTTTTGTGGCAAATGGTGTCAAAAGTGAAGCTAAAGCTTTTGCAGGAGATAATCCTGATAAAGAGCTGAAATATTTAGATTCTATTGGTAAAGAAAAAGTATTAAATCTTGGTTTTACTGATTTCACTTACAATGAAGTGAAAAACAAGCAGCTTAATAAAGGTCTTGACTTAGAAGGAGGAATCAACGTAATTCTTCAGATTTCTATTAAAGATGTATTAAAAGGTTTGGCTAATAATTCTAAAAATCCAGTTTTTAATAAATCATTAGCTGATGCATCTGCAAATTTAGAAGGAAACAAAACATATTTAAATAAGTTTTTTGAAGCTTTTGATGCAAATTCAAAAGGAACTGTAAAATTAGCATCTCCAGATATTTTTGCTAACAGAAGTCTTCAAGGAGAAGGTGGAGTAGACTTTCAAATGTCTGACGCACAAGTTCAAAAAGTTATCAAAAGAAAAGTTGATGAGTCTGTAGAAAGTGCTTTTAAAGTATTAAGAGAGCGTATCGACAAATTTGGTGTTACACAGCCAAACATCCAAAAATTAGGAGAAACAGGAAGAATCTTAGTAGAGCTTCCAGGTGCTAAGGATGTTGATAGAATTAAAAAATTATTAGGTGGAAAAGCTCAATTAGAGTTTTGGGAAACTTTCAAAATTGAAGAAATTGGAAATTTCTTAGTATCTGCAAACGAAGCTTTAAAGAAAACTGAAGTTAAAAAGACTGAAACTAAAACAGTTGCTAAAGATTCATTAAATGCATTATTAACAGATGCTAAAGATTCTTCTGATGTTAAAAAAGGAAACAATCCTTTATTTGATAAAATGATCGTTCAAGGTGGTGGACCAGTTTTAGGTTACTTCGCTCCTAAAGATACTGCAGCTATCAATGATTATTTCAAAAGACCAGAAATTAGAGTATTATTGGCTGCTGACCAACACTATGCAAAATTTGTATGGAGCAAGCCAACAACAATAAAAGATCCTAAAGCTAAAGACGTAAAAAGCGCTGCAGATATTGAAGCGGTTGAATTATACGCTTTAAAAGGAAACAGAGACAATAACCCAGCAATGAGCGGTGGTGTTGTAACTGATGCAAAAGATACTTTTGACCAAATGGGTAAACCAGCTGTTTCTATGCAAATGAACAGCCAAGGTGCTAAAGTTTGGGAAGAATTAACAGGAAGAGCATTTGCTCAAAAAAGCTACATTGCTATTGTATTAGATGATATCGTATATTCTGCTCCAGGTGTAACAAGCGGTCCTATTGCTGGAGGAAGATCTGAGATTACAGGTTCATTTGATGTGGCTGAAACTAAAGATTTAGCTAACGTATTAAATGCAGGTAAATTACCAGCTTCTGCAGATATTATCCAATCAACTGTTGTAGGTCCATCTTTAGGACAAGCAGCTATTGATGCGGGTACAATTTCTTCTGTATTAGGTTTCTTATTAGTTTGTGTTTGGATGGTATTCTATTATGGTAAAGCTGGTTGGTATGCAAACCTTGCGTTATTATTAAACTTACTATTCTTATTCGGAATTATGGCAAGTTTTGGTTTTGTATTAACATTACCAGGTATTGCAGGTATCGTACTTACATTAGGTACAGCGGTAGATGCTAACATTATTATCTACGAAAGAGCGAAAGAGGAGTTGCGTGAAGGAAAATCACTTTCTGAGGCAGTTCAAGCTTCTTACGGATGGCATGGTGCAATGCGTTCTATTATTGATGCTAACGTTACTCACGTTTTAACTGGAGCTATCTTATTTATTTTCGGAACAGGTCCTATTAAAGGTTTCGCATTGACATTATTAATTGGTATCGTAACTTCATTGTTTACTTCTATCTTTATTGCTAGAATTTTCATTGACAGAAACATTGCAGGAAAAGGTGATTTAATTTTCTCTACAAATATTACTAAAAACTGGTTTACAAACTTCCACTTTGATTTCATCAAAATCAAAAAATTCACTTACATCTTCTCTTCTATTGTAGTTGTAGTAAGTTTAGTTTCTATCTTCTTCGTTAACGGATTAGATGAAGGTGTTGATTTTGTTGGAGGAAGAACTTTCCAAGTTAAATTTGAGAAACCAGTTGATGCTACTGCAGTTTCAGATGAATTATCTGCTGCTTTTGGTACACCAGTTGAGGCTAAAATTTTAGGTGATGATGATCAATTGAAAATCACTACTAAATATAAAATTAAAGAAGATGGTGTAGCAATTGACGAAGAAGTAAACCAAAAATTATACACTGCTTTACAGAAATATTTCCCAAATACAACTTACGATAAATTCATCAACTCATTTGATGGTAAAAAAGTAGGTGTGTTGCAAGCTTCTAAAGTTGGAGCTTCTATTTCTGAGGATATCAAAACTAACTCTTACTGGGCAGTTCTTGGGGCAATGGCAGTTATTTTCTTATACTTAATGGTATCTTTCCGTAAATGGCAATATTCATTAGGTGCGATTGCAGCTGTTGCGCACGACGTAATCTTTGTATTAGGAGTTTACTCATTATGCTACAAATTCATGCCATTCCACATGGAAATGGATCAGCACTTTATCGCTGCGATTTTGACTGTAATTGGTTACTCTATGAACGATACGGTAATTGTATTTGACAGGGTGAGAGAGTTTATCATCGGAAACCGTAAAGGTAGCTTCGAAGATATCGTAAACGCTTCTATTAATACTACATTATCTAGAACATTGAATACTTCATTAATGATGATTATCGTGTTATTAACGATGTTTATCTTTGGTGGAGAATCTATCAGAGGATTTATCTTCGCAATGTTAATTGGTATTATTGTTGGTACTTACTCTTCATTATTTATCGCTACACCAGTATTGGTAGATACGATTTCAAGTGATGAAAAACACACAATCGAAGACAAACACAATAAAGCATAATTATTGTTTTAATTATATAAAAAGATCCAGCGAAAGCTGGATCTTTTTTTTTTGTGCTATATTTAAATGGAATTTTAATACGATTTATGAAAGGAAAATTACTTTTGGGCATACTGCTTCTTTTGGTTCTAAAAATGACAGCACAGGAACATAATTCGCGTTTTTCTCTAGGTTTGAACTATGGTTTTGGAAGTGAATTTAGTAATACTGATTATAGTTTTGAGAATCATTTTTATAAAGTGCAGTTCTATTACGAGATAAAAGAGACTAGGAATTTTAAATATGAAATTCTAGTCCAACCTGAAATCAATTTTGGAAAACATCAATTATTGAACTTCTATTTTGTTAAGCCCGAAACCCCAAATTATCAGCAAAAAAGAGATGAATATACGCGTCTAAAAGATGTTCGAGAATATGTGCTTAATTGTGGATTTCTAGTTCGTAGACCTATCGGTAAAGTGTGTGCGTTTTATGTTTTAGGAAGTATTGGACCAATGATTACAGATACGGAAACAGAAAGAATGTCTAAGGGTTTTGCCTTTGCCGATGTTTTTGCGCTTGGCTTTAGTGTTGATTACAATAAATTCCGATTTGATGTCCGTCCTAGTGTGAGGCATGTTTCTAATGCCAGTTTAGGAAGTAGTAATGCAGGATATAATACTAAGAATATCGAATTTGGTATTTCGTACCAGTTATAAAGAATTTTATTTGAGGTTAATATATTTATCTTGATTTATTGAAATAATAATTAATTATAAAAAGCTTAAAAGGATTTATTCCTTTTTTTTTGTTTATAAAAATAAAAATGAAAGAAAATTTTTATTTTTTTAATTTTAAAATGAAATAAAAAGACTACATTAGTTCCGAAAAAATGATCTTAAAAACAGTAAATAACTGATTTTTAAGAATGATTAAAATCATACTATAATGATTAAAAAGAACTTAATAAATCTAATAGATACCAGTTTCATAATATATTTAATTGTGATAATTGCGCTTAGCGGGATCCTTACCTTACTTATTAATGATAAAATAAAAGACTTTTCAAAAGAGTATAAAAAGAAATTCTATGCCTATGCTTTGATATTGGCATTGATTTATGCGCTTATTGCATTTTTAGGCCATAATAAGCAATTTACAAACCTTAGTCAAGAACTTCTTTTTTATCAGATAGTATCTTTAGTGTTTGGGATTTTTCATGTTTGGATTTATCGCAATTATTTTCAGGAATTTAAGCAAAAGAGTTTTGTTGTAGAACTCCTTTTCGCATCTGTTACCCCATTATACTCTAGCCTGCTGTTTGCTATTATTTATACAGCCTTAAACGGCATAAATTTTACTTTTATAATGTGCGGCCATTTTATACTATTCGTAGTTCCCACTGCCATTGATAAAGCATTTTGTTTTATGATGCTGATACCTCCAAAAAAAATCACTACATGGACACCCGAGAAATCTTATAAAACAATTGAGAGCAATGAAATGAAAGATCTTTTATTGATTACACTCTTAATAAAAAAACAATACAGTCACGAAAAATATATTTCCATAAGAGCAAAAGCTCCTGTGGGCGTCAAATTTGGACGTTTGTTTTTTCTTGCAGTAAATGGATATAACCAAAGTAATACAGAAAATCAGATTGAAGTAATGATGCCAAATAAACAAAATTACAATTGGGTTTTCTATCCTCAATCCAAATGGTATGAAAAAACAAAATATGTCGATGCTTTAAAGGACATGGAATCTAATTTAATTAGCGAAAACTCAGTAATAGTATGTGAGCGTAAAACGGAGAAAAATGCTCCTCCAGAAATAAAGAAAACACCCGATGCTAAAATATACAACACTGATTCGCACAACGAAGATTTAGAACAGAAAAAGATTAATGAATTAAAAGAACCTGAGGAAGAAGGACCTATAAAATAAATGGATAGCATATGAAAAAAGAAGATGATAAAGAAAAGAAGAAAGAACCCGTTTTATTTGTAAGTCAAGATAATGTCCTTCCTTTTAACCCTTTTGAACTCAATCGTAACTTTTCGGTATTGTACACTATTGAAAAGGACGGAAAAAAACAGACTCTCGAACAAAATTTCAGTCTATTAAGATTGAAGCCCGATACTCAACAAAATGATTATCATTTTGTTGAGATAAATAAAACTTCAAAACTATTAATAGACGGAGAGCCAATTAATACTAGAGCATATTCAGTCGCAGAAAAGACTGCAGAACTTCTGTTTCCTTTACGAATAGTTGTAAATAAGTACGGCAAATGGATAGATTTAAATAGTTATGACAAACTAAAAGAACGCTGGGAAAAACAAAAAGACGGCATTAAGGAATTGTTTGATGGGAAAACATTTATGCAGCTGGCTAAAAACATTGAAAGTGCAATTGAAGATAACAGCTTATTAGTAAAGCAGATCTCGGGAAATTGGTTTTTGAGGGCTTATTTTAACGGAATATACAGAGCTTACACTCAAAGTTTTGAAACGGAACGAAAATTATATTTTCCTGTAATTGCCCAAACCGAAGATTTGGAGTTTTTAATTTCTGAAAAGGTGAATCCGTATCTCAACGATCTAAACCAGATTGAAATAACGCAAAGCGGAAAATCTGAAAATGAAAATGTTGAAGAATATTACCACGCCCAATATTTTTTGAATCCTAATAATTATCTCATTGAAGAACTGCATTTGGAATGCGATTTAATAGATATGAAAAGAAAAATTACAATTGAAGTTAAAAACTTAGACGAGAGCAAAATTATAGTAGATAGCAAGATCTCACTTTTAGTATAATATAAAATATAGATTATGGAGAAACATGTTGTTGTAGATGGTGCCAGCTGCAAATGCAAGTTTAGTGAAGACCAAGATGCCGTAGATATTCTGCAGGTAAAATCTCAAAAAAAACATTTTGCCAATGACAAAGGAGCCAATAAAAAATTGATAGCCACAACTAAAGATATTAATCAAACCTTGAAGAATGGCACTTTTGGCAAATGTACCTTACAGCCTACTTCTAGTGGCAATAAGCCCTGCGTGGCAACAATACCTCAGTGGTATGATCCTTATGAGAAAGTAACACTGAGCAATCAAGGCAAAATTTTGACAGAAGACAGTAAAGCGGGATGTCCTATAGGCGGACCAAAATGTATAGAAATTTTTAAGCATGGACAGATAGCCGAAGTAGGAAGCCAGCAGATGAAAAAAGCAGATCCTGATGTCTTAAAACAGATTAATCCTTTGTTAAATCCTGATGAGTTAGAAGACCAGCTTTCTGATTGTTATTAAAAAAAGTTTGAAACTATGAGCAAAGTAAAAATATATGGCAATCCCAATCCTGTAATAGGCATAAAAGAGTATTACTCGATACATGATTTTTTTAGCAGTTCAGCTCCATCAAAATTCATAGAGCCACTGCAAAAAACACCTGACGAAAATATCAAATGGAGTGTCTGGATATTATTAGGAAAGGAATGGGTAAAAATGACCAAAAACAATAAGACAGGTGCAACAGTAGACTATACATTTACCCAAGTTAGTCTTAAGCGCAAAGGAATCAGAATGCTTGTTGATGCTAATGGTGAAAAAGCAGTTTTGGATATAAAAACCAAAGAAAATGCAGAAAGTAAAATACTCCAAGTCGAAATTCTTGACAGCAACGGAAAAAAGCCCACAAAACTATTTAGCTATGGCGAAACCATTACAGCTCGCGTACATTGCCTTAATATGGAAAAATTTCGCATAAATGTCACTTTATGGGAAAATGACGGAGGCAAAAAAGACCTTTCTGACATTAGCATTGAGACGAAAGAAGCCAATGTATTAAATGGAATAGCCGATGTCAAATTTACTTTTGACCCCAGCAAAGTATGGCTTGCCAATGCAAAAACGGCACCGAATGAATCTAACGAAGGCGCATTTCATGAATATTATGTAACCGCTGAGTTTTACAAAAAAGTTTCGAAACCTACCCAAGACATTAATGTCATCAATCCTGACTATAAAATAGATATACTTTCAAAAACTTCTGCTTCTAAACCATCTGAAACAGAAACCCAAAAAACATCTCCCGCAGAACAAAAAGGTCCTTCTAAAAAAGAAACTAGAGGAATAGTGAAAGCAGATGGAAAAGCGCATGATTATCAGGAACAGAAAATTGATGTGCAGCCAACTGTTGTTTACAACCCGCAGCAGGAATTTATAAATAGTTTGCTGATGGTAAATGTTGGGGATAGTAAATTATGGGGAAATAACAAAAGTAAATCAAATAACAAATGTCCAAGATGCGATGAAGATTTTAACTATAATGACATTGCAAAAATATTTCCTTCTGCCTCTAAAAATAAAACTTTGGCAGAAAAATTAATTTCTGAAATTAATATATTGCGAGCAGAATATGAAGTAAATACATGTTTAAGAAAAGCACATCTAATAAATCAATTTGGTTCTGAAACTGGCTTTAATACATTAATTGAAGGAATTGATGGGTATAGCACTAAAACACTTACAAGTCTATTTGGTTATTTTAAAAGACATCCTAAAGAAGCAGAAACATACCAAGGAAATTTATATGAAATTGCAGTGAGAGCTTATGGCTTAAGAAAAGTTGACAAAGAAGAAGATATCGTCTCTTGTTCTTTATCTCCTGGAGGAAATTGCAATGATTTAGGAAATGAGAATAAAGAAGAAGGTTATAAATATATTGGGCGTGGCTTAATTCAGCTTACAGGGAAATATAATTATACTCAAATAAATAAAGATTTTATAAAGGCTTTTCCAAACAAAGGAGATTTAGTTAAAAGTCCTGAACTTCTAGAAGAACCAAAATATGCTGCAATGTCTGCTTTTAGCTATTGGATTAATAATGATCTAAATTCAAAAGCAGATCTTGGATTTAATAGATCAAATGTTGACTCTATTACTAAAATTATAAACAAAAATCTAGATGCGAGTCATTACGAAAAGCGAAGAAAATCTTTTATTAAAGCAAAAGACGTATATCGTTTGGGAGAGTGCAAGAATATAGGCAATTCTGAAAATGAAGAAGTTTTTATTAGATTGATTAGAAGATGGCAGACAAACAAATCGACGATAGGTGAATTCACTATAGATAACTCTGATATTGTTGGATTTATGCTTGAGGAAAAAGGGCCAGATACAGTTATATCAGGAAAAGAGCAAAGAATCCCTATCGGTACATATAATCTTGTTTGGCATAATGGATCAAAGTTTGAAAATGTTTTAAAATTGTACAATAAAGATGTTAGTATTGATAGGGCAATTTTAATTCATTCAGGAAATTCTGCAGAAGACACCAAAGGTTGTTTGTTGCCCGGTTCTTCACGAAGTACCGATTGGGTATCAAAAAGTAAGGATAAATTAGATGAAATTAACAACTATATAAACTCAATTGGAATTGAGAATGCCAAAATCATTATAACTGAAGAATATGAATAAATTTATCATTACAATAATATTATCATTTTTAGTTTCTTGCTCATCAAAATCACAAAGCAAAGAGATAAGAATAAACAACTTAAAAACAGCCTTTAAGAAAAATGATGATAAAGCCTTTTTCCAAAACTTCCCAAAAGACTATGACCAGTTTGTAAAAGATTTTGGTTGGAATGATAATTTAGATACCTCATATACTCTATACAATGAAAGTAAAGATTATATAGACCGATTTTTTGCAATATTATCTAAAGACAAAACCAATAAATCTCTTACATCAATTATTGATATCGGCATAGATGGCAAATATCAAGCTGATGGAGTGAATTATTTTAAGTTTAATATTGAAAAACTATTCACGAAAAATCCTAGCCTTGTCTGCAATCTTTTAAAGAATCGTAGACCTGATGATATAGATAGTTTTTGGTATTTCTATTTGGACTCTCCCCAGCCTTTAACTTCTGTTCCTGATTACTTACAGTCTTTAAAAAATGAATGCGGGAATGTTTTTATTTCACTCGAAAAGCAGTTAAAAATAATTCAAAAAGAAAATCTTGTTTCAGAAGTTGTAGATGAAAGCAAAACAAATAAATTAAAATTTTTAAATGATTTTATCCCAAAAAATTATTTAGTACTTGATAGTCTATCTGTTAATATTAATCAAGATAATCTTTTAGATAAAATAATAGTATTGTCACATAAAGAGGAATTTAAAAATAACGAATCACGCTTATTTATGATTCTTTTTAACATCGGTAATAATAATTATTCTTTAAAATTTAAAAGCCATAATGTAATTCCTTGTTTAAAATGTACTGGAGGAACTGGAGGAGAAGAATCTTATAGTGATTTAAGTTTCAAGAATAATATTTTAAGTTTTACTCAACTTAAAATTATTGATTCAAATCTTATAAAAATAAGATATGCTTTTTTGAATAATAATATTGATTTTATATTAAATGAAGTCAATACTGTCAATTCAGATTTAACATCTAATAACTTCTATAAGAATACTATAATCCCTAAAAACAAAATTGCCTTAAAAAACTTTAACTATCAAAATTACACTCAATATCTAAGACAGACAGCAAAAATAACAGATCCAGATGGATATACTAATTTAAGAAAAGAGAAAAATACATCTTCTGAAATTCTTCAAAAAATAAATACTGGTTCTGAGGTTCAAGTATTGGATAATTCAGGAGACTGGTGGTTGATACAAACTAAGGAAGGTAAAAAAGGTTATGTTTATAAAACTAAGATAAAAGAGGAGTAAAAAACATTATTTTTCTTACTTAATAATGCCTTCCATTTTTAATATATTTGCAGTCCTTAAAGTAAAGTTATGATTTCAGAAAAAAAGTTTGCCCATGTGGTATGGTGGTGGTATTGGAAACAACCGCAACGCTCACTTTACAGCGTAGGACACCTTTAGCTACATGGGTTTTATATTTCCTTAAAGTAAAGTTATGAGTACCAAAACCCTTTCAAAAGAAGCCGAAATCAGGCTGATGAATTTCTTCAACGACAGAATTGACGCGCATTCTATGGCGAAAGCACTAAGACAGGTCAATTTTACTCTCGCACTAAATGTGATGAGCGAACAAGAAAACATCCAGCAAGAAACCAAATTAAGAGACAGTTTCTATTGGCTCAATGAACTAGCTGAAACTTTAAATCCATATCTGGATGTAAATTAAAGCTATAAAAAGAAAATGCCCAATATTTCAAATATTGGGCATTTTTATTAAAAGGAATTATGTTTTATGATTCAGCTAAAGGATTTCTTTGCGCTCTAATGACAAAGAAGAGTCCGATAATGATAAATGGTATACTCAACCATTGTCCTGTCGAAAACAAGCCTAATTCGCTCTCAAAACCGCCTTGGCTTTCTTTTACAAACTCCACGATGAAACGTACAACGAATAAAAGAACTAAAAACAGCCCAAATAAAAGGCCGGATTTAAGTCTTGCATTTGTTTTCCAGTATAAAAAGTATAAGATAGCAAAAACAAAAACGTAGCAGATTGCTTCATAAAGCTGTGTAGGATGTCTTGAAGGTACTTCAGCTAATATGTTTGCAAATCTTGGATCTGAAGCAATAGCATTATAAGCTTCTTTTGGGTCGGCTATTCCTGTTTTTTGAACTGCTTCCGCTTTGCTGAATTTATCGTGAAGGAAACGGATTCCGAATGCAGAGTCAGTTTCGTTTCCAATAATTTCTGAGTTGAAGAAATTCCCTAAACGAACAAATATAGCGCCGCTTGCCACTGGAATTACAACACGGTCTAAAATCCATAATAATGGGCGTTTTAAGATTTTTTTACTGTAGTAATACATCGCAACAATGATTGCAATTGCTGCGCCATGACTTGCTAATCCTTGGAAACCTGTAAATTGGAATTCAGGCTCAAATTTAAATGGCAAGAAAATCTCAAGTAAATGATTTCTGAAGTATTCCCAATCATAAAAGAAAACATGACCTAAACGAGCACCAATTAAAGTTGCTAGAACGGTCCAAACAAATAGAGAATCTAGTTTTTCAATCGATTCGTTTTCTCTTTCGAACATCTTTTTCATTAGGAACCATCCTAAACCAAAAGCAATTACAAACATTAAGCTGTAATAGCGAATCATAAAAAATCCTAAGTTGATTCCCTCAGAAGGATTCCAAACTAAATTTAAGGCGTGTGTCATGTATAAATGTTTTTATATAGCTGTAAAAATAAATATTTAATGTAAAGTACCGCTTTCTAAAAAGTTAATGTTTGTGGTTACATTTCTTTTCTGGTACAGGATCATAGCCGCTTCTTCCCCAAGGATGACAGCTTAAGATGCGTTTGATACCTAAAAATCCGCCATAAAATAATCCATGAATTTGCAAAGCCTGAATCATATAAGTAGAACAAGTAGGTTCAAATCTACAAGCAGCTGGAGTAAAAGGCGAGATGGCAGTCTGATAAAAACGGACTAACAATACAAATGGATATATTAGAATTTTTGAAAACATATTTTTTGTATAAGTTAGCTTATAGTGGTCAGTGGTCAGTTTTTTAGTGTTCAGTCAGTTCAAAGTTTGAATCTGATCACTAAAAAACTGAACACTGATCACTTTTTTTATTGAATGCTAAAAGTAGTTCCTTCTTTTCCGTCTTTAAGCTGAATTCCTAAACCGATTAGTTGATCGCGAATCTGGTCAGAAAGAGCAAAGTTTTTATCTACTCTCGCCTGATTTCTCATTTCAATAAGCATGTTTACCACGCCATCTAGTTTGTCGCTATCGCCATCGGCAGCTTTGTCGTCACTTAGTCCTAAAACATCAAAAACAAAAGCGTTTACAGCTGTTTTGAAATCGGCTAAATCTTCAGTGGAAATTGTTTCTTTACCATCCTTTAATAAGTTGATGTATCGAACGGCTTCAAACAACTGCGCAATTAGAATTGGCGTGTTGAAATCATCATTCATTGCATCGTAGCAAAGCTGTTTCCATGCTGCGAAATCTATTGAGCTAGAATTCCCTGCAGTAATATTTGGTAAAGCATCAAGTGCTTCCATTAATCTTTTATATCCTTTTTCGGCAGCTACAATGGCATCATCAGAGAAATCTAAAATACTTCTATAATGTGCTTGAAGCATGAAGAAACGAGTTACAGAAGCAGAAAATGGTTTGCTTAAGATGTTGTTGTCTCCGCTAAGAATTTCGCCTGGAAGAATATTGTTTCCAGTTGATTTTGCCATTTTCTTTCCATTTAAGGTAAGCATGTTGGCGTGCATCCAGTAATTTACTGGGGCTTGACCTGTGCAAGCTTCGTTTTGAGCGATTTCACATTCGTGGTGTGGGAATTTTAAATCCATTCCGCCGCCGTGAATGTCAAAATGATTACCAAGATATTTAGTGCTCATTGCAGTACATTCCAAGTGCCATCCAGGAAAACCATCACTCCAAGGAGAAGGCCATCTCATGATATGTTCTGGCTCTGCTTTTTTCCATAGTGCAAAATCTTGCGGATTTCTCTTGTCTGACTGTCCGTCAAGATCACGCGTATTAGCCAGCATATCATCAATATTTCTACCGCTTAAGATACCGTAATTATTAGTCTCGTTATATTTTACAACATCAAAATATACCGATCCATTAGCTACATAAGCGATGCCTTTATCGATAATTTTTTTGATGATTTCAATTTGCTCAATAATATGTCCTGTTGCTGTAGGCTCTATGCTTGGAGGTAAAAAGTTGAATGCCTTTAGAATGTTATGAAAGTCAACAGTGTAACGCTGTACTACTTCCATAGGTTCCAATTGTTCTAAACGTGCTTTTTTAGCGATTTTATCTTCACCTTCATCAACATCATCTACGATATGCCCAACATCGGTAATGTTTCTAACATAACGAACTTTATAATCTAAATGAAGAAAATATCTAAAAATTACATCAAAAGACATAAAAGTTCTTACGTTTCCTAAGTGAACATTGCTATATACGGTAGGTCCACAAACATACATTCCAACGTTTCCTTCATGGATTGGTTTGAAATCTTCTTTTTCACCCGAAAGTGAATTGTATATTTTTAAAGGCTGACTGCTATATAGTGGCATAGTATTTTTGTTTAATCGTTTAACCGTTTAACCGTTAATTTTGTTTAATTCGGATTATCGGATTTATTGTTGCGAAAGATAATATTTTTTTAGATTATTTATTTGATTGCAAATTTTTTCAATTTTCTCTCTTGATACTATATAATCTGTTTCTGAAACATAATTTAAATCTTTTGAAATGATCAAATGATTTAAAGTTTCCATTGCAGATGAATAGGATATAGTTAGAAAATAAGCTTTGTCCTTGCTCGTATTTCTTGAAGTTCCTTCAGCAATGTTTGTTGCAATCGAAGATGCACTTCTTTTTATTTGAGATGTTATTCCGAATAATTCATTTGATGGAAATTTACTAGTCAATTTATAAATATCCAAAATGAACATTCTTGCATTTTGCCACACTTCAAGTTTCTCAAAAGAAAAAATGTACATGTCTTTTAGTTTAATCGTTTAACCGTTTATTTGTTTAACTGTTTTTTTCGATTAAACGATTAAACAAATAAACGGTTAACCCAAATATTTAGAACTGAGTATCTAACTTAATGTAGTCAAGGAATTCTCTTTTCGTTTGAGCGTCTTTGAATTTCCCTCCAAACTCAGAAGTAACCGTGCTGCTTTCGATATCTTTAATACCGCGAGAGTTCACGCAAAGGTGTTTTGCATCGATCACGCAGGCAACATCTTCTGTCCCTAAAGCTTTTTGAAGTTCTTGAACAATCTGCATAGTTAGACGCTCTTGTACTTGAGGTCTTTTTGCATAATACTCAACAATACGATTCATTTTTGATAAACCGATCACGCGTCCGCTTGAGATATAAGCAACGTGAGCACGCCCGATAATTGGCAGTAAATGGTGTTCGCAAGTAGAATAAACTGTGATGTTTTTTTCTACAAGCATTTCGCCATATTTGTAATTATTGTCAAAAGTAGAAGCTTTTGGCTGTTTTGCAGGGTTAAGACCTCCAAAAATTTCTTTTACAAACATCTTTGCAACTCGGTTTGGAGTTCCTTTAATGCTGTCATCTGTCAAATCCATTCCTAGAGTTTGTAGAATGTTTTCAACATCTTTTTTAATTTTTTCTATTTTTTCTTCATCAGTGATGTCAAAAGCATCCGCTCTTAGAGGGTTTTTTGCATTACTGCTGAAATGATTATCTCCTATTTCGTCTAAAAATTCTTCGTTGTTTATCATTAAAAACTACTATTAGTATGTGTATTCCTCATTTAAGGCGGTAAAGATAATTAATAAATAGGAAACCTTTTCTATGGTTTTTAGGATTTAATTACTCCTTTTTGGATATAATTTAAATTTTGATGAGAAATACTGTTATTAAAAACAAAAAAGACAACAACGAAAAACGTTATTGTCTTTTTAAAGTGTGTTATAATGAATTGATTATCTGTTGTTGTAAACTAATAAAGCTTCCTTTAAAATGTTTACAGCTGTAATCAAATCTTTTTTGTTTAAAACATAAGCTATACGAACCTGATTTAATCCCATTCCAGGTGTCGAATAGAAACCTTTAGCTGGAGCAATCATTACCGTTTCGCCATTTAAATCATAACTTTCTAAAAGCCATTGTGCAAAATCATCCGAATCTTCTATAGGAAGCTCGGCAATGCAATAAAAAGCACCTTTTGGTTTTGTTACAATAACACCATCAATCTTGTTTAATTCAGCGATTAAAGTATTGCGACGCTCTTTATATTCACCAATTACTTCATCAAAATAACTTTGAGGTGTGTCTATTGCGGCCTCGCAAGCAATTTGTTCGATTGTTGGCGGACTCAAACGTGCTTGAGCAAACTTCATTACAGTTGCTAAGACGTCTTTGTTTTTAGTCACAAGACAGCCAATTCTAGCACCACACATACTGTAGCGTTTAGAAACAGAATCGACCATGATTACATTTTGCTTTACATCTTCTAAATTCATTACAGAAAAATGCACATCATCTCCATCGTATAAAAACTCACGATAAACTTCATCAGCGATTAAGTATAAATCGTGTTTTTTGATTAAATGAGCCAACTGTTTAATTTCGGCTTCAGAATATAAATATCCAGTCGGATTTCCAGGGTTGCAAATCAGAATGGCTTTTGTTTTTGGTGTTATTAGTTTTTCAACTTCGTCAATACTTGGTAAAGCAAATCCAGTCTCAATTGTAGAAACAAGAGGCACTACAGTTGCACTTGTAGAAGAAGCAAACGCGTGATAATTAGCATAAAAAGGTTCTGGGATAATGATTTCATCTCCAGGATCTGTAATTGTGGCCAGTGCAAAAAGTAAGGCTTCAGAACCACCAGTAGTTACAATGATGTCTTCTGTGTTAACGTTTACATTTTGGCGCTGGTAAAAATGAGCTAATTTTTTTCTATAGCTTTCACATCCGGCAGACGGACTGTATTCTATAATACTCAAATCAATATTTTTTACCGCCTCGATGGCCACTTCCGGTGTCTTGATATCCGGTTGACCAATGTTTAAATGATACACCTTGTGTCCTTTTTTCTTTGCTAAATCAGCAAAAGGAGCCAGCTTGCGTATCGGAGATTCGGGCATGTTTTTTCCCTTGAGTGAAATTGTCGGCATGAGTATAAATTATTGAAGTGCAAATTTGCATTTTTTTTTCCAATTTAACGTAAACAATACAAGGACTTGCGAAAATGTAACAATAATAAATATATTTACTAATTTTATAATAAAATATTGTCAATGAAAAAATATATAGTATTGTTTTTTGGGTTATTCTTACCTTTTTTGCTTTTTGGACAAGGCGATTTTTTATTGGAAAACAATGCAACAAAGGCTACAATACCTTTTAAATTGATAAATAACCTCGTTTTTATTCCTATAAAAGTAAATGGAGTTGAGTTAAATTTCCTTTTAGATTCTGGAGTTGAAGAAACAATTCTGTTTAGTATGGAAGAAAAGCAGGAAGTGAGTTTTAACAATGTTGAAAAAATCAAACTTCGTGGCTTAGGAAGTGAAGAAGAAATAGAAGGTCTAAAATCGACAAAAAATATTTTAGAAACGCATGGTCTTAAATCAAACGACCATATGGTTTTTATTATTTTAGATCAAAGCTTCAATTTATCTTCTCATATCGGAATTCCTGTTAACGGAATTATCGGTCATAAATTCTTTAGAAATAACTATGTCGAAGTCAATTATCAGAAAAAGAAAATAATAGTTCATGCTAAAAGTGATAAATATGAGGAAAAACTAAACAAGCAATTTAGGATGATTCCGATAACAGTAGAAAAAGCAAAGCCCTATATCATGACAACCGCAACTGTAAATAATGAAGAAATTCCGGCAAAGCTTTTAATTGATATTGGAAATAGTGATGCTTTTTGGATTTTTGAAAATGATAAAATTAAACTTCCAAACAAAAACTTTCCAGACTTTTTAGGAAAAGGATTTAGCGGAGACATTGAAGGGCATCGTGCCAAAATTGATAAATTCTCAATTGATGAATTTGATTTCAAAAAACCGATTGTGTCTTTTCCTGATTCTGCTTCAATTCGTAACGTTAAGATGGTTCCAGGACGTATCGGATCTGTAGGAGGTGAAGTCTTAAAAAGATTTACTTTGGTTTTGGATTATAAAGGGAAAAAGCTGTACCTGAAAAAAAACAGTAAATATGGAGAACCATTTACATATAATAAGAGCGGAATTACGATTCAGCACAATGGTCTCCAATGGGTACAGGAAACTGTGCATTTAGAAACTGTACGAGTTGCTACTTCAATGGATGAATTGCAGGAAAAAGACAAAGACAAAAACAATAATAATTTTAAATATAAATTTGCTCTTAAGCCTGTTTATGAAATTGTAAATGTGCGCAAGAATTCTGCAGCCGAAAAATGCGGATTGCGTAAAGGAGATATTGTTGTCAGTATTAATAATACACAACCATACAGATATACTCTTCAACAGATTAATAATCTTTTAAAATCTGAAGATGACGTTTGGATAAATCTTGAAGTAGAACGAAATAGTGTAGTCTTAAAATTTAGATTTAAATTGGAAGATGAATTATAAAGGAATATTGAATTTCAGTTTTTCTAGTTTATGATAAAACTACGTTCTACAATGTTGTATTGAGGATATGTGTTTTTTTTGTGAAAATAAGTTTACTAAAAATTACATTTTTTGTTAAATATTTTCTTATGTTTAGCAAAAAATTAGTCTATGGCAAAAAACTACATTAGCTACCACCATTTTGTATTGTTTTTTATTTTTTTTACTCTATTTTCTTCAAAACTAACTGCACAGTGTGCTGGCATTGATAATACAAACGAATTGATTTGTGATGTTTCTAATCCAATTTATCAATCTGTAAACTTATTTTCTTTGTTAGGAGGTTCTCCAGTTCCAGGCGGAACATGGACAGATGATAATAATCTACAAGGCCTAGATCCTTCTACGGGTATGTTAAATGCTCAATTTATCCTTAGCGGAGGAGAATATCACTATACTTACACAGCTCCAGCAACTTCGGGCTGTACAGATAACAAGGCTGTAGTCACGATTACAATAGGTGCATATGTAGGAGTTGGATCTCAAGCAACAGTTTGTAACGAAAGTGATTTTTTTAATCTTTTTACAGCTTTCGATAGTAAAGTAATGGGACCACATATAAATGGGAAATTTACAACTACTGCAGGAGAACCTGTACAGTCTACAATACCGATTGGACAATATACAACCAAAACTACGCTTAATTTCATTTACACTGTACCGCCAGTGGTTGCGTGTTCTCCTAATCCAAAGTCGACCAATGTACAAGTAACCATTTATATAGCTCCGAAAATTGGTGAGCCACAAGATTTGGAGTTATGCGGCGATACAGATTTAGCAGCATACACCAATTTAAATTTATTTGACCAGCTAGGTGCAGGGGACAAAGGAGGTACTTGGACAGGTATGGGGTTGACTTCTCCTACAGATCATAATATTAATCTTCAAGAATTGTTTGATACAAATGGACCTGGAGTTTATTCTTATACCTATACTGTTTTAGCAGTTCCGGGTAATAGTATCTGTCCAAATAAAAATGCAACAGTAAATATAACTCTCGAAAAAAGACTTGATTTTACAGGATCAAAAATTGAAGCCAGTAAAGATATTTGCGAATCTGAAATTTCAACAGCGACTTATTCAGCAAAAATTACTCAAGGAGCAAATGCTATTCCTGATGGTACATATAATATTAGTTTTAGTGTTGTTGGGCCGGGAATATCAGCATCTCAAAATGTGAAGGGAAATTTTGTGAATGGAGTATTTAATTTTCCAATACAATCATCTTATTTTAAGCAAGTAGGCGAGTATACAATAACAGTTACAGGGATAGTTTCTACAACAAGTAAAGGAACGTGTGTAAATATTTTTAATCCGTTTTCAACTATTTTAACGATTTATCCGCTACCACGTTTGACTAATGCGACATTATCTGCAATTCCAGTTTGTCAAAATGATGATGCAATAGTTCAAATTACTGCACCCAATTTACTCGATGGTAATTATCGAATTTCTTACAATATAAATGGAGACAATCTCGCTCTTGGCGAAACAGCAGAAATGCAGTCTGTTGGCGGAAAGGCATCTTTTGTAGTTCCAGGAAGCCTGAGTAGAAGAAGTGGATTATCAGTAATTACCATTTATAGCATAACGAATATTACTAATCCTTCACCACAATGTACCAATACAGCAAATGTTGCAGGAAATCTTTATATAAATCCGTTACCCAATGCATTAACTGTAAAAGCTGCTGTTAAAGATTATTGTTTGAATGCGCCTGTTACAGTTACAGTTTCAGGATTAGAAACTTTAACTAATGTCAATATTTCTTATGCCTTGTCAGAAAGTAATATTTCTGCAGTGCAAAACATCAGCAAGGCGGTTACAAATGGTAAATTAGATTTTATAATTCCTGCAGAACTGCTTTTAAATGCTGGTTCAACAAAAATCACATTGCTAAATTTAACCAATACGGTTACAAACTGTGATGTAGACTTAATCAATGTTGCAGACGATTTCATAATAAATCCAATTCCGCCAGCACCAGTTGTTGCAGATCAGCAGTTTTGTAAAGTGGATGAAGCGGCAATAGCCAATTTAGAACCAAAAGGAGCACAATATAAATGGTATAATTCTGCAACAGCAACAACACCACTTGCAGCCAATTATGTTTTAAAAACAGAAGATTATTTCGTTAGAGAAACTTCTGCTGCGGGCTGTACTTCAGAACCAGCTAAAGTTTCGGTAATTATATACGATACGCCAGCACCAGAAATGACAGAAACACCAGATTTTTGCGGATTGGCAAATCCGAAAATAAGTGATCTTTCTAGTAAAACCAATGTTCCAACAACAGTTGCTTGGTATGATGCAGTAGACGGAAATTTATTGCCTTCATCCACATTATTAGTCCATAATGCGACTTATTATGGATATGATTTAAATGAAGCAACAAGATGTTTGTCTGAAAGTTATAGAGAAGTAAAAGTCTCGCTTCAGGACTGCGAGGTTGCTCAGTACGAGTTTTTTATTCCAGACGGATTCTCGCCAAACGGAGATGGAATAAATGATTCATTTGTGATAAAAGATATTGAATTTTTATATCCAAATTATACACTTGAAATTTATAATAGATACGGAAACGGAATGTATAAAGGAGATAATAGTAAACCAGCTTGGGATGGTAAAAATTATGAAAAGAGCGGTATCGCCAGCGGTATAGCACCCAACGGAGTTTATTTTTATGTATTGCATTTCAATAAAGACAATAAACCGCCAAAACAAGGCCGTCTTTATTTAAATCGCTAAATCTCTTTTTACATTTTAATTTAATTTTCAAATGAAAAAAATAATACTCCTTATAAATTTCCTTTTCTGTTTATCCATTTCTGCTCAGCAAGATCCAGAATACACGCATTATATGTACAATATGAGTGTTGTCAATCCTGCTTACGCGACAGGCGTTCCTGCTATGATGAATTTTGGTGGATTGTACAGAACGCAATGGGTAGGCGCTTATGGTGCTCCAAAAACATTTACATTTTTTGGACATACAGCAATTAATGATAAAATAGAAGCTGGTATCTCTTTTATTTCAGATGATATTGGAGACGGAGCCAAAAAAGAAAATAATGTCTACGCGGATTTTGCCTATGTTTTAAAATTAGGCGGAAAAAATAAACTGTCTCTAGGTTTAAAAGCAGGATTTTCATCTATGCAAACCAATTTTAACGGATTTCGTTTTACAGATCCGCAGACAGATTTTGCTTTTTCAGAAAATATAAATGCAACAAAGCCAAATATTGGAGTTGGAGCCTATTATTTTAGAGATAATCTGTATGTTGGATTATCTGCACCCAATCTGCTGAAATCAAAATACATTGAAGAAAAATCTGGAATTAATGCTTTTGGTTCTGAAGAAATACACACTTTTTTGACGGCTGGTTATGTTTTTCAAGTCAATGATAAATTGAAATTGAAACCAGCATTTATGTCAAAATTTGTAAAAGGAGCACCAATTACTTTAGACGTTACAGCTAATGTTTTGTATAATGAAAAGTTTGAATTTGGTGCTGCCTATAGAATTGATGATTCGGTAAGTGCTTTATTCAATATTAATGTCACGTCGACATTGAGAGTAGGATATGCTTATGATTATACATTAACAAACTTTGGTCAGTTTAATTCTGGAACACACGAAATCATGCTGTTGTTCGATCTGGACTTGTTAGGAAAAGGATTTGATAAATCACCAAGATTCTTCTAAAATGAAAAATATGAAAAAATTACTCGTTATTATATTCGTATTTTCAATACAGTTTATAAATGCACAGGATCAGGAATTGATTAGAGCAAAACGTTTTTTTGATAAAACATACTACAGTGAAGCTATTATTTTATACCAAAAACTAGCTGACGAAAGACCTTCGCAAGAAGTGATTAAAAACTTGGCTGATTCTTATTTCTATACTAATGATTTGGTAAAAGCACAGCGCTATTACCGTCTTTTGATTTCGAGTTACAGTAATAATTTAGACCGAGAATATTATTTTAGATATGCACAGACTTTAAAAGCAACAAATAGTAGTGATGATGCAAATGCCAATTTAAAGGAATATTATTCTAAATCTGTTAATTCTGAAGATCTTGCCAATTTTGAAAAAGAGCTTAAAACTTTAGAAAATGTTACCGCGATTGGTAAGCGTTTTGAAATTAAAAACCTTGCTATAAATACGCCAAATTCAGAATTTGGAGCAGTTAAATACAAAGAAAATCTAGTTTTTGCAGGAGTTAAATTGAAGCCTGGTTTATTCGATAAAAAATACAAATGGGATAACGAAACCTATTTGAATTTAGTTTCAATTCCTTTAAAAAACATCAATTCGGCAGATTCTATTGTTCATTATTTTGCTAAAGAATTGAAAACTGGAATGCACGAATCGAATGCTGTTTTTACAAAAGATGGCAAAACGATGTATTTTACGCGAAACAATTCTAAAAACGGCAAAAAGAAAAAAGACGACAAGAAAATCTCCAATCTTCAGATTTTTAAAGCAGAATGGGTAGAAGGAAAATGGACCAATATTACATCGCTTCCATTCAACAGTCCGAATTATTCTGTTGAGCATCCAGCTTTGAGTGCAGATGAAAAAGTATTGTATTTTGCTTCAGATATGCCGGGTTCTTTAGGTTCATTTGATATTTATTCGGTAAACATAAATAAAGGAGCATTTGATACTCCAAAGAATTTAGGCCCAGAAATCAATACCGATAAGAGAGAGCAGTTTCCTTTTGCCTCGGCAGATAATAAATTATATTTTTCATCAGACGGACATTTAGGTTACGGATCATTAGATGTTTTTGTTTCCGAAATAAACGGAAATGACTATTCAAAACCAGTAAATATTGGACTTCCATTAAATTCTAATTTAGATGATTTTGCATTTAATATCGATTCGAGTACCAAAGAAGGTTTTTTTGCTTCAAATAGAGAAGGAGGAAAGGGGAGCGATGATATTTATCAATTCAAAGAAACAAAAGATTTGATTGTAGAAGATTGCAAACAGTTTATTACTGGAATCATTACAGATATAGATACACAATTGGCTCTAGAAAACGCGACGGTATTATTGCAAGATTCAGAAAATAAAACCTTAAATACAATTACAACTTCTGCTGACGGAAAATTCAGTTTTACAGTTGCTTGCGAGGCTTCATATAAAATTAGCGCTTTCAAAGAAAATTATACTAACGCCTCAAAAATACTGACTTTAGATAAAACAAGAGATAGAGTAAATGATGGTTCTTTGGCTTTGAGGTCTTTAGAAGCAATCAAAAAAGAAGAAAAACAAATTGCTGAAAATAAGAGAAAGCAGGAAATTATTATTGAAGAAGAAAACAAGAAAAAAGAAGCTTTGGCTGCAGTTGCATTAAAAGAAAAAGAGAAAAAAGCCAAAGAAGCCGCAATTGTTGCAGCTGAAGTTAAAAAGCAGGAAAAAGTAAAAGAGATTTTAGCGAAAGAAAAAGATGTCGTAAAAGATAAAGACCGTTTAATCATTAAAACAGATCCGATTTACTTCGATTATGATTTGTGGTATATTCGTAAAGAATCCAAAGTGATTTTAGGCAGAGTTGTAGAATTAATGAAAAAATATCCTAGCATGGTAATCGAAATTGGATCGCATACCGATTCAAGAGGAAATGAAAAATACAATGCTGATTTATCTCAGAAAAGAGCAAACTCAACTAGGGAGTTTATTATTCAATCTGGAATTGAAGCTAAAAGAGTTTCTGCAAAAGGCTATGGCGAATCAGTGCCAATTGTAAAATGTAAAACCGATGAATCTTGTTCTGAAGAAGAACACGAATTGAATAGAAGATCTGAATTTGTAATCAAAAATTTATAATTTTTATGAAATATAGTAAACCCGACAAGTTTTTAAAACCTGTCGGGTTTCATTTTTACAGAAAAACTTTGCCAAAACCTTTTTGCTAAAACCTTTTTTCTTTAATTTTATAGTTATATCAACAAAATGAAAAATATTATGAGAAATCTAACCTTATCTTGTTTGCTTTTATCCTTCATCGGATTGCAAAGCTGTAAAAATGAAGAAAAACAAAAGGCCACTGAAGCAGCAAAAGCTGAAGGTGAAACAGTAGTAAGCACTGCATGCTATAAAGCAATTTATGAAAAGGATACGATAGATTTAAAATTGAATACTTTAAAAAACGGAAAATTAACTGGAGATATGATTATGAGAGTGGCACCTTCAACTGTTAGAACAGGAGAAGTTGCAGGAGAGTTTCATGGAGATACGCTTTTTGTAGATTATACTTTTAAAGACAATGTAAACGGAGAAAAAACATTTAAGAATCCGATGGCGCTTTTAAAACGTAATAATCAGCTTATTTTAGGAAATGGAACTATGCAGACTACAATGGGAGTGACCTATTTAGTAAAAGACAAACCAATTGATTTTGAAAGCGTAAAGTACAAATTTGATACTGCTGAATGCGCTGAGAAGAAATAAAAGAAGAAAGATTTGAGAGTCAAGATGTTTCTCTTCAAAAATAAAACGAAGCTGTCTCAAAAGGACAGTTTTTTTATTGGACACAAATATTTAGAACATTTTTTTGATCTGTAAAAACCCCAGCGGGGTGAAATATTTACAGAAGTGGTAATATCAAAAATGGATAAAGCTCCAGAGGAGCGACATATTTTTTCTGTAGACTTAATATATGACGCTCCTCTGGAGCTTGATGTTGTAATCATTTATTCTTTTTCTATAAATATTTTGCTTCTCTGAAGCTTTTAAAAAAAAATAGCCGTCCATTTGAGACAGCTATTTTTGTTATTTTTAGATTTTAAATTCTTATTGAACTTCACCCTTAATTTTAAGAGCTACTCTTCCGTCAGGATAATTTACTGCATTTGTTTCAACAGTAATTGTTTTACGAATAGGTCCTGCGACCATATTATATTTTACATCGATTTTTCCTTTTTTGCCCGGCAAAATTGCTGCCGCAGGTTTAGTTACAATGATTGAACTTACTGTAGATTCTGCACCTGTAATTAATAATGGAGCATCTCCAGTGTTGGTAAATTCAAAGGAACGAAGTCCGTTGTCACTTTTAGAAATTTTTCCATAATCAATTGTATTATCAGGGGCTGCAAATTCAATTTTTGGGCCATTTTGCGCATAACTTATTGTACTAAACAATAAGACTGCAATAAAAGAGGCTGCATTTTTCATATGAAATCTTTTTTTAATTGTAAGTAAATATACATTCTTTTAATTAACACACAAATTATTATTTCTCTTTTTATAGTCTACTTAATTATTTACTTTTGCTGTCAGTTATAAATACAAAAATTGAACCATTTTTTTGTTTAACTGTTTAATCGTTTATTTGTTTAATCGTTGAGATTGATTTATAAATGATTTTTTTAAACAATAAACAAGAAAGTAAATCAATTTGAAATTCGATGATCAAAACCGATTAGACGGTTAAACAAATTAACGATTAAACAACCCTAGTAAATGACAATTCCAGCACAATTTGACGCTAAGACGATTGAGAGTAAATGGTATGATTACTGGATGAAAAACAACTATTTTCATTCAGAACCAGATCATAGAACACCGTACACCATTGTAATTCCGCCGCCAAACGTCACTGGAGTCCTTCACATGGGACATATGTTGAATAATACGATTCAGGATGTTTTAATTCGTAGAGCGCGTCTTAAAGGTTTCAACGCTTGTTGGGTACCAGGAACAGATCATGCTTCTATCGCTACTGAAGCAAAAGTAGTAGCAAAATTAAAAGCAGAAGGAATCAATAAAAACGATTTGACCCGAGAAGAATTCCTTAAGCATGCTTGGGAATGGACAGATAAATACGGTGGAACAATCTTAGAGCAACTTAAGAAATTAGGTGCTTCTTGCGATTGGGAACGCACTAAATTTACAATGGATCCAGATATGTCTGCATCTGTAATTAAATCGTTTGTTGATTTATACAATAAAGGATTAATTTACAGAGGATACCGAATGGTAAACTGGGATCCAGAAGCAAAAACTACTCTTTCTGACGAAGAAGTAATTTATGAAGAACAGCAAGGAAAATTATTTTTCTTAAAATATAAAATTGAAGGTTCAGAAGATTTCTTGACGATTGCTACAACACGTCCAGAAACTATTTTTGGAGATACTGCTATCTGTATCAATCCGAACGATGAGCGTTTTACACATTTAAAAGGTAAAAAAGCAATCGTTCCAATTTGCGGAAGAGTTATTCCAATTATTGAAGACGAATATGTAGATGTTGAATTCGGAACAGGATGTTTGAAAGTAACGCCTGCGCACGATATGAACGATAAAACATTAGGTGAAAAACACAACCTTGAAATTGTTGATATTTTTAATGAAGATGCGACATTAAACAGTTTCGGATTACACTATCAAGGAAAAGACCGCTTTGTGGTTCGTAAAGAAATTGAAAAAGAACTTCAAGAAATTGGAGCTTTAGCAAAAACAGAAATCCACTTAAATAAAGTAGGAACTTCTGAAAGAACTAAAGCGGTAATCGAACCAAGATTATCTGACCAATGGTTCTTGAAAATGGAAGAATTGGTAAAACCAGCAATTAAGTCAGTTTTAGAAACAGGAGATATTAAATTACATCCAAAACGTTTCGAAAACACTTATGCGCATTGGTTAAACAACATTCGTGATTGGAATATTTCTCGTCAATTATGGTGGGGACAACAAATTCCAGCTTATTATTATGGAGACGGAAAAGAAGATTTCGTAGTTGCTGAAAATATCGAAGATGCTTTAGCTTTAGCAAAAGAAAAAACCAACAACCAACAACTAACAACCGACAACTTGAAACAAGATGTTGATGCCTTAGATACATGGTTTTCTTCTTGGTTATGGCCAATGTCAGTTTTTGGTGGAATCATGGATCCAGAAAGTCCAGATTTTAAATATTATTATCCAACAAATGACTTGGTTACAGGTCCAGATATTTTATTTTTCTGGGTGGCGAGAATGATTATTGCTGGTTACGAATATGCAGGCGAAAAACCATTTACAAATGTATATTTGACAGGTTTAGTTCGTGATAAACAACGTCGTAAAATGTCTAAATCATTAGGGAATTCTCCTGATCCTTTAGATTTGATCGATAAATTTAGTGCAGATGGAGTTCGTGTAGGATTGCTTTTAAGTGCTTCTGCAGGAAACGATATCATGTTTGACGAAGAATTGTGCAATCAAGGAAAAGCATTTTCAAACAAGATTTGGAATGCTTTCAAATTGATTAAAGGATGGGAAGTTTCAGAAACTATCGCACAGCCAGAATCATCAAAAGTAGCAATCGAATGGTATGAAGCGAAATTACAGCAGACTTTAGTTGACATCGAAGATAATTTTGAGAAATACAGAATTTCAGATTCATTGATGGCAATTTATAAATTGGTTTGGGATGATTTTTGTTCTTGGTTCTTAGAAATGATCAAACCAGCTTACCAACAGCCAATTGACAGCGTAACTTTCGCGAAAGCGATCGAAATGTTAGAAAACAACTTGAAGTTATTGCATCCGTTTATGCCTTTCTTGACAGAGGAAATCTGGCAGTTAATTGCTGAAAGAACTCCGGAAGAGGCTTTAATTGTTTCTACTTGGCCAGAAGTAAAAGCGTCTGATGCTAAATTGATTGCTGATTTCGAAAATTCAATTGAAGTAATTTCTGGAATTAGAACGATCAGAAAAGATAAAAATATTCCGTTTAAAGATGCAATCGAATTAAAAGGAATCAACAGCGAAAATGTTTCTACTTATTTTGATTCAATTATAACAAAATTAGGAAACGTTTCTGCTTTCGAATATGTTTCTGAAAAAGTAGACGGCGCATTGTCTTTCCGTGTAAAATCAAATGAATATTTCATTCCGATTACAGGAAATATTGATGTTGAGGCTGAAATTGCAAAACTGACAGAAGAATTAAATTACACAAAAGGATTCTTGAAATCTGTAGAAGCAAAACTTTCTAACGAGAAATTCGTAAACGGAGCTCCAGAGAAAGTTCTTAATTTAGAAAAACAAAAACAAGCCGATGCTTTAGCAAAAATTGCTACAATCGAGCAGAGTTTGGCTGGTTTGAAATAAGAAAGCAGACTAGAGATTATAAAACAAAACCCGACAGATTTAGAAAATCTGTCGGGTTTTTTATTTTACAGGTTCTCTAAGTATTGTTTTTAGTTTTTCTGGAGCTGTTTTACGGAAGTCTGAGAGATAAATTTCGTGATGTAATCCATTTTGTAATAGATTGTTTTCTATACTAAATTCTTGAATTTTTTTCAGTGTTTGAGGTTCAGTTTCAAAAGGACCAATGTGAAGAACCTGAATAACTTTGCCTTCTTCCATTTCAAAGAATTCAATTGTTTTGGCTAATGCATTTTGTTTTTTATTGACGGCAATGGCAATAGCTTCTTCGGTTTGTTCTTTCGTTACAAAATCGGGCATTCTAATCATGATTCTATAATTCCATTCAGAACGAGGAATTTTCAGCGGAGCTTCATCCATTGAGATGGATGCGTATTTTTTATTATCAAAACTCCACAATGCTTCTAGTTTAGGAACAACAAAATCGTTGTTCATAGCTTTCAGCATAAATTTAATGGCATAAGCGGTGGTGTATAACGCTTGAATTTTTTCTGAAAAATCTTTTCCAGAAGGATCACCTTGACCTGTAAGCGATATATAATTTGCTTTTTCTATAAAGACAATTTCAGGGTTGATTTTAGCATTATAGTAGGTTTTGTCTGTTTTAGTTAAATCTAATTTGCTCATCTTTTTTGTGTTTTATAATGCAAATTAAATAGGTTAAAGTGACAAGGGTATGTCAGTAGAAGTTAGACTTGAAGATGTTTTGTTGCAGATTATTTTTTGTATAGATTTGAATTAGATTCAAAACAAAAATCCCGAGATTTTCTGTTTCGAGAGAAACAGAAAATCTCGGGATAAAAAAAAACATCTAATTCAATATTTTAGAACTTGTATCTCAAGCTTGTCATAACCTGACGAGGAGCGATTGGGTTCACACTGTAGTTTTCGTGAACTGTGTAATTTAATGTATTTGTAATGTTCGATAATTTGCAAAGAATAGAGAATTTATTCCAAGTATATCCTACAGAAGCATCAATTGTAACGTAGCCTTCTAACGGAATGTCGCGATCTCTGATTGTAACCGTGTACGTTTTTGGATTAGTTGAAGGTTTGTTTTCTGTCCAAACATAATCATCATTCCATCCGCCTAAACGATCACCAACATAGTTTCCGATTGCTCCAAAAGAAACATTTTTAAAGAATCCAGACTGTAAAGTATAGAAGAAACTTAAGTTAGCTGTGTTTAATGGAGTTCTTGCTACACGGTCTCCTTCAACAAAACTTCCGTTTAATCCTGAAGTTTTAGTGTAACGCATATCATTATAGCTATATCCAGCAATAATATTTAAACCATCTGCAGGTCTTGCTGTAACATCAACTTCAACACCTTTACTTTTAGTTTCTCCACTTAACATTTTAATGTTTGCGTCAAAATTATCACTTCCATCTGCTTTTGTTGGCGCCATCTGTGCCAAATTGCTATTTGTAATTTGGTAAACAGTAACATTTGTGCTTAACAAACCTTTAAAGAAATCTGTTTTTACACCAACTTCGTATTGATCAATAATTGAAGCTTCGATAGGCTGTAAATCAACAGTTGTTCCTGTATTTGGCGTGAAAGAAGTAGAGTAACTTCCGAATATCGAAACATCTTTTGTTGGTTGATACACTAATCCAGCTTTTGGAGAAAATGCATTATCTAAACGTTTTGGAGTAACTGTTGGAACTGCATCTTGAGGATTTCCAGCGCCAGTTTTAGTTTCTTTGTATGTGCTAACTTCAGCTTCTTGCCAAGACCATCTTATACCTGCCAAAACCTTAAATTTATCTGTGATAGAAATAAAATCTTGGAAATACACTCCAAAACGATTTGTATCTGTTTTTGTAATTTGAGTAGCTCTTGCGTTCGGAATGTCATTTCTTTGTGTTGCCGGATCAAAATCAAAAAGATAAATAGTGTCATAAAGACTTGGATCATACTTACCATTTACTTTTACTTTTTCTTCGCTAAAAGCATAAGTATAAGCAGTTGCAAACGAATTTTCCCAATCTACACCAGTAAAAATTTGATGTTTTACAGATCCAGTATTAAAGTTCCCCTGAATGCTCAATTGATCTCCTAAAATTTGCTCTAAGTTTTGTCCCTGAGTTAATCCTCTGTTCCAGTAACCTGGAATTGGATATATTTTAGTGTCATCTAAATTTGATAGTTGAGCTGTAGATTTTTGTGTTCTATCGTATGTTTGATAAGAACTATTGAAGTTTAATTTCCAGTTTTTATTAAAATCGTGATTTAATAATACCGATGCACTAGAAGATTTAGTTGTTCCATTTGACCAAAGAGATCCGTAGAAAGCACTTCTTGGAAGATCTAAAATTTCTTTTCCGATAATTCCAGTTCCGAAATCAGGTGTCCAATCTGCACTTAAATAATCTCCCTGAACTGTAATTTGAGTTTTTGGATTAATGATAAAAAGTAAAGATGGGTTAATGTAAAAACGTTTGTTTTTCACCACATCTCTAAAGCTTTCAGAATTCTCGTAAGAACCATTAATTCTAAAGGCGATTGATTTATTAAGGCCTCCATAAAAATCAAATGCTGGTTTGTAGTAAGCATAACTTCCCATTTGCATTGAGATTTCTCCTCCGCTTTTAAATTGAGGCGTTTTGGTTACTAAGTTTAAAATTCCCCCTGGCGCTACGTTTCCAAATAATAATGCAGAACTACCTTTTAGAAATTCTACTTTCTCTAAACCTGAAACATCAGGAATAGAACCTGAATTATAACGGAATCCGTTTTTGAACATGTTGTTTGCAGACATATCATAACCTCTTGAGAAGAAAGACTCCTGAGCTCCACCACGTGCAGAACTTACATAAACACCATTGGCATTTTTAAGAACTTCACTTAATCTGATGGCTTGCTGTTGTTCGATAACTTCAGAACCGATAACTTGTATCGATTGCGGATTATCCATTGGTTTTAATCCAGAACGAACTGCTGTTACTGGTTTTGGCTCTTTTGTTTTAGTAACTACAACCTCGTTTAGAATTTCACCTTTTTTATTTTTTACAGTATCAGTAACTGAAGATGTAGTTTCGTTGCTTGAGTAATCTTGAGCGTAAGAAGCAAAACTTAATAATCCAAGTGCAAATAGTAAATTATATTTCATGGTATTTATTTAGATTCAATAAAAATTATCGAGTGCAAATATAAATATACAGACTCTTTAACAAGAAATTATGAAGTGATTTTCTTTATTAAAACTTACTTATTGTTTTCTTAAGATTTGCTTAAGAATTTTCTAATGTTATTTTAATTTAGTATAAATAGTAACAAAAAATCCTTGCTAACCAGCAAGGATTTTAAATTGAAATTAAACTCTAAGAATGAAATTTTAGGGCATTATTTTACTGAAATTTGGTAAGTAGCCATTTTCCAGATTTCGTCATACTTTTTACCGTTATGTTCACCAGATGATTTATCTGTGTGAGCATATTCTATCATGTAGTTTCCAGACCAGATTGGAGTGAAAGAGAATTCTCCCTTATCATTTGTCCATAATTCTTTTTCCCATCCATTTGGTGCAATTACTTTAATTTTAGTTTCTTTTGCGATAGTTCCATCATAAGAAGCAACACCAGTAATTTTAGTGTCTTTTTTAGCTACATCTGCGTTTTCTGAAAATACAGCAATTTTATTAGTATTAGAAGCGATAGTGTTTCCTGCAGCTTTATTTCCAACCACAACAGTTGCACTAGAATTGTAATCTAATTTCATAGTGCCATAAACATCTTTTACCGTGTGGTGCATTACAATGGTGTAAACACCATCTTCATCTGGTGTAAAGAAGGCTTGGTATTTATTATCTAAAGCCTTAGACGTTAATTTAGTCTCTTTTTTTGATGGAGAAATTACGACTAAAGAGAAATCCTTTAAATCAGAAAACCATTTGTCAGCTTTTGTAATGTCATTATCAGAGAACTCTCCAAAGTAGACAGAAATTTCCTGAGCTTTCCCTTTTGTTCCTGTTGATTTAGTTTCTATCCAAAGAGCATGAGCAAAAAGTTGAGGTGCAGCAAAAAGCATTAAAAATAAAAAGCTTAGTGTTTTTAAAGTATTTGATTTCATAAGATCAAGTTTAAATTATTAAAATGATATTTTTTACAAACATAAGTTTTATTTAGAATAATTAAAAATAAAAACTTTAGAAAAACCTCGAAACCTATTTCATATGCATAGATTTCGAGGTTTTAGAAGTAGTTGAGTAAAAAAACTAAAGTCTTATCGTTAGGTTTACTAAGAAGTTTGCAGGAGTTTGAGCCATTCCATAAGAATCCCAATACTTTGTGTTTGTCAGGTTGTTAAATTTAACGCCAAGTCTCCATACTGGTCTGTCGTAAAATATAGTTGCACTGTAAATTGAATAAGAAGGAGCATAAAAACTTTCATCTTCAAATTTATACTGTTTGTCTACATAGTTTCCTCCAAAACCAAATCCTAAATTTTTTAGTGTGTTTTGAAATTTATATGAAACCCAAAAATTAACAACATTTTCTGGTGCACCGCTAGCCTTGTTGCCTTCAATGGAAGCATCAGATGATTTAACGATACGATTGTCATTATAAGCATAACCAGCTGTCAAGTTTAAGCCGTTTATCGGATTAGCAATAAATTCGAAATCAATTCCTTTACTTACTTGTTTTCCGTCCTGAATGCTATAACCATCAGGATTTGTTCTTGTAGCATTATCAATTGTAATGTTGTAGTAGCTAAGTGTTGTGCTTAATTTTTTATTGAATGCTTCTACTTTTACACCACCTTCATATTGATTAGCATAAATTGGTTTTAAAATTAATATAGATCCATCTGGTTGATTTACAGGTCCAGCATTTTGAAAACCATTCATATAATTTCCAAATAAAGAAACCTGTTCTTTAACCAGTTCATAAACTAAGCCTAATTTTGGAGACAAAGCAGTTTGGTTGTATCCATCTGTATCTTCCAATTTTTTCTGAACAAAGTTATCTAGACGAAGGCTTAACATTGCCGATAAACGATCTGTAAAACTAATTACATCTGAAGCATAAACACTAAAAGTCTGCTCATTTGGAACGCCAAATTGCATTTCCTTCAATTTCGGGTCTACATCGCTTTTTCGAATTGGTTCGAAAGCTGTCGTTACATCAATTACATTTAAAACTTGTGTTGTTGCATATTTAAATGTGCCTTTTGTAAATCTGTAATTAACACCCGCTAAGAGTTTATGTTTGATGCTTCCTGTAGAAAATTCACCATTAATATTTTCTTGAAAATTGGTGAAGTTATTATGAATTGGGCCAAAACGAGATACCATTCTTTGAACTTCTGTTGGAGATTTCCATGCAGTGTAGTATTGGTAACTATGATCTACACGTTCGTCTACTAGTGAGAACAACGTTGTAGATTTCCAATTATCAGAAAATTTATATTCTGCCTGAGCAAATATTTTAGGAGAACTTGTTTTCGCATCAAGATCATCGGCAAATAAGCTTGTTCTGTAATCTACTTTTAGATCTGTTGGGTTGGTAAGCCCTGCCGCATAAGAACGTCCGTAAGTAGGGCGAGTGTTATTGGTGTTGAAAATCTCGGTGTCTAAACTCAGGGTTAATCTGTCGGTTGCTTTATAAATAAGGCTTGGTGCAAATAAGACAGTTTTATTAAAACCATAATTTAAGAAACTATTTTCTGTATTTGCCGAAGCGTTCATTCTAAACAAAACTTTTTTATTCTGAGTCAAAGGCATATTAAAATCTACCGCAACGCGCTGCAGTCCGAAGCTACCTCCAGTATAAGATATCTCTGTTTTGCTAGTCTCAAAAGGCTTTTTGGTAACTAGGTTTACAACTCCTCCAAATGAAGAAACAGAAGAACCAAACAAAGTTCCAGAAGGACCTTTTAGCACTTCAATTCGCTCGGCATTATCAATTGAGATTGAGCTTCGTCCAGAAAGAGTTTCCATTCCGTTTCGTGCGTTTACACCTGTACTGAATCCTCTAAAACTAATTTCAAGTCCGCCAGAAGGATATATTTTTGAGATTGCGCCAGTAGCATTTTGAACTGCGCTTCTTATGTCTACCGCAATTTGTTCTTGTAATAGTTCTTTATGGATAACATTGTAAACCTGCGGATTTTCTAGGTTCTTTAATGGCATTCTAGCGACATAATCGGTCTTTTTTGACAAGTTGCTTTTCTTGCCATTTACGACCACTTCATTCAGCTCCTTATTGGAGACCTTTAATTGTAAATTAGTAGTAATGGTTTCATATTCAGTGACAATTATTTCTCTTTCAAGCGTTTCGTAGCCCGATAGAGATACCTGTATAATGTAAGTGCTTGGTTTTACTCTGTTAAATTCAAAACTACCGTCGTCATTAGAAACGGTGCCATATTTTGTGTTTTTAAGAATAATATTGACACCGGCAGCGGCATCGCCATCAGATGTTGTGATTGTTCCTTTAATTTTTCCGTGGTTTTGTGCAAAGGCAGATAAAAACGAAAATAGAAGACTGACTGAAAATAGAAAACGCGTAGTTTTCAAATGGAGGTAATTCATTATTATTTTGAATTTGGTTTATAATTAATTTTATTTAGAATAAATAAAAACAATGCAAATGTAGAAATTAAAATAACTTTAACAATTTTATTTTTTTCTCATTTAGTATCGAAATTGTTAAATGTTGATTTTAGAGCATTTAATCAAAATTCTTATTAGAAGTTGTAGTGACATAAACTTTAAAAAGACTTAATTTTGCAGTCTGAAAAACGACTTCATGATTTTACCATTCTTTAAAAAGATTCAAAATACGCCTCGAGGATATCGCATTGCCAACACAGTTTTTTTCTTTCTCTCTGGTTTTGGTTATTCTTCTTGGGTTTCGAGAATCCCACATATACAAGCCCAATTAAAATTATCTGAAGCTGAATTTGGAGCTGTTTTATTTGCTTTTCCAATCGGTTTAATGTTGACGATGCCTTTTACAGGAAAACTGTTAAACAAATACAGTAGCCGTTATATTATGTTGCTTGGTGCGGTTATGTTCAATGTTGCGCTTTCTTTGCCAGGTTTGGCAGCATTTGTTTGGCAGTTAGTTATTATACTTTTGTTCTTTGGAGCTTCTCGTAATATTTTTAATTTATCTATAAATGCACAATCTCTAGAAGTGCAGAAATTATATCCAAAATCGATTATTACGCGTTTTCATGCCGTTTGGAGTATTGCCGTTTTTTCGGGAGCGGGATTAGGTTATGTAATGGTAACGCAGAAAATTGCGCCATCACATCATTTATTGGGAGTGAGTGTTTTTATGCTGGCGTTGACGGCTTGTTTTTACCCGATGAGCATTCACAACGAACCTGTTCCGGTTAAAAAGAAGTTCTTCTCAATGCCAGAAAAGAATCTGGTAAAATTTTCTCTGATTTGTTTTGTTTCTATGGCTTGCGAAAATACAATGTACGACTGGAGCGGAATTTATTTCGAAAATATATTAAAAGCTTCACCAAAACTAACCAGCGCTGCGTTTGTATTTTTTGCTTCGGCTGTAACTTTAGGACGTATTTTTGGAGATTATGGTGTAATGAAATTTGGAACAAAAAAAATCCTGCTTTACAGCGGAATATTAATAACAGCTGGTTTCGGTCTTTGTTTTATTTTGCCTTATGCGTATCCAACTATTTTCGGTTATGTTTTAATCGGATTTGGAGTTTCTTGCGTAGTTCCGTTAGTGTTTAGTATTGCAGGAAGATCTTCAAAATTAAGCAGTGGTTCTGCTTTAACTTCAATATCTACAATTGGCTATCTTGGGTTTTTACTAGTTCCGCCAATGGTTGGTTTTATCTCTGAATATTCAAGCATGAAATGGGCTTTTTTCGTAATGGCGCTTTTAGGTATTCTGATGATTTTTATGGTGAATAAGATTGGGGAGAATGAGTGATTTTTTTTGCAGCGAATAAAAATACTTTATAAATTCATTTATTTAATTATTCTAATAATTGAGAAATCATCTGTTGGTTTTAACCCGAACTCATTTTCTAATATTTTTAGTTTAAAAGCAAACATATCATCCTTTTCAGAGTTTACTTTGTCAATTGTCAAAAATTGAATTACATCAATTTCTTCTTTAGATTTCTTTGGTAGCAATTTTTCGAAAGTAAAAATGCCATCAGTAGAAATACTAATATCGTCTAGTGTATTGAATGTGATTTTTTGGTTTTGTAAATTGTAAAAAGTTTGAAAATCCTCAGTAAGATGAAAACCTAAATAATCGGGTTTGTTGTCTTGTTCAAACTCCGTTATTTTTCCGTTTATATTTACTAGACCATCACCAATTACCAATACAATACCACTTTCTTGTTCTTTGTCAAATACAAGAATTATTAGCGTTGTCAGTAATTCTTTTTCATCAATTAGCAGCTGATTTTTGACAATACGGAGCTCACTTAATAAATCTTGTAAAATAAGCTTTAGATTTTCTTCTGGAAGAATAGGTTCTGACTTTTTTTCAATAAATTCTTTATAACCTTTTTCTATGCAGATTTTTTTTAGAATTTTCCCAACTAGTAAGGAAGCAAATTGACTTTCTAAAGCAGTGGTACAACCATCCATCACAGCGCAAAGAATTTTATTTTTACCATATTCGCCAACAAATAAATGATCTTCACAATTATTTTGATGGTAATCGCCAATTTGAAGCGATGAATATATTCTCATCTAATATTAAATAGGATTACTAAATTTCTATTTGCTTACTTCTTCGTCATAACAAACTTCTCAGAGCTCGGTTTTCCGTTCAGATTTCCAGAAATCTCAGCTGTCAAAGTATTATTGGCACCTTTTGTATACGTAATTTTTTGAGGATAATCGTGTTTTGGATTCTCGAAAACCAATTTTTGTTCTGTTTCAGAAGTTGATGGGAAGAAAACAGGTTTATCGTCGTTTTGACCTTTTACGGTTGCTTTATAAGTCAACGTTTCGCCTAATTGTGCCAAAATAATACTTTCAGAATGAATGGTATCTTTTCCCTTTATAAAATAAGAAACAGCACTAAAAGTACTATCGTTTAATTTTTGCCAGTTTTCAGATAAAACTCCATCTTGAGTTTTGTTTTCCCAGTTCCCGATTAACCAGTCGGCTTTTTTGATTTTATCTTTTTCAACGGTTTCTTTTTTCTGGCAAGAAACTGCGGCCAATACAAGAGCAAAAAGAGTAATTTTCTGAAACATATTTATTAGGTTTTTGATAGCACTAATGTATGAAAAAAATGTTTGCCACAAATTGCACTAATTTTCGCGAATTAATTTTTTGATGCCTGCCACAGATTAGAAGAATTAAAATGATTTTTTTCCTGTGTGTTTTGCACAAGTTTTCTTTTTTTATTTCACGCAGATTTAAAAAGATTTAAGCTGATCCATGCATATTTAGATTAATAAAATCTAATTAATCTGCACAAATCTGCAAAATCTGCGTGAAATAAATTAGTGTAATTCGTGGCAAAAAAAATAAATCTGTGCTAATCATTTTAATCTGTGGCAAATATTATAGACACAGTAATTTTCAAAAAATAATTCGCGGAAATTTGTGAAATTCGTGGCCAAAAAAACTTTTAAACGCTTTCACTCAAAATAGAATAAACCAATTCCTTTGTAGGTTTTTGGTCTTTTAATTTTGCACGAACTTCATCAAAAGTTACTTTAAAATCACAGCCTGATTTGTATTCGGCGCAGCCATAAGCCGTTTTGCCTTTTAGAATCGTTCCTTTTTTGCATTTCGGACAAGTCAAAGCATCCGAACTTTCTTTTGCTTCAGCTTTTTTATCTGTTTTCTTTGGCTCTAGTTTCAGTTTGTAATTTTCTTCAAAACGAATTAAACCCTCAACAGTTCCAGAATCAGTTTTAAAGCCTTTTATATTTACTGTAGAACCTTTTTGTACCAATCTTAAATATTGGCTTTCCGTAATTTTTTTATCATGAAAAACAAAAGGCAGTACAAAATCACAGCCCGATTTGTATTCGCTGCAACCAAAAGCTGATTTTCCTTTTAGTATATTTCCTTTTTGGCATTTCGGACAAGTTTCTGCCGAAATTCCAGCAGCTTTCTTTTTCTCTTTTTCTGCTTTTACAACTGGTTTTTGTATCGTTGCCGCATGCGAAATATTGGCATGTTTGGTTTCGCTTCGAACTTCGTAAACCAAAGCTTCAACCATGCGTTTCATGTTTCTAATGAAAGCCGCAGCGGTGAAAGTTCCTTTTTCAATATCTTTCAATTGTTTTTCCCAAGTTCCCGTAAGTTCAGCCGATTTTACCAATTCATTCTGAATCGTATCAATCAATTGAATTCCTGTTAAAGTTGGTAAAACCTGTTTTTTATTTCGAACAATATACTGACGTTTGAAAAGCGTCTCAATAATATTCGCACGAGTTGAGGGACGTCCGATTCCGTTTTCTTTCATCAATTCGCGCAAATCCTCATCGTCAACCTGTTTTCCAGCCGTTTCCATGGCGCGCAATAAAGTTGCTTCTGTAAACTGATTGGGCGGTTTGGTTTCTTTTTGAAGGAAAGAAGGTTCATGCGGACCTTTTTCGCCTACAGTAAAACTTGGCAATAAATCGGGTTCTTTTTCCTTTGTATTTGGATCTTCAAAAACAACACGAAAACCTTTTTTTAAGATTTCTTTTCCTGTTGCTTTAAAAGTTACATCAGCTGCTTTTCCGATTACGGTTGTGTTGGCAACCAAACAATCATCATAAAAAACAGCAATAAAACGTCTTGTAATAATATCATAAACCTGCTGTTGGTTATGAGGCAGATTGTTTTGAACTCCAGTTGGAATAATCGCGTGGTGATCGGTTACTTTTTTGTCGTTGAAAACCTTTGGCGATTTCTTGATTTTTTTCTCCAAAATAGGCTGAGTCAATTCGGCATAATTGGTCAATTTCTGCAAAATCCCCGGCACTTTAGGATAAATATCCCCAGGTAAAAAAGTCGTATCTACTCTGGGATATGTAATTACTTTCTGTTCGTATAAAGTTTGTGCAATTTTCAACGTTTCCTCTGCTGAAAATCCGAATTTCTGGTTGCAATACACCTGTAAACCTGTTAAGTCAAAAAGCTTTGGAGCATATTCGTTTCCGTTTTTTTTATCTACAGAAACAATTTCAAAATCACTTTCTTTAACTTTTGCCGCTATAATTTCTCCGTCTTCTTTCTTTAGAAACCGACCTTCTTCATAACTAAAAAGCGTTTCTCTGTACAAAGTCTGCAATTCCCAATACGGTTGAGGTTTAAAGTTTTCTATTTCTCTAAAACGATCCACAACCATTGCCAGCGTTGGTGTCTGCACACGGCCAATCGATAAAACCTGTTTATAACCGCCATGTTTTACGGTATACAAACGCGTTGCATTCATTCCTAAAAGCCAATCTCCAATGGCTCTAGAAAATCCAGCATAGAATAAATTATCGTAATTAGAAGAAGGTTTTAGGTTTTCAAACCCTTCTTTAATAGCTTCTGTAGTAAGCGATGAAATCCATAAGCGCTGAATTTCACCTTTATAATGGGCTTCATTCATCACCCAACGCTGAATCAATTCTCCTTCTTGTCCAGCATCCCCGCAGTTTATAACCACATCGGCTTTTTCGAAAAGGCTTTTAATAATTTTAAACTGTTTCTGAATTCCGGAATTTTGAACGACTTTGGTTTCAAATTTCTCAGGAAGCATAGGAAGATTGTTCAAATCCCAGCTTTTCCAGTGCGGTTTATAATCGTTGGGTTCTTTTAAGGTGCATAAATGCCCAAAAGTGTAGGTCACAGCGTAGCCATTGCCTTCATAATATCCGTCATGTTTGGTATTCGCGCCCAAAACAGATGCGATTTCGCGTGCTACACTTGGTTTCTCAGCAATACAGACCTTCATTTTTCCTTTTCTTATTTGTAGCGAAATTAAGGAATTTTGAAGAAAGGGGCAAAGGCTCTAAGATTCTAAGTTGTTCGTGCAAATTCGAAAAATGATTTTAGAAGATTATATTATATCCCAAAAGTTTTGCAATTGAACAAATTATAAATGCCAAACTAACAATAGCCACGAGGTTCAAAAAAAAGATATAAGTTTTTCCTTTTATAATAAAATTTTCAGGACAATCTGCACTGTAAAGTATTTTGACTTTTTTATTTATATTTTCCTGATACGACCGAAATTTATCTACGTCTGATGAGGAATGAATAAGTGGAGTTCCTTTAAAAAACTTTCCGTCAGAAGTTTGAAACTCAATTATAGGGGTTTTATGACCATCTTCATCTGAGTCGTAAGCAACGATTTTTTCGAAAATTTCGATTCCTGTTTTATCAATGTCACTTAAAAAATTAAGAACTAAGATTGATACTGATAAGAGTAAAACACCTAATAGTAATAAAAAATAGAATATGTCATAATATATCAAAAATGCACTCACGAAAAAGAAAACGATAGAAAAGATTGGAGTATATTTTTTTAAAACAATTATAAGAGAATGATTCATTTCTAATTTTTTAATATTCTAACATTTTGTAATATACTTCCAATTCGACTGCTCTTGCTTTTACAATTTCTTTCTTTTTATTTTCGGCAACAGCATACCACATGGTTCCTTGCTTTACTTCGTAAAAGTATTTCGAAATAAAGCTATATTCTTTGTCGCGATAAACAAGCCATTGCTTTTGAGATTCCTTCAAAGTTTCAAAGGCTTCTTTTGGGAGTTTCGTTTTCAGTAAATTGTAATATTTGTTCAATTCTTTGTCCCAAGATTCACGAGCTTGTATGGTGCAATTGCACATGTCGGCATTAGAAATGTTGTCTTTATTAAGACATTTTGATTCTAAAACATCAATTGGATTCTCTTTTTTGGTTTGTGAAAATGCTACAATTGATAGAAGAAGAAGAAAAATCAAAACAAATATTTTTTTCATTTCATTTATACTTTAAAAATATCAATTCTTCTCATCCATAAGATTTCCGATTCTAAAAATTGAAGTTTTGTCTTCACTATTTTATCACTTTTATCCCTCGGATTTTTAGTGACAAATCTTGCAGTAGAATGGCTAAAATCTAAAGTATATTTTTCGTTTAAATCTGTTGTTTTATCAGAAGAGAAAGTAATCAGATTGTCTTTTTCGCTCCATTTTCCTTTTCCATATTTATTGACTTCTTGCGGAGTTCCGCCTTGTATATTGGAATAGTAATGAAACTCAAATGTTCCGTCTTGATTTAAAGTAAGTGCATATTCAAGTTTATGATTTTCGCTAGAAAGAGAACGAGTGTAATCACCAGCAAATTGATTGGACTGTGCAAACAAATTTAATTTTAAAATTAAAAGTAATGTGGTGATTATTAGTTTCATTTGTTTTTAGGATAGTTTAAGAGTTTTTTCAAAAGTAAATGGTTTAAAATCAAAATCCTTACGTAAAACCATATTCGTAAAGTTATAATTTTTTTATTGTCAGAAAATAAGCTTATCTTGCTAACATATTACAATTAATATTATAATGATCACTGCAAATTTTTATTTAATAAAAAGCTGTCTGATGTGCTTAATGTGCACATTGCTGTATTTGCATGACGATACTTTCTTGAAAAGCTCAAAAGAGTTTATTTCTTTTGCCCTGTCACAACTCTAGGCAGGGGATATTTTACCATTTAATTTTTATTATTTAATCTCATTTATTCAGGATATGATATCGTTGAATATGCCGTTTTGCGCGCTGTTCACTGTAGAGTTGTGTCATATCTTAGAAATAATGAAGCAAACAAGAAAGTCATGTCACAACATATAATTTTAACTACAGGAACCTACGATTTAATTAAAGATCACGTAAGAAGAAAAAAAGTAACCGCTCAAGAAGAAGAACTTTTATTAGGGCAGCTAAAACATGCCACGCAGGTATTGCGAAAAAATCTTCCAGAAGATGTAGTTTCTATAGATCGAAAAGTCACATATAAAGACCACATCAATAACGAAGAAAAAACAATTCTTCTAGTTGGTCCAGAAAAAGCAAAAGTGAGTAAAAACAAGATTTCGGTTCTTTCAGATGAAGGAATTGCAATGATAGGCTACAAGGAAGGTGATATTGTTGAATGGCCTGCTAAAAAAGGAAATCTTAAATTGGAGATTTTGAAAGTAGAAGAGTAGGTACAATCCCGTTTCGTTTTAAGTTTAGTAACAATCCCAAAAGAGTTTTCTTTTGGGATTTTTTTATGAAATTAGTTTTGCCAAAAACAGACTCAAATGTGTTAAATGTTAAATCAATTTTGTAATTATATTTTTATATTTTTGACGGCACAACCACCAATCCCAATTAACAAACTAACCATTCTATGAACGACTTTTTCTCAAAAGCAAATTTGCCTAAAATTTATAATACCGCTGCAATATTAGCATTTGTATATGCTGGTTTAATGCTAGTTTTTTCAATTTACAAAGATTTCATTTATGTCGACCAAACTTGGCTTCATGGTTTAACAGTCAATGGTTTTTCTGTTTTCAGCAATCTAATCTGGATAGGACTTCTTATTGTACTTAAAGTTCTTTTGAATAAAACATTCCAATACAATAAAGCGAATTCTTTAATAAATGTTTCTTTCATTTTTTTAGCAATAGGAGTTTATTCTGTTGGGATAGTTTTTTTTAAGGCATTAAAAGTATATTTTTCTTCCGACGAT
Source organism: Flavobacterium sharifuzzamanii (assembly GCF_003254585.1). GTDB lineage: Bacteria > Bacteroidota > Bacteroidia > Flavobacteriales > Flavobacteriaceae > Flavobacterium > Flavobacterium sharifuzzamanii. The sequence continues at coordinate 17,231 of NZ_QJGZ01000035.1, read as the reverse complement.
GCAAATGCATTACTCTCTTTTGGTGCAAGTTCTATTTCGAGTGCCATACTGTTAATGTTATCGAGTGTAGTGCTAATCGTAATTGATATTATTTTAGGAAACCGTCTTAGAAAAATTGATATTGTCTTGAAAGACTACTTTAAAATCTTAGGTTTTTCGTTTATAGTTTATGGAGTCGTTTCGGCGCTTCAAATGGTAAAAGTCATTAACAGCGATATCATTGTGTTTTTGCCAAAAATAGTTTTGATTGTAGTTTTAGGAAATATTTTTATGGAAGTTTCTAAAATGAATCCTGCAGATTTGCCGTCTGAGCCAGAACCTAAAGTTGCGGTTAATTATGCTCCTGCTAAAACTTTCTCTGAAAATAAAGCTGAAAAAGTAGAGAAAATAAACGTTTCATATAGAAAGAAAGAAATCGCTGTGCAGCAAACCATTCCAAGTTTTGATATTAACGAACTTGAAAATAAAGAGGAAATACTTTCTTATTTTGAAAATCTCTCAAACGATGAAAAAAACAGATTGGGAGTTGTAGTTGCAAAAAACTATAATCAGGATTTGACGGCCGAACAGACAAAGAATCTTATTTTGTATTACATCACAGAGAAAAAACTATACGACCATAATCGATTTGCACCGAAATAAGCAGTTTTTCGTTTTGATTTTCAATACACACAGTTGATAGAATCCGTTCAATGAACGGTTAAAATAATTAAATTCGTTCTTCTCAATTTAAGCATAACCAATTATAAATGAGTATGAAACAAGCTGAAACTATAGACGAGGTAATTCTGTTATTGGGATCAGATAATAGAAAAATCAAAAATAGACCAGAGTAATTTAGGTTTGTTTGCCATTTTATATCGCGAAGTTACTTTAAGAGTAAAGGAAGGCATTCTGGCAGGTTCTTTCCAGAACGGGGAGCGAATGGAAAAACTCGATGTTATTTTTGCCAATCGATATTTGAAAGCGTATTATCAATATCAAGCCAAAGAAAAACCGTCTGAATGTTGGGCATTTGCTTTTGAACAAGCCGAAAATTTCTGGCCAATAGTTTTACAGCATTTGCTTCTTGGAATTAATGCACATATTAATCTCGATTTAGGAATTGCTTCAGCAGAAGTTTCTACAGTTGAAGATATCGAAGATTTAAAAGCCGATTTTGATAAAATAAACTTCATTTTGAGCAATCTCGTTGGAGGTGTCGAAAAATGCCTCATCAAAATTTGGCCAACGCTTACGTGGATATTAAAGTTTACGGGCAAAGTAGACAACTTCTTTATAGATTTCAGTATGGAAACGGCAAGAAACGGCGCATGGAAATTTGCTAACGAATTTGTAGCAGTTCCAGAAAATGAAAGAGAAGCCTGTACGCAATTAAGAGATCAGAGAATAACAGAAATTGCGCGATTGGTTTCGAATCCAGGATATTTTGTCAGCGCTGTTTTCAAATTCATTCGTTTATTTGAAAGAGGAACTGTTGCTCAAAAAATAATAGACATGCAGATTATGGAAGAAAAAAACATGGAATGTGTTGTGGCGTGATGAATTAGGTGTTAAAAACAATCAGCAACATTACGAAACCTCCCAAGCAAAGAACTCCAATCATATGATTTCGATTACTATTATCATCTTTTTTCTGATTACTTCCGCTTGGTGACCAGAAACTTGCAAATGTCCTGAAATCATTGTCGTTGGAAAGAGTCCATAAATTGTAGCCAAGAAATCGTACTGAAGCTCCTAAAAACTCCAGAATAATACGACCCGCTATTATCTGTTCAAGATCCATTTTAAGCGATTTAGTTTAATTATTAATCATAGGATTCAAATTCTCATCTTTATTACGTAAATCCAACCCGCCTTCGTAAACCGATTTCAGATTGGTCAAGTAAAAATGCCAGCCGTTGGAACAGCCTAGTCTGATATATTGTTTCGAATTATCATCTGTTGGAATGTTATGATGGCGAAGTTCTACAATTGTATAACCATTTTCTTCACTCAATTTTATATCTACGAGACACGTTCCTTCAAACGTAAACTGCAATCGGTCTTTTCCGTTGACAGAAGTTATTTTTCCTTTCATGGCATCATCATACAAATACCAAAGCCATTCATAAGCATTGCCTCCAGAAACATTTTGATCTTTGCTGATTGGTTCTTCGTTAGCATCAAAAAAAGATACCTTTTCTAGAAACCATTTTTCCAGTTCGTTAGCAATTGTCCAAGCGTTGTAAATGTCGCTGAGCGGAGCTTTAACGGCTATTTTTTTTGTGAAAGAAGTCCAATCGAAGTTTTCCATGGGGTTAATTTTTAGTTTAGTTTTTCTAAATTATCTCAGCTCGCCAAAACCTGTTTTTTAGAATCGTTTGTTAGTGCAATTACCAATGCGATTCCGCAGAAAAGTAAAGCAATAATGGCACGTACAATTTCATTTCCGCTACCAACAGTTGGATTTGCAACAGCATCTTGAATATGGAAGAAAAGTACAAAAAGTAAAAGCATTAAAGCCAAAAGTAGCGAAATAGGTTTTATCCAAAGCTTAAAAATAATCGAAATGCCCGAACAAATAAGCGCAACGCCTACAAAATAAGTCCAAAACATAGTTCCTGGCAACCATTTTGGAACCATTGTAGACACAAACTCGGCAAAAAGAAAATGGCTTAAACCAAACAAAAGCATTAAAAGCGAATAGAAAATTCGCCCAACCGGAATAAGTTTTTCTAGAAATTTGTCAAATTTGCTTTCGCTTTTGTTCGCACTATAGGAACCTGCCAATACAAACGCTCCACCACTATACGTGAGTTCTTCAATAGCATTGATCCAAATTTGTGTGGCGTTGGTTTTATCGGTATTAAAAATGAAAATAAACGGAAGATGAGAAACCATAAAAGCGGCAAGAAAAGCAAAACCTAAATAAAGACAGACTTTTCTGGTGTCAATAAATTTAATGGTAACGATTCCCGAAATAATAATTCCTGCCAATATTAAAACAATTCCCGTAAGGATAGAAAAAACAGGATATTGATGCGCCCAAGCGGGAAAAGGTGATAAAATTTCAGATCGAAAATCTTTAATAATAAGCTGATGTACTCCTAAAGTAATAATGCCAATACCGTAAAATAAACGGCCGAGTTTAATAAGTCCTTTCATTAATAGTGGTTTTAGATAGTAAATTTGTTTTTGGTATAACCAAATATATAAATTTATTGCTAAAATACTGATTTAATGAGGGTTGGTTTTTTGCGGTTTGTCGTTCGCCAGTTTATCCGCGTAGTAACCACACAGTATTGTCATTTCGAGGAACGAGAAATCTTCGCAAGTAGCTCCGCAACAATTTTCAATATTGTAACCACAAAGTATTGTCATTTCGACGTAAGGAGACCCGAGCGTTAGCGAACTGGCGAAGCAAATCACACGAGAAATTCCGCAAAGTATACTTGCCAATCTTTGTAGAGTTACTCGCGAAGATTTCTCCTTACGTCGAAATGACAAAACTAGAAGGAAATAGAATGAGAAAATAGACTTCCTACTTAGATTGCGTTCACGAGCAGGACGCTCGCGCCACCTCAGGATTGTCACTAAATAACTTCTTCAAGTTTGTAAACTTCTCCCCATCTATTTAGTAAGCGACTATCATAAATGTTGAAGGGAATAATTGAACTATCTTTTTCGGTAGACAATCCGGTAAATGTCCAAAATAAATCCTCAAACGTACAAACCAAATATCCTCTATCATTAAATGAGTAATCTCCAACAATCTTATAATTTTGTAAATGTTCAATATCGAGCTCATCCATAGGACGAAAGGCATCAACGATCTTTTTTGTTAGCTCAACTTTACCATTCTTAAAAAACTCCAATTGATTTTGGTAGATTATACAAAAAAACAAACCACCTGCATGAAGATCAGTATTTGCGATTAAACTTGACTGATACTTTTTGTTAATTTCTATTTTCATTTAGTACATTGTTCATGAGTGTATTCAATTTGTGAAGATTGCGTGCACGAGGGGTACGCTCGCGCTAGCGGGGGATATTATTAGCTTAGTTGTTTGCCATCGGGTTATAATAATCGATATCTGCGTATCTTTATATATCTTAAAATGAAATAAATTATAAAACTTATTATAAGATAAAAAGATGCTTTAAAATAAATTCCTAAATAAAAAGAAATAAATTTATCTCGATAATATTCTGCAGGAGCATCTCTCAAGAAAAAGTCATTGGTTAAACTACTTTTGTAAAGTGGTTGTTTATTTAAATTTAAATCAAGATACTCTTCTTTGCCTGCTATTAGTCTTATTTTAGAATTATTACTCAATAATCTTCCTTCGACAACAAAATGTCCTATTCCGTTATCTGCTCCTGTATCTTGAGTGCCACTTTCTATAAATAAAAAATCATCAGTCATGTATAATTTTTTATTCTTAAAGCTTTTTATATTTTCATATTCTGCAAAATATCTATCAGAACAAATGTCTACGACTGTTACAATTAAAGAGGCCATTACATTAAAAATAACAGTGATAACAATAATCATTTGTAAGATGCTTTTCATTTTTTGTTAATGGTTAAGTATTCTTTCTACTAGAATGTTTGATTAAGTTTTAATCTGTAATATTGGAGCAGTCTACAAATCCTTAATCAATTCGCTTGGATGAATTTTTAAAGCTTGTGCAATTTTACTCACACAACAAAGTATCAAAATCAACATGAAGTTGACTTGTATCTTGGTCAATATTAACCCAATTGAAATTTCTTAAAACATAGGCATTTCCTCCATCAATTTTAACCCATTCATCTATTCCTTTTGCAGCATTTGTCAAATCGTTTTTTGGTGTCATTCCAATGGGAGCAACGTAGCTTCTGTTTTTTGTTAAGGGTTTGCAAGTACTCGTTTCTATTTCTGATTGCGTAATATATTTTGATTTTGTTAAAGTAGGAAGTGTATTGTGTACTTGAAGTGGAGTCATAGAAGTACAAGAAGTAAGAAATAAAATCACTCCAATAAGATTTAGTTTAATTAGTTTATGCATTTTAGATAGGTTTAGTTTTTATCAAATATAAGATATTTCATGTAAGTTTTAAATTCGGTTGTATACGCCTGATTGTTTACAATCACTTAAAAATAATCTGTTATTTCTAATTTCGTTTTTGAAATAAAAAACAGAAAATCATGGAAACACAAAATAAAGAAAGAACCGAAGAATTGTTAGAATTGATAAATAAAGGAAGCTACTTCAGCAAACTAAAACCAGTTCCAAAAGAGACCAACTCGTATACAATACCGCTAAAAGTATCTTCTTATAACGAATTAAATCTAATGGTTTCAGATTTGCTAAAGGCAAGTATTATTTTGCTTAATCCTGATGCAAACGGTTTGTCGAGTTTTACAAAAGACAATAATGTCAATGTAATGACTTTGCTTGAAATTGCCTTGCAGTTATTGCCAGAAGATGAAATGGAGTTGCTGGATGATTTGTGTAGGTTTCATCTATAGTATTGATAAAAAAAGAGCACAAAGTCGGAGACACTTGGGTACGTTTAGAATGAACTCTTAGAAGAGAAGTGGGTTTCTTTTTTTGAAATTTATTTTGTTACAAGAAAAAACATGGTTACACCAATAAAAATAAAAAAAAAGATTGTATCAGCTACAGTAATTTTTCGCTCGTCTAGAAGATCGGTTTTACCGTTTTTTGCAGGAACAACTAATTCCTTTCCTTGAATTTTTAAACTTAAGTATCTTAAAAATTGAAAAAGTAATAATGTAATTAATGTGCTTCTTAAGCCAAGAGAAGCATGGCCATTGACGAATGCTAATTCTACCGAATCTTTGATAGAAAGAAAAATGCAAAAATGAATTATTCCAATTACAGTCCAAATTAAAAAATAATTGAAATTACGAAGAGCTCGATATTGAGAACTGTAAATAAAAAATTGAGTTCCGAATCCGTAGAAAGACAATACTCCTTTTAGATGAATTTGGTTTATTGCACCATAACTTAATAAGAAAATAGAAAGCAATAAATAAGAACAAATAGTGATGATATTCCACTTTGTTAATTGGTAACTGCGAATAAATTTATTTTTCATTAAAGGCAAAAAACTCTTTTTATTTATCAAATTTATGAATAAAAAAGTTGTGAATTATGTTTTTAATATAGGTTTAGTAAACCCGTGCTACGCAAATGTCTCTGACTTTGCGCCATTTTTGCTATCGTTAATTTGAAAACAGAAACGTCTCAAAGCCTCTGACTTTATATCACTTGTGCTTATAAAAATAAGCATTTTAGAACGATTCGTAAAAAGTCGGAGACTTTTGAGAGGCTTTGCGATTCATAATAAACAAAAAAAAACGCAAAGTCAGAGACATTTGCGCAGTTTTTTAGTTGAAGACCTTGGGGAGTGGGGGGCTTCTGAATTCAAAATGTATGTTTACGAGCGAGGCGTTCGTCGCAGTAAGAATATTGTTAAAATGTTAATCATAAACTACCTCGCCAACATTTACTTTAATGAGCTCACGTTCATCTGTTTTAACAAAGTAGACAACATAATTGCCAAGGAAATTGACTAAACTGGTTTCATACAATTTTTGCTTTCTATCTTTATTATAAAATCTAGAGGACTCAACAAATTCTTTAAAATTAATTAACTTGTTTATTGCAGAACCTTTTTGGATGTCTTGTTTTTCAAAAAATAGATGTTGTTTGTCATTGCTATCTTTAATTAAATACCATTTGGGGTTAACTTTTGATTGATATACATATTCATTATCGAGTTTAAAATAAAGCGTATCTTTTATTTTATTTTGAACGACATTCCAATCTTTATCACGTCTTGGATAATAGGAAGTATAGCTTAACTTTCGAGGTTTAATAAATTCATCTCCATTTACAAAAAAAATAGTATATTTATTAGTCAGAGAATCTTGAAGTTTGTTATCATCGACAATCCCCGTGCTACGCAAATGTCTCTGACTTTGCGCCATTTTTGCTATCGTTAATTTGAAAACAGAAACGCCTCAAAGTCTCTGACTTTACATCAATCGTGCTTATAAAAATAATCATTTTAGAACGATTCGTAAAAAGTCGGGAGACTTTTGAGAGGTTTTCGGATTTATAAGAAACAAAAAAACGCAAAGTCAGAGACATTTGCGTAGCTTTTCAGTTGAAGACTTCGTGGAGCGGAGGGAAATAATCGAATATATTGTCTATTATAACAACGACAGATTAAAACTTAATTTAAAAGGAATGAGCCCGATACAATATCGAGCTCATTATCATAAAAATTAATTATAAATTCGTCCAAACTTTTGGGTGCAGCCTAGAGACATTTGCGTAGTTTTTAAGTTGAACGCTTTGTGAAGCGGGGCTATTTTATATTATTTTTGGTTTGTTTTGGTTTAAAAATTTAAATAACAAGTATATCATATACAAGATAAATAAATTAAATATAACTACAATGATTTGCCAAATCCCTACTGATAAGCTAAAATCGTAAAATGTCTTTTCCATAAATTTTTAATTTTAATGACTAATTCCTGATTCCCGATTCAATATGTCCATTTGTATTATTAACAACAATTTCGTAAGTGACAAGTTGACCATATACATCACCAATTCCTTCTATACCAGTTCCATATGTAATTTTACCTTCGAGCGTTATAGTTGTTTTATTTCCAACAGTGTTTTGGCGATACGTTGTTTGATGCCAAGTATAACCCAATGTGAGCCCCCAACTATCAGTTGTTACCGAATCTATTGAAAAAGGTTTTCCAATATTTTTATTCTGAACTATATTGACCGTAATTCCTGCCCATGGAAGAAGATAAAAATTCGCCTTGGCCAAAACTTGGTTTTTCTGCTCTTGTGTTAATTCAAAAAAAGTCATACTAAAAGCCGATGGGTCACTTGCATTAATGGTTTGTAATAATTGTCCATCTGATGTTACAGCGCCACTTCCATCAGCACCACCACCATATCCTCCGCCGCCACTGCCATCGCCACTGCCACCGCCACCACAAGAAATCAAATATATTATCTCGTAACTACCATCATCATAGGTTTTAACCAAATAAAGACAAGTTTCATCCTCAAGTTTTATTTTGCTACTTATTGAAGACGATATTGTTTTATTTCCGCGAATGCTAAAATAAGAAATTTTATTTTGAGAATCTAAAACAGTAATAAATCCTTCAAAATTCGATTTTACATTATAAAAGTTGAAGCTCTTATCATTTGTAGCAAAATCACTTTCGTTAGTTGAAATTACAACATGAGATAATTTATACATATCGTTTTTATCTACGACAAAAACTAATCTATTATATGTTTTCAGTGATTCGTCATTATTTTTTACAGCAATTTTGTCCTCCAAAATTAGAGGGACTTCAACTACTTTTCCTTTTTCTCCATCAGTAACTATTGCTTGCTCCCAATCTACTTTTTTGGTGTATTTTAGAATCGATAGCTCGGGATTGGTCTGTTGAAACCAATTTTTAGCATTGACAACTGAGGGGTCTTGATTGCTTACTTCAGTACTTTCATTTTCACAATTTGTTAGCGTCATCGCAATGCTGAAAATAAGAATTACTTTTAGCACATTTTTAATTTTTTTTCTCATTTTTTAGTTTTTGGTTTTTAAAGTTAATAATCTACTTATACAATGCTCTGGCTTGTTAAGCATTTTTGTTAATAATGAAATTAAAAGTTGTTTTTCTCGGATAAGTATTTAGTTTTATGAATTTAAATTTAATTGCTTCTTAATTTTGATTTATTGCTGTTATAAATTATGTAAATGGATTAGTTTTTTTTTTTTTTTTTCAAAACTAACTGGTTTAAAATCAAAATCCTTACGTGAATCCGTAAGCTCAATAAATAAATCAAAAAATTTTTTTAGGCAAACAAAAAAGAGCTTATTAGACCGTAAACTTTCTGCCTAAAAAGATATAGCGGATAGCAGGAAACAGCTCCTAAAAACCAATGTAATTCCACTAAATATTCAACTTAAATTCCACAAAAAATGAACACTAGAATTTTCGATAAAAATTTTGTAATTTTGCCGTCCAATAAAAGGAATTAGAAAATGTTAGATAGACTTCAATATGTAAAGCAACGTTTCGATGAGATTTCGGATTTGATTATTCAGCCGGATGTTATTTCTGATCAAAAACGTTATAAGCAGCTTAACCAAGAATATAAAGGGATAAAAGCGCTTGTTGAAAAGAGAGAAGAGTACATCATAATTTTAGCAAATATTGACGAAGCAAACGAAATTATTGCTGACGGAAGTGATGCTGAAATGGTGGAAATGGCCAAAATGCAATTGGATGAAGCAAAAGAACGTCTGCCAGAATTGGAGGAGGAAATCAAATTTATGCTTATTCCTAAAGATCCTGAAGACGCGAAAAACGTAATGGTGGAGATCCGCGCCGGAACGGGTGGGGACGAAGCAAGTATTTTTGCAGGTGACTTATTCAGAATGTACACGAAATATTGCGAATCTATGGGATGGAGATCATCTGTTGTAGATATGAATGAGGGTACTTCTGGAGGTTTCAAAGAGGTTATTTTTGAAGTTACTGGAGAAGATGTATACGGAACTTTGAAGTTTGAAGCGGGTGTTCACCGTGTACAGCGTGTTCCGCAGACAGAAACTCAAGGACGTGTGCATACATCGGCTGCAACGGTTATGGTTTTGCCAGAAGCAGAGGAGTTTGATGTTCAGGTAGATATGAACGATGTTCGTGTAGATTTCTTCTGTTCATCGGGACCTGGAGGACAGTCAGTAAATACGACGAAATCGGCTGTACGTTTAACGCACATTCCAACAGGTTTGGTGGCGCAATGTCAGGATGAGAAATCACAACACAAGAATAAAGATAAAGCTTTGATGGTATTACGTTCTCGTTTGTACGAAATGGAATTGGCCAAAAAGCAGGAAGAAGATGCTAAAAAACGTAGTTCTCAGGTAAGTTCTGGAGACCGTTCGGCAAAAATCCGTACGTACAACTACGCGCAAGGTCGTGTAACCGATCACCGTATTGGTTTAACGCTTTACGATTTAGGAAACATCATGAATGGTGATATTCAGAAAATCGTTTCTGAGCTTCAGTTGGTTAATAATATGGAGAAATTGAAGGAAGCTTCGGAGGTGTACTAATTGTACACAGGTTCAAAGGGACATAGTTACAAAGGTTCAGAGGTTTTTTTCTCTTTGAACTCAATATATTTAAGCCGAACATTTGTTCGGCTTTTTTTGTGCCAAAAAAAAGATTGGAAAAAGCTTAGAATCTTAGTATCTCAGAAGCTTAGCAACTCAAAAAAACATAGCCAGCGGTTTCAACCGCTTGAACGCAAAGTATTGGGATAAAAGTGAGAAAGGCTAAAAAAAAGATTCAGAGACACAAAGCTTTTAAACTTTGCACCTCTGAACCTTTGTGACTTTGTACCTTAAAAAAGGCTATACTCCTAAAAATACTCTCGTATATTCAAAACATTTATATAGATTCGAGTAAACGTATACACCATTTTTTATTACTATTTCGCTAAACTTTTCCATAATAATTAAATTAAGTTAGACAAATTACTCTCTAGACGGTTCGTATTGAGAATCTTCTTCATGTTCAGAAGATTCATGATGAGGTTTCGAAACGAGATTGGTTACAATAAGCTGAACGATAGATCCAAGGATTCCTTTGAACATCGAATCGCCTTTTCCGACAATAAATCTTTTGGCGAGATAACCAATTCCGATACTGATTGCAGACTGAGCGATATGGCTTTTAAAGCCTACAGTTTCGTTGATTTCTTCGACTGTGTTTCTGATGAGATTAATGGGTTTTAAATTGTTCTTAATCTCGTCAATTTCGTCTTTTATGTCGCACCATTCTTTATCTTGGCGAATTTCTAATTCCTCAATTTTTCGATTTAACTGATCAATATTGTAAATGGCTTCCATAGTCTTTTATATTATTAATGAATTAAATCAGTTCTTTGTTTCCTTAAGAATACTGGAGATAATGGTATTTCCAATTGGCGTTTTTATCAATTTATGGTGTGATTTTACCACAACAATTACTAGAATAAGATAGAATAGCGCCATGATAAAAAAACCGTAGTAATACTCTCCAAGTTCTTTTCCAATCCATAAACTAATCCCGATATTCAGGAACAAAGTAAAAAATGCAACAACAATACCAATCGCTATCTTTGAAGCTAATGATGAAGCACCATCGGCAACAGAACATACTGTTTTTAGTTTAAGTAATTCTAAACTTGTTTTAGCATAGTTCTCTGCCTTTTCATAAAGATTTAAATTCTCGTTTGTTGTTGCATTTGGTTCCATGATATAAGGTTTTATGGTTTGAAAATTTCACTAATTAATATTTGATATTAATAGTTTGATTTTACTGTTTTAACATCGTCTTTTAGCGTGTTGTAATCTTCTTTAACTTGGTTAAGTTTAGATTTTCCTTCTTCGATAATTTCTTTACCGTTTGAAGTGATTTTGTTTACAACGCCATCAAATTTTGTTTTCAAGTTATCGCTATAATCTCTTGATTTGTCTTTGATTTTTTTTCTTGTATTTGATCCTTTGTCTGGTGCAAATAAAACACCTATGAATGCTCCCGCGGCTGCGGCTCCTAAAATTCCTAAAATTGTGCTACTAGTTTTCATAATAAATAATTTAATGGATTAATATTTAATAATTTGTTGATTTAATAAATGTGATTTTTAGACTTCGCGACCTTTAATTAAGCGAAGCAATACAGCAATAATGGCAATTACGAGCAGAATATGAATAATGCTTCCGAAACTGTAAACAAAGAACCCAAGAGCCCAAAGTATCACCAGAATCACTGCGATGGTATATAATAAGTTTGACATGGCTTTTATTTTAGTGGTTAATAATCAATTTCTCGTTTAGTTTAACTTATACGAAAGGTATAATGAAAGATTACTGTTTTTGGCATCTGGAAACGTGTAGGTAGTTCCTGCAACGGTTCTTTCTTTCCCTACAGTAGTTAAACCATAATTGTAACGTAATCCGATGCTGATTGGATTAAAATCGACTCCAACACCAGCAGATAAACCTGCATCAAATTTGTTTAGATCGTCTGTGTCAATATTTTGGTCAAAATCAACAGTACCGTTGCCACTTACTTTAGAACTTACTAGATAAGACGCATAACCACCGGCATGGATGTTAAAGTTTTTAGTAACATTAACTCTCACTAAAAGTGGCAGTTCGATATAATTAAGTCTAAATTTTGCATCCCCACTTGCAAAAGCGCTATTGTACTCTAATTTTGAACCTTTTGTGGTAAACAAAAGCTCTGGTTGAATGGCTACAAAATCTGAGATAGGAAGTGTAGCGTAAACTCCAGCATTAAATCCGTATAAAATATTGTTGTCATCTACATCATCTCCGCTACCATATAGGTTAGACATGTTGAATCCTCCTTTTACACCGTATTCGGTATTTACATTATTGTCCTGAGCGTGCAGCATTCCGAATGATGCTGTTAAAAAAAGTGTTAAGGCGCATAAAAAATTGGCTTGTAATTTCATAGTAAAAAAATTAGTTAATAGATAATAGGCGTTTATTCATTTTGTTTTTTTATTCGTTCAGTCTCGCGTAAGAGTCTGTATTGTTGTGGCAGAAAGCGGAGAACGAGCTCTAGAATTTCTTTATCATTTGTTTCTCTAGAAATGGTTTCGAGTAGCTCAATCTGGTCACAGATCGCTTCTGTCATGGCGTCTAAATAGATATTGTTAAAATTGTTGTTGCTTGCGTCAATGAGGTTGTACAGGTCTCTTTTGTGCGTGGCATTTATTTCAGTAATGACAATGAGCTTTGATGTGGCCATTTTGGTTATTGCTTCCAGCAATTGGCTCTCTTGAACTTCTATTCTTTTGCTTAATTCCTGAACAATTACATCTGAACTTTTTTGTTGTGCAATTTGACTTTTGGAAATAATGGACTTACTTACATTTGCCGTAGATATAAAAAAGAAAACCTCTGTTTCTTCTCTGTCATTTTTTGCAAAAGCTTGGTTTTTCAAAGTATTTTCAATCGGATTAATTTTTCTGCAAGACGTGATGCATAAAACTAAAAGGAATGAAAAAAGAACTTTAAAAATTGAAGCTTTTAAGGGGGGAATTGCTTTCATTATTACTTCCTAAAGTATTACATTACAAAGATGGCAACGAATGAAAGATTTTGCTTTACAGCATAAAAAAGAAACGTTATATAATTCCCATAATGGATTTATATAACGCTTTTTATGTGCTTTTTTAATGAAGTTTAATCGGGTAAAAATACCGTAAATACTGAGCCTTTTCCTAAAGTACTATCGGCTACAATATGGCCTTTGTGGTTCTCTACAATCTTCTTGCAGATTGCCAATCCGATTCCGGTTCCGGGATAATCTGTTTTGGAATGTAGACGCTGAAAAAGAATAAAAATGGTTTCTTTAAACTGAGGGTCAAATCCCATTCCGTTATCCGTAAAAGTGATTTTATGAAACTTCTTTATCGACTGTTCTAGTATTTCTGGATAATCGGCTGAAAATACTTTTTCGCTCGAAATAGAAATTTCAGGATTTACATCGGGCTGACTATATTTTAATGAATTTCCAATTAAATTGATAAACAGCTGTTCGATCTGATACGGAATAACAGAAAGCTTCGGAAGTTTGCCAATACGCTGAATTACCGCTTTCTTTTCTTCAATTACTTCACCCAATTCAGATTCGGCATTGTCCAAAAGTTCGTTAAGGTTCATTTTAATGAATTCCTTTTTGGTTGTATTCGTTCTTGAAAATAAAAGAAGATCGTCTATTAAAACACGCATTCTTTTTGCCGAGCTTTCTATTTTTGTGATGTAATTTTTACCGCTTTCAGACATAACTTCTTTATCTGCGCTGGAAACTCTAGAAATAAAAGTCTGTATTTTTCTAAGCGGTTCTTGTAAATCGTGACTAGCAACATGGTTAAAAGAAGCCAGTTCTTTATTGCTTTTCTCCAGCTCTTTATTTCGTTCCTGAAGTTCGATATTCAAAAGATGTTCGTCTGTAATGTCAAAATTAATTCCGAGCAAAATTTTACTGCCTTGCTGGTCAGTTACCAATTTACCTGTAGTTTTAAAATAGCGCACTTCAAAATCTGGACGTACAATTTTATAATACACAAACGGGAGGTGCTTTTTATCTACAATTCCGTCTATTGCCTTAGCGACAGATTCTTTGTCGTCAGGGTGAACATATTTGATGAGTGTGGTTTTATTAGGTGCAAAGGATCTTGGCTCGAGGCCTAATAATCGGAATTGGTTGTCTGAAAAGTCAATTTTGTCAGAATCCAAATCCCATTGCCAAGTGCTGAATTTACCAATATTTTCAGACTCAGAAATTAAACCGGTAGAAATAAGAAGTTTTTTATTGAATACTTTCAAGCGTTCAAAATCGCGGCTAATTTGACGATATGCCAATAAAATAAAACTCAAAGCCACCAGAAATAGTGAAATCGAAAACAACGGACTCAAAGAAATTTCTGAATCGTAAATTTTAAGTCTTTTCTTTAAGAAATCCTTCTCGATATCGTTCATTTCATCGACCTTAAAGCGGATATTTTCCATTAGAATACGACCGCCAAACATATGATTGTCTAGTTTTCTTTTATCGTAGGTTTTTGGATCGCTATATTTTAGGCAGTTTTCAAAAGAAACAAAACGCTGGGTAATGAGTTTAAAAAGCTTTTGGAGATTTTCTTGTTGTATCGGATTATCGGCAGTCAGTTTTTTTAAGGTAATAAAAGAAGTATTTACCTTGTCTCGAGAATAAATATACGGAGTCAAAAAACGGGCATTGCGAGTGATAATGTATCCTCGCTGGCCCGTTTCTGCATCTTTAATAGCCGACATTAACCGTTCGAGCTGGATGTTGATTTCGTACGTATGCATAACCAGTTTGCTCGATTCATTCAAGTCCTGGTTATGTTTGTAAGCAATTGAAGAAAGAAATAACAGAATGAAAACTGCGATTACAAAAATAACTCTCAAAGAGTTTGAAGAATTAAAATTTGGTATCCACTTCATTATTGGTATGCTTTTATTTTAGTCGCAGCAAGAAATTATCACGGTTTAAACCTGAAGTATGATAATGCCAATTTACAGTCACGACTTCATTAATTATTTTTTTGAGTGTATTGAAATCGCTTGGCTTTTTGATATAAATATTGGCACCTTGAATAAAGGTATCTTCGATATCTTCTTCGGAGGAAGAAGTAGAATAAATGGCAATAATTATATCTTTTAAATGATCCGTTTTTTTGATTTCAATCAAACATTCTTTACCTGTTTTCTTAGGCATGTTTAAATCTAGAAACAAAATATCTGGAAGTTTATTGTCTGTGTTCATTAAATGATCCATAAGTTGCATACCGTCATGAACAAAACTTACATTAGTTTGAATTTTTATTTCTTCAAAAGCATCTTTAAAGAAAAGACGGTCATCTTCATCATCATCGGCCAATAAAATGTGTAATGCGTTTTTTTGCATTGTAATGTGGTATTTGGGTTTTTATTTTAAATTTTCTCTACGTTTCTTAATAATTCTCTGAAAAGCAGAAGGAGTAATTCCAGTTGTGTTTTTAAACTGCGTACTCAAATGCGCAACACTCGAATAATTGAGTAAAAAAGCAATTTCGGTCAAACTCATTTCATTGATAATAATCAATTGTTTTGCTCTTTCAATTTTCTGTAAAATAATAAAATTTTCTATAGAAGAATATGTTACTTCAGAGAAAACATTAGATAAATATCCGTAACTGTGATTTAGCTTTTCTGCCAAAAACACAGAACTTTTGTAATTATTGTTGTCGTCCATAAATACAAGCTCGATAATGGCATCTTTTATTTTTTGGACCAATACACTTTTTTGATTTTCAACTACTTCAAAACCGCATGGAGCCAATTTGCTTTTTAAATTCTCCAAAGCTTCGGCATCAAGATTGTCTTCAATCTCAATTTCGCCAAATCCCAGAGTTGTAAAATTTACATTGTTTTGTTCCAGATTTTGTTTTAAATAAAGAGAGCAAATTGTATTAATGTCGAACTTTATAAATAGTTTCATTTTATAGAAATTTGGTTAAAGATACTTAATTTATTTGGTGTTTTTGCTTTTAAATGGCACAGAATTACGTCAAAATACGATTTTAAAATAAAATTTTCAAAAAAATACCGTCTAATATTTTTTACTAGACGGTATTTCCCTGATTGAGTTGCAAAGGGTTACAATTCTGACAGGATTTGATGAAATTCCTCTTTTGTTTTTCCCAGTTTCTGCTGAAGTCTTCCGTACATTTCGTCTTCTTTTCCTTCAGCAAACATCAAATCGTCATCTGTTAGCGTTGCAAACTTTTGTTTCAGTTTACCTTTCAACTCGTTCCAGTTTCCTTTTATCTCGGTGGTATTCATGATGTCTCTTTTAAGTTTTTTATTGTATTGTAAAATTGCAAATTATAAATCGGCTCCGTGTTACATTTATCTTTCCTTCTGTTGTATAATTTTCATTTTATAATGAAAATTGAAGAGTCAAGAATTGCAACTCATAACTCATAACTAAACCTGATATCTTCTCAGAATCCAAGCCATTTTTTCATGCTCTTGAAGTAATCCTGTAACAAAATCGGCAGAACCAGCATCGTTGGTTTCATTTTCAAAAACCGGAATATAATTTCTAAATTCTGTTACCAGCTGTTCGTGATTTTCTAAAAGTTCAGAAAGCATGTCTTTTTGTGAAGCATATTCTTTTGGAGATTCTTTCAAGGTCGAATTATCAATAAACTCCTTCATTGTTCCAATTGTTTTTTCTCCCAATTGATTAATGCGTTCTGCAACTTCATCAATTTGAGCTTCAAGAACGCGGTATTGCTCTTCAAATAATTTGTGCAGTTCCATAAAACTGTTTCCAGAAATATTCCAATGAAATTTTCTCGTTTTTACATACAAAGTCATTTCGTTTGATAAAATCGTAGCTAGTATAGAAGCGCTCTTTTTTAAGTTTTTTGGTGTAATTCCGATATTTGGGCTCATAATTGTCTTTTTAATGGTTTATTTCAAAGTTACTTTTGATTCCAATTTTTCAATTACACAATTTTTGATAGATGTTATAGAATTCAATGTTAATTAGATAATTTAGAATAAAGTATGATTAATGTAACTTGAGCGAAGCG
>NZ_QJGZ01000026.1 GCF_003254585.1 Flavobacterium sharifuzzamanii | reverse complement strand
CAAAAACCAAAAACCAAAAACCAAAAACCAAAAACCAAAAACCAAAAACCAAAAACCAAAAACCAACCATCAACAATAAACCATCAACCATTAACTCATAAAACCATTATAATTTGTAATTTTGCCGCACAAGCAAAAAAGAATATGACAACACAACAACTACACGAACAAATTCTTCAAAAAAAATCATTTTTATGCGTTGGATTAGATCCTGATCTGACTAAAATTCCGCAACATTTATTAGAAACAGAAGATCCTATTTTCGAATTTAATAAGGCAATTATTGATGCGACTCACGATTTGACTGTTGGATATAAACCAAACACAGCTTTTTTTGAGGCATACGGAATAAAAGGATGGATGTCTTTGCAGAAAACAATCAATTATATCAACGAAAATTATCCTGATATTTTTACGATTGCAGATGCAAAACGCGGTGATATTGGCAATACTTCAAGCATGTATGCGAAAGCTTTTTTTGAAGACCTGAATTTTGATAGTGTTACGGTTGCTCCTTATATGGGAAAAGATTCTGTAGAGCCTTTTTTAGCTTTTGAAAACAAGCATACCATTATGCTTGCTCTAACTTCAAATGAAGGGGCTTTCGATTTTCAGACTTTAAACACAAACGGAAAGGAATTATACAAACAAGTTCTAGAAACTTCTAAAACTTGGAAAAACAGCGAAAACTTAATGTACGTTGTTGGAGCTACTAAAGCAGAATATTTTACCGAAATCAGAAAAATTGTTCCAGACAGTTTCTTGTTAGTTCCAGGAATTGGCGCTCAAGGCGGAAGCTTATCTGAAGTTTGCAAATACGGAATGAATGATAAAGTTGGTCTTTTAGTAAATTCTGCAAGAGCGATTATCTATGCTTCAAAAGGAACCGATTTTGCTGAAAAGGCAAGAGAAGAGGCATTAAAAGTACAGCAAGAAATGGCAGAGATTATTGGTTTAAAGTTTTAGGTTTAAAGTTTCAGGTTGCTTTACTTTGAATATAATTTTTAACGCAAAGTGCGCTAAGTTTTTTCGTAAAGTACACAAAGAAGTTATTCGCAATCTTGTAAAAGTTTTTAAAGTTCTCAAAGAAGAATGTAAGCTTTACTTTATCTAAGCTTTGAGAACTTAAAAAACGTTTATTTAAAAATTATAAGCCTTCGCGAACTCTGCGAAAAAACTTAGCGCACTTTGCGTTAAATTTCACATTCCAACAAATTTGAAACATGAAACAAATAAAAGACCAGCTTGGCAAAGTTTATACTTTCGAAACAGCTCCAAAACGTATTATTTCGCTAGTTCCTTCGCAAACCGAATTATTGTATGATTTAGGTTTAGAAGAAAAAATTATCGGAATTACGAAGTTTTGTGTTCATCCGTTTCATTTTAAATCAACCAAAAAGACTGTTGGCGGAACGAAGAAAATCCACTTTGAAAAAATAAAACTTTTAGAACCAGATATTATTATCTGCAATAAAGAAGAAAACACGCTTGAGATTGTAGAACAATTAAGTGCAATTTGTC
Source organism: Flavobacterium sharifuzzamanii (assembly GCF_003254585.1). Taxonomy (GTDB): domain Bacteria; phylum Bacteroidota; class Bacteroidia; order Flavobacteriales; family Flavobacteriaceae; genus Flavobacterium; species Flavobacterium sharifuzzamanii. Next base: position 27,434 of record NZ_QJGZ01000026.1, on the reverse strand, counting down.
CTGTTTGGGTTACGAATATTGTTTCTATTGAAGATAATTTTCAGATGATTTCAGATTTCGGACAATTATTCAATTGCAGAACTGAAGCCCAGAAATGGAATGATAAATTGGCTTTCGCTTTAAGCGATTTTAAAAATTATATAAAAGATATAAAGGAAAAAAAAGCTGCTTATTTTATTTGGAAAAATCCATATATGGTGGCTGGAAAAGATACTTATATTAATGAGCTCTTAAAGCTCAATCATTTTAAAAACATCTACGAAGACAAAGGACGTTATCCTGAAATCGAATTAAAGAAAATGCGTCTAGAAGGTGATCCTGATATTGTTTTCCTTTCTTCAGAACCGTATCCTTTCAAAGAAGAAGATGCTTTTGAAATCGGAAGGTTTACGCACCACGCCAAAACCATTTTCGTAGACGGCGAAATGTTTTCTTGGCATGGAAGCAGATTGCTAAAGGCATTTTCGTATTTTAAACTACTTCATGAAAGATTGAAGAATTAGTTTTAGTTTATTTTGTTTCAGGTTTCAGGTTTCAGGTTTCAAGTTTAACCGCAAAGAGCGCAAAGAATTACGCAAAGTACGCAAAGTTTTTAGACAAAGCTTTGTGAACTTTGTGTTTTTGTACAAAACCTCTTGAGGAAAAACTTTGCGCTCTTTGCGTTAAAATTATATTCAAAGTAAAGCAACTTGAAACTTGAAACCTGAAACAAAAGACTATAAAAAAAATAATGCCGACATCTCGAAGACGCCGGCATTATTTAACTAACCAAAACCAAAATAATAAATAACCAGTTTATTACATTACAAATGTCCGACATATATCAAACTTATGCTGTTAAGGTCTTGTTATTACTTTGTTGGATATAAGTTAATGTTCAAAACTTGAGGTTCAAAACATTTGTTTCAAGTTTCAGGTTTCAAGTTGTTGGAGCGTGTGGTTGAACGGAAAGAATGCAAAAGTTTAGGCAATTCAGATAGTCATAGGACAAAGTTTTTTTTACAAAGCTTTGCGAACTTTAAAACTTCTTTTAATTAAAAAATCCTTGCGCTCTTTGCGTTAAAACTAAGCGCATCGCATTGTAACTTGAAACAAAAAAAACTTGAAACCTGAGACAAAAAACTATAAAAAAAGAATGCCGGCATCTCGAAGAAGCCGGCATCATTTAACTAACCAAAACCAAAATAATAAATAACCAGTTTATTACATTACAAATGTCCGACATATATCAATTTTATGCTGTTAAGGTTTTGTTATTACTTTGTTGGTCATACGTTAAGATTTGTAAAATGGCTGTTTTGAGGTTTCTGCAGTGCTGGATAGTGTTTAGTTATTAAAATATAATAACAATCAATTTTGTTTATGAATGTGCTAAGGATAACTTTGTATATTTGATAAAACATTAAAAATCAGCAAAATGGAATCAAACAAAAAATTAACAACTGCAACCGGAACTCCCGTTCCAGACAATCAAAACATTCAAACAGCTGGCCCTCGCGGACCTGTTTTATTACAAGATTTTTGGTTTTTAGAAAAAATGGCTCATTTTGACCGAGAAGTGATTCCCGAAAGAAGAATGCACGCCAAAGGATCTGGAGCCTACGGAACTTTTACTGTTACACACGACATTACCAAATACACAAAAGCAGACATATTTTCTGAAATTGGTAAAAAGACAGAAATGTTTGTTCGTTTTTCAACTGTTGCAGGAGAAAGAGGCGCTGCTGACGCCGAAAGAGACATTCGTGGTTTTGCCATGAAATTTTATACAAATGAAGGAAATTGGGACTTGGTAGGAAATAATACGCCAGTTTTCTTTTTCCGTGATCCGATGAAATTTCCTGATTTGAATCATGCTGTAAAACGCGATCCAAAAACCAATTTAAGAAGTGCTGATAATAATTGGGATTTTTGGACTTTATTGCCAGAAGCTCTTCATCAAGTTACAATTGTAATGAGCGATCGCGGAATTCCGAGATCATATAGAGAAATGCACGGTTTCGGAAGTCATACTTTTAGTTTCATCAATGCACAAAACGAAAGACATTGGGTAAAATTTCATTTGGTTTCGCAACAGGGAATTGAAAATTTATCTGATGAAGAAGCTGCTAAGTTAGTAGGAGGAGACAGAGAAAGTCATCAAAGGGATTTGTTTAATGCTATCGAAGAAGGTAATTTTCCGAAATGGAAAATGTTCGTTCAGATTATGTCAGAAGAGCAGGCGAGAACGTATCGTTTTCATCCATTCGATTTAACTAAAGTTTGGTTAAAAGGAGATTTTCCATTAATTCCTGTCGGAGAATTTGAATTAAATAAAAATCCAGAAAATTATTTTGCAGAAGTTGAGCAGGCGGCATTTAACCCAGCTCATGTAGTTCCAGGAATTGGTTTTTCTCCAGATAAAATGCTTCAAGGACGTTTGTTTTCTTATGGAGACGCACACCGTTACCGTTTAGGAGTAAACAATTACCAGATTCCAGTAAATGCTTCTAGATGTCCGTACAACAGTTTCCACCGAGATGGAGCAATGCGTGTAGACGGAAATTACGGAGGAAGAAAACACTACGAGCCAAACAGCTTTGGCGAATGGCAGGAACAGCCAGAAGCAAAAGAACCTCCATTGGCGATTTATGGCGATGCTTATGCGCACAATTTTAGAGAAGATGATAATGATTATTTCACTCAACCAGGGCTTTTGTTCAATTTGCTGACAGAGGAGAAAAAACAGCTTTTGTTTAAAAATACTGCCGCACAAGTCGGAGGAGCACAGAAATTTATTCAAGTCCGTCATATCAGAAACTGTTATCAAGCCGATCCTGCGTATGGAGCAGGTGTAGCAAATGCGCTAGGAATGACAATGGAGGAAGTGAATGCCTTTGATGACCCGAGATTGGCGATTAAAGCGAGGTAAGTTTTTTTTAGGTTCAAAGTAGCAAAGGTTCAGAGTAGCAAAGGTTTTCTGAAATGGATTTATAAATTAAACCCGACAGGTTTTAAAACCTGTCGGGTTTGTTATTTTTAGATTGTCATTGTCCGACTGAGCGAAGTTGAAGTCTTTCTATATAAAAAAAACTTTGTCCCTTTGAACCTTTGCTACTTTGAACCTTAAGAAAAAACCACCGTCTTATTGCTATAAACCATTGTTTTTCTCTCAGCGTGCAGTTTAATGGCTCTTGCCAAAACGATACGCTCCAAATCACGGCCTTTCATGATAAAATCTTCTACAGAGTGAATATGAGAAACTCTTGCAATATCTTGTTCGATGATTGGACCTTCGTCTAATTCTTCTGTTACATAATGGCTTGTAGCTCCAATAATTTTTACACCGCGTTTAAAAGCCGAATGGTAAGGCTTTGCACCTGGAAAAGCAGGTAAAAACGAATGGTGGATATTGATGATTTTGTTTTCGTAAAGCGAAATCACTTTTGGAGTTACAATCTGCATGTAGCGCGCTAAAACAATAAAATTGATCTGGTATCTTTTTAAAAGCTCAATTTGTCTTGCTTCGCCTTCTTCTTTGTTATCTTTTGTAAAAGGAACATAGTGAAACGGAATGTCAAAACGCTCAGCAATAGATCGCAAATCGTTATGATTGCTTATAATCATCGGAATCTCCACACCCAATTCATCGGCACTGTAACGTCCTAAAATGTCAAATAAACAGTGATCGTATTTAGAAACAAACAAAGCCATTTTGGGTTTTTGCTCCTGATTGTATAAATCCCAAGACATATCGAAGTCGGTAGCAATGGTTTTGCTGAACTCTTCTTTTATGTTTTCAATATTACTGCCCTGATTGGTAAATTCACATTCTAAACGCATAAAAAACACATTCTGCTCTACATCAACATGCTGGTCGATATAGGTAATGTTTCCTTCTACCTTAGCAATAAAAGTAGTCACTGCGGCAATAATTCCTTTTTGGTCTTTACAATGAATGAGTATGGTAATTTTTTGCATTTCGGTCTTTTGGTTTTTGGTTAGTTGCAAAGTTACAAAGGCTCAAAGTTGCAAAGGTAGCTTTGTCCCTTTGTAACTCTGTGCCTTTGAACCTTACAAAAAAAACTATTTTCTATCCTGCATTGCAAAAACCTTTTGCAATAAAGGTGTTGTTCTTGCAGAGATGTTGTTTCTGATATCTTTTTCTTCAACAGCAATCATTTTAAAAACACCAGACAAAGCTTGATTCGTTGTATAATCAGTCAAATCTGGGTTTACTTTTTTTACTAATGGAATAGTGTTGTATTTTGTTATAATCTTTGTCCAAACAGCATCTGCGCCTACTTTTTCGAAAGAACTTTTAATTACTGGATTAAATTTAGCGTATAATGCAGTTGTGGTGCTGCCTTGCAAATAATTTGTTGCAGCATTGTCGCTTCCTAAAAGAATATTTTTAGCATCTGTAAAAGTCATATTTTTTACAGCTGTAACAAAAATTGGAGTTGCTTCTTTTACAGCATCTTCAGCGGCGCGGTTTAGCATTTTTATTCCTTCATCTGCAAGAGAGCTTAAACCTACTTTACGAAGTGTTGCATCTACTTTTTGTAATTCTTCAGGCATTAAAATTTTTACAGCTTCGTTTTTATAAAAACCATCTACAGCGGTTAATTTACTCACTTGTTGTGTAATTCCTTTATTTAAAGCTTCTTTTAATCCAGAAGCAATGTCTACAGTTCCTGTAGTCGGAATCTGAGATGCGATTTGAGGCAATTGATTTAAAGTCTGTTGTACCTGTGCGCAAGAAGTAAGCGAAAATGTAACGGCTAATAGTAAAATCTTTTTCATTATGGGGTTTTATTTAAGTTTCAAAAATACTACTTATTCAAAAACAACGCCACAATTTTATTTTAAGCAAACTAACATTTTGTTGTAAACTTAACATAAGAGAACTTAGCAACTTAAAGCCTAATTTTTTTTATGGCCAAGCCATTCGAATATTATCCTGCCAATAGGTTTTACTCGAAATATAAATAGGTTTTAACAACATTATAGGTTTATTATGAGCATCAAAATATTGAACTCGAATGATTTTTTCTTTAGAATCATCTTTCATATCAATATTTCCTTCAGCATCATCAATCAATTTCTTTTTTTGAAGATACAAAGAAGGTTTTTCAACAATATATTCTGTAACAGCTTCTCCATTTAGTTTTAAATTGCATCCAATCAAATTTCCGTTACTGTCAAGCGATTCTATTCTTCTCAAGTAATTATTTTCATAATAATATATTTCAAAAGCAATCCTGCAAGATCCTAACTGAAGTTTATTATGCTGCATTCGAAAACGCAGTATCTGGTTTTTAGCATTTGTAAATTCAATAGAGCCATTTCCCTGCGCATTAATATCATTGCGTAATATTTTAGCAGGTTTTGAAAATTGCTTAATTTGATTGGCGTAAACTTGGTAACTTTCGGAAGATTGTGCAAAAGAAGAGACACATAGGAAAAGTCCAAAGAATAGACTGATAAAAAATTTCATTTTATAATTTTGGTTTGATCAATAGATTTTATTTCTTCAATAAATCAATTTTTTCTTTTGTATTCTCAATATAAACAGACATTTCACTGTATTTCCATTTTCCTCTTTTTTCTCCAACAACAAATAAAGTTGCTTTGCCTTTCGGGCCTTTTAGCGGAACCTGTACATCGCAAGTGCGTACATCATTATGTGAAGTGACCGTTCCAGAAACCATTCCGTCTGTTTCGACAGGAGAACCGAGTTTTTCCACTACGAGTTTGTTATTTTCTACCGCTATCATAGATTCTTTATAGGCTTCAGAATCTTTAAGAACCGAAGTTACTTCATAGAAAATTCCTCCAATAAATAAAGCTGCTAATATAATAAGAGTTAAACACCCGCTGGGAATAAGCCATTTCCAGTTTCGGTTTAACCAGCTTTGTTTTGGCATTAGCTCATTAGAATCTTCCATATGTTTTGAGTTTTTGAGTGAAATTACAAAGCTAAAATAAGAATAAATTTTGTTGATATTCAGGTTTTTATATTAAATAAAAAATCACCTTATAATAGATATAAGATGATTTTAAATTAAGCTTTTGTATTTTACTTCTTTTTTAAGATCTGATCAATGTCAGTATCACATTCATTAATCAAATCATAAAAGCCAATATGTACATTTTCTTGGTATTTCCAAAACAAATCAGTTCCATAATCAGCATCAAATATTTCAAATAATACCGGCGCTATTTTATATATCGATTCAGCATTAACAATTAAAAAGTTGCTTGATTCACTAACGTAATTTTCATCGTCAATTTCAGATAAAATATTCCATCCATTTAATTCTTTAATACTACTTTTTTGTCTATAAGAATATAATATCGGAATGCCTTTTAGAGCGTTTTTAGATACTATAAAACCGCCGTATAAATCATTATTAATTTTCATGTTTTTTAAAGTTAATTAGTCAATATTTCTTGAAATTGGATGAGTAATATTATTTTAGAATAAAGAATTTTAAAAAAATCACCTTATCTAATAATAAGATGATTTCTAAAATTTTATAAAGTCTTAGCGATTACTAAAAGCAATTTCTTCTAGTGCAATAGGATCACTGATGGCTTTTGAAACTTCTTGTTTTCTCATGTTGTCATTGTCACCAGTACCAGTACTTAAAATTAATTTTTTAGGAATAATTGGTTTTGTTTCAAAGATTGTAGTATATAATAAAACAGCTTGTAAAAATCCTCCATCATTTAAAAAATGAGGTGTATTTTGGCCATAGCAAAGATTGTCTGTACTGTTTTTTAAGTAGTTGTAGCCATTTTTGCCACTATAAGCATCTTTAACAGCATCACCAATTTTCAATACCCCTGCGTTTTTTATAAAAGCAGTTGCTAAAACTGTATTTTTACGCAATTCTTTATAATAATTATTATAATCCGAATCTGTATAAGGTAATGGAGTCATGTTTTGATACACATAAATTGCTGCATCTGGACTATTTTTGTGTATTTTTTCTGCAATCAGTTTTAGATTTGATCTGTATTTCTCAATATTTCTTAATGCAATTTGCGGAGATTCCTGAAGGATTACATAATCATAATAATTTCCATCTTTATCTATATTAGAAAAATTCTGATTCGCTTCTGTCTTATTAGTATAATAAACTTTATCAAGCGGAACTCCCATTGTTATTAGCTGCTGAACATTTACATTCTTATTATTTGCATTACACAGTTCCTGAAATAAGGTGGGAGCGCTCACAAAATATTCTGTTTGATTATTTCCCACAAATAATACGCGTGGAGGTCCTACTGCTTTTGGAGCTTTTGGTTTGCTAATGCCATCATAAGTTATTGGATTTTTTGATGTAGAATTATTGCATGAAATAATGAGAATTAAGACAATAAAACTAGGAATTAAAGTATATTTTTTCATTGTTGATTTTCTATTAAAAAAGATTTGCAAAGCTCTTGTTAACGCAAAATCATATAAGCCTCATTAAGCTTTTAAAATATCAGTATAAGACAAAAAAAATCACCTTATAAACATAAGATGATTTTTAGGAAAAGATTTTGAAACTATATCAATATGATAGTTTTAATTGTGGCGTGTAAACAGGTCTATTGGTGTCTAAATCTTTTAATATAGTGTCAGTATAATCTTTTCCGCCTTTCATTAAATAAAATAATGATTTAGCGATATAAATTGGGGCAAAAGGGAAAATACGCCAGCTTAGCGAAACATTCAGGAAAAAGTGTTTTAAGGCATATTTTAATGTGCTCTCATTTGGGCGTATAAAATAGATATTAGGTTCCTTAATCCTTTTTACCATTTCAGAAATAATGAAAGGAAACATTATAAATTTTCCTCCCTGTTGAATTAAAACGTTTATTTCAAACATTGTAAGGCCTTCTGTATTATTTGTTTTCATAATAGTTTAGTTTTAAACATTCACAAAAATGGGGCTGAATTGTACTGCAAAATAAAGGAAGATCTAAAAATGGTATTGCCCTTAAAAGATTTAATAATAATACTTTACGACTTTTTTTGTGATTAATAGATGAGAGGATTTATCAAAACAAATTTGATAAATCCTCTCTTAAAATTATTGGCGTAAATTATTGATTTACAATTGCAGTTCCTGAAAGCGTTTCGCCAGTTGGATTGGCATCTTTTTCGTAAACATCTTGAAAGAATCCAACTTCTCCTTTTTCATTTACCAATGAAGTAAAATATGTAATGAAAATGGGTACTTTTTTAGATAGCTTGAAACTGTTCTCTACTTTACCCGCCATAGCCGTGTCAATTTTTGCTTGAGTCCATTCTGGATAATCTTTCAGCATGGCAACAGCAAGTTCTTTTGCCATTTTTACATTAATGCATCCGTGGCTGAAAGTTCTTTTTTCAAAATCGAACAAAGTTTTTGATGGCGTGTCGTGCATATATATATCATCAGAATTTGGAAACATAAATTTTACCAATCCTAAAGAGTTGTCTGGTCCTGGTTTTTGTCTTACTTGACCGTTAACCATTTCCATATTTTTCTCTGCAAGATAATTTGGATCTGCAGCTATTTTAGATCTTAATTCGTTTTGTACAATACTTTGCGGTACTGTCCAATATGGGCTAAAAACAATTCGGTCAATTTCTCCATTAAAAATGGTAGTTTTAGTTAAAGGTGCTCCAACAAACACTGGAGAAGTCAAAACCACTTTTCCGTTTTTTACATAAATCAATTCATAAGAAGGAACATTAACCAAAACATACTCATCACTGGCAGCAATTTTGGCCGAAATCTCACGACATCTTTCCATGTTAAGTTTTAAAGTCGCAACCTTATCTTCAAGCGGAATATTCATTTCGTTAATGTGCTCTTCAGCCAAAATATAATTCGGTTTAAATCCGTTGCGGACTTTGTATTTCATTACAGCATCCATCAATTCACGGTCATAAACATTGCTTTTAGAATCAGTTTTTAGATCTCCTAATAAATACAAACGAGTTCTAACTTGTGCAATAGTGCTTGAAACCGCATCTGGACGCAATTCTTTATAAGGTGATTCTTCTGGAACAATAGGTCTGTATTTGCTTGATTTTTCTAATCTTTTGTATTTTTTAAGAGCATCTTGCAATTTGTAATATTGGTCAAACTCAACTTTTTCATTTGTTGCAACTGCTGTTGTTTCTTGCTCTTCTAATGTGCTGTAGTTTAAGAAATCTTTCAACATATCATTATAAGCCAATTTTTTCTTGTCGGCATTGCTTTTTTTAGTGTACACTATATATAATGAACTCAAAAGCATGTCTGCATCGGTTTGAGAAAGTGTGCTTTTATCTGATGAAGCACTAAACAATTGATCTATTTCTTTTTGATAAGGAATAATTAAATCGTTTGTTTTTTTTGCTTTTTCATACAAAACAGAGCCAAACTCATTGATTTCATCTTCGTCAAACCAAATAGTTCCTAGTGTTCTGGTTTTGTACAACGACATGATATCCGATTTATATTTTTTTAAATCGGAATACCTTTTAAAGAATCCGTTCGAAATTTCGTTTACATCATTTTGACTGCGGTAAACGGTTGAATGATTTGGAGCTTTTTTATATTTAAAATTGTTGTTTTCAATTCTGTTAAAAGAAAATAGAAAAAAACTCAAACTTAAAATTACGGTGAATGAATATAATGTTCTCATTTTTTTTAATTTTTACGTTATTACTTTTCTATGTAAGTTTTTAGGTAAAAATTTGGGGCTTTTCTACACTGCTAAATTACTGCTGAAGAGCTCGAAACATGTTTCCTGATTTTATTTAAATGTTGCGAAATTGCCATGTCTTTAAGCTTTCTTTAACTTATATCAACATGCGTTAAGAATTGTTACCTTTATATTGAAGAAAAAATATTTTCTTATTTATTAACATAATGTTATTTGACTGATCAAATATTAAAATAATTTGTACATTGGTCGCTTAAAATTATCATATTCATAAAATGGAACAACAAATACCATATATTCCTAAAAATAAAGTAAGAATTGTTACTGCTGCTTCGCTTTTTGACGGACATGATGCAGCCATAAATATTATGCGACGCATTATCCAGTCTACAGGTGTTGAGGTAATTCACCTTGGACATGACCGAAGCGTAGAAGAAGTGGTAAATACCGCTATTCAAGAAGATGCCAATGCAATTGCGATGACATCGTACCAAGGCGGACACAACGAATACTTTAAATATATGTATGATTTGCTTCGCGAAAAAGGAGCAGGACATATTAAGATTTTTGGCGGTGGAGGCGGAGTGATTCTTCCAAGTGAAATTTCAGAACTACATGAATATGGTATTACAAGAATTTATTCTCCAGATGATGGGCGTTCTTTAGGACTTCAAGGAATGATTAACGATTTAGTTCAGCGTGCTGATTTTCCTATCGGAGATAAACTGAACGGAGAAGTTGATCATATCGAAAATAAAGTTCCAACGGCAATTGCACGTTTAATTTCGGCAGCAGAAAATTTCCCAGAAATTGCAAAACCTGTTTTTGATAAAATTCACGAAAGCAATACAAGTTCTAAAATTCCAGTTTTGGGAATTACAGGAACAGGAGGAGCAGGAAAATCTTCTTTGGTTGACGAATTGGTTCGTCGTTTTTTAATTGATTTTCCAGAAAAAACAATCGGATTAATTTCTGTCGATCCTTCGAAAAGAAAAACGGGAGGAGCACTTTTAGGAGACAGAATCCGTATGAATGCCATCAATAATCCTCGTGTATATATGCGTTCGCTGGCGACACGTCAATCGAATTTGGCTTTGTCTAAATATGTTGCCGAAGCGATTCAGGTTCTAAAAGCCGCAAAATACGATTTGATTATTCTGGAAACTTCAGGAATTGGCCAATCTGATACCGAAATTATGGATCATTCTGATGTTTCTTTATATGTTATGACACCAGAGTTTGGAGCGGCAACACAATTGGAAAAAATCGACATGCTTGATTTTGCCGATTTAGTAGCATTGAACAAATTTGATAAACGTGGTGCGCTTGATGCTTTGCGCGATGTAAAAAAACAATATCAAAGAAACCATAATCTTTGGGACAAAAGTCCAGACGAAATGCCAGTTTTCGGAACGATTGCTTCGCAGTTTAACGATCCGGGAATGAACACGCTTTATAAAGCGATTATGGATAAAGTGGTTGAAAAAACGGCTTCAGATTTGAAATCGACTTTTGAAATCACTAAAGAAATGAGCGAGAAAATCTTCGTGATTCCGCCACATAGAACGCGTTATTTATCTGAAATTGCAGAGAATAACAGAAGTTATGACGAAACAGCCATTTCGCAGCAAAAAGTAGCTCAGAAATTATACGGAATCTTTAAAACGATTGAATCAGTTTCTGGAAAAGTACCGCAGATTACAAAAGCAGGAATCGACGATTCTACAGTTTTACCAAGCGGAATTGCAGAGCACGACGAAAACAGAATCTTTTTAAATCTTTTGCTAAATCAGTTTGATAAAGTAAAAATGGACTTAGATCCGTACAATTGGGAAATTATCCTGAATTGGGATGAAAAAGTAGCCAAATACAAAAATCCAGTTTACTCGTTTAAAGTTCGTGATAAAGAAATCAAGATTGCAACACATTCTGAAAGTTTATCACATTTACAGATTCCGAAAATTGCTTTGCCTAAATATGAAGGCTGGGGCGATATCTTACGTTGGAATTTACAGGAAAATGTTCCAGGTGAATTTCCTTTTGCTTCGGGATTATATCCGTTTAAGCGTGAAGGCGAAGATCCGTCGAGAATGTTTGCGGGCGAGGGCGGACCAGAAAGAACCAATAAACGTTTTCATTATGTAAGTGCGGGAATGCCTGCAAAACGTCTTTCTACGGCTTTTGACAGCGTAACTTTATACGGAAATGATCCAGATTTGCGTCCTGATATTTACGGAAAAATCGGAAATGCAGGAGTTTCAATCTGCTGTTTAGACGATGCCAAAAAACTATATTCAGGTTTTGATTTGGTTCACGCATTGACTTCGGTAAGTATGACGATTAACGGGCCTGCGCCAATGTTGTTAGGTTTCTTTATGAATGCGGCAATCGATCAGCAATGTGAGATTTACATTAAAGCAAATGATTTAGAAAAAGAAGTTGAAGCCAAAATCAACAAATTATACAAAGAAAAAGGAATCGAAAGACCGAAATACCAAGGCGAACTTCCAGCAGGAAACAACGGTTTGGGATTAATGCTTTTGGGAGTTACGGGAGATCAGGTTTTACCTTTGGAGGTTTATAACGAAATAAAAGTAAAAACGTTAGCTCAAGTTCGTGGAACGGTTCAGGCCGATATTTTAAAAGAAGATCAGGCGCAGAATACTTGTATTTTCTCAACCGAATTTGCTTTACGATTAATGGGAGATGTTCAGGAATATTTTATTACTAAAAACGTTCGTAATTTCTATTCGGTTTCAATTTCAGGATATCATATTGCAGAGGCAGGAGCAAACCCAATTACGCAATTGGCGTTTACGCTTTCAAATGGTTTCACTTACGTGGAATATTATTTGAGCCGCGGAATGAACATCAACGATTTTGGACCAAATTTATCGTTCTTCTTCTCAAACGGAGTAGATCCAGAATATTCGGTTATTGGTCGTGTGGCGCGTAAAATTTGGGCAAAAGCCATGAAAAATAAATACGGAGCCAACGAAAGAGCACAAATGCTGAAATATCATATTCAGACTTCTGGACGTTCGTTACACGCGCAGGAAATTGATTTCAACGATATTAGAACGACTTTACAAGCTTTATACGCGATTTATGATAACTGTAATTCGCTTCACACAAATGCTTACGATGAAGCGATTACAACGCCAACAGAAGAATCTGTGCGTCGTGCAATGGCAATTCAGCTGATTATCAATAAAGAATTAGGTTTAGCGAAAAACGAAAACCCAATTCAAGGTTCGTTCATCATCGAAGAATTAACCGATTTGGTGGAAGCTGCAGTTCTTCAAGAATTTGACAGAATTACAGAAAGAGGCGGAGTTCTAGGCGCAATGGAAACCATGTACCAGCGTTCTAAAATTCAGGAAGAAAGTTTGTATTATGAAACTTTAAAACACAACGGCGATTTCCCAATTGTGGGGGTAAATACGTTCTTAAGTTCAAAAGGTTCGCCAACGGTAATTCCGGCAGAGGTTATTCGTGCAACCGAAGAAGAGAAACAATATCAGATTACGATGTTGGATAACTTGCACAATTTCCACGGAGCAAAAGTAAACGAGCATTTAAATACGTTACAGCAAGCCGCTATTAAAAACGAAAACTTATTCGACCATTTAATGGAAGCTACAAAGGTTTGTTCTTTAGGTCAGATAACTTCGGCGTTGTTTGAAGTTGGTGGGCAGTATAGAAGGAATATGTAAGTTTTTGATTTTAATAGATTTATGAAAAACCTCTCAAGATTTTTGAGAGGTTTTTTTACAACACATTATTCTATACTATTGTATTTATTAGTGTTTACTTTTGTTATCGCTATGTAATATAATTGAAACTAAGCTAATAATAATAAATGTAATATTGATAATTATATGCTCGAAATAGGTCATGTCATTAAAAATACCTCCACATGAACAGCCTTTATAAAAAGAGAAGTTATTTAAAACTATCAGATAAATAGTAAATGTAGTCATCAACAATAATGATATATACAAGCCATGTATATATTTTTTAGAAATCAACAGAAGAATAGTGAAAATTTCTATTGTTGGAACGAAATAGAGCAAAAAATCTATTTGATATTCTTCTATCAAGGTAGATTTCATTAAAGTCTGTCTGAATAGATGTAAATCAATTAATTTATGGAATGCCGTGTAGCCAAAAAGAACTATAAGAAATAATCTTAAAATTTGAAGTATTTTATTTTTCATGTATACTATATATATTAAGATTTTCTTCAAAAAGTATATATACCTTATCTCCATTAATTACAATTGATCTAGGTTTGGAGTTGTTGTAGTCATTAATTTTAAAACTGCCTAGGTACTCATTTTTGTTGACTTCGTAGCTATCAATATAGCATTGATTCATGTTATTCCATTTGGTAGATTGATCTGTTAAAACATAAAAAATATCATCTTGACTCAAGTAGCCACTAAGATTAGGATTCAGATTATTTGGATCTACCATCAACTCTTTTTTATCCTGCGAGTATCTGAAGTTAAAAGCGATTTTATTGAAAATTAAATCAATCTTACCTCTATAATTATAATCATTGTCAAAGACGTATGCTCTATTTATTGAGTAAGGCAACATAACTGAATTTCTTTCATTATCATAATAAACACCATCTAAGGCAATTCCTGTATTATTATATTCAGAAAGATAGTCATCATCGATATCGAGTTTCACTACTGCTTTTGTCTGAAGGTCATACTTTTCAAAAAATATTTTATAATTATTATCCCATCCTGATACGAGCATTTTAGAATTTCTCTTAGATACGCGTGCAAAATTTTTATTGTAAAAAGCAGCACTTTTTAATTTAGATTGTAAATCGTAACTTCTTATGGATTTATCTGCTTTAATTATATATGAGATTTTTCCATTTTCAATATAATAATTATTAATAATAAAACTTTCCAAATTATCAGTCAGATCTATTTCTGGATCAAAATTATTATCGATTAAATCCAGTGAAAATAGTTTGCCTTGATTGTTATCAGTCCAGCTTAAAAAATACAGATGATTGTTTTTAAATTTCATTAAACTTAACTTTTTATCTAATGAAATTGATTTCTCCAATTTTAGAGTATCTTTAAAAACTCTATTTTGATTTAGCGATAATTTACTTTCATCCTTATTTAGAAGATAAAAAATAAAAATGAAAAGAATGGAAAGACCTAGAACTATTGAAATTTTTAATATTTTTGATTTCATAAATTTATTTTTAAATAAAAAAGGCTGTTGATGAAACAGCCTTTGAAAACTTTTTAACCGAAATTTAGATTTGTACTGGAACAGCAAACTCTGTCCCCGCCTCCACAACCTCCGCAATCATCACGTTTATCACTTCCCATAAGAATAATTTGTGCATAACCAGCTGCGGATACGGCCATAATAGCAATAATCGCAAATAAAACAATTTTTTTCATAATGTAAATGCTCCTCTGCACAAGATGTGCTTAAGGCTGTAAGGATTTTTTTTAGTTAATTCCAGCCTGTAAAATCTTATAAAGGTTTATAAATTTTCGCCATTTTATAGCCTAGGTCTTTTTAGAATAGAAATTCTCAACATAAAAAATAGACAGCTATCTATAGCAAGTAAATTCATTTTAAATTTAGGATATTTTTTAAATTTCTATCAAATATAGTTAAATTCTGAATAAATAAAAATAAAAATATTATTTTTTGTAGGTTTTAACGTATTTTTTTTACTAAATAATCTTCTCGCTAACTAGAGAGTCTCCTCGTGCTAACGAAACAATAACATTCCATAAAGTTTGTCATTTCGACGTAAGGAGAAATCTTCGTACGCTGAGCACGCACTGTTGAGGAGCTACTTGCGAAGATTTCTCCTTACGTCGAAATGACAAGATTGTGTAAAAAACTTTGGGACTTAACTCCCGATAACTATCGGGATTGCGAGATTTTTTAGTATTAGAACTTTCCCATTTGCATCTGCAAATAAGAAAATCATTCTCCAACAACCTCCCCAACAAACCCCAAAAACTCCATTTCATCCATAGGAAACAAATGCAGAATCGTTTCCAAAATCAGACTCACATTAATAGCAGAACTATTATCTTTCTTAGAAAAATTCTGCATGTCGTTATCAAGCGCGAGAATGCATAATTTTAGTAAATCGGTAATGAGACAGCCGAGTTCTAAATAATTGACCACTTTAAATTGTGCGATATAAGAATTGGCTTCGTTGGTTGGTTTTAGCGTTGTAAAATACTTAGTGGTTAATTTTTGCAGTTTTTGTAGCTTTTCTGTTTGGTTCGTTTCCATAAGGCGTATATTTTAAATAATTTACAATTTGACTTTTATAAAATTATTATAAGAAAAATTGTACTTTTGTTTAGTTCGGCGAAGGAAGAAATAGATTTTGCTGTACGAAATCATTTTTTACTGTATCGCACGGCAAAAAAATCTGTTTTTTACATTTTACCAATTTTGACACTTTATTATTATCTTTGAATTATGAGCACACTAACAAAACCAAATCATATAGGGCGAAAAATAAGCCGTATTCGTGAACTTCGTGATATGAAACAGGAAGCTTTGGCGCAAGCTTTAGGAACAAATCAGCAGGCGATTTCGGCTATGGAAAATAGCGAAACCATTGATGACGAAAAACTTGTTGAGGTTGCAAAAGCACTTGGTGTAACGGTTGAAGCGATTAAGAATTTTTCAGACGAAGCGGCAATTAATTATTTCAATACTTTTAATGAAAGTCCCAATAATTATTTCGGACTTAATAATTGTACTTTCAATCCGTTAGATAAATTAATGGAATCTGTAGAAGAAAATAAAAAGCTTTACGAGCGTTTGCTTCAAGCAGAAAAAGATAAAATTGAGTATTTAGAAAAATTGCTAAAAGAGAAATAGTAATTGAATAGAAATAAAAAGCATCTGCCACGGCGGGTGCTTTTCTCATTTTAAAACTTTCCAATTATTGAAAATAGTATTAGAAAATAAAGGCATAAAAACAGAGACTTATTATATACCGCCTTTTACTTTGTATGAAGGCGAAATAATCGTTTTGTATTTGTACAACGGAAAACATTTATACGATGCAGAGATTTTTCTCAGCGATATTTTTTGTGGTAAAATCAAGCATGAAAACGTGACCTTGTATAGAAAAATGACCTTTGTTGAGTATTTTAAAAGATCTTACTTCAGGGATACTTTTTTTCCTTTAACGACAGTAAAAAGTTACCTTAGAAGAAATGCAAATGCTAAGAGTCCGTTATCTCAAAAAATATTTGAAGATAAATGGAAATGGATAACGCCTGAAACAAGATTGGAGAAAATTCCAGGCACGCCTAAAAAGCTGTTAACTCTATATGCGGCTCTTTCAAAAAAGAAAGATATTGTATTTGATCTTGGAGCATTGGATGATGAAGGTTATGAGTATTCTTTTAAAGCAATAGAAGGAATTGTGAAACAAGACAACGGTTCGGCTATTTTATTGCATTGTTTTGACAATATCGAAGAATATGCATCTAATATTATTACCCTTGAATGGAATGCTGGTTATCCTCCGGAGGGAAATGAGTTTCAATTCAATTTTTAAACAGAAAGGTGGTCTCTACTTCAACATTGCAGTTAAATAATATCATCCATTTGGCTTATATCGCAACGCATGGTTGTCAATATTGGTTTAAATCCTGCTTTTTTATAAGCGTTGACTGCCGCTTCGTTGTCATGATATACATCTAATCTAACTTCGGTTATTCCTTGAGATAAAATCCATTTTTTAAGATGTTTAATTAAAAGATTATTAAAACCTCTACCTCTAAATTCAGGATCTACAAACATAAAACCTAGATACCCGAAAAATTCATGTTTTTGATAGGGTTTAGCTTGTCGAATTTGAGCATACCCGCAACCAATAATTTGATTGTTAAAGTCTATAACCAAAAGTTCTGACTTGGGGTCAGAAATAAATTCTTCTATGCTATAATAAAAAATTTCTCCTTCTTTTAATGTTACGTCAAAAGGCCTTTCTGCACGAACTAAATGTTGCAGAAATTCGGCAAGTTTTGGTAAATCTGTTTTTACAGCTTGCCTGATCAATATATCTTTTGTGTTTTCATTCATATCTCAAATATATTTAAAATAAATTTCCCTTGCTCGTGAAACATAAAGTTTAACCTCTTCAGTTTGGTATTTCGACCGAAGGAAGAAATTACAAGATTGTGTTTTAAATAGAAAAACCTCCCATTTCCTGAGAGGTTTTTTATATCAATTTAAGTTCTTATTAAACTTTACTTTTTATTGTTGTTTTGGGTTTACGCTTTAGTTTTTCGATAATAGCGTCGGCTTTTGCATTTTCACAAATAAAACGTAGCGATTCTGCATAGCGGTAATAATATACAGGTTCTAAATCTGAGGTAAGGGAAAATAGTTTGGAGTACCATTCGGCCGCTTTTTCGAGTTCGCAGTTTGAATACGATGAATTTCCAAGTTTTTGAAACAAGTCTACAGATTTGTAGCCTTTTGCGGCAACCTTCTCGTAAGTTTTTATAACGTCGACATAAGCGTACTTTTCGCCGACTTTCTCGGTTCTATAATAAGTTTCATTTTGCGCAGCTGCACGAAATGAAAATACGATTAACAGTACTAAAATAGCTAGTTTTCTCTGCATAGGTTTTTAGTTTTGGTTGTGGTATTTAATCGTATTCATTAATTGTTTTTGAAAATCTTAAAACTGCAAAAAGCAGTTAAAAACAATTATAAACTTCAGTTATTTATTTTTATTGTATGCTTAATGTAATTTTGTGTACAAATATATGTAAATCAGTAATATGAAGTAAGTTTAAACGATGTTTTGTAAATAAAACCTGTTATATTACATTTTTAAAAGCAATTGATTTTAAATGTTTTGCAGAAATTGGCAGATAATGATTTACAGCTTCATTATTATATAATAACTTTATATAAGTAAAAAATATCAAAATGACGATAGAAGAATATCTGAATAGAATAGAGGCTTTGCAGAATGAGAAAAGCGAAATAGCATATCGAAATGATTCAGATTTGGAATTTTATATTCGACAAATAAAAGAAATCAATACTGAGCCATCTTTTTCTTTTGATGTCTTATTTCAAAAAGCAACTTCGGAAATAATAGTTGTAAATAATAATGCTATAAAAATCTTTGCAGATCACGTAGGTTTACTCTTTTTAGAAGAAAAAGAATCTGGAAATGTATGTTTTGCCAACAGTGAAGAAGTGCGTCCAGAATACCGACAGAGTTTCAAACTGATAGATTTCTTAGATTACATTTATGCTTTTATGCATTCTTCTGTCTATAAAGAATCGAAAATAATAATGATTTCATCAGAGACCACGCTTTTTTGGAAGCTGGTAAAAATAGGCTCAGACTTTAGAAAAGAAAAAAATTAAAAAACATAAAAAAAGCAGCTCCTGGTACGAGCTGCTTTTCTAATTTTTAGGGGGCAAAAATTAACGACGGAAAGATGGACTCTGGTTTACAGATTGGTCTAACTTTACAGTCTTTACTTTTTTCGCAGCAACTTTAATTTCGTGTTTCGCAACTTTGTCGTTTGCTTTCACTTCAAGAACATAAGTTCCAGCAGGAAAACTTTCTAAACTAATTGTTTTTGAAACTTCTAATTTGTCTGCTGCAGATTCTCCCGCATAAAGTAAGTTGTGATTCTCGTCATAGATAGAGAAAGATGCATTTTCTACAGTGTCTAAAGTAAAGCTAACTACTTTTCCGTTTCCTGTTTTGATATTTAAAATGTAATCACCTTTTCCATCAATGGCATAGGTAAACACAGTCGCTAAAAAAAAGCCAGCAACTAAACCAGCTTTGGTAAATCTTGTCATGTTTTTTTTAAATTGTTAATTACTAAATGTGGAACGCGTAAAACTACAAATACAAATTTAATTTTTAGCAATAAAATGGCGTTTTTAAATGCTTAAGTTGTTGAATTGTAATTATTTCTGCATTTTGTTTGAACTATGTACGTAATTACTGGGCTTTTGGATTGTTTTTTAGAAAACAATTTTTAACACTTAAAAATCAAATAGTTGAATTAATAAGAATAATTTTCAGAAAATCTATTGTTTTATGATTTTGCTTTTATACTTAAACAAAAAAAACAGCTCTATAACCACAAAGAGCTGTTTCTTAAAACGTAATTTTTAAATTTTCTAACCTTGATTTTATACCTTTTTTTGGGAATAAATTCTTAGCGTGCAGCAACACTTGAATTCTTAGCAAAACCTGATTTGTACACTAATGAAACCGCATTTTTTGATAAAGATGCATTATCATTAATTGTAATTTCATATTTTGCTCTTTTTGTACTGTCTTCTACTTCTAAGAAATAAGTTCCTTCAGGAAATTCTTCTAGACTGAAAGTTCTTAAAATTCCATCTTTTCCAGATGCGCTTTCAGAATAAATTAAAGTTCCATCATTGTCATAAATAGCTAAATTGGCTTTCTGTACTTTATTAAGTGCGAAAGTGATCAGTTTTCCATTAGCTTTTAATACATGAAGATTAAATTCTCCATTTCCATCAATTGCGTAAGTGCTTATTCCTGTGAAAAGCAACGCTGCTACTAAACTCAATTTTGCAATCTTTTTCATGGTACTTAGGTTTTAAATTATTAGTTCTAATTCTCTGATGCTAAATTACTTATATGATACATGAAAAAGAGCAACTGTATTTTCTTATTTATATGCTATATTCTCATTTACGAAACCGTTATAGGTTAAAACATGAATTATTTTTAACGTTTTTGTTAATTCAGTTATTATTTTTCAATGTTTTCTTGATTTTGAATTTACATTGGATTAAGGATTTCTATACAAAAAGCTGAATGGATTTAACCGCAAAGTGTGCTAAGATTTACGCAAAGCACGCTAAGGAAGTTTTTAAAAGGTGCTAAGATTCTGAGGTACTAAGTTTTATTTGGATTGTGTATTGTAACGCAAAGGGCGCAGAGGTCACGCAAAGTTTGTAAAGGTTTTTTTGAGTAAATTTTATAGAATAAAAAAGTCCACAAAGCTTTATCCTAATATAGCTTTGCGAACTTTGTATTTTATACATCGCCTTGGAAAAAAAACTTTGTGAACTTTGCGTAAATCTTTGTGAACTTTGCGGTAAAAAAAATGTGGTAAAATTTTATAACTCAAAAAGTAAAGAGCAAAAAAAAACAGCTCAATAACCACAAAGAGCTGTTTTTAAAACTTTTGAAAGTTTTTAAACTTACTAACTATCTAACCTCACTTTATACTTTATGAAAGCATAAACTTTTTTAGCGTGTTGCCACACTTGTATTTTTAGCAAAACCTGCTTTGTAAACTGAAGAAACAGCGTTTTTAGATAAAACAGTTGAATCGTCAGTAATAGTGATTTCGTATTTTGCTTTTTTTGCATCGTTTTCTACTTCTAAGAAGTAAGTTCCTTCTGGAAATTCTTCTAGACTAAAAGTTCTTAAAATTCCATCTTTACCTGAAGCAGTTTCAGAATAAATTAGAGATCCATCTTTGTCATAAATTGCTAAGTTGGCTTTTTGTGTTTGGTTAAGACCAAATGTGATCATTTTGCCATTAGCTTTAATAACATGCAGGCTAAAATCTGCTGTTCCATCAATTGCATATGTGCTAATTCCTGTGAAAAGCAACACTGCTACTAAACTCAATCTAATAATCTTTTTCATGGTATTTAGTTTTTAAATTAATAGTTCTAATTCTCTGATGCTAAATTACTTTAGTTGTAAGTAAAAAATCAATACTATATTTGCTGATTTCGATGCTATATTCTCATTTACGAAACCGTTATATGTTAAAATTTGAATTATTTTTATCGTTTTTGCTAAAATGCCTATTATTTTTCAACGTTTTTAATGGTTTTTAATTTACAATAGGATAACGATTTCTTTAAAAAATGTAGGAATTTTTTAAAGATGCTGATGTGCTTCGGTTCTAAGCTTTTATTTGGACAGTGTATTGTAACGCAAAGCACGCAGAGGACACGCAAAGTTCACAAAGGTTATTTTGAGTAAATTTTATAGAGTAAAAAAGTTCGCAGAGCTTTGTCAAAAAAACTTTGCGAACTTTGCGTGTCCTCTGTGCTAAAACCTTCGCAACCGAAAGTATAAAGCAAAAAAAAACAGCTCAGTAACCACAAAGAGCTGTTTTTAAAACTTTTGAAAGTTTTTAACTTACTAACTATCTAACCTCACTTTTTATACTGTATTAGAGTATAAAGTTTTAAGTGCCGTGAAGAATTGCACTTAACCTTAATATTTTTCTTAGTTAAGAGAAACAGTTCCTTTTGAAGACAAAACAGAACTATTAGCATTAACAGTGATATCGTATTTTACTTTTTTGAAGCTATCAGCAACTTCTAAAATATATTTTCCTTGTGGAAATTCCTCTAAACTGAAAGTTCTTAAGATTCCGTCTTTACCAGAAGCATTTTCAGTATAGATTAAATTGTTATTTGTATCATATATACTAATAACTGCTTTTTGTAATTGATTAATTCCAAAAGCAATTACCTTGCCATTTCCTTTTAACACGTGAAGATTTAACGTTTCATTGCCATCAATTGCATAAGTACTCATTCCTGTTAGAAGTACTGCACATACTAAACTTAATTTCATAATCTTTTTCATATTCTATAGTATTAAATTTTTTTTGTTCATTTCTCTGATGCAAAGTTATAGCAGCATGTGTGGTATTTTAACATCTATATTTTCCAATTTATATGCTATATTCTCATTTACGAAACCGTTATATGTTAAAATTTGACTTTAATGTTGTGTTTTTGTTAATTTGATTGTTTTTATTCAAAGTTTTTAAAAAACGCACTACTTCTTAAAATTTCTATTTTTCTTACAATTTTTAGCATATTTATATAAAATCAGGTTTTAAATAAGATAAATAGAAAAAAAGTGAGGAAAAAAAATAAGACTCTAAAAAAAAGCTGATTTTGATATAAATTTTTCAGTGTTAAGAACGTTATTTTAATGTAAAATTCGCATTTACGAAACCGTTATAGGTTAAAATTTAAATTATTTTAGGTGATTTTGTTAAATTTGCTATTATTTTTTAAAGAAATTATCATGAAGACTATTGCCCCAGCTCTAGAAGTGATAACTAACTCATACGGAAGTTCTTTTACCTACACTAAACACGCCGAAAAGACCAATAGCAAAGCTCATTTATGGCACTATCATCCAGAAATTGAGTTGGTTTATATAAATGGCGGGGCTGGAAAAAGACAAATAGGAAGCCATGTTTCTTATTATACCAATGGTAGTTTACTTTTAATAGGAGCTAATTTACCGCATTGCGGTTTCACAAATGAACAAACAGGAAATACAAATGAAACTGTTATTCATATAAAACCTGAATTTTTAGGAAGCGATTTTTTTGTTGCTCCAGAAATGAAAAAGGTTCAGAATATACTAAAACAAGCTAAAGGCGGAATCGCTTTTGGTGGTGAAACGAAAAAGCGTATCGGAAAGAAAATTGAAATGATGGAAAACGAACCGCCATTTCAGAGACTAATGACGCTGTTGAGTGTTTTAGACGAACTGGAATCGGCAGAGGAATATACCATTTTAAATGCTGATGGATTTTCGATGGAATTGCAGACTCAGGATAATGACCGTATGAATGTGGTTTTCAATTTTGTGAAAGATCATTTTCAGGAATCTATATCGATAGACGAGGTTTCAAGTTTAGTAAGTATGACCACGCCATCTTTTTGTCGTTATTTTAAGAAGATATCCAATAAAACATTTACGGAGTTTGTAAATGAATATCGTTTAGTACATGCTTCAAAACTTTTGGCAGAACAGCCTATGAGTATTAATGAGGTTTGTTATGAGAGCGGTTTCAATAATTTCAGCCACTTTAGTAAATCGTTTAAACAGTATACAGGTAAAAGTGCTTCGCAATATCGACACGAACATAAGATTATTATTAGTTAATGTTTTATGCCACAGATTGAAATGATTTATTCGCTACGAATTAGACGAATTAAATTTTATAATAGAAAAAGAAAAAAATCCGATCGGTTTAAAGCTGGTCGGATTTTTTTTATTCTTTTCCTTTTAGTTGCTAATTTTTTATAAGAGAGTAAATTAAATAAATTAGTGGAAATTAGTGTAATTCGTGGCATCAAAAACCAGTCGGATTTTTCATATATTTTATTCTGAAAAAAGTTATATTTACAAACCCTAATCAGAAAAAAAATATCAAAATGAAGAAATTTAAAATGCTATTGTCTGCATTTTTGCTTTGTCTTACCACCATGACATACGCTGCAAAAGTAGACACACTTCAAGTTGCAAGTAACGCAATGGGAAAAACTTATAAAGCTGCGGTAGTTTTACCAAATTCTTATGCAAAAAGCAAAACCGCTTTTCCGGTAATGTACCTTCTGCATGGCGCATACGGACATTTTAGTGATTGGCTTAAAAATACTCCAAACAAAAAACTGGTTCACAATCTAGCAGACCAATATAATATGATTATTGTAATGCCAGAAGGAGAGACGTTTAGTTTTTATATTGATAGTCCTGTAAATAAAGAAAGTCAGTTTGAAACTTTTATTACGCAAGAAGTTATTCAGAAAGTAGATAAAACCTATAAAACTATTGCAAATAAAAACGGAAGAGTAATCACGGGACTTTCTATGGGCGGTCACGGAGCATTGTACTTATCGGCCAGACACCCAGAATTATTTTGCGCGGCAGGAAGTATGAGCGGTGCTGTAGATATGAGTACGATGCTTAATAGAGATTCGTCTGCTCAAATTGTAAAATTGATGCAGCCTGTCTTTGGCGATAAAAGCGGAAATACAGAGTTATACGAACAAAATTCTGTTTTAAGAATGGCTGATAAAATAAAAGCGAACAAATTGCCTCTAATAATAGATTGTGGTGTAGACGATTTTTTGATTGAGCCAAATAGAGAACTGCACAGAAGATTGGTTTACAATAAAGTTGACCACGATTATACAGAACGTCCAGGGGCTCATACTTGGGACTATTGGGAAAATTCCCTTCCATATCACGCGTTATTTTTTAACAAAATATTGCTTAAAACCAAAACAAAGTAATTGAGAAATTAATATTTTTTAATTCGTACATATATTATTGTTTTATTTTGAAGCTATATTTTTTGAGAAATTGATAAAAAAGACCTTTTGTTTTTGAAAATGAAAGGTCTTTTTTTTGTTTGTTCAAATCGTTGCGTACTACTTTTCTTTCTAATAGTATTCCGTTCATCGATTATTTTTGAATGATATCGATTTTACTTCTTTTTAATCAAGAGCAGTTATGTTATTAACTAATTTTAACAAATGTTTTTCCCCCCTGATCGATAATGTCAGATTTATTTCTGAGGGTCAAGTCTTTTTAATAAGAGTTTTTTAGATTTTGTGCTTCATAACTTTTGAAGATGGTTTATTATTTACATGTAATTGCCAAATCTGCAAACTATCTGGTTTTTTGCTAATGTAATGGTATTCTAAATACTATTATTATGAAAAAAACTATTCTTTATCACATGAAGATTATACATGAATTGTGTAAAATCTTTCGTTGTTTCTTTATTAATTTGGTTTTCCCAAATTTTAGTTTGGTGAAAATTATAGTGCACAAAAAGTACCAGTTTTTTTTGATGGTACTTTTTATGCTATTTGCTTTTCAACCTTATTTGCATTCACAAGCTATATCTGGAGCGGCTGTACAAGCTAATTTTGGTATTGATGCTGATGTTTATGCAAACAAAGAACAATTTTTAGTTCCCCCAACAGTTTCGGGTATTTATGATGACTGGTTTTTTAGCTCTGCTTTTGCTAATGGAACCGGTCAAAATGTTATCGATCAGACTAATGCGGCGGGACTGAAAACATCAATCCAAGCTAATAATAATTTTACATTCGAAAAAAGAATGTCAAAACCCAAAAATACCATGGTTGGTAATTATTTGTGGATTGATGCTGTTTACGGGCGTGATGGAAATTCAACGCAAAGTAACAACGATTCTAATACTTTTTCTGGAAATTCTAACAAGAATGGTGATAATCCGGCTACTTGGGCTTTAGGTGCAGGTAGTATACCTCAAAAGGATGATATAGTTGATGTTTACGGCTATTTAAGAAGAGATTTGTCTCCAGCCGCATTAGCAATTAATCCTAATGGAGTTTTATGGGGGTATGGAGGAGCATCTAAAATTTCTTCCGATGGGAATTCACATTTTGATTTTGAATTTTTTAGAACAGAAGTAACTTTTAACGGTAGTGCATTAGTTGGTACTGGTAGTCAAGCAGGGCATACAGCATGGACTTTTGATGCAACCGGAAAAATACTTGTCCCTGGTGATGTACTTGTCGCCATTGATTTTGAAAATGGTGGTACAAAACCACTTGGCAGTGTGAGAGTTTGGATGTCTAGTGCTGATGTCGCTAGTTTTAACTCAAAACCTGACAGACCATTTGATCTTACTGGTGTTTTTGACCAAGGCAATGGCGCGCCTCCTTACGGATACGCTGAAATAAAAGCAAAAGGAGGAGGTATACTTACAAATGTTTTTGCAGTTGTTAATGTATCGGCTGCTACATTAGGGCCACCTTGGGGAACTTTAGAAGGTTCACAAGCCAATTTTCAAGATAATTATAAAGCCTTGCAGTTTACAGAGTTTGGACTTAATTTGACAGCTTTAGGACTTGATAGCCGAAATGTTAATCAAAGTCCTTGTTCAAATTTATTAGGTAGTCTGATAGTAAAAACGAGATCATCATCTTCATTTACTGCAGAGTTAAAAGATTTTTCGGGACCTTATTTATTCGGAAATATTACGGATGTAGCCGTAGTAGGTAATGTTAGCAATACATTAACCTGTAATAACACAACAGCTACTTTAACGGCGACACCAACTCCAGCAAATGCTACTATAAAATGGTATGGACCTTCACCTGATGGTATAGCCGATGGACCTTTTATACCAGGAAATGCACCAGTTGTATCTGTTAAGGGAGTTTATACAGTATATGCTTATACAAGTTTAGAAGGCTGTTTTGCTAAAAAAACGGTTACAGTTCTTGAAAATAAGGAACTGCCAAATGTTAATGCAGGAGGTGATAAAGCCTTAACTTGTTTGATAACGTCAATAAAATTGTCAGGCTCATCAAGTACGCCTAGTGCTACCTATTTATGGAGTACATTGGACGGAAACATTGTTTCAGGCGGTACAACTCTGACACCAACAGTAGATAAGGCTGGAACTTATACATTAACAGTCACTGATCCTGTAAACGGATGTAAAAAATCAGATGATGTACTTGTAACAAATACTCCGCCAACACCTATTAATATAACTTGTCCTGGAGATAATATAAAAAGTTCTTGTTTTTATGCCGATCAGGCGGCAGTTAATGCTGCTTTTGATATCTTTAAGCAAGGCTTTACAGCTTCAGGAGGTAACGGAACTTTGACAATTACAGGCTTAGAAAATTTGACTCCTCCAGCTTTATGTGGAGGAACTGTAACTGTAAATTACAATGTCACAGATTCGTGCGGATTACAGAAATCATGTTCTGCTACTTTCACCATCACGGCTCCAGCAGCAGTGGTTCCTGAAGCTCCGACAGCAGTCAACGCCTCAGCCTGCGCGTATGCCGACCAGGCCGCATTGGATGCCGCTTTCGAGACCTTCAAACAGGGCTTTAAAGTTAGCGGA
>NZ_QJGZ01000017.1 GCF_003254585.1 Flavobacterium sharifuzzamanii | reverse complement strand
ATTCTACTGCGAGAATTGCTTCTAGCGAAAAAGGCGCCGCAAACGGAGTGGCAACTCTTGATGCAACTGGAATCATTCTCACCTCACAACTGCCAAGTTATGTTGATGATGTATTAGAATTTACAAACCTTACAAGTTTTCCTTTAACAGGTGAAACAGGAAAAATCTATGTTGCAAAAGATACCAATAAAACCTATCGCTGGAGCGGAACGGCTTACATCTTTATCACTAGCGGTGCTGTAGACAGCGTTGCAGGCAAGACCGGCGTGGTAACATTAGCCAAAGCTGATGTTGGTTTGGCAAATGCCGACAATACTTCTGACGCCGCTAAAAATGTTTTATCAGCCACTAAATTAACAACTGCAAGGACTATTAATGGTGTTTCTTTTGACGGATCATCAAATATTACAATCAATGCTGCCGATTCTACTGCGAGAATTGCTTCTAGCGAAAAAGGCGCCGCAAACGGAGTGGCAACTCTTGATGC
>NZ_QJGZ01000008.1 GCF_003254585.1 Flavobacterium sharifuzzamanii | reverse complement strand
GTCAGAAGTATTTCCGCAGTCATCTTTAACTGTCCAAGTATTAGTGTAAGTTCCAGCGTTTCCGCAACCTTCAGAGGCAACGAACTGTCCGCTTACTTTAGTGATGTTAGCAACATCAGCATCGCAAAGGTCAGAAGCTGTTGGGAATTGAGCCTGAGCAGCAGCAAGTCCAGCTGCATCGCTGCATTCTAAAGTTGCATTTAAAGAACCGGCAGCAGTTGTCCAAGTTGGAGCAGTAG
>NZ_QJGZ01000014.1 GCF_003254585.1 Flavobacterium sharifuzzamanii | reverse complement strand
TGGAACTTACACTAATACTTGGACAGTTAAAGATGACTGCGGAAATACTTCTGACACTTTCACTCAGGTGATCACCATTCAGGACACAACAGCGCCTACTTGGACAACACAGGCAGGTTCTCTAGATGTGACTTTAGAATGCAGCGATACAGCTGGTCTTGCTTCTGCTCAAGCTCAGATTCCAACAGCTTCTGACCTTTGCGATTCAGATGTCACTAACATCACTAAAACAAGCGGACAGTTCGTTGCCTCTGAAGGTTGCGGAAATGCAGGAACTTACA
>NZ_QJGZ01000025.1 GCF_003254585.1 Flavobacterium sharifuzzamanii | reverse complement strand
ATTGTTTCATTGGGATTTGAAAAACGTTTTCAAGCTCTGGAAGAGCGAAATATTTATAGCTAAAAACTCAAGACACAAAATAAAAGCTCCAGCGGAGCGACATATTTCTGAAATTAATAAAGGAGCAACCTTTTCAGACGCTCCTTTAATTTGAATTTATTTAAGAAATCATTTCCCTCCAATCAATTCCATAATCTTGTTGTAAATTGCTGTATTCTGATAAACTCCCATGAATTTTTCAGAACCTGGTCCATAAGCAAAAACAGGAACCGGAATTGCCGTATGATCGTTAGTGCTAAAGCTTCCGTGAACGTAACCTTTTTCAATACTTCCATCAATTAGAGATAATCCGCCCGTTTCGTGATCGGCGGTTACGATTAACAAAGTTTCCGGATTTTTATCTACAAATTCCATTGCTTGACCAACCAATTTGTCAAAATCAAGCATTTCTCTCACAACATACTCTACATTGTTCTGATGTCCGCCGTAATCAATTTGAGCACCTTCAGCCATAATAAAAAACGGATTCTTTGTTTTTGAAAAAGTATTTGTCGCTTTCGCTAAAGATTTCGTTAGAAAATCTCCTCTTCCGTTTTTCATAGAAACTACCGCTGCATCTTCTAAAACTACAAATCTGCTATTTTTAATAGTATCCAAACTCGAGAATTTATCAGAGAAAGCATATCCTTTTTCGATTAAAACTTTAGATAAATCTTTACCATCTTTTCTAGAAATAAATTCTTTCTGACCTCCTCCAATCAAAATATCTGACGAATTCGAAAGAAAATCGTTCGCAATTGGTTCACTTAAACTTCTTTCTGGCTGATGTGCATAAAATGCAGCTGGAGTTGCATCTGTAATGTTTCCAGCAGAAATAATGGCCGTTTTATAGTTTTTCTTTGCCAATTGTTCTGCAATTGTCTGAAGCTGTTTCCCCTGTTCATCGACACTTACAAAACGATTATTGGTTTTATGTCCCGTTGCCATTGCCGTTGCTCCTGCTGCAGAATCTGTGATATAACTATCTGAAGCTTTTGTAATCGAAAATCCTTGAGTTGGAATATTGAATAAACTCAATTGGCCTTTGTTTGCTGTATAACCAGAATAGATTTGCGTTAATCCCATCCCGTCTCCAATTAAGAGAATAACATTTTTTGGACGTTTATTCTTGAAAACATTTTTAGGAACATAAGCTTGATGAAACTCTGTATTCTGATAAAATGTCGTTTTGATACTATTAATAAATTGAGTCAGTTCGGAAACTTTATCCGTTCCAATAAAATCAACTTTTAAATTCATCAAAGTCATATACGTGTTCACATTGTCTTGCGTAGCCCAGAATCTTATCTTTTTATTTTGATCGTGGACTTTTTTGATAATTGCCTGAATTTTTTCAGAATCTAGCTGCGTCAAAACACCTTTTCCGTTCCAAACCGTAATTTCATGTAAATCTTCGCTAATCATTTCAACTCTCGTCAATTGATCTGAAGTATAGTTTTCGTTCAATCTTCCATCAAAATAAATGAAATCTGGATATGCTGCCCAAAGTGATAGCAAAGGTCTGTTTCCGGAGATAACCACTTTTATGTTTTTATTCGAAATGATATCTGGAAAAGTCTTTAACTGCTGTGTAATTGCTTTTAGAGTCGAATCGGCATCTGACTTAATATCAATCATTAAAATCAATGGTTTATTGCTCGGATACGCTTTTCCTTCCAACGCTTTTAATTTATTAGAAAGCGGTTCCAAATACATGCTTTTAAGTGTATTGTGAGAAGCAATTTCTTTAGCAGTGTGTGCCACAAATAATTCGTTATTCACTAAAAAAACATCGGCTTCTATAACACCAGTTTCGTTAGAATAAGCTCCGTAAAAAGGCAACTTACTTTCGTAATCGTTATGCGAATGAATGTTAGAAGAACTATATTCTTGCGCTTGCGCGAAGAGGCAAAATTGAAGGCAAAAAAGGGTGATTATTTTTTTCATCGAAAATGATTTTTATTCTTTTAAAGCTGTAGGTAACTTTATTAGAAATGGGTTTCTGCAATTTATTTTTAACACATAGAAACATAGCTTTTCTTTCTGTGTAAAGGCGTTTCACTTGTTTAAATGCACATAGTAAAATGTTAAGTTCTATTTGTCATTCCGAGGAACGAGGAATCACACTAGAAATTCCGCATAGAATATTTCCAATCTTTGTCGAATCCCGAGTGTGATTCCTCGTTCCTCGGAATGACAAACTTTACTCTGTTTTTTTACAACTGCAGTCTCCTGACTAAGACTGCAGCGTAAAAAACTAAAAAAACACAACGAATTTTTTATTACCAGCCTTGGTTTTGAGTTAAAGCTCCTTTACTTACCGCGATTTCATCTGGCGGTATTGGCCACACATGATGAATTGCAGGATTGAAATTACGAGCAGGATAAATAACGCTTCCGTTATAATGGTGCAATGGTTTTGCATAAGTTTCTTTTGCATCTCCCCAACGCACTAAATCAAAATGACGGTCTGTCCACTCACCTGCTAGTTCGCATCTTCTTTCTCTTTTTAAATCGACCATTGTCGCACCAGAAATATCTGTAAGACCTGCACGGTGACGAATCATGTTGATTTCTGTGTCTGCATTTTGACCTTTCATTAATTTCGCTTCCGCTAACATCAAAATCACATCAGCATAACGTAAAAGAGGAACATTTAAAGCAGTTGAAGGCTTGTCTCCATTCGCATTTACATAACGAATATCTACTCCGCCCGAAGTTGTTTTTGGATAACTGAACGGCTCCATATATTTTTTAAACTGATAACCCGTTCTGTTACTTGAACTTACTACGTGATTTCCTTCATTAAAAGTCACGGTCTCTCCGAAATAAACAAATTTGTCTCCTTTTTGTAAAATCGTAGCGCTGCGTCTTTTATCGTTGGCAGCGTAAGTATCAAATAATTCTTTTGTCGGATAAAAATTTCCCCATCCATTGTAAACTCCCCAACCTTTATCTTCTAAACAAACTCCAGGAAAAATAGAACCTAAAGAAGTATTCTCAGCACTTGAAGTTACAGACCAGATATATTCTGAAGACCAGTTGTTGCTAATTTTAAAAACATCTTCAAAATTGTCCAATAATTTGTGTTTTCCACTAGCCACGATCATGTTTGCATATTTGATGGCGTTGTCCCAATCTTTTGCGTACAAATAAGTACGAACCAAATAAGCCCAAGCCGCAGTTTTGTGTGCACGTCCGTAATTGTCTGGTGTAAGCTGATCAAAATAAGGCAATAAATCGGCTGCTTTGATTAAATCGGCAGCAATGTAAGTGTAGTTTTCGGCTACATTTTTAGCGCGAGGCACATAAACATTTGTTGGATTTTCTCTGTCCTGAATCGGAATTCCTGCACGATCATCTCCATAATGGTACGCCAATTCTAAATGCATTACAGCATGATTAAAGTAAGCCTCTCCCAACATTCTGTTTCTTGTTTTTTCATCCAAAGAAATGTTTGGAATATTACGAATCACGTCATTACAACGCTTCATGATTTCGTAGTGAATTCTCCAGATATCTTTAGTATCCGATTCTGATCCGTCTACAATAAAATTTTTGATTCGTTCTGCATTTTGCCTTGGCTTTGTTCCAATATCATCGCTGGCATTATTCAGCCAAAAGAAACCACGACCGTACATATTATCATCTGAATACAGGGCGTAAATTGCATTTACTCCTGCTTTTGCATCTGCTGGTGTTTTCCAGAAATTCCCGCTCGAAGGAGCTCCTTGCGGCACAACATCAAGTTCGCTTTCGCAAGCCGAAGTGCTTACCAAAAGCACGAAACTCAATAATAAAAGACTTATTTTTTTCATTTTAATTGTTTTTTATTTTTTAAAAAGTTGCGTTAACACCTGTCATGTAAATACGAGAAAGCGGATAACGTCCTAAATCCATTCCAAAGTTTTTAAGACCAACTTCAGGATCCATTCCAGAATAATTTGTAATCGTAAATAAGTTTTGTCCAGAGATAAAGAATCTCAATTTTGCTTTTCCGTTCAACCAGCTTTCTTTAATTGTATAACCAATCGAAACATTTTTCAATCTTAAGAAAGAAGCGTCTTCAATAAAAAGATTAGAAATACGACCAAAGTTGTTATTATTATCTGTTGACGAAAGAACTGGAACATTTGTATCCGTATTGGTTGGAGTCCAAGCATCTTTTGATTCAGCCAATAAATTGTAACCAGGGAAAGAAGCATTTAAACCTGTATGTTTTACAGCATTGAAAACGCTATTTCCTGCAGCTCCGTTAAAAAAGATATTCATATCAAATCCTTTGTATCTAAAGTTGGCATTCAAACTATAAGTTGTTTTCGGGAAAGGACTTCCTAACACTACTCTATCGCTATTATTAATTACACCATCGCCGTTTTCATCTCTAAATTTAATATCTCCCGCAACCGCATTTGGCTGATACATTACACCGTTTTTATTCACATAAGCTTTCACCTCATCATTGCTTTGGAACAATCCGTCTGTCTGGTATCCGTAGAAAGCTCCAACTGGGCTTCCAACTTGATAAATATTGGCTAATGGTAAACTACGAACTCTGCTTAAACCAAGAGGTTCTAATGAATTCAAATCGTCTTTAATAGAAACAATTCTATTGCTTAAGAATCCAGCATTTGCCGTAACATCAAATTTAAATTCTCCACGAGTTTTTTGATAGGTTAAACTCACCTCGATTCCTTTATTTTCAACATCTCCAGAGTTAACGATTCTTCCTTGTGGCGTTCCAGAAACTCCTGGCAATTGGTCACGAACCAACATGTCTTTGTTCTTCTTTACATAAGCATCAACAGATCCTACTAAACTATTATTTAGCATCGTGAAATCTAAACCAATATTGGTCTGCTCAGAACTTTCCCATTTTAAATTAGGATTTGATAATTCGCTTTCAGCATAACCATAATTAATTGATGGCACAACGCCAATTAAAGCCTGAGTTTGCACCAAAGGCACACTAAATTGATATGGTCCAAGGTTTCCTAAGTTTCCAATTTGTCCCCAGCTTGCGCGAAGTTTTAAGTTGCTGATGATTGGCTCAATACCTTTCATGAAATTTTCTTCAGAAATTAACCAACCTGCAGAAACTGAAGGATAAACCTTCCAGCGATTATTTTCTAATAATTTTGAAGTTCCGTCACGACGAACAATTCCAGAGATTAAATATTTCTGACTGAAATCGTAATTAATTCTTCCTACATAAGAAGAAATAATTTCATCTGATCTTCCTGCTGCAGTCTGCTGAATTAATTTTGCATTTAATAAATAACGTTGAGATGGATCTTCGTTATCAAAACCAGTTCCTTCAATGGTATAGAAGTCTCTTTTCGTTTCTTGATATGTATAACCAGCCAGAGCTTTCAAATTGTGCTTTCCAAATGATTTCTCATAAGAAATAGTCTGCTCGCTCAATAAATCTGTAGTAGTTATGTTTTTTAGCGTCAATCTGTTAAAATCAAAGATCTTTCCTGGCTCTGTAACTTTTACTGTAAAATCTGATGCATTGTCTTGAATTCTTGTATAACCCCAGTTCGATTTTACTTTTAACCCTGGAACAATTTCCCATTCTGCATACGGATTGATCAAAATGGTAGAAATTGGATTTTTATTGTCTAATCTTTTCAAATAAGCCACCGGATTGATAACGTCTCCGTAAGAACCAATATATTTTTCTGGAACCCCACCAAACTGACCTGAACCATCTTCTCTATAAATTGTTGCGTTTGGCGGATACAAAATTGCTGCTTGAATTGCTCCTGTATACGAACTTGACGTATTAGCAGTCTGACCATCAGTTAATGAGTATGAAATATTTTCTCCAATTGTGAAATTATCTGCCAATTTGAAAGAAGAATTTGCTCTTACCGTATAACGTTCTCCATAAGTATTTAGCAAAATACCTTCGTTTTTTCTATAACTTCCAGAAAGAAAGAAATTAGATTTTTCTGTTTTTCCGTTTACCGAAAGCGACAAATCTTGAATTTCTCCTGTACGGAAAATTTCATCCATCCAGTTAGTTTTTGTTGTTCTTGCAGTTGGTTCAAATGCAGGATCGAAAGCAGGAATTCTCGGCAAACCTGCATTATCTCTTGCAAGATTCATGGCATCAGCATATTCTGCAGCGTTTAAAACCTGCAATTTTTTAGCAACATTCTGAAAACCTCCTTGGTAATTTACATTCACATTAATTTTATCTGAAACTCCTTTTTTAGAAGTAATTAAAATTACCCCACCAGAAGCTCTCGCACCATAAATTGCTGCAGAAGCCGCATCTTTTAAAACGTTTATCGATGCAATATCATTTGGATTTATGGTATTTAAAGAACCACTGTAAATAATTCCGTCCAAAACAATTAGAGGCGTTTCAGCGTTCAAAGATCCAATACCACGAATGTTGATTGTTGGAGCCGCAGTCGGATCACCACCATCATTAATTACCGTAACTCCGGCAACCGTTCCTTGTAATAATTCAGCAGCATTATTGTACGTTCTGCTTGAAGTTTCCTTCATAGAAACAGAACCAACTGCTCCTAAAACTTCATTCTTTTTCACGCTTCCGTACCCCATTACCACAACTTCTTGAAGCTGTTTCACATCGGCTGCTAATTTTACAGTGATGTTTTGCGAGCTAGTAACTTTCACTTCTTGCGTTATATAACCAACGTAAGAAAAAATAAGCGTTGCTTCAGAAGCGTTTACTTCTAATTTAAAAGTTCCATCAAAATCTGTTGCTGTTGCGGCATCAGAACCTTTATCTTTAATTCCAACTCCTGGCAAAGGCATATTATCGTCTCCTCCGAAAACAGTTCCCGAAACAGTAATTTTATTTTGATCGGCAGAAGCAACTTTCTGATTTTTCTTGATTACGACATTGTTGCTCACAATCTCATATCTAAGCACATTACCGCAAATTTTATCCAGCGCTTGTTCAAGCGTTACATTATTCAGTTTTAAACTTAATTTCTGATTGGCATTTACTTGGCTGCTTTCGTACATAAAATGCACATCAACCTGATTTTCAATTTTTTGAAATATATTTTTTATACTCTCATTGTCAACTTTTAAAGTCACTCTTTTGTTAATGTCAACATTCCCGGCTTTTACTGTTTGTGCAGCAAAAAACAAAGTCATAAACAGGAATAATTTTGCTCCCATTGTCCTTATGCTCTGCCATTTTGCGGCATACCGCATTTGTTTTTCATTCATAGTTTTTAGATTTAGTGTAATTGTTTTGTTTATTAGTTTGCTACGTAGTTTTATTTTTTTGTTTAAAGAATTACTCGATTTTGTATACCCCTGAGTCCATTTTGTATTGGGCATTGATGATATTGCACACCAATCCAATTACCTGATCGGCAGGTAGTTCTTTAAAATAAGCGCTGATCTTTAAATCGTTTAAACTCTTGTTTTTAACTTCAATCGCAACATTATAATTGCGGTTAATTGTGGCTACAACTTCAGAAAGAGGCGTTTCTTCAAAAACCATAATATTTTTTCGCCATAGCGAAATGGTATTCAACGGAACATCTTTAAAGGCTTGAAGCTTGTTGCTTTTCGATTTAAAAACCACTTTCTGTCCCGGAGTTACATATACATTCTCGTCTGTTACAGTCGATTTCACGTTTACTCTTCCGGTTGCAACCGAAACTTCTTGTGTCGTTTGATCTGGATACGCTTGAACATTAAAACTGGTTCCGAGAACTTTGGTATCCATTTTATTGGTATGAATGATAAACGGATGTTTTTTGTCTTTGGCTACATCAAAAAAAGCTTCGCCGCTTAAATACACTTCTCTCGTATCACCTTTAAATTCCTTCGGATATTTAAGAACACTTCCTGCATTTAGCCAGATTTTTGTTCCGTCGCTTAGTTTTATTTGTGCATGTTCGCCTAGTTTTACTGCAAATTGTTTGCTTTCAACAGCATTTGATGTTTGATAAAAAAACACCGATAATCCGACAAGGCAAACTAAAGAAGCCGCAACAGCCCAGTTTTTGTATGAAAGAGCAATAACTTTATTCGTATTCTTTATTTGTCTTAATTCTTTTTTCAGTTTGGAACGGTCTGATTGAACTATTTCCATATTATCAAAAAAATCATCTGTACGATCGTACCATTTATTCCACATTTCTTGTCCTTTTGGAGAGTACTTTCCTTCTAAAAATTTTTTGATTTCGTTATTTGAATTTTCAGGCATTATAATTTCTTTATGTCTTTAATAGTATGTCTTGGGAATTGTAGTTCTAGGTAGGCGCAAAAGGTTACGCTTCTGTTAAGAAAAAAGTTGGATTCTTAATCTGAAGTTTACTTTTAATTGAATTCGCCCAAATAAGTGCGCATGAATTTTAGCGCGTACGTAATATGGTATTTTACGGTTTCGATCGAAACATTCAATTCTTCTGCGATTTCTTTATTGGTATAATGTTTTACTCGGCTTAGAATAAAAACCTCTTTTGATTTTTTAGGAAGTAACGATGCCGCCTCGTCAACTGCTTTTTTCAACTCATCATAATAAATAGAATCTTCAATCGCATTATAACTGGTTTGCGAAGCGGTATTTTTATCTAAAACCTCCTGAATGTATTGATCGGTAACTTCGTGCGATTTGATATAATCTAAAGTCATATAGCGAACCGAAGTGTAGATGTACGCGGCAAAACTTTTCTGGATTACAATTGTTTTGCGTCTTTCCCATATAGAGGTAAAAACTTCCTGCACAATTTCTTCTGAAATGGCAATCGATTTCATTCGGAGATATACAAACCGAACAAGCAGATCTCGATATCTAAAATAAAGTTCATCAAAAGCTTTGTCCTTGCCCGATTTTAATAATTCGACAAGTTCTTCGTCTGTAAACTTCTTATACATGATACATTATTTTGGTATGAATAATCAAATCAAAAGTGTCTGCCAAAACACTTTTTCTGATTTCGTCTTGATAATGATCGTGCTGATTAAAAAATGGCATATACAAAGTATTGGTTTCTTCTTATATGTCTCCAAAATTAAAGCTGAGGGTAGGTCGATTAGGTTACGTTTACATTAATAAAACCACTCTAAAGCGAAACATATTATTAACATTTGAAGTCAAAGGCCAACTGAAAAATAAAGGTTTGTAGTATTTGGCGTAAAAAATGAAAAACTTTGTTTGGTATAACAATCTTTCTCTTATAAAAAGGAGAAAAAGTGCTTAACAAATAATTAATGGGAATGCATTAAAATGAGTTTATTCTTTTCAAAATTCCTTTCTCAAAAAATAAAAAAAGTTAAATTAGTTGACAAAAGCAACTAAATTTATATATTTGTACTTCAACAATACAATATTTCAAATCATGAATACTACAACTTCAAAAATTAGAAGTTTCAACCGATTTTATACGGCACATTTAGATATCTTAAGTCAGCATTATTTGGATAGTGAATATTCTTTAACCGAAATACGAATTCTGTATGAAATCAGTGAAAGCAAAACTATAACAGCTCAGAAAATCACTGAAATTTTAAATCTAGATAAAGGTTATTTAAGCCGAATTTTGAAGCGTTTTTTAAAAGAAAACTTAATTGTAAAAGTTGCTTCCGCAGAAGATAAACGCGCTTTTAACATTAAACTGACCGATTCTGGAAATGAATTATTAAGCGTTTTGAATGCTAAATCTGAAAACAAGATTGAGGGTAAAATTGAAAAACTAAGCAATTCTGAAAAAGAAATTTTAGTCGATTCAATGAACACGGTTAGAAATCTGCTTACAGAAAATAAAATAACTCGTGAAGATATTACGTATCGCCATAATATTACTCCTGGCGATATTGGCTACATTATTTATTTACACGGATTTATCTATGGAAACGAATCGAATTTTTCAAATGATTTTGAGAAATACGTGATCAAGACTTTTTACGATTTCTTAGAAAAATATTCTCCAGAAAATGACCGAATCTGGATGGCAGAATACAATAACAGAATTGTGGGATGCGTTGCCATTGTACATCAACCTAATGAAGAAGCGCAATTGAGATGGTTTCTTCTCGATCCCGCTTTTAGAGGTCTCGGAATTGGTAAAAAACTCTTAACCGATGCAGTTGATTTTTGCCGAGAAAAGAAATTTAAAAACGTTTTTCTGCTTACCACAAGTTTACAAGACAAAGCGCTTCAAATGTATAAAATGATGGGATTCGAACTTACAAAATCTGAAGAAGTTGAGGAATGGGGGAAGGTGTTTTATGAAGAAAGGTATGATCTTAAGTTATAAAATAGTAATCGATATACTTTTAGCACCTTTTTTAAGTGACCTTTCCTCTTATTAAAAAAGCTCTTTTCAGAACGAAAAGAGCTTTTCAAATTTTGTGGTTTATTCAGTCTAGAGATTCATTTTTTTAGCATCTTCAACAAACTGTTTCAATCCGATATCGTTAACGGAGATTTCTCCTTCGTCGAAATGACAAAACTGTACGTATTTCTTTGCTTAAGTAAAGTTCTTGTGAGTAAAAAATGTGCATTTCGATTGATTTTGCTCTTCAAAAAACCTTCAATAAAAAATACTCACTATTATTTTATCAAACTGACTTTTGATTCTTTTTGATTTTCAAAAAATAGCAACTAAACCTTAAATCTATTTTTTTCAAATCTCAAGAACAAAGCCATAATCTTAATACACATTTTTAGAATTTTATCTGATAGAATATCAGAAAACAGTTTTTAAACTTTTCTAGATTTGCCTCACTAAATATTTTGTAGAAACCCAACAGGTTTAGAAGACCTGTTGGGGTTTAGTTTTATTAAATATATTGGTTGATGATATTTTCAAACAATTCTTGTTTACCGCTTTGAAGATTTAATTCTCCATTTTCGTGAGCGATTGTATAAAGATCTTTAAGGTTTAATTTTCCTTCAGCAAAATCTTTCCCTTTTCCAGAATCGAATGAGCTGTATCTTTCTTTTCTTAATTTCTCGTAAGGAGAAGAAGAAATGATTTTATCTGCAGTCAATAATGCTCTTGCAAAAGTATCAGCACCTCCAATGTGTGCTAAGAAAACATCTTCTAAGTCTGTAGAATTTCTTCTAATTTTAGCATCAAAGTTAACTCCACCACCTTGCAATCCGCCGGCTTTTAAGAAAACCAACATTGCTTCAGTAGTTTCTTGAATGTTATTTGGGAATTGGTCTGTATCCCATCCGTTTTGGTAATCTCCTCTGTTGGCATCAATGCTTCCTAACATTCCAGCTTTTGCAGCCACTTCCAATTCGTGTTGGAAAGTATGCTGTGCCAAAGTCGCGTGGTTTACCTCGATATTGATTTTGAAATCTTTATCTAAACCATAATTTTTCAAGAATCCAATCGCAGTTGCCGAGTCAAAATCGTATTGGTGTTTAGATGGCTCCATTGGTTTTGGTTCGATAAAGAAAGTTCCTTTAAAACCTTGCGCTCTAGCATAGTCTCTAGACATTGCTAAGAATTGCGCCATGTGGTCTAATTCTCTTCCCATATCTGTGTTTAGCAAAGACATATAACCTTCTCTACCACCCCAGAATACATAGTTTTCTCCACCTAAAGCGATTGTAGCATCAAGAGCTAATTTTACTTGACCTCCAGCTCTTGCCACAACATTAAAATCTGGATTTGTCGCCGCTCCGTTCATGAATCTTGGATTTGAGAAACAGTTTGAAGTTCCCCAAAGTAATTTAATTCCAGATTCTGCTTTTTTCTGTTTTAGGTAATCTGTAATAAAAACCAAACGTTTTTCTGATTCTGCGAAAGTTGCTCCTTCAGCAATCAAATCGTAATCGTGGAAGCAGAAATAATCGAATCCCAT
Source organism: Flavobacterium sharifuzzamanii (assembly GCF_003254585.1). Classification (GTDB taxonomy): domain Bacteria; phylum Bacteroidota; class Bacteroidia; order Flavobacteriales; family Flavobacteriaceae; genus Flavobacterium; species Flavobacterium sharifuzzamanii. The sequence continues at coordinate 16,865 of NZ_QJGZ01000025.1, read as the reverse complement.
TTTGCTGATAAATTCAAAAGCTGCATCTGCTTTATCTTTCGCTGCCTGATAAGGATCTGATGAAGCATCCCAAGCAAATTGCTGTGTTCCTGGTCCAAATGGATCGCTTCCTTGTCCGCAGAAAGTATGCCAATATGCGATTGCAAATTTAAAATGCTCACGCATTGTTTTTCCAGCTACAACTTGGTCTGGATTGTAATATTTAAATGCCAATGGATTATCAGATTCCTTTCCTTCAAATTTTATTTGGCCAATACCTTTGTAGTATTCTTTATCTCCTAAAACTATCATTTGATTCTTTTATTTAGTTGTTAATATTAATTCTAATTCTTGTTTCCATTTCTTATAAGCAGCTTCGTAAGGTTCTTTGTTATGAAGAGGTAAAAACGTCATAACGTGGTCATTGTCACTAACATTTGCTCCAAATTTACCGTAATCGCCATCTTTTAAACCAACCGCTCTCGCCGCACCAACTGCTCCTGTTGTGTTGTAAATTTCAATTTCGTGACCAATTAAGGTCGCCACAGTATTGGAGAAAATCTCAGAACGGAAAAGATTATCATTTCCAGCTCTTATCACATTGATTGTCGCATTATCATCTTTTAAACATTCCATTCCGTACACAAACGAAAAAGCAATTCCTTCAAGAGAAGCTCTAAACAAATGCGCGCTGTTGTGAATATTTAAGTTGAGGTTTAAAAAATGTGTACCAATAGTTTTGTTGTTGAACATACGTTCTGCGCCATTTCCAAACGGAATCACAACTACTCCTTCTGATCCAATTTCAATATTTGAAGCCTTTTCATTCATTACCTCGTAACTTTCGTTCCCCATATTATTGCGAAGCCATCTGTACTGAATTCCTGCTCCGTTAATATTTAAAAGTTTACCCACTCTTGGCGTTTCCAGTTCGTAGTTTACGTGAACAAAATTGTTCACTCTTGTGCTTTTCCCAGACGACATTTCGCTTACCGCATAAAATACGCCCGAAGTTCCGCCCGTAGCTGCAACTTCTCCCGGATTTAATACATTTAGCGAAAGAGCATTATTTGGCTGATCTCCTGCTCTATACACAATCGGAATTCCTGCTGGAAGACCAGATTCTGCTGAAGCCTTTTCAGTAACAACACCTTGATTCGTAAAATTTTCTACGATTTTTGGAGTCAAAGACTGATCGATTCCGTAGTAATCCAAAAGCCAATCGGCAACTTTATTTTCTTTATAATCCCAAAGCATTCCTTCAGACAAACCGTTTTTAGTAGTCGTTACTTCGCCTGTCAGTTTCAAAGCGATGTAATCTCCAGGAAGCATATATTTAGCAATTTTACTATAAAGTTGAGGTTCGTTTTCTTTAACCCATTTTAGTTTTGAAGCCGTAAAATTCCCTGGCGAATTCAATAAATGCGACATACATTTCTCTTCTCCAATTTCGGTGAAAGCTTTATTCCCAATTTCAACCGCACGGCTGTCACACCAAATAATTGAATTTCGCAACGGAGCTCCTTCTTTGTCCACAATCACCAACCCGTGCATTTGGTACGAAATACCAATTCCTTGAATTTTAGATGCATCAATATTAGCTTCTTTAATCGCTCTTTTTGTTGCCGTACAAATGTGCTTCCACCAGATTTCAGGATCTTGTTCAGCCCAGTCTGGATGAATAGAAAGGATTTCCATTTCGTTTTGAGGCTCGTTCAAAACGATTACTTTTTTACCCGTTTCTGCTTCTACCAAGGCTGCCTTGACAGAAGAACTTCCAATATCATAACCGATATAATACATACTACAATGATTCTCTTATTATTAATTTTGTCGGCACATAACACTTCGTTTCTTCGTCATGCGTAATAAATGCCGCTGCTTTGGTTCCCATTTCTTTAAAATCAGTTGAAACAACCGAAATACCTTTGTATATAAATTTCTTCATCGGGGTTTCATTGTATGACAAAAAGCCAACGTCTTTTCCCGGTTCAAAATCTTTCTCTTTGCATTGTTCTAAAAAGTGCCCTAAAATCCTGTCGCTTACGCTGATATAAGCAATTCCTTTTTCGATATCGAACTTCTTTGGATCTGTAATTACTTCATATTTAAAACCAAAATCGGCACAGAATTTCTTAAAAAATTCAACTGTTTCCCACGGGTGATTTGTAAAATCAGGATATACAAATTGTATTTTTTTATACTTTTTAAACAAATCCACTGCCTCTGTCAAAGACTCATAAAACGCTTTTCCAAAATCCTGAAACACATAATTATTTGCTTTATCTGCCTGAATATTCCAGTCTATCAAAAGCAGTTTATCTTTTGAAATTGCCGACAACACAGGAGCAATTTCTTTGTGATCAAAATTCATCACCACATATTTATAATACTTCCCGATTCCGTTATTAATGATCGTTTTAAAAACATCAATATTATAGTGATGAAACTGTACATCTATAATCACATTATCAGGCAGATTATTCACAACCGAATGATACAAAACCTCTTTATAAGCCTTAAATGTGTCTAAAACCAAAAGCACTTTTCTGGTTTCGCCTGCTACATAATAGCCTTTATTTGGCACAGAATCAATCACTTTTTGGTCTTTCAAAATCGAATACGCTTTAAAAACCGTGTCCCTTGAAAGCTGATACGTTTTACAGATTACATTAACAGAAGGCAACAAATCTCCCTTCTGCAAAATATTCTCCGCAATAGCATTTGTAATCCCGTCAACCAACTGCTGGTACTTCGGAATATCACTTTCGTGATTTATTATAAACTCAAATTTTTCTTCTTCTTTTAGCATACCGTTCTGTTCCGTTCTGTTATGCTAAAATAGATAAAATTCTTTTATAAAAAATTGTTTTTTGCATTAATTATGTTAAGTTTTTAAAATCCTATATTTCAACATTTTGGGCGTTTGCCTGTCCCACTAACTATCGGGAGGCTATCCGTTTCAAGTCCTCGCACTTCCTTCGTCAGGCTGTGGGCTTTCCACTGCTATCCCTCACGCAAATCGTTTCCATAAGAACGTTTGCTTAATTTTTGTCATTTCGAGAAACTACGAAGATTTCACAAGTAAGTCCTTAAATAATAATTTTCAATCTTTTCAGAGTTTATCACAAAGATTTCTCGTTCCTCGAAATGACAGACCAGGTACACTAAACTAACACAACCGATTGTAGTTTTTGTGAAATTTTTTTACACAAAAATCTTAATCAAATAATCTTCTTATTCCGTACGGGTCAATGGTTACAATAGAGCCGTCTTCCAAATAATCTATCTTAGTCACTTTCATGCTTCGAAGATGCGTTACGCCTTTTGAAAGGCTTGAATCGTGATAAAACAAATACCATTCGCCTTCTACTTCACAAATTGAATGATGTGATGTCCAGCCTATAACTGGATTCAAAATCCTTCCCTGATATGTAAACGGCCCATACGGATTATCTCCAATTGCATAGCAAATAAAATGCGTATCTCCTGTTGAATAAGAGAAATAATATTTTTCGTTGTATTTATGAACCCAAGAAGCTTCAAAAAAACGTCGGGCATTATCGCCTGCAAGAATCTCATTTCCATTTTCATCCAATATTTTAATCTCTTTTGGCTCTTCTGCAAATTCCAACATATCGTCTCTTAACAAAGCTACGATTGGCCCTAAAGCTTTTTCTTCTGCCAAAGGCTCTTCGTTGTTCTCATCATATATATTGTTGCGGTATTTCTGAAGCTGTCCGCCCCAGATTCCTCCAAAATAAATATAATGTTTACCGTCTTCATCTTCAAAAACAGCAGGATCAATACTGTAGCTGCCTTTTATAGCATCCTTTTCAGGAACAAATGGTCCAACTGGAGAATCTGAAACTGCTACTCCAATCTGAAAAATTCCACTGGCGCGTTTGGCAGGGAAATACAGATAATATTTTCCGTCTTTATGCGCGGCATCGGGCGCCCACATCTGTTTTTCGGCCCAGGCAACGTCATCAACATGAAGCGCGACTCCATTATCCACAGCTTCCGATGAAATGTTTTCCATCGAAAAGACATGGTAATCTTCCATTCCGAAATGGTCGCCGTTGTCATTAAACGGAATTCCCGCATCAATGTCATGCGACGGATAAATGTAAATCTTCCCGTTGAATACATGCGCCGAAGGATCGGCTGTATAGATATGGGACACTAAAGGCTTCGAAATCGCCATATTATTAATTTCTTCAAAATTAATGTGTTCAATGCTGTCTTCGGGCATAGTAATATTTTGTTTAAATAATTAAGCTCTTCTTTCTTTTAATTCTGTTTCAATCTGCACTTCCATTTCTTTATTGATTTTATAGAAAAACAATAGTCCGGCTCCAATTAAAAAAGGGATTGCAGGAAAAATACTCACTAATAATTTGATTCCGTTTATAGCTATTTCTGATTGGTGAGGAGCATTTGGAACGTAGTGGAAATAGCCTAAAAATAAGGTCGTTAAAGCGCCTCCAACACTTAATCCTGTTTTCAGTCCAACCATCATAGCAGAGAAAATAATTGCAGTAGCACGACGGTTATTCAACCATTCCGAATAATCGGCAACATCGGCAATCATTGCCCATAAAATAGGGATTGTGATGCCATAGAAAAATCCATGTAAAATTTGAGAGAAAAACATTAGTTTGATTGACGTTGGCGGAAAGAAATAAAAAGCTATAACAAACAAAGTCGAAATAAATAAAAACAATCTAAATACATTTCGTTTTCCGTATTTGTCAGCCAAGTTTTTAGACAAAGTAATACCAACAATCATAAAGATAATTCCGCCTGCATTGAATAAACCAAAGCCCGCAGAAACTGGATCGTTGCCAAAATGATTCAATCCTATAGTGGTCAAAAAATCTAAAATAGGTTGAATAAAAACAGCTAGCTCGTCTTTATTTACATAGTTTTCAAAATAGTACACATATGAGCCGCCTTTCATTGCCAGAGTTACAAAAACCAAAGTTGTCAGCGAAAGCATAATTATCCAAGGTCTATTCTTGATTAAATCGCTTAAATCCTCTTTGATACTTGACTTTTGTTCCGGCTTTGGAATGATTCTTTCTTTGGTCGTTAAAAATGTAATTAAAAGCATAATAGTGCCGATAATTGCCAAAGCCGTCATTACTTTTTCGATTCCGACTGCTTTATCTCCGTTTCCAGCACTTTTGATAATGCCAAGCATAAAAACCTGAACAAAAAATTGTGCAAACATGACTGCAACAAAACGATACGACGACATACTGTTTCGTTCTTTCATATCGCCCGTAATCACTCCGCTTAAGGCAGAATACGGCAGATTGTTTCCTGCATAAAAAAGAAGCAGTAAAGTATACGTTACAACCGCATAAATAACTTTCCCTTTATAAGAGAAATCGGGAGTTGAAAATGCTAACAACGCCACGATTCCAAGCGGAATTGCGGTTATTAAAATCCAAGGTCTGAATTTTCCCCATTTGGTACTTGTTCGGTCGGCCAAAACCCCAATAATTGGATTAAAAACAAAAGCCGCAATTAAACCAACGATCAACATAATGATGGAAGAATCGGTTGGCGATAAGCCATAAATATCGGTATAGAAATACGCCAGATATGTCATCAAAGTCTGAAAAACTAGATTAGCGGCTAAATCTCCTAAGCTGTACCCAATTTTTTCTTTGATGGATAGTTTTTGTGAAATGTTGGTCATTCGTGGGTTTGTGGTCATTTTGGATAGTTAGTTAGTTTCTTTTTTTTTGTCATTTCGACTAAGGAGAAATCACACGCGGGATTCGACAAAGATTGACGACATTCTGTGCGGAGTTTCTAGTGTGATTTCTCCTTAGTCGAAATGACAAGATTGCGTTGAATTACAATTAAAACAATCGGTTGTGTAAAATTAGACAAAAAAACATATTATACAAATTTAGTTTTCCTTATTTAAATAATTTTTCATTTCACAACCGATTGTTGTTAATTCATCAAAACTTACGCTTTTTAAGCATCTATTTTTTAGTTTCTTTCAGCTTTAAAATACTATCGTATGCTTTCTTGTGTTTTAAATCTTTGTCAAATGGCAGCGGATAATTTGTTCTTCCTTTTATTGGCCAGCCGTTTAACCAAGATTGCCCGTCGTGAACACCCCAAAAAGTCACTCTGCTTATTTTGTCTTTATGCTTTAAAAATAGCTTAAAAATCGATGCGTAACGCTCTGCAAGTTTATTTTGAATAGAATCTGGCAATGCTTTTGGATACGGATTCATTTTTTCGCTTCCTTCAAAATTCTGATTTACATCTGCTCCTTTTAAATCCCAAGGATTTGGCAAAACCGTAATGTCCAATTCTGTGAAAGCCACCTTAAGTCCTAAAGCTGAATATTCTAATATGCTTTTTTCAATCTCCTCCAATGATGGGCTTTCCAATTTCCAATGCCCTTGAATTCCCACTCCATCTACTTTTCCGCCTTCAGCTTTGATTTTCTTGATTAAAGCAATTGCTCCAGCTCTTTTTGCTGGTTCTTCGATATTATAATCGTTGTAATATAAATCTACTTTTGGATCCGCTTTTTCTGCTAGTTTGAAAGCATTAGCCAAGTATTTTTCACCCAGTGTATTCAGAAAAATCGATTTTCGTAAAGTTCCGTCTTCGTTTAAAGCTTCGTTCACAACATCCCACGAATTGACTCTTCCTTTATATCTAGAAACTATTGTTGTGATATGATCTTTCATGAACGCTTTCATTTCTGTACTGTCTGCGATTTTTTCCATCCAGGGCGCTAACTGACTGTGCCAAATTAAAGTATGCCCATGAATAAACATTTTATTTTTCTCGCCATACGCCACAAATTTATCTGCTAGAGTAAAATCGTATTTATCTTTCTGCGGATGCGTGTACATCGACTTCATGATATTTTCTGCTGTAATAGCATTAAATTCTTTTCGAATCAGCGAATCTTCTTTTTTGCTTTTTTCATTAATCTGATTTAAATCTAATGCAGTTCCTATATAAAAATCATTTTTATAAAGATCTTTCAAACTAGGCTTTTCTTTCTGAGATGTACAGCTCGCAGACAGCAGAGCTGTAAAGGCAAATAAATACGGTTTAATAAATTTCATGTTTTTTGGTTTAAATAGTTAATAGTTTTTTATTTGATTTACAAACTCAATTTGTAAGCAATTCCCATTTCTAACCCTCTTAATTCAGCCAAACCTTTTAATCTTCCTATCAGAGAATAACCTGGATAAGTTTCTGTTTCCTCATCCACTCTATGGAGAAAACCATGATCTGGGCGCATTGGAAGACTTATTTTTCTTTCGTTCATTAATACCAATAATTTCTCAACGATAACTTCCATTTTGACATTTCCGTTTAAATGCTCAGATTCTCTGAAAATGGTTTCGCTTTCGCGGATAGTATTTCTCAGATGTAAAAAATGAATTCGATCTCCAAAATCATCTATTATTTTTTCAAGATTATTTTTTGGATCAGCACTTAATGAACCTGTGCAATAACACAATCCGTTGGCAATTGAAGGAACGGCACCAAAAATAGCTTGCAAGTCAGCTTCTGTTGAGATAATTCTCGGAAGACCCAAAACTGAAAATGGCGGATCATCTGGATGAATCGCTAATTTTTGTCCATTCTTTTCTGCAATCGGCGTTACTTCAGATAAAAAACAGATGAGGTTTTCTCTTAGTTTTTCATTATCAATTTCAGCGTAATTTTCTAACAGCGATAAAATCTGTTCTGCCGTAAAATTGATTTTGCTTCCAGGCAATCCCAACAAAACATTTTTAAACAACAATGCTTTTTCGTCTTCAGACAATTTATTTCCAAATTGTAATGCTTTTTCTTTTTCATCAGCTGAATAATCGTGTTCTGCATTCGGTCTTTTCAAAAGAAACATATCAAAATAAGTAAATGCATCCTGATTGTACAGCAAAGCCCTGCTTCCATCCTCATTCATAAAATTATGATTGGTTCTTACCCAGTCCAGAATTGGCATGAAATTATAAGTTATAATTTTAATGCCACATTCTGCCAGATTTTGCAAACTGATTTTATAATTTTCAATGTATTGCAAATAGTTTCCAGAAGCACGTTTTATTTCTTCATGAACAGGAAGACTTTCCACTACAGTCCATTCCAAACCTTCATTTCTAACCATCTGCTGTCTTTCCTGAATCTCTTCAACCGTCCAGATCTCACCAACCGGAATTTGATGCAATGCGGTTACAATTCCCGTCGCTCCAGCTTGTCGAATATCAATCAGCTTAACATTATCATTTGGTCCGAACCACCGCATGGTTTGTTGCATTTTTATCATATTTCTTTTTTTTATACCGCAAAGTCGTTAAGATGCAAAGTTTTGTTTCCCGCTCCCGATAGCTATCGGGATTGCAGATTGAGCTAATTTTAATCTTTTTTAATCCTTTAATCTGCGGCCTCAAAAAACCTTTGAACCTTTGAGCCTTTGCTTCTTAGGAACTTTAAATTAAAACCCAATACTATTTCCGCCATCAACTGGCAAAACAGTTCCTGTTGTATATTTTGATTCGCTTAAAGCGAAATAATAAACAGCATCTGCAATATCTGATGGTTCTCCTAAATAACCCATTGGTGTTCTTCCTAATACTTTATTTTTTCTTTCTGGATCGTTATCAAGTGCCGTTGAAGACATTTTAGTTTTGATAAATCCTGGAGCAATGCAATTTACACGAATACCAAACTGAGCTAACTCAACAGCCATTGCGCGCGTCATTGCTTCGATAGCGCCTTTACTTGATGAGTACGCAATTACTTTTGGAATTCCGTATTGCGATGCCATTGAACTGATATTAACAATACTTCCGCCTCCATTTACTTTCATATTTTTTATCACTTCTCGGCTTACTGCAAAAACACTTAGCAAATTGGTATGAATTATGGAAAGAAAATCTTCATCAGTTACATCTGGAATTTCTTTTTTCATGTTGATTCCAGCATTGTTTACCAAAATATCAATTGAATTTTCTTTTGTGATACTCTCGATCATCTCTGGAATACCCGCTAGATTATTTAAATCGAAAATTATTGGAATAGCATTTTCTCCAATCTCTCTGCAAGCATCTTCTGTTTTGTCTTTTGATCTTCCGATTATGTAAGTTGTGATTCCGTTGTCACAAAGTTTTTTTGCTGTTGCAAAACCTAATCCCGAATTTCCTCCGGTTACAATTGCTGTTTTTTTACTCATAATTTTTATACTATATTTTTTTGGACGCGGATGACACGGATTCGCGTTACAATTACTTCATAATTTATTTATCCATTCCCTGGTGCAAATGGAAATTTTAATGATTTAAAATACTCTAATGTCTGTGTTGGTTTTTCTACGCCAGTAGGAAGTTCTTTGCCAGAAAACTGCTGGAAATACAGCAAACAGGCATCGCGCCACCATTTTGCTTCTTTGTACTGAATTTTCAACAACATTTCAACCTCATTAAAACGTTCGCTGTCAATATAGTTTTCAGTTTTCTTCCAAACATTCTGCATTGCTACCACCTGATTTACACCTTCCTGATATTTCAATGCCATACCGTTCCAAAGTGTCTGACCATTTTTCAGTTTATAATCCCATGAAACGTGATGAAACCATAAAAGATCTTTTTCGGGACAAGTTTCTAGATTATCAAAAAGATTTGCTACTTCTGACGCGTACTGCGAAACTGCATTTGTTCCTGATTTCGATCGGTCAAAACCAATTCCGTTTTTATCAGCTTTATGATAATAAGTCGGGTTCCATTCTGGCCTTGACAAATTGAATACCCAAGGTCCTGGTCCGTAATGATGTCCCGTATCCATAATGTGATGCAAACCAAGCGGTGTCATATAATTGACAACTGCCTCACGGGATTCAATCATTATATTTTTTACAGGTTTGATGAAATTTTCATCGTTCGAAAAAGTACTTCTCAACCATTCATCTGCAATGGTTTCTGAATCCAAATAAGGATTCCATGCCAGCCTTCCGAAACCATACCAATTGGCCTGTGCAAAAGGATGTCCTGTCCAATTTAAATCGTTGCCAATATTAGCCACACCTGCAATTCCTGTTAGTTTACTTTTGTACAAAGTTCCGTCAACCACTTTGGCAACAGTTGAACCTTTTCCCTTTTGATAAGTATCGGATTCGAGAACTTCCTGAAACATTTTAGGCAAGAAAACCAAATGTGTACTGAAACCTAAATATTCCTGCGTAATTTGAAATTCCATCATTAAAGGCGTTTTTGGCATTGCCCCAAATAATGGATGAAACGGTTCTCTGGGCTGAAAATCGATTGCTCCGTTTTTTACCTGAACGATTACATTTTCTTTGAATTTTCCGTCATACGGCTGAAATTCGGCGTAAGCCTGCTTAGCTCTATCATTCGCATCATGTTCTGAATAAACAAAAGCTCTCCACATAATGATTCCACCAAAAGGTGCTACGGCATCGACCAGCATATTCGCTCCATCAACATGATCTCTTCCATAATTTTGTGGTCCTGGCTGGCCTTCTGAATTGGCTTTTACCAAAAATCCACCAAAATCTGGGATTCGTTTATAAATTTCAGCTGATTTATTTTTCCACCAATTAATGACTTCTGGGTCTTTTGGGTCGGCAGTTTTTAAGTTTCCAATTTCGATTGGTGCTGAAAATCTAGCAGTTAAATATACTTTTATCCCAAAAGGTCTAAAAACATTTGCTAATGCTTCAACTTTTTCTAAATATTGCGAAGTAAGAATTAAAGCGTTTGCATTTACATTCGTTAAAACCGTTCCGTTAATTCCGATTGAAGCATTTGCTCTGGCATAATCTATATAACGCTGGTCGATAAAATCAGGCAATTTCTGCCAATTCCAAAGTGAAAATCCAGCATAACCACGTTCGACAGTTCTATCTAGATTATCCCAATGATTGAGAATTCTGATATTGGTTTTAGGAGAATCAGAAATATTTAAATTTTTAATGGTCTTGTTAGTCTGTAATATTCTCAGGAAATTAAAAACTCCATATAAAACAGCAACATCATTTTTTCCTGTAATAACGATTTGCTTTTTATTTTTAAGAGAAATGGTTTTAATGATAAAACCTTCATTATTGATTTTATCAAAATCAGATTTTAGTTCGTTTTTGATTTCAATACTTAGATTAAATTGCGAACCAACAATAATATTATTTTCTCCTTCTATATTTTGGTTTATTTCAGGGATATTTCCCAACATATTCAAAAATCCTTCTTTGAGTTCTTTCTTTGCAATTTTTATAGTTTCAGAATTTCCTAAAACTACAATTCCTTTAAGATTGTTTTGGTATTCTGAAGCTATTGTAGAATTAGCTACTTTATTATACTGAAGCCACAATTTATAATCCTTTTGAGCCAAAGCCGAATAGGAAATCAAAAAAAACAGGATAACAAATCTTAATAAACTCATAGGCGTTTAATTTATACTTTACAATCTCATTCCGAAAGAATCAATATTTTATTTAGAAATAAAATCATTTTACAAAATTTTAATTTAAAAAATGAATTATTCGAAACAAAACAATAATTGCAATCGGTTGTGTAAAAATATAAGATTGTTATTTAAGAAAGAAATTTTAGTCGTCTTTTTTTCAAAAAAAATAATTTATATAACAAATAAAAGCAGGATAATTATAAAAACTATCCTGCTCTGTCATATGTTATTTTTTTTAAAAAAGTTTATTTCTGAGTAGATTCCCTTGCGAGTACTTCTGTATTCAAAAAAGTAATTTCTTTTGCATCATCATTTTTAGATGATTTCAAATTCTTAATAATAATTTCAGCTGCCGCTTTTCCCATTTTTTCAGCTGGATGTGTAATAGTTGATAAATTAGGATCTATAATTTGTGAAATCGGGTCATTATTAAAACCAATTACTTTAAATTCTTCGGGTACTTTAACCCCTCGTTTTTTAGCAGTCTGCACGGCACTTACAGCCAAAATATCTCCTGGTGCAAATAATCCGTCTGGAATTGGCTTTAAATCAAATAAATGATTGCTAGCTTTTACACCATCTTCATAAGTAACTGAATTTAAATTGATAATCAATTCTTCTTCAACTTCTATATTGTGATCTTTTAAGGCTTCTATGTAACCTCTTTTTCTTTCGTTGTACAAATTCCCTAATTCTGAACCAGCAGTAAAATGTGCAATGCGAATACAGCCTTGCTCGATAAGATGTTTGGTAGCTTTGTAACCTGCTGTATAATTGTCAATTACAACTCTAAAAGTATTATATCCTTTTGGAACTCTATCAACAAAAACCAATGGGATATTATTGTTTGAAAACTGATTAAAATGTGCCGTATCTCTAGTTTCCATGGCTAGTGAACAGATTACACCGCTTACACGATTAGAATACAAAGATTTAGCCATATTTACTTCTTCTTCATACGAGTCATGCGACTGCATAATAATTACGGTATAATCCGATTTTTGAGCTGTGATTTCGATTCCGCTAATTAAAGAAGATAAAAAGGGCTGTGTAACAGTAGGAATCAAAACACCGATTGTTCTGGTTTTGTTTCCACGTAAACCTGCAGCTAAAGTATTCGGAACAAATCCCATTTCTTCAGCGGTCTTTTTCACTTTTTTAATCGTCTTATCACTTATCGTGTGATGATCTTTTAAAGCTCGTGAAATCGTAGATGTTGCCAAATTAAGTCTCTCAGCAATATCGTAAATCGTTACATGTTTATTTTCTTCCATAAAATAACTAATAGAAGATGTAAATATAAACTATTTTCTCTCACGTTTTTATTCTAAAGAATTAGTCACAAATTAAAATGCCCTGATTTATTTTCAGTTTGAAATATAAATCCGGATACTAAAAATTGATTACACATATTAATCCCCCTTTTTGTCTTTTAAAATTTTACCGTCTTTGGTAAATTCTAAATCAATTTTATTTGTTAAATCTACATCAAGATCTTTGTGCCCATAGTCGATGTGCGTTATTTTTTCGTTTGGATAATTTTGGGCAACATAAGCTTTTATATTAGCTGGAATAAAAGCGATTGGAATTGGATTGTCGCCACCATCAACTTCGCGGTAAGAACCATCTTTCCAGAATTCTACTTCTGTACCATCTTTTAACTTAACTTCATATCCCTTTTCTCCATGTTCAGCGTCTTTTTTAGCTAGTTCGACAGTTGTATGACTAAAATATTTCTTTAAAAAATCTTGTGCTGGTTTTGGCAATTCTGTCACTTCTATTTTCTTTTGTGCTTGGGTTGAGACCATTAGCATTAAAAATCCTATAACTAAAAATACTTTCTTTTTCATGATCTATTCATTTAAATATATTCTCACTAATTTACTGTGAGAAAATTTAGATTCAAATCAATTTAAGAAACATTTAGCCTTTTTAAAATACGTAATTAATTCATTTTCAAACAATTCAAAACAATTTTAATTATTTTGAATTTCACATCTTTGTCTAAAAAATTTATTTTTTCAGTAACTATTTTAAACTTATTTGTAGTACTTTTACTTACCAGTCAAGGAATACTTTAGTAAAGCCCAAGTTTACAAAACTTTAAAATTTATCCTAATTTTATTTAAAATACAAACCAAGAATGTATGGCAATCTGGTTAAGAAGGTTTTACCTCATAATCTTCATCTTTTTATCTTTCAGTCTTAAGGCACAGGTTGAAAATAAAAAGAAAACTGCTGCTGTCAAAAAGTCTTCTACTAGCCAACAAAACAACAAAATTCTAAGTCTTTATGATTTGTACAACAAAGGGGAAGAAAAAAAAGCTTATAAAAAAGCACATTTACTTTTAAAGTCAAAAATAGATAATCGATCAATTGCGAGTACAAGTCTTCTTCTTGCCTATTATTTCAATAAAAGAGCCATAATAGATTCTTCTATCTATTACACAAATCAAGCATTTAAATATAATACAACTTCTAATGACTCTTTAAAAAATAGGCTGTTCTCATTAGGATACAATCTATTAGCTATTAATTACAATAAGAAGGGGCTATTTAACGAAAGTAAAAAATGGCATCTAAAAGGCATCGAAGCTTCCCAAAAATATCACGAAAAAAACCTTTATTATACTCATATACATGGTTTAGCTCAGACATATACAGAACTTGGCGATTACCAAAATGCTCTAAAGCTATTTAAGGAATGTCTTGAATATAAAGATGATCCAGAAATAACTTTGGGAAGTTATATCAATATTGGCGACCTCTATTCAAGACTAAAAGATTATGATAATGCTAATTTTTATTATAAAAAGGGGAAAACACTTTCAGAAAAAACCAATAACTTTCAAGGAAAAGTTATCATTTTATTAGGTCTAGGCGAAAACTATCAGTTACAAAGCAAATATCAAGAAGCTTTAAAAATGTATCAAGACGCCCTTTCTATTGCCGACGAAAACGAGCTAAACCAATTGGCAATTATCTCAAGAAGTACTATTGGCGACTGCTACACTTCTCAAAAAAAATACAATGAGGCAAAATTATTTTTTTCTGAAGCTCTTGAGAAATCAGCAGATTTTGGCTTGCTTCAAAATCAAATAGATATTTATGACGAGTTACGCAAAATCTCTCTCAAACAAGACGACTATAAAAATGCTTACTTGTTTTTTGAAAAATCAACTCATCTAAAAGATTCTATATCCAAAATGGAGAGAACTAAGGAGATTCATGAATTTGAAATCAAATTTAAAACTGCGCAAAAACAAAAGGAAATTGAAAGCTTAAGATTTGAAAACGAGACAAAAAAATTAATCTTGTTGAGTCAAGAAGACGCAATTAAAAATATGATTCTTCAAGATGAAATTTCAAAGAAAAACAATGAAAATACTATTCTAGCTTATCAGAATTCATCAAATAAAAAACGTAACGAAATCTCTCTTTTAAAGAAAGAGCAACAACTAAAAACATTGGAAATTAATCAGGAAAAGAAAATCCGAATGTTTACCATAGTTGCTCTTCTAATATTTTTAATTCCAATAATAGGACTTCTATTTCAGTTCTATAAACGATATAAAGTACAGCATTTACTCAATATTAAACAAACTGAAATTAGCACTCAAAAATTAAACAGTATTTTAAAAGAACAAGAATTAGAATTAATTAGGGCTGAAATTAGCGGGCAGGATAAGGAAAGACAGCGAATTTCACAAGAACTTCACGATAGCATTGGCGGTAATTTGGCTGCAATAAAATTACAGGTAAATCACTTAAATTCTTCTAATTTTTCAAATATTCAAAAAATAAGTCAACAATTAGACGAAACGTACCAACAGGTCCGAAATTTATCTCACACCTTACTCCTAAAAAAGTTTAACCAGAATAATTTTTTGGAAGTATTAGAATCTTACCTAAAAAATATCGGTGATGTAAGCGGAATCAAAATTTCGTGTATACCATATCCGAAAAAAGGAATCAATGTATTGGACGAAAATATTCAGATCGAAATTTTTAAGATCATTCAAGAACTTTTAACTAACACTATCAAACATGCCAAAGCTTCTGAAATAGAAATTCAATTGAATTATATTGAAAACATCCTAAACCTATTATTTGAAGATAATGGAGTTGGCTTTGAAATCGAAAATATTTCAAGAGGAATTGGATTTATCAATATGGAAAACCGGATTAACAAACTAAATGGCACATTTGTAATTGATTCTAAATTAAAGCGAGGCACAATCTTTAATATCGAAATTCCACTATTACAGCAAAAATTAAAATCTAAAATTAAAGGTATTGATCTAAAAAATCAGCTTAACGAACTAAAAAACAATTAATCTTTTATTGAATGAATAAAATTAACCTTCTTATAGCCGATGATCATACAATGTTTCTTCAGGGAATTATTTCTTTATTAGAACAAGAACCAAACATATGTATTGCTGGAAAAGCTGAAAACGGAATTGAAGCATTGGATATCGTTAAAAAAGGCAATATCGATTTTATTATTCTTGATGTCAGCATGCCAATAATGGACGGGATTGAATTAAGCAAGATTCTTAAAAAACAATATCCGTATATTAAAATTCTGATTGTAAGCACCCATAGCAATGTGATGATTATCTCTAGATTAATAAGAATTGGTGTAAATGGCTATTTATTAAAAAATGCCTCAAAAGAAGAGCTTTTAAACGCAATTAATGCAATTGCATTAGGCAAAGACTATTTCGCAGAAGAATTAGAAGAAAAACATCTTACGAGTAGCTCACGAATTGAAAAACAAGCATTTAATCTGACAGAACTAAGCACAAGGGAAAAAGAAATTCTCGTATTGATTGCCCAAGAATACAATACTGCTGAAATTGCCGAAAAAACTTTTATAAGCTTAAATACAGTAAATACACACCGTCGCAATTTGTTGTCAAAATTGAATGCAAAAAATACAGCTGGTTTAGTAAAATACGCAGTAGAAAATGGTTTAGTAGATTAAACATTCTGATTTTAATTATTACTAAGCCCGAATAATATAGTAAAGCTCCCCAATGCCACACTAGTTATTCGAGCAAGTAATAAGATCATGATATTTAAAATAAAAAAGTATTATTCATCAATAGCTGTCAAAACTAAAACTATTTTCATTATAACTTTATTTCAAAGCTAGCACTCTATTTTTTCTCTAGCATCACTATAAATAGTGATTTTGTAATTTTAATTAGTTTTTTTTTTGCCAATAATTACAATATTTACAACAACTTCCTATTGCCTAAACAAAAGAGCTATTCACTTTCATACAAGAATTATAGTCACTATTTACTCTGCCTTTTCTAAAAAAAGTATAAAAACAAAAAATCCCCATCAGATTAATGATGAGGATTCTAAAAAGAAAGGCGACGACATACTCTCCCACA
>NZ_QJGZ01000001.1 GCF_003254585.1 Flavobacterium sharifuzzamanii | reverse complement strand
GAATCCGACAAACTGCGATTCAGTAACTATTACCGTGCCGGTTACAGCAGGAAATCTTGTGGCAAATGAAGACATAATTCCGTCAGTTTTAGGATCGAATGTTCCTCAGACATTAGGAAAAAATGTTTTTGAGAATGACACAAAAAATGCTCAACCGTTAAACCCTTCAGATGTTACATTGAAGACTACAACAGCAGATCCAAAA
>NZ_QJGZ01000015.1 GCF_003254585.1 Flavobacterium sharifuzzamanii | reverse complement strand
GCGGAAATACTTCTGACACTTTCACTCAAGTGATCACAATACAAGACACTACTGCTCCAACTTGGACAACACAGGCGGGTTCTTTAGATGTGACTTTGGAATGCAGCGATACAGCTGGTCTTGCTTCGGCTCAAGCTCAGATTCCGACAGCTTCTGATCTTTGCGATGCTGATGTTTCAAACATCACTAAAGTAAGCGGACAGTTCGTAGCTTCTCAAGGATGCGGAAACGCTGGAACTTACACTAATACTTGGACAGTTAAAGATGACTGCGGAAATACTTCTGAC
>NZ_QJGZ01000003.1 GCF_003254585.1 Flavobacterium sharifuzzamanii | reverse complement strand
ACTGTCCAAGTATTAGTGTAAGTTCCTGCGTTTCCACATCCTTGAGAAGCCACGAACTGTCCGCTTGTTTTAGTGATGTTAGAAACATCAGCATCGCAAAGGTCAAAAGCTGTTGGGAATTGAGCCTGAGCAGCAGCAAGTCCAACTGCATCGCTGCATTCTAAAGTTGCATTTAAAGAACCGGCAGCAGTTGTCCAAGTTGGAGCAGTAG
>NZ_QJGZ01000040.1 GCF_003254585.1 Flavobacterium sharifuzzamanii | reverse complement strand
TCGCCTCATCTTCTCAATTTCTCTGCCAGTCTATCAAGGAACTTTCCGTGTTTTGCGGGGTGCAAAGATAGTCAGTTTATCAACATCTACAAGACTTTTCATGATTTTTTTTCAATGTTTTAAACACATTTTCCATAACTAACTGATAACTCATTACTTAAAAATTAAAACATGATGGTATTTTTCTTTCAAATGCGATTTTTCACTAAAAAAACATCCGATTAAACAATATCGAGATAGAAATTTAAAGTTTAAAAAATTGCAATTTAAATATCCTTAAAATATATCTTCAGAGAAAAATGGCATACCTATTAAATTAAAAAAAAACTCTAAGAACACAACTACAGAGGCTCTATGGATACAAAAATCAAAGTGAAATTGGTTTCACTGAAATCTTTGGATAAATTTCATCATATCTCCAATTGTTTGTATTTCTTCTTTTTGGGTATCCCCTAGAACTTTCATCTTCTCAATATGCAACAAACTGTTTAGCATCGCTTTCTGAAGCCCATTTAAAGGATCACCACTAGTATCTGGTTCAGGGAGTAATTCTTTTAAGCTCATATCTGATGGAATATCAGGCCAATCTGCCCTTTTCTGATTAGAAAAAACTTCTGTAAATGGTAAAACCTGAGGATCCTTGTCCCGATCAGTCAGTGGATCCATCCCCCACTTCTGGCAAACAGTTTTTATGAATGACGCGTGTTCAAACTGTCCATTGATTATTGTTTTTGGCTGAATGTAAGAAGATACCATTATCATAGGGACCCGAACACCAAGACGGTCAAAAGTGAAATCGCACTCTCCCTTCATACCCGCAGTAGGCGGTACTGTTTCTGGCGGAGCCACGTGATCATAGCAACCGCCATGTTCATCATGAGTAATAATGAAAAGTATCTTATCTCGTTTTGGACTATTTTTGATAGCATTATATACTTCCCTTATCAACTCATCTCCCAATTTTACCGTCCCAACAGTTAACTCATGGTTCACTGCTGATGGATGCTGGTCATTGTGCTTATGGAGAAACTGAGGCTCTACAAATGAGTATTGTGGCAAAGTTCCGAAATCCAAATCAAAGAAAAAGTCAAGATGGCCATGCGTATTGTCTTTTCCTTCTCCAGTCCCATTTACAATATAGGTAAGACTTAGAGGTGCAATAGGTGAATACACCTTCCATGAAACATTATTATCATTCATACGGTCAAAAATAGTAGGCAGTGACCAGACATCCTTTATCCATGAATCCATATCATGCAGATCACCTTCAATACCAGGAAAACCTGTCCCATCTTCACCAAGGGGATTAATAACTTTACCCGCTGAACTCGCAGCATGCCAGAATGCTCGATTGCAATAGGTCTGGCTTGGCACCGAACAATACCAATGGTCAAAAACCGCAAACTCTTTCGCTAAAGTTGCCATTGCTGGAATCTGGTCAGGCTCAAAACATTGCATGATTACTTCATACTGTTCATATGTTGGATTCTCAATATTGTAGGTTGATCTAAGTGTATTTTCATAATCATTGACAAAGCCATTCATGCTGGGTGCAGTCGTCGAAGCTGGTAGATTATAAGGTGCCGTCATTTTATCATCAACCTTTCCAATATTGCTCTCAGGAATGATTACATTGAAAAGCTGCGTATTGACATGTGGATATTCCTCACCTGGATCTGGATATGGCATCGAGTAGTCAGCTGCACGCGAAGGAGAGATACTTGTCTTTCCAGGATCACTGCTGGCTCTCTCGGGAATAGGATTTGCATAATCAGCATTCGGGTTATAAAGCCCATCAAAAGACTTTTCTTGTGGTATCTCATCGCTCTTGTAGAGATAGCCTAATAGATTGTCGAAAGAACGATTTTCAAGCATAAGAACCACAATATGCTCAAAAGTTTCTAGTCCATCAAATTGGTTTGGGTTTTCCATTTTCTAACTGTTTATATTTTACTAAATATAAGTAAATTACGACAATTAAAATCAGATCCATACAAGTAGTTTTACTCATTTTATAAAACTAAAGCCAGACGGACAGGCTTAGCAAGTCAGATCTCTCTGCATGTGCAACGTTTTTTACTCTTTATTTCTTTCCATAATAATTCGTCTGTCCTAGGTTAATATCAAAATCTTAGGCGCAGAATCGGTGCATTTAAATTCTAAAACAAAATAAAACCCCTTATAAAGAATGTTTGGAAATTTAAACTCGAGTTATTGCCAGAAAATACAATATTTCGATCTTCCCATAAAAGGTCAAAATCAGATGAAAAAACAGTCTTCAACCAACTAACTAACTAACTAACTAACTAACTAACTAACTAACTAACTAACTAACTAACTAACTAACTAACTAAGAAAAAAGAAAATAATACTTCTAATTGCAAGAGAATGAGGAAAACCGTAAAAATTATCTTGAGTTTTTCTCTTTATTTGTCGGGCAATAATGTTCACACCAAAAATAACCAACCCGATGCAATCTATAAAATTGAAGAAAATTACCCGAACACCTAATAAAGGATCATCCCATTGAATCTAGGAATAAAACACGCCTCCTAGAAATTTCAATATTAGAATCTACAATCCTACTTACTTGAAAACAAATCACGCAACAAGCGCATTTATTTTCTATTTTAAAAAATAGAATAGAACTATAATGCCTCTTTTCAAAAAACCAATACCTATTAATGAGACAAACCATTCAATTATTATGTTGCTTTCTTTTTTTATCAAATATTTTACAGGCACAAACATCAGGCACAGTTAAAGGATATGCCATAGATACCATAAACAATTCGCCTTTATCAAAAGCATCAATCTCTCTGTTAAGAGCACAGGATTCCATTTTAATAAAATTTACCAGAGCCAAAGAAAATGGCTATTTTGAGCTGCATAATATTAAAGCTGGTAAATTTATTTTGCTGATTTCCTATCCCAAATATGCTGATTTTGTAGATCAATTTTCTCTTGATTCAACAAAGCTAACCAAAGATTACGGTAAAATCAATTTGGCTGATAAAGGCAGGCTACTTTCAGAAATCATCATAAAAGGTAATAGAGCTGCTATGAAAATTAAAGGAGATACGCTGGAATTTGATCCAAAAGCATTTAAAATAGAGCCTAATGCAAAAGTGGAAGATCTAATAAAGCAATTTCCAGGAATACAAATTGATAAGGACGGAAAAATAACCGCTCAGGGCGAAACTGTAACCAAAGTTTTGGTTGATGGTGAAGAATTTTTTGGTGATGATCCGACTTTAGTCACAAAAAATCTGCGTGCAGATATGGTTGATAAAGTGCAATTGTACGACAAAAAAAGTGATCAAGCCGCTTTTACTGGAATTGATGATGGCCAGAAAACCAAAACGCTAAATGTAAAGCTTAAAGAAGACAAAAAGAATGGTCATTTTGGGAAAGTAGAACTCGGAGGAGGAACTGAAAATTTTTACAAGGGCCAGGCTATGTTTAATAAGTTTTGGGATAAGAAAAAATTAGCCGCTTATGGCATTTTAGGCAACACTGGACAAGTTGGTTTAGGATGGGGAGACAAAGACAAATATGGCCAAAACAGTTATCAAGTAACTGATGACGGCGGTATTTATTTTTCAAACAATGGAAATGATGAGTTTGATAGTTGGGACGGACAATTTAATGGTGAAGGAATTCCAGTAGTTCAAACTGGGGGAATACATTTTGACAATAAATGGAACAGCGATAAAGAATCTATCAATGCAAATTATAAAATTGGCGATATTAAACTTTCAGGAAACCGCAATGATATTAACCAGCAAAATTTAAGCTCTAGCAGCATTTATAATACTTCAGACAAGAGTTTTGAGAAAAACATGACTAAAAACAAGCTTGATCTGACTTATGAAATTAAAATTGATACCACATTAACTTTAAAATTAAATGTAGACGGATTATTTAAAAATAGCAACTCAAGTGAAGCAGAAATGCGAAAAGGTACTGACGAACAAGGTAACCAATTGAATAATTTAAAACAGAGAACTACAAACGATGTTGATGATAAAGCATTTAATATAAATACTTTAATAACCAAAAGACTTAAAAAGACAGGCCGAACATTATCACTTAATTTAAACCAATCAAGTACAGATAGCAAAAGTAATGGTTACCTAAATTCTAGGGCTGAATTTTTTACACCATCTATAATTAATCCCGACAGTACCAAAGTAGTAGATCAAAATAAAGTCAATACTATTAGCAATAGAGCTTTTAAATCAAATTTAATCTATACCGAACCTTTATCCAAAAGCCTATCTTTAATTCTTAATTATGGATTCAACATCAGTAACGGAAAAGCGGATCGTAAATCTTTTAATCAATCTCCAGATGGCGATTATAATGTTTTAGATTCCATCTTTAGTAATAACTATGAATTAGACCAAACAATAAACCAACTTGGAGCGATTTTTAATTACAAAAAAAATAAAACTGTTTTCTCTTTTGGCTCTAAATTTAGTGGAGTAAACTTTAGACAATATGATGTTTATACAGATAGTTATTTTAAGCAAAAATTTGTCAACTATATGCCTCAGATAAGCTATCAATATAATTTTAAACAAAGAGAATCATTGCGCCTATCGTATAATGGAAACACCGAACAGCCTACATTAGATCAGTTGCAGCCTATCCGAAACAATCAAAATCAATTAAATACAATTGTGGGTAATCCAAATTTAGATCCTTCTTTTAAAAATATTTTTAGAGGTAGCTATTACTCCTATAAAGTGCTCACCAATCAATATTTTTCGATTAGTGGATCATATAATTTTACGCTAAATCCAATAATAAGTAATGTGGTTACAAATGATAGAGGAGAAAGCATATCAAAATTTGTAAACCTAGAAAACAAAGCAGCAACAAGTTATTATTTGAACGGTAATTTTGGCAAAACAGTCAAAGCCATAGACATGACAGCAGGAATTGGCTTAAGCGCCAACAAAAATGTAAACTATAACTATATCAATACGAAACTGAATCAAACTAAAAATTCAACTTATTCCTTTAATTTAAACTTATCAAAGTATAAAGAAAAAAAATATAATTTTAATACTAGTTTCGGACCTACTTACAACGTTGCTGATGCAAGCATCAACGAAAATAGCGATAGTAATGGCTGGGGTTTTAATGGAAATTTCTGGACCAGTATAGAATTACCTTTCAAACTAGAAATTAGTACAGATGGCAATTACCAATATAATGGAAAAACGCAAGTGATTCAGGAAACTTTTGAACGTTTTATTTGGAATGCATCTATCACCAAAAAATTCTTAAAATCAGATAATTTAAAAGTTTCTATAACTGGAAGAGATCTTTTGAACCAAAATGTAGGATTTAATCGTTCGGCATATAATGGAAACATTAGCCAAAGCACTTATACCACTATCCAAAGATACTTTATGTTCTCTGTAAGCTGGGATTTCAGCAAAATGGGCGGAGGAGAAATTAAACAAAACTAAAACCATGAAAACAATAAAAAATCACATCTTAATTTTAATAACTGTATTGGCAAGCTGCAATGCTTTTGCACAAAATAACCACTTTATTGAAAATGGTGTAATCGAATATGAGAAAAAATCGAATATGTATGCTTTGATTACAAAAAAAATAAAAGGAGAAACTGACAGTTATTATCAAGCTGCTTTTGATAGCTATAAAAAAAACAATCCACAATTTAAAACAACAAAGAGCATTCTCAGTTTTTCAAAAAACAAGAGTTTATACAAATGGGCTGAAACAAATCAACCAGCAACCAACCATTGGATTGCTGACGATGCAATGGCCAATTTAAAAAATGTTATCGCCTCAGATCTTGATACGCAAACCAGCATTACACAAAAAAACGCATATGATGATTTATACCTAGTTAAAGACAGCTTGCGCAAAATTAATTGGAAAATTACCGATGAAACCAGAGAAATTGCGGGTTATGAATGCCGTAGAGCAAATGCAATAATTATCGATTCTGTTTATGTTGTAGCCTATTACACAATTCAAATTCCATTCTCAGGCGGTCCTGAATCTTTTACAGGCTTACCTGGAACAATTTTAGGCTTAGCTATGCCACATGAAAACATGACATGGTTTGCTACAAAAGTTACTGAAATTCCAGTTTCCGACAAAGATTTAGCTCCTCCAGTTAAAGGCAAACCTACTGACAATAAAGGACTAAACAAAATACTTATCGATGCTTTGAAAGACTGGGGAAAATGGGCAAAAAAAACATTGCAAGCCTACTCTCTATAACTAGCTATTAAAACCTATTTCTTATATAAAACTAATCTAATTAGTTCTTGAGGCTTCAAATCACTTTGACGCTTTTTATTTTTAGCAGAAGTAAAACTCCATACATAACCCATAAAAATAGCATTCTAATGATTTTACTAAAAAAAATCCTCAGCACTTAAAAAACACGCAACTAGCTAAGAGGTACAAACCTAAACAAAACAACACCCAAATATTCCAAAAAACAATCGAATAAAAAAATATCTAAAATATTAATTACCAATATTTTAGATATTTTATTTGTTTTTATTTTGCGTTTCTTTGCGCCCTTCTATTTGCCCGATGCAGAAATTAACTTTCCTAATTTTATAATGCCTAAGCAATGACGAGGTACAAATAAGACACAAATTTTACAAAATAAAATCTCACAAAAACATCATTAGTCATGTGTCTAGTTTGGTTTAGGGATGGATTTTCAAAAGAACATTTTATTGTCAGTAGTTAAGCAAATGTATAAATAAAAAATATCTATGAAAAATTTAAGGCAGGTCAGAGATATAAATAACTATTTCTTTTCTATCTGTTCATTAGGATGGCCTTAAAATTCCTTTTTGCTCATACTCGAAATCATGCATGAAATTTATCAAGTCAATTCAATGCATTTATTTATGTATTCTAAGAACTATTCATTAAATGGCAAATTCTCCTTTTTTATAAAATTGTAACCCGTCATTTTTTGAATCATAAAGTAATACTCCCAATAATTTCTGACTGCTTGAATATAGTTTCGCTTTGCGCTGAGACCTGAAGCAATGGCTGCATTGAGTGCCACTACATTTGTTTTGGCTAGCTTAAAGCGCTCATTGGTAAGGGAAAAACTCTGCTGGGCAATTGCATCTGCCCTAGCCGCGCTTTGAACAACTTCAGCCTGAAGGTTAAAATTTTGAATCACATTGCTAATCCGCTGTTTCAATTCCTGCTGGTTTTCTGTAATAGATGCTTTTGCAACTTCCAAATCTTTTCTCACGCGCTGCAGATTCCTGTTCTGCATTCCCCAATCCAAGATCGGAATGGTAATGCCTATTTCAACTCTTTGCTGGTCTAATGGAGGCAGCTGATATAAAAGCCTAAGCTCGTCTGCCTGCTGGTCAATACCCAAACTCATTCCCAAATTCATTTTAAAACCGCCTTCGCCCCTAACCATGGCAATTCGCTGTTCTGCTTCCAATAGCTGCTGTGTAAAGCCTTCAATTTCAGGATTATTATTTTTCATTAGCTCAACAGCTTCGATATAGTCAATTTTAAAATCTGAAAGTACATTTAAATTGTCAAATAAGGGTTCAACAACTAAATAATCCGAAATTCCCAGATATGTGCATAAAGCAGAATTCGCGAAAGACTGCATTTTTTTCATCTGCTGCACTTCTATAGCAGCATTAACATCGTTTAATTCAAGCTGCAGAAGCTCATCTTTTTCAATACCCGCAATCTCAAAACGCTTAACGCCAATCTGAAAAAGCTGCGCTGCGTTTTTTGCATTCACCACCGCTGTTGAAAGCTGCTGGTTCGCAGACAGCAGATCAAAAAATAGGTTCAATGTTTTAAGGTTAATTTCCTGGCCTGCGGCAATAAACTCTTTTTTAGCTTTACTGAAGCGCAAAGGCTCAATTTTCTTCCTCCATTTAAAAGCATTATAGCCAAGTATAGGCTGGTTAATTCCGACACGCCCGAAAGTAGAACTAAATGTTGTATATTTATTGTATCCGTAGCCGGTTAGCTTCCCCAAATTAGATTCGAGGTACAGGGAGCCCCCGCTAAAGGGCAATTTTTGTTCCACTGTCAATCCTCCGTAAACATTTAGTGTCTGCTGCTTTCTGTACTCATCTCTGTTCGTCACAGAATTATAACGCTGAATTACCTGCTTATTATAAGTAAAAGGCTGTAAATCAAGCTTTACAAATGGAAGATTCTCTGTTTTAAAAGCTTGAAAATCCCAATATAAGGATTGGTATTGGTTTTTAAATTTAATTCCATCAACTGATTTTTCTTGTGCCAGTTTAACAGCATCGCTAAAAGTCATTTTTTTTGTCTCTTGCCCGAAAAAATTAATTGCCAGTAAAGCGAGCAATAAAGAAAAGATGTTTTTCATTTTTTGATCTTAGTTTTCAGAATTGAAGATGCTGCTGAGAGCTATCTTCTTTGAGTTTTTTTTTCAGTCTCCTTTTTTATGTTTAGGTAGTAATAGCAAAGCGGAATAAAATACAAACTGACAAAGGTTCCCGCAATCATCCCAATAGTGATGGTATATGCAAGAGGCTTCTGAAGCTGGGAGCCAATGTCATTATTAAAAAACATCGGTATTACAGCCAGAATACTGGTAAGTGATGTCATTAAAATAGCTTTAAATCGTTTTCTGCCGCCCTCATGTATGGCATCTAAGAGGCTGTATCCTTCTTTGCGCAGCTGATTTATGGTGTCGATCTTTAAAATGGAGTCATTTATAATCACTCCAGTCATAACTATGATACCGGTCATAGACATTAAATTAAGGCTGTTGCCTGTTAAATATAAAAAAAGCAGTACGGCGCCGATGTCAATAGGAATTTCCAGCATTACAATTAGCGGCTGGGTGAGCGACTCGAACTGCGCTGCCAGAATAAAATAGAGCAGCATCAGCGACATAATGATAACAAACAGCATCTCTTTAAGCAACTCTTGCCCTGAAAGCAGACTCCCTGTAAATGAAACATCCATTTTTTTGCCAGACGCATCTACTGCTTTTTTGATACTCCGTAAGGTTTCCTCTCCTTTAATACTTTTTAGATTCTGGAAATTTATGGGAAGGAAAGCCCCTTCTTTTCCACCGTAAAAAGTTTTATAATCCAGCTCTCTACTGACTGCAACTAAAGCTGATAGAGGAATTTCCTCATTATTTTTATTGGTTATGAAAGTGCTGTGAATGATAGCATATACAGACTTTTCTTTACCTGATACCACTATCGGCAGATACTGGTTTTTGGCCCGCAGGACATCAATGGTATTCTTGCTTAATGCTTTTTTTAGCTCTTCGATTAACTTTGACTGGCTTACCTCATAAATCGCCAGCAATTCAGGTTTTAATGTAATAAGCAGGTGTTCCTGCAGCGCAACAGATTCTACTCCCTGCCCAGCGTACCTATTTTGCAAAGTGCTAATGGATTTCTCCATATCTTGAATTGGAGGAATTCCTTTTTTACCGTATAAACTCACCTTAGCGGTAAGAGGAGCTTCCCTGCTGGAAAACAACTGCTCCAAGACTGATTTTACAGGCGAAAAGCTCACTGTTGCATCAGGGTAATAGTGCGTGACAAAATCATTCAGATTGCCTTTTATTTTTACCAAATCGTCGTTTGATTTTACTTTTAGATACAGAGCGCATTGGGAAAAATCCGTTGCGTTCTCTGTAGCCATAATGAACTGCTGCTCGCCAATCCAGCTGTTCGCCTCGATATAATCTTCCTTTAGCGCAGATAACAGATGCTGTGCGCGTTTCTGGTTTTCAGATAAATGAATATTCTGATTCCAGTCGATTTTTACCATTGTTTCGATCTTTTCGAGTTCAGGCATCCGGTATACTTTTATATGTGCAAACAAGCCGAAACTCAAAATCAGGAAGAGGCAGAAAAAAACGACCCACCACTTTCGGTACTTAAAAAAATAATTAAAGCTCGAATCGTAAAAACCTTCCCAGTTTATGGTGTTGTATTTCTGAAGAATCTGACTAAGCCTTCCAGTTTTCCGATTTTTATGGAAATGAAAATACAGAACCGGAATCAGGGTAACGGAAACCATCAGCGAAGCGCTTAAGCCCAATGTTATGGCCATTGCCTGATCATAGAACAAGGCACCGGAAATGCCGCTTAAAAAAATCAATGGCACAAAGATCGCACACGAAGTCAATAGGGAAGAAACCATGGGCGCAATAACAGAAACGGTGCCTTTGCGGCAGGAATCTGAGAGGGTCAAACCCAGTTCGCGCTCCTGATTTATGTTGTCGATTACCACAATGGCATTGTCTATCATGTTCCCTACGGCCAAAATCAAGCCAGCAAGAGATATTATATTGATCGAAAGGCCGAAAATCCTAAATAAAAGCATACTGATAAGCAGCGCAACAGGAACGCTCAAAATTATAAGCACTGGAGAAAGCGCATCCTTCATAAAAAGGAACATGGCCAAACTGCAGAGCGCGATTCCAAACCATAAACTCTGCTGCAGGTTGGAAATGGAGTAATCCAGAATAAAAGTCTGGTCCCGATTGACGTGAAAGGCAATACCGGGGTGTTCTTTCTCAATCTGGCTAATGACCTTGGAAACCTTATTTTTTAGATCATCCATTCTCGATTTCGACTGCTTGATAACAGCCATATTAATCGCTCTTTTATTTCCATCCAAAAAAGCTCCCCTCACGTCTCGGGGGCGAATCCCGACTTCGGCGATGTCTTTTAGCTGAAGGGCAGCGCCATTGGTCTTAAACCAGATATCCTCTACCTCTTTCGGCTTGGTTAAACTCGATGAGAATCGGATATTATACTCATAGAATCCATCCCGCACCATCAGGCTTCCGATATCTATATTATTTTCGCGCAGCAGGTTCTGGATAAAATCCTGATCCAGGCCCAGGCTTTCCAATTTTTCTTCGTCGGACTGAATGTATAATTCAGGATGTTCCAGACCGCTCATATCCACCATCGCCACTTCGGGCAGCTGCTCAAGCTGTTTTTTTATATATGATTCGGAAAAGGCGCAAAATTCCAGAAACTTTTCTGGGCCTGCGAGAGAATCCTTCATGCTTGCATTGATATAAAAAACAGGCAGATCGGTTGCATTGGCTTTTACAATATTGGGGCGCTCCACATCGCGCGGCAAAAACCGCATTGCAGCATCAATTTTTTCGTTCACTTCAATAAAGGCATAATCAATATCGGTTCCATAATCAAATTGGAGATAGATTTTACCGCTTCCATCCTTTGCCTCACTAACCATATTTTCCAATCCAGGGGTCTGCATCAGCTGCAGACGCAGCTGGGAGATAATAGTCTTTTCAAGTTCCTGCGCCGATGCCTGGTCGCGGGTAATCTGGACGGTCATTTGGGGTATATCTACATCTGGCATTAAAGAAACGGGCAGCTGAAAAGCAACAGCCAAGCCAGTTATCAAAATGGCCGTGAAAATCATTATTACTGCCACAGGCCGGTCTAGCAAGAATTTTATCATAGAAAAAATATTTTACCAAGTCTATTCATAATTAAAAAATTGATTTACTGCATTTAAAGAAATTGCCTATTGTCCTGTTGTTTTTCTTTTCTTGCTTCAATTTGACTTTGGGATCGATCCCTAAAAACAATGGAAGATACACCGGCAGCACTAGCAGTGAGAAAAGAAGCCCCCCACTTGTCCCCACCCCTAGACTGAACCAGAACCCCTCCTGTTTATCACCCCATAAAAAAGGGACAAACCCTAATACCGTGGAAATAATCGTGAGCATAATAGGAATAATCTTGTGATGGTAGGCTTTTAAATAGGCGGTTGCAGGTTTGGCCTTATGTACTTTAAGGATATGGTTGAAATCATTTACGATAAACAGTGCAGAAACGACCGTCTGGCCGCTCAAGAGCAAAAAAGCAGCATAACCGCCCTGGTCAAAATTGGCATCAAACCAAATAAAGGCTGCAAACAAACCAATAAAAGACAGTGGAATTAGTCCGGTGATTACAGCCGCCTGCCGCAGCGATTCCAATAAAACGGCGCATATAAAGAAGATGATAATACATCCCAAAACTACATACCAGTACTGCTCTGCCGACTGCGGATCCCAATGTTCATACTGCTGCTTCTGCACTCTGAAGCCAAATGGCAAAGACTGCCGGGTTTTCTCAATTACTTCATTGTAGACCATGGTGGAATGCTCCCACCCTCCTATGATATCATAATTTACATATACTTTGTACTCTTGATTTATTTTTTCGATGCTTTCACCCTGCTTTTCATTTGCGATGGAGGCGGCATCGGTTAACTTAAAGGCGCGGTTCTGCTGATTTATGGGATAATTTGAAACTTCCCAAAGGGAGACACGCTCTTTTTGAAGAGGCTTTAACTGCAGCTCTTCCAACTCACTACCTATCAATACATTAAAACTTTTACCGTCTGAAATATTTAGATAGTTCAGGTCTCCGTAAAACCCTGAAATCGAAGAACCTCGGACAGCTAACTGCTCTTTGTCAGGCACAATGACAAATTCTCTTCTGTTAGAAAGTCCTCTATCCCTAGCTGTGGCTATCTCCACGTCTTTTACCCTTGCGTAGCCTTTCAGCCGCTCTGCCACATTTCGAGCCTGCTGCATCAATTCTTCAAAATTGTAGCCGTATAGCTCTATAGAAGAGTTCTTGCTTTCATCAATCAAATTAGAGAAACCCTGGCCCACACCGCTGATGGTAAAATCGGCACTTCCCATCTCGCTGGCTCTTCTAACCAGCAATCCTTTTAAAACATGCGGAAATCTGCTGTTTTCAAATTCTTTTTTGATAATGATCTGCATAGAAGCGCTTTGGGGAGAATCAATCTGGCTTACGAACTTCTCTATCTCTTTGTAGGGAGTAATGCTGTTTTCCAGATCTATAAAAACGCTGTTCATCTGGCCCAGCGTCGCGCCTGGAGGCATAAATACCTCTATGTCAATAATGGTTCGCTGCTGTGCCTGCTGGTATTTCCCAGGCTCTTTTACATAACTGGCAAACCAGCGCAGGGTGCCGCCTAAAGCCGGGTCAGTGTATTGCCTGATAGTGCGATACGCATCGCTGCCGAAAGTGGCATTATAGCACTGCTGGCTAAAATTAGGTTCTAACTCTTTCCTGCCGACTCCTGAATTGTCTGCAGCGCTTATGATCTCCTTGGGAAGAAGAAATAGAGGCAGGCCAAAAAGCAGCACAAAACCAGCTGCAAGCCACCATTTTTTCTTGATGGAAAAATGCAGTATGCTTCTATAAATCCGGTTAAATCTGAGAATCCTTTTCGCCCTTGTTCTGGAAATGCTGTTTCTGGATTCTATCTGCCATTGCAGCTGATCGGTAATGGCGGGCACTAAAAACCACGCAATGAACAGTGACACCAGAAGGGTAACGGCCTGTACTGCGGCAAAATCCCACATATTTTCCATTGCATTGCCATTCATGAAAAACACGACCAGCAAAGCGCCTATCGTGGTAAAGACAGACGCTAGAAGAGCCAGAAATACGTATCGGTTTCCCTTTTGCCGATAATGATCCGCCATCACCATAATTGTGTCAATTACAAGTCCTAGAGAAACGGTAATAGCGGCTAATGTATAAAGATGGATTTCTATCTTTAACAAATAATAGAGCACGCATGAAATCAGCATATTGGCAATCAAGCTCAGGAAAACCACTAGCATGTACTTCCACTGCCTATTAACCAGAAACACAAAAAACAGCAGAATCATTACAGTAACCACACAGCGCAAGGTCAGTTTATAAAGTTCGCTTTTCAGTTCGGCGGTTGCATCCTGCTCTAACAGCAGGGAATAGCCGGCGGGCAGGTGTGCTTTGAGTTTTTCGATTTCCTTTTTTACCTTATCGGCAAGTTCAATGGTATTTACATCCTTTAGGGCATTGACCATAAGATTTACCCTATTCAAGCCATTGATGCGATAGTAGCTCTGCGGCACTGATTCTTTATAGCTGAGTTTTGCCAGCTCTGACAGAAATATTACTTTGCTATTGATCCGCTTTACCGGAATCTTGCCTAAATCCAATCTGCTGGTACTGCCGCCTTTTAACCGTATATAGGCAAAGGTCTTCTGCTGTCCGGTATCCGCTTCAGAATCTTTGCCGATCTCCCTATCTGCCAGATATTCAGAAATGGATTCCGCAATTTCCTGCTCGGAAATCCCATTGTTCTTTAAAAGGATAGGATCATACTCTAAGACCCATTCTTTGGGAATGGCACCATAAACCGATACTCCGTAAACCCCTTTAATCCCGCTTAAAGCCGGAACAAAATAATTTTTCAGATAGTTCTCCGCTTCCAAGGAAGAGCCTTGTCCAATGATAGAGTAGCCTAAAATAGTAGCGCCCTGATCTGAATTCATAGCCGAAAGAATAGGGCGTTCCACTCCCTGCGGCAATTTTGGATAAACAGCCCGTAAAATTGACAGCACCTCAAGACGCGTGACAGGCAGATTTACCGTTTGATCGAAGGTCAGTGAAATATCGGCTCTGCCGCTATGGGAACTCGAATGAATTTCGCTGAGCCCCTTGATCTGGGCCAATGCTCCTTCCATTGGGGAAGTCACCTGAACTTCGAGCACCTCGGCCGTCACATTTGGCCAGGACACCATTACTTTCAGGGACTGATTCTCAACAGTCGGTTCCATCTGTACTGACAGCAGCGGAATTAGGCTTAGCCCTATAAGGCTAAAGAGTAAAAACACCATAATGACAGTAAATGAAGATACGCCGCAGGTGTTTTTCGATTTAGAAACGGCTGGAGGATTATTCAATGCTTAATTGCTGTTATTGTTAACCTTCACCGCTGTCTGATGAGCCAGATTAAAATTATTGCTGACAATGATTTCATCACCAGGCTTCAAACCATCAGCAATGCAAAACTGGGTGCTATTCTCCAGCCCCAAAGTGACATAATTCCAAATTGCCATTCCCATTCTGTACGTAAAGACAATGTGCTTTCCCTGAC
Source organism: Flavobacterium sharifuzzamanii (assembly GCF_003254585.1). Taxonomy (GTDB): domain Bacteria; phylum Bacteroidota; class Bacteroidia; order Flavobacteriales; family Flavobacteriaceae; genus Flavobacterium; species Flavobacterium sharifuzzamanii. Next base: position 567,480 of record NZ_QJGZ01000040.1, on the reverse strand, counting down.
GCACGAGCACCGCTGATTTAGGCACTGCCAGCTGATGCCCCACAGTGTTTTTCACCAAAACCTTCACATTCATTCCGTCTATAAGTTTTCCTGAACTATTATTGACCAGAGCCTTTATAGCCACCATGCCGTTTTCGTCTATGACTGGGTTAATCTCACTGATGCTGCCGCTGGCTTTTAATTCAGGCAGTGCGTAAGGGACAAGGGTTATGGACTGCCCTTTCTGTACCGCGCTGATCTGAGATTCCAATATATGGAACCCTACCTCCATTTTAGCATCACTAACCAGCACACAGCAATTTTTGTAACCGGAAGCTGGATTAAAAGCCTTGGCCTCCAAACCTGTTACCACACCACTAATAGGCGCCTTTACAAAAGTCTGTGAAAGCTTATGCATTGCATCTTTCAGGCTAAGGGCAGCTGCTGTGTAGCCGCTTTTTAGTTTGTAAATGCGCCACTGTTCTGCTGGAATATGTGCGGTATCCCCTATGGAATAGCCGGCTCCCAAAAGCATATTGGCCATCTCCAGACGGGCATTCTCTAGGCTATTGCCGCTGCGCTCAACCTCCTGTTTATAATTGAAAGGCTCCAGTACCGCCAGCACCTGGCCTTGCGCTATCCGCTGTCCATTATGGACTCTGATATTTACCACTGTTTCATTCAGCAGAAAAGGGACCGTTGCTTTTTCAAAACCCTGGAGCTTGCCTGTACACATGAGCTCCATAGCGAAAGGTTCCGGCCGCAGCGTTTCGGTTTTTACCATAATGGCTGAGGCGCTGTAAGGCGCTCTTGACAAATCGGCTTCTTTGAAGTTTTCTTTATCCTGGCACGAAAAAAGCAGCACTGAAAAAATGAAAAGGCAAAAGGGTTTGGGAACTTGCACAAGGATGTTTTATTAAATTTTATTTGAAAGTATTCTCAAATACTGCATAGTCAATTCCGGATAGGCTTTGTCAGGAAAAAATAAGTGGTTTGCCTTAAAATCCTTATCAACTGCAAAATAGTATGGTACATTTGCGTCTTCCATCGGAAAACCGGATATGGGCTCATTCAGCAAAAAGAGATTTTTTTTCATTTCTGCATTGCCAGAAAACAGCAACTGCAATTCCCTGGCTTCTAGATCGCTTGCCAAAAAAATTATTCTGCTTTTCTTGCTGGCCGGCAATTTTTCAATATTTTCCAGTTCTGCTTCCACACAGACGGTGCAGTGCGAGCCCGAAAACCTGTAAAACAGAGTTAAACTGTCCCGATTCATTGTTTCCAAAGCAACTGTCCTGCCTTTAAAATCCCGCAGAACAGTATGCCTCTCAAGTCCAAAAAATTCGCTTTTGTAGAGGTACGACTGCTCTAGCCTGTTTTTAGAAATAAAACTCGACAGCTCTTCATGGCTGTCAGCTGGAATTGCTGCTTCAGCAATTTTTGCATCTTTGGCGCAAGAGATTAAAAGCATCAGCAGACCTAGATATCTGTATTTCATTTTAAAACTTTTTTAACGTATAATACATTATTACAGGGTTGGAATTTTCTGTAATTGCCTTAAATTCTGACTTTAAATCTAAAGGCAGTTTATCGTACCTTCTTTTATCCTTTTTTAGCTGGGCAATATAAATCGACTCTACAACAGTTACAAAAGCGTTATTTTCAGATGCTGCCGGCGTACTGAAAAATGGAATATTGGGATTGTCCAAAGCGAAAGTGCTTCCTGAGACAGTTCTTTTTGTTTTTAAATCGTAAAACAGAAGCATTGGCATATTGTTTCCAATATTGATTTTAAAAAAGGCATCATTGGCATTTTCGACATAATCTCCCATAAAATATTTATAACCTTCCTTTTTTTCATTTTTTAGAAAAACGTTCGTATCAACAAAAAACTCATCTTCAGTTAAGGCGTCATCGCCAAAGTCAAGTTTGTACTTCTTTTTGAAAACGCTATCATTCTGGAACTCATAAATCTCATTTCCGAACCTGGGACTGTATGCCAGATTATTGGCACCGCTTCTGAGATGGCTGTTCAGAAAAAACCTGTTTTTTGTTTCGATCTCTTTATATGGAAATCCATGAGACATTATTTTAAAAGTGGTGTCAACCACAAACAATTGCGATTTCGATTCCTCTTCAGGAAGCCCTATATTGTCATTCAGGTAAGCCAGAATAAGGAATGAGGAATCATTTGTATATTCAAAATTTTTAAATCGTATTGGAGTCTTCTGATCCTTTATAAACTGCCCGTCCCAATTGTAGGATACAATTCTTTCCGATTCTGCATCGTACACATACAGCATCCTCTTCTTCTCATTGACAGCCAGATCATAAGGCCTCAAAATTTCACCTGGCCCCTTTCCGTTGGGTAGCTTAAATACAAATTTGCCCTGTTTATCAAAAACATATACATTTTTTCCGCGGTAGGTATCCAGAATAAAAATTCTGTCTTTGCAGGAAACAATGTCATCAACAGCACCGATCAGGGATTTTTCAGTTGTTTCCAATGGCAGATAGCTCACCGAATCCACTAAATCACTCATTTTTAACACGTGATTTCCTGTCTGTTTTTTTAAATCCAAGGTTATAGCAGAATTGTTTTCCACAGCAATCCGTTTGGATTGGTTCCCGCTGAATATTGAGGAATCAAAATCAGCATCGCTTTTAGATTGCGTCTTATTGCAGGCTGCTGCCACCAATATCAAACCCAATACAAATGGAATTTTTTTCATAATTAACACAATTTTAATTTATTATAATCACTAAAGACTATGCGTGCCGCATAGCCTTTAATGCATTCTTTTCTTAATTTGTAATCCGATGATTTAAAGCAATACAATCTTCTATGCCCTGACCGGTTTTATTTGGTGCAGCTTCTAAGATCCAAAAACATTTAGTTTCACTATTAAATCAAAAAAAAATAGCGGCAGTTCAAATTAATGGCAGTCCTCATGGGTACATTTACTTGTCCCAGGAGGGCACACTGTTTCAGTTCCCGATCTTTCGCTAATGTAATACTGACCGCTCAATGAATCGTAATAAGTCGTATACACTGTGCAGCTGCGCACTGTTGGAAAGTATCTTCCTTTACCTTCGCCGTTGCACCCTGCAAGTTCCGGAAAGTCGCATACAAGCTGATCGGGATTAAATTCTAATCCGCCAGGACACGAAGTCTTAACAGCAACACCGTTAGAGCACTGATAAAATGATGTGCAGTCCTCTTCGTCTGGCAATAATGTACCGTCCATGGTACAGTTTGGAGTAAAAGCTGCAGTAAAATTCGCTACTACGACTACAGCGATAAGCAAAAGCATTTTTTTCATAATAATATAAAATTGGTTAAAAATAGAAACATACTTAATCTATTACTCCCTTTATCGAGAATACAGAAGGGGTATTTAGCGCATTACTAAATATATATACGGTCTTTGAGAATCCTCCCTGATGATCTGCGCGATAGACAACCTTAATGGCACCCGTTTCACCTGGCATTATAGGAGTTTTTGTCCATTCAAAATCCATACAGTCACAATTGCCAAACACTTTTTCTACTATTAGAGGCTTTTTTCCGCTGTTTTTCACCTTAAATGTTGCCTCTGGCCTTGAACCGATCTTTTGCACCGCAAAATCATAATTGTTTTTATCCAGAACCGCAAATGCTTCATCCTCTTTCTCAAATCTTGAATCCAATAAAAATCTGAGTTCATTGCGTAATGGCTGATATAAGAAAATTGAGAAGCTGTCTGTAAAGGTCATCGCCTCTGCTGCAAATTGTTTAGCCTTCTCTGTGTCTCCTAATCTTTGGTATACCTTTGCAAGAAGGTAATTATTAAAAAAGTAGGTCTGCATATTGAGAGATCTCTTCAGATCCGCTGCAGTTTGCCTTAGCTGAGCCTCATCTGATGATTTTTTTTCAAGAGTCCTAGCGCTCCTTAGGACTAGATTGCCAAAATCTATTAAATCTCTGCCATCCAAATTCAGACGGGAGGCAAAACCGCCCGAAACAGGCTTGAGATTCTGTCCTTCTTCGATAGCGCGCTGTATTTCCTTAGAAGTCTTGAATCCTACCAGCATATTTATTAAAACCCCATCAGCATTAAAAATGTAAATGGCCGGAGAGGCAATGCTGTAAAGAGCCCGGGAAAGATATTCATTGCCAATTGCATTTAGTTTGTTTTCATAAACCAGAAAATCATCTGACAGTTTATCTTTCAGTTCAGATTTATTCTCTAATTCTGACACTAAATTTTCGCAGGCTTGGCATCCTTCATTCTCAAAAATGACCAGCAGCCATTTATTCTCTTCCTTAGCCTTCTTAAATACACTGTCCAAAGTTCCATGTGCATAAATAATTTTCTGATCAGTGCAGCTGCTGAAAAATAATGCAACAAAGCCTATTAATAGTATTGCCTTTTTAACCATTAAAGTTTTTCTTATCGTTAAATTATACATTGTTAAACAGATCACTCAAGCTGCCTGCTTGCCGCCCTTAAGATCTTTCATACAAACCTAATCGGATTTAAATTACCTTCATTACGGTTAAACCGCAATAATTATCTTATTAAAAAATACTCAGTGTCAAATCCATGCATTGAATAAATCAGTTGAAGATTGGCTTTCCTCTTCAAATAAACCCTTCTTGCCTTGCCTTATAGAGAAGCAGTTCATCATTATCAGCATCAAACATTAATTTGATTTTACTCTTTCTCTTTTCTATTGCGCTTAATGATAAGGGAATAAAGTGAACCAGATTTTTTGTCTGTATTCCCAATGAAATATTCTGCAGAATCTTCAGATCTAATTCGTCCAGTGCAAGATCACTGTACTGGTTACGCATTTTGATATTCTCTGCAGCAATACTATAAAAAAAACTACCGCTAAGAACCGTCAGTAGAGCTTCTAAAACTAATGAGGCGGTAATGTCCTTTTTAATTAAGACTGCATCATATGGAATAGATTTTATAACATGTCCCACTGTGGGATTATTTTCTGATATAGTCAATATAACTTTTATCTCAGGAAATTTATTTTTTATTAAAACTGCCAGCCTATTATTTGAAATGTTTAATTCCTTTTCAAAAGAAGTTAATTCAAAATCAATGAGTACTGCATGATATTTCATTTTATCTAAAGCTATCAAAGCCTGCCCATAAGATTTTGCAACTTCTGAATTAATAATAAGATGCTCATTAGTCCGAAAGACTATTTTATAAGCTTCTACAATTAGAGGATGATTATCAATTATTAAAATATTAATCTCTTTGAAAAAAACTTCCCGTTTTTCGGAATTATTTAAAATCATAATAGGGTAAACAATCTTTATTGCGTAATTAATTATATCTCAGGAAAATTTCACGAATTAATTTTCAAACTAATTTATAAGTGTCCAAGAACTGACCTGTCCCCTAGTCAGAATATCTTTTTTTCTAAAAAAAAATAGTTTTCAACTTTCCAAGAAAATTAAAAGACCTGAAAAAATTCAGGCCTTGCATCAAAAATTGAACTAAAAATGCGTTTAACCAATATTAAGAAATAGTTATTTTTAAGCTATATCAGTTCCAGAAATTCACTTTCCAGAATTTGTAAGGGATACATTGACAATAGGTACAAATGGGGTACAAATGAAAAAACTGCAAAAAATATGCAGTTCTTAATTTTAGTATTTTTATCCAACCTGTTATTTATTTCTTTTGGATTTCGGCAATAGTATTAATTCATCCCGACTTTTTTATAATATGCATAAAGCTTATAGATGCAAAAAAATTTGTATAACTATTAATTTTGCTTGCTTGAAGCTCTAGCATACTGAAAAAAAACAATAAAATTGCCATATATAAATATCTATACATCAAAACATTAATAAGTAAATAAATGAATTATCTATAATTAAAAGTCCTCCCATTTCATCCAAAAAAATGCCGGTTTGTAATTTCTATCGTATAGCTCTTCCTTCAGAACTATTAGGAATTACTCTTTCAATCAGATGCAAGAGAAACAATATGCCAGCCGTAAGCCGATTTTCAATATCATCCATCATTATAAAAAAGGTATTTTATAAATAATTAAAAGTGCATTTTTACGTCTTAAATTCCTCTTGGATTTTAGCCCGCACAGCCAGAGTTCTTTCGGTTACTGTGAAAAATGAGGCTAATTATAGTATATTTACCTTTTAAAGTGAATTAAAACTATGGAAGACTTTTTAATTGGAATTGGAAAGAGATTAAAAGAAATCAGAAAAAAAAACGCCTTAACCATACATGAAGTAGCTAATAGAGCTGGTGTCAGCAACGGACTAATATCAAGAATCGAAAATGGCAGAACCATTCCTTCTCTACCCGTTTTAATTGAACTTATCCATTCGTTAGATACTGATGTCACTTATTTCTTTGAAGGAGTAAAAAACATAAAGAATGCCAAGTGCATTCACATTAAAAAAGAAGATTATCAAAAAATAGAAAAAGAAGACCGCTCTGAAACAAAAGGGTTCAATTACTATCATATCTTCAGCAAAAGCATTAATTCTATTGGTTTTGAAGCGGTAATTCTTGAGGTTGAACCAAACAGCAAACGTGAAAAAGTAATTACTGACGCGTGGGAATTCAAATATATAATAAAAGGAAGCGTGACTTATATTATTGATGATATCGAAGTTGTTGTTAACGAAGGTGACTCTATATGTTTTAACGGAAGACTGCCTCACGTTCCTGAAAACAGGACTGATGAAAACTGCGTAATGCTGGTTCTGTATTTTTATTCTGAAAGCAATAATTAAAAAGGTTACCTCTAAAAATAGAGATAACCTTAAAAAAAAACAAAAACACAATTCTAAATTAGTTTGCAGGAAGCCACGAACGTCCGTCTAGTGACCACGCTAAATTAATCGGTACGCCAAACCATTGCAAAGACGAGTAAGCAATATCTACCATTTTTGGAACAATTCCATTAGCATTTCCACATTTTAAACTTGCCGTGCTTGTTGTCCATGTAGGAACATTAGGAAACGAAAGAGCAACTTGTTTTGAGCTAGAATCTGTAAAATTGCTTCCTGATCCGTTATCGCCTTTCCAATAGCCGATAAGATTTACATAATCTGGATGGGAAGATGTAACAGAGGAACAGGTGTAATTTAAAATTGAAGCTTCAGAAAGCGCTTTATTCCAAACCCTAACCTCCGCAATGTTTCCGTTAACATTGGCACCATACGCTAGAGTTCCGTCTTGTCCAATCGCAAAAGGCAATCCCGAAGTTAAGCTTCCAAAACTGGCCTGAATAGCTGCCTGACCAACAAAAGCACCATCCTGATAAGTTTTAACCAATTTGGATGAACGATCTACCACCAATGTCAAATGATGCCATTTTCCATCAATGATTGTTCCTCCCGAAATATCTACACGATTTTGAGTATCTCCAATATTTACTTTCCAAGTTCCTCCCGTATTGGCACATATTATAAACCCACGATTTTTGCCGCTTACCCAGTTTTTATTAGAAACTATTGATGGATCGCTGGAATAGCCTGAAGTTTTTATTCTGCATTCTACCGTAAAACTCGAAGTTCCGAAATTATAAAGCGCATTACTTGTTGAAGCATAAATGCTATTTGCATTAAAATTTGCAAACTTGCCTGTAATACTAGTCGTAGGATCAACTGGTTTTTCGATTTTATTCGAAGTGAAATTTTTGTTATTGAAGATGGTGAAAATGTTTCTCTCTTCATAAGAAGATCCGCCGTGAGATCCTGTTGAGCCAGTTACTATTCCTCCATGATCTGGTGCAACCACAACCAGCCAGTCTTCATTGGCATAATTTGGCCTGTTTTTTAAAGCTGCCAGAATTTCTCCAATGTATCCGTCAGTTGTTTCAATAGAAGATTTGTACTGCGGAACATTTATTGAAAATCCGTAGCTGTGTCCCGCATGGTCGACATCATCAAAATGCAGAAATAAAGCATCTGGATTATCGTTTGTAAGTGCAGCTACTGCTTCATTTTTAACCGCTAAATCAGCTGTCAGTGTTTTTTCGACATCTATTCCGTCAACGATATAGGTATTGATTGGCGCCCAATGTACAATTGACATTGTTTTAAGAGCAGAATTATAAGTTTCCAATCGTTTTAGAAAACTTGGATAAGTGCCAAAATTTGGGTTTGAAAACGAATTGTCAGTTACACCATGCTTTAAATGTGTAACACCGCTCAGCATGGTAGACCAGCCATTTCCGCTCCAAGTTGGGGCTTCGGTTAAAGCATCTAAACTGTAAATTGAATTAGGCAATAAAGCATGAACATTTGGCGTATTGGCCCCCATTAAAGCATCGCCGCGACAGCCGTCGATACCAATAATCAATAACTTTTTAGTACCGCTGCTTAATGCCGTTTTACCAGTTTTAGATGTCGTATTTGCAATTACCGAATTCTCATCGTTTGCGAGCGCTGCATCGTTGGTGCATGAAGTGACTAAAAGTACACTGGCAAGAATTGTAACGTAACCTAATCTAAAAATCTTTTTCATTGGATTGAATTGTTTTGTTGATTACTCTTTTATCTACTCATAACTATCTCCTGCAGGGATTTTTTTTTAAACTAATTAGCTTATTCTATAGGTTTATTTTGCTGTATATTAAAAAATGTTTGCCACGAATTAACTAATGAAAATTGGTGGCAAAAAAACTAATTCATAATGCTGTATAAAGAAGCCAGAGAATCTAGAATATAATCTGGTTTTGCTTCTTCAAGCTGTGATCTGATTTGCGCTCCCGACAAAACACCTATTGTAATACCGCATTTTGCATTCTTGCCTTCTTCAATATCTATCGCAGAATCTCCCGCTTTTAGCACTTTCGAAGCATCCGCAATATTAAAAAGTGCCATTGCTTTAAATATCATATCAGGAAAAGGTCTTCCTTGTTCAACATCATCTGCTGTTATTAAAGCATCATATTGAATGCCTCTTTTCCAGTTTAATTTCTCCAATAGCGCATTGGCAACCAAACTGTTATACCCTGTATTTAGAACCACTTTTACTCCATCTTTTTTTAGGCTTTCCATCACATCTTCAACTCCTTCAATAGGAAGAACTTTAGCAGTAAGATATTCCTGATCCAGTATTTCGATGAAATATTCAAATATTTGGTCTGTTTTTTCAGTATCGGTGATGTTGATGAATTTCAAAATATCTTTTATAGCCTGATATTTTTCTTTTCCCGCGCCTAATGACAGAACAAGCTCCAGCGAAACATCTATCCCGAATTTATTAATAGATTTATGCAGCGATTTGTATACTATGTTTTGCTCGTTTACTGTTGTTCCTGCCATATCAAAAACAACCATTTCAATTTCATTAATTTTCATTTTGTGTGTGTTTATTTGCCTTTAAGGCATTAAGATATATTAAGAATCAAAACTTAAATATTCTTAATTCTCTTTTTAGATTATTTTCTACCAACAAGTTTTAGAAATAACACTTAATTTTCTTAATCTCTTAATGGTTAATTATTTTTAGTTTATGCATTAAAAATTTTATCGATATTATGCTTGGCAAATCCAGCACTTCCCGTCATTCCTTTACCGCCAATTCCAGTTATGATATGAATATTTTCACCAACCGTATGCTCAAAAATATCTTTGGTTTTGCATTGGGAATACATTCCAAACCATCTACTCTGAATTTCGTACGTTGGCAGATCAATTATTTTTTTAGCTTCTTCAATCATAAAATGATCGATATCCATATTTAAATCAAAACCTAGGGAATCTATTTCTTTTGCACTGGCATATTCGTGCGAATCTCCTAAAATAACAGAACCGTCCAGAGCCTGTTTGAATAAGATGTGAACGCCGTATTTTTTTTCAAAACTATCTGGGTTTTCTTTTGCTTTGATGGATGCGTAAGATTTGCATTCTTCAAAAGATTCATATCTTCTGATTGTCAATCCTGTTAAAATTGAACCATCCAATTTATAATTATTTTGTGGCTTGGTTTGCAGCATTTGAAGCTTAGAAACAATCAAATCGCTGCTGTTATAAATTTCAGGATATAAGATTTTAAAATCACTTCCGTTGCAGATAATAATTTTAGAAGCTTTGTATTCTAAACCTGTTGATGATGTTGCGATTACTTCATCAGATCTATCTTCGGTATGCACTACGGTTGTATTCATAAATAAATCCAAACCTAAATTAGCCGTCATATATTGATGCAGTTTATGAATCATAGTTGAAGGCTCTACGGTAACTTCCTGCGGAAAAAACAATCCGCCTGTACAATAGTCAGCTCTCAAACCGCTGTATTTTGCCAGACATTGCTCTTTCGTCAGCAAATTAGATTCGTAATCATTTGAAATATTAATTTCATGCAGTTCTTCTATCAGCTGCATTTCTTCTTCATTTGATGCCAAATAAACTGTTCCGTTCTGACGAATGCTGATATCAAATTGTGATTGGATATCTTTATAAATCTTTAAACTTTCTTTTCCGAAATTCTGCCATTTTCTGTCCATTCCCGATGGCACAACCTGCCCGAAATTTCGAACGGTTGCTCCCTCTGGTCTGCTGTTTTTTTCTAAAATAGCAACCGACATTCCTTTCAATAAGGCATGATAGGCGTGAAATGTGCCCAAAACCCCTGATCCAATTATGATTAAATCATATTTATCTTTCATGTGTAATTATTTTGTGAATTATTATTTATCCTTTGTTCAACTATATAAAGGAGCTGCATTAATTTTTATGTGTTTTTTAAACTTTCTATTAAAGAAATTAAAAGACATTATCGTTGTAATTATTCCCACTACTGAGAGAAGATAAATGCAAGTGGTAAAAAAGCTTAAGAGAGAAATATCCTTGTCACCTAAATTTTTAAAAAACAGCACCAAAACACTGCCGAGGTAACCGAAAGCATCGGCGATATAGATTAGAAATCCGCTATTTCCTTTTATTTTATAGGTCGCAATCATTCGGTCAAAAAACAAACCGTTAAACGGAATGTAACAAATGTACATACCGAATCCCGAAATCATCATCCATGGAAATGCGCCCAATAAATGCTTTTGAAATAAGAAAGTGGTAATCCCAATTAACAAAGATCCAATCAGCAACACGATATGATAATTTTTGAATGCTTTATAATTGTTTTTCATGCTTCCTAAATATCCTAAAATTACAAGAACCAGTATCGCAATTGGAATTTCTGAATACATATAAATCGAAATGCTTTCCTTATATCCCAAAGCATCCCATAGCTCTCTGGCAAAATTATCTCTAAATTCACGCATTGCCGTAAGCATGGTGTAAAATATGATAATGACTGTTAATGGAAATGCAAACTGTCTGAAAAGCGATACGCGTTCTTTTCTGTCCATCGGTTTTCGTCTGGACCGCAGATCCAAATCTTCCTGATCAGGATTTGGAATTCTCTCCAGCAGAAGTGAAAACAGAATTAAAGGAACAATAAAAATAAGTCCCGTAACAAAAGGCATCCAAAATTCGGTGCAGCCCAAAACTTTCAATACAAATACACCAGCAGATTTTGCTGTTCCAGAGGATACGATAAAACTGGAACATAAAATCACACCCAAAAGCTCTGTGGTTTTTCTTCCTTCTATATAAGAAAAAACAATACCCCAGATCATTCCAAGCGGCAGACCGTTAATGAATAAAAACAAAATATTATAGGGTGCGGGAACTAAAGCAAAGCCCAATAATGCCAATTCTGAAATAGTTATAAAACTTATTAAATATAAAATACGTTTTGAAGGTTTTAATTCGGATATAATTTTGATTCCTAAGAACTTAGAAAACGTATAACCTATAACCTGTGCCAAAATCAGCAAAATTTTATAGTCAATTCCCCAAAAAGACATGCTGTCGAATGTGGCCGCAGTAAAAGGCTTTCTGAAAGCATACATGCAGAAGTATGTTCCAAATGCTGCTATGGATGCTTTTAATATAAACCTAAAATTGGATGTTTTTGCAGACATAATTTCTTAAGATTGGTTGATAGTTGGAGTGTAAGTTGAGATGAGTATAAAACTCATTGGATGCAGTCAGTTCAAAAAAATAAACTGTAAAAATAAAACGGACAAGCATCCAACGAGTTAACTTATAGTTGTCTATAAATTATATTTTAAACCAAGATTGAATTTTACACCATAATATTCTACCTGTTTCGGCCTGTTTGGAGTTTCTCCAAAATGATACATCAGAGGCTCGTTTAAGACATTGTTTACGTCACTAAAAATGGTAAAATGATCTCCTATTTTATAAGAAGCTGAAAAATCTAACGAATTGTATTTGCCATAATAAATATCGTTCATGTCGGTATTTTTAGCATTAGCATCAAAACTTGTGGCGTAGGCACCTTTATGGTTAAAAGCTGCTCTCACGTTTAGTTTTCCTGTTTCATAGAACAATTGCAGATTATATAATTCTTTGGCCTGATAAGGCGTTGACACTTTTCTTCCGTTTGGATTATTAGCGTTCTGTCCCAATGTCATTTCAGAATTCATAAGCGTTGCATTGATCTGAGTTCCGAAATATTTTAGGAATCCTGGCAGGAAGTTGAATCTTTTTGTGATTCCAAATTCAATTCCGCCAATCCAAGCGTCACCGCCATTTGTAGGCGAACTGATTTCGATATCAGGAATTCCATTTATAGTGCCTTGGTACGTATCATCAAAAATTGGGTCTGTAATTGATTTATAGAATACTCCGGCATTGATTAATCCCACTTCATCAAGGAAATATTCTCCCAATAAATCAAAGTTCCACGAATATGTTGGGTTCAGGTTTGGGTTTCCTCCTGCATATTCTCCATCAATAGTATTCAAAGAACCCGCTGGAGAAATATCACCAAAATTTGGTCTAGCAAATGTTCTTGTTGTGGCAAAACGTACGTTTAAATTCTCAATCGGAGAATATTTTACATGAAGCATTGGAAGAACAGATGTATACGATTTTGTGTTTTCGGCATCAACTACCACATTATTCTCTACCGTTTTTCCTGTGACTTTTGTAATGGTGTGAGTCGTTCTCAGACCTCCCAAAATGGTCCATTTATCATTTAATAAATAAGTCGCCATTGCATAAGCTGAAGATGTAGTTTCATCAACATTAAAATTTCTTCCCAAGCCTTTTCCTAATTCCGGAATCTGAGAATCTACAGGATTTAATACCAGATTTCCTTGTGAAGTATTAAACAACTTAGTCATTCCATCCGTTGATAAAACCGGCCCAAATGTATTGCCTATATTGGTTCCAGTTTCTCTTCGCATATAATCTGTTCCGCCAGGCTGGTTGATTAAATCGGCACTATAATTCGATAAAAACGGTGTTGGCGATCCAACCCAGTTGTAATACTCATCTCTAAAAGTGGCAATACGATCTTTGTCGGTTAATTTTACACCAAACTTCATTTTAAGACTTTCATTAAAATTATGCTCGTAGTTTACCGCAGCAATAATATTGTCACGCTCTACAATGCTAATTTTGTATAATTCCAGCGTAGAGAATTTCATCTTTGTCGGATCTGTCTTGAAATTTGGATCAGAATAAAAATCAAAAATTGATTTTGGATTTTCAGGATCCAGCATTCCTCCATCAGCAGCCCAGTATGCTCTTGCCCCCCCTGCTCCTCCACTTGTTATTGGTATATTTTTTAAATATTCAGGTTTTACGCCAACTCCCGTCTGGTTGAACTGAATTAAAAAATAACTGTTGTCTTCTGCATTTGGAATATTTCCGTATTTAAACTCATTTCTATAAGAAGCTAGACTCCAGTCCAAGTTTCCGTTAGCTAGCTGGTGTTTTCCTCCTAAATCAATACCAACAAACTCCGTCTTTAATTCATTATGAATATCCTGCTGTTCTACAGTTAAAGCATTTGTAGCACTGTTGAACTTATCAAATCTGATACGGTGTTTATAATGCGTTTCTTCATCAGAAAGTCCGCCATAAGTCGCTTTTAGGAAAATTTTGTCTCTCGATGACGGGTTAAATTCCATCGCTGCATTTAAACCTGTCGTTTTTCTAACTCCGGTATAGTCTCTTAATTCTAAGCGATAAACTCCCTGATCGCCTTGTCTTCTGGCTTCGTAATTATCCGTTGCCCAGTTTCTGTCCCAATACGTTCCATTAATAATATAACCAAACTTTCCGTTTTTACTCTTATCACCAATAGTAAGCGATCCACTGTAAATTCCTTTATCTGATTTTTGATTGTAACCGCTAAAAACACTCGCTTTAATTGTTTTTTTAGTTGGTGCAGTCTGAGTGGTAAAATTTACGCGTCCTCCAATAGCATCTCCATCCATATCGGGTGTAATGGCTTTTGTAGCTTCTACATAAGCGATAAGGTCTGATGGAAAAAAGTCAAATGCTGTAGCCCTTGAAGTCGTTTCTTCTTCTGCGGTTGGAATTCGGTTTCCGTTAATTGTAGTCGATGACCAAAAAGGCGGCAATCCTCTCACCGAAACAAAACGTCCCTCTCCCTGATCGCGTTCTATAGAAACTCCCGGCATACGCTGCACTGTTTCGGCAGCATTACGATCCGGTAATTTACCAATGCCATCGGCCGCAATCACGTTTACAATGCTCATTGATTTTTTCTGCATGTTTAGCGCTCTTGCCTCACTATTTCTTTGGCTCATGCCGCTTACTACCACTTCATTTAATTCTTTTGAGTTAGCTTCCAGTCGAATAATTCCTAAATTCAGCAGCTGGTTTTCTTTTACTTCAATCTGAATCGTTTTTACTTCATATCCTATGTACGAAATCTTCAGTTCCAAACTTCCTGATCTTACATCTTGGATCACAAAATCACCGCTGAAACCCGTAGTTGCTTTTTGATTATTTGACAATATAATAGTAGCTCCCGGCAAAGGAGATTGTGAATCTGTAACAGTCCCTTTAATTGTGGCTTTTTGCGCAGTCATTTTTTGCACAATAAAGAGAGCGGAGAAAATAAAAATTGCCTTGTAAATTGTTTTCATGGTTAGTTTGTTTACAAATATTAAATTTATTACAGCAAATTAACTATGATTTTTACAAATAGTGAAAAAGTTAAAATTATCGAATTGTTAAAGAAATGAAAATTTCAAGCCTCAATTTGTTAAGGATTTGTAAAATGGATTGATCATTTAACCTATCAGATCGGCTTTTTGTACCGTAGAACAAGTATTTTATTCATTTTGGAGCATAAGTGGCAAAAAAACTATAACACCAAGAATTAAAACTAAGCAGACTTAAAGCGGATTGATTTTCTTAAAATATTTACAAATAGTAAACTTGAAGCAATAAGCGGTGACAAATTAACTCCAGAAAATATAACATTTTTGGATAGATGGCTCCACTTACTAAAATGTGGGGTCTGACAGAAGTACAGATTGAAAATGAAATAACATTAAAACCAAAATTGATCCATTCCTTCTTTTGGAGGCATCAAAACCCTGTACATCTAATCTTTATTTCTGCATAGTCAAACATAAAAGACCTCTAAATTTTAAAAACTTAGAGGTCTTGCAACTATGATATTTTTAAATAAAAAAAACTAGATCAGTTTAAACCGCTGTTCTCTTAACCGGTTCACAGGCCAGTTTTCTATTCGCTTTATTAATTGTCGCACGAACCGTCTTTTTCTTATGTTCATATTCCTCAATGCATTTTTGAAGTTCATGAAATAGCGATTGATACTTTTTATGCAATCCGTCCAGAGACTCCATTGCCGCACGGACATCATTCTCCTGTGACTGCTCCAGAACATCTGGAAAAGCTGAAGATAAAGCTTCAAATTTATCAAAGGCCACAGCAAGAACTCGGTGTTCTCTCAAATCTATCCCCTTCATTTTAAATAATATTCTATAGTTTAATTAATATATGTAAAGTTTTAAAGTGCCCTTCTTTTCAATACTTTTTCAGGATAATCTGTAATAATTCCGTCTACCTGAAGTTGTATCATATTATCAATTGCTTTGTCATCATTAACAGTCCACGGAATAATTTTCATCTTCATGAACCGAAGCGAATCCACTGCTTCTTGGTTCAACAATTTATAATGCGGACTGTATATTTCTGGCTTAAAATCAAGCAACAAAAGATTTTTAGCGATGCCACCATCTCCAACCAAATAGGCAATTTTTGTTTTTGGATATCTTTTATGCATCACATTTAATACTGTCGGGTCAAAAGACTGAATGTTTATCTTTTGCACAATTCCTTTTTCTTTAACGATTTTCATTACCAAATCAGTAAATGCTTCTGGTTCTGGCTGTCTTTTTCCATAATCCGATTTTTCAGATTTGATTTCGATATTGTATCGTACTGGTTTCAGATTGTTTTTAGCAATATAATCTTCAACACTATCAATCACTTCTGACAGTAAAGGCTTGTATGTTTTTTGTTTCTGCTGCATAGGAAAAGCATTATTCCCTCTTGAACCTCCGTCAAACTTTCTAATGCTGTCGTATGTCATTTCATAAAGATTGAAACTCTTTTCTTTATCCTTTACAATTGTTTTTCCTTCGCTGTCAAGCATATATTGCGAAGACATAAAAGGCTCATGCGAAACGACTACTTTCTGATCTTTGGAAATCACAACATCCAGTTCTACAACGTCTGCACCTTTTTTTACAGCACTTAGAAAAGCAGGAATAGAATTCTCAGGAAAATTGCCTCGATCTCCTCGGTGTCCCTGAACTTCTATCGTTTTTTTTGCTATAACTGCCTTCTGATTTCGACAGGAATATATTGCTGACACTGCAATTAAGACAGAAATTATCTTTTTGAATTTTGACATTTTATTTCACTTTATCAATTCTGTAAGTTGTATTTGCCGAATGCGTTTTACCAAACATATCCGTCGCTTTGATTTCGATAGCATGTTCTCCAATAGCAAGATCAGAAGGAATATTTCCTCTCCAAACGTGCGTACTTTTTTCAGGATCAGAAGAACGTTTTCCTGGCATAAGCACCTCCGATAATTCCCATTCGTAAACCAACTCAACATACGATGGATCTTCTACTTCTACGTAATTCATTTCTTTCCATTCTCCTTGATCTACACGGTAAACGACTTTATCTTTTTTACTTCCCATAAAAAAATTGGCAAATACTCCCGATTTGGTACGTTTTCCTTTTGCTACGACTTTTGGAGCGAAAACTTTCATTTGATAGTTCTCTGGTTTTCCCGCCACTTTATAATCAACAGTATATTTATTTCCATTAAAATGGATAAAAGCATACCCTTTTGGCGTTCCATCTCGCATAACCGAAATTGGAATTCCTTTTTCATCCAGTTTTCCGGAATACCAATCACCCGAAGTTGTTCCGATATTGTAATGGTGATGTGGACTTTTCTGCAGCCAGCCGTCTTTCTTTTCGAAAAAATCCTGTCTCTGCAAATGCGTATGCGCCGAAAGTGAAAGCGTATTTGGGAAATCTTTCAATAATTCGAATAGCTTTTGACGGTCTTCATCTCTAAAAGAATCGTCTTTGCTATCTGGTTCGCTTATCGGAATATGAAAAGCCAATACAATTAAATTTTCCTTTGGAACCGTTTTAAGATCATTTGCTATAAACTGCATTTGCTCTTCTGTAAATCCGCCCCAATAACCTTCATGATCTCTCGGATCTGGATACAAAACATCATCTAAAACAATAAAATGCACTTTTCCGTAATTGAAAGCATAATTGGCTGGACCAAAATGAGCTTCGTATGTTTCATCTGCCAATTTATCTTCTTTGGCATCAAAATTTAAATCGTGATTTCCTAAAAGATTGTACCACGGAATTCCAACTTTTTTTACCGCCTGAATGTAAGGATTGAATAAACTAAGATCGTTTCCAACCAAATCTCCCATGCTTAATCCAAACGGAATGTTTTTAATACCTTCTACTTCTGCAACAATTCCTCTTGCAAAAAAATCAACTTCTTCCAGATTATACGGCTGTGGATCTCCAAAAACAAGCGCTGTAAAATCATTGGTTTCCTTTTGTGGAAGCAATCCAAAATCTACAGATTCCAGCAATTTTCCTGTTGGGGCAACTCCTTCAAATTTTCCTTTAGGAGAACCAGCTGGTTTATGATTGTAGAAAAACTGCGGCAAATTATCTTTATTAACCTGAATCTTATAACCAGAAGGTTTGATTACGGCAATTATAGCATCACTTTGCAATGGCAGTTCGTAGTTTCCTTTTTTATCGGTTAAAACTACTTCACGACCATTGGTCACGGCAACATTTGCAATGCCTTTTTCTTTTTTTTCCTTTTTACCGTTTTGATTTAAATCTTCAAACACGATTCCTTTTACAGATGTCTGCGCTGTTAAAACACCACAAAACAATAATGCGCTATATATAAATGTCTTTTTCATTTTTTATTATTTATTTATCCCACCAAACTTTAGTATTGATATTATCGCCTCCAACCATTTCAACTGCTTTGTGATAGTTTTCGGTATTTTTAATCTGCTGATTATCTGGATAAGTGAATCGAGATGGCATAATTCCATTGTTTAACATCGCGGTTGTTGTAGGCAATACAGGAAATCCTGTTCTACGATATTCAAACCATTGCTGATAATCTGTAAAATATAAAGCGTAATATTTCTGCAGCATGATTCTTTGTAAAGTTCCGTCGTACTGTGCTTCCGGTTTGCTAAAATAAGTTGTTGGAGTGGTCGCTTTTAATTGTTCGATTCCTGCTCTCACTCCTTTTTCATAATGTCCTGCGGCGTCAGTAATAAGACCTCTTTGTGCTAATTCTGCTTTTATGAATTCAACCTCAGCATACGTTAAAAGAAAAATCTGCATTGGATTTTGCACCTGCGTGTTCAAAAGCGTTGAAGCATTATATTTGAACTGAGAATCTGAACCTGCATAAGCACTTGTAATTCCTTTAAATCCAATTGGTGCATTCGTAACCAAAGCTGTCGCACCTGTTGCAATTATTGCCCTTCTTGGGTCTTCGAGCGTGTTCAAATTATCAATAAAGAAAGAAGCCATTTTGATGTTAAGATTGAAATCCTGCGGTCTTCCCCACGGAGAAACATTTGGAGATACGCCTGTTATTTTCAAAATTGCGCTTTCGGCAGTATTAGTAAAAACAGGATACACTTCAGGATGATCTGCCATATAAGCCAGTTTTGCAAAAGCTCCCGTTTCTGTTCTGTTTGAAACTCTTAGCAATAATCTCATTTTAAGAGAATTGGTAAATTTCTTCCATTTCAGGACATTGTTTTGAAACAAAATATCTTCTGTATAAATCATGGCTTTGCTTGTATCATACAAAGTATTAGCTCTTTCTAAATCAGCTAAAATCGTTTCATAGATAAATTCCTGCGTATCATACTTTGGATATAAAATGCCATCTTCTCCTCGTGCAGCATCGGTCATCGGAACTGGCCCAAAAAGATCGGTAAGATTAGCATACACCAACGCATTTAGTGTTAACGCCACTGCCTCATAATTGCCGTCTCCTGCTTTTACAGAAGCCATTCGCATTTCTCTAATATTGTTAAGCCATTTGTAATAATTATTCCATGCTGAGTTTCCAATATTGTTGCTTACATCATAACGATGCAAACCTCCTGAGATACTCGGAAAAGGAAGTGAAACCTGCATTAGATTGAAAGTGACATCTACGCTTTGAGTTGCGTTTTGAGAAGCAATTCCGTAAATAATTGGGTTGATTAAAGTTCCCGGACTTATTTCGGTAATAAGATTAGGATTCTCATTTAGTTCTTCATAACCTCCTGTGCAGGAAATAGCAAGTCCTGTAAGCAGTAATAATATTGCTGTAATTTTTATCTTTTTCATTGTCTTATTATAAAGTCAAACTTAAATTGAAACCGTAAGTGGCTGGAGACGGCATCTGTCCCATTTCGATACCTGGTAAAATAGTATCTCCGTTTAATGCTGCTGTCTCAGGATCGTAAATTGGGAAATCTGAAACGGTTGCTAAATCTCTTCCGAAAAGTGAAAACTGAACCGACTGAAGTCCTGTATTTTTAAGCCATCTTTTTGGCATATTATATTGAAGGCTGATCTCGCGAAGTTTTCCAAAAGAAGCATCAAAAGAGTTGGATTCGATATTGGCTCTTCTGTAATAACGAGTATACCAATCTGCTGTTTTTACTTGTACAGTATTTGGAGAATAAGAACCGTCTGCATTTTGAACCACACCTTCACCAATGATAAAGCCAGTTTCCCTGCCCATACTATTTGAATTTAGTTTTCCCTGTTCAGAAAGCTTGTGATGTGTCTGCGAATAAATAATTCCTCCATACTGACCGTCAATAGTCACATTCATAGTAAAGTTTCCAATTGAAAAACTATTAACCCAACCTGCTTTCCATTTTGGGCTTGCATCTCCGATATATTGAATTTCCTCAGGATATGCCGGAAGACCTGCATTATCATAAACGATCTGGCCATCAGGAGAGCGTACAAATCCGAAACCGTAAATGGCGCTTGTAGTTCCGCCCACTTTTGCAATGATAGAAGCTGTTCCTCCTGTACCAATAATCTGCTGGCCATCGATTCCTTCAGGAAGTTCCATTACTTTATTCCAATTACGTGACCAGTTTACAGTTGAATTCCATTTAAACTTTTCACCATCAATAATTTTTCCTCCAAGGGTAATTTCGATACCTCGGTTTCTCACTTTTCCTCCATTTAAAACCGCTCCGCTATAACCTGTTGAGAAATCCATAGGAATATCGATAATCTGGTTTTTCGTTACACTCTCGTAAACTGTAGCATCTGCTGTAAGTCGGTTTTTAAACATTCTGATTTCAAAACCTGTTTCGAAACTTGTTGTAATTTCAGGTTTGAAATGATCGTTGTATAAAACTGTCAAAGTCTGCGCAGAACTTGGAAAAGCACTTTGTCCGTAATATTTCTGCGTTTTATAAGGCTCTGTATCATTTCCTACCTGAGCAAAAGAAAGTCTGTATTTTAAGAAATCAATTGATTTAGGCAGTGAAACCATTTCAGAAATAACCGCACTTGTATTAATCGACGGATAGAAGAATGAATTGTTCTCAACGGGAAGCGTACTAGTCCAGTCGTTTCTTCCTGTAATATCAACAAAAAGCATTTCCGCATAAGACATCGATACCAAACCATACAAACTGCTCATTTTTTTATAAGCATCGCCTAAAGTCAAAATTGGTGCACTTGAACCATTAGAAAGTTTATAAACTCCTGGCACAACCAAACCTGTTACTTCGGCTTCTGTTCTTCTGTATTTATAACTCATAGCATTTCCTCCCGCTGAAGCAGCAAGAGAGAATTTGTTTCCGAAATCTTTTTTATAAGAAAGGAGAAAATCTGAGTTGATTTCTTGTTTGAAAACATCTTGTCTTTCGTAGAATCCTTTTGCATATCTGTTGATGCTGTAAGGCCTTTTTTGCTCTCTTGTCTGGTTGTAAGTGTTCATAGAAGAACGAAGCATTAATTCTAAATTAGACGATAAAGTGATGTTAGCAAAAATATTCCCCACAATCTGGTCGCTGTCTAATGTGTTGGTCGCTTCATAAGCAATTAAATACGGATTGTCTATAAAAGAACTAAATGGATGCAACTGCTCTATCTGCTCTTTGCCTTTCACCCAAATCGGACGATACCAGTCCAAATCGATATTTGGCTGCTGAAAAATCATAAAATAAGCGATAGAACCATTATTGTAACCTGTAGAAGGCAAATTGTCACTATTTCTTGTATTATAATTGATTGCCGTTCCCAATTTAATTTTGTCAGACACCTGATAATTGGCATTAACAGCCGCTGTAACCCTGTCAAAACCTGTATTTGGCATAATCCATTCATTCTTCTGATTTCCAACTGAAAGACGCATCGATCCTTTGTTATCTCCACCCTGAATAGAAATATTATTATTTAAAGTCACACCGGTTCTCCAGAAATCTTTACGATTATCTCTGTAAGACTGCCAAGGCAATCTCTGCGCTGACTGTCCTTGCAAAGCAGGATCATATTGGTAAAAATTCTGACCTGTAAAAGCGGGTCCCCAAGCACTGCTGGTTCCGCTGGTTGAAGTTCCGTCTGCCGAATTTCCATAAGAATAATATTGGTTGCCCGAAGCATCTGGCGAATTTCCTGTTCCCTGTCCGTAACTATATTGATAATCTGGCCATCTTTGGATCACATCAAATGTTGCTCCTGTATTAAAAGAGATTCCTAAACCTTTGTTTTTCTTTCCAGATTTTGTCGTAATAATTAAGGCTCCGTTTGCCGCACGGCTTCCATAAAGTGCAGTTGCACCTGCACCTTTTAAAACTGTAACTTCATCGATATCATCTAGATTAAGATCAGAAATTCCGTTTCCGTAATCAATTGGCGAATCTTCTCCCATGTATGCACTGCTCGAACCCGAAGTTGTCATTTCAGCATTAACTGGAACTCCATCTACAACAATCAACGCATAATTCCCTTTTGGGCTTAAAGATCTGTTTCCTCTCAGCGTAATCTGCTGTGAGTTTAACGGGCCAGAACCTGTAGAAGTAATGCTCAAACCTGCCACTTTTCCTTTTAACCCAGATGACCAGTTGTTTGGTCGCCCCTGAGATAAATTATCAGATTTTATAGTCTGTTGCGAGAATCCTAATTTTTTTTCTTCTCTTTTAATTCCTAAAGCAGTTACCACAACTTCATTCAATTCACTCGTACTTGGTTTCATTATTATGGTAAGTGGATTAGCATTTGCGGCAACTTCCTGAGTTACGTACCCCATATAGGAAATAACCAAAACAGCCGAAGCATTTACAGCAAAGCTGAAATTTCCTTGCATATCTGTCATTGTAGTAGTTTTTGTTCCTTTTTCTAGAATGGTAACTCCCGGCATTGGCATACCGCTTTCATCCAAAACTTTTCCGCGTACATTCATTTGTGCACGAAGATTTTTGGTAACTGTGATAGTGTTATTCAGTTTTTTAAATGAAAGTCCAGTTTTAGAGGCCACCTTTGCAAGCACTCCGTCAAGACTTTCTTTTTCTGCATAGATTGAAATGCGCTGTGATGTTCCGGTTATTTTTTCGTCGAAAACAAAAGTAAAAGAGGTTTTTTGTTCGACTGCGTTGAAGAACTCAGTAATTGCGGCATCTTTTAGGTTAAGGCTTATCTGCACATCTTTGCCCTGTCCTAAGGCAAATCCTTTAAAGGAAAAAATTAATAAAATCATTAAGTAAAGATTTTTCATCTTTATATACTTATTGAAAAAAAATTGTAGTTTCGTATTCATTACTATTAGGCTATAGATTTTATTTTTAGTCTTTTAAAATCGCCCGTTTCCGTTGCACCGGAAGCGGGTTTGTTTTTTTGTCTTTTTTTAAGGTGTCTTTTTTCTTATAGTTATTTGGTTTTTAGTTGTGTAATTAATCTTTAGGTTTTTTAAATAGGCAATACTTTCCAATACATTCTCCAATTTTTCATCCTTAAACTTTCCAGAAATGGTAAGATTGTTTAATTCTGGATCTTCAATTGTAATATCAACATTGTACCAATTCTCAATAATTTTAACTGTTTCAGAAAGCTTGGTGTTTTTAAGCATAATGGTATTACTAATCCAGGCGATTTTATCTTCGCTGTTTTCTGTAGAAATCTGTAAATCTGAATTCTTAATTAAATCGGCTTGCTGATTTTTGGTAATCTGCACTTTTTTTCCAGTTGGTGAACTCACTTCAACTTTCCCGCTGATAACACTTACTTTAGTGTCGTGATGGTTATAGGAATTGATATCGAATGAAGTTCCGAGCACTCTAACCTTTACGTCGTGAGTTTGTACAATAAAAGGGCGTTTTACATCTCTGAAAACTTTAAAATAAGCCTGCCCAACCAATTTAATATTTCTTGTGGTTTCAAATTCTTCCGGATAAGTAATGCTACTGTTTGAGTTTAGTACAATGACAGTTCCGTCTTCAAGGAAAATTTCTTTCTTTTCTCCTTTAGCAGTAATTTGGGTAATTGCTGCAGGCTGGAAAATAAATTGAGCTGCAAAAAATGCAATCGAAAGTCCGACAACTAGAATCGCTGCTACTTTTAATAGTTTTCGAATTGAATATTTTTTTGGTTTTACCTGCAATTCTAAAAAGATCTTATTTAAAATTACATCACCTTTTTCATCAGATAATTCTATGTCTGACGACTGATCCTGCATCTTATCAAAAAATGATTCAACTGCTATTTTTTCTTCAGGTGTGCAGATGCCTTCTTCGTATTTTTTTGCTAACTGCAAAAAGATTTCTTTTTTCAAAATATGTGCTTTTATAGACAAGTCACATTTTTTGAATCGAACAAGTAGTCGAAAATGCAGGCTTAACGTTTTCTTAAAACCAGTGTTTTTTAGTTAACATAAAAGAACGCTGCCCAGTAAAAAAGAAGATAATTATAAGAAGTGTTGTTTAAACGAAGCTGCTTTAGAGCATTGCTGATGTGTTTCTCTACAGTATGAATTGAAAGATCTAGTTTTGCTGCAATTTCAGCATTTGTAAAATGATCCATGCGGCTGAGGAGAAAAACCTCTCTGCATTTTGGGGTTAACTTATTAATTTGATCATTGATATTTTTCTCTAAATCAATATATTCCAAATCATTTATAGTCAGATTTGGGTCAGGAATACTCTCTAATATATCGATATGCTGCTGGTCAAATTTCAGATTTCTAATTTGATTGGCAATCTTATATTTTACGGCTCTAAAAAGGTAAGCTTCAAGATTTAGAATTACAGTGTTTGAGGCATTTTTCCAAAGGCTTATAAAGATTTCCTGTACGATATCTTCGCAGATCACCTCATCTTTATATATTTTAAATGCATAAGAATAAAGCTTTTTCCAATAACGGTTAAAAATAATTGAAAACGCAGCATCGCTTCCTTCAAAAATTAATTTCTGAAGTTCATCGTCTGGCATTTTCAATAGATCTTTTTCCATATAGATTAAAAAAACAAATGAAAAGGAACTGATAAAAAATACCTAAGAAACTAATTTAACTTTGTGTTAAATTAAATTCATAAAAAAAGGAACAAGATTACTTCTGTTCCTTTTTTTCATTTAATTCATTCGCACTTTTAAAAAAATTTCGACAGTACCAAAGAAATTTACTAGGCTATAGTATATTTTTTTTCTGTAATTGTAGTAGTAGTTTCAGTTGTGACACTGTCTACAAATCTCCATTCAGCTTCAGAACCAGACACCGTAAATTTTAAATAGGTATATCCTCGTTTGTATAAATTGGCATATTCCAAATCATCTATTAGAATAGTAAAAGCTTGCGCCAATTCAATTGCTTTTGAAGGATCGGAAGTAATTCCAAGATAGGCTTCTAATCCTGGAGATGAAACAGAACTGCAAGCTATTTCAGTTCCTATAAATTTTCCTTGCATATCGGTCAATTTTCCCATCCAAGCATTATGAGTATCTCCCGCCAACACGACAACATTTTTTCCTGAAAGCATGGCATAAAGCTGTTCCCTTTCTGCAAAATAACCATCCCACGCATCTAGATTATAAGGTAAAGTGGTTGTAATTCTGGCAATTTCCTGAGCCGTTAAAGAAGGATCTTTCTGCTGATGTCTCATTTTAAGAACAACGAGTGCAGATATTGCATTAATTAGTGCTTGCATAGTAGCTGGCTGTGCACTTCCTAACTTATCCACTTCTGTCAAAATCTGATTAAGCAGTATTAATAATTCTGCTGGAATCATCATTTTCGTCATTAAAATCTGCTGACCTAATACTTTCCATTTCGCAGTATCTGCATTAATCTGTGATCCCAGCCAAGTCATCTGTTCATTTCCAATTAATTTTCTGCTTGCGCTTAAAAGGTCTGTTCTGAATTTTGTCTGGTCAAAATTGCCTCCATTATCAATGTAATCAGCATAGCTCATTTGTTTATCTCTTGCAATAACCCTAGTATCCATCATATAAAGCGAAAGAATATTTCCAAAATTAAAGCTTCTATAGATTCTAAGGTCTTTTCCTGTTTTAAGAGGAATATATTCGCTGTAGGCTTGAAATGCAGCCATTTTTCTCATTTGAAAATCTCCCTCAGAAGGCTGATGGTTTTCGGCACCTGATTTATAAGTATCATTGGCAAATTCATGATCGTCCCAAACACAGATAAAAGGCTTTTTCTGATGAAGAAGCTGCAAGTTCTTATCTCCTCTATATTGTCTATAACGTTCTCTATAATCACTTAGACTTGTAATTTCCTTTGCCGGTCTGTGTTCTCTGCCAAGCGGATTTGTAAACGGATTTGTCCCATACTGTCCCGGAGCATATTCATAAATATAATCTCCCAAGTGAACAACGACATCTGCATCAGAAGAAGCAATTGCTCCATACACATTAAAAAGTCCTGCCGGAAAATTAGAACAAGAAACAACAGCCATTTTCACATCATTAACTGAATCTGTTTTTGATGGCAGAGTGCGCGTTTCTCCTGTAACGGTTACTTGTTTGGTTTTAGCATTATAGAATCGATAATAATACTTAGTATTGGAAGGAATGTTTTGAACATCTACTGCAATTGTAAAATCATTCATTGATGATGCACTAGCCTGACCTTTTCTAGTTACTTCAGTAAACGAAGAATCCTTGCTAATTTCCCAAGTAATTTCAGCATCTGAGCCTGAGGAATATCTTGTCCAAATAATGACACCTGTTTCAGTTGGGTCAAAACTGGCCACTCCAGTCTCGAACCCTTCATTTTTCATTCCTTCTGGTGCACCGCTGTTATCTGTTTTATCATCATCACTGCAACTTTCAATTAGAGGAGCTATGAAAACTCCTCCAGCAACTAATAAAGAATTCTTAAGAAACCTTCTTCTGCTAAAATCATTGTTATTTTCCATAAAAAATTTTTATATCAAAAAAACAATCTATTATCAGAATTGAAGTTACGTCACTTTTAAAATTATATTAACAATATATTTACTATATAAATATTGATTTGCAAAGCTCTTAAAAAGTATATCTTGATTATATTTTCTCAAAAAGAATTGAATAAAAAAAATAGCTAAAAATGTTAACTGCAAACATTTTAGCTATTTTTTTTGTTTTTATTTTATGTTTCTTTGCGCCCTCTATTTGCCAATGCAGAAATTAACTTTCCTTAATTCATAAGGGTTAGACAATCTTGAGGTACAAATGAGGTACAAAAATTTACAATTTAAAATCTTACAAAAACACCATTGGTAATGTGTCCAATACTTTTGCAGAATAATATGGTTTTCGAAAGAACTTTTAACTTAGTAGTTGAAACAAAAATATAAAAATAAATGTTAAATTAAAAAGTCTTTCTATTAGTTTTATAAATCTCCTTTCTTATTCTAACCCAAAAAAACTATCTGATTAAGAATGAAAATTCTCAAATGAAAAACGAAGATACACTTTCTCAAACAGCGCAGTCACATCTCCAGAAGTAAGACAAATTTCTCTATTCAGAATATCAAATGCTTTTGATGCAAACTTTAAGATAAAAAAATACAAGTCCAGCTATAAGGATTATTTTAGCCGGTAAGAAGTGAATTTCAAAATCGAGATCTACAAACCAAAATTTTAAAAAAAAATGGCAGAGAAACGAAGAAAATTTGACCGCAAATTTAAAGAAGACGCTATTTTAGCCAGTTACAGAGGAAGAACGCTAAAGGATATTGCAAAAGAAATTGGGGTGCTCCCCTGCGCGCTTTCCAGATGGAGAAGGGAATATGAAAAATACGGATCTGCAAGTTTCTTGGGGCCCGGTTATGCTAGAGTCCATCCTAAAGACAAAAAGCGCTTTGAACTTTCTAAAGAATGCAAGGAATCTGAATTAAGATATGAAATATTAAAAGACGGCTCCAGCTATCTTTTCCAAAACAAATTGACAATTTATGAATTCATAAAGAATAATGAAAAAAAGTATTCTATCAAAGAAATGTGCAATGTACTTGAAATTGGTTTAAGAGGCTATTTCAAATGGAAAAAACATGGCATCTCCGAGAGGCGGAAAAATATAATCGCATTAAAAAAAGACATCGCTTCAATTTACTTCCTCCATAAAAAACGGTATGGAAAAACTAAAATTACCAGAGAGCTGCAAGCGCTAGGATATGCAATAAAAGAGAGCACGGTTTCTTTTTATATGAAAGAACTTGGGCTGCGCCGCATAACTGCTCGAAAATTTAAAAAGACAACAGATTCTAATCATAATAACTATGTTCCCAAAAATATTCTTAACGGGATATTTAAAACAGATTCCCCATCTAAAGTTTGGGTTTCCGACATCACGTACATCCAAACTGATCGAGGATTCCTATACCTAACCATCATAATGGATCTATACGACCGAAAGATAATCGGCTGGAGCTGCAGCAGCACAATGCAGACCAGGGCAACCACTTTGCCAGCCTTTGAAATGGCCGTGAACAATAGAAAAATTAAAGAGGGATTGATCTTCCACTCCGACAGAGGGGTCCAGTACGCCAACGAATCTTTCTCTGGAAAATTAGAATTATACGGCTGTACGCGAAGCATGAGCAGAAAAGGGACCCATTGGGATAATGCCGTATGCGAAAGCTTCTTCAGTTCATTAAAAAAAGAACTGATATATAGAATAAAACTGCTTCCCCATATGCAGCTTAAAGCAGAAATATTCAATTTCATAGAAAATTGGTATAATAAAAAAAGGAGACACTCTTCATTGGATTATCAGACAATAGAAGAATTTAATGCCATACAAATCAAATCAGAAGATGCGCCTTTGGGCATAAATGAAAATCATCAATTAACAATATGAAGGAAAGAAAAAGAGTTTTTAGCCGTGATTTCAAAAACAGAGCAGTGGCGCTAAGCTATGAAAAAGGCAATATTGCCGGAGCAGCAAAAGAACTTGGCATTCTCAGATGCACATTATGCAGATGGCAGCAGGATGCTCTCAAATACGGAAGCGGAAGTTTTCCAGGATTCGGAAGGCTTAAATTAAGTCCAGAAGACCAGCAGATCCATGATCTCGAAAAAAAAATAATAAAAGCAAATCTTAAATTTGAAATCTTAAAAAAAGCGGGGAGATTTCTCCTTAAAGAAAGAGCGCAGCTCTTTTCCTTCATTGCGGAAAATGAAAAATCATACTCCATAAGATTAATGTGCAGTGTTTTAGAAGTAAACAGGCCTACCTACCATAAATGGAAAAATCCCTTGCTTTCCGAAAGGCAAAAAAGAAAAATTTTAATTCAGGAAGAAATATCCAATATTTTCTATGCTTGCGAGAAGCGCTATGGCAGCAAAAGAATTGCAGCTGAACTCCAGAATATGGGATATGAAATTTCAAGCTTTACAGTAAACAAATATATGAATGAACTGGGCTTAACAATCAGAACAAAGAAAATTAAAGGGAACTTGGAATATCAGATGTTACCTAGGGCTACCTGCGCAGATAGAGGAATAAGCAATTGATGCCTTTATTCTAGCTGCAGACTGCATATTTGCAAACCGCGTAAAACCAGCAGCTAAAAACGGAAAAAAAAGATTGCCCGCTTTATTTTTTTTTCAAAAAACCAAGCTCCGCCAATGCTCCATTATTGGCACAAATCCTCTGAACGCATTGAAAAACTAAAAATAGGCTAATTTTGAATTAGGAAAAACATTAATTTTGAACTAATGGTATAACTTCATTTTTTTGGATTATGACAAAGCAGATCAAGACCGGCAACCCGAAATCGGCCAGTTCCAAAAACCAGACAAAGAGCTTCAGCATGCAGATTCCTGAAGAATCGTATGCCTACCTGTTTTCAGAGATCAGCCATAAAATCCAATCCGATGTCAGGTATAATTTCAAGCGGATCTTTAAAGACGGGCTGCGATTCCTGAAAAAAAAGCATCCCAGAATCACCTGCGGTGAAGGGGCTGAAAGAAGGTTCTACAGAAAAATTAAAAAAGGCAAAAGGCCGCCATTAATTGCAACATCCCTTTTAATCCAGCAGAAGGATATCAATTGGATCAACAACTATATCGATGAAAAAATAAAAAAAGACATAACCTACTCTAAAGTAAATTTTGTTTTGGATCTTGTGGCTGAAATCAAAAAAAATAGAGAGAAGCTTTAGCCAGTTAAGATATAGCTATTTTAAGCCATATCGGAGTTCCAAAAATTCTCCAGAATTTGTAAGGCGTGCATTGACAAGAAATACAAATGTAGTACAGAGTTTACAAAACAGAAAATAACAAGAAACCGTTGACAATATTGTCCTAAAGTAAAAGTTTAACTTGGAAAACAGCCTGTTTCAAGAGAACATTTAAACAAGTATTTGAAACAAATATAAAAAATAAGTGTTAGCTTAATAAGACATTTATAAAAAATCTCAAATATTTAATCTAAAGCGTCGATTCCGTCGAAAAAGCAACTAATAAAATTATAGAATTTAAAAGAGTTTATTAAAAAAAAATAAAGCCTGAAAGAATTCAGGCTTTAGATTAATTATATTTAACTTATGACATCATAATTTAATTAAAAATTGGGGAATGATCCTTCTCTGCGATTGGGCTCAAAGCTTTTTTCCCAGCTGAAGAACTAAATATCTTGCCCTCTGATTTCTTTACATCTCCAAAATACTGCATGCTAAAAGAAACATTATTCTGAGTTGCCGCAATTACGCCGTCTTTATAAATGCTTGCAGTACCTTTCCCGGTAAAACTAACTTTATATTTTTCTCCATTTTCGGTAACTTTGAAAGTTCCTTCAGTAGGCCGAATGCTAGTGCCGTTTGTAATCGACAGAGCGCCTTTTTCCGCATTGATATTTTTCCCCAATAAAGATTGTCCCCATTTTGTAAAAGTATAAGCTGTTGCTTCAGAAAAACCTCCATAACTATAATCTCCTTTTGCTAAATTATTTTGAAGAGAAGAAAACAATTCGAAGTAAACTACTGCTCCATCCTCAGCAGCAGAAATAGACTTAGATCGCAACGAAAAATCAATATTATAGGCATTTCCTCGAATACCAAAATTCTCCAGATAGCCTTGCGATAATTCTACCGTCTGACTCCCAATTTTTAGGAATCCTTTGTTTGCATTAGTATCTTGGCCACTTTCACTCTCACTTGAACACGAAGACAGCAGCATTATACAAGCCAAGACTAATAATTTTATATTATTATTCATATCTATGATGATTTTAATTTTAAAAAACTCTGCTTTTGTTATTCGGGATGAGCATTAAAATTCATCCCGAATCATAAACTTATTTAACGATAATTCTAGCTGTCTGTCCCGTCTTAAGACTTTTAATGAAATAACTGCCAGAAGCCAAATCAGAAACTGATATCTCCGTTTCAGCGCCAATTGCATCAACTTTTTTAACCAAAAGTCCGTTCATGCTGAAAATAACCAATTGATCAAATTCTGCACTTGATTTTAAGGTTACTTTTCCTGTAGCTACCGTTGGAAAAACTAAAAACTCTCCAAGTTTTTTCCAGCGTCCGTAAAGAGTAAAATTATCTTTCTGCGTAATGCTAAAACCTATTATTTCTTTTCCGTACAAAGCATCTGCATACCATCCTAAAAAGCGATATCCCGAACATTGCGCTTCTTCTAATGTAAAAGCAATGCCTGTTTGCAAAGTCGTTTTATTTGGGTTAACTGCTCCTGCAGGCAAATTCAAGTACGAAATGCTATAAAAAGCAGGCGGTTCATCCTGTTTATTATTTCCGTCTACTCCCCAAAAGGCATAAAAGGTCTGATTTCCTGTTGTAGTGCTGGCAATTTCTTTTATAGTATTAGGGGCTGTTGGTGAAACCGACCATCCGTAAAAAGTATAATCTTTTAAGGTTGGTACTGGCAATGCTAATACTGTACCTTCTGTATATTCTATGGGATTTAAACCAGAAATAGCATGTCCATCAATTGAATTTAAATAAGAAACACCCGATTTAACAATGGGTTTTGGATCTGGTTTGTTGTTTCCTCCTTCTCCCCAAAAAGCATAAAAGACTTGATTTCCTGTAGTAGTTGCCAGAATCGTTTTTAATAATCCAGGCGTTGTTGCTGTCGCGGACCATCCAAAGAAACTATAGCCTTCTAATTTTGGAATTTTTAAGTTTGTAACCGCACCTTCCATGTATTCGGCAGGATCAAGTATAATATCTTTTCCATCAATAGAATTAAAATAGCTTATTTTAGAAAACTTGGCATCTGCTTTTAGCCATCTTGGATCTCCCAAAACATTTCCTTCTAACGAAGCCTTGGCTAATGGAGAATTTTTAGAAAAGCTAAAATTACCTTGCGCTGGATTTGGGTATGCTAGTGCCACCATCCCTAAACCTAATAATGTCTTAATATTAGACTCTCCCACAGTAACCGATCCTTTCACTATCTGAGAAGAAACGCCAACAAGAAGATTATTGTCTAAAACCAGTTTTCCTGCTCCTGCAGCATTATTAGAATTAAATAAATAAAGCGGTTTTGCATTCTCCCGCTCGTCTTGGATAATGTTATTTTTGAAAGAATAAACAGAGGC
Source organism: Flavobacterium sharifuzzamanii (assembly GCF_003254585.1). Classification (GTDB taxonomy): domain Bacteria; phylum Bacteroidota; class Bacteroidia; order Flavobacteriales; family Flavobacteriaceae; genus Flavobacterium; species Flavobacterium sharifuzzamanii. Next base: position 535,003 of record NZ_QJGZ01000040.1, on the reverse strand, counting down.
ACTATTGTACTGATTGTCTACAAACACAAATCCATTTCCGGTTTGATTGCCTGAATTGTAAATCGTATTGCTTTCAAAAGCAATGTTTAGTGTTTGAGTTGCAGCATTTTTATTTTGAAGAACTAAAAAGCTATTTGCCTTCTCGAAATTGAAAATAGTCGAATTTTTAACCGAAATCGAATTTACAATGCGAGAATCCGGCTGAATGAAACTTCCGCCTGTTGCTGCGCTTCCATCAACAATGCAATTTTCTATAACAATTTTAGAAATCACATTCTCTGAAACTCCATCGGTAACTAATAAACTTTGTTTAATTCCTTTGATAGTCGAATTTCTAATTTCAAAACTTGATATACTTGCTCCTTTTTTCAATTGAAGCAAACTTGCTCCACCATTTGTTAAATCAAAATCAACACCATTAAAACTGAAGCTTCCTGAAACAGTTTCTGGGTTTTCTGAAACGAAAGATCCTGCGAAAACAGGTTTTGCGCCAGCATCTGGAATAAATGCATATTTATGATTTTTAACAGCAAGATCAGCTGAGGCTGTATAAATGCCGCTTGCCATTATGAATTTTGATCCGTTTTCGGCAGCATTGTATTTTTCAACAAAATTCTGAGGATTTACATAAACATCTAAACTCCCGTTTTGATTCTCTGTAATATGATTTACAAGACTGTTGATGTAAACCTCAATGTTGGTATACTTGCCGTCAATCGTTTTTAAATTGCCATCTGCCGAACTGGCAGGATTTAATCCTTTTTCTGTTTCCCATTTATCAGGCATACCATCACTGTCTGTATCTGTCGGAGCTTCTCCAGAAGGCAGTACTGGCCATCCTCCAGCTGCTGAAGGCGTATCGATATAACCGTTTGTGCTTCCATTTCCACCATTCATAATACTTGCCTTGCCTGAGCGAGTATCCTCTACCGCTCTTTTATCTACCGCATCTCTGTATAAATTGGCACCTGCATTTTCTAGAACCAATTCATATGCTTTTGTGGCGCTGTGAGTCGTGATTTCTCCAAAAGCATGAGGCGCGCTAATTTTGAGTGAAGCTTTATCTGCATCGCTTACAGGAAGCTGGCTGCCGTGAAACTGGCTATACACCCCGTAAGTCCAGTTATCCTGAGTGGCTCTTTCTGATCCAACCACATAATTTCCGTCAACGAAATATTTCCCCCAAATTCCGTACAAAGGAGAGGCAGTGTCCAAACTTCTTCCTGTCGACAGAATGCGTTCTTTGGTTGAATTTGAAGTCCCAGGTCCTGGTTTCCAATAATTATTTACCAGATTCACATTCATGGCATCTCCGCCATAACAGCTGTTTCCGCCCCAATTGTAAATTACATTGTTGCGAATGTCAACCAAATCGGTTTTTGCAAAAATATCATTTGCATATTCTCCCAACCTTGGATTGCGGCTATCATGATGCGCTAACAGATTATGATGGAAAGAAGCATTTCTACCGCCCCAAACACCACCATATCCGTGGGCTCCTTTTGCATGAACAGAATTCCTAAGGCTTTCAGAAATAATGCACCATTGCAGCGTAAAGTTCTCATTTTGATAAAAAGAAACGCATTCGTCCGTTGACCAGCTCATAGAGCAGTGGTCTACAATGATATTTTTTTGAAAACGTCCTCCTAAAGCATCATTCTCCACATCATGAGTATCTCCCATTCTAAAGCGCAAATAGCGAAGAATAATGTTATTTCCTCTTACTTTAACATTATAATCTTTTAAAGTGATACCGCCTCCTGGGGCCGTTTGTCCTGCAATTGTAATATTATCGGTAATATTCAATTCGCTTTTCAATTCAATATTTCCCGAAACTTTAAAAACAACAATTCTAGGACCAGCCTGACCAATCGCATCACGAAGCGAACCCGCACCGGAATCATTTAGATTTGTTACATAAATCACTTTTCCGCCACGGCCTCCTGTCACATATTTTCCATAACCTTCGGCTCCTGGAAATGCAGGAATGCTTTCAGTTCCTCCACCTGTTATTTCTTTTTTAACTTCAATCTTTCCTTCTCCGTTAAAGAATTCAGGATTTGTCGTTTTATCGTAAGTTCCTTCTTTAAAATCTACTCCATTAATAGTAAGTTTTTGAACATTTAAAACGATATTCAATGACGCTTTCCCATTTTCTGTGATATTTAAATTTAAAGTGGAACCAGCTGCACGTTCATGGCTGAAAATAACATAATTATCCTGACCGATTTTAATACTCCCAGAACCAAAAGCATTTGCAGAAGCGCCTTCAATTACCGTTGGATAATTTAATGTTGGGAATTTTACGCTTTTCTGTCTAAGATCCCAAGTACCGATAAATTCGCTGTTATCACCTTTAAGAAGCAGAGTTCCTGTATTGGCATTAACACCTTGACCGATATTTAAAGGCGAAATGGTTCCGTTTCCTGATACGGAACCGCTTAAAGTCATTATGGTTTGATTGGCAATACCCGAAATCATTTCGAATTTCACTTTTCCAGAAATGACCATCGGCGCTTCTAAAGCCATGCCTGCACCGCTTGTATTATAGTATACTCGCGTTCCTTCTTTAAAAGTCAATACACCTGTAGCTTTATGAGCACCTCTCAAGCGAAGCGCTCCTGCATCAGATAAAGTCATGTCGGCAGGAAAAACTGTCGCGGTTGTTTCGATTTCTTTGGTGCAAGAAACGGTTTTACCTGCAACTGGCATTACAGCCGGATTATAATTTCCTGCATTGTCCCAGCTTTTATTTGCTGCCGCAGTAAATTCATAATCAAAATTTGATGACGGCGTAACTTCATTTGGCTTGTTATTTCCTCCAGCTCCCCAGAAAGCATATAAAGTCTGGTTTCCTGTTGCTGTAGCAGCAATTTCATTCAATGTATTTGCTGTTGTGGCAGAAGATGACCAGCCATAAAACGTATATCCAGCTAAAGTTGGGTTTGGCAATTTCGTCACTGTGCCCTCAATGTATTCTGTCGGAGTTAAACCCGATAAAGGAGTTCCATCAATTGAATTTAGATAAGCAATGGATGATTTAGCCGATCCACCATTAACAGCCATAATAATACTGCTCAAATCGCTTAATCCGCCGTATTCATTTGCTGCTTGAACAGTATAGGTGTAAGTTCCCGCAACCGCTGAAGGATCTGCAAAAGAAGCTTCTGTTGTAATGCCTAAAACTTTACCTTCTTTGCTAATCACATAACATATTGCATACGGATTTTCATCCCATTTTAAAGTGTTAGCAGCAGATACCACAAGATTTGAAGGTTTTGTAATCTGCTCTACCACTCTGCGCGGATCCCATTTGTCTGTTCCGCTTAATACATTATCTATCGTAAATTCATCAGCTTGCGCTTTGGTCAAAACTGGATTATAATTTCCTGTCTGGGCAACGCCGTTTACTGTAAATATATTAGTTCTGTTATCGGTATTTACTGCTACGCCATTTCCATTTACGCTATTGTATTCGGCAAAAAGTGCTGGTACGGTTCCCATACTTGCCCAACCGGCTGTATTAGGTTCAGTCATCATTTTGGTGTTAAGATAAACAGCTCTTGGTGCATTTTGCCAAGGACGCCCTAAATAATAACTTGTCGAAGCAGTAATGGTATTGTTATTAAAGATATAACCGTATTGAGTAGCCGTATCATGATTTGGCGCTACGATATAACCTGCAGCAACAGAAACCAGCTTGCACTCTTCAAACCAATGCGTTCCGCCGCCACAGATAAAATCAACATCTCCTTCGATCGTAGATTTATAGTAAAAACTTCTTTTTCCTCCGGTTACTTGCGTGTCTTGCTTGCTTCTAAGGCGAACTCCATTATAAACATTTCGATCTCCGGCAGGGTTTAATGCAGGTCTTTGTCCAGAAGTTGTAATTCCGTCTTTGTGTTCGATGGTTACATTTTCCATATACAAATCATTTGCTTCAATAGAGAGAACAGCATTTTTAATTCCCCATCCTGGATTTCCCTGCAAAATGACTTTGTCTTTAGATTGTGCAACCAGCGAAACGTTATTCTTTCCTGATGGAAGCTTTAAAACCACATCCTGCGGATTTGTTCCGTCTCCACCCAAATTATAAGTCCCGTTGGCAATCAGCACCAAAAATCTGGATGCCGAATTATTAGGTGCGGCATTAAAGGCTTCTGCAATTGTCTTTACATATTTTCCTGAGGCAATTTGATCTTCAGTAGCGTCAGCGTCTACAATTAAATCAAATTTACGTTTGGCAGGAATGGGCTTTTCCATTGTTTTAAATGACAAAGCAACAGCTGAACCGTCATTTCCAGAAAGGTCTTTTACAAATCCAGCTGGAATCGTAAAAGTATATTGCTTGTTATATTCCAATCCGAAATAGCTGAACTTTACTGTTTTATTTACAAATTCGGCATTTAAATTTTTACCATTTAAAACTGCATTTCCTGTTCCTGATTGAACCTGTTCATTATAGTTTAAAATAATGCTTCCATTGGCCGCCACAGAACCTGCTGATTCTGTTGGAAATGAAGATTCTAAAACTGGCGCAACAGCATCGCTAACCAAAACCTCATCGGCTTTAATCATTAAATTGGACAGAATTGTAGCTGTAACATCAATTGCAGATCCGTGTTTTGGTCCGTTTATATTTGGAATCCATCTTAAATAGATCTTTTCCTTTCCTTCGGCTTCGGCAGGAAGAACTCCGCCAATATTGGTAATCGTTCCAGTATTGATTGTCGTTAGAGCCGAAACATTCACAAAATTTACTCCGTCTAATGAATACTGGAATGTCCACTCATCACACCCATAATAGTAGCCCAATAAACCAGAAGCAACATTTATGTTTTTATAACCCACAGTTGAAAGTGTTGTCATAAAATAATAAAAATTTCCTCTTTCGGTATTCCAAACACAAAATCCGTTTTTTCCTCCTCTATTTTGAAGTCTAACATTGGGTGCAAAAACATTGTCTGCTATATTATAGGCAAATAGCTGCGGCCTATTTTCTACTTTAGAATATAATTCGGCCACTCTCGGATTTGCATACTGGTCATTTTTAAACGTCCATCCCGCAATAAAAGTCTGATTGGCATATGTTGCTGTAACTGTTTTATTTTCATTCATCACTGCAGAAGTGCTTAATGAAGTGGATCCATCAGCCCAATTGCTGAATTTTATAATATCGTTTTCCACTGCCGTAATCGTAACATTGGTTCCGCTTTCGTAAACCGAAAATGCGCCGTCTTTTCCTGCGGGAGAAACCGTATAGTCGCCTAAACCAAAAGCTCCGTCTGCATTTACGGTTAAAGTATAAGTTGGTACAGCATCATACTGCGCAACTAAGGTCATGTCTTCGTTTAGAGTAAATGTTAACGGATTGGCTGTTGAAATAACAGCTCCTTTATCATCTACCCATTGCTTAAAACTGTAGCCGAAATTTTTATTGGCAGTCAATTTTATTTCGGTTCCTTTTGCAAATGTAGTTCCAGCAGGATTAAGTGTAACAGTTCCAGATGAGGCCGGATTGACATCTACAGTCAATTTGTGCGTCACAGCATTTGGGTTGTCAGTTACTTTTTCGAAATAATCTACGTTAAACAAATATCCTGTTCCAGGTCCAAGAAAAACAAGATACAGATCATATGAACCTGTCGTTGGCGTGATGGCTGCCGAAAACTTCTTGTAATCGGTAAAGCTTGTGCTTCCTGATATCGTTGCAGAACCAATCAAAGTTCCTGTTGCAGAACCCAATCTAAATTCTATAGTTCCGCCAGTTGCTCCCGCCGCCGCAATATCAAAACGGGTAACAAATTCGGTAAAATTAACTGCATTAAATTTAATCCAGGTATTGTTTTTAATATACCCTACGTTTCCGCCTCCCGAACGGGCAGCATTGGTTTCTGCCCTTGCTCCCGAAGCTTGGTTAAATGTTTCAGCTTCAATCTTCTCAATAGTTTGAGAAAACCCCATTACTGTAAACAGTACGAGGAATAGATGAATAAAAAATTGTTTTTTCATTTGGTTTAAATATGGTCTTAGTTAGTAATAGCTTTCAAAAGAGTTTTTCCGGTATCTCAAACCCTTCTGACGGTTTAATAAAAATTTAGTTTAATTCTTTCATTCCTTCAAAAACTAATCTTGCCACTTCTTCAGCTCCTTTAGTTTGAAAATGTGTGTTATCTTTCTGTCCTTCCGGATAAGCTTCGTATATACCTCCCTTGAAATTCATAAAATAATTTTCACTCACATATGGCTGCCCTTTTTTGGTGAAAAAATCGATTGATTTTTGGTTTAAATCAATGCACGGCACATCCAATTCTTTGGCTACCTCTTTTACCGCCTGCGGATATAAACCATGGATATTCTGCAGTTTTCCGTCTTTCCACGGAAAGTTTCTCGCTACAGGCGTAATCAAAATCGGTTTTGCTCCTTTTGCTCTTGTCTGTTCTGCAAAAAGCCTTAGAAATTCCTTATAGCCCTCAATATTTACATATCGTTCAGGCTTATCTTCGGCGGCATCATTATGGCCGAACTGCATTAAAACTAAATCGCCTTTTTTTAGATTTTCATAAACCAGGCGCCATCTTCCTTCCTGAAAGAAAGTTCTAGTGCTTCGTCCACCTCTGGCTCTATCATCAACAAAAGCACTGTCAGTTTTAATCAGTCTATCGATTTTCTTTAGACTGTCTTTTACAAAAAACTGCTGAAAAACCTGTCCCCAGCCGGTAACAGGATATCGCGTTTTCTTATAGTCTTTCCCTTCTTCATAATTGTTAGCATAATCGGCCACAGTAGAGTCCCCGATCAAATAAACCGTAGTTTTGGGTTTTGGTTTTATAAAAGACATTACTGCAAATGCCAAAGCCATACAGAGAATTGAAATAGTGAATCTTGAATTCATAATTCTTTATTTTTTAAAAACATTAGTTAAAAATTGATCTATATATTGAATTGTCGGGTCAAACCAAAGATTGAAAAGACAAAAGGCATGCGGTGAGTTTTCAAATTCGTGAACCTCCGAATAGATTCCGTTTTCTGTCAAAACTTTTCTGAAATCATCTCTTCCAGCATGCATTCTAGGAATGGAACTATTAATAAATAAAGTGGGCGGAGTTGAAGCGTTTACATAAGACAGCGGAGAAGCGGCTTCCCATAATTTCGGATTGTCTTTTCTAGAATAGCCGAACCAATAAGTCCCTGCCGAAATGTTTTTAGCATCATTACCTTCGCTGCTTTCAGGATGGGTAAAAGATAGTGTTCCGTCAATATCAATTATGGCGTTGACTTGAGATTTTGAGCTTGATTTTGTCACTTCTCCCTCAAACAGAGGCATATTGCCTGTTACTCCCACAAAAGCTGCCAGTTCTCCACCGGCAGAAAATCCAAGGGAAACAATTTGATTTGGATTAACATTATACTTATCGGCATTTTCTCTTACCCAGCGAATCGAAGCTTTAATATCGTAAACTGCTGCCGGAAAAAGCGCTTCTGTAGAAAGTCTGTACTCGGGCGTAAAACAGACATAGCCTAGGCTTGCCAATTTCTGCGCCATCTGATGATGCTGCTCTCGGCTTCCAGATCTCCATCCTCCGCCATGAATAAGTATAATGGCTGTCTGTTTATCTTTTTTATTTTTATCAAAAAAAACATCCAGTTTCATTTTCCGTTTTCCGTAAATGCAATATACAATGTCGTTTTTCTGCACAAGAGCGTCAAAATGCATTTCGGAAACGAGAGAAATATTAGGAAAGTATTTCAATGTTTTTTTGAATGCGCTCCTATTATTGAAAGAAGTGTCTTTAACCTGAGTCAATCCTTCCAAATATTGCGCGTTCATCTTTTGAAGAAATAAGATCCAGACCCAAATAAATGCTGCTTTTAATTTTCTGTTTTGAAACTTCATTCTTTATTTATTTAATCGATTATAACTTCTGAAAGATGCTTTTTAAAACTTCAATTTGGTTTCCAATCTTTTAAAATGGCTTTCATCGAATATTCCTTTTTAAATTGTACTGCTGAAAGCTGATGAGACCAACTGGCTCTTGATGCAGCATTTGCTCCTGCTCCTGTAGATTGATATTCGGCATAAAAAGCCGTTTTTTCAGCTTCTGGTTTTCCCCAATTATGCCAACCTAATGGTTTAATGTGTGAATCCATTTCACATCTTATAAAAACAGTTTTAGCATAATTTCTCCACGGTCTTCCAAGGAAATAAGAGTTATCTCCTGAATTTGAAGTCAGTTTGCAGTTTAGGAATATAAATCCGTACGGGCTAGATTCAGGCGTATTGGCAGCGGTAATATAAGAGCCTCCTTTTTTAGAGAAGATTTCACATTGGTCAAAAATCACGGTCGAACCTCCAAAAATGAAATCAGTTGTTCCTTCGATATAACAGTTTTTGTAATACTGCCTGCTGCCACTTTCTCTAGGATATAAAGTGTCTTGAAATCCTAAAAATCTGCAATTCTCGAAAATGATCCGGTCTCCGTCAATTCTAACTGCCACTGCCTGCCCAACTGGGCCAGACGAATTCTCGAAAGTAATATTCTGCGCTTTAAAACCATTGCCTGCAACAATAAAACTGGCAGATCCGGAAGTTCCCACTGTTGCTCCTGCACCATTCGATTTGGATGCATAGTCATCATAAGTCAGGATTACATTTTCTCTGCTTTCCCCAATCAGCGTAATGTTATTTCTATTTAAGGCCAATTCTAGTTTTTCTTTGTAGATTCCATTCTTTACAAAAATTTTAGTTTCTGATGTTTTTAATAATGGCACCGAATTAAATGCCTCTTGAACAGTTTTAAAATCTCCTTTTCCATCTGCATCCACAACAATATCGTAAGGCTTGGTTTCTTTTAGAGAATCATTTGCAAACGAAAGATTCATAAAGAAAATGGAAACTGCCATAAATTTGAATAGTATCATTTTTTTTCTGTTTTAGTCCACCACTTTTACTTCGCCTTTAATCGATTCCAGCACTTTTAAATCTTTATCCATAACCATTTTTTTACCGTTGGTTTTTAATGAAATATCTTTTGTTTCTACCCCTCCAACCCAAAACATCTGATTTTCTCCCGTAGATTTCAAACCATCCAAACTCACATTCTGGCTGTTTGAAAAACTTACCGCGATTCCAGGTTTGTCTAATCTTAAATCAAGATTTTTAAAAGTGATTTTGCTTGTATAGTTCAACTGAACTCCAATATCTGAACGGATAATCATGTTATCAAATTCGATGTTAGTAACTGGCATTTCTGGGATTCCCATAATTTTCAAAGCCTGAGCAGCACCATTTACATAAATGTTTTTGAAATACATATTTTTAAAGGCAGGCGTACCATCAGAAATAGCTTCTTTTGCGACTGTTATTTCGCCTGTTGTTTTATCTTCTGATAAAGATTTTCCGAAATAATACAAATTAAAATTGATGGCGTCTGTCGGAATATTATTCATGCGAATGTCCTCCATCCAAATATTCTCCACTACACCGCCACGTCCGCGGACAGATTTAAAACGAAGTCCGCAGTCTGTTCCATTAAATGTTAGGTTCTTGGCAAATATATTCTTAACGCCTCCAGACATTTCGCTTCCAATTGTAAAACCTCCATGTGCGTGATAAACCACACAATCTGTAATCACAAAAAATTCAGTTGGTTTTGCACGGTCTCTTCCTTCTTTATCTTTTCCAGATTTAATGCAGATCGCATCATCGCCAACATCAAAACGACAATTGGTTACCGTTCCGATTCGGCAGGATTCTAAATCTAAACCATCTCCATTTTGAGAATACCAAGGATTGCGAATTGTTAAGTTTCGTAGAGTAAGATGCTCACATATTAACGGATTCACATTCCAAGCAGGAGAATTTTGAAAAGTGACACCGTCTAAAAGCAGTTTTTTGCAATTAACCAAACTTACCATAACCGGACGAAGCGCTTCTTTGTAAGGCTCCATGTTTTCTACGGTTTCTTTTTTAGGCAACTTATTTCTTTCCTCATTCCCTTCATAAGCTCCTTTAGAAGGATACCAGATTTTTCCGTCTTTAGACAGAACACCGCCAGATTTTACCAATTCGTCCCATTGCCCAGCAGTCATTTTTCCGATTTTGACAGGTCTCCATACAGCGCCATTTCCGTCAAAAATTCCCTGACCGGTAATGGCAATGTTTTCTAGGCCAACTCCCATAATTGGCGATTCACAGCGAATGACTTTATTGCCTTCAAAATAGGATTCTATTAGTTTGTACTGCTTTAAATCGCCTGTAAAAGAAACAAAAGCGCCATTTTGCGTATGCAGATTTACATTGCTTTTCAGTTTTATTGGTCCCGTTGTCCATAATCCGGCAGGAATTACCACAACCCCTCCCCCCGATTTAGAACATTTTTCAATTGCCGAATTAATGGCATTTGTGCAAAGCTGTTCTGTGTTTGGCATTGCTCCAAAATCGAGAATATTTAAAGTGTCTCTTTTAAACTCTGGAACTTGCACCTCTGGCATTTTAAAAGGGATTTTTAAACTTGATTTATCTTTTTTATCCAATGCATTCACAGTTGCTTTCTTTTGTCCAATACATGAAAAAGCCATAAAAAGAAATGCTGTTATAAAAAGTGTGCTTTTAATTTTTATCATAACCCATTGTAATTTTGATATATTATTTTTTGTCTAAAGATTTTTGCAATTCGATCCCAGCCAGAATATAAGAGCCAACTGCTTTTGCATCGTCATCTCTAATAGGTTCAGAAATATAGTATTCAAATGAACCGTTTCTATCTTCAGGATTTTTGCCTCCTAATCCCGCAACGGCACAGCATTTCGAAATTGAAATAGTTCCGTCTTCATTATCTTTTATAAATTCTTTTTGAATTCCGTTAAAACCTTTTTTTGCCGATTTCAGAAATTTTTGGTCTACATACCCTTTGTTGCAAGCTTTAGCAAAAGAATACACAAACATTGCAGAACAAGTCGATTCCAGATAGTTCCCCTTTCTTCCCGGCTGATCCATTACTTGCCACCAGACTTCTGTTTTAGAATCTTGCGCTTTTAGAACAGCATCAAAAACCAGTTGAACAATTTTTATTAAATCTTTTCTTTTAGGATGATTTTCTGGAACAAAGTCTAAAATATCAACCAAAGCCATACAATACCAGCCTTGTGCTCGCCCCCATACATGCGTAGAAGTTCCGGTTGTTTTGTTTGCCCAGAATTGCTCGCGTTTTTCATCATAACCATGTAAATTCAAACCTGTTTTAGCATCAAAAGTGTGTTTCTGAATTAATTCTGCTTGAAGGATAGCATCATCAATCGCTTTTGGATCACTGAAAACTGCTCCGTATTGCGCTGAAAAAGGATCTGCCATATAAACGCCATCCAGCCACATTTGCCACGGATAGCTCTTTTTATGCCAATAGCCTCCATCAGAATTCCGTGGATGTCCTTCTAATTGTTTGCGCAATAAATCCATCGCTTTTTTATAGCGCGAATCATTTGTCTTTTTATAAATTTCAAAAAGTATTTTTCCGGAATTTATCAGATCCAAGCTGTATTTATCAAGTTCATAGCCTCCTAATATGTTTCCATCTTTGTCAATTAATTGTTCGGCATAAGAAAGTCCGTAATCCAAATATTTCTGATTTTTGGTATAATCATATAATTTCTGATTGGCAAGAGCCACCAAGCCATTTGTATAATTCCATTTGGGATATTTGACTCCATCCAGAAATACTGGATTTGGAACACGTTTCTGATCTGAATCGGCCATTTTAACTGCCCATTCCACTGGAGATAATTCTTTTTCATTTGCCGATCTTGATTGCCCGAAAGAAATGATTCCAACGAACAAAGCAAGAAAACAATATTTCATTTTATGCTTCATGCTATTTCTAATTTTCTTCAACTCTAAACCAATCGTAATCGGCGTAACTGCTGTCATTTATAGTTTTCGATCCTGTTGCAAAAAGTCCGATTTTAGCCCCAACCCATCTTCCCGCGCTTGGCTTGAATGATTCTCCCAGTTTTTTAAAATTCTTTCCATCAATGCTGTAATAAAAAGTGACTTTAGCATCAAAAGGTTCTTTGTTCTGAATCATTTCTACTTTGGCACGCAGACTCACTTCTTTTTTATTGACAGGAATCGATGCCATTTCTTTCTCCAATTCTTTAGAAGTTCTGGCGCTTTTCATAGTGCGCTGCACCAAATTTAAATTACCTGCTTTATCCTGTTCAATTGCGATGTAAGCGTAATCTTCGCCAAATACAATCAAGCCTGAACCGCTTACTCCTGCATCTGGATTATTCTCGAAAGTTAATTTTGCTGTTGCCATAAAATTGGCACCGGGAAATTTTTGCAATAAAAGATTCGGCATCATCCACATGGTTTTTACTCCTTCTTTTTTCGCAATGCAGTTTAGACGCATAAAACCAAGATTTGCTGAAGACCATCCCCAATGCTCGGCAGGATTCTGATTGGCTTGCCATTGCCATTGCAGTCCCAATTGATGGCTATTAAATTCATCTGAAGAAACTAATGGCGTTGCCGCATAATTCTTCCCTACGTTTGGTTTTGTCCATTCCATAACAGGCTCTCCAATTCCATCCTTATTGGAATCTTTCCCCATAATAGGCCAACCGTCTTTCCAAGTCACAGGCTGCAAATGAACCACGCGCCCGTAAGCCCAACGGTCTTGAAAATGCAAAAACCATCCGTCTCGGTTTGGAGTTTCAACATAACCGCCTTGATGAGGCCCGTTAACTGGTGAATCTCCTTGATGAAGAACCACTTTATATTCATAAGGCCCCCAAACATTTTTGGAACGCATTGCCAATTGCCATCCTGGCTTTACGCCACCTGCAGGAGCCATAATCCAATAGTATCCTTCACGTTTGTACATTTTTGAACCTTCAACTGTGGTGTGTCCGTTATGCCCGTCAAAAACCAAAGCTGGATTTCCTATTAGTTTAGTTCCGTCTGATGCCATTTCAGACAGCATTAAAACTGTTTTCACATTGGCGCGGCTTCCTGCAAAAGCATAAGATAAATACGCTTTTCCTTCTTCATCCCAAAATGGGCAGGTATCTATAATTCCTTTTGCTTCTTTTACTAAAATTGGCTCGTCCCAAACACCGGCAGGATTTTTGGTTTTTACCATAAATATTCCAAAATCTGGATCTCCCCAGTAAATAAAATACTCGCCATTGTGGTAACGGATAGATGGGGCCCAAACGCCATCGCCATGACGAACGGTTTGATAATGTTCTATCGGAAATAGATTTTGCAATGCATATCCAATCAATTCCCAATTTACAAGGTCTTTAGAATGAAGTATAGGAAGTCCCGGAACACTGTTAAAACTCGAGGCTGTCATGTAATAACCATCTTCTCCAGCACAAACATCGGGATCAGAATAATCTACATGCAAGATTGGATTTTTGTATTTTCCATTTCCTAAGTCGGCGTTCCAGCCTTGTGCATTTGCTCCCAAATACCAAAATAATCCTAAGGCGAATAGCAATTGTTTGAATTTCATTGTATTGATTTTTATTATATAATTCGCTTCATTAAAACATCACAAAAAAGTCTTGATGTTTTAAAGTCTAATTTTCTTCTATTAATCTAAGGAAGACAGTACAATGAAGTATCCTCAACCACAAGGATACTTCATGAAAGTACTGAAACCACTTAATTAACAAAACTTAAGGCAACCATCTTGTGTCTCCTACTTTATTGGTTACAATTGGAGAATTTGGATCTTTAATCATCAAATTGCCATTTGCAGGATCAACAAATAAATTTTGCGCGCTTATGCCCAGATCGGTTCCCTGAATTGCTGCGGCACCTAGCAGATAATCTGTCGTTGTATAATTGTTTCCGTAAGTTGCAGGCGTATTGGCTGCAATTGCCTGAATTACTTTACCGCAAGAAGATGCCAATAATACATTCTTAAAGATTAAAGTAGATCCGACGGCATTCGGAATATTTATTAATGCCCTGTTATACGCATAATCGTAAATCGTAATATTTTGGTATTCTAATTGGATCGGATAAGCCGATGTGCCATAATCAAACAGGTTTTTAAAGTTTCGGTTCTTGTCTGCTGTCTGATAGTAATCTCTCATGAAAGTGCAGTTTGAGAATTTGGCTTTCTTCACATTATCAGCTCCGGCAGAACCGAATACAAATGTTCCGTATGGTCCTGAGTGTCCTCCCACCTGATCAAACGTACAGTAGCTCATGTCAAATTCACCAATTTCTTTGTATTTTCCGTTTCCTTGATGTCTCCAGAATCCACGTTTAAAATAATTGAAAACACAATTGTAGAAAGTAATTTTATCTAATTTCCAAGCTGTTCCGCTATTAAAGAAATAACTTGCGTCAATAGTCTGATAAAAACGAATGTTTTCAAAAGCCAATTCCGACAAATAAGAACCCTCTGCAATATTCCAGTTTCCGTTCATTTCGATCTGAGGGCGTTCTCCTTCCGTTCCTCCTGTAAGTTTGAATCCTTTTGAAATGGTAAAAGGCGTAATTTTAAACAGTGAACCGGCTTCAAGGAAATATTCTGTTCCTTCTGGGATGGTCGGATCGTCATTGTTTGTTCTCAATAAAGCATCCAAATCCATTCCTTTTGTTACAATAATAGTGGATGTTGATGGACCTGCCGAACGGAAAGAAACCTGATTATAAGGCTTATCATAACGTCTTGGTTTGTTGTTGTCGAAAATATTTACATTGTACAATGTGTTTTTTTCTAAGCCAGCTACTGTTGCTTCTCCTTTGGCAATTTCCGCAGAAGTTAGCTTACGGCCAATTGCAGGAATTTCAGCAGATTGTGCAGGCGAAACAGAAATGCTGTCTACTGGATTCTGAGGAGAAATATCCCAGTTTACTGTAACTTCAGTTTCTGTAATATTAACCTTTTCTACTGTATGCAAAATTGGATCAAACGGCGGACGCTCTTCTGTTAAAGCATTGGTATAGGACCATTGCGAATTATGCCCGTCTATAGCATGATTAGATCTTACTCTAATGTAAAACTGCGTTTTATACGGAATGTCATCCATTAAAAGTTGGGTGTCTGTCGTTGTATACGATTTGTATAAACTTTTATAATAATTGTCTAAATGCAGCTCTACGGTATAAGATGCCGCATCGTTAACTTTATACCATACAATGGCTATTGAATTGCCTTTTACTAAAGGGGCTACAAGTACAAATTTTGGCTGAAACAGATCTTGTTCTTGCGGATATTTAAACTCATCGTTTTCACAAGATATCAGCATTTCTCCGCAGGCAATTAAACCAATTAGAGACAGTATATAAAGTATTTTTCTAAAGTTTTTCATGCTTTACTTGATTTAAAAATTAAATCCATAATAATTTTGAATAGCTCCTCTATGATCTGTAATTACCTTAGAAGGATAGGGACATAAATAACGTAATGGATCTGTTGGAGATACTGATGAAGCGTTGTTGTAATTGATGAATCCTCTAAAACTCCATTTGATATCGTTTCTTGGTTCATAACTTGCCGTTTCGTTGTTTAATGAATACCAGCTTACAGCAAACGGAAGTTCTGTATAACCTGCAGGGCGAGCTTGCAGAATTTCATCAATTCCTTTGATATCTAAGATTGTTCTGCCAGAGTTAACAGGATCCGGAATGTTTTTATAATAAATGCTTCCTGGAACCTGGTCGATGCCAGGAACATAAGCTCCATTGGCTACGCGTCCCCAATTGTATAGTCTGTAGTATTGATTGTAAATCACTTCGCTGAATTTATTCCAGCGCGCCAAATCGAATTTACGTTTGCTTTCTCCGCCAAATTCCCATTTGCGCTCGTCCATAATAGCTTTAAAGAACAAATCGGGCGATGATTTAGACATTACATAATTATCTACTTTAGTTCCCCAATCTGCTTGAGCAAAAGCTCTTCTTCTCACACGTCTCAAACATTCACGTGCATCTTCGCGAGGGCCAAAACGTTCATTCACCGCTTCAGCGTACATTAGCAGTACATCTGCAAAACGCATCCAAGAATAGTTGATTCCCGTACCTTTCTGGCTTGTGCTTCCCAACGGATCATTCATCCATAATTTAGACCATTTTCCAACAGCCAAACGTGCCAAATCCAAACGAATTACCTGATTTAAATTTTGATCGTAAGAAAGCGGCGCACAAGTAACATCTCTTCTTAAATCTTTATTATCGAACGAATAAAGATATTCTCCGCACAAGCTAAGGGTTCCTGAAGCGCTTCCGTAAGGATGGTTCCCTTCAATAATCGGAATTCCAGCAAAATAGCCGTACTCGCCTGTAGAGTTTTTCAGCATTGGAATTGAGAAAATAACATCGTCATTTACTGGTGTTTCCCAATTGTTCTGTTTAATCCAGAAATCTCTAAAGCTTAATTTTAAATCATGCTGTCTCCCTAAAATTACTTTTTCCAGATATTGGATTGCAATATCATAATACTGCTCGTAATTTTTTCCTCTTTCCATATGCCCAATACTTGCCGGATTGTTTTCGTCCGGGCGAAGCGTCCATCCTCCTCTTGTAAGAGCCAATAATCCAATTAAACCTTGATTGAAACTTCTAGAAGCGCGTTCCACTCCATAATCCAATTCGTTTGCATTTTTCATATAAGGCTCAACTGACTTTAAATCGTCAATTAAAAATTCAAGAATCACATTTCGGTCTGTTGTACCTACCGCAAAATTCTCATCTCCAGTTGAAGATTTAGTGCGGAAGACAACGTCTCCCCAAATGCGGATCATATCCAAATACACCATTGCACGAATTGTTTTCACTTCTCCATACATCTGCATAATAGTGGAAGGAGCATTTTTTGGATCTGCTTTATACAAATCAGAACTTTCAATTCCTTCAATTACATCATTGGCAGTATTGATGATTTTGTACATGGCGCTCCAAGTGCCATTTAAAGTAGTCCAATATGGCTTTGGATCGTAACACGCAATATCAGAACCGTTTCCGTTTACTGTATTGGTCGACACGCCAGACATTTCTACATCTGTATTCATGTTAAAAACAAAAGCAAGGCGGTTAGCGTAAGCATCATCAGTCAGCATAAGCGTATAAACACCCGCAACAGCAGACTGAATGTCTTTCTCTGATTTGAAAACTTCTGCTTGGGTAAAGCCAGATCCTGGCTGTACATCCAGATATTCGTCGCAGGCTGTAAAAAACAGCGCAACTAGCAGAAAACTAAATATTATCTTTTTATTCATCTTTGTGAGATTTAATATTGTTTAATTAAAATGACAGCTGCACTCCAAAAGCGTAATTGCGCGTTCTTGGATAAGCATTGTAATCAATATTTGGTGTTAATCCTGTTTCAAGATTGATATCTGGATCGTATCCTGAATAGTTCGTCCAAACAAATAAGTTGCTTCCTGTCGCATATAGCCTAATTCTGCTGAATCCCACTTTTGAACTGTTTTGTTTTGGAATAGTATAACCAATGCTCAAAGTGTTTAATCTCAAGAACGAACCATCTTCGACTGCATAAGACATGGCAATAGGGCGTCCAAGAGATACCGGATTCCACATGGTAGCGTTTTCGTTTTGTTTTGCCAGCTGTTCTGGCGAATAGCGAAGATCATTACCCATGTCGTCATAATTTCTCCAGCGATTGTCCAGTCCTACATCCATACTGAAATTGTTCTGGTTGTTCTGGAAGAAAGAAGTCGTCATAATCTTATTGGCGTTGTAGACATCAAATCCTGACATGAAATTGAAAAATGCCGTCAAATCGAAATTTTTCCAAATGGCATTTACTCCAAAACCTCCAGAAAAATCAGGATTTGTATCTCCGATAACCTTTCTGTCTTTATCTCCAATTACATAGCTGTTTGGGTCTGAAGGATCAACAGGAGCCAGTTTTTTAAACTTGGCATTTCCTGGAACCGGATCTCCCGAAAGATTTTTTGAATTGGCAACACCCTCTTTTAATTTCCAAGTTTTAGTTACTGCATCAAAAGATTCAAAGTCATCCATTGTATAGAAGCCATCGTTTACGAAACCATAAATCAACCCTTTTGTTCCGCCTACGTAAGCACGGTAATCATCATCATTTAATAATTGTGTTCCTGCCCAGCCCGAACTTAAAATCCATTCTTGTTCCCCGCTCGCCAGTTTGTCAATTTTATTTTTGTTGTAGCCAATATTAAAAGTCAAATCAACTTGAAAATCTTTTTTCTTAATTACGCTTCCGTTGATTGCAAATTCGACACCTTTATTAGAAGTCTGCCCGACATTGGTCATCATTTTTGTAAAACCGGAAACCGAAGCAATATCAGATGGCACTAATAAATCTTTTACCTTATTGTGATAGAAATCTAAAGTTCCTGTAAGCCTTTCTTTGAAAAAACCAAAATCAAGACCTACGTTTGCCGTATAGGTTGTCTCCCATTTTACGTTTGGATTGTTCAGATACTTGTCGTTGTAAAAATTATAGTAGTAATGGTTTTCTTCTCCCCATCCTACAGAACGGTCTCTGGAAACTCCGTAATACTTTGCATATAAATCGCCTTTAATTCTATCATTGCCTGAAGCTCCATAACTCAAACGAAGTTTTAGGTTTGAAACCGTCTGGCTATTTTTTAGGAAACTTTCATTTGAGACCCTCCAAGCAAAAGCGCCCGCTGGGAAAACTCCCCATCTGTTGTCTGGACCGAATTTTGTAGAACCGTCAGTACGAACGGTAAACGTAAAAAGATAACGATCGTCATAACCGTAATTCGCTCTTCCAAAAAATGACGAAATTCTATTTGGAGATTCTGCATTTGAACCATTATCAAAAGGAGTTCCCAAAGCTAGGTTGTCTAAAGCTTTTTCTCCAGTTATGTCTTCAGGAAAATAACGGGTGCGGAAAAACTTAATTGAACTTTCCTGATCTTTTATTTCCTGTCCAACCATCAATTGGAAATCGTGGCGTTCTTTTAACTTAAATCCGTAGTTTAATACGTTGTTCAGCTGCCAGCGTGGCGATTGGGCCATAGACCAATATGTTAGAGGCATATTGTTATTCTCTAATGCCGTTTTAGTATCTGTTCCCCAGAAACGGCCGTCTTCCTGATATTTATATTCGTAACCGAATGAAGAGCGAAGTGTCAAGCCTTTTTTGATTGTCCACGTTAAAGCTCCGGTAGTGTTAAATATTCTCGTAGTGCGTTTACGGTAGTTTTTCTCTGCTTCTTCGAATGGATTAAAACGAGGTTTAATTTCATAATCGTCCGGATCAAAATAAGTATTATCTTCAGGCAAAGTCATATAATCTTCCAAACCTCCTGTCGGCGCCTCACGCAAAGCTCTAAGCAAGCTCACTCCATCTGTTCCGGAACCGTCGATGGTTTGATTGGTTAAACGGGTCTGATATTCGAAGGTAAGATTGTCTGTTAATTTTGAATTTAAAATCAGATAAACATAATTCTGACGCATACCGGTTCCAACCAAAACCCCAGGCTGATCCTGATTTACAAACGTAAATTTGAATTTCGTTTTTTCGCTTCCCCCATTTACGTTGATATCCGTGTATCTTGCGATTGGATTGCTTCCAAAAATTTCATTTTGCCAATCTGTACCTTTATTCCCTTTATAAATGTAATATTCGCTTGGTCTGCCGTACATATTATAAAATGCAGTTGGGTTAGAAGTCCCCTTGCGCGCGAACTCGTACTGCATCATCACAAATTCATAAGGATCCATAACATCCAAATGATTGGCAAGCGTTTTAATTTGAGTATAATTATGAATGTTAACCGAAACCTTTCCGGCTTTTGGAACTTTAGTCGTTACGATGATTACTCCATTTGCTCCTCTTGCACCATATACGGCTGTAGAGGCTGCATCTTTTAAAACTTCCACCGATTCGATATCTGTTGGCGGAATATCATTTAAGTTGGCAACTTCAAAACCGTCAACTAGGATTAATGGCGAATTGTCTTCAGTAATTGATCCGCCTCCACGAATTCTAATTTTAACATCTGCTCCTGGCGAGCCGTCAACCGTTGTAACCTGCACTCCAGGAAGTCTTCCTGTCAAAGCTTCAGCTACGTTTGATGTTGGCACTTTTGCCAATTCGGTACCTTTTATACTGGCAACCGCTCCAGTTAAGTTTTTACGTTTTTGCGTTCCGTAGCCAATTACAACAACTTCATTTAATTCGCTATTCGATTCTTTCATTGTTACTGTAATTCCAGATGTACGCCCTTTTAGCGGCACAATTTCATCATTCATACCAACAAATTTGACAATCAAAACCGCTGTTTCTGGATCTGCTACTGTAATGCTGAATTTCCCATCAAAATCGGTAACCCCATTGTTTTTTTCATTCTTTACCATAATTGTTGCGCCAGGAATGCCTCCCATGTTGTCTCTAACCGAACCGCTCACGGTTACACGCTTCTGAGCATAAGCGCCTCCTGCCAAAAACAGCACGGCTAAAATGCTACAGATATATTTTTTTATAGTCATAATTAGAATATTTTTTATTTGGTTAAAAGCCTTTCTTTGAATTTTATAATAGAATACAGCAAAGTCCAGACGCTAACTTTCTTTGGCTATCATATTATTATTTCACTAAATTCAATGGCGGCTAATAGTAATTGGTTTTAGTTTGTTTTGATAAGAAGTGTATCAAGGTTCGTTTATAAGGAAGTCGACACTCGTAACTTTATTGCCTTCAATAGGAAAAGTTCCCTGCAATTCTTTTGTTTTTACAACTTCCATATTCTGATTAAGGCATTCTATTTTAACGCGAACGTTGTTAGCCTCCTCTCCTGTTTGAAATAAAACAAAATCATCTGTGTAGTTTATCCCGCCGCTTGCCGTTGCTTTGCTTCTGGTTACAAACATGTCTTCTTTAATGTAAGTTCCATCAGCTACTTTGTAGCCGCTTCTCTTTACCAAAACTGTAGTTTTAATTGTGGTATAGCTTTTATCGGCCACAATGTCTAAAGTTTTCAAACGAAGAATTCCCGTCCGCGTAACAATATTCAGCGTCAAAGGTTCTTCAAATGGCGAAGCGTAAGGCATCGCATCTGATAAATTTACCGGCTGGTTTGCCAATGCAGGCTGTGGAACAATGAGTTGGTTAAGGTTCGTTGGAGACGGAACCATCTGCTCGGGATAGTCTGTTGCTACCAATTTGTATTCTCCATCGTCTAGAGAAAAAGGATAAAGCGAACTGTAGTTTGCAAAATATTCTCCATTTTCCCTATAGGCAAAAAGAGGTCTGGTTGAAATGCCTACATTTAAATTCCAAGGTTCGCCGTTTAATTGAAAATCCAGTTTTTTAACTGTATGGCTTTCATATTTAAGGCCGTCGCTAGAGCAAGAATTAAGAAGAAAAAATGTTCCAGCTCCAAGAATAAGATTTTTGATCATTTTCATATCTCTAAAAAATTAAAAATGATGAAAGTTTTCTTTTTGATTTATTTTAGGACTACAGTCCAAAATAGGCAGTTGAATGTTAAATTTAGTTTGGTTCATAATTTTGGTTTTAAGGTTAGTTAGTTAAAAATCAATCAAGATTATGAAGCAAAACTAGAAATCGCATACCTGATTATGGGGTAATTTTTGCTTTTCGAAATGGTACAAATCGCTATTTAAGCACTCAGAAACAGTTATTCAATAAATTTTCTTACTTTTTTTTATACAATGCAAAAAAAACAGCACCAATAAAAAGAAATATCGCAATAGCTTATTTATAGATTTATTTTCAATTATTTTATTCTAAAAAAAGAAGCCCCATTAAAATAATGAGGCTTCCATATAAATAGTTTTTATTTAAATACTGGTCAATTAAATTGCCGGCGGTATTCTGCAGGAGTATGATCGTATTTTGCCCTGAAACATTTTCCGAAGTATTTTAGATCATTAAAACCTACTTCAAAACAGATTTCCTTTATCAATAAATCATCTTCTTTCAAAAGTCTTGCTGCCTCATTTAATCGCATATCACGAATGAAAACAACGGGAGAAGCTCCTGTAATGCTTTTGAGCTTATTGAAAAAACTAGCGCGCGACATGCACATTAATTTCCCCAATTCGTCAACAGAAAAATCAGAATTTGACATATTTTCTTTTACAAATTCAATAACCTGAAACATAAATTTCTGATCCTTATTGGATATTTGAAGCGGTTTTTCTTTAGAAATTTCAATTGTGCTTCCACTGGAAAACAATTGCTGCAAACGGGCACGCTGATCTAGAACATTCTTTACTCTTGCTCTTAGCAAACTGACATTAAACGGCTTGGTCACATAATCATCTGCTCCGTATTCCAAACCTTCCAATTTGCTTTCAATAGATGATTTCGCGCTAAGCAAAATAACCGGAATATGGCTGGTTGACAAATTATCTCGAATTGACTTCAGCATCTCGATTCCGTCTTTTTCTGGCATCATAATATCGCTGATAACAAAATCTGGCAAAATTTCTTCAGCTTTTATGCAACCTTCATCACCATTTTCGGCGGTATAAATCGTGTAATCGCTTTCTAAAATAGAAACAATAAAAGCAAGCAGTTCTGGATCATCTTCCACAACAAGTCCAATCGGATGCTCTCTAGCAGATTCTTTTATAATTATCGTTTCCTGCTCAGTTTCGAAATCTTGATTTATTTCATCAGAAAAATGCTCTTCCGTTTCTTCCAATAAAATATCAACATCGTCTTTGAAGTGCTGATAACCTTTTAAAAATGCAATTTGAAAACTGCTTCCTTTTCCTTGGGCACTGTCAATTAAAACTTCCGCTCCATGTTTATCGGCAATGTCTTTAATAATAGAAAGCCCAAGGCCTGTACTCGGATTGGAAAGATTTTCATTGTAATTTGAAAAACGCACAAATAGCCTTTTTTGAAGTGTAGGGCTAATTCCTGGCCCATTATCGCTTACGGTTAAAAAGACATGCTTTTCTGACTCTTCGACTTTTACCTCTATAGAATCTCCTTTGCTGCAATATTTAAAAGCATTAGAAAGCAAGTTGACTAAAATTTTATCCAAACTGTCTGGATCTGCCCAAATTTTAGGTTCTGAAGAATGAATATCAACTTTCAAATTTATATGGCTCTGCGCACTCATCTCACTAAAATCCTCACACATTTGAGATACGAATTCTCCCAGATTGATTTCGCGAATAGCCAGTTTTTTATCTTGAACTCTTCTCAAATCCAAAATCTGATTGACCAGGTTCAATAATTTATTGCTGCTTTTTTCAATAATGCGAAGCTGTCCTTTTGCAGCATCCTTCAAATCATCATCTGCAAGCATCACTTCCAAAGGAGCAGCAATCATAGTAAGCGGCGTGCGGATTTCATGCGAAATATCGGTGAAGAATTTCAGTTTCAATTCGCTCATCTGTTTTTCCAGCTTCACATCATTTCGAAGTTTCAAAATAGTAATAATGGCTCTTCTTGTTAAGAAAAATAAACCTCCAGCTAATATCAAATAGCAGAAATAAGCAAAATTAGTTCCCCATATCGAAGGCCTAATCGTGATCTTAATCCGCCTTTCGTTGTTCATCCATAAATTATGTCCGTTTGTGGAAGAAACCAAAAGCGTATAGCTCCCTCTGCCCAAATTGGTATAGTTAATAGACTGTCCTCCTTTAATGTAATTCCATTGCTTATCAATGCCTTCCAATTTGTAGCGGTACACAATATTTTCGCTTTTTAAATAATCCAAAGCCGAAATTTGCACTCTGAAGAAATTCTGATTGTGCTCCAGGGCAACTTCCTGCAGCAAATCGGGATTTTTTGGAGTTTCAGGATTTATTTCGTGCAATTCTTTATTATTCACCAAAAACCCAGAAATCGCCAAATAAGGTTTAAAATGGAAAGGCTTTATATTTTCTGGTTTGAAATAAATTACGCCATTAGAATATCCTACAGCTATTTCTCCATTTAAAAGTTCGCATTTTGTCGCTTCAGAAAATATCTCGGTTCCGATAATTGATTTTAATTCTGGAAACGTTTCGGCGCTGTTATTTTTAGGATCAAAACGAACAATCTGATTGTCGCTCATTAGCCAGATTTTACCCGCTTTATCTTCCTGAATGGCTACAACTCCTTCAACTGGAAAGGAAACCATTTCATTCCAAATAGATTTAACGTTCAATTGTCCTTTTTTATCCAAATCTGCCATTATCAATCCCATGCCGTTGGTTGCCAATGCCATCTGATTGTCATGGGTGATTAGAATATCCAAAATATCATTTCCTGAAACTTGAGAATATTCATTAAATTTTATTTTGTTTGTCGATTTAGCATCTTCCGAAAAAGAAAACAATTTATAGGATGAAATAAAAAATATCTTATGGTCTTTGTTTTCTACAATCGAACGGACTTTATCTGCTGTTTTTATTGGATAGTTTCTTAATTCATTTTTAAAATTAATAAATTGAATTTTGCCGCTTGATTCACGAATAATATTGACCCCGCCGCCCCAAGTCGCAATATAAATCTGTCCGTTTGAAGCTTGAAAGATTTTAAAAATATCATCTGAGTTTAAACCGTAACTGTCATTTTCATTGTATTTATAATGAACAACTTTATATTTAAAAGACTGATCAGTTGGAGATAGGCAAAATAATCCGTTTCCTCTAGTTCCTACCCAAATTCTGCCTTTGTTATCCTGAAGCATACTGTAAATATCGGCTCCCCAACCCGGCCCTGAAGAAGACAATGTTCCGTCAGAAGCCAAAAAACCGATTTTCTTTTTCTGGCTGTCAAACAAAGCAATTTTCTCTTTACGGCTCGCCACCCAAAGATTTCCACTATTATCTTTCATCAAACTTCGCACATTGTGTTTATGATGGTCATTTGAGGAATTGAGATTTAGAGTTGAGAAACTGCTATTGCTGAAGGTTACCAAATCCAATCCTTGCTTAAAAGAGCAAAACCACAGATTTCCTAATCTGTCAAACATTGCCGTGTGCATTAAATCTGAAACCGACTCTTTTGATTCGTTAATGCATCTGATTACAGAAGAAAGTTTATTGTTTTTTTCGTCCCAATAAGAAAATGGAGCGTTTCCAGATTGTATCCACACCGTTCCATTTGGAGAAGTAATCATAAAACTCTTCCTTTGTCCGCCAGCTGTTGCTGAATCGCTATAATCAACAGGCATGCGTTTAATTTTCCTGCTCAGAAGATCAAACTGAAACACCCCTTCGCCCTGAGCTTCAAACCAAAATTGTCTGGAACGTGTTGAGCCCAAATAATTGATTTTTTTGTTTGGAAATCCCGCTAAACTTTTGCCATTATATGCATCTAACTTTCCTGTTTTCAGATCATAAAAATAAAAAACCTGTCCTGCCGTTATGATAAGCATTTTTGCATTGGCAACAAGTTCGGAATAAATGATATCTTCTTTAATATCAAGCAGAAAGTCAAAAAATGTGCTTGCTTTTTTATTATAACGTGCCAGTTCTCCATTGTTTCCTCCAAAAATGATATCTTCTTTAGTTTCTAAAAATGAATTATACACGCAAGGTTTTCCATTAAAAAAGAAATATTGGGGATCTTTACCAGACTTGTCTAATCTGCACGTGCCTGCTTCGGTAAAAAACCAGGTAGCTCCCTGTTTATCCTCATAAATATCACTGATTTTTCCACAGCGCTTTGCCGGATCAAAGGCAATTTTTCTAACTTTTTTATTTTTTTCAAAAGCAATCGCGTAATTTTTTTCTTCGGGAAAAAGCCAAACTCTTCCTGAAGGCATTACTTTGAAATCTACAAAGGCAATACTAGCATCCTTTAAAGTTCCTTCTTCTATTGGATAATGAAAACTCAGCTCTCGAGTATCAAAATAATAAATATCATTTTTCTCAGACTGGATCCAAATTCGGTCGCTATTGTCAAACTTAAATTTAAAAACACGATTTGAAATCAAATTCAGCGAACTGTTTTGTTTTACTCTAAATTTCTGAAATGTGCTTCCGTCATAACGTATCAATCCGTTAAAAGTAGAGAGCCAGATAAATCCCTTTTTGTCCTGCTGAATATCAAGAATGCGGGATTGCCTTAATTTTAAATCGTTTGCAAAATGAGTCAGCGTACCGGAAGGCTGTGCACCGCACAAAACGCCTATCCAGCAAAAAAAGAATGCGAGTAGATTTCTTTTCATTTAAAACTTTATAAAATTAAGTGGATCACAAAAATATCAAAATTCTTTTCCTAACCTAGGAGAAGTGACTATTGCAGCAAAATGACACCATAAAAATAGCAATTTGTCTCCCTTCTTCATTTTGAGCAAAAATCATAAAATATTAATGTAAAGCTTTATAGCATACTCAAATTAGCAATTTATCCCAACTTGAGAGGTATAAAAATCTAATTTTGCAAGCCAGCAGAAAACAAAATAGCTTTTTGCTTTACTATTGATGTTTGCTCATTCGCATTCCTGTTTTAGAAACAGCGAATCAAAAAATAATAAATCTAACACTATCCAAAACCTATGAAAAGAAAATCCATAGTGATTGCGTTACATTTTTTTGCTTTAACCACCTTTGCGCAAGAAAATTTTCCGTACAAAAATCCAAATCTGCCAACCGAACAGCGTGTCAATGACTTGGTATCGAGAATGTCATTAGATGAAAAAATAAACCAATTAATGGATTCTGCTCCCGCAATTGACCGTTTAGGGATTCCGGAATACAACTGGTGGAACGAATCGCTGCATGGTGTTGCTCGCGCAGGATATGCGACTGTCTTTCCCCAATCCATTTCAATTGCTTCCTCTTGGGACCGCCAGCTGATATTGGATGTTGCAAGCGCAATTTCTGATGAGGCTCGTGCCAAACATCATGAATATCTGCGAAGAGGACAGCACGGAATGTATCAGGGATTGACTTTTTGGTCGCCTAATGTGAACATCTTTCGCGATCCACGCTGGGGGCGCGGACATGAAACTTATGGGGAAGATCCGTTTCTGACAAGCCAGTTAGGCCTTAATTATGTAAACGGACTTCAAGGCAATAACGAAAAATATTTGAAAGTGGTTGCAACGGCCAAACACTATGCCGTGCATTCCGGTCCCGAACCGTCCCGCCATTTTTTTGATGCGAATACAAGCGATATTGATCTTTATGAAACCTATCTTCCAGCCTTTAGAACTTTGGTAAAAGAGGGACATGTTTATTCTGTAATGGGCGCGTACAACCGTTTTAGAGGGGAGTCGGCCAGTGCGAGCCCTTTTCTTTTCAATATTTTGAGAAATGTCTGGGGATTTAATGGTTATATCGTATCAGACTGCGGCGCTGTCACGGATATTTGGAAATACCATAAAATAACAAATGATGCTGCAAGCGCTTCGGCACTGGCAGTAAAAAATGGTTTAGATTTGGAATGCGGAAGCAGCTTCAAGTCTTTAAAAGAAGCTGTTGACCGCAAATTAATTGCTGAAGCAGACATTGATATTGCTGTAAAACGTTTATTTACAGCTCGTTTTAAGTTAGGAATGTTTGATCCGGATGAGATTGTCCCTTTTGCACAGATTCCGTTTTCAACCAATAATAATGCAGCGAACGATTTTCTGGCCAGAACGGCTTCGCAAAAAAGCATTGTTCTTTTGAAAAACCAAAATAACGCACTGCCGCTTTCTAAAGAAATCAAAACGATTGCCGTTATTGGACCGAATGCTGATGACATTCAGTCCTTATGGGGGAATTACAGCGGAGTTCCAAGCAATCCGATTACTGTTTTAAAAGGAATTCAGAATAAACTGGAGCCAAATGCAAAAGTTTTATATGCTAAAGGAACCGATTTGGCAAAAGGGGTTCCTGAAATGAAAATCATACCGTCAATATTTTTCCAGAATGAAAACGGAACGCAGGGCTTAACTGGAGAATACTACGACAACCGCGAATGGAACGGAAAACCTCTTTTCACCCGTATAGATGACAATGTTGATTTTCATTGGGACATCAACACGCCGGATCCCCGTTTGAAAATGGGCAGCTACAGCGTGAAATGGACTGGCTATCTAACGGTTCCTAAAACGGGAACTTATACTATTTCAGAATGGTCGAAACCTTTTATGACTGTTGAAATTGAAGGGGGAAAAACTACTGGAGGAAAAAACAACCATCATCCGCGTTTTCGTCCGCAGAAAATAGATTTAGCGGCAGGCAAAAAATATAAAATAGAAGTTAAATACCAGAACTTCTATGGAGACGCCATTGCACAGCTGTTATGGGCAGAACCTGAAGAAGGCTTATTGCAAAAAGCAGTCCAGACCGCAGAACAGGCAGATGCCGTGGTTCTTGTCTTAGGGTTGAATGAGCGTCTTGAAGGCGAAGAAATGAAAGTGGAAGCGGATGGTTTTAATGGCGGAGACCGAACAAGTTTGGATCTTCCAGCCAATCAGGAGGAGCTTATGAAAGCCGTTAAAGCTACCGGGAAACCAGTTATTTTAGTTTTAATTAATGGAAGCGCGCTTTCTGCAAATTGGGCCAATGATAATCTGCCTGCTATTTTAACGGCAGGATATCCAGGGCAGCAAGGCGGCAATGCGATTGCAGATGTTCTTTTTGGAGATTACAATCCAGCTGGAAGACTTCCGGTAACATATTACAAATCTGTAGATCAGCTTCCTAAATTTGAAAATTATGACATGGAAGGCAGAACGTATAGATATTTCCATAAAACGCCTTTATATCCTTTCGGATTTGGTTTAAGCTATACGACTTTTAAATACTCCAATTTACAGCTTCCCAAAGATTTCAATTCTGATGCAGATTTTAAAGTCTCTGTTGACATAACCAATACAGGGGAACGCGATGGAGATGAAGTGGCTGAATTGTACATTAAAGACGAAAAAGCCACTACTCCTCGTCCAATATGCCAATTAGAAGGTTTTGAGCGAATCCATCTTAAAAAAGGAGAAACAAAGACCGTTACTTTTACCATTGCTCCAAGACAGCTTTCTATGATCAATAAGAAAAA
This sequence comes from Flavobacterium sharifuzzamanii, assembly GCF_003254585.1. GTDB lineage: Bacteria > Bacteroidota > Bacteroidia > Flavobacteriales > Flavobacteriaceae > Flavobacterium > Flavobacterium sharifuzzamanii. The sequence goes on along the minus strand of NZ_QJGZ01000040.1, from coordinate 506,042 downwards.
ACAGAGAGTTGTAGAACCTGGCTGGTTTACTATTTTCGTCGGAGGAAAACAGCCGGACGGATCTAGTGACATTCAAAGCGGAAGAATAAATTTCATCGGAAAAACCATAACTCTTGAAAAATAGATTTTACAAACTATAAAACGAACTATTAACCATTCTTATTATTTACAATGGACCAAAACCTCGCTTGCGCAGACTATGCGGTTTTTATTATTTACTTTATCGTAGTCTCTGTCTACGGTTACACGGTTTACCGCAAACGTAAACAGGACGAACATGATGCTAAAGCTTACTTTTTGGCTGAAGGAAATTTAACCTGGTGGGCAATTGGAGCTTCTCTTATTGCGTCTAATATCTCGGCCGAGCAGTTCATCGGAATGAGCGGGGAAGGTTTCTTTTTAGGAATTGCTGTTGCCGCTTACGAATGGCTTGCTGCCGTTGCCCTTATTATTGTTGCTGTATGGTTTATTCCCGTATATCTTAAAAACAAGATTTACACCATGCCACAATTCTTAAAAACACGTTACAATGAGTCTACTGCACTTATCATGGCAGTTTTCTGGCTGTTTTTATACGTTTTTGTGAACTTAACTTCTATTCTTTATTTAGGAGCTGTAGCCATTAACAAACTTGCTGGTGGAGAGTATCTTCACGTGATCATGCTTGGATTGGCTATTTTTGCCTTGTTTATTTCTCTTGGCGGAATGAAGGTTGTAGCTTATACAGACGTTATTCAGGTGGCTGTATTAATTATTGGAGGTTTGGTAACTTCTTATATTGCCTTAACAACAGTTGCAGAAACTTTTGGTGTTGGCCAAAACGCAATTGCAGGTTTCAAAGTTTTAATGCAGCAGGCTCCAGAACATTTCAAAATGATTATTCCAAAACCAACCGCGACGTCTTCTCAGTTAGAAATTGATAAATATTTAACTTTCCCTGGATTGTTATCTTATGCCGCTGGTATCTGGATCATCAACTTAAACTACTGGGGATGTAACCAATACATTACGCAAAGAGCGCTTGGTGCGGACTTACAAACAGCTCGTACAGGTATTTTATTTGCTGGTATGTTAAAATTATTAATGCCGCTTATCGTAATGCTTCCTGGTATTGCTGCTTACGTTTTATACACTAACGGACACTTGCCTCAATTGGAGGGAGGAGTAAAAGATGAGGCGTATTCTGCTATATTAACATTCCTTCCAACCGGATTAAAAGGTCTTTCTGTTGCCGCTTTAACTGCTGCAATCGTAGCATCTTTGGCTGGAAAAGTAAACAGTATTTCTACAATCTATACATTAGACGTTCATAAAAAATACATCCAGAAAGAGGCTGGCGAAAAACAGCAGGTAAACATCGGTCGTCTTGCCGTTTTTGTTGCCATGCTTTTAGCCGTTTTATTTACATGGAATGACGTTTTAGGAATTGGAGGAGTTGGTGGATTTACATACATCCAAAAATACACTGGATTCATTAGCCCTGGAGTTTTTGCAATGTTCTTTTTAGGTATGTTCTGGAAAAGAACTACTGGAACAGCAGCAATCGTTGGGGTAATTTTAGGATTCTTATTATCTGTTTTATTCAACGAATACGCTCCAGCTTTATTTGGAAACGACACACTTTTATACACAGCTTACAATAACGGAAAAGGAGCTTTCGAAATTCCGTTCCACATCTGTATGGGATTATCATTTTTATTTACAATGATTGCCATGATTCTAATAAGTTTCGCTGGTCCGAAAGTAAACCCTAAAGCATTTGAAATTGATTCTGAAATGTTTAAAGTAAAACCGCAGACAACAGTCTTAATCGTTATTACATTATTGATTATTGCTGCACTTTATATTAAGTTCTGGTAATAAATTATCAGTTCTATTCTCTCTATTTTTACAGTTGTTGTTTGTCATGAACAACAGCTGTAAATCTTTAGTTAAAATTAATCTAAGAGTTGTTTTAAAGAAATTAGGTTTTCAAATATCTAAATAAGTATCTCACAAGACAACAAAAAGAATCAATTTATAAATTATCTTAAGCATTGCAGCAAAAACAGACTTTTTAATTTTAATCTTCAGATCCTTAAATTCATTTTTTGATGTTGGTAAAGTTCCAGAAATTCACTTTCCAGAATTTGTAAGGGATGCATTGACAAGAGGTACAAATGGGGTACAAATAAAAAAACTGCAAAAAATATGCAGTTCTTAATTTTAATATCTTTTATCTAACCTGTTATTTACTTCTTTTTGGATTTCTGCTATAGTCTTAATTCGCCCGGACTTAATCCAGTCAAGTAGTTCAGTCTTTTGAAAATAAAGTCGCTTGCCCTTTTTACTTACAGGCAATTCATTCCTGCATACTTTAGAATATATAGTGGCAACAGAAAGCTTCAAGAGTTTTGAAGCATCCTGGATAGTAAGCAAGTTATCGTCAATCTCTATTTCCTCTTTCGCGCTATTTTTTAAAATCCTTTCAATATTTTCTATACGTAAAGAAAGTGTTCCTAAAATATCCGGCAAATCTTCAAATTTATATGGTTTCATAATATGCATAAGTTTTCTAGATGCAAAAAGGTTTGCATCACAATTAATTTTGCTTATTTCAAGCTTTAAAAAGTAAAGAAATTAATTAAGCCGCTATAGTTAATTCACTATATAACAATACATTATCAGACGATTCATTTATTCTTAAAAGTCTTTCCAAATCATCCAAAAAATGATGGTTTGTAATTTGTATCGTAAGGCTCACTCTATGGGACAAAAGATAAAAATCATCTTTTGTTCCATTTTTTTTATCCCGTAACTCCTTGTTTATCAAATATATACTCTCTACAATTTTGTTCACTCTAGCGGTTTGTATTTTATTTTCACGAATCGTAAAATTTTCAGGGTAAACTAAACCTATTAGACTCCGAGCTTCTGATAAATCCATATCTACATAAGCTTCATTCATTTTAATTAAATTCTCAATGCCTTTATTTAAAAGGGATTCGATGCTGTGTCTATATTTTGCTATGGATGATAATTCCCTTTCAAGGTTTGTAATTCGTATAGTGTAGTCATCTTTCATTAATTTATAATCATCGGAATCTATTTTCGATGTTAAAAGAAGATCTCTTGCATTACTTAATCGAAGTTCGAAATCTTTAATCTGCTCTAAAAGTCTTCTTTTCTGTTCACCAGTATTGTTAGCCAATTCTCGATGGGTTTCAAATATAACCGAAGTGTATAATTTTTTAACTTCCGGTATTGGCTGATATTTTTTTAGATTTTCAGTAAATAATTTGTTGGCTACTTCTGAATTGATTCTAAATTTACACTGGGCTTCACAATGATAATAATAGTAATGTTTATGTCTGCCTTTACACTTGCTTCCCTGAAGCTTTTTTTGACACTTTGGACAATTAAAGAACCCTCTGAGGGGAAATTCTACAACTGTTTTAATTTTAGGTCTGTAAATACGTGATTTTCCATCTAAAATATCCTGAACATTATAAAAAAGACCTTCCGAGATTAAAGGCTCATGCTGTCCTGTAACTAACATGCTTTCTTCATCTTTATATTGGGGAACAAAAATTTTACCATAGTAAATTGGATTTCGAATTAAACCCCACATATTGCTTTTGGTTCTTGTAAAACCTCTTCTGCATGCAAGATGGTAAACTTGTTCAGTGTTAAACACTCCTCTTGCAATTTCTTCGAATATCCATCTCATTACTGATGCAGCCGGCTCTACAAGAGCAATATATTTGGTTCCGTCCTCTTTGGATTTATTTGTATAACCAAAGGGAGCAGTTCCCATATATCTTCCTTCTTTTTTAGCTCTTCGCATTCCATGAAAAGTATTTAAAGCCCGTCTGTCATTCTCTACTTCTGGGGCAGCGAGATAAAAAGCAAGCATCATCTTATTTTCAGGAATAGATAAATCAAGAGGCTGTTCGATAGCTTGTGGCTCCACTCCAAGTTTTCGTAGAACACTTATCATTTGGTATGCGTCACCAGCATTTCTACTAAACCTGTCCCATTTTGTAAATAAGACAAAGTCGCATTTGTTTTTCTCTCTTTTAAGATTAAGAAGTAATTTATTCCATTGTGGTCTATTAAAGGTTTTGGCTGAATGATCTTCATAAATAACATTACGAACTTCAATATAATTTATAGAACAATACTTACGTAGGACTTCTTCCTGATTTCTTTGTGAATATCCCTTCTCAGCCTGCTCGTCTGTGCTTACACGAATGTATAAATCTGCAATAATACTCATGATTCTAAAAATTTTGAAACGACCGCATGGGCCAATTTTTGTAAAAATAGCAAAATTTCAGTTGCTTCTTCAATTGTAACATTCATACCCTCAGAGTTTAACATTTGCATAGCTTTCTCTGGAGTTATTTTTCCTCTCATTTTTTCTTCTTCATTTTCCATCATCATCTAATTAAATAATAAAAGCCCTTTACGGGCTTTCATGGTTATTTATCTATGCTCAATCGTAAAAGTAAATCTTGCTTCCTTGTGTTTTCTTAAACGAAGGCTCGTATTTAAGATATCCATAATCACTCAATTCCTGGATGCATCTGTGATAAGTATGCGGAGAGGAAATCTTTGCTATTGGTGTTATATCATGTCTATAGACCTGTATTGGGTTTACAAACTGATTCTGCGTCCTATACTGAAGCAAAGACATGTAAATAGCAATATGTGTCGAGCTTATTCGAAAATCATTTTCAATTGCTGTAAAAAAGTCCGATAGCGGTTTTAAATTTTCCATTTTGAATAATTTATAAACTTTTACTTTTAGCTGTTCTATGTTGTCTTTGAGAAGACTGTATCGCTAAACACTTTGCTTGCTTATTTGAAGTTTTGGAATTTTGATTTAAAAGATCCGAAAGCAATACTTTTTTTAAATCTTCATTGTGGATCAATAGCCCTCTATTTTGTGGATTAGCTTCTACATAAAAATTTTGAGAACTGCCATTTCTTTCTAAATTAACCAGCTCTCTGCCTCCATTTTTTAAAGATCCCAAGATTTCCCCAACCTGTAATTGATCCAAAGAATTTATAGGCAATTCTTCCAAAGCCTTCTTTAAATCATAGCCGTACTCTTGAGGAAATTCTTTTACTCTATAACTGCCAGATGCATCTTTATCATTTAAATCCAATTGCTTCCAGATTCCATCGATCAAAACCGCCCGACCTGAAAGTAATTCATAAGACTGTCTTGCATTAACACCATCGTCTGTAAAAAAATGCTGTCTATTTTCTTCATTTTTGGATTGTGAATAAAGACTGGTTTTAAATCCTTCAAATTGATATTGGCCGGACTCATCTTTTCTAAAATTAAGAGAATGATCTAGTCTCTCTTTTTCATTTAAATAGTAAGAAACAGGCACAATAAATTTCGTTTCTCCCAGATTCAAATATCGCTCGACTTTTTTAAAAGCATCTTTAAAACCTATTCTTTCCAATTTTTCCTTAAGCTCATTGTTAGATTTCGCTTCAATTTTGCTGTAAATAGAAGATTTTAATCTCACATTCATCCTTAGAACAATGTTTTTATAAATAAACCTTCTTAGCTTTTCTGGGTATAACTGGTTTACCAGATTATCGTGCTCGCCTTTCACAACTTGAAGAGTAAGGTTTTCATAAACACTATTCGTCTTACGATATCTAGCCAGCACACTTTCATACCATTTTAACTTCTCCTTTAAAAGAGAAGTTTCAATTGAAGGACTGGAACGGAAAAGCTTTTTTAGGTTTTCCTCTTTACTATTCCAATCGTTTATTTCAACTGCAAGCCTATTGGTAAGGGACTGATCGTCCATCATTTTTTACTTTTGATTATTTATGCTAAACAGATTTACCCGCTTTTCTTTTGCGGGCTGTTGAGTTCTGCTCTTTCTGTGCTGGTTCATCATCATTATCCTTGCTGACATTTTTATCCTTAGATTCCGACTGTTTTTGCTGTTTGCTTTCTCTATGATTGATTCTCTGAAGGCTGCCATCATACACATTTAATGTTTTAAACTGAGGATTGGCCTCTACAAACATTTTACTTTCCACACCATTGACAACAAAAGTTACAGACTGCAGATTTCCTTTCTTAAGTGAGCTCATCAAATTTTCTTTGTAGTTTGGAGTCTGAAGCTCTTTAATAGAATGTTTTTCGAGACTGCCCTCTAAGTCATAGCCATAATTTTGATGAAAATGATTTATTTTAAAATTGCCATTGCTCTCTGATTCTTTAAAATCCATTTTTAACCATGCGTTGTATGATTCCCCTTCCTTGGTTTTAAGATCTTTGTTCACAGAACGGCCTTCCATCAAATTGTAAGCTTCCTTAAGAGTTATACTTGTGCCATCATTATTTATATAAAATGTTTGCTCCAGTCCAGGCTTGTTCTCTTCTTTCTGCAGATTCACATGATAAGAATTAAAAAAGTAAATGTCACTCTGATCTGATTTCTTGAAATTCAATTCAACTGTCAAAGTATCATTGTTTGGCACTCCATTATTCATAATCCCGCTATGGATGATTTTAAAATCCTTATCTCCTTTCTGCATTTTCTCTTTTAGTTCTGTTTCAAACGTTTCCCCCATTCCAGTGTATTTTAACTGGTCCTTTAGATATTCTAAATTTTTCTCGTTCATTGTATTTGCATTTAAGTTGTTTTCATTCAATTCAATTCATTTCTCTCTTTATACAGATGCATAAATTTACTTACATCAACGGTCTCTATTCGAGAAGTATCAATACCGCTCTCTAGAATTATGTTTAAATCATTGATGAGAGATGTTATTGGAATATTCTTAAAATAATCAACATCATTAGGTCCCACAAGGCAATAATCCTCTGCAGCCATCCATGTTCTAAAAAACTGAATAGTATCACTGTCAGTAATTAATTTCAGAGGATATGCTGCAAATTGATAACCGTATGAAACCATCTCTTCCGCGTATGATAACAGCTTTTCAGCATCTGCTACATTTATTGTCATGATATATCTCGTTTAAAATTTATCCATGTTAAATGCCTCGATTGGAAATACTTTCTCGGTCAGGTTACTGCTGATATCAAGTTCAAGATGTCTTCCACCATTTTTTTCAATTAGCTGAAGTGTGAGATATTTGTTTTCAGGAATAGTAAACTTTTCGAGCGCATAAACTTTTACTACTTCAGACTTATAGGGGATCAAAGTGGATGACGTAGTTTTATAAAGCGGCTCAATTTCTATTTCCTGCGATGCAGTACGTTTTGATTTTTTTTGATCCCTGATAAAAAATCGGAACTGATCAATGTCATAGTTAATCTTTGACTTATTTTCAAATACTATCCTCAAATACAAAACATCCTGATAAATAAAAATACCGTTCAGCTCTAGTCTTATCTGATACTTAGATTTGTTATAACCGCCGATTTTATTCTTTTTAGATAATGCCAGGGAGGCACATTGTTCTATTTTTTTCTGGTTTTCGTTCTCAAGTGAAAATAAAACATCTTTACTGGCAGCAATGGAATTCACGGCTTTAACATTCAAATCCGGACAGTCATCATCATAATTCAGTACAAATACGTATAATCTCGCGTCAGAAGTCACAACAGTCAGGTTGGTCTGAATGAAATGCTGTTTAGCTGCTTTAATCAGTAATATATTCTCTACACCTTTGGCTTTCTGTACCAGTACCTCATCACTTCCTTTATCAATGCTCTTGATTGGATAGGAAAAAACAATACTTGTTGTTTTGGAGTATCCGATCTGAACGCTTTTGTATTGGTCTTCGTTTGCTATCGTCTCTTTTACACTCAACTGAGGATAGGCTAAAACAGAAAACAGCAATAAACTCATTTTAAATAAATGATTAATTCTTTTCATTTTTTTTCACTTTAAGGTTTTAGATTCTTTTGTTTTTCATCATACAGAAGTACCTGATATCCTGCTTTAACTATTACTTTGATGAGTTTTACTTTCTTGCTTAAAAGACTTTTTGCCGCCTCGATACCCATTCCTGCTGCCTGAGCTCCCCATGAATCTGTAACACCGGTCAACCCTAAAGTCTGTATTGAACGGTCTGCAGAAGCCTTCGCTACATCCCTGCCGATTGCACCTGGAATATTTATCCCTTCCATTCCATCAATATCATAAACCGCAAGCTGAACTGGGAATATTGAGCTTCGGTATTGCAGATTTTCTATCTTTATTTCAAGTCTTTCCCCTTTCAAAGTGGCAACACCATATAGGAAAGTGTTTTTTGGAATTACTGTACCCTGAATTACCGCATCACCTCCGAGTCTTAATTTTATAATTGATCCGTTGACAACAGTCTGGGTTTCATGCACAAATGCTTCCAGTGCATTTTGAGGAGAATCTCCATTTGTTGCATCTTCTACTGTATAAAAAGCATTCTGTTGAAAATTGTTCTCTGCTTTATTTTCCTGAAGTGAAGTAATATTTACTGATGCTTTTTTGCTATCTACGTTATAAACTTTTCCTTTCTTACTTTCTGAATTTTTAAGCAGCTTTTCCGCAACTCTTGAAGGATGTTGGATATCGAGTATGTTTTCAAGCATACCGCTCAATTGCTGCAGTTCGGGATCTGGCTGAGATTCCCCCATAGTAGACATCATTTTTTCTAAGTCCTTGATTTGAGTAGAAACTTCGTTAGATGAACCATAATTCTCAAACTCGCTCATGTCCTGCTCATACTTGTCTACTGTAGATGGCTGACTGATGGCTTTCTGCAACAAATGAAGTTTTTCATATATCTTTTTTTCATTCCTGTTCTGCAGCGGTTCTGAATTTAGCCCTCGACCGTTACTTAAAAAATCTTTTAACCTCACATCTGATTCAGCAAATGGACTCTGAGATTGATCAAGCAACTTATTATTAGAGTAATTCGGATCTTTTTTAATTTGTTCCTGCAGTTTAATGGAGTCTACCGCCGCCTGGTCATAATAGCTCATTTTATTTAAAGATGAATCTTCCTTAAACTTTGGAATGGGCAGATTAAAATTGAAACCTTTTTTAATTTTATTTTCTGCCGCATCTGTACTCATCTTTCCTCCACCTAATGTGTAAAACAAAATAGATATGAAGGGAAGAGTTATCAATGGCAGCATTAAAAGCATTTTTCTTTTTTTATCTTCTTTCATAGAAATATTTTTTTGTTCCATGTCTTTACTTTTTAAAATGAATTAAATTATTGTTGAAGGCTTTACCATTCTGTTCCCCGACTGAAAAATATCTCAGTTTAAAGCCTCATAAACGATAAATAGAAAATAAGCAGAACTAAATGCAATAAATAATACCAGGAAAAGAATCAGTTGCTTTTTGGAGAATCCTTGCGTAAGAAACTCCATCTTTCGCACCCATTTTTCCTGTAGAAACAGATAGTATCTGTTGTATACAAATGGCGCTTCTCTTTTTTTAAATAGCGATTTCATCTACTTTCTGTTTTCTAAACCGAGGTCTTTATTTTCAATAGTATTGAAACGTTCGATTAAAAAGCCGTGAGGATTATTATCACTTCTTGACACATTTCGAAGGCTTCCTTCGGTGACTAGACTTCTTTTTAAAATACTTGTAGTTCGAATTATACTTTGTCTGGCAAAACATTTAAATCGATATGGATAATCTTTTATGTCGATGTTTATGCTGTCTATTTGTACAGTCTGACTGATATTTCCTGATATGACTCCTGAATAGAATCCATTTTCCTTTAGGTCGTCGTAGATTCTTTTTGCACTTTCATCAGCCAGATATAATGCCTTCGTCACATTTGTTTTAATTACCTTGTCATCAGGGTCAAGGGTAAAGAAAAATTTGTGAAATGTTTTGACATGATCTCTGGCTTCCACTGGTATATTATCCTTCCTTTCAGAAGCATACGCTTCTAGTGCTTTGCCCGCTGCCAGGATATAAACCTTGTCTTGCATTCTGGCTACAGTCTGGAAACTTTTATAAAGCGCAAAACAACAGATAACAACACAGCCTGCAATAACCAGCATTGTAAAGCTTCTTACATATTTAAAAGCTGAATCAATATTCTTCATTTTAGTAAACATCATCTGTTTTTTTAAGTTTATTATGAATTTCCTTTGAGCTTGTCACCCATGTAATTTCCTTTCTCTTGAAAATAGGGAGATGAAGCTGAAGAGGTGGACATACTCTGTGACATCTTCCCTGCCGCATTACCCATGCTGTCCATAACCATTGTAGTTCCTTGTGATGCTTTGGAAATAACCGAACTGGTTGAACCGCCAAATAAACTCGTAGTCTTTTGAACCAAGGCTCCCCCGCCGCCTGCATGCACTATATAATTAGCCACTGAGGGTACAGTGAAATAGCCAATAATGCCTATTATTAAAAATATCAGGTATGCAATATCTGTTCTGCTGAAGAAAGTATCGCCAGTCGCTTGAACCTGGGAAAGATCTAGTTTCAGCATTAATTCTTGTACCTTTCCAATAATACTTCCAAATATATTGGCAACAGGAAGCCATAAATAGATATTGATATACCTTGCCAGCCATACTGTGAGGGTGTGCTGGAATCCATCAAAGACTGCTATTCCAAAAACAAGCGGTCCCAAGATTGAAAGAACTACCAGTTGAAATGTTCTTAGGGTGTCTATACATAGCGCAGCCGCTTCAAACAATACCCTTAGCACCTCGCTCATCCGGAACCTTGGTGCAGCTCTTCGGGCGCATCGGGCTGAATGTCTATATCGGAAATGACGAACGGGCGCACGGGTCACTGACCTTTCATACCTCGGACATCAAGATACTCGTATTTGCGCAAGCGCAGAATAGTGCGCCCGCACCCGCCCTCAAAAAGCAGGAGGAATCGGAGAATCCCGACGACCTGCCTTTCTAAATCCTATCTCCTTTTAATTTTTATACACGCCTAAATACTGCATTATGAAAGCCTTACAAAAATCTTCTTATTCCGAGTATCGTGTAAGCGATGCCTTTAACAAAATCATCCTTAGAAGCATCACTTCCTATGACGGCAAGCGCAAAGAACAGCTGAAATCCTTTTTTCTTGACCTGCAACAGGGCGGGTGCATCAGCGGGATGATTTCGGAATTCATCTACCACGATGACTGCAGAGCATTTTACATCGAACATATCGATGACCTTGAAAACATAAGAGCCGAACTCGAACAGGCCATCGGCGAACCGATAGAGAACCGCTTTCAGACCCTGCACTACACTTTTGTGTGCTGGCTCTGCTTCGAGGAATACTGCTATGACCTCTATTCAAGGCTCTTTGCGTGAATTTTCAAACTTAAACATCTTCTTATGAAAGCTTCTGAAAATTTCAAAAATGCCATAGAGGGCTACCTCGGCACTTTGGCGCAGGGCGATGATGCCTTTGCGCCACACTACGCCAAAGCTTCCAAGAACTTGGAGAGCTGTCTGCACTATATTTTCGGCGAGGTCAAAAAAACAGGATTCTGCGCCTTTGACAATCAGGAAATATTTGACATGGCAGTCAAATACTACACCGATGATTCCATCGGCACGCCTGCTCCGATTGCTTGCAGAGCCGTGGTGCAGCCTCCTGCACCCGCCGACCTTTTCACGCAGCCCGAAATTCCTGCTGTGCCTGTCAAAAGCGAACCTGTTCCAACAGCAAGAAAAGATGTAAAACCTGCGGTGCAGACCGCCCTTACTCTCTTTGACCTATGATACCCAAAACCATCATCGAAAAGCAATTGACGGCGCTGAGCGCCTCACTTGCGCCCATAAGGGAAGAAGTTTTCACGTGGGCGGAGCAGAACATCTTTCTGAAATGGGGCGTGCTTTCACGAAGCAGATTCTACTGTTTGGAATGCGCCCACGTCTGGAAACCCTCCTGCCAAAGCACCTGCGCCAAGTTCACCACCTGTCCAGCCTGCAAAGGGAAGCTCAAAATGATGCCCTATAATCAGGTGCATTTCAAGGAAACCGAATACTTTGCCGTAGTGGAGAGCTGTGCGGGGTTTCAGGTGGTGCGGATGTTCATTGCCCACAAGCACATGAAAAAGAGCTTTGCGCCGACCTATTTCCACAAAGAGGTCATGCAGCATTGGATAAATCCCAAAGGCGAAGTGCGCACCCTTGCGCTCTCAACCAACGTGTTTTCCTCCACCCTTGATGCATGGAAATTCTATTCCCCGCTCGAAATAAAGCCAAAAGACTTCATCCGCAATGCCAAATTCTATATCAATCCCTACAGGGTCCATCCGCAGATGAAAGTGCTTCCGATTCTAAGGCGCAACGGCTTCAAGACCTCGGTCTATGACATTGCCCCGCACTTATTGTTTTCATCGCTTCTGTCCGACCCCATAGCCGAAACCCTGCTCAAATCCCGACAGCTGAACCTATTGCAGTATTACCTCTGCGCTTCCCGTCAGGACATCCGCCGAAACTGGCAGGCGGTCAAAACCGTCATCCGAAACGGCTATAAAATTTCTGATGTTCAGATATGGGAGGATTACTTGGAGCTGTTGCGCTATTTCAATAAAGACCTTTCCTGCGCCCTATACGTCTGTCCCGAAAACCTCTCAGAAGCGCACGACCGTCTGATGCAGAAAAAAAGGAATCTGCTCAGAAAGAAGAAGCTCCACGACCTGCGCCTTGAGATCGAAAAGGCGCAGAAAAGGTACGCAAGCGACAAAAAACGCTTTTTCGGACTGCTCTTTACGGAAAAGGACTTGAGCATTTCCGTAATCGAAAACGTAAGGGATTTTATGACAGAGGGCGACGACCTGCACCACTGCGTATTTGCCAACGAGTACTATGATAGAAAGGATTCCCTGATACTCTCGGCTAAAATCGACGAAAAGTCCGTGGAAACCATCGAAATCTCCCTTTCCAAAATGGAAATCCTCCAATGCAGGGGGCTGAAAAACAAGCCCTCGAAACACCATTCGCAGATAATGCGCCTGCTCTCTGAAAACCTGTATCAAATCAGGGAACGGATGAAGAAAAGAAAAGCCAAAACCGCAAGCCGATAGCACTATCGGCTTTTTTTTTGTAAAAACAGACATCAAAAGCCCGCCGGCTTGCAGCCGGCGGGCTCCGTTTTTTCAAGAAGTCTTGATTATCGGATGCTGATGGTGTCCAGAAGGTTTTCCTGATCTATGAAAGCCGCAATGTACTGCTGGACTTCATTGCGTTTCTCCTGGGCGGTTTCAAAGGTATTGATATGGTACTGCTCGTCCTGGTCCTCGATATGTATGATCTCGGTATATCCTTTTGAGATCAGGCTTCCTTTGAGCCTGAGAATGGTATGCTGGGCTCGGGCATCCAAATCTTTTCTCACCTGTAGTTGTATCGCTGTTTCAATTGTAAAAGATCGGTATGGGTTGGGAATCTTATCCCAAAGATAACACTTTCATCTTTTCATCGAAAGGGCGCCTGTGTTAAAAAAAACAATGCAGAAGATTCAATTGCTTCAAATCCTATTGAGTAACAGCGTGTTGGACATGAAAATTTCATAAAATCAAAAATTTCAGGTGTAATTTTCCAGATCTTATATGCTGTAACTTTACCATCCAAAAACAATCAAAAGATGAAAACTCCAATCGAACATACCCGGCACACCTGCCCCGTTTCCAAAGACCAGTATTTTATTGACTCTTGCGGCAATCTGGTCTGCATCAAATCCTATAAAGGAGACTGGGGAGACTGGGATGAGGAAACTTCATTCCCTTGCGGTTCCCCTGCTGATGCTGATGAATCCCATACTGAATCTGAAACGGAATAAAAAATAGCCAATCACAGAAAAACATGCAAACATCCAATAAAAAACAGTACTGCAGCACAAGGACATCCGATAAAAAAAGGCCGTCCCAGACGGTTTCTTCAAGAACAGATGAGAAATCCGCTCCTGCGCAGACCAGACAAAGTGCGGCAGGCGTTAAAAATATCCAATAAAAGAAAAATGGAAAAGGCAGAATACAATCTCAAAGGAAAAACGGTGGTCATCACCGGGGCAACCAGCGGCGTCGGGCTCGCAGCTGTGGAAGCGTTTGCGCAGCAGGGCTGCAATATCGTGGCCGCCGCCAGAGGCTCCAAAGGCATTGGGCAGGTGCTGGAATACTGCAGAAGCGTTAATGTAAAGGCTGTCGGCATCTCAGCCGACGTATCTCTCCCGCAGGACGTAGAGAAGATTGCCCAGCAGGCCCTGGCAATTAATGGAAAAATTGACATCTGGGTCAACAATGCCGGAGTGATGGCCAGCGGCAGATTCGAGGAAATCCCAATGGAAATCCACCAGCAGGTCTTGAGGACCAATCTGTTCGGATACATGCACGGGGCCTATAATGCCATTAAGATCTTCAAAAGGCAGAACTATGGAATCCTGATCAATAATGTGTCCATCGGCGGTTTCATGCCAGCTCCCTACAGTGCCGTCTATTCTGCCTCCAAGCATGGGATAAAAGGAATGATGGAAGGCCTGCAGGGCGAAATAGCGAACAATAGAAATATCCATATCTGCAATTTATACCCGCAGCTGCAGAACTCCACAGGAAATCTCCATTCCGCCAAATACTCGGGGTTTGACATGGACATCTCACCGATTGCATCCGATCCTCGTGATACTGCAGCAGTTATGGTCTCTCTGGCAAAGCATCCCCGAAAAGATGTTTTTCCCGATTTCAGATCCTCTCTCATCACCCATACCTATAAGCTGTTCCCAAAGCTGATCAATAATGGCGCATCGGCCGTAGTACGCATGAGAATGGACAGCAATACTGACAAGAAGGATGATCCCGGAAATATCCTGGCCCCTTCAAAAGAGCCTCTTAGAATTCACGGCAGACCACCTGTGAAAAACATGCACAATCTTGCTTATGCCCTTATTGCCGGACTCGGAATCGGCGCGGCACTGCTTTGGGCTGCAGGAAAACCAAAACCCCTTTCTTGATTTATAGTTCCATAAATCAGAAAAAGCATTATGCCGTCAGAAATAGCATCAAAATGCGCCGAAATCCTGAAAACAAAAAATGCAGCATCGCTTTTGCTGAAAGCATGACAGCCGGACGCATGGCCGCTGACAGGACCGTTGGGCTGATCCTGGCTGGACTTGAAAAATATTGATATGGAAAATAAAATAACATTAAAAAACGTCCCCAGATACCTCTGGGGACGTTTTTATTTTACTGACTTTTCTCTTCATTGCGGAGCTTGTCATCAAAATCCGGCTCTTTACCCTTGAACTTATGGGTGTTGCCGTCATAATTTTCATCGTTGGTCAGGACTTCATCATGATTCTTGTACTCGTGTTTTCTCATATCCCTTCTCTTGTCAGATCCTTCTTTTCTTTCGGGATTCTGATTTTGATTGTTTGTCTTCATAGCTGTAAGTTTTAAATTTTAATAAAAATAGCAGTTAGGAAAGCGATTTTTCACGCTCCCAGTAACGGTGGTTTCCTAGCGCTTTTATAAAGGACGCCGCCAAATTCTTGTCTCCCGCGGAACTGCCGGCCAAGACGCCGCCGTCTTTTTCATCAATATCATTTATGTCCCCCAGCACTTGGGCACCTTCCGCTTCGCCTGCAATGATCTTGCAGTGGCTGTAGGAATCGTTTAGGAATTCTTTCACTTCCCTGATTTTGGAAAGCTCAAGTATTCCCTTGCCTGCCGGGATGAAAACACCGTCAAAAAGAACGGAAGCCGCGATTTTATAAGTCTGGTCTGCCGGTATTGCAGAACCCTCGGCAGTCTTGATGTCTCCTAAATGCGGAGCCACGATTACCGCTTTTGCGCCTTCTTTCTCCAGTGCCGCTTTCATTGCTTCTACCGAAGCCCCGCTTACGCCCTCTGCGCATAAAAAGGCAATCTGCCTTGTGCTGATGCTCTTGGATGAATTTGGATTTTTAAGTATGCTCAAAGCATCCGAGCGCTCTATGCTTTGTTTTGCCTTGACAGGTTCATGCGCTCCGGCGTCATCGGCTCCCACGCCATGGTTGATGGGCTTTTCCGGTATTTTCGGTACAGTCATACCCAGCGATTTGGCGACTTTAGCAGCCAGTGCCGCGCTTGCCTGATTGAGCAGCCCCAGCATTCTTTCCCTGATGGCAGGAGTTTCCACTTTTCCAAGCTCAAAGGACAAGGCCGCCGCGATATGTTCCTGCTCGGTCGGGGTCTGGCTGTTGTAAAACAAGGCAGCCTGGCTGAAATGATCTGAAAAGCTGCCGCTTCTTTCGCGTATTTTCTGAGCATCGACCCTTTCGTTGAAACTACTGAAGCCGCCCTGATCGATTTTTGCTTGAAAAGGACAGCCCCCGCCAAGCGAATTGGGATGATAGCTTACCCTGCCCGTTGCGATCTCCTGGCGCATATGCCCGTCACGCTGATTGTTGTGCATTGGGGCGATGGTGCGGTTGATATGGATTTCATGAAAATTGGGGCTTCCCAGCCTGGACAGCTGGGTATCGGTATAGGAAAACAGTCGGCCCTGCAATAGTGGATCGTTCGTGAAATCAATCCCCGGCACAATGTGCCCCGGATGAAAGGCCACCTGCTCTGTCTCGGCAAAGAAATTATCAGGATTCCTGTTTAGCGTCATTTTTCCGATGATGGTCACCGGAACAATTTCCTCCGGAACCAGTTTGGTCGGATCCAAAAGGTCAAAATCAAATATATGCTCATCGCTTTCCGGTATGAGCTGAACCCCCAGTTCCCATTCAGGGAAATGGCCGTCTTCGATTGCCTGCCATAAGTCCAGCTTATGGAAATCGGAATTTTTTCCCGAAATCTTCTGGGCTTCGTCCCAAACCACCGAATGGATTCCCAATTTGGGCTTCCAATGGAATTTGACAAAATGGGATTCGTTCTTTTCATTTATAAAACGGAAAGTATGCACCCCGAAGCCCTCCATCATGCGAAGGCTTCTGGGAATGGCCCTGTCGCTCATCACCCACATGATCATATGCATGGATTCGGGCATCAGGGAGATAAAATCCCAGAATGTATCGTGCGCGGATGCCGCCTGCGGGATCTCATTATGCGGTTCTGCCTTGACGGCATGGATCAGATCGGGAAATTTCATGGCATCCTGAATAAAAAAGACCGGCATATTGTTTCCCACCAGATCAAATATGCCTTCCTGGGTATAGAACTTCACGGCAAAACCGCGGACATCCCTGGCAAGATCAGTAGAGCCGCGTGAACCCGCCACTGTGGAGAAACGCACAAATACAGGCGTCTTGATGCTGGTATTATTCAGAAAACCGGCTTTGGTATAGCTGTCCATGCTTTTATAAAGCTCAAAATAGCCGTGCGCCGCCGACCCTCTTGCATGGACAATTCGCTCGGGGATGCGCTCATGGTCAAAATGGGTGATTTTTTCCCTCAAGATAAAGTCCTCAAGCAGGGACGGGCCCCTCTCGCCTGATTTTAGGGAGTTGGTGTCGTCGTTGATTCTAACGCCCTGGTCGGTCGTCAGAAACTGTCCCTCGGCATTGGATCGGTCTGCATCCAGATCCTTCTGTTTGCCATCATTGCTGTCCTGGTTTGTTTTTTTTGAATCTTTCATTTTTCTTTTGATTTTAATTGTATTACGAATTCCTGAAGATCTCAGGGAGAATTTTTAGCAGTGTCACAAAGTTAGACTGCCATGCGAAAAAAGCCGTACACAATTCAATCCAACCTTTACAACATTTACACCCACAGCAGCTGAAATACAACCACTTATCTTGTAATTATATAAGTTCTAAATTCCAATGGTATAAATAAAAAAGGCAGTCCGGTTCGTAAATTTGGTGCAACCCATTAAAAATTGCAGGACGTGATCTATACACTTTTAGAAATACTTTTAGTTTCGGCAGGCGCGACATCGGCCATGACCTTGTTCAGCTATGCGATGTCCAAAAAATTCAGGGAGCTGTATAAAGAACCTGTCCTGCTGGGCTACGCTATTGACAGGATGAAAATTAAAATTGCAGCAGAGAAGGCAAAAATATTGGGATGGATATCCCATTATGCAATAGGGTTCCTGTTTGTTCTTGGCTACCATTTCCTATGGCTGGACTATCCCGAGCTGCTCTCCCCGCAAGGGGTTCTGCTTCTGGGCGCCGCCAGCGGCATACTGGGGATCCTCAGCTGGATGTTCATCTTCGAAATGACGCAGTACAATCCCCAGATTGATGTTAAGGGCTATTACATCCAGCTGTTCTTCGCCCATATGTTATTTGCCATCACGGCAAGGGTATTATACTCCATTACATTAACACTTTTAATTCTGATAAAATCGTATGTCACTATCTAAATACAACCAGAAAAGGGATTTCAAGCAGACCCGCGAGCCAAAAGGCACGCCTGCAAAATCAGCAGGAGAATTGATTTTTGTGGTCCAGAAGCATGCCGCCTCCCATCTGCATTATGATTTTAGGCTGGAGATGGACGGAGTGCTCAAAAGCTGGGCGGTCCCAAAAGGGCCTTCGATGGACCCGCAGGTAAAACGCCTTGCCAAGATGGTGGAAGACCATCCCTACAGCTATAAGGATTTTGAAGGAACAATCCCTGAAGGAAACTACGGAGCCGGAAACGTAATTGTATGGGATAACGGAACTTATACTTCTGATCAGCAGACACCCAACAACGAAAAACAGCTGCTGGCGGATCTTAAAAAAGGCAGGCTCAGTTTTGTATTGAAAGGGAAAAAACTGAAAGGGGAATTCTCTCTGGTAAAGCTTCACGGAAAACAGGAGAATGCATGGCTGCTGATCAAAAAGCAGGATAAGTACGCCGCAGAGGAAGATGTTCTGAAAAAAAATAAATCCGTAGTTTCCAAAAGGACTCTGGAAGAGCTTCAGGTAAATTCTAAAAAAGCAGCTGAAAAATCCAAAAAACAGCAGACTGCCGCCGCAACAAAAAAAAAGCCTGAAGAAAAATCAGAAGCAGTGCATTTTATTAAGCCCATGCTCGCAGGATCCATCGAAAAGCCTTTTGATGACCAGCAGTGGATTTTTGAAAACAAATATGACGGATACCGCACCATTGCAGTTGTAAACGCTGACAAAATCCAGCTTTACAGCCGCAATAAAATATCTTTTGACATTGCATTCAAACCTATAGCTGAAAAGTTGTCCAAGATAGACCACACTGTCGTTCTGGACGGCGAGGCTGTCGTTGAAGATGCTTCAGGCAGGGCCGACTTTCAGATGCTGCAGAATTATCTTAAAACGGAGATCGGAAACCTGAAATACTATGTTTTTGACCTGCTGCACCTGGATGGCAATGACCTTACCGGATTATCCCTTTTGGAAAGAAAAGAACTTCTGAAGCTCCTATTGAACAAATATTCATTTTCGAATATTTTCTATTCCGGGCATACTGTCGGAAACGGAACTGAACAGCTTGAAAAAGCCAGAAAAAATAAAAGCGAAGGAATAATGGCAAAAAAAGCGGACAGCCATTATCTGCCAGGAAAAAGAAGCAATGAGTGGCTCAAAATAAAACTTGCAAGTGAAGAGGAAGCCATTATCATAGGCATTACCGAGCCTAAAAATTCAAGAAAATACTTTGGAGCAATACTTCTGGGGCAATACAAGGGAAAACAGCTGCAGTACATCGGCAAATGCGGAACGGGTTTTACGGAATCGGTCTTAAAAGAGCTGTACGGAAAACTCAAACCTTATTTTGCTCCAGCCTCGCCGCTGCAGGAAAAAGTGCCCCTAAGGGATAAGATCCAATGGGTAAAACCCAAATTGGTCTGTCAAGTCAAATACTCGGAATGGACGCAGGACCGGCATCTGCGGCATCCAGTTTATCTGGGACTCAGAATGGATAAAAAAGCGGCTGAAGTGCAGCTTTCATCCCCCCAGGCAGAAAATGCAGTTACACCGCCTAAAGAAGGAAAAATGGAAGAATTGAAAAAGCATAAAACGGAAAATGACTACGAGATGAAAATTGGAAAAACAACCCTGCATCTGACCAATCAGAACAAGATTTATTTTCCAAAAGACGGAATCACCAAAGGGGAAATTGTGCAGTACTACAATGAAGTCTCGGATCTGATCCTTCCCTATCTGAAAGACCGTCCCGAATCAATGAACCGCTTTCCCAACGGGATTGATGCGCCTTCTTTTTACCAAAAGGATATTGATCTTGACAAAACGCCAAAATGGCTTAAAACCAAAAAAATCTTTTCAGAATCCAATAATGAAAATATAGATTACCTGATCTGCAATAACAAAGAGACACTGCTGTACATGGCCAATCTTGGATGCATTGAAATGAATCCCTGGAATTCAACAATTGATCACATCCAGAATCCCGACTGGCTGGTTATGGATCTGGATCCTGCATCCTCATCCGATTTTTCAATAGTGGTGCAGACGGCCCAAACCGTAAAAGAGCTCATGGATGAACTGGAGACCGAATGCCTGTGCAAGACTTCCGGAGCGACAGGCCTTCATATTTATATTCCGCTTGGCGCGAAATACGATTATGATTCCATTAAGATACTGGGAGAATTGCTTGCAAGGGAGATTCAGGGAAGGCTTCCTGACAGTACTACAACCGAACGAAGCATAAAAAAGAGAAAAAACAGATTATATATTGATTATCTTCAAAACCGACGGGGACAGACTCTTGCCGCCCCTTACTCGGCGCGTCCAAAACCTGGCGCCACTGTCTCAACACCATTGCAATGGAGTGAGGTCACCCAAAAACTGCATCCTTCGCAATTCACCATTAAAAATGTGCTGAAACGTTTTGAGAAAAAAGGAGACTTATGGCAGCCGGTCTTATCATCTGGTGCAGACATCAAAAAGATCATCAAAAAACTGGAAGAAAAACAGCAGACCCCTTAAGATGATTTTTTCTTGTTCTCCAAACTTGCTTTGAGCATTTCCATTAAATCATCGCTCTGCTTGTGGACTACTTTGAGTTTAGTGGAAGCTTTGCGGACCTGGCCTTTGGATTTCTTTTTAATGATATCCAGCAGCTTGGCTGTGTATTCATCTTTAAATCCCGTAATATCAAATTTTTCGGTAAGCTGGCCGATAAGCTTTTCAGCCATGTCCATTTCTTTTGTGGCTTTCTTGGAAACAGGAGGCAGTTTGAGTTCGCTTGTGCTTCTTATTTCCTGTTCAAAGCGGATCCTGTTCAGCACAATGACATCATTGTAAGGCTTTAGAATAGCCAAGCTCTCTTTATTTCGCAATACAAAACGGGTAAGCCCGACTTTGCCCGAAGCCTGCAATGCATCACGAAGCAGGCCATAGGCATTCATCGCGCCTTTGTCTGGTTCCAGATAGTATGGCTGTTCATAATAAATACTCTGTATTTCGCTTTCAAGAACAAAACTTTCAATAGCGATGGTTTTGGTCTTGATGGCATCTGCCGCTTCAAAATCGGCATCTTCGAGTATCACGTATTTATCATTAAGCTTATATCCTTTAACTATATTGGCAAAATCGACTTCTTTGCCCGTTTCTTCATTTACACGTTTGAATTTGATATTGGCATGGTCTTTTTTATCCAGCATGTCCATATCCAGACTGCTCTCTTCTACTGCTGAAAAGATCTTGATTGGAATATTTATCAATCCAAAACTCACCGAACCTGTCCATATTGATCTCATAATCTTCGTTTTTAAATTTTACACTAAATTTAAAAAACACCAGCTGTAAAAATATTACAATTTCACTGGAAGGTTTTATAAAATATCTATTCGAAATACAGTCTAAAAAGTTTAAATAACGGACATAAAATGACTAGGACAAAAGGGTTTGACAAAATTTGAAAAGCTTGAAAGCAATGTAGTGGGTCTAAGATAATCCTTCTCATTTATGATATTCTTCAGCAGTAAGAGGTTCCAACTAAATTACCGCTCCTTTCTCCAGGTGCAGAATCGGCGCACCTATTTCAAAATGAAATCGAAAACACTGTCTAACAATCACTTGAAGCCTTAAGTTCGAATCATTACTACAACTTCTTTAGCTCCGTACAATAACATAAATAAAAGAGTTCGTGTCTTAGCATTACGTACAAAGAACCCATTCTATGAAACAGTTACAAATTAAGGTAGTTGTAGCCAGTTTTATTACTGTTCTACCGAGCCTTTAAAATTGATTTATCTCTGATCCAACTTAATAAAAGAAATATTATGAGAGATGAGAACCTATTTAAAATGTTTTAAAGATTTGCCCTTATGTTTGCGCAATGCCCTAAAACAGCTTGCTCGGGAGCCAAATCCACAAATAAGCGACATTTTTTCAATAGATAGATTCTTTAATATAGGGGCATTTATGTTTTCCAGCAGGTATTGAATTCTTTTTAAATTTACATAATCATTAAAATTTAACCTAAACTCAGCATTAATCAGATAAGAAATTTTATGCCCGGTAATTCCTGTTTCTTCCGATAGCTGGGCCAGGCAGAAATCTTTATTCAAAAAAAGCTTTTTGGAATTCGTGTAAAATTCTATTTTTACTAAGCATTCTTCTTTTTCTACCTTTGTTAGTTTGTGAAACATATTACCCATATGTTTGTTTGTTTTTAAAAATATTTAAATTTAATACTGCTAATTAGATAGATTTTACATTGGCAGATACCATCTAAATCCTAATCTAACTCCAAAATTTGAAGAATTTCTCGGATAACCGTCGGATCTATAAGCCATAACTTCAGGTTCGATATAAGCATTATACTTTAATTTGCCCGACCATATATATCCAACCCTGAAATCCATCGGTATAGCCACTTTTCCCGTCTTATAGTCGATCTGCCATTCGGGTTCAATCCCAGCATAAACCCCATTTGCCCATGTATAGAAGACATTTGGCTGCAAGACGGCATAAGCGGAAGAACCATACTTGTCATTTCCAGATATGGAGAAAAAATTTTCCCATATCCAGTACATCTGCCATTTTCCAAGATCTGTGAAAGTAACTGTGAAAGCCGGACCGATACTCCACTGGGGAGAACCAAGCTGGTCGTCGGTTCTTGTAGGGATCTGAATATTCCATCCCGCACCAAACTCCCCCCAGTCTTTCTTGGTGAGGAGAAAAAACTGGTTCAAAGTCAGATCGCCCAATCCGGTTTTGCCGTCTGGCGCCGTATTTAAAAAAGTAATGACCCTTATCAGCTGCGGCACTTTAATTAAAAATCCTTCTTTCAAAGGAATGATCCCCCTGAAACGAAAATTTTGTGCGAATCCATCCTGTCCCTCAGTCTTAAATATTGCATATTCTTCCAATTGCAGCTGCCAGGCTAAAGTGGTGGGATTCATCACTTCCTGTGATAGTTTTACCGAAGTGGCACCGCTCTGCGATTCCTTGTTTTCTTCTGTTTCCTGAGCAGCCCCAACAATGCACCCCGCGAATAGCATCACTAATAACGCTGCATAATCTCTTGCGCCTTTTGCTTCCTGGTTAAATATTTTTAATTTCATAGCTCACCTTTTAACAATTAATTGCCCGGAAAAATCACTTTCCAATCGTTTTTCATGTCTGCAAAAGCCCAATTTTTAGCCTTTCCCTCATCAAGCCCTTTATTGAGTGTCCCCACCGGAGATTTTCTGTCATATGCCCATTCGCGGATAGAATCTGTATGGTGGACATACAATTCAAAATTCTTGTATTTATTGGAAGCGGCCCACTGTAGCATCTGAAGGTCCCCGTCTGAATTTCCTGCCGCGAAAACCGGTTTTTTTCCAATATACTTTTCTATTGCAACTGGTTTTCCCTCTTTGTCATCATTAAAATCCAGGGCAGGCAGTTTTGTTATCACCGGTTTGCCATTGTTGTAGTCATATTTTGCCTGAAGTGTGCTGCCCACAATCTGGTCTTTTGGGATTCCGTAGACTTCCTCAGCCCATGCGCGCATGAAATCAATACCGCCCCCAGAAACGATAAATACTTTGAAATGGTTATCCTGTAGATATTTAACCAATTCAAGCATAGGCTGGTAAATGAGTTCTTTGTAAAGTTTTTTCTTTGTCGGATGCTTCGCCGTGCTGATCCATTTGCCCACGCTATCCTCGAATTCATCGGTAGACATTCCTGCATGGCTGACGGCTACAATCTGCATCAATCCAGCTTTGCCCTGCTTCATCAGTTCCCCCATATTATTTTCCAGCACTGCTTTAAAAGGCTGCTTGCTTTTCCATTCCGGATGTTTGGGAGCTAGGGCTTTGACCTGATCCAAGGCGAAGAAAAGTTGGAAATAAAAAGGCTGTTCAGCCCATAAAGTTCCGTCATTGTCAAAAGTTGCGATGCGGTCCTTTACAGGTATAAAATTAGGGCTTTCTGTATTGGTTACATCTTTTACATAGGCAATGATGTCCTGTTTTACTTTTGTATCGTTCCATGAGCTCAGAGGAGAATTATTCTCAGATGAGATCTCTTGGGCCGGCCTATCTTTATTCTGATCTTTTAACGTTTCTTTTTTACAGCCTGCAGCTAGTGCCATTAATAACCAGATAAGTGCCAGTTTACATCCTGTAGTTTTTATTGTCTTTTTCATCTTATTTTATATAAATGTTTCGGATTAAAAAAGTCTTGATTCAAAAAAAGGTGAAATTTTTAATCCCACCTTTTTTTTCAGTTTAGATTAGCTGTGAATTAATATTTGACATCTTCAGGCAGTTTCATGCCTTTTTCTTCCATTAATTTTTTCGCCTCCTGAATATTTCTGAACCTTGTTATAGTTTCATTCCCTAAATAAACTTCTCCCTGCAGAGGTCGTGGAGGATACTGGATATATGTTTTCATAAGATCCTGAATGGCTTTATTGAAAACTGGAAGTGTCCATGTTTTTTCTGTAAAGCTGTTCATAAACAAATCATATCGCTCCTGCGGATCCTGCCATAGATCATATATGGCCGGCACAGTTGCAACATAAGTTTCATCACCTCTCCAACCCAGTTGTTGTCCAGGCGCATCACTTCCTGCCTGAGCTCCATTATCACCTCTCGTGTTATATACTGCTTTGAAGTGGCTTACTCGAACTGCACCAGGAGATAATTCAGATTCCGTGAAATAATACCAGTTATTGCGAAGCGGTTTTCCTTTTTGGAATAATACATTAGACATATCATAACTGTCAAAAACCATAGGCTTGCCTTCTCTGTCATTTTTAGGAAGCTCAACACCGGCAAGACTGGCAAAGGTTGCCATCAGGTCAAGGCCGCCAACAATATCATGATTTTGTTTCCCTGCTTCGATCTGTCCAGGCCACCATGCAATTGCAGGAACTCGGCTTCCTCCTTCTCTGTCTGTTCCTTTTGAACCTCTAAAAGGCGTATATCCGGCGTCAGGATGCACGTCCTGCCATGCTCCATTATCAACAGTATAAATTACAATGGTGTTATCTGCAATACCCAGTTTCTTAATTTCATCCATTACGCGCCCTACATTATAGTCCATCTCCATAACGCAGTCTGCATATTTGCTTGCTCCCGGGGATTTTCCTTTAAACTGTTTTGATGGCAGGTTAGGCTGATGGTTTTTAGCAAAGTTTACGCACATAAAAAACGGGTCCTTTGCAGCTGCATAACCATCAAGCTGTTTCAAAACATTTTCTGTCATCATCATATCAAGTTCGGCTATATTCTCTTCGGTGACTTTAGAAACTTCCCTTACTTTTCCTCCAGCTTCACCTTCTAATACACCTGTAGTTACTTTCTTAAAGAATGCCAGCATTTCCGGGGTCATATCAGGATTCCATGACTGAAAGGCATATGTATATGCATTTAAATGATACAACACTACATTCTGCATTTTATCAAAACCATGTGCTGTCGGCATTGCATAATCTGCTTCTCCCAAATGCCATTTTCCAGAAAAATACGTTTTGTAATTCGCTTTCTTTAAAACGGAAGCCAGAGTCCATTCTCCAGCCGGAAGACCTCCGCCCTGACCTTGGAAAGCCACCGTAGTCATACCGCTTCGGTTTGGAATACGTCCAGTTATCATTGCCGCTCTTCCGGGCGTACAGCTCGGCTGTCCGTAGAACTCCCAGAACTGCATTCCTTCTTTGGCCATCTTATCCAGATTAGGAGTAGGCATTCCACGCGACTCACCTCCTCCATAAACACCAAGGTCTCCCCATCCTGTATCGTCAGAAATCAACATTATGATATTAGGTTTCTTTTTGGACTGTGCTTCAGCGCTAAAAAATAACAGCAGCAGTAAACTTGTTAAAACTATTGATAAGGCATTTTTTTTCATAAGTACAACATTTATAAATTAGTATCATTATAAAAATAAGAAGTAACCATTAAAGCGCGGCACATTCATAACAATATGGTGTTGCAAATTATAATCTGAAACCATTTTTTTTGAAAATGTAAAACTTACAGACTCCAAAATTTGGAGCTTCGTCCTATTTTACCGTAAAAGCTATGTCGATTTTAATACGAGCTTACCCTTCTGTTTTTTATGCTATAAATGTGCAGATGAAACCTTGCGAAAGCTTAAATAGTGTTTACCTGAAAATGTAAAAAGTAGGATATTATGCCTAAAGTTTCTCACTGGCAACTAACTTTATATCTTCCAATTTTAAAAGTATGAAAAATAAGAAGAAAATGTTTACTTTGAATTTTAAGATTCTGACCGCTACCATGAGCATCCACTGCGAAAGAGCGAGTGAGTAGGCAAGAGAGCTCAATATCAGCACAAGTAATCTGCAGTATTGGAAGAAGCTTTACAGGAAGGCACATTTACTAGGAAGGCAGATTTACCACAATAAAGACTTTAGCTGAAATATCACATAAAAATGAACTGCCGAAACTGCGGAAGCAGATCAAAGAGTTAGAAATTGAAAGGGATTCATCAGGGAAAATTCTGAAATATTTCCTCTCGAGAAGACGTGTCTCATTTTTCAGATCCACAAAAGCAGTTTCTTCTGATCGCGCAAAATAACACTCACTGCAAGATTAGTGCGAAAAGCCCACAACATAAGCGAAATTATAAGAATTTATCACTAGTGCCAATGTCGATACGGAAGCCCGAGAATTGCTAAATAATTAGATTCTGTCGGGATAAAAGTCTCCAGAAATATACAGATTCAAACCCTCTCTCGCTACCATTTAAAAAGCTTCAGATTTCTCTGAAGCTTTTTTACTTTCAATCAATTTGAATCACTCTCAAATCTGTTTACTAAACATGACATTACTAATTAACTGTCTTTTGGAAGTAATTTATTTGTCAATCAATTTAAACACCATTTCAATAGCTTCATCTCCATTATCTATTTTTTTCTTTAATTTTCTAATAAAGACATTTTCGTTATGGGAATAGTTTATTTTTTTATTTGGGGGAATTCCTATGCTTTCATAACAAGTTCCATTAATATCTTGGTAAATTTCATTGGAAAGGTTCAATATCCAGCCATTAGGCAATTTTTTTTCTAAAATATCAGAAAATATACCTTCAGTATTAGATCCTATGCGCGTAATATTTTGTATTGCAATTGAACCAAGAGATAATACTTCCGGAGCGCTGGCAGTCTGATGGCTTGTGAGAAGAAAAACTGGTTTATTATATGTTGTGTCAGCAGGTAAAATAGAAACAAACTCCGGTTCTGTATAACCGTTTAACAACTTGGCTTTTTTGGAATATAATTTAGTTTCTTCGGCAATAAAATGCCTTAGTATTTCTAATGACACCAAATCATAGCCTCCTGAATTGAAACGCAAATCTATAATTACGGCATTTGTTCCCTGTAACTCTTTGATGATTTTCCCCATTAGCGTTCTAATTCCGCTTTTTTCATCTTCAAAATGATTAGGATTACTTTCGGATGCGTTCAGGTAACCGAATAAATAATCATATCCTGAAAGTGCATCAGGATTTTTGTACTTATCAGAAAAAAACAACATATTGTTTATCTGTATATAACCTATATTATTTTCAGTGATTCCATAGTTTAACAGACCATTACCCTTAATACTCGTTCCAAATCTTATTGGATTCTTGACATAACGTCCTAAAATTTCATTTTCTAAAACGGCTGTTTTATGATTTGTTCTGTAATGGGGAAATGCACTATTTTCTTTAGGTACAATCAAGGTTGTATGCCCATCATTTAACTGTTTGATTATACTTTTCAAAGTATGACGTAACTGAGTTTTATTTTTGATTTTGCCTGAATATTTTTCCTTTATGCTGAGCCAATCCATTTTTCGCTCGCTAAAAAAAGGATAATTTTCATTCATCATATTCCAAAAAACATCAAAATTATAATTAGGGTCCTCGAGTTTTGCTACATTACATTCAGCGGTGTTTGGCAGTTCACTTATTTTATCTAGTGTGTATATTTTGATACCCTGCGTAATGGTAAGCAAATTTTGATCCACTCTTTTAATAGTTCCCAATTGCAAAATATCATTTCTTTTCAATTGAGAACTTAGTGTACATGAAATAGATGTTGTTTCGTAGCTGTTTACTGCGGTGTCATTAATAGTTATAATTTTTCCATATCCTCTCATTTTCCAGATGCCATTTAGAACATCTTCAGTTTCTGTTTGAGCAAACAGGCTTTGGATCGAAGATAAGATAATAAAATAGAAAATAGTTTTTAATTTGAAACAATTTTGACAAATTAGAAATTGCAATTGTAGTTTTCTTCTCATAAATGGATTAGTTTTAAATTGTAAAACTATTCTTTTGTTTTTTAGTGCGTGTTAAAAAAGCTACAATTAAAACTTAAAAAAGCTACAAATTATAAAAGTGAAAAATAGTAGTTGTCTAGTTTATAGGAGTTGATACCTTTTTGCTACTAAAATTTAAGATTGCAGCCTGCAGAAATCAATCACCCTAAATTTTGACATGAATTTGAACTGCATTCCTACTTCAAAAAATTTAGATCAATGTTAATGGCGATTTTTAAAAGCTTGGTCAAATGATTTTAGAATCCACAATTTTTAATATATTTGTGATACAAAAAAAGATTACTACTACTTCCTGTTAATTCGGTAGTTTTTAAAGCTTTGTGAATGTTTTAATATTGAAAAAGTAAAAAATTGAATTTGGTGCAGAATCGGTGCACTTGGTTCAAGACATTTATAAAAACGTAGCGTAGACGGGTTTCAACACATATAGTTCGAATCCTGCTCTCCTCATCCCTAATAAATGCATACATAATTATCTACTAATTAGATTAAAGCGGTTTAAAAAGTTTAATATCCCGACCAAATTTTGATTTGAATAATCTCAAAATTATTATATAATTTTACTAAAAACTAACCCAGTACCAAATTTATTTTCAGGAATTATATAAAAAGCTATTACGTCTTAATAAATTTAAATACACATATGTTTTAACATTTTTTAACGTTTTACCCTTACGATACATACAAACCGTTTACAAATAAAAATTTAAAATAATTATCTTACAAATTCACTTGAAAATAGGCTAATTTCTTTAAATCATTCATAAAATGGTTTGTAAATTGTTCAGTAAGGGTCACTTCTTAAGAAAACGTTAAAACTTAGGTTTTAGCGTTTTTTTTATGTCCTTTCTACACTATTTAACCATCTTTTACATCTAAAAAAGAGAGATTTGTAAATCCTATCAAGTTAACACCACTGGACACAAACCACCAGTAAAACATTGTAAACACTACATTTGCAACAAATCCATTATCTCTATATTAACAATAATTTAAGTTTGTGGAAATTGAAGAAGAGAAGTATTGAGGAAAATATCCGACTAATCATAAAAAAAAAGAGGCCAGCAACTATGAGCTGACCTCTACACATTTTTAAGTTTTACTAACTAAATAAAGCCTTTTTTAAGCCCAAGGCAGCTTGTTCAGATGAAAATTTAACCGCATCAATATGATCTAATGGGTTTAACAAACCATAATCATGGATAAATCCGTTAAAGGTTTGAATTGTTGTAGGAACACCAGCCTCATCTAACTTACGGGCATAAGCTAATCCTTCATCAAAAAGAATATCATTCTCGGCTAATTGTACTAATGCAGGTGGCAATCCTTTCAATTTTTCAATTGAAGCACTGAACGGGGTAGCATAGTATTCTTTTCTTTGCCCTAAATCTGTAGTATAGTTATCCCACATCCATTTCATTAAGCTTGCTGTTAAGAATCTGCCTTCAGCATATTTTTGCCAAGATTCACGTGTAAAATCAGCATCTGTTACTGGCCATAAAAGTAATTGGAATTTTATTTCAGGGCCACCTTTATCTTTTGCCATAAGACAAAGTACAGCAGTCATATTTCCGCCAACGCTGTTTCCGGCGGCCGCCATATTTTTACCATCTACTCCTATCTGGTCTCCATTTTCTGAAACCCATTTTGTAGCCGCATAAATTTGATTAATAGCGGTTGGATATTTAGCTTCAGGCGATGGTGTATAGTCTGTAAAAACTGCTGCTGCCCCACTATTTACGACTAAGTCCCTTACCAATCTCCTGTGGGTAGGATAATCCCCTAATATCCATCCACCACCATGTGTAAACATAAATACTGGTAGTTTTTCAGAAACTGCATCGGCAGGTTTTACAATATGAATATTTACTGTATAACCATCTTGTGTAATTTCTCTTTCGGATTCAACAATATCTGAATAATCAAATTCTACTGACTTTTGAGCATCTATCAGTACTTGTCTTGCGTCTTGAGGCGTCATTGTTTCCAATGGTCTGCCACCACTGTTATTTAGAGCATTTAAAAAATCTCTAATTTGTAAGAGGATTTGAGGGTCTTTTTCTGCTGGAATTGGTTGTGCCATAATAGTAAATTTTAATGATTAATATTTTTAAACAAAGTGCTCTAAGTAATTTTTATTCTTGACTTAGATTTTGATAAAACTTATCACTAACAAATTTCCTGATAAATTGGCAAGATTGTGTAACTGAATCAAATAAGTGTGTAACCAAATCTCTGGTTGAAATATATATTTGAAAATTAATTTCTTATATATACTTCTTCAAAAGGAACTCTGTATCTTTCTCCCCAGATGCCTTCATTTTCTTTTCTAATTCCACATGAAACTACCATATTAATTTCGGCACTTTGAGGCAATTTTAAAATGCCCTTTAAAACTTTACTGTCAAAACCTTCTAAAGGGCAGGTATCATACCCTTCATTAGCCATTGCAATCATAAAAGTTTGAGCTGCCAAAGCACATGATTTATGAACAACTACTCTCATATCATTCTCAGATACTTCTCTTGTAATAGTCCTGAATAATCCAATAATCTTTGTTAAAATTATCCTGAAAATTCCAAGTAGCCCAAAAAAACGCGAATAGAGTAAAGGCATTATTTTACCATAGTATAATTCACGATCCTTAATTCTTTTCTCTTGACGTTCTTGCGGGCTATTCCGGCGAATATTCCCTTTTTCAAAATCTAAAACAAATTTCGCTCTCTTTCGAAATAAATCTCTTCTGGTTACAAAAATTACAATTTGTGAAGCTGTTGAAGTTGCAGTTTGGTCTAGACAAGCCTTAGATACTTGTTTTAATAATTCTGGTTTTGTTATATGATGAAACTCCCATAATTGCATATTGGAACTATTTGGAGCCAAAGTTGCCAATTCTAAGCATTCTTTTACCTTTTCTTCATCAATAGGTTTTTCTTTATCATAAACCCGAACGGAACGTCTAAAATTTAATATTTCAGTTAAATTCATCGTTATTTTAAATAGCATTAATTAAATGATTGTCTGAACTCTAAAGGCGAAACAGAGGTTCTGTTTTTAAACAAGCGGTGAAAAGACTGAGGGTGTTCAAAACCTAAATGATAAGCAATTTCAGAAACTGACAAAGAAGTGGTAGAGAGCAGTTCTTTTGATTTTTCGATAATTCTATTCTGAATATGCTGCTGGGTTGTTTGTCCTGTGTGAACTCTTAACATATCGCTTAAATAATTAGGACTTAGGTGTAATTCGTTAGCAACATATTGAACCGTAGGAATGCCATCTTTCTCCAATTTGTCATTTTTGAAATAACTATCAAGTACATTTTCCAATTTACTAAGTAAATCGTTATTGGCTTTTTTTCTTGTCAAAAACTGACGGTTGTAAAAACGATTGCAATACTTCAGAAGCAAATCGATATTAGACACTAATAAATCCTGAGTAAATGAATCCATGTTGGCATCAATCTCACTACTGATATTTTCAATTATGTCCATTATCGATTTTTCTTCCTTTTCAGATAGAAATAAAGCTTCACTGGTTGAATATGAAAAGTAGCCATAGTCTCTAACTACGGCAGCCAAGTTGTATCCCTGCAAAAAATCGGGATGTATTACCGCAACAAATCCTTTAACACCATTAAGAAGAACATCTTCAAACTGTAATACTTGATGCGGAGCTATAAAGTACATTATTCCCTCATCAAAATCATAATATTGCTGGCCATATTTACATTTGCCTCCTGCACACTCTTTTTTAAGAGCAACCACATAAAAATCAGTTGTTATGGTGCTTAAAATTGTTTCAGGCTCCAACTTTACGTCATCAAAATTAAATACACTGATCAACGGATTAGAAGGGCTTTTTAATCCTAAAAATTGATGTAATGCACTTATTGATGAAACTTTTGAAGGAGTTTTCATTTGTTGAAATTCTGACTTATACATCACTAAGTTACAATTTTTTATTTTAATAATTTTTCATTCTTAATTTGTTCGATGCCTTGTTTGTATGTTGTCACCTGAAATTCAGGAAAACGCTTTTTAAACTTTGAATCGTCGAATAAATTATCATATTTATATCTTGGAAGTAATTCCTGCAATTCTTTCACTCTTTCATTAAATCTTGCGCCAATTTTAAAAACAAATTTTGGTACAACTGAATATTGCAATTTTTTTCCATAAATTTTTGATGCCAGATTGATAAACTGATTATAATTTAACATGTTATCATCAATCGGCAAATGCCAAGTTTGACCGAAAGCATCAGGTGTATTACCAATTAAAGCTGTTGCCCTACTTGCATCTGGCGTCCAAATTAAACTTCTCAATTTATCATCTCTCAAAGGCACCTTCAATTTTTTATTTTCCTTTATACTATTAAAAATCAAAGTATTGGTTACACTCTGTGTTTTACCAGGTCCATAAAATTCTGGTGCACGACAAATAACCGCTTCGAGTTCACCTGATTCTATTTCTTTCAAAACCATTTCAGCCATTTCTCTTCTTACTTTTCCTTTTCTTCCAACTGGATCGAAAAGGGTTTCTTCAGTGAGCAAACGACCATCCTGTGGGTACATATAAGTATTGTCAAAAAAAACCAATTTTGTTCCGTTGATTTTACAGGCATCAATGACATTTCGTAGAATGAGAGGAAATTGTTTTTCCCATAAGGCAGAACTAATAGGAAGCCCTAAAGTAAAATAAGCAATCTCACTTCCTTTTACAGCTTCAATAGCACTTTTTTTATTAGATAAATCAGCAGAAAATACTATATCTGTATCATTAACTTTCTTTGCTTCTCTGCTTACGATTCTTATCTCTGAAGTATAATTTCTCTTCAATTCTCTTGCTAATTCTTCGCCAATTTGACCGTTGGCTCCTAATATTACTTGCATTTTTTTAGTTTTAAATTCTACTACAAAGTTCAGTATTATCATAGTGATAGACGTAACTCTGTTATGGGTTGTTGTAACATTATCTCTGTTACATTACCCTTTTTAGCCACTTCATTTTTTTATCTGAATAAGGCGGATATTTCCAATCGGGCTCGCCCCAAGTTGTTTTCTCTATTACTGATTTTTGATGTGAGAATGTCAAAAATCCGAATTCACCGTGATAATGACCAATCCCGGAATTTCCAACTCCGCCAAAAGGAAGATAATCACTTGTAATCTGCATCAACGTATCATTGATGCAACCACCACCAAAGGAAACTCTGTTTAGTAGTTTATCTTTCTCATCATCATTATTTGTAAAAAGATAGGCTGCCAAAGGTTTTTCTCCATTAATGATTTTTTCAAGAGCTTCATCATAATTTTTAAAGGAAACCACTGGCAAAACCGGACCAAAAATTTCTTCCTGCATGACAGCATCATTATACGTTACATTGGTCAGGACTGTGGGCTCAATGTAAAGCATTTCTTCATTATGTTTCCCTCCACAAAATATTTTACCAGGAGTAATCAGACTTAATATTCTGTCATAATTTCTTTTATTGATTATACTTGTATAGTGCTCTGCACCATCTATATATCCAGTTTCTTCAATTTTATCTTTTAACAATTGCAAAAATTTGTCTTTGACGGATTCTTCAACCAGTAAATAATCAGGTGCTATACAAGTTTGACCACCGTTTAAAAATTTACCCCAAACGATACGTTTTGCGGCCACTTCTAAATTGGCTGTCTTTGTTACAATAGCAGGCGATTTACCTCCTAATTCTAACGTTACGGGGACCAAGTTTTTCGCTGCTGCTTCATACACAATCTGCCCTACTTTTGGACTTCCTGTAAAGAAAATTTTGTTCCACCGCAATTTCAATAACTCGGTTGTTTCCGGTATGCCGCCTTCAGCAACATACAAATAATTGGAAGGGAAATTAGTATTGATTAATTCCGCCAAAAGGCGCATTGTATTTTCGGGTAATTCACTTGGTTTTACAACACAAGTATTTCCGGCTGCAATGGATGTAATCAAAGGAACTAAAGTCAATTGATAAGGATAGTTCCACGCCCCAATTACCAAAGTTACGCCCAAAGGGTCTGCATAAATATGACTGCTTCCGGGTTGTAAACTGAGAGCCGTTTTTACTTTTTTGGGTCTAGCAAGCTTATCTAAATTTTTCAAAAAAAAGTTGATTTCTTTATGAACTAAATTAAGTTCAGTTAAAAAAGTATCGAAAGTACCTTTGCGAAAATCTTTGTAAATCGCATCGTATAGTTGTTGTTCGTTTCCTTTCAAAATATCTTTCAACTTTAGTAAAGTTTCCTTTCTAAACGCCACATCTTTTGTTTGATGAGTGTTGAAGAACTCCTTCTGCGATTGAAATATTTTAGCGAATTCCATTTCCTTAATTTTTAAAAATGAGTTGAATTATTTATTGTTTTCAGTCACTAATTCAGGTGTGTATAAAGCTGCTTGAAATTCCGGTTGGTAATCATAGCGAACTAATTTTTTAAGTTCCAATGATTTGATAAAGGCTGATAACGGACCATCTGAAAGATTAAATTGAATATCTTCAGCCTTTTTGCTTGTTGCTTTTTTTATTGCTCTTACATCACTGTAACCGTGTGTTAACTGGCCTTTTGTATTAAGATTGATAAAATTCGAACGGTTAATTTCAGGTATTGAATTGGTAACCTCTAATTTTTTACCTGTCATTGAAAAATCTAAATTCCCTTTTTCATCGTAATAAGTGAAAGTTACATTGCTTCCATCAGTATTATAATCAATTGGGATTAACCATTTTGGTAAATTATATCCAACTTTTCCACGAACTCTTGCTAATTCGGTATTAACAGGCAATTTCAACACATAACCCCATAGACTTTTGTCATTTACTTCACCCATTAAAGAAATCAGTCCCCAATTACTTTTATTTGGTTTAGTGGTTACAATAGAGATAGAGAGTTCATTGTATGAATCATTATCACAAAAATGGTAAGCATAGGAAGTAATAGCGATCAATCCTCTACCGGGTGTATAAGAAATCGGTTTGACCAATTCGTTTACTTCCGTAGGAAGCAGTTCTTTTATTTTGCTCATATCTGCTGTATAAATAGCTGTAATACTACTATTGCTATAATAGAAGTTTGGCGAATATGTGATAAAGCCAACATCCTTTTTTTCTTTATGAAGGGTTTTGAACCAGCTTAAATCTATATCAGGTCGTTCCTGTGCTACTACTGAAAGGAGGGAATTGGAATGGAATCTGTCAAACATACCGCCTTTTAAAACAGATAGTTTATGACCCGCCAATTCAATAATGGTATCGTTTTTAGCTATTGAATCGTTATTTATTGCTTTCAGATTTGAATTTGCAGATGCAGTGTTAATGACGGCATTGCTTAGAAAGAAGCCGGGAGTAAAAAGTAGAATTACACCAAGGACAACTACAAAAAATATGATTTTTATCTTTTTCACTGTGTTATAGTTTTATTTAGTTTCTGAGTTTGTTTTAATTTTTTCAAGTTCTTCCATTACTACTTTTGCCATTTCTTTAGAGCTAAAAGGATTTTGACCAGTAATTAAATTACCGTCAACAACTACTTTTGAAGTCATAGGAATGAAAGCTTTTCTATAATCGGAGTTTCTTTCCTTTAATGCTGCTTCAAGATTAAATGGAACTTTCTTTTTTCGTCCGGCAAGACTTTCTTCAAACCAATTAAATCCAGTTATCTTTTTGTCTTTTATCAAATAGTCGCCATTGGAAAGTTTAACATTCAACAATCCGCCTACACCGTGACAAATCGCAGCCACTTTTTTATTGTTCTCAAAATGATCTTTAATGATTTTTTGTAGAATAGTATCATTTGGAAAATCATACATAGTCCCATGTCCACCTGCTAAATAAACACAATCAAATTCTTGTTTTGATACTTCTATTAAACTTTTGGTGTGCTTTAATTCTTCTCTAAATTGAATATTATTCCAATATCCTTTAGATACTTTATCCAAAACTAAAGGTCTTAAACTTTCAGGATCAATCGGTGTATCTCCACCGTTTGGACTTGCTATGGTAATTTCAAACCCTTGCTCTTTAGCTTTATCATAGATATGGGTAAGTTCACTGAGCCATAGACCAGTTGGCAATTGGCCATCGTCATACATATTAATCCCAGTAACAATAATTAATAATTTCAATGTGTTCATAATATCTCTTTTTGATGATACAAAGTTCCGTCTTAAATGCAAAGCAGAAGTAACCTAATCAACTGAAGTTATAACATAATCTCTGTTGTTGAAATTTTAATTGTAAAAAACGAGTCCGAAAGTAATTTGCTTGTAATATGAGGAACATTGATATTTGGATATGCAAACAAAAATTGAATGAAAAGAAATAAATCAATTTTTAACCCCAATCGAGCGACAATTAATGAGTTAAATTAAATATTTTTATTTGTACAGAAAACTAACAAATCAAATGTCTAACAAAATTTCATTCTGATTATATTAAAGCACAATGTTAACTCTAATATCCTCACCAAATTTTGATTGGAATAATCTGCACATTATTTTATAATTTTACTAAAAAAATAACTTGTTTTCTTTAGTCAATACTAAATTTTATTTTCAAGAATTTTATAAAAATTATTACAACTTAAATAAATTTAAATGTCCCTCTGTTTTAACATTTTTTAACTTTTAACCTCTACAGGACATACAAACCACTCTTGATTTAAAAAACAAAAAAATATCTTACAAATTTACTTGAAAATAGGCTAATTTCTTTAAATCTTGGATAAAATGGTTTGAAATTTGTATCGTAGGGGTCACTCTTAAAAAAACGTTAAAACATCAGTTTTAGCGTTTTTTTTATACTTTTTCACATAATTTAATCCACTTTAACTCATAATGTGAATGGTTTGTAAATCCAATTAAGTTAACTCTACAGTATACAAACTATCTTTAAAACACTGTAAACATTGGTATTACAAAAAATCATTACCTTCATCTTAACATTAATTTAAGTTTATGGAAATTGAAGAAATCGCCAATGCACGTCCGGGATCAGGATGATCAGCGGCTTCGGACATAGACGGAGCCATGGGAGGCTTTGGTAAGGGCTATGACTGTTGAATTGGCATCTGGTTATCGATGGTGGTATTATCCATACAAAATCAGTTTACCTTCCTTCTTATTGGCTTATATTACTTTCCCGAAATCCAATGCATATCCTGCATGTATTTACTTCCAAATTTTATAATATTACGATAAAAGCCTAATATCTAAAAGATATCAGGCTTTACTTCAAAAAACAAATACTTAAATTAAGTAATTAAAAACTTAAACAAAATTCGAAAAACTTACAGTATTTAATAAAATTCAGATTTTAAAAAAATATAAGACCCTCATAAGCGATATTAAACTTATTATTGTTAACAACACTAACTGCAAGAATTTTGGTTTAGACAACTCATATTCCATTTAAATTTCATAAAAGTTAAATTTTAATTTTTAACATCATTTTTTTAATTCTGGAAAACGAAATTTCAGGATTAGCTCCAGGAGATTCAGCCACTAATGCACCAACTGCACAAGCAAAATCAATTGAATACTGAGGGGCTTTTCCACTTAATAATGAAGCTATCAAAGCCGCCAGAAATGAATCTCCTGCACCTACCGTGTCGGCAACCTCGACAGGATATCCCCCATTTTCATAAAGTCGGCCTTCCCACATCAGCAAAGCTCCGTGTTTGCCTCTTGTTACACACATTCCCTTTACTTTGCTTCTTTCAGCTATAAAATTCATATTTTCTTCCAGATTTGTAAAAGGTGAGCCCATGGCCGCAGTAATTTCTAACAATTCCTCATCATTAAACTTTATAAAATCAGCCGATTGCATAAGCTGGTTCAGGATTTCATACGTATAATGTGGTTTTCTTAAATTCACATCAAAAACCTTATAGACTTTCTTTTGCAGCATTTCTTCCAATGCCAGCCTTGAAACGTCATCACGGCAAACTAAACTGCCATAAATTAAAACATCAGCATTAGCAACTGAATTTCTCGCCAGATCATTCAATTCAATCTTATCCCAAGCAGACGGATAACTGATTTCATAAGTTGCCGATCCACGCTCATTTAAGGCAACATTGACCAAACCAGTCGGAAAATCTTCTGAAACTACGATTGTATCGGTTTCAAGCCCCAGTTTTTTCACCTGATCTTTTATTGCTTTTCCGTCTTCATCATTTCCTACACAGCTTATCATGGCCACTTCGCAACCCAGCGTTTTCATGCGCAGGGCAACATTCAATGGTGCTCCGCCAATCTTTTTTTCATTAGCAAAAACATCCCAAAGTACCTCTCCGTATGCCACCGCCTTAAGGTTTTTTCCGTTATTCATTCTAAAATATTTTATTATTGTTCTTATTCAGGCTGGGTTATATGAAGATTCGAGATTGTGCTCGTTTGTCCTTCAGCAATTAAACCCCATTTATTTTTGTCTCTTCCGTAAACGCGATTTGTGAGCGCCGCTTTTCCGTTTATGCAAACTACGACAACACTTCCTTCAGTAATTATTTCAACGTCATATTTTACATTCGTCTGAAATACAAATGGTAAACGGGTTACTTCCTGCGAAGCCGAATTATAACCGCTTATTTTACTATTAGCAATATCCAAAACCACTTTATAGTAACTTCCTGTATCATTGGTATGAAAAACAAATCCAGTTGTTCCACTAGCTTTCGCTAAAGTAACTTCGGCTTTTATTTTGACTTTCTTTCCAACGCTTTTAAAAGTAACCATTGCTTTTTCTGTTTCTCCCGATAAAGAATAAGTTCCATTATTGGCTGTTGCATTAGATGAAATTGCATCTACTTCTGCAGTAGTATTCTTTTTCGAAAATAAATCCTTAACCGATTTCGGCGACTGAGTTCCTAAAGTTCCATCTGAATTCTGAATCAATTCATGGATAACCATATTCCCTGCCCAATCTTTATTTCCTAAATCATTATCAGGCGTTTTTCTGGCATTCCATCCAAAAACATATCTTTTATTTCCGTCAGAAGCCGTTTTTCCTGCGTAAAAGTATTCTCCATCAATTCTGTCATTTTCCGGTTTTGTCCATGGACCAGTTATTGATGATGAAATTCTGTAATGCGTTCCTTTATTGCCACTCCAATTCTCAGAAAAAATTAAATACCAATTGCTTCCCATTTTGAAAATATCCGCACATTCCATCATCAGATAATTATCTTCAGGCGTTGTGGTATAAATTGGAGCTTGAACATCCCATTTTCCTGATCCAGGATCAGCGCTTGTAAAATGTAACAAAACGGCTTTTCTTTCAGGTTCTGTTTGTGTACTTACTAACATTGAATATTTTTTCAATTCATCATTATAAAACACATGCGGATCTCTGAAATCATAGTTGTAATATCCCGCCGGAGCTATAATTTTAAAAGATGGAACCTTTGTCCATTTTTTCAAATCGCTGCTGGTTGCACATAACACACTTTCTCTTGCATTCGATTGTACAAAAGCCGGAGTTTCATTGTGCCCTGTGTAATAGAAATAATAAAGATTGCCCACTTTGACAACTGATCCTGTGCCAATACCAAAATCAGGTTCAAGCGTTGTACCATATGGAATGGTTTGACCTTCATAAGTAAAATGTGCCAAATCTGTACTTTGATATTCATGAATATCATGAAATCCTTTTCCAGCAGGTTTATTCTGTGCATCATGCAGAAAATAAATATGAAATTTTCCGTTATCGAAAAAAGGCATAATATCTCCTGTATAACCCGCACTGTAATATGGGTCGTTTGCGCCCATCCATTGCGCGGGCGGAACAGGAAAAACACTTGTTATTTCAGAATTGCCTCCTGAAATCGAACCTCCAATATACGTTTCATCCTGACTGCATGAAGCCAGTGAAAAGAAAACGAAGGCGATTGTTATTATATTTCTATATTTCATTTTATTAAATTCAAAGTGATTTATTTTGCCGCTAGATAATTGATACTGTTTTGCGTCAATAGTCTGATGTTTGTTATAAACTCATTGGCCTGACTTGGCACTCCGCTGCTATTGGTTTCGTTGTACCAATCGTAAGCTCCCATAGAAATTACAATTACATTTTTATTCGTACTTGTATTTGGAAATTCTGCAATGGTAACTCTTCCGTTCAGTTCATTATCCCAAGCTTCACTTGCCAGATTGGTTCCTCCTGTTTGGTTTCTCCAACCTTCTCCATTATTGTAGCCTCCCCATTCCGGTAAAAACCACCACGCTGTATGATTTAATCTGAAAGTTCCGCTTTGTAATAAATTGGCTTTTCCAGCTTCAAAAGTGGTTAAACCCTGAAAGATTGGATGACCTTCATGACCAACGAATGACATTCCCCATGAATTTCCGTCTACAAATCCATTTGGAGGAAAATCGCCAAAAACATTATTCGGTCCTTTTCCTGACGGAACAATTCCTAAAGCATCAACATATTGCGAAGCAAAAGAAGTCAAAAGCAAGTTTCCTCCATTTGTTCTGAAATTTTTAAGTGCGTTTGTAACCGCAGGATTATAAGCCACAGAAGGCAAGTTTGCAGCCGAATCAAAGTGCCACCAAATGACGTCGATATCACTTAAATCTGCACCGTTTTGTATACTTTCGAAAGAAATATATTTAGCTCCCGGGAAATTATCAAATAACCAGTTTGATGCTGTAACTTCATCCATATTTGTGATTCCTGATCTTGTAGCCGCAGTTCCTAAAAATGCAACTGTTAATCCTGTAACCGGAACTCCAACATTTGAAGTGTAATTAACGCTTTTTCCATTCGATGTTATTACAAAAGTGACTGCATTTGTAAAATCAATTGTTGCGCCCGAAGCAGGTGAAATTGTAACACCCGTTGTAACTTCGATTACTGGCTTAAGCGCTCTTAAATCAGTATCTTCAGGCAAAGTCATATTAATCGTTTTATTAATATCGTTTACAGTAGCTGCAACACCATTTATCTTAAAACTCTTAATCGGACTCAAAACGGTTGT
Source organism: Flavobacterium sharifuzzamanii (assembly GCF_003254585.1). Taxonomy (GTDB): domain Bacteria; phylum Bacteroidota; class Bacteroidia; order Flavobacteriales; family Flavobacteriaceae; genus Flavobacterium; species Flavobacterium sharifuzzamanii. The sequence continues at coordinate 464,439 of NZ_QJGZ01000040.1, read as the reverse complement.
TGTTACAGTATAATCTTTATATAAATTGCCATTAACCACTCTGAATTTTACCGGATTTGTAAAATTCATTGCTGAATTTAATTCCGGATTGGAAGTAGCTCCTTCTTCAAAAACAACTTCCGGTTTTATCGCTGTTATGTCAGATCCGTAAGGCATTACAACAGTAATTTTTCCTGTCTCCTGATCAATGCTTCCTGAAACTCCATTTAGTTTGAATGAAAGTACATTTGAAGGCGAACTCACATCAAATCCGCCAGTTTCAAAACTGTTCTCGCAGGCAGTAACCATAAAAATCATTGCCAATACTATAGACACTTTGGTCCAATATTTATTTAAAGCTTTTTTCATATTGCTGATTTTTTAAAGATTAATAGCCTGGATTTTGTTTGTACAATCCCTGGCTGAAATTAATTTGCTTCAACGGAATTGGGCAATACTCTTCTTTATGCGCATCAAAAAAAGCATCCTGATAATACGTACGTTTTGTTTTTTCTTTTGCATAAAAGTCATTCATCACCTGATCTGTAATTCCCCAGCGAACAAGGTCAAAAAATCGGCTTCCTTCCATAGCCAATTCTAAACGACGTTCCCAACGTAAAGCTTTGCGGGCAAAATCCTGTGTCCAGTTGCAATTGCCTCCATCTACATAGGTATTGATTTTGAAGTTTTTCACGTAAGGCAGTCTTCCTGTACTTTGTGCTGCCCTTTCTCTGATTTGATTAATTAACGGCAAAGCTTCAGATTGTCTTCCTAATTCAATCAAAGCTTCGGCACGCATTAAAATCACATCAGCATAACGAATCTGAATTCTGTTTTTTGAATTTCCGTAAAACGGATCAATATTTACAACACAACTGCAATTTGGGGCAACATTTTCCTTTAAAGAAGCAAAATAGCCATAGGTTCCCGGAGATCTTACCCAAGCTTCAACATACAGAAATTCAGGGTCATATTTATAAGGCAGACCTGGCATCGCAACTGTATGATACAATCTCGGATCAACAGTATTGGCGTCTATATTTTTATAATCAAAATCTTCGTTATTGTAAGTATCAAATTCAGGCAGACCGTTTGCACCGGTTTTAAAAGCATTAACTAAATTCTGACTTGGCTTATGAAAATCACAACAGCCTAAACCTTGTGGCGTTGAAAGAACGTCTGAGAAATTCAATCTTCCGTAAAGCGTTCCATCGTTATCAGAGAACTGAATTGAGAAAATAGATTCCGGTCCATTTTCGTAAGTTCCCGGCAGGAAGTTGTTTGCAAAATCAGGTTCTAAAGAAGCTTTTCCGATTACATTATCTGTTGCCGCAATTACTTCCTGCAGATGCTGCTGGTTTATACCTGTAACTTTGAATGTTTCATCCTGTGTGTACGCCTGGTACAATCTTGTTTTTGCCAAATAAGCATAAGCTGCTTTTTTAGTGGCACGCCCCACCTGTGGCTGTGTATCTGGCAAATTATCGGCTGCAGCCTGAAAATCTTCAGCAATTTTATTCCAAAGTTCTTCATTTGAAAGTGCTTTGTTTGAAATCGTTTTATAATCTTCTACCGGAACATCTTCTGTGATATAAGGTACATTTCTAAACATGATTTTCAGCATAAAATAAAAATGCCCTCTCAAGAAACGCATTTCAGCCATTCTCGTTTTCTTCAACGGATAATCTGCTTCTGAGATTTGTTCCAAAGCTTTCAACGCTTTATTGGCTCTTGAAATACCAACATAACTGATATACCAGAAACTATCCAATTCTCCAAAATCCGGACGGATATTATTTGAGACTTCAAAAAAGTGAAAATCCTGAATATCGTTTGTACCGCTTCCTCCTTTATAAGCATCATCTGAACGAACATTACCAAAAGGCCACAAACTGTACGGAGAATCGTAATGATCATTTCCTAACTGTGCATACGCTGCATTCATAAATCCTTCAACCGACTGAGGCGTAACAATATCTTCTTCTGACAACACACCACGCGGATCATTTTCTAAAAAATCGGAACAGGAAGCCAAGAAACCCATCACTGCAAATCCTGCGATATATAATATTTTTTTCATTTTTTTAATCTTTTGTTATAAAGTAAAATTAAGACCAGCAGTAAAAGTTGTCGGCTGAGGATATCCAAAACCAGCATTTTCCGGATCAACTCCTGTGAAGCTTTTAGCATCAATAATCAACAAATTCTGTCCGCTGATGTAAAGTCTAAAACTTTCCATATTCAATTTCTTCAGTAATTCTTTAGGAAAACTATATCCAAACTGCAAAACTCTAAGTTTAAGATAATTTCCATTTTCTACGTAATAAGTTGAAAATCTAGACTCTGCATTTCTATCAACAGTTGTCAGCGCAGGGATTGTAGAATTTGGATTGTCTAAAGACCATGCATTCAGCAGACGTGTTCCTTTGTTTGATCCCACATCATCTACGCTCCAGAAATCAGTCTGATATTTAGTATTATTGATAACATCCACGTCGCTTGCACCTTCCCAGAAAGTGGTGAAATCAAAGTTTTTATAAGACAAGTTTAAATTAATTCCGTACAACAATCCCGGATTTGGATTTCCGATCCACGTGCGGTCTTTATCCGTAATTGTTCCGTCGCCATTTAAGTCTTTGTAACGAATTCTACCAAGTCCTTTTCCTTCCTGAATTGCCGAGTTGTCCACTTGATCCTGACTTGTAAACAATCCATCAGTAACATATCCGTACATTGAATTGATTGGTCGCCCTAAAATATTATCATCCAGTCCGTTTCCTCCATAATTGTTTTTTACTTCATCCGGCAGTTTTGTGATTTTATTTTTGTTTGCTGAAATATTTCCTGAAATATCATATTTCAATCCAAATGAAGTTTCGTCATGATACCCCAAAGAAAATTCCCAACCTTTATTTTCCATAGAAGCTCCGTTTACCCAACGGTTTCCACCTTCTCCTATAACTCCTAAATACGGTGGCAATACCAAAATATCATCTGTTTTTTTGATATAATAATCTACAGAACCGCTTAGTTTTTGCTTGAATAAACCAAAGTCCAAACCAACGTTGGTCTGTGTTGTAGTTTCCCATTTCAAATCATCATTTCCTGACTGTGTTGCGATAAAACCAGACGGAAGCAATCCGTTTCCGTTTCCTGCAATATCGTAAGCCGTTCCAAAAGAAGTTGCCCAAGTTGGGCTTCCGCCTGCGTAACTTGCCAGATATAACGAGTAAACCGCTGTATTACTAATTTCCTGATTACCCGTTTGTCCCCATCCTGCTCTTAATTTTAAATCAGAAATAGCAGTTATTTTATCTTTTATGAAATTCTCATTACTGATTCTCCATCCTGCAGAAACTGCTGGAAATGTCCCAAACTGATTGTTTTTTCCAAAACGGGAAGAACCGTCACGGCGAATAGTAGCTGAAACTAGATAACGATTGTCAAACTCGTAATCTGCTTTTCCAAAATACGAAAGCAAAGAATATACGGTCGAAGTTCCGCTTGTAAAAGATTCTCCTGTTCCTGCATCCGGATACATATAATCCGGCGTTTCGATCAAAAAGTCATTTTTACGCAACGTGTTTGTATCATAAGTGTCTTTATACATCTCCGTTCCCGCCATTAAATTCAGATTGCTTTTTCCAAAGTTTAAACTATAAATCGCAGTATTAGTCCAAGTCCATTTGTCGCTGATAGACTGATCGATTGTAACAGACGTCTGGTCGTTTTGCAGATAACCTGATTTGTAGCTTCTTTGCAGCGTACGTTTTTTGTAAAAACCATAATCCATTCCGAAACTGGTTTTGATGTGCAGGTTTTTAATGATTTCCAAATCCGCGTAAGCGTTACCAAAAAGGCGCAAATAATCGTATTTGTTATCTTTATTATATTCTAAAAGTCGAACCGGATTTTGTCTGTCGTTCATTCCCCCAACAGGTCCTCCCCAACCTATTCCGTCTACAGTATGCACCGGAATAATCGGCAAAGCTCTAAGTGCAGGATCTAAAACGCCCGGATCAGTAACTTCGTTTGTACGGTTTAAACTGAAATTTTCGCCAATGACTAATTTTCCGTCAAAGTACTTGTATGAACTGTTCATTCTGGCAGAAATTCTTTCGAAATCTGTGGTTTTTACCACCCCTTCATTTCCGTAATATCCTAAAGAGAAAACATAATTCCCTTTCTCAGAAGCATTTGAAACAGACAAATCATAGGAATTGGCAACTCCTGTCTGGGAAATCGCATCATACCAATCGGTATTTGAAGATTTTAGCGTTTGCTGAGCATCTAAATATTCCGGAACCAAAACTTTGTTCAACTGCGGTTTATTGTTGTTTACTGACCAGTCAAATTGGTAACGCAGATTATTATTATTCGGATTCAATCCGTCGTTGATATTCGCCTGCCAAAGTGCCTGCCCAAACTGGTTTGCATTTAGGACATCCAACTTTCTAGAATAATCAGAAAAGGAAGCATAGGTGCTGAAATTGATTCTCATTTTGCCTTCTTTTCCTTTTTTGGTTGTAATGATAATGACACCGTTTGAAGCTCTGGAACCATAAATACTGGCAGAAGAAGCATCTTTCAAAACCTGAATGGTTTCGATATCATTCGGATTCAGTTCATGCATTCCGGATTTTGTCGGCATTCCGTCAATAACGTAAAGCGGGTCTGTGTTGTTCAAAGTTCCAACACCGCGAATGACCACTTTTGTATTTCCACCGCTTGGCGAACCATCAGACGATACTTTTACTCCGGCAATTCTTCCCTGCAAAGCTTTTATTGGGTTTGGTTCCGGCTGTTTCATGACTTCCTTCATATTCACAACGGCAACCGCTCCTGTAATATCCGTTTTCTTTTGTTTCGAATATCCCGTTACGACAACTTCATTCAATTGATTGTTGTCTACTTTCAGCATTATATTGATTATTTTTTGCCCTTTAACTGAAATCGATTGTGGTGCGTATCCTATAAAGGAAACGACAAGTACAGCATCTGAATTTATATTTCCGAAGGAAAAATTGCCGTCAAAATCGGTGACTGTACTGGTATTTGTACCTGAAATAAGTACGGTTGCTCCTGGAAGCGGCATTCCGTCATCTGCCGAAAATACCGTTCCCTTTACTCCATTTTCCTGAGCTGTCATCATCAGCACCGGAAAGAAGAAAAACAGAAAATAAATAATTTTACTTTTCATGAGGTTAGTGGTTTTAGTTAGTTTAAATTTACTTGGTTAATTACATGATTATCTATTTCGCTTGCGATAAGCAACCGATAATTTTCAGGACAAAGCATAAAAGGTCAGAAAGGAAAATCTTTCGAGTATTTACAAGCTTTAGCTGTGGATTTTTTTAAGAAGAAAAAATAATTCTGCTATTCTTTCCTAATGGCTTTTTGAGACATTTAATTCCTGAATTATTATATTATTTACTTCTATTTTCTCTTTTGAAGCAATCGAAAGTGAAGTAAATGGTTTGTTTAGAAAAAAGATTTCCGTCATTACTTTCTCGCCATTATTGTAGAATATTTCAATTGATGTTTTATCCAGAATAATTTTAAAAGCGACACTTTTTTGGCTTCCTTCCAAAAATGCTTTGCTTATTGGTAAGGCAAACTTATCTGAGAAATCAGTTTTACCGGCTTTAGAACGATCAACAAATAAGTAATTTTCTTTGTTGTTTAAACCAAAACTTAAAGATTCTCCATTTGTATTTGAAAGTGTAAAAGTGTAATCTTCCTGTTTTAAGTTTTTTAAGTCTAAGCTAACAACTGTCTGCGTTAAATCTGCTTTTCCGCTTTCAATTAAATTAATTTCTTTACCGTTTAAACTTTTTGCCTTAATAGTTTTAGCAACATAATTATTGATTTCTTTTACCGGCGTGCTAACCAAATTATAATGGTTTCCTTTTTTTACCAATTTCAATTCGCGCGGAATTGTTGTACTGCTTCTCCATGTCGTTGTTGGAACTTGTTGTGCATATTCCCAGTTTGACATCCATCCGATAAACAGTCTTCTTCCGTCTGAAGTTGGAACATTATTCCAGGTTACTCCGGCATAATTATCTTTTCCATAATCTGCCCAAACTGCTTTTTCGTTATTTACTCTTTCGGCAAAACTTTGATCCATCGTGAAAGTTTTTCCGTCAAAATCTCCAACAAAATATTGAACTCCAGAACCTCCGTTTGGTCCTCCTGGATTTAGATTTACGATTAAAACCCATTTTGTTTCTTTTGTTCCTTCTACTTTTATTTCGAAGAAATCAGGACATTCCCAAACACCACCATGAGCACCAATATTTTTTCCAAATTCAGATGCAAATTCCCAGTTTTTCAAATTCGATGATTTGTAAAAATGTATACGATCCTGTGCTGCCAAAGCCATGATCCATTGTTTATGAGTTTCATCCCAAGATACTTTTGGATCTCTAAAATCTCTAATTCCAGGATTTTTCACGACAGGATTTCCTTCCTCAAATTTCTGCCATGTAAAACCATTATCATTAGAAAAAGCAATATCCTGCTGTTCCACATCAATTTTGCCTGCCTTCTCCTTTGTCATATCATGCAAAGTATAAATGGCAACAATCGGTGCTGTATTTCCAGTTCCTAATCCAGATGTGTTGTGCGTGTCGACAACAGCACTTCCGGAGAAGATATACTTGTCTTTATCCGGATAAAGCGCAATTGGCTGCTCTTCCCATTTAATTAAATCTTTAGAAATAGCATGTCCCCAATGCATTGGTCCCCATGTGTTTCCATCAGGATAATGCTGGTAAAACAAATGATAATATCCATTGGAGAAGAACATTCCGTTAGGATCGTTCATCCAGCCTTTTTTTGGCGTAAAATGAAAATTTGGTCGATACATTTGTTCTTCCGCTGTGTTCGATACAGTTACGGCAGCAGTTTGTGCAGTTGCAGAAGACGGTTTTAATCCTACTATCGACAGTAAGGCAGCACTATAAAGAGCTAACGGCAGATGTTTCTTTGATTTCATTTTTGTGGCTATTTTTTTTAGTTAGTGTTTCGCTTAAAGCTTCTAAAGAGATTCCTTTTGTTTCCGGCATCAGAAAAATTACAAATAACAATTGTAAAACCATCATTAAAGTAAAAATAAGGAATACTACTTCGGGTCCGATTTCTGAAAATAACATCGGAATTAAAGACGGAATAATCGCTGCTAGAACCCAATGCACTGAACTTCCAAATGCCTGTCCAGATGCGCGAATATGATTTGGAAATATTTCTGAAATAAAAACCCAAATGACCGCGCCCTGACCAATTGCATGTGAAGCAATAAAAAGAAAAAGGAAAATAGGAACTGATAAACCTCCCCAATTGTAATAGAAAGAAGCCGATACTAATCCGAGTGAAATAATATACCCAACAGAACCAATGTACATTAACAACTTTCTTCCTAATTTGTCGATTAATGCCACACCAATTAAGGTGAAAATAAGATTTGTAACTCCAATTCCGATACTGCTTAACAACGCTGTATTTTGTCCTAAGCCGGCTTCTTCAAAAATTCTTGGCGCGTAATATAGAAATGCATTAATTCCCGAAAACTGATTGAAAAAGGCAATTAAAAAAGCCAGAATCAAAGGGAAACGGTATTTCTTCATGAAAATATTCTCGTGTTTGGTAACACCGTTTTCTCGGGAATCATCCATCAAGTCGGCAATATTTGCAGACGGATCAATAGTATGTAAGACTTTACGGGCTTCTTCATCACGGTTTTTAGACAAAAGCCATCTCGGACTTTCCGGAATTGTCAAAATAAAAAGAATATAGATAAGAGAAGGAATTGCCTGAACCCCAATCATCCATCTCCAGGCATTTTCTCCAATATCTTTTAAAAAGTAATTAGAGATAAAAGCAATTAAAATTCCTAATACAATATTAAACTGATACAAAGCAACCAATCTTCCTCTTTTGTCTGCCGGAGCAATTTCTGACACATAAGCAGGAGCAGCAATTGTCGAAGCGCCAACTCCTAAACCACCAATAAATCTAAAGGCAGCAAAAACAAACGGATCATTAGCGAAAGCGGCACCAATTGCTGAAGCGAAATATAAAATCCCAATCCAGAATAATGTTTTTTTACGTCCTATTTTATTTGTTGGGATTCCTCCAAAGATTGCACCAACTACAGTTCCCCATAATGCCATTGCCATAACAACTGAACCATGAAAGGCATCTGACGAGTGCCATAGAAGCTGTAATTGTTTATCAGCTCCAGAAATAACTACGGTATCAAAACCGAAAAGAAAACCTGCCAGTGCAGCAGTAACAGACCAAATCAATATCTTATTCATTGTACATGTATTAAAAACTTGTTGCTAAGATATCTGCAAAAAAAACAACTTATTTTTAATGATGTTACAATTTATTTCTATAAATATTGATAGTTTGACACCTAAACCATAAAACCCTTATTTGCAAGACTTTACATGATTTAAAATTTATTTACGAAAACCTTGTAGTTTCGTTTTTGTTACATAAGGTTTAAAATTGATACCTGATTTGTATCAATTTTAAACCAATATCAATTTAAGGATTTGTATTCCTTTGGTGAAATTCCAAATTTATTCTTAAAAGCTGTAGAAAAATAATTGGGAGAAGAGAATCCAAGTGAGTACGCAATTTCAGAAATATTCATATTATTTGACTTTAAAAGTTCTGCCGCCTTCTCTAATTTTACATTATTGATATGGTCGCTGATATTAATTCCGATAATTGCTTTTACCTTGCGATACAACTGAACTCTCGAAACTCCAAGTTTATCGGCTAAATCTTCAACAGAGAATTTAGGGTTTTCGACATTTTTTTTAATAATGTCATTCATTTTGGTAATAAAGGATTGTTCCTGATTGCCAAATTTCGACTCAGGTTCAACACGATAAATATTATTCGTATAATAATAACGAAGCTTTTCTCTGTTGAAAAGCAGGCTTGATATAGATTGTTTTAAAATAGACAGGCTAAAAGGCTTCGTTAGATACTGATCTACTCCACTTTGCAATCCTTTTAAAACAGATTCTTTGTTGCTCTGGGCCGTTAAAATAATAATTGGAATATGTGACGAACGTAAATCTTTTTTCAATTCCTTACTAATTTCGTAACCGTCTTTGTCTATCAAATTAATGTCGCAAATGATGATATCAGGAACAATTTCCATTGCTTTTTCAATAGCGTCGCTTCCGTCAGAAGTATAGACGACATATTCACTAGATAATTTAGCCTTTAAAAAGGCAACCAAATCTATATTGTCTTCTATAACCAAAAGGGTATGTTTTTCTGATTCAGAAATTACATTTACTTGTTTTATATCAGATTCTATTTCAAGATTATCTGTAATTAAATTTGGTGTTATAGTTAGTTTTTCAGCTTTATTTATAATTTCAGAAGGCTGTAAATGGCTTACTCCTTTCAATAACGTAATTACGAATTCGCTTCCTTGTTTTGATTTCAATTCAATCGTTCCCTGATGCAAAAGCACAAATTCTTTTGAGAGATGAAGACCAATTCCCGAACTATTCTTATTATTATTTGAAGCCCTGAAAAACGGATTAAAAACGTTAGACAATTCATTTTCCGGAATCCCAATTCCGGAATCTTTAAAACTAATTTTAACTGTGTTGTCCTGATTTTCGATAATCGAAATACTAATTTTTCCGTTGTCCGGAGTAAATTTAAAAGCGTTTGAAAGCAAATTAAAATACACCTTATCCATGAGCTCCCTATCAATAAACAACTCTAGATTTTTGTTTTTAGAGACTAATTGAAAATCAATATTTCTTCGGGCAGCTTCGCCTTTAAAATTGGCCATGACTTCATTTGTAAAATCATAAATCTTAGTATTGGAAGCTCTTAGCGTGAATTTCTGTTCTTCAATTTTCCTGAAATCCAGTAATTGATTGATCAAACGCAGTAATCTGTTTGAGTTTTTGTGAATCAATTTCACTTCTTCAATCAATGTAGTTCCTTTAATTTTTTCATTTTCGATTAAAGACTCCACATAACTCATTATTAAAGTAATAGGTGTTTTAAATTCGTGTGAAAGTCCTGTGAAGAAATTCAGTTTTGCTTCGTTGCTTTTAGCAGCAATCTGCGCCATTTCCTGAATTTCATTATTTTGGTCGATTACCGTTTGATTGATTCTTTCCAGTTGTTTTTTCTTTTTTGAAATCGAAATGGTAGAATAAATGCTGTAAATCGTTAAACTCAAAATAATTACAAGAAAAAAGCTAAGCAGTCGTACCAAATTATTCTGCGAAGCATATTCTCTTTCCTGAACTTTTATCGCTCCCTGCTGCGACTCAATAACTGTTTGCTGCTGATCGACTTTATCCATTTGATTTTCGATAATTTCAGCATTATTCTTGTCTATTACAATTGTGTTGAGAATATTATTTTTGGCAATTGCTTCTTTATAGTACATTTTTAAGGCCAATTTCAACGCTTCATTTCCTCCCGTCGGATATAGAATTGTACCGTCTAAAACTCCGCTCTTCACCAATTCTATCCCCCCATTTACTGTATTGAGTCCGTCAACACCAATAAATTTGATTTTCTTTTCTAATCCAACAGTTTTGGCAGTTTCCCAGGCACTTAAAGCCATACGGTCATTATGGGCGAAAATATATTCGATGTCAGAGTTTTGCGAAAGAATAGTTTTTAAAGGCTCTTTAACAGATTCTCCTTCCCAATTGCCATGAATAATATTATCGACTCTGAAATGTTTATTTTCATTTATAATCTGTTCAAAACCAAGGCTTCGCTCGTATGCTGGTGAAGAACCGTTTGCTCCTGTTATTTCTATAATCTTACCAGAGCCTTTGCTGTGCGAAATAATATATCGGGCAGCAATTCTGCCAATTTCAATATTATCAGCTCCGAGGTAAGCATTATAACTTTCTCCCTCGATTTTTCGATCAACAACAAGAACAGGAATTCCTGCCTTTATTGATTTTTCTACAACTGCAGTCAAAGGTTTAGATTGAATTGGAGAGACAATAATAACATCAACTTTATTAGATATGAATCTTTCAATATCTTCTATCTGTTTCTCGATATTGTTATTGGCATCTTTTATAGTTAAATCTACCTCAGGCCGCAATGAAGCTTCAATCTTCATTGAACTGTTCATTTGTTTACGCCAATCATCAGTAGTCATAGCCTGAGAGAATCCAACTTTTATTTTATCGTCCAGTTTTTGTTTGCAGGAAATTAAAGTTGATGATGCCAAAAAAAGCAGCAAAATATATTTTACAGTGTGAAACATGAAATTATAAGTTTATCTAAATGAAAGTGAGTTTCGAAAATACCTTCTTAAACTAGTAACTTGCCAAAATAATTAGGAAGGATTATTTTGTTATGACAAGTAAGAAGTGCGTATATGATTGTAAAGATAAAATTAAACTTTTAAGTTTTAACAATGACACCTCATAATTTTCTCATTATTATAATCAACAAATTTTCTTTGCCAACATTTCAGTAAAGTTCAATGTAAAATCGTGGTAAAAGAGGTTAAAAAACAACAAACGCAGGAAATACGCGGGTTCCGGGCGTAAGGTTCGAATCCTGCTCTCCTCATTGCAATAAAATGCATAAATAATTATCTTCTAATTAGGTTAAAGCGGTTTAAAAACTCTAATATCCGACCAAATTTTGATTTGAATAATCTCCAAATTATTATATAATTTTACAAAAAACTAACCCGTTCTCTTTACATAGTACCAAATTTTATTTTCAAGAATTTTGTAAAAAGCTATTACATCTTAATAAATTTAAATATACATAATGTTTTAGGTTCTGTCGCATCTGTCAGAATCAAATATAAAAATTGAAGTAATTTAAAAGTTAGCCCGCCAATTTACAGAATGATTTAAACATAGTTATCCCTGGTCTAACCATTTGATTCTTTCTCAGCATATGCACAACTTCAATTCCGCTCAATGTTCGTCTTGCCGATTCAAAACTTTTAAAGCCTAACCCATTTTGTATCCTCCATTTTATAAATCGATGGTTCTGTTCGACAATATTGTTGAGATATTTACACTGCCGGATTTTAATCTTTGTGAATGAACGTTTGTTATAGACTTTGATAGCGGCAGTATTAGAACCGCTTTTATCAATGTTTACTACTCTTGGTCTGTAGTTATTACTAATTGCTTTAATTAGAAATGACTGCGCACTCATTCTTTGTCTTTTTCTGGTCAAAAGAAAATCAACCGTATTGCCTAATTTATCTACTGCCCTATATAAATAACACCAAATACCTTTTACTTTGATGTAGGTCTCATCCAATCTCCAACTCTCCACCACTCTGCCTTTTCTCTTCTTCATTTCTGCCTCAAGCAAAGGTGCAAACTTGTAAACCCAACGCTGAATCGTCGCATGATCCACAATGACTCCTCTAATCTTCATTAGTTCTTCAACATCACGGTAACTAAGTGTAAATCTTAGCTTGAAATATACTGCCTGAAGAATTATGTATTTTGGATAACAATGACCTTTAGTATTCATCTTTTAATCGGTTTAAAATTCTAAAGATAAAAGTTATTCCCAGATGCGACAGAACCTTATACCAGAACTACCAATATGACATCTGATATTATCAGCATCAATATAAAATATAAATAACACATAATCAAAACAGGTATAATGGATATGAATTTACGGCATGTTTATTGTTTTTATCCAAATGCAGTAATGAATTAAAAAGTAAAATCATGAAAACTTTAAAATTTTTTTTGATCGGGGTATTATTCCTTTCATTTGGTTACGTTCAGGCTCAGGTATCAGTAAATGTAAACATAGGAACACCTCCTGCCTGGGGACCTGCCGGTTATGCGGATGCCCGTTATTATTATCTGCCGGATCTTGAAACCTATTACGATGTAAGCACTTCGAACTATGTTTATCTCAATAACGGAAAATGGGTTCGAACCAGATCACTTCCCTCTGCCTATCGAAACTATGATCTTTATAACGAATATAAAGTAGTACTGACTGATTACAGAGGAGACAGGCCTTACGACAGCTTTAAATCCCATAAAGTAAAATATGCAAAGGGCTATAAAGGAAAACCTCAAAAAACAATAGGACAAAAGCCAGGAAAAGGAAGCAATAAAGATAAAAGCCACCATGATAATGGAAACCATAATGGAAATGGCAAGGGAAAAGGAAATGGTAAACATTAATTTAAAAGAGGCTTTGGGGAGCCTCTTTTTTTATCTTCAAATAGCAACCAATACGTCATATTTTAAAATATAATCTATAAAAGCTATTCAATCAGTCTATTTTACAGATCGGTTTTAAAATGGTTGCAATGATTTTATTATAATAATATGAGAAAGAAAATCTCGGTTGCACTCATTTTAGTTTATTCATCCATTTATAGCCAATCTGATAATTTAAGCCAGTTTTGGAATGAATATGCATTTACTAAAGACCTGAGCCAAAACTGGGTACTTGAAATTGATGCTGGTCTAAGTTCAAGCAGTATACCTGATGATCCAAATATGTTTCATAATATTACACAGGTATACTTAAGAGCCTGGGCTCACTATTATCCTGCACCAAGATGGAAGCTGTCTATATTTTACGCTTATTTTCACAATAAAAATGTACCGGAATTGAATCAGGAAAAACCTCCGGAATTCAGAAGTGCCCTTCAGGCAACTTACAGCTTATTTACAAAAGAAAGTTTTAAAGTAAATTTAAGGGCCAGATTTGAGGACAGGCATCTGGAGAATGAAAATTCAAATTATGAGGCAGTTGAGCGGTTTCGATTTCAAGTAAAAGCTGTTTGTCCAATAAATTATTTGAAAATAAATAAAATACCAATTTACGCATTTGCATCTGATGAAGTCTTTTTTAAAACCAAAAGTGCTGTCAGCGGTCCTGATTTTTTTGACCGCAACCGCTTCACTGTCGGTTTGGGATTATCTCTTAATAATGATATCCAAATTGAACCTTCGTATTCTCGCGAAGTAATGCCCAGAGAAACAGCTGATCAGCTCGTTAATGCATTCCAGCTTAATTTTATATTTAATGATTTTTTTTCAAATATTGCTAAGCCGTTTAAGCGTAATAAAACTAGTGTCGATGATGGAAGCAGTGGATTTTAATCTTCACTTTAATAGATGTGGTTAATGCTTATTATTAAGATATTTCTTTTAAGCTGAACTTCCTGAAATCCAAAGGTGAAACACTCGTATGTTTTTTAAAATATTTTACAAAATAAGAGTCATCATCAAAACCCAGACAATAGCCAATTTTACTGATATTGTAATTAGTATCAAGGAGCATTCTTTTTGCTTCTGCTACAATCCTTTCACAAATAATTTCCGAAGGACTTTTATCTAACAATTGACTGGTAAGACCCGATAATGTCTTGGATGAGATCTGCATGAGATCTGCGTATTGGGAGACTTTTAGATCTTTTTTATAATTTTCCTCTACCAGATCAACAAATTTTATTAATTGCTGCTGCTTTTTATCCTCAGGCAAAATCCGGCGCCCGTCATGTAGATTTGCTTTTTCCCATCTGTACTGAACCTGAATGAGAAATGCTTTGAGGTAAGACCTTAATAGCTCTTCATGACTGGTTTGATTTTTATCTTTCAATTCATTTTTGATCAGCTTTAAATATTCTTCTAAAATAAAGGCATCATCTCGGGTAAGTGAACAAGCAGGCTGTTTGTGATTATTCAAAAGGCTGTGCTTCGAAAAAAAGGCAATATCCTTGTTATTCTGAATCAGGAACTCTTCATTGAACTGAATCAAGATTCCTATGTAATTAGTATTCCTGTCGAAATAATGAACATCATCTTTAGTGAGAAAGAAAAGAGTATTCTGGTCAACATCGTATGCTTTGAAATTAACGAAATATCTTCCATTCCCCTTTTTAAACCAAATGATCTGATAGTGCTTTTCGGCATGAACTTTCCTTCTTTTTTTATCATATCTTTTTAAATAATTATCAATTTCGTACACAGAAAACCTTGGCAGATTCTGCTGATATTGATTCAGATGATACTCAGTAGTATTATTTGGACTCTTGCTAATTTTCTGCATTCGAAGCGATTAAAAAACTTATGATAGCCTGAGAGCAAAACCTGCATTAATCAATGAGGTTTTACTCCCTGTATTTACTATTTCTCACTCTTTATCTGTATTACAACTTTACCTTTTGCACGGCCGCCTTCTACATATTCCAGCGCTTCATTTGTTTGTTCAAAAGCAAATACTTTATCTACTATTGGCTCAATAATTTCAGCTTCAATAAGTTTTGTAATTTCCTGTAACTGACTCCCTTCAGCCCTCATAAATAGGAAACTAAAGTTCACATGTTTCTTTTGAGCTTTATTTCTTATGCCAAAACTAAGCAGCATTGTAATCATTTTAACATACCATGGCAAAACCATCTCTTTAGCAAATTCAGGTGTCGGCGGTCCTGAAATAGAAATGATCTTACCGCCTGGCTTTAAAATGTTTAATGATTTTTCAAGTGTTTTTTGATCTTGGCTGTTTAATACAGCATCATAATCTTTAAGTATATGTTCAAAATCATGTGTTTTGTAATCGATCAGTACATCAGCACCAAGGTTTTTAAGCAATTCAAAGCTCTTATTACTGGCAGTTGTGGCAACGAGTGCACCAAGATATTTGGCCAGCTGTATAGCTACTGTCCCCACACCTCCTGAACCGGCTTGTATGAATACTTTC
This sequence comes from Flavobacterium sharifuzzamanii, assembly GCF_003254585.1. Taxonomy (GTDB): domain Bacteria; phylum Bacteroidota; class Bacteroidia; order Flavobacteriales; family Flavobacteriaceae; genus Flavobacterium; species Flavobacterium sharifuzzamanii. The sequence continues at coordinate 448,719 of NZ_QJGZ01000040.1, read as the reverse complement.
TGCCCATTTTTTAAATCTGCACGCTCAACCAGCGCCTGCCATGCCGTTAGTGCCACCAATGGAATAGAAGCGGCCTGGTTCATTGAAATATTTTTAGGCTTAATTGCCACATCTTTCTCATTTACAGAGATATACTCAGCAAAGGTTCCTACATGGTAATCTGCAGGACGGGAATATACCTTGTCCCCAACTTTAAATTTCTTGACATTTTTTCCCACTTTCGCAACGATACCTGATACATCATGCCCCAGAATCATAGGCAGTTTATAGGGAAGAATCAATTTAAATTCTCCAGTTTTAATTTTTGAATCCAGAAGATTAACCCCTGCTGAATAGACCTCAATCAAAACATCGCTGTTACCTACAACAGGAGTTGGAACATCTGCAAGCTGAAGAGCCCCTTTAGTATATTTATTTATGATAAATGCTTTCATATTAGTTTTTTAAAAGTTGGTGGCTTTTCTTGGGATTAATTAATTTAAAGGCGGTTTTTGGGAAAAACCTGTTTATCAGGCTAAACAGTTTTGCATCGCCCACACGTATTGTATAATGTTCTTTTTGAAGCCCGACGATAAGGCCTCTGACCATTTCTTCAACGGATATTTTTTTATCTTTCCGGTCTACAGTCATTTCTGTAGCTACAAGCGGCGGGACCAGTTCAAATATTTTCAAATTACTTCCTATAATTTTCAAATGTTCTCGAAGTGACACAGTATAAAAAGCCAATGCAGTTTTAGAAGAAGAATAAGTAGCTTCAATTAATGACGGAGCTTGGCTCAATATTGATGTCGTATTTATTATCGCTGCTTCTTTTCTTGATTGCAGCATGTCCATAAACATGTTATTAAGTCTTATAACCCCAATATAATTCACTTCCATTTCGTAGGCAGCACCTTCGGAATGTTTGTCATTGGCAATACCAAAATTTGACGGTGGTACCAGTACGGCCGCATTATTATACAAAATATCGATACCGCCCAGTTCTTGTATTTTGTTAAAAAGAAATTTTACCTCTTCATTATTGGCGACATCACTTTGAATTGTTATGATAGCAGGGTTTGCTTTCTTAACAGCATCAAGTTTGGCACGACTCCTTCCTGTGACGATTACTTTAGCACCGATAGCCAAGAACTGTTTTGCGGCTTCAAGTCCAATGCCGGATGCTCCGCCGGTTATTAATATTGTTTTGCCTTGTATCTCCATTATACTTTATTTAAAGAATTATTTTTATAAACTTCACCTTTTTAGACTTTTTAGTATATTTCGCGATATACTTTTTAGTATATTTTTACTCAAAAAAAAATTATATTTTATATTGTTCTAATTCAGACTTTAAGCTTTTGATAAGTCCCTGCATTGGTTTTGCTGTCCCCATAACTCTGCACATTACGATACCACCTTCAACCGATGCGACTAATTTAAAAGCAAAGACAATAGGATCAAGTTTAGTGGAAAACTCCCCAATATTAATTCCTTCCTGAAGTAAACCTGCTAATTCCTGCTGACCACTTCTAAATACTTTGGCAACTTTTTCTTTTATAAGCGGATAATTATCATCTGCTTCGACGGCAGTATTAAGTATCGGGCAACCACCGGAAATATAGGTTTCAATTGGGTCTTTATAAAAATCCAAAAATGCAAACACTTTGCCTTTAATTGTTTTTGCCTGATAAACTGCAGCTCTAATTCTGTCTGAAACCATTTTCAAGGACAAATCAATCACCTGTTCAGATAAATCTTCTTTATTTTCAAAATGACCATAAAGGCAGCCCTTTGTAAGTTTTGTAGCTTCCAGGATATCATCGATATTAACTCCCGAAATACCTTTTTCATTATAAAGAGGTACCGCAGTTTCAAGTATAAATTGTTTTGTTCTTTCGGCCTTACTAAGCATTAATAATTAATTAGGGAACAAATATACTAAAAAGTATATTTAGAAATACGGAATAGAAATGTTTTTTTTTTTAAATAAATAATTTTTATCAAACTTACCTGATTGTATTGTAAATAAATATACTATTATTACTTTTATACACTAAATCTATAGGACAAAAGAAGTATGATTATAAAAAGCCCTGCAAAAAAAAATCTATTACTACTTTCCTTTCTTTTATTTATTCTTCAATTATCTGCACAACAGAAGGATAGCTTTTCCCGGCAGTTCTTAATGAATATTGAAATAAGACCAAGAGCCGAATACACTTCAAATTACAACCTTCCTCCCAACGATTCAATTGATCCTTACTTTTATATCACCCAGAGAAACAGATTTTCTATGCTATATGCTAGAGAAAAATGGCTTATAAAATCAGATTTACAGGAAATTCATCTTTGGGATGAAAACAACAACGCTTCGAAAGTAGGAAGTATTAATTTTTATCAATTGTATTTTGAGACTAAGTTCAAATCTTTAAATATACGATTGGGAAGGCAAAGTGTTTTATTAGATAATGGCAGATTATTCTCTGATGCACCCTGGGCACAACAAGGTAGATCTCATGAAGGAATACGGATAATGAAATCCTCAAAATATTTCTCTAATGATTTTTTCTTTTTATTTACCAGAAACTACGGTACTGAATTTGAGCCAGCCTACTCTCCTGTCGCAGCGAATAAATATAAGTATCTGCTTGTAAATAATCTCAGCTACAATAACAATCATGGATTTTTATTTACCTCATTGAATGCTATTGATTTTTTAGAAAACACAATTTCAGGGAAATTGTATACTCGTGCAACAACAGGTGGAAGAATAGAATTTAAAACAAAACAATGGTATTATACTTTAAATTCATATTTACAGTTTGGGCATAATTCAAAAGGTCAAAAATTATTATCTTACTATTTTCAACCTGAGGTTAAATCGTCTTTCTTAAAATCTACTTGGCGTTTAGGTGCTGAAATAATTAGTGGCAGCAGTCCTAATATACAACCTAATAATTCCGGAGATTTTGATGTCTTATATGGCGTGACATGGAAGTTCAATGGAAATATGAATGTCTTTACCCGTTTTCCTACCGACGTTAACGGAAAAGGTTTAGTAAATCCTTATCTATTTACTGTAATTCCCATAAATAGTAAACTATCTCTTCGTTCTGATTTTCACCTTTTTTATACTCAATATCCTCTTCTAAATAATTTGGGTCAAAAAATGACAAAGTTTCTTGGATATGAAAGTGATCTTTCTGTGAAATACTTTCCTGCCAAAGAACTGGAAATTAATTACGCCTTTTCTTTTTATAAATCAACAAACGCTATGGAATATTTGCCAAAAATACAAGATGACAATAAACTTGCTTTTTGGAGCTATTTAATGATTTCATATTCTTTTAACGCTGTCAATTTAAAGCATTATAAAAATCAATAGCTTATATTAGATCCAAAACAATAATAAAATCTGTTTTTTGAATTTTTTGATAGGTTGAAATTCTATCATCAACAAATTTTGATGTGCATTTTCTAAAAATATTATTTTAGTTTTATCTCTAATAATTTATCAGGCCATGCAACCATATTCCCATCAAAAAAATTCTTTAGTAGAAATAAAAATGCATGGAATTATTTAACGCATTCTAACATTTAACCCTTACGATACATACAAACCGCTCTGTAATAAAAACTTAAAATAATTATCTTACAAATCAATCGAAAAATAAGCCAATTTCTTTAAATCATTCATAAAATGGTTTGTAAATTGTTCAGTAAGGGTCCCCTTACTATACAAACCAAACCATTACACATCCTTCATAAACAATTGATTATCTTTACATTACATACAACAGTAAAAAGATAAAGAAATGGAATACAATGAAAATCAGCGTGGAAAAATTACACCTGAAAAAGCATTAAAAATGTTAACTGACGAAGGGATGAATGTAACCCTAGAAGAAGCTACGGAAATATTATCTTTTTTAAGAATTTTGGCTGAAGCAAGAGTGAAGCATTTTTTAAAAGATTCGGAAAGCGATCAAATCGTAAAAGATGATCAATTGGATCAAAATATTCACAATCCTACTAAAATTAGGCAGAAAAAAAAAACTCTCTCCCGAAGGAATAATTTATTGCAAAACTTGTAAATTTTAAACAACAATTTTTAGTTAATACATATTAATTTAACTGTAAAACAAATTTTAAACTTTCAGTATTTTTAAAAACAAGCCTTACTAATTAATAAGGCTTGCTTTATTTCTAAATATTATCCTAATGATATTCTGTTTGCGGCATCCCTTTTTTTCTGGTCAATCACCTTTACATAAACCTGCGTGGTCTTAACGCTCCTATGTCCTAGCATTTTTGAAATGGTAAAAATATCTGTTCCCGCAGTCAGCTGGAGCGTAGCATAAGTATGCCTAAAGCAGTGAAAGGTAATATGCTTATTAATGCCTGATAATGCTACCCATACTGGAAGTACCCGGTCAACATCCCATTTATTTAATCCTTTAAACACCAATTCCTTTTCACCTTTTCTTTTTCCAAGCAGTTCAAAAGCTTCATCAGAAATAGGCATTGTTTCTGCTCCTTGAGTTTTTTTCTGGCGGAATATGATATAGTAGCCATCATTTTCAATGTAATGGACCTCAGACCAGAGCAGCTTCGCAATATCTACATAACGTATTCCTGTCAATACAGAAAACATCGAAATTTTACGCACTAAGGAATTTGGACAGGGAGTAGAAAAAAGTTTTCGGGTCTCTTCAATAGTCATAAAATTGCGCTGGGATTCCATTTCTTTAATGGATCCAATTTTTGCGTTTATATCTGTTCTTAGTTTATCTTCTTTATACGCCCCTTTTAGAGTTGTTTTTATTTTATTGTAATAGGAAAGCGCAGTATTGCGAGAAATCTGTTTATTATTCTTCCTCATGCTTCTTGCTTTGAGAAGATAATCCCTGAAGTCTTCAATGACTGTAACCGTAACATCTTTAAACAGCAGATCATTTCCATTTAAAAATGCTTCAAAGTGCGCTATAGCACAGTTCCATATAGATAGATTATTTCCTGTTTTTTTCTCTCCTAGCTTTTTATAGTATTGGAGAAATGATTCGTTTCCGCGAGCCTGAATCTGCAGCTGTTCTTTTTCAAATGGAGAATAGATCTCCGATTTATTGATTTCATTCTGTCTTCTTGCACGGATCAGTTCAGCCGTATGCAGATTTTCAGAATTTGACAGCTTCTGATACTGATCTGCCGGTTTCTGATATATATAGAGTTTCAAAAACTCGCGTCTGGTGTAGTCGTTTGTTCTTGAATCCCACACGGGAGGATAGAAATCCAAATAGAGAGACATTCTTCTCTGAGAAATAGCTTTCTTTCTGAGTGTTACGATACTTTTACTCATGGCTCTGAATGTTAAATAATAAATCAACATCTCTTTTGGAAACATAAACAAACCTGCCTACACTGTATTTTTCAATCCTTGCTCTCAGCAAAATGCCGTATAAAGCAGCAGGAGAAATATTCACCGTCTTCTGTATTTCAGAAATTGTATAGCAGTGCTCAATTCCTGGAAATTTCTGAACAGTTTCTTCATTTTTTCTGCTTTCGTACAACCATTCAAAAAAACTATCAATGTCCGAACGTCTTATAATAGTTTTAGCTCCAATTTTACTAATGGCAATTTCATTCCTTGAAATTACCCTATAAAGCGTCCTCCTGCTTACTCCCATAAAAAGACATGCTTCATCAATAGTGAAAATTTCAAGTTTTTCCAGCTGCTCGATACCTGCGTCATTCATGGATTTCATTTCTTGCCGTCTGGCCTCTTTCTTTTTTTCGCTGCTTCTCTTCTTGTAATTCTTGCTTCCGCAGGTTAACGAGCAAAATTTTGTTTTAATTGTCTTTGCTGTAAATTCACTATTACAGAACTGACAGATTTTGGAAATCCTAATGTTTGAACCCATAATTTTTAATTTTAAGTTTCCTACTGCACTTAAATGTCCTTCGAACTTCCATAATTACTTTCCAAACTCTGGAATCTGTCTTGCCAAAATAAAGGGGCACAGGACAAACGATATGCTCAAAAAATAACATATTTGCTAATTTCTCCTCCAGAAATCCAATCTTTGAAAACCTCAGCAAAATGTACATTTGTGCCATCATTTATCCCGTTTTGTCACAAAATTTGTACCTCGAAATCCGAGGTACAAATAAGGTACAGATTTAAGCAAAGCAATACCAAATATTCCAAAATAAAAATCAATAAAAAAAGAGTCAAAATGTTAATTACCAACACCTTAACTCTTTTTGTTGTTTTTTGTTTTGCGTTTCTTTGTTCCTTCTACTTGCCAATACAGAAATTAGCAAAAATATTCCCCAGCAACTCGTCATTGGAAACTTGTCCTGTAATCAATCCGAATTGATATAAAGCTTCGCGAATATCAAGCGCCATAAGATCGCTTGAAAGACCTGATTCTAAACCAAATTTTACTTTCTGAATTTCATCTAAAGCTTTTAGTAACGAATCATAATGTCTTGTATTGGTTACAATCGTTTCATTATTACGAAGCGCTCCTGTATTCACAAAAGACAACAATTCATTCTTTAAGTCTTCTACTCCTATTTTTTCTTTCGCCGAAATCAATAACAGTTTCGCATTTAAATTTTCTAACTGATTGGTAATATTTGCTACTTCATCAGCAGACAGAATATCCTTTTTGTTCACCACAATAAGCAGTGGTTTTAGCGGATATTTATTTTTGATCTGTTCAATTTCATATACAAATTCAGAACTTGATGTCTGAAACTTTAATCCGTCAAACAAATAAATTACAACTTGAGCCTGATCTATTTTTTCGAAAGTTTTCTTGATTCCGATACTTTCTACAACATCTTTTGTATCACGAATTCCAGCTGTATCAATAAATCTAAATCCGATACCGCCAATTACCAATTCGTCTTCAATAGTATCACGCGTAGTTCCAGCTATGTCAGAAACAATCGCGCGTTCTTCGTTTAATAAAGCATTAAGTAAAGTCGATTTTCCAACGTTTGGTTCACCTACAATTGCAACCGGAATTCCGTTTTTAATTACATTTCCAACGGCAAACGAATCAATTAAACGTTTTAAAACAAATTCAATTCTATTTAATAATTCATGAAATTGTGTTCGGTCTGCAAACTCTACATCTTCTTCTGCAAAATCCAATTCTAATTCTATCAAAGAAGCAAAATTTAAAAGTTCTTCTCTAAGTTTAGCAATCTCATTACTGAATCCGCCACGCATTTGCTGCATCGCGATTTGATGAGAAGCTTCATTGTCTGACGAAATCAAATCTGCAACGGCTTCTGCCTGAGACAAATCCAATTTTCCATTTAAGAAAGCTCTTAATGTAAATTCACCCGCATCGGCCATTCTACAGCCATTTCTAAGCAATAATTGAATAATCTGCTGCTGAATATATGTTGATCCGTGGCAAGAAATTTCAATCGTATCTTCTCCTGTATAAGAATTTGGACCTTTAAAAACAGAAACCAATACTTCGTCTAATGTTTTGCTTCCGTCTACAATATGTCCTAAATGAAGTGTATGCGTTTTCTGTTTTGTTAAATCTTTGTTCTTAATAGATTTAAATACCGAATTGCCAATTGTGATGGCTTCGGCTCCAGAAATACGAATTATGGCGATAGCTCCAGCTCCCGAAGGCGTAGCCAAAGCAACTATAGAATCTTGATTTATCATGCTGCAAAGGTATAAAAAAACGCTCAAATTCTTTTCTATGGCAATGTTACTCCAATCAAACAAGAAATCTTCCGATTAATTAAGATTAATAAATCATTAAGTGTTAAAATACTGATAAATATCAGGTTGTTTTCTTCGTAGAATGAGTAAATTTGAGAGACAAACCTTAATCTTAAATACGATGAAAAAGATACTATTTCCAACCGATTTCTCTGACGCTGCTACCAACGCATTTGTTCATGCTTTAGAATTTGCTAAAGTTGTAAACGCCGAATTGATCTTACTTCATACATTCGAGATTCCTGTTTACGACAGCCAATTCTTCCCAGAGAATTATGCTTCTATATATAGTTCAATCGAGCTAGCAAAATTTGAAACGTTTAAGGATGAAATTCCGAAACTACGAACTATTGCAGCTGAACGTAATCTAGAAGATATTGTGATCAAACACCGTTTAATGGATGGTGATCTTATTTATAATCTTAAAAACGCAGTCGAAGAAGATAACGTTGATTTTGTTATAATGGGAACCAATAGCGCTTCTGACTGGACAAAATTCTTCACAGGTTCTAATACTGAATCTGTGATTTCAGGAGTTGAAGTTCCTGTTTTATGTGTTCCTATCGATGCTAAATACAAGAAAGTAAAAACAATTGGTTTTACTACTCGATATCGAGAGAAAGACAAAAAAGAACTGAAAAAAGTCTTGAAAATTGCAAAAAAAACTGATGCTAAGGTTAAAAGTTTATATGTAAAAACATCTAATTCTGATGTTACGGAGGAAATCAGAAAAGAATTTGAAAAAGAATTCACTGGAGAAAATGTTGAGTTTTTAGTTCTGCCAAGTGATGATGTAAAAGAAACCATCCTTGATTTTGTGTTATACAAAGACATTGATATTCTGACTACTATAACGCACAAACGTTCTTTCTTTGAGAGCCTTTTTGATTCTAGTTTTTCAAAAAAAATAGCCAAAGAAGTTACCATTCCGATATTGGTTATGCACGAAGATTAAACAACAATATTGATGATTTTGTGACTTAAAAGCTATATTTGTAGTTCAAGCAAAATAATAGAATGAAAGCATATCCAAACAACGTTGCAAAATACTCAGAACTCTATAATAAAACCAATAAAAAATACAACAGCATAAGCCTTTTGAGGCTATCAAGTATTTTTCTTTTCTTGATTTTTATGTTTTATTACATCAAGACAGATCAAATACTTTATGTTATTCTAGCTGTTTTATCTTTTGCTGGTTTTATTTTTTTTATGAGAATACATTCGCGAGTTTCATTTCAAAGATTGCTTGCAGAAACACTTTTAAAAATTAATCAGAATGAAATTGCTTTTCTGAAAAGGGAAAAAACACCTTTTGAAAACGGAGCTGAATTTATCGATTTCCATCATCCTTATGCTTATGATCTGGATATTTTTGGAGATCATTCTTTATTTCAAAATCTAAACAGAACAGCCTCTTTTATTGGAAAGAAAACACTTGCTGAGTTATTACTTCATACGCTGCCTGAAACCGAAATTTTAGAAAATCAGGAAGCTATAAACGAATTAAAATCAAAAATTGATTGGAGACAGGAATTTCAGGCTTTGGCAATTTTAAGTCAAGATTCCAAACAATCTTATGAAGCAATAAAACATTGGACTTCTTTTACAAATAACTCATTACCTAAAGTTTTAGTTGCATTATCATTTATTCTTCCAGTAACATTTTTTGGATTTCTGGCAGCGTATTTTATCACATCAAAAACTATTATTCTTTCTTATTTAACGTACGTCTTTATTGCCAATTTAATTGTTTTGGGAAGAGCCGTAAAGAGAATTCAATCGGAAATAGCAAAAGCTGATAATGTCGCTAACATCATAAAACAATACAGTTTATTGATTGAAAAAATTGAAAAAGAATCTTTCCAGTCCAAAAAGCTACTTCATTTACAAGAACAATTGAATTTCAAGAATGCGAAAGCAAGCCAGCATTTAAAGCAGCTTTCTGAGCTGTTTTCAAGAATGGATACAATAAATAACTTTGTAACAGCCACTTTATTCAACGGAACATTCTTATTCAATCTGCATGTTTTAAAAGCATTATTAAAATGGAAAGAAGATTATGCTTCAGAAATGAATCATTGGGTTTCTATTATTGGGGAAATTGAAGCGTTAAGTAGTCTAGCAAATTTAGCGTATAACAATGAAGATTTCGTTTTCCCTGAAATCAATTCCGATTATAAAATTGAATTTAAAAATCTAAGCCATCCGTTACTCAATCCTGCAACAAGAGTTGGAAATGACACGCAATTTCACCCTCAATCATTTGTGATTTTGACTGGTTCAAACATGTCAGGAAAAAGTACATTTTTGAGAAGTTTAGGTATTAACATGGTATTGAGCGGAATAGGTTCAGCAGTTTGTGCATCAGAAGCTAAAGTACATCCATTGCCAGTCCTAGTTTCAATGCGATTATCTGATTCTTTATCGGATAGTGAATCTTATTTTTTTGCTGAAATCAAACGCTTAAAACAAATCATGGATGAACTTGAGAACCAGCCTGCTTTTGTTTTATTAGATGAAATTTTAAGAGGTACGAACTCTGATGATAAAAGAAACGGTACAATTGAAGTGGTGAAGAAAATAATTTCTAAAAAAGCCATCGGTGCAATCGCAACGCACGACATTGAAGTTTGTTTGACTACAAATGAATATCCTGAAATTTTAACCAATCAATGTTTCGAAGTTGAGATTCAAAACAATGATTTGCATTTCGATTATAAACTCCGCAACGGAATCTGTAAAAACAAAAGTGCTACATTCTTAATGCAGAAAATGGGAGTTATTTAATTATGAGTTATGAATTATGAATTATGAATTATGAATTATTTACTATGTGTTAAAAACATTCATAACTCATAATTAGTTTTCCTCATACATTTCCATCCATAAACGCGTTTCTTCCAAATCGAGTTCTTTTTCTATTTTGCGAAAGATTTCTTCGTTGACAGAACCAAATTTATGCATCGATTCTAATTTTGCACGTTCTACATTCAGCAGATCAATTTGGATTTTAGTGAAATCATTAAAAATTTCACCGCCAAGAAGTTTACCATTTCCAAAGAAATTAGCTGGAAGTTCTGTCTTTTGAAGTCGGTTAAATTTTACTTCATATTTACTTTTAATATTATGAAGCAACTCATCATTCAGTAAAGAGAAATTATCTTCTATATGAGCAATAGTTTCTGAAACAATTACATTTCGAATATTATATTCTTCTGCAAGTATCGAATAACGCTCAATTTTTAGCTTCTTAATTAGCCACGGAAGTGTAAGACCTTGTATAACCAAAGTTGAAAGTATTACGCAGAAAACTAAGTATATAATCAAATTTCGAAGTGGAAACTCTTCTGTTTTATTCAACATCAACGGAAGTGCCAACGCTGCAGCCATAGAAACCACGCCACGCATTCCCGACCATCCAAAAATGATCATATTGCGATAATCAAAAGCTTCTTTCTCACGAATCCTTTTACTAAGCATTCTTGGAATCATCGTTGCAGGGATAACCCATAAGAAGCGAACTAAAATAACTACTATACTTATAACTGCTCCCCAGATAAATAACGAATTCCCGGAATAATTACTGATTCCAGCAATTATTTGCCTCAACTGAAGTCCGATTAAAATAAAAATCAAACCGTTCAGAATATTATTAAGAACATCCCAAATTGTATTCGTCATAATTCGGCTTTCATGAGAAAAAATGGTTCCTGATCTCGCTGCGAGAAAAAGACCTGTCGTTACCACAGCCAAAACTCCCGAACCTTCAAAATGTTCTGCAAGCAGATAAGAAGCAAATGGCGTCAACAATGTAAGTGTTACTTCGATTATATCATCGCAAACAAATCTTTTATGGATATAATACATGATAAAACCAACAACCAAACCAATTCCTATACCCAAAGCAGACATTAAGACAAAATTTAATCCTGCCTGCCATAACACAAAATTCCCTGCTGTAATTGCCGTCAGAGCATATTTATATGCCACAAGACCGCTTGCATCATTTACTAAACTTTCTCCTTCTAGAATAGCAATTAATCTCGGATTAAGTCCTAAGCCTTTTGTAATAGCAGTTGCCGAAACTGCATCAGGAGGCGAAACGATTGCTCCAAGCAAAAAAGCTAACGGCCAAGACATATCTTCTATCAGCCAATGTGCAAAAACAGCAACTAATCCTGTTGTAAAAAAGACCAAACCTACAGCTGCAAAAGTTATCGGACGAATGGACTGTTTAAAATCGGACCAGCTGGTATGCCACGCAGCATGATACAAAAGAGGCGGCAGGAATATAACAAACACTATTTCTGGACTCAAAGCTATTACAGGAAGTCCAGGTACAGCGCTAATGACAACACCACATAAAACCAAAACAATCGGAATTGGGAAATTATATCTTTTACTAACAAGACTAAGAAAAGCTACACCGAAAAGCAGCATAATGATTACGGTAATATTCTCCATTTATTGGCGGTATTTATTGATTCTGGGTTATGGAATTTGGGTACTAAATTAAGATTTTATGACAACTTAATTAAATTAGCATTAAAAAAATAGAATATCAATTTATTGACTTATATCAAACTTTTTGGTTCTAATCAGCTTTAGATTTGCTTCTTATTATTTCTAAAAAGGTTTTATGATAAGTACAGAATTAAGTCCGTTAATACAATTTGGAATTTCAAGTAAAGAGCGTGTTGAAAATGCCTTGGAACAGCTTAGAAGTGGAAAAGGCGTCTTGGTAACCGATGATGAAAATCGAGAAAATGAAGGCGATCTTATATTTTCTGCACAACACATAAACGTTCAAGATATGGCACTAATGATTCGAGAATGTAGCGGCATTGTCTGCCTTTGTCTAACGAATGAAAAAGCAGACGAATTGCAACTTCCCTATATGGTAAAAGAAAATACTAGTAGTTTTCAGACTCCTTTCACCATTACCATTGAAGCAAAAAATGGTGTGACAACAGGAGTTTCTGCAAAAGACAGAATAACAACTATAAAAACTGCAATTGCAACAAATGCAAAACCGCAAAATTTAGCAAAACCTGGACATATTTTCCCTCTTAGAGCAAACGACAAAGGTGTTTTAGGAAGAAATGGTCATACTGAAGGAAGTGTAGATTTAATGAAATTAGCAGGTTTGCAACCCGAAGCTGTTCTTTGCGAATTGATGAACGAAGACGGAAGCATGGCTAAACTAGACAAAATCATTAGCTTTGCACAAGAACACAATTTAGTGGTTTTATCTATTGAAGATATTATCTATTACCGCAAATTCGTTAGAGATTACAATTAAATGATATACAAACAGCTTGGCAATTCAATTCGAAAAAGCATAGACGTTTCTGATGAAGATTTAGAAATCATTCTCTCCTATTTTAAGCTTATTAAAAAAGGAAAAAATGAAATTTTGCTGGCTCAAGGTCAAATCAGTCAGGAGACTTTTTTTGTTGCAAAAGGCTGTTTGCGCATCTTTTTTATTAATGAAGAAGGAAAAGACGCCACACGATATATTGCATTCGAAAACCAGTTTGCTACGGCTTTAGTCAGTTTTATAACAAAAATGCCAGCGCTTGAAAATATTCAGGTTGTTGAGAAATCGGAATTGCTGAGTATTTCTCATGAAGATTTTAATCATTTAATGGAAATTGTTCCGCAATGGCGTAAGTTTTACAGCAATTATTTAGAAAAAGCGTATGTAAATAATGCCAATCGTTTAATGTCATTTACGACTATGGATGCTTTGGAGAGATATAATCAGCTTTTAAAAATAAACCCTGCTATTGTAAAAAGATTACCGAATAAAATTGTGGCTTCTTATATCAATATTTCTCAGGAAACTTTGAGTAGATTGAAGTCTAAGGTTTAAGTTTAGTTTGATTGCGGAGTTACTTGCGGAGATGTCTCCTTCGTCGACATGACAAACTGTACGAAAAATAAAAAAGCCGAATCTTAATTTAGATTCGGCTTTTGATTTTTATGATTCACAGCTGCTGCAAGAAACAAGACTTGTTACTAATTCTTTAGAAACACTCTGGCTTCTTTGGTAGTACAAACTTTTAACGCCTTGCTGCCAAGCTTCTATCATTAAACGGTTTACATCTTTAATCGCCAATTCTGCTGGAATATTAAGATTTAAACTTTGCCCTTGATCAACAAATTTCTGACGAATTCCTGCTTGCTGTACAATTTCTAACTGACTGATTTCTTTAAATGTTTTAAAAACGTCTTTTTCCTGTTGAGTCAATTGTTCCATATGCTGCACACTACCGCCGTTTAGCATAATTCCTCTCCAAACTTCTTCATTATCCAGCCCTTTTTCTTCAAGCAATTTTTTAAGATATTTATTTTTACGCATGAAATTACCTTTACTCAATCCAGCTTTATAATAATTACTGCTAAAAGGTTCAATTCCTGGCGAAGTCTGTCCTAAAATAGCAGAAGAAGATGTCGTTGGAGCAATTGCCATTGTGGTTGTATTACGTCTTCCGTAACCTTTTAATAATTCTGGTTCTCCATAAATTCTAGCCAACTCTTGACTTGCTTTATCAGCTTTGTCACTTATATGTTTGAAAATCTCTGTTGTTTTCATTTTAGCTTCCATTCCTTCAAACGGAATCATGTTTTTCTGCAAATACGAATGCCATCCTAAAACTCCTAAACCAAGTGCACGGTGTCTTTTAGCAAATTTATTAGCTGCAGAAAGGTAATAGTTGCCTTCTGTTTTTTCGATAAATTCTTGTAAAACGGCATCTAAGAAAAAGATCGCTAATTTTACTGCTTCAGTATCTTTCCATTCTTCATACAATTCTAAATTCATTGAAGAAAGACAGCAAATAAATGATTCGTCATGTGTAGACGGAAGCATAATCTCACTGCATAAATTACTTGCGTTGATTCTTAGATTCTGATCTTTATAAACTTGTGGTTTATTTTTATTTACGTTGTCACTAAAGAAAATATAAGGTAACCCTTTTTGCTGACGGCTTTCTAATACTTTTGCCCAAATCTGTCTTTTCTCGCCATCGCCATCAATCATTTCCTGCATCCAATAATCTGGCACGCAGATTCCGGTAAACAAATTCTGAATCGGGTTTCCGATACTTTTAATTTTCAAAAACTCTTCAATATCTGGATGGTCAATATCTAAATAAGCTGCAAATGCACCGCGACGAACTCCGCCTTGAGAAATCGTATCCATTGCGGTATCAAAAAGTTTCATAAAACTAACTGCACCACTACTTTTTCCATTGTCTGTCACTGCGCTTCCGCGTTCGCGCAATTCACCAAAATAACCAGAAGTTCCTCCACCAATTTTAGTTTGCATAATTACCTCACCCAATTTATGCGTAATTCCTTCAATTTTATCTGGAACATGCACATTAAAACAAGAAATCGGTAAACCTCTTTCTGTTCCCATATTGGCCCAAACTGGCGAACTGATACTCATCCAGCCTCTTTCGATCATTTCCATGAAAGATTCTTTCAATTCTGGTTTGTAGAGCCTTTTTGCTGCAGCCGTACAAATTCTATCGATTGCTCCTTCTACAGTTTCTCCTTTTAAAAGATAACCGCGATTTAAAATCTGTTCACTTTCAGAGTTTTTCCACCACATTTTACTGTCGTTTTGTGGTTCAAAATTGTTATTTTCAGGGTTTATATCTGTCGTATTCATAATGTATTATAGGCTTGTATTAGAAAAGATCGTTTGCAGTGATACTTTTATCGTGTTTTGTATATTCTACCGGACGTTTTGCAAAGAAATCGTCAAGACTATTTGCAAAAACCTCTTCTTCAAACCAAGTCATTTTTGAATACTCTTCTGGCGAAACATTAAAAATAGTTTCGATATTGATTTGTTTCAAGCTTTCGTCAATTCTAAATTTCATGAAGTTTACCAAATCTTCTTTATTAATGGTTTCTATCGCTCCATCTTCAAAAATCCAGTCTAAAATATCGGCTTCAACCGTAATTGATTCCTTTACAGTTTCTCTAATTAATTCTAAAGTATCTGCATCGAAATATTCTGGGAATTCTTCACGGATTTTATTTATGATATAAATTCCACCATTCGCATGAATTTGCTCGTCAATTGAAGTCCATGCAATAATATTGCTCACATTTTTCATATACCCTTTGAATCTTGTGAACGACAATAAAATAGCAAACTGGCTAAACAAAGAAACGTTTTCGATCAGGATACTAAACAGAATCAATGAAACCATGTACTTTCTGTTATCTTGAGATTTGGTGTCTTTCAGCACATTCGAAAGATAATCTACACGTCTACGAACTACAGGAACGTCCAAAAGTCTTTCAAATTCATCATTATAACCTAAAACTTCCAGTAAACGTGAGTAGGCTTCTGAATGTCTAAATTCACATTCTGCAAAAGTAGTTCCCAAACCATTGAATTCTGGTTTTGGAAAATGCTCATATATATTACCCCAAAAACTTTTTACAGCCACCTCAATCTGCGCAATTGCTAACAAACTATTTTTAATTGCTGTTTTTTCAGCCAGATTTAAATGTGCGTGAAAATCTTGCGTGTCGGCAGTAAAATCTACTTCAGTGTGTACCCAGTAAGCCTTATTAATCGCTTCAGTAAATTGCAGAACCTCAGGGTATTCAAAAGGTTTATAATTGATTCTTTTATCGAAAATTGACATATATATAGAGAGTTTTAAGTGACTATTTTGAAATAGAAATACGAGCGCTTTATTTGGGGAGTGGTACTAGCGTGATTTCTATAATTACAAATTTAGCCCACAGTTATTCTTTTGTCTAGTTTTAGATGTTAAAAATCTGTCCAATTATCAACAGTTTTAAAACCAGAAAAATTCAGTACAAATCAAATTTTATCAACATCAAAGCAATGTTCTTTAATTCGCAATGAACTAGCATTTTCCCTAAAATTAATTTCAAGTTATCAACATGAAAAAATGCGCTTTTGGAGGGCAGAAATAAAAACAGTTATCAACATTCGGATTTTAAAAATAGAAATTTAAAGAGGAATTTCAATTGAAAAAAAAGCGAGTTATTAATAATAGTTCTAAATAATATTTGCGTCACAAAAACATAACAATCTTTACTACAGTAATTTATAACATATACATTATTCAAAATCTTTAAAATCTATAGAAAAACAATGCAATAAAGCCAATTAATCTAATCGAAATCCGCTTCTTAAAGTCTTAACATCAAAAAAGAGTGAGAAGCAATAATTCCTTCTTAAAAGAGGACTTTTTTTTCTTTAGAAAAGACAATCTTTCATTGTCGCACAAAAGCCAATCAGATTAAAACAAAATTAAAATGCACTTAAGCAATTCTTAATTTTCATAAAAACTATACCCGAAATACCTTTTTAGAGCAAATTATTCTTGGTTTAAGAATATAAATTTCTACATTTGCTTTTATTTTTATTTATTCTAAATAGGTTAAAAATATTCCCAAAAAAATAAATTAATCTTGTACAATTCTATAACCATAAATTATCGAAATATGAAAAAGAACCTTTTTGTTTCTTTTGCATTTGCTGCTACTTTATTTGTAAGTGCCCAACAAAAAAACTCACTGTTAGATGCCGCTTTCTGGAAAACTTCTCCAACTGTAGAAACGGTTCAGGCAGAAATCACTAAAGGAAATAATCCAGCTGAAGCTAATGCCAATGCATTTGATGTTACTACTTTGGCTATTAATAATGATGCTCCTTTTGTAACTATCAAATTTTTGGTAGAACAGCCTGGAAATTCAGTTACAAAATTAACGCACGATAATCGTATCTATCTACACTGGGCTGCTTATAGAGGAAATACTGAATTAGTACAATATTTAATCGCTAAAGGTTCTGATGTAAATTATGAAGACAGCCACGGAACTGCTCCTGCAGATTTTGCTGCTTCAAGCGGTCAGTCAGATGCTGCGATGTATGATGCTTTCTTTAAAGCAGGACTTAATCCGACAAAAAAATATGCTAATGGTGCAAATCTTTTACTTTTAGCTATTGCTTCTGATAAAGATTTAAAAGCAGCAGAATATTTTTCTTCTAAAGGAATGTCTTTAAAAGATGTTGATAATGATGGAAATACTGCTTTCTCTTATGCAGCAAGATCTGGAAATATCGCTCTTTTGAAAAAACTTTTAGAAAAAGGAGTTAAACCTACAGATGGTG
Organism: Flavobacterium sharifuzzamanii; assembly: GCF_003254585.1. Lineage (GTDB taxonomy): Bacteria > Bacteroidota > Bacteroidia > Flavobacteriales > Flavobacteriaceae > Flavobacterium > Flavobacterium sharifuzzamanii. The sequence goes on along the minus strand of NZ_QJGZ01000040.1, from coordinate 430,801 downwards.
CACTTTTATTTGCTGCACAAGGAAGCCGAAGAGAATCAAATACTCTTGAAACTTACAAATATTTGGTTGAAGAAGTAAAAATTAAAGCAACTGCCCAAAACAAAGCGGGACAAAATGTATTGCATTTCTTGGCAGGAAAACCAAATCAGACAGAAATTATTCAATATTTCTTAGCAAAAGGTGTTGATGTTAATAAAACAGATAAAGAAGGAAATACACCATTAATGGCTGCAGCTGCGGGAAGAGATGCGGCAGCTTTGGAACTTTTTCTTCCAAAAGCTAAAAACGTAAATGCACAAAATCTAAAAGGAGAATCTGCTTTGACATTTGCTGTAAAAAACGGAACTCCAGAAGCTGTAAATTTACTTTTAGCAAAAGGTGGCGATGTTAATGTGAAAGATAAAGACGGAAACAATTTAGGCGCTTATTTAGTACAATCTTATCGTCCGGCAGGAAGAGAGAAAGCAGCAACAGATCCTTTTGATGCAAAAGCAAAATTACTTCAGGATAAAGGTTTAAATCTTGCAGCTCCTCAAAAAGATGGAAATACTTTATATCATTTAGCGATTACTAAAAATGATGTTTCTCTTCTTAAAAAAATCACTGATTTAAAAGTAGACATCAACGCTAAAAACAAAGACGGCTTAACGGCTTTACATAGAGCAGCAATGACTTCTAAAGACGATTCAATCTTAAAATATCTAGTTTCAGCTGGAGCTAAAAAAGACATCAGTACAGAGTTTGACGAAACGGCTTATGCTTTGGCTAAAGAAAATGAAGTGTTAACAAAAAATAATATCTCAGTTGAGTTTTTAAAATAACTTTTAATAATTATGAGTTTTGAGTTATGAATTATGGGTTGAAAATCTAAGTCATAATCCAAAACGCAAAATTCATAACTCATAACTTATAATTCATAATTCATAACTTAATTTCATGAAATCAATATTAAAAATTGCTCTTACAAGCGCTTTTATCTTTTTAGTTTCTTTCCAATCTCAGGCACAATCGAGCAAATATAAAATCATGCTTCAAATGAATAACTATATGGGAGAAGGTGCTTATATTGTAGTTTCTTTGGTGAATTCGGCTGGCGAATACGAGAAAACGCTTTATGTAATGGGCGATGACAAAAAATGGTACAAATCATTAAAAGAATGGAATAAATTCCATACTAAGAAAAATGAAGATATCAGTGCTAAAACCGGTGCTTCTGTTACTGGTGGAGACCGCAGTGTTACAACAATTGAAATTGAAAATTCTAAAATCAATAAAGGATATAAACTTCGTTTTGAATCGGCTGTTGAAGACCAAAAATACTATGTAAGCGATCTTGAAGTTCCACTTACAACTGAAGGTATGGCAGATAAAACAGATGGTAAAGGCTACATCAAATATGTAAGATTAAACAAAATATAATCTTAAGCACATTATTTTTTAACCTTATAATGAGTACAAATTTTATTTTTGTGCTTAAAATTGAATCTGAGCTTTGTCATTGTTTTAAACTTTGACAAAGCTTTAAACGTTTTATAATAGAATACACTCAATGACTCTTTCTTTCTGGCGTTATGCACACTTGGCTCTAGCCTTATTTTCTTCTCTTTTTTTGCTTTTGGCTTCGGTGACTGGAATTATTCTGGCGGTCGATGCAGTTCAAGAAAAAACACTTCCTTACAAAGCTGAAAATTTTAATGAAATAACTTTAGGCGAAACGCTATCAATTTTAAAAAAAGAGTACTCTGAAATTACAGAATTGAGTGTAGATTACAATCAGTTTGTAACACTTCAGGCAATTGATGCTGATGGAAATGATGTTAAGGCATATATTGATCCAAAAACAGGAAAAGCATTAGGAACTCCTGCAAAGAAATCCGAATTCATAAATTGGATTACGAGTTTACACCGCTCGCTATTTCTTCATGAAACGGGGCGTTTTTTTGTCGGTGTCATTTCTTTTTGTTTGTTATTAATCTCTATTTCAGGTTTTGTGTTGGTTCTAAAAAGACAGCGTGGCATCCGAAATTTCTTTTCTAAAATAATCAAAGAATATTTCGCTCAATACTACCATGTTCTTTTAGGAAGATTGGCTCTTATTCCTATTCTAATTATTGCACTTACTGGAACCTATTTATCGCTCGAAAGATTCAACTTTTTTATGGGTGAAGAAAAAGCAAAACCTGTAAAAACAACACTTTCAGAAAAAGCGAAAACAGTTTCAATCTTTAAAACGACTTTATTATCTGATGTCAAAAAAATAGAATTTCCGTTTACAGATGATCCAGAAGAATATTATATCATTGAATTGAAAGACCGAGAAGTCGAAGTCAATCAGGTCACAGGTGCAATAATTTCTGAAAAACATTCTCCAATGACCACTCAGTTTGCCGCATTAAGTCTTGATCTTCATACGGGAAGAATTAACGGAATTTGGGCTGTAATCTTAGCAATTGCGTGTATCAATATTCTATTCTTTATTTATTCTGGTTTTGCAATTACTTTGAAAAGAAGATCTAGCCGAATTAAAAATAAATTTAAAGCAAGCGAAAGCACTTTTGTACTTTTAGTAGGTTCAGAAAATGGAAGCACTTTCCGATTTGCCAATGCGATTCAGAAGCAATTAATTGAGAATGGACAAAAAGTTTTTGTAAGCGAATTGAATAAATTTACAGCTTATCCAAAGGCTGAACATATTGTTGTTTTCACTTCAACTCATGGTTTGGGTGATGCGCCTTCTAACGGAACACAATTTAAATCATTAATAGAAAAACAAAATCAAGATCAGAACATTAATTTCTCTGTGGTTGGTTTTGGTTCTAAATCTTATCCTGATTTTTGCCAATTTGCAATTGAAATAGATCAGCTTTTAGGAAAACAAAAGTGGGCAGATCGTTATTTAGATTTGAAAACTGTAAATGATAAATCGGCTGTTGAATTTGTAGAATGGGTGAAATTATGGAGCGGAAAAACAGGAATTCCGCTAGCAACAACTCCATCGCTATATAATCATATTCCAAAAGGTTTACAGAAATTAATGGTTTTAGACAAAACACCAATTTCTGATACCGAACATACTTTTATTCTGACTTTAAGAGCAAGTGCGAGAGCTAAATTCAGTTCTGGCGATTTATTGGCAATTTATCCTGCCAACGATTCTAGAGAGCGCCTCTACTCTATCGGAAATCACTCTGGAAATATTCAATTGGTTGTAAAATTGCATCCAAACGGATTAGGTTCTGGTTTCTTAAACTCGTTAGAACCAGGAAATGTCATAAAAGCGCAAATTGTAAAAAATCCTGCGTTTCATCTTCCGAAAAAAGCTCCAAAAGTGGCTTTTATTTCTAACGGAACAGGAATTGCTCCTTTCTTAGGAATGATCGAACAGAATAAAGCAAAACAAGAACTTCATTTGTACAGCGGATTCAGAATGGAAACGCCAACATTAATGGCGTATAAGAAGTTCGCTGGCATAATGATTCAAAAAGAACATCTGGATAATTTTCATGTGGCGCTATCACGCGAAGCAGAACATATTTATGTAATGGATTTGATTAAAAGAGATTCTATTTTCTTTGTGAATTTATTAAACAAAGGCGGTGTTATTATGATTTGTGGTTCACTTGCCATGCAGAAAGATGTTGAAGCTATTTTGAGTGAAATGTGTTTGGCAAAAGGATTAAAAACGCTCTCTGAATACAAAGCCAATAAACAATTTTTGACAGATTGCTATTAATGGTTAATGGTTAATTATTAATTATTGATTTAGATAATGTAAAAATCCCAGAGGGATGGCATATTTATAGATTTAATTTTATCCGTATACAGCTAAAGCCCCAGAGGGGCGACATACATAATCTAGAGATATAGCTCCTCTGGAGCTTTATTCATAGGTGTCAAATCTATTTCTATAAATATTACGCTCCTCTGGAGCCTTTTTAAAACGCTATAAAAAGATTTTCATGCATAAATTATTATCATATAAAATTTCATTTTTTTTTGTAATTATTTGCTGTGTATCTGCTCATTCGCAAGTATTACGAAAAAGAACAACGCTTTTAATGGGCGGACGTTTTGACATTTCTATCGTAGACAAAGATTCTCTTTCGGCAGAAAAAAATATAGATGAAGTTATTGCCGAGATTACACGAATTGAATATTTAATATCCGATTGGAAACCCACTTCTCAAGTTTCTGAAATCAATCAGAATGCTGGAATAAAACCTGTAAAAGTCGATCGCGAAGTTTTTGAATTGACTAAAAGAGCCATCAAACTTTCTGAAATTACAAATGGCGGTTTTGATATTAGCTTTGCGGCAATGGACAGAATCTGGAAATTTGACGGCTCAATGACGGAAATGCCTTCGGCGGAAGCCATAAAAAAATCGGTAGAAAAAGTCGGCTATAAAAACATTATTCTAGACAGCACAGAATCGACTATTTTCTTAAAATTAAAAGGAATGAAAATTGGATTCGGCGCTTTAGGTGAAGGTTATGCAACCGACAAATGCCGTGCGATGATGATTGCAAAAGGCGTTCAGGCTGGAATTATAAATGGTTCTGGAGATATGAGCACTTGGGGAAAACAACCTAATGGAAAAGATTGGAAAATCGGAATCACAAATCCGTTTAAACCAGAAAAGATTTTGGCAGCTGTTCCTTTAATAGACGGTGCTGTAACAACTTCGGGCAGTTACGAAAAATTTGTAGTTTTTAATGGAAAACGTTATTCACATATTATAAATCCTGCAACGGGTTATCCTGCCACGGGTTTGTGCAGTGTAACAGTCTTTGGTCCAAACGCTGAAACCGCTAACGGATTAAGTACTTCTATGATGGTTTTAGGTCAGAAAGAAGGTTTGCTTTTACTTCAAAAATTCCCAGATTATAGTTGTGTGATGATTACGGATAAAGGGAAAATTATTAAGTCTAAGAACTTTCAATATAAATTATGAGTTATGGGTTATGAATTATGAGTTATGAATTATGAGTTATGAATTATGAGTTGACTCCAGCTTTAGCTGGAGGTATAAATGTATCTACATATGAAGGCTTTAGCCAAAATAAGTTTGGCTAAAGCCTTTTTCATTTCCTTTCAAAATAACCTCCAGCTAAAGCAAGAGGCAACTCATAAATTAAACTTTGCGTCTTAGCGTCTTAGCGAGATTATTTCATTTGCATTAGTAATAAAAAACACTTTACGGAAATCCTTCTCCCGAAACTTCGGAATTGCTCAAGAAGACAACCGAATTATCAATTATCAATTGCCAACTCATAACTCATAATTCATAACTCAAAAAAACAACATTAAAATAACATTAGAATGCTACTCCAAATTCTAATAATCTTCTAATTTATTTATTTAGATTAAATTTAAATTATCATATAAGTTTGCAGTCCTATAAATAGTAAACTTACATGAGAATTCTTTACGCTCTCTTTTTTATGATGACTTTTTCTGGGTGGTCTCAAACCGGAAAAATTACAGGAAAAGTCTATTTTGCCAATAATGAAACTGCTTTTGGAGCATCGGTTCAAATAACGGGAACTAAAAAGTTTGTTGTCGTTGACAATGATGGTCAATTTGAAATAAAAGGTTTGGCATACGGAAGTTATGACTTGGAAATTTCTTCAATGGAAGCTAAACCAAAAACGGTAAACATTTCTGTTTATCGTCCATTACATCAAATCAATATCGCGTTAGAAAAAATAACAGATCCGAAAGCGCTTAAAGAGGTTAAAATTGAGAAGAAAACATTCAAAAAAGACATTATAGAAAAAGGATTTGCAGTAAATGTCATCGAAACGCAAGAAGCTGCAAAAAGAAATCTGCAAACCAACGATTTATTAGATCGTTCTGGCGGCGTAAGAATCAGACAAAATGGTGGATTAGGTTCTGCTGTAACGTACAATATTAACGGAATGTCTGGAAATGCGATTCGAATTTTCATTGACGGAGTTCCGATTCAGACTTATGGCGCGTCTTTCAGCTTAAATAGTATTCCGCCCGCTTTAATAGAACGAATTGAGGTTTTTAAAGGAGTTGTTCCAGCTTATTTAGCCGATGATTCACTTGGAGGTGCAATCAATGTGGTTTTAAAGAAAGGAGCAAAAAATAGTCTAAATGCTTCTGTTTCTTACGGTTCATTCAATACCGTGCAATCGAATGTGAATGCTTCTTACAGAGACAAAAACGGATTTACTGTAAAAGCAAATGCATTTCAGAATTACTCGGATAATGATTATGAAGTTTGGGGAAAATGGGTTTATAATATCGCTCCAAACGGACGTTACGAATACATTCGTGCGAAGAGATTTGAGAGCATGTACCGTTCTTTTGGCGGAAGATTAGAAGCTGGTTTTACCAATGTCGATTGGGCAGATAATTTACTTATCAGTTACAACGGCTCACAAGATTTTAACCAGATTCAGCACGGACAATACATGACTAAACCTTATAAAGGACGTTTTAGCGAATCGGCAGCCAATGTTTTTAGCTTGAATTATAATAAAAAAGACTTCCTAATTAAAAACCTAGATTTTTCTCTCATTTCAGTTTACAGCCACAGAAACGATGTGATCAATGATACCGTAAAATGGAACTACAACTGGAATGGCGAAAAAGCGTTGGGTCTCTATGGCCAGCCTATTTTAACCAATACTGGAGCACAACAGGGCGCGCCAACCATCAATCATATGAGATCGGATATTTTTAATACTCGTGCAGGTTTAAGTTATGCGATTACTGAAAATCACAAGGTTTTGGTGAATGTTATGACTTACATTCTTGATCGAAATGATTATGATGAAATGCAACCAGAAATTACTAGAAACTTTATAATTACTAGAGATTTAGCTAAAACCATTTCTTCATTTGCTTACGAAATGACGGCATTTCAATCTCGATTTAGAGCGAATCTTTTCGTAAAAAATTACAATCTGAAAAATGAACAGAGAGATCCGCAAGTTGTAACTCAAAATGGGCAAAATGTAGCAAAAGAAGTCATTACCTCTAAAAAAACCAATTATACAGGTTACGGAATGGCCACTTCCTACTCTATTCTGCCAAAAGTTATGGTTATGGCTTCTGCTGAGAAGGCAATCAGACTTCCTTCTGAAAATGAAATATTTGGAAATCCCGGAGAAAACATCATCAGCAATTCTGGTCTAAAACCTGAACAGAGCAATAATTTTAATGCAGGTCTTCGTTTTGGTCCATACGAAATTAACCATCACAAATTTACTGTTTCAGGAAACGCTTTCTGGAGAAATACCGAAGACAAAATTGTCCGTCAGATTAGCGATCGTGTAAACGAAGCGATACAAGCTTCACCTTTCGTAAACTTAGGAAAAGCGCAATCTGTAGGTTTTGAAGCTTCTTTTCAATACTCTTTCAACAATCGTTTTTTTGCGGGTATGAATCTTTCAAAATTCAATTCGCTTTTTAAAGATAAATATGATAAAAACGGAAACATTCTTCCGAACTATAACAAACAGCTTCCAAATGAGCCTTTCTTTAATTTAAACGGAAATCTTCAATACAATTTTAGAAACGTAATTCAGAGCAAATCAGAGCTTAATTTGTATTACTACTGCGGTTATGTTGCGCCATTTTATACTTCATGGTTAGAAACCGACAGAACTACAGCACAGTTTCCGCAGGATTTAGGTTTGAGCTATGTTTTTCCAAACAAACAGATCACAGTAAGTTTTGATGCCAGAAATGTTTTTGATGAACAGGTTTATGACAATTTTGCGGCTCAAAAACCAGGGAGAGCCTTTTATTTAAAACTCAACTATACCTTAAATAAATTTTAATCATTCAATACATAACTAATTTTTAAATGCAATAAAAATGAAAAAAAACACATTTAAATTATTTACCTCTAGCTTGCTAATTGGTGCATTAGCATTGACTACAGCTTGCAGCAGCGACGATAACAAAAATACTGAACCTGTAAACCCAGAAACAGACGGACGCTGGATTACAGTAGCTGGAGCAGTAATGCAGACAGATCCAGGAGACGGAAACGGCGGTACAAAAGTATACGCTATTAGTAAAGCGAATGCTATTGATCCTAATTTTTCTGTAAATGTTTACGATCAAGGTGTACCGGTTCAATCTAGCAGAACGGCACGTTTACAATCTTCTGTTGACGGAACTACGCTTTTCAACATCACGTACACTGGTGCAAATGGTGGAGAATTCATGACATACAAAGTAAACGGAGGAAACAATTTTGCACAATCTGATGCTAAAGTAAATATTTCTCAATATGCGGGAACTTCTCCAAGATGGGTAAAACTTTTTGATGGAGATAAAACAGGTGTTGCAGTAAACATTGCTACTCCAATTGTTAATGTAAACGAAGACAAATCATATAAAAACACAAGAGGAAAAGCGACTGTTTTGTCTCTAGATATGAAACAGACTTTAATTTCTGCTTACAAACAATATGATATTCCGTTGACTGCTGAAGAAGAAGCACAAGGACACCATATTTTCCGTTTAGATGCTCCAACATTAAACAAAGCAGGAAATAAATTAATCATCGGAACTTGGATGCGTAAAACGAACACTGCTGATCCATCAAAAAACGAAACTACTTTTACTCGTTTAGGATCTAAATCTGTTGTGGTTGATTATCCTTCTTTAGAAAATCCAGTGGTAATTACTTCAAAAGTTGCTTTTGGTGATACTAGCGGATACAGAAGTTTTAACAGTTTTGTGGCTACTGACGGAAACATTTACCAAGCAACACAAAGAGATACTCAAAAAGGCTCTTATATCTTAAAAATCAATCAAAACAATCAATACGATGACAATTATGTATTTAGTTTAGATACTGCTTTAGGAGTAAAAGGAAGCTATATTGATGCTTGGAGATATGTAGGAAACGGAATTGCTTATGCTGTTTATACTTTTGAAGGTACAAATCAAGGTTATGTAGCAAGACTTGATTTGAATGCTAGAACAGCACAAAAAGTTGAAGGTATTGATTATGATGCAGACTTAGATTTCGGTCAATATCAAGGTTTTGTCGTTGATGGAAACAGTTTCTACATTGCTATTACTCCAATTGGAAAAGATGGTAACATTTACGTAATTGATATTCCTTCTGGAAAAGTTACTAAAGGTGCCAAATTATTGAACAAACCAGGAAACCACTACATTGGGGTATTCTAAAAATATACAGCTGTGAAAACAGTTTGTGAAAAATTCATCACTTGAGTTTTTTTTTAATCGAACATTCCGCTTCTATTTATAGTAAGCGGAATGTTTTTTTTATGATTAAAATTTTGAAATAATCAATTAGACTTTAAATAAAAGACGGCGTCTATACCACTTAATAGATACCGTCTTTTCAAAAAACAAAAACTAATTAACTTAACTCATTTTGTGAAATTGAACAGGCATTAATTTCACTAGTCGAATTAATTTATTTGTATTGAATACCGCTTTGTTTTAATTCTGTTTAATAAAAACCAAAGCTTCTTCATAATTGGCTATTTCTACAAGTGCATTAAAAATATATTTTGAAACTAAAGCTCCTCCATCTGAATTAATCAGAGCAATATCATCATCTGGCGTGTGGTATTGCGGATGTCCGCCTGTATGAAAACCAACCGCCGAAATAGATTCTTTGTAGAAAGAAACATGATCTGAACCGCCTACATCTCCTGCGTGAATAACAGGATTTAATCCTGAGTTTTCTTGCAGTTTTTTCATTAATTCTACTCCGTTTGGAAAAGTTCCCGCACCTCCCATATAAAGTTCTTTTTTATCGTTCAATCTTCCGACCATATCCATATTGAGCATTACTTTTACAGATTCTTTAGGAACGGGAAGATGATTTACAAAATATTTGGAGCCAAGCAATCCTTCTTCTTCTCCGCTAAAGGAAATAAAAATGATGCTTCGTTTTGGTTTTACTTTTTGTTTTGAAATTTCTTCTAAAATGCAAAGCAAAGCCGACACTCCAGAAGCGTTATCATCTGCTCCGTTATGAATGGCAAAAGCTTCTTTCTTTTTACTTCCAGAACCTTGTCCGCCCCAGCCCCAGTGATCGTAATGCGCACCGATTACGATGTATTCATTTTTCAAATTAGGATCTGAACCTTCGATGTAGCCTACAACATTTTGCGTTACCACACTATCCGATTTCATTTTATTGATTCCTTCTTTGACAAATACTTTGAAAGGCTGATAATAACTATCACTGAATTGCTGTAAACCATATTTCTTAAAATATTTTTTGATATACGCAGCCGCATCGTTATTTCCTCTAGTTCCCACAAAACGACCTTCCAATTTATCTGATGAAAGATATTTATCATGTTTATAAAAGGTTTTAGCCATTTGTGCATTCACGAAAGTGTAGCAAAAGAAAAGAATTGCAATAAAGAGTTTTTTCATAATTAGTTGTCTATAGAATGGAACGCGGATGAAACGGATTTGCTTTGCAAAGACGCGGATAAACACAGATATTTTACAAAAAATGGAATGAAAAAATCCGTAAAAATCCGCGTTTTCACGAAGTGAATCCGTTTTATCAGCGTACTATTATCTTATAAATCAAAAGAAGTATGTTTAATATATTTTCGATCATAAGTATACAAAACGTGTATTCTTTTATCTGTAGTTTGAATTATGGCTGGATAACTAAATTCTCCTTTTTCCTGTTTTTCAAGATCGAATAATTTCGTCCATTTTAAACCATCTTTAGAATATTCAACATCTAGAATATTACGTCCGTTAAACCAGTCTTTTCCAATTGGCAGCGGGTTATTTACTAATAAAAACAGATTTTTGTTTACTGTTAAAGCATCGATACCCGAATTGGAATTAATGACATTTATCGTATTGGTTCTAATCCAGCTTTTACCATTATCTCCCGACCAGCTAGAAACTACTTTATTGTGTTTGCTGCGAGACAGCATCTGAATATCGGTAACGCTATGTATTAAAAATGTTGGCTGAATAATATCAAAGTTCTGATTGTTTTCTACGGCTATTTTCTTCCAAGAATCTGTTGCTTCTGTATATTCTTCAACATGCACACGCCATTCTTCTGTGTTGACACTTTCTGTACTGCTTCCGCATAAAATTACGCCAGGAGTAGTTTCGATTGGTTTATTTCGAATTGGACCTAAAATTCCATCTGGAAGATACTTTGGTTCTCCCCATGTTGTTCCGTTATCTTTTGAAACTATCATCGCGCCAAACCATTCTCTCGGATTTTTTCCAATTTTATAAAACAAATACAAATTCTGGCTTTTGCTTTTAAACAAAACCGGATTCCAACAAGGAAGTGTATCTCCGTTTTTAATCAATGGCTGAATCAATTCTTTTGGTGCAGACCATTTTTTGTCTTTGTAAGCCGAAATATAAATTCCGACATCTTTTGCACCTTCATATTTTCCGCCAAACCAAGCTGCTAAAATTTCGTTTGGCTTATATTCAACCAACGTTGAGGCGTGACTGTTTGTAGTAACAGGCGGATCGGCAATATAACTGCTTTCGATATTTACCGCTTTTATCTGTGCTTTTATTTCATTCGAAAAAAGAAATAAAGCCAATAGCGCTGCAACAGTATATTTTGTCTTTAAAATCATTTTATTTTTAAATTATTAAACACATAGAAACATAGATTTTATTAAAAAAAAAAAAAGAATAAAGAAAGAAACTAGTTTCTCACACATAGCTATGCGAAAGAAATATTTTTCTCTTTGCTTTTCTTTTAAGGCAAAGAACCTATGTTTCTATGTGTTAAAATTAAATTTGTTCAATTTCTCACAAAGGGAATTTCTTATGAATTAAAGTTGGGGCAAAAATTCACTGGCCTTCATATAAAACAAAAGGAGAGTTACCTCTCCTTCTGCTCAAGTAACAAATCGATTGATCTATTACTTTACCAAATTAATTATTTTGTGTCCCACCAAAGTCTTGTTCCACCAGAGTCTGGACCTCCTAATTTAGAAACTCCATCTTCTACAGCCGCTTTGTTTGATGAGTACTCGTTTGTCGTGTAAATAATTCTTTTCATCAAAGATTTTCCAACTCCAGCATCTGGATTATCAGTATTTAAAACTGGATAGATTACTTTAGCATCGCTTCTTCTTAAATCTGCCCAAGCTTCCCAAGATTCTGGGAAAATTGCTAAGTATTTCTGAACTGCAATTTGAGTTCTTTGGTCAGCAGTAGACGCAGACCATGCCACTGGCAATTTAACTGGAATATCTTGTAAATCTAAAGTTGGATATACGGTCAAAATGTTTGGCAATGTTGGCAATGATGTACCTGCAATGTACGCGTTAACATCAGCTGCTTCTGTAATTCCCCATTGTGCAAGCGATAATCTAATACCTGTTTCATACAAAGTTTTAGCATCTGCTCCCATATTCCATCCATTTAAAGCTCCTTCTGCTCTACTTAAATAGTTCTCAGAAGCCATGAAGATTTCAATGTTTTTAGTTTCGCTAAGTGTATTATTAGGACCATTTCCTAAAACATTATTGTTAAATTTAGAGAATTCAGTAGTTCCAAATTGATCTTCTAAACCACCAACTGGATTTCCTCTATATACTCCTGAAGCAATTGGCGCAAACCATCTAGATAAACGCGGATCTTTATATCCTACTAAGATACTTTCCATAGAAGATGTCATTACATAACCCCAGCTGTTTACAATCATGTTTAAGTTGTTTGGCGTAATGTTACTTGCTTTAAAGAATGCACTTTGATCATTTGTTTGCATTACTCCGGCAGCAACGGCAGCTTCAGCTTGAGTTTTTGCATTTGCAGGATCTTTATCAGAAATTCTTAAAGCTAGACGTAATCTCATACTGTTTCCAAAGATTCTCCATTTGTCAACACTTCCTGCGTAAACTCTATCATTTGGGGCAAGTGAAGCAACTGAAGTTGCAGAAGTAGAAGTTAATGTTGCATTTGCTTCGTCTAATAATTTAAAGAAATCTGCATAGATAAACTCCACGCTATCGTAAGGAACCTTATCTTTTCCGTTACCAGCTTCAGTATAAGGAATTGGTCCGTAAGCATCAACCATTTGGTTGTACATGAAAACTTTCCAGATTTTTAAGATTGCTAATGCTTCTGCATTTCCTTCAGAAGCTTTAATAGCATTTGATAAAGCTGGAGCCGCAACAGTGTAAAATCTTGTCCATCCTCTTCCTTCGTATCCATTTACGAAAGCATTTCTTTCTGTTCCGTATCCACAGTTCAAATAGTGAATAAAAGTTGAAGACAAAATACCTGTAGCAATACCCCACGTACCTTGATCATCTATACCACTTGGTGATGAATAAGAACCATTGTGGATACCTGCGTACAATGCAGATGCAAATGCAGGACCTGCCAATGTAGCATCCAACTGATCTTCAGTCAATGAATTAGGATCTTTGTTTATTTCATCAAAATCGCCAGTACAGCTTGATAAAATCGAAACTGCCATTAAAGCAACTCCTAATGTTTTTATTTTAAAACTATATTTCATGATATCTCTTTTTTAATTAAAATCCGAATTTAACATTCACTCCATAATCTCTCGTTGATGGAATGTTGAAAGATTCTATACCTTGTAAGTTACCCGTACCTGCTCCCGCTTCTGGATCAAAGTATTTCGCTTTGTTTAAGAAGAAGAATAAATTTCTACCTACTAATGAGAAATCGATGCTTGTAAATCCTGAGTTGCCTAATAAACGTTTTGGCATTGAGTAACCAAAAACAAGCTCTCTTAATCTGATGTTTGTTGCATCATAAATAAATGGCTCTGCAATTGGAGTTCTTTGACCAATTGCTGTCCAGTATTGTTCAGCATTGATACTTGTTGTGTTTTGCGTGTAAGTTCCGTTTCCGTTATCTACAACACCATCCACAATAATTCCGCCATTTCTTCCTGCCAAAGTAATATCACTTACCCCTAAACCAGCTTGTCTCGCTTGAGTGTATGAAATAACTTCACCACCGATTCTGAAATCAACCAAGAAGCTTAAAGAGAAATCTTTGTATTTAAAGTTGTTTTTGAAACCTGCAGTCCAATCTGGGTTAAAGTTACCAGCACGAACATCAAAACCATTTGTAGCTAATGGAATACCCGCACTATTTACAATGATATTTCCGTTTGGATCTCTTTGGAAACCTTTAATGTATAAATCACCATATTCACCACCAACAACCACTTTACTTCTTACTAAACGTCCTTCGCCAAGAACTAACTCATCTCTTCCCTCAAAGATAGATTTTACTTTTGACTTATATGAAGCATAGTTTGCTGTAATATCCCAAGTAAAGTTTGCCGTTTGGATTGGAGTTGCAGTAAGCGTAAGCTCAATACCTTTATTTTCGATATCTCCACCATTTACGATCGCTCTAGAATATCCAGAAGGTTCTGGTGTATTGATGTAGAAAATTTGATTATTAGTCAAGGTATTGAAATACGTGAAATCTAAACCTAAACGATTGTTGAAGAATCTAACATCAGCACCAAACTCTGTAGAAGAAGAAATCTCTGGTTTTAAGTTTGGATTTGCTTTTGTGCTTTGTCCGTATAACATACCGCCGTTTCCACCAATGTAAGAGAATCTTTGTTGTGTTTGATACGGATCTGTATCGTTACCCACTTGTGCATAAGAAGCTCTTAATTTAGCAAAGCTAATTACTTCAGGTAATGTAACCATATCTGAAATTACAGCCGAAAGTCCGAAAGATGGGTAGAAATAATCTTCTGGTAAAGTAGAAGACCAGTCATTTCTAGCTGTTAAATCTAAGAATAAGTAGTTTCTGAAACCAATTTGACCAAATCCGTAAACAGAATTAATTCTTTTTTCTGAAGCTGTAGATGTAGATTGAACTGTTTGAACGTTACTTAGGGCAAAGAAATTTCGTTTACTCAATACACCGCCAGAATTTAAAGCTGAACTATTTTGTTGTAATGAACTCGCACCAGCGTTAAGACCAACAGAGAAATCTCCGAATTTTTCATTGTAAGAAAGTAAAGCATCAATGTTTAATTCGCTTACTGTTTCATAAGATTCGCTGTAAGAACCCATGTTATTGTTGAAAGCAGCAGTTGCATATCTGTTTCTTACGTTTTTGTTTGTCATTTGGTCTAAACCAGCTCTACCTTGTAAGCTTAACGTTTTTGTAAACTCATATTTAAGAGACGCTAAACCAATAAATCTATTTCTTTTATCTGTACGAGCATCATCTCTTAAAGCAGACCAGAATGGGTTTCCGCCAGGAGCTCCAGTTTCATCAAGAAAATAGTTTACTTGTCTTTGTCCTGCAGCATCAAAATATTCGAAATCTTTGTAATCGTTGTAAGCAATACTACGAGGCAATAAATAAGCAGATGTTCCGATAGACTCTTCACCCGTTCTCAATAAGTTATCGATATCTTGAACGATGTAGTTTGTTTTAGCATCTAAAGTTAATTTATCTGTAATCTTGCTTGTCAATCTTAAGTTAAGATTGTGTCTGTCCAATTGGTTTCCACCCACAATACCTTCAGCACGTGTATTGGTATAAGAGAAATAACCTTGTGCTTTTTCGTTACCAGCTGTAACTGTCAAAGTGTTTGCTAAGTTATATCCTGTTTTGTAGAAATCAATAACGTTGTTTTTCTGTGGAGAATAACTTTGTGTAGCTGGTCCCGCATAATTTGGATTACGAACCAACTGCCAAGCAGATACCTGACGTCCGTCTAAAGGTGCACCCCAGCTTGAGCTTGAGTTTGAAACATAATTTCCGTTTGTTCCTTGACCGTATTCGTTTTGCAAGTTCATCAAATTATAAGCTGAAGAAGCCATAAAGTTAGATGATAACGAAACCGAAGTTTTTCCAGCTTTACCCGATTTAGTTGTAATTACGATTACACCATTTGATGCTCTTGAACCATAAAGAGCTGCTGCAGACGGACCTTTAAGAACAGTCATCGAAGCAATGTCTTCTGGGTTAATGTTAGAAATACCATCAGGTTGTGTAGTTCCTCCTGTATCAATATCAGGATTTGTATTTGTTGTTCCGTTAGAAATTGGCACACCATCTACTACGTAAAGAGGCTGGTTGTTTCCGTTTAACGATCTGTTACCTCTTAACGTAATTCTAGAAGAAGAACCAACACCATTTGAAGTTGTAGAAAAGTTAAGACCTGCAACTTTACCAGAAAGTGAGTTCGCAACGTTTAATGATCTTGCTTCAGATAACTCGTCTACAGAAACGTTTTGTGCAGAATACGTAATGGCTTTTTTCTCTCTTTTAATACCAAGAGCGGTAACCACTACTTCTCCTAACTGCTGCGTATCTGGGCCAAGAGTTACATTAATTGTAGATTGTGATCCCACAGCAACTTCTTTTGTAGCAGATCCTACATAAGTAAAAACCAAAACTGCTGATTGATTTGGAACACTAATGCTGTACTTACCATCAAAATCTGTTGAAGCACTTGTTTTAGTTCCTTTAACAATAATATTTGCTCCAGGAATCGGAATCCCGCTTTGAGCATCTGTTATCGTTCCTTTTACTGTTGTCTGCGCTTCTAGGGCTTGAAACCCGAAAAGGCATATGACAAACAGTAATTTTAGTACGTTTTTAATCATATTAGTTGTTTTTTTAGAGTTAATAACATGTTAAACTTAAGAATACATTCTGTTAACAAAATATAATTTCGACAAATGACAATTTTGAAAAGGTGTTGGTAAATCTTAAGCGTTTTATTGAAAGAAAACGTTTTCATTTGTAATCCTACTCTGCCTTAAATTAAAAGACCAAATTCTATTATTGAATAGAATTTGGCCTTTTATAATTGTATTCATTTTTTTAAAGCAAAAACGCCGAAAAATCTTCGGCGTTTTTGGGTTTTTAATTCAAAACCTTAAATTTTGTTTTAAGCAAATCAGTCGAATTTCCACCGACCATAACTTCAAAATCTCCAGGCTCTACAACGCGTTTCATTTCTCTGTTCCAAAGAGATAGCTCATCTGGTGTAAGTGTGAATTCGACATTTTTTGTTTCGCCTTTTTTGATATTTAATCTTTTGAATCCTTTTAATGTTTTTTCAGGAGTTGTTACTGAACTGTAAACATCGTTAATGTATAACTGAACTACTTCATCACCATCTCTGTCTCCGACGTTTTTAACATCAACAGAAACTTTTACTTCTCCATTTGGTTTAATTTCAGTAGTACTCAGTTTTAAATTAGAATATTCAAACTTCGTATAACTTAATCCGTAACCGAAAGAATATAAAGGATGTTCGCTTTCTGCTACATATTTATGGATCGCAGATGGTTTTTGATTATAATATATAGGTAACTGTCCAACTGATTTTGGAACCGTAATTGGTAATCTTCCACCCGGATTATAATCTCCAAACAAAACATCAGCTACTGCTCTACCTCCTAATTCGCCTGGGAACCAACCTTCTAAAACTGCTGGAATATTTTCAGCAATCCAGTTTGTAGAAAGCGGACGACCATTTAACAACACACAAACTACCGGAGTTCCTGTTTTTTGAATTTCTTCGATTAATTGCTGTTGAATTCCAAATAAGTCCAAAGAAGCTACGTCTCTGTTTTCTTCAACCAATTCGTTAGATTCTCCTAAAACCACAATCGCAACATCTGCTTTTTTAGCAGCATCGATTGCTGGCTGTAAGTTTACTTTTTCTAAATTCCAACGGAAATGAGCTCTGGCTCCCCAGCCTCCTTCCCACATTTCAATGCGGACTTTGTATTTTTTACCTTTTTCGATGTTTTTTGGAACGGTAACCATACTTGTCGCTCCCTTTGTCCAGTTGTCGATAACCAATTGATCGTCGATATACATTCTAATTCCGTCATCAGAACTTAAACCTAACCATCCGTCCAATGCTTGATCAGATTTTAAGAATCCTGTCCATCTGATAGAAAAATCATCTACATTCACGCCATCACCAGGCGCCCAAGGCCAATCAAACTCTAACTGGCTATCGATACGAGTCAATGCTGGAGTTCCTTCTAAGTTTCTGTTATTAAAATATTCTCCTTTTAATCCATTTTGAGATTCATCTGGAGTATATAAATATTTAGATGGAATAATCTGTCCTTTTACGATCAATGGAACTCCTTCTTCATAAACTACATTTGCAGTTTTTCCAACCAATTCCTTTACTCCCTCAAAAACCGTCATTCCAACACTATTTTTAGGAGCATAACCTCCCAATCTTGAAGCATTTGCATTTGGTCCGATAACCGCAATATTTTTTAAGTTTTTGCTTAAAGGCAAAATATTGTTCTCATTCTTCAATAAAACCATAGATTTCTGAGCCGCTTCTAAAGCAACAGCTTGATTTTCTGGAGTATGAAAACGTTCTTTAATCAAGTTTTTATCTGTGTACGGATTTTCAAATAATCCTAATAAGAATTTCAAACGTAAAACTGCTCCTGCTGCACGGTCGATATTTTCAGTTGTTAATTTCTTTTCATTAACTAATTCAATGACTGTATTTTGCCAGAATTCGTTTGAAAAATCATAAAACTGCATATCAACACCAGCTGAAACTGCTTCTCTAATAGCATCTTTTGGAGAGTCAGCCACTTTGTGAGTGGTTTGGATATATTTAATAGCTCCTAAATCTGAAACTACCAATCCTTTAAAACCCCATTCGTTTCTCAAAACATCCGTCAATAACCAATGATTTGCTGCACAAGGAATTCCGTCTAACTCAGAATAAGCACACATTGTTCCCAAAGCACCGCCTTTTCTAAATGCTTTTTCAAAAGATGGCAAATGGTCTTCTCTTGCAGAACGTTCTCCAACCAAAATTGGCGAAGAATTTCCTCCCGCCTGTGGAATACCGTGAACGGCGAAGTGTTTTGGTTCTGCAATAATAGAACGATCTGATTTCAAATCGTCTCCTTGCATTCCTTTAATGAAAGCCAAACCAATTTCACTATTTAGGAAAGCATCTTCTCCAAAAGTTTCAGCAACACGTCCCCATCTTGGTTCGCGTCCTAAATCTAAGTTTGGTCCAAAACCAAAATGAACACCATGTGCTCTAGCTTCCATACCAATTACTTTACCCACTTTGTCCATCACAGCAACATCCCAAGTTGCTCCAAGCCCAATGTTCATTGGGAAAGCGGTACTTCCTTCGTCTAAATAACCATGAAGCATTTCACACATAATCAAAGCTGGAATTCCCCAACGGTTTCCTTTGATTACGTTGGTTTGAAGATCGTTTATCATTTTCGCTGAACGGGGATAAAGATCATGAATAGCTCCAATTCCTAATTTTCCGATTTTTTCTGCCGATTTAGCTTTAGCAAAATCTTCTTTATCTTTAAAAAAATCTCCTCTATACATATCCATCTGACGCACTTTTTCTCCAAGTGTCATACGGCTTAGCAAATCTTGTACTCTTTCTTCTACTGGTAATTTGGCATCCTGATACGGATATTTTTTCTGGGCATGGGTTTGGTTTAAAAAACCAACAGCCATTACAAAAATAATGGCCGTTTTCCTCATTCTTAATTGTAACATAGTTGTGTGTTTGTTTAATTTTGAATCACTTTAAGCTTTGTTCCATTCACAAAATCATCATGTGTGATAAAGAAGCTGTTGCGTGTTTTTCCGTTTAGCTCAATCGAATTGATTTTCCCGCCATTATTTTCTTGTCTTTCAATTACGATGCTTTCTTTTTTATAATAGTTTGGATCTAATTTGATCGTTACTCTATGAAACATTGGCGTTGTAATGGTGTAAATTGGATCTCCTGGAGATATTGGGTAAATTCCCATCATCGAATACACCAACCAAGCCGACATTGTTCCTGTATCATCATTTCCTGGTAATCCTTTGGGTTCATTTTTGAAATATTCGCGAACCAATTTCTTAACCATTTCCTGAGATTTATATTCTTCGCCTTTCACATAATTGAATAAATACGGATTGGCAATGTCTGGTTCGTTTGCCATATCAAATTGTTTGATATCAAAGATTTTCTGCAATTGCGCCGAAAATGCTATATCACCTCCCATTAATTTCTTCAACCCAATAATGTCATGCGGAACCATAAAAGCGTATTGCCAAGCGTTACCTTCTATAAAACCAACATTTTCTTCAAAATTAGCTCCAGAAGCGGGATCAAAAGGTTCGTACCATTTTCCGTCAGGCGTTCTTGGTCGAAGCAGATTTAAGTTTTTATCGAATAATTTTCTGTAGGATAAGGAACGTTCTTTAAAACGTTTTACGTTGTCTTTATCACCAAATTCGTTGGCCATAAGCGAAATAGAATAATCTGAAATATTGTATTCCTGAGTTGTAGAAACTGGGCCTTTATTATCAGTTGTTAAATATCCTTTTTTGATATAATCTTTCAATCCAGGACGAAGCGGATTATTTTCAATATTATCTGCGCCTTTCAACATCGCATAATAGGCTTTATTAACATCATAATCACGAATTCCTCTCATATAAGTATCTGTAATTACAATACTTGCAGGATCTCCAACCATGGTAAAAGTTTCAGTCGAATTCAGTTCCCATTTGGGTAACCAGCCGTTTTCATCAAACATAGTCAACATACTTTTTACCATATCAGATTGCTGTTTTGGATAAACCAAAGACATCAGCGGATGTACATTTCGGTACGTATCCCATAAAGAAAATACGGTATAACGGGTGTCATCGGTTTTAGCAATTTTACTTCTTTTGATTACGGGATATTGTCCGTTAATATCATTTAAAATATTTGGATGAATTAAAGTGTGATACAAAGCTGTGTAGAAAATCGTATTGTCTTCTTTTGAACCACCTTCAACCAAAATTTTAGACAATTCTTCATTCCATTCGTTGTAGGTTTCTTTGTAAATTGCATCAAAAGATCTGTTACCAACTTCTTTTGCTAAGTTTTCACGGGCATTTTCGATACTTACGTACGAAATTCCAATCTTCACTTCAACCGTTTCTTGTTTGTCGAATTTATACGTAAAATAACTTCCAATACTATCACCTACTACGGTTTTAATGGTATTTTCCATTATTCTCGCTTTTCCGTTGTAACCCATCCATTGCGCTTCAACACCGTTATATTTTGTGGGCTTTTTCCAAACTCCAAATTTATGGGCAGGTTTAGAAAATTGAGCCACAAAATAAACCGGATAAGCATCTTCTGGACTATTGTAACAAAACGAACCAACAGATCGCATTCCTTCGATTTCTGTAGAAGAAACCACCTTTACCATCGCGCCTTCTTCGTTTGTTAATCCTAAACCAAGATTTAATAAAATATTAGATTGCCCTTTCGGGAAAGTGAATCTGCTTACTCCCACTCGTTTTGAAGCGGTAAATTCGCCTTTTACTTTGTATTTGTCGATGTTTACGCTGTAATAAGCAGCTTTGGCAACTTCATTAGAATACGTTGAACCGTATTTTAAATGATCGATTTCTATATTTCCAGTTGTTGGCATCAATAAAATAACACCCAATTCCGGACAGCCAACTCCGCTTAAATTCACTTGACTAAATCCTGTCAAAAACGTATTTTCATTCACATACGGATTCGAAAGCCATTGACTATCTTTTTCCATCGGTGTATTTTTAACTCCAGCCACATTAAACGGGCTAATACTTGCCATTCCACGCGGTGCAATTGGTCCCGGAAAAGCCGCACCATAATTGGAAGTCCCAATAAACGGATTCACGAAATCGGCAGGTTCCTGCGCAAAAATCGTAATGCTAAAAAACAGCATGTATAAAATACATGCTGTTTCAAATTTATTTTTAATATTTAAAACCATAGGCTTCGTTCTTATCTGTTGATCGCTTCAATTTTTAAAGTCCAAGCTTCTTTTGCAGGAAGATTGTTTCTTAAACTTTCTGGAATAATTACTTTAAATCCGTTTCCTTCTTTTGTCCATTTTAAAGAAGTTTTAGAACCTAACATTGTAATTTTTGTTCCTTTTTTAGGACTTATTGATTTTACAGTAACTGTAGCAGGAATTTTATCTTCTCCGTCTTTAGCTAAATAAAATGCGAACACATTACCCGCTTTATTTTGTGTAAAACAAATGTTTTCTTCTTTGTAAGGTTCGATTGGTTTTGTGTTGTAAATTGCTGTACTGTTTACTTTCATCCAATCACCGTAAGCTTGCAATAAATCGTAAGCACCTTTATCCCATTCTCCTTCTGGACTTGGCGCAATGTTCAATAATAAGTTTCCGCCTTTAGCTACAATATCAATCAACATGTGAATACCTTGTCTTCCAGTCATGTACTCAGCACCTGGAGAATAAGACCATCCACCGCCTGCTGGAATACAAGATTCCCAAGGATAAGGCAAAGTTTTAGCAGGAACACGTCCTTCTGGAGTTAAATAGTTTTGGTTTTTACCGTGAACAGCTCTATCTACTACAATTAAACCTGGTTGTTTTTGACGCGCTTTTACAACCAATTCATCCATTTTTGGATCTTGATCTACCACTCTGTGTTTAATGAAACCGTTTTTAGATTCGTTTTCAGTAAATTTCTCGTCGTAGTTTTCTTTGATGTTTACTTGGTCTCTTTTTCTAACCCATCCTCCATCTAACCATAAGATATCAACTTTACCGTAGTTCGTTAAGATTTCTAAGATTTGGTTATGAGTGAAATCTACATATTTCTGCCATTTTTCTGGGTATAAAGACGGATCGTAGTTTACGTTTCTGTCGAATGGAGGAAAATAAGGATCCCAATAGTTTTCGTTATGCCAGTCTGGTTTAGAGAAATAAGCTCCAGTTGAAATCCCTTCACCTCTAAAAGAATTGAAAATCTCTTTTAAAACATCTGCTTTCGGGTTGGTATGAAAAGGAACATCTTTACTAGTAATCTTGTAATCAGAATATTTAGTATCATACATATTGAAACCATCATGGTGTTTGGTGGTAAAAACCATGTATTTCATTCCAGCATATTTAGCCGCTTTTGCCCATTTTGCAGGATCAAATTTTACAGGATTAAAAGTCTTTCTTAAACCTTCATAATCTTTAATATAATCATTATAATTAGACGGATTGCTTCCTTTTTTACGTTCACACCATCCATAATCTTCAGGGCAGATAGACCAGGACTCTACAATTCCCCATTGGCTGTAAGTTCCCCAGTGCATTAGCAAACCAAATTTTTTGCCTTGCCATTCGTCTAAGTTCTTTAAAACTAACGGATCAGTTTCTGGTACGTATCTTTCATCTTCATAAATCGCCTGAGCGAATATCTGAGCTGAAAATAAAAGGGCGATTATGAATATTCCTTTTTTCATCTTTAATCTAATTTATAATTTATTATTCTTTGTTTTTAGTTTAGTTTGTCAAGTATAGGCTGATCTGTAAAAGTTAATTCTTTTGGGGTGTTTTCATTAAGCTGCTCCAATACAACAATCTTATTCTCACCTGCTTTCAACCAACAGCCTGGTACATAAAGTGTTTGCTGCGGGCCTACTTTCCAGTAGCGTCCAAGATTGTGTCCGTTAACAAATACAATTCCTTTTCCCCAAGCAGACATATCAAGAAAAGTATCGGCTGGTTTTTCTATGTTTACTGTAGCTTCATATAAAACTGGACGTCCTGGTTTTATCGTTTCGTTTTTAACAGCTGGCACTTCATTCATTGGCATTTTATACATTTCCCAACCACCACTAATTTCATATTCATTAATGAATACTGGAGAAATAATTCCTTTCGTATTATGCACTATTTCGGCTCCGTAATTAATACGTCCCATATTTTCAACTAGAATTTCTAAAATACCGTTAAAAGGAATAGAAAGGGTCAGCTCGTAATTTTTGAAAACTCTATTCAATTCACCCACCTTAATTCCATTTACATAAACGGTAGCAAAGTCTCTCAATCCCTCGATTTTCAATTTGCCAGAAGAAATTGGCTGAGTAAATCTTTTTCGATACAAAACATATCCATTTCCTTGTCCCAACTTTTCAAAAGTTAAAGGTTGATCATTTACAACCGCTTTTTCTTTTTTGATCCAGCTTAAAACATCCATACTTGATTTGACAGGCTGATTAGGATATTTTACAACTGGTATTTTCTCTGGAATTGGTGCTAATTTTGTTTTAGAATATTTTTGCATTACTTCACGAATAGCCATAAATTTTGGTGTTGCCCAACCTGCTTCGCTAATAGGCGCATCATAATCATAGCTTGTAATATCCGGCTGAATATCACTTTCCTCATTATAATTTGCTCCAGAGGTAAATCCGAAATTAGTACCGCCGTGCACCATATAATAATTAAAAGAAACGCCTGCATCAAGGTACTTTTTAGTTTGACTTGCAATCTCCTCAGATCCAATTTTAATAAATGGTTCTGCCCAATGGTCTAACCAGCCAGAGTAAAACTCTGCTACCATGTAAGGCCCTTGCCCTTTATGGTATTTATCAACCTGCTTCTTTAAATTTTCTATATTTGATTCTCCATTTGCAGTGGGTAATACGCCATCAACAGCACCGCCTTCAAACAACCAAGTACCATCAGAAGTAAAAAAAGGCTCTGGAAACCCAGTTTCTTTAAGCATATTGTAAATTGCAGTTTTATATGCTTTATGATCATCAGCACTAATATCGGTTCTTTGAGAGACATAAGAACCAAATTCATTCTCGGCCTGAACCATAATAATTGGACCTCCCTGGTTAGCAAAGTTTCCTTTTACCACTGCATACAAATTTTCCAGATACGTCTTGCAAGCTTCCAAAAAAGCTTTGTTATTGCTACGAATTACCAAATCTTTATTATTTTGCAACCACCAAGGATATCCTCCAAATTCCCATTCACCACATGCGTACGGACCTGGTCTAAGAATTACATATAATCCTTCACTTTTAGCAATACGTAAAAACTCTGCTAAATCTCTATTTCCCGTTTTAAAATCCCATACACCTGGCTCAATTTCATGATAATTCCAAAAGACGTAGGTTGCCACGGTATTCAATCCCATAGCTTTAAGCATTTGCAATCGATGTCTCCAATACTCTTTAGGAATACGCTCATAGTGCATTTCTCCCGAATGTATTTTTATAATTTTCCCATCTTTTTGAAATTCTCCATTAGATATAGAAAATCCTTTGGTTTGCGCCTTAGTAAAAAACGGCATCAAACAAATCAATAATACTCCGAGCTTAAATAATATCTTATTCATTTTTTTTCAGATTATACATTTATGACTTTAGAGTTTTGCCAAAGTTTGAAACTTTGACAAAGCTGTCACAAGCATTTCACGTTAAACTATGTGTTAGAAACTAGTTTCTTTCTAAACTCTTTTCAAAGCCAAAAAAATCTATGTTTCTATGTGTTTAAAAATATTTAATTCACCAAAATCTCATCCACAAACAACCAAGAGCTTTCTCCTTTTGGGCTTTTCTTTAAGTTGCCACCGATTACTTTTACAAAACGCGCATTTTGCTTTTGGAAATTAATTTTGAAATCTTTCAATTCTGGAACTGGATTTACTGCATACGGACGCATTATTTTACCCACTTGCGTATATTTAACTCCGTCTGTAGAAATCAATACTTTCACTTGAATTGGGAAATTAACTCCAGCACCTTGACTTTCTAAAGCCCCAACTGTAACTTGTTCTATACTTTCTACTTTCTCCAAATCAATTACCAATTCCATATCGTTAACCAGCCAAGCTTGCCATTGTCCGTCATGGAAATTTTTACTTCCGCGAATGGCATTTACCATTGTATTAGCATCTCCTTTATAACTCTGGTTGAAAGGCGTTAAGTACTTCACTCTTTTTGCCAATCCTTTATGAAAAACAATCGTGTCTGTAAAAGTTTTTCCAACTGGTTTTTCGTCTTGAAATAAAGAAGCTTTTAAAACAGTAGTTGCTGCAATTTCAATTGGAGCTGTATATTTTATAGCATGATGATCAATGCTTTGGTTTCCTAAAACATAACGGATATCTGGATTTGGAAATTCATTTTTCAATTCCACTTTCACTTGTTTATTGGCCAAATCTGCTGTTGAAGAAGCGGTTACCAAATAAGCGCTTTTCGCATAATTTAATCCCTGATAATCGTAACGTTTAAACATTGAGAACAATCTCGATGTAAAATCGTTCCAGTTACGCTTCTCTTTCGGACTCCATAAAGTCTCTGATAAAGCCGCTAATCTTGGAAAAATCATATATTCAGAATCTTTTGGTCCCGCAATATGTTCTGCCCATAAATTAGCCTGTCCGCCTAAAACGTGTGCAGCTTCCTGAGGTGTCATAGTTGAAACTACAGGATCAAATTTGTACACTTCGCTTAACGGATTATAAGCATCAAAGGCCAAAGGCTCTTCGTTTTGCGGACCTTGATAAAAGTTGAAATAACAAGGCGTTTCTGGTGTCATAATTACGTCATGACCTTGATCTGCTGCTTCAATTCCGCCTTTCATTCCTCTCCAGCTCATTACTGTCGCATCTGGAGCTAAACCGCCTTCTAAAATTTCATCCCAACCGATAACTTTTTTACCTTTTGAATTGATGTATTTTTCCATACGTTTTACAAAATAGCTTTGTAATTCGTCAACACTTTTTAAATGCTCGTCTTTGATTCTTTTTTGGCAGTTTGGACATTTTGCCCAATTCGTTTTAGTCGCTTCATCTCCACCAATATGAATGTATTTTGAAGGGAAAATGGTAATTACTTCATCAATTACATTTTGCAAAAATTCAAAAGTCGTTTCTTTTCCAGCACAATAAATATCGGTCAAAGGCCAAACTCCACCAGACGGAACACCAATTCTCTGGTTGAAACAAGCCAATTCTGGATAAGCTGCAATGGCACTGCTTACGTGAGCTGGCATTTCGATTTCTGGAATTACTTCAACTCCTTTTGTCGCTGCATACTTTACGATTTCTTTTAATTCGTCTTGCGTAAAAAATCCACCATAAGTTCCTTTTTCGTCAGGATTTGTAGTTAATCTTGCATTCCAAGAAACATTTTCCTGATCTACTCTCCAAGCACCAACCTCTGTTAGTTTTGGATATTTTTTAATTTCAATTCTCCAGCCTTGATCGTCAACTAAATGCATGTGCAGAACATTCATTTTATGCGCTGCTAAACGATCGATTGTGGCTAAAACATAATTTTTATCGAAGAAATGACGTGATAAATCCAGCATTAAACCTCTCCATTTAAAACGAGGCTCATCATTAATGGTCAAACTTGGAATTTGCCATTTTGCAGAGCTAATCGCAAATTTACTTTCTATCGCTTCAGGAAGTAATTGTCTAACACTTTCTAAAGCATATAAGAATCCATTATTTCCTTTCGCAGAAATAACAATATTAGCTGGATTTACATCTAAAACGTAGGCCTCATTTTTTAAGTTCGGATCTGTTTTCAGCAAAACATAATTACTCGCAGGAGCTTTTGTGGTAACTTCTGGTTTCCATCCTGCAGCGGTTTCAAATTTTGATGCCAATGCATTCGCAGCATCTTTCTGGAAATCACCGTTTACTACAAACTTTGTATCTTTTGTAAATTCAAAAACACCTGTTTTAATAAGAGTCTGAGTCGGTTTCGGAATGATATGAATATCACTTTCTGTGTACACTTTTTGTGCCTTAACAGATAGCACCGAAGTAATTAGGATTAGTAGGAATAGTATTTTTTTCATTCTTTGTTTTTTGGTTTCTCTAAGTGTTTGTTGGAACATTTAAAGATGTAGTTTTTTAGTTTTAGTTTGTCATCCTGAGGAACGAAGGATCACACTAGGAATTCCTCAAAGTAACTCGCCAATCTTTGTCGAGCAACTTGTGTGATCCTTCGTTCCTCAGGATGACAAAACTGTGTCGTTAAACTTTGTCAAAGTTTCAAACTTTGACAAAGTTCTAAACTCGCTATGTTATTTATTCTAAGTGAAACGTCTTTAACCACAACAAATTCTATGTTTCTATGTGTTTAAAAATATTTACGCCTAGTTTTATTTATCCCAAGACATTTTAAACTTCGCGTCTTCCATTCTATGTCCTTTTACATCATCGGAAACGGCGTAATTAAATCCTGATCTTAAGCTGTAACCTGCGTATTCTCCGTTTTTATTCAAAGCAATAAAACCAACTTGAAGGTATTCCATGTCTTTATGGTTTTTATGTTTGTTATAAATACGTTCTGTGATTTCTTTACAAGCATCGTAAGGAGATTTTCCTTGACGCATTAATTCGACAACCATTGCGCTTCCGGCAGTTCTAATAACCGCTTCGCCTAAACCAGTTGCCGCGGCAGCTCCCACTTCGTTATCCAAGAAAAGACCCGCGCCGATTATTGGGGAGTCACCGACGCGTCCGTGCATTTTCCAAGCCGCACCGCTCGTGGTACATCCGCCCGAAAGATTGCCTTCTTGGTCTAACATTAGCATGCTTATGGTATCGTGATTTTCTATATTAATAACTGGTTTGTATTTGGAATCTTCCAGCCATTTTTTCCAGTCTTTTTCAGACTCTGGAGTTAATAAATTTTCTTCTTTAAAACCTTCAGATAAGGCAAATTGCAAAGCACCTTGTCCCGCTAACATTACGTGGGGTGTATTTTGCAAAACTCTTTTTGCAACCGAAATTGGGTGCATTATTCCCTGTAAGAAACAAACAGATCCGCAATTACTGTTGTGATCCATAATACAAGCGTCAAGAGTCACTTTCCCTTCGCGATCTGGATATCCTCCGTAACCCACACTACGAACATTCGGATCGGCTTCAGGTATTTTCATTCCGGCTTCGATGGCATCTAAAGCTGATTTTCCTTCTTTTAAATTCTTCCAAGATTCTTTATTCGCAGGCAAACCGTGATTCCATGTCGAGATGATAATCGGTTTTGTCTGTTTTTTTTCTTTTGATTCTACTTCTGGCTCATTTTCATGATTGGCTGCAAATCCGCTTACGCCTAAAACAGAACTTATGGCTAAAGTTCCTAAAGTGGTTTTCTTGATAAAATCTCTTCTATTTGACATGTCTCTTGGTTTAAATTCAACTTTCAAAAACAAAATATTCTTGATGTTGCTAAATTAATCAGTAATACTTTTTAATCCCAGTAAAATCTACTACATGGCCGATTTTACGGCTGCAATTGTTTTTAAATTACTATCTGATAAGGCGTTTCCGTCAAAAAATGAAACTCCTGTTGCACCATTTTTCTTAGCTAGCAAAATTGCTTCTTTCAATTCTGCATCCGATTTTAATCCTGGAATATAAATTCCTGTATTAACTTTCGTCTGCTTTCCTTCCAAATCGGCTACACCTTGTTTGGTTGCGTAACCTACCCAGTCAATTTCTTCATCATAAAAACTATGATAAATCATTGGATATACTTCGTCAATATTCCATTTGTCCCAACGCTGACGCACCATATGATCTGCCATTTCTGGATAAGGAAATACTGCAGCCGTTAATTTCTTATTGTGTTTATGGGCAATTTTATACGCATCGTCAACTACAGCTTTGACTGCATTTAATCTGAAATTTTTCCATTCCATATCAATTGAAGTATTGTGGCTTTTCTTTGGATTTTTGTGATGTTCTTTTTCGAATTTGCTTACGCAGGCATCACAATAACAGAAATCAAATTGTGGTAATTCTACATCTTGAACTAAGTTGTATTTTGGCAACAAACTGATTGGCAAGAAAATATCAGGGAAACGAATGTAATCTAAGTGCACACTTTCGATTCCTTCGACTTTTGCTAAACCTTCAACTAAACCTAAAACATGGTTTCTAGATGCTTCTTTAGTTGGGCAAAGCCATTGGTAATAATCTACATAAGGTCGGTTATCAAAACAAGATTTTCCTTCTTTGCTTACTTGATACCAATCTGGGTGCTGTAAAGCAACTGAATCGTTCGGACGGTTCATTGCCATAATCCAAGCGTGTACTTTTAGTCCTTCTTTTTTTGCAAGCGGAACTAATCTTGCTAATAGTTTCGGATCGGTTTGCGTGTTAATTAAAACTTCATCGATTCCACCGTCTTTGTATTTTTTGAATTCTTTCGAATAATCTGCATCCGATTTTTTAGCGTCAGCAGTGGTCCAAACACCAAAAGTGAATTTTCCGTTTTCTTGATCTTTATTTTCTTTTTGTCCGCAAGAGAATAAACTCAGCGAAAGCGCTACTACTAAAACTTTTGATAGTTTTTGCAACTTATTCGTTCGTAATAATTTTACCATCTTCTTTAATTATTAAGGTTTTGTTTGAAAAAGGACTCTTTACCAAGATATTAAATCCTGATGAATGATTTTCTAAAACTGGTTTTAAAACTTTTCCATCAACAACTATATTTTTTGTACTGATACTTTGCAATGATTTTGCCCAAGATTTATTTTTATCGAAATATCTCTTTTGAGCACGGTACAAGGTATACAGTTCCCATTTTACTTTTTCTTCCTGTGGAATTGTAAAAGTATCCTGTCCTCCTATTTCTTTGGATGAGAAGTATACATAAGCCCATTTTTCGGGCTCATGCATATTTATCACTCCCATAGGCGACCAAACCCAATTGTATTCTGGGAGAAACTTTCCTTCTGAATCTTTTTTGCGCTCATATTTTCCATCGACAACTGAGTGCTGCCAATTCACTCGAGAGAAATTGACTTTCCAAAATTTATCTTTTGGGACAATATCGTCGAAATAAGATGTTTTATAAACTGACCACGGAATGGCTATTTCTAATGTCCAGCCTTTATCAATATCTGAAGCATTATTTAACGTTCCGTCGACTTTTACAGCCGATTTTAAACCTGTAATATTCCAGTCGTTTAAAACCGTATTTTTTTCACGGTATGGTTTATTAATGAATAAATCCCAAGCCGTGTTTAAAGCATTAATTTCTAATTCATAATAATTGTGCGTATCATTATCTGGATCGATAAAAACTTCAAAATCATTATTGTAAAAAATAATTGTATCGCGCTGTCTTAGATTTGCCCAAACGTGAGGTTCTTCTATTTTAGCGAGAATATAGTAGTAATTATCGTCCCATAACATTTTGACTTGAGTATTGTATTTTGGCTTTTCAACACCTTCTATGTCGACAAAAGGCGTTGTCCAAGTTGCTTTCTCCCAGTCTTTATCTGTGCCCTCTCCGTCAATAACAATTTCTTTTGAAGCTTTATAGGCAATATAACTTTTTGGTGTAACCTCTTTTTCAGATTGCGCATAACCCATCAATCCAACAAAAAAAACGGCAAGGGACAATAATTTACTTCTACTATGCATCTTTATACTATAAACTATTATCTTTTGTAAACTGAATTACTTCACTTAATTTTCCGAAAGCGATCGCTACGTGCGTATCTGCTGCACCGTAATAAACTGCTAATTTATCTTCTTCAATATCGTGTAAAGCAGCGCAAGGGAATACTACATTTGGAACATCTCCAACCATTTCATAAGTTTCTGCTGGTCCTAATAAATAAGGTTGCGTTCTGTATTTTACCTGATCTGGCGAATCAACATCTAAAAGTGCTGAACCCATTGCATAACGGAAACCGTTGCAAGTATTGATAACTCCATGGTAAATCATCAACCATCCTTCTTCAGTTAAAATCGGAATTGGTCCTGCTCCCACTTTTGTACATTGCCAAGCACTTTTCTCAAACGGACTCGGTTTCATAACCAATCTGTGTTCTCCCCAATATTTCATATCTGGGCTATAGCTGATCCAAATATCTCCGAAAGGTGTGTGTCCATTATCACTTGGACGGCTTAACATGGCATATTTTCCGTTAATTTTTTGTGGAAATAAAACTCCGTTTCTGTTGAATGGTAAAAAAGCATTTTCGCATTGAAAAAACTCCTTAAAATCGAACGTATAACCAATACCAATTGTTGGTCCATTATAACCGTTACACCAAGTAATCCAGTAACGATCTTCGATCCAAACCACTCGCGGATCGTATTTATAAGCAGATTCGATCATTTCTGTATTTCCAGATTTCATCTCAATTGGTTCATGGTTAATGTCCCAATTGATTCCGTCTTTACTGAAACCAGCAAAAATATTCATCTGAACTGCTTTGTTATCACATCTGAAAACCCCAGCATATCCGTCTCCAAAAGGTACAACTGCACTATTGAATATACTGTTTGATGAAGGAATCGAATATCTGTCGATAATTGGATTCTCAGAATATCTCCACATTACATCTTTACTGTTTTCGGGTCTGTCTTGCCAAGGAATAGTACTCATTTTTTGTCTTTTTTATTTATTAGTTTTTTTATTCTTCTATTCTTTTATTCTTTTGTTTGTGACTGTTGTTTTGAACTGTCACGCACTGTTTTGTCATTTCGACGAAGGAGAAATCTCCACGAGTAACTCTACAAAGATTGGCAACTTACGAGATGGAGCTTCTTGCGAAGATTTCTCCTTCGTCGAAATGACAAACTGTATGGTAAAACTTTGTCAAAGTTTGAAACTTTGACAAAGTTGCTACACGTATTATTCTTCTATCTTCCTAACTCTATCCAGCCAAGTAAACTTCAACACCGTAGTCGTCACTAAGAAAACCACCAAAGCCACGCCAGCTTTTGGATAATCTCTGATGATGAAATAAATCGGAAGCAGAATCATGCTTGACTGCCATACAATTCCAATTACACAATTCATCATATCTAGATAGAAATCATTATTTTTTTGGAAAGACTGATCTTCCGCTTTTAATTGTTTGTAAACCGGAGTCCAGAATCCCCAAGGTCTTACATTGCTGTAGAAAGATTTTAGGACCTCCATATCTGTTGGTTTGCTTAAGTAAGTTCCTAAAAGACAACCTAAAATTGACATTCCGAAAATTAATGGAAATAAGTAAATCGATGGCACTTGCGAAAGATCATGCAAAAATGTTCCCGCTGCTAAATTTCCTTTGTTTTGATCTAAAATGAATTGAAGAGACGCTGCGATTAATCCGCCGACCATTCCCCAGAAATAACCCCATCCGTTAAAACGCCACCAAATCCATTTTAAGAAGTTCGCTGCAACGTAACCGCCGTACAAAGCACTTGTAATCCAAAGTGTTAATGAGTTAATAGAATCTGCAAAGAATCCCATGAAAACTCCAAGACCAACTACCAAGAAAGATGAAATCTGACTTACTTTAATGTAATGTTTATTTGAAGCGACAGGCTTGAAGTATTTTTTATAAATATCATTTACGATATAAGCTGGTCCTGCATTTACGAAAGCTGAGAATCCAGACATAAAAGCAGCTAATAAACCAGCAAGAAGAATTCCTTTAATTCCAACTGGAATATAAAGATTCACCACTTTTGGCATTAATAGTTCTAAATCTGCACCTGTCAAATTTACATTTGCATTTAATTCTGGTGCTAAATTCACCAAAGCAATTACTACAATTCCTGTGATTAATAAATATCTAGGAATAAATAAAATCAAGTTGGTAAAACCACTCATGTAAGCTGCTTCTTTTACCGATTTTGTAGAAAGAACACGCTGTAAATCATAACTTGGAGTTGGACCTGCAACACTCGCGAAGAATCCTTTGAATAAAGTCATTCCGATAAAAGCGCCAAACATTTTATAACCTTCCGTATCAATTAATCTATTGAAAGTTTCAAATTTATCGCTCCATTGTGTTTCAAATTCCCATCCGAAGAAAACATTTTTCCATTCTGGCGTAATTACCGAATTGATTTGAATATCTGTATAATTAATGAATGCATAACCCGCGATTAAAACTCCAGCAACAATCATAATAATATATTGTACTACTTCTGTCGCAACTACAGAAAACATTCCGCCTTTAACCGTGTAAATTGTAGTTAAGAAAATGATTAACAAAGCATAAGCTTGTTCTGACGTTAAGAAAACAGAACCATTCATATAAACCGTTAAATCCCAAGGAAGAATGATGGTTACAAATTTCCCGATTCCAACAAAGAAATAAGCAATGAAACCAATTGTCGATATAATAGCAAAAATGGCTACAATAATATGAGAAGCTTTTCCAGCTTTATCACTTCCAAAACGAGTTAAAATCCATTCAGATCCCGTCATTACTTTTGATCTTCTAATCCAGACCGCAAGGAACATCATAACAAAAATCTGATTCCAGATTGGCCAAAGCCACATAAACATGAAACTTTTTACGCCATATAAAAATAAAACTCCAATCATCCAGGAAGTTCCTGAAACATCAAACATTCCTGAGCCATTGCTCAATCCTAAAAAATACCATTTGATTGATTTTCCGCCAAGGAAATAATCATCAAGTCCTTTTGATGCTTTTCTTGAAATCCAGATTCCGATACCGACCGAGAGTACGATATAGATTAAAATGATTGATACGTCTATTATGTTCATTAAATTATTTATTTTGAATTAGTTAGTTCAGACCCCAGTTTTTGTTTGGCTGTGCCCCCATTACAAAATGAAGTACACCACCTTTTAGCATTTCTTGGTGAGAAATTGCTGTTTTATTAAATGCTTTTCCGTTCAAAGTAACCGATTGGATATAGAAGTTTTTGTCTGAAACATTTTCTGCTTCAATTACAAAAGTTTTTCCATTTGGAAGATTTAAAGTTGATTTTTCGAAAATCGGACTTCCAATTTCGTATTCACCAGAAGCTGGATTCATTGGGTATAATCCCATTGAACTGAATACATACCAAGCCGACATTTGTCCGCAATCTTCGTTTCCGCTCAAACCGTTTGCTGTCGTATTGTATTGTGTGTCCAAAATATGACGCACCCAATATTGCGTTCTCCAAGGCTGACCAGCATGATTAAACATGTAAGCAATGTGGTGACTTGGTTCGTTACCATGTGCATATTGTCCGATCAAACCAGAAATATCTGCTGAAACATTGTTTCCTGTAATCTCAGAACTCTCTGTAAATAATTGTTCTAAACGTTTTGTGAAAATGTCATTTCCTCCGTGAAGTTTAATAAAATCATCCACATTATGAGGCACAAACCAGCTGTGTTGCCAAGCATTTCCTTCGGTATAATCCGTGTGCTCTCTGTGATTTGAATGTTTTGGATCGAAAGGTTCGTTCCAAGATTTTCCATCTTCCGATTTTCCTCTCATGAAACCAGATTTTGCATCAAATAAATATTCGTAAGCTTTTGAACGTTTCGAGAAAAACTCATAATCAGCTGTTTGGCCTAAAGCTTTCGCCATTTGAGCCACACACCAATCATCGTAAGCATATTCTAAAGTAATGGTAACCGATTCGTCTAATAAATTGTACGGAATGTAACCGTATTTTTTGTAGAAATTCAATCCGCGTTCGTCTTGCATCATTGTCGCTTTCATTGCTTCAAAAGCTTTTTCGGCATCAAAACCTTTAATACCTTTTAGATAAGCATCAACAATAACTGGAATCGAATGATATCCTGTCATGGTATTGGTTTCATTTGCATATAAAGTCCAAACCGGAAGAATCTTTTTAGTTTCGTAATACGCTAACATCGAATTCACCATATCTGAAACCCTATTCGGATCTAAAATAGTTAGCAATGGATTTTCAGCTCTAAACGTGTCCCAAAGCGATAAAGTAGAATACGCTGTGTAATTTTTTGAAGTTACAATTTTATCATCCTCCGTTCTAAATTGTCCGTTTTTATCACTGTACGTTACTGGAGCAACTTGAGCATGGTATAAAGCCGTATAGAAAATAGTTTTTAGAGAATCGACTGGAGTTTCAACTGTAATTTTGCTTAAAGCTTTGTTCCAAACTGCAGAAGCGTCTGTTTTTACTTTCTCAAATTCTTTGTTCTCTTCTAGATTATCTTTCGCATTAGCGATACTTACAGAAGAAAGCGCCACTTTTACGCCTAATTCTTTAGAGTTTTTAGGATCGAAAAATAATTGAAGAGCAGTATTTTCGCCTTCAGCGCTTTTCCCTGAGACTACTTTTTTATCTGCCGTAATAATAGATTCAATAATTGGCTTAGAAAATTTTGCTACAAAAAATACTTTCTGATTTTTTGCCCAACCTGTACTATAACGGTAACCGCTAATAGTATTTGCATCTTCAACTGTAATAGCTGTTTTAGTCGCTTTATCCCAATTAATAGCAAAACCTAAATCGACAACAACAGATTGTGTGTCGTTATTATTATAGGTATACTTATGGTATGCGGTTCTTTGCGTAGAAGTTAATTCTACATTGATTTTAGGATCTTCAAGAAAAACTTGGTAATAACCCGGTATTGCTTTTTCGTTAACATGATTATATTTTGATTTATACGGTAAGAAATCGCGTGAAGCGGCTTTGGCGGTTAAGTCTAACTTTTTGTTTGTCGGCATAAATAAAATATCTGCCAAATCACCGATTCCTGTCCCGCTTAAATGTAAATGACTAAATCCAGAAACTATCGAGTCAGAATAATGATAGCCTGAGCACCAGTCCCAGCTAGAAACTCCATTATCTGGACTCACTTGCAGCATCCCAAACGGAACTGTTGCGCCCGGATATGTATGTCCGTGCCCGCCTGTACCTATAAAAGGATCTACATAATTTGTTGCAAAACTTTGTGGATCTTTGTTTTTATCTACTTTTATTTTGCAACTTGCAATAAAAATTACCGTTAAAGAGAGCAGAGTAATTTTCCTCATATCAAAACAATATTAATTTAACTTTAAATTTAGATAAATTCAATTTTTACCAAAACATTTTTAGACGGACGACATTTAAACAGCTCTAAACATCAAAAAATAGTAACAAACGACATTTTATATTCTCGATATGATTTTCAACTCAAGCAAATCTTACAGCTTACCTGTACGCTACCATGTTTACTTCTGGCTGACGTATTTTGTGTTCAATACATTCCGATGGGGAAGTTATTTTAACGATTATGTCTATTCTTTAAAAACCACTTTACTCGGATTTCCAATTCACATGGCATTATGCTATTTGAATATTTTGGTTTTAATGCCACATTTCGTTTATAAAAAAAAATACTTCCTATATATAGTAACTGTATTGTCGGCGATTTTTGTCATGGTGGTTCTAAAATTCAACTTAACTTATTTATTAATCACACACAACGTTTGGCCTGAAGGTCCGCAGACCATTAATACACTTACATTAAACTATACGATTGATATGATGATGGGCGAATTGTATGTAATGACTTTTGTTACTGCAATTAAAATCACGCTCGATTTATTACAGGAACAAAGACGTGTAACCGATCTAGAAAAATCGCAATTGGAAACAGAACTGTTGTTTTTAAAATCTCAAATTTCACCACACTTTTTCTTTAATACCTTAAATAATATCTATTCGCTTTCTGTAGAAAAGTCCAACAAGACTCCGAAAATCGTTTTAAAACTTTCAGAATTAATGCGTTATATGCTTTATGAAACAAAAGAAAAGAAACAGTCTTTAGAGAATGAAATTCTGTGTATTCAGAACTATCTGGATTTGGAAAGAATTAGAAATGGAGAGCGTCTAGAAGTAGATATGTCTATTTCAGGAGATATTCATGATAAAGAAATTTCTCCCGTTTTACTTTTGACTTTCGTCGAAAATGCATTCAAGCATGGCGTTAACAAAAACACTGGAAATGTTCTCATTGATATCAGATTTAAAGTAAAAGGCGATTATTTATATTTCACAATTTCAAACCCAATGCCTGAATTTACCGTACATAAAGATAATTTTAACAAGGCAAGTGGTATAGGTATAGAAAATGTCAAAAAAAGACTTGAACTGGGATATAATAAAAATGACTATAAGCTTTCATTTAAAAATAAAAAGAATATTTTTGTCGTTAAACTAGTTATAAAAGTCACTTAAGCCCTAGCTTTTATCGGTTTAGAAAACTATACCTACAAAAAACCAAATATCGGCCTAAATAATATTTACAAATGAAAATAAAGTGTTTAATTATCGATGATGAGCCATTGGCAATAAACGTTATTAAAAATTATATTGAACAGATTGAGGATTTAGAATTAGTAAACACCTTTAGTAATTCTATTGAAGGATTAAATTTCTTAAAAAACAATACCATTGATGTAATTTTTCTAGATATTAATATGCCTGTTTTAGATGGTATTAATTTTATTAAAAGTTTAGAAAACCCACCTTTATTAATCATTACAAGTGCTTACGACCAATTTGCAATTGAAACATACGAACTTGATGTTCTAGATTATTTGGTTAAGCCAATTGAGTTTCCGCGTTTGATGAAAGCAGTCAACAAAATCAACAAACGTCTTAATAATGCAGGGAGCAAACTTCCACAAGAAAACAGCAAAGAGAATCCTTTTATCTTCGTTAAAATCGACAAGAAAAAAATGAAGAAAATTTTCTTGAACGAAATTTTGGTTATCGAAAGTTTAAAGGATTATTTAAAAATAAGCACTACTTCTGGAAAATTCATAATTCACAGTACTTTATCAGACTTTACGGGATTATTACCTGAAAGAGATTTCATCAGAATCCACAGATCATACACAATTGCAATTGACAAAATTGACGCCGTAGAAGGAAACAGCATCGAAATCGAAGGACTTCGTTACGTTATAGGAAGATCTTATATTGATGAAGTAAAACAGAAAATCCTTAATTCATCTATATAAAGGTTTAAACGCAAAGCACGCTAAGATTTACGCAAAGTTCGCAAAGATTTTTTAAGCTAGTTGATAAAGAAAAGAGAATAAAAAAGTTCGCAAAGCTATTCGTTAAGCTTTGCGAACTTTTTTATGCTCAGTTTTCAGACAACGTAAAAATAAAATCTTAGCGAACTTTGCGTAAATCTTAGCGCTCTTTGCGGTAAAAAAACTTTGCGGTAAAAAAACAAAACTATAAAAAACGAAAATGCGGCCAACCACGACCGCATTTTCTCTCAATTATAGGTAACTAACCAAAATAAACCATGAAATAGTCTATTATCTTTATTACTGCAAAAGACACTTAGAAATGATAACGTTTAAACGCCTCAATAGCCGAATAATCTGCTAAACCTAAGCTGTGGTATTTTTCTGCAGTCAATCTATTTCTGTCTTCAACTCGCACCCAAAACTCTCTGCTGTCATCACCTTGAAACATTACGCCGTCTTTTTGAGACTGATGATAAAAAATTGCATGTCGTTTCTTTAAAACCTGGTCAGGACTCATTGGGACTGCCATGTCAATCTGGTACGATTCCCATTCATGCCAAGCGCCTCGATATAACCAAACCCAGCAATCGTTCATAAAACTATGGTGTTTTAGAATTTTTAAAGCTTCAAACAAACTATCTAAACACACTTTATGAGTTCCGTGCGGATCTGCCAAATCTCCGGCAGCATAAATTTGATGCGGTTTTATTCTTTCAATAATATCACACATAATGTCGATATCTGCATCCGAAAGATTATTCTTTTTTACTGTTCCTGTTTCGTAAAACGGAAGGTCTAAAAAATGAACATTAGAATCCGGCAAACCTAAATAACGTGTTGCGCCAAAAGATTCACTTCTTCTTATTAAACCTTTTAATTTTCTAACTTCTAATGAATCAATCTCATTTCCTGATCTGTTCTGAAGAAAGTCAATTACTTTATCAGACATTCTAGAATCTGGGTGTAATGCTTTCGAAATCTCAGCAAACTTCAATGCTTCTTCATTAGAAACAGCAATATTTCCTGATGTTTGGTACGCTACGTGAACTTCATGTCCCTGCTCTATCAAACGGTCAAAAGTTCCTCCCATCGAAATCACATCATCATCTGGATGCGGGCTGAAAATGATAATTCTTTTCTTTTCCGGCGTGGAACGCTCCGGTCTGTACGTATCATCAGCATTGGGTTTTCCGCCCGGCCATCCCGTGATGGTTTGCTGCATTTTATTAAACATTTTAATGTTCAAATCGTATGCAGTTCCTTCCTCTGTCAAAAGACTCGACATTCCGTTGTCGTTATAATCTTTATCAGTCAGTTTAAGGAAAGGTTTCTTAGTTAATTCACTCAACCAAGCCACCGCTTTTAATTTTAATTCATCTGTCCAAATACAAGATTTAACCAGCCAAGGCGTTTTAACTCTTGTCAATTCAGACGAAGCTTCTGTATCTAGAACAAATGTTGTGTTGTTATGCTCTTGCAAATACGTAGCTGGAACTTGCGAAGAGATTTCTCCCTCGATAGTCTTTTTTATAATTCCTGCTTTACTGATTCCCCAGCCAAGCAAAACAATTCTTTTTGCATTTCTAACGGTTCCAATTCCCATTGTAATGGCTTTTCTAGGAACATTGTCAATTCCTAAAAAAGAAGAAGCCGCATCGACTCTCGTGATATGATCAAGTGTAATGCTTCTAGTTCCTGAATTTACGTGCGAACCAGGTTCATTAAACCCAATATGTCCCGTTCTTCCAATTCCCAAAAGCTGAAAATCTAAACCTCCGTACGATTTAATCTTCATCTCATAATCAATGCAATACTGCTGTAATTCGTCGGCACTAACCTGACCATCCGGAATATTGATATTTTCTGGATGAATATTAACATGATTGAACAAATGTTCGTGCATAAAATGATAATAACTCTGAATATCATTTTTATCCATCGGATAATATTCATCTAAGTTGAAAGTCACTACATTTTCAAAACTCAGACCTTCCTCTTTATGCATTCGTACCAATTCTTCGTAAACTTTAATTGGCGAAGAACCTGTAGCCAAACCTAAAACACAAGGTTCGTCCAGCTCATTTTTTCTCTGAATTAAATTGGCAATTTCACGAGCGACCAATATAGAAGCTTCTTGCGAGGACTCGAAAATAACATTGTGAATTTTCTCAAAACGTGTTTCTT
Organism: Flavobacterium sharifuzzamanii; assembly: GCF_003254585.1. Classification (GTDB taxonomy): domain Bacteria; phylum Bacteroidota; class Bacteroidia; order Flavobacteriales; family Flavobacteriaceae; genus Flavobacterium; species Flavobacterium sharifuzzamanii. The sequence continues at coordinate 390,016 of NZ_QJGZ01000040.1, read as the reverse complement.
CAAATTTTCCTGCTTCTTTAAAACCTATATCTTCTTTAATCATTTCCCTTGCCATTTAATTACTAAGATAAAAGTAGAATTATATTATCCGCTCGTACTAAAAATTCGACTAATAACGGCTAAGCTTCGGCAAAAGACAAAATAGGACGGTTTCAAAAAAGCAACTCCATTTTTTATAAGCTTCGGAGAAGCTTAATATTTATAGAAATAATCAACGATTACAAAATCAAAGCTCCAGCGGAGCGACATATTTTTCTACAATCGTATTATATGTCGCTCCGCTGGAGCTTTCTTCATTTCCTTTATGGTAATCTATAAATATTTCACCCCTCCAGGGTTTTAATGTAGAACATAATCTTATAAATATTCCAATATCGGCTCTTTTTAAAACAACTTCGTTTTCCAAAAAAGGTGTTTTATTCCACAACTCCAATTTCAGCAATCGAAACTGTTTGCGTTTTCCCAACAGCAGCTGTAGCGACAAATTTCAAAAATCTTGCTTTTACTGTAGCAAAATTTTTAACCTGCTCAATCGGATTATGTTTAATATTCGAAAATTCTCCTTCTGATTGTTTGTCCCAGTAAAAACTGTCTACACTTGTATACAATTCATAATTTGAAATCAAATTTAAATTGTTACCAACCTGTTGTGGCGTATAGGTAAAACCTTTAATACTGATCAATTCTCCCATATCAATAACAATACTTTGTGGCAGTTTGTTTTCATCATTTCCAAAACTCCATTCTGTATTAGCATTGCCGTCAATAATTCTTTCTACTGATTTATCATCTCCGCTCGAAGTCGAAATTACTTTCCATTTCTCTTTAGAAACACCATATTTTGCGATCTTTACAGCGCTATTGATTTTCTCTTTAGCGCTTCTTGAAATAGCTTTAATTTCTACTTCTTTATTATATACGAATGGTGCTTTGTATAAAGTGCTTTTTTCAGTAGGCGTCTTTCCATCTAAAGTGTAATAGATAGCATTTCCTTCTTCTGATTTAATTGTAACCAAACCATTTTTATCGCAAAGAATTTGAGGTTCTTTTACAAAAGTTGGCGCATTGTAAGCCTCAATTGCACTAATTACAAATCCAGCTTTTGCATCCAGAATATTCACTCTAAGTGCCGAAGCCATAACACGATCTAAACGCAGGATTCTTTTGTAACCAATTGTAGTTTCATTGGCGATTGTTTTCCATTGTCCGTCAACTTTTACTTCAATAGAAAATGCTTTTACACGCTGTCCCAGTTTAATATATTCTTGAAGTAAAATTCTATTGATTGCTGTTGGCTTTTTAAAAGTAAATTCAACTGTAGCTTGTTTTACTTTATCGTCTGTTGCCCAATAGGTATTTTTATTTCCGTCAATTACATTCTGCGGACCAAAATTCAAATCGTTTGCACGAATGTTTGAAGCTTGAACCTGAGTTTCTGCTAATAGTTCTTTTTTGAAATCGGCTTTAATAGTGGCAACCAATTCTTTCAATCTTGCTTCGTCATTTTCATGAACCAAACCTCGTATATCAACAGGAAGATTTAATAATAAAGTTGCATTTCGTCCAATCGATTCGTAATAAATATCTACCATTTCGTCAAGCGAACGCACTTTATCGTCTTCAACCGAATGATAGAACCATCCTGGTCTGATCGAAACATCGGCTTCGCCAGGAACCCATTTTTCACCGTCTTCATGTCCAGACATAAATTCTGTATAATGTACTTTTCCAGCCAATTCATCTTTTTGGCGTAGTAACGACCAATTGGTTTTACCTGCACGTCCTTCTTCATTTCCTATCCACCTTGCTTCAGATGGACCAACGCCCCAAACTAGAGTTTTTGGTGCGATATCATAAATCAATTTATAGGTTTCATCCCAATTATAATAAGTCAAAGAATTGATTTTTCTAGTTTCATTTGCACCACCGTAATAACCGTCACCGCCATTAGCTCCGTCAAACCACATTTCGAAAACATCTCCGTAATTCGTCAATAATTCTTTTAACTGATTTCTGAAATAAGTAATATATTCCGGTTTGCCGTATTGCGGATGATTTCTGTCCCAAGGCGAAAGATATAATCCTAGCTTTAAATCGTATTCTTTACAAGCAGCAGCCAATTCTTTCACCAAATCTCCCTTTCCGTTTTCCCAAGGTGAATTTTTTACAGAACGTTCTGTATAAGCCGATGGCCATAAACAGAAACCATCGTGATGTTTTGCAACTAGAATAATGCCTTTCATTCCAGCCTCTTTTACCACGCGCGCCCATTGGCGAACGTCTAACTGCGACGGATTAAAAAGTTCTGGCAATTCGTCTCCATAACCCCATTCTTTGTTTGTAAATGTATTTAATGAAAAATGTACAAAAGCATAAAATTCCATTTCCTGCCAATCAATTTGTTTCTGCGTCGGAAGTGGTCCAAAAGGCTTTGGTGCATTCGCAAATTCCTGACTTGAAGCATTAGAAATTACACCAAAAAGACATAAGGAAAGGAATATTTTTTTCATTACTGATTTGCTTTAAAATAGTCTATAAAGCATAAATGTAGTATAAATTGAAATCTTTCGAATAGAATTTCGACCAACAACATTTTTTACAGCATTTTGGTTTGAAATGATTTTATTTAAATAATTCATTTAGGTATACTATTTTAAAAGTTGCCTAAAAAATAAAGCCCAAATCTACAGATTTGGGCTTTAATACTAAATTTTGATTGTAGTCTTACAACTTGAATATTTTATTAACAGAAAAAATGTATTGCTTTAACTATCAAAAGCAATATCAGCTTAGTTGCCAACGACTGCTTTTAAAGCTATATACTTTTCAATACCTTTAAAGTTATGTCCTTTTTCTCTCATAGCTTTAATGAAACTTGGCGTTGCACCAACCGCTTTTGCCCCCACAATATCATCTAAATCTAAATCTGAAAAACCCAGATCCTTATATTCCTTAATTAAATCTGCCGTGATATTTTGCGATTTTAAAGCTGTAAGATTTTCAGACGAAATGTTTTTATAACCTACTTTTTCGAATTGAACAACATATTCTGGAGTTACATTTAAAGCTTTTAAAGCAATTAAGTCGTCATTTGAAAGATCATTATAACCCATTTTTTTAAAAGAATCAATATAAGCTTTATCTATGTTTAAAGTTTTGAAAGCAACAATATTATCCTCATCTCCTTCTCCATTTTCATTCTTTTTTGTTTTCGTCGAAGAACGGTAATCATTAATATACTTTCCGTCAATATTTTGAGATTTTAAAGTGATCAGATTTTCTGGTGAAACATTTTTATAACCCGATTTAATAATATCTTCAATAAAAGCTTTATCAATGTTTAAGGATTTAAAAGGAATCAGCGTTTCAATATCTATATTTCCAATTCCAGCATCTTTAATAGAATCGATGTAATCTTCGCTTACGTTTAAAGCCGCCAACGGAATTACTTGTTCTTTGTCTACATTTTTATACCCTTTTTTATGCAACATTTTTACATACGACGTTTTTATATTTACAGCAAAGAAAACCATAAGATCTGTATCATCTGCCAATGTAATCCCTTGTGCAGCCATTTCTTTGGCGAAATTTTTATTGCCAACAAACTTGTACGTTCCCATTCCGGTATTTCCTTCAAATTTTCCGGTAAAATTCATTGTTCCCGCTTCACGCGTTAGAGAAAATGTTCCTTGTTTATCTTTTGATAATCCGCTAAACTCGCTAATATCATAAGTATGAGTAGAATGGCTATCCTCGTCGTTTTTAAATTCCATTTCTACCGTATTGCCTTTGATTGTGGCAAACCAATTTCCTTCGGTTCGATCACCCTTTTGAGTGTTTGGACTCGCTTTAGTTGCTTCGTTTTTAATATTCGAAGTTAGCGTCTGACTTTGCGCTGCCGGTTGATTAAAAAGGCAGGCAAACAATACCAATAATGGTAACAGGAAAAAATATTTCCATGTTGTGTTTACGTTTGATTTTTTTGAATTCATCATAATGATTCGTTTTTTGAGTAATGATTGATTATAGTTAGTTGTAAGACTCAAAGGAAATTGTGGCGCCGCTACTTTAAGCAGGCTAAATTGATAACTTTCTTTTTCTACGCTACCTTGTTGTAGCATTTCGTTATCAGTCAAAAATTCAAGATTACTTTCTAATGCTTTTCGCCATTGCCAAGCAAAAGGATTAAACCACTGAAAAACAAGTACGATTTCTGCAAGCAAAAGATCAATAGTATGTTTTTGCTCAATGTGAATTTTTTCATGCAGCAAAATCTGATTGTACGTTTCCCATTCGTATTTTTCAGGATTTATAAAAATATTATTAGCAAAAGAACAAGGTGCTTTATCACCTGTTATTTCGACAATTCTAAATTTTCCGTCCCTAATAATCTCTGATGTGTACGCTCTGTAAAATAATACAACAGCTTGCATCAAAAAATTAAGCGCAAAAACAATGACACCAAACCAGTACAAATACACTATCCACTGCATGACCAAAGTCATATTAAATTGTTGCTTTGTTTCATTTACTAAAACTTCATTTACAGGAAGTGCTTTCATCTCGGCAGTTGATTCTTTTACAACTGTTTTTTTTATGGAAGGAATAGCTGCTGTTACTTTCTGTTTTTGAAGAGAGAATTGCTGCGGAATCGGAAGCAACGGCAAAGTAAAAGCTACTAGCATACACGCAAGCAAAACAAATCTATTCAAATTATAAAAAGTTTCTTTCTGCAAAAGCAGCTTATAAAACATAAGGCAAGCAAAAAGAATAAGCGCTGTGTATAGAATATATGGTATCATATCGAATCTTTTTTTATCATGTTCACGATTTCGTCCAATTCTTTTTCGGTTAATTTTTGCTCTTTAGCAAAAAAGGCAAGCATACGTGGATACGAATTATCAAAATATTGACTCACAACATCTTTCAGCGCAAATTGTTGATATTCTTCTCTTTGAATTACCGGAAAAAAGCAATGCATATTCCCAATTGTTTCCCGATTTAGAAACCCTTTTTCTTCTAATATTTTGACAATCGTCGCAACACTATTATAATGTGGTTTCGGATCTGGCAGCAATGGAATAATGTCTCTGATGAAGGCTTTGTTTAAATCCCAAAAAACCTGCATAATCTGTTCTTCTCGTTTGGCTAATTTTATCATAGTAGAAATTCTTTTGACAAATATAACTACTAATTAATTAGTAGCAAAACTAATTGGTTAATATTTATACTAATTAATTAGTTAAACCAGTAAATACAGAACATTTAGGCAATAATTTTTTACCTTTAAAAACCTAAAAAAGAATTAATTACAATATATAAGTAAAGTTTAGATACAAAAATCAAGATATTTTTCATCTATTAAATTAATGCCATCGGAAGTTTGTAGAAAAATTTCAGGAGAAAGAAGGAAAGAAGAAAGTTCCTTTTTTTTGTTAATTCCTGACTAGAAGATCGACTATTTTATTTTAGTCTTCCAAGCTAATCTTCTTAGTCCTAATTTTCGAAATTAAAATCAAAATCACAGACAAAACCACAAAAGAGATTAAAACGAAAAATCCGTTTATGAGTGCTGTTTGCAATCCGAGTTTAGTAACATCAATAAAAGGATAAGGATAAAAGCTAGAAGTAAATCCGTGGATTATGGTATAAATCATGTAAATAATCGGGTAAACCAACCAAAACCAAATGGTTTTAAAAGAGATCTTTTCAGGACTTACAAAGAACAGCCAGAAAACCAAAAATAAAATGGGAACGACCGTATGAAAAATTTCGCTTACAATAAGATGATGTCCTTCTAAATGAAGTGTTGGGCGAAGAAGCAAATTAAAAACAATCCCAACAATCAAAATATAAACTGTTATCGCAGTGATTGTGGTGCCTTTTTTGAAAAAAGTATTTGCCTTGCTTCTTCCGCCAAATAACAAAAAAGCACTGCAAAGAAAAACTATAGTATTTGTTGTAATAGTGAAGAAACTGAAAAAACGAACTGCTGCACTGAAAAAAGTAAATTCAGGACTTTTTAACAGTAAATAAAACTGTACAGGCAAGGCGTATAATTCTAAGGCAAAAATAATACCTAGCAAAATTTCCCCTTTTATTTTTGTGGTATTTTCTTTTTCCATATTTCACTAAAAGTCAGACTACTAAAGTAAAACATTTTATTCATAATAGCTACAAGACTCTTTTCTGTTTTTCACTTTCTGTAATCGTTTTTTCAAGTCTAGAAAGCTGTGTTTTTTCTTGCTTGGCACTCATAATCCAATGAATCATCACTTTCTTATACGAAGGGGCCTGCTTCTCAAAAAAATTCCAAGCGATTGTATTGTTTTTAAACTGTTTCTCGTAAACATCTAACAACGGAACTGGTTCTTTTTCGTGCGAATAAATCTTAGACTTATTTTCGGTTCTAAAACTAAAAGCTTTCAAACCAGCATCGGTCATTAATCCCGCTTTTGTCAAATCTTCTATCTTCTGAATATTAATCGCACTCCAAATGCTAGAAGGCTTTCTTGGAGTAAAACGAATTGTATAGCTTTCCGTATCAATAGATTTTCGAACACCATCAATCCATCCAAAACAAAGCGCTTGATCTACAGATTCTGACCAGCTCATAGAAGGCTTTTTACTCGTAACTTTATAAAAACCAACCAAAAGTTCTTTCTCTTTTTGATGGTTCCTCTCAAGCCATTTTCTAAATTCTAATTGATTTACGAAGAAAGTTGGTGTCATTTATTTTGAATTATTTTATAAATATATCAATATTTTAAATGCTTAAAAGAAAAAATCCGCTTCTAGTTTGAAGCGGATTCTGATTGTTTGTATTATTTCGCTCCTCTGGAGCTTTACTCTTATATGAGAATCATTTTTCTATAAATATTTTTCTATAAATATTTGGCTCTTCCAGAGCTACAAAGATTTTCTAAATTGTAATTTAAAAAGCTCCAGCGGAGCTTAATATTTATAGAAGAAAAATAATAGATTAGAGAATCAAAGCCCCATCGGGGCGACATATAAAATTAATTAACTCTTATCTGAACTGACGAATCTTGTAAATTCTCTGCCGTTGCCTTCAACTGAATATTTTCTTTCTTCCCATTCGACTGAATAATAGCAATACATTTTCCATTAAACAACTTACAAGAATTTGCTTTAAAAGAATCCAAATTGGCTTGATAACCATTATCAACACCAACTAATTTTCCTCCGCCAATTACTTCAAAATTGATTAAATCCATGGCGTTTGGCAATAAGTTTCCGTCTTTATCAGTCATAGAAACCGTTACGTAAACCAAATCATAAGTATCGTTTTTGATTGAAGTTTTATCAGCTTGCAAGTCTAGTTTTGAAGCTTCTCCTGCTGTGCGGATTTCTTTCTCTAAAACCACTTTTCCGTTCTTTCTAGAAACCACTTTTAATGTTCCAGGTTCGAATTTTACGCGCCAAGAGATATGCAAATCATCATTTTGTTTGGCTTTCTTTCCTAACGACTTTCCGTTTAAGAATAATTCCACTTCATCGGCATTATTATAATACGCCCAAACTTCAACTTCTTGATCTTTTTTCCAGTTCCAATGCGGTAAAATATGAAGAACCGTTTTATTCGACCATTCGCTTTGGTACATATAATACACATCTTTTGGAAGTCCAGCTAAATCTACAATCCCGAAATACGAACTTCTTGCAGGAAACGGATACGGGTCTGGCTCTCCGATATAATCGAATCCTGTCCAGATAAAAGTTCCCGCCATGAAATCCTGACTTTTAATAGTTTTCCAGTTTTCTTCATGCGTAGCTCCCCAATACGATTTTACCTGATCGTAAGCCGAAACCGTCCAATCGGCATTTCCGTCAAACGCAGCGCCGTATTTTGTTGGCCATGCTTTAATTCCGTCAGGAAAATCATAATGTCCACGTGTTTCCAAAGCCGAAACACTTTCTGAAGCCAATATTTTTTGTCCTTTAAATTTCGTTGGAAAATCTTTATAATCTTCATGTTTGTAATTGAATCCTAAAAGATCTAAAGCGCCAGACTGATAAATAAAGTTTTTCTCAATTATATTTTCGGTCAAAGCCGAAGTTACGGGACGAGTTGTATCAAGAGATTTTACAATCTTAGCTAATTCTCTGGTAATTGAAATTCCCGTCGAATCAAATTGCTCTCTGATTTCGTTTCCAATACTCCACATTATTACCGATGGATGATTGCGATCTCTTTTGATAAAATCTTCTAAATCTTGTTTGTGCCAAGCATCCCAATCTTTATGATAATCATTGGTTACTTTTTTCTTTTTCCAAACGTCAAAAGCTTCGTCCTGAACAATAAATCCCATTTCGTCGCACAATTGCATCATTTCCAAAGAATGTGGATTATGAGACATTCTGATAGCGTTGGCTCCCATTTCTTTCATTAAAGTTAGTTTTCTTCTAACCGCGTGAATATTTTCAACTGCACCCAAAGCACCATTATCGTGATGCAGACAAACGCCATAAATTTTGGTTGGAACACCATTTAAAGAAAATCCTTTTTCCGAATCGAAATTGAAAAATCTAAATCCAAGTGGCGTTTCATACGTATCAATTAAAGTTGAGCCATCATAAACTTTAGTACTTATTTTATATAAATATGGATTTTCTGTATCCCAAAGAATTGGGTTTTCCATATTGATATTCTGTCTAATTTGTAATATTGAATTTGCAGGAATATTTCCATCAGAAATTCCTTTTGCAACTTCAATATTGTTTTTATCCAAAACTGTCGAGACTAACTTAAAAAGTTTATTCTTAGTTAAATCATTCTTAACGTCAATATCAATATCAACAACAGCTTTTTCTTTAGAAATAATTCTTGTAGTTACATAAGTTCCCCATTTTACTACATGAATTTTATTAGTTGCAACTAAACGCACATTTCTATAAATTCCAGAACCTGTGTACCATCTTGAATTCGGCTGTGCATCATTATCTACTTTTACTGCAATCGTATTTGATTTTCCAAAGTTTAAATATTGCGTCAAGTCATATCCAAAAGAAATATATCCGTTTGGGCGAACTCCTAATGATTTTCCATTAATGAAAACTTCACTATTCTTAAAAACACCGTCAAATTCAATTGAAACTGTTTTGTTTTTCCAATTTGCAGGAACTGTAAATACTTTACGATACCAACCTTTTCCAGCAGGTAAAAATCCTTGTGCTTGTTTGGTTTTGGCATCTTTATCAAAAGCACCTTCAATACTCCAATCGTGCGGTAATTGAAGCATTCTCCAATCTGATGCATTGAAATTAGCATTTATTGCTTCAGGATAATCTCCCAATTTGAAGTTCCAGTTTTTATTGAAATCTTCGACAATTCTGGCTTGTTTTTGTGCAAAAATTGATACCGAAAACAATAAGGCAATTGTAATTTTTTGAAATGTGTTTTTATGTTTAATCATGAATATGTTTTTTATTCTAATCTTGTTTTGTCTTTTTTGTCAGGCTGAGCGGAGTCGAAGCCCACGCAAACTAAGTCATCAATCTTTGTCGAGCAACTAGTGCGATCCTTCGTTCCTCAGGATGACACACTGAATGTTATAAGGGTTGGGTTAAATGCTTTACGCGGGCTTCGACTTCGCTCAGCCTGACAAACAATGAAAACCTCTGTTCCTTTGTCACTCTGCTACTTTGAACCTCGTAAAATCACTGAAACTCAAAATTATCTAACAACAATCCCTTCAAATCATCACCTTCAAGTGTTATTTTATACGTTCCTGCATTAATATAACCACCTGATGTTGTGTTTAAAATCTTCCATTTTTCAGGCGAAGGGAAAAACTCAATCGTATCGTTTCGCATTAAAATCCCGTACGCATCTTCCATTTTGAATTTCACTTTTAATGGCGTTTCATTTCTATTCATAAAACGGAAACGCATTAAATAAATTCCGGCAACACCAGGTTTTACTTCAAACTCGATGCTATTGTTTGTCTTTTTTGTGAACTCAATATAATCGGCTTTTTTGAAATTTCCTTTTTCGATTCCTGTTCCTGTTGTTTTTGTTTTTTCGGCTTCTATGACTACAACTGGTCTTGAATCGTCTTTTTCGCCCATATCGTACGTTGGAACGACTGCAATCGAAGATATTGTTTCAGAATTATCAAAAAGAACTTTTTCGCCTTTCTTTACTTTTTTAGTGAAAACATCAAATGAAATTCCGTTGCTATTCTTCGCTTTCTCTTCTATTTTCTTATAATCTGAAAGTCCGTTTAATGTTTTGATTTTACTATCAACTAAAACATAAATTGTCGATTCTTCTTTAGCTATAAATGATCCTTTGTTTTTTGGATTAACTGAAAACTGTAAATAATCTGCTCCAAAAACCTCTGAAGGCAATTCGTTAAAAATAACATCTGAATCTGAAAATTGTTTTGAATTGATATCTAGCCATGAAGCTATTCTATTGTTTTTATCATAAGAATCAAAAACCAAATTCTGGATATTTTTTGAAGATTCAGCTGCTGGTCTTGCATGAATGTCTTTTGTTGCAATTGCAATTGCAGAAACAATCGCTTGTGAAGCTTTTACATTTGGAAATGAAATCACAATTTTTCCGTTTGTACTTTTTACTTTAAATGTTTTCTTCAAAGCGTTATCATGTCCAGCTTCTGCCCAAATATCAAAATCTTTTAAAACAACATTTTCGTTTATTGCAACGTCAAACAAACGCCAGCCTTTGCAATCCATTCCGCCACCAGTTCCATACCAAGGTTCTGTGAAATATAATTCGACTAAATATTCACCATCTGGAGCTGGAAATTCGTAACGTAGTTTATCAACTCCGTATCTAAAACTTTGAAATAACTCAGGATCTTTTGTTCCTTTTATCGGGTCGAAAGTTGTTCTTTGACTGGCAAAAAAGTCTGGCAATTTTTCAAAATTATCTGTCCACGATAGCGAACCCCAAGTATTTTGACCGTTTTTATGCGTATCGGTAAACCAAGTATTTCCGGCAGAATCTGTCAATTCTGAACCTCCGCAATTTACTCTATAAATGTAATTATAACCTTTTTGAGCTTTTGTTATATCCGTTTTCTCAGACGTTAAAGCATCAAAACTTGGTGCTTTTGGAAAATTATTTAAAACGATATAATCTTTAGCAACCGCTTTTCCATTTACATAACCAACAGCATATAAAACATTGTATTGAATATTGACATTATTAAATTGAAAATGCTGTCCGATTCCTGGATTTTTTAGTTTTCCTAAAGAAGATTTATTGACGTCGTTGAACAATTCTACTTCATCACAATTCGAATAAATATCGATTCCGTTTTTTATTCCCTGCTTTTCCCAACGGCTTGGCCAAGTATGCGAAACAATATAAACCATCGGATTGGTTTTGTTCGAAACATAATTCGCACGGTACATATAAAAAGCATCCAAAGGTTCGCCCCAAATGGTAAAGAGTCCTTTGTAATTTACTGGGCCAACTTTGTCAATGTCTCTAAAACCTTCTCCGTTTTGCACTCGTCCCGGATTTTCGTGCGAAGCAAAAAGCCAGTTGAATTGTCCCGCAATTTTATCTTTTACCGATTCGGCTTCTCTAACTTTAATTTCCATTAATTGAGAAAAACGGTTTTCGCTTAAAGTCCCTTTTTGGTCAAACTCCCCTTCTGTATGCAAATCGGCTGAACGCCATGCGCCATATTCTCCGTTTAACAACTGAGTCGTCATTTCCAAATGGTATTTTAAAGGATCTCCGCCATACGTTCCAGACCAGTTTTGAACTACATTCCAATCTGTTCCTTCTCCACCATTACAAGTTGTTACGATTCTTTGCGATGCAGATAACGGATCCATTTCGCGGATAATCCGGGTACATTCTTCTGCAAATTCTTTTGGAATCGTGCTTTCGTTCTGCAATCCCCACATTACTACAGATGGACTGTTTCTGCGTTCTTTAATCCATTCTCGTAATAAGGTTTTAAAGTTTTCTTTAAACTCAGGCGTATCGTACCAAATATGTGCTGAAAACTGACTCCAAAACAGGATTCCGTTTTCGTCTAATTCTTTTTGATATAATAAATTATGAGGCTGATGTGCTTCTCTGAAAGCATTAAATCCACCTGCTTTGATTTGCTCGATTCGGGAATGAATCATTTCGTCTGAAAACGAATGACTTTTTCCAATTAAATGTTCATATTCACAAACGCCGTTTATAAAAACAGGTTCATCATTGATGAAAAAACGATTGTCTTTTCCGTCACGACTTACCGGCCAGCTTACCCAGCGAATTCCATATGGTGTTGTTAATTGATCAACTATTTTTCCGTTTTCATAAATTGAAGTAACCAATTTATACAAATATGGATTCGATGGCGACCATAATTTCGGATTCTGAATCTCAGGAAGCGTTTGTGCTATTTCTCTTGTTTCTCCCGAATTGATTTTGTTATCGCTTTTATTGATAGCAACTTTCTTTCCTGAAGCATCAAGAAGGATATTTTCGACAGTTAAGTTTCGTTGTGAAGTGCCGTAATTCTTGATTTCTGTAGTGGTATGAAGAATCGCTTTTTGTTTAGAAACCGATTCATCGTTCCAAATATGAACACCAAACGGCTGAATTCTAATATTGTTTGTAATTACCAAAGTAACAGGCCTGAAAATTCCCATTGGCTGAGAACCTTCAGAAAATCCCCATTCTCCTGAACAGCCACCGCAAACCCAAGGCAAATCGGCTATAAAAGAGGGATGTGAAGCTTTTACTAAAATGATATTTGCTGCATCGAAAGAAACTGCTTTTGTAATATCTAAGGTGAAAGTAGTTCTTCCGCCTTTGTGTTCTCCTACTTTTTTACCATTTACCCAAACAGTTGCATACGAACTTACACCTTCAAAATAAAGAAAATGTTGTTTTGAACTGTCTTTCTTATCGAGTTTTAGTGTTTTTTTGTACCAGGCGGTACCATGTAAATTTCCATGTTTTGTTCTTCTGAAACCATAATACTGATCCCAATTGTGAGGCACACTAACCTTTTGCCAATTGGAATCAGTTTTTGGATTTTCTACAAAATCTTCTTCTTTCAGCGGAAGATTATCCAGTATTACGGTTTCCCAAGACGAATTCAGTGAAATTTCTTTACGAAACTTCCCTGAATCTTTGCTCTGACTCCAAACAAAGCAAAGACTTGAAAAAAAACAAAAAATAAAAAAAACTATTCTATTCATATTTTCTATTTCCTGCAAGGTTTTAAAAACCTTGTAGGTTTACTTTTTAACGTTCATTTTAGATACCTACAAGGTTTTTAAAACCTTGCAGGAAACGCATATGTTTCTTTGACACTAGACCTAACAGGTTTTGAAAACCTGTTAGGTCTAAATTAACTACGAGTTTGCGTGAGGGATGGCAGTGGAGCTCTCCCGATTTTTCATCGGGAAGCGGGAACGTACAGCCCGACCCGAAGGGACACGCCCAAATTATTAATAAAACAACCAGTCAATAGCTGCTTTTTCTCCTGCATCGATATACCCCACATCACGTGGCGTTATGGTTTGATCTGCATCGATGAAACCTAAAATCAATACTTTTCCTTTACCTAAATCTAATTTATTCTCCCCTGGCTGGAAAGTATAGGTATGAATATTTACACGCGGAAGCTCTTTTAAATTCATTGCACTTGCCAGAATCACTTCGGCCTGACCGTGCGCATTTCCTGCTGCATCTGTTTCTAAACTAGGCGGTAATAAAAATCTCTTTTGATCTGAATTGAAATAACCCACTACTAATTTAACCGCTTTTGTATTTCTAAACTTCAAATGTGTTCCTTTTTCGTTTTGATCGTTTTCTACGAATGAGAATCCTCTTAGGTTTTGAAGTTCTGGAGCAATTTTAGTCAATTCAGAAATATCTGTTCCGTACACTTTTGTACCAGTTTTTACTAAATAAGTTCCAGGCTTTTCGTCAATGAAAGTTACTTCGGCTGGTTTCCAAGGTTTTCCTTCTTTGGTTTCTATTTTACCATCTTTTGAAGATTTTAGCTTCTCTAAATTCCTTTTAAAATTAGCTAATTCACGCTCGTAATGCGGTAACAATTCTGCCCAGGTTTTGTTGTTTCCGTCGTCTCCTCCAATCGGGATTCGGCGTTGAGCAGTCTGCATACTGTTGGCATAGTAATAGGTATCTTTTGTTAGTTTTACCAATAACTCATAATACTCGATACTTTTTTCTAGATGAGGCAAAGCTTTATCTAAATCGGTAATATCATTTGAATAACTATATCTTAAAACCAATAAAGCTGCTTTTACTTTTTCTGAGAAAAAATCTGCGAAAGCCTTATAAGCATGCATATCGTTTTTAAGGCGTTCAAATTCTTCTTTGTCTTTGGTTACGCTTGCTTCTGCTTTATCTATTGCTTCAACGGCTAATCTGCCATGTTCTGTAATTTCAGCAATAATTTGCGTTGGCAATTCGCCTGAATGCGGTTCTTTATTCCATTCTTTTTTAGCATATTCTAAAAGCAATTCACCCGCTGGTCCACAAGATTCGTGGAATCCCGGATATACTCTCCATTTGGATGGATTTACCAACTGACTTTCGAACATTCCTAACAATAAAGTCTGACGGTTTCCTTCTGTAATTCCGAAACGTCTTAATGTTTTTGGAGCAATTTCTCCTGTTTCTTCGTACGCTTTTAAAATATTGTTTGCTGCTTCTTGAGAAGTTCCGAATTTCGCAGCTAAATCTTTATCCCAAAATTTAACTTCCTCCTTTCGATCTCTTTTGCTATCCCAAGCATATCTTGCCCAAGCCTTGTACCAAATCCAGTCACGATCCATTTCTAATAAACGTTCTCCTGATTTTGTTTTATCTGCCGAATATGGCCAATCCCAATACGAAGCTTGCGGATATAAATGCAGTGCATTTGCACCGTGAACGCTGTGCATTGCTTTTACCGTTTTCTGGATAAAGTCTGGTGAACCGTATCTGAAAGGTTCTAAATTAGCCAAAATATGAACGTTCTCAATATGAATTGATTTCAGAGCACTCAACTGTTTGTGCGTTTCTCCCCAAGGTCCGCCCGGCGTGTAAGTCGTTAAAGATTCTCCTGTATATTTACTTTCAGTGTAAAGGTTTTTGTATAACGGAAGTGATTTTTCCATCACCAAAGGTCCGTCAGTATCATGAGAACGAAGAATAATTGGCGGTTCTTCTGTTTTTCCTAATGCCTGTAAACCATCACGAACACCCGGAATAATCGTTTTTGTAAACCATTCTACATCATCATCAACGGTATTGATTGCTTCTCCCAAACAAACCATCAATCCAACATTTGGATATTTTTCAATGAATGCTGCAATAGATTTTCTCGTGTAATCTGACAACAAAGGCGTAATAGGTCTTGAACGATCTTGAGTTTTAATATTGTAATGCTCTGCAAAAGGCTTAGAAACAATAATATTATAAAACATCTGAATGACCCAGATTCCTCTTTTGTTGGCTTCAACTGTCAAGAATTTATAGATTTCCTCATTCTTTTTAAAATCTTCGTCGCTGACTTCTACCGCAAATGGATATTCTTTTAATTTCACCAAAGAAGCAAAAGGGTGTCCGTTCCATAAATACAGCGAGTTCATGCGGTTTTCTACCAGCATATCTAAATATTTAATCCAAAGTGCTTTATCATAAAACCAAGGAAAAGTTTCTGGCGTATATGGATATTCGTAAACGTCACGTCCAGGAAGATAAACCGGTTTCTGCATTCCGATACAAGCGCCTCGCAAAACCATTTCTGGACTGTCGTCAATATTGATTTCTGAAGGAAGTTTTCCTGAAGCTTTAATTTTATCTGTTAATTCTAAAGCACCATACAAAGCTCCGCTTGCATCTGTTCCTTCAATATAAATTACATTATTTTGAGTACGAATCTGGAAACCTTCTTTCTTGTTTAATTTGCTATCGTCGATTTTAGCGCTTTTAGCATTTTTCTTCCAGAAATCAGTTCCTTTTTCTCCAATTACAATTACTTTATCTTTTGATTTTTTGAATTTATCAGAAGAAGTTACACTGAACCCTTTTGCTGAAAGGCTTTCAGATAATTTCTCTGCTCCAAATTTTGCTCTTGGCGAACTCGGATCACTCACAACTGTGATGTTCTGCGCTGTCGCGAAAGAGACGTAAAGACATAAAAAAAGTAATTGTAAAAATTTCATAGTATGCTGTTTTTGGGTATTCATTCTAAAAATAATCTGCTAAATCTGCCCGATCTGCGTGAAAAATATCTCTCGCAGATTTAGCAGACTCGGCAGATTTATAGTGAAAAATTGTGTTGTTTAACGATTACATATTGATCACTGTTTATTGTTTAATTCTGGAAAATTTTCTTCAAATAAGCTACGTTTGCTCCGTAATTGGCTTTTAGATTATGTACTTGCGTTACGTCGCGAGAACGCTCTACAATTAGCCATCCGCTCCATTTCATTTCATCCAAAGTTTGTTTGATTTTTGGCATGTCGATCGCTTTATCATTTTCTAACCAAAATTGATCGGTATTCGAAGCATGAATTTGAGCTACATATTTCTTTCCTAAGATTTTCAATTCTGATGAAATATCTCTTTTATTATCTAAAGCATTCGCAAAATTGAAAGAGCTTTTAATGTATTTTGAACCTACTTCATCTAAAAGTTTTTTCTCCTCTGTCGCGTCTAAAGAGGTTTCAATCGCAATTACACCACCTATTTTCCCTACTTCTTTTCCTGCCCATTGCAGTCTTTTAATCACTTCTGGACGTAATTCCGGATTTTTAACCAAATCTGTTTGTGTTCCTAACGGAAGATAAGCCACTTTTACTTTCATGTTTTTCATGGCCTGAATACAATCTACAATCATTGGTGTGATTTCTCTTGTGGCAAAAGATTGTGCATAGAATCCTGACATCGCAATCGAGCTGATTCCAACGCCAGTTTCTTTTGATTTATCTAAGAATTTTTGTCTTTCGACAGGATCTCCCAGTTTACTATCAAAAGTGGGACGATTTCCTAAACCCCCCATATCCAGTTCGATTCCATCAGCTTTTATTTCAGCTGCTAAACCAAAAGCACCTAATTTTTGTCTTTTTAAAATCATCCAATCGCAAACTGCAACTTTATATTTTTGCTTTTTATTGGAAGACTGCGCCGTTGCACAGCTATTGAATGCTGTTGACATAGCAACAAGTATTGCAATTAATAAATTTCTTTTAGATTTCATGGTTATATTTTTTTTTGCCACGAATTGCACCAATTTTCACGAATTAGCATTAAAAAAATTCGTGAAAATTCGTGGAATTCGTGGCGAACTTTTTCTTTACTCTTCTTCCGCTTTTACCGCTGTAACTACTTTTCCTTCTTCACCCGGCCAGATTCCGTTTTTAATTGGAAGCGCCACTAATTTGCTTGGATCGATTTTTACATATTTCAGTTTTTCTCTTCTCCAAGTGTACACGATATGCACCATTCCGTCTGAACTTTGAATAATTGAAGGATAAGAATACTGGCTGATTTTTGAATCTTCTAAAACCAAAGCAGCGTTCCAATTGATTCCGTCTTTAGAAACAGAAACGTTCAAAGGCGTTCTTGGCCCTTTCGCTTCTTTTCCTGGAGGAAGAACATGATTATAAACTAATAAATGTCTGCCGTCTTTAAGTGTAACCGCATCAGTTCCTGAGTTGTTATTTGGAAGTCCGATTAACTCAACATCCGACCAAGTTTTTCCGTTATCTTTTGAGAATGTGCTAAAAATCGCTCTGTTTCTAGTTCTTCCAATAGCCTGAATACTTCCGTCTTTATGGAATAAAATACTTGGTTGAATCGCATTAATTTTTTGTTTTCCTCTTGGAAGCGTATCTCCCAATACCCAAGTTTTTCCAAAATCTGGAGTAGATTCCATACGAAGTCTCCATCCGTCGCCTTCAATACTTGATGGACATAATAAAGTTCCGTTGCTTAATAAAACAGGTTTATTTTTGATTGGTCCTAAGAAACCGTCTGGCATTTTTTGTGCTTCAGACCACGTTTTTCCGCCATCAGATGAAGTTCTTATTACACCCCACCATTCAGATGGTTTTGG
Source organism: Flavobacterium sharifuzzamanii (assembly GCF_003254585.1). Classification (GTDB taxonomy): domain Bacteria; phylum Bacteroidota; class Bacteroidia; order Flavobacteriales; family Flavobacteriaceae; genus Flavobacterium; species Flavobacterium sharifuzzamanii. The sequence continues at coordinate 371,930 of NZ_QJGZ01000040.1, read as the reverse complement.
TCCTATTTTGTAGAACAACATTAAATCGCCTCCCGGAATTTGATATAAAACCGGATTCCAAGTTGGTAATCTCGGCCCTTCTTTCATAACACCGTCAGCTACTTTTACGCCTTCGTTCCAAGTGTCGCTTCCTTTTGGTTTGATTGCCACGTAAATGCAAACATCTGGGTGTCTTTCGTGAGTTCCACCAAACCATGAGGCAACTAAATCACCATTTGTAGCTTCGACAATTGTAACGGCATGGCAAGACGGATAAGGCGCTTTATCATAAATAAATTCATCTACTAAAATTCCTTCTTTCCAAGTCTTTTTCTCTAAAGCCGATTTACAACTTCCTAAAAGGAAAAGTCCAAACAAGACAAATGCTAATTTTGTTATCTTCATTCTTAATTAAATTATGAATTATTTTTTTTGACTATAAATACATACCTAACATTTTTTTAGGTAAAAATATTTAATAAGTGTAAAAATAACACCAAAAAATTAACAATGTATCCTGTACTGTCCCGAATTATTAAAAATGCAGATTATTTAACGCTAATAGCAAAATTTCCTGACGAAAGTGTGACAATTATTTGATTTTTTTCTACCGAATAAGTGTAAGAAGTCTTATCCAGCTTCTGTTTATTGATTGAAATAGCTGAAAAATCAGTCTCAGGAAGATACACAATTGCAGAAGCATTTGCGGGAATCGTAATATTCCAAACCAAACCTTTTTTGTCTTTTTTCCAGTCACTTTTAATTGTTCCGTAAATTGATTCGTATGAAGCATTTACATAAGTTAATCCGGCATTAAAATCAGGTTTCATGATAATTTGTTTGAAGCCCGGAGTTTCAGGATTGCTTTTGATTCCTGCCATATTTTCGTAATACCAAATCAGTAAATCGCCTAAAAGCATGACGTGGTTTTGCGAATTCATAGCAGGATCTGCTGTATTTCCGTTCCAAAGTTCCCAAATAGTTGTAGCTCCATTTTCGACCATATAACCCCAACTTGGATAGGTTTTGTTTGAGGCCAATTTGAAAGCCAAATCGCCACGACCAAAATTGGTTAATGTTCGCATCAAAAACTGTGTTCCCATAACTCCCGTACTTACATGACCGTTTTTAGTCACTTCCACTTCGTGTACCAGATTTTCAAAAACTTTTTGCTCTAATTCCTTCGGAACCATTCCGAAAGTTAAAGGCAGTAAATTGGCTGTTACGGTATTATTGGCGTAATTATTTTTGGCTGAATTAAAATATTTAGCGTTGAATGCTTTTTTGATTCTCGAAGCTAATTCGTCATAATGTTTAATATCATTTTGAGCATTTGCAATAACAGCAAACTTTTTCATGATATTTAAAAGCTGATAATAAAAAGCACTCGAAATCAATTCGCCGTCTGTTAAACGAGAAGGATCTTTGGAACGAATTAATTCTAAAGATTCAGGCGGAACACACCAATCGCCATATTTGTCTTTGGTCATAATATCATCAACCAAATAGTTTTCTTCCATATAATCCATCCATTTTTTCATCGATGGATATTGCTTTTCAACTACTTTTTTGTCTCCAAATTGCTGATACAGCATATCTGCAACTGTAATATACGTTCCTGGCCAAGTTACATTATCGCCATAGTAACGCCAGAAAGCTGGTGCAACATCAGGAAGTCCGCCATCAATAGTTTGTGAGTTTTTAATATCATCTAACCATTTGGCATATAACGTCTGATTATCAAATAAGAAACTTTCTCCGTAGGCTCCCGTTGTTCTGTCCCCCAACCAAGGCTGACGCTCATTTCGTTGCGGACAATCGATTGGCATTCCTTTATAATTTCCACTAATTCCCCACCATGCATTTTTAAAAATCTGATTCATAATTGGGTTCGAAGAATCAAAAGTTCCTGTTGTGGCAATGTCATCATAAACGACTTTTCCAACGAAATTTTCTAAAGTAGGTTTTGTTTTGAATCCCGAAATTTCTACAAATCTGAATCCGTGAAAAATAAAACGAGGTTCCCAAACTTCTTCGCCTTCACCTTTTAACGTATAAATATCGGTCGTTTTCGCATCACGAAGGTTCGCAATGTATAACGAACCATCTGGCTGTAAAGATTCAGCAAATTTCATTGTGATTTTGTCGCCCGCATTTCCTTTTACTTTCAATTGTAACCAACCCACCATATTTTGCCCCATATCCAAGATATAAGTTCCTTTTGATGTCTGTTTGATCGAAATAGGTTTTACTTCACGCTTCACCTTCATATTGGCCGACATCTGTCCTTCGTAGAATCCGCCTGGTTCCTGAACATATTCTGCCGAAAGCCATTTTTTATCATTAAAATTAATGGTATTCCAGCCTTTCATTTCTTTACGGGCATCGTATTCTTCGCCATCGTATTCGTTGTTGGATAAAATTGGACCGTCAGTTGTGATTTTCCAAGTATCATCTGTTCTAATCACGTCTTTACTTCCGTCTGTATATTCCACAAACAACTGCAAAGCCATTTTCGGATATCCAAAAGTTTTGATTTTATAGGGCTTATAATCTTGACGCATCGTAAAAAAACGTCCGTTTCCTAAAATCGTTCCCAATGCATTTTTCCCTTCTTGCAATTGTGAAGTCACATCAAAAACATTGTATTTTACATTCTTCGTATAATCCGTAGGAACGGGAGCTAAAACCTGATCGCCAATTTTATTTCCGTTAATGTATAGCTCGTACAAGCCCATTCCCATGATATAAACTTTGGCACTTTTTACTTTCTTTTTTAAGTCGATTTCTTTTCTTAAATATCTCGCTGATAATCGAGAATACTGCGAAATACTATCTCCTGGAGAAGTTTTCTCATACCCAATCCAACGCGTCGATTTCCAATCAGCATAAGTCAAAATTCCGATGCTGAAATGAGCTGTTTCTTTTGATTGAATTTCTCCTTTATTGGTAAAAGCTGTTACTTTCCAATAAACGTCTTGTCTGTCTTTTAGCTTTTTTCCGTTATAAATTACATTTACAGATTCGTCGCTTTGTATCTTTCCACTGTCCCATAAATCTGCATTTCCTGCATTTAGTTTTTCTAAAGACGAAGAAGCTAAAATTTGATAATGAGTTTGTTTTACATCATTTACCTCCGCTTTTATTTTCCAGCTCAATCTTGGCTGTAAAACGTCAATTCCTTCAGGATTCGTTAGCATTTCACATTTTAAATCACCTACAATGATTTTGTTTTGGGCTTTCGCCGAAATTGTGAAAAGTGAAATGATTAAGGTAAGATGTAAAAAAAACTTTTTCATGGTATTGTTTAAATAATGTCAAGTCCCAGAGGGACGATATATTTATAGATTTTATAATAGTAAGTTCGATAAGCCCCAGCGGGGTGACATAATTTTTTATAGATATCGCTCCGCTGGAGCTTTTCATCATTTGGATGTTTATCTTGCTATAAATATTATGCTTCTCCGAAGCTCACAACTAGATTGTTAAGGATTTATAAATCGTCTTAATTTATCCAATGTGCTTAAACTCTCAAACGCTATTTTATTTCGTTCTAATAACTTACTTGTTTCCCAGCGTATTTTCCACTCTGGATCTTTCAGCTTTTGTCTCAGCTTCGATACTATAGTTGGATTACTCTTCAAAACCTGTTCATCAATCCAATCAGGAAGAAATTCCAAAGCATTCAAACGAGTTTCAAATTCTTTATGATCTAAACCCTTTAACAGTATTTCTCTAACCCTTTCTGCAGGATAGGAATCTATTGTTTCGACTATAATTTCATTAATAACAGAAGAAAGTTCCTTAACTTTATTTTGCCCTAAGCCTATTTGGTAAACCCTTCTGAATTCATCTGAAAGAAAATCTGCCCATTTATCAAGATCTTCATCCTCACTCAATGCATAATAAACAAACCTAACTTTATCAGGCTGTGCATAAATATTGTTTTCACAAAAGCGCTTTACTGACTCTAGATCTTTTACCGCCAATTTCTGAATGTCTTTAATTGCTTCTTCAGATTCCTCATATTCAAGATCGTAATATTCATCTAGAGTGATGATCTGATCAAAATCATGTATAGGTTGGTAAACTACTTTATTTTCGCTCATAGTGCTTGGTGTAAACTTTGGAGTATATTTTTTTAGAAGTTCCTTAATTTCATTTTCAGACACATCGTAATCATCTATTTTTATCTCAATCGTTTTCTGCTTATAAACAAAAGTGAGGTAAAACTCCTTGTATGACAAATTGTACTTTGCCGTGTGCTCTGTTTTGGCGATAACTCTTGGAAATACAATATCTTTCCATTCATAAAAAACCTCATTAAGTTCTAATCCTTCTTGTGAGAATATTATTTTTTTATGAAAATTAAAAAGAGTCATTACCGCCTTTTTTCCATAAACGATGATAAACAAAACAGCGACAATTGGCAATACTAAATTGCTAAATTTAAATGTAAATTTTTCAACATTTATAAGTGATAAAAAGTAAATGCCTAAAACCACAAATACCATATTCCATATAATATGAAATACACCACCTTTGATTGAATAATTTAATACTGTTTTCTCCAAATTGTAGTATTTATTTGAAACTGTATCAAACCCGACAGGTTTTAAAACCTGTCGAGTTTATAACTAATTTGAAATTACACGCTCCAATTTCTCAGAAAAAGCGATTTCTTTTCCGTTTTTAAAGATTCTAAAACCTTTTCCTTTTTTATATTTTTCTCCTGTTTTATCCCAAAGAATGGTAATAATATTGCCGTGATACAGAACATTATCCAAACAAAACCAATCCCATTTTTCTTGCGGAATCAACGGATTTACTTCAATCTTTTCATCAGCTCTTGGGCGTAAACCAACCAAACCAGTAATCACTAAATCGTTGAAAGTCGAATGATTATAATAACGGCTTCTTTCTCTGTCGCCCATTAACCAATAACCCGTTGTTTCATCCAAATACTCGCCAAGATAAGGTTTTCCTCTATAATATTGTGATTGAACATACAATTCCATTTGCTTGAAATAATCGGGTTTAGCAACAAAGTTCTGATTGTAATTATTCAGAACATTGGCTAAAGCAGTTAACGTCTGCGAACTTGCAAATGGCCAAATCGCGCCGTCCCATTCGCAGGTTCCTGTTCCGTGTGTTCTAAATCTTGGACTTCTCCTTTCGGCCGTTGTCAAACCAAACGGAGCTGAAAATCCTTTTTCATCTTTAATTTGTTCCCAAGCTTTTTCAAATCCTTTATTTTGCTCTGGAAGATTAAAATACCACGGAATAAATCCGATTGCTTCTCGAACTTGTGCTAAAGTATCTTTTTCTGTTAAAGTTTCAAAGAACTCACTTTTAGAATTCCATAATTTGGTTTCGACTAATTGTTGTAAAACGTCAGCTTTCGCTTTGAATTTGTTTTCTGTTTCCTTATCGCCTTTCAATTCAGCCATTTTAGAAATTGCTATAGCATTCCCATACATATAACTGTTAATCGTTGGTCTTGCATTTTGCACTTTTCGTCCTCCACTCAAGGATTCTTCCATTCCATCTTTCACATCATGTTGCCAAAACAAACCATCTTTACGCTGACGGTCTTTTTCCCAAACCGCATAATCAGTAACCATGTCTGGATATAAATCTAACAAGAATTTTTCGTCTTTATTCACCAAATAACGATTGTATAAAGCATCGGCTGTCCAACTGCTGAATTTATACAATTTGTTCATTGGTTTCCCATCATTTCCTCTATACCAAAGTTTAACATCTTGTTCAATGTATTTCGGATCATGAACCCATCTGAATTCATTGATGTGATGTCCCAAAGCACAACTAATCATATTGTATTTATCGGCATACGAACGGTCTACCAAAAACTCGGTAATTGCAAATCCCTGTGGTGTATTTTTAATATGTTTTCGAACACTCCACCATCTGAAATAATAGATTTCCTCAAAATTCTGCTGTGGACATTCAAACAATGGAATATTCTTTTCCATCCAAGTCCACGCACTGTCATTCGGAATCGCAAATTTTAAGTTTTCATCTTCCATCGTGTTAAAATAATCCACATAATGTTTGAAGTTTTTTTCTTTTAAAACAACCGATTTTCCTTTTTGAGAATGTTCCGCAGTCGATTTGCAACTGCTGTTTATACAAGCAACGACAACTGAAAGTATTATTATTTTATGTTTGAAATGTTGTAACATATTCTGTTTTTATTTTATTCTTTTTGTACTGTTTTGTCATTTCGACCGAAGGGATAAATCACACGCGGGATTCGACAAAGATTGGTGACATTCTGTGCGGAGTTTCTAGTGAGATTCCTCGTTCCTCGGAATGACAAACTATACTTATACTTTATTTAAAATATTAATTCCCAGTAAAAGTATACGTCTGCCCTGCTTTCATATTCACATCGTAAATATTGTAATTTGGCAATTGTACTTTAGGCAATTTTGCTTCATTAGAAATAATCGGTTTCTTGACTTCTATATCATAAAACAACGGATTCGGATTTTTTCCTTTTGCTTTTTTAAGCGAAGAACCTTTCAACGTATTTTCTACTTTTAATCGGCAGTTTCCTCCTATTTTCGAATATATTTTTAACTCCGAAACTTTATTATTTTTCCAAGTCATATCGATTACAAATCCGCCTCTGGCAACTAATCCTTTTATACTTCCGTCTTTCCATACAGTTGGCAAAGCAGGCAATAAATGAATCGCATCTTCCTGACTCTGCATCAGCATTTCAGCAAAACCGGCTGTACATCCAAAGTTTCCATCGATTTGAAAAGGCTGATGCGCATCCAACATATTCGGATACGTTCCTCCGCCTTTTCTTTGATCTGCTGTTACCAAATGCAATTGATCCTGAATCAATTTATAAGCGTGATTTCCGTCTAATAATCTCGCCCACAAATTCACTTTCCATCCCATTGACCAACCTGTAGATTCATCTGTTCTGTAAATCAAGGATTGTTTTGCTGCTTCAAATAATTCAGGAGTTTTTATTGACGAAATCTGATTACTTGGATACAATCCGTACAAATGCGAAACGTGTCTGTGATTATCCTTCGGATTGTCCCAATCGTCCTGCCATTCCTGTAATTGATTGTGTTTTCCAATTTTCATTGGAGGCATTTTTGCCAAAGCATCACTTACTTTTTTCACATAAACAGGATCCGGAGAAACCAAAGCCGAAGCTTCCATAACATGCGTAAACAAATCAAAAACCAACTGATTATCCATTGTTGTTCCCGATGCAATTGTCGCTTTTCCTGTTCCGCCAGCATGTGTATTTTCAGGAGAACTTGATGGAACAACAACTAAATATTTTGTGTTTGGATCTATCATCATAAAATCCAAAAAGAAATCAGCAGCGCCTTTCATAATTGGATAAATTTCTGCTAAATATTTTTTATCTCCTGTATATAAATATCTTTCCCATAAATCCTGACAAACCCACGCACCACCCGTCGGCCACATTCCTGATGCTGCTGAATCTACCGGAGCGGTAACACGCCAAATATCGGTGTTGTGATGTAAAACCCAACCACTAGCATTGTACATTGTTTTGGCCGTTTCTGCACCCGTTACAGCCAACTCTTTTGCCATTTGTACAAAAGGTTCATGCATTTCCTGCAAATTGGTTACTTGTGCCGGCCAGTAATTCATTTCGGCATTGATGTTAGTCGTGTATTTACTGTCCCAAGGCGGTGTTACCATATCGTTCCAGATTCCTTGCAAATTGGCTGGCTGTCCGCCTGGCTGTGAACTTGAAATTAAAAGATAACGTCCAAACTGGAAATATAAAGCAGCTAATTGCGGATCAAATTGTTTCGAAAAATCTCGGATTCTTTCGTTTGTTGGCTTTTTAACTAAATCATTTGAACCTAAATTTAGAGACACTCTGTTGAAGAATTTTTGGTAATAATCAACATGCGCTTTCTTTATGGTTTCAAAATCTTTTACTTCGGCTTTAGCCAAATAATCTTTGCTTTTCGCAATTTCATCTCCTGAAATATCCTGATAGTTTTTGAAGTTCGTAGCAATCGAAATGTATAAAGTTACTTCATCGGCTTTGTTGATACTTAAAACGCCGTTGCTGGCATCTATTTCACCGCCTTTGTTTTTAGCTGTTAATCGGCCTTGAAATTTTACTTTCCCTTTTACGCCTTCAAAGTTAGTTCCAACTCCCGAAAGTATAATCTGGTTTCCTTCTGTCGAAGCAACCGTTTTATCAATCGGACTGTTCATGAAAACGTTACAAGTAATCTGTCCCGGCTGACTCGCAGTAAGTTTTACCACAATAACCTGATCTGAAAATGCGGTTAGAATTTCTCTAGTAAATTCAACACCATTTACTTTGTATTTAACTTTCGCTGTAGCGTTACTGATATCTAAATCACGGTAATAATCGGTATATCTTTGATGTCCTGCGAATGAAATATAAACGCTTCCAAAAGTTTGATACGGCATTCCGTCATTGGTTTGAGACATAATATCCTGCGTTGCCAAATCCTGCGCTTCATCAAATTTTCCGTCAAAAATCAATTGACGAACAATTGGAAGTGCTTTAATAGATTTATTATGGGCATTGCTGTTTGGTGAACCTGCCCAAATCGTTTCTTCGTTCAATTGTAAACGTTCTACTGCTGGATCACCAAAAACCATTGCGCCCAAACGTCCGTTACCTAAAGGTAGAGCTTCGTTCCAGATGGATGCGGGTTTATCGTACCATAATTTTAGGTCGTTTTGTGCTGTTGCTGTCAAGGAAAAAATTCCAAAACAGATTGCCGTTATTTTAATTTTTAACTTCATAAATATTTTTTTTCTTGCCACGAATTACACGAATTGCACTAATTTCTTTTTTAATTTTTATTTCTTTTTTCTGCCACAGATTAAAAGGATTTCCACTGATTAAAAATCTGCTAAATCTGCGTGAAAAAAAATTACTCTCGCAGATTTATCAGATTAGGGAGATAAAAAATCCTTTTAATCTGTGTAATCTGTGGCAAAAAAAATAATTCGTGCCAATTCGTGAAATTAGTGGCAAACTCTATTACTTCTTAACCTCATAAACTTTCAGATTTTTTTCTCCGAACATTTCATATAATTTGTTGATGTCTTTCAAAGCATTTGTAGGCAATTTTTCTCCTTTATCTCCAAAAACCAACAACTTCTCTTTTGGTTCAATCACACACATCGATTCGTCGATTTCGCCTTTTTCGTTCTTGACTTTATTCAAATCTAGATCTAAATATTTCGCCATAAACGGATACAAAGCCATACGTTTCGAGATTCCGAAATCGTGTCCTTCTTTTGCAAAATGAGCGTTTTCTACTAAATCTTTCTTTCCGTATAATTCATACGTTCTTTGGATAAAAGGAAATTCTAATTCCGGAACGGCCAATGTCCAGTCTTTTCCATCAGAAACAATCAATTGTGGTTTTGGAGCCATCATTGCTGAGATTTCGGCGTTGTTTGTTCCGTTTCCACAAAGGTGAATTCCACGTCCGCTTTCGCATGGACAACCGCCTGAGAAATGAGAAGAAACCATCACAACCGGGGCAGAAACTTTTACTCTGTCATCAATTGCGGCTAAAAACATCGTATGTGATCCTCCGCCAGAACCTCCAGTAACACCAACTCTTGTCATATCGGCATTTTTAACCGTTGCCAAATAATCCAAGAAACGAATTCCGGTTAAAACCTGAACTGTAGATGCAATACTGTTTCTGTGTGTTTCTTCTGGAAATTGTAGTAACGATTCTCCCCAAGCAAATAAATCGTAACCTACCACAATTGCGCCCATTTTTGCCATCATCGCACAACGGTACTGCTCATCTTTTCTATATCTTCCGTCGCCAAAATGTCCGTCAGGGGTTAAAATAACTGCTGCTTTTTTATTTAACGGATATGGTTTGTAAATCGATCCTGTCGCATAAACACCAGGCAAAATTTCTAATGCAATATTTTCGACACTGTAATCTTTGTAAATTCTCTTTGGAGTTAAAAGTGGTTTAGACTTCGGTGTAGGGGGCGCCTTATCCAAACCAAATGATTCAATCATACAAGCTTTTAACTCCGTTTTGCGTTTTTCCCATTGTTCTTTCGTCGAATAAAGGCTTTCTAAGTAAAACAAGCGTTCTTTTCCTTTATCTACCGAAACTTTATGGTTTTCATACTTGCGTATGATGTAGGTTCCATCGGGTTGTTTAAAATACATCAATTCAAACGGCGCTAAAATGTTCGTTAGCGAAAGTGCTAAATTTCCAGGTTCAATTCTCCAATCGGCATAATCCAGTTCTTTTCCTTTTAATAAACCTCTGTCGTCGTTGATCATTACGTTAAAAAGAGTTTCTATTTTTTTCAGTGTTTCTGATACTGGCTTTCTAAAATTAGTATCAGAAGTACTTTGCGCATTAGCAAATGTCAAAGCAAAAATGGAAACTAAGAAGATGTATTTTATTCTTTTCATTTTAATATTGTTGTGTGTTGGTACGCTGATGAAACGGATTCGCTATCGCGAAAACGCTGATTTAAACGGATTTTTTTATTTAATAATCAAAAAAAATCTGTTTTTATCCGCGTCTTTACGAAGTAAATCCGTTTAATCCGCGTTCCATTATATTGTGCATACTATTGTATAAATTCCAGATCCTAATTCTAAAACAGGCTTTTGAGCTTTTTCATCAAAACCTGTTTTAAATCTTTTACCATCCATTTTTATTTCCGAATTTTTAGCAACCGGCAATTTTATTGTCGCAGTTGTATTCACTGGAATCTGAACTGTCAAAATAAATTTGCCCTCTTTCTTTTCCCAAGAAGAAGCAATTTTTCCGTAAACCGATTTATAGTCCGCTTTCGCGAAAGTCATATCGCCAACTACTTCTGGCTGAATAAAGAAATGTTTGAATCCCGGTTTTTCAGGATCAGACATAATTCCGGCTAAACTTTGGTAAAACCATTCTTCAATTTGTCCTAACATAAAGTGATTCCATGAATTTCCCTTTCTCGGATCCCATTGTTCCGTTAAAGTGGTCAAGCCAAATTTAATCTGAAAACCATAACCCGGCGCATCGTAATGATTGTGCATTCTGTACATGGTTTCGTTTTCGCCATTTCTTGCCAAAGTCTGGAATAAATAACGATTCCCAACATCTCCCGTTGTCAAACGATCCCCTTTTTCTTTGATATCAGTTAAAAGATTTTGCATCACCGCTTCTTTATACTGAGGCTCCACAATATCCATAAAAATCGGAACAGCATTGCTAAACTGGCTGTTTGTTCCGTATTGTTTGGTTTCTTCGTTGAAAAATTCTTTGTTGAAAGCCGTTTTAATCTCAGAAGCCAACGTATTATATTTCTCAAAATCTTCAGTTTTACCTAATAATTTTGATGCTTTTGCTACTAAATAAGCTCCATAATAGTAATGAGAAGTCGCAGAAAGTGCAATCGGACTATTTTTAGAATATCCAGCAGGATGTGTTCCGTAATCGTACCAATCGCCTAATCCGTGCGAAACGATATGGTTTGTCGCTTTAGTTCCTAGATAATCCACATAGTTTTTCATTACAGGAAAATATTTTTCTAATAATGAAGCATCTCCGTAATATTCATAATACATCCAAGGCAAAATCACGCCTGTAACGCCCCATTCTGGAGAATCGGTAAAATCACCTCCAAAAATTACATATTCTGGAACTATTGTCGGAATTAAACCATTGTCTCTTTGTGAATCAGAAATATTCTGCATCGTTGCTGGAAGGAAAGTCTGCAAGTTATAATTGAACATTAATCCAGGTCCATTCAACTGAATTTCTTCCAGCCAACCTAACTTTTCACGTTGCGGACAATCGGTAAAAACACTTTGAAAGTTACTTTTAATCGAATTATTTATCAATTCGTGTGTTTTGTTGAAAATTTCATTCGAACAAGCAAAACTTCCTGCTTCTCCTGCCGAATTGTAAATGAAATTCGATTTTAAATCAACCAAAGTTGGAAGCTCTTTATTTTTATCTTCTTTGTAATTAATGTTTTCAATTTGAACATATTGGTAACCGTAGAAACTGAATTTTGGTGTCCATTCTTCCACTCCATCGCCTTTTAAAGTATAATCGTAATAGTATGGTTTTCCTGATCTTCCCTGCGCGATTGTTCCCTCTTCATTTAAACCTTCGGCAACCCAAACACGAATCGATTGTCCTCTTTTTCCTTTTACTTTTATGGTTGGAAATCCTGAAAGATTCTGCCCCATATCAAAAACATAGAAATTTGGTTTCAGCTCTTTTACGGTTTTCACTTCGTATTGTTTCTGAATCGTAACTGGCGGTGCAGTCTGTGGTCTTAAAACTCCTTTTGGCGCTTCCTGAATCACTACTTTTTTCCAATCTCTGTCTTTGAATCCTTTACGATTCCAGTCTTTTTGTTCTAAATTGGCATTGTAATCTTCTCCTCCAAAAATGCTGTTATACGTAATCGGACTTTTGCTGTATTTCCAAGTTCTATCTGATTTTATAATTTCTTCTGAACCATCATTATACTTAATTTTCATTTTGAAGAATAAAGTCGGCGGTCCAAAACTCACGAAGAATTTGGTATATCTTTCGGCAAGCGTATTGTACATTCCGTTTCCTAACAAAACACCAATTACGTTATCGCCTTTTTGAAATTCTTTTGCGCTTAATTCGTAAACATTGTAATTAACCGTTTTGTCGTAGTCTGTCCACAAAGGTGCAAACTGGCTGTTACCCACTTTTTTTCCGTTGATAGTCAATTCATAATGTCCTAAACCTGAAATATAAACAACTGCTTCTTTGACTGCTTTTTCGATTTCGAAAGGTTTACGAAGCATGATACTTCTGCGTGCCAAAGAATCGGAAGCATTGATAAAGGACATCTTTTTTTCTCTGTTGAAAGTGGCTGTGTGGTAGTTTCTACCTTCCGGCAAATGACTGTCGGCTTTTGTAATCGCACCAATCCAGGTTGGATTTAAATCTGATTCTAAGGAAGCGGTTCTAAAAGTTGCTGTTTTGCTCCATTTTGAAACTTTTCCTGATTGGTTCCAAACTTTAACTTTCCAGAAATATTTGGTTTCACTTTTTAATGGTTTTCCACTATAAACAATATGCAGGTTTTTATCTGTATTTACTCTTCCAGTATTCCAGATATCTCCATCGTCATTGTTTAGTTTTTCTTCTGAAGAAGCTACCAAAATCAAATAAGCAACTTGCGATGCATCAGATTCTTTTGAAATTAATTTCCAACTCAATCTCGGCTGATTCTCGACAACTGCTAATGGGTTTTCTGCCATTTCTGTTGTTAAACGTACAGGCAGAATTTGTCCATTTGAAATGAAAAAGAAAAAAACAAAAATGAAGGTTAATATGGATTTTGAAATATTCACTTTATAAATTTTTAATTGAACCATTAAGATACTTTTTTTTTAAACCATTAAGAGATTAAGTAAATTAAGCTTTGACTACTTTATAATCTTAAAAATAAGTTTCATTAAGCACTCCACTTAATTCTCTTAATATCTTTATGGTAATAACTAAACTAAAACATTCAGCTTAATGTACTTAATCTCTTAATGGTAAAATAATTATAACTTTTTAGTAATCAAAGATTCGATATTGAATACTGCTTCTGGGATTAATTTTCCGGTTTGAGGCAGATCGTCGTAATCGTCAGTGTCTGGCGCTGTGTCCGGATCTGGCGAATGTCTTTGTTCTCCTGTGCGGAACATGATTCGCTCAAAACCATCTGTTGGCGCATAAAATATCTTGGTTGATTCTTTTCCATCGTTTACTTTTATAGTGTACTGACGGTTTTTAGCATCTAATTTAACTGTGATTGTATATGCTTTGTTTGCTTCGTATTTTGTAACCGAACTCAAACGCGCACCATTTTTTACCTTTAATTCTCCATCCGAATCAAAAATCAATCTTACCGATGGTAAACCTTGTTTATTTTGGAATTCAACTTGTAATAAACCATGATTATTTTGCTCTGGTTTTACTGTGAAAATGGCTTCCATTTTTGATGCAAAAGGAATTACCCTTTCAGCACGAGAATAATCAAAATAATCCTGATCTCTTAACGTGAGCCATTTTTTACCATCGGCTTTCTTTTCGATTTTTGTTGATGCCCAAGAAAGATCGTAAGTATTCCATAGCTTTAATTCTTGTCCGTCTGGAAGATTATTGAAAACATCATTTACATTTTCGGTTACAACCGAAGTAACAGGAACAGGAATCGATGCTACCCAAATATCTTCTTTGTTCATACTGTAACCCACCCAGATTTTTCCATCTGGCGGAGTTCCGTTTTTTTCCGTGATTCCGCGAACGTATTGAGGACCTGCCGATTTGTAGTTTCCGCCGTAACGCATCGGACTTACTTCTCCGTGAACTAATAATAAATCTTTATAATTTAATCCGTCATCGCTTGTTGAAATTGCCAAAGGCCAACGATATTCTGAAGGATTATAAAGCGTTGCATAACGATTGTCTGACGTTTTTTGTCCCCAGATTTTAGCATTGCTGTTTACAAATCCAGGAGCACGCAATGGCATATAATCCCATGATTTTCCGCCATTTCTGCTGATTGAAGTTAAAGCATGTTTCCATAAACCCACTACATTTCCGTTTGGCAAATGGTAATAACTGAATGCTTTATATGGTTTCTGCAACGGAATCAATTCATCATCACGATCGGCTTCTTCAACCCATTGCTGTAAAACCAAAGGTTCTGATAAGATTTCTTCACAGGCTTTTTTCAAACCTTTATCTTTTGATGCGGTATAAAATGGGAATTTCGATTTCGATTTGTCCCAAGTTTTGTTGTATCTGATAAAATAGATTTCGCCAAAACTTCCATCTTTCTTGATTTCACGGATTACACGACCAATTCCTTTTCCATCGTTTGGATCGTCTTTTTCATCCATTGCGATTCCGTAATATGCTAAAGCAAAAAGTCGGTTGTCTTTTGAGGTATAAAAGCCCATTCTCTGGTGCATAATCGCATCCAAATTTTTGGCAACACCTTCAACTCCTTCTTTCTTCCATCCGTCAGGAATTCGGTAAATTGGAAAAATCACTTGTGGTTTTGTCCACGTTACGCCGTCTTTAGAAGTCATTAATAAAGTCTGACTTGGTGGGATATGTTCGCCTGAAGGATCGCTTAAATAATGCAGATAAAAGGTATTATTCCAATACGCCATCATCGGCTGGTGATTGTATGTCCATCCAAAACCATCTGCTTTTTCTGGATGTT
This sequence comes from Flavobacterium sharifuzzamanii, assembly GCF_003254585.1. Lineage (GTDB taxonomy): Bacteria > Bacteroidota > Bacteroidia > Flavobacteriales > Flavobacteriaceae > Flavobacterium > Flavobacterium sharifuzzamanii. The sequence continues at coordinate 356,672 of NZ_QJGZ01000040.1, read as the reverse complement.
CACGGCTTGCACGCATAATTTGCGTAGCATGAACTCCAACCGCTGGACTTAACATTCCGTGATGATAATCGATGTTTGAAAGTGTTTTGCCAACATAACGCACTGTGTCGTTTTGAGCATTTACAGCGGTACAAGCCAAAAGGATTGTGGCTGTGATGATGTTGGTTTTTATATTTTGGAAAGTAATCATTGGTATTTTATTTTTTTGCCACAGATTGCACAGATTAAAAAGATTATTTTTTAATTAAATACTAATAATTTAAAAATCATTTTAATCTGTGCAATCTGTGGCCTTATCTTTTATTTTCTATCAATTAGTCCTTTTAAAACGTCTGCAGAGATTGTTGTAATCGTTCCGTGTTTGTGTCCTTCTGGAAGGCTTATTTTGGATGATACATCTTCAAAATGAACAAAATCTGTTGTGCTTAACGCTTTATAATTTTTTGAACCGTAATTGTCATAATACAATAGCCAGTTTTTACCAACTTTCACCACCGTCGGACCTTCTGATAAATATTCTGTCAAAGGCGCAGAACTTTTTTGAAACGGACCTAAAGGCGATTTTCCGAAAGCGACTTTTATGTTTCGCATTGGTCTTGTATTGTCTTTCAAAACCAAAACATAATCTTTTTTGTTTTTTTTGACAATCACACAATCAATTACGCTGAAACCCGGATCGTAATATAATTTTGTATCTGAAAACGTTTTGAAATCCTTAGTCGTTACATAATACATTCTGTGGTTGTTTTTCTCTTCTTCCACTCCTTTTGGATATCTAAACGGAATTGTTGATGCCCAAATAATGATATATTCTTTTTTTACATCATCATAAAAAATTTCTGGCGCCCAAACGTTTACTACTTCAGGCTCATTTTTCATCACGGGAATATATTGCTGTTCTGACCAATGAATCAGGTCTTTTGAACTTGCGTAACCAAAACCATTTCCACCTTTCCAGTCGGTTGTCCAAACCATATGATACGTTCCGTCTGCTCCTTTTGTGATGGACGGATCGCGCATGATTTTACTAGCTCCGATTTCTGGTTTTAAAAACGATCCTTCTAGTCCTTTCCAGTTGTAACCGTCTTCGCTATAGGCCAAATATAAACCTTCTGTCGCGGGTTCTCTAAACGACGTAAAAAGATATAAATCTTTCTTTTTCTGCGAATAACTAATTGCAAAAAGTGAAAGGGTTAGTATGATGAATATTTTTTTCATGTTGCGTTGTGTTTAAACTTTGTCAAAGTTTGAAACTTTGACAAAGTTGGCTCACCAGTTTTTATTCTGTAATTGCTTTTTTATCTAAAGAAGCTCCTTTTTTGATTTTCGTTGTTACGTTATTTAAAACATTGTTTTTCAAGAAAATATTTTTAGTGTCTTTTCCATCGGCTTCGATAAAAATATCGGTTGGATTGAATGGAAAATTATTGTTGATCAACGCATTCGAAACATTATCTAATTTGATAACCGGAACTCCTTTTATGGCCGTTGAAGATCCAACATTGTCCAAAATCACATTTTTTGAATCTGATATTTTGAAAGAAGAACCTACAGTTGCATTTACTTTTACATCATGAAATTCAACATCTGTGGTTGTACTTACTGTAAAACCTTCTTTTCCGTCCATATTGATGTTAGAGAAAGTAATATTTTGAATTGGCATTTCAGTAATTCCCAGAATCTGTCCGGCTTTGTTTACGTTTGAAGCCGTTATGTTGCTCATGTGAATGTTTCTGAAAATGGGTGTTTTCTCGGTTACAGGTTCAACTGTAGTTCCTTTATCGTAGAAAAGGCTCAAAACGATAGCTTCTTCTTTGATATTTTTCATGACGATATTATCGACGCGAATATCTTCTACAACTCCTCCTCTTCCGCGAGCCGATTTGATACGGATTCCGCGATCTGTTCCGTCGAAAACACAGTTGGATATTGTGATTTTTTTGATTCCTCCTGACATTTCGCTACCAATAACAACACCGCCGTGACCACTTAACATCGTACAGTTTGTAATGGTTACATTTTCTGTTGCTTTGCCGTATTTACGTCCATCGCCATCTCTTCCTGATTTGATTGTAATACAATCGTCGCCAACACTAATATGGCAATTTGAAATGTGAACATTGGTACAAGAAGAAGGATTGATTCCGTCTGTATTTGGTGAATGCGGATTGAAAATCGAGATTCCGGTTACGGTTACATTATCACAGAATTCAGGGTTGATTGTCCAGAAAGGCGAATTTTTAAAGGTTACGCCTTCAATTAAAATATTTTTGCAGTTGTAAGCTTGGAAAAAAGATGGTCTGAAAAACTTTTTATCAACCGTTCTTTTATAATATGGTTCTGTGTAAAGGCCTTTATTTTGCTCTTCCCACATGGTTTGGTATTTGGTTGGAGGAAGCGGTTCTTTAGCAGTTTCGATTCTGTATACCTCATTCCACCAAGCTTTTCCCTGTCCGTCGATTACGCCTCTTCCTGTGATGGTGATATTTTCAACGTCTTTGGCATAAAATAAGGGCTGGAAACTTTTCATTACAATTCCTTCGTAACGCATTTCTACGTAAGGCAGAAAATCATCGAAGTTCTCTGAAAATTTCAAAAGTGCTCCAGAATCTAAATGAATTGTGATGTTACTTTTTAGTGTTAAAGCTCCACTTAAATATTCTCCCGCTGGAAAAAAGATGGTTCCTCCTCCGTTTTTAGATGCTTTTTCGATAGCATTCTGAATGGCTTGCGTGCATTTTATTCCTTTGTTGTTTCCGCCTTCTTTTAAGATATTCAGCCAGCCGTCGTTTGCGAAAGTGGTATTTAATCCAGTTATAAAGCAGAGTATTATTAGTATATTTTTCATAGTTGTGTTTTTGGTTTCACGCAGATTTAGCAGATTGTGCAGATTTTTTTTTCTGCCACAGATTACACAGATTAAAAGGATTTTTTAACTGCTTGATCTGCAAAATCTGCGAGAGTATTATATGCTCATTTTTTTCATTTCGACGTAAGGAGAAATCTCACTAGAAATTCCGTAAAATAATTCGCCAATCTTTGTCGATTCACGAGTGTGATTCCTCGTTCCTCGGAATGACAAACTTTGTGGTTACTTTGACTTCAAAATCAAAATCCAGTCATTACCATCTTCTTTTTTACCTTCTGGTTGAAAATTTTGAGTTCCTTTATTATCAAATGTTCCGATTTTGGTTTTCTTGCCATTTCTCGGATTATACCAAGTTGCTTCAAATTTATCACCTGAAATTTTTCCTAATTTTACTTCAATTATTCTCCCGTTGTACGTGTATAATAAAGCGTATTTTTCGCCTCTTATGGCTGGAATATAATCGTATTTCTCTCCTTGATTAACTACTAAAGAAACATCTGGAACTCCTTCTAAAAATGGCACTTCTTCCATTAATTTCTTAATATAAATCATTTGTTTTGCTCCAGGTGCATTGATGGCTGATGTCCATAATTCTTTATTTCCGTACGCTGGTTTGTCACCTTTTCTGAACATTTGCATTACAGCATTGTGTCCATATGTGTAACCTGCTGCACCTGAAAGTACAGACCAATATCCATAACGACGAACATCGTTTGCTGTCCATTTTGGCTGTAAAGTATCGTGTAAGCCGTGTGGAATTCCTTCGTATGATGGTTCTCCATCAAGAGTTGGTTTTGTTGGTTTTAAGTCGAAATCTCTTAGGACAAACTTATAATTGTCTTCTTTGAAATTCGTTTTTACCGAATCCTGATCGTATCTTCTGTGTCCTGACTGGAACATATTGAAATCCAGCCATTTTTCGTTGTGAAAATTCTCTGAAGAATCAGTTCTTCCAAACGGGTGAAAAGTCACTAACTGGTTTGGATTATTTGTTTTTAAAGTATTTCCAATGGCATTCCAGATATCCTGAAATTCGTTTCCGTGTGTGTCTCCACCGTTTAACCAAATTACATTAGTTCTGTTTTTATATCGGTTAGCCAAGAACTGAGCGTATTCTGTCGCCTGTTCTTTGCTTACTTTATTTCCTTTTGAAACGTTAGTTCCCCAAACTGGAACCATTGCTACGTAAATTCCGTTTTTCTGAGCTACGTCTAAAGTGTAATCTACATGATCCCAGTAATCGTATTGCTTCGCATCTTTGAAATCATTTCCTGCCGTAATCAAAGGTTTTGAAACATCTTCGTTGATCAAAGCCGGGTCACCATAAACGTTAACAGCATTGATGTTGTGCAAAACCATTACCTGAACGACATTAAATCCTTTCTCTTTTCTGTCTTTAAAATATTTGTCAATTCCTGCTCTATCCAACTTTCCGAATGCCAGCCAGCCTGTGTCGCCTAACCAGAAAAATGGTTTTTCGTTTTCGGTTACAAAATAATGCTGATTTTTAGATACTTTGATTTCAGGCAGAGATGCTTTTGTTTTGGCAGATTGCGAAAATCCGCTTTGTGCTGTCAACATAAAGCTTATACAAAGAGCGTATAAAGATTTAATTTTCAGATTCATTTTGGTTTGTTTTTGAATTTATGTCATTTAGGTTTGTTTGCCACTAATTACACGAATTTTCACTAATTTTTATTCTGCTCGTGTTTATTGTTTCACGCAGATTTCACAGATTTTGGCTGATCCCCGCAGATCAAAATTTAAAAATCTGTTGAATCTACTTTTATCTTTTTTAAATCTGCGTGAAAAATTTACTCTCGCAGATTTTTCAGATTGAGCAGATTTAATTTAAAATCAAATTCGTGCAAATTCGTGTAATTCGTGGCAAATCCCTCCTTTTATTTTTTCACTACAAAAAGCACTTTTTCTTTTATTTCGGCTTGTGGAATTGTGACTTGTTTTCCTCCGCTTATGTTGGCTTTTTTGGTTATATTTCCTGTTGTTGTATTGATTGCAAATACTTCAAATGTTCCTTTTTCGTTTGATAAGTCGATTGTAATATCTTGGTCGTTTTTCACATAAAAAAGATAGCTTTTTCCTTTATTTTCCAATTTCCAAAGATTGTCTGAAAACGTATTTCCTTCAACTAATTTCATTTCGCTTAAAGCGGAATAAAACTGAGGCAATTCGATTTTTGGAATGTTTGGCATTGAAGCTCCGGCCATCAAAGCCGGCCATCCGAATCTTGAAGAACCATCTGTTGAATATAAAATGACTTTTTCTGGATATTTTTCTCTGTATTCACGAACGGCACGATAAACTTGATTATCTGTTTCTTTTCCGGTTTTTAGCTTTCTGGCGTGCTGTCTTGGTGCTAAATTAACGCCTCCTTGCGGTGCGTATGCTGAACCATCTTCTTTGTAATACCAATAACGAATGTCGATTACATCAACGGTTTTATTTCTTTTAACATCATTTAAAATAGCATCCTGAACGTCTTTTGTAGCACTTAAGCCAATTAAGCCTTTTTTACCTGTTTCGTCTTTCCACTTTTGGGCTTGGTCTAACCAAAATTCCATAAAGTGTAACGGGCCAGTATATTCGGCACTTGTTAACTGGATTACGTTGCTGTTTTCCTGAAAGTTCTCAAAAGATTTTCTGATAAATCCTTCGTGTAATTTTCTTCTTTGAGCATTCGTAATATCGTAAAACTGCTCTGCCATAAAGATACGTTTATCTCCTGCGTAAGGCGGTGGTTCAGGAAATCCTGTGGTATTAATATTGTTTGCTGAACGCCAAGGCGAACTTGCCCAGTGCGCCCCCGCTTCTAAAATATTATGCTGAAAATATTGCTGATTGATTAACAATTGTCCATTTGGTTCTGCCAATGTTGCAAACTGTGCTAAACGGCTCCAATACCAATCGTTGAATTTTGTTAAATCGTATTTGCTTAAATGATCCCAAGCAAAATCTTTTCCGCTTCTGGCAAAGGGCTGTTCATAAAACGGAGGCCAAACATCGTCATCAATTCGGCGAACACGTTCGTGATCGTCCATTCTTCTGTCGTACCATAAACCGTAATGATGCTCTAAGGCAACGATATTATTTTTAGTTAAATAATCAACCGTTTCCTGCACTTTATCTGTCAATCCGTTTCCTGTTCTTCCTGGAACAAAACGCGTTATGTGAGGTAATGATTTGTTTACAAAATCATCTGTTAAATTTCCTCTCCACCAATCAACGTTCGTTTGTTTTCCTGCAATTACTTTTCCTTCAAAAGTTAACCAGCCATTTTCTGTTGTTACTTTAGAAGTTGATTTTTCTGTTTTATTTGATGCAACTTTTAAATCGTTTGCATTTTTTAAACCTTTACTGTCTGTATTAATCGGATTTGCTTTTGAAGCTTCTGCAATCAATTCTTGTAAACTTTTTGCCGTTGTAGCAGAATTTTTAGTCAATTCTGCAGCAACTTCTACACTCGGACTTGAAGAAGCTTCTGAACCTAAATCATAGATAAATGGCTGAACTGGAAGTTTTCCTAATCTGGCTTCTAGTTGTGTGTAGAATAAACTTCTTGGACTGATATGTTCATTTACGTTTTTCCAATGTCCGTTTCCTCCAAATTGTCCCCAAACTCCAAAAGCCCAGTTTTGTGCTGTTGGCGGACTATAACATTCTACTTTTGATGCCGATGATTCCCAGATTACAGAATTAGCTGCTGTCCATCCAGCGCCTCTTCCGCCTTGTTCTCTGTTGTTGTAGCTCAATGCTTTTCCGTCGATATTGGCAATGTCAAATAAAACTCCGGTTGCCCAGCTTCCTATTGCGCCACTGTTTTCGAATGGTAAATGTGATTCGCATTGTACGAAAGCGTTTGGTCCAGTTGTTCCAAATCCTCCTACAGCGAAATCATGATATCCAAATTCGGAGTAACAACGCTGGAATAAAGTCTGCTGACCTTCGGTATAAAAAGTATGTCTTCTGAATGAAGCGATTTCTGAAATTGGTTCTGTGGCAATACAATCTTCAACTGTAATTTGCTGACTTGTTTTTAAAATCGTAACAGCTCCTCCTGCAAAATGCTTAAAATTAACTTGTTTTACCCAAGCATTTCTAGTATTTTCAATACTAATTGCCTGCCAACGGTGTTCTTCGTCTTTTAAGTTTGAAGGATTGTAAGTCGATTTTATTAATATGTTTTCAATTCCAGTATTTTCAATTCTTCCCTGCCAAGAGTAAACAGTTACTTTAGAAGTTCCGAAAACATCATCTAAAGACATTGTGATTGGAGCATTCAATGCTACTTCGTTTCCGTTTATTTTGGTTACAACACGATTCCAAGTTGTCGTCCAATCGCCTTTTTTCCAGCCAATCCAAGAGGTTTCTCCACCGAAATCCTGCATTTTAACTTCTTTAATAAAATTATCCGTTAAAGGTTTACTGATTTCGATTTCGTCGCCAACTTTTAATTTTGATGTATTTTTTAACTGGATTTTCTGAGTTCCAAGTGGTGTGTAAGTGTTTGCAAATTCAAATGAATCTTTGTACACTCTATCGTTTACACCTAAAATTCTAATTAAAGATTCTCTTTCTAATCCGGTTCCTAAAAGTACAGTTCCGTTTTCATAATTTCCGCTTCCTCTTAAAACAACTCCCGATTTTCTGATATATAATGTTCCGCTGATTTTGAAAGTTCCTTTGTCTAACAAAACAGCTCCACGAAATCCTGATTTATCTGGTTTTAGTGCGCTTACATAATCAATTGCATTTTGGATTTTCTGCGTTGCATCTTCTTCTTGCTGGGAAACAAAAATTTTATTGTCCAGATTTGGAATGGCAACTTCAGAGTTTCGATATCCTGCAAAAGAAAAATCTGGGATTTGGTTTCCTTGACTATCTGTTGTGAAAGAAAGTTTGCTTTCTTTGGTTTTTATGATATCTGGGAAATTGTTTTGGGCTGTGATGTTTCCGCTAATAAACAGAGTAATACACATTAAAGAAAATGTGTTTTTAAAAGAAGAAACTATATTTTTTAATTGATAGAAATTCACTTTTTTCTTAATTTAAATTTCAGAGTTTAGATTCTTAAAATTAACCTTTTAAGGAACAATAAATTTATAAAATCCTATTTTCTCCAATCTTGTCATTTCGACGAAGGAGAAATCTTCGTTGCTAAATCGACAAAGATTGATATACTTTGCGGAGTTTCTTGTGAAGATTTCTCCTTCGTCGAAATGACAAACTTTGTGTATACTTTACTTAACTATAAAAGTTTAATCATCAGATATAGTGTGATTTGCTTCGCCAATTCGCTATCGCTCGGGTCTCCTTCGTCGAAATGACAAACTAGATGGATATTCTTTGCGTAATTAAACCTGACAGGTTTTAAAAACCTGTCAGGTTGGTGTTTAGAATATTTAACTGATTAAAATCATTATTGTAATAAAGACTTTAATTTCGCCAATGTATCCATATTGTTTTCCATTTTCGTCCAATCAATTTTACTATTTGGATCGATTCCGTTAAAATATTTTTCGATATTGGTATAACCGTCTCCGTTTGCATCTTTATTAGCGTCTGAAGCGTCATTTGGATTTAAACCGTATTTCTTTTCCCAAGTATCTGGAATTCCGTCATTATCAGAATCTTTATAGGCTTTCCCTTTGTAAGTTGGATATCCGCCAACTTGATCTGGGTGTGTAATTATTCCTTTTTTATATGAGTCAGCTGGTAATCTTCTTTTGATATATTCTTTTCCAATTGAATTTTCCAAACCGTCTTTTACTTCAATTTTTCCCGTTTTAACCTGCTTGATAATTCTTTCGTCAACAGCATCTCTTTTCGGAATTGTAGCTCCAACATTCGTCAAAACAAAATCATAGGCTTCTTCTGCCGACATGATATTGAATTTTGGCATTGAAAAAGGTTTTGGCTGTTTAATTGCTGCTAAAAACTCTTTGGTTTCCGCTTCTGGAAGATTTTCCAAATGCACACCGCCATTCCAGTTGTCTGCCGTAACTTCAGGAGAACCAACAATAAAGTTTCCAGAGACATATGCTCTCCCGTATTGTTTTGGTTCAATATATCCAGATTCAGGTTTTACGATTCTGTGTGCAATAGGTTCGTTTTGTGGTGTAATTGGACCTGGTTTGAAGTAGTTGTTGATGATATTCAACATCGAACGATAATCACCTCCGTCAAGAGTACGATTCCACCAATTGAATACTACATTATTCACAAAATTAAAGTCACCATACATTCCGATAGAAGCATTTCTTGAAATGTTATCTGCCCATAAATTGCGCATAAAAGTACTATTCAATCCGCCGATTGTACTTCCGAAAGCGTGATTATAAGTGTCTAAACCTTCTGATGAAATAGTGTTCTGAATCGTGATATTACAAGCAGGCAATTTCTCCAATTTCGACTTTGCATTAGGTGCAAATTGATGTCTGTATAAAGAAATATTTTCATCTAATCCCCAGCTTACCGAACAGTGATCTACAATGATATTTCCCATTGGATTTCCGCCCAAAGCATCATCTCTTCTGGTTACTTCGGTTGCTCCACGTCTAAAACGCATATGGCGAATAATAACATCGTGTGTATCAATTTCTAAAGTTTCTCCTGCAATACAAATTCCGTCACCAGGAGCGGTTTGTCCAGCAATGGTTACATAAGGCGCACGCATGCTGATTCTTTTCTTCAATTGAATAATTCCTGAAACGTTGAAAACAATTGTTCTTGCACCAACAGCTTCGCAAGCTTCACGAAAAGTTCCTTTTCCGCTGTCTTCCAAACTAGTAACCACAAATATTTTTCCGCCACGTCCGCCTTGTGTATAAGCTCCACCACCTTCAGCACCTGGAAAAGCAGGAATATCTGCTTGAACAAAATCTTTTGGGTAGGATGCCCAAGGCAAATATGGTTTTCCTTGTTTTGCTTCTTCTTTGATAATATGAAGATTAGCATCCCAGATTTCGCTCAGCCTTTTTTCTTCGTCAGCTAAAATAGCATCTGCTTTTGCTTGAACATCTTTTGGAATTACGGGATATTGGGCATATGCCGATGATACAAGTGAACAAAATGACAACGCCATAAATGTTCTTTTTAAAGTACGGTTGGGAAAAATATTTTGCATTGAATTGTGTGGTGTAGTTAATAGTTTTTGGTATAAAGTTTAAGAGATTATTCTTTCGAAGTAGAATCTTTTGGTTTATTCTTTTCCCTTTCTTCAATACGTTTGTGCCAGTCAGCACTTTCTTTATTTAAATCATAACCTTGTTTTGATAAATAGTTGTTGATTCTTCCTTTGTATTTACCAAACCAGCCGTGTTTTTCTTTAGAAGAACCTGCGTCCATTGCATGTTCTCTCGCTTCAACTAAAGCTTTGTAGATATAATCTTTTTGTTCTGCTGTTAAATTTGGAAGCATATCGTTGTAACCTGCAACTGTGATAGGAAGAACTCCATAAGTCATTCCGTCTTTAACTTCAGTGATTTTGTCTTCAGACAGTTCTTTGCTTAATTTTTTGATATAAGATTTATGTAGTTTTGCAATTGATTCGTCTGCCTTTGCTTTCAGTTTATCAATTTTCTCGTTTTGCTTTTCTTTAGCTAAAGTAGTATCTTCTTTTACTTTTTTGATTTCAGCATCTCTTCCATCTTGGATTTCAGTTAGATCTCTAAACTGTTGTGCAATGATGCTTGAAACAGCTTTTTCTTTTGCTTCATTTTTTAGATCTAATTTGGTAACGATTTTTGCAGCTCTTTCGTTAGTAACTTTAATATATTCAGGATCTAAATGTTGTTGTGCATTTAAACTTGAAAATGCAAAAACCAGCGATAATAAACCAGCATTTATTTTATTTAGTGCCATTGTCTTTCCTTTTTTAGTTATTTTTTTAACTCAATCATAAGGCTAAAGGCCTTTAAGCAACACCATAGGGTAAAATCCTATGAATTACAAATCATATAGCAAAGCCCTAAAAGGGCGTAAGCCTTTATAAGCTGCACATCATTAATTGCTTTCGCCCTTTCAGGGCTTTTTTTCTTTCTTTATTGTTATACATAGGACGTTGTCCTATGTTAGTGCTTTAAGCCTTTCAGGCTTTTTCAAAAACATTCCTGTTTACCATGAAACAAGAGTGTTATTGAAAATTATTCCCTATTTTAAATCTAATAAAGGTCTAACTAATGTTTCTTTGTTATTAGCCATATCTTTCCAGTCTACTTTTATCGCAGGATTTACACCATTGATGTAATCTTCGATATTTGTATATCCGTCTCCGTTTAAATCTCCTTGTGCATCAGATGGATCGTTCGGATTTAAACCGTATTTTTTCTCCCAAGCATCTGGCATACCATCTTTATCTGTATCTACGTAAGGTTTTCCTTTATATTCTGGATATCCTCCTACTTGAGAAACATCAGTGATAATTCCTTTTTTATAAGAATCCATCGGTAAACGTCTGTGTTCGAATTGGTAGAATTCTTTTTTCTCTAAACCTTTTGCATATTCTGGAACTCCTGTTTTTACAGTTCTTACGATTCTTTCGTCTACTTTATCTCTAATTGGCAAAGTAGCTCCAACATTTTTAAGTACAAATTCATAAGATTCTTCAGCAGTCATAAATTTGTTGAACCAAGGCATTGGGAAAGGTTTAGCAGCCTTCATTTTAGCAAAGTATTCTTTTGCTTCATCATATGTCATCAATTCTCCTTTTTTATTCTCTAACTGAATTCCGCCATCCCAGTTGTCTTTAGTCACTTTTTCGTTTCCATTAACAACATTTCCGTTTACGTAAGCTCTACCAAAAACCATATAAGGCAATTTACTTCTTCCAGATTCTGGTTTTAAAATTCTATAGCTGATTGGCTGCGTTAAATCGGTTACTGGACCTGGTTTGTAGAAGTTGTTGATGATATTGTAGTTTGCAGTATAATCTCCACCATCTGTAGATCTGTTGTACCAGTTGAAAACTACGTTGTTTACAAAGTTGAAAATTCCGTTCCAACCGATAGAAGGGTTTCTTCCTGCATTGTTAGCCCACATATTTCTCATGAAAGAGCAGTTTTCTCCACCTAAAGTACTTCCGAAAGCGTGATTGTAAGTATCAAGAGCCTCTCCGAATAAACTATTTTGGATTGTAATATTTACTGTTCCCACTTTGATATCTGGATAACCTGGTCCAGGATTGTACATGTGTCTGTAAATTGACATATTTTCATCTAATCCCCAAGTTGCAGAAACGTGGTCAATCATGATATTTCCAACAGGATTTCCTCCAATAGCATCGTCACGACGTCCTACAAAAGTTTCTCCACGACGAAAACGTACGTGTCTGATAATTACATCATGCGTATCAATCCAAGTTGATTCTCCAGCGATACAAACACCATCGCCAGGAGCAGTTTGACCTGCAATCGTAATGTAAGGCGCACGAATAATTAACGGACTTTTTAATCTGATAATTCCAGCAACATTAAACACTATTATTCTCGCTCCTCCTTGTTCGCAAGCTTCACGTAAAGTTCCTGGTCCGCGGTCTTCTAGACTTGTTACCGTGTAAACTTTTCCACCACGTCCTCCAAAAGTGTACATTCCACCACCTTCAGCACCTGGGAAAGCAGGAATTTCTGCCTGAGGTAAATCAGTAGGTCTTGCAGCCCACGGAATATAAGGTTTTCCATGTTTTGCTTCTTCTTCAATAACTACTAAAGCTTTTGTCCAAGCTTCATCAGAAAGTCTTTGAGCTTCTTCTTTGATAGCTTTTTCCTGAGCCTGAACTTCTGGACTAATCTTCGGATATTGAGCAAAACATTTTGCACTTCCTAAAAAAAGCAGAGATGATGCGATAAATAATGCGGAATTTTTCATGTTAATTTCTAGTTGTGGTAATTCTTTTTAAACAAATCACCTGTATCTTTTGACGAATACAGGTGAAAAGCTTTGTATAATTTTCTGTTTCTTAATAGTTAAATTTATTCTTGGAAGCTGTAAGTTCCTGCTCCACCAAAATTGTCATTCCACCCTATAGTTTGCAATAACCAAGGATTTGAAGTTAAAGCTGTCGTATTAAGACCACTTATATAATAATTTGGATTGAATTTTATTTTAACGGCTGCACCACTTACATTATCCATCGGAGTTACTAAAGCAGTACGCACAAAATTAGCATTGTAATAAGTAGCCAAAGTATTCAATTGTGTTTGGAAAGTTGCTGCATCTGGATCAACAACAATGCTTGCACGAGAAGCTGCTAAAGGGTCTGTTGCTGTTGCATTTGTTTTATATTGCAAATAATTTCCAGTTCTTTGCGTTCCGTTAATTGGCGTTAAACCTAACTTACTTACTGTTCCACCTGTCATACCAGGAAGCACTTCGTTATCATATAACATCCATCTTTGAACATCCCAAAAACGTTTTCCTTCGTAAGCTAATTCTACTCTTCTTTCATACAAAACAGCTTCAATAGCTTGATATTTATCAGTCAATGTACCAATTCCATAGTTGTTTGCTGCTGGAATACCAACACGAGCTCTAATTTTTCCTAAATAAGCAGATGTACTTCCAGTTTGTCCTAATGCTGCATAACATTCTGCAATATTCAATAGCAATTCTGCATAACGATATTCCATAATATCAGTTGGTGAATAAGCGTAATTTACTGCATTACTTGCTGTCTGATTAGTCATTTTTCTAACAACTGCCGGACTTGTAGTAGTTGTATTAAGATCATTAAAATAAGCCTTATTAGCATTATCTACCCAACGATAAGACCAGAAAACTGCATTAGCACTTTCTTTATACCCCCACTTAACTCCAGAGAATGCAAATGTTCTGTAAAATCTCGGGTCACGATTAAGGAAGAAAGTAAAATCATTATATCCATTAGCCGCAGTAGGTCTTTTTCCATCTGCCATTGGAAACAAATCAATCATTTCTTTAGGAGCAGAAACTCCTCCAGTTCCTCCTTGACTTGGTAATCGAGTTGCTTTTTCCCAGTTATTATTTACGTTAAAATTAATATCTGTATTAGAATTTGATAAAAGCTGAACTGTAATTGCTTCTTTACATTTAATATTGTCAATTAAAAACATATTTTCCCAGTCTTTAGCCGAACTTCCGTACAATCCATAACCATTTTGAGTTAATTCTGCTTCTGCTGCCAATCCAGCATCTAAAGCTGCTTGCCAACGCTCATTGGAACCGTCCCAGCTTTTGTTAAATAAAGGACTTGCATAGGTCAATAAAACTCTTGATTTTTGAGCCAATGCTGCTCCTTTTGTAAAGCGTCCATAGTTTGCAGCATCCCAATCTCCTGGCAATAAGCTTGCCGCCATATCTAAATCGCTAACAATTTGCGCTACAACTTCAGAAACTTTAGCTCTTGGTAACTTAATACTTTCATCATCAACCGATGGATTTTGAACTTTTGTTACAATCGGAACACCTCCATAAGTACGCATTAAATCAAAATACTGAATAGCGCGCATATAATACATTTGCCCTTTTGCACGATCACGAAATGTTTTATCCAAACTTGCTCCTTTTACATCGATGTCTTCAAGAAGATTATTACATTCTCTAATTCTTGTATAGGCATTATTAATAAGACCAGTACCAATCTTTGCTCCAAAATAATCTTTTGCAACATCAGGAGTAAGAAGTAATTTACTTGGGTTAGTATAATCCTGAACTCCACCTTGTTCTTCAGTTAACTTCGTATTTACATCTGTATATACTCCAATTACAGTAGATGTAGGCGATTTATAAGCTGCAAAAAAATCGTAGTATTGATTATCTACATACGCCTGCACACGTGCTTGATTTTGGTAGAATGAATCATCATACTGACCAATAGGCTTCACTTCGTCCAAGAAATTGTCGCTACAGGAAACTCCTAGAACAAGTACAAGTGCTAAAGTGATATATATGTTAAATTTTGTTTTCATAATTAAAATCGAATTTAGATTAGAATGAGATGTTGAAATTAAACGACCAAGATCTAAGCGTAGGATATCCTACTGAAGAGTTATCGTACATATTTCTATAATGATCCGGATAAGGGTTATAGAAATCCCAAAGATTATTACCTGTAATACCTATCGATATATTATTCACTTTAGTATTAGCAAAAACTTGTTTAGGTATTTCATACGCTACAGTTAAGTTTCTAACAAAGCAACGGAAAGTACTGATCTGCCAAAAATCAGAAGGGCTTAATACACCCGTTTGTGCTAAATTAGGATATTTACCATTTACATTATCTGCCGCGTACATATCATTCCAAAAAGTTTCGCGAGACCACATATTACTTGCACTAGAAGTTGGCTGACTCATCAAATCTACAAAGTTTGCTCCTCCCCAAGAAGTTACGATTTGAGTTTTTACAGATAAGTTGCTATACTTGAAACCTAAATTAGTATTAATAGTATACGTTCTACTGCTATTTGCTAATTTAACATAATCATTTCCTGCAAGAATCTGACCATTTGGCCCACTTAACGATCCATCAGGATTAAGCGTACCAGCAACATCTTGATAAGCTAATGATCCTTTTTGAATTTTAGTTGGATCAACAATACTTAAATAACTTGGTGTAGTTCCAGCAGCAGCAGCATTTGCACTTAAGTAGCTCCAGTAATTGGCAATGTCTTCATCTGTACGCAAAATACCGTCTCCTGTAGAAGTTCCTTTCCATGTTTGGAATCCCCAAACCGGATTAAATCCTTCCGAATATCCTTCTCTTCTTGTATTGTTAGATGGAATCAAATTTCCTTGATCTGGAAATCTTTTAATTTTATTATCTCCGTAACTAAAGTTCATACCTACACTATAGCCCACTTTACCAATTTTATCATTCCAGTTAACATTAAGCTCAGATCCCCAAGCATCAACTTGTGCATAATTTTGTTCTGCAAATGCCCCACCAACAGAAATCGGCACACCTGTAGCACTACCCATATCAGTCAACATGTCTTTTGTAATATCGTAATAGAAATCTGCATTAACCTCTAATCTGTTTTTTAAGAATGCAAGATCAAAACCAAGATTATGTTTCAATGTAGAATCCCATTTTGCATCTCTATTTGGATTTACTTTAGGAGTTAAACCCGATCCTAATACACCTCCACCGCCGTTAGAGACAGCAGGTCCAAACTGCCAACCTTTATTAACTGTTAAATCATAATATTGATACCATTTGAAAGGTTGAAGATTATCTTTTCCAGTTTTACCAATTGAATATCTTAATTTAAAGAAATTAACTCCTGGTAAATTTCTTTGAAACCATTCTTCTTTTGAAGCTACCCAACCCAATTGAAGCGATGGGAAAGTACCCCAATAATTTTCAGGCGCAAACTTCGTAGAAGCATCACTACGGATAAGGAATTGCACCAAGTATTTTGACTTAAAATTATAGTTTACCGTTCCAAAATAAGAAAGTGTTGCATTATTTCCTTTTAAAGCTGTAGAGTTACCAGTGTCAACTGTTCCTGCAGTACGCCAATCTCCAAGATAATCTTTAGGAGTATTTGTGTATGCTAAACGAGTAGTTTGCCAGTCCGATTCAGATCTTTCAACACCAAACATTCCACTAACATTATGGTCTCCAAAAGTTCTGTTGTAATTTGCAAAGAAGTTTGCCTGAGTACTTTTAGAAAAACTGCTGTTATAATAAACTCTTGAATTTCTAACGTTTGTTTCTATAGCATAATCAATCATACCACCAACTTCTGGATTCTTTGTTATAGCACTTGGATAAGCCGCGCTTGCTAAGTGATTATCCTGTAATTGATAATTTGTAATTCTTGCTAAATCATAAGGCAACTGAATCTGTTCAGAATAACTTGAATTTTTAGTTCTTGCAAAAGTTGCTTTAAAAGACAAACCTTTAATAGCTTCAACTTTGTAGTTTAAGGAAGCATTCACATTGAAAGAAGCGTCATCTGTTGTTTGATGCGATCCATTGTTTAGGTTAGCAAAATAGTTCCATCCAGCGATGTTATTATTTGCATTTGCACTTCCAAAATTTTTATTCGTGTTAGGAAATGGAGACATATAATATTCTTTTCCATCCACTATTGTTTGCCATGGAATAAATTTTGGCATATGCACTAAATATCCATAATCAGCTTGTTCACCACCTGCAGCACTACCATAACTTCCATCACTGATGTTTGCAGATGCTTTAGTAAATGATTTATCTATAAATCCAGTATTACCAGAAATAGACGCAGAGAAGTCTAAGTTTTTAGCAATTTTTGCATTAATACCAGTTCGGTAATTCCATTTGTCATATTTTTGGTAACCAAGATTTGCATCTTGTGTCAAATAAGTTGCACCAGCAAAATATGTAATATCTTCGCTACCGCCATTTACATTAAATGAATGTTTTTGTTGAATAGCCGGTTTCCAAGCTTCTTTTAGCCAGTCATAATCTAAACCTTTCATTTCTTCCAATTCCGCTGCAGAAAATAAACTCGCTGGAAGAATAGTAGGATTTTGTGCCGTTAAGAATCGATTGCTAAAAACTCCAAATTCATAAGCACTCATAGTTTTAGTGTGGCTTACCGCATCATTAACTACAAATTGGCTATTGTAGCTAAATTTAGCTTTCCCAGCCTTGCCTCGCTTCGTTTTTACAATAATAGCACCTTGAGAAGCACGAGAACCGTAAATAGCTGCAGATGCATCTTTCAAAACAGTAACACTCTCAATTTCAGACGGATCCAATCTATTAAAAGTATCTAAAGTAGCTTTACCAGTCGCCGGATCAACTTGAACCATATCATCTATAACTACTAATGGTATAGTAGAGTTTCCGTCTTTTGAGAAACCAAAAGTTTGACGGATTTGGATACTACCAGCATCTCCAGGTCGGCCTGAGCTTGGTGTAACTGTAAGTCCCGGAACTAATCCTTTTAATGCATCTGATAAATTCGTTACAGGCAAGTCCATAAGTTCATCTGGTTTGATCGTAGCAATCGCTCCAGTAAGTTCCTTTTTCTTTTGAGTACCATAACCAACTACAACAATATTTTCTAATTGATTAAAATCGTCTTCCATTTTTGCATTAACAATAGAACGATTATTTAAAGGTATTTCTATTTTTTTCATTCCAATGAAAGAAAAAACTAATGTTCCTCCACTTTTAACTTTAATCTCATATTTTCCATTGTAATCTGTTGTCACTGAATTTTTAGTAGATTTCTCAGTTACGTTAACTCCAGGCAATAGTCCACCTAAATTGTCTGTAACTGTTCCCGTTACTGTAACTTGATTACTTTGAGCATAACTCAATACACTCATCAGTGTAAACAAAAGAAAACTACATCTTTTTATAAGTGCTTGTTTCATAAATGTTTTTTGGTTAGGTTATTAATGTTAGTTAGTCATGTTTTAAACATGTCTTAATTATAATAAAACTTTACTTAAAAAAATTGTAATAAAGGTTATTAAATGTTTAAAACACATTTATTTTAATATTCCAAAAATATGACGATGATACATTAGAACCGTCCTGCTCTATCCTGTTTTAATCGCAGAATGTCAAAAAAAATGTGACTAAAAAAACAATATTAATAAAAAACGCATGGAAAAAATAGATGAACCCAAATATTTAAGACAAATGTTTGCTTAAAAGAAAATTTACAATCTCATTTTGATTAAAAAACGATAAGATTTATACCAAAAATAGATTTATAATATACATTCTTCAAAATTATCCCATTGATGCCTGATAAATAAGAGCTTATAAAAAACGCTTTTTCAACGAAAACGTTAGAGAAAAATACTCTAAGTCTATTTATTTCACGATAAAAAACTTACAAAACAATAAGCAGGATAGTTACAGGATAGCATAAAAAAAGTTTGAATAATTTTTAGTAAAAAAAATATTTTTTAAAAGTAAATTCTGACCAACGAAATTTAAACGATAATCTATCTATTTTTTGTTAACTTCAAAAAAGCAAAAAACCCACTAAACATTGATGTCAGCGGGTTTTTGTTAAATTAAAATTTTGTTCTGTTTAAGGTTCCCTATTTTGGGTAAAATTAAAGCACTATTTATTCGGATCCCATCCGTTCAAAACTAAATCTCGATTGTATTTTTTAAGATCTTCTTTCTTCAATTGATGCGACCATAATACGCGCTGCGAAATATATTTTGCACTCGAACCTTTACTTCCAAGTTCCGCATAATAAGCAGTTTTGTCTTTATCAGGAAATCTACTATCAATCCATTCATTCCAACCTTCTGGAATTATATGCGAACCTAAATCTGTATTGATAAAAACAGTTTGTGCATAAGGTCTCCAAGGTCTTCCCAGAAATACTTTATCGACTGATTTGTCTTTTGCGCTAAGCTTACAATCCACAAAAACAAAACCATAAGTTTGTCCTTGCGGAGTTGAAGCTGCCGTAATATAAGAATTGACTAAACTTTCAATCGTACATTTATAAAAATAAGCAGTTGCCGAACCAAAAATAAAATCGGTTGTACCGTTGATGAAACAGTTTTCAAAATAAGTTCGGGTGTTTCCTTCTGATAAATAAAGTGTATCCTGATTGGCTAAAAGATTACAATTCTTTACAATTACTCTATCGCCTTTAATGTGAAGTGCAACTGCTTGCCCTACTCGTCCCGCTGTATTTTCTACAGTAAGATTTTCAAGCGTACAATCATTTCCTTTAATTATGAAAGAATACGAAGTTCCTGTACCAAATTCTTTTTTACCCGACGGATCTGGTTCTCGAAGTGGTTTTCCTGAATAATCATTAAATGAAATAATGGTTTTATTTCGATCTAAACCTTTTAAAGTAATAAAGGGTTTTGAAGCAGGAATTTCTAACTTTTCAACATACTTTCCAGGCTTTATAGTGATTACAACACGTTTCTCTGAATTGTCTTTTACATTATTCACCGCTTCTTGAATGGTTTTAAAATCTCCAGAACCGTCTTGAGCAACGGTCAATGTTAATTTGTTATCAAGCGTTTGAGCTGATAGGGAAAGTGTTGTTATTAATAATAGAGTTAGGATGTATTTCATATGTTTTTCTATTTACTTATTCATTTTGTTTTGTCATCTTGACGAAGGAAAGATGGCACTAGAAACTCTGCAATCTAAATCCTCAATCTTTGCCGAATTACGTGTGTAATTCTTCGTTCCTCAGAATGACAAACTGCACGGTTATTTAAAATCTTTGTCAAAGTTTAAAACTTTGGCAAAGATGATTGTATTTCAATAAAATTAGAAATCCGTTTTAATCCGCGTTTTGCCAAGGGCAATCCGTTTCATCCGTGTCCAAAATTTAGTGCGACATCCAAACCGTCATTTCACCTTTTCCTTTATTTCCCCATGCAAAATACGGAATTAGTTTTACAGGTACTGCAGTTGCATCCTTAGAAGAAAGTGGTTTGTACAAAGATTTATTCCATGAATTATTAGAATTTATAACTGCTTCAGCTTCAATGCTAACTAAGTTTCTATTATTTAATGTAAAAGTGTTAGTCGTAAATTTTGATTTCAAATTCAAAGCCACATCATTTACACTTATTTTTGCGGGAAGCTGATCAGATTCTAAACAATATACCAAAGGTCCTCTTTTTACAGCTACTTGATTTTTAACTTCTTCAACTAACGGATTGGCTTCCATTAATTCAACTGGCATTGGGAGATTCAACTCGATCACATCTCCTTTTTTCCATTTTTGATTTAATTTCAAATAAGTTCCAGAAACGATTTTATCTGTAATTTTCGAATTATTAATCGAAACTTCAGCATTCTGACTCCAACCTGGAATTCTTAAAAAGAAGTTTTGTAAATCTTTTGACGCTTTTACAATTTTTAAAGTAATTTTTCCATCCCAAGGATAATTGGTTTGCTGTTCGATTTCGATTTCTTCTCCGTTTAAAGATTTTGTTTTCAATTGATTACTTCCGTATAAATTTACATACAAACCTTCTTTCGAAATATTATAAGCGTAATTTCCAACTTCGGCCACTGTTCTGGTTACGTTTGGTGCACAACAGTTGGATAAGGCAATATAACCTTCACGTTCATTTCCCCATCTTTGGTGAAACGGCAGATCATTAGAAACATTCAGCGGATTATTATAAAGAAATTTTTCTCCTTCTAAATCCATTCCAGAAAGCACACTATTGTATAATGCTAATTCAACGATGTCAGCATATTTGGCATCTCCTGTAATTTGAAGCATTCTCCAATTCCATAGCACATTTCCAATATTGGCGCAAGTTTCGGTATGAGCCGTTGCATTTGGCAATTGAAAAGGTCTTCCGTAAGCCTGATGAATTTTCTGCACCACTGTTGGATCATACGAAGTTCCGTCTGGCGAAACACCATCATATAAAGAACCGCAACCTCCTGTAATGTACATTTTGCGATACGTTACATCATCCCAAATAGATTCTAGATTATCTAATAATTTCTTTTCTCCCGTTTCGGCATACAAATCGGCTACTCCGGCATAAAGATAATTTGCTCTTACAGCGTGTCCCATTGCAGTTGTCTGCTGTCTAAACGGAACTCTGTCCTGATTATCATCGGTTCCGTCATTTGTAGTTCCGCGAATGTCAATTAGATTATTAGCCAATTCTAAGTATTTAGGATTTTTAGTCGTTCTATACATTTCTACAATTCCCATATAATGAGACGGACAAATTGCATTTCGAGCCAATTCTGGTGAAGCTTTTTTGTAGAAATCATACAAGAAATCAGCAACACCTTTTGCGATATTGAGGAAATTTGTTTTTCCTGTCGCGCGATAATGAATACAAGCTGCAGTCATCAAATGTCCCATATTGTATTTCTCAAAACCCAATTGTTTTTTTACTTCTTCTGGGCCTAAAGTTCCCCAACGTTCATCAATTAAAACTGGCGTATGAATATAACCATCTTTACGTTGCACTTTCGCGAAAAGCACAATTGCTTTATCCATTTCAGCATCGAGTTTTTTATCTTTTGTGACAGCATAAGTCGCTGCCATTCCCTCAAAAATCTTATAGAAATCACCATCATGAAACGAAGGTCCTTTGAAAGTTCCTTTGCTTAAACCTGCTGCAATTTCGAAGTTTTTGTAAGCATGCGAAATCTCATCGTTATGATACAAATCCCACATATACGGCAGTGTGTTTTTGGTTTCTACATCAAATTGTTCTTTCCAAAAACCGTTTGTCCATTTTACATCTTGCAAGCCTACACTCTGTAATTTTGAATACGGACTTTCTGAATTTGCAACCAAGCCTTTGTTTTGTGCAAAGATTACGGTTGAAAAAAATAAAGAGGATATGATGATGTTCTTTTTCATTTTGAATTTATTTTTTGTTTGCCACGAATTACACGAATTGTACTAATTTTTTCTTTTTCTTGCCACAGATTAAAAGGATTAGCACAGATTATTTAGTGTAAAAATCAATTTAATCCTTTTAATCTGTGGCAAAAAACTAATTCGTGGAAATTCGTGTAATTCGTGGCAAACCCATTTTTTTTATTTAATAAAGAAATTAATGGTTCTGCTCATTGAATCTCCGTCTACGTCTTTTACAGTTAAAACGAAAGAAGCAAATCCTTTTTCAACTGTTGTAAACTGAATTTCTTTTCCTTTTAAAACTACTTTTCCATTTTTAAGATCAGAGAAAGTATACACTGGTTTGTTTTCATAACCTTTGAAATAATCTGCAGCACTTAAAGTCTTTTTCTCTCCTGAATTCATAAAATAATGAGGTTGAGCCAGCCAGTCTAAATAATTATCCAACTGCGTAAATCCGTCTTTGTCTGTATCCTGATTTGCATCTGAAAAATCTCCAGCTTTTGAATTTTCGTTTAAACCAAAAGCTTTTTCCCACCAATTTGGCAAACCGTCATGATCTGTATCCCAATCTGATGGACGAGTTTCCGAAGCAAAATTTGGCCATCCTCCTGCATCTTGTTCGTTATCGATCATTCCGCCTAATCCGCTTTTACTGCCTTTGTAAGTGAAAGTTCCTTTTAAGGTTTCATCTACAATTCTATTATCGTGTTTATCAAAAAACGGCTGATTAGCACCAACATCTGAAAGCACATTTTTATAAGCCGCTTTCGCTGATTGCGTTTCTACATACGAAGGAAAAAATGGTTTGTCAACGAAAGTTTCATAATCTACTTTTTCATTATGGCTTATAGTAGATTTTCTGCCTTTATCCTGAGATTTCTCATCAAAGTAACCCGGCATAATATTTCCGTTAAAATAATAACGTTGCATACCTTTTCCAACACCTTCATGTTGTGCATTTAAGGCCACGAATATTTTAGTTGAAGCACCTGGTTTATAAAAATTGTTTACAAAATTCACTTCGTTTGCTCCTCCGTCAGTTGTTCTAGTTCCCCAGTTATAAACTACATTGTTTGTAATATCCAGTCTTCCTGTATAATATCCATCGCCATTTAAACCACCGCCAATACTCCAGTTACGACCTTGATTGTGAGCCAATAAATTATGGTGAAAACTTCCAATATCTCCGCCAATTGTTGCCGCAAAACCATGCATTTTTCCTTCAGGATATTTATCATGTCCCGCAATGTTTAAAGCTTCAGAAATTAAAGTTCGTTGTAAAGTAATATGATGCGCACCACGCGAACTAAACGATTCATCGATCGTCCAGCTTATTGAACAGTGATCAATTATACTATAATCTGCGCCCGTTAATCCCATTCCGTCGAAAGTAGTTCCACCTCCGATTCTTACTTTCAAAAATCGAATTACTCCATCATTTCCTGTCAATCCAATTGGCGCTCTACTGATTGTGATTCCCTCACCTGGAGCAGTTTGTCCCGCAATAGTAATATAAGGCTGATTTGCTACTAATCTTGAAGCCAGTTTTATATTTCCCGAAACATTAAAAACGATCGTTCTTGGTCCAATTTCCTGATTGATGGCATCACGTAAACTTCCTGGTCCATCGTCATTTAAATTGGTTACCTCAATTACTTTTCCGCCACGGCCTCCTACTGCATAACGTCCGTAACCTTCTGCACCTGGAAACGCCAATTGAGCTGGTTTAAACGACCATACATTTCCTAATGTAACTTCGCCATTATTATACACTTCATCGACTCTCCAATAATAAGTTGTTCCCGAATATAAATCAGAAACTGAATACGATTTCTCAGTTAGTTTTCCTTTAAATTCTTTTGAAGATTCAGTTGCATTTTCTACCGCATTTTTGTCTTCACCAAAATATATTTTATGTGATGCCACATTTTTTACAGCATCCCATTTTAAGGTTAAAGTTTTACCGATTTCAACATGTTCGTCTCTGTTTTTTGGTTCTGGAGTTCTGGCCTGATTCATTAAATTTGGCGTATCAATTTCAAAACCGTTGATTACAATCTGTTTTATAATATCTGGGTTTGAAGTTGGATCAATTTCAAAACGAACAATTACATCTTTTCCTTTTTCGGCATTAAAAGTAATATACGCCATCGAAGCATCAATTTTAGCATTGGCTCTCTGACTCGCATTTACAGTTTCCTGAAGTTTTCCGTTTACGAAGATTTTGATTGGAGAAAAAGTTTTTCCTGTAATCACATCAAAGGCGTTATGAAATGTCAAAAGTGTATGTTTTCCTGCTTTCAGTCCACTGATTTTCAATTCCAAATTTTCGGACGTAACCAAACCATCACTTCCTAATTTGTTGTAAAACGGTGCGCTCATTCCGACTTTATACCATTTAGAAGTAAAGTTTCCCTTTAACTTAAATGATACATTATTAAATGATTTTTCAGCTTCTTTTCCTTCATTAATCACCCAAGAATCATAACTAGGATCATGAACTTCTTCTAGTCTTCTTTGAAAAAAATCAAAGTCAACTTTTACGATTTGTTTATCAGTATTTGCGACTGATTGTGCTTGTCCGTTTGTGGTTAAAAGCATGGACAAAACTGCAGCACCTATTAATTTCTTTATCATTTTAATTAGCAATAGTTAGTTTAATTTCGTTTTCTCTGCTTCAGATTTTCCTAGCAGATTTATAATGTCTTTTTTTCTTTCTTCTGGAATTACTTTTAAAACCTTTAATTCTCCGTTTAAGAGTTCGGCTTCAATTGTTGTATTTTGTTTGGCATGTAATTTAAAATGTACGTTCCATTCTTTTGGCCAAGCTGGAAAAAGATATATCTTCCCGTCTGCTTCCTGCAAAAGCATTTCCTGCATGCCAATCATTCCCGATCCTCCCCAATTATGATCTGGAACCCAGTCAAATCCTGGTCCCCAAAAAGCTGGAAAACGTCTCTCTGAATTCGCCATTTTTAGTATATTATATTTTGCTGCTTCGTCGGTTAAACCCAAACGAGCTGCGAAAATATTATCTTGTTTCCAACCAACATGACTTCTAAATTTCAATGCATCAGAATCATATTTCCAAGTATTTAAAGCTATTTCTAGATCAGGTTTTCCAACGCCGTAAATTCCCCAAGGATAAACAGGATATAACTGTGGTACTTCAGAATTATTAACTCTTTCCCAAGATTTAGCAGGAAGTAAAACTTTATGATTTTCGATCTGCCCAAAATTCAAAGGCGGAATTCTCGTTTGAAATGCTTTTAAATATTCTGAGTCATCTTTTGACAATTGATTACCAGAAAGGTTTAAAAGGTTTTCTGTAATAACTTGCAAAGCCGAAATCGTGCTGTTAGCATTATTCGCCATTTTATACGTTTCTGCTCCCGAACCCGGAAAAAGAATTAATTTTCCGTTTCCATCCAGAGCTTTTCTGCCTCTTTGTTTGGCTAAATATTGATAATGTTCATCGAAAAAACGAAGACAACTTATAATGAACTGGTTGTATTTCTGAATATCTTCCCCAGCATATTCCTTTTGCTGAAGCATCATCTGACAGAATTCTAAAACCGTATCCCATTCGTATTCTAGCCACGCATTATATTCCATTCCCGGATCATAATCTGCGGGACGTTTCCATTCATATTCAGCAGGATTTGGCAAGCCGAAGTTTTCTAGTTGCTCAGTGAATGATGCTCCGTTATGTTTCCAATATACTTTAGATCGTAATTCGGCATTTTTTTGAAGACTTACGTAATAATCCAATTGCGATTTCATCATATCAAAATCACCGCTTTTTACCATCGGAAAATAAACCAATCGCTGATTCTGAGCTGTTATGGTTCCGCCTCCCCAATTTCTGAAATCGGGCGTAAAATTCAGGTCTTTATTTGTATAAACAGGATCAACTGTGAAAAGTCCGCCGTTGAATTTTGTCGGGTATTTTCCATAAGCATTGCATCCCAACATATATCGGAACAACTGATAATTCTGTCCGATTTGATATACCGAATCTTTGGCACTTGAATGATTTTTTTGAGTAAAAATAAAACTGCGATTCCAGAAATTATTCCACCATTTTTGAGTATTTTTTTCTGCTTGTTTGAAATTGTTTTTATTGGCTGAAATCAAACTTTTTAATCCATTATTCCAAATTGAAAAATCAGATTGATTAGTATTTAAATAAATTTCTAATGAATGTTTTTTGGATGGTTTTATGCTTGTTAAATTAAAACCTTTAAAATCAGTGTCCTGATATTTTCCAAGATATGTTCCGTCTGGTTTTAAGTTATCGCCTTTCATGAATCCGCCGAAAGTCAGATTCGCAATCGGGTTCAGCATTTGATCTTTAACCGATTCCATTTTCTGCTGTTTTACCGCTACATCAAAAACCGTGTTTTCTCGATTTCTGTGGTAAAATTTGATACCGTTATTTTCAAACGAAATAGAATCTTTATATGTAATAAGTTCTCCTTGAGGCGCCCATTTATATGAATTAGCGTTATTTTCCTTTCCTTTCGGATAACGATTTTGATAACGCCAGCTTTCGTAAGAAGCAGTCATTTTCAACGGATTTTTACTTTCTAAATCAACATGAATAATTGGTTTAAAAACGTCCACCCAAAGTTTGATTTTAGTATCATTTTGACCAACTAAAACATATCCGTCTTTCAATTTTAATTCCTGACGAAAACCTTCCTTTCCCTCAAACGGATTTGGGCTTAACGTCACTTTTACACGTCCTAATTTCAATAAAGTATTATGTTCGTCAAAAGTCCCGCTTCGCGAAAAATAGAAATACAAATCGCCTTTCTCGACCCAGATATTCATACCAATATCACCGCCTCCCAAAGGCATAGATTCTGATGAATTGTTGCTTTGCGTTGTCCAAACTTGATTGTAATTATCGAGCGTAGGAATTTGCGCTTTGAGGCAAAGCGTTGTGAAGAGAAGTAGTAATAGTATATTATTTTTCATCGTTTTCTTTCCTGCAAAGTTTTTAAAACCTTGTAGGTATATTTTTTTATTTTCTCTCGCAGATTTATTCTCATTTCTTGTCATTTCGACGAAGGAGAAATCTCCACGAGAAGCTCGACAAAGATTGGCGATTCACGTTTCGGAGTTACTTGCGAAGATTTCTCCTTCGTCGAAATGACAAACTAGACGCCGAAACTCATAACTCATAACTCATCATTCACAATTCACAATTCACAATTCACAATTATAAACTACCACTCATCCGTTCTAAACGAAGAAACTGGCAAACCACCTGCACTAAACAATTCCGCTTTAGCGAAATCCTTCCATAAATAACGAACTGCAACTGGATTTTTCACTTTATCCGAAGTCAGAACAACTGATTTTCTTCTCACCACAGTTTTAGCTGGATAAAAAACTTTGTCTGCTCCTGCTATTTCAAAACCTAAAACTTCTTTATCATAAGATGTAATTCCGTTAGCAACATCATCAAAAGAAACCGTTACAGAGCCATCTTTGATTTCCATCGATTTGTATTTCGGACTTTCGAATTCGAAACCTTCAATTCCGTACGTTCTTGCTAAAGCCTGAAAAGCCAGTCGGTTTCCTCCTTTTTCTTTGTCCATTGGATGAATGTTATTTTCTTCTCCAACATCCATTAAAACAGCCATTGCTGAGTTTGGAATTTCCTTTGAAGCCTTAAACTGTGCCTCTCTCAAATAAGCCGAATTGTATTTTTCCAAATAATCTTTTGGGTGAAATGAAGCATAATTAAACGGCGCAATTTGAGCAAAATAAAAAGGAAATTCTCCCTGATTCCACAATGTTCTCCAACTGCTTACCATTTTTTTCATTAAAGCAGTATATTCAGAAGCTTTTTCGTAATTCGATTCACCCTGATACCAAATACAGCCTTTGATTCCGTAACCAATTACAGGCGAAAGCATTCCGTTAAACAAAGTCGTAGGAACACGATTTGGATCTTTTGCCAATTCTTCTTTTGTAGTTGGGATTTTAGCGCTTGCAAAATCCTTTAGCATCTCTTTGTTCATCCAAGCTTCCATGCTTGAACCTCCGTATGAAACGTGAATCAATCCAACTGGAACATTTAAAACTTCCTGCAAAAGCGAACCAAAATACCAAGCCGTCGCACTAAAATTTGAAGTCGATTTTGGAGAAGCTTCTTCCCATTTTCCTTCAAAATCTTGTAAAGGTTCCAAAACTGTTGCTCTTGGAATCGTGATTAAACGAATGTTTTTGTTGGTCGATCTTACGATAATTTCATTTCCGTTTTTAACAGGCTGTCCCTGAAATCCTTTCAATGGCATTTCCATATTCGATTGTCCTGAACAAAGCCAGACTTCTCCCAACAAAACATTTTTGATAGTTACTTTTTCGTTTCCTTCTGAAACTTCGATTGTATAAGGTCCGCCAAAAGAAACCGTTTTTAATTCTGTTTTCCATTTACCAGAATTGTCTGCTTTTACCTTATAAGTTTTAGAATCCCATGAAGTTTTGATTACGATGTTGGCGTTCTTTTCTGCCCAGCCCCAAATTGGTGTGTTTGATTTTTGTTGCAACATCATGTTATCAGAGAACAATGCTGGCAATTTGATTTTGGCATTGATTTGAAGACTCGCTAAAAATGTAATTACAATAACAAAAATGTGTTTAAAATTCTTCATTCTTTTATTCTTTAAATTCACAAAAGAGGTGTCGCTCCGCTGGAGCTAAACTACTCTCTTCCTATTATTTTCTATAAATATTTCGCTCTTCCAGAGCTTTTTTTGTCTTTTCTAACGACATACATTCTTTGAAATAAATAAATGTTTTTAAATTTCTTTTCAATAAATATTCTGATCCTACTGAAGAAGTCCCAGAGGGACGAAATATTTATAGAATAAACAAAACCATCATGCAAAAGCTCCAGCGGAGCGACATATTCATTATTCCTCTTTTAAAATCGCGACTGGCCCTAATAGTCCTGCTTTCAACAATGGTTCTCCCTCCAAACGAAATGGCGCTGTTGTCCACGTTAACCTTTCTTCTTTTGGCAATTTTTGATCCCCGATTAATCTATTTGCCCAAGTGTTTGTAACTTTTATTTCTATCGTATTTTTTCCTTTTTGCAAAGCTTGCGAAATATCTGTTTTGAAAGGAAAAGTCCAAAGTGTTCCGCAATCTTTTCCATTGATTTTGATTTCGGCAATATTTGAAATTTCTCCTAGATCCAACCAGATTTTATTAGTGTCTTTTTCTTTCCAGATAAACTCTTTTTTGTAAACTACAGTTCCAGAATAATATTTAATCAGATCACTATTTGAAGTACTCCAGTCAAAAAGTTTGTTCGTTTTAACCACTTCTTTTGGCCCTTTAAATTCAGGATCAAATTGCAATTCCCAGTTTTCATCTAAAGTTTGTACATTCTTAAATTCAGAAGATTTTCCTTGAGCTAAAACTTCTGTCGTTTCTCCTTTAAAAATCACAAAACCAGATTCGTTCGCATCTAAACTTATCGAAACAATTGTTCTTCCGTTTTCTATTTTCCAATTGGCTAAAGCCGAAGTTTGATCTGTTACAGGATTATACCATTTAGGAGCTTTTCCAGCTATTCTGAAAGAAGCATCAAATGTTCTTTTTTCTCCTTTTTGATTGGAAATGAAATAAATATCTTCAGTATCCGATTTACGATGCGCCCAAGCTAATGTTTCTGAATCAGCTCGGTTTAAATTTGGAAAATAAACATCCTGAGTAATTCCGATAGAAGTAAAATCATTGCCTAAATATGGCAATTTAACAACTGTTCCTTTTTCTATTTTCCATGTTGAAGAATTGTTGTTATTCCAAATTTCATCAATTACATTTTGCCATTTCTTTTGATCGGCTTCTGATTGAATTCCTGGCTGAAGGTTTGGTTTTTCATCTACAAAAATCGTTGCTCCATCCTTTATTAATTGGAGGATTTTTTCGGCAGAAGCCAAAGAAAGCATCTTATTTGGTGCCATTTTATGACTTCCCGGAAAGAATAAAGCTCCATATTCAATTCCACCATCAAACGAAATTTTTCCGTTTACCACTTTCGCACGATTGATCAAAACATCGGCATTAAAAGAATCATATTGATAACCATTTAGCGGATTAATCCATTGTGATAAATCGGTGATATTTTTAGAATAGGTTACTTCTTTTGGCATTTTTGCCGTTGGCTGACCTTCATTTTCTAAACGGATTTTCTCGCTTTCCAATCTTTCTTTTCCAAACACATTCGGAATAAAAGGCACTAATCGATCCGGAACAAAAGAACGGGAAGGAAAATCTTCGCCAATAAAAACTGCGAGATCAATTACTGGTTTTCCTTTTTGCAACTGAAACTGTACTCTTTGGCAATAATCAAACCAAGCTTTTCCAGGTTTCCACCATGTTTGGTCTCTTTGGAAAAAAGTTCCGATATCATCTAAAGTCATTCCTGGTTTTCTGTCCGTCCAAGGATTATGTACAAAAACATGATAGAATAAACGGTTAATTCCTAAAGCGTAATTGCGGTCTGCCGTTGTTTTTAGATTTCCGGGATGTTCGTCCCAATCCATTCTCAGAGCCGTAAAAGATTCAGCTTGAATAATATCTTTTCCATAAATATGTCCGCCCGAAATGGCATCGACCATATCAAAAGGTTTGTCGTGAGTTGGGCTTTTCAGCCAAAATTCACCACTCGGGTAATCGACATATTTATAATGAAGCAAGGCATCGCTGGTTACAACTGGCGCTACATTTTCGGCACTTAATTTTATGTTGTTTTCTTTGGCGATTTGCGCTACAGTTCCGTAGAAATTATCGGCAACTAAATCGGCAATTGCTTTACGAACATCGTATAAAACTTTCTCTGAAAAATCGGTACTTTCTAATGGAATTCCAGCCATAACTGGCAGATATTCTACAAGATCGTAGCCACGTCTCTTTTTAAATTCAGCCTGAAAAACCGAAGACCAATTTTGACTTCCACATTCCCAACTGTCAAAATGAAGGATTTCAAGAACTTTCGAAGCCAATTCTGGCCCAGCAGAACGAACGGCTTCTCCAAACCAATGATCCAACTGAAAACGAATCAATTCGGGATTAAATTTGTCGACTTCCAATCCTTTTCCTGCTCCGCCAGTTGCATTTTCATGTCCTGTAGAAGTATGTCCCATTCGGAGAATTTTCCATTTCCCTTTTGGTGCTTTCCAATTCAGGTTTCCATCGACATCAACAAAATTGGAAATATTGATTATTTCTGCTTTTTTGAATGCATCAGAATTTGGAATTTCTTTTTCTGTAGTTTGTGGAGTCAAGCGCCAAATTGCGCCTGATTTTCCTTCGTAATTATTTATCAGTGATTGATTCGAAAGTGTAATTTTACTCACTTTCAAATTCTGTTTCCACTTCGCAAAATCCAAATCTTCTGCTCCGGGTTCTGTTCCTTTTGGATCATACACAAATCGGAAATATTTTGCTGTAACTGGCGTGATAGTATGTGTATTTGGGAAATCCATATCCTGCCAACCATGACGTGGTGCGATCATTCTTTCGTGAAATCTAAAATTGATTCCGTCATCGCTCACTTCTACAATCAGACGCTGTGCCTGAAAATCTCTTCCTTTGGTTTCAATTACAATAGATTTGCAGGTAAAAGGCTGTGCAAATTCGTACTGAATCCAACCTGCATCGGCAAACTTGAAGTTTTCGTCTTTTTTAGGATCAGCCAAAAACGAAGCATCAGTATTGTTTGATGTCGTTACTTTTGGCAATTGCATCTGCGAAGTGATTTCGTATTCTTTAATTGGAATAGCAAAAGTTGCAATGTCTTTATAATAGTCTTTATAATGTGCTGGAACTGGCAATTTTGAAGTAACTTTTTTCCCTCCTAAAATTTCAGTCGTTGACCAGACTACTTTCTGCATCGACATTTCTGGCGTAATCCACGGCCCGCCAGCAACGGCAAATCCGTCAGCTCCATGAAAAGCCAATTTCAAACCTAAACGATCTGCTTCTTTAAAAGCCCAATGAATCATGTCCCAAAATTCAGGTGTCAACTGTAAAACTGGCGGATCTATCAATGGCGGATTTGCTGGCCCTTTAATAGTCATTAAATAAGCTCCCGCAATTCCGGCTTGTTTCATCGCTTCTAAATCGGCTGTAATTCCGGGTTTAGAATACGCCGATTTCATCCAATACCAATATACCCAAGGTCTTGAGGATTCAAATGTTGGCTGAAAGTTGGTTTCTTTTTTATGGACTTCCTGCGCAGAGACGAAACTCGCTAAAAGAAGGACAAAAAAGAGGTGTTTTTTTTGAAACATTTTAATTGTTTTTAACCGTTTTGTTTGTCATTTCGACGAAAGGAGAAATCTTCGCAAGAAACTCTACAAAGATTTGGATTCTCGTTACGGAGCTACTCGTGGAGATTTCTCCTTTCGTCGAAATGACAAACTGTACTTTTTAATTCTTAATTTTTAATTAATCAATTAATACTTAAACTTCTTCAAACTATTTTCCAATTCATTTTTTGAACCGCTGAAAGGCGTCAAATAAAAACTATACTCATAATTTCCAGATTTAATCTGATATTGTTCTAATGGCTGTGCTACAATCGTCCAGCTGTCGTTTCCTCCTACTCCCATTTGGATTAAATCGATGTTTACCGTCAAGAATCCTGGATCTTTCAAATCGTATGTATGACCAGATGAACTTAAGTTTTCCTGTGTATACGGCCAGGCGCTCATGCTTAAAACCTTGGTATCATTTACCACTAAAAATCCGTTGTTTTTCTGCGGAGTGCTTAGTGCCATCCATCTTACATCACATCGGTTTCCGTTTTCTTGTGGTTTTGGATAATGTTCGATGAAATCATTTATTGGAAGCGAATATTTCCCAACAAACGAACCGAAACTTCTATCGCTGTAATTTTCCAATTCCCCTTTTCCGTACCATGAAATTTGATCGAATTTTCTCTGAACTCCCATCTGCATTCCGATTTTTGGAATTTTTGGCAGCTTATCTGATGCTTTTAAGCTGTAATCGACTTTTATTAATCCGCTTGATAAAATGTTGTAAACTACTTTTACGTTCGCACTGTCTTTTATAATTTCGTAATCACTTGTAATTTTGATTTCCGAAGCTGATTTGTCAATTGAAATGTTAACCAATTTTGGTTTTGCTTTGTACCATTGTTTCAACAACTTTTGCGATTTCCATCCGCGTTTGTCGTTGTCTGTAAGCGGTCTTACAAAGTTTGGCAATAAAGGTGCGAAAACTTGTTCTTCTCCGTTAAAAACATACGAACTCAAAGCTCCGTTTGTTTTTCCAATTGTAATATCAAAAGTTTTTCCTTTGATTTTAAAATCTGAATCTGATTCAGAAACGTTCAGCATTTCTTTTTTAGAGTCTGGAGAAACGACTTCTTTCTTTTTCAATATAAACTGATCTTCCGCTACAGCGTAACCTTTTGATGCCCAAAGCTCGTCTTTTGAAAGTTGGAATTCTATATTTAAAATATATTCGGCATCGGCTTTCATTTTTGGAAGATAAGAACTGATATCTAAAGTTGTTGATTGTCCTGCTTCTACTTTGAATGGTTTTAAAATCTGAGTTTTGATTACGTTTCCGTTTTCCAACACTTTTAAAACTGGAATATATTGTTCTAAAGATTTAACAGCCTGACGATTTTTAATTTCCAATTGATTTCCGTTTAAAGTCGAAATCGCTGGCTGATACACCCATTTATTTTCAAAAATAGATCCTTTTGGTTTTCCGTTAGAATCTACAATTCCTTTTGTATTGAAGTTTCCATCATGGTATTTTTCACCAAAATCTCCTCCATGAGCAAAATAATTCTGCCCTGATCTGGAATCAAATTTCAAGATTCCTTGATCTTTAAATTCCCATATACAGCCTCCAATCACTCTTGGAAGCGAACGGAATTCATCCCATAATTCTTTTAAGTTTCCAACTGAATTTCCCATAGCATGAGAATATTCAACGAAAATAATCGGACGAGTATCTTTCTTTTGATCGACTAAAAATTTCGGTGTGAAAACGCCCGGATAAAAACGGCTGACCATATCAACATACGAATCATCCTGCGGGTTTTCGAATCGGTAAGCATGATCGATTGTTTTTGGGTATCCTGGATCAAGCGGATCAATATAACCGTCTAATTTGGCATTTCCCTGTGCTGGTTCATAATGAACTGGACGAGTAATATCGAAATCATGAACCCAGCCCGACATTGCAGCATGATTTGGCCCTTTTCCACCTTCGTTACCTAAACTCCACATCACGACCGATGGATGGTTTTTATCTCTTTCGACCATTCGTATCATTCTTTCCATATAAGCATTTGTCCAAAGCGGATCGTTGCTTAATTTTCCGCCAATTCCATGTGTTTCCTGATTGGCTTCGTCCATAACCATAATTCCGTATTGATCGCATAATTCGTAGAAATAAGGATCGTTTGGGTAATGGCTTGTACGTATAAAGTTGAAATTAAACTTTTTAATCGTAGTAATATCTTGCTTGATATCTTCTCTCGTAATGGCTTTTCCTCTTGTGGGATGGTGATCGTGACGGTTTACGCCATAAACGTAGGTTTCTTTTCCGTTGATGAGCATTTTTCCGTTCTCTTTCGAAAATTCAATCGAACGGAAGCCTACTTTACAGCTTTTGGCTTCGGTAACATTTCCGCTTTTATCTTTTATCGAAATGACCATCGTATACAAATTCGGTTCTTCTGAACTCCATTTTTTTGGATTTTTGATGGTTTCCTGAAAGAATCCAAAACGGACATTATCCAGACGAGGATAACTTTCGTTAATTAAATCGATTACCGGTCTTTGAAGCGGTTCTTTGAACATGGCCGTATTATTAGCATCGTACAATTGAACATTCATCGTATAATCTTTGATTTTTGCTCCTGTCAAATTCTCTACTTTTGGACGCAGTTTAAAAATAGCGTCTGTATATTGTTTATCTAATTTGGTTTGAACAAAGAAATCCTGAATACGTAATTTTGGCTCGGCCATAATGAAAACTTCACGCTGGATTCCGCTCATGCGCCAATGATCCTGATCTTCTAAATAAGAACCATCTGTCCAACGAATTACACGAACTGAAACTACATTTTCGCCTGCTTTTAAATAAGGTGTAATATCAAATTCTGATGGCAGAAAACTGTCTTCTCCATAACCTAAAAATTCTCCGTTTAACCACACTTCAAAACCTGAACTTACGGCTCCAAAATGTAACGTAATCGTCATATCTTTCCAATTTTCAGGAACCGTAAAACTGCGTTGGTAAGAACCAACTCCGTTATAATCTTTAGGAATATAAGGCGGATTTATGGGTCTAAACGGATAAACGGCACTTTTGTAAATTGGATTATCGTATCCTTTTATTTCCCAATTTGAAGGTACTTCGATTTTATCCCAGCCTGAAACGGTATTTTTATAGAAATCTTTTGATGCTTCTTTTAGATTTACAGCATATTTAAAATCCCAATCGCCGTTTAGCATTTGGATTCGACTTTTGGTTCTGTCGCCTTTTAGTGCGTCTTCGACACTTGCATACGAATAAGCAGTTGCTCTTGATGGCTGTCTATTGATACTCGTAATTGTTGGGTCTTCCCAAGGTGCAAATTCGTATTTTTTATGCAATTCTGGAACTCCCGCTGGCTCTCCTGTTACGGATTGGGCATTCCCGAAAACGGGAAGTATTAAGATAAAAGTATTAAGTATTAAGACCGATCTACGCAGACAATCTGAATTTAAAAATGGTTTCAAAAACTCTTCCTCAAAAAAATGTTCAACAAAACGGGTTATATTTTTTTTACTTAATCTCAAAACTTTCAATTTAATCTTAATACTTAATTCTCAATACTTAATTCTTCTTAACCTTCACAGGCGGTGCAACAAAATTCAATTTGCTTTTTCCTAAATCTTTAGACGTTGCAATGGCAATTCCTCTTTGTTCTGCTTTGTTCACAGCGCAATAAAAATGATACACAACACCATCATGTTTTACCACAAATGATTTATGCGCAAACAAATCATCGTATGGTTCTGATGATTTAACTAAATCATCTCCTTTCCAATCTGTCCAGTTTACTAAATCATTCGAAACGGCGAAACGGTTAAATGCACCTTGATTCCAACCCGTCCAAAAAGCTCCAAAATAAAACATCACCCAAGTATCATTAATACGCTGAATATAAGCATCTCCCGAAATTCCTTTATGATGATTGATTAAAGGTTTATCGCCATAACGCTTCCACTCTTTCATATCGTTTGAAACCGCCATAGCAATACGTTCAGCACCTTTTGCAGGATTTATACTGTCTCCACGAGCGTTATAATACATGATAAAATTGTGTCCTGTAACTTTGTCTTTATCACGAATTACACTGTTTTTATACATAGTACTATTATCCCACCATTTGGCGTCTTTATCTTTTGGCGTCAAAACCGGATTTTCTAATCTTTGGAATTCATGTGGTTTTGTCGGTGCTTCTTTGGTATATGCCATTCCGATTGATAGAACGCCTGCTTCATAACCTTTGCTGTCTCCGCCAAAATAACTCATCCAGTATTTATCATCATATTTTTCCCATTCGTAGCTTCCGCCCCAAGTCATGTCTTGCAAAGAAATATATCCTGCTTTCTGGTTGACATCCCAATGTTTTTCATTTTCTGAGAAAGACATTACTTTTCCTAGATATTTCCAATCTAATAAATTGTCGCTTTCTGCTAACCAAGTTTCGTAACCTCTTCCGTCGTAAATTAAATACGTCATATACCATTTGCCATCTTTTCTAAATACACTCGGGCAATCCATTTTGTATGAGTTGTCAGTTGGAACCATTACCAAGCCGTATTTGTAAGGCGTTTTGATCTCCTCGTAAATCTCCTGCATTACGCTGTCAGTAATTTCTCTTTTCTTGTATTTGGTAGCACAGCTGGTTATGACAAGTGCTGAAATGGCAATTAGTAGATATTTAATTTTCATTTTTGGTTATATTTTGGTCCGCGAATGACGCGGATTTTATTTTGTTTCTCTCGCAGATTTTGCAGATTTAGCTGATTTTTTTATCTGCCTGATCTGCAAAATCTGCGGGAAACTTTAATTTATTTCTTCAATTCTTTTAATTTGGATTCCATTACATCTTTGTTCAGTTTGACTTTTACCATTCCTGTTGGATGAAATCTTCTTTTCAAATCGATTGCATTGTACACTATTGTGTAAACGTCATTCCCTTCCGGGATTAGACAAAGCGGAGTTCTCATAATATCCCACCATTTATCGACTTTGGTTTCTATTGGTAAATAATGTGCTTCTGCCCAATTAACACCATCTGCAGATAATGAATAAGCAATCATATTTGGCAAATGATGTCCCCAGCCGTCTGGGCCTCCGTCGAAAATCGCGATATACAGTCCGTTTGGTAATTGACTTACAATTGGGTTTTCTACGAATAACGGATGTAAAGTTTTAATGGGTTCCAAACCTTTGTTCATTCTCAACCAAGGACCTTCTAAACTTTTGGATTCAGCTAAAGCCACAAACCAGCCTTTACCAGATTTCTTCGGATAATCTGCCCATGAATTGAACGGATATGCACCGCTATAAAATCCAAAATATTTATCTCCTACCTTATATGGAAAAAACGATGCAACACCCTGACGTCCTTCCCAAGGCTGAGAATCCAATCCTGGTTCCATGATGATTCCCATATCTTTGTAAGGTCCACCAATTCCGTTGATTCCATCAACCGTTGATTCACAACGCCAAATTCTTCCGAATGAATGATTTGGTTCTATTTCTTTACTTACCGTATACGCCAAATAATAGCCATACCATTTGTTTGCTTTTTCATTAAAAACTGGCATATAAGACCAAATAGCTGCACGACGATCATTCATTGGATTATCGTCTTCTGTAACCGCGTAGACACCGCTTGCTTGATAAATGGTTGATTCTCTTTTCCAGTGAATAGCATCTTTACTTGTCCAATGTCCGATTTTGGTTTTTACACGATCGTAATAGTAATCAACACCTTTTTCACCTGCTCTTTCAGTTGGAAACATATGATACGTATCACCGACTTTTACTACACGTCCTCCTTCAAAACCTCCCTGAATTCCTTCTGTTCCAGACATTCCTTCATCTATAACGGGTTTATTTTCTCCGCCGATAACTTCGAAAAGCGGTTTTTCATCTGAAAATCCTTCAACGATAAAAGTTGGGTTCCAAAGTTTTCCATCTGGAAAATTGGCGTTTCTTGGTTCTAGTTTTTCAGAAGCTTTTACAATTCCTAAAACTGCAAATAATCCTTTTCCAAGATTTAAAGTTTGTGTTCCTTTTGAGAAAGAAATCGCATATACATTTACTGGAGGTAAACCTGTAATCGTCAATCCGTTTTCTAAAATTAATTTAGCATTTTGAAGCTTATCAGCTTGAAGATAATCTGAATTATTTTCTTGAAAAACTCCAATCAAAACCTGAACTTGTTCTTTAAATTTTAATTGTAATGGAGCATTATTTCCATTTTTATATTTTTCTAAAGGAAGTTCGATTCCAGTCAAACCTTGCAATTCTGGAGCTAAACGAACAATATTATGTTTGCTTCCTGAAAATACATGAGCGTATTGTGCGGTTTTGAAAGTTTTATAATTGGATTTTACAATTTCAAATGATGCTGGTTTCCATGCGGTGTTTTGTGCTGTGGCTTGGATGCAGACGGTTAATAGCATGAAGAATGCTGTTTTTAATTTGAAGTTGTATTTTGTGTTTTTTGAAAACATTGGTTTTTTATTTTTTTATTGGCTTTTATTCTTTCTTATGCATTTCCCAAATCTTTGTAGAGTTTCTTGCGAAGATTTCTCCTTCGTCGAAATGACAAACTAAACGTGACAATCTTTATGGTTACGAGTGTGATTCCTCCTTTCAGTCGGAATGACAAACTGGGCGTTATAAACTATAGGTTAATCACTAATTACTAATTACTAATTACTAATTACTAATCACTCATAACTCATAACTCATAACTCATAACTCATAACCCATAACTCATAACTTATAAAGCCTTATAACTCACTTTATACTCTACATTTGGTTTTACAATCAATTGATATTTGTTTTTTGCTAATTCTGTAATCGTTCCTGAGTTTGTTTTTGGCTTTGATGAACTTTCAAAAATCAATTTTCCTTCTCCTTCTCCTGCTTTCACTTTGATTTCTTTGGTACTGCAATACACGGCAACTTCTCCGTTTGGTGTTGGCACTTTTCCTTCCATCCATTTTAAACCACCTAAATTGGGTTTGATTTCGTATTGAGAATAACCCGGTGCAGTGGGTTTTACGCCCAAATAATATTTTCCTAATAAATAAATCGGACTTGCGCCCCAAGCATGGCAAAGGCTTTTCCCGTAAGGACGACCGTACATCGTTAAATGCTCGGTTCCCTTTTTGTTTGGATTATATTCTTCCCAGAAAGAGGTTGCCCCTTCATTCAGCATTCCGCCCCAATAATCTTTCATTTCTTTTAAAACATAGTTCTGTTCACCCATCGCACATAAAGCTTCCAATTCGTAAAAACGCATGTAAGGTGTTGTGATTTGAAGAACATCTTTATTCAGTAACACTTTATTTTTTACGCTTTGTTTTTGTTCTTCATTAAAATAATTGAAGAAAATACCGAACATATTAGCGTATCTGGTTACGATGTTTTGGATTTTTCCATCGATACGCTGATGTTTCATTACGTTTTCTTTTTTATCCCAAAAGACATCAAATAATTTAGTTTTTAAATCAGTTCCTAATTTTTGATATTGTTTTTGATCTTCAGTTTTTCCAGCAATTTCAGCACTTACTGCCATTGCTTCAAGGCTTCTTGCTAAAAGCATTTGCTCAAAACTAACTTCACCTGTTTTTGGCAATCCGTCTGCCCAATCAATGAAAACCCAATCGCCTTCTAATGGTTCAAGGAATCCGTTTTTGTTTCTTCTTTCT
This sequence comes from Flavobacterium sharifuzzamanii, assembly GCF_003254585.1. Taxonomy (GTDB): domain Bacteria; phylum Bacteroidota; class Bacteroidia; order Flavobacteriales; family Flavobacteriaceae; genus Flavobacterium; species Flavobacterium sharifuzzamanii. The sequence continues at coordinate 316,442 of NZ_QJGZ01000040.1, read as the reverse complement.
AAACAGAAATCCATAAGCGATTTCATTCTTGGATAAAAAGTTTTGATGAATTTCGTATCGCCTGTATGTAAGTAATAATCGTAAACTCCAACAAACCAATACAACGAATAATCCATTATAATGTTTACGTGAGCCGTTACAGGATCTTTTCCTCGAAGCGCTAACAGTGTTCTTTCTACAGAAGCCGAATCAAAGAATAAATAATAATTCATTAAATAACTTTGGTACGCATCGCCAGACCAAACCCAACGATCACGTTTGATTCCGTCGATAAAAAATTCACGAGAGGTTAAATGCATGGTGTAAGCCGACACATCCCAAATTTTGTTCAATTGCTCATCAGAAGATTTGAATGCACCTCGATAATCTAACGGTAGATATTCATACAACATTGAAATCGAATCGTATTTTACTCCTGCATCTGCATGCACCTGAACATAACGGAATGCTTTTGATCCATCGTGTGTATAAGTTTCAGATTGTTTTCCATCAAAAAATAAATGATCTAATGTTTCGCATTTGGCAGAATCTAACGCTTCTTCACGCGATTCTCCGTAATAAAGCGCTAATTTTCCTTTTCCTTTTAAACCGTGAATTTTAATATAACCGAAAGTTTCTTTACCAAAATCTACTAGTTGACCAGCTCCTATTTTTTCTGTTTTTTTAGCATTTAAAGGTTTGGTTGTTAGTTTAAATTCTGAAGGTTTATTTTCTGGTGAATTAAAATTCCAAGAACCAACAGGAACCCAAGGCGTACCGGATTGTTGTGCTTTTCCGGTTTCATCAATCCAAAGTTTATCTTCGTTGGTTACTTTCCAAGAAGCATCAGATTTCACATATTGACCCGAAATATAAATAGCCGGCAATACTTCCTGATTGTAAACTTTAAAAGAAATTTTGTGTTTTCCGGCAGGAACTGCAATCGATTTTGGCTGTCCGTAAATCTGAACGCCATCTAAAAGTAATTGAAAAGGGCCTTCTGAGTAAATTTTCACTTCGTCTGGTTGTGGAATATCTACTTCTGTTTGAAAAGTAACCAAAGCATACGGACTGTAATATTGCCAAAGCGGAGGAAATACGGCTTCGCGTTCTGTACGTCTAACCTGCATTTTATTGCTTAACCAAACTTCAAAATCTCCTGGATACCAGATCCATGTCGCTTCTTTTTGTTTTTCTTGCGCAAATGACAGCGAACACGAAAAAAGGGCAACAAAAAGAAGTAAAGTCTTAAAAATGGGAAAGCGGTTTAGCATAGTTAGTTTATTTTGGGACTAAAGATAAGTGTTATTTTTACATTTCACAACCTGCACTATCCTGTTATTTCATAAAAAACTATGATTCTTGATAAATTTTTAAGGGAAAAATTATGACTTATCACTTTTTTAGTACTAAAAAAAATGATGTTAGAATTTTATGGGACGCGGATGAGACAGATTCGCTAACGCGAAGACGCGGATGAAAACGGATTTTTTGTTTTTTACTATCAACAGCTTTGTCAAAGTTTTGAAATTAAGAATGTAAGAAACTTTTATAAAGGCTTAAATTTAAAGCCAGCTTACGCATTTTTGTCATTTCGACGTAAGGAGAAATCTTCGCAAGTAACTCCGCAACGAAAGCCCAATCTTTGTCGAGCTTCTCGTGGAGATTTCTCCTTACGTCGAAATGACAATGATTGCGGTTATTTTCAATATAATTAAAAGAAAAAATCCGCATTAATCCGCGTCTTCACGAAGTAAATCCGTTTTATCCGCGTTCTAATTTAGGCTAACAATCTAAGCAATCATCTTTTCAGATTCATTTTCATCTTCTAAAATATAGTTAGAAGGCGTTTTGCCCAAATGCTTTTTGAACATATAAATAAAAGCACTCGCTGTTTCGTAACCTAAATCTAAAGCGATTTCTTTTATGGATTGTTTTTCGCCCAATCTTTTAATGGCTTCAAGTAATTTCATTCGGGTGCGCCAATCGCTGAAATTCATTCCCAATTCTTTTATGAATAATCGCGATAAAGTTCGGCTGCTCATAAAAGAAAGTTCGGCATAATAATCAATTGTTTGTTTACTCGAAACATCACTCATTAAAAGTTCTACCACTTTCTGTAGCCTTTCATCATTTGTAGTAGGCAAAAAAGTGGCGCTTGGCACTATTAAAGCCAGTTCGTCTAAAAAGACATAAATGATTCTTAATTGTGATTCTGTTAAGTTGCCACTTGTTCCAAAAGAAATGATTTTAAAAACCAACTGCTTTAAAAACATCGGAATATCAAACGAAAAACTCTTTTCTGGCAATCCTCCAATTGCAGAAGGATCAATAAAAACACTGTAATAGTTAACATCTTTCTGAAAAGTAACCTGATGCTCTACTCCGCTTGGAATCCAAAGGCCTTGCAACGGATTTACAACCCAAATGTTATTGCCGACTACAACATTCATTACGCCACGAGTTGCATAGATCAATTGAGCTCTTGGATGCGAGTGCGAGATACACATTTCGTTGTTAACTGTTTCAGTATAACCTATAACCGGGATCGAGGAATCTACTTGATATCCAAAATCCGTTGCGACTCTATATGTCCGATATTGACTATTCATTGTCCAAATATAGCAATTCTGACATTCGGATTCTTTTAATCTTTGCAAAAAATAATACAGCTGTTGTTTTTTAGTCAATTTAAAAATCAAAAAATACCACATGGACACTATTAAAGCAAATCCTGACATAGTTAAAAAAACCACTTATTCGATCTTATTCATCATTAGTTTTTCTCACTTAATTAATGATCTTTTACAGGCTGTTGTTCCTTCAATTTATCCACTTTTAAAAGACAATTTTAGTTTAAGTTTTACTCAAATTGGTATTATTACTTTGACTTACCAAATGGTAGCGTCTATTTTACAGCCATTTGTGGGAATGTATACCGATAAAAACTCAAAACCATACTCGCTAATTGTTGGAATGTGTTTTACCATGGTTGGACTTTTCTTTGTTTCGATCGCTTCGAGTTTTATCAACTTATTATTATCAGTAAGCTTAATCGGAATTGGATCTTCGATTTTCCATCCTGAATCTTCGCGTGTAGCGCATTTGGCTTCGGGCGGAAAAAGAGGTTTGGCTCAGTCTATCTTTCAATTGGGAGGAAATGCAGGAAGTGCGATCGGACCATTATTAGCTGCTTTTATCGTTATTCCGCATGGACAATCTTATATCGCTTGGTTTTGTATTATTGCGTTAGTGGGTGTTTTTGCTTTGTATAAAATTGCGATTTGGTACACGGCACATTTATCTGAAAGAAATGCTAATAAAGCTTCTCATCAAATCGAGACACATCATTTGTCTAAAAACCGAGTAATTGCTTCGTTGATTATTTTATTAGTTCTGATTTTCTCTAAGTATTTCTACATGAGCAGTATTACAAGTTATTATACTTTCTTCTTGATAGATAAATTCCACATTACGATTCAGCAATCGCAAGTATATTTATTCTTGTTCTCTGGCGCTGTTGCTGCTGGAACTTTAATTGGAGGACCAATCGGAGATCGATACGGCAGAAAATATGTAATCTGGGTTTCAATTCTTGGTGTTGCTCCATTTACTTTGATGCTTCCATACGTTTCATTATTCTGGGTTGGAACTTTATCTGTAATTATCGGATTAATTCTTTCTTCGGCTTTCTCTGCGATTCTAGTTTATGCAACTGAATTAATGCCAGGAAAAGTCGGACTTGTAGCAGGTCTTTTCTTCGGATTTGCTTTCGGAATGGGCGGTTTAGGTTCTGCTATTTTAGGAAAAATTGCCGATGCTACAAGTATCGAATATGTATTTAAGATTTGTGCATTTCTGCCTTTAATTGGGGTTATTACTGGGTTCTTGCCTAATTTGGAGAAGAAAAAGAAAGCTCAGGAATAATTTTAAACACATAGAAACATAGTATTTGGATTGTCTTTAAAAGGCATTTTATTTCATAATAAAACACATAGTTTTCTCAATTGAAAGCTATGTGTTTTTTATTTCGTTTCAATTTCATTATTGGTTGTAATAATGATTTTATTTTGCTGATGTTCAATCGTTACGAAATTCCCGTAATTAAAACCGATTTCCTGAAGCCATTTTCCGCAAAGACGTATTTCTGGAAATATAACGTATTGATGGTACGATCTTGCGATATGTCTTGGCTGTATTTTTAATCGTCTTTTTACTGATTGTTTCATTTTATTTTTATTTCATCGAAACAAAAATAGTAAAAATTATACTACAAATAATATTTTTAAGACACTAAATTGTCGTTTTAGGGCAACTTTGATGATTTCAACTATTCTTTTTCTTATATTTAAATTATAAGATATTTGCATGAAATATCAATAAATCAACATTGTGTCGAAACTTAAATTAAATAGAATAAAAGTTGTTTTGGTTGAAAACAATCGAACTAGTAAGGAATTAGCCACTCATTTGGGTAAAACTGTATCGACTGTTTCTCGTTGGTGTACAAATGAAGCTCAACCTTCTATTGAAACACTTTATGAGATTTCTAAATATTTGAAGGTTGATATTCGGGAGTTGTTGGTTTCTACGAGATAATAAAAAGAAATTAAAATCAAAGGAAATTTTTAATTTCTTTTAAATTTTGACAACAAATTAAGTCAACTACAGAAGCTTCCGCTATAAGTGCCCCATGAAAAGTTTTTGGCATTCTTGATTTATCAATAAAATCATCGGTATTGACAGTATAAAATATTTTTTTATAATTATCCGCTGCCTCTTTTGTGGCATTAATTCTTTCCGAAACTAAAATCATCGTTTCCCAAACTACACAATCTTTGAACTCATTTTTTTTGTTAGCCGGTGGCCTTCTAAAGGCTATTCTTTCTAATGATTTATTTGCAACTTCATCGGTTTCGACAAAATAAGTTTTAGAGATTATACTCTCTGCTAATTTTACTAGATCATTTACTAAATTTTTGTCATGTAATGATTCAGACTCATATATTGTAGCATTAATTTCATTAATCACATTAATAGTGTTAAAATGAAAATCCGTTGTTTGTATTAATGAGTCTTTAACAGAATTTATAACTAATTCTTCGTTATCATTCCATTCCTTTATAGTTAATGCAGAAGCGATTGAATAAAATGAATCAGATTGAATCAATGCGTTTATTTCGTTTAAGATTTTATAATCATTAACATTTCCATTTCTATAAAGAAATCTAATTATCTCAAGTAACGAACAAGTGTCCCAAAATAAGATATTTTTTTTATTTGCATTATAAATCGCAACAAAATCATCAACTGATAGTGCTGATTTTCCACTAATTTTGCTCATATTTTTCTAATAGATCTAATGAATATTCAAAATCTAATCCTAACTTGTGTGCCATGTCATTTGACCATCCATTTTCTTCAAACCATTCAATTAATTCATCGACACCAACTTCAATTCCATTTCTAAAAACAATAAAAATAAATTCGCACCAACGCTCAAAATCGTATGGATGAGAATTACCAGTAGATTTATTTGCTCCGTTAGAAAATGCAAGTAAACTTTTTAAAGCATCATCGCCAATTGTTTCAATAATTTGCTTTTCTGGCTTTGTTAAAATTATATTAGCTTCATACTTAATGCATAACTGTTTAATAAAGTTCTCATAAAATTTATTCAATAAAAAATTATACTCATCATAATCTAAACTATTATCTATAAGTGGAATTATATTAAAAACTTCCAAATAACCGTTATAATCCCACATCCAAAGAGCTCCTTTAATATCTTTATCTTCAAATTTGTATTTATCAGTTTCTACACAAAGAACAATTTTACTTGAACTGAACGAATTTTTTTTATAATTATCAATAAAATCCTGTCTTATTTTCCAATTAGATTTTTCTATTAAATATTTTAAATCATCCACAAAATGTTGATTTTCGAGACTTTTTAAATGTATTTGTAAATTTTGATATACTTTCATTTTTATTTTGTTCTGTTAATTATTCAATGGTTTTTAATGTCATTAAAAATAGTTGTATAAATATAAGTGACTTACTCTAACAAACCTACTATTCAATTTTTTAAATTCATATTGTCAAATATATTTTATCTTTTTTTAATCATAAAATAAAAACGCTCCCTTGTACTAAAGAAGCGTTTATATAAATTTATAGAGTTGAGTTAACTAATTAATGTCCATTAAAAACCAAATACAAAACCAAAATAGTCAATCCCAACAAACCAAACAAAAGCTTCACCTTTTTACTGGTTTTAGGAATATCCCTTTCATCTGAAACATTAACTTCAGGATTTTTATCGGTTAAAGAAATAATAACTGCTGTAATTAAAAGCACAGCGAAAATGTAAAACGAAATCAATAAAAAGTGAGGCCAAACTGGATATTTATCCGCAGGAAAAATCCATAAATACAAAACCCCAACAAACAAACTAAACGCCGAACCCCAAGAAAGCGTTGCATTTACTGCTTTTTTGGTAGTGCGTTTCCAGAAAACACTCAAAAGGAAAACAACAGATAACGAAGGCGCCAAGAAACCTAAAACCGCCTGAAAAATGTTGAATAAATTCTGTCCTTTGATATTATCAATCGCAACGGCAATCAGAATCGCAAATACACATCCTGCAGCAATTGTTAATCGCCCAATTTTAATCTGATCTTTAATAGTTGCCGTCGGGTTTATTTTCTTTACATAAATATCATTCGTAAAAACGGTGCTCAAAGCATTTAACGAAGAACCAATTGTTCCCACCAAAACCGCAATCATCACGCAGATTACCAAACCGTTCATTCCGCTTGGGAAAAGATTCGTAACCATTGTCATATAAGCCAAATCAGAATTGCTTCCTAATTCTGGATATAACGCATAACACAAAATTCCGGGTAAAATAAATAACGGCAATGCCATAACTTTTAACCATCCTATAAAGTTAACTCCCAATTGTCCCTGCTCCAGATTTTTAGCTCCCAAAACACTCTGAACCATCGATTGATCAGTACAGAAAAAAGCAACCGCAGCTACAGGATATCCTAACAAAATAGCGGGCCACGGATAATGCGCATCATCTGAAGGACGAACTAAATTCCAAAAGTTTGAAGGTGTTTTGGCAATTAAAACATCGATTCCGCCCAATTTTTGTAAACCTAAAAAGGAAAGTGTCAGCGAAACTACAATTAATAAAATCATCTGAAAAACATTCACTTTTGCAATTGCTTTTAAACCTCCGGCGAACGTAAATATTCCAGAGAAAATCACTAAAACCGTAACACTCTGCCACATTGGAATTCCTAAAATCTGACGCACTAAAACGCCTCCGCTGAATAATCCTAAAGACAACCAGCTTACTAGTATTTTTACCAAAGCATACCAAGCCAAAATATTCTGCGTACTGTCGCCGTAGCGTTTTCCCATATATTCGGGCATTGTGCTTACTTTACTCGCAATATATCTTGGCGCAAAAACCATTGCCAAAAGCAGTAAAAATACAAAAGCATACCATTCGAAATTTCCTGCTACAATTCCCGTTGCGTAACCAATACTCGCAAAAGCCAATAATGACGAAGGCCCAACGTTGGTTCCCCACATATTAAACCCGATGCTGTACCAGTTTAAGGAGTTTCCGGCCAGAAAAAGTGTTTCGTTTTTCTTTCTCTGCTTCATACTTACCACATATCCAATGACTAACAAAGCCACCAAATACCCCGCAACAATGACAAAATCGAGTGTGGTTAATTTGTCGTAGATACTGTTCATAGTCCGTATTCGTTAAGAATATCAGCAATTTTAACCGGCATTCCAGTTTGCAAAGATTTATCCATTGCTTGTAACAAAGCCACAGTTCCAATTCCTTCTTCCATGTTTGGATACGCTTCAAAACCTTGCTCGATACTATCTGTAAAATACTCTAAGTAATTCTGATATTCTCCGCCGTGGTGACTTTGTCCTTCAAAACGGAAATAATATTTTATCGTACTGTCGCCCCAAGTAATCACTTTTTCTTCGCCAGTTCTATCTGTAATCGCATAGCGTAATTCGTGATAATCTGCCTGGCTTGCTCCTTCTGTAGCTCGCAGAATTGTGCTCATTCCGCTGTCACGTTGCGCTGGCTGAGTCGGCGAAGTATAAACACCGCTTACACGGGCAATTCTTCCATCGGTTGCTTTGAAAATAAAATGCATTGTATCTTCATTCTTCAATCCTGCATTTTGTCCATTACTGCTGATCATTCCGTAACCCATCACTTCCTGAATATTCGGCAAATACCATCTGATGAAATCTACAGGATGACTCAAACCTCCATACAACCATTTAAACGATTGCAAAAGCGACCATTCTTTTTTCAAAAACCATCTGTGATCAGCGTGGTATTGTGCTTCAATTGTAATTAAATCTCCAATTAATCCTGCTTCATAATCGGCTCTTTGTCTTTTGGCTGGTTCGAAGAAACGGGAACTTTGCCCAATAAAAACTTTCTTTCCTGTCGATTTGCTTAATTCTAAAAGCTCTTTTGCATCCGAAAGATCATCAATAAACGGTTTTGTACACACGACATGTTTTCCACTCAATAAAGCTTGCTTTACGTGTTGTGCGTGAAGATGATCTGGCGTATAAATCGCTATAATATCAATTGACGAATCGTTTAACAAATCGTCGTAATTGGTTGTGTACGAATGAAAATCGAATTCTTTCGCTCGCTGTTTACACAATTCTTCATTTCGGTCGCATATTTTAACGAGTTCTAGTTTTGAACTTTCTATAGCAGCCGACATTGTGCTTCGTCCTTCTCCAAGTCCTAGAATGGCTATTTTTAACATGAGGTGTGGTTATTTTAGATTGTTGATTTTGTTTTTTTGCCACAGATTAAAAGGATTAAATGGATTTTTAAATCTGTGGAAATCCTTTAATCTGTGGCTAAATATTTTTTTTCGCGTTTAAACCCGACAGGTTTTAAAAACCTGTCGGGTTTATTATGCTTATTATTTTTTTGCTTCTATTTCTACTTTGTTTAGAAAAATCCAAGTTTCGTCTGGTTTTGCGCCTTCGATTCCGCTTTGGTATTTTTTCATTAAGGCATTCCAATCGTCCACACGCGGATTATTTTCCGTTGTCTTTGGATTTAGTTTATCCAAATTTTCTCCTTTCGGAATACTGATTACCAAAATCAATTGACGGTCTTTTTTGAAAACCTGCAATTGCTGAAAATCGGCATTACAGAAACCTTTGGCTACTTCTGGCCATTTTTCGAATTGTGTTTTATGATACTCTACATATTCTTTTTGCAGTTTTTCATCGGCTGGAAGATTCGCTGTTAAAACAATATTTTCCCAATCTGATGCTGGTTTTGAATCTTTACATCTTTCGAAATTTTGGAAATCATAAACTAAATCTTCATAGATTTTAATTTCTAAAGAAGGAAAAGCGCCCGCTAGTTTTCGTTTTGTTCTTTCGGGCTGATTCATCTTTCCGTAAATCACCAAATGATTTTTCCATTGATACAATTCCTGACCTACAATTCTAAAACCAACCAAAGTCGATTTGATTTTTTCGATATCAAAATCAGAACCAATCAATTCGATCACATACGGTTTTGGCATTTCCTGCAATCCCCATTTTTCATCGATTACAACTTCTTTTTCTAAATCTTTATAAGGCGCTCTAATTCCTGCTGCATCTTTTATTTTAGTGCTCACATACGGATCATTGTGTTCCCAAATATTTCCTTTTGGACCGTTATGGTTTTTAAGGATTTTCTTTTCGGCAATCCAATTGTTTTTAATCGTAAAACCTTCACTTCCTTCATCGGTATATAAATACAGCCATAAAAACGGATCGTGTGCATACGGACTGTTGTAAACTTTGTCGATATAATTTTCTTCAATTCGACTGCCAGGTTGAGCTGAAAGCGTATAAATTCCTGCAACATCATGTAAATGTTTGGCATAATGATGAATTTTATTCGCCAGAATTTTATTGTTCTGCATTACGTTTGGCGTGTGCGTCCAACCCCAGCCCATTGCCATTCCGGAATATGAAACATCTGAAATTTCGTTGTGTTCAATTGTGATGTTTCTAACAAAACCAGCGCTGATTCCCAAAGTTCCCCAATCTTCATTGGTTACGTTGGTGATTAAATTATCCGAAATCACTTCATCAGAACACATTTCTCTTTCATCTTTTATGATTAAAGGCAAATGCGCTTCAAAAGCTTCTTCTGAGAAAATCCCAACATTGATGGCACTTCCGCCAATATCTTTAAATAAATTTCCTTTTACGGTATTGTGATTTGTTCCTTTATTTAAATCTAAACCTGTCGAAGCCAGATGCTCAAAACGACAAGATTCAAACTGAATATTATTAGCATAATTAACTTCTACCGCTGCACGAGGTCTTCCTACCCAAGCTTGATTTTCTAAATTCGCCTGATTTGGCGTTCCTGGAACTTTAAGTTTATAAGCATCCAACAAATACAAACCCGACTGCAACGGCACATGGCCTTGCTGTGAAGGACGTAGCCAGTTGCTGTACTGAAACGAAATTCCTTTAAATTGAAAATGGTGTACAGGCGAATCGATCGTTCCTTTTACTTCAACCAGATTTTCTAAAACAGGTGCGGTTACAACTGCCGAATTAATATCTTCTCCAACTCTTGGAACATAATAGATTTTAGCATTTTTCTTATCCAAATACCATTCTCCAGGCTCGTTTAAAAGTGAAAAAGCATTGTTTAAAAAATAAGCAGAATTCCCGTTATTTTTAGAAATCCACGGAGCAGGCCACGGATGTTCACTTTGAATACGGCTTTCTGGCTCTTCAAACGAAAGTTTGGCGCTGTCTTTTTGTACTTCGATATTTTTGATGCGTAAGTTGGCATTCGACCACCATTGTACGATAAACATTTCCATTCCCGGCTCGAACTTCATCGACTTATCTTTAAACGGAATCCAACAAGTTTGTTCTTCGTGATTCCATGATAAAATACGTTCCATTGTGGTCCCCTCAGTATTTTTGGCTCTAACGGCTTTTTTACCGTTTACCCACAATTGTCTGTAATCAATTAGGCTTCCTGCTTTTTTAGGAGCATCGGTTACCCAAACAGCACCTTTTTTTAGTCCGTTGATAACCGTTGTCGATTTTGTCCAGTTTTTAATTTCTATTCCACCGCTTATAATGGGTCTTGCATTTACATCGGCTTCAATTGTTGTAGGACTATCTGCTGTTCCAGAATCTTCTGGTCGTACAAATAAAGGTTCGTTTAAATAATACGTTCCGTTCATTACTATAATTCGAATTCCGTCTTTTATTGATGGATCTTTTAAGCGACGAAGTTCTCTGGCTTTTCGCATTGCCATGTGAACCGTTGCCAACGGGCTCTCTTTGGTTCCAGAATTTATATCTTTTCCAGTTGGAGAAACCCAGATTTCAGCAGCATTTGCCGAAACTGTAAATACCATTAAAAAAATGATCAGTAATTTGTTGAAAGGAATTGAACGCATTATTTTCTTTTTTTCTTCTGAAAAATTATCAGGATATAAATTTTAAGTACTAAAAATTTTACATCATGATTAATTTTAACAGATAAATTAAATATTCGGCACAATTTAATCGAACATAAAAAACTATGCATCCTGTACCCTCCTGTAACTTTGATAAACATTATGTTTTATACACTTTTATATAAAAACAGTCATTTCATTTTCTATTGATTTCACATTCAAAAAAAATTAAATTCACAAAAAAGATGTGATAAATAGGCTAGAATTTCTATTTCATAATATTTTTTTAATAGATTTGTGTAATCGATTACATTGAATATTTCAAATTAAAAAAGTATAATTTTATTTATTGAATAAAAATTTCAGTAATTAAAAATTGAATTATCAGTGAATCTATTTCCCTAAAAAGACTTTTAACTATAATAGAATAAGAATGAAAACTAACCGAATTAACCTTTTATGTGTCGCTCTAGCCTCTTTTGCTTTGAGTTTCAACACCACTTCGGCACAAAAATCTGCTGACACGTATAAAAATATTGAATTTAAAATGGCTGAAGTACAGGAACCTGTAATTCCGCAGTACAGTGTGAATCTAAAAGACTTTGGTGCAGTAAATGGCGGTTATGTTTTGAATACAAAAGCTTTTGCGGATGCGATTGATGCATTGTCTAAAAAAGGCGGTGGAAAACTGATTATTCCACCTGGAATTTGGCTGACTGGTCCAATCATTCTAAAAAGTAATATTGAACTTCATGCAGAAAGAGGTGCATTAATCAAATTCAGTACCGATAAATCTTTATATCCAATAATCGAAACCAGCTTTGAAGGTTTAAATACATGGCGATGCATCTCTCCTATTTATGGCAAAAATTTAGAAAATATAGCATTTACAGGAAATGGTGTTTGGGATGGTTCTGGCGAAGCTTGGCGACAAGTTAAAAAGAGCAAACTAACAGATGAACAATGGAAGAAATTTGTAGCTTCTGGCGGGGTTTTAAATGAAAAGAAAGACAGCTGGTATCCTTCTGAACAATATTTAAAAGGTGCTAAAGGTGCCGATCAGAACATTCGTCTTGATTTAAAAACAAAAGAAGATTTTGAAGCTATTCATGATTTCCTTCGTCCTGTTTTGGTAAGCATACAAAATAGTAAAAGAGTGCTATTTGACGGACCTGTTTTCCAAAATTCTCCTGCGTGGAATATTCACCCGTTATTAATTGAAGATTTAATTGTTCGAAATATAACCGTTCGCAATCCATGGTTTTCTCAAAACGGCGACGGACTTGATGTAGAATCTTGTAAAAATGTAGTAATCGAAAACTCAAGTTTTGATGTGGGTGACGATGCCATCTGCATTAAATCAGGCAAAGATAAAGATGGACGTGATAGAGGTGTTCCTTGCGAAAATATCATCGTTAAAAACAATATCGTGTATCATGGTCATGGCGGTGTTACAGTTGGAAGTGAGATGTCTGGTGGTGTAAAAAACCTGCACGTTTCTAACTGTACTTTTATGGGAACTGATGTTGGTCTTCGTTTTAAAAGTACTCGCGGACGTGGCGGTGTTGTAGAAAACATTTACATTTCAGATGTTTTTATGACCGATATTCCATCTCAGGCAATTTCTTTTGATTTGTATTACGGAGGAAAATCAATCGCTGAGACTTTAGCAGAAGGCGGCAATACGGTTAGCACAAAAGCGATTCCAGTAAACGAAGAAACGCCTCAGTTTAAAAATATCGTAATCAAAAACATCACAATTAAAGGCGCTCAGCAAGCTGTCTTTTTACAAGGTCTCCCGGAAATGAATTTAGAAAATATTGAAATCACAAACTTGATTGCTAAGGCACAAAAAGGTTTTTCTATAATTGATGCTAACGGAATTAAAATCAGTAACGCACAATTGGATATTGAGGCTAAAAATGCTTTCGAAATATACAACACTAAAAACCTTTCGCTGAAAAATATCGAGTTCAATCCTTCTTCATCAAATGCGATTACAATTAATGGTGAAGCGAGCAAAAATATTGATTTAAGTGGTTCTTCTGCTAATTTTTCTAAGACGACTACTATTGACAAAAACGTGCCTAAGAAAGCGGTTAAATTCTAAAAACGAGATTCTATGTTCAATTCCATAAATAGCTCGAAATTATTGGCATCTGCGTTTTGCGCTTTTTCATTTTTATGCTTGCATGCGCAGTCAAATAGTGAAATCAGTACAAAACCTTTTACTGATGGCACTAACCATTGGTACTTTATAAAAGACAAAACCAATATCATAAATCCAGTGCCAAATCAGCCGAAATATGCTGAAACGGATTATACGAAAATTGCCGATAATATTCTGTATTTCCAACGCGACAATGGCGGATGGCCAAAAAATTATGACATGAAAGCTATTTTGACTCCACAACAAATAGACAGTGTAGTTAAAACGAAATATATTGAGCATACTACTTTTGATAATGAAACAACTTATACGCACATTCATTATCTGGCACAGGTTTATACGCTCACAAAAGATCCGAGGTATAAAGATGGATGCTTGCGTGGCATTAATTTCACCATAAAAGCACAATATCCAAACGGAGGCTGGCCACAATATTTTCCTTTAGAAAAAGGCTATAGTCGACATATTACTTTTAATGATGGAGCGTATATGGGAATCATGAATCTTTTAAAAAAGATTGTAAATAATGATCCTGATTATGCTTTTATTGACGCTAAAATCCGAAAAAAAGTAGTCAACGCTTACCAAAAAGGACTGGATTGTATTTTAAAAATGCAAATTAAAGACAACGGAAAATTGACTGCTTGGTGCCAACAACACGACGAAATAACACTTGAACCTGCATGGGCACGTAAATTTGAACCGCCAAGCATCTGCAATGCAGAAAGTGTTGATGTAGTTTTGTTTTTAATGGATATTGATAATCCAAATGAAAAAATTATTAATGCGGTACAAGGTGCTATAAAATGGTTTCAGGATTCTAAAATCTATAATACCAGAGTTGAAAGTTTTGCTGCTGAAGAAATGGAATCTAAATACAAGAAAATCAAAAATGACGTAAGAGTCGTGCACGATACTACTGTTCCGCCTATTTGGACTCGTTATTACGAACTTAAAACACATCGTCCTTTATTCTCCGATCGTGACAGTGAGTTTCTATATTCTTTAGCCGAAGTAAGCCGTGAAAGAAGAACAGGTTATGCCTGGTATACGGATAAACCTGAAAAGGCTTTGAAGAAATATCCTGAATGGCAGAAGAAATGGGCTCCGGAAAATGATGTTTTGAAATAATTTTTTCGCCACAAATTCACAAATTAAAAATATTGTATCTGCGAAAATTAGTTGAGAAAATATTTAGCCACAGATTAAAGGATTTTCACAGATTTTTTAATCATTTTAATCCTTTAATCTGTGGCTAAAAATCTATTTATAGGTTATAAAATGCATTCGCATTCTCAAACCAAATCTTATTTTGATCTTCAATTAAAAACTTCGAAATATAATCTTCCAATGTTTTTACCACTTCACTATAATCAGAAGCAACATTGAGAACTGGCCAATCTGAGCCGTACATTAATTTATCAATTGAAAAGTTTTCAAAAATTACATCTAAATACGGTTTTAAATCTTCTGGTTTCCAGTTTTTCCAATCGGCTTCTGTGACCATTCCTGAGATTTTACACCAAACGTTTTCGTACTTTGCAATTTCTTCGATTCCCTTTTTCCAAGAATCAATACTTCCCGATTTGATATCTGGTTTGGCAATATGATCAATTACAAATTTTTGATTTGGAAAATCTTTTACCAAACTTATTGCAGCTGGTAATTGACGTTCGAAAATCAATATATCGTAAGTATAATTAAATGCTTTTAAAGCTGCGATTCCTCTTCTAAATTCTGCTCCTAACATAAAATCATCAGCTTCGCCTTGAACGACGTGTCTAAAACCTTTCAGCTTTTTTTTATCTGAAAAGAATTGCAAACGGTCAGCAATATTCTCATTTCGCAAATCAATCCAGCCGACAACTCCTTTTATGAAATCATTTTTAGAAGCCAAATCCAATAAAAAATGAGTTTCCTCTTCTGACTGACTTGCCTGAACTGCAACACAACCTTCAAACTGATTTTCTTTTAATAATGGCTGTAAATCTTCAGGAAGAAAATCTCTTTGAATATTCTGCATGGTTTCATCAATCCAGCTGTCTCTAACGGGATCAAACTTCCAAAAATGCTGATGGGAATCTATTCTTTTACTCATATCTTTTTAATTAACATCGCTTATCAAAGCGCGATCTAAATGTACGTAACCTCCATCCACAAAAACAAATTGTCCCGTTGTATGCGACGATTTTTCTGAGATGATAAAAAGTGCTGTATCTGCAATTTCTTCTGTTTTGGTCATACGACTTTCTAACGGAATCGTTTTACTAATTTTTTTCAAAACTGCCTCTCCGTCTGGCAATGTTTTAATCCAATCTTCGTAAGCAGGCGTATAACTTTCAGCAATAATAATCGCATTCGAACGTATTCCAAACTGAATCAAATCTACTGCCCATTCTCTTGTTAAGCCTAAAACACCGCCTTTCGCAGCAGCGTAACCAGAAGTTCCTCCTTGACCTGTTAAAGCCACTTTTGAACCTATATTTAAGATATTTCCTTTTGATTCTTTTAAATAAGGAAGTGCATATTTAGCCAATAAAAAGTAACTTACTACATTTAACTTCAATGAATCCATAAATTCCTCGTAAGAAGCATCTAATCCTGCACCATCATTTACACCAACATTATTAATTATAGCATCGATTCTTCCATATTTAGCTCCGATTACT
This sequence comes from Flavobacterium sharifuzzamanii, assembly GCF_003254585.1. Lineage (GTDB taxonomy): Bacteria > Bacteroidota > Bacteroidia > Flavobacteriales > Flavobacteriaceae > Flavobacterium > Flavobacterium sharifuzzamanii. Next base: position 300,108 of record NZ_QJGZ01000040.1, on the reverse strand, counting down.
TTTACGGCATTTTCGATTGCAACAGGATCTGTTACATCAGTTTGTACAAATAGTGAATTAACTCCTCTTTTTTGAAGCCTTTCTACGTATTCGAAACCTCTAGCGTTCCTGTCAACCAAAACCGGAATTGCGCCTTCATCTGCCAATCTATTCACGATTGTTTCTCCGATACTGCCTTCTTTTCCAGCTGAACCAGAAACGACAACTATTTTATTTTTCAAGTTTAAATCCATTTTTTGTGGGTATTTAAAGTTATATTTTTCCTCATTTTTGTCATTTCGACGAAGGAGAAATCTTCGTAAGTAGCTCCATATAGAAATTCGCCAATCTTTGTAGAGTTTCTCGCGAAGATTTCTCCTTCGTCGAAATGACAAACTAGATGTAAAAACTCAACTGTAATTCTTAATCTATTTCAATCAGCGCCTTAATCACATTATTTTTCGGATCAATCAAATTCCCAAAATCAGTAATCATTTCATCAAAACTAGTTCTGTGTGTGATGTATTTTTTAGGATCGATTTTTCCTTCTTTCAGACATTTCATTACATATTCAAAATCTTCAATAGTCGCATTTCGGCTGCTCATTAAAGTCGATTCTCTTTTGTGGAAATCGGGATGACTAAAACTTAATTCGCCTTTTTGAAGTCCAACCAAAACAAATCTTCCGCCGTGTGAAATATAATTAAAAGCGCTGTTCATTACTTTCTGATTTCCTGTAGCATCAATAACCACATTTGCCATATCACCGTTTGTCAATTCAGCTAACTTTTGCGCAACATCATCATTTAACGGATTAATCGTTTCATCTGCATTTAGTTCCGTTTTACAGAAATTTAATCTGTAATCGTTAATGTCCATTACGATTACTTTTGCTCCGGCAATTTTAGCAAACTGAATCAAACCAATTCCGATTGGTCCTGCTCCCATTACCAAAACAGTATCAGTTGGTTTTACAGCCGCTCTTCTAACGCCGTGCGCCGCAATTGCCAAAGGTTCAACCAAAGCCAATTCATCATAATCTAAACCTTGACCGTGCAATAAATATTGTTCTGGAATCGAAACATATTCAGCCATTCCGCCGTCAATATGAACACCGAAAACTTTAATATTTACGCAGCAGTTTGTCAATCCGTTTCTGCAGGCAACACATTTTCCGCAGTTGAAATATGGAATAAAAGTCACTTTATCTCCCGGTTTAAATCCTTCTGCATTTCCCTTTACATATTCAGCAGCCAATTCGTGACCTAAAATTCTTGGATATTCAAAATACGGCTGAGTTCCACCAAAAGCGTGAATATCAGTTCCGCAGATTCCGATTCTTTTAATTTTCAATAAAACTTCTCCCTCTTTTGGTTCTGGAATATTGGTTTCTTTTAATAGAAATTCCTGAGGTTTTTCGCAAACAATATATTTCATTTTATACTTTCTTAATTTTTATTTTTGATATGCTACAGCTTTCTGTTTGCTTGTTCCTAAACCTTCAATTCCCAATTCAACAACATCGCCAGCTTTAATATAAATCGGATCTGGTTTGATTCCTAAACCAACTCCCGGAGGCGTTCCTGTACTGATAATATCGCCTGGAAGCAATGTCATAAACTGACTTAGATAATGCACTAAATAAGGAATTTTGAAAACTAAATTCAACGTGTTACTATCTTGGTATTTTTTACCGTTTACCGTCAGCCACATTTTTAAATTATCCACATCAGCGATTTCATCTTTTGTAGCCAAAAATGGCCCAAGAGGCGCAAAAGTGTCGCTTCCTTTTCCTTTTGCCCATTGTCCGCCGCGCTCTAGTTGAAAAGCTCTTTCACTATAATCATTTAATAAAGCATAACCAGCCACATAATCTAAAGCTTCAGCTTCTTCGACATAACTTGCTTTTTTGCCCACGATAAAAGCCAATTCTACTTCCCAATCTGTTTTTTCAGAGTTTTTCGGAATAATCAAATCATCATCTGGACCGCACAAAGAAGTTGTTGATTTAAAGAAAATAATTGGTTCTGTCGGAATCGGTGCGTTGGTTTCTTTACAATGATCGATATAATTTAAGCCAATGCAGATAATTTTTGAAGGTCTCGCAACAGGCGAACCTAAACGTACAGAAGCATCAACTTCTGGCAAAGTTGGATTTCTTTCTAATACCTTTTGTAATTTCTCTAATCCGTTTTCTTCAAAGAAACTTTCGTTAAAATCGGTTACAAGTGAAGAAACATCATATCTCTTTTCTCCAATCAAAACTCCAGGTTTCTCTTTTCCGATTTCTCCAAAACGTATTAATTTCATAATCGTATATTTTTAATTGTTAGTTTAATTTTTTAGATGAAAAGTCTCCATCAATCGTATAATCATCCTAGAAATTCTACTTCTTATCTATTCTAAATCCTGTAAAAAAGCAAAGCAAAATTAATAAATGTAAAAAATACAATTACAAAAATACTTTTTAAAAATTAATATCCGAGATATATTTTATTTTCCTCTTCTTAAAATAGCTAAACTTTAAATTTTTATAACATTTTTTAGACAGTTTGTAGAAATTACATCACTAATTATCCTTTTATGCAAAAAGATTCTTTAATAAATAAAGGATTCCTTGTTCATTTAAATCTTATTTCTACTTTTGTAATTGTATTTTTTACATTTATTATTTCAAACGATTTCACTACCCAAAATTCCTATATAAAAATGATAAAATTAAAAGGCATAACTTGGAATCATACAAGAGGTTTACTTCCAATGGTTGCCACATCACAGCGTTTTACAGAATTACATCCTGATGTTGAAATTTCTTGGGAAAAGAGAAGTTTACAAGAATTTGCCGATGCCTCTATCGAAGACTTAGCCAAAAGATTTGATTTATTGGTCATTGATCATCCCTGGACAGGTTTTGGAGCGCAAACCAAAGCGATTCTTCCGTTATCTGATTATTTATCAAACGAATATATTAAAGATCAAGAAAGTAATACTGTTGGAAAATCGTACGGAAGTTATGTTTTTCACGACAAATTATGGGCGCTTCCAATCGATGCTGCAACTCCTGTTGCTTCTGCCCGCTTGGATCTTTTGAAAAAAAACAATTTAGAAGTTCCTAAAACGTATGATGATTTATTAGCATTGGCTAAAAAAGGTTTAGTTGCCTTTGCCGGAATTCCTGTAGATGTTTTAATGAGCTTTTATATGTTTTGCTGCAGTTTGGGCGAAGCTCCTTTTCTTTCTGAAGAAAAAGTGATTTCTGAATCCACAGGAATCAAAGCCCTTCAAATGTTTAGAGAATTAGCTCAATTAATTGATAATAAAAACTTTAACCGTAATCCAATTCAAGTTTATGAAGCGATGGTTAATTCAGACGAAATTGCCTACTGCCCTTTTGCTTATGGTTATTCCAATTATTCTCGCATTGGCTACAGCCAAAACCTTTTACATTTTTATGATTTAGTTAAATTGAATGACAATCCGATGATTTCTTCTTTGGGAGGAACTGGATTAGCGGTTTCTTCATTCAGCGAACATATTGAAACAGCCATAAAATATGCTGAATTTACGTGTTCATCACAGGTTCAGCAGAATATTTATACTGATAATGGCGGTCAGCCAGGACATTTGCAAGCTTGGAAAAGCGAAAGAATTAATGGAGTGACACACGATTATTTCAAAAATACTTTACCAGCTTTAGAACGCGCTTTCCTTCGTCCGAGATACTATGGACACATGTATTTCCAAGATCATGCGGGAGATGTGGTTCGCAATTATTTGATGAATGGCGGAGACGAATTAAAAGTGTTGGAAGAAATGAATTCGCTTTACGCGGAATCTCTAAAAATCCAGACCGTATGAGACCTTTAGAAGGATTAGTTGTTCTGGAATTCTGCCAGTTTTTAGCAGGACCTTCGGCAGGATTAAAACTGGCCGATTTGGGCGCACGTGTTATCAAAATCGAACGTCCCGTAAAAGGTGAAGCTTGCAGACAATTAAGTATTAAAGATTTGTTTGTAGATGATAGCAGTTTACTTTTTCATACGATTAATAGAAATAAAGAATCTTTTGCAGCCGATTTAAAAAATCCTGACGATTTGGTTTTAATTAAAAAACTGATCGAAAAGGCTGATATTATGACACATAATTTCAGACCTGGAGTGATGGAAAAAATCGGATTAGATTTTGAAAATACGCTTTCTATAAATCCACAGATTATTTACGGAACTATTACAGGTTACGGAAATGAAGGACCGTGGGCAAAAAAACCGGGACAAGATTTATTGTTACAATCGCTTTCTGGCTTAAGCTGGTTAAGTGGACGTAAAAGTCAAGGCCCAGTTCCTTTTGGTTTGGCTGTAGCCGATTTAATGTGTGGAAATCATTTTGTACAAGGAATTTTAGCAGCGCTTCTAAAAAGAGCCAAAACTAAAAAAGGTGTTTTGGTTGAAGTCAGTTTGCTGGAATCTATTCTCGATGTACAATTTGAAGCGATTACTTCTTTCCTAAATGATGGCGGTCAATTGCCTGAACGTGGTGATATTAAAGGAAGTGCGCATGCTTTTTTAAGCGCACCTTACGGAGTTTATCAAACGCAAGATGGTTATTTGTCTCTCGCAATGGGTGATTTACTTTTTATTGGAAATACATTAGGTTTAGATTTAAATGCCTTTGCAGATAAACATCTTTGGTTTGAAAAGCGCGACGAAATCAGAACGATTTTGAGTGAAAGAATTCAAACCCAAACTTCTGATTATTGGATTGAAATATTGCAGAAAGAAGGTATTTGGTGCGGAAAAGTTTTCAATTACGAAGAACTGGACAATCAGCGCTTTGTAAATGAATTACAGCTGAAACAAACCGTTAAAAATACCGAAGGCGAAACTTTGGTAACCACCAGAAGTCCGATACAATTGGATGGAGAAATTTTGCTAAGCGAAAAAGCAGCACCAAAAGTAGGACAGGACAATTTGAAAATACACGAACAGTTTATTCGCTAGATTGTTGAATCGTTTATTTGTTTAATCGTATTAAACAAATAAACGAATTAATGGTTAAACAAATACAACGATTAAACGATTAAACCATAAAAACGGTTAAACAAAAAAAATGAAACCATTAGAAGATTATTTAATTGTAGATTTCAGTCAGTTTCTTTCGGGCCCGTCGGCGAGTTTGCGTCTGGCCGATTTGGGAGCGCGCGTGATAAAAATTGAAAAACCGGGAACGGGAGATATCTGCCGTACTTTATATACTTCTGATTTGATTATGAACGGCGAATCGTCTGTTTTTCATACTATCAACAGAAACAAAGAATCTTTTGCGATTGATTTTAAACAGCCAGAGGAACTTCAAAAACTAAAAAAACTATTAGCTAAAGCCGATGTTGTCATGCACAATTTCAGACCCGGAGTTATGGAGCGCATTGGTTTGAGTTATGATGACGTAAAAAACGTTAATCCAAATGTGATTTATGGGTCAATTTCAGGTTTTGGAGAACATCCAGATTTGAAAGATTTACCGGGACAAGACTTGCTTTTACAATCTTTAACGGCTTTGACTTGGTTAAGCGGTAATCATAAAGATGGTCCAGTTCCAATGGGATTATCGATTGTAGATATGCTTGCCGGAGCTCATTTAGCGCAAGGAATTTTAGCCTCCTTATACCGAAAAGCAACTCATAACATTGGCGCACAAGTTCAAGTCAGTATGTTGGAATCTGCATTTGATTTTCAATTTGAAACAATTACGACCTATTTTAATGACGGCGGCGAATTGCCTGTTCGAACTAAAACCAATAACGCACACGCTTATTTGGGCGCTCCATACGGAATTTACAAAACCAAAAACGGTTATCTCGCACTAGCAATGGGATCGATTCCTGTTTTGGCTTCTTTGCTAAAATGTGATGCTTTATTAGCTTTTCCTGAAAACAAATTTACGCTTAGAGACGAAATCAAAAATATACTTGCCGATCATTTGCAAACGCAAGAAACACAGTTTTGGTTAGATATTTTAGAACCCGCCGACATTTGGTGCGCAGGAGTTTTAAACTATCAGCAGCTATTTGCTGAAGACGGATTTAAGGTTTTGAATTTCACCCAGCAAGTCGAAATGCTTGACGGCTATACTTATAAAACTACACGCTGTCCGATAAAAATTGACGGCGAATATATGACTTCAGGAAAAGGCTCGCCAAAACTAGGTCAGGACAACGAGAAAATTATTAAAGAATTTATAGACTGCTGATGGAAAAAATTAGAATCGCCGTTCGAAAATTCGATCCTTTCGAAAGTACACTTCGAAAATTGTGGGATGCTTTCTGCCTTCAAAACAATATAAAAATGGAAGCAGAAATGGTTGCCTTAGAACTTCATGATTTGTACGAAACTACTATCTCAGAAAAGGGTCTAAAAGAAGGAAAATGGGATATCGCCCACATCAATACCGATTGGATTTTTGATGCAGCAAACGAAAATGCGGTTCTTAATTTGTTTTCATTAATTGGAGAAAATCCACCTGAAAATTATCCTTTTGGATGGCATAAATCGCTGTTGCATTTACAAAAATTGAGCAATGGCATTTTCGGACTTCCATTTCACGACGGGCCGGAATGTCTGATTTACCGAAAAGATTTATTTGAAAACCAGACAGAAAAAGATAATTTTAAAGAACAGTTTGGCTACGAACTTTCTACTCCAAAAACGTGGCAGGAATTTTCAGAAATTGCCACATTTTTTAATCGTCCCGAACAAAATTTATACGGTGCTGTTTTTGCCAATTATCCAGACGGACATAATATGGTTTTTGACTTCTGTCTGCAATTATGGACACGTGGCGGTTCTTTATTAAACAAAAAAAATCATATAGATATACATAACGAAGCAGCAATAAAAGCATTGGACTTTTATAGAAAAATGGTCAATGACAAAAATGCGGTTCATCCAAAATCGAGAGAATTTGGTTCGGTTGAAGCAGGTTTGGCTTTCGCCGAAGGACAAGCAGCAATGGCAATCAACTGGTTTGGATTTGCTTCTATGGCAGAAGTGATCGAAGAATCGAAAGTGAAAGGAAAAATCGATATCACTTCCCTCCCATCCGATCCTGGTCATAAAACAGCTTCTTTGAATGTATATTGGTTATATACAATTGGTTCCGGAAGCAAACATAAAAAACTGGCTTACGATTTTTTACGTTTTGCCACAACGCCCGAAAGCGATAAATTATTAACTACGGAAGGCGGAATCGGATGCCGAAAATCGACTTGGAAAGATGCCGAAATTAATACTTTAATTCCATTTTATCATAAACTGGAAATGCTTCATGAAAATGCATTAACACTGCCTCAAACACCAATCTGGCCAAAAGTAGCCGAACTTATTGATGGCACTGTTTTAAAAGCCATTGAAACTGATATTCCATCGGCAATACTTTTAGAAGAAACTCAAAAGAAAATAAGAGAATTAAGTCAAGGAACAACATTACACAGCTCTGTCAAGAATTAAAATTGGCAGGCTTAATTTCAAAATATAGAACAAATGAATATTCCCTATAAACCTTTACTTCCCCAAACAGAACAGCCCATTGTGATTATTGGAGCAAGCGGAATTGTAAAAGATGCTCATCTTCCTGCTTATGAAATGGCTGGTTTTAAAGTTTTTGGTATTACCAACAGAACGATTTCAAAAGCATACGATTTACAGAAACAATTCAAAATCGATCATGTTTTTGAAAGTGTAGCCGATGCAGTAAAAAATGCGCCTTCAAACGCTGTTTATGATATTACCGTTTTACCAGATCAATACATCGAAATTTTAGAACAATTACCTGACGGCGCTGCAGTTTTGATTCAAAAACCAATGGGAAATGATTTGGCTCAGGCACGCGAGATTGTAACAGTTTGTGAAAGAAAGAATCTGGTTGCTGCAATCAACTTCCAATTGCGTTTTGCTTCTTTTGTAAGCGCTGCAAGATATTTAATCGATCAGGGAATTATTGGCGAATTATACGATTTGGAATTCAAAGTTACTGTAAATACGCCTTGGGAATTGTTTCCTTTAATAAAAGAACATCCAAGATTGGAAATTCTTTTCCATAGTGTGCATTATATTGACTGCATTCGATCTTTTCTAGGAAATCCGAAAAATGTACTGGCAAAAACGGCTAAACATCCGCTTAAAAAATTATCATCAAGCCGATCTACTATTATTTTGGATTATGGCGAAGATAAACATGTTGTAATCAATACCAATCACGATCATCATTTTGGCCCAAAACACGAAGAAAGTTATATTAAATGGGAAGGAACGAAAGGCGCTGTTAAAGCAAAAATGGGCTTGTTAATGAACTATCCTGACGGTCTTCCTGACGTTTTTGAGTATGCATTGCCCAAAAAAGATAATGAAAATGAGTACGAATGGACAGAAGTAAAATTGGAAGGTTCATGGTTTCCAGAAGCTTTTATTGGTGCAATGTCTAATCTAATGCGTTACAAAGAAGGTTCTGACACGATATTATCAGCAAGTGTCCAAGATGTTTTGGGAACGATGAAAGTTGTAGAAGCTTGTTATGAAAGTAACAAAAACGGTGGAATTTCTTTTGAACAAGTGTAATTAAAACACTATATTTCAAAACCAAAAAACAAAATTTAAGTCCTCTTCAAAATAAACGCGATGTTGAGCTGACGAATAAAAAGAATAAATTATGTATTTTAAATCAACTTTTTTCGAAGATTATCAAATCGACGACAAACGAATAACTTTAGGCAGAACAATTACAGAAACCGATTTTGTGGTTCATGCTGGACACACGGGAGATTTCTTTCCTCATCACATGGACGAAGAATGGTGCAAAACTCAGCCATTCGGACAAAGAATTGCGCACGGAACCATGGTTTTTGCCATCGGAATTGGATTAACAGCATCTGAAATAAATCCAGAAGCTTTTTCTAGAGGTTACGACAAAATGCGTTTTGTAAAACCAGTTCATATCGGCGACACTATTCACTCAGAAGTAACTATTTCTGAAAAAGGTGAAGCCAAAAATCCAGAAATGGGAACCGTAACCGAACATGTAGAAATCATTAACCAACGCGGTGAAATCGTTTTGGTTTGCGATCACTTACTTTTAGTGAAGAAAAAATGATTTTTCTTCAAGGGACAAAGGTTCAAAGGTGCACAGGAACAAAGGTTTCTTCACTTTGAACCTTTGCCACTTTGAACCTCTGAACCTTAAAAAAAACAACTAAAAAACTATCTAAATGCAAATTACAAACCAAGCTGGCGATCAACATGAAGTGCCAACAGAAGGCGGAAAAGGAAATCAGTACCTTTTGCCTTTTATTTTAGTTACATGCCTATTTTTTCTGTGGGGAATGGCCCACAACTTAGATTCAGTTTTAATTCCGCACTTGAAAAAAGCGTGCGAATTAAATAATCGCCAGTCTACTCTTATTGATACTTCTGTATTCTTTGCTTACTTCATTATGGCGATTCCAGCTGGAATGCTGATTAAAAGATTTGGTTATAAAAACAGTATCATTACTGGATTATTAGTTTTTGCAGCAGGAGCATTTTTGTTTGTTCCAGCAGCTAATACTAGAACTTACGAATTGTTCTTATTTGCCCTTTTTGTAATTGGATGTGGTTTAACGATTTTAGAAACCAGTGCAAACCCTTACGCTGCAATATTAGGACCTGCAGAATCTTCTTCTAAAAGATTGAATTTAGCAGCTTCTTTCAATGGATTGGCGGCAATGGTTGCTCCTATTGTAGGTTCGTTATTCATTCTTTCAGGAACCAATCATACGCCAGAGCAAATGGCAGCAATGCCAGAAGCAGAAAAAGCGGCTTATTTATTGGGCGAAGCGGCTTCTGTAAAAATGCCTTATATTGTTTTAGGAAGCATCTTAGTTTTGGTTGCTATTATATTTTACTTCGTACAATTGCCTTCAATGAAAGCAACTCATACAGAAGCTGAAATTAAACCCGGTTTTTTCTCTGTTTTAAAATTTAGACATTTAAGCTGGGGAGTTGCTGCTCAATTTTTTTATGTGGGAGCTCAAGTTTGCATTACCAGTTTCTTTATTCGTATCGCACAACAAGGAGCTGGATTAGATGAAAAAACTGCTGGATATTATTTAGGAATCTATGGTTTCCTTTTTATGGCGGGACGTTTTATTGGAACTTTCTTTTTACGTTTTGTAAAAGATTATGTTTTATTGTCAATCTACTGCGTAATGAGTGTTTTACTGTGCCTGGTCGCAATTTACGGTTCTGGAATCGTAGTGATTTACGCTCTTGGAGGAATTGGATTCTTTATGTCAATTATGTTCCCAACGATTTTCTCTCTAGGAATTAAAGGCTTAAAATCGAATACTGAAACGGGTTCTTCTTGGTTGGTAATGTCAATTGTTGGTGGAGCTATTATTCCTTACGGGATGGGAACTTTAATCGATATGAATCACGATGATATTCAAACTGGATATATTATTCCGCTAGTTTGTTTTTTGATCATTCTTTCTTTTGGAGCTTTTGGTCATAAGGTGAAAGCGGTTTCTGAATAGTTTTTTTTGCCACAGATTATTTGGATTAAAAAAGGATTTTTTTTTATAGCCACTAATTACACTAATTAGCACGAATTTATTTTTACAAAAGGTTGTAATTTATGCTAATTCATGGCTAAAATGAATTGCCTCCAGCTTTAGCTAGAGGCAATTGATATTTTAATTTTTTATTAAAATAAATTCGTGCTAATTCGTGTAATTAGTGGCTATAAAAAATCAAAAACGCCTCCAATTGGAGGCGTTTTCTTTTAGTCATGTTTATTAATGGTGTTTGCCATTACCGTGATCGTGGTTCTTGTCTGACTTATTATTTCCTTGGCTGTTTCCGTTGCCATTGTTTCCACTATTTCCTTTGTTGTTTCCGTAGTGGTTTCCATTATTTCCTTTAGGTTTTTCTCCTCTATTTTTTTGAGGTTTTCCGTGGTAGCCTTTCGGATATTCAGCTCTGTGTTTTGAATGATAGTAATAAGGAGTGTTTCCTCTATAATCAGTCAAAACTACTTTGTATCCTGAATACAAATCATAGTTTCTATATACTGACGGAAGTCTTCTTTCACGAATCCACTTTCCGCTATTGGCATAAATAAATACGCTTTGATTTATATCATAATACACATCGATGTCTGGCAAATAATAGTATCTGCTGTTGTCGTAACCTTGTGGCCCCCAATTTGGAGGAGTACCAATATTTACATTTACTGATACTTGTGCTTGAGCAAAAAATGCACTCATAAAAAGCACTGAGGCGAATATTAACTTTTTCATGTCTTTAGAATTTAAATGTTAACTGTAATAGATATTAATCTAAATTAATGCCAAAGATTTGTGATTCAAGCATTCATTATACAAAATTACGAAACTAATCGACGAATAGTGCTTTTTAAACGATGTACTTTTCAAAAAACCGTCTCAGATTTTGAGACGGTTTTTATCATTATAAACAATTATTTCCAACCACCACCCAACGCTCTGTACAAATTAATAACAGCTTGCAATTTTTGCAGATTATCATTTACTCCGTTTAATTGCGCCGCTAAAAGGTTTTGCTGCGATGTTAATACATCTGTATAGTTAGTTGCAGAACTATATTCTAAAAGTTCTTGCGTAAAGTCTACTGCTTTTTCTAAAGCTGCAATTTGCTTCGCTCTAGAATCTTCTTTTTCAACAGCCATTTGGTACGCATACAAGGCATTTGAAACTTCCTGACCAGCCACTAAAAGACTTTGTTGGAAATTGTTGTATGCTTGTAATTGTTGTGACTGCGCTGTAGTCAATCTCATTTTGTTTAAACCATGATTAAATAAAGGCTGTGTTAATCCTCCAATAATCGAATAAAAAATAGAATTGCTAAAGAAATCTTTCAACTCTAAATTTGAAAATCCGGTGCTTGCTGTAAGCGTCAGACTTGGATAAAAATACGTCTTAGCCAAATTAGTCGACTCAAAAGCGACTCTGAAATTAAACTCCGCTTGACGGACATCAGGACGATTGTTTAATAACTGCGCTGGCATTCCGATTGCAATTTTTTCAGGAATAATCTGTGTCCCTAAAACACCTCTATCAATTGGTCCAGGTCCTTGTCCAAGTAAAATATTGATAGCATTTTCGGTTTCGCGAATGCTTTGCTTCAAATCTGGAATTAAAACTTCTGCCGCATGCTGGTTGGCTTCACTCTGAACGACTGCTGCACCAGTTACAATTGCACCTTCTTTTAAAGCTTTAATAGTTGCAACGTTTTCGATACGGCTTTTTAATGTTTCTTCTGTGATTTTTAACGATTCATCATACGACAATAGCAAGAAGTAATTATTGGCAATATCGGCAATCAATTGCGTTTGAACTGCTTGTTTTGCAGCATCAGAAGCCAAATAGGTTGCCAAAGCCGCTCTTTTAGAACTGCTTAATTTTCCCCAAACATCAATTTCCCAAGAACTGCTTACGCCTAATTTGTAAGTTGTTGTTAAGGTATTAATGTTGATTCCTGCCGGAAAGTTTAATCCTGCCTGAGATTGCTTGTTATGCGTTACATTGGCGTCCAATTGCAAGCTTGGATAATAAGCCAATTTACTCTGACGCAAAGAAGCTCTAGCTTGAACAATATTCTCAATTGCATTTTTCAGATTTAAATTTTGTTCTAAACCTTTTTGAATTAATGCATTCAGTTTTTCATCTTTAAAAACAGTATTCCAAGGCATATCTGCAATTGTAGTCGAATCAGTCGTAGATTGATCGCGATACAATTGATCTGTTTTTAATGTCGTTGGACGTTCGTATTTCTTGGTAACAGAGCACGCACTAATAAGTGCGGCTGTCATTACCAGTAAAATATATTTATTAGAACTATTCGTCATTTTTCTTGTAATTAAATTTTACTCTTTGTGAGCTTCTATTAAATGAATTTCATCTTCATCGTCGTCTTCATCATCATAACCATCTTTTGCTGGACCGCTTATTTTTTCTTGTAAAGTTTGGAAAATGATAAACAGAACCGGAATAACAAATACTCCTAAAATAGTTCCGATCAACATACCTCCTACTGCTCCAGTACCAATGGATTTATTACCAACAGCTCCCGCTCCAGAAGCGAACATTAATGGAACCAATCCTAAAATAAAGGCAAACGAAGTCATCAAAATTGGACGTAAACGCGCTACCGCTCCATCAATTGCAGCTTGTACAATCGGAAGTCCTTTTCTTCTTCTATCCAAAGCAAATTCAACAATCAAAATACCGTTCTTTGCCAGAAGTCCGATAAGCATGATTAGGGAAATCTGCAGGTAAATGTTACTATTCAATTTAAAAATAATCGAGAATAAATACGCTCCTGCTAATCCAAACGGAATCGATAATAATACCGCAAATGGTAAAATATAACTTTCGTATTGTGCACTCAGTAAGAAATAAACGAAAACCAAACATAAAAGGAAAATGAAGATCGTCTCGCTTCCTGAAGCTAATTCTTCTCGCGTTAAACCAGAAAATTCATAACCGTAACCTGCTGGAAGGTTTTCTGCAGCCACTTCTTGGATGGCTTTAATAGCATCTCCAGAACTGTAGCCTGGTTTTGGTGCTCCTGTAATCGAAATTGACGTAAATAAGTTAAATCTCGAAATAGATTCTGGTCCAAAAACTCTTGTCATTTTTACAAACTCAGTAATTGGCGCCATGTTTCCTGCACTATTTCTAACGAAAATTTTATTCAATCCTTCCGTATTCGTTCTGAATTCTGGAGCTGCCTGAACCATTACACGATATTGTTTCCCGAATTTATTGAAATTCGAAGCATACAATCCACCGTAATATCCTTGCATGGTTGACAGAATCGTATTTACAGAAACTCCTGCATCTTTCGCTTTCGCTAAATTAATATCCATCATATACTGAGGGAAACCAGGGTTAAATGGCGTTGTCGCATATTGAATTTCTGGACGTTCCGATAATTTTGCTAAGAACTCATTATTAACTTTATAGAACTCAGAAGTTGTATGCCCTCCTTTATCCTGCAATTGGAATTCGAATCCGCCACTTTGTCCAAAACCTTGAATAGTTGGAGGCGAAATAAAGAAAATATTGGCTTCGCGAATACCGCTTGTTTTAGCAAAAAGCTGCCCGATGACATCATCAACACTAAGCTCTCGCTGATCCCACGGATATAATTTTACAATTACCATACTGTAAGCACTACCTGCTCCAGCTGTAAAGTTCTGACCTACGATACGAAGTGTATTTTTAACTCCTGGAATTGTTTTTGCAATACTATCTACTCTTTTAGCCATGATATCCGAACGCTCCATAGAAGCTGATGGCGGTAAGCTGATATTAGCGAAAACTGTTCCCTGATCTTCAGAAGGTACGAAAGCAGATGGCGTCGTTTTCATCATATAAACTAATGCAACACCAGCAATTACAATAGAAGCCAGAGCAATCCATTTTTTTGCAGAAAGGAAACTTACCGAACGTTTGTATCTTGCTGTAACATTATCGAATGCCACGTTAAATGAAGTATAAAAACGCTGTAAATAACTTTTATGTTTATGGTCATCAGCATGCGGTTTCAATAAAAGCGCACACAAAGCCGGACTCAAAGTCAAGGCGTTTACTGCCGAAAGAATAATCGCAACGGCCAGTGTAATACCAAATTGTTTGTAGAATACCCCTGTTGATCCGTTAATAAAGGTTACTGGAATAAATACCGCGGCCATTACCAATGTAATCGAAATAATCGCACCCGAAATTTCATCCATTGCATGAATCGTCGCTTTTTTAGCCGATTTATATCCGTGATCCAACTTGGCATGAACGGCCTCGACGACGACAATCGCATCATCGACGACAATACCAATGGCAAGTACCATTGCAAAAAGCGTCAATAAGTTAATCGTAAATCCGAACAGATTCAGGAAGAAAAACGTTCCCACAATCGCAACCGGAACCGCAATTGCCGGAATTAAAGTTGATCTAAAATCTTGAAGGAAAATAAATACTACAATGAAAACCAATATAAAAGCTTCAACCAAAGTATGAATTACTTTTTCAATAGAAGCATCCAAGTTCTCGTTAACGTCCACCATAATGGTGTATTTCATTCCTTTTGGAAAACTCTTCGCTGCTTCTTCAATCAGTTTTTTAGAGTTGATAATTACATCACGCGCATTAGATCCAGGAGTTTGGCTAATCGCCATTGCTGCCGATTCTACTCCATTTGTTTTAATCGTTTGAGCATAACTTAAAGATCCTAACTCTACTTTAGCTACATCTTTAAGCCTTAACATCTGTCCGTTTCCAACAGATTTGATAACAATGTTCTCAAATTCTTGAGCGCTTGTTAAACGACCTTTGTATTTAATTACATATTGAAATGCCTGATTTCCATTTTCACCAAATTTACCCGGCGCTGCTTCGATATTTTGTTCTGCTAAAGCTGCTGAAATATCGCTTGGAATCAATTTGTATTGTTGCATTACGTCTGGTTTCAACCAGATTCTCATTGAGTAATCTTTGGCACCAAAAACGGTTACATCTCCTACCCCAACCACACGCTGAATTTGCGGTACAAGGTTAATCTTTGCATAATTTTGAAGAAATGTCTGATCGTAAGCTTTGTCATCACTGTATAAAGAGAAAATCAACAAGTTACTACTCTGGCTCTTGGTTACTGTAACCCCTGCCTGAGTTACCTCTACTGGCAGTAAACTTGTTGCTCTGGAAACCCTGTTCTGAACGTTTACTGCAGCTAAGTCGGGATTGGTTCCTACTTTAAAGAAAACCTTGATCGATGCGTTTCCATCATTTGTTGCTGTAGAAGTCATGTACGTCATGTTTTCCACACCATTGATCTGTTCTTCAAGCGGAATCACGATACTTTTAAGTACCACATCGGCATTGGCTCCAGTATAACTTGCCGCAACGTTTACCGTTGGTGGCGCGATATCCGGATATTGGGAAATCGGTAACTCTATTAGGCCTAAAACACCTAAAATAACGATAATAACAGATATTACCGTCGAGAGTACGGGTCTTTGTATAAATTTTTTAAACATTTTTTTTATTTTAAATCGGCGTAAACTGTTTCCGGGCTTTGATTTTGGGCTTTAATTTCAGTTCCTTCTTTTAGAGAAGCCACTCCTTCTAATACGATTTGGTCACCCGCTTGCAAACCGCTGGTTACCACGTAATAATTTCCAGCTGTATTTTCAAGTACAGTGATATTAGAATTTTTTGTTTTACCGTCTTTCCCTAAGACTACTGCGAACATCTTATCCTGAAGTTCAAATGTGGCACTTTGAGGAATTATAATGGCATCCTTAACATAATTCGGAATTTGCACTGTAGTACTACTTCCGCTTCTGATGATTCCTTTTGGATTTGGGAAACGTGCTCTAAAATTTACTGTACCTGTTTCAGTATTGATTAATCCGTTTACGGTTTCAATATTTCCTTTTTGATCATAAGCTGAACCATCTGAAAGCAATAAAGAAACTGCTGGCATGCTTTTTATTTTTTGGTTTAATGAAGCTCCAGCGTCTTTTGTAAAATTCAGCAAAGCTTTTTCATTCATTGCGAAATAAGCGTATACATTTCCAATGCTTGAAACTGTTGTTAAAGGTTCTGCTGTATTAGAACTTACCAAACTTCCTAAACGGAAAGGAATTGAACCTACAACTCCATTTACCGGACTTGTTACAGTTGTATATCCTAAATTGACTTTAGCATTTACTAAAGCTGCATTTGCTTGCGCTAAAGATGCCATAGCTGACTCATAAGTATATTGAGCCGATTCTAAATCATATTTGCTGATAATTCCTTTTTCAACCAATGGTTTTACTTTGTTTACAGCCAATTTTGCTGTACTTACTTCTGCTTGCGCACTTTTTATGCTTGCTGTCGCAGTACGAACTTGCTGCTCATATTCTGGAGCGCTGATTTTAAATAATGGCTGTCCTGCTTTGACTACAGCACCTTCATCAACAAAAATTTTATCAATATAGCCTTCAACTCTAGGGCGAATTTCTATGTTTTGCTGTCCTTGAATACTAGCAGGAAAATCGCTGTTTAATGTCGCTGATTTTGTCTGTAAAGTCACAGTCTTGTATTCTTTAATCTGCGGCGCACCTCCGGCTTGAGCCGATTTATCATTTTTACCGCAAGAAGCGATAATAAGTGATGCTGCGAGGATGCTTAAAAATGATTGCTTATTCATTGTGAAAAATGTGTAATTATCGATTATATGTCAACAAAAGAAATAAAATATAACGCACGAAATTTTTCAAATAGACGAACAGCAAGAGACAATCGATAAAGATAAGATGAGAACCGATGGAATTTTTCAAAATATTAAACGACTGTTTAATTTTTATCTTATCGGCTCTAAAACGCTTTTTAGAGACTCTAAATCCCGTTTTGGCGATTGCTGAAAATTTGTATTCAAATAAAATGTAATATTGTCGATATAAATTATAAATTGTAATGACACCGAATATTTTCAGACCTTATTTATTTACCGGATTACATATTCTTGGCTGGTCTCTATTGGGGTATCTTATGCTGTTTTATATTCCACTTACCTGGAATGTAGTCCTTCCGCAAGTATTCTGGCTCTGGCAGACGATCATATTGTTTTTACTCATGGTAGTCTTTTATTCTACAGCAAAACTCGTTGTTCCTAAAACCATCATAAAAGACAATACTTCACTCTTTTTGCTTTGGGCGTTTGCAGCTATAATTGCCATGCAGCTCATTGCTTATTTTTACACTTCACAAACCGATCTTCATAATCAGATTATGAAAGCCATTGGTTTTAAAAAATACAAAAATCCTTATTTCGACAACTACGTTTTTACTTTGACATTATTGGTTTTAGGGATAGGAACCAGCTGGGCTATGTTGCAACATTGGCAAAAAGCGGCACTGCACAAACAAAAACTGGAACAAGACAAAACAATGGCCGAATTGGCAATGCTTAAGGCGCAAATCAATCCGCATTTTTTCTTTAATTCTCTTAACAGCATTTATTCACTTACTTACACCGATATTGAAGATTCTCGAAACGCGCTTCACACCTTGAGCCGAATGATGCGTTATTTGCTTTACAGCACAGAAGAGAAAACAACGCTGCTGAAAGAAGCTGAGTTTATGAGAGATTTCATTGCATTAATGAAACTTCGTGCCAACAGCAAACTGACTATTACAACAGATATTCCTGAAAAAATACATGATTACCCAATTGTTCCAATGTTATTGCTACCTTTAGTAGAAAATGCTTTTAAACATGGCGTTCATGCTACTGATAAAAGCGAGATCTACATTAAGCTTACGCAAAATGGAAGCGAACTGGAATTTGAAGTTGAAAATACTTACTTTGAAAAAACAACAGTTTCTGATGTAGGCGGAATTGGTTTAACCAACACCAAACGAAGACTGCAATTGATTTATCCGAATCAGCATTTTATTTCTTTTGGAGTTACCGATCACGGAACATATAAAATTAAGTTGAAGATAAATTTAGAGCAATGACAGTATTAAAATGTATAGCAGTAGATGACGAACCGTTGGCTTTAAGACTGGTAGAAACCTTTATAGAACAGACTCCGTTTTTAGAATTAATTTCTACTTGCGACAATGCTGTTGATGCCTTGGGACTTATCAGGGAAACAAAACCAGATGTTGTTTTTTTGGATATTAATATGCCCAATTTAAGCGGAATGGAATTGGCAAGATTAATACAAGATCAAGCTGGACCATTGCCAAAAATCATTTTTACTACCGCTTATAATCATTATGCTATTGAAGGTTACAAAGTAAATGCTGTAGATTATCTTTTAAAACCTTTTAGCTATGAAGAATTTCTGCGTGCTTCAAGTAAAGTTTTACAATTGGCTGAAGAAGCCAATAATACGTTTACTACTATTACCGCAGATGACGAATTTATTTTCTTGAAGGTAGAATATCAATGGGTCAGAATTTCACTAAAAGACATCACTTACATTGAAAGTCTGAAAGATTATGTAAAAGTACATCTTGAAGATTCTCAGAAAGCCTTAATGTCTCTGATTTCGCTAAAAGCTCTAGAAGAAAAACTGCCTTCGTCTAAATTTATGCGTGTACATCGTTCTTTCATTGTTTCATTAGATAAAATAAGCGCCATCAGCAAAAACTCCATTTTTATTGATAAAATAGAAATAACAGTTGGCGAGCAATATAAAGAAGCCTTTAAAACACTGGTCGATAAATGGCTTAAATAAAATTAGAATACAAAAATCATGGAAAAAAGATCAAACAAATATTACCTTACTTTAAGTCTTAAGGAATACGCAAATGGTGAAACCGAACCAGCAAAAGAACTCGGAATTGAATTTGATAATCACGACGAAATTTTTGGAATCATTGAAAAGATAAAAGCTAAGAACATTTTTGCAAATGAATCAGAAGCTGTTCAGTTTGCTTTAGGCTTAAAATTATTTACCGAAATCAAATTAAAAAATAGAAAAAATCCGCTTTTTGAAGAATTAAATGAAGTTTTTCCAGTCTTTATGAAAAAATTAAAAAGTCTTTAAAATCTTCTTTAAAAATAAGGCCTCAGCCTTATTTCTTTTAAAATATTGAATGTTAAATTTCCGCTAAGAAAAAGACAATACAGTTCTTATTGGCAATATTTTATAACAATTTGCCGTTCCAATTAGGCATGTCCCACTAAATGCTTTTCCAAAAGAAGTTTAATTTCTGTTTTTGAAATTCTGCTACTTCAAATAAAATGGCATAAGCATTTAGGCATTCTTAATTGAAAAAACAGAGCATTCATTTGAAACTGACCATTTCAACTTTACTGAATCTCTACTTATAATATTCACTTTCGAAATGTTCGATAATGCAATGTTTAATTTTAACCATTAAAATGAAAGCATTATGATAATTCAAAAAAGTATATTTCTTCTTGCTGGAATTCTTACTTTAGTCGGCTGCTCTAATAACGACAATACTGACGGAGGCACAGATCCAGGCCCAACAGGGCCTCCTGTAGAAACAGGAACAGCAAACACTGCTTATAAGCCAGCATTTGCAGGACAGACACGAGCAGGAAGCATTCAAACTACCACCGAGATTGAATCAAAAGTAATCACCAGCGGTTTAAGCGCTCCTTGGGGAGTAGCCTATCTCCCAGATGGACGTCTGCTTGTAACAGAAAAAGCAGGCAAAATTAAAATCGTAACCCAAGCAGGTGTTATCAGTAATGCCTTAACTGGCGTTCCTGCCGTTAATCCTGATAGTCAAGGTGGATTACTTGGAATTTGCCTTGACCCCGCATTTGCTACAAACCGAATGATTTATTGGGTATTCTCTGAAGTTGTTGCTGGCGGAAATATTACCGCTGTCGCGAAAGGTAGAATTTCAGACGATGAAAAAGCAATTGAAAATACAACGGTAATCTATCGTTCGAATACACCAAATGCAAGCACACTACATTACGGAGGCCGAGTTTTATTTGATAAATCTGGAAATCTATTTGTAAGCATTGGCGAAAGATCGGTTCTGGAAACTCGTCCGTTGGCTCAATCAGTAACAAGCAGCTTAGGCAAAATTGTACACATTACCACAAGCGGACAAGCAGCACCAGGAAACCCTGCTTTTACTCAAACTGGAGCTTTACCAGAACTTTATACCATCGGACATAGAAATCCGCAAGGATTGGCTATGCATCCAACAACTGGTGAATTATGGCAAAGTGAACATGGCCCAAGAGGTGGTGACGAAATTAACAGAATTAAAGCTGGAGCAAATTATGGCTGGCCAACAATTACTTACGGAATTGAATATAGTGGTACGAAAATTGGTGAAGGTATTACGCAGCAAACTGGAATGGAACAGCCAGTTTATTATTGGGATCCTGTAGTGTCACCAAGTGGTATGACATTTTATGCAGGAAACCGTATTCCAGAATGGCAAAATAATCTTTTTATTAGTGCTTTGAGCGGTATGCACATTGTGCGTTTAGCTTTTAAAGACAATAAAGTAGCTGGAGAAGAAAGATTATTGGCAGGAGAAGGACAAAGATTTAGAGATATTACACAAGGAAAAGATGAAGCATTATACGCCGTTACCGATCAAGGAAGACTTTATAGAATAGATAAAAAGTAAACTTGTTCATCTATACATGCCAAAAAAACGCCCCATATTTGGGGCGTTTGTGTTTTATTATTTTTTTGTTTCAGGTTTCAGGTTTCAAGTTAAACGCAACGGAATAAAACATGAAACTTAAAACCTGAAACAAAAAACTTAAGCTTTTGCTTTTCTTTTTACCGTACAGCCAATTTCTTTGGTTTGTGTAATTGCTGGTTTCTGTCCGCTTTTTAATGATGCGATTACATCTTCAGCATATTTTATTTTCTGAGGATTATTCCCTTCTGGATCATTATCGATTGCTCCAACATATTCTACCACATTTCCTTTTGAAGTTTTAGAAACGATAAAGATGTGAGGCGTACGTTTTGCACCATATTCATCTGTAATTTTTTGTCCCGGGTCAAATAAATATGGGAAAGGATATTTTTTGTCTTTTGCCAAATCTTGCATTTTTGCAAAAGTATCAGCGTTAGAAGCTTCTGGATCGTTTGGGTTAATTGCAATTACAGGATATCCTTGCGATTTGAATTTTTTATCCAAATCGATAATTCTTTGTTCGTATCCGACTGCGTAAGGACAAGTATTGCAGGTAAAAACTACAATATATCCTTTTGCATCTTTAAAAGTTCCGAAAGAAACATCTTTGTTATCTACATTTTTCAATTTGAAATCTGGAGCTGCATCGCCCGCTTTAAGTGTTACAGCATTTTGCGCGTGAGATAGAAAAGCAGAAAATGCTAATGCTAGTAATAAGATTATTTTTTTCATAATGGTTTACAGTTTTTTATATTCAGTTAATAATTGTTCGTAGGTAAATTCGCTTTCGACAAATTTTCGCTTGTCGTTTTTAATAAAAAGCGTTGCCGGAATACTTCCCGACCAGCTTGGATCTATTCTATCGATAAACTCTTGTGGATTACTTTCGTTTAAAAGGAAGACTTCATTCTTTAAGTTTTTCCTTTTTACAAACGGAATCACATTTGATTCTAGTTTCGATTTAAAATCTAAACTTACCAATAAAACAGCCAGTTTTTCTGATTTATACTCTGCTCCTAATTTCTCAAAATGCGGCAGTTCTTTTATACATGGCGCACACCACGTTGCCCAAAAGTTAACTACATAAGTACTATCTTTTCCGTTTTTGATTCTCTCATTAAGCTGATTAATATTTATAAGTTTCACATTCTGACTATAAGCCGAAACTGAAATAATACTGAATAAAAATAAATAGAAAAAAGGCTTTAATTTCATGAGAAGAATGCTTTAGAATTAATTTGTTTCCTACAAATATAAAATAATGATAAATTAGTTTTTGTTAATGAAAGTTTAATGAGTGTGGCAAGGCGCAAAGGTCCAGAGTTGCAAAGGAACAAAGTTGCCTATTGTTACTCATTTATAAAGGAAAGCAAAATTTTATTTAATAGTGTTACCTCTTCTTTGTAGCGTGGGTAATCTGTTATATTTCTTACGCTATGATTTTCAGCATTTGTCAATCCAATATCTTTTATTTCCAAAAATGAGGACTGCATCATTAAACCATTTAAAATGCAATCTGAAATATATTCTGAATGTGTTTCAAACTTTGGAATTGCATTTAAATGTTTTACAATCATAGGTTTTAAAATAGCTTTTTCAATTTCTTGTATTCCTGTCATCGGAAGAAAAAGAAGAAACAGATTTGGATATTTTTCAAAAGCTAATAATTCATCCAAAGTAAAAAACCAAGCTTCAAAATGTCCACCTAGATTGCCAATATAAATATCATTAAGAAAAAAGTTGATTTCATATTCAGCAAATTCAATTGCGTAACTTAAACCATCATTTATTTTACCCGCAACATATCTAGGGTTTTCTTCTATATCATTCTGATTGAAAAACTTCCATTCCCATTCATAAGCTTCAGTTTCATTAGTTTCTACAACTTCCAAAACCTCATCAATATTGAGTTCTTCTTTTTCATCATAGCCTCTTGACCAACAGAAATAATACTTCCAAAAGAAAGTGTTATTGTTGAGTTCATCGATTTGTATTTGTCTATTCATAAGGCTTCACTACAAAAGTTTTTCAAAAATTTCTCTTTCTGAATCTGTAAGCTGCTTGCTAATTTTAGTAAAGTTCTTTTTCTCGCCAAATGTTGTATAGATTACACCTTCCCAGCAATAATTAGCCATTTCCTGAACATTAGTGCCACTTTCTGAATATTCTTTTAAATCTTCTTCAGTAAAATAATACGAAACAAAATTCTCTTTACTATCCAATAGTAACTTCAAGCTATTTTCATTTGTAAAATAAGACGTGAAAACCTTATTATGCGGATGTTCTTGCATGGATAAAACAGCATTGATATAAACTTTAATTGATTTTTCGTTTATTCCAAATTTCTCCAGAAAAACTGGCGTAAATTTCTGCTGGATAGACTGATGTTCGCCATCAATTGTTTGATAATAATCGATTAGTACATCAAAATATTTTTCGTCTTGCAATCCTAAAGCAAAAACAGCAAAAGTTGAAGGCATTGCACAATTTTCAGCTTCAAGATTGGTGTACCATTCGTATTTCTTTTTAGTTAGATCAATATATTCTAAAATGCTTTTATGCAGATTTGGATATTTTACTGCTCCAGCGAAAAAATAATTTTGTCCGCATTTTGGGAGCCCCTTTATTGGAAGCAATTCTTTTCCTTTCGAAGAAAAACTAATTTCGAAACTTTTAGGAAAATCAGATTTTAGAAGATTGTTAACGAAGTTTAATGCTTTTGCGTAGCTTTCTTCTGTTTCGGTAATCAGTTTAAGACTTATTTTAGCAAAAACATCATTTGCTTTACCTACAAAATCTTTGTCTTTGTATTCTGTTAACTCTTTTGGAATTTTTCCAGTTCCGTTTTTCTTAAGTTGTTCTACTTCATCAGAGCCTAATTCGGTCACGACATCAAAATACTCATTTGCCGTAACTGTGGCATAACTTGGCCCATATTTAATATGTGAGACAGCGATATAACATATAAAACTTAAGAGCTCTTTTTGTTCTTCTGTCAATATAGGTTTCGGTAGCTCTTCTTTCGTTTTGGGTATAAAAATCTTGTATTTGCCTTTTTTTACTCTTTCAAAACTTTTAAAAACCAATTCCTCAGCTTGCAATCCTAATGCATAACGATAACTATCAAATCCAGTAAGCTTTCTTAGTTTTTCAACAAATGAAATGTAAAATTCTTTTGAGAAAGGTCTTGTTTGAAAAAAATATTCAATTATGGGTGATAGCAGAAATTTTTCACCCGAATCTAATACGTACGGATTGGGGTATGCTTTATCAATTTTAATGGTATTATTATCAATCGCTTCAATGAATTTTTCTAAAAGCGATTCGTTGCCTTCTATTTTTACTAAATAATTTAATTCTCTCATTATACTTTATTCCTTTTTCGGTAACCTATATCTCAAAAGGATATTTTTTTGATAATAGACCGCTTAATTCTTTTAATTTTTCTTTGTAATCATTTTTTATTTCTTCACTTATTTCGCCTTCTTTTTCATAGACTTCGTCAAGCTGTTTATTGAGACATGAATACTGTAACCATTTTTCAAAATTCAACCCTAAATCGGTAAAGTTTTTAAAACACATTTCTTCATATTCATGATCATAGAAATAAACTTTATTTTCATCATCAAATAGCCAAAAATCACTCTGCCCATTTGCACCAAAAAACCAAATTTTGTTTATTTCTTCTTTTGCTTCTTCCGACCAATAATCTGAATCTGAAAATTCCCTTGTAACATTATATGATTCTACACTATCAAACAAAATACATTCAGATGAAATTTCAATGGTCTTTATTTGAGTTACAGTCTCTTGATACAATACATCAAACTTAAAAGAAACCGATTTTGGAAAGTTTCTAACAGTTTGTTTATTTAATAAAAGTTGCCTTTTTATGTCTTGAATTGGTCGAATTTTAAGCATTACTTTCTGTTTTTTAATTATTCATGATCCTCATCATATTCTTCATCATCATAAGACAGATAAGACCAATCAATATCAACAAGATCAAGAATGGCATCAAATAGTTCCTGATCGCTTGATCCAATAAAAGCTGCTGTACAATTGTTTTCTTGATCGAAAGACAAACTGATTACATCATAAAAATCAGCTGTATATATCTTTTGATTTTCTCTGCTGATTTCTGGAACAAGCGCATAGTTTTCTTCAACAAGTTTTACAACTTCAGAATCAATTTCTCCTAAATAATTTCCGTTAAATTGAAGTCCGCCCAAAGTACCGTTGAAAACTGCCATCAAAAGAAAAAAGTCCTCCGTTGTCTCGGTTTCCATTTCCCAATCTGATTTTTCTATTGTGTCGTAATTGCCATATATTGGCGGATTATCTAGTGATAGATCTTCCCTTTTAATTCCCCAAAAAGCTACGTTTTGATTTTCTTCATAAAAAACCAAAAAATCATCATCTGAGAATCCGATTTCATTTTCAGGTTTCAAAAGTCTGTTAAAGCAGTAATTAAGATTTTCCTCTTTCCCTAATTCCAAATAATATTCTTTGAGTTTTGAAGGAAGTTTTACATTTAATCTTGTCTCAAGATCGAGAATCTGATTTTCTGAAAATCCGTAGTTTTCATTTTCAGATAGGTTATAAAGGCGTTTAATTTTTTGAATATAATTCATGTTAGGCTTCTATTTTTAGGAAGTGAAAAATAAACAATTAATTACAAGCCTGCAATTACTTTATAATGATAATCTCACTTTTTCAGAAAAGCAATTTCTTAAAACTAGAATGTTTTTTCTAGTCATGTTTTTTTGACTAATTGACTCGCTATGATATTCGGCTCAACTTTGCAATAAATTCATAAATCCGAGAGTACCTTTTAAAAACTATTATGAAAATACTGTCGATACTATTAATCTTGATTTGCAGTGCAAGCTGCCAATCACAAACGAATTCTAAAATGAGTGAAGAAAAAACAAATCCGTTATTATGCGATCCTGTAAGCGGAATGTGTGAAATGCCTGTTGGCGAAAAATCAAATACCAAAACAGCTATTCCAACAGAAAATAAACCTGTCAAAATAATTTACTATACCGACCCCATTTGTTCATCTTGCTGGGGAATTGAACCTCAGCTTAGAAAATTAAAACTAGAGTACGGCGATTATTTCGAAATTGATTATCGAATGGGTGGTCTATTGCCAGATTGGAGCTATAACAGTGGCGGAATAAGCAAACCTTCAGACGTAGCTCATCATTGGGACGAAGCTAGTTTATATTACGAAATGCCAATTGATGGAAATGTTTGGCTGGAAGATCCGTTAGATTCATCTTATCCGTCATGCATTGCTATGAAAGCGGCACAAATGCAGAGTAAAGAAAAAGCCGTGAAATTTATGCGTGTTCTTCGCGAAGAATTATATCTAAACAAAAAAAACATTGCCAAATGGGAAAACATTGCCCAAGCTGCTAAAATTGTTGGTTTGGATGTTCAAAAACTAAAAACAGATTATGATGGAGATGCCAAAAAGCTTTTTCAAGAAGATTTAAATCTAGGAAAAGCACTTGGTGTACGAGGATTTCCAACTCTATTTTTAGCTGATGCCAATAATAACCAGCTTACTGTTTACGGCTCTAAACCTTATGCTGCTTATGAAAATGCTTTATTAACGTTATTTCCACAAGCAAAAAAGAAGATCATTAGAAACAAAAACCCGTTAGATTTGTTTGAGATTTTTCCAACATTGGCTCCAAAGGAATATGCTGTTATTCATAATATTTCAGTTACTGAGACAAAAATTATTCTAGAAGAATTATTCAGTAAAGGAGAATTGGATAAAAAGACGATTAAAAATGGTTCTTTATACATTAGAAAATAAAGAATTTAATTAGAACTACAAATCTTTAAATGCAAAAAAAATCCGTAAAGAAATTGCTTTACGGATTTTCCTATTCTGAAATATCTGTTTTTTATATCTCCCTCAAAACCAAATCGGCTACAACATCTATCGCTTGATTAATAATCTTTTCTGGAGTTCCCTTAAACTCAAAACGCTTGGCAATTTGTTTTTCGCCAAAAATGATGTGGATGAAAATAGTCCCAACAGGTTTTGACTCGCTTTCGCTTCCGCCTGGTGTAGTCAGTCCTGTTAAACCCACACAAATATCTGAATTAATATAGCGGTAAAAATTTTGTGCCATCAACTTGGTAACCTCAGCAGATTCTGCACTATACTGTTCAATAGTTCCCCACGGAATATGAAGTAAATCTTCTTTCATAGAAGTATGATAACATACTATTCCTCCTATGAGGATTCTTCCCGAATTAAGAACTGTCGAAAACTCATAGCACATTTTTCCAGCAGAAGCACTTTCTGCAAATGATATTGTTAAGTTCTTTTCTATTAAAGCCTGACAGCATGCGGTTACCTTATCTGATGCCATATTGATTTTAAATTTAATTACACATTAATTTCAACTTCAAATGTAGATTGTTCCAACATAGTAAACTTACATAATTTCTTACAATAATTATATTATAAGTAACTGTTAATTATGCAACTATAGTTTATTTTTTTATAAAAAATTTTTTCAGATTATGTGGTAAATTTGTAAATAGAGCTTTTTACAGTCAAATAGTACACTGCCTAGAAATAGTATAAAAGCCAAAATGTCTTGACTAATAAAAGTTATGATAGGACAATTACAGTAAACTGTAAAGAATTAACTAGTCTTCTTTAAGAAGGTTCGATTTTGAAAAGTAATAATCTAAAAAAAAGTATTATGGAAAAGCAACACAACCATGAATATGGTCAGTTTGATCCTGATTATATCGAACAAAATACTCTTGTTGACGGAACATATTCTAATGAGGATAAGTTCAAACAAGTTTTGAAAAAACATGACAATAGAGAATTTGGCGAAAGCGACCCTGATTATTATGAGCAAAATATGGTGATTGACAATGACAATTATTCACGAGATGAAGATCCGTATCAGTATCAGGAAGAATTTATTCAAGATCCCTCGTATTCAAAAGGAGATTTTGAACCTCATGAAACTATTCGTTCAGAAAACATTCCGAATCAGGAAAGAATCATCAATGAAGATGACGCCATTACAAACGATGGCACAGAAGACGATTTAAACGATGAATATCATCCTGATTTAGATTACGAAAATGATCTAGAAAAAGACGAGGATTTTGATAAGGATGAAGAGTTGGATGATTTTGACGCAGAACATTATCCAGAAAATCATCCTAGAGAATAGCCAAAATTATCGTAAATTGTAATCTATTAATTTATGGACATAGCAGTTCAAATTGTTTGGCTTTTTGTATTAGCAATTCCAATTGCTTGTATTAGCTGGACTGTCACACACGAAGAGATTTTTAGAGAACCGCATGAATGGTGTGTCAGGCATTCTAAAAATGACAAAAACATACTGTCAAGAAAGTTCTTTTATCTTCTCACTTGTGAATATTGCTTCAGTCATTATGTTACAATTGCCTTTCTGGTTATCTGCGATTATAAACTTTTGTTAAATGACTGGAGAGGATATATTTTGGCAGGGTTTTCTCTGGTCTTTATGGCAAATGTTTATATAAGTCTTTTTGCTCTATTGCGCCAAGCTATAAAAAAGGAAAAAGTCGAAATTGAGAAGATTGAAAGTGAAACTGACACTGAAAACGGTAAAAATTAAGAAATAACAAATAAGTATAATTAAAAATTAATTGGCATTATGGAGAATTTGAATTTTATAGACCCATTATTACACGGAATTAAACCTGAAAGCAAACCGTTAAATCTGTCAGTAAAACAAATGGTATTTGCAGGTGTTGGTGCTCTTTTAGCATCGGCAGTTTTGAATAAAACAGGACATAAAAAAGCAAGTGCTGTTGTAGGAAGTCTTGCATTACCAATTTTAGCATCGGCTTGCTATAAAAAATACAGTCAAATATCTAAAGAAAAAATTGATGCTCAGGCAAGCAGCGGTATCGAATACAATCACTAATCCTTATAAACTATCATAAAAAAGAGCGCTTATTTTATTATAAGCGCTCTTTTTCATTTGGTCACATTAGTTTATATTTCCTTCGACCCAATTTAATGCTTTATTAAAATCAACTTTTTTATAACCACGAAACTCACCTGGAACAATATAGCTAAATCCATTTGTGAAAGAAATGATTTCGTCTGTATCGGTAACAATAGCAGCTCTATTCCATTTTCCAAGATTTTTCAAACCAAGAAGAGCATCTTGCAACCAAGCACCTGTCGTAAAATTTTCAATGTCGGTATCTAAAACCAATAAGAAATTAATTTCATTAGTCTGTTTAACCAAATGCTCAACGGCTGGAGCTACTGCTGTCACAAAGTCTTCTTTTGTCACTTCTGCCAATGCTCTAAAGGCAACAATGTTATCTGTGGTATCGATTTGATGTATCATGATTTTTATTCTTTTTTAGTTAATTTATGAGGTTTTATTTGGAACATTTCTTCAATATTTAACACTAACCCAAAGATACTCATTATCAATCAGATAACACTTACATTTAACTATTCGTTTATTATATTTTTTTAAGGTTCTAAGGTTCTGAGATACTAAGGATCTAAGGTTTTAATAACTGAACCTACATACTTTGCGTTAGATGCACTGCGGTGCATCTCTACAATTCTGTTCTCTAAATATTGTATAATTAAATAGCAAAGATTTTCCGTAGAGACGTACTTCAGTGCGTCTAACGCTATACAATCATAAAGAAAACCAAATCGGAAATACTTTGTGTTAGATGCACTGCGGTGCATCTCTACAATTCTAAACGGAATATCATGATGTAAAAAAACCTTTGTCACTTTGTCACTTTGCAACTTTGCAACTTTGCAACTTTGCAACTTTGCAACTTTGTAACTTTGTAACTTTGTAACTATAAACCTTAGCACCTCAGAACCTTATAATCTTAGCACCTCAAAAAAAAAGCCTGTCTCTTCTCGAAACAGGCTTTTTGAAAAAAAATAAAAAATAAACTAACACACAATACTTAATTGTATCCTTGGTTTTGTTTGAATTCCTTAGTTACGTCAATTGTTGACTGTGGAATTGGGAAAACTCTTCTGTATGGCTGTGAAGCTGCTTTTGCTGTTCCAGGAAGATCAAATTTCCCGAAACGAATCATTTGCGGTCTTCTGTATAATTCCCAATACAATTCAAAACCAATTTCGTTATATAAAACAGTCTGATCAATTGCTGTCAAAGCTTTACCAGGCGCACTTCCGTACAACGATTCTCTTTTTCTGCTTGTACGCAATTTGTTCAAGTCTTCCATAGCTTGAGCTGTATTTCCTTTTCTGAAATACGCCTCAGCTCTCATCGTGTAAATTCCTCCTAAACGGAATAATGGAATATCAACATTACTGTTTCCGTTTCCTCCTTCTGGATCAAATTCATATTTAAAAATACGTGCTCCCTGATTAATTTCGTTCTGAGCAAAAACAGCCTGAGCTGGATTTTTGAAAGTTAACGAAGGCGTAAAATCCATTCTTGTCGTTGTACTTTTTTCCATATATAATGGAGAAACTTTAATACGTCCGTTAACCATCTCTAATGAACCAGACGATAATAAGATTGGTCCGTATTGAGGTCCAAATTCAATTCCTCTATTAAAATGGAACCAAGGCAAATTAGCGCTTTTCGGAACAATATCTGTTGCTGGAACGCTTACATCTGTACCGTCGTTTTTAAACCAAGTTCCGTCAGAATACTGATACTTTTGCTGAAATCTTGGGTCATCATGATTTCCATCCCATGTTGCAAAAAACTCAGGAGTTGTGCAAGCTGCATTGGTTCCTCTATTGGCTGCAGAAGTTCTTTGGTTACGCTCCATACATACATAAGCAAAACTGTTTGATCCATTTCTGATATAATCTATCTTTTGAGAAATAGCAAAAATCAACTCTTTTCCTTTATCATTGTCTCTCGCGAAGTTTTTGAAATAATCACTTTCTAAAGAATATTTTCCAGAATCAATCAATAATGAAGTATAATAAATTACACGATCCATATCTGTTCCTGTACCCGTTGCAGCGGCTTCAGTAAAATTAAAGCTTGAAGATGCATTAAAACGATCTTTAAAAACGGCACGATTCAGGTACATCTGCGCTAAGAATCCATAAGCAGCTTCTTTTGTAAATCTTCCGTGGTGTGTTTGCTGCGTTCCCATTTCTGCTAAATCTGGCACTAAAGCTTCAACATCTTTAATTAATTGATCGATTTGCGTATCGGCTTTTAAAATCTGCAAAGGCGCATTTGGGTTCATTGGATCTCTGTAAGGCGCTTGTCCGTACAAATCTAATGTCGTATATAAATAATACGCTAAAAGTCCTTTCGCTTCCGCTAAAAACAATTTCTTCTCCGGAATTGAACTTTCTTCTACTGACTGAATTGCGGTTAACGAACGCGTAATTCCGTTTGTCAATTTGTTCCAGTTATCCACTACAACAGCATTATCAGACTTCCAAGTAAACTCATGCATATCTCGCCATTTTCCACCATCTCCCCAATCACTTCCTCGAGTTGGCAAAATTGCTTCGTCTGTCGTGTATTCCTGCAAAGAAAAAATTCCTCCATGATCTACAAACGTTCCGTCTCCTAAACGGTCGTAAGCAGCCGCAAGAGCTCCAGCTGGGTTTGAAGCATCTTCTCCTAAAACCTCATCCAAAACAACTTCATCTAGGTTGGTACAGCTTGCAAAAAGCCATATAAAAGAAAATATTGCTAATGTTTTTATATTAAAAATTGTATTTGTCTTCATAATAATTATAGTTTTAAAGTTGCTCCAAAACTGAATGTTCTAGAAGTTGGATAACTTGCATAATCGATACCGATAGATTGGTTTCCTCCGTTAGATTTCGGGCTGTTGATTAACGGATCGTAACCTGTATAATTTGTAATCGTAATTAAGTTCTGACCTGTAACATAAAGTGTTAATCCGTTGATCCAGTTTAAACCTTTTAAGTCAAAATTGTAACCAATACGAGCTGTGTTTAATCGGATGAAATCTGATTTTTCTAAGAAAAGCGTTGACAAGATTGGTGAATTGGTCGGATTTGCCCCAGATTCGTAATATCCAGTTGCCACGTTACGATCTGATGCCAAATTGTTTATGTTTAATGCATTCAAACCTGTATTATTCAATAAATAACCTCCTGTTTGTCCGATGATAGAAAATGAGAATGTAAAGTTTTTATATCTCATATCACTATTAAATCCGTAATAGAAAGTTGGTAAAGCTCCTTCAATAATAATTCTGTCACTATTGTCAATTTTACCGTCTCCGTTTTGATCTTTAAAGATATTTGCTCCATTGGCATCAAAACCAATATGTTGCAATAAATAGAATGATCCAGCAGCATATCCGCTTTTATAGATATTTGCATTTACACCAGATTGTCCAGGTCCAGAAATTGTTCCTGTTAAGATTTCTGAAACTGGTAAATCTTCAATTTTGTTATGTAAGGTTGCTCCATTCATATCAATATTCCAAGAAAAATCTTTAGTATCCACTATCTTAGAACCTAACATAAACTCGATACCTTTATTGATAATTTTACCATCAATATTGGTCCAGATTGTAGTTGTTGGACTCAAAGCTTGAGAAGGAACATTCAAAATAGCATCTGTAGTTGTTTTATTGAAATAGTCTAATGTTCCGTACAATTTGTCATTCCATAAATTGAAATCTAAACCTACGTTATATTGTGTTACAACTTCCCATTTCAAATCAGGATTTGGTGTTCTATTTACAGAAACTCCGTTTACTAAATTTAAATCGTCGTATAAATAATATCCATCAGCTCCAGACAATGAGTAACTTGCCTGTGTAATTTTATTTTCAACTTCTTGGTTTCCTGTTTGTCCCCAGCTTGCTCTTAGTTTTAGATTGTTTAATGTCGAAGAATCTTTAAAGAAACTTTCGTTAGCAATGTTCCACCCTAAAGCAAATGATGGGAAATAACCGTATTTATTGTTTTTACCAAAACGCGTAGACCCGTCACCTCTCATAGAAGCTGTTAGAAGATATCTATTATCGAAACTATAATTCAACCTTCCAAAATAAGACTGCAATTCGTTTTCTTGTGCATAACCTGTTGTTCCAGATTGAGTACCTTTAAATCCTGGATTTATTGAAGGAGGAACACCTTCACCTTGGTTTGAAATCCCGTCAATACTGAAACTTGTTCCTGATCTTTCAAATTTTTGGTATGAGAAACCACCCAAGGCTTCAATTTTATGCTTATTCAAATTCAAATTGTAAGTCAGATAATGCTCCACCAAAGAGTTTTTAGAATCTAAATTATTCTGAACATACTTCCCTTTTGGATTCAAATCTGTCAAATTTGGAAAAATAGTCGTATTTCTCTCCGCCATCGAACGATCCACACCAATATTTAATTTGTATTCTAATCCGTCAATAATTCTAAGAGAAGCTTCTAAGTTTCCTAAAACTCTCAACGTTCTAGTTTGATCTTGGTAAATGCTCAACAAATACGCTGGATTGTAATGCGCATTCATATTGAAATTGGTGTAATTTCCGTTTGCATCAAAAACAGAACGCGTTGGATTTGCCATCAATGTATGTACAATCAATTGTCCGTTTGAACCACCGTCATCACTTGTTGGAACTCCGTCATCTTTAGTTTCACTTGCCGTAAGATTCATTTTCACTTTCAAACGTTTGTTGTCTAAAAACGATTCAGCAGCATTAATTCTTCCAGAAAGACGTTTGAAATTACTGTTGCGAACAACTCCTTCCTGATCCATTTGAGCAATCGAAGCATAATAGTTTCCAGAATCCGTCTGTTTAGAAAAAGATAGCGAATTGTTTGTCGTAATGGCTGTTCTGTAAATTACATCTTGCCAATCTGTATTTCCTCCGTGATCAAATGCTTTGTCTTTAATTGCATTTCTGTATTCGCCAGCACTTAAAACATCAAGTTTGTTAGCCACAGTTGCCACTCCTGTATAAGTATCAAAAGTTAATGTTCCTTCACCTTTAGAACCTTTTTTAGTTGTTACCAAAACTACTCCGTTAGATCCTCTCGCTCCATAAATTGCAGAAGCCGATGCATCTTTCAAAACCGTAATCGATTCGATATCGCTTGTATTCAAAAAGTTCAATGGATTTTTAGCCGATGAAGTTCCAAAACCAACATTACTTCCCGATGGACTCACATCGTCATTTGACAAAGGCACACCATCTACAACAAACAAAGGCGTACTTCCGCTTCTGATAGATCCAACTCCACGAATTGTTACATTTACTCCCGCTCCTGGTTCACCGCTTGTATTTACAACACGCACACCAGCAACTTTTCCTTGCATTAAATTATCTACAGAAACATTTACACCTTGTTTGAAGTTCGCAGCTTCCAATTGCGTAACCGCACCAGTAACGTCTTTTTTAGATTGTTTTCCGTAACCTACAACCAAAACTTCACTTAATTCAGCTGTATTTGGATCTAATTGAATCGTCATAAAACCAGTTTGTACAGCAACTGTTTTAGTTTTATAACCCATATAAGAAATATCAATGGTTTTCCCTTCTCCAACTGTAATTTCAAATTCTCCATCGAAATTAGTTACCGTTGAATTTGACGAACTTGTTTCTGTAATTGTTGCTCCAGGAATCGGCAGTTTATTTTCATCAACTACTTTTCCTTTTACTTTAATTCTGTCAACAGCTTTTGAGTTTACCGCTTTTGGCACAGCTGTTTTTTGAATTAAAACTAGTTTTCCGTTAATATTATAATTGAAATTGGCTTTCTTAGAAAGATCATTCAAAATCGCCGTAATAGACTCATTGCTATAATTTACTGTATAAGCTGTATTGTCAGCAATTACAGCTTGTCCATAACTGAACTTGTAGTCGGTTTGCTGTGTTAATTTTGAAAAAATAGAAACAAGGGTAGCTTTTTCTATTTTATTTGCTACTTTTGACTCTTTTAATAAAGTTTTACTATAACCGCTCTGAAAGGCAAGTAAAGCTAGGACTAAAAAGACAAAACTCTTTAGATTTAAATAAGAAGGTTTAAAATACATGATTTAAGTAATTGTTTTTACGATGCTTAATTTATTAATGGCAGTTGTTCCCGCAACTGCTTTTTTTGTTTTTAATCCACTTTTACTATTTCGCCATAGACTTTGAATTTTAGGTTTGTGATATAATTTATTTGTTCCAAAACATTTTCTAATGTCGCGTCCTTCTTAATGAATACCGTTAACGGCATTGCTAATACGTGTTTATTGTTATACTCAAATGAAACTCCGTATTTATATTGTAAAATGGTGATTACTTGTTTTAAAGTCGTTTGATCTAACGTAACATCTTCATTGTACCAATTCACCAAAAATGCTTTGTCAGCCAATTGTTTGGTTAATTTTTGACCTTCAAACAAAGCTTCCTGATTCGGTACTAAATCAACGCTTTGCCCTTTTCCAGACACATTTACTTTTCCTGTTACTACAATTACTTTACAGTTTAATTTTGATAATTGAATGTGAAATGAAGTTCCCACAACTCTGGTTTGAATTTCGCCAGAATGAATAATAAATGGATGCTTTTTGTCTTTGGCAACTTCAAAAAACGCATTTCCTTTTACTAAAGAAACCGTTCTCTGATCGCCTTCAAATTTTTCAGGATACTGAAATGATGAGTTTGCTGCCAGATAAATTTTCGAACCGTCACTTAATTGGATAGATTTGGGAATCGATGACGTTTTAAATGTGATTTGTTTTTGGTTTAAAACATTTGGTCTCAAGAAAAATCCTAAACCAAGCAGAAAAAGAATGCTGGCAGCAGCTATATATTTTAAATAAGGACGGAAAGATTTCTTCTTTCCAATTCTTAACTGAATTTCATCGTACATATTCTGAGATTCGATTTCTGGATTTCCCATAAGATCATTATCCCATTCTGATTTTTGATATTCGCTGAAAGCAAAATCATGTAATAAATTTTCTTCTGCCGATGAAGTTTTTCCTCTTGAACTTTTATCCAGCAAATACTCTAAACTATGTTTGATTCTTTTTATCATAAATACTTATTGTTATGAATAAGTACCAGAATCTCGAAATCGTACTATCGCCAAATATTATGAAAACATCAAGCGAAAGTTATTTTAAAATTTATGATTAAAAATAATGAATGGAGCTAGCCAAGCCAAGTCTTTTAAGCCTTCGCGAAGTTGTTTTACCGCCGATGAAATCTGATTTTTTACGGTTTGCTTCGAAATTCCAAGCTCTTCTGCAATCTGATCGATTGTCATGTCTTGAAATTTATACATCAGCAAAACTTCTTTTCTTTTCTCTGGAAGTTTGTCTAATAGAGAATAAAGCAGATCCATCACTTCTGGATCGATAGTCGAAAAATTATCTATAATGTAGTCTTCGAATTTTTCTTCTAAAATCGTCTTATCAAAACGATTGTTCTGATAATGTTTGAAAACCTGATTTTTTACGGCGCGAAACAAAAAAGGTTCAATCGCATTAATATTCAGTTCTTCTTTTCTTTCCCATAGATCCACAAAAACATCCTGAACGATGTTCTGTGCCAAGTCTTTATCCTGAGTCATCGTATAAGAAAACGCATTAAGCTTTTTCCAATATTGATTATACGTTTGTTCAAAAATTTCAGGATTATTCATATTGTAATTACAGGCTTTTTAATATCGTAAAATAATAAAATGAAAACCCAATGCTTTTTGCGTCAAGGTTATCTTTAAATTAATAAATAAACACGTTTGTTGTATTAATACTACTTTTTTATGGACAAAAGAGGAATGTCTTTGCGATTTCTTTTTTTTAATCTAACATAAAAACGAGCGGTAGACTTTAATTTAGTTACTTTCAAAAAATGCAATTTTCTTTTGATGCGTCCCCAGTCAACAGTATCAATTACATTTTAGAATTATGAAACCATTTTTGTTCACTTTATTATTAGCAGGAGCTTTAAGTGCTCAGGCTCAGAACGACAATCTGAAAATAAACCAGCTTCAGGTTATCGGGTCGCATAACAGTTATCGTCATGCGATCGAAACGGACTTATACAATACCATTCAGGCACGAGACACTTCTCGTTCGCTTAAAGGTTTGCAATACACTCACATCAGTATTACAGATCAATTAAACAAAGGTTTGCGCAATCTGGAAATAGATATTTTTGCTGACGCGAAAGGCGGAAAATATGCGCATCCGAAAGGTTTAGATATTGCAAAATCTGAAGAAGCTTACGATCCAGAGGGATTAATGAAAAAACCAGGTTTTAAGGTTTTCCATATGCCAGATATCGATTTTAGAACTTCTTGCTATACTTTTGAAATCTGTCTTCAGGAATTGAAAAAATGGTCAGATGCCAATCCAAATCACGTTCCGGTTTTTATCACTTTAGAACCAAAAGACGGCGATGCCAATTTCTTCGGAACAAAACCAGAAGATTTCACCCCAGCAGTTTTTGACGAAATGGACAAAGTAATCCGCAAAGAATTAGGAAAGGACAAACTGATTACACCAGATATGGTGCGAGGAAAATACAAAACACTCGAAGAAGCTGTTTTGCATGACAACTGGCCAACATTAAAAGAAGCAAAAGGACGATTTTTATTCTTATTAGATAATAACGGCGCAAAAAGAGATTTGTACGCATTGAATCATCCGTCCCTTAAGGGACGCGCCGTTTTCATTAACGCTGAACCCGGAAAACCAGAAGCCGCAGCATTATTCAGAAATAATTCTGAAGATCTACAGATTGAAGATTTAGTTAAAAAAGGATATTTAATAAGAACAAGAGCAGATTCTGATACCAAAGAAGCACGTGCTAATGATTATTCGCATTTTGAAGCTGCTAAAAAATCGGGCGCACAAATCATCACCACCGATTATTATCTGCCAAGTACGTTCTTTAATTCTCCTTATCAGATTAAATACGATGATGGAAGTTATGTTAGAAATAATCCTGTGACTGGAAAATAGTTTTTTTGTTTCAGGTTTCAAGTTTCAAGTTATCGCTGGAACGGGAAACCTGAAAATTGAAATAATAATAATTTTAACCGCAAAGAGCGCAAAGAGTTACGCAAAGTTCGCAAAGCTTTATGTATGTAGTTTGTAAATATAGCCCGCGGTTTCAACCGCGGGAACGCTCAGAGAGACGATATACCTTGTGTTCCCGCGGTTAAAACCGCGGGCTATATTAAAACTAGATTTGATAATTATCCTTTAAAAAAAACTCAAAATCCACAAAGCTTTGCGACCTTATTTATTTTATAAATCATGCTCAAAAATCTTAGCGAACTTTGCGTAACTCTTTGCGCTCTTTGCGGTAAAAAAAACAAAACCTATGAATTCAAGATTTACAATAGTATACATAATCACGCTCCTAGTTTTTTTCAATAACGTAGCATCAGCACAAAAAGTAAAAAACCTCAACGGAACACAAATCGCATTTTTATCAGATGTGCATTTACAGGACTTATTCGGCCAGTTTTCAGATTCAGATTATAAAGGCGTTTTGAATCCGAAAACGGGAGAATATGTTTTGGTGCGAACCATGTCCTCTCAGCTTCATTCTACGCGCATTTTCAATGAAAACTACTTTGCTTTTATTGCCACTCTAGAAGATATCGCAAAGCGAAAAATCAAATATGTAGCTCTTCCTGGAGACTATACAGACGATGGCCAACCAATACATGTTCGCGGTTTAGCCAAAATATTAGAACAATACACCAAAAAATACGGAATAGAATTCTTCATAACCACAGGAAATCACGATCCGGTTGGGCCGTTTGCGCAAGAATCTGGAAAAGAAGATTTCTTAGGAAAAGAAGGTAAAAGTCAACCCATTTATAGCAAAGAAGGTATTTATAAGCCAAATCTAAACATCGAACAGCCAGTAGTTGTTACCGCCGACATTGCTAAAATGGGTTATTTAGGAATTACAGATCAGCTTCAGAATTTTGGTTTTCATCCAAATAAAAAATATAAATTCTGGGCAACTCCATTTTCTACTTATTCAAGCGAAAATTATACATTCGAAAAAGCTTTAGAAAGTGCCAAATTGGAAAATCGCGTATACGAAGTAGCGCCAGGTTATGAAGTTCCAGATGTTAGTTATGTCGTAGAACCTATTGACGGACTTTGGCTAATGGCTATTGATGGAAATGTTTATATACCAAAGAAAAATGCTTCCGCAGAAAAAGATTCTAAGAATTACAGCGAAGCCAGCACAGGATATAATAATGTGCTTACGAATAAAAAACATTTAATTAAATGGGTTGAAACCATTTCGGCGGAAGCCAAAAAACAAGGAAAAACATTAATTGCTTTCAGTCATTTTCCTATGATTGATTTTAATGATGACGCTTCCGCGGAAATTAAAGAATTGCTTGGACCGAACAAATGGCAATTAAACCGAGTTCCTGTCGAAGAAGTAGCACAAATATTTGCAGATGCAGGATTAAAGATTCATTTTGGCGGACATATGCATATCAACGATACGGGCGTGAGAACTTCTGCAAAAGGAAATACTTTGGTTAATATTCAAACACCATCGCTTGCGGCTTATATTCCCGCATACAAATTATTGACTTTCAAAAAGGATAATCTTGTAGATATTCAAACCATTACTATTGATGATGTTTCGAGATACGACGAACTTTTTGATTTGTATAAAATGGAATATCAGTTCTTAGAAAGTCAGAACGCCCAAGACATTTGGAATATTGACATCTTAAAAACAAAAAACTATCATGATTTTACCGATTTTCATTTAAAAGAATTAGTTCGTCTTCGTTTCCTAAAAGACGATTGGCCTTCTGCTTTCAAAGATTTTATATTGAATGTTGCTGCAAAAGATTTATTGGTTTTAGCTAATATGCAATCTGATAAAGATTTTGATTTCATACTAAAAAATAAAGAACAGTTTCAAAAAGAATGGAATGATGCTGAAGCGAAATCAGAAAAAATCCTAGCTCAAAATAATCTCAAAAAAGAAAACTTCAATTGGAC
The DNA here is from genome assembly GCF_003254585.1 of Flavobacterium sharifuzzamanii. Classification (GTDB taxonomy): domain Bacteria; phylum Bacteroidota; class Bacteroidia; order Flavobacteriales; family Flavobacteriaceae; genus Flavobacterium; species Flavobacterium sharifuzzamanii. Next base: position 259,902 of record NZ_QJGZ01000040.1, on the reverse strand, counting down.
AGGTTATGATCTTCTAGTAGATTTTTATCGTTTCAGAAGTGCCGATGAATTGGCTCTTGCCGATGTTGGAACTCAAAGAGCAAAAGAATACAAAGTTTTGTCAAATTTATTTTTAGAAGGTTCTAAAGCTGATCTTTCAAAAGACAATCCGTTGCAGAAACAGATGAAATTATTCCTGATCATCTTCAATAAATTCATGCATGAAGTTCCTGCAGACCATTTTACAGTTGATTTGAAAAATGGTGCGATTAAGAGTTTGAAGTGATTTATTGTAAGGGATGTTTTTTTAACGCAAAGAGCACAAAGGTTTACGCAAAGTTCGCGAAGTTTTTTCTAAGCTAATTTTTATAATATAAAAAAGTTCGCAAAGCTAAACTTAAAGCTTTGTGAACTTTGATTGCTAAAGTTTTTCTCAAAATACTCTGTGACCTTTGCGTAAACCTTTGTGAACTCTGCGCTACAAAAAAGCTGTCTAAATCAACTTTGCTGAACTTTTCGTTACAAAAGAAAAGGCTGTCCAAATAGACAGCCTTTTTCATCACATTAAAACCTAAAATTTAATGTATCTAAAACCATTATGGCAAATGGGTTATGATTATTTTTTAATAAAACGTCTTACCGTCTTTATTCCGTTTTTCTCTACCGAAATTAGATAAATTCCTGTTTTTAAAGTCGAAACATCAATGCTGTTATTGTTTACAGTTTGAGAAAAAACAGTTGCGCCACCTTCTGTATTGATGACATTTACATTACCGCCAGAAACCTCTGTGCTAAAGAAAAGTTGGCTTTCAGTTGGATTCGGATAAATTTCTAAACTTGCAATGGATTGTTCTGAACTTGCAGGAGCAGATTTTGCCGTTGAACCCGATTTAGTGATTTTAAACCAGTTGATATTAAAACCTGTATTTTGAACATATATTCCGAAATTATACGTTCCTGCATTTACATTTACCGTCTGCGAAATCGTCTGCCAGTTTTGCCATCCACCTGTATTCGGAACATTTATGGCACCAAGCTGAATCGTTCCTGCATTTAAATCAGATGATAATCTTCCGCCTGTAACTGCACTTGCCACTCGATATTCGATTACATAAGTTCCAGATGTTGGAAAATTAATGTTATAATATGCCATCCAGTCACCTGTATCGCAATATCCAACATTTAATCCGCCGCCTGTATCGGTTGTAGGTTCAGTTTGCACTCCACTCATTGCATTATAATTTTCGGCCTGAATTATAGTTCCAGTTGCCGGAGGATTACTTCCTGTAATTACCTGATTGATGGCATTTAACAAAGATTTCGTTCCTGTGGCATCTTGAGACAATTCCCAAATCATGACTCCGCCAGCGTTCTGAATTGCGAAAGTCGTTTTTTGTTTGATGGTCGGAATCCCGTTATAATAAATAGTGTTTCCAACCTGATCTAAATTTTCAGCTCCTGGATATTGTGCTACAATATTCGCATAAGAAATTCCTTGATTGGCAGAAGCTCCAAAACCATAGCCATAAAAAGGAAGTCCGATGATAGCTTTACTTGCTGGCAATCCTCTTCCTGTCCAGTAATTAAACTGATTTACCGCCATGCTGTAAGGAGAATGCTGTCCTGGACTATTTGGCGCCCAAGGCCCTGTTGCATCATAAGCCATAATATTAATCCAGTCGTAAGCCGCAAAAGTAGATGAAGGTACATTGGCACCACCATATCCTTCCGAAAGCGCTGCTGAAATCAATTTACCATTGGCATGCAATTTATTAGCCAAAGCAATCACAAATCCGCCGTAATCGCCATTAATTGCTGGACCTTCTAGATCAACATCTACTCCATCAAAATTATGAGCCACGACATAATCATAGATTTTCTGAATAAAAGCCGTTCTATTGGCTGGCGTAATTAAATTGAAATAATTATCTCGAATTGCTCCGCCTTCTGAAACGGAGCCTCCTCCAAGCGAAACAAAAACTTTTACGTTTTGGGCATGAGCCGCATTAATAATCGCATTACTTCCTGAATTAAAACTTAAATATCCGCTGGCGTCAGGATTTTCAAAAGCAATATTAATGTGCGTTAATTTATTGTATTGAACAGTGCTTGAAAAAGCATTCAAATCAATCCAATTCGGAATGTAAGCTATCACTTTTTTCTGGGCTGTCGCTAAATTAAAAGCGCCCAAGACTAAAATAATCATGCATTTCTGCAGCATTCTTTTGTAATTGTTTTTCATAATAATTGTTTTAATAGATTAATAAACTCGTAAACATGGGACGGTTATTTGAGTTGCATATTTTTTTTATTTTAGATTTCAGACTTTAGATTTTAGATTTGATTTGCAATCTAATTTCGTATAACTAACACTACTCCATTATTATTTAAGATCTAAAGCCTGAAATCACTTTTTAAAACTATTTTTTTATGAAACGTTTGATGGTTTGTTTGCCATCTTTTTCAAAAACGATAAAATAGATTCCTTTTCTAAGATGCGAAACATCAAAACTATTGTTGCTTATTTTTTGAGATGTTACAGTAGATCCTGTTTGAGAATCTAGAATTTTTACGCTTCCTCCAGAAAGATCTGTTGTTATATAAAGTGTGCTTTCAACTGGACTTGGGTAAACATTTAAAACTGTTTCGGCTGGTTCTTCAATTGTTTCAACTGAAGCCATTCGTGCTGTTGCTCCCGCTACTTTTGTAATTTTAATCCAGTTGATATTCATTCCTGTATTCTGAATATAGATTCCGAAATTATATGTTCCTGCATTTACATTCACAGTTTGTGATACGGTTTGCCAATTCTGCCAACCTCCAGTATTCGGAATATCAACATTTCCTAAAACTACTGCTCCAGCATTCAAATCAGAAGATAATCTTCCGCCAGTAACCGCACTTGCCACTCGATATTCAATTAAATATGATCCTGTTGTCGGGAAATTAATATTATTATACGCCAACCAATCGCCTGTTTCTGTATAACCAACATTCGAGCCTCCGCCTGTATCTGTAGTCGCTTCAACTTGAATGCCGCTCATTGCTGAATAATCTTCTGCTTGAATTAAAACTGAAGTTTGAGAACTTGTTGCTGGAACCAGTTTCCATTGTCCACAAGTCTGATTGTTATTATCCCATTGCTGCACAATCGCTCCAGAAGCTGTACTTGCTCCAGCCACCTCAACAATTCTTCCGCTGTGACGGGCAACAATTTTATAATAGCCATCGCCTGTAGCAACCAAAATAAACTGCTGATTTGTAGTTGCATTGTACGGATACTGTTCTACTCTTGCGCCATTTGCTTTATTGAAGTTATTAATGTCCATTGACATTCCGCTATGATTCGCAATGATCTTGTACATTCCGTCTCCTAAATGTGTGAAAGTAAATTTCTGATTGTTTCCAGAATTTAAAGAGCCTTGATTGATTCCTGCTCCGTTTGACATACTGGAATTCCAAACATCCATATATAAACCGCTATTTCTGTTTTGAAGAAAGAAAGTCTGATTTCCTAAAGTTGTCGTTCCGTTTGCAATAACTCTGATTGAACTCACTTTATCATTCCAAGTAGTATTTAGACAAGAATTATCAGAATTAATTACTGTTGAAGCTCCGCCAAAATTATCGTCTTGATATAAAATCGCCTGATAACCTTGAGTTATTTTAAGTGAAGAAATGTCATCATTTAAAACTCCTAAAGAATTTAAACGAGCCAGATTGTAATCTCCAATAGTTAATCCGCCAGAGAAACCTGTGTAGTTACAATCTTTGTAAACTGTAATAACGTCTGTCGTAGCTGGAACTGAAGGCGTAGTAAGTCCATAATAACCGCCAAATGTTGCTACAACTTTTGTTGGTTGTGGCGAATGAAGTGATGGCGACTGATCGGCAACATCATCATAAGCAAATCCGTAAGCCAAATTATCAATATTGATTCCTGGTAAATGCCAGAATTTAGAATAATGATTTGTTGGATTCGTTTGATAGTATTTCGATGCATCGTACCAGTTTTGCTGACCCGGATTTGCTATTGTAGTGTTTACCACATGACGGTTAATAGCCGCCGTTAATTGGGATTGAATTACAAGATCCAAATCTCCATCAACCAATCTTCTGTCCAAAACGCCTTTTCCTTCAAGAGCTTCCTGAGTTGTTGGTCGGTTCTGAACGCGTCCAGTTCTTCCAACAAAAGCACCAGATTGTCCCACCATTTCTAGTTGTTCACCAATAACTCTTCCTTTAAAAACACCAGCATCTCCGGCATAGAAAATTAAATCTTCATTTTTGTATTTGTTCCAAATCGCATCGATGTACGATTTTAAATAATTTGCGTATGGCCCTGATCCTTCGGCGTAAGCTGCAGTTTTTGACGGAGCAGTAATTTCTCCTGTCGCATCATTTACACAACCTTGAAATTCTGCTGGAACATTGGCTTTAAAAGCCGCAACAATATCAGCATGCTTTTTTAAATCTCCCACTTTCTTTTGATATCCGTTAGCACCAAACAATTCCAGTCCCATTGGATATTTGTATGAATCTACTCTTGTCGGATTTCCAAAGAAACCATATTGATTATTGGTCAATTCGATCATTTCATACAAAATCCCTTGGTTTGGATCTGTTGCGTTCTGCGGATTTGGCGATGCATATCCTGAAGGTGCTCCACTTGCTCCAAAAAAGTAAAAGTACAATTGTGAACCTTTCGAAATAAACACTCGGCACCCTGCAATTAAAGGCAAAGTGAAGGTTTTGTTTGGAATCTCACTCAGTTTTGTAAAACATGCTGCGTATTTCGAGTTTTGTCCCGGCCCTGTGTTTCCGCCATAAGTTGGTCCTGTAACCGTATTATAAGAAGCATTCATAGGCAAAACCTGACTTGTTTTGGCATTGACCCAAACATGGTTTCCTGTGGTATAATCGATTCCCACAATAGCAACATATAGATCGCTGTCTGCAAATGTCGAATTATTACTAATCGTAAACGGTACAGGCCCTTGAGCATGCATTAGGCTTGAAAACACTAAAAAAAGCGTCATCAAAAAAGAAAATCTTTGAAGTCTAATTTTATTCATATCTAAATAATTTTGGGGTTACATAATAATTAGATTCTAAAACCAAAGTCATTTTCAAATGACTAAATAAATCCGCCAGGTGCAACTGGTATGCCCTCCTTGAATTGCACCCAACGGATTTAAAAATTATTTCTTAATCAGCTTCTTACTCCAGCTTTTCTGGTCTGATTTGAAGTTTACAATATAAATTCCTCTGCGAAGTCTGCTAACATCAATTACACTTTCATTTTCTTGAAGTTTATTCTGTAAAACTAGATTTCCAGTATTGTCATAAATCGTGATGACTTTATTGTCTAAGTTTTCAGGAGATGAAACTTGAACATAATTAGTCGTAGGATTTGGATACACAGCAAAAACAGTTTCTTCTGTCTGAGGCTCTTCCTCAACATTTAAGGCCATTCTAGCCGTTGACGAAGATCCGTAAGCTTCAATTTCATACAATGAATATCCATAAGGCGACAAAGCTTTTGCTGTACATAAAATGCGAAGATATCTTCCTGTTCCGCTTACCGCTAAATCATCCGTTCCGCCATCGCTTGCCGTTTGCGTATTGATGGTTTCATTTTCTGTAAAAACATTGTCAGTTGAAAGCTGTACTTTATATTGTGTTGCATAAGCAGCTTCCCATTTTAGTACTACACGATTTAGATTGTAGTTACTTCCTAGATCCACATAAATCCATTCGGTCGCATTAGCAAAAGAACTTGCCCATCTTGTACCTGCATCTCCGTCTGTTGCTTGGTTTGCAGTAAAAGTCGCATTTTCTAATGTCGAAGCCGTTGCCGTTTTAGCCAAAGCTAAATTTACATTTGGAGTTTCTGTAGACACTAAATTTAAAGCTCTCAAATTATCAAAATAATACGCATTTCCAGAATTGGTTCCCGGCTCAAACAAGAAAACAAAACGGTTTACATCATTATCTGGTGTCGAAGCATCTGGCGTACTTACATAAGTAAAAGTTATGGTATGCCAAGCATTTGATTGTTTTACAACTCCTTGATAAATACTGTGTCTTCCAACAGGATAATTGGACGGAACCGACGCGCTGCTTTCTGCCTGCCAAGAAATAATTGATCCAACTGGCGCAGAAGTATAAACATCCATCGCAAACTTTTTTGTTCCCGCTTTAAAATCTCCAATGTTGTTTAAAGTCGTATTGAAGGAGAAATTATCATATAATTCTGTTGACTTACGAATATATTTTCCAACATTTGAAGAAGTATTTATTCCGCTTACGTTTGGATTTGCTGTGTTTGCCGTATAAGTTCCAATAGCATCTCTAAACGTAATGTTGTGAATCGTTTGATAATCTTCATACACAACACCCGGCGTAAAAGTATCTGGAAGTTTAGTCGATCCAATTCTAATATTATCAAAATAATACGTATCGCTTGTATAAGAACCCGAATTAAACAGTAAAACCATTTGATTTACTGCCAGATTCGAAGTTCCAGCATCCGGACTGGAATTATAGTAGAAAGTTAATGTTTCCCATTGATTTTGTTTGGTTGTAATGGCTACGTAACTACTATTTCTTCCTGTCGGATAATTTGCTGGAAGCGAAGTCGCGCTATTCTCAAAATTCATGCTTACAACCGTACCAATTGGTGCCGTTGTATAGACATCGATCATAATTTTATTGGTCTGATTTTTAAATAAACCAGCATCTTCGATTGAAGTTTGTGTATTAAAGAAAAGCACATCGTATTGTTCTGATGCATTTCGAACATACTTCGCCACATTTGCAGATGAGTTAACAGAATTAGAGCCCGGATTTGCCACAACAGAATACGTTCCTGTCGTAGTTCCTTTTATAATTTTATTTGCTCCATCATAGTTTTGCAGAACATCTGTTGCAATAATCGGTTTCTCTGGCGCTGCTTTTGTCAGTAGATTATCAAAATAATAAGTTGCTCCGGAATTTGAATTCGATTCAAAAAGAATCACCACATTATTGATTGCCAAAGCGCTCGTATTTGGGTCGATTACTTTTTCAAACTCAAATTCAATCGTTTCCCATTTGTTCTGAACTGTTGTAGTAGCTTTAAAACCACTATGTCTTCCCGACGGATAATTGGTTGCAGTTGTAACATTGCTATTTTCTAATTGCATCGAAATCTTTGTTCCAACCGGTGCTGAAGTATAAATATCAAAAGAAAGTCTTTTTCTTCCGTAAACATAATCGTTCGCATTGGTGATGGTTAAATTTCTAATATTCAAAACATCATATAATTCGCTTGAATTTCGAACGTATTTACCAACCAAAGCCGATGTGTTAATTCCCGTAGCCGAAGGATTCGCAACAGCTTCTGTTAGAACTCCCGTTTTTATAGGATATACTACATTTCTATTACTCTGAAAATCATCATGTACTTTTTCAACTGGCAATGCTGGTTCGGTCGTAACAGCCAGTTTGTAAGTATTAACATTACAGCCTGAAACTGTTGCAGCTACAGAAACATCTCCTCCAGAAGTTCCCCAATTTACAGTAATCGAATTTGTTCCCTGCCCTGATGCAATTGTTGCTCCTGCTGGAACTGTCCAGTTATAGGTCGCCCCCGCAATTGCATTTACAGAATAGGTTTTACTAGTTTCATTTTGGTAAACTTTGTTATCGCCACTTACCGCATATTTAAAACTCCCATCGTAAACACGAACATAATCGACTTGTAATTTTGCTGGGAAATCACCCGGAACTGGTGGTACACCTGCTCCATTTACACTGGTGTAAGGCGTTCCTGCACTACCAACAGCAAGGTTTAAAATGATATAGAACTGACTATCGTTAAAAGGCCATCCGCCATTAACTGTTGTATTTGGAGTTGCGGTGTGAAATAAAACATCATCAACAAACCATTTGATAAAGTTTGGTCCCCATTCTACCGCATAAACATGAAAATCTGAAGATAAATCTGTTGGAGAACTATAGCTTCTACCCGTAAAATGATATCCGTTTCCGTCATAATGAATCGTTCCGTCTACAGATTGCGGATTTCTGTGTTTGGCTTCCATAATATCAATTTCACCGGTAAACGGCCAGTTTCCGTTTACAGGAAGCATCCAAAAAGCTGGCCACGCGCCTTGTCCGTTAGATAACTTCATACGAGCCTCAACCCTTCCATATTTTAAAGAATACTTTCCCTCTGTAGTTAATTTTGAAGAAGTATACGGCTGATCTGGAAACGAGGCATTGGGCTGGTATTTAGCCTCAATATTCAAATAGCTGTTTGCGCCTTCTTTTACAATTGTTGCCTGATTCGGATCGTAGCGCTGCGCCTCGGCATTTCCAAATCCGCAGAGCGACGGACACCCGTTTCCTGAGATGCTTTGCCATTTGGTCAAATCTACCGTTGTACCATTAAACTCATCCGACCAAACCAATGTATTACATTGAGCTTGCGTTTTCATAAATGGCAGCAGTAAGAATAAAACTGCGACACAAAATTGTTTTAATAAATAGGAATTGCTTTTCGGTGGTCGGCCGAAAAAAAAGTCTTTTTGCTTCATTTTTAATAGGTTTTAGTTAGTAATTGTTATTGCTTCAACAAATACTGCTTTATTAAAAAACAGATTTATTTTCCGACAACAACAGGGCAATATTAACTAAAAAATCAGGCAAGACTTACATTTTTGAGTACGGTTTGACTACGGTACTATCGAAGAAATGTAACAAATCATCGATGAAATGCATAAAATCACTTAAAATTTCACTTAAATGAGAAAAATTAAAAATTGAGAATAAATTCGGTGATGTTTGTATCTGATGGAAGCTGTAATTTTTTGCGAATGCGATAACGGGTATCTTCAACACCGCGAACAGAAATTCCTAAAAGCGGAGCAATTTCTTTTGTATTAAAATTCATTCTCAAATAAGCACACAATCGCATATCGCGCGGAGTCAATTCTGGATAACTAGATTTTAATCGTTGCATAAAATTATCGTGCAATTGATTGAAAATCTCTTCAAACTCATTCCAATGTTTGTCTCCTTGCAATTCGTGGTCAATCAATTTATTGATTTTCGTTAGAAGACTGAAATTTACATTCGGATCATTTTTCTTATCAATCTGTCCGATCAAATCTTTTATAGAAAGTAAAATTTCATTTAAATGAATTAAATTGACTGTATTTGAAGCCACTTTAGCATTTTTGAGATTTATCGTCGTTTGAAGATTCTCTTTTACAATTACCATATTTTGCTGTTCCCATGTCAGTTTCTGTTCGTTAAGCTCTGCACGGCTTCGAAGCAATTCTTTTTCCTGATTCTCTATCAATTGAAGGCGTTGACGCTCAGCAACCGATTTCTGATATCTCACAATTAAATAAATTACAATACTATAAAGCGCAAAATAAAACAAGTAAGCCCAAAAAGTTCTATACCAAGGCGGTAAAACTTCAAACCTAAAAACCGCTTCTTCGCTAACTACATCATAAATGTTTTTTGCTCTTACGTGAAAAACATATTCATTTTCAGGCAAATTGGTATATTCTTTTTCGGTCTGAAGACTATAATCCGACCATGTCGGCTCAAAGCCTTCCAACCAATATTCGTATTTTGTTGCTTCAGCATCTTCAAAACAAAGCGATGCAAAAGAAAAATGAAGCGCGTTATTAGAATAAGGCAATACTGTAGAAAGTTTGTCGCTTATTGATGCTGTTTTCTTCGGAAGAATATCATAACGACTAGAATACAAAAGACTATCTTTCGGAAAAATGCATTTTACTTCAGAAATGACAGCTTTATATTTCGTTTCATACTTCTTGTTTTTAATGGCACTATAATGAATAAGTCCTTCTTGCGTACCGAAAAATACATCACTGCTTTTTGTCGTCTGGATATTCTCAAAACCTGGAACATACAAATATCCGAGCTTTCGAAAAGGTAGTTCTTCAATCTTAAAACTTCCATTTTTCTGCTTATTCATTTTTCCCGTATTTTCACCAGAAATATACCAGATATTGTCTTGATGATCTGGTTTTAATAATCGGATATGATTTTCTAACCCCAGATATTTTTTAAAAACTGGATCCGGAATCATTTTTTTTGAAGATACATCTTGTCTATAAACGCCTTTTGTTGTGCCAAACAAAATCTGATTATCAATTTTAAATGTATTCAAAAACAAACTCGACGGAAAACCATTCTTATCATTATAAAACTGAATATCAACAACGGAATCAAATGTCGCATTAAATTTAATCTTATAAATCCCTTTGTAACCATGCGCAATCCAAATATTTCCCCATTTATCGGTTTCCATGATTCTGCTGCTTTCTTCAAACCCTTTTATCCGATGCTGAAAAACCCAAGAACCATTTATTTTTTTTAGAAGATACAATCCGGTATAACCGCCAACAAGAAGCAAATCAGGATGATTAGGCACTAGAATTCCTTGCCAAGCGCCATCAATTTTTGCCAACGCTTTCGCGGAATTCCCTTTGATTTCGAATATTCCGTTTTTTTCAAATGCTAATAACGAATTGCCAAAAACTCCCACATTCCAAACGTTTTCAGACATTCCAGAAATATGCTGAAAAGTTACGTTCTCTCTCTTCCCGCTTTTATAAGCTTCCCAATCAAGCCAAAATACGCCATTATCTGTACCGATATACAATTGATTCTGGTAAATCTGACTGCAATAAATTTTGGTTTCAGAATTAGTACCGTCAATAATTTTTGATAAAGGAGACGAAATCTGAACTAGCGAAATTCCGCCTTTGAGTGTCACCCATAAATTTCCTTCCTTATCGATTCTAAAATTAGTTACATATTCGTTCTGAAGCCCCATTTGTTTATCAATATGCTGAATCAAATGTCCTTCACTATCTATAACTATCAACCCAGATTGACGCGTTCCAATTCCGAAATATCCGTCAGAAAGTTCAATTCCTGCTGAAATCTGATTTTGCTTCAGCAAATAATCAACTTCAGTCACAAATGGTTTAATCTGATTTTCGCTGAAGCTAAAAAGACCATTTTTTTGAGTCAGCAGTAAAAAGCCTTTTTCCGTTCGAAACATCTTCCTAACCTGCATTCCAACAAATTGCTGACCGTTTTCTACAGGAATTAGTTTCTCTCCATTTAATTTTAATAAGCCTCTTTCATTATCCGAAACATAGATCTCTTTCCCTACTTCAAAGAAATCATCAAAAGATCTTTTAGCATCTATTACTCTGACTGTATGGTTTTTATAAATAAAAATCCTTTCATAAGAGAAAAAAATAACTTCATTATTTCGAATGACTGTATGAAGTACATCTCCAAAATTCCGAGCTTCTTTTGGAACTAATTTCACCAAAGAAGTATATTGATATTGTCCATTGGAAAGCTGAATTACAAATCCAAAATCGCCTTGAGCGCCAACGTACATTTTATCCTTTTGATCAATTGCCATGGAACGAACCATACTTCGGTTTTCTGGTTGTGTCACAATCGCCCAACGTACGCCATCAAATTGCATGATTCCGAAATGATTGGCAAAAAACATCATTCCTTTAGAATCTTGCAGAACATCCCAATTCTCTGATGCTGCTTTATAAACTTTCGGACTATAATTGGTTATAAATGGCACTCCAATCTTTTTGATTTGGGAATTGATAATTGGAGAAATAAATAAAAGTGATAGAAATAAAATCTTGATTTTAAGTTTCGTCATTTTGTTACGGTCTGTAGGTTAATGCAGCGACTTTGGGAAATCACTTCCTAAAAAGGATTCTTTGGGAAAAATCATTTTTTAGGGCAAAAAACATTTCTTTTTAAATGTAGCAATAACAATTATTCAATGTTATCAAACCAAAAAAGAGAATATCGAAACTCAAATATATAAAAATTTATTTTAATGCAACAAATTACATTTTAATGGGAAAATTTGATAATTAGAAAATGTGACAATTAGAAAATTAAACTTTGACAAAGTTCTTAGGAACGAGAAATCTTGTCTTCGACTTATTACAACAAACCCGACAGGTTTTTAAAACCTGTCGGGTTTAACTTGAAACTTGAAACAAAACAAACCTGAAACAAAAACTCAAAATCCTAGTTTCTCGCTTAACTCCTCATAACTATAAAAAAGCTCTGCTCCTTCTTCTTCTAAATCGTCATTATTGAAACCATTTGCAAAACCGTAAACCTTAAATCCGCCACTTACGCCAGCCTTAACGCCAGCTTTACTATCTTCGATAACAATGCAATCTTTCACCTCAAATCCCATTACTGCAGCCGCATGAAGAAATATTCCGGGTTCTGGTTTCCAGCTGCCAATTTGATAGGAACTGAATATTTTATTTTCAAATCTATCCAATAGTCCTGCTACTTCAAGATTCAGACGAATTTTTTCTTCTGGTCCGCTCGATGCAACGCAATACGGAATCTTCACTTTTTCAATATTTTCGATAAAATCAATAACACCTTCCATTGGTTTTACTTGAGTTTTAAAAGCTTCAAAACTCTTTTCACGATATTCTGTTTCAAAATTTCCAGGAAGCTTTTGATCAATTGCTTCTTCAATATATCTGAAACAATCTTTTAGATTTCGTCCATTGAAATGACGGTACGCATCTTCCAGTTCCATTTCAAATCCATGTTCTTGCGCCATTGCAAGCAATATTCCGTTACCAATTTTCTCTGTATCGACCAAAACACCATCACAATCGAAAATAATACATTTAACCATTTCTGTTGATTTTCATTTAATTATAAATTCCTCCTGAAGTAAAATCAGGAATTGTAAATTACGAAAAATAATCAATTTCCCCTTTAAAAGCTTTTTTGCTCATTTTCAACATTCTGTACAGAATTACTCCTATTCTGTATTTTCAATTCCGTTTTGATTTGTACTTTTATAAACCTATCAAACCTAATTTTTGAAATATTAAAAAACGAAGAATTTTGAAAAAACATCTTTTTATCATAACCATTCTGACAGCCAATTTTGCTGCTTTTTCTCAGAATAAAATCATTACGATTACCAACAATTTAAAAGTTGACCGAGAATTTGAAACCATCGAATTGACTAAAAAATCACTTGGTTTAGCAGATAACGCAAAACTCGAAAATTATGCTGTAAAAGAAATTGGAAGCAATGCCTACTTAGAAACTCAAACCGTAGATAATGATGGCGACGGAAATGCTGATGTCCTGCTTTTTCAGTCAAAAATAAAAGCATCTTCTAAACAGGATTTTGAAGTATTGGTGGGAACAAATCCTAATGCTTCAAAAGTAATTAGCTGCTACTCTAGATTTGTTCCAGAACGTACAGACGATTACGCTTGGGAAAACAATAAAGTCGCATTTAGAAGTTACGGACCTGTAGCCCAAAAAATGGTTGAAGATAAAATTCCGGGCGGAACTCTAACCAGCGGAATCGATGCCTGGCTAAAAAGAGTCGATTATCCAATCATTAACAAATGGTACGAAAAAGCGACTAACGGAACTGGAACGTATCATAAAGATACTGGAGAAGGTTTGGATAACTTTCATGTAGGTGACAGCCGCGGTGTGGGCGGAATTGCAGTAAATGTAGATGGAAAATATTATTTCTCTAAAAACTTCATCAGCTGGAAAACCATTACAACGGGGCCAATTAGAACCAGTTTTATTCTAACTTATGCCGATTGGGATGCAAAAGGAAATAAAATAACGGAATCGAAATTAATCAGTTTGGATTATGGAAGCCAGCTTTCGCGCTTTGAAATTAATATTACTGGAACCAAACAAATTGCCGCAGGATTAACGCTTCATGATAAAAAAGGAACAATTGGAACAAACCTTAAAGAAGGCTGGTTAAGCTATTGGGAACCAATCGACGATTCTGAAATTGGAATAGGTTTAGTGGCTCCAAAAAACACGTTATTAAGCTTTGATAATCATGTAACTGATGAAAAAGACTTAAGTAATCTGTACGGAAATATTGCAGTTAAAAACAACAAAGTTATTTATTATGTTGGCTTCGGATGGAAAAAAGGAAGTCCGTTTCAAACTAAACAAGAATGGGAAAAGTATTTGAGTTCTTTTGCTGAGAAGATTAATAATCCTTTGATTGTGAAGGTTAAGAAATAACACAATCTTGTCATCCTGACGAAGGAAGGATCACACACGAAATCGACAAAGTTTCTTGATATTCTGTGTAGAGTTACTTGTGGAGATTTCTCCTTCGTCGATATGACAAATTAGACCTAATAAAAAATCACTTTCTCGCAGGAAAATAATTCTCCTTCAAAATAATCTCCAGTGGAATATAATGCGTCTTTTCAGTTTCTTCTTGAAGAACCAGTTTTTTGTACAGATAATTGATTCCCAAATACCCTTGCTCTTCTGGCCTTTGATTGATTAAAAAATCAATTACACCTTTATTAAGATATTCGATGTTTTCCTTTAGCAAATCAAAACCGATTATTCGGACACCTTTTATATTGTTTTTATTTAAAAATTCGGCAACAATATAAGCTCTGGAATTGGGTACAAAAACACTATTTACTCCCGAAAACATTTCCAAACTTAATTGATCAATTCCAGAATCTTTTAAAGTTACTTCTGAGAATTTAAAATGAGTCAATTCGTTATGATCTTCAAAATAGGAATAAAATCCTTTGATGCGTTGCTGATATACAGAAGTACTTTCAATCTCACGGGTAATTTTAAAAATCAAAATCTGCCTTTCGTTTTTCACTGCAAAACTGATTAACCTTCCTGCCAAATATCCGCTCTGAAAAGCATCTTGCCCCACATAAGCATGCTCATTTTCTTCAGAGATATTCGAATCGATCATCACAACTGGAATATTTTTCTTTTCATATTCCTTTAAAAACTGAACCGAATCATCATAAAAAATTGGAGCAAACAGTAAACCGTCACAATCAAACTCCATTATTTTCTGCACCGTTTCTTTAAAAGATATCAAATTATAATCGTAAAAAAAGTAATCCAATACGATTCCGAATTTGCTAAACTCAAGAGCCGCTTTTTCAATACCTTCTGCCTGACTTTTCCAATATTCTAAAGTTTCCGATTTTGGAAGAAATACTGCAAAATGAAATTTCTTATTCAGTGCTAGATTGCTAGCTAGAATATTGCGCGTATAACCAAACTCTTCAATAATCGCATTGACCTTATCAACAGTTTCCTGAGCCACTTGTCCGCGTTTGTGTATAATTCTGTCTACTGTTCCAGCAGAGACATTGGCTAATTCGGCAATCTTTTTAATTGTTATGATATTGATTCTTTTTAAGTTAAAAATATAAAAGCAGTTGGGTAAAATTAATTTATTTTATTAAAAATAAGTTGTTTTACATCACATTTTGCATACATTTGTAAAATACCGTGTACGCACACGCAAATATACACATAACATAAAAAAACCAAAATAAAAACCGTACAAAATGATAATAGACTCATTACATAATGCAGCAAAATACTACGGTCTGCATCCCAATTTCAAAAAAGCATTTGAATATGTAGACCAAAATGATATTGCCAATCTTGAAGAAGGAGCTTATGAAATTGGCGAAGGATTAAAGCTAATTGTAATTGTTGGCGAAGGAAGCACAAGAGAAGAAAGCATTAAAGGTTTTGAATGCCATGATAAAAACATCGATATTCAGATTTCTATAATTGGTCCGGAAACCTTTGCATGGAAACCTAGAGAAAAATGCATCAGCCCAAATGGAGATTATAGCGAAGAAAGAGATGTTCGTTTCTTTCATGATAAACCTGATATGTTTTTTGAAATAAAAGAAAAGCAATTTACAATCCTGTTTCCAGAAGATGTTCATTCTGCTATGATTGGAAGCGGGCCATTGAAAAAAATTGTAATCAAAGTAAAAATATAAGTAATGAATACCATTCAGAACTCTATCGATGTTATTCTAAAACAAGGAATGCTTCCACTCTATTTCAATGCTGACGAAAGCAAAAGCATTGCAGTTTTGAAATCATTGTACAATGTTGGAATTAGAGCTGTAGAATATACAAGCCGTGGCCCTGAAGCACTTTCAAACTTCAAAAAAATGATTGAAATAAGAAATGCTGAAATGCCTGACATGCTTTTAGGAATTGGAACTATCAAAAATTTAGCACAGGCAGAAACCTATTATTTAGAAGGAGCTGACTTTTTTATCAGTCCAGGATTTGTTCCTGAAGTGGCTTCATTTTTAATTGCTAAAGAAGTTTTATACGCTCCTGGCTGTATGACGCCAACTGAAATTATTGCGGCTGAAAATGCAGGCGTAAAATTCATCAAACTTTTCCCTGGAAATATTTTAGGACCCGACTTTATGAGCGGAATCAGAGATATTTTTCCTGATTTAATTTTTATGCCTACAGGTGGCGTTGACACTACGAGACAAAGCATTGAAACATGGTTTAATGCTGAGGTTTCTGCTGTTGGAATGGGAAGCAAATTAATCAGCAAAGAAGTAATGGAATACGGTGCTTATGAGACAATTGAAAAAGAAACTAAAAGGGTTTTGGATTTGATAGAAACTATCCGAAAGTAAAAAATATAAATTAAGAACTAAAAATGGATTCAATATTTAATTTAAAAGGAAAAATTGCATTAATAACAGGTGGCGCTGGTGTTTTAGGAAGCAGATTTGCAAATGTTTTGGCGCAGCAAGGTGTTGTGGCCGGAATCGTTTCGCAATCATTGGAAAAAGCTGAAAACACAGTAAAAGCAATCGAAGCAAATGGCGGACAAGGATTTGCTGTTCAGGCCAATGTTTTAAACAAAGAAGAATTAGAAAAAGCCAAAGATTTTATTGTTGAAAAATACGGACGTCTTGATATTCTAATCAATGCTGCGGGCGGAAATATGCCGGGCGCAACAATTCAGCCAGATCAGGCAATCTATGATATGAAAAGCGACGATTTACAAAAAGTAGTCGATTTGAACATTATTGGGACCATGCTTCCAACTCAAGTTTTTGCGGAACTTTTTGCTAAACAGAAATCAGGAAATATTATCAACATTTCATCTGCTTCGGCGCAAAGACCTTTAACGAGAGTTGTAGGGTATTCGGCTTCAAAAGCGGCAATCGACAATTTTACGCAATGGATGGCGGTTGAATTAGCCCAAAAATATGGCGAAGGACTTCGTGTAAATGCAATTTCTCCTGGATTTTTTATTGGTGAACAAAACCGTGCTTTATTGCTTACTCCAGAAGGAAAACTAACTCCGAGAGGTGAAAAAATAATCGATCATACGCCAATGGGAAGATTCGGAACTCCAGAAGATATTGACGGTGCACTTTTATTTTTATGCAGCGATATGTCAAAATTCGTAACGGGAACTATCTTAAAAGTCGACGGCGGATTTGCTGCAACGAGCATTTAAAAACTAACTCACAAAACACATAATACAAAATGGAACAAACATTAAGATGGTTCGGACCAAATGACCCTGTTTCTTTACAAGATATCAAACAAACTGGAGCAACCGGAATTGTAACAGCTTTACATCATATTCCAAACGGAGAAGTTTGGAGTATTGACGAAATCATTAAACGAAAAGTTGAAATCGAACACGAAAACGGAGATCCTAAAAAAGGTGCTTCTGGATTGACTTGGTCGGTTGTAGAAAGTATTCCGGTTCATGAAAACATTAAAAAGCAGACTGGGAATTATCTTCAATACATTGAAAATTATAAAGAAAGCATTCGCAATCTGGCGTTGTGCGGAATCAAATGCGTTTGCTACAACTTTATGCCGGTTTTAGATTGGTCTAGAACCGATTTATCATACACGGTTGAAGATGGTTCAAAGGCTTTACGCTTTGACATCAATGCTTTTGCTGCTTTTGAATTGTTTATTTTAAAAAGACCGGGCGCAGAATACGAATATTCTGAAGAACAAAAACAAAAGGCAAAAAGTTATTTTGAAGCAATGAATGCAGAAGATAAAATTAAATTGCAACAGAACATTCTAGCTGGACTTCCGGGTGCAGAAGAAGCGTATACAGTTGAAGATTTTCTTGTGACTTTAAGCGCTTACAATCATATTGACAGACAGACTTTAAAGAATAATCTGTTTCATTTTCTAAAAGAAATTATTCCTGTTGCTGAAAGCAAAGGTGTTTTGATGGCGATTCATCCAGACGATCCTCCTTACCCAATTTTAGGTTTGCCAAGAGTGGTAAGTACAGAAGAAGATTTGATGGAACTAATGAACGCTGCTCCTTCTCCATCAAACGGATTTACAATGTGTACTGGTTCTTATGGCGTTCGTGCTGACAATGATTTGCCTGGAATTGTAAGACGTCATGGCGATAAAATGAATTTCATTCATTTAAGAAGCACACAACGCGACGAAGAAGGAAGTTTCTACGAAGCAAATCACTTGGAAGGTGATGTCGACATGTACGAAGTTGTAAAAGCAATATTGGAAGTTGAGAAAAGAAACAATAGTCAATTGCCAATGCGTCCAGATCACGGACATCAAATGTTGGACGATTTAAAGAAAAAAACAAATCCGGGTTATTCTGCAATTGGCCGTTTAAGAGGCTTGGCAGAATTGCGAGGGCTTGAATTAGGGATCAAGCGATCTTTATAATTTGTTTGCCACTAAGGCGCTAAGACGCGAAGTTTTTAAGTTCTGTTTGTCATCCTGACGAAGGAAGGATCACACTAGAAGCTCGACAAAGATTTTCGATTCTCTTTGAGGAATTTCTTGTATGATCCTTCCTTCGTCAGGATGACAAAAAAACCAGTAAATCTGCAAGCAAAAAAACTTCTTGCCTTAGCGCCTTCGTGGCAAAACAAAAAAACTAACTAACCACAAACAACCACAAAACCATGATTCGCCAAGCCATTCTTATATCCTGTGGCTTTTTTATAAACACTTTGCTGGCACAGGAAATACCCAAAATTATTACTTCAAAAACGAATTATCTTCCAGATTTTAGTTACGCAGGATATCACTTCGGCGAAAGCCAGATTCCTGAAGCTAATGGAAAAGTTATTAATGCAGTTGATTTTGGTGTAAAAGCCAATGACAATTTAGACGATTCAAAAGCTCTTTTAAAAGCCTTTAAAGCTGCCAATGCTGTTGAAGGGAATGTCATTCTGCAATTGCCAGCAGGACGCATTATTTTAAGCGATATTCTGTATATAGAAAGAAGCAATTTTGTACTTCGCGGTGCAGGTTCTAACGAAAATGGAACTGAAATCTACTGCCCAAGACCGATGATGTATCTTAAAGATTCTGATGTTTTGGCTGAACTTCGCGAATACTTAACCACTTTTGACAAAAGACAGCGCGAGCCAGAAAATAATATAGATCTTCCTTTTTCTCAATACGCATGGTCTGGAGGTTTTATCTGGACGCAAGTTCCGGGCGAACGTGTAAAGTCGTATTTAGATAAATACGAACCAGAGTCTAATCCGCTAGCGAAAGTTAGTTCAGGAAAAATGGGCGAACACGTTATTACGGTTTCTGATGTAAAAGGATTGAAAGTTGGAGATGTAGTCGAATTGCAATTGTTTAATAAAGATCGCGAAAACGGCGAAATCATCAAAGATTTATATCAAGGCACCAAAGTAAAACCCGGTTCGCATCATTGGAAATTTCCTAAACTTCCGATTGTGAGACAGCAGGTTGAAATCACTAAAATTTCGGGTTCTAAAATTACTTTAAAAACACCTTTAACCATTTCGATTAAGTCAAGTTATCAGGCGCAATTGGTTGAGTGGAAACATTTAAACGAAGTTGGAATTGAGCATCTTCGTTTTACCTTTCCTGATATTCCGAGAGTGGCGCACCACGTTGAACCTGGAAATAATGGAATTTTCCTGACTCGTCTTTTTAATAGTTGGGTTAAAGACATTAAAATCACCAATGCCGATAGCGGAATTCTTGCCGAAGAGGTTGCTAATGTAACCATTCAGGATATCACAACCGATGGTCCGCATTTAGCGCACTATACCGTAACTTTAGGTGGCGTGCACAATATTTTGGTCAAGAATTTGAAAATCTATAATTCAGCCGTTCATCCTTTAAGTTTCAACACTTTTGCTACTAAAAATGTGTATCAAGATTGCGAAATTTTTACAGATCCAGTTCTAGATCAGCATTCAGGAGCCAATCATCAAAACTTGTTTGACAATATTACGGTTCATTTAAAAGCCGATAAAAACAACAGTTATGCTTTGTTTGGAGGCGGTGGAGCCGATTACTGGAAACCTTCTCACGGGCCTTTCAGTACATTTTGGAATTTAAATGTTCAGGTTGAAAATCCTGACACATCAAAACCAGTTTTATTGTACGGAATGAAAGACGGTGCTTTGGCCAGAATCATTGGTGTACAGGGAAATGCGAAATTTGAAATTAAATACGACATTGATCCTTATATTGAATTTTTGAATACGCCAATTGAAAAAATTCCGTCTCTTTACGATTATCAATTAAAAAAGAGATTGAAGTAAAGTTCTTTTTTTTAATCTCGCAAAGTCGCTAAGACGCAAAGCTTTATGAGTTCATTTTTAATAATATATAAGTATAGTTTGTCATTTCGACGAAGGAGAAATCTTCGTAAGTAGCTCCGTATAGAACTTCGTCAATCTTTGTAGAGTTACTCGTGGAGATTTCTCCTTCGTCGAAATGACAAAAATGAGAAAAACTTTGAACCTCTGCTCCTTTGCAACTTTGAACCTAAAAAAATAACCGCTATGAAATACAAAATAGCTTTCCTCACAATTGTATTTGTTTTCGGGAATTTGTTTTCCCAAAATAAATATCGTCTTAAAAATTTTTCTACAACCGACGGGCTTTCGCAGAGTTCTGTCATTGCCATTCATCAGGATAAATTTGGACAAATGTGGTTTGGAACCCGTGATGGTCTGAATAAATATGATGGAAGCCGATTTACCATTTTTAGGAACGATGTTGCGGATAAATATTCAATTAGCAACAATGATATTTTAGCCATTGAAGAAGACAATTCTGGAAAAATCTGGGTAGGAACATACAACGGACTCAACTGTTATGATCCTGTATTTAACCGTTTTACAAGATATCTTCACACCAAAGCCAATCATACTATAAGCAATAATGCTGTTTGGAGCATCAGAGAAATTGGCGGTGAAATATGGTTTGGAACTTCAAAAGGATTAACTATTTACAATAAAAAAACAGGATTATTTACATCGGTTTTTCATTCTGATGATGATGCTTCTACTCTTCCTAGCAATAACATTCTGAGCATTTTAAAATCCAAAGAAGGTCAAATCTGGATTGGAACAACTAAAGGTTTGTGCAAGCTCACAAATCGAATGAATGGAAAACTATTCTTTAAAAATTATCCGTTAAACACAACTGATTTATTAAACGTTCAATCGGTTATTGAAGACCAAGACGGCAGTTTATGGGTTGGAACAAAAAACAGAGGTCTTCTAAAATTTGATCAAAAACAGAAAGCCTTTATTTCTTTTTTACCAGCTGAAAAATACCGCGAAATCAATACTGATATTCGCTCTTTAGTCATTGACAATCAAGGCTCTTTATGGGTTGGTGCTTATGACGGAATTTATATTTTAGGAAAAGACAAAAGTCTTCAGAAAATCAATAACAGCAATAATGCTAACGGAATCGACAAAGTAAAGTCCATTTTTATGGATAAAAAAGGTTCTATCTGGATTGGCTGTTATTACAAAGGCGTTAATCTTTGGGATATTTCAAATGTCAATTTCTCCAATTACAATCAGAATTCGAAAAAGATTCCGATGAGTTTTGATGTCGTGAGTTCGATCATTGCCGATAAAAACCAAAACATTTATTTTGGAACTGAAGGAGGTGGCATTACGATTTATAATAGAAATAATGAATCGGTAAATTATATCAACAGCAAAACTGGACAGACCAATAAAAATGACATCAAAGCAATGTGCTTGTCTGATGATCATATTTTATGGATTGGCACTTTTTCTAAAGGGCTATCTGCTTACAATACCATTTCTAAAAGAATTGAAGATAATAGAATTTCTTCAGACTTAAATGAATTGCTAAAAGATAGCGGTGTTTATGCCCTGAAAACTGAAGGTTCGATTTTATGGATTGGAACTTTCGGGAAAGGCTTAATTCGTTACAACACAATCACTAAAACCTTTGATGCTATTGGAAATGACAATACCAAACCCGTTTTCCTTACCAACAATATTCTTCGTACGATTTTAGTCGATAAACAAAACTTTCTCTGGGTTGGAACTCAAAATGGTTTGAATCGCATTCCGCTCAAAAATTTTAATCCGCAGAAATATGCTATTCAGCATTTCTTTTATGACCATTCGACTGTATCTGGCGATGATATTCTGACTTTGTTTCAGGATTCTCAAAACAAAATTTGGGTTGGTACAAAAGCAAAAGGATTGCATTATTTTGATGGAAAAAAATTCAACCGAATCAATCTTAGAATCGGGAACACGGTTATCACTTCCATTCATTCGATTTTAGAAGATGATGATAAAAACCTTTGGATTAGTACCAATCAGGGAATTATCAAATACAGCACAATTAAAAAATCGATCCTCATTTACGATCAGAAAGACGGATTGGCTAGCAATGAATTCAATGATAATTCGGCTTTAAAATTAAGTTCGAATCAGTTTTATTTTGGAAGTCCGTCGGGAGCGACATTTTTTGATGCGACAAAAATCTCCTTAAATAAATATGCTCCACAAGTTCTAATTACCAATTTGAAAATTAAAAACGAAACGGTTCATGCGCATGACAAAGAAGGAATTTTGGAACAAAGCATCGGTTTTACCAAAACGATTACTTTGGATTATGACAAGGCCAATTTCTCTATCAGTTATGCGATTCCGAATTATATTCGATCTAAAAACAACCAATACAGTTATCGCTTAACTGGCTTAGAAAACAACTGGACAACAACTAAAAACAGTGAAGCCAATTTTGCGATTCAGAATCCAGGAACTTATACTTTTGAAGTTCGTGGCGCCAACAATGACGGTGTTTGGAATCAGAATCCGACAACGCTTACGGTTATAGTAAATCCTGCTCCGTGGCGCAGTATTTGGGCATTTATGCTTTACGGAATCATAATTGGATTAGGTTTATACGGTTTGATTTGGATTATGAAATCGAAAGCTCGACTGAAGCAAAAACTCGAACTGGAATATTTAGAAACACAGCGAATTGAAGAAAACAACAAATTAAAACTGGATTTCTTTACCAATATTTCGCATGAATTCAGAACGCCTTTAACTTTGATTTTAGGTCCATTACAGCAAATTTTAGCCGATTACAACGGAACTAACGAAATGTACAAGAAGCTTCTGGTAATTGAAGGAAGTGCCAATCATTTGTTGAGTCTGATTAACCGATTAATGGATTTCAGAAAACTGGAAAATCATCAAGTTGCACTAGAATCGGCAAACGGAAACATTGTAAAATTCACCAAAGAAATCTTTCTTTCATTTATTGAATATGCCAAAGACGGCGGTTACGACTATTCGTTTGAAACTGAAAACGAAGAAATCTTAGTTTATTTTGACCGATACAAACTCGAACGTGTATTTTACAATTTGATTTCGAATGCTTTTAGATATACTCCAAAAGGCGGCTCTATTAAGATTAAAATCAATCACGATCAGCAGAATCTGTTTATTGCGGTTGAAGATTCGGGCGTTGGAATTGCAGAAGAACATATTGACAAAATTTTCGATTTGTTTTTTGAAGTTCCAACTCATAATCAAGTTCAGAAAAACTATAATAAAGGGACTGGAATTGGGCTTTCGATCGTAAAAAACATTGTTGAACTTCATAAAGGAAAAATCGACGTTACAAACAAAACCACTGGCGGAGTTGTTTTTACAGTGACTTTACCGCTTGGACGCGAGCATCTTTTGGACAGCGAAATTATTCCTGATTTTAAAATAAGTGATGATATTGAGCAATATAAAGCGCAATTAGAACCTTCGGAAGTTGTCGAAAATGAAGACATCGAAGATTTAATTGTAAATGAAGAAAAACAAACGATATTGATTGTTGAAGATCATAAGGTTTTGAGAAAATTCATGAAAAATCTTCTCAAAAAAGATTACAACATTATTGAAGCCGATAACGGAAAAGTTGCTTTAGAAAAAGCTTTAAAATTTGTTCCAAACCTAATTATCAGTGATGTTATTATGCCAGAAATGGTGGGAACTGAATTGTGTTCAAAAATTAAAGAAAACATCAAAACCAGCCATATTCCAGTCATTTTATTGACTTCCCGATCTTCGTTGGTTTACAAATTTGAAGGATTGGAAAGCGGTGCCGATGATTACATTAGCAAACCATTCAATTTAATGGAATTCAGGCTTCGCGTTAAAAACCTTCTGAACACTACAGAACGCTTAAAAATCAAGTTTTCAAGCGAAGACAGTTTTATTCCGTCAGAAATCACGGTTTCTTCTTTGGATGAAGAATTATTGAAAAAAGCATTCAAAATTGTAGAGGAAAACATTTCAAACGAACAATTTGATATTCCGTTTTTCTGTTCCGAATTGGGTGTCAGCAGAACCATGCTGTTTCTAAAAATTAAAGCGTGGACAAACTGCACGCCAAACGAATTCATTCATGAAATCAGATTAAAACGTGCCGCTCAATTATTAGAACAAAACAAATTGACCGTTTCTGAAATCAGTTACAAAGTCGGTTTCAATAATCCGAAATACTTTAGCAAATGCTTCCAGAAAAAGTACGGCGAGACTCCGTCTCAATATGCCGATAAATTTTACAAATCTTCGGTCGTAATTTAAAGAATCCACTGTTTTAAAGGGTTAAAAAAGGGTATCTGTATTTTTAGATACCCTTTTTTGTATTTCTATATCGTTTTCGGCGCATACATTTGCGATATGAAAATCAAAAAAACGAGCTACTTACTGCTGCAGATTTTATTGGTCATTCTCATCATCGGAATGAGTTTATTGCTTTTCTACTTAATCTAACTTATTAACCCTAAAACCAAAAAATGAATGTTTACAAACCAAAAAAACAAATCGTTTAAATGGTGTTTACTGGTATCTTTTTTACTGATAAATATCGTGATGCAAGCACAAGAACGAAAAGTGACTGGAAAAATAACTTCTAGTGAAGATTTACTTGGACTTCCTGGTGCTAATGTCTATATCAAAAATTCTTCTGTAGGCGCTTCTGCCGATATGGACGGGAATTATACTGTAATAATAGGAGAGAAAAATGCTGTTTTAGTTTTCAATTTCGTCGGATTTCAGACTGTTGAAATTCCAGTTGGAACAAAAAGTGTAATCAACGTAAGTTTAAAACCAGATACAAAAGCACTAGACGAAGTTATTGTAGTAGGTTACGGAACTCGTAAAAAGAGCGATATAACAGGATCTGTATCTTCTGTTACAGCAAAAGAGCTTACTGCTTATCCTGTTTTAAGTGCAGAGCAAGCTTTACAAGGTCGTGCAGCTGGGGTTTCGGTAATGTCTAACAACGGTGGAGAACCTGGTGCTCCAACCAAAATTAGAGTTCGTGGAGGAACTTCTATTAATGCCAGCGGAGATGCTCTTATTGTTGTTGACGGATTTGCAGGTGTTTCTATGCCAGCACCTCAGGATATTGCTTCTATCGAGGTTTTAAAAGATGCTTCGGCAACTGCAATTTACGGATCAAGAGGTTCTAACGGGGTTATCATGGTAACAACCAAAAAAGGAAAAGCTGGAAAACCTGTAATTGAGTTCAGTAACTCGACTTCTGTTCAATCGGTAAATAACAAATTGCATTTATTAAATGCCGATCAGTTTGCGGCTTACAGAAAAAGTTTTACTACGCACACGCAAGGTCCAGCAGATACAGACTGGCAAGATGTAATTTATCGCGATGGAATGATTTCTAACACGCAATTGTCTTTTTCTGGCGGATCTGATAATGTGAGATATTATGTTTCTGGAACATACTTTAACCAAAATGGTGTTGTTATTAATTCAGGAATTGACAGATACACGATCGTAGGAAATCTTGAGGCAGATTTGTCTCCAAAATTTAAAGTGGGTTTAAACACTTTTACAAGCAAACAGAACAAAGAAGGAATTGTAAGCCAGACAAGTGCTGGAGGAACTGGAGCTGCGGGTGTAATCGCATCGGCTTACCGTTTTATGCCAGATAAAGGAATCTACAATGCTGATGGTTCTTATACGACAACAGCTCCAATTGGTGATGATATTGACAATCCGTATGCAACTGCAATGGAAAACATCTTGGAAATCGTTTCTGTAACAAACCGAAACAATTTCTTTGCCCAATACCAAATCACAAAAGATCTTGATTTTAAAACTACTTTAGGTTTAACCGATAGTAATTCCCAAACAGGAAGATTTATTCCTTCAACTTTAATTGCTGGAAAAAACATCAAAGGAGAAGCTTCTGTAAACAACACTAGATTTTCTTCTTTCTTGACAGAGAATTATTTGACTTTTAAACGTGAAATTATCGATAAAGGAATTTTGACGGTTCTTGGAGGATATTCATACCAAAAAAACAAAAACGAAAATTCGTATGCGGCTTCAAGAGGATTCTTAACAAATACAAACTCTTACAGAAATTTAGGCGCTGGAACTGTTTTCTTAAAACCTGATTCTGGTTTATCTGAAACGGAATTAATTTCTGCTTTTGGAAGGCTGAATTTTGATTATGCGGATAAATATTTACTAACGTTTACAGCAAGACGAGATGGTTCATCAAGTTTTAGTAAAAACTATAAATACGGAACTTTCCCTTCTGGTGCAATTGGATGGAACATTAGTAAAGAGAACTTCTTAAAAGACAATAAAACGGTTTCAAACTTAAAATTAAGAGCAAGTTACGGAGCAACAGGAAATCCTTCAATTGGCGCCTACTCTACTCTTTCTAGATTCTCTGAAATCTATTATGTAAGTGGTGACGTGATTACCAATGCGGTTCAGTTAACTTCATTAGACAATCCGAACTTAAAATGGGAAACATCTTATCAGCAAGATTATGGAATTGATTTAGGTTTATTTGATAACCGAATCAGTATTACAGCAGATTATTATAAAACGATTACTAAAGATTTATTGTTCAACAGACCGCTTCCTGGAATTTCTGGAATTGCTTCTCAGCTTCAAAACGTTGGTGAATTGGAAAATAAAGGATGGGAATTGGCTATTAATACCAGAAACTTTATTGGCGCTGATTTTACTTGGTCGACAAACTTTAATATTTCTTCAAACAAAAACAAAGTATTAAAATTGGCCGATAATAAAGATCTTTTAATCAACTCTGCTCCTGGACATTTCTTGGCAACTGAATCGCAGATTTTAAGAGTTGGACAGCCAGTTGGTTCTTTCTTCGGATTTATTTACGATGGTGTAATTCAACAAGGAGAAACTGTTGTGCCAGGAAACTTTGAAACAGCCCCAGGTGGAGAAAAATTCAGAGATGTAAATCAAGACGGAAAATTGGATTCTCAGGATAAAACAATTATCGGAAATCCGAATCCAGATTTCATCTTCGGATTCAACAATGATTTCACCTATAAAAATCTTGATTTGAATATCTTCTTCCAAGGTTCAGAAGGAGGTCAAATCTTAAACTATACTTTGATGGAATTGGCTTCTGGAAACAACAATGCAACAACAGAAGTTTTAGATGCCTGGACACCAACTCATACAGACACTAATGTTCCTGCAAATGCGGCGAGAACCAAAAGAATCACTTCAAGATTTGTTTATGATGGAAGTTACATTCGTCTAAAAAACGTCTCTTTAGGATATAGTTTAGATGAAAAAATTGTTTCGAAAATGGGATTAAGCAAAGTTCGTTTTTACATCAGTGCGCAAAACCTTTGGACGATTACAAATTATCCCGGTACAGATCCAGAAACGAACTACTTAAACGATTCAAATGCTAGAAGTAATACTTATCTAGGATTGGATTACGGAGGGTATCCAAACGTAAGAACGTTTACAGCAGGATTCAATTTAAAATTTTAATCTAAAACCACTATGAAAAAATATATAGCTCTTCTTTGCTTAGGAACAATGACTTTTTTCAGCTGTTCTGATCTAGAAGAAAAACCAGTAGGAATTATTCGTCCAGAGAACTTTTTCAACAATACAGACGATTTGCAAGCTGCTGTAAACGGAGCTTTTGCCAACATTGCCCACAACAATTATTGGGGAAGAGAATTTACAATTGCTTTAATGCTTCGTGACGACATGGCCGATATTGGCGATAGAACCACGCAAGCTGCCCGTATCGATGTAAACGATATGTCTATGAACGATACAAACGCACTTGTTGCTAACTTTTGGCCTCAATCGTATGTTATTATAACGGCAGCAAATCAGGCGATTGAAGGCGCTAAAAAAACACCCGGAGATCCTGCTAAAGTAAATGCCATTGTGGCTCAAGCTTATTTTGCAAGAGCATTTGCATATTATCATTTGGTGCGTCTTTTTGGTGATATACCTTACGTTGATTTTGTGGTGAATGATGTGAATCAGGTAAACTCTCTTGGTAAAACCAAAGAAGCAGATGTTTACCCAAAAATCATTGCCGATTTAGAATTTGCAAAACAATGGCTCGATGATAAACCAAAAGTAAAAGCAGTTCCTGGAAAAGGTACAGCTGCAGGATATTTGGCTTCTGTTTACCTGACTTTAGGAAACTTTCAAAAAGCGTATGACGAAGCAAAATATGTGATTACAAACGAAGCAAAATTTGGTTTAGGTTTAGATGCCGATTTTCAGGATTTATTTAATGCAACTAAAACAGCTTCTTTAAAAGAACCTTTATTTACAATTGACTTTAATAACTTAACGTCTGGAAACTACGGTCAGGATTATACCGCATTTTTTACAGGATCATTAAAAGATGACAGTTACAGTTATGGGCAAGGTTTCTCGGTTGCGGTTCCTTCTTTAAAAGTATTCAACACTTGGGATCAGAGAGATTATAGAAGAGCGGTAAGTTTTGACACCATTATCAGAAAGAAAACAGGCCCAGGCGGATCATTGCAAGTTTATCCTTCAAGTGATAATGAGAAAGCGCCACGTCCGCATATTGCCAAATATTTCCGTTTTCCAGGGAAAGCTGGTGCTAACGGAAGAACTTCACAGCACAATTACATCACAATGCGTTTTGCAGAAGTTTTATTGACGGCTGCTGAAGCTTTAAACGAAATTAATCCAGGAACAACAGAAGCTGATGGTTATGTAAACCGTGTTCGCGCAAGAGCAAGAAATAAAGCAGGAAAACTGGTTTCTTTTCCAGCAAATGTAACTCCGGGATTATCTCAAGCAGATTTCAGAAAAATGGTTATTGATGAAAGAAGATTAGAATTGGCTTTTGAATACGTAAGATGGTACGATATTAAGAGATTAAAAATCGGACCAGAAGTATTTGGCCCAAATGGTTTAGAGCCACATGCTAATTTTGATCCAAACAGAGATTATTTATGGCCATTGCCAGGAACAGAATTAGCAATTAATCCGAATCTAAAACCAAACAACCCTGGTTATTAATTTAGCACAATTAGTATTGAACGCCGATGAAACGGATTCGCTATCGCGAAAACGCTGATTGAAACGGATTTTTTAATCACGTCGTGTATAATTAGATTTCACGCAGATTTAAAAAGATTTAAGCTGATTAAAATTGATTTTTTTTTAAAATCTGCTTTATCTGCCAAAATCTTTTTAAATCTGCGTGAAATAAAAAAATCCGCGCAAAATCAGCTCCCGACAGCTATCAGGAATGCAATAACGAATCCGTACAATCCGCGTCTAACATTTTAGTATAGAAACTAAAAATAAAGATTAATTAGTAATATGAATAAAATTAGTTTCATTTTAATCCTTGGGTTTGCATCGCTTGCAACAGCGTGCAAATCTGGGGTTAATTCTCAAACAAAAAGCACAACGGCAACAAATAATCTACTCGAAACGCGTTACAAAATGCTGCTCGATTATCCAGTAGATTCTCTATCTATGCCAAGAAGTATGAATATAAAAACTCTTGAAATTCGCAAAGTTCCGTCCAGAGATTGGACAAGCGGATTCTTCGCTGGAAACCTTTGGCAATTATACCGATTGACAGGCGATTCAAAATATAAAGAACAAGCTCAAAAATGGACTCCTTTCAGCAAAAAAGAAAGTGTCAACAGTAATTCGCATGACGTAGGTTTTAAAGTGTTTTGCAGTTTTGGAGAAGCGTTGAAAGTGGAAAACAAGAAAGAATACGAAGCGGTAATTGTTAAAGGCGCCGAAACTTTATGCACCAGGTTTAATCCAAAAGTGGGTTCTATTCGTTCATGGGATTTCAACAAAGAAATTTGGGATTATCCAGTAATCATAGACAATATGATGAATCTGGAGTTGCTTTTTGAAGCATCTAAAATATCAGGAAATCCAAAATATCGTGACGTTGCTATCAAACACGCCAATACAACTTTGAAAAATCAGTTTAGAGAAGATAATTCGTGTTACCACGTTATCGATTATAATCCGAATACTGGTGAAGTTAGAAAGAAAACGACTCTTCAAGGATACAATGACGATTCGGTTTGGGCACGTGGCCAAGGATGGGCAGTTTACGGATTTACTATGTCTTATCGCTATACAAAAGATCCTGCTTACTTAAAACAGGCCGAAGCGACTGCAAAGTTTTTTATGACCAATAAAAATCTGCCAGAAGACGGAATTCCGTATTGGGATTTTAAAGATCCTAGTATTCCAAATGCAGCGCGAGATGTTTCTGCCGCAATGCTTATGGCTTCAGCATTATATGAGTTATACGGCTATACTAAAAATAATAGTTATTTGGCTTTCGCCGATAAACTGATGACTTCTGTACAGACAGACAAATATATTTTAGATGCAAAAATTAAAGCACCTTTCTTGTTTGATCATAGTACTGGAAACTGGCCGAAACACGACGAAATAGACGAACCAATAATTTACGCCGATTATTATTTTTTGGAAGCATTATTAAGAAAGAGTGGCAAAGGTGCAAAGTAGCAAAGTAACAAAGGTTTTCTGCCTTTGAACCTAAAAAAACTTTGAACCTTTGAGCCTCTGAACCTTTGAACCTAAACACCCATGAAGAAATATCAAAAAAATACATTTTCAATTTTTGCACTTTTTGTTTTGTTTCAAATTTGTCTGAGCAGTTTTGCTCAGACAAAGATGAACATTAACGACAACTGGCTTTATTTAGAAAATGACACTCAAAAATTAAGCGAAGCGCAGAAAGCATCCAACTGGACTTCTTTAAACTTACCGCATACTTGGAACGCAGAAGATGCAACCGATTTATATCCGGGTTATAGACGCGATGCAAGCTGGTATCAAAAAAAATTAAATATTCCCCAAATCGACAAAAACCGCGTTTATTCTTTATACTTTGAAGGTTCGAATGTAACTACAAATGTGTATGTAAACGGAAAAGAAGCTGGATCGCATATTGGCGGCTACATTGGCTTTTCAATAGATATTACCAATTTTATTAAAGAAGGAAACAACGATGTTTTTGTTCGTGTTGATAATAGTTATGATATTGAAATTATTCCGTCTCAAAAAAGCGATTTCTTTATCTATGGCGGAATCACACGCGATGTTTGGTTGGTTTCGAAATACAAAAATCATATCGAAAATATAAAGATTACAACTCCTGAGGTTTCTGCCAAAAAAGCTTCGGTACAAATTGTTTCTTCTTTTGTAAATCCTGATAATTCAAAGGATTTATCTTTAACTGTAACGCTTAAAAATCCGAAAGGAAAAAAAGTAGTTAGCAAAACAATTCCGGTTACCGACAAAACTTCAACTATCACTTTTGAAAACATTAAAAACCCAGAACTTTGGGATACCGAAAAACCAAATTTATACCAACTTTCTGCTGTTTTATCAGAAAAAAATCAAATTAGAGATAGTATTTCCGAAAAAGTAGGTTTTAGATGGTTTGAGTTTAAAGATCACGGGCCATTTTACCTTAACGGAAAACGTCTATTGATTCGCGGCACACATCGTCATGAAGAACAAGCTGGAGTTGGCGCTGCCATGAGCAACCAGCAGCATTGGGTCGATATGAAATCAATTAAAGAAATGGGCGCTAATTTTGTTCGTTTAGCACATTATCCGCAAGATCCTGAGGTTTATAAAGCTTGCGACGAACTTGGCCTTTTGGTGTGGGACGAACTTCCTTGGTGTCGTGGCGGAATTGGTAATGATGTTTGGAAAACAAATACCAAAAATATGCTAGAGGAAATTATCAATCAAAATTACAATCATCCGAGTATTATCATTTGGTCTTTAGGAAACGAAATTAATTGGCTTCCAGATTTTCCTGACGGAGATAATGCTGATAAAACCAATGTGTTTTTAAATGAATTAAATGATATCGCACATAAACTCGATCCTACCAGAAAAACGGCAATTAGAAAATATTATGAAGGATCGCATATAGTAGATGTCTTCTCTCCTTCTATCTGGTCGGGCTGGTATTCTGGAAGTTACAAAAGCTACCAGAAAGCAATTGATGTTTATAAAAAAGAATACAAACATTTTATTCATGCCGAATATGGCGGAGACAGCCACGTTGGGCGTCACAGTGAAAGTCCTGTTACTGGCGAAAATGTAATAAAAGCCGAAGGCTGGGAAGAAGCAATTGTGCAAACCAAAGTTGCCAATATTGCGCAAATTGGCGATTGGAG
This sequence comes from Flavobacterium sharifuzzamanii, assembly GCF_003254585.1. GTDB lineage: Bacteria > Bacteroidota > Bacteroidia > Flavobacteriales > Flavobacteriaceae > Flavobacterium > Flavobacterium sharifuzzamanii. The sequence continues at coordinate 227,162 of NZ_QJGZ01000040.1, read as the reverse complement.
CGAAAACTATATAGTTGATCTGTTTGACTGGCATTTGCATATATCCGAGAATGACCCAACGTTTGTGGGAAATATTCAATGGGCATTCAAGGATTTTGCAACGCCATTACGTCCAGAAGACGATATTCCGTACATGAACCAAAAAGGATTAACAGACCGAAACGGAATTCCAAAAGATGCCTATTATGTGTTTAAAAGTTATTGGGCAAAAGAACCTTTCACTTACATCGAATCGCATACTTGGACAGAGCGTCAAGGACCTGAAAATACACCGAGAACGATTAGTGTTTTTAGTAATTGCGACAAAGTGACTTTATACCATGACGGAAAATCATTGGGAGAAAAACAGCGAAATCTTGCTCTGTATCCTGCTAATGGTTTAACTTGGGATGTCAATTTTAAAAAAGGAGAAAATATCCTAATTGCCGTTGGTAAAAGTAAAGAAGGAAAAACGGTTTCTGATACTATTAAAGTTAATTATCGTTTCACTAAAAATGATACCGCTTCTTCTTTACAATTATCATCAGAAAAACTGAAAAACGGTAATTATCTGATTACAGCAATTGCAATTGACAACAATAATTTACGCTGTCTGGATTATGAAGCAAGTGTCTATTTTCAATGTTTAAAAGGAGGAAAAACTTTAAAAAATCAAGGAACTCCAACGGGCAGCGAATCTATTAAAATGGCAAACGGAAAAGCTTCTATTGAAGTGATTCCTGATGGTTCTGGCAAACCGATTGAAATGACGGCTTTGAACCAGAGCTTTAAGGGAGAATATTTGAAGATTCCAGTTGAGTGAAAAGATTCTAAGTTGCTAAGGGACTAAGATGCTAAGTTTTATCGCCTAGTTTGTCATCCTGACGAAGGAAGGATCACACTCGGAATTCTACAAAGATTGGCGACAAAGATTGCGGAGTTTCTAATGTGATCCTTCCTTCGTCAGGATGACAAAAAACTTCGTGACTTAGTGCCTTTGAGGTAAAACATAAATACAATACAAATAAAGATTACAAAATGAAAAAAATTCTAACATTATTATTCCTAACATCATTCGCAATTGGACAATCTCAAGGTTTAATTTCTAACGTACCCAACCGAAACACCACTTCTTTAAACGGAGTTTGGAATTATATTATAGACCCCTATCAAACAGGCTTTTACAGTTTTCACCTTGACCAATATGACAAAAGTGAAAAGCCAGCAAAAGGAGCTTTTTTCACCAATTATCATGCTCAAAACAAACAGGAACTAGTAGAATATGATTTTGATAAATCGCCAACAATCAATATCCCAGGCGATTGGAATTCGCAGGTTACAGAACTGAAATATTATGAGGGAAATGTTTGGTTTAAAAAGTCTTTCGATTATAATCTAGCGGCCAATAAACGTCTATTTTTATATTTAGGAGCTATCAATTATAAAGCTGATCTTTATTTAAACGGAAAAAAACTAGGAACTCACGAGGGCGGTTTCACACCGTTTAATTACGAAGTCACGTCGATTGTAAAACCAACAGGAAATTATTTGGTTATCAAAGTGGATAATACACGTCATAAAGAAGATGTTCCTACTGTAAATACCGATTGGTGGAATTATGGTGGGATCACACGCGATGTGACTTTAATTGAAGAAGAATCCTCTTTTGTAGAAGATTATAATATTCAGCTGAAGAAAGGCAATGCAAATGTGATTTCTGGTTTTATCAAAATCAATAATTTGGATGCATCAAAAAATCAGGTTTCAATTTCTATTCCTGAATTAAAAATCAACTACAAAGGAAAAGCTGATAACAACGGAATTTTAAGCTTCGAAATCCCAGCGAAAAAGATTTCTTATTGGTCTCCAGAAGATCCGAAATTATATGATGTCACCATTGATTTTAATGGGAAAAAATTAAACGATCAAATTGGTTTTAGAACTATCGAAACAAAAGAAGATAAAATTTTGTTGAACGGAGAACCAGTCTTTTTACGCGGAATTTCGATTCATGAAGAAAATGCCAAAGGCGGACGTGCGAATTCTCAGGAAGATGCTTTACGTTTATTAAACTGGGCAAAAGAATTAGGTTGTAATTATGTTCGTCTGGCGCATTATCCACACAACGAAAACATGGTTAGAGAAGCTGATAAATTAGGTTTAATGGTTTGGGAAGAAATTCCGGTTTATTGGACAGTTGAATTTAAAAATGAAAACACATATCAAAATGCCCAAGATCAATTAACAGCTGCTATTACAAGAGATAAAAACAGAGCTAGTATTGTGATTTGGTCTATGGCAAATGAAACTCCAATTTCGGAAGCTAGAAATACTTTCATTAAAAATTTAGCATCTCACACCAGATCATTAGACAATACTAGATTAATTAGCGCTGCTTTATTAACCAAAAAAGAAACTATTGATGATCCTATTGGAGAAGTTTTGGATGTTGTGGCTTTCAACCAATATTTAGGCTGGTATGGCGGAAACTTGGAAGATGCTGAGAAAATAACATGGAAATCTAAATACAACAAACCAGTTTTCGTTTCTGAATTTGGAGGTGATGCCAAAGCTGGATTTCACGGAGAGAAGAACGAACGCTGGACTGAGGAATATCAGGAATATTTATACATTCAGAATTTAAAGATGATTGAAAAAATTCCTCACTTAAGCGGGACTAGTCCGTGGATTTTGGTTGATTTCAGATCGCCAAAAAGATTGCTTCCAGGAATTCAGGACGGTTACAATCGTAAAGGTTTAATTTCAAATGATGGCGAAAAGAAAAAAGCTTTCTACATTATGCAGGATTGGTATGCAAAGAAGAAAAAGGAATATCAGAATTAATTCGTCATTACCAAATCATTAACAAAAAACAGGCAGCAAATTATATGATTTTTCTTCATTATTAATTTACTTTGTAGTTAATCTAAAAATTGTAAACCATGAAAAAATTCTATTTACTAGCAGTTACTTTGTTTGCTGCTTTTACAGTTCAGGCTCAAGACATAGTAAAATTTGCTCCGCTTGATGCAAGTCCAGTTGATATTTCGTATTTCCCAAACAAAGCGGTGAAATTCAAAAAAACAGACAATCCAAATCCGGTTGTAAAAGTGCTTTACGCAAGACCTTCTGTAAAAGGAAGAACTATTTTTGGCGATGTTGTAAAGTTTGGTGAAGTTTGGAGAGTTGGTGCTAATGAAAACACAGAAGTTAAATTCTATAAAGATGTAACAATTGGCGGAAAAAAAGTTGCTGCAGGAACATACAGTTTATTTGCTATTCCAGAAAAAGACAAATGGACTATTATCATCAACAAAGAACTTGATTTATGGGGTTCTTATGCTTATGATGAAAGTAAAGATGTAGTAAGAGTTTCAGTTCCTGTAAAACCAGTTTCTGAAGTTATCGAAGCTTTATCTATTGCATTTACAGCTCAAGGTAATGTAGCAAATCTTGTTATTGGATGGGATAAAACAACTGTTGAATTACCTATTACGGTTAAATAATTAATCGTTTTTAAGATATAAAAAGAGGCATCTAATATGCCTCTTTTTTTTGTTTAAATAATTGCATTTGCAAACACAATCGTATGCAAACATAACCCGTGGTTTCAACCACGGGGACGCTAAGCATATAACATTACGTATATTAAAATACGTTTCCCGTGGTTGAAACCACGGGCTATATTTAAAATTGGAACGTAAAACAAAAAGAGACATTTTTCAATGTCTCTTTTTGTTTTAAACTTTAACGGTTTCTATAATTTTATCCAATGTAATTGGTAAATCTCGTACACGTTTTCCCGTTGCATTAAAAACAGCATTTGCAATTGCAGGCGCCATTCCAACTAGAGCCGTTTCTCCAAGACCTTTTGTTCCCATTGGGTTACTTATCGGGTCTTTTTTGTTAACGAAGAAAACTTCTTGTTTTTCAATATCTGCATTTACAGGAACATGATAGTCAGCGAAATTATTATTGATTGGACGGCCAAAACGGTGATCGATTTCTAAAGCTTCCATTAATCCCATTCCGATTCCTCCTACTGCTCCACCAAACATTTGTCCCGCAGAAGTTTTTTGGCTTATTACGGTTCCAATATCGGCACAAGACACAACATGAGCCAATCTTATTTTACCCAAATTCGGATTCACTAATACTTTTACAAAATGAACCGAAAAGGAATAAATCGAGTATTTCTTCGCTTCTTCAGCAGCTTTAGAAACATTTTCTACTTCAAAATCTTCTAATTTATTACTGCTTAAAAGTGCTGCTAACGTAACCGATTTAGATTTGTCCTTTTTCGAAGAAACCGCACCGTTTTCAAAAGTTAAATCTGTTAGAGCAATTCCTTTTAAAGCAGGATTTTTACTTCCTAATTCAATTATTTTATTCAATAATAAATTGCAAGCATCGTGAACCGCAGAACCAACAGATGAAGTCGTTGCCGAACCACCTTGCGTTGGACCTTTTGGCAAACCACTTTTTCCCATTTCGATAATCACATTTTCTGATGGAAGGCCAATTACTTCAGCTCCAATAGCAGTCATCATAGTTGCCGTTCCTGGCCCCATATCGTTTACGCTGCATTGTAGAACTAAATCGCCATTCGCTAAAAATTTTGCCTTTACAGAAGTTGGGCTTCTATAACAGCCGAAAGTTCCTGTTCCCATTCCGTAACCTACAAGCCAGTTTCCTTCTTTCACAGAACCCGGTTCGTTTTTACGGTTTTTCCAGCCAATGCGTTCCATTCCGCCTTCGTAACATTCTAAAAGAAATTTACTGCTCCACGGTTTATTTTGCTCCTGATCTTTTTCGGCATAATTCAATTTTCGAAATTCAATCGGATCTAAATTTAATTTATAAGCCAATTCGTCCATTGCACTTTCTAAGGCAAAAGAACCTGTCGCTTCTCCTGGTCCGCGCATCCAAATTGGCGTGCACGTATCCAAAGGCACAATTCTGTAACGTGTAGAAACGTTTGGACAATCATAAATAAATCTAGACATATTTACGGTTCCTTCCATGAAATCTTCATAGCTCGAAGTCATTGCAACAGCCTCGTGCGTTAAACCTGTCAGTTTTCCATCTTTTGTTGCTCCAAGACCCATTTTCTGAATCGTGTAAGGTCTAAAACCAACATTGGTAAACATCTGCTCGCGATGCAGTACTAATTTCACTGGACGATTCAATTTTTTAGCTCCAATTAATGCTGCGATTTCATACGGCCAAGTGTGCAATCCCATTCCAAAAGCACCGCCAAGATATTCGGCATGAACCTCAACATCTTCAACAGGCACTCCAAAAACTCCAGCAACACTTCTACGCGTTCCTTCGACACCTTGACTTTTTGTATATAAAATAGGTTTGTTTCCGTCCCATTTCGCAATGATATTTGCTAGTTCCATTGGGTTATGCACCTCGGTTGGAATGGTATATTCGGTTTCTAAAATTACCTCAGCATTTTTATAACCGTCATGTTCACCGCGATGGTAATCATTTCCTTTATCGGTTTCGACTTTCTTTTCTTTTTCAGCTGCCTTTTTAAGTTCCGTCGAATGTTCTTCTTTAAAATAATCAGCTTTAATTAAACTCGCCGCATATCGCATACGTTCAAAAGTATCCGCAATCACCAAAGCAATGGGCTGATCGTAATACAAAACCGAATCATCTTTAAAAATCTGCAAGGGTTGACCAAAATTATGTTTATCCTTTGCTTTTTCGTAGCCAGCAGGTTTATCTACATTTAAATGCGTAATAACCGCCAAAACTCCTGGTGCCCATTCTGCTTTTTTGGTATCAATGGTTTTAATTCTTCCCTTTGCAATCGTACTTCCTACCAAACAGGCATAGACAACACCTGCTGTTTTATATTCTGCAGAATAAGTTGCTGAACCCGTTACTTTAGCAAATCCGTCAACTCTATTAATATTACTTGTCTTGCTCATAATTTAATTATTTTGATGCTGCTATTGTAAGTGCTTCTGCTACTGCATTCTCTCCAAGCGTTAATTTAAAATTATTATCACCTAATCCTTTTGCGCCTTTCATAGACAAATGGCCTGCTTGTTTAAATAGATCTTCAGAAATTGTCTTTCCTTTCAGGAATTTTTCTGTTTCAGTCAATCTCCATGGTTTATGTGCCACACCTCCCATTGCCAATCTGACATCATTTATGGTATTGTTTTTTATATCTAAAGCCGCAGCAACCGATACCAATGCAAAAGCATAGCTCGTTCTGTCACGAACTTTTAGATAATGCACATTTTTAGTAAAAGTATTATCTGGAATTTCAACAGCAGTGATCAATTCTCTACTGTCTAGCGTATTGTCTTTTTCGGGCGTATTTCCAGGAAGTCTATGAAAATCAGTAAAATTAATTTCTCGTTTTCCTTTTGGACCTTCTACCAAAACTTTCGCGTCAAGCGCCGCCAAAGCTACACACATATCACTTGGATGAACCGCAATACAACTATCCGAAGTTCCAAAAACAGCTGCCATTCTATTAGAACCGCCAATCGCACCGCATCCGCTTTTTGGAACACGTTTGTTACAAGGCATATCGGTATTGTAATAATAAGAGCATCTCGTTTTCTGCAGCATATTTCCTCCAACAGTTGCCATGTGTCTAATCTGTTGAGAAGCTCCAGCTGCCAATGCTAAAGCTAACAACGGATGTTTTTCTTTTATCGAAGCATCTTCTGCAACTTGACTGTTTTTTGCCAAAGCGCCGATCGAAACTTTTCCTTTTAAGAACTCTATTTTCTTTAAGTCTAAACCGTTAATGTCAACTAATTTATCTGGAGCTACGACATTCTTCTTCATTAAATCGACCAGATTGGTTCCTCCCGCAATAAACATAGAAGAATTATCTTTGGCTTTTCCCGTAACTGCCGACGAAGACGACAAAGCTTTAATTATCTGAAAGTTTTTCATATCTCCTTTCCTCCTTCCTTCACTTCGGTTATAGCGTCAACGATATTATGATAAGCACCGCATCTGCAGATGTTACCGCTCATATATTCACTGATTTCTTCTCTACTGTTGGCGTGCCCTTCTTTGATACAAGCAATTCCAGACATGATTTGTCCCGGTGTGCAATAGCCACACTGAAAACCATCGTGCTTGATAAAAGCTTCCTGCATAGGATGCAGTTTTTTTCCTTTCGAAAGCCCTTCGATTGTTGTGACTTGTGCGTTTTGCTGCATCGTTGCCAAAGACAGACATGACAAAATTCGCGTTCCGTTTACGTGAACCGTACACGCACCACATTGTCCGTGGTCGCATCCTTTTTTGGTTCCAGTAAGCTGTAATTGTTCGCGAAGTAAATCAAGCAACGTAGTTCTTGGTTCAATATTCAAATTGTGTTTTGTGCCATTTACCTCAATAGAAAGCGGTACTGTTTCTAAATATTCCGCTATTTTTTCATCCCATTTCTTTTCTGAAGCCATAACCAATGAAGGTGGCGTCAGGGCAAGAGCGGTAAAAAGTCCTGATTTCTTTATAAAGTCACGACGCGAATTGGAATCTTCGGGTGTTACTTTATTCTGATTTGTTTTTTTAGAAGCCATTCAATCTATTTGTTAAATTAGCAAATTCGCTTTTGTCATTCTAACAAATTTAGCGATCTTATGTAAGAAAAAATTATAAAATTCAAACATTACTCTTATTTAGAATAATTACAATTTTGTTTTTTTAACCGCAAAGGCGCAAAGGGTTTTCGCTAAGTTCGCTAAGTTATTTTTCTCTCGCAGATTTGGCAGATAATGCAGATTTTGAATACGATGAAAAGATTTACACAGATTCTTTATGATAGAAATAAATAAAAAATCTGTTTAGATCTGCAAAATCTGCGAGAAACAAAAAATTATACACATTAAAATTTTGCGTTCTTTGCGAAAACCCTTTGCGCCTTTGCGGTTAATTTTTTCACGTAGATTAATTCTGAAATTGTATTTTTACTGAACTAAGCCCAAATTATGCCACAACAAGAAATCATTTATCTTGATAATAATGCCACAACCCGTGTTGATGAGCGTGTTGTGAATGCAATGCTTCCGTATTTTACCGATTTGTATGCTAATTCAACAGGAACACATTTAGCGGGATTAACGGTAAAAGAAGCTATTGAAAACGCAGCATGGCAAACGGCAGATTTAATAAATGCCGATGCAGAAGAAATAATATTTACTTCGGGCGCGACTGAGGCAATTAATCTCGCAATTAAAGGTTTAGCCGATCAAGACCGAAAACATATCGTTACCATTCAAACCGAACATAAAGCAGTTCTGGAAACCTGCCGTTTTATGGAAAATATTGGTTTTGAAGTGACTTATCTTCCAACTGATTCTGACGGACTTATAAGCCTTCAACTTTTAAAAGAAATAACTACAGATAAAACACTGGTTTTCACAGGAATGTTTTCAAATAATGAAACTGGAGTCATACAAAATATCAGTGCAATTTCTAAAATACTGAAAGCCAAAAATGTACTTTTTATGTGCGATGCTACACAGGCTGTCGGTAAAATTCCTGTTGACGTAAAAAAACTCGGAATTGATCTTTTGACTTTGTCTGCCCATAAATTTTATGGTCCGAAAGGAATTGGCGCTTTATATATTTCGGCGAAAGCCAAAATAAAATTGTCTCCTCAAATTCTTGGGGGCGGACAACAAAGAAAATTACGAAGTGGAACGTTAAATGTTCCCGGAATTATCGGTTTAGGAAAAGCATCTGAAATAGCTGTAAATGAATTAGAAAAAGATCAAAATAGAGTTTCTCTATTACGAAACAAACTCGAAAAAGGTTTATTACAATTTGAAGGTTCTTTTGTAAATGGAAATACAGAAAACCGAATTTATAATACTTCTAATATTTGTTTTCCAAACGTAAATTCAGAACAGCTTATTCTGGCTTTGGGAAATATTTCGGTTTCCAATGGCGCTTCGTGTTCGGCGGTTACTTCTGAGCCTTCGCATGTTTTAAAAGCCATGGGATTATCCGATGAAGATGCTTTGAGTTCGATTCGTTTTAGTTTGGGAAGATTTACTACTGCAGAAGAAATTGATATTGCTGTTGAGCGAGTTTTGAGCTTAGCTGCGGAATTTGCCAATAAGGCGTTAAGACACTAAGTTTTATTTTTTTTAATCTCATAATCCCGATAGCTATCGGGAGCAGAGACGCAAAGGTTATTTTTGTCATCCTGACGAAGGAAGGATCACACTAGAAATTCCATAAAATAAATCCTCAATCTTTGTCGACTCCCGCGTGTGATCCTTCCTTCGTCAGGATGACAAACTGGATTTAGAAAATCTATGTAAAAAAAACTTTGTCACTCTGCCCCTTTGAACCTTTGCCACTTTATCTCAAGAAATCAACTTATAGTAATCTTCTTCCGTATCAATATCTATATTCCCCTTTTCAAAAGAAACTGAAACCACATCCGCAGAATACTTTTTAATGAGTTTTTTGGCGCCTTCCTGTCCTTTCAATTCCAGAAGTTCTTGAAAGTATTTTTTATGAAATAAAACTGGTGTTCCTAAAGTATCAGAATAAGCTGAGGCTGCAATTCCTTTTTTGGTTCTATTGGCTTCAACAATTAAATTTTCAAAGACAGAAACCGTTACAAAAGGCTGATCGCAAACTGCTAAAATGCATTGTTCGCACTCAGGATTTTGATGTAATAATTGGTTGACACCTTTTACGATTGAAGATGACATTCCATTTTCCCAGTCAGAATTAAACGAAAACTGTATTTCAGGCAAATTAAGCTCTTTCTCAATTAAATCATGGTTTGAACCTGTCACAACTATTACAGACGAATTTTCAACCTTCAAAGCTTCTGAAATGGTGTTTTTCAGCAAAGTTGATTCTTTATATTGCAACAATTGTTTTGGTTTGCCTAATCTGGAAGAATTACCTGCAGCCAAAATAATAATACCTGTTTTATTTTGAAATCTATTCTCCATAATGAATTTCATCATGAATTTTGCCTTCTTTATATTTCAGCGAAGTTCCTATTCTTTCTGAAGCTACAGCTTTTATTTCAGAAACAATTGATAAAGCGATTTCTTCCGAGGTTTCTGCGCCAATATCGAGACCAATGGGAGTATGAATTCTTTTGATCTGTTCTTCGCTTACTGTGATTCCTTCGATCAAAAGATCGTCCAACATTCGGTTGAATTTTGACTTCGGACCTAGAATTCCGATATAATGAAAATCGGTTTTTAGCAGCTCTTTTAAAACTGCTAAATCGTATTTGTAATTGTGCGTCATCAAAGCAAAATAGGTCTGATCGTCAATAACAATATTCTCCAAAAAATGTTCTGGATTTACTACCGAAACTTGATCGGCTTTCGGAAAACGTTTCTTAGTTGCATGCGTTGCGCGTCCTTCACCAATACTGGTTTTCCATCCTAAAACAGAAGCCATTTTCACTAATGGCTGAATATCATTTCCTGCTCCCGCAATTACGAGTGAAATTGATGGTTTTATATATTCGATTAAAGCTTCGCTGTCATTTTCTTTCTGAAGTTTTTTTACTGCCGAAGTTTTATTTTTCAAAACCTCTTTCACTTCCGAAATCAAACTTAAAGCTTCATTATCATGAGTTAAAACTGGACTGTCTTTTCTGAAAAACAAAGTTGTTCCTATCTGAGAAGCATTTCTTTTTAAAGAGAAAACTGTTACTATTACTGCTTCTTTTCTTTCTAATTCGAGTTGTTGCAAAAGCTGAATCGGATTGTTTTCGATCTCGTCATTTATGTATTCAAAAAGAATATGAACAATTCCGTTGCATCCAAGCTGTAAACCAACTTCTGCATCGTCTTCATTACTTGTATTATAAGTTACAAGTTTATTTTGCTTTTGATTAATTGAAAGAAGCGCTTTTCGCAATGCATCTCCTTCTAAACAGCCTCCACTTATTGCGCCCGTCAACATGCCATCTTCGGTAACCAACATACGTGCACCTGGCTGCCTGTATGACGAACCTTCAACTTTTACTACAGTTGCCAAAGCTGTTTTCTTTTCTTCTGCTTTAGCTGCCGAATATGCTTTAAGGATTTCGCTGATTTCTTTCATAGGCAATTATTCACCAATAGAAATAAGCATTGATGATTTTGTTTAATAGTTTAAAAATAAAAAATATTACAAATATACCATACAATAAAAGACATTTATATTTACAAGGTTTCTCTCGAAGATTATTTCTTTATACCAATAATATATTTGTTTAGATCTGAAAAAATCAGCTTAATTTAATTCCATAAACCAATTTATTATGATTATAGTAATCATTTTTTCAAATTGACGTATGATTTATATTACTAAGTTTTGTATTTTTATCAATAGCAAAATTTATACACCTAACTTTAAAAGTAAACTACATGGGAAAATTTGTAATCACTACTAGAGCCAACGGAGAGTTCCAATTCAATTTAAAAGCTGGTAATGGTCAGACCATTCTAACGAGTGAAGGCTATACTACAAAAGCTGCCTGCAATAATGGTATCGAATCTGTTAAAAAAAATGCACCAGACGATGATCGTTATGATAGATTAGAATCTAAAAGCGGAAAACCTTATTTTAATCTAAAAGCAGGAAACGGTCAGATTATTGGTTCTAGTGAAATGTACGAAAGTGTTGCAGCTAGAGAAAACGGAATCGAATCTGTTAAAAAGAATGCTCCTGATGCAACTATTGACGATCAAACGGCATAATTGAAAACTGTTATAAAATAAAAAAGCGAGGTAATTTATAAATTAACCTCGCTTTTTATTTACTCTATAAATGAAAATTAATCATGGATTAATAATATAATTTGATGCTATTATTTCAGCATAACTATCATTACCTGTTACGATATAATGCTTTAAATTAAATCTCATTTTGGGATCGTACTTCTTAATATTTTCTTTTAAATAAGCAGAATCTATTACTTCGTAAAATCCTGAATCAAAAGATTTTTCACTCTCTTCCAGATTTTTATCAAATTCATAATTCATTAAATAATTATTGTAATTTGATTCATAAAAGTTTAATGTTACACATTTTACTTCGGCCACGATAAAAAATTCAATTTCTATTCTGGAATACTCTTCCAAACTATCTTTTACAACTTCAACCATAATTTTCACACCTCTAGATTCAGTGTAAACTAATTCTAGCTCAATAGTCGAAATCTTGAAATTATTATTTAATGATTTTAAAATAAACATAAAAAAAGACAGATTTATATCACGAATTTATTCTAAATAGTGTTCTAACAAAAGCAAAATTAATTAATTTTCTTACAAATAAAACAGTTTAAAAAAATTAGTCAATGTATTTTTAATAAATCTGAAACTTCTCTTAATCCAATAAAAAAACAATCAATCCTCTTGCGCCGTGAGCTCCAAGAACCAAAGACTGTTCAATATCTGCAGTTTTTGATGGCCCTGCTATAAAAGTTCCGAAACCATATTCCATTTTACCAATTCTGTCATAAGCTTGCTGCATTGTTGGAACAAGATCTTTTTTATGAACTATAATTGCAAGATACTGCGCAATAAAAGGTGCTACTCGCTGTCCTAAAATATCATCTGTTACCCAAAGTCCACTATTTTCTGCAACGCCAAAATGTGCTTTTACAACCGTTAATTCAACATCCTGAAGCGAATGTGGATCTACTGTTTTCCAGTCTAACGAAGCAATTTCAGAAAGTTCAGGAAGAGTTGTAATTAATCGTTTTTCGAGATTATAATTGGATTTGATGTAATTGATGATTTCATTATAATCCGCAACTTCAACTGGATCTCCACCAATACCTTTTAAAACCGTTTTATATGTTTCTAAAACGTCAAATTGTTCAGAACCTAAAAGATTTAAATCCGGCAATTCTGAAACCATTTCTGGCTGATTTGCTTTTATTCTTTTTAAAATTTCGCCTTTACTACTCATCTCCTTTTGCTTTAGATTCTCTCGAATTTTTCTTGTACCATTCTCTAAAAGATTCTTCTGGAACATCTGGCATTTCTCGCTGATCGTACCATTTGTTCATTTTATTATTAACCATTCCTGGAATATTCTTCATTACAAATCGGCCTGATTTTCCAGCAATATTAAACACAGTTGGGTTTGCCAAAACGGTTGCCATCGTTTTCATCGCTACAGTTTTAGCTGTCGGTGTATGTCCTTCTTTTACCAAAACCTGACGCCATTTATACAATTGATCGTGAATGTCAATTTTCACTGGGCAAACATTGGTACATGAACCGCAAAGTGTACTTGCAAAAGGCAGATCGGCATTTTTGCTCATATCTAAATTTGGCGCTAAAATAGAACCAATTGGTCCAGCAACCGCATTATGATAGCTGTGTCCACCGCTTCGTCTATAAACTGGACAAGTATTCATACACGCTCCACAACGAATACATTTTAGCGAATTTCTAAAATCTTCTCTTCCTAATTGTGTACTTCTTCCGTTATCTACAATTACGATATGCATTTCCTTTCCGTCTCTTGGTTTCTTGAAATGGCTAGAAAAAGTTGTAATTGGCTGTCCCGTTGCACTTCTTGCCAATAATCTCAAGAAAACACCTAAATGTTCTCTTTTCGGAATCAGCTTCTCAAATCCCATACAAGCGATGTGAACATCTGCTAAATGCGCACCCATGTCGGCATTTCCTTCATTCGTACAAACTACAAATTCTCCTGTTTCTGCAACCGCAAAATTGACTCCTGTTAAAGCCACTTTTCTAGTCAAGAAAGTATTTCTCAAACTATGGCGAGCAGATTCTGTCAAATACTGCGGATTGAAATTTCCTTTTTCTGTGCCTAAATGTTCGTGGAAAGTTTCACTTACATCTTCTTTTTTTAAGTGAATCGCTGGAAGCACAATATGGCTTGGCGGTTCTTTACGAAGCTGCACGATATATTCACCTAAATCAGAATCAATTACCTCAATTCCTTTTTCGGCTAAATAATCGTTTAAATGGCATTCTTCTGTAAGCATCGATTTGGATTTCACCATTTGCTTTACATCATGTTTTGTCATGATAGAATGTACAATTTCGTTATGTTCTTTGGCATCGGCAGCCCAATGTACGATTATTCCGTTTCGTTGTGCATTTGCTTCAAATTCAACTAAATAATCGTGAATATTCGAAAGCACATTAAACTTTATCTGAGAAGCAGTTTCACGAAGCAGTTCCCAATCTGCTATTTGGTGAGCCGATTTATCTCTTTTAGCGCGAACAAACCAAAGTGTTTCATCGTGCCAATTGACACGTTCTACATCTTTATTAAACTTTGCTGCGGCTTCGCTGTGCTGTATTATTTTTTCTGATGACATCTTATAAAAGTTGTTTTTACCATTAAGACATTAAGTAAATTAAGCTAAACTTTATGAACTTAATATCTTAGTGATGAAAAGAAAATTAAGTTTTTTAAAATCACTTAAATCTCTTATTTTTTTACCAACTAAATACTTAAACCAAGCTTTATGGACTTAATATCTTAATGGTAGAAAAAAATTAGTTTTCGAGTGAATTTAATATTTCGGCAATATGGATCGTTTTGATTCTGCTTTTTTGTCTTTTTAGAATTCCGTCCAAATGCATTAAGCAAGACATATCTCCGCCTGTAATATAATCCACGTCATGACTTTCGTGATCTTTAATACGGTCTTGTCCCATTTTTACAGAGACTGCTTCTTCTGTAACGCAAAACGTACCTCCAAAACCACAACATTCGTCTTTTCTCGTTAAAGCAACCAAATCAAGATCTTTAATGCCATGCAATAATTGTTCTGGCTTAGAAAAAAATGGAGCGTTTAATTCAGACATCTGCGAAAGCTTTAAACCGCGCTGACCGTGACAGCTTACGTGCATTCCGACTTTATATGGAAATCTTCCATCAATATGATCGATTTTTAAAACATCAGTAATAAACTCTGTAAGTTCATAAACTGTATTTCGAATTGCTGTTGCCTTCTCTTCTTGTTTTTCGTCATGCAAATGGTCTTTTACATGCAAAACACAGCTTCCAGAAGGGCAAACGATATAATCAAATCCAGAAAAATTGGCAATAAAATTGGCATCGCATCCTTTTGTTAAATGCGCATAACCACTATTTGCCATTGGCTGCCCACAGCAGGTTTGTCCCATCGGAAATTCGACGTCACAACCTAATTTTTGAAGTAACTCGTAGGTTGCGATTCCTACTTTAGGATAAAATTGGTCGACATAACAAGGTATAAAAAGTCCAATTTTCATGTTGTAGTATTTAGTGTGTTGTTCATTAGGCGTGTACTGTAAAAATGTAAAAAATACGTTTCTCAGCAAATTTACAACATACAGACCGTTTTTACCTAATGTTTATAGAATTTCAAGTCAATTAAATCGTTCTGAATTGGTTTTGGATTCCAGTTATCATGAATCGCCAACGCGGCGCCCAAAGCACTTGCCTGCGCCATCGAAGCGGCGTAAACTTCTACGTCTGGAAAAGCTTCTGCTAGCAAATTCATATAAATAGAATTTTTGCTAAATCCACCATCTACAAAAATCTTTTTCACCGGACTATTTTGGATAACCAAATTGGTCGAAAAAACCTGTTGTTCCACCAAATCCAACATTAATTGATGATAAGCTGTTTCGTAATCTTTAAACTGCGATAAATCTCTCTTTTGAAAAGGACATTCATTTAAAATATCAAAATCATATTTCTTTGGATAGAAAATCTGATAATTCAGAGAACGCAAGTTGGCTGTGATTTTTTTATCAAAATAAATCTCTTTATAAGTATCTACAGACACTTTAAAATGTTCTGCCAATCTTTTTGTTTGTACTTCATGCTCATTTCCAGCAAATAAACGTGCTGCTTTAACAGGTTTATTTGTGTATTGCATATAACACAAACAGTCGTTCTGCAACTCTTCAAAAGTCAACGGTTTAGTATTAAAAGGATTTAGAGAAATACTCCAAGTTCCTGTTGATAATAAAACGAAAGGTTCTGTAAAGTTAATCGTGTACGGAATTATAGCCGAAGAACTGTCGTGAAGTCCTGTTCCGATAGCTAATCCATCTTTTGTTTTTATGACGTCTTTGCCGTAATAAATTGGAGGCAACTTAGCATCGATTCCTTCATTTTTCAACCATTTATGGTATTTCATTTTTTTGAAATTCCATAAATTGGTATGACAGCCGATGCTTGTAATATCAGCGTAAGCTTCATTGGTTAAAAGAAAACTTAAGAACTGTGGAAGATGAAGACAATATTTTACTTTTTCAAATAATTCAGCTTGTTCTTCTTTTAATCTGTAAATCTGCATTCCAGAATTCAAACTGCCTAAAACTGGAGAAGCCGTTTTTACAGCAAACTTCTCTTCTCCCTTATATTTTTTATAAAAATCAGATTTTAATTCCTCTGGATAATCTTTTAAATAATTATACAGAGGAGTTAAAACTTTTCCGTTTTCGTCTATATAAACAAAACTTGCTCCGTAAGTGCTGAAATTGATGGCTTTTAAAACATAATCATTAAGATTTTTTATTTCAGATAATCGATCTAAAATCCATTTTTGAAGAACTTCTATATCTTCACATGGAAAACCATCCTCATCCTTTGTTTCCTCCAGATTAACTGATTTTTCCCAAACAATTTTATAATTTTCATTAAATAAAAAAACCTTTTTGTTTGTTTTTCCAATATCAAAAATCGCAACTACATTCATTTTTTTAATTATGAGTTATGAGTTATAAGTTATGAGTTCTTGAATTATGATTTTTTATGTTTAAGCTAAGTCTATTTATGTTTTTAGCAAAAAACACAAAAAGCTTAACTTATGACTCATAATTCATAACTTATAACTACAACCCAGTGGCCATTGTTTTTAAACCTCTTTCTTCAATCAGATTCTGTCTTACTTGAATCGAACGATATAATGCTACAGGGTTTAACGCAGCTCCAGAACGAAGACGAGCTTCGGCAACTAATGCGCGAACATCTGTACGGAATGCATTTTGAAGAATTTCCTGTGCTTTTACCACGTCATTTTCTTCTTGTGCTTGTTCTAATGCTTTTCTATCAACAGAAAGTGCTTGTGCGTAAGCAATCATAATCGCTTCAACAGATTGTAATAAATCTTCTAACGGATCTTTGATGTTATGAGAAGCATCGATCATCCAGCCTAAATCTTTGGCGTGATTCATTCCTCTTGCATCCATTCCTTCAACCAATTCATTAAAAATCAAGAATAATTGATATGGTTTTAATGCTCCAGCCGTTAAATCGTCATCGCCATATTTTGAATCGTTAAAGTGGAAACCTCCTAGTTTGTTTTCCATCAATAGTAAAGAAACAATCTGCTCAATATTAGCGTTTGGAAGATGATGTCCTAAATCGACTAAAGTCTGCGCTTTGTCACCTAACTTTTTAACATACGAATAAGACTGCCCCCAATCTGCTACAGTCGTAGAATAAAAGTTAGGCTCAGCACATTTGTATTCTAAAAATAATTTCCAATTTGAAGGCAAAGCATCGTAGATTTCCTCTAAACTTTCTAATGTATTTTGATACGCTTTTCTAAAGTTTAATTGCCCAGGGAAATTAGATCCGTCTGCCAACCAAACTGTTAAAGACTCAGATCCTAATTCGATTCCGTGTTTAATAACTTCTATATTGTGCGCAATTGCCTGTTTACGAACTGCTTTGTTTACGTTTTGTAAAGAACCGTATTTGTAAGTATGCTCAGAGCTTGCTTGATCTTGAAATGTATTTGAGTTCATCGCGTCAAACTTCAATCCGTGCTGATTGGCAAGTGTTTTGATCGCTTTGTAATCAGTTGGGATATCCCACGGAATATGAAGTGAAATAGCTCCTGAAGCATTGTTTAATTTATGAAGCAATCCAACGTCTTCGATTTTTTCTTCTAATGAACGAGGTTCTCCTCCACCAGCGAAACGTCCAAATCTAGTTCCTCCTGTTCCTAAAGCCCAAGACGGAATGGCAATTTGAAAGTCGATTAATTTTTGAATAATCGCTTCTGTATCATTTATTTCTGATGCTGTAAAAACAAGTTTATTTTGGTGTTTTTTTAATAAATCTTCGTTATGAGATTCGATGTGGTTTGATCCGATTAACATAGTTATTGATATTTTAATAGAGTTTACAAGGTATAACTTTTATACGTTTAGTATATTTTTTTAACAACATAATACCGAAATTCGTGACACTGATTCTACGGATTCGCTATCGCGAAGACGCGGAAAAAAACGGATTTTTAAAAAAGGTAATTAAAAAAAATCTGTCTCAATCGGCGTTTTCGCGATAGCGAATCTGTGTCATCCGCGTACTATGCTTTTCATGTGTTTACTATTTTTCAACTTAAAAATTTTATAGCGACTAAACTCTGGTTGTACTTCACTTTTTTGTTAAGTTTTCTTTGTTAAAGCGAATTGTTATATGCTAAAAAAATCTAACGTTCGAAAGAATCGAACGCTAGACCACAAAAAACCACTTTTGCTTAAACAAACTTATATAAAAAACCTAAACAATCTTTATCTATAAAAGCCCATTGCAACGCCGCCGTCTACGTTTAAGGCGTTTCCTGTCGATTTATTCAAGAAACCACCAACAAACGCAAAACAAGCATTTGCGATATCATCAGGCAATATGATTTCATTTAATAACGTACGTTTTGCATAATAAGCCGGAAGTTCTTCAACCGTGATTCCGTATGCTTTTGCACGACCTTCTGCCCATCCTCCAGACCAAATGTTTGAATCTGAAATTACGGCATCAGGATTTACTGTGTTTACACGAATTTTGTCAGCTCCAAGTTCTGCAGCCATTAAACGTGTTAAGTGCGCTTGAGCAGCTTTTGCCGAACCATAACCTGGATTATTCGGACCAGCAACAACTGCATTTTTAGAAACGATATTTACTATATCACCTCCAAAACCTTGCTTGCGCATTACTTCGATTCCTGCTTTAGAAACAATAAATTGTCCTTTTACCAAGATATCGTACAATCTATCCCACTCTTCTAAAGTGTGTTCAGCAATAGATTTTGAAATACTGATTCCAGCATTATTTACAATAATATCTACACCTCCAAAAGCTAAAGAAGCTTCATCTAATGCTTTTTCTGTGCTTACTTCGTCAGTAACATTTAATAAAGTGCTTGAAACGGCATCTTTACCAAATGCTTTTACAAACTCAGCAGATGCACCTTGCAAACGCTCTTCGTTGATATCGTTGATTACCACACAAGCACCTTCTTGAGCGAATTTTTTAGCGATAGCTTTACCAATTCCGCCCGCAGAACCTGTAATCAAAGCTACTCTTCCAGATAATGCTTTTGGTTTTGGCATACGCTGTAATTTTGCTTCTTCTAGTAACCAATATTCAATATCAAAAGCTTCTTGGTGCGGCAAAGAAGTATATTCTGAAACTGCTTCTGCACCTTTCATTACGTTTACTGCATTGATGTAATATTCAGATGCTAAACGTGCCATTGTTTTATCTTTAGCAAATGTAAACATACCAACGCCAGGATATAAAATCACAACTGGGTTCGGGTCACGCATTGCTGGTGAATTTGATTTTTTACATGCATTGTAATAATCTTTGTACATTGCACGGTAAGCCTCAAATGCAGGAGTTAATTTTGCTTTAATTGCATCAACATCAGATAAATCTTCGTTTGGATCCAATTCTAAAACCAAAGGACTGATTTTAGTTCTCAAGAAGTGATCTGGACAAGATGTTCCTAATGGAGCTAATTTCGCTAAATCATTAGAATTTATAAATTCCAAAACTCTTGCATCGTCTGTATAATGACCAATCATTTGACGTTCTGATGAACAGAAACCTCTTAAGATTGGAGCTACTTTTGCTGCTTTCAATTTACGATCTGCTTCTGGAAGGCTGTCGATTTTTTTTCCTCCAAAAACTGGACGTGTTTTTCCGTAATTATCTTCCAAGTAAGAAGCGCATTTCTCGATTACTTCCAGCGTATTGATATAACTATCAAACGCAGTATCTCCCCAAGTAAATAAACCATGAGAACCTAACATGATTCCGCGTAGTTTT
Organism: Flavobacterium sharifuzzamanii; assembly: GCF_003254585.1. Classification (GTDB taxonomy): domain Bacteria; phylum Bacteroidota; class Bacteroidia; order Flavobacteriales; family Flavobacteriaceae; genus Flavobacterium; species Flavobacterium sharifuzzamanii. The sequence continues at coordinate 207,113 of NZ_QJGZ01000040.1, read as the reverse complement.
TTACCGTTTTTTTCTGCCTCTTCTAAACAAGCTCTCAACTGAAGACCAAGATCAAATCCTGGACGCTGCCAGCCTACCCAGCCAATTTCTCCGTTAAATAATTCTTCTGTAATTTTCTTTCCATCTTTCGCTGCAGCGATCGCAATTGCCGCATCTGGATGCAAGTGATCGATATGTTTAAATGGAAGAAAACCATGCAAAGGTGTATCGATTGAAGGTGCTTTTGAAGCTAAATCGAAAATACAGTGGTTGAATAATTCTACCATTTCGTCTTCAAACTCAATACCTCTGTAAACATTTTCAAGATTACGAAGTCTGTCCAAATACAAAGCTGCACAACCTGATTTTGTCAACGTTCCAATGTCACCGCCAGAACCTTTAATCCACATTACTTCAGAAGATTCTCCAGTAAGAGGATCCTTGTCTGTAATTTTCACAGAAGTGTTTCCACCGCCGTAGTTGGTCAATCTTAAATCAGCCCCTAGCAAGTTAGAACGATAAATAAAAAGCGCTACTTCATCACCTGCTAATGCTGCTGCCTTAGCTTCATCCCAAAGGTAGCTTACATGCTTAAAATTCATATTATTAATTGTGTTTGTATTCGACATATACTATTTTAAATTATTTCTTGTATTTATTTATAATGAGTTCCCAATTCCTACCAAAACGATTGCCAGCATAATAAGCCCAATTCCCCAGAAAAAAGTTCTCATTGTTTTTTTAGAAACTCCTTTCCATTCTTTCAAATAAAATCCCCAAAAGTTAGCTGTTAGAATAATGGTTGCCATATGCAAAATCCATGAACTTGCACCATTTCCTAATTTGCTTTCTCCCATTCCGTAAAAGAAAAACTGTAAAAACCACATGGTTCCAGCAAGAGCAGAAAACAAAACGTTTTTAGTTATTGGAGTAGATTTGTCCGTGTAATTTTTAATGGTTTTATTTTTAAAATTTAAATAAAGGCACCAGATAAAATTGGTTGTAAGTCCACCCCAAAGAAGAACTACATAAGTCACATTATTCTGGAATAATGGATTTGCTCCATTTACAACTGCTTGCTCTGCCATAGATTTTCCAGCTTCAATTCCGTAATTAAAAAATGAACTTAAAATTCCTGAAATCACGGCTACAATCAAACCTTTTACCAGATTGAAGTCTTTGTCTTTATCTTCGTGACCTGTTGCAAAATCTTTCTCTTTTAGCATTCCTGCTTTTCCCGAAATGGCAATTCCGATTAAATATACAACCACACCCAATAAAACGATCTGACCACCAGTATTAGTAAGCATGTGAGAAAATGAAATCTTACCTTCAGTTGGAACAATATCATAATAAATGGAAGGAACCAAAGCTCCAAATGCAGAGCAGAATCCTAACGTAATTGAATTTCCTAAAGACATTCCTAAATAACGAACACCTAAACCATAAGTTAAGCCGCCAATTCCCCAAATTAAACCCATCGTAAAAGTGAAGGTTTTTATTGATGGAGAAGCCGCTGCTATAATTTCAGTAAAATTTGGAATCGTTAAGTAGGCTGCAATTGGCGGAACAATCAGCCAAGAGAAAAAACCTCCAACAAGCCAATAGCTTTCCCAAGCCCAGTCTTTTACTTTTTTAAAAGGCATATAAAAACTACCTGAAGAAAATCCTCCGATAGAATGAAAAATGATTCCTAATAATGATTCCATTTAATAAATTTTAGTTTTTGGTTTGTTAGATAGTGATTTGGTTTTGTAAAATAAGAGAATGTCAAAAAGAAAACTGTCCTGTACTATCCTTTACGGATTTTATATTTTTTGTTAAAACTAAAGATTATTAGAAATAACGACTTGTAATTATTGGGTAAATAGATTTAAAATAGCTATTTTAGCAATTGATTTCGTAATTATTGATTCCTCATTGGGGTTAAAATTTAGAAATCATAAAAAAAAGATTACAAGCCTTGTCAATTTCTCTTTTTCATTAGTAAAATGATACTGCTTAACAGCTTCCCTTTTTAAAGAAGAGATTTTTTTAAATTATTTAGAATTAAAAAAGTGTCCTGCAGAAATACAAGACAAATTTCCTCAAAATGAACATGATTAAACTTATTAAAATAGATGAAGATTCTCGAGTTCCTAAATACAAGCAGATTGTTGACTCTATTCTTCAGAACATCGCTAACGGAAATTTAAAAATCAATCAAAAAATTCCTTCTATAAATAGTTTCAGCGAAGAATTTTATATGTCTCGTGATACTGTTGAGAAAGCTTATAATATTTTAAAAGAGAGAAAAATCATTTCTTCCATTAGAGGAAAAGGTTATTATATTACCCGAACAAAATTGGAATCTAAAGTCAATATTTTATTTCTGACCAATAAATTGAGTTCATATAAAATGAAGACGTACAGTTCTTTTATTGATACTTTGGGCGCAAATGCACATGTTGATCTTCAAATTTACCACTGCGATGAAACTTTATTTTTGAACATCTTAGATAAGTTTGAGGGAGCTTATGATTATTATGTTATTACAACGCACTTTAAAACAGACGAATTAAAACATTTAAGTTTTACTGATGATGTTGTAAATGCTATTAAAAAAATTCCACAAGAAAAACTGGTTGTTTTAGATAATATCAAACTGGGTACAGGAGATGATGTAATTAAGATTTATCAGGATTTTGAAAATGATATTTATAATGCCCTAAAAGAAGGTCTTTCTAAAATCACAAAATATAAACGTTTAATTTTGGTATATCCAGACAAAGCGGTTTATCCGTATCCAAGAAGAATTCTACACGGATTTAGAAAATTCTGCGTTGAGCATGAAATTAACTTTGAAATTCTGAGTGAAGTTTATGACGACATGATTCTTAAAAAAGGAGATTTATTTATTACAATTGAAGAATCTGATTTGGTCAATTTAGTGAAACAGATTCGCGATGAAGAATTTGTTTTAGGAAAAGATATTGGCGTTATATCTTATAATGACACTCCTTTAAAAGACTTACTAGGCATTACTGTAATGTCAACAGATTTTAATGTAATGGGAGAAACTGCCGCGAGAATGATTTTGAATAAAGAAAGAGGTCAAGTAAAAGTTCCTTTTAATTTTATTGATAGAAATTCGATCTAAGGCTCTGAGGTTCTGAGAAGCTAAGATTCTAAGCTTTCTTCATTTTGACTAAAACTTATTGATGAAATTTATTTCATAAAAAAACCTCGTCTGTTGACGAGGTTTTAGTTGTATTATTTTTTTGATTCTTCGATAGAAACTTTTCTGAACTCTTTTAAAAGTTTTTCAATTTCTAAAGTTGATTTACGTGCTCTTGGTCCAGCAGCTTTAATTCCTTTTTCAGTCAAAGATTCAGCTTCAGCTTTGAATGTTTCAATTTCGGCGTTGATTTTTACTAATAAATCTTTCATGCTTATATATTGTTAAATTAAGCCACAAAAATAAAAGTTTGTGTGATAGTTACAACAATTTTGCTGTTAAATTTAATGCAGTTTTTCATTCAATTTCTTTACAATAAATTGACTTCTTATTTTTCAAAAAAACCAACAAACACAATACATTAACAATCAATAACTTATTAGTGAAAATAATTTCAAAACTATTTTTAAGAGCTTTCAATAGAGTGTTGTAAAAAATAACATTTTTTCTTGAAACACCTCTAGAAATGCTTTTAATGAAGAACTCTTTAGCGGAAAAATTACCCAAAAAAGGAAAATTTTACTCAAATGGAATCTTATTTATATGCGTACTTTTTTAACAAACATCCATCAAATCGCCGATATAAGCCAAATCCTATCCTTCAATCTTTGAGACTATAATTGAATAATCAAGATTGTGGTCTTCCCTATTAAGGCTTCTTTTAATGTAAAGCTATTTTTCATTTTTAATGGTTAGCGAATGGTTTATAGAACAAAAACAATACAAGCTTTTTATATTTATAAAATATTAAAAAGAGACAAAGTTATTTTACTTTGACTTTTACTTTTGCAGAAAGTTGTTTAGCCAAATTTGTGACATAATTGGTAAAAAAAGCAGAATCATTAAATCCTTTATCTGCACTCAGTTCCCAAGCGGCAATAGCATAATAGCTGATTTCTTTATTGTTTTCAATTTTTAGTTTTGCCAAATACGAATCTGTCAGCTGTCCTGTTTTTGGAGCTTCAATGTAGCCTTGATAAATATTTGCGGGAACTAAAATGGCTGTTCCCAGAATCCATTGGCGCTCGTAAGTTAGATAATCATGTTGAATTAAACATACCCAATCTCCAGCTTCTATAACCTGAAGCGGTTTTTTATTGTTCAAATTAGAGATTGCAGCCAGAAACGTTTCGTTTCCTTTAATTCCATTTATAGAAACAGTGTTTTTATAACCATACATGCCTGGCCAGATAGAAGTAGTTTCCTCTACTTGATAAAGATTCCCAGAAGCATTCCAATTTTGATAGTGGTAACTTAAAACGGAATTTACAGGCCCTTCAGTTACAATTTTAAAGGTTGTCTTTTCAACATTATTAATAGTGTCATTTCCTAAAATTCCTAGTCTATTTATTCTGTTATCGATAAGCAATGCATATCCTCCTAAACCAACAGAATTTCCAACAGGAAAAATGTCTCTTCCCCAATCGTACATTACATGATAATTATCTTCAACCGCACCTTTACTGTTTATACCTACATTTTCTGGAGTAATTCCTGGAAGTTTTTTCCCGAAAACATCTTTAGAGTTTCTTCCATCCAAATAATGTCTAAAACCAACCTTGTCATTTTCCCAAGTTGGGCCGTCGGTCTGGTATTTTTGATAGCCCAATTTTTTATGAACTTGATCTGCCATTAATATTTCCTGCGTGTCAGGATGAACTGGAAGATTCTTCCCTTCTCTTTTTCCAAAACGAACACTTGTTTTTATGATAAACTTTGGATCTGTTTGAGACCATTTTAACTGTATATTTTTTTCTTCATTGGGCAAAAAATCAGCAGTAAAGAAAATTTCATCCCATTTTCCATCACCATTCAGATCGTTTGTCTGCGCTGCAATGGTATCGTTTTTATATATTAAGATTGGAAAAGTCCCTTTTATAGCACTTTCTCCGATATGCTCTCTTTTTATAGAAATTGATTTTTGATTGAGTGCCAAAGAAGTCTCATTTTTTAAAACAATAGTTTTTTCTGTTATATTTTTAGAAACTTTACAACTTGATAATAAAGCAGTTAATAGAGCCGCAGGAAGATATAATAACACTCTTTTTTTCATTCTTTTTAATTCTTTATTTTTCCGAACAATTTAAGGGATTTAATTGTTATAAAAACACTTAATACAGAAAAGTTTGTCAGAAAGAAATAGTAGCAACATAAAAAAAGCAGGATAAACAACATCTATCCTGCTTCTAAAAGCAACATTTTATACAAATGTTTGCGCGAAAAAAATTATAAAAAAATAAAATAAATTACATTAAAAAATACATGGCTTTATAGTATTCCTGCATTTTTCTCTGAGAGATTTTTGGGGGCAAAAAAGGTTTTTCGATTGATTTAGAATCCAATGTATTATCAAAAAATACTTTTAACTCTTTTAAGATTTCAGGTTTGGTTTTAGACTCGTTAAATAGAATAAAATTATTTGTACTTTCTAAAAAAGATAAGCTCCTGTAATGCTGAACATTAAACAAACAAACTAAAATATTAGCTCCTCTTTTCTCTTGTCCTAAAAAATTAAGCAATTCGTTGTGATTGTGTATTACAAAAACGATACGATCAAATTCTTTAGCTGTTGTTTCGTCAAAAAAAGAATCTTCTATAAAATCAAGCTCTTCCTTAAATCTTCTTTTAAACATTTTTAGAAAAACGCCTTTACTATCAAATACTAAAACTTTTTCCTTCTTCATTTTCCTCTATTTTAAATAAACATCAAAATTAAATCAGTAAATAATCAATAAGTACCCTGACAGGTCAAAAATTAGACATTATAGGGTATTTTTAAATCTTTATAATCTGAGTAACATTGTTTTCAACAAAGACCAATAACTCTTCCATTTTCCTACAATCATAATCTTTCCTAGAAATAGTAATAATGTAATTATTGTGTCCTTTTATATATAGAAACAAAAAATTCTTGGTCAGAATTACCTTTTCAATTGTTGTCCATTTATGAGTTAAATTACCTAATGGAAATTGAATACAAACCTTTGAACTAGTAAATTTGAATTTATACCTGCTATTTAATTTTTTAAATTTTAGTAATCTCTTTGTCAACTTAAAAACTATTTCTGAAATAGCATCAGCAAATGAATTTTCAATTACTACAAAAAAAACTATTACTACCAAGCTTCTTATTAGCCAAAACAAAAAATCAGTTTCAAAATCAATATTTGATAAATCAAGAAAAATCAGAAGTAACAAAATCAATATTGAAACAAAAACAACACGTTCTCTAAATAGATGCTCAAAATACATTTTATTAAGCTTTCTTATCTCAGAAAGACGCAATGGAAACTCTAATGAAAAATTTGTGGTATTCATGACTTTTGCTTCAGATTTTAACTTAACAACAAAAGTATCTTAAGATTTTTCTTCAGCACAGACCAAAAAGCTTTTAAACTATCATAATAGGACTTTTTAAATTTCGAATTCAAAAAATATTTGCTCATAAAGTAAGATTTTTTCTATATAAAATTTTACGTCAAATAAGCTCCCAAAAAGACAAAAAAATAATAAAATAAGACATAAAATAAAATCTTATTTAGTTTACATTCAAATACTTACAACAAAACAAAGTTTTATTTTGAGGTTTAAATTATTTAGCTACTTTTGAAATTAATTTAATTTTTTGAGAATAATTTCCTACAATGCAACCACACTCAACAGAAGAGGCTTTAAGAGAAAAAATAAAAGAACTTAGCTGTCTTTATACTATCTCAAAAATCATCGCCAAATCGAATTCGATAAACATCCAGACTCTTTACGATATCATTATTAGCGTAAAAAGTGCGTGGCGCTACTGTACAGACAATGTCGTAGAGCTCCACATAAAAGATTATCATTTATCTACATCTGAACAAATGGAACCCACTATATTTCAGTCTAGTACAATACTAGTAAACAAAATATATTATGGACACATTAAGGTGCACTATCCTTCAAAAAAATACAATTTGAGCGATTTTAGTGAAGATGAACAACTGCTTTTGGATACTATTGCAATAGAAATTGGAAATTATGTTGACAAATATCAAACCTTAGAAAGAAAAGCAGCATTGAGACGAACTGTTGAACGTATGGAGCGACTTTCTTTACTAGGAGAAATGACTGCGGGGATTGCTCATGAGCTAAATACTCCTTTAGGCAATATTTTAGGTTTTGCCGAACTGATCAAAGATCAAAATTCTGATTCTGAAATTAATGCTGACATTTCTATTATTATCAATTCTGTTATTTATTCACGTGAAATTGTCAAAAAACTGATGTACTTTTCTTGCGAAATGCCTCAAAAATTAGAGTTGCAAGAATTAAAACCTATTATAGTTTTTGCTCTTTCTTTTCTAAAATCCAATTTTCAAAAAAAAGCAATAAGACATGAATTGATTTTCAAGAATGACGCTATAATGGCTACGATAGATTCTGTTCAAATCACTCAAGTACTATTTAATCTTCTTATAAATGCAATCTATGCTTCGCCAGAAAAGAGTACTATTAAGATAATAATAGATGATGATGAAACTTATCTGTATTTAAAAATTGAAGATAATGGCATTGGAGTTCCAGATTCTATAAAAGAAAAAATATTTGAACCTTTTTTTTCAACCAAACCTGTCAATTATGGATGTGGTCTCGGTTTAAGTGTTGTTCATGGCATAATAAAAAATCATAATGGAGAAATCACTCTTCAAGACAATTCCCCTATTGGATCAATTTTTACAATTCGAATCCCATTATCTTAAAATAACATGACTTTCAAAAAAGAAAATATATTGATTGTTGACGATAATAATGATATGCTGGATTTAATTCAAAGACAATTAAAATCTTTCAATTATCGCCCATACAAGGCTTCTTCTGTAAGTGAAGCTATAGATGTACTCAAAAATTCAGATATAGATTTATTGATAAGTGACTTAAATATGCCAAACATCAATGGCATTGAACTACTAAAATTTGCAGAAGAACATTATCCAGCAATCCCAAAACTTGTCATATCAGGTATTCCATCTGTTTACAATATAGTTAGTGCAATGAAATCTGGAGCTTTAGATTATTTAACGAAACCTTTTACAAGCGAAGAGCTTCATAAAACTATTCTAGATTCACTGAAGAAACGAAATTTTATTTCTAAGACTTCAATTAATTTTCAAGATATAAACAACGAAAGATCATATGGAGGTCTTACAGGAAATTCAGTGCCTTTCAAAGAATTAATAGAAACAATCAAGCGAGTTAAAGACACTAAAGCAACTTTACTCATAGAAGGAGAAAGTGGCACTGGAAAGGAACTGATTGCAAGAGCCATTCATTTTACCAGCAAACTTGCAAACAAACCGTTTATTGTTGTAAACTGCGGAGGAATACCCGAAAATTTAATAGAATCTGAATTATTCGGCCACATTAAAGGCTCATTTACTGGAGCGACAGAAAATAGGATCGGTTTGTTTCAATCAGCTTATGGAGGAACCATTTTTTTGGATGAAATTGGAGACGCCCCAATGTCTGTACAAGTTAAGCTCTTACGCGTTATTCAAGAAAAAGAAATCTTAAGAGTGGGCGCCACAAAACCAGAAAAAATTGATGTCAGGATTTTATCTGCAACAAACAGCAATCTTGAAGAATTAGTTCTAAAAGGTTTATTTAGAGAAGACCTATATTATAGGATCAATGTTATGTACTGCTAGCTGTTACAATTCCGCTATTAAAACATCCTGTATTACTTGCTATTCCAGAAACAGTTTGTGCAAAAACTCCGTTTCTCATAAAACTCATTACAGGCAGAATAATCAGCAGTACTACTAAAGTAATTTTTGATTTCATAATTGTTCATTAATAATTAAACTTTCTTAACTTAAACACAATATTTACCTCAAAAAAATATGACCTTCAGAATACAAATCCTGTAAAACTCTTACAAATAGACTGATTTTCAGTATTTTAGAAAAGCGGATACAAAAGTCTTTCTCCTAGAAGTGGCTTATTACCTCTAAAAGTTAAAAAAATAGCACAATAAAACATTAATCAATTGATAATCAAATAAAAGGAAAATTGTTTTTACTTATGTAAACTATAAGTAAAGTATTGTAAAAGCAAGTAATACGTTAAAATTTGAAAAAAGAAACAGCTTCAAAAGTATATATAAAACCAGGCGTATAGCAAATAGAGCAAGATAGATTGTACAATTCTAGTATTAATCTAGAATTTAATTATTAAAGTTGTCACTTAAAAATCACTCATTTACACAATAAATATCAAATATACTGATTTTCAATAAATTAACAAGATATTTTGTTTTTAATAAAAAAGAAAAAAAAGTAAAAAAGAACGAATCTTATCACTTTCTAAAAAATACTATTACATAATAAATGTCTTCCAAATAAAAAACATTTGCATAACATCTAAAATTTGTATGTCTTAATTTGATATGTGCAAATGGTTTTATTTAATTTCTCTCTTAAGCAGCTTTAAGGATATATCGTTAGAAACTTTAATTTGATCAATTACAATCTTAGCAATACTTTTTGCCCCTAATAACGAAAGATGTGTGTCATCTGCCTTGTCTTTATCATAATAGGCGTTCTCACCAGCTTTAAAATGTAAGTGCAATTGCTTAGATTTTTCTGGTCCATATGATTGTTCTAATATTTCTGTGTAATATTCTAAATCAATAAATGGCACATTGTATTCTTGTGCTACCAATCTTGTTTCCAATGGATAATCTCCATGAGTTGGCACTAAAGCTCCTTTTTCATTGAAGTTGCGTCTCGCTATTGAAGTCAATAAAATAGGTATAGCTCCTTTTTCTCTACTTTCTAGAACAAAACGAATCAAATTATAACGATAAGCAGTATGTGGATTGGTATATCGTGTTGAATCTTCTATTTTTTCATCATTATGTCCGAATTCGATAAACACATAGTCTCCTTTTTTCAGTTTTTGATATATTGAATCCCAACGTTTTTCTGCGATGAAGCTTTTGGTGCTTCTTCCATTTACGGCTTTGTTTACAACGACAATATCATCTTTAAAAAATGGCTGCAATACCTGCGCCCAACCATGCTCAGGATTTTTGTCAGGATCTTTTTTATTGGCCATTGTAGAGTCGCCAATGCAGTATAAAGTTGTTTTTTGTGCGAAACTTACTGTGGTGATTAGGAATACTAGGATGATATATTTTTTCATTTTCTTTATTTTTTTCTACTGAGTGTTTTTTCTGCCAAGTGTTTTTTTTTTTACCGCAAAGTGCGCTAAAAAAACTTTGCGATACAAAATTAACCGCAAAGAAAACCTTTGTCTCTTTGTTCCTTTGCCACTTTAAACCTAAAAAACTAATGCTTCGAAACTGCTGTCGGCACTGTTGCTCGTTGTCCTATAAACACATCTGTCATTAAGACATTTTCTGCATTTTCATTTGACAACGCATTTTTGGCTTCTTTGATTTCTATATTTTTTAATGATATATTCTTGATTTTTTTGTCTGCAAATCCCTGAATTACGATTCCAGATTCTGATGCTTTATTACAGGTAATATTAGAGAAATATACATTTGATATATCCGATTGATAGCCTTTTCCTTCTCCGTGATAATTTGCTGTAATGTATAAACAGTCTTCTACTTGATCTAATTGAATGTTTCTAACAAATATATTTTTGATATATCCACCACGATCGGCATTGGTTTTTAAATAAATGCCTCTTTTTAAATATCCTGCAGTTTTGCAATTTTCTACAAAAATATTCTGAACTCCAGCCGACATTTCGCTGCCGATTACTACTCCGTGAAGTCCTTTAAAATTGCAATTTCTAATAATAATATTTTGGCTTGGTATTGCTTTATTGGCTCTTCCTTCATTGTCCCGTCCTGCTTTTATCGCGACATTATCGTCTCCGTTATCAAAAGTGACATTTTCAATTAAAACATCTTTTGCATATTCTGGATCAATTCCATCGTTATTATGATTTAAAGACTTGTAGCTTATCCCGCGAATGGTAATGCTTTCTGATTTTAAGAGATGCAGACACCAGAATGGCGAATTTTCGATTCGGACATTCTCTACTAATATGTTCTTACAGTCTAAAAACTGGATCATTTGCGGTCTTAAGAAATAACCTTCTCCAAATTTTCTTTCGCTTAATGGCGTATTGTTGTGATTCATGTCACGGCTTCGGTTTTTACCTTCATTCTCTTTTGCTTTAAAAGTTTTCCATGTCTTACCTCCTTCTCCGTCAATAATACCTTCGCCAGAAATGGCAATATTGGTACAATTGTTAGCATAAATAAGCGGACTGTAATTATAAAGCATTGTTCCTTCCCAGCTCGTTAAAACCATTGGCAAGTAATCTTTCGGATTATCACTGAATTTGATTCTTGCTCCTTTTTCTATCTTCAAATTAACATTGCTCACAAAATGAATTGGTCCATTAACTTTGTAAATCCCTTTTGGAACAATAATAGTTCCGCCGTTGTTCTTCTTGCACAATGCCATTGCTTTATCAAAAGCTTTTTTGTTATCTGTGATCGAATCTCCTTTTGCTCCTAATTTTAAGATATTGATCTGATATGAAGGTATAATAGGCAATTGAATTCGTTTTACAATAGAATCGACTTTGGCTGATGGAAAGTCGCCATTCTGTGCAAAACAAACACTGGAGAGGAGAATTAAAAGAAGGTATTTTAGATTCATTTTTTTAATATTATTATTTTGTTTCACGCAGATTTCGCTGATTTTAGCAGATATACGCAGATTTAATTCTAGAAAATCTGTTTGATCTGCTTTGATCTTTTTATCCCGATGGCCATCGGGAACGTAAAAATTTTACTCTCGCTGATTTAGCAGATTTCGGAGATTTATTTTTTGTTTGTTTTTGTTTGTCGTCTTACTTTTGTTTTCGATCTCACTTTTCAGTGCAAACTGTGACCGAATACTGAGACTGCAAACTGTTACTAAAAATACCAATTAGACACTTTATCACTAAGAATGTTCTCTATCGAATACTGCCCTGCTTCTTTCTTGGAAAGCTGATGCGACCACTTTACCCTTTTTGTTAGCTGAAATCCTTCACCAGTGCAATTGTATTCAGCATAAAAAGCGTTTTTTTCTGCTTCGGGTTTTGACCAGTTTTCCCAACCTTCGGGTTTAATTTGTGAACCCATTTCGCAGTTTATAAAAACCGTTTTGGCATAAATACGCCATGGCCTTCCTAAATAAACATCTTTTGCTTCTGGATTTGCTGTAAGCTTACAGTTTTTAAAAACAAATCCGAAAGCTGTTCCTTCTGGAGTTGAAGCTGCTGTGATATAAGAACTTTTAATGCTGTGAATAGTACAGTTTTCGAATAAAGCAGTTGCTCCTCCAAAGATAAAATCGGTTGTTCCTTCTATGTAACAATCTTTAAAATATTGTTTAGCCTCTTTTCCAGATAGATATAATGTATCCTGATTACCTAAAAGATTGCAGTTTACTATTTTGGCACGATTTGCTGTAACTGACAATGCAATAGCCTGTCCGTGTTCTCCTGAAGTGTTTTTAATGGTTAAGTTTGATGCCGAAAAATCATCTCCTTCAACCAAAAGCGTATAAGTGTAAAAGGTGCTGTTTCTTCCAAGAGCAATTTTCGAGAAATTATCGTCAAAAGTAATAATGGTGTTTTCTTTGCTTTCACCTTGTAAAATAACATTTGTATTCCATTCTGGAATTCGGACTTTTTCATTATACGTTCCGTTTTTTACAAAGATGGTCACTTTCTCATAAGGAAAAGCTGGAGTTGCATAAACTGCATCTTGTATTTTGGTATAATCTCCAGAACCGTCTTGTGCAACTGTAATATAGTTTACATTTTTCTTTTCTGAAGCACCTACTTTAGTTCCATTTTTGACTGCCCAATCGGGAAATTTTTTCAAAACTTCTTGCGGTGCATCTGAATACCACGAATAGCCATTTCTTCTTTCTGATCCAATCTGATCTAATGATTTTTTCTTGATTCCGTCGCGATCGCAAAAGAAAGACTCATTAGTTTCCAAATCCATAAATCTCGCCCAAATTGGTTTAGCATTTGCTGTTGGAATCATTTTTTTATCTACAATTTTTCCAGCGTCATTTAAAACTCTTTTTTCTTCCAAATTGGTGATTTTTGTTTTTTCGAACCACGCTACAGCACTTTTTACTGCCGTTACAATTTCTCTTGAAGGCTTATCAATTGACATTAAAAGCAATACAATTTTTGCCGATTCATAACCGCTTAGCGAAGCCAATTCAAAAGCTCTTGCATTTGCAGGAGCCAACGTAACTTCATCATGCTGCGCGCACCAAGCAGTCAAAACTCCATTTTGTTTATATTGCGTTTTTAAAATGCAGTCAATCCCTTTATCAAATGACTTTTTGCATTTTTCAACCATTTCTTTTGATGGTTTAATGCTAGAATAATCCGATTCGTCTGCTATTGCTTTTATTACATTCATAATATTAACCATTGAATCGTCATTGTAGGTAATATGCGTATAATATCCTTTTTTTAACGGATAAAACTGTGGCCAACCGCCATTTGCATATTGTGCTTCAAGCAGATAATTTAAACCTTTTAAGAAAGATTCTCGGTAACGCTCGTCTTTAACCTGTGCATATATTCTAGACATAAAAAGCATTTCCTGACAAGTTGCACCATTGTCTGTTGTAGTTTCTACAGCCGTTTTTTTGAGTGCAATTAAATCTTTTTTCTGTTTTTCGGTCAGCTCATCCTGCATCTGAATATTCTTTGGCCAGCCTCCAATATCTCTTTGATAAAGCAATACATTTTCGGCTATTCTTTTTGCTTCTTCTGTTGCAAACCAAGCAGCATCATTCTTACGAATAATATCTGGCCATCTTTTATAAGTATTCTGAGCATTTACAGCAAAACTGCAAAGGCATAAAAAAAACATTATTTGTCTTTTAAGCTGCATCATTTCTTTCTTATTTCGTTACTCTAAACCAATCTACCTCCACATTACCTGAATCATTTTTTATTTCTTCGCCTAAAGCAAAAAGTCCGACTTTGGCACCAATCCATTTTCCTTCTCTTGATTTGAAATCATTTCCGATAGATTGATAATTTTTATCATCTAAGCTGTAAAAGAAACTGCACATTCCATCTTTCTTAATTTGTACTCTTAAATAAATGGTATTGTTTTCTATTAAAATTGGTTTTGTTCCTGTTTCTGAAACCGTTTTGTCAAAAGTTCCCGTTTTCTGGTTCAAGTATAACTTTCCATCGATATTTTTAAAACACAGAAAACTATAATCTAATCCCATTACAATCAAACCTGTTGATTCACCTTTTAGCCTCGAATTAAAAGTCAGTTTTACTGTAGCTGTAAATTCTTCTGCTGGGAATTTTTGCAATAGTAAATTTGGCGCATTAAAAATGTTTGGTGTTGTGGTATTACAAAACAGATTCAGATATCCTAGACTTGTCGGAAATCCAAAATTGATTTGTTTGTTAGCCTGCCATTGCCATTGCAATCCAAGTTTAGGTTCGTTAAATTCATCTGAAGTTGCAGGAACTTCTATCGGATATTTTTTGCCGACATTTGGTTTTCTATAAGTTGTTACAGGCTCTCCAATTCCGTTTTTATCAAAATCTTCTCCCATAACCGGCCAGTCGTTTACCCATTTCATTGGCTGAAGATGTACAATGCGTCCGTAAGCACCCTTATCTTGAAAATGAAAAAACCAATCTTCACCCGTCTGAGTCGTAACCCAAGCGCCTTGATGCGGACCATTTATTGTGGTCGAACCTTGTTCCAGAACCTTTTTCTTTTCGTAAGGTCCGAAAACATTTTTCGATCTTAAAACAGTCTGCCAACCTGTTGGAACTCCTCCTGCTGGAGCAAAAATGTAGTAATATCCATTTCGCTTGTAAAATTTAGGCCCTTCAATAGTTTCTTCGCCTTTATGCCCATCAATAACCATTACTTCGTCATTGTTCACGACAGTTCCTTCTGGATTCATTGTGCAAACTACCAACAAACTTTTAATCTGCGCGCGACTTCCTGCAAAGGCATGTGTTAGATAAGCTTTGCCATCTGTATCCCAAAGCGGACTAGGATCGATCAATCCTTTTCCTGCTTTAACTAAAAGTGGTTCAGACCAAGGCCCTTCTGCTTTTTTTGCTTTAATCATATAGATTCCGAAATCGGGATCTGGGTAATAAATATAAAATTCGTTTTTATGGAATGTAATGCTTGGTGCCCAAACTCCGTTTCCGTGTTGTACACTATCGTAAGTTTCAAATGGCGGCTGCTTTACCAAAGCATGTCCAATAATTTTCCAATTTACTAAGTCTTTTGAATGTAAAATGGGCAAACCAGGAATACAGTTAAAAGATGAAGCCGTCATATAATAATCATCGCCTACACGAACAACATCTGGATCTGAATAATCGGCATGAATAATCGGGTTCGTGTATGTTCCGTCACCGTTATCTGGCGTCCAAACTTGTGCGGTATTTTTCTGGAAAGAAATAATGCAGAAGAGGAATAGGATGATTTTTATGTTTTTCATTTTTAACTGTTCTTTTATTTAAACCCGACAAGTTTTAAAAACCTGTCGGGTTTGTAACTTGCTTATTCTGTGAGGAGTTATTTTGAGATGCTTCGACTTCGCTCAGCAAAACAAACCTGAACATTCATCACTCATAACTCAAAACTCATAACTTCTAAAAAATTATCTATTCAATTCAATAGCTGCCAAAATAAAAGGCCCTGTTGCTTTAGGATCGTTGTCTTTTTTTCTTTCGTTTACATAATATTCGTAAGAACCATCACGATATGGATTTCCACCTAAACCTGCCACTTGACAGCAGTTTGTTAAAGTGATTCCGCCATCTTCGTCTACTTTTTTGATTAAAACTGTAGTTAATCCGTCAAAAGCTTTGTTGGCTGCTTTTTTAAACTTAGCAGGAAGATATCCTTTGTTTGCTCCTTTTGCATAAGCGTAAGCAAACATAGCTGAACCAGAAGCTTCTAAATAGTTTCCTTTTTCACCGCCTTTGTCAGTAACTTGATACCATAAACCTGATTTACTATCCTGAAATTTAAGTATCGCTTCAGAAGCGTTATTTAAATATTTAATTAACTCTTTTCTCTTTGGATGATCTTTTGGCATATAATCTAAAACATCAACTAAAGCCATTACATACCAACCCAAAGATCTAGACCAGAAGTTTGGAGAGTTTCCCGTTTCTTTATTTGCCCAAGGCATTTGTTTGCTTTCGTCCCATCCGTGGTACAATAATCCTGTTTTTGGATCTGTAGCTTTAAGCTGAATCACTTCAAATTGTTTTGCGATATCATCAAAGCTTTTTCCGTTCTCAAATTTTGCTGTATATTCTGCATAGAATGGCTCACCCATGTATAAACCATCTAACCACATTTGGTTTGGATAAATTTGTTTGTGCCAAAATCCGCCGCTTTGTGTTCTTGGCTGTTCTGCTAGCTGTTTGCGAATTAATTGTAATGCTTTTAAATATTTTTCATCTTTTGAAGTTTCATAAACATCAAAAAGAAGACGTCCTGGCAAAACTAAATCAATATTGTATTTATCAAACTCGTACGTAGTAATGCTTCCGTCTGTTTGCACAAACTGATCTACATAACTTCTTACGTATTTTTTGTATCTAGCATCAGGATTTTTTTTGTACAATTCTTCTATTGAATGCAGTACTAAAGCATGAACGTAATCCCACTTTGGTTTTTTAGCATCGTCAATCATATACGATTCTGGATGGCGTTTCATCAAGGTCAAGGCCATTTTATCAGACCATTTCGCATTCTTTCCAATCACAATCTCTTTTGCTGGTTCCTGCGATGTTACTTTACAACTTGTAATGGTCATAAAACAAGCCATCAAAATCGACATAAAATAACTTTGCTTTCTACTATTTTTCATTTCAAAATATATTTAAATTCTACTATTTTTCTAATTCAACTGCAGCTAAAATAAAAGGACCTAATCCATGCGAATTATCCACTTTTATTTTTTCGCTTATATAATATTCATAAGAACCATCACGATAAGGATTTCCTCCTAACCCTGCACTAGCGCAAACTTGAGTAATATGTATTTCTCCGTCTGGATCTACTGTAACAAGTTTTTCTGTAATTCCGTCGAATCCTTTTTCTGCTAACTTTTTATAGGTTTTTGGCAAATACCCTTTTCTTGCTCCTTTTGCAAATGCGTAAACAAACTTTTCAGAACCAGATGCTTCAAAGTAATTTCCTTTTCTATTTCCAGCATCTGTCACTTGATACCATAATCCTGTTTTATCTTGATATTTTGCAACAGCTTTCGAAATCTCATTCAAATACTGGATAAGTTCTTTTCTTTTTGGATGTTCTTTTGGCATAAAGTCTAAAACATCAACCAAAGCCATCATGTACCAGCCTATAGATCGAGACCAAAAATTGGGAGATGTTCCAGTTTCTTTATTCGCCCAATCCATTTTTTTACTTTCATCCCAAGCATGAAAAAGAAGACCCGTTTTTTGGTCTAAAGTATGCTGGTGAATCTGCTCAAACTGTTTTACAATATCATCAAAACTTTTTCCTTGTTCAAACTCGGCTGTATATTGTGCATAAAATGGAGTTCCCATATACAATCCATCCAACCACATTTGATTTGGGTAAATCTTTTTATGCCAAAATCCACCAGAATTTGTTCTCGGATGTTTTTCCAATTGTTTTCTTAAAAGCTGCAACGCTTTAAGATAACGATCATCTTTGGTTTGTTTATAAATTTCAAAAAGTCCTTTGCCTGCATTTATATAATCAATATTGTAATCTTCTAGTTTATAATTTAGAATATCGCCAGAGTTGTTTACAACTGTTTCGTAATACTCTTTAACGTAATTGAAATAAACAGGATTCTGTGTTTTATTATACAGATTCTCAAAAGCAGTCATAATAAGACCTAGCTTATAATCCCATTTTGGTTTTTCGTTATTATCAATTTGCCAAGCTTTTGGGTCACGTTTCATAATAGAAAGAGCCATTCTTTCAGACCACTTCAAGTCTTTAGAAATAACAATTGTCGTTTCTTGAGCTATTGCATTCATAAATGAAAACAGAAGGCCAATAACCATGAGTGGTAATCCAAAATTTTTTCTCTTTTTATCCATTAAAAAACATTTACTTATCTAATTCGATTGCACTTAGTAAAAAAGCGCCCAATCCTATGGCACCGTTTTCTTTTGTTTTGGAAGACAAGTAATAATTGTTTGTTCCGTCACGAAATGGTTTTCCGCCCAAACCTACATTCGATGAAACATTCAAAACATTGACTTCTCCTTTTTTATCCACTTTTACAAATTCTTTGATAAAACTGTCAAATGAATTTTTAGCAGTTGTTTTATAACTTGACGATAAATAACCTTTATTGGCGCCTTTTGCAAAAGCATAAATAATCATTCCAGAAGCCGATGGTTCTACGTAATTTCCGTATAAGTCTGGTTTATCAGCAACTTGATACCATAATCCATTTTCACTTTTGTACTGATTCACATTTTTTGAAATCTGATTCAAATAACCCACCAACATTTTATATTTAGGATGTGATTTTGGAAAATAATCTAATGTTTCAACCAATGCCACCATGTACCAGCCAATTCCTCTTCCCCAGATTGTAGGCGATGTTCCTGTTTGTTTGTCTGCCCAAGCAATCTCTTTACTTTCATCCCATGCTTGGTAAACCAAACCTGATTTTTTGTCTACAATATGATTTTGAACCAATTCAAATTGTTTTGCAATATCATCCAAACTTTTTCCCTTTTCGTACTTAACTGTAAACTGTGCATAAAAAGGTTCTGCCATGTACAAACCATCAATCCACATTTGGTTTGGGTAAATCTGTTTGTGCCAAAATCCTCCACTCGCTGTTCTTGGCTGACTTTCTAACTGATTTCTAAGCTGCCCAATAATCTTCAGATAGCGAGAATCTTTTGTTATATCGTATAAATTAAATAGCAGTTTTCCTGGATTTAAACAATCAATATTATATTCCTTAACATCATATTTTTTGATACTTCCCGTACTGTCAATCATTCCATCAACATATTCTGTGATGTAATTCAAATATTTTTTATTGTTTGTTTTTTGATATAATTTTTCAAATCCCGACAATACAAAACCCATTTTATAATCCCATTTTGGCTTGTCATTTCCATCAAGCTGCCAAGCATTAGGATATTTATTTAAAATAGAAAGCGCTGTTCGTTCTGACCATTTTAAGTCGTACGGAATTACTGTTTCAGCCTGATTTTGCGCAATTGCAAAAACATTGAAAAGCAGAAATAACAATAGGGCTGTTTTTTTATACTTCATATTTATTCTTTTTTAGCCACAGATTAACGGATTATTTGGATTATTCTATGGCTGTTTTTTTAACACATAGATACATAGTTTAGAAAACTTAATAATAGGCGTTTCACTTGCAGTAACAAACATAGTACACTATGTGTAGAAGCACGCTTCTTTAAATACTCTTTTAAAACGCTATACAATCTATATTTCTATGTGTTAAATTTTTCACGCAGATTTCACAGATTAGGCAGATTTTTTTTAAATCTTTTTAATCCTGTATCCCGATAGCTATCGGGAGTGGCAAATAACAATTTACATTTTCCCTTTTTTGTTCAGTACTTCCAATTGCTTATCTAAATATTGTGCAAATTCTTCTTTTGTTTTGATTCCGTTTACTTCTTGTTCCCAAGCGCCTAAAAGGTAAAAAGTCACCGCTTTTGTAGTTGGCTTAAAAACTAAAAGATAATCTAAGTCTGTATCTGCGATATTTTCGATCGTACTAATTTCATAAAAAATTGCCATTCCTAACTTGTCTGGAACCAAAGATTGCTCTCCATAAGTTGCCAGATACGCCCATTTTTTGTTTTTGCTTTCTTTTTTAAGCAATTCAGCTGTTTTTTGTTTTACAATTCCAGTACAGATTCCTTTAATTGCCTGAGAAGCTTTAATAGTATGCTGCGTATATAATTGATCTGGTTTAATTGTCAATTCTGAAGTAAAATCAATTTTGTCTGAAGCCGTTTTCCATCCATAATAATTTACTTTTACTGTAGATTCATTCGATTTGTTAGCCACTGTAGCAATTGTTGAATCTACTTCACGGAAGTGCAATTTTTCATTGTTTAAATAACGGTCGATAGAACCAATTCCGATTCCTTTTCCTGCTTTTAAAATATCAGCTCCCCAATCGCTCATTTCATGGTACGAATCGAAACCATCCTTTCCTACTTTTGGCAAAATATTTTCTGATGTCTTTTTTCCGAAGATATCAATTGCATTTCTCCAATCTAAATACAAACGATATCCAATTCTGTTACTTTCCCAACCTGGACCTTCGTAACGAATATCAAAAGAATGGTCGGTATGCTCTGGAGCTAGCTTTAATCTGTCCACATTTTTAAATACGGTACCTCCTTTATACTTTCTTCCTTCCCATTTCCCGTCTGTTTTAGCAGAAATTTCGGCGTACGTTTTGTTGGTTTTAATATCATATTTCTGCGCATTTATAGCTGTTAGACCTGCGAAAAATAAAACTGCTGTGGTGATTTTTGCTTTCATTTGTATTCTAAATTATTTAAAAATTTTATCTAAAAATCGTACGCTGTACGAGATTGTCTGTGTAAACCAAGGATCATAAAACCAAAATGAATGAGGCGAATCTGGAATAGTCTGCACTTCATTATAGATTTTATATTTATTCAAAATCTGAATCATATCGTCTCTTCCTGCATGAAATCTCGGAATACTACTGCAGATGTATAATATCGGCGGTGTATTTTTGTCTGTATGACTCAATGCCGAAGCATTCTTCCAATTCTCAGGAATCTCATCTGATTTTCCTCCAAGCCAAAATGCTGCCATATCTCCTTCTGAGGATTCTGGATGTTTAAATGCCAAAACACCGTCTACATCAATTATAGCATTGACTTTTGACGATGCTCTGCTTTTAAAATTTTTCTCTTCAAAAAACGGGTCATTATTTGTTGTACCAATCAAAGCTGCCATTTGACCTCCCGAAGAACAGCCTAAAACCGCAATTTTGTTTGGATCTACATTAAACTTGTCCGCATTGTCTTTGATAAATTTTATCGCATTCTTAACGTCAATAACTCCTGTTGGATATTTTGCTTCAAGTGAAAGTCTGTATTCTATTGCAAAACAAGAATAACCTTTTGCTGCAATTTCTTTTCCTATAAATTGCATCTGATTTTTATTTCCCGATCTCCATCCTCCGCCATGAATCATAATTACGGCAGGACTTTTTTTCTTTTTAGTATTGATAAAAGCATCAAAATGCAAAACGCGATCGTGTTCTTTATTGTAAACCAAATCGAATGTTTCTTTAACATTTGGATTTGCTTTTATTTCTGGAATCGTGATAAATGGATATTTCTTAATTAATTTAGCGTAAGTGCTTTTAATGGTATAAGACGTGTCTACCTTGTAGTGCTGGCTTTGCATTACAATTACATTAAAAAACAATACTAAGATTAATTTAAATTTTCGCATTTCTAATCTTTACTTTTTAGTTAAGAAAGGAGTTCGACCTATAGTCAAACTCCTTTTTAACTACTTCAAAAAACATAGTTCTCAAAAAATTACCAATTACTAATAACCAGGATTTTGAGGAAAATCTTTATTTTGGTTTAAATCCAAAGCAGATTGTGGTATTGGTCTTAAAATTTTAAGCTTGCCGTCAACACCAACAAAATTTGCTTCTTTTATTTTATAATTATACGCTGAGGCTCTCGCTACTAATGTTCCTGTACGTTTTAAATCGAACCAGCGTTTGTACTCTCCTAACAACTCTCTTCCTCTTTCGTCTAAGATATAATCAATATTAAACTGAGCTAAAGTCGCATTTGCCACACCTGCTCTTCTACGCACTTCATTTAAACGAGCCAAACCAGTTCCTGGATTTCCTTCTTTTAAATAAGCTTCAGCAGCAATTAAATACGTTTCTCCAAGTCTCGAAACAATAATGTCTCTTGTGCTTACAGGTCCTGTACTTGATGGTGTAGTTGGATCTGGATCGTCAAATTTCTTAACTGGAATCGTATAACAATCTAAGTTTTTAATTAGCGTATGTGCCGCAGAATATTCTCCCCAAGGATGATATACAAATGTTGCCGATAATCTTGAAGCATTAGCTGTCATCCAAGCTGTTTTATCAGCAGCTGTAAACCATTTTGGCTCATAAAAATGTCTCACTTTTAACGAAGCAGGATTTGAACTTCTGTAGTACGGATAGTATAAAATAGTTTTTGTAACTCCATTTGTTGTTTCTGGTCCTTCTACAATTTCAGTCATAAAAGTAGCATTCCATCTTGCATCGCCTTTTTCATATAAACCTAAAGCATAATCTGTAGGACACAAATTGTAGCTTCTTAAAGGCGCTCCTGTTTCTGCTCCTCCTAAATAAGAACTGAAATAGTAAAATTGGTTATTACCCAATGTTGTAGGGCTTGTACTTGTTGAAGCCTTATCATATTGTACAGAAAAAATTGTTTCTGCATTTAAATCATTTCCTGGCTTAAACAATTGATCGTAAGCTAATGCTAAAGTTTGTCCAGCAATTGCAGCGTCTGCATAAGTAGCTGCTTTTGAAAAATCATCTGCTTTACCAAAAGTTTCGTATCCTCTTGTTAAGTATACTTTTGCTAATAAATCGTTTACTGCTCTTTTATTTACTTTTCCAGCCGTGCTATAAGCTGCTGTTCCAACATTAGCCAAAGCAAAATCTAAATCTGATATAATTTGTGTATATACTTCTTCTGCTGTGTTTCTTGTAAAAGATAAAACAGGACTTGTAATATTCTCACTCACAATTGGCACTCCTCCATAAGTCTGAACTAATAAGAAGTAAGCATTTGCTCTAAGAAATCTAGCCTCGCCTACTAATGTATTAAGATTTGAAGTCTGCTCTGTTACTGTAGAATAATACACCGTTTTATTTACAGACTGAATCAGCTGATAACATGAATTGTACAAATCGGCAACATTGTCTGAAGACGGAATCAAAAGCGCGTACTGGCTTAAACCTGCTGGTTCTGGTGTTCTTCCTTCTGCATACATATCGGTTCCAGCTTCAAAAAGCCACGGATTTCCGCCATAAATTCCTTTTAACCAAGCGTAATTGGTATTAACTAGCAATTGAAAACCAGCTGCCGTTTTATAAGTTCCGTCAGCAGGAACATTTGACAAACTCTCCTCTTCAATATAATTGCTGCAAGAACTTAAGGTTCCTACAATGATTCCTAATAATATGATGAATTTTTTCATTTGATATCTTTATTAAAATTTAACACTTAATCCCAATTGTGTAGTCACTGATGCTGGACGGTTTACTCCAAAAGCAGCACCAGCCCATTCAGGATCATATCCATCAAAATCTGTAAATACAAATGGGTCTAAAACATTTATATAAATTCTCAAATTACTGATTTTAAGTCTTTTCAATAATTCAGAATCCAATGTGTATCCTAAAGATATATTTTTAATCTTCACGTAAGAAACGTCTCTGTAGTACCCAAATAGAGAAGTCCAGTATGCTCCTGCACCAGTTGCAACAGGTCCTGGTCTTGGGTTTTCATTATTTGCATTAGCCGCAATTCCTGTTCCGTTTGTTGGAATAAAATAATCCATTGCCAATTTCTGACGCCCTCTATCGCTCACATCAGCAAAGTTTTGGTGGAAAGTACTCAAAACTGTTTGGCCTTGACTTGTTAAAACTGAGAAGTTGAAATCGAAATTACCAACAGTCAATTTAGAATATAAACTTCCTTGCCATTCTGGATTTGCATTTCCGATAACAGTTCTGTCATCTTGATTGAATTTACCATCTCCATTCAAATCTTTTGGCCTTGCCTGTCCTGGAGCCATTCCATAAGATGCTGCTTGTGCCGCTTCACTTTCTTGCCAAACTCCATCATAAACATAGTTGTAGTTTGGATTTAATTCAGATCCTAAGATTAATTTATTACCAATATCACTTACTTGATCCTGATTGTAAATTGACTCTAATTTGTTTACGTTTTTAGTGAATGTAAAAGTGGTTTCCCAGTTTACATTTTTACTTTTAATATTTTTAGTAGTCAACAATACTTCAACCCCTTTGTTACTAACCGAACCAACGTTAGCATAAGTGTTTTTCCAGCCAGTTTCTGCTGGCAATTGTTGTTTGTAAATTAATTTATCTGATAGTCTGTCGTAAACATCTACAGAACCTGTAATTCTATTGTTCAAGAATCCGTAATCAAGACCAAAGTTTAACTCACGTGTTTTTTCCCAAGTTAAATTTTGATTCGCTAAGTTTTCAGACTGCCACCCCGCAACCACATTGGCTCCGTTTGCATAAAAAGTCTGCTGGTTTAATAAAGCCTGAGAAGTATAAGGCGCAACGTTATCGTTTCCTGTATAACCTAAACTCGCACGAAGTTTTAAATCTGAAACAACTGAACTGTTTGCTAAGAAAGATTCTTTACTGATTTTCCATCCTAAAGCTACAGAAGGGAAACTTTGCCATTTATTACCTTCAGATAAAACAGAAGAACCATCCCATCTTGTAGAAGCTGTCAATAAATATTTGTCTTTAAAAGTATAATTTAAACGAACCGCATAAGAACTTAAAGTATTCTTTTGATAGCCTGAACTTATATTGTAACTTGTCTGAACTCCTGATCCCATATTATTTGATCCAACATCGAAAGGCTGATTGTTAGAATATAAATAAGATGTTTCATCAACATTTGAATACAAACTCTGCAACAATAAAACACTAAAATCATGTACTTCATTAAACGTATGCTTTAAATCAATTTGATTATCCCAAGTGTAATTAAAGTTATTGAAATTTTTAATTGATGCTGAATTTTTACCATTTAGCGTTACACCTGCATTTGTCTGCGCTTTATAAGCCGCACTTGTCACAGTATTTTCGATACCTCCAGCAAATGTTGTTTTAAATGAAAGCCATTTCAAAGGCTGATATTGGAAGAAAACATTTCCAACTGTTTGCCATGTTTTTTCTGTTTGAGAAGAATTGGCAATTTCCATTAAAGGGTTTACAGTACTTGTTTTATTAATTGCCCATGAGCCGTCGGGATAAGTTAATTTACCTGGAAGGAAAAATAACGTTCCTACTTTTTCATTTCCTTGTGCATCAACAGCCCAAGGCGACATTAACGGACTTAATCTGAAAGCGTCCTGCATTGCTAAATCACTCCCTAATTGTGTGTCAATACGAGCAATGGTAATGTTGGCACCAGTAGTAAATTTGTCATTGATTTTGTGGTTTAATCCTAGTTTAAAAGAATACTTATCAGTAGAATCATTTTCGATAAGTCCTTCATCACTTTGAACACCAAATCCTAAGTTGTAGCTCAAACCAGAATCTGAACGTCCTGTAACATTTAAGTAATTGTTTTGAGTCATACCTGGTTTAAGAACAGCATCTGTCCAGTCAAAATTATAACCGCTGTTTGCGCGAGAAACTAATAATGGACTCTGATTTCCTGCTAATGCTGCTAATTGCGCTGGCGTTTGTGTTAGCGGCGTAGCACTCATGTAAGCTACTTGATGGAATTTCCACCATTCTTCTCCGTTCATCATTTTTGGCATTCTTGCGGCAGTCTTATTACCGTAAGAAGTGTCAAAAGTTACGTTGATTCCAGATTTTACATTAGCACCACTTTTTGTAGTTACGATAATAACACCACTCGCTCCTCTAGAACCATAAATTGCAGCCGAAGAAGCATCTTTTAAAACGTCCATTCTAGAAATATCCTGCGGATTCAAAAAGTCAATATTGTCAACAGGAACCCCATCTACAATATATAAAGGCGAAGATCCAACTAATGAATTGTTTCCTCTGATCACTACTTTGTATCCATCTCCCGCACGTCCTGAAGCTGATGAAATCTGAACCCCTGGAGTACTTCCTTGAATTGCCTCTAATGGACTCGTAGTATTTCTTTCTGTGATAGTTGCTGCGCTGATTGTACTAACAGATCCTGTAAGATCTGTCTTTTTTACAGAACCGTATCCAACAACAACAACTTCATTTAATGAATTGGATTGCTCAGCAAGAGTTACATTGATTTTTGATTTCCCAGCAACACTTACTTCTTGTGTTTGAAATCCTAAATAACTAATTATTAAAGTTGCTTTACTGTTTGATACATTAATTTTAAAACTTCCTTCAAAATCTGTCGAAGTTCCGTTTTTTGTTCCCTTTTCATTAATGTTTACCCCTGGCAGTGACATACCAGTAGCGTCGGTAATCTTCCCTTCAATTGTGGTTGACTGTGCGTATATAGAACTGCACAGTAAAAAATTCAGGAAAAAGAAAAATACAAAGTACTTATCTTTTTTCTCAGATAATTGTTTAATACTCATGTGGTTTAAAGTTTGGTTAATTGATAGTGTTTAGTTAGTAATAGATTCTACTTTTTTCTCATTGATATAGGTATTTATAAAATTTATGTTTTTGACGTTTTTTAATAAATAGAGCGAATCTACTTTTTGAATTTTCACATTTTTCAATGTAATATTCTCAACAGGCGATTCTTTGTAACCTTCAGCCCAAACGCTGTATTTGCCACCGTTTTTTACTGTTACATTCTCTAAACTTACATTTCTGATTGTTGGTATAAAGTTTCCTGTCTGAGATCCGTAGACATTGTAAAACATATTCAATTTCAGAACACATTCTTTTACGGTTCCAACTTCAAGATTTCTTACGTAGATATTTTCAATGATTCCGCCTCTTTTTGAATTGGTTTTGATTCGAATGGCGCGATCCAAATTTGGACTGTCCATTACGCAATTTTCAACAAAAACATTGTTTACACCTGCCGAAATTTCGCTTCCAATTACAACTCCTCCATGACCGTCAATCATTTTACAGTTTTGCACAATAATGTTTTTACTTGGAATGGCTACTCTTCTCCCGTCTCCGTCACGTCCTGCTTTAATTGCGATACAATCATCGCCTGTATTAAAAGTGCAGTTTCTAATTACGATATTTTGTGAATATTCAGGATCGCAACCATCATTGTTCGGACCATGACTATTAACCGTTACTCCATCAATAATCATGTTATTTGTTTTTATTGGATGCAAAATCCAAAATGGAGAATTGATGATTTTTACATCTTTTACTAAAGCTGTATTACATTCAAAAAACTCAATAAAATTTGGTCTTAAATAACGCCCTTCTCCAAAAACTCTTTCTGATACCGGAACTCCTTTCTCTGCCATATCGACCAATACTTCACGATTTGTTGGATCATTTTGAGACGGAATACCTTTTTTCCATCCATAATTTTTTCCACCAGACCAAATCCACCAGTTTGTGCTGTCAGCTTGGCCATTTAAAGTACCTTTTCCTGTAACGGCAATATTGGTTTTGTTCTTTGCATAAATAAGCGGAGAATAATTCATCACCTCGGTTCCTTCCCAAGAAGTATGAACAATAGGATAATCTTTCGGATTTAAACTAAAAAGAATCTCAGCATTGTCTTCCAAATGCAGGTTGACATTACTTTCTAAATGAATGGCTCCAGTTAAATATTTTCCATTTGGAACTAAAACTTTCCCACCACCA
Source organism: Flavobacterium sharifuzzamanii (assembly GCF_003254585.1). Lineage (GTDB taxonomy): Bacteria > Bacteroidota > Bacteroidia > Flavobacteriales > Flavobacteriaceae > Flavobacterium > Flavobacterium sharifuzzamanii. The sequence continues at coordinate 179,261 of NZ_QJGZ01000040.1, read as the reverse complement.
TTTGCTGCACATTCTTTTATAGCTTTCTGAAACGCTAAAGTGTTTAACGTTTTTCCATCAGCAACAGCACCAAAATCGTTGATGTTATAAACTTTATCTGAAAAATGGACTTGCGGAATACTTTTTATAACTAAATCCATTGTTTTCCAAGGATTCTCCGAAGAAACAGAAGAAGAATGTCTTGCACATGATAGCATCAAAAGCCCTAAAAAGGCTAAAAAAAGAATCTTTTTTATTGTGACTATCTTATTTGTAATCATTTGCATAGATTTTTCTTGTTTTAATATCAAAAACACTAAGTTTTATGTAATCGATTACACGAAAGTAGAAAAATAGTTCTGAGACACCAAATTAATTTAGAAAAAAATTATATATTTAATTTTTATTACAAATTTTAATTACATTTAATGCAAAAATTTAGATAATTTATTATCATTGTAAAACCTAAAACGTTTGAGTTTTAAATTATGGTAATCGATAACAATATTTATTGCGTAATAAAAAAAAATGTACTTTTGTTTAAAAATAATTCGATAAACTTTTTTTGAATGAGTGAAAAAGTAACTATTTACGATATTGCTGAAAAACTAAATATCACAGCTGCAACAGTTTCCAGAGCGTTAAACAATAATCCTAAAATAAAGGAAGCGACGCGTGAGTTGGTTATCAAGACTGCTGCTGCGATGAACTACAAGCAAAATAAACTGGCGCTAGCTTTAAAAAGTGGCCGAAGCAATAATATCGGAGTTATTGTGCCGCGTATTGACAGTAATTTTTTCGCATCGGTTATTCGAGGAATCGAAGAAGAACTTTATCCACACGGTTATCAGGTTATTATCTGCCAGACTCACGAAAGCATTAAAAGGGAAAATGAAAACCTCCATACACTTGTAGACGCTCAAGTTGATGGCATTATGATGTCGGTTACTGGTATATCTGATGAAAATGACAGCGCTTTCAGGAACGTGTTAGAAAAAAATGTACCGCTAATATTTTTTGATAGAAGCAAACACATTGATGGTGTAAGCTCTGTAACCATTAACGACTTTAAAGGCGGTTATTTAGCAACTAAACATTTAATTGATGAGGGCTGTAGAAATATTGCTCATTTCTCTGGAGATCAATCGTTAGACATTTTCAAAAACAGGTTTTTAGGATACAAACAAGCTTTATTGGATAACGGACTTTCTTTTAACGAAGAGTATGTTATTTTCACTAAAAGTAGCGTAGAGGCAGGTAAAGATGCTGTTGATAAACTTTTACAATTACAAACTCCGCCTGATGCTATTTTTTCTTCGAGTGATTTTGCCGCATTGGGAGCAATTCAAGAGTTAAAAGAGCGAAATATCAGTATTCCAAGTGAGTTTTGTGTTGCTGGTTTCAGTAACGAACCTTTTACTAAATTCATGGAATTATCTATCACTTCTGTAGATCAGTCGCCGCTTGAAATGGGAAGAATGTCTGCACGTGTTTTCTTAGAACAGGTTGACAAAACAGATACTATTAAAATTGAAAAGAAAGTTGTTCTTGCGCCAGAATTACATATTCGTAAATCTTCTACAAGAACTAATTTTTAGTTTTTTTTCACCATATAAGTTATATAAGCTCATTTTAGAATGGGCTTTTTTTTGTAATCTTCGGAGAAGCTAAATATTTACAGATAAAAATTAGTCATCGAGAATAAAGCTCTAGCGGAGCGACATATTTTTTTGCAATCTAAATATATGTCGCTCCTCTGGAGCTTTATGTTGTAACCGGCTAATCTTTTGCTATAAATATTTTGCTCCTCCGGAGCTTTCTCTAGAAAAACAAAGACGTACTGCAGTGCGTTTCTACAGATAAATCTAACACACAAAAAAAGACGCACTATATTGTGCGTCTTCTATATAAACCTTTGTTACTTTGCTCCTTAGAACCTTAGTACCTAAAAAACTTAAAGTGATACTCCTCTTTTCCAAGGAATAAAATCGTTCTGATTTAAAATAGCAGCTTTTGTTTTGATGTTACCGCTGGCAACATCAATAATAAACTCAAGCATTTCGTCAGCCATTTCGTCAATTGATTTTTCGCCTGTAATAATTCCTCCAGTATCGATATCGATAATATCAGACATTTTGTTTGCTAATTGTGTGTTTGATGAAATCTTTACAACGGGAGCAATTGGATTTCCTGTTGGAGTTCCTAAACCTGTTGTAAACAATACCATATTGGCTCCAGAACCCACCATAGCCGTTGTACATTCTACGTCATTTCCTGGCGTACATAACAATGTAAAACCTGGTTCGCTAATATATTCTCCATAATCGTAAACACCTGTAATTGGTGATGTCCCACCTTTTTTAGCAGCACCAGCCGATTTCATAGCATCCGTAATCAAACCGTCTTTGATGTTTCCTGGAGACGGATTCATATCAAATCCTGAACCTGCATCAACAACTGTTTTTTCGTACCATTTCATTAAGTCTAAGAAACGTTTTCCATCCTCATCATCTATACAACGATTTACCAATTCTTGTTCTACTCCACATAATTCAGGAAATTCAGAAAGAATTGTAGTTCCTCCCAAAGCAACTAAATGATCCGATAACACTCCCAATGTTGGGTTTGCAGAAATTCCAGAGAATCCGTCAGATCCACCACACTCTAAACCAATTCTTAGTTTAGACAATGGAGCTGGTTCTCTCTTAATTTCATTTGCTTTTTTAATAGCTTCAAAAGTGTCTTTTACCACACTGCTCAACATCGTTTCAATTGTACCGATAGACTGCTGATCGTAAATTAAAACAGGTTTTTTACTGTTTGGATTAATCGCATCTAAAGCTTCTTTGAAGATTGAAATTTGAAGATTCTGACATCCTAAACTCAATACTGTTGCTCCAGCCACGTTTGGATTGTTTACATAACCAGCTAAAAGCTTTGCTAAACTATGAGAATCCTGACGAATTCCACCGCATCCACCTTGGTGTGTGATGAATTTTACTTCAATATTATTGAATAAATTAGCATCGTTTGAAGCTTCTTGATTTCCTGCTCCACCCGTTTCTGATTTCACCAAAGAACGCAACAATAGTTGATAATCGTTCTCCTTAGGTTTCATCAATTCTTTCTCAAAAATATCTTTTAAGATTTCGATGTTTCTGTTTTCACAAAAAACTAATGGAAAAAATAACCATACATTTTCTGTTCCAACCTGTCCATCTTCTCTATGATAGCCCTGCCACGTTCTGTCTTTCCATTTATCAACATTTGGAGCATTCCAGCCAATAGTTTCTGTTTTACCAGTAACTTTATCACTTTCGTGCTTTACGTTTGCTGTAGAAAGTAAACCGCCTTTTTCAATTTTAGCGCTTGCTTTTCCAACCAAAACACCATACATAATGATTCTGTCCCCTACATTAAAAGGAACCATTGAAATCTTATGTTTCATTTTTACATCAGACTCTACTGTAATTGATTGTCCTTCAAAATCAATCACTTCGCCTGCAGTAAGATCCACCAAAGCAACCGCAACATTATCGGTTGGGTGTACTTTTATTAATTTTTTCTGCGTTGCCATAATTAACCTTTGTTCTTTGTTCTTTTTGTTTTTCTTTTATTTTATCTGTTATGTGAAATTATTTTTTTCAATAATATTCACCAGCTTAAATTTAAATCTGTGTAAATCTGCTTTAATCTGTATAAACCTGCGTGAAAAAATCGATGTGTAACAAATATTTCACGCAGATTTAAAAAGATTTTAGCAGATCAAATTAGATTTTTATCTAACGGATTTATTTTATTCTTTCTTGAAACTTAGCAAAACCAGCTTCAATTCCGTTTGAATCAATTTCTTCTAAAGCAATTGTAATTGCTCTTGTTAAACCTGGAACTTCAGTCAAATCTTGGTCCCAGAAACCTTTGTTTTGTAATGTCAAACGAGCAATTTTCTCATAATCATCAGACTTCCAAAGTCCATTAAAGAATGTTGTAATATCTTCACCATCTTTAACTGGTAAACTTTCACCATTCCAAGTTCCTTTGTAGAAACGAATTAAACTCGCTAATGAAAAAGTCAAATTAACAGGCAATATTTTGTTAGCATTATAATATCCTAATAAACTAGGCAAAACTCTTACTTTGAATTTCGATACAGAATTTAATGCGATATCAGCAAGTGCATGTTTGATAAATGGATTTTTAAATCGGTCCATTACTTCCTCAGAATAGGCTGTAATTTCATTTTTGTCCATATCAAGAGTTTCACTAATTTCACTAATAACGCTATTTACAAATTTCCCTGTAAAATCTCCGTCGACAGTTTCCATTACTAATTTATTACCATGCAAAAGTGAAAAAGGAACCATTGCCGTATGCGCACCGTTTAAAATACGAACTTTAATCATTTTAAAAGGGCGTATATCATCAACGATTTTTACATTCAAATCTGTTTTGTGGAAAGGCAATTTTGCTTTTAGATCCTCTCCACCTTCAATAGCCCAAAGGAAAAAAGGTTCAGCCGCAACAATTAAATTGTCCTCATAATCTAATTTATTATTGTATTCTTCAATTTCAGCTCTTGGATATCCAGGTACAATTCTGTCAACCAAAGTACTATGATAGGTACAAGCATCTGATACCCATGTTTTAAATGCATCTTCTAATTTCCATAAATCAACATATTGTAAAATGTATTTTTTAAGCGTTTCAGAGTTATAATCAATTAATTCGCAAGGAATTATTGTAACTCCTTTAGAAGCATCTCCATTAAAATGTTTAAATCTTTCATGTAATAAAACCGTCAATTTTGCAGGAAATGACACTGGCGGCTGCATGTCTGGAGTATCACTTTCAATAAATTCAATTCCAGCTTCTGTAGTATTAGAAACAATAAACTGAAGTTCTTCTTCTTTAGCTAAAGCCAAATAATTTGCAAATTCAGTATATGGGTTTATAGTTTTTACAATGTTATTAATTAAGACAATATCTTGTATCTTTTCACCTTTTTTAATTCCGTTCATAAACAAGGTATAAAGACCGTCTTGATCATTAATCATATTTACCATACCGTCTTTCAAAGGCTGAACTACTGCAATACCGGCATTAAAATCGACTTCTTTATTTAATTTGTCAAAAGCATAATCAACAAAGGCTCTTAAAAAGTTACCTTCTCCAAACTGAACTACTTTAATTGGCTGTAACTTTTCTAATCCTGTATTTACTCTATTTAATTTTTTCATTTTAAATTTTCTTTAATGCGTTATAAATAACCATTTATAAACCTTATTTCTTTATTTCTGCCTTTAAAATTGTAAATGAAACATTACACCCGATTGAGTAAAATAAAGCCGGCTGTGAGGAATGGCTAGCTAAATTTTTCAAGCGTAATGTTCAATTACAATCTCTAAAAATCTAAAAAAACTTATAAAATAAGGAGTTGGCATGATTACCCCTTAATCTATTTTCTAATATCTTTTATAATGTCAAGAACCTGTTTCACTTTTGCAGTAAGTCCGTCGAAGTCTTTATTGTCAAGTATGTCTTTAGAAATTAACTGCGAGCCCAATCCAACACAAGTTGCTCCTGCATTAAGCCATGAACTCAAACTTTCTTTTGTTGGATAAACACCGCCCGTAGGCATAATGTTAGTCCACGGACATGGGCCTTTGATCGCTTTAATAAACTCTGGACCGTAAGTATCAGCTGGAAATAGTTTTACGATTTCACAACCTAATTCTTCTGCTCTTGCAATTTCTGTCAAAGTACCGCAGCCTGGTGACCAAAGCACTTTTCTGCGATTACAAGCTATAGCTATATCTTCTCTAAAAACGGGAGTTACAATAAAATTTGCCCCTAAACTCATATACAAAGAAGCCGAAGCTGCATCTGTAATAGAACCAACTCCCAGAATCATTCCTGGCAGTTCTGCCAAAGCATATTTGTTTAAAGCTCCAAAAACTTCGTGAGCAAAATCACCTCGGCTAGTAAATTCCATTAAACGGGATCCACCGTCATAACATGCTTTTAAAACTTTTTTACTCAGCTCAATGTCAGAATGAAAAAACAACGGAACCATACCATTCTCTTTCATTGTCTGAGCTACTTCAATTCTTGAATATTTTGCCATTTTTATTTAAAATTACCTTGATACTAATGCAGAACCATCACCATCAATCATATTTTCAACTTCTTTTAAAGTAACCAAGTTATAATCTCCTGCAATAGTATGTTTTAAACAACAAGCTGCAACTGCAAAATCTAATGCTCTCTGGTTATTATTGTATTCTAACAGACCATAGATTAATCCGCCCATAAAAGCATCACCGCTTCCTACACGGTCTACAACTGGTGTAACTTCTTTTACGGCTGCGCTGTAAATTGCTTTTCCGTCGTATAAAATTCCGCCGATTCTCTGGTGCGAAGCACTAACAGAATAACGAAGTGTCGTTGCCGCAATTTTTAAGCTCGGAATCAACTCAAACAATTTATCATATACTGCTGGAAGTGATTTTTCGTCCTGATAATTCGGATTTACTTTCGGGATTCCTAACATGAAATACGCTGTATCTATATCTCCCAAAATCACATTGCTGTATTTTAGCATTTCTGGCATAACCTCACTTGGAGTTTTTCCGTACTGCCAAAGTTTTGATCTATAATTTAAATCGCATGAAATTTTAATTCCTTTTTTATGAGCGACTTTAATCGCTTCTAAACAAGCTTCAGCTGCACTTTCTGAAATTGCTGGCGTAATGCCACTCCAGTGAAACCATTCGGCTCCTTCCAATACTTTTTCCCAATCCACCTGTCCTTTTTGGATAGTCGACATGGCACTGTGAGCACGATCGTAAACGACATTGCTTCCGCGAGTTCCTGCTCCAGTTTCTAAGAAATAGATTCCTAAACGCTCTCCTCCGTAAACAATGTTTTTAGATTCGACATTCATTTTTCTGATTTCTTTTAATGCAGAAAAACCAATTTCATTTTCAGGTAATCTGGTAACAAATTCAGCATTTACACCATAATTAGCCAGAGAAACACATACATTAAATTCACCGCCACCATACGTAGCACCAAATGCTGTAGATTGCGAAAAACGCAAATGTCTTTCTGTCGATAAACGAAGCATAATTTCTCCAAATGCAACTACTCTACTCATTTCTTATATTTTTAATTTTACCATTAAGGCATTAAGAAAATTAAGCTTCACTTTATGTTCTCTTTGCGATTAAAGGTTAAGTTTATTAAGCCTACTCGCTTAATTATCTTTATTATTTAAACAACTATTTATTAAACCAAAAACTTAATTTTCTTAATGCCTTAATGATTAAAAAAAATTAAAATTTGAAATATTCTTTAGCGTTGTTGTATGAAATATCAGCAACTAATTTTCCGATCCATTCCATATCATTTGGAAGTTCTCCACGTTTGATTTCGTCTCCCAAAAGATTACATAAAATACGTCTGAAATATTCGTGTCTTGGGAACGATAAGAAACTTCTAGAATCTGTCAACATTCCAACAAAACAGCTAATTAAGCCCATGTTTGAAAGCGCATTCAATTGTTTTGTCATTCCGTCTTTTTGATCTAAGAACCACCATCCTGAACCAAATTGTACTTTTCCGCGAACGCTTCCGTCGTTGAAGTTTCCAATCATTGTTGCCATAACTTCGTTATCAGCAGGATTTAGGTTATAGATAATCGTTTTAGTCAATTTATCTTTACTGTCTAAAGCATTTAAGAAAGCTGATAATTTTTGTGCTTGCGGATAATCTCCAATAGAATCCCATCCTGTATCTGGACCTAAGATTCTATGCATACGTGCATTATTGTTACGCAATGCACCTAAGTGAAACTGCTGAACCCATCCAAACTCATGATAAGTTTCTGATAAGAAAACTAAAATGGCGCTATGGAATTTTAAAACTTCTTCTGGAGACAATTCGCCGTTTTCTCTTTTCTTTTTGAAAATAGAATTGATTTCACTTTCTGTATAGTTCTCGAAATCAATTTGATTTAATCCGTGATCACTTAATTTACATCCGTTTGCATTAAAGAATTCGATTCTTTTTCTTAAAGCAGACTGTAAATCAGCATATGTATTAATTGCAATACCGGACACATCCCCTAATGTGTCCAGATATGCATTATAACCATCATTAGCAATTAAGATGGCTTTATCAGGTCTGAAAGCCGTACTCATTTTAATTCCAGTTGAGTTGTTCGCGAATTTTTGGTGAAATTCTAATGAATCGATTGGATCTTCTGTAGTACAAACTAATTCAGCGTTTACTTTTTTAAGAAGGTTTTGTGTGCTGTACGCCTGAGAATTTATTTTCTCTGAAGTTTCGATATAAATTTTCTCTGCCGATTTCTCATTCAACAAATCATAAATATCAAAATAACGAGCCAATTCTAAATGCGTCCAGTGATACAACGGATTACGCATTGTGAACGGAACCGTTTTTCCCCAGTTTAAGAATTTATCTTTATCTGAACCATTTCCAGTTACAAACTGCTCGTTGATTCCTAAAGTACGCATTGCACGCCATTTGTAGTGATCACCATTAATCCAAACTTGCGTGATATTGTCGAAGATTTTATCCTCTGCAATAAACTGTGGATTTAAGTGATTATGGTAATCAATAATGGGCTGATTTTTAGAGTAATTGTGGTACAACTCTTCAGCATATTTATTTTCTAATAAAAAATTATCGTGTATGAATTTCTGGCTCATGTCTTTTTAAATATAATTTGAAAATTATTCTTCGTTTGAAGGTTTTCCGATTGTTGCTAAGATTCCTCCATCAACATATAAAATGTGACCGTTTACAAAATCACTCGCTTTTGATGATAAAAATATCGCTGCTCCTGCCAAATCGCTTGGATCTCCCCATTTTGCAGCCGGCGTTCTGCTTATGATAAAATCGTTAAACGGATGACCGTCCACTCTAATTGGTTTTGTTTGCTCAGTTGCAAAATATCCTGGCCCAATTCCGTTGATCTGAACATTGTATTTTGCCCATTCTGTTGCCATATTTTTAGTAAGCATTTTCAAACCACCTTTTGCAGCGGCATAAGCAGAGACAGTATTTCTTCCTAATTCACTCATCATAGAGCAAATGTTGATAATTTTTCCTTGTCTTCTTTCAATCATTCCTTTTGCAACATGCTTAGAAACGATAAACGGACTTACCAAATCAATATCTACTACTTCTCTAAAATCTGACACTTCCATATCTAGCAACGGAATTCTTTTGATAATTCCAGCATTGTTGATTAAGATATCGATTGGTCCAACTTCACTTTCAATTTTCTGAACAGCAGTTTTTACTTCTTGCTCTTCAGTCACATTAAATTTATAACCAACAGCGTTAATGCCCTCACTTTTTAATTCTGCTACAGCATTATCAATTTTTTCTTGAGAAGAATTTCCGTTCACCACAATTGTTGCACCCGCCTGACCTAATCCCTTTGCCATTGCCATTCCCAGTCCGTGTGTACTCCCAGTGATAAGGGCAACTTTTCCTTTTATATCAAATAAATTTGTCATCTTATCTTAAATCAGTGATTTTACAAACATCCATATCTCCGTAATCTAAGTTTTCACCCGCCATACCCCAGATAAAAGTATAATTGCTAGTTCCAGAACCTGAGTGAATAGACCAAGGCGGAGAAATTACTGCCTGATGATTGTTCATCCAGATATGTCTCGTTTCTTGCGGTTGTCCCATAAAGTGGCAAACTGCTTGATCTTGTGGAATATCTAAATAAAAATATACTTCCATTCTACGATCGTGAACGTGAGCTGGCATAGTATTCCAAACACTTCCTGGTTTCAATTCCGTCATTCCCATTTGCAATTGACAAGTAGTTACTACACTTCCAATAATCATTTGGTTTACGGTGCGGTGATTTGCCGTTTCCATTGTTCCCAACTGTAATTTATTAGCTTCAGCTAAACTTACTTTTTTAGTTGGGTAAGTCGTGTGAGCTGGCGCTGAGTTTAAATAGAATTTTGCAGGATTGCTGCTGTCATCACTTTTAAAAGTTACTTCTTTATTTCCTGCTCCGATGTACAAAGCATCTTTAAAACCTAACTCATAAGTTGTTCCTTCTACCACAACCGAACCGCTTCCTCCAACATTTATGATTCCTAATTCTCTTCTTTCTAAAAAATAAGGAGCTTTTAGCGGATCAATAGTTTCTAAAGCTAAATCACCTTTTACAGGAACTGCAGAACCTGCAATGTATCTGTCGTAGTGTGAATAAACCAATACTACTTCATCTTCCTGCATTAAGTCATCAATTAAGAATTCTTCTCTCAATTGCTGCGTGTCATATTTTTTTACAGCTTCGGGGCTTGACGCGTATCTTGAACTATATTTTGTCATAATTTTAAATTAATGTAATCGATTGCACAAAATTATATTTTTATATTTAAATAGCATAATTGAAACGAAAAAAATATTTCAATTCTGTTCATTTTTCTTTATAATTCGACTTTTTTCATTCGAGGAACCAGAATATGCATTATCAGCCAAGCCAATAAATATGAGGCTCCACAAATACAGAACATAATAAAATAACCTGTTTCTACTTTTCCAAGTTTAGTATAGTAAACAAACATGTTTTTCTGAACTAGCAATGTCAGCAAAATTCCGCCGAGCGCTCCAAACATTCCTCCTAATCCGGTAACAGATGCTGTTGCTTTTTTAGGAAACATATCAGATACTGTTGTAAAGATATTGGCACTCCACGCCTGATGCGCCGAAACCGCCAATCCGATTACTAAAATTGCAAACCAGATATTTATAGCTCCTAATTGCTGAGCGAATAAAACCGGCAATACAGCAAATGCATAAAGCAACATACTTGTTTTACGAGCTTTGTAAGCAGGCCAATTGTTATTTATTAATTTTAATGGAAGCCAGCCTCCTCCGATACTTCCAATGCTTCCAATCATATAAACCAATGCACAAGGCCAGATAATTTCTGTCGCATTAAGCTTATATTGCTTCATCAGAAAGTCTGGCAACCAGAACAAATAAAACCACCAAACTGGATCTGTCAATAATTTACCAATTGCAAAAGCCCAAGTCTGACGAAATGATAATAATTTTATCCAAGAAACCTTTTCTTTTGACTCTACTACTACTTCCTCAACTTGATCTGAAGTAATATATTCTAATTCTGCCTGAGATAAACGTTTTTGCTTTTGAGGCACTTCATACAACAAAAACCATAAAGCAAGCCAAATAAATCCAACAATTCCTGTTATTATAAATGCCCATTGCCAACCATAGTTTTCTGCAATATGAGGAACAGTTAAAGGTACGATTATAGCACCAATATTACTTCCTGAATTAAAGATCCCTGTGGCAAGAGCTCTTTCTTTCTGCGGAAACCATTCTGCTGTCGCTTTAATTGCTGCCGGAAAGTTTCCTGCTTCTGTAACTCCTAAAAACACTCGAGCAATTAAAAACCCTCCTGTTCCTGTTGCCAATGCATGTCCAATTGCAGCTAAACTCCATAATCCTGTTGCAATGGCATAACCCAACTTAGTCCCCAATTTATCAATAATTCCTCCCGCAACTAGCATTCCGAGCGCATATGCAATTTTAAATGCCAGTTCAATATTCGAGTAATCTATAACCTCCTGCTCGGGGGTCCAGTGAAACGCTTCTGCCAAAAAAGGCCTAAGGTAACTTATTACATTTCTATCCAGATAATTGACAGTTGTAGCAAAAAAAACTAAACTGCAAATAGTCCAACGGTATTTTCCTATTGCTGCATTAGCTTGGTTCATAATGTGGTTGTGGTTTAGGTTGGTTAGTTAGTTTTGAGAAATCTATTTAGAGATCTGTAATCGGACTGTATTTTGGAACCAATGTTTTCATTACAATCCAGCCTGTTAAATAACAAACTGCACAAATAGAAAATATGATAAAATATCCAGCCTCAATTCCTTTGAATCCCATAAAAGCCATATTGGTATCTTTTGCATAATCAAACAATACTCCAGATCCTTTATTAATCAACGTTGAACCAACTCCACCTGCTAAACCTCCAATTCCTGTAATGGTTGCAATAGCTTTTTTAGGGAACATATCTCCTACTGTTGTAAAAATATTTGCCGACCATGATTGGTGAGCCGCACCCGCAATTCCAATAATAATTACCGGAACCCAATAACTGATATATCCTAATGGTTGTGCGATTAAAGCCAATAATGGGAAAAATGCAAAAATCAACATCGCTCTCATTCTTCCTTCGTACGGATTCATTCCTTTTTTCTCTACAAAATATGTTGGCAACCATCCTCCAATAATTGACAATAATGTAATCATGTAAAGTACAAATAGAGGTAATGCTGCTTCTGTAGAATCCATTCCGTAAACAGAACTTAAATAGGCTGGAGTCCAGAACAAGAAGAACCACCATACACCATCTGTCATAAATTTACCAAATGCAAAAGCCCAAGTTTGTTTGTATTTGAAGCAATCTGCTAAAGACACTTTACCTCCAGCTTCTGGCTTAAAACCAATCTTGCTGTCTTCAATATCATCTTGCTGAATATAAGCCAATTCTTCTGGCGTAACTCTTGCATGCTTTTCTGGTTTATCGTACATAAACATCCAGAATCCCATCCAGACAAATCCTAAAGCTCCGATGATGATAAATGACATTTCCCATCCGAATGATTTTGCAATAAATGGAATTGTAATTGGCGCCGCTAAAGCGCCAACTGTTGCTCCTGCATTGAAAATACTAGTTGCAAAAGCCCTGTCTTTTTTAGGAAAATATTCTGCTGTTGTTTTAATCGCTGCAGGAAAGTTTCCTGCTTCTCCGACTGCTAAAACGAAACGAGCAAAAATAAATAAAGCAACACTTACATTGATAACCAATGCTGTATTGCTTATTGTACTGATTATTTCTTTTGAACCATGAAAGCCTACAAACCATTCACCTGCAATAATTCCTGAAGTTGCAATACCGCAGAAAGCGTGAAGACAGGCTCCAACTGACCAGATTCCGATTGCCCAAAGAAACCCTCTTTTAGTATCCAACCAATCTACAAATCGGCCCGCAAACAATAATGACACTGCATAAAAAATAGAGAACAAAGCAGTGATATTTCCGTAGTCGTTATTGGTCCAGTGAAATTCTGGCGCGATAAAATCGCTCCATGTTAACGACAATACTTGTCTATCCAGGTAATTGATTGTAGTTGCAAAAAATAGCAATGCACAAATACTCCAACGGTATTTTCCTGTGGTTTTGATGCCTTGATTTACTGCAACAGTTTCGGTTTGATTCATAGTAAGTGGGTATTATAGTTTTTGTAATTTTTGGTAATCGTAAAAGACCATATTCACTACTTTCTAAAAATATTAAAATCAATAAATTAACACCTTTGGAAAGAAATAATGTAATCGATTGCACAAATATAGTTTTTAATCTGTACAATCCAAATAATATTGTATAAAAAATTATTTTAGCCTATCAAATAAACATATTACTTAAAAAAAAGAATTCAAAATTACACATTAAACAATATATTTGTTAAAAGCCAATGGGTGAAATTCATCCTTTTTTGGGGTAAAATTGTCCTGAAATTTACAATTAAGAAGAGTATTTTTTGTCAGCTTTGATTAATTTAGCTCATCAGCTGCTTTTTTTTGAAACAAAAAGCATATACTATTACAAACCAAATAATTATATATTAAATTGAAAACTACAAAAACACCATTTTCAAGAGGAATTACATTGAGTTTTCTTCTTTTCTCAGGATTATTTTCTATGAATGCGCAAAATCAAGTTATTCCGTTATGGGATAAAATTCCAGATGAAATACAAGCAGCCAATTACAAAGAAAAACCTGAGTTAAAAGATGGAAAGATGCAGAGTACAAGTCAGGTTTCTGTACCTACTTTAAGTATTTTTATTCCGAAAGAAGTAAAACCAAATCAAACAGCGGTAGTTATTTGTCCAGGAGGCGGTTATACGCATTTGGCATTTGACAAAGAAGGAACAAAAGTCGCAGAATGGTTTAACAGCTTAGGAATTGCAGCTTTTGTACTAAAATATAGAATGCCAACTGATTTGACCATGAAAAACAAAAATGTCGGACCGTTGCAAGATGCTCAAGAAGCGATTCGCTACGTGAGACAGAATGCATCAAAATGGAATATTGATCCTAATAAAATTGGAATTTTAGGTTTTTCTGCTGGTGGACATTTGGCTTCGACCGCTTCAACACATTATGATGATAAAGTGTATGAATCAGCATATAAAGTAAGTGCACGTCCTGATTTTTCATTGCTGATTTATCCTGTAATTTCTATGGAAAATGAAATCACACATAAAGGTTCGCAAACCAATTTACTTGGAAATAATCCTTCAAAAGAGCTAATAAATAATTATTCAAACGAAAAGAGAGTGACTTCTAAAACACCTCCTACTTTCTTAATTCATGCTACAGATGATACTGTCGTTATTCCAGAAAACAGTATTAATTACTATTTGGCACTAAAGAAAAAAGGCGTTTCTGCAGAATTGCATATATATGAAAAAGGTGGTCACGGATTTGGATTAGGCGTTGCTGACACTAGCAAATATTGGACTAAAGATTGCGAAGAATGGCTGAAATCAAACGGATATAACTAAAAAAAGAAAGGCAAAACTTGTAAAAGTTTTGCCTTTTTTCAAAAAAAAAAAAAACAAAAAGGAATTATAAAAACCAATTTTATATGTTTAAGCAGTAACTTCTTGTTCTGCTATTCTTTTCAATTTAGAAACGGGAATTGCTTTAGTTGTCACTTTTGGTTTTGCCGCAGTTTTCTTTTTGCCAAATTTCTGTTTTCCCCACCAAATAATAAATCCTGTGATGGGTAAACTGGCAGAAATTAAACTCGCTAAAAATGCAATAATTTTCCCTGTTAGCCCGAGAACACTTCCTACGTGAATATCGTAATTCATACGTCTGATTTTGTCTGGAATATTTGCTTCTACATATTTTCCTGAAAAAGGTGTCTTAATCGAGATTTCTTTCAAACTCTGCTGATCAAAACTATATCGATCCATATTATAAAAAGTATGTCTTTGCTTATAAACAAAAGCACCAATAGGATCTGCAGGTTTCGCAGGAATACTGATTAAAATTCCAGCTGCTTGAGGATTCTCTTTTCTTAAATTCAGCAAAACTTTGTCTGCTGTTGTAATATTAAATACGGCAATGTGAGTTGTATCTGATTTTGGAGATTCGCGGTTTTCAACCAATGGTTTTCCTCCAGAAGTAACCCAATACAAAGATTTACTCCACCATCCAAAACTCCATACTAAACCTGTTACGGCAATAAAAAACAGGAAAATGCAACTGTAAAAGCCAAATACATTATGCATGTCATAATTGACACGCTTAAAACTGGCATCCCATTTTATTTTAAAACTTTTATCAATAATAGATTTTATCCATTTTGTTGGCCACCACAAAACGATTCCAGAGATCAGTAAAACAACAAAGATTAAAACTGCAACTCCAACGATTGGTCTTCCAATATCATAAGGAAGCCACAAAGCACGATGCCCGTTTAAAATCCATCTGAAAAAGTCAGGAGAATCACTTCTAGAAACCGATTTTATATTTAATATATCTCCAGTATACGGATTCATATAAACGCTAATAAAAGTCCCCTGTCTTCTGCCACCTTTACGCTTTTCATCTTTTCCTTTGCCTTTACCTTTTTCATTCTTCTGAGCTTTTACCTCAGATTTTTCGTTTTTGCTTTCATTTTTAGCAAAATCTTTTCTTCTTTCGCCTTTTTTATTTTCTTCTTTACCTCCTCTTTCGGCATTATCTTTTTTCTCCACAAAATAACCAACAATCGCCGCTTCATCTTTTGCTCCAAAAGTTACGCTTGTTGCTTTTTTATCTTTCATTTTATTATCTGCAATCGTTACCAACTGAGACGGCAATAAAAATGCTTTTTCCTGAGGTTTTACAAAACGCCAGTCTTCGATAAAATCTTTTATTTCATTTTCAAAAACATAAATACAGCCCGTTAGACTGACAATGACCACAATGATTCCAGATGCTAAACCAAGCCACAAATGCAGCCAGGCCATTATACGCTTAAAAAGCGACTTTTTACTTTTTTTCTTATTATTTGGTTTTGAAGAAGAAAACATAATTGGATAGATAAATAGGATAAATAAAAAAACCGTAAGTCCTTATAAAATAGGACTTACGGCAAAAAAATATTAGTATTTTAATTTTTGGATTGCAGTAATTTGTCCGCCTTCCACTTTCATACCTTTTGTTGCAATCGCAGTTGTACCGTTGATAGCGTAAATCCAGTTTCCGTCAGGAGTATTAATACCTACAATTGCAGAACTTCCGTCTTCTGAAGTAATATTGTAACGGCTAGTTACAGAAGTTAATGTTTCTGGAGCATTTGTTACCCACGTAAACGTTTGGTTGTAAACATCAGCAATCGCCATTTTTACTGCACCGTTGTTTTTACCCACATTTCCATACATTAACAATAAGAATTTACCTTTTGAAATATAAGTTGTAGACGAAATTTTATATCCTCCAGATTTTTCCTGAACATTGAAGAAATACGTTTTGTCAAACTCTGTAGTTCCTTTTTTAATTTTTACAATCGCAGAAGGTTTTGTAGAAGTCATTACAGCATTGCTAGTAGCGATAGCACCAGAGAATCCGTAAGCATCTCCATTTTCATCTTGAAATAATCCGTTTGTGAAATAAGCTCCTAAATAACTAGTACGGTTATCTTTGATTACTTTTTCTAATTTCAATTCTGGATAATTGTAAACCGCAACCCAAGTACTATCTGGATTTGCAGTACCAAAGTTGTCTACACCGTCTCCTTTAATACTCATATAAGGCATATACACTTTATCTCCAACCTGAGTTGCCCATGTATAGAAAGCTCTTTCACCGTTTCCAGCCAATTTCTTAGTATCTTGTTGAGCCTCGCCAGTAATAAGTGATTTTTCAGCATCAATTTTGTACATAGAAGCGATAGAAGCACCACTTCTTGGAACTTTAACTGTTAAGATATCTTTGTTGATTGCAGCAAATACATGTACTGTCTCAGCTTGAAAATCTGATTTCTTAACCAATTTACCTTCAGCATTTAAGTTGTAAGTTGTTACAGCTCCTGGATTTCCTTGTCCGTAAAGCAAACTAAAGAAGTTGTTTTGTGCTGTAATATAGTAACGGTATGTTCCATCTTGCTCCAATCCGTTTCCTGTAGTGGTTATAGATCCTGTAGAAACATCATCTGCAGTTAATAAATAATCTGCAATTCCTGCTGCGCCGGTTGTTGCAGTAATAATATATTTAGTTTTCCCTGTATCTGTTCCTCCGCCAGTTTCTCCTGGTTTATCAGAATCGCTGCTGCAAGAAAATGCCGTAAAAGCTATAACAGCTGATAATAACGCTAATGTGGTACTTTTTTTCATTGTATTATAGTGTTTGTATTAAAATTTAATTATTTGATTTACTGAAGTAATATCTCAACTTGATATAGAAAGCTCTACTTGGTTTTTGCAATGAAAAGTTGTCGTAAAGCTTATTGTCTAAAAGGTTTTTACACTCAAATGCTATATTATATTTTCCGTTTGCCATTGTATAAACAGCATTTAAATCATGACTAAACTGTTGAGGAATTTCTAGTTTGCTATCCTTGCTTCCCATACTTGGCCACGACAAATAATAGGTGTGAACATATAGCAGATTATACCCTACTGACAGATTATTTCCTTTTTTCCAAACATTATTAAAGAACATTGTCGCATCTGCATTTCCAAAAAGGTATGGCATGTTTGGAATTCTGTCATTATAAAAAGGAGACACATAATTTTGATTTGGCTCGTACATTGTTTTGTTTCGAATATTCTGGTAAGTCGTGTTAATACCAGCTGTAAAACGATTGCTGTACGAATATCTAATCTCGCCATCGATACCATAATTGGTTACTTTCCCTTGATTGACATTGGTAGTCATGGTTTGATTATTATTTAATGTCGGACGAATAAAGTCGACTGCATTTCTATGCAAAAGATTTACATCAAAAGACAAAGCATTTTTTTCGCGGAAGCTAGTTTGATAACTCGCACCTAAATTGTAGTTGTTACTAGATTCTGGTTTTAAAGCAAGATTTCCTTCTAAATTATCATTCACATTACCAAAGATTTCCTCTGGAGTTGGAAGCCTATATGTCTTTTCATAAGAAGCTTTAATCTGCAGATTGTGTTTCAGATAATAACTTGTAGCGGCTCCATATCCAGTTGTCGAAGTATGATCTACATATTTTTGATAAGCAATGTCGCCAGTAGCTCCTGACGGATTATAACTTCTTGAATAAGTAGTTTTTAATGAATAATCTTTTAAGAAAATAGAAGTACTCCATTTATCGTTATAATCTAACTTATACCCCAATCCTAAAACATTTTTCTGTGTTTTTTTAGGCTGTTTATAAACCAATGATTCAGGAACCAATTCGTCACTTTCTTTACGGTCGAACGTATTAAACGTATTATTGACCATAAAAGAGTGTCTATCATTAAGTGTATAAGTGGCATTCGCAGTTGCTATACCATTGTTATTATAGAACTTGCGAAGCGTTCGGCTTCTTTCTCCTCCTGCTCCTGCATATTGTTTATAATCACCAAACCAATTGTATCTTCTAAAAACGGTATCGATATTCTGCTCGTAACCAAAATTGTAGTTACCTGTAACATTCACATTCAGCCCTTTGGTAAATAAATCTTTAACCTGATACTTTAAAGTTGGCATTACAATGCTTCCTTTTCTGTAAATCTTTCCAAAAACGCTTACCATTCTTGCACCAGTCTGAATATCTGCTTGATTTTCTCCACCAGTAAAACCAATCATTAATTTATCAGCATATTTTTTACCTGTTACCCCAACATTTACAATCACTGTTTCGTTGCGATATTTATCATGAAAACGTCTAACTCTCTGATTTGGGAAATAAGCTCCTGTATTTAAATCGGCTACATCTACATTTACCCAATAATTGTTATCTGAATAGTTTTGAAAAGCATTAATTTCGGTTGTAAAACCACTTTTTGCAGTATAACCCGCGTTTATGCTTGAACGATGCGTATTGAAAGATCCGAACGAATAAGAAGCGTCTACAAAAGTTCTTGGTTTGCTATTCGTTACGATATTTATCGCTCCACCCAAAGCATCTCCTCCCAACCAGATTGGCACAACACCTTTGTAAACTTCTACACGATCGGCAAGATTGATTGGAATATTATTCATTTGAAAAGAAGAACCGAAATTATCCATAGGAACTCCATCAATAAAAACTTTAATCTGATTTCCTGAGAATCCGTTGATCGAAAGCTCCGATCTTGAACCTACTCCACCCGCTTCACGGTTACGAACACCTGAAACGCGATCTAAAGCATGAGATAAATCTAGCGTTGAATTGTGCAGTTTTTTAGCATCAATTGCAGTTACGCTGTAAGCTTGTTTGTTTACTTTATCGGTTTGTGATCTTCCAAGAACTGTAACACTTTCTAATTCTTGCAATTCGCTTTCCATTTTAATAGTAATTTCTAAATTACTTCCTAAAACTTCAATCTGTTTTTTCTGAACAGCAAATCCCAATGCTGAGATTTTTAGTGTATGTTTTCCTGAAGGCACATTTTTTAAAATATAATTTCCGTTTTCATCCGAAATAACGCTTAAACCTGTTTTCTCGACAACAACAGTCGCGAACGGAATTGTTTCTCCAGAATTTTCAACAACTTTTCCAGACACTGTAAAACCTTGATTTTGCTGGGAAAATGATAAGAACGTAGTTAGAAAAAATAAACTGGCAAATAAAAATTTTTGAGCTGACATATATTTAATTAGACTAATTATAAATAACTTTGCTGCAAAAGTACCATCAACGTCTTTAAAAAAGATAGGGAAAAACGGATTATTATTTTGTAAAAACGGATTAAATTTTGAAAATCAACGCCACCCTTTTAACGTCAGAAACGCCTATAATTAAAATTGAAATTGGAGATAAATATTATCCGAAAAGTATTTTAACCGAAGAAAATGTCAACATTGAAAATGGAGATTCGGAAAAAATTATAAGCCGTCATCTTATAACGGAAGGATTGGTTCTTCTTGATACTCAGATGTATTATTCAACACCAAAAACTGTTAGTTTTGAGATTGATGAAGAATCGGTTGTCATGAATTTCATTTACAGCAGTAATGTCGAAACCCATATTGATCAATTGGAAAGCGAAAAATATTCAAAAAAAAACACGCATAATATTTTCTACACCAATAGTTTTAAAGCCACCTTTAACATTCCACCTTTTACAGAAATCAATTATTTGTCAATTATTCTTTCTAAAGAGTTTTATTATAACATTATCAATGAAGACTGGCAATTACATGAAAAATTTTCAAAGAAAATCCTTCAAAAACAATCTAGCTACTTAACTTCAAAATATCTTCCTTTTACACCTGCAATTCAATGGGTAACATCTGAAATTAAAAACTGCACTCGCGAAGGTGTTCTAAAAAGAATTTATATCGAAAGTAAAATTAAAGAGCTTCTCATTCATCAGCTAGAAACATTAATTATCAAACCTTTAGAAGCAGAAAACATAAATCAAGAAGATTACGATAAACTTCTAGAAGCAAAAAAAATATTAGAAAACGATTATAGAAACACACCTACTCTTCCAGAACTTTCGAGACTTATTTCGTTAAACGAATTCAAACTAAAAAGAGGCTTTAAAGCTTGTTTTGGAACCACTGTCAAAAGTTATATCATTAAACTTAGAATGGAACATGCGAAAGAATTATTTCAAAACAAAACGGCTACAGTAAGCGAAGCAGCTTATAAATGTGGCTACAAAGATGTCTCGCATTTTTCTGCAGCATTCAAAAACTATTACGGATCTTCGCCTCAAAAGTTTAAAATCAACACCGATATTATTCAGTTCTGGCTAATTGGCTTTTCATTATTGTGGTAAAAAAAAGGGTCTTAAAATTACGTCCGTCGACTTAATCTTAAAACCCTAAAAAAATTAGACATTAATGTATATTGCAAACTTATATACAAGTACCCACGATCAAATGAATATGTCAAATTCAATGTAAAAACGTTTCTCCAAAAACAGTTTTCTGTAGAAATTAAATGATCCCCAAAAAGGTAAAGGCTACCATCTTTTCAAATTTCTACAGGCCAAAATTAGAATTCACATTATAGATAACCTTACGGTTTTCCTCATTGTGTGAAAAAATTAACATTCTTAACTTTAATTTAAAACCTTAAGTAATTGTACTGCAAAATATTGTCAGAATCCTATTTAACGTAAATTTGTGAAAGAAAATACTAGATTCTTTTCCAGATATGCGCCAAAAAAACTCAAGAAACACATTTCTTGTCCTAGATTAAGTCGCTTTTCTTAAAACCCTCCCTACATTTGTGAGTAATTCTTTAATTAGATAATTAGAATCTCAGAACCTTAGTATCTTAGCATCTTAGAACCTCAAAAAAAATGAAACAGTTGCAATTTTTATTACTCGGAAAAAATGAAGCTATTTTAGCTATTTTACTTCGTCTGGTTAATGCAGATGAAAACTGGAATGCCATTGCTTTTAATAACGAAAAAGAAGCACAAGAGCACTTTCTTAACCATAAAATCGATATTGTTCTTTTAAGTTCTGCAATTGAAGATCATGTAGAAAAAGAATTTACAGCTTTCTGCTTAAAAACTCAACCAGACGTTGAAGTCATTGAACATTTTGGAGGCGGAAGCGGTTTATTGAAATCTGAAATTCTGCACAGATTACATCTAAAAGGGAAAATTTAGGCACACTTTTTTTCTCTTTTAAACATAATAAAACTACACTTGTAGATTATAAGAAATTTATGCTACTTTTGAGAAGACAAATTTAAACCAAAACCTCAAAAAGTAAGTTTCTTAAGATGAAAAAAAGCATCATTCTTTTATTAATTTGTTTTTCCTTTCAAATAGGAACTTCACAAAAAATCTATTTCGAAAAAAACAATTATAAAGACAGTTTAACTCTCAGCAAAAGCATGCCGCTTCTTGCCAAAAAGATACTGCCTCTTTATAAAAATCCAAGCAGGGCTTCTTACTTAGATAATTATGCCAGAATACAAGCCGTTGCGGGAGATTTCAAAGGAATGCATCAAACTTTTGCAACCTATTCTCAGGAAATTTTAGGAGACAGTATTGCCAACAGACCTTTAGGTTTTATTTATAAAACTTATGGAAAAACAGCTTTAAAAGAACCTAAAACAAAATCTGATTTTGAAAAAGTCTACAAATCTGAATTCTACAAGTTATACAATACATTAAATGCAGAAGGAAAAAGCTGGGCCGAAGGGTATTATGAATTAAAACTGGCCGACATTAAAAACGATTTTGAAGAGCAACTTAAAGCTGTTCAAGATAGTGATAGCATTAGTGTAGAAAGTGCCGCGCAATTATGCCGACAATATGCTCGCTATTCTATTATAAACAAAACATTTTCTCTAGCTAATAAAATAATTGCAGAAATAGAAGCTGATACTTATGTAATTGACCGCGATATCATTATTACACTGCCAAACGGAAGCACAATTTCTGCCACCATGGTCAGACTTAAAAATGTATCTGAACCACAGCCTGTTGTAATGAAATATAATATCTATGCCGGAAACGAAGTTAGCGACTGCAAAGAAATTGCGAATATGGGATACGTAGGTTTTGTTGCTAATACGCGAGGCAAACGTTTAAGCAATGACCCGATAGAACCTTACGAACACGATGGTGACGATGCATACCATATTCTAGACTGGGTTAGCAAACAATCATGGTGCAATGGTAAAATTGGATTATATGGCGGTAGTTATTTAGGCTTTAGCCAATGGAGCGCTGTAAAAAAAGTACATCCTGCTTTAAAAACAATTGTGCCTTTGGTTTCGGTAGGAGCCGGAATTGATTTTCCTATGCAAAACGGTATTTTTATGAGTTATGCTTTAAAGTGGATTCATTTGGTTACCAATACTAAATTAACAGATCTCAATAGTTTTTTGAACAGTAAAAAATGGGACGAAGTTTTTACACAATATTATAAAACTGGCGCAAGTTTCCGTTCCTTAGATAAAATTGAAGGCAATCTATCTCCTTTATTTCAAAGATGGTTAGATCATCCTGCTTATGACAGCTACTGGCAGAATATGACGCCGCAAAAAGAAGCTTTTGCGAATATCAATATTCCAATTTTGAGTACAACAGGTTATTACGATGACGATCAGCTTGGAGCAATGTACTATTACAATCAATATCAAAAATATAATAAAAGCGATAATTATTATCTCATAATCGGGCCTTATGATCATGGCGGTTCACAAGGAGCTCCCCGAAAAGAATTAGGCGGTTATACCGTCGATGAAGTAGCAAATATTCCAATTAATGCTATTATTTTTCAATGGTTTGATCATATTTTGAAAGGCGCAAAACGTCCTGAAATTTTGAAGGATAAAGTGAACTTTGAAATTATGGTTAAAAACAAATGGAAAAGCGTTTCTTCTTTAGACAAAATGCACAATGAAAACCTAACCTTTTATTTAAGCAATAGCAATTCGAAATATTCATTACAAAAAACAGCTCCTAAAAAGGCCATTTCTATTAACCAAACTGTTGATTTGAAGGATCGATCTGAAATTAACATCTACAATGATGACTACGTAAATGGTTTTCCTAAAGTTATAGATTCGATTTTTAAACCCGAAAAACATCTACTGGTTTTTGAAAGTGATCCTCTTGAAAACTCCACTATAATCAGCGGTTCATTAAAAACATCATTAAAAATAAGCATAAACAAAAAAGACATTGATGTAGAAATACAGCTTTATGAAAAAACAGCAAAAGGTCAATATTTTGCCTTAACCAACAATTTACAAAGAGCCAGTTTTGCAAAAGACAGAACCAAAAGACAATTGTTGACTCCCAACAAAATAGAAACAATTAAGATAGAGCAAACCTTTATAATTTCAAAAGAATTAGAAAAAGGAAGTTCAATTATAATCGTATTAGGAGCTAATAAAAACCCAAACTGGGAAGTTAATTACGGTACTGGCAAAAATGTGAGTGACGAAACCATTGACGATGCTAAAGAACCATTAGAAATAAAATGGTATTCTGACAGTACCATTACAATTCCAATTTTAAAATTGTAGAACATTATTTATCTAATGGAAAAAACATATTCAGTTGTATTTTATTCTAAAACACTGGTTGAGCCCGTTAAAAAATTGAAGGACTTTTTAAGAAGCAAAATCAATTGGTACAACAGCTGCAATTCTGAAGCACATATTACGATTTGTGAGTTTACGATCGATGAATCTCAGTTCGATTCTATCAAACAAAAGCTTTCTAAAATTTCAGATACTTTTACGCCTTTTAAATTATCTCTAGATCATTTTGATTCTTTTCAAAATAGTGGTGCTTTTTTTATAGGAGTAACCGAAGATTCAAAAAATAATCTGGTGCCAATCATGAAAAAGATTCATGAAACCTTCAAGTTTTTAAAACTCAAAAAAAGCGACAATCCGCATCTGTCAATCGGAAGAAGATTAACGCCAGAAAATCTTAAAATAGCTTCAGAACTTTTTACCACAATCGATCTTCAATTTGAATGTAATGAAATTATTCTAAGAGAATTTGATCCCAAAGTAAAACAGTTTTTTGTGATTGATGCTTTTCCTTTTGGAAGCAATCCAGAGCCTGAGTTTGTTCAGGGAAGTTTGTTTTAACCGAAAAGAACGCAAAGTTTTTTCGTAAGGTTCGCAAAGATTTAAGCAATTTATAAGCGTAAAGTTTGTCATTTCGACGAAGGAGAAATCTCCACAAGTAGCTCTACAAAGATTGGCGATTCAGCTTGCGGAGTTTCTTACGAAGATTTCTCCTTCGTCGAAATGACAAAATTGTACGCTAAACTTTGTCAAAGTTTCAAACTTTGACAAAGTTCTAACCAAACTTCAAACTTGAAACTTTAAACCTAAAACAACCTAAAACCAATCTTTATATTTTTCGTATATTTGAATTTCGCAATTCATTACAATATGAAATCCCTAGATTCATTTTACCAAGATATTACCGAAGGTTCAACTGTTGATCCTACTTCCTTATTGCCAAACGACATTCAGAAAGAAATCGGGCATTTTAATGTTTTCGATATAAAAGAACTTTTAGAGCGTATGAAAGGAAAACCTGGAATGCCTTATGATAGAAGGGCCTATTACAAAATAAGTTTAATTAGAGGTCATAACAAAGCAGAATACGCCGATAAAGTAATCGAAATTGAAAAACAAGGATTGTTATTTGCAACACCAAAAATCCCATACAATTATCTCCCTCAAGACACCAATCAAGGCGGTCAGTTTTGTGTATTCACAAGCGAATTTTTATCGAAAAGTAAAAGCGGAATAGATTTGGATGAACTTCCAATTTTTGCTTCAGACGGCTATCCGATTTTTCAGCTTTCTGATGAAGAAGTTTCAGAAGTTGAATTGATTTTCAATAAAATACAGAAAGAAATTAACTCTGATTATATTTACAAATACGATTTAATCCGAAATTATGTCGCAGAATTAATTCATTTTGGACAAAAATTACAGCCTATTACGGCATTATATTCGAAGCACAATTCGGCAGCCAGAGTTTCTTCTTTATTTGCTGAATTGTTGGAAAGACAATTCCCTATTGAATCCCCAAATCAAAGATTGGAATTGAGAACAGCGAAAGATTTTGCCGAAAGATTATCTGTTCATGTGAATCATTTAAATAAGGTTTTAAAGGAAAATACCGGAAAAACCACAACCGAATTAATTACAAACCGATTAACAAACGAAGCTAAAATACTTTTAAAACAAACCGATTGGAATATTTCTGAAATTGCCTATTCACTTGGTTTTGAAGAGTTAGCGCATTTCTCTAATTTCTTTAAAAAACAAACTTCTTTTACGCCGATTGCTTTTAGGAGTTAGTTGTTTTGTTTCAGGTTTCAGGTTTCAAGTTTCAAGTTTCAAGTTTCAGGTTTCAGGTTTTACGAGTCGTAACCATACCGTTTGTCATCCCGAGGAACGAGGGATCTCCGCAAGAAGCTCCACAAAGCTTTGGAATTTGGAATTTTAAAAAATTGGAATTTCAAACTTGATTTGAATTTCGCAAACATCTATTTGATATTTACAACTCCCCAACTATACTTCGCTCCTACCTTTGTCCCATCAAATTAAAAGAACGAAAAGATGAATTTATCAGACAACAAAATTTTAATTACAGGCGGTGCAAGTGGTATCGGACTTGGACTTACCGAACGATTTATTCAAGAAAACAATACCGTAATTATCTGCGGTAGAAGAGAATCGGTTTTAAACGACGTAAAAACAAAATTTCCTTCGGTTATAACAAAAGTTTGCGACTTGTCTATAGAACAAGAACGAATCGCACTTTTTGAATGGATCAAAGAAAATCATCCTGATTTAAACGTTTTAATCAATAATGCGGGAATTCAAAACTGGATGAACATAACCGACGCTGATTTTTATGAAAACATGAAAAATGAGCTTACTACCAATATTGAAGCTCCTCTTCATTTAACTTCATTATTTATTCAGTTGCCTTCTCTAAAAACCGTAATGAACACTACTTCTGGACTGGCGTTTTCTCCTTTTGCAAAAGTTCCAGTTTATTCGGCTACAAAAGCGTTTTTTAGATCATTTACACTTTCGCTTCGTCATTTATTAAAAGAGAAAAATATTGAAGTGGTAGAAATTATTCCGCCAGCATTAAATACTGATTTAGGCGGAATTGGTCTTCATGACGCGCATCCAAGTGTAAGCAGTTTTATCGAATCTATTTTCGAACAATTAAAAGAAGGCAGACAAGAATTGACTTTCGGAACAAGCGAAACGAGGTTAAACGCAAGCGCAGAAGAGTTGAAAAATCATTTTAATGCAATGCATTCTTAATTATGAATTATGTGTTATGAATTGTACATCACAAATACAAGAAACATTTCATAACTCATAACTCATAATTCAAAACTCATAACTCATAACTACAAAAATATGGCAGTAAACACAAAAATAGCTCTAGTTACAGGTGGTAGCAGAGGTTTAGGCAAAAACATGGCAATTGCGATTGCAAAAAAAGGATTGGATGTAATTATCACATACAACAGTAAAAAAGAAGAAGCTGACACTGTAGTTTCAGAGATTGAAAGTTTAGGGCAAAAAGCAGCTTCATTACAATTAAACGTTGCTGATTCAAGTACTTTTGATTCTTTCTTTGAAAGTGTAAACTCAGTTTTAAAAAATACTTTTAATACAGATAAATTCGATTTTTTAATAAATAATGCCGGAATCGGAATTCACAACTCATTTGTTGGAACAACCGAAGCAGAATTTGATCAATTAACTACTATTCAATTCAAAGGGCCTTTTTTCTTAACTCAAAAAGGACTTAATGTAATGAACGACGGTGGTGGAATTATAAATATTTCAACTGGTTTAGCTAGATTTTCATTTCCTGGTTATGCTGCTTACGCTTCTATGAAAGGCGCAATGGAAACTTTGACAAAATATCAGGCTAAGGAATTGGGTGCAAGAAAAATTAGAGCCAATATAGTGGCACCTGGCGCCATAGAAACCGATTTTGGAGGCGGAGTTGTTCGCGATAATGAACAAATGAACCAACAGATTGCTTCTGTGACGGCTTTAGGAAGAGTTGGTCTTCCTGATGATATTGGAGGTGTAGTCGCTTTTTTATGTACCGAAGACGCTCGCTGGATAAACGCTCAAAGAATTGAAGTTTCTGGCGGAATGATGTTGTAAGGAAGTTTCAGGTTTCAGGTTTCAAGTTTCAGGTTTCAAGTTTAACCGCAAAGAACGCTAGGAATTACGCGAGGTTCGCAAAGTTTTTTACGTAAAGCTTTGTGAACTTCGCGTTTATATAACATAAAGCTTAGAAAAAACCTTGCGCACTTTGCGGTTAAAACACACAAAGAATATCAACCTGAAACAAAAAAACACAAAACAAAACCCGATAAGCATTAAAAACTCATCGGGTTTGTCATTTCAAATAATATTTGAATTAGTAAGCCGTTTTATCGAATTTGATTTCTTTTTAAGAACTCGCCATCTTGATCAAAAATTAAGTTATAAAACTTTGAATCTTTGGTCACTCCTGCTTCGTATGTCTTTTATCTGTGTTATCTATAACAGAAAAAAACTGCTTATAGGACTTAACAGAGTAATTTGCCTTTAAATAGGTCTGAACTTTCTTAGGCAGTTTTGTTATAGACACCTGCACTTTATACGCTTTAAAAGCCCCGTTTTTATCATACCTTGCAAGCGCGATTGTTTTTGGTGCCGCATTAAAGTTTGCCTCAAAAATAACATCATCACCGTTACCACTATATTCAATATCCCATATTGCCTTTTTCTTCGGATATTGGTTCTCAAATGCTTTTACAACATTATCAGGCGGCACTAAAGTCCCATTTTGAGCTTTTGCGAAGCTCATCGAAATAAAGAAAACAAATAAAAAAATCTTTCTCATATTACATTTATATTTTAAAAAGTAAATATAACAAAACAAAGTATTTTCTTACATTGAGTGTTTAATTTTTTTCTATACTGACATCAAAACCACCCTCAGCATCAAAAACAATATCATAAAATTTAGTGTCCTTTATTACTCCAACCTCGTAGGTTGTTTTTTTCTTATCGTCTACCACCATTGCAATTTCTTGAATGGCTTTTGCTTTATAATTCTTCTTTAAATACGACTGCGCTTTTATAGGCAATTGTTTAAACGGAATCTGCAGCTCATAAGCCTTCATGTTTCCTAGATTATCATAAATCGCTACCGCTTTGGTTCTATCATCTACATTGTATCGCGCTTCAAAACGAATCTCATCTGCATCATCTCCAACATATTCTTCAGACCAAACTGGTACTTTCCCCGGATATTCTCTCTCAAAAGCAAACCGAACCTTTTCTGGTGGTGTGATTTCCTTTTTCATATTCGTTCCTTCCTGAGCAATTAAAAAACTACTGCATAAAAAAGTAAAAGACAAAAACACGTTTTTCATAGTTTCATTTTTAAAATTAAACTTTAGCAACGTATTAAAATTAATACTTTTTCTCTTACGATAACATGAAGAAATTAACATTTTTTATCAGCTGAAACAACCCTTCTAAAATCAAGTATTCAATTACAATTCGAGTTTTTTTAATCGGTCTGTTAGTTCTCTTTTATATGTAATTCCAATTGGGATTCTTTCGTTTTTAATGACCACAAAATCTTTTTCGGTTGCATCAATTTTGTCCAATGCCACGATATATGATTTATGAATACGCATAAAACTCTTTTCTGGAAGACATTTTTCAAACTCTGTCGTAGTTATCGAAGCTAGGTAAGTTCTTTTTGTCGTGTGAAGTTTTACATAATTGCCAAAACTCTGTGCGTATAAAAGCTGGTCCAATTCGATATCCATCAAATAACCGTCTACTTTTACGCTAACCGAATTTACCGTTTCTTCTGCTTTTTGTTTTACGCTTTCTGTTGCAAAAAAACGATCAATTGCTTTTAGAAATCTTGGAAAATAAATCGGCTTCAGCAAATAATCAATTACGCCATAATCATAGCTTTCAAGAGCAAATTCAGAATATGCTGTAGTCAAAATAGTTTTAGGATGCGTTGGAAGAATCTTAAGCAGTTCCATTCCTGAAATTTCAGGCATATTGATATCTAGAAACATTAAATCGACTGGATTTTCTCTAAGATAATTCATCGCTTCAATGCCGTTATAACCTTGAAAAACCAATTCTAATTGCGGATTTTGTTTGATATAATTCGCCAAAACATAATGCGCAGCGGGCTCATCATCTACAATAATGCATCTTTTCGTTTCTCTCATCCTACAAACTTTTTAAGCTGTATTTCTAAATCTACAATATAAGTCTGTTTATCGTCTTTTATATCCAATTTATAATCTTTCCCATAAATTAAATTCAAACGTTCGATAGTGTTTTTTAAACCGATTTTAGTCGAAATCACATCATTTTTCTTCGGAATTGAATTAGCAACATGAAGATGCAGCAATCCTTTTTCGACTGAAATCGTAATTTTTACAAAACACCTTTCGATAGCGCAGGTTCCATGTTTAAAGGCATTTTCGATAAATGCAATTAAAAGCATTGGCGAAATTTTATACGCATTCTCGTTATCAACATTACTTTCAAAAGTAATATCACATCGATAACCAACACGCTCTTTTTCAAGCTGAACGTAACTATTTATAAACTCTAGTTCATCTTCTAAAGATACACATTGTTTACTGTTACTTTCCAATTGATAACGCATTAACTGCGAAACTTTCATAATTAAATCTGGCGTTCTGTCTGGAAACTGAAGGCTTATTCCGTAAAGCGTATTAAAAGTATTAAACAAAAAATGCGGATTTAATTGTCCTTTCAATGAATTTAATTGCATTTGATTGAACAATAAAGCCGCATCGGTTTGTTTTCTATGAATACGATAAAACTTAAAGACAATAATCGGACTTAGAATGCAGACCAAAGTTCCTAAAACACTAGCCAATTGGTACGCATAACTTCTCTGATGCGAGTTTTGGTACAAATGGCATTTGGCAAACATATCCATCCTTGTAATTTCATACAAAATGACAGAAAATACAAAAACTCCAAAGAGCGTTAAAACAATATAGGTAAAAGGTTTGTTTGCTTTGAATAAAATCGGAAGGATAAAAAAGCGATTAAATTGGGCATGCATGTATAAAATGCAATAAAAAAATACACCCATTGCTATAGAAATGAAGGAACTAAACAACATCCAATCATTTTTTAGGGTATATATTGTAAATGAAAAAAGGACAACGGCAACCTCCTGCCACCATTTGTTATCCAGTATGTTATCAATTCTTTTGTTCATTCTTAATTTTGAAATAGTTTACAAAGTACGAACAATTATTTAATTATTTTTTTCAAAAAATGACCAATTCAATTCGTCATTTACTAGTGCAGTACATCACTTAACCTGACTTTTATCAGTATAAGAGAAATAAATTTGTTTCATCAAAAAACATTTCTATTCACACCTTGAGTTTATGTATTTCAAAAAAATTACCTTACTATTTTTATTGATTTTTGCCTCAATCGGTTATGCTCAAACCCTGTCTTTAAAAGAAGCATTAAAGATAGGTCTTGAAAACTACGGTTCTATCCGAGCAAAAAACAATTACACCAATGCATCAAAAGAGACTCTAAAACAATCTCGCCGTGATTATCTGCCAAACTTGAATTTATCGGCACAGCAGGATTACGGAACTGTAAACGGACAAAACGGACCGTTGTATGGTTTTGGAGGTTTAGGAGTTGCATCATCAGGACTTCCTCTTCCAGAACAAAACTGGAACTCAGCATTTGGTGCACTTTATTTAGTCAACATGAACTGGGATTTTTTCACCTTCGGAAAAACACAGGAAAAAATCAATTTATCTAAAATTGATGTTCAGGCTAAAGAAAAAGACTTGCAGCAGGAAAAATTCCAACAGGAAATCAAAATTTCGGCTGCTTATTTGAATTTATTGGCTAGCCAAAGATTGCTGATTTCGCAGCAAAAAAACTTAGACCGCGCAGAAGTCTTCAAAAAGACAGCTGTTGCAAGAGTTAAAAACGGATTATTGGCCGGAGTCGATTCTACATTGGCTACAGCCGAAGTCTCTAAAGCAAAAATCGCTTTAAACTTAGCCAGAAACTTTGTTAAGGAACAAAACAACAAATTAGTCGATTTAATGGGCGTTGCTCCGCAGGATTTCGTTACCGATACTTTATTTGTAACTCAAATTCCGAAAGAATTGGTAACTAAAGAAATTGCTACAGACAGCCTTCACCCTTTATTACAATTCTACAAAACCAAAATCGATTACAGCAATCAGCAGGTTAAATTGTACAAACGTTTCTATTATCCAACAATGAGTGCTTTTGGGGTTTTACAAACCAGAGCTTCTGGATTTGACAATTCGTATGCAACCAATCAAAATGCTTTTACGAGAAATTATTGGGATGGCGTAAATCCAGATCGTACCAATTATTTGGTTGGAGTTGGAATTACGTGGAATTTGACCACACCTTTCAGATCAAGCAAGCAAGTAAGCGCTCAGAAATTTGTTTCTCAAGCATTGCAAGAAGAGTACAATCAGGCCGACAGAGAATTAAAATCGCAGCTGACTTTTGCCGAAGATAAAATTAAAATTACTTTGGAAAATTATGCCGAAGCGCCAATTCAGGTTGATGCCGCGCAAAGAGCTTACATTCAGAAATCGACATTGTACAAAAATGGTCTAACTGATTTAACTGATTTGACTCAAACCATGTTTACGCTAAATCGCGCTGAAATCGATCGAGATATTGTCAATAATAATGTGTGGCAATCGTACTTATTGAAAGTCGCTGCAACAGGAAATTTTGACTTATTTATAAATGAATTTTAATTATAAATCCTAATGAATTTAATACGTTTTGCACTCCGCAAACCCATTTCCATTTTAGTATTGGTTGCGGGTCTATTTTTCTTCGGAATTGGTGCCATAAGAGACATTAAGGTAGACATTCTGCCAAAAATGAATTTGCCGGTTATCTATATTGCGCATCCGTTTGGAGGTTATACGCCAGATCAGATGGAGGCTTATTTTGCCAAAAACTACGTAAACGTTTTACCTTTTTCGAACGGTATCAAATCGGTAGAAACCAAAAATATTCAGGGGTTAATGATTATGAAATTAACCTATTACGAAGGAACCAACATGGCTCAGGCAGCTGCCGAGTTAAGTGCGCTTTCAAACAGAATCCAAGCGGTTTTCCCTCCAGGAACACAACCTCCGTTTATCATTCGTTTTGATGCTTCTTCTCTGCCAATCGGACAATTGGTTCTGAGCAGTAAAATTAGATCAAACAACGAATTGCAGGATTTAGCCAACGTTTATGTTCGTGCTTCTTTTACTTCGATTCCTGGTTTATTATCTCCAGCACCATTTGGAGGAAGCCCAAGAACTATTGAGGTAAACGTAGATCCAGATTTATTGCGTTCTCATAATATGACGCCAGATCAAATCGTAGAAGCGATTCGTTTAAACAACCAAACGGCTCCATCAGGAAACGTTCGTATGGGCGACAAAAACTATATTACGCCAACTAATAATACCATTAAAGAAATTAAAGATTTTGAACAAATTCCGTTATTCAAAGGCGGTGTTCAAAACTTAAAATTAGGCGATGTTGCTAATGTAAAAGACGGTGCCGATATTACAGCTGGTTATGCTTTAGTAAACGGAAAACGTTCGGTTTACATTAGTATTGCAAAAGCGGGAGACGCTTCGACTTGGGACGTGGTTCAGAAATTGAAAAAAGAACTTCCTAAAATTCAGAGCACACTTCCTGAAGATGTAAACATTACGTACGAATTTGATCAATCGGTTTATGTAATTAACTCGGTTAAAAGTTTGATTACTGAGGGAATTATCGGTGCGGTTCTAACGGGATTAATGGTTTTATTATTCCTTGGTGACCGTCGTGCAGCATTAATCGTAATTATGACCATTCCGATTTCAATTATTTCTGGAGTTTTATTCCTGAAATTATTCGGGCAGACGATTAACTTAATGTCATTATCGGGATTAGCATTGGCAATTGGTATTTTGGTGGATGAAAGTACGGTAACGATCGAAAATATTCACCAGCATCTCGATATGGGAAAACCAAAAGCACTCGCCATTTGGGACGCCTGTAAAGAAATCGCCTTGCCAAAATTATTGATCCTTCTTTGTATTCTAGCCGTATTTGCTCCAGCATTTACTATGGTTGGTATTCCGGGAGCGTTGTTCTTGCCTTTAGCTTTAGCAATTGGTTTTTCTATGGTTATTTCGTTCTTACTATCTCAAACTTTTGTGCCTGTAATGGCCAACTGGATGATGAAAGGACATGAAAAACATGCACATGGACCAGAAATTACAGATGACGAAGCTGAGTTTAACGACTGCGGTTTAACACCAGAATCTGAGCAAAATTTAATTGGTCAGAAAAAGGATTTGGTTGAAAGAGAAGATTTCAACAATGATGGAAAAGTAAGCGGTTTCGAAAGATTCAGAAATCGTTTCATGCGAACTTTAGATCGTTTGTTTGTTCACAAAAAAGCAACAAGTATTACATATCTGGTTGCTGCAACTGCTTTGGCCATTGTATTTATTAGTTTTATTGGAAAAGACGTTTTCCCGAGAACCAACTCAAGTCAGTTTCAGTTGAGAATGCGTGCAGTTGACGGAACGCGTTTGGAAAGAACAGAAGAACAAGCTAGAATTGTTTTAAAAGAATTGGAAAAAATGGTCGGAAAAGATCATATCGGAATTTCGTCTGTATATGTTGGTCAGCACCCTTCACTATTCTCAATCAACCCGATTTATTTGTTCATGGCGGGTTCTCATGAAGCGGTTTTCCAAGTGAGTTTAAAAGACTATCATGAAGATATGGACGATTTTAAAGATGAGTTCAGAGCGAGACTTAAAAAAGTATTGCCAGACACTAAACTTTCTTTTGAGCCAATCGAATTGACAGATAAAGTTTTAAGCCAAGGTTCTCCTACTCCAATCGAGATTCGAGTGGCTGGAAAAGACAAAAAGAAAAATGAATTATACGCAACTCAAATTGTAGACAAACTAAAAGCGATTTCATATTTCAGAGACGTGCAAATTGGTCAGCCAATTCATTATCCAGCAATGAATATTGATATTGACAGAACTCGTGCTGCTGAATTGGGAGTTGATATGAATGATATTTCACGTTCGCTTGTGGCTTCGACTTCATCTTCACGTTATACCGAAAAAAATAACTGGGTCGATGAAAAAGCAGGATTATCATATTCTGTTCAAGTTCAAGTGCCTTTAAATAAAATGAAAAGCAAAACCGATATTGGAGAAATTCCGGTATTGAAAAACTCTCTTCGTCCTGTTTTAAGTGACGTTGCCAAAATTACACCAGGTTTTGTAAGCGGTGAAAATGACAATTTAGGGGCCATGCCGTACATTACCGTTACAGCAAACATCTACAAAACCGATTTGGGGACGGCATCAAAAGATGTGAGCAAAACGATTAGTTCATTGGGAGAATTACCACGTGGTTTGTTTATCACGCCAATCGGACTAAGTACTGTACTGACAGAGACATTAAGCAGCTTACAAACAGGATTATTGGTCGCTGTGTTTGTAATCTTCTTAATGCTGGCCGCTAATTTCCAATCGTT
Source organism: Flavobacterium sharifuzzamanii (assembly GCF_003254585.1). Classification (GTDB taxonomy): domain Bacteria; phylum Bacteroidota; class Bacteroidia; order Flavobacteriales; family Flavobacteriaceae; genus Flavobacterium; species Flavobacterium sharifuzzamanii. The sequence goes on along the minus strand of NZ_QJGZ01000040.1, from coordinate 143,869 downwards.
CAAAGTTTCGCTGGTTATTTTAACCACCGTTCCTGCCGTAGTTTTAGGCGCTTTATTAATGCTGACTATTACAGGTTCTACGCTTAACTTGCAATCGTATATGGGAATCATCATGTCGGTTGGGGTTTCTATTGCCAACGCCGTTTTATTGGTTACGAATGCCGAACAGCTTCGAAAAATAAACGGAAATGCCTTAGAATCTGCGCGTGAAGCAGCTGCCTTGCGTCTTCGTCCAATTATCATGACTTCGGTTGCGATGATTATGGGTATGTTGCCAATGGCAATTGGACACGGCGAAGGAGGCGATCAAGTTTCTCCGTTAGGAAGAGCGGTTATCGGTGGATTATTATTTTCTACTTTTGCCGTATTGTTAATCCTTCCGCAAATCTTTGCGTGGGCACAAGAAAAAACATCGACACAATCGGTTTCTTTAGATCCTGAAGACGAAGAAAGCATCCATTATATCTCATCATTGAATAAGTCGAAAGTCTAAAGTCATAAAGTCGAAAGTTATAAACCGTTGGGTGTAATTTTTTTAACACATAGAAACATAGATTTTAATTTTAAATAAAAAAAGGTAAAAGAAAAAAACTAGTTTTCACACATAGCTATGTGCATTGAAACAAGTGAAACGCCTTTTGTGCACAAAGAAAAGCTATGTATCTATGTGTTAAAACAATTAATCCCAAAGAGTTAAAAAACATATTCATTATATAAAACCAAAAAATGAAAAGTAATATTATAAAATCATCTGCATTACTATTTACAGCACTAGTTGTATTAAGCGGCTGCGAAAAGAAAAAAGAAGAAACTGCGAAAGCAGAAATCGAACCTAAAGTTGAAACTTTCGCTTTAGCGAAAGAAAAACTGACAACAGAATTGCGTTTACCAGCTGAATTAACCGGTTTCCAACAAGTTGATTTGTATGCAAAAGTGAGCAGTTTCGTAAAATTATTGAAAGTTGATATTGGTACGAAAGTAAAAAAAGGACAGCTTTTAATTGTTTTAGAAGCACCTGAAATCAGCTCACAATTAGCTGCGGCCGAATCAAGACTGAAATCTATGGAAGCGATTTATGCAACCAGCAAAAGCACTTACAACCGTTTGTACGAAACAAGCAAGGTTGAAGGAACAATTTCTAAAAACGACTTAGAAATGGCAAGCGGAAAAAAGAATTCTGATTACGCACAACTTCAAGCGGCAATTGCGGCTCATAAAGAAATTGCGATTATGAGAGGTTACTTAGAAATTCGTGCGCCTTTTGATGGCGTTGTAGCGGCTAGAAATGTGAATTTAGGAACATTTGTTGGGCCAGCAGGAAAAGGTTCAGATTTGCCTTTATTAACGATTCAGGAGCAAAGCAAATTACGTTTGGCGGTTTCTGTTCCAGAATTGTACACAGGATATTTACACCCAGGCGACGAAATGAGTTTTAATGTAAAATCGCTGCCAGAAACGTTTACAGCAAAAATTACCAGAATGTCTGGCGCTTTAGATTTGAAACTGCGTTCTGAAAGAGTTGAAATGGACGTTCATAACACGAAAGGAAATTTATTGCCTGGAATGGTTGCCGAAGTTTTGTTGCCTCTTAACGCGAAAGACAGCACATTTGTAGTGCCAAAATCGGCAGTAGTAAGTTCTGCAGAAGGAATATATGTGGTAAAAGTAGTAAACCACAAAGCAACAAGAGTGGAGATTAAAAAAGGAAGAGAAATCGAAGATAAAATTGAAATTTTTGGCGACTTAACTCCAAACGATAAACTGGTAAAAATTGCCAGCGAAGAAACTAAGGAAGGCGATGTCATAAACGAATAACCTGCGTTTAGTCTTCAATTTAGTGATTACCAAAAACTGTACGCATTCTTAGGAATGCAAATTTAAAAATTTGCCTAAAAGGGCAGTTCTTCTTTAATTGGAAGGACTGTCCTTTTTTTGTAAAATAATTTAAGATTCAATTATTCAAATACAGAGAAGAAAAAATAATAACCGTTTCACAAAAACCTTATTTTGATATAAATAAAACCTCTAAAGGTTTTTACCTAATCTACTTGTGCATACATTTAGAAAGTAAGATAAAATCCAAAAAATTGCGTTTTTTTTACTAACTATTTAAATAATTATGCCTTATGACCAAAACCAGACGCGTTGGTGGCAATGCCACTTATATTGTAAGAGGAACTACAAAAATTTGGGCAAACGAAATAGAAATAATCTCCAATAGACGTATCGAATATTTCGCACCCGAATATACCTATGGAGAACCTGAACCAAGACCAGTTAGAGAAGAGCCTGAAATTGCTTTCTCAGGTTGTTGGACTTCAGATTATGAAGGAATGAGAAATTTAGAACAGGACAACAGAGGACCTAAATCTTCTTTAGGTAAAACCGTTTATTTTCAATTGACTGTGAGCAATGATATTTCTGTCGGTACGATTATTACGTTTCAGCTATGGGATAAAGATACTGGAATGTTTCTGGATTGGCTAGTTCCTGATGATGATAAACTCGATGGTAAAAAAGTTTATAGAAATGCTATTGTAAGAGAAGTAAATGGAAAACACATTATGACCATTGAGTTATTTTTGAACCCAAAATGGAATAGTGATCTTTTATCAGACAAAGGTTATTTTAAAGATGGCTGTCTAGATTTTTATTGGACTTGGAAATATCGTAATCAGGATTGGATTTCAAATAATAATTTATTGAGTGTTTACGCTTCTGAAACTAATTTATTTATAAAACCTGCCTATGAAGGTTATGGCTTTCCAGAAATTAGAGCTGCAGACGGCGAACTTATTGTTTTCTCTGCTGGAATTGTTGCCATTGTAGAACCATCGAAAGAATTAGAAAAAATAATGGATACTATTCTCGACGATATTAAAGATAACGCCATCGCAGATGTTCGCGAAAAGATGGTAAAATACAGTGATAAACTAAGGTATTCTATTGCGGTAAAAAAACTCAAAAAAGGATTTTTAGCCAACAACTTGGGTAAAATAGAATTTAGTAAAAGACTTTACACTAAACCCGTATTTGAAAACAGCGGTAAACTTTACGAAATTACACAAGCTGCAAATTTTGGCTACATAAAAGAAGGAAAACTTGTTACCACAAAGGGTATAAGCCAGCTTGATTATTTTAGAGAAGTTGGAGTACGTAATACGCTATTAAAAAATGTAGAAAAACTAGATTATACCTTACAAGCTCTAGATCTATTACGTTTTGCAATGGATGAAAAAAAAATGGAAACTATTACAACCATGTTTGCTCCTTTAGACTTTTTAAATGCAATTGTTTATCCTAGCATTAGCAAACCTATTGAACAAGTTTGGAATGGAATGGTTTCAGATGCTGTTGAAGAAGCAAAGGATAGAGGGCTTAATGGTATTTATGAATTAGCAGATGCAAAATGGTTTAAAAAAGAAAAATATGGAAACTATCAATACACTCTTATTAATCAACAAATATTGGACAAACTATTAAAAGGAGAAATAAAAACAATACAAAAATTAAATGACTTATATGAAAATCAATTAATCAAAAATAATTATGACAAATCTCTTTTTGAGTATACTCTCCTTCATTATTCAATAAAAGATGATACTATTGATGATTATAAAACTTATGTAGATTGTATCTTTATAAATTAGCAAAATGAAACATATTTATATCCTTATTTTAGTAACCACATTACTAACATCTTGCTTGAAAAAAAAAGATCCGATTGAAGTTAAGCAATTAGATACTAAAGAAATAGTTACTATTTTACCAAATTTAAAAAATCCCCATATTAAAGATAGTGTAGTCTTATCACTTCCTACTGAATTTCAGATAACAATGGATTCTTCTGTGGATTATGCAGTTTGGCTTTATCGAATTGATAATAGAACATTAAGAGATGGGTCTTTTGATTATCAAGTATATAAAAAGCAAAATAAAAGAAAAGTTATCTATCAGTTAGATTCAGATAAATCATTAATTGATAAACCAATTGATATAATCATAAAAGAACGAAATCATCTAATATCGAAAGTTGACGCTTTAAAATTATTAAGAAAATACAACCAAAATAAATCTTTGGATAATTTGAAATTTGGAGACACAATAAAATTAGTGACATACGATAAATTTAGAAATGAAAACAAAACACTCATTAACAACTTTGAAAGAATTCCTGATTCTATTCATTTTAAAGCCGTTAGAGGCACGAAAGAGAATTTTTATGTAGTAAAAAAAATCAATTGGTAAAATAAAAACCTCGATTCCAAAAAATCGAGGTTTTTCCATTTTATAAACTCTACTCCTCACTCAAATAAGGATTCAAAATCTCCGCCAATTCATTGAGCCAATAATAATTGTCTTCAAAATTGGTTAGTCCAATTTGGAGGGTTTCGTGTTGTCGCATTACGCCGAGAGCTAAAATGCAATTTACTTGTCTTAAGATTTTAGCCATATCTTCTGGATCTATAATATGGTTAAAAAAATCAATCAGCCTTGTTTCGGCTTCTTTGGAAAGGGTGTTTTTTGTACTCATAATGTCGTAATATTAGGAATATAAAAACCCTTGTATCTTAGTGTTCCTAACGCTTACGACGGCGTTTACGGTCGTTTCCGATACCGTACACATAATACAAGGGCAAATCTTGCTCTAATTTAAAGTCGTAATTTTTTAGGAACTTCAAATGTAGAGAAAACTACTTTAAAAAGAAAGATTTTTCTTTCAATATTATTTCTATATTTATCGACTTTATAATATACCAAATGTATAAAATCGTTATTAGAAATAATCATTTTTAAAATTTTCTGAATTGTCTCGAGAAAGTCCCAGCGGGACGAAATATTTATAGAAAACATTTTTCCCATTTTAAAAAAGCCCCAGCGGGGTGAAATCTTATAACGATGTCGCTCCGCTGGAGCTTTTGGTACAGCACGTTTTATGAATCTATAAATATTTCATTCCTCCGGAATTTTCTTTTACAGATTTAAAAACATCTCAATTAAAAGAATGAATTGCCTCCATCTTTAGATGGAGATATATAAAAGCGAGAATAAGGCTCAAGCCAAATGCGGGTTTTGGCTTAAGCCTCTAACTATAAAATCCTATCAAATCCCTTAGTTAAAACTAGGGGCTATTCATTGCCAATCTTTTTCGATTTCGCGTGTGATCCTTCGTTCCTCAGGATGACAAACTGTACGTAAAAAACACAAACAATTCCAAACCCAAAATCTCTAAAAAATATTCCTATTTTTGAATACAAAATCTCACAAACTTTAATATGATTAACAGCATTAGTGATTGGGAAGAAAAGCAAAAAGGTTATTTAGTTGTATCTGTATTATGTCTCATTTTCGGAACTTATTTTTTTATCAAAGTCATTAGCGGAAGTTATAACATAGAACAATCAGACCTTGAAGTTTATGAAAACCTGATCATTTCGCACGCTCCTAAATTCAAAGAAAGAAAAGGAAAAAGAAGCAAAAAATGGATAGAATTTAACTGCATTAATAATCAAAGTAATTTTGAAATTACTGGTGATGACTATAGTTGTGTTAATAAAGAAGAACTTCTAAATGAAATAAAAACTGGAGATACCATCTCTGTTGCTATTTTAAAATATGATTTGGATGATTTCAATACGCAAAATTCCTGTGAAATTCATTCGCTCATAAAAAATGATAAAGATTACCTCTATCTTAGATGCAGAAATGAAGAAGACACTGGAGGAGGAAAAAGAATTTTTCTGATTTTGTTTTCAATTTCCATTTTGACAGCCATTGTATATGCTCTACCTAAAAAACCTAAACTTTTTGATATGGTCGATCCTATACTATTAGTTGGAATTGGATCAATAGTACTTGCATTCATTCTTTATTTGATCACATTAGAATTATAGATAACGTATTTAAAAACAAATACTTTAAAACAAAACCTTGATCCATAAAGATCGAGGTTTTTATATTTTATTGAAATCTTTACCTCTAGCCGAAATTAGAATTGAAAGCTTCACTCAGCTCATTAAATTAAAAACCTTATTTTGATATAAAAATAACTTTTAGGGGTAATATTGATAAAATCAACTGTTTTAAATTTACTATCATCGAGACAAATTAAATACCACTTCTTATGCCACTAACAAAAAAAATTGCAGAAATAACATCCAAAAAGTACAACACCAATATTACTATAATGGGTGATTATGAAGGCAGTAACCATACTTCTATTCTTGACAATAACAACGGAACGATCTTAGTGGTTTCAGATAGAAATCAGTTTTATTTCAAAGATCGACATCGCAATCTCTGGCTTTCGGTTCTGGATCCCTTTCAAATAGACGGAGAACAACATTATCCAGAACATGGTGATTCTTATACGCTCAATCATGGAGTTCAGTACAGTTTTGCAACAAAAGAGGCAATTGTAGAAATGGCTTCCAATTATTTTGAAAAACATGCAGATTAATCTTATGTAAGCTTGAAAAACTATTTCTTTAAATGCATAACTTTACAAAATCTTAGTTCCCGATAGCTATCGAAATTGCGTTTAAAAACCAAAACAAATGATTGAAATAAAGACGTTTGAACAGGCAGAAGATTTAAAGCATCCTAGACGCGTATTAAAATATGTGTTGCTATTTTGCACATCGGGCGAAATAACGCTTTCGGTGGATGAAAACGAATATCTAATCATCAAAAATTCGATCCTAACGATAACGTCTGGTCAAATTCATTTTATAAAAAACAGCAGCAATGCAACTGGATTTGTTCTCGAATTTACTTATGATTTCTTCTGCAAAAATGATAATGACATTGAACTCATTTTTCATAACAGCTTGTTCTGCCATTTTGCAATGAATGAAGTGATAAAAGTAGATGACGACAAATTGGTTGTTGATGCTTTACAGCTTATTCAGCAGGAAATTGCACAAAAACCTTATCAATACTTAATTTCTATTCATTCTAGAATTCAATTGATTTTAATCGAAATCAATCGTTCTAAAATAAAATTGGGAGAAGAAATCTACAAACCAGACGCTTTGTTTCTTCATTTTCTGGAAGCCATTCGAGGAAATTTTGATAAAAATCTTTCGGTAAACGAAATCGCCAATTTAATAGGCACAACTGAGGCCAAACTAAACGAACTCTCTAAACTGCATTGCAACAAAACCGCACAAAATATCATCTTCGGACTGGTCATTTCTGAAGCAAAACGCTTGTTTACTTACGAGAAATTATCGGTAAAAGAAACAGCTTATGCTTTGGGTTTTAATGATCCTTTTTATTTTTCGAACTTCTTCAAAAAACACACGAATATTTCTCCAAAATCTTATAAGGAGAAAGTTGTTCAATTGTAGCGATTGTTTTTTAAACACATAGAAACATAGGATTTTAGATCCGCTTAAAAGAATGTAAAAGAGAAACTAGTTTCTCAACACATAGCTATGTTTGTTTAAGCAAGTGAAACGCCTTTTTTATACTACAACAATTCTATGCTTCTATGTGTTTAAATAAATCGCACAGAATGTTCCATTACATGCTTTTTCCAAGATTCTCTATTCTTTAAAAAGCACCATTGCCTGATCTTTGTATCTGATTAATTACTAACAAAATAGTTTATGAAAAGATATCAAGATTATGCCATCTTGCTTCTACGAATTGCAATGGCAATTGGATTTTTATCTGCCGTTTTAAGTCGGTTAGGTTTGATTGGGAAACAATCTTCGGGTTGGGAAAATTTTCTGACTTACGCCGAAAGTGTAAATTCTTTTTTACCTAAAAGTTTTATTCCGTCAATTGCAATTATCAGCACTTTTCTGGAAACCTTATTTGCTGTTTTATTGCTGATTGGATATCAGACCAGAAAAACTGCTGTTGGCGCTTCTATCTTAACTTTTCTATTTGCGCTGGCAATGACTTATTCCTTCGGAATAAAAGATCCTCTCGATTATTCTGTATTTGTCTTTTCAATGGGGGCTTTTCTCTTAGCAACCGCAGACAAATACCGATGGAGTTTGGATGAGTATCTTTTAAGAATCTAATAACTCCTTTGGTTTACAAAAAAATCTAACACATAGAAACATAGATTATAAAATATTAGAAAAAAGGCAATTAAAAAAATCTAGATTTTCACACATAGCTATGTTTACCAATGTAAGTGAAACGCCTTTATAAGTTTACTAACTCTATGTTTCTATGTGTTTAAAATAATTATCCAATAACTTAACAAATTAAATTTGAATACATATGGAAACTAAAATCACAAAAAGCAACGAATTAGAATGGAAACCACTTCAAGAAGAAGGTGTAAAAACAGACGGAATTTATGCTAAAGTTTTACGCTTTGATGCCGCCACTAACCGTCCTCCTACTTTCTTTTTAAAATTTGAACCTGGCGCTTCATATCCAAATCACGTACATCCTGCGGGCGAAGAAATCTACGTTCTAGAAGGCGAAGTACGCTCTGGAAAAGATCAACTAAAAGCAGGCGATTATTTGTATATGCCACCTGGAAGTACGCATTCTGTATTTTCTAGAACTGGCTGTACGCTTTTGTTTATGATTCCTGAAGAGGTTGTCATTTTGAAGTAAACATAATATTTAGTAGCCAAGCTCTTTAGCTGGAGACTTATTCGTAATTCTTTGTTTAGGCTTTGGGCAAATGTATTTTTGGCTAAAGCCTTTTTCTATTACTAAATTATTAACCTCCAGCTAAAGCTGGAGGCAATTTAAATAATTACATTTTTTGAACTTCTATTATGATCTTTACCTCAAATCTTTTTTAATAACCAAATACTTTAAATCTGTTTTCCCAGCATTACTAATTCCGTGTTCGGCATTTGGCGGACAATAGAAACTTGTATTTGGACCCGCTGTAACGGTTTTTCCGTCTAGAAAGAATTCGGCAGTTCCTTCTAAAATATAGAAAAATTCTTCTTCAGGATGATGATGTGGCGCGTGCGTCGATTTTCCAGGTTCGACAATACTCATTTTTAAAGTGTTTTCTTGAGTGAAATCTTTATTTGCAAACCAATATTGGTAGCCTACTTTGGTTTTGGTGGCTTTGTTTATATCAAAATGATTGACACAGTTTTCTATTGTGTATTGGGGCGATGCAGTTTCTTTTTTAGTTTCCTGAGAAAAGGTTTGCTGGAAAAATAAAATAGTGATTGTGGTTTTTAGGATAGTCAGGGTTTTCATTTTTTTTTGTTGTAATGTTACGAAAAAAACGAATACAGATGGCTCTATTCGAGTTTTTGTCATTCTTAGGAACGAAGGATCACACTAGATATTTCTGCAATCATAATTAACAATCTTTACGGAGCTGCTTACGAAGATCCCTCCTTCGTCGGGATGACAAACTACGCGTAGAATATACTCTTTGTCGAATTGCGAGTGTGATCCTTCGTTCCTCAGGATGACAAACTAAACGCTAAAATTGTATTCTATAGCAAGTCCCAGCGGGACGAAATATTTATAGAAATAGTAATTCCGTTTTGCAAGAGTCCCAGCGGGGTGAAATATTTTTGGTTTTACAATAATTAATATGTCACTCCGTTGGAGCTTTTGCAAACGGCGTATTCAATAATCCATAAATATTTCATTCCGCTGGAATTTTTGCAGAAAGAAAATCCTTAGTGTCAACTTTGTCAAAGTTTGAAACTTTGACAAAGTTCTAATGAAAAAATACATGTTCTCTCCTAGCCCCGATCGAAATGGCATCTTTTTGTGGTGGGGTTCACCACAAAAAATAGAATGTAGAACGGGACAAATGGTTCTGAAAACCAAAATAGATCTGCTCCTTAAAAAAATTATCTCAACAAAAAGTCTAATAAAATAAGGACTTTGCAGAGAATTTTAAAAACACTTATTGCACGATAAGAAAATATTATGATAAAAATATTTTGAAATTCGAAAATCTGCCATACATTTGCCTAACAGTGTTAAACGATTTAATACTTGAATACAATGGCTAGCAAAGATCGAATTTTAAGACAAAAAGAAGAGACAAGGAACAACATCCTTGGCGCTGCTTATGATATCGTAAAAGATGAAGGCTGGAATGGTTTGAGTATGCGTAAAATTGCCGACAGAATCGAATATACTGCTCCTATTATTTATGAATATTTCTCGAATAAAGAAGCAATATTAGAAGAACTGACAGGCAAAGGTTTTTTAAAACTGGCTAAAGAGTTGCAGACTGCAAAAGACAAGTTTGACAAACCCGAAGATCAGTTAGAAGCCATGTGGATGACTTATTGGGATTTCGCTTTTACTAATACTGAAATGTATCAACTTATGTTTGGTGTTCAAATGACTTGCTGCGCACAGCGATGTTCGGCTCAGGAAGCACCTTACAAATTGTTTACTGGGGTTATTGCTGAAATTATGAAGGACAGCAATCCTAGTGAAGATATCATTAAACAAAAATATTTTACTTTCTTTTCTGTTATTCATGGTTTAATCGCCATCAACATCATTAACAAAAGTGATATTTTAGAAACAATAAATGCTCAGATTTTGAAGGATGCCATTACTGGTATCATTAAATCTATACAATAAAAAAATTTTCAATTTTACTTAACAGTGTAAAATGATTTAAACGGGATAACATAGAATCCTTTTTTTTATAACTTTCGCTTAACACTGTTAGAAAATTTAATCAAGGTAATAAAAGCTCTTTTTTTAGACTTTTACTTAACAACGTTAGATAATTTAATACTGATTTTGAATAAAATTGGAAAAGCTTAACTGTATAGAAATTTGCGCTCTTTTACTTAACAATGTTAGATAATTTAATTCAATTAAATATGAATCCCGAGAATGCCAGAATACCAAAGAATTTTATCCGAGAAAATGTTCAACCAATTAAAACCACTATGAAAATGAAAAATGTAATTATAACCAGTTTTATTCTGGCCTTAGTATTAAGCAGCTGTGGCGACAAAAATCAAGCGCCTACTGCTCCACCACCACCGGTTTTACCAGTATTGGCTATCACAAGTGCCAACACAACAACTGACTCTGAATATCCTGCTTCTATACAAGGAACTGTAGATGTTGAAATTCGTCCACAAGTAAGCGGAAACCTTGACAGAATTTATGTAGACGAAGGTGCTTATGTAAGCAAAGGACAAACTTTATTCAAAATCAATGAGCGTCCATATCGCGAGCAGTTAAACAATGCATTGGCAAGTCTTCACGCTGCAGAAGCGGCTTTGATAAACGCCAATTTAGAAGTTGATAAATTGACTCCTTTAGTACAAAACAAAGTAGTTTCTGATTATCAATTGAAAACTGCTAAAGCTTCTCAAAAAATTGCTGCTGCCAATATCGAACAGGCAAAAGCAATGGTAGGTTCTGCTAAAATTAATTTAGGATATACTAATGTTACAGCTCCAGTTAGTGGTTACATTGGAAGATTACCTAAAAAACAAGGAAGTTTAGTTTCTGCTACTGACGTTGAAGCGCTTACAACTTTATCTGATGTTCATGAAGTGTTTGCCTATTTCTCTTTAGGCGAAACTGACTTCATCAACTTTAAAGAGCAATATGCTGGAAGTTCATTAGGCGATAAAATCAAAAAATTACCACCTGTTACTTTGATTTTAGCTGATAACAACGCTTATCCTCAAACTGGAAAAATCGATATGGTTGACGGTCAGTTTGATAAAACTACCGGTGCAATCACTATTAGAGCAACTTTCCCTAATAAAGGCGGTGTTTTACGTTCTGGAAACACAGGAAGAATCCGTTTAGGATTACAACACGACGATGCGATTTTAGTTCCGCAAGCGGCTACAGTAGAAATGCAAGATAAAGTATTTGTTTTCACTGTAGGCAAAGACAACAAAGTGACTAAAATGCCTATAACAGTCGTAGGTAAAAGTGGTACCAACTATTTAATTAAAGAAGGTGTAAAAACTGGTGACCAAATCGTGTTAAGCGGTATTGATAAACTTCAGGATGGGCAAGCGATTCAGCCTGAAAAATCAACTAAAGTTGCCGAAGTAACTAATCAAAAATAATTATAAAAGACAATGTTCAAAATATTTATACAAAGACCTGTACTGGCAACCGTAATTTCCATTTTATTGGTGATTCTGGGGGTATTAGGTTTAACTAAACTGCCTTTACAACAGTTTCCTGATATTGCGCCTCCATCGGTTTTGGTAACGGCGGTATATCCGGGAGCCAACGCAGAAACGGTTTTACGTTCTGTGGCACCTTCTATCGAAGAATCAATAAATGGTGTAGAAAACATGACGTACATGAGTTCTACAGCGAGTAACGATGGTACTTTGGCAATTACAGTTTTCTTTAAACTGGGTACAGATGCCGATCAGGCTGCGGTAAACGTACAAAACCGTGTTGCTCAGGCAACGAGCCAATTACCTGCTGAAGTTGTACAGCAAGGTATTGTTACAGCGAAACAGCAAAACAGTTTCATCATGGCGATTGGTATGTACACCGATGATGAAGCAAAATACGATCAGACATTTGTTGCCAACTATGCACAGATTAATATTATTCCGGAATTAAAACGTATTCCAGGTGTTGGTTCTGCCAGTATTTTTGGTGGGGTAAAAGATTACTCTATGCGTGTTTGGTTGAATCCAACGCAAATGTCTGCTTACAAAGTAACTCCAAACGAAGTTATGGGAGCGATTCAAGACAAAAGTTTGGAAGCGGCTCCGGGTAAATTTGGAGAGCGAAGCAAAGAAGTTTTTGAATACGTTATTAAATACAAAGGGAAATTAACTAAACCAGAAGATTATGAAAATATTGCTATACGTTCTAATGCAGATGGCTCAGTACTTCGCTTAAAAGATGTAGCGAGAGTTGAATTGGGTGCTTACTCTTATAACAGTTTAACTCGTTTAAATGGTAAAAAAGGAATTGTAATTGGAGTTATTCAATTGGCTGGATCTAACTCAAATGATATTCAGATTGCCATTAACAAAATGATGGAAAAAGCTTCTAAAGATTTTCCAAAAGGCATAAAACACAATATTTTCTATAGTACAAAAGTATCTCTTGACCAATCTATCGAACAAGTTGAGCATACATTAATAGAAGCTTTTATACTGGTATTTATTGTGGTATTTATCTTCTTGCAAGATTTTAGATCAACATTAATCCCGGCTATTGCTGTACCTGTAGCAATTTTAGGAACGTTCTTCTTCATGCAGTTATTCGGATTTTCGATCAACCTTTTAACGCTTTTCGCATTAATTCTGGCGATTGGTATTGTGGTCGATGATGCCATTGTGGTAGTCGAAGCGGTGCATGCGAAAATGGAGCATAAACGCTTGTCTCCAAAAATCGCAACCCATGAAGCAATGCACGAAATAACGGGTGCTATTATCTCGATTACGCTGGTAATGGCTGCTGTATTCCTGCCGGTTGGTTTTATGGAAGGCTCAACAGGAGTTTTCTATCGTCAGTTTGCCTTTACGATGGCAATTGCAATTGTAATTTCGGCTGTAAACGCCTTAACATTGAGTCCAGCGCTTGCGGCATTATTCTTAAAAGATAATCACGGAGCGCACGATCACGATACACCTCATGAGAAAAAAGGTTTTAAAGAAAAATTCTTTAGCGCTTTCAACAGCAGTTTTGAATCGTTGACAAATCGTTACGTAGGCGGACTTAAATTCTTAATCAGAAGAAAATGGTTGAGTTTAGGCGGATTAGCTTTAATTACTTTGGCAACTGTAGTGATGGTAAAAACAACTCCTGCAGGGTTTATTCCAACAGAAGATCAAGGATTTATTGCAATTGCAGTAAATACGCCATCTGGAACATCATTGGACGGAACTCAAAAAGTAATGACTGAAGCTGAGAATACTTTAAAATCATTAGAAGCTTCAAGATTCGTAACCGCGATTTCAGGTTTTAACTTATTGACGAATTCTACTAGTCCATCTTCAGCCGTAATTTTCGTATTGCTTAAACCAAACGAAGAACGTGGAGAAATAAAAAACATTGACGAATTCATGAATCAGGTTCGCGGTAAACTAAGCGGAATTTCTGGAGGAAGTTTCTTCGTGTTCAGTTTCCCAACCGTTCCTGGATTTAGTAACGTTGAGGCTTTAGATTTGGTTCTTCAAGATAAAACGGGAGGAAAACTGGATAAATTCAGTGGAATCTCTCAGGAATTTATCGGAGCATTAATGAAACGTCCGGAAATTGCAGTTGCTTTTACTTCTTTCAAAGCAGATTATCCACAATTACAATTGGAAGTCAACGACGAAAAAGCAAATCAATTGGGTGTTAATGTAAAAGACATTTTACAAACCATGCAAGCGTATTTTGGTAGTGCACAAGCATCAGACTTCAACCGATTTGGTAAATATTACCGAGTAGTTGTTCAGGCCGATATTGAAGACAGAGCCGATCCAACAGCAATTGACAGAGTTTTTGTAAAAAATAAAACAGGCGAAATGGTGCCAATAAATACTTTAGTAAAACTAACTCGTATTTATGGTTCAGAAACCGCTTCTAGATATAATTTGTTTAACTCAATTTCTATTAATGCCATTCCGAAACCTGGATTTAGTTCTGGAGATGCCATTAAAGCGATTGAAGAAGTAGCAAAACAACAATTGCCTGCAGGTTACGGGTTTGAATTCTCGGGCCAAACACGTGAGGAGATTTCGTCAGGAGGACAATCGGCAACTATATTTTTACTGTGTTTGATATTCGTTTATTTCCTACTTGCTGCACAGTACGAAAGTTACATTTTGCCTTTGGCAGTAATCTTGTCAATCCCTGCAGGTATTTTTGGAGTATTCGTTGCTATTGGTTTAACTGGAATCGAAAACAATATTTACGTACAAGTTGCTCTTGTCATGCTTATCGGACTTCTCGCCAAAAATGCCATCTTGATTGTGGAATTTGCGGCACAGCGAAGAAGATCTGGACAAGGTTTAATAGCAGCTTCAATTATGGCAGCAAAATTACGTTTGCGACCAATTATCATGACGTCTCTTGCTTTTGTGGTTGGTTTAATACCGATGATGAGTGCCAAAGGTCCATCTGCACAAGGTAACCACTCTATCAGTATTGGGGCAGCTGGAGGTATGCTTTCAGGAGTAATTCTAGGTTTGTTTATCATTCCTGTTTTATTCATCATCTTCCAGCATTTACAAGAAAAAGTGAGCGGGAAACCAATCGCTGTAATTCATAACGAAGAAAAATAATAAATGGAAAACTATATCACAACCATACTTGTCGCCATCATATTTGGCATCGGATATATATCGTACAGAATCTCAAGAGATCTTGAAACTAGAAAAGATACTTGTACAGAAATTTAACCTTTTTGGGAAAATAATATTTTAACACATAGAAACATAGATTTCTTATTTTGAAAAAAGAGAATAAAAGAAACTAGTTTCCACACATAGAAAAACTATGTGTATTTAAAATAAGTGAAACGCCTTTTTTAAAGCCTCTACAAACTATGTTTCTATGTGTTTAAAAACCCAACGGATAAAAAAAATTTAATAAAAAACTAAATGAAAAATTATATAACCAAAATCGTGACCTTCGCCATTCTGATCACGACTTTAATATCCTGTAAAGTCTCAAAGGATATTGAAACTCCAAAAGATGCATTTCCTGAGAATTTCAGGAATGCATCGGTTTCGAGTGATACAACTAGTATTGCCGATGTGGAGTGGAAAAACTTCTTTACAGAAAAAGATATTATAAAATTAATTGACAGCGCCGTTGCCAGAAACAACGACCTTCAGATTGCCGAAAAGAACATCGAAATTGCGCAATACCGTTTTACACAATCAAAATGGGGAAATGTGCCTCAGGTTAATTTATTTGTAAACGCAAGTACAAGCAATCCGTCTGACAATAGTTTTACGGGGTTGAACTTAAATCAAGCAATTGGTGCCAAACATATTGACGACTATTCTGCTGGAGCTTCTCTTTCTTGGGAAGCTGATATTTGGGGAAAGATCAGAAACCAAAAGAAAGGGGCTTACGCAGGATATCTTCAATCTGAAGAAGTAAAAAAAGCATTGCAGACTAATATTGTTGCCAATGTTTCAAGAGGATATTATAATCTTTTAATGCTAGATGCGCAATTGGATATTGCCAGACAAAATCTTCGTTTAAATGATAGTACAACCAATATTATCAAATTAAAATATGATGCTGGTCAGGTAACCAACTTAGCAATTCAGCAATCTGAAGCACAAAAATTAAATTCAGCGCAATTGATTCCGTTATTGGAACAAAATATTGCAATTCAGGAAAATGCTTTAAGCGTTTTAACAGGTTCATTTCCTGATTCAAAAGAAAGAACGGTTAAGTTAAGCACGCTTGAAGTAAAACACAATACAGCAATCGGAATTCCGTCTGCTTTAGTAAGCAGAAGACCAGATGTAAAAAGCGCCGAATTGGCTCTTAAAGTTGCCAATGCAAATGTCGGTATCACGAAAGCGGATTTATACCCAGCTCTTAGAATTACGGCTCAAGGCGGCGTTAACTCTTTTGAAACCAGCAATTGGTTTAATATTCCGGCTTCATTGTTCGGAACAGTTGCAGGTGGTTTAACACAACCGCTTTTGAATAACAAAAGACTTAAAACGCAATATAATATCGCTGTCGCGGAAAGAGAAAAAGCAGTTTTTTCTTTTAGACAATCGGTTTTGGTTGCCGTTAGCGAAGTTTCGGATGCTTTAGTAAAAGTGGAGAAATTACAGCAACAAGAAACTTTCTTAAAAGAAAAAGTAAAAACATTACAGCAGGCTATTAAAAATGCAAACCTTTTATTCAAAAATGGTTTAGCAGAATATCTAGAAGTTTTAACAGCGCAGGCAAATCTTTTGCAAAGCGAATTGGAACTTGCTGATATTAAAAGACAGCAGCTTACAGCCAATACAGATTTGTACCGCGCACTAGGCGGTGGCTGGAAATAATACCAGTTACATTACCCGTTAATTATTTATTTTTTGAGATGAAAACGCTGTGGAACTAAGGTTTCATGGCGTTTTTTGTTTTTTGCCACAAAGGCACTAAGGCGCGAAGTTTTTTTTCAGTCTCTCACAGATTATTCAAATTGTGCAGATTTATTCTCATATTTTTTGTCATTTCGACGGAGGAGAAATCTCCGCGAGAAACTCTACAAAGATTGGACTCTTGTTGCGGAGCTACTTGTGGAGATTTCTCCTCCGTCGAAATGACAAACTTAGACTTATTTCTTTATTTTTGAATAGTAAATTTAGTACCTTAAAATAAAAAAAACTTTGCGCCTTAGTGCCTTTGTGGCAAAACAAAAAAATATGACTTTCAACAAAGAAACATACCTCAACAATCTAAAATTATATTTCGAAAGTTACGCTCCTATCTCTGAAAAGTCATGGAAATTGATTGAAGACTTGACAGATTTCCAAACAATCAAAAAGGGAGAAATCCTATTAGAAAAAGGAGAAATCTGTAAAAATATGTATTTTATTGCTAAAGGAATTATACGTACTTTTATTACAGACGAACAAGGAAATTTCTATAACAAAAATCTTTTTTTCGAAAACAGACTTGCATGCTCTAAAGTTTCATCAATGCTGCAAACTCCTTCCGACTTTACGATCGAAGCTTTAGAAGATTGTATTTTAATCAATCTTAATTACAAAAAATATATCCAGTTGATCACTGAAAATGATGATCTCAAAAACTTCTACATTGCCTATTTAGAAAAAAACTGGATTATTGAAAAAGAACAAAGAGAAGTGGCGCTAGTGATGCAAAATGCAACAGAAAGATATCTTACTCTTCTTGAGACGCATCCAACAATTGCAGATCGCGTTCCGTTATTGCATATTGCATCTCATTTAGGCATTACACCAACACAGTTAAGCCGAATCAGGAAAAGTCTGGAAAAAGATTTGTAAATCAACATATGTAAAGGTTTTCCTGAAAAACTGAATTTATCTTTGCCTTATAATTATTAATTCATCAAACACAATGAACCATATAAATCTCATCAAAGACAATATAGATAATTTAACTACTCTTTGGAAAACCGTTGCCACTCCGCTCCTTTCCTATCATCAAAATGAATTTTTAGAATTTTCTCAAATCAAAGACTCTGGCTGGCCAAATAGATTATGGTTCAGAGAAGATATTACTGAAGAAGATCTTCCGAAGATTCAAAAAACTATTGAAAAGAATTCAGGATTGGTTGTTCCCTATTGGGATATCTTTGGAAGCAATTCAAATGAAATTTTTGAAAAAAATGGTTTTTCCATTCGCAATCAACTTGCGGCTATGGCATTAAAACTAGATCAAAAGTTTACACTTCAAAACAATCTGACTTTTAAACGAGTTTTAAATGAAGAAGATGCTAAAACGTGGTCTGATATTTATCCGTTATCTTTCAATTATGTAATTAGCAAAGAAACCTTGATTCATAATTACCAAAATGCAAAGTTTTTTCTGGTTCATTTTGAAGGAAAGGCAATTGGAACATTGACTCTTTTTCAAACCCAAAATATAATGGGAATTCATGGTGTTGGCGTTATTCCTGAAATGCGAAAAAAAGGTTTTGCAGAAGAAATCATGAAATTTGCCATCAACGAAGCCATTGATGCCAATTGTGAATATGCTCAACTACAAGCTTCTGCCTTAGGAAAAGGCATTTATACGAGGTTAGGTTTTGAGGATTTGTTTACGATTACGAATTACCAATTGGCGTAAAATTTTAAATCCTCTAGCATTTTTTTGTCATCCTGACGAAGGAAGGATCACGCAAGAAATTCCGCAAAGTTATTCCGTTAATCTTTGTAGAGTTACTTGTGTGATCCTTCCTTCGTCAGGATGACATACTTTATGTGTAAAAACTAAAACTCAAAAAAAAAGCCCTTGTTCCTTTACTTATAAAAATCTAAAATCAAAATCTTGTCCCAAATGCCCCCAAAATAGTCATAAATAGGTATTTCATGAAAAAATAAGAATAGTACATTTGTAATACATTAACTAATAATCTTTTAAAACAAATACCCAATGAAGACAACCAAAATCATTTTCTGGACTACTACTATTTTAATTTTTTTATTTGAAGGTGTTATGCCGGCATTAACTTCTCAAACTGAATTAGCCAAAGAAGGAATCAAACATCTTGGCTATCCTGAATATTTCGGAAATGCATTAGTCGTGTTTAAAATCCTAGGTGTTTTAGCCTTAATTATTCCGCAAGTACCTGGAAAAATCAAAGAATGGGCTTATGCAGGATTTGCATTCGATTTTATTTTTGCCTCAATAAGCCATTTTGCGGTTGACGGAATTGGTTTTCAAGGCTTCTTTCCATTAATCATTTTAGCGATATTAATTGTTTCGTATGTAACATATCATAAAATACAGCGTTATAAAAACATAGCACTCTAAAAATCAAAACTTTATGATTATTGAAGTTTTTAAAACAAATGTTCAAGAAGAATCTCAATGTCAAGTTATCATTGAGAAGCTTCTTGAGCATTTTCCAAATAGCTCGATCAACTTCGATTTAGAAGATTGCGACAAAATCCTCCGTATTCATGCGCCCGCTATTTCGAATACAAAAATTATCGCCATTTTAAATTCGCACGGTTACTTCTGCGAGGCGCTTCCTTAAAAATTAACACTTCTCAAATATCTGATTTATAGCTTTTTAATATTTTTTATTGTATATTTGAAGGAGTATCATTTCCCCTAATTCTATAAATTTAATTTCACAGATTTAATATACTGAGGT
Organism: Flavobacterium sharifuzzamanii; assembly: GCF_003254585.1. Classification (GTDB taxonomy): domain Bacteria; phylum Bacteroidota; class Bacteroidia; order Flavobacteriales; family Flavobacteriaceae; genus Flavobacterium; species Flavobacterium sharifuzzamanii. The sequence goes on along the minus strand of NZ_QJGZ01000040.1, from coordinate 124,125 downwards.
TTTTCTTTAACCAATCGGTAAAGATCTACTGTCGAGTTTTCAATTTCTAAAATTAAAAAAATGAAGAGTGCTATTCAAAATACCTTACTGGAAACCTACGATAAATTTGGCGACTTAATTTCCTCTTTTTCAAAAGAAGAAATCAATGTTGTTCCATTTGAAGGAAGCTGGACAGCCGGACAAACTGTACAGCATATCATTCTTGCTTACTCAGGTCTAACAATGCTCTTTGCAGGGAAAACAGAAAAAACAACTAGAAAACCTGACGAAAACGTAAAAGGACTCGATGCTATCTTTTTAGATTATACTACCAAATACCAATCACCCGAAAACATAAAACCTCCTGCTATCGAGTATGAAAAAGGCACACTGCTGGCTTCTGTCAAAAAAATACAAAATGATTTATTTGAAGCCGCAGAAACTTACGATTTGACACTAACGTGCACGGATGCTAAAATACCAGGATTTGAACATTTTACCATTTATGAATGGCTTCATTTTGCCATTGTGCACACACAGAGACATACACGCCAGCTACAATCGATTTACGAGCATATCAAAAAACAATAGATCAGTATAATTAAAACTATTTTTATGAGATCAAAAGTTAGGACCATTGTTTCATCAGGTTTAGTTGCAGGAACATTAGACATTGCTGCTGCTATTATAGTTTATGCTGTAATACTTCATAAAACAACAGCCGAAAAAATTTTGCAATCTATTGCAAGCGGAATTTTTAAAAAAGAAGCATATGCAGGCGGACCAGAAATGACTTTTGCGGGTTTGGGACTTCATTTCTTAATTGCTTTTATTTTTGCTTGGTTTTATTTTAAAATTTTTCCTTATATCCCCTTTTTTAAAATCAACACATTACTCTCGGGAGTTTCTTATGGTTTCTTTATTTGGGTTGTAATGAACCTTGTTGTGTTGCCGATTGTATTTCCAGTTTTACCTGAAAAAAAACTAGATTTTCCTCTTTTGCTTTCCATATTGATTGTTATCTGCTGTGTCGGAATTCCGATAGCTTTTATAACACGAAAATATTACGCAAAATGGTACTGAGATAAGGTGCAAAGGAACAAAGGCTAAAAGGTGCAAAGGTTAAAGACTTTGAGCCTTTGCAACTTTGAACCTATGAACCTTCAAAAAAACTAGACTACATGCCCTTTTCATTATTACTTAACAGCCTTACAGAATTACCATGTTTATGCTTTTGAGTTAATTTTTTAGTGGATTGAATTAATCGTCGCTTTTATCTCAAAGTAATTTTAAATAAAATTTATTAGCATAATGATAGGAAAGACATGGCTATCTCAATTATAGGGTTTCCCTAACAGGAATTGCCATTTTTGATGACCAACTATATATTTATTATGGCGCTACCGATGATAAGATTGCGGTGGCATCTTTGAACCTGAACGAGTTATTAATCGAGCTAAAAAAGAATCCTCATGAAAACAATATCAAATAAATCAAAAATAGTTTTTTTATCTACTTTTCCGCCTACGCAATGCGGCATAGCAACTTATACGCAAGATACCATCAAAGGAATTACAGATGTTTACGGTAAATCTATTAAATGTGAAATATGCGAATTGGTTACAGAACCTATTGAAGAACCAACGCAAGCTTTTACCTTAAACACAAAAAATAGAGCAGAATATGCTAAAGTAGCCGAGGAAATTAATCAGGATGAAACTGTCAAATTAGTTCATATTCAGCATGAATTTGGTTTGTTTTCAGGAAATTACGGAGATTACCTTTTAGATTTTCTAAACGCTATTAAAACACCCGTTACATTTACGTTTCACAGCGTAATTCCGAATCCGAATGACGAATTGAGAACCTTTGTGAGACTGCTGTTAAGCTATAGCAATTCGGTTTTTGTAATGACTAATAAATCCAAAGAAATTCTAATTAACGACTACGATATCAATGAAAAAATAATTACTTGCGTACCTCATGGAACTCACATTGTAATATATGAAACTCCACAACAAGCAAAAGAAAAATTAAACATTGAAGACAGATTAGTGTTTTCTACTTTCGGGCTTTTGGGTGAAGGAAAAAATATAGAAACAGGCTTACAGGCTTTACCAAAAATTATCAAAAAAGCGCCAAATGCTTTATATCTCATTATAGGAAAAACACATCCAAATTTAATTAAGGACGGCGTTGATGCATATCGAGATAAATTGGAAGGTTTGGTAAAAGAATTAAATCTTCAGGATAATGTTCGCTTTATCAATCAATATTTAGATACCAATGAGCTTTTAGAATATTTAAAAGCTACAGACATTTACATGTTTACCTCAAAAGATCCTAATCAGGCTGTAAGCGGCACATTTGCTTACGCCATGAGCTGTGCATGTCCGATTGTGGCATCTAAAATTCCGCATACGAGAGAAGTATTAACTCCAGATTCTGGAATTTTATGTGATATTGGAGATTCTGATCAATTTGCTGCAGCGGCAATTAAATTGATTGAAGATGAAAATTTAAGACACGAAATGGGAATCAATTCATTTACCAAAATGAGAGCTTCATCTTGGGAAAATGTTGGAATTACTCAAATGAATACTTATAAAAACCTGATTAAAAATCCATCAGAGATCAAATACAGCTATCCTCCTATTCAGTTAAAACATATCAAAAAACTAACAACCGAATTGGGAATTATTCAGTTCAGCAAAATTTCTATTCCAGATTTAGATTCAGGCTATACTTTAGACGATAATGCAAGAGCTTTGATAGCGTTTTGCATGCATTATAAACTTACTCAAGACAAAGATGATCTCGCTTATATTTTAATCTATTTAGATTTCATTCAACGCTGTCAGAAACCAAAAGGAGATTTTATCAATTATGTCGATCAAGAAAACCGCGAACATATTGAGCAAAATGCCGAAGTAAATCTAGAAGATTCAAATGCAAGAGCCATTTGGGCTTTAGGAACTGTGGTTTCTATGTCTGATATTCTCCCAGAAGCGATTACCAAAAAAGCAACAAGATGTTTATTAAACACCTTAAAATGGGCAGAAAACATTCAGTCGCCTCGTTCAATTGGCTTTGCTACAAAAGGATTGTATTTATACCATTCAACCATTCCAAATTTATACGTTGCGGCAATTATCAATAAGCTAAATGCTAAACTTCTTGCAAATTATGAAGACACTGCAACAGAAGACTGGCAATGGTTTGAAAATTATTTGACTTACGGAAACGGCATTTTGCCAGAATCAATGCTCTATGCTTACTTAATTACCAATAAACCAGTGTACAAAAAAGTAGCATTAGATTCTTTAGATTTCCTAATTTCTAAAACTTTCAAAGAAGGAACTTTCAAAGCCATTTCGAACCAAAGCTGGCATCATAAAGGTTCTGAGCCACATGAATATGGCGAGCAGCCAATTGATGTCACTTATACCATTCAGACATTAAACACTTTTTACAATGCTTTTAAAAACTCAGAATACAAAAAGAAAATGAGAGCCGCTTTTAACTGGTTTTTAGGCAAAAATCATTTAAATCAAATTATGTATAATCCTGTAAGCGGTGGCGGTTACGACGGACTGGAGAAAAATAATATCAACTTAAATCAAGGCGCAGAATCTACTGTTTGTTACTTAACTGCAAGATTATTAATGGAAAAATTAGCTATATCACAATCGCGCGTTATTCCGTTAATGAAATCTCGAAGCGGTATTGCCATAAATTTATAAGAAGAGAAATTGAAGCTAACCAAATACTTCATTTTTTAAACCCTGAAAATCCCTTTCTTAATGAAAGGGATTTTTTGTTTCGCCCAAAAACGTCAATTTGCTTTAATTATTGTGAGTTTATGAAAATTATATAAGGCTGAAAAAAAGTTGTGTAATACATTTTAACAAGTATTGAGCTAACTTTCCTATACAATTTAACGATTTGAAAAAACTGTTAAATAATTGATTTTCATTTTACATCATTCACATTAAAAACAAAAATTTTGATTCTCGATATTAAAAATACATTTGCCGAAATTGGAGAAACCACAATATTTGCCAAAAGGTTTTTTAAGGAGGTTTTTATTCCGCCTTATGAAACTCGCGAGTTCCTGAAACAATGTTATGTTATTGGATACAAATCTCTGCCTTTGGTTGCTATTACCGGTTTTATTATGGGCTTGGTGCTTACGCTTCAATCGCGCCCGACATTGGTAAAATTTGGAGCAGAATCCTGGCTTCCGGGAATGGTAGCGCTTTCGCTAATAAGAGAAATTGCTCCTGTAATTACAGCATTAATCTGTGCAGGAAAAATTTCGTCAGGAATTGGAGCCGAATTAGGATCAATGAAAGTGACTGAACAGATTGATGCCATGGAAGTTTCGGCTATAAATCCGTATAACTATCTAGTTGTAACCAGAGTTTTAGCCTGCACTTTGATGGTTCCCATTTTAGTGTTTTTTGCAGATGCCATCGGAATTATTGGCGGTTATGTGGGAATTAATATTCATGGAGATGTCAATTTTTACAGGTTCTTAACTCAGATCGTTCAATCCTTAGAATATCTAGATCTGCTTCCTGCCACTCTTAAAACTTTCTTCTTTGGATTTTTTATCGGGATCATTGGCTGTTTTAAAGGCTTTAATGCTTCTAATGGAACAGAAAGCGTAGGACGAGCTGCAAATTCTGCCGTAGTTACGGCATCATTAAGCATTTTTATAATTGATATGGTTGCTGTTCAAATAACCGATTTATTCTTTTAAAATGATGAAGGAAAAATTACATAAAGAACCTAAAACAAAAGAAAAAGATCTAACTCCGATTATTGAGATTAAAGATCTGCACAAAACTTTTGGAACAGATAATGCCGTTTTAAAAGGCGTAAATCTCACTTTGAATAAAGGAGAAGATTTGGTGGTTTTAGGACGTTCAGGCTCTGGAAAATCGGTCACCATAAAATGTATCGTTGGATTGATCGAGCCCGACAAAGGCGAAATCAAAGTTTTTGATGAAAACGTTCTTAATATTTCAAAAAGCGAGCTGAATGAAATTAGAGTCCGAATCGGGTTTTTGTTCCAAAGTGGAGCACTCTACGATTCAATGTCTGTTAGAGAAAATCTCGCTTTTACATTGACCAAACACAAACGTGATTTGAGCAATCAAGAAGTCGAAAATGAAGTAATGGAAGCACTAGAAAATGTTGGACTTGCCGATGCCATTGACAAAATGCCTTCTGAACTTTCGGGTGGGATGAAAAAAAGAATTGGCTTGGCGCGAACTTTAATTTTAAAACCAGAAATCATTTTGTACGATGAACCAACAACGGGTTTAGACACAATAACATCTAGAGAAATCAGCGAATTGATTTTGGACATTAAACACAAACAAAAAACCTCTTCGATTATTATCACTCACGATATGGCCTGCGCAAAAATGACAGCCGATCGAATTGTAGTTTTAAAAGATGGTGTAATTCACGCCGAAGGCACATACGAAGAATTAGAAAAAGACGAAGACGAATGGGTTCGCTCATTTTTTGAATAAAGCAAAATAAATAATAGAAATCATGGAAAAGCAATCTGGATATACTTGGAAATTAGGAATGTTTGTAACGATCGGTTTACTGCTTTTTATAATGGCGGTATATTTTATCGGGAAGCAGCAAAACCTTTTCGGATCAACCTTTCATATCACTTCTCAATTTAAAACTGTCAGCGGTTTAGAAGTTGGAAATAATGTTCGTTTCTCTGGAATCAACGTGGGAACCGTAGAACAAATTCAGTTGAAAAACGATTCAACTGTAAGAGTTGTTTTGGTTATGAAAGAAGAAGTTCGAAAATTCATTAAAACCGACGCCACAGCCAGTATAGGCTCAGATGGTTTAATGGGTGACAAAGTGCTGACTATTTCGCCAGGTGCCAAATCCAAAAAAGAAATCGAAGAGAATGGTCAAATTGCTTCTGTTGACGGAATTGAAATGTACGATATTATGAAAAGCGTGAAGAAAAGCGTTGATAATATTGGCGTGATCTCAGATGAAATAGCCATTTTCAGCCACAGCATGAACAACGGAAACGGCGCTTTAGCTAGACTGGTGAAAGATGATAAAATGGCTAATAGCGTTTCGAATACACTTTCTAATCTGGAAACGGGAACAAAAGGTTTTAGTGAAAACATGGAAGCAGCAAAAAGCAATTTCCTATTTAGAGGCTACTTCAAGAAAAAAGAAAAAGAGAAAAAGGAGAAACAAGAAGAAAGAAAAGAGAAACAAGAAGAAGCTAAAAAAGAAAAACAAGAGAAGCAAGAAGCAAAACAACAGAAGCAAGACGAACAAAAGCAAGAAGAGCAAAAACAGGAAGAAGCTAAGAAATCAGAAACTAAAAATTAAATTCCAAATTTTTAAAATGCCAAATTCCAATTCTCATTTTATGTCTTCCTGAGCGAAGTCGAAGGACAGGCACGAAGAAAAATCCAAATACAGCATATCACAATTTACAATTCACAATTAAAATTATATGCCTAGTTCAATCAAACATACCGCCTTAAAAGTTTTAAAAATTACTGGAATTACGATTGTGGTGATTTTGTTTTTGCTGTTTATTACTCCGTTGCTATTTCCTGGAAAAATTGCTTCGGAAGTAAAGAAAATTGCAAACGAAAGATTGGACACCAAATTGGAATTTACCAAATCTAAACTTTCGTTTTTCACGCATTTTCCGTCATTGACCGTTTCATTAGACGATTTGTCTTTAACAGGTTCTCAACCTTTCAACAATGATACTTTAATAAAAGCAAATCAGGTTGCTTTTGGAATCGACATCAAAAGGCTACTTTTTGATAACGAAATAAAAATTAATAAACTTTATGTTTCTGATGCTTTAATAAATATAATGGTCAACCAAAAAGGTCAGGCCAATTATAATATTTATGTTGCCCCAGAAGACAGAGACAAAAAAGAAGATCTGAATGCTCCAGAAGAAGGAACAGCAATAAGATTGGAACGCATTGATTTGCAAAACTGCCATGTAAAATATAACGACCGTTCTGCAAAGATTTTGGTTGATGCAAAAGGTTTTAATTACATCGGAAAAGGAAATCTGAGCGACGATATTTTTGATCTCGCAACCGATGCCAAAATTGATAATCTTGATTTCTTTTATGATCGAACAGGCTATTTGAGACGAAAAAAAGTCAGTGCCGATTTAATTACCCGCATCAATACACACGCCCTTTCATTTATTCTCCAAAAAAATGAGCTTCACATCAATAAACTGCCTTTAAAATTTACAGGTTTATTTACCATTTTAAGAGACGGATATAAAATCAATATTAAAGCAGCTTCAGAAAATACAACAGTTAAAGATTTACTTTCTGTAATGCCTCCCGAATATTTAACGTGGCTTGAAAAAACTGAAATTTCCGGAAGAAGCGATTTACTGCTTACTTTCAAAGGAGATTATAATGTTTCGAAAAAACAAAAACCAAACTTGGCTTTCAATTTAAAAATTAATGAAGGCTCGGTAAATTATAAAAATGCTCCCGTTCCTTTAACCGATTTTAAAATGGATTTGAATGCGATGCTTCCATCTCTGGACACCGAACAATTGCTGGTTAATTTGAGAACATTGAAATTTAAAGTGGGCGACAAAGATTATTTTAATGCTTATCTGCACAGCAAAGGTCTAGGCGAAATGTCGATTAATGCAAGCGTGAAAGGTGCTTTGGATCTTGCTGTTGTTGATGCTGCTTTAGGATTGGAAAATATTGATTTGAAAGGAATTCTGAAAACCGATATCCAAGCTCGAGGAGTTTTTAGCACTAAAAAATTATTCCCAAAAACTATTGGCGGTATTTCCTTGCGAGACGGATGGCTTAAAACAAAGTATTATCCAAATCCTATTACCAATATCACTTTTATAGCCAATATGCTAAATAAAGCAGGAACTTATCAGGATTTGATTGTTGCCGTAGCGCCTGCTTCTTTTGTTTTTGAAGGAAACCCTGTTTATGTCAATGCCACATTATCCGATTTTAGCGATTTAGCTTATAACGCCAAAATTAAAGGCGAGCTAAATGTGGGCAAAATCTATCAGGTTTTCTCTCAAAAAGGTTTGGATTTAACTGGTTACGCCAAAGCTGATCTTTCTTTAAAAGGAAAACAAAGTTATGCTACAACTGGTCAATATAATAAATTGGATAACAAAGGGACTTTATTGCTAAAAAACATAAAAGCAACATCTGAATTGTTTCCGAAAGCTTTCTTTATCAAAGAAGGACATTTCCGTTTTCAAAACGAAAAAATGTGGTTTGAAAAATTCAATGCTTCTTACGGAAAATCAGATTTTGACATTAACGGTTATTTGCTTAATACCATCAATTATTTCTTAGAATCAAAAGGAACTTTGAGCGGTAATTTCAACCTAAAATCAAAATTAATTAATGTGGATGAATTTATGGCGCTTAAAGAAGGCGAAAACAACAATCGAAACATCGAGGTGGAATATGCCAAAGAAGATCATCCAAAAATGAGTGGTGTAGTTATTATTCCGAAAAATTTAAATATCAATCTAAATGCAAATGCAGACAAAATAGAGTACAATAAATTGATATTTAACAAATTAAACGGAAAAATAGGAATAAAAAAAGAAGGATTTTACTTAGAAAATATTACCTTTAGTATTATTGACTGTGTTTTAGGAGTTAATGCGCTGTATAAGGACGAATCCCCAACCTCGGCACATTTTGATGCTCATTTTACGGCTAAAGACTTTGATGTTCAGAGAGCTTACAAAGAAATTCCGATGTTTCATGACATGGTTTCTGCAGCTGAAAAAGCACACGGAATAATCTCTGTTGATTACAAAGTAAAGGGAGATTTGAACGGCAATATGGGACCAATTTATGAATCTATGCAAGGTGGAGGGACAATTAATTTACGCGATGTGAAAATTAAAGGACTGAAACTTTTTGACGGAATCAGTTCTAAAACGGGACAAAGCGGTTTGAATAATCCTGATATGAAAGGAATTGAAATTAAATCGACAATAGATAAAAATCTTATAAATATTGAGCCATTTACCTTTAGTGTGGCCAGTTTTAGGCCAACCATTAAAGGAACTACAAGCTTTGACGGACTTTTGGATTTAAGAATGCGTTTAGGTCTTCCACTTTTCGGAATCATTGGTTTTCCGATTGTAATTACCGGAACGCACGAAGCTCCAAAAATTAAAATATTCAGTAAAACTGGGCAAGAAATTTATCCTGCTGTGTATGATCAAAAAAACAATAAAGTTATTCGAGAAGAAAAAGTAAGCAAACCCAAAACAAAGAAATAATGAATTCCAAATCTCAACATAAAAGCAGTGCATTCGAAAAGTTTGCTACAAAAGTTTCAAAAGCTGCAGGAAGCACTCCTGCCTTTATTGGTGCCTTTGTTCTTGTTGTGGTCTGGGCTGCTTCTGGACCTATTTTCGATTATTCAGAAACCTGGCAATTGGTCATCAATACAGGAACTACGATTATTACTTTTTTAATGGTTTTTTTAATTCAAAAAGCACAAAATAAAGATTCGCTTGCCATTCAGTTAAAACTAAACGAACTCGTGGCATCAAACGAACTATCTAGTAACAGTCTTGTTGATATTGAAAATATGACCGAAGAAGAAATGATCATTATCCAGAAATACTATCATCATTTAAGTCAATTGGCAAAAAAAGACCTAAGCATAAGAACCTCACATTCAATTGCCGAAGCAAACGAACTTCATAATCGCAAAAAAGAAAAAAATACAAAACCAGATAACATTAAAAAAACTACCAAAAACACCTCTAAAAAAATAACCAAAAAATGAAATTGAGCTCTACCGAAACCTATTGGCCACTAAAAAATGCCATAAAACAAAGTTACCCTTCAATAGATTCCGATATCACCGCCGATATTTTAATAATTGGCGGTGGCATTACGGGCGCTTTAACCGCTTATAAATTACTAAACGAAGGCAAAAAAATTGTTCTTGTAGACCGTCGCGATGTCTGTGGCGGAAGCACTTCTGGAAGTACAGCTTTACTGCAGTACGAAATTGATGTTCCGTTACATCAGCTCATCAAACTTCGTGGCACAAGATGTGCCGTAGACAGTTATCAAAATGGAAAAAAAGCCATTTTTGATTTGAGAAGTATCATCGATGAAGTCGGTTGCGATTGTGGCTTCGAATTCAAAAAAAGCGTTTATTTCACTACTCTAAAGAAGGATGTGCCTTACTTAAAAAATGAGTATAAAGCCAGAAAACAGCATGGTTTTGAAATCAGCTGGCTGGGCAGATCAGAATTGCAAAAAATGGGGTTGAATGCCATTGCAGGAATAGAATCTAAAACCGCAGCAGTTATGGATCCTTTCAAACTGGCAAGCGATCTTCTGTTCCATTGCCATGAAAAAGGCATGCCTATTTTTGACCGCACTAATATTGCTTCCATACAGCATCAAAAAGGTAAAATTATTGCCACTACAGGCTCAAAACATGTTATTACGGCCGATCATATTATTCATTGCACAGGTTACGAAAGCACAGAAACGCTAAAAGAGAAAGTTGTCGATTTAAAAAGCACTTACGTTATTACTTCTGAAAGTCAGCCTGATCTTCCAGAAAATTTCAGGCATTCTATATTTTGGGATACAGCTTCACCTTACCATTACATTAGAACGACAGAAGATAATCGTATTATAATGGGCGGCGGAGATGAAGATTTTAAAGACACTAACAAACGGGATAAATTGCTGCCTAAAAAAGAGCAATATCTTTTAAAACAATTTTACAAGCGATTTCCTGATCTAGATTTTAAAATTGATTACTCCTGGGCAGGAACTTTCGGGGAAACTAAAGATGGGCTTCCCTACTTCGGAAAACCAAATCCTAGGAAAAATGAACATTACATTCTAGGCTTCGGAGGAAACGGAATTACCTTCAGCGTTCTCGCAATGAATTCTATCCTAGATTCACTTCACAACAAAAAAAATACAGATTTGGAGTATTATAGGTTTGGGAGATAATTTTAGGTGCAAAGGTTCAAAGGGACATCGTTACAAAGGTTTCAATCTCTGTCGTATTTTCTTTGAACCTTTACAAACTAATAAACTTTAAGGCTTTGCACCTTTAATCCTCTGAACCTTTGAACCTTTCCTAAAGCACTAACTCCATCTGAATATTACATCTTTTATAAGGCGTTTCGAGACCAAAAACTTTTTCGAAACCCAATTTATAATATAGATTTATGGCGGGTTTTAAGATCGTGTTACTTTCTAAATATATTTTCTTGGCACCGAGTTCTTTTGCTTTCTCGGCAATTGCTTTTCCTAAAAGCCAGCCAATACTTTTACCTTGTGCTTTTGGAGAAACGGCCATTTTTGCCATCTCAAAATCATATTCGGAATTATTCATTTTAATTAAAGCACAAACTCCAACAGGCTCGTTTTCATACAAAGCTACCAGAATTTTTCCGCCCTTTTTCAAAATATAATCTTCAGGATTGTCCAGCGCCTTGTAATCGGCTTCCTCCATTTCAAAATAAGTCGAAATCCATTCTACATTCAATGTTCTAAAAGCTTCTTGATATTCTGCTTTATATTCTGCAATTTTTACATCTTTGCTTTCCCTTTTTTTCTTTTGTTCGCTAACTCTTTTAATTAAAGATTTTTGCTCCAATAAAAATTCCCATTCTTCCAATGCTGCCCACAAATTATGTTTGCTTTCAGCAATTATTCCTTCAATTGCAACATCAATATCTTCCAACTGCTGTTTGATTTTCTTCGAAATCAAAATTCCTTTTTCGGTAAGAACAACATTATTCTTTCTTTTATCTTCTGTTTTTGCACTTTCTTCAATTAGTCCAGCAGCAATCATTTCCTGAATAATTTTGCTTACTGAAGGCTGAGAATGTCCTATTTCATTGGCTATTTCAGTAATCGTAATTTCACGTTCTTCTGTCAATGTATAAAATACTGGGAACCATTTCGGCACAAAATCAACTCCATACAATTCATATATTTTTGCAGCATCATCAGTAACAACAGCAGTCATTAAACGTAAGCGGCTTCCCAATGCCGATTTTCCAACTTTATCAAAAAATTCCATAACAAATAATTAATTATATAACTAGTTATACAAATGTATGGAAAAATCTTTTTTGGCAAAAGTTTTTTTTTGTACAAAGTTTCAAAGATGCAGAGGTTCAAAGTTTTTCTTCAAAAAAAAGACTAAGATTTATGAATCTTAGTCTTTAAATATATATTGCTTAATAGCTAACTACATTATTTTACTAAAAAAACCTTTGCACCTTTGTAACTCTCCACCTTTGCACCTCAATTACGCAGTAATTGCTAGAGAATTCAAATTAAACTTATATTCTTTTGGGCTGCAGTTGAATTTTTGTTTGAATATTTTAGAGAAATAGCTTCTGCTGGTAAAACCAATGCAATACACTATTTCAGAAATATTTAAGTCTGAGGTTCTAATCAATATTTCTGCTTTTAAAACTCTCATGTGTGTGATATAATCGTTTACGGTTCGATTATGAATCATTTTAAAACCTTCCTGAAGTTTATTTGGAGAAAGACCTGATTTTTTACTCAAAGATTTAATTGAAAAAGCTTCTTCTGGATTTGATTTTATAAATTCCGAAAGATCTTTTACTTCTTCTAGCTCTCTTAATGTCAATCCGTTTGCTTCGTTTGCAAAAGCATGCAAATCGTCTGAATGCTGTTGGATTTCCATGGCCAGAATAATTCTCATGATTCCTTCTTTCAGTAGATTTCTAACAATTCCGGTTTGAGTAATCGAATTAAGCTGTTCAATTTTCTCTGCAATCTGCAAATTATAAGATCCGATATAAAAGAAATCTGAAGCCTGATTATTCTCAAAAAAAGTATCCTTCACTTGTTGGTTTAAAGAATGCGTCTGACTTGCAGCATCAATCTGAGTTCCGACAACAATTAAAGTCAGTTTTGTTTTTTTTCCTTTTTCAAAAAATAAAATATTGTCCTCATTGTTTTTTGATGTAACAATGGCAGTCTGAAAAGTTTTCAGTTTTCGCTCTTCTCCATTTAATCCAAAACTATGCGAAAGATTTCCTTTAGAACAATAAGCAAAATAAATTGGTGAGGATTTTACATTTAGAATGTCCAATCTAACATCTATTGAAAATGTCATATCAAACTGAACATACGATATATTATCATTAAAAGAAGCTCCAATAATTGCACCTTCGGCAAAACTATTTTCTACTTCAAGTGAATACTCGTCTAAGTCAAAAGTCACTTTTCCGCCAAAACTAGTTTGAAGTTCGTCAAATATATTTTGAGTTTTTTCTGTATTTATAGTAACTATTTTCATGGTTCGCCGGATTTAAAATTATAATTTGCTAAACAGATTATTTCTAGAAATCTGAAAGTCAAAGTTCGTTTAAAGACAGACCAAAAGTGTTATATAATTTTTTGGTTTTGTTTTATAATTCCTTATTAATGTTTATTTTAACATAAACTAGAATTACATTAAAAAATAAATATGAAAAGTTTTTCATTTGCTCCAATAAGTTCTCCAACTTCCAAAATTCTGATTTTAGGCACAATGCCAGGAACAAAATCTTTAGAACTAAATCAATATTATGGTCATAACCAAAATAACTTTTGGAAATTTATGTTTCAAATTCTTAGAGAAGAATTTTCCAATGATTATGAAATACGAAAAAACTTATTAATTAAAAACAACATTGCACTCTGGGATGTCTTACAATTTTGCGAACGCGTTGGAAGCTTGGATAGCGCTATTAAAAATGAAATCGCAAATGATTTTGAAAATTTCTTAGAAACTCATCCTCAAATAGAAAGCATTCTTTTTAACGGACAAAAAGCAGCTGCATTTTTTAAAAAATATGTTCATCTAAAAAAAGAGTATAAGACATTTACACTTCCTTCAACTAGCCCTGCCAATGCTGGCAAGACTTTCCAAGATAAATTAAACAAATGGAGCATCATTAAAACCTTATTATAAAAACTATGATTTTATATAATTAAAATACAAATATTGGAATCATGTAACTTTTTCCGTTTAAAGTATAACAAAAAACAACTGCTCTCGATCTAATTTTACATCAAAGAAAAATAAGCCATAGTGAAGATTTGATTAGCGAAATGAAAAGGCTTTCTTCTTATTAAAATTTACAAAGCAAACTGTAAAAAGTTTAGTCTATAAAGAGAACATTGGTTATGTTAGTTTATTTTTGGGAAAAAGCTACTCTATAGAAATATAGAGTAGTTTTGTTTTTATAGGCTGCCATTAAAAAATAAAAACATGAAAATTCAGACATATTATAATCATATACGGTTTTATACCCCACACCATTTTATATATTATCCTGTTTTAATTTTATTCTTGATTGCGAGCATTTATTTGAGCATTACAACAGAAGATCATTTAATCTGGGCATTTATCAGCGTTGCCTTTATCTTTCTTTTTGTATTGGCTTATATGTTGCGCCAGCACTATGCATTGACGCTTCAAAATAGAATTGTACGGTTAGAAATGCGTTATCGTTATTTTACTTTAACAGGCAAAAGATTTGAAGAATTTGAATACAAACTTACAGACGATCAAATATTTGCACTTCGGTTTGCACCCGACAATGAATTGATTCCGCTTATAGAAGATGTTTTAAAAAACAGCTTGACCGGTGATGCAATCAAAAAAGCAATCGTACACTGGAAAGCAGATTACCACAGGGTATAGTAAAAATCAAATTCCAAATTCCAAATTCCAAATTCCAAATTCCAATAACAATTTTCAATTATGCTTTGATTTTTGAATTTGTCATTGTTATTGAACTTTTTTCTTATTGAAAAGGATATAAAACAAAAACAATACAATCCAAACCGCAACAATCACAGCAAAATAAATTGCAATAATACTTGGATGCAAGTAATTAGGTTCGTAAAATAACTTATCTAAAGTTTTAAATTTTTCTGCTAAAGCTTTTCTATCAAAAGTATTTCTAATTCCGTTAAGCGGTTCGTCTTGGTTATCTCTGTAATGATACACATCTTGAGTTAATTGCTTCGGAACTAGACTCGTTTCTATATCGTATTTTCTTAAAATAGTATCCAACTTCTGGAAAGTATAGGTTAGCGAATCTTTCTTAGAATTATAAAGCAATTTATAACGGTCTACAGCTGCCTGATAGGTTTGTACACCAATAGAATCTCCATGAATAGGATTAAATAAAGATTTATTTTCCAGAAAAATACAAATATTACTATCATGTTCTGGATGCACTTGAGCACTCTTGAAAACAATTTCGGTGCTATCTCCCATAACTGTTTTTGAGATCACTCTTTTATGCAGTTCTTCTTTATCGAAGCCTAGAATATCAAAAATACTATCTGCTTTATTAGTCGTTTTATCAAAAGTATTTGTCAGGGCTTTTATGGTATCAATACTATAATAACTGGTTTCTGTTATTGCGTATTCACCAGGCGAAATAGTATCTTCTTGTTTAATAACAGGATAAGGTTTTGGGTATAAAATGTTTTCATAATTGAATAATTTCTCAGAGCTATAAGAAGTATATCCATACAAAAACGGATTTAAAACATTCAGCAGTTTTTTGTCATTATTAAAATCATTCTCAGACAATTCCGTTTTCAGTTTAGCATTCATTCCGAAACTATAACTAATGAAAAATGAAAAAGTCAAAAACGAAATCAGCAGCAGACAAACCGCAACTTTAAAAAGATTGCCACCTTTGTAGTTCTCTCTCGAATGATTTCGAACAAGAAAAATCAAGAAAACGAGTAAAAACAATCCGCTTACGAAAAAGTGTGAAATCGAAACGTCATCGTAAAATTTAAATCGGTAAAATTCAGTATAGATGTCAATATTTTTAAGCCCTTCAAAAGTAAAATAACCGTATAAAAAGTAAGCTAAATGAATTAAGGCTAATACAATAATAGATTTTATGAAATAACGTTTTAGATTTTTGGTCATTTTTAAAAGGTTCTAAGGTTCTGAGATGCTAAGATACTAAGGTACTTAAAATTTATTTTTACTACCTCAAAAATATATTTAAACAATTAAAAGTAAAATAATCTGGGCGTGCCAACATTATAAAAAAAGGGCTAATAATAGCAACGCATATTCGCCCTTTTCTTATAATGCTGTCGGGCTGTCCATGCTGCTTCGGCAGCTTATTCCCATCCCTCACGCATCACGTTTTCAATATAAGATTTCGCAAAAATTAGCTATTCAATAAAACAAATCGACAAAGAATTTCTGTAGAGACGCACTGTAGTAAGTCTAAAATGCAGGATATCCTTAATCTGCCAATCTTTCGTTAGATGCACTGCAGTGCATCTCTACAAAAAAAAACTTAGAACCTCAGAACCTTAGCATCTTATAACCTCTATTTAGAAATATCAAACCCTTCCTTCACAATTTCACTTTCAACTTTATCTATTAATTTATTCGTTTTCCCTGTTAATCTTTCTTTCTTCCAATCGCCTTTTGCATATATTGCGACTGTGATTAAAGCTGTTACAACAGAAGCAATTGGAAAAGCCCACCAGATTCCAATTTTTCCCAAAGAAGTATTATGAGATAAAATATAAGCAAGCGGAAACTGGATTACCCATTGCGAAACCAAGGTTAGAATCATAGGTAATTTGGTATTTCCAACGGCGCGAAAAACACCTGTCAAACAAAGCTGTAAACCTAGAAATCCCCAAGAAAGACAAGTGATTCTTAGCAATTCTGTTCCACCTTCAATAACCGCTTGATCATTTGGAACGAAAAAAGCAATTAAATATGGAGCAAAAATAAAAGCTATAATTCCGAGACCAGTCAATAATCCGAAACCAAGATATGCTCCTAGCTTTGATATTTCAGCAGCACGAGTAACATTTCCTGCTCCAATATTTTGTCCGACAAGAGTTGCAATCGCCATTGATAATCCCAAAGCTGGAATTAATATTAATTGAATCAAGTTGGAACCCGCACCATAAGAAGCAACTGTTAAAGTCCCAAAACGGACAATCAAAAATGTAATTGCCATCATTCCCAAAGCACGCATTGACTGTTCGATTGAAGATGGAAAACCAATTTCAAAAGCTCTTTTTATATGTTTATAATCTGGTTTAAAATCGGAAATGTGAAGATGAATTCCGTGTTTTCCTCTAAACAAAATGGCAAATCCGATAATAATAGCCAAAAGCTGTGTAAATAAAGTTGCCAACGCTGCACCTTTTACTCCTAGTGCTGGAATAAAATTCCATCCGTAAATAAATAATGGATCTAGCGCAAAATTCAAAATAACGGTTCCTAAAACTATATAAACAGGCAACGTTACACGCCCAACACCACGCATAATTGATTGGAAAATCATAAATCCGAAACTAAAAACCAAACCTACAAACGCGACACGCATAAATCCTAACGCATCAACATAAACCGTTGGCTCTACCTTTAGTAAGTATAGAAAGTATGGACTCAAAATATATCCGATAATCGACAAGACAACAGAGACAATAATCACCATCGACAAAGTCTGCGCCGCCACATGATTGACCATTTTCTGGTTTCCAGCACCAAAATATTGTGCAATTAAAATAGAACCAGCAATCGCCAATCCCGTCCCTAAAGCTATGGTTAAAAATATTACAGGCGTGCTTATCGAAACTGCTGCAACGGCATCTCCGCCCAGACGCCCAACCCAAAAAGCATCTACCAGCTGATATGCGGCTTGCAAAAGATTAGCAATCATAATTGGAACTGCTAATTTTAATAATGAAGAAAGGATTGGCCCTTCTAACAATTCGTTTTTTTTCATTTATTCAAAATAATAATTTAAAAATCAGTTGACATATCAACTTTTAAAGTTCAAAAAAAATTAAAGCGTTTCTAGCTTATCTGCATAAGATCTTACTGCATTCAAAGCCTCAATTCTTTCTTTTGGAGAAAAAACAGACATGACTTCCTCTTCTGCTCTTTTCATCAGGGAGCGAATGCTTTTAGCCAATGTGATTCCTTCACTTGTAAGACTTACAATATTTTTTCGCTTGTCCATTTTGTCTTTTACCACCTCAACAAGATTCTTTTTTTCGAGTGCTGTAATACTTCTTAAAATAGACGATTTATCACGCATTGTTTTGTCTGACAATTCTCTTTGCGAAAGACTTTTATGGTGTAGAATCATCAACAATGGCAATTGCTCCAGCTGTAATGTAATTCCTGCTTCATTCATTAACGCATTCGTACGTCTGAAAATTGCTCGTTTGATACGATGAATCTGAAAGAAGAAACTATCTGATATTTCTTCTTTCCAAAAATTTGAAAAATTCTCTTTATCGGTATGTTTAATTTCCATGAGACAAAATTACAAAAAAGAGTGACATGTCAACTATTTTTCTAAACAATTCCTTATTTTATTGATATCCAATTTGTTTCTAAAAATAATTCAAATAAAAAAAGAAAAATGAACGATTATTTTTACTAACTTTAATTGTTAAATATTGCCTAATAAAAACTTAAAAATTACTCTGATGAAACAATTATTTATTTTTTTGGTAATGATGCTCCTTTGGATTCCGCTAAACGCTCAAACTGTTGCTGAAACCACAAAAAACGAAGACTTAACAACAACTCTAAAAACCGAAACTGACGACTTTCAAGATAATAGTGTAGAGGATCTGCCCTGGCACAATAGAAAATTTAAAGTTACTGCCGGTGGATTTTTTCCTGTAAATAATACTCAAGTTAAAGTTGAAGGCAATAACGGAAATATAGGAACTGAAATTGATCTTGAAAATGATTTAGGATTTTCTAAGTCGACCGCATCATTTTTAGGAACATTTGATTGGCGTATCTCGAAAAGATCACGATTAGGCTTTGAATATTTTGTACTAGATAGAACTGCAACAAAAACACTGCAAAGAGATATAAATTTCGGAGATCATACTTATCCATTGAATGGAAGTGTTCGTGGTACTTTTAATGTACAGATTGCTAGAATTGCTTATGGTTATGCCATTTTATCGAAACCTAAATATCAAGCTGGTTTATTAATTGGTGCGCATGTTCTGTTTGCTGATTTAGGCCTAAAATTAAATGCTAATACGCAAAGTTTAGAATATCACGATAAATTTGACTTTACTGCTCCTTTGCCAGATGTTGGAATTTGGGGAGAGTTTGTTCTTGGAAAACGCTGGGGACTATATGCTAACGTAAATTATCTCGCAGTAAAAATTGATGAAACTGATGGCCGAATCATAAGCTATAATTTATCGGTTTTATATAATGTTGTAGACAACTTTAGTCTTACTGCAGGTTATACTGGTTTGAATTTTAGAATAGATACGGTTCAAGAACGTTTAAATGGTTTCTTAAAATGGGGATATAACGGACCAACTATTACAGCGGTCTACACTTTTGGAAAACATGTTAAAGTTACTAAATAAAGGTTCTGAGGTGCTAAGATGCTAAGGTTCTAAGTTTTTTTAACCGCAAAGAGCGCTAAGGATTACGCAAAGTTCGCAAAGCTTTCATACAAAGCTTTGCGAACTTTACATTTTTATAAAATCCACCTTAAAAAACCTCTGCGAACTTTGCGTAATCCTTAGCGCTCTCTGCGTTAAAACTACACTCAAGCTTCTCCAACCTGAAACTTGAAACCTGAAACAAAAAAACAAAAAAACAAAAAAACAAACCCGATAACTCTCCAGCTATCGGGTTTATTGCCAAACTTAAACTTACTTAACTTAACTCAAAATATTTATTTTTCGATTGGAGAGAATTTTACTGCTGTTCCTCCGCCAGCTGCCAATTTGATATTTAAAACAGTTTTGCTGTTTACTTTTTGTTTAGAGATTGTAACTGGATACGGATTGGTTTTATAATTTGCTCCAGGTCCGTCTGCATAGATTTCTGCTTCGTATTCTTTGTCTTTATCTAAAAATGACAAGGCCACTTTTAAGTCTCTTGCATTTCTATTTGTGATTGATCCTAAGTACCAATTTTTCTCATCCCAATCTTTACGGGCAATTGTAGTGTATTCTCCAATTTTAGAATCTAATACTTTAGTATCAGACCAAGTGCAAGGCACATCTTTTACGAATTGAAATTCTGGTTTGCCTTCATAATTTTCAGGTAAATCGGATGCCATTTGTAGCGGACTGAAAATAATCACATACAATGCCAATTGATTTGCCAAAGTGGTCTGCACTTTTGCTCCAGACGGAGTTTTGTAATCAAAATTGAAATTTCCAGGTGTGTAATCAAATGGTCCAGAAAGCATTCTTGTAAATGGCAAAGTCGTTAAATGCTCTGGTGTATTTCCTCCGTCTACAGACCATGCATTGTACTCTTGTCCGCGTCCGCCTTCTTGAGACATAAAGTTTGGATATGTACGCTGTAAACCCGTTCCTTTCATTGGTTCGTGGTTATCAATCATGATATGATATTTAGCCGCAGTTTCGATCACTTTTCTGTAATGACGCGCTCCGTACTGGCTATCATGCCACTCTTTTTTATCCAAATATTTGTTTACATAACCTGTTTTTACTGAGTTCACTCCCATTTTCTGATACAGTTTGAAAGCATCTTCCAGTTGGTTTTCATAATTTTTAGTTGCTCCAGCCGTTTCGTGATGTCCAATTAAACGAACATTTTTTACAGCAGCATATTTGGTTATTTCTTCTAAATTAAAATCTGGATAAGCTTTTACAAAACTAAATGCAGAACCATCAGCTGTCCAGTCACCGTCCCAGCCTTCATTCCATCCTTCAACTAAAACTCCGTCAAAACCATTTTTCGCAGCAAAATCAATATATTCTTTTGTGTTTTTGGTTGTTGCGCCATGTTTTGGACCTTGTCCCCAAGTGTATTTTTCTAAATGCATTCCCCACCAAATTCCAATATATTTTGAAGGAGTAATCCAAGATAAGTCTTCTATTTTTGAAGGCTCATTTAAATTCAGCATAATAGTCGAAGTTGCTACTTCTCCAGGATTTTTACCTACTACAATAGTTCTCCAAGGTGTTTTAAAAGGTGTTTCTGCATATACTTTTACACCATCTGCCCATGGTACTAAATCACTTTTATACTGTTTGTCTGTAGTTTTTAAAAGCGTCATTGAGGCAAAATCTGTCAAGTTAGCTTCGTGAATTGCGACGTACAATTTGTCTTTGGTTTCAAAAGTTGCCGGAGTATTAATAGTATCTGTTTTACTCATTAACGTCTTGCGGTATTCACTTTCGTAATAACTGTTTTCGCGATGAACTGGAATCCACCAAACTTCGTTATTATCTTTAAAAGTAAATTGTGTCACTTCATTAGAGATTTTGACTTTTCCTAAATGTGGCTGTTTTGGAAATTCATAGCGAAATCCGACACCATCATCAAAAACTCTAAAAATGATATCAACCAAGCGCTCCTCACCTTTTGCTTCTTTTAAGTGAACAATCAGTTCGTTATGATGGTCTCTTACTTTTTTGAATTCGCCCCAAGGCTGTTCCCAAGTTTCATCTGCCGATTTTTCTTCTGTAGAAACGACTTCAAATCCATCTGTCATTTTAGCTAAACCTTGAAACTCAAATCCCATAAGAGACGGCTCAATAACCGATTTTCCGTTAGAAGAAAAACTGTATTGCGGCTGTCCGGAAGGAGTTAGTTCAAACGTTAATTCAGAGATTTTTTCTGGAGAACTGATTTTATACGTTTTTTTAGTACTGCAGGCCATAACCAGCATTGATGCTAAAGCCACAAGACAGTATCTATATTTTCTGTTTTTCATTATTTAAATTGTATTAATTACAGCTCTATTTTATTTCGCTTATTATTTGTTTTGCTTTTGCTGGCTGCATCGAAACAAAATAATTAAACGCTTGGTCAAGTTTTTTCTGGATCTCGACATTTCCTTTTTTCTGTACGCGTAAATCATACAATTTGCTGATTTCTGGGAATACACTTTCTGTATTTTTTACTCCGGCAAAAGCTTTGATTTTTTCAATGAAAGAATATCCAAATTCTACTGTCGGTTCAATCATAGTGCCTTCTCCGAAATCATTCCACGTAATCAGCTGCAGGTAATTTACATTTGCATTTTTTGCCAAAGTCAAAGTTTCGTCAAGTGTCGCTCCATTGTTATGTTCGATTGTCCATCCAATCGCTGCTCCACCTCCGCCTGCGGCATAAAAATCTTTAAAACCAGGATAAGCGCTTCCCATTGCCACACCCAATTTTGGTTTGGTGTTGGTATAGAAGTTTGTGAGATAACTGTTGTCTTTGTATACCCAAGCATATTCACCAGAAGCATTTTCTCCCGCCATTGAAGAGTGATCCCAAAGTGTCAAGAAAGTAGGTTTCGCTGTTAAAGTATTAAAAACATTTGTCCATTCAGCTGGGGTCTGTAGTACAATTGGCCCAAAATTCATTAACAGCGGTTTACCATTAATCTTAATATAATTAGCGTCAGAAAAATAATTCTTTTCTACATAAGCCAGATCTGTTTTTGCTGCACCGGTTACCGAAATAGCTTTTCCTGCATTGACAACATTGGTTAAAAATCGGTCTTCGTATACAATGGCATATTCTAAACCTACTTTGTCTAGCATTTCGATTAATTGATCTGTATTTTCTTTGACCATTCTATAGTCGTTAACGTCGTAAGTGCCGTACCAATCAATCAGAATTCCATCAATTCCTGAATATTTCATCAACAATAAATGATTTTCGATCACATTTTTATCGCCTGAGTGATAAGGTCCAATCAGCGGATAATAGTACGATGCAATTTCTCTTCGGCCGTTTGCTCCTACGTTGTTCGGATTTTTGTTTGCCATTGTCCAATGATATCCCCATTTTTTATCAGCACTGCTTTCGTTGGTTTCAAACCACGGCATATAGTGCATGTAAATCTTGGTGCTGTTGGTTTTCTCAATCGCAACAGGATTTGTTTTTTCTGGTTCTACTGGTTTGTCTGAACCTTTGTCATCGCTGCTGCATCCAGCAACCATCGCAATACTCATCAAACCAAAAACCAACGATGTGATATATCTTTTCATATTGATGTACTGTTTGTTATTTTTATATTTTGCCACAGATTAAAAGATTAAAAAGGATTATTAATCTGTGAAAATCCTTTAATCTGTGGCTAAATAGAGCCTCGCAGATAATCATTTTAAAAACATGTCAGCCTTCCACGACTAACCAACATGGAAGACTGACATTCTAGTAACCTAATTTGGATACCCAGGATTTTGTTTTAGATTTTTATTAGTAGTTAAAACGGTGCTCGGAATTGGGAAAATTGCTCTGTATTTTTCCGTTGTGCCTTTTGACCACCATGGCTCGAAGAATGTTCCAAAACGAATGTTATCTGTTCTTCTTCTTCCTTCAAATGTGAATTCTTTCAGTAACTCCTGATCAATAAATTTAAGGTCAATTGTTGTTGGCAATTCTTCTCCAGCACGAGACGCTACTTGCTGTACAAATGGTCTTGCTAAATCTGGAGATCCTAAACGAACGTAACATTCTGCTTGCATCATTAAGATTTCTGAGTAACGAATTAACACAAAATCGTGATCACGTTCCCATTGTTCTCCTGCTTTCATTTCATATTTATGCAAACGAACTCCTTCATTTTCTTTTGCATCTTCTAAACTTGTTAGGTTTTCTGTATAAGTAAGAGGTTCTCCGTTACTCATAATAATTACGCTTCCTGTCGCAAGATTGATTTGATCGCCTTCTAGCATACATTTCTTTCTTTTGTCTGTATCTGCAAAAGAAGAATAAACTCCTGGCTGCGCGCACATTCCGTTTGCACTCCAAGGATAGTTATTTGGAATTGCAGAAATAGCTAGATTTTGACTGTAATGGCAAGACATTGAGTTCATATAGTTTCCAACTGTTCCTGCTTTTGAGTCGTAAGGGATTGCAAAAATAATTTCTGGCGAAGTTTGATTTTCTGTTACGAAATTCGAAAAGAAATCTGGTGTCAAACTGTATCCCGTAACCTTTTGGCACATATTGATACAATCTTGCCAACGTGGCTGACCAATAAATGCTTCTGAATTAAGATACAATCTAGCCAAAATAGAATACGCTACATTTCTAGTCATCTTAGAATACACCACATTTGGATTTAAATGCGGAATAGCATCTGTCAATTCTTTTTCAACAAAATCATAAACTTGTTTTCTTGTTGAATTTGTCGGAAGATCTGTATCTTCAAAATTGGTTACAATTGGCACATTTCCAAATAAATCTAAAAGATTGTAATAGTAATATGCTCTAAGCGCTTTTAATTCGGCAAAAATCGGTTCTTTCGATTTATCGCTAAGAGATGATTTATTGATTTGATAGATAATTGCGTTGATTTTTGCGATTCCGGTATAGTTGTAACGCCAAGCCGAAAGAATCATTCTATTATCTGATTTCCAAGTATGCTTTTGCGCATCTTGGTATTGTCCTCCATCGTACCAGTTTGTACCTCTTGTCGGAATTGTAGCTTCGTCTGAAACTACTTCATTCAAAAAGAAAACATATTCGCAAGTTGGGTAATTATTTGAGATATCATCTTTGAATCCTCTTAAAGAAGAATAAGCTCCACCTACCAGCGCATCAACTTCTTTGGTTGTATTTCCGAAATTTCCATCTTCTACCTGATCATACAGCTGCTCGTTCAAATCAGTACAAGATACTGTAAAAAGCATGCTTAAAAGTATTGCTGCTGTTATTTTGATTTTCATTGTTAATATTTTTTGGTTATCAATTCGCTTAGTTATTCAGCGTAAAATTTAATCCAACAGAAATAGTAGTTGGTCGAGGATAATTGTTGTATCTGTCAATTCCAGGAGCTGCCAAACCAGTTTGATCCATTACTCCAGTCTGGCCAATTCCGTCCTGAGCATTTAAACCAATCTCTGGATCTACACCTTTGTAACCTGTAATTACAAATAAGTTTTCTCCCATTACATACATTCTAACTTTTGATTTTTTGTATTTCAATGGTAAAGTATAACCAAAAGTTAATGTCTGAAGTCTAAAGAAAGAAGCATCTTCTATCCAGTAATCAGAATACTTAGGCGCAGAAGTAATACCGCTGCTTAAGAAAGCATCTGGCACATTATAAGCTGGCAATCTAGTTGGATCATTCAACATCATGTTTGTCGCGTTCAAAGCTTTTTGTCCAAACATTCCGTATCCAGAAAGTCCAAGATCAAAATTTCCATAAGTAAAATTCATTCCGATACCTAAAGTCAAATCTGGCTGAATATTTCCTAAATCTGTTTTATCAGCATCAACCAAAGCGCTTTCGTCAACAACTTGTCCTGCAGCATTGTAATACTGTATTTTCCCTGTAGAATCTAAACCTGCGTTTTTGAATCCCCAGAAAGTTCCAACAGGATATCCTTCCGCAATAATTTGAGAATACTGCCCAGACATACCTGCTAAACCATGAAGAGATCCGCTATAGATAACATCTGTTTTATAAGTTGGGTTAGAAAGCTTTTCGATTTTCTGAACGTTATGTCCAAGAGTCAAATTAGCATTCCAGTTGAATTTATCTCCTCTGATAATATCAGCATTCAAAGTTAACTCTACCCCTTTGTTTGACATTTCTCCAACGTTTGCCAACATTGTTCCCACTAAATATGGTGGCTGAGGCACTTCGTAAGTATATAATAAATCTTTTGTCTTTTTAGAATAATATTCGAATGATCCTGTAATTCTGTTGAAAAGACCAAAATCGAAACCAATATTAACCTGTTCTGTAGACTCCCATTTCAAATCAGGATTTGGGTTCTGTTTTGGAGAATAAGCCAAACTCCAAGTTTTAGTAACTGGATCGTAATAACTGTCATTTCCAACTCCTAAGATAGAAAGTGATTTGTACTCACCAATTCCATCTTGGTTTCCTGTGATCCCCCAACCTACTCTTAATTTTAAGTTGTCTAACCATCCTTTTGAAGATTCCATGAATTCTTCGTTAGAAACTCTCCATGCAGCAGAAGCAGATGGGAAAGTTCCCCATTTATTATTTTCTCCAAAACGGCTAGATCCGTCACGTCTTACAGTTGCTGTCAATAAATATTTGCCATCGTAACCGTAGTTAGCACGAGCGTAAAAAGAAACTAAATTTGATTTTCCTTTGTATGAATACACATCGCTTAAACGATAATTGTAACCAGCTCCTAAATTATTGTAGCTGAAAGCATCTGTTACAAATCCTCCTCTTTGCGCTCCAAAACCTTCATAGATATTTTCAAGATAAGAATAACCAGCCAAAGCGCTGATATTATGCTTGTCAATAACTTTGCTGTAATTCACATAAAGCTCTCCTTGTGCATTTGTATATTCTGCATAAGTTCTTTGTGCAAAACCTCCTTCAGTCTGTCCTTCCATAACCGCATAAGATGGTTTGTAAGTTCCTCCTTTTACAGCATTGTGCTCTAATGAAATATTTGCTGTTGCAGTAAAGTCATTCAAGAATTTCACATCTGTTTTAAAATAACCTAAAAGTCTGTGTCTTTCGTTATCAAAAGTTCTGTTGGTTAAAATCTCAACTGGATTTTGATAAAGGTTTCCTGTTACAACACTAAAATCTCCATTTGCATCGTAAACTGGAATTGTTGGATTTAAGTTGTAAGCTCTTTCAAAAATTCTGTAATCAATTGGGTGCCATTTGTCAATGTTTGCAAATAATCCCATATCAAATTTTACTTCTTTGTTGTCTCCAAGAAATTGATAAGCGCTAACATTTCCGCTTAATCTTTCTAAACCAGATTTTTTAATAACTCCTTCGTTGTTTAAGTACGAAAGTGAAGTTCTAAAACCGCTATCAGCTTTACCAGAATTGATACTTAAAGTATGAGACTGAGAAATAGCTGTTTGCTCGATTGCTTTTTGCCAGTTTGTATTAGCACCATAATCTACTGCATCAGCAACTCCGTTCTGACGAACATAACCTCTCCATTGATTTGCAGATAATAAATCTAAGTTATCATTAACATATCCAACACTAGATAATCCGCTGTACACTACAGAAACTCCTTTTGTTCCAGATTTTGTTGTAATCATGATTACCCCGTTTGCTCCACGAGAACCATAAATTGCTGTTGCCGAAGCATCTTTAAGAACGTCAACCGATTTAATATCTGAAGGCTGAACCACGTTAATATCAACACCAGCAATTCCATCCACAACAATTAGCGGACTGTTACTTGCTGTTAAAGAAGTTCCTCCACGAAGACGAATTGTAGAACCTGCTGCAGGATCTCCAGAAGGACGAATAATATTCAATCCCGCTACTTTTCCTTGCAAAACCTGTTCTGTAGAAGAAATAGTTCCTTTTACTAAATCATCTGCTCCAACTGTCGAAATTGCTCCAGTTAAATCTGATTTTTTCACTTTTCCGTAACCTACAGAAACTACTTGAACTTCTGCTAATGTATATCCATCATTTTGCAGACGCACCTCAACATTAGAAGTACTTCCCGTAATTTGGATTTTTTGTGTGGTTGATCCGATAAACGAAACTTCGATTGCACCTCCTACGGCTACCTGAAGGCTAAATTTACCATCAAAATCTGTTGTAGTTCCGTTTTTTGTTCCTACTTCAATGATAGAAGCTCCCGGCAATACCGTACCCGTATTGTCATAAACGGTTCCTGAGATTTGTTTTTTCGTCTGCGCGAAAGTACTAGCAGAAAGAAAAAGCATAAAAATCATCAATACCGCTCCCTTAGCAGTCCACATTTGATGCAGGACGCTTTTTGTATTTTTACTATTCATTAGAATTGGTGTTTTAATTTAATAGTGATTATTTATCTAAAGTTTTAAGCGGAATCGTCGTATCCGAAATCGTTTTGTCTTTATTGTCTTTTACCAAAACATGGATTTCGCTTAAACTTGGAATTCCGTTTAACTCTGAAACTAAATTGACAAAACCTTTAATTTCTGCAGTTCCTCCAGTAAATTCACCCGAAATTGTTTTTGGTCCAGCTGTGATAGTGTAGATTAATTTGTTTACGCCTGCTTCGTTATTTTTTCTTGACATTCCAAGAAAATCTTTTTGGCTGATTTGCGAAGGAAAGAAAGCAAAACTTGGTGGCGGTGGCGGAACAAATTCTCCTGCGTAAATAACCTGATCTCCCGAATTTGCTGTCCAATTCTCTGCTACCATCAGAAAATTTATCTTTTCCATCACAAAATCATCTGGAGCATTGAAGTACTGCTTAGGAATAAAATCCATTTTATAAAAACCATTCCCTAGGTCTTTCAATTTTGTTTTTGCGGCAATTTCTGGTTTTGCGGCTTCATACATTTGTTGAATAGCCCAGTCATTCATACCACCATGCATATGTACACTTGGAGTACCAGCGAATGCAGGATTAAGATTTGCATTAAAAATAATACTTACCGGCTTGTCAATTAATGGTTTTGACGGATATGATCTAAATAATTCACCTGAAGTATAAAAAGATGAAAAATCAGTATAAGGCACGTTGGCAACATCACTTTGTTTAGATCCATTTTTGTTTTTCAGACGAAACCAGAATCCATCACTCTTAGCAATTTGATCTGGAGTCTTAGAAAAATAAACTGTCGGAGTTAAAGTAAAACTCCAGATTCTGTTTCCTTCGTATTTCAGTTTTGCAAAGTCAGAAGAGTTTTCCCAGTGTCCAGCATCTGGTTCAGATGGAGACCAGATCCAGATGTATAAATCTTCTGTTTCAGCAAATGTCGATGCCGACATATCAAAATACCAAGTAACTTGTTCATCATATTTGTAAATAACAGGAAATGATGATATTGGCCCTACAGCTCCAGCGGCTTCTTGTGCCTGAATAAAATTAGGAGCCATCAACAAGGCAAGTAAAATTGTATATATAAACTTTTTCATATTACTTTTTAATTAATAGCATTTAATTTAAATACGTAAGACACGAAAGCAACACCGCCAGAAGAATGCACCAATTGAATCTGCATTTCTTTGTTTTTACCTGGAACTGAAGCCAGTACCAATTCATCTGTTTTTTGCGTTTTTTGCGCATCGCTGTACAAATAGATTTTTGTTCCAATACCGTTGGTCTGCTGAAATTCTGAGCTTAATGCCCAATACCCTTTTGGAGCAAATAAAGGAGGGACATCTCCGGTTACTTCATAACTTGTTGGATTGTTCTTTTCATCTACGTTAAATTTGATTTTAAAATCTTCGTAGTTAAAATAAGTACTCAAGTTGTCTTCGTTTGGTTCGATATTATTTGCTTTCGCAACTTCATCAACCATTTTCAGATTTGTTAATCCCCAATTTCCATTTACTTTTTCATAAAGGGTAATCGGTTCTACGTAGCTTCCGTCATCTGTGTTATCGCATCCGATTGCAAAAAAACACATCATAAAAGCTAGCCAATAAAGACTTTTACATTTCATAAATTTTTGGTTTTTGTTAGTTTGTTATCCCCTTCAAAAGGATACAGCGAAACTAGCCGTTAAATAAATCCAAAAAAAAAAATCTGATAAAAATCAAGATGAAATTCAAATAATAAAAAACATAACTTACTAATTATAAGATATTTACATTTTTATGTTTTAGTAAAAAATCAAGACGCTGTTTAGATGAAAAATAGCTATTTTTAAATGGTAAAAATGACAATATGAAAAATAATAAGTATATTTTTTTCACTATGCATATATATAAGTTCTTTTTATTGTATAATTGCAAATAATTTACCTGTTTTTAACATTTACAGCTTATTTTCACTCTGAAAATCCCCTTCAAAGGCTATATATTAAACATTTTTTAAGATTCTTGAAAAACAGGCTTAGCTTAATCTCAAACTTATTCTTAATTTTAAAACGAATTAACTAATCATATCTATCAACCGACCTTTTTTCCCTAAACCAAAACAAATCATGCAAAGAATATTGATGCTGCTTTTCTTCCTAGGCGGTTTTTCTCTTACTGCGAAAGAGACAAATCCTTATTTAGAAGAATTAGATCAGGTGCTCTTAAAAAAAGAGGTTTACCTGAACCAGAAATATCGAAAAATTCAATCTTTAAAGAAAAACATATCAAAGTTTACCCTTAGTCAGAATAATGAAGAATTGTATAATTGCTATATGTCATTGTTTGATGAATACAAATCTTTTAAATATGATTCCGCTTATTATTATTTAGATGAAGCAAAAATCAAGGCAAAAGTTTTGAAAAACCCAAAATATTTAGCCAAAAGCCGAATAAAAGAAGGTTTTGTTCTGCTTTCTTCTGGGCTTTTTAAAGAAGCAATTGATACTTTAAATGTGGTTGATGAAAGCAAATTAGATATCAAAAATAAATTTGAGTACTATAGCATCAAAGCACGTGCTTATTATGATTTGGCCGATTATAGCAGTGATCAGCGTTTTAATATTCATTATGTACAGCAGGGAAATCATTTTCTCAAAAAAGCTTTAGAATTAATTGGAACAAATACTAATGAGTATTGGGCAGCAGAAAGTTTGAAACGCCTGAAACAGCAAGATTGGCGTGGCGCCGAATTTGCATTTAGTTACTGGATAAACAACTACAATCTGCCTCCCGATTATTATGGAATAGCCACTTCGAGTCTCGGTTATATTTATTCAGAAAGAGGTTATACAAAAAAAGCTATTCAATACTTGGCTCTTGCCGCAATTGCTGATGTTAAAAATGCGACCAAAGAGACCGTTGCACTTCGAAATTTAGCCAATGAACTTTTTAAAATGGGTTATTTGGATAAGGCAAACGAGTATATCAATATCGCGATGGATGATGCAACATTTTATAATGCGAGACATCGAAAAATTGAGATTTCGTCGATTCTACCAATTATAGAAAAAGCACAGCTTAATAATGTAAAGGATAAGAATGATAAACTGGAAAAGATTATTATTCTCTTGACGATTCTTACAATTATCATTTTCGTTTTTCTGGGCATCATTTTCAAGCAATTAAAAGAGAAAAATAAAGCGAGAAAGATTATGGCCGATTCTTATTTGCAATTGCAGGAAATGAATGTGAGTTTAAGTGAAGCCAATGCAATCAAAGAAGAATACATTACTTATTTTATCAAAGCAACTTCGGCTTTCATTAATAAAATAGATCACATTCAAAAAAGTACGCTGCATAAAATCATCACCAAAAAAACCGATGAAGTTATTGCGAGTTTAAAGCGTTATAATGTAAAGGAAGAACGCGAAAATCTGTTTCATCAGTTTGACGAAATCTTCTTGAAATTGTTTCCGACTTTCGTAACCGATTTCAATAAATTATTTCCAAACGATCATAAATGCATTGTCAAAAAAGGCGAGCTTTTAAATACAGAATTGCGAATTTTTGCTTTGTACAGATTAGGGATTCAAGACAGCAGTCAAATGGCAGAATTTCTGGAACTTTCTGTAGCTACCATTTATACGTATAAAACTAGAATTAAAAGCAAATCTGACTTTAAAGATACTTTTGAGCAGAAGATTATGGAGATAAAGACAATTTAAAGTTGCTAAGGTTCTGAGATGCTAAGGTTCTAAGTTTTTTTGCTACGTGCAAACGATAAATAGTATCACAGCTCCGGAGGAGCGGCATATTTATAGAATGCAATTCAAACGACCATCAAAAAAGCCCCAGCGGGGTGACATATATTTATGTCACCCCGCTGGGGCTTTTCTACATCTGCAAATATCTTTTCTATAAATATTCTGTCCCTCTGGGACTATCTTATTCTGTTGTTTCTAATTGCAAAATGGTATTCTGATAAATCGCACTCAATGAAAACAATTGCTCCGCAAAAATCATAACTGCAATCGGAACAAAGAAAAATGCGATTAAATCTTCTTCATATAAAAAGTAAGTCGAAATCATCGCCAAGCGAGCATATTCAAGATAATAAATCCATTTGCGCTGTTCTAATAAAGCACCGCAATTGATTAAAGTGATGATTACTAAAGAAAGTACAAACATTTTATCATACAATTCTAAATAATCAAAATAATAGGTAAAAACAGTTAAAATAAGTGTGCAGATTCCTAATTGTATATAAAGGTAATTTTTAAATCGAAGCCTTTGGTTTGGAGCCGCTTTATCTTGCAGAAAACGTTTTTCGAGAATCGGACGAATATCCTGATCCATATCGGCTGGACTTCCAAAAACAGCGTTCCATCTCCCTTTGAATCCGCTCGAACGTTTCCATAATTCGTAGATTTCAAAATAATAATGAAAATGCTGCCACAAGAAACTATAGCTTTTTAGCGGATGCGTTAATCCGTATTTAGGCTTTTCTTCTTCGGTTTGGAAAGTCCCAAAAAGGCGATCCCAAAACGTAAACATATCACCGTAATTTTTGTCCAAATACTTTTCGTCGGAAGCATGATGAACACCGTGAACAGAAGGTGTTACAAAAACATATTCCAGCCATTTTATTTTACCGATAAGCTGTGTATGCGTAAAGAAAGAATATGCGCCATGAACAATAAGCATGGTAATTACCATACTCGGATGAAAACCAATTAATGGCAAAATACACCAAAATCCTGTTCTAATAATGGCTTGAAATGTCGTAATTCTAGCTGCCGCTGTAAAATTAAACTCCTCACTATGATGATGTACAATATGCGCTGCCCAGAAAAAATTAACTTCATGTCCTAACCGATGATACCAATACCAGACAAAATCAGTTGCAAGAATTAATGCAATCCAAACTAAGACATTACTCGGAATCTCAAATATTCTATAATCATCATAAATTAAATAATACAGCTGGTAAAAACTCGCCGCAACAAATAAGTTAATCAAACGCTCTGCAATTCCGATGGAGATATTGGAAACAGAACTTTCATAGTTAAAAATTTCAGGCTTTTTTCTACGTTGAGCAAGCTTATATTCTAAAAACAAAAAAAGAAAAAAGGCCGGCATAGCAAATGCTAGAAAATTGATGTTTTTCATTTTGTATGATACTTTTCGATTCTAAAAATTATAATTACTAGTTCAAACGAAAAAGACACTTCCGTCAATTACGTTTTTAGCAGACAAAAAACGTAATCAACGAAAATGATCTTTTACGAAGTAAACCTGATTTTTAATTCTGCTTAAATAAAGGAGCTTCCAGCGCCACTTCCTTAACCGATTGTGTTTCGGCTACTTTCTTTAAAGCAATAATATAAGCAGCAATACGAGGCGTTACATTGTGTTTTACTGCCACTCTAAAAACAGTTTCAAAACCTTTCTCTAATATATCCTCCAGACGTTTATTAATCTGGCTGATTCTCCAAGACTCCAAAAGCGAATTCTGAAGCCATTCGAAATAAGAAACGGTAACACCGCCTGCATTGGCTAAAATATCAGGAACAACTAATATATTTTTATCATGCAGAATCTGATCTGCATCTGAAGCAACTGGTCCATTGGCACCTTCAACAATAATTCTGGCTTTAATATCACCTGCATTTTTCTGAGTAATCACATCTTCTTTTGCAGCAGGAATTAAAACATCAACATCTAAAAGCAATAAATCTTCATGTTTAATGGCAACTGAATTTGGATATCCTTTTATGGTTTTGTTATTCAGATTGTAATATAAAATCAGCTCTGGAATATTAATCCCGTTCGGATTGTAAAATGCTTCCGAAACATCACTTACTGCTACAATTTTCACTCCTTTTTCATGCAGAAATAATGCAGAATGCAATCCAACGTTTCCAAATCCTTGAATTGCTGCAGTAGCTCTTGCAGGTCTAATTTTTAATTTCTCAAGTGCCAAAAGTGTAATAATACTTACGCCTCTTCCTGTTGCCTCTACTCTGCCTAGAGATCCGCCAGAATGAAGATGTTTTCCTGTAACAACTGCGTGAATTGGTCTTCCGTGAAGAATTGAAAACTCATCCATCAGCCAGCCCATTTCGTCTGGGCCTGTTCCCATGTCTGGTGCTGGGACATCTTTTTCTGGTCCAAAAATATCAGACAAAGCTTTGGTGTAAGCTCTTGTAATTTTTTCTAATTCTGTTTTAGAATGGTTTCTCGGATCGCAAATAATGCCGCCTTTTGCTCCACCAAACGGAATTCCAGTTACAGCAGATTTCCAGGTCATCCAGGCGGCAAGTGCTTTTACTTCGTCCAGATTTACAGCAGTATCGTAACGAATTCCGCCTTTTGAAGGTCCTAAAGCCGTGTTGTGAATTACACGGTATCCTTCAAAGTTCTGAACGTTTCCATTATCTAAAGTAATAGAAAAATTTACCGTAATTTGTTTTTCTGGACGCTGCAATTTTTGTTTAATAGAATCATCTAATTTTAAAATATCTGCAGCGATATTAAAGCGATCAATCATCGATTGAAACGGATTATGTTTTATAATTTCTGAGCTCATACTATATAGTTTTAGGTTTGGGTTATTTTTTATGTTTATCAATCTTCTCTCTGAAGATCGTGCCTATTTTATGCTGTCATTAGTTGCAACACGGAATCTTGATTAAGCAGCGACGCATCAAAATTTTCATATTTCTATTGGTTCTCATATCTTGATTTTTTAATGATTCAAAAAAAAGCCTTTCATGGTGCAATGAAAGGCTAAAAAAAAAAAATAACTAACAAGTACTTTCTCTATTAACGCCATTTCAAAACGTGATTCATCATACAGCACATCGCAAAGCTGCATGGAAAAGACGTTCTTATATTTTGACTATAGTTTTTCATTGTTGAGACAAAGCTACAAAAATATATTTATAAACTCTATAGAACTAGTAGAGTTAATTTAAAAGATTTTTAATTTACTTACAAAAACAACTGTAAACTAAAGGGTTACAAACTAAAAAAAATTATTGCAATTGCGATAAAAATATGAAAACAACCGCTATAAGAGCCAAGAACAGTCCTAAAATATTGATTTTAGATAGTTTTTCCTTGAAGAAAAAAGCTCCAATAAGTGTTCCTAAAATAATTACTCCCATATTCATTCCCGCAAAAACAGTTGATGGATTTTCTGCAAATGCTTTATGAGCTTTTAAGTAGAATAATATATTTCCGAAGTTGAAAATTCCAACCAATATTCCGAATGGGATGCTTTTTAAAACAAAATTTTCTTTCGCTATAAAAAGTTTATACAGCACTATTAAAATAGAAACGGCAAAAGCAATTAGAAAAACGAAAAATAAAGATGTTGTATAAGGAACAACTATATATAAAGCAATTTTCTTAAAAAGAATATCTATAATTCCAAAACCAAGTAAAACTGTTGCAGGATAAATCCATTTGTTTTCTGCGTTGTCTGATGGCTTTTTTAAGATGAATAAAAGTGCCGCAAAACCAACTAAAACTCCTATAACTTTATAAGTATTAAATCCTTCATTAAACAATAGCCAAGCCGCCAAAATAGGAATAAACAATGATAATCTTTGTGCTGCATCTGTTTTTGCAATTCCCATATATTTTATCGAAAGTGCTAGAAACAGAAATAATATTGGAAGTAAAATTCCAACAGAAGTGTATATTTCTAATGGCGCATTTAGGTCTAATGCATTTAGATCTGGCGCAAAAGTAAAGTAACAAAGCGTAATCGCAGCGATGTAATTAAACGAAATAATTTGTGATGGATTAGCATTATATTTTCTAGAAATTTTGAATATAACACCTACAATAACGCTGCAAAGAATACTTAATATAAGGAATAACATAAATTTATTTTTGGATTGTAAAAGTAAACTATTCAAAACAAAAAGGTCCAACCGGTTTTGAAAAACCGATTAGACCAGATCATTTTTTAATATATTGTTTTTAGAACTTGCTAATATAACTTCCGTAAATATCTCTAAACTGATTTCCTTTTGCAAAACGGTCTTTACTCAGTTTTTTATATTCAACCAATCCCCAAAGAATGAATTCTTTCATAAAATACACATCTTCTTTTGTCAGTTGAGGCTGATATTTTTTTAATAAATCGTCTAATGGTGCCACTTCATCTAAAATGCTTTTGTATTCTTTGTCTGAAGCATCGTCTAATAATTCGAAACCGCTTTCCGCGAAAAACCATTCCACAATATCAGAATATGGCGTTTTTTCGTCTGGTTTTTCCAATTTTTCGATTTTAGGGAAATATTCAGGGAATAAAGTTCTAATCGCGGAACCAATTAAACTTTCAGCAACAACATTAGCTCCCTCCTGCTCTCCTTCGTAAACCAATTCTACTTTTCCTGTAATGGCTGGAATAATTCCGATAAAATCAGATAAGCGTAAAGTTGTTTTATCGACACCAGAAATCAAAGCGCGACGCTCAGCTGTACTAATTAAATTTTCAAACGCCGTAATACTCATTCTCGCGCTCACACCGCTTTTATTATCGATGTATTCGCTTTCACGAGCTTCAAAACTAATTTGCTCTAAAATATCTCTAGCCAAACTCGGAACATAAACAACATCTGTCTGATTTTGATCTAATTTAGATTCTTGTTCTGTAATCGTTCTGGCAATTTCAATGCTTTCTGGATAATGTGTCAGGATCTGAGAACCAATTCTATCTTTTAAAGGCGTTACAATGCTTCCTCTGTTGGTATAATCTTCAGGATTTGCTGTAAAAACAAACTGCATATCTAGAGGCATTCTCAATTTAAAACCTCTAATCTGAATGTCTCCTTCTTGCAAAATATTGAATAATGCTACTTGAATTCTAGCTTGTAAATCGGGTAATTCGTTGATTACAAAAATACAGCGATTCGCTCTCGGAATCATTCCAAAGTGAATTACTCTGTCGTCTGCATAAGACAATTTTAAATTTGCGGCTTTAATTGGGTCAACATCACCAATTAAATCGGCAACTGTTACATCTGGAGTTGCCAATTTTTCGAAGAAACGTTCGCTCCTGTGCAACCACGAAATTGGCGTTTCATTTCCTTTTTCTGCTATCAAATCCTTAGCAAAACGAGAAATCGGATTTAAAGGATCGTCATTAATCTCTGAACCTTCTACAAAAGGAATATATTCATCCAATAATTCGACCATTTTACGCGCCAAACGCGTTTTCGCCTGTCCGCGAAGTCCCAACAAATTGATATTATGACGAGATAAAATTGCTCTTTCTAATTCAGGAATAACAGTATTTTCAAATCCGTGGACACCTTCAAAAACAGGTTTTCCCGATTTGATTTTTTCGCGAAGATTATTTCGCAATTCATCTTTAATGCTTGTACTTTTATATCCAGCGGCTTTTAATTGACCTAATGTCTTTATAGTATTTATTTCCATTGTATTGAAACATATATTTTGTTATTGTTTTGTTTTAAAGAAATGAGCATTGTTTCATTCCTTTGTGTTAGACGCACTGCAGTGCGTCTCTACGATATGCGTTGTGTTGATAAAACCTTTGCTCCTTTGTTCCTCAGAACCTTTGCACCTATTTATTTAATCCTCTTCTTCCTATTCGCTTCATAATCCTCAAAAATCATTTCACCCAAACCTTTAATTCCGGTATAAAATGCTTTTCCTTGATTCGCCTCAGTAAACTGATTCACAAAACGCTGTAAATATGGATCTCTGGCAATCATAAAAGTCGTAATTGGAATATGGAGCTTTCTTGCCTGCTGCGCTTGAGTATAGCATTTATCTACAATGTATTCATCCAAACCATTACTATTCATATAATAAGAACCATCACGTTCGCGAACGCAACTTGGTTTTCCGTCGGTAATCATGAAAATTTGTTTGTTGGTATTTCGCTTTCTACGCAAAATATCCATCGCCAATTGTAAACCTGCAACCGTATTGGTATGATACGGTCCAACTTGCAAATATGGTAAATCCTTGATCGGAATTGTCCAAGCATCATTTCCAAAAACTAATATATCTAACGTATCTTTTGGGTATCTTGTTGTGATTAATTCTGCCAAAGCCATTGCTACTTTTTTAGCTGGAGTAATTCGGTCTTCGCCATACAAAATCATGCTATGACTGATGTCGATCATTAGAACGGTACTCATTTGAGCTTTATACTGAGCATCTTCTACAATCAAATCGTTTTCAGTTAGCATAAAACTTTCGACACCATTATTAACCTGAGCGTTTCGAAGACTTTCAGTCAAAGAAATTCTTTCTAAGCTGTCGCCAAAGTTATATTCGCGGAATTCTCCTGTGTGTTCATCACCGCTCCCTGCGTATTTTGTTTTATGATTTCCGTTTCCAGACTTTTTCAAATTTCCAAAAATCTGATCTAAAGCTTGCTGTCTAATAGCTCTTTCAGTTTTTGCCGTAATCCCAAAACCAGAACTTCCATCGCCTTTTACTTCATCTTTTATATACCCTTTTTTCTTAAGGTCTTCAATAAAATCGTCAATAGTATAATTTTCGTCGGTAAGTTTATATTCTTTGTCCAGTTCCCGAAGCCAGTTTATTGCTTCATCAAAATCACCCGAAGTATGGGTGATTAACTCTTTAAAAATCGTAAAAAGTTTGTCAAACGGAGACT
The DNA here is from genome assembly GCF_003254585.1 of Flavobacterium sharifuzzamanii. Taxonomy (GTDB): domain Bacteria; phylum Bacteroidota; class Bacteroidia; order Flavobacteriales; family Flavobacteriaceae; genus Flavobacterium; species Flavobacterium sharifuzzamanii. The sequence continues at coordinate 85,645 of NZ_QJGZ01000040.1, read as the reverse complement.
GAAAAGGAGCTTCGTAAGTCTTAAAATAAAAGCCTTTTTTAAATTCGTTTTTCATAAATCTAAAATTACATCTTTTTGGAATTATGAAAAACGAATCGTTTATTAATTTTTAGTTAAAATATTTAACCAAAAATCTCAACTAACAGTGTTAGATATAATAATTATTCAAACTTTCCGTCCAAATAATACCAAGCACCATTTTCGAATTTAAAAGTAGAAAATTCATAATGCACTTGTAGTTTATCATCTGAATCTAAAAAATAAGCTTTGAATTCTACTGTGTCTTCTGAGAAACTCAAAATTTCCAATTTCTGCCATTTATTGGAGACTGCCCATCTCAAAATTTCAGGTTTTGAATAGTATTTTCTTTCAGAAACATGAGTTGTTTCCATAAGATAATTAGCATTGTGAGTTGCATAAGCCGAATACCTAGATCGCATTAAAGCCAATGCTGAAGGTGCTTTTTGATTACCATTTAAATACAATTCACAGCAATTTTCAAAAAGCAATCCTGTATCGCAGAAACATTTTTTATTCTCCATCGACTGGTTCTTCTCCATTAATTTTTACATGAAGCTGATTTAGTAAAACCTGGTAACGAGTGATTTCTCTCACTTCTTCGTCTTCTTCAGCAAAATCAATCATTTCGTCTAGCGTTTCGCTTACTTCCAATAATTTATTGTTTGCTTCTCTATCGTTTTTCGCAGCAATCAAATCAATGATTTCCTGTACGTTTGCTTTTAGTGTTTCGAATTTGCTATTCATTATTTTTTTGTTTCAGGTTTCAAGTTTCAGGTTTGCTGTGCTAACTTGTAACATGAAACCTGAAACTTGTAACTATTTATTCTTCGTTTTTACTTTCGTTGTACTTCTTTACTATTTCTTTGAGTTTTTCTTTTCTTGCAATTTCGGCTTGTTTAGCTTTTGCCTGAGCTTTGTGCAATTTATCGTTATGTTTCTTGATGTTCTTTTCGTTATTACGTCCCATTACACTTCTCTTTTAATTTGTTCTAACGTTTTTTCAGTAAAAATCAATTCATTAATGATCTGTTTTCGCAAATCATCAATGTCTTCATAATCAAAATGTTTTGCCCAATTAGTCAGCTGCTGTAAATTTCTAATCTGTTTTAATCTTTTTGTGGTTTCAGCACTTGTTCTTAAAACCGCTTTTCCGTTATACTCAGGATTATTTTTATGTTGATAATTGGCTATGTTTTTTTCGAAATCGGCTTCTATATAATACAGTTTATCAGTTGCATTGTCTGGATAAAATTCTGTCCATTTTGCAAAACCAATTTTAGTCTTCGATTCTGTCTCAGGATCACGAGCAATCAATCGCCATTTACTATTGGCCAGTCTTCCCCAATGATTAGAAACACGATACATTCCTTCTTCTGTATAATAATAACTACTTCCTGCTTTGCTTTCAAATTGCTTTTTTAATCCTTTAATGGCTTCTGGAAGTACTTCATTAAAAGCGCAAAACGTGTTTTTAAAAGAATTAGGATGTGGTTTAAAATTTTTCTGCATGTGCAAATATACTCAGATTACGGCGAACTCCCTAAAACAAACCTAAATTGCTTACCTTTGTACTTTAATTCAAAACAAAAAATCATGTCTATAGATTCAGAACAAAAAATGCCACAAAAAGGAGTTTTTACCGGCATTATCGAAAAAGATGAAAATAATAATTATTTCTGTGGCGAATATCTTTTAGACTACAAAATGGTTCAAGCCAAATTTGAGGTTGGAGATTGGATTACTATAAAATCTGTTATTGAAAACCCAAGCGACATGAGTTACGATAAATATCCTAAAAAATCAAGAAACTTCGATAAAGCGAATCATAAGCCGGAATAGGTTTATTTTGTTTCAAGTTTCAAGTTTCAAGTTTTTGTTGAAACGGTTAAGTTTTACCTCAAAGGACGCTAAGTTTATTTTTACTTGAAGTTATACATTGAGAATATTTAAGTTCGCAAAGCTTTGTGCTGACATAGCTTTGCGAACTTTTCATTTTAATGAATCTCAAAAAAATCTTTGTGCTCTTTGCGTAAACCTTTGTGTACTTTGCGTTAAAACTCTCAGTTAACGTTTTAATAAACTAACTTTCCTGAATATTTTTTACATCAAAACTGAAAAGTTAAAAAAAAGTGTACCTTTGCAAAAAATTTGTCGATTTGAACTAAAACAAAACGATTTCAAACTAATAGACAAGTAGTTACCTTTTATTTATGAAAAAAATAGTTGAATACCGCAAGTTACTAAACGTAGAAAAAACTGCAGAGTTAAAAGATTTAAAGACAATTTATCGTAATGCGATGAAAGAATCTCATCCTGATAAATTTGTGGGAAATGAAGCTGGTTTAAAAGAAGCAGAAGAAAAAAGTAAAACGATTATCGAAGCTTACCACTTTTTAGTAAGTATTCACCCTGATACTATCAAACTTAATTTACCTGAGTACACAGAAACAATTACAACTTGTTCTATTACAGATTTTAAATTTGTTGAAGGTCGTTTAATTATTGACTTTTCTAACGGAAGTGTTTACGAATACATCAGCGTTCCTAAAGCAACTTACGTAAAAATGGTAAATGCTGATTCTCCAGCGAGATTTGCAAAAAGACATATCTTAAATGCTTTTACTTGGAGAAAGAAAACAAACCAAGAATAGTTTTTAGATTACAATATTACAGAAAGCACTCTTTTTATAGAGTGCTTTTTTTATACATTATTATTATAAAAATCCTATCTTCACATTAGAAACAAAAATCAAATAAGAGTTTTAAATCAAATAAAAGCAACAAACCCCTTGATTTTAGGACGATTAGAACAAAAAAAACTATAACAAAATTTTAGGTTACAAAATTCTATATGTTTTATAATTTTAGATACTTTTGTTGCACAAATCAATTAACTAATTAATTTTTTATAATGAAAAAAATACTTTTTGTACTTACAGCTTCTGCAGCTATAATTTCTTGCAGTAAAGTTAAAGATGGAGAATACCTTATTACTGGTACTGCTACAGGGATTGAAAATGGAAAAACGATTATCTTACAAGGTCAGGATCCTGCTACAAGAATGCCAGTTTCTCTTGATACAGTAAAAGTTGAAAACGGAAAATTTGAAATAAAAGGAAAAGTTACTGAACCAGCTTTCCACACATTAATATTACAAGGTGCTAATGGACCTATCCCATTCATCTTAGAAACTGGAGAAATTAAAGTTGCTATTGATAAAGATAGTATCCATAAATCTAAAATCTCTGGAACTTACAACAATGATGAGTATGTGACTTTCATGGAAGATATGAACAAAACTCAAAAAAGCTTAATTGATTTCCAGAAAAAGAACAACGATAAAATGAAACAAGCTCAACAAGCTCAAGATACAGCAACTATCAATGGCTTGATGAAACAATACATGGAAATTCAAAAAGAAGTTCAAGAAGGAAGCAAAAAGAAATATTTAGCTTACGCTGAAAATCACCCAAAATCTTTCATTACAGCTTTAATTATTCAAAGTTTATTGAATGACCCAACAGCTGATATGAAAAAATTAGAAGGTCTTTACAACGGTTTGGATGAGTCTTTAAAAAACACTGCTCCAGGTAAAGAAATCAAAACTAGATTTGGTCAAGCAAAAATGCCATCTGTTGGTGCTACAGCTCCAGCGGTAGGCAGCGCTAAATGAAGAGCAGATTTTTCGGCTCCTAATCCAGAGGGAAAAGTAGTTTCGCTTAAAGAAAGCTTAGGTAAAGTTACTATTGTAGATTTCTGGGCTTCTTGGTGCGGACCATGCAGACAAGAAAATCCTCATATAGTGGCTCTTTACAAAGAATTTCACTCAAAAGGATTAAACATTGTAGGAGTATCTTTAGACAAAGATGCGACGAAATGGAAAGAAGCTATTGCAAAAGATGGCTTAACTTGGACGCAAGTTTCTAATCTGAAATTTTGGGACGAGCCAATTGCAAGACAATACAACGTTGAATCTATTCCAGCAACTTTTATCCTTGACGCATCAGGAAAAGTAGTTGCACAAGATTTAAGAGGTGATGAACTGAAAGCAAAAATCAAAGAATTGCTAGCTAAATAATATACCTTGATATAATTTTATAAAAAATCTCCTTAGTGGAGATTTTTTTGTTTTACGGCATATCACAAACTTAAAAATAGAAATTCATCAAAAAAGAAATAAAAGTTCGGCTTATCGCATAGTTTCTTTTTTCTTCAATATTTCGCTCAAAGCATCAACAAACACAATGGCTGAAGAGTTTATGAAAGATTAAGCCTTAAGAAAAGATTTTTATATCACGTAATCCTAATCCTACTTTAAAAAATAAACTAAAAAAAAGAATATTTCAGCGAATTTTATTCTATTCAATTCCAATGAATTAAAAAATAACTTTAAAACAACTTAAAATTAAGTCATTTTTTTATTTGGAAATGTAGAAAGAGTTCCTATCTTTGCCACCGCTTAGAACAACTAAGCACAACGCTAGAGAGTCGGGGAGATACTCAAGCGGCCAACGAGGGCAGACTGTAAATCTGCTGTGAAAACTTCGCAGGTTCGAATCCTGCTCTCCCCACGGAAGTCCTAATCTTTGATTAGGACTTTTTTATGCTCTAAACTGAGAAATAAAAAAACTGTTAATCTAAATGACTTACAGTTTGTTTGTTTTACAGAATTAATTATCGAAGTATAAACCCATTCCTCATAGGATCTTTTGGATCTATTAAAAATGTATTTGCTCCTGTTACAAAAGCCGTTCCTTCAACTTGTGGAATTACAGCTTTAAAGGGACCAAATTTTTCTTCTCTCACAAGCGATCCGATAAATGTGCTTCCCGTTATACTTTCTATCGTGATAAATTCATTCATATCTATTGCATTTCTAGCTTTTTCAATCGCTATTCTTCCAGAAACGCCTGAACCTGTTGGAGAACGATCTACTTCTCCGTCAGCAAAAACACAAACATTTCGGCTGTGATTAGTGATATTCATTGGTTCATCTATAAAAATAGTTCCGTATAAAAAGCTCAAATCCTCCTCAAATGGATGCTGAATATCTTTATTATAATTCATTACAGCATGTTTTATATCTACTCCGGTTTGAATAATCGCTCTGTAGTTTTCTTCGGTTAATCCAAAATTCAAATGGGTATTTTTTCTCAAATCAACATAAGCATAGAAAGCGCCACCATAAGCCAGATCATACACAACATCTCCAATTTCTGGGACATTTACAAGACGATCTAAGCTTACTACAAAACTTGGCACGCAATGAAACCTCACTCCTGTTACTTCGCCGTTTAATATATTGACATATGAAAAAATTCGACCACAAGGAGCATCAATTTTCAATTCATTTTCTCCTTCTTTCACTTTTATCCAGTTCATTTTTGCCGCTAATGTGCTTATTGCAATAATAGCATGACCGCACATACTGCTGTAACCTTCGTTATGCATGAAAAGAATACCAAAATCTGCATCCTCATCGTTTGGCGGAAGCAAAATACAACCATACATATCAGCATGACCGCGAGGTTCAAACATCAATGCAGTTCTTAAATAATCGTAGTTTTCTTTTATATCTCGTCGGTATTCTAAAACACTATTTCCTTTAAGCTCTGGAAAACCAGAAACAATTACACGTAAGGGCTCACCACCTGTATGCATATCGATTGTTTTGATCTGCAGTACAGAGGCGTCTGCTTTATATTCAGTATTATTACAAATATTTTGGTAGGTATTAGGCATTTTTTTGTGTGTTTAAATTATACTCTTCATAAAAATATCCAGCTGCAACAAGATCTTCTAACGCATGTCCAACAGATTTAAAATAGGTGATTTCTTCCTCTGATGTTCTGCCTTGTTTTGCATTGCTGCACAGTTCAAATAAATCTGCTTTGATTGTTTCTTTGGTGATAATTCCATTTGTGAGCGGAATCAAAATATCGCCACTTTCCTTTAATCCGCCTTGATAAGTATCAAGAAATAGGTTTGATTTTAAAACTGCTTCATCATCAGCTTCACGCATATCTTTTTTATATGCTCCAACAAGATCTAAATGCTGTCCTGCTTTCAGCCATTTTCCTAAAACAAGCGGAACAGGCGATAAAGTTGCTGCCGAGATAATATCAACTTCAGAAATAATTTCTTCTATAGTAGAAACTGGTTTACAGGTAAATGAAGCGTTTTTAAGTGCATCGCAAACCAGTTGAGCTTTTTCTATGGTTCTTCCCCAAACATAAACTTCTTTTATAGGTCTAACACTTGCATGCGCCTGAATTAAATTAATGGCTAATGCTCCAGTTCCAATCATCAGCATAGACGAGGCATCTTTTCGTGAAAGATAACTACTTGCCAATGCAGATGTTGCCGCAGTGCGCTTCCCTGTTAGTGATTTTGCATCAAGAATTGCCTTTATATTCCCTTTGTGTCCATCAAGATAAATATACGTTCCCTGAATCGAAGGCAAATCATATTTACCATTATTAGGGCTTACTGTAACAATTTTTACACCTAAATCTTTACCTGCTTGAAACGCTGGCATCAATAATAATGTTGAATCTTTGCCTTCTTCAGGATTAGAATAATCATGATGATGGCGCATGGGCACATTGATATCTGAAGTCGAAAATCCAGCCCGAAGTCGTTCTATAAGTTCTTTAAAATTACATTTTTCTTCAATGAAATGATCTGAAATAAGTTGTATTGGTTCCATGTATTGTGTTGAAATTTCACTAAAAATAGAAGATTATTTCACCATAATACTATTTCATCTAAAATTGGATAACATACACTAATTTAAGGTTAATATAATACAATTATTTACTTCGCTAGCATGGTGCACTAAAGAGGAAGGCAGCCTTTAACTTGATATCGGCGGAAGTTATTATATCAAGATTTTCTTGCCATTTTAATATTCTTTTTATCTAATAAAAAAGATATGCAAAACTTATTCAACTACTCTATCACTTTCCGGAGCTCCTAAATAAGAAGGCTTCAAACCGCCAGTATCGATCAATATTTTTTGGAGTACAATTCCAGGATCTAAAACTCTGAAACGAAGTGTATGCTTTCCTGAATTTAGAATATTATGCTTGGTTGCAGAATGAATTATGTGTTCTGCTTGCCATTTCCCTAGTTCTCCTTTATAATGACCATTAAAATTTACAAGCTGCGGTTTTTCTCCATTAAAAGATATTTCATATCGAAGACCTTTATTGCTGTTAAAATTCAATGTTGGAGCCAGCAAAAGTTCTACAGTAAATTCTCCTGTTGAAACAAAATTAATTTCGTATTCCACAAAGACATTATCTTCTGCCATTGAGTAAATATTTTGCGGAAATGTTGTAATGCCACTCAATGTTTTTCCGAAATCTGGAATGACTTCCCAATGTATTTTTTTTGAATTATTCATTTTAGAAAAGTGGGCTGCATTTATAGACACATAGCCATCTTTTTCTAGAAAAATTTTCGGAACAATAATTTCGCTATCAGAAAGATATTTTACCTCAGGAAGAATATTTTTAGGACCATCATGCCAAGCTTTATAACCTATGCGCATTTGATCCATCACATGAGGCCATTTACCAGCTGCAATTTCATTATTATACTTGTTTTGAAGAATAGAATCACGTTCAAATTTTACTTTAACCTCATCAGCATAATAATTGGCAAGACTGTTTTTTTCTGCTGCTAATTTTCTGTTTTTTGCCTGTGCAAAATACATTTCATAAAGATTGCAACAGGCGTCTATTGGATATAAAACCAACTGAAAATAAGCATCTTTATATTCATTGGGAAGTTCATTATACACTCTATATGCATCGAGTGCTAAGTTTTTATACTCATTAACAACTTTTTCAAATTCATTATAGTTTTCTAAAGAATAAGTCTTGCTGTCCAGCATTTCTGGAGTAACACGACGATTAAATTTCGGGTAGGTATTTAATAATCTGGCGATTTCTTTAGAATATTTATTTCCAAACTGTTCCACTGCCCAATTTTCTGTGTATTGGAATAAATTCTGAGAGTTGAAATCTTTGGGATTCGATGCCATGTCTAAAAAGAAACTAATTGGGAATTCCATTGGTTTTAAATCACCAACATTTACAATCCAAACTTTATCAACTCCATTTTCATAGCTGAGATTCATTTGTTCCCAAACTCTTTGTATCGGACTTATATTAATCCATTTTGAGTTTCTTGGGCCGCCCACATAATCAAAATGATAATACATTCCGTAGCCGCCTTTATGTAACGGTTTTGAAAGATCAGGAAGTTTGCGGACATTTCCCCAATTATCATCACAGAACAAAAGAATTACATCATCAGGAACACGCATTCCCTGATCGTAATAATCCTGAACCTCTTTGTACAAAGCCCAAACCTGAGGCGTTTTATTGGCGTTTTGCCCCGTTTCTTTCTCAATAATTTTGCGCTGTTCTTTTACAATATTTTCTAACAAACTTATATTGGTGCCTTCACTCATTGCTTCGTCTCCATCACCACGCATCCCAATGGTTACCAGTTTTTCCCAATTTTTGCTTCGCTCAATTCCCGTTTTCCAGAATTCGTCTAAAACCTTCTTATTTTTAGAGTAATCCCAAATATTAGGCAAATTATTCTTTTTAATATATCGACGCCAATCTGTCTGTGCCAAAACCATTGGTTCATGATGAGAAGTTCCCATAACAATTCCCATTTCGTTTGCTAAAGGTCCGCTGGCCACATCATCGTCATAAAATGCATTTCCCCACATTGCAGGCCACATATAATTGCCTTTTAACCTAAGTACTAATTCAAAAACTTTTTCATAAAATTTGCTATTAAAACCACCAAAAGTAGCTTTTGCCCAGCCACTTAATGCAGGCGCTTCATCATTAAGGAAAATTCCTCGGTATTTTACAGCTGGCTCTCCATCTGTGTATATTCCTTTGATGAAATAAATATTTTCTTTTTGTTTTACAGGTACATCTGCCCAATAATACCACGGAGAAACGCCAATTTGTTTGGATAACTCATAAATTCCGTAAATCGTGCCTCGTTTATCGCTTCCTGCAATTACAAGCGCTTCATCTACACCTTTAAAAGGATTTCTAACCTGCTGTATGATAAACTTTTCATTTTTGCCTTTGAGTTCTTTTCCTTCGATTTTTTTTTGTTTAACTAAATCATCAATAACCGAATTGGATCCGATCATTCCAATAATAATGAGCGGTGATGATGCTTTTGGATTTTGATTTAAAATAATTGGGCGCTGGCCTGTAACCTTTTCAAAATCTGACTGAAGATTATTTACAGCTCGCAAAATACCTGCATTTAAATCTGAATTAACAAAAAAAGACAGTGACAAAGACTTTTCTTTCAGCACCATAACGTTCTGGCTTCTATCTTCTGTTATAAAAGGCTGAGAAGCTTTTGCTATAGTACTTACTAAAATAATAATTACAGTGCTTATAAATTTCAAATAGTTTTTCATCATGCATTTTTTTATCAATTCATTCCAGATTTAGCTTATTTTAAATCAAAATCTTTTAATTCTACTTTTATTCTTCTGCGAGTGCAAAAACAGATCATATATTTATACTAGCCGTGTGTGCCCGTCAGAATACTTACTATATCTGTTGTTTCTAAAACAGTGTATTTTGCAAAATTTGATTCGTCAACAGGTTTAAATAATAATTGCTTTTCTGATTGTTCCAACTGTTTTTGAATCATAACTTACCGTTTCTACTTTTCCTGCTGGAACTGCTGGATCTAACTGGTTAAAACCAACTGCTGCCTGAACTATAAAAAGTTCATTTGGACTATCTAATTTGGACTATCTAATTTATACCCTAATAACGAAAGCATTTTTTCGGCATAACGTTTGCCTAAATCCCTGTATCCAACGGCACTAAAATGCAAAAAATCTGAAGCCACAGCACAACCTTTTGATGAAATCACATACGATGTTGGAATTGTCTGAGGTAGTGTAGCAATGATTTTATTCATGCTTGCGCATTTTCCTTTTTGTTCTTCATGAACGGTTTCTCCAGAAAGCAATGGCACTTTTTTAGGATCCAGATTTAAATCTTTCATCAGATTGTCATATACTATTTTTACCTTTTTAGGCCAAAGTGTATCACCTGTATTAGATTCTCCTTGATGCAGTAAAATGCCTTTTATAACGCCTGTCTTTTGTGCAATTTTTGCCATTTCAACAAGTCTTGCATACGGACTTCCATTATATTCTTTGATTATACCTAGCATCCAGTCTGGTGCTGTTTTCATGTAATTCTCAAAGTTATCTTTATCAAAAAGTTCTATTTTACATCCTCCAACAGCCACATTTACTACTCCTACTTTTATGTTTTTAGGAAGATGGTCAACCATAGTTCTTCCAAAATTGTCTGTTAGTGTCAATCCAGTTTTGCATCGGCATAATGGCGGTATTGCGGTATACCATTTTCCCATCTCTCGATTCAAATCAGGACAGTTTACTGCTTCCAGAACTTGAAAGCGAGGATCAATATTTATTTTGTCTTCAGCTTCTATCGGAGCAGCACCTTCCATATTGGACTGTCCAAAACTTAAATAAACATGAAAATTTGGATCTTGAGAATATCCATTCTGTCCAATAAAAAAAAGAACTGTAACTGCGAAAAATCTAATTATTGATTTCATGACATCTTCTTATTTTTTTTTAAATACTAAATTGATTTTCATTTAAATAAATTCAAGTCTACTACTTCGCCCATTCTCTGATATCCCAATTCATTAGGATGCAAAAAATCGCCATCATGCATATTTGCTAAAATGGTTTTAGAATCAGTTTCCGAAGCCATTTCCCTGTCAAAATCTATTACTGCATCAAAATGGTTATTTCGAATCCATGCATTTACAATATCTCTTGCTTCTTGCTTGAAAGGTGCGTCGTAAAATGATTTTTGAAAAGGTAGAATTGTACAGCCATACACTTTTATGCCTTTGGCGTGTGCTTTGTCTATCATAATTTTATAAGCATCTATAATTTCCTGCGCTTTTATTGGAGCGTCTTCTGCACGTTTAATTCCTCCTATATCATTTATTCCTTCTAAAATTACTAGCCATTTTGTACCTTTCTGCGAAAGCACATCACGGTCAAAACGATCTAATGCTGTTGGGCCTAATCCACCTTTTACAACACAATTTCCTCCTATTCCTAAATTTAAAACTCCAATACTTTGAGTTGCTTTATTTGCAGCTAATCTAGCGGCTAGAATATCTGTCCAGCGATTTTGTTTGTTTGTTCCTGATCCGCGCCCATCTGTAATAGAGTTTCCTAGACAAACAATATTTGATGCATTTTTTGATGCCACAACATCAAGTCCCATGATAGTATACCAATGATCGGTTTTCACAGCTCCAGAGAAACTGCCATTGTTGAGATTATCTCCTTGCAAAATATAAGATGTCGTTCTCGATCCTGGATGTCCCGTTGTTTTTTGTGACGCAGCTCCGTAATAAATGGTTATGGCTAGCAGCTGGCCAGGCTTTAATAGAAAATTTAGTTTATCTGAAAATACTTCCTGTCCAGGATTTAGTGTTACTTCTTGATTTCCATTAAAACTGAGATATTTCTGTGTGTTTCTATCAATTGCGGGAGCATCAAGCACATTGGCTATACTGACCTTTTTTAAAACTGTAGTCTGATCACTAAATACATTTGAAAAACGGAATCGAATATGCTCACCTCCAATCGAAACTTTTATAATTTGACGAAGTGTATTTTCGGCCAAACCTGGAGCTGGAGGCATGTTGTTTGGTTCTACAAGCATTTGCGCACAAGCCCATGATCCGACCCAATTTTCAGCTGTCACTTTTTCAGAAGAATTTGCTTGTTGCTGATTGGTCTTACATCCCATTATTAAAGTGAAAAGCTGTAAAAGCAATATATATTTTAAATATCTTTCTATCATAATTACTAAAATTTAAAACATCTTTTTTATTCAAAAAGCTGGCAAATAAGTACTTATTTATGGCTACTGCTATCGCAAAAAATTGCTCTCATAAATTAGCATACAATATATTGGGTATAAGAATCTTTTTTTTTGCTCATTTTATATGATTTGTAAAATACATTCGAAAAACATTAAAAAGCCGAGAGGGTTACTCCCGGCTTATTTAAAACTACATTAATAAACCGTAATAAGATAATTTATAAAATTGACCTTATTTGCTTAGAATTAGTTTTTAGAAAAATAAAACTTAATATCCCGGATTTTGGTAAGCTGCTTTTTCATCAGCAGACATTTCCATTCCATCGATTTGTCCTTGCGGAATTGGTCTTAGGTAATGATGTGCGTCTATTGTTCTGGTTACTACTTCTGGTGTATGTTGTCCGTAGTTTGATCCTCCAATAGAATATTTTCCAGCAATTTCATTCCATTTTTGTGTTCTTACTAAGTCATACCAACGGTATCCTTCGCCAAAAAACTCACGTGAGCGCTCTGCAAGAATGTAATTAATATCAATTACAGCTGGAGTTGCATTTGTCATAGCGGCACTATTATCTTGAATTTTAGCCATATTACCATTATTATCCCATTTCCATTTTCCTGCTCTAGCTCTTAGTACATTTACAAGAGATCTGGCACTCAAAGATCCTGTAGCTCCTTTGACAGCTGCTTCTGCGGCAACAAGATATAATTCAGAGAATTTTGCTACCGGGAATGGTCTTGTGCTTCCGGCATTAGGCTGTCCTAATCCTCCTGCGTTATCTGTTCTGTAAGGTCCAAGTTTCCAGAAACCTGGGTATACAATTCTACTGATGCCTTTTGGAGAAATCACATAATCTGCTCTTCCTGGCAATACTCCCGCACCTACTCCGCTGTCACCTTGCCCAGAAGGATAAGTGATTGCTGTTAATGGTTCATCATTAAGGAAGCTTAAAACGGCATCACCTGGTTTAATTGTCAAACCGTTAGCATTGGTCAACGTTGCTACGCCAGTAAGACCAGTTCCTTGAAGATTCCAATTTCCTCTGAAAACTGCCGCAAATGTTCCGTCATATCTTGAATCATTTGTTTTATCTGCAAAAGTATTTGTGAAAACTTCAATAGGCGGAGCCATTCTTGTCCATGGACGTCCTAAAAATTGATTTGCTTCTCTCTGAACTGAAGAAACTGCTGCGGTTCCGTTTTTACTTCTTATAGCAGTATAGTTCCAAGTCACCATCCACCCTGAAAAGTTATCTGGAGCACCACCGTTTCCGTACGTAAGGCTGCCTCCATTATAATATTCACTTTCCTGTGTATGATCTGCATAAAGCATTACTTCTTTATTTCTGTCATTTGCTCCTGCGTTAACATCATAATAAGAATCAAGCAGTCCATAAGCCCCTGGATTATTAATCCCTTCTACAGCCAAATCATAAGCTTTTTGAAAATACCATTGTGCATTATGTCCATCTGGATCTGTTCTTGGAACATCTGGATAAGTTGGAATATTATTTGGGTTTTCTAACCACCAAGCATAAGTAAGATATGCCTTTGCCAAAAACAATCGTGCTACAGTTTTAGTTACCGTACCAGTCAACCTAGGCGCATTTGGAAGATCATTAACCGCTGTAACCAAATCTGGAAAAATCGCTTTTGTGTATACTTCAGGAACTGTATTACGCTTTGAATATCTCGAAGGATTGCTGTTAAACTTTAATTCACCAGCTCCTAAATCTAATGGCACACCTCCAAAAGTTTGCACTAAAAGAAAATAGTCAAATCCTCTAAAAAATTTAGATTCTGCAATTAAACTGCTGGCAACTCCTACGGCTGCACCATTTTCGATAATACCGCTCGCTGTATTGATATCATAATAAGAGTTATTCCACAAAACATCCGAACGGCTTGAACTTGGGGTTACAACTCCCACACCCGACAAATCATGATCTTTAAAATTCCCGTCTGCACTCTGCGCATAGGTTGCTTCATCTGTTCCTGTTTGGCAAGCATTATAAAAATAGGCCTGTCCGTAAATCCAACGCAAATGTGCATAGTGAGAAGTTAGTCCCTGTTTAACACCTTGTTCGGTTTTAAAATAACCTGGTTCATAAAAATCATGAGGCTTTTCCTCTAATATATCGGAACAGCTTGCCAATGAAAGTAAAACCGTAGATCCTATAATTAATTTTTTAAAAATATATCGTTTCATATCTGTTCTGATTAAAATGTTAAATTAAGTCCAAATAAATAATTTCTGGTTGCAGGAGTGTTTGTTCCAATAACAGAAAATCTTCTCTGATAAGAGGCAACAGCCTGATTTTCGTCACCAAATGAATTCGTTTCAGGATCCATTCCAGATTTATCATGATATGGAGAAAATAAAACAAACGGATTCTGCACTGTGAGATAAAGTCTTAATTTATCAATGCCTAAATTTCTTGTAAAGTCTTGATCAAGAGTATATCCAAGAGTCATTGCTCTAATTTTCACATAAGAAGCATCAAAGTATCCCATTGTCGACATATATTTAGGATTATCACCGCTTCTGATTCCTCTCGGGTTAGGAAACTCTCCGTCTCTGTTATCTGGGGTCCAGTAGTCAACATCAACGTTGCTTCTACGTCCATTTAAAAGATTCATGTAGCTTGCTCCTCCATATAATGTACTTATTAATACACCTCCGCTTTTAAATGCACCAACTGCATTAAAATCAAATCCTTTGTAAGTTACATTGGTATTGAAACCTCCCTGAAAATCTGGGTCTGTTTCTATAATCTGACGATCACTTGCATTAATAGCACGAGTTGGCGAGCCATCGGCATTATAATCTCCTGTGTATTTAACTTTAATCGATCCTACAACTGTTCCTTGCTGATTAATTCCAGTTGGCCCTGGCTCATAAATTGACATATATGGATCGCCTTCCTGCCAGATTCCAACTTTTTCATAATCAAAGATTGAATTAATATTATATCCAACAAACCAGTTGTTTGCTTCATCACGACTAGCACCTGATGCTAAAGCAACAAGCTTGTTTTCATTTTTATAGAAATTAACTCCTACAGACCATGTCACACCTTTAGGATTATCAAGAATAACTCCGTTCAATGAGATTTCATAACCTTTGTTCTCTGTTTCTCCCACGTTAGCTACATAACTGCTTACGCCAGATGTTGATGGAAGTCCCACACGTTGCAATAGATTTTTGGTATTTGTTTTATAATATTCGACTGTACCAGATAATCGGTTATTAAAAAAGCCGAAATCTAAACCATAGTTCCATGTAGTTGAAAACTCCCATCCTAAATTAGGATTTGGAAGCTCAGTAACATATACTCCTGTTGAATTATTGCTTCCAAAATTGTATGGTCTTGTACTTAAAGCTCCTAGAGTTGCATAAGGAGATACTGCCTGATTTGAAGTTTCTCCATATCCAGCTCTCAATTTCAATAAATTAATATATTTCACATCTTTAAGGAATGACTCATTTGAAAGTGTCCATCCAGCAGATACTGCGGGATAAGTTACCCATTTGTTACCTGGAGATAATCTTGATGAACCGTCAGAACGAACTGTTCCAGAGATAAAATAACGGTTATCATAAGAATACATTAACCTAGCCATATAAGATGTCAATCCCCATTGTGTATAATCCTGATCTGCAGGGTTAATCACAGCTTCTTCTTCACTTTGTCCTAAATTATAAAATTGGAAAGCATCAGAAGTAATTCCGTTTCGAGTCACTCTCGAACTTTGTCCTGTATATTGCTCGTTTGAATATAGACCTACAAAATTTACCGTATGTTTCTCTGCAAAAGTTTTATCATAAGTCAGTAAATTTTCCAACAGCCATTGTGTAGACCAGCCATTTGTTATCGCAGCATTAGAAAGTGTTGTCGGGTTTACATCAAAAACTCCCTGACCTTCATAATATCCAATATTTGATGTACGCAAATTTAATCCTGTGTTAAGTCTGTATTTAAGACCTTCAACACCAGGAATTTTAATTTCTGCAAAAATGTTATTGTAAGAACTGAAAGCTCTATTTAAATTAACATAAGCATCTCCTAAATTTTTAATAGATTGTCTAGTATAAACCCACTGATCATCTGCTGCCATGCTAACTGTTCTTTTCAAAGAGCCATCTGCATTGTACGGATTAGCAAGTGGTGAAGTCTGCAGAATAGTCCCTGTTCCGATATTATCACCATTCGTAATACTGTAATTGCTATTGGTATTAAATCCTATACGAATAGATCGATTAATCTGTTGGTCCAGTCCTGCTCTAAGACTAAAACGCTCATAGCTCTGACCAGGAAGAACCGACTCTTCTTTGTAATATCCTAAACCTGCATTGTAGGCTCCCGTTTCGCTTCCACCAGAAACGCTAACATCATGGCTGATCATCTCGCCAGAACCGTATAATGAATCCTGCCAATCTGTATTTACATTTCTTTTCTCGTCAACACCATCCACATATAAACCTGTATAATCACGTAGAGCAGCAAATTTAGAAGCATCCATCATAGGATATTTTGAGAAAACCTGTTTAATTCCGCTAAAACCATTGTATGTAAATGTAGCTTTCTGATTTTTTCTTCCTTTTAAAGTAGTCACTAAGATTACACCATTGGCACCACGAGAACCATAAATAGCTGTAGCCGAAGCATCTTTCAAGATATCCACAGACTTAATATCTGTAGGATTAATATCTCCTATAGAACCCGCAAAAGGAACTCCGTCCAATACCACCAAAGGATCATTACTTCCTGTAAGAGATCTTGTCCCTCTAATCCTTATCTGCATAGCGGCACCAGGTTTAGAAGAAGTTTGTGTCATCTCAACCCCTGGAAGCCTTCCTTGCAAAGCTTGAGTAATATTGGCCGCCGGCACTTCATTTAATTCTTTTCCTCCTAATGAAGCAACCGATCCTGTAACAGCTTCCTTAATTTGAGTACCATATCCGATTACAACGACTTCTTTTAAATTATTTGAATCTTCCTCCAAAAGCACATTGATCTTAGTCTGTCCATTAATAGTAATTTCTTGGTTCTTAAAACCTATAAAGCTAAAGACAAGAACACCATTTGATGGAGCACTTATAACATAGTTCCCATCGAAACCTGTACTTACTCCGTTTTTTGCTCCTTTTAGATTAACATTCACACCAGGAATTGGACCATGCGCGTCCGAAACTGTTCCTGTAACTGTTGTTTGCGCCTTAATTTGCATTGAGACCAAAAACAATAGGATCAAAAAACCAAAGCTTTTAATATGCTCCGATTTACTTGTAATAAAAAAATTATTCATAAAAATTGATTTAATTATTAAAATTGGTTTTTGTTGGTTAGTTTTTTACACTTTAAAAGTTAAAATGCAGTATTAGTTAATAAATGTATTTATCACAAATATATAAAAATATCTGTCAAACACAATCGGTTGTGTAATTTTTTATTGAGAAGTATAAAAAAAATACTCCCTAAAAAAATATTTACCTCATAATTACCCTTAAAAAAATAAAAATACTTCAAAAACAACTACAACGTTGTAGATAACTTTAATAAAAATAACACGTTATTGCAAAATTCTTAAACAAAACATAAAAATTAAAATTTCTATATTCTCATTTAAAAAAACTAAAATCATTTGGTTTTAAAGACTCAAAAAAAACAACAAATCCCAGTAAAATCGTACACCACAACGTAACTAACTGATAAACTAGCTTTTAAAGCTTTAAAAAGCCCACTCAAAACAATCGATTGTTTATTTCAACAAAAAAAACTTTCATTTTCATGAAAGGCTTTCAAAAATAAATTATTAAAAAATAGACTTTTTGTCTTTCTAAAACAATCCGAGCTGCAATATGATTTTCAAAATAGACTCAAGATTTCTTTAACGCTAAATCTTTATAATATACTTATCATAAATAATTCTAGCAAATACATAAATAACGCTCTTCAGCTATCATGTTTATATAATTTACGATAAATAGTTTTATGTGATTTTATTAGTCTTTTCGCATTTTTCTAATGCGAAAACTTATATCATTTTTTCTCCTAAATCTAATGTTATCTAAAAAAGCGATACTATAATTCAAACTTTATAAATAAAAAATTATTAATCATTAATGCATATAGATTTTAATTTTAATACACTGTACATCAAGTAAATTAAATTCATAGTCTATTTAGCTATCTATAACTACCTAAAATCAAAACGAGTAGTAGAAGCATAAAGCTAATTTTTTTTAAAATATAAATTTGATTCTAAATTCATGATCTGCTTTAAATCTTAAAAGTTTCATTTACACTTAATCACAAAAAAAAACTCCTTAGAAAAAGGAGTTTTTTTTGTAAATTCTATAAAAAATATTATTCAGCGCCTGGTTTTTTCAAACCAATATCTTTCATTGGATATTTTTGATACGTTGCTAAATGAGCTGAAATGAGTCCCATAACGCCCGGAATTCCCCATTCAAAATAACGGTGTCCCTGACTCAATTGTTCTTTTGGATCAGCGTAAATATTATATACCCACGGACTCATCCCGATACTTTGAATAGTCGATTGATCTAAGTTTCTTCTTGTTGCTGAAGTATTAAAAACATTCATATGCACTTTGTATTCCTGCCAACGAACCGCCATAAATTTTGTTTCCGAATACATGAAAACTGCATTTCGATTCGACACTCCTTTATCTGACAGAAAAAACGATAACTGATCTACTCCATCAATATAATTAGATGCTGGAATTTTATCTAAAACTCCGGCTGCCGAAAGAGAAGTGTTAAACATATCGCAAATATCAAATAAACCATCGCTAATGCGTCCCGGAGCAATCATCCCTTTCCAGTATGCGATTCCTGGAACTCTAACTCCTCCTTCCCAAGTTGTGCCTTTTCCTCCTCTAAATGGTGTATAACCACCGTCTGGCCAAACATCTTCATTTGGTCCATTATCAGAAGTAAGGAATACCAATGTATTTTCATCTATTTTTAAATCTTGTAAAAGTTTCATCAATCTGCCAACAATGTCATCTACTTCTACAATAGCATCTTTATATGGTATCGCGGCTGGACTTTTCCCTTTATATCCTTCAGACACATAGTTGTCATTGTGTACTTTAGAAAAAGAATGAATTAAGTAAAATGGTTTATTCTCTTTAACAGAACGTCGAATAAAGTCTTCACTGTAGTTTGCAAAAACCTGATCTACTTTAGAAAGTTCTTCGATATTAGATATTGGCTGTACAACCTTATTTTCTCCTCCCTTTACACCAGTTAAAATGTTTTGGTCCACCATTTTTTTAACTGCAGCTAATCTTTCTGGTTTATTAATCAAATCAGGATAAATCCATTCGTTTACAAACTGTGCATATTCTGACTGAACAGACCCAAATCCAAGCCATTCATCATAACCTACCTCATTCGGAAGACTTCCTTTGCTTTCGCCTAAATGCCATTTTCCTGAAATTGCCGACTTATAACCGTTTTGAGAAAGTATTTTAGCCGTCGTATTTTCAGAAGCCCACGGATTCACTTTCGGATTTTCACCAGTTAAAGTTGGTCTTGTTAATCCTGATCTAGCCGGAATTCGACCTGTCATAATTGCCGCACGGCTAGGTGTACAAGTTGGCTGTGCATAAGTCGAAGTTAACTGCAAACCTTCGTGAGCCAGTTTATCCATATTTAGAGTTGGTGCACCAATCGCTACACCTCCGCCATAAACGCCGATATCACCGTAACCCATATCATCAATAAGAATAATCAGAATATTAGGTTTCTTTTTTAGTTTACTCATTTTATCCTTCATCTCTTTGTCCTGATCTGGATGTGGAATAGCTGGTTCTAAATAATCTTTTACCTTAACTGTTGGGTTAAAATAATTCTGCTGGGCACTTATTTCAGTAACAAAAGCCAAAACGGCAAATAAAACAATGTATTTTTTCATAATTATGGGTTTATAACTAAAATTCTTAATTCTACTTCAAATCAATATCAACCTTATTTATTATTCCCGTAAACTTGAATGGAGCATTATAGGAATTTGCGACAGGCGATCCAGAATCTTCCCCTATACCAAAAGTGTCAATTCCAAAACGTGCAACAACCGTTTTATCAATTCGCCCTTCCCCGACTAATTTATCATTGATATAAAGTTTACCTGTTCCGCCTTTTCCTGTTCCACCTCCATCATAAATAAAATCAAATCTGACTTTGCTTTTCCCAACTGGTAACGATTCTTTTGAGGTAATTACAAAACGTGATTCATCAAAATAATTATAATGATAAACTAGTTTTCCATTCTGTACATACAATACAAATCCTGCAGAACTTCCGCCCGAAGCCACAATTACACCACTGTCTGATTTTGATTTGAGTTCAATTTCTGCTGTAATGGTATGTGACTTATTTTTTGTGTTGGGAGAAGCAGTTTCCGCCAATCTGGTAGCTCCCGCGTAAAAAGTAAAATGTTTTCGTTTAGGATCTGAAGGTGTAGGTTTAGGAGAAACTAAACGGCCTGTTCCTCTGTCATCCAGCGGATAAACATTATATTTTTTAGCTTCTTCTTTAAAAAGAGCTTTCAATTCCTCCAATTTTTCAGGATTTTTTTTAGCCAAATCAACCGATTCGCTATAATCTTCATCAATATTATAAAGTTCCCATTTGTCTTTGTCCCAATTTCCAGGTGCAAAATCCTGTCTCCACGGAAAAGTATGCTGTGTTGCTGCTACCCACCCATTATCATAAATTGCTCGGTTACTAAATACCTCAAAATATTGTCTGGTTCTAACTGGCTTAGCATTTTTATCAGTGAAAGTCGATAAGAAAGAAACTCCATCCATAGGTTTCTGTTCTACACCGTCAACGGTTTTTGGAGCTGGTAAATGCGACGCATCTAAAACAGTAGGAAGTACATCAATCAAATGAATAAACTGACTGCGCATGCCGCCTTTATCTTTTATGACTTTTGGCCAGCTGACTACCATCGGATTTCGGCTTCCGCCAAAATGAGATGCCACCTGTTTTACCCATTGAAAAGGAGCATTTCCTGCCCACGCCCAACCCACAGGATAATGCGGTTCTGTATCAGGATTACCAATATCATTAATACGTTTTAAATTGTCTGCCAACGGCGTAGGAACCCCATTTAAGGCTTTTATTTCGTTAAGAGTTCCGTCCATTCCGCCTTCAGAACTTGCACCGTTATCTCCAACAATATAAAATATTAAGGTATTATCGGCGTCTGGAAGTTTACTTATGGCTTCTAAAAGTCGTCCTGTTTCATGATCGGCAAACGAAAGATAACCTGCATAATTTTCCATCAATTTTGCAAAAAGTTTTTTCTGATCTGCTGAAAGTTTATCCCAAGGTGTAACCCAGTCAGGTCTTGGAGTCAATTTTGTTCCTTTTGGAATAATTCCCATTTTTAACTGGCGCTCATAGGTCTCTTGTCTAACCACATCCCAGCCTTTATCAAACTGCCCCTTAAATTTGTCACGCCATTCTTTTGGTGCATGATGCGGTGCATGTGCAGCTCCTGGAGCAAAATACATCATAACTGGTTTCTGAGGTGCAACCGATTTACTGTATTCTAACCAATTGATTGCTCGATCGGTCATATCGGTCATGAAATGATAACCCTGTTCTGGAGTTTTATCTGGTTCTACCGCTTTCGTATTTTCAAAAAGAACTGGATAGTATTGATGTGTTTCGCCACCAATGAATCCGTAAAAATAATCGAAACCTAAACCTGTCGGCCAGCGGTCAAACGGTCCTGTAATACTGCTTTCCCAATCTGGCGTATTATGATTTTTTCCGAACCAGCTCGTACTGTATCCATTTCCTTTTAAAATTCTACCTGATGTTGCAGTGGTTTTAGGAATCATACAATTATAACTTGGATATCCTGTTGCCCATTCGGCCAAGAAACCTGAACCTGCATTGTGATGATTTCTTCCTGTCAACAAAGCAGCACGTGAAGGTCCGCAGATTGCGGTGGTGTGAAATCGGTTATATTTTAAGCCATTTGCGGCTAGTTTATCCAATTCTGGAGTTGGAACTGGACCTCCGAAAGTACTCACTTGTCCAAATCCAACATCATCTAAAAGAATGATAATAACATTTGGCGCTCCTTGTGGCGGAGTAACTAGTTTTGGCCATTCTTCTTTAGAATCTTTATAAGTCTCTCCGATTTTGCCCCCAAATGGTGGCTCAGGAATTGGGAGTGTGGTTCGGTCTAATTCTCCCGAATCCGTTTTTTCTGTTACAGAATCTGTTTTCTGTGATTGGTTGCAGCTGAAAAAAAATACAGCAAAAATTATAAGCAACTTTGGGCTGATAAAAGGTTTCATAATTAGAAATTTAGAGGTACGCACTAATTTACAAACATGCGGCTAACAAAATCTCTTTATGATGTTTCAAATTATAATTTGCAACCAATTTTCATCGAAAAATTACTTTTTAAACGTACAAAATCTTCATCTGATATATTTACATATACCCTTCTCCATCTGTCTTGCTTAACTTAGAAAATGTATAACTGGATAAAATAGTAAAAATCGCCAATGTAATAAAAGTATATTTAAATGCTTTGTCTGTATTTAAATCAAAAATACCTGTCTGAAATAATGAAAGTGCAAGACTAGAAACAGAAACTCCAAAACTTACCGAAAGCTGCTGCATAATTACCAGCATTGTATTTCCTCCGCTAGCCGTATCTTGATCTAAATCTGAAAGTGTTATCGTATTCATTGCAGACATTTGTACAGAAGTAAAAACTCCATAAAATATCATCAGCAAGATATAGTAGCCGAGCGGCGTTTCCTTCGTTACAAAACCTAGAATAATCAATATAATTCCCAATAAAATGGTGTTACTAATCAATACTGTCCTGTAACCGAAGAATTTTATAATGCTTACCATGAATGGTTTCACAGCTACATTTGATAAGGCAGAAGGCAGTAATAATAGTCCTGACACAGAAGCCGAATAGCCAAAACTGGTCTGCAACATGAGTGGCAATAGTAACGGCAATCCGCCTATTCCTAATCTGGTGATCAAACTGCCAATTAATCCAATTTTTAAGGTTCTGATATTTAGAAGATGCAAGTCAATTATAGGTTTTTCAGTTCTTTTATAATGGATATAATAAAAAAGCGAAAGCAGTCCTGATAGAAATAATAAACTTAAAATCACAATCATATGAGTTCTTTCGTCTCCTATAAGTTCTAAAACCAAAGTGATAGAAATCAGCGCCAAGCTAAAATACATCAAACCTCTAAAATCGAACCTTCCAACGGCATGTTTAAAATTTGGCATTATTCGATATGCCATCGAAATTCCGATAAGACCAATAGGGATGTTCACCAAAAATATCCAATGCCAGCTTAAATTATCAGAAAGAAAACCTCCTAAACTTGGACCCGCAACCATTCCTAACAATCCAAATACGGTTATAAAATTCATCGTTTTGAGCAGTTCACTTTTCGGATATTGATATAAAATAGCCAATCGCGCAACTGGAACCATCATTGAAGCTCCAACCGCTTGCAGAACGCGAGCCAAATTAAAGGATTTTAAATCGGTAGAAAGTGCACAAAATAAAGACCCCATAATAAACAAAAATACAGCAATCATAAACATTGTTCTTGTGCCAAATTTATCTGCCAGCCATCCTGAAAGCGGAATAAACATGGCCAATGTAAGTGTATAAGTCACAATAACGGAGTGCATTTCTGTTGGTGAATATCCCATATCTCCAGCTATTGAAGGAAGCGAAGTATTCAGAATAGTACCATCTAATGATTGTATAAACATGGCAATTGCCGTTACCCAAGGAAGCAGATTTACTGCATTTTGCTCTTTTTTTTCTTCTTTATTATCTAGCATCCTATAGTTTTAGATAGAAACTTCATTTATAGCTTATGAAAATTAAGAAAAAAATCTTAATTAAGAAAAATCCTAAGTGGATTATAAAAACAAAAACCCGTTTGAATGTTTTCAAACGGGCTTTTGTTTTTACCTAACGAGATACGAAATCGTAATTCATTTTCTATGGCTACAGCAATTTCTTGATAACAAGAAGTAAAAGCAATAAAGTATTTTTCGCTCAGAGCATTTTAAAGCACTGCAATTATTTACAAAACTGCAGTGCTTATTTTATATTATTTTTCTGCAGCTGCAAATTTTGCTTGGAAATCAGAGATTTTAATTAAGTTCCCAGAAACTAGCAAATAAATATCGTTCCCTTTAAACTTAAGCATTTCAGTATATTTGAAGGAAGAGTAAACCCCTTTACCGGCTGCTCTAACTTTTAAATCTCCATCTTTATAAAGAGACAGATTATTATCCTGAAGATTTAATTTAAAGATTCCTTTTCCAGCATTCACTACATATAATTCATTTTTTGTATCAAAAGTAAGATCAGTAAAATGGTCACCATTTCTTGCTGAAACTAGAGTTGTTACTTTCCACTCATTGTTTATATATTCTAATTTTCTAATCGCAGAGTTTTTGTAAGTCCCTGTACTTGGATCATAAACTTCATCAATTAAATACAAAACACTATTCAAGCTAATTATTTTTGTTACAGCAGCAAAACTTGCATCAAGCCCTGTACCATCTTTTATTTCATCTTTACCCGAACCAGCAACAAAAACATCTCCGTTTAACTCTGGTAAAACTCGTTTTATATTCCTTGCATTCAAGTCAAAAACAAAATAAGTATTATCGTTATTATTACAGATACGAAAAAGATTAATCTTACTGGCAAACGGAGAACTTATTGGTTTCATAGTATAAAATGGGTTCAACTCCGAAAAGTTATTTTCGAAACGCATTATTTTATCCTGATGTGGTTCATTATTCCCTTTTGCAACCATTAGAAGATCTCCATTATTTGCCAAAGCAAGTCTGGCAAATGAATAAGTTCCTAAATCAAGATTTTTAAGTGTGGTTTCTTTACCATCAAGATCAGTCTTTTTTAAACTTACATAATATCCTTTTTCATCGTTAGTTTGCCCAATACTATAAAGTGTATTATCAGCACTAACAACAAAGTCATTGATGAAGAAACTTGTTATGTAATCTGCTTTTATTTCTCCTTTCTCTTCAGGCATTCCTCCCGGCTGACTTTCTGGCCCTGAACAGCTACTTAGTATTAAAAAAAACTGCAGTACTACTAATAAAATCCTTTCCTTCATTTTTACCATTTTATATATTAATTCATTATTTTATTTAGCCTGACTTCCTAAGGTATAGCCATTTCCAACTAATACCCTAACAATATTCATAGCTGTAATGTCTTTACTCATTTTATAACCTATAGGGTTTCCTCTATTATCAAAAGTTGCTTTCAGCACTTTTTTATCAAAAGTAATTACCTGTTCGTTCAGAAGTTTATCATAGCCTGAGAACATTCCCCCTCTGGCAAACCAAGTTCCGATTAAGTTACTATTAAGGTCTAAAACTTCATATTTTAAATCTCCATTTGAAGAAGGCGAAGTCACTCTTACAAACCCAATTCTTTTATCGTCTGGATTTTGATTTTGTGCCTTAATGCTGTAAATAGTTCCTGAATCATCAATTGTTAATTGGTACGTATCGGCTATTTTATTTGCATTATCCACTTCTCCTTGAACTCCTAAACGTTTTGCAGCTATACCTGCTGATTCGCCGTTGATAAAACTTTCAATTGTTTCTTTGTTTAAACCTTCTGCTCCTATCATACCTCTGTCTAATAGTTCGTAGATAATACTGCGATCATAATTGAAGGCACTAAATTTTCTGCTTTTGTTCTTAAATTCTAATTCGTTAGTTTTTCCTGTAGCTAGATCTTTAAGCTCAATCCATGGCAATACCAAAGACTCTTCGTTTGGGGCTTTCTTTAGTTCTGCCGTAATTGAATAATTTTTATCTAAGCTAAAAATGGTAAAAAGTGGTTTTTTCCCCTCTACAAAACCTATTGTTTTTTCGTCTAGTTGTATTTCTCCTTTGTCGATTTTTAATTTTTGTGCAAAACTGCATGCTCCAATTAATATTACTAATAGAGTTAAAAGATTTTTTTTCATGTTTAAATTTTTAGTTTTTGTTTTTAAAAAATGTTTTTCGCTTTAACAACGATAATTCATTGTCTGATTTTGGTATTATGTTCTGTTTTTAAGTATTATTCAATATTGAATATCATTTCCATTTTATTGTAATCAACAACCTTTTTATAATTTATCTATTCATTTTGTGGTCACGAAAAAGAAACTTGTGTTAACAGAGAAAAATTATCCCCATTAAGATTTACGTCAGACTTATTATCTTTTTGAACAAAATCGATCCAAGAATATAATGATTTCGGAATTAAACGGATTTTTTCTGGTTGAGACAGAACATTACCGTCACTTAAAACTGCAGTTCTGGTAATTATAAATCCTTTTTTATTTGCTTTCTGCCATTCGATTGGAGAATTAACAGCCCAGCGAATTAAGACTCTATCCTTTTGCGCTCTGGCATTTACCATAACAGCAGCACGTTTGGTCTGTGAATAGGATAGTGAAATGAATAATAAAAAGAAAAAAATATACTTATTTGGGGACATAAGATGTAATTATTTCCATGTTTAAAAAAGCAAAAGTAGCCTTTTAAATAATGATTTAATTACGGTTTCCCGTACTCCAATGTAACAACACGCAAACAGAAAAAAAATAACACACTAACGAACAAGCATATATACAAAAATTCTAAGCTTTTTCTCATAAATTAAAATCAAAAAAAATATTTTTAATACTTTTCTATCACATTTCTTATTGAGGAAGCGCTTACTATTGATAAAAACAAAGTCCTAATTCATTTAACTTGTCTTTCTGTAATTATAAATCGCCAAAGCATTCAAGACAACAGCAAAAATAAACAAGTACAGAAGCTCTGTTCCCACTTCTTTTAAACCACTTCCTTTTAAAACTATAAGCCGAACCACTTTTATAAAATGTGTTACAGGCGTAAATTCTGAAATGGTTCTAGCCCAATTCGGCATGCTATCGGTACTGGTAAAAAAACCGCTCATGAGCATAAAAATCATCATAAAGAAATACGCAATAAACATGGCTTGCAATTGCGTATCTGCAAATGTCGAAATCAAGAGCCCCAATCCTAATAAAGCGATCAGATAGACTCCTGCAAAAAGATATAAGACTAAGAAACTTCCTTGCGGAAATATTCCGTAAATCAAATACATTACGATGAGGCCTACTGTAAATACAATCATTCCAACAATCCAAAAAGGAATGAGTTTGCCTAAAATAAACTGCCATTTCTGAATTGGTGTCACATTAATCTGTTCAATTGTACCTATTTCTTTTTCTTTTACAATATTTAGTGCCGTAATAAATCCGCCAATCAAAGTGAGCAATAAAACCAGAATTCCAGGAACCATATAGTATTTATATTCTGCTCTCGGATTGTACCAATTTGTGCTGTTTAAAGAAATTAAGGATGGCAAAACAGAAGCAGATTGTGGCGGTAATTTAAACCGAATATCCAAGTCATTACTAAAATCTGCCAGCACAACATTCAAATAAGCATTTCCGATATTTGATTTGGTTCCGTTAATGGCATCTGCGGCGATATTTACTTTCTGACTGCCTTCTCTTACTAAGTTTCTTTCGAATCCAGAAGGAATTTCTAGAATTAGATCGGCATCTCCTTTTTCAATAAACTTGATACCTTCCAAATACGATGCTGGAGCTCCTACAATATGAAAGTATCCCGAAGAACCAATTTTATTGATTAATTTTTGAGAATACGAACTATGGTCCTGATCTACATAAACAATGTTTACACTTTTTACTTCAAAATTAGCCGCAAGCGGCAAAATAATGAGCTGTATTGTCGGCACAAAAAACATCATGGCCAATATGGTTTTATCTCTAAATATCTGGCGAAATTCTTTCTGCAATATAAAACGAAGCACTTTCATGACAATCTGATTTTAAATTTTTTCAAAGAGACTGTAAGCAATAAAACTGTCATTACTGCCAATATTAGAGTTTCTTTCCAGATGTATGAAAAGCCTAAACCTTTGAGCATTACAGCTTTTACAATGATGTAATAATAATGCGAGGGAATTAAATGAGAAATCGCTTGAAATATCCAAGGCATATTTTCTATCGGAAACATAAAACCAGTCAGTATCAAAGTAGGCACCATCATTCCCATCATCGATATCAGCATGGCTGTCTGTTGCGAATTGGTAACATTTGAAATCAGCAAACCGAGAGAAAGACAAGTGATAATAAACAAAATACTTTCTGCAAAAAGAAGCAGAAAACTTCCTTTAATCTCAACATCAAGCAGATATACCGAAAGAAGAATAATCAATATGAAATTGATTATAGAAAGCACTAAAAACGGAATTGCTTTTGCGATTAAAACCATAATGGGTTTAAAAGGTGATACAAGCAAAATTTCCATAGTTCCAAGTTCTTTTTCGCGCACAACAGAAACAGAAGTCAAAGCTGTGCTGACAATCATAAAAATCAAGGCAATTACACCTGGAATAAAGTTGAGCGAACCGTTTTGCTCTTCGTTATAAAGCTGCCTTAATTCTGGAATTATTTGATAATTTAACTTCGCAGACGGATTTAATTCCTGCTGATAATCTCTAATAATGGCATTTAAATAATTGGTCACAATTGTTGCTGTATTAGGATCTGATGCATCTGCAATTACTTGAATTTTTGCCCCTCCGAGACGTTGAATATCAGAAGCAAAATTGGACTGAAAAATGACTGCACATTTTATGCTTCCGTCTTTAAATCTGTTCTCAACATCATTGTAATTCAAAATCGGATTCTCAACATGAAAATAAGAACTGGACTGTATCTTTTGTATCATTTTTTCGGTATGAATATCGTGTGAATTATCTTGAATGGCAATTCCGATATTCTTTACTTCGCTGCTCAAGGCAAAACCAAAAAGAACAATTTGTACAACAGGAAGTCCAAAGAGAATCAGCAAAGTTCTCCGATCTCTGAAAACATGATAAAACTCTTTTCGAATAAAAGCCAGTAATCTTTTCATACTAATCTGATGTTCTTTTGGCATTTCGTGCCAGTTCATAAAAAACCTCATCCATAGAAACGGCATTGAAGCGTTTTTTTAATGCTGATGGAGAATCTATTGCTGCAACATGCCCATCGACCATAATACTGATTCTATCACAATATTCAGCTTCGTCCATATAATGTGTAGTAACAAAAACTGTAATTCCATCTGCTGCCGCTTGATAAATCATTTCCCAAAACTGTCGTCGGGTTATTGGGTCAACACCGCCTGTAGGTTCATCTAGAAAAACAATTTTCGGGCGATGAAATACCGCCACAGAAAAAGCTAGTTTTTGTTTCCATCCTAAAGGCAATCCGCCAACCAATTTTTTGGCTTCTTTTTCTAAACCTAAAGTCAAAATCAGATCCTTGCTTCTTTCTTTAATTTCAGGCCTTGAAACTCCATAAACGCCAGCAAAAAACTCAATATTTTCCAAAATAGTCAGATTATCATACAGCGAAAACTTCTGACTCATATAACCAATATTTTTCTTGATTTTTTCCTGCTGTCTATACACATCAAAACCCGCCACTCTGGCTTCTCCCGAAGTAGGAAAAGAAAGTCCGCAGAGGATTCGCATCGCAGTTGTCTTTCCAGCTCCGTTGGCTCCTAAAAAACCAAAAATCTCGCCTTCGCTCACTTCAAAGCTAATTTTATCAACTGCTTTGAAATCGCCAAATTGTTTGGTTAGATCTTTACAAATTATAGCTTTATTTTCCATCTAGCATTTCTTTTGGTTCTCTAGAATTGTTCTGTTCTCGCATTAGACGAATAAAACTGTCTTCAATAGTTGGTTCTATCCTTTTTACTTCCAAGCCTTCGGGATTGTATTTTTGAGCGATAGCTTTAACTTTCTCTTCATCTATAAACTCTGAAGTCAATGTAAGATGAAGAAATTCTCCAAAGGCATCGCAATTCTCAACTTCTTTTTCGTCTCTAAGATTTTGCAAAAGCTTGTAAATATTCTTTGCTTTTACTGCAAAAAGCGGTTTCGGGAAACTGTTTATTATTTGCTGCGGTTCATCGACCGTCATTATTTTTCCGTTTTGGATAAGCGCAATTCGATCGCATAATTTTGCTTCGTCCATGTAAGGAGTCGAAACTACAATTGTGATATTTTGCTTTTTAAGTTTTGCCAGCATATCCCAAAATTCACTGCGCGAAACCACATCTACACCTGTTGTAGGTTCGTCCAAAAATAAAATCTCAGGTTTATGAATTAGCGCACAGCATAAAGCCAGTTTTTGTTTCATTCCTCCCGAGAGTTTTCCAGCACGTCTGTCATTAAAAGGTTTTATCTGATCGTAAATATCTTTAATCAGTTCATAATTTTCTTCAATTGTAGTCCCAAAAATAGTGGCAAAAAACTCGAGATTTTCTTTTACTGTCAAATCTTGATACAATGAGAATTTTCCAGGCATGTAGCCTACTTTATTTCTAATTTCCTCATACTCTTTTACGACATCATGCCCTTCAACAGTTGCCGTGCCTCCTTCCGCCAAAAGTAATGTTGTTAAGATTCTAAAAATCGAAGTTTTTCCAGCGCCATCTGGGCCAATTAATCCAAAAAGTTCCCCTTTCTGCACCTCAAAAGACACTTCATCTACAGCGACAAAATCACCATATTTTTTAATAATATTTTTTAATGTAACTGCAGGCATAAACTATTGTTTTATTTGGACCAAAGCACTTCTCCGTACATTCCAATTTTCAGATAGCCATCGTTTTTTACTCTTACTTTTATAGCATAGACTAAATTAGCTCGTTCGTCTTTAGTCGGAATTGTTTTTGGAGAAAACTCAGATTTATTTGAAATCCATGCAATTGCACCTTGATATTCTTTGTATTTCTTCTCACCCTCATCTATACGCACTTTAACCTGTTGCCCAATTTTAATTTGAGGCAATTGTGTTCCCGTAATATATGCTCTCAAATCAAGTGTTTCTAGATTGGCAATTTTATAAAGCGGTTTTCCAATTACAGCCATTTCATATTGTTCCGCATATTTTGCCAAAACAGTTCCTTTTATTGGGTTTACAATAACACTTTTACTTAATTGATCTTCAATTCCTTTTAACTGAACTCCAACCGTATTTCCTTGTTGATTCAAGTTTTCAGTAGTGGTTTCCAGCGAACTCTTCTGAGCCTTTATCTGCGCTTGTAAAGCGGCTACTTTAGAATTTATATCATCCAATTGCTTTTGAGAAGCTACTCCGCCTTTTACCAATTTTTCAGTTCTGTTGCGGTCTAAAATGGCATTATCGAGCTGTCTTTTTAAACTTTCAGTCTGTATCTGTATTTGCGGTCTTCCGCTCAGAATTGCTTTTTCATTCTGGCGCAATTGCATTTTATTTATAGAAAGCTGCGTACTATCTATAAAACCAACTTTTTGTCCTGCCTCTAATTGCTGGCCTTCTTCTACATTCAACTGTAAAATCTGACCGTTTGCTTCTGCTGACAGAATGGTTTCAACAGCTTCAAAAGAGCCCGAAGCATCAAAATCATTTTCTTTATTATTGCATGAAAACATGAAAATTGCTGGAATAAGAAAATATAAAAGCTTTATCTTTTTCATAGTGTATAGTATTAATTTCCTTTGATTGTTTGATACTCGTATTCTGCCAAAAGCAATTGAATTTCGTGCAAGGCTTTTTCTGCTCGCGCGTTTCCTTCTTTTTCTGTCGCATTCAATAAATCTATCAACGGACCAGCGCCAGTGTCATATTTCAGCTGATATCCTTCGCGAATAGTCTGACGAAGTTTTACAATTTCATCATCGTCTTTCAAAATCGCTTTCTGTCGTTCAATATCAGCTGTTTTTTGATTCATCTGAAATCTGGTATTAAATAAAAATGTTTCTTCCTGAACTTCTATTTTTTTCAAATTCTGCTGCGTCAGCTGTTTTTCGTTTGAATTTTTGTATAGTCCTTTTATATCCCATCCAACACTAACTCCAGCAACTCCAACGGTAGAAATTTTATTGGTTCCCAAATTAATTCCAGGTGCCAAAACTACGCCTGCGCCCAGTAATCCAACTTTAGGCATAAGACTTACTTTCTGCATTTCGGATTGTGCATTTACTAGATTTCGCTGACTGGCAAAAAGCAATTGTTCCGGACGCTTGATAATGGTGTCGAGACTTGACGAATTAAAAGGTTTCCCAAATTTTTCCTGATTGATATTTTTCCCAATCAAATAAGAAAGCATCGTTTGATAGCCTGCCTTAGTATATTCAAAATCTTTTTTCTGCCTACTGAGATTGAGCTGTTCGGCTTTCATTTCATCAACATCCGTTTTGTATGCCAAACCATTCTCGTGAAGTTTTTTAACCTTATCAATATTATTGGCAATAATGGCATTTTGAATTTGAAGCTGTTTCAATTGCTCGTCAATAAGCAATACGCCGAAATAAAGTTGATTTACTCGAGAACGTAAATCGTAAAGCGAGACTTCTACAGAAGCTCTATCTGTGTTTGAAGATGCCTCAATAATCTTTTTTTGCGTTTTGGTTGCGCCTCCATCCCAAATAGTCTGATTGACTTGTCCAAGACCAATAAATTTAAATTTGCTGTCGTTTCCTGAGCTTCCCAAAGTCGGAAAATCTCCAAAAACATATCCTTCAATTGCGGTTAGACTTATTTGAGGCAGATAAGCCTTATTAGCATTACTCAAAGTATATTCTTTACTTTTTTCAATGAGTTCATATTGTTTTATTAAAGGATAATTCTCAACAGCCAACTGATAACTTTGGTCAATTGTCAAGGTCTGTGCTTGAGCTGTTATAAAGGACAAAATTCCAATATATTTAAAGTATAATTTCCTTCTCATTACAGTATAAATTAACTTCTAGTTAGTATTAGGCTTTAAACATCATATTAATCCAGATCGGAATCTTTTTTTTGCGCTCTTGCATTAGCGCATGAAACTGTTCTGTTTCTAGATTTCTGCTTCCCATAATAATGGGTTTGACTATAAATGGAAAAACGACCAATCCCAACAGATTCATCAAAAAATGCAACGGATTAGGCTCCGTTATTTCTTTATTCTGAACAGCTTCTTGAAATTGCTTAATAAAAACAGAATCATTTACGATTTCTTTAACCGGCAGTCTTTTTAAAAGTTCTTCTGGATTATTACGGATTTCAGTTAAAATAAAAGTTGGAATTTCTGGTTCTACAGTGATAAAATCAATGTATCGCTCGGCAATAGTTATTACTTTTTGTTCCAAAGAAGTTTTTTCATCATCCAAAATCACTTTCATACTTCCTATAAAACCAGAAAAAGTTTCTGCCATTATAATTTCGAAGAGTTTAGCCTTACTTCTGAAATAATAATTAAGTAAAGCAAGATTCAAACCTGCTTCCTCTGCAATATCTCTAGTTCGAGTTGCTGAGAAGCCTTTTTTATAGAAAACTGTTTTGGCTGCTATTTTTATCTTTTCTTCTGTAGTAGAATCTTTTTTCTCAGATGCTGAAGCACTCATATTTAATATTTTTAAAGGCAAATTTAAGTTTTTTATAAATATGTTAAACAAAATTTTTAATCAAATGATTAAAAATTTTGTTTAACATATTTGATTCCTTGATTTAAAACACATAAAAACCTGATATAAAACAAATTAAAACTTAAATATACGATATAATTTCTCGTTAAAAAAGAATACCTTTACTCTATTAATTGATTATTTATCACCAATTTTAAAAGAAATTTACTTTTTATTAATTTCTATCATGCTTTTTATGAAAACCAATTTTATCGGAATCCTGATTTTCTTGCTTTCTATAAATGCATTTGGGCAAGGACAGGAAAAAGAAATTAACCAGCAGCTTCAGACTTGGGTATCTATAAACACTGTCACCAAATTTGCCGATCATTGGGGTATGATTGGTGACTTTCATATCAGACGAAATGATTTTGTTTCCGACCCGAGTTTTTATTTTATAAGAGGAGGAATTAGCTATATTCCAAATTCAAATATTTCTCTTAATCTAGGATATGCACACATGTGGCTTGCCCCTTCCAATCCTGATTGGAGTACTTTTTCAGATGAAAACAGAATTTATCAGCAGGCACAATTAAACACAAAATTTGGAAATGTAAGCATTTTGCAGCGTTTGCGAAATGAACAGCGCTGGCAGGAAAAAATCGTTAACGATAAACCTAGCGGCGATTGGCGTTTTACTAATAGAATTCGTTATCTGATGAGTTTTACTTTCCGAATTTCTGATAAAAAATCGTGGCCTCAAATGGTGCTTTCAGATGAGATTTTACTGCATTTTGGAGAAGAAGTTGTTTACAATACTTTTGATCAAAACCGCTTTTTTATCGGAATCAAAAAAAATATCAATCCTAAGTGGAGTTACGATTTTGGCTATATGAATGTGTATCAGCAAAAATACAACGGTTATCAGTACGACATGAATCATACGATTCGTTTGTTTTTTTATCTGAGTACCAGCATTAGAAAAAAAGCGCCTTCTGAAATTGAGAATTCGGGCGATGAATAAATTTATCCTCTAAAAGAAAGTATTGTTCGATTTGAAAGATTCAAAAAACTTAAAAGCTCTTTTCTCAGCATAAGAATATTCAGAATCACGAAGCGGAAAAGCGCAGTGACCGCCATACTTAGGCGTTTCTAAATATACATATGCACTGTCTTTGGCAATCGTTCTTGGGTAACATCTTTCTCCCAAAAATGGATCATCTAGAGAATTAATAATTAAAACTGGAGTTGTAATGTTTTTAAGTGAAAACTCTGGAGAAACGCGTTCGTAATAATCGTCACGACTCGCAAAACCATGAAGCGGTGCCGTAAAATACTGATCGACTTCGTCAAAAGTAGAAATATTATCGATTTGATCACGGTTGATAAAATCAGGAAATTGAGCTGCTTTGTATTTCAGTTTCTTTTTAATATCTATTGTGAAATTCTTTAAATACACTCTATTAAAACCTTGTTTAAGCACTTCTGCACTTGTAGCAATATGCGTTGGCACCGAAATTGAAACCGCTGCTTTTATGCGTTGATCGATTTTTGTCCAGCCCAAATAATTAAGAAGCTGAACCCCACCCATCGAATATCCTATCAAATAAATATCTTCTATTCCTTTTCTCAATGCAAAACGCACCACTTCATCAAGATCATCAACCGCTCCGTGATGATACAATCTCGGAAGACGATTCATCTCTCCACCGCAAGTACGATTGTTCCAAGCAAAAACTGAGAAATCTTTCTGCAGAAAATAGGCCGCACAACTGTTATTATACGTTCTGCGTGAGTCGCCTTCTAATCCGTGACATAAAATAACTGCTTTTTTTGAGTCATTTAAAATGTAATCGATATTGATAAAATCTCCGTCATTCAATTCATGCTTTTCTCTTGTGTATTCAGGCACTTCAAACTTTTTAATCAAGGCGGCATAAATGGTAGAAATATGCCTATTGCGATGAATAATCGAAGGAGAATCATATTCTGAATGTTCAATTAATGGCATAACAAAGAGTTTTGTGGTACTTTTTACAAATCTAAGAAATCATTCAATATGTAATTTAATTCTTTCTTTTAATTATTCCCTTTTTTGAATAATTTAACTTTATGTAAATTTAAAAAAACAGCAACAATTCTAAAGAAAACTAATTGTTAAATATACAGGAACATAGCGCTAGAACAGCCGTTGAAGGTCTAAATGTTTAGTTTATTTGTATATTTGTAAAATCGATTTCCAAAAATCAAAATCCTATTAATGTTTGAGCTTTTACCAGTAGATCCAAAAACCATTTTTCTGCTTTATTTCTGGGGTAATTTTTTTACCTGCCTCCTCATTTTTAGTTTTTCGTTTTCTTATGCCAATAGTGATAACAAAAAAATATTAAAATGGTTTGGATTAGGTAAATTAATACTGACTCTTGCTTGGATATTGGCTCTCTTACGAAATATTATTCCAGACTTTGCTTCTATTAATATTGCTAATTCCATGATTTTTGGTGCCTGCTGCTTTGAAACCCTTGCCATGTTATCGCTTATTAAAGCTCATGCAAAAAGACAGTTTCAAATTCAGATAGCCATTACAGCAATAGCAATATTGCTTTTTAATATTTCAACACTTTTTTATGCTTCAATGAATACTCGTGTTATCATTGGCGGCATTGGTGTTTTCGCCATCTATTTATTGCCTACCATTATTTATTTTATAGAAAAGGAAAAAAGCTTTTTCAAGACTTTTTATGTTTTGTGTTATTCAGGATTTGAAATTCTAATTGCAATACGAATAGTTCACAGATATTTACATCCTCAAGAACTTATTATTTCTAACGATACTTTTGATAGCTTTTACAGCATTTGCCTCTTCCTTCTGACCTTAATTGGAATTGTAGGTTTTTTGCTTTTAGTTAAAGAAAGGCAGGATAATAAAATCAAAAAGCTTTTGAATGACAAAAATCAGTTTTTCTCTATTATTTCTCATGATTTAAGAGGCCCTTTAGGATCATCGGTTTCTCTTTCTGAAATTTTGCTGGAAAATATAGAACAGTACAGCCGTGAAGAAATTAAAGAAATATCAGAATTGCTTCATGACTCAAATAAAAACATCTACAAACTTCTTGAAAATCTTTTAGAATGGTCTAAGGTCCAAACCGGAATGATTACTTTTCATCCTAAAAATATACTGCTAAATGCTTTAATTGAAGAGAATATCGAGCTAAGCAGAAATGCAGCTTTAAATAAAAATATAAACATCACTTTTGAATCGGCTTTTCTGGTTGAAGCAGAAGTAGACAAAAATATGATTAGCACCATTTTGCGTAATCTGCTGAGCAATGCCATTAAATTTACAGACAAGAATGGAGAAATAAAGCTAAAACTGACCAAGACAAATCAGAAAGCAGAAATCTCTATTACAGATAACGGAATCGGAGTTCCTGATTACATCAAAGAAAAGTTATTTAAAATTAACGGAAAAGTGCTACAGAAAGGCACAGAAAACGAACTCGGAAGCGGACTTGGATTATTGCTTTGCAAAGAGTTTGTAAATATTCATGAAGGAGAAATCTCAGTAGAAAGCGAACAAGGAAAGGGAAGTACGTTTAGATTTACGCTTCCGCTAAAGGTTGTTTAAATCCCAATATTGAA
The DNA here is from genome assembly GCF_003254585.1 of Flavobacterium sharifuzzamanii. Taxonomy (GTDB): domain Bacteria; phylum Bacteroidota; class Bacteroidia; order Flavobacteriales; family Flavobacteriaceae; genus Flavobacterium; species Flavobacterium sharifuzzamanii. The sequence goes on along the minus strand of NZ_QJGZ01000040.1, from coordinate 48,450 downwards.
ACTCCAAATTCCAAGTTTGAATTGGAATTTGAAATTTGATAAATTTATCAATCTACATTTCAAAAAAACTAAAAACAATCAATACTTTTTTATTACAATCAAGATCATCTGCATAACAAAAAATCGACCATACTATCTTTTTTATCTCCGCTTTTTTGATAAAACCAGAAACAAATCCTATTTTTTATTTTCGATTACTACATAATACCTATACCAAGATTCATTTTCCCATTTTTTACTATTTAGATTTGATAAACTTCCTTTTTTACTTTTAATATCTCCACTTAATTTAGTTGTTTTACCATTTTCAGTCATCTCAACATCTATTTTGTTTACACTTTGATATATTTTAAATTGCTTATTTTCGACTGTAAAAGCTAATGTATTTTCTTTTGTACTATAATAAACCTTAATACCCGAAGCACCGAAATCTACAATACTATCATTTTTAACTTCTGCATAACACAGAGTTTCGCTTATACTATTATCAATAAAAAGGAGGATTTTCTTTATTTTATGATTAACATCAAAAGACAAAATGCTTTTTTTTTCGACTTCCTTTAAATCATTGTATAGTGTTTTATAATTTTTAGTCATAACCATTTCTTTGCCATTCCAAATGCTTTCTGAATGTCCAGTAAAAGGCGAAGGATTATGAGAAGTGCTAGTTACTTTTATCAATTCAGCTTTGTTATTTTTAATTTTATACTCTGCACAGTTATAATAATCAGCTTCTCTATATGCAAATATCCTTTTATTCTTGGCATCTAGCTTCAAATATGCAATTGCATCATCCATTATTTTAGAAAAAGATTTGCTAAACTTATACCCTTTAGAAGTAGCTAAATAAAAATTCCATTTATAGAAATATCGATAGTATGGTGTGCCTGTCCGAATTGCGACGTCCATTTTTCCATCAAAATTAAAATCTCCATAATTAATAGTACCATCAAAATTATCATCATGTTCTTCTCCAAAATAACCGTCAAATTTTATTTCTGGTAATTGTTTCTTTGTCTTTCGATCGTAGACTTTGACTTTAACAGGAAAAACAACCCACTTCTTTTCAGGATCTTCCTCTTTTTCATTCTCATAATAATCTAAAATAACCACTGCATAACGATTATTTGGCAACAAAATTACTTCACCCTCATCGCTAACTATTTTTTCAGGTTTATCTTTTTTTGTTTTAGTAGTATCTAAATATTTATCTGCAATTGTACCTACTTTAAGTTCTTTCCTTAGAACAGTATCTTTTGCAATTTCAGATCTTTTCTTTATTATTTCAGTTCTATGCTGACAGGAAAAAAGCATTACAATAAAAAGGAATAATAAAATTGATTTTTTCATATTAGAATTTTGATTTAAGAGTTCGTTTGCAGAAAAACAATTCAATAAAATTATAATGAAAAAACCATCAAATGCCACCTTAAAAGTCTTAATAATGATAGAATAAGCTATTTCATAAAACAAAAAAATCCAAATCCCAGTTTGAATTGGAATTTGGATTTTTCAATATTGGTATTTTATAAATGTTTAGTCTAACACAAAACTTACACTAACATTTGCTGTAATTTCGATTTCGCCAATTGCTAAAGTTTCGTTTGAAGCTCCTCCCATTGAGTCTGCTTCTTTCATTCTCATAGCAGCGTACATTGGCTGTGGACGGTAAATTTGAGAGTTGTCAGAGATTGTAAACGCTTTACCTACTTTTTGTCCTAAAACAGAAACGTACTCTTCAGCTTTTACTTTAGCATCTTTCATCGCTAATTTTCTAGCTTCAGATTCGTATTGCGCTAGTTTAGATGATTCAAAAGAAACTCTGTCAATTCTGTTTATTCCTTGTTGAACCAGACCTTCCATTAACTCATCATACTTAGCCAAATCTTTTACTACGATTTCTACAGTTTGTGTAGCATTGTAAGAAGTTTTCTTTTTCTCATAATCGTACTGCGGATTAAGAGCTACTTGTTTTGTTTTGAAATCTGCTGTTGGGATATTCATTTTTTTGATGAATTTTAAAACAGCATCCATCTTTTCGTCATTTTGTTTTTTAACGTCCTTAGCATTATTCCCTTTTGTTTCAACCGAAGCTGAAATACAAACCTGATCAGGTGCTACTTTTACTTTTCCTTCTCCATTAACATTAATTAGAGGTATTTGTTTGATTTCTTGGCCGTAAGACATAGTCATAAACATGATTGTTAAAAATAATACTAGTTTTTTCATTTTTGTTAAATTTTAATGTTTGACAAGAGCATTCCAAAAGTTGTGCCAAGCTTAGAGTTTTCCCAATTTTGCCATTCCAAAAAGTATCAAAATCGGAATCGCAAGCAGAATAACCATCATTGTATGGTCTGTAAATAAAGAAGGCATTTTGATTAAAGTAATCAAATACCCACCTATAGCACCTCCAAAGTGTGCTGTATGCCCTATATTATCATTTTTGGCTTTCATTCCGTAAATCGAATATAATAAATATAAAATTCCGAAAATATAAGCCGGCATCGGAATGACAAAAAATATTCCAAGCATCATGTCAGGTTGAAGTAATATTGCCGAGTACAAAACTCCGGTTACAGCTCCAGACGCACCAACGGCTCTATAACTATAATCATTCTTATGAAATAACATGGTAAGAAGACTTCCGAAAATTAAACTTCCAAAATAAACCAGAAGAAAAGAAAAATTACCAAGCCAGCCTAAAACTACAGGAGCAAAAAAATACAAAGTCAGCATATTAAAAATCAAATGCATCATATCTACGTGCAGAAAACCAGAAGAAAGCATTCTAATTTGCTCTCCAGAACGAATGCTCCCTACGTGAAATTCGTATTTTCTAAAAAAATAAAGATCATTAAAGCCTTTGTAACTAATAACAACGTTCGCAACGATAATCGCTATTAAAATAATATTCATAAGTAATAAGTATTGTGAATTCAGAATTGTAAATATAATCATTCTTAAAGATAAGTTAGCAAGAATGCAAAATAGCAGTCGCTAATCATTTTTAATTTATCTTTGTCAAAAAAAATTTACATGCAGTTTCTTGTTTATATTTTAGCCTACCCTTTGCTTTGGCTTATCTCTATACTTCCTTTTCCGGTATTTTACTTATTCTCAGATTTTGTCTGTTTTTTAATTTACAGAGTAATCGGATATCGTAAAAAAGTAGTGCGTGAAAACTTGGCGCTGACTTTACCTCATTTAAATGATGCGGAAAGAAAAGTGATTGAAAAAAAATTCTACAAACATATGTGTGACCTGTTTCTAGAAATGGTAAAAACCATGAGCATGTCTCCTGAAGAAATGGAAAGAAGATTTCATGTAACAAACATTGATCTTGTACTTGATTATGCTAAAAGAGGAAAAAGCGTGATTCTTGTGGCTTCGCATTATGCAAGTTATGAGTGGCTTTTAACCATTAATCCTAAACTTGGTTTTCAAGGAGTTGCAGTTTACAAAAGGCTGGCTAATCCTTATTTTGACAGATTAATTCGAAAAATCCGTTCAAAATACAACACCGAGATGATTGAAACCCGAAAAGCAATTCCAACAATGGCCAAAAACCAGCGTGAGGGCATTTTAAGCCTTTATGGTTTAGCGAGCGATCAATCGCCAAAGATGGAAAGGATTTTTCATTCGATGAAATTTATGGGTGTTGAAGTTCCTGTGCATACGGGTGCCGAAACATTAGCCAAAAAATATGATTTGGCAGTACTTTTTGTAGAGGTTAAAAAAGTTAGAAGAGGCTATTATGAGGCTACTTTTATTCCTCTTGCTGATAATCCGAAAGAATTTGAAAACTTTAAAATCACTGAAATGTATCTTAAAGAAGTAGAAAAACAGATTCTAGAAGCTCCAGAATTTTATTTGTGGACGCACAAAAGATGGAAACACCGCATTGAATAATCCAAAATAGAAAAAGCCTCTTTAGAAATTTCCAAAGAGGCTTTTATTATTTTAAAAACTGAAATCTTAGATTCCAGCAATTACTTTAATTTCATCAATAATTCGAAGTGCTAATTTATCTGCAGCATCTTGAGAAGGCGCTTCAGTATAAATACGAATAATTGGTTCTGTGTTTGATTTTCTTAAATGAACCCATTCTGTAGCAAAATCAATTTTTACACCGTCAATTGTCGAAATATCTTCATTTTTATATTTCTCCGTCATTTGAGTTAAAATTGCATCAACATCGATTTGCGGGGTCAATTCAATTTTATTCTTGCTCATATAGTATTCTGGATAAGAAGCTCTCAAAGCAGAAACGGACATTTTTTTGTTTGCTAAATGCGTTAAGAATAAAGCAACTCCAACCAAACTATCACGTCCGTAGTGCAACTCAGGATAGATAATTCCACCGTTTCCTTCACCACCGATTATTGCATTATTCTTCTTCATTAATTCTACCACATTCACCTCTCCTACTGCACTTGCTTCGTAGCTTCCGCCATGCGCTTTAGTAACATCTCTTAAAGCACGAGAAGATGACATATTAGAAACTGTATTTCCAGGAGTTTTGCTCAAAACGTAATCTGCGCAGGCAACCAAAGTATATTCTTCGCCAAACATTTCACCGTCTTCGCTGATAAAAGCTAAACGATCTACATCTGGATCTACTACAATTCCAAAATCAGCTTTTTCTTTTACAACCAATTCAGAAATATCAGTTAAATGCTCTTTTAAAGGTTCTGGGTTATGAGGAAAGTGTCCGTTTGGTTCGCAGTACAATTCTACTACTTCAACTCCCATTAATTTTAGAAGTTTCGGAATAATAATTCCTCCAGAAGAATTTACACCATCAACCACCACTTTAAATTTAGCTTCTTTAACAGCTTCGATATCCACCAATGGCAAGTTTAAAACTTCATCGATATGAATATCCATGTAAGCGTCATTAGAAATAACTTCGCCTAAACTATCCACATCAGAAAAATCAAAAGCTTCGGCTTCAGCAATTTCAAGAATTTTAGCTCCGTCAGCTCCGCTTAAAAATTCACCTTTAGCATTTAATAATTTTAAAGCATTCCATTGTTTTGGATTGTGAGATGCTGTTAGGATAATTCCTCCGTCAGCTTTTTCCAACGGAACAGCCACTTCAACAGTTGGCGTTGTAGAAAGTCCAAGATCAATTACATCGATTCCTAAACCAATTAAAGTATTCACTACCAAATTATGAATCATTGGTCCAGAGATTCTTGCATCGCGGCCAATTACAACTGTCAATTTATCTTTAGCAATATTATTTTTTAAGAAAGTTCCGTATGCCGATGCAAATTTTACAGCATCAACAGGAGTTAAATTGTCTCCTACTTTTCCTCCGATCGTTCCGCGGATTCCAGAAATAGATTTTATTAGAGTCATTTTTGTGAGTTAGGGTTATTTTTTTACAAATATAAAAAAGTTGCTGAGATACTAAGTTGCTAAGATTCTAAGTTTCTCCAATCATTGCGAAAAAGCCACAAAAAAAATACTGAAATAACTAGATATTCAGCATATATCACTATCGCACCTATATGAAAGAGTAATAAACTAAATCGTACAAGCCCTACAAATAGCACTCATACAAAAAACTTAGTAACTTAGTAACTTAGTATCTTAGGACCTTAGCAACTTTATATAAAAAAGTTAGCGAGTTACTAAGGTGCTAAGTTTCTAAGGTTTTAAATTTAACCTATAGGAAACTACTTGCATCTCGTTATTTTTATAACAAAATGATTTAAAAAAGTTTTTATACATTTACTAAAATAACTTAGAATCGTAGAAAATTCGATTCTTAGAAACTTACAAAAAATGAATTTCTTAGCCCATATATATCTTTCTGGAGACAATGATTTAATTAAAATCGGGAATTTTATGGCGGATGGAATTCGCGGTAAACAGTTTGAGCATTTTCCTGAAGATGTACAAAAAGGAATTTTACTGCATCGATTCATTGACACTTATACCGATTCTCATGATATCTTTAGAAAAAGCACTAAACGCCTTCACGAGCGATATCATCATTATGCGGGAGTTATTGTAGATATCGTTTACGATCATTTCTTAGCCAAAAACTGGACACAATATTCTGATGAAGAATTAGAGCTTTTTGTTAAACGTTTTTATCATTCGTTACACGATAATTATGATATTTTAACCGAAAAAACACAAGGTTTAATGCCGTATATGATTGAAAGGAACTGGCTTTTGAGTTATCGGACCACTGAAGGAATCCAGAACATTTTAACACAAATGGACAGAAGATCTAAAAACATTTCTCAAATGCAGTTTGCTGTTGAAGAACTTACTGAGTTTTATGATGAGTTTGAAGAAGAATTTACACTTTTCTTTGAAGAAATGAGAACAAAAGCCAAAGAAAAACTACTTTCTCTTTAAGTGAATTTAATTTTAATACACATGAAAAAAATTACGATTTTAATCGCCCTTTTATATATAAGCAGCAGTAATGCACAACAGTCAGCTCCGAACCCTACCGGATTAGTTGTTACAAAAGCAATGGTGGTTTCTGCTCGCGAAGAAGCCTCTAAAATTGGTTCTGATATTATGAAAAATGGAGGAAATGCTTTTGATGCCATGGTCGGGACCGAATTAGCTCTTGCAGTTGCTTTTCCGTTTGCTGGAAATATAGGCGGTGGCGGATTTATGGTGTATAGAAAAGCAAATGGCGAAGTTGGTTCTTTGGATTATCGCGAAAAAGCTCCACTAGCTGCGACAAAAGATATGTTTTTGGACAGCGAAGGAAATGTTATAAAAGGAAAAAGCACTCAGACAGCACTTGCTATTGGCGTTCCAGGAACAATTGCCGGCGTTTTTGCTGTTCATAAAAAATATGGCACAATGCCTATTTCTAAAATCCTTGAGCCTGTAATTGCTTTAGCAGAAAGAGGGGTTATAGTGACCAAAAAACAAGAGAAAAGCTTAAAGGATTATCATGAAAGCATTGTAAAAATAAACGGTGAGAATTCTCCAGCATCAAAAGTTTACAAAGAAAACGACACTATAAAATATACGGCACTTGCAAAAACTTTAAAAAGGATTCAGAAAAAAGGAAGAAACGAATTTTATAAAGGCGAAACGGCAAAAATCCTAGTTAGTTATCTAAAAGAAAAAGGCGGTATCATCACGATGCAGGATTTAGCGAAATACGAAGCTAAATGGAGAACACCTTTACAGTTTACTTATAAAGATTTAAAAATCACTTCAATGGCTCCACCAAGCAGCGGCGGAATCTGTCTGGCTCAAATCTTAAAAATGCTTGAACCTTATGATTTAGCAAAAATGGGGCATAATTCTGCAGAAGCCATTCAGGTAATTGTGGAAGCAGAAAGAAGAGCTTATGCTGATAGAAGTTATTTTTTAGGCGATCCAGATTTTGTCAAAATTCCGATGAAAGAACTATTAGACGAAAATTACCTTCGTGAAAGAATGGCTAGTTTTAATCCGGAAAAAGCGACTTTGTCTAGCGAAATAAAAGAAGGAAAAGTAAATTATGCCGAAAGTACAGAAACTACACATTACTCAATTGTCGATCAATTCGGGAATGCTATTGCAGCTACGACAACGCTGAATGATGGTTATGGTTCTAAGTATTATTGTGATGAACTTGGTTTCTTTTTAAACAATGAAATGGATGATTTTAGCGCTAAACCTGGTTCTCCAAATATGTTTGGTTTGGTTGGAAATGAAGCCAACAGCATTGCCCCACAAAAACGAATGCTAAGTTCTATGACGCCAACAATTGTAGAAAAAAACGGAAAACTTTTTATGGTCGTTGGAACACCAGGAGGTTCAACTATTATAACTTCAGTTTTACAGACTATTTTAAACGTTTACGAATATAATTTAAGCATGCAGCAAGCAGTTAATGCTCCTCGTTTTCATCATCAGTGGCTGCCAGATTTAATTACTTTCGAACCAAATACTTTTGAAACCAAAACCATTGATAGTCTTAAAGCTAAAAGTTATATTATCAACGAAAAACCAACTCCTATTATCGGAAAAGTAGATGCTATTTTAGTTTTACCTAACAATAAATTAGAAGGAGGAGCTGACTTTAGAGGCGATGATAAAGCCGTTGGTTTTTAATAGTTCTCAGTTTTTATTTTTTTAATCTAACATTATGAACTAATTTTGTAAGAACGATAATTTTAAAACAGAATGCTAAAAAAATATTTCAGAAGACTCGAAAGCATCATTGCTTTGGCACAATCCTTAATGACTCCAAAGCAGTTTCTTTTTTTGTCAAGCGTTCTTATCGGAATATCTTGTTCCCTTGCTGTTATCGTGCTTAAAACTTTCGCGCATAGCGTATTCTCTTTTGCCACCTATATTAATGGAATCCTGAAATTGAGTTTCATTAACAGTATTCTGCCTATTATCGGTATTACATTAACGGTTTTTGTGGTAAATAAAGTTCTTAATGGAAGCATTCAAAAAGGGACTTCACAAATCTTATATGCAGTTGCCAAAAAAGCTAGTATTATTCCGAGAAAGCAGATGTATGCTCAAATTGTGACGAGTTCGTTAACGGTAGGTTTAGGAGGTTCTGCTGGTTTAGAGAGTCCAATCGTAATTACTGGAGCTGCATTTGGTTCAAATTATGCTCAGAATTATAAGATGCAGTATAAGGATCGAACTTTATTAATTGGATGTGGAGTTGCAGCTGGAATCGCAGCAGCATTTAACGCCCCAATTGCAGGAGTTCTTTTTGCTATTGAAGTTTTATTGGTAGATGTCAGTATTTCTGCTTTTACTCCAATTATGATTTCTGCGGCTACAGGTGCATTGGTTTCTGCAATTGTTTTAGATGAAAGCATTCTTTTAAGTTTCAAAAAGCAAGAAACATTTGATTATCATAACATTCCATTTTATGTTATTTTAGGCGTACTTACTGGATTGGCAGCGATTTATTATTCAAGAAATTTTCAGAGAGTAGAACATTATTTTGCGAAACAGCAAATCAATCCTTATAGAAAAGCTCTAATTGGTTCATCCCTATTAGCTTTACTAATTTTTATTTTCCCAACTCTGTTTGGTGAAGGATATGAAAGTATCAAAACTTTATCTGAAACCGATCCAGGAAAATTATTGGATAATACTTTATTTGCTGATTTCAGAAATAACCAGTGGGTTTTACTTTTATTTATTGGAGCCACTATGATGGTTAAGGTATTTGCTTCAGGATTAACTCTAGGAAGCGGTGGAAATGGAGGAAACTTCGCTCCTTCTCTATTCTTAGGATCATATTTAGGATATTTCTTCTCTAAACTAGTTACGATGATAGGTTTATCAAAACTTCCTATCAGTAATTTTACTATGGTTGGAATGGCAGGAATTTTAAGTGGTTTATTTCATGCGCCTTTAACTGCGATCTTCTTAATTGCAGAAATTACAGGAGGTTATGGATTAATGATTCCGCTAATGATTGTTTCTTCCATTAGTTTTGCCATTTCTAAACGTTTTGAAAAGTATTCGCTTGACGTAAAAGGATTAGCTAAAAAAGGTCACGCCTTTACAAGCAATAAAGATTCTAACATTTTATCGACTTTAGATATCGACTCAATTATTCAATGCGATTATCTAACTGTTCACCCAGATGAAAACATGAGCAAATTGGTAGACCTGATTTCGCATTCTAACCAAGTTGTTTTTGCAGTTGTAAACAATGAAAAAGATTTGGTCGGAGTAGTTCATTTTAATGATATTCGAGAGATTATTTTCAATACTTATCGCGTAAAATATACTTTTATTAGAGACATAATGAAAGTGCCAACGACCACAATTTCTACACTTGACAGTATGGAAATTGTAATGCGAAAATTTGAAACCTCAAAATCTGCCTTTCTTCCTGTTTTGCGAGATGGAAAATATCATGGTTTCATTTCCAAATCGATAGCACTTGAAGCATATAGAACAAAACTTCGTTCTATGACAATTGAATAATCTTTAATATCGGATACGTTAAAAATTTTATTTATCCGATATTAAGAAGTACCTTTGTAGGATTATGTTTAATATTGACCTATCATACAGAGAAGAATTTCAATCAACCTTTGATCGATTGTACCAAAAAAGGCAGGAACTGCAAAACAGCAGACCATTGCCTAATATTGCCTTGAATAAAATACGAGAAAGCCTTTCTCTAGAATGGACATACAATTCCAATAGCATTGAAGGAAACACACTTAGTTTGAGAGAAACCCAAATGGTCATTCAAGAAGGAATTACCATTAAAGGCAAATCGCTTCGTGAACACTTTGAAACCCATAATCACGATAAAGCTATTGATTACCTCTACTCTATTGTTGATGATAATTACAAGTTAAGAAGTATAGACATTCTCTCTATTCATGGTTTGGTAATGCGTTCTATCGAAGAAGATTTTGCCGGAAGAATTCGCAACGGAGGAGTTCGTATTTCAGGAGCTAATTTTATGCCTCCAAATGCCAATAAAGTCTCCGATTATCTAGACGAACTAATTGAGTTTATCAATACGAATCCGTTAGATTTGAACGATATTGAGCTAGCAACAATTTACCATCACAAACTGGTATGGATTCACCCTTTCTTTGATGGAAATGGGCGCACGGTTCGATTAAGCATGAATTTATTATTGATGCGATGTGGTTTTCCGCCGGCTATTATTCTAAAAAATGATCGCAAAAAATATTACGAAGCACTCAATCAAGCAAATAATGGTAATTATCAGAAACTAACACTTTTAATGTGCCAAGCGCTCGAAAGAACACTCAATATTTATCTAGGTGCGATGCCAGGAAGCACTTATGATTATCAATCTATTCAAAATATTGTTCGCGAACCTGACACGCCTTACGGCCAAGAATATGTAAGTTTATTGGCCAGAACAGGAAAAATTGATGCTTACAAAGAAGGTAGAAATTGGTACACCACCAAAGAAGCAATAGAAAACTATATGGCAACCCGAAAAAGAAAACGCTGATTTACAATCAGCGTTTTTTGTTACTAATTGTAACATAAAGTTTTGCTATCGAGCACTAAAAGAACAAATCAAAGTGGTAACTTTGCGTTTTGCTCAAAATTATGTTAGATAAAGACAATACTATTGAAGTTCTTGGTGCAAGAGTTCACAATCTAAAAAATATCGATATATCCATTCCGCGTGAAAAACTGGTTGTAATTACTGGTTTATCAGGTTCGGGAAAATCTTCTTTGGCATTTGATACTATTTATGCTGAAGGTCAGCGTCGTTATGTTGAAACTTTTTCAGCTTATGCCAGACAATTCCTTGGCGGATTAGAACGTCCGGATGTAGATAAAATAGATGGACTTTCTCCTGTAATCGCGATTGAACAAAAAACAACAAGTAAAAGTCCGCGTTCTACAGTTGGAACTATTACTGAAATTTACGATTTCCTAAGGCTATTATACGCACGTGGCGCAGATGCATACAGCTACAACACGGGCGAAAAAATGGTTTCGTATTCTGATGAACAGATTAAAGATCTGATTATTCAGGATTATAATGGAAAACGAATTAATATTCTTGCTCCAGTTATTAAAGCCAGAAAAGGGCATTACGCCGAACTTTTCCAGCAGATTACCAAACAAGGATTCTTGAAAGTTCGTGTAAACGGAGAAGTTCAAGACTTGGTTGCAGGAATGAAATTGGATCGTTACAAAACGCATGATATTGAGATTGTTGTCGATAGAATGGTAATTGAAGATAATCCTGATACACAAAAAAGATTATCTGAAAGCATCAATACTGCCATGCATCATGGTGAAGATGTTTTAATGATTTTGGATCAGGATTCTAATGAGGTTCGTTATTTCAGTAGAAATTTAATGTGTCCGACAACAGGAATTTCGTATCAAAATCCAGAACCGAATTTATTTTCATTCAACTCCCCAAAAGGAGCTTGTCCGCATTGCAACGGATTAGGGACTGTTCACGAAATCAACGTTAAAAAGATTATTCCAAATCCAAAATTGTCTATAAAAGCTGGTGGTTTTGCTCCGCTTGGCGAATATAAATCTTCATGGATTTTCAAACAATTGGAAACCATTGGAGAAAAATTCGGATTTAAAATAACCGATCCAATCGAGAAAATTCCAGAAGAAGCGATGCAAATGATCTTGTATGGTGGAAAAGATAAATTTTCTATTAACTCAAAAGATCTTGGCGTTACAAGAGAATATAAAATAGATTTTGAAGGGATTTCTAATTTCATCAAAAATCAATATGACGAAAGCGCCACAACAAGCATAAAACGCTGGGCAAAAGATTTCATGGATGAAATTCCATGTCCTGTCTGCGAAGGTTCTCGTCTTAAAAAAGAAGCTTTATTTTTTAGAGTCAATGAAAAAAATATCACCGAATTGTGTGATATGGACATTTCAGATTTAACAGCTTGGTTTCAAGATTTAAATAGCCATTTGACAGACAAACAGCTTTTAATTGCTTCTGAAGTGGTAAAAGAAATAAAAGACCGTTTGAACTTCTTGATGAATGTCGGCTTGAATTATTTGGCATTAAGCCGAAGTTCAAAATCGCTTTCTGGTGGTGAGGCACAGCGTATTCGTCTGGCAACACAAATTGGATCTCAGCTTGTTGGTGTTTTATATATTTTGGATGAGCCAAGTATTGGTTTACACCAAAGGGATAACGAAAAACTGATTCATTCTTTGGAACAATTACGTGATATCGGAAACTCTGTTATTGTAGTTGAACACGACAAAGACATGATCGAAACGGCTGATTATGTAATTGATATTGGACCAAAAGCAGGTAAATATGGAGGAGAAATCATCAGTATCGGAACTCCGAAAGAAACTTTAGCTTCAAACACTATTACCGCTCAATATTTGAACGGCAAAATGAAGTTTGATATTCCGAAGAAAAGAAGAAAAGGAAATGGTAAATTCTTAAAACTGACTGGAGCAACAGGAAACAATCTTAAAAATGTTTCGATTGAAGTTCCGTTAGGGCAATTAACCTGTGTTACAGGAGTTTCAGGAAGCGGTAAATCGACTTTGATTAATGAAACGCTATATCCGATTTTAAATGCGTATTATTTTAATGGAGTAAAGAAACCGCAGCCTTATAAAAAGATTGAAGGTCTGGAACATATCGACAAAGTAATTGATATTGACCAAAGTCCGATTGGGAGAACGCCACGTTCGAATCCCGCAACATACACAGAGGTTTTCACAGAAATTAGAAATCTGTTTACAATGACTTCCGAAAGTATGATTCGTGGTTATAAAGCTGGACGTTTTAGCTTTAACGTTAAAGGCGGACGCTGTGAAACTTGTGAAGGTTCTGGTGTTAGAACTATCGAAATGAACTTTTTACCAGACGTTTATGTAGAATGCGAAACTTGCCAAGGAAAACGTTTCAATAGAGAAACTTTAGAAATTAGATATAAGGGAAAATCTATTTCTGATGTTTTGGATATGACAGTTGATGAAGCGGTTCCATTCTTTGAAAATATTCCGAAGATTTATAGAAAAATCAAAACGATTCAAGATGTTGGTTTGGGATACATAACGCTTGGGCAGCAAAGTACAACGCTTTCTGGTGGTGAAGCGCAACGTATCAAACTGGCTGGAGAATTATCTAAAAAAGATACTGGAAATACATTTTATATACTAGACGAACCAACAACAGGTTTACACTTTGAAGACATTCGCGTTTTGATGGAAGTAATCAATAAACTGGTTGATAAAGGAAATACCATTCTTGTAATCGAGCATAACATGGATGTTATAAAACTTGCGGATTATATTATAGACATCGGGCCAGAAGGTGGAAAAGGCGGCGGACAATTGGTTGCCAAAGGAACTCCAGAAGAAGTGGCACAGAATAAAAAGAGCTATACGGCTAAGTTTTTGAAAAAAGAATTGGAGTAAGAATGATTTTTATCGAATTTTAAAGCTAAGGGTGCAAGGAATTTTGTTTTTGAGCAAAACAACCACAATCATTGTCATTTCGACGAAGGAGAAATCTCCACAAGTAACTCCGTGATGAAAATCCAATCTTTGCCGAGCTTCTCGCGGAGATTTCTCCTTCGTCGAAATGACAAAAATGCTTAAACAAACTTTATAATTTATCTTTTACCAAAATTGCAGAGAGAGTTGGCTTTAAATTTCAAAAGATTTAGATATAAAAAAAACTTACTGCTTTTAAATGTAACAAACACCTGATAATGAATCAAAAACCTTTATTTGATTATTATCTCAACATTACTTTTGGATTATAATTCCTGTTTTTATAACAATTCTAGAAAAAAGCGTTAATTTAGTGTCCGCTTTTTTTGAAAAATTCAAGCTTTTTAAAGAAAACATGTTTCAATTAAACCTAATGTTTATTTGAAACCGAATGCCCTAGCCCTGATGGGAGCGGCATCCTTTTGTGGCGGGGTTCGCCACAAAAGATATAGCGGACAGCAGGAATCAGCTCCTTCCTTCGACTACGCTCAGGATGACAATTACAGGGACAAAAACATAAATAAAATAATAAATTAAAATACCTAAAATGAGATTAGAAGATTTTGATAATGATGAAGATAAAGTAATTCAGGATCGTTTGAAACAAAGAACGTGGAATGAAATTAAAACCAATGACAGCTGGGCAATTTTTAAGATTATGTCTGAGTTTGTAAATGGTTATGAAGCAATGGGACGTATTGGCCCTTGTGTTTCTATTTTTGGATCGGCGAGAACAAAACCAGAGGATAAGTATTATCAATTGGCAGAAAAAATTGCTTATAAAATCAGTAAAGCAGGTTACGGTGTGATTACAGGAGGTGGTCCCGGAATTATGGAAGCTGGAAATAAAGGTGCGCATTTGGGAGGAGGAACTTCGGTTGGTTTAAATATCGAACTTCCGTTTGAGCAGCATTTTAATCCATATATTGATCATGATAAAAACTTGAATTTCGACTATTTCTTTGTGAGAAAAGTAATGTTCGTAAAATATTCACAAGGATTTGTGGTTATGCCAGGAGGTTTTGGAACTTTGGACGAAATGTTTGAAGCTATCACTTTGATTCAGACTAAGAAAATTGGAAAGTTTCCAATTATCTTGGTTGGAGTTGAATTCTGGTCTGGCTTGATCGAATGGGTTAAAACTGTTTTGGTTGAAAAAATGCACACAGTAAGCCCTGAAGACTTGAATTTATTTAAAATTGTAGACACTGAAGACGAAGTTGTTGAAGCATTGGATAAATTCTACAAAAAGTACGATTTAAGTCCGAATTTCTAATTTTCGAACCATATAATTGATATAAACGTAACGATTAAAGCAATCTTTTTAAATGAACTTATATCACTGATATGGTTAAAATATACTGCAAATACGCAAAAATTGAAAGCTGTTTTTTTAAACAGCTTTTTTTATACTATTTTTACAAAAATCCGTAACTTCAATATATCCATAATATAAATATGTCTGATAATTTTTAAGCCATTATTTGAAAGCACTTTATAAAATTATTTGCCTCGTTTTAGTTTTATCATTTTCGATAAAACTTACTGCACAACATCAATCTAAGATGGAAGTGGCGGTAAATCTTGAACTTAAAACACTGAACATAAAACAGGATATTACGTATTATAACAATACAAATGATACTCTGACTTCAATTGTTTTGAATGATTGGAATAATGCTTTTGCAGACAAAAATACGCCTTTGGCAAAACGTTTTTCTGATGAGTTCTACAGAGGTTTTCACTTAGCGAAAGCGGCGGATAGAGGAAAAACCACGATTATAAATCTGACTGAAACTAATTTTTCGGCTCTTGAATGGGAAAGAAGTGCTGAAGATCCTGATTATGTTACTGTTCGTTTGAATCGCAAACTTCTTCCAAACGAAAAAATCGATTTGCATCTTAATTACATTGTAAAAATCCCAAACGATAAGTTCACTCATTTTGGATTTACTCAAAATGGCGGTATGGCATTAAAAAATTGGTTTCTAAGTCCTGCCCGATTTGAAAATGGCTTTTTTGTAAAGTACAACAATTTCAATCTGGATGATATTGCCAATGCCGTGAGTGATTATGAGGTGGAAATTAAGATTCCTAATGAGTATTCTATAACGACCGATTTAAATTCCGTTTCAAAAGATTCAACCAATCAAGGTTATAGTATTTATTCGTTTTCAGGCAAAAACAGAACCGATTTAAATCTTTATATAGAAAAGCAAAATAGTTTTAGAACTTATGATAATGGCTCATTACAGGTTCTGACGAATTTAAAAAATAAAAAAATAGACGAATACCAGAAAGCTATTATTATAAACCGTGTAGTTTCTTATGCTGAGAAATTCATTGGCAAATATCCACATGAAAGAATTACCGTTTCTCAGGCAGATTATGATAGAAATCCATTTTATGGTTTAAATCAGCTGCCCTCTTTTATCAGTCCATTTCAAGACGACTTTATTTTTGAAATTCAATTTTTAAAGACTTTCTTAAACAACTACCTCAAAAACAGTCTGCGTTTAGATCCTAGAAAAGATAATTGGGTTTATGATGGAATCCAGATTTATACCATGATGAAGTACATGGAAGAACATCATCAGGATGAGAAAATGCTGGGAAAACTTTCAGACATGAAACTCTTTAAAAGTTATCACATTACCAACCTGACTTTTAATGAGCAATACAGCTATTATTATATGCTTATGGCGCGTAAAAATTTGGATCAACCTCTTGGTGATCCCAAAAATACGCTCATAAAATTTAACGAACAAATTGCCAGTAAATATCGTGCAGGTTTAAGTTTGAGTTATTTGGATGATTACCTTAATCATGATATTGTTCCTAAAAGTGTAAAAGAATTTTACAATCTTAACCAAATTGGACAGTCTAATCGATATGATTTTGAAAAAATACTAACTCAAAAAAGCCAAAAAAATATCGATTGGTTCTTTAAAACAATTATCGATTCGAGAGATATTATAGATTATAAATTTTCGAATGTTTCCAGAACAGCAGACAGCATTACTTTTTCGATTAAAAATAAAACAGGAATCTACGCTCCTATTCCAATTTATGGAGTTAAAAAGAAGGAAGTGGTTTTTAAACAATGGATAGAGCCCAAAACAAAAGATTCAGTTTACGAAATCAGCAGAAAAAATGCAGATAAAATTGTCATTAATTATGACAATGAAGTTCCAGAGTACAACCAGAGAAACAATTGGAGATCTCTAAAACATGTTTCTCTGAACCGTCCTTTAAAATTTAATTTTGCTAAAGATTTAGAAGATCCATACTACAATCAGATTTTATATATTCCGACATTAAACTATAACTTATATGATGGTTTTACACCGGGCGTCCGTTTCCAAAATAAAACCATTTTAGACAAACCTTTTAATTTTGATATTAATCCGGCGTATTCTATAAAAGCAGGAACAATTTCTGGTTCGTCAGCCTTTTCATGGAATCAGTATTATAGAAACAGTACCTTATTTAATGTTCGATATTCTATCAGTCAAAATTATTTTCATTATGCGCCAGATGCAACTTATTTGAGATTAAATCCAATGGTGGTGTTTCGCATACGCGAAAAAGATTTCAGAGACAATAGAAAACAAACATTTTTATTCCGTCAAGTCATTGTAAATCGTGAAGCCAGCAGCTATATAACAGATAATTCAGAACCTAATTATTCTGTATTTAATGCGCGATATGCTAATACAAAAACAGAATTAATTGATCATTTTAGCTTTATGACCGATCTGCAATTTTCTGGAGGATTTGGAAAAGTTGCAGGAGAAGTAGAATACAGAAGATTATTTGAGAATAATAAAAAGTTAAACTTAAGATTATACGCAGGAAGTTTCTTGTACAACACAACAAACTCAGATTATTTCAGTTTTGGTTTAGACCGTCCAACTGATTATTTATTTGATTATAATTTATTTGGAAGATCAGAAAGCACAGGATTTTTTAGCCAACAATATGTTATTGCTGAGGGAGGTTTCAAATCACAATTAGAACCTTCTTATGCCAATCAATGGATGGCAACTTTAAATGCAAGTTATGCGATATGGAACTGGGTTGAGCTTTACGGAGACATTGGTTTCTTGAAAAACAAACACCAAAGTGAGTTCTTTGCCTACGATTCTGGAGTGCGTTTAAACCTTGTTCCAGACTACTTTGAACTCTATTTCCCTGTTTATTCTAATAATGGGTGGGAAATAACACAGCCAAAATACAATGAAAAAATACGATTTATAATCACATTTTCGCCAAAAACGTTAGTCACACTTTTTACCCGAAAATGGTTTTAATCAAATGAATTTTAAACAAAAACTTGCGAAATTATCAATAAAATTAAATTTTACATAAAAATCACATAAATAAAATACGTAGTTTTTAGATTTGAATACAAATAATTAAATTATATTTACTTCAAAGAATTATGATTATTGATTGTTTTTAAGTAATTTCGCGACATAAACAACATGACCCTGCAAGATTATGATAAAAGAAAAAAGCAATACTACACTGACATTTGAAGATTTCAAAACTGAGGTATTGAATGACTATAGAATTGCGGTAACAAGCCGTGAATGTAGTCTTTTAGGTCGAAAAGAAGTATTAACCGGAAAAGCTAAATTTGGTATTTTCGGAGACGGAAAAGAAGTGCCACAGTTGGCAATGGCTAAAGCTTTTAAGAATGGAGACTTCCGTTCTGGATACTATCGCGATCAAACTTTTATGATGGCTATCGGCGAATTGGACGCTAAACAGTTTTTTGCTGGTTTATATGGTCATACCGATTTAGCTTTTGATCCAATGTCTGCGGGAAGACAAATGGGCGGACACTTTGTTACGCACAGTTTAAACGAAGACGGTTCTTGGAAAGACTTAACAAAACAAAAAAATTCAAGTTCAGATATATCTCCTACTGCTGGCCAAATGCCAAGATTATTGGGATTAGCGCAAGCTTCAAAAATCTACAGAAACGTTGACGGAATTACCATTAAAGATAAGTTTTCTGTAAATGGAAATGAAGTTGCTTGGGGAACTATTGGTAATGCGAGTACTTCTGAAGGTTTATTTTTTGAAACTATAAATGCTGCAGGAGTTCTACAAGTTCCGATGGTAATGAGTGTTTGGGATGATGAATACGGAATCTCAGTTCACGCTAAACACCAAACTACGAAAGAGAATATTTCTGAAATTTTAAAAGGATACCAGCGCGATGAAGATTCTAAAGGTTATGAAATCTTTAGAGTTAAAGGCTGGGATTATGCAGAACTGGTTTCTACTTATGAAAGAGCTGGAGCAATCGCTCGCGAAGAACATGTACCAGTTTTAATTCACGTAAACGAATTAACACAGCCACAAGGTCACTCTACTTCTGGTTCTCACGAACGTTATAAAAGTGCAGAAAGACTGGCTTGGGAAAGAGATTTTGACTGTATTCGCCAAATGCGTTTATGGATGATTGCAATTAATATCGCTTCTCCAGAGGAATTGGCAGAACTTGATTTCGAATTAAAGAAAGAAGTTTTAGAAGCTAAAAAAGAAGCTTGGAATAACTTCATTAATCCAATTATTGACGAACAAAAGAATCTTTTAGCTTTATTGGAGCAAATTGCTGAAGCAAGCATCAATCATAAAGAAAGAATCAAAAAATTAATTTCTGAATTATCTGCAATTAAAGCGCCGTTAAAAAAGGAATTATTAGTTTATGCTAGAAAGATTCTTCGTTTTATTGAAGTGCCAAACAGCAAAGTTCTTTTATCTAACTGGATTACAAATTTCTTAAACGAAACTCAAGAAAAATTCAGCAGTAATTTACATTCTGAGTCTAATCAAAATGTATTTTCTGTACAAAAAGTTCTTCCTAAATATGTTGAAAATGCAAAAGCAGATTTGGATGGAAGAATGATCCTTCGTGATAACTTTGACGCATTATTTGCTAAATATCCTGAAACTTTAATTTTCGGTGAAGATGTTGGAAATATCGGAGACGTAAATCAAGGTCTTGAAGGAATGCAGGAAAAATACGGTGAACTTCGTGTTGCCGATGTCGGAATTCGTGAAGCGACTATTATTGGTCAGGGAATCGGAATGGCTTTGAGAGGTTTACGTCCGATTGCTGAAATTCAATATTTAGATTATTTATTGTACGCTATTCAGATCATGAGTGACGATTTAGCTACATTGCAATATAGAACTGTTGGAAAACAGAAAGCTCCACTAATCATTAGAACTCGTGGACACCGTTTGGAAGGAATCTGGCATTCTGGTTCTCCAATGGGAATGATTATCAATGCTATTCGCGGAATCCATGTTTTGGTTCCAAGAGATATGACACAAGCAGCTGGTTTTTATAACACTTTGTTAGAATGTGATGAGCCTGCTTTAGTTATCGAATGTTTAAACGGATATCGTTTAAAAGAAAAAACACCTTTGAATTTTGGTGAATTCAAAACACCAATCGGAGTTGTAGAAACTTTAAGAGAAGGTTCTGATATTACTTTAGTTTCTTACGGATCAACTTTAAGATTGGTTATGCAAGCGGCTAATGAATTAGCAGAAAAAGGAATTGATTGCGAAGTTATTGATGTTCAATCTTTACTTCCGTTTGATATTAGCAAAGACATTGTAAAAAGTATTGCTAAAACAAATCGTCTTTTAGTAATTGACGAAGATGTTCCTGGAGGAGCTTCAGCATTCATCTTGCAACAGATTTTAGAAGAACAAGATGCTTATAAACATTTAGACAGCAAACCGCAAACTTTAGCTGCTAAAGCCCACAGACCAGCATACGGAACTGATGGCGACTATTTCTCTAAACCTTCTGCTGAAGACATTTACGAGAAAATTTACGATATGATGCATGAAGTTAATCCTTCAAAATTTCCTAGTTTATACTAAGGATTTAGAATGTTTTAGATAAAAGAAAAGCTCCAAATATTTGGAGCTTTTCTTTTAAATAATATTTCTTGTTTCTTTCTCAATTATCAATTTTAATCATTTCTATATCTTTTTTTAAACCTAGTCCTTCAGATCTACATAAAATTTTATTTCCTGAAATACTGACTATTTGAACACTACTCTTTTGACCTAAAACTCCTTTTTTTGCATTATCTGGAACTTTTGTATAAGTTAAAACATATTCACAATCAGATTTCCATTCTATTGCTCCTTCAAGTACAATTCCAGTGACTGTATCAGTTTCTGTTTGAATTTTTTCTTTTCTATCAACTTTATATCTTTTATAAGCAGGATTAAAATACGAAAACTTTCCAGTTTTAAATTCTACACATTTTTTGTCCTGCGAAAAACCAACTGTAGTAAATGCAAATAAAAACAAAGCAATAAGTTTTATTCTCATGATTTTTTTTTATTTAAAGATCCTTCAACATAGCCCTAGCTCTCTCCAAATCCTCAGCTGTATCAATTCCGATTCCTACATGAGTCGTTTCGACCATTTTGATACGTTTTCCGAACTCTAAATATCTTAATTGCTCTAGTTTCTCAGAAGCTTCCAAAGATTTCATTGGAAGGCTGTAAAAGTCTAATAAAGCTTGTTTTCTAAAAGCATAAATTCCGATGTGCTGAAAATATCGTACTCCAACATTTTTCTCTCTCGGATACGGAATTACAGAACGTGAAAAGTATAATGCAAACTGTGACTGATCTACCACCACTTTTACATT
This sequence comes from Flavobacterium sharifuzzamanii, assembly GCF_003254585.1. Taxonomy (GTDB): domain Bacteria; phylum Bacteroidota; class Bacteroidia; order Flavobacteriales; family Flavobacteriaceae; genus Flavobacterium; species Flavobacterium sharifuzzamanii. The sequence continues at coordinate 26,773 of NZ_QJGZ01000040.1, read as the reverse complement.
GTTCGGATTATTGATTTCGTCTTTATTTGTAATTTCACGCATTAACGAAGCCAAGTCTATTTTTCTATCTGGGTCATTCTTAAAGACAGATAAAACCTGTGCTAAAGGTTCTGCTTCAGTAAAAGGTTCGTCGCCTTGGACATTTACCACAATATCAACATCGAGATCGGCAATAGCTTCTGCGATTCTATCACTTCCAGATTCATGTTCTTTGATACTCATTATGGCTTTTCCGCCATTAGAAACAATTTCTTCAAAAATTAAATCGGAATCGGTTACTACAAAAACATCATCAAATAATTTTGTTGATACTGCTGCTTCGTAGGTTCTTAGAATTACTGTTTTACCTCCTAAATCCTGCATTAGTTTTGCAGGAAAACGTGTCGAAGCATATCTGGCTGGAATTACCGCTATTATTTTCATTCTTATATTTTACTGAGTTTAAAACTCAAAATTTAATAATTTAATTTTCACCTATTTTAAGTGTTTGCAAATATGCAAAAATTACTTTTAAATTTTCTGTTTTTCAATTTCTGTAAAGGATGAAAAATCATGTTCAAAAATATTAAGACAGAAAACTAAACCAAAACTGTAACACGAAGATATGTTGCTGGAATTAATGTAGAATTGTCATTACTTTGGTTTTGGCTATAAACTAATCCTTCAAGTTTAGCATACAAATCCGAAGTTTTCCCATTTTGTTCGGCAGCTTCAAAAGCATTCATCGTTGGACCATAGTAAGTTTTTAATCTATTTAGCCACTCCGAAGGTGGGAATGCGGCTTTAAATGTAAAGGTATCTCTCTCAAAAGAAATATTCTCTTTAGGCACACCAGCATTAGTGAATCTGTCGATTACGTTATCCTCAATACCCCAAAGCATTGGACTCACAAAACCTTCGGGAGGCGGCGGAGTAAATTCAGAACTAATTTTCAAGATTTGTGCAATCAACGTTGGATCTCCCGGTATCCAATTACCCATAATAATTTTACCTCCAGGTTTTGTGACACGAACCATTTCTTTGGCAACATCAAAAGGTTTTGGAGCAAACATTGCTCCAAAAATGCTCATCGTAACATCGTAAGAATGATTTTTCAATTCATTCAAGTCGGTTGCATCACCTTCTTTAAATACAATATTATCTAATCCTTCCTTTTTTGCTCGCAGATTGCCACCTTCAACTAAATTTCTTGCTATATCAACACCTAAAACATTGGCTCCTACTTTTGCCGAAGGTATTGCAGTAGTACCATCACCACAGCCGAGATCTAAAACGTTACTGTTTTCTTTAATTCCAATTTTAGCAACCAATTCCGCACCACTCTCTCTCATAGATTCTGCAACGCGCGTAAAATCGCCTTTTTCCCATAATGCTTTGTTTGGATTCATCTTAATTTTATCAGTGATTATAGTGCTGATGCCGCACTCTTACTTAATTTGTAAACATCTTCTATCATTTTTTTAAATTATCACCAGTTAACCACAAAAGGCATTTAAAAAACTACTTAAAAAGAAGACACAAAACAAACAATCAACTGACAAACAATTACTTACGCAAAAATAAACAAATTAAATGGAAAACAATTGGAAAACTTTGAGGCCTTCTTTGGCTATTTCCATCTAAAAACAGATATACTATTCGCAAAGCGCTTTCTAAAATATATTTATAACATATTTCTTAAAGCATTGCATTTTAGTTTCTTATAATATTTTTACTTTTATAAGAAAAACCATGAAAAGAAACTTTACCTTTCTCCTACTCTACTTCTTTTTAATTTTTACTTCTAATACTTATTCTCAGAACAAATCGGATATTTTAAACCCGTTTTCTAATCGCATTTTTTCAGGAAAAGGATATCAGCCTTTGCAAGATTTAAAATGGAAATTTAAGACCGAGGGTAAAATCTTTTCTTCTCCAATTGCACAAAACGGAACAGTTTATATTGGTAGCGAAGATGGTTATTTCTATGCTGTCGATGAAAAATCGGGAACTCTAAAATGGAAATTTAAAACCAATGGAGCTATTCACAGTTCTGCAAGTATTTATAATGACATTGTTTTCTTTGGAAGTTTTGATGGACATTATTATGCTGTAAATGCCAAAACAGGAAAAGAAATGTGGCGATTTAAAACCAAAGGCGAACACTGGTATAGCGAAGTTGGAATGTGGGGCATGAAACCGAGCGATTTACTTATGGCCGATCTATGGGATTTTTATCTTTCAACCCCAGTCATTTACTTTGATAATAAATCGGCATTGGCGATTTTCGGAAGCAGTGACGGAAACATGTACGCTGTTGATGGTAAAACTGGAACTTTAAAATGGAATTTCGAGACAAAAGCTGCCATACACAGCACTCCTGTTTTAGACAAAAGCACCCTTTATTTTGGTGGTTGGGATGGCATTTTTTATGCTTTGGACTGTAAAACGGGAAAAGAGAAATGGAAATTTACTACTGAAATTAAAACAGGTTTTACAGGAATTCAAGCTTCTGCTACTGTTTATGACGGAATGGTTTATTTTGGTGCTAGAGACCCTTATATGTTTGCGCTTGATGCCGAAACAGGAAAAGTGATCTGGAAATACGATGCCGAAAATTCTTGGATTTTAAGCACGGCTGTTGTTAAAGATAATATACTTTATGTTGGAACATCTGATACTTACGCTTTATTGGCATTGGATCCCAAAACAGGAAAAGAAAAATACAGATTTAAAGGAAACGGATATGTTTATTCTTCGCCAGCAATTGCCGGAAATACGATTTATTTTGGGGATTTCACAGGGAATTTCTTTGACTTAAATCTTCTTTCTGATGGAAAAGAATCGCATATAATCCCAACCGAAAACAGAACTAAATATGCGGGCAGCACTCTCAAAAACAATCTTTTAGATTTTGGATTCGTAGCCCAAAAAGCTGACTTATCTATTTATTCTGAAAATCAAAAAGTGCTGGATGAATTTTACAAATTAGGTTCCATTGTTTCTTCTCCATTCATCAGCAATAATGTTATTTTTTACGGAAGTGCAGATGGTTATCTTTATGCTTACAACTTAAAAAAGCAAAAATAATCTTAGCGAATCTCTGTACAAACTTTGTGAATCTTTGTGTAATAGATATGCCGCAAAGATTCACAAAGTATATTACATGAGTTTTACTGAGGTCATACTTAATGAACCTGCCAATAACTTATCATTGAACAAACTTAAATCGTCTGTTTTATCTTTTAAACCTAAAGTATATAATAACGGAAGATAATGTTCTGGCGTTGGAACCGCCAATTGAACAGCTTTATTCATTTTTTCGAAATCTATTAAAGGCTGAAAATTTCCATCCAATAAATAATTATTTACAGTTTCACGTGCTTCAATTGCCCAATCGTAACCATAATTGTCTTTATCAAAATTTCTAAAATCAACCATTCTAAGATTGTGGACAATATTGCCGCTTCCGATGATTAAAACGCCTTTGTAACGTAGTGCTTGCAGTTTCTGAGCCAATTCGAAATGATATTGCCCCGATTTCGTGTAATCGATGCTTAGCTGAATTACAGGAACATCAGCATTTGGATACAAATGTTTAATTACGCTCCAAGCACCATGATCTAATCCCCAATGTTCATCTAATTCGACCATAACAGGATCTAAGAGCTTTTGAGTTTCAAACGCTAATTCTGGACTTCCTTTTGCTGGATACTGAACATCAAAAAGCGCTTGCGGAAAACCTCCAAAATCATGAATTGTTCTTGGCATTTCCATCGAAGTCACTTTTGTTCCTTTTGTAAACCAGTGCGCAGAAACGCATAAAATAGCATTAGGCTGCGGCAATGTTTTTGCCAGATTACGAAAACCAGTCACAAACTGATTTTCTTCAATAGCATTCATTGGGCTGCCATGTCCTAAAAATAGAACTGGCATTTTATCGGTATTCGAAAACGTTGATGAAATCGAATGTAAGTCGTTTAGTGTTGTCATTGTAAAAAGATTTTTCTTTTGCCACAGATTAAACGGATTAAAAAGATTTCTTTTTAGAATGCGTTTAAATTTCTATCGCAGATTTTGCAGATTACGCTAATTATTATTTGAAAAACAAAATCAAAAAATCTGTGGAAATCCTTTTAATCTGTGGCTAAAATTTACTCTTCAAAGCTCTCGTCTTTAAAGCCTATCAAATATAGCTTATTTTTGGCACGTGTCATAGCGGTGTAAAGCCATCTAATGTAATCAGTATCAATTCCGTTTGGAAGAAATGGCTGTTCTATAAAAACCGTATTCCATTGCCCACCTTGCGATTTATGACAGGTTATGGCATATGAAAATTTAACTTGTAGTCCGTTGAAATATTCGTTTTCTTTTACTTTTTGAAATCTCTTGTATTTGGTTGGCTCATCTTCATAATCTTTCATCACTTCTTCGTATAGACGATTTGATTCTTCATACGTTAAAGAAGGCGATTCGCTAGTTAAAGTATCTAGAATTAAAACCGTTTCAAAAGGCTTTTGTTCTGGATAATCGACCATTCTGATTTTTACCTTCGCAAAGGTAAATCCGTATAATTCTCTAATTCCGAAAAGCTCTAAAACTTCAATGATATCTCCGTTGGCAATAAATCCAGCTTCATCAGTTTCTTTTAGCCAGAAATAATTATTTTTTACAACCATCAAGAAATCACCTACCGAAAGTTCGCTTTCTTTAAATAAAATTCGGCTTCGAATCTGTTCATTGTATTGATTCGCTCTTTTATTTGAACGGACAATAAAAGCAGTATCTTCGATACTATAATTGCTGTATGCAGTATTTATTGCATCTTGAATATCATAACCATCTGTTAGTCGAACAATGTCTTTAAACTTCTTTACATTAAATTTAAATTCAGTTAAAAAACTCTCTTTCAGCAATTCACGTAATTCCGTAGCATTGTACAAAATTCCAGAACTTTCCTCCTGACGCATGACTTCGTCCAATTCGATATGATCAATTTCTTTGCTGTAATGAAAACCCAAAGTATCAATATCTAAAGCAGGACTGACATCCAAATTGACTGGCGGAAGCTGGGCTGTATCTCCCAAAAGAATCATTTTACAGTTTTGTCCCGAATACACATAATTAATCAAATCGTCCAAAAGCGATCCGCTGTCTAATGTGCTATCTGAAATCATCGAAGCTTCATCGACAATAAAAATGGTGTTTTTATGTTTGTTGACTTGTTTGGTAAAAGCCACTCCACCACCAGAAGACTTCTTCGGAAAATATATTTTTTTATGAATTGTAAAAGCTGGATTATTAGAATAATTGGCAATTACTTTTGCCGCACGTCCTGTTGGCGCCAATAAAACGTACTTTTTGTTTATGTCTGCTAGATTATTGACAATAGTAGAAATAACGGTTGTTTTTCCCGTTCCAGCATATCCTTTCAAAACAAAAATGGTGTCGTTTTGAGGTTCAGTCAGGAAAATTGCAATTTTCTGAAAAAAAATATCCTGTTTATACGTTGGAGGAAAAGGAAATCGTTTTTGTAAAATACCGTAAAACTGTGCAGAATTCATAAAATAATATTGAAATACAAAGGTCGACTTTTTTAATTTTAAATTCCAATCTTTAAATTCCAAATTCCAAACTTTAAAATTCTTGGAATAATAGAAAATATTCAAAGCCCAAAAGAGAAAAACACATTAACCAATTAATTATCAAATAAATATACTTTTTCTTAACCTTATTTTAAACTTAGATTCAAATTGTTTTTTGAAATTGCAATTATAATTGTTCCTTTTTAATTTGTAAGTTTGTGGTCGCTTAAATTCTTTCTTGATTTAAAACAGGTAACGAATTGTAAATCAACTATGTCATTACAAAATACTAACATTACTTCAAAAAATTACAGAAAACTTTCTATTCAGGTTTCTCTGAATGGATTTTCATACTGCTGTTTTGATACTTTAAACAATGTCATTACTTCTTTTAAAGAAATAAAGTTTGACACCACTAGCAAAACAAGCCGAATTGAAGATTTATTCAACAATGCTTTCAAGACCAATCCTGAATTAAAAGAGACTTATGACGAAGTAATGGTTATTCATAATAATAATTTTTCGACTTTTGTCCCAACTGCTCTATTTGATGAAAATTATTTAGGGAGTTACCTGCAATACACTACAAAAGTATTTGAAACAGACCACTTTACTTTTGACCAAATCCCAAATTATCAGATGAATTCTGTTTATATTCCGTATGTGAATATCAACAATTTCCTGATCGATAATGTGGGTTCTTTTGATTCTAAGCACGCTAATACCATTTTGGTCGAAAAAATTCTGGACAACTCACGAAACAATGACGACAAGAAAATGATTGTGAATTTTAATCTAGGTAATTTTGAAATTATCGTGGTTCAGAATCAGAAACTTTTATTGTTTAATTCGTTCGAATACAATACTCCAGAAGATTTTATCTACTACATTCTATTTACGGCTGAGCAAATGAGCATGAATCCCGAGAGTTTTAAGTTAGAATTGTTGGGAACAATTTCAGAAAATGATCCGTTTTATGCTATAGCTTACAAATACGTGCGCCATATTTCTTTTATGGATGTCTCAAAACTAAAAGAAAGAAACAGCTTTACAACTGCTCAAAATCAAAAACATTATATCTTATTTCAATCATGAGAATCATTTCAGGAAAATACAAAGGACGCAGAATTTTTCCGCCAAAAAATCTACCTGTAAGACCAACGACTGACATGAGTAAAGAAGCATTGTTTAATGTTTTGAATAATCATTTTCATTTTGACAGCTTAAAGGTTCTAGATCTTTTTTCTGGAACGGGAAACATCAGTTATGAGTTTGCTTCACGCGGAAGCGCTCCTATAACCTCTGTTGATGGAGATTTCGGATGCGTTAAATTCATCAAACAAGTTTCATCAGAATATGATTTTGATATTGCTGCAACTAAAAGCGATGTTTTCAAGTTTTTAGAAAACTGCAAAACTACTTACGACATTATCTTCGCAGACCCTCCTTACGGATTGGATCAAGCAACTTTTGAAAAAATTGTGCTAACGGTTTTTGAAAGAGATTTATTGGAAGATGACGGGATGATGATTATCGAGCATTCAAAATATACCAAATTGGATCATATGAGTAATTTTTCTTTCCAGAAAAGTTATGGCGGTTCTTTCTTTAGTTTCTTCGAATTAAATTCGACTGATGATGATGAAGAATTACCGCACGATAGTACTAAAAAAGACGTTGAAGAAGACGAAGGATAAATTTTTGAAATATTAAATATTGAAATTCCAAATTCCAATTTTGCCTGAAACATCAGGATTGGAATTTGGAATTTTCTTTTTTGGTTTTTCAAACCTTATCTAATTCTATTTTCATTCTCATTAATACTTTTCCCTTTAAATTCGGAATCTTTTACTTTTCCAAAAGAATAACGAACTGCAATAGAAATCTCGTTTGCATCAACTAAATATTTAAACTTTGAATTTATATTGTTAATGCTAAAAGCATCTGTATAGCTCGTAGTTTTAAAAACATCATTGTAATTTAAAGTACAGCTCCAGTTTTTTCCGAATGTTTTTGCCAGCGATAAATCGACTATAAAATTGGCTTTTCGTTCAAAAATCCCATCGTTTTGTTTTGTCATTCCCCAAAAAGAAAAAACAAAACTGAAATCTTTCGGCAGTTTAAAAGTGTTATTGGAATAATAATATAAATAAGGTTTTGATGGATGTAATAAAGCTGCGTCATCTTCGGTCTTGCTTTTTGCAAAAACGAGAGAATTTGTTGCTGTCCAGAATTTATAAGTAAACGGAAGCGTCAAATCTATTGTAAAACCAGTTTCGCGCTTAAAATTAATATCGGTAATCATCAGCACATTTGTTTCATCATTAAAAACAAAAGTCGGATTAACAACATCTTTGGTTTGATAATAACTAAATTTTAAAGTTTTATCAAGATATTGAAAAGAACTCGAAATTTCGTCTACAAATGCTGGACCTAAGTTTATACTGCTTCCGTACAAAAAATAGGGATTTATATAGGTAGCAATCTGACATAATGAAGAATACTTAGGCCTGACAATGCTTTTCGCATAATCTAAAATAATACTTTTTGTGCTGTCAATAGTAAAAGTAATATTGGCTTTCGGAAACAAATTGGTGTAATTCTTATCAATAGAAGGTAAAACTTGTGTTCTAAACATTGCATAAACATTGGTGTTTTCTGCTCTTAACCCGAATGAGAAATCGATTTTTTTTAGCTTTCCCGAAAACTGAATATAAGCTGCGAGGTTTTCTTCTTTAAAATCATAATCTGAAACTTCGCTAGTATTTTTCTCAAAATCAAAAATATCTGCGTTTGATAACGATTTTGCTTTTAAATACAATCCGCCGTATTCTAGATTCATTTCATTTTTAAACTTTTTCTCCAAATCTATTCTTCCAGAAAAAACATCAACATTAAACTTCTGATCACGGTTTTGCGATAATTCAAAATCTGTTTCGTTGTAATTATTGGCCACTAAACTCTCTAAATGCTGATTAAAATTGGAATACTGAAAACCAGCAAAAAGCTGCGTGTCTATAGATTTTATTTTTTTAGAATAATTTACAAATGCATTTACAAAGTCTTTTTTACTTGAATTGCCACTAAGCGTGAAAACATTATTTGCTTGATCTTGATTTTGATTAAAAGTAAAAGTGTTAATGTCAAAAGTATCATTCTGCAGCTTTCCATTTATATTGACCGAAAAATAATCTTCCTCTTTTATTTTGTAAAACATCCCACCTCCAAAAACATATTGATTGCGATGCGTATTTGCCATTACATCATAATTGGAACTAATGGAAGCTTTTGGAATTTCATAATCTAAAGTATGCTTTTCCCAAGGATTTAATTTATTGTAATTGAAATTGGCTTTCCATTCTAATTTACCTTTTTTAAAACTGGAATTAAAACCCAAATAATTATTGTAATTTCTTTTGAAAGATGCAACCTCAGAAATTTCAGTTCTAAAACTGTCTTTTCTGCTCAATTTTCGAGTAATTAAAATCACAGCGCGACCTTCAGCTTCGTATTTTGAAGACGGATTCTTTATAATTTCAATTGTCTTAATATCAGCGACACTTAAAGCATTCAAATCGGTTATCGTTCCTTTTTGCCCATCAATGTAAATGAGTGGATTTCCTTTTCCGACAATAGAAATACTTTCGCGATCGGTACTTACTTGAACTGATGGCAATTTTGAAAGTAAATCAACTGGATTTGGAATTGTGCTGTATACCGAATTAGCAACATCAACTTTTATATTTCCGTTTGAGTTTGTAAAAGTCTTTTTCTCCTGACTGATGACAATTTCATCTAATTGATTTGAAGTAGAATCTTTTGGTGTTTCATTCTGAGCATTGGTAATACAGGAAAGGCAAAAAAGCAAAAGTGTTATTAGAAGTTTTAATGGCAGATAAAGATTCATTTTAAAATTTAAATTGATTAGTGTTGCTGCAAAAATGCTTTGAAAACCTAGTTCTGAAAGTTAATCGTAGGTTAATGCAGGGTTAATCTGCCATTTGTATAGTAAAAGCTGTATTTTTGAAACAGAATTTTGAACGAATATGAAACAAAGAATCAATTTACTAATCGCATTTTCTGTCATTGCACTAATTGTGCTTATGACCGTGCAATGTTATTTGGTAAAAACGGCCTACGAATATAAAGTGGCGCAGTTTCATACGCAGATTAAAAATGAAATTGCTCAGATTTCGAATAATTATAGCGATATTGATTCGGCTTTTGTGGCAAAAAAAGAAGCGCTTTACAAAAGCCTTTCAGAAAGATATATAAAAGGAAAAAACACAAAACTAGATCTTAAAATTGGAGTTTTAAGAAATGAATACCAAAACGCTGTAACAAAAGAAATTCAGCGAAAATTTGAAAGAGATTTGCCGAATTTTAAAATTGATTTTGCCATTGTCCTCAACAAATTTATCTTGTATCAAAATGCAAAAAAAGCTGATACTATTTTTTCCGAAAAACCTTTTATCCAAAATAAATTGTATGGAAATCTGGCATCTTTAAATCACGCTTTTTTAGTTAGAAATTATGTTGGAACAACCAATGGAACTTTTGAAAATCAGGAATATCAATTGCTTACAGAAGATTCTATGTACGTTTCTGTAATAGATTGGGAAGTGATTATTTTGAGGCGAATGACTTTTATTCTGATTCTGTCTTTATTATCAATTCTGACTTTAATTACGCTTTTTGTTATTGCCTTAAAAGCTTTAATTAAACAGAAAAAAGTGAGTGATGTAAAAACCGATTTTATCAATAATATTACACACGAACTTAAAACACCTTTGGCAACTTTAGGTATTTCGACAAAGATTTTGGCGCAGAAAAGCATTCGTGAAAACGAAGAAAATTTCAACGCCATTGTGAACACTATTTCACGCCAGAATAACCGTCTTCAGAATTTGATCGATCAGGTTATGGCGAATTCTTTGGCAGAAAACGAAATTGAATTGCAAAAGGAAAAAATAGCTGCCGAAGAATTTCTGCTTTCTATTGTTGATGATTTTAAAATTACTTTTCCAAAAATCAATCTAAAAACCGATTTTCAAACAGAGAAAACGATTCTAGTTTTAGATAAATTTCATCTAACAACCGCTTTTCTAAATGTTTTGGAAAATGCCGCAAAATACGGATCTAACACTATTACAGTGAAAACAAAAATGGTGGAAAACCAATTTTCTATCAGTTTTGAAGATGACGGAATTGGAATTGCCAAAAACAAACAAGCCTTTCTTTTTGAGAAATTTTATCGTGTCGAACAAGGAAACCTGCATAATACAAAAGGCTTAGGTTTAGGATTGTATTATGTCGATCAAATTGTAAAAGCGCATCAAGGTTCTGTTAATGTTATTAGCGAGTTAGGAAAAGGAACTCAGTTTACTATTTTATTAAAAGTTTAATTCCCTTATTTTGAAAAGATTACTTTTAGCCGAAGACGATTTTGACTTTGCGGCGATTTTAAAACAATACCTAGAATTGCATCAATTTGAAGTAATCTGGGCAGAAAATGGAGAAATAGCTTTGGACTATTTTAAAAACCAGGTTTTTGATATTTGTATTTTTGATGTCATGATGCCCAAAATGGACGGATTTTCATTGGCTGAAAAAATAATTAACATCAATCCAGAAATTCCTTTTATTTTTCTAACAGCTAGAAAGCTCAAAGAAGATAAAATCATTGGTCTAAAACTTGGCGCAGATGATTATATCGCAAAACCTTTTGAAGTAGACGAACTGGTTCTTCGTTTACAGAATATTTTAAAGAGGATAGAGCAAAAAAGAAGTCTAGACGGAAATAATATGATTGAAATTGGTTCGTATATTTTTGATAACGAACGTTTAACTCTCAATAATAAAAATCACGTTCAGCAGCTTACGGAGATGGAAGCTTCACTTATTGAGTATCTCTATCTCAATCATAATCAGCTATTAAAGAGAGATCAGATTTTGATGTCGGTTTGGAAAAAAGATGATTATTTCTCAGGACGAAGCATGGATGTTTTTATCAGCAGACTTAGAAAGTATTTTAATTCAGATCCAAAAATCAAAATAGAAAGCGTTCGCAATATCGGATTGGAATTTAAAATAGAAAAATAGCATTCGAATCATATAATTTCTCATAAGCAATTGTATAACAGCAATTAACTCATCAAAATTTAACTTTGTTAGAGAACTTTTAAATCTAACAATCATGAACCTAAAAAGATTTTTCGGCGGATTGCTTACAATCCTCGGAATTATAGGACTTATTTATACCGCGGTTATTTTTGCCGGCACATCTGGAGAAACCAGAGATATAAAATCGCTTATTATTTACGGAATACTCGGAATCGTGTTTTTTACGTCGGGCATCAGCTTGGTAAGAACAACAAAAGACGAAAGTTAAAAAAGGTACAAAGAAACAAAGGCTCAAAGGTGCAAAGTTTTAAATCCTTTGTGTCTTTGAGCCTCTGTACCTTTGACCCTAAAAAATAACTATTCTGAAACGGGATCAAGATTCAATTCTATAAAATCTCTTTCTGTTTTAGAAATTATTATCGTGGCAACTGTGTTTCCTATTAAATTGGTAATCGCTCTGGCTTCGCTCATGAATTTATCTACGCCCAATAGAAATGCCAAGCCTTCAACTGGAATTTTATGCAAGGCTGTTAAGGTAGATGCTAAAACAATGAATCCGCTTCCAGTTACGCCCGCTGCTCCTTTCGAAGTAATCATCAGAATTCCGATAACCGTCATGATTTCAAAAAAAGTTAAATGCACATCGTAGAGTTGCGCAATGAAAAGGACTGACATCGAAAGATAAATCGACGTTCCATCGAGATTAAAAGAATAACCAGTCGGAATCACCAATCCCACAACCGATTTACTGCATCCCATTCTTTCCAATTTCACCATAATACTTGGCAAAGCAGCTTCTGAAGACGAAGTTCCTAAAACCAGTAAAAGTTCTTCTTTAATGTATTTTAAAATCGAAAGAATACTTATTTTATAATATCGCAATATGCTTCCCAAAACCAAAAACACAAATAACGCCATAGTCAGATAAACACATAGCATCAATTTTCCAAGAGGAATCAAAGTTGCTAAACCAAATTTTCCTATCGTATAAGCCATTCCGCCAAAAGCACCAACTGGAGCAAGATACATTACATACTTTAAAGCAGTAAAAACGACTTTCGAAAAACGTTCTAGAACCAAAATAGTCTGTTCTCTTTTTTGATAGAAGTTTAATGCAATTCCGCATATAATAGCAGCCAATAAAACCTGTAGCGTAAAATTGGACAAGAAGAACTGCAGCCACGAAAAATCCTTTGCAGCTCCATTTGTATATTGGCTTGCATCACCAAAAGTCAGTCCCGATTTATCAATTTTTCCAGGTTTAAATATATAAGCAACAGTCACACCAATTGCCAAAGCGACGGTCGAAACTACTTCAAAATATGTTAAAGCTTTAACCCCTATTCGACCAACTTTTTTTAGATTTCCCATACCCGAAATTCCCAAAACGATGGTCAGGAAAATAATTGGGCCAATAAAGAGTGAAATTAACTGAATAAACTTCTTCCCCAAAAATTCCATCTTTACACCATTTTCTGGAGAAAAATGTCCAAGTAAAACACCTGCAATAATAGCAATTAAAACCCAAAAAGTAAGATTGGTTACTATGGTTCTAAAAAGGCTTTTTTTAGATTTTGACGAAGAATTTGGAGTAGTAATATTCATGAGAATAAGTTAGATAGTTCACAAATATATAAAAAATGCAGACCTGTAAGCCGGATTCTGTTCTTGTCTTATTTTTCAACAAAACAATACCTTATCATTTATCTAGATCCACCATTACTGATGGACTCAATCTACCTACCCTTCGGCAACGAACGAGAAGCCCTTAAATGCCGATATACTTGGTATTTCACCGCATAGAGTTTACCTGGTTTCACTACAGCATTACCTGTACATACTTTCTGCTGCACTTGTCCTAATCCCGATTTTCATCGGAACCGACGGGCGTTACCCGCTATGCTTCTCTATGGTGTCCGGACTTTCCTCCCTCCGCCGAGGCGGACGACGATAAGGCGGTCTGCGCTGCAAAAGTAGCGATTTAAGAACTAACAATAATGATTTTAAATTTTAGATTTTATGAATTTTATCATAACTTTTTAATTTTAAAATAGTTATCTTTAGAAATCTATTATTAATAAATTCAGTTTATCATGAAAAGAATGTATCATTACGCAACTGTTTCAAAAGCTTTAGATCAATTGAATGAAAAAGGATTTACTTGTGATTTTAATCGAAATGCTGATGCGATTAAAAAGAATCCTGAGAAATTTGAAATTGTTCATGTGTATCGATACGAGGGTGAGTCAGACCCAGCAGATGAGGCAGTTGTATACGGAATTAAGTCGACTACGGGTAAAAAAGGAGTTTACGTTGCTGGTTTCTCAGCCGATTCAGATCAGGAAACAGCACAGTTTTTATTGGATTTAAGTATTAAGAGAAGATAGCTTTTAGGAGCCGGGAACCTGCTGTACGCTATATCTTTTGCGGCGAACCCCGCCACAAAAGGATGCCGCTGCCATCAGGGCTAGAGCAATCGGTTTCAAAAGAAAGAATCTTTTATAAATCAAGTAAAACAAATGAGAACAAAAAATGATTCGATAATCTATGTCATTCCTAGAAACTGAAATTCTTTTCGTTCCTTAGGAATGACATAAAAATAAACTCTTTTCATTTTTTTAATTAGGCGAATAATCAAGTTTAGTTAAAACACGATCTTCGATATTCCCAACTACATCACCATATTTTGCAGTATATTGCTTTTTAATATCAATCCATTCCTGATCTTTTCTAAAATCTTCCCAAGCTTTTTTCATAGATGCTTCATCTGGCCATTCCAGAAAATATACAAACTCGGTTTTCTTATCTGATTTTGATTCGTAAATGGAAATAATCTTAAAGTTATATTTCTTCATAATGTGCATGGCATGATCGCGAAAACGTTCATGAAATTCTTTTTTATTGCTTTCGAAAATCTCATAGATTCGCAATTGATAAACTGGACTCGTTTGAGTTTTTTGTGCTTTTACAGCAAACGCTGCAAACAAAATTATTAGTAGAAAATACTTCTTCATGATTTATAATTTTATCAGCTTCCTAATTTACCATAACGCTGCTGTTCAGAAAAATAGATGATAATCGTTTTTCCGTTCTTTTTGTATGGGTAAAACAATTCGTAATTACCATTGCTTGAACTATATCTTAACTCTTCACTATTTTCATTAAAAACCTCATTAAGATAAGCTCTTTCTTCTTTAGTAGTCTGATAAATATAATTCACTTTTTGAGGCTGTATTGTATCATTATCTAAACCTTCATTATAATAGGCATTAAAACCAAGAAAAACTGGCGAATCTTTAATAGAATCTTTCACAATTAAAGTTACACTAGGAAAATTTTTATCTGTTACTGACAAAACTCTTAAAATTCCTGTGGTTTCTTTTATGTAAGATTTGGAAAAAGTATAATTTAAAAGTTTATCGCTATTTGCCTTGTTAGATTCTATAATTGATTTTGCAGAACTAATTAGCATTTTTTCTTTTTTGGCTGAAGTCAAATAATTACCTCCGAAAAGTATAATTAGAATTAACGGGAAAATTAAAAGCAAAACAGCAAACTTGCGTCGATTTGATTTGGCGTTTACTTCATCTTCATTTTTTCTTTCTGCAATTCTGGTCAAATTAAACATGAGATTCACTATAAGAGATCCAGCCATGAGAGCCAAAATTCCAAGAATGCTTAAATAAAAGCTTTCGGTCATGTTTTCTCTAAAAACCTTTAGTCCGAAAACTTCAATTACAATAAATGTAAAGACCCAATACACTAATAAAATTATAGAGGAAATTCCGATGATATTACTTAATTTAACTATTTGTTTTGCGTTCATGAATGATTGACGTTTTTTTTAAATGCCACTTAGTTTCGGATTAAAAATAGTACATTTTTTATTACAAAAATTCAATTTAGAGATGAAAAAATAAACGTAAAAAGTTTATTATTGTATTCTAAACTGATCTCATGAAATTAAAATGCCTATTACTTATTGCGACCTTATTAATCACCAATTATTCTTTTTCATGTGAATGCCAAACAATTGACAGAGAAAAAATGGTAGAAATAGGACTAAAATATGATATTGTATTTTACGGAGAAGTTATAAAAGTAGATTCAATAAAGAGAATCTATACTTTTAAAATCATAGAACTCTTCAAAGGAAAATATAATGCTCAGTTCATTACACAAAAATATTCTGGCAATTGTTCTATTATTCCTTCTCTAAAACAACTTTGGATTGTTTACGCTTATTTTAATGACGATAAAACTATCGAAGTGAGCGGTTGCTCTCCAAGCACTGGATTTAAACCTTATGGGAGTGACTCCATGCCTTCTCCGCCAGAAATCAGAACCTCACAAAAGATAGATGATCAAATAAAATTATTGTCTTTTTATGTTTGGGATCTGAAATTTGAAAATCGAAATTTACAAGATTGGATTTATCAACTAGAGAAGCTAAGAATCTATAAAAATTCTCAAAAAGAAATTTCTGATAAAGAAAAAACAGATGCAAAATTGGAAACTTACAGCCAATACATTATCATTTCTTTGATTGTCAACATCGTATTATTTCTTATTTTATTCTTTGTTATTTTGAAGAAAAAGAATTTCTCTAAATAACTAAAATCGGTTTTAAACAACGAAACAAAAGTCATATATTTGCTATCCAATAAAAGAGAATATGGAACAATTTGTAGTATCGGCAAGAAAATATCGCCCGCAGACCTTTAAGGATGTTGTGGGGCAAAAGGCCATTACAAACACTTTGTTGAACGCTATTGAAACCAATCACTTAGCTTCTGCTCTTTTGTTTACAGGTCCGCGTGGAGTTGGTAAAACAACTTGCGCGCGTATCTTGGCAAGAAAAATAAATCAGCCTGGATATGACGATCCTACTGAAGATTTTGCCTTTAACGTTTTTGAGTTAGATGCTGCTTCAAACAACTCGGTTGATGATATTCGTAACCTTATCGATCAGGTTAGAATCCCGCCACAAACTGGACAATACAAAGTATATATCATTGACGAGGTCCACATGTTGTCTTCGGCCGCTTTTAATGCTTTTCTTAAAACATTAGAAGAACCGCCAAAACATGCTATTTTCATTTTAGCAACAACAGAAAAACACAAAATCCTTCCAACGATTTTATCTCGCTGTCAGATTTTTGATTTCAAAAGAATTACAGTAAAAGATGCTAAAGAACATTTGGCTGATGTTGCTGAAAGTCAAGGAATCGTTTTTGAAGATGATGCATTGCACATTATTGCTCAAAAAGCAGATGGTGCCATGCGTGATGCTTTGTCTATTTTTGACCGTGTAGTTTCTTACTGCGGAACAAATTTGACACGTCAAGCTGTAACCGAAAACCTAAACGTTTTAGATTACGAAACTTATATTTCGATTACTGATTTACTTCTGGAAAATGAGATTCCGAAACTTTTATTAGCATACAATGATATCTTAGCCAAAGGTTTTGATGGGCATCATTTTATTGCAGGTTTGGCTTCACATTTCAGAGATTTATTAGTAAGCAAAACACCTTCGACTATTGCTTTATTAGAAGTTGGTGAGCAAGCACAGCAAATGTATGCTGCACAATCGCAAAAATGTTCTCAGGATTTTTTGCTAAAAGGAATTGACATTGCGAATGATTGCGATTTAAAATACAAATTAAGCCAGAATCAACGACTTTTAGTTGAATTATGCTTGATGCAATTGGCCTCTATCAACTTTGATGGAGAAAAAAAAAAGTTGAGCAATTCATAATTCCTCCCGTTTACTTTAAAAACGGAGGCTATTCTATAGTTGAAGTCCAAAGTCCAAAGTCCATAGTTGAAAGTTCTGTTGCAACTGAAAATCAAGCTTCTCAGACTGTAACTGAAACTAAAGTTGCCATTCCTCAACCAGAACAAGTTGCTGAAACTCCAAAAGTTCAGGCTCCAGAAGCTCCAAAAACAGATGCAAATGGCGCGCCTAAAGTTTCTGCTTTTTCTCTTGCCAGTATCCGTAAGAAAAAAGAATTGGAAGCAAGCAGCAAATCGTATGTTAAACCTTCTTCAGTTTTGCCTACTGAGGAATTTAACGAAACCGATATGCGTCTTCATTGGAACAAATATGCAGAACGTTTAGGGCAAAAAGGGCTTAGAATCATGGAATCTATTCTATTGATTAGCGATCCTGTTCTAAACGGAACCACAATTTCTTACGAACTGCCAAATGAAGGTTCTAAACTAGAATTTGAAAGTCAGATGAATGGTTTATTGGGGCATTTAAAAGGTCATTTACATAATCACGACATAACAATCGAAGTAATTGTAAATGAGCAGGCTGAAACAAAACGAACTTATAATAATCAAGATAGATATAATCGTTTCTTAGAAATTAATCCAAACATCGAGCTTTTGCGTTCAACATTTGGATTGGATTTGAAGGACTAATTTTTTTGTTGGCCACGAATTTCTCGAATTTTCATGATTTTTTTTTCTTTATTAAAAACTGTTTAATAATTTATTGAATTTGCTTCGCCAATTCGCCATCGCTCGAGTCGCAGCAAATAAAAATCTATTTGTTTTTTAGTCCGAAATTGTAAATTTTCTCTAGCCATTTTTTCCTTTGTTCTTCCTTAGAACCTTTTATAACTCCGATGAAGCTTACTTTAACTGGTTTTACACCACAGAATTCTAAAGTAGATTTTTTCAACTGATTAACGCTTGGTCTTCCAAAGAACAAACGATAATACCAGCCCGGCTGATCTAGAGTTGTGATAATGTGAGCTGTTTTGCCTTTTAACAATTTATCCCACCAAACTGAATTTTCACGGTATTGAAAAGCCATTCCTCGCAAAAACAAACGATCTATAAATCCTTTTGTTATCGCCGGCAGTCCACCCCACCAAACGGGATGAATCCAAATCAAATGATCGGCTCTTTTAATTTTTTCCCAAGATTCTAATAAATCTGGTTCTAGATCTGTTCTTTTTTGGTAACCGAATTTGAGATTTGGGCTAAAGTTTAAATTGGCAATTGTGATGGTTTCTACTTGTGCACCAGAAGCTATGGCACCTTTTTGATACGATTCTGCAATTCCAAAATTGAAGCTTTCGGCGTTTGGGTGTCCGTTTATAATTAGTATTTTTTTCATGTTTATGTTTTTTCAAAAATACTATTAGTACATTTTCTTTCACTGGACAAATGTCCTGAAAAAACTGTTTAGATTTATTTCTCTAGCAGATTTTGCAGATTGAGCAGATTCTTTCTTCCAAGTCAATAAGTTTAAAAAAAACAAATCTGCTCAATCTGCAAAATCTGCGGGAAACAAAAAAATTAAACAACCGCTTTCCTGATCCGGCTTAAATGTCTTGGGGTAATTCCTAGATAGGAAGCTAAGTATTGCAACGGAATTAACTGAATATACTTTTGATGATTTTGGCAAAGTTCTTCGTAGCGTTGTGCCCCTGATAGTTTCTGAAAAGAAACCATTCTTTTGTGCAGGTTAACAAATTCTAATTCAGTTAATTTTCTACCTGTTTCCTGCCAGTTAAAACCTGATAGATAGAGTTTTTCCAAAGCTTTTCGGTCTAAAATCTGTAATTCTGTATCTGTAAGTGCTTGAATGTTTTCCTCTGCTTTTTCTTCTGTGATAAAACTGGCAAAAGAAGCCATAAATTCATTTTCGAAAGCAAAACAATTAGTGATTTCGTCACCTTTATGATTGACAAAAAAGGAACGGAGAATTCCTTTTTCGATAAAAACTATTTCATTGCAAACCTGATTTTCAGTCAAGAGAAGTTCTCCTTTTTTTAATGTCCGAAATGTAATCAAGCTATCTAAAAGACTCAATTCATCAGCAGAAAAATCTTGAATGGACTGAAAAACAGATTTCATAAACTATTCATTTTAAGAAAAAATCTTTCCGATTCTTTTGTCTGGAATAAGCCATAACATTGCAACTGTAAAATAGGCCGCCCCAGAAACCCACTGATTAAAGAATGCCGTAACAATTCCGATAACGTATAAAACTAAGGAGATTTTACCTTTATAATCTTTGTTTAGTGCTTTTCTTAAAGCAGAATTGCTTCCTTCGCTACACATTATAGTATATTGCAAAATAATATAAGAGATTGCAGAAAGAAGTAGCACAACTCCATACATCGTCATTGCGGCTTTTTCAAAATTATGCTCTCCCATCCAAGCGGTAGAAACGGGGATTAAAGAAAGCCAAAACAAAAAGTGCAGATTACTCCATAATACTTTCCCATTTACTTTTGATAAACCATGAAGTAAATAATGGTGATTATTCCAGTATATTCCAACGTAAATAAAACTCAAAACATAACTTAAAAACTTCGGAATAAGTGGTTTTAAATCTGCAAATTCATGCCCTTCTGGGGCTTTAATTTCCAAAATCATAATCGTAATAATGATAGCCAAAACGCCATCACTAAAAGCTTCAAGTCTGCCTTTATTCATTTACAAAGAAAATATAAATATTAAATTTTACCGTAATACATTGCTTTTACGATACCATCAGAAAGTCCGATTTTAGGAACATAAATCTGGCGCGCACCACTCCATTTCATAGCGTTTAGATAAATTCTTGTTGCATGAATAATTACGTCGGCACGGTCGGAGTTCAAACCCAGTTCGGCAATTCTCTGTTCGTAAGTCAATGAATTTAAAAATGCATACTGTGAATTAACATATATGTATGAAAGCGGTTTTTCTTGCTGTTTTCCAGACATTTTAAACAGCTTATTGATGTTTCCTCCAGAACCTATCAATGTTACTTCATCGTAATCTGCCGTGTTGGTTTTAATCCATTTTTCGATTTCATCCCAAACTGAATCATGAACCATGTTGTTCAATAAACGAACAGTTCCCGCTTTGAAAGATCTTGAAGTAATCATTTTTCCATCAGAGAATAAAGTAAACTCGGTACTTCCACCTCCAACATCCACAAAAAGATAAGTTTCGTCAGATTTAATTAAATGATGCAAATCTGTAGAAGCAATAATTGCTGCTTCTTTTTTACCGTCGATAATCTCGATTTTAATGTCGGCTTTTTTCTTAATTAAAGCCACAACTTCTTTTGCATTATAAGCTTCGCGCATTGCAGAAGTTGCAAATGCCATATAACGCTCTACTTTATGTACTTTCATCAAAAGGTTGAATGCTTTCATTGCATCCGCCATTCGATCTATATTTTCTGGTGAAATTTCTCCAACTGTAAAGGCATCTTGTCCTAAACGAATTGGCACACGAACAAGGGAACTTTTATTAAACTGCGGTTCTTTGCCTTCTTGTTCAACAACGTTAGCAATCAAAAGCCTCATGGCATTTGAACCGATATCTATCGCTGCGAACTTCCTAATATTAATCATGCTCACTTTATGATTTGAAATTGGTATTTATTATTAATTTACTTTTTGAGGAACCTCTTCAAGTATGGCTACTTTATTCTGATAATATTTATAGGTTTCAAATTGTGCTCTAAATGGGGCATGATGATTTTTCGGCTTATATTTATTATCTAATTTATAAGAGTGATATCTCACTTTTACATTTCCTTTCCAAGCAATATTAAAGTTATCAATCAATTCTTTTTTGATTTCAAGATCGTAAATCGGACAGGTTACTTCGACTCTGCCGTCAAGATTTCTAGTCATAAAATCGGCAGACGAAATGTAAACCTCGGTTAAGCCTGCATTTCCGAAAATGTAAACTCTCGAATGTTCTAAGTAATTATCTACAATACTTATGGCTTCGATGTTTTCGCTCATTCCCGGAATTCCCGGAATTAGAGAACATATTCCTCTTACTTGAAGCTGGATTTTTACTCCTGCATTACTTGCTTCGTATAATTTATCGATCATTTTAAAATCGGACAAACTATTCATTTTTAATTTAATGTGCGTTTTTCTACCAGCCAATGCATGAAGAATTTCACGATCAATTAGTTTGATGAATTTGGTTCTGGTATAATGAGGTGATACAATTAAATGTTTGTATCTATGAACTCTATAATTAATATCAAAAAACTCAAATATTTTTGATGTGTCTTTTAAAATCCCTTGATGACATGTAAAAAGTGTTACATCAGTATAAATTTTTGCCGTAGATTCGTTGAAGTTTCCTGTTGAGATGAATCCGTAACGACGGTTTTTACCTTCTTCCGTTCTTTCAATTACGCAAATCTTACTGTGCACTTTCAATCCTTTGATACCAAAAATAAGTTCGATGCCTTCTGTCTGCATTTGTTCTGCATAAGAAATATTCGAAGCTTCATCAAAACGTGCTTGAAGTTCGATCTGCACAACTACTCTTTTACCATTTTTGGCTGCGTTTATCAAAGAACTAATAATTTGTGAGTTCTTTGCTAAACGATATAATGTAATTTTAATGCTTGTTACTTTTGGATCTAAAGCGGCTTCACGCAAAAACTTAGTCAAATATGAAAATGACTGGTAAGGTGCGTGCACTAAATAATCTTTTTTAGAGATTTTTTCCAAAATACTTCCTTCCAAACTCAGACCTGGAACTGGCAGTGGTTCGTTTGGTTTATACAACAAATCGTATCTACCGAGATTTGGAAAACTCATGTAATCGCGACGATTATGATATCTTCCTCCTGGAATTATACTATCTGTTTCTACAATTTTCATTTTATCCAAGAAAAATTGCAGAGTATCTTCTTCAATTAAATTATCGTAAATAAAACGAACAGGCTCTCCAATTCGGCGATCTTTTACAGACGAAGCAATCTTTTCTAGCATACTTTTACTTAAATCACTGTCTATATCCAATTGCGCATCACGAGTAATTTTGATCATGTGAGCAGAAACGCTCTTGTAATCAAATATATTAAAGATGTTTTTCAGTTTAAAACGAATAACATCATCTATTAAAATAACATATTGTTTTTCGTCTTCAGAAGGAAGAACGACAAATCTGTTGATATTTTTTGGGATTTCAATTAAGGCATAACGAACCTCATCATTTGCTAATTCTAAACGAACTGCCAAATATCCTAAAGTATCTTTTAGAATTGGAAAAACAGCCAAATCATTTAAAATGATAGTCACTAGTTCTGGACTTAATTTTTGGGTATAAAAGTCCTTTAAGAAACACTCTTGTTTTGGTGTAATCTGTTTTTCATTGATAATAAAAATATTTTCAGATTCTAGTTCTGCTTCAATGTTTCCGAGAATACGCAAACTCTCAGATTGTTGTTGAATTACAATTTCAGTAATATCTTTAATTAATTGATGAGCAGAAATACCGCCTAAATATTTTTCACCAGAAATACCTGAAAGACTTAATCGTCGAATGGCCGCGTACCGAACTCTAAAAAATTCGTCTAAGTTGTTTGAAAAAATTCCAACAAAACGCAGTCTGTCTAAAAGTGGTACTGTATTGTCTGCTGCTTCCTGAAGCACTCTCGCATTAAACGCTAACCAGCTTTTTTCTCTATCGATATATTTCTGTTCGTACACTGTAATTATTTTAAATCTTTGGGGAAAATAGTTTTATGTGTTTTGCCCTTATGGATCGTGTCCCAACTTTCGGCATCAAACTGTAACGATACAAAGCCTGAAGTTGGTACATTTTCTATAAAAACATCCCCAAATTTATTAACAAAATTTGTAATAGCCTCGTTATGTCCAAAAAGAATAACGCTTTCAAAACTATTATCACACGATTTAATAACTTTTTCGAGCTGCTTCTCATCAAAAGTGTACAAATCGTCTCTAAAAATGATGCTTTCTAATGGATAAGATATGTTTTGCGCAAAAATTAAAGCAGTCTCTGTGGCTCTCGCGGCTGTGCTGCTCCAAATAATATACGTTTTTGGAAGATACTCTGAAATATTTAATGAAACATCATGCGCATCTAAAATCCCTCTTTTCATCAATGGACGATCGAAATCTTTCAATGGTGCTTCCCAGCTAGATTTGGCATGACGAATTAATATAAGATTTTTCATAAGTAGCAAATTTTAAAAACCTGAATTGCAGGTCATTTTTTTAATTAAGTTCTAATTTACAAAAGATATCTTAAACCTTTTCTTTTTTTTATTTCTGTTAACATTATAACAAAATTTTAACAAGAATAAATGCCCTGTAAAAACTTTTGGACTGCAAAAATTAGAAAAGCTACTTTTTGTCATTTTATGTACTTCATCTATAAAATTAGTATTTAGTCGACATTCCGCAATATTCCAAAAAATTAACTAAATACCTGATTATTAATCACTTAATACACAACAAAGAAACTTAATATCATCAATAAAGCAAAAAAATGAGGAGAAAAATTCTACTTTTTTGAGTTAAAAAAAAGTGTTTTTGAGTCATTTTTTGATAAAAAAACAACACTTCAACGAGTTTTTAGGTTAGTTACAGATAAAAAAATCATATTAGAAAAACTCTAATATAACTTTGATTCTGTTAAAATATTAAATATATCACAAAACAGAGAAACAATTTATAAGAATAAAAAAGTGTCACTTGAACGGTCCTAAAAAGTGTCAAAATTGTAAGTTATTTTTTTGTTAGAAATGCAGGATGTGATTAATAAGCTATTTGTCCCATTTAAATGAATAGAAAAGTTTTTCCATCTTCTTGAGATTTTTACTGAACATTAACCTAAAACTTAAAAAAAAATCAAAAACACTCATTTTTCTACAAGCCAATTTTTTAAGTCAATATTATAATTTTTACCAAGAACAGCCTCGGCAATTTATAATCAATTAAAACGGATTATAACTCAAGAATCTCAAAATAAAATTTACTAAAGATTAAAAATTAGAGATTATGAAAAACATTACTCTTTTAACGAATATTAATACTAATATTAAATGCGTTTATATTACGTTACTTTTAATATTTACTACAAGTGGCTATTCTCAAAACACATATGATGGCAATTACTGCCCTGGCCCAGGTGCAGTTGGTGATGAATATGCGACTGGAACGGTTTACAGCACAGTATTATTAGCTAACCCTTCTTCAACATGCAACATTGGTACGATTCGCGCTAAAGTTGATACCCAAAATCAAGTTTTAAGATTAGGTATGGATATTGGGAATGGTGGTTCGGCACTTTTTAGATTGTACTTAGATACTGATAATAATCCAGCAACAGGATTAACATCAGATTCATTTGGGGGAACAATTACTGTAGCCGGTGCTGAGTATATCTTAGAAATTAATTCTAACGGAAATGGTTTTACTTTATACACAGGAAATGGCAGTGTTAAAACTCAAACTAATGTTATCCCTGCAGGTCTTGGTGCTAAGGCAGGTAATGCCAATTGTAATTCTGGTGCTACATTTTTAGAGTTTAATGTTCCTTTTGGAAGCTTGGGAATTAACATTTGTGATCCCAATAACCCAGGTGTAATTAACGTTACAAAATTAGCTTCTGTTAGTGGTAACTCACCTAATTCAAGTCTATGTACTAATACTCCACTTACTTTCGGAATTCCACTAAAAGGAACAGTTGGACCAAACTCAACTATATGTTCAGGAGCTAGTGCTGCTTTAACAATAACAGGTCTAAATGCTAATTCTAATGTAATTAAATGGCAATCATCTGTTGCTCCTTTTTCAGTGTGGGTAGATATTGCCAATACCGTAGGTTTAACAGCTTACAATACAGGTAGTTTAACACAAACCACAAAATTCAGAGCAATATTTTCTAATTCGGGTTTATGCTCTGGAAGTAATATTGCGACAAGTGAAGCAACCGTAACGGTAAATACTCCAACTGCTTGTTCTATTACTGGCACTAGTGGCCCTGTATGTCTATCTTCTTCTAATGTTTATGCGGCTCCAGCCAGTATGACAACATATTCGTGGTCTTTGCCTCCGGCAACTGCAAATGGCGCTACAATAACATCGGCTACAAATTTACAAAACGTCACTGTTCAAGCTGGCTCTACTTGTAATACAACGTTTAAATTATTATTAACCACTACTTTAAATGGATGCAGTTCTACTTGTGAAAAAATAGTAACTGTTAACGACACAACGGCGCCAACTTGGACAACTCTTGCAGGCGCTTTAAATGTTACTTTACAATGCAGCGATACTGCAGGATTGACAGCAGCGCAAAATCAGGCTCCTGTTGCCACAGACAATTGCGGTGGAACTGTAACCTATACTAAAGTGAGCGGAACTTTCGCCGCTGGAACTTGTGCCAATTCTGGAACTTACACCAACACTTGGACCGCTAAAGACGCCTGCAATAATACTTCAACAGTTTTCACTCAAGTGATCACTATTCAAGACACGACTGCGCCAACTTGGACAACTCAAGCAGGTACTTTAAATGTTACATTACAGTGCAGCGATACGGCAGGATTAACAGCAGCACAAAATCAAGCTCCTGTTGCCACAGACAATTGCGGTGGAACTGTAACCTATACTAAAGTGAGCGGAACTTTCGCTGCTGGAACTTGTGCCAATTCTGGAACTTACACCAACACTTGGACCGCTAAAGACGTCTGCAATAACACTTCAACAGTTTTCACTCAAGTGATCACTATTCAAGACACGACTGCACCAACTTGGACAACTCTTGCAGGCACTTTAAATGTTACTTTACAGTGTAGCGATACTGCAGGATTGACAGCAGCACAAAATCAGGCTCCTGTTGCCACAGACAATTGCGGTGGAACTGTAACCTATACAAAAGTGAGCGGAGCTTTCGCCGCTGGAACATGTGCCAATTCTGGAACTTACACCAACACTTGGACCGCTAAAGATGTCTGCAATAACACTTCGACAGTTTTCACACAGGTAATCACTATTCAGGATACTACTGCTCCAATTTGGACAACTGCTGCCGGTTCGCTAAATACAACAGTAGAATGCAGCGATGCAGCTGGACTTATTATAGCTCAAGGAAAGTCTCCATCAGCATCTGACTTGTGCGATGCCGATGTTACCAATATCATTAAAGTAAGCGGTCAATTCGTAGCTTCTCAAGGATGCGGAAACGCTGGAACATACACCAACACTTGGACCGTTAAAGATGACTGCGGAAATACTTCTGACACTTTCACTCAAGTGATCACAATTCAGGATACTACT
>NZ_QJGZ01000011.1 GCF_003254585.1 Flavobacterium sharifuzzamanii | reverse complement strand
CACCATCACGGCTCCAGCAGCTGTAACGCCTGAAGCTCCGACAGCAGTCAACGCCTCAGCCTGCGCTTATGCCGACCAGGCCGCACTGGATGCCGCTTTCGAAACCTTCAAACAGGGCTTTAAAGTTAGCGGAGGATGCGATGCGAAAGGCGAGATCCAGGGCAGTCCGACAGCTCCGAAACTATGCGACGGAGGCACAACAACAGTAAGCTATAAAGTTACCGACAAATGCTATGACCAGACCATCAGCAGAGACTTCACC
>NZ_QJGZ01000012.1 GCF_003254585.1 Flavobacterium sharifuzzamanii | reverse complement strand
TAAAAAACGAAAGCCTGATCCGTTAAAAAATGCCGAAAAGGCATGTTAAGGAAGAAAAATCCCACATAGGGCTAAAAAATCTTAAAATGTAAAGATGCCGTTATGAGACAGTTAAGAAATAATGCGGAAAAAGAATTAAAAAAGCTGGGGAAAAGTGTTGGAAAAGCGGAAAAAGGTTCTACTTTTGCACCCGCAACAGCGAAAAACGCTCTTAGACATTCCGGCAGCTTGATCCTATTTTAGAAAAGAGATTTTCTAAAAAAAA
>NZ_QJGZ01000029.1 GCF_003254585.1 Flavobacterium sharifuzzamanii | reverse complement strand
TGTGGATACAGATGGAAACATTGTTTTAGGAGCAAATCCGCCAGCGGGAGATTATGAGCTGACTTATGAAATCTGCGAGAAATTAAACCCGGACAACTGCAGTTCAAATGCGGTAAAAGTAACAGTTGGAACTCCAGTAATTGATGCAGTTGAAGATGTAATAGCTTCAATAAATGGAAATATCGGAGGAACAACAATTTCATTAACTGCAAATGATAAATTAAACGGAAATGCAATCGTAGTTGGAACAGCACCTGGAGAAGTTAAGTTTGAAATTGTCGGAACGCTTCCGGCAGGACTTACATTAAATTCAGATTACACTATTACTGTTGCGCCAAATACGCCAGCAGCAGATTATAATCTAGAATATAAAATTTGTGAAAACACAAATCCAACAAATTGTGATTCGGTAATTACAGTAATAAAAGTTACAGGAGGAAATCTTGTAGCAAACGAAGATTTAGTGCCATCAGCAGTTGGGGTAAATATTCCACAAACAGTAATCAATGTTTTTGAGAATGATACTAAAGATGGAAATAAATTAGTGCCATCAGATGTTGATTTGAAAGTAACTCAAGCAGATCCAAAAGGATATTTAACTGTAGATGCAGACGGAAATGTTGTACTAGCACCTAATACACCTGCAGGAGAATATGAATTGACATACACAATATGTGAAAAGTTAAATCCAAATAACTGTGACTCAAATGTTGTAAAAGTTAGCGTAACTGAACCAAAAATGAATGTAACAGCAAATAGTTATTGTTCAAACAATGTTCCTTATGTTAATTATACAGTTGCGCCAGAAAATTTCACAGCACATAATTCATTAACTGTTAGATGGATTGATAGCAACAATAATGTTGTCGCAACTCAGACCAATCTGCCATTAAGCGGAAATATTTTATGGCCAGGAGCAGAAATTGACAGCAACCAAAATGGAACAGATTGGCCAGGATGGATTTTAAATAACGGAATATGGGCAGAAGGAGCAGACGGATTTGAAGCTACCCGAAATGGAGTGAAAATGGAATTTTCATTAAATCCAACTGTTACAGTTTCTGTTGCTTATCCGCCAGCAACGCCAGATTGTAATGCACGTCCAACATTTAGCATAAAAGCAAATAATGACGAGGCGGGACCAGTAAATGCAAAGAAAGGGGTAAATGCAAACATTAATATTTTTGAAAATGATTTATTAAATGGGGCAAAAATAAAAGCTTCAGATGTTATCTTATCAGTTCCAGTTGTACATCCAAATATTTCATTGAATGCAGATGGTTCAATCAACATTGCAGCAAATACTGCAGATGGAGTTTACGAATTGACTTATCAGATTTGTGAGGCTGCAAATGCATCAAATTGTAGTCAAGCAGTAATTAAGATTACAGTTGACAATGTTGTAGATCCAACTCCGCCAACAGAAAATAAAATTACTCTGAACAGCGATAATGATATTAGTGCCGACGGTATTAATGGTTCGTTAGAATTTGTAAATGTTTTAGATAATGATTTGATAAACGGACAGCCAATAAATCCTGCAGATGTTACAGTTAAACCTGTTACAGAAAGTCCATATTTTGAATGGAATGCTGACGGAACGGTAAATGTTAAGCCAAACACACCAGGTGGAAATTATCCGTTGACTTATCAGGTTTGCGAAAAAGCTAATGGAACAAATTGCTCAACAGCCGTATTAAATGTTTTTGTTGAAGTACCAGCTATTTCGGTTATCAAAACAGCAGTTTTCAATGACGAAAATAAGAGCGGTTTTGCAAATGCAGGAGAAACAATTACATACAAATTTACTGTAACCAATACTGGAAATGTACCTCTTGTTGGAATCACAATAAACGATCCATTGCCAGGAGTAGTAGTTTCAGGTCAAGCTATTAATTTGGGTGTAAACGAATCTAACGAAAGTAATTTCACTGCGGTTTACAAAATCACTCAAGAAGATATTAATCGAGGAAGTGTGAGTAATCAGGCAACTGTGAAAGGAAGTAGTGTAAGAGGAGTTGTTGTTGAAGATCAGTCAGACGATGCAAGCAATAGCGGAGACAGTCCAACAGTCTTAGACTTAAACGGATGTTCTATTAAAGTAATGAATGCTTTCTCTCCAAACGGAGACAACAAGAATGCAAGATTCTACATCAGAGGAATAGAATGTTACCCAGAAAATACAGTTGAAATTTATAACCGTTGGGGAGTTTTGGTTTTCAATATAGATCAGTATAACAATAATGATAGAGTTTTTGTTGGATATTCTAACGGACGTTCTACGATAAAGCAAACAGATGGTCTTCCAGTTGGAACGTATTTCTATGTCTTAAAATATAAAGACAGCGCTCAAAAATCTCACCAAGAATCAGGATACTTATACCTTAATAAATAAAATGGAATACGGCTTAGTTAATCCTAAGCCGTTCTAAAACTTAATAAATGAAAAAATTAATTTTAGTTTTTATGTTTTTTTCGATTGTATCAAATGCGCAGCAAGACGCGCAGTACACACAGTACATGTACAACACAATCGAAGTCAATCCAGCGTATGCAGGTTCACGTGGAGCTTTAAGCGTTTTTGGTTTATATCGTACACAATGGATTGGGTTAGATGGAGCGCCAGAAACGAGCACTTTTTCGGTTAATACACCTTTAAAAAATAGCGATTTAGGACTTGGAGTTTCTTTGGTAAATGATAAAATCGGGCCAACTGTAGAAAATACTTTATCAGTAGATTTGTCTTATACGATTCCGACTTCAGAATCATGGAATTTATCTTTTGGTATAAAAGGAACAGCCAATCTTTTTAATATCGATATTAATAAATTGAGTTATGAAGATCAGGACGATCCGCAATTTCAGAATCTAAAAAATAAATTTTCACCAAACGTTGGAGCTGGAATTTATTACCATTCAGACAGAGCTTACATCGGATTATCGGTCCCTAATTTTATAGAAACAAATCGTTATGATTCAGATGATGTTGCTATTTTCAAAGAGAAAATCAATTACTATTTAATAGCCGGTTATGTATTTAATTTGGATCGTTTAGAATACATAAAATTCAAACCAGCATTAATGACCAAAATGGTTGAAGGAGCACCGCTTCAGGTTGATGTTTCAGGTAATTTCATGTTCAATGATAAATTCGTTTTAGGACTTGCTTATCGTTGGAGCGCATCTGTGAGTGCAATGGCAGGATTTCAAGTGACAAAAGGAATGTATATAGGTTATGGTTACGATCATGAAACTACACAATTAAGAAAATACAATTCTGGATCTCACGAGATTTTCCTAAGATTCGAATTCTTCAATAATTACAATAAAATGATATCCCCAAGATTCTTTTAATACAACCTATGAAAGCTATAAAATTAATTTTGATCTTTTTACTGTCTAGTTTTATTTCAAATGTGAATGCACAAAACCCATTTACAAACATGAACATAAAATATGCAGATAAAAAATACGAAGAGTACGCTTACGCCGATGCAATAAAAGTTTATGAGACTTTGGTAACTGATCAGACTACCGATCAAGGAATAATTCAGCGTTTGGCCAATTCATATTATTTTAATGGAGAACTGAAAAGCGCATTAAAATGGTACGAACAATTATTTATAATAAACGAAAACCAAGAGGCTGAATATCTGTATCGATATGCACAATCTTTAAAATCAGCTGGAGATTATCGCAAGTCTGATGAGATTTTGCAAAAATTCAATCAAAAGGCAACTGCAGAAAAAAGAGCAGATTTAATAAGAAGTGACAAAAATTATTTAGAAGATATCAAAGAAAACTCAGGCCGATTTCAAATAGCCGATTCTGGAGTCAATTCCAGATATTCAGATTACGGAAGTGTAGTTTACAATAACAAAATTGTTTTTACTTCTGCACGCGATACAGGCGGAGTGGTGAAAGCCAATTTTCAATGGACAAACAGATCGTTTTCGAGACTGTATAGTGCCGATTTACTTCCGGACGGAAGCGTTGGAAAGCCTGAACTTTTAGTAAAAAGGAAAAAAGACAATTTCAATGAGTCAAGTCCGATTTTTACAAAAGACGGACGCACAATGTATTTTACCCGAAATAATTTTACAGACGGTAAAAGAAGAAGTAACGATAAAAACGTAACGCTTCTTAAATTATACAAAGCTGAGTTTATCGATAACACATGGCAAAATGTAAAAGAACTTCCGTTCAACAGCGACCAATATAGTACTGCGCATCCAGCTCTAAGTGTAGACGAAAAAACATTGTATTTTGCATCAGATATGCCAGGAACGTTAGGTCAGTCCGATATTTACAAAGTAGCAATCAATCAAGACGGAACTTTTGGTACACCAGAAAATCTCGGACCAACAATTAATACAGAAGGAAGAGAAACTTTTCCTTTCATTTCTGGAGATAACGAATTGTATTTTGCTTCTGACGGACGTCCAGGTTTAGGCGGATTAGATATTTTTGCTTCTCGTATAAAAACAAACGGAAGTTATGATGACGTTTTAAATGTTGGTGAACCAGTAAACAGTAAGCAAGACGATTTCGCTTTTAGCATTGACAGCAAAACTAGAAGCGGTTATTTTTCTTCAAACAGAGAAAACGGACTTGGTTTGGATGATATTTACAGATTTACAGAAACAAGAAGATTAATTTGCGAACAAAATTTATTAGGAACAGTTACCGATGCAGAATCAAATGAAATCTTAGCCAACACTTCTCTGACGCTGTTTAATGAAAAATTTGATCCAGTTGGAACAATTACTACAGACGAAAAAGGAAACTACATTTTTCCTGATTTAAGATGTGGAAAAAAATACACGATTAGAACTGCTAAAACAGATTACAATGCTAAAGAAGTTGCAGTAACAATCCTTAAAGAAAAAGGAGAAACGACTCAAATGATTGCATTAAATAAAGTTTTTAAACCTCTTGCCGCAAAAACTGTAGCCATCAAAAAAACGACAATCAGTCCAGTAAAAGTAGGTTCTATAAGAGTAGGTGTAGATATTGCAAAATTGCTAAATCTGCCTATGAATTTCTTTGATTTAGGTAAAGCAACCATCAAGAAAACATCAGAACCGCAATTGATGAAAGTGGTCAATCTTTTAAACGAATATCCAACAATGAAATTAGATATTCGTTCGCATACCGACAGCCGTTCTTCTTCAGAAAGCAATCAGATTCTTTCAGAAAAAAGAGCACAGTCAACTAAAAACTGGCTTATTCAAAAAGGAATCAGCGAAGATAGATTAACTGCAAAAGGTTATGGCGAAACGCAATTAGTAAACAAATGTGCAGATGGAGTAAAATGTACAGAAAAACAGCATATGCAAAATAGACGAAGCGAGTTTATTATTGTTGCGATGTAAAACATCTTCTTTATAAATTATAAAAACCCCTTTTCTAAATTTTAGAAAAGGGTTTTTTGTTTATTTTGTAATTATATTAGAATTTCTATTGAGCAAATAGTCAATTTCACTTAAAAAATCAAATTCATCTTGAGGTATTAATTGAAGAACAGTTTCCAGAATTAAACCTATATTGATAGATTGACGTTTGTCAGTTTCATGAATTTTATGGGCATCTTGCTCCAAAGCCAAAATACATAATTTCAGCATATCGGTAATTACGCAGCCGAGTTCTAAATAATTTTGAAACTTAATCTCAGCAACATTAGTTTTATTATTTGTAGGTCTTAATGTTCGAAAATATAAAGAAGCTAATTTTTTAAGATCTAAATTTTTGATTTCGTTTGATTCCATATAATGAGGTGTTTATTTGAAAAAATAGATGTTTTATTATTCTAAATTATTTTATGCAAGATGCTTTTTCTGTTTATTATTTCCAACATATGATCGTATATTGTTTAAAACAATTCTTACAAATAAAATTGAATGCAAATCTATTAAAATGAAAAAAAAGATAGCACGACATATATGTCGTGTTAATATCTTTCTGAAATTTTACAATCTTTACGGGTTAATGTGGGTTTATATTTCGCTCCTCTGGAGCTCTTCTCCTTTTGTATAATTTTTCAGCTATAAATATTATGCTCCGCTGGAGCATTGCTTTAATTGTCATAAAAAAAGAAAACTCCGTTAGGAATTGTTGGTTGGTAGTCCCAGCGGGACGAAATATTTATAGAATATAATTAAATCCATCTAAGAGCCCCAGCGGGGTGACATTTTTTGTACCATAATTTTCGGCTATAAATATTATGCTCCGCTGGAGCATTTTAGAGATTAAAAAAATGAAAAAAAAACGCTAGGGGTTTCTGGCTGGTAAAAGTTAAAAAATCTAAATTTCTTCAAAAAACAATTCTAAACAAATTCATTCTTTACACTATAATTTTTAAAATTTAATTTTTCGTGTATTATGTTTAAAATGAATCGGTTATGATTTTAAAAAATCGATTTCGTTGCAGATTGTGTTGGTTTTTGTTTTAACTTTATAAATCTAAAAATTTTTCATTATGACTGTAGATCAAATACTTAAAGCAAAAGGAAGAAATGTTTATTCTATTTTCTCCAATTTAACGGTTTATGATGCGTTAAAAGTGATGGGAGAAAAAAACATTGGGGCAATTTTAGTTATGGACGATAATATTTTAAAAGGAATATTATCTGAAAGAGATTACGCCCGAAAAATTGTATTGAAAGATAAATCTTCTAAAGAAACTTTTGTTCATGAGATTATGGAAAGTCATGTTTTTACAGTAAAACTTTCAGATAATCTTGAAGATTGTATGGAACTTATGAGCGAAAAAAGAATAAGACACTTGCCTGTTTTAGAAGACGGAAATGTGGTTGGAGTTATTTCAATCAGCGATGTAGTGAAGGCAATTATAGAAATTCAGAAAGACACGATCAACCATTTGAATTCTTATATTTCTCAATAAAGCACACCTAAAAACGATAAAAATTCAAACGAGTCCAATTTCTATTGGACTTTTTCTATTTATTCGAATAAATTTTAGGAAAAGAAAACGCTAAAAAGACGCCATTTTAAAACAAGACTTATATCTTTGTAAGCTAGAATAAAAGCTAAAAACAATGAACAAAGAGAGTAAAAGAAGAGAAGCGTTACTGTATCACGCAGAACCAACTCCAGGAAAAATTCAGGTAGTTCCAACAAAAAAATATGCAACCCAGAGAGATTTATCATTGGCCTATTCGCCAGGAGTTGCAGAACCATGTTTAGAAATCGCAGCAAACAAAGAAGACGTTTATAAATATACAGCAAAAGGAAATTTAGTAGCCGTAATTTCAAACGGTACGGCTGTTTTAGGACTTGGAAATATTGGCCCAGAAGCAGGAAAACCTGTAATGGAAGGAAAAGGTTTATTGTTTAAAATTTTCTCAGACATTGATGTTTTTGATATCGAAATTGATACAGAAAATGTTGAAGAATTCATTCAAACTGTAAAAAATATTGCTCCAACTTTTGGAGGTATCAATCTTGAAGATATCAAAGCTCCAGAATCTTTTGAAATAGAAAGAAGATTAATCGAGGAATTGGATATTCCAGTAATGCACGACGACCAGCACGGAACAGCAATTATCTCTTCTGCAGCTTTAATCAATGCACTTGAATTGGCAGGTAAAAAAGCAGAAGATGTAAAAGTAGTAGTTTCAGGAGCAGGATCTGCGGCGATTGCGTGTACAGATTTATATGTTTTACTTGGAGTAAAAGTCGAAAATGTTTTAATGTACAACAGCAAAGGACTTTTAACAAAAGACAATCCTGCACTTTCAGATTTACAATTAAAATATTCTGTTGACGGACCTCAGATTCCTTTGGCTGAAGCAGTAAAAGGAGCTGATGTTTTCATCGGATTATCTTCTGGAGATATTCTTTCGCCAGAAATGTTATTGACAATGGCT
The DNA here is from genome assembly GCF_003254585.1 of Flavobacterium sharifuzzamanii. Lineage (GTDB taxonomy): Bacteria > Bacteroidota > Bacteroidia > Flavobacteriales > Flavobacteriaceae > Flavobacterium > Flavobacterium sharifuzzamanii. The sequence continues at coordinate 89,289 of NZ_QJGZ01000029.1, read as the reverse complement.
AACAATCCGATTGTTTTTGCAATGGCAAATCCAAATCCGGAAATTGATTATAATTTAGCTACAGAAACTCGTAAAGATGTTATTATGGCTACTGGGCGTTCAGATTTTCCTAATCAGGTAAATAACGTTTTAGGTTTCCCTTATATTTTTAGAGGAGCACTAGACGTAAGAGCGACAAAAATTAACGAAGAAATGAAAATGGCGGCTGTAAAAGCCTTAGCTATTTTGGCAAAAGAACCAGTTCCAGAACAAGTTAATGTAGCCTACGGTGCAACAAAACTTGGTTTCGGACAAGAATATATCATTCCTAAACCTTTTGATCCTAGATTAATTACTGTTGTAGCGCCTGCAGTAGCAAGAGCAGCAATGGAATCTGGAGTGGCAAAAAATCCTATTACAGATTGGGCAGCTTATGAAGATCATCTTCGTGAGCGTATGGGTAATGATAACAAAATGGTACGTTTGATTACAAACCGTGCAAAATTAGATCCGAAGAAAATTGTTTTTGCAGAAGCAGATCAATTAAACGTTTTAAAAGCAGCTCAAATTGTTTACGAAGACGGAATTGGATTCCCTATTTTGTTAGGAAACAAAGAAGTGATTTTAGAATTGAAACAAGAATTAGGTTTCGATGCTGATCTTGAAATCATTGATCCTAAAACAGATGAAGAAGCTGAAAGACGTAACAGATTTGCAAAATCATTTTGGGAAGCAAGAGATCGAAGAGGAGTTTCTAAATTGGATGCAGAAAAATTCATGCGCGAAAGAAACTATTTTGCTGCAATGATGGTGAATGAAGGAGAAGCTGATGCACTGGTTACAGGGCATTCTAGAAGTTATCCTACTGTTGTGAAACCAATGATGCAGTTAATTCCAAAAGCACAAAATGCTTCACTTATTGCAACAGCAAACATGATGCTTACATCTCGCGGGCCAATGTTCTTGTCAGACACTGCAATAAACATTAATCCATCTGCACAAGATTTGATTAATATTGCTATTATGACTGCAAAAACAGCAAGAATGTTCGGGATAGAGCCAGTTATAGCGATGGTTTCGTTCTCAAACTTTGGTTCTTCAACAAGTGAGAGTGCATCAAAAGTTAGAGAAGCGGTAGCTTACCTTCATAAAAATCATCCAGAATTAATTGTTGATGGAGAAATTCAAGCAGATTTTGCTTTAAATCCAGAAATGCTTCAAGAGAAATTTCCATTCTCTAAATTAGCAGGAAAAAAAGTAAATACATTGGTTTTCCCTAATTTAGAATCAGCAAATATCACGTATAAATTATTAAAAGAATTGTACAAAGTGAACTCAATTGGACCTATCATGATGGGTATGGGCAAACCAGTTCACATTTTCCAATTAGGTGCTAGCGTTGAAGAAATGGTTAACATGGCTGCAATCGCTGTTATTGATGCACAGGAAAAACAAAGCAAAAAGAATAAAATAGCACAATAAACGTTCTTACAAGGATTGAACAAATTTGTCGTAGTTTTATTGCATTTTTGTTATATTTGATACTAATAAACTATATTTATGATAGCACAGTTGCAGGGGAGATTAGTAGAAAAGAATCCTACAGAGGTTGTAATTGATTGTGGCGGAGTTGGTTATCAGGTGAATATATCACTTCACACCTTCTCTTTAATTTCAAATTCTGAAAATATAAAATTGTATACGCATCTTCAAATTAAAGAAGATGCGCATACTTTATATGGTTTTGTTGAAAAATCAGAACGCGAAATTTTTAGAATGCTGATTTCTGTTTCGGGAATCGGAGCTGGAATTGCAAGAACAATGCTTTCGTCTATAGAACCAAAGCAAATTATAAATGCCATCGCATCTGGAGATGTGGGCATAATCCAGTCGATAAAAGGCATTGGAAACAAAACAGCACAAAGAGTTATATTGGATTTAAAGGAAAAAGTTGTTAAATTGTATAATATTGATGAAGTTTTTGCTGTTCAAAACAATAGAAATCGAGATGAAGCGTTATCTGCTCTAGAAGTTCTAGGTTTTGTGCGAAAAGCTTCTGAAAAAGTGGTAGAAAAGATTGTAAAAGAAGATCCAGAAGCTACCGCTGAAACAATTATCAAAAAGGCTTTAAAAAGCTTATAAATTTCATTTTATATAAAACAATTCTATGCGTAAAATTTGTATTTTGTTGCTAGTATTACTCTGCGGTAATGTTTTGCGCGCACAGGTTACACCGGTAACTCAAGATACAACTAAAACTCAATTTTCAGTAGGTAAGATAGATATCGAAGATCCTCCAAGTGTACTTTCTGCATATAAGTACGATCCTATTACAGATCGCTATATTTACACTACTTCGGTAGATGGTTTCTCTATCAATTACCCTTTAATTTTAACTCCAAAAGAATACGAAGATTTAGTTCTAAAAGAATCGCGACGAAATTATTTTAGAAAAAAATCAGATGCCATTGATGGCAAAAAAGCTGGAGCCGAAGCTGCCAAAAAAGATTTATTGCCAAGATATTATATTAATTCGAGTTTGTTCGAAAGTATTTTTGGAAGTAATACCATAGATGTAAAGCCCACAGGATCAGTAGAAATGGACTTGGGTATGCGTTACACCAAACAAGACAATCCTTCATTTTCACCAAGAAACAGATCTTCTCTTACTTTTGATTTTGATCAAAGAATCAGTATGAGTTTGATGGGGAAAATTGGAACCCGTCTTGAAGTAAATGCTAATTACGATACGCAATCTACGTTTGCTTTTCAGAACTTATTTAAACTGGCTTATACACCTTCAGAAGATGATATCGTTCAGAAAGTTGAGGTAGGTAATGTGAGCATGCCTCTTAATAGTACGCTTATTCGAGGTGCTCAAAGTTTATTTGGGGTCAAAGCGCAATTGCAATTTGGTAAGACAACTGTAACAGGAGTTTTCTCAGAACAGAAGTCACAAACCAAAAGTATAGTCGCAGAAGGTGGAGGAACCGTACAAAACTTTGATTTATTTGCATTAGATTATGATAATGACCGACATTTCTTCTTATCTCAATACTTTAGAAATAAGTATGATGCTTCATTAAAAAACTATCCATTAATAGACAGCCGTGTCCAAGTTACAAGGATTGAAGTTTGGGTAACCAATAAGCAGAATAGAATAACAACTGGAAATAATAACTTAAGAAATATTATTGCGCTTCAGGATTTAGGAGAAGGCCAAGTTACTGGTGTTCCTGATAACCAAGTGGTTGTAATTACAGATCCAACAGGTTTCTTTAATAATCCTATTGACTCTCCAACTGACAACACGAACAATAAATACGATCCTGGAGCAATTGGAAAACCAGGAAGTTATTTAAATCCTAATATTAGAGAAATTGTAACGGCCAAATCAGGATTTAATAATACTAACGTAAATGAAGGTACAGACTATTCTGTTCTGGAAAACGCTAGAAAATTAACTACACAAGAATATACTTTTAATCCGCAATTAGGTTATATCTCATTACAGCAACGTTTGGCCAATGACGAAATTTTGGCAGTTGCATTTGAATATACTGTTGGAGGAAAAGTATATCAAGTTGGGGAATTTGGTAGTGACGGTGTAGATGGAACTGTAGTTACAGGAAACAATAACGGAAACCAAGCTATTATAACACAGAGTTTGGTGTTAAAAATGCTGAAAAGCAGTTTGACAAACGTACAGAATCCAGTTTGGAACTTGATGATGAAAAACGTCTATCAAATTCCGCAAGCTTATCAAATCAAACAAGAAGATTTTAGACTTAATATTCTTTACACAGACCCTTCACCAATCAATTATATTACGCCCGTTCAAGGAAGCACTTTTCCGCCAAATCCTGTACCAGATGATAAATTAGATCAAACGCCATTATTAAATGTTTTTAATCTTGACCGTTTAAATTACAATAACGATCCGCAAACAGGAGGAGATGGATTCTTTGATTATGTTCCGGGAGTAACGGTTGATGTTCAGAATGCACGAATTATTTTCACAACTAAAGAACCGTTTGGAGAACTTTTATTTAGAAAGTTAAACACAAACACCGGAGAAAATTATAATGATCCAACTACATATAACCCGAACCAGAAGAAATATGTATTTAGAAACATGTATAAGAATACTCAGGCGGGTGCTTTACAGGATAGTGATAAAAACAAATTCTTATTAAGAGGAAAATACAAATCTTCTGGAAGTAATGGTATTCCTATTGGTGCCTTCAACGTGCCGCAAGGATCTGTAGTGGTAACCGCTGCAGGAAGAGTTTTGGTAGAAGGTATAGATTATAGCGTAGATTATCAATTAGGAAGAGTACAGATATTAGATCCTTCACTTCAAGCCTCTAATACTCCAATTGAGGTTTCATTAGAAAACAACTCAATTTTTGGACAGCAGACAAGAAGGTTTATGGGATTTAATATTGAGCATAAAATCTCTGAAAAGTTTGTTGTGGGTGGTACTTTCTTAAAAATGACAGAACGTCCTTTTACTCAAAAATCAAGCTATGGTCAAGAATCTGTAAATAATACCATTTTTGGTTTCAATGGAAATTATTCAACTGAAGTTCCGTTTTTAACAAGATTAGCTAATAAACTGCCAAATATAGATACAGATGTTCCTTCGAATCTTTCGATTCGTGGGGAAGTTGCATTTTTGAAACCAGATGCTCCAAAAGCAAGTGATTTTGAAGGTGAGGCTACTATTTATATTGACGATTTTGAAGGTACTCAGACTACGATCGATATGAGATCTGCTTATGCATGGAGTTTGGCTTCAACACCATTTATTAATTCAGCCACAGACAATACTTTTAATGCTAGCTCAAATACATTAGAGTATGGCTATAAGAGAGCTAAGCTTTCTTGGTACAGCATCGACCCAATTTTCTATACTTCAAAACCATCAGGAATTTCAAATGATGATTTATCTTTAAATACAACAAGAAGGATTTATAGTAAAGAGCTTTATCCAAATACAGATATTGCGCAAGGACAGATTCAGGTGATTAATACATTGGATTTAACCTATTATCCATCAGATAGAGGGCCATATAATAATAACCCTGATTTTGCTTTGAGCAATCCATCAGCTAATTTTGGTGGAATTATGCGTGCGCTGAACTCTACAAACTTTGAGCAAGGGAATGTTGAGTATATTCAGTTCTGGGTACTTGATCCTTATGTTGGTAATGGAGAAGCGTTGCCAACGAACAGCGGAAAAATCTATTTCAATTTAGGAGAAGTTTCTGAAGACGTTTTAAAAGACGGAAGAAAACAATATGAAAATGGTTTAGGGCCAGATCAGATTATGGTAAATCCGCAACCAATTTGGGGAGACGTACCAGCATCTCAATCATTGATTTATGCATTTGATACTAATCCAGATAATCGTAAGAATCAGGATGTCGGTTTAGACGGTTTGCCAGATGCAAAAGAAGCATCGATTTATACCAATTATGCTGGAGAAGAAGATCCTGCGGGAGATAATTATAAGTATTTTTTAAATGCAGAAGGAGGCGTTTTACAGCGTTATAAAAGATACAACGGAACAGAAGGAAACTCTGCGGTAAGTGTTGATGATCCGAACCGTGGTTCTACAACTCTTCCAGATGTTGAGGATATCAATCGTGATAATACTATGAGTACAATCAATGCATATTATGAATATAGTATTGATGTAAAACCGGGAATGCAGGTTGGAGAAAATTATATTACAGACATTAGAGAAGTTCAGAATGTAGAACTTCCAAATGGAGGTTCAACCAATGCAAGATGGATTCAGTTTAAAATACCTGTATCAAAACCTCAAAATACTATTGGAAATATTACCGATTTTAGATCGATTCGTTTCATGCGTATGTTTATGACTGGATTTAACGATCAGATGACGGTGCGTTTCGGAGCTTTAGATTTAGTTAGAGGAGAGTGGAGAAAGTACACAGGAACATTAGATGCAAATGATACAAATCCTGATGATGACGGAACTCAATTTGATGTTGCGGCAGTAAATATTCAAGAAAACGGTACAAAATGTCCAGTTAACTATGTTATCCCGCCAGGAGTTCAAAGAGAACAGTTGTATAATAATAATACAATTATAAACCAGAATGAACAGTCTTTAGCGGTTCGAATAGCGGGGACCGGATTAGAATATCAAGATTCTAGAGCGGTTTTCAAAAATGTAAGTGTTGATATGCGTCAGTACAAAAAACTGAAAATGTTCCTTCATGCGGAATCACTTCCTAATGAAAATCAGCTTTTAGATGATGAAATGATCGGATTTATTCGTTTTGGTAACGACTTTACACAAAACTTTTATCAGGTTGAAATCCCATTAAAAGTAACAAGAACAGGCGGATCATGTACTATTAGTCCAGATCAGGTTTGGCTTGAAGAGAATAATATTGATTTGGCTTTATCATTGCTGACAAGAATGAAGATTTTGGGAATGAATATCGATATTAATTCGCCAAAAAGAGATATAAATGGTGTTTATTATCCAGACCGAGATCCAGACGTACAAGGAGGTGACCAAGATGCTAAGTTAACTTTAGGTATTAAAGGGAATCCGAATTTTGGATTGGTTAGAAATTTAATGGTCGGAGTAAAAAGTGCAGCAAACCATAAAGATATTATGGGAGAAGTTTGGTTTAACGAACTTCGTATGTCTGATCTAGAAAATAAAGGAGGTATGGCTGCATTGTTAAATGTAGATACCAATATGGCCGATTTGATGACATTATCTGCTTCTGGTAAAAAGAGCACGATTGGTTTTGGTTCTCTAGAGCAAGGTGCAAACGAAAGAGATCGTGAAGATATTCAGCAGTATAACATTGTAACCAATATAAATTTAGGGAAGTTGTTGCCTCCAAAATGGGGTATTAATCTACCATTCAATTATGCTATTGGAGAAGAAGTTATTACGCCAGAATACGATCCATTTAATCAGGATATTAAGTTGGATCAATTGATTAAAGAGACGACAGATCCGGCAGAAAAAGAAAACATTAGAACACGTGCGGTTGACTACACCAAGCGTAAAAGCATCAATTTTATCGGGGTAAGAAAAGATAGAGCACCAGAGCAGAAGCCTCATGTTTATGATGTAGAAAACTTTACTTTTTCTCAATCATACAATCAGGTGGAAAGACATGATTATGAAGTTGAAAATTACAACGATGAACAGTCTAATACAGCTGTAAATTATGCTTATACGTTCCAGCCAAAAGAGGTAGTGCCATTTAAGCAGACCCAATTCATGAAAAAAAGTGATTATTGGAAAATGTTGAGTGATTTTAACTTTAATTATCTTCCTTCAAATATTTCGTTTAATACTAACATTTTAAGACAAAGCAACCGTCAACAGTACAGACAAGTTGAAGATGTGCAAGGTATCGGACTTGACCCGCTTTATAGAAGAAATTTTGCTTTTAATTATCAATATGGTTTCGGATTTAATTTGACAAAATCATTAAAATTAAATTATACAGCAGCGTCTAATAATATTGTTAGAAACTTCTTGAATGACGATAATACACCAAAAGAAGATTTTAATATCTGGGATGATTATTTTGATATTGGTATACCAAATCAGCACTTACAGCAATTGGTTCTGAATTATGATATTCCAATTAATAAAATTCCAATATTTAGTTTTGTAAAAGCGACTTATTCATATACTGCAGATTACAACTGGCAGAGATCATCAACGGCAATGTCTCAGTATGTTGATGACAGTGGAGTATCTTGGGATTTAGGAAATACGGTTCAAAATGCCAATTCAAATACGTTTTCGACGACATTGAATATGAATACATTGTATAAATATTTAGGTTTAACGCCAGGCTCAAAACCAGCAAAAACTACAAAACCAGCTGCGCCACCAAAACCAGGAGAGAAGATTGTAAACACGGCTAAACCAGTTACAAGCAGTAATCCTTTTTATGATGGTTTAATCGGAGTTTTAACGAGTGTTAAAAACGTTCAGATTAACTACACAAAAAATAGCGGAACAGTTTTACCGGGTTATATTCCAGGTGTAGGTTTCTTTGGTACTTCTAAACCTTCTTTAGGATTTGTATTTGGTAGCCAAGACGATGTACGTTTTGAAGCGGCGAAGAACGGATGGCTAACCAGTTACCAGAATTTCAATCAGAATTTCACACAGGTTAGTAACAAATTGTTAAAAGTAACAGCAAATATAGATTTACTGCCAGATTTAAAAATTGATTTGGCTATGGATCGTGCTTATTCTGAGAACTCATCAGAGCAGTACACTGTTAGAGATTCTATTGGAGGATTGTATTATAAGCCATTATCTCCATATACGTATGGAATGTTTTCTATTTCAACGGTATTAATTAAAACGGCTTTTTCGACAAGTACAGAAACTGTGTCCTCTGCATTTGATGATTTCAGAAGCAATCGTTTGGTTATAGCAAATCGTTTGGCTGAGGGTCACTATGGGGCAGGGACAGTGATTCCTAGATATGGAGATGCAAATAACCCTATTCCAGCTGAAACAGATCCTAATTATAAAATATATGTAGCCAATGAAGGATATCCTATTGGTTTCTCAAAAAGTAATCAGGCTGTTTTATTGCCTTCGTTTATGGCGGCATATACAGGAGCAGATGCATCTAAGAGTTCAACAGGTATTTTTAGAAGTTTCCCTATTCCGAACTGGAATGTGAAGTATAATGGATTAATGCGTTACAAATATTTCAAAGATCATTTTAGACGTTTTTCATTACAGCACAATTATAGAGCGTCGTATACAATCAGCCAATTTAGATCTAACTTTGATTATTTAGAAAATCCAACAGGACAGGATGTAAACACAAACTTCTTTAATAAAACGATTATGTCTAATGTCAATTTAGTAGAGCAGTTTAGTCCGTTGATGAGAGTTGATTTTGAGCTGAAAAATTCATTCCGTTTATTAACAGAGGTTAAAAAAGATCGCGCATTGTCTATGAGTTTCGATAATAATTTATTGACAGAAGTTAGAGGAATAGAGTACGTTGTAGGAGTAGGATATCGTTTTAAGGACGTGATCATTTCGTCTAGATTAGCAGATAATCCAACTGGAATTATTAAAAGTGATATCAATATAAAAGCTGATTTTTCATATAGAAATAACGAAACTCTGGTTCGCTATTTAGATTATGATAATAACCAGCTTGCGGCAGGACAGAATATCTGGACATTGAAAGTGACTGCAGATTATGCTTTCAGTAAAAACTTAACAGCAATATTCTATTATGACCATTCGTTCTCGAAAGCAGTAATTTCGACTTCTTTCCCTTTAACGAACATCAGATCAGGTTTCACACTTCGTTATAATTTTGGAAATTAAATTTTAGTTTCTAAACTAGATTTTATTAGAAGATTATTACATTTGTGGCTCAAATTTTAAACAATTAATTTTCAAACACAACTATTATGAGCATACCAGCAAATTTAAAGTACACAAAAGATCACGAATGGGTTAGCATCGAAGGAGATGTTGCAACAGTAGGAATTACTCATTTTGCACAAAAAGAGTTAGGAGATATCGTGTATGTTGAAGTAGAAACTTTAGATCAGACACTTTCAAAAGATGAAGTTTTTGGAACTGTTGAGGCTGTAAAAACAGTTTCTGATTTATTCTTACCATTATCAGGTGAAATCATTGCTTTTAATGATGATTTAGAAAGCTCTCCTGAAACAGTAAACTCAGATCCTTACGGAGCTGGATGGATGATTAAAATAAAAATTGCTGATGCATCAGAAATCGATTCTTTATTATCTGATCAAGCTTATAAAGATTTAATCGGTGCCTAAACAACTCTTATTAATTTGGGCAATTATCTGCTCTGGAATCATTACTTATTTTTGTCTAACAGATTCTAGTAATATACCAACGGTTAATTTTCCGAGTATTGATAAAATTGTCCATTTCTGTTTTCATTTTGGATTTACGATTTCTTGGATTTTGTTTTTCAAAAAAGAATTAAAAGGAAAAGATGCAGACGATTATAAAGCCTATTTGATTTCTTTTATATTTTCTGTTTTTTTTGGAATAACAATCGAAATTCTCCAAAGTGCTCTTACAGTTACTAGAGCTTCAGATGTTACAGATGTTTTAGCAAATGCGCTTGGGGCAGTTGTGGCGGTTTTTTCAGCAATAGGATTTAAAAAGCAAATTGATAAAATATAATTTTAGAAACCCACTTCGGTGGGTTTTTTATTACAAGAAAATCAAGTGCTTAAAAAACTATGTTTTTTCAATATAAAATGTACTTTTGTGCTGGTTTTCTGCAACTTCTATCAAAATGAATGTAAAGCAATATTTGGACTCTACGTATTTAAAAACTGCATCGCAAGCTGGTCTTTCGGAAGCAGAAAATACGGTTGTGGTCAAGAATGCAATTGCTGAAGCAATTCATGAAGGCTTTAAACTCATTATGATTCGTCCAGAATATGTTGCTCTGGCAAAAAAAATGATCATAGATGCCAATTCTGTTTTATTAGTCGGAACCGTAATTGATTTTCCAGAAGGAAAGTCAAGTTTGGAAGATAAGATTAAAGAAGCAAATGAAGCTATTGCTAACGGAGCAGATGATTTAGATTTTGTCTGTAACTACGAAGCATTCAAAAATGGTGATCTCGATTTAGTAAAAAAAGAAATCTTAATCGGAACACAGATAGGGTTGGCAAACGATAAAACAGTAAAATGGATTATTGAAGTTGCCGCTTTAACAGATAAAGAAATTATTCAGCTATCTGCCTTAATAAAACATGTTGTAGTATCTAATTTTAAAGAAGACGATTTTGAATCTGTTTTCGTAAAATCTTCTACAGGTTTTTATAAAACTGATGATGGTGTTCCGAACGGAGCAACAGTCCCAACAATAATTATGATGCTCGAAAATGCTTCGCCGCTTTCAATAAAAGCAGCGGGCGGAGTTCGTTCATTTGAAGAAGCCGCAGAGATGATTCGTTTAGGAGTGAAAAGAATCGGAACTTCGGCTGCAAAAGCAATTGCCAACGGAGAAATTTCCCCAAATCAATATTAAATAAATCCCCAAATTTTAAGTGAATAAGTTTTTTTTGTCCCTTGTTTTAGTTTTTTCTTTTTTTATTGTTTCCTCTCAAAATGGCAGTCCTTCGGTTCAGCCTGGTTTTACATCAGAAATGTTTCCTGTTTTTCCTAACTGTGAAAATTTAGATGGCAAAAAATTAGAAACCTGTTTTTATAAAGAAGTTCAAGATTTCGTATTTAACAATTTTCAAGTTCCTGAGAAGCTGAAACAGAGCAATTACAAAGGGGCAGTAAAATTACTTTTTGAAGTAAATGCCGAAGGAGAATTTAAAGTAATTTACGTTTCTGCCGAAACAGAAGAATTGTCTGAAGAAGCAAAAAGAGTATTCAGTATATTTCCAAAAATAAAGCCATCAACTTTTAACGGAAAACCGACGTATTCTAAATATACAATTTCTATTGATATACCACTAAAAAGTGCAGCTCAGCTTGCCGCAGAAGCTCAAGCAGCGGCAGAAATTTTAAAACCGGCAGAAAAACCAATGACAGAATTGGATAGTATTGTATACAAAAAATACAATAATCCAGAATTTGATAGCCATTTAAATATTCCTTTCTCGCATAGTTATTATGCACAGTTTGATGAAGAAATGAATCAGGTTGGAATTAATAACCATACGGCATCTAAGCCTTATACTTATGCTGAGGTTTCGAAATATTATAATTTGAGAGCAGTGAATGAATCATTGCAGAAAAAGACATCGACTTGGTTGGGAAGAAAATGGTGGAATGAAAACCTAGTGCAGATTCAGGGGGAAGATTATTGGTTTGCTTTAAATCCGATTGTAGACTTGCAAATGGGTAAGGCTTCAGATCTTGATGCATCTTACACTTACGTGAATACAAGAGCACTTAATTTTAGAGGAGGTTTGGGAAAACAAATCAACTTTACGACTACTTTTTTTGAAAGTCAGGGAAGATTTGCAGGATACTTCAATGACTATGCTGAATCTATTAAGCCATCTGGAGGAAATCCGGCGATTATTCCAGGAGTTGGAATTGCAAAAAGATTCAAGACAGATGCCTATGATTTTCCTTTAGCGGAAGCGAATATTACCTTCGCGCCAGGTAAGATATTTGATTTTCAATTAGGTTATGGGCGAAATTTTATAGGAGATGGTTACCGTTCTTTGTTAGAAAGCGATGGGGCAAGTCCATATCCGTATTTTAAACTGAATACCAAATTTTGGAAAATTAAATATACCAATACATATATGTGGATGAAAGATGTTCGTCCAGAGGTAACAGCTGAAAAAACTTACGCAACAAAATTTATGGCAAATCACTATTTGAGCTGGAATGTTTCAAATAGAGTGAACTTAGGTTTTTTTGAATCTGTAGTTTGGACAAATACTAATAATAGAGGTTTTGATGCTAATTTTGTTAATCCGATTATTTTTTACCGTGCAGTAGAATTTGGTTCTTCATCTAGAAGTGGAAATGCACTTTTGGGGATTACTGGAAAATACAAATGGAATAACAGTATAAATCTGTATTCTCAATTTTTAATCGATGAGTTTTCTGTTTCTGATGTTGGAGCAGGAAATCAAAGCTGGAAAAATAAATTTGGATTTCAGTTTGGAGCAAAATATTTCAATGCCTTTAATGTGAAAGATTTGTTGTTGCAAGTCGAATTGAATCGTGTGCGTCCCTATGTGTACTCGCACAGTGCTGTTATTACAAATTATGGACATAACAACCAAAGTGTTGGACATCAGTGGGGAGGAAATTTTAAAGAACTTATTGCAATTGCAAGATATCATAAAGGACGATGGCTAGCAGATGCTAAACTAACAGTTGGAACTAGAGGTTTGGATTTTGATACTGCTGCTGACTCTTATAATTATGGGGGAAATATTTATAAAAGCTACGACGAAAAACGTCCTTATAATACTGGTGTAAAAATAGGTCAGGGAAATAAAACGAATGTTTTTATTGCCGATGTTCAAGGAGGATATCTAATTAATCCGATGACGAATTTGAAATTATTTGGAAGTTTAATCTACAGGAATTTCGATCCGACTCAAGAAACGGCAACAACTTTTAAGCAAAGTACCACTTGGTTTAGTGTTGGTTTACGTTCGGATATTTTTAATTGGTATTTTGATTACTAGTCTTTTTAATAAGATTTTTCGAAATAATAGTGTTAAAGTATGCTGAGATCTTAATTTGTAAAGGTTTTATTGAAAAAAATCTAATTTTATAGGTCCAAATTCTACAATCTAATTTGTACATTTGCACCACTCAAAAAAAATACACAAAATACAACGGTATTGAACGCTGCAAAAAATACATTATCAATCAAATCAATATTTCTAGATTTTAAAGAGATTACTAAAGCTGGTCTGGCTATTAGTGTATTGTTCTCTTCTATTGCTGGATATTTATTAGGAGTAGATTCTGATCATCCTTTTAAATGGAGTGTTTTGATTGTTTTGGCAATTGGCGGTTATTGTATGGTTGGGGCTTCGAACGCTTTTAATCAAGTAATCGAAAAAGATATCGATTCTTTAATGGATCGTACTAAAAATCGTCCGGTTCCTTCTGGTCGTATGTCTCCTAAAGTAGCTTTGCTTGTAGCAAGTTTGCTTACTATTGTTGGGATTGCACTTCTTTATACAATTAATGCGAAGTCGGCAATGTTTGCTGCGATTTCGATATTCTTATACACAAGCATTTATACGCCATTAAAAACAGTTACTTCTTTGTCTGTTTTTGTTGGAGCTTTTCCTGGAGCAATTCCGTTCATGCTGGGGTGGGTAGCAGCAACAGGGGAATTTGGTATCGAAGCAGGTACTTTATTTTTAATTCAATTTTTTTGGCAGTTTCCACATTTTTGGTCTATCGGATGGTTTTTATATGAAGACTATGAAAAAGCAGGAATTTTTATGCTTCCGACAGGTAAAAAAGATAAAGGAACTGCATTGCAGATAATATTGTATACAATTTGGCTTATAATAGCGTCTTTATTACCGGTATTAGGCTTTACAGGGCAATTATTTATTTCTCCAATTGCAGCAGTTCTAGTGTTTCTATTAGGGATTTGGATGCTTTTTTATGCAGTTCGTCTGTATAAGTTAAGAACAGCAAAGGCAGCACGAACATTAATGTTAGTGAGTGTTTCTTATATTTCGCTTTTGCAAATTGTATTTATAGTAGATAAATTTTTAAGATAGTTATGGAAATGACATTAAAAGTAAATGAAGAACAAGTAAGGAAATCTAAATCGGCAAAACTGATTCTGCTTTTCGCGATGGTTAGTATGACCATGATGTTCGCAGGTTTAACAAGCGCATTTGTAGTAAGTAAATCGAGAGCGGACTGGTTGAAGAATTTTGAACTCCCTTCAGCTTTCTATTGGAGTACAGCAGTTATTATTGCTTGTAGCGTTACTTTTCACTTGGCAAAAAAAGCCATTCAAAAAGACAATAGAAGCGCAGTTACAGGATTGCTTCTTGGAACTTTAGCTTTAGGAGTTTTATTTGTGGTATTGCAATTCAAAGGATTTGGACAAATCGTTGCTGAAGGGTATTACTTTACAGGAGAAGGTAGTTCGATTACTACAACTTTTCTTTATGTTGTGACAGTTACACACTTGTTGCACTTAGCTGGCGGATTAATTTCACTTTTAATTATAATTTATAATCATTTTAAACAAAAATACAATTCGACTCAAACTCTTGGGATAGAGCTAGGTGCGATGTATTGGCACTTTTTGGATTTATTATGGGTATATTTATTTTTATTTTTATATTTCTTTAAATAAGAAAAAAACGTAAATTTGGGAACTTTTTAACGAATATCTTTTATGGGAGCGACAGTTACTACTGCAAACAACGACGAAAAAACTTGGGGAGGCGGTCACAATGAGCCTTTAGGAGCAAGTTATGGTAAAATGATGATGTGGTTTTTTATCGTATCAGATGCCTTAACATTCTCTGGATTTCTAGGAGCTTATGGTTTTTCTAGATTTAAATTTATTGAAACTTGGCCTTTGGCTGATGAAGTGTTCACTCACTTCCCATTTATGCATGGTGTTGCGGCTCCAATGTATTATGTAGCTTTAATGACTTTTATTTTGATCTTTTCTTCTGTAACAATGGTATTAGCTGTTGATGCAGGGCACCAATTGAAAAAGACAAAAGTTGCAATTTATATGTTCTTAACTATTATTGGAGGTTTAATTTTCGTTGGTTCTCAAGCTTGGGAATGGAAAAACTTCATTAAAGGAGAATATGGTGCAGTTGAAACAGTTGGAGGAAGTTTACTTCAATTTGTGGATAAAGATGGTAAAAGAGTAGCTTTAGCTGATTTTGCTGTTAAATTGCCAGAACAAAGAGAAGCTTTAACAAGAAGTAAATCAACTTGGTTTATGGAAGATGCTCAATCTCTTCCAACTTACACAGTTGCTGAAGTTCAGGCTGGTTTTAAAGCTCACCCTGAGATTTTAATCAGAACAGAAAAACTTACAGATAAAAAGAAAAAAACTGTTTTATCAAGGGAAGAATCTGAAAAACATTTAGCAAGTGCTAAATATGTTGTTGAAGGTGCTAACTTGATCAGAAACGAGTACGGTAATAAATTATTTGCTGATTTCTTCTTCTTTATTACAGGTTTCCACGGATTCCACGTATTCTCTGGAGTTATTATCAATATCATTATTTTCTTTAATGTATTATTAGGTACTTACGAGAAAAGAAGAAGCTACGAAATGGTAGAGAAAGTTGGATTATACTGGCACTTTGTAGATTTAGTTTGGGTATTTGTATTTACAGTTTTCTACCTAGTTTAATTTTTAGAATTTAATTATTATGTCACACGAGCACGTATCAAATACAAAAAGAATCTGGTTTGTTTTCGGATTGCTTTCAGTAGTAACTACAGTAGAAGTTATTTTAGGTATCTACAAACCTGGAGTATTAGAATTTAATCATTTTGTTGGATTGAATCTATTAAACTGGATTTTCTATATCTTAACAATTTTCAAAGCATATTATATTGTATGGGCATTTATGCACATGGAAGGTGAAAAAAGCAGCCTTAGATGGTCTGTAGTTTCTCCTGTTATCTTCCTAGTTTTATATTTATTGTTTATTCTGTTAACAGAAGGACATTATATTTATGGGGTTTTTAAAGATTCTACTATTAAATGGAATTTTTAACATGATATTAATTCGAAAAGAAGCTCCGATTTGCGGAGCTTTTTTTATTTTTGTACCTCAATAATTCCCCGTTAATACAATGAAAAAAAATATAGTTCTCTTTGTACTTTTTGTATTGCCAATTGTAGCGTATTTATTCTTTGCTTCTGGTGTAAATAGTTTTACAACACTTCCTGTAATAATACCTAAAGTAGCCGACTTTGGGAATTGGAATTCATTAAACGGAAAAAAAATCTCTCTTGATAAAAAGATTACTGTGCTAGGTTTTGCAGGTACAAATATTCTAGAAAATAGAGGTAATTATTTTAATTTAAATGAAAAAATCTACAAACGTTATAACGGTTTTGAGGATCTTCAGTTTGTAGTGCTGTGTCCAACAGGAACTGAAGCAGAAGCTCAAAAAATTGTTGATGCTTTGTCTCCTTTTACGGATGTTAAAAACTGGAACTTTGTTTTTGCTTCAAAAGAAGAAATACAGAAATTCTACGATGGATTGCATTTAAAAGAAAAACTGAATGAAAACCTTGGAACCTCTAATGTTTATATCATTGATAAAGAACGTAATTTAAGAGGCAGAAAAGATCCGAAAGAATATAAAGAAGGATATGATACTTTTCATCCGTCTGAGTTAAGCAATGAAATGCTAGATGACTTCAAGATTATCCTTTATGAATACCGCGCAGCTTTAAAGAAAAATCATAACGCTACAAAGCAACTTTAAAATCATTTATAATGTTTAAGAACAAATCATATATTGGAATCTCTTTTATCATTCTGATTTTTGGGATTTATGCTATTCCTAAAATTGTTGATCGAGTTAAAAACGGAGACGTCGTAAAAGGAAATCGTTTAGATAATGTTGGAGTAAAATCTTCAAAAGAAGCTAAACTTTTGACAATTGGGCCAGCGCCAAAATTCGAATTGACAAATCAGGATAATGTAAAAGTTTCAAATGAAACGTATAAAGGGAAAGTATATGTTTTGGAATTCTTTTTTACAACTTGTCCATCTATTTGTCCAAAGATGAATATGAGTATGCTGGAAATTGAAAAGACGTTTTTTGGAAATCCTAACTTTGGAATAGTTTCTATTACAATCGATCCAAAACATGATACTACAGAAGTTTTAAAGGACCATGCAAAATTGCTTGGAGTAAAATCTTCTAATTGGAATTTCTTGACTGGAGACAGGAACGTTATTATGGATTTGTCAAATAAAGGATTTAATCTTTATGCAGGAGAAAATGACAAAGTAAGCGGTGGATTTGAACATTCTGGTTTGTTTGCTTTAATTGATAAAGATGGAAACATTCGATGCAGAAAAGATGAATTCGGAAATCCGAATATTTATTATGATGGTCTAGATAAAAAAGGAGTAAGAGATATTCAAGAAGACATTAAAATTTTATTAGCAGAATAAAAATGGAAGATAATACTTTAGAGAAAAAATTTAGCAAATTTATTATTGCGGTTTCAATAATAATTCCTGTTGTTGTTGCAATTCTGTTCGGAGTTAAATTAAAAGATTTCGGTGTTGATGTAGAACCTTTATCGTTTTTACCTCCAATCTATGCAACTACAAACGGTATTACAGCTGTTGTGCTGGTTTGGGCTGTTTTGGCGATTAAGAAAGGAAATCAAAAATTACACGAAAGATTGATGACTTCTGCTATTGCATTGTCTGTTGCATTTTTAGTTATGTATGTTGCGTATCATATGACTTCAGATTCTACAAAATATGGAGGAGAAGGAGCATTACGTTATGTATATTTCTTTATTCTTATAACACATATTTTATTGTCAATTGCAATTATTCCACTTGTTTTAATTACGTATGTAAGAGCGCTTGCAAAGCGTTTTGATAGACACAGAAAAATTGCTAAGATCACTTTTCCTCTTTGGTTGTACGTTGCTGTAACGGGAGTGATTGTTTATTTAATGATATCTCCGTATTATGTACACTAAAAAAAATATTCAAATTTTAAAATCCAAAATCCAAGTTATAGTATTTGGGATTTGTATTTTTTTAATTGGAATTTCAGCCAATGCTCAGTGTGCTATGTGCCGCGCAGCATTATCGGGAGATTCTAATACTAAAAAAGCAGAAGCAGTAAATGATGGAATTGTTTACTTAATGGTAATTCCATATTTACTAGTATTAATAATAGGATATTTGATTTATCGAATGTATTCTAAAAAGAAAAAAGCAGTGTAATTACACTGCTTTTTTTTATTTAAGTCCGTTAACTGAGACATTGACTGTTCCGTTTATTTTGATGAAGGCTATAATCGCTTGATTGGTTAGCTGTATTTTGTCAAACTGAATATCCTCCATTTTTCCGTTTACAAATACACCTGGCATTGGAGAATAGTTCTTTAAATAACACGCCATACTCTTTTTGCCTTCTTCGAGATTAGGTTGAATTGAATATCGACAGCTTTCTTCCATTTTTCTTAGAATGAATCCTTGCGCTAGCCAGTTTGCTGTGCGCATCAATTTACTTTTGGTATCTAAAACATAATCTAGCTTTTCAAAATAAATTTCTTTTGTCTGTGCATTGTATGATGGAAAGCCATTTAAATAAAGTGTTCCGTCTATAGATCCTAAAACGTCTAATGCGATAACCATTTTGCCATCTTTGTGCCAGATTGAAACATTTTTCACTGTGACTTTTTTGCTTCCAGAACCAAATTCCTGACCAGCAAAATTCTTGGTCATAATCTTGGAGGCATCTACATAACTTGAAATTGCTGCAATATTAGCAGAAATTTGATTTGGGATTTTTGCTACTGGTTTCAAAACAATTTTACTGGCATTGTATTTTGATTCGGGCTGTTTGCCAACAATGGTTTCCATGTTGCATTTCATACCCATATCAAGTAAGAACGAATCGTTTTTAAGTTTGGCATTTGTAGAGTAGATTTCAACTGGAACAATTCTAAGCCAGCTTTCATAAGTGTCACTCATTTGAAAAGGAGTGCAGATTTTTTCTACAGCTTGAAGTACATTCGGTTTAAAATCCATTGATTTTTCAATTGCTTCATCTATTTTCTTTTCCAATTTGCTTTTAAAAATAGAGATAGCAGGATTTATTAAATAAGTAATTGGCATGTTTTTGCCAAATATTGACATAGTTGGACTCTCATTCCAATCAAGAGACTTGAATTCTGTTTTTGTTGTGAGTTTCCAATTTGTCAGAGCAGTTTCACTAGAAAGCGTTATAACTCCGTTTAGATTAAATTCTCTAACATCGTATAATTCAACCCCAAGTTTTTTTGTTCCAATTCTGTATTTGATATTCGCTTTAAGCGGTAAAATTGTTCGAATTCTTTTATCAAGATTTGACGGATCATTTTGAATTTTGATTGGAGCCTGTTTCCAGATTTTCATTTCAATATCATCGTCTTCGATATTATTGTCTTCGTAAATTAATCCGTTAAGAAGAGAATTAGTCTGATTTTCAATATCGCTTAATTTGATGGTAATGGGAAGGTTTATAAAAGAAGGGTTGCTGTCATAAATTAACGGACTTGCATCGTCTGGTTCAGGCTTTAATGTTTCTAATTTTTGAGCCGACGAACAGCTCGATAGCACCGCAAGTGCTGTAAACATTGAAATAATAGAACTAAGCTTCATTTAAGATGATTTTTATTACGAGGTAAAATTACGAAAACAATCATATTTTATTGAAAAAGTGTAACAATAACTAAAGAATGCAGTCTTATACAGAATAGGTAACAAAACTATTAACTTTTTATTATCATAAATTACTTAATAAAAACGTTATTATTGTCTAAAAAATTTAACAATACCATGATTGAAATTAAAGATTTACATAAATCCTATAAGATGGGAAGTTCTGAATTGCATGTATTAAAAGGTATAAACTTTAATATAGAAGAAGGAGAATTGGTTGCGATCATGGGGTCATCTGGTTCAGGTAAATCAACACTTCTTAACATCTTGGGAATTCTGGATGAAGCTGATTCTGGAAGTTATATTTTAGATAAAACGCCAATCAAAAAATTGAATGAAACCCTTGCTTCAAAATATCGCAATAAGTTCTTAGGATTCGTTTTCCAGTCTTTTAATTTGATTAATTATAAAACGGCACTTGATAATGTCGCAATGCCATTATATTATCAGGGAGTTAAAAGAAAAGAGCGTTATGATATTGCAATGAAATATTTAGAGAAAGTAGGTTTGGGCTCTCACGTTCACCACTTGCCAAATGAACTTTCAGGAGGTCAGAAACAGCGTGTGGCTATAGCGAGAGCATTGGCGTCAAATCCGAAGGTTTTGCTAGCCGATGAACCGACGGGAGCATTGGATACTAAGACTTCTTATGAAGTTATGGAGCTTATTCAAGGAATTAATGATGAAGGAAAAACAATTTTAATTGTTACGCATGAGCCTGATATTGCTGCAATGTGCAAAAGAAATGTAGTCCTGAAAGATGGATTAATTATCGATGATAAAAAAGTAGAACAAGTTAGAGCTTCGTCTTATGTTTAATATTGAACGCTGGCAGGAAATATTTGAAGCCATTTCTAAAAACCGTTTAAGAACATTCTTAACAGGAGTTTCTGTGGCTTCTGGAATCTTTATTTTGGTAATCTTGCTTGGTGCAGGTAAAGGTCTTCAGAACGGAATTGAAAAACAGTTCGAACGCGATGCCGCTGGAATTATAGAAGTTTGGTCTGGAACAACTACCAAAGAATACAAAGGGCTAAATCCAGGTAGACAGATTCAATTTCGCAATAGCGATTACAATCAATCGGTGCAGAAATTTGAAGACAAGTTAGATCTAAGAGCTTCAACAAATAATTATTGGGGACAGTCTTTTGCTTATGGTAAAGAATCAGGGAGTTATCAGTTTAGAGGAGTAAATCCAGATTATGGCGGAATTGAAAATTTAACCATAGTTCAGGGGCGTTATATCAATGCTAAGGATTTAGAAAGTAACGCCAAAGTTGCTGTTATCGGAATGAAACTAAAAACTGATATGCTTAAAGATAAAGAGGCAATAGGAGAAGAGATTCTGATTAACAATATCAACTTTAAGGTGGTCGGTGTTTTTACAGATCCAGGAGGAGAAAGAGAAGAAACTCGTGCTTATTTGCCTTTGACTACAGTTCAGAAAACGTTTGGCGGAGGTGATAAAATCAGCAACTTGTTTTTTACATTAAAAAAGACGCAAGATTATGACGAAGCATTGGCTCAGTCAGAAAAATTTACCCAAGATTTAAAAGACTTATTAAAGAGTAAAAATGTTGTGGCTCCTGAAGATGATGGCGGTGTCGGAGTTTATAACTCGGTTAAAGATGCTAAACAATTTTACGACCTAAACTTATATATCAGACTCTTTTTCTGGTGGGTGGGTATATGTACGATTATCGCTGGTGTAGTTGGAGTAAGTAATATCATGCTTATTATTGTAAAAGAACGTACAAAAGAAATCGGAATTAGAAAAGCACTTGGAGCTTCACCTTTTTCTATTATCACCATGATTCTCCATGAATCAATTTTTATTACGACCATTGCAGGTTTTGTGGGATTGTTAGCCAGTCTTGCGCTATTGGAATTTGTTGGTCCGATGGTTCAGAGCGAGTATTTCAGAAATCCTGAAGTAGATTTTAGTGTAGCTTTAACTACTTTGGTATTACTTGTTTTTGCAGGAGCAATGGCAGGATTTTTTCCAGCCTACAGAGCAGCCAAAATTAAACCTATTGTAGCACTTAGAGACGAATAATTATGTTTAAAAAAGATAATTGGGACGAGATTTTACAGGCCTTAACCGCCAATCCTTTCAGGACTATCCTGACAGCTTTTGGTGTTTTTTGGGGTATTTTTATCTTGGTAATTTTACTTGCTGCGGGTAATGGTTTGGAAAATGGCATCAAAAAAGGTTTTGATGGAATTGCAACCAATACCATGTTTATGTGGAGTCAAACTACTTCTAAGGCGTATAAAGGTTTGCCAAAGACAAGACGTTATGATTTTAGAAATAGTGATGTGACGGCTTTAAAAGCAGCGCTTCCAGATTTATTATATGTTTCACCAAGAAATCAGTTAGGTGATTTTAACGGAACAAATAACGTAGTAAGAGGTACCAAAACTTCTGCATTTACAATTTACGGAGATTATCCAGAGCTGATTAAACAGCAGCCGATGGATATCATTAAAGGAAGATTTGTAAATCAGCAGGATATTGAACAAAGAAGAAAAGTCTGTGTTATTGGAAAAGGTGTTATCAGTGAACTTTACGGTAAAGAAGAGGAGGCTGTTGGAACTTATATCAAAATTAACAGCATCAATTTTATGGTTGTTGGAGTTTATAAATCCAAACAACAAGGAGGAAATGCAGAGCAGGAACAAAAGAATATCTTTATTCCGTTTACAACTTTTCAACAGGCCTTCAATTATGGAGATAAAGTAGGATGGATGGCGCTTACGGCGAAAGATGAAACTTCTATAACCGATTTAAAGCCAAAAATTTTAGAGATTATAAAATCATTACATTCTATAAATCCGACAGATGAGAGAGCAGTTGGAAATTTTGATTTGTATGAGCAATTTAATAAAGTGCAAAGTCTATTTAATATTTTAAAAGTGATTGCCTATTTCGTAGGAACATTAGTTTTGATTTCGGGTGTAATCGGAATTTCTAATATCATGCTGATTGTGGTTAAAGAACGTACAAAAGAAATCGGAATTAGAAGAGCATTAGGTGCAACACCGGGAGCAATTAGAAGTCAAATATTAACTGAGTCTATATTTTTAACTATTATTTCGGGTATGCTCGGAATTGCTGTTGCTACAGGAATTATAGCAATTTTAAATATGGCATTAGACTCGATGCCTCCGGATCAAAATACTATGTTTGCGAATCCAACTGTAGATTTAGGAGTTGTATTTGTGGCTTTAATTATATTGGTTGGATCAGGCTTGCTTGCAGGATTTATTCCGGCACAGACCGCAATCAATGTTAAGCCTGTAGATGCTTTAAGAACAGAATAAATTATCAATCAAAATAAATCGATTAAACCCTAGACAAATGAAAAAAGGAGTAACCGTAACCATTTTAATATTTATCGCAGTTGTTTTTTTTGGCGCGCTGTACTATTTGTATGCTAAAAACCAAGAATCGCCGATTGTATTTAAAACGGAAAAAGCAGAAATCAAGACTATCGTAAAAAATACTATTGCGACAGGTAATATTCAGCCTGATGAAGAGGTTCTAATCAAACCAAATATCTCAGGTATTATTGAAGAAGTGTACATCAAAGCGGGTGAAAAAATCAAAGCTGGTGATATGATTGCTAAGATTAGAGTTGTAGCAAACGTTTCGAATGTAAGTAATTCTCAGAATCAAGTGCAGACAGCTAAAATAGCATTAGATAATCAGGAAAAAATCTATAAGAGACAGAAAACATTATTCGAAAAAGATGTAATTTCTGCAAATGACTATGATGCTGCATTGTTAGCATACAATCAAGCAAAACAAAACTATTTAGCTGCAAAACAAGGTTTAGATATCGTTAAAACAGGAACAACTTCATCTTTGGGGAATTATGCTAACACGTTAATTCGTTCTACAGTGAACGGAATGGTATTAGATGTTCCGGTAAAAGTAGGTAACCAAGTTATTGAAAGTAATAACTTCAACGAAGGAACTACAATTGCAAGTGTTGCCGATGTTGGAAGAATGATTTTTATTGGAAAAATCGATGAGTCTGAGGTTGGAAAAATTAAAGAAAAAATGCCAATTGAGATTACAATTGGTGCAATCGAAAATAAAAAGTTTGATGCCGTTTTAAATTATATTGCTCCAAAAGGAGTTACAGAAAATGGAGCAATCCAATTTGAAATCAAAGCACAAATGGTTAACAGAGATGATACTTTTATTAGAGCTGGTTTAAGTGCCAATGCTTCAATTATTTTAGAAAAAGCAGAGAAGGTTTTGGCAATTAAAGAGTCTTTAGTTCAATTTGACAAAAAAACACAAAAGCCTTATGTAGAAGTTGAAACTGCTCCACAGAAATTTGAAAGAAGAGATTTGGTTCTTGGAGTAAGCGACGGAATCTACGTTCAAGTTAAAAGCGGCGTAAATGATACAGATAAAATTAAAATCTGGAATCAGGGCCTAATTAACGAAGGAGACAAAGAAAAAAAATAAGCTAATTTGAAAGGTTAAGGATCTTTTTGGTTTTAAAAATGTTAAATTTGCGTAGTTCGGTTTACTGCGCCTTCATTAAAAGTATATGAAAATAAATAAATATAATAGTCTGGTTATAGCATTGTTATTCGGTTTCGGATTAACTGGACAGGCGCAAACTAAGAAATGGACATTAGAAGAGTGTGTGAGATATGCACTCGAAAATAATATCACAGTAAAACTATCTGAATTAGACGTAAAAAATGCTGAAATTGATAAAAGAGGAGCCTTAGGCAATTATCTTCCATCAGTAAATGGAAATGCTTCTCACTCTTGGAACATAGGTTTGAACCAGGATGTTACAACAGGTATTTTACGTAATCAAACCACACAATATTCTTCAATTGGGTTAAATGCAGGAGTTGATATCTACAAAGGTCTGCAGAACCAAAACACTATGAGAAAGGCAAAATTAAGTATCATTGCCTCACATTATCAGCTGTTAAAAATGCAGGAAGATATTTCTTTAAATGTGGCTAGTGCATTTTTGCAAATTTTATCTAATAAAGAAGATTTAAAGGTTAAGAAAGAGCAATTAGCAATTGATGAAAAACGATACACCCGTTCTGAAGAAATGGTAAATGCAGGAACTATCCCGCGTGGAGATTTGTTGGATTTGAAAGCTACTGTAGCAACCGATAAACAAAACATAGCCGTTTCTGAAAATAATTTATTAATTTCTAAATTGAGTTTAGCACAGCTTTTACAGTTAAAAGAATTTGCAGATTTTGATGTAGTTGACGATACCAAAGTAGCAGATGAAAATAATATTCTAGCTCAAACTCCAATTGAAATTTACAATAAAGCTAAAGAAACTAGAACAGAGTTAAAATTAGCACAAACAAATCTTGAAATCGCTGAGAAAAATGTTTCTATTGCTAAAGGAGCGTATCAGCCAACACTTTCTGGTTTCTATGGATTTAATACCAGAGCAAGTTATAGCGATCAAGTTAAATTAGATGCAAGCGGCAATCCATATACTGTAGGGCCAGATCCGATATTCCAGCAGTTTAGTGATAATAAAGGACATAATTTTGGTTTGCAGTTAAATGTTCCTATTTTTAATGGTTTTTCAGTTAAGAATAATGTAGAGCGCAATAAAGTAAGTTTAGAGAAATCTAAAATAGATTTAGAGCAAAAAAGTTTAGATTTGCAACGTAACGTTTATACGGCATTTACGGATGCAAGAGGAGCTTTAAATACGTACGAATCGTCTACTGTAACTTTAGAGGCAAGACAGCAGGCTTACAATTATGCAAAAGAAAAATATGATGTAGGTTTAATGAACTCATTTGATTTCACACAAGCTCAAACCTTATTGACTAATGCGCAATCTGATGTCATCAGAACAAAATACGATTACATGTTCAAAATTAAAATATTAGAGTTTTATTTCGGAATTCCAATTGTTCCAATTATTACAAAATAATTTATTATGCAGAAAAAAACAGTTTATTCTTTATTAGGTGCTGCGGTAGTTATTATCGTAGCTTTGGTTGGTCTTTCTAAGGCAGGATTAATAGGGAATAAGGACGAAGGAAAAGAAGTAGAAACTGCAAAAGTGACGGCGTCAACAATTGTTGAAACAGTCTCTGCAACAGGAAAAATCCAGCCCGAAATTGAAGTTAAAATCGCTTCGATGGTTTCGGGTGAAATTATTGCACTCAATGTAAAAGAGGGGCAGGTAGTAAAAAAAGGTGATTTATTAGTAAAAATAAATCCCGATTTATATACTTCAGGATTAGATAGGTCTGTTGCAAATTTAGCTGGAACAAAAGCAAGTCTTACTCAATCTGACGCCAGTTTTAAAGAAGCAAAAGCAAATTATGAGCGCAATAAAATATTGTATGATAAAGGTGTAATTTCAAAATCAGATTGGGATAAGGCCATTTCTACTTTTGAAGTTGCCAAAGCAACAAAACAAAGTGCTTATTACAATGTTCAAAGCGCTTCGGCATCTGTTACAGAAGCCCGAGATAACTTAGGACGTACAACAATTTATTCTCCAGCTGACGGAACCATTTCTGTATTAAACGTAGAATTGGGAGAAAGAGTTTTAGGAACGCAGCAAATGGCCGGAACTGAGCTTTTGCGTGTTGCTAACTTGAATAATATGGAGGTTGAAGTTGATGTGAATGAAAATGACATCGTAAAAATTAAAATAGGAGACGAAGCAAATGTTGAAGTTGACGCTTATTTAAAAAAGAAATTTAAAGGAGTTGTAACCAGTATTTCGAATTCTGCAAGTACTACATTAACTTCAGATCAGGTGACAAATTTTAAAGTTAAAGTTCGTATCCTGAAAGATTCGTATCAAGATTTATTAGAAGGAAAACCAAGCACATACTCTCCTTTTAGACCTGGAATGACAGCTACAGTTGATATTATTACGACAACAAAAACAAATGTTTTAGCAGTGCCAATTAGTTCTGTGGTAGTAAAATCGGATACTACGGCTGTAAAAGACTTTACGGTTGAAGATCCAAATGAAGATAAAAAGGCAGCTCCAAAAAGCGATAAAAAATTCGAATGTGTTTTTGTAAAAGTTGGAGATAAAGCTAAGATTAGAATCATTAAAACCGGAATTCAGGACGATACCAATATCGAAGTGATGTCTGGTTTAAAATCGGGCGATGTTGTTATTACAGGACCTTATACAACAGTTTCTAAAGAGCTAAACTCTGGAGATAAGGTAAAACTTAAAAAAGCTGACGCTCCAAAGAAATAATATAATACCATAATAATTTAAAATTTAATACTTTGTCTTTTATTCTCAATATCGAAACGGCTACTAAAAATTGTTCTGTATCTATTGCAAAGGATGGCCAGACCATTGTTTGCAATGAATTAGCTGATGAAGGATATTCGCATGCCGAAAAACTTCATGTCTTTATTGAAGAAGTAATAGGAAAAGCAGGAATATCGGCGCAGGATTTAAAAGCTGTTGCTGTTAGCCAAGGCCCAGGATCATATACAGGTTTAAGAATTGGTGTTTCTGCAGCAAAAGGTTTATGTTATGCTTTAAACATTCCATTAATTGCTGTTGATACACTTCAAACTTTGGCATCGCAAGCAGGAGTTACAGACGGAAAGATTATACCAATGTTAGATGCTCGCCGAATGGAAGTTTATAGCGCCATTTTTAATTCAGATTTGACATTGGAAAGAGCTATTAAAGCCGAAATCATTGACGAAAACTCATTTCAAGAATATACAGATAAGCTTTACTTTGTTGGCGATTGCGCTGATAAATGCAAAGCTATTTTGACTAAAGACAACTTTGTGTTTTTAGAAAACATAAAATATCCTTCAGCGCAAGCAATGAGTAAAATCAGTTTTGATAAGTATCAAAAAAGCGACACTGTAGATGTCGCTTATTTTGAACCTTATTATTTAAAAGATTTTATGATTGCTCCTCCAAAGAAACAATAATATTATTTCTGAATAGTGTACGGTTGAATTGCAATTCCTGCCTCATCCAATGCTATTTTGCAATTCTCTAAAGTTTCAGAAAATACAGCTCCATAATTCGCGTTTTTTGCCCAAGGACGAACAGCAAAGTCAATAGAACTAGCCGATAGGTTTTTTACAAAGACCTCTGGTGCAGGTTTCTTCAATACTTTAGGGTTTTTATTTAAAACATCTAAAAGAATTTCTTTTGCCTTTTTAATGTCAGAATCATAGGAAATAGCGAAAGTCAAATCGGCTCTTCTCTCTCCTTGCATTGAGTAATTGATGATATTTCCATTAGACAAAGAACCATTTGGAACAAATACAGTCTGATTATTTGCAGTAAGCATTTTGGTGACAAAAATCTGAATTTCAAGAACTGTTGCAACAACACCTTGTGCTTCTATTGTATCTCCAACTTTAAAAGGCTTGAAAACAATGATTAGCATTCCGCCCGCAAAGTTAGAAAGCGATCCTTGCAATGATAAACCAACCGCAAGACCCATTGCTCCTAAAATAGCAACGAAAGACGAAGTTTCTATTCCTAATTTAGAAATAAAGGTTACAAACAATAATATTCGCAACGCCCATAATAAAATGTCGGATAAGAATTTGGTTAATGTAGGATCGAGATTTCGCTGAATCATTATTTTTCTAATAATTCGATTAATCAATCTGATGGCATACAAACCAACAAATAAGATTAAAAATGCGGAAATCAGTTTTGGTGAATAATCAACTAAAATGTCAATAAAACGGCTGATGTATTTACTGACTTGTTCTGGGCTAAGATTCATAGATTTAAAATAAAAAAACCTTCTCATAAGAGAAGGTATATTAGTACTGCAAATATAAAAATAATTACATTATTCTAAAAGTGGCTTTATGCTTTCTCCGCAGCGTCATCAGCTATTTCTTCTACTTCTTGTGCTGTTTTTTCGCTTGCATCAACAACAGTTTCCGAAATGGTTTCAGACGTTTCAGAGCTTAGAGCAGCTGTTTTTCCTTTAACAGAATCAACAACATCGTTTATCGCGTCAGATGCTTTATCTGCATATTCGCTTACAGTTTCTTTTGCTTTTTCAGCATATTCTGAAGCACGGTCAATAATAGGTTCTGAAACTTCTTTTACTTTTTCGATTGTTTCTTCCGCAAAAGCTTCGGCTTTCTCGATGTAAGGTGCAGCAGCTTCTTTTGCTTGTTCAAAAGTCTCTTCGGCATTATTTGCCAATTCAGTTACAGACTCTTTGGTTGAGCCAAACAAATTTTTAAAAAATGAAGATAATCCCATGGTTTTTAATTAATTGGTTAAGGATACAATATTAATTAATTTTATAGTACTACTCGTTTTTTTTATGATAAATAATTGAAAGCTAGAGATTAATAATATAGAAAGCGTCTCAAAGAGACGCTTTTTATATTGCTTTTCTATGAAATTAAGCATTTACCGCTTCTACTTTTATAGCTCCATTGTTCAGCATATTTTCGATACCGCTTTTTGAAACAGAACTCCTTTTCTACATACTGTTTTATTTAAAAAAGTCTTATTCTGTCATTTTTATGTCTTCTAAAGGCTCTTTTAGCCTTTTCTTCCTTGTAAATTTATAATTATACCACAACAAGCTGTAAATATTCTAAACGGCAGGCAATTCTTCCCTCCATCTTCAAAAACAAAAATGCAAGTCTAGCGCATTCTAATTCTATGAATCTGGAATAGCAGACAATTTACATTTTAATAAAAAAATAAAAAACATGAGCTTTTTAGCAAAACTACAAATTGACGGAGAGGAATTTAATGTGCTGGATTTTGACATAAAGTTTAAAAAAGAAACCGATGCACTAAACAAACCAGTTGGAAATGCCAAAGGAGGCATTATAAAATTGAGTATTGAATCAACTCAAAACACCAATTTTTTATCTTGGATGCTAAGCGGCAGTCTTACCAAAAACGGAAAAATTATTTTTTTTAGGAGAGATGCCATGAGTAAAATGAGAGAATTAATTTTTACAAAAGCTTACTGCATTTCTTACAACGAAGAATTTAAAAGTACGACCGAAATTCCAATGTCCATATCAATGGAATTGACAGCTAAGGAACTCATTTTTGGCGATGCTAACTTCTCAAAAAAATGGATTTCGCTTGACTAAACCCTATTCATCTAAACACCAAAACCATGTCACAATTCTCTGAACAGGTAAAAATTACTATCGAAGGTTTTACCCAAAACGTTATTTACTATAATCTCGAGCTGTCTCAAAAAATGGCAGACCATCATCATTTTTCATTCTTTTGGCAATATAGCGGAAAGACTATTATAGAACCGCAGGATCAGGAAAAAGCTTTTAGCAATTACATAGGAAATGAAGTGATTTTTACTTTTAAGGTAAATGGCATTCAGCTAATGTCTAAAGGAAGAATCACAAGATTAGAATCTCTCGATAAGGATGGAAGCCCAGACGGACTTCAAGTATTTGGCGTAAGCCATACCATTGTCTTAGACGAAATGCCAAAATCCAGAATCTTTCTTGAAAAAAATCTTCAGCAGATTGCTCTCGAAATCTTTGCAGAAGAAAACTCTGGCGAGTTTTATCAGCGCGAAGCTATCGTACCAACTTACATCAAAGAATTTAAATTTAAGACACAATACAGTGAAACCAATTTTGATTTCCTCAAGCGTCTTTCAAAACGCTATGCCCAATGGTTCTATTTTGACGGAATGCGCATGCAGTTTGGAAAAATCAAAAACACCGATATCCGGATTATAAATGAGTCCTCTCTTCACAAATTGAAAATTGAAGCCAATCTGGTTTCGCAGAAAGCCTCTTTTGGAGGCTACGATTACGCCAATGCAGCTAACATAAAATACGGAGCAGAAAAAACAGCACAAGGAAGCAGAGACCGGTTTGCCTCTATTGCAGGTTTTAAACAGCCTTATATTGTACGCCCTGGATTACAAAATGGCGCTTATACCAATAATGCCCAAAATAAAGAAGAGATAGAAGAAATGGTAAAAATGCAGACTGCAGGAAACGATGCCAACAGCATATTCTACAGCGGGATTTCCTATCTGCCTATAGGTTTGGGACAGACTTTTATTCTAGAAAACAAAACTGTAGAGCACCATTTGCTGGCAATTGAAATTATACACCGTTCTGAGGTAAACGGAAATTACACCTGTGAGTTCAGGGCAATTCCTGCCGATGCTGCAGCTCCGCATTATACAGACGTAAATGCTTTTGTAGCAACCGACAGCCAGTCTGCTTCAGTAATAGATAATAATGATCCCAAAAAAATGGGACGCGTAAAAGTGCAGTATTATTGGGACGCCTATAACTCTAAAAGCGACTGGATGCGTGTGGTACAGCATTATGCAGGCTCAGGAAAAGGGCTTTACTTCAGGCCTGAAATCGGAGAAGAAGTGCTGATAAGCTTCGAAGGAGGCAATGCCGACTGCCCTTATGCGTCAGGAGCCTATTACAACGGAAAAGAAATGCCTGATTTCTTTGACTCAGAAAACCGAATAAAGGGCTGGAAACTCCCTTTTGGAATGCTTTTCAAGTTTATCGAAAAAGTCTGCATTATACTCTCTGACCCAAGCGGGAATGAACTGCATATGAACGAGGAAACCAAAAGCACAACGATTACTGCACCAGAGACATTAACGCTTAATTGCAAAAACTTAATTATAAATGCTTCTGAGAGTATTACGACTACTGCGGGAATGAATATTGCTGAGACTGCGGGAATTGATAAATCTACAACGGTTGGAGGAATGCTAAATACAAATATTACAGGTAATAGTATGTTTTATGTTGGCGGTAATCATGATGAAAATATAGAAGGTGACTTAAATTCAGATGTCAAAAAGGACAAAAATTATATTGTTGCTGGAAAAGATACTTCAAATAGTGAAAATGGACATGAGTTTCATTCCAATAAAACTATAAAAAATAATAGTGCTGAAGATACGAGACAAAATTAATTGACAGAATTAGTAACTAAAAATTATGACTAAGACTAGACGTGTCGGTGGTAATGCCACTTATAATGTAAGGGGAACTACAAGAATTTTTGCCAACGAAATAGAAATAAACTCCAATGGGCGTATCGATTATTATGCGCCCGAATATACTTATGGAGAACCTGAACCGAGACCAATTAGAGAAGAACCCGAAAAAGCCTTCTCTGGTTGGTGGAGTCCTGATTATGAAGGAATAAGAAATATTCCTGAACAAGATGCCAATTGTCTAAAAGCCTATTTGGAAGAAACAGTTTATTTTCAATTGAATGTAAGCGACAACATCCCTGTTGGAACAAGCATAACATTTCAGCTTTGGGATAAAAACACTCCATTTAAAGGTCTTACCATCTTTGATAATCCAAAATTTGATGGAAAAATGGTTTACAAAACCGCTATGGTAAGAGAAGTAAACGGACAACACAGAATAACAATAGAACTATACCTAGATCCAAAATGGCATATTGAAATTAAAAAAGATGAAAAAGGAAGCATCAACAGCCGTCTTGAATTTTACTGGACTTGGAAATATCATAATACTTACTGGAAATCTAATGACAATATACTAGGTGTATATCGTTCTAAAACAACTTTGTTTATAAAACCTGCCTATGAAGGATATAATTTTCCTGAAATCAGAACTTCTGATGGAGATATTGTTGTTTTTTCTAAAGGTATTGGGCTTAAACAAGCACCTTCTGAGGAGCTAGAAAATCAGTTAAATACTATTGCTGACAATATAAAAGGTGAAATGTATGGAGATGTTCGCGAAGCAATGATGAAATACAGCGACAACATACGCCACACGATCGCTGTAAGACAATTAAAGAGAGGGTATTTAGCAAGTAATATGGGAAAAACAGAATTCAGCCGTAAAATTTATACTAAACCTATTTACGACAATAGCGGAGAACTTTATGAAATTACAAAAGCTGGAAATTTTGGCTATAGAAAAGATGGAAAACTAGTAACGACAAAAGGAATAAGCCAATTAGATTATTTTAAAGAAGTTGGCTCATTTAATACCATAGCAAAAGCTTCTAAAGAATTGTTAGGAATATTCGATTTTGCCTCAGATGTAATAAGTCTTGCAATGGATGAAAACCCAAAAATAATTCCGACAGGTTTTGCGCCGCTGGATTTTCTTGTGGCAGTGGTTATGCCTAGCATTAGTAACCCGATTATAGAAGTATGGGATAATGTTGTATTTGAATTAGCTGAAAAAGCAAAAGATAAAGGGCTTAAAGGGGTTGATGATTTTTTGCATAGTTCTGGAGCACAAGAAAAAAGATATCGATATGGCATTACAAAAATTGGGCAAGAAATATTAGAAAAGTTATTAAAAGGAGAATTTAAAACATTAGAAGAACTGGAAGAAAAACAACTGATAAAAAATCAATATCAAGAAAATTTACCTTATGTTTTGTTTCATTATACTCAATATAAGGAAGATCTAGACAAAGACATTGTGTTTATTGATTCTATTTTTGCAAATTTTTAAATTATAGCTTATGAATTTATATATGTATATGTTAGGTTTCTTGATTTTAACTTCATGTAGATCTCATGAAAACGTATCTGTAGAGCATATTATTTCTGATGAAATAGTAACTATTACTCGAGCACCAAATAATAAAAAATTGGATAGTGTTTGTTTAAATGTTCCATTAGAATTCAAATTGAATATTTCTTCTGATATCAAATACTTATCTATTGATAATATTATTGATAACCATTATTTATCAACCCCAAGTGATGTCGTAATTTATGATAAACTAGAGAATAAACCAATATTTGATTTTAAAGAATATCTGACAATGAACAAACCGTTTACTATAATTATTAGAGAAAGGAATCATTTAATATCGAAGAATTATGCTATAGAATTGTTAAAAAAGTACAATATAAGTAATTCAATTGAACATTTTAAATTAGGAGATACAATAAAATTAGTTTCTTATAAAGAATTTAGAAAAGAGAATCCTTTGTTTTTAAGCGATCTCGAAAAAGTAGGAGATACTATACTTATTACAACTAGAAAAAAGGAAGAGGAAATTTATAAACCAAAAAAAATAAAAATCAATTGGTAAAATCTAAATCAAATGTAATAAGTTTTATCCGTGCCTCCAACAGTTTGACACAATAAGGATCACTAAAACAAATTACAAACCAATCTTTGCGGGCACGGATTGCAAATCCGCGCTATCGGGGTTCTTACGGAATTTATCATGGCAATGACGTAAGCGATTTAAATCTAGACGCCATAAAAAACTCCCATTTTGTTTTGCAGCTTTCGGCAGATGATGAATATCGCGAAAATTTTGACCTTACTGATATTACCAGCGCAGGTCTAAATGGGCTAGAATACACACTGCCTGGTGTGCATTGTGATATTGGCGGGGCTTACAATGATTTTGAAGACGAAACATCTGTTTTATTTTACAAAAGAGAATCCGTATACAATCGGGTAATTCATAGTACGGATACTGAAATTGAAAAATTCAGACAAATAGTAATCGATGAAGGCTGGTATAAGCCAAGTCAGATTACCGCAGGCGTACTGCGTGATTCAGATCTGGGTACAGAAGAAAAAGGTAGTGTTGATGACTCCGAAACTTTTTACACCGTTGTAGGCACGAGAAAACGTTTACGAAATTGTTACGATAAAATACCACTTAAAAAGATGTTCTTTTTCTCGGATTATTTTGGAGTGAAATATGACGGTGACATAATTGACAAACAGCACGAAATAAAAGAATCTTTTTTGCAGGAAGTCTACAACCAGCTCATGGGGTATATGTATGCCTGTAGCGAAGTAAGGAACCGCTATATTAGAGAAAAATCGAATGATTCGGCAAGTTACCTGAAAGAATTAAGGCAGATATCATATTTGGATTATATAAGCGAAAAAGATTTAAAAACCTTGCGCAACGAATACCTGCACTGGTCTGTAAAAGCAAACAAATTTGGGCTCGAAATGCGCGAAAGCCAAGCGCCATCTAAAGAAGGTGCCTTAGAACAAAAATATAGAAAAAGAGAAATACACCATGGATAAAATAAAGCAAAGGGTATTACACTACAGTTTAGCCGCTTTTGTTTTCACCCAATTAATCAGCTGTCAGATGAAAAAAGAATTGCCGCAATTTCATGTAGAAATGTGCCACCCAGAAAGTAAATACAGAATAGAGCTAGTTGAAGATAAAATAAAAACGCTCGAGAAAGGCTGGTCTGCCACATTCCCGTATGGAGGCTCCTCTGGAGAATGGGGTGCCTCGCATGCGTCTTGGACAGAGCAGTATGGTACGCCTATAGGAGTAGATGTTACCTATTATGCAGACTATGAAGATACTTTTTACCGCCTAAAAACAGATTTTCCTGTAGAGACTATGCAGGATCTAACCAAAAGATTCTACTGCAATTATGAAGATTTGGAATATAACAGCGACGTAAAGGAATATGCGTATGAAAGAAAACCTTATCAAAATGCCTATACGGCGTTTAGCGATCTGGTTTTTGGCTTTGCCCCAAAAGGAATGGTCGTTGTTTGGGTGCGGTATGGTGCCACCAAAAAAGAATTAGGACGCTATCAGGCTGAGGCAGTCAAAGACGATGCGCCTTTGGGAAAAAAACTATTTGCATCTTGGTCAATGAATCGAAAAGAAGTGCATGAAAAATATTTGAATCCAAATGCCAGTCCAGAAAAATGGGACAACTATCGCAACAGATATGTCTGGCGTCCTTCTATAACTTCTGAAAATCCAAATTTCAAGCTTTTTGATGTAATGACAGCCTATTACAATGGAGAATCTGAAATTGCAGTCAGGCCAATATCATTAAATCCAGCCAAGAGAGAAAGGGCTATTCCGAGCAGCATAACTTTTTTTTGGGAAACAGGCAAAGGAGAAAAATTTGAAGGCAGAGTGTTTTTTGATTGGCAAAAAACTAATGAACAGTTTAAAAGAGAGGGAAGTAAGGATAATGAAATGCAAATAAAAATAAATGACGACAATAGAAGTTTTGAGGTATTGTTAAATAAAGAACTTTTAGAAACGGTTAATAAAAGAGTGTATAGAAGCAATCGGGAATTTCAGGAATCATATAAGTAAAGATTTATTTATCAGGCAATAAAAGAGAAATACACCATGGATAAAATAAAACAAATATTATGTATTATGAAAAAATACTAGACGACATTCAGATTATATTACCTTTTGAAAGAAAATATGAGTGTTATATAGTTATAAATATGCGAACAGAAGCAAAAATTATATTTAATCGAACTGTAAAGTTTGGAGATGAAATATTGGTAACGTATGCAGATTCTTTTGGTAACTTTATGTCAAACAATAAAAATTTAAAACTTACAATTGGTGAAAATGAAATAATACAATTTAAGAATTATAGAGAGCAACACACCTTAAGAAATTATTTGACAGTAACGACTTTACCAATGAAAGATATTCAGGAAATTGCTAATAGTACATTTTATCTTGATCATCAAAGACACGTTGTAGATTTTGTTAATCTAATAATACAGCATGATGAAAATAATATAGAGCCGCTCTTTTTTAAATAGGAAGAACCCAAAATGTTCTTGAAAAATACAAAAAAAGCGTCTCATTGAGACGCTTTGAACATAATGTTTTTATGAGATTAAGCATTTACAGCTTCTACTTTAATAGCTTCATCATTTAACATGCTTTTCAGCATATTCTCGATACCGCTTTTTAAAGTAAATGTAGAAGAAGGGCAACCGCTGCAAGCACCTTGCAATAATACTTTTACCGTTTTATCATCCTCGTTATAAGATTCAAAAGCAATATTTCCACCATCTGCAGCTACAGCTGGTTTTACGTATTCTTCTAAGATGTTAATGATTTGCTGTGATGTAACATCCAATTTGTCAAAAGCTTCATCTTTTGTTGCTTCAGTTTTAGCTTTAGTTTCAATTAAACTTTCATCTAAAACAGTTCCTCCGTTTTCTATAAATTGTTTAATGAAAGTTCTTAATTCCAAAGTAATTTCATCCCAGTTATTGATTTCATATTTTGTTACTGAAATATAATTTTCATCAATAAAAATTTCTTTCACATAAGGGAATTTGAATAATTCCTGAGCTAATGGAGAAGAAGCAGTCTGATCAATATTTTTATATTCTACCGCATTGCGAGTAAGCATTCTGCTTACAACAAATTTCAATGCAGAAGGGTTTGGAGTTGTTTCTCCGTATACCGTAATAGGCTGTTTTTTTGGTTTTGTTTCATCGATTTTAATGATAACGCCACCTTTGTCAACAAAAGCACTGATTTGTTCCGCTACAGCATCTTTTACATCATCCCAATCGACGATGCTATATCTTTCGATAGCGATAAAATTTCCAGAAATATAAACTGTTTTAACAAATGGCAGATAGAATAATTGCTGTGCTAGCGGAGAAGCTTCTGCTTCATCGATATTTTTGAACTCAAAGTTTTGATTCTGAGTAATGAAATCCTCAAACTCAAACTTTAAAATAGTTGGATTTTGAGTCTCTTTTATAGTGATTTTAGTCATGGTAATATATTTTTCGCAAATTTACTAAAGTTATTTTCTACTAATGGCTATATTTGATTTTTTAATGAAATAATTAAGACTCTTTTCAAATAAATCGTGTTAAATTGCAAGAGTAAAAATTATATTGAAACAATATTGTCTTTATGAAATTAAAAATCAAGGTTTTATTAATTTTTCTCATTACTGCTTTTTACTCTTATTCTCAGGAGGGAATACCTGTTTATTCTGATTATTTGTCTGATAATTATTACCTTATTCACCCTTCAATGGCTGGTGCTGCAAACTGTGCCAAAGTACGATTAACAGCTAGGAAACAATGGTTTGGGGAAGAAGAAGCTCCATCACTACAGACTTTAAGTTTTAACGGAAGAATTGGGGAACGTTCTGGAGCTGGTATAATTCTTTTTAATGATAAAAACGGATATCATTCTCAAAAAGGTGTGAAACTAACATATGCACACCATATTATGTTTTCGAGAGATGAACTAGATTTAAATCAGTTGTCTTTTGGTATTAGTGGTGGTTTAATACAAAGCCAACTGGACGAAACAAAATTTGGAGGAACTTTTGATCCAATTGTATTTGGATCGATTCAGAAAGATTCTTATTTTAATCTTGATATTGGAGCTTCGTATAATTATTTGGATTTCTATGCGCATGCAACAGTTCAAGGATTGTTAGAAACTAGAAGAGAACTATATACAGATTACGAAAGTGATAATCTTAGAAAGTTTTTATTTAGTGCTGGTTATGTGTTTGGAAAAAACAGCAGTTGGACTTGGGAGCCTTCTATTCTTTTTCAGCTGTTTGATCAGACAAAAGCAAAAACACTTGATTTGAATATGAAAGCCTACAAAAGCATGGATTTTGGAAGTCTATGGGCGGCTTTATCTTATAGAAGAGGTTTTGATGGCGCACAATATGTTTCTGGAAGTGGAGTGTCATCTCAAAAAATACAATACTTTACACCAATTGTTGGAGTTAATTTCAAGAACTTTATGTTTGCTTATACTTATACTCAGCTAATGGGAGATGTTAAGTTCGATACAGGCGGCTTTCATCAAATTACTTTAGGAGTTAATTTATTCTGTAGAAAAGAACGTTACGACTGTAATTGTCCTGCAGTTAACTAAAATTATTATTATGCTTATTAAATCTGTAAACGGAAAATCGCCTCTTATTCCAGAGGATTGTTATGTGGCCGAAAATGCTACTATTGTTGGAGATGTTACTTTTGGAGAATCTTGCAGTGTTTGGTTTAATGCTGTTGTGAGAGGAGATGTTCATTTTATTAAAATTGGAAACAAAGTAAACATTCAAGATGGCGCTGTAATTCATTGCACATATCAAAAACACCCAACTATTATTGGAAATAACGTATCAATTGGTCACAATGCCATTGTGCACGGCTGTACGATTCATGATAATGTTTTGATCGGAATGGGAGCAATTGTAATGGATAATTGTGTGGTAGAAAGCAATGCTATAATTGCTGCTGGAGCTGTAGTAACCCAAAATACGGTTGTAACTTCTGGAAGTATTTACGCTGGTGTTCCTGCAAAAAAAGTAAAAGACATTGATCAGTCTGATTTTGCAGGCGAAATAGGGCGCATTTCAAACAATTACGTGATGTATTCTAGCTGGTTCAAAGAAGAAAAATAAAAATATAAAATCTCAAAACAGAAAAATCCAAATTCCAAACATGTAAGCTTTTTGGAATTTGGATTTTTTTTATTGGAATTTCATAAACTAAAGGTTGATTTTTTCGAAGAAAGTGCTTTTATAGCTTTCACTGATAGGAATTCTTTTATCGCTTATTAATACCTTGTTTTTCTGAATCGATTTTACATGTTTGATATTGATAATATACGATCTGTGAATTCTTGCGAAACCTTTGCTTGAAAGCAGATTTTCAAGTTTGATCAAGCTGATTAAAGTCAGTGTGAATTTATTATCTGTAGTGTAAATTTTGACATAATCTTTAAGACCTTCAATAAAAAGAATATCGGCAAAATTCAATTTTACATTTTCATATTCAGCGCGAACAAACATAAAATCCTGTTCTATTTCAGGCGTATTATTGTTTTCGGCAAGTGCTTGAGTTGTTACAGGCTGTAAAACCTGTTGTGCTCTAACAACTGCCTTTAGAAATCGATGAAAAGGTATTGGTTTTACTAAATAATCAACTGCTCCGAGATTAAATCCTTCTACAGCATAATCAGAATAAGCAGTTGTAAAAATAACCAAAGGCTTTTTCTCTATGGTATTTAAAAAATCTATTCCAGAAAAATGAGGCATCTGAATATCCAGAAAAATCAAATCAACATTATTCTGATTGATAAACGAAACGGCATCAATAGCATTATTGAAAGTGCTAATCAGTTCCAAAGTATCTACTTTTTTGACAAAATCCTGCAATAGTTCTACAGCCAAAGGTTCGTCATCAATAATTACACATTTCATTTTTTCTAAATTGTTTTTTTAATTTATTCTGAATTCAAAAGTAATTTGAAACCAGTAAATTAAGTTTTAAAATTTTCATAAAATACTGGTTTTTACAAATCAACATTATGCGTTAACGGTTATCGTTTTTGTAAGCGTATAACCATCTGTTAGATTGCCTGTTATTGTAGCTAGTTCTTCAGACAAACTGTCGGCAAAAACATTATCTTTTGTATTTGCGGTATCTGCCTGTCCATGTGCTACATAATTGGTGCTTGCGTAAACTTGACTCGAAATGGTTTCTGGAAACGCAATCTGAGTTACTAACAAAGAAGTGCCTGTACTTGATAAAATTTCTACATGCACGTGTGGAGCTCTTCCTTGATACCAGCCAGGATAAATTGAGATAAAAGAAACTTCTCCATTAGTGTTTGAAGTCTGTCTTCCTCTCAAGAAATGGACAGAAGTGTAATCGGTTTGTTGCATTTGCGTGCCGCCATATTCAGAATAATTTCCGTCTTTGTCACAATGCCAAACATCTACTAAAACCCCCGAAAGAGGTTCGCAATTATTATTTTTGTTTTCGATTTTTAAATTAATCAATAACGCAATTCCAACACGGTCAGATTTGATGTTTTCTAAAACCAATTGACTTGGCGTTTTAATAGGGAACGGACCTTTTGTTTCTGAAGGAGAAACCGTGCAGCTTCCATCTCCAGAATTGCTTGTGTCAGTATCGTCGTTGTCACTTTTAGAACAAGATTCTAAAAATTTTGAAGCTGTTGCCAATGAAGCAATGCCCAAAATACCATTTCGGATGAATTTTTTTCTGTCCATAATCAGTTTTCTTTAGTGTATTGCGGTTTTAATTTCGTCTAACTTTAAATTCAAATGAACTCGGTAATAATTATTATCTTGTGTAATGGTCAGTTCATGCGCGTTTGGATACAGAAGATCAAGACGGTTTTGGATATTTACCAATCCAATTCCTGAGTTTTCAGGATCTTTCACGTAATTTTCAATGGTGTTTTCAATCCAAAAGTCAAGATTGTGATCTGTAATCAGAATCTTGATTTTTACGTGAGCAGCGCCTTTATAATCAGTTCCATATTTAAAGGCATTTTCTACAAAAGAAATTAGTAGTAAAGGCTCAATAAACTTGTTTTTAGTATCGCCATGAACATTGATTACAATGTCTTCAATATTGTTTAATCGCAGCTTTTGCAATTCGATATAATTCTGAATATAATTGACCTCTTTTTCTAAAGCCACCGTTTTGTTGTCGGTCTCATACAGCATATACCGCATAAGCTCAGACAAGGTTACGATGGCATCAGGGACCAAATCAGATTTTTTGTGTGCGAGAGAATAAATACTGTTTAAAGAATTAAATAAAAAATGCGGATTGGTTTGTTTGCGCAAATAAATCAATTCGGTATTTGTTCGATGAGTTTCGGCAATCAGTTTATTTTGCTGATTATTGTAAAATTCAGTCAATGTTCTAATAATGGCTGAGATCGTAATAATCAGAATGTAAAAAAATGAAGGAGCAATTTTAAAGAAAAGAGGCTGTCTCATTTCTATTCTGTGATGCATTTTACCATCTCTTGGAAAAAAATGAGGATCACGAATAATGGTCTCAGAATGCATCATTTTTTCGGGTCTTAAATGTCTAAATTCAGGAACAAAATAATTTAATCGTATTGCCATAAATAGTGCAATCAGACCAATAGCAAATGCACCATACAGCCAATATTTTTTTTGCAGCAAATAATTTGGAACCAAATAAAAATAGTTCAGATAAAACAATAAAATTCCAGAAAGCCATTGAGCGTAAAAATCATTGTCTAGCCTAAATGGACTTTCGTAAAATTGAATTAGAGAAGTCAAAATAAAGAAAATCCATATCATAAAATGGAATAGTATTTTGTTGTAGCCTGTATTTTTAATGGTATCGATCTGCATTTACAATTTTATTTTTAATAAAATTAGTTCATTTTTGGTTACCGTTGGGGATAAGTTTTGTTTGAGTTTCTGCTTTACTAGATTAGCAACTTTCAAAGCATCTCTCTCAGTTTCAAAACTTTTAGTATCACTTATTACTGGAATGATAGACTGTTTAATTACAATTTTTTCTTTGTAAGCTATTGTGTAGCCCCATCCAGAATTTGTTTTAAAAGACGCGGTTCTTAAAGCTTCTTTTTTTGCGCAGGCAATAAAAAGTAAAAGAAGCGCAAAAACGATTAAATTCTTCTGGAGTAATGTCCAGAAGAATTTTTTAATTTTAGTTGTCATCATCACTTTGTTCGTCTAATGGCTTAAATTCCCAAGCATCATCAAAGTAAGTAGATCCAACTCTTCCTAGCATATAGAAACCGCGATTATTGATTGAGAAACCAACAGCATCAGTTCTTGTAGCGCCTTCCATCGGAGTTCTTTCTGTCCATAAATCAGTTGATGGATTATACTCCCAAACTGTTTTGATGTTTTCACCTCCTACAACATATCCTAAGCCATTCATAGAAAAACTCGAAGCATTAGAACGCACAATCGCATAATCGTCATTGTAGCTGTAATCGTCATCTGTATCTTTGTCTATATCACGTTTTCTTGTCCAAACATCTGTTGCTGGATCAAATTCCCAGAAATCTTCTTGATAAACGCCATTGTTCACGCCCGTTACCAAATATGCTTTGTCTGCAATTGTAAACACAGTCGCATTGCGTCTTTTGTTACCGCTAAAACCATTTACAAGTGTCCAAGTATTGGCCTGATCATCGTACTGATAAAAATCTTTTAAATAATTTCCGTCATAACCTGTTCCAAAATACGCTTTGCCATCAACCTGAAAACCTACGGCAGCGTAACGAGCTGTTCCTGCAAAATCTGTTTTTTGTGTCCAGCTATTTGCAGAAGGATCATATTGGTAAAAGTCTTTCAGTTTGTTTGTTCCATCGTAACCAAGGCCCACATATCCTTTGTCATTTAGTGCAAAACTAGAAGCAGAACTTCTTCCAACACCGCCAAAATCAGCTTTCTGTTCCCAATAATCTCCATTTGAGTTGTAAACCCATAAATCTTTTAAATAAACATCGCCTGTATAGCCGCCAACTACATAAGCATAATCTCCAATAACAAAACTTGTGGCACTAGATCTTGCAGGGCCATCAAAGGCTGATTTTTTAATCCAGTTTCCTACCAAATCATCATCGTCATCGTCATTGCTGCAGCTTATAAAAAAGAGGCTTGAAAAAAGCGCTGCGAATAAAATTCCTTTTTTTAGATTAATCATAGTGTATTTAATATTTATTGTTTGTATTTGATCCCGATTCCTAAAACGTAACCATTTCCGGTATTATAGTTGTATATTTTATGGTCACTGCCGTCAAGTAAATTGTACTTTTTGTTGAAATCATAACCACCTTTAAAATTTAAAAACCAATTGCCTCCAACATTTCTTTCGTATTCTAAAGCCGAAGTCATTTGTGATAAAATGGCTTTTTCGGCATTGTTTTCTGTGCTTGATGTTTCGTCTAAATGATAAAAGTTTCCATTAAAACTATTCGTCAGACTGAATTTGTTTCGATCATTATTAGAATAAGAAATTTTCGAATCTGGGAATCCTATTCTAAAATTGGTTTTTTCATTCATTTTATAATCAAAAGCAACAATCGGTGTAATCTTTGGTGCTCCAAAAATTGATGTTCGGCCAGCACCAGCAATTACAGTCAGTTTTGAACTAATATGTTGACTTATTTCTAAACTTCCTAAAACAGTAACATCTGAAAAATCCAGTTTACTCTGAAAATTTGCTGTTGGAATAACTGAAATCTTCCATTTTGTCTTTTCTGCTATTTCAGATGAATATTCAAACTTGTTTTTAATTTGGTTGAATTTGTCCTGATCGGCATAAAAATTATAGGGATTCAATTCGTAATTCACCTTCAGATTAGAATATTCTAACGTGTTCGCTATTTTGCTTTTTGTTCCTATTTTTTTCTGATAAAAAACAACAATGTTTGTTTCGTTAAAATTTATCTTTTCTGTCGGCTCAGTTTTGAAATTAATAGCTGCGCTAAAATTTCCTTGAGCTTTTAAACCTAAAAATGAAATCAAAAAAAGAGAACAAATTAAAAACCGTACTTTCATTATTTATTTTATTGGCTCAAAATTAGACGGATGAAGTCCTTAAAAAAAAGAAGATATATGTATGACGTATTTTGATAGACAAAATCGTCGTTTTTACGGCCGAATTAAAATTTTAGAATAGAATTTAGGTTGTAGACTGTTTTGTGCAGTCTGTAGCTTAAAAAAGCTTGATAGTATATGTTATAGTGTGTCGCCAAAGTGTGCAATTTATATTTGCTCAAAAATTAGATTATGCACAAGTTTATATTGATACTGCTTTTTTTACTGACCTTATTTTCATGTGGTACAGATACAGATACTGGAGAATTTACTGTTGGGTCAGATTATTTGGCTTTAAGCAATAAAGTGATTTTGATTGATACGGTGACAGTCAACATGTCGACAATTAATTTTGATTCACTGGCAACTTCTAACCGAGGAAGAATTCTAATAGGAAATTACGATGATCCTATTTTCGGAAAAGTAAAATCAGAT
Organism: Flavobacterium sharifuzzamanii; assembly: GCF_003254585.1. Classification (GTDB taxonomy): domain Bacteria; phylum Bacteroidota; class Bacteroidia; order Flavobacteriales; family Flavobacteriaceae; genus Flavobacterium; species Flavobacterium sharifuzzamanii. The sequence continues at coordinate 44,733 of NZ_QJGZ01000029.1, read as the reverse complement.
AGCTATTTTCAGCTTTCTACTAGTAATTATGCTTTGTCTAGCGTAGGTTCAGATACAGAATCGGTGAATTATGTGTTTGACTCTATTTCTATGATTCTTAAGTATGACAAATACTATTACGGAGATACTACAAGAGTGCAGACATTCAATATTTATAGATTAACTCAAAAAGTTAAGCCAAACAAAGATGATAATAATTTCTATAATAATTCAACGCTGACTTATAGTCCAGAAAGTTTGGGTAAAATATCTTATAAACCGAGACCGAAGGAAAAAGATTCGATTAATATTCAAATGAGTAAAGAATTTGGTGAGGCTCTTTTTCAAAAAATAAAAAAAAGAGAAGTTACAGATTTTGACAGCTTTACAGAATATCTGAAGGGATTTGTATTGGTTCCAGAAAATTCAAGTTCTTCGAATGTTATCGGATTTAGTGTTTCTGAAAGTAAGGTTCGATTATATTATTCGAAGTATCAAACAGACGATGAAACTCCACTTATAATTGATTTTTCAATATTAGATGCCACTAAGCAGTTTAATTCTATTTCGCTCGATAAGACAGGAACGTTACTGCAAAATCTACCGGTATCCACGGGTACGCTATCCAGTACATTACTCAATAATCAGGGATTTATACAATCTGGAACTGGTGTTGCTTGTCGGATCGATTTTCCTAATATAAAACAGTTTAAGAATATTTCTGCAAATGGTGCCATAGTAGATGCAGAATTAATTCTTAAGCCGGTCAATAATACTTATTCGGAGAAATATCCTTTAGCAGATTCGCTAACTGTTTATGTGGGAGATAATTTAAATAGAATAAGCGGAACACTTGTAAATTCGGCAGGTTCCTCGGTTTATGGAAAGCTGAGCAAAAGTAGTGATGAATTTAATGAAAATGTAGGGTATTCCATTCCGATCGGAAACTTTCTTCAGAAAGAAATGCTAAAACAATCCGATTCAAGGTCATCGCTTATTTTGACATTGCCTGGAATTGCACAATCTGTTGATAGAATCGTTCTAGGTGATCAAAAACATGTCAACAATAAAATTCAGCTGAAAATTTATTACATCTCTTACTAAATGAAAAATAAAATTGTTCTTTGGAGCTGCTTCCTTTTAATGTCGCTGACTTCATTTTCCCAAAGTATTTCAAGTTCTCCATATTCACTTTATGGCGTAGGAAGTTTGTATGATTCAGATTTTGGTTATCTGTCTTCAATTGGCGGTTCAGGAATAGCTTTGCCTTCAGATACTTTTATCAATAATTTAAACCCAGCTTCTTTAGGATTCATGTATCAGAATCATTTTCTTTTTGATATCGGAGGGAAAGCTATTGCAACAACTTATCAGAGTAGTAATCGCACAGAGAAGCGAAATAATTTTCAGTTTTCTCATTTGGCTTTTGCTTTTCCTGTTACTAAAAATTCTGGTTTTAGTTTAGCACTTCGTCCATATTCTAGTTCAGTGTTTAAAATTTCTAATTTAAAACTTCCAATCGCAGACAGTCAGGAATATTATTATGTTACAGCACAAGGCTCGGGAGGTTTAAATAATTTAGATTTTTCTTATGGGTATCGATTTGGAAAAAAATTGACAGTAGGAGCAACAGGAACAGTACTTTTTGGAAATACGGTGGACGACCGTGCTTTTTTAATTTCGAATGCTATTACTACCATTCATAAGCAAACAGATTATAGAGGCGTTCGTGCAACATTAGGAGCTCAATTTAAAATTGATTCTACATTTACAATAGGAACGACATTCAAAGTTCCAACAAGAATAAATGCTTCCAAAGTGCAATCTGTAACAAGTATTGCAGATGAGGTAGAATCTTCTATAGAAACCGATAAGGCTTCAGATACCGACGATTATTATATGCCTTTAGAAATTGGTTTTGGTGCCAGCAAGCGATTTAAAAATAATCTGAATGTGACTTTAGATTACGAAAAAAGCTTCTGGGGAAACACTAATCAATCTGAACTTTATGGGAAATTTGTAAATCAAGATCGTTTTGCATTGGGATTAACTTATAGTGCCAATAAGAATGTTAGAAGATATTGGGATAGAGTGGGGTATGCAGCAGGTATTAATTTTGATAATGGTTATCTAGAAATTGACAAACAGCGCATAAATAGTGCATCTATTTCTATTGGATTAAATCTTCCAATTGATAACACGTTTTCGTCACTTAATATTTCCTATTCTTACGGGCAGAAAGGCAGAATCGCAAATGATCTAATAAAAGAAAACTACCACAAAATCTCAATCAATCTATCATTGGACGGAATTTGGTTCGTCAAGCGAAAGTTTGAATAATAATCTAAAAGTCTTTTTTGATTACTGGATATTTATACTCTAAAATTGATTCTAAAACTTTAGGATTAGAATTGACATAAAATACAGGATCAGTATCTGTGCTTTCAGAAAAACCAACTTTTTCTTTGAGCAGATTTTTAGTTTGGCGTGCCACAGCTTCTCCTGAATCTATTATTTTAATATGATCTGGGAGAATTTTTTTTATTTGAGGAATTAGATAAGGGTAGTGGCTGCATCCTAAAACTAAGTAATCGATATTAGCTTCAATCATAGGCTGAAGATATGACTCTAGCAATTGTGTCATTTCTGGTGAGTACAAATTGCCATCTTCAATTAGTTGTACAAGTCCGTGTCCAACCTGCTCAATGATTTTAGTATTATGAAACATCTCAGCAGTTTTGTTAAACAACTCACTGTTAAGCGTTCCTTTTGTAGCAAGAATTCCGATAACCTGAGTTTTAGAATTATTTGCCGCTGGTTTGATAGCGGGCTCAATTCCAACAAACGGTACATCATAATCTGCACGCAGTTCGACTATAGCATTTGTCGTAGCGGTATTGCAAGCAACAACGATAAGTTTGCAATTATTCTCTAGTAAAAACTCTACGTTTTTTTTGCTTAATGCAACAATCTCTTCTTTGCTTCTTTGGCCATAAGGCGCATTTTTATTGTCAGCAAGATAAATGGTTTTTTCGTTTGGAAGAAGTTCATGAATGGCGCTCCAGATGGAAGTTCCGCCAATACCAGAATCAAAAACGCCTATAGGATTATTGTTTATCATAAAGCAAATTTACTATTTTTTAATAAAAATTCGATATTCTAAGTTAAGTGAAATCTTGAAATAATACCAAAAATTAGGTTTAATTTTTTGTAAAAAAAAACTGCTCAAATTATATAAATTGAGCAGTTTGAATTATGAGATTTAATTTCTTAGAATCCTAAATCTTTTTTAACGTCAGCAGTGATGTTTGGACCATCAGCTAATAATAAAGTAGAACCATCTAAAACGTATTGGAAACCTTTAGCTTTTCCAACTTTTTGGATAGAAGCTCTTACTTTTTCCATTAATGGTTTTACGATATCAGTTTCTTTTTGTTGTAATTCTTTTTGAGCATTGTCTCTGTAATCAACAATTCTCTTTTGCATATCTTGAACTTCTTTAGAACGCTCACCATTTACAGCATCTGTTACAGTTGCCGCTTCAGCTTCATACTTTTTAATTTTCACTTGATATTCGTCAACCATTTTTTTGTATTCAGCATCGTATGTACCACTTAATTTTTGCAGTTGATTTTGAGCATCTAGCATAGCAGGCATTTTCGACATGATCTCGCTTACATCAACATGAGCTACCTTCGCTTGCGCGTTCATTGTGTTACTTGCTCCTAAAATAAGAATTGCAGCAATTAGTAAAGTTTTGATTTGTTTCATCATTTTTAAAATATTAATTAATTATTGGTCGTATTTGCTTTTTGTGTTTCGGCTTCTTTTGCTTTTTTAGCCGCTTCTCTTTCTTCTAAAATTTTCTTTCTTCTTTCTTCCAATTCTTTTTTACGTTGTTCGTAAAGTAATTGTCTTTCTTCAGCTTTTGTCATTGCCGGCTGCTCAGTGGTCGGTGTTGCTCCTGTGGCTGGCGCTGCCGTTTTAGCTGTTGAACTTGTTTTAGCAGCATCTGTCGCTGTTGCTGCGGCAGGAGCGGCTGTTGCAGGAGCTGTTCCAGAAACCGTGCCAGTTTTTTTAGCTTCTCTTTCCTCTTGCAGAGCTTTTCTTCGATCCTCGTATTCTTTTCTCTTAGCGTCCTGCTCTAATTTTCTATCCTGAATTAATTTCTCTCTGGCAGCTCTTTTTTCGTCAAGTGCTTTTTGGCGGTCGGCCATTGCTGGATTCTCGTCAATTGCATTTTCAATACTCTCTTTAGCCTCTTGCTCTTTCAATTGTTTTTTGGTCAGCTGCTCACGTTTTTCAGTACGGTTTAAGATTCTTAAAACCTGATCGCTGATATCAAATCTTTTATTGCTGAAAAGCATTGTAAGATCTGATGATTTATCAAAAACAAAATCATAATTTTTTGCTTCGGCTATATCTTGTACAGCAGTAAAAACCTGATCTTGTATAGGTTTTGCTAAAGCTGCCTTCTGTCTCATTAGATTTCCATCAGAACCAAATTGTTTCTGTTGATAATCCATCATTTCTTGTTCAAGAAACTTAATTTCTGTTTCTCTTTCTTCTATTAATTCCTTTGTAAGTAAAGCTTTTTCTGTTTTTAAGCTTTCTTTCAAATTATTTATATTTAATTTTTTGGCTTCAACTTCTTGTTTCCACTTTTGAGCTTTTTGCTCTAATTGCGATTTAGCTTCTTTATAATCGGAAACATTTTCTAAAATATATTCCATGTCGATGTAGCCAATTCGAGTAGTCTTTCCTTGCGCCTGACTTGTATTTGCTACAATCAAGGCTAAAAATATAAATAAAAATTGTTTTCTCATAACATAACTTTATTTGATGATTTTTAACCAAACGTTATTTCTCTAAAATTGTTGTCCAATGATAAAGTGTGTTTCCCAACCATTAGCTTTTGTTTGTCCTGGAAGAGCGTCAAATCCGTAACCAAAGTCAATACCCAATAATCCAAATGCAGGCATGAATACACGTAAACCAGCACCAGCAGAACGGTTTAAGTCAAATGGGTTATAATCTTTGAACGTTGGGTATGATGAACCTGCTTCTAAGAACGTTAATGCAAAAATAGAAGCCGACGCTTTTAATGTAATTGGATAACGTAATTCCATAGAGAATTTGTTGTAAATCGTAGCTCCAATTGCGTCACCATTTGCATTTACAGGAGTCAAAGAGTTGTTTGGATAACCTCTCAACTGAATTGTCTCTCTACCGTCCATTGAGTAGTTTGCCATACCATCACCACCTAAGTAAAAACGCTCAAACGGAATTACACCTCTTTCTTGATTATAAGCTCCTAAGAAACCAAATTCTGTAAGAGTTCTTAATACTAGTTTTCCATAAACTTTAGTATACCAATCTCCTTTAAATTTAACTTTATAATATTCTAACCAGTTGTATTTTTTCTGATCGACTTTTGCTACATCTGTATCGGCGCTTGCATAATCAGATCCTACACTTGTAATTTTTCCTGAACTATCAGTTTTATAATAATCACCTTTATTAAGAGGCTGACCATAATCATCTGATCTGCTTTCACCAGTATATTGTGTTTTGTATTCTTTTTGGTTTTTCAAATCACCATAATCAATGCCATTAAATAATGAATATGGAGGTGTAACTTTTGCAGTAATACTAAATTCTGAACCGTAAGTTGGGAATATTGGGTTTACCCCTTTATTACTTCTTGAAAGTCCAATAGTATATGCTAAGTTTCTTGATGCACCATTACCAAAAGTAAACAAACCAGTGTTATAATTGTTCAAGTCGTAGTGCTGATAACTTAAAGATTGTGATAGTACAAAGTAGTCATCTGGCACCGTTAGTCTTTTTGCTAGACCAACTTGAACTGTAAAAATATTAAAACTTTTGCTTTTATCAACAGTTCTGGTGATGTAATTGTTAAGAAATTGCTTACTGTATGAAATAGATGAACTAAATTGTACAGGTTTTTTCCCTCCAAACCAAGGTTCTGAGAAAGATAAACTATAGGTTTGGAAATATGTACTTCCTTGCAAACGAAGCGCTACTTTTTGTCCATCTCCCATTGGTAAAGGCTTATAAGCTTCTTTGTCGAACAATTTACGTGCTGAGAAGTTATTAAATGAAAGTCCTAATGTACCAATAAAACCTCCACCGCCATAACCTCCTTGAAGCTCTACCTGGCTAGATCCTTTTTCTACTACATGATATTCAATATCAACTGTTCCAGCTCCAGCATCTACGTTTTTAAATTTAGGATCGATTGCTTCAGGATCAAAGAAACCTAACTGTCCAATCTCACGAATTGTTCTAACTAATTGCTCTTTACTATATTTTTCACCTGGTTTAGTTCTTAACTCACGGTAAATAACATGGTCGTTTGTTTTGTCGTTTCCAACAACAGTGATTTTGTTGAAATAAGCGATAGGACCTTCAGTTACTCTAATTTCAAAATCGATAGTATCGTTAACTGTTTTTACCTCTACAGCATTAATGTTTGAGAACAAATAACCATTGTTTTGGTATAAGTTGGTGATATCTTCTGCGTCTGGTTTAGACTTATCAGCAATTCTTTTTTCTAATAAAACTCCGTTGTAAGTTTCACCTTTTTTGATTCCTAAATAACGGCTTAATAACTGATCTGAATAGACTGTGTTGCCTAAGAATTTAATATTTCCAAAGTAGTATTTATTTCCTTCTTCTACATTAATTTTAATTGCAAGCGCATTTTTTTGCTTGTTATATTGTACCGAATCGTAAATAATACGAGCATCTCGATATCCTTTTTCTTTGTAGGCTGCGATTACTTTTTCTAAATCAGTTTTGTATTTCTCCGGAATAAATTTAGAAGCTTTAAATACACGAATGAAATTTTTCTGTTTTGTGTCCTTCATTGCAGCACGCAACTGGGTATCTGTAAGTTGCTTGTTTCCTGTGAAATCAATACTGCTGATTTTTACCTTGTCTCCTTTGTCTATTCTGATAAGCATATTAACTTGATGCCCATTAATAGTATCGGGAGTGTTTGTAATAGTAACTTTTGTATTATAAAAACCTTCTTTTTTATATTTGTTTTCGATGTAATTTTTAGTGGTTGTAATTAAGTTTTCATTGACAATTTTGTTCTTTGTCAAGTTGTTATCCTTAATTAGGGCTTCGACTTTACTTTTCTTAACACCAACAATTTTAACCTCATTTAATTTAGGAAGCTCAACGATATCTAAGTCTAAATAGATACTGTCATTCTCTACCTTATTAACGTAGAAAGCGATCTCATCAAAAAGTCCCAGTTTTCCTAATTTTTTAATTGCGCTGCTTATTTCTTCTCCAGGTACAGTAATTTCCTGACCTTTTTGAAGTCCTGAAAAGGTAACAACGGTCTGTTCATTGAAGCTTATTTTACCAACAACAGAAACTTTAGCTAGAATATATTTTTTCCCTTGATCAAAAGGAACTCTTTCTTGTGCTTTAATTTGAGAAAAACTACCCAAAAGTAAAAGGGTAAAGACTATTTGTATTTTTTTTTGCAACACTAAAAAATTATTTAATTTGTTCACTGGTTTTTCCAAATCTACGTTCTCTTTTTTGATAACTAATAATAGCCTCATATAAATCTTGGTCTTTAAAGTCTGGCCACAAGACATTAGTAAAATATAATTCTGCATAGGCAATCTGCCATAGCAAAAAATTACTTATTCTATGTTCTCCACTTGTTCGTATTAATAAATCTACGTCAGGTAAATTTTGCGTGTAAAGATGCTCATTTATAATTGAATCGTCAATAGTGTCTATTGAAATTATATTATTTTTAACTTTATCACTAATTGCTTTTACAGCATTTACCAGTTCCTCTCTGGAGCCATAACTTAAAGCTAGGGTAAGGGTTAAGCGAGTATTATTTTTAGTTTTTTCCATAACATCCAAAAGTTCTTTTTGGGCTGTTTTTGGTAATTTATCAAGATTTCCAATTGCATTAAGTCTGATATTGTTTTCTTGAAGGGTAACAAGTTCTTTTTTTAATGAATTGATCAATATTTTCATTAATGCCTGAACCTCCAATTTTGGTCGATTCCAATTTTCTGTAGAAAAAGCATATAGGGTTAAATACTCAATTCCAAGTTTGGCTGAGGTTTTAATGATTTCTTTTACAGATTTTGTTCCATTTTCATGGCCAAACGCGCGTAAAAAGCCTTGTTGTTTTGCCCAGCGCCCGTTGCCGTCCATGATAATGGCAAGGTGTTTAGGTAAGTTTGTGTGATCTATTGATTCTATTAAATTCATTTTTAGTATGCGCAATAGCATGGTTTTTTTCCAAAGGTATACGTTAAAGTAAGACCTGAGAAAACATACCAGTCATTATTATTTAAATTTCCAAATTTTAAGATATTTGGACTAGTTGTATTAGGATTGCTTCCGTCAATATTGTCTGTAAAGGTGTAACGTGCTCCAACTTCAGCAGCAAGTATAAAGCGTGGCGATATATTTGATTTTACACCTAATATAATAGGTATTGCTACTGAACTGCGATTTTTTTGAGTGTATATTACATTTGGGCTTGTAGTATATCTGTATAAGTTGTCAAAAACAAAGTAGCTTAAACCGGTAAAAACATAAGGGCTTACTTTAGTGTGATAATCATGTAGATTAAAATCGAAAAAATTGAATTCAAGTCCAGCTGAAAGCTCTTTAATGTCATTGTCAAAACGATAGCCTCTTTGATTTCTTCCGGTCTCATCAGATTTTAAATCATTTCCACTAATGTTTGATTGTGTGTAAGAAAATCTCCATGAGTGCCTCGGACTTCTATTCCATTTATAAAGAATACCAAAAGCTGGTTTTTCTGGGGAGATGTAAGTTGTTTTTCCAACATCGCCTACGAAGTTACTTCCGCCAAAAAAAACACCAATCTCGTTTATCTGAGCATTTAGTGTAATAAGAGGGAAAAAACATAACAATAAATTAAAAATTTTCTTCATTTAATTCAAAATTGCGTGCAAATATAATAATTATCGATACGAATCAAAGTTCCTTTAGTTAAATGTGCTTTTTTTTCAATTTACATTATGATTTTGAGACATTTAATGATGATTCACTACATGCAGAACGAGAAAATGTGGTATTATCGTATAGTGAAGAATCAGAAAAGAGTTTAATTTCTTTTATCTTCTCCCCAGAGCAGTTTGTTTCTTAAGGTCTTCAAGAAAGTTTCGCCTGGTATTTCAACCATTTTAATTTTGTAATCTGTTTTTTTAATTTTTAAAATAGACTCATTTTTTACTGAAGAGGTTCTCGAGTCTAAAGAAACCAAGTACTGGTCTTCTCTTCCTGATACGCGTAAAGTAATTTCAGTATCGTCTGGAATGACAAGCGGTCTGGCGGTTAAATTATGTGGTGCAATTGGCGTGATAACTAAACTTTTGACATCTGGTGTTAAAATTGGTCCGCCACAGCTTAAAGAATATCCAGTAGATCCGGTTGGTGTTGAAATGATTAAACCGTCTGCCCAATAAGAATTTAGATATTCATTATTTAAATAGGTTTCTACAGTAATCATCGAAGTGGTATCTTTTCTGCTTACCGTAACCTCATTCATTGCAAAATTAAGTTCTTCAAAAGCTTTGTTGTATGGCTCGCAAGTTAAGCCTAATAAGGTTCTTTCAGAAGTTGTATAATTTTGACTGATAACATATTGAAGTAAAATATCAATGTTTTCTTTCTGAACTTTAGCTAAAAAGCCTAATCTTCCAGCATTGATTCCCAATAAAGGAACGCCAGAATTACGAACAAAAGCAGCAGCTCTTAAAATTGTACCGTCACCTCCAATGCTAATGAGCATTTCGAAACTATTGTCTAAAGCAGTATTTGGAGAAAAAGTTGTGTATTCTTTTTTTACCAGCTGTTTTTCATAAAGCATATTCAAGAAATTTTCTTCAATTACCATTTCGACATTGTTGGCATTGAAGAAATTGAAAATGTCTTTTATAATGGGTTCAGTACTGTTCTGATAATATTGTCCGTAAATGGCTATTTTCATTCGTTGTTAAATTAAAGAATTGGTCAATGTGTCAATTAGATAATTGGGAAATGCGAAAATTATCTAATCAACTAATTTTCTCATTGGCACATTCATAACTTATATATTAAGATACTTGTCTAAATAATCTGATCGTTCTTTTAAGCTGTTAATATAGGTGTCTTCCTGATGTTCAGAAATAATTTCATAACCATATCTTCTGTAGGTTTGGATAATTTCATTAATTGCTCCTAAACCAATTTTTACAGTAATCTGAACATTTTCGGTATCAGCTTCAGAAACAAAACATCCTAAAACTTTACCATTATTGCTTTCTACAATTTGAGTTACCTCACTCATAGAATAATCCAAAAGACCTTTTTGCACAATAATAATAGCGCCAGGTTCTTTTAAAAATGGAGTTTCCTGAAAGAACTTCATGATATCTTCCATTTCATAATAACCTATGTAATTATTATTCTCATCAAGAATTGGGAGAAGGTTGGTGTGGTTTTTTGCAAAAACTTCAAGAACATCGAGCCAGATCATTGATTTTCTGGCAAAAAAACGTTCTAAAGTATATTTGTAATCAATTGCTTTTTTTTCAATGTCAAATGTTTCAACATCGTCAGAAGAGATGCTTCCGATAAAAACACCATCTTCTAAAATCGGAAAATGAGAAAAATTTACATCGACAAAAAAGTCCTGAATCGAGGCTATCGTTTCCTGACTGTCAATCGCTCTGAAATCGTTTGTGATATAGTTTGTAATTTCTGTCATAAATCAATTGAAGATATTTGATGCAAAATAATCAAAAAATACCGAAAACTGCTCTGTTTTACTTTGTATTTTTGTCGTAACAAATATAATGTTACTAGAATTAATATCCATTTATATGACAAAATTAAGTGTAAATATCAATAAAATAGCAACGCTTCGAAATGCCCGCGGCGGAAATGTTCCAGATTTATTAAAAGTTGCTGCAGATATTCAGCGATTTGGAGGACAAGGAATTACAATTCATCCTCGTCCAGACGAACGACATATTCGCTATCAGGATGCACGCGATTTAAAAGCAGTTGTTACAACAGAATATAATATCGAAGGTAATCCACAGCATAATTTTATTGATTTGGTTTTAGAATGTAAACCTGATCAAGTTACTTTGGTTCCAGATGCAATTGGAGCAATAACTTCTTCTGCTGGTTGGGATACTATTAAAAACCAAGAATATTTAACAGAAGTTATTCAGGAATTTCAAAGAAACGGAATTAGAACTTCGATTTTTGTTGACCCGATTTTAGAAATGATTGAAGGAGCAAAGAAAACAGGAACAGATAGAATTGAGCTGTATACAGAATCTTTTGCGCACCAATATAGTTTAGGTAATGAAAAAGGAATTGAACCGTACACTAAAGCTGCAGAATTGGCGATCGAATTAGGTTTAGGAATCAATGCTGGACACGATTTGAGTTTGGATAATATCAAGTTTTTCAAACAAAATATTCCTGGTTTATTAGAGGTTTCGATTGGTCATGCTTTAATTTCAGAGGCGCTTTATCTTGGTTTAGATAATACAGTAAATATGTATCTGAATAAATTGAAATAATATTCAAATTAAAACAATTATAACCTGATGCAATTGGGTTATAATTGTTTATTTTCGCACTTTTCTTATTAAAATATAGTGTCGAAAATAATTACTGTCCTTTGTTTCCTTTGTATTTCTGGAGTATTTGCACAATCAAAAGCAATTATTTCGGGGAATGTAAAATGTTCTGAAAACGAAAATTTAGTTGGAGTGAATATCCTTTTCACTTCGAAGGATTCTCAAAATGTTTCTTCAACTGATGGTTCCGGAAATTTTGTTGGAAATATTCCGTTGGGTCAGATAAAAATAAAAGTCAATCAATCGGGTTATCTTTCAAAAGACCTTGAATTTGATTTGAAAAAAGATACTTTATTATCAATTATTTTAGAAAAAGATATTGCGATTTTAAAAGAAGTCGTAATTACGAATGATAAAAAAAATCCTGTCAAAAATCTTTCGGGGGGAAAACTTTCCTTTAATGTAAAAGAGTTATCTGCGGTGCCAAGTATTTTAGGAACAACAGATATTTTGAAGATTTTACAGTTAACTCCAGGTGTTCAGAATTCAGGCGATGCAAATGGCTATTTCTATGTAAGAGGTGGAGATCCTGGGCATAATGCAATATTATACAATAATACTCCCATTTATGGAATGTCCCACTTATTAGGGATTTTTCCTTTTTACAATGCAGATCATATTAAAGATGTCGAATTTGATAAGTCAAGTTCAAATGCAAAATACGGAGGAAGATTAAGTTCAACAACGTTATTGAATTCCAATAAAAAGCTGCCGTCTGAATTTGGCATTCAGGGAAACGTTGGGATTTTGGCTTCACAATTGACTGTTTCAGTTCCACTTAGTAGTAAAACAGGATTTTACATTTCTGGAAGAAAAACTTATATAGATGAAATTGTTGGACCGATTATGAAATCTGGTTCAAAAAATAATGATGTTCAGAATATGAAATACGGTTTTTCGGATGGGAATTTCACGTTTTTATCTCAAATTTCTAAAAATAATTTATTTGTTGTTGATGCTTTTGCCAGTGGAGATGAATTGAAAGTTAAAGATGAGAATCTTGCGCTTCGAACTAGTTTGAAATGGAGTAATTTTACCGTATCTCCGTCTCTTATTACAACGCTTTCTCCTAAAGTAAGCATGTCAAATGCAATTTATTTTAGCCAATATTCTAATGATTTAAGCATGGAGCAAGCGACAATTCAGTTTAACGTTTCATCGTTTGTAAAAGATTTTGGCTTTACAAATTCAGTTCGATACTCCTTTAAAAATATTCCCTTTGAATCAGGATTTCAGTATGCTTACCACAATTTACAGCCTCAAAAAGTAAATGTGGAGAATTTTACAACCCTAAATAACAATTCACAAGATATTATAAATGCCAATGAAGCTGCTGTTTTTACTACAGCAAAACCTAGAATATTTGAGAACCTTACAGCAGATTTAGGGTTGCGAATTAATTATTATACATCAGATACAGATTCTTATCTGCATTTTCAGCCTCGTGTTGTTTTGAACTATGTTCCAAGCGAAAAATATTCCTTTTATGCATCTTATAACAAACAGTATCAATATTTAAGTTTAATAACCACATCAAGTGTCGGAATTCCTACAGACTTTTGGATTGCGAGTTCAGATGGTATAAAACCTCAGTCTTCTAATGAATTTTCCATCGGTTCTAATCAAAATATCACAAGAAATTGGAGTTCTTCTTTGGGAGGATTTTATCGTTCGATGAAAAACTTATTGGAGTATCCATACGGAATTACCCAATTTAATGAAATCACAACATTCAAAAATGATATGTATGTGGGGAAAGGAAAAGCATACGGACTTGAAATGATGCTCAAAAAAAGCAATGGAAAGTTTAGCGGTTGGTTAAGTTATACCTTAAGCTGGTCTGATAGAAATTTTGATGAACTTAATAATGGTAACACATATTTTGCTAAATATGACAGACGCCATAATCTTTCTCTTGTCGGAATGTATGATCTGAATTCTAAATGGAATTTTGGCGTTACTCAATTATTTAGTTCAGGGAATAGATTTACAATGCCAACTTCATGGTATTTCATTAATAATAATCCAGTGAAAGAATATTCAGGCTATAATAATGCGCAAATGCCAAATTATATCAGAACCGATATTGCGGCTAATTATTATTTTATACGAACTGCAAAAAAAGAAAGCGCTTTGAATTTTTCAATTTACAACACTTTTAATATTGCTAATCCAATTTATGTGGTTTTGGATGTTGAAGTAAACGAAAATAAAGATAAAGTAGTAGTAACCCAGAAAGAAAAAGTGCTGTATAGAATACTGCCTTCTGTTAGCTGGAGATTTAAATTTTAAGAATATGAAAAAGTGTCTGCTCCTTTTTTTAGGTTTAATTTTAATGAGCTGCTCTAACGATGGTTTTAAAACGGAGAAAAGCCTAGAATCGAAAATAGTGGTTGAAGGCTGGATTGAAGAAGGTGATTTTGCTAATGTATTATTGTCCAGCAGCATTCCTGTGACAGATGTTATTGATTCGACAAACGTTTTAAACCATGTTATAAGATCTGCAAAAATTACAATTTCTGATGGAGTAACCTCTGAAGTTTTGAGGGTGAAGAATGATAAAAACAGAGTGCCACCGTTTGTTTATTTTGGTTCATCATTAAAAGGTGAAGCGGGAAAAGAATATTCATTAAAAATCGAATATTTAAACAAAACAATAGAAGCTGTAACAATTATTCCTAAGAGTGTTGCTTTAAAAAGTGCAGAATACATAAAAAGAAATCCTGCAGATACAACCGGATATGTATTTGTAAAATTTGATGATCCAGCTGGAGAGAAAAATTATTATCAGATTGCAACTAAAATTGAAGGCGAGGAACCCATTTTTGTTCCTTCGTTCTATGGAAATTTAGATGATAAGAATTTTGAAACTTCATCTGTTTCTGTACAAATCAACAGAGGTGTAATATTGTTTCCTAAAACTAAATTTACGCCCTATTTTGCAGACGGGGATTTAATTCATGTGAAATTAAGAACCCAAACAAAAGAATCTTTAGATTTTTGGAATAGCTGGCAAAATGAAATTGTGAATAGTCAAAATCCAATTTACCCAGCCAATATTAGTTTAAAATCGAATATTAAAGGAGGAATAGGGATTTGGTCAGGATACGGACAAAGTACTTTAATTGTAAAAACCCCACCTAAAAAAGAAAAGCCGATTTGAATTTTCAAATCGGCTTTTTTTCAATTGTATTTTAAAATTATTGCTTGTTAAAAGCAGCAATAAAATCATCAAATTTAGTTTGTAATTTTTCAAATCCAGTAGAGAAATAAGCGCTCATTTCTACTTCAGTATTGTCACTGAATTTTAGGTAAAGCACTTCGTCGTAAGACACTCTTGTAAATGATTCTCCTTTATCGTTCCAAGACCAGTATTGGTTATTTGCATCCCACATAGGTAATTTGAATGTGTCCCAAATTGTTGCCTCTCTTTTTTCTGAATGCTCAACAATCTCGGCAATTTTAGTGCCGTCCTTTTTAGAAACTAAAATAAGTTTATAGTTTTTGTTGAAATTAGCTACATCCCCTTCAGAAGATTTTTTGTAGTAAGCATTTACAGCTGTGTAATATGCTTTAAAATCAGATTTAGGATCATAACTATCAGGGTATACTGGGAAAACTAAGCTTTTTTCTAATGCAGCATCCTCTGCGCCAGAAGTAGCTAAATCCATATCAGCAATAATTACAAAGTTGTCCATCAAAGAAAATAAACCATTAGCTTTTCCTCTATATTGAACTAATTCATCATTATCAATTAATTTGTCAATTTCAGCATTGCTTCCAGCATTAAATGAAATTAAGCTTTTTCCATTGTAAGTAAGCGTAGCTTTTGAAGTATTAGTCGCAGCTTTTGAACCGCTCATTTCCCAAACATAACCATCATTTAAAGACATTTTGTAAGCAAACTCGTCTGGAGATGGGTTTTTAGTTGAATATTTAGCAGTTTGAGTAAATTTAGCAGCTTCTTTGTTGTCAATTGTTAAAGTTGCGTCAGACGAACTAGGAAGAAAAAGGTTGTCAGATACTTCTTCAGTTCCATTATAGCCATCATAAAATTTAATTTTCACATCAGATGAAACACCTTTTGAAGAAAAAACAGCATTGTTTGTAGTTAGAGATTCTTTAGCAGGGAAAACAAATTTTAATTCAGTTGTTGAAGCTGTTTTATCCCAGATTTTTTTAGTGTTATTCCAAGTGTAAATACCGTAAGCACCAGAGATGTTTAAAATATCTTCAACTTCATTATCATTTTTTCCGTTAAAAATATCAACAGTGCTAACGTCTAATAAACGGTTTAAGTTTTCTATTGCTTCAATAGCGCTAGAACTTTTAGATTTATCTAACTGAACCAACATTTCATTAGCTTCTACTTCTAATTTAGCTTTTTGTTCAGTTGGAGTAAGTTTTGAGTAAGGCTGCTTTACTAAATTAGCAATTTGCTCTTCTAGAGTTAATTCTTTAGTTGGATCAGTTGTTGGGCTGTCTTCACTAGAGCAAGAAACCATAAGTTGAGAAGCAACCAATGATAATAAAATGAATTTTTTAATCATGATTCGGTGTTTAAATTAAGTTATTAAATCAAGACTTTAATGCTTGATTTTGGCGCGAAAGTAGGTTTTTTAAAACGTATAACCTTACGGAAAACCGTAAAACCTGAAATATTTTTGTGTTAAATATCTTACAGTTGTTATATGGTCCTGTTTTTGAATCATTTTTGCTCAATAACTTTTTTACCTTTGTAAAAGATATTAATACCTATATATAAATGTTATACTCAAAAATAGAAGGCGAAGGAAAACCATTTATCATTATGCACGGATTTCTTGGAATGTCCGATAACTGGAAAACACTTGCTGGGCAATATGTAGAAGCCGGATTTCAAGTTCATATTTTAGATTTAAGAAACCATGGTCGCAGTTTTCATTCAGATGAGTGGAGTTATGAAGCGATGGTTCAAGACGTGTATGAATACTGTCAAGCAAGCAATCTTACGCGAATTGATATTCTTGGGCATTCAATGGGAGGAAAAGTAGCAATGCTTTTTGCAACAACTCATCCCGAAATTGTAGATAAATTGATTGTAGCAGATATTGGTCCGAGATTTTACAAACAGCACCATCAAGATATTTTGGCAGGATTAAATGCCGTCGATTTTTCAGTAAAACCAAGCCGAAGTGATGTTGAAGAAATCGTGTCTCAATATGTTTCAGATTTTGGAACAAGACAATTTTTGCTAAAAAATTTATATTGGAAAGAGCCAGGACAATTGGCTTTTAGATTTAATTTGGAAGTTTTTAATAATAATCTGGATGCAATTGGAAAACCTTTGGCAGATGATTTAGTTTTTGATAAGCCAACTCTATTTATTCGTGGAGGAAATTCGGGTTATATTCAAGACGAAGATGTTGATGGAATTCGTAAGCATTTTCCAAATTTAAAACTGGAAACTATTCCAAACGCTGGACATTGGCTTCATGCAGAAAATCCAAAGATGTTTTTCGAATTGACCGCTACGTTTTTAAAAGAGTAGTCGTTTTTGATGAAAATTTTATTACTTTTAAATAAATTTTAAACCTCAAGAACTATGAAATTATTACTTAGACTCCTTGTTACTGCTGCTTTAGTCTTATTATTGTCTAATATTCTGACTGGAGTGCATGTTGCTAGTTTTGGTACAGCTGTAATTGTAGCAGTAGTTTTAGGATTGCTGAACGTTTTTATAAAACCAATTTTAGTGATTTTGACCTTGCCTGTTACTTTTGTTACTCTAGGTTTGTTTTTGCTGGTGATCAATGCGGTAATTATTTTACTGTGCACTAATATTGTAGGCGGTTTTGCAGTAAATTCATTTTGGACAGCATTAATATTCAGCATTATTTTGTCTATACTTCAATCTCTTACTTATAAAATACTAGGAGACGATAAATAAAAACAAATCGGCAGATTAAAACTGCTTCAAATACAATAGATTAAAAACTTGGTTGGGTTGCAAAAATTTTATAATTTTGCAACCCAATTTTATTACGTAAATTAAAGAAGAAGATGGATATTAAAAGAGTAGCAATAGACGCTGTAAACGAGACAATCGTTATGAACGTTGTTCATATGGATTATAAAGGTCAAGTAGCAAAAAGAATTAACGAAAAAATGCCTTTAGCGCAAGTAAAAGGATTTAGAAAAGGGGCTGTGCCTAAAGATCTTGTTGAAAAACAATACGGAAAAGCTATTAAGCAAGAAGAGATCAAAAAAGTAGTTGATTTGGCTTTAGAGCGTTATATTCAATCTGAAAGATTAAATCTTTTAGGAACTCCTCTTGCTAAAGTAAACGAAAATTTTAACTGGGATGCTGAAGAATTAACTTTCGAATACGAAATTGGTTTAGTGCCAAACTTCGAAATTGATCTTGAAGCTAAAAACAATATCGTAAAATATATCGTTACTGCTGACGATAAATTAATCGACGGACAAGTTGAGCGTATCCAAAAACAATTTGGAAAAGCAGTTCCTCAAGAAGTTTCTGATGCAAAATCTGATTTAACTGGAACTTTCTCAAGCGAAGCAAACGGAATCAACAATACTACTACAATCTCTGTTGATACTTTCAGTAAAAAAGCTCAAAAACAATTCACAGGTAAAAAAGTTGGAGATGTTGTTACAGTAAGCACAAAAGGTTTATTTGAAGACGATCACCAATTAATGGATTACTTGAAAGTTGGTCACGAAGGCGTTCACGGTTTAGATGTTGAGGTAAACTTTACTATCAGTGCTATCAACGGTTCTGAGCCAGCTGAATTAAACCAAGAATTATTTGATAAACTTTTTGGTGAAGGAAAAGTAGCTTCTTTAGAAGATTTAAAAGCAAAAATTAAAGAAGATGCTGAAGCACAATTCGCACAGCAAGCTGATCAAAAATTATTATTAGATGTTCAAGATTTCTTGATCGAAAACACAAAATTTGATTTACCAGCTGAATTCCTTAAAAAATGGTTGCAAACTGTTGGAGAGAAAAAATTAACTGCAGAAGAAGCTGAAGTTGAATACGCAAGATCTGAAAAAGGTTTACGTTTCCAATTAATCGAAGGAAAAGCATTAGCTCAAAGCAATATCCAAATTACATTTGAAGATTTGAAAGAGTTTACATCAAGCGCAATCAGACAGCAAATGGCTCAATTTGGTCAAACAAATCCAACTGACGAAGAAGTTCAAGGAATCGTGGCTAGAGTTTTATCTAACCAAGATGAAGTGAAAAGACTTTCTGAGCAAGTTGTAGCAGCTAAAATGTTAGATATCTTCAAAGAAAAAGCTAACCCAACAACTAAAGAGGTTACTTACGAAGAATTTATTGCAGCTTCTTACGGAGAATAAATTTTAGTCTGAAAGTTAAAAGTTGTAAAGTCGAAAATTAAGAGGTATACTTTTTAAAAATTAAGATTTTATTACAGAAACTGAAAGATAAAAATAATTATATTTGAACGTCAATGGAATTTTTTATTCTGTTGACGTTCTTTTTTGTTTCAAGTTTAAGGTTTCAGGTTTCACGTTTTCTTCAGTTAACATGAAACCTTAAACATGAAACAAAAGAAACGTTTCAGACAAATTGGCATCTCTTATAAAAAGGTATGAACTTTGTTTAATTCGTTTAAGTCACATGCTGACTTTAGACTTTTCAACTTTAAACTAAAAATATGAACTACGGTAAAGAATTTAAAAAATTTGCTACAAAGCACCAAGGAGTAAACGCAATGTATTACGATAAAATCGTAGCAGCGATGACACCAACAAACATGACTCCATATATTATCGAAGAGCGCCAATTGAATATTTCTCAATTAGACGTTTTCTCAAGATTAATGATGGACAGAATTATCTTTTTAGGAACAGGTATTGACGATCAGATTGCTAATATCGTTCAGGCTCAGTTGCTGTTTTTAGAAAGCGCTGACGCTTCAAAAGATATTCAAATTTACTTAAACTCTCCAGGAGGAAGTGTTTATGCAGGTTTAGGAATTTATGATACCATGCAATACATCAAGCCAGATGTAGCAACAATCTGTACAGGAATGGCAGCTTCTATGGGAGCAGTTCTATTATGCGCAGGAGCAGCAGGAAAACGTTCTGCATTGCCTCACTCAAGAGTAATGATTCACCAGCCATCTGGAGGAGCGCAAGGTGTTGCAACAGATATGGAAATCAACTTACGTGAGATGCTGAAATTAAAAGATGAATTGTACAACATCATTTCTCAGCATTCAGGTCAGCCTTTTGACAAAGTACACAAAGACAGTGAGCGTGATTACTGGATGATCGCTGACGAAGCTAAAGAGTACGGAATGATTGACGAAGTATTAAGAAGAGGATAATTTTTTTTTAAGGTTCAAAGTTGCAAAGGAATTAAGGTTCTAAGATTAACTTGAAACTTGAAACAAAATTAAACTTGAAACAAAAAATAAATATTAAGCTGTAAGGAGCTAAGTTTTTAAGTTTTAGGTAAAAAAGCTTAGAAACTTAGTATCTTTGCAGCTTAGTAACTAAATATAGAATGGCAAAAGTAGTATTAGAATGTTCGTTTTGTGGAAGAAAGAAGCCAGAAACTAATTTATTAATTGCAGGTATCAATGCACATATTTGTGATAAGTGTATTGAACAGGCACACGGAATTGTTTTAGAAGAATTAAAATCTAGCGGAAGCGCAAAACTAGTTGGGGACTTAATTTTAAAGAAACCAAAAGAAATTAGAGCTTTCCTAGATCAATATGTTATTGGTCAAGACCAGACTAAAAAAGTAATGTCGGTTGCGGTTTATAATCACTACAAACGTTTAATGCAACAGCAATTAGACGATGAAGTTGAGATTGAAAAAAGTAACATCATTATGGTGGGTCAGACTGGAACAGGAAAAACATTAGTGGCAAAAACTATTGCTAAAATGTTGGATGTTCCTTTGGCTATTGTTGATGCTACAGTATTGACAGAAGCAGGTTATGTTGGAGAAGACGTTGAAAGTATTTTGACTCGTTTGCTTCAGGCTGCAGATTATGATGTAGCAAAAGCAGAAAGAGGAATCGTGTTTATTGACGAAATTGATAAAATTGCCCGTAAGAGCGATAATCCGTCAATTACTCGTGATGTTTCTGGAGAAGGTGTTCAGCAGGCATTATTAAAATTGTTGGAAGGAACAGTTGTAAACGTACCGCCAAAAGGAGGGCGTAAACACCCAGACCAAAAATTTGTTGAGGTAAATACTCAAAATATCTTATTTATTGCTGGTGGAGCTTTTGATGGAGTAGAACGTATTATTTCTAAACGTTTAAATCGTCAGGCAGTTGGTTATTCAACTTCTAAAAACACTGACAATATCGATAAAGATAATTTATTGCAATATATCATTCCAAAAGACATTAAAGACTTTGGTTTGATTCCTGAAATTATTGGACGTTTACCAGTTTTAACGCACATGGATCCTTTGGATAAAGCAACGCTTCGTGCAATTTTAACACAGCCTAAAAATGCATTGATCAAACAATATCAGAAATTATTCTTAATGGATGATGTTGAATTCACGATTACAGATGAAGCTTTAGATTTTATTGTAGATAAAGCTTTGGAGTATAAATTAGGTGCTCGTGGATTACGTTCTTTATGTGAAGCTATTTTGACAGATGCGATGTACGAATTGCCAACATCTGATGATATTAGTTTGACAATCGATAAAGAATATGCAGAACATACGTTAAGTAAAAACTTATTGAAGCGTATGGAAATTGCTTCTTAATTATTGAAAATATATTTTCTAAAAACCTGTTCATTTTTTGAACAGGTTTTTTTATTGTCTTTTTCGTTTAGTTTTATGAAAACTATTGAACTCTAAATTTCTCTCGATATTCAATTGGTTTCATGCCAACCATTTTATAAAAAACCTTTCTAAAAGCTTTAGGATCGTTATAACCTGTTTTTTCAATAATTTCTGAAATTGAAAGCTGGGTTTGTTCTAAATATTTTTTCGAACTTTCGACTCTAATGTTTTGCAAATATTCAATTGGAGGAATTCCTGTCACTTGTTTGAAACGGCGTGTCATGTTTCTGGTACTTGTCGGAATATCTTTTGTGATTTCTTCCAGTTTTTCGATGGAATGGTATTGATTCTCAATTTTTTGCTGTAGCATGGCTACTAAAGAATCATTGTGCAAATGGTTGGGTCTAAAAGTGCTGAAATAGCTTTGTTTGTATCTGTTCAGGTCGATTGAGAATGTTTTAGCAATTTTGACTGCCATCTCGTTACCGCAGAATTTCTGAACCAAAAGAATCAATAGGTGAAAGGTTGAGGTCGATCCGCCACTGGTGTATAAACTTCCGTCTGCAGTCAAAGTTTCTTCTGGTTTTAATTTTACCATCGGGAAAGCTTTGGTAAATGCACTGCAGGCATCAACATGTGTTGTCGCCAATTTTTCATTCAGTAAACCAGAGGCTGCGAACAAAAAAGCTCCGGTACAAAAACTGGCTAATTCAGCTCCAGCCTTATGCTGTTTTTGCAACCACGGAATAAAACTTTTATTCTTTTTAATCATCTCGCTCATATTATCTGTAGTAAAAGCGGGAATTAAAATTAAGTCTAGAATACTATCTGAAGTTTCAATCGCGTTGCTTTTATATCCAAACAAATTTCCTTGATCGTTTTGCTCTTGCGACTGAAAAATCATAATTTCAAATGGTTTTTCAGTTCCAGGAGTAAGTTTGTTCGTAGTTTCGAATACCTCTAATATTGCCGCAATGCTTAGCAATTTATAATCGTGAGGTATGATTAAACCTAGTTTCGTGCTCATGATATTTTGGTTTTTTGGAATTGCAGTATCATACAAAAATAAGCAAAATGTCTTAAATGCCCCTAAAAATGACTTTTATTGGCATTTTTAAGTAATCTTAAAAAATTAAATTTGTTTTAATTAATTCGTAATTTTATAAAGATGAAAACAAAAATCTTCTTAAATCTTGCTGTAAAAGATTTAAACAGGGCAGTGTCTTTTTATAACGGACTTGGTTTTTCGACCAATCCAAAATTCACAAATGAAAAAGGAGCTTGTTTGGTTGTTGATGAAAATATATTTGTAATGATTTTGGTAGAAGAGTTTTATCAAACCTTTACCAAAAAACAAATTTGTGATTCAACAACAACTAGTGAAGCTATTATTGCTATTTCAGTAGACACTCGAGAGCAGGTTGATGAAATGATGGAAAAAGCCATTAAATCAGGCGGAATAGATTATAACCAGACAAATGATTATGGCTGGATGTATCAAAGAACTTTTTTGGATGTTGATGGGCATCATTGGGAAGTTTTCTTTATGGATGAAAGTCAGATTCCAGAAAATATGTAATAATTAATACGAAACAGATTAAACAAAAGAATATTAAAAAACTATAAAAATGATAACAATTAAAAACACCGTGAATGCATCTCTTGACAAAGTTTGGAACTTTTGGAATACTCCAGAACATATTACAAAATGGAGCTTTGCTTCTCCTGACTGGCACACGCCTTATGCAGAAACTGATTTGAGAGAAGGAGGGAAATTCAAATCGACTATGGCAGCAAAAGACGGAAGTATGAGTTTTGATTTTGGAGGTGAATTTACTTTAGTAAAACCAAACGAAGCGCTTTCGTATGTTATGGGAGACGGAAGAAAAGTTGAAATTACTTTTACAAAAACAGCAGATGGTGTTGAAATAATTGAAAGTTTTGACCCAGAAACGCAGAACCCAGAAGAAATGCAGCGTGCTGGCTGGCAGGCAATTCTAGATAATTTTAAAAGTTACGTTGAAGCTAATTAAGGTGCAAAGGAGCAGAGTAACAAAGGCTCAAAGGTTGAAAATAGAATGCTAAATAGTACTTATATGGTTTAAAAAGAAATAAATATCTAACCCAACAAAAAAACAAAAAATGACAAAACAAATATGGTTGAATCTTCCTGTAAAGGATGTGGCAAAAGCGAAAGACTTTTTCTGGAAAATTGGTTTTTCGTTTAATGAACAGCATGATACGCCAAGTTCGACGTGCATGGTTGTAGGTGAAGGACATTTTGTAATAATGCTTTTTGAAGAAATGCTTTTTTCGAGTTTTTCTAAGAACAGCATTACAGATACGAATTCAAGCTCAGAAGTTTTGATTTCGATTGACGCAGAAAGTAGGGAAGAAGTTGATGAATTAGCTGAAAAAGTCAAAGAAGCCGGCGGAAACGTTTTTGCTCCTCCTGCCGAAAGTCAGGGTTGGATGTACGGTTGCGGTTTTACCGATTTGGACGGTCATCGTTGGAATGTTTTATTTATGGATTTTAGTAAATTACCAGATTAAGATGGAAAAATTAGTGTTTAATATTGAGATAAAGGCTTCTAAAGAAAAGATTTGGAAAGTCTTATGGGACGATGAAACGTACAGAAAATGGACAAGTGTTTTCGCTGAAGGAAGTTATGCGGAATCGAATTGGAATGAAGGAGACAAAATTTACTTTTTAGGTCCTGGCGGAGCAGGAATGAATAGTCTTATTGAAACTAAAATTCCAAATGAATATATGGCTTTTAAGCATCTTGGCGAAATCAAAGATTTTAAAGAAGTGCCACCAAATGCGGAGACAGAAAAATGGAGTGGTGCAATGGAAACTTATAAACTGACTCAAAAAGGAGATGCTGTAAATCTTCATGTTGAGGTAGATGTAATTGAAAAACATATTGATTATTTCAAAGACGCCTTTCCAAAAGCGGTGGAATTGATTAAAGAATTGTCTGAGAAGTAAAAGCTAGAAGAAAGAGAATAAAAGAAAGGTAGATAATTAACAATTTAAAATTTTACAATTAACAATTAAAAAGAAATATCATGGCAATAGCAGTTAACCCATATTTAATGTTTAACGGAACATGCGAAGCAGCATTTCTGTTTTATAAATCAGTTTTTGGTGGAGATTTTCCGTATATCGGAAGATTTAAAGATGCTCCTGCGGAAGAAGGCGAAGTGCTTTCTGAAGAAGCTCTGAATAGAATTATGCACGTATCTCTTGCAATTGGCAGTAGTGTTCTAATGGGGAGCGATACACATCCAAGATACGGAGATGTCGGTATTGGAGATAACTTTTCTGTTTCTGTTCATGCCGAAAGCAGAGAAGAGGCAGATAAAATCTTTAACGGACTTTCAGCTGGAGGAAAAGTAGAAATGCCTATGAATGACACTTTCTGGGGATCTTACTTTGGAATGTTTAAAGACAAATTCGGCATCAATTGGATGGTAAGTTTTGATAAAAATGAACCAATGAAATAATCAAAAAGTTACGTTATTTTAATAATAAAACAGAAATGTTAAATTACTCGAAAAAGCACATGAAAATGTGCTTTTTCGTTTCAAAAAAACAATGAATATTCTTTTTTATCAACAAGAGATTGCCGATTTTTGTCGCTTCATAATCAAGAAAGAAAAATGGCAGCAGAAGATAAAGAAATTATTTTATTAAAAGTTTCTGGACACGATAAAATTGGAGTTACAGCAGGTTTAACGGCTGTATTAGCAACGTACGATGCTAATATTTTAGATATCGGGCAAGCTGATATACATGATACACTTTCCTTAGGAATTTTGTTCGAGATTGCTGCAGGATCTTCATCTGCACCCGTTTTAAAAGATCTTTTGTTTAAAGCATACGAATTGGAAATTAAAGTCAAATTTATTCCGATTTCTATCGAAGATTATGAAACGTGGGTAAAATCACAATCAAAACAGCGTTATATCATCAATATTTTAGGAGAGACACTGGCGGCTTCACAACTATCTGCAGTGACCCAAATATTGTCAGATCAGAATTTAAATATTGATTCTATTATCCGATTAACAGGAAGAACTTCTGTTGTAGAAAAAGAAGAATATCCGCGTTCATGTATTCAATTGTCTGTCACAGGCGAAATCGTCAACAAGATTACCATGACAGCGAGTTTTATGGAAATTTCTAGAACACTCAACGTTGATATTTCTTTCCAAGAAGATAATATTTATAGAAGAAACCGCCGTTTGGTTTGCTTCGATATGGATTCGACTTTAATTCAAACCGAAGTAATCGATGAATTAGCAGAATTGAATGGAGTAGGAGATCAAGTTCGTGCCATTACAGAATCGGCTATGAACGGTGAAATTGATTTCAACGAAAGCTTCAAAAAACGTATGGCTTTGTTGGAAGGTTTGAGCGAAGAAGTTTTGCAAAACGTTGCGATTAATTTACCAATCACGCAAGGCGCACATCGTTTAATGAAAGCCTTAAAATACTATGGTTATAAAACAGCAATTCTTTCTGGAGGATTTACCTATTTTGGAGAATATCTTCAAAAAGAATTAGGAATAGACTACGTTCACGCCAATCAATTAGAAATAAAAGATGGTAAACTGACAGGTAAATATTTAGGTGATATTGTAGATGGTCAGAAAAAAGCAGAATTATTAAAAGCAATTGCCGAAAAAGAAGGAATCCACATCAACCAGACTATCGCGGTTGGAGATGGAGCCAACGATTTGCCAATGTTAAATTTAGCAGGTCTTGGAATCGCTTTTCACGCTAAACCAAAAGTAAAAGAAAGTGCTTCAACGTCAATTTCAAGTTTAGGACTTGATGGTGTTCTATATCTTTTAGGATACCACGATAGATATATCGATATGATGTAGAAGTTTAATTTTGCACAATTTTTGTCATTTCGACGAAGGAGAAATCTTCGTAAGAAACTCGACAAAGATTGGTTTTTCGTTACGGAGCTACTTGTGGAGATTTCTCCTTTGTCGAAATGACATATTAGATGCAATAAAACAAAACCTCAGTCTTTCAATTAAGATCTGAGGTTTTTTATATGGGCATGTCCCGCCAGAAAAAGGCGGGGCGGGCTATCCGTTTCAATCTTTTATGCCGAACCCCGGCATAAAAGGATTTCCACTTCTATCCCTCATGCGGGTTTAGTGGAATTATCGTTTTTAAAAAGAAAAATGAAATTTTCAAAGAAGTTTTAATTGAATTGCCTCCAGCTTTAGCTGGAGGAATAAAATATAAAGTACTGATAAGGCTTTAGCCAAAATTGATTAGCTAGAGTATATATTTGGCTAAAGCCATTAATGTGTAATGTTTTTTGACCACTAAAGTTAGTGGCTATTCATATAGAGAAAAGACTTTTTTCGCTTATTTTCTAGATTCCAGTTCTCGTTTCATTTCCTTTAAATTCTTAAGATTCAGGAAAAGAATAGGTAACAAAGCAACAGGAATAACATTCATGGCGCTAAAGCCTTTCATAAAAACAATGAATATATTAAGAACGAATAACATAAAAAGAACAACGCAAAAGATAGTATTCACGGTTTTTAATGTCTTCTGATTTTTAATCAGTTCTTCAGTGGTCATTTCGCTAAATTTTGTGTCTTTCATTTTATAAGTTGTTTTAGCACATTTCTTTCAATTGCTCCAAATAATCTCTTTGATTGGAAAGTCTCGGAATCTTATGCTGACCGCCTAATTTATCTCTTTCCTTTAGCCAGTCATAAAATAGGTTCTCTCTGGCAACATTAACCACCAAAGGATTTAAAGTCATATTGTTATAGCGTTTTGCTTCGTAGTCAGAATTTAGGGTTTGCAGAGTTTCGTCCAGAACTTTTTGGAAAAGACCTACATCGGCAGGATCTTTCTTGAATTCGATCATCCATTCATGAGCACCTTTTTCTTTGTCGTGCATAAAAATAGGAGCAACCGTATAATCGATAACTTCAGTTTGAGTCACCTGACAAGCTTTTGCAATAGCCTGATCAGTATTTTCAACCATTAATTCTTCGCCAAAAACATTAATATGATGTTTGGTTCTTCCTGTAACTCTAATTCTGTACGGATTTAAAGAAGTAAAACGAACAGTGTCGCCAATTAAATAACGCCACAAACCAGAATTTGTAGTAATGACAATTGCGTAGTTTTTATTCAATTCAACATCCGCCAAACGAACCACTTTTTGGTTTGGAGTTCCAAAAGTATCCATCGGAATAAATTCGTAGAAAATTCCGTAATCCAGCATTAATAATAAATCGCTCGAATTGTTTAAATCCTGAATCGCAAAAAAGCCTTCAGAGGCATTGTATATTTCGTAATATCTAAAATCTTTGCTCGGCAATAGTTTTTTGTATTGTTCTCTATAAGGAGAAAAACTTACACCTCCGTGAAAGTAAACTTCCAGATTTGGCCAAAGTTCCAATAAGCTTTGTTTGCCTGTGTTTTCAAGAACTTTATTCATTAAAACCAACATCCAAGACGGAACTCCTGCAAAACTGGTTACGTTCTCATTTTTAGTTTCGTTGATAATGGCTGCAATTTTCGTTTCCCATTCGCTCATAAGCGAAGTTTTACTGCTTGGTGTACTGCTGAACTCAGCCCAAATAGGCATGTTTTCAATCAAAATAGCCGATAAATCGCCAAAGAAAGTATTGTTGTTTTCGTAAATCTGAGAGCTTCCGCCTAAGCGAAGACTTTTTCCCAAAAACAATTCAGAATCTTCATTATTATTTAAGTAAAGACACAAAAGATCTTTGCTGCCTTTGTAATGACAATCTTCAAGAGCTTCATTACTTACAGGAATAAACTTGCTTTTGGCATTTGTAGTCCCGCTTGATTTGGCAAACCATTTAATCGGACTTTCCCAAAAAACGTTTTGTTCGCCCAAACGTGTGCGTTCTATAAGTGGCTGTAATTCTTCGTAAGTTGCAATAGGAACTCTTTCTGCGAATGTCTGATAAGAATTAATACTCGAAAACTCATATTTTTTTCCAATAACTGTATTTTCAGATGCCGTCAATAAGTTATGCAATAATTCTTCCTGAACTTCATTTGGGTATTTTAAAAAAAGTTCTATTTGATGAATCCTTTGTTTGAGGACCCAGGATGCAAACGAATTGATAATAGATAAAGGCATGAATTTGTTTTTTAGTTAAAGGATTTTAGGTTTTAAATCTTTACAATATATGCAAAACAAAAAACTTAAAATTTGAATATCGAGAGACAAATAGTAACTTTGTCTTCATATCAAAAATAATATTTTTTTGTAAAAAACAATTCTA
The DNA here is from genome assembly GCF_003254585.1 of Flavobacterium sharifuzzamanii. GTDB lineage: Bacteria > Bacteroidota > Bacteroidia > Flavobacteriales > Flavobacteriaceae > Flavobacterium > Flavobacterium sharifuzzamanii. Next base: position 15,969 of record NZ_QJGZ01000029.1, on the reverse strand, counting down.
TTTGAAGTAAAGATTCTATCTAATCAAACGAATTTTAACACAAAAAATTTTAAATCTTTTGATAAATCGAAATCAGCAATTATAAATAAAAAGACGAATGCAATATCAAGGTGTACTGACAAAAATGCAAACTGAACTAGGGAGTCCAATTCAATACTATTTGGTTTTTGAGGATAGTTTCTTAAATGTGAATCAATTATTGGATAAAGAAATTGAAATCAATTTTGTAGGCTACCAATGTTTGAATTGCGGTAAAAAGAAAAAAATATACCGACAAGGTTTTTGTTACGAGTGTTTCTATTCAAGTCCAGAAGTTGGAGATTGGATTATGAGACCAGAATTGAGCACGGCGCATTTAGGAATTGCAGATAGAGATTTAGAATATGAGTCAAAAGTTCAGTTGCAGCCTCACATTGTTTATTTGGCTTCAGCTTGCGAAATAAAAGTTGGTGTAACGCGTAAAACTCAGGTTCCAACTCGTTGGATAGATCAAGGTGCTTCTCAAGCTATTGCAATTGTTGAGGTTCCGAACCGATATTTGGCAGGAATAACAGAGGTGGCACTAAAAGATCATTATACCGATAAAACCAATTGGAGAAAAATGCTGCAGAATTCTGTTGAGAGCTTTGACCTTATTGCAGAAAAAGCCAAAATTGAAAGTTTAATTCCGGCAGAAGTTAAAGATTATTTTTATGCTGAAAAAAATGATGTTTACGAACTTCAATATCCAGTTTTAAGTTATCCTTCAAAAGTGAATAGTTTAAACTTAGATAAAACACCTTCTTTCAGCGGAAAACTAACTGGAATTAAAGGACAGTATTTATTATTTGAGAATGGAACGGTATTTAATATTCGCGGATCAGAAGGTTATGTGGTCACAATAGACGTCTAGATTTTCTGGGGAGTTGTCGATGTTTTTTATGTAACTGTCTAGTAATTTGTTAAATACAAGATAATTTATTGTAATTTTAACTCAATTCCAAAGACAATGAGATGTGAATATTGATACATTTGATTACAATTTTGTAACAAATGCTTATTGGAAGAATTTATTTTTAGAAAATAAAAGAAGGTAGATTTGAAAATACCACTATTTCTAAAATTAATCAAGATTTTGTAATCGTAAATTATTCCATAAATGAGTGTTTTAAACAAAATAAATGTGCACAGACGTAGCATAATGCGGAGCCTCACAAAGAATGTTGGAAAGGCAAATATGCAAGACGATTTTATTTTGGTCGATAAGAGTGAAATCAAAAAAGTTCTTATTTGTAGACCAAATGGAAGGTTAGGAAACCTTTTATTGATTACACCACTCGTTCAGGAAGTGTCTGAAATGTTTCCAAATTGTAAAATTGATTTATTTGTAAAAGGTACTTTGGCTCCCATTATTTTTGAAAAATATGACGTCGTTGACAAAATAATTCATTTGCCTAAAAAACCATTTAAAAGCTTAGTGGAATACTCAAAGGTTTGGATTTCATTAAAAAGAGCACACTACGATTTAGCTATTAATGTAGATCAAAATTCTTCTTCAGGCCGATTGGCAGTTCAATTTTCAAATGCAAAATACAAGTTTTTTGGAGATTCCAGCGAGGAGTCGGCAGAACAAAAAAATGATTTTGAACACATCGCAAAATATCCAGTCTACAATTTCCGAAATTTTTTATCAAAACTGAGAATGCCTACAAACAGCAATAAAATAATTGCTCCTATAGATCTCAAATTATCGGCTTCTGAAATTACAGAAGGCAGAAGAATTTTAAAAGAACTGACCAATAACGATAAAAAAACAATCTGCATTTTTACTTACGCAACAGGGGCAAAATGTCTATCAGAAGAGTGGTGGGAAAAATTTTATTCTCAGCTTACCTCAGAATATAAAGATTATAATATTATTGAGATTCTGCCTGTAGAAAATGTGTCTCAAATCGGATTTAAAGCGCCAACATTTTATAGTAAAGATATTCGCGAGATAGGATCAGTTATTGCAAATGCTGAGTTATTTATCGGTGCAGATAGTGGAATTATGCATTTATCCAGTGCTGTCCATACACCAACTATCGGATTGTTTTCTGTTTCTAATCTAAAAAAATACGAACCTTATGATAATTGCAGTATCGGTATAGACGTAAATCTCTACACGAAAAAACAATACATAAAAACTATAAATACAATTTTGAATAATGGAAGATTAAGCAGTTATTCAAAAGCTATATAAAAACAAAAAATCCTGTTCGAATGAACAGGATTTTTTGTTTTTTAAGATGCTGAGGTTCTAAGGTGCTGAGGTTCTAAGTTTTTTTTTAGTTTTAGAAAAGCTTAGCACCTTAGCATCTCAGAACCTTTTTATGGATTCTTTTTCTTGAAAAGACCATTCAATAAATCACTTGCTTTTTTTGTTACTTCTTGAGTTTTCTGCTCTTTTTCAGTTTTTGCAGCTTGAGTTGTGTCTTTTGCTTTTGTGTTTTTATTTATCAAATCAGTAAGCGCTGAAGTTCCTTTTTGAGTCAGTTTGTCTTTTTGCTGATTTACCAATTGTGTAGTTAAATTGCTCACAGCAGCTTTCATATCTGTACTGATTTTAGGATTTGAAAAGTTACCAGTCAAAGAAGCATTGATCGGAATATTATCCAGTTTAGCAGCATCTGCAGGAGACATTTTTGCAATTAAGTTGTTGGCTTCAGTTCCCAAATATTTGGCAGGAACATCAAATTTTAGAGTATAATTCATAGTTTGATCGAAACCATGAGTTCCTCCAACAGTTACTTTAATATCTTGGTACTTAATGTCAAAAGGTTTAACATTTACTTTTCCATTATCAAAGGTTAAAGCAGCTTTAATATCATTCAAATTCACTTTATTTAAATCAAGAAACTTAACATTAGAACTTAATGCAGTAAGTAAAGTAGAGTTACTCGAGTTAACTGTAGTAGACAGTAATTGACCAATTAAATCTCCAGAAATAGATTTAAGATCTGGAGTCAATTCTTTTGCATCCAAATTACCATTCAGTTTAATAGTTGAATTCAGTTTCCCGTTAATGATTCCGGCAATCGGCGCGATTTTTTTCATCATGTCCAACTGTGTAAAAGTCTGTGCGATGTCTACCTGATTGAATCCTAAATTCATGTCAAAAGTTGGCACTTTTTCTTTTGTAGAAACTGCTCCGTTAAGACCAATAGATCCTCCGAAAATATTTGTTTTAAAGTTTTCAAGAGTTGCTTTTTCATCTTTAATAAGCAATCTTCCAGAAACATCTTTTAATTTCAGATTGTCATATAAAACCGTTGTTGCTTTTGCATTCAATGTACAATTTAAGAAAGCAGGAATCTTCATCGCATCAGCTGGTTTCGCTGGAGTTTTGGTTTCTTCTTTTGCAGGTTCGCCAGCAGTCATGAAATCATCAACAGCCAATTGGTTTGAGCTCATATTGAAGTTTCCTTTCAGTTCTTGTTTTTTAAACATAAAACCATAGAAATTCTCTAAAACTCCATTAATGCTGATATCACTTTTTCCAGTAGTAGCATCAAATTGTTTTAAGTTAATTCTGCTCGGATTAAATTCAACCATAGCTGTGCTGATGTTCATAGATTTGTTGTTCTCGTCAGTATATTTAAATCCTGACAAGCTCATTGTACCAGCATTTTTGATATTTTGGTATTGGCTTTTTTCTACAGAAGCCATGTCAAAATTAGTAGTAACATCTGCTTTTAATATACCAGCCAAAGGTTTGTCCATTTTGATCGGATATGCTTTTGAAAGATTAGCCAGGTTGATTGTTCCTTTTAAAGCCGCATCAATAATAGGATTTACAGTGATGTTTTTGATATTCGCTTTAGCGTTAAAAACATCCTGATCAATTCTAAAAGATAACTTATCTAGGTTGACATAAGTATCATTTAAAATTCCAGTCTCGTTAATGATTTTTGTGTCAATTACAATATTTTGAACCGATTTTGGAAGGTTTGGATATTGGAAAGAAGCATTGTTAGATGCAATCTCGATATTAAATTTAGGAACAGTTGTATCAGTAAGTTCTCCTTTTGCAAAACCATTTACTGTAAAATCTCCAGTAGTTTTTACGCCATCCAAACCTGCTGCATAAGCAGAAGGAATTAGACCTAAGAAATTGGTAAAAGATGAAGTAGGAGTTTTGAACTTTAAATCGTAAATCTGAGCTTTCTCAGCCATTTGAATGAATCCGTCAAATTCTAACGGCAATTGATTGATTAAAGCTTTATTCTCTTTAAAAGTATATTTGCTTTTCTCTAAATCGATTCCAAGAACGGCGTCAAGAGTTAGTTTCACATTTTTCATGTAATTTATTTTATCCATGTCCAATGAAACTTTTGCTGTAGATTTTGTAGTCAGATCTAGTTTTGAATTGGTAAAATCTCCAGTTCCTTCGTGGTTTAAACTGTCAATGACCATTTTAATTTTAGAACCTTGATCGATGTATCTAAAAGTAAAATTCTCAATTTTATAGTTTTGGATTTTCAATGCAAGTGGTTTGCTTGCTTCGTCTTTCTTATCTTCTTTTTTGTCTTTTAAAGCAATATCGAAGTTTCCGACACCATCTTTATTGAAAATGATATTTACTAATCCGTTGGTAGAACTAATTCCCTGAATGCTTAAAGGTTCTTCTTTTCCTTTGAAAAGCTCTTTAATGCTCATTTTTAAATTCAATTCTCCTAGTGAAACCAAAGTATCGCCTTCAAAAGGGGCTTTGTTGATGATAACTAACTTTTCGATTCCAACTGTCGCGTTTGGAAAATTCTTAAACAAACTTAAATCGGCATCAGTAAAACTTACTTTGGCATCAACACTTTCATTGATGGCTTCGACGATTTTTGACTTGATTTGGTCTTTAAACAAAAACGGAATGGCAAATAATGCAGCAACAAATACCACAAGAACTATGGCACTTATTTTTAAAACTTTTTTTAGCATATAAATAGATTTGAGGGTTTACATTTTAAAATCGACTCCTGCAAAAATAGTTTTTTTTACTAGAGTTTGAAGATAAAGTTTTCTTAATTACGTAAGAAAAATATTAAAAATAGTTAAATAAAAAAATCCGTTGAGAACTATTTTCAAAACGGATTTTTTAGGGTGTTTATTTTATCATTTCTCAATAAAAGAGACAATCTTTTCAACTAAGACTTCCGAAATTGGAAGTGTTTCGTTATTGTAACTGGCTAAATTAGCTTCTTGACCGCCATCGACAATTTTCATAATATGATTCATTTTGTCAATAATCTGCAAGTCTGCATTTTTGTTTGCCTGTTTTAAATTTTCGGCATCTTTTACTGCAATCTGAATATCATTATTTCCTTGTACTATTAAAATAGGAATGGTAAGCTTTTGTATTTCGGTCTGAGGGTTGTATTTGAACGACGAAATCAGATAAGGTTGGACACTTGGCCTGAAAAGAGAATTTAGCATCGGGTCGACTTTTTTTACCTCAAATCCGTTTTTTAAACTATCAATAATTGGAAAAGTTATGTCATTAAGCTGTTTCATTGACTTTGCTCCAATCTGTGTTTTCAAAATCTGATCTGCTGGTTCGCCTGCACCTGCAATCGAAATAAACTTATCTGCTTTTCCACTGGCAACCATTCCAATCAAAGAGCCTTCGCTGTGACCGATTATAATTATTTTAGAAAAACGTTTATCTTGTTTTAAATAATTAATCCAGCTTTTCGCGTCTTGAATGTAGTTTTCAAAAACCAAACTACTTTCAGAACCTCCGGCCGCTTTACTTTCTCCAATTGCTCTTTTGTCATATCTTAAAGATGCAATTCCGTTTTTTGCTAAAGCTTCTGCCAGCATTTTCAACGAATTGTTTTTCATCATCGGATTATTTCCGTTTCTATCCGTTGGGCCAGAACCCGCAATGATTAAAGTAACTGGAAACTTTTTGGTTAAATCTGGCGTTGTCAGTGTGCCAAAAATCTGATCATTATTTATCTTTAAGATCGCTGGTGTTTCCTTAAACGTGATTTCTTTTTGGGTTTGGGCGTTTAAGAAACTCCAAAACAAAACCGTTAGAAAAAGAATTACTTTATTCATCTTTTGTCCAATTAATAAATGTTGATTCCGTAAGGTAATATGGCTTGAACTCCTTTTTGTTTTTGGAATTTTTTAACCTGTTCAATAAGAAGATAATTTTCTTCTCCGATTTCTTCTTTTATAAATGCTTCTTTCGATTTTGCAAAAGGAAGATTACCTAATAGATCGTTTAAGGTTTTTTCGTATTCAGGATAATTCTGAGTACTGTAATTTTTTACTTTAGCGATTCTTGCTGCTTCAGCAATCGCATCATTTAGTCCGCCTATTTTATCTACTAAACCAATTTTTAAAGCTTCGGTTCCAGACCAAACTCTACCTTGTGCAATAGAATCAACTTGTGCAAAAGTCATTTTGCGTCCTTCGGCAACGTGAGTCACAAAAGTGTTATAGATTTTTTCAACCCCTTCTAAGGTAAAAGCTTTGAATTTTTCATCGACAGGTAAAAAGGGACTGTAATTTGCAGAATTCTCATGCGTTTTAACCTGCTCAGAATTGATTCCTAATTTATTAGCCAATGGACTAAAATTTGGCAGCATTCCGAAAACACCAATAGATCCGGTAATCGTATTGTTTTCGGCAAATATTTTATTGGCATTACAAGCAATATAATAACCGCCAGAAGCAGCATAATTACCCATAGAAACGACAACTGGTTTAACTTTTTTAGTGATTTCGATTTCTCTCCAAATTAAATCAGAAGTTAGTGCGCTTCCTCCTGGACTGTCGATTCTAAGAACGATAGCTTTAACATCGTCATTTTTTCTTGCTTCCTGAAGAGAACGTCTCATTGAACCTTCTCCAATAGTATTTACATCTCCTTCTCCGCTTCCAATTTCGCCTTGAGCGTAAATAATAGCAATCTGATCTGACGCAGAATTCGCTAAAGCTGTTGTTACGTTATTTTGAGTATAATCTGAGATTGAAATTTTATTATAATCTTCGTCTTTGTCTACTTTTAGCGCTTTTCTGATAGCATCGTGATAAACATCTTCGTAAGCAATAATATCAACCAAATGCTGTTGTTTGGCCATTTCTGGAGTTCTTGCCAAAAGTCCGTTTGCAATTTCGTTTAATTTAGGAAGCGGAATATTTCTGCTTTTTGAAATATCAGCAGAAACGGTAGACCAAATAGAATTCAAAAGCGCCGTGATTTGTTCTCTGTTGGCATCACTCATTTTGTTGTCTAAGAAAGGTTCAACAGCACTTTTGTATTTTCCGTGACGAATAACTTCCATGTGAATTCCCGATTTATCCTGAAAATCTTTAAAAAACATAACTTCAGAAGAAAGACCTTTAAAATCTAAATCTCCAGCAGGATTTATATAAATTGTGTTAGCAACAGAATTTAAATAATATTCTTTTTGAGAATAAGTATTTGCGTAAGCCCAGACAAATTTCCCTGACTTTTTAAAGCTTTCAAGAGCATTTCTTAAATCTTTATATTGTGCAAGACCAAGAGAAGACTCGTCGTTTAAGATCGAAATTCCTTTGATGTTGTCATCTGTTTTAGCGGCTTCAATTGCATTGATAACATCTGTCAAACCAATGCCTTTTTTGTCTGAAAAGACAGTTACCCAAGGATCTTTATATTTCCCTGCGTAATCATTTTTAATTTCTTTTAAATTCAATTCAATAACCGAATCCGATTTAACAGAAACAGTATCGTCTCCGCCAAAAATGGCTCCGATAAAGATTACTCCAAAAAAGAAGAGCATAATAAAAACAAAAATACCAATAACTGTGGCAATTACATTTCCTAAAAACTTCATATGTATATTTTTTTAATAAGTAGCGAAAAAGGGCAAAATGTTACAAATTAGACTTCTAAATTATTGATTGGATTTGAGACGTCGTTTCACAAATATATTGGTTAATTCTAAAATAGTTTTAGTTAATTTGCATTAATTATGAAATTACAGCATCAAGTCGTTTTATCGATAGGCAGCAACCAAGGCAGCAGACTAGAAAACATTCAGAAATGTATTGATTTAATACACCAAAATGTAGGGACTGTTATTGAGGTTTCAAAACTTTACGAAACTCCAGCATGGGGCTTTGAGAGTGATGCTTTTTATAATTGTGCACTTCTTCTGCATACTTATTCTTCTGCACAAAAAATACTCAATCAGATTTTAAAAGTCGAAAAAGAACTGGGAAGAATCCGTTTGAACCAAGAAGGATATCAGTCTAGAATTATTGATGTTGATCTGATTGCTTTTGATGCTGAAATAATTGATACAGAAAAACTTCAAGTTCCTCATCCATTAATGCAAAATAGAAACTTTGTTTTATTGCCAATGCAGGATTTAAAGTTAAATTGGAAGCACCCGATTTTGCAGAAAACAGTTTCAGAACTAATTGCCTTTACTCCAGATGACAGTGTGTGTACGGTTGTTCAGGATTTGAAAAGCCCAATTGCTCAAATTCCGTTAAACCAATTTAATTATGTTGCTTTTGAAGGAAATATTGGCGCAGGAAAAACTACTTTGGTGCATAAAATATCAGAAGATTTTAACGGAAAAACGGTTTTAGAGAGATTTGCAGATAATCCATTTCTTCCAAAGTTTTACAAAGATCAAAATCGATATGCGTTTCCTTTAGAAATGTCTTTCCTGGCTGATCGCTATCAGCAGTTAGCAGATGATTTGGCGCAGTTTGATTTGTTTAAAGATTTTATTGTTGCAGATTACCATATTTTTAAATCACTGATTTTTGCAAAAATCACGCTTGCTGAAGATGAATATCGTTTGTATAGAAATCTATTCGATATTATTTACAGAGAAATGCCAAAACCAGATTTGTATATTTATTTGTATCAAAATACAGATCGTCTTCTTCAAAATATCAAAAAACGCGGTCGAGTTTATGAACAGAATATAGAAGCTGCATATTTAGAAAAAATAAATAATGGTTATTTAGAATACATAAAATCTCAAACCGATTTGAATGTTTTAATCATTGATGTTTCTAATCGTGATTTTGTAAAAAATCACGAAGATTATCTTTATATTTTAAATGAAATTAAGAATAAAACGGCTTCTTGAATTTATATTATTCCGAGCTGTTTTCTGAGTTTTGCAGATAATTTTTCCTGAACAAGACGATAAGACTGCTGAATGTATTTTTCCCATTCTGATTTTTTCATTCGAGTAATATCGTCAATTAAAACCCATTTGTATTTGGCAACATAAGGTGCTGGTTTAAATCCGGGTTTATTGCTTATTTCTTCAAATTCTTCATCCAAAACTTTAAATGAAGCCGACGTAGGATTTTGGTCAAGTCCAACAACACAGTACATTTTTGAGCCCACCGAAAAGACCAGATCGTGTTCCCATTTAATATCTTCAGTTGTACCCGTTAGTTTTTGACAGATTTCTCGAATGGTTTCTATATTCATATTATCTTTTTAATGTAAAATGTCCTCTTAAAACAGGTGTTGAATCATCTACTTTTAAAGCATACCAATAATCAGATGAAGGAAGAGGAACTTGATTTAATGTGCCATCCCAGCTCATTTTGAAACGACTCAATTGTGCTATTAGTTTTCCGTAGCGATCAAAAATTGTCACGACAGCCTGAGGATAATTTTCCATTCCGGTTACTTCCCAAACATCGTTGTAAGTATCGTTGTTTGGTGTAAAAAATGGAGGAAAAACAAGTATTACAAATTGTTTGGTATCGTGCCCACATCTGTTTTTTTCTCGTACATAAGCGGTTTGCAAGCCACCAGGGACATCGTAAAAAACAGTTGAATCTTGATAATAAATGTCATCAACAGAATACTCAAAATAATCTTCTGCTTTTACAGGATAAATAATGGCTGTAGTTCCTTCAACATCAACACGCGCGATTTGAGGAATCATATGTTCTTCAACTGTTATTGTTTTTGTGCTTGAACAGTTTTCAGGACTTGTAACAAGGACGGTATATTTGCCTCCTTTGCTAACTGTAATTTGTTGAGTTGTTTCATTAGCATTTGACCATGAATAACTCATTCCAGAAATTCCTGCATCTAACGTTATGGATTGAAATTGACATAAAGGCAAAGTCTCATCTGTAACTACCGGAGGAGTATGAATTACAATGTTTACCGGAGTTCTGGTTGTGTTTATGCATCCATTATTTGATGCTTCAGCATAGTAAGTCCTATTGGATGAAATTATTGGGGTTGTAAAAGTTGTTCCTTGAGATATAATGGTTTGGTCAGTTGCCGAAGCATACCAGTTTATAATTCCAATATTTGAAGTTGCTTTAATCGTTAAAGATCCCGCACCACAATTTGTATAAGTGTCTTTTTCTGCTATTGGTGTTACAGGAGTTGAATATACAGTTGCTTTTACTGTTTTACGGTTGGATTCGCAACCAGCATCAACATAATAAGTTGTAGTTGCAGTTAGTGTTGGCGTAGTATAGGTTGGACCTGTTGCTAATAAATTTCCGCCAACAAGAGCATCATACCATCTGATTGTTGCTCCAACCGGGGCAGTTGCATTAAAGGTAAAGTTTCCAGAATCGCAAGCAGGAGTTGGATCAATAGAGGTTAATGCTTCTGGTATAGTGATTTTAGTGCTAGCTGCAATTTCTAATGGAGTTTCGCCCGGCATTCCGCCATATTCTACAATATATCCTTTTGGCTGATAAGCATCTCCAGAGGTAAGTGATCCTGTATTTGATAAATCATTCCAAGAGCCTCTTATTCCTACGCCTGGCTGCGTTATGTGGGCATAATCTTCATCGCCTTGCTGGTTCGGTTCGCCAGTGTTCCAAAAAGCATAATTTGGTGTCGAACCATTTGCATTTCCTCTCCAAAAAATAGTTCCTGCTTCTGGACCGGTAACCCATTTCCAAATACCTTCAGTTTCTGCATCACTTCCTCCAATCCATCCAGTTCCAGAAGCTTGCTCGCCAATTAATTTTGCTTCATCGGCAGATAGAATTGTTGCCAAATAACCTTGAAGGCCGTAGTAGGTGCTTGAAGCGGCCAAATCTCTTGCATTTGTCCAAGTAACGCCAATATTTGGAATAAAGAGGTAATAATGTCCAGTAGAGGGCAAATAATTAGCCTGTCCAATTGTAATAGAAAATGTTCTTGTTCCGCTAGCTGTTGCAGAAGTATTAGTAAATATAACATCTTTTACTGCTGAGACAAAATCATCATACGGAATGTCAGCTGCAGTTGTTCCCGACAATCTTAGTTTTCCAGATGAAGCGTCCCAACTGGTTACAATGTTAGGGTGCAAGCTCGGATTTGTTAGTTCTAATCGATCAAAACCATTTGAATATCCAGACGAAATCTGAATGTAAAGTACTTGTGTTCCGTTTTCAGTAATATCATGGTCAATTCTAAAGTCAGTTACAATGTTAATTGATGTTTGTGGACAATAAAATTGATCTCCTTGTGCAATAAGTTTTGGAGGGTCAATTGCAAATTTGCTTTTCTTTTGTTTTTTAGGTTTTGAGAAGTATGTATTATTTTTGTTAAAAGTTTTTATATTTTCATTCGCATGTGAAAAATTGAAACTTAAAACGAAAAATAAAAAGAAAAAGATTGCTAATTTGATATTCTTCATTCGCTAAAAATATCAATTAATTGAGAATAAAAAAATAATTTTTTATTCAGGCCAATTTATTTTTTGAAATAAGTCCCAAACCACAATTCCTGCACTTACAGAAATGTTAAGAGAGTGTTTTGTTCCCAGCTGAGGAATTTCAATACATCCGTCGCAGATTGCAACAGCTTCTTGTGATACGCCATAAACCTCATTTCCAAAAACCAAAGCATATTTCTGATTTTTTTCAACTTTAAAATCTTGAAGAAAAATCGCACTTTCGACCTGCTCAATAGCCATAGTCAAAACATTTTCTTTCTTTAAGTTTTCGATAACTTCCAAAACATTTTCATGATGTTCCCAAGTAACGGTTTCTGTTGCGCCCAGAGCAGTTTTGTGGATTTCTTTATTTGGAGGAGTTGCAGTAATACCGCAAAGAATTATTTTTTCGATCAAAAACGCATCAGCTGTTCTAAAAACGGAACCAATATTATGCAGACTTCGAATATCGTCTAAAACTAATATTAAAGGTGTCTTCTCCGATTTTTTAAAATCTTCAATTGATTTGCGGTCTAGTTCGCTGTTTTCGAGTTTTCTCATTGTTTTAAATTCATGCATAAAAAAAGCTTCCAAAGATAAGGAAGCTTTTTGATTATTTTAAATGTTTTTCAGATTAGCTTTTTACTGGATCTGGTAAAACAGTACCTTTAATAGTAAGGATTTTTGTAGGTTGCCCTTCAGCGTTAGAAGTAACAGTTACAGTTTTTGTAAAAGCACCAACTCTGTCAGTAGCATATTTTACACCAATAACACCTTTAGCTCCTGGAGCGATTGGTTCTTTTGGAGTAGTAGGAACTGTACATCCGCAAGATCCTTGAGTGTTTGTAATGATTAATGGTTTTGTTCCATTGTTAACAAAAACGAACTCACGTTTTCCATCTGCATTGTGAGCGATAGTTCCGTAGTCAATAGTTTCAGTTTCGAAAAGCATTCCCGCTCCTTCAACTTTAGCAACTTTAGCAGCTTTGGCTTTTTTAGTTGTTTGCGCGTTAGTAGCCGTAATACCAGCTACAGCTAACATAGCGAATAAAATTATTTTTTTCATCTTAGGGTCTTTTTTTTAAATGATAAACAAAGCTATATAAAATTCTTAAACCACAACCTAAAAATATCTTAAAATATTTTAATTTTTGAAGCTTTCGATATGCCACTAAAAAATCATAAATTCGCTGTCTTAATTTTTTCATTTAAAATATAATAATTTGGCAGCTAAAGAGAAAGTGGTGAAAGAAACACCTTTAATGAAACAGTACAACGAAATCAAGGCTAAATATCCTGATGCATGTCTGCTTTTCAGAGTAGGAGATTTTTATGAAACCTTTGGAGAAGACGCCATTAGAGCTTCTAAAATTTTAGGGATAACATTAACTAAAAGGGGAGCAGGGTCTGATACCGAAACAGCGCTGGCTGGGTTTCCGCATCATTCTGTAAATACTTATTTGCCAAAATTGGTAAAAGCTGGACTTCGTGTTGCGATCTGCGATCAGCTGGAAGATCCAAAAATGACCAAAACAATCGTGAAAAGAGGTGTAACGGAGCTTGTAACTCCGGGAGTTTCTCTGAATGATGAGGTTTTACAGTCAAAATCAAACAACTTCTTGGCATCTGTTTATTTTGCTAATAAAAATATCGGAATCTCATTTTTGGATGTTTCGACAGGAGAGTTTTTAACAGCTCAAGGAAATGCAGAATACATTGATAAGTTGCTTCAAAACTTTAATCCGAGTGAGGTTTTAGTGCCAAAGAATAATAAAGGAGATTTTAAAACTGCTTTTGGAGAGGATTTTCATAGTTTCTATTTAGAAGATTGGATCTATAAAGAAGATTATGCATTAGAAACCTTAACAAAGCATTTTCAAACGAATTCCTTAAAAGGATTTGGAGTTGAAGAATTGAAAGAAGGAATTATTGCTTCTGGTGCGATTTTGTATTATCTTTCAGAGACACAGCACAATCGTGTACAGCATATTACATCGATTCAACGTATTGCAGAAGATGCTTATGTTTGGATGGATCGCTTTACGATTAGAAACTTAGAATTATATCACAGCTATAACCCAAATGCAGTTACACTTTTGGATGTTATTGATAAAACGCTTTCTCCAATGGGAGGACGTTTACTGAAACGTTGGCTGGCTTTACCATTGAAAGATGCTAATAAAGTAAAAGGTAGGCATGAAGTTGTGGCTTATTTAAAGTCAAATCCTGAAATCTTGCATAATATCCAATATCAAATCAAGCAGATTTCAGATTTGGAACGTTTGATTTCTAAAATTGCTGCAGGAAAAGTTTCTCCTCGTGAAATCGTATATTTAAAGGAATCTTTGGATGCCATTATTCCAATTAAAACTCTTGCGTTGGAAAGTCCGCAGGAAGCTGTAAAAGTTATTGGAGACAGTTTGCATGCTTGTGATTTGCTTCGTGAAAAAATTAAGACTACACTAAATCAAGATGCTCCAGTTGCCATTTCGAAAGGGAATGCTATTGCGAGTGGAATAAATGAAGAACTGGATGAGCTTCGTGCGATTTCGACTTCAGGAAAAGAGTTTTTAGAAGGAATCGAAAAAAGAGAATCTGAAAGAACTGGAATTTCGTCATTGAAAATTTCTTTTAATAATGTTTTCGGATATTATATCGAAGTTAGAAACACACATAAAGATAAAGTGCCAGAAGAATGGATTCGTAAGCAGACATTGGTAAATGCAGAGCGTTATATTACCGAAGAATTGAAAGAATACGAAACTAAAATCTTAGGTGCAGAAGAAAAGATCTATAAAATAGAAAGTGAGCTTTTTGAGCAATTAGTAGCTTGGATTTCTACTTATATCAAACCAGTTCAAATGAACGCGTATTTGGTGGCGCAATTGGATTGTTTGTGTTCTTTTACACAAATGGCTGTCGAAAATCAATATGTGCAACCTGAAATCGATGATACATTCGAATTGGATATTAAAAACGGAAGGCACCCTGTAATTGAAAAACAATTGCCAGTTGGAACGCCGTATATTGCCAATGATGTTTTCTTAGACAGAGAAACACAGCAAATTATTATGATTACCGGGCCAAACATGTCGGGTAAGTCGGCGATTTTAAGACAAACGGCTCTAATTGTACTTTTGGCTCAAATGGGAAGTTTTGTTCCTGCTGATAGTGTTAGAATGGGAATCGTAGATAAGATTTTTACCAGAGTAGGAGCTTCAGATAATATTTCGATGGGAGAATCTACTTTTATGGTAGAAATGAATGAAACAGCTTCTATTTTGAATAACCTATCAGATAGAAGTTTGGTATTGTTAGATGAGATCGGAAGAGGAACAAGTACTTATGACGGAATTTCGATTGCTTGGGCAATTGCCGAATTCTTGCACGAGCATCCAGGAAGAGCAAAAACGCTTTTTGCAACGCATTATCATGAGCTGAATGAAATGACAGAATCGATGCCTAGAATCCAGAATTTCAATGTGGCGGTAAAAGAATTAAAAGACACCGTTCTTTTTGTTAGAAAGCTAGTAAAAGGAGGAAGCGCACATAGTTTTGGAATTCACGTGGCTAAAATGGCCGGAATGCCGCAATTGGTTATTTCGAAAGCGCAAAAGCTTTTAAAGAAATTAGAAAAGAATCATTCAAGTGATGCTTTAAACGGAATAAAATCTGCTAATGATGAAATGCAGATGAGTTTCTTTAATCTTGATGATCCTTTGCTGGAGGAGATAAAAGAAGAGATTTTGAATCTCGATATTAATGCAATTACACCAGTGGAAGCATTGATGAAACTGAATGAGATCAAAAGAATGCTTGTTAAAAAATAAAATTCAAAATTTTTTCAAATTTAAACTTTAGGTTATCAGAAGGTTATAAAATAAGTCGATTTTTTTTTGAAAAAACGCTTGTGTAATTGAATAAATGTCCTAAATTTGCACTCGCAATACGAAACAAAACAAGTGTTGCGGTTCTTAATAAATTTGAAAATGCGAAAATAGCTCAGTTGGTAGAGCGCGACCTTGCCAAGGTCGAGGTCGCGGGTTCGAGCCCCGTTTTTCGCTCTAAAACCATACAATGCTCGGATGGTGAAATTGGTAGACACGCTGGACTTAAAATCCAGTGAACAGCAATGTTCGTGCGGGTTCAAGTCCCGCTCTGAGTACTAAAGCCTCTTCTTTTGAAGAGGCTTTTTTTATTTGCAGACTTGCAGGAAATAAATTTACGCAGTAAATTTATTAGAATCTCAGAATCTCAGAATCTCAGAATCTCAGAATCTCAGAATCTCAGAATCTCAGAATCTCAG
>NZ_QJGZ01000042.1 GCF_003254585.1 Flavobacterium sharifuzzamanii | reverse complement strand
TTGTGGGAGAGTATGTCGTCGCCTTTCTTTTTAGAATCCTCATCATTAATCTGATGGGGATTTTTTTGTTTTGTAGAATTTTGAATGCTGAGTCCAAATATAGCTTCAGAAAGAGGGGCAGGATCTACTTGTGGGACGTTCAAAACTTCATTTTTCTACTGCAAGAAAGCAGTGGACAATGAAACAAAAAAGAAAACTCTATAAATATTTGAAAGCTTGAGGCAATAAGTGTTAAATTATAGTCAATTGTCTGCGGTTAGATATTGATACTTTAGACTTTTTGGATTTGAATGAGTATTTTTGTGTTTAAATTACTTTTTAAATATGAAGAAAAATATTTTATTGTTAGCACTTCTTGTTGTAACAAGTCTAAGTGCGCAACAACGTCCAAAGTTAGTCGTGGGTATAGTTGTCGATCAAATGAAAATGGAATATTTATATCGTTTTTCGGATGATTTTTCTCCAAATGGCTTTAAAAGACTAATGAATGATGGATTTACTTTCCAGAATATGCATTACAATTATATGCCAACTTATACTGCTCCTGGGCATGCTTCAATCTACACAGGTACAACTCCAGCTACTCACGGAATTGTAGGTAACGAATGGTTTAGCAGAACGCTTGGTAAAGAAACGTATTGTACTGATGATGCTAGCGTTAAAACTGTAGGTGACGGCACAGCAGAAGAAGGTGCTATGTCGCCTAAAAACCTTCAAAGTACAACAATTACTGACGAAGTTAGAATGGCTACTAATTTTACGGGAAAAGTTATTGGTTTGAGTTTAAAAGATCGAGGTGCTATATTGCCAGCTGGACATTTCGCAAATTGGGCATTTTGGTATAGTAAAACAGGTTCTTTTATTTCTAGTACTTTTTACGGTGAAAAATTGCCAGAGTGGGTTACTGAATTCAATAACGAAAAAAACTACTTAAAATACATTAATAAAGGTTGGGACTTGTATAAACCTGCTTCGGTTTACAATGAGAGTCTTCCAGATAACAATCCATACGAAGGGAAATTATATGGAAGTGCTGCACCAGTTTTCCCATACGATTTAAAATCAATGTATGAGAAAAATGACGCTGGTGTTATTAGAGCTACGCCTTTTGGAAATGATCTTTTAGCTGAATTTGCAAAAAGAGCTATTGAGAAAGAAGAATTGGGTAAAGATAATATTACTGATTTCTTAACGGTTAGTTTTTCTTCTACAGACTACGTAGGTCATTTATTGGGGCCAAGATCTATGGAGCTTCAAGATACTTACTTGAGATTGGATCAAACCATTGCTGATTTTTTAGCATATCTTGATAAAACGGTTGGTAAAGGAAATTATTTGCTTTTCTTAACAGCTGACCATGCTGGTGCAGAAAATGTTATTTATTTAAAAGATCGTAAATATAATGTAGATAATTACCCTTCTAAAGACGTTAAGAAAAGTTTACAGGATTTTTCGACTAAGACTTTTGGTGTAGATTTAGTTCAAAATTATTCAAACTTTAATGTGTTCTTCAATAAGCAAACTATTAAGGATAAAAAATTAGATCTTGATAAAGTTAAAGATGCTTTTAAGAAGTTCTTAATTACTCAGCCGCAAGTTAAAAAAGTTTATACTGAAGAAGAAATTTTAGCTAATGCTGGAAATGATTACGCTCTTAATTTTGTAGCAAAAGGCTATGATGTTACTCAGAATGGTGATTTAGTTATTGTAGATAAACCTGGAATGATTGAATATACACCAACAGGAACATCACATGGTACAATTTATAGTTACGATACACATGTTCCAGCTATTTTCTATGGCTGGCATATCAAAAAAGGAGAGTCTTATGATAAAAAAGCAATTACAGAGATTGCTCCAACAATAGCTCAGAAAATTAAAGTTACTTTTCCAAATGGAACCGAAGCAAAAGTTATGACTGAAGTTCTTGATAATAAAAAGTAAAAAATATTGTATTTAGAAAAACCTGTCTTCGTGACAGGTTTTTTTTATGGCATAAAAAAAGGTTTTTCAATTAAGAAAAGCCTTCTTGTAATAGTGATTTAGTAAGCACTTATATAAGTATTAGCACTATGCGTTTGCTAATACTATTTCTTCATTAAAAGGAAGATTCCAAGCTTCTGCAACTCCTTTGTAAAGGATTTTTCCATTAGCTACATTCAATCCTTTTTTCAATTCTTCATTTTCTGCACAAGCTTTTTCCCATCCTTTGTTTGCTAATTGTACAGCATATGGTAAAGTTGCGTTTGTTAAAGCTAAAGTAGAAGTGTAAGGTACAGCTCCTGGCATATTAGCTACACAGTAGTGAACGATATCGTCAATAATGAAAGTTGGATTTTCGTGAGTTGTTGGTGTACAAGTTTCGATACATCCTCCTTGGTCAACAGCTACGTCAACAACAACAGTTCCTGGACGCATTAATTTAAGCATGTCACGAGTAATCAAGTGAGGTGCTTTTGCTCCTGGAATTAAAACTGCACCAACAATTAGGTCAGCATCTTTAATTGCTCTTGTGATATTGTAGTGGTTAGACATTTCTGTGTTTACGTTTGCTGGCATGATATCATCCAATTGACGTAAACGTGGTAAGCTTAAGTCCATAATAGTAACTTGAGCACCTAAACCAGCAGCCATTTTAGCAGCTTGAGTTCCTACGATTCCACCACCTAAAACTAATACTTTTGCTGGTGGTACACCTGGAACACCTCCTAAAAGAATTCCTCTTCCTTTTAATGGTTTTTCAAGGTATTTTGCTCCTTGTTGAATTGCCATACGACCTGCAACTTCAGACATTGGAACCAATAATGGCAAACTTCTGTCTGTTTTTTCTACAGTTTCGTAAGCTAAACAAACAGCTCCTTTTTCTAACATTGCATGCGTTAGTTCTTCTGAAGAAGCAAAGTGGAAATATGTGAATAATAATTGATCTTTTTTGATCAATGGATATTCAGAAGCAATTGGCTCTTTTACTTTGATGATCATTTCTGCAATAGCATAAACTTCTTCAATAGTTGGTAAAACAATCGCACCAGCTTCAGCATATTCTGCATCAGCAAAACCACTTCCTAAACCAGCAGTAGATTGAACATATACTGTATGTCCGTGTTTTTTCATTTCTGAAACACCTGCAGGAGTTAAAGCAACTCTGTTCTCGTTATTTTTTATTTCTTTAGGAACACCTATTATCATTTTGTTATATTTTTTTGTTTTTATTGAATTTGTTTTACAAATCTACAGATAGAGAATAAATTATGGTTTAATGCTTAATAAATAAGAAAATATTATTTTATTTTTTACTTTTACAGAAAAATATTCTGTTTTGAAGCAAAATTTATTCTTCAAAAAGAAAAAAAGACTAAATCGAGCTAATTTTAATAAAACGTTTTCGTTATGGCTTTAGATGAAATTGACAAAAAAATCTTACGCTTATTACAGGAAGATGCGCACTACACTTTAAAAGACATCGCAAACAAAATAAATTTGTCTTTGACGCCTGTTCATGATCGTGTGAAACGTCTTGAAAAAGATGGTATTATAGAAAAATATGTGACACTTCTCGACAAGAAAAAACTTGGGAATAATTTGACGGTTTACTGTCAAGTTACGCTGACAAAACAGACTTATGATACTTCGGAAGGATTTAATCAGTCGATTTTGAATTTGCCAGAGGTTGTCGAATGTAATTATGTGTCAGGAAACTTCGATTATATGCTTAAGATTATAATTCCAGACATGGAAAGTTACCATCATTTTCATCAGAAAAAATTATCGGTTCTGCCTGAAGTTTCTTTAATAAATACCGTTTTTGTGATTTCGGAGGTAAAAAGTACTACTGTTCTTCCTATTTAAATTAAAACAAAAAACCATCAAGAATATCTTGATGGTTTTAAGAAAAAAAGTTAGTTTGGTTGAATTAATAATATGTATAACGTCTTACTTTGGCAATATATTTCGCTAAACGAATAACTTGATGACTATAACCATATTCGTTATCGTACCAGATATACAATACAATGTTTTTTCCATCTTTAGAAACAATTGTAGCATTGCTGTCATAAATAGATGGAGCAGAAGTTCCAACTATGTCAGACGAAACTAATTCGTTGTTTAAAGAATATTTTATTTGCTCTACTAGTTCTCCTTCAAGAGCATATTTCTTCATGATTTTATTAATAGCCGCAATTGATGTTGCTTTTTTTACTTCTAAATTTAAAACAACAAGAGAACCGTTAGGAACAGGTACACGAATTGCATTTGAAGTTAATTTACCTTCTAATGTTGGTAAAGCTTTTGCTACAGCACTTCCTGCGCCAGTTTCGGTAATAACCATGTTTAAAGCTGCTGCTCTACCGCGACGGTATTTTCTATGCATATTATCAACCAGATTTTGGTCGTTGGTGTAGGCATGAATTGTTTCTAAATGCCCTTTTACAACACCAAGAGTTTCTTCAACCACTTTTAAAATTGGAGTGATGGCATTTGTTGTGCAAGATGCGGCAGAAAAAATATTTACATCATCGGGATTAAATTCATTATGATTTACACCATGTACAATATTCGGAACACCTTTTCCTGGAGCAGTTAATAAAACTTTGCTCGCTCCATTTGATGTTAAATGTCTTTTTAATGCTTCTTCGGTTGTAAATGCTCCAGTATTATCAATTACTAAAGCATCATTTATTCCGTATGAAGTGTAATCAATTTCTTCTGGGGAATTTGCTGTAATGATATGAACAGTTGTTCCGTTTATGATTAAAGCGTTGTTTTTAGCATCGGCAATTACAGATCCTTGAAAATCTCCATGAATTGAGTCATATCGTAATAGAGAAGCTCGTTTCTCTAAACTTGTTGCATCATTTTTATCACGGGTTACAATTGCTCTCAGACGTAATTGATCTCCTTTTCCAGTTTTAGACATTAGCTCTCTCGCTAATAAACGTCCAATTCTTCCGAAACCATACAAAACAATATCTTTTGGTTTGATTTCTTTTGAAGATTTTGCTTTTTTCAATTTTTCAATAACAAAATATCTTGCATCGGGATATTTTTCATCTTCTAAACGATATTCATAAGTTAGTTTTCCAAGATCTATTTTTGCTGGCGGAAGATCTAATGATAAAACTACTTTTGCGATTTCAACCGAATCAAAAATACTGATCGGCTTACCCACGAATTCACCAGCATATTGATGAAGATTGATAATATCGCTAACGTTTTTATCCAATAACTGATTTTTGAATAAAACCATTTCGATAGACTTGTCATACCATAAATCGCTTATGATTTTAATTAATTCGACTCCGGCTTTTCTTCGGTCGACTTGTAAGGATACCTCTTTTTGGTACAATGATTTGTTACTCATAATTGAAAAAATAAAATGCTCACTATTTTAAAATTTTGCGCAAAAGTATCTATTTCAATCGATTTCGTAAACTATTTTAGCATTTATTTTTGAAAATAAAAAAGCCACCTTAATTTTCTTAAGATGGCTTTTTTGAAGTTTTCAGTCGCAGTCACAGTTTTCAGTTTTTAATAACTGAAAACTGTGACTGAAAACTGTGACTTAAATAATTATTCTGAAAATCTCTCCGTTTCTGTTGATCATTTCAATTCTTACGCTTTGTCCTTCATCTTTTTTGCTTAAAAGTTTTGAAACTGTTTCAACGTTGGTTGCTTTTACATTATCAATACTTAGGATAATATTTCCTAGTAGTTCGTTTTGATATTGCATTAAATTCTCGTTTGTGATGTTTTTAATTTTAACACCGTAATCAATTCTGAATTTTTTCTTATCAGCAGCATCAATATTTTCTAATTCAATCCCTTTAAATTCAGCGCTGTAAAACTCATTTTTACTTAAAGTAACAGGAACAGTTTTGGTTTTTCCTTCTTTAATATAAGTTACTTTTACAACATCATTTGGGCGTTTTGTATTGATGTAGCCAGATAAATCAGCATAAGTTGCAATATTTTGATCATCGAGTTTTACGATAATATCACCTTTCGTCAAACCAGCTTTTTCTGCACCTGAGTTTTTAGAAACTCTATTAATATAGAATCCTTGTGTTTCTGTTACTCCTAATTCTTTAGAAGCAGTTGCATTCAATTCGCCTCCTTCAACTCCAAGAATACCTCTTTGAACATTTCCATATTCCATAATATCCTCAATAATTTTGCGAGCAATATTTGAAGGAACAGCAAAAGAATATCCAACATAAGAACCTGTCATTGAAGAAATCATGGTGTTAATTCCGATTAATTCTCCTCTTGCATTTACCAACGCTCCACCGCTATTACCTGGGTTTACGGCAGCATCAGTTTGTATGAAAGATTGGATTCCGCTTTGGTCTAAATTTCTAGCTTTCGCAGAAACAATTCCTGCGGTTACAGTAGAAGTCAAGTTGTAAGGATTTCCAACTGCCAATACCCATTCTCCAACTTTTACATTGTCAGAATTGGCAAAAGCAGTGTAAGGAAGTTTCTCATCGGCATTGATTTTTAAAAGAGCAATGTCCATTTTAGAATCTGTACCAATTAACTTCGCTTTGTATGATTTTTTATTGTTTAAAGTAATTTCAATTTCTGTAGCGTCTTTAATTACGTGATTATTAGTAACAATATATCCGTCTTCAGAAATAATTACACCAGAACCAGTTCCTACTTGTTCTTGCTGTTGCTGTCCGCCGTATCCGTAGAAAAACTCAAGCATTGGGTTACTGACAGTTCTTCTCGAAACATTTTTTACGTGAACAACAGTGTGAACGGTTTTGTCTGCGGCCTCGGTAAAATCTAGTATTTCGGCACCTAAACCAACATTTTTTCCATAAGAGTTAGGGGCAAGAGTTACAACAGAATTTCCTTTTCCAAAAAAAGAATTGTTGCTTTCAAATAATAACTTGTAAGCACCAAGAGTAATAGCACCACTTAATAATGACACTAAAAATAAGGCTGAAAATCTTTTCATTTTAGAATTTATAATTTAAGTTATTAGAAATTTATGTTTTTAATATTTAACGTAAAAATACTTCAAAAAATTATTTGGAAAAATGGTTTAACTCTCTTTAACAATGATTAACATTTCATTAATTAATAGTTCGTACTTTTGTATTTCTAACAACTAAAAAATGCAAATAGAATTTTATAAATATCAAGGTACCGGAAACGATTTTGTAATGATTGATAACCGTACAAATTTCTTTCCAAAAGACGATGTAAAACTTATTGAGCGTCTGTGTGACAGACGTTTCGGAATTGGAGCTGACGGATTAATTTTACTTGAAAATGATTCTGAAACTGACTTCAGAATGGTTTACTATAATTCTGATGGAAACCAAAGTTCAATGTGCGGAAACGGCGGGCGTTGTCTGGTTGCTTTTGCCAATCAACTGGGAGTAATTGACGACAAAACCACTTTTATCGCAACTGATGGATTACATCACGCTTCTGTAAAGGCAGACTCAATTGTTTCTTTACAGATGATTGATGTTAATGAAATCCAGAAAAAAGATTCTTATACTTTCCTAAATACAGGTTCGCCTCATCATGTTCAAATTGTAGATGATTTGGAGCATTATAATGTAAAAGAAAACGGAGCTGCAATTCGTTACGGAGAATTATATGGAGAAAAAGGAAGTAATATCAATTTTGTTAAAAAAGTAGATAATGATACTTTTTCTTTGAGAACTTACGAAAGAGGTGTTGAAGACGAAACTCTTGCCTGCGGTACTGGCGCAACAGCAGTAGCAATTGCAATGAATGCGATTGGCGAAACTGATAAAACTTCAATAAACTTAAATGTTGAAGGCGGAAAACTTGTCGTTTCTTTTAATAAAGATAATGATGGTTATACCAATGTTTTCTTAACAGGACCTGCAAAATTCGTATTTAAAGGAACAATAGAGATTTAGTTTATAAATACCAATTTTTTAAATTCCAAAATCCAATTGAGATTTTAAAATCTACAATCTAAAATCTGAAATATCTAAATGATAACATTAAAAGGAGATTCAATTTATTTGCGGGCACTTGAACCTCAAGATTTAGAGTTCATTTATTCTATAGAAAATGATGAGAATATCTGGGAAGTTAGCAATACGCAGACTCCCTACAGCCGTTTTTTGATTAAACAATATTTAGAAAATGCTCATCAGGATATTTATGAGGCAAAACAGCTTCGTTTGGCAATCTGTCAGGACGAAGATTTTCCTGCTATTGGACTGATTGATTTGTTTGAATTTGATCCTAGAAATAATAGGGCAGGGATTGGTATTGTCATTCAGAAAGAAGAAAATCAGGGAAAAAACATTGGTTCTGAGGCTTTAGAGCTTTTAATTAAATATTCTTTTACTAATTTAAATCTCCATCAATTGTACGCAAATATTGGTGTGCAAAATGTAGCGAGTATTGCACTTTTTACTAAATTTGGTTTTAAGAAAATCGGAATAAAAAAAGACTGGATTTTGTATCATAACCACTATCACGATGAGGCAATTTTTCAGCTAATTAACAAACAAATTTAAATTTTAAGCTTTGAGTCTAAAAAAAATAATCACAATAAGTGCCGTAGCCATAATTTCAGTTTTATTGATTTATGGTTTTATATTAATCAGTAAAATATTTAGTTCTAATACTAAATTTGAAGAAAAAGAAGTATATGTCTATGTGCCAACAGATGCAAATTATGCTGATGTAAAAAAGATTTTGGCACCTTACATAAAGAATTTTGACAACTTCGAAATGGTTGCTGAAAAAAGAGATTATCCAGAAAATGTAAAGTCGGGACGTTTTCTTTTAAAGAAGGACATGAATAATATCGACTTAGTTCGTGCAATGCGTTCTAATATTCCAGTTAAGTTGGTTTTTAATAATCAAGAACGTTTAGAGAATTTTGCAGGAAGAATTGGAAAAGAAATCGAAGCGGACAGTTTATCATTAATGAAAGCTATAAAAGATTCAACATTCTTAGCTGCAAACGGATTTAATGAAGAAAATGTCTTTGCAATGTTTATTCCAAATACGTATGAAATTTATTGGAATACATCGGCAGAAAAGTTCCGTGATAAGATGATTAAAGAATATCATAATTTCTGGACAGCTGATAGAATTGCTAAAGCAAAAGCGCAAGGATTAACTCCAGTTCAAGCCACAATTTTAGCATCAATTGTTCATAAAGAGTCGGTTAAAAAAGACGAGAGACCTAGAATTGCGGGAGTTTATTTAAACCGTTTGCGTTTAGAAATGCCATTACAAGCAGATCCAACCGTTATTTATGCTTTAAAATTGAGAGATAACGATTTTGATCAGGTTATAAAAAGAGTTTTTTATAATGATTTGGTAATGAGATCTCCATATAATACTTATGTGAATAAAGGACTTCCGCCAGGACCAATTGCAATGCCTGATATTACAGCATTGGAAGCAGTTTTGAATCCAGAAAAGAACGATTATATCTATTTCTGTGCAAGTGTTGATCGTTTCGGATATCATGAATTTGCGGCAACATTAGCAGAACATAATGTAAATGCAAAAAAATATTCTGATTGGATAGCAAGTCAAGGTGTGACAAGATAAATTTAAAACTGAAAAAAGATTAGAAACCGAAGTAAAATTTACTTCGGTTTTTTTTATTTTTTTTCGAACATGAAAATATGGCCGAAATCAAAAATTTATGAAATTACTATTGTAGGTATTTTTTAGATTGAAGTAATAAAAAAATAAACATTTTTTAATGTTGAATTTTATAGAATTCGAAAAGTGACTTTCAAGATTTGAGTAAAATAATACAATATCATTGTAGGTTTATTCTTTCATTTTAATGAAATTTGCTTAAAATTTATATAAAATGCGATTTTTTTTGACTCTAATTTTCAATTTTTGAAGATAAAACGAGAGAGTGGAAATCTCACGCAATCCATTATTATAACTGGGATGAAAGTGATTTACGTTTTTACGTAAAAAACGCTAAACTGCTGATTTTAAGTATATTTTTAAAATAGCTTATCTTTGCAGCGTAGAAATTTCAAGAGAGTGACAGTGTCTTGAAGAAAAACAATTTATGATAAAGAAATGGTATTTTTATGCGAGTTTAGTCGTTATTATTACATTTTTAAGTTTGGGATTTATTCCCTCTAACCATGAAACCAAACTTTGGTTTTTAATTGAAAAAACGGATGGATCAGAATACATTTTTCCATCAAAAGAAAAAGATGATTATCCTAAAATCGCAAATGTTCCATTTACAGGAAATCGTCTAATAGGATTTAAAGAAGCAGTCGCTTTTAAAGAATCACAAGGGCAATACAGATTAGTAAACACTCTTGGTTATATGGGTAAATATCAATTTGGTTCTAAAGCTTTGAGAGCAATTGGAATTAATGATAATAAAGCCTTTTTAAAAGATCCTGCTCTACAAGAAAAAGCTTTTATGGCTTTGTTAGCCAAAAACAAATGGATTTTACGTTACGAAATCGAAAAGTATCAAGGTAAAATCATCAGTGGTATCGAAATTACCGAATCTGGAATTTTAGCTGCAGCGCATTTAGGTGGTGCAGGTTCTGTAAAGAATTTTTTCAAGAACAAAGGAAGCAGACATTTTAGAGATGCTTTCGGGACTTCTTTGAAAAGCTACATGAGAGATTTTGCAGGTTACGATCTTTCTTTTATAGAAGCAGATAGTAACGCAACAGTAAATGACTAAATGAAAAAAGAAAATCCCTTTAATTAGGGATTTTTCTTTTAATCTATTAAAGCTTCTAAGATTTTTATAGCTGCTTCACTTATTTTAGTTCCTGGACCAAAAACTGCTGAGGCGCCCGCATCAAACAAGAATTGATAGTCCTGAGACGGAATAACACCGCCTACAATTACCATTATATCTTCGCGTCCATGTTTTTTTAGTTCTTCTATTACTTGTGGTACTAAAGTTTTGTGTCCTGCAGCAAGCGATGAAACTCCCAAGATATGCACATCATTTTCCACAGCCTGTTTTGCGGCTTCTGCTGGAGTTTGGAATAGAGGGCCAATGTCAACATCAAAACCTACATCGGCATAACCTGTTGCAACTACTTTTGCACCTCGATCGTGACCATCTTGTCCCATTTTTGCAATCATAATTCTAGGGCGTCTTCCTTCTTGTTTAGCAAAAACATCAGCTAATTGTTTTGCTCGCTCAAAATTCTCGTCATTTTTTATTGCTGCACTATACACTCCGCTAAAAGATTTAATTTGTGCTTTAAAACGGCCAAAAACAGTTTCCAATGCATTACTGATTTCGCCTAATGTTGCTCTGTTTCTAGCGGCTTCAACTGCATTTTCTAATAAGTTTCCTTGTCCTGTCTGAGCACAATGGATTAATTTTTCTAATGACTTATTTACTTTTTCAGAATCTCTGGTTCGCTTTATTTCTTCAAGACGTTCGACTTGCTGTTTACGAACCAATTGATTGTCTACATCCAGAATATCCAATGGATCTTCTTTTTCTAAACGGTATTTATTTACACCAACAATAATATCTTGTCCGCTGTCTATTCTTGCTTGTTTTCTTGCGGCCGCCTCTTCAATTCGAAGTTTCGGAATTCCAGCTTCAATTGCTTTGGTCATTCCGCCAAGTTCTTCTACTTCTTCAATTAATTTCCAAGTTTTCTCAACAATTTCATTTGTCAGACTTTCAACATAATAACTTCCAGCCCAAGGATCGACCGTTTTAGTGATTTTAGTTTCCTCTTGAAGAAATATTTGCGTATTTCTAGCAATTCTGGCGGAGAAATCTGTGGGAAGCGCAATTGCCTCATCTAAAGCATTGGTATGCAATGATTGTGTCCCTCCAAAAACGGCAGCAGAAGCTTCTATACAAGTTCTGGCAACATTGTTAAATGGATCTTGTTCTGTCAAACTCCATCCACTGGTTTGGCAATGCGTTCTTAATGCCAAAGATTTATCGCTTTTCGGATTAAACTGTTGTAATAGTTTTGCCCAAATCATTCGGCCAGCTCTCATTTTGGCAATTTCCATAAAATGATTCATGCCAATTGCCCAAAAGAAAGACAATCTTGGAGCAAAATCGTCAATGGTCATTCCTGTCGATAATCCTGTCCTGATATATTCTAAACCATCTGCTAAAGTATAAGCTAATTCAATATCTGCCGTCGCTCCAGCTTCCTGCATGTGGTAACCAGAAATGGAAATAGAATTGAATTTTGGCATTTTTTTGCTCGTAAATTCAAATATATCAGCGATTATTTTCATAGAAGGAGTAGGAGGATAGATATAAGTATTTCTAACCATAAACTCCTTTAAAATATCGTTTTGGATTGTTCCTGCTAATTTTTCTGGACTAACGCCTTGTTCTTCTGCAGCAACAATATAAAAAGCCATAATAGGTAAAACGGCTCCATTCATGGTCATAGAAACTGACATTTCGTCCAATGGAATCTGATCAAAAAGCACTTTCATGTCTTCAACAGAATCAATGGCAACTCCTGCTTTTCCAACGTCACCAACAACTCTTTCGTGATCAGAATCGTAACCGCGATGCGTTGGAAGATCAAAAGCAATAGAAAGTCCTTTTTGACCCGCAGCTAAATTTTTTCTGTAAAAAGCATTACTTTCTTCCGCTGTCGAAAATCCGGCATATTGGCGAATAGTCCACGGACGGCGTACATACATCGTTGCGTATGGTCCGCGCAAATTGGGTGCAAAACCAGCTCCAAAATCCAGAAATTCTAATTCTTCGATATCTTTCTCCGAATAGTTTTTTTTGATTTCGATTCCTTCGGCAGTCGTAAAGTTATGTGTAGAATTTGATTCTTGACTTTCAGTTTTCAGCTTTTGACTTTGAAGAGTAATATGTTTAAGGTCTTTTCTCAATGTAAATGTTGTTTTTTAAAATACGTTCAAATCACTATCTCTTGATGTATGAAAAATAGATTTTATGATAACAGAATTTTCATATATTGAATATTGTATAGCGTATGGGAAAGTTCTAAAAAAGATGATTCTAACATCGTCATATTTTATTTGAAATTGAAATGGATTCTTAGTAATAAAGGCAATGCTTTTTTTGAAAGAGTCATTAAATCTGACAGCTAATTTTGGATTTATATTTTTGTAAAATAATAACGACTCTTTATAATCCGCTTTAGCTTCCTCAAGAATAACTATTTTATAACTCATCTTCAATTTCTTTTAAAAAATCATCGATGTCAGTAACATTCTTTGGATTTCTTAAATAGTTTTCTGTTCTTTCTCTAACTTGATCAATTTGCCATTGAGGAACTTGATATTCATCATTTTGAACCGGTAAAATAATTACTTCTACTTTCTCCGCAGTAAAATCATCTGGCAAGACAACAGTTACAGAATGATTTTTAACAGATATTATTTGTCTAATGGCTTCCATAATTATAGTTTTTATTAAATATAACGAATTAAAATCGGTTTACTCAAGCTCCAGTCTTTCCTGCTCCATTTTCTCTGCCAATCTCTTTTCGATAATTGGTGTAATTAATGTTTTTCTTGGTTTTATTTTTACAAAAGGAAACAATTCTAAATCATGTTTCATTCGGTCTTCTTTGTTTGGATATTTATTTGTGCCTAAAAGAATTTCTTTTTTAGAATCGAATAATTCTTGTTCTTTATTGGCACTTTCTTGAATTTTCTTCTTGATTGTGCCATCGTTTAAAAGTTTCAAGAAACCGCCGCTGGCTTCAATATCTTTAAATAAAGCCAAGCTTTTTTCTGCCAATTGCATCGTTAAGCTTTCTATATAATAGCTTCCGTCGGCTGGGTTGTCTACTTTGTCAAAATAACTTTCATGCTTTAAAATCAAAAGCTGATTTCTTGAAATACGATCGCCAAATTCGTTGTCTTTGTGGTACAATGTGTCGTAAGGCAAATTAGCAATTGCATCTGCGCCACCCAAAATTGCCGACATACATTCAGTTGTGGTGCGAAGCATATTGACATTGTAATCGTATATGGTTTTATTTCGTTTTGTTGGAGTTGCCAGTATATGACATTCGATTTTCGAATCGTATTCTGCAGCAATTAAATCAAAAAGCATTCGAAGCGCACGAAGTTTAGCTATTTCGAAAAAATAATTTGTTCCAACAGAAACCTGAAAAACGATAGATTTTGCAGTATCAGAGAAACGATTTAAATATTCGTTTGCGTGTGCTAAGCTGTAAGCAATCTGCTGCGTAATATTGGCGCCTGAATTTTGATACAAGCCCAAATCTACACTCAGCAGATTTAAATGGGTTGTATTTTTAAAAAGTAAATCTAGGGTTTCAAAATTGTTTTTCTCGGAAGTTGTAAACCAATTCCCTTCTCTTGCCAATTGTCCGATTGGGTCAAAATTGCAGTAAAAATTAGCTTTTTTCTGAATTGAAATAGTGTCTAATTTTTTAACGAAATCGATTGAGATAAAATTGAAATTAAAGTAAATGTTTTTGTTTTCTAAAGGAAGATTCTCCAATAGTTTTTGAACATCAATTTTATCATTTTCAATTGTAAAACGAAGACTTTCTGCACCTCTTTCTAAAGTGTTTAAAGCGCGTTCGATAGATTTTTCTACATCAAAAACAAAGATATTTTGGCAGATTTTAAAATCTGAGGCTTGTGTATTTATATTTGCGGCTTTTGTAAATTCATCGCTATGATAAAAAGGTTTTACCTGAATATCTTCTGGAGAATTCCAAATAACAGTTTGATTGTAATCGGCTCCATCTAATTCAAACTGAATTTTTTGTTTCCATTGTTTGGATGAAATCGGATTAAAATCGTCGAATAGGTTAGTGGCCATTGTAGTTTTTTTGATTATTCTTTTTCTTGAATTGTGTCTCCTTCAAATTGTATGATGTAAATATCCTCGCTGTCTTTTTTCATAAAGTACTTTTCGCGAGCGTATTTTTCAATTTGTTCTGGATTTTTGAGCTGTTTAATCTGTTCTTGATCTTTTCTGATTTCCTCTTGATAATACTTTTTATTATCCTCAAGTTCATGTATCTGTTGATCTAGAAAACGATGATCAAAATAAGAGTAATTGTCTAAAAATAACATCCAAACTATAAAAAATAGCAAAACCCAAACGTATTTGTTTCCTAGGTATTTAAACCATCTTTTGTCTTTGTATGGATTTTTAAATTTCATTTTAAACGAATATTTCTTTTGAATTTGAATGTTGTCTCTAGCCCCGATAGAGCCGGTATCCTTTTTATGGCTTTTTCTGCCATAAAAAGATAAAGGCGAAAGCGGGAAATAGCTCCTAATTATTATGGTTTAAATTTACGATAAAAATTATGAAATACGCTGATTAATTACAGCCCGAACTACATCAATTGCTACTGTATTGTATTTGTCATTTGGGATAATAATATCTGCAAATGCTTTAGTTGGTTCTATAAATTGCTCATGCATAGGCTTTAAAGTAGTTTGGTAACGGTTTAAAACCTCGTCAATATCACGTCCGCGTTCAGAAATATCTCTTTTTAAACGACGAATTAATCTTTCATCAGAATCGGCATGAACATAAATTTTGATATCAAAAAGCTCACGCAATTCTGGATTGGTCAAAATTAAGATTCCTTCAACAATCATTACTTTTCTAGGATGAGTGGTAATTGTATCATCAGTTCTGTTATGTTGAATAAATGAATATACAGGCTGATCGATAGTCTCTCCAGCTTTTAAAGCTTTAAGATGTTTTACCAATAATTCAAAATCAATGGCACGAGGGTGATCAAAATTGATTAATGCTCTCTCGTCAAAAGACAAGTTATGGTTTTCTTTATAATACGAATCTTGAGAAATTACACCAACTTCAGTGTCTGGTAATTCGTTCATGATTTGGTGTACAACCGTTGTTTTTCCGCTTCCAGTTCCTCCTGCAATTCCAATAATGAGCATAAAATTTTTGTTTGATATTTGTTTGGCAAAAATAATAATTTAACTGAATTGTATTAAAACATTATGATTTTAAACATATAAGTAACGTAAGTAAAATTAAGTTAGAAAATGTTTAAATAAAATGTTACTTAGCTGAATTTATATTGCTTATATGGCAAAAAACATAAAAAAATCCCGAAAGTTTACTTTCGGGATTTTGTGCAATCAGTATAGTTTAAAAAAAATATTCTGAATTTAGTAAGCACTTGTAATTATTTATTCTTTTTTGCTTTTATCATCATTTCAAGCTGATCCCAAAGTTCTTCTGGAATCGCTTCTAATAAATTGAATTGTCCAGCACCTTTTAGCCATTCGCCACCGTCAATTGTGATTACATCTCCGTTGATATAAGATGAAAAATCAGAAACTAAATAAGCTGCTAAATTTGCTAATTCTTGATGGTCTCCAACTCTTTTTAGTGGCACTTTTTTGGCCATGTCAAATTTCTCTGAAAGATCTCCAGGCAATAATCTGTCCCAAGCACCTTTTGTAGGGAATGGTCCAGGGGCAATTGCGTTAGAACGAATTCCGTATTTTGCCCATTCTACAGCAAGACTTCGTGTCATTGCCAAAACTCCCGCTTTTGCCGTAGCACTAGGAACAACATAAGCCGATCCTGTCCAAGCGTAAGTAGTTACTATATTTAAAATCGTTGCCGAAGTTTGCTTCGTATCAATCCAGTGTTTTCCAAAAGCCAACGTACAGTTTTTAGAACCTTTAAGCACGATATCTATAACAGTATCAAATGCATTGGCTGATAATCTTTCTGTTGGCGAAATGAAATTTCCTGCCGCATTATTTAAAAGAACATCTACTTTTCCAAAAACTTTTAAAGTTTCCTGAAGCATGTTTTCTACTTCTTCATAATGACGAACATCACATTGAAGAGGAAGACATTTACCTCCAGTCTGGCTTTCCAGTTCGGCAGCTGTAGTTTTTAACTTCTCTAAATCTCTAGAAGTTATCGCTACTTGAGCTCCTAATTCGAGAAAATATTTGGTCATAGCTTTGCCTAAACCGCTTCCGCCGCCTGTAACGACAATGACTTTGCCTTTTAAAGCATCATCACGTAACATTTTATCTGTGTAGCTCATATTTTTTCTTTTTTTTACAATATTAATTAAATAAAATAGGATGCACGCATAATAATGTTATAAAATTTCAATAAATTTTATATTTCACATAATTTTTTTGCTGCGGACTCAAGTGTAAAATCGTCTTTGGCGAAGCAGAAACGAATTAATTTTTGGTCTTTATGATCTGAGTAGAAAGTTGAAATTGGAATTGCAGCAACACCATGATCGATAATCAGATTTTTGCAGAAAGTAACATCGTCATCATTTGAAATATTAGCATAAGAAGCGACTTGAAAATACGTTCCCTCACAAGGTTTTAATTCAAAACGGCTATTTTGGAGTAGTTTCTGAAAATAATCTCGTTTTTCCTGATAGAATTTTCCAAGAAGATTAACATCAACAATATCAAGATATTCGCTTATTGCAAACTGAGAAATGCTGTTTACGCTGAAAACCAAAAACTGATGCACTTTTTTGATTTCTTTCATTAAATGTTCTGGTGCAATGGTATAGCCAATTTTCCAACCCGTTATGTGAAATGATTTTCCAAAAGAAGAAACCATAACACAACGATCTAAAAGGAAATCTTTTGTATGTGCAGAAATATGTTTTTCTTCGAAAGTAATATATTCGTAAACTTCATCTGATAAAACTATAATATCAGGATATTTTTCAAGAAGATTTTTTAATTGAACAAAATCATTTTCGGTTAAAATTTTCCCTGTCGGATTATGCGGATTATTGATAATCATCATTCTGGTTTTAGCAGAACATGCTTTTTCAATTCGTTCCCAATTTGGCGTATAATCGTCATTCAGTGCTACTCGAACAGGTTTTGCTTTGCAGAGTAAAACAGGAGATTCATAAGAATCATAACTTGGATCGAGAATAATTACTTCGTCATTTTCTTTTACTAAAGCCAAAATTGTGGTAAAAATTCCTTGCGTTGCACCAGCTGTAACCAAAAGTTCTGTATCTGGATTTATTGTTCTGTTATAAGAATCCTGAGTTAATTTTGCAATTTTGTTCATCAATGGCGGATAACCTGCCATTGGAGTATATTGGTGTACATTTTCCTTTGCTAATCTGGCAACAATATCAGTTAATCTTTCGTCAACCGGAAAATTTGGAAATCCCTGAGAAAGATTGATGGCATTGTATTCCGTTGCCATTTTTGACATTACCGTGAAAATGCTTGTGGTTACGTTTGGGAGTTTACTCATGATAAAGTTTGGTTAGGGAAAAACTTGTGAGTGTTATACTAGCTAATTTATTGTTAGTGGTATTGAGTATAAAGCTCTAACTTTTTTGCCTTTAATTTCTCCAGGAATCCATTTTGGACACTTTTTTAAAACCCTAATTGCTTCAGCTCCTGTGTTATAGCCAGCATCTCTAAGGATTTTTATATCTGTTAATGCTCCATCTTGTTCAACTACAAACGTTGCGTAAATTTTTTTTCCTTTCAAAGCAGTATATTCTTCATCCGAATAATGAAAGTTGTTATAAAAAAATTTGTTGAATTTCTCTATTCCTCCAGGAAAATCGGGTTTTACATCTAAACCTGCAGTGTTATAAATTGTTTTGTCATCATTTTTTATAGCTAATGAAGAGGGGTTAGGCTCATCTACTATTAAATCTGTGTCAGTGTAATTAGTAGTATTAACTTTAACAATTGGTATTTCTGATTCTTTTGTTTGTGAAGCTTTTGTCTTAGAATTATTTTTAGTGCTTTGCGAAAATGCATTTTGTACAAAACAAATTAAAACAAGGAGAAAAATCTTTTCCATTGTGATGGTTTTAGAGTTAGTTTTTACATTTTATGAATAATAAAAATCGCAGGACGCTTATCAATATCAATTTTTAATTTTTTCCAATCAGAAACTTTCATTGTTTTGATGAATTCTGTTGGCAAAGTAATATCTGCCGCAATACAAAGATGAGTTGCAGGACTTAAGATTTGTAAAAGATCTTCAATCAGTTTGTTGTTTCTGTACGGAGTTTCAATGAATAGTTGCGATTGATTTTTATCATAAGATAATTTCTCGAAATGACGAATTGCCGATTTTTTCTCATCTTTGTCAATAGGTAGATATCCGTTGAAAGTAAAACTTTGTCCGTTCATTCCTGAAGCCATCATGGCTAGTAGGATAGAAGAAGGACCAACTAAAGGTACAACTTGAATCCCTTTTTCGTGCGCCAGTTTTACAATTACAGCACCAGGATCTGCAACTCCAGGACAGCCAGCTTCACTCATTAATCCCATGTTTTTTCCTTCTAATAAAGGTTTAATGAAATCATTATGTTCGCTAGTTTCTGTTCTTTTGTTTAAAGTAAAAAGAACCAATTCAGATTGTTTTTTTTCTGGATAAACTGCTTTTATAGATTTTCTAGCCGTTTTGTCATTTTCAACAATATAGTGGTCGATAACTTCTATCGTTCTTCTAACAGTTTGAGGTAAAACATCCATCGGATCGCTTTCGCCCATTGTGGTTGGAATTAAATATAGTTTTCCGAAAGATTTCATAATGTGTTTTGTTTAAAATTAAAAAATTCAATTATCTCTTTTTTAGAAACAATTGAATTGAATTAGGAGTGTTTTCTAATAAGCTGATCTGCAATTAAATCAGTTACTTCGTCCAGCATTTGGTAAACGTTGTCAAAACCGTTTGTTGAGCCATAATATGGATCTGGAACATCAACATTTTCATCTGGAAATAATTCGTTTAAAATCAAGCGAACTTTATTTTTATGTTCAGGAGTTTTAGCTAAATGGACAACATCGCGAAAATTTGAATTATCCATTACATAGATATAATCAAACTCATCAAAATCAGAAATTTGAATTTGTCTTCCTTTTTGTGCGCTGATGTTGATTCCGTTTTTTCTAGCGACTTCAATAGAACGTTTATCTGGGCAATGGCCAACGTGCCAAGAACCTGTACCAGCAGAATCAACAAAGAATTTATCTTCGGGTAGTTTAGAAGCAAGAATTCCTTCGGCCAAAGGAGATCTGCAAATATTTCCTAAACATACCATTAAAATTTTTACTGGCATGATTCGCGTTATAGCGTTAGTTTTTTGTTGATGTCTTCGACAAATTTTTTGAATTGTTTGTCTGTAGAAACTAAATTATCGACTGTTTTACAAGCGTGAAGAACAGTTGCGTGATCGCGGTCTCCAATTTGTGAGCCAATATTAGCAAGAGAAGCTTTAGTGAATTTCTTAGCAAAGAACATCGCTAATTGTCTTGCTTGTACAACGTGCCTCTTTCTGGTCTTAGATTGAAGTGTTTCAATGTCCAACTGGAAATAGTCTGAAACAATTTTTTGGATATAATCGATAGAGATTTCTCTCTTTACGTTTTTAACAAATTTCTCTACAACGCTTTTTGCCAATTCGATCGTAACTTCTTTTTTGTTGAAAGAAGATTGGGCGATTAACGAAATAATAGCGCCTTCGAGCTCTCTAACATTTGATTTGATGTTTCGAGCAACATATTCTAAAATATCTTCTGGCATTTCTACACCATCGCGGTATAAAATGTTTTTTAAGATTGAGATACGAGTTTCGTAGTCAGGCTGATGCAATTCTGCAGACAATCCCCATTTGAAACGAGATAATAATCTTTGTTCGATATCCTGCATGTCAACAGGAGCTTTATCAGAAGTTAAGATTACTTGTTTTCCGTTTTGGTGCAAATAGTTAAAAATGTGGAAGAATACGTCTTGCGTTCCTGATTTTCCAGATAAAAACTGAACGTCATCAATAATCAAAACATCGATTAACTGATAAAAGTGAATAAAGTCATTACGATTATTCTTTTTAACAGAATCAATGTATTGTTGCGTGAAAATCTCAGCAGAAATATATAAAACGGTCTTTTCTGGGTATTTATCTTTTACTTCTACACCTATAGCATGTGCTAAGTGTGTTTTTCCTAAACCAACTCCTCCAAAAATCAATAACGGATTAAATGAAGTTCCCCCTGGCTTGTTGGCAACTGCCATACCAGCAGAACGAGCTAATCTATTTGAATCTCCTTCTAAGAAATTATCAAAACTGTAGTTTGGGTTTAACTGAGACTCAATTTTTAAATTTCTAATTCCAGGAATTACAAAAGGATTTTTAAGTTCAGGATTTAAGTTTTTAAACGGAGCATCAACCTCTTGCGGTTTCATTGGCACTCTGTTGGCACTTGGCAGCTGCTCGGTAAACGGCTGTTTATTGCCATAAGTGTTCTCCATTTTAATTTTATAGAGTAACTTTGCGTTTTTTCCCAGTTCTTTGGTAAGCGCAACTTTCAATAATTTTACGTAATGCTCTTCGAGCCATTCGTAGAAAAATTTACTCGGAACCTGAATGTATAATGCGTTATCGGTTAGCTCAACTGATTTGATTGGTTCGAACCAAGTTTTATATGCTTGGTCTTGAATATTATCCTTTATAAAGGACAAACAGTTTTCCCATACCGATTGAGCAGTTTTAGTCATAGATTCAGATAAATTTTTATTATTGTTATAAAGATTCTCCTAATAAAAGTGGAGCAATTTTATTCCGTATTTCGGGATAACAAATATGTGAACAAATTTCTGTAAAAAAAAATATTTCGGCATCTAATTTTATAAAAAAAAGTTGTAATGAGGCTTTTTAAATTCGAATTTTTTTAATATTTTATAAATGAAAAATCACCAGACTCAAGTGCGAGTTCGTTACTCAGAAACTGACCAAATGGGAGTTGTTTATCACGGAAATTATGTGCCTTATTTTGAGATTGGACGCGTGGAATGGCTTAGAAATAAAGGGGTTTCGTATAAAAGCATGGAAGAAAGCGGTATTGGTCTTCCAATTGTCAACATGAATATCAGTTACAAAAAATCGGCACGATACGATGAACTTTTGACAATTCATACAACATTCAAAAGTCACTCTTCTGTGAAGATCGAATTTGACTGTGCGATTTACAATGAGGTAAATGAGTTATTAACAACTGCGACGTTTATTTTAGTATTTGTTGCGTTAAAAACAGGTCGTCCAACAGCTCCTCCAGAATACATTTTAGACATATTTAAAACACTTGATGAAAAGTGTTAAAACCACTTTCTTTTTGATGTTAAATTATATAATTTTAATATCAATTTCGAACATTAAATCAAAAATGCTGAACACTGTTTCGGCATTTTTTTTTCGCGTTTTTGTCACAATTTTGCCAATTGGCAATCCAGAAACTTCATCCATTTCCATTTCTTGAGACACAATTTCTAGTTTTTTTTCTTTAATCACGCGCATTACTTTATTCATGTTTTTGTAATCAAAAGAAATCAGAAACTCGACATCAATAGTTTTTTCAACAATTTCGCAAACTTCCAAAGTTTGTTGAGCAGTTGTTCTGTAAGCTGCAATTAAACCGCCAACGCCTAATTTTACTCCTCCAAAAATACGAACCACTACAACAAGAACGTTTGTTATGCCAAAAGATTGTATCTGGCCGTAAATTGGTGCTCCAGCCGTGTTGCTTGGCTCACCGTCATCATTGGCGCGATATGAAGTTTTATTTCCAACGCCCAATTGGTAAGCATAACAATAATGCACCGCGTGCGGATGCTGTTTTTTGAGTTCTTCTATAATGGGTTTTACTTCGTCTTCATGATCTATTGGAAATGCGTAACCAAAGAATTTACTGCCTTTTTCTTTAAACAGTATTTCTTCAGATGCAGTTGCAATAGTTTGATAAGTATCGTTAATTTCCAAATGGTAAGCTTTAAGTTTTTTCGCCACGAATTACACAGATTTCCTCGAATTTTAGTTTTTTTAAGCCAATTCAATTAGTGGAAATTTGTGTAATTCGTGGCAACATACTTTTGAATCCTTTTAATCAGTATAATCTGTGGCTAAAATATTTTTTTATAATAATCCTTTGCTAAATAAATCAACAACATCTTCTTTTCCAACTTGAAGATTCCAAACTTTAATTCCTAAAGTCGCTGCACTATCTGTGTTTTCGGTTTTATCATCAACAAACAAAGTGTTTTCTGCAATAAGATTATTTTCATTCAAAACAAATTGATAGATTTTCGGGTCAGGTTTTCTCATTCCGATATCAAAAGAAAAATAGACTTTTTCAAAACAAGCATAAAAATCTTTGTAAAAAGAAACACCGCTCTTTTCTTCAAAAGTATTAATGTGAATAGAATCGGTATTGCTTAAAAGAAACAAGCGATATTTTTTTGATAATTCCTGAAGAAATTCCAGACGGTAAAACGGGAAATCTGCCAAAACAGCATTCCAAGCTTTCAAAATATCTTCTTTACTAGCATTTGGCAATTGTTTTTGAAAACCGCCAACGAAATCTTCTGGAGAAATTGCACCTACTTCAAAAGAAAGATTTAATTGATCAAATTCATTATTCCATTCTTTCATTCCTAGTTTTTGTAAACCAGAAATTGTAGCAGGTTTATCTAAATTGATAAAAATATCTCCAAAGTCAAAAATTATCGCATTAATCATAATTTCTAATTTGTATTAATTCGTCGCTTAAAATGTTGGTTTTAATAGTGTTTTTTCTTGAAATATCTGGCGCTTTTGTTCCTTTTTCAAAACTTGTTTTTCCAATAAAAATTCGTGCTTCGTCCCAAAGATTATCATCAATAAAAGATTGAAGCGTTTGTCTTCCGCCTTCAATAATTACCGATTGAATTTGATTTTGGTATAAAACATCTAAAATCTGAGGTACAATATTTTTACTGAAATCAATTGCTTCAAAGTGCGTATTTTCTTTTGATGACTTTTTTGTTTCACTAGAAAAAATGATAGTTCTCACGCTGTCATCAAAAATAAAACTATCTTTATCAATTCTATTATTTCGATCTATAACAATTCTTGTCGGATTGTTTCCGTTCCAATCTCTAGCATTCAATTTTGGGTTGTCATCAACTACGGTTTGTGTTCCAACTAAAATAGCTTGTTCTTCAGTTCTCCATTTATGAACCAATTGTCTTGAATATTGATTCGTAATCCAAATTGGTTTTCGATCTTGATCAATTGTTTTTTCAGGAGCTAAAAATCCGTCTTGACTTTCAGCCCATTTTAAAATGATATAAGGTCTTTTTTTCTGATGAAAAGTAAAAAAACGCTTATTCAGTTCGTTGCATTCGTCTTCTAAAACGCCAACTGTAACATTTGCGCCAGCTTCAATTAATTTCAAAATGCCTTTGCCAGCTACCTTTTCATTAGGATCAACCGTGCCGACCACAACATTCGGAATTTCATTTGCAATAATCAAATCACAGCATGGAGGAGTTTTGCCAAAATGACTGCAAGGCTCTAAGCTTACATAAATTGTAGCCTTTTTCAGCAGCGATTTATCTTTTACAGAATTGACGGCATTTACCTCTGCATGCGGCTCACCAGCCTTCTTATGCCAGCCTTCGCCAATAATCTTGCCGTCATAAACAATCACACTGCCAACCATCGGATTCGGATATGTTGTTCCAAGTCCATTTTGTGCCAGTTCGATGCAGCGTTTTATATATTTTTCATGTATATTCACGGTGCAAAAGTAGTTATTTTTGAGTTTATGATTAAGTTAAGAAACCGCATAAAAAGTATATTTACTTTTGCACATATAATGATTTAGAATAAAAAAATGGTAAATTGGCTAATACGCGAAATTAAAAAAGAAGATAATCAGGCAGTTGCGGGTTTGATACGATTTGTTTTTGATGAAATGGAAATTCCAAAAGTAGAAACCGCATACGAAGATCCTTATCTGGATTTGATGTTTGAAGAATATAGCAAGCCTAAATCGACATATTTTGTTGTTGAAAGTGATGGGGAAATTGTCGGATGTGCAGGAATTGCGCCTTTGGAAAATGGTGATCCTGAAATCTGTGAATTGCAGAAAATGTACTTCCTTCCAAAAACTAGAGGTTTAGGGATTGGATCGCAAATGATGGAAAAATGTTTAGAACAAGCTAGGGTTTTTGGTTTTAAAAAATGTTACATAGAAACCATGCCATTTATGCTTGCCGCACAAAAGCTGTATAAAAAATCTGGTTTTGAATATTTAGATGCTCCTCTGGGATGTACTGGACACAATTCTTGTCCTGTATGGATGCTGAAAGTTTTGTGATTTTGCATGTAACAAATTTAAATCAGTAAGACTTATTGAAAGTAAAATGTCAGCTTTTGGCTGATAGAAATGGTCAAAAAATAAAAATGAAAATTAAACAATATCGTACTCAGTTTATTCAAGAATTATCTCCTTTTTACGATGCGTATGAAGCAGAGAGCTTTTTTTATTTGATTCTAGAAGATAAGCATCAGCTTCGTCAGATTGATTTGGCCCTAAATCATGAGCTGATGTTTGATGAGAATGATTTTCTGATATGGGACGAATTGTTACAACATCTTAAAAAAGAAGTACCGATTCAGTATTTGCTTGGAAAAACTAATTTTTACGGTTTGGATTTTGAAGTAAATGAAAATGTTTTAATTCCGAGGCCAGAAACAGAAGAATTGGTAGAATGGATTATTAATGAAAATATAAGTCCAGAAAAGTCAAAAAAAATAAGAATTCTGGATATAGGAACGGGCAGTGGCTGTATCGCTATTTCTTTGGCGAAAAACCTTCCAAATGCAGAAGTTGTAGCGATTGATGTTTCTAAAAAAGCAATTGAAACGGCTAAAAGAAACGCTGTAAGAAATAATGTCGAAGTGACTTTTGTATTATTGGATATTTTAAAAGAAGAAGAATTAAGATGCCAGTTTGATATAATTGTTTCTAATCCGCCTTACGTGCGAAATTTAGAAAAAGAAGAAATCAAGAAAAATGTTTTGAACTATGAGCCGCATTTAGCTCTTTTTGTGGAAGACAACGACGCTTTAATTTTCTATAGAAAAATTGCCTCACTGGCAAAAAATGCTCTTCTAGAAAAAGGAAAATTATATTTCGAAATCAATCAATATCTCGGAAAAGAAATGATTGATTTGCTTGCGAGTATGAGTTTCCAAAACGTTGAGCTTCGAAAAGATATTTATGATAACGATCGTATGATTTCGGGTAAGGTCTTGAAAGGCTCATAATTTGATAATTCAGTCGGAATCTTATGGAATATAAAACTAATCCCAAAGAAAACTACATCGTAATTGATGGTTATTTTTCGTTAGACGGAATTAAATCTGTTAAAGATGTTGTGGGAAAACGTTTTGAAAAACGATTAAAAACAGATTTCTATAATGATTTTATAAATTGGTCTAAAGCTGAAAATGAAATTCTGTTAGGAACATTTCGCGCGTCTGCTGCTTGGCCTATAGGTACAGATTTAGGATGTGTTTTTGATTTTCGTAATCCAGACGAATTTATTTATCAAGAATTTAAACTTATTCATTCTTTGGTGAATGGATGGATTCCTGCAGAAGGCACTTCG
The DNA here is from genome assembly GCF_003254585.1 of Flavobacterium sharifuzzamanii. GTDB lineage: Bacteria > Bacteroidota > Bacteroidia > Flavobacteriales > Flavobacteriaceae > Flavobacterium > Flavobacterium sharifuzzamanii. The sequence continues at coordinate 644,560 of NZ_QJGZ01000042.1, read as the reverse complement.
ATAGGAAATAATCATATTTTAGCTGTGAAGTTTGAGAGTCAAATACCTGAAATACTACATAAGCTTTATGAAGAAAAAGAATATCACCCCAAAGCTCCAGGTGGTTGTCTTCAGTTAGGAGTGTGCTGCAAGAATGATTTTCCAATTATATTAGAAAATATAAAGAAGAGTCGTTTAAAAAGTAAAAGCGATTATTTAGATTGAAAACTGAGACTAAAACTATTCGTAACGTAATGCCTCAATAGGATCTAGTTTTGATGCTTTAATAGCTGGATATAAGCCAGAAACTATTGCGACCATAAAACTGGTTGCAAATGCTGCAAAAATTGCCATCCACGGAATCACAAAAACGAAACTCATGGCAGTTGCAATAGCAAAACCAAGCAGAATTCCTAGAACGATTCCAACTAAACCTCCAATTTGTCCGATCAATAAAGTTTCAATAAAAAACTGAAAAGCAACCGTTGATCTTTTTGCTCCTAAAGCTTTACGAACGCCAATTTCGCGTGTACGTTCTGTAACCGAAACAATCATAATATTCATTAAGGCAATAGAAGATCCTAAAATGGTAATAACGGATATAATCCAAGCGGCCCAACCTAAATATTTGGTAATTCCTAAAATTCGGTTTATTAAATCGTCACTGCGTCCAATTCCGAAATTATTATCTCTTACAGGACTCAATTTACGAACTCTTCTCATGGTGCTTGTGGCATTATCAACAGCTTCGTCTAAAAGTTCTTTTTTAGAAACCATCACGCTGATTGTATAGTTAATGTCAGGTGCAGAAAACAATGATCTTGCCACCTGAATCGGAATCAAAACACGTAAATCTTGACTATTTCCAAAAGTAGAACCTTTTTCTTTTAAAACTCCAATAACTTTAAATCGTGCTCCACGAATCGAAATGATTTTATCTATCGGATTTACATCTTTTAAAAGTCCTTTTTCAAAATCAGAACCAACAATGCACGAGTAAGTGTTGTTGTCAATGTCAAACTGGTTAAAAGAACGGCCTAAAGTAGTTTCTAAACCAGAATTGGCAATAAAATGTTCATCAACACCAACCACTGTAATTTCAGGATCTGTTTTGGTATCTAAATATTTTACTTCAGCTTTTGAGGTTGCGGTAAACGAAAGAGATGTTTCTGTAAAAGGATATTTGTATTTGTTTTTAAAAGCAACAGCTTCAGGATAAGAAATAATCGGATTGATAACTTCACGCTCCTTTCCGCCACGATTTCGAACCGTATTTTCGTATTGGTTAATGTTGAAGGTATTAGCTCCCATTGATGCAAAATTGGTAGAGATTGTGTTTTCTAATGCAGAAACTACAGTCAAGATGCCGACTAAAGCGGTAATACCGATAGCAATAATTAAAACGGTAAGAATAGTACGCAGAATTTGTGTTTTGATAGAACCAAAAGCAATTCGGATATTTTCTTTAAATAATTTTAGCATCATGACCAATTTGTCACGAAAATACGTTTTTTGTTACAAGTTTGCTTTCGATGTGCTATTATTTATTTTAAAAAGTAAGATATTTGCAGACTTAAATTAAGTCGAAAGTTGGAAAGTTATAAAGATGAAAGTCTAAAGCGCCAGCAATCAAAAAAAATAGAAATAAATTAATTTTAAAGATTTTTGAATTTAAGTTTCAAAAGAAATCTAAAATCAAAAATCAACAATCTAAAATAAAGAAGATGGCTTCAAAACCAAGTATACCAAAAGGGACAAGAGATTTTTCACCAGCAGAGGTGTCAAAACGTCAATATATTATTCAAACTATAAAAGCTAATTTCGAGAAATTTGGTTTTCAGCCAATCGAAACGCCTTCGTTTGAAAATTCAGATACCTTAATGGGGAAATACGGAGAAGAAGGAGATCGTCTGATTTTTAAAATATTAAATTCAGGTAATTTTTTCTACAATAAAAGTAAAATCGAATTGCCAGAATCTATTGAAGAATTACAGTTAAATTCTGCTGAAAAAATCACTTTAGAGCAAAGAATTGAACTGAATAAATTCACAGGAAAAATTTCTGAGAAAGCATTGCGCTACGATTTGACAGTTCCGTTTGCAAGATATGTTGTGCAACACCAAAGTGAAATTGAATTTCCGTTTAAAAGATACCAAATTCAACCAGTTTGGCGAGCAGATAATCCACAAAAAGGTCGTTTTAGAGAATTCTTTCAATGCGATGCCGATGTTGTTGGTTCAAAATCACTTTGGCAAGAAGTTGAATTAGTTCAATTATATGATACTGTTTTTACTTCTTTAGGTTTAGAAGGCGTTACGATTAAAATCAACAATAGAAAAATTTTATCGGGAATCGCTGAGGTTATTGGTGCTTCTGATAAATTGATTGATTTTACAGTTGCTCTTGATAAACTAGACAAAATTGGAGAAGACGGCGTTAAAAAAGAAATGATTGAAAAAGGCATTTCTGAACAAGCTTTAGTAAAAGTACAGCCGCTTTTTAGTTTCTCAGGAACTTTTGCAGACAAAATTACGCAACTTTCGGACTTATTGTCTTCTTCTGAAGAAGGAATGAAAGGTGTTGAGGAATTAAAATTTATATGTGACAATGTTGCCGATTTAGGTTTGTCAACTGCAATTTTAGATTTGGATGTGACTTTAGCACGTGGTTTAAATTATTACACGGGAGCCATTTTTGAAGTTGCAGCTCCAAAAACCGTTGCTATGGGGTCTATTGGCGGAGGCGGAAGATACGACGATTTGACTGGTATTTTCGGATTGAAAAATATGAGTGGTGTCGGAATTTCTTTTGGTTTGGATAGGATCTATCTAGTTTTAGAAGAATTGCAATTATTTCCAGAAACTGTCGCGGCTACTTCAAAAGCAATATTCTTGAATTTTGGAGACAAAGAAGCTTTATATGCTTCAAAAGCGATTCAGAAATTGAGACAGGAAAATATTAAAGTAGAATTGTATCCTGATAATGTAAAAGTTGGGAAACAATTTCAATATGCAGATAAACGTTTGATTCCGTTTGCAGTATTGGTTGGTGATCAGGAAATTAGTTCAAATTCATATACACTTAAAAATTTAGTGACGGGAGAGCAGGTTTCTGTTGATTTTGACGGATTAAAGAAAGCTTTACAGTCGTAATTAAGTTTTTGTTTCACGCAGATTCTGCTGATTGGAGCAGATTTAATTTGAATTAAAAAGTAAATCTGCCTAAATCTTTTTAAATCTGCGTGAAATAATAAAAAATACTTTGTGTGGCTAACTGTCTGGAATAAAAGTTTTTGCTTTAGATTCAGCAGATTTAAAGGATTTTCTTTTAAAATCTCTGCCTAAAATAGTTGCTAGAGAAGAAAAAAAACTCTTAATTTGCCGACCTTAAGTTACGGGCGTAGTTCAAGGGTAGAATAGCGGTCTCCAAAACCGTTGATGGGGGTTCGAATCCCTCCGCCCGTGCAAAAATAGAAAATGACAATCTTGTCATGTTAAGCTCAAACATAAAAAAAAGCTTCGTCTCTATAGGCGAAGCTTTTTTTAATATAAGGTAAATTTGAATTAATAATTATTTAGAGGCCGAAGCCAACCCTTAAATTCAATTTTTGGTGGTAAAAATTTATATCTATTGGTCTCAAAGATAAGATAAACTAAAACGTAATAGTCTTAAAATTATAATAAATTTTTTCTGGGCAAATGCGTTTTTTAAATGTCTCATAATTAATAAAGTGACAATTTGACATTTTATAAGATTTGGCAGTACTTTTGCAATCCAACAGAAAGAAATAAAATGAAGTTTAAAAATATTTTTAAAAATAAAAGTAATATGACTACGGAAAATACAGAATTCGATCAGGAATTAGACGACGTAACGTTAGAGAACAATGCCAACGGAGAGCAGTTAATTGTTGAAGAATTAAGTGTTGAGGAGCAATTAGCTAAAGACTTGGCTCACGAAAAAGATAAGTTTTTGAGATTATTTGCTGAATTTGAAAATTACAAAAAAAGAACTTCAAAAGAACGTCTTGAATTGTTTAAAACTGCAAACCAAGAGGTTTTGTTGGCTATGCTTCCAGTTTTAGATGATTTTGACAGAGCGGCAGTAGAGATCAACAAGTCTGAGGATGAGAATTTGAAAAAAGGTGTTGAGTTGATTCACGAAAAATTGAAAAGCACTTTAGTTTCTAAAGGGTTAGAGCAAGTTGAAATTCAAGCAGGAGATGCTTTCAATGCTGATATTGCTGAAGCAATTACCCAAATTCCAGCTCCGTCTGACAAATTAAAAGGGAAAATTGTTGATGTTATTGAAAAAGGATACAAATTAGGAGACAAAATTATTCGTTACCCTAAAGTTGTAGTTGGAAACTAAAATGCAAATAGAAATTTCAAGCCCATTTTGGATTTTGGAATTTTAAAATTTGGAATTTAAACCTAATTATGAAAAAAGATTTTTACGAAATACTAGGCATTTCAAAAAATGCTGATGCTGCCGAAATTAAAAAAGCGTATAGAAAAAGCGCTTTAAAATATCATCCTGATAAAAACCCAGGCGACAAAGAGGCAGAAGAAAACTTCAAATTGGCAGCTGAAGCTTATGAAGTTTTGAGTGATCCGCAGAAAAAAGCGAAATACGATCAATATGGTCATCAAGCATTTGATGGTTCTGGCGGATTTGGCGGCGGTCACGGTGGTATGAATATGGACGACATTTTCAGCCAGTTTGGTGATATTTTTGGTGGCGGATTTGGCGGTTTCGGAGGCGGAGGCGGAGGTCCTCGCCGCGCGAAAGGAAGCAATCTTCGAATTAAAGTAAAATTGACTTTAGAAGAAATTGCAAATGGAGTTGAGAAAAAAGTAAAAGTAAAACGTAAAGTTCAGGCAAAAGGCGTAACGTATAAAACTTGTACGACTTGTAACGGTCAAGGACAAGTAATGCGTGTAACCAATACCATTTTAGGAAGAATGCAATCTGCATCAACTTGCCCTACTTGTGGTGGTTCTGGTCAGATTTTAGATAAAAAACCTTCTGAGGCAGATGCTCAAGGAATGGTTCAAGAAGACGAAACGGTATCAATCAAAATTCCTGCGGGAGTTGTTGACGGAATGCAGTTGAAAGTTGCAAACAAAGGTAATGATGCACCAGGAAACAGTATTCCAGGTGATTTAATTGTTGCTATTGAAGAAATTGAACATGAATTCTTGAAGCGTGAAGGTGAAAACGTTCATTTCGATTTATACATCAGTTTCCCGGAAGCAGTTTTGGGAGCTTCAAAAGATATCGAAGCAATCAACGGAAAAGTGCGTATTAAATTGGAAGAAGGAATCCAATCTGGAAAAATCTTAAGATTAAAAGGAAAAGGAATTCCAAGTTTGAACGGTTACGGAAGCGGAGATTTATTGGTTCATGTAAATGTTTGGACTCCAAAAACATTAAATAAAGAGCAAAAACAATTCTTTGAAAATGCTTTGAACAACGAACACTTTGCTCCGAGTCCAGAGAAATCAGAGAAGTCATTCTTTGAAAAAGTAAAAGATATGTTCTCATAATCTCAACTTTTTTAAAAGGTTATAAAATAATAAAAACCCATTCTAGTATAAATTAGAATGGGTTTTTTGCGTAATATGGCGCAGATTCGCTAGTAATTATTTACTTTTACAGTCGCTGAACCGTAATGGGAGAAGCAACGCAGTAAATCCTTAAAAATAACATGAGTAACTTACTTGAAGTACATAAAGTCATAAAAAAATATGGCGACTATGTAGCACTTAACGAAGTTTCATTAAATGTGCCAAAAGGCAGTATATATGGACTATTAGGTCCCAATGGAGCAGGAAAAACTTCCCTTATCAGAATCATAAACCAAATTACAATGCCGGACAGTGGCGAGGTAATTTTGGATGGAGAAAAATTACAGCCAAAACATGTGCAGACAATTGGCTACCTTCCAGAAGAAAGAGGTTTGTACAGTTCGATGAAAGTAGGCGAGCAGTGTTTGTATTTGGCGCAAATGAAAGGTCTTTCTAAAGCCGAAGCTAAAAAGCAACTAGATTATTGGTTTGACCGATTAGGAATTCAAGGATGGTGGAATAAAAAAATCCAAGAGCTTTCTAAAGGAATGGCGCAGAAAATTCAGTTTGTGGTTTGTGTGTTGCATAAACCAAAATTGCTGATTTTAGATGAGCCATTTTCAGGATTTGATCCCGTAAATGCAAATATTATTAAAGACGAAATTTTGGCTTTAAAAGAACAAGGCTCAACAATTATTTTTTCGACTCATAGAATGGAAAGTGTTGAGGAACTTTGTGAAAATATCGCTTTAATTCATAAATCTAATAAACTGATAGAAGGAAAAGTGGTTGATGTAAAACGTCAGTTTAGAACAAACAGTTTTGAAGTTGGAATCTTAACTGGTAATGTTGAAGGTTTAATGTATGATATTACTCAAAAATTCACGGTTTCGCCTGCTAGTTTTAAATCTTTAAATGATGATTTAAAATTAAATATTCAGATTGGAAATGCAAGTCCAAACGAATTATTGAATGTTTTGACACAACGTGGACAAGTAACGCACTTCGTTGAAAAAATTCCGAGTATAAACGATATTTTTATCCAAACGGTTACTGAAAACAAAATTTAAAAATTCCAATATAGAAATTCCAAATTCCAAGCTTATAAATTGGGATTTGGAATTTAAAATTTGAAAATTAATTATTTATGAGTATTATCTCGTTGATTATAAAAAGAGAATTTATTGCCAAAGTCCGCAATAAATCTTTTGTTGTCATGACTTTCTTGAGTCCGCTTTTGTTTGTGGCTATAGCTGTTTTTATTGGGTATTTAAGTACTATGAAAGCAGAAACAAAAAGAATTGCGATTCATGACGAAACTGGGATTTTTGTCTCAGATTTTTTAAAAGAAAATAAAAAAGGAGCAGAATTTAAATATCTGAATCTATCTGAAATTGATGTAAAAGCTTTAAAAGACAGTATTACAAAAGAAAATTTCAGTGGATTAATTGTTATTCCGAAAACAAATAATATTAAAGATTTAGAAAGTAAAATTGAATTTATTTCGAATAATAGTCCGAGCATTTCTTTTATTGAAAACACTCAAGATATTATTGGAAATAAAATCACAAAACTGAATCTTGAGGAGGCGAAATTGGATACGCTTGCTATTCAGAAAGCACAATCAGATGTAAATATTCATTTGGTAAAAGCCTCTGGAGAAGAAAGTTTAAAAGGCTTAAATGAAATTAAAATCGGAATCGGAGGTGCATTTGGCTATTTGATTATGATGTTTATTATCATTTACGGAAACATGGTAATGAGAAGCGTAATCGAAGAGAAAACGAACCGAATTATTGAGATCATTATTTCATCTGTAAAGCCATTTCAATTAATGATTGGAAAAATTGTCGGAACTTCACTAGCTGGAATTCTGCAATTTGTAATCTGGGCAATAATTGGTTTAAGTTTGATGTTTGCAGCTTCGGCATTTTTTGGAGTAAATGTTGGCCCAACAGCCAGAATTTCACCAGAAATGATGCAGGCAGCTCAGCATGAACTTTCTGGATCGGCGCAAATGTATATTGCTGAATTATGGAATTTGCCAATTGCCAGTATTTTAATCGGATTTGTAATTTATTTTATTGGAGGATATTTTCTATATAGCTCATTTTATGCAGCAATTGGAGCAGCGGTTGACAATCAAACCGATTCTCAACAATTTTTGCTTCCAATTTTGATGCCTCTGATTTTGAGTGTTTATATCGGATTTTTTACTGTGGTAAATGATCCTCACGGAAGTGTTGCGGTAATCTTTTCAATGATTCCGTTAACTTCACCAATAGTAATGTTAATGCGTATTCCGTTTGGTGTGCCGTGGTGGCAAATTGCAATTTCGGTATCATTATTGTTTGCAACATTTTTCCTTGTAGTCTGGTTCGCTGCAAAAATCTACCGAATCGGTATTTTAATGTACGGCAAAAAACCGACTTGGAAGGAATTGTATAAGTGGCTGAAGTACTAGTTTTTTGAGGTTGCAAAGGTTCAGAGGGGCAAAGGTTCAAAGGTTTTTTGAAATTTTGTAACTTAGAAAAGCGACTTTAAGAAATGCACTAGAGCCAGAAGAGATATTATATAACAGGTTAAAAAGGTATAATTGTAGATAAAGATTTTAAACTTTGTACCTATGAACCTTTGCAACTTTGAACCTTAGAAAAAAATGAGTAAAATACTAATTGTAGAAGACGAAGCAGCAATCAGAAGAGTTTTGGTAAAAATTTTATCAGAAGAAAATGATTCGTATCAGGTAGATGAAGCAGAAGATGGCGTTGCTGGGCTTGAAAAAATAAAAAACAACGATTACGATTTGGTTTTGTGCGATATCAAAATGCCAAAAATGGACGGAGTTGAGGTTTTAGAAGAAGTGAAAAAAATAAAACCAGAAATTCCGATGGTGATGATCTCGGGTCATGGCGACATGGAAACTGCAATTCAGACTATGCGTTTAGGAGCTTTTGATTATATCTCGAAACCGCCAGATTTGAATCGTTTGCTGAATACAGTTCGTAATGCTTTAGATAAAAAACAATTAGTAGTTGAAAATAAAATTCTAAAGAAAAAAGTTAGTAAAAACTACGAAATGATTGGTGACAGCGAATCAATTAATCATATTAAAGTGATGATTGATAAAGTTGCTCCAACAGAAGCCAGAGTTCTAATTACAGGTCCAAACGGAACCGGAAAAGAATTAGTGGCGCATCAATTGCACGAAAAAAGCGAGCGTTCTAGTTTTCCTTTAATCGAAGTGAATTGTGCTGCGATTCCGAGTGAATTAATCGAAAGCGAATTGTTCGGTCACGTAAAAGGTGCTTTCACATCGGCAGTAAAAGATCGTGCAGGAAAGTTTGAAGTTGCTGATAAAGGAACTATTTTCTTGGATGAAATTGGAGATATGAGTCTTTCTGCGCAAGCGAAAGTTTTACGTGCGCTTCAAGAAAATATGATTACAAGAGTTGGTGCTGATAAAGACATAAAAGTCGATGTTCGTGTTGTTGCCGCAACAAATAAAGATTTAAAAACAGAAATTGCAGAAGGACGTTTCCGTGAAGATTTATACCATCGTCTAGCAGTAATTTTAATTAAAGTTCCGCCGTTGAACGAAAGACGTGATGATATTCCAGCTTTGATTTCTCATTTTACAGAGAAAATAGCTTCAGAGCAAGGAAATGCAGTTAAGTCATTTTCGGCGCAAGCCATAAAATTGTTGCAGGAATATGATTGGACAGGTAACATTCGTGAACTTCGAAATGTGGTGGAAAGATTGATCATTTTGGGAGGAAGCGAAATTTCTGAAACCGATGTAAAAATGTTCGCAAGCAAGTAAGATGCTTCGCGAAATAAGCTTTAAGCTTTAGGCTTTAGGCTAAAAAAACAAAATAATTTTGGCCTAAAGCCTAAAGCTCAAAAAAAAAATGAAACTAAAAAAGATAAACGAGAAATTACAAGATGCCTTAATTGAAAATGGTTTGACTGAAGCCAATGCTTTGCAGATGGAAACATTTTCAACTATAAAAAGTGGTGCTGACTGTGTTATTATTTCTCCAAAAGGAAGCGGAAAAACAACTACAATTGTATTAAACGTAATTCAGCAATTGGCAGGTAAAACAGAAGAATCACCACGAGCTTTGATTGTCGTAGAAGACAAAGAAAAGGTTTTGGCAATGGAAGAGCTTTTTGAGAAATACGGAAGATATACAAATCTAGAAGTTTATGGAGTTCATGACAAAGGCGATATGGATTATGATAAAAACTATGTTTCCACCGGAATCGATGTTTTAATTGGAACTCCAACCAAATTAAACGATATGTTCAGCACAGCGGGTTACAATGTAAATCGTCTAAAAATGTTTATTATCGATGATGCAGATCCGATTTTGAAATTACGTCACGATGCTAAAATCACGCGTATTTCAAATAGTATCGCCAAAGTACAGCGAATCATTTTTGCTGAAACTTTGACAGAGCGTATCGAAATTTTAGCAGATAAAATCATGATCGAGCCTTATTTGTTTGATATGGATGAAGAAGGTGAAGAAGAGCTTGATGAAGATGAAGAAGATATTGAAGAAGAATAATATGCAATAAGTTTATAGTCCCGGTTTTCAGTCTAAGTTATTGAAAAACGGGATTTTTAAATTTAAGAAAATTAGAATAAAATAAAACAAAGAATATTATGGGATTAATGAAAGTATTTTCAGGTAGCGAAGTATTAGCGATTGCTTTGCAGGAAAGATTAGAAGAAGCTGGAGTAGAAACAGTAAAAAAAGATAATATTCAATCGGCTCGTTTAGGAGGTTTTGGCCAGACAGATTTAGCTGTTGAGGTTTTTATTCAAGAAACCGATTTTGCTAAAGCAAATCCCGTTATTGAAAATTTCAGAATGAGTCTTTAAAAAAGTCGCAGTTTGCAGTCGCTCCCGATGGCTATCGGGATCAGTTTCCAAACTGTAAACTGCGACTGCGACTGAAAACTAAAAAAAAATATGCAATACAAAATGTTAGTGCTCGACATGGATGATACCTTGTTGACAGATGATCATAGAATTTCAGATTTAAATAAAAAAGTAATATTAGAAGCTCAGGCAAAAGGTGTTTACGTGGTTTTGGCTTCTGGAAGGCCAACTACAGCAATGACAGCTTATGCAAAGGAGTTGGAATTGGATAAAAACGATTCGTATATGATTTCGTTTAATGGAGCCATAATTAGCCGTGTTAAAGATGATTTGGTTTTGTTTGAACAAAAGTTAACTGTAGAGCAAATTCATGCGCTATACGATTATAGCATAAAGAAAAATGCACATATCATTACCTATTTAGATGATCAAATCATTAGCGAAACAGATTCTGAGTTTATAGAAGTCGAAAAAGAAATTACAGGAATGGCGCATTATAAAGTGTCAAGCTTTAAAGATTATGTAGACAGACCGGCGGTTAAATGTATCTTGCTTCAAGATCCAGCGTATTTAAAAACATTGGAAAATGATTTAAAAGATGCTATGCCGCATTTAAGCGTTTCGATGTCAAAACCATTTTTCTTAGAAGCTGCACAACAAGGCATTGATAAAGCAGCAAGTCTGAAGTTTTTGGCTGATAAGTTAGGAATTCATCAAAGTGAAATTATCGCTGTAGGAAATGCAGGAAATGACTTAACTATGATCGAATATGCCGGTTTAGGAGTTTGGGTCGATAATGTAACGCCAGAATTGCGTGATAAAGCCGATTTAATCGTGGCTTCAAATAATGATGATGGCGTTGCTGAAGTTGTAACACGTTATATTTTAAACTAAACTAAAATGAAAAATCCAATTGAAACGGAACGTCTAATTTTACGGGAACTTGAACTTTCTGATGCTGAAGGAATGTTCGAATTGGATTCTAATCCGAATGTGCATTTATTTGTTGGAAATAGACCTGTAAAACATATTGACGAAAGTATTGAATATATCAAATTTGTTCAGAAACAATACAAAGATCTAGGAACAGGACGTTGGGCTGTTGTTTTAAAAGAAACAAATGAATTTATAGGCTGGTCTGGAATAAAGTTTATTACAGACGAAATTAATAAGCACAAAAACTTTTACGAGTTAGGATATCGCTTTATAGAAAAACATTGGGGAAAAGGTTATGCAACCGAAGCAGGAAAAGCTTTTATTAATCATGCCTTTAACGAAATGAAAGTAGAAGTGCTTTATGCTTACGCAGATGCAGGAAACGAAAATTCTAGAAAGATTTTAGAAAAACTAGGTTTCCATTTTGTGAATTCTTTCGAATACCAAGAAGAATTAGAAGTTTGGTACGAACTTAAAAATCCAAACTCAAACTAAGAAATGTGTTCCAAATCTTTACATACTTAAAAGTCAGTAAAGATTTGGAAACAAATCAGAGTTATAATTATTTTTTAGCTACAGAAACAAAATATTTATTTCCGTCACCCATAGTTAATTTTACACGTTCGTCGCAAAGATCGATTGCAAAATTTGCACTTTCGTAACAGCTGCAAGTTGTGTTTTTGTCTTTAGACATTTCAGTTTTACAGTTGTTGTTTTTAAAACTTGCCAATTGTGGTGTGTATAAACTAACCAAATCAGTAGAAGCAGTTACTAAAGAAATAATACTTGCAGAATTGTTATTTGTAATTCTGTATACAATTCTATCCGTATAGTTTACATCGTTAACTGTTACTTTACGAATGTAGGTATAAGCTGTAGATCCTTCACTAGGTTCTTTAACTTCAAACTTAAACCCAACTGCACGAATAGCAACATCAAATTGCTGTTGTGAGTTAAAGCTTGCCCAAGTCGTTAATGTGCTAATAGTAGGAAATGGATTTGCATTTGCGGCTGGTGCATTAGTTTGCGCTTGCGAACTAAATAGGGTTAAGAACATCAAGCAGATCGTGGGTAAAAATGCTTTCATAAAGCGTGGTATTTGTTATTATAATTTTGCCTACTCTCTTTGGTTTTCGGCTTTCCCATTTCATTTTGTAACACAAAACAACAACATAACGAGTAAAATTCAAAATTGTTATGGCCGAATTATTATTAAATTAATTAAAGCTTACTAAAATTCTTTAATATGAATTTATTGGCGACTTGATTCATAACAATGGTAAATGTAAGAAATTTTGAATTTAAAACCGAAAAAAATGTATTTAATCGATAAAACTTGCATTTAGTCGATAATTTTGTCAATTTATTCTTATCTGAATGCTAAAATCTTAAAAAACAAAAGCTTTTCTTTTGTAAAATAAAGGTAAAAAAGATTAGCTTTTGAATGTTTCTAAATTAACGATTGCGCAAATTATTGAATGGAAGTGCATTAATCGCTTTCTTTTGATGAATATTGTTTGTAAATTTGCAGCCTTAAATTTTTTGACAACGATTTCATTAATTTAAGACAAATTATGGAAAATAGAAAGAAAGTTGCCTTTTATACGCTGGGTTGTAAACTGAATTTTTCAGAAACCTCTACGATCGCCAGAAGTTTTAATGACGAAGGTTTTGACCGCGTCGATTTTGAAGATGTTGCAGATATCTATGTGATTAATACCTGCTCTGTAACAGAAAATGCTGATAAACAATTTAAACAAGTAGTCAAGAAAGCAATGAAGCTTAACGAAAAAGCTTTTGTTGCCGCTGTAGGTTGTTACGCGCAATTGAAACCAGAAGAATTAGCTTCAGTTGATGGAGTTGATTTGGTTCTTGGTGCGACAGAAAAATTCAAAATCACCGACTATATTCATGATTTGAGTAAAAACGATATGGGTGAAGTTCACTCATGCGAAATTGCTGAAGCCGATTTCTACGTAGGGAGCTATTCAATTGGAGATCGTACTAGAGCTTTCTTAAAAGTTCAGGACGGCTGCGATTATAAATGTACGTATTGTACCATTCCGTTAGCTCGTGGAATTTCTAGAAGTGATGCTTTAGAAAATGTGCTAAAAAATGCTAAGGAAATTTCAGCTCAAAATATTCGCGAAATTGTTTTAACAGGTGTAAATATTGGAGATTACGGAAAAGGGGAGTTCGGAAATAAAAAACATGAGCACACTTTTCTAGATTTAGTTCAAGCTTTGGATAAAGTAGAAGGAATCGAACGTTTGAGAATTTCGTCTATCGAACCGAATTTATTGAAAAACGAAACAATTGAATTTGTATCGAAAAGCCGAACTTTTGTACCGCACTTTCATATTCCGCTGCAATCAGGAAGCAATGATATTTTAAAATTAATGAAACGCCGTTATTTACGTGAAGTTTATACAGAACGCGTAAGTAAAATTCGTGAAGTAATGCCTCATGCGTGTATTGGTGTTGATGTTATTGTTGGTTTTCCTGGCGAAACAGATGAGCATTTCTTAGAAACATATCATTTCTTAAATGATTTAGATATTTCATATTTACACGTTTTTACCTATTCAGAAAGAGATAATACAGAAGCGGTTGATATGGAAGGCGTAGTTCCTTCGAATGTTCGTGCTAAACGCAGTAAAATGCTTCGTGGATTGTCTGTTAAAAAGCGTCGAGCTTTTTATGAAAGTCAATTGGGAACAAATAGAACAGTTCTTTTTGAAAGTGAAAATAAAGAAGGATACATTCACGGATTTACAGAAAATTATGTAAAAGTAAAAACACCTTGGAATCCTGAATTGGTTAACACACTTCAAGAAATCAATTTAACTAAGATTGATGAAGACGGAAGTGTTCGCATTGAGTTTTTGAATAAATTGGCGGAAGCTTAAAAAAGAAATAAATACAAAGTATTTGTCATTCTGAGGAACGAGGAATCACACTCGAAACTCGACAAAGATTGACAATTATAGCATACGGAATTACTAGTCTGATTCCTCGTTCCTCGGAATGACAAAAAAAGCCTCTTATTAGAGGCTTTTCTGTTTTTTATAAATTACTCATTTTCCTGAACAACCAATTTCAAAGAATTAATATAATCAGTATCAAATTCTATAACTCGAATTTTTTCGGGATTAAAATCTAATTCTCCGCCAAACTGACCTCTTGTATCTAAGAAGTTAATAGTCAATTCTTCGTTATTCAATTTTATTAATTTTCCTAAATAGGCTGATTTAGATGATTTTTTGGCAATTTGAAAAATGCCATATTTCTCTGAAACATAATTAATAATTGAAGCTAAATCTTTGATTGGGATAATGTCATCAGAATTGATCTTTAACCCTTTCAAACGAATTACTTTTTCTGTAAAAGCCAGATCGTGATCGCGGTTTACAGCTTCAATATTTTTATTTCTAAGAATAACAAAACCATCCAAAACAAAGTCTACAGGATTATTTCGAAGTAAAATCCATTCGTCAGAATAATCAATTAAAAATCCGCTGAAGATTTCCTTTTTATCCTGAAATTCTATTTCGACCAATTGTCTTAAATATTGTTCCATCATATATTTTTTTAAATTTTCAATTTTTTAAAATTCCAAATTCCAATTGCTTTGAGATTGGAATTTGGAATTTAAATATTGGAATTTAATTTTTAAGGGTTGGTTGACCAAATACTGCTGTTTTTAATAAACACTCTTCGGTTTAGTTTCAATTGTGCAATAATTAAATCGGCCATATCTTCAGACTGCATTACTTTTTCAGGATTTCCGTCAGTCAGGTTTAAGTCTTTTGCCATGTCAGTTGCAACTGTACTTGGTGTTAAAGCTGTAACACGAATGTTGTGTTTTCTCATTTCCTGCATTAGAGAATCAGTTAAACCTAAAACAGCAAATTTAGAAGCACTGTAAGCACTTGTCAATGCGTTTCCGTTTAATCCTGCAGTTGACGAAATATTGATAATATCTCCAATTTGTCTTTCGATCATGTTTGGAATAATCGCACGCGTTGTGAAATACGTTCCC
Source organism: Flavobacterium sharifuzzamanii (assembly GCF_003254585.1). GTDB lineage: Bacteria > Bacteroidota > Bacteroidia > Flavobacteriales > Flavobacteriaceae > Flavobacterium > Flavobacterium sharifuzzamanii. The sequence goes on along the minus strand of NZ_QJGZ01000042.1, from coordinate 629,142 downwards.
ATTAAATTCACCTGAATAATTCTTTCCCAAGCTTCTGGCTCCAATTCTAAGAACTTTCCAAAAGAAGCAATTCCGGCGCTGTTAATTAAAATATCAATATGTTTAAATTCAGCAATAGCTTTTTCAACGGCAGCATTTATAGAATTGATGTCAGAAACATCGGCAGACAAAGCCAAAGTTTTTACTCCCAATTTTGAAGTTTCTTCTGCCAATTGGTCAATATCACTTTTGGTTCTAGAAACCAAAATCAGGTTTACACCTTCTTTTGCCAAAGCAATTGCCACGGCTTTTCCTATTCCTTTTCCTGCGCCCGTAATAAAGGCGTTTTTATTTTTTAAGTCGGTCATGATTGTGTTTTTAGAAATGCAGAAAGCATCATTTTAAGTCTTACAAAAATAAGGTTTTGAAAACTAAAATGATGCTTTAAAAGGTATTCTTAATCTAAGTTTAACAACTTTTGGTTATTCTTTTAGAACCATGTCAATACACATGACAGCTCCTAAAATCAATTGTCTCAACGGACTGTCAGCTGTAACTGTATCTTCAATTTGAAGAACATAATTATCAGCACTTGTAAAAAACTCTTTTCCTAATCCTGCCCATTTTTTACTTACTTGAGCCAATTGCTTGTTTTCGTGTGAGAATTTAAAATCCCAGCCTGTCCATTTTCCTTGAAGCGTTGCAACAGGTTTTTCGTTTTTATCAAGAATATCAAACTTTCCTCCAATCGAAAAGAATTTTTGTTTGAAAGTTCCAACCAAACGATCTTTTTCATCCAATACTTCAACAGTAGATCTAAAGATGGCAACACCTCTTCTTACGGTAATTAATTTTTCTCCAGAAGCAGTTGTAATTTCAACATTAAATGGAGTTGCTCTTTTATAATCTGTAAAACGAAATACTTTTGTGAAGAAACCAAGATTGTTTTCTCGGCAATTCATAATGATTTGATTGGTTTCTGGATGATATATATCGTAATTGTTTGCGGCTTTGAACATTCCGACATGTTCTTTTACTAAAAATAGATTTTGGCTTAAAATAGGATTCATACGTTTGTAAAATAAGTTTGAAAAATAAAGCCGCAAATGTAATACAATATTTATTAATTATACTGTTTAGAAGTTTCAACTAGACGAATAAATTCAGCTTTATAACCTTCGCCGTCGTTTGAATTTCCTTGCTTTGCCAGTTTTACAATTTCTTCAGAAGACTTATCAGCAATTAATTTTGAATCTCTTAATTTCAAACCAAACCAAGCTACGGCAGAACTAAATTTCATATCATCACTCGCTTTATCCAAAGCAACCGATTTGTTTTCGATTACTTGAACCATTTCGATGCTTTTATCACCATCAGGTTTTTTGTAACGGAATTTTATCGTTGCCAATTCGTTGCTGTAATTGTTTGAACTGGTTTCGGTTTTAGTATATTTTAAAGGATCTGGCTGTTCAGCTAAATAATCACTTTTTACACCCGCTGGAATAATTTCGTACAAAGCCGTTACAGTATGATTGCTCCCCAATTCGCCCGCATCGATCGCGTCATTTTTGAAATCTTCTGGACGCAATTTTCTATTTTCATAACCAATTAAACGATACGCCTGAACTTGTTTTGGATTGAATTCAATCTGAATCTTCACATCTTTAGCAATAGCAAACATCGAACCTTTAAACTCTTTTCCTAAAAAACGATTTGCTTCCTGAATGTTGTCGATATAAGCGTAATTTCCGTTTCCTTTATCAGCCAAGATTTCCATTTTACTGTCTTTATAATTTCCCATTCCGTAACCCAAACAAGTCAAGAAAACGCCGGTTTTTCTTTTTTCTTCAATCAATTTTTCCATATCAGAATTAGAAGAACTTCCAACGTTAAAATCGCCATCAGTTGCTAGAATTACACGATTATTTCCGCCTTTAATGAAGTTTTCAGTAGCTGTTTTATAAGCTAGTTCAATTCCTGCGCCGCCAGCCGTGCTTCCGCCAGATTGTAATTTATCCAAAGCGTCGATAATCGTTTTTTTCTCATCACCAGAAGTTGGAGGCAAAACCATTCCTGCTGCACCTGCGTAAACCACAATTGCTACTTTGTCTTTTGCACGTAACTCGTTTACCAATATTTTTAAAGATTGTTTTAATAAAGGCAATTTGTTCATGTCGCTCATTGAACCCGAAACATCAATTAGGAAAACAAGGTTTGAAGCAGGTAAGTCATTGGTTGGAATATTTTTTCCTTGTAAACCAATTTTCAAGATTTTATTATTTTTATTCCAAGGTGAATCGCTTACTTCTGTATTGATAGAAAACGGATGTTCATTTTTTGGTTGTGGATAATTGTATTTAAAGAAATTAACCATTTCTTCTACTCGCACTGCATCTTTAGGAACTTCTTGTCCGTTGTTTAAAAAACGTCTAATATTGGTATACGAAGCATTGTCAACATCTATAGAAAATGTAGAAAGTGGTGCTGTTTTAGGACTTTCGAAGGCATTTTCTACAAAAGTGTCGTAATCTTCCTGAGTTGGCTCTGTTGGAACTGGCATAATGTTTAGTTTTTTATCCAATTCTTTTTCTGAAAGGTTTTTATAGATTTCATTTTTGGTTGAAATAACCACAACACTGTTTAAAGCTTTGCTTCCATAAATTGAAGTCGCATCTTTATCTTTTAAAACAGAAACATTATCAATATCATTCGGATTTATTTTTGCTATTTGATTGGCTTTTGCTGGAACTCCATCAATAATATACATAGGTTCATTCTTTGGAGAAACTGATTCATTTCCGCGAATAGAAACAGTTGGATTTGGCATAGCAGAATATCCCATAGAATTTTGAACTTGAATTCCCGCAACTTTTCCTTTTAGCGCTTGTGCATCTTTTTTCTCTCTTCTTCTTTCGGCACGGGCATAGCTTCGGTCTTCATATTCCGAACTACTTACGCCATAAGCAGTAACTACAACTTCACTTAAAGTCTGATTATCTGGAAAAAGTTTTATATTAATTGTATTTGAATTTTGAACCTTTTGACTTTGGCTTTTATATCCAATGAAGCTGATAACCAACATGTCACCTGTTTTTGCTTGAATACTGTATTGGCCATCAAAATTTGTATAAACACTAGTTTTTGAGGTCTGATTGAAAACAGTTACGCCTGGAAGTGGCTGTTTGTTTTCGTCTGAAACGATTCCAGAAATCGTTCTTTCTTGTGCCATACTTACGAAACATATAAGCATAGCAATGGCTGATGAAATAAGTTTTAGACTTTTCATGATAATGAGTTTTAAGAATTAATGTTGAGATTTAACTTTGTCAAAGTTTGAAACTTTGACAAAGTTTTGTTGTGACCTGACTATTTTTTCGGAGCTGGTTTTCCGTTTTTTGTAGTGATTATAACAACTCCTTTTTTGCCTTTTTCACCATATTTTTCGGTCGCTTCAAGGTCTTGTAAAATGGTTATGGTTTTAATGTCTTGTTTGTCTAAAGGTGCATAAGGACTTGTTGGATTTTTTCCGAATAAATCATTTTCAGAATAGTAAATTCCATCAATAATGTACAAAGGTTCATCAAGTACAACAAGAGAATCTACATTTTCAGGATTTAGGTTTGGAAGCTCATCTTGCATCATTTTATCTTTTTTTGCATCGTTGCTGTGAGCCATTGCATTTCCGTTAAGAATTACTAAAGGACTACTTTTTTTAGCTCTCTGTGTTGGCGCTGCAGAGTAAGCCACTTTTGCAGACTCTCTTTGAGGATAACTTGAATAACCCATTTCTGGAGTCACTTCTTTTTTTGAAACGACGTTATTTTCTTCCTCATAAGATTCACTTCTAAGAGGTGCATTTGCAGAAACAACAGCTTCTGCCGCAATACTTGGACTTGGTGCAGACAAAACTTGTCCTGCCTGAGGAGCTGTTACTTCTTGAACAGCAACTCGTTCTTTGTTTTTAGTTTGATTGTCTAAAATTTTAACTGCTTCTTCATTTGAAACTATTCCTGAAGAACTTGCATCATTCTGTTTTAGAATTGGTTCTTGAGTTTGAAGCTGTTCTATTGCTTTTTCTTCAAGAACTACTTTTGGAGTTTCTGTTACAGTTTTCTTATTAGAATGCAAAAACTGAAATCCTAAAGAAAGTAATAATAGGAGAGAAGCTGCAACTGCTATTTTTTTCCATAATGCAATGGTTTTTTTATCTTCTTTTTTGTCCAGTTTTTCTTCTACGCGCGCCCAGACTTTTTCCATTCCTGGAAAGTCTTGAAACTCGGCTTTTTGCGAAGCTTCTTTTATTTTATCGAATAATTTATCTTGATTGTCCATTACTATTTTGCTTTTTGATAATACAATTTATTAACCAGTTCTTTCAGTTTGGTCTTAGCGGCATTCAATTGTGATTTTGAGGTGCCTTCAGAGATCTTCAGCATTTCGGCTATTTCTTTATGTGAGAAACCTTCAATGACAAAAAGGCTAAACACAGTTTTACAGCCGTCAGGAATGTGGTTTAATAAATTAAGTAAATCTTCTTCTTCCAACGTATTTAGTTCGTCTACAGAAGGTTGCGAAATCAGTTTCACATCATCTAAATACATATTAAAGTTGGTTTCTTTTCTAATCGTCGCCAAACAATGATTTACAGTTATGCGTCTTGCCCAAGCTTCAAAAGCGTACGTTTCTTTTAACTGATCGAGTTTGGTGAAAATAGTAAAGAAAGAATCGGCCAAAGCTTCTTCAATTTCCTCTTCCTTTTTTAAATATCTTTTGCAAAGGCGGTACAACTTTGGCGCCATGTATTCGTACACCTGACGCTGGGCATCGCGGTGCATTTTTTTACAATTTGCTATTTGAGTCTCGTTTATCACAATTGTTGTCTTTCTTGTATAGAGAGTAAAAAAGATAAAAAGGTTGGGACGGGGGTGAAAAAATATTAAAATATTTTTTTAGGGTCAAAGTTACAAAGTTACAAAGGTTCAAAGTTTTTATTGTAAAAAAGCATTGCAGTGCGTCTGATTGTAATCATTCTCCTAAGCAAACATCATTATAAAATTCTACGATTTCTTTAATGTCTTCGAAAATCCATTTATCGCTTTTCAGTTTTTTGACGATAAAATCGCAGTCAGCAAAGACTTTTGAAGTGTTTTTTCGCCAAGCATTTATGACGCCGCAGTTTAAACACGTTGGATATTTGTCTTTTTGTTTTTTGACATAATAAAATACGGAGGGGTCTGGTAAATTCCCATAAGGGTTAGATGGTTGCAGCTGCATATCTGAACTTAATTGAGATTTAAAGTCTGGATTTAAGTTTGTAGTTCCAGAACTTGTCGGACGGTCATCGTATGGATTATAAATTTTATCAACAAGACTAAAATCTGATCCAAGTTTTTTGTATAAAGTCGCTTCTCCTTGGGTAATAATTTCTACCAGTTTAGGTTTGTCCAAAGAATTTAGTTTTACATATTCGAAAGTTCTTGTAAAGCCAAAATCTACAAACTTAATTTTTTTAACAAATTCTTCATCCCAAGTATCGGGTTTGTCTTCTGGAGCAACCTTAAATTTTATTTTATTGAATTTGAGATAAGCGTATCCTTCAATAGAGTCTCCGTCTTTAAAATAGATTATAGCTTCTTGCTTTTGAGAATAAATTTTAAGGCTGATAAAAAATAGAATGAATATGATTTTGTAGAGCTGTTTCATTAACAGGAATATGTTTTTTTTATGATTTAGAGAATCTATATAAAAAACTTTGCGAATCTTCGTAATAAAGCAATAACACAAAGATTCGCAAAGTCCTATTATTTCGCAATTTGAAACTTAGGGTTCCCAACTTGCCATAAGGCAAAAGCAAACATATCGGCTTCGTCTCCAAACGTAACATCCAAATCACTAGAGTGGTGACCATTGACATAATTCACATGTAATAAAATCGGATTGGTCGAGCTGTTGTAGTTTTGTAAAATAGCGGTAAATTTACCTGGTTCCCAAGGAGTAACTCTAGGATCGTTAATACCAGTACGAATTAAAACTGCAGGATATTTTTCCCCTTTTTTCACTTTGCTTTGTGAGTCCATTTCTAAGATGTGCTTCGCATCTTCCTCATTTTTTATTGAACCTATTTCTGGTATTTGATTAGGACCGTTAGTAGTCGTTTCCATTCTAATGGTATTAGTATCTCCAACTTCAATTAGTGCTACTTTAAAAAGGTCAGGACGTTCTGTAATAGCTCTTCCGATTAAGATGCCTCCCATGCTGACTCCATTTCCTATAAGCTTTTCTTTAGAAGTGTATTTTTTATTTATCAAATATTCTGTGCAAGCAATAAAGTCTTTCCAAGTATTTGGTTTTTTAGCTTTCATTCCGTCCTTGTGCCATTTGTCTCCTTTCTCGCCACCACCACGTACATGCGCAATGGCAACAATGACATTTTGTTCTAACAAAGTCATTAAAGAGGGGCCAACAAAATATGGGAAATCGCTGCTTCCATAAGCCCCGTAACCAGTGATATAACATGGTGTTGAACCATCCATTTTTATATTTTTAGGATACATAATGGTTAACGGGACCATCACACCATCGTGACTAGGTATTTCTATTTCTTTTGTAGCAAATTTTTTTGTATAATCTGGATATAAACCACTAGAAGTAAATTCGGTGGCTTTTTTTAATATTCCAGTTTCGCCATTATAATTATAAGTGGTTGAGGGAATGACCCAGCCGTCAATAAAAAACAACATGTCATCATTCTGACGTGGACTTAATGAATAACCTGCAATAGACCCTACAGGTAGCGGTACTCTTTTAGTTTCTAAAGTTTTGCCATTAACTTGAAAAATTTCCTGATTGATTCCGTCACTCAAATTATAGTAAATGAAATTTTTAGATTTTCTTATTCTTCGTACTACTCTGTCATTTTCCGGAATAAGAATTGTAGGATTGTTAAAATCAGGGTTTTCTATACTTGTGTACGCTAGTTTATAATTGGGAGCATTTTTGTGGGTGAGAAAAAATATCTTGTCTCCAATAATATGGCTTCCGGATATTTCATCTTCATATTTAATCAGTGTTTTCCAATTTATTTTTGGTTTTGAAAGTTCTGAAAATGGAGCATAAAATGATAATTCGTCACTTTTTGTAGATCCAATGGTTAAAATAATATAGGAGTAATCATTGGAAAATGAGATTTTAGGAAATTGCTCAGTAAGAAGATTTAATTCAGGATTGTTTTCTTTTGATGCTAATATTTTATCTGTTTTTGAGTCTGTTCCAATAATATGTAATAATGCTTTCATGTTTTTTAGAAAATCATCACTAGTATTGTCTCGGGTAACCATTTGTGTATATGTTATGGCCTTACTATCTGGAGTAAATTCAAAAGGGAATTCGCTCCAAACCGGTGTAAGTTTATCCGAAAGGAACTTTTTCGATTCAAGATCCATAATTTGGAGATCACAAACTTCTGCGCCATCTTGAGAGATCGTTACTGCCAATTTTTTATTGTCAGGACTAATAATAAAACTTGTAATAGTTGCCCCTTTTTTGATCGTACTAGGATCTATCAATAAAATGTCGGCTCCGTTTTTACCTTTTCGGAGGTACAATTTATCGATATTTTCATCTTTTTTGTTTTTAGTATAATAATAAATATCTCCAACCTGCCTGATTAAACCGTATTGATCTCCACCCAAAGCTTGAATTTCTTTCATTCGTTTAAAAAGGTCATCACGACCAGAAATAGTTTTTACAATAGAATTTGTATAATCCGATTCGTCTTTGAACCATTTTTGAACCTCGGGACTATTCATGTCTTCCATCCATCGATAAGAATCTGTGATTTTTGTTCCAAAATAATCATCTACAACAGGACGTTCAGGAGTAGCAGGATATTTGTACTGAGCTTGTGTGACTTGATTTGTAATAAAAAGTAAAAGAGCGAAAGTGGTTTTTCTGATCATTATTTAAAAATTGGTTTATCTTGGTTTGTTTGGTATAAAAGACGCCGTTTTAAGAAAAAAGTTACATTTTTTATTTTATAGGCAATGTTAATTTATAAATCTTAGTTTCTAAAACTTCTGTGTCATTATCTTCGCAAAGTAAAAACTCGATTTTATTGTTTTCTTTTTTGTAAAAAGTCAGACCTTCAAATTTATTGGTTGAGGTGATTTTTTGAGTAAAATCTATTTTCATGGTTTTTACATCGATTCTTCCAATGAAACTTCCTAGGATTTCTCCGTCATCGTAGGTTGATTTTGTGTCTTCGGCAGTTGAAAGGAAATAGATTTTATCATCAACTAAAATGGCATCGGTAAAACTGGAGCGAACGCCTTTTATTTTTGGAAGTTTATAATTAACCGAAATCAGAGCAAATTCTTCTCCTAGATTTTTGGCATGAATGGTAAAAATGGTGTTTTTGTTTGAAACGCCATTTCCGCGATTGAATAAATACCAGTTTTCGCCATCAAAAATAGCGCCTTCTAGATTGAAATCTTCTGGGTTTATTTCGCCAAAATTCTGCATAACAGCATACAAATCAACTAGATTATTCTTCTGTAAAACAGTTTTTGATTTCAAATCAAACTCAATCATTTTGTTTCGGTTTTCGGTAGAACCCGAACCAAAAACATAAAGTGTATCGTTATGATGTGTAAGCGATTCAAAATCGGGTTTTAAGTTTTTCGGAATATTTTGTGTAGGATTGTCGATTAAAGCATGCTGATTCAATTGCTGATTTTGCATATTGTATTCGTAAAGAAATCCGCTGTTGTCGCCAATTACATAAAGTGCATCATTATTATAAAATAAACCCGATGCCGAACCGATTCCGATAATTTGAAATAGTATTTCTAATGTGAATTTTTCCATGAAGTTTTATTTTGAAGTCTTTGGTTTATCTTGACTTTATCTTTTTAAATGTATTATTTTTTTCGGCTTCTGAAATTATTTTTTCAAGAATATCAACAATTAGTTTGCTTTTTAAGTTGATATTGTGATCGTAATTAATGTTTGGTTTAGATGGATCCCATCCAATTTTTGTCAAATCAAAGCTGTCAAATTCTTTTGTAGTTATTTTATCTTTTATTATGAATTTAAAATTTTGATGTCCAGAATGATCCACGCTGATTTTATATGTTATTTTTTTTGAGTTTTCAAAAGTTTCATATTCGTAAGTTTTAACAATTTCGTTTTTAATAATTTTTTCATTTAAAAAATAGACATCCCAAAAAGTGTTTTCAGAAATAGTCTTTGAATATTCAAAGCAAACACTAATTTTATCAACATACGTTTTTCCACTTTCTTTCCAGAAAATATAAATGGGATAATTAGGAAAATCCTCTAAACAAAGATCTTTTTTAAATGATGTATAATTATATGTATCAACGCATCCGATACAGTAATCTTGATAAACACAAATTGTATCTATTTTTTTAGATTGAAGTTCTTTTATGTAATTGTCAACTAAACTGTCAATTGTAGCTGTTGGATTTGTTTGTGCATTTGCAATAGAGATAACAAAAAACAGAAATAAAAATAGAATTCGTTTTGGCATTATGAATTTTGAAATATTTGAATTGTTCTTTTGAAAATAAGTGTCTAGCCCTGATAGTAATGGAAATACTTTGAAAAGAAATTGCATTTTTTCCTGACATAAGAAAGCGACCAACGGAAGCTTTTGTTATGGCTTTGGAAAAAAGCTATTTATTGAAAAGTATTGCAATGGATAGCAGGAGTATGCTTCGTAAAAGTAGTATATTTATGATATAAAATTTGAAAATATGAAATCAATAGACCCGAAAGATTTTAAAGTTGTAGATAAAATAAAGCTCAAAGAAATTCCGACTGTTTTGAATGTCAAAGCCAATGACGATGAAAAAGAAGAAAAACTAGATAAAGTTCAAGCCAAATTGAGCGATTTGCAAGACGTAATGTATGCGCACAACAAATACAGCGTTTTAATTTGTCTTCAGGGAATGGATACTTCGGGAAAAGATAGTTTGATTCGAGAAGTTTTTAAGGAGTTTAATCCGCGTGGAGTAGTGGTGCATAGTTTTAAAACTCCAACTTCAGCAGAACTGGAACATGATTATTTGTGGCGTCATTATATCGCTCTGCCAGAAAAAGGAAAGTTTGCTATTTTTAATAGGACACATTATGAAAATGTTCTGGTGACACGCGTGCATCCTGAATATGTTTTGGCCGAAAACCTTCCAGACATTAATTCTGTCGATGATATTACGCCTGATTTTTGGGAAAATAGAATTGAACAGATCAATAATTTTGAAAAGCATATTTGCCAAAATGGAACAATTGTAATGAAATTCTATCTGCATTTGAGCAAAGAAGAACAGCGTCAGCGTTTGTTACGCCGTTTGGAAGAAGAAAAGCACAATTGGAAATTTTCGCCAGGCGATTTGAAAGAACGTGGCTATTGGGATGAATATATGAAGTATTATGAAGAAGCGATAAATAAAACTTCTACGCCACATGCGCCATGGTATATTGTGCCTGCCGATGACAAAGAAATGTCACGTTATATTGTAGCCAAAATTATTTGGGAAGAAATGAAAAAACATACGGATATTAAAGAGCCAGAGCTGGATGAAAAAACAGCAATAAATATCGAATTGTATAAGAAAGAATTAGGAGAAAAATAATGGGACAATTGAGATAATTAGTCAATTTGATAATTTTTTGTAAACCCGAAAGGTTTTAAAACCTTTCGGGTTTATTTTATATCCGAAAATTTTTAAAACCTTTCGGGTTTATTTTATATCCGAAAATTTTTAAACTGCTTTTTTAAATTCCATTGGTCAAAACAAAAACGCAGTTCATCAAACTAATTTTTATAATGTAAGCGGTTTGTGCTTCTTTGCTGTTTGTTTAAAAAATATAGAACTACTTTTGGAGTTAAATTTTCTCAATAAATTAATTTATAGATGATCGCAATCAATAAGAATAGACATTGGATATTTTTAGTTTTTTTTTGGAGCTTGTTAGGTATTACGATTTGGGCGCAGATGATCGAAGATTACGATTTTTTGACGGCCACGATTCAGGCTATTTTAGTTTTGATTTGTTCTGCTATTTTAGCTCATATTTTAAGTGATGTTATACTGCCCAAAGCGCTAAAACAAAATAAAATGAGTTCGTTTGCAGTACAAAGCGTTGTTGTTGTACTGCTTTTGGCATTTTGTCTGTCATTGATTTATATTGTTTTTTCAGATTCGGCTATAAGAAGAAAAGCATATCCAGAAGAAGCAGATGTAGATTCTCTTCATTTTTTATGGTCTCGATTTTACGGCAATATCCCGTCAGCGATTTTGATTTGCGGTACTGCCTGCGGGCTCCGATTTTATCAGGAACATAATGTTATCGAAAGAAATCATGCGCAATTACAGCAAGTTCATCTTGAGGCTCAAATCAAGATTTTGCAGGATCAGATCAATCCGCATTTAATGTTTAATGTTTTGAATCATATTCATATTTTGATGCAGAGCAATGTACAATTGGCCTCTGATTTATTGGTTCAGTTTTCGGATATTTTGCGTTATCAATTGTATGAATGCAATAAAGAATATGTGCCATTGCATCTTGAAATTAAATACTTAAAAGATTTAATTGCTGTTGAAGAAACCCGTTGGGGAAATGAATTGGAAGTAAAAAGCAAATGGAATATAGAAGACGGACAGCTTCAAATTGCACCAATGCTTTTGGTTCCTCTGATTGAAAATGCTTTTAAACATGTTTCTCGACTTCCAAATCAAAAAGGATATGTGCATTTGTCTTGCGAACAAATAAATTATCAACTAAACTTTAGAATAGAAAACTCATATACAGAACAATATAAAATTCCGTCTAAAAATCAGGGATTAGGTCTAGAGAATGTAAAGAAAAGATTGGAAATACAATATCCAGGAAAACATCAATTTAATATCCATAAAACCGCTTCTGATTTTACCGTTGAAGTGGTTTTAGATTTAAAATAATTTTTTAGCCACAGATTATAAAGATTAAAAATGATTTTATATTAGCTACGAATTACACGAATTAGCGTGAATTTTTTAATCCGCAACGCTTAGTGATTTTTGCATCCTTTATAAAAATTAAAACTTTGCAAACTTTGCGTAAAACCTTTGTGTTCTTTGCGGTTAAATTTTTAGCCACAGATTATAAAGATTAAAATGATTTTATTTTAGCCACGAATTACACGAATTAGCACGAATTTTTAGTTTGTTACTTAGTGATCTTTACATCCTTTATAAAAATTAAAACTTTGCGAACTTTGCGTAAATCTTCGTGCACTTTGCGTTAAAATTTTTAGCCACAGATTACACAGAGTAAAGGATTAAAAGAAAATCTGCTAAATCTGCCAAATCTGCGTGAAACAAAAAAACTGAAACAATATTATGAACATGAAATGCCTCGTTATAGATGATGAACCTATCGCAAGAAATGGAATCGTAGACTTTATTTCTAAAATTGATTTTCTAGAAGTTGCCGGCACTTGCGCTTCGGCATTAGAAGCGACTTCGTACCTTCAAGAAAAGCAAATTGATTTGATGTTTCTGGATATCAATATGCCTTATCTTACGGGATTAGAGTTTCTGGAATCATTAGAAAAACCGCCTTTGGTAATTTTTACAACCGCTTATTCAGAGCATGCTTTAGACGGATACCGTCTTCAGGTTGTAGACTATTTATTAAAACCCATTACTTTTCAGCGTTTTTATCAAGCTTCGTTAAAAGCTAAGCAATGGCATCAGATGATTAACTCTCCAAAGCAAAATCAATTGGATCCTTTTTTATATGTGCGTCAGGAAGAAGGATTTCAGAAAATTTCTTGGGTAGATATTTTATATATCGAAGGAATGCAGAATTATGCTAAACTTCATTTTAAAGATAAGGTTCTTGTTATTCACCAAACTATAATTTCATTAGAAGAAACACTTCCCAAAGAAATTTTCTTTAGAATTCATAAATCATTTTTGGTAAATATCACTCATATCGATTCTGTTTCTGGCGGGCGATTATTTATAAATGGACAAGAACTACCTATTTCAAGAACACGCCGTGAGGAATTATTGAAAGAGGTAGTCTATAAAAACTTATTAAGCAGATAGCTCTAGAATTTCCATTTTAGAGCTATTGCTCCATAAAAGGTAGTGGTGAATCTTGGATCGGCAATATCTTTTTCCTTAAAAATTTCTTTAATTTTTCGGTTTGTTGTCGAAAAACTTCGAACAAGAGTAGTTCCTCCAGTTGGCTCTAAAATCCAATGTTTTCCAAATTTTACCTGAGGTCTTAAGCCTGCAATTATCTGTTGATATCCAAGTAGTGTAGATTTATTTCCAATTTTGGTTTCAGCTGTCATTCCGCTTATTTCGGCTACTGCTTTTAAGTCAAAAGTGTCAGACATTCGATAGCCAATTTCTACACCTTCCGGAAAAGCTACTTTAAAATGTAAAGCTCCTGTAGACTCCCAGTTAAAATAAATTCCCGGAAGAACCATCGGCACACCAAAACTATTAGTTAAAACCGGACCCGCACCCAAAGCAAGTTTAGGATTAAATTGTTTGATAAAAAGAATTCCACCTTGAAGCAGTACATCGTCTTTATTAATTTCAACCATATCTGTATAAACACCAACAGAAGCCATTATTAACAGCGACCAAGAAGAAGAAATGGAACGCAAATGCTTGACTCCAATTTGCGTATTGAGCAATTCATCTGGAAATCCGCCTTGAAATGCTGCGGGAAGATCTTGAATATTGTAATTCCTGTTTTCCATTTTAGCATAACTGCCACTAAAAAAAACAGACCAGAGTTTTGGATGATCATATTTGTCCATTTTTAAAGATAATGGAACTTCAAAAGCCAGCTGTGCTCTTTTAAAATTGCTTTCGGCATTTGTTTTTGTGCTGTCCATTGGTCGTACATATTTAGAAAAAGGGACATAATCGACTTTAAATTCTCCTGAAATTCCCGATTGTGAGCGCGCAGCAAGGGTAGCCAGTAAAAAAAGGAAAAGCTGCGAAAGATAAAAAACTGTTTTGTTCATGATTTGATTAATTTTTCTGCGAATTACCGCGTTCTAAATCAATCCCAAAAAATCATTTGACTACCAGCACTTTTCTTTTGACCAATGGTAAATAAAAAAACCGATAGACTATTCAGACTATCGGGTTTTTACCAAAAACAAAATAATAAATTAAACCTATTTTTTAGAGTTGAAAACCATAAGCAACACGCAATGCTACTTGATTGGTTCTAAAATCATGATAATCTTCGTAACGAACACTTAAATCAATGTATTTGTTGGCATAACCAATTCCTGGAGCCCATAAAAAGGTGGTTTGATTGTAACCATTTGTTACAGCAAAACCTGCACCCAGTTCTCCTAAAACATAAAATTGATCTTTTAAAACAAAAGCTTTAAAACCAGCTTTTGCCGGAATAAATCCAAGATCTTTTATGTTATTTCCAAGATCGTCTTTTCCCATAAATAGATTTGTAAAACCTGTTGTTAGGGTCAACGATGTTTTTTTGGAAAGATCATACTGTAAACGAACATCCCCCCCAAGAGACCAGTCGTAATCATTATCTGTTGGCAATCCTCCATTTAAACCAAAACCTAATCTAAAACCTTGGTCGTAATTTGTTGCTTCTGTCTCTTGAGCAAATGTGGTGTTGGCAAATAAAAATGTGAAAGCAGCTAGGCATAACATCTGTAATTTTTTCATGGCTTATATTTTTGAAATTTCTATGACGTAAAATTATATGCAAGCCATTTGGAGTTTGTTATACAATTTTTAAAAATCGTTACATAATATTTAGTTCATCTTATTTTTGTCTTAAAATTGGGATATATTTTTATAGATAGGATAGAATTCGAAGCTTCTGACTATCTTTGCGCACAAAATTGAATAGAAGTGAATTTAAAGCAGTACACTAAAGAGTTTTCGTATAATTTAAGACTGGCATATCCTGTTATTTTAGGAATGGTCGGACATACCTTAATTGGTATTGTCGATAATATAATGGTTGGTAAAATAGGAAGCACAGAACTGGCAGCCGTTTCACTAGGAAACAGTATGATTTTTATTGCAATGTCTCTAGGAATTGGGTTTTCTACAGCTATTACACCTATTGTTGCTGAAGGAGATGCAGAGAAAAATGATACAAAAATTCGATCTGCTTTCCACCATGGATTATTTCTATGCACTATTTTAGGATTGGTGCTTTTTACGGTAATTATGTTCGCGAAACCAATTATGGAATTGCTAAAACAGCCTGCAGATGTTATTGTATTGGCAAAACCATATTTAGGATGGGTTGCTTTTTCTCTAATTCCGTTGGTAATGTATCAAGGCTATAAACAGTTTGCAGACGGAATGTCTCTGACTAAATATTCTATGTATGCCATGGTAATGGCCAATGTGCTTCACGTTGGTATAAACTATGTTTTAATTTACGGAATTTGGATTTTTCCAAAAATGGGAATTATCGGAGCAGCTTTAGGAACAGTGATTTCGAGAATATTTTTGGTAATGTTCATGCATATTATGCTTTCGCGAAGAGATGACTTAAAGCGCTTTTTTAAAGGTTTTAGTTTTAGTGAAATAAAAAAAGCCACCATAAACAAGATTATCAGTATAGGGTTTCCTTCTGCAATGCAAATGCTTTTTGAAGTAGTTTTGTTTACAGCTTCAATCTGGCTTTGCGGAAATATCGGAAAAACAAGCCAGGCGGCAAATCAAATTGCTTTGAGTTTGGCATCAATGACTTTTATGTTTGCAATGGGATTAAGCGTTACTTCGATGGTTCGTGTCAGCAATCAAAGAGGTTTAATGGACTATAAAAAACTAGTTGTTGTGGCGCGTTCTATTTTCCTGCTTGCCATAATCTTAGAAACGATTTTTGCGATTTTCTTCATTATTTTCCACGATTATCTGCCTTATATTTTCTTGAATATGGAAAATACAGGACAGATTTTAGATAACGAAGAAGTAATAGGAATAGCTTCAAAATTACTGTTAATTGCAGCGATTTTCCAGATTTCAGACGGAATTCAGGTTGTGGTTCTCGGAGCACTCCGTGGTTTGCAAGATGTAAAAATTCCAATGTACATTACTTTTGTAGCCTATTGGGTAATTGGTTTTCCGATTTCATATTATTTAGGAGAACACACCGAATTGAAGGCGCAAGGAGTTTGGGTCGGGCTTTTGGCAGGTTTAACCGCAGCGGCAATTTGTTTGTATATTCGTTTTCATTACCTAACAAAGAAATTGATTACCAAGTCAGTTTCAAATAACTAAATTTGAATAAAAATAAGTCAAAGATCATAAAGTCTAAAGTCAGGAGAAATCCTTTTGATCCTTTTAATCTGTGGCTAAAAAATAACCATTAAAAAAAATAAATAGATATGGAATTACCTAAATTTTTACTTGGAGACAATACAGATTTTCCAGACGATATTTTTATCATTCATCTAGATTACCCAAGATTTATTATCAATTTGAAAGATGATGAGGTTGAGTTTTTGGAAGAACCAGAAGATCTTGACGAAGCTGAATTAAATGCCGAAATGGAGAGTTTAATCGAAAAGGCTAATGAGTTTTATGACAGAGAAATTAACCGTTACGAAGAGTAATTTGTTTTTCTAATCTCACGTTCTTATACTAATTTTAATGAAAAATTTACGTTTCTTAAAACCTATTTTCAGTTTTATATTGATCGGGTTATTGATTACCACTTTAAGCCGAATCTTTTTATTTTTTCTTTTTAAAGAAAGAGTAGTGCAGACACCAGATTTCTGGTATATTTTTCCAATCGGTCTTCGAATGGATTTAATATTGCTTTGTTATTTGTCATTTCTGCCAGCAGTTCTAATTACTTTTCTGCCGAATACATGGATAAAGTTTACCAATAAATTTCTGGTAATTTATAGTTTCCTATTTCTGTTTTTAATTCTTTTTGTAGAATTAGCTTCCCCAGATTTTGTAAAACAATATGATACACGCCCAAATAAGATTTTCTTAGACTATCTTATTTACCCAAAAGAAGTGGTTGGAATGCTTTTAAAAAGTTATCTGACTTCAATCATTGTGACTTTTCTAATTCTTGGAGTTGTACTGTATTTTGCTTTCAAAAAAGGAAAACAATTGTTTTACACAACAAGTACCGAATATAAATTCAAATTAATGGTATTTCCATTAGTGGCTTTTTTATTGTTTTTCGGAGCACGTTCAAGTCTTACTTCAAAACGACCTATTAATGCTAGTAATGCTGTTTTCTCAACAGATCAGCTTACAAATACTTTGGGGTTAAATTCATTTTATACGGTTGCTTTTGCGGCGTACTCAATCAAAAATGAAGGAAATACGAAGATGTACGGTAAAATGGATGAGGCCGAAGCTATTGCTCGTGTGAAAAAATACATGATTGCCGGTCCAAGTGATTTTACTGATAAAGAAATTCCGTTTCTACATGTTCAGCAGCCAGATTCTGTTATGAAAAAGCCATACAATTTGGTTATTTTTCTACAAGAAAGTTTAGGTGCAGAATACGTTGGGATTTTAGGAGGAAAACCATTAACTCCAGAATTTGATAAATTATCTAAAGAAGGATTATTATTTACCAATTTGTATTGCACAGGAACCAGAAGTGTTCGCGGAATTGAAGCAGTTGTAACTGGATTTTTGCCGTCGCCATCAGAAAGTGTGGTGAAGCTTGGAAATTCACAACAAGGATTTTTTACATTGGCAGACGCATTAAAACAAAAAGGTTACGATACAAGTTTCATTTATGGCGGAATGGCCAATTTTGATAATATGGCTTCGTTTTTCAACGGGAATGGTTTTACAGACATCGTTGACCAATCCGATTTTGAATCAGATGGAAATAAATATGCTTTCAAAGGAACTTGGGGTTATTCTGATGAAGATTTGGTTACGAAAGCCAATCAGTATTTCAAATCAAAAGGAGATAAACCATTTTTCTCTTTAATGTTTTCGACTTCAAATCACGAACCATTTGAATATCCAGCAGGAAGAATTAAGCCTTACGATAAAAAGCCTAATACGGTAAATAATGCCATGAAATATGCTGATTTCTCAATTGGGAAATTCTTTGAAATGGCGAAGAAAGAACCGTATTTTAAAAACACGATTTTTATTGTAATTGCTGATCACAATACAAGAACTTATGGTAAAAATTTAGTGCCAATTAACAAATTCCATATTCCAGCATTTATTATGGGACCTGGAGTTCCAAAAGGAGCTGTTTATGATAGATTGGCAAGTCAGATTGATATTCCACCGACATTGTTAAGTTATTTAGGACTTCCTTTTGAAACACCAATGGTAGGTAGAAACCTAAGCAAGCTTGATCCGAAAGTGCAAGGAAGATCGATTATGCAGTTTAATGATATCAACGCATTTAGAGTGGAAAATCAGGTTGTAATCATGCAGCCAAATTTGAAACCATTGCAGTTTGAAATCAAAAATGATACAACTTTAATTCCAGTTAAATTAAATGAAGAATTAGCAAAAGATGCTTTGGCGCATGTAATTACAGCAGGAAATTTATATAAAGAAAGTAAATATAAGCTTAGGCCTAAAAAATAGGTTCAAAGGCTCAGAGTTACAAAGGTTCAAAGGTTTTTACTTTGAACCTTTTCTTTTTTTAATGAAATTGAAATGCTTTGCGGGTTCTCGACTCCGCTAGAACTGACAAGATTGTGTATCAAGATTGTTGGGAAAAATAAGGAGCAAAGCGACAATCTTTTTACTCTGAACCTTTGTCACTTTGAGCCTTTGCACCTTTATCAAAATATAATTTCAATAACTCAGAAGCAGCTGCAAAAGATGAAATTTCATTGTTTTGCACTGCTTTTTTGCTTTCTTCTAAAAGCGAAATTATATCAGGCTGATTATAGAAATTTTGTTTAAGCTGTTCGTTGATCGTTTCCATCATCCAGAAATGGTTTTGCTCATTTCTTTTTTCTTGAAAAAAACCTGTTTCTTTCGTCATTTCAAAATATTCAGAAATAGTGTTCCAAACTTCAGCGATTCCGTCTTTTGTGAGTGAACTGCAAGTGGTTACTTTAGGTTGCCAGTTTGATTTTTTTGGAGGAAATAAATGCAAAGCGCGATTAAACTCCAATTTCGCCTGATTGGCTTTTTTTATATTATCTCCGTCCGCTTTATTAATAACAATAGCATCAGCCATTTCCATGATACCGCGTTTGATGCCTTGAAGTTCATCGCCTGCGCCAGAAATTTTCAATAGCAAAAAGAAATCCACCATACTGTGAACGGCAGTTTCGCTTTGGCCAACACCAACTGTTTCAATAATAATGGTATCAAAACCTGCGGCTTCACAAAGAATAATGGTTTCTCGAGTTTTTCGAGCCACACCGCCTAAAGTTTCACCAGAAGCACTTGGACGAATAAAAGCATTTTCGTCTTTCACCAATTCTTCCATTCGGGTTTTATCGCCTAGAATACTTCCATGCGAAAGAGAACTGCTAGGATCAACTGCCAAAACGGCTACTTTTTTTCCTAATTGTGTCAGATGTTTTCCAAAAGCTTCAATAAAAGTGCTTTTTCCAACGCCAGGAACACCCGTAATTCCAATTCGAACCGATTTATTAGCATGAGCTAAACAGCCTTGAATAACTTCGCCAGCTTTTTCAAAATGATCTGGATTAGTGCTTTCAATTAAAGTAATGGCTCGGCTAAGAGAAGTTCTGTTGCCTTCTAAAATACCCTCAATTAATTCTTGAGAAGTCGGTTGCTGCCTGCGCTTATTTTTAATTTGATTTATAGCCGAAATATTGGTGATTTCGGGAGGTGAAATTCCAGCTTTTTCAGATATACTGCCAGTTTGTTTATTAGAATTTGACAAAACGCACTTTTTAGAAATGTAAAAGTACAGAAAACAAAAACAGTTTCAAAAAGTTAGTTTGCCACGAATTACACGAATTTCCACTAATTTGTTATTCTCACAATGAGTAAAAATAAGTTGCCACGAATTCCCGAATTTTCATTAATTTTTTTATTCAAAATAAACAGAAGAATAATTCGTGAAAATTCGTGTAATTCGTGGCAAAGAAACTTAGTCGCTTAGAATCTTAGCATCTAAAAGAATTAATATCCCGCTGTAAATCTAACTTGATGATGTTTTGGAGTTTCTACTTCGTCAGCAATAACAACTGCCAAATCTTCTACAGATAAAATACTTCTTTGTTCGTCATTGAAAACAGGATTTTCTAAGCCTAAACGATATTTTCCAGTTCTACCTGTTTTAGTTCCAGCATGCATTTCGAAAGCAGGGCTAAAGAATGCCCAGTCTAAATCTTTTTCTTCTTTGATGATATTCAAATAATGTCTTGCCGCATTGGCTCCGGGGAAAATCTCTTTTGGAAAATCTGGAGTATCAACCGCTTGTAAATCTGGAGCGACATATAAACTTCCTGCTCCACCAATAGTAACAAAACGTTTAACACCTGATTTTTTAACCGCTTCCTGAATAGCTTTTGAACCTGCTAAAAAGTCATCATAAATATTTGGGTTTGTCCATCCAGGGTTATAAGCATTAACCACAGCATCGTGACCTTTTAAGATTTCTGCCAAAGCATCAACATTAAAAATATCTGCAGCAACCCAAGTTGCGTTTGCTGTGTCTTTTGGAGTTCTTGCAATAGCAGTGATTTCATGTTTTCTGTCTGCTAGTTCATTTAACAGTGCTGAGCCAACAAATCCTGTAGCTCCGATAAGTGCGATTTTCATAATATATAAATTTATTTAGTAATAAAAAATGTTACAGTTTAGGTTAAAAAAATAGTTTTAAAACTGATTCGAAAAATCTTCCAATGAAATTCCTTCCAGCTGTTTGCTGACGTTTTGATTCATTTCGCTATATAAAACTTCCAAATGCTGATTGATGTTTTTTCCAACAGGACAATCAGGATTCGGCTGGTTCTTTGCAAAACCTAAACCAATGGTTTCAAAGGTCATTTCAAATATTTGTTTTAAAGTCAGTTCAGCGGCGTTTACTGCCAATTTTGTACCTCCATTTTTTCCTTCTTTACTTTCTACAATATGGTGTGCTTTTAAATTGGCAATTTCTTTTCGAACCAAAACAGGATTTAGATTAATACTACCCGCAATATATTCCGATGACAAATAATCATTTGGGAATTTATGGAGCAAAGTAAGAATGTGAATCGTTATGGCAAATTTACCTGAAATCATACTGTAATAAAATATGTTACAAATTTACATCTTTTTGTAACTCAAAAAACAATTTTAACTAAAAATTAATTAAACCAATTAAAATTACAAAATAAACTAAAGGAAAATGTACATTATTAATTATATATGACATACATTTTCCTGATTGACTATTTTGATTTTTGATTGATTCCTAGTGAAGAAAAATATACCCATGCTATAAAAAGAAGTTGCATTGGTATTCTGATCCATAAGTACGATAAACCTTTGCCAGTATAGTCGGCATTCTGTAAATTGATATTATGGCTTGCGGCATAAATGTTAGCGGGTAGGAGTAAGATAAAGAATAGAATAAGCAGTTTCCCTGTAAGGATTTTAGTTTTTGGCAGTAGCAATCCAATTGCAGCAATTAATTCTATAATTCCTGTAATAAACACAATGGCATTTGCAAAAGGCAAAAAAGAGATCATCATTGCCATTCCTTTAGCAAAAACAAAATGGCCTATAGCAGTAAATACTAGCATAACTGATATGGCTACTCTACCAGCGAATGCTAGCTCTAGCCGTTTAGCTGTAAGCCAAATAATAAGTAGCGTTGCAATAAAAACTCCAAAAAGTATAATTAAGGTTTCCATATCTTTTTTTTATTATACAAAGTTGCACAGTAAAGAAACCTAAAACAATGAACCTGGGTTAATAAATACGTTTTCTAATTCGGCTTAAAGCTTGCGGAGTAATGCCAATGTAAGAGGCAAGGTATTTTTGCGGAATTTTTTGTATTAAATGAGGCTGTTCTGTGAATAAATTAAGATATCGCTGTTCTGCAGAATCGTTTAGTAAAGACAGCTCTCTCTTAGACTTTTTAATAAATAACCCTTCGCTTGCTAATCGGCCAATAGTATTGCCAATTTTAGTTTCAGTATAAATATCTTGAAGGTCATCATAAGAAATGCGCGAAAGGATTGTGTCTGCAAGAGCTTCTATAGTGTAGTTTACGGGCAATCTTGTAATAAATGAATCGTATCCGCTTGTAAACTCACCATCAAATACAAAAGTAAACGTTAAGTCTCTATTCTCAGAAGGAACATAATATCTAAGAATTCCTTTTTCTATAAATGAAAGATAATTTTCTAAATAACCAGTTTGAAGTATTGCTGTTTTCTTTGAAAATTCCTGACGAATGAGTTTTGAAGAAAATATGTTCCAGTCTTCATCAGAAAGTTTGGTCATTAGTTCAAGATTATCCCTTATTTGCTGCATAGATTTTTAGAATTACATATTAAAAGTAACAAAAAACTCAAAGAGAGACGATAATTTGTTCAATTCATCAATTTATTATTTCCTATTTTTGTGCTGAAGTCATGATATGAACAACTTTATACTAATATTTCTCTTTCTTTCGCTGGGTTTAGTTCTTCAGCATGTAAAACAGTTTCCTACTCATATCTATAAGACGCTCAATAAAATTGTTATTTATTTCTGTCTTCCAGCGATTACTTTATATCATATTCCTAAAATAAAATGGAGCAGCGAGTTGCTGTTTCCGATAGGAGCAGGGTGGATTACTTATATTTTGGCTTTTATTTTTTTTCATTTTTTAGGAAGAAGAAATGGCTGGTCGAATAAATTGATAGGATGTTTGATTCTAACGGCTGGCTTAAGCAATAGCTCTTTTCTAGGTTATCCGATTATCGAAGCTTTGTTTGGAAAGAAAGGTTTGGAGACGGCTGTTCTAGTTGATCAGCCTGGAACTTTTGTAGTGGTTTCGACACTTGGTGTTTTTACCGCCGCTTTTTATTCTAAAGGAAGTCCGAACGCATTAGGGATTTTAAAAAAAATCATCACGTTTCCGCCATTTCTGATGTTTGTTTTGGCATGCCTGATGAATATTTTCGATTATAATTTAAATGAAAATATCCAATCTGTATTACTGAAAATCGGAAGTTTAGTAACGCCTTTAGCTTTGCTTTCTGTCGGTTTGCAATTGACTTTTGATCGAAAAAGCCAGCATTGGAAGTTTTTGCGACTTGGACTTTTCTTTAAATTGCTGTTGATTCCTTTTGTAATTTTTGTGCTTTATGTTTTCATTTTTAACCAGCATTCTGAAGTTATAAAAATTACGATAATGGAAACTGCTATGGCACCAATGATTACAGGTGCAATTCTTGCTTCAACTTACGGATTAAAGCCAAAATTAAGCAGTATGATGATCGGTTTCGGAATTCCGATTTCCTTTATAACACTTGCTTTCTGGTATTTTGTTCTCAGCTTTATTTAGTAGTAAAATACTAATTATATCGACAAAGTAGGATTTTAACTTTTTTTAAGAAAATCAATGTTTTCTATATGCTTTTTTTGGTTAATTTTAGATGAACTAAAAAAATGAAATTATGTCAACATTAAGATTAGGCGATATAGCTCCGGATTTTCACGCAGAAACCACTCAAGGACCTGTTAATTTTCACGAATGGTTAGGAGATTCGTGGGGTGTTTTATTTTCGCATCCAGCAGATTTTACTCCAGTTTGTACTACTGAATTGGGAACTGTGGCGAACTATGTGCCAGAATTCAAAAAAAGAAATACTAAAGTTATTGCTCTCAGTGTAGATGGTTTAGACTCGCACAAAGAGTGGATTAAAGATATCAACGAAACTCAAAATACAGAAGTAAATTTTCCAATTATTGCAGATGAGGATAAAAAAGTGGCAAATCTATACGATATGCTTCATCCAAACGCAAGTGATAAATTTACAGTTCGTTCTGTTTTTGTTATCGGACCAGATAAAAAAATCAAATTAACATTGACTTATCCAGCTTCAACAGGAAGAAATTTTGATGAATTACTTCGTGTAATTGACAGTTTACAATTGACAGCAAACTATAGCGTTGCAACGCCAGCCAACTGGAAAGATGGAGAAGATGTTGTAATTGCGCCAGCAATTCCAGATAGCGATATTCCAGCAAAATTCCCAAAAGGACATACGCCAATAAAACCTTATTTGAGATTGACTCCGCAGCCGAATAAATAACTTTAAGGGACAAAGGTTCAAAGGAACAGAGGGACAAAGTTTAAAGGCTGATATTTTTCCAAATGGAAAAATATCAGCCTTTTCTTTTTGAGACCTTTGAGCCTCTGTTCCTTTGAACCTTTATTCCTTTGAACCTTTATTCCTTTGAACCTTTGCACCTTCAAAAGCCATCAAAGCATTCATTTTTTTCTTATCTCCTACAACCCAGAGAATGTCATCTTTTTCTAATATTAGGCTAGATTCTGGATTTAGAATACGGTTTCCGTTTCGTTCAATTCCTACGACCATTCCGTCTGTTTTAGCTCTAAATTGTCCGATGCTTTTTTGGACGAATTCGTCTTGAGAAACTTCAAGCTGTCTCAAAACAATATCGGTTTCCTCTACTTTTGTAGGTGGTTCTGTTTCGTTTTGAGTTAAGAATTTTGTGAATTCTGCGATTTGTGCGTCAGTTCCAATTACGCAAATTTCATCGCCTGGAAATAATCGTTCGGTTTTGGTCGGAATTGGAATTGTCACTTCACCTCTTTTAATATAAGCAATGTTGATTCCTAGTTGTTCACGAATTTTGAGTTCCTGTAAAGTCTGACCAACCAAATTAGATTCTTTTTTAATTTCGAAAAAAGACATGTGTCCGTCCCACGGCATTAAATTAGCGTATCTTCTGTCGATTTTTTTGTTTTCACGATCGTTGAGGTTTTTCAAAAAGTGATTTTCAATTTTATGATATTGCTCATTTAGTTTCTTAGGAAAAATTTGATAAGCTCCGATTGCGATGATAAGTGCTACGAAAGCCACTAAAGGAGAGAAGAAAATATTCAGTAAAAAACCAACAAAGAATAAACCAAGACTCATTCTTATTAAGATGAGCATTAAAAGTGCTCCACGATATTTGCGTTCTTCCCATAGCGTCTCGACTTCATCTACTTTTACACGACGAAGCGAAAGCGCCCATAAAAATGGAGCAATTACAACCAGAGTCAATAACGCAGCTAAAGTGTTTCCGAATCTTGTGTCGGCAACCAATGGAGCTACAAATTTAGATGATAATAATATAATGGCAGTAATAATGATTGTGTGAAGAATGATTTGCGTAATAGATGAGCGAAGAACAATCTGCCAAGTGCTGACAGACTTAATTGCTTGTGCATTCACACTATAACGGTTAATGTTTTTTACCCATCTTTTAGGCATTTTAGCCTCTAAGTATAGAGCAAATCCTTCTGAATATTTAATTAAGAAAGGAGTTGTAAATGTGGTAATTGCAGATACAGCCACAATAATTGGATATAAGAAATCGCTTGTAACTTTTAAAGACATTCCGAGAGTGGCAATAATAAAGGAAAACTCTCCAATTTGCGCCAAACTCATTCCGGTTTGAACAGATTGTTTTAAAGGCTGACCAGAAATTAATGCTCCGATAGAAGAACTAAAGGCTTTTCCGAATATGGTCAATAAAGTAATTATAGCAACAGGAAGCGCGTAATTAACCAAAGTAACCGGATTGATTAACATTCCCACCGATACAAAGAAAACAGCTCCAAAAAAATCTTTTACAGGTTGAATTAAATGCTCAATTTTTTCAGCCATCGTAGTTTCAGCAATAATTGACCCCATTATGAAAGCGCCTAATGCAGGAGAAAAACCTACATTTGAAGCGAAAATTACCATCATTAAACATAATGCCAAAGAGATAATCAGCAGCATTTCGTCTGTTAAGAGATGTTTTGCTTTTTTGAAAATAGTTGGGATAATAAAAATCCCTCCTAAAAACCAGATAATTAAAAAGAAGATTAATTTTAAGACAGATTGCAGTAATTCGGTACCAGAAACCTGATCGCTAACCGCAATAGTGGATAGTAAAACGAGCATTAAGATGGCAACGATATCTTCTACGATTAGAGCTCCGAAAACAATCCCGACGAACTTTTTTCCTTTTACCCCCAATTCATCAAACGCTCTTATGATAATGGTTGTTGACGAAATAGAAAGTGTTGCACCCAAGAAAATACTATCCATTTTTCCCCAGCCCATCCATTGCCCGACTGCGTAACCAATTACGGTCATAAACAAAATCTGTGTTATGGCGGTGACAGATGAAGTTCCTCCAACTTTCATTAGTTTCTTAAAGCTGAATTCGAGTCCTAAACTAAAAAGTAAAAATATAACCCCGATTTCTGCCCAGACTTCGACACTTTTCATGTCGCTTATCGATGGAAAAAAATCAAAATGGTTTCCAGCTAAAAATCCTGCAATCAGGTAGCCCAAAACCAAAGGCTGTTTCATTTTTCTAAATAATAGAACGGCAATTCCGGCAGTCATCAGGATTAATCCTAAATCACTAATTAAAGGTTGTAAGTGGTGTGTGGTTTCTGCAGCGGCATTTAATGCAATCATATAAAAAAGAGGTGTTTTTTTAAGCGGCTGATCCAACTTTTTGTTTCAAATGAAATTTCATTAGCTCCAATTAAAATAAAAGGAGTGTAATCTGGATTTGCCTCTAGATTTAATAAAAAAAAGCTATCTCGATAAAGATAGCTTTTTTTGGTAAAATATTTGGTATTTTTCTTAGATTCCTGTGTAATTACTAGGAGTTATAGCTAATAATTCGGCTCTAACGGAATCAGAAACTTCTAAAGTCGCAATAAAATTATGAATTGCATTTTTGTCGATTGCTTCATTTGTTCTTGTTAAACCTTTTAAAGCTTCGTACGGATTTGGATATGCTTCACGACGTAAAATAGTTTGGATCGCTTCAGCAACTACAGCCCAGTTTTTCTCTAAATCTTCAGCAAATTTGCTTTCGTTTAAAAGCAATTTATTTAAACCTTTCAAAGTTGCCTCAAAAGCAATAACTGTATGTCCGAAAGGAACACCAACATTACGTAAAACGGTACTATCAGTTAAATCACGCTGTAATCTTGAAATAGGTAATTTAGCAGCTAAGTGTTCGAAAATAGCATTTGCAATTCCTAAGTTTCCTTCAGAGTTTTCAAAATCAATTGGGTTTACTTTGTGCGGCATTGCAGACGAACCAATTTCTCCAGCTTTGATTTTTTGTTTAAAATAATCCATTGAAACGTACGTCCAGATATCGCGATCTAAATCGATAATAATCGTATTGATTCTTTTTAAAGCATCAAAGAAAGCTGCAAAATGATCGTAGTGCTCAATTTGAGTGGTTGGGAAAGAATGCTTTAGACCAAGATCAGTTTCAACAAATTTATTTCCGAATTGTTTCCAGTCAATTTGCGGGTATGCTACGTGATGTGCATTGAAGTTTCCTGTTGCTCCTCCAAATTTAGCAGCAAATGGAATGTTGAATAACAAACGCATTTGCTCTTCTAAACGCTCTACGAAAACCAAGATTTCTTTACCTAAGCGAGTAGGAGAAGCAGGTTGTCCGTGCGTGCGAGCTAACATTGGAATGTCTTTCCATTCAACGCTTAATTCTTTTAATTTTGCAATTACAGCAATTAAAGTTGGCATATAAACTTGCTCAAACGCTTCTTTTGTAGAAAGAGGAATGGCAGTATTGTTAATATCTTGAGACGTTAATCCGAAGTGAATGAACTCTTTGTATTGGGATAAACCTAATTTCTCAAAAGCATCTTTAATAAAGTATTCAACCGCTTTTACGTCGTGATTGGTTACTTTTTCTGTTTCTTTAATCCAAAGAGCATCTTCAGTTGAGAAGTTTTTGTAGATGTTTCTCAAGCTTTCAAATAAACTAGAATCAATACCTTGTAGTTGAGGTAATGGAATTTGGCATAAAGCAATGAAGTATTCCACTTCAACCAAAACGCGGTATTTTATTAAAGCTTCTTCAGAGAAGAAAGGTGCTAAATTTTGAGTTTTATTTCTATATCTTCCATCAATTGGCGATATAGCATTCAATTCGTTTAGAGTAGTCATTGTTATGTTGTTTTTCGAAAGGTGCAAATATAAGGTATTGTTAAAACTTCTGAAAGCTATATTGATGCTTAAATTATGGTTTTGAAAATTTTATCCCAGATTGTAAAGTAAAAACCATAATTATGAGTTTCATTTTTATGATGATCATTGTGGAATTTAGTGGTCGAAATCCATTTTGTGAAGTAATTGCTGTACCAAAAAGACGGAAAAATGTCTTTTTTTAAATGCCCAAATATTCCATAAGAAAGATTTAGAATCAAATAAATGATGATACTCAAATAATTAAACTTCAAAAGCGTAATTAAAAACAGCCAAATAAATCCAAAACCTAAAGTTTCAATAGGATGAAGAACATACAAACTGTAAACATTGGTTTCTACATGTGTATGATGCAGCTTATGAATCGGGTACATCCATTTTAAATGATGAACCAGAAAATGAAAAATGAACATGAAAAGATCCATCAAAAGAATCAATAAAAGTGTATCAAAAATGAAAAGTTTAAGAGACGCTGAAAAATCTACTTTTAAGATTCCGTAGCGATATAATTCAAAACCTATTAGAGTAATAAATGTGTTGCAAAGCAATGTAGAAAGTATCCATTTTCGATCTTTATTCTTTAAAATAGTATTTTCTGGTTCTATTATTTTTCCAATTAAAACAGATAAAACAACTAACACTAAGTTTTCTAGTAAAAAGAAAACAAAGAGCCAGAATAGATTAAATTGAGTTAGTTGCTGTAACCAGCTTTCAAAAATCATGTTGTTTTTTCTAGGGTCAGTAATTTTTCTCTTAAATCGGCAACTCCTTCAGAAGCAAATTTGGCAATGGTTTCAACTTTATTGCGAAGGTTCGGAATTGAAATAGGTTTCGGATCTATATAAAAAACTGGAGTTGTGCTTGGAGTATAAGCAATTAATCCAGCGGCAGGATAAACTTGAAGAGAAGTTCCGATTACAGCAAAATAATCTGCTGTTTCGGTAATGTCAATTGCTTCTTCTAGCGCTGGAACTTCTTCACCAAACCAAACAATATGAGGACGCAATTGATGTCCGTTTGCATCAAAATCTCCAGTAAGCAAATCTTCTGTCCAATCTAGAATTAGATTTTTATTTTGTGTGCTTCTAACTTTTAGCAATTCACCATGCAAATGCAAAACGTTTGTGCTTCCTGCACGTTCGTGAAGATCGTCAACATTTTGAGTGATAACTTTTACATCGAAGTCTTTCTCCAATTCAGCCAAAATGATATGACCCAAATTTGGATTGACTTCTTTTAACTGTTGGCGTCTTTTATTGTAGAAATCTAGAACCAACTCTTGATTTTTGTGCCAGCCTTCTGGAGTGGCAACCTCCATAACATCATGTCCTTCCCATAAACCATCGCTATCGCGAAAAGTTTTAATGCCGCTTTCGGCGCTAATTCCTGCTCCTGTTAAAACAACAAGTTTCTTTTTCATTCTTAGTTTTTTAAAAGATAAAAATAGTGATTTCTTTATTCAAATGTTTAGTAAATAGTAAGGAGAGATTGCAATTTTTTGGATAAAATAATAGGGGTTTATACGCTTTGTCTCTCTTTCTGAATTGTTTAATTTTAATGTTCTGTTTGGTAAAAGCGTTTCAGTATGATTTTAATTCAATTTACAGGGCTTTCAGGTTCAGGAAAAACAACGTTGGCTGAGAATGTCAGGCATCTGCTGCTTCAGAATAATTACGAAGCAGAGATAGTAGATGGCGATGTTTATCGGCAGACAATCTGTAAAGATTTGGGATTTTCTAAAGAAGACCGCTGCGAAAATGTGAGAAGACTTTTTAATGTTGGACGAAGTTTGATTGAGGAAAATAAAATCGTTTTGATGTCAGTTATAAATCCTTATGAAAATGTTAGAAATGAATTAAGAGCTTTTGAATTTGTAAAAACTGTATTTCTAGATTGTTCTATTGCTAATTTGATAGAAAGAGATCCTAAAGGATTGTACAAAAGAGCTTTATTACCAGACCATGATCAAAATAAAATTAGAAGTTTTACAGGTATAAGTGATGTTTTTGAAATTCCAGAAAAAGCAGATTTAGTATTAAAAACAGATTCTGAAACGGTTTCGGTTTCTGCCAACAAACTATATAATTTTATAATTAGCAATTTAAATTTTTAAGGCTTATGAATCCTTCTTCCTGTCAGCTTCCCATTTCTTTTTCGATAGAGAAACTACAAAACGATTTATTGACTTGCGAGACTAATTTATGGACACCGCACTTTAATACTTATCGCTATGAAGGAAAATGGACAAGTGTTTCTTTGCGATCGCAGTCTGGTTTAGAAACCGATATACTTTCTTTTGCCGATAAAGAATATAAAAATACGCCTTTGCTTGACAGTTGTCCCTATTTTAAAGAAATAATGGATTGGTTTGAGTGCGAAAAGGAAGCTGTGAGATTATTAAGACTCGGCCCTAATAGCGAGATTAAAGAACACGTGGATAATGATACTTCTTATGAAGATGGCTTTTTCAGGATTCATGTTCCTATTATTACTAATTCCGAAGTGTATTTTTACGTAGATCAGAAACTAGTTCCTATGAAAATGGGAGAGTGCTGGTATGCTAATTTTCAATTACCTCATAGTGTTCAGAACAAAAGTACTGAACCGAGAATTCACTTGACTTTGGATTGCATAAGAAATGAATGGTCTGATAAATTGTTTTCTAAAATGGGTTTTGATGTGAATTTTGTACCTAAAAAACTATATTCAGATGAGGTGAAGCAGCAGATTATTGCAGAGCTTTTAAGAAATCCATCTGAAACGAATGCTAAGATTATTGCTGAACTTCAATCGCAAATGAACTCATAAGAAAAATGGAAAATATAAAGCATCTTATTTCAAATTGGATTCCGATTAAATTGATTGAAAAAGATAATGAAGTTTATTTCGAATGGATTTATCTTTCGGACATTCCTTTTGCAGAACCTTTTTTTGACGAAACAATTGCGAAATGCAGAAGTCATAGTTATAATTCAAAATATTTTAAAGTAGTTAGTACGGTAGAAAATCTAATTGATTGGTCTAAAGAACTCGATTTTGTAGAATTGAAAGGATTGGTTTTTCATGTATCAAGATGTGGATCTACGATGTTGAGTCAGTCTTTGGCAACTTCATCTGAAAATATTATGGTGTCTGAAGCTCCTATTATTGACGAGATTTTAAGAAGCGATTTTTTTGATTTAGATACCAAAACTGTTTTACTTGAATCGGTTATAAAATTGCTTGGACAGAAGAGATTTCCAGAACAAAAGAATCTTATTATAAAATTGGATGCTTGGAGTATTTTTAAGGCTTCTTATTTAAGATCGGTCTTTCCTCAAATTCCTTTTGCATTATTGTATCGAAATCCGGGAGAGGTTTTAAGATCGCATCAAAAGCAAGCAGGAATGCATATGGTTCCAAATATAATTCCATTGAGTGTTTTTGGAATTACTTCTAAAGAAATCGAAGAGGTGAGTTTTCGACAGTATCAGGCTTTAGTTTTAGAAAAATATTTTCAAGGTTTTCTACACTTTTATGCAATTGACAGCAAGGTAATTATGCTTAATTATAATGACGGAATGAAAAATGTCATTGAACGATTTATATCTTTTATTGATGTCGATTTTTCTGAAAATGAAATAAATCTAATGCTGGAACGTCTTAAAAAACATTCAAAAAATGAAAATGCTGTTTTTGTTGGAGATTCATATAAAGATGATATTTTGTCTGTGAATTTGAGTGAAGTTAATCTGCTTCATGAAAAGCTTAATGCTAATTTTACTGCAGATTTGGCAGGCTGAAGAATCTGTTGAAGCCTTCTTTCTCTTTTATTTATTATTTTTGCGCCAAACATAAATAAAATGATTGATTTAGATTATCTCGCATTCTTAGAAAACATATTAACTGATAATAGAAAAGCTAATTTTTTAAAAGTACTAGAAAATAGAACAAAACATTTTACAGTTGCAGTAGAAGATGTTTATCAGATGCATAATACAAGTGCTGTAATGCGAAGCTGTGAAGTTTTTGGAATTCAGGAATTAAATGTAATTGAACAGCGTTTTGGAAAAAGAATCGATAAAGAAATTGCTTTAGGTGCACAAAAATGGGTTGACATTAATCGATTTGATTCGGTTTCAGGATGCCTTTCAGATTTAAGAAGCAAAGGTTACCAGATTATTGCCACGACACCACACGAAAAAGATTGCATGCTGGAAGATTTTGATATTACAAAACCAAGTGCTTTATTCTTCGGAACAGAAAAAGAAGGTTTGTCAAAAGAAATTATGGACAACGCTGATGGTTTCTTAAAAATACCAATGGTAGGTTTTACAGAAAGTTTAAATATTTCAGTTTCTGCTGCAATTATCATTCAAAGTTTGACGAATAGACTTAGAAGATCCGATATCGATTGGAAATTGTCTGAAGAAGAAATTTTAGTTAAGCGTTTATTATGGGCGAAAAACTCTATAAAAGATATAAAACGAATTGAAGAGCGTTATTACCAAGATAACCCTAGATAATTTTTTTAAGATTCTAAGATACTAAGATTCTGAGAAAAAAAACTTAGTATCTCAGAATCTTAGCAACTTAAAATTTACTTTTTCAGGAAAAGATTAAAACCTAAAATACTAACAATTAGAATCGACAACGCAGCTAAAACTGTTGCCAGATCGCGAATATTTTTTCCAGCCCAATCCATAAATAAAAATTTGTGAAGAATAGCAAAAGAATAGCCTTCAACTCGATCTGAATTATTGATAACTGCAGCCAATCTTGACGTTGAAGTTTCGATAAAATAAGTTGTTTTTTCCGGCGTGTCGTAAGCCAATTTCACGACAGGAAGCCTTTTGTTGACAAAACCATATTCTCTGTTTTCAAAATCGGTCAACACTTTTGATTCAAGCAATTTTATATTTTCAAAAGAAGGTTGAGAATCATCTTCAGAAGTGTCGATCATTTCGCAACAAGAAGCTTTTGGAGCTCCATCGGTAAAATAGTACGCTAAAAATTCAGCGTATTCTAAATCGAGATTTGGTGCAACTTTATTTGTTGTTGCATTAATGTAAACCACTTCAGATTTTGAATTTTCTTTTTTATTCCATTTCGAATCCGATTTTGGCATTTTGAATCTTTTCGTTTCCTTTTCAAGCAATTGACATCTGTAATAAGTTGTGTCATTCAATGTAATTAAACTGATGTTTTGAAAACGATTCCAATCTAAATTAAGATTATTGTTTGCACTGGGAATTTCTTTGGTCACAAAAGTCGGTTCGTAAATCATTTGCGACAAAGTATAAGGCGCCCATTTTGTAGTGGCATGATACGCACCGCTAAAAGCAAAAGTCAAAGTGAAAAGCGAAACCCAAATCCCAATTTGACGATGGTATTTTCTCAATCCTTTTTTTGGCGTTAAACTATCTGTTTTTTTGAATTGTTTCCAAAGCAAACCATAAATTAGAATCCCGCTCAAGGCAGAAAACCCAATAATTGACAATAAGAAAATCATAGTAATAATTCGGATGCTATTATTGCTTATGGCATCTATAAAAGACCAATTGTGAAAAGTGTCAAAAAACCAGATAAAAGCTTGTCGAGAAATCGGATTATAGGTAGCCAATTTGCTAGATGAGGTTTCTACATATACTTGCATGCCATCAGGACGATCAAAACTTAATTTATAAACAGGTAAATAACGATTTACATATTTGTATTGCGAAGTAAATTCGGTTATAACTTCGCTATTTTTTACAGGACTTTTTTGGTCATCTAAGAAATAACGAGAAAGCCATTCGGCGTATTTTTGATCTCCGTTTTCTAGTTTTTTAGCAGTCGAAGCATCATAATACCAAAGTTCGCCAAGAATAGTTTTTACTTGATAATAAGTTGAATTATTAAAAGTGACAATTCTGAAATTTTTGAATTGTGATATTTCATTTTTCAGTAAAACTTCTTGAATAGAATAATGCAGTTGGCTTTTGTCAATAATTGATTGTTCAATTTTATCATGAACAATTTCAGGTTTGAAAAAGTGCGCCATAAAAGGATGCATCAAACCAGAAAAGGTCCAGAAAATTACAGGAACAATTGTAATCAATCCAATAACACGATGCCATTTGTACATGTTTTGTTTGACTTTTTTGATGAATTTAGAATCTTTCCTGGAAGATTTTTTATTTGTTTCTTTACTCATTCTTTATTTTTTTAATGAAAAATTATATTGAATTCCGAATACAAAAGTTCTAGGTGCCGCGGCAGTATAAGTTGGCTGTGCATTGGCGACATTGGTTCTTGTAACATTGTATGCGTACAATTTGTCAGTAAGATTTAGCACATTTCCGTAAACCTCAATTTTTTTCCATTGGTATCCAATTCTGGCATTGAAAATATTATAACCGTCATATTTCACGGTATTGATTTGATCTTGGTAGTAACTGCCTACGAGCTGCCATTCAATTGAAGTTCTCAAATTTGGAAGCCAATTTGGATAATAACTAACTTCTGAATTTCCTGACCATTTTGGAGCTGAAGGCATTTCTTTTCCGTTTAAATCCTGAATAGGATCTGATGGTTTATCTGAAAGTTTAAAATCAATATAAGTATGTTGAGCGTATGTACCGCCAAGGCGAATATTAAATTGTTTTGATGGTTTGTATGAAGCTCCAAACTCAATTCCTTTATGGCGTGTTTCGCCAGCCGAACGATAATCTGTAGAGTTATCTGGAAGTTTGATGTTTAATAATTCATTTTTTCCTTCCATATAATAAAATGCATAATCAATATTTAATTTGTTTTGGAAGAAAGAAAGCCATCCACCAACTTCATAATTATCGAAATCTGCTGGTTTCAGGTTATAATAAAATTCGGCAGGAACACCAGATGTACCGCCAGTTCCCGGTTTGGCTCTGAAAATTGAAGTAATTCCAGGAGGCGCAAAACCTTGAGAATAATTGCCATAAAAACCAGCAAATTCTACAGGATTGTAATTAGCTCCAGCTTTAAAAGTAAATTTGTCATATACTTTGCTTCCTGTAGAAAGGTCAATTGCGTTGTCGTAATTCACTTTCATATTGTCATAACGTCCGCCAACAGTAACAATTAATTTTTCAATTGGATTGAAACTAATTTGCGCATAACCAGCAGTATTAAAAATATCAGCTGTATAATCTGAAAGTTTAGAGTCTGGATGTTCGGCAATAATTTCATACGAATCTACCGTTTGTTTTCCTGGCTGTCCTGGATTCAAATTGGCTTTTAAATCAATTACATACGACCAATAAGTCACTGGAGAATAATCGTATAAAGCTCCAGCAACAAGTTTGGTGTTTAAAAAATCAAATTTTTGAGTGTGCTGTCCTATTGCTCCATAACTTTTAAAGTTGTTCGAATTTACTTCACCTTTGGCCGTTGTCGGATTTACTGTCGGGCTCCATTTGATTCCGTATGACGGATTTTGGCCTAATTTATTGTCACGCAAATAAGCGGTAATGTAACTGCTTGAATTGCTATTCCAGTCATGTTCTAATGTTAAACGAGTTCGCAAAGCATCAGATTTTCTATAAGTAAAATCAGAAGTGCTTTTGTAAGTTCTGTTGTTGAAAGCTTCTTCGTTAACAGTTCCGCTCATGTCAGAATAATATTTTCCATACATCGTATTGCTGATCAGTCGAGTAGAAGGTGAGATGTTGTAGTCAATTCTTGCATTCAGATTATCTTTATTGTAATCAGAATACGTCATCCAGCCATTTTCTTGCAAGCTAGAAATTCCTGCAATATGAAAGCCGACTTTCCCAATTGTTGCACCTCCGGCAGCTTGAAACCTTCTGTAGCCATAATTGTCAGCTTGAATTCCGAATTTAAACTCAGGATCAACAGGAGGTTTTATCGAAATTAAATTAATGGTTCCTCCAACAGCTTCTGGTCCGTATAAAGAAGAAACTGGGCCTTTTACAACTTCAATACTTTGCAGATTGTATTGGTTTATTTCCAATAATGCATTGTGATTGAAAATTCCCATTGGACGAATTGGCAATCCGTCTTCTAAATACAGATAATAGGCATTTGTGGTCATAGGCTGACGAATAGACATCATGTGCTGTTCATTTCCTAGGTTTACCATCAAGACTCCGGGAGTTTTATTTATGATTTCGTAAACTGCTGTCGCTTTGGTTTCGTTGATAGTTTTTGCTGTCAATTTACTGATTGCAACTGGAGTTTCTTTTCTCAAAGTTGCCGTACGGTTTGCTGTTACAAAAACATTTTCAAGTTCTTGCTTTGTTGTGTCTTGCACTGTTTTGTTTTGTGCAAAGACACATTGCCCTATGATTAATAGGGTAAAGTATATTTTTTTCATTTTGAATTATATAAATTAAAGCTGTAAGCTATAGGCTTTAGGCCGTAAGCGAACTGCAAGTCTTAGAATTTTGACTTTTTAAAATTTATATAAAATAGGATGGAGGGTGAAAAATTGAATTTGCTATTGCAATAGGTTTTTTATCGAATGAAGCGAAAATTTTTGCTTTTGATTCGATAGGTCCTGTTAGTTTGAAATTGTTTAAGATTGAAGTTTGAATGTAAACTACTTCTGCTTTTTCTTTCAGATTGTTTTGCATTCTTTTTTCGTTGTCTGCGTATTTTTTTAAGCTTTTTTGAAGTTCGCAACGACCATTACAGCTGTTGAAAACCATTTTGCGTTGTACACAGATTGTTTTCGAAATTTCTTCCTGATTTAATTTGAATGAGGTATAAACAAAGAAACTGCCAAAAGAAGGAACTAATAGCATGCAAGAAAGAAATATGACGAAAAGTCGTTTCAAAATATGTTTCGTTGTTTTTGAGAGCAAAAATACATTTTAAATTTATTTACAAGAATGATTTTTGTTATTTAATGTTAAAAAAGAACAACTGGAGGCATTAGAAAAGAAAAACCCGACAGATTTTTGAAATCTGTCGGGTCTACTTATGTTTGCTATTTGAAATAGAAATTATTAGTTAATTAAAATCCAAGTTCCTTCAGCAATTAAAGCTTCCGCTTTTTTGTACTTCATTGTTTCTGTTTTACCAGTAGCAACTTCTTGAACTACAACAGTATCGTTTCTGTTGATTTTTGGCATATCTCTAACGATAGTTTCAGTAACCTGACGTTGTTGAGTTTCTCCAGCCTCACGGTTTATGCTCTCGCTGTTTGGGATTTCGTCTTTACTTAATTGTAAGTTTTCTTTTTGACGAACTTCTCTTGCTTCATGGATTTCAGGAACGTTTTGAGCTGGTAAATCACCTTTGAATAAGAATGAGATAACTTCTTTGTTAACGTTGTCTAACATTCCTCTAAACAAATTGAAAGCTTCTAATTTGTAAATAAGCAATGGATCTTTTTGTTCGTGAACAGCCAATTGAACAGATTGTTTCAATTCGTCCATTTTGCGTAAGTGTTTTTTCCAAGCTTCATCAACAATAGAAAGCGTAATGTTTTTCTCAAAATCAGCAATTAATTGAGCACCTTCGCTATCGTAAGCTTTCTTCAAATCAGTTACCACATTCAAAGTTTTGATTCCGTCTGTAAATGGAACTACAATTCTTTCAAAATGGTTGTTTGGCTCTTCGTAAACTCCTTTAATAATTGGGAAAGCTTCTCTTGCACTTCTTTCGGTTTTTTCTGTGTAGAAAGCTAAAGCTTCTTTGTATACTTTTCCAGTAACTTCGATATCATTTAATTTCGTGAAATCAGCCTCAGAAATTGGAGATGTAATTCCGAAATAACGAATTAAATCAAATTCAAATCCTTTGAAATCATTTGCTACTTTATTATTGCTTACAATTAATTCGCAAGTATCATAAAGCATGTTCGCGATATCCAGTTTCAAACGCTCTCCAAACAATGCGTGACGACGACGTTTGTAAACTACTTCACGTTGAGAGTTCATTACGTCATCATATTCTAATAAACGTTTACGAACACCAAAGTTATTTTCTTCTACTTTTTTCTGAGCACGTTCGATAGATTTAGTCATCATAGAATGCTGAATAACTTCACCTTCTTTCAATCCCATTCTGTCCATTACTTTAGCAACTCTTTCAGAACCGAATAAACGCATTAAGTTATCTTCAAGAGAAACATAGAATTGAGAACTTCCTGGATCTCCTTGACGACCAGAACGACCACGTAACTGTCTGTCTACACGACGAGAATCATGACGCTCTGTACCAACGATTGCTAAACCTCCTGCAGCTTTTACTTCTGGAGACAATTTAATATCGGTACCACGACCAGCCATGTTTGTTGCAATTGTTACAACTCCAGCTTTACCAGCTTCTTCAACGATTTGCGCTTCTTGCTTGTGCATTTTAGCATTCAATACGTTATGAGTGATTCCTCTCATTTTAAGCATACGGCTTAATAATTCTGAAATCTCTACAGAAGTTGTTCCAATCAATACAGGTCTTCCAGCGTTTGATAATTCTGTAACATCTTCGATTACAGCGTTGAATTTCTCACGTGTAGTTTTGTAGATATAATCTTCTTTATCGTGTCTTGCAATTGGGCGATTTGTTGGAATTTCGACAACATCCAATTTATAGATTTGCCATAACTCACCAGCTTCTGTAACAGCAGTACCTGTCATACCACCTAATTTGCTGTACATTCTGAAATAATTCTGTAATGTTACAGTTGCAAAAGTTTGAGTTGCAGCTTCGATTTTTACGTTTTCTTTTGCTTCGATCGCTTGGTGAAGACCATCAGAGTAACGACGTCCGTCCATGATACGACCTGTTTGCTCATCGACAATCATAATTTTGTTGTCCATGATAACGTACTCTACATCTTTTTCGAATAAAGCGTACGCTTTTAAAAGCTGAGTAAGAGTGTGGATACGCTCGCTTTTTACTCCAAAATCTTGGAATAATCTTTCTTTAGCTTCTGCTTCAGAATCTTTATCAAGTTTTTGTTTTTCAATCGCTGCGATTTCTGTTCCGATGTCTGGTAACACGAAGAAATCTGCATCAGTATCTCCAGAAAGGTATTTAATACCATTATCTGTCAATTCTACTTGATTGTTTTTCTCTTCAATCACAAAATACAAAGCTTCGTCAACTTTGTGCATTTCGCGATTGTTATCCTGCATATATTGATTTTCAGTTTTTTGAAGCAATTGTTTAATTCCTTCTTCACTTAAAAATTTAATTAATGCTTTATTTTTAGGTAAAGATCTGTAAGCTCTTAATAATAAGAAACCTCCATCTTTAGTATTTCCTTCTTTTATTAATTTTTTAGCTTCAGCTAAGAAACCATTTGCTAACTGACGTTGTTGTGCAACTAAGTTTTCGATTTTTGGTTTCAATTCGTTGAATTCGTGACGATCTCCTTGCGGAACTGGTCCAGAAATAATAAGCGGTGTTCTAGCATCATCAATTAATACAGAGTCAACCTCGTCGACAATAGCAAAATTGTGTTTTCTCTGTACTAAATCGCTTGGAGAGTGTGCCATGTTATCTCTTAAGTAATCGAAACCAAACTCGTTGTTAGTTCCGTAAGTGATATCAGCATCGTAAGCTTTTTTTCTTTGTTCTGTACTTGGCTGGTGATTATCGATACAATCAACAGATAAACCGTGGAACTCAAATAAAGGAGCTTTCCATGTGCTATCACGTTTTGCTAAGTAGTCATTCACTGTTACTAAGTGAACTCCGTTTCCAGTTAAGGCATTTAAATAAAGTGGAAGGGTAGCAACCAAAGTTTTACCTTCTCCCGTTTGCATTTCGGCAACTTTACCTTCGTGTAATACCATACCACCAATTAACTGAACATCGTAGTGAATCATGTCCCAAGTGATGTCTTTTCCGGCAGCATTCCATTTGTTAGCCCAGATAGCTTTTTCACCATCAATAGTGATGTACGATTTTGTTGCTGAGAATTCGCGGTCTTTTGCAGTTGCAGTAACCTCGATATGAGAATTTTCTTTAAAACGACGAGCCGTTTCTTTTACTACAGAAAATGCTTCAGGAAGAATTTCCAATAAAGTTTTTTCAGAGATTTCATAAGCTTCTTTTTCAAGAGCATCTATAGCATCGTAAATGTCTTCTCTTTTATCGATGTCTTCGATGTTTTCTACTTCTGCTTTAAGCGAAGCAATTTTAGCATCTTTATCAGCTCTAGCTTCTTTGATTCTATCTTTAAAATAAACGGTTCTTCCTCTTAATTCGTCGTTTGTAAGACTCATTAAAGGAGCTTCGAATGTTTTAATTTTATTTAAGTAAGGTTGTAAAGCTTTGACATCTTTTTGCGACTTATCGCCGACAAAGACTTTAATAATACTGTTTATGAAACTCATGATTTATTGTATTTCTTTATTATATAATATGTATTTGAACCAAAAAAAAAGTCTCTATGATGAGAGACTTTTTCCTTTGGTTTATTTTTTAATATTCATCCTCATTCCAAAGATAATCTTCGTCTGTTGGATAATCAGGCCAAATTTCTTCCATTGATTCATATATCTCACCTTCGTCTTCGATTGATTGAAGGTTTTCTACTACCTCTAATGGAGCACCTGCTCTAATGGCGTAGTCAATAAGTTCATCTTTGTTAGCAGGCCATGGCGCATCACTTAAATAAGATGCTAATTCTAATGTCCAATACATCTGTTATCTGTTTAGTTTGTGCAAAAATAAATTTTTTACTGAAAAAGACAAGTAAATTTTGATTTATTTTAATAAAATTTAAGAACGTCTCTTTTTAAATCCCAAAAATGAATTTTAAATCCCAAAATTTAAATTCCAAATTCCAATAAAAAGCCTTTAAATACCAGTGACTTAAACTCCAAACTCCAATTTATAATTGAAGTTTTTTTTCTTTTTTTAAATTCGAAAAGAATTTAATTCTTCCTTTGGAATTTGGGATTTCAAAAAATTGGAATTTCCAGAAAATTTATTTTCTGGGTATCCATTTCACTTCATCCGCTTTTAAGTCTGAGGACAAC
Source organism: Flavobacterium sharifuzzamanii (assembly GCF_003254585.1). Classification (GTDB taxonomy): domain Bacteria; phylum Bacteroidota; class Bacteroidia; order Flavobacteriales; family Flavobacteriaceae; genus Flavobacterium; species Flavobacterium sharifuzzamanii. Next base: position 587,988 of record NZ_QJGZ01000042.1, on the reverse strand, counting down.
TTTCGTGCCAAGACAAAAAGGTAGTCAGAAAGTCGGTTTAAGTATGTGATTGCTATTTCAGGAACATGTTCATTATGGCTTAAATGTACCGCTAAACGTTCCGCACGACGGCAAATACAACGCGCTATATGACAATGTGACACGGTCGGATGCCCGCCAGGTAAAACAAAATGAGTCATTGGCGGAAGGCTTTCGTCCATTTTATCAATTTCTTTTTCTAATAATTCAATATCCGAATCGATTATGCCTAGGTTTTCTAAACGAAGTTTTCCGTTTTTTAAAACTTCTTTCTCTTGTGGAGTTGCCAAAATGGCACCAACAGTAAAAAGACGGTCTTGGATTTCGATTAAAATAGTCTTGTAATGCGAATCCATTTCCTGATCGCGGATTAATCCGATATAAGAATTCAGTTCATCAACAGTTCCGTAACTGTCAATTCTGATATGGTCTTTTGGTACGCGAGTTCCTCCAAAAAGAGCTGTTGTGCCTTTATCGCCGGTTTTGGTATATACTTTCATTTTTTTTAAGATGCTAAGGTTCTGAGGTTCTGAGATGCTAAGTTTTCTCTTCTTTGAGCTTATTTTTCTAGATTCTATCCTTAGAATTTATCAGGATTGAATTGAAATTATAAGTTTTTCTTTTTCCGATTAAACGATTAACCAAATAAACGATTAAACAGTTTTTCTTGTGTCACTTTCAATTAATCCATCTCTTAAGCGAATAATTCTGTGCGCATAAGCTGCAATATCTTCTTCGTGAGTTACAAGAATAACAGTATTTCCTTGTGCGTGAATATCACCAAAAAGCTTCATGATTTCTACAGAAGTTTTACTGTCTAAGTTTCCTGTTGGTTCATCGGCTAGTATAATAGAAGGTTTGTTTACCAATGCTCTCGCAACGGCAACACGCTGACGTTGTCCTCCAGAAAGCTGATTCGGCTGGTGATCCATTCTATCTGCGAGATTAACCTGTTTTAAAACTTCGGTTGCACGAGCAATTCTTTCAGATTTTCCATAACCAGCATAAATCATGGGTAAGGCAACATTGTCTAAAGCTGTTGTTCTTGGTAAAAGATTGAAGGTCTGAAAAACGAAACCAATTTCTTTGTTTCTAATTTCGGCCAGTTCATCATCTTTCATTTTGCTGACATCTTTTCCATTTAAAATATAACGACCCGAAGTTGGTGTATCTAAACAGCCTAATAAATTCATTAATGTAGATTTTCCTGATCCGGATGGTCCCATTAAAGCTACATATTCGCCTTTTTGTATTTCTAGATCTATTCCTTTTAAAACATAAACGATTTCGTTTCCTAAGGTAAAATTTCGTTTAATGTCGGTTATTTTAATTAATGGTTCAGCCATTTTATTTTACAATTTTGGATTTAAAAGTACAAAACACTTTTGAATAAGTAGTTGATAATTGGTTTTTGTTACAAAATCACTTAAGCTAATAAAAGTATCGAAACGATTAATAAAATATGGTTTTAAAGATTAAAATGATTATATGATTTAGTTTTAATTTTGTGTAATTCGCATTATTTTTAATGTTTTATAATTTTAAGATGTTTTTTGTTTTGAAAATATGATAATAATGTAATTTATTGAAATTGGTATTAAGTAAATTTGATATATCAATTAATTAATAACTAAGATTATGAAAAATATTAAAATAGCTATAGGAATTGCATTAGTAGTATTAGGGTTTGCATCGTGTAAAGATGAAAAACAAGAAAAAGCTCAAAAAACAGTTGAGAACTATGTAATCTACGTGGACTCTGTTAAAAATGTGGCAGCATCCGATTTAAAAGACAATTGGAAAAGTGTAGAAGCTGAATATGACAGAAGATCTCAAGACGCGCAAGCTGCTTTAGCGGATATCAAAGATAATGCTGCTGCAACTGAAAAAGTAAATGCAAGTAAAATTAAATACGAGGAATTTAAAAATGAAATGACCGCCCAATTTGCCCCTCCAACTCCTAGTCCAAAACAACAATTAAGAGATGCTTTGTTTGGTGCAGGAAAAATTGGTGACGACATGAGTTTTAATTGGGTAAATGCTCAAAATATTCATAGCGTTTATCAGCAGTTTGTTCATACTGTAGAAAATAATAAAGACAGATATTCTAGAGAAGACTGGGATGAAATTAAATTAATGTATGAAGCACTTGACAGTCGTAAAAATACAGTTGAAAAAGAAGGTCTGTCGGCAGAGGATAACAGAAAAATTGCTGGTTTGAAAATTAAGTTTGCACCAATGTATACTGTAAACAGAATGGGAGCAAAGTCTGAAGAAAATAAAGACGCAAAAAAATAAGATTTTAATTTTTTGAATTAGAAAATGAAAAAGACGATCAAAAATGATCGTCTTTTTTTATGCTCTAATTATAAAGTGCTCTTTCGGCTGTTCTCTTCTAAAGAATACAAAGCCCCATTGAAAAGTGTCAATCGTGACTTTTACCATCGGATGATTTTTAATTATCTCCCAAGCTTCTTCCATGTCTTTTGACCAATGAATATCATCAAAAATCCAAACAGAATCATTGTCTATGGTTGGAAGTAAAAGGTCAAAATAAGCTAAAGTTGCTTTTTTAGAATGATTCCCGTCAAAATATATAAGATTGTAATTTGTTGCTTGAATGTTCTCGGAAATTAAAAAAGATTCAAACTCAGAAATTACATTTTCAACATTCTTACAATCAAATTCAGCCAATTGATTTTGGGCAACATTTGCGGTGTTTGGGCAACCTTCAATTGTAACCACTTTTGCTTTCGGATTTCCTAAAGCCAACGCAGAGGTTGCTAAGCCTAAAGAAGTCCCTATTTCTAGAATAGTTGAAGGCTGAAAATAATTGGTAACTCGAAACAATAATTCAGCACGTTTTGGAGAAATTCCTGCTGTTTGTGCAATTTTAGAAATTTGTCTTCGATTTGATTTGAAAACTCTGGAACCTGCTCCAAAATCAGTTACTTCTATAAAGTTTTTATTCTCTAAAAGCGTTTTTCTGTACTTTTTAAGAATGGCGTATTCTGGTTTAGGCTTTTTATCGTAGAAGCATTTTGTAAGCAGACTAAAAACGAACGGCGAATGAACCGCGTGTTCGTTTTTAGAATGCCAAAGAAATTTTAAATAAGATTGTATTTGAAATAGCATTTTTACTTTTCAGGGTACAACAATTAGTTTACTGAAATTAGTTCAATGTCAAAAATAAGTACAGAACCCGCAGGAACACCTCTTGGGTCGTCATAACTTCCATAACCTAAATGTGATGGTATAAGCAAAACTCCAGTTCCTCCTTCTTTAAAAAATGGAATTCCTTCTTTCCAACCTTGAATTACTTTATTTAATGGGAAGGTAGCTCCAGCAGCATCTTTGCTTTGGTCAAATGTTTTGCCAGATGTATAATATCCTTTGTATTTTACAGTTACAGTAGATAGTACACTTGGTTGTTTTCCTGTGCCTTCTGTTTTGATTATGTAATATAATCCTGTGCTTGTTTTTGTTGCTGTTAAATTGTTTTTAGCAAGATAATCAGTGATTTCTTTATCATTTTGTGCCGTATAATCCTTTGGTGGTGGGAGGATATCTTCAGGAGTTGAACTAGTACATGAAACGAAAAGTGTCAATGTAAATAATGCGATTAATAATTTTTTCATGTGGTATTTATTTTAAAAGTCGTAAATATATAAATTAGTTTTTGAGTCGCTATAATGGTTTTTAGATATTAACATTAATTGCTGAAACTCAAAAGTATAATCTATCCTTCAAGTTTGGCAGAAAGTTCAAACCAGCGTTCTTCTTTTGCGTCTATTTTATTAATTATATTTTGAAGTTCGTTTGCTTTTTTCTTAATATCGGCATCAGCGACTTTTCCATCAGAGAATAATTGTTCGATTTTAGCTTTTTCAGCTTCAAGATCTTTAATCTCTCGTTCGATTTTCTGATATTCTTTCTGTTCGTTAAAGCTTAAATTTCCTGTCGGATTATTTTGTTTCCAATCTTTCTTTTCGGCTTTGTTTTCTTCTTTTTGAGCAACATCGGCACTATCTTCGTAAGCACGGAAATCAGAGTAGTTTCCTGGGAAATTTTCGATAATTCCGTTTCCTCTAAAAACAAATAAATGATCGACAATTTTGTCCATAAAATAACGGTCGTGAGAAACTACCAATAAACATCCAGGGTAATCTAAAAGGAAACTTTCCAAAACGTTTAGCGTTACAATATCCAAATCGTTTGTTGGCTCATCGAGAATCAAAAAGTTTGGATTCTGGATTAAAACGGTACATAGGTACAAACGCTTTAATTCACCTCCGCTCAATTTTTCGACATAATCGTATTGTTTTTTAGCATCAAAAAGAAAACGCTCTAATAGTTGAGAGGCCGAAATAATTTTTCCTTTTGCCAACGGAATATATTCTCCGTATTCTTTAATAACATCGATAACACGCTGTCCTGGTTTTGGATTAATTCCAGATTGTGTATAGTATCCAACTTTTATAGTGTCACCTTTTACAACACGACCACTGTCTGGCGGAATTGTTCCTGTAAGCAGATTTAAGAAAGTAGATTTTCCAGTTCCGTTTTTTCCAATAATTCCTATTCTTTCGCCACGTTGGAAATCAAAACTAAAATTATCTAGAATAACTCTGTCTTTAAATTTTTTAGAAAGTTTATGGAGCTCAATAATTTTACTTCCCATTCTTTCCATATTAATTTCAAGCTCAACTTTGTTTTCTTTTCGTCGGCTTTGCGCTTTTTCTTTAATAATGTAAAAGTCGTCCTGACGCGATTTAGATTTGGTTGTTCTTGCTTTTGGCTGGCGGCGCATCCATTCTAATTCTTTTACGAAAAGGTTTTTAGCTTTATCAACACTGGCATTTTCAGAAGTGATTCTTTCTTCTTTTTTCTGAAGGTAATAAGAATAATTTCCTTTGTATTGATATAATTTTCCATTATCTAATTCGATAATTTCATTGCAGACACGCTCCAAAAAGAAACGGTCGTGAGTTACCATAAACAGCGTAATGTTTTCTTTGGCAAAATAACTTTCAAGCCATTCGATCATTTCTAAATCTAAATGGTTGGTAGGCTCATCCAAAATCAATAAATCTGGACGGTTGATTAGAATTATAGCCAATGAAAGACGTTTTTTCTGTCCTCCAGAAAGATTCTTCACTTTAAGTTTAAAATCTTCCAGTTTTAATTTGAATAAAATCTGCTTATACTGCGTTTCAAAATCCCAAGCATTGTGCTGATCCATAGCGTCAAAAGCTTTTTGGTAAGCTTCTTCGTCAGAAGGATTTTCTAAAGCTTTTTCATAAGCTTCGATAACTTTAAGCGTTTCATTGTCTGAAGCAAAAATACTTTCTTCAATCGTAAGTTCATCCTGAAGATTATTGTCTTGCGAAAGAAATGCCATTCTAATTCCTTTCCTTAAAACAACTTGTCCTGTATCTGGTTCTTCCAATCCGTTAATAATGCTCATTATGGTGGTTTTTCCAGAACCATTTTTTGCGATAAAAGCGATTTTTTGATCTTTATTAATCCCAAAAGAAATGTTGTCAAAAAGGACTCTTTCGCCAAATGACTTTGATATATTTTCTACAGATAAGTAATTCATGAAGATTTTTAACTGAAATATCAGTCTCTATTAATTAAAACTCTAATAATAATGCGCAAAGATAGGTTTTTGAACTAGAGAAAAAAAACGGGTTTTAAAACTGGTTTTCATGCTTTTATAAAATCAGTAAGGAAGCTGATTGTAAAAATGGATTGTAACATTTTAAAAATACATTCGTCATATTTGAAATTTAATTCCTTAAACATGAGCGAGAAACAAATAAATACAAGTGGTTACGAAGATTTTAGAATCAATCCCAAAATCAAACTTGCGACATTATGGACTTCAGTAATGTTTTGTTATATATATGGAGATTATTTTTCTCTCTATGTTCCTAAAAAAGTAGAGGATTTCATAAGCGGGGATACACTTCTTGATTCTCCAGTAAAATTATTTCTTGCTGCAATTTTAATGGCAATTCCAGCATTAATGGTTGTTGCATCGGTTGTTTTAAAACCAAAATTTAACCGTCTACTCAATATGATTTTTGGAATTATTTATACACTAATAATGCTTTTAATCGCTTTTACGACAATTGCACCATGGTGGAGTTTTTACGTTTTTTTCGCATTGATAGAAAGTGTTCTGACATCAATAATATTTTGGACTGCATTGAAATGGCCAAAACAGGTTTAAATTTTTAAAAAGATAAAAGCATGAATCAAGAATCAAATCTGTCGTATAGAACTACTGGGCGAATTGCCGGTTTGTTGTATTTAGTAGTGGTGCTAACTGGGATTTTTAGCTTAGGATATGTTCCTTCGAAATTAATTGTCTGGGATAATGCTTCTGTGACTTTTAATAATATTTCTGAATCTGAATTTCTTTTCAGGCTAGGTATTGTAAGCAGTTTAATTTGTTATACTTTTTTTCTATTTCTACCTTTGGTTTTGTATAAACTATTAAAACCAGTTAATGAAACATATGCAATATATATGGTTGTTTTGGCAGTTGTAAGCGTACCGATTTCGTTTATAAACATGCAGAATAAATTTGCAGTGCTTTCTATTATCGGTTCTCATCATAAAGATGCCGAACAGGTTATGTTTTATCTAAATCAATATGATTATGGAAATCTAATTGTTCAGATATTTTGGGGACTTTGGTTGTTTCCGCTTGGTTATTTAATCTTCAAATCTGGAATAATTCCCAAATTTTTCGGAATATTATTAATGCTTGGCTGTCTGGGCTATTTGATAAATTTCTTTGCCAATACATTGTTCCCTAGTTATTCTGAACTTGGAATATCATCTTATGTCCGACTTCCAGCAAGTCTCGGAGAAATCGGGACGTGTTTATGGCTTTTAATAATGGGGGCAAAAAATAAAGCTATTTCTGCATCTTGATATATTGACTTAAAATTGAACTCAAATCTAAGTAATGAATTTGTTGCGGATTGTTTAAAACAGGTTTTCGAACCAGAGATTCGTTTGTAATAAAATAATGAAGTCCGTCTTTTGTTGCAATTCCTTCTACTTGATGAAAGGGAAGTTTTAAGTCGATTCGCCTTTTGTTTCCAGACAAAAAATCCTGATTTTTAAAATCGTAAAGTAGATATAAAAATGGTTTTCCAACCTTGCTATAGCCGCACAAAGTAATGAGTTTTTTATCTTCTAAATAGGTTGCGCCAGTAACCAAACCTTTAGTGTCGAGTGTTGTTTTAAATTTTGCAGTTTGGGTTCCTTTTTGTTTCGACAAAACATAAATATTGGTTTTGGATGATTTCCATTGTTTGGTAAATAGATAAATACTGTCTTTGGAAACAATAAAAGCTTCGCAGTCAAAATCAGTTTTGTTAGGTTTTGAAGCAGAAAAATCGGTTTGATCGGAATAGGTGAACGAAATGGTTTCAATATTTGGATTACCTTCCAGAAAAGATTTTTTCTCGATTTTAAGAATTTTCAAATCCGATCGATTTCCAGAATAATTGTTTCCAAAATCCCCAATATAGATATTTGAACTATCTTGCGAAATTTCTTCCCAGTCTTGATTCACTGCCTGTTCCAAAACAATTTTCTTTTTAATTTTTCCTAAAGAATCTAATCCATAAATCGTTTTGTCGTGATCATCATTGTGTGTCCAAAGCAGATTTTCAAAAGCAATCAGCCCAGAAGTTTCTTTTAATGAATCGCTTAGCTGAAAAGAATATTTCGGTTTTAGCTTCAGGTTTTTATAGTTGCAATTTCCATCATTTTGGCTAGATACAGAACTGTAGTTTTGTGCCTGTGGGTCTGTACAGCCAGAGATTTGTGAATAAGCTGAAGTAGTGATGGTCAGGAAGAAAAAAAGAATTTTTAGCATGAGTGCAATGTTAAGTCTGCATAAGATAAAAGTAAAGTTTTAAATAATAGGAAGAAATAAGTATTTAAAAAATATAATTTAAGTGTTATTTTGCATCACTTTAAGTGTAAACGTTTTTTTATTCTCTTGGATAAAACGAAGCCCCGCAATGAAAATTTTACAAAAATTATCACACTACCGAATCTCACGTTATTATAAACTTTTGTTTGTAGTAGTTGATGTTGTATTATTAAATCTTGCGACCATTCTTTCTGCACTGGCAAGGTTTGGCAATTTGGATAAACTATTGTCCAAGGACGAAAGAACAATTTCGCTTTTGGCCATTTTAATTTGGGTTGCTTTACTACTTCAAAAAGATTCTAATCGAAGCGTAAGGGTAGAACCGATAGAATCGATATTATGGAGAACAATCAAAAAGATTTCTATTCATGCCGCTTTAGTGTCAATATTCGTTGTTTATTTAAAATACAATGATATTTCAAGACTTCGTCTAGTTTATTTTTACCTGATATTTTTTGGGTTGCTGATGATTTCGCGTTATTTGTCAATGAAGCTTTTAAAATATGTTCGTGCAAAAGGATATAATTTTAAGACTTTTATAATAGTAGGTGCTACTATATCGGGTGAAAAAATTCGTAAAGTGCTTGCAAAAGACCTTACATTCGGATATAGGTTTTTAGGTTTTTTTGATGAAACAAATAATAATCAAATTGTTGATCCAGCTTTAATTATTGGGAAATTTGACGATGTTGAAAAGTTTGTTGCAGGTAAAAAAATTGACGAAATGTATGTTGCATTGCATATCGATAACATCGAAATTATTAATGAATTGACTAGAATTTGCGAACAAAATATGATTCGTATCAAATTCATTCCAGATTTTCAGCTTTACACAAAAGCAAGTAAAGTAGAAGTTGCTTTTTATGAAAATATGCCCGTTTTAATGTTTCGTCCAGAACCGTTAGAATTTGCTTCTAACAGACTTTTGAAAAAGGCTTTCGATATCTGTTTTTCGGGTCTTGTAATTCTACTTATTTTTCCATGGCTATTCCCAATTATTATGCTCATTATAAAATTAGAATCACCAGGGCCTATTTTTTTTAAGCAGGAAAGATCCGGGAGAGACAATAGATCGTTTATGTGCATAAAGTTTAGGAGCATGTATGTAAATGGTCTGGCGCATAATAAACAAGCAGAAAAAGGAGATAGTCGAATTACTAAATTTGGTGCTTTTATCCGTAAAACAAGTATAGACGAACTGCCGCAATTTTTTAATGTTTTTCTTGGAGATATGTCCGTTGTAGGGCCAAGGCCACACATGGTTAATCTTGCAAAAGAGTACAGCGATCTTATCAATAATTATTTGGTACGGCAATATGCTAAACCAGGAATTACTGGCTGGGCGCAGGTAAATGGTTTTAGAGGAGAAACAAAAGTCTTGAGCGATATGGAAAATAGGGTAGAATATGACATCTGGTATATCGAGAACTGGAGTTTTTTGCTTGATATTAAAATTATTGTAAAAACCGTTATCAATATTTTTAAAGGCGAAGAAAACGCTTATTAAGCTTTTCAGGATTTAAAAAACTGATTATTAGCAATAACTTTCTTTAAAGAATCCATATTTTTGATTTTTATTTTATCTTCAAAAGCCGCAATATGTTTTTTATGATGAACATCAGTTCCGCAAAAATCATACATTCCTTTGGCTAGAAGATCGTCTGCCATTTTAGCAATCGGCGAACCGTAATATTCTACAGTAGAAAGCAGATTTAGCTGAAAAAGACAGCCTGCATTTTTTAGTTTTTCATATTCTGAAAACTTGTTGTGGTAAAAAACATATCTTTCTGGATGAGCCAAAACAGGAATGTAGCCCGCTACTTGTATCTCAAAAATGGTTTTGTAAATATTTAGTGGAGCATTTAGATAAGAAATCTCTACCAAAACATAATTATCTTTTAATGTTAGAAGTTTTTCTTCTTTAAAATGATTTTCGAACCAGCTATCTATAAAATATTCGGCAGCAGCCTGAACAGGTATTTCAATTTTATTTTCTTCTAATGCTTTTTGGGTCTCTAGAAGTTTAGGTCGAATAATTTCAGGAGAATTATTCCAAACATAATGGTTGATGTGTGGCGTTGTTACAATTTGAGAAACTCCGAGTTTATGCAAAGCCGAAACCAATTCAATTGATTTTGCCATGTTTTTTGCTCCGTCGTCAATTCCCGGTAAAATATGAGAATGAATATCTACAAAAGTGCCATCAAGCAGTTCTTTTAATGCGGGTTTTGATTTGAGGAATGATAACATGTAACAAAAATGTATAAATCAGTTTTATAACGCGCAAAATTAGTCGAGAATTTGTAACAAGACATTTTAGAATTATACTATATTTGATTTTTAGTAAAAAAGTAAAAAATTATGAAAATAAAAGAGAATCTGTTTAATCAGCGTATTATTTCTATTGATGCTTTGCGTGGAATTACCATTTTTGTAATGATTTTTGTAAATGAACTTGCGAGTATTCAAAACGTGCCGCAATGGATGAAACACATGCCCGCAGATGCAGATGCCATGACTTTTGTTGATTTAGTTTTTCCTGCTTTTTTATTCATTGTCGGAATGTCCATTCCGTTTGCTTTTAATGCCAGACTTATAAAAAAAGACAGTCCAAAAACAATTTGGACACATACTCTTAAGAGAGCTATTGCACTTATTGTGATTGGTGTTTTTATGGTCAATGCCGAGTATGGCTATGATGCGACAAAAATGATTATCGCGCCTGCATTTTGGGGACTTTTGGCTTATAGCATGCCTATTCCAATTTGGAATAAATATCCAAAAGATTTTCCTGTTTGGTTAAAAAATGTGCTTCAATATGGAGGGATTTTAGTACTTGTAGCACTTTATTTCATTTATGTGCAAGATACTGGAGATCGCGGAATGACACCAAAATGGTGGGGAATTCTTGGGTTGATAGGTTGGGCGTATCTTTTTACGGTAATTTATTACTGGCTCGTTTCAGGAAATCTATGGGCAATGATTGCTTTTCTAGTTTTTGCTGTTGCTATGAATTCTCTTAATTTAATTGAAAACTCTTTTGTTCAAAGCACTTCTTGGTTGAGTTTTATAGCAGGACATCTTACACATGTTTCTCTGACTTCGGCTGGAATTATAATTTCATTATTGTTTTTTGATCGAAAAATTAGTTCTAAAATCAATTGGCCCGTAATTGGCTTTATTGCTTTATTTACAATAACAGCGATTTTACTCCGTCCGTATTTCGGAATATCAAAAATAAAAGGAACACCATCTTGGACAATGTTCTCGGCAACAATTTGTACAGCTCTTTTCTATTTTCTGTATTGGCTGATGGAAGTTAAAAAACAGACCAAATGGAGTGAGTTTTTTATGCCAGCAGCTGCCAATCCGTTATTGATTTATATTTTGCCAGGCGTTATTTACTATTTCTGTAAAGCATTTAACTTTCATATAATACCAGGATATTTCAGAGTAGGAGTTCCGGGAATTTTATGGTCTCTGGTATTTTCAATAATTATGCTTTTTGTAATGAAGATTTTAAACCGATATAAAATTCAACTGCATCTTTAGAGTTTCAAGTTTCAAGTTTCAAGTTGTTGAACTTAACCGCAAAGAACACAAAGGTATATGTAAGGTTCGCAAAGTTTTTTAGACAAAGCTTTGCGAACTTTACATTTCTAGTGAGTTGAACCTAGAACAAATCTCGCGTGCTTTGCGTTAAAAATACAGGAGATATTTCAAGTTTTAGATTTCACGTTCCGAATAAAACTTGGAACCTGAAACTTGAAACCTGAAACAAAAAAACTAAAAAATAATAACCGATTTTATCTTTAAAACAGAACCAGAAACTGGATTATAATTGACAAAATTGAATTTGCATAGATTATGGATATTCAAAAGTTTTCCATTAGAAAGTTCGTCTTGCCTAAAATCTGACCAAGGAATTTTTATGGTAGAAAAATGCTTTGGAGAAGCGGGAATAGTAACTCTCGGATGCGAACCTCCATGTACACAACCTGTCCCTTCTTTATTTCCTTCTCTTGCTTGTAATTTTATAATTTGGGTTGACTGATAGGTAATTTCTACTAATTTGGAATTATCTGGAAGATTAGTTGGAACTCCATCATTAATTTCAGAAGGTGTAATCATGACATTCAATTCTATTTCTCCTTTCGGATTGTCTTTTGCTGTAACTGCAACGATTCCTTTTTCTAGTCTAGTTTTGTTGATTTCTTCTTCATTTTCTAGTGCTGGCCCAGCAATAAACCATTTATTCGATTTTACGAGATTTGTTTCATTCTTCTGACTTTTTGCAGAAAAGCCCAATAGTAGCATTAATGGTAAAAAAAGAAAAATACGAAGTGTTTGCAAGTTTTTCAAAATCATAAGTTTATCATTTCAAATATAATTTTTTTGTATCATTTAAAAATCTTTTTTATTCGAACAAAATTTTGAATTTATTCTTAATAAAATTTTAAATTTGTAAGAGACGGTTTTTAAGACATTGCGTGTGAATAGTTTAAAAATTAAATACATCTTAATTTTATTTTTAATTGGATCGTTTTGTCAGGCTCAAAATGACAGCACGGCCGTGGGAACTCGGGATATCTTAGATGTCATTCATAAAATTTTTGATAAACAGGATACCATTCGCCCAGATCGAAAACGAAAACTAACTTTTTCTTTACTGCCTGTTCCTGTAGGCGTAAATTCAAGCAATGGTTTGGTTGTTTCTTTTCTGACTACTTTTTATTTGGGAGATGCAGAAAAAACCAAAATGTCTCAAATTACCTTTTCGCCATATTTTAGTTTCAGCAATCAATTTGTATTTCCGATCCAATCTTATATTTATACCAGTGACAATAAATGGAATCTTATGGGAGATTATCGGTATATGATTTATCCTCAAGATACTTACGGATTAGGCACCGACAATTCAGAAAAAGAAATGTCAACGCTCGATTATCAGCAATGGCGTTTTTACCAGTTTATTACAAGGCAGATTGTTGGCAATTACCGGTTGGGAGTTGGTTTTCTTTTTGACAATTATAAAAATATTTCTGAAGAATCTTATATAGACGGAGAAACAGATTATTATAAGTATATGAATGGCGATTATTCAGACGAGACTTCTTTCGGATTTGCAATTCAAGGTTTGTACGATTCTAGAGAAAATATTATTAATCCCGAACAAGGTTTGTACGTTGAAGCTGATTTACGATTAAATACCAGCGGGGTAGAAGGCGATAAATGGCAGTCTATATATTTTGATGCCCGAAAATATCATTCTTTTAGTAAAACCAAACATCGGGTTTGGGCTTCACGCGCATTCTTTTGGTCAACTTTTGGCGGGAAACCACATTATCTGGATTTACCAAGTATTGGCTGGGATCGTGAAGGAAAAACGGGACGCGGATTCACCAAAAATAGATATCGCAGCAATGCTTTAATTTATTTTGAAACCGAATACAGAACCGATATTAGTCGAAACGGATTTTTTGGCGCTGTTTTTTTTACTAATGTTTCTTCGGTTTCAAAACTTGATACCTATGAATTTAAAAAATGGAATCCAGCGGTCGGAACTGGAATTCGCATTAAATGGAATAAGCGCAATGGCAGTAATCTGGCTTTAGATTACGGAATCAGTAAAAACGATTGGTCGCTTCGCTTAGGGTTATCAGAAAATTTCTAACTTCGGCCAAAATCTACAGACTCAATATTTCATGCAATTATCGGTTGTTATTTTAAATTACAATGTGCGCTACTTTCTCGAACTATGCATTTTAAGTGTTCAGGAAGCAATTGCGTCAATCGATGCAGAAATTATTATAATAGATAATAATTCATCAGACGAAAGCGTTTTGATGTTGAAAGAAAAATTTCCAAACGTAAGACTGATTGAAAACAAAGAAAATTTTGGTTTTCCAAAAGGCAATAATATTGGTGTTCGTCAAGCGAAAGGAAAGTACGTTTGTATTTTGAATCCTGATACTGTCGTTGCAGAAGATACTTTTACAAAGATTTTGGCTTTTGCCGAAAGGCAAACTAATCTCGGGATCATTGGATGCAAATTAATTGATGGAACAGGGCAATTTCTTCCAGAAAGTAAACGTGGCATTCCAACGCCTTGGGTTGCCTTTACAAAGATTTTCGGATTGTATAAAATATTTCCTAAAGCAAAACTTTTTAATCAATATTATGCTCAGCATTTAAGCGAAAATGAAAGTGGAAAGGTAGATATTCTCGTTGGAGCTTTTATGTTTTTAGAAAGAAAACTATATGAAAATTTAAACGGTTTTGATGAAAATTGTTTCATGTATGCCGATGATATTGATCTGTCGTATCGCGCTTTACAAATGCAAAAAAATAATTATTATTTTCATGAAACTACCGTTTTGCATTATAAAGGAGAAAGTACAATAAAGGACGAAAAATATATGATGCGTTTTCAGGAGGCTATGAATTTCTTTTATCAAAAGCATTTTAAGAAATCATGGTTCTTTAGTTTTTTTATTCAAATTGGCGCTTTTTTGTTTTCAAGTGCTAAAATGTTTCAAGGAAAACCAAAAGAAAACCCATTGCCGGAAAGTTATTTTTTATACTCCGAAAATGAGAATTTCGCTAAAAAACTGGCTCCGATTTTGGAAAATAAAGTTGGTTTTTTAGATTTCAAAGGAGAAAAAATGGTAAATTCGTGGCTAATTTTAAAGGGTAAAAAGGCAGAGATCATTTTGGATAATCACTATATTTCATTCAAAAAATGTATCGAAATCATAGAAACTCTTAAAGATAAGCAGGTTACTTTTAAAATTTTTCCCAAAAATACAGGTTTTATTATTGGAAGTAATTCAAGGAATGACAGAGGGCAAATCGTGAAAATCGAGTAAAAAATTATATTAAATGAAATTTATATTTAAAATTTTCATTAATTTCGCAATCTGAAAATCAAAAACATCTTTTAGATTAACAATATGGCAAGATTTGAATTAAAGCTTCCTAAAATGGGAGAAAGTGTCGCTGAAGCAACCATAACAAACTGGTTGAAAGAGGTTGGAGACAAAATTGAGGCTGATGAAGCCGTACTCGAAATTGCAACAGATAAAGTTGACAGCGAAGTGCCTAGTGAAGTATCAGGAATTTTAGTTGAGCAATTGTTTGGTAAAGATGATTTAGTGCAAGTAGGGCAGACTATTGCCATTATTGAAACTGAAGGCGGAGAAACAGCAGCTCCAGAAACTGTAAATGCAGTTCAAGAAACTGCCGCTCCTGCAGAAGCTGCCGAAATTGAAAAAACAATCGAATCTGTTAAAGAAACGGTAACTTCTCAAGATTTTTCAGGATCAGATAAATTCTTTTCTCCATTAGTAAAAAATATTGCAAAAGAAGAAGGTCTTTCTTTAAGCGAACTTGAAAATATTGCAGGTTCTGGAAAAGACGGACGTGTGACTAAAGAAGATATTCTGAAATACGTAGAAAATCGTAAATCAGGTTCTGTTCAAGCGCCTCAAGCAGTTGTAGTAGCTCCAAAAGCAGTTGAAACTCCAAAAGCTGAAGCTCCGAAAGCAGTTGAGCCAGTTGTTCAAAAAAGCCAGCAAGCGGTTCCGGTTTCAGTAAACGGTGCTGACGAAATTGTGGAAATGGACAGAATGCGTAAATTGATTTCTGGTTATATGGTAGCTTCGGTTCAGACTTCGGCTCACGTACAATCTTTCATTGAAGTTGACGTAACAAATATTGTAAAATGGAGAGATAAAGTAAAAACGGCTTTCGAAAAAAGAGAAGGTGAGAAATTGACTTTTACTCCAATTATGATGGAAGCTGTTGCAAAAGCTTTAAAAGATTTCCCAGGAATGAATATTTCTGTTGATGGAGATTATATCATTAAAAAGAAAAATATCAATTTAGGAATGGCGGCAGCATTGCCAAACGGAAATTTAATTGTTCCTGTAATTAAAAATGCAGACCAGTTGAATTTGGTTGGAATGGCAAAAGCGGTTAACGATTTAGGAAACCGTGCAAAAGCTGGAAAACTAAAACCAGACGATACACAAGGCGGAACTTATACAGTAACAAACGTTGGTACTTTTGGAAGTGTTTTCGGAACGCCAATTATCAATCAGCCACAAGTAGGTATTTTGGCTCTTGGTGCAATTCGTAAAGTACCTGCGGTTATTGAAACTTCAGAAGGTGACTTTATCGGAATCCGTCAGAAAATGTTCTTGTCGCACTCTTATGATCATAGAGTAGTTGATGGAGCTTTGGGAGGAAGTTTTGTGAAAAGAGTAGCAGAATATTTAGAAGCTTTTGATGTAGATAGAGATTTCTAAAATTCATTATAAAAATAAATTCAAATCCAGCAGTTTTAAAACTTGCCGGATTTTTTTTATTTTGTAAGAAAAGATTTAAGCAGTATTACGTAGGCTTGCTATGGGCTTAATTTTTAAAAGTTAAAATTGAGTGATTGAATGTGTTTTTTGACAAAAAAAATCAGAATAAAGAGAGATATTCCGCTTTAAAAATTACATTTGTAAACTTATAAAAAATAGAAATGGAATTAAAACTTGACAAGCCAATTTGCTTTTTTGATCTCGAAACAACGGGAATTGATATCGGTAAAGATAGAATCGTAGAAATTTCAATATTCAAAGTTTTTCCTAACGGAAACAAAGAAAGTAAAACTTGGTTGGTTAATCCGACAATTCCAATTCCTCCACAAACAACTGCAGTTCATGGTATCACTGATGAGAAAGTAGCCAACGAACCAACTTTTGCAGAACTTGCTCCGCATATTCATAATATGATTAAAGACAGTGATCTTGGCGGATTTAATTCTGATCGTTTTGATATTCCGCTTTTGGCAGAAGAATTGCTTCGTGCCGGAGTTGATTTTGATATGAAAAATAAAGTTTCTGTAGATGTTCAGACTATTTTTCATAAAATGGAAGAGCGTACTTTGAGTGCGGCTTTGAAGTTTTATTGCGGAAAAAGTCTAGACAATGCCCATTCAGCAGAAGCAGATACAATGGCGACTTACGAAATCTTGAAAGCGCAGTTAGATCGTTATCCAGAATTAGAAAATGACATGAAATCTTTGTCTGAATTTACAACTCGTAAAAAAATAGCAGATTTTGCGGGAATGATCGCTTTTGATAAAGATGATGAAGAAGTTTTTACTTTTGGAAAACATAAAGGAGCCAAAGTGGAGAAAGTTTTAGAAACAGAACCTGGATATTTCAGCTGGATTCAAAATGCCGATTTTCCTTTATATACCAAAAAAGTTTTGACAGCAATTAAATTAAGAAAATTAAATACGAAGTAAGCTTCTAAGGTGCTAAGTTTCTAAGGTTCTGAGTTTTTGCCTTAGAAACTTAGCGTCTTAGCGTCTTAGAACCTTAAAAAGAAATGAAAATTATTTGTGTCGGCAGGAATTATGCCAATCATATAGAAGAGTTGAAAAACGAGCGTCCAAGCGAGCCGGTTGTTTTTATGAAACCAGATTCTGCTGTTTTGCTGAAACAGCATCCGTTTGTAATTCCAGAGTTTTCTGAAGATGTTCATCATGAAGTTGAAATAATCGTAAAGATTAATAAAGTTGGGAAATATATTGAGCCGAAATTTGCTCATAAATATTATGATGAAATAAGTGTAGGAATCGATTTTACTGCTCGAGACCTGCAAAGTAAATTGAAAGAAAAAGGGCTTCCGTGGGAAAAAGCTAAGGCTTTTGACGGTTCTGCGGTTATTGGTGATTTTTTACCAAAAACTGATTTTATTTCTATGGAAAACCTTAATTTTGAATTAAGGAGAAATTCAGAAACGGTTCAAAAAGGAAACTCGAGTATGATGCTTTGGAAGATTGATGAATTAATCGCTCATGTGTCTCAGTTTTTTACCTTAAAAATTGGAGACATTATTTTTACAGGAACACCAGCGGGTGTTGCGGCTGTAAAACCAAATGACATTTTAGAAGGCTTTTTAGAAGATAAAAAATTATTCAGAATACAAGTAAAATAATGGCTTTAAAGTATAACCTTTCGAAAGTATATGCGCTTTCAGATAACGATCCTGAGTTTGTAAATCAGATTTTAACTTTATTTGTTACAGAAGTTCCGGAAGATTTAAAACAAATTAAAGAAGGAATAAAAAAGAAGGATCATAAATATGCGTATTCGTATGCGCACAAAATAAAGCCAACGTTAGATTTAATGGGGTTAAATGTGGCTTTTGAAGAAATCTTGCAAGTAGAAGCTTGGACAAAAGCTGAAGGCAAGAAAAAAGATATTATCGAAACTTTTAAGAGTATTAAAGTACAAGTAAAAGAAGCGATTAAAGAAATTAAAAAAGATTTTGATCTTTAATATAAAATTTGACTTATTCCTTCTATTTAAATAAGGAATAAGTCAAAATCATTTTTTAAATTTTGTAAGTGGCTTATAGTTCGTAAAAGCCGTTAATACCTTCCTCCAAGACAAAATTTAAATTTTCTACTTATAAATTATAGCTTACTAAAAGTAAGAAACAAAAATATTTCACTGATATGAAAGCAGCAATTATTACTATTGGAGATGAAATCTTAATTGGCCAAATCGTAGATACAAATTCGGCTTTTATTGCTAAATCACTTGATAGAATTGGAGTTGAGGTGGCAGAAATGCTGTCAATAAGCGATGACAAAAAACATATTTTAGATACTTTTACTCAATTGCAAAACAGAGTAGATGTTGTTATCGTGACTGGCGGATTAGGCCCAACCAAAGATGATGTTACAAAGAAAACATTTTGTGAATACTTTGATGATGAGTTAGTAGTCGATCAAAAAGTTTTGGCACACGTTACAGAATTAATTGAAGGTTTTTACAAAAGACCAATTTCTCAATTGAACAAAGATCAGGCTCTAGTTCCGTCAACTTGTACGGTGTTGCACAATAAAGTTGGAACTGCGCCAGGAATGTGGATGAAGAAGGAAAATACCGTTTTTATTTCGCTTCCGGGAGTTCCGTACGAAATGAAATATCTGGTAGAAGAAGAAATAATTCCTAAAATTGTCCGCGAATACAAACGTCCTTATATAATTCATAAAACCATTTTAACTTATGGTCAAGGCGAAAGTTTAGTTGCAGAACGTATTGAGCAATGGGAGAATAATCTTCCAGAATTTATAAAATTGGCTTATTTGCCAAATCCGGGACGAGTTCGTCTTCGTTTAACTGCCCGCGGAACCAATAAAGAAGAATTGGAAGCAGCTATAGAAAGCAATGTGCAATCATTGGATGCTATAATTCATGATATAATTGTGGGTTACGAAGAAAATGAAACAATTGAAACTGTAATTGGTAAACTCCTTTCTAAACAAAACAAAACAATCTCAACAGCAGAAAGTTGTACAGGAGGAAGAATTGCTTCGCTGCTGTCGTCTGTTCCAGGTTCGTCAAATTATTTTAAAGGAAGTGTTGTTTCTTACGCAACAGAAGCCAAAGTAAATGTTTTGGGAATTTCGCAGAATTTAATCGATGAGTTTTCGGTAGTAAGCGCTGAGGTTGCGTCGGCTATGGCTTTGAGTGTTAAAGATTTGCTGAAAACCGACTATGCATTAGCAACGACAGGCAATGCAGGGCCTTCAAAAGGTGATTCTGATGCCGAAATAGGTGCTGTTTTTATTGCTTTGGCAACTCCAAACGGAGTAATTGTTGAAGAATTTAACTTCGGACAACCGCGTGAAAAAGTGATAGATAGGGCATCAGTTAAGAGTTTGGAAATTTTACAGAAAGAAATTTTAAAATTTGTGCAATAATTTTTTGCTACAATGGTTTATTTTTCTTTTCTTTGCACCCTGATTTTGAATAACGATAAAAGATAAGTATAATGTCAAGAGTTTGTGACCTTACAGGTAAAAGAGCGATGGTAGGAAATAACGTTTCTCACGCTATGAACAAAACTAAGAGAAAGTTTTCTGTAAACTTAGTTAAAAAGCGTTTTTATCTTCCAGAAGAAGATAGATGGATTACTCTTAGAGTAGCAGCATCTACGATAAAAACAATTAATAAAAATGGAATCACTGCAGTTTTGAAAAAAGCTCAGTCAGAAGGATTTATCAAATAATCTTTTCCTAAATAAATATATAGCAAGATGGCAAAGAAAGGTAATAGAATCCAAGTAATTTTAGAATGTACTGAGCACAAAACTTCTGGTGTTCCAGGAACTTCTAGATATATTACAACTAAGAACAAAAAAAATACTCCAGATAGATTAGAGATTAAAAAATTTAATCCAATCTTAAAAAGAGTAACTGTTCACAAAGAAATTAAGTAATAATTAGAGATTTTTGTAAATCTCGATTGGTTTAGCCATGAGAGTTTTATAAAAGCTTCAAATAACATTTGAATCATGGCAAAGAAAACCGTAGCATCGTTACAAACAGCTTCTAAGAGATTGTCAAAAGCCATCAAAATGGTAAAATCTCCTAAAACTGGTGCATATACATTCGTAGAATCTATTATGGCTCCTGAAGAAGTTGATGAATTCTTGAAAAAGAAATAATTACATTTACATTATATAGAAAAGCTACTTTCATTCGGAAGTAGCTTTTTTATTACCTATATTTGTCTAAAAATTTAAAGAATCGTAACAATTGGCTCTTTTTAAGGAAACCATTGCACTTTCTTTAAAGATTTGGGTTTCTGGTCAGGAAATCAAGAAACCTAATAATCTAATAAACTACAAAAAATGAGTTTTTTTAAAAAATTATTCTCTAGCGAAAAAAAAGAGACTTTAGACAAAGGTCTTGAAAAAACAAAAACTACTTTTTTCTCGAAGTTAAGTAAAGCCGTTGCAGGAAAATCTAAAGTTGATGATGATGTTTTAGATAATTTGGAAGAAGTACTTGTTGCTTCTGATGTTGGAGTAAATACTACATTAAAAATTATTGAAAGAATTGAAAAACGTGTTGCTGAAGATAAATATTTAGGGACAGAGGAACTAAATCAGATTCTGCGTGATGAAATTGGTGCTCTGCTGTCTGAAACAAATACAGGTGAAGCAACTGAATTCGAAATTCCGAAAGATAAAAAGCCTTATGTTTTAATGGTTGTTGGAGTAAATGGAGTGGGTAAAACAACAACGATCGGTAAATTGGCTTATCAATTTAAAAAAGCAGGTCATAACGTGGTTTTAGGTGCGGCAGATACTTTTCGTGCGGCTGCAATTGATCAGTTGCAAGTTTGGGCAGATCGTGTAAATGTGCCAATTGTAAGACAGCAAATGGGAAGTGATCCTGCTTCTGTAGCTTTTGATACTTTGCAGTCTGCAGTGGCTCAAAATGCAGATGTTGTTATTATTGATACTGCTGGTCGTCTTCATAATAAAGTAAACTTGATGAATGAGCTGACAAAAGTAAAGCGTGTAATGCAGAAAGTTGTAGCCGATGCGCCTCACGATGTGCTTTTAGTTTTGGATGGTTCAACAGGACAGAATGCTTTTGAACAAGCAAAACAATTTACGGCAGCGACAGAAGTTACTTCTTTGGCTGTAACTAAATTGGATGGAACTGCAAAAGGAGGAGTTGTAATTGGGATTTCAGACCAGTTCCAAATTCCTGTAAAATATATTGGTGTCGGCGAAGGAATTGAAGATTTGCAAGTCTTTAATAAATATGAATTCGTTGATAGTTTCTTTAAATAATTCACAATGAAAAATATATCAGCTTTAACGTTCTATTTTGCTAGTGTAATATCTTTTGTTCTAGCAAATGTTTTAAAGGATAAAAATCTTTCAGTATATTATATTTTGCTGGTTTTGGGAATTGTTTTATTCTTTTTAGGAGTTCTTAAGAAAAGAAAAACAAATCAAAATAATTGATATAGTTTTCTTTGTCTAATATGAAATACAGTATTTTCATTTTATTTTTTTGCTTGTACTGTTGTGCAAACAAACAACAGAATGAAAATGCTGGAAAAAATCAAAGGGTTATAGTGATACAGCCTTTGGGTGATTTTGAACTTAATCAATCTCAAAAAGTTTTAGCTGAAATAAAAACAATTAACCCAAATGTTGTTTTAAGGCAAAATATAGACTTTCCTAGAAATTCTTTTTACAAGCCTCGCAATAGATATCGTGCTGACAGTATTATTAAAAATCTTAAAAATAATATTGGCAATGATTCTGTGATTGTTGGGTTGTCGCATTTTGATATTAGTACAACAAAAAACAATATTAAAGATTGGGGTGTAATGGGTTTAGGTTACATGCCAGGAAAGGCTTGTGTTGTTTCGGATTTTAGATTGTCTAAAAAACACAGAAATAGCCAGTTTTATAAACTAGTTCTGCATGAATTAGGTCATACAGCGGGTTTGCCGCACTGCAAAATTAAGACATGTTTAATGCGTGATGCCAAAGGCGGAAACCCACTGAATGAAGAAAAAGACTTTTGTGAAAACTGTAAAAGCTTTTTAAAAAATAAGGGATGGCAGTTGATTTAAATTGAAATTCTTCGCTTATTGATACATAGTATTAATTTTCTCCCATAATGGTTTATCAAAATGAGATAGGACGATATTTATATTATCCGTAGCATCTTCCATTCTTCATTTGGAATTATATCGTTTTTCCATTTCCTTTATTAGCATAATTAATTCGCGTGCTTTTGCTACAGCATCCTAAAGTTTTACATATACATTAAGATGTCAGGATGATAAAAACAATTCTGTTAGTGTTTTGTTTTGGGGTTTAGCTAAGAGTATATAAAATAGTTTAATGTGTTTTTGATTTTTTATTTCTTTTGATGATTATAAGATTATCTTTGTAGTTCGATAAAATTTCTTTTGAAAACGGGAGTCCTAGCCCTGATGGGAGCGGCATCCTTTTGCTTTTTTCTTTAAAAAGCAAAAGATACAGCGGACAGCAGGAATCAGCTCCTAAAATCTTCGACTTCATTTTAAAGAAAAAGAATAAATTTTTAATATTTTTATTTATGAAAAATGCTTTCATAGTTTTGTTTTGTTCGCTTTTGTTTGTGAGCTGTAAACAGGAATTAAAACCTGCAGATATTGCTAAATTGAATGGCTATTGGGAAATTGAAAAAGTGGTTTTTGAGAAAGGAGAAGAGAAGGAATATAAAATGAACGAGACTTTTGATTTTTTTCAAATTAAAAATAATAAAGGTGTTCGAACGAAAGTTATGCCGCAATTTGACGGAACATTTTTGACTACAGATACTTTTGAAAATGTTTCAGTTCGTTTTGCTGGTGAGCAGGTTTTCTTGGATTATAAAACAAAGTATGCAAAATGGAGTGAAGAAATTATTTCGCTCTCGGATGACAAATTAGTGGTGAAAAATCCGCAAAAAATAGAATATCATTATAAAAAAGCTGGACCAGTAAATCTTTTGAACGATGGCGAAAAGACTAAATAACGAAACTACAATTGGGGCTGTTTTACAGCAAATTATTCAGGTTAATAAGTTGCAGCCAGGAATGGATGAAATCGATGTTCGTGAGGCTTGGAGACAGCTTATGGGAAATGGTGTGAATACCTATACTCGAAATGTTGTTTTGAAAGGAAGTACGCTTTATGTAGAATTGGGATCTTCTGTTTTACGTGAAGAGCTAACTCATGGAAAATATAAAATCGTGAAAATGATCAATGAAGAATTAGGCCGTGAAGTGGTGAAAGACGTGATTTTGCGGTAGTTTTTTTAGTAAGATAAATTTTAAAAATAATTAACACTTCTATTGTGAAGTGTTTTTTTTGCGATACATTTGGGCAGTTATTTCTTTAAAATAGCGTCTTTTTTATAAACCCAAAATAATAAAAAATCAATGAAAAAAATTTTACTAATTTTAACCGTATTATGTACATTAACTGGTTATTCACAAAAGAAAAAAGTTGCTGTTGTTGCTTTTTACACTGACAAAACAATTGATCTTTCAGAACTTGGTTTAAGTGCTGTTGCTGCAGTAACAGATTTAGGGAACAATCCAAATTTTAACCTAGAACCAATTTTAGAAAAGTATCACAATGCTTTTTTTAATGACTATTCTAAAAAGTTTCCATTCGATTTACTTCCTGAAACAGATGTAACTCAAAAACAAGAGTATATTGATTATGTTCCTCATTTTGATAGAGAGGGAGAAAAGGGGAAATATATTATCAATTACCCTGGATATAAATATATCTATGAAGGAATAAATGGTTCAGCAAATGAAGTAGCGACGGCTACTATGTTTAAAGATAATGCAGATGGTGTCTTGTTTACAGAGATTCACTTCGCTGTAGTAAAAGGGTTTGCAGTTGGTGGAACTGGAACTATTAAAATGAAAGCTTATGCAAGAATTGCTTTGTATGATAAAAATGGAAAAAAAGTTTTTGCTTTTAACGAAGGAGCAAATTCAAAGAAAACTGGAACAATAGTAGGAGGAATTCCTGTTTTATCTTTTGATAAAGTATTGCCAATGTGTGAAAGTGCATTAGAGGAGCTTTTAAAAGATTTGGATGGCAGAGTTGAAAAAATGGTAAAGAAGACTTCTGAAAGTCTTTAATTATTTATTATAAGTAAATAAAAAAAACGCTTCAGTTATGAAGCGGTTTTTTTATGATTTAAGAAGTCTTAGAATTGCTCTCTTCCTGCAAAGTGAAATGCACTTTCGATAGCAGCGTTTTCGTCGCTGTCAGATCCGTGAACTGCATTTTCTCCGATTGAAGTAGCGTATGCTTTACGAATAGTTCCTTCAGCAGCTTCTGCTGGGTTTGTAGCACCGATTAAAGTTCTGAAATCTTCTACTGCGTTGTCTTTTTCTAAAATAGCCGCAACAATTGGTCCACGAGACATGAATTCAACTAATTCTCCGTAGAAAGGTCTTTCTGCGTGTACTGCGTAAAATGCTTTAGCATCAGCTACAGTTAATTGAGTTAATTTTAATGAAACGATTTTGAAACCACCATTAGTAATCATTGCTAAGATATTCCCGATGTGTCCGTTTGCAACAGCATCTGGTTTAATCATTGTAAAAGTTCTATTTGTTGCCATTTTGTATTTTATTAAATTTTGTGCAAAAGTATACTTTTTTTATGAATTGATTTTAATAAATTCATAATTTAAGTATGCTGGAATGATGTTTTAATTAAGAAAAAAGAATATGGCGAATCGCAGTCAAAAAAAAGACGCACAATTGCGCGTCTTTAGAAATATTTTTATTGTTTTTAAACTTTAAAAATCAGCTTATTTCTATAGAAAATCCATAAAATAAATGTCCAAATTGCTACATAGGTTAATGCGCCAGCTAAAGATGCTGTCATTGGATTGCTGAAAAATGGTGCGATGCCAAATCGGTACAAATAATCTAATAGATTGATTTGTTCACTTGGAAGTGACGGATTTTGAAAACGAATCATTACCAAAGCTTGAGGAATAATTTGTGAAGCAAAGAAAACAATCATTGGGTTTACTCCCCAAATAACAAATAGTTTAAAGCCTTTTTTGAATTCTTTTATATCAATTGTATAATATAATACCGTGAGGCAAACTGTTGCTAATCCTGTTGTATATAAAACATAACTGCTTGTCCAGATGGATTTATTTATCGGGAAAACTAAATCCCAGATTAATCCGAAAAAGATTAGCGATGTGCCGATCATTCCCATTCTTTGGGCTTTTTGGATTTTAGTTACACTAAGAAGCAGAATTTGTCCGATAAATAAACCAATTATTCCGTTTACAATTGACGGAAGTGTGCTCAAGATTCCTTCAGGATCCCAAGTGTTGGTTTCATGATACATATGTCCTTTTAGAAACACGCTATCAATCCAAGCAGCTAAATTGGTTCCTTTTTCTAAATTAGCTTCTCCAAATCCTGGAACTGGAATTAAAGTCATAATAGCCCAATAGCCAAAAAGCAAAACGATTCCTGTAATAAGCTGTGTTTTTCTTGATGTTTTTAAATATAAAAGCGAAACTACAAAATAGACAACTGCAATACGTTGTAGTACTCCAGGAAGTCTTACATCTGCATAATTTTCAAAACCTCCGTAGGCCAAAATGAGATATATTGCTAAAATGCTAAAGGCAAAAATGTTTTTTAGTCTGTTGCTGAAATTTCCCATTAAAGCATAACCAACTGCAAAAGTAATAATCAATCTGCCTATAAGAAGTGGAATTCCGTCTAAACCAAAAAGCTGAATTTTTCCAAAGAAGTTAAAGAAAATCCCCAAACAGAACATCCTTAAAGAACGAATCAGGATTTTGTTGAATGTGGTTTCGTCATATTTTTTCTCTGGCATTGCAAGCGGTACTGCAACTCCCATTATAAAGATGAAAAACGGAAATACAAGATCTGTTGGTGTACAGCCGTTCCATTGTGCGTGCAAAAGTGGCGGATAAACATTACCCCAATCACCGGGATTGTTTACAATTGTCATCAATAGAATAGTTAGTCCGCGAAAGACATCAAGCGAAATTAGGCGTTCTCTTACCATTAGGTTAGTTCGTTAATAGGTTATAAAATATAATTCTATTTGGTTTGAGAGAGCAATAATATCGGAAATGAGCTGGTTATTTGTTCCTAAATTATCGCTTTTGAATTTCTAAAGATAATTATTTTAGATTATTATGATGTCAAAATTATGTTCTAAAGGTTTTAATTTTTGAATTAAAAGCGTAATCAATTGTTCTCCTTTTTCTAAATAAAATTCAGAAAAATTAGCTTGGCGTTCTTGAAGGCTATTGTTTGGAAATAATTCACATTGCAAATCGGTAACACGTTCCAATTGATCGGCCAATTTTCTTTTTTGCGCTTTTAATAAACGCTTTTCTAGATTTTCTAAACCTTTCTTTTGTTTTACTTCTTGTGCTTTTACAGCTCCTGAGAAAGATTTATCTGTTCTTTCAGCCAATTCAAAAAGATAGTTAAACTGTTTTTCAAGAGCTTCTTTTTGAGGAGTTAAATCTATAGGAAATGGGGAAAGTTTATGTGTAATCTCATTAATTAAATTCTCTGATTTGCTGAATAAATCTTTCCATGATAAATTTAAATTATCAGCTTTTTTAACTTGTTTTTCGGTTGCCAGAAGAACTGAATTTCGAACTAATACTATTGGGAAAGTAATATTTACAGCATCAAAAAAGGCTTTCAGTTCTAACCAATAAGCAATTTCTCCACCTCCGCCAATATAGCAAAGATTTGGTAGAATAATTTCTTGATATAATGGACGCATAATTACGTTTGGACTGAATTTTTCAGGATTGCTTTCTAGTAATTTGAAAATTTCATCTTTTGAAAACGAAATTTTGGTATTGTTAACCCAATATTTATCATTTTCAAAAATGATTCTTTCGCGCAGTTTATCTTCGATATAAAATAAATTGATTTCGCGCGGATTTACTTGAACAGTATATGCGGCAAGCTCTTCAATTGATTTTTGAACTTCTTTAAACGAAGTTTGATTTTCTAATTCTTCTTTTACATACGGAATAAAAGCACGTTTTAAATCGGCACTGTCTGCATCTACAATAACCAAACCGTAATTTGCAAAAAGAGTATTGGCTAAATAACGAGTTGCATCTGCTAGATTCTTGTGGTTTAAATAAGCGTCTTCAAAAAGTTTTTTAAGCGCGTTTGCATTCGTGCTTGAGCCTAATTCTTTAGAATAAACTTCAAATAAATCTTCTAGACCATCAGTTGCAAGTCTTCCGACAGGACCTGTGCTTTCTGCATTCCAACGGATTTTTTTTCCTTTAAAATTAAAATAATTAATTTCTTCAAAATCGTGATCTTCTGTAGCCATCCAGTAAACTGGAACAAAATTGTACGAAGGATATTTCGATTTTAATTCTTTAGTTAAATTAATTGTTGAAATAATTTTATATAAAAAATATAATGGTCCGCTGAATAAATTTAGCTGATGTCCAGTTGTAATGGTAAATGTATTTTCGAGAGATAAAAGAGAAATATTCTGTCTCGTTAAATCAGAAATTTCAATGTTTTGATATTGCTTATGCAAAGTGTCAACCAACACTGTTCGGTTGTTATGGTCAAAATTGGCTGATTTTTCAGCAATTTGTTTTTCGAAATTTTCTAAGGTTGGAAAATTATTGTACAGCGGTTTTAATTCTGGCTTTTGATCTAAATAATCCTGCATTAATTTAGAGAAATATCCAGAAGATTGAAAGCTGATACAGTCGGTAGGCATAATTTTATATTTATTTTTGACAGCTGTAAATTTAATGAAAATATATAGTTAAAAACGCTATTAACAATTGCTTAAGAATTGATTTTTTTCTGATGTTTTTAAAAGTATTGTAATCAGGGTTTTAAATTTTGATTTTGTAAGGTTGTTGAAAATTGATAATTTATCTAATTTGTTAAAAATATAATGTAGTTGTAAAAGTAATTTGTGTAAACATGAATTATTAATAATGAAACTCTATTTTTGCAAATAAAAAAGATATCATTTTTCATGAAAAATAACCCGAATAAAAAGAACTCTTTAAAACACGTTCTTTTTGGAAGCCTTATAGGTACCACAATCGAATTTTTTGATTTTTATATTTATGCCAATGCGGCCGTATTGGTTTTTCCACAATTATTTTTTCCAAGTTCAGATTCGACAATGGCGATTCTAGAATCGTTAGCTACTTTTTCTATCGCCTTTTTATCTCGTCCGTTAGGTTCTGCATTTTTTGGACATTATGGCGATAAAATCGGACGTAAATTTACTCTTGTTGCTGCTTTGTTGACAATGGGAATTTCTACTGTAACAATTGGTTTTCTGCCAAGTTACGAAAGCATTGGTGTTGCCGCTCCATTATTATTGATGCTTTGTAGATTTGGACAAGGTGTTGGTTTAGGAGGAGAATGGGGAGGAGCAGTTTTATTGGCAATCGAGAATGCACCGCCAAATAAACGCGCGTGGTACGGAATGTTTCCGCAATTAGGCGCTCCAATTGGATTATTGCTTTCAGGCGGAACCTTTCTCTTGCTTACCGATTCGATGAGCAACGAAGATTTTATGAATTACGGCTGGAGAATTCCTTTCATTGCCAGCGCACTTTTAGTAATTGTTGGTTTTTATATCAGAACAAAAATTACTGAAACACCTTCATTTGAAGAGGCTAAAAAGCATGAGGAAGAAGTAAAAGTTCCGTTTTTAGAATTGGTAAAATCTTATAAGAATCAATTGATTTTTGGAACATTTGCAGCGATTACAACGTTTTTGGTTTTCTATTTAATGACGGTTTTCACTCTAAGCTGGGCAACCTCAGATTTAGGAATTGCAAAAAGAGACGGATTATTAATTCAGTTATTTTCAGTATTGTTTTTTGCTTTGTTTATTCCAGTTTCTGCAGTAGTTGCAGATAAAATCGGACGCCGAAAAATGCTTATTGCAGCTACAGCGGCGATTGCTGTTTTCGGATTTTTCTTTTCTTACTTTTTAAGCTCAGGAAATATTGTTTTAGTAGCCATTTTTGCTTGCATCGGAATGTCTTTAATGGGATTTACGTATGGTCCTTTGGGAACTTTTCTTTCTGAATTGTTTCCGACAAATGTTCGTTATTCTGGAGCGTCTTTGACTTTCAATATGGCAGGAATCCTCGGAGCAGCTTTTGCGCCAATGATTGCGATTTGGCTAGCTAAGACTTATGATGTGAGTTATGTGGGTTATTATTTGGTAACAGCTGCTTTTATTTCTTTGATTTCATTTTTAGTAATTAGTAAAGATGAACATAAGTTTTAAATAAATTCCGTTTAAAATATTTGAAAGCAGTAATGTAAAAAATTACTGCTTTTTTTTTGTTTGTTCAGAAAGTATTTAGATATTTGTCTAAATATATAAATGTAATGAATGATATTTTTAAAGCACTAAACGATGCGACTAGAAGAGAGATTTTGGACCTTCTGAAGCAAAAAGATATGTCGGCAGGAGAGATTGCCGATGCTTTTAATATTTCTAAACCAAGTATTTCACATCATTTAGATATTTTAAAACGGGCTGATTTAATTACATCTGAAAAAAACGGGCAATTCATCATTTATTCCATAAATACCACCATAATGGAAGATGTTTTGCAATGGATACTAACCTTTAAACAATAATAAAATGAATTTAGAATTGAAAAAAGAACTTCCCCTAATTGGAATTGTTTTGATTCCTTTTGTTTATTTAGCAACAATTTGGAACACACTTCCTGAAAGAGTCCCTGTGCATTGGAATTACAAAGGTGAAATAGATAATTGGGGGGATAAGTTTAGCTTACTGTTTTTGCTTTTTATGCTTCCTGTTTTGATGTACGGCTTAATGACTGCGGCATCTAAAATTGATCCCAAAAAAAGAATTTCATTAATGGGAAGAAAGTTTTATCAGCTTAAGTTTTTCTTGGTTTTATTTATGTCAGTGCTGGCTTCCTTTTTTATTTACTTGGCCAAAAATCAATCTCTTTCTAGTCCAGGTTTAATGTATGTAGCTGTTGGAGTGCTATTAATTATATTCGGAAATTATTTTAAAGTTATTCAGCCTAATTATTTTATCGGAATTCGTACCCCGTGGACGTTGGAAAATCAGCAGGTTTGGAAAGCGACACATGCTTTTGCTGGGAAATTATGGCTTGCAGGCGGTTTTGTGATAATATTGGGTGGTTTGACATTTTCGGGATTTAATTTTTCTAAAATTTTTATTGGTATAGGAATTACTATTGCCGCTGTTCCTATGATTTATTCTTATTTCAAATTTAAAAGTTTAGAAAAAAAAGAAAATAACCTTTAAGTAATTAAACCACAAAATGAAAAAAATAATACTTTTTGCACTCCTAATTTTTAGCTTTTTTAATTCGTTTGCTCAAGATATTTCGGGGCAATGGAATGGTGTTTTAAAACTTCCAAACAATCAATTAAAGGTTGTTTTTAATCTTACTAAAACAGAAAACGGATATACTTCTACAACAGATAGTCCAGATCAAAATGTGAAAGGAATTCCAGTTAAATCTACTACTTTTGAAAATTCGGTATTGAAATTAGATATTCCTGCTGTAGGTGGTTCGTATGAAGGAAAATTGAATGCTGATACTATTTTTGTTGGGAAAATAACTCAAAACGGACATACGTTAGATCTTAATTTATCAAAAGGAAATATTGAAGTCGCAAAAACTCAGGAACCAAAACAGCCATTTCCTTATTATACAGAAAATGTAAAATTCGAGAATAAAAAAGATCAAGTAACTCTGGCAGGGACTTTATCGTTACCTAAAAAAGAAGGTAATTTTCCAGCAGTTATTTTAATTTCTGGAAGCGGTGCGCAAAATCGAGATGAAGAAATGTTAGGGCATAAACCATTTTTAGTTTTAGCAGATTATCTTACCAAAAAAGGAATAGCTGTTTTACGTTTTGACGATCGTGGTTTTGGTGAGTCTACTGGTGATTTTAAAAGTGCAACTACTACAGATTTTGTAAAAGATGTACAGGCTGGGGTTGACTATTTGAAGACTCGCAAAGAAATCAATAAAAACAAAATTGGTTTAATTGGGCATAGTGAAGGGGGAGTAATTGCGCCAATTGTTGCTGGAAATTCTAAAGATATCGCATTTATTGTTTTAATGGCTGGAACAGGAATTCGTGGTGATAAATTGCTTCTCTTACAAAAAGAATTGATAGAAAGAGAAATGGGAGTTTCTGAAGAAGAAATAAAAAGAGGACAGGAAACTTATAAAGAGATTTACGAACTTATAACTTCCAGTTCTTCAGTTGACGAAAAACTTAAGAAAGATGTTAAGAATATTTTTGAATCTAAACTTGGTGTAAAAGATAAAAGAGCAGATGCTTACACCTATGAAGTTACAAATCCTTGGATATATAATTTCTTAAAGCTTGATCCTGCACCATATTTAGAAAAAGTAAAATGCCCAGTTTTGGCAATTAATGGAAGCAAAGATTTGCAAGTTCCTGCAGAAGCTAATCTTCAGAATATTAATAAAGCTTTGACGAAAGCAGGAAATAAAAAGGTGACAATTAAAGAATTACCAAATTTAAATCACTTATTTCAAGAATGTAAAACGGGATTGCCGAAAGAGTATGCATCAATTGAGCAAACAATATCTCCGACAGCATTAGAAGAGATTTCAAGTTGGGTTCTGTTGCAGATTAAATAAAATTATAGAATCGCAAAGATTTATATACTTGGAAGTTTTTTTTTCAGTATAAATCTTTGCGATTTTGTTTTTATCGCTTTAAAGAAAAATGTCCTCTATATTCTGTTCCGTTTATTCTAGTAACGGTAAACCAATAGTCTGAAGCAGGTTGTTGATTTCCCAGATAAGTTCCATTCCAAGAAGTGTTTAATGCCAATTCTTTAATTAATCTTCCATAACGATCGAATATTCTAATAGATGAATTAGGAGCCAAATAATCAGGATCGATTGTCCAAGTATCATTAAAACCATCTCCATTTGGCGTAAAGAATTTTAGAAACGGAAGTTCATTAACCAAATGAATACAATCTCCAGCTGTAGCCTCTAAAATGTTTATTGTTACAGGAATTCTATCACTTTCACAAGTGCTTACTGTTTGAGAAGCATAATAGGTAATTCCATTTTCTAACGAGGTTGATTCTGATAAATTACTTGTAGAAGAAGAGCTTTCATACCATTTGATGTTTTGACCATTTATTTCAATATCGCTAATTTTTGAGCTTTTCTGAATACAGAATTGCTGTGGAGAATCGGCAATTGGAATTGGTGTATCTTGAATTTTTACGGTAATTGCCAATCTTTCGCTTTCGCAGTTGTTTGCGGTTTGAGTTACATAATATGTGCCGTTTTTCAATAGAGTTGTCTCATTTAAAATGTTTCCATTTATTGGAGCGTCATACCATTTGAGTGCAGTTCCTGCTATATTTAGATTTTCAATTGTCGCTAATTCATCAATGCAAAATTGTTGGTTTTTACTTCCTATTGGAATTGGAGTATCATAAACGTGAACAAGAATTGGTATTCTGTCACTATCGCAACCAATCTTTTGAGAAGCATAGTAGGTTCTGTTGTTTTCTAATAAAGTGGTATTGGGTAATGTTGATGCAGACATCATGGTATCAAACCATTTGATGCTTTGTCCCATTATTTGAATGTCATTAAGGGTTTTGTTTTCTTTTTTACAAAAAGATTGCTCTGGATTTCCAGATGGAACAGAAGGAGTATTTACGAGTGAAACCGTAACTCCAAATCTTGGGCTTTCACAACTGTTTTCTGTTTGTGATGCATAATATGTTTTTCCGTTTTGCAGATTTGTTGTTTCAGATAATAAAGTACCATTATTTGGAGAGTCATACCATTTTATTGAAGTTCCTGTAATTTCGATATTTAAAATCGTTGGATTTTGTCCTGTGCAAAATGGTTGATTTGCATTTCCTGTTGGAGCTAGTGTATTCTGAATATTGATTAAAACAGCTGCTCTTTCGCTTTCACATCCGTTTATAGTTTGAGATGCATAATAAGTTACCCCATTTTGAAGAGGAGTTATGTTAGACAAAATTGTCCCCGCTGTTTGCGCACTGTACCACTTTATATTTTGTCCTGTAATTTGAATGTCATTTATAGTTGCATTTTGTTGCATACAGAAAATCTGTGGAGAATTACCTGTAGGATTTTGAGGTTTACTAATGATAATTAGCTTAAAATCTTTCTCAATAAAGCAAGAAGGATTTGTTTTGAAATAACTTTTTACGGTTATAATTTCTTCGTTTTTTACAGTATTTGTGTAAGGATTTGGCAACGGACTTGGCAAAGAGACTCCGCTTTGATTCGTATATTCTACAATTAAATCTGATTGATTTCCTATTACAATTGCATGTATTCCAGAGGTGTTAAAAGAATTTGAAATACCTGATCCAGAATTTCCTTCGCAAGAATAAATAGGATTTAGGGTAAAGTCATTTGGGCTGTTGGTAATTGTGATTTCCTTAGTTATGGTTTGGGTTTCACTACCACATTTTATTGTCGCAGCAACAGTGTATGTTCCTATAGCGGTAAATTGATGCTGAGGATTGTTTATTGCTGCAGTATTGTTTGCGTTTGAATTTGGGTCATCAAAATTCCATAGTATAGAATCAAATGTACCTTTAACATTAAAATTAACAGCTTTGTTAAAACAAGTGTTTTCGGCTAAAATTTCACCTTTGTTGGGTGGAGATGTGCTGGATTTTAGCTTATAAAGCAATCCATTTGCCTCATTATTACCACTATTACCATAAATGACTGAATTGTTAATTATTAAGGGCTCACTTTGAAAATTGGATGTTAAAAACAAATCATCTTTGTCAAATTTAATTGGCCCCGCTGCATCTAGAGATAGGCTATTAGCATAATGGTTTGTACCAGTCGATTTTAGAACATACTCTGGTTCAAAATTATCTAAATTCATTTTAAAGAGCACGAGATCTTCCCCCAAATTCCTTGATGTTATATTTGCATTAGGAAAAGTCATTGTATTAGAGAAACTGGTAAAAACAAACAATTCATTGCCTTTTCCAGCCATATATGCTTTGTTTAAACTACTTGGTCGAAGATTGGCTTCTCCAGGATACTCAAGCATTGAATTGTTGTTAATTTGTTTAAATCGCTCCAAATTTCCGTTAGAAGGATTAAATTCTGTTAAAATGGATTGTGTGACATCATTTCTTGGAGAATTTGTATTGAAGGTATTTCCAAGAACATTTACATCTCGATCAAAACATCCCCATAAATATAGTTTGTCATTTATTGGGTTATAATGCAATATTGTTGGTCTATAAACGGTTTTATTAAGGATATTACCATTGTTAGAAATCTCTTTACTCCATACCATCTCTAAGTTTGAATTCACCTTGAAAATACTGGAAGAAGTATAGTTTGATCCAATTTTACCAAAATAGATATTTCCATTCTTATCGATTTCGGAAGTCTTAACAACATCAGAATCTGATCCATATTTTTTAGCATCAATTAAATTTCCTGCAATATCAAATTTTGCTACAAAAGCTCGTCCATAATAAGCATTATCACTTAATAAAATTTGATTATTGATATTGATAGAATTATTAAATGAGCCAGTAACATAAATGTAGCCATTGTTGTAGTAAACGTTTTTTGCTAAGTTGTTTATGGTGCCAATTTTGCGATTCCATACAACATTTCCGTTAGGAGACAACTTATAAAGCGTAACACCAAAATAAAATTGTAAACCATCAAGAACAAATGGCTCTCTCCCAGAGTTGTAATTTCCTCCTAAAAGTTCTTTTACTAAAACATACGAATTTCCCTGATCATCAACACAAAAATAATTGGCAGCTGTATAACTAGGAAATTCTTTTTTCCAAAGAAGATTGCAATTTAAATCATATTTGTAAAGCCCTGGCCTATCGGTTCTATTGGCGCCTGAGAGATGTGTTCCTATAGTTACGAATACAGCATTGTCTGTTTTTTCTAAATCAAAAACCGCACCTCCAATCCAGCCTGCATAGACTTTTGCGCAATCAAAACATTGGCTTTGCATTAAAAAGGAATAAAAAAGAAAAAAGAAAAGTAATTTTTGTTTCATAAAAGAAAATTAAGTCATTTCAAATGTAATTAAATATCTACAAAACCATATTAAAAAATCAAAACTCAAGTGAATAAAATCTTTACCATAAAAATCTCAAAATAACACGTATTTTTGCAAAAAAATAATTCCTTTTGAAAACGAAACTCTTTGTAATTACGCCACCTTTTACACAACTGAATACACCGTATCCGGCAACGGCGTATATAAAAGGTTTTCTGAATACGAAGAATATCGAATCGGTTCAAGCTGATTTGGGTATTGATGTGATTTTGGAATTGTTTTCGAAGAAAGGATTAGAAAGTTTGTTTCAAGTTTCAGGTTTCAAGTTTGAAGTTGTTGGAAATGAAATCTCAGATAATTCCAAACGTATTTTTGCTCTTCAAGACGAATACATTAAAACAATCGATCCTGTAATTCAGTTTTTGCAGGGAAAAAATCCAACTTTGGCTTTACAGATTTGTCAGGAAGATTTTCTGCCCGAAGCTTCTCGTTTTGCACAATTAGAAGAGTTGGATTGGGCATTTGGTTCAATGGGAACTCAGGACAAAGCCAAACATTTGGCAACTTTATATCTTGAGGATATTTCAGATTTTATTGTCGAATGTGTTGATGAAAATTTTGGTTTCAGTCGATATGCTGAACGTTTAGGTAGAAGTGCCAATTCTTTTGACGAATTATACGAAGCGCTTCAACAAGAGCCAACTTATATCGATTCGATTTTAATTTCGTTATTAAAAGCTAAAATAGAAGCAGTAAAACCGACTTTATTTTTAATTTCTGTTCCTTTTCCAGGGAATTTATATAGCGCGTTTCGTTCTGCGCAATGGGTAAAACAAAATCATCCCGAGATTAAAATTTCGATGGGTGGAGGTTTTCCTAATACCGAATTGCGCTCGCTTTCTGATAAACGTGTTTTCGAATTTTTCGATTTTATCACTTTAGATGATGGAGAAGTTCCAATTGAAGAATTAATTTTTCATTTAGAAAATCCAGATTCTGATTCTTTCAAAAGAACTTTTTTATTAGAAAATGGAGAAGTAGTCTACAAAAACAATTCTCTAAAACACGATTACAAACAATCTCAGGTTGGAACACCAGATTATTCAGATTTGCCTTTGGATAAGTACATTTCGGTTATCGAAATTGTAAATCCGATGCATAGAATGTGGAGCGATGGCCGTTGGAATAAACTCACAATGGCGCATGGTTGTTATTGGGGAAAATGTACATTTTGTGATATTTCTTTAGATTATATAAAAGTTTATGAGCCTGTTGCCGCAAGTCTTTTATGCGACAGAATCGAAGAATTAATCGAGCAAACAGGTCAAAACGGATTTCATTTTGTTGATGAAGCCGCGCCGCCAGCTTTAATGCGTGCTTTGGCTCTTGAAATCTTAAAAAGAAAACTCGCTGTAACATGGTGGACCAATATTCGTTTTGAAAAAAGTTTTTCAAAAGATCTATGTTTATTGCTAAAAGCTTCTGGATGTATTGCAGTTTCAGGCGGTTTAGAAGTAGCTTCAGATAGACTGTTGAAATTAATTGACAAAGGCGTAACTGTTGAACAAGTTGCAAAAGTAACACGAAATTTCACTGAAGCAGGAATTATGGTTCATGCCTATTTAATGTATGGATATCCAACACAAACCATTCAGGAAACGGTTGATAGTTTAGAAATGGTTCGTCAGTTGTTTGAAGCGGGAGTTTTACAGTCAGGATTTTGGCATCAATTTGCTTTAACTGCACATAGTCCCGTTGGATTATATCCGGAACAATTTGGCGTGACCAAAAAAACAGAAGTGATTGGAACTTTTGCGAATAATGATATTGAATACACCGATGCAACGGGCATCAATCATGACAAATTTAGTTTCGGATTAAAGAAATCGCTTTTTAATTTCATGCATGGAATCTGTTTTGATTATGAACTTCAGGAGTGGTTTGATTTTAAAATTCCGAAAACCAAAATCCATCCCGATTTTATTTTTAATGCATTAGAAGAACAAAACGATTTCAATACAAAACCAAATGCAAAAGTGGTTTGGATTGGAGGAAAACCTACTGCGGAAGTCTTTACAAAATCTAAAAAAGGAAGAAGTTGGGAGATGATGTCGCTCACTTTTCATGATAAAAAAGAAAGTTTTGATATCCAAACCAATAAAGAAGAAGGCGAGTGGCTGACTTCAATTTTATCAAAAATAGCTGTTTCTGGTTCTAAAAATTATACTTTTCAAGAAGTCAAAAATGATTTTGAAACCGAATTAGAAGATTTCGAATTGTTTTGGTATTCTAAACCAATAAATACTTTACGTGAATTCGGATTATTGGTGCTTTAATATTCAATACATTCTCCATCATTCGGAATAGAAGTCTTGTTTAAAAGGCCATGATCTGAAAGAGCAGTTCTTAACTGTAAACGTGTCGTTGGACAATGGTTTAAAGCTTCTAAATGATTCGCAAGAACTTTTCCTGGCGCAAGTGTGACGAACTTTAAAATGTCATCCATTCTCATTAATAGAGGCTGACCGAAATCTAATCTTGCGGTTCCGCAGGCTACAATCGAAATGTCGGGTTTAAATTGCGTTAAAACTTTTTCTACATGCTCTGTAAAAATAGTGTCTGAACTGATATAAATAGATTTTTGATCTGCCAGTTCGATAAGAAAGCCCATTACATTTCCCATTAATTTAGCAACAAATCCGTAACCGTGTCTTGCTGGAATTCCTGTAATTTTTCCGTCTAGAAATTTTTGAGGTTCCCAATATTCCAAAGTTTGAATTACGCTAAGCCCTCGTTGCACAAGAGCTTTTTCATCTTTAGAACTGCAGATAACAGGAATGCTTTTTCTTCTTAAAAAAACTTCACCTGCTTTGTCAATATGATCTGGATGTAAATGTGTAATCAAACAATGTGTTACACGGCTCAAGATATCTCGGCTGTTTTTTGGCAATGCCACAAGCGGATTTCGTTTTGGTTTATATCTGAAAATAGTAAAAGGTGGAATTGTTTTTCTTTTACCTAACATTGGGTCAACTAAAATGACATGCTTTTCTGTTTCAATTACCAAAGAGGCATTTCGCAAATGATGTAATTTCATATCCAAGAAAATTAGATATTAAAAATACAAAGTTTTTCTAAAATTAATTTACAGATTTTTCTTTATTTTTAGTAGTATTGTTATTATTTAAATTTATGCATTTACAAGAAGGTTTTCATACGTATTTCATTTATATTTTGACAAATAAAGCAAAATCCGTTTTTTATGTTGGAGTTACTAATAATTTAAAAAAAAGATTAATAAAGCATAAAGAGAATATTTTATTGAACAATAAAACTTTTGTTTCAAAATACAATGTCGAGTTCTTACTTTATTACGAAAAATTTACTTGGATTCAAGAAGCGATTGCCAGGGAGAAAGAAATTAAAGGATGGAGGAGAGAGAAGAAAATTGATTTAATTAAAACTATAAATCCTGAATTGGAATTTTTGGAGTATTAATTTGAAGCCAAAGTCTCTCAAGTCTAGTATGTCATTCCGACGAAGGAGGAATCTCCGTAAGAAGCTCGCCAAAGATTGGAATAGCTTTGTGGAATATTATCGCGGAGATTCCTCCTTCGTCGGAATGACAAAACTTTGCGGTTACTGTAGTTGATTTAAAGTATTTAAGTTCTGTATGTCATTCCGAGGAAGGAGGAATCCCCGTAAGTAGCTCGCCAAAGAATGGAATAGCTTTGTGGAATATTATCGCGGAGATTCCTCCTTCGTCGGAATGACAAAATGTTCGTTTATAGAACTCAGTAATGATTTTACCCAATAGAAAATCTAAACCCAATTCCATGAAGGTTTTCTATCGAAATTCCTTGTTCGTTTGCCAAGATTTTACGCAGTCGCGAAATAAAAACATCCAAACTTCTTCCCATAAAATAGTCATCAGTTCCCCACAAAGAAGTTAAGATTTGTTCTCTTTTCAAAACGGAATTTTTATGGTCTAGAAAAAGTTTCAATAATTCGGCTTCACGCTGTGTTAAACCAACTTTTTCTTCATCATTGAAAAGAATGAAATTTTTGGTGTCAAACTGATATTTTCCAACTTCATAAATCGTTTTTACAACTGGAATATTTTTCTGTGAACGTTTTAAGAAAATTTCAATTTTGAGAAGTAATTCCTCAATGCTAAAAGGTTTTACCAAATAATCATCGGCACCTAAACGAAGACCTTTTATTCGATCTTCTTTTAAAGTTTTAGCCGAAAGAAAAATAATTGGAACATCTTGATCTATTTTTCGAACGGCTTCGGCAAGTTCAAAACCGTCCATTTTTGGCATCATAATATCAAAAATGCAAATATCGAATTCTTCTTCCTCAAAAATTTTCAGTGCCGATTTTCCATCAGAACAATGAATTACTTCATAACGGTTTTGCTCCAAATTGTCTTTGGTTAAAAACGCTAAGGTTTCATCATCTTCGGCATATAGTATTTTGAAATTTCTCATTTTTTGTAAGGAATTGATAAAGTTAAGGTAACACCTTTTTCTGAATTATTTTCGGCTTTTATTTTCCAGTTTTGCAGACTGCAGATTTCTTTTACATAGTATAAACCAAGTCCAAATCCGTTCACCTCGTTGCTTTTTTCGTTTTGAACGCGGTAAAACTTATCAAAGATAAAAGATATTTTCTTAGGATTAATTCCAATTCCGTTATCAATAAACTCCAATTTTAAACAGTTATTATTTTCGACAATTTTTATCGTAACTTCTGGCTTTTCATTGCAGTATTTTATTGCATTATCCAAAAGATTGTAAACTAAATTTGCAAAATGAAAAGTATCTGTCTCAATTAAATAATCTCTTGAAAGAGTTTCAATTGTAATAGAAGCTTCAGGATATTTTAGTTTGATGTTTTCTATGGCTTCTTCAATAATCGGAACTATTAAAATATTTTCCTTTTTAAGTTCTAAAGGAGCATAATCAGACTTTGCAATATTTAGAATTTTTTCAATATGACTATTTAATTTATTTCCCTGATTGATAATAATGTCGGTATAAGTAAACAGTTTTTTGTCTTCTTTAATTGGCTTTTGTTCAATTAGATATTTTGACGCAATTAGAATAGAAGCCAAAGGTGTTTTAAATTCATGCGTCATATTATTAATGAAATCACGTTGCAATTCTGAATATTTTTTATGCTGCAAAAGAGTAAAAATCGAGTAAACATAAATAAGTAGAATCAGAATCAATGCGGTTGAAAGGACGAACCAAAATCGCATCGAACTAAAAAGATAAGTCGTTTCGTTTGGAAAACGCACGGCGAAATAATAAACCAGATTTTTATGTTTAGGGAAATAAACAGTCTTTTTGCATTCTGCTTTTTTCTTATAAAGTGAAATGTAATCACCATAAATCATTTCGTCGCTTTGGCAATTGTACATTGCATATTCAAAATCGGTGGTGATATTCATTTTTTTGAATTCCGTTTTCAGATAAAATTCTAAAATATCGGGTTCAAATTCATTATCCACATTTACGATATAATAATCGTTTGCAATTTTTTGAACAGGATTCTGAACTGGCAATTCGTGATTGGTTCCTTCGTATAATTTTTTAGCTACTTCCAGTAAGGCAATATGAGCCTTTTGGCTCAGCTTTTTTTGTTCTATTGTAAAAGCCTCTTTCGTCCATAGTAATTGCGCTACCAAAATACTGATGATAGCGACTAATCCTAAGATAATGATGCTGTTGAGTTTATTAATTTTCAAGAATAAAGGATTTTGAGAGTGTAATATTAATCAATTTTGGCCTAAAAACAGGCGGTTAACAAGTCATTAACAAACGTTTGAAACCAGTTAACAGCGACTTGAATTTGTCTGAATTACCTTTGTAATATCAAAAATGAACTATAAACCATTTTAAATATATCAGTTATGAAAATGATCAAAATTTCGATGTTAGCTTTGGCTTTAGGCCTAATGTCTTTTTCAGCAATTGCTCCAGTACAATCTTTAGTTTCAGAAACTGAAATTTCAGCAACTGCAGGCTCTACAATTGCTTGGAAAGCAGAAACAATTGATGTTGGACAAATTCCGCAAGGAACTCCAAAAGCAATTGTTTACGAATTTAAAAACACAGGAAAAACGGCTGTAGTAATCACAAACGTACAAGGTTCTTGCGGATGTACAGCAACAGATTACACAAAAGAGCCAATTCAGGCTGGTAAATCTGGAAAAGTTACTG
This sequence comes from Flavobacterium sharifuzzamanii, assembly GCF_003254585.1. Lineage (GTDB taxonomy): Bacteria > Bacteroidota > Bacteroidia > Flavobacteriales > Flavobacteriaceae > Flavobacterium > Flavobacterium sharifuzzamanii. The sequence continues at coordinate 546,244 of NZ_QJGZ01000042.1, read as the reverse complement.
CAACTTACAATGCTGCAAACAAAGGCGCTTTTACAAAAACGGTTACTGTAACAACTAGTGCAGAAACAACACCAAAAGTACTTACTTTAAAAGGTACTGTTATTTAATTAGAATTTTAATAGGTTGGTTATATGGCGAAAGCTCCAGACATGCAAATTGTTTGGAGCTTTTTATTTTATTAACCGCTTAAACTTCAAAAAAATAAGGTTTAAGATTTAACATTGAGTTCTTTGTTTTAATAGATTTTTTTCTACTTTTAATCAAAAATTTTGAGTTATGAAAATCTGGTATACGCCTATTATTGCTATTGTTTTTTTTGCTGTTTTTTCGTGTAATTCGAAAGCTGATAAAAAAGAGGAAAACTCGATAAAAACGGTTGAAAAAGTCCCTGAATTAAAACTTACGATCGACAGTATGCGCATTGCGAAGTTTTATGAAAATTATCCGAAACTGGACAAGTTTAAAAATGATGTGACTTCTTTATATCAAAAAAATAAGTCGACTCAATTGTGGCAGGATAATAAAGGAATTGTCGAATTTGCCAATACACTTTTCAATCAATACAAAAATTTAGGTCAAGAAGGATTAAAAGCTAATTATCCTTATAATGAACAGTTAAATTCTGTTTTTGATAATAATGCAAACACCAAACTTTCAAAAGAAGATACCGACCTAATACTTTCTAATTTATACTATTATTATGGTGAAAAAGTGGGCGGTTTTGACGAAAAGACAGTAGTTTCTTTAGAATGGCTTTTACCTCGTAAAAAACTGAATTACCAAGTACTCTCAGATTCTATCTTTAAAAAATCAACCATTTTGGATGATAAGAAAAAAAAGATGTTCAGTCAGTATTATAAACTGCGCGATGCTCTGAAACAGTATAGAGAAATTGAGAAAAATGGTGGCTGGAAAATTATTGAAACAGATGAAGACTATAAAAGCCTAAAAGTTGGGGATTCTTCTGCTGTTGTAGCACAAATTAGAGAAAGGCTTTTCGTTACTAAAGATATTGAAGAGGACAATAAAAGTGCTATTTGTGATACGACTTTGATCAAAGCCATGAAAAACTACGAATTGCGTCATGGTTATACTGCAAAGAACACGATTCTTCTGGAACATATAAACGATTTGAATATTCCTGTTTCAGATCGTATCAAAACGATTATTGTCAATATGGAGCGCTGCCGCTGGATAGATCCGGAATTAGAAAAAGGGCAGAAGTATATAGAAGTTAATATTCCTGAATTTAGATTGTATATAGTTGAGGATGGTAAAATTGCTTTTGTATCGCCAGTTGTTGTGGGAAGGGCAATGACAAAAACTGTTATTTTCAGCGGAATGATGAGCAATATTGTTTTCAGTCCGTATTGGAATGTGCCGCCAAGTATCATCAAATCGGAAATTAAGCCTGGAATGGCAAAGGATAAAAACTATCTGCAAAAGAAAAATCTTGAATGGAATAATGGCGCTGTTCGTCAGCTTCCCGGAAAAAATAATTCTTTAGGATTGGTGAAATTTTTATTTCCTAATTCGAGTAATATTTATTTGCACGATACGCCTTCAAAAAGTTTGTTTGAAAGAGAAAGCAGAGCTTTTAGCCACGGTTGCGTACGTGTAGCAAAACCTCGTGAATTGGCAATTGAATTATTAAAAGTCGATCCGCAATGGAATCCTGAGAGAATTGATAAAGCTATGCATGCTGGAAAAGAAAGTTGGTACACGCTTAAGAAAAAAGTTCCAGTTTATATCGGATATTTTACTGCTTGGGTTGATCGACAAGGCAATTTAAATTTCTATAAAGATATTTACGGAAGAGATGAAAGTATGATTAAACTCTTAACTGAAGAATAAAACTTTAAATTCCAATTTCAAAAAATCCAAATTCCAAAATTGGCATTAATATAAAATTCGGTTTAATTAGTATAAGAAAAATTTAGGCCACAGATTAAAAAGATTAGCACAGATTTTAGAATCTTTTTAATCCTTTTAATCTGTGGCAAAACTTATTTCGCTAAAACATCAACACATTTATAAAAGCGTTTGGTGTAATGTTCTGTATCAAGAGCTGTTATAGTTACCTGCTGTGCTTTCCCTGAAGAAGCATGAATGAATTTTGACTGCATTCCGTTGGCTTCACAGATTATCCCAACATGACCAACGACATTCCGGTTTTTATATCCGTAGAAAACTAAAACATCCCCCACTTTAAATTCTTCTGGTTTTAGAGCTTGGCCTAAATTTTTGTAACCGCTGGAACTTCTTGGAAGTGTCATTCCAAAATTTTTAAATACATAACTCACAAAACCCGAACAGTCAAATCCTTTTTGCGGATTGCTGCTGGCGTAAACATAAGGCGTTCCTAGATATTGTTTGGCATAAGCAATTATAGAGTCACGATTGATTTCGGTTTGAGATGGATTGTTTTCAATTTGCCTTTTTTCTTTTTTTAAATTGAAAGAAGAAAGAGTGATAAAAAACAATAGAGAAATTAAGGTCAGGGCTTTCATTTTTGACGGATTGTAAAAGTATAAAACGACAAAGATAAATCTAAATTGTAAGTTTCTTTTTAGAAATGTAAGAATTAACATCTGTAATTACCCAAATGATGGGTTTATGTGGTGTTTTTTTATTACTTTTTGACATTTTAGTATCTTTTTGGATAATCTCTTTCCAATATATTTGTGAATCGTATTTATATTTTAACAAATAAACTATGTTTCCCAAAAAAATAGCTGTTTTAATTTCGTTTTTGCTGATTTCGGTTGTTTCGACTTCGCAAACTCAAAATTCAAGTAAAACTTTCTTGTATCAAGGTCGAATCGATAAACTTCAGAATGATCAAGCCATTTTAATAGGTACAGCTTCTTCAGTTTCGTTTAATTTTCTGGGAAATGAATGCTCGATTTCTCTTCAAAGCGTTGAAGAACATCATAATTATGTTCAGTTGGTTTTGGACGGAAAATATATTGGAAAAATTAGAATTGAAAAAGGAGCAGTTAAGTCTTTTCCAATCAAAGTGACTTCAAATCAAAAAGAGCATCGATTAGAAATCTACAAAAATACAGAAGCCCAAAGTGGCAATATTTTATTTGCTGGAACAACGGCAAAAGTGACTTCGATTTCGTTTCAAAAGAAAAAGAAAATCGAATTCATTGGAGATTCTATTACCTGTGGCGCGGCGAGTGATCCGTCTGATGTTTCTTGTGATAAAGGTGAATATATGGATCATCATAATGGTTATTATGCGTATGGACCAACACTTTCAAGAGCAATCGATGTTGACTATTTAATGAGCTGTGTTTCAGGAATCGGAATGTACAGAAACTGGAATGATGAGCACAAAGACGAAGCGATAATGCCAGATGTTTATCCAAATTTATATTTAACAAAAGAAGCTTCAAAACCTAAATATGATTTTACTTTTCAGCCCGATATTATCAGCATTGCTTTAGGAACAAATGATTTTTCTGGCGGAGATGGCAAAAAAGAACGTCTTCCTTTTAATGCAGAAAAATATGTTTCTAATTATATCAACTTCATCAAAATGCTTTATAAACACAATCCGAATGCACAGATTGTCATTACAAACAGTCCGATGGTTGGCGGAGAAAGAGCAGTTATTTTTGAGGATTGTTTGAATAAAGTTAAAAACGCTTTCGCGGATGATAAATCACACAAATCAATTCAGATTTTCAAGTTCAAACCAATGACGCCAAACGGATGTTCAGGTCATCCAGATGTAGCTGATCATAAGGTTTTGGCAGAGGAATATGGCCCATTTTTAAAGAAGTTGCTAAATGAAAAATAATATTTTTAAGTTTGTTTTCTTTCTATTGATTTCCAGTACTATGATGGCAAACGTTTCACTTCCGAATATTTTTGGTGATAATATGGTTTTACAGCGCAACTCTGAAGTGAAAATTTGGGGTTGGGCAAATCCAAAAGAAGAAATCAAACTAATTTCTAGCTGGAATAATCAGGAATATAAAACCGTTGCCAATAATCAGGCAAAATGGGAATTGACAATTAAAACTCCTGAAGCGGGCGGACCGTTCACAATTTCGATAAAAGGCTACAATGAAGTGGTTTTAAAAAACATTTTAATTGGCGAAGTCTGGCTTTGTTCTGGACAATCGAATATGGAAATGTCGGTGAGCTGGGGAATTGACGATGGCGAAGAAGAAATGAAAAATGCCACAAATCCAAACATTCGATTTTTTACGGTTCCTAAATTGACAGCTGAAAATCCGCAGAATAATTTACTGGGAAATTGGACAGAATCGACTCCAGAGACGATGAAATATTTTAGTGCCATTGGTTATTTTTTTGCCAAACGCCTTCGCGAAGATTTAAAAAATGTTCCAATCGGATTAATTTCCTCGAACTGGGGCGGAACTCCTGCTGAAATCTGGATGTCAGCAGAAGTTGTAAATAACGACCCAATTTTATTGGAAAATGCTAAAAAACTAAATGAACAAGAATACGGACCAAGACAGCCTGGAAGAGCTTACAATGCCATGATTTATCCAATTATAGGATTTAAAATTGCGGGAACGCTTTGGTATCAAGGAGAATCTAATGTTGGTTCCCTAGTTTATGATAAAACTCTGGGAGCGTTAATTACTTCTTGGAGAAAGGAATGGAAAGATGAGTTTCCTTTTTATTATGTTCAGATTGCACCTTTTAAAACCGGAAAGAATAATTTTTCAAATGTGACGGTTAGAGATTCGCAGAGAAAATTATTGAAAGAAGTTTCAAAAACGGGAATGGTCGTAATTAGTGATATTTCAGATACGATTGATATTCATCCAAAAAATAAAAAATCAGTTGGAATTCGTTTGGGCAATTTAGCTTTAGCTGAAACTTATAAAACCAACAATAGTTTAGTTAATGGACCGCTCTTTAAATCCATTAAAATAGATAAGAATAAAGTAATCGTTTCTTTTGATTACGCAAACGGATTACACTTTAAAGACAAAAAATCGAATCAGTTTGAAATGGCAGGAGCAGATGGCATTTTTTATCCTGCCGAGGCTTCAATTGAAAATAACGAAGTGGTTTTGACAAGCAAAAAAGTGGCTTCTCCAGCAAAAGTGAGATTTGCATGGGGAAATACGATTCAGTCAGATTTGTTTAATAAAGCGAATTTGCCTGCATCTTGTTTTACGACTGAATTTTAGATTTTAGAAGGTAGTTTTTAGATTTTTGATCTGCTTTGTCAGGCTGAGCGAAGTCGAAACCCTGCAAAGTGAGACACAAAGTTTGTCATCCTGAGGAACGAAGGATCACATATGTAACTCGACAAAGATTAGCGGAATTCGATGCACAGCTTCTACTGTGATTCTTCGTTCCTCAGGATGATAAGATAATCGAAACGTTCTTTTGAAAACGATTTGCGTGAGGGATAGAGCCTTTTGTGAAGAGAAACGGAACAAAAGATAAAGCCGAAAGCCCGACCCGCTTTTTTCAGCGGGGCACGCCAAAATATAAAAACTTAGAATCTTAGCGTCTCAGAACCTTAGAAAAAAACTAACTAAACCACATATGAAAAATAAAAAAATAATAACCATTGGGATTTTTTCCCTGTTTACTGTTGGAAATATGAATGCACAGAAAAAAACATATCTGGATAAAAACAAAACAATAGAGCAAAGAATTGATTTGCTTTTGCCAATGATGACCTTGGAGGAGAAAGTAGGGCAAATGAACCAGTACAATGGTTTTTGGGATGTTACTGGACCTGCACCAAAAGGCGGAACAGCCGAATTAAAATACGAACATTTAAGAAAAGGTTTAGTCGGATCGATGCTGACGGTTCGTGGTGTGAAAGAAGTTCGTGCCGTGCAGAAAATTGCGGTGGAAGAAACCCGATTAGGAATTCCATTAATTATTGGTTTTGATGTAATACATGGTTATAAAACGTTAAGTCCGATTCCGTTGGCAGAAGCGGCAAGTTGGGATTTAGAAGCAATTAAAAAATCGGCGGCGATTGCAGCAGATGAAGCTTCGGCATCTGGAATTAATTGGACTTTCGGACCAAATGTTGATGTGGCAAATGATGCGCGTTGGGGACGTGTGATGGAAGGTTCAGGAGAAGATCCATACTTAGGAAGTAAAATTGGATATGCACGAGTTAAGGGTTTTCAAGGAGAAACTATAGCTGATTTGGCTAAAGTAAATACGATCGCGGCTTGTGCGAAACATTTTGCAGCTTATGGTTATGTTGAAGCGGGATTGGAATATAATATTGTAGACATTAGTAATTCGAAATTGTACAATTCAGTTTTGCCTCCTTTTGAAGCAACGGTTGAGGCTGGAGTTCGTACGTTTATGAATTCGTTTAATACTTTGAATGGTGTTCCTGCGACTGGGAACGCTTTTTTGCAAAGAGATATCTTAAAAGGGAAATGGAAGTTTGACGGATTTGTGATTTCTGATTATGCTTCAATTCGTGAAATGATCGCTCACGGTTATGCAAAAGACGAAGCCGATGCGACTGCAAAAGCGGTGATTGCAGGTTCTGATATGGATATGGAATCGTATTTATATGTGGCAAAATTGGTCGATTTGGTAAAATCTGGAAAAGTAAAAGAATCTTTGGTTGATGATGCAGTTCGAAGAATTTTGCGTGTGAAATTTGAATTGGGTTTATTTGATGATCCGTACAGATATTGTGATGAAAAACGCGAAAAAGAAGTCGTTGGAAGTAAAGCCAACAATGAAGGCGTTTTGGATATGGCGAAAAAATCTATCGTTTTATTGAAGAACGAAAAGAATTTGCTTCCGCTAAAGAAATCTGGACAGAAAATTGCTTTGATTGGCGCTTTGGCAAATGATAAAAATAGTCCGTTGGGAAGCTGGAGAATTGCGGCTTCTGACGATACTGCAGTTTCGGTTTTAGAAGGAATGCAACAATATAAAGGCAATCAGCTGACTTTTGAAAAAGGTGCTGATTTACTAAAACAAAAAGCAACTTTCTTAACGGAAACCGTTTTCAATACAACTGACAAAAGCGGATTTGAAGCGGCTAAAAAAGCAGCAAAAAATGCCGATGTTGTGGTATTGGTTTTAGGTGAATACGGTTTTCAAAGCGGTGAAGGGAGAAGTAGAACTGATTTGAATCTGCCAGGTTTACAGCAAGAATTGCTAGAAGAAATCTACAAAGTAAACCCGAATGTGGTTTTGGTTTTAAATAATGGTCGTCCGTTGAGTATTCCGTGGGCTGCAGAGAATGTTCCAGCTATTGTTGAGGCTTGGCATTTGGGAACGCAGGCTGGAAATGCGATTGCTCAGGTTTTATACGGAGATTATAATCCGAGTGGAAAACTGCCAATGTCGTTTCCGAGAAATGTAGGTCAGGTGCCAATTTATTACAACAAATACAGTACAGGAAGGCCAATTGACAGCGATAAAAATGTTTTCTGGTCACATTATATGGATGTGGAAAAAACGCCTCAATTTCCTTTCGGTTTTGGATTGAGTTATACAAAATTCGATTATAAAAACTTGAAATTAAATAAGATGGCTTTCGCAAAAGGTGAAAAAGTTGAGATAAGCGTTGAGGTTACAAATTCAGGAAATTATGATGGAAAAGAAGTAGTTCAGTTATATATTCATGATGAATTTGCAAGTATCGTTCGTCCAATAAAAGAATTGAAAGGTTTTGAATTGGTTAATCTGAAAAAGGGTGAAACTAAAACGATAAACTTTACTTTAACCGATGAGGAACTTGGGTTTTATGATAATGAAGGAAATTATTTAGTTGAACCGGGAACGTTTAAAATCATGGTTGGAGGAAGCTCTGATAATGGTTTAATGGGCGGTTTTGAAATTAAAGAGTAGCTTTTTTGAGGTTCAAAGAAGCAAAGTGACAAAGGTTCATAGTTTTTTCGCCACGAATTCACGAATTAATTGATTTATAATTCGTGAGTTCGTGGCGATATATTTTTAATATATTTCTAAAATCATTAATTCGTCGTTTAGAATAAATGATTCTATAATTTCCTTTTTTGAAATTAAGAGTTCCGAAAGTTCTTTAGTGTTTTTATTGAAAGTTTTTAAAATAATCACTTTTGGAGGAACACCTTTTAGAAGTAATAATTTTTCAAAATCATCATCATGTGTAAGTATGGTAAAATTATTTTTTTTAGCATACTCCCAAATTTCCAAATCTTTTGCGGGTTGATTTACTGGAATATCTTTAGAATGGAGACAAGTAGGAAAACTACTTTCAATAAGTTTGGTTATTCTCCAAGAAATATTGGCGTCTAAGAGCAGTTTCATTATGCTGCGACTATTTTGGTAATGTTTTCTCTATTGGCCGCAAAAGCTAAAGCTGCAAGAATATGTTCTTTATTTAATTCAGGGAAATCTTCAATAATTTCTTCAGAAGACATTCCTGTTGATAGCCATGAAAGAATATCTGAAACACAAATTCTAGTTCCCGTGATTACAGGTTTACCAAATCTTATATCAGGATTTATTGAAATTAAATTTTGCCAGTTATTATTCATAATTTAAGAATTTAAACAAATTTACAAAATTAAAAATGAATTGGATTTTTAATAGATGCCATGATAAAAATTTACATGTAAGTATTTTATTGTAGGAAAAATATTTTGGTTTACGCTTTTGTCTTATCTTTGATAGACAGCCATTTAAATGTTTTTTAATTGGCAATTCAAGGTAAGCTGAAAACTTTATAGAGTAGGCAAGATTTTAAAATAGTATTATGGAACATTCTTTATTTAAAAAAGTGAAAGCAGCAATTGATTATTGGTACATTCCGTTATTAGTGGGAATACTTTTTGTAATCATCGGATTTTGGTCTTTTGCCACACCTGTAAAAGCATATTTAACATTGGCATTTTTATTTAGTGTGTCGTTTCTGGTCAGCGGAATTTTCGAAATTATTTTTGCACTTTCAAACAGAAAAAAAATAGACAATTGGGGCTGGACACTGGTATCAGGAATTATAGGTTTAGGTGTTGGAATAGTTTTAATTGCTAATCCGTTAGTTTCAGTAACACTTTTGCCGCTTTATGTTGGATTGGCTATTTTGTTTCGTTCTGTAATGGCTATTTTTATGGCTTTTAATTTAAAAAGCTATTCTGTTCCAGATTGGAAAAATCTTTTAGGATTAGGAATTTTGGGAGTGTTGTTCTCATTTTTATTATTATGGAATCCTATTTTTGCTGGACTTTCAATAGTATATTGGACTGCTTTTGCTTTCATCGCAAGTGGTATTTTTTATATTTATTTTTCTTTCAAACTGAAAAAACTACACGATTTCGTTTAAAAAGAATTAGATTTTAATTTTCTCTCGCAGATTTAGCAGATTCGGCAGATTTTTTATCTCCTAAATCTGTTAAATCTGGGGGAGTTTTTTTTACCTTTAAAATCTATTATAACTCCAACTTTTAAATTAAAAACATGAAATATAACAGATGTGGAAAAAGCGGTTTGCTGCTTCCTGAAATTTCTTTAGGATTATGGCATAATTTCGGTTCGGTTGATAATTTTGAAAATGCAGAAAGCATTGCTATTGAAGCTTTTGATAAAGGAATTACCCATTTTGATTTGGCGAATAATTATGGGCCAGTTCCAGGTTCTGCTGAGGAAAATTTTGGTAAAATCTTATGGCATAATTTTCAGGGAAATCTTCGTGATGAAATCGTAATTTCTACTAAAGCAGGTTATACCATGTGGAAAGGTCCTTATGGAGATTGGGGCTCAAGAAAATATCTGCTTTCTAGTTTAGATCAGAGTTTGAAACGAATGAGCATTGATTATGTTGATATTTTTTACTCACATCGCCCAGATCCAGAAACGCCGATTGAAGAAACGATGATGGCTTTAGATCACGCTGTTAGAAGCGGAAGAGCTTTGTATGTTGGAATCAGTAATTATTCTGCTGAACAAACCAGAGTTGCGGTCGATGTTTTAAAACAATTGGGAACGCCGTGTTTGATTCATCAAGCAAAATACTCCATGTTGGAACGTTGGGTTGAAAATGGCTTATTGGATGTTCTGGAAGAAAAGGGAGTAGGTTGTATTGCTTTTTCACCTTTAGCACAAGGACTTCTAACTGATAAATATTTAAAAGGAATTCCTGAAAACTCACGAGCTCATAATCCGAATGGGCATTTGAGAGAGGATGAGGTGACGAAGGAAAGAATTCAGAAATTAATTCAGCTGAATGAAATTGCTCAGAATAGAAATCAATCTTTGGCACAAATGGCTTTGGCTTGGTTACAAAAAGACAAACGAATTACGTCTGTTTTAATTGGAGCGAGCTCTGTAAAACAATTGTGTAATAATATTGACTGTCTTCAAAAAACTGAATTTTCGCAAGATGAATTGAATGCGATTGAGAAGATATTCACATAAGAGACTAATTAAACAGAATCTAAAAGTTTATAAATTTGCTGTTTAATTATGTTTTACTCATGTTGAGAAAACAATTTACTAATATATTCATTGCCATAGTAGTCAAACAAAAAAATTGGAAATGCACTTAAAACAGCTACAGTAGAATCGATATTTATATATTTTTCTAGTTGTTTAAAAAAAATATCATTTTGAGAAAAATTTTTCGTTGGAAAAATAAAATTATCATCAACAATGTAATTCATTTTTTTTAAATGTAAGTCAATTAAATGTAACCATATTTTCAAATCATATAAAGGCATATTTATAAAATCTTTATCACATTCTCTATTGACTTTCTTTTTATATTTTATTTCTTTTTTTGCCTCTACTTTCAATTCCTTAAAATCAATTTTGTCATGACAATGTTTTAAAGCTTCAACCATAGGGTAGCTAATAAACAGCTTGCCAAATTCGGTCTCTTCATTGAAAAAATCTAGTAACTTAATTAATTTTTTGTCACTTGCAGAAGTTGTATGTCCATCGTAATCAAAGAACATATATATTTCAGCAAAATCATTACGGTTGAAGGAGGAAAGATTTTCAGCATTATGTGGGATATTTTTTAAAATTTCAAAAGTATCCAAATCTTCATCTTGGGAGATTTTTTTATATAAATTATAAATAGTTGTACAAAATGCACATTGAATAATTACATTTTCATCATTGAATAGATTTTTTTTGATGTTATCCGTAATTAATTTCTCTGTTTTTGCACCTTCAAATACAAACAATATATTACTGGCCATTGAATGAATTTGCTTTATACATTTTCTCAATATTATGAGCTTCTCTTAATTCCTTTGAAGTACTTTTTGCTAAAGATTTTATAGATTCTTTAGTCATCAAAAAATAGCAGTCTGGTCTTAATAAATCATTTGTGATTATAGATGTGTTATGGGTTGTCAAAATAAATTGGACTCCGCTTTTCTTTAGTTCTTTAACAATTAAAGCAGATAATTCATGGTGATAAAAAGCATCAAACTCATCAATAAAAAGAAATGAAACTTTAGATTTTTCTTTAATTCTTTGAAACCAAAAGTAAAACATTACTAAAGCTCTTGTGCCTTGAGAAGCAATGTTAAAAAAAGGAATTGCTTTTCCATTAAAATCAAATGCTAAAGTTTTTTTATCTGTTGAATCAATAACTTTTAATTTACATTCAATACCTGCTTCATTTAAAAAGCGCTCCAAATCGGTGATGTTTTTTTTCTCAATTATATCTTCGACGACTCCTTTTTTTCCAACTTCAATCCCTAAATAAAAATTAGATTGTAATGATCTAAAAAATAACATTCCTTCAATAAATTTAAAGAAAAGACTAAAGGTTTTATTGTCATTGTTTTTATCTAGTTCCGTATTGTTTTTAATATATTTTAATAAAGATAAATTACTATTTGTAAGTTCCGTTTTTAAAGATTCCGCGCCTTTAAATTTAATAATTGCATTATCCTTTTTCTTTCGATCAAGAAATGCAAATTCTTTATCATTGATTAAAAATTTCTCATACAGAATTGTTTTATGATTAATTTTTTTATACTCATAAACAACTTTACAAGAATTTATTAAAAACTCATAATAAAAATGAGCAGTTTCAGATTTATTATAAGCATTAAGATATACAGAATATTCCGTATTATTAGTTTCTCTATCTGTCAAATGCTCAATTATATCAAAAATAGCAAATGCTAGATTAGATTTTCCTACTCCATTGTGTCCATAAATCAAGGCATTATTTACAATTCCATTTTTGACACATTCGCTATTAAAATTATATGCGTTTGTTTCGCTTAAATCAAAAATAAAGTCTTCGTTAAAACTTTTAAAATTTGATACTTTAAATTTTGTTAGCATAATTTCATTTTTTTTACAAAAATATACAAAAAAACATTGCCGTAAAAAAATTACGGCAATGTTTTTTTGTATATAAATAATATTACTTTATAACCGTCGCCAGTCCGCCACCGCTTGCTAAATGAAATTTTAGTTTAGTTGCTGAGTCAACGGTTATGATTTCCTTTTTATAATCAGTTGCCGCTTTATCAGCATTTATTCCATCTGAGAAGATTTCGGCTTGGAATTTTTTGCCTTTTTCAAGAAAAGAAAAATCAATTATAATATCTCTAGAATCCCAATTTGTTATCGCGCCTAAGTACCAAGTATTTCCTTTTCTTCTAGCAATTGAAACATATTTTCCAACTTCACCATCAAGAGCAACGGTTTCATCAAAAGTAGTTGGAACTTTAGCTATAAAATCGGTGCTTTCTTGTTCCTTCGTAAAAGCCGTCGGACTATCAGCCATCATTTGTAAAGGCGCTTCAAAAATAGTGTACAATGCCAATTGATGACATCTTGTTCCTTGACTCATTGGAGTTGAATGACTTGGCTTGAATTCGCTTTTTGTAGCATTTCGCATCGCACCTGGCGTATAGTCCATTGGTCCAGCCATCATTCTAATAAACGGAATTGTTACATCGTATAACGGAACATCATCATTTGGTGTCCATTTATTATTTTCTAGACCTTTTACGCCTTCAAAGTTTAAAATATTTGGATACGTTCTCTGAATTCCCGTTGGTTTGTACATTCCGTGAAAATCGATAATCAATTTATGATTGGCTGCTTTTTGCGCAATATCATAAACCGAATTGACCATTTTAGCATCGTCTCGATCTATAAAATCTACTTTAAAACCTTTTACGCCTAGTTTTGCATAATTGTCAAAAACGCCATCAATATTGTCATGCAATGCCATCCAAGAAGCCCACAAAATAATGCCAACGTTTCGTTCTTTCGCGTAAGCAATCAAATCTTGTAAATTCACGTTTGGATTGTGTTTCATGATATCAGTTTCAACACTCCAACCTTCATCCAAAACCACATACTCAACTTTGTTTTTAGAAGCAAAATCAATATAATATTTATACGTCTGTGTGTTAATTCCAGCTTTAAAATCTACATTGTAAATATTCCAATCGTTCCACCAATCCCAAGCTACTTTTCCAGGTTTTATCCACGAAACATCTTTTATTTTTGATGGTTCTGCCAATTTCTGAACCATATCATTATTAGCCAGAGTAGCATCATTTTCAGAAATTACAATTGCTCTCCACGGAAAAGTTCTCGTTCCTTTCGTTTTTACCAAATAATCATCTCTTTCAGTAATTAGTTTGTTGAGGTAATTAAATCCGCCGTTGGTTTCTTGAGTTGGATATTTAGAAAAACGAGATTCAAAACCGGTTTTGTTTTTATTGTTTGTGACAAATAATCCCGGATAATCTTCGAGATTAGCTTCTAAGAAAACGGCTTTTTTATGATTTTTATAATCAATTAAAAATGGAAGAAAAGCTAAAGTATCTTTAGAAAATTCACTTATTTTTTTGTTTTCATAATGCGATTCAAACGAAGAAATAAATTGATCTTTTGGATTTCTTAAATCACGAACATACGGCATCAAAGTATTATAATCCTGATCGAAATTCAGCACCACTTCTTCGTCTTTAACCGTAATATCTTTTTTCTTTTTTGTGATGAAACGATAGGCTGCACCGTCATCAAAAACACGAAATTCGAGAGCGAAATCATTTTTAAAATTTAGAATCAGTTTGTTGTATTGATCTTTAACCGTTTTCTTTTTGTATAATGGTGTTTCAAATTCAGTATTTATACTTTCTTTTTTCGAATTTAAAACAACTGGATTTTTTCCTAAAACCTCATTTTGACCTAAGATCATTGACATTTCAGACGGAGCCAAAATCAAATCTTTTTCATGCGAAATTGACCAAGAGATTTTATTATTCACAGCAATTTTAACTTCAATTTTTCCGTCGGGAGATTTCAGAATAAAGTCTTGTTTATTTTGTGAAAAAGAGATATTCAGAAATAAAAAACAAAAAAGAATAAATATATTTTTCATGTTGTATTTTTTTTATCAAATTTCGATTTTGTTATCCTGTAGAGACGCACCGCAGTGCATCTACGCCCAGATTATGTTGTATTTTAAACCCGACAGTTTTTTAAAACCTGTCGGGTTTGGAAAATTAAAGTAGTTGTTTTTATTTCTTTAATTCTGAATTGTACTTTTTAACAATTTCTAATGTCGATTTATCACCATTAAAAACAGAATTCAACCCTTGCGGTTCTTGTGGAGGATCTGTTGTAAAAGGCTCTCCGGGATTCCACTTTCCGTCCGGATGAATTGCTTTTCCTTCACCTCCATAACCCCAGAAATTGGCAGCTCGTAATGGACCATTGTTTTTGACACTTTCTGCAACTCTTCCAAAAATATAGCTGTAAAATTTATCTCTGTAAACAGAAGATGCTCCTGTATTCAGGTTTTCATTTTCTCTCGGAAGTCCAAATTCTTCAATAATAATTGGCCTTTTAAGATTGTTGGCTACTTTAATATGATCGTCAATATATTTTCCAGCATTTTCGATTGTTTTTGGCATTGTTGCTTCCGCATTGTCAGCTTTAAACCAATTCCAGTTTTTTGGCCAGATATGCATCGTCAAATAATCGATATTCGGATTTTGATGTGTTCTTTCGAAAATTTCCATGCTGTCATTCGAACTGTTTTTCCCTTCAGAACCTGTAGAAACCAAATGATTTTTATCTAAACTATCAATTAAATCCACAATATTATTGAGCCATTTCGTGAATTTAACTTCATTTTCGACCGTAAAAAGTCGAGGTTCATTTCCAACTTGCCACGACATAATTGTATTGTCTTCGTTGTATTTCTTTTTAGAATATGCATTTGTTCTTCCAATAATAAACTTCACATGATTATTTAAAGCTTCCATACAAGGTTCACAACTGTGAAATTGTTCCGTATAAGACATAAATTGTGGCCAAGTATTTGGCGGAATATTCGGAACAGGAACGGGACCTTTGCCATTCCATTCCAAATATTGCGACATTCCGCCCGACCATTCCCAGTTATTGGTCAAGTATAAAACGGCATACATACTGCGTTTACTCATTTCGCTAATCAGAAAATCCAATCCGTCCAATAAATCTTCGTCATATTTTCCCTGTTCATATTGAAGTGCTGGACGAACTGTAAAATCGTATTTTCCGCCATCAGCGCCAACTAAAACACGTAAATTATCGATTCCGTTTTTCTTCATTAAATCCAACTCGCGCAAAAGCCTTTTACGATCGCCTATTTTTTTAGAAGCCAACATACTTCCGTACCAATAATTAGTTCCAATATAAGCATACGGTTTATCACCTTTGTAAAATTCATTTCCTTTTACGGTTATTCTTTCCTGCGCCTGACAAGCAATTGCAGAAAAAATCAAGGCAAATGAAAGGGTTTTAAAAAATCTTTTTTTCATAATTTATACTTTAAGGAGCTAATCCCGCTATCCGTTCCAATCTTTTTGTGCTGAACCCCAGCACAAAAAGGATTTCCACTTCTATCGGGGCTAGGGCTTTACGTTCTGTAAGACGTTTTGATTTTTATTTGAAACCTTAATTTTTAATTCGATGAATGAGCTCCAGACAAGCACGCCCATTATGGTAAGGGCATTTCCAGAATCCGGCTTTGTCTTTTTTTATTATACTATAATCGCCATAAACACCCCAATACCATTCTCCATTTTGCGGATCTATGATGTGTTTTTTTATGAATTTCCAGTTTTTGTAAACAATATCCAGATATTCTTCTTTTCCTGTTAATTGATAAGCATTATAGAAACCAATTAAAGCTTCAGCTTGTGGCCACCAATGTTTTTCAGCAATTAACTCATTTTTTTCAGGATCAAATTCGTACCATAAACCGCCATCAGCATCTAAACCTTCTTTGGTTACTTCAGCAATTTGAATGGCATATTTTTTATAATTGGCAATCAAAGTTTCATTTCCTGAAATTTCGGCACATTGCTGTAAAAGCCAAGCTGCTTCAATATCATGTCCGTATGAAATAACATCTGGTTTTTCTTTCCAATTTTCATCAAAAAACAAACGTAAATGTCCTGTTTCTGTATTGATGAAATACTTTTCGATGGTTTTTAGTAATTCGATAATAACAGCAAGCAATTTTTCGTCTTTCCAGACTTTATATAAATTCGCATAAGCTTCAATAATATGAAGATGCGTATTCATGGTTTTCTTTTCATTGGCATCTTTTGCACTCAAACGCAAATCTTCAATAGGCTGCCAATCTCTCGTGAAAGCTTCAAAATACCCTTTGTTTATAGGATCGTAACTATGTTCCTCAATTTTTAAGTATAGTTTTTTAGCAATTTCTAAAGCTCTTTCTTCATTTGAAATCGAATAATATTCAGATAATCCATAAATCGCAAAAGCCAATGCGTAAATCTGGTTTTTGGTGTCTTTTGGAGTTTTATCCTCATTTATACTCCAAAAAAGACCTCCAAATTTTGTATCATAAAAATAAGCTGCGAGAAACTCAAATGCCCTTTCTGCCACTTTTTTGTGGTTTTCGTTTTTTGTGGTTTTGTAGCTGGCAGAAAATGTCCAAAGGATTCGGGCATTAAGAACCGAACCTTTTTCTGCATGGGCAATCAGATGATCGTTAAAATCGATTTGGCCAACAAAACCTCCGTTTTTCTCATCTACCGTTCGTTCTGACCAATAGTTGAGAATAGAATCTAGTTCTGCAGTTAACTCTGATTTTAAAAGCTTTAATTGTAATGACACGATATTTTAAATTGCGTTATTTTTTTCGATTTGATTAATGATGGTTTGCACTGAACCTGCAGAAATAAAAGTATCTGCTGGAGTATTTATTACATAATCAACCAATTTATCAACTGTAGAAACTGCTACATGCATTCTTGTGTCAGAGGAAGCGTAATAAATGTAAACTGTTCCGTTTTCACCTTCAATCCATCCGTTAGAAAACAAAACATTCGATACGTCTCCAACTCTTTCAATTCCTTCAGGTCCCATAAAATGTCCTGCAGGAACATGTGTTACTTTCGAAATATCATTCAAATCGGTCATGAACATGTATAAAGTGTAGCGTAATCCTGCAGCAGTATTACGAACTCCGTGTGCTAAATGCAACCAGCCTTTTGAAGTTTTAATTGGAGCAGGCCCCAAACCGTTTTTCAATTCATAAATAGTATGATATTGTTTTCCGAAAATAATTTTTTCGTCTTTTACGACTGGATTTTTCATGTCTTCAATATACCCTAAACCAATTCCGCCACCTGAACCAACATCAATAAAACCATCTTGCGGACGTGTATATAAAGCATATTTTCCGTCTACAAATTCAGGATGTAAAACAACATTTCGCTGTTGTCCTGTATTCGAAATTAAATCAGGAAGTCTTTCCCAGTTTACTAAATCTTTAGAACGAACAATTCCGGCATTGGCAACAGCAGAACTTGTATCGCCTTTTGGAGCTTTTGGATCTTTTCTTTCGGTACAGAAAATTCCATAAACAAATCCGTCTTCGTGATTGATTAAACGCATGTCATATACGTTAGTATCAGGTTCTTCCGTTTGCGGAATTACGCAAGGTTTGTCCCAAAATTTGAAATTATCTATTCCGTTTGGACTTTCAGCAATGGCAAAAAACGATTTTCTGTCAATTCCTTCTACACGAACGGCCAATAAATATTTTCCATTCCATTTCATTGCTCCAGCATTGAAAGCGGCATTCACACCAATTCTTTCCTGCAAAAACGGATTTGTTTTTTCGTTAAAATCAAAACGCCAGTTTAACGGAATGTGAGAAGCGGTAACAACTGGATTTTTATAACGTTCGTAAATGCCATTTCCAACAATTTCCTGCGGCTCATTTTTTTGTTCAATAAGTGTTTTATGTTCGTTTTCTAATGCCAATTTTCTTTCTTGAAAATTGATTGAAGATGTTATTGTTGTCATATAAATTGATTTCTTTGTCTTTGGTTTTTTATTGATTTTGATCTCTCTTTTCGTTTAAATCCTGTTCTATAATCTGTAATTTTTCTTCTGATAAAGGGTAAAATGCTATAAAAGCTACTGATATTGCGGCCGCAATTGCTGGTAGTATGCTTAACATTAATTGAATTCCGTTTTGAGCTGTTGCAGTCTGCTCGACATTGGCCTGAAAGCCAAAATAACCCAAAAGCCATCCAGCTCCAGCACCGCCGATTGTCCAGCCAAATTTTTGTGACATAGATGAAGCTGAGAAAACTAATCCTGTAGCTCTGCGTCCTTGTTTCCATTCAGAATAATCGGCACTATCGGCGTACATTGACCAGATTAATGGGAAAATACAACCGGCACAAATACTGATTAAAACTTGGAAACTCATGATTAAGAAAACATCTTCTTTTCCGAATAGATAGAAAACAAGACTTAAGATTGCTGCTAAAGCCATTGCGCCAAAAAAGGTTTTCTTTTTACCAATTTTATTCGCAATTGGAGTTGCAATGATAACTCCGATAATATTTGCTGCTTGCCCTAAAACCAAGTAAATAGAAGTTGGTGTCATGTGAAAATCGGTTCCGAAAAGCGAAAAATCGAAATTCACAGAACTGCTTACATAATATTTGAAATAGTAAACGGCAGCTCCATCGCGAATTGAATTGAATACCAAAGCACCAATTCCTGCTCCCAATAAAATCCACCAAGGTTTATTTTTTAGAAGATCGTTTAAGTCTTCTTTTAGATTGTTTTGTTCGTCTACAATAGGTTTGATTCTTTCTTTTGTGAAGGCAAAACAAGCCCAGAAAAATGCTGTAGTAATTAAACCGAAAACGGCAATTGTTGCCAGCCAGCCTGTCTTAGAATTTAGATTTCCGCCAAAATAATTTACTAAAGGTTCAATTAGCCAAAGCGCCAATAAACTTCCTCCAAAAGCAAAAACCATTCGGTAAGAAGAAAGTGTATTTCTTTCTTTTCTATCAGATGACATTACACCCAAAAGTGATGCGTAAGGAACGTTGATTAGAGAATAAATCATCATCATTAACGAATAAGTTACATAAGCGTAGATGATTTTTCCTTTTTCGTCAAAATCTGGAGTATAGAAAGTTAGAACTCCAATCACGGCAAAAGGTATGGCAACCCAAAGAAGATAAGGTCTAAATTTACCCCACTTGCTTTTGGTTCTATCGGCTAGAATTCCAACAATCGGGTCAAAGCAAGAATCCCAGATACGGGTAATTAAAAACATGGTTCCCACTACGGCAGGCGCTAATCCGAAAACGTCAGTATAGAAAAATAGGAGATACATGCTGAAAATTTTCCAGAACATAGATGAAGCAGCGTCTCCAAGTCCGTAACCGATTTTTTCTTTTAAACTAATTTTGTCGTGCATTGGTTATTTTTTAAGGTTGTAATTTATTTGGGGCAATTATTTCAATTTTTTCTGAATGTCTTTTTCAAATATAGTCTGATTAAGATTGTAAAAATCGACAAAATCTTTTTCGCTTACTTGTCCAGAAAATGGAGCGTAATAATGCATTTTCTGTTCTTTTTCCTGCCAGCCATGGTTTCTCCACAATAAAACATAAGAAATTTTATAATCTCCAATGGCTTTTAGTAAAGTTCCTGTCCACCATTTTGGATCTGGAATAGCTTCGTAACCAGCTTCAGCCAATGCCATTAATTTATGTTTTTTTGTACTGATTTCATTGAGTATTTTGAACTGATTTTGAACTTCTCTGATAAATTTTTCACCATTTGGATCATCATTATTTTGGTAAGTGTCAAAACTTACAATGTCGGCATAATTATCTCCAGGATAATTGGCTAAGAAATCGGCTTCACTGCCAAAACTTCCTGTGTTGTAGATATAGATTAGATTGTGCACACCTTTTTTCTGAAGGTAATCGAATGTAAATTTCCAAGCAGTTTTAAATTCTTCCGGAGTACAATTGCCTTTTCCCCACCAAAACCATCCACCGGTAAGCTCATGAAAAGGCCTGAAAAGTATCGGAATGTTTTTGCCATTTTTATCTTTTAAAGACAAAAAGAAACTAGCAGCTTTATCTAACCAAGAAGTAAATTTTTTATGATTTTCTGCTCCAGGTAAAATTGTTTTTAAAGAATTAGGAACGTTATCCCAAGCATTTTTTCCAGTTGCAGGGTTGTCAAAATGCCAGCTTATAGTAGAAATTCCGCCTCTTGCATTTGCCTCTGCAATATATTGTTTCATTTTACTGAAAGGAACACCATCAATATTATTTGGTTTATCATTTTCTAAACCTGCAATATCCCATCCATAAACTGCTGGATAATCGCCTGCAACATCTTTTACATCACTTCGTCTGTCTTCATATTTCCATTTTACACCATAAGCAAGATCGTCTTGATGGCCAAATAAGAACCCTTTTTGAGATAATGCATTTAAGTTTTTATAAAGTGATTTAGTTTCAGTTGTTGCTTTTTTATCTGAAAGTGACAAATTAGTATCAGTGATACTTTTTTGAGATAAGCAGGAATTGCTTATTATAGTTATAGTCAAAAGCGTTAAAAAATGTTTTTTCATTGAGAAATTATTGGTTGATTGTTTAGCTAAAAGCAAAATAAACAATGGTTTACAGTTTTTTGATTATAGAGTTTGTTCTTTCGGAATTCTTTATGCTATTCTTGTTAAAATTATTAAAACTATAAAAAGTTATTTGATTAAAAATGATTAATGTTTATTATTAATATTCTTTTTAAAGAAATGATAATTAATTTTTTCAAAGATAAACGGATGATTAAACTGTAATTAATATTATTTTATCAATTATATATCATATTATTGCAGTCAAAAAAAAGAATATCACCTTTCTGAAAATACTTTTTAATATGAGTACTACGAAAAATTTTTATAGAGAAATAGCGCCGCTTGCTGCAAGTGACAGTTTTTTGGTTTTTGATCGCGTAAAAGATAGTTTTGATTTTCCAGTCCATTATCATCCAGAATTTGAGATTAATTTTATTCTAAATGGAAAAGGAGTAAAGCGAGTTGTAGGAGATAATATTGAAGAAATTGATAATGTAGAATTGGTTTTGATTGGACCAAATTTATATCACGGATGGGAGCTGAATAAATGCACAAATAAAAAAATACATGAAATAACGATACAGTTTCATAATGATTTATTTCATGAATCTTTGCTTGCAAGACGTATTATGAATCCGATTCGAGATATGTTTAACCGATCTATTCATGGAATTTTGTTTTCAAAAAAAACCGCAGAGGAGTTAACGCCAAGGCTTGTGAGGCTTTCTAAATTGGATGGTATGGATTATTTTTTAGAAATCACTTCCTTATTATATGATCTTGCCAATTCTAGAAATCAGCGCTTGCTTTCTACATATACGGTAGATTATGATACTTTTGATGATTATGATAAAATGAAATTTGTTTACGAGTATGTGCAGAAAAATTTTGCAGAAAAAATTACTTTAGAAGATGCGGCAAATGTGGCGAGCATGTCTATTATTTCTTTTAATAGATTTATTAAAAAGCGTACTGGGAAAACTTTTGTCAATTATATAAATGATATCCGTATTGGTTATGCCGCACGTTGGCTGGTGGAGAAAGATATGAGTGTTTCTGAAGTAGCTTTTAAATCGGGCTTTAATAATATTGCAAACTTCAATCGCAGTTTTAAAGCAACAAAAAATTGCACGCCAAGTCAATATCGAGAAGAATTTTCAGGTTTAAAGCGTATTTTATAGTGATACTTTTTTATCACAAATAAATATTATTTTTAACGAAAACGTTTGCTTTTCGAGATTTCATTGGTTTTTATTCATTGTTTAGGTTCTTTTTGAGGATTGTAATTGCGAATAATTTAATTTTTATATGATTTTATTTTCATATATGTTTTTTTAATCGCTTACAGTAAAAATATTATCATTAAATGATATAATATTATCGATTTGATAATTCTCTCTGTTATAGATTTGTTAAATAATTTAAAAGTAAAAATTACCCTGGCATTTACTTTTAAAATTATGCAATAAACAAATTTAACTAACCAAACATTATTATGAAAAAACTAATGACTAACTTTCTTCATTGGAATGCTAACCACAGAGCGGTTCCTTTGATTTTATTCTTGCTGCTGACTAGTAATTTTATTACTGCTCAGGTTAAAATAACAGGAGTAGTGTCTGATGATAAAGGAATGACAATTCCTGGAGCCAATATTTCTGTTGTTGGATCTAAAAATACTGCATCTTCAGACTTTGACGGTAAATATAGTATAGATGCTCCTTCAAATGGGACTTTGGTAGTGTCATTTATCGGTTTTGATTCTCAAAAAATTGCCATTGCAGGCAAAACTAAAATTAATATTTCTTTAAAACCGTCTTCAGAAGACTTAAAAGAGGTTGTTGTAATTGGATACGGAACTCAGAAAAAGAAAGATGTAAATGGTGCCATTTCTTCTGTTAGATCAAAAGATATTGAAAACTTAAAACAGGTTTCTATTGATCAGATGCTTCAAGGTAAGGCTGCTGGGGTTTCGGTAACAAATAACTCAGGCCAGCCAGGTGGTGCAGCTTCTGTGAGGGTTCGTGGAACGACTTCTATTACAGGAACAAATGAGCCTTTATACGTAATTGATGGTGTGCCAATTTCTGGAGATGCAACTGGTAAATCTACAAGTGGACAGACTTTGGCTGGTAAAGACGGATTTTCTGCTTCTGGAGGAAGCGGTAATACTGCGATGAGTCCGTTGTCTATGATTAATCCAAATGATATTGAATCGATGGATATTTTGAAAGATGCTTCGGCAACTGCAATTTATGGATCTCGTGGAGCAAATGGTGTTATTATTATTACAACTAAATCTGGTAAAAAAGGTGGTGGAAAAGTATCGTATGAGAACTATACTTCTTTTGCAACAGTAACTAATAAATTGGATGTTTTAAATTTATCAGAATACGCAACTTTAAAAACTAATCTGGCTAAACTATGGGGTTTTCAGACTCGTCAGGAGTTTTCTCATCCAGAATTGTTGGGAGCTGGTACAAATTGGCAGAATGAAGTGTATAGAACGGCTATTTCTAATAGTCATCAGCTTTCGTTTTCTGGTGCAAAAGATGGAACAAGCTATTATTTATCTGGAAGTTACTTGGATAATGAGGGAACTATTATCAATTCTGGATTAAAGAGATATACTGTCAGATTGAATTTAGACTCAAAAATTAAATCTTGGTTAAGAGTTGGTGGAAATTTAACAGGAGGTATTACAAATGAAAGAATTACTGTAAACCAAAGTTATTCAGGATTAATTTCTAATACATTATTGCAATCTCCTGATATTCCGGTTAGAAATATTGATGGCTCATTTGCTGGTCCGCCATCTTCTGAGCAAAGCGTTACATATTATAACCCTGTAGCAGAGGCATTGACGAGAGATAATAAATTGGTTAGAAAAAATTTCTTAGGAAATGTTTATGCTGAGGCAGATATCTTTAAAGGATTAAAGTATCGCATTGAAATTGCAGCAAATACAGAGTTTTCTGAAAATGATGACTTCAGGCCATCGTACGCTTGGGGAAGCCAAGTAAATTTACTGGCAGATTTAGACGTAAGAAGACAAAATTGGTATTCTACAAATATTAAAAACTTGCTAACTTATGATAGAGCTTTTGGTAAACACAAAATAACACTTTTGGCAGGTCAGGAAGCAAATGATTCTCATTGGGAAGGTTTAATTGCATCTGCTCAAGGGTTTAAAACAAATTCAATTCATACTATTAATTTAGCTGATGTTGATAATAATACTATAACGCAGTATAAAGGAAGTGCTTCGCTTTCGTCTTTATTTGCTCGTATTATTTATGACTTTAATGATAAATATAGCATTACAGCTTCTATAAGACAGGACGTTTCGTCTAAGTTTGATCCTACTACAGATAACCAAAAAGGGGTTTTTAACGCTATTTCGGGTTCATGGAAATTGTCTAATGAGTCTTTTATGGAAGGAACTCGTAAATATGTAGATAATATTAAATTTAGAGTGGGTTATGGGGAAACTGGAAATCAGCAGATTCCAAATAACAGTTATTCTGCAATGTTAGGAACTCAAAACTCAGGTTTAGGCAGCGGATTTTTACCTTCAAATTATCCAAATCCAGATTTAGTTTGGGAGTCTTTGAATCAGACTAACTTAGGTATTGATTTTACATTATTGAATAATAAGCTTTCTGCAAGTTTTGATGTTTATGATAAAAAATCTAAAGGTTTCTTGTTTCAAGTGCCATTGCCTTTATATCTAACAGGTGGTGGAGGTCAATACGGAGGAGTTTCTGCTCCATACTCTAACTTGGGAACAATGAGTAATAAAGGTTATGACATTACGGTTGGATATGATTTAAGATCTTCAGGGAAATTTAATTGGGATGCTTCTTTGGTTGTTTCTCATTACAAAAATAATTTAGATGAAATTGCTAACGGAATCGTGTTAACTCAAGAGGTTAATACTAACGGATATCAGCCAGTTGTGGTTACTAATACTACAATTGGAAACCCGATTGGATTGTTCTACGGATATAAAACAGATGGAATTTTTAAGGATCAGACAGTTTTAAACAATGCGCCAATACAATTTGGCCAAGCAGTAGGAACTGGAGCGGGAGAAACAGCTTTGGGAGATGTTAAATATGTGGATGTAAATGGAGATGGGAAAATTGATGCAAATGATAAAACATTCATCGGAAACCCACATCCGAAATTTACTTACGGTTTTACAAACAATTTTAAATATAAAAACGTAGATCTTTCTGTTTTCCTTCAAGGTTCATACGGAAATGATGTTATGAATTTGACTAGAAGAGCTGGTACAACAAATGCTTCTTTATATGACAATCAATTGGTGGAAGCAATGGATTATTATTCTCCAACAAATACAGCAAGTAATAACCCAAGACCAATTGCAGATTCTTCAAATAATAACCTTCTTATTTCAGATCGTTATGTTGAAGATGGATCATACTTAAGAATTCAGAATATTACGTTAGGGTATTCTTTACCGCAAGATGTAATTTCAAAATATAAAATATCAAGATTAAGATTGTACGGGTCTGCTCAGAACTTGTATACGTTTACAAATTATTCAGGTTACGATCCGGAGATTGGTTCATTTAATCAGAATGTGCTTTTATCAGGAATTGACAACGGAAGATATCCGGTAGCGAGAACATTTTTAATTGGACTTAACCTAGAATTTTAAAAATTAAAGAAAAATGAAAAAGAAATCTTTTTTAAATAGATATAGCCTGCTTTTTGTAGCAGTGGCATTTTTGACTTTCGGATCTTGTCAGGATGATTTTACCGACAGACCTTCTGAAGATGGAATAAGTTTGGATTCGTATTACAGCACAGACGATCAAGTATCATCGGCGACAAATGGTATGTACAGCAGAACTTGGTTTCAAATGTATAATAAATTTTGGTGGGCGCTAGAAGTAGGTTCTGGAAACATGTATTCTGGTTCTCCTGACGTAAGCGGATTAAGAACTTTCTCTTTAAACGGAAGTGATCCAGAGTTAGTAAACGGATGGTCATCTTTATGGGCAAATGTACAGCAGTCTAATATGATCATTAACTTTCTTGCTGCAAGAGTAGGGTCGGGCGTTTCTAAAGATGTCTTGAATAATACTATTGGAGAAGCTTATTTTATGAGAGCTACTGCTTATTTTGATTTGGTGAGACTTTGGGGGCCAGTGCCAATTATTGAAAACCCGTTAGATTATACAAGTAATCCTTATGTAAATACAAATCCAGTTGAAGATATTTATAAATTAATCACATCTGATTATTTAAAGGCAATTGATCTATTGGTGGCAAAAAACAGAGGAACAAATTATGCAAATAATGGACATGTTTCTAAAGGTTCTGCAAAAGCGATGCTTGCAAAAGCGTATTTGTATCAAAAAGACTATGCAAAAGCAAGAGCAATGGCAGAAGAGGTGATCAATAGCGGTGAGTTTAAACTTTTAGGTGGAGATCAGCTTCCTGGGAAAAGTTTTGGTGATTTGTTTACTTATGCCAACAATAACAACGAAGAGTCAATTTTTGCGATTCAATGGAAGGGAGATGGAGCTTACGGATCTGCAAATAACTGTAACACACAATTCGGATTCCAAGACGGTACATTGTCAACTTCTAATGCATCTTATGCTGGAGTTTTTGGCCCAAGCCAAGAAGTTATGCTTTCTTTATATGGTGCTGGGGATTTAAGAAAACATGAAACAGTAATGATTGGTGGTGATACTTATCCAAATATTAAAACGACACAAGGAATAGGATTTACAGTTCCGTCAGGTAAAGATCTTGCTCAAGCGTCTGGAGGAGCAATTAAAAAATATTGCATTGGTGTGGTTAACGGAAATGTTACAGGCCAGGCAGATGGATGGGCAATGATGGATAACAATACTTATGTAATGCGTTATGCCGAATTGTTGTTAATTCATGCTGAAGCAGTTCTAGCAGGAGGAGCAAGCACATCAGATGCATCAGCTTTAAGTTCGATCAATGCGGTAAGAAAGAGAGCTGGTTTAGCAGCTTTAACTTCAATTACTTTTGATGATATATTTTTAGAAAGAAGAAAAGAATTATGTTTTGAAGGAGATTATTGGTTTGATCTAGGACGTATAGACAAAGCGAAAGCAATCGCTATTATGTCGGCGCAAAATAGAGGAGACAGATACGGAGAACGTCACTATACACCAGTTTATAGTGAAGATCACGCAACAAATGATTTCTATATGGATTATCCAGATAACGAAGTGGCTAAAAACCCTAAATTATTGCAGGCTCCAGTTCCGTATACTTTTAAATAATTCCAAAAATTAGACTAATATGAAAAATATAAAAATAAAATACCTTTTGCCTTTCATTGCAATGTCATTTATGGTACTGAGCGTGTTTTCATCATGTGATAATGATGATTCTTCAGGAAGTTCTGGAGCGCCAGTCATTACAAGTATAGCAAAATCTGTTGAAGGCGATTTGGTTCCTGTTACAATTGGAGATCCTAAGAATTATTATATTATTCAAGGGCAAGGGCTTTCTAGTGTTACAAAAATTTACTTTAATGATTTTGATACCTATTTTAATCCTACGCTGGTTACCGATACTGCAATTTTTGTTTTAATTGATGAAAAAACACCTTATGCAGATGCAAGCAATAAATTGAAATTGGTTACAAAACAAGGAACGGTTTTGTACGATTTTGTTATAGCGCCTCCAACGCCAAAATTTGGAAGTTATAATCCGATAAATGCTGCAGCTGGTGATGTGGTTACCATTTATGGAGATTATTTCCTTGATCCTATAGTTAAGGTTGGAACTGCACAAGCAGAAATAGTTTCTTCGTCATTAACAGAGATTAAATTTAAAATGCCTGCAAGTTCGGCAGATAAATATGTAAGTGTTACTAATATCTCAGGAACTACGACATCTGAAGAAGCAGTTGGGTCAGCTTTATATGATGATGTTCTTCAAGGTGATGCAGGACATTGGATGTGGAGCGGAAGCGATACTTTTGATACTAATTTTAAAGATGATGTAGTGCAAGGCCAAGCAGCGATTAAATTTGTTTTTGGCGGATGGAATGGAGCTGATATGAAGTTTAACTCAAGAGATGTTTCTAAATATAAAGCTTTTAGAGTAAAAGTAAAAAGTGTTTCTACTAATACAGATGCTAGTGTGATATTTGTTTTTGGTGGATGGGCTTATCAAATTAAAAAGCCGTTAACTAACAAATGGACGACTATCGAAATTCCATTTTCTGACATCGGAAATCCAACAACATTTGATCAGCTGACTCTTCAAGAATCTGGAAATTTTGGAGGAAATACAATTCTTATGGATGATATGGGATTTGTTTTAAAATAAAGATCATTTTATTGGTTTTAGTTTTGTTTAAATATTCCCTAATCTACTCAATTAGGGAATATTTTTTTGTGATACATTTAAATTTAATATGATGAAAAAAATAATTTTATTGTTCTCTCTGTACTTTTCAGTTTTCAGTTTCGGTCAGGGAAATACGCATACACAAACGGGTGGGAAATACGAAGGGCTGGCAATGACTCCGCCAATGGGCTGGAATTCGTGGAATACTTTTGCAACCAATATTGATGAAAAATTAGTAAAGGAAACGGCAGATATTATGGTTTCTTCTGGTTTGGCAGCCGCGGGATACAATTATATTGTCTTAGATGATGGTTGGATGACGCATGAGCGCGATGCAAATGGTGATCTAGTACCTGATCCAGAAAAATTTCCAAGCGGAATGAAAGCTCTTATCGATTATGTGCATAATAAAGGTCTGAAATTTGGTTTGTACAATTGTGCAGGAACCAAAACCTGCGCAGGTTATCCAGGAACAAGAGGTTATGAATATCAAGATGCTAGATTTTATGCGAAAATCGGAATAGATTTTTTAAAATATGATTGGTGTAATACCGAAGGAATTACTGCAAAAGAAGCCTACACAACAATGAGCAATGCACTAAAAATAGCTGGTAGACCAATTGTTTTCAGTCTTTGCGAATGGGGAGACAATCAGCCGTGGGAATGGGGGAAACCTATTGGAAATCTTTGGAGAATTTCGGGAGATATTTATCCATGTTTTGATTGCGAATTCAAACACCCAGAAAATTGGTCATCTTGGGGATTCATGAAAATTGCCGATATGAGAAAAGATATTCGTAAATATTCAGGCCCAGATCATTGGAATGATTTTGATATGATGGAAGTTGGAAATGAAATGAATAATACCGAAGATAAAACTCATTTTGCAATGTGGTGTATGCTTTCATCGCCGTTATTTACTGGAAATGACTATCGAAAAATGTCAAAAGAGACTTTGGCTATTTTAACGAATAAGGAATTGCTTTCTGTAAATCAAGATAAATTAGGAGTTCAAGGTTTTAAATATGTGGTTTTAGATGGAGTAGAAGTGTGGGTAAAACCACTTTCGGATGGAGCTTGGGCAGTTAGCTTTGTAAACAGAACAGACTCTTCAAAAAAGATCAATTTCGATTGGAGTAAAAATAATTTAAAAGACGTAGATTTTGGTTATGAAGCTGATTTTAGCAAAACAATCTTCAAAATAAAAGACCTTTGGAAAAATAAAGAAGCGGGAAATACCAAGAAAACTTTTAGTGCAGAAATTGCTTCACATGATGTTGTTACCCTAAAACTAATTCCTTAAAACTAATATGTTATGAAATCAAAGTTCTGTTATGCTGCTATTTTGCTTTTACTGATTGTAAATGTTTCAAAAGCGCAATTTGTTAAAAAACATGGTCAATTAAGTATTCTTGGAACTCAACTCGTAGATAAAGATAATAATCCGGTTGTGCTTCGCGGATTAAGTTTTGGTTGGCATAGCATGTGGCCGAGATTTTATAATGAAAAAGCAGTAAGCTGGTTAAAAAAGGATTTTAATTGTAATGTCGTTCGTGCTGCAATGGGAATCGAACTTGGTGATTACTCCTATATAAAGGATCCAGAATTTTCTAAAGAGAAAATGGAAGCAGTTGTAAATGGCGCTATAAAATCTGATATCTATGTCGTTATAGATTGGCATAGCCATAATATAAATTTGAAAGAAGCCAAACAGTTTTTTGGGGAGATGTCAAAAAAGTATGCCAAGTATCCTAATATTATATATGAAGTATTTAATGAGCCAGATTATGAAACTTGGTGGGAAGTGAAAAATTATGCAGAAGAAGTTATTAGAGTTATTCGTGAAAACGATCCTAATAATATTATTCTAGTAGGTTGTCCGCATTGGGATCAAGATATCGATCTT
This sequence comes from Flavobacterium sharifuzzamanii, assembly GCF_003254585.1. Taxonomy (GTDB): domain Bacteria; phylum Bacteroidota; class Bacteroidia; order Flavobacteriales; family Flavobacteriaceae; genus Flavobacterium; species Flavobacterium sharifuzzamanii. Next base: position 516,068 of record NZ_QJGZ01000042.1, on the reverse strand, counting down.
CCTGCCGAAGACCCGATAAGAGGTTATACTAATATAATGTATACCATGCATTTTTATGCGGCAACTCATGGTAAAGAATTGAGAGATAGAACAGATTTGGCTATCAAGAGAGGTTTGCCTGTTTTTATTTCAGAATCTGCTGGAATGGAAGCTTCCGGAGACGGATCTTTAAATTATAAAGCTTGGCAGGAATATATAGATTGGATGGAAGCTCGAAAATTAAGTTGGATAACTTGGTCAGTATCTGATAAAGATGAAACTTGTTCTATTTTGAAAAAATCGGCTAAATCGGATGGAAAATGGAGAGATGAGGATTTAAAAGATTCTGGAATTAAAGTCCGTGAGTATTTAAGAAAATACAATAAAGAAGAATAGATTATTCGAGTCGTTTATATAAAAGCCCGTTCATTTAAATGAACGGGCTTTTTTTTATTTTTTATATATGGTCACAATGACTTTCTGATCTTAAGAGAGAAGTGTTTTGTAAGGTGTTGTTTTGTAAGAATTTGTTTTGATGTGGAATGATTTTTGGCTTGCGTTTTTTATGGATTTAATTTTGAATGCTTTTTTGATATTTTATAATGTACCCCTGTTTTTTATGGGGGTATTGTTTTTGAAAACATGTTTTAAGATGTTTTGTGTTTTGTTTTTGTAGTATTTTTTACTTTTACCTGTGTAAAATTTTAAAAATTGATACAAAATGTATTATTGAATTTTCAAAAAGAATTATCTATAAATGTCAAATCACGATTATTGGTGACTTAATTTTTGTAATCCATAATTCTTCGTCTAAAACGTCAAAAAAGCAGTTTTGAATTATTCTACTCATACAAAAGTTAATAAATTCGCTAATGAAAATGATGATGATTTGAAGGGCGCATGAAAGGTTTTAGAAATGACTTATGCTATTAAATAGATATATAAAAGATTAACTAACCAGAATCAATTAATAACTAAAAACCAAATTAAAACATGAAAAAAGCATTTCACATTTTAGCCGCGATGTTAACAAGTTCTTTTGCCTTTGCCCAAGAAGATGAAGCAGCAGCTCCCCCAGCAACCACATGGGGAGGTTCTGCAGATGCGTACTATAAATATGATTTTTCAAAACAAATGAATGGATTAACGAGCTTCACCAACTCACAGAATTCATTCGAATTAGGAATGGCGTCGATTGAAGCGAGTCATACTTTTGGAAAAGCTTCAGTTTTTGTAGACTTAGGTTTCGGAAAGAGAGCAGCAGAATTTTCATATAACGAAACACCAGATAAAGATGCAAGTGCAAAATTTATGATTAAACAATTATTCTTTACATACAATTTGACTGATGAATTTAAAGTAGTAGCGGGTAGTTTCGGAACCCATATTGGTTATGAGGTGTTAGATGCCGTAGATAACAAAAACTACAGTATGTCTTATGCGTTTTCTTATGGGCCGTTTTTCAATACAGGGGTTAAAGCGCAATATACTTCGGGTAAATTTACAGCCATGTTAGGATTAACCAACCCAACAGACTTTAAATCGGCTATGGATGCAGGTTCATATCAAAAAACGTTCATTGGTCAAGTAGGATATATAGGTGATACAGGAAGTGCTTATTTGAATTTTACGACAGGAAGTACTAACCCTATACCAGGAAGTACAATTCCGGTTTCAGATGAAAACAAAACGCAGTTTGATTTAACAGCTTCTAAAGCAATTTCAGATAGTTTTTCACTTGGTTTAAATGCAACTTATGCTAAAACAACAAATGATTTTGACAGTAATTTAGATGGAGATTGGTTTTCTTTAGTAGGATATGCTACTTACACTTTCAAGCCAGCATTGCTTTTAGCTTATAGAATGGAATATTTTGACGCTAAAAATGCAGCTCCAAGTTTAGGAACTTTGTCAGGATCAAATGTATTTGCTAATACAGTTTCTTTAAACTACAAAGTTGGAAAATTGACTATAATTCCTGAGCTAAGATACGATGCAGCGTCTGAAGATATATTCTTAGATAAAGATGCATTACCAACAGGCGGAAGTTTCTATGCCTTAATTGCAACAACATACTCTTTCTAGAGATAAAGATTGATATTTTTTTTTTTTTTTTGGAGCTGTCGAAACATATTATTGTTTTGGCAGCTTTTTTATTTGTTTCAAGTTTCAAGTTTCAGGTTTCAGGTTTCAGGTTCGAAGTTAAATAGTCGATAATCATTCCGTAGGAATGTTTTGTTGGTAGAATTGAATTGATTGCCGCGTGGTTATACGTTCCGTAGGAACGTTTGATTTGTAGGTTCGAAAACAAGAAATCTTTCATAATAAACCATAAAAAAAAGCGCTTCCGTAAAAAATACAGAAACGCTTTTTTTATTTAATTGTTGAGGTTTTATTGAACCTGTTTTTTATAAATCGAATATATAGCATCAATTGTTTTTCTGTCTAAGACTGAAGTTGCGTCAGTTTGAATATAATGCAGTTTAAATGCTTGAATTGCCGCGGTCAAATTTTTAGTGTTATAACCGATAATTCTCAATGCAGGTTCAATTTTAAAATCAAACGGGGCAGGTTCTAAAACTTCATCAGGCCAGATTCCGAATCCTTTTTCTGCTAGAGTCTTCCATGGAAATAAAGCGCTTGGATCTTGTTTTCTTCCAGGAGCAATATCTGCGTGACCTAAAAAGTTTTGTGTCGGAATGTTGTAGTCCTTTTTCAATTTGGTCAATAAAGCCACCAAACTACTAATCTGAGCTTCAGTAAAAGGCTTAAAACCATTATTGTCTAACTCAATGCCAATAGAGCAAGAGTTTAAATCTGTTGTTTTTCCCCAAGTAGAATTTCCAGCATGCCAAGCTCTTAAATAATCATTCAGCATTTGCACTACTTTTCCGTTTTCAGAAATGATATAGTGTGCGCTTACCTGAGTCTTGGTTTTTGTAAAGGTATTAATCGTCTGCTGAAGAGAATCTTGAGCGGTGTGATGAATAATAACGAAGCTTGGTTTTCGTAAATTGAAATTTACAGTACCAATCCATTCGGTGTTAATTCCGTTTTGTAAATAAGTTGAATTTGTTTTAGATAAAGTGTCTTTTACAATTCTCAGCTGTTGTGCATACGAAGTGTCAATAACAACAGGTGAAACTGCTGGAATTGGTTTGGCTTCTTTACTTGTAATTTGGTTCTCCAAATTTTTTAGCTGCTGATCATAAGCTTTTTCAGTATTCTTGTACGGATTTGTAGAACAAGCACTGATAATAACAGCTAAAATAAGATAACAAAAAAGTTTTTTTGTCATAATTCGTTGTTTTAAAGGTTAATAACGATTATTCTGAAATTTTCGTATCCGCTGGAGTCTCTTTTACTTCTTTTGAGTCTTTAGAATCTTTATCTTTTTTCTTTTTAGATTTTGTTTTTTTGATGTCTTTTAAAGTGTCCATGAAAGTTTTGTACTTCTCAATTTGATCTGGATTTAAAAAAGAAGTGATTTTTTTATCAGTGCTTTCACGTAAAGCTTTTATCTGTTCAATTTTTTGCTCTTGGTTGCTGCTTTCGTTTTTTAATAAAATACCTTGTTCTCTCACGCTATCCGCTAAAACATTTGTGATTGCAATTGCTTGTAATTCATCTAAGTTTACTTGCGGTTTCATTTGCTCAACAATATATGCTGCAGTCTCTTCAGGTGGAGTTTCTTTAGGTTTGCTTTGAGAACCCTGCTGTTGTCCAGCCATCATGCTTCTGTCCATACCCATTCCGCCTCCTCTTCCGTAACCATTACCATAACCACCACCATAGCCATTATTGTATCCTCCTCCATATTGAGCAGAAACAGTAAAAGTAAATAAGCCAAAAACTAAAATAAATAAAGTTTGAAAAGGTTTCATAAAAGTATTTTTATCTGTGATTAACAATTGTTCAGCGTAAATTTAAGCAGGTTCCCCGTATAAATCAAATTCTGTTGCTTCAATTATCTTGATATTAACAAATTCTCCTGTTTTTACATAATGTTTAGAAGCATCAATTAGAACTTCATTATCAACATCTGGACTATCAAATTCTGTACGCCCTACAAAATGAGCACCTTCTTTTCTGTCAATGATACATTTAAATACCTTACCGACTTTTTCTTGATTCAAATCCCAAGAAATTTGAGATTGAAGTTCCATTATTTCATTTGCTCTAGCTTGCTTTACATCATCTGGAACATCATCTTCTAATAAATAAGCATGAGTGTTTTCTTCATGAGAATAAGCGAAACATCCCATTCTGTCAAATTTCATTTCCTGAACAAAATCTTTTAAAATTTCAAAATCTTCTTGAGTTTCACCAGGATATCCAACAATTAGTGTAGTTCTAATTGCCATTCCAGGAACTGCAGCACGGAAGTCTTTCAATAACTGAGTGGTTTTAGCCTGAGTTGTACCGCGACGCATTGATTTCAAAATTGAATCTGAAATGTGTTGCAGCGGAATATCAATATAGTTACAGATTTTAGGTTCACGTTTCATTACTTCCAAAACATCCATGGGGAAACCTGTAGGGAAAGCATAATGTAAACGAATCCATTCAATTCCTTCTACTTTTACTAAAGCTTCTAGAAGTTCTGCTAGATTTCTTTTTTTATAAAGATCAAGACCGTAATAAGTTAAGTCTTGAGCAATTAAGATTAATTCTTTAACCCCATTTTTAGCCAAACCTTCTGCTTCTTTAACCAATTTTTCAATTGGTTGAGAAACGTGAGAACCTCTCATTAGAGGAATTGCACAAAAACTGCAAGGTCTGTCACATCCTTCTGCGATTTTTAAATAAGCGTAATTTTTTGGAGTTGTAGTTAAACGCTCTCCAAGTAATTCGTGTTTATAATCGGCTCCAAGAGCTTTTAATAGCTGAGGTAATTCTGTTGTTCCAAAATATTGGTCAACGTTCGGAATTTCTTTTTCTAAATCAGGTCTGTAACGTTCAGACAAACATCCTGTTACAAAAACTTTGTCAACAAGTCCTTTATCTTTTTTATCTGCATATTCCAAAATCATATTTACTGATTCTGCTTTTGCATTATCAATAAATCCGCAAGTATTAATTACAATAATATTTCCTTCTTTTTCTGCAGGAGCTTCATGTTCAACTTCTTTTCCATTCGCGCGAAGCTGTCCCATTAGGACTTCACTATCATAAACATTTTTTGAACACCCAAGAGTGATTACGTTAATTTTGTTCTTTTTTAAAGACTTGGTTCTCATACTTTTATAAATTGGAGTGCAAAATTACACTTTTTTTATTCAAACCACACTAGTTTGCAGTTTGTTTTAGCTGTTTTTTATGAAGTTAACCAGTTTGGTTGCTTGTGTTTTTTGAGTTGAATTTAAAATAAGTAGTTTTTTTCAAGAGTAAAAAAAATCCGCCAGATAAAAACCTGACGGAAATTTCAATCATCTATTTTGATTTCTAATTACAATTCAAATAATAAAGTCATAGTAACATTGTTTAATTTCGAAGTAATGTTAGCTCCGTCAGTGAATCCTCTTGTAAAGAAACCTTGATTTGAATCTCTTTCTAAATAAGAGTAAGCTAGGTCTAATTTTGTAGATCCGAAATTATAACCCAAACCAGCAGAATAGCTGTTTAATTCTCCAACTGTAATTCCGTTTTTATAAGGACTTCCTTCGTAACGGTATCCGCCTCTTAAACTTAATTGCTTGATTTTGTATTCGGCACCAATACGAAGCTCTCCAGTACTCGCTAGACTATTGTCTATCTCATTGTTAATGCCGCCAAAGCCTGCATTGCTTGGTTTGAATTTAGCGTTTCCGTAATTTCTTATGCCGTAATCAATGCTTAATAATCCAGATTTGCCAAATATGTAAGCGGCACTAAAAGTCCATCTGTCAGGTGTTTGTAAAGTATAAGATTCGTATACGTTTACAACATTAGGAGCTACATTAGCATTGACAATTGGTCCGCCTGCGGCTTGTCTCGTTGTGTATAAACTTTGTGAAAGCTCGTCGTACAATTCATACCAAGTGTTAGATTCGTATGCTACGCCAAGTCTAAAATTATCAGTTACTTTTCCTATTGCTCCAAGCTGGAAAGAAAATCCGTTGCCATAAGTGTATAAATCATTATTGAATCTTATGCTAGATATTGTTTCGTTTGAAGTGAGCAGACCATTATTCGTTTCGTAAAAACTTGTTGATCTTCTATAGTCTGTGACGTGAACATTTAAATTAGCTCCTAAATATAGTCGGTCTTTGTAAGATGTGGCGATATTGAAACTTACTTTACTATTATAACCTCTTGAGTAAATGTCGTTAGTTTGGTAATAGTTTGTGTTTTGGCCTTTTGGAACATTTGTTGAATATGGACTATTAGGATTATTTACATCATCAATATTCATAATGTATCCCTGATATCCTAATAAAGCTTGTTGAGCTGAAAAACCACTTAAGTTAGGGTACTGTCCATTTGGAAAATTGGATCCTAGATAATGATATAAGTCAGAAACAGTTTCGTTACCTTGCGTGTTGACAAGTTCATGGGGAACAGGTACGCCTCCATTGCTATAGTTTCCATAATCTAAGAAATATGCGTCAACTGAATGGTTTAGGTTTGTTCCTGCTGAAAAAACTTCATTATTGAAATTGTTCGTGTTCTCGTAAGTTGCGCCAATTGAGATTTTATTCCATCCAACATTAGGGTTATGATTTTTAAATACAAAAACACCTCCTGCTTGATTTAAAATAAAGGAGTTTTCTTTGTCTGATGTTTGAGTTCCCTTGTAGTTAGAATTGTTTTTAATATTTTGATTGCTAAAGGATACTCCAACTTGATTGCTATTGAAAATTGCAGATCCAGCTGGGTTTATACTCAAAGCGGAGATGTCTCCTCCGACAGCTCCAAAGGCACCGCTCATGGCTCTAAAACGTGCAGTACCAGTAAGATTTTCTTGAGAATAACGCAATGCATCTGAGACTTCTTGAGAATATGACGCGCTGATAGTTAGTCCTGTTATAAATAGGAAAAGTATTTTTTTCATTTTGATAAGTTTTAGTTCGAATTTAAGTGTGCCGAGGAAAGGTTATCTTCTTCCTCCGCCACCGCCACCAGATCTCATTCCGCCACCGCCGCCACCGCCGCTGTATGATCTAGAGCTGCCACCGCCTCCCATGCTAGGAGAGTAGCTTCTTGATGAGCTACTGTTGCTTGGTGTATAGCTTCTAGAAGAGCCACTGTTGTAGTTAGGTGTGTAGCTTCTGTTTGTTGTGGTATTTCCGCTGTTGTCGTAAGATCTTCTGTTGCTATAGTTGTAATTAGAGCCGTTGTTGTAATTTCCTCTATTAGTAAATGTAGGACTGGTTGTTCCTCTGTTTAAAGTAGAAGTTCTTCTAAAGTCAGTATAGCTGTTAGATCTGTTTGTGGTATAATTTCTGTTTGTTGTGTAATCTCCCCTGTTGGTTGTGTATCCTCTATTAGTTGTGTAATTTCTGTTGGTTGTGTATGTTCTATTTGTGCTATAATTTCTATTGTAAGCATAGTTTCTGTCTCCATAATAAGCTGCAGAACCTCTTCTTCCATAGTTGTAAGAGTAGTTATATCCATAACCGTAATATGGATATCCCCATCCTGGATAACCCCAGCCAGGGTATCCCCATCCTGGATATCCCCATCCATAATAAGGGTATCCCCATCCATAATAGCCGTAGCCATAATAAGGATAGCCCCATCCAAATCCGAATGACCATGTTGGGGTAGTGTAGAAGTTTACAGAAACGTCAGAACTGCTGCTTCCCCATGCCGGATAAGCTACAGATGCAGTTTGAGTACTGTCAGAATAATTAGTATAATTGTCAACGTCAGTAAAAATTTCAGTTGGCTGATTGTCATCTTGTAGTGATCTGAAATATTCCTTGTATTGGTTGTTTGTTCCATTTGCTACATATTTAACAGATGAACCACCATAAACTCCATCATTATCATAATAAGAGGAATTTTGGTAAGAACCACACGATGCTAGCAATAAACTCAATAATCCAATTAAGTAAAAATGATTAGAGTTTTGGCGGAGTGAAAGGTAAGTTTTCATATCTGTGGTGTTTTTTATTGTTGCACATTACAAAATTAGTTAGTTTTGTCAAACTATTTAGTTAAAATTGTTTAAAACAAAATTTGTGCCAAAAAATATAATATGAGTAAGAACCTTACTACAAGATCAGAAGATTATTCGAAATGGTATAACGAACTGGTTGTAAAGGCAGATCTAGCTGAAAATTCAGGAGTTAGAGGATGTATGGTAATTAAACCATACGGATATGCTATTTGGGAAAAAATGCAAGCTGAGTTAGATCGTATGTTCAAAGAAACTGGACATCAAAATGCGTATTTCCCTTTGTTTGTGCCGAAAAGCATGTTTGAGGCTGAGGAGAAGAATGCTGAGGGATTTGCAAAAGAATGTGCGGTTGTAACGCATTATAGATTAAAAAATGATGAGGAAAGACCTGGTAAATTAATGGTTGATCCGAATGCAAGATTAGAGGAGGAGCTTATTGTTCGTCCAACAAGTGAAGCTATTATTTGGTCTACATATAAAGGATGGGTACAGTCATATAGAGATTTGCCTTTATTGATCAATCAATGGGCTAATGTGGTTCGATGGGAAATGCGTACGCGTTTGTTCTTAAGAACTGCTGAGTTTTTGTGGCAAGAAGGGCATACTGCTCATGCTACAAAAGCAGAAGCTATTGAGGAGTCTGAAAAAATGATGAATGTTTATGCTGATTTTGCTGAGAACTTTATGGCAATTCCAGTTGTTAAAGGTTTTAAAACCGAAACAGAACGTTTTGCTGGTGCTGATGAGACGTATTGTATTGAAGCGTTAATGCAAGACGGAAAAGCGTTGCAGGCTGGTACATCTCACTTTTTGGGTCAGAACTTTGCAAAAGCATTTGATGTTAAGTTTGCTAATGCTGAAGGAAAACAAGAACACGTTTGGGGAACTTCTTGGGGAGTATCTACACGTTTGATGGGAGCGCTAATTATGACGCATTCTGATGATCAGGGATTGGTATTGCCTCCAAATTTGGCTCCAATTCAAGTGGTTATCGTGCCTATATATAAGACAGATGAACAGTTGGCTCAAATTACAGAAGCAGTAAAAGATCTTACGGCTAAATTGAGAAAATTAAAAATCACGGTTAAATTTGATGACAGAACAACTCAAAAACCAGGATTTAAATTTGCAGAATGGGAATTAAAAGGAGTTCCTGTTCGAATTGCGGTTGGTCCGAAAGATTTGGAAAACGGAACTTTTGAGGTGGCAAGACGCGATAATTTGACAAAAGAGGTTGTTGCTAGCGAAAAAATCGTTGAACATGTAAATGATCTTTTAGAACAGATTCAAACGGACTTATTTACTAAAGCATTAGATTATCGTAATACTCATATTACGGAAGTAAATAGTTTTGAGGAATTTAAAGAAGTTTTAGAAGGAAAGGGAGGCTTTTTATCTGCTCATTGGGATGGAACTGCTGAGACAGAAGAAAAGATAAAAGAATTGACAAAAGCGACAATTCGTTGCATTCCTTTGGATGCTGTTGAAGAGGCGGGAACCTGTGTGTTTACTGGGAAACCATCGTCTAAAAGAGTGCTTTTTGCTAAGGCATATTAAAAAAATATATATTTTTTTGCATTAGGTGTTGCGCAAATAAAAAATAGATGTATCTTTGCATCCGCAATACAGAAGCGCGGTCCGTTCGTCTATCGGTTAGGACGCCAGGTTTTCATCCTGGTAAGGGGGGTTCGATTCCCCCACGGACTACAAGTTATATTACATATTGAAAAGTTTCCAACTTAGGAGAATATTGGTCCGTTCGTCTAGGGGTTAGGACGCCAGGTTTTCATCCTGGTAACAGGGGTTCGATTCCCCTACGGACTACAAAATTAGTTGTAAATAAGTTTTGTAAAACAAAGATTGGTGTCTCGGTTTTTGTTTTATTAGTTAAAACCAAAGTGATTGTTTTACAGTTGTGGGAGGTTTTTCTTTTTTAACTAGTATTTATAATAATTATTACATCTAAAATTAAAAGAAAATGGCAAATCATAAGTCAGCATTAAAAAGAATCAGAAGTAACGAAAAAAGAAGAGTTCTTAACAGATATCAGCATAAAACTACTCGTAATGCTATTAAAGCGTTAAGATTAGCTACTGATAAAGCTGATGCTACTGCAAAATTATCAACTGTAATCTCTATGATTGATAAATTAGCTAAAAAGAACATCATTCATGATAATAAAGCTTCTAACTTGAAGTCTAAATTAACAAAACACGTTGCTAAATTGTAATTAAAACAATTTACTAAAAATATAAAAGTCCTCCAAAAGAGGACTTTTTTTGTTTTAAAATTAAAATAAGATTCCAATAAAAAATAAATTCCAAATCCCAATTTTATAAATAGATTGGAATTTGGAATTTTGTTATTTGAGAGATTTAAAAATTTAAACCTTGATTGATTTTGTGTATTGTGGGGTTCGTTATTTGGAATTTAAAATATTAGGATTTTGAAATTTTATAAATCAATTTTCTTTTTAAGGTATTCTAGCATTGGCTGTGTAATTGGTTTGGAAAGGAAATCTATTATAATTGGATATTTTTTTGCTTTGGCAAGATCTTCGGGATCAATAGTAGAAGATAATACGATTACTGGAACAGTATTAAACTCTTTGTAATCTGAAGAGGTGAAATGATCTAGAAATTCCCATCCTCCCATAATTGGCATATTTAAATCTAAAAAAATTAATTCGGGCCTTTTTTTTGTTTTGTCCTTTGTGTATTTTAAGACATTGAAATGATGAAGGGCTTCTTCACCGTTTTGAGCTGTAACAACTTCATGTGAAAATGAAGATTTTGAAATTACCTTTTTGCATAGCATTAATGTTATTGGGTCATCATCAATGCATAAAATCTGCTCAAGCATAATAATTAATTTTTAAATGTTATCGTAAATGTAGTTCCTTTATTAACTTCACTATCAATAGAGATTGTGCCTCCCATTGTTTCTACCTGCGATTTTACAAGATATAATCCTAAGCCTTTGCTGTCAGGGTAATTATGAAATCTTTGATAAAGGCCAAATACTTTGTCGCGATTTCGTTCAAGGTCAATTCCGATTCCGTTATCTTTAAAGGTTAAGATTGTTCTTTGTTCAATTTGTTCTGCTATTATAGATATTTTTAGTTTCCTGTTTTCTGATTTGTATTTTATAGAGTTGGTTAACAGATTTAATAAGATGCTTTCAATATAAGCCTTATTTGTAATAAGTTCAGGCACTTTATCAAATTTAAGCTTAATTATTGGTTTGTGTAACTCGATTTGAAAAGATAATTGACTAAATACGTTTTCAAAAACTTCTTTTAAAGATACTTCTTCTTTCTGCATAGAAGGGTTATCTTTGATGATAATAACTTTTACTAAGTCATTGATGGTTTCATTTAGCAAATGTGTTGATTTTGTAAAACCGGCTAATATTTCTTCAAGCTCTTCATTTTCTATAGGTATGTCTTCTATTAAATTTAAAAGTCCAATCAAATTAGAAAGAGGAGCTCTAAGATTGTGTGATGTGATATAAGAAAATTGTTTTAAATCTTTATTATTTTGGGTTAATTCTCGAATAAGATGCTCTTTTTCTGTTTCAAGTTTTTTCTCATCTGTAATGTCCCTCTGTATTGAGATCCAGTGAGAAATTATACCTTCATTATTAAAGATAGGAATCATAGAAAAACGTACCCAGTATTCTTCTTTGCTTTTGGTGTAAGTGATAGTTTCAATTAGGCATTCTTCCTCGTTTTTTATCGCTCTTAAAAGTTTCTTTAATTCGTCAGAATCCGAGTTAGGGCCTTTAAAAATGTTTGGCGATTTTCCAATAATTTCATTCGACTGATAACCTGACATTTGAGAAAATGCAGGATTCACGTAAACTATTTTCGGTATTTTTCTTTCGGAAGAATTAGCCTCGGTAATTAAAATAGAATCTTTAGATTGCGTAATTACAGTTTCTAAAAGTTTTAATCGCTGCTCTTCTTCTTTTTGCTTCGTAATATCTTGAATAGCTCCAATCATTCTGATGGCTCTACCATTTTCATCTTTCAATAAAAAACCTCGATCCAAAACATATTTGTATGATCCGTCTGCACATCTAAAACGGTATTGATCCTGCCATTTTTCTGTTTTTTGTTCTATAAAAGAATATAGCTTTATTGACATTCGGATGCTGTCTTCAGGGTGAATTTTGTCAAACCACCATTTAGAAGTTTTGCCCACTTCTTTTGGGTCATAACCAAAAACACCTTCAATTCCTTTGTTCCAATTAATACTGTCCTCTTGAATTTTCCAGTCCCAAATCGTATCGCTTGTCGCTTTCGCTACAATGTCATATTTCTCATTAGATTCTTTTATTTCTTCGTTGGTTTTGTTTAATTTTTCAAAAATGGTTATGTTTCGTCTTTCGTTTTTTGAAAGAATAAGACTGAAAACCAATACTGTAATTAGAATAAATATTACGTCTTTTATTAAAGAGAGGTATAAGTATTCTGAAGAAGAAAAGTAGTTTATGAGTAATTTATGACATAAGACCGCCATAATTATCGAGATGATGGTATAAATAAGAGTAATTTGGAGAGTTTTACTTTTCATCACCTCAAATATAGTTAATTTAACTATAACAGAACGTATCTTAATGTCATTTTGAAAACGATATTTTTATGATTTGTATTAACTAATTGATTGTATATACGCAAACTATGGCAGAAACATTTTTTTTTAAAAAATAAAGTGTACCTTTGCGCCCATTAAAAATCACAGATGGAATCTATTAGAAACATTGCAATTATTGCCCACGTCGATCACGGTAAAACAACTTTGGTTGATAAAATTATGTATCACTGTCAGTTATTTCGTGAGAACGAAAACACAGGTGATTTAATCTTAGATAATAATGATTTAGAGCGCGAGAGAGGTATTACAATTACTTCTAAAAACGTATCTGTTCAATATAAAGGAACAAAAATCAATATTATCGACACTCCTGGCCACGCCGATTTTGGAGGTGAAGTAGAACGTGTATTGAACATGGCCGATGGTGTATGTTTGCTAGTTGATGCTTTTGAAGGACCAATGCCTCAAACTCGTTTCGTTTTGCAAAAAGCGATCGATTTAGGATTGAAGCCTTGTGTGGTTATCAACAAAGTAGATAAAGAAAACTGTACTCCAGAAGAAGTTCACGAAAAAGTTTTTGACCTAATGTTTGAATTAGGAGCTACTGAAGAGCAGTTAGATTTCCCAGCTGTTTACGGTTCTGCTAAAAACAACTGGATGTCTGATGATTGGAAAAATCAAACAGAAAACATTGAGCCATTATTAGACATGGTTATTGCTAATGTTCCAGCTCCTAAAGTTTCTGAAGGAACTCCTCAAATGTTGATTACATCTTTAGACTTCTCTTCATTTACAGGTCGTATCGCTATCGGACGTCTTGAAAGAGGAACTTTAAAAGAAGGAATGCCAATTTCTTTGGTAAAAAGAGATGGTAAAATCATCAAATCTAGAATTAAAGAATTACACACTTTTGAAGGTTTAGGCCGTAGAAAAGTAGAAGAAGTAGTTGCTGGAGATATTTGTGCGGTTGTAGGTATTGAAGGTTTCGAAATTGGTGATACTATTGCTGATTTTGAAAACCCAGAAGCTTTACAAACTATTGCTATCGATGAGCCAACAATGAGTATGTTGTTTACAATTAACGATTCTCCTTTCTTTGGTAAAGAAGGTAAATTTGTTACTTCTCGTCATATCCGCGAAAGATTGACAAAAGAGCTTGAGAAAAACTTAGCGATGAAAGTTGGAGAAACTGATTCTGCTGATAAATTTATGGTTTTTGGTCGTGGTGTACTTCACTTATCTGTTCTTATCGAAACAATGAGAAGAGAAGGGTACGAGCTTCAAATTGGTCAGCCGCAAGTTATCATCAAAGAAGTTGATGGTGTTAAATGTGAGCCAATTGAGGAATTAACGATTGACTTGCCAGAAAACCTTTCAGGTAGAGCAGTTGAATTCGTAACAATTCGTAAAGGAGAAATGCTTTCTATGGAAGGTAAAGGAGAGCGTATGATTATTAAATTTAACATTCCATCTCGTGGAATTATCGGTTTAAGAAATCAATTGCTTACTGCTACTGCTGGTGAAGCTATTATGGCACACCGTTTCATCGGGTACGAACCATACAAAGGAGAAATTCCTGGACGTAACAATGGTTCATTAATCTCAATGGAAAACGGAAAAGCTATTCCTTACTCTATCGATAAATTACAAGATCGTGGTAAATTCTTCGTTGATCCAAACGAGGATATCTATGAAGGTCAGGTAATTGGAGAAAACACTCGTAGCGACGATATGACTGTTAACGTTACTAAAACGAAAAAACTTTCTAACGTACGTTCTTCTGGAGCTGATGATAAAGCTAGAATTATTCCGGCTATCAAATTCTCATTAGAGGAAGCTTTAGAGTATATCCAAAAAGATGAGTATGTTGAAGTTACTCCAAAATCTTTACGTTTAAGAAAGATTTACTTAAGTGAAACTGATAGAAAAAGATACAAAATCTAATTAGTTTAACTTTCAATATAAAAAATCCCAAATTCCAATTTCATGGAGTTTGGGATTCTTTTTTGTGTATTATTTTTTTATTGGAAGGAATTTAAAATTTGGAACTCTTGACAAGTATTGGAATTTCGGTATTTGGAATTTAAAATATTATCTTTTTAATGAAAAATGCCCTTTCACATTTTTTCCATTAACAAAAAGAAGAGTAAACCAATAATCATCTGAAGGCATTTCTCTTCCGTTAAAAATTCCATTCCAACCTGATCCATTCTGATTCATTTGCTTTAATAATTTTCCGTAGCGATCAAAAATAGAGATGGTGTAATCTGGCATCTGATCAATGTTTTTAATTACCCATAAATCATTATAGCCATCTCCATTTGGAGTAAAGAAACGAGGATAGTCTAAAACATATATTTGGAATACATTAGACGGGCCACAACCGTTTTTGTCTATAGCAATTGCATTGTAGATTCCTGGGCTTATTTGCGTAAAAGTAGGGTCATCTTGAAAAACGGTGCCGTCAAGAGAAAACTCATAATTTCCAACTCCGGTATACAGAATTTTTACGGAATTGTCTACTCCAGAAAAATCTTTTACATCTGCTCCTGTAATTGTTGCTGGTTCAGATAGAATTACTTTGAAATTTTTAGTTTTTGGGCACCCATTTGCATCTGTTACGGTTACCGAGTAATCACCTGGGGTGCTAACTTGGATTGAATTTGTTGTGCCTAAGTTATTAGACCAAGTATAACTGTTAAAACCAGCTGCTACAGATAATGTTATTTCGCTTCCTTTGCAAAGATATTCTGTTTTATCTTCAAAATTAGGAGGGTCAAAAGTATGCACAATCAATTCTATAGGAGTGATATCATAACAATCGGAACCATTTACTGCACGAGCATAAATAGTTTGACTATTTGGTGTTGTATTTTTGAAAATATTTGGCAGCTGATTTGTCTCTGTAACTGCATCAGAAGCTGTCAAAAAGTAAGTGACTACCAATCCAGAAGGTTGTCCCAATAAAATTTGAGGAGTTGCTTCTGTAGCTAAGTCAAATTGATATAAACCGTCTTGCGTTGCATCTCCATCACAAGTTTCTATTGGAGATTGATTTGGAATGACACTATTAGAAATGTTCAGTGTGATTTGAGCTATCTTACTGCAACCAAAAGTATTTTCAATTCTAGCAAAAACGATTTGATTTGGCGCTTTGTTAGTATAACGTTGAGGATTTGAAATTGGATTTGTTTTTGCTTGTGCATCTGCCAAAGTTTCGTAATATCCTTGGTTGGTGATCTGCGGATTATTGTTTTTCACAATATTAGCAACTTTAGTCAAATCAAAAATGGTAATGCCATCTGTATCATCATCACATTGCAATAAAGAAGTATCTGTTGATGGAATTTCTGGTGAAAATTCGACTGTGATTTCTCCAATTGATACGCATGTTGTACTTCCTAAAGTGGCTTCTACTTTATATGTTCCCGTGGCAAGAACAGCATACGAGGAAGATGTTGCTCCTGAAATTTGTACATAATTGTTTGAAGAGTCTTTAGTAAACCATTTAAAGCTGTATTTTGTTGGATCTAGTTTGGTGTCTAAAACATAATTTTCGCCAAAACAAACAGGATTATTATTTGCTACAGTCCTATCTTCACCAAAATTTATTTTCGTTACAAAACTACCTGCTTCAATAAAAACTGCCGAGTTATATTGTCTAGTAACATCATCAGCAACAACTAGTTTTAAATGATATTGTTTGTTAGGAATAACATCTGTAGAAGCATTCATTACTACAGTTTGACCAGCGTAGTTAATAGGGCTTGAGGCTGTATTATATCCGTTAAAATAGTTTTCATTAACAGCCTCGCAGCCAACTACGGGTTCTCCGCCACTGCCATTTACTGTATTAATTTTTGGATGAACAGTCGTGGCTGAAACAGCTGTCGTAGAATTGGGCAAAACTGCAAGATTTTTGTAGCTTTCACTGCTTCCCGTTTCTTTAATCAAGAAAGCAAATCCATCTGAATAAATACAAGGGAAATTATTTTGATACTCATTTGAAGCAAAAATATAATTGAAGCTTATTGAATTAGTTAGAGCTACGAAATCAAATTCCAAAACTGTAGCTTGTGTACTGTTGTTAATTCCCAAAGCTTGATTAAGGTCAGGGTCACCATTCCAACCTTGCACTTGAACGCCTTTAGAGTTTTGCTGAACAAAAGGGCCCTCCGCATTTTTACTTGGTGAAGTGCTTAACACTATTCCACTTGAAAACGGAAAGTTTGCACCCGCTGTAAAAGAACCATAGCTCTGTGCATTTGGAGTTGGGTTTCCTGTTGCATTTACACTATTAGTTTCGATACAAGAGCTATTTATTAAAACATTCTGAATTAAATCTCCAGGCGCTATTGTGGAGTTGACAGAAATATTCTGTGCGCTGATTTGATTACAAAAGCAGCACAAAATGAAAATGAAAAATAAAACTCTAGAAGGACTCATAGTAACAAATATACTATAAATCTCTATTTTTTAATAATTTGTAAGAAAAATATATAAATAGAAAAGTCCAGATTAAAACAATAAATACGGCTAAATAATCAACGCTAAAATCAGTTTCAGTTTCTATTCCCATTTGCGTGCCAATATTTTTAACTACAGATAATCTTGGGCCTGGATTGACAATTAAATTTGACATTGATTCTAATGGGAAAAACTGCATGATTTTCTGATTAGTGTTGCTGTCAGGAAAAACTTTAAATGCTAAAATACCTTTAATAATACCTTCAAGAATATTCCAAACTAAAAGAAAACCTAAAGCAAAAGCAGAACGTTTTACTAAGATTCCTAAAAATAAACAGAAAGAAAAGAATCCTGTCAATTTTACAAAAAAGGCCAAAAGATAATCTAAATCGCTAAAGATAATGCCAAATTCTGTGTAAGAAGAAAAGCATAGCCCTAAAATTAAACTCATTGCAAAAACAAAAACAGTAGATGCAAAAGCAAATAAAACTACGGTTAAAAATTTAGATAGAATAAATTCTTTTTTGCTAAGGCCATCAATTAAATTTTGCTTTAAAGTTCCGTAGCTATATTCATTAGCCATCATCGAAACAATTACAATGGCTAAAAAGAATTTCATCCAAGCGGCAACGTAAGTGTTGAAATGCCAGATAAAAGGAAAATTAAAAATTCCCATTTCTGCCAAATGAAATTTGAAAGGACCTATATCAAATTTTATTGCTGCGATTAAGGCTATAAAAGAAAGTAATATAAAATAAGTTAGAGTTAATATTTTACTGGCTTTGTTCATCCAGATTTTTTGCAATTCTATAGAGAGAAGTCTTTTCATGGTTTAGTTTTTTTGTGCGATAGCGTTTTTGGTTAATTCTAAAAATTGTGCTTCCAGACTGTTTTTACGTTTTACTAAATGACTTAAAACAATGTTTTTAGAAAACAAAAACTGATTTAATTCTGAAGCAGATAAGTTAGAATTTAAGTAAACTAAAACCTTATCATGTTCTTCAGCAATTCTATCAACAGCTGGATGTTCGGCTAAAACACTTTTTAAAACTAAATTATTATCGGCTTGTAGCTCAAAGAAACCTTCGTTAGAAGACATTCCATCAACAGGACCAGAATATAAAACTTCACCTTTTCTTAAAACAATTACTTGTGAACATACTTTTTCTACTTCATCCAATAAATGAGAAGCAAGCAGAATAGTCGTTCCTTGCGAAGCAATTTTTTTGATAATATCACGAATTTGATGAATTCCCTGAGGATCTAATCCGTTGGTTGGTTCATCTAAAATTAAAATTTCGGGATCGTTTAAAAGTGCCGATGCGATTGCCAGACGCTGTTTCATACCCAATGAAAAAGTGCTAAACTTACTGTCTTTTCTTTCGCTTAAACCTACTAATTCTAATTTTTCATTGACTTTAGAATAGTTGATGTTTTTAATTTTGCAAACCAATTTTAAGTTTTGCTCGGCCGTCATGTACGGATAGAAATTGGGTCTTTCTATAATGGCTCCCACTTTTTTAAGGGCATCATGAGTTTCGACATTGCCATCAAACCAGCGATAACTGCCAGACGATTTATTGACAACACTCAATACAATTCCTAATGTAGTCGATTTTCCGCTGCCGTTTGGCCCTAGAATGCCATAAACGCGACCTTTTTGTATTTGAAAAGATACATTTTTCAGAGCCTGAATACGGCCATATCTTTTGCTTAAATTCTCAATGGTTAATATGGTTTCCAAATTTTTCTGGTTTTAGTTTTTAGTATGACGAGCCAAGTTGATTTTTGTTACTTTAAATTCTAACTTTAAATCGTATTGACGTAAATTTGTAATAAAGATATTCAAAATGAGCGAGCCTTTAATGGTTTTAAAAAAACCGTCTTACCCTTTAACACAGCCACTTTTAAGTTATTTAGAACGATACGAGCGTATTTCTAAAGTTTCTGTGTTTTATGATGACTTGCTTCGTTTTTCGGGTTCTATAAATGTTTATGATAAGAATGATACAGACACGCTTTGGATTCGGGTATATTACGGCGAATTTGAGCGTAATGAAATTGATCTAAATCTAAAGAAAATATATTCGCTTCTGCATTCTGATGGTAATAGTGAAATTATTCAATATTTGAATGTTGATGCCATTGACTATTGTACTTTCGGAAATTCGAAACCTTTTAGAATTAAAGTCCGAAATATTCTCAACGATAACTATGTCCATTTTTATATCAAAAAAGCAGATGCTTCCCGTATTTACGGATTAGAACTCGAAGATATTCTTTCGCCAGATAAAATCAACTTTTTGGTTTATAAAGACACTTTGATCGAAGAACATATTATCGGAATTCCGGGTGATGTTTTTATGGATACGCTCCTTGATAAATGCAGCGAAATGGAAAAAGCTCAGATTGCGAAAGAGTTTGTCAAATTTAACGAACGTTGCATGATTCGTCTTTTGGGAGATATGCGTGCTTATAATTATGTGATTGTCCCGATTCACGATTTTGATCAAGTAGTATATAAAATTCGTCCGATCGATTTTGACCAGCAATGTTACGAAGGAAATTTTAAAGTGTATCGTCCGCAGTTTTTCAAGGAAAACTTTCCAATGATTCAATTGATTAAAGAGAAATTAGAAGAGCGTTCGATCATTCAATATAAAGACGAAGAAAGAGCGATTTTGGCCAAACGTATTCATTCTGCCGAAACCAGAATCAAAAAATTGCTGAATATTATGTGCCACGATACCATTTCGACTCACGAACATCTTATGCAATTAAAAATGGAGTTGTATCGTTATACAAACGATATGAAATTCAAAAACGCAAAATCAATGGGACATGTTATGCATGCCGCTTTTGAGTTTATTACTCGTAATTTTAAAAACACTAACTTAGTTTAGAATTATTGTCATCCTGAGGAACGAAGGATTACACAAGTAACTCTACAAAGATTGGAGAATTACTTTACGCAATCTCTAGTGTGATCCTTCGTTCCTCAGGATGACAAAAAAATAAAAATAATATCATGAAAAAATCTTTTTTAGTTATCTGTTCAATTGTTTTATTAGCTTGCCAGAAACAATCTGGTTCTGATTTAAAAGAACTTTATTCGCTTCCTAAAAAATTAAAAGAAGTCTCTGGAATAACTTATTTTCCAGAAACCCAAACACTTTATACTTTAGAAGACAGCGGAAATAAAAATGCTATTTACGCAATTGATTCTAAAGGAAAATTAGCTAAAACAATCACGATTTCAAATGCTACAAATGTCGATTGGGAAGATATTACAAAAGACAAATCAGGGAATATTTATATCGGAGATTTTGGAAACAATGATAACGAAAGAAGAGATTTGTGCATTTATAAAGTAGCAAAAAATCAATTGAATAATGATGTAGCTAAAGCTGAATATAAAATTTCATTTTCGTATCCTGAACAAACAGAATTTCCTCCAAAGAAAAAAGAAATGTTTTACGATGTTGAAGGTTTCTTTGAACAAGGCGGTTATTTCTATCTTTTTACCAAAAACAGAAGCAAAGGTTTTGATGGAACAGCTTTTATCTACAAAATCAAAAATGCTGCGGGAACTCAAAAAGCAGTTAAAATAGGAGAATTTAAAACGTGCAGTAATTATAATCATTGCGTTCTTACGAGTGCCACAATAAGTCCTGATGGGAAAAAAGTAGCTTTATTAAGTCATGACAAAGTGCTTTTATTTAAAGGATTTAAAGGAGATTTATTCCATAAAGGAACTCAAACAGAATTAAACTTAAATCACTTCTCACAAAAAGAAGCTATCGTTTTTAAAGACAACAACACCTTACTTATAGCTGATGAAAAAACAAATAAAATAGGAGGAAAGGTTTATGAGTTTCTTCTAAGTCGCTAAGGTGCTAAGGTACTGAGATACTAAGAAAAGATTAGCCACGAATTCACGAATTTTAATTAAATTATTCATGAATTCGTGGCTGTTTTTTTACTCAGAGTAGAGAAAACCTTAGAACCTTAGCGTCTCAGTACCTTAGCACCTTTTTTAAAAACTATATGCAGCTCCAAAAATCAATCTTCCAACTTCATCAGGAGATTTAAAATATGAGATTCTAGCTGTAATAACATTTATGGCATTCAACCAAAGCCCGCCTCCATAATCTTGGTGCCATTTTCTTGATTCTTCACCATCAAGCCAGACTCTTCCGTAGTCGAAACCGCCTAAAATTCCGTACGTAAAAGGCACAATCGTTTTGCGGATTTTTCCGATACTTAAACGCAAATCAGAGCTTTGAGAGAAATATGAACTTCCTAAGAAACGCTCATTTCTATAACCACGCAAATCGGTATCGCCACCTAAAGAAGCACCTTGATAGAATTCGTAATTATTATTAAAAATAGCTTTTCCTTTAACGTAAGTTGCTAAAATCAATTTTCCGTTATGATCAATTTTATGAGTAAAACCTAAGAAACTTTCCAGAGTCGGGAAATTTTTCTTTGTATCATCCAGATTAGCTGTCCATGTTGCGGCAATCATAAATGCCATTCCTAAAGTTGGTTTTGCTGCGAAATCTGAATTTTTAAACTGATATTTTACTTTTAAACTTCCGTAATTTTGACTATCAAATACATCCGGATTTACAATGCCTGGAATATTAATGTATCTGTTCTCAGTGTTTTCAACTGTCATTCTTTGGAAAATAGGTTGAATGCTAAATTCACTTCCATATCTTCCAACGTGACGAATAGCGCCCGAAGCATTAAACTTTCTTATGCGAACACGGTTGTAATCCATTCCTAAATCATCGTCGTATTGCGATTCATTTCCATAGCCAAAATAGTTCATGGCAAAATTCGGAGTCGTATATAATGATTCCACATCAATTACCCATTTTCCTAATAAACCTGGGAAGTGTGCAGCATAGTTGAACTCTAAACCACCAGTGGCAAAATAGTAGAAAGCATTAAAAATATGTCTTTGCGTGTACGGATTTTGTTTAAAATTGTTAACCGTATAATTTACACTAACTCCTACTTTTACACCATCGTCTGGATTATATCCAATATTTGGAAGACCAGAAACTACATTATATTTTGGTTTTTCGTAATTATAGGCGTTAACTTCGTAATCATCTGTAAGCTGTGTTTGTGTTTTAGAATCTAAGTTATAGGTGTTTTCTTTTGATTTGAAATCGTAAACAATAACCTTTCTTCCGTTTTCAATATTATAAGTGTCATTATTCTGACCTCCAATCAAACGAATTTTAATGCTAGATTTTTCGTTTCCTTTTACTTCAAAAACATCATTATCGTCTAATCCGTAAATCCAAAGATTTTTGGTTTTATCATCGGTTACATTTTTGGTATAAAGCAATTCATCACCTTCTTTTTTAATTCTGAAAACCTGAATTTCAATTCCTTTCTTTACATTATGATTTAAAACAAACTTGTCTTTTTTGTCTGTTCCCGCAATCATAACAGTTCTATCTAACACTTCAGAATACTCACGCGCATATTTCTGAAGATCTTTTTTTCTGCTTTTTAGCTTTGCTTTGATTTCATCAACCGTTTCGTCTTGAACTTCTTTTGGCATATTTTTAAAAGCCAAATCGATATCAGCATCTGTTAAGTTTTCCTGAATGTATTTGGCTTGTTCAACCCATTCTTTTTCTCCAGCAGTTTTTAGAAATGCCAAATCCATTGGGTAAGGTTCTCTTCCAAGCCATTTTGCATTGATTCGGTCACCTTTAAAAGTTCGCATATGGCGAAGAGGAGGCATATTCATAATAAGTGAAAGCAAAGCACCATCATATTTTACAAAAGCTTGATCACGATCTCTCGGAATAGGTCTGTAAATCACTTTTCCATCTTCTTTATATTCAGCCCAACGCCATTGATCACTGTGACGGTCCCAATCGCCTAAAAGAATATCAAACAAACGCGCCTTGATATATTCTTTTTCATCAACCGTATATTTTTCGTCTTTATGAAGGTTTAGCATCATATCATCAGTTCCGATGATGTTGCTTGGTTTTCCAAAATTTTTCCCATCAAGATGATTGTCAGCAGGTCTTTCTTCAACCATATATAATTGATCACCAAAACTCGCATTAAATTCGCCCAAACCATTTTGCTTCGGAATATAATATAAAATTGGATTAGTATGTCTTAGTCCGATTTGATCAGACATGCTTCCTATAGCGAAAGAAGAATAAGGATGAGAAGTCGTATAAAAATCAAATAAGAAATCTTCGGCGTATGTTTTTTCAAATTCATTTACCACATATTGATCTTTAAAAGCTACAGATTGCAAAAATGTTGTTGCACTTTTTTTCATAGCACGCATCACGTACTCACGCCCTTGAGGATCCGACATTCTTAATGAAATTGACTGATGTCCTCCGCCTTCGCGAATTGGTTTCAATCCGCCTTTTAAAGTGTCAACGGTAGCAGTTGTGGCTTCAATTGGCATACTGTAATATTTTCTATAATGCTGACCGAATAAAAACCTGTGAAATGCACCTTTTTGAGTCATCTTTGGAGAATAAATCGAAGTGGTCACTTTTGCTGGAAACTTATTTGGAATATCAGAAGCCCAGTTAATTTCTTTAGCTTTTATGATTTCACGTTCAAAAAGCAGCTTTTCTTTGCCGTTTTCATTTCCATAAAAAGAAACTTTTGCATCTCCGCTTTTAAACATCGTTAGTGTTGCATAACCATTTCCGCCATATGAAAAGTCATACGGACTAATAGCTCTCGCAGCTTCCGATTTTGATCCAGCACCGCTGATAATCTGTTGGATATTTTCTTTGCTTATATATTGCAGGTTATGATCGTGACCCGAAACTACAATTACATTTTTCTGCTTTTGTAAAAGCGTTTTAATTCTTTTAGTATAAATCGTATATTGTTTGTTTTGAATATCCTGTGGACTTACACCAGATGTTTTTCGCAATAAATTAATAAATGAACCAATTATTGGAAGCGGAATTTTTTGCTCTAAAGGAAATAGTTGTTTTTCTAATGAAAATTGTCCGCCATGTGTTCCGTTGCTTAATAACGGATGATGAATAGCTAAAACAACTGTCTTTTCTTGATTTTTGTTTAAAATACCTTCGAGCTCTTCAAAAAAAGCTTCTCTGGTTTTAATTTCACAATTATCATTGATAGTGGGATGATCATTCCAATCTTCAAGAAACCATTCACTATCAACAGCTATCAAAGTAGTGGTGCTGTCAATTTTTACGTTTTCGATTGGACAGGATTTTCTCGGAAGAAAACCTTTTTTATCATTCAAATATTTCGTTACAAAATCAGCCTGACGTTCTAGACCTTTGATACCACTGTACCAATCATGATTTCCTGGAATTACGACCGTTTTTCCTTTATAACCTTCAGTCAATTTTAATTGATTGGTCAATTTAGTTTCTGCTAAGGCCTTATCTTCAGGATGTTTGTCACTCGGAAAACCTTTCGGATAGATGTTGTCGCCTAAGAAAAGAAGAGTAGATTTTTTACTCGCTTTTTTAAGCTTTTGATGCAATAGTTCTAGCGTTTGCTGTGCCTGTTCTTCATCGGCATTTCCAGCATCGCCAACAAGGAAAAAAGTATGTGCAATTTTTATGGTATCTGTTGCGTTTTCTGTTTCGTTGGCACTAACATTTTTTCCGTATTGAGGTTTGCGTGTTGCGCAGGAATAAACGATGAATAGTGCTATTATTGCTAATAAATAGTTTTTAATCTTGGCAATAAAATGATTATCCAAAAACAATTTCATAATTTAGTGGTATAAAAATATTCTTTATGAATCTAATAGAACAATCCGAGGATTTTGTCGGTAATTTACTCAAAGATAAACTTTCTAATTTATATTCTTACCATAATTTTAATCATACTTTTACGGTTGTTACAGCAGTAAAAGAGCTTTGCAAAAAAGAGGATGTAAGCGGTGAGGATAAGGAAGCGCTTTTGGTGGCTGCGTGGTTTCACGACACTGGATATATTGAAGGGTATGAAAATCATGAAAAGAAAAGTACTGAAATAGCTGCTGACTTTTTGCGCGAGAAAGGAAAATCGGAAGACTTTATCGCACTTGTAGCGAGTTTAATTTTGGCTACAGTTAAAGAATATGAGCCTAAAACGCATCTTGAAAAAATTATTAGAGACGCAGATTACGCCCATTTAATGGGAGCTGAATATGCGACAACTTGCGAATTACTTCGTTTGGAATTAAAAAATGCTGGAATTGTAAGCTTTTCTAATGAAGAATGGACTAGAGAAAATCTTAATTTTTTATTGAATAAACACAGATTCTACACAGACTATGCCTTGAGAAAATGGCAACCTCTGAAAGAAAAAAATCTTTTATTGATTCAGAAAAAAATAAACAAACAGGAATTGAAAGCTGCCGCCGCACTCGAAGAAGAAAATAAAAAGAGAGAGAAAGCTGAAAAAGCAGAAAAACCTGATCGTGGAATTGATACTTTATTCCGTGTCACTCTCGGAAACCATACCCGTTTAAGTGGCATTGCAGATAGCAAAGCAAATATCTTATTGTCTGTAAATGCGATTATTATCTCGATTGCATTATCATCTATTATTCCAAAACTGGATAGTCCGAAAAATGCGCATTTGGTTGTGCCGACGTTTATTATGCTGATGTCGAGTGTAATTACGATTATTTTTGCGATTCTTTCTACACGTCCAAAAGTAACATCAGGATTTTTTACACGAGATGATGTTGAAGCCAAAAAAGTGAATTTAATGTTTTTTGGAAATTTCTATAAAATGCCTCTCGAAGATTATGACTGGGCAATGAATGAAATGATGAAAGACCGTGATTATTTGTACTCGACGATGATCAAAGATTTGTATTACTTGGGATTGGTTCTTCAGCGAAAATATAATTTACTCCGAATTGCCTATAACTTTTTTATGTTCGGAATTATCATAACCGTTATTGCGTTTGTAATTGCTTTTAAATCTATTTAAAATTTTAGACGTTGATTTTACGGATTCGCTATCGCGAAAACGCGGATGAACACAGATTCTTTTTTAATTTATTTTTAGATTAAAAATCCGTTTTATCCGCGTTTTCGCGATAGCGAATCCGTTTTATCCGTGTTCAATTATTTGGCCAATAATAAAAAAAGCTCAACTATTTAGTTGAGCTCGTCTAATAAATCCTGATAAGTTATTTTCTTAATTCCAGGGTTCGAATTATTGTTGATTACTTTCACACGAATCGCTCTCAAACCAGAAACTCCCTGAAGATCTTCGACTTCAAATTGCTCGATTGATGGTTCAAGAATTTTTTTGTGCTGTAAATATTTAATGTATTTTAAATATTCTGCTTCTTCACTATTTTGAGAGTAAACAATTGTGATTTTCTCTTTTTCAGTAATTCTTTCGTTTGTTCCTTTAATATGCGATTTGTCAATACGTTTTTTAACGACTTCATATCTTGCATTGTAAGTTCCGTCAACATCAAAACGTTTTTCGTCCATTCTGAAACGGATTGAAAGAGCAGAACTGAAAACAAGAATTAACGAAGTAACATCCAATTCGTAAGGCAGAGATTCTTTAAGTTCATGATGTTCCAGTTCCATTTCGCATAAAGTTTGCAATTGCCATAAACGAAGATTATGCAAATACATAATATCGAAAGGTTTTGTTGGCGAAATCGAAGCTCCAATATACAAATTATGTTCTACACCATCCGTTTTAAAACGTTCGTAATAATGCGGATAAATCTGTTGGGCTTCAACTTGTTTTCTGTCTAAAACTGTTGCCAGCCTTTTATTGATAATTGACATGGCATTGTCAAACTTCTTTCTTTCCTGATAAAACATTCCTGTTTTTTCATCCAAACTATCAAAGTACAGTTGCTCTAATTTTTCAGATTTGGCATTACTTTTAGTGTTTTTCAGTATCGGATGAATTTCTTCTTCAATATATCGCTGAATGTGCTGTTCTGTATCTGCTTTTAGTGGATAATCCAATTCGCTTCGAAGCGATTCCAATTCAAATTTTCTTTGCTCTAAGAGAACTAGATTTGAGTTTTCTTCTTGATTATCAAAAATTTCCATAAGAGCTGTCAGTTGACTTTTCAGATCAATTTTCACCGTTTCATTACGATGTTCAGAAGAGCCTTTAATATCAATTTGTCCATACAGGGGATATACATTTTTAAAAACAATTTCTTTAAAAATATAATCTTTTGTATGATTCATATTTTGAAAATAGTTCTGAGATTCTCTTTTAAATTTCCAATACACACTTGGGTGAATCGTAGTATATTCACGCTGAATAATCGCTTCAATTTGATGCTGCATATCAGTATTATAGCGATCAATAGTATCGGTTAAATACGGTAGAACCAAATCTAGTTTTGTAGCATTTACGCTATTCAAATCTCTAGGATTTTCTGAGACCAATTCGACAACGCCCAATAAATGCCCGCTTTTAATTACAGGAGCAAAGATGCAGCTCTGAATGCCTTGCGTCAGTAAATGCTCGCCAAGTCTTTTGTTTGTTGATTCTTCTGTAAACTTGCTGACATTTGAAATTACAAAAGGTTCTTTTTTATCTAATAGATTTTCGAAAGAACATCCGAAAAAAGCATTTTTGCAATCTACTTCTTGATCGGCAGAAAGTAAAAAACTCTTCATCTGATTTTCGTATTTTGCAGGTCGCATAAATTTCTCTTCCTCTGGATTATAAATAATAAATCCGACTTTTAGATTTGGGAGATTAAAAATCGACTGAAAAATATTAGAAACTTCCTCATCTGTGGCAACTGTTTTTGGGCCAGGTTTTAACAAACTGCTTTTCAGAATAGAAATAGCACTTTCTGTTGTGGCATCAAATAAAGAAACAATTCCAAAACCTCGTAAAATCCAGCTTCCTTTTGGGAATTTAGATTTCCATAAATTGATATCGTTATAATTATCAAGTAATTGATCAATATCTTCTTGAGTTAGTGGAACAGCGTTTTCGGTTGGAGTAATTTCCATAAAATCAGCATTGTATAAAATGCGATAATGTTTTTCAATTCCATTTTCATTTGGAATGTCATAGAAAAACGGCTGATTGAAATCAATATGCTGTTTGTAATAACTGCTCAAAATTAAACAACAGTTATTGATATAGAATTGATGGTCACTAAAGTCACGAATTTCCATATAAAACTCATCTCCCGCATTTTTCAAGATTTTCTTGAAACGCTCTGTATAATTAAAGGAGATATTTTGAAATGGAATCGTTACCGCTTTTATTTCGTTGTGCGTTAAGGCAGTCGGAAATAAATCGGCTAATATATTTTTAATTAAAGCTTCATTGTTTTTGATAACTGAATAATCCTGGATTCCAGTCCTAAGTTCCGGAATTAATTCAATTTGTTCTAAAATCGCCTTAGCATAATTTGATCTGTAATCAACATCTGACTGGGCAATTTCTTCAAAAGATTCAATTAACTTGTGAAATGAAATTATAGTGGTAAAAGGACTTTCTTTAAAAAATTGAATATCCATCTGAGTTATTTTTTAATACAAAATTAAGCATAAATTAAGAATGTACGACATTTTGCCATTTCTTTCGCTTATAGTTAAATAGCTGATTGCCTTTAAAATAAAGGCATCAAGGAGGAGTATTTTTGTTTTAACAAAAAATTAACATCAATAATAACGGAACGATCGTTCCGTTATTATATCTTTGTATCATAATAATTGAATAATCAATAACTTAAAAAATAATAAAATGAAAAATTTAGAAAACAAAGTAGCAATCGTGACAGGTGGAAACAGCGGAATTGGATACGCAGCCGCAGCAGATTTAGCAGCAAAAGGAGCAAAAGTAATTATAACAGGAAGAAACAAAGAAGCTTTGGCAAAAGCGGAAAAAGAACTGAATGTTACTGGAATTGTGGCTGATCAATCTGATTTAAAATCAATCGACAGTTTAGTTGAAGAAGTAAAATCAAAATTTGGGAAAGTGGATATTCTATTTTTAAATGCTGGAATTGCAGCTTTTGCACCACTAGATTCAGCTTCAGAAGATCATTACGACAGTATTATGAATGTCAATGTAAAAGGAGTTTATTTTACAGTTCAAAAAGTGCTTCCAATTTTAAATGATGGCGGTTCAATTATCTTTAATACTTCAGTAAATGCTCATGTGGGAATGCCAAATTCAAGTGTATATGCAGCGAGTAAAGCAGCAGTTTTATCTTTAAATAAAGTTTTTGCCGTAGAATTGGCTTTAAGAAAAATTAGAGTAAATGCAGTTTCTCCTGGTCCAATCGAAACACCATTGTACGGAAAAGTTGGTTTAGAAAAAGAAGAAGTAGAAGGTTTAGGATCTGCTTTGGGTGAGAAAATTTTGTTGAAACGTTTTGGACAAGCTGCTGAAGTTGCTAAAACAGTTAGTTTCTTAGCTTCAGACGATGCTTCATTTATTACTGGATCTGAAATTGTGGTTGACGGCGGACTTATTGTAAACACAGTGCTATAATTTTTTTGACTAATTCAGGAACGATTGTTCCGTATTTTTGTATCTTTGTTGAAGAATTTAATTGGAATATCATGGCTAGAACGAAAGAATTTAATGAAGATCAGGCTTTAGATAAAGCAATCGAGATTTTTTGGCACAAAGGTTACAACGGAACTTCTGCACAGGATTTGGTAAATCATTTAGGATTAAGCCGTTCTAGTCTGTATGATACTTTTGGTGATAAGCAAAAGCTTTTTGTAAAGTCATTAAAACGATATCAGAAGCAAAATCTAGATAGCCTTAATGAGCTTTTTGAAAATGCTGAAAATATCAAAACTGCTTTAACTGAAATATTCAAACAAGCTGTTATAGAAAGTCTTCAGGATCGAATTACAAAAGGCTGTTTTATGGTAAATTCTGCTGTAGAATTAGCAATGCATGATCCTGAAATTGCAAAAATTGTTCATGATAACCAAAAGGTAGTAGAAGATATTTTTTGCGCTGCTGTTAAAAAAGGGCAGGATTTAGGACAGATTTCTGATAGACAAGAGGCGAGATCATTGGCACGATTTATCTTTAATAATTATTCTGGAATTCGAGTTTTGGCTCGTGCCGGTGAAAAAGATAAACAGGTTTATGACGATATTTTAAAATCGATTTTCGCTTTATTTTAGAAAATCAGTTTCAATAAAAAAAGGCAATTACATTTGTAATTGCCTTTTTTTGTATTAAGTAAGTAATAGAAAATGAAAACTTCTTAGCTTTTTTCTTCTTTATTGAAGTAAACTAAGTAGTAATACATTTGTTTTTCTTCATCCCAGCCTTTTTCAACAAATTTTTCTGCACTTTCAGGATTGATGAAATCCATTTTAATCTGAATATGAGTATCCAAATTAATTACGTTTTTAATCGATTTTCTAGCGTCAGAAACTGCTGCGTTGGCAATAGGGAATGAGGTTACATCTTCGATGCTGTATTTTTCTCCTTTATCAACTTTATAGTTTTTAAATTCAGGAATCAAATCAGGATTGTCTAGTACTTCATTCAAGAAATTCTGCTCTTCAAACTGATCATTTTTAGCGAAATAATTCACAGATCGGTTCATAAACATTACTTCCTCTTTCTTGTCTTCTGCTGGCAAAACCACGTCTTTTGCGAAGTTTTGACAGAACTTTAAATATTTTTTTGTGATGAAATTTTCATCTTCAAAAGCGTCCACAGATAAAAAGTGCTCTAACCAGTAACGTGCGTCATAACGGTTGCTGTCTACAGTAAGGATTTTGTATCCTTCTTCTTTTTTGTAGTTGAAGATTAAACATCCTTTATCCAATTTACTCAAGTTAATTCCTTGCTGTAAAATCATTTCAAGGTTGCTTCCGTTTTCTTCAAACTGTAAAAAGTCTGCTTGTAATTCGCTTTTAAAAATACCAATGGCATCAACTACATTATTATCGATGCTTAAGTTCGTTAAATACGTTACATAAACCTCTCCGTTTTTAATATGCGGATGATTCGATTGCTCAAATAAGTGTTTTGTAATGTTTTTAGAAACCTCATGAACATTTGACGGATTAGCGAAAATCTCCGTTGCATATTTAAACATGTCGTTGTAATCCAAGTCCACTTCGTGTGCAAACTGATAATAGTTTTCTTCTTTTTCTCTAAAAGGCTTAAAAAAGAATTCTTTTATCAAAGGAACAATCTCGTCATTTAAATTAAATGGCTGCTCCGATAAAAAAATTGCTTCGTTACGGCTTTTGTTTCCTACGCGGTGTATTGACAGCGTGTCGATGTGGGTGTTGAAAAGATTAATCATGTGTGTATGGGTTCAGAGTTGCAGAGGTTCAAAGGGACAAAGGTTATTTTCTGTCTTTTATTCTTCGAATAAAAGAACTTAACATTCGTTCTAATTCTCTGCTTTCTCCATTTATTTTACTGAATTGGTACTCGGTTATATATTTTAGATTGAATGAAATTTCAAGCTGAGTCTGCATTTCAAATAATGACGATATTGAAATATTTAAAAATCTCAAATAATCACTATTTCCATCTCTGCCATATCCTTCCGCAATATTACTTGGTATTGATATTGAACATCTTCTGATTTGTGAAGATAGTCCATAAATTTCTTCTTTTGGAAATGAATTTGTTAATTGGTAAATTTCAGTTACCAGATTCATAGATTTTTGCCAGATTAAAAGGTCGCGAAAAGTTTTCATTTTATATTTTAAGAATTAAAACATAAAAATAAAGAAAAATATTACATTTAAAATCGTAAGATTTTAAGAAAACCTCTGAACCTTTGTACCTATGCCTCTTTGAACCTCAAAAACTAATTCCAATTCTCCTCAAATCCATAATCTTCGAAGCTGTCGTCGCCTTCGAACATATCAAGATCGTCTTCGTCTAGGTCGTCTTCAAATTCTCCGTAGATATCATCGTGCATGTCATCAGCTTCAAAGTTTTTTTCGTGAGCTTCGTCTGGCATTTCACCGTGAGAAAATAAAGTTTCTGGGTAAGTTGCTCCAACAGCTTCATCTTCGATTGCAGCCAATTCAACTAAGAAAGTCCACATACTGATGAAATCGTAAACGTAGATAATCTTTGTGTTTTCTTTATCTAAAATACTAGATAACGGATAATCATTCATGGTTCTCATTTCGCCAGGAACATCTCCTGTATCAAAAAGCGGAATTTCATCTTCTTGATTCCATGTATCATCACAAGTATAAAATGAAGCCACTTCTGATCCGTCAAAGCCAAAAGCATTGAAGATTGCATTGTGTAAATCCTCAAGTGTATCTTCCTCAAGAATAGCAATGTCTCTAAAAATATCTTCTTCGGCGTCTAGAATAACTCTAAATTTATAAACCATAATCTTTGTTTTTATTGAGAGGTCAAAGGTAAAATATAAAAAACGAAATTCGAATCATGAATTACGATTTGTTGAAAAGATTTTAGTCTCTTGTTTTTCTGTGTTTTAATTGTTTTGTGATCCTGCGAGGTTCTCAAAACCTCGTAGGCCTTATTAATGCTGAAGTTTATGCCTATAAGGTTTTGAAAACCTTGCAGGAGAAGAGCGAAAATTATTTTCTCGCCAGTCTTTTTCTAATCTTATGATAGTGTTTATGGTAAGTGCTGTGGCTTGGATAACTTCTGCTTGAAGTGATATTATTAAAAAATAAGGCAGTTATAAATAAAATTAATACACCAACAAGAACAGGTGAAATCACATACATATAGCCTAAACCTTTTATTTGCGCTGAACCCGTAACTGCAATTAAAGCTGTTGCACCTCCTGGTGGATGTAATGTTTTTGTAATCTGCATGAAAATAATTGAAAGAGAAACAGCCAGCGGAGCTGAAATCCAGACAATATCAGGCACTAGTTTATTTACTGTAACACCTATAAAGGCAGAAATAAGATGGCCTCCAATTAAATTTCTTGGTTGTGAAAACGGACTTTGTATAATTCCGTAAATCAAAACACTAGAAGCGCCAAAAGAGCCAATTAAATACACAACATCACTTCCTGTAAATTGTGAAGATTCAAGATAGGCAAGAATCCCAATTCCGACAAACGAACCTAAAAAGGACCAAAAGTGCTCTTTATAATCGATTAAAGTTTCTTTATAAAGAATGTAACGTGTTTTGCGGTAGCTTCTTTTTATTTTTTCTGTTGGCATTATTGTGGTATTATATTTTACTCGTTATGCTTTTAAATATACTTTGCTGTATGTTTGTAATCTTCAGATTGTATAATTAAGTCTGAAATTATTTAACTAAGCTTGGAGAATAACTGTATACTGTATACGGATAAATTGTTTTTGCAGTGTATTTTGAAATTAAACAAACTACAAGAATTGGAAAAAACAAGGTATAATCGTTTGTTAAACCGCAAACCAAGAATATCGCTGTAAAAGGGGCATGAATACTTGCGCTAAGAACAGCAGCCATTCCGATAATCATAAAGTTAACCGGAATTACATTTACATGAAAAAAGCTGTTTAAGATAGATGCCAGCAATAATCCTAAAAATGCTCCAATAAATAAACTTGGCGCAAAAACACCGCCGTCACCGCCAGAAGCTAATGTGATGGAAGTTACAATTGGTTTTAGAATTAAAATTCCAATAAAAGTCAGCGCTAAAGTAATGGTCAATTGGGCTTGGTGTGCATTTCCAAAAATTCCTTTAATAGCGTGATAGCCTTCTCCGTATAATTGTGGAAAAAAGAATAACGAAAGGCTTAAAACAGCAGATCCTAAAATGATTTTATAATAATGCGTATCGATTTTTCCAAATTGAGATTTGAAGAATAAAACACAACGAGTTAAATAAACAGAATTCATTCCGGCTAAAATTCCTAAAAGAATAAAATACGGAATCGCTTTTAAATTCCATGTTGTAATTGAAACCGCAAATAATGGCTCTTCTTTTAAAATGGTCAACAAACCAAAAGCGATAGAAACGGCAATTAAATTTGAAATGATAAATGCTCGCGTTACTTTTCTAGAAATTACTTCGAAAGCAAATAAAACTCCCGCAATCGGACTGCTGAAAAGAGCCGTGACTCCCGCCGCAACACCCGCACAGATTAATTCGGTTTTGTATTGACGGAAAACATTTTCCTTTTCGTGAGCAACAGAACCAATAGTTGCTGTAGCGACAACAGTTGAAACTTCGATTCCAGTAGAACCTCCAAAAATAACAGTTAGTAATCCGTTTATGAAATGTGATGGAATTTTATAAGATGGCAGATTTTTAGATTTTGATGCAGTGCTTTCAAAAACTTCTTTGATTCCTTTGTTTTCTTTTTTCTTAAAAAGGTATTGCCTCAAGAAATAAATTACCGACAAACCGAAAACCGGGAATATGATATAAAATATGGGATGAACTGAAACTTCGTGAAAGAAGATTTCTTCATAATATTCAGTTATTTTTTTTAGTGAAATTCCGAGAAAGGCAGAAAGAAAGCCAATTAAGATAGAAACAATAACTAATTTTCGGAGTTTGATTAATTGATGATTTTTTTTGATTTGCGCCGTTTTGTTCATCATTATAAGTTTGAGAATTCCGCATTTTTTTTTCTGCGGATTACAAAATTAAGTATCAAATTCGGTTTTTTCTAGGAAATCTTTATTTTAGTGTGTTAAAATGGATATAAATAGGAAAATTCTGTCGATGTTGTTTTTGCCACAAAGACGCAAAGGCGCAAAGGTTTTTTATTTAAGGCAACGATTAAACAGGCAGTTTGTCATTTCGACGAAGGAGAAATCTCCACAAGTAACTCCGCAATCAAAATCGCCAATCTTTGCAGAGCTTCTCGTGGAGATTTCTCCTTCGTCGAAATGACAAAAAATGAGAAAAAAAAACTTAGAGTCTTAGTGCCTTAGTGGCAAAAAAAAAGCCTAACGTTCATAAAACTCAATCGGTAACAAATCTGGATCAGCAATAAAAGTGAAACGTTTTTCGGTTGTTTCATCAATTCTTATCGGTTCTGATTCTATATTTTTTGAAGTTAAAAAAGCAATTGTTTCTTCCAGATTAATGACTTCAAAAGCCAAATGTCTTAAACCAACCGCCTCAGGTCTTGAAGGTCTTTGCGGCGGATTTGGAAATGAAAATAATTCGACAACATAAGAGCCATTCAAAGCCAAATCCAATTTATAAGATTGGCGTTCTGCGCGGTAAATTTCACGAATAATTGTTAAGCCTAAAATCTGAGTGTAGAAATATTTCGATTTTTCATAATCGGAACATAAAATGGCAATATGATGAACTTTGTTAAGGGTAAGCATTATTTTTTTGGTTCAGGTTCTTGATTTAATTTTCGAATAACTTTTGCAGGATTTCCAACAGCAAGCGAATTGTCGGGAATATCTTTTGTAACGACAGATCCAGCACCAATAACACAACCTTTTCCGATTGTTACGCCAGGGCAGATAACAGAGTTTCCGCCAATCCAGCAATCGTCTCCAATTGTTACAGGATATGCATTTTCCAATGTTTTTCTTAGTTCAGCGTCAAGCGGATGAGATGCGGTATAAATCTGAACATTCGGTGCAATAAACACATTTGATCCGATGGTTACAGGCGCACAATCCAAAACCACACAATTCACATTAAAATAAACATTTTCGCCAGCAAAAATATTATAACCGTAATCACAATGAAAAGGAGGTTCAATATAAAGACCAGATCCAGCGTTCGGAATCAATTCTTTTAGAATCTCTTTTGCTTTTTTGGTGACTCTATATTCTTTTACATTTAAGCTGTGTAAAAGGTTTTTTGCCGCACGACGACCTTTTAATAATTCAGGATCAAAGGCATTATAATATTCGCCAGAGATCATTTTTTCTTTTTCTGTTTTCATATTTTACATTTTCGTCTTGGCAATTTTTTCATGCATTTTCGGAATTTCCTGCAAAGCTGCAGTGCAATACCAAGGCGTTAATTCAGCTTCAAGCAAATTGGCTTTTATTGCAGGATCGGTGGCAACAAGAGCTTTGGCTTCTTCTACGGTTTCTACATTAAAAATATAAATACCACGATAATTTCGGTCGTTTTTCATGAAAGGTCCAGCAACAGCGAGTTTTCCTTCTTTGGCCAATTTTCCAATATTTGCCATATGACCTTCAAAAAGTTTTTTGGTTTCTTCTTTAGAAGCGGTTGTATTGCTTCCAGATTTTAAAAGACAAAAAACATATTTCTTCATTCCGTATTCGTCGGCATGGAGAGATTTGGCTAGAGCTTCATCGTATTTCACTTCGGTTTCTTGTGAAAAGCCGATGCTACTGAACAATAATAATGCGAGCATAAAAAGTATATTCTTCATAGTCGATGATTTTTTATTTTAGCACATAGAAACATAGCTTTTAAACGTAGTAAAGGCATTTCATTTTTAGATTTCCACATAGAGCTATGTGTGAAATCTAGATTTCTAAATATTCTTTTTGAGTTACAAAACCTATGTTTCTATGTGTTAGAACTAAAATTAAAGCAGTTTTTTCAAAATAACAATTTGTCCTAAATGATAAACGTCATGCTGAATGATTCCGTGAATATCTTCATAAAAATTATGATTATTATTTAGATCTATTTTCTCAAAATCCTCATCATTAAAATCACTCAGACAAGCACTCCATAATTCCTGAGATTTTGCCAGACTTTGCAGCGATTGTTCCCAAGCGGGTTCAGATGAATCTAAAATTGGCACAAAATAATTATGATCGGGAGTTGTAATTATTTCTCCTTGAACACGCTTTAATATGTTTCTTCTCCATTGTATTAGGTGATTGACAATTTCCCAAATCGTGTTTAAGTTAGGATTGATTTTTTTATAAGCCTGAGCTGCAGTTACATCTTTTAAAGTATCTGCCAAGGTAACTTCAAGCCATGGATTTCCATTATAAATGGATTGATATAAATTCGAAACTCTTTTACTTTCTGACATAGTTAATAGTTTTTAGAAACACGTTAGCTAAGATACAAATTAGTATTTTACAACTCATCCTCGAAAATCTACAATTGGGTTATTATATATTTTTTAACATGAATTGTTAAAATACATTTGCTTCATCAAAAACCAAAGATGACATGAAAACCAAATTATTTTTTACTATTAGCTTTTTATTTTTTACGGCTTTAATTTTTGCTCAAAATACGATTTCAGGAAAAGTAGTAGACCCAAAAGGAAAACCTGTTGCTGGCGCTAATATTTATATTGACGGAACTTATGACGGAGCAACAAGTTCTGAAACTGGAGATTTTTCTTTTGAAACTACAGAAACAGGAAATAAATTTTTAGTAGTAAGCTTTTTACTTTTTGAAACTTACAAACAAGAAATTGATGTTGCTAATTATAAAAATCAAACGGTAAAATTAACAGAGAATATTAATAATTTGGATGCCGTTATTATTACAGCTGGAACTATGGAATCTGGAGAGAAATCGAGAGTTTCGGTTTTAAAACCTTTAGATATTGTAACTACGGCAGGTTCTGCAGGAAATATTGTTGCAGCTTTGCAGACTTTACCAGGAACTCAAACGGTTGGTGAAGACGGACGTTTGTTTGTTCGTGGAGGTGAAGCAAGCGAAACGCAGACTTTTGTTGACGGAATCCGTGTAGCGCAGCCTTATGGCGCAACTACAAATAACTTACCTACAAGAAGCCGTTTTTCTCCTTTTTTGTTTAGCGGAATCGCATTTTCTACAGGTGGTTATTCTGCGGAATATGGTGAAGCTTTGTCAAGTGTTTTGCTTTTAAATACACAAGACGAAGAAGACCATGATAAAACTGATATTGGGCTTATGACGGTTGGTTTGAGTTTAGGAAATACACAGAAATTCAAAAAAAGTTCACTTAGTGTAAATATGATGTATGTGAATTTAGCACCTTATCAAGCTGTTATTCCGCAAAACGTAGAGTGGAATAATCCGTATCAATCTCTTGGAGGTGAGACGGTTTATAGATATAATTTTACAAACGGAATATTTAAGCTGTATGCTTCTTTTGATTCTGAAAAGTTTGATTTGAATCAGAAAAACGTCAATTTCGAAAATCCGATTCGAACTGACATGAACAATAATAACTTCTATTTGAATTCGTCTTACAAAGGAAGTTTTGGAACTGGATGGCAGATTACTTCTGGAGTGAGCTATGGTTACAGCAAAAACAAACTGAAATATGATATTACCGGAATCGAAAACCAAGAAAATGCCGCTCAGCTGAAGCTGAAATTAAGCAAGAAATTTTCAAACTTTTTTAAATTGTCTTTCGGAAGTGATTATTTCATTACAAAATACGATGAAAACGTAGCCGATAATATTTCGCTTAATGTTACAAATGGATATGATTCTAACATTTTTGCGGCTTACACAGAAGGGGATATTTTATTTTCTAAAAAACTAGCTTTAAAAGTTGGTTTAAGATATTCAAACAACAGTCTTTTAAACGAAAACAATATTGCGCCAAGAGCTTCATTAGGATATAAAGCTTCAAAAAACAGTCAGTTCTCGTTTGCTTATGGAGATTATTCTCAAACACCAGTTGTAGATTATATTAAATTTTCTAAATACCATCAGTTTGAAAGCGAAAAAGCAAGTCATTATATTTTTA
Organism: Flavobacterium sharifuzzamanii; assembly: GCF_003254585.1. GTDB lineage: Bacteria > Bacteroidota > Bacteroidia > Flavobacteriales > Flavobacteriaceae > Flavobacterium > Flavobacterium sharifuzzamanii. Next base: position 477,321 of record NZ_QJGZ01000042.1, on the reverse strand, counting down.
ATTATACGTTTACAAGAATAGGTCAAACACTTAGAGCAGAGGTTTATTATAAGGATTACAGCAATTTAGTACAATACAACACAAGAGATATTCAATACAATTCGGTTTTCAATAACAACGGATCTGGTTACGCAAAAGGATTGGATTTATTTTGGAGAGACAGCAATTTGCACAAAAACCTAGAATATTGGATTTCATATTCTTATATCGATTCAGAAAGACAATATAAAAACTTCCCAAACATGGCGACTCCAAGTTTTATTGCCAATCATAACTTATCTGTTGTAGCAAAATATTTTATTACAGATTGGAAATCTCAGGCTAGTTTAACAAACAGCTTTAGTTCAGGACGTCCGTACAACGATCCGAATCAGACACAGTTTATGAACGGAAAAACAAAATCGTATAATAGTTTAAGCTTCAGCTGGGCGTATTTATTAACAACGCAAAAAATCCTTTATTTCTCAGTTTCGAATGTTTTAGGAACTCAAAATATTTTCGGATACGATTATGCAAAAAATCCAGATGCAAGCGGTGTTTATCAAAGACAAGCCGTGGTTCCAACAGCAGACAGATTCTTTTTCATCGGTTTCTTTTGGACGATTAGCCAGAATAAGAATGAGAATCAGCTAAAAAACTTGTAGTTTTTCAGGAACAAAGGTGCAAAGGTGCAAAGGTTCAGAGGTTTCTTCGAATGGTTAAAAGTTTTAAATATTAAAATCTTTGTATTTGTTCTTCAGAATCTAGAAAGAAAAAACCTTTGAGCCTTTGCAACTCTGACCCTCTGCACCTCGGAAAAAAACAATTCAGTAACCAAAATCAACAACTCAGTATCATTTAATTTTAAAAGACTAAAAACCAGCATACTTTTGAAGTGTAAATTAAAAGGAACAAAGAAACAAAGCGACAAAGGTTCAAAGTTTTTTGAATACTAGTAATAAGAAAAACAAACCTCTGAACCTTTGCAACTCTGAACCTTTGAACCTTAAAAAAAAGAGTTTTAATCATCAATAAAAAAACTTAGAACCTTAGTAACTCAGAACCTTAAAAAAAGAAATCATGACCAAAATTATTACAATAACTATCTTATTTATCTGCAGTTTAATGTCTGCACAGAATGTGAAATTAACTGTTGCTGTTTCAGGCTTAAAAAATGACACAGGAGTGGTTAAAGTAGGATTATACAATTCAGACGGAACTTTCCTTAAAACAACTTACAAAAGTTTGGCTTCCGAAATTAAAGACAATAAAGCGGTTGTAACTTTTGATAACCTTCCTGCTGGAGAATATGCAATTTCAACCTATCATGATGAGAACATCAACGGAAAGCTTGACAGAAACTCAATGGGAATGCCAATAGAAGAATATGCAGCTTCAAACAATGCAAAAGGATTTATGGGGCCTCCTTTGTATAGTGATGCTAAATTTATTGTCAATAAAGACTCAAAAATTGAAATTGTATTCTAAATAAACAAATAACTAATCTATATAAACAAACCATTAAATAACTTATAAAATGAAAAAAATCATCACTTTAATCGCACTATTTGTAGTAGTAATAAGTTCAGCACAAACGCAATTTGAACAAGGAATGAATAAAGCGTTCGGACTTTGGAAAGAAGGGAAAAATACTGAAGCTTCGGCTTTATTTGAAAGAATTGCGGCAGCTGAAAAAAACAGTTATTTGCCTAATTATTATGTTGCTATGATCAACGCAACCGCCGTTTTTACAGAAAAAGACAAAGCAAAAATCGATTTGTTATTGACAAAAGCGCAAGATGCATTAGATATCGAATTGATTAAAGACCAAGCCAACTCAGAACTATATGTAATGCAGGCGCTAATCTACACAGGATATGTTGTAGCAGACCCGATGACAAACGGAATGAAATATTCTGCTAAAGTGATGGAAGCTTACGCAAAAGCTAAAGCATTAGATCCAAATAATCCGAGAGCAGTTTTTGGTGAAGCAGATTATCAAATAGGAGGAGCAAAATGGACAGGAGTAGATACAAAACCTTTGTGCGCGCAAGTTGATAAATCTATTGAACTTTTTAATACTTTTAAACCAGCTACGCCTTACGCTCCAAAATGGGGATTGGACAGAGCATTAGAAATTCAAAAAACTTGTAAATAATTCAGTAGTTTATAATATGATGATATTAAAACCCAATTTGTTAAAAGCATGCTTAGTTGGAGGAATAGTTTTTTTGTTCTCTTTTCTAATTCGGTTTGCTTCTTTAGGAACAGCAGTCTTTAATAAGAATCTTTACATTTATTTCTTGTACTGCATGCTTTACAGTGTGGTTTTGTATATCGTAAACGTCGTTCTTTTTGATTTTTTAGATAGGGTCTTCAGAGAAAATCCATATTCAGTAAAGAGAATACTTATTGGTTTTGCAAGTTCTTTTTTAGTATCGATGATTGTAATTGGAGTATTGCGTTTGTTTACAAGTGTAATAATCGAGAATAAGACAATTATTGGTTTTTTAGCAAATGAAAAGGCTGAAAATTACATAGAATCTGCAGTAATGACTTTTATTGTTCTACTGTTTTTTCACGGACTTAATTTTTATAAACTCTATCAGGAAAACAAGGTAACACAACAAAAGATTATCGCGGGTACGGCAAATGCCAAATTCGAAAGCTTAAAAAACCAGATCGACCCGCATTTTCTTTTTAATAGTTTAAATGTTCTTAGTTCTTTAATAGAAGAAAATCCAGATAATGCACAGCGTTTTACTACTTCATTGTCTAAAATTTACCGATATGTTTTAGAACAGAAAGACAAAGAATTGGTTTCGGTTGAAGACGAGTTGTCGTTTGCAAAAACCTATATGAATCTTCTGAAAATGCGTTTCGAAAATAGTTTGTTTTACGAATTGCCAACAGAAAACATCAATCCAGAGGCCAAAGTAGTACCGCTTTCTTTACAGCTTTTACTGGAGAATACCGTAAAGCATAATGTGGTAAGCGAGCAAAAACCGCTTCATATTAGAATTTTTATTGATAAAGATTATCTGGCAATTCAGAATGATCTTCAGAAAAAAGAAGTTTTGCAGGATAGGCAAGGTGTCGGACTGCAGAATATTGTAAACAGATACGGAATTATAACAGATAGAAAAGTGAAGATTGAAGAGGATGGAAAGAATTTCACAGTTAGAATTCCAATTTTAACAAAACAAATTGCCGTTATGGAAATGAGTGCAGAATATACCGATGAAGCAAAAGCTTATTATAGAGCTAAAAAAAGAGTAGAAGAACTGAAAGGATTTTATGGGAATATCATTTCATATTGCTGTGTAATTCCGTTTTTGATCTTTATTAATTTAAAATTTTCACCAGGATTTCAATGGTTTTGGTTTTCGGCTTTAGGTTGGGGGTTTGGAGTTGCGATGCATGCTTTTAAAGTTTTTGGATATAGCTCTGATTGGGAAGAAAGAAAAATTCGCGAGATTTTGGAAAAAGACAACAAGCAAAAAACGTGGAAGTAATGGAAAAAGATTTCACAGAAGCGGATCGTTATTATGATGCTCAGAAAAAAGTAAAAGAGATAAGAGGATTTTATGAGCATTTGACTGTCTACGTTTTATGTAACCCGATTGTGATTGTTGTAAATTATATGACTTCTCCGGAATATCTATGGTGGATATGGTCTGTAATGGGCTGGGGAATAGCAATTGTTTTGCATGGATTGAAAGTTTTTAGTCTTCCGCCTTTCTTCAATAAGAAATGGGAAGAGAAAAAAATAAGAGAAATTCTAGAAAAAGAAAATCAGCAACGTTTAGAAAGTAGTCATGGAAACAAATTTGAATAATGATCAGGAACAAGTAATGCTAGAAGAATTAGCCACAAAAAAAGTAATTCAGCTGAAATCTTTTTACAAGCATTTGTTCATTTATACCATTGCACTGATAATTTTTCTTCTAAAAGAATATACCAATCTGCCATTGCAATTTTTTCCAATTAAATATATCAATTGGATAATTGTAATTATTTGGACCGCTGTAATTGTGGGTTCTGCAATAGATTTGTTTGCTTCTTACAAGATTTTTGGGCAAGAATGGGAAGAAAGAAAACTAAAAAGTATTTTAGAAAAAAAGTATAAAAAACAAAAATGGGAATAGTTATGGAAAGGAATTTAAGCGACGAGGAAAAATATATCCAAGCCAAAAAAAAGGTTGAAAATATTAAAGGGTTTTACGGAAATCTTCTAGCGTACATATTAGTAAATGCAATTTTGGTTTTTATAAATTTATATACATCACCAAGTTATTTATGGTTTTTCTGGCCATTATTGTGGTGGGGAGTTGGCGTTGTTTTTCATGGATTAAAAGTTTTTGAGGTTTTTCCAGGAATGGGCAAGGAATGGGAAGAAAGAAAAATCAAGGAGTTTATGGAGAAGGAAAAACAGAATAAAAACAAGTGGAAATAATTAAAATATAGCTATGGGACGTTTTAGAAGAGAAATGTACGAGGATTATACAAGACAGCATTTTGGAGAGTATACAGACGATCCAAATTACAATGCAGCTTATAGAAGGGTAAAAAGACTTAAAAGGTTTTACTCGCATTTGAAAATTTTCATCATTGTAAATATTATCATTATTGTATCAAGTTTGACTCGTGACAAATCTGCAGGTCTAATGGTGATGGATTTAAGTGGTTTAACAGAATTGCATACCTATTCGACTGCATTTTTTTGGGGAATTGGCTTGTTAGCTCACGCACTATCTGTTTTTGGCGCTGATTGGTTTTTTGGTGCAGATTGGGAGAAAAGAAAAATCCAAAAATACATGGAAAAAGATACTGCAAATAAAAATAAATGGGAGTAACTTTGACTTCATAATTTTTTCAAATTTCACATTATAGTAAATGATCACATTAATTATAGAAGACGAAAAACCAGCAGCAAGATTGCTGCAAAGAAAACTTGAAAAGTTAGATGTAACTGTAGAAACCATGCTTCACTCAGTTGAAGAATCGGTTCAATGGTTTGAAAATAATCCGCATCCAGATTTGATTTTTTTGGATATCCAGTTGTCTGACGGTTTATCATTTGAGATTTTTGAAAAAATAGATATCAAAAGCGCTATCATTTTTACTACGGCGTATGATGAGTACGCTTTAAAAGCTTTCAAATTAAATAGTATTGATTATCTTTTAAAACCTATTGACGAAGATGATCTTGAAGTGGCAGTTTCAAAATTTAAATCCCGTCTTCCAAAAGCTGCAGAAAGTTCAAATCTGCAATTAGATTTTGAACAGATTCGTCAGATGCTGTCCAATCCTTTTGAAAAAACGTATAAAAAGAGATTTACAGTTAAAATTGGTCAGCACTTAAAAGTAATTACTACAGAAGAAATTGAATGTTTTTTCAGCGAAAATAAAGGAACTTATATTCATACGTATGACAATCGTGATTATCTGATCGATTCGACTTTGGAAATCTTAGAACAAGAACTGGACAAAAAAGATTTCTTTCGCGTAAGCAGAAAATTTATAGTTCCGCTAAAAGCAATTAAAGAAATTCAGGTGTATACCAATTCGAGATTAAAGGTTATTTTGCCAAGTTACAAAGACGATGAGGTAATTGTAAGCCGAGAAAAAGTGCAGGATTTTAAAGCTTGGTTGGGATAAAAATCCAAATAATAAAAATAGAAATTCATCAGATTTTAATTTTTTCGGATTAAAATCGATATCATAATAAAAAAGGCTATCTCAAAAGGATAGCTTTTTTTAAGCTTCAGAGAAGCGAAATATTTATAGCAAAATATAAACGTGTACAACATAAAGCTCCAGAGGAGCGACATATTTTTGTAAAGTCTACATATATGTCGCTCCTCCAGAGCTCTTTTTATTTGTCTTAATGTAATTCTATAAATATTTCACCCCGCTGGGGTTTTTCATATAAAATAAATTTTAAAAATAATATTCCTTCCAAAAAAAAAGCTGTCTTTTTGAGACAGCCTTTTCATGTTTTAATATATTTCAATCTTATTTGCTTAATCTGTGCAAAGTATACGTCATGGCACTTAAAAGGAAGAACGCCATAATTTGGTGAATTAATCCTAAAGCCAATGGCACACTATATAATAAAGTGAAAACTCCCAATAAAAACTGAATAAAAACAAAAACAACTAAAGTTTTGATTCCGTTTGCTTGAGTGTGAGTAAGCGTATATTTTTTGCTTTTGAAGAAAAGGAAAAGAATAATACCAACGACAACATAAGCAAAAGTTCTGTGTACAAACTGAACACCGCTTTTTCCTTCAATTAAGTTTTTTATTAAAGAAGACTGCTCAATAAAAACCGATTCGTGAATAAATTCTCCGTCGCTCATTAAAGGCCAATGATTATGAATTAATCCAGCATTTAGTCCAGCAACAAATCCGCCATAAATAATCTGGATAAGAAGAGCTGCCAAAGCATAGCGCGCAATATTTCTTAGAGGTAAAATCTTGTTGATATTTCGTTCTGGATAAATCAAATCTAGCGCTACCCAAAGAGTATAAGCAAATGTTATGAAAGCAAATGTTAAGTGTAGAGAAAGTCTGAAGTGGCTTACATCTGGATTATCAATTAATCCGCTTCTTACCATAAACCAACCTAAAAATCCTTGGAAAGCTCCCATTGCCAAAAGAACTACGCATTTTTTAATCGTTGGAGTATCTAATTTCTTTTTGGCTAAAAAGTAAACAAACGGTACAAAGAAAACCAAGCCAATAATACGGCCAATAAATCGGTGAAACCATTCCCAGAAATAGATGAATTTATAATCGGCTAACTGAAAATCATTGTGAATATTGATTTTCTGATACTCAGGAAATTTTTTATATTCGTCAAAAGCAGCCTGCCATTTTGCTTCTGTTAAAGGTGGAAAGGTATCGGTTACCAAATGCCAATCAGTCATAGATAAACCTGAATTGGTTAAACGGGTAATACCGCCTACAACAACCATTAAAAATAATAAAACACAGCCTGATAGTAACCAAATAATTACTGATTTATTCTCTTTTTTCATTTTATTAAATAATACTTATTTCTCAACTTTTTTTAAGCCTAATTTTTCAGCTCTCTTAATTACAAAATCATAAGCGGCCTGATATTCATTCGGTATAACGCCTTCCAAAATAGCTTCCTTTACTGCTTCTTTTAAAATTCCGATTTCACGAGAAGGCTTTAAATCAAATATTTCCATAATTTCTTCTCCAGTAATTGGTGGCTGAAAATTACGAACATGATCGCGTTCTTCTACTTCAACAATCTTCTTGCGTACGAGTTCAAAATTTTTATGATATTTCTTGAATTTTGACGGATTTTTGGTTGTAATATCCGCTTCGCACAAAGTCATCAAGTTTTCTACATCTTCACCAGCATCAAAAACCAAACGGCGAACCGCGCTGTCAGTCACAATATCCTGCGCCAAAACAATCGGACGTGAACTCATAATAACCATTTTCTGAACGAACTTCATTTTATGGTTCAACGGCATATGCAAACGTTCAAAGATTTTCTTTGCCATTTTTCCGCCCAAGAATTCGTGTCCGTGAAAAGTCCATCCTTGTTTTTTTGTAAAACGTTTTGTTGGTGCTTTTCCAATATCATGAAGTAATGCCGACCATCTTAACCAAACATCGTCTGTATTTGGGCAGATGTTGTCAACAACTTCCAACGTATGATAGAAATTGTTTTTATGTGTATGACCTTCAATTTCTTCCACCTGATTCAACGCTGTTAATTCTGGTAAGATTAAATCTAAAAGTCCTGTTTTGTATAAAAGTAAAAATCCTGTTGAAGGTTTATCGGTCATGAGAATTTTGTTTAACTCATCAACGATTCTTTCGCCAGAAATAATTTTAATGCGTTCAGCATTTTTTGTTATGGCGTTTAGTGAATTTTCTTCAATTTCGAAATTCAATTGAGTGGCAAAACGAATTGCGCGAAGCATTCTCAAAGGATCATCAGAATACGTAATATCTGGATCCAAAGGCGTTTTGATCGTTTTGTTTTCTAAATCGGTTAATCCGTCAAACGGGTCTAAAAGATCTCCGAAATTATTTTGGTTTAAAGAAAGTGCTAAGGCATTGATGGTAAAATCACGACGATTTTGGTCGTCTTGCAAAGTTCCATTTTCAACAATCGGATTTCGACTATCTCGAGTATAAGATTCTTTTCGTGCACCAACAAATTCGATATCGGTATCTTCAAAACGAAGCATTGCGGTTCCGTATGTTTTAAAAACCTGAACTTTTGGTTTGTTCGGAAGTAAATCTGAAACTTTAAGAGCCAATTCGATGCCGCTTCCAACTGCAACAACATCAATGTCTTTTTTAGAACCTCGGTTTAAAAGCAAATCACGAACGAATCCTCCTATCACATAAGAGTCAACGTTTAATTCCTGAGAAGCTTTCGAAATAACATCGAAGATTTTGTTTTGTAAAGCAGTTTTATAGTTTGTTTGTATCGCCACGAATTCACTAATTTTTGAATAAAAGCATTTTTTAATTTTAGTAGAAATAAAATGCATGCAAATTTACAACATAGAAAATGCCTATTATAATCTAGAGCTTACTTTTTTGAACAATTTCACATTTTGTAGCATCGATTTTTATGAATTGGGAAAGGTTTGCCACGAATTGCACGAATTTCCACGAGTTTATTTTTCTGCCACAGATTAAAAGGATTAAAAAGATTTTTAATTAGCGAAAATTTGTGCAATTAGTCGCAGAAAAAAATAGTAATAGATTAAGAAAATCTGTGTAAATCATTTTAATCTGTGGCAAAAAATCTTCGCAATCTAAGTCAAATAAATAATTCGTGGAAATTTGTGCAATTCGTGGCTAAAAAGAAATAGAACAATAGAACAAATCAATTACAAACAATAATTTTTAGAAATTCAATTTGTATTTTTGAATCATAGAAAAAAGCACACATGAAAATTGTTATATCTCCAGCGAAATCATTGAATTTCGAAAAAGAATTACCAACATCTCAATATACTGAACCTTCATTCTTAAAAGAAGCAAGAGTGGTTCATAAAGTAGTAAAAACAAAAAAGCCAGCTGAATTATCAGAATTAATGTCTATTTCAGACAAACTAGCCGATTTAAATTGGAAACGCAATCAAGAATGGAAAACACCATTTACAGCAGAAAATGCACGCCCAGCTGTTTATACTTTTGATGGCGATGTGTATACCGGTTTAGATGCATATACTATTCCATTAGAAAAACTTGATGTTTTGCAAGATAAACTGAGAATTTTATCGGGTCTTTACGGACTATTAAAACCACTTGATTTAATGCAAGCTTATCGTTTGGAAATGGGAACCAAAATGCCAGTTGGTGAATATAAAAATCTGCACGAATTCTGGAAGCCTGTTGTTACTAAAGCTTTAAACAAAGAATTAAAAAAAGGAGAATTATTCGTGAATTTAGCGAGTAATGAATATTTTTCTGCAGTTGATGTTAAAGCTTTAAAAGTTCCTGTAATTACGCCAGACTTTAAAGATTATAAAGACGGAAAACTAAAAATGATCAGTTTCTTTGCCAAAAAGGCGAGAGGTATGATGGTACGTTATATTATTGATACTAATGCTGAGACTATAGATGATTTAAAAGGTTTCAATTACGAAGGATATCAGTTTGATGCGAATCTTTCTAAAGGAAATCACTTGGTTTTTACAAGATAGATTTTTAAAGTTGCTAAGATTCTAAGTTGCTGAGGTTCTAAGATTTTTTTAACCGCAAAGAGCGCAAAGTTTTACGCAAAGTTCACAAAGTTTTTTTACAAAGCTTTGCGAACTTTGCGTTTTTTAACGCTTCTTAGAAATAAAATTCTTTGCGCTCTTTGCGGTTAAATAAAATGTCTTAAAAAAAATAAACGCCGAATTCTAAATGATGAATTCGGCGTTTCTGCGTATTATAAATCTATTATCATTAATGCATTGCGTCGGCTGCACTAATTTTGTTCTTCCCTTTTTTGATAAAGAGAATAATCGGTATGCAACATAAAAACATAATTCCTAGATAAAGGAAAATATCCATATAAGCCATTACAGTACTTTGTTTCATTACTGAATATTCTATGGCTTGATATGCTTTTTTCAAAGCGACATCGGCGCTATATCCTTTTGCCATAAACGCGTGCTGCATTCCTGCAATGCGCTGCTGCACGTCAAATTTGGCAGGGTCTAGGTTATTAATTAAATCTACTCGGTGAGACTGGCTGAAACGAGTGATAAAAGTAGTGATAATTGCGATACCGAAAGATCCGCCTAATTGACGCATCATTCCCGTGAATGCAGCTCCTTCACCAATTTGTTTTCCTTTTAAAGTTGAAAGCGAAAGTGTTGTAATAGGAACGAAAAGCAATCCTAAACCAATTCCTCTCAAAATTAATGGCCAATACATGTGTTCAACTCCCGTGTCAGGCGTCATACGGCTGTACATCATAAAGGTAAAGAAGAAGAAAATTAAAAATCCTACTCCAACCATATAACCCTGTGGCACACCTTTCTGAATCATATTACCAACAAAAGGCATCATAATCGCCGTTGTAATAGACCCCGGAATCAATAATAATCCGGCATCTGTTGCTGTCCATCCTAAAATAGATTGCGTGTAAATTGGTATAATCAATGTTGAACCGTAAAGACCAAATCCAAGAATAAAACACATTATGGTTCCAATTCTTAAGTTTCCGTCTTTTAAAACACTTAGGTTTACAATTGGATATTCGTAGGTAAGCTCTCTCCAAATAAAGAGAACCAATCCAAGAACAGTTACAACACTTAGGGTCACGATTGTTGAATCATTAAACCAGTCATCTTGCTGTCCGTGTTCTAATACAAACTGTAAAGAACCGATAAAGGCAGTCAACAATATAATTCCCCACCAGTCAACCTGATTGGCTTTTAATTTTTCTCCATATTTAGGACTTCTAACAAATGTTAAAGCCAAAATAGTTGCAATAATTCCTAACGGAATATTGATATAGAAAATATAAGGCCAAGAATAATTATCTACTAAATATCCTCCCAAGGGCGGACCTAGAGTTGGACCAACAATTACACCCATACCATAAATAGCTTGCGCCATTCCACGTTTTGCTACTGGGTAACTTTCTGTAATAATTGTTTGGGCTGTTACTAGTAAAGCTCCTCCACCCATACCTTGTACGAAACGGAAAGCTACAAGTTCCCAAATATTTGTGGCATTACCACACAAAAAAGAACAGACTGTAAATATTATAATGGAAGCCACAAAATAATTACGTCTTCCAAATTGCTGCGATAGCCAGCTCGTCATCGGAATTACAATAACATTCGCAATTGCGTATGCTGTAATTACCCATGCCACATCGGTCAAGGTTGCACCAAGACTTCCGCGCATGTCTGTCAGCGCTACGTTTACAATCGTAGTATCTACAATTTCCAACAGTGCACAAAGCACTGCTGTAATCGTAATGATAACACGTCTGAAACCGTATTCTACTAAATCGTCGTCTTGTACTGCTGTAGCCATTTATTTTATTTCAAATGTACATCTACGTCAACGTTCATACCTGGTCTTAAAAGTTTCACTTTTTCAGGATCGTTAGATTCGTCTATGGTAATTTTTACTGGTAATCTCTGAATTGTTTTTACGAAGTTTCCTGTTGCGTTATCAGGAGGCAATAATGAAAAACGAGAACCTGTTGCTGGAGAGAAAGAAGATACAGTTCCTTTAAACTCATAGTTTGGATATGCATCTACTTTTAAGCTTACTTTTTGTCCCACAACCATTTTGTTCAATTGTGTTTCTTTGAAGTTAGCTACAACCCAAGCTTCATTATTGTTGATGATATAAAATAAAGATTGTCCTGGCTGAACTAATTGTCCTGGCTGAATATCAACTTTAGAAACCTGACCGTCAATTGCAGCAGTAACTACAGTATAAGAAAGGTTTAAGTGAGCCACATCAAGCATTGTTTTTGCTTTTTTGATGTTTGCTGCGGCAACTTCTGTCTGTTTGTCAGAAACTTTAGATTTTGACTGAATAACCGATTTTTGATAAGAACTAGCTTTTTGCTGTTGCTCTAAAACACGTACTTGATTTTCAGCTTCTTCTTTTGCTGTCAAAGCTTGCTCATACTGCTGTTTTGTAATTGTATGAGTTTTGTACAAGTTATTGTAACGGTTATAATCGTTTGTAAGCTGTCTCAATCTAATTTTTGCACTTTCGATAGAACCTGTTGCAGATTTCATTTGAGCATCAGAAACTGAGATGCTTGCATTTGCACTTCCAATATCCGCTTTTGCAGCTTCGTACTGACCTTCAGCACCTAATAAAGCAGCATTAGCTTCATCAATCTTTAATTGATAATCTCTCTTGTCAATAGTAAATAAAGTATCTCCTTTTTTTACATAATCATTATCTTTCACATAAACTTTGCTGATATATCCTGAAACTCTCGGGATAATCGGGTTCATTTTTTTCTCGATTTGAGCATCATCAGTTTCTTCGTGAGCTTGACCGTGTAGGTATTTAGATATTCCGTAAGTTCCGCCTCCTAAAATCAGAACTGCAAGTATGATGATGAATTTTTTATTTGTTTTTTTCTTTTCCATGAGAGCTATCGATTATATTTTAGAAAGATTGAATGATTGTGATAATTGTCCTGATACTGAAAGTAATTCGTAATATTTTTGAATAATGGTTGCTTTAGATAAAGCAGTTTGAATTTTGGCATTTAAATGCTCTACATCTGCTTCTACTAAATCATTAGTGTCAGATAAACCATTGTCAAATTTATCTTTTACTAATCTGTAGTTTTCTGCTGCTTGCTGTAATGCTTCTTCATACACTACACTTTGATTAATTGCTAGGTCATAATCTTCAATAGATTTTTGAACCTCTACTTTAATGCGGTCTGTAATAATTGCTTCGGTATTTTTCACTTCCAAAGCTCTGCTTTCTGCTTCTTTTACGTGAACATTATTTTTTAGAATTCCTGATAAATCATAAGATAATCCGATTCCAAAGTTCATCGCATATTTTACAGTTACAATGTCTTTTAAGTCAAATGCAGTATAACCGCCTAAAAGTGAAATTGAAGGATAATATCCAGCTTTTGCAATTTTTACATTAGCTTCTGAAGCTTTGCCTTGTAATCTTATTGCTTCTAAATCTTTTCTGCTTTCAAGTGCAACAGCATCAGATGTTATAGAATTGCTTGTTTTAAGATTAAAGAAATCCTCTTCATTTACCTGAATTTTTACATTTGGATCTAATTTCAGCAAAGTAGTCAAATAGAAGTTGATATTATTGATGTTATTATTAGCTTCATCAATAGATAATTGCGTTTTAGAAACTAATAATTGCGCTTTCAATAAATCGTTTCTCGGGATAATTCCGTTTTTCTCCAACTCTGTGAAATCAGTAACACGCTGTTTTGCGCTTTTTTGATTTTCGTTTAAAACATCTAATGTTTTTTGAGCCTTGTATAATGCTGTGTAATAAGTGATTGCTTTTAAAGCAACATCTTCTTTAGTTTTTTCAGCATTAGCAGTTTCTGCTTCGTACATTCCTTCATATGCATCAATGCTGTTTTGAATTTTAAATCCAGCAAAAATAGGAAGACTTAAGTTCGCCATTCCAAGCATTGCTCTGTCTGGAGAAGCTAATGAAGCACTTTCACCTTGATTAGGCATATCAATCGATGCTTTTGTAAGACGCTGATATTGACCAGAAACTTTAAGATCTGGGTATTGATTGTTTTTTACGGTTTTTAATTCGTATTTTTTTGTGTTTACCTTAGTATTGGCAAGTGTAACTTCGTTACTCTTTTCCCAAGCCATTTGTACGGCCTCACCCAAGGTTAAACTTGTTTTCTCTTGTGCTTCCATTGAAGATATTCCGATGAAGAAAACTCCAAAGAGCATTAATTGACTAATTTTCATAAACAAGTAGCGCTTTTATAGTTTGTTGAATGTGCTTTGTAAGATCGTTTTTAATGTAATTGTTAAACATTTCGTCGGTTTTCAAATCAAATATTTCTTCGAAGAAAGAGCGATTCATGTGAAAGTGAAAAAAGGTTCCGATAATCGTAGGTGTAATGAGTTGGATATTAACATCTTTTCTAAAAACTCCTTGGGCTTGACCTTGTTTGATAATGCTTTCAACCGATTTTAAATTTCCTTTTTTAAGTTCAGTAAAAGCTTGAAGGCTTTTTTCTCTCTTCTTATTATAAAGTTCAAAATGTAAAACCCTGTAAATCCCTTTGTTAAGGCAAATTCTGTTGATGTAAATTTCGATTAATTTATTGACTTTTTCAAGGGGTTCGATGTCTTCTTGTAATAAATTTTCGAGTTGTAGTTTTAAATCAACGGTTTTGTGAAAAATAAGAGCTTCCAAAAGCCTTTCTTTTGAACCGAAATAATAAGAGACCATGGCAATGTTAATTTTGGCCTCTTTGGAGATATCCCTTATCGATGTACCTTCAAATCCTTTCTCAGAAAAAAGTCTTTCCGCAACATTTAGAATCTGAATTTTTTTATCGTTCAATTCGATGTGTGACATGGTATTGTTTCTAATCGGATGCAAAATTAAACACTTGTTTAATTTAAACGCTTGTTTAATTTTATTTTAACATAATATTAACATAAAGCGTTTTCGATAATTTATGTTAAATAGTGCTTGAATTAGTTAAAATAAAAAAGCCTGAAAACTCTATTTTTCAGGCTTTTTTTCACAATCTTGTCATTTCGACGAAGGAGAAATCTCTACAAGTAGCTCCGTAAAGTGAAATCCTATCTTTGTCGATTTTGCAACGAAGATTTCTCCTTCGTCGAAATGACAAATTAGATTTCTAATATTTATTTTACATACCTATAAGCTCTTTTTTCTTTGAGATTTAATAATTCCATTTCTGAATTATTCAGTTTTAAGACCTTAAAATCGTATGGATTTTGATTCTTAAATTTTACAGTAATTATATTGTTTTTTAAACTATAATTAGCAACTTCTTTGTCAATAGTTTTTCCATTCGATATTAATTCAAAAATCAATAAACTATCTTTTGTAAAAGTCGTTTTGTCTTCTATATTTTTTCCAGTCGTATTTACTAAATCCTTCATCTTCCAACTTCCGATAAGTTTTTCGGTTTGGACTTTTTGACATGAAATTATTGAAATGAGAAGAATTATTGCTACTGAATATTTTACAACTTTCATTTAAATCTATTTATCGAATTTCTCCAACAAATTCCTCAATTTTTCCGCTTCCTTTTTCACTCAAATGTTTGATAAAAGCACTTCCAATAATTGCACCTTTGGCATATTTAGTTGCCTGATTAAAAGTTTCTTTATTTGAAATTCCGAAACCTACAATTTGAGGGTTTTTCAAATTAAGATTAGAGATTCTTTCAAAATAGCTTTCCTGAACATCTCCAAAACCAGATTGAGATCCTGTAACACTTGCAGAACTTACCATATAGATAAATCCGTTTGAAACGCTGTCAATAAAACGAATACGTTCGTCTGAAGTTTGAGGCGTAATTAAGAAAACATTGATCAAACCATATTTTTCAAAAATCGCTTTGTATTCGTCAGCATAAACATCAACCGGAAGGTCAGGAATAATTAAACCGTCAATTCCAATTTCAGCGCATTTCTGGCAAAAAGCTTCAACTCCGTATTGTAACATCGGATTAAAATATCCCATGATAATCAACGGAATTTTTACGCTTTCGCGAATGTTTTTCAGCTGATCAAAAAGAATTTGAGTTGTCATTCCGTTATGAAGCGCCTGAGTAGAACTCGCCTGAATGGTTGGTCCATCAGCCAAAGGATCGCTAAAAGGGAGTCCGATTTCGATTAAATCAACTCCGTTTTTCTCTAAATCCTGAATAATCTGCACAGTATCATTTAAGTTCGGATATCCTGCAGAAAAGTAAATCGAAAGGATTTTTTTATCTTCTTGTAATTTTTGAGTTATTCTATTCATTTTGATATGTTTTTCTACTGCAAGGCTTTCAAAACCTTGTAAGTTTATTAAGTTTATTTGAAAAATATTTCACGCAGATTTAAATTGATTTAAGCTGATTCGCGCAGATTTTTTTAATGAAGATCTAATAAAATCTGCTTTAATCTGCTAAATCTGCGTGAAAAAACCTTTGTAATCTATCTAATTCTGCTATCATTTTTTAAAATTTTAAAATAGTGCTAGTCCAATTATCATTTTGTTTTTCAACCAACAATAATCCAGAGTCAGAGTCATTCATTTGGGCAACTAATTCGCCTTTATTATTCCAAAAAGCGCTTTGTCCAGCCGAAGGAGATCCCCAAGATTCTCCACTGAAATTGGACATCAAAACATTCATTTGATGTTTTTGAGCATAATTTTGTAAGTCTCTGTACGCATTTGGAATTCCGTTTGGCGAAAAGAAAATGCTAGCAATATAAATGTCTGCGTTATTTTTTGCAGCATTTTCAGGATGCTTTGGATTGTCAATATCAGCACAAATTGCAAATGCAATATTTTGATCTTCAATCGTAATCATCGGATTATTGTCAAAAGAAGATTGGAAAAATTCATCTTCGCCTTCATGCAAAAACTGCTTTGTGTAAATAGAAACCGAATCGTTGGGAGCAATAATGTATTGACCAATAAACAACTGATTTTCAATTAAAATTGGAGCACCAGCAATAATGACAATATTATTATCGGTTGCCAAATCTTTCAAATGATCTATTCTATAATCATCTTCTGCAAAAGCCAATTCTAAAGCATTTTCTCTTTCATATCCTGTAATAGACATTTCTGGGAAAACGATTAATTGAGCACCGTTTTGTGCAGCCAATTCAATAAGCTGATAATGATTTAATAAATTTGAAGCAATATTTCCGCGTTTTGGTTTTGTCTGCGCCGCTGCTAAAATCATTTTTGTAAATTATTTGTTTTCGGTATAAACCCAAGCAACTGTTCCAGATTTCAGTTTAACCTGAACTCTTCGGTACGAATTAGATTCGAATAAATCGACTTTTGCTAAATCTGCATTAGAAACATTAAAAACTACGCCATGTATATTTTCTTCGGCGTTTTCACTTGCAATTGCTACCACATAATCTGCCATTCCAAATTCTTCTTCGATCTGTAAACTTTTTAGTTTATAACCCAAAAGCTGATCTGGAGTTCCAACTAATACTTTTTTAAAAATCTGCATTTGAACTTGTTTCGATCTTAATGTTCCGTATGAGAATAACTTTTCCATAATTATATTTTTCTCGTTAATAGTTGCGATTAGAGAGTTGCAAATTAATACTTTTATTACAATTTAAAGTAATCAATGTAATTATCTAAATCTTTATCGCCACGTCCAGAGAGACTGATTACGACAATATCTTCAGGCTTGAATTTCTTCTGATCTAGAACTGCAAATGCGTGTGCACTTTCTATGGCTGGAATAATTCCCTCTAATTTTGTAAGTTGTAAGCCTGCATTCATAGCATCGTCATCGGTAACGGAGAAAAATTCTCCCCTTCCTGTTTGTGCTAAATGTGCGTGCAATGGTCCAACTCCAGGATAATCTAATCCGGCTGAAATAGAGTATGGTTCTGTAATTTGTCCATCAGGAGTTTGCATTAAAAGCGTTTTACAGCCGTGAATAACACCCACTTTTCCTAATTTGCTTGTTGCTGCGCTATGACCGCTATCAACTCCTTTTCCAGCTGCTTCAACTGCAATGATTCCAACTTCCGGTTCGTGTAAAAAGTGGTAATAAGTTCCTGCAGCATTACTTCCGCCACCAATACAAGCTACTACATAATCAGGGTTTTCACGACCTTCTTTTTCTTTTAACTGCCATTTAATTTCTTCCGAAATGATACTTTGAAAACGCGTTACCATATCTGGATAAGGGTGTGGTCCAATTGCTGATCCAATAATATAATGTGTATCAACAGGATTATTGATCCAATCGCGGATTGCTTCGTTTGTAGCATCTTTTAAAGTTCTAGAACCTGAAAGCGCTGGACGAACTTCTGCCCCCAACATTTTCATACGAGCAACGTTTGGTGCCTGACGTGCAATGTCGATTTCTCCCATGTAAACTATACATTCAATTCCCATTAAAGCACAAACCGTTGCAGTTGCAACTCCATGCTGACCAGCGCCAGTTTCTGCAATAATTCTTTTTTTGCCTAGACGTTTTGCAAGCAAAATTTGCCCAATAGTATTGTTTACTTTGTGTGCTCCAGTATGGTTTAAGTCTTCTCTTTTTAGATAAACTTTGGTGTTGTATTTTTCAGACAAACGTTTTGCAAAATACAGTGGACTAGGGCGCCCAACATAATCTTTCAACAATTGATTGAACTCTGCTTTAAAATCAGGTTCATCCATTATGCTTAAATACTTCTGGCGTAATTCTTCTACATTCGGATACAGCATTTCTGGAATATAAGCTCCTCCAAATTCTCCGTAATATCCTTTTTCGTTAACGTTAAAACTCATTTTTTTAAATTTTAAAAGTTGGCAACATCAAATTTGCGTTTGAAATTGCTAAATAAATTTCTGTTTTTTAGCCCTGGTTCGATTTCAAATTTACTATTTACATCGACAGCGTAAATTGGTAATTTGGTTTTTGAAATTTCTTCTATGGCTTTTAATTCATTCATTCCGATTCCACCACTCAAAAAAAATGGTTTCTTGGAATTGTATTTTTTTAATATGGTCCAGTCGAAAGTTGTTCCGTTTCCTCCTGGAAGTTTTCCTTTGGTGTCAAATAGAAAATAATCGCAGACATTTTCAAAAGGTATAATTGTTTCGAAATCAAAATTTTCATCCGCAGAAAATACTTTTATGATTTCGATTTTCTTTGTCAGTTGTTTTTTTAATTCCGTTAAAAATTCAACCGATTCATTTCCGTGAAGTTGAACAGCTTGTAAATTGTATTTTGTTACTTTTTCCAGAATTTCTTCCTGAGTTTGATTGACAAAAACACCTACTTTTTTGATTGTTTCAATAAGTTCAGGAATAGTTCCGTTAAAATATCGTGCGGATTTTTCCCAGAAAATAAAGCCCATATAGTCAGGCAAAAGAGCGCCTACTTCGAGAATGTTTTCAGGATATTTCATACCGCATATTTTGAGTTTCATTTCGTTGTGTTTTTTTAACGCAAAGTGCGCTAAGTTTTTTTCTTTTGTATTGTGTTTAAAATGCGAAAAAGTTCGCAAAGCTTTGCGCTTATATTGTTGCCACGAATTTCACGGATTAGCACGAATTTAATTAGTGGAAATTCGTGTAATTTGTGGCAAACTTAAATTATAGCTTGCTGATAAACTCTGTTGCAGCCTCACCTGCATTATCGGTTTTCATGAAGTTTTCTCCAATTAAAAAACCTTTGTAGCCGTATGGTTTTAGTTCATGAATTGCTTCAATTGATGAAATACCGCTTTCTGATACTTTTACAAAATCATTCGGAATTTGTGATGCTAATTCTTTACTGAAATCAAGACTTACTTCGAATGTTTTTAAGTTTCTGTTGTTTACGCCAATCATATCTAAAGTCGGCATAATTGATTTTTCCAGTTCTTCTTGATTGTGAACTTCCAATAAAACTTCTAAACCTAAACTTTTTGCAAATTCAGATAAAGATTCGATTTCCTCGCGCGTTAAAACGGCTGCGATTAATAAAATTAAATCGGCTCCGTGTGCTTTTGCTTCAAGGATTTGATATTCGTCTACGATAAATTCTTTTCGCAAAAGCGGAATATTGACTGAAGCTCGAGCCAAAAGCAAATCATCTAAAGAACCGCCGAAATATTTTCCGTCGGTTAAAACTGAGATTCCGCAAGCGCCTGCATTTTCATAACCTTTTACTACTTCTTCAACCGTGAAATTATTGTTGATAATTGATTTTGAAGGAGAACGGCGTTTATGTTCAGCAATAATTCCAGAATTGCTTTCTTTTAATTTCTGACTGAGAGAAATAGTTTGTTTTCCAAAGAAGACGGAAGCTTCCAATTGAGAAACCGGAATGATAGATTTCTTTAGAACAACTTCTCGTTTTTTGTCTATTATTATTTTATCTAAAATGTTCATTGTTGTGTTGTTTCACGTTTCATGTTTCATGTTTCAAGATGTAGAACGTTCAAAATAACTTGAAACCTGAAACTTGAAACAAAATTTTATTTACTTAATTCTTGTAATTTCTTTAAAGCTTTTAATCCTTTTTCAGACAATAGGCTTTCTTTTGCTAATTCAAATCCTTCCTTTGGAGAACATTTGGTAACGGTTGAAATTGCCATTGCTGCATTCGCACAAACCACATTATTTTGAGCTTCGTTTCCTTTTCCAGAAATGATATTCGTAAAAATTTCAGCAGATTCTTCGATGGTTTTTCCGCCTTCGATTTCAGTTTGAGATAAAAGATGAACACCAAAATCTTCTGGATTCAACATTCCTTCCATGTGGTTAGAAATTGTTTTGGTTGGGCCAGTTAATGAAATTTCATCATATCCGTCAAGCGAATGTAGGATGGTAAAATTCACATCGGTATTTTGATATAAATAAGCGTACATTCTTGCCAATTCTAAGTTGAAAACCCCAACTAATTGATTTTGTGGAAATGACGGATTTACCATTGGGCCTAACATATTGAAGAATGTTTTTACCGCCAATTCTTTTCTAATTGGACCAACATTTTTCATCGCTGGGTGAAATAGGGGAGCGTGCAAGACACAGATTCCAGCTTGATCAATACATTTTTCTAAAAATGAAGGATCGTTACTGAATTTAATTCCCATTTTTTCCATTACGTTGCTCGAACCAGAAATAGATGAAACTCCGTAATTCCCATGTTTTGCTACTTTTATTCCTGCTCCAGCAGATACAAAAGAAGCTAAAGTTGAAATATTGAAAGTGTCTTTTCCGTCACCGCCCGTTCCGCATAAATCGATGGTGTTATAGGCTGATAAATCGACACGAATACATAAATCTAATAAAGCTTCGCGAAAGCCCGAAAGTTCGTCAATTGTAATGCTACGCATCATAAAAACAGTCAAAAATGCCGAAATCTGACTTGGATTGTATTGACCGCTTGAAATATTAATCAATACCTGTTTTGCTTCTTCTTTAGAAAGTACTTCGTGGTTGATTAATTTATTTAATATAGTTTTCATTTTTTTTAAAGTTGCTAAGGTTCTAAGATGCTGAGATTCTAAGTTTTTTACTGTGACTGAGACTGAATACTTTTATTAATGTTCATTCCCTTGATAAATCCACATGGGTTCTGTTTTTCCAGCTCTTTCGAAACCATTTTTTTTATAAAAATCAACCGATTTCCCATCTGCCGTTAACATTTGCATGTGAAAGTGGCTGTATTTTTCTTGCATTTTATCCAAAATCAATTTTCCAATTCCTTTTCCTTGATATTCAGGAAGTACTAGTAAATGCGGATAATAAACTGTTAAGAATCCATCAGAAATTGCATTCCCAAGTCCAACAAGTTTTTTGCCTTCCCAAGCCGTTACTAATGTTTCTGAATTTAATAATCCGTTGTACAATTCGTTTGGTTTACTAGCTGAACTCCATCCATTTGCTTTGTACAAAACTAAAATATCATCAATGTTGATATCTCTTGTTTCTAAAATTGTTATTTCCATTTTTTATGGCTTCAAGTTGCTAAGGTTCTGAGATATTATGTTTTTTGTTTCAAGTTTAATGTTTCAGGTTTTCTGCGACTGAACACTAAAACTCTGAAAACTGATCACTAACTCTTAATCCAATTCTCTAAAATCCTTTTTCCGTTTGGTGTTAAAACGCTTTCTGGGTGAAATTGAACGCCTCTTACATCATAATTTTTGTGACGTAAAGACATGATTTGTCCGTTTTCGTCTACCGAAGTTGCTTCTAAATCTTCAGGTAAATTATTGTCAACTACCCACGAATGATATCTTCCAACTTCGAACTCGTTTCCTAAACCTTCAAATAAAATTTCGTCGTCTACTAAAGTTTTTACATTTGTTGCAACGCCGTGATATACTTTGTCAAGGTTGGAAAGCGTTCCGCCAAAAACTTCTCCGATTGCCTGTTGTCCTAAACAAACTCCAAGGATACTTTTTGTTGGACTGTATTTTTCGATTACTGCTTTTAGTAAACCTGCTTCATCTGGAATTCCAGGTCCTGGCGAAAGCAATATCTTTTCAAAACCAGCAATTTCATCAATATCAAATTCGTCGTTTCTGTAAACGGTAACTTCGCAGTTTAAATCTTCTAAATAGTGCACTAAGTTGTAAGTGAAACTATCGTAATTGTCTATAACTAAAATTTTTTTCATTTTTTTTTAAGGTTCTAAGTTACTAAGGTTCTGAGGTTCTAAGTTTCCTAACTTGAAACTTGAAACAAAGAAAACTTGAAACTAAATTTTATTTCTCTCGAACGTATTTTTCTACGATAATACGATCTACGCCTAATTTTTCTACTTTTTCTATTCCTTTTTGAATTAAGGTGTCGTTTTGAACTTTCACCACAAATTCAAATTTGTTGTCTTCCCAATCGCGGTTGTTGAAGAACTCTAAATGTTCTGTATAAACACTGTCTTTTAAGGTATATTTTCCGCCTCCGCCAAAGAATAATGCTGCTGTTGTATCTTTTCCGTGTTTTAAATCATGATTAAAAAAGGCAAAGTGTGTATCGTTAATAATTTTAATCATTTTTGTTTTTGAATTGAAAGTCGAGAACGTTGAATCTTTCTCTGTCGTTTCAGCCGATATAAGACGCCAGGTTCCTTCAATCGGATTTTGCTTTTTTTCTGAATTGCAAGAACTAAGGGTAATGATTAAAACTAAAATTGATATTGCTTTTTTCATAGTTTGTGGTTTTTATGGTTTGTTTTTAATTGTTTAAGGTTTAACGTTTCAGGTTTCACGTTCCAATAACTTGAAACATGAAACTAAAAAAACTTGAAACTAAATCTGTTCCGCCATTTCTAAGGCTGTATTCAATGCTCTTAATTTATTGTAAACTTCCTGCATTTCGCTTTCTTCGTCAGAACTTGCTACGATTCCAGCTCCTGCTTGACAGTGCAACTGATGGTTTTTAGAAAGGAAAGTTCGAATCATAATGGCGTGATTAAAGTTCCCGTCAAAGTCCATAACACCAATTGCGCCTCCGTAGAAATTACGGTTTGTTTTTTCGCATTCTTCAATTAATTGCATGGCTCTATGTTTTGGAGCACCGCTTAAAGTTCCTGCTGGAAAAGTGTCTGCTACAACTTGCATTGTTGTTGCTTTATCATGTAAATGTCCTGTAACTTTAGAAACTAGGTGAATTACATGAGAGAAAAACTGAACTTCTCTGTATTTTTCTACATTTACATCGTGCCCGTTTCTGCTCAAATCATTTCTTGCTAAATCAACCAACATAACATGTTCGCTGTTTTCTTTTTTGTCTTCAGAAAGTTCTTTTGCTAAAAGTGCATCACGCTCATCGTTTCCAGTTCTTTTGAAAGTTCCAGCAATTGGGTGAATTTCAGCTTTTCTGTTTTTCACAATAATTTGTGCTTCTGGCGAAGAACCGAATATTTTGAAATCTCCATAATCAAAAAAGAATAAATAAGGAGAAGGGTTAATGCTTCTTAAAGCTCTGTATACATTAAATTCGTCACCTTTGAAACCTTGAGTAAATCGGCGAGAAAGAACCAATTGAAAAACATCTCCGCGGTAGCAGTGTTTTTTAGCCAAAGCTACATTTGCTTTAAATTCTTCATCAGTTAAATTAGAGAAACCTTCACCTTCTTTAGAAAATTTATAAGAGGCAATATTTCTAGATTGAAGTAATTGCTCGATTTCAGCAATATTATTTTTATTATCCACGCTATGGCAGAAAATGTAAGCTTCATTTTTGAAATGGTTAATTGCGATAATGTTCTGGTATACTGCATAAAAAACATCTGGAATTGAAGTGGCATTGTCTTTTTTTGCAATTGAAACTTTCTCAAAATAACGAACTGCATCGTAAGAAATGTAACCAAACAAACCGTTATTAATGAATTTGAAATCGTTTTTCTCTGATTGAAACTGACTTGAAAATTCCTGAATTACCTGAGGAATATTAGTCGAACCATCAATAGCGATTCTTTCTGAAGTTCCGTCAGGAAAAGTTTTAGAAATAACTTCATTTTCGATTTTTATAGTAGCAATCGGATTGCAGCAGATGTAAGAGAAACTATTATCATTTCCATGATAATCACTACTTTCCAATAATAAGCTGTTTGGGAATTTATCTCTTATTTTGAAATAAATGCTTACTGGCGTAACCGTATCTGCCAGAATTTGTTTGTAATGTGTATTAAGAATAAAAGGTTTCAAAATATATAGTTTTTTATGTGTTGTTAATTTATGTTTCGGTTTTGATCAAAAAAAAAGGGCTTGTCGTGATGACAAGCCCTTTATATTTTTATATTTCTTACAATACCATAGGAAGCTTCGTTCACGACGTCTGACGTAAATTGCTCCACCACCAAGTATTGTTTAAAATTGTTCTCATTTCTTTATTTTGATGTGACAAAGATATAAATGTAATTTTAATTAAAGTATATAAAATTTGAAAAAAATCTTTTCGAATTTGTGAAATTTGTTAAATTTTGATTTTGAACGTATCTATAACTCTTTAGTTTCCAATTGCTATGGTGTTGTTTACATTTAATCTAAAATCTGGATTTCCCTTGATGTTTGGAAGTGCAAATAACTCGTTAAGTTTCATTTTTGTATATTCTATTCCGTAAGCTGGGTTACCATAATAGCTTTTTATGCCAGGGATATTACTTCCAGATTCGCTTTCAATCTCGCCTTGGCAATTGTTTGCCACAACGTTTTTAAGAGTAATTTTTGAGAGATTAGCTTCACCGTTTCCGATATTTCCTTCCAGTAAAATAAAAGGAGCAAACCCAGAAACTACACTATTCGTTAAATTGAAGAAAGTATTTTCTTTAATGTAAGCAGATTCTCTAACCAAACCTTGATTATTTTCTTCTAAATTAACCAATGTAATGTTGCTTGCATTTATTTTAGTCATCTTTTTGGTCATGTCCGTAGAAGCGATTTTTTCATAAGAATCTACCTCAAAACATCTTGAACCTGAAATATCTGAAGAAAACGGGTGGCGAATTGCAATACTGTTTGAGATATTAATTTGGGCTCCTTGTGTAAAATCAAAATCGTCATCGGTTGTTCTATAAGAAACTAAATTGCTCAGATTTAAATCTCCTCCGTAACATTCAAAAGAATCGTCATTTGAATAGCTGATTTGAACATTGCTAATAGTTGTTTTTCTTCCAACGCCAGCAAGAGAAAGGCCGTTTAATTCTTTCGATGCACTTAATTTTCTTCCAGCATATTCAATCCTCACATATTTCATGATTCCTGAATTATCTTCTGGATCTTGGCCTCCATAATGATTCAAAGTCGGATCTAAATCAAAAGGTAAAGTGTGAATTCCTCCTAAAGAATTTATAGGAGCTTTTCCTAAAATAATAATTCCGCCCCAGTCACCTGGTTTTCTGTTGTTTATTTCATTTTCAGAAGTGAAAACAATTGGATCAGTTTCTAGTCCTTCAGCTACAATTTTTGATCCGTTTGTAATGACAAGAGTTCCACAGGTTTTATCATCACCTCTTATAACCGTTCCAGGCTCGATCGTTAGAGTTGCATTATTTGTAACATACACAACACCAACTAAATGATAAATATTACGTTTTACTAATCGAGTGTCTTTGTCAATTGTTCCTGCAATTATATTAGTAGCTTCACCGTAGTCATTTGCAGCAGGCTTAAAGTTTGTCCAGTTAGTCATCCAGTTTGAAGAACCAATGATTCCTTTTGGCTGTTGTTGAGCCTGTACGAAAAAGCTGATAATGAAGGTTATACATGCAATACGTAGTTTTGTTTTCATAACTATGATTTTAATTTCTAGTTTTTGATTTTTTTAATTGTTCCAAAAATAGAAGCCGTATGTTAATCAAAGTCCTGATACTTATTACGAAAGAGTTACTATATTATTAAGAACGTTAAGTTTTTGAAAAGTAAAAAAATAACCCCCAACAGTTTTAAACTGTTGGGGGTTATTGTATTTCTGAATTAGTAAGACTGAAATATTAGAATTTTAAAGCTACAGCTAATTCGAATTCGTCATTGATAGTTTTATCTCCTAAACCGTCGAAGAAGCTACCTGAACCGTATTTAATATCGTATTTAGTTCTGTCAACTTTGAAAGCAGTTGTAGCAGTGTTTCCTTTTACAGTGATATCAAAAGTTACTGGTTTAGTAATTCCTTTGATAGTTAAGTCTGCAGTTACAGTGTAAACGTCAGCAGATTTTGCACCAATAGTTTTGAAAACTAATTTTGAAGTTGGGAATTTGTCAGTTCCGAAGAAATCGTCAGCTTTTAAGTGACCGTTTAATTTTCCTTGGTATTCTCCAGTTAAATCTGTAGAAGTTAATGAAGTCATATCAACTGTAAAGTTACCACCAGCTAATTTTTTTCCTTTGAAAATAACAGAACCTTCTTTGAAGTTTACAGTTCCTGAGTGCTCTCCAGTTACTTTTTTTCCTACCCACTTAATAGTAGATGCTTTTACGTCGATTTTTTTAGTTTGAGCGTTTACTGAGATTCCAGCTGCTGCTACGAATAGTGCTATTGCAATAGTTTTTAAATTTTTCATGTTTTTAAAATTAAATTTGAATTTGATTAATAAATAATTATATAGTGATAAATAATTCCTCGTGTGATTTTCTAACTTTTTTCTGGTGTTGAGATTTGTCGTCATCGTGTCTGTAACCAACAGTTGCGATAACTGAAGCGTTTAAACCTAATTTATCGAAACCTAAGATTTCATTAAATTGAGCAGCATTGAAACCTTCCATAGGAGTTGCGTCAATTTTTAATTCAGCTGCAGCATTTAATAAGTTGCCTAAAGCTAAGTAAGTCTGTTTTGCAGTCCAGATGTGTTTTGCATCTTCAGATAAATTTGCGATTACATTTTTCATCATATCGCTGAATCCGCCTAAAGCGTCAACAGGAACACCTCTCACTTCGCTGATGTTGCTGATATATTTGTCAACAGAACCTGCATCAAGGCTTAAGTCGTTTGCAAAAATGAATAGGTGAGAAGCGTCTGTAATTTGAGTTTGCCCCCAAGCTGCACCCTTTAATTTTTCTCTTAATTCTGGATTTTCAACAATAACTACTCTATAAGGTTGTAATCCGTATGAAGAAGCGCTTAATCTAACCGCCTCTTTTAGTGTATTTAAATCGTCATTTGATATCTTTTTTGAAGCATCAAATTGTTTGGTTGCGTATCTCCAATTTTGATTTGCTAAGAAATTGCTCATAGTTTTTATTATTTTATTTGTTGGTTCTATATTTTTCTAATAGTTGGTTTAAGAAAACTAATTCTTCTGGTTTTAAATTGTTTGCAAACGTTTGTTCGTGTTCATCTACTTTCGGATCTAATTCTTTTAAAACATCCAATCCTTTTTGTGTAATCGAAACTTCAATTTTTCTTCGATTATCTGGACAGACATTTCGAGTTACAAAATCCTTCAATAATAATTTGTCTACCAAACGTGTTGTGTTGCTTGTTTTAGCAAGCATTCGTTCTTGTATCACGCACATATTAGCAGGCTGTCCTTTTTGTCCTCTTAATATACGCAACACATTGTACTGTTCTCCAGATAAATCATACGGTTTGATCAACTCGTTGAAATGATCCTGAATCACATTTTGCGTGTACATGATATTCAGAATAACTTTTTTCGCATTATCCATCTTAACCGTACTCTTAATAACCTCTTCAATTGTCATAGTCGTAAGTGTATAATTTGTATATACAAATGTATAACTTTTAATAGTTGTATATACAAGTGTTGTGTTAATTTTTTGTTAATATGTATGAGTGCGTATTCTAAAAGAACTAAAAGTATGGTTTTTTAGAGAATAAAATTAGAATAATTTTTAATGTAACGAATTGATATGTTGTTAATTAATAATTTTTTAATATCAAAACGATTTCTAATTTTAAAATATTTAGCAATTGATTTTTTGTAAGGTAACTTTAAACTAAAAGATTCTCATAATCAGCTATTTTTATGATTTATCGGAATTCAGACAGCAGAAAACCTTTTGCAATTTGCTTAAAATTGGCAATTTCTGAGTTTATCCAAACTTCATCATGTCCCAATTCTTTCGCAATTACTCTTGCTGTTTTCTCCGAAACTTCAATTGCAGCTCTTGCATCTAAGAATAATAAACGAACTCTTCTGGCTAAAATATCGTCTACAGTTCGTGCCATTTCGTAACGAATTGCCCAAACAACTTCTGCCATGGTAAATTCATGATCAGGATGTAGTTTTTCTTTCAGCTCGGGTTCGCTTTCTTGTAATTCGATTATTTTCGGAATATCAGTACCATATATATATAGGTGATTTTCTCTGTCGACAGAAGTAGTAGGCTGGTTTCCATGAATAGAAAGATGCTCTGTTGTACAAACTTTCTTTTCTAATTTACCTGTTTTAATTGCTTTGTCAATAATATCCTCAGCAATTTTTCTGTATGTTGTCCATTTTCCTCCAGTAATGGTAATAAGGCCCGTTTCTGAAACTATGATTTTGTGGCTTCTAGAAACTTCTTTGGTGCTTTTGCCTTCTTCTTTCGGCGCTGCCAACGGACGCAATCCTGCAAAAACCGATAATACATCTTTTCTTTCTGGCTTTTTTGCCAAGAATCGTTGTGCAGTTTCCAAAACAAATTGAATTTCGCTTTCTAAAGCGATAGGTTCTAAACTTTGCTTTTTAATTAAAGTATCAGTTGTTCCAACTACAATTCGGTTATGCCACGGAACAGCAAATAAAACTCTTCCATCTTTTGTTTTTGGAATCATTAGAGCATTTTCGCCTGGAAGAAAAGATTTGTCAAGAACCAAATGAATTCCCTGACTTGGAACAATATATTTTTTATAAACTTTATCATTTAATTTCATGATAGCGTTTGTAAAAACTCCAGTTGCATTTATTACCGCAGAACCTTTTATATCATATTTAATTCCACTTTCCTGATCTTCCGCTTGAACACCAATAATTTGATTTTTGTCGTCTTTCAATAAATTGGTAACCTTTATATAATTTAAAAGACAAGCTCCGTTTTCAACAGCCGTTTGAGCAAGATTAATGGCTAGACGAGAATCATCAAATTGACCGTCATGATAAATAACGCCATTTACCAAACCTTTTTCCTGAACGTTCGGGAGCATTTCGATAGTTTTCTTTTTTGAAAGATATTTAGAACTTCCTAAACTTAAAAAACCTGATAATAAATCGTAAATTTTTAATCCGATCGTATAAAAATAACCACTTAGTAAATGATAGTTTGGAATTATAAACGATTGGTTTTTGACTAAATGAGCTGCGTTTTGCGCCAGTAAACCTCGTTCTTTTAATGCTTCTCGAACCAAATGCACATCTCCTTGCGCCAAATAGCGTACTCCGCCATGAACCAGTTTAGTGCTTCGGCTAGAGGTTCCCTTTGCAAAATCTACAGCTTCAAATAAAATGGTTTTGTAACCGCGACTCGCTGCATCAACTGCCGTTCCAAGACCGCTTGCGCCTCCGCCGATTATTATTACGTCCCAATTTTCTGTGTTTTGTAGTTTGTTTAATTGCTCGGAGCGGTTCATATAGGTATGGGACTTTTTGTTTAAAGCAAACTTAACGAAATGAAATTAAAAATTGATGAAGAAAAAAGTTTCAGGTTTCAAGTTTCAGGTTTCAGGTTTTCGGTAGGCAACGTTAAACGTGAAACTTGAAACAAAAACAAACCCGACAGATTCATA
Organism: Flavobacterium sharifuzzamanii; assembly: GCF_003254585.1. Classification (GTDB taxonomy): domain Bacteria; phylum Bacteroidota; class Bacteroidia; order Flavobacteriales; family Flavobacteriaceae; genus Flavobacterium; species Flavobacterium sharifuzzamanii. Next base: position 447,454 of record NZ_QJGZ01000042.1, on the reverse strand, counting down.
GAACCAGTCGGGTTATTAATTTTATATATTGTTTATTTAGATCAATCGTTTTTCAAATGCTTTTCTTGCAGAGCCTCTAAAATAGACTTCTCCGCAATACGTATATTTTAATCTGTCTAAAATTTTCAACATCGGAGTATTATCGAAGTTTGTGTCTACTTTTATACTGTAAATTTTATTTTCGACAGACAAACCTTCGATGCTCTCAAATAGTTTGGTTGCAATCCCTTTTCCTTTTGCTAATTTCGACACGGCTACACGATGCATAACAGTATAATTGCCATCAGTAAGCCATTTTCCTTCGATATTTTCGTAAGCAGGTTCTTTATCAAAAATAATAGCCGCATAAGCCAGAATCGATTCGTTTTCTGTAAAAACATATCCATAACCATTTTCGATATCATTTTTAATAGAAAGCTCGTTCGGATAACCATCCTGCCATTGTGAGCTTCCATCTAATCTCCTTTGTTCGATGGCATCTTGCAATATTTCCCAAATTGCCGGTATTTCAGAAAGAACTGCTTTTCGTAATACTAACTGTTCAGTAGAATTCATTTTTGGATTTACTTTATAAAAAAATTAATGAGGCAATTTATCTTTAATCAAACCATAAACCCAAGTTCCAGCAATGGCACTAACCAAAGTAATCACAATTACAGTCGCTCCTGTACCAATTTGAGCAAAAAGCGGACCTGGACAAGCTCCAGTAATTGCCCATCCGAAACCGAATAATAAGCCACCGTAGATTTGTCCTTTATTAAAAGTCTTTGGTTGAATTTCAATTTTTTCTCCATCAAGAGTTTTGATGTTGAATTTTTTAATCAATTGTACCGATATTAGTCCAACAACGACAGCGCATCCAATTACGCCATACATGTGGAATGACTCTAGATTGAACATTTCCTGAATTCTGAACCAGCTGATGATTTCTGCTTTTACGAATACAATTCCGAAAAAGATTCCAACGATTAAATATTTTAAGTTTCCTAATGCAGTTTCTTTTTTCTGGCTTGCGTTGATTCCTTCGCCGTCTATATTTTTATTTTCTAAACTCATTTTTGAAATTTTAAAGTGAAAGAATATAAGGTAAAATCAAAAGTGCCATTACAAAACCACCAATCATAAAACAGATTGTAGCTACCAATGATGGCCATTGTAAGTTTGATAATCCCATGATCGCATGTCCGCTTGTGCATCCGCCAGCGTAACGAGTTCCGAAACCAACTAAGAATCCGCCAACCACAATCATGATAAATCCGCGAAGCGTTAATAAACTTTCCCAAGAAAATAATTGTGCAGGAACCAAACCACTATGATCTGTGATTCCGTAAGTCGCTAATTTCTCTGTTAATTCAGGAGCAATTTCTACAGGATTTGGATTCGATAAAAAATGAGCAGTGATAAAACCGCCTAGAAATATTCCTAAAACAAAGAATAAATTCCAGCTTTCTTTTTTCCAGTCGTATTTAAAAAACGAAATATTTGCAGGAATACAAGCCGCACAAATATGACGAAGAGAAGAACTAATCCCGAAAGATTTATTTCCGATAATTAATAAAATTGGAACTGTTAATCCAATCAAAGGGCCTGCAACGTACCAAGGCCATGGTTCTTTAATGATTTCAAGTATACTCATTTACTTTTAAAATTTAGTTTTTTTTATTTTTTACCATTAAGATATTAAGGAAATTAAGCTAATCTAACTTAATGAAACTTTTTTAAAGAAGTTTAAGAAAGTTAAGCATTCCAACTTAATTTCCTTAATATCTTAATGGTAAAAAATTATATTTATGCTTTCAAAACCTTGCTCTGACAAACAAAATCTGATTTTGGAACATTGGTTTTAGAAATTGCTCCAAAACCGCCTTCAACTTCCGAGAAATTTCTGAAACCTCTTGCTTGAAGGATAGAAGCAGCAATCATGCTTCTGTAACCTCCTGCACAATGCAGATAAAAATGTTCATTTGGATTAATGTCTTTTACCCAGTCATTGATATAAGCCAAAGGTTTGCTGTAAGCATCATCTATATGTTCTGCTGCGTATTCTGTTTCTTTACGGATATCTACAATTTTATCTTTGCCAAATTTAAATTCATTAGTAAACTGTTCGGCAGTGATTCTGTTAACAGTATCAATCTCGAAACCTGCATTTTGCCAAGCTTCAAAACCACCTTCTAAATGTCCGATAATCGTATCAAAACCTACACGGCTTAAACGAGTTACAGTTTCTTCTTCCATGCCAGCAGCGGTAACCAATATAATTGGCTGTTTTACATCGGCAATTAAAGTTCCAACCCACGGAGCAAAATCACCGTTGATTCCAATATTAATAGATTGCGGAATAAAACCTTTGCTGAAATCGGCAGCACTTCTTGTATCTAGAATTAAAGCACCAGTTTCTTCAGCTACGGCTTCAAAATCTTTTACGTTTATAGCTTTCATTCCATTGTTTAGAACGGTTTCAAAGCTTTCATAGCCGCCTTTATTCATCGCAACGTTCATGCTGAAATAGGCAGGAGGAGGCAATAAACCATCAGTAACTTCTTTGATAAACTCTTCTTCGGTCATATCAGCACGCAAAGCATAATTTGTAGCTTTTTGATTCCCGATAGTAGAAACAGTTTCTTTGCTCATATTTTTTCCGCAGGCACTTCCAGCACCGTGAGCAGGATATACAATTACATCATCATTCAGCGTCATGATTTTATCTCTTAGCGAATGATATAAAATTCCTGCCAATTGATCTTGTGTCATTCCAGCTGCTTTTTGAGCTAAATCAGGACGTCCGACATCTCCAATAAATAAGGTATCTCCAGAGAAAATCGCGTGATCTTTTCCGTTTTCATCGATAAGTAAAAAAGTTGTACTTTCCATAGTGTGGCCAGGAGTGTGCAAAACTTTAATTGTTACTTCTCCGATTTTAAATTCTTGTCCGTCTTTTGCAGAAATGCAGTCAAATTCGCAAGAAGCATTTGGCCCGTAAACAATTGGCGCTCCAGTTTCTTTGCTCAAATCAACGTGTCCAGAAACGAAATCGGCGTGGAAATGTGTTTCAAAAATATATTTCAGCTTAACTCCGTCACGCTCTAAACGATCCAGATAAGGCTGAATTTCTCTAAGCGGATCAATAATGGCCGCTTCGCCATTTGAAGTGATATAATATGCACCTTGAGCGAGGCATCCGGTGTAAATTTGTTCTATTTTCATGATTCAGTAATAAAAATAATGGAAGACAAAGGTAGTCTTGTTTTTTAAAAAAATAGGTGACTAATGTTACAGAAATTAGGTTTTTGTGTAAAATAATATGGATTTTGTCATACGATCTGAGATAAATTAATTTTAAGTTGAGCAATTACGCTTTAAGCTTTAATTTTGCGTATGACGAATGTCATTTCAAAACAAAAAAGAAAATGAACACAAAGGACTTAATAGATCAAATTGCTTTTATAAAAGAAATTGATAAGGTAAAATACATTCAACGTAAGACCAAATTATTCAATAGCGATAGATGCGAAAATGATGCAGAACACAGTTGGCATTTGGCTTTGATGGCAATTGTTTTGGCAGAACACTCCAATGAACCGATTGATGTTTTGAAAGTAGTAAAAATGGTTTTGATTCACGATATAGTTGAAATTGACGCAGGTGATGTCTTTATTTATGATACGGTAAAAAGCCATGACAATACAGATGAAGAGCGTTTAGCGGCAAATAGAATTTTTGGTTTGCTTCCAAAAAAACAAGCAGAAGAACTAATTGCTATTTGGGAAGAATTTGAAGCTGGTGAAACCAACGAAGCCAAATTTGCAAAATCTATGGACAGACTTGAACCATTATTGCAAAACACATCAAACAATGGTGGAACTTGGAAAGAGTTTGGAGTGAAATATGATAAAGTTTACGAAAAGAAAAGCGTCATCAAAAATGGTTCAGAATCTTTATGGAATTATGCCGAAGGTTTGATTAATGAAAGTGTTCAAAAAGGTATTTTAGAAAAATAATAAAACTGAACTTACGTAATCAAAACCAAACATAGTCTACGGTTTCAACCAGAGGAAACTCACGTAATCAAAATCAAATATAGCCTGCGGTTTCAACCGCAGGAAACGTATCGGATATGCATTGTGTTCCCGTGGTTGAAACCACGGGTTATGTTTTACTCACAAAAATTCATACGCAATCTTGTCATTTCCACCAAAGGGAGAAATCACACACAGAATTCCATAACGTATTATCTCCAATCTTTGTGCAATTCTGTGTGTGATTTCTCCTTCGTCGAAATGACAAACTATAACCAAACCAAAAAGGGTAGAAGTGTAATCAATACCTTTAAATTGTTGAAAAGTTTAACAAATATCAGACGATAAACTTTTTTTAAAGGGCATTAATTCGGGTTCTAATGGTTAAATTTGTGGAACTTCATAAACAAATTACCATTATGGAAGAAATGCTCTTTTATGATCGAATGCAATTTGCCTTCACGATCACTTTTCATTATCTTTTTCCACAACTTACAATGGGTCTTTCGTTGATCATTGTGTACTTCAAGTGGAAATATCTCAAGACTAAAGACGAACAATACAATCACGCCACCCATTTCTGGATGAAAATCTTCGCCCTCAATTTTGCAATGGGCGTTGTAACAGGAATCCCGATGGAGTTTCAGTTTGGAACCAACTGGGCTAAATTCTCCGAACTTACGGGAGGAATCATTGGTCAGACACTGGCAATGGAAGGAATGTTTTCTTTCTTTCTCGAATCTTCTTTCCTCGGATTATTTTTATTCGGAGAAAAACTTCTCGGACATAAATGGCATTTTGTAACTGGATTGTTAATCATGATTGGTTCTTGGGCCAGCGGATTTTTAATTATCGCCACACATTCTTGGATGCAGAATCCGGTTGGTTATGAAATTTTAGAAAACGGAAAATTTGTGTTGAATAACTTCCAAGCTTTATTCTTAAATCCTTGGCTTTGGCCTTCTTATTTGCACAATCAAGCAGCTTCTTTAGTAACGAGTTCTTTTGTTGTGGCTGGAATTGGAGCTTTCTATATTTTAAGTAATAAAAACGTTTCTTTCGGGAAATTGTTCTTAAAAACGGGAGTAATCTTCGGATTGATTTCGAGTGTTATCGTAGCGGTTCCAACAGGAGATTTAGCAGCTAAAAATGTGGTCAAATATCAGCCTGTAACTTTTGCAGCGATGGAAGGGATTTTTCATACTGAAAAGAAAGGTTCTGAAATCGTCTTAATCGGGCAGCCAGACGTTAAAGACAAAAAATTGGATAATAAAATCGCTGTTCCAAATATTTTGAGTTTCCTGACTTATGGAAACTGGGATCAGGAGATAAAAGGTTTAGATCAGTTTGAAGAAGACTTGCATCCAACGAATATTTCAGGATTGTATTATGCGTATCATATTATGGTTGGACTTGGAACTGTGTTTATTGGGTTAATGGTGCTTTCCCTTTTTCAATTAATCAGAGGAAAATTATTTGAAACCAAATGGATTTTATGGTCTCTGATGTTCATGATGCCATTTCCGTACATTGCCAATACAACAGGCTGGTACACGGCAGAATTAGGAAGACAGCCTTGGCTGGTTTATAATTTATTACGTACTGCAGCGGGAGCTTCACCAACGGTTTCATCAGGAAATACCTTGTTTACATTGCTTGGTTTTATTGGTTTATACCTTTTGCTGGGAATGCTGTTTTTACTTTTGATTGGAAAAATTATCAATAAAGGGCCACATAAAGTGGAACTTTCAACAGAAAAAATATAAGTATGGAATTTTTTTGGTACGTAGTTTTAATGGGAATTTTGGCTGTTTATTTGGTTTTAGACGGTTATGATTTTGGTGCAGGAATTATTCACTTATTTTTTGCAGATACAGAAAAAGATAAAAAAGCAATCACCAATGCAATTGGTCCGTTTTGGGATGCCAATGAAGTTTGGCTAATTGCAGCGGGAGGAGTTTTATTTTTTGCTTTTCCGACTTTATACGCTTCTTCTTTTAGCGGATTTTATCTGCCTTTAATTATGATTTTATGGCTTTTGATTTTCCGTGCGATCGGACTTGAAATGCGTGGACAAATTCACAATCACATGTGGGAAAGCATTTGGGATAAAGCTTTCGGAATCGCGAGTTTGCTTTTGGCTCTATTTTTCGGAATTGCTTTAGGAAATATCGTTCGAGGCGTGAATCTCGGAATGGTTCAAAATGGCGTTTCGACGCAGGAAGCGCATTTTTTCTTTTTGCCTTTATGGAATCCTACTTTTAGTCCGCAAGCAGATGAATTGGGAATTATCGATTGGTTTACGCTTTTCTTAGGAATTGTGAGTGTTGTGGCATTGACAATTCACGGTGCAAACTGGATTATTTATAAAACAAATTCAGCGCTGAATCCGAAATTGAAAAATGTAATCTTTAGACTGAACTTTGTTCTCTTGATTTTAGTCTTTATTTCTTTGGGAATTTGGCACTTTATCGAGCCGAAACCATTTCATAATTTCGTTGAAAATCCGATTCTTTGGTTCTTTCCGCTTTTGACTTTTGTTGGAATTGCGGGATTATTTAAAGTTCGTTCCTTTAAAAAAGACGGTCACGGATTTATTTTTTCGACTTTATTCTTAGTTGGCGGATTTGCCTCGACAGCGGTTTCGATTTTTCCGAATGTTCTGCCTTCAACCAATAAAGTAAATCCATCGTTAACGATTTACAACACCGCAGCTCACGAATACGGATTAAATGCAGGTTTGAGCTGGTTTTTTATCGCTTTGTTTCTGGTGATTATTTATTTTATTATTCAATATCGTGTTTTTAGCGGGAAAATGGATGATATTGGATATGGAGAACATTGATTTTTTTGTTTGCCACTAATTACACTAATTTTCACGAATTAATATTTGAAAGTATAATCAATTGGCTCCAGCTTTAGCTGGAGGTTTTTGTTTTAATTTGAATTGGGCTTTAGCCAAACTTTGTGTTTTTTGGCTAAAGCCTTTTTTGTATACATTTGTTTATCTCCAGCTAAAGCTGGAGACAATTCAGAAAACAGCTATGAAAAAACAAATATTAACGTTACTTATTTTCTTATTTGTATGTATAAAAGCAATTGCTTGCAGTTGTGATATACCTAAACCAATATTAGAATTTTATGCATCAAAACATGTATTTAAGGGAATAATTACAAATAAAACCATTAGTAAAGATTCAGCAACTTATACCGTTAAATTTAAAGTGCTTGCAAACTATAAAAAAGATAAGATTCCGAAAGAAATGTCATTTACATTTGATTATCAAAAAAAGGGTATGTGGGATTCTTGCTATAAAGAAGCATATTTAAATCAAGAATGGCTTGTTTTTGCACATGGAAAAGGCAGAAAATTATATTTTGGTATAATCTGTTCCAATTCGCAAGTTATTCGGGAAAGAGGAATTGATCCTCGTCTGCAAAAGGTGTTGGATCATGGAAATGAATTTAAATTAGATAACTACATCTATGATCTTGATTATACTGTGAACAATGAATTTAATGCTACGAAACCAATTACCAATCTCGACTCCATTTTTAAAGATGCGAAAGCTATAAAATCTGATAAACCATTAGGACTTTTTGCATTGTACATCAATAAAAAAGGAGAATTAGTTTCTGTTTTTAATTTTTTTGATTGGCATAAATCTTCTGAGGATTTTAAAATTGATCCGAATTTTGGTTTAATGACAGAATTTAATGTAAAAAGTAAAAGACCTATAACAGAATTTGAAATTTATGCTACAGAATTGCTCAAAAAAGCAAAGAGTTGGGAACTAAAAAGAAGTAAAGTAACACAAATTGCTGTTGATTACATGGCTTATATTTCTGTAGATTTTGATGAGAAGACGTCAAAGTGGACTTATGAATTGAGGTGAAGTTTTTATTTTAATGTCAATTTGGCTTTAGACAAAATCATAAAGTTAGATTATGGCTTTTTGCATTAGTACGAAAAACTTGTATTTTTACGAATCAAATAATTTCTCGAGAATTTTAAATATCTTTGAATTATGAGCACAACAGCAAAACCAAAACATATAGGAAGAAACATAAGCCGAATTAGAGAGCTTAAAGGAATGAAACAAGAAGCTTTGGCAATTGCAATTGGTCTAAGCCAGCAAACTGTTTCTAATATTGAATCGAGCGAAAAAGTTGATAGTGAAAAGCTGACAGAAATTGCAAAAGCACTTGGTGTAACAGTTGAAGCAATTGAAAATTTTTCAGAAGAATCTGTTTTTAACTTCTTTAATAATTTTTACGATAATAGTGCAAGTAATGGTCAAGGTGCATCTGGACCAATCTTTACTTTTAATCCTCTAGATAAAATGGTTGAACTTTATGAACGTTTGGTTCAGGCTGAAAAAGCTTTAGTTCAAGCAGAAAAAGAAAAAGTAGAATATTTAGAAAAACTGCTAAAAAAATAATAGAAAACAAAAAGATAAAAATCAATTGCCTCCAGTTTTAACTGGAGGTTTTTTGTTTTAATTTGAATTGGGCTTTAGCCAAACTTTCCAGTTTTGGCTAAAGCCCTTTTTATATATACATTTGTTTACCTCCAGCTAAAGCTGGAGGCAATTGATTGAAAATATTAAAGACAAGACGTCATTTTACCTGAGTTTGCGTTAGGGATAGAAGCGGTATCCTTTTTGTTTTTTCTTTAAAAACAAAAAGATATAGCGGATAGCCCGGCCGAAGGAAACGCCCAAATTATTATCTTCTAAAAATAAATATATTTTAGTAGTTAAAAGTGTATGATAATTTTTACAAAAGATTGAATTACAACCGATAGTTATATTCTATAAGCTGTATTGTAAGAAAAAAAAGCAGTTAATGCTTAATATTGCGTATCTAAGAATTTTTTCCCCTAAAGAATTTTTAGCAATTTATTTTTACTAAAAAGCGTAAAGCTATATTTACCTACTTAAATTATGCCTTTAACAATTTTTTCCGATGAGGTTAGATTTCGTTACAAATCTAAGAATTGGCAGTATCAATTTGACGAAATTAAAGAACTTGGACTGCTCAAAAAAAAGAGAAAGTATTTTCTTGAAAATGGCTGTTTTATTGCCGTAACTGCCACTGCATATTACTGTATGCTATTTTCTAATCTAACCGACCTGCATTACGTTATTTCTGCGGTTTTAAGTTATGCATTGATTGTGGCATTGTGGTTTAGCGATAAAGCAGAATTTGTATATTTTCTTTTTGTTAAAGATATTTATCGTAAAGAAATAAAAACTAAAATCGCACCAAAAGATCGTGCATTGGTTGGAAAGCAGATAGATTACTATTTGGATCTTCAGTTTGAAAGAAGTGTAAAAAGAACTGTCTAACAAAAAAATCAAAGATGTTTGAGTTTGCTATTTCCCATTATGACTTTGTTTCATAATGGCAGCTTTGATGTACGATTATTTCATTACTAAAAGAAAATATTAACGAAACGCTGTATCATATTTTTTTATTTATGAAGCGTTAAAATACCCAAAAGAAGTATAGCTAAGTCGTTAGAAATTAGCGGCTGGCTGTTTTAGCTATACATGACCTCAAATCAGAATAAAATTATGGCCACAACAATTAAAAACAAGATTAGAAACATTAGAGAGTTAAAAAATTACACTCAAGAATATATGGCAGAAAGATTAGGTGTAACTCAGGCGGGTTACAGTAAAATTGAAAAAGGAAAGACTTCTTTGAGTTACGAAAAATTGGTTGAAATAGGAAGGATTTTAGATGTCAGCGTTGAGGATATAATTAGTTTTGAATACGATAAGTACTTTAATAGTTTTAATAAAATCACAGGAAATAATAATGGCAGTATTTTGATTAATGCCGATAATTCTTCGATTCTAAAAGAGCTTTATGAAGACAAAATTCAATTATTAGAAAAACTGCTTTCGAGAACCGAAATTGAGCTGGAACGTTATAAAGATAAGTTTGGAACAATTTGAAGGTTTTAGTTTCATCTTTGTCAAAGTGTTAGGCTTTGACAAAGATTACTCTACAAGTGAAACTAAATAAAATTTATGAGTTCTATTAAAATAAAACTTCTTTGGTAATGATGTAAAATCCCATTACGAGGACAAACCATCCAAAAAGAGGTTTTAATTTTGTACCGTCTATTTTTTTTGAAAGCTGGCTTCCAACAAGCATTCCGATTAAGGCCATTGCAGAAACGCTTAATAAAAAAGTGTAATTTATTGGGGTTCCGATATATAAATCGCCCGCAAAACCTATTGATGAATTAATGGTAATAATCAATAATGAAGTTCCAACAGCTTGTTTCATTGGAAGATTGGCGAAAAAAAGCAGAGCAGGAATAATTAAGAATCCGCCGCCAGCGCCTAGAAAACCAGTTACGATTCCGACCAAAAATCCAATCAGGCTTAGTTGCAAATAATTGGTTTCCGTTGATTTTATTTCAGGCTGATTTTTTTTTATCATCGAAATTGCTGCCGTAATCATCAAAACGGAAAAGATGATCATAATCAGAAAATCTTTTGAAACGGTATAGGAAGCAACAGAAAACAAAGTCGATGCAATTTGAGGAAAAATTACTTCACGTATTATCAAAATCGAAATAACAGAAGGAACTGCAAAGTACAAAGCCGATTTCAGTTTTAAATTTCCCATTTTATAATGGCTATAACTTCCAAATAATGCTGTTAATCCAACAATAAATAGGGAATAAGAAGTAGCTTGATCGGGATTGACTTTAAACAAATAAACTAAAATTGGAATTGTCAGAATAGAACCACCTCCGCCAATTAAGCCAAGTGTGATTCCAATTACGATTGAAGCGAAAAAACCTAAATATTCCATTGCATTTATTTTAATGCAAAGTTGCTTCGGAAATTAGAATCCTACAGTAACATTTATCACAGACCTAAAATAATTTTACCATTAAGATATTAAGGAAATTAAGCTATGCTTTCTTAATGATGCTTTTAAAGGTTAAGTAATATTAAGCGATCAAACTTAATTAACTTAATATCTTAATGGTTAAAATTAAGCAATTCAATCTGGTTTCGGTTGAGTTTTACCAAACCGCGCTGTTCCATTTTTTTGAGTAATCTGGAAACTACTTCTCGAGAAGTATTTAATTCGGTTGCGATTTCTTGGTGCGAAAGATTCACTTCAGAACAGCCACAGGCATCAGAATGACGTTTTAAGTAAAACTCTAATCTTTCGTCCATAGAACGGAAAGCGATATTGTCAACTACTTCGAGAACTTCTTCAAAACGGCTTCGGTAGGTTTCAATTACAAATTCGTACCAAGAACGGTGCTCCATCATCCATTTGTCCATCAATTGCAGAGGAATCATCATCACAGTAGCATCTTCAACTACTTTTGCCATTATTTGGCTTTTTTCGCTTTTAGCAGTGCAGATCATAGAGATGGCACAGGCTTGACCAGGTTGTAAATAATACATTAAAAACTCTCCGCCATCTTCACCTTCGCGATAGATTTTGATTTTACCTTTAATAATCAAAACGGTATTTTTAATGTACTGTCCGGTACGCATTAAAATTGTTCCGGCTTCAAAATCCTGAAGACTCCCGTTTTCTTCTATTGTAGTGATAAGCTCGTTTGAGAAATTAGGGAATATGGTTTTTAATGAATGCTGCATTTTATAGTTTTTTTTGCCACGAATTACACTAATTCACACCAATTTACTTTTAAGAGTTAGTCTAGTTCGTGGTGAATATTTTTATCAAAATAGAATTAAAATATATGATTATTTGCAAAGATAAGGGTTTGGGATGGGAATAATTATCAGAAAACTAGATTTATGAGTATTTCTGTGTAAATGAAGAAATCCTATTTTCTATCGATTTTGTAGGCTGAATTTTTAAAAATAGTAACTAAATTTGTAATTCACTGATTATAATACTTTCTCTAAAACGTTTTCTGAGAATAATAATCGAAATCGCATTTGGTACGTTTTTTATATGTAGAAACGTCGTAATTTTACAAAAACACATTTTATTATGAATTTATCACAAGAAGATTGGGTTGCTCAGTTAGAGGCTGACGAAAATGCAGTTATACTTGATGTAAGAACTGAAGACGAATTTAATGATGGCTACATTGAGAATGCTCTTAATATTGATATCAATAAAGGGCAGGCATTTATCTATGAAATAGAAGAATTGGATAAAAATAAAAATTATTATGTATACTGCCGTTCTGGTGCTAGAAGTGCAAAAGCATGCCAGATTATGAACGAGTTAGGTATAGAAAACGCCTACAATCTGCTTGGAGGAATCCTAGATTGGGAAGGTGAAACAGTACAACCATAAAAGAAGAAGAGGCAATAAAAAAGCCTCTTTTTTCTTTTGAAAATAGAATTACCAGACCATTAAATAACCAAATTATGAGTTTTATACCAGAAGAATATCAGATCAATAGTCTGATAAATCAAGATACTTATCTTGTAAATGGAGAATTGAAACAATGGACAGGGCAAACCACACCTGTGTTTTCTACTATTTCTTCAACAGAAAAATATTCGCCGACTTTATTAGGATCTATTCCTTTTATGGGAGAAAAAGAAGCAGCAGAAGTTGTCGAAGCTGCTACCAATGCATATGATATGGGACAAGGCTTATGGCCGACTATGAAAGTAGTAGATCGTATTAAATGCATGGAAAAATTTGTGAAACAAATGAAAGAAACCCGCGAAGAAGTAGTGAAATACTTAATGTGGGAAATCGGGAAATCATTAGGAGATTCGCAAAAAGAATTCGACAGAACTGTAGAGTATATTTATGATACTATTGCAAGTTACAAAGAATTAAACGGACGCAGTTCGCACTTCGAAAAAGTACAAGGAGTAAACGCCATGATTCGTCGTGGACCTCTTGGTGTTGTTTTATGTCTTGGACCTTACAATTATCCTTTAAATGAAACTTTCTCATTGCTGATTCCTGCCTTGATTATGGGTAATACGGTAATCTTCAAACCAGCTAAACATGGTGTTTTATGTATTTCGCCATTGTTAGAAGCTTTCAGAAGCAGTTTTCCAAAAGGTGTAATCAATATCGTTTACGGAAGAGGTCGCGAAGTGGCTTCTCCGATTATGAAATCTGGAAAAATTGATGTTTTGGCATTAATAGGGAACAGTAAATCTGCGATTGCTTTACAAGATCAACATCCAAATAAAAATAGATTACGTTTGATTTTAGGTTTAGAGGCAAAAAATCCAGCCATTATTCTTCCAGATGCCGATTTAGATTTGGCTATTCAGGAATGTATAACAGGAAGCTTGTCTTTTAATGGACAAAGATGTACGGCGTTAAAAGTTCTTTACGTTCATGAGTCTATTAGAGAAGAATTCAATAAACGTTTTGCTGAGAAAGTAGATGGTTTAGTTTTTGGAAATCCGTGGGAAAAAGGAGTTTCTTTAACACCACTTCCAGAAACAGATAAACCAAAATATATTCAAGGTTTAATTGATGACGCTGTTCATAAAGGAGCAAAAGTGATCAATGAAAAAGGAGGAAAGCATACTGATAATTATATTTTCCCTGCAGTTTTGTATCCAGTAAACAAAGAAATGCGTGTGTATCACGAAGAGCAGTTTGGACCAGTTGTTCCAGTACTTTCTTTTAAAGATATCAAAGAACCTTTGAAAGATATGGCAGAATCAAATTACGGACAGCAAGTAAGTTTGTTTGGTAAGGACATAAAAACATTGGCACCCCTAATTGATGCATTAGTAAACTTAGTTTGTAGAGTAAACTTAAATAGTTCTTGCCAAAGAGGGCCAGATGCTTTTCCTTTTGCAGGAAGAAAAGATTCTGCAGTAGGAACATTAAGTATTCCGGATGCTTTGCGTTCTTTCTCAATTCGTACGTTTGTAGCTTCAAAAGATATCGATTATAATAATGAGATTCTGCAGGAATTGCTTAACAGCAAAGAATCGAATTTTATCAATACTGATTATATTTTGTAGTAATCAAGGTTATATATTAATTGTAGATGCCGTCTGTTGCTTTTGGTGATAGACGGTTTTTCTTTTAAAGATGCTAAGGTTCTGAGGTGCTAAGATGCTTAGTTTTTTTAATTAAAAATTAAAAAGCACCATCAACCATCAACTACAAACCATCAACTATTAACAATTAATAATTAAATTTGTAACATTGTTTTAAAAAAGCAGTCTTATTTTATACCAAACAATTTAAAGACCTAAAAATCATTTATGAAAAAGAGATTTTTACAATTTGCATTAATAGCATTCGTTCTTTTTGCTCAAGATACTATTGCCCAAGAGCTTTACATGCCTAGAAATATTAAAAAGGCCTTCGAGAACGGAACACGTTCTAAAGATGGAAAACCAGGTGTAAACTATTGGCAGAATCGTGGAAAATATAATATGGAAATTTCTGTTGATCCTAAAACTAGAATGGTTTCAGGTACAGAAACTATTATCTATGAGAACAATAGTAAAGACACATTAAAAAATTTAGCTATCCGTTTTGTAAATAATCTTCATAAACCTACTTCGTCTCGCGGGAGTGATGTGAATAATGATTTTTTAAGTAACGGATTAACAATTACTTCATTAAAAATAGAAAGTGAAGTGTACAAAGAAGACGCCAGAAATTGGGGAACGGTTGGAAATGTAAAATTGCAAAAACCGATCTTACCGAATTCAAAAACGACTATAAATATTCAGTGGAATTATCCTTTGTCTAAAGAAAGTGGGCGAGAAGGACAGATTGATGAAACTACTTTCTTTGTTGCATACAGTTATCCTAGAGTTTCAGTGTATGATGACTATAATGGCTGGGATAGATTACCGCATACAGATCGCCAAGAATTCTATAATGATTTTAATGATTATGTGTTTTCAGTAAAAGCTCCAAAAAATTATGTGGTGTATGCAACAGGAGATTTATTAAATCCTGATGAGGTTTTACAACCTGAATTTGCGTCGCGATTAAAAAAATCATACACAACAGATGAAATTCTGCATATTGCTAACGAACAAGAAATGAAAAGCGGAATCGTAACCAAACAATACGATTGGAATGTATGGAAATTTGAAGCTAAAAATATCACAGATGTTTGTTTTGGTTTAAGCGATCATTATTTATGGGATGCCAGCAGTGTCGTGGTCGATAAGAAAACAAACCGTCGAGCAAGTGTTCAGGCCGCTTATGATGTAAAAGGATTAGATTTCGTAAATTCTGTAAAAAATAATCAATATGCCTTAGATTGGTTTTCTAATAACTGGCCAGGAGTTCCTTATCCATTTTCAAAAATGACAGCATTTCAAGGTTTTGCTGACATGGAGTATCCGATGATGTGCAATGATTCTCAAGTGGGAGATTCCGTATTTGCCCAATTAGTACAAGATCACGAAGTTGCCCATACTTATTTCCCTTTTTATATGGGAATTAACGAAACGCGTTATGCATTTATGGATGAAGGTTGGGCGACCACTTTTGAATATTTAATCGGAATTGCTGAACATGGTAAAGAGGCTGCAGATAAATTTTATAAAGAGTTTAGAGTGAAAAATTATATTAAAGATCGTTCTTCAGAACAAGATCAGCCAATTATAACAATGTCTACACAGGTATCTGGAGCAGGTTATGGAAATAACTCATACGGAAAAGCTTCTCTTTCTTACCTGGCTTTGAAAGATATGTTAGGAGATGATTTGTTTAAAAAAGCTTTGCACGGCTATATGGATACTTGGAATGGGAAACACCCAATTCCGTGGGATTATTTTAATTCGTTTAATGCAGAGACAGGTAAGAATTTAAATTGGTTTTTCAATAATTGGTTCTTTACTAACAATTATTTGGATATTGCTGTAAAAGGGATTTCTGCTGATAAGAAAATAATAACAGTAGAAAATATTGGCGGTTTTGCTATTCCGTTTGACGTAATAATTACTTATGCTGATAAAACGAAAGTAACATTGCATCAGACGCCTGCAATTTGGGAGAAAAATCAAAAAACAGCCAAAATAATTCTGAAAAGTGCAAAAAAAATAGTCCAAATTCAGCTCGATGGAGGCATTTTTATGGATGCAACACCGGAAAATAATATTTTACTTGTTAAGTAGATTGGGTTATTCTTATAAAAAAAGTTAATAAAGTTGTTTTGTTTTAAATAATTAATGGTTATTGTTTTGAATGATTAAAAATATTCTAAAATACGGAAAGCCGTAAAGGTATTTCTTTAAAATAAAGTAGGTTTGCAAAATACAAAAAAACCTACAACCTTAATGAAAAAAACATGTGTGCTGATTGTATTATTAAGTACATTTCAGTTCTTTGGACAGAATGACCAGAAGACAGTATTTCAAAAAAACAAATATGAATTAGCTGTTGCATATTACAAAAAATCTGACTTTGTAAAAGCTATTGACTTATTTTCTTTAGTCGCTAAGATCAAACCAGATACTGAAATTGGAAAAGATGCCGTAAGTAAAGTAGATACTTTGCGTGGCGTTTTGAGAAAAGAAATTTTAAATCAAGTTGTTGGAACTTGGAAAAGAACAGGAAATCAACCAGTCTGGTCTTCAGCTACAGCAAGTGTGAATCAATCTGCTTTTGATGAATTAGTAGAAATTAAAGAAAACGAGATTTTATTTTACGAAGTTGACAAAAAAACACAGGTAAAGAAACTTGTCAAAACAGAAAATCTAGTGTACAATAATAATAACTGTAATGTATCTGCATTCTCAGAGATTATTCTTTCCGATGGGACAATTTGGAACTGCAGTCTGAATGATAAGTCAAACATACTCCATGTTGTAAATGTAGCTGTTAAAACAGAAGAAGGAATACAAAAGATAATGAGTGATAATGAAGAGAGTTATTACGTTAAATTATAAAAAAAAGGGAATCAATCGATTCCCTTTTTTTTGTTTTATGTTTATAGAAATTTAAAACCAAGTGATAGATTTGTTACTCCAGTTTTAATTTCGCTATTAGAAGAAGCATCGATATCTGTAAGCCCCACAAGATATCTTACATCAAAAGTAAGCCTCCACACATCGACTCCGACACCTCCGAGCACACTGTGATTGTTTCTTTCAAATCCTATTGAATTAAGATTGTTGCTACTGCTGATATCTGAATAATTTTTCCAATTATATCCCGCAAAAACTCTTACATTTCCTATTTTTCCAAGTGGGAGAATTTTAAAACCAGCTATTAAAGTGGCATCAGTGCCAGACAATTTAAATTCGGTTTCTCCTCGACCATCTTGGAAAACGCTAAAATTAGTTTGGGCATAACCAAATTCACCCTGTGCATAAAAAACGGTAAGGTTTACTCGAGCAAAAGCTGCAAAACCAATTCCTGTATTGGTATGGTCGGAACTAAAGTTTTTTGCATCAACAGAAGTAATATTGGTTGAAAACTGCGGTCCAACTTGTATTAATTGCGCAAATCCATTTACACAAATACATAAAAATGCTACTAAAAAGAATTTTTTCATAACGGAATCTGTTTGATTTTGGTTCCATAAAAATAAGTATAATAGATTTAAATTGAATGATTTGTCTGATTTATTTTTATGTAAAGTTTTGAAAGCTAGTTATGTCTGTATTCTGCATTTGTTTTTTATAATCAAATCAAAATGAATTATTTTTGAGCAGATAATAGAGTGAAATGGAAATTAAAACAATAAAAGCATCTGATACCTGGCAGATTCGTCACGAAGTAATGTGGCCTGAGCAACCTTTTGAATTTGTGCAATTAGAAGAAGACGATTCAGGATTTCATTTTGGAGTTTTTGAAGAAGATAAATTGGTCTCTATAGTTTCTTGTTTTATCGAAGGGAAAGAAATGCAGTTTAGAAAATTAGCCACTTTAGAAGAATATCAGGGAAAGGGAATTGCTTCTTATCTTTTAAAATACATTCTGAAATTTGCAAAAAGTAAAAAAATAGAAAAAGTTTGGTGCAATGCCAGAAGCAATAAAAAGTCTTTTTATGAAAAAATAGGGCTTATAGATACTCATAAAACATTTGCAAAAGCTGGTCAAGAATTTACAGTAATGCAAATTAAACTTTAATAATAATAATTTATTTGTCTTGGGTAAATATTTGTTTTGTAGTTATTTATATTGCATTTTTTGAATTGGATAATGCTTTTCTTCATCTAATCTTCATATAAAAAGTTACCGAAAACGTTTTCATTTTATGTAACTGTTAAAGCTTGTTAAAAAATCTTTTTTTGTTTTAATTCTTTTATTACTTTCGCACCGAAATGAGAAAGTTAATAGTATTTTTAGTATTCATGAATATGCTTCTGTTTGGCGGAGGCCAATATTTGAATGCAAATACTTTTGGTCCTCATAATCACCATCATCTACAAAAACACAGGGTTAAATTTACTAATCAAGATCGCGGAACTTCAACAATTGAAGAAGCTACAGATATTGATTTAGAAGAAGATCTTGTTGGAGGCGAAGATGTTGATTTACTTACGAACAAATATTTTACTGCTTCGTACAGTTTGGTAGACGCTTTGTATCTGGCACTTTCAGATCAGTCTGCAGCGAATGATTCTAATCGTTTAAAATTTTCTACGCCTATATTTGGGCATTCAAATCCTATCTATATTACTCAGCGAGTATTAAGAATTTGATTTTACAGTATACATCGGTTACCTGAGTTTTGATCTCTGCGTATCTTGCTGTTGTATATTTTTCTACTTCTGCTTATATGAAGGTTAAGGTCTGGACTAAGGCTGACTGATGCATTTTAACATCCAAAAGGAATTTTTTATTCCTAAAGCATTCAATCGCTTAATTTCCAAACTAAATCATGAAAAAAATCATTGTGTTCACAGGCTTAATGGCCTTGGTGTGCTTAACGAGCTGCACATCTAAAAAAGAAGAAAAAGAAGAAGTTGAAAAATTTACGGTAACTAATCCAGTTAGAATTGATACTTCATTTACCAAAGAATACGTTTCACAAATTAGATCGGTTCGCAATATCGAACTTCGCGCCCAAGAAAAAGGGTTTTTACAAAATATATATGTTGACGAAGGACAGTTTGTAAAAAAAGGACAACTGTTGTTTAAAATTATGCCAAACATGTATCAGGCTGAATTATTAAAAGCGCAGTCTGAACAAAAATCGGCAGAAATCGAATTGCAAAATTCTAAATTATTGGCAGATAAAAATATCGTTTCTAAAAACGAATTGAGTGTTGCTCAGGCAAAACTGCAATCTGCAAAAGCTGAAGTATCATTAGCAAAACTTCACTTATCATTCACAGAAATCAGAGCTCCATTTGATGGAACAATCGACCGTATTCCTTTAAAACTAGGAAGTTTAATTGATGAAGGAGAATTATTGACAAGCCTTTCAGACAACAGTCAGATGTTCGCTTATTTCAATGTTTCTGAGCCAGAGTACATTAGTTATGAAACGAATATTAAGGACCGTGCTGATAACAAAGTAAATTTAGTTTTGGCTAACGGAGATATTTTTAAAGAAAAAGGTAATGTTGAGGTAATTGAAAGTGAATTCAATAACGAAACAGGAAATATCGCTTTCAGAGCAAGATTCCCTAATTCTGGAAAATTGCTAAGAAATGGAGAAACAGGACAAGTTCAAATGAATGTTCCTCTTAAAAATGCTATTGTAATTCCACAAAAAGCGACTTACGAAATTCAAGATAAAAAATATGTTTTTGTAGTTGGTAAAGACAGTAAAGTTAGTTCTAGAGAAATCACAATTACAGGTGAAATCCCTGATTTGTATGTAATCAAAAGCGGTATTACAGAAAACGATAGAATCCTACTTGAAGGTGTTCAGAAAGTAAAAGAAAACGACAAAATTAAATTCGATTACGAATCTCCTAAAGAAGTAATCAATCATTTACGCTTAAAAGCAGAATAAATGAAGTATTCAGTTAATCAGTTTTTAGTGTTCAGTCACATTAGTGGCGAACAAAGAAAATAATTCTAACTGCGTATTGATTTCCATTTAATTTAATCATTTAAAAAATATTAAAATGTTTAATAAATTTATTCAAAGACCTGTTCTTTCGATAGTAATATCGTTGATTATTGTCTTTTTAGGGGTGTTGTCGGTTCTAAACTTACCAATTACACAATTCCCTACAATTTCACCTCCAATGGTGAACGTTACCGCAGATTATCCTGGATCTAACGGTGAATTGATGGTTAAGGCAGTTGTTATTCCTTTGGAAAGAGCTTTAAATGGTGTTCCAGGGATGAAATATATGGCTTCTGATGCTGGAAACGATGGTGAAGCTACAATTAAAGTGGTATTTAACTTAGGTACAGATCCTAACCAAGCAGCAATTAACGTACAGAACCGTGTGGCTTCTGTTACCAATAAACTTCCTCCTTTGGTAATTCGTGAAGGTATCAAGATTACTCGAGAAGTACCAAGTATGCTGATGTACGTGAACCTTTACAGTACAGACAAAAATACCGATATGAAGTTCTTGTATAACTATGCTGATATCAACGTACTTTCTGAATTGAAAAGGGTAAACGGTATTGGTTCTGGGGATATCTTAGGAACACGTGAATATGCAATGCGTATCTGGTTGAAACCAGATCGTATGTTAGCCTATAAAATTTCTGCTGATGAAATAATGGAAGCATTATCTAGTCAGAGTTTGGAGGCTTCTCCTGGTAAAACGGGAGAAAGTTCTGGTAAACGTTCTCAAGCATTTGAGTATGTATTGAAATATTCTGGACGTTTTACAACAAAAGAACAATATGAGAATATTGTAGTAAAAGCAAATCCAAACGGAGAGCTTTTGAGATTGAAAGATGTTGCTAAAGTTGAATTTGGAAGCTCGATGTATGATATCTATTCTAATTTGAATGGAAAACCTTCAGCAGCGATCGTATTGAAACAATCTTTTGGAAGTAACGCGAATCAGGTTATTGAAGAAGTTAAAGCTAAGCTTGAAAAAATCAAACAAAGATTTCCAAAAGGAATGGATTATGAAATTTCGTATGACGTTTCTAAATTCCTTGATGCTTCTATCGAAAAAGTAATCCATACACTTGTAGAAGCATTTATTCTGGTAGGTTTAGTAGTTTTTCTTTTCTTAGGAGACTGGCGTTCTACGGTTATTCCTGCAATTGCGGTGCCTGTATCGTTGGTAGGAACTTTTGTGTTCATGACATTCTTCGATATTTCATTGAACTTAATTACATTATTTGCTCTAGTACTAGCAATTGGAGTCGTCGTCGATGATGCGATTGTGGTTATCGAGGCCGTTCACGCCAAGATGGAAGAGGAACATCTCTCGCCATTTAAAGCAACTAAACAAGCAATGCATGAAATCGCAGGGGCAATTATCGCTATTACATTCTTAATGGCTGCGGTATTTATTCCGGTTGCGTTTATGTCTGGTCCAGTTGGGGTTTTCTACAGACAGTTCTCTGTAACTATGGCAACGGCGATTATTCTTTCTGGTATTGTGGCTTTGACATTGACGCCTGCACTTTGTGCTATGATGTTAAAAAACAATCACGGACAACCTAAAAAACCAACGCCTGCAAATAGATTTATTGATGCCTTCAACGAAAAATTCAATTTAGCTCAAGGTAAATATCAGAATCTATTAGGTAAAATCGTTGACAGAAGAGTGGTTACTATTTTGGCGCTTGTAGGTTTCTGTATTGGGACATTTTTAATAAGTAGTTCGGTTCCTTCAGGATTTATTCCGAATGAGGATCAGGGAATGTTTTATGCCGTAATTCAGACACCTCCAGGTTCATCATTAGAGAGAACAAATAATATTGCAGAGAGAGTTCAAAAAATTGCGGAAGAGATTGACGGAGTAAAATCGGTTTCTTCATTAGCAGGTTATGAGATTCTATCTGAAGGTACAGGTGCCAACTCAGGAACATGTTTGGTGAACTTGAAAGACTGGAGCGACAGAAAAGAATCTGTTCTAGAGATTATGCATGAGATGGAGGAAAAATGTAAAGATATTGCGGGGGCAAATATCGAATTTTTCCAACCGCCTGCTGTACCAGGATATGGAGCTGCTGGTGGATTTGAGCTTCGTTTGCTAGATAAAACTGGTTCTGTAGATTATAAGAGAATGGAGCAGGTAAACAATGACTTTGTTGCCGAGTTGAACAAACAGCCAGAATTATCAAACGTATTTAGTTTCTATAGCTCTAGTTTCCCTCAATACATGATGAAAGTTGATAATGACTTGGCACAGCAAAAAGGGGTTTCTATCGAGAATGCTATGAATACACTTTCGACTCTTGTGGGAAGTAACTACGAAATCAGTTTTATCAAATTTGGTATCAACTATAAAGTTATTGTTCAGGCTTCGCCAGAATATCGTGCACAGCCAGATGATATCTTGAAATTGTATGTAAAAAATGATCGTGACGAAATGGTGCCTTATTCTGCTTTTATGAAATTAGAAAAAGTATACGGACTTTCAGAAATTACACGTCACAACATGTATACCTCAACGCAAATTAGTGGTTCTCCAGCTGCGGGTTATAGTTCTGGTACTGCAATTAAAGTGATTCAGAGAATTGCTGCCGAAAAATTGCCAAGAGGATATGACATTGACTGGGCAGGTATTTCTGCCGATGAGGTTGCTCAAGGTAATCAGGCGATTTGGGTATTCTTAATCTGTTTAGGATTCGTTTACTTAGTATTAGCTGCGCAATATGAAAGTTTCATTCTGCCATTATCAGTTATTCTTTCATTACCAGCGGGTATTTTTGGAGCTTTCCTTTTATTGAAATTAACAGGATTAGAAAACAACATTTATGCACAGGTTGCCATGGTAATGTTGATTGGTTTATTAGGTAAAAATGCCGTACTGATTGTAGAGTTTGCCATACAAAGGCATGCTGCAGGATTATCAGTTTTACAATCAGCAATGGAAGGGGCAAAAGCAAGGTTCCGTCCAATTTTGATGACTTCATTTGCCTTTATTGCAGGTTTATTACCGCTTGCTTTTGCAACTGGTCCAGGTAAAATTGGTAACCGAACAATTGGTACTGCAGCCGCTGGAGGTATGCTTATCGGAACCATTTGCGGTGTATTTGTAATTCCGGGCTTGTATTTCATTTTTGCCAAAATTGCTGAAAAATACAAATTGGTAAAACATGAATTAGAAAACCCATTAACAGAAGAAATTGATAACAATCATGTATAAAGTTAAATCATATCAATATAGTATTGCATTAGCTGTTTGTCTAGCAGTTGCAGGGTGTAAAACCCCTGCACCTGAGGCAGCAGTTACTACAAGTACTCCAGTTCCAGAATCGTTTGGCTCAACAGCTCAAACGCAAGATGCAAACAATAATACAGCAACTTTAAACTGGAAAGATTATTTTAAAGATCAAAATCTAGTTGATTTAATTGATGCTGCTCTTAAAAACAATCAAGAATTAAATATCACTTTACAAGAAATCGAAATTGCAAAGAATGATATTCGTGTAAAAAAAGGACTTTTATTGCCAACAGCAGGTTTACGTGCGGGAGCGGGAGTAGAAAAAGTGGGTAGATATACCAGCCAAGGAGCAGGTGATGCTACAACAGAGATTAAGCCTGGTAAAGAAATGCCAGATCCGCTAGGAGATTTTACTATCGCCGCTTATGCGAATTGGGAAGTTGATATCTGGAAAAAATTGCGCAATTCTAAAAAAGCAGCTTTAAACAGATATTTAGCTACAGTAGAAGGTAAAAACTTTGTGATTACCAACCTCATCGCTGAAGTTGCCGATTCTTATTATGAATTATTGGCTTTAGACAACCAGTTGGATATTGTAAAACAGACTATCAAATTGCAGACTAACGCTTTAGAAATTGTAAAAGTTCAAAAACAAGCGGCAAGAGCAACTGAATTGGGAGTTAAGAAATTTGAAGCAGAGGTTTTAACTTCACAAAGTTTAGAGTTTGATATTTTACAGCAGATAAAAGAAAACGAAAACAAAATCAACTTTTTGTTAGGAAGATATCCTCAGGAAATTAAAAGAACTAGCAGTACGAACTTCTTAAGCTTATTGCCAGCACAAGTAAGTTCTGGAATTCCATCTCAATTGTTACAGAATCGTCCAGATGTTAAACAAGCAGAATTGGAATTGGTTGCTGCAAAACTAGATGTAAAAGTTGCCCGTGCTGAGTTTTACCCTTCTTTGGATATTACGGCAGCAATTGGAGTAAATGCTTTTAAACCTTCTTATCTGTTCACCATGCCAGAATCGCTTTTATATTCATTGGCTGGAGATCTTGTAGCGCCTTTGATTAACAGAAATGCAATTAAGGCAGAGTTTGCAAGTGCCAATGCAAGACAGATTCAAGCGTTGTACAATTACGATCGTACGGTTTTAAATGCTTATTTAGAAGTTTCAAACCAAATGTCTAAGATTGAGAATCTTCAAAAAGGTTACGATCTTAAATCGAAACAAGTAGATGCTTTAAATACTTCCATTGATGTTTCAAACGATTTGTTTAAATCAGCTAGAGTAGATTATTTCGAAGTTTTAATGACTCAAAGAGATGCATTAGAAGCAAAACTAGAATTAATTGATACTAAAAAAGAACAATTAAATGCTGCAGTTCATGTTTACAGAGACTTGGGCGGCGGATGGAAATAATATTGCCAATTAATTTGTAGAAGGAAAGCCTTTCGGAAGTAAAATTCTGAAAGGCTTTTTTGTAAGAAAATTATCGTATATTTGCATTTCACTGTTCAGAAAAAAAGGTGACGTTAAACCTCGGAAGCTATTATTTAGTTTTCGGGGTTTTTTATGCTTTTTAAATTTCTTTTTACTATTAATTAATATTTTTCTTACTTGTTTTAAATTGTTTATTATATTTACAATATAATTATGTAATATTTTATTTACTTAAATACCACTTCTCATTTATTGATTAAGGTTATAAAATCTACAAAAGCCTATAAAATAATCAATACCCTTTAAATATGAGTTTTTTAGCAAAATTAGAATTAGACAATGAAGTGTTTAATGTTTTAGAATTTGATGTTCATTTTACCCAGAATGTTGATAACAACGGAAAACCTGCCAACAAAACAAAAGGCGGACAGATAAAGCTTGTAATAGAAAGCACGCAGACTGATTTGTTTTCAGATTGGATGGTATCCCAAACCAGCGTAAAAGACGGAAAAGTCATTTTTTATCGCAGAGATGCCATGAGCACCATGAAAAATGTAACCTTCAAAAAAGGCTATTGCATATCGTTTCATAAAAGTTTTAGAAGTGAAGGATCAGTTCCTATGGTTACCGAGATTTTAATTTCATCAAATGAAGTAAAAATCGGAAATACGCTTTTTGAAAATAATTGGAAAAACTCATAGAACTTCTAAATAAGCAAATAGTATGGCGTTACAAACAATCACAAATATTAAAATTGGAGAAATTCGAATTACTAATTTCAACAAATTAGAAGTTTTTCAAACCATTCACGACCACCACACTTTTTCATTTGAAGTAAGACAGGATTTACTGGTAGAAGAGTTTAAAAGTGTTATGCCTTTTTCTCAGAAATTATATGGAGAAAAAATAAGCATAGAGATAAAACCTATAGACGGACTGGAAGATCTTATTATTGGCGCTGATCCTAAAGATTATATTATGCAGTTTTATGGCATTGTGACTGAGGTCAAATTGCAGAAATCCCGTATCAAAGACATAGAAGAAACCATTGTGATAAAAGGAAAGAGTTCTACGATAGTTCTAGAAAATGGACCTGAATGCAATTCTTTTACCAACATGTCTTTGAGCGATATTGTAAGCAAAGTAAAATCGGGCTGTGATATTGATATGGATGTCAGACCATTTTATTTGGAAAATCTGCCTTATACGGTACAATATAACGAAAGCAATTTCTCTTTTCTAAACCGTTTGGCGAAAAGAAATGGACACTGGCTATATTACAACGGGCGAACGACCATTTTTGGAAGCCCTGGAGGTGTTGGCGGACAGCCAAAATTAATCTACGGAATAAACATGCAGGACTTTGATTATACCATTAAACTTCTGCCTACCCAGTTTAAAATAATCGAAAATGACAATAATGACGGCCAATATAGAACCGACGAAACTTTAAGATACAGAAAAGAAGCCGACGGATTTCATCAAAACTTTTTAAACAGGTCTAATGAAGTTTTTAACAAAGAAACAGTAATACAGCTTAATCAGACTCCTGTTGGCGGATCTGGAAGACAATCTTCTGAGGAATATGCCAAAAACAAGATGCGAGCTGTTTTAAGCCGTTTGGTAGAAATGAAAGCATCGAGTGAAGTTCCGGGAATTACTGTAGGAAACGAAGTGCGCGTTTTTGGGGTCGACATGCAGTTGGAGAGCTCTTACCGCGTAACACAGATTACACATATTTGCGATGACGGCGGCGGTTACGAAAACCACTTTACAGCCGTAAATTTTAACGGTTCTGTATTTTCTCCCGAAACGGATCCAGATTTAGTGCCCTACTGCAAAAGCCAGACCGCCATTGTAACCGCCAATGCAGATCCTGACGGACTCAGCGGCATACAGGTGCAGATGCCTTGGCAGGCAGCAAAAGGCGAAACGACGCCTTATATTCCTTTAGTGCAGAATTACGGTGGCGATGCCCGAGGTTCTCATATCATACCTGAAATTGGCGACACCGTTTTTGTAGACTTTCAGGGTAATAATGCCGAACTGCCTATTGTAATGGGAACTATGACCAGCAGAAAAGAAAAAAGCGGTTACAGTACGCCGAATAATGATATAAAAGCAGTAATGCATAGCCGAAGCGGAAACAGAATTATTAATGATGATGCTACGGGAGATATTACAATTGAAAGCCAAAAAGGAGAAACTATTGCAGTTCTGTATGGTGATGGCTATATAAGATTTAAAGCTCCTAAAAATATTGAATTGGAAGCAGGGGAAGATATTGTTATGAGAGCAGGAAGAGATATTACCACGAAAGCAGGGCAGAATATCATAGAAGATGCCGGCGGAGACCATAAATCGAAAGCAGGGATGGATATGGCGCAAAGTGTTACGGGAGACTATTTTGTGACTGCTGCGAATATTTCTGAAGTTGCATTAGGAGAAAGAAAATCTAAGGCGAAAGAGGTAACCGATCAGTCTTCGGACAAAAAGATTATTTCAGGAAATAAAAATGAAATCCATACTAAAGGCACTTTTGACAGCAACAGTGGAGAAAGCTCAAATTTTCATTAATCATGGCAGGAGGAAAAATTACAAGAATAGTAGGCGGTCTTAACAGCATCGAGTGTGATACTTGGACGGTTTATACCAACAAATTTACGGCACATGCAGGACAAGGAAGTTATTTTACGGCAGATGGAGGAATAAATTTGGGAGACAATCCCAAAGATCCTCCACCTGTAGCAAAATATTTTGTAAAAGGCTGGTGGACTGATAAGGATAACAAGCCAATTAAGGAAGCCCGTATTTTGGACACGGTAAAATTTCATATTCAAACCCAAGGCATAGATGACCCAAAAGGGAAAAAAATAGAAATAAAACTGTTAGAATACGACACTTCTGTTCATTTGTCATTGGGTACATACGGCTCAGGTGCGGTTGAAACTCGCCCTTTTGACGACCATGTAAGAATTATGTCAGGCAAAAATGAGATAACAGAATTGACATTGGACGAAAACGGAAAAACAGCCATTACCATAAATTTGACTTGGGGAATGCACGAAATGTTTAATGAAACCTTCTTTGGCGGTTTTGCAGAAATGGGACTGTTAGAATTTTATTTCGAATGCTCTTACGGCGAGGATAGAGGCATTTGGCTTCCTGCGAGTTTGGGGGACTATTTGAAAGTGACAATTTCGAACCAGAGCCTCTTTATAAAACCTGCCTATGAGGGTTATAACTTTCCCGAAATTCGTACTGCCGAAGGAGATATTGTTGTTTTTTCGGCAGGGATAGGACTAGAACACGAACCATCTAATGAACTGGAAGGACAGCTAGATGCAATTGCAGACAAGATAAAAAGTGAATTTTATGGAGGTGTGCGTGAAGCCATGATGAAGTATAGCGACAATATACGCCATACCATTGCTGTGCGACAGCTGAAAAAGGGCTATTTGGCAAACAGCCTTGGGAAAATAGAGTTTAGCCGCAGGATTTATACCAAACCGGTTTACGATAATAGCGGTAAACTTTATGAAATAACAAAAGCAGCAAATTTTGGTTATAGAAAAGAAGGCAAAACGGTAACTACAAAGGGAATAAGCCAGCTTGATTATTTTAGGGAGATAGGCGCGTTAAATGCCGTTGCCAAAGCTTCCAAAGAACTATTAGGGATATTTAATTTTGCCTCAGATGTAATAAGTTTTGCCATGGATGAAAACCCAAAAATAATTCCGACTGGGTTTGCTCCTTTGGATTTTCTTGTAGCTATGGTTATGCCGAGTATTAGTAACCCCATTATAGAAGTATGGGATAATGTAGTTTTCGACTTAGCAGAAAAAGCAAAAGATAAAGGGCTTAAAGGAATTAATGATTTTTTGTTAATGCCTGGTGCTAACGAAAAAAGATATGGATATAATATTTTTGAAATAAATCAAATTGTATTAAATGAATTGTTAAAAGGACATATAAAAAAATTGGAAGATTTAAAAAATTTACAAAGAGAAAAAAATGATATTCAATCTCCAATAACTTACATCCTTTTTTATTCTAAACAAAATCAAGAAGATGAAAGTGATGATAAAATATTAATTGACTCAATTTTTATCAATTTTAATTATTAATAATGAAAAAAAAAATAATTTTAGTTTTCATGGTGTTTTGTATTTATTCATGTAATAGAAAAGACTCAATTTTTATAAAAGAAATAATTTCAGATGAAATGGTGACAATTACACCTATTTTAAAAAAAGGATCTTCTAAGGATAGTGTTGCAATTGTGATACCCATGGAGTTTGAAATTAAAACAAACAATTCATCGTTAAAATCGATTGATTTTTATGTAGTGATTAATCAAAAGATTTTAATGCAGATAACTGAATATGAGATTTATGATAAAAAAAATAAGAATAAGCCGATAAATGATTTGGATGCCTATTTGTCATCTGATAAATCATTTAATATTATTATCAAAGAAAAAAAACATTTAATATCTGTAAAAGATGCTATGAAAATTCTATCTAAATATAAAAAAGATAATAAATTATTATATAATTTAAAATTTGGTGATACAATAAAAATAGAGCCATATAGCCAATTCAGAAAAAATAATCCCATTTTTTTAAACGAACTCAGAAAGATCGGTGATACTTTAATTATTACTACTAGAAAAAAAAACGAGAAAATTTATATTCCAAAAAAAAATAAAATTAATTGGTAAATAACCAAAGCCTCCAAAGAATTACTAGGGATATTCAATTTTGCCTCCGACTGGTTTTGCTCCTTTGGATTTTCTTGTAGCCATGGTTATGCCAAGCATTAGTAACCCCATTATAGAATTATGGGATAATGTTGTATTTGAATTAGCTGAAAAAGCAAAAGATAAAGGTATTAAGGGAATTGATGAGTTTTTAGAAAGTCCTGGAGGGAAAGAGAAAAGATATGATTTCGCTAAAACCAATATAAGCCAAGATACGCTTAACAAGTTTTTGAAAGGAGAGTTTAAAACTTTAAAAGAATTAAGTGATACTCAAAATAATTTGAGAATAAAGATGAATAATTATGAATATGAAAGCTCACTAATTTATACGCTTTTTCATTATATAAAGAAAGACGAAGACGTAAAAAAAGATTTAATTATAATCGATACTATTTTTATAAATGAGAAAAATTAGAAAAATAATGAACAGATTAGCTTATTTAGCGTTCGGTCCACTATTTCTTTCTTGCAATATAAAAGAGCCTATTGCTATTAAAGAAAATATTTCAGACCAAATGGTGTTAATAGACCCAGGTATTAAAAATCATATTACAAAAGATAGTGTTCCAATTACTATTCCTGTAGAATTTGAAATAAAACAAACAACATCAAATCTAAGACAACTTGACTTGTATTTTGTCTCAATTAATGGTAAACGCTTACTTGATTATGGGGTAGATTTTCAGACTTACGATAAAGAAAATCCAACAAAATTCAGTTATTTTTCACTAAAAGAAAATGACTTGGGATTTCAAAAAAAGAATAATATTATCGTGAGAATTTCCACCCAAATGGTGTCAAGAGCAAAAGCGGTTGAATTTATCCAAAAATATAACCCAAATAGATTATTGGAAGACATCAATAAAAAAGGTAATATTCAATTAACAACTTATAAGCAATTTAGAAAAGATAACCCGGACCTTATTGAAGGTTTTCGAAAAGTAAACGGTTCTGTGGTGTTTAGTGTATCACTAAAGGGAGGAGAAAGAGCTCATATAAGTCAAAAAATAAATTGGTAATTTCTAAAGAATTAATAGGGATATTCAATTTTGCCTCAGATGTAATAAGTTTCGCAATGCATGAAAAACCAAAAATAATTCCGACTGGTTTTGCGCCGCTAGATTTTCTTGTAGCAGTGGTTATGCCAAGTATTACCGAATCTATACTAGAATCTTGGGATGCTCCTGTTCGTGAATTAGCCGAAAAAGCAAAAGATAAAGGGCTTAAAGGTGTTGATGAGTTTTTACAAAGCTCTGGAAGTGGGGAAGATAGATATAGGTATGGGATTTTAGAGATAAATCAAGAAATTTTAAATAGATTACTAAGAGGCGAAATAAAAACTTTTAAAAAATTACAAGATTTAAAAAATGAAGAAATGATAAAAAGTAATTATAATCGATCATTATTTATTTATACTGTCTTTCACCACATTAAATGGTTAGATGAAAAAAATGAAGATGGGGTACTAATTGATTCTATTTTTATGAACTATTAAATTAAGACATATGAAATACATAAATATATTACTTATATTTTTTTTAGCATCTTGTGAACCTAAAGAGCCTGTTTCTGTAAAAGAAATTATTTCTAATGAAGTGGTAACTATTTTACCAAATGTAAAAAATCCTTCGATTAGAGATAGTATTCCTTTATCTGTTCCAATCGAATTTGAGATAACGATAAATACTTCAAATCTTAAAGCACTTGATTTGTTTTGTCTTATTGATGGCAAACGACTACTAGATGTTTTTTTGGATTATCAGGTTTATGATAAACAAAACAAATCCAAACCAATTCACACATTAGATTTATCGTCTAAAAAAATAAATATTATTATAAAAGAAAGAAATCATTTAATTTCAAAAAAGAAAGCTAATGAATTATTAAAAAAATATAAAATTAATCAATCTTTGGATAATTTGAAATTTGGAGACACCCTTAAATTAATAAGCTCTAATAAATTTAGGAAGGAAAATGAGGCTATGATTAATGAATTCAATAAAGTAAATGATTCCCTAGTATTTAGAGCAATACTTAATGGAGGCAAAATGATTCTTGTAAAGAAAAAGATTAATTGGTAAATTTTAAAGAAGTAGGTATGCTGAATGCAGTAGTCAAAGCTTCCAAAGAAATACTAGAAATATTCAATTTTGCCTCAGATGTAATAAGTTTTGCCATGGATGAAAACCCAAAAATAATTCCAACCGGTTTTGCTCCTTTGGATTTTCTTGGAGCTATGGTTATGCCTAGCATTAGTAACCCTTGCTAGCGCGAGCGTCTCGTTCGTGAACACAAAGTTTATTTAACCGAATTAATCCTCAAGCGCACGAGCAGGACGCTCGCGCCAGCCTGAGAATTTAAATATGAATAAAAAATTAATATTCAACAAAATCAAACCTTACTACATTTAAAATGAAAAAAATAAAATTCTATTTCACCGCAATATTATTGCTGGTTCTTAGTGCTTCAATTGCTCAACATAAACCAAACTTTGTTGGAAATTATAGCCAAAATGGGGCAAGTTATTTTATACAAAGTGACAATACATTTATTATTGTGGCATATGCAACTTTAATAACTGGTAAATGGCACATTGAAAATAATTTATTGAAGTTAATTCCAAAAAATCCCGACTTCCCTTTTGTATTATATGGATATAATAATCCCAATGTAAAAGGTACAAAAATAATGTTTTCTGGCTTTAACGATGGCGATACTTTTATAGCGCTAAATGAAAATAAGGCTATTCAAAGGGTTTTTAACGAAGACGCGAATTGCTTGGGTTTTCTAAATGTTCATCTATTTACTGAATCTGCAACAAAAATATCTTTTTCTTATGGATCGGAAAATACGGAAACCAAAGGTAGAAAAATGTACATATTTAAAAATGACAATAATTATAATGATTTTGTTGCGCACTATATTTCGCAGTCAAATTTTCGTGAACCAATTATATTTAAAATAAATGGAAAAAGTCTTAAAAATCGTTATAACGAGGAATTAAGTAGAATTGAAAGTTTAAGTAATGGAGATTTAGAAATGATAAAAGAAATAAATAAGACTTCTAAGATGAATACAGATATTGTATATTACAATCCTTCATACAAAGATATTTCTGCAAATGAAATTAAACTTGATAAATACAATTTTAATAAATCTAAAAATGCATATTTGCTGAAAACAAAACAAGTAGTAAATAATTCATATCATGATTTAAATGTTCTTTATCGGTATAGTCAACTTCAAAATTTGCAAATTTCTAACGAAAAAAAGACTATAGTAAAGAAAACATTATTTCATTTTCAATGTAAATAAGAATTTGAACATCTTTTTTAAAACAAAACCCTGCAAATATCAATTTGCAGGGTTTTTAATTTTATTGAAATAATTTATCTATTACTAGCGCAAGCCTTATAGATCTGTTTCTCTGAAAATGACGATAAGGCTTCGGCGAGATTTCGGCTGGTTCTTAAACAGCTCAGTATTTTTTGCCTTAAATTGATATCGTCGCCAAACTCTGTATGCATGAGGAGCTCGAAGATTTCCTGCAAATACATTGGCTGTTCTTTGTAGTCTCCCTCAAACAATTCGTCTGAAAGGAAATTAATTACGGATGGCATTACATCACGATGTGTTGGTTTTTGATTTTCTTTTGACATTTTCGAAAATATTTAAACGCACGAAGCCCTCATCTTCGGTTGTGTCAAAACACTACAAGGAGTGGAATTAGGGCTATCACTAGCTCCTTCAACGTGGATGAGGGCTCGTTATGTTAACTTAAAAATTTAAGTTTCGGATTTCTCCTTGTATAGTATTTTGACTTTACAAAGATATGCATTTATTTAAAAAAGAAAGAAAAAACCTACTTTTTTATTTTTCTTGGATTTTAACTCTGAATTTAGGTTTAAAACAAAGATAGAAATTATTATTTGTGATTGAATTGCGCCCTAAACAAGCATTCTTATTTTGCTTCGCGATTACTGCTAAAAGAATCTCTAAACATTTTCCAGCCTTTAGGCGTTTTTTTCCAAAGAACAAGAAATTTGCCATCATCCATAAGTTCGCCTTTTGAGTTTAAAGACTGCCATAAGCCTTCTTCTGTCACATATTCTACGCCATCGCCATAAACTGCTGTCGTAATAAATTTACCGCCTCTTAAGCCATATTCGTCATAGGCTTTTCTGAAGAATTTGGCAGCGCCTTCTTTCCCATAAATTTGTGGTGCATTCGGAAGCAATATTGAAGCATCATCCGCATAACGATCTATAAAAATTGACGGATCATTATTTTTAAATGAATTAAAATAAATAGCGTTACTTGCTTGAATTGCTTTTTTTGCTTCGTCTAAATTGGCTGTTTCTTTTTTTGATGTCGAATCACAGCTGCTTAATAATATGGTAAATACAATTAATTTTAAGATTGTACCAAGAGCATAATTTTTCATAATTGAAATTTTTAGTTTTTAATTAAAAGAATAAATTGATATTATTTTAATCAAAGGTATTGCAACTAAAAACGTTTAAATTGTACAAATCGGAACAGTTCTTTTTTAGGTTTTAAGTTGCTAAGAAGTAGGGCTGAATATTGATGTTAGATAATTAAATTATTTATTGGAGATAGGTTTTCTAGATAAGAAGTAGGCGTAGTTCCTGTAAAAGCTTTAAAATCTCTTATAAAATGCGATTGATCGAAGTAACCAGAATCGTAAGCAATTGAAGTTAAAAGAGAATCGTTGTTGGAAATTAGTTTTAAACTGCGCTGAAAACGGATAATCTTATTAAAGGATTTTGGAGCCAGACCCGTATGTTGAAAAACCAGTTTATGAAGATAACGAGGCGTCATTCCGTATTTGGCAGCAATAGTATTAATGTCGCTTCCTGATGGATTTTGGACTAAACTAGACAGAATATGAGCCACTTTTTGAATTTTCTGCGACTTACTATCATTCGTTATCAATTTTTTGATTAAAAATGATTCGATAAGTTCAATTCGCTTTTGAATTTCTGGAGTTTCCAAAAGCTGTAAATGAAGTGTTGTTATAGGTTTGCCAATTACATCTTCTAAATCTAAAATCTGATCATTAAAGATTCCGACTTCATCATTAAAAAAATAAGCTGCAGAATGGGTATAAAACCGAATGCCCAACATAGTGTGTCTGCCTTTTGATTTTATAGCAAGCGGTTTTGTTATTTGTCCCCACAATTCAATTTTGGGTGTTTTATGAAATTTTTCATTAATCAATGATTCCCAAATGCCATCGCCGAGATTAAAAATCATTTCCATTTCGCCACTAGGAAAAACAGTATCTTGAAATTCTATATCAGAATCTGATTCAAAAATATAATAGTGTTTTATATAAGGTTTCAGAATTTCTGATGGTAGAAAATATTGGAATTCCATTGCACTAGATTAATGTTAAATCATTGTCTAGATCAAAGTTATGAAATTATAGAATAGTCAAACCAGTATTTTTATACGCTTTTAAAATTTCCTCATCTGGAGAAACATTCGTTACCAAAACATCAATATCTTTTATTGGGCAGACAAAATAAGATTCGGCAGTTTCGACTTTTTCGATAGAACTTAAAGCAATAACAAAGTTGGAGTTTTTAATCATATTCTTTTTCAGCACAGAATCGTCGTATAGAATTCCCGTAATACCACGTTCATGGTGAATACTGCAAATTCCTAAAATGAAGATATCTGCTCTAAAATTTCTAAAGAAATCAATGGTTTCAATACTCGAAGTGGCAAAAGAGGTCTTGCACATTTTTCCGCCAGCAAAAATTAAATCAATATTAGGTAAATCCTCAACCAATGAAGCTATGGGAAAACTATTGGTAATAACCGTCAATTTTAAATTGTAAGGAAAGCTTGCAACTAAAGCTAGAGAAGTGGTTCCGCCATCAATAAAAACAACTTGCCCGTCTTTCAAATACGAAATTGCTTTCTGCGCAATAATTTTTTTGTTTTCGATATCGTGTTTTTCTCTTTTTCTATAATGAAGCGGAATCGGAGAAGGAGCTACCGCACCGCCACGAACAGCTTTTAATAATCCTTGATCTGAAAGCTCTTTTAAATCGCGTCGGATTGTATCTTCTGAAACGCTCAGATATTCGCTTAATTCGATAGAGCTAACACGGTGTTCTTTAGATAAATATTCTAAAATTGCCTTTTGACGTTCTTCCTTTTTCATTTTACTTACGGTTTTATATTGCAAAAATAAATTAAAAATTGCAATATATTGCAATTTTTGCATAATTTTACCGCAAAATAAAATTGTCATGAGAAAGAAAACCATTGCAGTCGATATGGACGGGGTGCTAGCGGACATAGAAACCCAATTGATTGAAGAGTATAATAAAGAGTATGGAATGAACCTTTCGAAAGAAAGCATTCAAGGATTAAGTGAAGAAGAAGCTTTTAAAGAAAGAGCACTTTTGCACGGAATTTTAAACAAAGGGAATTTTTTTAGAAATCTGCCTGTAATGCCAGATGCGGTCGAGAGTTTGCAAGAACTCCAAAAGAATTTTGAAATTTTTATTGTCTCGGCAGCAACAGAATTTCCAATCTCTCTTGCCGAAAAAGTAGCGTGGCTTGCAGAGCATTTTCCTTTTATAAAATGGGAAAATATAGTTTTATGCGGCAGCAAAAGAATTATCAATACCGATTATCTGATTGACGATCACTGTAAAAATCTAGATCATTGCATGGGCAAACCTATTATGTTTACGGCCTTTCATAATATAAACAAAACACACCATTTACGAGTAAATAACTGGAAAGAAGCGGTGGCTGTTTTAAACGAAACATTATAAACTAGAAAAGGTTATAATAGTATTGTTTTTGAAGAGAAAAGCCTTTCAGATTAATTCTGAAAGGTTTTTTTTAATATGCGAATTTTTCTTTCACCTTAATCTGCGTTTGTTCTGGCATAGATATTTTTATTTTAAATCCTTTGTCTGGTTCTGTTTCAATATCAAATGTACCGTTAACGGCTAGAACACGGTTTGACATGTTTTGAAGACCATTTTTTACAATCACGCTTTTTTCGCAGCCTTTACCATTATCCCTATAATTTATCGAAATTGATTTTTGGTCACTATCAAATCGTATTACTACAATACTTGCTTCGCTGTGTTTTTTCATATTCACCATTAATTCCTGTAAAATTCGGCTGATGGTGATCTTTTTGATATCGTCAATGTCTTCCCAATTTATATTTTCTAAATTGGTAATCATGATATTTCTCTCTCGCGTATTATAGGTAGAAAGCATTTCTTTTATGCTGTGGGTAAAATTTTCGCCAGTATCGATACTATTGTTTTCTCTAGAAATCCCCCGTACACGGCTGTAAATATCATCCAGTTTTTGCAGCAGATTCTCTTTTGTGTTTTCTACAGATAATGGCTGAGATTCGGCAAAAGCAATTACTTGAAAAACGTCATTTGCCAATTCATCGTGGATTTTTTTAGCAATTCGGGTTTCTGTATTGTATGAAGTTTTAAATTCGATGGCTTTATTTTTATTTTTATAATAGCGGATCAAAATGAATATGAGAATGACTAAAAAAGCAAAAACAATTGCCGATACGATTTTTAGGTATTTGGCTCTTTGAAGCGATAATTGATTTTTAGCTTTTTCTAAACGAAGTTTTTCATTCTCATCTTTTTCTTTTTTGGCGTCGTATTTAATTTTGGCAGACTTGTTTTTGAAATTATTTCGAACTTTAATAATACTATCGTTTAGTGTGAAATACTTTTGGGTGTATTTGGCAGTATTGAGACTATTGTCATTTGAAATTATTATTTGTAAAGCCTCCAGTCTTTCATCAATGCTGTTTAGTGCTGTAGCAACTTTGTAAGCTAAAAAAGCATTCTCATCTGATTTTTGAAGATCTTTGTTAGCATAATAATCGGCAAGATGTAGATAGCTTTCAATGCTTCCATAGGTATCTTTAGTATTGATTCTAATTTTTAGACCTTCAGTCATTAACTGTAATCCTTTTTTATCTAATCCTTTTTTAAAGTAAGCATATCCTAAGTTATCTTTTATTAGGGATTCATTATATGCTTCATTTTTTTCCTTTAATATGCTATTATTTAGAAGAGAATCTAAAAGGAGAATGGCATCATTATATTTTTTTTGCTGAATATATACAGCGGCAATGTTATTTAAAGGAATTTGTTTTTCAATAGGGCTTTTATAATTGTTTACGGATTTTTTGTAATAAATTATTGCATCATCATATAGAGAAAGTTCCTTGTCCGCAATACCTAATATATTATTTATGCATGCTAAATGGGGTTTGCTTTTTTCTACATAAGATAATGCATCGGTTACTGTCTCTTTACTGCCATAATAATCTCCATTGATCTGTTGAATAGATGACATTTGTATAAGTGTATACGAAATATTGATGCTGTCTTTTAAGGTTTCAAAAAGTATTTTTGATTTATTGAATTGGTAAAAAGCAGTACTTAAATTTTGCTTTGCAAAATTGTCATCTGCTTTGTCTCTTAGATTTAAAGCTTCTTTTCGTATTGATTCTGTTCCAAGATTATTAATCTTTTTTTTATTACAGGAAAAGAGAAAAAGTAGTACGAAAAAATAAAAAAACGGGGACCGTAACATATAAAATTTACTTTCCCCGAAAATAGTAATTAATTAGATACTAAAGGTATATTTTAACTTATGGTTTTAGTGGAGGTGGGGTCTTCCCATCACCAGGACCATCAGGATTAGCATCTCCAGCGTATGAAGGCTGGGTAGTTTTTTCAGTTTTTTTAACTGTTTGTGTCTCATACTCATCAGGAGTGCAAGAAAATATCGTGAACAATAGCGCAAAAGCGATAAATAGTATTAGTTTTTTCATTTTGTTTATTTTTAAGAAATTAGACATAGGTATTGCTGTCCGGAATGATCCAGAGGCTTTGGGACAATACCAATATTGATTTTGGGAAGTGAAGTGTGTAGAACAGTAAGACGTTATTTATACTTCCCGAATAAACTCGGTCTTACAGTTTTTTTACACTCTTAATTAGAACTGGTTTTCATTATTGTTTTAGTCTGCAGACAAAACCTGAACTAATTTCTTGATGCAAAGTAAAGGAGCTTTCAGGCCTTAACTGGTAAGGGATTCCCGGAATTCCCGCGTTTTCCTGAGATTCCCAGAAATTCCCAGAAAAAAGCGTAAAAGTCTAGTTTGAATTATTTAATTTTAAACAAATCTCTTATTATAATAGATGCAATAAGTCTGTCAAAAGTTGGGTGTGAACCAATAAAAAAAATATTGAAATAGTATAGATTTGGAATAGAAATTGAATTGCTCGTAATGATAAAATTTAGAGGTTGAAAATAAAGGCATATAAAAAAGTTTTGGTTAAAAATGGAAAAAAAAGGAGTCAAAAGAATTTTCTAAAAAAGCAAGATGAACAATACATTAGAAGAATATAAAAAGGCGATTAAAATTAAATATGAGATTGAAAAAGACGGTGAGTACTTTGATTTTCTGTACCACCCTTCCCGCGGAAAACTCCGCGATTTATGCTGGCTTATCTTTGAAGACAACCCGACTCAAGATGATTTAAAGGTTTTTAGAAATTTACTGTGCGTAGATTTTGACTATACTCAAAAGAATAAGTTTAAAAATCAAAAAGATAAGTTTAGGCCTATTGAAACTTTCTTTAAGGGAGAAACAGACCCAACAAATATTGACGCCATAAATCTTGCTGCAGTGCTAGTCGATTTTCAGCCGCGTCCCTTTAAAAAGTTCAATGAAAAATGTAGAATTGAAGAAGCAAAACAAATTAAAAATGTCGCGAAGGATGTAACGGTTGAAATTGATAGTAATGGCATAGAAGAAAATGTTTTGTTGAAAAATGAAAATGAAGAGTCTAAAGAAGTTCCTGAAAAGGAAAATCCTATACTGAATTTTACAGATCTATTTTCTAAAAAAATGGTTCAGAAAATATATCCTCGCAAAATAATTACGATTGCGGTTGGAACAATTGCTCTGGTGTCTTCTGCATGTTTATACTTGGTGCAGAAAAAAGATTAAGCGACATAATTTCGAAATGAAATCTGGATGCATTTTGAAAAATAAAATGCTTGAAGAGATAAAAAGAATAATTTTTTGAAGTGTAATTTTGGCGTTTAAAAAGTGTGTTTTTCGGCATATATTTACTGTTATTTACACTATAAAGATAAGAAAAAAATCCCGATAAACCTAATGAAATTCAATGAAATAACAGATTTTTTTGTTCTTTTTTTACTTTTTTTTGAAGAGTTTTTTCCTGTCTTTTTTTGAATAAATATGTATTCTGAAAAATTGTAAAATTTGGTTTTTTAGCCAGATTGAAATAAAATTATTTATATTTATAAAACATTAAAAACGGTTTTGATTTTTAATAAAAATTAGTCTAAAATACCCCTTATGAAAAAACTCCTAATACTCTTAATTGTTTTATGCACTGTCAGCTGTAAAAAATATGTTGTTTCGTTTGAACAGCCAACAGATATGAAATTGGACAATTTAAAACTAGAAGTATTTCTGGATAAAGAAAAAGTTCAAGAAATTACCTTAAAAGCAACAGAAGCGTTGCCTACTTATGAAACAGTCGGATTATCAATATCTGATGAAGGAATGCACTTGCTTGAAGTAAAAACAAAAGATACAACCTTTAGTTTTAACGTAAAATATCCTGAAGAAAAATACATTAGAATATTGGCGCACTTAAAAAGTAACGGAAAAGTAAATGTTGGAATCTTAAAACAGAATTATAAATATAAGTCTTAATGATATCTGGGTTGGTTTTTTAGCCGAAAAGGGACAAAGATAAACGCAAAGTTCGCAAAGCAATTTATATCGCTTTGCGAACTTTGTTTTAACTGAAAGTAATCTTAAAAATACTTAGTGTGCTTTGTCGTAAAATCAAACAGCTAGGATAGAAAATCCTTAAACCACAATCCAGAGTTTTTTATGGTTCTTTTTTGCGTTTCAAAATCAACGTGAATTAATCCGAATCGGGCATTATAACCTTCGGCCCACTCAAAATTATCGGTAAGGCTCCATACAAAATAGCCTTCGACATTTAAGCCTTCTTGTTTTGCTTTTAATATCTGTTCTAGATTGTCTTGAATAAAATGAGTTCGTTTTATATCATGGACTTTTCCGTTTTGGACAGTATCTGGAAAAGCAGCTCCGTTTTCGGTAATTATGATTTTTTTGATTCCGTCATACTCGTTAAACTTTTTAAGAATATGATACATAGCAGGCGGATAAACTTCCCAGCCCATTTCGGTTGAGATTACATTTCTTTTTTCAGCGCTTATGAGTTCGGCGCCAATGTATGGAATTAAAATAGAAGATTTTACCACTTCTCGAGTGTAACACTGTAATCCGATAAAATCAAAATCGAAAGCGAGATTGTTTAAATCGTCTTCAAGAATATAATTATTCAATTTTTTAAGTACAGGAAGATCTTTCTGCGGATAACCTAATCCTAAAATGGGTTCAATAAAAGTTCTATTTAATAAAGTATCTACACGTTTTGCGGCTTCAACATCTTTTACGTTTTCAGTTGCAGGTTCAATATGCGTGCAGGAGAATGTCGTTCCGATATGGGCATTGGGAACTCTTTCTCGAATTATTTTAGCTCCAGCAGAAGTGGCTAGAGTTACATGATGTATGGCTTTAAGATAATTGGTAATGCCTTTTTTTCCAGGCGCATGAATGCCTAAAAAATAACCTGCACCAGTAAAAACAGAAGGTTCGTTAATCACCATCCAGTTTTTGACACGATCGCCAAAATACTGTACGCAAACTTCTACATATTCTTTGAACCAAGAAACCGATTCGCGGTTTGTCCAACCTCCTTTTATTTCCAGTTCATGCGGTAAATCCCAATGATAAAGTGTTATCCAAGGTTCGATTCCCGAATCCAGCAACGAATCTATAATTTTATTATAATAATCGATTCCTGCTTGATTTACAGGATGAACACCAGTCGGCATAATTCTAGGCCAACTGATAGAAAATCTAAAATTCGGAATATTTAATTCCTTAATTAAATTAATGTCGTCCTGATAACAATTGTAGAAATCACAAGCAGTTATAGCATGATGTCCGTTTTTGATTTTTCCTTTTTGAGAAGTAAAAACGTCCCAGATAGAAGAACCTTTTCCGTCGGCATCGTGTGCTCCTTCAATTTGGAAAGCGGCGGTAGAAACACCCCACAAGAAGTCGTTACCAAATTGGTTTTTGTTCAAAAATGAGCTTTCAATTTTATTCATTCAATAGTACTTTCCTTTATTTATAATGGTTTATTAATGTAGGAAAGAAGACTGCATTGCTCTTAAAAAAAGCCATTCTTTGAATGATACTAGGAATTTTAGATTAAAGAATTTCATAACGATTAGTTTTATATCAAATTAAGAAAACTAATGTGAAATTATTGTAAAGTGATTATTATCAAAT
Organism: Flavobacterium sharifuzzamanii; assembly: GCF_003254585.1. GTDB lineage: Bacteria > Bacteroidota > Bacteroidia > Flavobacteriales > Flavobacteriaceae > Flavobacterium > Flavobacterium sharifuzzamanii. The sequence continues at coordinate 405,552 of NZ_QJGZ01000042.1, read as the reverse complement.
GATTAAATATGAAAATGGGAAGATAATCAATCTTCCCATCCGCATAGTGTTAGGCCTAAACCTTGTGCTTGTTTAAGAGATGTTTTTACTGTTCCATGACTGCAAGCACTTAAGCCACGGCAGTTTTCAGTATAATGGTATTTTTTTGCACCAGTAGGACCGCAAATATAGACGTTGGTTTCTGGTGGTGTAAATGATGTTGCAAAAATAAAAAGTAACAGTAGCGTATATTTCATTGGATATTTCTATTTGACTATTAATTGATATTCGTTTCCTTTTTTATCAAAAGCTTTTAATTTCCCGTATGAAATCCACTCTGTATTGATTTCGATTTCTGGAATAGTATCAGTTGTTAAAATTCCAGCGCCGTATTTTCCCGAAACGTTTATATTGCCAGAGACAGAATCGCCTGCACTATTTATTCCTTTTACGTCATAATTGTACTCATAATTCCCAGGGTTTCCTGTTCTATATTCATACTGATAGGTTTTATTTACGTGATATGTTCTGGCTTCTTCCGGAGTGATGGTCTTTCGGTCATCCGCACTAATTACCGGTTTATAAAATGAATTTACTTGAGGTAATGGAGGTGGAGAAGCTGCCTTCTTGCACGAATAAAATGCAAATAATAAAAGTAAGATGAGGTAGTTTTTTTGCATAGGCAATGTGGTATTTAGTGAGCTGGAAAATTCTGTTTTTTATTGTTTTATTGCTTCATCTATTTTGTTAGATAAAAAGACATTTCCCAAAATACCAAAGCCAATAGTTTTGGTTTTTCCGTCGACAGTTACATCAGTTGTAGAAAAAAGAATATAATTTGATGAAGAAACTATATTGTCCACGAGCATGTTTACCATCGATTGTGCTAGAGCATTTCCTAACATTCCTCCAGCTTTTGACATTTCATCGTCCTGAGTTGTATTTTCTTTATCCATTTCTTTTTCTAAAAATGCGTTCATTTTCAGTTTTACTTCTTCTTTATGTTTTTCAGTTCCAGGATTAGTAAGTGCAGCGACCAATAAAATCAAGCAAAGTCCGGCAATTATGTAATGTTTAGGTTTCATAGTGTTTTGATTTTGGGTTAGTAATTTTTGTGATGTGATAAATCTAATTAGAATTAAGTTTTTTAAAATGAGTACTTATACGGGATTTAATTCTGTTTCGTAAAGAGCCACCGTTTCTAGTAATTCTTTTTCGTATTGATAAATATCATCAATGGATGAAATTGCAATTTTAGCTTCCGTTTTATTATTGTTGAAAAGGCTTATGTATTTTTTACCGCCGTTTAGGTGAAGTCTGCAAAGAGGTTTTCTATTATTATCATCGAGCAGTATTCCAAAATAGGATTGTGTATCGCGAGAAACAATTCTATTAATTGGCAGTTTTCGGCGTAAAATGGCAACTACTATGCGATAAGCGTCAAGTTCTTCTTCGGTAGTAATAACTTTGTTGTCATCTTCAACCGAGATAATTTCTTCATCTTGCTGTTTAATAGTTTCTTTGCTTAAAGCCGCATTTAAACGATCATTAATTTTGTCATTAATAAATTGGCTAACTGATTTTTGAACTAAATCTTTAAATTCATCAACAACTTTTTCCGTCAGTCGTCCTGCATATATTTTGCTCGCGAAGAGTTTTGTAAAATCATTCGAAGGGCTTTCTAATTCAGCGTTGATAAGCTTTTTAATCTCCTTAATGTATTTTAACGAACTTGCATTGCTTACGATATTATTAACATCAAAATTGGCTTTATGAAATTTTGCAATTTCACTTATTGTGTTTTCTTTTAAATTGCAAATATCAAATTCTAAAAAAGGCTTTTCGTCCATTTTATTCTGATCGTCCAAATCGGTAAAAAACTGATATTGGATTCCATTTGTTAAAAGTGCAAATCGAGTTTTGGTTACGTGAAAATAGCGGAATAACTGAGAATTATGAACGGTAAGTTTTTCTTTCCAGCTTTTGCATTCTACAATGATAATTGGTTCTCCATCTTGAAAAATAGCATAATCTACTTTTTCTCCTTTTTTTAAGCCAAGATCGGCTGTAAATTCTGGAACTACTTCTAACGGATTAAAGGCGTCATAACCCAAAATATTAATAAAAGGCAATACAAAAGCATGTTTTGTAGATTCTTCGGTTTCAATTTTACTTTTCAGCTGATTTATTTTATCTGCTAATGATTTTAGTTGAATGTTCATTTCCATTGGTTTGTAGTTTTAAATTGATAACCTCAAAAGTAAAACCAATCAAAACCAGTGTTTTACGGAAATCCATAATGAGTAAAATTTTAAATGAAGTTTTTTGGAATGGATTTAAACGGAAAAAAGAGGACAATGAAGTTCCTCTTTAAAAAACATAAGTTTAGTTTTTTATTCTTTTACTAAAATAAAATCTTTTATGATTTTATCCATGTTTGAAGGCAAGTCAGCATTTTTAATTTCGAAATGTTTTATTTTCATTTCAGAAAGCCATTTTGTCCAATATGCCTTTATAACTTTTTCTTCAAACGGATTATTTTTACTTGGATTAATTCCTAAAATTAAAACTTCAAGATTAGACAAATCAGCATCAACTTTTATGAAACCAAAATTTTCTGAATCAAATTTTTTCTGCCAATCATTTTTATTCAAACCATTTTGTTTAATTAGCTGAGGTGTTAAATAACTAGATAAATTTCCGTCTTTAATTTGCGTTCCTTCATAAAACATATATCCGTCTGTCAAGATAATTAAGATATTTCTAAACTCTTTGTCAATGCATTGATCTTGAACTTTGCTGTCGAAAAAGTTCCAAATGTCTGAGCCAATATATTTATCATCTTTAATCGCTGATTCATATATTTTTGATGTTTTTGAAGAGTAAGTATCATTAATAGAATTAAGGAATTTCTTGGACGCATTGTCTTTATTTACCGTAATTCTTAATTGTTTAGAAATAGAATTGATTTCAGGATTTTCGGGTTCAGGATTAAAGAATAACTGCATTTTATCATTAATCTGTCTCATTCTTTTTGATTTCAGATGATCTGTAAAAGCTTCAGAAACTGATTTGATATATCCTAAGTCCCTTTGATAAATTTCCATTGTTGGATTTGGATTTTTTTTGAGACTAATTCGGTCTGATAAATCTACCAAAAGACTAATGTTGTAATTTTCCGAAACAGAACTTTTAGTAGGGGTTTCTTTGCTTTCTGTTTTGGTTTCTTCTTTGCAAGAAAAGAATAAAACCAATAACAATGACATTGAAATTTTAAGTAAAGTGTTTTTCATAATCTTAATTTTTAAAATACACTAAATGTTGAAAATCAGGATCGATTAAATTTAATCTTCCCAGATGCTCTTCAGATAAATTTTCGCAGCTTTCCAGTAATTCTACTTTTTCTTTATGTGGCAAAGCAATTTCTGTATTGATAGCTTGAAACCAGCCTTCTTTATATTGATGATGATAATGTAAATACTCCTTTACAGGAAAAACAAAACCATCTATTTTCAATTGAAGTTCTGATATTTTACCATTTATTGTGGCAATTTGTTCTTTAAAACCGTTGATTTTATTAATATAATCAGCTTTTAATTTTTCCAGGTTTAATAGATTTTCTTTTCTTCCTCTTATAAAAGCTCGAATTTTATCAATATTTTCAAATTCTTTCATTACAAAATCAAATACAAGTCCCCAAATAATATACACCACAAAACCAGCGAATATGATCATCCAGAATTCTGGCTCGCCTAAAGCGATATTTAAATTGTATGGAGAAGATTCTGTTGTTTTATTAAACTCATATATTTTTTTCTCAATGATGTAAGCCAAAAGAGAATCGAATAAAAATGTAATGGCAAAGAGTGCAGCAAGTCTGAAGATGTTTTTGATTCCTTTTCCTTTTTGAACCATATGGATAACATAACCTAATCCCATAAAAACAAACGGAATAGTAGTAACCAAAACACCTTCGAGCCAGCTAGCTTTAAAAGCATTTGTAAAAGCATCAGCATCAAAAATGGCAGCAGTTAAACTATCATTAGAAAATTCTTTGAAAAAGGCAGAATAAGAAGCTGAAATATAAAATACCAAGACATAAAGTGTAATTGGCAGTAAAAGAATCAAACCGATATAAAATTGGGCTTTAAGACCTTTTCCTTCTTCTATTCCGTATTTGTCAGGATTTCGTTTTACTTCTATAATTTCATTTTTTATCTGATCGATATTATCATTGATATCCTGCTCTTTTTTCTCGTAAATACCAATAGCGGCTTCAGATTTTTTAAGTTCAGTTCTGTTTTTTTCCTGTTCTTCACGATAAGGTTGTTTTAGCTTATCTTGTTCCATTTTTTGTTTTCGGCACTGATCTTCAAAGCTCATATATAAATTTTGAAGACATGCTTTGAGAACAATTGGTTTGCCGGTTGCTTTAACCGATGCGGCAAAACCGCTTTGATAATAGGTAATTCTAATCTGTTCTCTGTCTTCTTCATTTTCTTCAAGAATTTTAAAAGAAGAATCTTCAGATTTTTTTAAACTAAATAATTGTGCAAGTGGTTTCATAACTTAAGCGTTTAGTTGACTAATAATTTCTTCTTTACCAATGTTTTTTTGAACACAATCAATCAGATAATCAGATAAATCATTGATGTTTTCTTCGACAAAATCAAATTTTCTGCAATACTTTCTAAGCATATTTAATTCATCATCGGTTATTTTTCCGTCAGCCCAAATAATTCTCGTAAGATCGTATAGATATTCAATTTTTGTATGTAAAGCTTCCGGAACAATAAATTCAGCATTAATTGGATTCAGAAAAAGTTTATCGAGTTCTTCTTTTGGAATTCCTCTTTCGTCTGCAAAATGATACAGCATTTGAAGTTCTAATACATCAAATTGATCATCAGATAATGCCATTTGATATAATCTTAAAAAATGGCTTTTTAGTTCTAGTGTTATCATGTTTTTTGGTTGTTTATTTTAGATTTTCACAAGCAATTCCATCTCCATCTGCGTCCAGATTTTTGTAACAGTTTTTGTTACTATTATAGGCAGCCTGGGCTTGTGCTCTTGTTGCAAAATCGCCACAGGTTTTTGTTGGACAATTTGAATCTGAACTGGATCCTGAGTTAGAACCTGAAGTTATTTTTTCTGAATCTCCCGAATCTGAACAAGAAATTATAATGCCTGTTAGTACTAATAAGGAAATAGAAATTGATAAGATTTTGTTATGTTTCATGATTAGATTATTTAAAGTGATAAATTAAAAATGCAAAAAATCCTGTAAAGACAAATAAAAGAAGACATCCACTGTTTTGATATCTCACGTCAGGGATGCCAGTTTTTGTAGAGTAACCGTTCTTACTGAAAGTTCCCATTTTTGTTCTAAAACTTGGAGAGATTCCAGATTTGCTAATATTCAAACCGAGTCCGCCTCCAAATTTTATTCTTTTTTGAAATCGAAAGCCCATCTTTTTAAGAGTTAGTTAATTAAAGTTTTTGTGATTGAGAAACTTCTTTTGACTTAACCTTGATTTAATGTCAATCGAAGTTTTAGGTTTTATTTTCTTTTTTTGTAGTGATTATTAGTACTTGCATTTTTGTATTTTCCTCCTTTGTGAGAACTTCCTTTTCCTCCCTTGTAATGTCCACTTTGAGCTTCAATGCTTCCGCCAAGAACTAAGAAGAATAAACTAAATAAAACAGCTAATTTTTTCATGTTTTTAATTTTTAAATTATTTAATAACCCAAAAGTAAAACCAATCAAAACCAGTATTTTACGGAAATCCATAATCCGATATTTTAATTTTTGGAAATAAAAAAAGCTCCCAAAGGAGCTTTAATAATAAGTTAAAAAGGAACTTTAAATTATCCCCATATCTTTTGTGATCGAAACTAGATGAATAGTATTATTGGCTTTGAAAAAGTCTTTTAGTTTTGCTAATCTTTTTTCCATAGCGCTTTTACTATTTGGTTTTATATCGCTGCTTTTAAATATTTCTATAATCTCGTCCTGAGATGTTCCATCAGACAGATATTTTAAGATTTTAATATCTACATCGTCTATTTCGTAATTCCCTTTTTCTTGAAGCGCAGAAGCAACTTCTTGCGAAATAAATTTTTGATCAGAGGCAGAAATTATAGTGAGCGCTTTTTTGAGATCCTCAATGCTATTTCGGCCTTTTAGAACAAAAGCATTAATTTCAGAATCTTCAAAAAGTGATTTTATACGAGCACTTTTATCTTCAATAGAGTAGGCGATGATTTTAATCTCAGGCTGCAGTTCTCGAACTTTCTGAATCAGTTCATCACCGCTGCCGATTTTTACTTCGCGATGATCTTTTTTAAACGAAAGATCACTAATCAATAAATCGTATGGTTCGTTATCCTGAATCGCTTTTCTTATTTTGAGAAAGGCATCGTCACAATATTTTGCATGCTGAAAATTGACAATGTTGAAATTATTCAAAGTTTGCTGCACAGCTAAATTGAATTCTTCAAAATCCTCGGCTATTATTACTTTTTTAAACATAGGCTTTTATTTAGACATTGTTATTTTTACTTTAAAACCTTTATCGGGTTTAGTGTCAAAAGTAATAGTTCCTTTTATGGCCAAAATACGGTTTTCCATATTTTGCATGCCATTTTTTATAATTTTATTTTTATCGGCTCCTTTACCGTTATCGGTATAATCTATAAATACTGTTTTTCCGTTGCTTTCAAATTTTACTACAACCAGTGATGCTTGACTGTGTTTTTTCATATTAACCATCAATTCCTGTAGAATTCTATGAATGGTAACTTTTTTAAACTCATCAACTAAATGCCAATTTACTTTTTCGATATTGTTAATAATAACGTTGGTATGGTCACTATTGTAAGTCGAAAGCATTTCTTTTAAGTTAGATGCAAAATTGGTTTTGGTATCGATAGTATTATTCTCTCTCGAAATACCACGTACTCGTGCATAAATATGATCCAGCTTTTGAATTAAAGTTTCTTTTGTATTTTCAATTTCTAATGGTTGTGTCTGGGTAAAAGTAATGGTGTTAAAAACATCATTGGCTAGTTCATCGTGAATGTCTTTGGCAATTCGGGTTTCAGTATCATAAGCTGTTTTTAGTTTTATAGCTCTAGTTTTGTTTTGATGATTTTTCTTTACAAAAAATAGAACAATACAGAGAATAATGAATCCAGAAAGAAATAATATTTTTTGATTTTCAGCTTTTTGTAGAGCAACTTCATTCTCTACATTCTCTAAACGAAGTTTTTGGTTTTCTTCCTTTTCTTTTTTTGAATCGTATTTAATTCGGGCAAATTTGTTTTTAAAATTGTTTCGAACTTTTATTATACTGTCGTTTAAAAATATAAATTTTTGAGCATAAGCGTTTTGAGCTTCAGAATCGTTTGAAATGAGAAAAGACAATGCTTTTAAGCGCTCGTCGATACTGCGAAGTTTTGTAGCAATTTCATATGCTTTTGTGGCATATTCATTTGATTTCTGAATATTTGATTTTGAGTAATACTGAGCAAGGTGAAGATTGCTTCCAATAATGCCGTATAAATCCTGAGCTCCATTTCTAATTTTAAGGCCTTCCTGCATTAAAGTGAGACCTTTATCAGTATTTCCAATTTTAGAATAGGCAAAACCCAAATTATCTAAAACACGTGCTTTACTTTCTTTTGAAATTTGGTTTTCATTTAAAATCGATTCTAAAATCTGAATTGCTTTTTCATACTTTTTCTGTTCAATGTAAATGACAGCAATATTATTTAGAGGAGAAAATTTAGAAACATTATTTTCGGCATCTTTTATTGCCTCGTTGTAATAATAAATAGCATCGTCATAAAGTGCGAGTTCTTTGTCTGCAATCCCGAAGAAATTATTTATAGAAACCGTATAAATATCTTTCTTTTTAACTTATGGAAGGGCTTCTGTAAGTGTTTCTTTGCTTCCATAGTAATCCCCATTTATCTGTTGGATAGAAGCCATCTGAATTAAATTGTAAACAATATTGGTGCTGTCTTTTAAAATTTCAAAACCTAACTTTGATTTATTAAAATTGAAAAAAGCACTGTTGTAATTTTTGTTTTGCAGATTAGTAATACCTAAATCTCTTAATTTAAAAGCTTCTTCACGGTTGAGGTCTACCTTAGCAGGTGCAATTGTTTTTTCTTTGCAAGAAAAGAAAAAGAAAATGATTAGCAGATAAAAAAACGGGGATCGTAACATAAATCTTACTTTCCCCGAAAATAGTAATTTATTATAAATTACAGTTTTTTTTCCAAAATTTTAAATTATTTTTTTGGCGGTGGAGGCACCACAACTGGATCGTCGTCTGGTCCAGTGGCCTGCATATCTTTCGCCGGAGCTGTATCCTTTTTTACTTCTGTTTTGTCTTTAGCTGTTTCGAATTCATCAGCAGTGCAAGAAAATAATGTCGTTGTCAACAGGGTAAATGCTCCCCATAAAAAAATCTTTTTCATAATTGAATTTTTTAGATTGGTTATAGGCATTGCTGTTCAGAACTTTTCTGAATTATGCCATTTGATGGGAAGTGAGGAGTATGTAGGGCCGTAAGATTTTCATCTATACTTCCCAGATAGAATCTGTCTTACGGTTTTCCATACTCGTTGACTAAACTAGTTTTGTACATTTGTTTTTGACCTGCAGATCAAAGCGCTAACTAATTTTGTTGAGGCAAAGTAACAATGGTTTTGAGCCTGCGTTGATACGGATTTCCGGGATTTCCGATTAAGTTTTATAAAATCCCTATTGATCCTTATAAATCCTTAAAAACCCAAAAAAATGAGGCCTATGAATAACAATACTTTGGAAGATTTATATAAAAAAGCCATTAAAGAAAAATATGAAGAAGTAAAAAATGGTGATGACTTTTATTTCTTGAATGCTCCAACAAGAGGAAAACTAAATAAGTTATGTTGGGAAAAATTTGCGAATAATGATATGCATTCAAATGATTTGAATGTGTTCAATTCTTTACTTGGACTTTCTTTTGATATTAGTGCAAAAAAAAAGTTTAAGCAAGAGACAGATCTATTTAGACCAGTAGAAAAATTTTTTAAGGGAGAAACAGATCCAGATAAAATAGATGTTGTTGATATGGCAGCAATTTTGGTAGATTTTAATCCAAGACCTTTTAATAAGTTTAGAAAAGAAATTGATCCAGAGAATTTGAAATTGATAGAAGAGTTAAGAAACACCAAACATTATAAACCTGAATTTTCTTCTGTTGGTTTTATTGATGAGATAGAAATCAAAAATTTTCCTGATTTAAAAAATGAAGAGGTAAAAGAAGATTTAACAGAAGATGTAAAGCAAGATGAAGCTGAAGTGATAGAACAAGATGAAAATCAGGACTTGGAAACAATTCCAGCGGGTATATCAACTCCTGTTAAGATAAGAGGAGAAGATTGGGCAAAATTTAGATTGAAAAGATATTTTGTAATTGCAGCGTTTCTCGCTGTATTTGGTATAATCATTTACTTAAGTATGTTGCCAAAAGATTGTATGCAATGGACTGGCAATCATTATGAAAGAATAGAAAGATCCGATGAGGGCTATTGTGATACTTATTATGATGCTAGATATTTCGATTTAAAAAAGATAGAGGTATGTGATTCAACAAAATTTTTTGATGATAATGGTAGAGCGAAAGTTTTTTATATTAAGATTGGAAACTCTATAGAATGCTATAATCAATCTGCCCCTTATCCAGAAAATACGCAAAGATTCTTAAAACCAATTACGCAGCATATGATCGATAAGTATTTATCAAATAGACCAAAATGTAATTAATTTTAGAATTTTCCTAAAATGCGATTTATGTAAGATATTCATTAAATCATGAAATTTTTTGTAAGTATATACTTTTAATTTAGCATTATTGAATTAAATTAATAAAAAACAAAGAAATCATGAAAAATAGAAACTTTTTATTCGTATTAGCCTTAAGCGCGGGAATGTTCGTAACCTCTTGTAGTAACGACGATAATGAAGGAGAAACAATAGTTCCAATTCAAGGGAAATATAATCTAAGCCAGACAGGAACAATTGTTAATGGACAGGAAGTGTTAGTTGATGCTCCGCAGAATCAAGCAGGATGCAACAGAGATTATTTAGACTTAAGATTAAGTAATGCAGCGGTTATTGGTGATTACAACGGAAGTGATTGCGCCTTAACAGAAACTACAGGTACTTATGTAAGATCTCATAACGATTTGACTATTACTGTAGGTAATATTAGTTCTACTAGCGATATCATGAATCTTACTAACAAAGAACTAAAAATTAAAGACAAAACAACAGGTGTAATTACTGTTTATACCAGATAAAATTTGTTTTGAGATAATTTCAATTTCCTTTGAAATGAAAAAACGGAAACCGCTTATTTGCAGTTTCCGTTTTTTATGAATTGGAATTTAGAATTTAGAAATTGGAATTTAAAAAAAACTTATTTTACAGGAATATAAATATCAAAAGAAGCTCCTTGATTCTGAATACCCGAAGCGGTGATGATTCCGTTATGGTTTTCGATAATTTTTTTCACAATCGCTAATCCGATTCCGGTTCCGTTGTAACGGTCACGTCCGTGGAGGCGCTGGAAAACTTCGAATATTTTTTTGTTGTATTGCGCTTCGAAACCTATTCCGTTATCTGAAACTTCTATGTGGCAATATTTTTTAGCAGGAATCAGTTTTTCATTTTCTAAATCTTTCCCTAAAGCAATTTTACTTCTAATTTTAATTACAATCGGAATATCAGGATTTGAAAATTTTAACGAATTACTGATGAGGTTATACAATAATTGTTTGAATTGAAACGGAATAATATCAACTTCAACACTTTGTTCAATTTCAATTACCGCATTTTTCTGATCTAGCTCTTCGGTTAAATCTTCTTTTACTTCATTTATAATTTGGGCAAGATCTGTTTTTATAAAAATACGTTCTTGAACGTTTGTTCTAGAATAAGCTAATAAATCATTAATTAAAGTCTGCATGCGTTGTGCGGCGTTCTGCATTCTTTTAAATTTATCTTTTCCGTTTTCTGATAAATGTTCAGCTTCTTTCTCAATAATCTGAGAAGCAAAAGTCTGTATTTTTCTGAGCGGTTCCTGCAAATCATGGCTTGAAATATAGGCAAATGACTGAAGTTCTTTGTTCATTTCTTCTAGCTCATTGTTCTTCTGTGCCAGTTCTAATGCATTCATTCTCAGTTTGTCTTCGTCTTTCTTTTTTTCGGTTAAATCATGTGTTACTTTAGAGAAACCAATAACTTCTTTTTGTTTATTATGAACGGCTGTTATTACGACACTTGCCCAAAATAGACTTCCGTCTTTACGTGTGCGCCAGCCTTCATGTATAACTTTTCCTTTTTCTCTCGCAATTTGCAGCAGTTTTTGAGGAAGATTATTTTTCTGATCTTTTTCGGTATAAAACACAGCAAAATACTTTCCGATGATTTCTTCTGCTTTATAGCCTTTTATTTTTTCAGCACCAGCATTCCAATTTTCAATAATACCATTACTATTCAAATATAAAATAGCATATTCCTGAACCTCTTCTACCATCAAATGATAGCGTTCTTCGCTTTTTTGAAGCGATTCGTTAATCTGTATTAATTCTCTTGTTCTGGCTGTAACCTGTTGTTCAAGTTCATGTGTAAAAGCTTTTTCGGTATGAATATCGGTAAAGGCACCTACCCATTTCACAATTTTATTGTCGGGTCCAAATACGGGCTCTCCAATAACTGTATGCCATCTGTATGAGCCATCTTTTCTACGCATTCTCACGTCACAGCGGTACATTTCTCCCGTTGCGAGTGCGTGCTGCCAGATTTTGACATTTTCTTCGAAATCATCAGGATGAATCATTTTCTGCCATGAACCTTCTATTCCAGGTTCAATTCCAGTATATTCCAACCATCTTCCTGAAGTGAAAAGAGCATTTCCATCAGCATCGGTTTCCCAGATTAATTGCGGAATACTCTCAGTAAGTAGTCTGAATCTCTTCTCACTTTCTTCGATTTTCTTTCTCGCTTCAACTTTTTCCGTAACATCAATAAGAGTCATTCTAATTCCAGAAATCGAATTATCGCTTTCGCGGAGCGGTGCAAATTCAAAATCTAGATAAAATTGATTGCCGTCTTTCTTATTATCAATAAAAAGCAAAGATTCTGATTCAGAATATACATTTCCAGATTCGTAAACTTTCTTTAGTAAAGCAGCATATTTCTGTTTTTTAAGTTCAGGAAATGTTTCTAATATTTTATTTCCTTGAACTTCAGATTCTTCTTTTTTCCAGATATTATTCAAAATAGCAAAATTGGCCATTTCAATTACAAAATCATTGCCTCGCAAAATAGCTTTCGGAACAGGCGACTGCATAATAAGATTACGCAGTTTCTTTTCGCTTTCTTCAATTTTCTGCTGGTATTTTTTCTCTTCGGTAATATCTCGAATCGTTCCTATGAGTTTTTCGGGCTCGTGGTTTTCATCATAAAAGACTTTTCCTTTACCTTCAATCCAATGTATAGATTGGTCTTTCCAAATTACACGAACTTCATAATTTAAAAAACCAGTATTTAAAGCTTCTTTAAAACCTTTATTTCTAATGTGTAAATCATCAGGATGAAGATGCGCTAATAATTCTTCGTGAGTTAATGACACTTCTTCGGTATAACCGCCAATAATTTCAAGATACCTCTGAGAGTAAGATGGAATTCTGGTTTTGACATTCAATTCCCAAGTTCCTAATTCACTGGCTTCAACAACAATTTTAAGACGATCTTCATTCAGCTCGATTTTTTTTCGGGCTTCTACTTTTTCGCTAACTTCTGTGACTGTTACTAATATTCCAGATATAGTTCCGTTTTCTTCTTTTAATGGATGATAGAGAAAATCAAAATAAGAAGTTTCTATTTTTCCATATCGGTTTAAAGGAATAGGAACTTCAATTCCATGAAAAGGGATTCCTGTATCTAAAACACTATCTAATAAAGCACTAACGCTTTCTTTTACTTCTGGCAATGAATCATACAGAGGTTTACCAACAAAAGTTTTTTCTTCTCGATCTACCAATTTAAGATAAGCTTCATTGGCCATTTCGACCACATATTCAGGTCCACGCAAAATTGTAATTCCAACGGGTGCTTGTCTAACCGTATCACGGAATCTCTTGTCGCTTTCTTCAATTTTCTGTTTGGCCAAATATAAATCTGTAATTTCTACAGCGGTATTCATTACACCATAAATTTTTCCAGTCAGATCATACAAAGGTGTAAAACTATAATTGAAATAGAATGATTGCAATACATTGTCGATTACAATATCAATTCGGGAGTTTCTGGAGTGAAAAGATTGTCCGGTATTGAATACTGATTCAACTTGTTCAAAAACAGACTGATTATGTAATTCGGGAAGAATTTCTTTATACGTTTTTCCAATTACGTCTGGACCTTTTCCCCAGATTTTTATTATCGATTCATTGGCCAGTTCAATACGCATTTCTTTTCCTACGTAAACCGCAATCGGAAAAGGAGCATTTTCAACTAGCTGTCTTATTTTTTGTTCGCTTTCTTCTACTTTTGTACGAGCCAAAACTTGAGAGGTAACTTCTGTGGCAATTGCTACAACTCCAGAAATAGTGCCATCTGTTTCTCTTAAAGCTTCGTAAACAAAATTAATATACGTGTTTTCGGTTTGGCCATTTCTATTTAAAGGAACAAAAAGTTCTTCTGTAACCACTTTTTTTCCAGAGATAAAAACGCTTTGGAGAATTTCATCAAGTCCTTGTTTTTTTAACTTAGGCAGAACCTCAAAAATAGGTTTGTTGATGATGTTTTCTGCTTTTGCGTTCCAAAATCGAAGCATTTGTTCGTTGGCAATTTCAACAACATGATTTTCACCTCTAAAAATGCACATTGCTACAGGAGCCTGCATAATATTATTGACAAATCGGGCATTACTTTCTTGTAAAGCATCTGCAACAATTTTCTTTTCGGTGGTCTCGATAACGGTAACGAGAATTCCACCAATAGAACCGTCTTCTACTTTTATTGGGCTATACGAAAAATCAAAAAAGCAATCTTCTGTATAACCATTTCGATTAAGAGGGACTTTAAAATCAGGAAAACTCACCGCATGTCCTTTCATCACGTTTGCAAACATTGGCCCGATGGTATCCCAGATTTCAGCAAATGTATCTTTAGAACTTCCGCCCAAAGCATCAGGATGTTTTGAAGTACCAAGAATCGGACGAAAAGCGTCGTTGTATAATTGAGTATAATTTTTTCCCCATGCAATGTACATTCCAAACGGATTGCCGAGCATCATTGCGGTCATTGTTTTTAGACTTTGAGGCCATTTTTCGGGATTACCCAAAGAGGTTTTGCTCCAATCTGCAGAACGAATTAATTCTCCCATTTCTCCACCTTCGGAAAGAAAATAATGTTCCTTTTTTTTATGGCTCATTTCCAAAGAAGATTAAGGTTGCAGTATGAAATTAGCTCTTTCGGGCTGCTTGAAATTATTTTCAGATGCAATTGTTAATGCCTTTTCAATTACGCTTTTAAGTTTTGAAAATTCGCCTGGTTTCCGAATATAATAGGAAGCGCCTTTTAAGTATAAATTGTTAACTATTTCGCTATCTAGTGAAGTAGAAAAAATGATTATGGGCAGATTTTTTAATTTATCATCTCTCTTAATTTCGTCCAGACATTCCAAACCATTTTTTCTAGGCATATTTAAATCCAAGAAAAGGACATCTGGAAGATTTAAGATGTTGGTTTGCAGATAATCCATTAATTGTACACCGTCATGAACGGTAGAAAAATCAGCGCTGATCGTTATTTCATCGAGGGCTTCTTTAAAGAAAAGGCAGTCGTCTTCGTCGTCATCAGCCAGCAAAAGATAGTAATGCTCTTTACTCATTTTGTAATCTCCTAAATTTTAGAGTTAAGTTTGTTTCGATAAATTTAACTTTTTTCGATAAGATTTCCTGATTTTTTATGAAGAATGTTTTTTAAAAGCTATAAGAAAGCGGTTTTTACATCTATTTTCTTTCTTCAAAACAATTTTATTTTAACAATTGCGTTTTATTAATTCTTACCATTTTTTCGTCAGAAAATTTGCTTTTTGGGATTTCTGCTTTTTTAAAATTAAGAGAAGCTAAAGTGCTCTAAACCCTTTTGGAATCTCGCTTTTTCAATTCCAAATTCTATAATTTTAGTGTATACCGTATCCAGAAAGTGTGAAATAATTACACACTCTTTTTTATGCTGTTTTTTCTAAATAGCTCTGTACCAGTTTAGAATCGTATTGGCACGTCGCTTGCAAAATGTGTTAATGTCAAAATCTTTGATGTGTTTGTTTTTTTATTGTTTCTCGAATAAGAGTCGCAAATAATTAGAAAAGAAAAGATTTTTACTAAAAGCCACATTAAGCAAATTAAAAAAGGAGTATAAGCATGGAAAGCGAAACAATTATCTCAGAACAATTTTACGCGAACAGCAGTTCGGCGATCAGCGAAAAAACAATAAACGGTTCTTTTTTCGGAACTAAACAAAAATCACAAAAAGTACATGTAGAAAGACCAACAAGTCCGTTTGGATTAGCGGTTCTTATAGGGACTTTTTTATTACTACTAGCAGGTGTTGGAGTAGTATTTCTATTGCAAGATGATTTTGAAAAATTTCATTTTGAAAGAATTGCTTCTACTTGGGGATTACCATTTTTAATCATAACTACAATTTTATTCTTTTATCAAGCAGGTGTTTTCTTGTATAGCTCTTACCTGTATTTAAGATATAAAGCAATTCCATCTGTTTCAGACGATTTATTGCCAACTTGTACGATTATCGTTCCAGCTTATAATGAAGGAAAATTAGTTTGGGATACATTATTAAGCCTTGCAGATAGTGATTATCCAGCAGAAAAACTACAGCTTTTGGCAATTGATGATGGAAGTAAAGATGATACTTGGTATTGGATGCAAGAAGCAAAAGCAAAATTAGGAGATCGCGTAACGATTTTTCAGCAGCCAAAAAACCAAGGAAAACGTCAGGCATTATACAGAGGATTTAAATTAGGAACAGGAGAAATTTTTGTAACAGTAGACAGTGATTCTATTGTGAAAAAAGATACTTTAAGAAACTTGGTTAGTCCGTTTGTGGCAAACAAAAAATGTGGTGCCGTTGCAGGAAACGTTCAGGTTTTGAACAATAAAAAAGCGATTTTGCCAAAAATGTTGAATGTGAGTTTCGTAATGAGTTTCGAATTCCAGCGTTCTGTAGAAAGCGAGTTAGGTTCTGTATTATGTACTCCTGGTGCCTTAGCAGCGTACAGAAGAGATGCTGTATTTAACTGTCTTCCAGAATGGATTAATCAGACTTTTATGGGCGAACCATCAGATATTGGAGAAGACCGTGCTTTGACTAATATGATTTTGAAACAAGGTTTTGAAGTTAAATTTCAAAGAAATGCAGTTGTATTGACAAATGTTCCTGAAGAATATAAAGGTCTGTACAAAATGTTCATAAGATGGGCGAGAAGTAACGTTCGTGAAAACCTTATGATGGCAAAATATGTTTTTACAGATTTTAGAAAAGGATCAAAATTTGGTGCGAGAATGTTATTCTTAAACCAGTTTTTCAAAATTGCAATGACATATCCGTTTTTATTATTTATGTTTTACTTTATTGCAGTTCACCCAGTATTATTTTTAAGTTCTACCTTATTGGCAATCTTAATTTTTTCAAGTTTTTCAATGGCGTTTTACGCAAAAAGATACACGCTTTCAGAATCATTCTGGGCTTATTCATACAGTGTTTTTTACACTTTCAGTTTATTCTGGATTGCGCCTTATGCTATTGCAACAGCCAACAAAAAAGGCTGGTTGACAAGAGGTTTATAAACAAGTACACTTTCATTCTATATATAAAACTCCACCCAAGAAGATTCCCGTTGCAAACTTTTGCAGCGGGTTTTTTAATTAAATGCCATTCATTCCGTAGGAATGTCTGGTAGGTAGTAGTAGAATTAAAATTTATATTGCGATATACGTTCGTTCCGTAGGAGCGTTTCATCGGTAGAAAATAAATAGTGTCCAATCCAATTGCGTTCCGTAGGAACGTTTCGTTGGTAAAAAAATTGAGACCAATATAATTATGGTCCTACGAAGCAATTAAAATCGAAGGATTTTTATGCGTTTTTATTTAAATCCAAAGCAGCAATAATCTGCTTTTTCATTGCAGTGTTGATATAATCTAAAGCCTCAGCATAAGAAATGGTATAGCGTCTTTCTATATTCTGAAAATGCTCTGGAAAACTGCCTAAGATTTTGTCATAATAAATATTAAGCTGTTTTTCTGAAGGCATTTCATATTTCAAGCGAAGCTGAAATCTTCTTAATAACGCGCTATCAATTATTTCGTAATGGTTGGTGGCACAAATCAATAAGCTGTCAGAAGGGAAATAATCAAAAAGCTGAATTATAGTGTTTACCAAACGCCTCATTTCGCCCACATCTTTATCGTCGCTGTCACGACTTTTTCCGATCTGGTCAAATTCGTCTAAAAATAATACCGCTCTTTCTCTAATTGCTTTATCAAAAATTGCTTTCAGATTCTTAGAAGTTTCGCCAATTCTAGAATCGATAACGGTGCTTAGGTTTACGATAATAATTTTTTTATCTAAAGTATTGGCAATTGCTTTTGCCGTTGTCGTTTTACCGCAGCCAGAACTTCCATGCAATAAAATTTTATTATCAACTTTAAGATTATATTTTTTTAATTCTTCGATATATTGATGTTCTTTGATAATCTGAAGCAAAGCGGCTTTATTTTCATTACTAAAAAATAAATCGTCTAAAGCAATTTTTTCAGTATCAATTACGGTAAGATCATTCAGATTCATCTGCTTATTATTTGCTGCAAAATTAAGTTTTATTCTGCAATGTTTTCGTTCCAGATTTCTTTTCCTAAAAAGCGATTTCCGAATATCGAAGTGCCAATTCGAACCATATTCGAACCTTCAGCAATGGCAAGTTCTAGATCCTGAGACATTCCCATAGAAAGTTTTAAATCGGTTAAACCTTCAATTCCTTCCGAATAAATTTCATCGCGAATCGTTCTTAAAAGTCTTAGAGACGGAATCATTTTTTCTTTTTCCACATCCAATAAACCAATGGTCATTAAGCCTTTAATATTCAAGGTTTCGTAAGTTTTTATTTTTTTAATGAAAGATAAAACGTCTTCTGGCGGTAAACCAAATTTACTTTCTTCATAAGAAGTATTGACTTGCACAAAAACATCTAATTTTCTGTTTTGATTTTGAAGCTGTTTATGCAATTCGTCAGCAAGATTTATTCGATCCAACGATTGAATACAAGTAACATATTTCAGTACATCTTTCACTTTATTGGTCTGAAGATGTCCAATAAAATGACGTTCGATCGGAAGATTTTGCAAAATATCATTTTTATCCCGCAACTCCTGCATTTTATTTTCTCCCATTAAAGTCTCTCCAGCTTCAATGGCAATGCGTATTTTTTCTGCTGGAACCGTTTTGGTAGCCAATAAAAGCTGAACATCAGCAGGATTTCTTCCGGCAATTCTACAAGCGTTTTCGATGCGCTGATGTACTTTAATCAAATTAAAAATAATATCGTTTTTCATATTGCAAAGCTATGTCTAAAACATAAAATCGTACTGGACCAGTACATCTCAAAAAATGAAAAAACTGGATGATTTTCAACTTTTAAATCCAATATAAATTTGCATCATTAAACAATAAAACTTAGTCCCTTAGCGGCTTAGTAACTTAGAAACTAAAAAGAAATGAAAATAGCAGTTTGGGATACCTACGTAACCCGCAAAGACGGAAAAATTATGCATTTTGATATTTTGGTTGATGAAAATATTAACGATGCAGAACAAGTATACGAATATGGTAAAATATACCTAAAAAGTGTAGCGCAAGAAGGACAGACTTTATCTTCTAAAGAATGCCGTTTCTGCCACATTGATAAAGCACCATTTGAAGTTGAAAATCAGATTCGGGAAAATGGATTTTCTATTATTGAAATGGAAAACTGTAATTAGCTTGTTATTAAGTTAATTGAACACGGATAAAACAGATTCGCTATCGCGAAAACGCAGATTCACGCAGATTTTTAAAATCAGTTTTTTTCCGCGTCTTTGCGATAGCAAATCTGTAAAATCTGCGTCTAATTTTGGTTTGTTTTTGTATAGCTAATTTTTGCAATTAAATTAATTGAACGCGGATAAAACAGATTCGCTATCGCGAAAACGCAGATTCACGCAGATTTTTAAAATCAGTTTTTTTCCGCGTCTTTGCGATAGCAAATCCGTAAAATCTGCGTCTAATTTTGGTTACTTATAGTAATTTAGCAATCGCTTTGATTCCTTCTTCCATTTGTTTTTCTGAAAGAGAAGCATAACCCAAGCGGAAACCTTTAATGGTTTCATCAAAACTAAATCGATCTGGGCTCATAATTTGGATTCCTTGCGATTTCAGCTTTTCAAAAATCTCAAGAACGTTAATCTCTTCTTTTGGAACAATCCAAAATGCAAGTCCGCCTTCGGGTTTTGTAAAAGTGATTTTATCTTGAAGATATTGATTTAGCAAACTTTCAAAATAATCCCTTTTGCTTTTATAAACCAAATTGGCTTTTTTAAGATGACGTTTTATTTTGCCTTCATTGATAAGGTTTAAAATCGCTTCTTCCATAATATTATCGCCTTGAACATCGATTATCTTTCTGTGATTTCCAATCTTCTGGATATTTTCATGAGAACTCGCCAGATATCCAATACGAAGTGCGGGAGCAACAATTTTACTGAAAGTGCCAATATAAATATAGTTTTTCAAAGCTGCATAACTGGAAATTGGAAGTATCGGACGCTGGCCAAAATGAAATTCATTATCATAATCATCTTCAATAATCGTAAAATTATATTGATTAGAAAGTTCAATCAGTTTTAATCTCTTTTTTAAAGACAAAGTTACCGTGGTTGGAAATTGATGATGAGGTGTAACATAAATGGCTTTTATATTTTTATGCTGCAGATATTTTTCGACTTGATAGATATCCAATCCATCCGAATCTACATTTACGGGAAGTAAAGTTGCGCCAGCATTTTCAAAAGTTTCCCACGCAGGCTTATAACCTGGATTTTCGACCAAAACAAAATCTCCCGATTTTAAAATACAATGTGAAGCAAGATACATAGCCATTTGGCTTCCGCGTGTAATGCAGATTTGATCTTGCGAAATACTCATACCGCGTTTGAAATTTAGCATTTGAGCAATTGATTTTCTAAACTCTAAATTTCCCAGTTCACTGCTGTAACCCATAATCTGCCAGCGCGATTTTCGACTAAACAATTCGCGATAAGCTCTTGCCAAATCGTTCATTGGCGCAAGACGGCTGTCGGGAAGTCCGTCATCAAAAACTAGGTAGCTTTTAAGTTCTTCAATTATAATTTCGGAATCTTTTTTATTTTCTGATGAATGATGGATTGAAGGAAGAGAATCTGTTACAAATGTTCCTTTTCGATCAATCGTTACGAGCCATCCTTCGGCAATCAAAACATCCAAAGCTTCTACAACTGTATTTCGGTTTACTTTCAATAATTCGGCAAGCTGTCTGCTTCCAGGTAGCGCATTTCCACTTACGAGTTTTCCAGTTTTTATGGCCTCAATTATAGCATCGGCAATTTGAAGGTAAATGGCTTTATCTGATTTTTTGTTGAGCTGAATTTCTAATGGCCAAGGACGAAGCATCTGGACTATTTATTATTGGTATAATGATTTTAATAGATAGTCCAAAGATAATTTTTTCTGATGAATACACGACATTGTTTGAGCTGAAAATAAATCTTATTTTGTTGTTTTTTAGTCTTTTACGAATACTTTTATGAAATTTTGAGCTTTAGTTTTGCAACGTTAAATGAATGATTATTAATGCTTTGAAATTGAAAAGGTAGATTTATGAAACTAGTAAACTTATTATTCTTGCTTACCATCTGTTTTTGGGGAAATGCCAAACCAAAAGAAAAAAATACAATATACGATTCCGAAGAAGAACGTTTTAATCAGCAGATTGAAAATGTCAAAAAAATGAGCGCTTCTGGTGCTTATAATTCTAAAATTGCATTTTTTATCGATATGAAAATTAAATCGGGTAAAAATAGATTCTTTGTTTATGATCTGGAAAACAACACTATACTTGATTCCGGTTTAGTTGCAAACGGGGCAGGGTCTGAAACTGCTGTTAAAGGAGAATTGAAATTTAGCAACGAACCCAATTCGAAGTGTACATCATTAGGACGTTATGCCATTGGAAAATCGTACAGAGGAATGTTTGGTAAAACTTATGTTTTAAAAGGATTGGATGAAACCAATAATAATGCAATTAAGAGAATGATTGTACTACATTCGTATTCTGCAGTTCCAGAAGGAGAACAAGATCATTATATCTCTCTTAGCCAAGGCTGTCCTATGGTTAGCGAAACATTTTTTAAAAGACTTGAAAAAATAATTGATAGCTCGAAGTCGAATATAATTATGAACATTTATTATTAAAAATATACTTTATTAGGGATGTAATCTAAAAGAGGGTTTCTTTATTTTTATTAAAAAGGGAAAGAGAGTATTTTATTTAAGAAATTTTGAGTTAAAAAATAAAACGTAAAAAACTCAATTTTAGATTTAAAGAAATTGGCTACGTCATTTTTTTGAAATTTAATAAAAATACAATTTTAACGTAACAGCGATTTAAATCTGATATTTTAAAAAATTCATTTTATTTTAATCACGAATCTTGATTAAGCTTAAAAAATAAAGCAGTTTGGTAGTTAGAATTGAAAAATACACAAAGTTATGTCTTCTATGGAATTAAGGTTTATTGCAAAGATAAAAAGGTGTTGTCGAGAACAAATTAGGATTATTAACGAAATTTATTAAGTTTGTTGCGAATTATTCAATCTTCATAAACTGCCATCATTGCCAAATTCCATCTTAAACCAGGATCAGATTTTAATCGATCGTCTTCGCGACGGCGATGAATCGGCATTGACAGAATTGTATAATAAATTTTGGCAGGCACTTTTTATGTCGGCTTACAATGTTATTAAAGACAAAGAATTGTGCGAAGATATCATTCAGGATATTTTCATGAATATCTGGCACAACCGAGAAAAAATCGAAATTCATATTTCATTAAAAGGCTACATGTATGCCTGCGCGAGATATCAGGTTTTTAATCATTTGAGAAAAAATAAAAACAAAGTTCACGTCGAACTTTTTGAGGATTTAGAAAAACGTTTCTTATCTACAACTCCAGAAACACAGTTAATGCACAACGAATTGGTGCAACAGCTGAATTTAATTATCGAATCACTTCCAGAAAAATGCCAGGCCGTTTATAAGCTGAGTCGTGAAGAGCAGCTGAGTCATAAAGAAATTGCCGAACGACTTAATATTTCTACAAAAACAGTCGAAAACCATATTACAAAAGCATTGAATACCATTCGATCTTCTATGGGCGAGAGCATGAGCATGGCAATGATTTTATGGCTCTCAAAAAATATCTTTTAGTGAAAATAAAAATGCGGTGGTTGGTTGATGGTGTGTGGTTTTTCTTCTTTTTTAATTCTTTTTCAAAAAAAATCAAAAAAAAATACAATTTGGACTAGGGGGTATATTCCTTTTTGGTTACTTATCTCATATACTCCCGAAATAATACAATAAAAAATGAAAAAAGAGGATTTCTTACTGTTACTAAATAGATATCTTTCCGGTGATACCAATCTCGAGGAGAATAATAAATTATTGAATTATTACGAAAGTTTCCAAACTGATAAAGATTGGGATGAAACTTTAGGATCTAAAGAAGAGCTTGAGTTTAGAATGAGAACCCGTCTTCAAAACGCCATTCAATCTGAAGAATCTCAAGTAATACCAATTCAACCATTCTACACCAAAACAGCTTTTAAACTGACTGCAATGGCGGCGTCATTGTTATTGCTGATTTCAATTTCATTAATAATAAGCAAAACAAATCCGCTTAAAATTGAAACTCCGCAAGTGGCACACAAAGAAATCTTAATCGGAAGCGATAAAGCGACTCTGACTCTGGAAGACGGCTCTGTAATTGCATTAGAAAAAGGAAAATCATATACCAAAGGAAATGCTTCTAGTAACGGAGAAAAATTGGTTTACAATTCGAACGGAAAATCTGCGGCAATTGCTAATAACCTTTTAACGATTCCGAGAGGTGGACAGTTTTTTGTCCAGCTTGCCGATAGCACCAAAGTCTGGCTGAATTCGGAATCACAATTAAGATATCCAGTTGCTTTTGTTGATGGCCAAACCAGACAAGTAGAATTGGTTTATGGAGAAGCTTATTTTGAAGTATCGCCAAGCACCAAACATAAAGGTTCAAGATTTAAAGTGAAAACCCAAGAACAGAATGTTGAAGTTATTGGAACCGAATTTAATATTAAGGCTTACAGAGACGAACCTGCTATTTATACCACTTTAGTAGAAGGAGTTGTTGCTGTGAGTAATGCAGCCAAAAAGCAAATTCTGACTCCGAGCCAACAGTCTAAAATAACGGAGTACAACGGAAATATCAGTGTTTCTGAAGTCGATGTTTACAATGAAATTTCTTGGAGAAAAGGACTGTTTGTCTTTAAAGGAATGCCTCTAAAAGATATCGCGAGAGTATTGTCAAGATGGTACGATGTTGATATTGTATTTGCAGATCCAGCGCTTGGCAACGTTAAGTTTAATGGGGTTTTAAATAAGAATCAGAAATTAGAAGACATATTAACCACGATCAAGAATATTAATTTTATTAATGCCTATGAGAAAAAAGACAATAAGATTATAATCAGATAAAAAAGAAAAGGGATTAAAGTTTAGACCTCTCACCGTACTGCGCTTTATCCCTTTCTGTGTATCAACCAGTAAGTCAGTTTTATTAACCAACCAACCAATTAACATGTAAATTTATGAAATTTAAATTAACCAGTGCCTATTTCTATTTTAGAAAGCGGCTAATTATTAACATTATGAGAACTTTTATCTTCTTGTTTTGTACTACAATTTTTGGTTTTTCTCCCGTAAATCTATTTTCACAAAACACGAAAGTTGTAATTACAGCTGATAAAACAGTATCTGTTGACGAAGTTTTTGACATCATTAAAAAACAAACCAACTATACCTTTATTTATCAGGAAGATTTATTTAAAAATTTACCTAAAGTACATTTAAAAAAAGGAAAAATTAAAGTGAATGATTTATTGGAAGCTAGTTTTCCTGATAAAGATTTTGATTTTAGTTTGTCGAACGGAAACACAATTTTGGTTAGAAAACTGCCAAAAGATGTAGTGGTTTTTCAGTCAAAATTAATTGAAATTAAAGGTACTGTTACAAATGATAAAGGAGATCCTATTCCTGGTGTAAATATTAAAGTAAAAGGTACAGGTGCTGCTACTCAAACTGATTTTGACGGAAAGTATACTATTACAGCTCCAGAAGACGGACAGATTTTGTTTACTTATATCGGGCACAAAGCACAAATTGTGGAGGTTAATAAAAGAAAAGTAATTAACGTTAAACTAGTTGAACAGAGAAATGAACTGGAGGGTGTTGTGGTTAATACCGGAGTTACTGTTCGTAAAAAGGAATTGATTACTGGAGCAGTTTCAACTTTTAGAGGCGAAGAATTAAGACAGATCTCGACACAAAATGTCGTTCAGGCTTTAAAGACTTTAGATCCTTCTTTTATTGTTTTGAGTAATAATATTGCAGGTTCTAATCCGAATGTGCTTCCGGTAATTGAGGTGAGAGGACAAACGAGTTTATCTGTTAATCAGGTAGATGATCAATTTAAAGAAGACCCAAATCAGCCACTGTTTATTTTAGACGGATTTCCGACTACATTACAACAGATTGTGGATTTAGATATCAATAGAATTGCAAGCGTTACTTTGCTTAAAGATGCTGCTTCTACAGCATTATATGGTTCGCGTTCAGCAAATGGAGTTGTAGTTGTGGAGACAATAAAACCAATTCCAGGAAAATTGCAGCTTTCTTATGTTTATAATTCTTCTTATGAGTTAGCAGATTTGAGTGTTTATAATCTAATGAACGCAGAACAAAAACTGGAATTCGAAAGAATTTCAGGAGCTTATACCCCAAATGTAGGAACTCCTTTGCCAACTGTTTATAAATGGGACGAGGTTTATAACCAGCGTTTGGCTGCGGTACGTCGTGGTGTAAATACATATTGGCTTAACGAACCAATTCAGATGGGTTTAACATCTGGACACAGTTTAACAATTGGAGGAGGATCTGAAGAACTTCGATTTAATTTGGCTGGAAATTACAAAGCTGTTTCAGGTACAATGAAAGGTTCTGAGCATAATACGTGGGGGTATAATGTGAATGTAACCTACAAACGAAAAAAATTAAGTATCAATAATAATTTATTTGTTGCAGGAGCTGACAATCAGGAATCTCCATATGGTGATTTTGCTACTTGGGCAAGAGTGAGTCCTTACTACGAAAAGTATAATGAAAATGGAGTAGCAACACGCTATTTAGACGGTTCTTCACTGCCACTGTCACCAAGCGAATTGGTTATTAATCAACCAGCAAATCCTTTGTATAATGTTAAATTGAATAGTTATGATAAAACTGGCGAATTTAATTTTACAAACAACTTCGCAATTAATTATGATTTAAATCCGCATATAAAAACGACTGCCGCCATTTCTGTTACAAGAAATGATAAACAGAGAACAGCATTTATTTCGCCAGATGATACACAATATATCAATGACATTCCATCTGAAAAAGGGCGATATAGAAGAAGGGATTATTTAACCAATAAATGGAATGCAAATATTGGAGGTACATATTCAAATGTATTTAATAATGTCCACTCTGTAAATTATACTATGCGAGCTTCGGCTTACGAGACAAATTATAATGCTTATGGTTCAACCTTAAGAGGATTTCCTTTAGGGGTTCCAGGTGATCCGTCTTTTGCTTTTGGATTTGAAAAAAATTCACAGCCGTTTGTCGATAATGAATTAGTTAGAAGTGTTGATTTGACTAATCAGGTTAACTACGCTTACGACAGAAAATATTTATTTGATTTTACTCAGACAATTTCTGGAGCAACCAATTTTGGAACTAACAAAAAATATTCTCCATACTGGGGTATAGGTTTTGGATGGAACATCAATAATGAGTTTAAAATGGACCAAGATATTGTCAACATTTTTAAAATTCGTGCCAATTTTGGACAAACAGGAAATCAAAATTTAGTTGGATATGCATCGCATGATGTTTATGCATACGATCCTAATACAAATATTTTTGGCGCAGGATTAAACATTGTGCAATTATCAAATGCCGATTTGGAGCCTCAAAAAACAGAAGATTTATCTTTAGGATTAGATTTAGCAATGTTTAGAAATAGACTTACGATGACTTTGGGAGCTTATAAGCGTCAGACTTCGCCACAAATTGTTGCCATAGATCTTGCGGCTTCTACTGGAGTAACTGCTTATCCGTTAAATGTGGGTTATATCACGACACGTGGTTTAGAGCTAAAAGCAAATTATAATATCATTAATAATTTTAAACAAAACATCATTTGGGGAATTGGTTTAACAGCGACCACAAATGAAAATCAATTAGGAGGTTTTAATAATGCATTGGCTTCTTTAAATGAAGCTGCTAAAAAAACAACTAGTTTATCTAGATTTTACGATGGAGCAAGCACAAATGATCTTTGGGCTGTGCCTTCATTAGGAATTGATCCTGCAACAGGAAGAGAAGTCTTCTTAAAGAAAAATGGAGAACGCACTTTTATATTAGACAAAAAAGACGAGGTTGTAATGGGGAATTCTCGAGAAATTGCGACAGGTGTTGTTTCAACAACTTTTAATTATAAGAACTTTAATCTTGGAGTTTTCATTCGTTATAGTTTTGGGGCAGATCGATTTAATACTGCATTATATAACAAAGTTGAAAATATTACTTCAGACAATGTTTTTGACAATCAGGATGCAAGAGCATTTTCTGATCGATGGACAACACCAGGGCAAATGGCTCAATTCAAGGCTATTAGTATGACAAGTGTAACTCCGATTTCTTCCCGTTTCATTCAAAAAGACGACTATTTAGCTGGAGAAGCTCTTCGTGTAGGATACCGAGTTACCAACAGAGAATGGCTTAATAAATCTGGTATGGCTGGATTAGGAATTAATGCTTATGCCAATGATTTTTTCAAAGTTTCGACTATAAAAGCCGAACGAGGAATTAGCTATCCTTTTTCAAGAATTTTCTCTTTAAGTCTAAACGTAACATTTTAATACCACTTAATATGAATCAGTATTTAAATAAAATTGCATTATCCATCCTGATAGCATTTTCGGCGGTAAGCTGCAGCAATTTCTTGGATGTGGTGCCAAAAGATAAAATTTTAGAATCTCAAATATTTGAGAATGAAGCCGGAATGCAGAATGTGCATAACGGACTTTACGTAATGCTTGCATCTGATGAGCTTTACGGTAGACAGCTTACAATGGATGCTGTAGATATTTTAGGACAGCAATACAATATGCCGGCTTCGCACATTAAAACTAAAATGGCTACATACGCTTATGCAGAAGCCAATCCAAAAAAAGTTTTTACAGATATTTGGCAGAAAGCTTTTACCACAGTTTTATCAGCCAATAAATTTTTAGAAAGTTTGGACGAGCATAGTGCAATTGTCTCTCAAGAAAAGGCTAATCTTTTAAAAGGCGAAACAATTGCAATACGAGCTATGCTGCATTTTGATATGCTAAGATTATTTGGACCAATTTACAAAGTAGATCCTTCAATGCCTGCAATACCGTATTATGATGCACCTGTAACTGCAAATAATCCAATTTTGTCAGCAAAAGATGCCATGAGCAAGATATTGGCAGACATTGATGCTGCATTGGCACTTTTAGAAAAAGACCCCATCCTGACGACAGGAAAGTATAAAGCAACTACAGATTATGATTCAAACCCTTATTATTCTCAAAACAGAGGAATGAGAATGAATTATCTTGCTGTAAAATGCTTAAAAGCGCGTGTACTTTTATATGCGGGAGATAAAGCAGGAGCTGCAACCGTAGCAAATGAAGTGATAGCTTTTACAAAATCGACTCCATTTTTCCCTTGGACTCCATTTTTAGATGCCACCAATGCTGCAAATCCGGACAGAATTTTTTCTTCAGAGAACTTCTTTGCTTTAAGCGATTATACTTTGTATAAAACACAAGAGGATCTGTTTGATTCTAAGTTGGCAGAACCTATGATTTATGCTCCTTTATTGAACAGATTGACTGCTGTTTTTGAGTCGAATGATAATGATTACAGAAGCTTGCCGAGTTGGAAAATCCCTGTAATTGGAGGAAAAACCCAGAAGACATTTTTTAAATATGCAGACGTGCCAGAGACCAAAATGGTTTTCCGTATGCAGATTCCAATGTTCAAACTTTCAGAAATGTATTTAATCGCAGCTGAAACAGCAAATGTTCCTGCAGACGGTATTGCTTTATTGAATACACTACGTTATAACAGAGGTTTGACAAATCTAGGGGCTACAGCAGTTTTGGCAACAGAAATAACAAAAGAATACAGGAAAGAATTTATGGGCGAAGGACAGTTATTCTTTTATTACAAAAGAAATAATACCACGGCAATTCCTAATGGTTCAACCACCTCTGGAAATATTACAATGGGACCGCTTCAATATGTTGTGCCATTGCCAGATTCTGAAATCAATTTTCAATAATTTAAAAAGAGGAACATGAAAAAAATAGTGATTTTAAGCGTTGCATTTTTATTCTTTTTAGGATTTACTTCATGCAATCAAGATGAAATTGATACCTATCATGATACAGATAATATTTACTTTTCGCCATCTGTTTTTACAATTCCAGTAAATGGTGCATTGATAACGACAGATAGTACAGGATTTAGTTTTGCATTAGACAAACCTGCAATTGTAGATCGCATTTACAAAATTCCGATTAGAGTGCAAGGAAAAGTAAGTGATGCTGACAGAAAAGTAAAAGTTGTAATCGACTCAAAAAGTACTGCCATAGAAGGTACTCATTTTAAGCTTCCAGATAATATTGTCATGCATGCCGGCAAAGAAGTGGATACAATTGATGTAAAAGTATTTAGAACTGCTGACATGAAAACAAATTCTTTTTTACTGATTTTAAATTTGGAAGAAAATGAATCGTTTACCACTAATATGAAAAGTAAAGTGATCAATTCGCTTACAGGCAAAACCATGAGCCATATTTCATATAAATTAACTTTTGATGATAAATTATCGCAACCTCCAGGATGGTTTGCAAGCTTTTTGGGAGTTTTTACAGAAAAGAAATTTTTCTTAATGTGCGATTTAATGCATTTGGATCCGAGTATGTTTAATCAGAAATTGGGTTCGACAGGATTATCAATTCCAGATATTCAATATTATCAAAACTTCATGAAACGCTATTTGGCAGATCAAAAAGCACAAGGGAATATTATTTATGAAGATGATGGAAAAGAAATGTTTTTTCCTTAAAACGCATTTATTTAAACTAAAAAATATAACACGATGTTAAAATATATAAAAATTCACTTAGCGCTTTCGGCATTGCTTGTTTTGGTTTACAGCTGTGCCGATGATGAAGGAAATTACGAATATAGTGAAATCAACGAAGTTCACGCAACCGGAATATTAGAATCATACACTGCTTATACAGGTGAGAAACTGACTATTAAGCCAGATTTAAATGTGACTCATGATGATAATACCGATCCTGACCGTTACACCTACGAATGGGCCGCCGTTAATACCGCAAAATTAGTGATGGAGTCTAAAACAGTTATTGGAACAGACAAAAATTTTGATACAGAAGTAAAGCTGCCTCCTGCAAAATATTTAGTTTATTATTTTGTAAAAGATAAAGTTACAGGAGTAACTTGGCAACATGAGCCTTTTACTTTAAATGTGGTTTCTGCCATTTATGAGGGTTGGTTAGTTATTGGAGATGTAAATGGAAAGTCGCGTTTGGATATGATATCTATGCTTCCAGGTGTAGAAACCCCGCGTATCATTACAGATGTACTAGACGTAGCAGGTTCAAATCTTAAATTGACCGGAAAAGCTGTAGATGTAGAATGTTTTAATCAGCCCTTATCTGGATCATTAATTTATGGAGTTTATGTAACCACAACAGAAAATGGAACTGCAAGATTAGATCCAGATTCTTTCGGATGGACGCTAAGCCAAAATTTGGCATATGAGACCGTAGGAGGATCGCTGCCTACAAATTTTGGAGTCGATTTTATGAAATCGACTGGAAGTGGAGAAAACTTCATTTACAGTAAAGGAGATATTTACTATTTCTACAGAGTATTACAGGTAAAATATGGCTTGCCTCAAAATAAATTAGAATCTGAAACCAAAATTTTTTATGCAGCGCCATTTATAGCAGAGAATGGAGGTTCATTGGGGACACCTGTTTTTTATGATCAGACAGCCAGACGTTTTGTGAGATACTCAACTTCAAAAGGAAGCTGCGCGCCAATGCCTCCTATCGCAGCCTCAGATAACTCTTTAGATTGGAATGATACTCACGCCGACTTGGTTTACATGACTACTTCGGGGTTCAATCAAAATGAGAATTTTGCAGTTTTGAAGAGTACAATTAGCGGAAAATACCATCTGCTTCGTTTCAATAGAGCTTTGGCACAAGTTTATTACAAAGAAATTTTGAATGCACCCGATTTTGATAAAGCCACAAAATTTGCTGTGAGCCCAGATTCAGGTTACTTATTTTATGCAGTTGGAGGAAAACTATACGAATATGATAACGGAACCCAGTCTGCAAAATTAATGCTGGATAAAGGCAGTGAAGAAATCACTTATCTCGATTGTAATTTAAGAGCCAATAAATTATACAATAAAAAATTAATTGTTGGAAGTTACGGTACAACGGGCAAATTAGAACTTTTTACAGTTCCTCCTGTAAACGGAAATTTGGTACTTGATTATAGTTACTCTGGTTTGTGTAAAATTGTCGACGTTGCTTACCGAGCGAGATAATTAAAAATTGTTAAATCAAAGCCGAATGGATTATTAAAATTCATTCGGCTAAATAACCACATTTTATGAAACGATTTATTAGAATCGCAAGCGCAGTTTTGCTGCTTGCCTGTCCATCTATTGCCTTAAAAGCACAAGCGCAATCCACTCAAGAAAGTTGGGAACAAGCTAAAAAACAAGCACAAACAGAGAAGAAATTAATCTTTGTCGATTTGTATTTTACAGGCTGTATGCCATGTGCACAAATGGATAAAGAAGTATTTCCAGATCCAAAAGTTGCTTCGGTTTTAAATGCTGATTTTGTCACTTTCAAATCAGATATTTTGAAAGAAGAAATCGGTAAAAAGCTATGCATGAAATATGGCGTTACTGGTTTTCCAACTTTTTTATTGATGAATTCTGATGGAAAAATAATTGACATTGAATCAGGATTTAAAAATGTAGAAGAGTTTAGCGCTTTGCTTCAAAACGCTAAAGACTCAGCTAAAAAAGGAATTTTCAAAAAATACAGTACAAAAATTGAAGAGAAAGATTATCCTGATTTTTACAAAGAAGCTTATTTGAACGGAAAAAGAAATGTTTCTTTTGAAACTGCCGATGCCTATCTAAAAGCACAGCCTTCATTAACTGCAGAAGTTCCTTTTGTGATTATAAGCGGTTTAAGAATTGGACGCCAATACGATGATTTTTATTTAAAAAATGCAAAACAGCTTTTTAAAGATTATGGTTCTGCAAGTGTTTCAAATCACGTATTTACAATTCTACAGCGCAAGAAAAAAGAGTTTGAAAAAACGAATGATTTAGCTTCTTTCAAAAAACTTATAGAAGAAATGAAACCTTTTTATTCGGCAGAAGAATACACAAAATACGAAGGTATTTTATTGAAAGATTTTGGAGTAGAAAAAGTTGTAGTGAAACCAAATACAGCGCAAAAGTAATTCGAAATGAAAAAGATACTATTCTTTTTAATATTGATTTTTGGCTGTACAATTTATGCTCAAAATAGCATTCAGAAATCTATTAAAATTTTCGAAAAAGCTTTTCAGAACAAAAGTTATACTGAAATGAAAGATCTTCTAGCGCCGCAGTTTACTGTTGGCGTTGGAGATTCTTCTTCAAACGAATTTTACCTAAATGGCATTTTTAAAGCATTTCCAGCTTTAGATTCCATTCAGGTTGGAAAATCTGTGGCGATTAAAAATGAAACTTTTGTCTTGGTAGATTTTTGTTTTAATGGAAAAGAAAAAAAGCCGTCTCAAATTGTTTTCAATTCAGAAAATAAAATGCTGTACGTGACTTTCTTCGATTCTTTATACAAAGTTGACCGACATGCGGAAGTAAAAGAAGTAGCGAGCATTCCGTTTGAAATTATTGAAAACGGAATCGCCATTAAAATAAAACTAAACAAAGCCGATCGCGAGTTTTTAATGCTCTTTGATACGGGCGCCGACGGAATGGCTCTCAATCCAGATAGCGCTTACAAAGCTGGAGTTGTCGTTACCAAAAGCAAATCGGCTTCTGTAGTTGGTGGAAGCCAGCAAGTGCAGTATTCTGCAGACAATACCATTTATATTGGCGATCAAGTTCTGAAGAATCAAGGTTTGGTTATTTTTCCGAAACATGGGGTTTACGACGGATTATTTGGCGCAAATCTGCTTCGCAATTTTATCACTTCTGTCAATTTTGACACCATGACGATTGACTTGTACAATTTCGGAAATTTTAAGTATTGGGGAAAAGCAAAACCATTAGTTTTTGATTATAAATCGGGACTTCCGGTAGTAAAAATGAATTTGACTTTTGAAGATAAAAAAACAGTCGAAGGCAGTTTCACTTTTGATACTGGAGCAGATTACGATTTAATTGCTTATGGACCTTTCAATCATAAAAATAATCTCGAAGCAAATTTAAAAACCGAATATTCGTCAGTTAATTATAGTTTAGGAAAACAAACCAAAATTGTAGGAGGAGCCATTCCAAATATTGCCATAAACGGAAACAATTTTCCGAACGTAACAATTGCCTTGCAGGAATATGACGAAGCCAATAAAAACTGGGCTTTCGCCGATGGATCTCTTGGAATTGACTTAATAAGACGTTTCAATTTCACAATCAATTTATTGGATAAAACCGTTTATCTCGAACCGAATAAAAGTTTCAAAAAAGCACCTTCTATCTATTTAGGCGGACTTATTTTAGATTTTGACGAAAGCCAGAATCTTCTAGTAAAAAGAATTATCGATCAGGAAAATGAAGATTTGAAGAAAGTCAAAATTGGTGCAAAAGTCACACAAATTAATGATTTTGAAGCCAAAGATTTATTGAATCCTGAAAATCTTAAAAAGCTGAAAGAAACTAAAGAAAGCAAAGATTTTATTATCGAACAAGGCGATCAATCCATGAGAATTTCAATTTAAAACTATCAACCAAAAAACAAAGAAACAATGAAAAAACACATTTTTTATTTCATTTTTACCTTCATCATGGTTCAAATGAGTTTTGCTGCAAACCTTTCAGAATATGCAGTAATTAGAGGAACAATTTCAATTCCAGATTTCAAAGCAAAAGAAATTACACTTTACAATGTTGAAGATGGAAAGCCAGCCGTTGCTGCTACCGCAAAAGTTAATTCGCTGGGGGAATTTGGCTTTATGACACCAGTTTCAGCTGCTGGCTTTTATTATGTTGATTATGGACAGTTTAAAAGCAGAAACCAATTAATTCGTTTGTATCTAGAACCTAAATTGGACATTAATCTGGTTATTAGTAAAGAAAATTACGCTTTAAGCGGAAAGAACATTGGGCAAAATGCTTTGGTGCAAAAAGCAAACGAAATTTACAACGATTTTGCGCCTTTCGCTAGATTAGGAGGAAATGTAACCTATGTAGAATTTTATCCTTTTATTGATAAAGGCCTTGCTAAAGCAGATGAATTTTCAAAATCTATTAAAACGAAAGATGCCAATTTCAATAAATTATTAAAATTAGCTGTTGCAACAGATGTTGAAGAATTGACTTATACTTTTTTCAGAATGCCAAGAACTGCATTTCCAGACAAAGACGATCGTCCAGCGGTAATCAAAACCTGGATGACAGACAAGAAATTTACAGATCCAGATTTGTTGAAATTAGCGAATGGAGTTTCTTTAATGACAAATTATTTTTTCTACGTAACCATTAATGGTGGTGAGAAACCAAAACGTTTAGATTTAACAGAATCAATTACGCATATTACAGATCCAGCTTTGAAAGATGTTTACCTTCGTGAAGAAGTTGCCACTTCAAGAATGAAAATTGAAGAATACGAAAAAATTGCGCCAAGCATTAAACCTTTCATGATTTCTGATGCGAGTAAAGCATTTTTAATAGAATATGAAAAAGTACTGCATAAAAGTGTAGGACAGAAAGGTTTAGATTTTACATACAACGACATTAACAATAAACCAGTATCGTTTTCAGATTTTAAAGGTAAATTTGTGTACATCGATTTATGGGCAACTTGGTGCGGACCTTGCAAAGCTGAGATTCCTCACATGAAAAAAATCGAAGAAGATTATCACGGAAAAAATATTGTTTTTGTAAGCCTTTCGTTAGATAAACCAAAAGACGCACAAAAATGGAAAGATTATGTTACGAAAGAACAATTAAAAGGAATTCAGTTAATGGCTGATAAAGATTTTAGTTCTGATGTGGCTAAGAATTATGATGTAAATGCAATTCCGAGATTTTTATTGTTTGATCCAAAAGGAAATATTATCAATGCAGATGCACTTCGTCCGTCAAATCCAGAGTTGAGAGAGCAACTGGATAAATTATTGAAAGGTTAATTAATAGCTTTATGAAATACAGCAAAAAAATATCAGTTTTACTGCTTTTTATCGGAAGTTTAACTTTCGCGCAAGCGCAAAACTTTAAAGCAACAGATCCAATTGCGGTCAACCAAAAAATAAAAAAGGGATTGCTGCCAAACGGAATGACGTATTATATTTATCCGACAGATGTCAATAAAAATACAGCGAGTTATTATATCATTCAAAACGTTGGTTCGATTTTAGAAAACGACCAGCAGAAGGGTCTGGCGCATTTCTTGGAGCACATGGCGTTTAATGGAACGAAAAATTTTGAAGGAAAAGGAATCCTGAATACGCTTCAAAAACAAGGTGCTGTTTTCGGCAGAAATATCAATGCATATACAAGCACAGACGAAACCGTTTACAACCTAGACAATATTCCGTCAAAAGATGGCGGAGTAGTCGATACTTGCTTGCTGGTTTTGCACGATTGGTCTAATTTCTTATCTCTTACAAATGAAGAAATTGATGCCGAACGCGGTGTAATTACCGAAGAATGGCGTACAAGACAAAATGCAAGAGCGAGAATTTACAATCAGTTGGCACCATATTATTACAACAATTCGCTTTATGCAGATCGTATGCCGATTGGCGATATGGATATTGTAAAGAACTTTAAATATCAAGTTTTAAAAGATTTTTATAAAGATTGGTATCGTCCAGATTTGCAGGCAATCGCAATTGTAGGAGATATTAATGCAGATGAAATTGAAGTAAAAATCAAGAAGCTTTTTGCAGATATTCCAACTCCAGTAAATCCTAAAAAACGTTTTGAAATTGCAATTCCAGAAAGAACAGAACCAACTTTTAAACTGGCTTTAGACAAAGAAGTTTCGGCTTCAAACATTAGTTATATGATTCGTCATACGGCTGAAAAATCAACAAATACTTATGCCGAATTAGAAAAATCTACTCAAAGAAGCCTTGCTTTTTCTATCTTAAATAATCGTTTGGCAGAAATGGCGCAGAAACAAGAATGCCCATTTAAAAGTGCCTCAATTGGATACCAAAATTTTTCCCGTTTGAATGACATCTGGATTTTGAACGTTTCTCCAAAACCAGAAAAACAAGCCGAAGCTTTTGCAATGGTCATGAATGAATGGGTTAGAGCTTATAAATTTGGTTTTTCTAAAGGAGAAATTGAAAGAGCTGTTGCAGAGAATATTTCAGGTTACGAAAATTATTTAGAAAAGCTAAATGAGATTTCGCATAAGGATGTTATCGGAATGGTAAAAGATGATTATCTAAATCACGAAGTTATTGCCGATCCAAAAGTAGAATTTGAAATGGTAAAAAACATTTTGAAAAATGTTGACACCAAAATTCTTCAAGAGCAAATCAGTAAATTATATACGGCACAAAATCGTGTTGTAGCGGTTACAGGTGTAGAAAACGAGAATAACTTAACTCAGGAAAAAGCTTTCGATATTATTCAGAAAGCTGAAAACGATGCATCGTTACAACCTTATGTTGACACTTTTGAAGGAAAAACACTTTTAGGAAATCTGAAAATTAATTCAGGAAAAATTGTTTCAGAGAAAAAAGAAACGGCAATCGATGCGACCACTTTTGTATTGAGCAATGGCGTAAAAGTGCATTACAAATTTGCCGATAAAAACAAAAAAGAAGTAGAGCTTAAAGCCGAAAGTTTTGGCGGAACTTCATTGTACGAACCGCAAGATCTTCCATCAATTGGACGTACGACAACTTTGGCCATGATGTCTGGTGTTGGCGAACTTTCTAATGTTGATTTGGATAAAGTCTTGAAAGGAAAAATTGCCAATTCTTCTGTAAGCATCAGCTCGCTTAAAGAAACCGTTTCGGGATCTGCAAACGTAAAAGATATCGAAACGATGATGCAATTGGTTCATTTGCGTTTTGTGCAGCCAAGATTTGATAATCAGATGTATGCGCTGTTAAAGCAAAGATTGGAAAATTCGCTTAAAAACAGAGCAAATGATATCAATGCAAAAATGGATGATAGTTTATCTGTTGTGATTTATGGAAAAAACAACCCAAGAGTACAGCCATTCAATCAAAAATATATCGATGGTTTATCTTTTGATAAAATGAAAGCTTTCTATTTGGATCGTTTTGCAGATGTTTCAAACTTTGAATTTTATATTGTTGGAGATGTTACGCCAGAAGTTTTAAAACCTTTATTAGAAAAATATATTGCGAGTATAAACGGAATTAAACGTAAAGAAAAATTTAAAACAGACATTCCGAAATGGACATCAAATAAAATTGATAGAGATGTTTTCATTAAAATGGAAACTCCAAAAAGTTCTGTTCGAATTGCCTTTTTAAAGGATCTTGCTTTTTCTCAAAGAAACAGAATCTTGGTTTCGTATTTAAGCGATGTACTGACTTTACGTTATACTGAAAGTCTTCGCGAAAAAGAAGGCGGAACTTATGGTGCGCAAGTAAAAGGAAGCATCGATAAACTTCCAATTTCAAAAGCAAACCTTCAAATTAATTTTGATTGCGATGCCGATAAAGTAGAACATTTACTGCCAATTGTGTATCAAGAAATTGATAAAATCAAGAAGGGAGAAATCGCGGCTGAAGACATTGAGAAAACAAGAACAAACTATTTAAAATCGAGAGAAGACAGCAAAAACTTCAATAGTTATAGCATGAACTTGATTTATAATTATTTTGAGAATGCTTACGATATGAATGACCCTAAAAATTATGTTGATATTGTAAAAAGCATCACAGCAAAAGATATTCAAGAATTTGCTAATTCATTTTTAGATAAAGCTGATTCTATGGAAGTTGTTTTCAAACCATTAAAATAATCTGACCCCTTTATTTACTAGAGTTTAATTTGTATTTCCCTATCAAATAGTTATTTTGGATTAGTAAGCAATTTAGTTTGTATAGCGGATTACTTAGAGGGTTGTTTTTTGCTATTCAACCCTCTTTTTAAAGATTTTTTACCCATGAAAAAAAATATTTTTTTACTGGGCTTTTTCCTGCTGTTTTCCATATTCGTAAAGGCTCAGATATACAATCCAATAAAATGGAAAACCAGTGTCGAGAAAATTTCTGATACTGAATACGAATTGCAGGCAAAAGCCATTATAGAATCGGGCTGGCATTTGTACAGTCAGGAAGTTGCAGACGGAGGACCGATTCCAACTCATTTTAATTTTATAAAAAGCGCAGATTTTCAGATAACGGATGCTGTAAAAGAAGAAAAAGGAAAAACGGTTAACGATCCTGTCTTTAAAATGCAGATTAAGTTTTTTGAAAAAGAAACGACTTTTAGACAGCGTGTTAAGATACTTTCGTCCAAACCTTTCAAAATCAAGGCAGAAGTTGAATTTATGGTTTGCAATGATGAAAATTGTCTTCCGCCAAGTTCAGACGAATTGGAGTTTGCCGTTAGCCCTTCCGCGAAAGCGAAAACTTTAATAGAAGCTGCTGTAAAAGAAGAAACAAAAACAGAAGTAATAGATTCTTCGGTTACCGAAATAAAAGAAAAAACAGAAGAAATTGTTCCTGAAGAAATTGTAAAAACACCTCAAAAGGAAATTCAAAAAAGCGAACCAAAGACCGAATCTAGAAGTTTATGGACGATTTTTCTATTGTCATTTTTCTCTGGATTTGCAGCATTGCTCACGCCTTGTGTTTTCCCGATGATTCCGATGACGGTGAGTTTTTTTACCAAACAAAGTAAAACCAAATCGCAGGGAATAAGAAAAGCCATTTTTTACGGAATCGCCATTATTGCCATTTATATCTTTTTGGGAGCCGTTGTAACTTGGGTTTTTGGAGCAGATTCGCTTAATGCACTTTCTACAAACGTTTGGTTTAATCTGATCTTTTTTGTGCTTTTAATGATTTTTGCGTTTTCATTTTTAGGTGCATTCGAAATAATGCTTCCAAATGCATGGGCAAACAAAGTCGACTCGCAAGCCGATAGAGGTGGAATTGTCGGAATATTATTTATGGCTTTGGCTCTGGCTATTGTGTCTTTTTCTTGTACGGGACCGATTGTAGGCACTTTACTGGTTGAAGCTGCGTCACGCGGAGGAATCGCACCTTTTGTCGGAATGTTTGGTTTTTCTCTAGCTTTGGCTTTGCCATTTACTTTATTTGCCGCTTTTCCTGGCTGGCTGAATTCGCTTCCAAAATCGGGTGGATGGCTAAATTCTGTAAAAGTGTTTTTGGGGTTTTTAGAAATGGCTCTTGCCTTCAAATTTCTTTCTAATGCCGATTTGGTTTTGCAATTGCATTGGCTGGAAAGAGAAACTTTTCTAGCAATTTGGATTGCCATTTTTGGAACGCTGGCTTTTTATTTGTTCGGAAAAATTCAGTTGCCGCATGATAGTCCAGTTTCAAATAT
Source organism: Flavobacterium sharifuzzamanii (assembly GCF_003254585.1). Classification (GTDB taxonomy): domain Bacteria; phylum Bacteroidota; class Bacteroidia; order Flavobacteriales; family Flavobacteriaceae; genus Flavobacterium; species Flavobacterium sharifuzzamanii. The sequence goes on along the minus strand of NZ_QJGZ01000042.1, from coordinate 366,150 downwards.
AAGCGTTGGAAGACTTGGATTGGGAGTTTTGGTTTTAGCTTTTACGATTTATTTGATTCCAGGTATTTGGGGTGCACCTCTTAAAATGATCAGTGGTTTTCCGCCGCCAATGCATTACAGCGAAATTCCGAATGGTTTGAATAATGCTTCTTCAGGCGAAATAACGCAAAATCTGCCAGAAGGAGCAGAGCTTGGACCGCATAATATTATGGCTTTTACCGACTATGATTTAGGTATGAAATATGCCAAAAAAATAGGAAAACCGGTTATGATAGATTTTACAGGTCATGCCTGTGTAAACTGCCGAAAAATGGAAGACAATGTTTGGTCTGACGAAAAGGTTCAAAAAATCTTAAAAGGCGATTTGGTTTTAATTTCACTTTATGTAGATGACAAAAGAGAACTGAATCCGCATGAGCAGATTACTTCAAAACTGACGGGAAAAAAATTAAAATATATTGGTCAGAAATGGAGCGAATTCCAAACGCTGACTTATAAAACCAATGCACAACCATTTTATGTTCTAGTTGATCATAACGGAGAAACACTCAACGAAACTTCAGCTTATAATCCAGATATCGAAGAATATTTGAACTGGCTTAAAAAAGGCGTTTCTAATTTTGAGAAAAGCTAATATTTACGGTTTGCATTTTTATTTATAATTGTTGTTGATTAAAAGAAGCTGTTTCACAAAGATTTATATGTCGCTCCGCTGGAGCTCATAATTCTGAGAGATAATCTTTGCTATAAATATTCTGCTCCGCTGGAGCAGTTTTAGATTGATTGTTTCTTAGGAGCTATTGTTACATATTAAGCTTTGATGGAGCAGTTTTAAAAGAAGAGGTTGATTCATTCTCGAGTCAGCCTCTTTTTTTATTTAAATTTTGTAGCTCTGGAGGAGCTTAATATTTATAGACAACAAATACCAAAATATAAGAAGCTCTGGAAGAGCGGCATATTTGACTTCCTCAAGTTTTTTTACATATTTCCTTGTTCTGCTAGGAATATTTCATCTGTAAAAAATAGAATTGCCATTGGTCTTTACATAATTCTGACAAGTGTAAGAATGCCTTGTTAATATAATTTTAAAGTTTTGAATGATTCTAAATTCTAATGTTATTTTAATGTTCTAGAAAAAAATTGGATATAACTTGCGCGCTCATAAAAATTACAGTAAACGCCTTAAATCATTGGAGATTTTGATTCAAAACGATGTGATTTAATTAAATTTTTAGCCTTTTTAGAGTATGTTGAACAAAATTAAAAATAGCTTTTTATGTAAATGCCTTCAGGCGTTGCTTGTTGGCTATTTTCTAATTAGCAGTTTAAACATTTCTAATAGCGTCGGAAGAATTTTAAGCGATAACGCTGAAACGTATACTGTAAAAGGGATTACTTGCAATTTCTTGAAAAAGATCTTCAAATGCGACGGAATTCCAGAAGAATTGGACGATTACAAAACAAAAGATACTAAAACAGCCAAATTAGCAAAAGGAATTCCTTTAATGGAATATCTGGTTTCATCAGAATCGCTGATGCCTAATTTTTATTTTTTAATAGAATCTGAAGGGAAAAAATATATCGATAATACAATATTCTCATTTGGTTTTCATGGTAAAATAGATATACCGCCTCCTCGATTGAATTCATAAATACTTGCTTTTTAAGGATTAGGATAAAAATCTTAATCTATTAATGCGGTTTTTGCCGTATATTTATTCTATGTAATAATCTTGTATTTATACTTAAATTCATGACACCACTCAAACGATTTTACAACTTATTGCAGCTAGATAAGCGCGACGTTTATCAAATTATCTTCTATGCTGCGTTTGCAGGGATAGTAAATCTTTCTCTGCCTTTGGGAATTCAGGCAATTATTAATTTTATTCAAAGCGGACAGCTAAGCGTTTCGTGGATCGTTCTCGTGATTCTTGTTACAGTTGGTGTTGGTTTTGGAGGAGTGCTGAACATTTTACAGCTGCGCATTGTAGAGAATCTGCAGCAGCGAATTTTTGTTCGTTCTTCATTTGAATTTGCCTACAGAATGCCCTTAATTAAATTTAAAGAAATGTACTCAGAGTATGCTCCAGAAAAAGCAAATCGATTTTTTGATACTTTGATGGTCCAGAAAGGAACAGCAAAACTGCTGCTGGATTTCTGTACCGCATTCCTACAAGTAGGTTTGGGAATTATTCTATTAGTTCTTTACCATTCTTTCTTTATGGTAATCGGACTTCTTTTTATTGTCATTTTATATGTCATTTTTAAATTTTCGTACAAAGACGGTTTAGAAACCAGTTTAAACGAATCAAAGTTTAAATATAAAGTTGCAGCATGGCTTCAAGAAATTGCTCGCAACAGAGAAAGCTTCCGTAGAAAAGGAGCTTTTGAATATGCCTTGGAAAGAAATGATGGCTACGTAACCAGCTATGTAAATTACCGCGAAAAACACTTTCAGGTAATGAAAAAACAATATATTCAGCTTACTATTTTTAAAGTAATTGTTACTGCTGCCTTATTATCGATCGGTGGTTTTCTGGTAATTCACCACCAAATGAACATAGGGCAGTTCGTAGCAGCTGAAATTGTAATTGTATTATTGATCAATTCGGTAGAAAAAATCATCTTCGGGCTGGAATCTTTCTATGATGTATTGACTTCTGTCGAAAAAATTGGTCAAGTGACCGATATGGAAACTTCATGTATTCCTCAAACTTCTGGAAAAACAGAAAAAGGAATCAATATCGAAACCGAAAGCATCAGTTACAATTATCCAAAACACAATAAAAAATCGCTTAAGAATATTAATTTGAAAATTTCTCAAGGAGAAAAAATTATTCTTACAGGAACAAACGGCGCAGGAAAAAGTACCTTGTTGAGACTTCTTTCTGGTGTGTTAGAACCAGAAAGCGGGGCCATGTATGTGACTGATAATTATATGAATCGTCTTAATGAAGATACATACAGAGCTCAGGCAGGAACTTTTTTGCAGGGCGATACACTTTTTGCAGGAACAATTCGCGAGAATATTGTTTTTGGAAATGAAGAATTGAATAGTGATGATTTAAAATGGGCTTTAGATAATGTTGGACTGACACCATACATTAAAACTTTCGAAAACGGACTGGAGAATCAAATCCATCCCGGTGGTCGTGAACTTTCTGCTTCTGATGTTCAAAAGATTCTTTTGGCAAGAAGTATTGTAGGGAAACCAAATATCTTATTCTTAGAAGATCCAGTTGATAAAATGGACGAAATTACTTCGAGTAAAATTGTTGATTTTTTACTTTCTGAAGAAAACGACTGGACTGTTATTGTAACTTCTAAAAATGATGTTTGGAAAAGCAAATGCAGTCGTATGATTACGATTGATGACGGAAAAATTATTAACGACATAAAGCTTTAATCATGCTCAACCTATCTAAAGATAACAACGTACTTATAACGCCGGGCAAATACAAATCGATTACAAGCGTTGCCCGAAGACCTCATTACGAGATTTTAAATAAAGTCATAATTGGATTTTTGATTTTTGGTGTTGCCTGTCTTTTTCTGCCTTGGACGCAGAATATTTCGGGAACAGGTTCTGTTACCACTTTAAAACCAGATCAAAGACCGCAAACAGTGCATAATGCTATTGCAGGACGAATTGAAAAATGGTTTGTAAAAGAAGGTGATTATGTAAAAAAAGGAGACACGATACTTTACATTTCGGAGATTAAAGAAGATTACTTGGATCCTAATTTGGTTGACAATACCAAACAGCAGGTAGATGCCAAAAAAATGGCAGCAGAATCGTATGGAGATAAAGTAAATTCTCTTGATGTACAAGCGCAATCGCTGACTACCGAAAGGCAGTTGAAATTACAGCAGGCACAAAACAAAATTCGTCAGTCACAGCTTAAAATAAAAAGTGACAGTATGGATTTGGTTGCGGTAAAAACACAGCTTCGAATTGCAAAAACACAGTTTGATCGTTCGACGGCTTTGAATAAAGAAGGTTTAAAACCAATGACCGATGTCGAGCAGAAAAGATTAAAATTGCAAGAATCGGAAGCGTATGTAATTACGCAGGAGAATAAATTATTGAGCAGTAAAAACGAATTGATAAATGCAAAAGTAGAAATCAGTAGAATCACTGCTGAATATGCTGAAAAAATATCAAAATCAAGAAGCGATAAATTTACCGCTCTAAGCACACAATACGATACAGAAGCTCAGGTAAATAAACTAGAAAATCAATATACCAATTACAGATTAAGAAATGGTTTGTATTACATTACAGCGCCACAGAGCGGTTATGTAAACCGTGCTTTATTGGCTGGTCTTGGAGAAACAATTAAAGAAGGAACTCCTGTTGTAAGCATCATGCCGTCTAAATATGATATTGCTGTAGAAACGTATGTAGATCCAATCGATTTGCCTTTGGTTCATAAAGGAGCAAAAGTTCGCGTTTGGTTTGATGGTTGGCCTAGAATCGTATTTTCTGGATGGCCTGGATTGTCTTATGGAACTTACGGGGGTAAAGTTGTAGCTATAGAGAATTTTATTAGTCCAAACGGAAAATACAGAATTCTGGTTTCGCCAGATGGAGAAGATCGCCATTGGCCAAAAGAATTGAGTATTGGAGCAGGAGCACAAAGTATTGCATTGTTAGAAACCGTTTCGGTTTGGTATGAGATTTGGCGAAATTTAAATGGTTTCCCACCAAACTATTATAATTCAGGAGAAAAAGAAGAAAAAGGAAAGGAGAAAAAGTAAAATGAGAAATCTTGTAAAATTGTTTTCTTTCTTATTTCTATTGAGTTTTTCTACACTGCAGAGCCAGAATTTTAATCAAGAGGAACTTACTTTTATCGAGTATTTGGGATATGTAAAAAAATATCATCCGCTGGTAAAACAAGCCAATCTTGAAGTGACAAACGCTCAAGCAAAATTGATGCTGGCTCGAGGCGGATTTGATCCAAAAATTGAAGTAGATTACAATAAGAAAGAATTTAAAGGCACAGAATACTATTCGATATTAAACAGCAGTTTTAAAATTCCGACTTGGTATGGAATTGAAGTAAAAGCTGGTTTTGACGATACAGAAGGACAATATCTTAACCCGCAAAACAAAACCCCAGAAGCAGGTTTAACTTCTTTGGGAGTTAGTGTGGCTCTTGGGCAGGGAATGTTCATCAACCAAAGAATGGCCGATGTTAGAGAAGGAAAGCTTAATGTAAAATTAAGTGATGCTCAAAGAAAACTAAGAGCAATCGAAATTTTATATCAGGCAAGTGAAGCTTATTTTGAATGGAGAAAAAGCTACAACGAAGCTGAACTGTATAAAAATTATTTAGGTTTTGCCAGTACTCGTTTTGAAGGAGTTAAAAAGCTAATTGCAGCAGGTGATGCGCCAGCAATTGACAGTGTTGAAGCTAAAATTACAGTTAGAAACAGAGAACTGAATGTTGAAAACGGAAATTTAAAATTAGCAAAAGCAAAATTGAAACTGGCGAATTTTTTATGGATTGAAAATGTTCCTGTTGAATTGGGAGATTTGGTAAAACCAGAGCAGAATCTAATTCAAACGATAGAAGAAACTTTAAAGACAGATGCTATGATGGTCGATGTTGAATCGTTAGATTCACATCCAAAAATTCAGTCTTTAGAAACTAAAATGGATATTTTAGAGGTCAACCGCCAGCTAAAAGCCAATTCGTTGCTTCCGAAAATCAATGTGGGATATAACTACATTTCAGAACCCAATTACTGGAATAATTTTAATGCCGATGATTATAAGTTCAACGTCGATTTCAGCTTTCCTATTTTCTTAAGAAAAGAACGCGGAAGCTTAAAAATGGCAAAACTGAAGATTCAGGATATGCAGTTTGATATTGGACAACAGCGCTTGGAACTTAAGAATAAAATTAAAGCACAGCAGACCGAAATTGCATCATTAAGAAAACAGAAAGTTGTAATTGACAATCTTGTAAAAGATTATATGACGATGCTGAATTCAGAAGAAAAATTATTCTCGTTTGGCGAAAGTTCCATTTTCTTGATTAATTCTAGAGAAAACAATTTGGTTAGCGCAAAATTGTCGCAAATCAGTTTAGAGAATCAGTTTTATCTGTCAAATGCCGAATTGTACAAAATATTGGCAAATCCAGATTAACAAATTTCGATGGATAATTGGATAGTTGAAATTTATAGGAATCTAATATGTCGCTCCTCTGGAGCTTCTGAATTGGGAAGCATAGATTTTTAGCTATAAATATTTCGCTCTTCCAGAGCTTTAAAAAGTCACGGCGGGATTATATAGCGGTAGTCCCAGCGGGACTAAATATTTATAGAAATGTATGGTTGATCTATAAAATAGCCCCAGAGGGGCGAAATATTATGTGTACACAAAAATAACAGTCAGCTTTGTACCTGTCTGCATTTTATTAATTTTCAGAATTTGAATTAAAAAAGCTTTAGATATTTTTCTAAAGCTTTTTTGTTTTGAAAGAATGTTCAAAAAGCGGTTTCATATTATAACATGAAACCGCTTTTTTTTAAAGTAAAAAACATCTTTATTTAAATTTGATAGACTTTCTTATTTCGAAGCCGTGTAATTTAATATTGACGAATTATGAGTTTATTAAAAAAGAGTTTTCTTTTATTCTGTTGCATCATCCTTTCTCAAGTTTTAAAAGCCCAAGATGCTCCTTACACAATGGGATTTATTCCAGCATCTATAAGCGAAGTTGATGTTGCGTTTCCGTTAATAGAAAAATGGCATTTGAGCGGTCAGGCAGATATGCAGCTCGTTACTCAAGGCGCTTACACAAACGGAAATCCTTTTGAATATACACAGCGTAAAGTAATAAGACCTTGGATTGTTTATTCTGGTTTAAAAAATATGAAGCTTTGGTTGGGATATGCACACAATCAGAAATATGCAATAGAAGAAGCTGGGAATTACAAAACTTTAGAAAACAGACTTATCGTTATGGGAACCTATACTCAGGAAATGCCCAAAGGATCTCTTTTTGAACAAGTGCGATTTGAAACCAAGTTTTTTGATGACAGAAACGGCAATCACCAGACAATACCTAGAATAAGAGCACGTTTTGGAGTCAATCATTATTTGAGACAAAGCAAAGAAAAACCAATTTTTCTAGCGCCTAATATTGGGTATTATACCGAATTGATGTTGAAATTTGCTTCTAAAGATTATGCCGACGAACATTTCGATATTTTCAGATTATCGGTTTATTATACTGCCGGAATTACGCCAAACATTCATTTTTTAGCGGGAGTAATCGGTCAGATGCAGTTACGCACAAACGGAACTCAATTTGATGTTTACTACGGGCCAATGGTTTCATTAAAATATAGCGTAAAACCAAAAGAACGCGAAACATTTGATAGCGTCGATGGCGGTGCAGATTAACCAAATTATTTCTAGTGATTTTAAAAGAGTTTATTTTGCTAAAAACTTATAATATTTAACTTTGGAGCGTTATAAGAAATAAACAAAATGAAACAAGCGATTATAAATGCTGTCGTACACACAGGAGAAGAAATAATAGAAAATGGAGTTGTAGTTGTAGAAAACGGAACTATTATTTCGGTTCAAAAAGAAATTCCAAACAATGTCGAGACAATCGATTTAAAAGGAAATCACCTATCGGCAGGATTTATAGATATTCAGATTAATGGCGGAGAAAAGTATTATTTCAGCCAGACTCCAAATGAAGAAACTATTCAGGATATTTATGATGCCAGTTTAAAATACGGTACAACGCATGTTTTACCTTGTCTAATATCCTCTTCAAAAGAAACCATTTTAGAAGGTATCGAAGCGGTTCGCAATTATATGAAAAAACATAAGAATGGCGTAATCGGAATGCATTTAGAAGGACCATTTTTAAATCCGTTACGACGCGGTGCGCACAGTATCGATCAGGTTCGAAAACCGACTGATGAAGAACTCGAAGAAATCATCAGTAAAGGAAAAGACGTTATTAAAGTTATCACTATTGCTCCTGAATGTTTTACAGAAAAACAATTAAATATGCTGATTGAAAGCGGTATTACAATTTCAATCGGACATTCGACTATTACGCATAAAGAAGCACAACCGTATTTCGCAAAAGGAATTAATCTTGTAACACATTTGTTTAATGCCATGACACAGTTTGGACATCGTGAGCCAGGACTAGTAGGCGCAGTTTTTGAAAACGAAGAAGTGTATGCTCCAGTAATTTTAGACGGCGTGCATTGCGATTACGCTGCTGCTAAAATTGCATATAAGTTAAAACAAGAAAAATTCTTCTTAATAAGTGATGCTACATTTTTAGGACGCAAAGTTGCCAATTTCAAATGGGATAATTTTGATGCTCATTTAGTAGACGGCTTTTACAGAAACGAAGACGGAAATCTCGCAGGCGCTTCAATTTCAATGACAGAAGCAGTGCAAAATGCTTATAATCATCTACATGTTTCGGTAGATGAAGCAATAAAAATGGCAACCACAAGAGTAGCAACAGCAATTGGTGTGGAAGAAAAAGTAGGAAAAATCAAGACAGGTTTTCCTGCAAGTTTTGTACAATTTGATTCTGATTTAGCTACAATCAAAACTTTAGATTTTAGGCAATAGAAACTTTAAAACCTGACCGTTAAGTATAGTGGAAGTTTACTAAAAGAATATTTTTAGTAAACTTTTGGTTCGTATTTTTCTGTCAATTTCCTTGTATATACAAAGTATGTTTATAGTTTTGCACGGATATTTAACCCCAAACCTACTAACATACTGATGAGAAAAAGCACCCACTTTTTTGTATTTGCCGTATTGGCAAGTATCTTTTTTGGCTGTAGTGACGATGCAGATTCGTACAAGCCAAATTATCTGCCAACTATAGATGCCACAACTTTACCTGCAGAAAATAAACCTATGACGATGTTTGAAGATGACGAAAGTCCTTCAAAAATGTACGACAAAACAGACCGATGGTTTAGAGTAAACGAACCGCTTCAAGTTATCCAAAAAGGAAAAGATTCTGTACAGATTTCGTTGTATTCTCCAGTTGGACTTACAAATGTGAAAATCTATGCGAAATTGCCAAACTATGATAAAAAGTTTGTGATTTATACTTTTTCTAAAATACCAGCTTTTCATCGTTCATTTCATAAACTTCCTTTAACAGAAAAGGCAAACGATTATTTACTAGAAACAGGAAATACGGTAACAATCGAGAAAATAGAAGGATTTTCTTCTGGAGCAATTCAATTTTCTGTAGAATCGGATGATCCATTATTTCAAAAATTCAAAAAAATAAAATCAAATCATTTGGTTCAGTTTCATGATGGATACCACATTAATGAAATGGGTAAATTTCTCCCTATGAATCCAGCTTTGGCAAAAGAAGCGATTACCATGATTATTAATTATTCTTATGCCTTGAGCCATCCATTGTATTACAGCACATTTACCAATTTTGACAAATACAAACAAGAACAGGCCGCTGCAGCTGGAACAGGTATAAACGGTGCGCTAAACTGGCATGGAAATGCAGAGGATGTAGATGGTGTTTATGATTATTATTCTAAAGAAGAAATCGAAAAAATATACTGGAATTATCTAGATAAAAGAACCGTTTGGATGGCAATGGTTGGAGGAGATTCTGCTTGGGGCGGAGGAAATCTGGCATCGCAATGGGAATCGGGTTACGTAACTGGACATTGGGTTGGAGAAATGTCTGTTTGGTCGCATGAATATTCACATCATATTGGTTTTAGTCATAGCAGTAATTTAGCAAATAGCGGAGAAGGCGGTGGACAGCAAGAAATGCTGACTCATTTCTATAAGTATCTAATTCATCTGAATGATCTTCCTTTTACAGATCCAGATGTTTTAAAAACGTATGCAAAAACAGCTTATGTAAAAGGAACTTATAAAAAGCCAGTGTTTAAAATTGACCCGAAAAATCCATTTTTACTAAAATATAAAGGTGAAGGAAAATGGAATTAAAATATAAAACAATGATGAAGAATATTTTGCCCCTAATATTTACTCTTTGCTTTTTTACCAATTGCAGCAAAGACGACAATGAAACCAAAGATTATAGCTATTATTACCCTACAGACGAAGCTTCGATAACAGCGGAAAATATTCCTGGAAGTACCGAGGCTTTTGATCCAAAAGGAATTGCAGTTGCAAACGAGAAACTATACGTTATCAATGGAAATGTTTTAGAAGTATTTAATGCTCTGACATTAGCTCACATTAAAACAATTAAAGAATATACAAAAGGAACAACAACAATTCCGTTGACAAGTTTGACTTCGGTTGCGGTTGACAATGGACGTATTTATGTAGGAAGTACAGAATCTAGATTATTTGTTTTTGATGAAACTACAAATGCAGGAATCAGTACGGTTGGAAACGGACAATGGTGGCAGACTTTTGTGCACGTTTTTGGTGTTGTAGTAAAAGACGGATTGATATTCGTAAAGGAAAAAGAGAAAAGCATTAAAGTATTTGAAACTTCTCAGATTACGGAAACAAGCAATTGGAATTTAGAGCCAATTGCTAAATTAAATACCTTAAATGGCTACACAGAAGTATATTCTATGGATGTGTATGGCGGAAATCTTGTGGTTGCAGGAAGAGATGCAAAAAGCTATCTGTACTATGATATCGCAAACATTAAAGCAAATGCTAAGAATTCGCTAACAACTCCAATTGAACCAGATAAATTACAATTTGTCGACATAAAACCAATTGCAGTTTCTTTTAGTAAAGATTGGGCGGTAACTACAGAAAATGAAGGAAGCACATCTTATTTAAGATTGTATCCAAAAGAAGAATTTATCAGAAAGAACTACAAAGCGGTTTTAAATGCTTCAGATATTTTTGGCGAGAATAAGTTCGGAACTATTGTGGGAACTGCACAGCTTGATGATCGTATTTTCTTGTCAGATAATACCAATAAGAAAATTAGAGTGGTAAAACTCAACAAATCGGCAATTGCAGAACAAAACAACTAGTTTTAAATTCCAATTTTAAAAATTCCAAATTCCAATCCCGAAGTCTCGGAACAAATTGGAATTTGGATTTTTTTTTAATTGAAATGAAATTTGGAATTTGGATTTTTCAAGATTGGAATTTCAAAGTAACCTATTAAATTGATAGGGTATTAAAAGTTTTGATAATTTATAGCTAAAAATTAAAAATAACTGTTTAAATTTGCACTCGCTATGAAGAAAGATAACCAGAAAATGAATAATTATTATCGTTACAGCATGATGTGCTGTGCTATTGTAATGGTATTTATTGATCTGGCTTAATATATAAAATGATAAAATTTATTTCAAGAAAGCCTTTCAACTAATTAATGGAAGGCTTTTTTGTTTTTAAACTGTAAAGAATGATTGAATTAAAAAATGTAACCAAAACTTTTCATCAGAAAGACAGAATTGTTGCTGCTTTGTCTGATGTCTCTTTAAAGGTTCCTGAAGGGAAAATTTTTGGTGTAATTGGAACTTCCGGAGCAGGAAAAAGTACGCTGATTCGCTGCGTGAATTTGTTGGAAAGACCAACTTCTGGCGAAATTATCGTTGACGGAAAAGCTTTAATGCAGTTATCAAACGCAGAACTGGCGATTGAAAGAAGACAAATCGGAATGATTTTTCAGCATTTTAATCTGCTTTCTTCAAGAACGGTTTTCGAAAATGTGGCTTTTCCCCTTGAATTGGCTGGAACTTCAAAAAGTGAAATCAAAACTCGTGTTTTAGAATTATTGCAGTTAGTCGGATTGGCAGAAAAAGCCAACGATTATCCAGCAAGTCTTTCGGGAGGTCAGAAGCAAAGAGTAGCGATTGCAAGAACTTTAGCCAATAATCCGAAAGTTTTATTGTGTGATGAAGCAACAAGTGCGCTAGATCCTGCAACAACTAGATCGATTTTAAATTTACTGAAAGACATTAACAAACGTCTTAATATTACCGTTTTACTAATTACACACCAAATGGAAGTTGTAAAATCTATTTGTGATGAAGTTGCAGTTATTAGTCACGGAAAATTAATCGAACAGGGAAGTGTTGGAGAAATTTTCGCCGACCCAAAACATGAATTGACAAGAGAATTTATTTCTTCTTCGCTTCATATCGAAGTTCCATCTGTTTATCAGGAAAAATTGCAAAAAGAAGACAATGGAAATCTGAATCCGTTATTGAAACTGGAAATGACAGGAAAATCGGTTAATGAGCCTGTTATCTCAGAAGTTTCAAGACTTTTTGATACCGATTTTAAAATCGTTAGTGCACAAATGGATCAGGCGGGCGAAGTGAATTTTGGCGTAATGCTGATTGAACTTTCAGGAAAACGCGAAAATTACGATGCTGCCATTCAATATTTTAATTCAAAACATATTAAAACAGAAATTATAGGTTATGTCTGATTCTCTTATAGATTTATTGTTAAAAGGAACATGGGAAACCATTGTTATGACTTTTGTATCGGGCTTTTTCGGTTTTTTGTTAGGACTTCCAACAGGAATTTTATTGTTCTTAACTCGTAAAAATCAAATTCTAGAACAGCCAGTTTTAAACAGAACATTATCGGTATTGGTGAACGTTTTTCGTTCTATTCCATTCATTATTTTAATCGTTTGGATGATTCCGTTTACACGTGCCATTGTCGGTACTTCAATTGGTGTGAGTGCGGCTTTGGTTCCATTGAGCATTGGCGCGGCGCCATTTATTGCTCGTTTAGTAGAAAACAGCTTGCTAGGTTTACCGTCAGGATTAATTGAAGCGGCAAGAGCTTTGGGAGCAACTCCTTTGCAAATTGTGTACAAAGTATTATTGCCAGAAGCTTTGCCTTCTTTAATTAATGCAGCTTCAATTACTTTAATTACCCTTGTCGGATATTCTGCAATGGGCGGAGCTGTTGGAGCAGGAGGTTTAGGACAAGTTGGATACCAGTACGGTTATATTGGTTATGATGCCGTAACAATGAACTCGGTTTTGGCTTTACTGGTTATTTTAGTATTCGTGATTCAGTTTGCGGGAGATAGATTATCAAAACGATTCGATCATAGATAAGATTTAGTCGAAAGGCGAAAGTCAAAAGTCGAAAGTGAAATGTTAGAAGTTTAAAATTTAAGAAATATACAATTATTATGAAAAGAAATATTTTAAAAATAGCTGGAGTTTTGGCTTTGGCGCTTGTTTTATCCAATTGCGGAAAAAGTAAAAATAATGATCCTCATTTTATAAAAGTGGGTGTGGCTTCAGGTCCAGAATTGAAAGTGGCAGAAGCGGCTAAAAAAGTGGCAAAAGAAAAATACGGATTGGAAGTAGAATTAGTTTCTTTCAACGATTATGTGATTCCAAACGAAGCTTTGAGCCAGGGAGATATTGATGCAAATGCTTTTCAACACAAACCGTATTTAGACGAACAATCAAAACAGCGTGGTTACAAATTGGCTATTATCGGAAAAACGTTTGTGTATCCGATTGCAGCTTATTCTAAAAAAATAAAGAGCCTTTCTGAATTGAAAAACGAAAGCACGATTATTATTCCAAACGATCCAACAAACGGAGGACGTTCTTTATTGCTTTTACAAAAAAACGGATTATTGAAGCTGAAAGATGGTGTTGGTTTATTGCCAAAGGTAACTGACATTGTGAGCAATCCTAAAAACTTAAAAATATTAGAATTAGAAGCGCCTCAATTGCCTCGTGCATTAGACGACGAAAATGTTTCTATTGCGATCATCAACAATACATTTGCTTCTGCAGCAGGATTGGTTCCTTCTCGTGACGCTTTATTTGTTGAGGATAAAGAATCGCCTTATGTAAATTTGGTGGTAAGTCGTGAAGACAATAAAAACGAAGAAAAAGTAAAGCAGTTTTTACAAGCTTTCCAATCTCCAGAAGTTGAAAAAGCAGCCGAGCAAGAATTTAAAGGCGGAGCAGTAAAAGGCTGGTAAGAAAATACTATTTACGATTAAAAGATCTCATTTATTGAGGTCTTTTTTTTGTAAAAAAATATGGGCAAAGAACAGCTGAATATCGCAACCGCTAGAGTCAATTGGGGGTTGATAATTGGTTGCTTTAATTATGTTAATCCAGCTGAATATGCCAATTACACCACTGATAACCCCTGAAATAAGTGTATTGAGTGGCGAAATTGATAGCTTCTTTACCCATACTATTTTGATATTCCATAACATTAGAAGATCAATTATAACGTAAAAATTCAATAAGTTTTTTTTGAATTAAAATTCTATTTCAAAGTTACTTCCAACAGGGCTTTTTTGCGTTATAGGATTAACTTTACAATTTATATAATTGTCAGTACTCTAAAATGCTCATTATTGCGTGACAATTGCAAGACATTCGTCTAAAATAGAAACGGCTTTTTCCATTTCTTCTTTCTCTAAATGCCCAAATCCTAAACGTGTTGCAGTAAGGTTTTTGGTTTGATATAAAATGGTTTTTGGCAGAAATAAACCATTTTTAGAACATTCTTTTTGAAACTGAATCAGATTAAAATGATCTAGCCATTCGACCCAAATTGCCAATCCTCTTGGTGGCACTTTAAACTTGATTTTGCCTTTGAGTTTTTCATTTAGAATTGAAACAAAATGATCGCGTCGTTCTTTATAGATTTTTTTATTTTTCTTAGAAAGACGATGCACTTCGCCTTCGGTAATCCATTCAGTAAGAACTTGTTCCTTTATGACGTCAATTCTGGGTTCTAAGATGTTTTGATGCTTTTCGAGTTCTTTAATAAACTCCGCAGGAGCCGCAACAAAACCGTAGCTAAAACCAGATGGCAATGATCTCCCAAAAGATCCAATATAAACCACTTTCTGATTGGAATCAAAAGCGGCTAATGGCAGAACAGGATTATTATCGTAATGAAACTCAAAATCGTAATCATCTTCCAAAATCACAAATCCGTATTGATTGGCCAAATCTAAAACTTCTATTCTTTTTTTAGCGCTAAGCGAAATGGTGGTCGGATAATGATAATTGGATGTTAAATATAAAACCCTGATTTTGGTCGTTTCACAAATTTCTTTTAAACGTTTCGTATCAATTCCGTCTTCATTTACCGGAATAGAAATGATCTGCGCTCCCGTATTGGTCAGCGTCATATTTGACATATAATAACCCGGCGAAGCTACGATGACTTTATCGCCTGGAGTAATAAGTACTTTTGTAACCAGATACAAAGCGATTTCGTGACTGCTTGCCGTAAGAAGATTTGAAGTTGAAATACGAATTCCTCGGGTAAGATTCAGATAATTAGAAAAATGAGTTTTAAAATTCGAATGTGAACGCAATTCTATCTGCTCGTAGGTTTTAGATGTTTTTCGTCTTTTTAATTTCGAAACATATAATCTGGCCAAAACATCGGTTTGAACCAATCGTAAATCGGGCATTCCGTCATTAAATTGATGCGGCAGGTTACTGATTTCAATCGGACTTTCTAGAATAGTAGAACGCTGAAAACTGAAACCAATATTGTCTGGAGTGGTATTTTGTTCTTTCGATATACTAAATTCAGCTTTGTTTTTTTGTTTTTGCTGCGATAAAATAAAAGTTCCCTTATTTGGAAGTGTTTCAATCCAGCCTTGTGATTCTAAATCCTGAAAGGCTTTGATTAAAGTGTTTCGGTTAACAGAAAGCACCTTACATAAAATTCTAGTGCCAGGAAGTTTGGTGCCTTCGGGAAGAAAACCCGTTTGTATGGCTTTGATAAATTCAAAAACAAGCTGCAGATAAATAGCAGTGCTTTCTTCTGGTTTAAGCTGAATAAAGCTTTTAAAAGGAATTTCAACCGGACTATCCATAATTTATAAACTGACACTTTTGTTGGTACGGCAAGATACTGCTTTTCTTAAAATTTTTAGAAAAAAAGAAAAATGATCTTTACATAAGTGCTAGAACGATGACCAAATCAAACTATTAAGTCCGGCTGAAATAGTATATATTTAAATTTTAACACATAGAGACATAGTTTTTTTAGAAAAAAAGATGGCAAAAGAAACAAGTTTCCACACATAGCAAGCTATGTTTATTTAAATTAGTGAAACGCCTTTTTAAGTTTGCAAGACTATGTTTCTATGTGTTAAAAAAAATAGTTAGACTTTAAAAATCAATTTCTTTTTGTAGAAAATCCATAAGATAAACGACCAAAAAACAGCATAAGATAAAGCATAAGCGAGTGATGCATTTAAAGGATTCTCAAAACAAGGAACAATTCCGTGGTTATATATATACGCTTGGAGTCCAATTTCTTCGCCAGCTTTTTCAGGGTCGGCTACTTTTATACCGCTTAAAACTCTCGGAATTATTCCAGAAAAGAAAAATACAATCATCGGATTTACACCCCAGATCAGGAATAGTTTAGTCCATTTTTTATGCCCTTTAATATCAATTATATAATACAAAAGCGTTAAACATAATGTTGCAATTCCAGCTGTGTATAAAACATAAGAACTTGTCCAAAGTGATTTATTGATAGGAAAGAAGATGTTCCAAATCAAACCTCCAATTACTAAAGCAGTTCCTGCAATGGCGGTCTTTTTTACGATTTCCATTTTATCAACCGATAAGTTTAATAGTTGGCCAATGTACATTCCTAGAATTCCGGTTCCAATGGCAGGCAAAGTGCTTAAGATTCCTTCTGGATCCCAAGTTTTTGATGAAGCCCATAAATGTCCGTTTAGAAGTGTATCGTCAATCCAAGCGGCAAGATTGGTTCCTTTGTCGAAATTGGCAGGACCAAATCCAGGAACGGGAACAAAAGCCATTACAAGCCAATATCCAATTAAAAGTGTGGCTAAAACTAAAAGTTGCGTTTTTAAATTAGTCTTTAAATACAAAATAGAAGTAAAGAAATACACAATCGCAATTCGCTGTAACACACCTGGAATTCTGGTGTCTTCAAAATGTTCAAGTCCACTAAATGATAATGAGATAAGAATTAGAAATACTCCAACGGCAAGAATAGTTTTGACTTTCATTGAAAAGTTTCCTAAAAGGGCATAAGCAACGGCAAAAGCAATTACTAATCTTAATCCTAATAACGGAATTCCTTCCAAACCAAATAAATGAATTCTGCTGAAAACGCTTAAAAATAATCCTAAACAGAAGATTCGTAGAGAACGAACTAAAATTTTATTGAAAACGCTTCCGTCAAAATGTTTTACAGGCATTGCAAACGGAATTGCAGTTCCCATAATAAAAACAAAAAACGGGAAAACTAGATCAGTAGGCGTGCAACCATGCCATTCGGCGTGTTCTAGGGGCGGATAAATAGATGACCAGCTTCCCGGATTATTGACAATCGTCATTAAGAGAATAGTAAATCCTCTGAAGACATCGAGTGAGGTTAAACGTTCTTTTGTCATTGGGTTTTATATTTTATGGTTGATAGTTTATGGTTGATGGTTGATGGTTTTGAGTTTATAGTTTGGGATTTGGAATTTAAAATTTGGAATTTATTTGATAATTGCGTCTTGGATTATCTGCTGAATTTCTTCTCTGATTTTTCCTTTGGCTAATTTATTTTCGTCATTTACTACTTCTGGATACGTTCTGTTGGATAGAAATATATATACAATTTCAGTTTCTGGATCTGCCCAAGCCATGTTGCCTGTAAAACCTGTATGGCCAAAACTTGCTTCAGAAACACAGTCGCAAGTTGGTCCGCCTTTGTGTACTCTTTTATCAAATCCTAAACCTCTTAAAACGCCTTGATTTTTGTAATAGCATGTATTAAAAGCATCAAAAGTTTGTGGAGAAAAGTATTGAATACCGCCGTAATTTCCTTTTTGTAGATAAAGTTGCATCATTTTAGCTACATCCATCGCATTAGAAAATATTCCTGCGTGACCAGCAACTCCACCTTCCATTGCGGCTGCCATATCGTGTACATAACCCTGAATAACCTGATGTCTGAAATAGTTATCAATTTCGGTTGGAGCGATATTTTTCTTCTCAAATTTATCTAATGGATTATAAAGCGTATTGGTCATTCCTAGCGTGCTGTAGAAATTTTCTTTACTCAGGTCTTCTAGTTTTTTATGCGTTTTTCTTTCTAAATATTCTTTTAAAATGATAAAAGTAAAATCGCTGTATTTGTATTCTTTTTTTAGAGCTACAGGACTTTCAGCAATGATTTTCATAATCGTATCATGATAATCATTTCGAATATAAAGATTGTCGGCTACTTTTGTTGTAAAACCATTTTCAGCTATTTTTCGATAATATTTTTCAGAAGGCTGATTGTTGCTATCTAAAGTTGCTTTGTAAAACGGAATCCAAGCTTGAAGCCCTGCGTAATGATTTAATAGATCTTTGAAAGTGATATTTTCTTTGTTTGTTTTAGCAAAGAAAGGCAGCATGTCTTTCAGTTTAGTATCTAGCTCTACTTTATTTTTATCATACAATTGCATCACATTTGGCAATGTCGAAATCATTTTTGAAATCGAAGCTACATCGTATAAATCAGAATCGGTTACTTTTTTTCCGTTATCATAAGTTTGCGCTCCATACGATTTTTGAAAAATAACATTTCCTTTTCTCGCAACCAAAACCTGCATTCCTGGAGCCATTTTTCCGTCAATTGCTTTTTGCGCTACAGCGTCAATTTTGGATAGAATTGCTGGATTCATATTTACATTTTCTGGAGCTGTAAAAGCCAGACGATTTAGTTTTTCGGTAGTCAAACCATCATTTACATGGAAAGCATCATTGATAGAAACAGGCAATTTTCCTTTGGCTTCGATGGCACCAAAAAGCAATCCTGCCGAAACAACCTGACTAATATCTGAGTTTTGGTACGAAACTACTAAACCTTCAATATCATCAAAATTATTAATAGACAATAATGAATAAGGTTTTGCAAAAATGTCTAGAATTACTTTGTTGTGTTTTGCAATTTCTTTTAGCCAAAGCATTTCTTGTAAGGTGAATTCTTGTTTTTCCCAAGCCTTATTTACTTTATGATAGCTGATAATTACCTTGTCAAATTTTCTCAATTCTTTGTTTAGACTGTCCAGATTGGTGTCTTTGACTTCTGTAATATTGGTATATTTTTTTAAGGTCGAAACGAAAGCGCTATTGGTGTCTTCACCCAATTTTATATAGGCGATTTTTTCGCTTAAATCTTTTATCGGAAGAATTTCTTTTTCGTTTTTTAAAACTGTAATAGCATTTTCATACAATTTATAATGCAAAGCATCATTTTGCGACGGATTCAAATCATTGTATAAATTGTTTAAATCAATCGGTTTGTATTTGTTCAGTCCTGCTTTGTATTTAAAATGAAGAATTTTTTTAACAGAATGTGCCAATCGTTCTTCCGTAATTATTTGCGTATTGTAAGCCTCTTCCAATTTCTGAAAAGCAACGGGTACATTTTCTGGACAAAGCAAAATATCATTTCCAGCTAAAATAACAGCGATTTCTAAATCTCCAGGCCCTTTAAAATTGGCAGCGCCTTTCATCGCTAAACCATCAGTAAAAATCAATCCGTTGAAACCTAATTCTTTTTGAAGCAGATTGGTCACCACATTATAAGAAGCAGAAGAAGGACAATTTGGCTGTGATTCTAAGCTTGGAATATTAAGATGCGCTACCATTACAGAAGCTAAACCTTCGTCGAATAATTTTTTGTACGGATATAGTTCAACTAATTCCATACGTTCTTTAGAAAAATTAACGGTTGGCAAGGCGTGATGCGAATCGGTTGAAGTATCGCCATGTCCAGGAAAGTGTTTTCCGGTACAGAAAACGCCGTTTCCTTGTATTCCTTTCATTAAAGCAAGCGCTTTTTCGGTTACATTGACTTTATCTTCACCAAAAGAACGGTTTCCGATAATTGGATTTTTCGGATTGGTATTAATATCTAAAACTGGTGCAAAATTGAAATGAACGCCGATTCGTTTGTTTTCGGCTGCCATATTTTTTCCCACATTTTCAATTAAACCTAAATCCTGAATCGCGCCCAAAGTCATATTCCACGGATAACGATACGTTGAATCTAATCGCATGGCTAATCCCCATTCGGCATCGATTCCGATCATCAAAGGCACTTTAGCTTTTGACTGATATAAGTTGGTTAATTTCGCTTGACGAATGGGTCCGCCCTGAAAGAAAATTACGTTTCCTATTTTATAATCTTCAATCAATTTACTGATCTGATTTACGTGTACAGAATCTTTGTTTGAATAGGCAGAAACCATAAACAATTGTCCGATTTTTTCCTGCACAGTCATTTTGTTATAAATGCTGTCAACCCAAGCCGTTTCTTTATCAGAATCTTTAAAGAAAGTTTTTTTGTCTGAAGTGTTTTTTTGTATATAAACAACAGTGTCTTTTAAAGGAATATCCTTTTTATCATCTGTTGTACCATTATTTTTTTTGGATGCGCAATTGGTAATTAAAAATATAAAAGCGGCGTATAAACTAATTTTTATGAATGAATTTTTCATATATTTTTTTTAAATAATCAATTTGATTTTAAGTGTATTAACCCCAAATTAATTCATCAATAGTATTAAGCTGAATTAGAAACTTATTTCTTTCTCACTGCGTGAACTGGTTATAAATAATCCTAAATAAGTAATTAATCCGTTTAGTATAATTAATTCATTATCAAAAACATATCCTGCAAATAAAACTTTAGAATATTCATTGATGAAATAGGTGAATAATGGAGAAAGCAAACAGATAAACGGAACCAGTTTGTCGTTTACATGTCTTGATTTTTGGAATAAACCAAAAGCGTATAATCCTAATAATGGACCGTAAGTGTAAGAGGCAACTTTAAAAATCATTCCGACTACAGAACTGTCATTTATTGAGTTGAAAATTAGAATGATAAAAAATACCAAAATAGAAAAACTGATATGTACTAAATGTCTAATTCTTACTGTGTTTTTTTTATGGCTATTTTCTGCTTTGTCCATGCCTAAAAAGTCAACGCAGAAAGAAGTTGTTAAGGCTGTTAGGGCAGAATCGGTAGTGGCAAAAGTGGCAGCAATAATTCCCAATAAGAATACAATTGCGGGAACAAGCGCTAAATGATTTAATGCAATTTCAGGGAAAAGTAAATCAGTTCTTGGTTTTCCTGTAATTAAATCGGTTGGAACAGCGATTCCGTTTTTGTTTGCGTAGATGTATAGCAACGCTCCAACACTCAAAAAGAAAATATTAATGATAACAAAGATTCCTGTAAAAGTGAACATGTTTTTTTGTGCTTCGCCAATGTTTTTACAGCTCAAGTTTTTTTGCATTAAATCTTGATCTAGACCAGTCATAGCGATAGTTACGAACATTCCGCCCAAAATTTGTTTTACAAAATGGAATTTACTTCCCATAAAATCATCAAAGAAAAAGATCTTAGAATAATTGCTGTTTTTTACTTCTTCAAATGCGCTGATGGCACTCAAATCCATTCTATCACAAATAAAATAAATAGTAAGGAAAACAGAGGTTACAAGAAAAAATGTTTGTAAAGTATCTGTAATAATAATTGTTTTTAGTCCGCCTCTATAAGTGTAAGAGAAGATTAACAGCAACGAAATTAAAACAGTAAACGCAAAAGGAATATGATAAAAATCGAACACAAAACGCTGTAAAACGATTACCACCAAATACAATCTGAAAGCAGAACTTATCGTGCGACTGATCAAAAAGATAGAAGCCGCTGTTTTATAACTGAAAAAGCCCATTCTTTGCTCAATATATCCATAAATCGAAGTCAGATTCATTCTATAGTATAAAGGCAGTAAAAGCTTTGTAATGACAATAAATCCAAGTGCATTTCCTAAAACAAACTGAAAATATTTAAATTGTTCGCCGCTTGGTGCGCCAACTTCTCCTGGAACAGAGATAAAGGTTACTCCAGAAAGAGCAGTTCCGATCATTCCGAAAGCCACTAAATACCATTTTGAATTTTTATTGGCAGTAAAAAAAGCTTCGTTTCCGCTGTCTTTCTTGCTGACTCTGTGCGATATATAGAATAATGTTCCGAAATAAATGATAATAAGGAGAAGAATGGTACTTGGTGTCATTTTATAGTTTTGGTGATTTTTGGTTTTTTAAAATAATTCAAATCAAGGAGATTTTTTAATTGACCTGACGGATTTTAGTCTGTCAGGTCGGTGTTAAAAACTCCAAAAAATGATTTTATTCAGCTTTTGAATTTGTATAAATCTATAAAAAGATTTGATAGTATATTTTTAGTTTTCCTGATTTTTGGTGTGCGCTAATAAAACAGCTCGTACACTTTTATGTTTTTGCAATAATTCGTCGGCTGCCTCATATTCTAAATCAAGTTCTTCCATGATCATTTTGATAGCGCGTTTTACCAGTTTTTCGTTAGAAAGCTGCATGTCAACCATTTTGTTGCCTTTTACTTTTCCTAGTTTGATCATTACCGAAGTAGAAATCATATTCAAAGTAAGTTTTTGAGCTGTTCCTGCTTTCATTCTTGTGCTTCCTGTTAAGAATTCAGGGCCTACGATTAGTTCAATCGGATAATCAGCTTCTTGGGCAATAAGTCCGTTGCTGATGCACGAAATACTTCCCGTTTTAATATTGTGTTCTTTAGCTTTTTTAAGGGCTCCTAAAACGTAAGGCGTGTTTCCAGAAGCTGCAATTCCGATAATCATATCTAAACTTGAAATTTCGTACTTAGCTAAATCTTTCCACGCTTGTTCTGTATCATCTTCTGCATTTTCTACAGCTTTTCTAATAGCAGTGTCTCCACCGGCAATGATTCCGATAATCATATCATGAGAAACACCAAAAGTAGGAGGACATTCCGATGCATCTAAAATTCCAATTCTCCCAGAAGTTCCAGCTCCGATATAAAATAATCTTCCGCCCAACTGCATTTTTTTTACAATGGCCTTAACCAGTTTTTCTATTTTAGGAATCTGTTCTTCAATAATATGCGGAACTTTTTTGTCTTCTGTATTAATGTTTGTAAGAAGTTCTTTCA
The DNA here is from genome assembly GCF_003254585.1 of Flavobacterium sharifuzzamanii. Lineage (GTDB taxonomy): Bacteria > Bacteroidota > Bacteroidia > Flavobacteriales > Flavobacteriaceae > Flavobacterium > Flavobacterium sharifuzzamanii. Next base: position 343,139 of record NZ_QJGZ01000042.1, on the reverse strand, counting down.
CGCTCATTTGATCCAAGTCTTTGTACAAAGATTCTTGTTCAGTTTCAGGATTTTTATTTTTCATTTTTCTTTTTTTTGATTTTTGAAACTAAAATTTTTCAATTTCAGAATCTCTATTTTACATTAATAGTTTGATATTTTTATTTAGAATGGAATCTAATTTTAAAACATAGAAACACAGGTTTTGATTTTTGTTTAAAAAGGTAACCAATCTTTAAAAAAACAAACCAAAGAGAACTACATTTCTGCTAGCAATATATATGTGTGTGTTTATGCTAATGGAACGCTTTTTTGTAGGTCTATCAAATTCTATGTTTCTAGTGTTTAAAAAATTAAGTCTAAGGGAACTGAATTAGAAATGTTATTTATAAATCAGGTATTTTGTTCGCATTTTTTTGAAAGCTTCAAGGTCTTTCTGCCAAGTCTTTCTTATCTGAGCTTCAGAAACACCGCTTTCAATTTGCTGCTGTAATTTTTTTGTTCCTGCCAGTTTGGTAAAAAATGCATTGAAGAATTTTGTTTTATCGCTCGTATTCTGATACGCTTTAATAAGCCATTTCAGTTCTAGTTGTTTCAATTTTGGATATGTAGTTAAATCTTCGCCAAAACATTCTTTTCCGTTGTATAAAGGATCTTTTGCGCCAAAATTGGGTTTCGGAGTAAAACTGAAATTGGTTTTGGTTAAATAGGGAGAGCCGTAAATTTGAAATTGTTTTTCAGTTCCGCGTCCCATACTCACATTTGTTCCTTCAAAAAGACATAAACTTGCGTATAAATTTATAGACTGGTCATTTGGTAAATTCGGAGACGGTTTTACCAATAAACTGTAAGGCATTGTTCTGCTGTAATCTACACAAGGAATAACAGTTAGTTTACACTGAACGCCATCTTTTAGCCATTTTTCTCCATTTATCATTTGAGCATATTCGCCTATTGTCATTCCGTGAAGGAGTGGAATAGGGTGCATGCCAACAAAACTGGTAAATTCTTTTTCTAAAAGCGGACCGTCTACGATAGAACCATTTGGATTTGGACGATCCAAAACAATAAGCGGAACGTTATTTTCTGCACAAGCTTCCATTACATAATGTAAAGAAGAAATGTAGGTATAGAATCGTGCTCCTACATCTTGCAGGTCAAAAATCATGACATCAATTCCAGACAACTGGGCTTGTTTTGGCTTTTTGTTGTCGCCATAAAGCGAGATAATCGGCAAGCCTGTTTTCGGATCTTTTCCGTCAACGATATGTTCGCCGGCATCGGCTGTTCCTCTAAATCCGTGCTCGGGAGCAAAAATAGTCTGAACAGCAATTTTTTTCTCCAATAGAAAATCAACGACATGGGTTTTGTTGGATAAAATTCCAGTTTGGTTGGTTACAATTCCGACTTTTTTATCTTTTAATAGCGGAAGATATTTTTCGTAATTGTCAGCTCCCGTTTTTATAACAGTGTTATTGATTTCTGCAGAAATAACTATTGTATTGGGCTGAATGTTTGCCGAATATGACGTAGCATGAAACAGAAATGCTGTAACAAAAGCACTTTTTGCTATAAATTTTATCATTTTAAATACAGTTATTAGTTAAAGACGAATTGGACTAATAAAATTACTATTTTATCGGAGTATATGAATGTTTTAGGCAGATTTGGGGAATCTAAAAACTAACAAGATATAACCTGCATGAATCAGGATTAATTTTTCTATTTGGTCTTTTTATTGGTCACAATGCGTCTAAAAAGAGTATTTTAAAATACTGCCTCCGAAAAGTCTCACGTCGGAGGCAGTTGTATTAGATGTGGTATTTTAGTTTTTACCGAATTACCAGCCTGGGTTTTGTTTTAATTCTACACCTTCTGCAGCGTATAAATTGATATCATTTGTTGGAATAGCACTCAAGTAATTTTTTGGTGATATAAATAATCTTGAAACACCAGCTGCATAAGGAATTACATATCCTTGTGCGTTTACTTTTGTTTTAGAGTTAGTTCCTATTAAAGCCATTATTCTAGCTCCTAAAATAACATCTGGATTAGAATTAGTATCTAGATAATCTCCTTTTTTCCAACGCATAAGATCTTCTTTTCTCATTGTTGTCCAAGCCATAAACTCGATTCTGCGCTCACGACGAATCTCCCATATAATTGGATTCACAATTCCTGAAATTTGTTCTAATGCAGTTGTTCTTTGCGGGTCATCTATCAGAACACCGTTTGCAGATGCAGTTGCACCATCTGTAGTCAAAGTTGCAATTCCAGCACGTGTACGAACTTTGTTAAGTGATAAATTTAAATCAGCCGTAGTGATTGTACCTAATTCTGCACATGCCTCAGCATAATTTAAATAAACTTCGCTTAGTGTGAAAACTGGAGCGTCAATTTGATTTTGTCCAATTGTGGTAACCTCTGTACCTGTTGTAGCAGGATTATTATACAATTGGAATACATAACCTGTTATAGATGTTAAACCGTTATAAGGTTTGTCAGAGTAAGCGTAATCTGCTGTACTGAAGGCTTTAGCAAATCTTGGATCTCTGTTAGCAAAAGTATTTGCGATAGTGTTATCTCCTAAGTATTGAGCATTGCCAGTTTGTTTAATAGGCAATCCGTTAGTAGTTACATAGCTTTCCGCAGCAAATTTTGTTAATCCGTTTTGAACAGTAGATGTATTAGTGTAGGCTTGGATTCCATTTCCTAAAACACCTTTTATGTATCTTTTTGTTAAGATTACTTCAGTATTTCCTAATAATTCAACAGAATTGTAAAGAGATTTCCAATCTGTGTTTAATTTATAAGCGTTGTTATTCATTACCGCTAAAGAAGCATCTTTAGCTTTCTGAAGATACGCATTTCCATTCTGAGCCAAATTGTATTTTCTGTAAGTACCTTCACCCAAACATACTCTGCTTAATAATGCATAGGCAGTATATTTGTTTACCGTTACATTGCTATCATCTACGTTTAATAACAACGGAATCGCTTCTTCTAAGTCTTTAATTACATTGTCTATTACCTCTGCTCTCGATAAGGCTGGTTTGTAAACATTTGCATCGCTTTGAGCTAAATATTGGTCTGTATAAGGGACATTACCAAACTGTTGCGCTAAACGAAAATAAGTATGAGCTCTAAAGAACTTAGCAACACCTATGTAGTGATTTTTCTTTGTCTGATCCATAGGAACATTTGGAACTCTTTCTAGCATAAGATTGCAACGACGAATCAAAGTGTAATATTCATTCCAGTTTGAGTTAGTTGCATTTGGAGCTGTTAGAAAGTTAGTGAAAACGTTCATCGCCAAGTTGTCATCTATTAAACCTGTTGCCGAAGCATGGAAATAAAAATCTGCTGTAACACCAGCATTATTTCCGTATCCATTAAAGGTATTATAGTTTAACCAAGAAAATGTTTTTACGTTATTTTCTGAAGTCCAAAAATTGTTGTCTGTAAATACATCTTCTGGAGGTGTATCTAAAAAATCTGAACAGCTAGCAGTTAGACTTGCTATGGTAAGCAAGGCAACTGAAAGTTTTATCTTAGAGTTTATGATTAATTTTCTCATCTTAATTAATTTTTGATTTTTAAATACCTTTATTAAAACGCAAGTTGTATACCAACTGACCATGTTTTAGAGTAAGGGAAAGTTCTTCCCCACATTGATTCACTTTCATTAATTTCAGGGTCTACTGGTAATTTACTGCTTTTCCATGTAGCTAAGTTGAAACCTGAAACGTATGGTCTAATTTTATCAAATCCAGCTTTTTGTGAAATACTTTTTGGGAAAGTATATCCAAGAGTCATCGATTTTAAACGTAAATAAGACATATCTAATAAATAACGAGATTGTGCCACGAAATTGTTTGATCCAGGAGCATAAGTTCCAAAAGCATTAGTTGCATGTCCAGGGTATGGGTTAGGGAAATAGGCATCTGTATTTTCTGGTGTCCAGTAATCATTTTGGTTTTCATACATAGCATCAGTTCTGTTATAGAATGGTAATACTAAGTCTGAAGTTGTCCAGTAGTCACGTTTTCCAACTCCTTGAAAGAAAGCATCTATATCAAATCCGTATAAAGCACCACCTAAACGAACTCCATATTGGTAGCGAGGCGTAGTGTTACCAATAACTTTTAAATCTCCAGGTTTAAGAGCAGTTCCATCTCCTCTTGAGATTACTCCGTCTCCATCCAAATCTTTATACATTACATCTCCTGCGCCAAATTTAAACGCTCCACTTCTTATATTTTTATAATCAACACCATTTACTATTAATCCAGTAGCATCAACTTGATCTGTTGTTTGAATTAATCGGTCTGTTTGCAATCCCCAGATTTCACCAAGTTTTTGGCCAGCATAAAATGATCCTAAAAGTTTAGAAGAGTTGTTCCATTCTGTTACTTCTGTAGTATTATCAGAAAGTGTAAGATCTGCGTAAACACTGATATCTTTGTTGATTTGTTTATTAAAGTTAAGTGCTAGTTCCCAACCTCTTGTTCTTAAGTTTCCTGAGTTTGTATTGGCAGCAGTCTGACCAAATGAACCTGGAAGCGTTTTCCCTGGAGCTAACATTCCTTTGGTGTCACGTTGGTAGTAATCAAAAGTTAAACCTAACATGCTAAATATTCTAATATCAATTCCAATATCTTGTGTAGTTACCTTTTCCCAAGTTAAATTCGGGTCAACGTTTGTTGGCTGATTAACAGTAGGAGGAATGGTTGTACCGCTACCAATCCAATAAGGGTTAGGATTAGTAGTAACGTTAGTCATAACTGGTAAAAAGGCATTGTTAGCAATATTTTGATTTCCGATTGAACCAATAGATCCACGGATTTTCAAATCATTTAACCAGCTTTTTGTTCCTTCCATGAAACTTTCTTCTGAAATTCTATATCCAACAGAAGCAGAAGGGAAGAATCCCCATTGTTCATTAGTAGGGAATTTTGACGAACCATCATAACGTCCGTTTACCTCCAATAGATATTTACCTTTGTAATCGTAATTCACACGTGCAAAAAATCCTGCAATTGCATATCTTGATAAACCAGGATTTAAAATGTCATTAGAAACTAGAGGCGAAGTAAATTGATCGCCAATAGCTAAGTTAAATTCTGGTTTGGTTTTGTCCAAAAGTGTGTTTCTACGAGCGTAGGTTCTTTCTTGATCGTACCATTCTGTATTCAAACCACCTAATACTTTAAAGTTGTGGTTTTCTCCTAATGTCTTAGTGTAATTTCCAAAGATATTGACTACATTTCTAGTGTAAGATGTTTTCGCTTGAGCAACAAAATCATTGGCAGTTTCCATTGATGTTGGTTTTCCGGCAACTAAGTCAGCAGCACTTGTCCACCAGTCCCAAAGCGGTACTTGACCACCATTCATTTTTAGACTTGAAAAATTGGTATTATAACTGTATTCTCCAACGATGTTAAAGTCTTTTGTAATTTGAGCAGTAAGTCTTCCGCTTATCCTCATATCATTTGATTTACTTTCGTTTTGAGATGCATTTGCCATATAACCAGGCGCATGTCTAAAGTAAGTGCCATTATAAGTTCCATAAGGGAAATAAGAACCCCAACGCATATAGTACCCAAAATATCCGTTACCAGCAGTATCAATACCATTGTTGTAGTAGTTAAAAGGAGAGTCGTATTCTTGGAAAGTTCCCAATACTTTAAAATCTCCAGTAAGCCAGCTTGCCAACTCCGTTGTCATACCAAGGTTAAGATTGAATCTTTGGTTGGTTTCATTATTGATTTTCATTACACCATCTTGATTAGAAAGTCCTAACGAAACAATAAATGAACTTTTGTCACTCAAAGAACCTTGAGCAGATAAATTATGAAGTGTTTGTACCGCATTCTTTTTTAACATTTCATCATGCGGATTCCAAATTCTGTAGAAATATTCTTTTCCTCCAATAACATCAAAATCTTCTCCTAAGATCATGTTTTTGTCATTTGGATTTCTAGTTGCAGCATATTTTTCCTTCCAGTTAATGATACCAGGTAATAATGTTTTGTAGTTCATACCGAAAGATTCTGGATTCGCATTTCCAGCTCTAGCCTGTGCGTCAATCATTGCAGGAAGCTCTACAGTTGGATCATTAAATTGAACTAAAGAAATTGGATTGCTCCAACCTGTATTATTGCTATAAGCGAATCTTACTTTTCCTTTTGAGTTTTTACCGCTTTTCGTAGTAATTAAAATAACTCCAAATGCCGCACGAGCACCATAAATAGACGCAGAAGCAGCATCTTTAAGCACAGACATCGACTCTACATCTTCAGCATTTAGCATCGACAACTCGCCTGGAACACCATCAACTAAAATAAGTGGTGATCCTTTAGCTTCTCCATTTATAATAGTTCCGGCTCCACGAATGTTAACATTTGATCCCTTACTTATATTACCTGAATTAAAAGTGATATTAAGTCCAGGAGTAGTTCCTTGTAAACCTCTTGTGATATCAGTAATAGGGACACTTCCTAGAGCTTTTTTAACATCTACTTTCGCAACCGCTCCAGTAAGATTAGCTTTTTTCTGAGAAGCAAAACCTACAACAACAACTTCGTCTAGTTTCGAAGTGCTTTCTGAAAGACCAACATCTATTTTCTGTTGGCTTTCCACTTTAATTGATTGGGTTTCATACCCCATGTAACTAAAGTTTAGAGTTCGTCCTGATGCTACAGAAATGCTGTAGTGTCCATCAAAGTCAGTTGTCGTACCGTTATTCGTTCCCTGAATAACGACGCTGACTCCAGGAATTGGAATTCCGTCTGCTTTGCTTTTTACTGTTCCAGTAACTGTTTTTGCTTGTCCAAATGCTGTTTGAATGCACAAAAACAACACTGTAATAAAGAGTAATTTTTTCATGATTAATCTGGTTTTTTATGGTTGTTGTTGAGCAAATATATTTAATTATTGCATATAAATGCATTTTTTGCTGTTTTTTTTCGAAAAATAATTTAAAAACCGCAAAATAACGCAAATTTTAATAAAAAATAAGAATCGAATTTGTTTTGAAAATCTTGCTGTTGCATGATTTTGCAGTTTTTTGGGTCTTTTCTGAGATGGAATGAAATATTTGATATATTTGTGATGAATTTTAACTTTTATAAAAAAATGCTGAAGGCTGAAAGACAGAAATATATAATGACTAAACTTATTGAAGACCAAAAAGTTGTTACAACAGATTTAGCTTTGGCTCTCGATTTGTCAGAAGATACTATAAGAAGAGATTTGAATGAATTGGACAGCAAAAAGCTGTTAGAGAAAGTATACGGTGGCGCAGTTCAGGTTAAAGAAAAGTCTGCAAATGTCTTTGATATTGCAATAGCTGCAGAAGAACAGAAGAAGCAAATCGTGACAAAAGCATTGTCTCTACTTCATGACGATCAGGTTATTATAATGAGTGGAGGGAGCACTAATCTGGTTTTTGCAAAGTTAATTCCGGCCGATTTAAAAGCTACAATATATACGTATAGTTTACCAATAGCTATGCAATTGTCTCAGCACCCTAATATCGATTTGATTTTTATTGGTGGAAAAATGCAAAAAAACGCAATGGTAACAATAGGTATGGATGTAATTCAGGTGGTTTCTAAAATTAAAGCAGACATTTGTTTCATTGGCGCCAGCAGCATTAATATCAAACAAGGACTTACAGAAGTAGGTTACGAAATCTCAATTGTCAAAAAAGCAATGATAGAGGCTTCTGATAGAGTAGTTTCCATGTTTGCTTCAAATAAATTAAATACCAAAATGCCACACGGTGTATGCGATCTTACGCAATTGGACACGATTGTGACAGAGTTAGATCCAGAAGATGAAAAACTAGATGAATATAGGAAATCTGGAGTGTTTATCTTATAACTTTAAACTTATATAATATAGTTTTTGCGTTTTGTTGCGTTATTTTAATTTTATTATGTTAAAAAACGCAAAATAATGTATTTGTATGCTTTTTGTATCTATATTTGTTAAAACTAATTTTATTAGTCAGATATATTTATGAAAATCATTTCTTGGTTTATTTGCCATTTCTTTGGTGCTTTAAAAGAAGTTCAAAGCTTTTAAAAGGAACTTTAATAAATATTGAATTTTAATAAAATTTAGAATGTATTGTTTTTGCCAAACAGCTTTTTAGCGAAATGCAGAAATAAAACATGTATTAAAGAACCAAAAGCAACAGAACCAAATTAAATGTCCGATTCTCTCCAACTACAAGAATTAGAAACTTCACTAGAAGGAACTCTTTTTTATGATGACCTTCATAAAAAAATATATGCCACAGATGCTTCTGCTTATAGAATTATGCCTCTTGCCGTGGCGATTCCAAAATCAGAAAATGATATTATAAATATTATTCGGTTTGCTTCAAAAAATAAAATTTCTATAACGCCAAGAACGGCAGGAACTTCGCTTGCAGGTCAAACTATCGGAAGCGGAATCATTGTCGATGTTTCTAAACATTTTAATAAAATTGTTTCTTTTGATCCTAAAAAGAAAACCATAACGGTTCAGCCTGGAGTAATTCGCGATGAGCTGAATTTGTATTTAAAACCACACGGATTATTTTTTGCTCCAACTACATCAACAACCAATAGATGTATGATTGGCGGAATGGTCGGAAATAATTCGTCTGGGACAACTTCGATTCGCTACGGTGTTACCCGAGATAAAATTGTAGAAATAAAAGCCGTTTTGAGCGACGGAACTACCGCAGTATTTAAAGATTTAACTTCTGAAGAGTTTATTGAGAAAACAAAAGGCGATTCTTTAGAAAATAAAATTTACAGAACGATTTACGAAGAACTTTCAAACAAAGAAAATCAGGAAGAAATCTTAAGAGAATTTCCAAAACCAGAAATTCACAGACGAAATACTGGTTATGCGATTGATGTTCTGCTAAAATCAAAACTTTTTTCGGGAACAGAAGATACCATCAATTTAGGAAAACTCCTTTGCGGAAGTGAAGGAACTTTGGCTTTTACCACAGAAATTACTTTGAAAGTAGACGACTTGCCACCAGTAAACAATATTATGGTAGTGGCGCATTTTCATACCATTCAAGAAAGTTTAGAAGCCGTTGTGACTGCAATGAAACATCATTTGTATACTTGCGAAATGATGGATGACACTATTTTAGACTGTACCAAAACCAATAGAGAACAGGCTAAAAACCGATTTTTTATTGTAGGCGAACCAAAAGCAGTTATTATGCTTGAAGTTGGATCGCATATTAGTATGGAAGATGCCGAACTGCAAGCTGATGCATTAATTAAAGATCTTGAAAATAATGGTTTCGGATATGCTTTGCCAAAAATTTACGGAACCGATATTGACAAAGTAAATGAGGTAAGAAAAGCTGGTCTTGGACTTTTAGGAAGTATTGTGGGAGACGATAAAGCAGCCGATTCTATTGAAGATACAGCGGTTGAATTGAGTGATCTTCCCAATTATATTGCCGATTTTGCAGCGATGATGGAAAGACACGGACAAAGTGCCATTTATTACGCGCATGCTGGAGCGGGAGAGCTGCATTTGCGTCCGAAGATAAATTTGAAGACAAAAGAAGGATTGCATCAGTTTAGAAATTTATCTACTGAAGTAGCTCATTTGGTAAAAAAATACAGAGGTTCGTTAAGCGGTGAACATGGCGACGGAATTCTGCGTGGAGAGTTTTTACCTTTTATGATTGGCGATAAAAATTACGAACTGCTAAAACGAGTAAAAAAAGCGTTTGATCCGAATACGATTTTGAATGTTGGAAAAATCGTAAACGCTTCGAAAATGGATGAAAATCTTCGTTTTGAAGCTGGACGAGTAGAACCAAAAATAAAAACGATTCAGGATTTCTCGGATAGTTTAGGGGTTTTACGTGCTGCAGAAAAATGCAACGGTTCGGGCGATTGTCGTAAAATGCCGTCAGCGGGCGGAACTTTATGTCCGAGTTATCGTGCGACGAGAAATGAAAAAGATACTACACGTGCACGCGCCAATGCTTTACGCGAATATCTAACGAATTCGGAAAAAGAAAATAAATTCGATCACGAAGAATTATATAAGGTTTTTGAATTATGTGTAAGCTGTAAAGCCTGCGCTAGCGAATGTCCGAGTAATGTTGATGTAGCAACTTTAAAAGCTGAGTTTTTATACCAATATCAAAAAGCTAACGGGTTTTCTTTCCGAAATAAAATATTTGCTTTCAATTCAAAATTGAATGAATTGGGAAGCATTGCGCCATCTATTACCAATTGGGCTTCTAATCTTTCATTCGTTAAAAAACGTATGGGAATTGCGCCTGAAAGGCAAGTGCCTTTATTGGCTCCAAAAACATTTAGAAAGTGGTATGAAAAGAACAAAAAACGTAACACAAACAGCTCTTTTGAAAATGGTAGTGTTTATCTTTTTTGTGATGAATTTACTAATTATTATGATGTTTCAGTCGGAATCGATGCGTACGAACTCTTGACAGAATTAGGTTATAGAGTAATTGTAATCGATCACGAAGAAAGCGGAAGAGCTTTTATCTCAAAAGGCTTTTTGGAAGAAGCACAGGAAATTGCCAATAAAAATGTCAATACTTTTAAAAATATAATTTCTGAAAACACACCTTTAATAGGTCTTGAACCTTCGGCAATATTGACTTTCAGAGATGAATATATCCGATTGGCTGCTGATAAGGAAAGTGCTGAAAAATTAGCTAAAAATACCTTTACAGTCGAAGAATTTTTCAAAAGAGAAATTTCAAACGGAAAAATTCACGCAGATCAATTTTCTGAAAAAGAAAAAAACATCAAAATTCATGGGCATTGTCATCAAAAATCATTGAGCTCAGTTGAAGCTTCTTTTGCGATGCTGAATGTTCCAAAAAACAATACGGTTACAATTTATAATTCTGGTTGTTGCGGAATGGCAGGTTCATTTGGTTATGAAAAAGAACATTACGAAATCAGTATGAAAATGGGAGAAGATACTTTGTTCCCGAAAATCAGGGCAACAGAGCAATCAACCGAAATTGCAGCAGCAGGAACCAGCTGTCGCCATCAGATTTTTGACGGAACCAGCAGAAAGGCCTTGCATCCTGTGACTATTTTAAAAGATTGTTTGAAATAATTTTTTGTGTTTTAACCATGCTTTTCAAAAGTATTATTTTATAAAATATCAATTATGAAAAAAATAATTTACTCAATCTTATTATTGCTTTTCGTTTTTACAGCCAAAGCTGCTAAGGTTGATACTTTGCAGGTTTTTAGTCCTTCTATGCAGAAGAATATTAAAACTTGCGTGGTAGTTCCTGACAATTATAAAAAAAGCAAGAAAGCATTTCCTGTTGTTTATCTGCTTCATGGCTATAGCGGAAATTATAGATCTTGGGCAAAAGATTTTAAAGAATTAGGAAAACAAGTTGATCAATACGGTTTTATAGTGGTTGGTGTAGACGGGAATTATTCAAGCTGGTATTTTGATAGTCCGATAGATCCGAGTTTTAAATATGAAACTTATGTGGTAAAAGAACTAGTTCCGTTTATTGACAAACAATACAGAACAATTGCGGATCGTAAAGCAAGAGCCATTTCAGGCTTGAGCATGGGCGGACATGGGGCTTTATACTTATCATTCAAACATCAAGACGTATTTGGTGCGGCAGGAAGCATGAGCGGAGGCGTAGATTTTCGTCCGTTTCCTGAAAATTGGGATATCAAAAAACGATTAGGTTCAATTACAGAATTTCCAGAAAATTGGAATAAGAACACCGTTACCAATATGTTAGACTTGGTAAAAGACAATAAATTAAAACTGATTATTGACTGTGGGGTTGATGATTTCTTTATGAAAGTAAACAGAGAACTGCACGCAAAAATGTTAGACCTAAAGATAAATCACGATTATATAGAACGTCCAGGCGAACATAATTTAAAATACTGGGAGAATTCCTTAAAATATCAGCTGCTGTTTTTTTATAATTATTTTAATGACGCTGAAAAAACACAGTAAAGGTTAAGTGTATTGTCATTTTGTTGATTTATGGCAAGACATAAATTTTGGTTGGTTATCCTAACAGGTTTTCAAAGCCTGTTAGGTATTTTTTTCGCCGCAGATTAAAGGATTGAAAGAGATCTTTTTGCCACGACCCGAGCGATAGCGAATAGGCGAAGCAATTGCACAAATTCCCACGAATAAAATCTGCTAAATCTGCGAGAGTAAAAATAGCCACAGATTAAAGGATTAAAAAGATTTTTGGCCACGAATGACACAAATTTCCATGAATAAATCTGCTGCATCTGCTAAATCTGCGAGAATAAAAATAGCCACAGATTAAAGGATTAAAAAGATTTTTTTGCCACGACTTGCACAAATTTCCGCGAATGAATCTGTAGTATTTGCTAAATCTACATGAGAAAAAACATAGATATAAGATAGAGAGGCGTTGTAACTCATCTGATATAATACAATCTTGATATAATTTAAGTAAAGGCACAATAAATAAAAAAAACACCAATGAAAAATCTATTTTTAAGAATATTATTGCTTTTTGTAATAGTTTCTGGGTTCTCTCAAAATTCAGGAAAATCAGAAAACATCAAATTTGTACAACTTACAGATTTGCACGTTTCAGTAGGAAATGACAATGACTTTTTATTGCAGAATATTGTAAAAGAAATCAACAATTCAGATTTTGAATTTGCGGTTATAACTGGAGATTTAACCAATCGCGGTGCTGATGATGAATTGAAACAAGTACATTCGATACTTTCTCAATTGAAAATTCCATATTATGTAATTTCTGGAAATCATGAAACGAACTGGAGCGAAAGCGCTGGTTTGACCTATAAAAAAATATTTGGCGAGGATAGATTTGTATTTTCAAAAGGTGACTATGTCTTTATAGGCTTTCCGTGCGGACCTTACATGAAAATGGGAGATGGCTTTGTGAAACACGAAGATGTACTTTGGCTGGATAAAACTTTAAAAGAAAATCTTAAAAATAATAATAAAAAAGTACTGAATTTTGCTCATTATCCGTTAGATAATAGTGTGAGCAACTATAAAGAAGTGCTTTCTGTTTTAGAAAAATATCCAACGGTTGCTACTTTTTGCGGTCACGGACACACTTTAAGAAAATATAATTTCTCTGGTTTGAGCGGTATAATGGGAACTTCGATAACTTCGCTTGACGGAAAAACAAAAAGTTATAATCAAGTAATTATCAGTAAAGACAGTATCAGTATTTATCAGAAAGAAATTGATAAACCTGGAGTTTTTAAATTTTCGGTGCCATCAAAACCTTCCAAAATTGAGATTCCGAAAGATAGTGTAACGATGCAAACTCCTTTTATAAAAGATATTGCTTCTATTTACAGCCTTCCTGCATTTGATAAAAAGAACCTTTATTTTACTAACTCAATTGGCGAAATAAAATCGGTTAATCTGAAAAATAAAAATGTAAACTGGAAAACAGAAACAGGAAATTCAATTTATTTTTCGCCAATAATTGTAAAAAATAATTTGGTTATTGGTACAATAGAAGGAAATCTATTGGGATTCGATACTCAATCAGGAAAACAAAAATGGGCAATTCCTGTTGGTGGTGTTTTAGTAGGTTCACCAATTGCAGAAAACAATAAAGTTTATACAGCAAGTTCTACAGCGTTTGTTTGTGCAGATGCTGTGACAGGTAAAGTGATTTGGCAGAGCAATTTACCAGCTTCCTATTCACAGGGAACTCCGTTAATACAAGATGATAAAATAATTTTTGGAGTGTGGGATTCGTATGTGTACTGTTTGGATAAAAATACTGGGAAACTGATCTGGAAATGGAATAATGGCAACGATAAACAAATTTTATATTCTGCTGGAAATGTCAATATGGTTGCATCAAAAAACAGACTTTATTTTGTTACGCCTCAACGTTTCTTGACCATTTTAGATATTGAAACGGGTAAAACGCTTTTAAGAACTCAAAAATGGAAAATTAGAGAATCAATGGGGAAAAGCCAAGACGGAAAATGGTTTTATGGCAAAACAATGGAAGGAGAATTGGTAAGAGTCCCACTTAATGACACTATTGAATTGACTGAAGAAAATGTTGTAAGTCAAAGCAAAGTTTTGGATTTAAAATGGGGCTATGAACACAATCCTGCGGCGATATTAGAAAAAAATAATAAAATATATTTAGGAAGCCGAAAAGGCGAAGTCGTAATTGTTGATGCTACAAAATTTGAAATCATTAAACAAATCAATTTGGGAAGTTCGAGCATAAATGGTTTTACTGTTGATGATAAAGGACAAGTTTGGGCATCTTTAATCGAAGGCGGAATTTATTTGTTGGAATAAGTTATCCTAACAGGTTTTAAAAACCTGTTAGGTATTATAGGGAAATCACATTCAAATCTAATTATAACTTTGTAGAAATCAATTTGAAACCTAACAGGTTTTGAAAACCTGTTAGGATGATTATCACAGACGAACCAAAAATACAACCTTATGAAAAGTCTAAAATTATTAATCCTAATATTGCTGATTCAGACCAAAACTTTTAGTCAGCAATCTCCAAAAAGAGAAATGCGAGCCGCTTGGATTTCTACCGTAGAAAATATCGACTGGCCTTCTAAACCTGGATTATCAGACAAAGAAATGAAGAACGAAATGATTGCCATTTTGGATAATCTCCGTTCTTATAATATGAATACTGTAATTTTTCAGATTCGCCCAACTGCCGATGCATTTTATAAATCAACAAAAGAACCAGCATCGCATTGGATAACAGGAACTCAAGGCGTTGCCCCAGGTTTTGATCCGTTGCAGATGATGATTGATGAAGCTGGAAAACGCGGAATGAATGTACACGTTTGGCTTAATCCATATCGTGTTCAGAAAGACACCGTTAGAGATGTGCTTTCAAAAAATCATTTATATTTTAAAAGACCAGACCTTTTCTTGACGTACGGAAAAACGAGATATTTTAATCCAGGTTTGCAAGAAACCAGAAATTTCGTTGCTTCTGTTGTAGGCGAGATTGTTCGTAAATACGATATTCAAGCCGTGCATATGGATGATTATTTTTATCCGTATAAAATTGAAGGGCAGGAGTTTCCTGATGATAAAGCTTTCGCTAAAGAACCGCGTCAGTTTAAGGACAAAGACGATTGGAGAAGAGACAATGTCGATTTAATCATCAAGCAAATCAGAGATACGATTATTGCCAATAAACCAGAAGTCGAATTCGGAATTTCGCCTTTTGGAGTTTGGAGAAATATTGCCAAAGATTCGCAAGGTTCTAATACAAGAGCAGGAGCAACCAATTATGATGATTTGTATGCGAATATTTTAAAATGGCAAAAAGAAAACTGGATCGATTATGTAACGCCTCAAATCTATTGGCACATTGGTTTTGACAGAGCCAATTTTGAAGTTCTGGCAAAATGGTGGGCAGAACACAAATATGGAGCAAATGTTTACGTTGGCCATGGCGATTATAAAATTTCAACTTCGGCTAAAGAACCAGAATGGAGAAGTCCAGACCAGATTGTCAAACAAATTGAAATGATTCGTAAAATGCCTCAAATTGATGGTTCAATGCATTTTACTGCTTCGAATTTTCTAAAAAAAGGAGATACGCTGAGAAAACCTCTTCTTCAAAAAGAATACAAATACATCGCTCTAACTCCCGAAGCAAACAGAATTACCAGATTAAAACCAGAACCGCCAACAAATGCAGTAATTGCTAAAAAAGGCAATAATGCAGTTTTAACTTGGAAAGCGGCATTGAATGACAAAAAATATGTAATCTACAAATTCCCAAAAGGAAGAATAACCGATTTCTCAAATCCTCAGAATATTTATTATGTGACAACAGCTCTAAAACTAGAAGTGCCAAACGCCGATTTGGAAAACTACGTTTATGCGCTTACGGCCTTAAGTCAGACCCAGACAGAAAGCAGTCTGATTGAATTTTCAATAAAATAAAATATAAAAAGAAATGAGAAAAAGTATTCTTCTATTAGCCCTATTTCTAAGTTCGCTTAGTTTTGTACAAGCCCAAAAATTAGACATAATTCCAAAACCTGTATCCGTTCAGCAAAGTGCGGGACAGTTTGTTTTGCCTTCATCATTAAAAATTGTTGTAGACAAAAAACTGAAAAACAGCGCGGATTATATTACTTCAGATTTTTCAAAAAATACCGGAATTACCCCACTTGTTTCGATTGGAAAAAAACATGGAAAAAATACTATTTCATTTCTGGTAGACAAGAAATTAGATCTTCCGAACGAAGGATATCAATTGGAAATAAATGAAAAAGGGATTTTCGTAAAAGGAAAAACAGATAAAGGCGTTTTAAACGGATTCCAAACTTTACTGCAAATTTGCTCTGCGAAAGAAGTTAAAAAAGGAACTCTTCCGTTTGTAAAAATAGAAGATTATCCTCGTTTTGATTGGCGCGGAATGATGTTGGATTGTTCAAGACAATTCTTCGACAAACAAACCGTAAAAAATTATATTGATTGGTTGGCTGCTCATAAAATGAATGTTTTTCATTGGCATTTAACAGATGATAACGGCTGGAGAATCGAGATCAAATCGTTGCCAGATTTAACTTTAAAAGGCGCTTGGAGAGGTCCAGGCGAAGTTTTGTTGCCATCTTATGGTTCTGGAGACAAACGTTATGGAGGTTTTTATACGCAAGAAGATATTAAAGAAGTGGTGGCTTATGCTGCAAGTCGCGGTATTTCGGTTATGCCAGAAATCGAAATTCCGGGGCATTCACGTGCGGTAACAGCTTCGTATCCAGAAGTGGGTTGCGCGATAACGCAGGAACTGAAAAGTGTTCAGGGCGAAGTAAAAAATGTTTGGTGTGTAGGACGTGAAGAAAATTATGATCTTCTGGATTCGATTATCAGAGAAGTATCTGGATTATTTCCTTTTGAATATATTCATGTTGCGGGAGATGAAGTCAATCGTGCCAATTGGGAACATTGTCCAAAATGTCAAGCTTTAATGGCAAAAGAAGGATTTACAGACAGTTTCCAGCTTCAGAATTATTTCTTTAAAAGAGTTCAGAAAATTGTTGACAAATACCACAAAAAAACAGATGGCTGGAATGAAATCCTGAAAGGTGGAGAAATTGATCCGAACACATTGATTTCTGCTTGGCAGGGAATTAGTTACGGAATTGAATCGGCAAAAAAAGGGTACAAAACCATTATGATGCCAGGACAGTTTACCTATTATGATATGGCGCAATCTGAAACAGAACGCGGCCATCGTTGGGCAGCGATTACCGATACCAAAAGAGCGTATTCGTTTGAACCAATTCCTGATGCCGATTTAACTCCCGAAGAGCAGAAAAATATAATTGGAGTTCAAGGTGCTTTGTGGAGTGAATATTTAGATCGTCCTGCAAGAATTATGGAATACCAAAGTTATCCGAGAATCAGCGCGTTATCTGAAATTGGATGGTCTAAAAAAGAAGATAAAAACTGGGATGATTTTTATGGAAGATTAACCAATAGCCATTTAAAAAGATTGGCTGATATGGGAATTGCTTTCAGGGATTTTCCACCAACAGCCATTTATAAAAATGGAACCATTACTGTGACGCCACCTTATGAAGGTGCCGTTGTAAGATTTGATAAAGATGGAAATGAACCAACAAGACAATCGCCTTTGTATACAGAACCAATTCAAACTAAAAATTACGAGCAATATATGTTTAGAGTATTTTTTAATGAATATGTAGCAAGTCCAGCAGTGAAAGCTGAAAAATTGCCTGTTGCCAATTGGAATATTTCAAAAGCAGAAGTTTTGACTATGTCTGAAAATATCTCAGATCATATAGATAAAAAAGGCATTTGGTATCTAAGTTTTAATCCGACAGATGATGGAGCAAATGGAACAATCAAAAATGTGTCGCTTTTTGAAAACGATAAATTAGTGCAGACTTATGCAGACGAAAGAGCACTAAAATCAAAACCTCGATTGAGATTTTTAATTGATAATTACAACGAAAAAAATACCTATAGATTAGATTTTACAGTCGAAAATAAAGAAGAAAAAAAATCTGAGGCAAATGTAAAATTCATCTGTACGCCTTATCAGGAACCAGAAGTGAAAGTGACTTCATCGATGGCAGAAAATCCGAAGTTTCCAATTTCGAATCTGCAGGATTATAATGAAGAATCATATTTGCGTACCGATGTTGCTTGTAAAGACGGCGACTGGATTTTGTATACCTTTAATAATCCTGTAACCACTTCTAAAATAGATGTTTTAACTGGAATTCCGCATCACCCAAGATTTATCGTTAACAATGGTTTTGTGGAGTTTTCATACAATGGAACGGATTTCATAAAAGGCGCTGATTTTGATTACGGAAATGCTTCAATTTATCCGAAACAGCCTGTAAAAGCAGTTAGAATACAAATTACAGGAACCAATAATGAGCCTTTGATGGCAGGACAGGACTTAAAAATTAATCCATAGTACTATGAAAAATATTGGTATTAAAATTATATTGGTTTCCTTGATTTTCTTGGGAATAAATGGCTATTCTCAGGAAAACTTAAAACAACCAGATGGTTTAGAACGAAATAAAGTTTACATTGATTCGATGATGACAAATGCTCTTGAAAAAGGTTTTTTTCCAGGAGCACAAATTATTGTAGGAACAGGAGATTCTAATCTGATATCTAAAAATTATGGTTATCATGATTACACCAAAAAACAGTTAGTAAAATCAGATGATGTTTTTGATCTGGCTTCGATGTCTAAAGTTTTAGGAGCAACGCTTGTAACAATGCGTTTGGTTGGAGATGGGAAAATTAAATTGACAGATCAAGTAGGCGAAATTGTTCCGATGTACAAAAACACAGCTATATCCGATTTAACGCTTTTTGAATTGCTAACGCATACTTCTGGATTAACGCCAAGTATCACTTTTTATCAAGCATTACTTTCTACACCAGATAATTCACCTTTTTTGAGCAATCAAAAATCAGAGCAATATGTTGAGCCTTTTGATAATATGTATGTAAATAAAAACATTATTTACGATTCAAAATATTTGGTTTTTGAGCCAAAGGAAAACTGGGTTCAGATTTATAAAAATATGTGGCTCAATCCAGAATTTTATCCGTCAGTTTATGAAAGGATTGCGAAAGCAAATACAAATCCGAGAGGGAAATATTTGTATAGCGATTTAAATTTGCTTTTGGTGAAGCAGATGATTGAAACCAAAATGGGCAAAAAACTCGATGAGTTCACAAATGAAATTTATACTGAGTTAGGCATTTCAAAAATTGGATATAATCCGTTAAAATGGACTTCAATAGATAATGTAATGCCAACTGAAGTAGATAATTTCTTTAGAAAAGATACTGTAAAAGGTTATGTGCACGATGAAGCGGCAGCCATTTTTGGAGGCGTTTCTGGAAATGCAGGTTTGTTTGCCAACGCAGAATCGATTGCCGTAATCTGTAAAATGTTAATGAACAACGGAAATTACAAAGGAAAACAGATTCTAAAAGCCAATATCGTAAAAGAGTTTACAGATTCTCCACTTGCCAAAGAAGGAATTTATCGCGGTTTAGGTTTCGATAAAAGAAAACCAGACGAGTTTTTTACAAAAGACGATTTTGGACATACAGGTTTTACGGGAACTTTTTTCTTTATGAATAGAAATACAAACCGATTTTTAATCATTTTGACGAATCGTGTTAATCCAACTAGAACAAACAGATTAATGTACAAAGACGATTTTAGTGCTAAAATCTGGAGGCAAATTAATAAATAAAAGTTTGCCACGAATTGCACGAATTTCCACGAATTAATTTTTTCAATCTGTGAGAAAAATTTAGCCACAGATTAAGAGGATTAAAATGATTTTTTTTACATAAAATATGTAAAAAAAGAATTAGTGAAAATTCGTGTAATTAGTGGCAAAATAAAAAAGAAATCTGTGAGAATCCTTTTAATCTGTGGCAAAAAAATAAGCGTGATAAAAAAAACTAATCATAATCAGATTGAGGCTGGAATTTCAGAAGAAGAAATCAGAAATAACAGGAAAGAAAGTTTCGTTACATTAAAAAAATGTGCGCTAAATGTTTGATTTATAAGTAATATCTCTCAGTTTTGCTTAATTTTTAGCAAAATAGATCATTAATTCATCCGGACTAGTTATAATTACAAAACTGGTATGCTTTATTGGTACGGTAAGCAATTACTTTTGCCAAAAAAATAAAAACCAAAATGAAAAAGATCTATTTTGCTGCCTTTGCAGTAATTTGTACCAATTTTTACGCACAGACAAAAAAAGATTCCATCAACCAAATGGATGAAGTCATTATTAATGAAGGCCGTTTTAATACACCAATTTCTAAACAAAACAGAAATGTATATGTTATTTCGAGCGAAACCATTAAAAAACTGCCAGGAAGAACATTGCAAGAAGTATTGCAATATGCCAACGGAGTAGATATCAGACAAAGAGGACCATTCGGAACTCAAGCCGACATCAGTGTTGACGGAGGAAGTTTTGAGCAGACTGTTGTTTTATTAAACGGAGCAAAAGTAATCGACTCGCAAACAGCTCATAATATGTTGAATCTGCCTCTTCCGGTTGAAGCAATTGAAAGAATCGAAGTCGTTCGCGGACCGGCAGCAAGAATCTACGGAATTAACAGTTTAACAGGAGCAATTAATATTATTACCAAAAAACCAACCGATTCTGGATTTATGGTGAGCACTTATGCAGGATCAAATTTCGAAAAAGATACTCAAGATACTGGTGATACTTTTTACGGAGCAGGAGTTCAGGCTGGAGCTGTTTTAGGAAAAGAAAAACAACAGCATATCCTTTTTGCTTCGCATGATAAAAGCAATGGTTACCGTTACAATACAGCATTCGAGAACAACAAAATTTTCTACCAAGGAAATGTTCAGATCAATGATAAAAATGAAATTTTAGGTTCTGCAGGTTATATCAAAAACGGATTTGGAGCAAACGGATTTTACGCTGCGCCAGGAGATAAAAACTCAACAGAAATTGTTCAGACTACGTTTGCCAATCTTCAGTCCAATCATCAAATTACAGATAGCTGGAAAATCATGCCGAGAATAACATATCGTTATAATTATGATGATTACCGTTATTTAGGAAATTCAAATCTGGCAGTTGGAAGAAGTCAGCATTATACCAATTCTATTGCAGGAGAATTAAACTCTACAGTTAAATTATCTAAAGGAGAAATTGGTTTTGGAGCTGAATTTAGAAATGAAAACATCCACTCTTCAAACATTGGAGATCACGATCGCGAAAATGTGGGACTTTATGCAGAATACAGAAGAAGTTTTACTGAAAAACTGGATGTAAATATCGGAACATATTTAAATTACAATTCAGATTATAAATGGCAGATTTATCCTGGAATCGATGCTAGTTATGCTATTACAGATGCATTTAAGATTATTGGTAATGTGGGAACAAGCCAAAGAATTCCGTCTTTTACAGATTTATATTTGAAACAAACCGGAAATATTGGAAACCCTGATTTAGATTCAGAAAATGCTTTTCAAAGTGAAATTGGATTCAAATACAACAAAAGAGCTTTGAGTTTGAATGCGAATTATTTCTACAGAAAAATCGACAATTACATCGACTGGATGCGTAATGCTACAAATGTGCCTTGGCAGAGTCAGAACAAAGGAGATTTAAACACAAACGGAATCAATTTACGCGGAAATTACAGATTTGATTTCTCTAAAGATTCTAAATTAAGTATTCTTTTAGCTTACACGTATTTAGATTCAGAATTCAATAGCACGCGTACAGAAACCTATTCAAAATATGCAATTTCGTCATTAAAACACCAAATTACCAATACAATAGATTATCAGTTTAAAAACTTATCTGTAATGTTTGCAACTCGTTTTAACGAAAGAATTACAGGTCCTTCTTATTGGGTAAATGATTTTAGAATAAGTCAAGCAATTAATAAATTCACTATTTTCTTAGATGGGCAGAATATTTTTAATGCAACTTATTATGAGGTAGGAGCAGTTCCGTTGCCATCACGCTGGTTTACTTTGGGGGTAAAACTGGTTACTTTTTAAAGAGAATTTTTTTCAGAACTTTAGATTGTTAGAAACAGCCTGTAAGCTTTATGTTTACAGGCTGTTTTGTTTTTGAATGAATAAAAAAAACGGTTCTTTTCTAAAATGTTAATTTTTTTTTAAATTAAGAAATCATATAAACTTTTTTAAAAATGATATAATAATTTTATGGTTTAATTTGTTGAATTTTACTGAATTACGAATGAAATGATAATCAACTTTCAATTTTAGGAAAGTGTAAACCAGAAAAAAAATGGACAGAAGAAATAATCAAAACGATTTATCCCAAGAAAGTGTAGATCGTACTCAGGAATCAAATTGGGATCCAATTTTAGGATATCATATGTATTTTCCGCATGAAGAAAGTATAGATGAAGATTTAAAGGAAAGAAAAGACGCTGTTCATAAACCTAACACTGGAGATTGGGGAGATGATAGTGATTATGAAGAACTAAGGCATAAAAAGAGTTCTGATATGAATATTAGTACTTTTGGAAATGAAGATACAAAAACAGATTGATGGTAAAAGAGCGGAAATTTTCCGCTCTTTTGCATATTATACACCTGCAGCGTGAATCTTTAATTCTAATAAAAACTGAATTTTAAATGATTCTGATTTTTTAAATCGAAGAATTTGTAGGAGGATTTATATTGATATTTAATTTTTATGAAATCGCATTGAATAATGTTTATAGTAAATGCCTTTTTATTTATATTTGAGAAGGAATTTAACAAATTTGAGTGTATTTTATAAAATTAAACAGCATTAAAAATTATTTTCACTCAGTAGATGATGGAGTTAATAAATAATTTAGATCTTCTAAAAACCGCTTTTAATGCTGCGCCAAATGGTATTGCAGTTTTAAAATCTTTGTATACTACTAAAAATAAGATTGAAGATTTTTCGGTGTTGCTGTTTAATGATTATTTTATAAACTGGATCAATAACGAAGACTACAAAGAAAAAAGATTCAGCACAGTTTTTTCTAAAATAGGAGGAAACACAATTCTCGAAAAATGTATTGAAACCGCAGAAACAGGAATTGCATCCTGTTTTGAGCAATGTTATGAGGATGAAAGAGGAAACCACTGGTTGAAATTTACAACGGTTATGCAAGACGAACTATTGGTGGTGACAATGGAAGACATTACCGAAAAGAAGCATGCTGAAAATGAACTCAATAATGCATTAATTGAAGCTGAAAAACAAAAAAGACTTTACAATTCTATAATAAACGGAACTCCCGATTTGGTTTATGTATTTGATCTGGATTATAAGTTTACTTATGCCAATAAAGCCCTATTGACAATGTGGGGTAAATCGGCTGAGGATGCTATAGGACGCGGATTAATAGAAAACGGATATGAAGATTGGCATGCCGAAATGCACGAAAGGGAAATAGACACCGTAGTCGCTGAAAAAAAAGCTATTAGAGGAACTGTTTCTTTTCCGCATGCAGAACTCGGAAGAAGAATTTACGATTATATTTTTGTTCCAGTTTTTAATGAAAAAGGAGAAGTTGAACTTGTGGTTGGAACTACAAGGGATATTACTGAAAGTAAACAAGCAGAAGAAAAACTGCAGCAAAGTGAAAGCCGTTTTCGGAAAATGATCCATCAGACGCCAGCTCCAACTTTGGTGTTAAAAGGTGACGATCTAATTATTGAGCAGATAAATAAACAGATGCTGCAAATGATTGGCCGTGGAGAAGAAATTATTGGCATGCGATTGATTGATGTGCTGCCAGAACTTGAAGGCCAATATGTATGGGAACAGGTTTTAAAGGTTTATAACGAAGGAATCCCTTTTGATCAGAGCGAGGTTCTTGTGCCGCACAATCGAACGGGAGAATTAAAAAACTATTATTATAATTTAACGTATCGACCTTTAATTGAAGAAGGACAGATAACAGGAATGATACAAGTAGCGGTTGAGGTTACAGAACAAGTTGAAGCCCGCCAGAAAATGGAAAAAAGCGAAAACCGTTTTCGAGCTTTAGTCAATGCATCGTCTGATTTGGTTTACCGTATGGATGCCGATTGGATGGTGATGCAAAGTCTTGAAGGAGGAGGAAGGCTTTCTGGCACTGGTGGCCATAGCGTCAATTGGCTAGATAAATTTGTTCATCCTAGCGATTTGGAACAAGCAGTTCATTTGATTTCTAAATCTATCGTAGAGAAAAGCATTTTTGAAATGGAACACAGAATTATTAAAGAAGATGATTCTGTACGATGGGTTTTCTCCAGAGTGGTTCCGATATTAGATGAAAAAGAAAAAATCGTAGAATGGTTTGGTGCGGCTAGTGATATCACTTCACAAAAAGAACTTCAAAATGTTATAGCAGAAAGCGAAGAGAAATTTAGACAGCTTGCAGATTTGGTGCCGCAAATTATCTGGACCGCACAACCCGACGGATTTGTAGATTATTTCAACAGCAGATGGTATGAGTACACTGGTTTTAACGAGAATGAATTTGGCGATTCAAGTTGGGTTCCAGCACTCCATCCTGACGATGTTTATGATGTTTTAAGAACTTGGTACCAAAGCGTTAATGCGGGTTCTTCTTATCAAATGGAATTTCGTTTAAAAAATGGAATCTCGAAAGAATACCATTGGTTTTTGAGTAAAGCACTCCCTATTAGAGATAAAGAAGGAATCATTACCAATTGGTTTGGTACTTGCACCGATATTCATGAACAAAAATCAATTACCGAAAAACTGGAAATTTTGGTGGCAGACCGCACCAAAGAACTCCAACGTTCAAACGACGATTTGCAGCAATTTGCCCATGTTGCGTCGCACGATTTAAAAGAACCCGTTAGAAAAATAAAAACGTTTGTAAGCCGTTTAGAAGACCATCTTGAAAATCAGTTGGATGAATCGACAACGAGATATGTTGAAAGAATTCATGTAGCGGCAGACCGAATGTTTACTATGATTGACGGGGTGCTTGCCTATTCTAAAATCAATGCCGACTCGCAAAAAGCAACAATCGTTGATCTTAATGAAGTTATAAAAAGCATAGAAACCGATCTGGAAATTTCGCTTCAAAGAACAGGCGGAAATATTTATTATCAAGGACTTCCTGTTATTGAAGGAGCTTCCGTACTGCTCTATCAGCTATTTTATAATCTGATAAACAATTCTATTAAATTTGCTAAAGAAAATGTTCCGCCACAGATTACCATTAATGCAAAAGAACAAATTGAAGGCGGTAGAAGGATAGCTGTAATTACTGTAGAAGACAACGGAATTGGGTTTGATCTCGATCAGACTGGACGTATTTTTGAAACCTTTACCCGTCTAAACTCTAAAGACCGTTATGAAGGAACGGGCTTAGGATTATCTCTTTGTAAAAAAATAGCAGAACGTCACGGAGGAAACATCACCGCAACTGGCATTGCTGATAAAGGAGCTGTTTTTAGCATTACATTGCCATTTGAACAAAGAGAAAAAGATATTTAATCATGAGTAAGAAAATAATATTATTAGCCGACGATGATCAAGATGACGCAGAAATGTTTTGCGAAGCCTTGGCTGATATAGATCAAAATATTATTTGTCATTGTGCAGAAAATGGTGATAAAGCACTGAAAATGCTGAAAAATCAAGATAAGATTCCAAGTGTCGTTTTTTTAGATTTAAATATGCCTATTATGAATGGGTGGGAATGTTTGAAACAATTAAAATCGGAAGAGAATTTTAAAGATATTCCAGTGATTATGATTTCTACTTCTTCGCATAAAAATGATATGGAAGCAGCTGGAAACCTTGGAGCATTCTGTTATTTTGTAAAGCCAAATAATTTTAACGATCTAAAAAAAGTCCTCGGATTAATTACTTCAAATCTCGAAAACGGATTAAAAGAACCTCTTTTAAATCTGGAAAAGAATAAATATCTGCATCTTTTTCTTTAGAATTTATAAATACATTTCGATTCCAAATCTAAAAACGTATGAATTTCTTTTATAAATAAGAATTTCAAAATAAGATCATTTCTGTTTTAAAGTTTTGATTATAAGAGTTTTGATTCCGTGTTGAAAAGTGGTTTAAATTAATTTGTAAAAAAAAACTAATTTAAACTATATTAATTCGGTAGAATTAATATATATTTGTATCAGAAAAATTATAAAATGATACTTATCCAGAAAGACTGAGGGAATAGGCCCATTGAAGTCTTAGCAACCTGTTGCCGAATAAGGTGCTAAATCCTTCCGCTGTATGCGGGCAGATAAGAAAGATTTCATCCGTAAATCTGTTTAAGATCATCCAATTAAAATTTATTAAAATGAAAACTGAATCAATTTTATATGCTGGTTATGAGCTTTTGAATATAATTTTCGAAGAAAATAGTCTGGCCGTTTTTCGAATGTAAAAAACAGTAATTCTCCCTTAGATTCTCTTTTTAAAATACAATCTGCTGATGGTTTTTTCATCGGCCAGAAACCCTTTTGTCTAATCTTAAAAACTAAAAATAAAATGAAAAAAATACTATTAGGTTTTGCTTTGTTTCTTGGAGTTGTTCAAACTCAGGCACAGGAAAGTAATTTACAATTAAAAGGTACTGTCGCAGATACTGTGGCGCAATACGTTTACTTACAGAAGTTTCACAATAAAATGTTTACCACGATTGATTCGGCAAAAGTAAAAGACGGAAACTTTAGTTTTAAAACAAAAGTTAAAATACCAGATTTATACGGATTAAGCGTCAATACAGAAAGTTCGCCATTGTATATTTTCCTCGAAAAAAATCCGATTACAGTAAAATTGAGTCCGAAGAAATATTATACAGCCTCTGTGGTTGAAGGTTCAGCTTCACAAGATTTGTTTGAAAGCTATAAAAAGAGCAAAGATGTTGAAATCAGCAAATTCATAACAGAAAATCCAAAATCTATTGTTTCTGCTTATGTATTATACAGAAACTGGTCGTACAGATTAACGCCAGAGCAGATTACACAAAATATTGCTTTGCTGGATAAAAGTCTTCAAAACACCACTTACGTGAAAGAATTAAAAGAACTGGCTGTTGTTTTAGACGGATTAGCAGTAGGTAAAAAAGCTCCAGATTTTACAGCCAATGATCCTGACGGAAAACTAGTTAGACTTTATGATAATTTAAAAGGCTACACCTTGGTAGATTTTTGGGCTTCATGGTGCGGTCCTTGCCGAAAAGAGAATCCGAATATCGTAGCGGCGTACAAAGAATTTCATGATAAAGGATTCAACATCGTTGGAATTTCTTTAGATAAAAAGAAAGAAAACTGGATTAAGGGAATCAAGGATGATAATTTAACGTGGACACATGTTTCTGATTTGCTTTTCTGGAACAGTGCTGTTGCCAAATTATATGGTGTGAGAGCTATTCCAGGAAATTATTTAGTGGATTCTAAAGGAATAATCGTTGCCAAAAACCTGCACGGAGAAGAGTTGCAATCTACATTAAAAAGACTTTTAGGGCAGGCAAACTAATTTATTTAAACACATAGAAACATAGTTTTTCTGTATCTAAAAAGGCATTTCATTTGTTTTAACAAACATAGCTATGTGTTAAAATCTAGATTTTTTCAAATATCTATTATTTAGAATATAATCTATGTTCCTATGTGTTTAAAAAGATTTAATCAATAATAAATTTAATTAAAATGACAAGGATATGAATGCTATTGAGCCAACAACAAAACCAACAGAACCTGAGTGTTACTTCTCTAAGTTTAGAGAAAATACAGTAGGAATTGACCATACTTTTGAATCGGTTTATGGAGAACAAAATCTAGTTTACGCAGACTGGGTTGCCAGCGGAAGATTATACGCGCCGATTGAAGATATAATGCTCAATAAAATTGGTCCAATGATTGCCAATACGCATTCACTTTCAAGTCAGACTGGAAAAACCTCTACTTATGCCTATCAGCATGCGAGAGATATTATTAAAAAATCGGTTAATGCCAACGAATCGGATGTTTTGGTAACTACAGGAAGCGGTATGACAGCAGCTTTATCGAAATTGCAGCGTATTATGGCGCTTCGAACCAAATCGGAAGAAGATAGACCTGTGGTATTTATCACACACATGGAGCATCATTCCAATCAGGTTTCTTGGTATGAAACAAATGCCGAAGTAGTTATTCTGCCACCTGATGAAAATAATTTAGTTGATCCAAAAGCTCTTTCATTAGCAATCAAAAAATACGCAGACAGAAGCTTAAAAATTGGTTCTTTTACCGCTTGTTCGAATGTTACAGGAATTATTACGCCTTATCACGAATTAGCCAAAATCATGCATCAAAACGGCGGACTCTGTTTTGTAGATTTCGCAGCCTCAGCGCCGTATGTCAAAATCGATATGCATCCAAAAGATCCAGAAGAACAATTGGATGCGATTTTCTTTTCGCCACATAAATTTTTAGGTGGACCCGGAACTTGCGGTATTTTGGTTTTTAATGAAAAATTATATCAATCTGATTTTCCTGATAATCCAGGCGGAGGAAATGTAAGATGGACTAATCCGTTAGGAAAATATTGTTATAGTGATGTTATAGAGGTTAGGGAAGATGGCGGAACTCCAGCATTTTTGCAAGTTATTAGAACCGCATTGGCTTTAGAATTGAAAGAGCAGATGAATGTGGAGAAAATCAAAGAAAGAGAAAAAGAACTGCTTGATCTTTGTTTTTCGAGACTTCAAAAAATACAAGGTTTATCCATTTTAGGCGATTTAACCACAGAGCGAATTGGCTGTGTCTCGTTTGTGATTGAAGATATCCATTATAATCTGATCGTTAGGCTTTTAAATGACCGTTTCGGAATTCAGGTTCGTGGAGGTTGGTCGTGTGCAAGTACTTATGCGCATTATCTGTTTAATATCAACGAAAAGAAATCGGCGGAAATTACAAATGAATTATTGCAGCGAAATCAGACCAATAAACCAGGTTGGGTGCGTTTGTCACTTCATCCGATTATGAGTAATGAAGAGCTTTTTTATATCTGTGATGCGATTGAAAAAGTCGCTTCAAATTATAAAAAATGGAAAAAAGATTATGAATATAATCCAGTTTCAAATGAATTTGAGAATCCCGAGATTAAAGATACCATTGCAAGAGAAGTAAATGAATGGTTTAAGTTAGTTTGAGTATAGTTAGTTAAGTTCTAACCTGACAGGTTTTTAAAACCTGTCAGGTTCCCAATGAGGTAATATTCCGTAGGAATATCTCATCGGTAGAAAAAAAAATAATATTTATACGCCGATAATTACATTTTGATTTCTTTCTAAAATTGCAATGATCCATCTGATTGTTGCATTTTTTTTGCTTAAAAGGAGTTCTAAATCATTAAAAATTGTTCCAATTTATAAAATGAAACAATTTTGAGGGTTTGTACTGTAAGGTGTTGATTAATAATTGTTTAAATTTATGCAAAAATCATAATGATGGGATAGCAGAATCCAAATAATCGTTGTTTTTTCCGCCTAGCTAAAATTTAATTCTCTCGAAATTTCTGCTAAATATTAAATAATGTTGATTGCAAATTTCCCAAAAGTGCAAAATTAAATCAATATAATCTTATGAGCTATTGGCGGTTTAAAGTTTTTCGTTTAAAGCATTTGGCTCTTTTCATATTGAGCTGCTGTCTCAATATAAGTTTTGCGCAGCAGGATACCAGCAGTCTTGCATCTGCAAAAAAAATAAGACTAGATGAAGCCATTTTATTAGGCATTAAAAATAACCGGCAATTAAAACTTGCAAATGCTGATTTGGCTATTGCTAACGAAAATGTCAGTCAAGCAAAAATTGCAAAAGCGCCAAGAATCAGTTTAAACGGAGGATACAATTATATCGGAGATCCTAAACTTTATGAAGGATTTTATGCTAGAAATGTAACCGTAGATTATTACGACCATCAGGCCTTTGCCAATATTATTTCTTCACTCCCAATTTATGCTGGAAATGCCATTAATACCAGAATTAATCAGCAGGAATTAATTAGTGAAATGCAGGTATCTGCTGTAAAAATGACTGAAGCCGACGTCAAAAATGCCATTACAGAACAATATTTTACACTTGAGAAATTATACCGACAGATTGAGGTTACGAAACAGAATATTATCAATACTGACATCCGAATAAATCAGCTGAAATCGCGTGTGAAAAATGGTCAGAATCTTACGAGTGATCTTTTGAGAACCGAACTGCAGCAATCTAATTTTAAGGTTTCAGTTTTTAGAAGCACCAATACCATTCAGCTTATCAGCAATTATCTGGATATATTAATCGGTTTTCCGACCAACACAATTCTGAAACCTGAAGTGGCAGAAAGTATGATTCCGACAGAAAATATGAATTTGCAGGAAAGTTTAGAAGAAGCATTTCTGAATAGGGAAGAGATGAAACGGGCAGATATAAGAATCAAATTATCAGAATCCTCATTAAGTCTCACCAAAAGCGGATTTAAACCGAGCTTAAATGCAAACTTAATTTTGAATACCGAATATCCGGCGCAGTGGCCCAATTATGTTAATATCCTCAATTACTGGGCAGCGGGACTTTCTTTGAATTGGGATATTTCGAGTTTCTATAACCTGAAACACCGTATAGGCAGCGATAAATTGGAAATCGATAAAAGTAATATAGCTTTAGAAGTTACCAAAGACCAGATTACTACCGAAGTTAAAAATGCGTACGTGAGATATGTGGAAAGCAAAGAAAATATTAAAACCTATAAAAAAGATGTAGAGCTGTCAATGAGCAATTATAAAATTGTAAAAAGCCGATATGATAACGATTTTGCTTTAATCAGCGAGATTGTAGATGCTGAATTGCAATTAAACAATTCTAGAATTTCACTTGTAAACGCCAATTTAGATTTAATCATTCAATATTACTCACTTCAATATGCAATGGGCAAACTTTAAAACTTCTTGTTATGAGCGAAGCAGATACACAAAACGGAGCAGTTCAGAAAAGTGAAAAAAAGAGAAACACAATTCTCACGGTACTGTCTTTTGTTTTTTTAATTGCAGGAGGATTGTGGATTTTAAGTTTGTTCTTTGATTTCAGTTCCTATGAAACCACCAATAATGCACAAGTTGAAGCTTACATTAACAATGTTGCGGCACGTGCAACGGGGCATATTAAAGAAATAAAATTTGAATCCAATCAGCAGGTGAAAAAGGGAGATACATTGGTTGTTTTAGATGACGAAGAATACATTATTAAAGTCAAACAGGCCGAAGCAGATTTGGCAATAGCCGAAGGGAATCTGCATTCGCTACAACAAAATATTACGACTTCGATTTCAAATCAGGCTTCGGGAAAAGAGAAGCTGGCTGGAGATTTGGCAAGTTTAGAAAAAGCTCAAAAAGATTATCAGCGTTTCAAAAACATGTATGCCGATTCGGCTGTGACGCGAAATCAGTATGATCAAGTTATTTCTAAATTAAAATCAGAAGAAGCTTATGTTAAGGCAGGCAGAAAAGGTTTGGATGCCAGCAGTTCGATTACCAAACAAAGTTCTATTAATCTAGAAGCTGCCACAGCAACGGTTGCCAGAAAGAAAGCAGATCTTGACGCAGCAAAATTGCAGTTGTCTTATACGGTTGTTTTGGCTCCAGCTGACGGTTTTGTAGGCGAACGAAATTTGTCTATTGGCGAGTTAATCAATGCTAATCAAACCATTGCTACTATGGTTCTGACGGAAAAATTATGGATTTCAGCCAATTTTAAGGAAACCCAGATAGAAAAAATAAAACAAGGACAAGAAGTGACCATTACGATTGATGCCTTGGACGGAAAAGAATTTAAAGGAAAAGTGGCTGGTTTTTCTCCTGCGACTGGAGCCAAATTTTCAATGGTAGAACCCGATAATTCAACAGGAAATTTTGTTAAAATCACCCAGAGAATCCCAGTTAAAATTGAATTTGAAACTCCCACAAAAGAGCTTCAGGAAGTAAGACCCGGAATGAATGTAACAGTTGATGTAAAAAAATAAGAGATGTTTGCAGGAAAAAAAGGAAGCGTTTTTACACTGACAGGATTGTATATCCTGACGATTCCTTTTTTTAACGGACTCAATGTTACGACTTATGACAATTCGCAGATATTAGGGCACTTTGGACCTTCAACAACTGCTTTTAGTTATGCGGTTTACATTCCGATTTTTGTTATGCTGGCTTTTGTGCCTTTAGGATTAAAACTAGGGAAACAAATTAAGGTTCGCACCATGATTTTATCGGTTTCGTTTTTGTCTCTGCTTTTCAATACAGCTTCCTTATTTGCACCGACCATTGCTTGGTTTGTTTTGTGCCGTTCACTTTTGGCGATTGTTTCCATTATAGGAATATTTGCTTCAATGGTGCCCATTTTATTGAAATATAATCCAGCTCTTAATATGGCTTTGATGTACGGAATTTTTCAGTTTATACAAAAAGGAAGTCAGCATTTGTATCAATATTTAGGAGCACATTTTGTGAGTTTTCATAACTGGACGTTTGGGATCTATTTCCTGAATGTCAATTTTTTAATTTGTATTATTTTGGCTTGGTATTTTTATAAAGCCGATGTGGCGCCTATGAAAACCAAATTTCAATTTGATTGGAGAGGCTGGATCATCTTGATTTTATTTTTTACCATTATTCTCTTTTTATGTGCTGAGGGACAGACCAGAAATTGGTTCAGTGATCCTAAAATAACGCTGGCTTCAGCAGTTTTATTTATTGTGGCAGGAATCTATCTGCTTCATGTTCGTTTTACAGAAGAACCTTTAATTAATCCTGATGTTTATAAATTCAAGAATGTGATTCCAGGCGCATTTTTGATGTTTTATATCGGAATAATGAATGGAACTGGAAGTGTCGTAACAGGTTATATGACCAATATTTTAGGTTTTGATCCTGTTTTGGGAGCGGTTACACATCTTTCGCTTTTGATTGGATTATGCATTTCGATTCCGCTTTCGACTTACCTTTTATACAAACGTATTTATCTGGCTACGATTTGGGTGATTGGTTTTGCCTGCTACGGAATGTATCATATTATACTTTTTTTCAGATTTTATCCAGGAATTGACGCATCTGATTTTTATTTGCCATTAATTTTTAAAGGATTAGGAATGGGTTTTCTTTTTCCTGTTTCACTCTTATATATTTCAGAAGGAATTCCTCCGAATTTGAGTACATCCCGCATGATGACGGGAATTATAGCACAGGCAGTATTTGCTTCTTTACTTGGAGGAGCTGTTTTAGGAACTTTTATTTCAAATATGAATGTGCAGCATAAAACAGGTTTAAGCCAGCAGTTGAGTCCGATAAATAAACAAGCGGAAAATCAGTTAGAAAATTCGAAAAGGCAATTTTTATATATGGGATTATCAGATGCCGAAGCCCAGAAAAAAGCAGAAAAAAGCCTTTCTAATGAGACCTCTCAGGCTTCTATATTATTGGCTTATAAAGATGTTTATCTCGTTATGTCGGCGGTTTGTTTTCTGCCCATTTTTATAATCCTGCTTTTCAAACTTTGGCGTAGACCAATAGGGAGAGTAGAAGTAGAGCCGATACCGATTTGAGGGTGAGGAGTAAAGAGTAAAGTAGCAAGAAGAAAGAAATATTAACCATTGATTTATATTATGATAGTGCAAAAAGACCGTTTTTTATATCGTATTTGGACTCAAGAGAAAGGACTCAGTGGTATGCTGATACTCTTGTTTATCATGCATTTTATTGTCATTCCGTTTTTTGGCAGTTATATGCGTTTTATGACAGCAGTTAATATATTTTGGATACTATTTCTTTTTGCTGGAATTATAGCTTTATCAAAACATAAAAAACAAGCTTTTCTTATTTCTATAATTCCCTTTTTGTTTATTATAACACAATGGATTAATTATTTTAAGCATAATATTTTTATCCTCTTTGCCGATCTAATTCTCTCGGTTGCCATTATGCTGCTTCTCATTACTTTGGTTTTAATAAAAGTTTTGGAGCCTGGTCCTGTAACTACTTATCGTATTGTGGGGTCGATTGTTGTGTATATGCTTCTGGTTCATTTTTGGTCTACACTTTATTTGTTTCTTTTTCAGCATATTGATGGTTCTTTTCAAATAACAGAATCAAAATTTACAAGCAATAGCGATCTGGCTAGTTTTATGTATTTCAGTTATATATGTATCACATCAACAGGTTTTGGCGAAATAGCGCCTCTTCATCCTTTGGCGCGCTCCCTGGTTCAGATTGAGGTGCTTACAGGAGTTCTATATCCCATAATCTTAATTGGAAGACTAGTTTCAGATGCCAATTTTTCTATTAATAAGACTGAGAAGAAGCAAGATTAGAGAAGCAAGAGTAAGGATTTAAAGAAATCATTTACCATTAACAATTCACAACTTACAATTACCATTCACCATTAAAAACAATAACCATGAAAACAATCAATTCGAATAAAAAGAAAGAACTATTTGATACTATTTTACAGTTATTTTTCATATTTCTCCTTGTTGGGTTTTGTCTTAAACTGCTGTTGCCTTTTTTTATGCCTATTCTGTGGGCTGTAATATTATCTGTTGTGTTTTATCCGATATTTAATTCGTTGCAGAGAATATTAAAAGGACGAAAAGCATTGGCATCGGTTGTCATTACTATTTTGATTATTGCCATTATGGTGCTGCCTCTCATTTATTTTCTGAAAGCGGCAACGGGAAATTTTTTAGAACTGAAAAATAGTTTTGAGGCAGGAACGCTTAAAATTAGTCCGCCGGGAGCTTCTATAAAAGAATGGCCTATAATTGGGAAGCCTCTTTATGAGTTTTTGCTTTCAATGTCAACAGATTTAGAACAAGGTGTTGTTAAATATCAAGATCAGATAAGAGAATTGTCTTCTAAAATAATGGCAAGTATTTTAAGCTCTGGTGCAGCATTTTTGCAATTTATACTTTCAGTTATTATTGCAGGAGTTTTATTGGTATCGCCAGGAGGAAAAGCTTTCTTTATGAAATTCTTGAAAAAAATTGCAGGAAATGAAGCTGAAGGAATTATGACGATTTCGGTTTCAACTATTTACCAAGTGGTTAAAGGGATTTTGGGAGTTGCTGTTATTCAGACCATTATTCAAGCTATCGGCTTGTTTTGGGCTGATATTCCGTATGCGGGAATATTGACTTTAATTTGTTTGATATTTTCTATTTTACAGATTGGACCAATTATAATTAATATCGGAGTTATCATTTATCTTTTCTCAACTGGAGATTCTGGTCACGCCGTTTTTTGGACTATATTTTTTATCATCAGCGGATTGTCTGACAATGTCTTAAAACCTTTATTATTAGGAAAAGGAGCTCTTGTACCTATGCTTGTGATTTTTTTAGGTGTGATTGGTGGTTTTATCATGTCAGGTTTCATCGGATTATTTGTTGGACCAATTGTGTTTTCAATAGGCTACAAACTGTTTGTGGCATGGCTAGATGACAATGCAGAGCCTGTTGAAGAACCTGCGGATGATATTGAGATTGTGTAATTGTTGATTTTTGGTGGTTGATTGTTGATGGTGAAATGCTGGGGAGCAATTTCATAGATTAATTACGCTCATAGACAATAACTCGCAAGTTACATTAACATTTTAGATCTCAACACCAACAACCAACAACCAACAACCAATAACCAAAGGCCCATAATTAACAATTCACAATTTATAATTCACAATTAAATAAAGTATTTTTGCAGGATTCTAATTCCAGCAAATGAAACGTTCCGGTACAGCAGATCTTCCTTTACATTATGGGCATGTTCCATTATGGCTTGCTGAGCGAATGTCTAAACTTGGTCTTGCAATTGTAGAAACGATTGCAATGGAATTTTCGACTGCTGAGGTTATAAGTAAGTTAAGTAATCCATTTTGGTTTCAGAGTTTCGGAGCTGTTATGGGAATGGACTGGCATTCGTCTGGAATTACGACTTCGGTGCTTGGAGCACTAAAAAAATCGGTTAATCCACATTCAAAAGAACTTGGAATTTATATCTGCGGAGGTAAGGGAAAACATTCTATGGCAACGCCGCAGGAACTTTTATTTGTCGGTGAAAAAACTGGCCTTGACGGAATTAATCTTGCGAGCTGCAGCAGACTTACTGCAAAAGTGGACAATACCGCTATTCAGGACGGATTTCAATTGTATCAGCATAATTTTATTGTGGATAACAAAGGGCAGTGGGCTGTTATTCAGCAGGGAATGAATCCGAATTCGCGAACTGCCAGAAGATATCATTGGCACTCGCAAGATTTAAAGTCTTTTATAAATGAACCGCATACTTTTATTTATGGCGAAAATCAAGGATCGATTTTAAATCTTACGGCAAATGAAGCTACAAAATCTAGAGAAGGCATTTTAGAATTGGTAAAAGAATCGCCAGTTAAAATCATAAAAGAAATGCAGCATCTTTCTATGCCAGCGCATCACGATGTGAGAATGGAAGATGTGAATATGAAAAGACTCGGTGCCATGCTTTGGGCTACTCACGAAAACAAGCCTGAAGACTTTGAAGAATTATTACTTTTAAAAGGAATGGGACCAAGAGCTTTACAGTCTTTGGCTCTTGTAAGCGAAATCATTTATGGAACTCCAACACGATTTGAAGATCCGGCTCGTTTTTCTTTCGCTCATGGCGGAAAAGATGGACATCCGTTTCCTGTTCCCGTTAAAATCTACGATGAAACTATTGATACGCTACAAAGAGCTATTAATCGTGCTAAAATTGGAAATAGCGATAAACTAAGTGCTATTCAAAAACTATCTGAGATTTCAAGAAAAGCAGAAGAAAGTTTTACGCCAAATTCTAATTTTGATGCTTTAATTCAAAGAGAAAGAGAGGAATCTCATAAATATGGAGGAAGAACTGTTTTTGGCGATGAAAAACCTCCTAAAAAGAAACCTATAAACCCCAACAATCAGCTGGAATTATTTTAAAGAATTATAAACTTCTATCAGCCTTTAGTTATATAAAAATCCAATAATGTCACAAAACGAAAAATCAATCTATACCTTACAATTCATTTTACTTTGTTTGAGTTCCTTACTATTTTCATCAAGTTTTAACATGATGATTCCAGAACTTCCTAATTATTTAAGCAGTTTGGGAGGAGCAGAATATAAAGGACTTATTATCTCATTGTTTACATTAACGGCTGCAATTTCTCGACCTTTCAGCGGTAAGCTTACCGATAAATGGGGGCGTGTTCCTGTTATGGCGATAGGATCTTCGGTTTGTGTGGTATGTGGATTTCTGTATCCAATTTTGAGTTCTGTTTCAGGATTTTTATTGTTGCGTTTGGTTCATGGTTTTTCTACGGGATTTAAACCAACATCAACATCGGCTTATGTGGCAGATATTATTCCGCAGCATAGATGGGGAGAAGCACTCGGAATGCACGGATTATGTTTTAGCATTGGTGGGGCATTGGGGCCTGCGCTGGGAAGTATGATTGTAAATAATTATGGAATCAATGTGATGTTTTACTGTTCATCTTTTCTAGCGTTCTTTTCTATTATTATTGTAATGAATATGAAAGAAACTCTTGCGACGAAAGAAAAATTGAACAGATCAATGTTCATTATCGGAAGAAATGATATTGTAGATAAAAATGTGTTTCCAGCAGGAATTATTACTTTTCTTTCGTACACAGCTTTCGGACTTATTTTAACTTTAATACCAGATTGGAGTGAGCATTTGGGAGCAACAAATAAAGGAATATTTTTTACCGCTTTTACGGTAGCTTCAGTTATGGTTCGTTTTGCAGCAGGAAAAGTTTCAGATAAACATGGCCGACCAAAAGTGATAATGGCTGGATTAATCATAACTTCGATTGCACTTTTTATAATAAGTTCAGGAAGAGATATTAATATGTTATTGATTGGAGCCGGAATTTACGGAATTGGTACCGGTATTTTGTCACCAGCAATTAGCGCATGGACCATAGATATGAGCAATCCTGAACATAGAGGAAAAGCGGTTGCAACTATGTATATTTCTATGGAACTCGGAATTGGTTTGGGAGCTCTTTTAGGAGGAACTTACTATAACGATCAAATCAATCGTATTCCGCAAATCATTAGATTTGATATATTGGTGTTAATTTTAGGAATTATATATCTGACTTATTGGGCAAGAAATAAAAAGAGAATTAAAGCGTAATTTTCTAGCGCTTTATTCTTTTTTAATATCTAACTGTACTTTAAATTTACCATAATAAGGATTATCGGCCATTAAAGAATGTCCGATTATTAAAACGTGAGTTCCTTTTTGTTTGAGCGGAATTTTCAAGTCCATTCCAAAAGGTCCGTCTGAGCTTTTATCAGGAAAAATAATTTGATTAAAACGGATGTTTCCTTTTCCTCCATCTGGAATTATTTGAGCGTTTAATTCGCCCAGTTCTTCATTTTTAAATTGAACGTAAACTTTTGAATTTAGAGAATCTAAATGGCCTTCAGCTACAAACGCATTTTCTTCATTTTTAAAATTCATAAAAATAGTGTCGCCTATTTGTTTGTTCTCCTGTTTTTTTTCTTTTTGAACAACAGGTATTGGTGATTCAGCAGAAGCTTCTTTGTTTTCCTTCTGCTGACATGAAAAAAAGAAAATGGAAATTAGAAGTATACACAAATTTTTCATAACAGTATTTTTAGCTCAACATTTCGAAACTTCCCGGCTTTTCTTCATTCTTATCGTATTCTCCTGCAAGATTTTCATTTGAATTTTCTTCTTCCTCCCAGTCATTTTCATCATACTCTGAATGAAAATCATATTCAAGATTATCTTCCAATTCTCCCAATTCTAGATTGTA
Source organism: Flavobacterium sharifuzzamanii (assembly GCF_003254585.1). Lineage (GTDB taxonomy): Bacteria > Bacteroidota > Bacteroidia > Flavobacteriales > Flavobacteriaceae > Flavobacterium > Flavobacterium sharifuzzamanii. Next base: position 304,216 of record NZ_QJGZ01000042.1, on the reverse strand, counting down.
GTGATTTGAAGCTGTTAGTCTATCAGTATAATCTCCCGCGAGATAATCATCATAATTTAGCAGAGGCTGTTCTTCGTAAGAATTCATTTCAAATCCAAATTCTTCAGATGTGTAATTTTCAGATTTCATATTAATCAGTTTTAATGAATGAATAATTGTGGCTAATTCTTTAATTAGATTATTCTAAAATTACATTGTAAGAGGGCTAACGATTTTATATAATTTCCTTACAGTTTTATCAAATTTTCATTTGAGACGAAAATTTAGTTATAAAAAATGGATTTTATAATTTTTTGTTTAAAAAGGATTTAAGAGAATTTTTGTGTTATTGTTTGGAGCAGTATAATTAAACTGTTATGGAATATAAAAATATCCTGATTTATATTTATTGAAATCTTCTTTTTTTAATTTATTTGGGAAGATTTGTTGTGTTTAATTATTTGAAAAACAGGTAATTGTACTTATTTCTTTTTCGGATATTATTATTAAATTTGTTCCTACAAATTAATAGTTCCTTACAAGCCTACTCCTTGCAATTTTAGAAAAAAGAGCAGAACAAATCCAATGTTTTATGCTAATATTCAAAATGATATTTTTAAGTTATAAAATGTCATTGTCAAGCATTTTCACTATATACGATTAGCATATTCTTATATCGATTATAGGGTTAGAAAGAAGAATTGAAAATTCCTGAGATATTCCTTGATATCAAATTTAATAGATTCTAAAAACAAATAACCATGGATATAGTAACAGATCTTACAGCAGAAGCGGTTTCATATATCACCTTATTTCAAGATATTTTAAAAAGCCAGCCCAAAGTAAATGTGCAGGACAATTTGAAAAATATTACAGAGCGGAAATCGTTTGTTGTATGTAATTTGCTTATTGATAATTTAACTCCTAATCAAAAAGAGAAAATTAGAGATTTGGTTTGGCATAGTCCTACAAAAGCAAACACTAAGGATCTTGCCAGGATATATTTTAAGAGGACTGTTTCACTTTTAGATTGGCTTTCTGAAAATATATTGATAGATGAAAAAAAGATCGATCTATTATCTGATAAGGAAACATCAAAATTAAATTTGTTTAAACCGCCATTTTTTTGGAGGGAGAAAATCAGGCACATTTTATATAAGGAGTCAGACAAACGTCTTGAATTGGTAGAATTATTAGAATATATGCCAGTACAGGTAATTTTGGCTATAACATTAAAAAAAGAGAAAGATTATACGATAAGACTTTATCAATTTTATCTAAAGAGAATATTCGAAAAAGAATCAGAAACAGTGGTAACTTTTAGTGATCATGATTTACTGACTAGGGAAGATAAGGATAAACATGCTGAGTTTTGGAAAAGTGAAGAGGCAGAGTTTGCCCAATCTTACCTCAAAAATGATCAAGAATTGCTCAAAAAATTAATAAAAAATGGATGTTCACTTCCCTTTGAAACACTCTTTAGAGATGAGTTAATAGAAATCTCTAGGGCACGAAAAGCAAGGGATAAAGAATTAAATCAAGTTTCGGTAAACAATGATTATAAAAGCGAAACCTTAGCATCCCATTCTATTAAAGCAGAGCAAGTTTTTGATGCTGTGGGAGAAGCAAGTGAGATGAAACTTATGGGACTTGCTTTTTCAGGAGGAGGAATCAGGTCTGCCACTTTTAATCTGGGTATTCTACAACGATTAGCAGCACTAAATGCACTCCACAGATTTGATTATATCTCAACTGTATCTGGTGGCGGTTATATTGGAACTTGGTTTAATTCATGGGTAAAGAGATCGGGTTCTTTTAGCAAAATTAATGATCGTCTTTCTCCTGATAAATCTGGTGATCCATTAGCAGATGAAGTCCGTCCAATACGATGGCTTAGAATGTTCAGTAATTATTTATCTCCAAATGTTGGAATAATGTCTCCAGATGCATGGACTTCTGGTATGACCTGGGTGCGTAATACAATGATTAATCAAACCGTATTGTTACTGACATTATTGACTATTCTGTCTTGCATCTATACTATTTATTCTTTTTGGGATTGGGTTAGAGAAAGTATAACGCAACAAAGCATTTTATGTGTTTCTATTTGGAGCAGTATCATATTGATAATAGGTTCTCTAATTGTTGCGATTCCAATGCGTACTTTTTATAGTGATGAAGAAAAAGAATCACATAAACTATGGTTAATAAATTTGAGGAAATCAATAATAAATTTTACGAGAAAATTTAAGTTAGGAACTTTTATTCCTAATATAATTCTGATTTGGGGCGGATTTAGTGCATTAATTATTAGTACTTATTTTGCGGCATATAATCCAAATTTTATTGGAAATGATAAATTTTGGTTTATAGGTTTAGTTTTTTGTGCGGCATTTTCAGGTTTTATCTGGGTAGCTGTTTGGGGTAATTACCATAAAAGATGGGATCTCATGAAAAGAGGAGTAGGAAATGTTACGCCAAAAGAAGAAAAAAATGATTACACTAAAGATGAAATTCAAGAATCTAAAAAAATATTTGAGAAAAAAGTTGGTTGGGCAATTGCCTTATCTTCTCTTATAGCATCGGCTGTGCTAGTATTTCTTTTGATAGTTTTTTGGTCCAATACAAATATTATTTACAATTTGTTTATAGAGCATTATTCAAATTCTTGTAAAGTATTTTTTGTTATCGGTATTCCTTGTATTCTTGAAATATTCTCTATAGCTGTGATTATCAGAATGGCACTAATGGGGAATCTGTTTCCTGATTATCGAAGAGAATGGTGGGGTAGAATAGGTGGTTTGGTTCATCGTTTCATACTTTTTTGGATTATCATAAGTTTTGCTTCTTTGATTATGCCTGATCTATGGGAGAAATACTCCAAAATGGATTGGGAAATCCCACCAAGTTGGGGTTGGACTGGATGGGTTGGATTTATTGGATGGGGTATGAAAAAAGCTTTTGAAGCTGCGGATGAAACTGAAAGCAAAAAGAAAAGCTATGTTGATATTTTGCTTAAAGTCGTGCCGTTTGTTTTTATGATAGGAGTTCTGTTAATAGGTTCTTGGATTTTAGAAAAAATAGAAGGATTTAATTTTTTTCCGAATATAAAAGAAAACTATGTCAAATTTTTTTGGATTACCATAAGTTTATTAATTGTTACAGCTCTAGTAAGTTGGCGAGTGGGAGTCAATGAATTTTCATTACATCATTTTTATAGAAATAGGCTAATTAGAGCTTTTATGGGGGCAACTCGTAGCAGAGAAGAAAGAATAAAGACTGCTAATGCATTTACTGGATTTGATGCTTATGATGATATTTTACTGTCCTCAATGACTGTTAAGGATGGTTATTTTGGACCTCTTCCGCTTATAAATGCCACACTCAATGCTACTGTAGTTTCTGCTTTAGACAGACAGGATCGTAAGGGGGAATCATTTGTTTTTTCTCCATTATATTGCGGCTATGATTTTAGTCCGACACGTTCTTCGACTTATAATGTAGATCGAATATATGAATATGGATACAGACCAACAAATAAGTTCTCGAATAAGAATGGTGGACCAACCATGGGAACTGCAATGGCAATATCGGGCGCCGCAGTTAACCCAAATTGGGGATATCATTCTTCTTCTACTATGGCATTTTTACTTACGCTTTTTAATCTGCGTCTAGGCTGGTGGATTGGTAATCCGAGACTAGCTAAATGGAAGAATCCTGATCCAGTATTTGGCTTATTGTATTTAATGCGAGATCTTATTGGTAAGTCAGATATTAATATGAAGTATGTTTGTCTTTCCGATGGCGGTCATTTTGACAATACAGGTTTATATGAACTTATAAGAAGACGTTGTCACTATATTTTATTGGGTGATGCAGAGCAGGATAATAAAGGAACATGCGAAGGGCTTGCAAATGCGATAAGACGATGCCGAATAGATTTTGGAGTTGATATTGATATTTCAATTGATGATATTATTAAAGGAAAGAGTCATATAGCCAAAGGAGCTATTAAGTATCCAGGCGATAAAAAAGATATTGGAACGCTCATATATATCAAAACTGTTGTGACAGGTGAGGAACCAGCTGATATTAGGGAATATGCTTTGGCGAATCCAGATTTTCCACAACAATCAACAGGAGATCAATTTTTTGACGAAGCACAGTTTGAGAGTTATCGTAAATTAGGTTATTATTCCATTAAAGATATAAGCGAATTATACTTGCCTTGATCTTTGATAATGAAAAGTATGTTTTTTAGCATAAAAAAAAGCCTGTAAACAAAGAGTTTACAGGCTTTTTTGTGGACTTGACGAGATTACAATCGAACACCTAATACCTATATTAATGTTCATAGATAAGCTTGAGAAAAAGCCGTGAAGCCTTATATTTAGAGAGTTTTTGGTTTTTGATACTTAGTTTAAATTTTCAATCTTTTTTTCTCTTTGATTTTTTTGTTATAAAATAGCTTTTTTAGAATTAAAAACACCCAAAAAAATGGTTCAAGGTGTTCGACAGTTGAACACCTTGAAAAAGTTGAATATTTTAAACTTACAATAAATGTAAATGCCATCGACTCCTCACTTTTTTTATCCAATAATATATTGATAAATAAACGATAAGAATAATAATAACTTTATTTTTTAGCAAATATTGAAAATTTCTTATAAAGAAGTTTTAAGTCTAATTTATTTTTACAAGAAATAGATTATGTATTTTCAGTGAATTTTTTCAATAAACCAATTAATAATTTCCTCTCCAATTTTATCGTTTAAATTATTTTCACCTGTTCTGAAGATAGAAATTTTGCATAAACCACATTTATGTTTTGAATCGTCTCCCTCAAATTTTTTAAATCCTTTAAATTCCGTCTTATTTGAGGGATAAAGTAACATTGCTTTTGTAGATTCCCAATAATCATTATAGACATACATTTGACGTAAATCATGTGTAGATGGTTTGCTATAATCTAAGTTTTTCCACTTTGTATCAATTATAAATTTTTCATTGTCTTTTTTAATTACAATATCTGGACGAATTGTAATCCCATTCCAAAGTACTTTTGAATCCTGGCCAAGAATGGTTAGATCCTTAGAGGCGTGTTTGAGTCTAGTTAGAATATATTCCTCCCAAAGAGTATTCATATCAAATAATAAGGCGAGCATACGTTCAGATCCACGGGAAACACTTGGGGCATAATTCAAAATAATTAACCTTGCTATTGCTAAAGCAGTTTCATACGGAGCTGTTTTTCTTGATTTAGGAATCTTAGTAAAAGTAGATTCATTGGCTTTAATGGTTTTTACTTCTGGAAAATCCAATTGCACTGTTTTACATTTACTGTATAAATAATTTCCTTTAGAACATTCTTCCACAATGCACAATGCTTGTGAAAGTATTTGATGAACCAAATGATCCTTGCCATATACTTGATGTGTGGTGTAAAATCGTTCTTTATGAACAAGGTTTTTACTTATATGTCCCGAAAATTCCAGTTTCCCTTTTAAGGCTTTTACATTATTGATTTCCTTGTAATATTGTTTAATTAAACCTTGATGAATTAATAATTGTACTTCATTTAAAAACCACTCGAAATAAATATCGAGCAGATGAATGTTTTGTTTGCTTACGTTTGCTTCGCCTACTTTTTGTACCTTAAGCTTCTTAGTAACTCGAAGCATTTCAATTAAAACATTTTGCCAAACATTTTCATCTTCGCTGTTATTGTCAATTTTGGGTAAAATTTCAATTGTAAGACCATCAACCTGAACAACTCCAACAAAATGCTTGAATTTTAATCCTTTGTGAATTACAGTAAAGTATTTGCTATCATGTAATTCATTTAGTTTTACTAATGAATTAAAATGTTTTTCCTTAAAAGGTACATTTTTATATGCCCTTCCGTAATGGAGAGTACTGTGTTCAAAAACTTGTATTCTTAAAGTTTTATTAATCATTTTTATTCAAAAGTAATACTATGGCTTCTTCAATATTTTCAATATAGTTGATTAATTCAAACTGTTTTGTTATTTCTGGTTGCCCTAAGCCATCAATAAAAGCAAATCGAATATTTTTATTTTCTTTTATCTTCACAAATCCTTCTCCTAAAATCAATGCTATTTTTTCGTAATCATGATAAAAATACTCTTGTAGTAATGGAATGATACAATTTTGAAAAACTGATGTTAATTCTTCCGTATCATTACTATTGACTTTTAAAAAATAAGAGTGACCAATAGTATGATCTCGATCAAGTAATATTTCAATCCTCTGATTAATAGTCTCTAAAACTTCAGCTAAAGTGAAATCACTAAATAAGATTTCCTCCAATAGTTCAGGTTCAGGCATTATTTCTGTAAATGAAAAACGTCGTCGTAATGCGGTATCTAACGCTTCTATGCTTCTGTCTGCGGTATTCATCGTTCCAATTATATAAACATTGGACGGAACTCCAAATTTTTCTTTACTGTATGGCAAAGTTACCTCTATGGCTTCCTCTTTTCCTAAACGTTTGTCATCTTCAATCAAGGTAATTAGTTCTCCAAAGATTTGAGAAACATTACCACGATTAATTTCATCAATGATTATTATGTGGGGTTTTACATTTTTTTGTCTAATTTCTTCTTTACTCAGTAAATCAAATTGTTCTTTAATCTCTTCGTAAGATAAATCGTCATAATCATAATGTAGTGTTTCAATTACTCCTTTGTTTGCTGTAACAAACTCATAGAATTTTTTATAAACGGCAAAAAGCTCGCAATGAATATGACCTATCAGCGGATGCAGTTCTGTTTTTAGATTTTTAATTTTGGAAGGGTCAATTTCTTCTAATAATACCTTTTTTAGCTTCTCTTTGCTAACTGTAAAAACATTAACCCCTTCAGCTTCTTTTTTGTTGTTACTCCAAACATATTTAACTTGAATTGAAGTTTTACTTGCCTCCACAAGCATAATTTCAACACCGGTTTTTGTTGTAAACGTTCCTTCTTTTTTTCCTTCTAAAGGCTTTATACTTTCTACAAAATCATTATAAAGGGTATCAAAACTGTTTGTTTCTACACTTACATCGTCTTTTCTAATGTATTCAACCAATGCTTTTTTTACCAAAGATTTAAAGACACCATCTTCTACAGCGTAAGTAACTTTTTCATTTTTTGTATGTGGCTTTATTCCTTCTATAAAATCTTCATAGGACATACTTTGGTGAAAAGTAGTAAAAACGATTTGTTCATTTTTAATATAACTTTCAAATCTTTCTTTTAATTCTTTTCTTCTCCTAGAATCTAAGTTTTCATGGTTTGAAGGATCAAGAATAAATAATGCTTCATTGATTGTACTATAAGTCTTTCCTGTTCCAGGTGGACCATATAAAATTTGATTTAAATACATTTTCACATTGTTATTTTTGGTTGCATTATCTTCTGAATTTTGATTGTTTTCAAAATATTGATTCAAGAACTTAATATAGTTTTTGTTGCCTAAAATTGCCCTTGGTCGATCATTACTTTTCTCTTTACTATATTTTGCGAAACTTAAAGACTTATTGTAGATATTAGATTTAATTACCTCTATTTGCCTTTTATAATTTTTAATTTCTATAACAAATAGCTCAGCATTGAAATCATTTTTATAAACTTCTTCATATTGATTTATTTCTGTTTTTAAGCGATCTAAATTTGAACTGAATTGTTGAGAGAAATAGTTAGTTGCTTTACCATCGTTTTCTACAAACCATTTAATAAACTTTTCCTTTACATTTATTTTGTTCATTTCAGTTTTTATTTTACGAATTGTATCTCCCAAATTTTCTTCAAAATAAAGAAGTGCATCCTCAATTTTATTTAAAAGATCAGGATCATCATAAGAAAAGCTGTCTTTATAGCTAATACTGATACCTGGCCGATGTTTGTCATTTCGATAAGTATTATTTGGTAAAATATCTTTTAGCTTATCAAAATAGTTTTTTTTGAATTTATCTTCAAAATGAATTTCGACTGATACTTTTTTTATTTCGTTTTTAACATTATCCCCTCTTTCTATTATTTCATAATGACAATTATAGTCACCAATTACATTTACAGCATCAGAAATCCATACCCATTTAGCTTTAGGTTTATGTTCACTGATTGTAAAATCTCGAGTTATTGAAGTACTATTTTTTAGATGATTCTTTAATGGAATTATAAGGCTAATAAAATTCGTGATAGAAGCTAATTTATTTTTTGACTTAGTTATTATCTTGAATCCTTCGTTTTCTAATAATTGAAAAGCTGGCGTATCGAGGCCTCCTGCAAAAGTATTCGGGTCGAGTTCTGTTCCGGTTGCAAAACGATTGGCTATACTAATTATTAGTTTTGGAGGATAAAACTTATTCTCGTAGATTAAATCATATGTGCTTGATTGCCTGCTTGTAGGGATGCCATTTTGATCAATTTCCTTAATTGCAGATAGTATATGTTCTTTTGTGATTTTGTTCATATTTAAATTATTAAGAGCTTTACAAAAAACATATAAACATTTATCCTCTTTTTTATAGCTCTAAGATGAGCTATTATTTAAAACTCATTTTTTTAATTAATTCTCGTAAAATATTTTCCGACGTTTTATTTAAAAGGGCAATTCATTAATAATCCCCTCATATTGTTTGTTATTCAGTGGTTTATAATTATTTTTAATGTATGCATGTACAAATTTTTTCATAAACTCTATTTTTTGTTGAATGTCTGCTCCGAAATTCTGCTCAGTTACATTTAAGTTATTAATAAACGAATTGAAATTATCCCATCCTTCATGATAAAATTTTTCAAGTATAGATATATCATTCGGATTTTTAATAACTAATTCTTGAGTTTTTGGATTAGAAAAAATTTGTGAAAGTGTAAAATTTGGTTCATAACCAATAAATTCACCAATCGTTTCATCCATTTTTTCTCTAACAGATTCAAAAAGTACCGAAGTAAAGTAATCTTTGAAACGATGGGTAATATCTAGCTTTAATAATTTATTAAGATCCTTATCTCTAATTATTTTTTTATCCGCGACAATTTTTTCTACAAATAAATTATAAATTGTTGTTATAATATCAGGGCTCTGCTTTTTTTCAATCAGGTCTTTTATCTTTTCATAAAATATATGTTTTATATCAGATGTTAAAAATTCATTGTTTTCAAATTGCTTAATTTTTTCGTCATAATCGGAATTACTTTCCTTGCGTTTGAAATTCATATTAATTTCACTCAAAAGCTTATCTAAATACCCAATAGGTTCATTTTTTAATATTTTTAAAAGTTCAAATAAAAATGTGTTTTTATCTTTTAAATAGAACCTATGAAATCCTAAACGCAAAATATCAATTATTTTTTGATCATCAATTGAGGTTCCATATTGTACTAAGATATTCAAAGTTCTTAATGAGTCTAAATATTGATCTTTAGATTGTGGCTCATTATTAAAAATAAATTGTTTCAATTCGTTTGAAATTTGAAATTTTGAATCTGTTGATCTATTGATGTCTTTCGCTATTTTTATTAATGATGAAGTTGAAAATTTATGTTGTAAATCAGATAATGAAATTTTTCCACCAGCAATATTATTTCTTATATAAACTTCAGTGTAGTATATTTTAGAAATTGAGTTTTGATTGTTCTGATAAAAAGACACAGGTTTAGTTCCAAATAATCGGCATAAGACAGAATTTATTATCTCAATATCGTCTGTATTATAATTTGTTAATATTGCACTTATTCTTTTTTGTGCTTCAGCGTCATAAACGTAGACATTATTAGTAGATGAATTTTCAAAATGCAAATTATTATTAACTTCATCTAAAGTACTCTTGGTTAATAATCTATTTATATGAGGAAAGAGGACATTATTTAAATCTCGAAAACGATAATTCAAAAGTTTTAGTAGTATATATTCTTTTCCAACTACATCAAATTCACTATCTAAAAAATCCGAATTGAATTTAAATTCATTAAAAAATCTTTTAACATCACGATATGTCTTTAAAAAATCTTGATATCTTAAATCTCGAACCGTACAGATAGATTGTGTCTGTAATAAATTACCGAGATTTATATCGCTTAAAGAAATACTTTCAAAGCTAAAAAGCTCTTTAAAAGATTTGTTAAAGCCTACTTCATCAGATTCTTTTTGGCTGTGAGGAAATGAAATTTCAACTAATCTAATTAATTCATCTATTATTAACTGTTCATCAAAAGGTAATAAATTGATTTCGACATTGAAAATCTTATCCAAATAATTATTTTTTGGACTTTCAATAGTTTCTACAATATATTTTCTATCATAACCAGCAATGAATATCACATTGTTAAAATCTGATAATGTCCTAATTAATTTTAATGTATCCATTATTTCAGGTTTTTCTAATCGATCTAAGTCATCTAAAAGAATAATTACCTGTCTATCTATTTTTTTTATATTATCATTTATTCCAGTGTAAAATTTTTCCAATGTCGAATTTTCATTAAGAACTGTTCTTCCTGAACTAATAATTTTATGTAAATCCGTGTCTGATAGCTTTAATATAGAATCAACATAATTATTAATATCTCCAGATATTTCAGAAGAGAAAGGTTTAAGATTATTTTTAAGCTCCTCAAAGAAATTTTCAATTATCGCAACTGATCCCTTGTTTTTCCATATCCTGTTCCAAAAAATAATGGCATTAATGTTTTTTCTCTGGTATTCATTTTTAAATCTGTGTAAAAAGCTACTCTTTCCGTAACCCCAAACTGCATTGATTCCAATGCTAAAGGCTGAATCTGGTTTGAAATTAGTGACAACATCGATTAGTTTCTGTAGTATCTTTTCATTATCAATTTCCCCATCTATATAAATTCCATCTTCTATAAAGTATGATTTATTTTTAGTTTTTTGTAATATGAAATTATATTTTAACTCAACTATGATTAGATTTAAAATATGGAATAGACAAATAATTATGATTATATCTGCATATCTAAGTGATTCATAAATTTTAGAAAAAAAAATCAAATTACAGAATAAGAAGCGAAATAGGAGGTACAATGAAGTTATATAGAATAAAAAAAAAGTTATTTGTTTATTTTGAATAAATCTATTATTTAGAGAATAAGTATAACCTGTCATTAACAATCCTATACTCAAGAAATACCCCAGCTGAAATGATAGTGAATTGCTATCAACAACTTCTCCAATTTTAATAATTAGGTTGCTAATAGGTTCAATAAAAAAAAGGGAAAGTGCTATTGATGTAATAAATATTACTATAAAATTTGTATTAATTCTAATTATTCTCACGATTTAAATTTGTATTATTTTAGCTCTAATTACGAGTTGCTTTACTGTTTAATCAATTACGTTAAATATATTACAAATATTGAAATTTAATTTTATCCATTTTTACGGAAAAACGTAATTCTAGGCTTTCATAGGTGTTATCAAAAATATGAATTAAGTTTTATAAAGAATTAAGTGAAAATAACTGTTTGAATATAGAAACTAAATACAAATTATTTTTTTAATCATCATTTCATAATCTTCAATTTAAAATGAATTTTGATATTTAAGGAAATAATTTTTTAATAAGACGGTTATGAAATCGAAATCCACAAAATCTTCAAAAGAGACAGAAGAAAAAATAAGGAAGAAAGAGAAACAAGAAGCTGCATTCGTTGATTGGTGTGTCAGGGTTATTATGGGTAAGACAATGAAGGAAATCAATGAAAATAATAAGGAAAATATAAATGACAAAATTTGATTCAAACTAATCAAACATGTTTTGCATAAAAAAGTATGTATAATCGAACACTTTTGTAAGTTGTTGTTGTTTAATCATTTAGGGTGTTCGATTCCCGTCGACTTTTTATTTCAATTCAAAATATTTTACTTAATTTAAAGTTAATATTTACTAAAATATTGAGAATAGTTATGTTTTGTTAGGTGATTTAGGTATGTTTTTTGAGATATTAATAAAAAAGGAAGGTGTTCGACACCTTCCTTTTAGTGGAGTCGCCGGGAATCGAACCCGGGTCCAAACAAGCAACTAAAGAGCTTTCTACACGCTTATTTCCTGATTAGATTTTCGATGTTGAGCTAGGCCAGAAACAACCACCCAACACTTATCTTCTTAATTTTCGAAATCCACCCGAAGCTCATGGAAATCTAGGTTTATTTTTACGGTTCCCCTGAACGGAACGCCACAAACCAAGGCTTTCCAGGAGAATCCAGCTTCTCTACCTTGTAGAGACGTGGCGCAATCGTACTATGATTCGGATTATGCAGCTAAAGCGTAATTATTTTCGCCGTGTAAAAGTTTGAGATCTTATATTTACGAGCAAGGTCTCAATGCTCGACGTGCTTACTGTTCAATTCGACTTGCTGTCAAAACCAGTCGACCCCAAAAAATAAGTCTGCAAATTTAGAGTATTTGAAATTACTTTCAGCTAAAAATTTAAAAAAAAGTCATAAAGTCCAAAGTAGAAAGTCCAAAGTCAGCATTGGCAAATGTTTTTAAGACTTTACGACTTTTGACTTTCGGCTTTACGACAATATTTTTACTCTTCATCTTTAAAATTAAAAGGGTAATCTCCAAAAATAGGAGCTAGTTTACGAACCGCATAAGTATTTCTCGTCATCTTATTAGATAGTGCAATAATCGTAACTCCTTCTTTCATTAAAGTAATGTAAGATGAGGTATTTCCGTGCCACCAACCGTTATGGAAATAGAAATTCTGTCCTGTTTCCCAATTAATCATTCTAATTCCAAGACCATAATTTTTAGTTCCTTTGCGTTCGTTACTGTAACCTGTATAAACTTGTTTCAATAATTCAGGTTTTAGGAAATCTGGTGACTGTCTTGCACGATCAAATTTTAAAAGATCTCTTGCTGTAGAAAATACGTTTTTATCGCCATAGACATTGTCCAAATAATCAAAACCGATTTCTACACCGTTACCTTTATAAGAAGGAACAATTTTCTTTCTGTCTTTATCATCATCAAAAACATACGTATTGGTCATTCCAAGTGGTTTGAAAATCATTTGAGACATTGCCTCTTTATAGCTTAAACCTGTTATTTTTTCAATAATCAGAGCCAACATTGCATAATTGGTATTGCAATAACTAAAACGAGTTCCAGTTCTAGATTCTAATCCAATATCTTTTGTTGCCAGAATATCTAAAATATCTTTATTAGTCAATTGATTATGTCTGTCCCAGATCGATTTATCGCGATCTGTAAAATAAGCGTAATTGCGCATTCCTGTACGATGATCCAATAACATTCTGATGGTACATTCTTCGTATGGGAAAGTTTTTAAAATAGTATTTACTTTCTGATCTAGGTCAATTTTTCCTGCATTTACCAATTTTAAAACCGCTGTAGCAGTTAGCACTTTGCTCACAGAAGCAATTTGTACAGGCGTGTCAGAAGTTATTTTTGTTCCTTCATTTTTATTGGCAAAACCGTTATATCTTTCAAATAAAATCTGTCCATTTTTGGCTACTAAAAAGCTTCCATTCATGGTATTGTTTGGCCAGTTTTTGTTGTAAAAGTGATTTATTCTGCCAACAACCGAGTTTTTATAAGCCTGTGAAACTTTCGGTTCAGCTCCTAACGGCTTCATTTTCGGTAAAGTATCTTCGACTGTCTGAGTTGTATCTGTTGCTGTTGTTTTGTTTTGACCACAAGAACTTAAAACAAGTATTGAAAAAAGTAATTGTGGTATCTTTGTCTTTTTAAGGAAAATCATTTGCATCGTTCTTTAAAAACAAATATATCGAATTCAATTTTGTTGTATTCTTGGTTCTGTGGCTCTAATTTGTGTTTTTTAACATATTTTTAAGAAAAGTAAATTTTAGTCAATTGTTTTTCAGCTTTTAACGGTTTTTAAGCATTCCAAATAGAATTTTTAAAACAAAATTTTAACTAAATTTGTTATATTTGAAACAAATATGTTTTAAAAAGTTATATTATTAAATGCTAAAAAACCACATTAAATGAAATTTGGAATTATAAAAGAGAGAAAAAACCCACCTGATAGAAGAGTAGTTTTTTCTCCAAATGAATTGACAAGATTAAAGCAACTTTATCACGATGCTTCTGTAAAAGTTGAAAGTTCTGATATTAGAATATTTTCTGACGATGATTATAAAAATATGGGAATTACCGTCGCTAATGATGTATCTGACTGTGATGTTTTATTTGGTGTAAAAGAAGTTCCTGTAGACGATTTAATTCCAAATAAAGCTTATTTCTTTTTCTCTCATACAATTAAAAAACAGCCTCATAACAGAAAACTGCTTCAGGCGATCTTAGAAAAAAATATCGATTTGTACGATCATGAAACAATTGTAAACGAACATGATCACCGTTTGATTGGTTTCGGAAAATATGCGGGAATGGTTGGTGTTTATAACGGAATTCGTGCATTCGGAATTAAATTCGAATTGTTTAAACTTCCAAAAGCAGAATCACTTTCAGGAAAAGAAGATTTGATAAAGCACTTAAAACGCATTACAATGCCTGCTTTAAAATTTGTGGTTACTGGAACAGGAAAGGTTGGGAGTGGAGCAAAAGAAATTTTGGATGCTATAAAAGTGAAAGAAATTACGATTGATAATTATTTGACTAAAAAATATGCGCAAGCGGTTTACGTTCAGTTGGATGTTTTAGAATATAACAAAAGAAAAGACGGTCAGGTTTTAGATTTTATAGATTTTGTGAATCATCCAGAAGAGTATGAATCTGATTTTGAAAGGTTCACAAAGGTTTCGGATATTTATTTCGCAGGGCATTTTCATGCCAATAATGCTCCAATGATTTTAACCAAAGAAATGCTGAACGCTAGTGACTGTAAATTGAAAGTGGTGGCAGATATTTCTTGTGATGTTAATGGACCGATTGCTTGTACAATACGTTCGTCGACAATCGAAGAGCCTTTATATGGGTATTTTCCTTTAGAAGATCGTGAAGTCGATTTCTTCCATCCTGCTGCTGTTGCTGTAATGGCAGTAGATAATTTACCTTGTGAAATTCCAAAAGATGCCAGCGAAGGTTTTGGTGAACAGTTTATGGAGCATGTAATTCCAGCTTTCTTCAACGGAGATAAAGACGGAATTCTAAAACGCGCCAAAATCACAGAAAATGGAAAACTGACGGAAAGATTTAGTTATTTGCAGGATTATGTAGACGGTAAATGAGTTATGAATTATGAGTTATGAATTTTTACTCTATCGTAAATAATAAAAAGGAGAAATGTAAATATTTCTCCTTTTTATTTCATAGACAAAGTTGGCTAACTTTTAATTCATAACTCATAACTCCTAACTCCTAACTCATAATTTAAAATTAAACCATATCCTCAGGTTTTACCCAAGCATCAAAATCTTCTGGAGTTACATAACCTAAACGAACAGCTTCTTCTTTTAAAGTAGTTCCATTTTTATGAGCGGTTTGGGCGATTTCTGCTGCTTTATAATACCCAATTTTAGTATTTAAAGCTGTAACAAGCATTAACGAATTGTCTACTAATTCTTTGATGCGTTTATGATTTGGTTCGATTCCTTGCGCGCAATGTTCATCAAAAGAAACACAAGCATCACCAAGTAATTGTGCCGATTGTAAAAAGTTAGCTGCCATTACAGGTTTGAAAACATTCAATTCATAATGTCCTTGCATACCACCAACGGCAATTGCCATATCGTTTCCGATAACTTGAGCACAAACCATGGTTAAAGCTTCACATTGTGTTGGGTTTACTTTTCCAGGCATAATAGAAGAACCAGGCTCGTTTTCAGGAATATGAATTTCACCAATTCCAGATCGTGGTCCTGATGCAAGCATTCTAACATCATTGGCAATTTTGTTTAAAGAAACGGCTAATTGTTTTAAAGCTCCGTGTGTTTCAACAATTGCATCGTGTGCTGCAAGCGCTTCAAATTTGTTTTCTGCTGTTATAAAAGGATGGTTTGTGAATTTGGCAATATATTCTGCGACTTTTACATCGTAACCTTTTGGCGTGTTTAATCCAGTTCCGACAGCGGTTCCTCCAAGAGCAATTTCAGATAAATGAGCTAAAGTGTTTTTTAAAGCTTTTAATCCGAAGGCTAATTGAGCGGCGTAACCAGAAATTTCTTGTCCAAGCGTTAAGGGTGTTGCATCCATTAAGTGTGTACGACCGATTTTTACAACATCTTTATATTCTGCTGCTTTTTTGGCTAAAGTCGCATGAAGTTTTTCTACTCCAGGAATAGTAGTTTCTACTACCATTTTGTAAGCAGCAATGTGCATTCCAGTTGGGAAAGTATCATTTGATGATTGTGATTTGTTTACATCATCATTGGCTTTTATGAATTGTTCGCCTTCGCCAATTTCAAAACCTTTAAGAACTTGAGCACGGTTGGCAATTACTTCGTTTACATTCATATTGCTTTGTGTTCCAGAGCCTGTTTGCCATATTACTAATGGAAACTGATCGTCTAGCTTTCCTTCAAGGATTTCGTCGCAAACTGTTGCAATTGCGTCTCTTTTTTCGATTGGTAAAACGCCTAAATCAAAATTGGCATAAGCAGCTGCTTTTTTTAAGTAAGCAAAACCTTCAATGATTTCTTTTGGCATAGATGCCGCAGGTCCGATTTTGAAATTGTTTCTGGAACGTTCTGTTTGTGCACCCCAATATTTATCTGCTGGGACTTGAACTTCGCCCATGGTGTCTTTTTCTATTCTATATTTCATTATGTTATTTGTAAAATGTTATCTGTAAAATGTGAGTTGTTGAATTTAGGTTGCAATCTTTGAGATTAAAAGGAACACGGATAATGCTGATTTACTTCGTAAAAACGCGGATTAGAACGGATTTTTTATATTGGTGTTTTTTCAAATTTCTTTTGAATATGAATTCTAGCCCCGATAGGAGTGGAAATCCTTTTATGTTTTTTCTTTAAAAACATAAAAGATTGTAGCGGATAGCGGGAAATAGCTCCTTAAAATACTCATATTCTTCGAATTTAGACAGTTGAATAATATTCGGAAAAAAGTCCTTATTTAAAATGAGTATAAATATACGGATAAATGTTATTTAACGAAAATTGATTTAGATTTTATTGCTGAGAAAAAATATATACCCTACATTTGTCGTAACATTCAAAAATTCCGGAAAACATGTTTGAATTTTCACAGTACTTAGGCTTTTTACTTTTCTTAACCATACTTACTATAGGGTTTTGGTTAATGTTTTTCTTAGTTGGTTTCGTATCTTACTGGGTTACGGGTGCTAGCTGGGAAATGATCAAAGAGAAAAGAGCCAGAAAAAGACAAGAAGAACAATCTATTTAATTTTAGATTGATGTCATAAGAAAAGAACCCAAAAGGGTTCTTTTTTTTTGTTCCAAAAAAAAAGGAAATCCCAATATAAAAAATTCCAAATTCCAATTTGATGAGCTTATTTAAACCCGACAGGTTTTTAAAACCTGTCGGGTTTCGTTATAAATAAAAAAATCCAAATTCCAACTTTAAATTGGAATTTGGATTTTAAATTTTAGAAGTTATCCAATTAGATTGGAATTTGGAGTTTCAATATTAGAATTTAAAAAATTATCCAGGAAAATCTCCACCGCCGTCTCCACCGCCATCATTTCTTGGCTGTGCGTTTTTATCTCTTTCGCTTTTTGGTTTGTTGAAACGGTAAGTGAATGATAAATTGAACTGACGTTTACGGAATTGGAATTCGCTATACGAAGTCACTCCATCTAAATAAGTATAAGATCTCATTTTTCTTGAATTGAAAACGTCGCTAATGTTGAAAGCAATTGTCGCTTTATCTTTCATGACATCTTTGCTTAAAGCAGTATTCATTCCGAATTGACCTAAATTTTTACCTTGAGCCGTTTTTTGCTCTCCGTTGTACATTGCTGTCAATTGCCAGTCAATTTTATATGGTAAAGTGACTTTAGAGTTTACTCTTGCAAACCAAGATGTAGCCTGATTGTCTAAATTTTGAACTATAGTATTTCCTTGCGTATCTACGTAACTGTGCTCTCCGGTAGTTTTTACATTAAAGAAATTGAAGTTACTGTTTAATTTCCACCATTTGTATGGAGTGTAATTAAATGTAAATTCGAAACCAAATTTTTGTTCTTTTCCTAAGTTAATAGGCTGACTTTTGATTACTGGAGTACCGTCAACTACCTCACCTGGTGCA
Source organism: Flavobacterium sharifuzzamanii (assembly GCF_003254585.1). Classification (GTDB taxonomy): domain Bacteria; phylum Bacteroidota; class Bacteroidia; order Flavobacteriales; family Flavobacteriaceae; genus Flavobacterium; species Flavobacterium sharifuzzamanii. Next base: position 286,031 of record NZ_QJGZ01000042.1, on the reverse strand, counting down.
GGCGTTACCACTTCACCATCAGCAGTTACATAATCGCCGGTAGGAGATCTTACAAAGCTGAAAACGTCTTTTGTGTCTTCAAAATAAGCAGATGTATTGAAGGTTACTTTATCCCATTTTTTGATGTAGCCAATATCATATTTATCTGTTAAAGAAGGATCTAAATCTGGATTTCCTTGAAAAATATTAATATTACTCGCATAATTTACAGCAGGGTTCATGAAACGTCCTCTTGGTCTAGATAAACGTTTGCTATAACTTGCTGAGAAGTTGCTTTGATCTGAGATTTCGTAACTAATAAAAGCACTTGGAAACAAGTTGTTGTATTTTTTAGTATTGAAATTACTGTTGTCTAGTAAGTTTACATGAATATCTGTGTCTTCCCATCTTAGGCCAAATAAATAAGAGAATTTATTTGCTTTGAAGCCATATTGAGTGTAAAGTGCGTTGATATTTTCTTTGTATTCTAATGTGTTTGATAAATTAGGATCCTTTACGGGAACATTATTTTCGATAGTGCTTACATAATATTCGTTATTCAAATCTCCAAAACTTCCTTTGTAACCAGCTTCAAACTGCCCGCCTTTGCCTAGTGGAAGAACGTAATCTGCTTGAAATAATACTTGCTTTTGTACCTGATCATTTAGCGTATTATTGAAATTTGGTGAAGCTGTAATGGTACTATAGCTGTCATCTGTATTTCTTGAAATAGAAAGATCTGCAGTAAGTTTATGTCCTTTATCGTTGAAATTTTTAATCAAGTTCGAAGTATACTCAAAGTTTTCACTTCCAGTATCTGCGTCATTTAAACGATAAGATGTTCCAGTGTAATTATGTGCAGCATCGTAGTTGTAATAATTGATCAAATCTCTGTCATCACCAGTGTTTTTTTGGTAATTGATGGCATTTGTCCAAAATGTAGAAGGAGTCAGTGTCCATTCAACACCAGCTCGTCCGTTAAATCCGTTTCTGACACGTTTTGTATCACGGTTTTCGTCTAAATAGCTTTTTGTTACTTCGTTTTGATCAAAATATTCTGAGTTTGTTTTACCAGCTCCTTCAGTAGTTCTATAGTTGTAACCAGCAGTTGTGAAATAGTTTAACTTTTCAGTTTTATAGTTTAAGTTGGCACTTGCGCCATACGTTTCTGGTAAACCAGTCGAGGCAATAAAAGTTCCGTTAAAACCTTGATTTTTACCTTTTTTAAGAATGATGTTGATAATTCCAGATCCACCTTCTGCATCATAACGTGCTGATGGATTAGTGATTACTTCTACTTTATCAATAGCATCAGCTGGAAGCTGTCTCAAAGCTTCTGCAACATTAATCGCCTGTGAAGGTCTTCCGTCAATTAAAATACGAATGTTATCGCTTCCTCTTAAGCTTACGTTTCCTTCAGTATCAACAGAAACAGAAGGAACGTTGTCTAAAACATCGCTAACACTTCCGCCTTTTACAATCATGTCTTGACCAACATTGTAAACTTTTTTGTCAAGTTTAATTTCTACAGTCGATTTTTCAGCGCGAACTACAACTTCGTTCAATTGTGCAGCATCTTCAGATAGGTTTACAACACCTAAATTGGTGTCATCCTGAATGCTTTTTTGTTTGATTTCAGTAGATTTAAATGAAATAAACTCCACTTTTATATCGTAAGTTCCGGGTGCAACCGCAACTTCAAATTCTCCTTTCGGGTTTGTGATACCACCGGCAACAACTTTTGTGTCATTTGGTTTGGTAAGCGAAATTGTAGCGTATTCTAATGGTTGCTTGCTTACTTTCTCGAAAACTTTTCCGGTGACTTTTACTTTGGGTCTGCCTCCCGGACCTTGTTGAGAGTAATTGTAAAAACTTGTAAACAAGAATACAAGTAATACAGCAAATTTGATTTTTTTCATTTTCTGGTTTTCTTTTTCTCTTTAGACGCCAAATGTAGTTTTTGGTTTAAAGAGAAAAATCACAAAAAAATGTTAATAGGGTATTTTAGAATCAATCTAAAAAAGAAGCAACAAGTTCTGGATCTCGACCAATAATAGCTTTTCCATCTTTTACAACAATTGGACGCTCGATTAAAATAGGATTTTCTACCATAGCATTGATAATCTCATCGTCACTTAAAGTTTTGCCTTTGAAATTTTCGATCCAGATTTTTTCTTTTGTCCTAATTAGCTGGATTGGTTCAAGATTTAGTTGACCCAATAATGTTTTTAACTGGTCAAAAGATGGAGTTTCAGTTAAGTAAGGTATGATTTCAAAATCCTGATTTGATTTTTCAATAAAAGCAAGGCAATTTCTTGATTTTCCGCATCTCGGATTGTGGTAAATTTGTATCATTTTGTTATATTTAAACGTTTAATATTCGTACAATAAAAAAGGAGGTATTTTAGCAATATCAAAAGTAAGACTAACTTATCGAATTTGAATTCTCATTTTTTAAAATTTTAATTTTATGTTTTTAGAACAAGGGATTAAACCCGAAAACAAATTTTGGAAATATCTTTTAGGGTCAGTCTTTATTATTTCAGCATCTTTTATAGGGCAAATTCCAATTACTGCAGCCGTATTTTGTAAAACATTTATAGATCATACAGCTTTTCCAACTACAAACGATGGCGTTATGAAAATGTTTGAGTCTAATACCACTCTTTTTCTAATAATGATTTCATTTGTTTTTGCTTTTGCAGGAATTTATTTTGTGGTCAAATATATTCACCATCAAACTCTTTTGTCGGTGACAACATCAAGATCTAAAGTAGATTGGAAAAGAATCTGGTTTTCTTTCTTTTTATGGTCATTTTTCTCAGTGCTCAGTTTTTTGTTTGTATATTTAAGATCTCCTGAGCAATTTGTATTTCAGTTTAAATTAGTCCCTTTTTTGATATTGGCAGTTTTAGGATGTGTTTTAATTCCGATTCAAACTTCTACTGAAGAATATGTTTTTAGAGGATATCTAATGCAAGGGTTTGCCAATTTAGCTCAGAATAGATGGTTTCCGCTTTTAATGACTTCTCTTATATTCGGCTCTATGCACTGGGCCAATCCAGAGGTTGAAAAAATGGGAAGTATTATCATGATTTATTATATAGGAACTGGATTGTTTTTAGGAGTTATCACTTTGATGGATGAAGGAATGGAATTGGCACTCGGATTTCATGCCGCAAACAATCTTGTTGGAGCATTATTAGTTACTTCAGATTGGACCGTTTTTCAGACGAATTCTATATTTAAAGATCTTTCAGAACCTTCGGCAGGAATTGATGTAATTCTGCCAGTTGTTGTTATTTATCCAATTCTGCTTTTTATTTTTAGTAAAAAATATGGTTGGACAAATTGGAAAGAAAAACTAACAGGAAAAATTAGTAAAATCGAATTAAATGCTTAAGAATATGCAAAACTTAACTCAAAATAACGTTCACAATTATTTCAAATTAAATGGATACCATTTAAATGCAAAAGACTTGTGCCGTGTTGCTTATAGTTACATAAAAGAAGGTGATGCTTACGAACAGTCAATTGGAGAATTCTTTTTGGATTGGTTTGATAAAAAAGACTATATCGAAATGACGACTTCTGGAACAACAGGACTTCCAAAACTAGTTAAGTTAAAGAAGCAAGCCATGATTCAGTCAGCTTTAGCAACAGGCGATTTTTTTGATCTGGAACCAGGAGATAAAGCTTTATTGTGTCTGCCGACGCAATTTATTGCAGGGAAAATGATGTTGGTGAGAAGTTTAATTTTAGGATTAGAATTAGATGTGGTTTCACCAAGTTTGCATCCATTGCAATTCAATACAACGACATACGATTTTGTGGCAATGGTGCCGCTACAAGTTCAAAATTCTATTGCTGGACTTTCAAAAGTACGTAAGTTAATTATAGGAGGAGCTAAATTAGATTCTGCTTTAGAAGAAAAGCTTTTGCCGCTTAAAACAGAAATTTACGAAACATACGGAATGACAGAAACGATTACGCATATCGCGGCAAAGCGTTTGGGAGATTCTGTTTTCTCAATTCTTCCAAACGTAAAAATATCTCAAGACGATCGTCAGTGTTTGGTTATTAAAGTAGCTTCTATTTCTGATGAGCCAATTGTAACCAATGATTTGGTAGAATTAGTCAATGAGCAGCAATTTAAGTTTTTAGGTCGAATTGACAACGTAATCAATAGTGGAGGAGTGAAGCTGATTCCAGAACAGATTGAGGCTAAACTTATTGGAAAGATAGCTAACAGATTTTTTGTTACAGGACTTCCAGATACTACTTTAGGAGAAAAATTAGTTTTGGTTGTAGAAGGGGAAAAACAAGAATTTGCTCCTGATTTCTTTGACGTTTTAGGGAAGTATGAAAAACCAAAAGAAATAGTTTTCGTTTCAAAATTCAAAGAAAACGAAAATGGAAAGCTGTTGCGAAAACCTACTTTGCAAGATTAGATTCCAAGTTTTCGCAATTTTGTCATTTCGAAGTAAGGAGAAATCTTCGTTAGAAACTCCACAAAGATTTGCCTATTGGAGCGGAGCTACTTGCGAAGATTTCTCCTTACGTCGAAATGACAAAGCTATGGCATTAGAAAAAATAAAAAATTCCAAATTCCAAGTTTTAAGATTGGAATTTGGAATTTTAATATTGAGTATTCCGAAATAAATCGGAATTTGGAATTTATTTTTTGCGTTCCAGTAAAGCCATATAAAATCCATCAAAACCAGATTCTGAAGCTAACATTTTACGATCTTCAATAAAAGTAAATTGTTGTCCGATTTCTGTTTTTAAAAACTTTTCTACTTGTTCTTGGTTTTCTGATGGAAGAACTGAACAAGTTGCATAAACTAATTTTCCGCCTGGTTTTACAATTTTAGAATAGCTTTCCAAAACTTCACTCTGAACTTTACGGATGTTATCAATAAACTCAGGCTGTAATTTCCATTTAGAATCAGGGTTTCTTTTCAAAACTCCTAATCCGCTACAAGGTGCATCAATTAAAACACGGTCTGCTTTTTCGTGTAATTTTTTGATCACTTTTGTGCTGTCGATAATGCGGTATTCAATATTAAAAGCGCCATTTCTTTTGGCTCTTAATTTCAATTGCTTCAATTTACTTTCGTACAAGTCCATTGCAATCAATTGCCCTTTATTTTCCATTAAAGAAGCCATATGCAATGTTTTTCCACCTGCACCAGCGCACGTATCTACAACACGCATTCCAGGTTTTACATCCAAAAATCCAGCAACTAATTGCGAGTTGGCATCTTGAACTTCAAATAAACCTTGTTTGAAAGCTTCTGTCAAGAATACATTTGCTCTTTCTTTTAAAACAAGAGCTTCTGGCTGGTCTTTTAAATATTCAGTTTCAATATTTAAATCCATTAAAGTATTGCGAAGACTTTCTTTAGTACCTTTTAAAGTATTGGTTCTCAAGATAACTTTTGCAGGTTGATTTTGTGCCGCAATTTCTTTTGCCCAAACTTTTTCTCCAAGTTCTTTTACGCCCAATTCATCCATCCAATCTGGAATAGATTCTTTAATGGCTCTAGTTTTAGATAATTCGTCAAAACGCCCTTTTATTTTTCTTTCCGGAGTTCCTTCCAATTGTCTCCAATCTGGAATTGGATAACCGCGTAAAACAGCCCAAACCGCAAACATTCTCCATAGATTGTCTCTGTCATAAGGTTCTTTTACTTCGGCAATTTCTGCGTATAATCGTTTCCAGCGAACAATTTCGTATATCGTTTCAGCAACAAACTTCCTGTCAGAACTTCCCCAACGTTTGTCTTTTTTTAATGCTCTTGCTACCACTTTATCAGCATATTCTCCTTCGTTGAAAATTGCATTTAAAGAGTCAATGGTAGTATAAACTAAATTTCTGTGTAATCTCATTTCTATATTTTGAGTTGCAAAGGTACTATTAATTGATTGAAAGTTAAATTTTTAATACTGAATCTTACTTTAGACTTTCACTAAATGAAAAAAACACTCTAATTTAGAGTGTTTTTTGAAATTATTGTTAAGCTTTTTATTCTTTTGAAATAATTCGCGTTAATCCAATATTTTCTGGAGCATGAAGCACCATCGGGAATTTTTCTATCTTAACAGAGCTGCTGTCCAAGCCAAAAGCTCTTTCTTCAGACAAACTCAGTTTTTTGATGAAGAAATAAGAATTCATGATAATGTTTTCATGCCATCTTAAATCGTTGTCATTTGATAAGAATTTCTCAGACAATACAAATTTGAAGTCTCCAATAATATTATTTTTGTTTAAAGATTCGTAACGGCTCGTAATATCTACTTCGCCACGTTTTACCATGTCTTTGATAACTTCTCTAAACATCAAATTGATTTTGGTTGGTTCTCTAAAACCTAAGTTGAAATCAATTCTATAAATATCGTCTTTAGCAATTTCGGTTACTTTATATTGCGTTTTATAAGGTTCTGTCAAAATATTAACGTGAACAAACCAATAAATATCTGCTCTTTTTGGGCGTTTTTGAAGAATAGAATAAATGATTTTTTCCTCCAGTTCATCCACGCGATTTGCATTAGTCATATAAACCAAATGCGTAGCATATTTCGGAATAGATAAATCTTGGCTCAACTCTACAAGAACTTGTTTGTAATCGTCAACCTTAACGACTTTAGTGTAGTTTTTGTTGATTTTCTTAGCCAAATACCAGATTGTCATTACAGAAATCAATAAACTAGCAATGATTAAAGTTACATAACCACCTTCTGCAAATTTGGTAATATTAGCGAAAAGGAAACTGAACTCAATCAATAAATAAATGGTAATCAACGGTACCATGAAGTACAGTTTTACACGTTTCATGATTAAGTAATAATTCAATAATATGGTAGTCATGATCATACACAAAATGATAGCAAGACCATATGCGTGTTCCATGTTTCCTGATTTTTCGAAATGTAAAACGATTCCAACACAACCAAAAAACAATAACCAGTTGATTGACGGAATGTATAATTGACCTTTTACTTCAGTAGGATATTTGATTTTTACTTTTGGCCAGAAGTTCAAACGCATCGCTTCATTAATTAAAGTGAACGAGCCAGAAATAAGTGCCTGAGACGCAATTACTGCAGCAAGAGTTGCAACTACAATTCCGAATGGTAAAAACCAATGTGGCATAATTAAGTAAAACGGATTTCCGTTTTCGCCTCCTAATTGCTGTAATGTGCTTCCTTCATGGTGAATTAAATAAGCTGCTTGTCCGAAATAATTTAGAACTAAAGTCGTTTTTACAAACATCCAGCTAATTCTGATGTTTTTTCTACCACAGTGTCCCATGTCAGAATACAAAGCCTCAGCTCCAGTTGTACATAAGAATACAAAACCAAGAACAAAGAAACCATCAGGATGTATCGATAATAAATGATAAGCGTAGTACGGATTGATTGCTTTAATTACTTCCGGATAATTCAATACCTGAATTGTTCCTAAAGTTCCCAACATAGCAAACCAGATTAACATCATTGGGGCAAAGAATTTACCAACCAATTTAGTTCCGAACTGCTGAATAGTGAATAGAACGAATAGAATTGTAATTACAATATACACAATAGTTTGTGTCTGCATCGTTGGATAGAATGCTCTAATTCCTTCTACAGCAGAAGAAATCGAAATTGGCGGGGTTATAATTCCGTCGGCGAGCAGGGCGCTACCTCCAATAATCGCGGGTACTATGAGCCATTGAATTTTTGTTTTCTTGACTAATGCATATAATGCAAAAATTCCTCCTTCGCCGTGGTTGTCTGCACTTAATGTGATAAGTACATATTTAATTGTAGTTTGTAATGTTAAGGTCCAAAAAACACAAGAAATACCACCTAAAACAATATCGGCATTTATCGTGTGATCGCCCAAAATAGCCTTCATTACGTACAATGGAGAAGTTCCTATATCTCCATAAATAATCCCTAAAGTAATCAATAAACCCCCAATAGACAACTTACTATGTAAGTTTTTATGCGATGCGCTCATGTATAGTTTTATAAAAAGACGGTTGCAAATTTACTGTTTTAAAACAAATTAGCGGCAATTATAATTAAAAAGATAAAAAAAAGCACAATCGTAAAATTGTGCTTTCTTTTTTGAGTATTATTTATTTTGAAAATTAGCCTCTTCTGCCATTTCCTCTAGAGCTTGAGCCATTGTCTCTTTGGCTCTGTCCGCCTCTAGACTCTTGGTTTCCTCTAGAAGATTCTTGGCTCATACGTGGAGATTCTGAACGTTGGCTTTGCTGTGGTCTAGCAGAGTAATCTCTGTTTGAATTGCTAGACTGGTTTTCAGAATAACTTCTTGTACTTCTTTCAGCTCTTGGAGCAGACACTTCACGATTAGAATAATCTCTTGAAGTGCTAGAAGTATTTCCGTTTCCATAATCTGTTCTCTGAGTATTTTGTACTCTTGCGCTATTTTCAGTTCTTTGAGAATTATAGCCATTATTTGAATAGCCACCACGATTTGTGCTTCTTTCTGTGCTTACATTTTCAGAACTTCTGCCTGTAGGGTTATAGCTTCTATTGCTATTGTTGCCGCTATTGCTGCTTCTGTCAACAGTTGATCTATTTGTCGCATTTCTGTTTTCTGCATATGTTCTGTTAGAAATTCCGTTGTCAGATGTTGTTCTTCCTGTATAATTTCTGTTTGTGTTGTAAGTATTTCGGCTAGTTTCTCTGTTTGCTACACGTCTTTGGTCTAGTTCATATCTATTAGATGTGTTTGCATGTCTTTCAGCAAAGCTGTAGTTTGGACGCATTCTTTCGTAACCGTAAGTACGTCTAGTTTCATAAATTGCAGGAGCTCTATAGCTTCTTCTCGTATTGACATAATTGTATGTGTTGTGTACATTGATGCAAACATTGATATTATTTCTGTATCTATAAACTGGGTAAGGTCTCCAAGCGCTGTAATATGTTGGATAGTAACCCCAATACCAAGTTGAATAATAAGGTCTGTAATTTGTCACCCAAAATGAAGTATAAATTACAGGAACAACACTATAAACAGGTTCATAAATGTAATTTGCTCCATATAAATAAGAGTTTCCAACAATTTGAACACTTACTTTGTTGTAATTATCTCTTTCTACATCAATAGTAGCAACGTCTTGGTAAACATCGCGATCTAGAACTGCTTGGATAATAACAACGTGAGTTCTGTTTTCAACACTTTCGATTACACGAAGATAATCCACTTCGTCATCACCGTTAAGGTCAAGATTTGATATTTGATATTTTGGATCATTTAAACGTCTTTCAAAATCTTGAAGGTTAGCTGATTCTCCAAACATCGAAGCAACAGCTCTTAAATCTAAGTTATCGCTTATATCTGAGTTTTTTGCATAAACAGTAGTTTGACTTTGTGCAGAGCAAGAAGCAAGAACTAAGGCTGATATTGCTATTAAAAGTAAATTCGCTTTCATGGCTAATTTGTATTAAATTATTTTGTGTTATGAGATATCCAATTACTGTGCCACAAAATATTTCTATTGTTTATTTGGTTGTATATTGCTGATAAACAGTTGTTTGTTTGTTTGTTTGTTTGTTTGTTTGTTTGTTGATCTATCTTCTTATAGATAAATAGACATTTAGTGCTGTATATATAAATGGAATTACAATGTCTGTTGCTCGAAGTCCAGATTGATTATAATAGGAGCTTTTATTTTTTTCTTTATTCTTGTTTGGAATCTCATTGCAATGAGTTGTATTTAAAGCAAAATTTGAACTTCTATTTTTGTTATTTAATATTATATTAATAGAAGCAACATCTTCATATATATTTGGACTTACTTCAGATTGAATTTTTATTATTTGAATGTTGTTTACGATTTTATCAGAAACTTTTAAATAATCAACTTTACCATCGTTGTTTAAATCAAGGTTTGAAATTCGATCTTGAGGATAATTTAATTTCTGTTCAAAATCGACAAGATCTTTAGATTCTTCAAAAATTGAAGCCACAGCATTTAAGTCTAAATTGTCTTCTACATAAGAGTTTTTGGCGTAAACATTTACTTTTTGGGCATTAATGTAATTTACTAATAGTATAAAAAACGCTATAAACAATATATTTTTCATATTTTACTTGTTAAAATTATTTTGTAAGAAAACAACTATCATGCCAGAAAAGAATACAGAATGATTTTGATATTTTATAAATAATCGTATTTTAGCGTTAACCAAATTTTAAATTTCCTATGAAAAAAATCGCTTTATTTTGTGTTATTTTTATTTTGCTGATGTCTTTTAAGACATTTAATTATAAAACTGACATTGTTTATAATAATGGCTTTACATCAATGACAGTAGATACATTATTTAAAGACAGAATTAGTATTAGAGCAATTCTAATTGATAAAAATAAAGTTTGGTACGGGGCAGATAATTCTCGTTTTGGATACTATGATTTGGATAAAAAAGAAAAATTTGAAGAACATATTTATCGTGATACACTTAAATTAGAATTTAGAAGTATTGCGCAAACTTCAAAAGATATTTTTTTGCTGAGTGTAGCAAATCCAGCACTTCTATATTCGGTTTCAAAAAAAGACCGAAAAGTTAAATTGGTTTATAAAGAAATTAACCCAAAAGTTTTTTACGACAGCATGCAGTTCTGGAACGATAAAGAAGGAATTGCAATTGGAGACCCGACTGAGGATACTTTTTCAATTATTGTTACACGAGACGGCGGAGAAACTTGGACAAAATTGCTTTCAGATAAATTACCAACAAATAGCACAGGAGAGGCAGCTTTTGCAGCAAGTAATACCAATATTGTTATAAAAGGAAACGATACATGGCTAGTTTCGGGCGGAAAAAAAGCACGTGTTTTTTATTCTCCAGATAAAGCAAAGACATGGAAAGTTGTCGAAACTCCAATTGTGCAGGGAAAACAAATGACAGGAATTTTTACTGCCGATTTTTACGATTCTAAACAAGGTTTTATTGCAGGAGGAGATTACGATCTTCCTAATATTAAAGCCAATAATAAAGCTTTTACAAAAGATGGGGGCAACACCTGGCAATTAATTGGTCAGAATATGGGATTTGGTTATGCATCTTGTGTACAATATGTTCCTGGTGGAAATGGACGAGAAATTGTTTGCGTAGGTTCTGAAGGAATACAGTATTCTCAAAATGGAGGAGAAAACTGGATGCAGCTTTCTACAGATAATAGGTTTTTCACGATTCGATTTGTGAACAGAAATACGGCAATCGCAGCCGGACATAATAAAGTAGTTCGACTTAATTTTAAATAAAAAAATAAGAACCCTAAATAATAAAGTAAGTATTATTATATAGGGTTCTTATCGCTGTTGTATTGTTAAGTTTAATCTTTATTTCCTTTGTCTCGATATTGCTGCAATAATTTTCGATTAAAGTCGTCTTCAGATTTTTTAAGCAATAATATTTTCTTTGCAGGAAGCACTTTTTTTAAACTGCTCATGTATTTTTCACGAAGCTGGTATATTTCTTTATCTGTACTTTCAATTTGAGATAATAACGTTGCTGCTTCTTTATCTGAAAGATTTTTAAGATTGTCGTCTTTTAACTGTCTCAGATAAGTTTTCATTTTCAAATATTTTAATTCATACTGCTTGTCATCATAAGCATTATAAATCGGCCAGAATTTTTCGGCTTCTGTTGAAGTTAATTCTAATTCTGTCGTTAAAAATGACACTTTAAAAGCTTTAATCTTTTCTCGCTTTTCATCAATTTTTCCATTTTGGGCAAAAAATGAAAAACTTGTCAGAAATAGCAATAGCGGTAAAATGTTTTTTATTTTCATTGTTAAGCTAAGTTGTTGAGTTAAGTTTGATTTAATTTTGTTCTGATATTAAGTGTTCGATGTTTGGGCTTGTCGCTAAAATATCTTCAAGAGTTTCATCTTCCAAAGTAACATCGTTGCCTAATTTTTCAATATCACTATCATCTAATTTTTGAATCAAGTCGTATTGGCTAATATTAGAATGATAGGATAAATAATTTTCTAAAGTAGCTTCATCAAGATCGTTTGAATTTGCTCTGTAATTATTTATGACAGGAATCAATAATGCAAAGCCAACTACAGCGGCTGCGGCCGTCCAGAGTGTTTTTTTGCGTTTGAAAAAAGGAATTACTTTAACTTCTTTTTCGTTTAATTGCTGTAAAACCTTTTCTGAAAAATCATCAAAATAATTTTCCGGAGTTTTAAAACCAGATTTTATTTTGGGTTCGTTTTCTAATTTAAATGTTTTCATAATACTTATAAGACAGTTTTGGTTACAAAAGGTTTAATTTGATGTAACATATAATTCGATTTTTTTTACTGCATGATGATAAGAAGCTTTAAGAGCTCCAACAGATGTTCCTAAAATATCTGCAATTTCTTCATATTTTAATTCTTCAAAATATTTCATTTTGAAAACCAATTGCTGTTTTTCTGGAAGTGTTACAATTGCCTTTTGAAGCTTGATTTGAATTTCATCTCCATCAAAATAAAGATCGGCTTTTAAGCCATCAATAGTTTTGTTTTGCAGATCTTCAGATGAAATTCCGCTCAATTTTGCTTTTTGCGATAAAAAAGTCAAAGCTTCGTTTGTCGCAATACGGTACATCCAGGAAAAAAGTTTACTTTCTCCTTTAAAGTTTTTAAGATTTTGAAAGACTTTTACAAAAGTGTTCTGTAAAACATCATCTGCATCATCATGATTCAAAACAATGTTTCGTATATGAGAATACAAAGGCCGCTGATAATCAGACAAGAGTTTTTGAAACGCAACATTTTGCGTTTCAGGGGTTAATAATTGTTTTATAAATTCTTTCTCGTCTATCAAACTTTTTGTTTTGTAAACTTTTTTTATAGAAGTAAGACAGAATTTAAAGCAAAAGGTTTAATAGACTTTTGAAATTATTTAAAATTCTGAATCTTCTTCTTGTGCAGGTGTTTGCGTTGGAGCAGGAGCTGGCGCAGCTGGTTTGCGTTTTACAGGTTCTGTACGCGGCTGTTCAGTGCGTGGCTCACTTGTAGTTTCTCCACTAGTGCTTTCTGGAGCATAAACAGGATCAGTCACAACAGTAGCAGCAGGAACTACTTTTGGTTTTATTGGGAAATAAATCTCAGTTACCAATTTAGATGAAGCTTTTACATCCAATTTGCTTAGATTCAAGATTTCAAGATGAGACCAGCTTAAATCTGGAATGATCTTCTGATTGTTGATATAAGCCGTTGTTTTTGCAATTGCTTCATTTCTATGAGAGTAATCTCCGTTAAGCGTTGTTTTTACAGCATCAAAACCATTCAATTTTCCTGCTAAGATATCACTTCCAGAGCTTGTTGAAATTTCTTTATTGATAGGCAGACAGATTGAAATCTTTGCTAAACCGGTTTTAGTGTCGTAAGTATGATAAATGATAAACGGTTTTCCTACTGCAGACAAACCATTTGTTTCGCTAAAGTGAATAAGTTTCGGAATTACAATTCTAATATTTTTGCTTATTTTGGCAATTTCGCTAGTAAAAGTCTGTTTGATATAAGGAGTTTCTGTTTTCTTTACCACTCCGTCTACTGTTACAGCAAAAGTTTTGGTTTCGTAATCTAAGTTTTTATCAATATTGGCTAAGCTTTTTTCGTAGATAGTTCCAATAACCCTATCTGAACCTCCATGAAGAGCAGTGTATATTTTAAATAGAAAACTCATAGTTCCTTTTCCTTTCCAGGTAACTTTTGTTTTTCCGTTCAAAGTATCTTTTAAAGTCCAGTTTACATCGGCTTCAGTACCGTCAAATTGCATTTTTTGGTCAATGCTTTCGCCATCTTTTGTTTTAAGGATAATAGAATTTCCTTTTCCGTCAGCACCATCCCAATAAAATGTAGCGCCATTTCCACTAGTTTTATTAGCATAAGTCATTTTGATTGAAGGATCTTCAATAGACCATGATTCAAAATCTTCGTAATTTCTAAAGTCGTTCAAGTAGTTATAAACCGTTGCACGAGGCGAATTGATAACTTTACTTCTTTCTACAGAAAAATCTCCTTTCTGAGTAGCAACAAAAACAGTAAGAGCAACAAAGCTTAAAAGTGCAAAAAGAAATAAATACTTTAGAATTTTCATGGCAGATTAATTGGTTTCGGTAAAGTTATAAATTTTATTATGAGTCTTACTAATAACCCATAATTATTAGGTTTTATTTTATTGGGACCAGAATAATTTATCTTTTTAAAAAGATTTTAATTACGAACAAAAGGACAATGAAAAGCAGAAAGGCAAGGAGTACTTTGTAGTTTCCTTTGTAGAAAACTTTGTGTAATTTCAAATCTTTTCGATAAGCAAATATCATAATGATTACAAATGCAATAAAAAAACATACTCCAAATAGTATTTGTCCTTGACTAAACATAGTTATAAAAATTTTTAGCAAATTTAGAGATTTGTAAACGATTTGCTGCTAAATTGCCTTTTCATTTCATTCAATAAATTTTCATATTTATTAGAAAGTGACTTAAATTAGCAAAAAAAGAAAACTACTATATGAAAAAACAACTTGACGCCGTAACCGAATTTCACACTGCTTTTAAAATTGGACATAGTAAAACTCCAATTGCCGATGTAGGAGCAGAGAAAAAATTACTTCGTTATAATTTAATGAAGGAAGAAAATGAAGAGTATTACGAGGCAGTTCAAAATAATGATTTGGTTGAAATTGCAGATGCACTTGGTGATATGATGTATATTCTGTGCGGAACCATTATCGAGCACGGACTTCAAGATAAAATTGAAGCTGTTTTTGACGAAATTCAACGTAGTAATATGAGTAAATTGGGTGAAGATGGAAAACCAATTTATCGCGAAGACGGAAAAGTAATGAAAGGGCCAAATTATTTTAAACCTGATTTTTCGAAATTGTTGTAAAGAAGTTTTTTTAACGCAAAGAACGCTAAGTTTTTTTTCTGCAGTTCTTATAAAAAGGCAAAGTTCGCAAAGCTTTACGTTATTTTTGTCATTTCGACGAAGGAGAAATCTCCACAAGTAACTCCGCAACGAGAAGCTAATCTTTGTCGAGCAACTTGCGAAGATTTGCTCCGCCTGTTCGCTATCGCTCGGGTCTCCTTCGTCGAAATGACAAGATTGAGTTTTATCTTATCTCCACGTTAAATGTTTAATAGTGAAAAATAAAAAACCCGATAAAACTAAATTTATCGGGTTTTCTTTTTAATATGGTTTTGGATTATTGAACTTTAACTGTCCATCCGTAAGTATCTTCAGAAAGTTTGTTTTGAAGACTTGTTAGTTTTTCTTTTAAGAAAGAAGCATAAGAATTTTCGATTGGAGCCATTTCAAAATATTCATCTTTATATGAGAATCCTTTGATAACGCTAATTACAGCAGCTGTTCCTGCTCCAAAGATTTCTTTCAAAGATCCGTTTTTAGCAGCTTCAACTAATTCTGAAACAATTACTGGACGAACTTCAACTTTTAATCCTTCTTTTTCTGCCATTGCGATCAAACTTTTTCTAGTAACACCATCTAAAATTCTTTCGCTTGTTGGAGCAGTTAATAAAGTATCATTGATTCTGAAGAAAACGTTCATTGTTCCAGCTTCTTCTAATTTTGTGTGCGTTGCATCATCAGTCCAGATAACTTGTTGGAAACCATCTTTGTTTGCCAAGTTAGTTGGGTAAAATTGAGCAGCGTAGTTTCCGGCAGCTTTTGCAGCACCGATTCCTCCATTTGCAGCTCTACTGAAATGCTCAGCAATGATAACTTTTACTTCGCCTCCATAATATGCTTTTGCAGGAGAAAGTAAAATCATAAATTTATATTCGTCAGAAGGATTTGCGATAACTCCAGGACCTGTAGCAATCATAAAAGGACGAATGTACATACTAGCTCCGTTTCCTCTCTGAATCCATTCTTGATCAATTTTCAATAATTCATTTAAACCATCCATAAAAATAGATTCTGGAATTTCTGGCATTGCCATACGAACAGCAGAATTATTGAAACGTTTATAATTTTCATCTGGTCTAAACAACCAAATGTCATTATTTTCGTCTTTATAAGCTTTCATTCCTTCAAAAATAGCTTGTCCGTAGTGGAAGACTTTTGAAGATGGATCCATCAAAATAGGAGCATAAGGCTTAATGACAGGATTTTGCCATTGCCCGTTTTTAAAATCGCATTCGAATAAATGGTCTGTAAATACAGCACCAAAACTTAAGTTGTCAAAATCTACTTCATTTATTTTTGTAGAAGTAGCTTTAATGATTTCAATTTTGCTCGTTTGAGTTGTACTCATAGTTATGTAAGTTTTTTGTGAGATATTTTTCACTATCAGAAAATCTAAAGTGATGATATCGTGTAAAATGGAATTTATTGAATGCAAAATTACGTAAAAATCTGTAAAAAGCTTGGCGAAAATTCATTATTTACTCGTTTTGACTGAGATTTATTTATCCTATAATAAACTCAAATATTTAATTGATTTTTATAAAGATTTTATGAAAAAAGTATCGTTTTTTAAGGCTTTACGCATTTGTTTTGACTAATTTTGAATATTAAAATGGCTTGAAAATCAATAAAAAGCCATTACTAAAATCTTAAAAAGGTGAAAAGGGAAATAATTAAAACGCTAGATGGCTCAACTACAATTCGTTTGCCAGAATGGGACGAATGCTATCATTCTAAACATGGTGCAATTCAGGAAGCAAAGCATGTTTTTATTAAAAACGGACTTTCATTATTTGATAATCCTATAAGTATATTAGAAATAGGTTTTGGGACTGGTTTGAATGCTTTTATCACGTATTTGGAAGCCATTAGAAAAAATCAGAAAATAGATTATGTTGGAGTGGAAGCATACCCTGTTGATGCAGATGAGATTTTGGAAATGAATTATGCTGAAGAATTGGAGGCATCGGAATTTTATAACATTTTTGAAAAAATGCATAAATCGGATTGGAATGAAAAAACAGAAATTTGCGACTTGTTCTCGTTAACCAAAAGGAAACAATTTTTTCACGATATAAACGATTTTGAAATTTTTGATTTGATTTACTTTGACGCCTTCGGATATAGAGTGCAACCGGAGCTTTGGAGTACTGAAATTTTTCAAAAAATGTACAATAGTTTAAAACCAAACGGCGTTTTAGTTACATACGCAGCTCGAGGAGTTGTTAAAAGAAGTATGATCGAAGTTGGATTTACCGTAGAAAAATTAACAGGGCCTCCAGGAAAAAGAGAAATGTTTAGAGCTTTTAAAAAGGTTTAAATGAGTAATTTAGAATAATTCTACATTGATTTATTTGTTTTAAGAAAACGTATTCGCTGCTAAAGTTTTTAAAAAAATAAGTTAAAAGTAATATTTATGTTAGTTATTTGTTTAAATTTGGTTCGAGTTTAAAAAAATAGATAACCCCCGAAAATCTTATTTTATTATGTCAAAAATGATGTTTGATTACACGAAATCAATACTTGAAAGAGTTAGTTTCGATCCGGTACTTTTCTGCAAAGAGTTAGAAAAAGCTATCAAAACACTGTTACCTTACGAAATGGAACAATTGCAAGAGTGGTTACTGAATTTCGTTGTCGGAAAACCAGAATTAAAACAAAGTCTACAACTAATTAAAGTATAAAAAGAAAGGAGCCAAATTGGCTCCTTTTTTATTACGCTTTCTTTTGTAACGGACTAATGATTTGAACATTCTGAAAAACAATTGCGCCTTTTACAACGCCTGCAATTGTAGATCTTAATGCGTCAATGATTTGCATCTTTAATTCGCTCTTTGGGTAAATCAAACTTACCTCTCGAGCCGGTTTTGGTTCCTTAAAGTTACGGAGTTTCAGTTTATCGGATTCTTTTAAGTCTAAGGTGTGCAAGTACGGAAGTAACGTTGTACCAAGGCCTTCGTCTGCCAATTTAATTAAGGTTTCAAAACTACCGCTTTGAATTTGGAAATTAGTCTGGTCGACGTCTGAGACACTTTTGCACAAATTCAAAATTCCGTCTCTAAAACAGTGACCGTCTTGTAAAAGCAGAATTTCGTTCAGATTTAAGTCGGCTACTTCAATTTCTTCTTTCTGGAAACTAGCGTGATGCTCAGGAATGTAAGCTACAAATGGCTCAAAGTACAATACAATTTCTTTAATTTTTTCGTCTTCAAGCGGCGTTGCAGCAATTGCAGCATCCAAATGACCGTTTTTTAGTTTCAGAATAATTTCCTCGGTATTCAACTCCTCAATTAAGAGTTTTACTTTTGGATATTTTTTAATGAAATTACTCAAAAACATGGGTAGAAGCGTAGGCATAATCGTTGGAATTATTCCTAAACGAAATTCTCCGCCAATAAAACCTTTCTGCTGTTCTACAATATCTTTTATACGATCAGCTTCGTTTACGATATTTTTGGCCTGACTTACAATTTTCTGTCCTATATCAGTAAGCTGAATCGGCTTTTTGCTTCTGTCGAAAATTAAAATATTAAGTTCTTCTTCAATTTTTTGTATTTGCATACTTAAAGTTGGCTGTGTTACGAAGCATTTTTCAGCAGCAAGAGTGAAGTTTTTATGCTCAGCAACCGCTAACACATATTGCAATTGAGTTATAGTCATGTTGATAGTAATTTGTGATGCAAAAATAAGAAAATATAATTTTTATTTATGTTTATTTTAGTAAAGTTACTTTAATTTTGTAGTAAATTAGTGTAAAAAATTAAATTATGAAGACAAATATTTTAGGATTACCTGTAAAAGAATCAGAATTGTTAGTAAAAGAACTGAATGTTTTATTGTCAAACTTTCAAGTGTATTATCAAAACTTGAGAGGAATTCACTGGAATATTCGTGGAAAACGTTTCTTTGATTTACATGTAAAATTTGAAGAGTTATATACAGACGCACAATTAAAAATAGATATGATTGCAGAAAGAGTATTGACAATTGGAGGAACGCCTTTGCATACTTTTGAAGATTATATTAAAAACAATAAATTAACCGTTGGAAAAAATATTTCTAATGATGAAAAAGCAGTTCAATTGATTGTTCACTCTTTGTCAGATTTATTAAAAATTGAAAGAGAAATATTGAACAAATCTGATGAGATTAATGATGAAGGAACCAATTCTATGATGAGCGACTTCATTGCTGAGCAGGAAAAAACAATTTGGATGATGAATGCTTGGTTAGAAGAATCATTATAAAATATTGGTTTTTAATAAAATAGAAGCAGAATGGAATGAAAATTCCATTCTGCTTTTTTGTTTATGTTAAATTTCTATAAAAATCTCTTTGATTTTATTTGTTTAACGCTATTTTTGTTTCGATGAAATTTATAGCTCGCATATTATTATTCATATTTATTGCCTTCTTATCGACCCCGACAATTGTTCAGGCGATTAAGAAAGGAAATAGTACGACTATATCTTTTAGTATTGCTGAAGAAGAAGTGCATAAAGAACTTAAAAATGTTGTTCATCCTACTATTCTTGAGCATGAAGTTTTGATTCCGGTTTACATCGAGAAAAAAACAATCATTTCTGAAAACATTGTCAAACTAGACAACATCTCTCCGAGCATTTTTGCTCCACCACCTAACGTAGCATAATACTTTCCGATTATTTTGATCTTTAGCCGCATTTCTACCGAGATGGGGTAAATCTTTAATGAATAATTTTTTTAGTATTATATTATGACAAAAAAAATCAATCTTTTTGCCAACCTTAAATCTGATTTTGCTTCAGGTTTAGTGGTTTTCTTGGTGGCTCTTCCGTTGTGTTTAGGTATTGCAATGGCTTCTGGAGCACCATTATTTTCTGGAATTATAGCTGGTGTTGTGGGTGGTATCGTTGTAGGATATTTGAGCCAGTCACATATTAGTGTATCAGGTCCAGCTGCTGGGTTAACAGCTATCATTTTAACCGCAATTACCGATTTAGGAGCTTTCGATGTATTTTTAATGTCTGTTTTTATTGCTGGATTAATTCAATTGGCATTAGGATTTTTAAAAGCGGGAAGTATATCAAACTATTTTCCAACAAACGTAATTGAGGGAATGTTGGCGGGAATCGGAATTATTATCATCTTAAAACAAATACCGCACGCATTTGGTTATGATGCAGATTTCGAAGGAGATCAGGCTTTTATTCAAAATGATGGAAGTAATTCGTTTTCATTTCTATTTGATGTTCTAAATCATATTCACTTAGGGGCTGTGGTAATTTCTGCCGTTTCATTAGTGATTTTGTTAGCTTGGGATAAAGTTCCTTTCTTAAAAAGAATAAAACTAGTTCCTGGAGCTTTGGTTGCTGTTATTGCTGGAGTAGTTTTAAACGAAATATTTGTATCTACAGGAAGCACTTTGGCAATTGCAAAAGAACATTTGGTTTCTTTGCCAGTTCCAAAATCTTTTGAAGACTTTAAATCAATTATAATTACGCCAGACTTCACTGCTGTTACAAATCCGCAAGTTTGGGTAGTTGCTATTACAATTGCCATTGTCGCTTCTATTGAAACTCTTTTATGTATTGAGGCTTCTGATAGAATGGATGTGCAAAAGCGTTATACCAATACCAATGTTGAGCTAAAAGCACAAGGTGTTGGTAATATTGTGAGCTCTCTTTTAGGAGGTTTACCAATGACTTCTGTAGTAGTAAGATCTTCAGCAAATAACAATGCAGGAGCAAAATCTAAAATGTCTGCCATCATTCATGGTGTGCTTTTATTAATAAGTGTATTGTCTATACCAGCAATTTTAAACAAAATTCCATTGGCAACATTGGCTACTGTTTTGATTTTGGTAGGATATAAATTAGCAAAACCAGCAACCTTTATGCATTTCTGGGAAAAGGGGAAATACCAGTTTGTTCCTTTCATTGCAACTTTGGTCTTTGTTGTTGCGACAGATTTGCTAAAAGGGGTTGCGTTGGGAATTATCATCAGTATTATTTTTGTTTTGAGAGGAAACTTAAAAAGAGCTTATGTCTTTAAGAAAGAAGAATACGAAGATGGTGATATCATTCACATCGATTTAGCTCAGGAAGTTTCATTTTTAAATAAAGCGGCGATCAAACAAACGTTGGCAGAAATTCCAGAAAATTCAAAAGTAATTATCAATGCTCATGATACTGAGTATATTGCACATGATGTTTTAGATTTAATTAGAGAATTTAAAGAAACTCGCGCTATAGATGAAAACATCAAAGTGAAGCTTAAAGGTTTCAAAGAAGCTTACGAATTGGAAAATACGCCCGAAAATAGTAATCACGTTACAATAGAACATTATTATGATGTGGCAAAAAGAGAAGTTGTTAAAAGAGAAGTTGTTAAGAGCGAATAATTAAAATAAGGTGTTTTTAAGACCGAAGAAATGTCAAAATTTAGGTAACTTTACATCAAGTTCATTTTTTGAGACTATTATAACTTAGAAATTACCACACAAAAAAATAAAAAAATGAGAAAATTTTATGAGCAGTTATTAGAGAACAATAAAAAGTGGGTAGAAACGTCATTGGCAAAAGATCCTAACTATTTTGCTGATTTAGCAAAAGGACAATCACCACCATTATTGTGGATTGGATGTTCTGACAGCCGTGTTCCTGCTAACGAAATTGTTGGTGCAAAACCAGGAGAAGTATTTGTTCATCGTAACATTGCCAATATGGTTGTGCATTCTGATATGAACATGCTTAGTGTTTTGGATTATGCTGTAAATGTTTTAAAAATAAAGCATATTATTGTGTGCGGACACTACGGATGCGGTGGTGTTAAAGCTGCAATGGGACATCAGTCTGTTGGAATTATCGATAACTGGTTACGTCATATTAAAGATGAATACCGTCTGCATGATAAATACTTGAATTCTATTGAGAATGAAGAAGAGCGTTTTAATGCTTTTGTTGAAATCAATACTAAAGAACAGGTTTACAACTTAGCAAAAACATCTATTGTACAAAATGCTTGGAAAAATGGTCAAGATTTAATGCTTCACGGATGGGTTTACGGATTAAATTCAGGTTTTGTAACCGATTTAGATGTAAACATCGCTTCGAATGATGAACTTGATGAAGTTTACCAATTAGATCTTTAATAGATAGAAATAGAAATCGCCCTTGAAAAAGGGCGATTTTTTTTTATTCGTTTTCGTCTAAATTCTCATTAAATGCCGATGGAAGCATTGTTGGAATAAACTTAATCAATATCGGCAGTAATAAACTTCCTCCAGGAAGTAAAAATATGGTCAGAGATGGAATGGTTTTACAAATGTCTAAAAGCTGTTTTTTTACCTTTTTCTTTTCCTTCGCATCCAAATCTCTCGTTGTAGAATAGGCGAGAAGTACCATTAATTCTTTGCTTTGAACGATTTCTTTAATCAGTCTGTTTTTATTTCGTATGATTAATTTGACCACACTGTGTGTCATTTGATCATAAAAATGTTTGACAGGATTTGAATAATTAAAGTATGGAATCTTCTTTTTATGTGTGGTGATAAAAGTGTTGGTTGTGTCCATACTTTTGGTCACAAAATCATCAGGAACTCCCATTGTTGATCCTAATGCATATAGAAAATACGATTCTTCGTTTTCTACTACACCATCGCTCCACAAGGCCATTCCGGCCATGTCAATCAGATAATATTGTTCAAGTCTGTTTTTAAAGTAATCAAGATTCAAAGTTTCTAAAGTTTCTACAGTGACTTTTGAAAATTTTGAATAACGTATAGAAGCTTCAAAAAGTTTGATTAAAAGATCGTCGTGCTGCGATTTTACAGTTTTGGTTTTTAAAGCCAAACCAACAATTCCTAGAACTGTTTCTTCTATTCTCTTTAAATATTTTTCAGGAATTTCTCCATGTTCCAAATATTGTCTGAAAGCTAAAACATCAATAAACAAAAGAGCATTCGTTACCAAATGTGAAAAGTTTTTACTGATGATACTGTCATTGGTTTGAACTCTCTGATCAATAATATTTTCTAGAGATAGAGAAGGAGTGTCTTTTGGCAATAAAATTTTAAACAAATTAAATCCTTCTGGATTCATCTGTTTGTAAAACTTTAAAACTTCAGAAATAAAATTTTTAGGTTCCGAATTTCTTTTCTCTAAACAAAAAACATGATAGAGTGTATTAAGTAAAGCTACTTTTGAAATTTCGGTTTTAAACCACCCCTTAATTGGAATCGGAATTTGAGAATCAATAGCAATAATATGGCCGTAAATAAAACCCGTTTCTCTCACTTTATAGTAAAACGAATCCACTGTTTCAAAAGGAATTGCTTCTGAAAACTTCTGTTCACTAAAAAACTTATCGATCCAGCCTGGTGCTGATGGGTTAATCATTGACTTTATTTTGCTGATGCAAAGCTATGTCTTTTTCTTGTTTTAGGATTCATTTTAAAATGAAATAACCGCTAGATTTTGTTAAAAATAGCGGTTATTCAAATTTTTCTTATTTAATGATTCCTGCGCAAGCAACTCTTCCTCCTGCATTTCCTGTTGGCTGAGTGGTAAAATCATCTGTTCCAGCATGTACAATTAAACCTTTGCCAAGAACATCTTTGTTAGAATCTCCACATCCAACGCACCATTCGTCGGTAGTTAAAGTGATAGATCCGTTACCTTTTGCATCAGCGGTAAAGTTTCCAATATCGCCTTTATGATATTCTCCAACTCCCCATTTTCCATGTTTTTTGAAGGTCGGATTCCAGTGTCCTCCAGCAGAACTTCCGTCTGCAGAACTGCAATCTGCTTTTTCATGAATGTGAATTGCGTGAACTCCTGGCTCTAATCCTGTGATTTTTGCTGTAAAAGTTACTTTGCCATTTTTTTCAACAAAAGTAGCAGTTCCAGCTACTTTACTGTTGCTTTTTGGCTCTAATGCAACAGTCAGAGTTTTAGCATCATTTGATTTATTATTTGTTTTACAGCCAATGATTAAGGCTGTAATTATAGCGAAAGAAACAATTAGTTTTTTCATATCTACGGGCATTTTTAGTTAAAGATTAAGTAAATTTAACATAAAATAACGGATTTGATTAACTCTAAAAGTTAAAAAAAAGTCAAACTATACGTTATAATTTGATATTGATTGAGTTAAAAACCGAAAATATTGTTTAAATTCGTATAGGTTTTTAACGAATAATTTCTGAAAGCCATTTGTCTAATTCGCTCACATTTAATCCTTAATGTTATGATGAAAAAGATTTTTACCCTCGTTTTTTTTAGTTCGTTTTTAATTTCCTGCAAATGCGCAAAAACAGATTCAGTTTCTAAACTTGATGGAACTTGGGAGCTGAATTACATTTCTGGACCACGAATTACTTTTGATGGATTATACCCAAATAAAAAACCAACAATAAACTTTGATACCAAAGCAACTCAGGTTTCTGGTAATGCGAGCTGTAATACATACTCAGGAAAATTGGTTATTGATGGCAACAAAATCGATTTTACTCAGCCAATGGCAGTAACCAAAATGATGTGTTTGGATGGATTGCAAGGTGAACAAACTTATTTGAGTACACTTCAAAAAATAACTTCTTACGATATAACAGATGATGGTAAGACTTTAAACTTTATTTCTGGGGATATTGCCATGATGCGCTTCACTAAAAAATGATGTTATGAAAACTACGATGTCTGTTTTACTGTTCTTACTAAGTATTGTTAGTTTTTCGGTTTCTGGACAGGAAAAAACAAAAAAAGAACTTAAACAAGAAAGAGAACTCAAGAAACAAAATGAAATCAAAGCGATTATAAATAGTCAAAATTTTGTTTTTGAAGCACAAAAGGCAACGCCTCAAGGCGGTAGATTGATTCAGTTGGACTATAATACTTATTTTTTAAAGTTTAAAATTGATAACACAACTTGTGATCTTCCTTTTTTTGGACGTGGTTATAATGTTGGATACAGTACTGATGGCGGAATAAAATTTGAAGGAAAACCTGAAAATGTTAGAGTCGAAAGCAAAAAGAATAATACCATTCTAAAAGCAACAGTAAGAGGAGCCAGTGATGTGTACGATTTAACGTTTTCTATCTTTTATAACGGAAGCACAACACTTTCTGTGAGTAGTAATAATAGAGGTCCAATTAGTTATGATGGAGTAGTATATGCTCCAAAAACAGCAGAGAAACAATGATATAATTCAATACTAAACTTGTCACAAATTCGTCTGAGTATTATATGGTAAGAATCTTTTTTTTGTTATTAAAGTGGCAGTTTTCGGTTTTGTTTTTCTTTTTTGGTGTGTGCAGCGTATTTGGTCAGGATTTGGAACCCAGAGTCTATGCAAATGTTCCTAAAGGTTTAAATGTAATTGCTGCAGGTTATGTTTTTATGAATGGGAATGTGCTGACAGATCCTTCTCTACCCATAAAAGATTTTACACTTCAAAGCCACAACATGGCTGTAAATTATATTAGAACTTTTGGGATGGCAGATAAACTGGCTCGTGTACAGGTAGCGCTACCTTTTACGTTTATGGATGGATCTGCTGTAGTTAGTGATCAGCTGGTTACTGGCTCAAGAACTGGTTTTGCAGATATGAAAGTGCGTTTTGGAATTAATTTATTAGGTTCTCCTGCACTTGATAAATCTGAATTCAGAAGTTTTGAGCAAAAAACAATTCTTGGAGTTAGTTTGGTTACTTCAATCCCAACAGGAAGGTATTATGGCGATAAACAAGTAAATATTGGAACAAACCGCTGGGCTTTTAAGCCTGAAATAGGGGTATCGAAAAGGTTTGCCCATGTTTATGCCGAGGCCTATGGCGGAATGTGGTTTTATACGGATAATAACGACTATCTAGGAAAAAAATTGGAGCAAAAACCAACCTATAGCCTTCAAGCGCATGCAAGCTATTATTTTAAAAACCAAATGTGGGTTGGTTTCAATACGACTTGGTTTTTTGGAGGACGAACTATTACTGATGGAGTTTCAGATGATAGCCAGATTGATAACTGGCGAGTAGGAGGAACTTTTTCTACTCCAATTGCAAAGGGGCAGTCTATTAGATTTCAATATCATATTGGAGCATATACCAACAACGGACTAAATTACTATGCCTTATCAGCAGTTTACCAATATTCTTTCTTTTAAAACATGATTATGATTTAATGTGTTTAAAATCAGTATATTTGAGTATGCATATATTTTTAAAAACAAATTTAAAATTAAAACTATGAAAAAATTAGGACTTATTCTTATCATGGCGGCAGCCTCGTTTTCATCTTATGCGCAGTCTTCTTATAAAGAAGATTTAGAAGTAGTACAAAGTGTTTATGGAAAATCTAAAGCTGACCTGGTAAAACAGTATATGAATTTATCTGATGCTCAAGCGGCAGCTTTTACTAAAGTGTACGACGATTATGAAACCTCCCGAAAAGCTTTAGGGCAGACAAAGTTTCAATTGCTAAATGATTATGCAGCTAATTATGAAACTTTAACTGATGCAAAAGCGGATGAATTGGCAAAAGCTACTTTAAAAAATCATGTTGACTATGAGAAGCTTTACTCTAAAACTTATAATCAGGCGAAAAAAGCAATTGGGTCAATAAATGCAGCGAAGTTTATTCAACTTGAGGTTTATCTTCAAACTATAATTAGAAGCGAAATCTTGGAAGCTATTCCTTTTATTGGTGAAATGGATAAAAATAAGACTAAAATGATGTAAAATATTCATCTATAAAAAAAGAGGGAATCAATTTGATTCCCTCTTTTTTTTATTTTTCAGTTTTAACTTTGTAAATTTCATTTACCATTCCGTCACGGAAACTATCTAGAGTAAGTTCCCAAAACATAATTCCTCCTAATTTTTTAGCTTTTGCGTATTCAGCTTTTGCTTTTATAGATTTTAAATCATCTGATGTTGCAAAAGTTTTAGTCGAAGCATTGTACCAATATGGTGCTTGAGCTTTTTCATCATAAAAATATTTCCAGCCGTTTGCTTCTGTGTATGTTGTAGCGTAGTTTTTAAAGTCAACACCTTGAAAATGTTCTCCTGCCTGATACAATCCGTTGTTGATATTCTCTACATTTTTCCATTGTCTAGTATAGAATGCACCACCAATTACTAATTTTTCAGCAGGAACGCCTGCTTTTAATAAAAACTCAACAGCTCTATCTGTAGATTCTTCTTTCGGATTTGTGCTGTATAATGGAGTATGGTGCCCAGTAACTTTTGAATATCCGTTTACTAAATCGTAACTCATAATATTAATGCGGTTTACGTAAGGAGCAACAGCTTTCCAATCTATAGATTCATCTAAACATTTTTGGAAACCTCCTGCAGCAAAACTTAATTCATATTTTTTACCTAAAGTAGAACGTAATATTTTAATCAATTCAGTAAAATTAGGTTTATCAGCAGGTTGGTACAAATGCCCAGGAAGACCTTCAATTGATGGGTATTCCCAATCTAAATCTAAACCGTCAGCTTTAAAATAATCGCTTACTTCTTTTACTGATTTTGCAAATTTTAAGCGACCTTCAGCAGTTGAGAATGCCTGAGAACAAGGTTCGCAGCCTCCCCAGCCACCAAGTGATAGAACGATTTTAAGTTGCGGATTTTTTGCTTTAAGCGAAACTAAATGCTTTATTGTGATAGAATCTTTTGCAGAATCGACACTTAATTTACCATCTTTTAAATGGCAAAAGCTAAAAATAATCTGGTTTAATTTTTCAACTTCATATTTATCAATAAGTTGAGAATCGCCAGTGTAATAAGCAATAATGTCCATTTTTTTGTTCTTTTGAGCGAAGGTAGTAGCAAAGCAAAAGCACAATAAAAATGATGCAATTAGGTTAATTTGTTTCATTATTTTGTTTTTTATAGTTTTAGAATGTTAAATATACTGTAATCCATTTGATGTTTAACTATTCTGCATGAATCTGAAAGCTAATTTTAACAAATATTTTGCAAATAACTGCAAAAATATTGCGACAAATAAGAAATATCTTTCACCTAAAATATCAGAAAAAATAAACCCGCGCAGTTTCGGACTTGCGCGGGTTTATAACAAATTAAAAGCTAAAAACTATTTTGAAATTAGTAGCAGTAAGTGTTTTCTGCTACTAATTTTGCTGCAATTTTTTCTCTAAGTGCCACAACATTTGGCAGGTTAGTGTATTTAGTGAAACGTTTAAGTCCCATTAACATCATACGTTGCTCGTCACCTTCAGCGAAAGAAGCGATTCCTTCTTTTCCTCTTAAGTTTACAATATCAACCGCTTTGTATAAGTATAATTTTGCCATTGCAATTTGCTCCTGAACTTTGTCTTCGCCTTGAGCTTTTGCTAATTTTTCAGTTCTCAAAATTGTACTTTCAGCCATGTAGATTTCGATTAAGATATCTGAAGCTGCCATCAATAATTGTTGGTGAGCATCTAATTCTGGACCGTATTTTTGAACAGCGCTTCCTGCAACCATTAAGAAAACTTTCTTAAGGTTAGCGATGATTCCTTTTTCTTCAGAGAATAATTCAGAAAAATCTGGTGTATCA
The DNA here is from genome assembly GCF_003254585.1 of Flavobacterium sharifuzzamanii. GTDB lineage: Bacteria > Bacteroidota > Bacteroidia > Flavobacteriales > Flavobacteriaceae > Flavobacterium > Flavobacterium sharifuzzamanii. The sequence continues at coordinate 257,551 of NZ_QJGZ01000042.1, read as the reverse complement.
AAAGATGGAATTCCCATTAATTCTTCTTGAACTTTCATTGCTGGTCCAAGTAAATCAACGTGTCCTTTCATTGCTTTTTTGATCAACATACCTACAGAAAGCATTCTATTGATTTCGTTTGTTCCTTCGTAGATACGAGCGATACGAGCATCTCTCCAAGCACTTTCCATTGGAGTATCTTCAGAGAATCCCATTCCACCAAAAATCTGAATTCCTTCATCAGAACAAGATTGAACGTCTTCAGAAACCGCTACTTTCAAGATAGAACACTCGATAGCATATTCTTCAACACCTTTTAATTCTGCTTCTTGGTGAGAAGTTCCTTCCGCTTCACGAGCAGCAATTCTATCTTCGATGTCTTTTGCTGCACGATAAGAAGCGCTTTCCCCAGCGTAAGCATTAGTCGCCATTTCAGCTAATTTAGAACGGATAGCTCCAAATGATGAAATAGAAGTATTGAACTGAATTCTTTCGTTAGCATATTTTACAGCTCCAGAAGTAACTCTTCTTTGAGCATCTAAACAAGCCGCAGCTAATTTAATACGACCAACATTCAAGGCATTCATTGCAATTTTGAAACCGTTTCCTCTTTCAGACAACATGTTTTCAACCGGAACTTTTGTTTCGTTAAAGAAAACCTGACGAGTAGAAGAAGCACGAATTCCTAATTTATGCTCTTCTTCATTCATAGAAATTCCGTTTGAAGGATCGTTTTCTACGATGAAACCTGTAATATTTTTATCATCTCCAATACGAGCAAAAACGATGAAAACACTGCAGAAACCTGCATTCGAAATCCACATTTTTTGACCTGTGATAGAGTAGTATTTTCCGTCTTCAGATAAAACAGCTTTAGTTTTTCCTGAGTTAGCATCAGATCCTGCGCCTGGCTCAGTTAAGCAATAAGCACCAAACCATTCTCCAGAAGCCAATTTCGGAACGTATTTTTTCTTTTGTTCTTCAGTACCGTAAAGTGTAATTGGCATAGTTCCAATTCCTGTATGAGCACCAAAAGCAGTTGAGAATGAACCTGTTGCTCCAGAAATGTAGTCACAAACCAACATTGTAGAAACAAATCCCATTCCTAATCCGCCGTATTCTTCTGGAACCGCAACTCCAAGAAGTCCAAGTTCTCCAGCTTTACGCATAGATGATTCTGTATAAGCGTAATCTTTTTTCTCAAAACGATCTTTATGCGCCCATAATTCTTTGTCAACGAACTCTTTTACAGAGTCACGCATCATTAACTGCTCTTCCGAGAAATCTTCTGGTGTGAAGATATCTTCGCATTTTGTTTCTTTAACTAAAAACTGACCGCCACGAGTCACGTTTTTTTGGATTGTATCTGCCATTGCTAATGTTTTTTTGTATGTTTTTTATTTATGGTTTTTGTACACAATCTTGTCATTTCGACGAAGGAGAAATCTCCGCAAGTAGCTCTACATCGAGATTCCAATCTTTGTCGAGTTTCTCGTGAAGATTTCTCCTTCGTCGAAATGACAAACTATATGTATACTTTACTTGATAATACTTATAATACTTCGTAAACCCCCGCAGAACCTTGCCCAGTTCCCACACACATTGAAACGATTCCGTATTTGTTACCTCTACGTTTCATTTCATCAAATAACTGAACAGAAAGTTTAGCGCCTGTACATCCTAGAGGGTGACCTAAAGCGATTGCTCCACCGTTTACGTTTACGATTTCTGGGTTTATGTTTAATTCGCGGGTTACTGCTAAAGCTTGTGAAGCAAAAGCTTCGTTTAACTCAATTAACTCGATATCGTTTAATGTTAATCCCGCTTGCTTCAAAGCTTTTGGAATTGCTTTTACAGGACCGATACCCATAATTCTTGGCTCAACACCAGAAGAAGCAAAGTTTACCAAACGTGCAATTGGCTCAAGGTTTAATTCTTTTACCATTTCTTCGCTCATAATTAAAACGAATGCTGCACCGTCGCTCATTTGAGAAGAGTTACCAGCAGTTACGCTTCCGTCAGCAGCGAAAACTGGTCTTAAACCTGCTAAAGCTTCTTTAGAAGTTCCTGCTCTTGGTCCTTCGTCTTTGTTTACAACGTATGATTTTGTTTCTTTTTTACCATTTTCGTTGATGAAAGTCTGCTCAATAGTAATTGGAACGATTTGTTTGTCAAATTTTCCTTCTGCCTGCGCTTTCAAAGCTTTCATATGAGAGTTGTACGCAAACTCATCCTGATCTTCTCTTGAGATTTTGTATTGGTTAGCCACCGCTTCAGCAGTTAAACCCATTCCCCAGTAATAATCTTCGTGACCTGCTGCAGCAACTTTATAATCTGGAGTTGGTTTGTAACCTCCCATCGGAATATAACTCATACTTTCTGCACCACCAGCGATGATACAATCTGCCATTCCTGATTGGATTTTAGCAGTTGCCATTCCGATAGTTTCTAATCCAGATGCGCAGTAACGGTTTACAGTTACACCAGGAACATCTTCCACTTTTAATCCCATTAAAGAGATCAAACGTCCAACGTTAAGACCTTGTTCTGCTTCTGGCATGGCATTTCCTACCATAACATCGTCGATTCGTTTTTTGTCGAAATTAGGCAGTTCGTCCATCATAAACTGGATCGTTTCTGCAGCTAATTCATCAGGTCTTTTAAATCTAAAAACACCTTTTGGAGCTTTTCCAACTGCTGTTCTATAAGCTTTTACTATATATGCTGTTTTCATTTATAAAATGTATTAAGATTGGTGTATTAAGTATTAAGACTGCCAATCGATATAGTTATTATTTTTTTAGAGATCTTTGAAGCGCAAAATTCATGTTGCTGACTTCTACTAATTCATTTATTATAGTTGATATTTTTTCTTCAGCTATTAATTTCAAACGTTTTGAAATCATTAATTGAGTGATTAATTCATAAGTCGAACCATTTGCAATTCCTAAAAAATGAGCAAACTCATTATTGGAATTTCTACCAGAGCCTTCCGCAATATTTGAAGGAATAGATACTGCACATCTTTTTATTTGACTTATTAAGTTGAATTTCTCATCTGAGGGTAATTCTGAACAAACTTTATATACATTTTCAGTTATATCCATAGCTTTCTGCCAGATTTTCAACTTTTCAAATTGATGCATAATTCTTTTTAATCTTAATACTTAATACTCAGATCTTAATACTCAAAATACTAATTTCTTAGCGGTTTTCCTTTAGTCAACATGTATTGAATTCTTTCTAATGTTTTTCTCTCCGTGCAAAGAGATAAGAAAGCTTCACGTTCGATATCTAATAAATATTGTTCAGATACTAAAGTTGCTTCAGATAAATCACCACCAGCCATTACATAAGCCAGTTTGTTAGCGATTTTCTTGTCGTGCTCAGAAATGTATTTTCCAGCCTGCATTTGGTCAGTTCCGACTAAGAACATTCCAAGAGCTTGTTTTCCTAAAACTTTAATATCGTTTCTTCTGATTGGTTGCGTATAACCAGCTTCAGCCATTAACAAAGCATGTTTTTTAGCTTCAGCAATCTGACGATCTTTGTTTACTACGATAATGTCTTTTCCATGTTGAAGAAGTCCAGTATCAAAAGCTTCATAACCAGAAGTCGAAACTTTAGCCATTGCGATTGTCAAGAAATACTCTTGAAGAACATTCAATTCCACATCGTTTTTGCGGAATAAATCTGAAGCTCTTAAAGTCATTTCTTTAGAACCACCACCACCAGGGATAACTCCAACACCAAATTCAACTAATCCCATGTAAGTTTCTGCAGCAGCAACCACTTTATCAGCGTGTAAGCTCATTTCGCATCCACCGCCAAAAGTCATTCCGTGAGGGGCAACCACAACTGGAATAGAAGAGTAACGAACACGCATCATTGTATCTTGGAACAATTTAATTGCCATGTTCAATTCGTCGTATTCCTGCTCAACCGCCATCATGAAAATCATTCCGATATTAGCTCCAACAGAGAAATTCGCTGCTTGGTTACCAATAACTAAACCTTGATATTCTTTTTCAGATAAGTCAATTGCTTTATTGATAGCCTGAAGTACGTCGCCACCAATTGTATTCATTTTAGATTGGAATTCTAAGTTCAAAATTCCATCTCCTAAATCCTGAATGATTGCGCCACTGTTGCTCCAAACTTTTTTGCTTTCGCGAATGTTGTTCAGAATAATAAATGAATCTTGTCCAGGAACTTTTACTTGCGATTTTGTTGGAATGTTATAGAAATAAGTCGCTCCCTCTTTTACAGTATAGAAACTATCGCTTCCAGAAGCCAACATTTCAGTAACCCATGCAGCAGGCTCTAAACCTTCAGCTTTCATGATTTCAATTCCTTTGGCAACACCAATAGCATCCCAGATTTCGAATGGACCATTTTCCCATCCAAAACCAGCTTTCATGGCATCGTCAATTTTATATAATTCGTCTGAAATTTCAGGAACTCTGTTTGACACGTAAGCAAACATTCCGGCGAAACTCTTACGGTAGAATTCTCCTGCTTTGTCTGTTCCTTTTACTAAAACTTTAAAACGATTGATTGGTTTATCGATAGTTTTAGTTAATTCTAAAGTTGCAAAATTTGCTTTTTTTGCAGCGCGGTATTCTAATGTATCTAAGTCTAAAGAAAGAATATCTTTATCTACTTTTTTGTAGAAACCTTGTCCAGTTTTACTTCCTAACCAATTATTTTCCATCATTTTGTTGATGAAATCAGGAAGTTTGAACAATTCGTGTTGTTCGTCATTCGGGCAGTTTTCGTAAATACCATTGGCAACGTGTACCAAAGTATCCAAACCAACAACGTCAACCGTTCGGAAAGTAGCCGATTTTGGGCGACCAATTACTGGTCCAGTCAATTTATCAACTTCTTCAATCGTTAATCCCATTTCTTTTACCAAGTGGAATAAACTTTGGATTCCGTAAATCCCAATTCTGTTTCCAATAAACGCCGGAGTATCTTTAGCAACAACCGAAGTTTTTCCTAAGAATTTAGATCCATATTCGTTTAAGAAATCCAATACTTCAGTAGAAGTTTTTGGACCAGGAATAATTTCAAATAATTTTAAGTAACGCGCAGGGTTAAAAAAGTGAGTTCCGCAGAAGTGCTGTTGGAAATCTTCGCTTCTTCCTTCACTCATAAAGTGAATTGGAATACCAGAAGTGTTTGAAGTAACTAAAGTTCCTGGTTTACGGAATTTCTCGATTTGTTCAAAAACCAATTTTTTGATATCTAAACGCTCAACAACAACTTCGATAATCCAGTCAACATTAGCAATTTTTGCCATATCATCTGTCGTATTTCCAGTCGTAATTCTATTTGCGAATTTCTGACTGTAAATAGGAGATGGTTTCGATTTTAATGAATTCGCCAAATGTTCGTTTACCACACGGTTACGAACGGCTTTACTTTCAAGTGTTAACCCTTTTTTAGCTTCAGCTTCGGTCAATTCACGCGGTACAATGTCAAGAAGTAAAACTTCGACACCAATGTTAGCAAAATGACAAGCTATACCTGAACCCATAATTCCGGATCCAATTACAGCAACTTTTTTAATTGTGCGTTTCATAATTTGTTACTATTTGTTTATAGGAGGAAAAGAATATTATTCTTTTTCTGTGTTTTCTGTTTGATTAAATATGTTTTTATCGTGAATCAGTTCATTTATGATTTCAGAAACTTCGATAAAATGATTCAGTTTTTCTTCCGAGACATGTTTTCTAACGGTTTCATTAAACTTTAGAACGGTATTTTTAGATAAATCTCTCTTTTCTTTTCCAAAGTCGGTCAGGTAAATCAAAACACCTCTGCCGTCGCTTGGGTTCTTTTTGCGAACAATTAGACCTTTTTCTTCCATAGATTTAAGTGTTCTTGTCAAGCTGGTTGCTTCCATGCCCATTCTCGGACCTAAAGCGGTTGATGGAGTTCCTTCTTCCTTATCCATACTTAAGAGAGCAAACCCTGTCGCCATTGTTGCATCGTATTTAGCAGCTTCTTCGTTATACATTCTTGAAACAGCCTGCCATGTAGCTCTCAAAATATAATCTATCGTTTTGTCTTTCATAGGTAACTATATCGATTTCAAATATAATTAAAAAATACTATGCATGCATATAATTTTTTAATAATTTTTTGGTTAGTTGTAAAATATCCCTGATTTAGAGGGTTTTGGTTGTTTATTTTAAGTGTAATATACTATTCTTTTTTTAGATTTTAACATTTTTGATGCTGTAAAAATCCTTTTTTAGTTTTTAAAACGCATTTAATTCTGTATTCTGTAAAAAATTATGCATTTATTTCAGTTGGTTTTTCAGAATCGTAGCGCGAAATAGCGTCTTGAAGGATCTTTTTCATACGATTTCTCAGACCTTCGGGTCTTAAAATTTCCAAACAGCTTCCAAAACCTAATAAAAGTCTTTCCATTTCGTAATTTGGAATTACATATATATGTATAATAATACTTCCGTCTTCATTTTCCTTAATTAATCTCTGGGAGGTATGTAAAGGTTTTGTGAGTACATAAGGCGCATTCGAAGCATCAACCCATAATTCAATTCGTCTTGCGTTCAATCCTGAATTCACCGTAACACCAATTACATCTTTATAAAAATTATCAGCATCAAAATCTTCTTCTAAATAAGGATGATTAAAATCGTAATCAATAGAAATAATTCTGTCTAATGCTAAATTTGTAATCGGCTGTGAGGCTTTTTTCTTTCCAATTAAAAACCAGCGGTTATTGAATTCCTTCAATATAAAAGGATGAAAATGGAATTTTGTTTCTTCTCTTGATTTAAAAGATTTATACGTAATAACGAGAACCATTTTCTTGATAATCGCCTGATAGATTTCGTCCAGATAATGCAGTCCTTTTAGTTTCTCATTTTTATCCAGATAAATAACGGGTTTAGTATGCGATTTTTCGGCGTAGATTTTATCTTCCAATCGCTGTAAAATATCCGATACATCATTAAATAATGAGAAATCTTTAAATTGTTTTAGCATAGAAACCGTTTCTGTCAAAACATTCATATCGGTTTCCGTCAGCGGAATATCGGTTATCGAAAAATCTTCGTCTTCATATTTATAATACTTTTTATCATAAACTACGATTGGCGCATTATAACCCAGTTTTTCACTTCGCATCAGCTGAATATCCATCTGGATGGTTCGCTTGCTAATTGGGTTTTGACGTCCTTCGTATTCAAATAGAGCTTCAGAACATTCTTCGATTAAATCTTCTAATGTCCATTGTCTGTATTTATTCTGAAGGCATTTATCGATTGTTTTGTATCGTATTAAGGCGTTTTTGTTTTGTGACATTCTTGTGTTGTTTTGCCACAAAGGCGCGAAGGCGTAAAGTTTTTATTTAAAGACTATACCCAACGTTTGTCATCCTGAGGAACGAAGGATCGCACAAGAAATTCTACAAAGATTGACGATTTTTTTTGAAGAATATTGGATGTGATCCTTCGTTCCTCAGGATGACAAACTGTGCGTTTAATTAATACTTTAAATAAAAACTTTGCGACTTCGCGTCTTTGCGAGATTCAATTTTTAGCTTAATAACTTTATTTCTTTTTCAATATTCACTCTCGCTTTCTTTTCATACAAACCTCTGAATTCCTTAGTCTGAAAAATAAATTCATTCTCCAAAAAATGCTTCAACGCTTTTGCACGTCCAGGTTTGTAAAGAAAATCAGGATAAATGCGATATTCTTTTCGAATCTGTTCAAAATAGATTTTATAATCTCCCCAATCTTTAGCGAGGATTTTCAAATCAAAATCGATTAGCCAATTAATATCTTCAATTGCATTTTGTTGATGTTGCTGTGTTGCGCAGATCGCGTCAAAAACCAAGTGATGATCAAATTCCGCAAACCCGACAGGTTTTAAAAACCTGTCGGATTTAACATCTGTAAAAATAGACAAAGCAAATTCGGCACTTTTAAGTTCATTATCTTTTTTAGAAGCCGAATACACAAAATCATGATAGAAAATCGAAAATAATATTTCGTTTGGGTTTTGAAGTTTGTCTCGATAGGTTTCAAAACTGGCAATCATTTCTTTTAAATGCGTAAGATTATGATAATGTCTTGATTTTTTGGAATATGCCTTTTCTAAATTCAACCAGTTCTGCTGAATTTCATTTGCAGAAAAGCCAATATTGGAGAGTAATTCAGAATAAATTTTTTCTAAATTCATAATCATAAGTGGATTTAATTAAGCTCCAGAGGAGCTAAATATTTATAGCTAATTTATAAGCCCCTACCATAAAGTTCCAGCGGAGCGACACTTAAGTTTGGCTTTATCAAAAAATATGTCGCCCCGCTGGGGCTCTTTTTAGGCATAATCAAAAAGCTATAAATATTCCGTCCCGTTGGGACTTATGTGACTTTTGTAAATAAATGTTTTACTCAAATTTAAAATTCTTTTTTTACTGCGCAAAATAATTGCGTAGTGGTTTTGAAATCTTTGCTCAAGAAATAAAACAATAACCATTGTCTAATTTTAAAAACCAGAAATTATGAAATTCAATTTTTTAGCAAAAGAGAAAAACAATATAGTTAATCACGAAAATGCACCAGCTTTTTCTTTAACATCAGAATACGAATTGTACGCAGCAGTTGTAACAACAAGCTTAAGCGCTTCATTTTATGAAAAAGATACAACTCGTTTAGAACGAATCAAAAACTTGATTAAAAAATGTAATCCAGTATTTGTGGCAAAATTGGCAGTTTATGCCCGTAACGAAATGCACATGCGTTCTGTTCCATTGGTTTTGATTGTAGAATTGGCTAAAATTTATTCTGGCGATTCGTTAATCAGTAAAATGATAATCAATGTAATTCAGCGTGCAGATGAAATCACAGAATTATTGGCTTATTATCAAATGGCAAACGAACGTAATGGCGTTAAGAAATTAAACCGTTTATCAAAACAAATCCAAAAAGGTTTAGCGGTTTCATTCAATGAATTTGACGAATATCAATTTGCCAAATACAATCGTGATGGTGCTGTAAAATTAAAAGATGCTTTGTTTTTGGTTCACCCAAAAGCAAAAGATGAAGCACAGCAGGCAATCTTTGATAAATTGGTAAATAACACTTTGCAAACGCCATATACTTGGGAAACTGAGTTGTCGCAATTAGGTCAGATAAAGTTTTATAACGAATTTGAAAAACAAAAAGCATTTACTCAAAAATGGGAAGAATTGATTGATAGCGGTAAAATAGGTTACATGGCTTTGTTGCGTAACTTACGAAACATCTTAGAAGCAAATGTTTCTGGTTTTCATATGCAAAAAGTATGCGATTATCTTTCTAACGAAAAAGCAGTCGCAAACTCAAAACAATTGCCATTCCGATTTTTAGCCGCTTATCGTGAAGTGAAAGACTTGAATTCTAAATACACTTCAATGGTTTTAGATGCCTTGGAAGATGCTGTTATGGCGAGTTCACAAAACATAAAAGGTTTTGATGTAAACACATCGGTCGTAATTGCTTGCGACGTTTCGGGTTCGATGCAACAGCCGATTTCACCAAAAAGTAAAGTATTGCTTTATGATATCGGTTTGATGTTGGGTATGTTAATGCAAAGCCGTTGTAAAAATGTGGTAAGCGGTATGTTTGGTGATCGTTGGAAAATAATCAATATGCCAAAACGAAGCATATTGGCCAATGTTAACGAATATTACAAACGTGAAGGTGAAGTAGGTTATGCTACAAACGGTCATTTGGTTTTGGAAGATTTAATCGCCCGAAAAGAAATTGTAGACAAAGTAATGTTGTTTACAGACGTTCAAATGTGGAATAATGCTTACACAAAAGATTCATTTGCAAACTCCTGGAACCGATACAAAAGTATCGCACCAAATGCAAAATTGTATTTATTTGATTTGGCTGGTTACGGTCAGTCACCAATAAACATCGAAAAAAACGATGTATATTTAATAGCCGGTTGGTCAGATAAAGTGTTTGATGTTTTGAATGCTTTAGACGATAAAAGCAGCGCTTTGAATTACATTAATCGAATAGAATTGTAAACTTTCAATCTACTGCGCAAAATAACTGCGCAGTATGATTTGAATATTTGTAAAAGAAATAAGTTCATTGAAAATAGAATAAAAAACAAGTGTCGTAGATAAGTGTTACTTCGCATTGATAACGCCCGGGACGTGGGTTCGAATCCCACCAATTCTGTTTAATGACAGAAATGTAGCTCAGTGGTTAGAGCAGGATATGTCACTTATCGTTTGTTGCCTTGTTTTAAAAATAAAAAAGAATTCGTAAATAAGAGTTACTTCGTCTCAAATTTGGGGAGGAATAGCGAAGTTGTAAAATCAGCAAGGTTATCCAGTTCGACTCTGGCAAGACAAGCCCCGTTTCTCTTATTGCTTTTTACTTCTTTTTAAAACTGAAAAATGTCGTGTATGAGAGCTACTTCGTTTAGGTTGAATATTAACTCTTATAAATTATTACTTTTTCAAAAAATAAGATGCCGTCTATAAAGCGCTACTTCGTTGGTTGATAAATTAGGTTCGAATCCTAAAGTCGCTTATAGAATATTGCTCTTAAAAAAAGAGTGTCGTCAGGAAATGGTTCCTTCGTTCCAAGAAAATTAGACCATTCCTAAGTGTTACCTCTTTTAAAAATTATTAATTAAAAAAATGATTGTTATGAGAAAATCAGAATTTGAAATCCATCCTTTTAATGAAGCTTTTTATATCCAAGCTTTATTAACCAAAACAAGTTCAATTTTGAATGATGTTGAATCATTAAATTTTATTTGGGAGAATGCAGATTATGTCGATCAAAACGATGAAGAAATTTTAAATATATTTCAAAATATTATTATTAATGTGGCTGGAATTTCACGTTTTTTTTGGCCCGCAAAGAATAGTGGTTTTTACAAAGCTAGAGGCGAAAGATTACGTGAGATTTATCTTGTGAATGATTTAAATGTTTTGAAAAATCGAGATATGAGAAATCTTATTGAACATTTTGATGAAAATCTTGATGATTTTTTAAACGAATTTAATACTGGACGTGTGATGTTAAATTATACAGGGTTATCGACGCATATAGATGATACAACAATATTCTTTAGAGCATTTTTTTATGATAAATTTATTTTTAAAATTTTAAATGTTGAATATAAAATAGAACCCATTATAGAGGAAATTAATAGAATTCATGAAATTTTATTAAGGCAACAAGAAAAAGGTGATCGATTTACATTAGAATAAATGCGAAGCAGTAAGAAACCTTTGCAGTTATGAACCTCAAAACCTTTGCCCCTTAAAAAAAAAATGAAAACACAAATAAACGGAACAGATATATTAGAATTAGGATTTCCAGAAGGAAAAATAATCGGAATCGCATTAAAAATAAACAGCAAAAGAAACGGATTCACAAGAGACGAAATGATTGCAAATTTCAAAAACGTCTTAGAAACTCCGGAAAATTATATAGACGATAAAATCTTCAGCAAACTGGCTGTGGCTTTAATCGAAAAATCGAATGAAAAACCAGAAGATTTCATCGCTTTAAATCAGAATCCGAATGCGTATTCGGCTTACGGATTGGATCATATCGAAGACGGAGCCAGAAAACAAATGGAAGTTGCCATGAAACTGCCTGTTACGGTTGCCGGAGCTTTAATGCCAGACGCGCACCAAGGTTACGGATTACCGATTGGCGGAGTTCTAGCGACAAAAAATGCCATTATTCCGTATGGTGTTGGAGTTGATATTGGGTGTAGAATGGCATTATCGGTTTATGATATTCCAGAGGATTTTTATTTTGAAAACGAAGCCAAATTCAAAAAAGAATTAATTGCGAATTCTATTTTTGGAGCAGGTCACGGATTTCACGGTCAGTACAAATCAGATCATGCGGTTTTGGAGAATGAGACTTTCAATATGAATCCGTTTGTGAAGAATCTGAAAGATAAAGCCTGGTCGCAATTAGGATCTTCGGGTGGTGGAAATCACTTTGTTGAATTCGGAATCATGGAATTTGCGCAAGACGATGCGGTTTTGAATATCCCAAAAGGAAAATACGTCGCTTTGTTAACGCATTCCGGTTCACGCGGAATGGGAGCAACCATTGCTGGACATTATACCAAAATTGCCAAAGACGAGTGCAAACTTCCAGAGGTGGCAAAAAACTTAGCGTATTTAGATATGAATTCACAATTAGGACAAGAATATTGGTTGGCGATGAATTTGGCGGGAGATTACGCTTCGGCTTGTCACGAGATTATCCATAACAAAATGGAACGTGCTCTGGGTGCGACAATTTTAGCCAAAGTCGAAAACCATCATAATTTTGCTTGGAAAGAAATCTGGAATGGCGAAGAAGTAATCGTACATAGAAAAGGAGCTACTCCAGCCGGAAAAGGCGTTATGGGAATCATTCCGGGAAGTATGACCGCACCGGGATTTTTGGTGAGAGGAAAAGGCGAGGAGAACGCCATTAATTCGGCTTCGCATGGAGCAGGAAGACAAATGAGTAGAACTCAAGCTATAAAAAACATTACGCAATCCGAAATGAAATCAATCCTGAGAGATCATGGTGTTACGCTTATCGGAGCAGGTCTTGACGAAGCCCCAATGGCGTATAAAGATATTAATCAGGTTATGGAAGCGCAGAAAGAGTTAGTAGATGTTGTTGCCAAATTTACGCCGAAACTGGTTAGAATGGCAGATGATGGGAGCCGTGAGGACTAGTGGTCAGTGGTCAGTTTTTTAGTGTTCAGTCTCGGTCACAGTTTTCAGTGTAGAGGCGCACTGCAGTGCGTCTAACGCCCAGTTTGTCATCCTGAGGAACGAAGGATCACACAAGAGACTCTACAAAGATTGGCGATTCTCTTTGAGGAATATTGGATGTGATCCTTCGTTCCTCAGGATGACAAACTGTGTGATTAAAGATTTTTTCACGCAGATTTCGCAGATTGTGCAGATTTTTTTTTAATCCTTTTAATCTTAATAATCTGTGGCAAAAAAAACTTTGCGACTCCGCGACTTTGCGAGATTAAAAACAAAAAACTTAGCGTCCTAGCCCCTTAGTGGCAAAAAAAATAATAATTTAAGGCAACAGAGAGAAAAAAACTTAGCCCCTTAGCCTCTCAGAACCTTAGCAACTTAAAAAAAAAATGAATTATATAGACATAGGAATCAACCTAACCAACAAACAATTCCAAAACGACATAGACGATGTCGTACAAGACGCGCTCGACGCCGATGTATCGCAAATGATACTCACAGGCACCAGCGTACGAAATAGTGAAGAATCGGCGAAGATTGCGAGACAGTATCCAGGCGTGTTGTACGCTACGGCGGGAATACACCCGCATGATGCGAAGAGTTTTGATGCGCAGAGTATTTCGAAACTCAGGAAATTATTAGAACTGAAACACGTCGTTTCGGTTGGCGAATGCGGACTTGATTTTGATCGTGATTTTTCGCCCCGAAACAAACAGGAAGAATGTTATAAAGCCCAATTAGAATTGGCGATTGAAGTACAGAAACCTTTGTTTTTGCACGAAAGAAGTGCTTTTAGTTCGTTTATGAATATTACCAAAGACTATTTACCGCAATTGCCAAAAGCCGTTGTGCATTGTTTTACGGGAACATTGCAAGAAGCCAAAACCTATCTCGATAACGGATTTTATCTGGGTTTTACGGGAGCGATTTCAGATGCAAAGCGTTTTAGTCATTTAAAAGAAGTCATTCAATACGTACCGCTCGACCGAATGATGATTGAAACCGATGCACCGTTTATGCTTCCTAAAAATGTCCCGAACAGCCTTTTGAAGAAATACCACGAACGCCGTTGCGAACCTGCTTTTCTACCGTATGTTGCTGGAACTATTGCACAGTTTAAAGGAATTACTTTGGCTAAAGTCGCGGAGGAAACAACTAGGAATTCTAAAAGCTTTTTTGGGATTTAGGTTTGTTTTCCTAACAGGTTTTAGAAAATTCTTTTATAACTATTTGTTTTTAAAGATAGTTTTGATTCAAATATTTTTTTCTTAATTACTTTTCCCTTTTTATCAACTTTAAGGCAAATATAAATATACCCATTGCCTATTGTTGAATATGAAAAACTATTTATTTCAATAATAATGCTTGTATAATTTTGTTTTTTTGATCCTACAATCTTCGTCGGAATGAGATTTGTAAAATCTTTGATAACAATATTTTTAACATCATAATTATTTATCTCTACTATTGGGTTTTGTGATAAATTTAGTTTTTCAATTAGCTTTTTTGTTAGCGAATTTTTATTGCATTCTGGGGTAATTACATTTTCAGTTTTTAGAAAAAAAATAATTTCATTGTTAAACAGATTCTCGTGAATTTCATAAACACTTAAAGAATCATTAATTGCTATTCTACATGATTTTATTTCCTTTTGAATAAAGTCAGGTGTATTCTTTTGTGCAATTAATGTATTAAGAAAAAGACAGAAAAAGAATGTTGTAATTCTCATAATTTACCTGTTGAGCTATTTTTAAAACTGAAATGTGTTTGTTTATTGATTATTGTTATCTAATAATGTTCTTAAAGAGTCAATATCTGTTCTTTTGAAATTAGAAAGAGGAAAGCTTGTGTCAGTATATTTTAATGTTTTTTTGTATTGTTTCCATCCCCAAGACTCAACATTTATACTATCCACATAAAATTCATTATCCTTGAATGAAATATAGGTTTTGGTATGAAAACTATTGTTTCCCGTAATATCTTTGGAGATAACAAAACCATATTTAGTAGTGATTATTTCTTCATAATAAGCAGGTGTATTACAATTCAAGGCATTTTTATAAGTTTTAAAAACTTTACTTTTTCCATGTGTTGTTTTACTGATTAAAAGTATTGGAAAATCAAACGCTGAATTATTAGGAAAACAATCGTCATTACTACTTTCATAATAAGGTTTTAAAACCACAATTGTATCTATTGTTTTATTATTGTCAAAATCAAAAGGAATAGGTTGGTCTCTGTAATAATTTGAGAATATAATTCCATATTTATTTTTGTAGCCCTTAACTTGATCCAAACATTTTTCTTCTAACAAATTATTCTTTGGACTAAATAAAGTGTCGCTTGATAAATCATGTGAATGTAAAATCACATTTTTTTCAGTTTTCTTGTTGCACGAAAAAAAAATCACAGATAATAAAAGGAGATATAAATTATATTTCATAATAATTAAATTTTAAAAGTGGTCCAAAACATTGTTCCAGATTTGAATCCTGTTGATTTTAAACTTTCATGTACTGCACTGTTATTTTGAGAATTTGTTCTTGCTCCTGAAAAAACTCCATTCTCATTTAAAATTGATCCATCAGTTACATTTTTAAGAGTATATTCTTCTTTTGAAAAAATCGAGTTAATTATTGCATTCTTGTTCACTTTAGCTTTATTCGAATCTACACTCCAAAAATCGATAGCTAGGTCTAAATGATTTTTTATGATTGTTACACTTTTGTATTGTTTAAATTTAGGATGATCTAACTCTCCACTTCGAGTAAAAAGATCCAAACCATCCCAAAAATATGAGTCGCTAGTTGGATCATTCTGACCACTTAAAACGCTAATCATCGCTGACCTGGCAAAACAATGATTTTCTGTATTTGAAGTTATAGGAATAGTTTTGATTTTGTCAGATTCTTTTACAGAAGAATAACCTGTTTTAAATAATTCATTAAAAGTATTTTTTCCTCTTTTATATTTAGAATTTAAAGCATTATTTACTGTGTGAGCAATCCATAAAGCCGTTTCTTTATTTCCTGTTAAAGATGCTTCGTGCCAAATTAAATAGGAATTGTTTATAAATTTGTCATGTAAAATATTAATGTCGTTCTCTTTCAAAATCTTGGCGTTATTATAAGTAACAAAATCATCTCCATTTTTATTTTTATGAGTAGATTTTCCATCACAAACATAAACATCTTCAACACTTCCTTCAAAATCAGGTTCATTAATTTTTCCCTCAAAAGTTCCGTCTTTATTATAAAAATGACCATTTACATAAACTATTCGATCTTCAAGTAAAAAAGTTGGAGCTTCAATGGGATCTCCATAAGAATGACTCTCTGCTGTTTCATTAATAAAACCACCTGCATTAAAAGTAATATTTCCTTGCGAATACATGTAATGATTTCCTTTTGTATATATTGTGGTTGTTCCTTCAACAATTCTTATTCTGCTCATAATTAATTTTGTCTGGTTTGTTCTCCACTATTATTTTGTATTTCTTTTTGGGCATTTTTATTTAAATCACCTTCGGTGTAATGATTTAATCCTTGTTTACTATTATCATGTCTGTCTTTTTCTGTTGTTGACTTAAAATCCCCTTCAATATGCTCCATAAAATCTCCTGTTACATTTAGTGTACTATTGCCTCCAACACTAACATTATGCATCATTCCAATTGTTGTTGATTTATCAATTCCAGCTTTTTCAGAAATATTTGTGCCTGCTGTAAATGTGATACTCTCAGTTGCTTCAAAAATGATGTTCTTAGCATGTATAGTTACAGTTTTGGGAGAAGTAACATTTATATTTTTGCCCTCTTCATCCAAATGAATTTCATTTCCACTCGGGTCAGAAAGCCAGATTCCTACTTTTTCTATAAATTTCAGCATTTGTCCAAAACGCATTTTTATCGCTTTTATCATGTTATTTGGGTCAAAGAATTCTGGTTTCGCTTGTCCGTTATAATGTGAGCCTATGACATAAGGGCGCTGAGCATTGCCTCCCTCAAAACTTACCAATACTTCATCATCAATTTCGGGTCTCCAATACGAACCTCTTCCTGAACCTGCATAATTTTGTACGACTCTTATCCACTGACTTTTTTTGTTGCCTGCTCCCCAAAAGAAATCAACTCTTACACGTCCCAAACCTTCTGGATCATTGTTATCTCTTATTTTTGCAGGCTGTGTTTCTGCTTTTACAAAAACATGAACATCGGTATAATGAGGTGCAGTAACATCGAAAGGAATGGCTTTGAACTCGCAGGTGTAATTTCCGTGTACTTCTGAGCAGTGAACAGCTTCGATAACAACAAGCTGATGTTCTACGGTTTGGTTAACAATTGTAAATGTCTGTCCTAATCCTAAAGGAAAGTAAGATACTCCACTATAATAAACACTGTTTGCATCGTTTCCTGCGGTTTGCAGTTCTACCATTTCTTCTAGTTCTTGTCTGGTCTGCGCATTATTGGTGTAAGCACCTAGGCTCAATTCAGGTTGAGTAACGGTTCCTTGGTTATAGCCCACATTTACAGCAAAAGTATCTTTACTGCCATTAGAAGTTCTCTCAGATGCTTTCTGAATATTTTCGGCATTATTGTAATCATAACCTCTTAGAGAAATGCTTTGTGCACTCATATTAACTTCAATCTTAAAACTATGCAATGATGCTCCGTTTATAAGTTTAATTGTGGAGTTTTTAAGTTGTCCGAATTGCATGCGCATACCATCAAAATAAAACCATTGTCCGTATCTAGAAGCTAATCTTTTTAGAAAATTAAAATTAGATTCATTATACTGAGCCATATAATTGAATTCTTTCAAATAGGTTGATCTGATAGCTTCTCTTTGGTAAAACTCAGCAGGTCCTTCGGAGAGGATATCTAAGGCAATATCATCCATTCCTCTTTCGAGATATGTCCTTGATTTTGGTCTGTCGTCTAAAACGATAGTGTGGCTTATACCGCTTACATGAAGATTGACAGCGCTTCCGTTTAAATCGATAGAAGTTATTTTTGTTATGATGCCTTTACTCATAAGCTTAATGCCTGTTAAGCTTTTAAAGGTGAAAATAACTTCATTTCCATTATAACTTCTTATCGCTTTTGCCTGATCTACTGGGTTTATAACTGCTTTTCCTGTATATTGCCAGACAAATGAAAAATAATGATGATCTGCCATTTTTTGCGACAACTTTAGATCATAATAAATTATATTTTGGGTAAAGCCTCCAATTGTAATATGTACTTGGTCTGAGAAATGCGCCATAGTTTTGATTTGTATTTTGATTAGTTTATTTAAAAATATGCTTAAGAGATTTTTTCGAAAGCCTCTAAAAGACTTTTAAATAATAGAATAAGGTTATTGTGTAGAAAATATAAAGTTGATTCTCTACAACAAGGATAATCATGCGCCAATAATAATTTCTATCTTTGTTTTCAACCTAAACTCAGAATTAAAATCCAAAACATTAAAAAGTAAGTTATTTCTTTCTTTTTTGAAATAAAAGTATATCTTTGCGATGCAAAACAATCAAAGGAGAAATCCTTAAAACTTTTTTAAGTTAACATAAACGAATACCTCGTCATGGTGAAGGAACAGGAAACTGTCCTAAATCATTCCTTTGAATGTTTTGCACACCTAAAGCGAGGTATTCGCGCATCTAAATTTTCTATTATGCAAAAAGAAAATCAAAAACCAACACATCGTGATGTAGTGCCATCCGTAATTAATTTCCTTTCAGACGAATTGTTTGAGGGAGATTACAAAGAACAGCCCATGTATTTGCAGGAAATCTTCGAGCTATTAATGCATACAGAATTTGGCGACGATATCAATTTAAGGCAAAAAATACTGAGCTGTTTAAGAACCAGCCGAAATCTGGCAGAAACGTTATCGCCATTTTCAGAGAAGCAGATTTATAAGGCTTGTAGTAGCAATCGTAAATTATCTCAATAAAAACTCAAATCCCGACAATGTCTATTTGTCGGGATATTTTTTTAGTATCAGTCTTTATGAAAATCCGTGTAATGAGACGCGGATAAAACAGATTTACTTCGTAAAAACGCAGATTAAAACGGATTATCTAAAAACAATTAATAAAAAATCTGTTTTAATCCGCGTCTTCGTGTTAGCGAATCCGTATAATCTGCGTCCTCAATGCGTTTTCTTGATAGATTTTTAGTGCTAATTTTTTAACATTTAGAAGAAATTATTTAATGTAAAATCATTCTAAAATTCTTACATTACCACCTCAAAATAAAAGCCGATAAAGATGAATAGAAGCACAATAGACCAAGATTTGAATATTAAAAAATATACGCTTAATGCGAAAGCTAACAGTTTTCTTAGCTAAAACTCCTTATTTCTTTTACAAACTGCATTATACATTTAGAAAATTACACTTGTTTACACTATAAAATAATAATGAAAAAACATCTTAAATACATCGACGGAACTTCGGATAAATTCTGGGAAATCGAAGTTACAGGATCAAATTATACCGTGACTTACGGTAAAAACGGAACTTCGGGAACCACGCAGACCAAAAGCTTTGGTTCAGACGAAGAATGCTTGAAAATGGCAGAGAAAATATTGGCCGAAAAAGTAAAAAAAGGATATTCTGAATCTGGAGAAGTAGATTTGGCTTCGAAACCAAAATCGGCTAAAAGCAAAAACTCCGATGAGGTTATTGAAGAATACGACAGCATCATAAAATCTAAAAGGATTTCTGATCTTTTGCCGTTTCTAAAAGAAAAATCAAAAGGTAATATTGAAGCGTTAAAAAAGCACATCAAAAAATGTAAACGTTACTGGATGACATATACTGATTTGTCAAAAGATCCTGGATATGTGAAAAAAGATAAACACGATTATGGCTGGGGACGTCGTGGAGATATGGAACAAAACAATATTATCACGTTGAGTGCCATTGCATTGTTTGATAAAACAGATATTAATTCGTGGGATGAAGCACTTCAATTATTAGAGGAAGTAGATAAGAAGCCCTACGTAATGGAAACTTTGCTTTGGGCAAAACCAAACTGGCTAGAAACTTTTATTCTTGATAAAGTAAAACGACAAGATTGGGTGAGTTTTAATTACGATATTTTGCGTCAGTTTGAAGAATTGGGATTGATGCAGTTTAATCCAGAGTTGTACGCTTTAAGTTTGGCAAATATAAACGAATGGCGTACTAAAGTGAAAACCAGAGTTTCTATTGGTAATATTTTAGAAGATAAAATTACGTATCAGAGAGATGTTCCTGAGTTGTTTAATTATGAAACTGGTCTTCAAAATCTTTGTTTTAGAGATAATGATAAACAAAAACATGATGAGTTTAGTACATGGGCAGTTATCTACAAAGAATTATTAGAGCAGAAAAAAATGGATCGCAGTTTCTTTTTCGAAAACGCCATCCAGATTCAGACTAAAGAATGGAATAACAATCTGAAATCTTTCTTTAGAAAAAGAATTGAAGAATTTAACGCGACAGAAGATGAATTGATTGTTTTTCAGGAAAATATATTTTCGCTTTTGCACAATGCATATCCGCCCATAACGAGTTACGGAATCGAATTGGTGAAGAAAATTTATAATCATCCAAAATTCAAAACTAAATCATTTTTAGAATGGCTAGAGCCAATGATGATGCGAAGCGACTGCAAAGCGGGTATTAAAAGCGTATTGCCAATTTTAGAAAAAATGAGTAAAGCAAATCCGAAATTAAACAATCAGATTGCTTCAATTATTGCCGATGTTTATGTAATTGCCGATTTAACTTTACAGGAACGTGCAAGTAAAATTCTTGTAAAAATGGCTTCTGCAAAAGATAAAGTACTAAAAGAGAAATTATCTTCGTACGCGACTTTGATGCAGGGAAATATCAAATCTGGTTTAAGTCAGTTTATGGATGAAGATTCGCTGGCAGTTGATGAAAATGGTTTTGAAGAATATCATTTTGAGCCTAAAAAAGAATTGTTATTGATCGAAGAAGTGCAATTGCCTCAGGATTGGAATGAGATTTTGTTTCAGTTTGGAAATTTTATTGCTTCAGAAGAAGTTCTCGATACCGAAATCCTGCTGAATACTTATATTCAGCAACGAGATTTATTTCCTGACGATTATAATGCACAATTGCAACCTTATGAAAAACAATTGAATAAACATTATTTTGAAAGTATTCATAAAAATTTTATGAGTTCGTTTTTGTCTCAAAAAATAGCCAATATTAATGGCAAGTTTGACAGTAGAAAACAGCATTATTCAAAAATTAATACTCCTGCATTAATCAAACCTTTATTAGAAAAAGTACAGCAGAAAATAGAATCAAACTCTAAATTGCCAATGCTTTCTTTTCCAAGTCATAAACCGTATTGGGTCGCGCCAAAAGTTTTACTGGAAAGAGTGATTGCATATCAAAAAGCAAACGAAGAAATTGATAATGTTGATTTGGCCATTGCGATTGCTAGAATGCCAAGAGAAAATACAGAAGAAGCGATTCCATTATTAGATCAGATTGAAGGCGAATTAAAACCGCTTTTATCATTTGCTTTAGGAGTAGAAGACAAACTGACAATTGATTCTATTTCGGTAGTTTCAAAACTTTTGGCAACATTGGGCAAAACGACAAAAGAAACAGGAAATTTATCTTTATGGGCGGTTGCAGCAAGAACGTTTTATCCAGACAAAACCTTTGCAGAATTTGAAAATACTTATTTGAAAGATGTTCCTTTTGTGGTTTCGCCTTATACACCAGAAATTAAATTTAAGGAACAATGGAACGAATGGAGAAATTATCAAACCAAAGAGCTGGAAAGAACTCCTTCATGGTATGAACTCCGTTTTGATATGCCAAATTATACCAAAATTCCAAATTATTTAATTTATAGCCAAGATATTTACACTAGATCAAACAGCTGGGATTACAATTTAAATTATGCTGGAAATACCTATTATTGGCATAGTTTAACGCCTCAAAATTCAGACGCATTGGCTCTGACTTTATTAAATAATTGTCGACTTGCAGATGGTTCAAAACCAGAATTGAGGGGTTTTATTGAAATAATGAGTACACCAGAATTTAGATTTTCTGAAAATTCTCTGATTTTATTTGCTACATGTTTTTTCCAAGAGAAAAAAGATCTACGATTATTGGCTTCTGAAACTTTAATCAACTTAATTGAAAAGCAAACTATTAATATTGAAAAGCTTGCTGAAAAAGCGTCCTTTTTGGCTTCAGAAAAATATGGAGCTTTTTCAAGATTGACAGATGCAATAATTGCCTTAAAAGATATTTCGCCTTTGCATAATAATGCTTTGCTTCAGTTTTTTAATGCCTTTTTTGCTAATTTGGATGTAAAAGATAAACTGCCGACAAATTTCAAGAAGATGGTCGAAAATTATGTCGATGTTTTAATTAAAACGAACCAAAAATCATCAGAAAAAGCAATTGTTTTCTTCGAACAATGGAAAGATAATGCTTCTCTTAAACCATTAATCAAGCAGATTTTAAAATAAAGAAAATGACAGATTTAGAATATAATTATAAAGGAGTTTCAACTTATAGTAAAACAAAAGGCATCAACAATTTGGTTTTGGCACATCAAACCGAAATTGAAGAAGTCAATAATATTCCGTGCTTTTTCTGGGGAAGTTTAACCGATCCTTACGTTACGGCAAAATGCTGGAGTACGATTGCAAAAGTAGTTCGTTCGAGTTTTGGTCCGATTCCGCCAAGTCTTCGCGATCCAATTGTTTCTGCGGGTTCAGAAAGACTTCGTTTTGAAGGATTTTCTTCTTGCAACGGAGTTTATGTAAGACTAGACATGAAACCAGAAGCTATTGACGGAGAATTTATTGCAAACGGAACTACAAATGTAGATTTTAACGATCCAATGCTAAATGCATTAAATGCCATTCAAAAAAACGAAAAAGTAACTCTTGCCGTTGGTCAGCAGGACGTTCAGGTTATTACTAGTAAAGCAAAAGTGGTAGAGAAAAAAGTGACTCTACCAATGCGCTGGATAAAAGGATTAACTAGTGTTCAGTTGTATTTGGCCGATATGGATTTAAAATTTGAACTGAATAAAATACAGACAATTCAGCTTTTTCAAAGTCTGCCAAAAGGAAGTGTAAAAGGCGATTTCTTTATAACCAAAAGAGCTGGAAAATTTATGTTTTCGACTTTGGCAACTGCAGACAGTGTTAGAATTGGCGGTGTGCAAAGATTACGTTTATTAGAAGGGATTTTGGCAATTGTAGATAAGATTTTTGTTTACGAATCTGATGATAAACAAACCTGCGCGATTGTATGCGAATTTGGTAAAATGCAGTTATTAATGGCTTTTTCTCCAGATTCTTATCGCGGATTTTCGGGCGAGGGAAATGTACTGGAAACCATGACGGAAAACCTTCCGATAGAATGGGTTTACGGATTGAACAGTTTATTAAAATCAAACGAAATGTTTGACCCAACGATGCTTTCTATAGAAAACGATATTGATTTTGGAACAATGGATAATCTGACTTCCAATTTGTCTTCTATGGGATTATTGGGTTACGATTTAAGTGAAAAAGCACATTTTTACCGTCGTTTACCATTTAAAACAGAACGCATTTTGTCTTTAAATCCGAGATTAAAGAATGCTAAAAAACTAATCGATAATGAAGAGATTGAAATCGTTGAACGAAAAGCAAATTATATTGAAGCTAAAGTAAAAGGTTCTGGCGTGGTTCATAAAGTGATTATCGACAATGGTTTGCAAAGATGTACTTGTGATTGGTTTACGGCTTATCAAGGAAAGAGAGGAATTTGCAAACATATTTTGGCAGTAAAAATGACGATTTCTTAGCGTGTGGAATTGTGATAATTTTATGATTTTTGGAAATATTTGTTAAATTAAGACAAAATATACTACATTTGTATCTGTAATTAATAATAGAAAATACATATGAAACTTTTAGTAAGCAAAAATTTTGAACGTTCGGCCGGAGATATTCCAGCTGATTGTACAGGATGCTATATGTATTTTTATGAAATTGTAATGTAAAAATTAGAGTCAAACTCATCATAAAATAAAAAAGCGTCCTCATTTGAGGACGCTTTTTTTGCTTTTAGAGCAATTTGAATTTGCTGATGATGACAAAAAAAAGAGATTGAAAATGATTAAAAAGAAGATTTAACTAAAAAAACTAAAAAAATATTTAGCCAAAATGTTTAATGATTAATAAAAATAGAAAGATATAGTCTTGGAAAGTAATCCGATGAGTAACAGTCATTTGATACAAAATAGAGATCTGCACTAGTTTGCGGACAGGAATTTCTTTGTTTTATTTTTATGGTTAACTAATTGATAATCAGAAAATTATTCTTAAAAAATATTTGGAAATATGAATTTTTCCATCATATCTTTGCCGAACAAATTTGAAACAATGCGTTTCAGAAAACAATAACAACAATACAACAACCATTATAAAAAATAAATAAAATGAGTTTTAAATTATACATACACAACCCAGGATTAGTAGCCGCGACTTCGGATCGTGAATGCTTTTACATGTCGGTGCATCAATATAGGCAATAGGATAGTTATATCTTATTTGTTATAGAAGCACCTTTAATCGGGTGCTTTTTTTTGTCTTAGGGACAAAGGAAAAAGGGCAGAGGAACAAAGGTTTAAAAAGCTTAGAAGCTTAGCATCTTAGTGCCTCAGAAACTTAAAAAGAAGTTTAACAATAAAAATTTAAGGATGAATCAAGAAATAGGATTTGCGTCGGGCCATAGTGGTCGAACAGACAAACTGGAGTCAAGTGAACCGTCATTTGCCTCAATTAAAAAGAAAGATTTGGAACTGATTAACCTGTGGAAGGAAAAGGTAAATTTTAAGGAAATTATATATATCATATAGAGATTTTTCTCTGGTGAAGCAATGGTGCTTTTGAAGTTATGTGATATTGGATTTCTTAGAAAAGCCTTCGATTTCCTGAGATTCCCAAGAATTACAAAATCAAAATACCATGCAAAACAATACATTACAACAATATAAAAAAGCAATTAGAAAAAAATACGAAATAGAAAAAGAAGGCAAATACTTTGATTATTTGTACAAGCCTTCTCGTGGAAAACTTCGTGATTTGTGCTGGCTAATTTTCGAAAACAACCCAACAAAGGATGACTTGAACGTTTTCAGCAACCTATTGGGCTTAGATTTCGATCATAGCAAAAAGAATAAGTTTAAAGAGAAAAAAGATAAGTTCAGACCTATCGAAACTTTCTTCAAGGGAGAAACAGATCCGTCAAACATTGATGCTATAAACATGGCAGCTATTTTGGTAGATTTTGAGCCACGTCCTTTCAAAAAGTTCTATGAAATGTCTAAAACTGAAGAAATAAAACCAGTTAAACGGATTGAGAAAGCTAAAGCAGTTTTCGAAAAAAAGAAATCTGCTAAAAAGGAAAAGCATGAAAAGAAGTCTAAGAAAAGAAGTTTCTTTCTAGATTTTAAAAGCATGTTCTTCTAAAAACTGGAGATATTCGGTAGAGACGCACAGCAGTGCGTCTATCACCGAGTAATATAAATTTATCCGAATTCAATTTTTTATTTTCTACGCAGAATAATTGCGCAGTTTGATTTGAATATTTGTTCAAGAAATAAAACAAGTTCTTTTATAAAATGAAATGCATCAAAGTTTCGGCTTTGATTAAAAATATCAAACAAGTCCAGTTGCGTGTTTCTGTATAGCACCATTGTAGAGAACTTTCCGCGAAAGCGAATTATGTTTTTCTATGCAACTTGGTTTGGAGGTTTTTGATGGTTTTCCAAAAAACTATCTCACAATCTATTTGTCGTGGGTTCGATTCCCATCCGTAGTAATGCGGTAACTCAGTTGGTTAGAGTAATAGAATGTTTATGCAGGTTCGAATCCTGCACCGAACACGTTTCGGTTGGACGAATCCGGTAAGTCAACAGATTGAAAATCTGTAAACAGTAGAGACCATCACTCTTAAAAAGATGACCATTAGAAAAAACTGATTTGTCTTTGTCAGTGAAATTATGATTTTAAAATCTGATGTTTCACACTCTGATAAAGCCAGTGCGAATCGAAATGTGTTTTGAAAAGTTTGTTTTCTTTTTGATTTGATTGTTAAGAGAATTTGGGGATTCTCTCAATAAAATAGCATCAGAAACAATTCAGGTAGACAAATAGCAAACTATTCGTCCGTTTTTCTTAGAGGAGAAAGGCAAAGAGGTTTTTTTATTAAGAAGAAAATAGAAAAAAGAGAATAGAATAAAGAAGAAATAGAAGTTTTATAGATACTAGAACTTGGAACATGAAACTTGAAACAAATAAAACCAAACATAAACCATGATAAAAAGAATTAAAATCGAAACTAACCAAGTAGGCTTGGTGTTTGAAAATAGAAAATTAGAAAAAGTATTAGAAGAAGGATTACACTGGATTTTTGGAAACAAAAACATTATGATTTACGATCTAAACGGATCTTTTCAAGCTCCTTTTGAGTTGGATATTTTATTGCAAAATGAGGTATTAGCATCTCTTTTGGAAGTTGTTGAGGTTGCGGATAACGAAATTGTATTGCAATTCGTAAAAGGAAATTTCAAAGAAGTTTTAACGCCAGGGAAATATGCTTTTTGGAAAGGAGTTGTAAAAAATGAATTCATTAAAGCAGATTTGTCTAAGATTGAAATCACAGAAAATATTCCAGTAAACTTATTGGAAAATGTTAAGATGAGATACTTTACAAGAAAATTCATTGTGGCAAGTAATGACAAAGCTTTGTTATTTGTGAATGGCAATTTCGTGAAAGAATTGAAATCTGGGGCACATTATTTCTGGAATAACGCCATTACAATCGAAGTGAAAACTGTTGATGTAAGACAACAACAATTAGAAATTTCTGGTCAGGAATTGTTGACTAAAGATAAAGCAGGATTGAGAATCAATTTCTTTGTGAGATACCAAGTGGTTGATATTATG
Organism: Flavobacterium sharifuzzamanii; assembly: GCF_003254585.1. Classification (GTDB taxonomy): domain Bacteria; phylum Bacteroidota; class Bacteroidia; order Flavobacteriales; family Flavobacteriaceae; genus Flavobacterium; species Flavobacterium sharifuzzamanii. The sequence continues at coordinate 230,788 of NZ_QJGZ01000042.1, read as the reverse complement.
AAAGCTTTGATAGAAAACAAGGACTTTGAAAAACAGTTGTATGTAGCAATGCAATTGGCTTTGAGAGCTTTTATCGGAGGCTTGACTTTAGATGAATTGTTAACTAAAAAAGATGCTATTGCCGAAGCTATTTTAGAAGAAGCAAAAACTAAAATCGAAGATTTAGGTTTGAAAATTTCTGATGCTGGAATAAGAGATGTAATTCTTCCAGGAGATATGAAAGAAATCATGAATCAGGTTTTGGTTGCTGAGAAAAAAGCGCAGGCCAATAGCATTATGAGAAGAGAAGAAACGGCTGCAACAAGAAGTTTGCTTAACACAGCTAAGCTGATGGAAGAAAACGAAATGTTATGGAAGTTGAAAGAGATGGAGTACGTTGAAAAAATCGCAGATAAAATTGGTGAAATCACCATTTCTGGCGGCGGAAACGTAATTGGTCAATTGAAGGAAATCTTCGTGAAATAAAATCTCTTTTTGAGAGAATTATAAAATTTTAAAAAATGAAAACAACAGATAAAATTATTATTATCGATTTAGAAGCCACATGTTGGCAAGGTGCAGTCCCTAGCGGACAGCAAAATGAAATTATTGAAATCGGATTGGCGGTTTTAGATACCGAAACTGGAGAAATTTCAAAGAACAAAGGAATTTTAATCAAACCACAGCGTTCTAATGTCAGTCCGTTTTGTACTGAACTGACCACTATTACTCAGGATTTGCTGGATAAAAATGGAGTAAGTTTTGAAGAAGCTGTTGATTTGTTAATTGACGAATATAATCCTGATTTGTACACTTGGGCAAGTTATGGGCAGTACGATTTGAATATGCTGAAAAAACAATGTAAATCGTTTGGTGTTTCCTATCCAATGGGAGAGGAGCATATCAATGTAAAAGAGCATTTTGCCGAAAAGTTTGGCTTGGTTAAATCAACCGGAATGAACGGCGCGCTTGCATTGCTGAATATTCCGCTAGAAGGAACACATCACCGCGGAATTGATGATGCTAAAAACATTGCTAAGATTTTGCATTGGTGTCTGAAAAACTAGAATGGTTTAAATCCACTCTCCAGCTGCATTATAATCATCTGGAAGATAAGTGAGATATTGAACCATTCGCGGTTTTTCACCTCTATTTGGTGTCGCGCAATGCGGAAGTGCCTGATGCCAAATAATAAAATCTCCTGCATCACCTACAATTGGTTTTGCTTTAAGAGTCTGTAATGCTTTTGTTCTTGGATCTTCATGGGGTTCTACTTCGTCTAGCCATTGATCGATTTGATTATGAAAACCTGGAACGCAATGAAAAGCGCCATCATCTGGTCCACAATCAGTTAAATAAAACAGGCCTTGAAGTCCAAAAGTCAGAGGCTTTTTTAAACTCATATCCCAATGGAGCGGACTTCCTAGAAAACTAAAATTCTCTGTTTCAGGCGGATTAAAACTTACCTTATCAATCGTTTTGTAAATTTTAGAGGTTTTATAAAGCTGTTCATACGCTTTTTTTACTCTTGGAGAAAAACGGTTACGGTTTAAAGTTTCATGATCAGAAAAATTAAGCATAAGGCCTTTTAAATCTTCATGCGCTTCGTACCAGCTTTCTTTTTTATTAGGATCCATTTTGAGATATTCCCAAATGGCTTTTTGAGTGTCTTCGCAATCTTCTTTAGAAATGGCATTTTTGACTACAACATAGCCGTTTTGATTCCAGAATTCTAAATCTTGTTCAGATAGGACATTTTCAGCTAAATCTTCGGTTTCGAGAGCAGTATCGCGTTTTCGGTTATTAATCCAAATTTTAAAAGTTTCAAAATCGGGTTTTTCGAAATATAAAAACTGCAAAGTATCTTCCATGCCAATGCCTAATCGATAAAGGGTTTTTACCTCGTTATCCCAGTTGGTATTATTCGAATTGGAGTTTTCCTGATTTACGGTACGTTTCCATATTTGTTCTAGTACATTCCAAGGCATGGCTTTCAGTTTTAGAGAAAAGCTAAAATAAACGATTTACGGTTTAGTATTCAAAGTAAAAATACCTGTTTTATAAACTAAAAAAAGCTGTCTTAATTTCTAAGACAGCTTTTCTTTTTGGTTTATATTATTCTGATTTATTAATTGTTTCCGTAGATTTTTCCGTAAAGATCTTTATAAATTTCTTTAATGATTTTACGTTTCAATTTTAGAGTCGGAGTAAGCTGTCCGCCATCAATAGACCAAACATCTGGAGTAAGTTCAAAACGTTTTACTTGTTCCCAGTGTCCGAATTTTTTGTTGATGCTTTCTACTTCTTCATCGATACGTTTAATCACATCTGGATTTGCGCTGATTTCTGCATCAGAACTTCCTAAAGTGATTTTATGGATTTTTGCCCATTCTTTTACAAATTCAAAGTTTGGCTGAATAAAAGCTCCAGGCATTTTTTCGCCTTCGCCAATAACCATAATCTGCTCAATAAAACGAGATTGTTTCATTGCATTTTCGATCATTTGCGGAGCAATATATTTACCGCCAGAAGTTTTGAACATTTCTTTTTTACGATCTGTAATTTTTAAGAAACCTTCGCTGTCAATTTCTCCGATATCTCCTGTATGGAAATAACCATCAATTACAGCTTCAGCAGTTTTTTCAGGATCTTTGTAGTAGCCTAACATTACGTTTGGCCCTTTTAACAGAATTTCTCCGTCTTCGGCAATTTTCACTTCTACATTACGGATTGGTTTTCCGACAGTTCCAATTTTAAAACCTTTGTTTCTTTGATCGTTTACGGCAATTACTGGAGAAGTTTCAGTCAAACCATAACCTTCCATAACTGGAATTTCTGCAGCAGCAAAAACTCTTGTCAAACGTGGCTGTAAAGCCGCACTTCCAGAAACCATTAAATCTAAATTTCCGCCCAAACCTTCTTTCCATTTGCTGAAAATCAGTTTGCGGGCAATTTTTAATTGAAATTCATACCAAGCGCCATTTGCTCCGTATGGTTCATATTTTAAACCTAAATCGATAGCCCAGAAAAACAGTTTTTTCTTGATTCCTGTCAATTCAGCTCCTTTAGCATAAATTTTATCGTAAACTTTTTCTAAAAGTCTTGGCACAGCTGTAATTACAGTTGGACGCACTTCTTTTAAGTTATCGCTGATTTTATCAATAGATTCTCCAAAATAAACAGATACACCATAATATTGATAGATGTACAAAATCATTCTTTCAAAAATATGGCAGATAGGCAAGAAGCTTAATGCTGTGCTTTTTCCTGGATCAAACGGAATTCTTGGCGAACTGTCTAAAACATTCGACACAATATTTTTGTGCGAAAGCATAACACCTTTTGGTCTTCCTGTTGTTCCTGAAGTATAAATAATAGTAGCTAAATCATCTGTGTGAATGCTGTCTTTTCTAGCTTCCACTTCACTTTGATTGCTGTCATCTTCGCCTAAAATCAATAAATCTGACCAGTGTTTACAGCCATTAATTTCATTAAAAGAATAAACTTCTTTTAAAGAAGGCACGTTGGCTTTAATAGCATTTACTTTTTGCAGAACTTCTTCATCAGAAACAAAACAATAAATACTGCCGCTGTGGTTTAAAATATATTCGTAATCTTCTTCTGCAATAGTTGGATAAATTGGAACGTTCTGCGCGCCGGTCTGTAAGATACCAATGTCCATTACATTCCATTCAGTGCGGTTATTTGAGCTTATTAAAGCAATTTTATCATCTTTCTGAACGCCCATGCGCAATAATGCTCTCGAAATAGCATTTGCTTTTGCAATATATTCCTCGCTAGATGTTTTTTCCCAGACTCCATTTTTTTTGGTTGCGAGAGCAACTGGAAGGTTGTAAGTTTCTTGTTGATAATAGGGAAAATCAAAAAGGCGTGTGATTGAAACCATGTTTAATATATTGAATTATTATTGCAAATTAAATAAAAATCAGGTATGATTTTTAAATTTATAAAATTTAATCGGAAAATTTATGGGTACGATTAAAATTCAACGAAAACGTTTTCTTTTTGGTAGAAAATGAGGGTAAAATTGAATAAATATTTAATAAGGCGACTGTTTTTACAGTTTATTGAACGTTGTAATCTACATATTCTTTCACTCTTTCACCCATTAAGAACATTTTCTTCTTGGCAAAATGAATAGAAAATTGAGAATAATACCATTCTTCGCTATCATTTGGTCTGTACCAGAAAGTATAAGAGGCACTGTTAAACCCTTCTTTGAATACAGGAACGCCTTCTTGTGTGCATTCTATTCCCCAGTTAATTTTTTGCTTGCTCAAATCTTCAGCCTGAATGAAACCTGTTCCATCAGGATTTAATACCGTAATAGGTTGTTTTTGATTTAAAGGAGCGTAAGTTCCAGGAACCGGGTATCCGATTGTTGTAGTAATATAACGTTCTTTAGAATTATGAATAATCGGATCTACGTGAACTTGTGAATGTGATGGTGTAACAGCAAAGAATAAGCTGAAAACTAAAAGTAATTTTAAAAATTTCATTCTATGTAGGTTTAAGTGTTTTTGGGCCTAAAAAATCGAGTGGCTGATTTTTTGCTGGGCGAATATAATCCATTTTTTTTATAGAATGGAAGCTTAAAAATACAAGAATGAAATTTTTATGTTTTATTTGTTTTAGATAAGTTTTTACTCTGTAGAAAACTGATTTTCGAGTAATTTTTCTTTAAAATCAGATCTGAAAGTGTAAGCAAAAGTAACCATTAAAGCACGCGTGTCTGATTTGTTGGTGCGGTGATTGCTAAACAAAAGCGTATTGTTTTTATAACCGCTTTCTAAAGTGTTGAACATATCGGTTACAACCAAGCCTAATCGAGCATTTCCTTTTCCGAGTTTCTGTTGGAATCCCATATCAACATTATAAATCGGAATTCTTTTTCCTTGCGGAGTAGCAACAGCAGAGTTATAATTTCCGATAATCTGAAGCTTTCCGCCTTTCCACGGAACAAAGTTGTTAATCACTTTTCCGTACCAGCTAAATGCACTGCTCACAATATCTTGTGCTTGCGGAAGATTGTCTGCATTGATGTTTTGCTGAAAAGCTGTCAAACTAATATTGGCATCATAAAAAGAAAATGGTTTAAGGGTGAAAATTGTTTCCAAACCATAAGTAACAGTGCTTCCAATGTTTTGTGGTTGGAGCAAAACTACTCCATTGTCTAAAAGCTGCGCATATTGTCTAATTGCATCAGTTGCATTTCTGTAAAAAGCATTGGTCGAAAAGGAATAATGTTCCCAGTTTTTATTATAGCTTATTTCAGCAATATGAATAATCTCTGGTTTTAAGTACGGATTTCCTCCATGCGGATTCAGTGCATCTGTAATATCAATAAATGGATTTAAATCATCGAGATCAGGACGATTAATACGTTTACTATATCCTAGCTTTATAAATTCATCTGATTTTAAATTTAATTGTAAAGAAGCTGACGGAAAGAGTTTTAGATAATTATTGCTGAATCGGTCACTGTTATTTTGCGTTGCGCCTGTATTGGAAACATTTTCTGCACGCAATCCTAAATTGTATTTCCATTTTGGGTTTTCGCTATCGCCAATATAAGAATTCATTAGGCCATAAACGGCATTTATCTGTTCGTTAAATTCAAAACTATTACTCGCTAACGGATTTACAACATAATCGCCATTGATCATATCAGCACTTTCAAAATCTGAATTAAAAAATCGAAAAGTTCCTTTGTAGCCAGTTTCTATAATCGATTTTTCAGAAACGGGAAAAGTATAATTTACAATTGCATTAGAAATATTTTGATTTTCGTAATTGTGTGTTCGCTGTAATTGTGCGTCGCCAATCTGCTGCTGGTATTGATCATAATTGTAAGTATCAATATCGGTGTTTTCTCTGTGTTTTCCGAAAGAAGAAGTAATAGAGGTATTCAAACTTCTTCGGTCATCATCAAATTTACGATCATAAGTAAAAGCGAGCTCGCCAACTCTTGAACGTTCCAGTTCTAAAGAATGTCTTCTGTTGCTAGAGAAAAATGCATTGGAGCTTGTATTTACTTGCGTGTATAAAGTTTCGTCGTTGTCTTGAGTTTCAATATTTCCCAATGCTTCAAAAGAAAAGCTGTTTTTTTCATTTGGAGAAAAATCAATATTCAATTTTAGATTTTGCAGACCTTCAGTTCTTTCATCATTTCTATTTTGATGAATGTAATGTTCGTCATCAATAAAATAATTGGTTCGGTCAGCATTTATTTTTTTTGTTCTTCCGGCAAAACGATTGTCATATCCTAAACCAAAATTCCATTTTTCTGTTTTGTGATTAAAAAGAACAGAACTATTGATTCTCCCTTTTGCTCCAAAACCTGCGCCTAAAGCTACAGCGCCATTTGTACCGCTTTGGTTGTTCTTTTTAAGCTTTATATTAATAATACCACTTTCGGCATTTGCATCATATTTAGCCGTTGGATTACTGATTATTTCGATGCTTTCGATGCTGCTTGCAGCAATCTGATCCATGTTGGTAATGGCAGAATTTTTCCCGTTTATCAAAATCATAGGCGATTTTCCTCTCAAGGTAATGCCACCTTCAGCATCAACGGCAACAGTTGGAATGCTTTTTAGCATATCTGTAGCGGTTCCGCCCGTTTGTGAAATATTCGAAACAGCATTAAAAATAAAGCCTTCGTTTGTTTTCTGAATCTGTTTTTTCTGTGATTTTACAACAACGTCATTAAGTAAATTAGTGTCGTTTTGCAATTTGATTGTTCCTAAGGAAATTGGACTTTCAGACACTTTTACTTTTTGAGAAATAGTTTTAAAGCCAATTAATTTAAATTGAAGATGATAATCTCCTGAAGCAACATTTTCTAAAGCAAAATTGCCCAGAGCATCCGTTACAGCGTAATTGGCAACTTTAGTAGAATCGTTGACGCTTTTTAAAACGATATCAACAAATTCCACAGGAAATTTTCCGTCAGTAATATTTCCTTTTATAGCTGTGCTTTTTTGCGCAAAGGAAAATTGGCTTATAATAAATAAGAGAATCGGTAGGTATATTTTTTGTGTCATATTTTTCATGTGACAAAGATATTTATCCGATTGTTTACGCTTCCTTAAGCTGTCTTAAGATACCATTAAATTAATCTTAGAATAGTTTTAAATAGTTTTGTATTTCGGTTTAATATCCATTCATACAAAGTTTGTCATTCCTTGTTCCTTGGAATGACAAGATTGAGGAAAAGTAATTTTTTGCCACAGATTAAAAGGATTAGAATGATTTTTTAATTGATGAAAAAGAATCTGTGTTAATCTGTGTAATCTGTGGCAAACAAAAAACGCCCGATAAATCCGGGCGCTTTTAGTAAAAATATATTTTTAGTTTTTCTCAATCCATTTTCTGGCGTTAACAAAAGCTTCATGCCAAGGCGTAACCTCGTCATTTCTGTCTTTTGGATAATGAGCCCAGTTCCATTGGAAAGTAGAACGCTCAATATGAGGCATCATAACCAAATGTCTTCCAGTTTTATCACACATCATTGCTGTGTTATAATCAGAACCGTTAGGGTTTGCAGGATAACCTTCGTAAGCATATTTAGAAACGATGTTATATTGGTCTTCTGCATAAGGTAATTTGAATTTACCTTCTCCGTGAGAAACCCAAACTCCTAAAGTGCTTCCTGCCAAAGTTGATAACATTACAGAATTATTTTCTTGAACTGTTACAGAAGTAAAGATACTTTCGTGTTTCTGGCTTTCGTTATGGTGCATTTTTCCGTGAACTTCATGTTCTGGATTAATAACTTCTAATTCCATAAACAATTGGCAACCGTTACAGATTCCAACAGAAAGAGTATCTTCTCTTTTGAAGAAATTATCTAAAGCTGTTTTTGCTTTTTCATTGTATAAGAAAGCTCCAGCCCAACCTTTAGCCGAACCTAAAACGTCTGAGTTAGAGAATCCTCCAACTGCTCCAATAAACTGAATGTCTTCAAGAGTTTCACGACCAGAAATTAAATCCGTCATGTGAACGTCTTTTACATCAAATCCAGCTAAGTACATAGCATTTGCCATTTCACGCTCAGAATTACTTCCTTTTTCACGAATAATAGCTGCTTTTGGTCTTGGTTTAGAATTGTCGATTTCCGGTTTCTTTCCTGTAAAATGTGTTGGGAAAGTATAGTTTAAAACCTGATTTTTATAGTTTTCAAAACGTGCCTGAGCTCTTCCGTTTTTAGATTGTTTTTGATCTAATAAATAAGAAGTTTCAAACCAAACGTCTCTGTAAGTTGGAATATCTAACTTCCAATTTGCAACTTCTAAAGTTGCTGTAGAAGTTACAGAACCAATTTTGAAGAATTCAACATTATTAGCATTTAATTTAGCTTCAACAGCTGCATCAGATTTAGCTTGGAATACAATTCCGATATTTTCAGCGAAAAGGATTTTTAATAAATCTTTTTCCGCGAAAGCGCTGAAATCAATTTTTGCTCCAAGATTTACATCTGCAAAACACAATTCTAATAAAGTAGTAATTAAACCACCGCTTCCGATATCGTGACCTGCTAAAATTTGGTTGTCGCCGATTAATTCCTGAATCGTATTAAATGCATTTTTGAAGAAAGCCGAATCTTTAATTGTAGAAGTTTCGTTCCCGATTGTATTTCTAATTTGTGCAAAAGATGAACCTCCTAATTTGAAATCATCCTGAGACAAATTGATATAATAGATTGAATCTCCGTTTTTCTGTAAAACAGGTTCAACTACTTTTCTAATATCTGTACAGTTTCCGGCAGCTGAAATAATAACCGTTCCTGGCGCAATTACTTCATCGTTTGGATATTTTTGTTTCATTGAAAGTGAATCTTTTCCTGTCGGAATATTGATTCCTAATTCAATTGCAAAATCTGAACATCCTTGTACAGCGTCGTATAAACGAGCATCTTCACCTTCGTTTTTACAAGCCCACATCCAGTTTGCAGATAATGAAATTCCTTTCAATTGATCTTTAATTGGAGCCCAGATAATGTTTGATAATGATTCTGCAATAGCATTTCTAGATCCTGCAACTGGATCAATCAAAGCAGCGATAGGAGCGTGCCCGATAGAAGTTGCAATACCTTCTTTTCCTAAATAATCTAGAGCCATAACTCCAACATTATTTAAAGGCAATTGTAACGGTCCAGCATTTTGTTGTTTAGCTACTTTTCCACCTACGCAACGGTCAACTTTGTTCGTCAACCAGTCTTTTGAAGCAACAGCCTCTAAACGTAAAACGTCTTTTAAATAGGTTTCGAAATCTCCTGCGTTGTAAGCAACATCAGCATATTTTCTATCAACTGTTTTGTCTGTCATAACCGTTTTTGGAGAACTTCCGAAGAAATCTTCTAAAGCATAATCCATCGGTTTTGAACCGTTAGTTTTTGATTGGAAAGTAAAACGGTGATCTCCCGTAACATCTCCAACTTCATACATTGGAGAACGCTCTCTGTCAGCGATTCTTTGTAATGTATCAATATCTTTTTGACCAATAACTAATCCCATTCTTTCTTGAGATTCGTTACCGATAATTTCTTTTGCAGAAAGTGTTGGGTCTCCAACAGGCAATTTATCTAAATCAATCAAACCTCCAGTTTCTTCAACTAACTCAGAAAGACAGTTTAAGTGTCCACCCGCACCGTGATCGTGAATAGAAACAATTGGGTTATTGTCGCTTTCTACTAAACCACGAATCGCGTTTGCAGCACGTTTTTGCATTTCTGGGTTCGAACGCTGAATCGCATTTAACTCAATTCCTGAACCGAAAGCTCCTGTATCTGCAGAAGAAACTGCAGCACCACCCATTCCGATTCTATAATTTTCACCTCCAAGAATTACAATTTTATCGCCTTCTTTTGGTTTGTGTTTGATAGATTGATCTAATTTTCCGTAACCGATTCCACCCGCTTGCATGATTACTTTGTCGTAACCAATTTTTCTGTTTTCTTCTTCGTGTTCGAAAGTTAAAACAGAACCTGTAATAAGTGGCTGACCAAATTTATTTCCGAAATCTGAAGCTCCGTTTGAAGCTTTGATTAAAATATCCATTGGTGTTTGGTACAACCATTTTCTTTCTTCAACAGCATTTTCCCATTTTCTATCTTCTTTCAAACGAGAGTAAGAAGTCATGTAAACTGCAGTTCCAGCCAATGGCAATGATCCTTGACCTCCAGCTAAACGGTCACGAATTTCTCCTCCAGAACCTGTTGCAGCTCCGTTGAAAGGCTCAACTGTTGTTGGGAAATTGTGTGTTTCGGCTTTTAATGAGATAACCGAATCAAATTCTTTTATTTCGTAAAAATCAGGTTTATCAGCCGATTTTGGTGCAAACTGCTGCACTTTTGGTCCTTTTACAAAAGCCACGTTGTCTTTGTAAGCAGAAACAATATCGTTAGGATTTTCTTGAGATGTTTTTTTGATTAATTTGAAAAGAGAAGTTTCTTTTTCTTCGCCATCAATTACAAATGTTCCGTTGAAGATTTTGTGACGGCAGTGCTCTGAGTTTGCTTGAGAGAAAGCAAAAATTTCAGAATCTGTTAATTTTCTTCCTAGTTTAGTTGAAAGATTGTTTAAATACTCAACTTCTTCTTCGCTTAAAGCTAAACCTTCTACTTTGTTGTATGCAGCAATATCATCAATTTCTAGAATTGGCTCTGGCTGAATGTTGATAGTGAAGATTTCTTGATCTAATTCGTTGAATTTTTGAGAAAGCATTGGGTCAAAATCAGTAAAATCTTCCGTTGCAGGATGAAATTCTTCGATTCTGATAATGCCAGAAATTCCCATATTTTGAGTAATTTCTACAGCATTTGTACTCCAAGGTGTAATCATGGTAGCGCGTGGGCCAACAAAGAAACCAGGTAATGCAGATTTTTCGATCTTACTTGCGTCGGCAAAAAGCCAGTTTAATTTTGAAATGTCTTGAGCTGAAATTTCGTTTTGCGTTTGTACGGCAAAAACAGTTTTGCTTTGGTTTTCAAAGAAATGGATCATTTGTGTAGTTTGTTGTATTGAGCTGCAAATTTAATGTAAATAAATAGTAAGCGCAAATTTGAAAACCATCTCTTTTCAAAAAAAATGAAATTGCTTTTTTCTTGCATTTTTTCTACCAAAAAGACGCAATATCAAGAGGTTTCGATCTATGAGAAAATTTAAAGATTTAGTAATTTTTCTTTTTTGATATGTTCTGTAATATTAAACTTTTAGAAAGGAAAAAGTCAGAACTGAAATGATACAGTTTTGGCATTTATACATGAGCAAATCTGCAAAATTTACGAAACGCAGAAAGTGATTAAAAATACGTTTCTAAAGAAAAATCTTTCACAGATAATGAAAAAAGCGGCAATTTGCCGCTTTTTTGGTTGATGAAAATCTAAATTTTAATTAATAATGACCTTTTTAAAAGCTGTTTTTTCTCCTTTTACAATTTTAATAATATAGATTCCTGTTGAAAGATTATGTACAGAAACCTCTGGAGAAGTTGTGTTTTGTTGTTCGAAAACTTTCTGACCAGAGAATGAGAAAATTTCAACAGAATAAGGACTGTTTATAATACCTGGCTGAATATTGAAATTTCCATTAGACGGATTTGGGTAAATCGCAATTTCGCCTGCAATGACCTCTTCTTCGATTTCAGCAGTCTGAACCATCTTGCTCGCTAAGTTGTTGCAAGTATCTTGAGAATACGAATCCCATTGTGCGCTTAAATTGAATGTTGTGCTCGGAGTAGTCACAGTAGATTTTCTTCTTAAAGTAACATCGATGGCAAAATTGGCTGTTCCGCCATTGAAAGTTCCGATAATGTCAATTAAAACTCCATTTTTAAATAAACCTACAGCATCATTTCCATTAAAAGTAAGTTCAGTTGCGGTGGTCGAAATATTGGCAGCACTCGTAGAAAAACAGCTAGATGACATAGAACTGTTTACAATTACAAATTTGCTTCCAGTAGCTAAAGTTCCGCTCAAAGCTAAACCTGTACTCCAAGAACCTGCTCCATTTGTTTGTTTTTTAATTGTATAAGCCGATAAATTAATAGAAGCTCCAGTATTGTTTGCAATTTCTAAAGCTTTGTTGTTTCCAGAGCCTTCAATGTATTCAGAGAAAAGAAGATCGGTTGCAGTTCCAGTTCCGTTGCTGTCTGTTGTAACGTTTATTGTATTGCTTGACGCAGAAGCATTTCCTGCTGCATCTTTTGCTTTTACATAAATAGAATAAGCTGTTGAAGCTGTTAGACCTGTAATTGTTGTACTTGTGCTAGAAACGGTTGTTTTTAAAACACTATTTGCATAAACATCATAACCTGTAACGGCTACATTATCTGTAGAGGCCGTCCACGAAAGTGTAATTGAGGTTGCAGTTTTTGATGTCGAAGCCAAACTTGTTGGTACAGTCGGTGCTTGAGTATCGCCAGAAGGAGCTCCACCCCAAATTTGATTTACATATTCTGGATGATCAATAAACGGATTACGATTATTTTGGCGTGAATAAATTGCGTTGTTTCTCGCAATTTCTCTTGCGCTAACGGGGTCTTGCGCGTGCCAAGCTAAAAGCATATTCAAGAAAGCTGTTGTAAAAACTTGGTTGCTTGAACCATTAAACATAGCATAAGAATAACCTGCGACAGTGTTTTCGTATCGCGTTGCAAAATAGAAATACATTCGGGCAATATCGCCTTTAAAATCATTGATTGGTTCGAAAACTGTTCCCGAATATCCAGAAACGGCACTTGATCCTAATTTGCTTCCGTTTTGAGAAGTGTATGTTGCGGAACTTACATTTCCGTGCGGATAGTTCGAACGTATTCCGTTTACTTTTCCGTCGGTTGGAGTTATAAAATGGGCATCGGCAACCATTGGTGATTGTTCATTAAAAACCGATTGCGGAATAATGTGTTCTCTATTGTAGCAATCGCCTTCAACAGAATAACTGCCACATCTTTGAGTAGTTCCAGTTGTATAAGTGTACGGATCTGTTCCAGAAGGATTTTCAGAATACATATCTAAAACAGTTCCGTCATTTTCGTAGAAATTGTCAACGTCTGAAGTTTGGTAAGTAGTGTACAAACCTGCATATCCATTATCAGTATGACCTTTAATAATGTTATACAATTGTGTTTTTAAAGTGTATCCCGTTCCTGTCGCCGTGCTGTAATATCCAGATGGAATTTGGGCAAAACCAATTGTAGTAAGAAACAATAACAGTAAAAAGTAGTTTTTTTTCATAATTAATAGGTTTAAGATTTGGTTGATAAGATTGTTTTAAAAACTTGATTATTAAGTTTTTAAAAATGTGTTATAACAAATCTACTATTTTTATGAAAGCAAAACGTTAAGCGATGTTTAATTTTAGATATATTTTCTTACGCAGATTAGTTGTGCTCAATTTTTGTTATTTCGACGAAGGAGACTCGAGCGATAGCGAACAGGCGAAGCACATCTCCACAGGTAGCTCTGCACAGAATGTCGCCAATCTTTGCAAGAGGCTTGATAAAGATTAGATTTTGGTTCAAATATTGAATCGCAGTGCGTCTAAGGTATTGTGGATATTCGTTGCGTAGACGCACTGCAGTGCGTCTCTACGATATACTTTGTGACATAAAAAACCTTCGTGGCAAAATCATCATTTAGGGAAATCCTGACTCTGATAAGCACCCAAATCTGGAGGCGAAGTTCTTGCAATTCCTAAAATATCTGTTGGAATTATATAGGCCTGATTCCCTTTCGCGAAAGCGGCAGAAGTTTTATCAATATTTAATTTGTTTTCAGAAACATTATAAAATTTCGGATTTTCATTCAGAATAATATTCGTGTAATGTTCTGTATCGGTTTTAAATTGATAATTAGGATCTTTAGTTGAGCTACTAAATTTTAGTAGACAATTGTTTAATTGATATACAAATGGCGCGCTTGTATTTTTATCTAAATTAAATTCATTTGTAGCCGAACCGTAAATAATGCAATTATTAAAAGTTGCCTGAGTAAGCGGATTGGTTTCTGGAGTTGCCCCTGCCAAAGAATTACTTAAGTTAACCGCAAATTGAGAAGGTGTCGACCAGTTGTTGTTGAAAGTGCAATGCGTAAATTTGTAGTTTCCGCCATAAACACAAGATAAACTAGCTAATCCAGCATAATTAATGGCTATGTTTTCTCCAATAATTTGAGCGTTTTGAGCTAAGATTCCGTACTCGACACAATTATAAATCTGCGAATTTTTAATTTCAATTGTATTTAATGGACTTCTGAATTCTAAACCAGTAACGGCATTTTTTAAAGTCAGATGATTAATAGAATGATTCATACTTCCTTTCTCAAAAATAACCGATTTCCATTGTCCTGGAATATCGGAATAAAGTGATTCTAAACGATCGCCTTCAAAAATCACTTCGTTTTCGAGTTTATCAGTTGTAGAAGTTGTTCCATTAATTTCTAGAGAGGCTTTATTGCTAACATACAATCCAGAATTGGCGTGAAAATGAACTCTTGCGCCAGCTTCAAAGGCTACTGTTTTGTTTTCAGGAACACCTGCATATCCGTAAATCACATAAGGCTTGTCATTTGTAAAAAGAAGTTCGTTTCCGTTTGTTGGATCATTTTCGCTTAAATAAAATCCATCAACATCTTTGCCGTCGATTTTAATTTTTTCTTTGGTTCCGTCAGGATTTTGGTTGGGATATAAGAAAACCGCATCTTGAATTAAGGTTACCAAAGCAACTTCTTGAAGATTAGCGCCGCTGTCAAACTGAATTTCATCGGTATATAAAAAATCTGATGGATTGGCGTCTGTGATATCTGCTGTAGTTTCTATAAAAATGTACAAACTGTCTTTTGCTAAAAGCGTAACATCTTTAAAAATCTTTCCTTCGTTGCCACTCATTCCGTCAACCGTCATTCTGTATTTAGAATTCAAGCCTTTTTTAAATTGAACAGTCGGAATCGAAATATCGTTTTTGCTTCGGTTATAAACTTTCAATTGATAAGTGCTTGAACCTATGTTTTTAAAAACAGTATCCAAATAAACGGTGTCTTTTGAGAACTTCAAATCTCCGGAACTGGCAACAGTATCAAAGTCAGTTCGGCAAGAGCTGAACGCTAAAATTAAACCCAGAACGAAGATTGAAAAGTATTGACGCATTGTTGTTTTTCTTTTTTTTTTTTTGCCACAGATTAAAAGGATTAAAAAGATTTTCCGTAATGAGATAAAAAATAAATCTGTGTTAATCTGTGTAATCTGTGGCGAAAAAATCTTAGCCAAAGATTTGATTGTTTTTGTAAAAATAGCAAAAAACTGACAAGTTCATAATTGATTTTTAATTTTAGAATCCGAATTTTAGATTTATGTCTTATCTTTCTTTAATTTTACGTTTTTAAAGTTTATTTTAATGAATTATACAAAAGAACAGATTTTAGCGCGCTGTAATGAGTTTTCTAAAAATACATTAATGGAAACGCTGAAAATTGAATATATCGACGCCGGAGAAGATTTTTTAACTGCAAAAATGCCTGTAAATCCAAGCGTTCATCAACCAATGGGATTGTTGCATGGAGGCGCCTCTGTAGCTTTAGCAGAAAGCGTTGGAAGTGCGGCTTCATTCTTTTTTATTAACCCGAAAGAGCAGGAGGTAAGAGGTATCGAAATTTCGGCAAATCATCTAAAAAGTATTCGTGAAGGTTATGTTTTTGGAACAGCCAGAATTATTCACAAAGGAAGAAGCCTTCATCTTTGGGAAATTAAAATTACCGATGAAGAAGGAAACTTGGTTTCGCTTTGCAAACTGACGAATATGGTTTTGGATAGAAAGAAAAGTGAGTAAATTATGAATCCATTTTTCTTAAAAATTAAAAATCATAAAGAACAAAATTTACCTTTTGTACTTTATTCAAAACCTAACTCAACAAATTTTGTTGGGATTTTACAACAGAACAATAATTTAAATACCGTTTCTGATTACAGCGAAAAAGGGTTTGTTTTTGCTTCTTTTGATGAAAAACAGCTGGTGCTGATTCCTGAAAATGAATCGGAAATTATTACTGCTGAAAAAGAAAAAACTTCTTTCGAACCAATTGAAATAGACGATTTTAGTTTTGATCTAGAAGCTAAGTCTCAATATGAATATTTAGTTGCTAAGGGAATTCAAGCGATTAAAAATGAAGAATTCAAAAAAGTAGTTTTATCAAGAAGTGAAGAAGTTCCTTTGGCCGAATTTGACTTCATCGAAACTTTTCAGTATTTGGTTCAATTATATCCCGCGACTTTCTGTTATTGTTTCTTTCATCCTAAAATCGGACTTTGGATGGGAGCAACGCCTGAAAAACTCTTAAAAGCAAACGGAAATGTTTTTGAGACAATGGCTTTGGCAGGAACGCAGAAAGATAATCAGGAAACAGAAATTGTTTGGCAACAAAAAGAAAAAGACGAACAGCAATTTGTAACTGATTTTATCGTAAAAAGACTTCGAGAGTTTACGGCTTCGGTTGTAGTTTCTGAACCATACAGTTTAAAAGCAGGATCAATCTGGCATATTAAAACTGATATTTCTGGTGTTTTAAAAGATAATTCGACTTTAGAAGAAGTAATAGATACCTTGCATCCAACGCCTGCCGTTTGTGGACTTCCCAAAAAGAAATCGAAAGCATTCATTTTGGAAAATGAAAACTACGATAGAACTTTCTATACTGGTTTTCTAGGTGAATTAAACAGCACTTTTGCAGGGAATAATGCAAGTTCTGATTTATTTGTAAATTTACGATGCATGCAGATTAAGGAAAATAAAGCCATTCTGTATATGGGCTGCGGAATCACAAAAGAAAGCGTTCCCGAAAAAGAATGGGAAGAAAGCGTCAACAAATCGATGACGATGAAAAGAGTTTTGAGAAAATAGCTTATTAAATTGTTTCAAGTTTCAGGTTTCAAGTTTCACGTTCTGGTGACAACTTAAAACCTGAAACTTGAAACTTGAAACAAAAAGTAAATGAAATTAGACATATTAGCCTTTGGCGCACATCCAGACGATGTAGAATTAGGTTGTGCTGGAACCATTTTAAAAGAAGTATCACTTGGTAAAAAAGTAGGTATTGTAGATTTAACGCGTGGTGAGTTAGGAACTCGTGGAACTGCAGAAATTAGAGATCAAGAAGCAAAAGACGCCGCCGCGATTTTAGGAGTTCTTGTTCGTGAAAATTTAGCAATGCGCGACGGATTTTTCGTTAATGATGAAAAACATCAATTAGAAGTCATTAAAATGATTCGTAAGTATAAACCAGAAATTGTTTTGTGCAATGCAATTGACGATCGCCACATTGATCATGGAAAAGGAAGTAAATTAGTTTCTGATGCTTGCTTTCTTTCAGGATTAATGAAAATTGAAACTATCGTTGATGGTGAAAAACAAGAAGCATGGAGACCTAAAGTTGTATATCATTATATTCAGTGGAAAAATATTACTCCAGACTTCGTTGTTGATATTACAGGATTCGAAGAAAAGAAAGTAGAAGCGATTATGGCTTATAAAACCCAATTTTATGATCCGAATTCAAATGAACCTGCAACACCAATTACCAGCAAAAACTTCTTTGAAAGCTTAAATTATCGTGCAAAAGACTTAGGAAGACTTGTTGGTAAAGATTTTGCTGAAGGTTTTACAGTTGAAAGGTGTTTGGCAGTCAATAGTTTAGAAAATTTGATATAATTTTTATAAAAATTTTTCATTTTTTTCTTTGTAGAACTCAACCTTTGTTCTATATTTGCACTCGCTAAGCAGAAAAATGGTGGTTGTAGCTCAGCTGGTTAGAGTAGCGGTTTGTGGTGCCGCGGGTCGCCGGTTCGAACCCGGTCAGCCACCCAGATTTAAAGCCTTGAAGAAATTCAAGGCTTTTTTTGTGCGTTTAATTTTGTGAACCATATAAGTTATATAAGATTATTTTAGAGTAAGACTGAAAATTACTTGGTTTAAAAAGAGGAGGGGGTCAAAATTTTTTAATATCTAAAATTTTGATCTATTTTTAATTCCAAATGTTTAAATATAGCCCGTGGTTTCAACCACGGGAACGTTCGCATATGTAAGGGCATGGATCGCGCAATCGTTGTGTTCCAGCGGTTGAAGCCGCTTGTTATGTTTTCATATGCTAATGGGTAATTTAAGGAGTATATGAAATCATTTTTGTGATTACTAGTTCTTCACTGAAATTAAAGTTTGGAATTTGGAATTTTTTATTTTGAATCTAATCTTAAAGAGTTTGGAATTTTTAGAATATTGGAAATTAAAAAAGCACAACTGCTTAAGTTGTGCTTTTCTGGTGGTTATTATATTTGGTTTATGTATTATCGAATTTCTTCAAATGTAGTACCTTGTTTAATATCGCCCGTTTTATAACCTTTCTTAAACCAATACATTCTTTGTTCTGAAGTTCCATGGGTAAAAGAATCTGGAACTACATGTCCTTGCATTTTACTTTGAATTGCGTCGTCTCCAACGGCGTTTGCTGCACTTAATGCTTCCTCGATATCGCCAACATCTAGATTTTCTTGATTGTAATGTGCCCAAACACCAGCGTAGAAGTCAGCTTGTAGTTCTAAAGCAACAGATAATTTATTAGCTTCTGCTTCACTTTTTCCTTGCTGTTCCTGACGCATTTTTGCAGACGTACCGAGCAAAGTTTGTATGTGGTGACCAATTTCATGGGCAATAACATAAGCAATGGCAAAATCGCCACCTTTTGCGCCAAATTTACTTTTTAGCTCCTCAAAGAAACCTAAATCCATATATACTTTTCTGTCTCCTGGGCAATAAAACGGACCAGAGGCTGATGATGCGCCTCCGCAGGCAGTTTGTACGCTACCTTTAAAAAGCACTAATTTTGGCTTTTCGTATGTCATGCCATTTTCTGCAAAAACTTTACTCCAAATATCTTCGTTATCTGCTAAAACAACTCTCACAAAATTCCCCATTTCTTCGTCTTCTTTGCTTAAAGGCGCTGCGGCTTCTGTCTGTTGGCCTTGACCGCCTTGCATTTGTTCTAGAATTGGTGCTATCTGCTGGCCAGTTTCACCGCCAAAAACATTAAGCAGTAAAACAATGATTCCGATAACTCCACCGCCAATTATTGCTTTACCCCCGCCGGAAATTGATCTTCTGTCTTCGACATTATCACTTTGTCTTCTGCCTTGCCATTTCATATTGAATTGTTTTTTTTATTTTTTGATTGAAACGTTGTACGAATTTATAGATTTTTTATGATAAATTTTACAATTGAAACGCTAATGTTTAGTTTTTGGTCACACTTTTCAGTGCCAGCAAACAATCTGAAACTGAAAACTGCGACTGCGACTTACAACTAAAAAATTATCCCAGCCATTTAATTAAAGCTTCTTCAACACTTCCTTTCATAATTGGTTTAGAAATGTAATCGTCCATTCCTGCAGAAATGCATTTGTTTCGTTCTTCTTTTTCTGCGCCAGCAGTAACGGCTAT
Source organism: Flavobacterium sharifuzzamanii (assembly GCF_003254585.1). Taxonomy (GTDB): domain Bacteria; phylum Bacteroidota; class Bacteroidia; order Flavobacteriales; family Flavobacteriaceae; genus Flavobacterium; species Flavobacterium sharifuzzamanii. The sequence continues at coordinate 211,306 of NZ_QJGZ01000042.1, read as the reverse complement.
TATTGGAACATCGCGTCCTTTTTTAGTATTTCTAATTGCTTTGGCTGTTTCGTAACCATTCATAATTGGCATCTGAATATCCATAAAAATAATGGTCGGATTAATTTTTTCAAATTGCTGAATGGCTTCGTACCCATTTTCACATTCGAAAATAAAAGCATTATTGTACAGATTTTTTATAATTGTCTTAAGAAGAAGCATGTTTACTTTGTTGTCTTCCACAATTAAAAAAGTAATATTGTTACCGTTTGTTTCTATTTCATCAGAATCCAGATTGATGTTTAAACTTTTGAGTTCGGTATTGTATTTATCATTAATGCTCTGGTTGCTGGTCTTTAAATTCAAATCAAAGAAAAAAGTGCTTCCTTCGTCAATTTTGCTTTCAAGCTGTAAACGGCTTTCCATTAAAGCAAGCAACTGATTAGATATGGTTAAACCTAATCCAGTTCCTCCAAATTTTCTGGTTGTAGAACTGTCTTCCTGAGAAAAGGCTCTGAAAATTCTTTTCTGATTTTTTTCCAAAATACCAATTCCAGTATCGATAACCGCAAAGCGAATGACACAATTGTTGTTTTTGTTTTTTTCTAAAACGGAAACATTTAATTTGATGGAGCCTTCAGTTGTAAATTTAACTGCATTAGAAAGTAGGTTGATCAAAATCTGTTTGATGCGGACAATATCTGTCCAGATATATTTTGGAACTTCAGGATCTATATTCAACTCAAGTTCTAGATTCTTTTTGTTGGATTCGTAGATAATTAAATCAAAAATTTGTCCTAAGATTTTTTTGATATCATATAAGTCAATAAAGAGCTCTAATTTTCCAGCCTCAATTTTTGAGAAATCTAAAATGTCATTAATAATTTCAAGAAGAGAATGAGCCGATTGGTTAATTGTGGTCATGTATTTTTCTTGAATTTCCTCTAAATCTGTTTTCATTAATAAATGTGTAAAACCAATAATTCCGTTTAGAGGAGTTCTAATTTCGTGAGACATATTGGCTAAAAAGTCAGATTTTGATTTGCTTGCGGCTTCTGCCAGCTGTTTGGCTTTTATGGCATCTTCAATTTCTTTTTTGCTTGTAATATCAAAATAAATTCCGCCAACAAATTCAATTTCATCATTTCGCTTAATTACGTCTCCAAATTCTTCTATCCAAATATACTCTCCGCTTTTGCGCTTAATGCGATAGACATTATGCAAAGGCATTCCGTTTTGGAGATTATCGATTTGATTGTTAATTACATCTTCTTTATCATCAGGATGAATTAACGATAGAAAAGATAAATTATTTTCAATAAATTCAGATTTTGAATATCCTGTAAGGTTTGAGACTTCGTCGTTTAAGAATATTTTGGTCGAGAAAGCGTCAAATTTTGATAAATAAACCGTTCCAGGAATATTGTTGGCAATCAATTTGAATTTTTCCTCGCTTTGGATAATTTTAGTTTCATTTCGGTTTCTTTCTAATGCAGACGAAATGTTATTTGCTAAAACCTGAAAGATATTAATTTCGTCCTCAGACCATTCTCTTTCTGTCGTGCAATCATCAAAGCCAATAAAACCAGTGAAAATGTCATTTATGTAAATTGGTAAAATTAAAATCGACTGAATTTCGTTATCGATCAGAAGCTTTTTGAAAAAACCGTCATTAAGGTTTCGGGTTAGCGTATTTAGGATTTTTCTTTGTGATGCGGCATCGTAAATCTCTCGCAGATTTTCTTCGGTCATAGATCGCAATGGCGTGATCTGATGCGTAACCCCTTCACGCGACCATTTGTATTTCTGGCTTACAGTATTGTAAATAGCATCTTTTTCGTAGTAGTACATGTGATCTACTTTGGCTGCTTTTCCAATAATGTTATACGTTTCTTCAAACATCTGATGAGTAGTTTTGCTTAGCAGAAACTTTTCGGTACACAAAGAAAGTGCAGACAAAAGCTGTCCCTTAAGTTCTAATTTTCTTTCTGCCTCTAATCGCATTTGTGAAGAAATGGCAAGCGAAATTACATCTGAAATGGTTCTGGCATAGTTAATGTCTTCATTGTCCCATTCGCGTTTATGTTCCGTGCTTTCAAAACAGACCACACCTGTCAATTGTCCTGTCAAGAAAATAGGCACATCCAGCATTGATTTTATGTCGTTTTTTGTAAAGTAAAGTTTTTGAAATTCAGATGTTTCCAGTTTGTTGAATACATCTGGAGCATTTATAATGGCTTTGTTGTTTAGTGTTTCAAAATAAATAGGATAGGATTCCTTGTTTAAAATATTTTTGTCACTTACACTTTGATTGTCAAGGCTAAAAAGATTTTTGCAAGTTATGAGGTCATTGTCATATTTCCAGAAACTTACACGATTGACATTGCTTATTATAGCAGCTTCTTTTAGTATTAAATCAATGATTGTGTTTAGTTCGTTATATTTGCTAAAGTCTGTAGTAGATAATTTTTTGGTTGAACTATTATAGGCCTCAATTTTTTTAAGACGTCTTTTTTTCTCCTTTTCGATATTCTTTTTTTCGGTAATATCTCTTGCAATTCCAGAAAAGCCAGTTGTTAATCCTAAATCATTTTTGCGTACAATAATCTTTTGCGAAATCCATATTTCTTCTCCGTTTTTCTTCAGAATTGGAATTTCAATAATTGGATAATTATTTTCATTTAGCACTAAATTTTCATAAAAATCTACTGCACTGGTGATGTAGTTTTCGTGAATAAAATTAGAATAGTGTTTTTTAATGATTTCATTTTCAGTATAGCCAAGAGTAGAAAAGCCAAATTCATTGATGAAAGTAAAATAACCTTCTGCGTCAATTTCAAAAATGATATCGGTTGCGGTCTGAATTAGATTTTTGTATTGATCCTGAACGATAACCTGCTCTGTAACATCTTGTCCGATACTTATGATTAAATCTTCTGAGAACTTTTTATCTTTCCATTGGATATATTTGTATTCGCCACTTTTTGTTTTTAATTTCCTGATGTACAGCTTGTTTTCATGATTTTTGATCGGATCTAATTTTTCTTCTGAATCCTCAGTTAATTCCCAGAATTTTACTCCCATAACTTCTTCGGGCAGATAGCCTAAAATGGGAGTTATGGTTTCGCTGCAAAAAAGAATTTCGCTTTTTTGATTGGAGGCTATTGTAAGTGAATTTCCTTTGTGAACTATTTCATTTGCAAATCTAAAATTGTCACGATTGTTTAATAAAACAGCATATTTTACCTGATTTATAATGAAAATCAGAATGCAGAAGTTAAGCAATAAAATAGAGGATTTTATTGGAATAAGGTGAAATGCTAACGTCGCAATTAAAAAAGCAAAGGTTAATCCGATAAAAGTCCAGTAAATTTTTATAGGCTTGAGGATGTTGTACGAAAAGAAAAAAGAAATCAGAAAAACAATTATAGGTACAACATCATTTCTTAAGGTAACAATGTTGTAAGCGACATAACTGATATAAATAAAGAAGCAAGAAATAAAAATCTGCTGAATTTTATCTCTTACCCATTTGATTCTATTTGTTATAGTGTAAATAAAAAGAACAAAAAAGCCAATGAGAACATTAACTACCAATAGGCTTTTGGGTCTAATTTTGAAGATTTCATTGATAATTTCGATAACAATTACCGCAATGCCAAAAAATAAAATATAAAGCTGATATTCTCTGCTAACAGTATCTTGTTCTTTCTTTTTTTCTATGAAATACCCAATTTTTGCTTTGATTTTGAAAAATTGATACACCAAAAGCGACAGAAAAGCAAAGAGCGATAACCCTAAAACAACAAGTTTATGGTTGTTGTAATAAATAATATCAGGATTAAATACATACCATCCGGTCATAATTGATTCAAAGGCACTTCCACTAGCGGAAATTCCTGAGATAACCGAATTGAAAATACTATAGTTTGCGGCCATAGAATTTGGGGTATGTTAGTTAAGTAAATAGCGTTTGAAAATTCTTGAAAAGAAGTGGTTAGATTCTCTATAATTAAGAATTTTCTATTTTAATCTACATTGTATTTTCCGATTGAATCAATTGAATCTTCTTCTTCTTCAGATTGTGTTCCAAAAATGGCAAAATATGTAGCATATTGCATTGAACTGTTAAAAACTGCAGTAAATATTATTCCTACACAGCATGCTACAAGCCCTACTAAAGCACCCAAAAAACCTATGATGAAAAATGCAAATATATTTAGCGGATTTTTAGTAACTATAATAATGCTAGCTTTTAAGGATTCTATTCCTGTTAAATTTCCAAAGATAATTAGAGGGGTTGATAAATAAACGAAATAAGATATAATGTAGGGAATTGCAAATGCAATTAATTCTCCAAATGGAATATTTAAACTTCTAATTAAATTAGAAATTAAGTTCCCTGTAATAGCGGCGATAATAGCAGCGATGAAAATCTGTGCAAAATATTTTCCTTTGTAATAGCAGAACATCGTAGAGACATTAAATTCAATATCTTTATCTGCAGAATCTGCCATTTTTAAAAATCCTGCGCCAAAAGGAGCTATTAATGCTGCTAGCACAGAAAATCCGATAGTTTGGACTAAAAGCTCAACAGCTGTAAAATTTTGATTTGCGAATTCCTTTAGATAATCTTGCTTTAGGCTTTCGATTCCAAAATAAGCGATCAATATCCCTACATACGCCATCACAATGATAATGGTTAAGACCAAAATGATAAGTCCCGAATAAAGAGCTATTTTTTTATAGTTTTCGAAAGCGTGGTTAAAAACTGTAGAAAAATCAAGGGAAAAGCCATTTCTTTTAATGTCTTCAATTTGATCACGTGTAGATTTCATTTGTATGTAGAATTGTTTTATAGACTTATAATATTTGAAAGGTATCTTGACGTAAATATAATATTTTTAATCAATTCTATATAAAAATCTATAAAACATTCCGAAATGTTTTTAACTGATTTATAGCCAGTCTAAAATCCTTTTTATAGAAGCTAGTTTGTTTTTATATGGTGCATAACGCATTGGTAAATCTAGCCAGTTTCCTTTTTTTACAATTGCTTTATGATGCGAAAATGTATCAAAGCTTCGTTTACCATGATATGCTCCAATTCCGCTATGGCCGACACCGCCAAAAGGCAATCTATTATTAGAAAAATGAATGACAGAATCATTGATACAACCACCTCCGAAAGAGTATTTTGAAATTAGTTTCTGTGTAAATGAATTATTTTCGCTAAAAATATAAAACGAAAGAGGTTTCTCGTAACGGCTGACAACCTTTTCGATGTCGTTTTCATTTTCGTAAACTAAAATCGGCAGAATGGGACCAAAGATTTCTTCTTTCATAACGGGACTATCTAAATCTGGCTCTTCAAGAAGCGTTGGTGCGATATAAAGTTTGTTGGCATCGCTTTCTCCTCCAAATAAAATATGCTCGTTCTGAATCATATTGGTCAGTCGGTACCAGTTTTTTGTATTTATAATTCGAGCAAAATCAGGAGATTTGTCAATTTTCTTGCCGTAAGCTTTAATGATTTCTTCAATTAAATACGAAATGAAATTCACCTTCATATTTTTCTGAATCAGAATATAATCGGGAGCAATGCAAGTCTGACCAGCATTAATGAATTTTCCCCAAACAATTCGTTTGGCTGCAAGTTTTAAGTTGGCAGTTTCATCAATAACACATGGATTTTTTCCTCCCAATTCGAGTGTAACTGGAGTTAAATTTTCAGCTGCTGCTTTTGCAACAATTTTACCTACAGCGACGCTTCCAGTAAAAAAGATATAATCCCAACGTTGTGCCAGCAGTTTATTAGAAACTTCGATTCCGCCTTCAAAAACTTCAACATGATTAATATGAAAAGTTTTTTCTATAATTTTTGCAATTACGGCAGAGGTATGGGGTGTAAGTTCAGAAGGCTTTAAAACTACTCGATTTCCTGCAGCAACTGCAGCAACCAATGGGCATAAAGCAAGCTGAAAAGGATAATTCCAAGGAGCAATAATCAATACATCTCCGTAAGGCTCTTTGTAGATATAATCGCTAGAAGGAAAATTAAGAATAGATGGAAAGACACGTTCAGGTTTTGCCCATTTATTGATGTTTTTTATAACATCTTTAAGCTCCGAAATTACATAATTGGTTTCGGTTAAAACAGCTTCGAACTCTGGTTTTTTAAAGTCATCATGTAAAGCTTTTACGATTAAATCTTCACTTTTCTGAATATTGTATAATAACTTTTTTAGAGTTTCCTTTCGATACCCGATGTCGTTTTTGAAGTCCATTTTCCGATTAGCTTGTTTTTTACTCCATGCAAGTTAATCGATAAAATTTAAAAATTTAACAATTAAATCATAAAAATCATACAGCATTCCAAATCGGGTCGTCTGGAGTAGGCGCGATAATAGTAATGTTTTCTTTAGAAACAGGATGTGTAAAAGTTAGTTTTCGGGCGTGAAGATGAATTCCGCCATCGGGATTGCTTCGGTCTGCACCGTATTTGAGATCACCTTTAATCGGAGAACCAATTGCGGATAATTGAGCACGAATTTGGTGATGACGCCCTGTATGTAAATTGATTTCGAGCGCAGTATAATTTTGAAGTTCTTTAATTATGGTATAATCTAAACTTGCTAATTTGCTATCGGGAACTTCTTTTAAATGTGCTTTTGAAGTATTGTTTTTTTCGTTTCGTTTTAAATAATGAACCAATTTGGCTGAAGCTTCATTAGGTTTATTCTTTACAACAGCCCAATATGTCTTTTTAGTTTCTCGATTGCTGAACAATTCGTTCATTCGAGATAAAGCTTTACTGGTTCTAGCAAAAACTACAATTCCTGTTGTAGGTCGATCCAAACGATGAATAACACCCAAGAAAACATCTCCAGGTTTGTTGTATTTTGTCTTAATGTATTCTTTTACTACATCAGATAATGGCTTGTCGCCAGTTTTATCTCCCTGCACAATATCTCCCACACGTTTGTTAACCACAATAATGTGATTGTCTTCGTGTAAAACTTGTAAATTGTCTTTGGTAGAAATAATTTTCATGATGAGAATTTCGAATTATATGTGTAGATTTGGCTAAAGCCTTTAAGGAGGATTAAAAATAAACCTCCAGCTAAAGCTGGAGGCAATTTATAAAACCTTTGAACCTTTGTTACTTTGCCTCTTTGTATCTAAAAAAAACCTTAGAACCTTAGCAACTCAGAACCTTAGTACCTTAAAAAAAAATTAATACTGTTCATTAGCATTAGGGAAATCACTAGACTTCACATCAGCAGCGTATTGTCCGATTGCTTTTGTCATTTCTTCGTAAAGATTCAAGTAACGACGAAGGAAACGCGGACTGAATTCGTTATTCATTCCTAACATATCATGAATAACTAAAACTTGACCATCAACACCGCCTCCAGCTCCAATTCCGATAACAGGAATAGAAATACTATCAGCTACTTTTTTAGCAAGTGCTGCTGGAATTTTTTCCAAAACAACAGCAAAGCACCCTACTTTTTCAAGCATTTGAGCATCTTCGATTAGCTTCTCAGCTTCTTCTTCTTCTTTAGCGCGAACCGTATAAGTTCCGAATTTATAGATAGACTGAGGAGTTAAACCTAAATGTCCCATAACAGGGATTCCAGCATTTAATATTTTTTTGATAGACTCTTTAATTTCTTTTCCGCCTTCAAGTTTTACAGCATGTGCACCGCTTTCTTTCATGATTCTGATAGAAGAACGTAAGGCTTCTTTTGAATCTGACTGATAACTTCCGAAAGGTAAGTCAACTACAACCAAACCTCTTTCTACAGCGCGAACTACAGACGAAGCATGGTAAATCATCTGATCTAAAGTAATAGGTAGAGTAGTTTCGTGACCAGCCATTACGTTTGATGCCGAATCACCAACTAAAATTACATCAATACCAGCGGTATCAACAATTTTAGCCATTGTATAATCATACGCAGTAAGCATAGAGATTTTTTCTCCATTGCTTTTCATTTCAATTAATGACTTTGTTGTGATTCTTTTATAATCTTTTTTTGCTACTGACATTTTATTGTTTTTTTGATAATGTAAAAGTATTGAATAATTGTAAAAGGGGAATCAGCAATAATAGAATATTTCGACAGAAAATAGTTTTCCGTCTTTAAATTCTAAGCGAAATTGACTCTCTTCCATTATAATACTGTAAATGTGAGGTGATTTTAGAGAAGCTTCAATATAAGTTCCATATTTTTCAATGAAAGCTTTTTCAGACAGTGTATGGTCTAAAATAGCATTAGAATTTACAATGAATTTATTGTTTTCGTTAATGAAAACTTTAATGATTTCTCCTTGATTTTGTTTTTCATCAACAGAAACTTCCAAATCTGGGTAGTAATAAAATAAATCACTTAAGTAAATACCACATTCGTCTGAAATCTGAGCTTTTTTATTGGGATTTCCCATAGTTTTAATCAAATCAGTTTTAGAAATGGTAACCGATTTTGTTTTAAATCCTTTTAAGGAATAATGCGATTTTTGAGTAAATGCGATAATCTGTTCGTTTAATTTATGATTAGCAAGCCCTTTGGCTAAGGCCATATTTAGTTCGGTTTCTTCTAATAATTTTGGGTCGTTGATTTGTTTTACAACTTCATAATATCTTTGATATGCTGGTGTAAGTTTAGCGTATTCGCTGTTCCAAGCCAATTCTACAATTCTTTCACTAACTGTTTTACGTTCGTTAAGAGCATTAGCATCAAGATTGTCAAATTCTTTTAAAAGAGCATCAAAATTAGGTCTTGAACCAAGAAATTTTCTAAGTGTATGTTTCGAATATTCTTCATTAAAACTACCATTTATATTTACCCATTCATCAGGATTTATGGGAAGATAGTTTACGGGAACAGGATCTCCGGTAAATAAAATTTCTCTGATTTTTGAACTCTTATCGGGCAAAGCTCTCGCTTTCAGTCCTGCAGCGAGAACAAAAAGATGATTGCCTCCATAGTAAGCATCGCCGCCCTCAAGAATTGGGTTCTTAGGATCTTTAATTTTTATATCTTTTGCATTAAGACTTTTAGCGATATATTTTTCTTGGATATATCCTTCGCTCAAATTATCGGCTTGTATTTTGTACCAGCCATTTTGATTTTCTGATAACAAACGGACTTCAGCGCCATACTTAAAATATCCTAAAAAATCTGCAGATGAATTAGGCGAAGTGAAAAGTCTTGTGTCTGAATTTAAAAAATAACGTTCTTGAGAATGAAGTAGAATGGAGCAGAAAAAGAGTAAGAAGTAAAGTTTTTTCATAAAGTTGATTTTGTTTTTTGCCACAGATTAAAAGGATTAAAATGATTTTTTTACGCAGATTTGGCAGATTCTAGCTGATTGAAATAAAAAATCTGCGAATATCTACTTAAATCTTTTTAAATCTGCGTGAAATAAAAAATCTGTGCGAATCCTTTTAATCTGTGGCAAACAAATATTTTAGCAATCAGCCATATTTACGGCAACTGCAAGACCTCCTTCAGAAGTTTCTTTGTATTTTGAATTCATGTCTTTTGCTGTTTCCCACATCGTGTTAATCACTTTGTCTAAAGGTACTTTAGCATTTTTGGAATCAGTTTCTAGAGCTAATTCAGCAGCATTTATCGCTTTAATTGCGCCCATTGTATTTCTTTCAATACAAGGAATCTGAACCAAACCTCCAATTGGATCACAGGTTAAACCCAAATGATGTTCCATTGCGATTTCAGCAGCCATAAGAACCTGAGCAGGAGTTCCGCCCATCAATTCGCATAAAGCTCCAGCAGCCATCGCAGAAGAAACGCCTATCTCAGCCTGGCATCCGCCCATTGCTGCAGAAATAGTAGATCCTTTTTTGAAGATACTTCCGATTTCGCCAGCGACCATCAAAAATTGTTTGATTTCTTTTTCGCCTGCACTATGGTTTTCAATCACCATATAATACATTAAAACGGCCGGAATTACTCCAGAACTTCCATTTGTTGGAGCTGTAACAACACGACCTAGAGAAGCATTTACTTCATTCACGGCAAGTGCAAAACAGCTAACCCATTTTAAAATCTGGCGAAATTTAACTTCAGTTTTTCTAATTTCTTCCAGCCAGCTTTGTGGGTCAGTATAATTTGATAATCCAATTAAATTTTGGTGCATGTCAAAAGCTCTTCTGCGCACGTGAAGTCCGCCAGGAAGAATACCCTCTGAGTGGCAGCCAATGTACATACACTCCAGCATAGTATTCCAAATACGCATTAGTTCAGAATGCACTTCGGCTTCTGGACGCATTGAAATTTCATTTTGATATACAATTTCAGAAATTGTCTTGTTTTCAGTAATCGTATAATTCAATAATTCAGCTGCGTTTTGAATTGGGTAAGGAAACGCACATTTTATTGCTTTCTTTTCCTTAGCATTGGTACGCTCTTCTTTTACAACAAATCCGCCTCCGATAGAATAAAAAGTTGATTCATATTCAGAGTCATCCGATTTATAAGCTGTAAATTTTAATCCGTTGGCATGAAACGGAAGAAAGTCTTTATTGAAAACAATGTCTTGAAGAAAAAAGAACGGAATCATTTTTTGGTTACCCAAATTGATTTCGTTTGTAGTTTCGATTTTTTTAATAATTCCTGCGATATCTTCAACAGGAATATATTCAGGATCTTGTCCACTCAATCCGAGCATTACGGCAAGATCTGTTGCGTGGCCTTTTCCAGTTAAAGAAAGTGAGCCATATAAGTCGACTTTTACTCTAGTAATATCGTCTAAAATTGCTTCGTCTTTGAGCTCTTCAAGAAAACGTTCAGCAGCACGCCAAGGACCTAAAGTATGTGAGCTTGAAGGACCAACGCCAATTTTAAGCATATCAAAAACAGAGATACATTCTTCCATTGTTCAATTTTTATTAAGACAAAGATAATCGAATAATGCAATTATGATTATTTTTTGAATGTTAATCTTGCATATTTGTTAAAAAAGATATTAAAATTTAATAATTCGGCAACGAAATAAATTTAAAACCTTAATATGCGCTTTACGTAAAAAGTTAGCTATTTTTAGGTATTTTTGTAAAAGAACGAGTTATTAGAAATACTCGATTCGTCAATATTAATACTTCATGGATTTTGTTTGAATTCTGAAAATGTCTTTTTACAAATTATAATGCCACAAGAAGATAAAGTTACCATATGATAGAATTTTTCAGACATCTATTACAAGAATTCGAATTACCTTTAAGTAACCCTGTATTAATTTTTTCATTAATACTTTTTATAATTCTGCTTTCACCAATTTTACTTAAAAAGATTAATATTCCAGGAATTATTGGACTTATTATTTCGGGAGTTATTATTGGACCTCATGGATTAAATATTTTGGCAAAAAACTCTGCGGTCGATTTATTTTCGACAATCGGACTTTTGTATATCATGTTTATTGCAGGATTGGAATTGGATATGAATGAGTTTAAAGCCAACAGAAATAAGAGTTTGCTCTTTGGTCTTTTTACCTTTATTCTACCGCTTTCTATCGGATTTCCAGTTTGTTTTTATTTGCTTCAATATGATTTTAATGCTAGTTTTTTGACAGCTAGTATGTTTGCAACTCACACTTTGGTTGCGTATCCTATTGTAAGTAAATTGGGAATTGCCAAAAATCAGGCGGTTGCCATTACCGTTGGAGGAACTATTTTGACCGATACTGCCGTTTTGATTATTCTGGCTGTAATTATGGGAAGCGCTCAGGGAAATTTAAACCAAGCATTTTGGGTAAAATTAATAATTTCTTTAGCTATTTTTTCTGCCATAATGTTTGTAATTATTCCACGTGTTGCAAAATGGTTTTTCAAGAAATTAGAGAGTGAAAAACATGCCCATTATATTTTTGTGCTTTCTGTCGTTTTCTTTGCCGCTTTTTTGGCTGAAGTAGCTGGAGTAGAGCCAATCATAGGTGCTTTCGTAGCAGGTTTGGCATTAAATCCGCTTATTCCGCATTCTTCGGCATTAATGAATAGAATTGAGTTTATTGGAAACTCATTATTCATTCCGTTCTTCTTGATTTCAGTAGGAATGTTAGTTGATGTCAGCGTTATTTTAAGTGGACCAACTGCCTTAATTGTAGCAGGAACTTTAAGTGTAGTAGCCATATTTGGTAAATGGATTGCGGCATTTTTTACTCAGATTGTTTTTAAATATACAAGAACTGAAAGACAGCTAATTTTCGGATTGAGCAGTGCGCATGCAGCGGCAACTTTAGCTGTAATTCTGGTGGGTTATAAAGCTAAAATTTTAGACGAAAATATCTTAAACGGAACAATTATCCTGATTCTGATTACATGTATTGTGGCGTCATTTGCTACTGAAAAAGCTGCTAAGAAAATTGCAATCTGTGAAGAAGAATTTTCACATGACGATACAGGAAGAGATCAAATTTTAGACGAACACATTCTTATTCCATTGGCTAAAACCTCGGCAGCGGCAAGTTTGCTAGATTTTGCGCTTTTGATAAAAGATAAAAAATCATCTAACCCAGTTACTTTGCTGACCATTGTTCCTAATAATAATCAGGCGGAAAAAAATATTTTGAAGTACAGAAAAGCAGCTGATAAATTTGTTATTCAGGGTTCCGCTTCAGAAGTTAAAATCAATACCATTGCCAGAATTGATCATAATCCTGCGAGTGGAATTGCCAGAACTTCAAAAGAAATTATGTCTGATATTGTGATCGTGGGATGGCCTAGAAAAACAGGATTTATTGATAAAATTTTTGGAGAAAATGTAGATTCGATAATCAATAATGTTGATAAAACTTTGTTTATCTGTAGGTTTCAGAAAAATTTTATCGAAGAAAAAAGACTGGTTTTTATCTGCCCTCCATTTTCTGAAAGAGGCGTTGGTTTTCATTTGCTTCTTCAGAAAATATGCCGTCTATCACAGGAATTAAGCATTCCGATTGTGCTTCATGCCGAATACAAAACGCATGAAACCATTCAGCAGCTTGCTAATAATTTAAAACTAAATGCAAAATTAGGATTCAAAAATGTTTCGGATTGGGAAGATTTTGAAAGTATCTCAGACGAAATAAAACCAACTGATTTAGTTGTCTTCAACCTTTCTAGAAAAGGCTCTGTTTCGTATCAGTCTATTTTTGATAAATTGCCACAGAAATTCGAGAAATATTTTGACAGCAATAATGTAATATTGGTCTATCCGCAAGACGATCGCAAAGAAAGCGCAATGGATGCTTACGAAGATTTTACGGCATCGCCTTTAGCAAAAGGAATTGAAGCTATAGAACAGATTGGACGAGGCATTGGAAGTATTTTGAAGAAAAATTAGGCAATCTTTAAAAGCTGCAAATCGAATAAATGAAACAAAAAGTCCTGTTAATTGTATTGATCGCAATTACTTTTACAGTAAGTGCACAGAATAAGATGAAAAGCACAAAAGAACTTATAGATAAAGCCGATCCAGGCTGGCCAATTGTGGAAGAGTGGATTAAAACTGCAAAAAATAAAGTAGAGATTCTACCAGTTGATCAAGCGAGAGCAAATGAGACCTTGTATAAAACCCAAGTTACAACAAGGTCAACTATGGGAGCTGTAATTTTTATGACAGGTGGTCTTTTAATAGATGATGGATGGATTAGAATTTTAGGTTCTGGAAGTTCAAAATTTAATAGAACATTGCCAGATTGGAATAAAGGAAAATCATTTAATGAATTTGGCGAAACACCAAGTTTCCTGCTGATTGCTGATGACGCAATTGGCGGATTTTATTTATTGAATGGAGGCGGATTAGGAAATGATCTTGGAAAGATCTATTATTTCTCGCCTGATAATTTAGAATATGAACCGCTTGATATTACGTACTCGGAGTTTTTAGGTTTTTGTTTTAATAATGACTTGGATAAATTCTATGAAGGGAATAGATGGAATGGATGGCGTGAAGAGGTGTCAAAGTTAAAAGGTGATGAAGTTTTTAATTTTTATCCATTTTTATGGACAGCTGAAGGAAGTGATATTAATAAAAATACACGAAAAGTTATCCCAATTCAAGAGCAATACAATTTAAATCTTGATTTAAGAAAACAAATTGGTTTCGGACAATAAAGCTTGAAATAATTTCAAAAGAACATAAATATGAATCACAATGCTAAGTCAATACGTCCATTTATAGGTTCTAAAAATTTTGAAATATCAAGAAGTTTCTATCGCGATTTAGGATTTGAAGAAACGGTTTTAGAATCTAATTTTTCGGTTTTTAAAACGGGAGAAATCGCTTTTTATCTTCAAGATTATTACGATAAAAGCTGGATTGAAAACACGATGATTTTTCTAGAAGTTGATAATGTTGAACGTTATTACAACGAACTTTTAGCTTTGAATCTTCCCGAGAAATATGAAGGAGCAAAATTAACTCCGATAAAATATTTAGATTGGGGAAGCGAGTGTTTTCTTCATGATCCAGCTGGAGTTTTATGGCATTTTGGGAAGTTTAAATAGGCAATATTTTTTGCCACGAATTGCACGAATTTCCACCAATTATTATTCAAATTATAGAGTTGACAAATTCGCGTAAATTTGTGAAATTTGTGGCAAGCAAAAAAAAATCATCTCAATCCAAAATCACCCAAAATACGAGTAGTGTTTTTTCGCTGATACCAATCATTATAAACCAATTCTAAATTTTTGACTTCAAATTCTCCAAAATCATAATCACGGAATTTCTCTGCAATTTCAATTAATTTTTTCGGATTTTGAAGTTTTTCCTGAAAACGCATTACTGTAGAATGTGCGGTAGAAATTTCATATCGACTATCAATAGATTGCTGTAATCCTGAATTTTTGAAATTCTCTCGAAGTTTATTTCGGAGATTATTCAGAGTTTCATCGCTTGGAAAACCCTGAATCATAATTGCCGAAGGCGAAGCAGTTATACCTTTGTAGTGAATTTTTATTTTCTCAACATCGACCAGACTTCTGCAAATTACTTCGATATATTCGTTTGGTGAGATCTGATTTAAAGTAAATTTATCCGAACAAGAAATAATCGACATTACTGTAATATGAATATCTGAATCGGGATAAAAATACTGCTCGGGTTCAGCTTTTTTTAATTCACTGATAAATGACTGAATATTAGCTTTGATTTCATCATTTGGGCGAATAAGCAGTGTAATTCCGAAACGGGAATCTGATTCATTTTTAAGTTCAGAGTCAATAGAATATTTTCCTGCCGAAATAATTTCAGAAGATGTTTTATAAAGCTGATTGTAATGTTCGGTTAAATTCATTTCTGTATATTATTCTGCCTCAAAAATCGATTTTAGAAGCTTTTGTAAATCATGTTTATTGTTTTCTCCGCCACCTTTCCATTTCCCAATAATAATGCCGTTTTTATCAATAAGAACTTTGTGAGGAATTCCGCTTACGAAATAATCTTTATCTATAGAACTGTTATTTTCTAAAATTGAAATGTGTTTCCAAGATTCGATTTTATCTTTTTCAATGGCCTTTTTCCAAGCATCTGATTTTTCGTCTTTTGTAATGCTTATGATTTCAAAACCAAGCGATTTATAATTTTTGTATAACTCTCTAATATATGGCAATTCCTCGCGGCAAGGAGCACACCAGCTAGCCCAGAAATCAATTAGAACATATTGTTTGTTTTTAAAATCGGCAAGCGAAATGTCTTTATTGTCAATATCTTTCAGATTAAAATAGGGCGCTGGACTCCCAACTTTGCTTTGTTTAAAGTATTTTAATTTCTCGGACATTTCTTGTCCTTTTTCAGAGTTTCTTATTTCTGGCGTGAAATTTTCAAAAACTTCCACGAAAGTGTCATAAAAATTCATTCCAATAAAACGACTAACATGAAGTCGTATAAGTTGTAAAGCGTGGTATGAATTAGGATGATTTTCAGCAAAAACAAAATCAAGTTTTAATTCTTCAATATCATTTTGATCTTTTGCATTTTCCAATTCATCCAAACGAAGATTTAATTGATTTTTAAGTATGGAGTCTTTTTCAATCGCAATTTTCGAATACACTTCTTTTTGCAGTTTTACGATTGAATCATGAACTTTTTTTGTGGGTTTATGAAGTTCTAAAATTTCTTTTTCAACTGCAGCTTCGTCTTGAGCGAAACCCAAAAAGTTTACAAAAAAGGTAAAAAGCAAAAAAAGAAGGTTTATTTTTTTCATTAACTAAGATTTTGTAAATAATAAGAAAATAGGATTTAAGATTACTTCTTTTTTACTTTTTCAAGATTTTCTTTTACTCTAAACTTAACAATTTCTGCTATTAAGTCAAAAGGCATTGGATCTTTCAGAGGAAATTGGACAGAACCTTTTCCGGATTTATATTTACAAAGTTTTTCTGCAAATGCTTTATGTCCAGAAGGTAGAGCGTAAAGTCCGATATGGTTTTTGAAAGCCGCAAAATAAACCACAATTCCATTCTGCTCAAAAGCTGGCATCGAATAACTGATTTTTTCTTTAGCATCTGGAGCCGCTTTCTGAATCGTCATTCGGACTTTTTCTAGAATTTCCTGGACTTCATTCGGAAATCCGCCAATGTATTCGTCTATGTTTTCGGGTTTTTTAACTTCCATTTTCTTTTGTTTTTTGAAGTTTCGAGTTTCAAGTTTCAGGTTTCAAGTTTCAGGTTTCAAGTTGCCTTTCTTTACAGTAAAATTTTTTACGCAGAGTTTGCTAAGATGTTTTTAACTAGATACTTAAGTTAGATCCTGTATATTGAGCTCGCAAAGCGTTGTCTGTAAAAAGTTTTATCTGCACAAAGCTTTGTGAACTTTTTCATTTTAAATGACCCACAAAAAAACTTAGTGTACTTTGCGTAACCCTTTGCGATCTTTGCGGTAAAAATAGCATACAGATTTTGCGGTTAAATCATATGTTTAAGCAAGACCTTTAGGAAAACGATCCAAGACCAAATTTAATCGTAAATTATGCTCTAAATAAGCTTTTGCTCCAGCAAGAACCAAAGTAAAACCTTCAGTTGAGTTGCGAACTTGATCGATTATTTTATCCGAATCTCCGTGAAAACCAGAATTGGTTATACTCACAAAAGTTTCATTTTCATTTAATGGACTAAAAACCCATTCGACTAAAGTAATTTCGTCTGGATTTCCCCATTCGATTACAATCTTTTTATTTTCTTGCACAACAAGTGTGGTTACTGAAAGCGAAAAACCATACATTTCCCAAGTCCATTCGGTTTTTTGATTTTCTTCTAATTTTCCTGATCCTTTCGTAAACCAAAATTTACTCGTAATCTGAGGATCAATAAAAGCCTGAAAAACCTCTGAAACAGGTTTTCTAATCAGCATTTCGGCCTTTGCATATTTATTGTTTTCTGTTTTCATGGTTTAATGTGTAAAATGTGTAAGGTAAAACAGGAGTTTTTTTTCGGACTTCTAATTTAAGAAAGAAATTTTGAAAAGAGAATAAAAAAATCCATACAAGTATTTTGACCTGTATGGATTTGTTATACTAAATTTAAAATCTATTCTCTTATTGTAGTTTTATCATGCAATGCTATTTCGGCAATTTCATCTTTTCGTTTAAAGCTTACGCCTGCATGTTGCTGCATGTATTTGATAAGATCGTTTGTTGCTTTTACCATTTGCGGAGTTCCTCCAATACGATCATGAAAACTAATTGACATTTGTCGGCGTTGCGTTTCACTTTCGGCGTATAATTGATCAAATTCCATTTTAACTTGTTGGAAGAATTGATCTGCCGAGAAGTTTTTCCCTTCAATCAAAACAATATCATTACATCTGAGCGTATAGGGAACAACTGTAAAATCTTTATTTTTTACCTGTATAATAAAAGGTTCATCGCGGCTAAGATCGTCTATGTGATATTTAAAACCAAGTTCTTGTAAGATATCCAACGTATTTTGCCCTCGGCGTAACCAGTTAGCATTGTAGCCAACAGGAGTAAAGCCTGTGACTTTTTTTATGGCATCGACTCCATCTTTTATAAACTTTTTTTCTTCGTCATACGGCATGGTGTATTGCGTACTCCAGCTCATTCCGTGTGCGGCAGCTTCGTGGCCTCTTTGGACAATTTCTTTCGCCAGTTCGGGATTTTTTAACACAGCGGTTCCAACCATATGCGAAGTTACTTTTACGCCTAATTTATCCCAATTATCAAGCATACGCGGAATGCCTTCTTTGTATCCGTATTCATACCAAGTTGCAGAAGGTAGGTCTATAAAACCTTTTTGTATATTTTGTGGAAACGGGCTTTCAGCATTTTGAGGCTGTCCGCCAGCTTCAAATTGCATTGAGATCGAAACCACTAATCTGGAACCATCTGCCCATTTTGTTTTTTGCGGGGAGAAAAGAGGTGTATTTTTCGAAACTTCCGAAAAGGTTTCAATGGGATTTATCATTCCAACCATTCCTATTATTCCAGTTTGTTTAATAAAATTTCTTCTTGAACTCATGATGTTTATTTTTTAATTAAAGTATCAATTGCCCAGCTGTTATAATCTGCAAAATGCAAAAGCAAAGCAAAAAAAGCGATGTGAATTAATTGCGACGGAATAGCTTCCCAGTTCTCAATCATCGAAGTGCCAAATAATAAGATGAGCATAACGACTGCTCCAGCAACTAAAGAAGGTTTAGTAAAGATACCTAATAATAAGAAAAGGCCGATTGCAAATTCGGCTATTGGTAGAATATAGCTGAATGGTGTTATAATGATTTTAGGCAGCATTGAATTTTCAAAGCTACCAACCATCCAATTGCTGAAAGAGACAAGTTTTGGCAGACGAACTAATCCGTGGCCAAACATACTGATAGCGATTGCAAGACGTAATAATAAAAAAGAGGTTGTTTCCATATTGATGTGATTTTATAATACAAAGTTGCTGATAACGACTTTTTAAAATTTGTACAATCATTGGAATAATTTGTATTTTTGGAAGATGGAAATTAGAAACTTACACCGTCCTTTTGAACTTCAGTTTTTAGAAGTTTTAGAATACGAACCAAAAGAACGTAAAAACACCTTCTTTGAAATGGTGTTTGTTTTAGAAGGAAAAGGAACTCAAATTATCAACGATCACCGATTGCCGTATAGCAGTGATAAGTTTTTTCTAATTTTTCCTCAAGATACACATAGTTTTGAAGTCACTGAGAAAACCAAATTTTTCTTTATACGCTTTAATGACAGTTATCTTAAAACACAAAACAGTGATTGGATTCAGAAGTTGGAATTTATTTTCCATAACCACAATCATATGCCGGGCTGTATTTTAAAAACTATAATAGACAAACCTTTAATAAGAGCAATGATAGAAGCGCTTATTAGAGAAGAAAAAAGTCAGTTTCCGCAGCAGCAAGAAGTTATAAGGCAAATTATAAATACAATTATAACGATAGCAGCGAGAAATATTTCGCTTATGACTCCTCTCTCTGTAAGTGAGGTTAATGCAGTGCCAAGTCTAGATTTATTGAACTATGTTCATCAAAATATTTATCGTCCAGATCAATTAAAAGCAACGAATATGGCATCAGCATTTAATATTTCGCCTAAATATATAAGTGAGTATTTTAAAACCAAAACGGGGCAAAGCATACAGGAGTATACAATCGCGTACAAAATAAAACTAATTGAAACACGACTGAAATATACCAATATGCAAATTAATGAGATTGTATATGAATTTGGTTTTAGTGATGCAAGTCACTTGAATCGATTGTTTAAAAAACATAATGGAGTAAATCCAAGTGACTATAAAAAGCAGTTTAAAAGTGTTGACAAGGTCTAATTCTGAAATTTAAGATTGTTTTTTATCAATCCATTTCCCAACAGTTGGCGCAACATAATTCTTCATTTGTTTGAGTAAATCGTCAATATTTTCGCTAACCAAAAGCATTTCTCGGTTTACTTCTTTCAGGAATCCTTTTTTGGTCATAGTTTGCAATAATTCAATCAGGGAATCATAATAACCGTTTACGTTTAAAACAGCGATTGGTTTTTTATGTAATCCTAATTGTGCCCAAGTTAGCATTTCGAAAAGCTCTTCAAGTGTTCCAAAACCTCCAGGAAGCGCAATTACACCATCGCATAAATCGTTCATTTTGGTTTTTCTTTCGTGCATGCTTTCTACCAAAATTAATTCGGTTAAGCCTAGATGAGCAATTTCTTTTGATCTTAAAAAGTCCGGAAGCACGCCAATTACTTTTCCGCCTGCATTTAAAGCTCCGTCTGCAACTGCACCCATCAAGCCGACGTTGGCGCCACCGTAAACTAATTCTATATTTTGCTCAGCCAAAGTTTTTCCTAAAGCAGTGGCTTGTTCTTCATAAATTTTTTCAGTGCCAAAACTAGAGGCGCAGAAAACAGTTATTCTTTTCATTGTTTTTAATTATAAGTTATAAACGATGAGTTATGAGATAAAAATCAACTTATAACTCATCATTTTTTTTGTAGTTCATATTCAAAATAAGGAAAATCAGCGCCGTTAATGGTAAATGTCAGTTCGTTGATTTTTTCTGCTCCGAGTTTTAATACCGCTTTTTGAGAACGGAAATTTTCTGCTCCGATATGAAAAAGCACCGAATTAACATGCTGGAAAGCATAATCCATCATTAATTTTTTATTTGAACTATTATATGGTCCGCCCCAATATTTTCTTGTAATGAAAGTGTAGCCAATTCCAACATTCGATTTTTCTGGATTATAGTCATAAAAACTTGTTGTTCCCATTACTTCATTGGTTTGTTTGTCGAGAATTAGAAACGAACTTTTTGTGATTATTATATCAAAATAAGTTTTAAAACCTTCTCTTGTATATCGGTCTTTTACAGGATTTTGTTCCCAAATTAAAGGATCAGAAGCAGCTTCAAATAATGCTTCAAAATGTTTTTCTTCTAAAGGAATTAATTTTGAAATTTCATTTTCTAAGAAATCTGGCTGTAAATTGAAGTTGTTTATTGTCATATTTTTTAATTGTTTAATAATTAATAACACAAAGTTTGTCATTTCGAGGAACGAGAAATCTTCGCAAGAAACTCCATAACGAGAGTTCAACCTTTGTCGAGCTACTTATGGAGATTTGCTTCGCCAGTTCGCTAGCGCTCGGGTCTCATTCCTCGAAATAACAAGATTATCTATAATATATTTATAAAAAAATTATATCTGTTTAATCTGAACACAAGAAACATTTTGCATTTTAATCTGTTTCCCTACTTTCTTTAATAATCCGGTTTTAGAATCTCTTTTAAAAACAACAACATTATTGGTTTGAACATTCGAAGCCACTAGAAATTTTCCGCTTTCGTCAATAGCAAAAATACGCGGATGTTTTCCTAGCGTAGATTGATAACCAATGTTTTTCAATAATCCGTTTTCATCAATAGAGAAAATCGCAATATTGTTTTCCTTGCCTCGGTTTGTCGCGTAAAGAAATTTCCCATCAGGAGAAATATGAATATCAGAACTTTCAAAGCCTTCTTTAATTTTTTCAGGATGTGTGGCAATGCGCTGAACTTTGTTTAAAACACCATTTTCATAATTGTAAACGCTTATCTGTCCCGCCATTTCTTCAATACAATATCCCCATTTTTGATTTGGATGAAAAGTAAAATGTCTTGGCCCAGCTTCTAAATCAGTTTTCGTAAATGGATTTTGAGTTTCTATTAAAGGTTTTTTCTGATTTTCATCAAAAGCATAACTGCGAATTTTATCGGCACCTAAATCGGGTAAAAATAAATAATCGCACTTTGGAGAAAATACTGCCGAGTGCACATGAGATTTGGTTTGTCTGTCTTTATTTACACTTCCATCTGCATATTGAAAATTCTGCGCAATCGAATCGATTTTACCGTTTTCTAGAATGGGATAAACCGAAACGCTTCCTTCTGTATAATTGGCATTGGCAAGCCATTTTCCGTTTTTATGCACGCTGACGTAGACTGGATTTTCGCCACCGCTTCTCTGGCTGTTTAAAAAAGTCAAAGTTTTTGCTGTGGGATTAAATTCAAAACTGCTCACGCTTCCTGCATTTGGAGTTTTAGTATCTGTGCAAGCATAAACATATTTACCGTTTGGAGAAACCGTTAAATATGATGGATTCACAATATTTTTAACCGAAGTGAACTTAGTCAATTTTCCGCTCAAAGTATCCAGTTGATAAACCTGAATTGTTTCAGCCGTTTTATCACGATTATAAGAACCCAAAAAGACGTAAGTGCTTTGAGAAAAGATATTAAATGTTAGGAGAAACGTTATGGTTATGTAGGTTAGTTTTAGTTTCAAGGTTTAAGTTTTATTTGTTTTGGTTATGAAATGATCTTCAGTCTAAATCCGAAAACGGGCAGTTCTCCTTGCATAAAATCTAAATCTTCAGATCTTTTAAAACCAAGATTTTCATACATTTTCCAAGCCGTTTTCATTGATAAAGTCGAATGGATAATAAGTTGATTTTGATGGTTTTCGGTTGTTTTTTTAATGCATTCTTGAGTTAATAGTTTTCCTATTCCTTTTCCGCGAGTATTGGCATCAACAGCTAATAACCTAAATCCGGCAGCATTTTTTTCTTGCGTTGCAATGCCTCCAGAACCATAATATTGCATATCATTAAAAAAGACAACCGCTCCAAGAATTGTACTGTATTCATCTGTAGCAACCAGAAGTTCAGTATCAGGAAGTTTAGTAAAATCGCCGATATTCGCCAACATTTTATAATAATTGGGTTGTTCATTTTCTTTTGGAAAACCTTCTAATTGTGAATAAACATGAATTAAAAGCTTTCCAATTTCTTCAAATTCTGAAGGAAAAGCATTTCGTATAATATAGCTTGACGTATTCATTTTTTTGTTTGTGTTAGATCCTTTGTTTTACTCAAGGTGACATTACAATTAACAATTAACGAACATTACGCCACCACTGTTTAAATTCTTGTTTATCATTTTTTAATTCAACAGCTTCACCGATCATTGGCGTTACTAGCGGAATCGGGTTTTCTGATAAACTATTTAATTCAGTCACTTTATTTAAAGGTTCATCCCAAGAATGTAGCGATAAAGCAAATTTCGAAGAATGTACAGGAAATACCCTTTTAGCTTTCAAGTCTTTCATCGCTTTTATTACATCTTCAGGCATGTTGTGAATATATTTCCATTTCTCATTGTATTGGCCATTGTCAAGTAAAGCAATATCAAACGGGCCATATTTCTCACCAATTGCTGCAAAATGCGAATCGTAACCGCTGTCTCCACCCAAATACATTTTAAAATCTTTGGTTTCCAGAATAAAAGAAGTCCAAAGCGTGTTGCATCTTTTAAAACCTCTGCCAGAAAAGTGACGGGAAGGAGCAGTATGAATGGTTAGATTTTGATCTAATTCGATTTTTGAATACCAATCTTTTTCAATAATAATTTCAGGAGAAAAGCCCCAGAATTCTAAGTGAGAACCTACTCCAAGAGCTGTGATTATCTTTTTGGTTTTAGGTTTTAATTTTAAAATCGTATCGTAATCCAAATGATCATAATGATCGTGTGTAATCAATAAATAGTCAATTTCTGGAAGATCTTCAACTGTATAAATATCAGAACCTTTAAACGATTTTGTTGTTCCAGGAATAGGAGAGGCGTTACCGCTGAAAACGGGATCAATCAAAAAACGTTTTCCTTCCAGCTGAATAAAATAAGACGAATGTCCAAACCAAACTAAAACATCTTGATCTAAAGGAAGTTCTAATAAATTGGTTTTTACTGACGGAATCAAATCTGTCGGGATTTTTCGATCTACTTTTTTAAAGAAAAATTCAAACAAAACTCCAGCCATACTTGCTCCTTCAGCTAAATCTGGCGTAAAACTCTGATTTTCGAATTTTCCGTTTTTATACTGTGGCGAATTTTGAATCTGGACTAATCTTGCGCCCGAAGGTGCTTTTCCGAATTTTGGATGCTGTAGAAACATATAAATTGCAAAAACAATCAGGCATAATAGAATTAGGAATGTTATCATTTATTTTGTGGATATAAATTTTGGGTATATTCAATTGAAAGTAAAATTATCTTTTTTAGGGTTTCGATATCAATATCAGCCAATTTTTTAATGTAAATACAGGCTTTTGACGAAGTATGTTTTCCTAGTTTAGATAAAAGTGCTTCTCTTTTTTCTTCTGGCAAATAGAAGTAAACTGTCATTGCTGTTTTTCTTGGCGAAAACCCCGCAAGTGGCGCATCTCCTTCATGTCCGCTTTCATATTTGTAGTGATAACTTCCAAAACCAATAATGCTTGGGCCCCACATTTTGGGTTCAAAACCTGTTATTTCCTCAATTATTTTTAGAAGTTCAAAAGCATCGTTTCTTTTAACGTCATTTTCAACAGCGTTAATAAAATCAGTAACACTGTTTTGAGTTTCTGTAGTTTTATTTTTTGCCATTTTAGCTTACTTTTTCTTTAATAAATTGCTTTTTAAAAGAATGTTTTTGATTTTAAATTCAGTCGCATAAAACAAACTAGCATCTTCAGGCATTTGATTTTCCAATGCAATCAAACTAACATCGCTTTCTGGGAAATACAAATTTACGCCAGAAAACCCGTCTCCCAAACCTGTATGTCCAAGATACTTAACAGATTCTTCTTCTACAATTCGAATTCCGTACCCATAAGGCTGTTTTTCTTTTCCGAAGAAATTATGCTGAGATAAAATGGTATTTTTAATTAACAATTGATACGATTCTGGTTTTAGAATCTTTCCTTTATGAAGATTATTGTTCCAAATTGCTAAATCAGAAACGGTTGAAATTATGCCGTCTGCGCCTAAAGTTTCATCTGTGATTTGTCGTGAGGTATCAGGTTCCAATTGATTTTTTTCATTATAATAACCTGTTGCCAGATTTTGTTCTTTATCTTTTGAATAGCAAAAAGTGTGATTCATTTTTAATTTCTTAAAAAGCGATTCGGCAACCTCTGTATAGCTTTTTTTAGAGCTGAATTCGACAATTTTTGCAACCAGATTAAAGCTTAGATTTCCGTATTTAAAATCGGTTCCAGGTTTAAATGCCAACGGTTTTTGTAAATCGACAATTCCGTGAGAATGATTTAAAAGCTGATGAACCGTTACCGAATCTGCCCAAGTTTGAGTTAATTCATGAAGATATCTTTTGATTGGTGCATTCAAATCTACTTTTCCTTTCTCAACTTCCAATAAAAGCAAAACGGCAGCAATTAATTTGCTATTTGACATGATTTCAAATTGGGTATCTAATTTTAAAGGTTTTTTAGTTTCAAAATTTGAAAAACCTTCAACTTTTGAATACAGTGTTTTTCCGTTTTGAGAAATCAAAACCACGCCATTAAATTTAGGATTTGAGTTTTGAAGTATACTATCAATACTTTTTCTATAATCGTCTTTTTTTTGAGCCGATGAATTGCAAGAAGCGAAAATTAAAACAAATAATAAGGAAATTTTGACGATGAAGTTCATTTATAATTGTTAATGGTGAATTGTAAATAGTTAATATTTAATGATTGTTCAATTGAATATGGTTAATGATTTTTCATAGTATTTTATAATTAATAATTCACCATTAACAATTTATAATTAAATTAAAACATTCCGTTTTCATTAATAGAATCTTTGGGAACAGGTTGACCAAGATCCCAAAGTTCGACGATTTTATCCGATTTGAATTTGAGAATATGCACGACGGCAAAACCAATGTCTGAGCGCGTTTGTTTGAGATGCGAATGTACAGCAACAAGGTTCCCGTCTTCTAAAATATGATGTATTTTAAAAACTTTATTTGGGTTTGTTCTGGCTGATTCTTCCATAGCAAGCATTAATGTCTGTGCATCACCTTTGAAGTAGGCATTGTGGTGTTTGAAATTCTTTCCGACATATAATCGAAAACCTTCGTGAGGATGCCCTTTTGCTGCTAGTTTCAGGAAGTTTTTAGCGATTTCTTTATTAGTCATAATTCAAAATTTAAAAACAAACTAAGTTATGAAATAAAGCGCTATAAATTTTGCAGAAAATACTACGGAATTTATAAAATTAAACTTCTTCCGATTTAATTTTAGAAAGATCAATGCCCAATTTAGTAAATTCTTTTCCGCCTAATTTGGTAACGTAAAAATGTTTGTTTGAAGCTTCTTTTTTGCTTCCATTTTTCCTTTATATTTTCTTTTTTACAGCAATTTTAGAAGCCAGATAAGCCATTGGAAGATAAGCAAAAACTAAATCAACAATGCTGAACCAAATTGGAGATGGAAGTGTAAAAACCATTGTGATGCCGCCAAATAAAAAGAAAGCCCCAATAACAAAAGCTAATTTGGTTTTGTTAGAGGCAGCAGATAATGCAGTTGTAAGCGCTCCAGCAAAAGTTCCGATTGCGTGGGCTAAAAATGGAAAAAGAAAATGCTTTGGCTCGAATAAGTGCATAGTAGCTTGTAAACCTTCTGTTGTAGTAACATCAGCACCATTTGGAGGCGGAATTATGGAACCGCTTATTAAAATAATGCTCATATTGACAATGCTTCCGATAACAAGACCTGCAATTACGGCCAAAGTATTTCTTAAAAATGGGTTCATAGCTTTCGTTTTTATTAGTATAACGAAAGTAAGAAATTTATTCTTTTGATGATAATGCTCTTTCGGTTTCTATTTGAGGTTTTCCAGTTGCATTAGGTTGTCCTTTTCCAGTTTCTATTAATTTTTTCAAACTGTTTTCGACATAGTTGCTCCAACCTTTTGTGCAAACATCAAAACATTCGTATTCTGGAACCAAACCAACATGGGTGAAAGTGAGTTTCGTTTTATCGCCTTCTTTCAAAATGTCAAAAATTGCTGTTGTGTTGGTCCATTCGGTGTCGTCTTTGGTAAAACTGAAATAGTTTTCTTCAATCAGCCAGACAATTTTTTGATTCGGAATGACTTCTGTCAATTTTATTTTACAACGGTGAACATCTTCGTAATGATATTTAAATTCATCACCTTTGTTTGCTGTTTTTCCTTCAATTTCTTCGGACCACCAGCCTTTAACGTTTTGTATAGCTTTAAAAACTTCTTCTGGCGATTGGTTGACAAGTATTGTTGTGGTAAAATCGTGTGAGTTCATAATCAATTGATTTTTTAAATTAGTAATGTAAAATTACAATCTTAAAATCAATTGATTAAGGTGCTTAAAAGACAATTTTGAGGTGATTTTCGGACAAACTCTGTTCTTATTCTTTTCGTAAGAAAGCCATCATAAAATTTGCAATGTAAATAGGAGTGGCAATAAAAAGGATAATAAAAATTTCTAAGATTAATACTAAATTTAGCACTAAAGAACCATCAACAAGTGAGAAGTCATTATTTGCAATTAGTTTATAATAAAGAAAAAGAAACCAATAAATCATAAGACTTCCAATCAAAATAATAGAGTGAATTACGGTCAAAGGTTTTGTAAGCTGTTTTTTGAAAACTTTTTGAATTAACCAATAACCTGAGCCCACAAAGAAATAGAGAAAAAAAAGACTAGCAGTAATTTCAAGATTGGAAATTATATAATAAGTGTCATGAATATTAATATCCAGAAAAGAGTGGGGATAAAAACTTTTTATAAAACCAATAATTAAAATTAGAATAGAAACAATCCAAAATAAGTGGTAAGCTTTTATTTTGTTGAAAGGCATAATCTATTGTATTATTTTTTTAAGAATGTCTTTAACGTACTTCGAAATGTTTTGTTATAATATTTTTTTCAAAAGTTATATGGAACTTTCTGTTAATAGAACTACACTCATAATAATTCCAAAAAATATAAGTATGCTCAACAAACCAATCAAAGTAACTCTCCATCCGCCGAAAGTTTCACCACCATTTTGAATATGTTTTTGAATGTTCTGCTCTTGAAATTTTTTCAAGAAATAAGAAGCCACAGCTGAATAAAGCACTGGGAAGAGAATATTTGGAAAGTTATCGGGAATGATAAAAATAAGTCCAATAATTGCAATCATTGATAGTGTTGTAATAATCCATGTGTTTTTTGCTTTTTCAGCGTCATTAAATGCTTTAAAATTTTCTGCAATGCAATAACCTGCAACTAGTGGACCAGCAAAAAAAGTTCCTATTCTTATGGCTTTTTCTGAATATATTTTTTCGGTTGGAATTTCTTCAAAAACTGATTTTTCTGAATTATTGTCTTCAATCATTTTTTATAAAGTAAGATTTGTGATTTATAGTGTTGCCTTAATTTTTTCTGGAATTTTATTAATCAGTTCAAAATGCTTTGCCATTACATTTTCAAGCTCTAGTGTTCCGCCCAAAATAATCATTTCTTTATGTGTAAAACGTTTTCCTAAACGGTCTTCGAGCATAATTTTTTCCATGCTTTGAGCCATTTCAATTTCAAGCAAAAATTCATTCGGATGGCCAGCGGTACAGATTGCAAGTCCGTACGGAATGGTTTTCATTTTCCTTGAAGTTTCATTTTGTCCGTAAGCATATCCAACAGAATAAACACGATCAAACCAGCCTTTTAATTTTGCAGGACAATCGCTCCACCAAACTGGATAAAGGAAAATAATGCAGTCTGCTTTTTCTATTTTTTCTTGTTCGTTCAAAACATCTTGCGGAATCGGAAGTTGAGTTTTTACAAAACCTTCACGCTCATATTCTGCTTCAGACATATCGCTGATGAAATTAGATCCATACAAATCGGAGACTTCAATATGCCAATTTTCATTGCCTAAAACAGATTTTAGTCTTTCCAAAACCTGAAAGGTGTATGATTTTTTGCTTGGATGTGCATAAACAATTAAAACATTCATTTTTAGACTTTTTAGATTTGTAATCGTTTCAAAGTTTAAATCAGTTCTGTACGAAAATACAAATTAAAAGTAAAATATTTTATTTTAAGATGTTGAATTGGATTTTAAAATCTGTCAGAGCTAAGTACAGTTTGTCATTTCGACGAAGGAGAAATCTCCGCAAGTAGCTCCGCAAAGTAATTCCCAATCTTTGTCGAGTTTCTAACGAAGATTTCTCCTTCGTCGAAATGACAAGATTGTGTAAAAACTATTAGTTATTCTTCTGAAAATTCTAAAATATCACCAGGCTGGCAATCCAAAACTTTGCAGATTGCTTCGAGCGTACTGAAACGAATGGCCTTTGCTTTTCCTGTTTTTAATATAGAGAGATTTGATAATGTCAAATCTACTTTTTCTGAAAGTTCATTTAATGACATTTTTCTTTTTGCCATCATGACGTCTAAATTTACTATAATGGGCATAATTTTGGTTTAAATGGTTAGGTCAATTTCCGATTGAATTTCGATTCCTCTTTTAAAAATCTGTCCAATTACAAACATTACAATGGACATAAAAATCCAAATGCTGTGGCCTTCAAGATTAAGTGATTCTAAAGAAGGAAGTTTGACTCCTTTAGCAATTAGCCAATTGTTGAATTTGAAAGCCCAAAAAGAAAACAGTCCTATCCCGAAAGCCAAATAGGAGAGGTAAGATATAAAGCGTCCTGTTTCTGGAGTAAAAGGCTGTTCTATATTTAATTTTTTCTCGTGCAGCATTTTTACAATCAGATAAAACATAATCGATTTTAATATTGCCACAATGCTGATAAAACATATTTCTTGAATATAGAAACTTGGACTATAATTGTAGAGATCAAGTAAGTTAAGAAAACGAGCATTATAGGAATTTATAGTCATAGTATAAATTCCGTTAAAAAGATACATACCGGCTTCTACGCATAAGCCAATAAAAATAATCCACGATAAAATATTCAGGATTTTTAGAATCTGTGGTGTTCCAATTTTAATTTCCATACTATTTAAGATTAGAAGTTATGTTACTAAAATAATAAAAATTTATCGATAAACAATAAATAAATAGTTTTTATCAAAAAAAAAGCTTCAGCAATTTCAATGCTGAAGCTATTTTTATATGTTTCAAAATCTTGTTATCGGAGGACTTTCTTTTCGTTTTCGAGCATTTTTTCAATATTAAAATAAATGCCATCTACATTGTAAACACCTTTTTCGAAACTTAGGTAATCGCAATTTTCAACTAATGATTGCCCTTTCGATTCAATTTCAAAAAGGCTGAGCAATATGTATTCGTGATCTACCATTAGGACATGAAAACCAGTTTCGCATTTTTTGCCATCTCCAGAAGAAAGAATTACATTCATAATACTGTGAAATTTAAAGGAAGCAATTTTTGCTGCAGTTTCGTCACCTTTTAAATGATAAATGTAAGCTAGATAGTTGAGCTGTCTTAGGTCAAATGGAAAATCGTTTAAGGAATTATTGGCTAGTTTTATAATTTCGTCATAATCTGAAGTTTCGAGCTTTTCTTTAGCATAATAAGTGCGAAGTTTTTCGTCGTTGGGAGAAGTCCAAAAAGCATTGTATTTGGGTTGAAAAAAGTAACCTAAATATAAGTGGCGATATTCATCATGTGATAAAAGAGTATCATTTTTAATCAGCCTTTCCATCAATTTTGGATAGAAGAATTTAGAATTCTTATCACTGATTTCTTTTTCGATTGCTTTATAATCAGGTTTTGTAAAACCGAGATCTTGAGCGTTTAATTGGATTCCGATGCAAAAAAATAAGGCAACAAAAAGATGTTTTAGCATGATTTAGACGGTTTTGGGTTAGGTTTCTGGTCTTACTAAAATACAAATTATTTTAAAGCAAAATGTTCTTGCAAAATCCTAATTCGGCATGACGAAATATGCTTTTATAATGGTTCATTAGTTATCCATTTTCCTTTTTCTTTTGCAATATCGATTAATTTCTGGCCATGTTCTGTCATTAAATTCTGCTGAATCATGCGTTCGGCTCTTTCGATATTGGGTTTGCTCCATTTGCTGGTTTTGGGATTTCTATGAGAGAAGGTGAGGTAATAGCTTTCGGCATCTCTTTTTTTGCAGAGACTGTCAATC
Source organism: Flavobacterium sharifuzzamanii (assembly GCF_003254585.1). Classification (GTDB taxonomy): domain Bacteria; phylum Bacteroidota; class Bacteroidia; order Flavobacteriales; family Flavobacteriaceae; genus Flavobacterium; species Flavobacterium sharifuzzamanii. The sequence goes on along the minus strand of NZ_QJGZ01000042.1, from coordinate 180,371 downwards.
CAGCCAAAACAAAGTGCTTCTTCGGTTGCTTCGACTAAATTTACACTTTGTGTTTTACTTTTTTTATGATACAAGATTAGCCAAACTGATTTTTCTGTCTGACTATTTGCTTCGAGCCAGTTGCGCCAATCTTGTCTGGTTGGAGCATAAACAGCTAATTTTCCGTCTTTAGTTTCCATCTTTCTAATTTTTATTTTATAAAAGTAAAATGGTTTTATGACAACAGTATGTCAGTAATAAAATTAAAATAAAGTTTTGGAAACTAAATGGTTAAAATGTTTTTGTTTATTTTAACCGAAGTAATTGGCCTTTTCGTTTGACAATGTTTTTGTAATCCCATTGAATTTCTCTGCTTTTCTCGAGCCAGCGTTTTAGATCTTCTTCATTTATCTGATCGATGTTTGTATAACGCTTTTCAGCAGCTTTAAATGAACCTTCGTTTTGAAGTTTTTCTTCTTCAAAAGATTGTCCGCTCCAGAAAAGTAATCTGACAGAACCTTTTAGTTTACTGTAACCTACAATCGGATTTCCGTCTAGAAACCAAACAGGATGCGCATGCCAGATTTTGTTTTCGGCTTCAGTTAAGTTTTTATTTATAATGTCATAAAGAAGATTGCAGATTTCTTTATTTTCTGCTGTCTGAGAATCGTTGTAATCCTGAATCTGATTCATATCTTTAGCATTTAAGTTAATTTATATCTTTTGTGAGTTCAAATAAAATATAAGTTCCGTTGCCTGACTGACCTCTCGATTTTTCTGTGAACCCTTTTTTTAAGTAAAATTCAATTGCTTTGGTATTGCTTACAAGACATTTTAGGGTAATTGGAAATGCTGTTTTCTGTATTGCGGCTTTTAGTAATTGGGTGCCAATGTTTTTTCCTTGATATGCATTATCAACATAAAGATGATGGATAAAATGGTTAGGCATCCAAATCGAAATAAATCCGACGGGAATATCACCTACAAATGCAGTAAGAATATATTCTCCCTGCGTTTGTTTGTCAAAATCTTCTAGTTTAAATTCAGATGTGTCCTGCTCTGTAAATGTTCGCTGTCTTTCGTTTAAGAAAATGGTTCTTAAACGTGGTAAGTTGATGTTTTTCGCTTCTTCTACAATTACCATTTTGAATTTGCATTTATTGTTCGTTAAGCGTATGAAAGTTAAATAAAAAATCCGACTTGTTTATGCAAATCGGATTTTGGTATTTTTTATGGCTGTAACTTTTTCATGAACTCATTTGAAGCCAGTTCTAGTGCTTTATAATAGTTTCCTTTTTTAAGTTCTGGAACAGAATAAGTGGCAATTATGTTTTGCGTGTCTTCAGTGCTTAATTTGTATCTTATAAAATCGACACTTATAACCTGAATTTGTCTTAATGTTTTACTTACAATTATTAAAAGAGTAGGGTCTAATCGCGGGTCTTTTGATAGAAATTTATCAAGTTCCAATGTATATTCTTCCAATGATTTAAAGGGAGAATAAGAAGGAGTTGTGATGACAACAATTTTATAAAGGTATTTTTTTTCGAAACCGTTTAATGTGGTATTCAAAGATTTAAGCTCGACTGGTGTTAATATTTTTTCGAAGTCATTGACACAGTCTGTAGATCCTGAAAAAGAGCTTTTTAATTGAGCAGCAAAATCGGTGTCGTTTTTTGTTTGGGCAGATAAAAGAACTGAGGTTAACAGTACTAGCGTAGAGAATAATTTTTTCATTCTGTGGCAGTTTAGATTTGGTGCAGCAAAAGTAGCACATTCTTTAATTTTAAACAGATGAAAAGTAGAATAGTTTTTGTTTTATATTGAAAAATATTGACTCATATTAAAATAAAAATCCGACCTGCTTTCACAAATCGGATTTTAAAGTTTTCTATTGAAGCAAAGGCAATAAATGATCCCACTTTAATTCTTTGGCAAAATCTAAAGCAGTTTTGCCAGTCGCGGTTGTAGCATTTTTATCTGCGCCAGATTCCAGTAAAACTTCTACAGAAGTCTGATTTCCTGCAATAGTTTCGCGATGTAGAAAAGTATAGCCTAATTCATCTTGATTGGATACTTCTTCTGGGTTATTGGTTACAAATTCAATAAGGCTTTCCCTCATGTTTTTGCTCATTGGATGTTCAATGAGATTTTCGGGTTTTTCTTTTTGTTCGTTTATGATCAAAATGTCGTTAAAATCGCCAAAATCTAGTCCCCAAGCCTCATCATGAGATTCTCTTTCGCCTTCACTCATTTCAGAACGCATGGCTTGAATTGTAAATGCTCCGTATGTCTGTCCATTAATGGCAAATAACCAATCGCTGATTTGATTTATTGGAATTGCAATTTCGTCTCCATTATTTACGTTTGTTAATTCATCAGGATCGTTTACTAAGATTCCGTAAATGTTTTCTCCATCGAAATTTACATCGTTAATCCACATGTGTTCTACTACGGTTTCATTGTCAATTTCTTGAGTAAAAGCTAGTTTTACACAGGCAACATCCAATCCTGGAACTATTCTTCGGTATTCCCAAGATAGTTCTCTCCAGAAATATTTAAAGGTTTCTTGAGCTTTTTTGTAAGCTTCAATCATTTTTGGGTTTTCTCCGTCGGCGTAGAATATTTTTGTTTCTTCCATAAAGTGAATTTTTGTAATGATTGATAAAAGTAATCTTTTTATTACTTTGGAAGAAATGATATTGAAGGATTTATGATTTTTCTAACGTAATTGTGATTTTGTTCTTCTTTTGTTCAACAATCACCATTTTTCCTTTCTCAAACCCAATTTTCTCGAGCCATTTTCCTTCCAGTTTTATTGACGGAATTGTTATGTCGTTGAAAGTTCTTGTTTGAAATTTACTATGAATTTTTAACTTTCTTTGATTTTTCATTTTCGAGTTTTTTTCAAACATTACTTTAAGAGTTTATTTTTTTTTTTAGATACAGTATTGTTATTCATCCTAAAAACTAGATGTTTTTAGGATGAATCAAATTTCTAATGAATAATTGAGAATGTTGTCAACTTAAAATATGACAGAAAGGATTTTTATTAACAATTTTCAATGTTTAAAATAGAATTTGTTTTGCAAATCTGATTTTAAGATAAAGTATTGTCATTTCGACGTAAGGAGAAATCTTCGCGAGAAACTCCATAAAGTAAAGTTATTAGCAATGATTTTTACTAATCTTTGTCGAGCTACTTACGGAGATTTCTCCCTTCGGTCGAAATGACAAAACTAGACGGTTATCTTGGAAACTTGAATATGTCGAAATGACAAATATTGGAGATTTATTTTGCGGTATTTCTTTGTAGATTTTCGCGTGTGATTTCTCGTTCCTCGAAATGACAAACTAGACGAACTTTAAATATATTGAAATAAAAAAATCCGACTTGTTTTCACAAATCGGATTTTATAAATTGAGAATTATATATAACCGTAAAACGGTATATTTTTACAAGTGAATTACTTCGCCGTAAGCATCAGCAACAGCTTCCATAACAGCCTCGCTCATTGTTGGGTGAGGGTGGATAGATTTAAGGATTTCGTGACCAGTAGTTTCTAGTTTACGAGCTACAACTGCCTCAGCAATCATATCTGTAACACCAGCACCAATCATGTGGCATCCTAACCATTCTCCGTATTTAGCATCGAAAATTACTTTTACGAATCCGTCAGCATTTCCAGCAGCTTTTGCTTTTCCAGAAGCTGAGAATGGGAATTTACCAATTTTTAATTCGTAACCTTTTTCTTTTGCTTGTTTTTCAGTTAAACCAACAGAAGCGATTTCTGGAGTTGCATAAGTACAACCAGGAACGTTTCCGTAATCGATTGGGTCTACGTGAAGACCTTTAATTTTCTCCACACAGTTGATTCCTTCAGCAGAAGCTACGTGAGCTAAAGCTTGACCTGGAGTAACGTCTCCAATTGCGTAGTATCCTGGAATATTAGTTTCGTTGTAAGCGTTTACTAAGATTTTATCTCTGTCAATGGCGATACCAACTTCTTCTAATCCGATGTTTTCAATGTTAGTTTTAATTCCAACTGCAGAAAGTACGATATCAGCTTCAAGAACTTCTTCTCCTTTTGCAGTTTTAACGAAAGCTTTAACTCCAGCTCCAGTTGTGTCGATACGCTCAACAGAAGAGTTAGTCATTACTTTAATTCCTGATTTTTTCAAAGAACGCTCAAATTGTTTTGAGATATCTTCGTCTTCTACAGGAACTACGTTTGGCATAAATTCTACGATAGTAACATCAGTTCCCATTGAGTTGTAGAAGTGAGCGAACTCAACTCCAATTGCTCCAGAACCAACAATAATCATAGATTTTGGTTGAGTTGGCAAAGTCATTGCCTGACGGTATCCAATTACTTTTACACCATCTTGAGGTAAGTTTGGCAACTCGCGAGAACGGGCACCAGTTGCGATGATAATGTGATCAGCGCTATATTCTGTAACTTTATTGTCTTTATCAGTAACGTCAAGTTTTTTTCCTGGTTTTAATTTTCCAAAACCTTCGATAACGTCAATTTTGTTTTTCTTCATTAAGAATTGAACACCTTTGCTCATTCCTTCAGCAACACCACGGCTGCGTTGAATAACTGCAGGGAAATCTTTATCAAATTCAGAAACTTTCAATCCGTAGTCAGAAGCGTGTTTAAGGTAATCAAAAACCTGAGCAGATTTTAAAAGCGCTTTTGTTGGGATACATCCCCAGTTAAGGCAAACTCCACCTAGATTTTCTTTTTCTACTACAGCTGTTTTAAAGCCTAATTGTGAAGCTCTAATCGCTGTTACATATCCTCCAGGACCACTTCCTAAAACAATAACGTCGTATTTCATTTTTTTTGCTTTTAGTATTAACTATCGAAAATGAAGTTTATATTTCCGAAACTCATCTTTCGATTTCTTCTTTTGTTATTTGTGTTTGCGAATTTAAGGATTTATTTTAAATGAACGCCTGAAAATTTGGTTTTACACGTACAGATTTTGGTCTTTTCACAGAAACCGAAGTAATTGTGAATTGTAAATTGTGAATTATGAATTGATTTTTGTGATTTGGTGAGTAATTGTTGATGGTTGATGGTTGATAGTTGATGGTTGATAGTTGATAGTTGATAGTTGATAGTTGATAGTTGATGGTAAAGAAATAAGCCACAGATTAAAAAGATTAAAATGATTTTTAAAAAATCTGTGTTAATCTTTTTAATCTGTGGCTTATATAATTATGAGTTATGAATTAATAATTCACCATTCACCATTAAATCTTAACGTGTCCCCAGTTTTCTCCGCTGGCAATTCTTCTAATTTGCATTTCGCTTACGCCGAATTGTTTTGCAATCATTTTAAGACGTGTTTTTTGTTCTGGTCTTGCAAGGATTTTCTTGATTAACATCACTTTTGTAGTGGTTAATTTTCGGCCGTCAGCTTTTAAGTTGTGTTCGATTAAGTTCTTCTTTGCTTGAATCACGCGCGGACTTTTACGACTGTGCGCCATCATTTCTTGTTTGGTTGCCCAGCGAAGATTTTTTTCATCATCGTTGGCTCTGTTGTAATCTAAATGCAGAACATAAGTTTGTTCTTCCGATTCTTTCGGAATAAAATATTGGGCAACTAGTTTGTATAAGAAGAGATATTTGTTTACGATTTTATCGTCTTTTTTAACCTTAAAACGGAAAGTTGGATATCCGTCGCTTAAACCGCCTTTAAGAATGCGTCCGTTTTCAATATCGTCGGTAAAACTTATTAATCTTCCTCGATTTGAAATGGCGTATCTTAATTGTAATGAGGCATTTATTTCTATTTCTTTGAATTTTTCATCAGGATAAAATCTATTTTGTGGCATTGTCTTTTACATTTGATTTCTATATTCTCAAAGATAAATAATAAACCAAAAATTTCAGCTATCTTACTGATTGTGAAAGGGCAATTTTATGATTTCTATAACGCTAATTTAACGTTTTAAAGTGTTTTTGATAGTTTTTAGTCGGATTTTAAATCACAATTTATCAAAAACGCAGTTTTTCTGTTTTTTGAATTAATGTAATTTTATAGCTAAATAATTATTAAATTATTGATCCAGCCAGTTTTTGAAGTTGTTGATTTCCTTTTTACTGATGAAAATAGCGTCAGATTCAGCTGCAGGAACCGTCAAAATCAATTCAACTTTCTGATTAGAATGTTTTATAACTTCTTTAATGCTGTCTCGGCTAACAATATATTTCCGGTTTATTTTGAAAAAACGAAATGGATCAAGACTATTTATAATTTCTGTCAAAGTGCTATTGTACAAATAGCTGTTTCCAGATTTTATATGAATAAAAAGATGCTTTCCAGTGGCAGCAAAATAGGTGATTTCGTTCTCATTAATAGAAATCATTTTATAGCCGTGATTTACTAAGAAATGGCGCTGTATTTTATTGCTTTCGGGGTTTTCTATTGCAACTAAAGATTGAAGCGTAGAATCGCTGTTAAAACTGTCTTTTATTTTTTTGAATTTCTGAAGCGCTTCCAATAATTCTTCTTCTTCAAACGGTTTTAAAAGATAATCTATTGTAAAATGTTTGAAAACCGAAATGGCATAAGAATCGTAAGCCGTTACAAAAATAACAGGGCAGGAGATATCTGCTTTTTCGAAGATTTCAAGACTTTTTCCGTCGCCCAAATGAATGTCCATAAAAGCGAGGTCTACTTTGTTTTCGCTAAAAAATGCGACAGCTTCTTTTACAGATTTTAAAACGCTGATTGCTGCAATCGACAAAACGTCCTGCTGTTCTAAAATAGATTTTAGATAGCTGGAAGCAAGATGTTCATCTTCGACAATAGCAATTTTCATTTTGCAGGTATTTGTAGTGCAAAGATAAAATCAGGAATTTTTATACGCAATAAAGAGTGCATTTTGTTGCATCGATTTTATAAAAAAAAGGCCTAGCTGTAAAAACTAGACCTTTTAAAAAAAACAATTAGGTAAAATTATAGATTGGGATTGTTCAATCTCGCGTTTGCTGGATAAATAATGGTATAACGCGGATCATTTTGTATTAAAGTGCTTTCGGTGCTCAAGAATTTATGAACGATTTGTTTTTGAGTTGTTCTTCTTAAATCAAACCAACGGTGACCTTCTACGGCAAATTCTCTATGTCTTTCTTCGTAAATGAAGTTCGTCAAATCTGCAGCATTCATTGCATTAACTTCACCTTCTAGCTGTGTATATCCAGTAGCTGAGTATCTGTTTTTAATGAAATTTAAAACTGTTGCTTTAGCATCGTTAATATTGTCCAGTTTCAGCAAGGTTTCAGCTTTTGTTAAATACAATTCTGAAGTTCTGAAAGATGACTTTTGATTGTCATTTCCTCCTTTTAGAATTTTGAAACGGCTTCCGCTAGCTGAAAAATAAAGCGAGAAACGTAAATCTGTTGTTTTGTTATACGCTGCAATTAAATCTGGAGAAGCAAATGAAGCTCTTTGAATACCGACTATATATCCATCTTCTAATGCTAAAATTGATTCTTTTCCGTCAAATTTTGTAGCCAGAACTGGAGTTGCTTTTAAGTCAATTAAAGTATTGTTGAATTCCAAAGCTTTGTTGGCAGCATCTAATGATTTTTGCCATTGCTGCTGATACAAATAGATACGGCTTTCTAAACTAAATAAAGCAACTTTTGAGAAACGATAGTTTAATCCTGTTGTCTGCTTGCTTATGTTGATTAATTTCTCGGCTTCTTTAGTGTCAGAAATAATTTGATTGTAAACAGCTTCTACACTCTGTGGGACAAAAACTTGTTCTAAGTCAATTTCTAAGGCTAACGGAACTCCTTTGTCTGTAGCTGCAGTTGAAGGATTGTAAGGTTTTCCGAAAAGGTTAACCAAATCAAAGTTTGCCATTGCTCTCAAAGCATAAGCTTCTCCTAATAATTGATCTTTTTCCTCAGATGCTTCTACTTTTTTTGAAGCTTCATTTATAACAACATTCGTGTAAAAAATGACATTGTATAAATCTTGATAGTGAAATTCTAATGTGCTTTTATCAGGATTTGCATCTTTCCATAAATAGATATCTTTATAAATAGAAACTTCACTGTTGTCTTCGTTCATTACTAATTCGTCTGTACGAACTGTAGACAATGATTTGTGCTCTGGATATGAAGCATATCCTTTGGTTAGAACTGCACGAAATTCTTCTAGCGATTCTGGAATTACTTTTCCTACTGGAGTAATGTCCAGATAGTCATCGCAGCTGCTAAGGGCAATAGCAGCAACGAATAATGTTATATATTTTGAGAATTTTTTCATCTTTTTTAGTTTTTAGAAAGTAACATTAAGTCCTAAAGTAAATGATCTAGGAACTGGCTGTGCATAAATGTTTCCGTAAGTTTCAGGATCAAAATAACCTTTGTAATCTGAGCTTATCACAAATAAGTTTCTTGCTTCAAGATTTAAACGAATACTTTGAATATTGATGTGATCTGTGAATGTTTTTGGAAATGTATAACCAAAACGAACACTACTTAATCTCATATAACTCATTTCGCTAACCCAAGTATCTAGGTAGTTATAAGTATTGATCTGATTTGCACCAGAAAACCAGCTATATGCCATCCATGAATCACCTGTACCAGAATCTTTACTTGTAATACCAGGTAAATTAGATGAAGTATTGGTTGGTGACCAAGCGTTTAAAATATCAGTTGTATAATTCTGTCCTCTGTCTACTATTGTTCCGTTGTAAGGAGGCGTTTTGGTAACTGTTTGTTTGATATTGAATGACGCTGCAATCGTAAGATCAAAATTACGAACCTTAAACGTGTTTGTAAGACCTCCAGTAAATTTAGGATCTTTGTCTCCTAGGTAAACAAATAAATCTCTAAATTCTGCAGGCGTTAAACTTGACTGTGTAATTTCTCCAGGCAAGAATTCAGCATAAGGATCAAATAGACCAAAGAAAGTCTGTGCATTTACAGTTTCTCCTTTTTTGTTTACAAATAATGGGTAACCGTTTTCGTCAATTCCGTTTGTTTTAAATCCGAAAACAGCGTTTACAGCATGACCTTCTTGGTTTGGCAAGTAACTGTTGTCTCTTATTTCTAAACGGTCAATGTTACTTTTGTTATGAGCAAAATTAATTGTGGTATTCCATTTAAAATTAGGACGATCTATGTTTTTTGTAGCCAAGGCAATTTCATAACCTTTGTTGCTTACTTGCGCCCAGTTCATATTGGTAAATTCAAAACCATTTTCTAAAGGAAGCGCTTTCATACCAATTAAATCGGTACTTTTTCTTCCGTAGAAATCAGTTACAATGCTGATACGGTTGTTGAACACACCAAGATCAAAACCTAAGTTGGTATTTTCTGTTTTTTCCCAACGCAATTTGCTGTTTGGAGGAGTCATTACTTCAATTATAGGTTCTGTCTGTCCTGGTAAAATAGTAGTAGTTTTATTTTCTCCAACTACATAAGGTGAAGTGTTTTTATCAATATTACCTTGTAAACCGTAAGAAGCACGAAGTCTTAAGTTAGAAATCGTTTTGCTGTCTTTTAAGAAATTTTCTTGAGATACTAACCAAGATCCAGATGTTGACCAAAGTGGCAAGTATTTGTATTTTGGATCTACACCAAACAAGTCAGAACCATCATAACGCACACTTCCGTAGAAGCTATATTTTCTATTGTAAGTATAGGCCGCTGTTGCAAAGAATGATGCAAAGGCATTTTCTTTTTCTGTTTTTATGAATGTTTTGTAAATAGCGTCATTAACAGAATTCGAGTTAGGGAAAATAATTTGCTGTGTTGTCAAATTCTTTTCGTCATAACCAAAACCTCTTGTCAAGATAGAAGTGTTTTTATTTCTTCTTAATTCATTACCAACCATTACTTCAATTTCGTGTTTCTCTCCTAAAGTTTTAGAATAGTTCACCATTGTTTTTAAGTTGTACTGAAAAAAGTCTGTGTTTGTATTTTGAATAATGCCACCTTCAGGAAGGAAATACTTTTGAACTCCTCCAGAATAATAGCTTGTTTTTTCTTTTTGTTTTCTAGTGTAAAAAGTTTCCTTGCCAGCAAATTTCTCGCTAGAAGAATTATCCAATTGTAAACCTAATTGACTTGATACTTTTAAATCTTTTGTGATTTTGTACTCAGCGTCAAGCAATGCTTTTATAGCTCTTGTTTTTAAATCGTAAGAAGTATTGTTTCTTTCTTCTAAGAAATTAAAAGGCAATTTAATATCAGAATAAGAAGCAATGTCTGGATCGTATTTATAACTTCCGTCTGCATTATAAGGAGTAAGATACGGGTTTACGTTTCTTGAATAGTTTGCAGGATTTGTAAAACCATCAGTATCTGTTACGTATGAAGTAGTTTTTGTATCTGAACCAAAAATACCTACACCCACTTTAAATTTATCAGTAATGTCGTAGCTGTTTTTTAAAGTTAAATTGTAACGTTTAAGGCCAGTGCCAATAGTTGTTCCTTTTTCATCATAATATCCTAAAGAGAAATAGTAGTCAGATCTTTCGCTACCTCCAGACAAACTTAATCCGTGTTGTGTGTTGATCGCATTTTGGTATAATAAATTACCCCAATTTGTATTGATACCTCTTAGGTTATTGATTGACTGTTGTGTTTGCGGACTCAAAGAAGAGAATCCACCGGCTCTGTATGCGTCTAATTCATTCGCTCCATTTAGGATACGAGCAACATCCCCACCGGTGTCTCTGTAAGTCAAATCTGCACGGCTCGCCATATTAAGTTCAAGATCAACTTTTTGGTTAGAGTTCATCAAGTTTAATTTTGAAAATTCTGGTCTTTGCGTGATAAAAGTATTGGTGTTGAAGCTAACAGTCATTTTACCGCTTCTTCCTTTTTTAGTCGTAACAACGATTACACCATTTGCAGCACGAGCACCATAAATAGCAGTTGCCGCGGCATCTTTTAAAATGGTGATATCTTTAATATCGTCTGGATTTAAACCAGCAATAGAGTAGTTGCTTAATAAATCGATATTCTCTTTATCGTAATTTTTTGGAACATCATTGTTCTCTAACGGAAGTCCGTCTAATACCCATAAAGGATCTTGTGTTCCATTTAAAGAAGCAGTACCTCTAATTCTGATTTTTGCTGCAGCTCCTGGCGCTCCTGATGGAGTAGTAACAGCAACTCCGGCAACTTGTCCAATCAATAATTGGTCAATGCTAGATACACCGGTCTGTTGAATAGAAGCCATATCTACTTTTGTAATAGCAGATGTTAACTTTCTTTTTTCAATTTTCTGATAACCTGTTATAAGAACTTCTTGAAGTTTTGCTGTTTCAGAATTTAAGGCAATAGTATAATCTTTTTGAGCAGATAATTCAAGAGTATACGATTTGTATCCCATGAATGTAACTCTCAAAGTAGTAACGTTTTTTGCGATTTTCAAGCTGAATTTACCGTCAAAATCTGAGGTAGTTCCAATTGCTTCACTATGGATAATACCTGCCATAGCAGTTTTGTTTGATATCGAATTATTCTCAACGAAGATCGATGCGCCAGGAATTGGTGATGAATCTGCTGCATCTTGAATGATCCCCGTGATGGTTCGGGTTTCCTGCGAGTATCCTGCGATGGCCAGGAACAGCAGTAAGGCTTGTAAAATTTTTTTCATGTTTTTGGGTTGTGTATTAAAAGGTTGTATTATTTAGGGTTTTTTCGATTCGTTGGATCAAATCGCGGTAATGGTTTTGGGTAGATTGGTCTCCTGTACTTTTTTTAGTTTTTAATAATTGAAGGACTTTTATTAATTCGCCTTTTTTATCTGAGGTTACTTCTGCAACTCTACTTAAAAAAGCATTATTGATATTTCTTGCTGTATGTGCATCATTTAAATAATTGCATAAATGCGGCATGCTTAAAGTCTCCTGAATTTCGATTGATTTCTTCGCTTCGGTTTTTTCAAATAATTTATTTGTCGAAATAATTAATACATCTACATAATTCTTTTGTGTCATACGCTCCAGAATTGATAGTGATTTATTCGCAATTGTTCCAGCAAAAACGTTTTGATGCATTTTTTTAAACAAATCATTTACGGTAAAAACTGGTTCTTTAGTTTTATTTCGCTGATATAATTCATTCTCTGTCATTCGAAGTAAACGGTCATCTCTGAACAAGCTGTACATAGCATCGTATTGTAATCCTCGTGCCATTGTGTATGGTGTATACTCATAAGGTCCAAAAGGAGAATCTTTCAGCGGATTTGTTTTCTCTAAAATATCATTGAAAAACAACCATTGCGGAATTGTAAGTACATTTTTAACTAAATAATCTGCAGCTCTTTTCTGCATTGCAGCAGGAACCGGAACATAACTTTGTTTGTTATCGCCGTGAACCGTCGTATTTAAATAAACACCACCAATATTAGCTAATACGTGCTCATTGTATGTTTGCCACTGGCCAATAGCTCCAATATACAGTTTGCCTGTTTCGTAGTAAGACTGATCTTTTTCGTAAGTCCAGCTTAAAATATTATCTACAACACGCTTTAAGTTTTTCAAACCGTATTCGCTTGCTTTCATAGCATCATTCCCTAAATCTTCAGACTGAGAACGAGGATCAATTACATTTCCCTGCTGTTCGCCATAAAAATAAATGGGGTCATCTTGATGTTTGGTAATTAAGGCGTTTAGTTTTGTTGTTTCGTTGTCGTTAGGCGAGTACCATCTGTAACCCCATTCAATAGCATATTTATCATATTCTCCAATTTTTGGAGTAATTACTGTAACATTGTCTTCTGGCTGTGCCACATAATTGTAACGCGCATAATCCATAATTGATGGAGCAGTTCCGCCCATTTTTGCTGTGAATTCTTTAGAACGTAACGATTCTACATCATAAGCAAAAGAAGAACCCATATTGTGTTTTAAACCAAAAGTATGGCCCACTTCGTGAGACGAAACAAAACGAATTGCTTCTCCCATATGTTCATCGCTAAATTTATTTCCTCTAGCTTTCGGATCAATTGGTCCTGTTTGGATGCGCATCCAGCTTTGAAGCGAAGTCATTACATTATGCCACCAGATAATATCAGCCTCGATAATTTCACCGCTTCTTGGGTCAACCACAGATGGCCCCATCGCATTTGATTTTGGAGAAGCAGCATACGTAATTACAGAGTAACGTACGTCATCAATATCAAAATCCAAATCTTTATCAGTAGGTTCTTTTGCTATAATAGCGTTTTTGAAACCCGCTTTTTCAAAAGCTGCCTGCCAATCGTGTACTCCATCAATAATGTATTTTCTCCATTGTTTTGGAGTCGATGGATCGATGTAATAAACGATTGGTTTTTTCGGCTCTACTAATTCACCTTTCAAATATTTTTCTTCGTCTTCTTTTTTAGGTTCTAATCTCCAACGTGTAATAAGTTCTTTTTCAACCATTGCCTGCTGTGCATCGGCAAAATACCAATGTTTTTCAGAAAAGAAACCAATTCGGTTATCAGAAAAACGTGGTTTCATTGGCGTTTTATCCAGTAAAATAATATTGCTTGTTACGCCAAGCGTTACCGACAATGCCGGCCCGCCTTCGCTTACAGAAGTTGTCAGTTGTGATTTTACAACAATGTTTTTAGGGAAAGATTTTACTCCTTCAATATAAGAAAGATCAGATTTTACAGATCCTCCAAAACCAATGTTGCTCAAAACATCATTGAAGCTTTTTTGTTTTCCGTCAAAAATCTTGTTTACTTTAATAACAACAGAAGTCGAATCGTTGTTTTTGGTTTCAATATCAAAAACTTCAATAATAGATTCGGCAAAATTATTTTGAACCGATTGTGTAATCGCATCTTCTTTTGGTGAAGAAACCTTAGGAACATACGATTTTACCCAAACCTTCTTTGCAATTGTATCTTTATAAAAACTAATGACTTTGTTTTCATAATTCATTCCTTTGTTTAAGCCAGCTTCATTTACTTGAAAAGGAACTTGAGATAATTTGTTTACTACTAAAAATTCTCTTTGGAATAAACTGTCTTGAATTTCAAAATAAACATCGGTTTTTACCTGAATGACATTGAACAGTCCTTTTTTGACAGAACCTTTTTTGACAAGGTCGTCGTATTTTTTACCTTTCTTAGAATCGGTAGAATCTTTTTTAATTTCAGTTTTGTCCTCTTTTTTGTCTTTCTTTTTCTTTTGAGAATGAACAGTAAGTGACGATAATAGTAATAAGGATATGCAAAATATTATCAAATTATGCAGGAATGATTTTTCCTTCATTAGATGTTAAGTTTAGGTTAATTTTCGATCCGAAACTATTTTATTTTAGTTCGGAAAAAAAACAAAAAGGAGTGAGTGGCTTTTTTTTAGGAGTGAATGGATATTAATGGAAGAATACAAACAAAATAGCCATCTTTTTCTGATGTCTTAAATTCTGTTTTTGAATAATAATTGTAAATACTCTTTAGGTAGTTTAACCCAAATTTAGTACTCGGTTCTGCAGTCAATTTCTTTTGAAGAGTATTGCTGATAATTACCTGATCTTCTTTAATCAGGATTTTTGTAGTAAGTGGACTTTCCTGTGTGGCTCTATTATGCTTAATAGCATTTTCGACCACAATCTGAAAAGCAAGATAGGGGATGTGTTTGTTTAATGCGGCTTCGTTTTCAATTTGGATAGAAAAGAATAACTCTTCCTTAAAACGGGTTTGCTGCAAAAAGATGTATTTTTCGATAAATAATAATTCGTCCTTCAGAGGAACAATGTTCTTTTCTGGCGGATCAATTAAATAACGATAAATACGGGATAAGTTTAAAGTAAATTTCTGCGCAACTTTAATATCACTTCCAATAAGCATATAAAGCGAATTGAGCGAATTGAACAAAAAGTGCGGATTAATCTGCTCTTTTAATTGTTGCAACTGAATCAAAGCTTTTTCTTTGATGATTTTTTCATTCTCAACCAAGAGTTTATTTTTCTCTTTGATGACCATTCCCTTTTCTCTGTAAGCACGTCTGTTGGCATAAGAGAAAAGATAAAAAATCAAAAGCAACATTACTGTTGTGATCGAATAAATCGAAGTTGAATATTTTTTAACCAAAGCTACATTTTCGTCAGCGACCATTTTAGGAACGTTAACGCAGACAAACCAGTTTGAGTTTTTGATATCCAGTTTTTTGGTAAAACGAATAACATCCAATTGCAAGTACTCAGATAAAGTGGTTCTTTTGACGAAATCTTGTTTTTTGCTATAAATCGTATCAGACGGATTAAGAGACGAAATCTTAAAGATGTTTTTTCCAAGAAAAGCAATTTCGGGATGGTAAATGCAGGTTCCATTTTTATCAAAAACAAAAGCGTAGTTAGTAGCTGTTTTTGTTTTGTCTATTTTAGAAATGTAACTATGAAGCAGTCTTAAATTGATGTCATAACCATATTTTACCACAGTTTTGTTTTCTGAAACTAATTTAAAATAAATGCGCCAAACCCGTTCCTTTCCTTGCGGAAGAATTACACTGAGATGTTTGGCATTTTCATTTTGAAGAAGAAATGCTTTTATATCTTTTTTAATTTCGTTAGAAATAGAAGGATTTCCGTATTGAATAGTGTTTTCATTAATCTGAAACCAATTATTCACAATCAATTTATTACTTGCCTGAAGAGAAGACAAAAGCTTTAAATTGTTGTCAAGGTTTCCCGAAGTGCTGATTTTTAGAACTTGTTCAATCTTTTTTTCCTGTTCCAAGAACTTCGAAAGTTCTTCGGACATGAATTCTTGTTTTTTAAGGAAGTTGCGCGTTGCTATATCATCATTTGATTTTTCGGTCAAATCTGTAATCAGATTGCTCAGAATGTAAACCGACGAAACCGTAATCAGAATCGAGACAACAACGTATATTAAAAAAGCACGCCTAGAAGTAATATTTTTTAATCTAAATTTCAAAAAGTAACATTATGACTTAGTTTGCCACAGCAAATTGCGAGTCATATAAATTTTTATAGTAACCATCAGTTTTCAGTAATAATTCCTGATGCGTTCCTTGTTCAACAATCAATCCCTTATCCATCACCACAATCTTATCTGCATTTACAATTGTTGCTAATCTATGTGCAATTATAATAGAAGTTCTTCCTTTTGTAATCGTTTCTGTTGCACGCTGAATCATTTCTTCCGAATAGGTATCAATTGAAGAAGTGGCTTCATCCAAAATCAAAATACTTGGATTACTCACATAAGAACGTAAAAAAGCAATAAGCTGTCGCTGTCCCGAAGAAAGCATAACGCCTCGCTCTTTTACATCAAAATCATAATTATCTGGAAGGTTCATAATAAAATCATGAACACCAATTTTCTTTGCCGCATCAATTACTTGATCTCTCGTAATTGCTGGATTATGCAAAGTAATATTGTTATAAATCGTATCGGCAAATAAAAATACGTCTTGTAAAACAACAGCAATTTGTTTTCTCAAAGAAGCCAAAGTGTAGTTTTCGATATTTTCTCCGTCAATACATATTGTTCCGCTATTGATTTCGTAAAAACGATTTAATAAATTAATGATAGTCGATTTTCCTGCGCCCGTAGAACCTACAATAGCAACAGTCTGTCCAGCTGAAACCGACAAATCAATTCCTTTTATTACTTCTTCTTCTGGAATATAACTGAAACGAACATCTTTAAAGTCAATTCTTCCGTTAAAAACTGGCGCTTCAATTGTTCCCGTATCTTGAATATGATCTTGTGTATCGATAATATCAAAAACACGATTGGCAGCAATCATTCCCAATTGCATCTCGTTAAATTTATCTGCAATTTGCCTTAACGGATTAAAAAGCATTCCGATAAACATGGTATACGAAAATAAATCTCCAAAAGTCGTAAAATGATCTCCGTTCAAGATTCTAAAACCACCGTAAACTACAACCAAACCTAAAGTAATAGACGAAATAATATCGGCAATCGGGAAGAAGATCGAGTTGTACAAAATCGTCTTTATCCAAGCGACTCTATGTTTGTTATTGATTTCTTTGAAGTTTTCGGCTTCGATTTTTTCGCGGTTAAAAAGCTGAACGATTTTCATTCCTGTTACACGCTCCTGAACAAACGAGTTCATATTGGCAATTTGTGTTCTTACTTCCTCAAAAGCAACTTGCATTTTGCGTTGGAAAATTCTCGTAACATAAACCAAAATTGGCATAGCAATTACGACAATCCAAGTTAGTTTCCAGTTCATGTAAAACATAAAAATCAACACCACCACCATTTTCATCAAATCGCTTATAATCATAAACAGACCTTGGCTGAAAATTCGAGCAATCGACTCAATATCCGAAACGGCACGAGTAACCAATTGTCCCACCGGAACCAGATCGAAGTACTTCATTCTGAAACTCAAAATGTGCTGAAAAAGTTTGGTTCTAATATCTTTTACAATATCCTGACCGAGCCAGTTTGCCCAGTACACAAAATAAAATTGAGAAAAGACCTCCATAAGTAAAACCACTCCCATCAAAATGATGTACAGCAGTAATCCCATTTTATCATGAGTTTTGATGTAGCCGTCGACCGTTTCTTTCAGTAAATAAGGGCGAAGTGCGGCAAAAATAGACAGCGAAATGGCGAAAATAATTACGCCATAGTAACGCCATTTATAAGGGCGGGTATATTTTAAAATTCGTTTGAATAATCCTGTGTCGAATGCTTTTGCTTTCATTTGTTTTTTCAAGCTTTAAGCTTTAGGCTTTAGGCTTTAGGCTTAACACTTAGTGCTTAAAGCCTACAGCTTATAGCTTATAGCTATAAATAATCGTAATAAATATTGGTCAAATATAAACCATGTGCCGGAACCGAAAATCCAGCTTTTTCTCTGCTTTTGCTGGCAATAATGTTTTCAAAATCTGCCAGTGTGATTTTGTGTAATCCTATATTAATTAAAGTTCCCACAATTGAACGAACCATATTTCTTAAAAACCGATTTGCCGAAATGGTAAAAATCAGTTTTCCGTTTTCCTGTTTCCAGAACGCCTCAAAAATCGTGCAATCAAATGTGTTTACATCAGTATTAACTTTTGAAAAGCATTGAAAATCGGTATGCTTCAATAATAATTGTGCCGCTTCATTCATTAAATCCACATCTAGTTTTTGCGTCACATACCAGCTCAATTCCTGTAAAAACGGATTTTTAACGGTATTGATATGATATTCGTAAGTCCGTTTTGTTGCGTCAAAGCGACAGTGCGCATCATCGTGAACTAGTTTAATATCAAAAATCGCAATGTCTTTTGGCAAATACGAATTCAATTTATAAACCAAAACCGGAATATCCAAAGTTTTTTCTGTATCAAAATGCCCATACATTTCACTTGCGTGCACGCCAGTATCTGTTCTTCCAGCACCCATAATGCTGATAGTTTCATTTAATAAAACCGAAAAAGCCTTATTTAAAGTTTCCTGAACTGAAGAAGCATTTGGCTGTATTTGCCAGCCATGATAATGTGTTCCGTTGTAAGCGAATTGAATAAAATATCTCATTTTAAGGGACAGAGGTTCTGAGTGGCAAAGGTATGAAAAAAAGGTTCTAAGATGCTAAGATGCTAAGGTTCTAAGTTTTTCTTTTAGTGACAAAGTTGCAAAGGTTCAGAGTGGCAGAGGTTTTTTGATTATTTGTATCTGTAGAAACGCACCGCAGTGCGTCTAACTTTTTTAGAGACAAAGTTGCAAAGGTCCAAAGTAATAGAGGTTTTTTTTGATTGTTTGTATCTGTAGAGACGCACTGCAGTGCGTCTAACTTTTTTAGTGACAAAGTTGCAAAGGTTCAGAGTTGCAGAGGTTTTTCGATTGTTTGTATCTGTAGAGACGCACTGCAGTGCGTCTAACGCCAGATTAGAAAAATTGTACTTATATATAGGTATATTTTTCGATATAATTTCTAACTAATAAACATCCATTTCTATAAAATCTAAAAACAAAAACTTAGTCTCTTAGTATCTCAGAATCTAAGAAACTTTGTTAAAATCCTTTAAAACCTAAAATGCAAATCATAGTTTGTTCAGCTAAAAATCGTGTCAGAAATTGACAATTCCAACGATATAATTGAAACTATTTTTTAACATTTTTAGTCAGAAATTTCTAAATGTTAAATTTTAAAATTTTTCATTTTAACACATCATATTTCTCCTATGTTTGCATCACTAAATATCAAAAACTATGAATGAAATTACCTCTTATTGGTGGATACTTTTAATTGTATTTGCCATTCTTTTTTACAAATTTATTTTGCGCGTTTTCTTCGGAATGGTGATTGTTCCTGAAGATAAAATTGGTCTAGTAACCAAAAAGTTTGTTTTGTTTGGCGCAGACAAATCATTACCCGACGGCCGAATTATCGCTACAAAAGGCGAGGCAGGCTATCAGGCCAAAACACTTGCTCCAGGATTATATTGGGGAATGTGGATTTGGCAGTATTCAATTGATATGACTAGTTTTACATTAATTCCGGAAGGAAAAATTGGACTGGTTTTAAGTAAAGATGGAAAAGAAATTCCGACAGGAAGAATCTTAGCTAGAAAAGTAGAAAGTGACAACTTTCAAGATGCAACAGCATTTTTAGACAACGGCGGACAAAAAGGACGTCAGACTGCTTTTATCACAACAGGATCGTATCGTATCAATACGTTTTTGTTTGAGATTGTAATTACAGATCAAATCAAAATTTATGAAAACATGATTGGTATTGTTACAGCTCTAGATGGTGAACCAATTCCGCAAGGACAGATTGCAGGTAAATTTGTAGATAGTCATAACAATTTTCAGGATTTTGATAAATTCCTTGAACATGGCGGAAACCGTGGTTTGCAGCCACAGGTTATGTTAGCAGGTTCTTACTATATTAATACTTGGGGAATTTTAATTGAACAAAACCCAATGACAGATGTTCCAATTGGTTATGTTGGTGTTGTGATTTCTTATATTGGAGAAGATGGGCAAGACGTTACAGGTGACACTTTTAAACACGGAAATATCGTTTCAAAAGGACAGCGTGGTGTTTGGATGGAGCCTTTTGGACCAGGAAAATATGCTTTGAATAAGTATACAACCAAGTTAGAACCTGTACCAACAACAAATTTAGTCTTAAACTGGGCTAACGCTAGAAGTGAATCGCATGATTTGGATAAAAACTTATCTACGATTACAGTTCGTTCAAAAGACGGTTTCCCGTTCAATCTTGACGTTGCGCAAATCATTCACGTTCCGGCAGCCGAAGCGCCAAAAGTAATTGCACGTTTCGGAAGTATGAATAACTTAGTTTCTCAGGTTTTAGAGCCAACAATTGGTAACTATTTCAGAAACTCAGCTCAGGACAGCGATGTGATTTCGTTTTTGACTACAAGAAAAGAACGTCAAGAATCGGCTAAAAACCATATTAAATTAGTTCTTGATGAATATAACGTAAATGCTGTAGATACCCTAATTGGAGATATTGTTCCGCCAGATTCGTTAATGAAAACGTTGACAGACAGAAAATTGGCCGAAGAAGAGCAGAAAACATATCAGACCCAAAAATTGGCGCAAGAACAGCGTCAGGGAATGGAAAAAGAAACGGCAATTGCAGATATGCAGAAAGAAATTGTACGAGCTTCGCAAAGTGTTGAAATCGCACAACGTACTGCAGATGCAACTGTTAAGAAAGCTGAAGGAGATGCAACAAGTTTAAAACTGAATGTAAATGCTGAAGCTGAAGCTACAAAAATGCGTGCAAGCGCTGAAGCCGAAGCGACAAAAGCAAGAGCAGGAGCACAAGCTGAAGCAACAAGACTGAACGCAAGTGCAGAAGCTGAAAAAATCTCAAAAACCGGTTTGGCTGAAGCAGAGAAAATTATGGCGATTGGTAAATCTACTGCAGAAGCATATCAATTGCAAGTTAGCGCAATGGGTGGAGACAACTTTACCCGCTACAAAGTAACCGAAGAAATTGGTAAAGGAAATATCAAAGTGATTCCAGATGTATTAATTTCAGGAAACGGAGGTTCTGACGGCTCAATCAGTGGTCTATTAGGATTGAAATTGATGGAAATGATGGATACCAAAGAATTGAAGGAAGGTAAAAATCCTAAAAAGTAATAATCATTTAATAATTTATAATATTAGAAATCCGATTTGCGAAAGTAAATCGGATTTTTTTTTATAAAAAAAAACACACAGTACCCAAAAAAGAAAGAACCTTAGCACCTCAGAATCTTAGCGTCTTTAAAAAAAAACCTTTGTACCTTAGCACCTCAGAACCTTAGCGCCTCAAAAGAAATGACCAAAATCCTACTTCTCTCAGACACCCACAGCCATATCGACGATACAATTTTAAAATATGTTGCTCAAGCAGATGAGGTCTGGCATGCTGGAGATATTGGAGATTTGAGCGTTACAGATGCTATTAAAAAACTAAAACCGTTAAGGGCGGTTTATGGAAACATTGATGATGCAAAGGCACGATTAGAATTTCCGTTAAATAATCGTTTTTCATGCGAAAATGTGTCGGTTTGGATTACGCATATTGGAGGTTATCCTGGAAAGTATAATCAGAATGTTAGAGAAGAATTGGCTTTGAATCCGCCGAAATTGTTTATTTGCGGGCATTCACATATCCTAAAAGTCATGTTTGATAAAAAGAACAATTTACTGCACATGAATCCAGGTGCGGCTGGGAAAAGCGGTTTTCATAAAGTAAGAACCATGCTTCGATTTGTAATTGACGATGATAAAATCAAAGATCTAGAAATTGTCGAAATAGGAGCGAAGTAATTAATGTGGTAAAGGAATCTGAATTTTTATTTTGGTTCCGTGATTTTCTTTTGAAACAATGGATAAAGAACCTTTGTATTTTTTGATTCGCGCTCTGATTCTATTTAAGCCAAAGCCTTCTGCATCTTTTAGTTTTTGAGTTTTAAAACCAATACCATCATCATGAATGCGCAGAATTAATTGGTTTTCTTTTTCATTTAATGTAAGTTTTGCTTTTTGGGCATTGCTATGCTTAGTGATATTGCTGAACAATTCGCTTACAATAAAATAAATTTTCATTTCGAATTTTTCAGCATATCGTCTGTTGGTCGGGACTGAACTTGAAAATTCAAATTCAATCACAGAATTGGAATTCTTTTCGCATAAATCCTCTAAAGAATAAATTAATCCAAAGCGTACCAAAAGAGCTGGAACAAGATCATGAGACATATCTCTTAAGAGTTCGTGAGCCTCAGATAAAATGGTTTTTGCTTTTTGTATTTCTTCCGATTTTATATTGTTCTGAGCTGTAAATGTATTTAAATGCAATCCAGCTGAAGATAATAGCGAATTGATATTATCATGAAGAAAAGAAGCAATTTTTTTGTGTTCTGCCTCTTGAGAATCGATGCCTGAATTGATGATGTTGAGAAGGATTTTCTGTTTGGTGTCTTTTCGTTTTATTTTTTGCTTTAGTTTATTGTTTTGATATAAAAAGTAAAACAAAAGAAAAACAATGATGGTTAGTATGATAGATAAACTAACAATTTTTTTATTTCGTAATTGTTCTGATTTGCTAATAGATTTAAGAACAGTTTTATTATCAACTTGAGTTTGCACCGTCTTTGTGTTTACAGTGTCTTTGGGCTGTGCAAGACTAGTTCCTTTAACAGTTAAAAATAGTAGTAAAGCGATAAAAAAACGGAAAACAGACATAAAATTGTTAAGGATTAATTAGATTGTTTTTAAGAGCATATTTTACTAAACCGATTGTGCTTTTTATATTCAGTTTTTTCATGATGTTTTTACGATGCGTTTCTACGGTGTGTGAACTAATGAAAAGCTTCTCACTGATTTCTTTCCCGCTATGTTCTAAAGCAATCAAAATAATAATTTCGATTTCTCGCGGGCTTAAAATAGGATTTTCTATAATTGCACTGTGGTTCAGTTTCGGACTGTCCATAAAAGAGTTGAAGATCTTTTCTCTTACCGCGTCGCTAAAATATTCCTGACCTTGATAAACAGATTTAACAGCTTCAATAATATTTTCTCCAGCGCAATTTTTTGTAAGATAGCCTTTTGCGCCCAGTTTCATTACTTCTTTAATGATTTTTAAATCATCATAACTAGATAGAATAATGACTTTACAAGGCAATTGTTTCTCATTAAATTCTTTTAGTGTTTCAATGCCATCTTTTTTCGGCATACTGATATCTAAAATTAAAACATCAGCATTGTCTTTCATAACATCTTCATAGACAGTAGTGCCGTCTAGTGAAGTTCCTGCCACTTCAAAGTTTGAAACGGTTTGAAGTAAGTTGGATAGTCCATCAATTAAGACTTGATGATCGTCTGCAAGATGAACCTTTATTTTTGGTGCCATGATTATTTGAATTTGAAAATACAAAATTATCATGTAAATCACGTTTTGAGTATACTCTTTAAGTTTGATTTGTAATATAATAGGGTAAAAAAAAACCCGAATATAAATTCGGGTTCTTCTTCGCACAAAATAAACTAAGTTTATAGGTTTACCTCAAACGATCAACAGATTTTACAAGATCTTCGTCCTTTTTGATGGCCTTATTAGCTAAAACTAATAACACGATAGCGACAATCGGCATGAACATCCCAATACCTTTCTCAGAGACTTCAGTCCCTCCAGATAAATTTAGTGATCGATATACAAATAATCCTAATAAAATTAAATTTAATATTATATTTAGTCTGTTTAACACAAACTGATTTTGTCTCTTTTTGAATGAAATGATACTGATAATACTAAGCATAGTTGTTAAGCCTAATAAAACAGTATAAAGCTGATCCTGCATAAAAAAGAATGGCTTTCCTGCACTAGTTGTCCAAAGCGGAACAAAAAGCATTAAAATGCCAGTTGCAGCAAATGCTAAAAATAAATATACAGTCTGAATTCTTTGTATCATGGTCTAAAAATGTTTTACAAAAATATATTTTCTTTTTTTAAAATGCTATTGTATGATAAAATTTTATTCGTATTATTGCATCATAATACCGTAAGCACTTCATACTGCGGTCAATTCAAATTAATTATCTACCTATTCTTTTTACAGTATTCCTTAAAATAATTAAATTCATAGAACATTCATGTTTGATATTTCTGCATTAAAAGAAATGAAGCTTTCTGAGCTTCAAGAAATAGCTAAGTTAGCTAAAACAATAAAGATTACTGGTGTCAAAAAAGAGACTTTAATTAGTCAGATTTTAGCACACCAAGAGGCATCTCTTGCGTCGACAGAAACTCCAAAAACTGAAGCAGCAGAAACTAAAGAAGAGAAACCAAAACGTGCTAGAATTGCACCAGTCAAAGCAAAAGCAGCAAATACCAAAAATGCACCTGTTTTAGAATTTGATAAAGTAGAGGAAACTGTTCAGAATAATGAAACTGCAGAAAAAGTGGAGCCAATTGCAGAAACGGCAACAGAAGCAGTACAGGAAAATAAGCCTGCAGCAGGAAAAAAAGAACCTAAAGCGGTAAAATTTAATAAGCAGGCATACGAGAAAAAAGTAGCTCTTAAAAAAGAGAAAGAGGCAGTAAAAGAAGTAACTGCTGAAGAAGTTGTAGAATCAACACCATCTGAATCAATTATTTCTGAGCCAACAGCAGAAACAGCTGAAAAAACTACACAATCTCCTGCAAAAAAGGTTAATCCGAATCAGAATAAAAATCAGAACCAGAACCAAAATCAAAACCCGAATCAGAATCAAAACGGGAATGGCAATGGAAACGGAAACCACAATAACCAAAATCCTAATCATAAGAATAAAAAGAATAATAATAATTTCAGAGATTCTGATTTTGAATTTGATGGAATTATCGAGAGTGAAGGTGTTCTTGAAATGATGCCTGACGGTTACGGATTTTTACGTTCTTCAGATTATAATTATTTAGCTTCTCCAGATGATATTTATTTATCAACGTCACAAATCAGATTATTTGGTTTAAAAACTGGAGATACAGTAAAAGGAGTGGTTCGCCCTCCAAAAGAGGGAGAGAAGTTTTTCCCATTGGTTCGTGTATTAAAAATTAATGGACACGATCCGCAAGTTGTTCGCGATAGAGTTTCTTTTGAACACTTGACACCAGTTTTCCCTTCAGAAAAATTCAAACTAGCCGAAAAAGGCAGTTCTATTTCAACCAGAATTATAGATTTGTTTTCGCCAATAGGTAAAGGTCAGCGTGGTATGATCGTTGCACAGCCTAAAACAGGTAAAACAATGCTTCTTAAAGATATTGCAAATGCAATTGCTGCTAACCATCCTGAAGTTTATTTAATTGTTCTTCTTATTGATGAGCGTCCTGAGGAGGTTACAGATATGCAAAGAAGTGTTCGTGGTGAAGTTATCGCTTCAACTTTCGACAGAGAGCCACAAGAACACGTTAAAATCGCAAATATCGTTCTTGAAAAAGCAAAGCGTTTAGTTGAATGTGGTCACGATGTTGTGATTCTATTAGATTCTATCACTCGTTTAGCAAGAGCTTACAACACAGTTCAGCCAGCATCTGGAAAAGTATTAAGTGGAGGTGTCGATGCTAATGCATTGCAAAAACCAAAACGTTTCTTTGGAGCTGCAAGAAATGTAGAAAACGGTGGTTCTTTAAGTATTATCGCAACCGCATTAACAGAAACTGGTTCTAAAATGGACGAGGTAATCTTTGAAGAATTTAAAGGAACTGGTAACATGGAGTTACAATTAGATCGTAAGATAGCTAATAAACGTATTTTCCCTGCAATCGATCTTACATCGTCTAGTACTCGTCGTGATGACTTATTATTAGACGAGAAAACATTACAAAGAATGTGGATTATGCGTAAGTATCTATCAGATATGAACCCAGTAGAATCTATGGATTTTGTAAACGATCGTTTCAAGAAAACAAAGAATAACGAAGAGTTTTTGATTTCTATGAATGACTAGGCGAGGTACAAAGGTTTGGAGGTGCAAAGGTTTTATTAGAAGGCTTTAAACTTAAAAATATTTAAAAAATAAAAAAGGATAAGCTTAGCTTATCCTTTTTTATTTTGTTTAAAAGTCAAAGTTTAGAAACCTTTGCAACTTTGAACCTTTGAGCCTTTAAAAATTATTTTTTATCAACTACCGGTCTATTCTCTCTATTAGCTAAATCCCAAGCTACAACGAAAGCCAGTTTTGTTCTTTTGGTTAAAGCGTCGTATTCAATTTTTTGAGGTTCGTCACCTTTTCCGTGATAATCTTCGTGAACTCCGTTGAAGAAGAAAACAGCTGGAATACCGTGTTTTGCGAAGTTATAATGGTCAGAACGCTCATAGAAATGGTTTGGATCTTTAGGATCATTAAATTTAAAATCTAAGTCCATTTTAATGTATTTCTCGTTTTGAGCGACAACAGCATTGTGTAAATCAGAAGATAATCTGTCAGCACCAATTACATAAACGTAGTTGTTTGTATTTGCATGTTCAACATCACGGCGTCCGATCATGTCAATATTGATATCTGCAATTGTATTTTCGATTGGAAATAATGGATTTTCAGAATAATAACGCGATCCATGCAAACCATGTTCTTCACCAGTTACGTGAAGAAACAAAATAGAACGTTTTGGACCATGACCTTGTTTTTTAGCTTTAGCAAAAGCTTTAGCCATTTCCATAACCGCTACAGTTCCAGAACCATCATCATCGGCACCGTTGTAAACTTCACCATCTTTAATACCCACGTGATCGTAATGCGCAGAAATTACCAAAACTTCATTTGGTTTTTCTGAACCTTCAATGTAAGCCCAGATATTTTCAGAATCTGGAAGATTTTGATTACGTCTTGCATTCATAAATGCAGCAGGAACAGGCTGGTAGAAATCTTTAGCTCCTTTTGGAAAAGAAATTCCGCTTTTTTTGTATTGCTCAATCATATAAAGACCAGCTTTTTTCTGTCCTTTAGAACCAGTTTCGCGGCCTTCCATTTCGTCAGAGGCAACAGTATAAAGCATTTTTTTAAGATCTTTTTCGCTGATAGCTTTTACGTATTTTGTTGGATCCGAATTGTCTTTGACTGTAGTTGACTGTGCAGTTTTACAAGAATACGCAGAGACAATTAAGAATAAAATGAGTATTTTTTTCATTCTAGTAGTTAGTGTAAATTAATAAATGTGTAAAGAACGTATAAAGTGAGTAAAAATAGGATAAAAAGAGAATTTATTATAAACAAGAAGAAGCTTTTTATAAAAGATACTATTCTTGACTCGCCATAAAAACGGTGGTGTGCAGGATAAAAATAGTAACACATCCAAATAGTTCCCGCAAAAGTGGTAATACCAGAAATAAAAGATAATGGACTATCCTCTCCGAAAAGACCAATTACTCTGTCAACAATAAACATGATGAGAAAAATCAATAATAGGAAAGAAAAATAGTGGAGTGTAAAAATCCCGTGATCAAAATAATACCATTTCTTTTTGTTATGGAAAAGCCACAAGAAAAAAGCAAAAAACGGCATTATTATAAAGAGGATTTTAGGAAGATTATGAAAGAACGATTCAACGAATTTTTCATAAATCTCTTTTTTGGTGTATTTCTCAGTGACGTGACTTGCCTTTTCAATAAACCAATAGGAGCTAGCATTGAGCTTCTCATTTTCTTTTCCGTATTTCTGAATAGAATCAATTTTCCTCATATTCAAAAAATGGAAGTATTTTTTGTCTTCTTTTTTGATATTTAGGTCTTTAGTAGCTTTTTCGATTTCCTTATTTAATTCTTTTTCGCTTTTATCAATATCACCATTGATTTTGCTTGGAAACATTGCTATCAATAAAAAAGTAATAAAACTGATGAAAATGTACAATCTTACAGGAGCTAAATAAGACAAACGTTTTCCCGAAAGATATTCTTTGGTAAGCGTTGAAGGCTTGAACAGCAGATTTTTTATGGTCTTCCAAAATGCATTTTCATAATGCGTTAAATCCTCAAAAAAATGAACAAATAAATGATGGAAAGTCTTTCTAGAATCACTATTTTCTTGTCCGCAGTTAGGGCAGAATTTTTGTTCTACAACATGTCTGCAGTTTAGACAAGTTTTGTCTTCTCTAATTTTATTATGTGACATTGGTTTATATTAATTGATTTGTTTTGGTAGTTTTTAGGTGTTATTTATTTTTTTGAAATTATTTTTTAAGGACTTCGTTTAAGAAAAGCTGCAAATGGTCAAAAGATCTTTTTGCGGCAACAGCATTATATGCAGCACCTTTAGAATTATCACTTCCTGCTTCAGGGTTTGTAAAAGAGTGTACGGCATTTGCATAATAAATCATTTCCCAGTCTGCTTTGCCATCACGCATTTCCTGTTGGAAAGCAGCAATTTCGTCTTTTGAAACAAACGGATCATCAGCTCCATGGCAAATAAGGACTTTTGTAGAAATTGGTTCGTTTTTTCTACTCGCATCTTTTCCTAAACCACCGTGAAAGGAAGCAATACCTTTTACATTCAAATGTCCACGGGCAGCTTCAAGAACTCCGCTTCCGCCAAAGCAGTAACCGATTGCCACAATATTGTCTGCATTTGCACCAGATTTAACCAATTCTTTCAAAGCAGCATCAATACGTTTTTGGTAAGCTTCGAAATTTGTTTTGTAAAAACCAGCCTGTTTTCCAGCTTCGCCAGTATTTTTAGGATAATTTCCTTCACCATAGATATCAGCGATAAAAACATGGTAGCCTAGTTTAGATAATTCTCCTGCGATTCCTTTAGAAGCATTATCGATTCCAAGCCACGCCGGTAAAAGCAAAATTCCTGGATTGTTACTGCTTTTTTTAGCAGATTTTATAAATAAGCCATTTAGCTGTTGGCTTCCTTCGGTATATTTTACTGGTTTTAATTGCGCATTCATAAGATTTGAGAATAAGATTGCACTGAATAAAATAATTATGGTGTTTTTCATGATTTCTTCAATTTTTAACAAATATCAGAAATATTATGTTACAAAAAAACCTCACAAGTAAATTCTTGTGAGGTTTGTAACCAATACTTTAAAAGAATGTTTTTCTTTTTTATAATGATATGTTTCGTTTAAAAGCGCAACCCAATTCTACAATAGAATCTGTTTTATCAATACCTGGAATTCCATCGATTTTTTCGTAAAGAATGCGGCGCATGTGTTCATGATTTTTCGCAATGATTTTGATGTAAAGCGTAAAAGAACCTGTTACATAATAACATTCTGTAATCTCAGGGATTTCTTTAAGAGCTTCAATAATTCTTTCAGAATCAGAATCTTTGTTTAATGTGAGTCCAGTAAAAGAAGCCCAGTCGTAGCCAATTTTCTTTTCTTGGATAATTGGTTTAATCCCGCCAATTACACCTTGTTCGATCATTCTGTTAATACGCTGATGCACCATTGTATTTGATATTTTTAGATTAGTGGCTATCGCAGAATAAGCCATTCTTCCGTCTTTTTCTAATTCTTTAAGAATACTAATATCAAATTCGTCTAATAATTCCATTCAGTAAAAATCGTTTTTTAAATTGAGTCTTTTGCGATTCATAAAAGTAATTCTTTTTTTTAATAAACGGTCATCTAATCATACTTCTCAAAAAAATAAATATGCTTTTTTATAGGTGGTAAATTTTAAGTTTTGACTTTAATTTTGTTATATTTAAGTCAAAATATTGTTTTTCGGATTGTTATTTGTTTAAATTTAATATTTTTGTATAAATAAAAAGCATATTATGATAAGTACAGAAAAAACACTTTCGTCAAAATCAGAGGTTTTGATTGAAAAAGAAAACAAATATGGAGCTCATAATTATCACCCGCTTCCTGTAGTTTTAGAGCGTGGAGAAGGCGTGTATGTATGGGATGTTGACGGAAAGAAATATTATGATTTTTTATCTGCTTATTCTGCAGTAAATCAAGGTCATTGTCATCCTAAAATTGTGAATGCAATGGTTGAGCAGGCACAAAAACTGACTTTGACTTCGCGTGCTTTTTACAATGATAAATTAGGAAACTACGAAGAATATGTAACGAACTATTTTGGTTTCGATAAAGTTCTTCCAATGAATACAGGAGCTGAAGCAGTTGAAACAGCCTTAAAAATTTCAAGAAAATGGGCATATGAAGTAAAGGGAATTCCAGAAAATCAAGCGCAAATCATCGTGTGTGAGAATAATTTTCATGGAAGAACCACTACTATCATTTCATTTTCAAATGATGAGACGGCTCGTAAAAACTTCGGACCTTTTACAGATGGTTTTATCAAAATCGAATATGATAATCTAGAAGCGCTTGAAAACGCGTTAAATTCATCTAAAAATATTGCGGGATTCTTGGTTGAGCCAATTCAAGGTGAAGCAGGAGTTTATGTTCCTTCTGAAGGATATTTAGCGAAAGCGAAAGCACTTTGCGAAAAACACAATGTACTTTTTATTGCTGATGAGGTTCAGACAGGAATTGCTCGTACAGGAAAACTTTTAGCAGTTCATCACGAAAATGTACAGCCAGATGTTTTGATTTTAGGAAAAGCAATTTCTGGAGGAGTTTATCCAGTTTCGGCTGTTTTATGTAATGACGAAATTATGAATGTGATTAAGCCAGGACAGCACGGATCTACTTTTGGAGGAAATCCTGTTGCAGCGGCTGTTGCGATTGCAGCTCTTGAAGTGATTAAAGATGAGAAACTGGCTGAAAATGCAGAACGTTTAGGAGTTATTTTAAGAGATGGATTAAATAAAATCGCTGAAAAAAATAACTTAATTACGCTGGTTCGTGGAAAAGGACTTTTGAATGCGATTGTAATCAACACAGATGAAGAGTCTGATTTGGCTTGGGAAATCTGCTTGAAATTCAGAGACAATGGATTATTAGCAAAACCAACTCACGGAAACAAAATTAGATTGGCACCGCCTTTGGTAATGACCGAAGAGCAAATTAATGAGTGTCTTGATATTATCGAGAAATCTTTGAATGAGTTTAAATAATTCTTTCTAATATTTTAAAAATAAAAAGCAGCAAATTACTTGCTGCTTTTTTTGTAGACCATTTTTGTTTTAAAAAGCGACTGCTATTAGCAACAATCGCTTTTTGCTATAATTACTAAAATATCAAAAAAGTAATTATTTTTTTGGAGCAGCGCCCGGAATCAATTCTCCTTTTTGTTTGAATTTGCTATATTCGACAACTCCTGTTTTATCTGCCCAGTCAAAGTATTTTGCCGAAAGATCATTTACAATTCCAGGATTTTGAGCTGCAACATTTGTAGTTTCTCCTCGGTCTGTTTCAAGATCATAAAGTTCCCATTGGTAAGACGGATAAATAGAAACCAATTTCCATTTGCCTTCTCTAACGGCTCTATTTCCAGCTCTTTCCCAGAATAACGGCGCACCACGGTTTACTTCGGAAGCATTGTCGAATAATACAGGCAACAAACTTTTTCCAGAAAGCGGATTAGAAGTTACTCCATTTAAAGTTTTAGGATATTCAATTCCAGCCAATTCGTAGAAAGTAGGAGCAAGATCTATAATATGTCCAGTTCCTTTATCGATTCTTCCCGCTTTAATTTTTGAAGGATACCAAGCAATAAATGGCGAACTAAAACCGCCTTCGTGCATGTTGTTTTTATAATCCTGCAAAGGCGTATTCGATAAATATGCCCAGTTTTGTTCCTGATAATCAAAAGAGCCAGAAGAACCCACAGGTCCGTCATTTCGAACCAAACCTCTTCCTAACGGATTGTAAGTATTAAATCCGCCTTGAGCACCATTGTCAGAAATAAAAATAATTAATGTGTTTTTATCTTTTTTCAGTTCTTTTAGCTTGTTCAACACTTTGCCCACGTTTTGATCCATATTGTCTACCATTGCGGCATAAACTTCCATTTTGGCTTTCCAAAATTGTTTTTCATCGTAAGTCAATTTATCCCATTCTGGAACTTCTGGATCGCGAGGAGCAATAGTTTGGTTAGGAAGCAAAATGCCGTTTTCTCTTAATTTTTGAATTCTTTTTTCTCTTAAAACATCCCAGCCTTCATTAAACTTACCTCTATATTTTGCAATATCAACAGGTTTTGCCTGCAATGGCCAATGTGGAGCTGTGAATGCTAAGTACAAAAAGAAAGGTTTGTTTTCTTTGTTTTGTTCCTCTAAGAAAGTGACTGCATTATTGCCGATTTCATCTGTAAAATAATAAGAATCATCTTTTGGATGGAGCTCTTCGTTATTGCGAATTAATTTTACTGGATAAGGAGTTTTTCCAAAAGGCAAAGGTTTGGTGTCAAAATAGTTAGAAGCGCCTTTTAAGATGCCATAAAATTTATCAAAGCCTCTTTGGTTAGGCCATTGTGCTTGATTTTCAGAGCCAACATGCCATTTTCCTGATAAAAGCGTGCTATATCCGCCTGAGCGAAAGACTTCACCTAAAGTTAGAGATTCTTTGTTTAAATAGCCTTGATAAGCTGGTAATCCGAGATTTACATCAAAAAAGCCAACGCCAGCTTTATGCTGATATTGTCCAGTTAATAATGAAGCTCTTGTAGGCGCGCAGATTGAGTTGTTGTAAAATTCGCGAAGGCGTGTTCCTTCTTTTGCCAATCGATCTAGATTTGGCGTGCTAATTTCGGAGCCATAATTCCCTAAATCTGAATATCCCATATCGTCTACCATAATCAAAATGATATTTGGTT
The DNA here is from genome assembly GCF_003254585.1 of Flavobacterium sharifuzzamanii. Classification (GTDB taxonomy): domain Bacteria; phylum Bacteroidota; class Bacteroidia; order Flavobacteriales; family Flavobacteriaceae; genus Flavobacterium; species Flavobacterium sharifuzzamanii. The sequence continues at coordinate 147,729 of NZ_QJGZ01000042.1, read as the reverse complement.
TTGATGAATTATTCTGTGCATTCGATTGGTAAAAACCAACCGTTCCAGATACAAGAAAAGACAGTAAAATGTTTTTTAGTTTGGTATTCATGGTGTTGTTTTGTTGTTAACTTTCATTGGTTTTTTATTTATTGAAAAGTAAAAAAGCAATAAAAAGGGTAATAATAATATTGAATAATTGTGCAATTAAGAAGGCAAATAAAGGTTTCCTGCTATTATTTTGAAATAAATCTTTAAAATTGGTTTCTAAACCTATACTTGTAAAAGCTAGAGCAAACCAAACTCCTTGTAGATTTTTCAAATTGTCTTTGATGGAATCTCGAACTTCTGGATTTATAAAAAATGAAAATAGGATAGAGGCTAGTATAAAACCGATAACAAATTTAGGAAAACGTTCCCAAATGACTTTTAAAGTCGGTTTAGATACTGCTTCTGAAGAATTGTTGTGAGTGTAAGTCCAATAAATTGAAATAGCAAAAGCGGCTAATCCTAATAATACATTTTGAGAAAATTTTACAATCGTACTTATTTTTAAAGCGGTTTCTCCAACCAAAGTTCCTGAAGCCACAACTGCTCCAGAAGTATCAATGCTTCCGCCGAGCCAGGCGCCAGTTACTTCTTCAGGAAAATTAAAATATTTAGCAATAATAGGCATGAAAATCATCATTGGAATTGCAGTGACCAAAACGATCGAGATTACATAAGATAATTTTTTTGAGTCACCTTTGATCGCGCCAGAAGTTGCAATTGCCGCCGAAACGCCACAGATGGAAACGGCACTTGATATCATCATGGTTAATTCGTCATCGACTTTTAGTTTTCGGCAAAGCCAAAAAGCAAAATACCAAACCGATAAAACCACAACCAAAGCCTGAATCAATCCTAATGAACCTGCTTTTAAAATATCCGAAAAAATAACACTCGTTCCTAATAAGACTAATCCGATCTTAACAAAAAGTTCAGTTGATAGGGCTGAACGAAACCATTGCGGAAGTTGGAAGAAATTTCCAATAATTAATCCGATAGCCAAACTGAAAATCACAGCTTCTAAATTGATGGATTTTATTGCCGAATTTCCTGCCAGAATAAGTGCAATCAATGTTAAAAAATAAACAATCGGAAAAGTAAACAAAAAAGCTTTGATTGATTTTCCAATTAAAAAAACACCAAAAGACCCGATACCAAGTAGATATAAAAATTGAATAAAAAGGATTTTTAGGTTAGTGAAATCAAATATGTTTTTTAATAAATCAGAAGTATTTGACCAATTGAAAACGGGCACTTCTGGAAGAAATATAAAAAGCGAAATTCCGATAATTAGAAAACCGAGAATAACGACGGTCCAGTCTTCGTGAATGGTAAATTTTGTTGAGGTTGACATTAAGTGATAAATTAATTCTTTTTAAAGAATGTTAGTTGAATTGCCTCCAGCTTTAGCTGGAGGTAATTGATCTTTAGGATTAAACCCGACAGGTTTTTAAAACCTGTCGGGTTTGTAGAATACTTTTATTACAAATCAACAAAGTACTTTTGTTTTCCAAAGTTGAATTCATAATACGTTAAATTAGGCCAAAGCGGTTTAATTAAACCTTTTTCCCAAGTTTGCAGCGCAGTTTGCAATTCTTTTACTTTTTCAGGATTTAGTTGTGAGAGGTCTTTAGTTTCCGATTTATCTTTCGCAAGATTATAAAGCCATTTTTCATGCGTTTTTCCGCTAATGACTAATTTCCAGTCGCCGCTTCGAACCGCTTTTGCATTGCCCGAACGCCAGTATAAATCTTTGTGAGCGATTTTATTTTCATTTACTGTTTTAACTAAATCGACACCATCATAAATTCGGTCTTTTGGTAAATCAGAACCAATTGCCGCTGCAATGGTTGTAAAAAAATCTAAAGTGCTTACAGGCTGTTTGTAAACTGTATGGGGTTTAATTTTTCCTTTCCACGAAAGTGCAAAAGGAACGTTGATTCCGCCTTCAAAATGAGAAAATTTACCGCCTTTTAGCGGAGCATTCGTTGTGGCAAAAGTATAATCGGCACCGCCATTGTCACTTGCAAAAATGAGTAAAGTATTGTCTTCTAATCCTTCCTTTTTGACTTTTTCGCGAATTCTGCCAATGGCGTCATCCAAAGCGCTAATCATAGCAAAGTAAACACGTTTGTTTTCGTCTTTAACATTTGGAAAACGATCGTAATACTTTTTACGGACCTGAAACGGAGTATGAGGCGCATTAAACGGAATATAAAGCAAGAAAGGTTTGTTTTTATTTTTATCGATAAAAGCTTCGGCTTCTTCAGCAAATTTTTCGGTCAAATAGGCTTTTTCATCAATGATGGTAGTGTCTCTGCGGATTTGTCCAATTCCAACGCGACCATTTCCCCAAATCGTTTTATCTGTAAAATCTTTATGATGATGATTGATGATATCAGGATCATCTTCAGGAGCAAAGAGAGAAAACGCCTGATAAAATCCGTAATGATAATCGAAACCATGATCTAGAGGGAAAAATCCTTTGTTATGACCTAAATGCCATTTTCCTATAATTCCAGTGCTGTAGCCTTGTCTTTTAGCAAGATCGGCAAATGTGATTTCAGATTTCGGAAGCCCTTGCGTTTTAATCGAAGCTTCGTTAGGATAATTGATTTTATCATTTAATCTCCAACCGTTTGTATTGATTAAATATTTAAAACCATAATATTCTAAATTGTTCTTCGGATAGCGATCTCCAGGCTGATATTCATGTCCGAAACGTTCCTGATACCTTCCTGTGATTAATCCGGCGCGTGAAGGGGAACAAATTGCAGCAGATGCGTAACCATCAGTAAAAGTAACTCCAGAAGCCGCCAAAGAATCAATCTGTGGAGTAGGAGTCGATTTTCCGCCGTAAAGCGAAATGTCGTATTTGCCTAAATCATCTGCCAGAAGAATAATGATGTTTGGCTTTTTTACTGTTGAATCGGACGGAGCTTTTGAAGCTAAAAATTCTTTTTTCCCTTCTGCTAGTTTTTGGTCTTCTTTTACTAATGTTCCGTCTGTGTTAATTGGCCAGAATAAAAATGCTGCTATAATAAGAAGCACGATTAAAATGGAGATCCCAATTTTGGTTATTTTTTTATAGGTTGCCATAGTATGGTTTTTGGTTAGTTCGTATTGCTTTTGCCAGTATTTTGTCATCCTGAGGAATGAAGGATCACACACGTAACTCTACAAAGATTGTCGACTCTGATTAGGGAATTACTAGTGTGATCCTTCATTCCTCAGGATGACATACTTTGCGTTGAAACTCTGTAAAAGATTGTGATTACTTAGAAGCCAACGCAACATCAACTTCACTTTTCAAATCGTTGATACCTTCTTTCTTAAAAACAATTTTTCCGTTTTGATATAAAATCAAAGTCGGGAAAACTTTCACTGTTTTTAAATCGGCAATAACTTGCGGACTATCTTCCAACTCAATTTCTACGATTTTTAAATTCGAAGCGTATTCAGATCTTATGGTTTCTAAAACAGGTTTTACTTTTTTACAAGCTCCGCAATATTTGGAGCCGATATCAATTAAAACTGTTTTATTATCAGCAATGATTTTATTGAATTCTGCCAAAGACAATTTACTTTTTAGATTAGAATAAAAAGGTTTTCCGTTTCCAATCCAATTTGCAATTCCGCCTTCTAAACTATAAGCTTCTGAGAAACCATTTTTTAATAATTCTTTTTCTAAGGCCACACTTCGGCCAGCTCCGATAGAATAAATAAAAACGGGTTTAGATTTGTCTAGTTTAGCAACAGCTTGCGCATAATTTTCAGATTGAAGATTAAAGTTTACAGCGCCTTCAATATGATTCAAAGCAAATTCTTCAGGAGTTCGCGCGTCAACAATCTGCGGATTTTTTTGACTTTTTATTTTCGAATAAAATGAATCTAGCGACAATGAGCTATGGATTTCATTTTGCGAAAAAGCAGCAACTGCCCATAAAAAGGCAATTGCTGTTATACTGTTTTTTAAGATTTGATTTTTCATATCTAGAAGTATTATACTTGTTCCAATACTGGAGCAGGAGTTTCTTCAACAGGAACCGTTTTAGGTTTTAATGGAAATGATAGTACTCCTTCAGCAAGAGAGCTTCCTTCTTTTTTAGATTTAAAAATTGGCCAAAGAAACTGAGCGTACCATTCTTCTTGCTTGTACGATTTTGTTCCGAATGTTTTTGGATATTTACGTGTTATTAGTCCGGTTCCGAAAATGATATCCCAGATAAAAAACATATTTCCAAAGTTTCCTTTAAAGTGACCAACGCCATCTCCGCTTGTGTCTGCATGATGCGCTTGATGTGTTGCAGGAGTAGAAATCAGTCTTTCTAAAATCCATGCAATTGGATGCAATACTTTGTATTTGTAAAAAGGTTTATCCCACGGAATGCTTGAGTGCGCTCCCAAAGTGATGAAACTTTTGATTACTAAAACAAATAAAGCAGGAAGTCCTAAACCTAAATACGTTAAAGTTGCTGTCAAGTAAATTTGAGAGAAGAAAACAGTATAAATAAAGTTCTGTCTAGAAGCCATCGCCATTCCCATATATGGAGCAGAGTGATGTGTTCTATGAAAACGCCATAAAAACGGAACTTGATGATGCAATCTATGATACCAATACTGTGTTAAATCATCAGCAATGGCGATTAAGAAAAAGCCTCCCCAAAATGGAACCCATGACAATGAATTAGCCAAATTTGGCAATAAATAAGGCAAAGCTGTTAAACTGAAAAAAGCAATTACAGGAGGTAAAAGCAATTTTGGAGCTAAGAAACAAACAATATCTATTTTACGTTCTTCGCCAGTCCATTCGTCATCATACAAACCAGCGGCAAATTCTATAATTCCTAAAACGATCATAAATACCGTTAATCCCCAAGTTCTGATGTTAGCAAAAACAGGTTGTGCAAATTCTAAAAATGAAGGCAGTGTAATATGCGATTCATTTATAGCTCCGCCTGTTAATTTAAAATAAAGGTAAATTGCCACTACCGGCAATGAATAAATGAAGAAACTTATTGTTAAGTCTCTCGTTAATTTTTCTTTTTGAACTATTGCCATGATTTCTTACTTTAAAAATTGATTTACTACTGCTAATCCGCCAGCTAGAATAGCTAGTGGAACTAAAAACAAGATTATCCCCACGACAATCTTTTTTCCTATAATTTCATAATCTACTCGTTTCATAATTTTTTTATAGTCAAACCTGCAAGAATTTGAAAACCTTGCAGGTTATATAGTTATTTATTAGTTATTGGTTCCTCCAGGTTTAGTGGCTTGTTTGATTAAATCAGAAACTGTTTTTCCTTTATCAACGCCCGTGTTGTGGATTCTTCTGTTGTAAACATCCTGCCAGTCAATCAAAGGATATAGATTGTTTTCTTTGGCTTGTTCATCGAATAATTTTTGAAGTTCAGCCAGTTTTTCAGGATATTTTTTTGCCAGATTATTACGTTCGTTGAAATCTTCGTTTAGGTTATACAATTCCCAAACATCTGTGTCGAAGTTACTCGGAGCAGGTTTTTCGTTGCTTCCCAAAGATTTTTTTACTGCAAAAGAATCTGGTAAATGCGCAGCCGAAGCTTTCCATCCGTCTTTATAAATGGCTCTATTTCCGAAGATGTAGTAATACTGAACTTTGTGCAATGATTCTGCTTTCGGATTATCTAAAGAAGCTTGGAATGAAGAACCTTGAATAATGTCTTGTTTAATTCCTTTGATATATTCTGGAGCTTTAATTCCTGCAATAGCCAAAGTTGTAGGAAGTAAATCGGTTACGTGACTATATTGATTTCTGATTCCGCCTTTATCTTTAATTCCGTTTGGATAAAAAACAATCAACGGATTACGAGTTCCACCTTCTGAATGTGCATCTTGTTTCCAGTTTTTGAAAGGAGCATTCGTTGCTTGTGCCCATCCCAAAGGATAATTGGTATTTAGACCTTTTGCTGTTCCGATTTCTCCAATATTATTCAAATTGCTTTGGAAGTTTTCTTCATCTGTTTTTCCTTGAGCAAATAAACTTTGGTTGATGGTTCCTTGCAGTGTTCCTTCTTTACTGGCTCCATTATCACCAATAGCAACAAAGATTAAAGTGTTATCCAATTGTCCGCTTTGTTTTAAATAATCCACAACTCGTCCAATTTCATAATCTGTATAGGTTAAGAATCCAGCGTAAACTTCCATGAATCTGGCGTATACTTTCTTTTGGTCTGGAGTTAATTTTTTCCATTCTGTAATTAAAGCGTTACGATCTGGCAGTCCTGCATTTTGAGGAAATATTCCTAATTTCTTTTGGTTTGCCAATACTTTTTCGCGGTAAACATCCCAACCTTCGTCAAATTTTCCTTTGTACGGTTCAACCCATTTTTCGGCAACCTGATGAGGTGCGTGAACCGCTCCTGGCGCATAGTACAAGAAGAACGGTTTTCCCGGTGCTGCTTTTTGCTGTTTTTGAATGTAGCTGATGGCTTTGTCTGTAATCAGTTCGTTTAAATGGCGTCCGTCAGGCTTAATGTGAACTTGATCTTCTACCAAATCAGGATTGTATTGATCGGTTTGAGAACCTAAGAATCCGTAGAAATGATCGAAACCTTTTCCAGTCGGCCATCTGTCAAACGGACCTGCATCTGTAGCGTCTTCATCTGGTGTAACACCATATTTTCCAACTGCAAAAGTGTTGTAACCGTTGTCACGTAAAATTTCTGCAATGGTTCCTTTATCAGAAGGAATTCTTCCATCCCAACCTGGGAAACCAGCTGATAGAATTGTGTGAGAAAATCCGCTTACGTGAACTCTTCCAGAATTTCTTCCTGTCAATAATGCGGCACGAGTAGGAGCACAAATTGCTGTTGTGTGAAAGTTGGTATAACGCAAACCATTATTTGCTAGATTATCAAAAGTTGGCGTATTGATTAAACCTCCAAAAGCGCTTGAAGCTCCAAATCCAACATCGTCCAAAAGAATCCAAACAATATTTGGAGCACCTTTTGGTGCAGTTACTGGATCTGGCCAATATTCTTTCGAATCAGCCAATGTTTTCCCAATTGAACCCTTAAATTCTTGTTTGTCCTGTGCAAATCCCAATTGTGCAATTAGGACAGCAGTAATCAAAAGCCCTTTCTTAGAGCCTTTGATTGAAATGCTATTTTTTAAATTTTTCATTTTTTATAGTTTTTTAGTTATATGGTTTTAAATAATGGTTCTTATTTTCCAATACATAGAATCATAGTTTTAGAGCCGATAGAAGGCGTTTCACTTCTTTCAATTCACATAGCAACTATGTGTGGAGAAACGAGTTTCTTTTTTGCATTCTTTCTTTATAATTTGAAATCTATGTCTCTATGTGTTTAAATTTTTTAATATCCAGGATTCTGAGGCAATCCATCAGGATTGATATTTCTTTCGCTTTGCGGAATCGGATAAAGATTATTTCTTTCTGAAACTGAGTTTTTAGCTGTTACTTTTTTCACTTCGGTAACCAATGTTCCCCATCTTACCAAATCGTACCATCTTTGTCCTTCCTGAACAAATTCCTTTTTACGCTCTTCTTGAATTGCTGCTCTAAAAGTGGTCTGATTTAATCCGACTAAATCAACGGTTGCGTCTGGAGTAGTAATAGCTTTTCCGAAAGCTCTTCTGCGAACTTGATTGATTAATTCGTATGCTTCAGCAGTTGGTCCGCCTTGTTCATTTATCGCTTCCGCTAAAGACAAAAGAATGTCAGCATAACGAATAACAGGAAAGTTGATCGCTACGTTTCCTGGAGTAGCCAAATTGGATAAATCCAAGTATTTTTTGAAGATTGGTTTCGGGAAAGTATATAGCGTTCCTGTTGCTGGGTTAAGCAATTGTTTGGCATAACTTACATCTCTTCTTTTGTCGCCAGGCGCATAAATGTCATAGAATAAAGCAACGTCTGAGATAATATCTGCTGGTTCTGTTGCTGTAAAACCAGTGAAAGAGGTTGCTTGAAAAGTGCTTCCGCTAGAACCGTTTCCTGCTTGATTTGGCTCAAATTGAACCGAGAAAATATGCTCTTTACCGTTCTTTTTGGTTTTAGTAAAAATATCTTGGAAATCTTCAAACAAAGCGTATCCGTAACCGCCATCGATTACTTCTCTAGATTTAGCAATCGCATTTGGCCAGTCTTTTCTAGTTAGGTACACTTTTGCTAAAATCGCTTTTGCAGCTCCTGATGTAGCGCGCCCAGCATCTGCCGCTGTATACGTTTTTGGAAGAGCTTCAGCGTCTGTTAAATCTTTAATGATTTGATTGTAAACTTCATCAACGGTAGAACGATTGGTTTTTAAATCTCCTAAATTGATAGAAGTCGCTTCATGCAAAACAATCGGAACTCCGCCCCAAAGGCGAACTGCCTGAAAATACAATAGCCCTCTAATAAATTTGGCTTCATTGATCAATCTGGTTTTAATTAATTCTGAACCAGAAACTTTCGGAATATTATCAATAGAAACATTGGCTCTATTGATTCCGTTATAAATTTGTCTCCACGCCACTTGAACACGATCTGAAGTTGCATCATGCGTTAAACTGCTTAATGCTCTAACTTGCGGATTGGTTGCTGAAACTCCCGCAGCCGCATAATCTGAAGCCATATCGGTTAAGAAATAAAGGTTTCTTCCAAACAAGCTCTGCTCACCTGGATCAAGGCTTAAAGAAGCGTAAACCGCAGTTACACTTGCTGTAGCATCATCTTGAGTGATAAAATAATTGTCTTCGGTTACAAACGAGGTAGGCGTTACCTCAAGATCAGCACACGATATGAATAGACCGGCACTTAAAAGGAATGTTATAATTATCTTTTTCATTTTAATATCTTTTTACTTAGAAAGTTACGTTCAAGCCCGAGATGAATGTTTTGGAGTTTGGATAAGAGCCAAAATCAATTCCCGGATATAAATTGTTTTGTTCGTATGAACTTACCTCTGGATCATAGCCAGTATATTTCGTCCATGTAATTAAGTTTTCTGCTGAGACATAAACTTTTACGCTTTTTGTTCCCAGTTTTTTAGAAACGCTTTTAGGTAAAGTGTATCCTAACGTGATTAGTTTTAATCGTAAGAAAGAAGCATCTTCAACATAGCGTTCAGAAACAATTCCTAGCGGAGAACTAGAAGCTCTAGGAATTTCATTACTTGGGTTCGTTGGTGTCCAGCGATCATTTAAAGTCGCAGCAGCATTAGTTCCAAGGGTAGAAATTTCTAACTGCTGATTTAAAGCATTGAAGATTTTTCCTCCGTATGCTCCCTGAAAAGAGAAATTCAAATCAAAATCATTGTACGAAACGGTGTTGCTGAAACTTCCAACAAATTTTGGCTGAGAAGTGCCTAGATTTCCTTTATCAAGAGCTGTAATTATACCATCTCCGTTTGTGTCGACATATTTTCTATCTCCGACTTTGGTATTTGCCAAACTGTTGATTTTTGGCTGTGTATTAACTTCTTCCTGAGTCTGGAAAATTCCGTTGGTTTTGTACCCCCAGAAAGTTCCCAAAGGCAAACCTACTTTTACAATAACTGGCTGCTGCTGTAATAAAGAACCATTTGGAACTACAGGAAAAAATTCGTTTACACCATTTCCGATTTCGGTAACTTTATTTCTATTTAAAGAAAATACGATGTTCGAGTTCCACGCGAAGTTTTCTGTTTTAATGTTTTCAGTTGTTAAACCAACTTCAAAACCTTTATTTTCAACTCCTCCAATGTTCTGAAGAACTGTTGCATAACCTGAACTCAACGGTACTGGAACATTAATCAACAAGTCTTTTGTTTTCTTATAATACACATCAAAAACAAAATTGATTTTTCGGTCTAATAATGATAAATCCAATCCAACGTTATACTGATTGGTTTTTTCCCATTTCAAATCAGGATTTGCCAATCGGGTAGGAGCAAGACCTGTGTACAAAGTTCCTCCGAAGGAATAATTTACAGAGCCCATTGAAGCTAACGGAAGATAGTTTCCAATTTCTTGATTTCCTGTGGTTCCCGCTGTAATTCTCAATTTAGCTTCTGTCACACCTTTAATGTTGTTGGCAAATTCTTCATCAGTAATATTCCAAGAAAATCCAGCTGAAGGGAAATAACCCCAACGTGATTCTGAACCAAATCTTGAAGAACCGTCTGCACGCCCCGAAAGCGTAAAGTTGTATTTTCCTTTATAAGAATAATTAACCCTTGCCAACCAAGATTTTAAAACACTTTCATAAGCTTCGCTATATGGTTTTACTGCCACACCATCTTGAAGCGCATTGTAAGTATTGGCATCATTAACGAAAGTCTGAGCACCAGCATTCACAACTTCGCCTTTTGTATATTGAAGCGTGTAACCACCCAAAGCAGAAAACTTATGATTTTCGCCAAAATGAGTATTGTAATTCAGCGTATTTTCATTTAGAACAGAGCTTACCAATCTTTCTCCAATAGATGCCAAACCTTTTGTTCCTGCGCCAGTAGTGGTGTTTGAAGGCGCGTAGTAATTTTGTTTCGTATTCAAAACATCACCGCTTACAGCGACTTTTGCAGTTAATTCTTTATTGAATTTATATTCGCCAAATAAACTGGTCAGAATTCTATTTAATTTGGTTTCGTTGGTTGTATTATCCAAATCGTTAATAGGATTTGGGACATAGCCATTTATAGAAGTTGCATAAGGATTGTTGGTTACATTATAACTCCCGTCTGCATTTTTTATAGGAACAACAGGAGCTGTCAAAACCACACTAACCAATGGATTTGGATTCCTTCCAGCTCCGGCGCCTCCATTGGTACCGACACCATTTGCAATCGAATTGGTATAATTGGCATTTACCCCAAATTTAAATTTCTGCGAATAATTTCGTTCATAGTTTGCTCGAAGCGAAATACGTTTAAAATCAGATCCCAAAACAATTCCGTCCTGATCAAAATATCCCGCAGAAACTGCATATCTTGATTTTTCGTCTCCGCCCGAAAAAGATAAATTATGGTTTTGAACTGGTGCCGCAGTTACAAAGGCTGCCGATTGCCAATCATAATTTCCAGAAGTTTTCAAACTTTCAATCTGCTCAGGAGAAAAAGAAGGAGCTTGGCCAATACTTGCCTGAACGTCGTTTCTTAAACTTGCCCATTCGCTTGCATTCATTAATCTCAGTTTTTTTGAAATATTCTGAAATCCGAAATAGCCTTGGTACGAAATGTTATCCTGTCCTTTCGTTCCTTTTTTAGTGGTAATAATTACAACTCCATTTGCACCACGCGAACCATAAATTGCTGTCGCCGAAGCGTCTTTTAGCACCTCTATTGATTCTATATCTGCTGGATTTATAGTAGATAGAACGTTTACACTTGCTCCAGCGTAAGTTACTCCAGCACCACTATTGCTATTATCATTGTAAATTAAAATTCCGTCAACAACATAAAGCGGTTCGTTACCAGCAGTAATAGAGTTTCCTCCGCGAATGCGAACACTAGAAGAAGCTCCTGGACGTCCAGAACTTTGTGTAACTACAACTCCTGCTACAGCACCTCTTAAAAGATTATCTGCCGATGAAGTTACCTGAGATAAATTGGCTTTTGGAACAGAAGCTACAGAACCTGTAATGTCTTTTCTTTTTTGAGTTCCGTAACCTACAACAACCAATTCGTCTAGTTCTTGGCGTTCTTCTTTAAGATTAATAATGACTGGATTCTTCTCAACAATTACTTCCAATTTTTTATATCCGATGTAGTTTACAATCAAAGTATAAGGGAATTTCTGTCCAGTCTGAAAATAAAATTTTCCTTCTGCATCTGTCACAACACCGTGAGTTGTTCCTTTAATGGTTACAGAAGCGCCTATAATGGGCTGATTTGTAATATCATCAACAACAGTTCCGTCTAGTTTTGATTGAATGAGCGGGGTGGTATTCTGGGCTTGTATTCCTGCTGTAATGAAGAGTAGAAACAGCAGTATGTGTATGTTTAACTTTTTTTTCATTTCTTTGTGTTGGTTTTAAGTAATTAACAAGACGCCCTAAGCACTGTTTATACAGCACTCTAAAAGGTGTTCTTGATTTAGTGATAAATGTTCTTTAAGCCTTGCCATTTCTGTTGCCGCAGAAATGGCTTTTTTTATTTACAGCAACAGCTTTGCATTGTTTTCATTTTAGTCATTTTAGTTGTTAGTTATTTAATTTGTTGAATAATAGATATGGTTTCAAGAATCTGGTCCAACACATTTGAATGCATCGGAAAGATTTCTTGGTTAAAATTCAGTAAATATTTTTGGTGATGTTTTTTATGTTTTGCTTCGATATAGGTTCTAAAGGCAAACAAAATAAAAGTAGATTATTAACAACAGAAACACATATAACAAATAGTGCTATAAGTGTATTTTTTAGGAAGAATGTAACGTGATATGCTTTCTGTTGTTTTCACAATAATAGTTTTTTACAGTTGGAAATATTATTTTAAACTCTACTAATCCTATAGACAAAGTTAAATTTTATATAATAAAAACCAAAAGTTTGCTGACTTTTTTTTGAAAAATATCTGCATATAGAAGCATTGTAAAAAGAAGAGTTGCTGTATAGCCCTTATTTTAAAAGGCTTTACAGAGGATTTGATATTCATGTAAATGTTAAAATAAATTTTAAAGACGGGGTAAAATTGTAGTATTTTATACTTGTTTTTTAATCGAAAGAACGAGCCTTTAAAAAAAAATAAATGAAATGTAAAGCTTAAAAAGGGTCAAAAGAAGCTCTTTTGTACTTACTTGTAAAATCTAAATGAGAATTTTGAAATTGATTTTGAATAAATTAGAGTAATTTTATAGAAAATAAAAAGAAAATTAAAATTTTTTAATCAACCTAATGATAAATACTTATATTTGTAGTAAGTATTTATACTTAGTTTTATAATTAGCAGAAATGATAGAAGTAAAAGAAGCTTTAGAAATTGTTGCAGCAAATAGTTCAGTTTTGTCGACTCAGAAAATTTCTGTACAAAAGGCACTTGGATATATTTTAGCAGAAACGATTTACTCGCCAATTTCAATGCCTCCCTTTCGCCAATCGGCAATGGATGGTTACGCTTTCACTCATTCAAGAAGACATCAATTTGATGTGGTTGGAATTTCTCAGGCAGGAGATCATGCCAATATAAAACTAAAAGAAAACCAAGCTGTTCGCATATTTACCGGCGCGTATGTTCCTAATGACGCAGACACTGTAGTAATGCAGGAACATGTAATGGTAAATGGAGATTCAATTTTGATTGCAAAGATGCCAGAACCTTTCGCAAATGTTAGAAATAAAGGCGAGCAGATTAATGCAGAAGATGTGGTTTTTGATGCTAATACATTAATAACTCCTGCAGCAATTGGATTTTTGGCCTGTTTAGGAATCACGGAAATCACAGTTTATAGAAAGCCGAAGGTGGCTATTTTAGTTACAGGAAACGAATTAGTAAAACCAGGTAAAAAACTTTCAAAAGGAAAAATTTATGAAAGCAATTCTGTAATGCTGCAAGCAGCTTTGCAGACTATTGGAATTAATAAAATAAAAGTTCATACAGTAAAGGATAATCTAAAAGCTACTAAGAAAGCATTGCAATCCATCCTTAAAAAGAATGATATCGTGTTAATTTCTGGCGGAATTTCTGTTGGAGATTATGATTTTGTAAAAGAAGCATTATTGAAAAATGGAGTAGAGGAGCTTTTTTATAAGATTAATCAGAAACCTGGAAAGCCAATGTTTTTTGGTGCTAAAAAAGACACTTTGGTATTCGCGTTACCTGGAAACCCAGCTTCGTCTCTGACTAATTTTTATATTTACGTATATCCAGCAGTCAAAAATAAAATGGGGTTCTCGAATACACATTTGCCAAAAATTGTTCGAAAATTAGAAAATGACATTATCAATAACACAGGAAAAACACTTTTTTTAAAAGCATTATATAATGAAACAAGTGTTACAATTTTAGAAGGACAGGCTTCTTCAATGCTAAATTCTTTTGCTATTGCAAATGGTTTGGTAATTGTTCAGCATGATACCGAAAACATTAAAAAAGGAGCGTCAGTAACAATCCTGCCAATTGATTAATTTTTTTTAGACAGATAGATTAAAGATCAGAGAAAAAGATTTTTAGATAAAGAACGAAAAGCGCTGTATAAATAAAAACACATAGCTAACCGATTAAACAGTTAACCAAGTAAACGATTAAACAAAAAATGAGTCTCCTAAATTCCGAAAATATACTATTATTCAGTTTCGCCTTAATTGTAATTGCATTTTTATATTCAAGCGTTGGGCATGGCGGAGCTTCGGGTTATTTAGCCTTGATGAGCATTTTTGCTTTTCCAGTTTCGGTAATGAAACCATCGGCTCTGTTATTGAATTTGTTTGTTTCGAGTATTTCGTTTTTGTTTTATTATAAGAATAATTATTTCAAACCAAAGCTCTTTTATCCGTTTGCCATTGCATCGATACCAGCAGCATTTATTGGGGGTTTTATCACTTTAGATAATGCGATTTATAAAATTGTTTTAGGAATTGTATTGGTTTTTGCAGCCTTAAGATTGTTTGGAGTATTTAATTTTAAAGAAAAAGAAGAAGTAAAAATAAACCTTCCGTTTGCTTTAGCAATTGGTTTTGCCATCGGATTATTATCTGGAATGCTGGGAATTGGTGGTGGAATTATATTAAGTCCAATCTTGTTATTTTTAGGATGGGCTTCGGTGAAAGAATCGGCAGCGATTTCGAGTTTATTCATTTTTGTGAATTCATTTGCCGGAATGCTAGGATTCTTTTTAGGAGGAAAAACAATTCCGATGGAAAGTTTCTATCTCGTTCCAATTGCTGTAGTAGGAGGAATGTTGGGAGGATTCTACGGAAGTGGCTCTTTTTCTAACAAAACATTAAAAATGGTATTAGGAACAGTAATTTTAATGGCAAGCGTTAAATTAATTTTTCCTTGAAAGGACTAATATGCTTATCGTTGCGTCCGCGAGGTTAAAACCTTGGGCTATATTTGAAAATTAAACGAAAAAGAAGCTATATAAATATAGCCAGCGGTTTCAACCGCTGGAGACAAAGATTGGCAAAACGTGAAACTTGAAACCTGAAACAAAAAGAAAATGGAAACACTAACAGTATTTATTCTTTGCGGAGGAAAAAGCACCAGAATGCAGTCAGAAAAAGGATTGGTTTTGTTTCAAGATAAACCATTTATCGAACATATCATTCAGGCCATTTTACCAATAACAGATCAAATTAAGCTCATTACAGGATCAAAAGAATACGATTATTTGCCCTATCAAAAAATACAGGATTTAGTAGTAGACAAAGGTCCGCTAGGAGGAATTTACACCGCATTATCAAATTCTGAAACCGAATTCAATCTGATTTTAAGCTGTGATATTCCGTTAATTTCAACTGAATTATTACAAGAATTAATTTCAAAACATACAAGTGAAGCAGGAATTACAGTTTTTGCATCTGAAAGTAAAACTCATCCATTAATTGGAATTTATTCAAAAAATATTGTTCCAGTTATAAAAAAAGCAATTGATTCTGATGAATTAAAAATGATGGATCTGCTAGCCAAACTGCCGCATCAGATTATCTATATAGAAGAAAGTGAAAATTATCATTTGACCAATATCAATTCGGCCGACGAATTAAACGACCTGAATATCAATTTAACTTAAAGACTATGCAAAATTTTAAAACACCAAAATTGACGATTGTAGGCGCAGGTCCAGGCGACGTTGAATTGATTACTATAAAAGCAATTAAAGCTTTAAAAAGTGCCGATGTTGTTTTGTACGATGCTTTAGTAAATGAAGAATTACTGGAATATGCACCTAATGCAGAAGTTGTTTTTGTTGGAAAACGTTTAGGCTGCCATGCTTACACACAAGATCAAATTAACGATTTAATTGTTTCTATGGCAAAAACTCACGGACATGTGGTTCGTTTAAAAGGCGGTGATCCGTTTGTTTTTGGAAGAGGAAGTGAAGAAATCGAATTTGCAGAAGATTTTGGAATCGAAACTGCGATTGTCCCTGGAATTTCATCTGCTTTAGGAGTTCCTGCTTCAGTCGGAATCAGTTTGACACAGCGCAAAGTGGCTGAAAGTTTCTGGGTTATTACAGGAACAACTTCATCTCATGAGTTATCAAAAGATGTTCATTTGGCTTCAAAATCGGCAGCGACTGTTGTGATTTTAATGGGAATGCATAAATTGAATGAAATTATTTCAATCTATCAGGAAAACAGAAATGATGATCTGCCAATTGCTATTATCCAAAACGGAACGAAAAATTCAGAACAAAAGGTAATCGGAACTATCAATACAATTACTAAATTGGTAGCTGAAAAAAATATATCATCGCCGGCAATTATCGTTATTGGCGAAGTCGTTAGAAACACATCAAGTTGGATTTCATATTTTCAAGAGTACTTTGATGACGAATTTATTTTTCAAAATTTAAATTTATAAAAATGATTGAGGTTAAGTATTTTGGCGCTGTCGCTGAAAAGACGAAATGTGAATTCGAAAAATTATCTTTTTCAGAAGAATTATCATTGCAAAAGCTGTTGCAGGATTTAAACGAAAAATATGAATTCGAAGCGTTGACTTTCAGCGTTGCAGTAAATCAAAAAATAGTTTCAAAAACTTCAGATTACACTTTGCAGACTAGCGATATTGTAGCATTATTACCGCCGTTTGCAGGAGGATAAAAAATAATTTATGAGTTCATCGACCCGATATAATAGACAAATTATACTTCCTGATATAGGAGAGGAAGGCCAGCAGAAATTAGCTAAATCAAAGGTTTTAGTAATTGGTGCAGGAGGCTTGGGCACTGCGATTTTGCCTTATCTTGCTGCAGCTGGAGTAGGAGAAATCGGAATTGTAGATCATGATGTTATTGAAATTTCTAATCTTCAAAGACAAGTAATTTACAAAACTGATGCTATCGGAAAATCAAAAGCAAAAGAAGCAAAAGCGATGATTGCTGAATTGAATCCTTTAGTGAAAGTAAAAGCGATTTCTGAAAAATTATCAGGAAAAAATGCTATTTCGCTATTTGAAAAATATGACATAATAGTTGATGCAACTGATAATATTGCAATCAAATATTTAATAAACGATGCCTGTTTAGCAACTAATAAACCAATGGTTTATGGATCTATTTTTAGATTTCAAGGGCAAGTTTCAGTCTTAAATTATCAAAATGGACCAACATATAGATGCCTGTATCCCGATGAAAATTTAAATGCAGTAAATTGTGAAGAAGCGGGAGTTTTAGGCATTTCAGTTGGAATTATCGGAATGTTTCAGGCCAATGAGGTTTTAAAAATGATTCTTGAAATTGGAGAGGTTTTAAGTGGAAAAATATTGGTTTATAATATTCTAAAGAATGAACAGCAAAAATATGATTTCGATAAAAGCAATATTCAAACCATAACCAGAGAAGCATTCGAAGAAAAATACAATAAATGTGAAGTTGAAGAAGTGAGTTTTGAATCGGTTTTGAATGAAATGGATAATAATGAGGTTCTTTTTCTGGATGTTCGAAATACAGATGAATCGCCAAAAATCAGCTTAAAAAATCAAATCCAGATTCCGTTAATGCATTTAGAAAGTAAGTTGGAAAATCTAGATAAAAAACAAACCATTTACATTTTCTGCCAATCTGGAATTAGAAGTAAAATTGCAGTCGAACTGCTTCAAAAGCATCGATTTAAAAATATAAAAAGTATTGCTGGAGGCGCTTTGGCAATGAAACAGTTGTTACAAGAAATAAAAATATAGTCATAGATTTTAAAATGTTCGTCTAGTTTGTCATTTCGACGAAGGAGAAATCTTCACAAGTAGCTCGACAAAGATTGGCGAATTACTAAGAGGAGTTCCTTGCGAAGATTTCTCCTTCGTCGAAATGACAATATTGAGATTAACTTTTTTTAAAATAGATTTTAATTTGTGAAAATTAGTGTAATTCGTGGCTAAAAAAAAATAAAAAATGAGTAAAAATGTATTTGTAGAAGGACCGATTTCTCCAGAATTTATTGCAGAATCAATTGCCAAACATCAATCTAAACATACGATTGGGGCGCATAATATTTTTTTAGGACAAGTCCGTGCCGATATTATTCATGACAACACCGTTGTAGCAATTGATTATTCGGCATATAAAGACATGGCAAATGAAGCTTTGTACGCAATTCGAGAAAAAGCTTTTGCTAAATTCGATTTAACTTGCATGCACATTTACCATAGTTTAGGCGTTGTAAAAGCAGGCGAAATTTGTCTGTTTGTTTTTGTTTCCGCAACACGCCGCAAGCAGGTTTATGAAGCGACAGAAGCCATTGTAAACTGGATTAAGACAGACGTTCCGATTTTTGGTAAAGAAATGTTTGAAAACGATACATTCACTTGGAAACAAAATACCTAAGAAATTATAATGGTAGATATTACGCATAAAATAAGCACTTTAAGAGTCGCAACAGCAACGGCAATTGTCAAAGTCAGCAAACAAGAAACAATTGATGCTGTTGTCAATAATTTAGTGCCAAAAGGAAACGTGTTTGAAATGGCAAAAACTGCTGGATTATTTGCGGTAAAAAATACGCATTTGTCCATTCCAGATTGTCATCCGCTTCCAATTGAATTTACTTCGGTTGAATACAATATTGAAGGATTAGAAATCCATATTATTTTCAAAGTAAAAACAGTTTATAAAACAGGAGTTGAGGTTGAAGCTATGCACGGCGCGTCTATTGTAGCGTTAACAATGTACGATATGTTGAAACCAATTGATAAAGAAATTGAGATTTCAACAATCAAATTAATTAATAAAGAAGGCGGAAAATCGTCTTTCAAAAATAAATTCCCGAATGTAATTAAAGCAGCAGTTTTCGTTTGTTCTGATTCCATTTTTGCAGGAGATAAAGAAGATCGCTCCGGTAAAACAATTGTAGAAAAGTTGGATTCGTACGGAGTTGAAACTTCTCATTACGAAATCATTCCAGACGAATTAGATATTATTCAGGAAAAAACTAAAGCTTTCGCTAAAGATAATCAGCTGGTAATTTTTACAGGCGGAACGGGACTGTCTCCGAGAGATGTTACACCAGAAGCTTTAGAACCATTATTAGAAAGCAGAATTCCTGGAATCGAAGAAGCCATTCGCAATTACGGTCAGCAAAGAATGCCGTATGCAATGCTTTCTAGAAGCGTAGCGGGAACTTTAGGAAAAAGTTTGGTTTTGGCTTTGCCAGGTTCAACAAACGGTGTAAGAGAATCGATGGATGCTGTTTTTCCGCACGTAATGCACGTTTTTCATATTTTAAAAGGAAAAAATCATGACAGCCTCTAATACTATTTTGACGGATGGCTTTGGGCGCAAACATAATTATTTGCGTATTTCGCTGCTGGAAAAATGCAATCTGCGTTGTACGTATTGCATGCCGGCTGACGGAATTGCGCTTTCTCCAAAAGCCAGTTTAATGACGGGCGATGAGATTTTTGCTATCGCTCAGACTTTCGTACAAAATGGTGTTGACAAAATAAGATTAACTGGCGGCGAACCTTTGCTAAGAAAAGATTTCCCAGAAATAGTTTCTAAACTATCTCAGCTAGATATTTCACTTTCCATTACCACAAACGGAATTTTAATTGATCGTCATATTGAGGTTTTGAAGCAATTTAATGTCAAAAAAATCAATTTGAGTTTAGATACCTTAGTTTCATCTAAATTTCATACGATAACACTTAGAAATCAGTTTGAGAAAGTAATTGATAATTTGCATTTGCTTTTGAATAATGATTTTCAGGTAAAAGTAAATGTCGTTTTGATGAAAGGTTTCAATGATAACGAAATTGTTGATTTTGTAAAACTAACACAGTTTCTGCCTATTTCTGTTCGTTTCATCGAATTCATGCCGTTCGCAGGAAACGAGTGGGACAGAAGCAAAATGGTTTCTCAACAAGAAATTTTATCTTTGTTGGAAACGAAATTTCATTCTGAAGCAATTCAAAAACTGGAAGATGAAAAAAACTTCACTTCAAGAAATTACAAAATAAAAGGCTTTCAAGGCGATTTCGGAATTATTAGTTCCATCACAAATCCGTTTTGTGATAGCTGCAACAGAATCCGCTTGACGGCTGACGGAAAAATAAAAAACTGCCTTTTTTCTAATTCAGAAACTGATCTATTAACTGCTTTTAGAAATGGAGAATCCATTACTGATTTGATTTCAGAATCAATTCAAAATAAAAAGAAAGTTCGTGCAGGAATGGTTACGATGGATGAAATGGACGATCCTAAAAAACATTTTGACAATCGTAGTATGATTGCGATTGGGGGGTAATTAATTGTGAATTGTGAATTGTCTGGCTTAGTGAAGTCGACGTCTTAACTGCATAGCTTTGTCATTGTGAGGAACGAAGAATCACACTAGAAGCTCGCCATAGTAATTCTCCAATCTTTGTCAATTTACGAGTGCGATTCTTCGTTCCTCAGAATGACAAACTGTATGTACATTGCTAATGAAAATAAAAAAAGGTTTAACTTTTCTTAAAGTCAAACCTTTCTCAAACCTATTTTTTCTTTTTAGCTTTTGCCTTTTTCTGAGCTTTAGCTTTTTTGTCGGCAACTTTCTTAGCTTTAGCTTTTTCTTTCGCTTTTTTAGCCTTTTCTTTTTTCTTTTCAGCTGCTTTTAGTTTTGCCTTTTTAGCTTTTTCTAATTTTTTAATAACAGCTTTTATTGCTTTTTCTCTTTTCTTTTCTTTTTCTTTTTTGGCTTTAAGTTTTGCTTTAAGCTTAGATTTTATATCGTTTTTTTCTTTGCCAATTTTTTCAACAGTCACAACAGGTTTGTTTTCTGCAGCATCATTGGTTTTAATTTCTACAATTTCAGAAACTATCGATTCTTTTTTTGCAGGTGCTGTCGCTACTTTTTTTACAGTTGCACTAGGAGTCGCTTTGGAGGCAGCTCTTACTGGTGTTTTCGCTGCAGGTTTTACAGTAGCGGTTGGTGCTTTTGTGGCTGTTGTTTTCGCAGCTGGTGATTTTGTAGCTGTCGTTTTCGTTGTTGAAGTCTTAGCAGCTGCTGGTTTCACAGCTGTTCTGGTAGTTCTTCTAACTGTTGTTTTAGTTTCTGGTTGTATTTCTGTAGTACTTTCTACAGCTGTTTCTGCTGGAATATCGGTAGCTTTTTCAGCAGAAGATTGTGTTGTTCTTTTTATCATAACTGTATTTTTTTTATTGAATAAATAGATGTTAACCAAGTGGTTTTAAAGCTTTTGAAGTATGTAGCTTTACGATAAATTCTTAGTTAAGCTAAATATACACAATTTTTGAATACAAAATACGACACTTTTTTAGAACTCATTAATTTTCAACCGTTTCCAAAATTCTAAAATTACTTTTCGGTGCTTCGCAAAGAGAACAGCAATAATTTTCGGGTAGATTTTCAAATAAAATGCCTTTTGGAACTCCTTGGGTTTCATCTCCATATTCCGAATTGTAAAGCGTTAAACATTCCTGGCATTGATAAATGTCTAACTGCGGTTTTTCTTTTTTCTGAGAATTTTCAGTTGTCTCTGAAGTTGAATTTCCGAGTTCATCGAAATATTTTCGGCTTAACTCAATTAAAATTGTCGGAAGCTCTAGTTTATCAATATCTTGTGAATGCACGATATATTCGCGAGTATTTGGGTCGAAATTCTTGGCGAACAATACATTATAAGTATCTCTGATTTTGATCGATTCTAAAGCTGCTGGAAGTTCATTTTTTTCGATGACAATCGAAGTAAAATAATGCCCGTCGCGATTGTATTCTGAAATCCCGAAATTCAATCCGTAAGTGCTGATATCGAATTGATCTAAAGTTCTAACTAGAAAAGTCTTTAGACTTAGTGCCCATTCCATTGCTACTGGTAAATGCCAGTTTAATTCTAATAAAGAATGGCGAACGTTGATGCCGCGTTTTCCTAAAAACTTTTCCCATTCCAGTTTTCGGTCTTTCGGAATTCCTTTGATTATGAAAGATTTCCAAGGTGTAATACAGATTTTTCCAATTTTGCATTCAAAACACAGATCACACATTTCTTTCAGGAAATCCAAATCGTATAAATTATTTCTCCAATACAATCCCAGCCAATATTGATCGATTCCCATTCGGTTCATTCCTTCATAATAAGGAAATGGATAAAATGGAATATTTAATGGTTTGTCGATTGTTCGATTATTAGTATCTAAAGCTTCACTTACCAAAGCGAAAAGTGTTTCAATATCAACTGAATCTTCTTCTGATATTTTTTCGATTTCGTAATAAATTTTAGCCAAATCCCAGCTGTAAAGCAAAACAGGGTAAACTTCTATTTTTTCCCATTTTGGAAGACGAATGTATAAATACCAATAATCTTCGTGTTCTGAAGCAATAAAATTCAAATGTCCTGTAAACAAAGGAACCAATTGCTGCTTCGGATCGGTTATGTTGACTTTAAGTTTTGGCTGTTCTTTAAACTCTTCCAAAATATATAAAAAACGGTTTCCTGTAAGCCAGTTGGTATTTCTAAAAATATCAGTCGAAACATAAGAAGAAACGATATTGTTACCGCTTTTTTGATCTGGATAAACAAAATGATGTTTTCCTAAAGTGGTTTTATCCAAAGATTTAAATCCTTTCGGAAAAATAATATCCTGTCTAGAACCAAACGAAATCGAATCCAAACCTTCTTCCAAAGCGATGTTTACAACTTCCTGTAATTCTCCTGGCGAAATAACGCCTCCTTTTACTATTAATCTTGTTAGTTCCATTTTTTCTTTTTGTTTCAGGTTTTCTTTGTTTCAGGTTTCAAGTTTCTGGATTGTGTTGATTTAAACGCAAAGAGCGCAAAGGTTTTTCGCAAAGTTTTGAAGGTTTATATTCTGTGCAAAATTATTTTCTATCGAAAAAAGTTCACAAAACAATACTTAAAATTTTTGTTCAAAGCTTTGTGAACTTTGTCTACTTAAAAAAATAAACTTTGCGAAACTTTGCGAAAAACCTTTGCGCTCTTTGCGTTAAAATTTATGTTCAAAGTAAAGCAACTTGAAACCTGAAACCAAACTATTTACATTTCGCTAATATCTCCTTAACTTCTGTTTTACAACTTCCACATCCTAAACCAGCTCCTGTGTTTTTGCATAATTCAGTGAAATCATTTACGCCACTTTTAATGGTTTCTTCGATGTTTCCAGCTCCAACCTGACTGCACGAACAAACTAATTTGCCTAAAACCGGTTTTGCATTTGAGCTTCCTCTCAAAAGCGTATTTCGTTTGTCAGACAATTCGATTTTGCTTTCGATCATCGTTTTGAATTCGGCAAACTCATTTTTGTCTCCCATTAAAATCGCACCGACTAAAAGATCATCTTTTACAATACACTTTTTGTAATAGCGTTTTTTCAAATCGGTAAAAACAATTTCTTCATACGAGTCATCATTTTCTGGAATCGTAATATCTCCAATGCTGCAAAGGTTGATGTCTTCTAATTTTAGAATATTCATTAAAATCGAACCTTTATAATAACTGCTAATATCGCCTGCAAGGAAATTAGCTAGAATATCGGCTTGTTCTTCAGCTGCAGACGTTATTCCGAATAGCTTATTATCGAATTCTGCTATTTCTCCAATCGCAAAAATATCTGGATTTGAAGTCTGCAAATACTGATTTACTTTCACGCCTCGTCCGCAGGCTAAACCGCTTTCGCGAGCAATTTCGATATTTGGAATAGTTCCAATTGTATATACAATCGCATTTGCCGTTATGATTTTTCCACTTTTTAAAGCAATTTCAATTTCATTCGGATTATCAGTTTCAAAAACAGTACTGACTTCATTATCAAAATAAATTTGAATATCACGAAGCTGAACTTCTTCGGCTAATAATTTGCTTGAAATTCGGTCTAACTGACGCTCCATCAAACGCGAAGCGCGCTGAATAATCGTAGTTTTTACTTTTTTATGCTTTAAAGCCGCGGCCAATTCTAATCCTAATAATCCACCGCCGATAATGACAACATGTTGTTCTTCTGGCGGAAGATTTGTGCTGTCTAAATGTTTTTTCAAACGGTCTGCATCTTCTTTTCTTCTAACGGTAAAACGGCCGGGAAGATGAAGCTGTGCATTTTCAGGAACGAAAGGACGGCTTCCGGTTGCCATAATCAACGAATCGAAAGTGTGAATTTCGCCTTGACTATCTATAATTGTTTTTTGTTTTGGATCTAATTTTTCAATTGCCACTCCAGCTTTCATGGTAATTTTCAACTTACTGAAAGCTTCTCCATCTTTAACTTTTAAAAGCTGTTCCCAAGTAAATTCTCCCGTCATATATTCGGGAAGCAAAACACGATTGTAAAACGGATTCATTTCATTAGAAAAAACAATAATTTCATCAGTTGAATTGAATTCGCGATAGTTTTGAATGAATCGGAAAGAAGCTGCTCCAGCGCCAACAATCGCAATTTTCTGAAATGGTTTTACGTATTTTTTAATCGAAACAGTGGTGAACTTAAAATCGGGCTCTTTAGAAATTGGATCAACAACAGTGTTCGTTAAATTATTTGTTCGGTTTAAGTCATTTTCGAGTTGTTTTCCCCAATGCATTGGTAGAAAAACGACTTTTTCTTTGATTGAATCGGTGACTTTTGCTTTTACACGAACTTCTCCGTTTTTGCTTGAAACGACGACAATGTCACCATTTTTAATATCATTTTTAAAAGCATCAATCGGATTTATTTCTAAAACTGGACTTGGAATATGTGTTAACAAACGAGAGACTTTTCCAGTCTTTGTCATCGTATGCCATTGATCGCGAATTCTTCCTGTGGTTAAAATAAAAGGGAATTCGTCATTTGGCTGAACAGATGTATTTTCGATAGAAACAGGCAGATTAAAAATTGCTTTTCCAGAAGGCGTATAGAATTTTTTATCTGTAAATAATCTAGGAGTTCCCGGATGATTATAATCAGGAACCGGCCACTGAAAAGTGCCTTCGTTTTTTAAGCGGTTATAATTTAAGAATGAAATATCAATATTCGTATTTTTGGTAAGCGCACAATGTTCTTTATAAATTTCTTCTGCGCTGTTAAAATTAAAGCCATTGAAATTCATTTTTTTTGCAAAGCGAATTAAGATTTCAATGTCTGGAAGTGCTTCTCCGGGCGCATTGATTCCTTTTGGCAGATACGAAATACGACGCTCCGAATTGGTCATTGTTCCTTCTTTTTCTAACCAACCCGCAGCAGGCAATAATAAATCGGCAAATTTGGCTGTATCTGCATTATGCGAAATATCTTGAACAACCACGAATTTAGCATTTTGAAGTGCTTTTTCAGCTCTTCTAGAATCGGGTAAACTCACTAACGGATTGGTGCAGATAATCCAAACGGCTTTCATTTTTCCAGATTCCAGAGCTTCAAACATTTCTGTTGCCGTCAAACCCGGTTTATCTGAAATCTCATCGACTCCCCAAAAATCAGCAACTTCTTTTCGATGTGTGGGATTGGCAATATCTTTATGCGCGGCCAAAAGTGTTGCCATTCCGCCCACTTCTCGTCCGCCCATTGCGTTCGGCTGACCTGTTAATGAAAATGGCCCAGAACCTGGTTTTCCAACTTGTCCAGTCAGTAAAGATAAATTCAGCAATGCTGTATTTTTATCAACGCCAACAGCACTTTGATTTAATCCCATTGCCCAAAGCGAAATAAAACCTTTTGCTTTCCCGATAATATCAGCGGCAAGTTTAATATCATTTACAGAAATTCCGCAAAGTTTAGAGGCTTTTTCAAGAGAAGTTCCTAAAACAAGGTCTTTATATTGTTTGAAATTTTCTGCGTGATTTTTAACGAAATCATGATCAACGTAACCTTTTTCGATAATACGTCTTGCAATCGCATGATACAAAATAATATCTGAACCAGGAATAATCTGCAAATGTAAATCGGCGAAAACTGCAGTATCTGTTCGTCTTGGATCAATACAAATTATTTTCGTCTTCGGGTTTTTCTCTTTATGTTTTTCTAATCTTCTGAAAAGAATAGGGTGGCACCAAGCCGGATTTGCGCCTGTAATTAAAAAAGTGTCTGCTAATTCAATATCATCATAAGCAATTGGCACAGAATCTTCTCCGAAAGTTTTTTTGTAACCCACAACCGCGGAACTCATGCAAAGTCTTGAATTGGTGTCTATATTGTTGGTCTTAAGAAAACCTTTTACCAATTTATTGACTAAGTAATATTCCTCGGTTAGACATTGTCCAGAAATATAAAATCCAACGCTATCTGGTCCATGTTTTTTGATGATAGAAGAAAAAACAGCAGCGGCGCGATCAAGAGCCGTATCCCAGCTTACGCGTTCTAAAGGATAATTTTTGCTTCCTCGCATTTCAGGATATAAAATTCTATCGGAAGTATCGTTGACTACGTAATGCAGGTTCATTCCTTTAGAACACAGCATTCCTTTGTTTACAGGATGATCTTTATCGCCTTCGACCATTACACCATTTTTAGCATCGTTGGTCACGATTATGCCACAGCCAACGCCGCAGTAGGAACAGGTAGTTTTGATCTTCGTAGTTTGCATTTAGTGTTCTATTTAGAGATGCTACTTCTTATGAATGGTCTGACTTTACAAAAGTACTTATGCAAAAATAAGTATTTTTACGTATTAATACGTAATTTTTAAATTTATTTTTTTACTTTTGATGGAAATAAATGAGGAACAACAAATTAGTTTTTAACTGCTAAAAATTAGAACTCATGAAAGAAGAGCAAACCGTTTGTTATTCCTGCGTCAATGAAAATTGTTTTATCAAGAAACATCTGCATTTAGAACAGATGGCAGGTTATGTTTCTAAAAAACGAAGTATTGCTTGTAAAAAATCTGATCGATTTATAACGGAAGGTGCGCCTTTGCAGGGACTTTATTTTATTTGCAAAGGAAAAGCCAAAACAGTAAAAACGGGAATTAACGGTCGTGAACAAATCGTTCGCTTAACCAAAAATGGTGATATAATCGGTTTCCGCGGATTTGGAACAAGCAAAAAATACTTAATTGGAGCTTATGCGCTTGAAGATACAGTTTTGTGTAATTTCAGCAACGAAACTATGGTCGAAATTTTACAGCATATTCCAGAATTTACCTACGCATTAATGTTGTTTTATGCCGAAGAATTGAACAAGAGCGAAAACAATATCCGCAAGATTGCACACATGAATGTTCGCGAGCGTGTGATTGATTTGTTGCTTTATATTCATCGCAAATTCGGACAGACAAATGGTTTGATTGATATCGAGCTTTCGCGAAAGGAAATTGCCGACTTTGCAGGAACTACAGAAGAACAGGCAATACGTATTTTGTCAAGTCTTAAAAAAGAAGCATTGATTAAAACGGAAGGGAAACGTGTTGGGATTTTGGGAGTTTCAGAATTGAGATCTGAAATTATGGAGCATAAGTATTTTTAAGGTTCTAAGATGCTAAGGTTTCTTATTGTAGAGACGCACTGCAGTGCGTCTTTACCGCATGCGTCTCTACTTCGTATTTATGATTTTTTTCTTCCTACGAATCGAATTACAGAACCAGTTCCATTGTGAAATAAACCTTCGTTTAGTTCGATTTCTTTTTCTTCTAATTCGATAATTTCATAATTAGAAAAATCGGCTTTAATTTCTTCTATTGAAAAAAGAGATTCAATGTCTTTTGGTCCGCCGACTTTTTCATTTTTGGTTACATATTCTAAATGCTTTTTGCTGAAAGCTTCAAAAATGATAATGCCGTTTTTGCACAATAATTTATCTAATTGTTGATGAATTTCCGATTTAATTCCTGCTGGAAAATGTGCATAAATTAAAGCAATTGCATCAAATTGCTCTACTTCGAAATCAAGAGTTTCCAATTCGCCAACTTGATAATCAATTGAAACATCATTTGCTTCTGCAAGTTTTAATGCTTTATTTCTTCCTTCTTCGCTAATATCAAAAGCCGAAACGTTCCAGCCTAATTTTGCAGCAAAAATGGCATTTCGCCCTTCGCCTTCGGCAGGAAAAAGAATAGTGGCAGGGTTTAGTTTTTCTAGTTGTTCTTTTAAGTAATTGTTGGGTTCTTCTCCGTATGCAAATTCTTCGCTTTTATAACGGTCGTCCCAACGCTGAGTCCAGTTGTTCATGGTTTATATATTGAATTTAATTATTAACGGTTTGTGATCGCTATACAAAGTCCAATCTTTGTAAGCGCCGACTTCAACACTTTCTATAACTTCTATAAAATCATTTGAAGCAAAACAATAATCAAGATGATAGGGTTTGTTTTCATGACGATACAAATACCAAGTTGGATGCTCTTCTTTGCCCTGTATCTGATTGAAGTATTTATGGTATGTACTGAAAATATTCTTTTCGGCTAATTTGTTTACAACGGTTGTATGATTTCCTTCGCGACGTGGTTTGTCCCAAATCGCATTGCTGTTGAAATCTCCAATTAAAATGGTTTTAGTTTCTTTGATTAGGTTTTCGTAATAATTAATAGCCTTCCAAACTTGCGTTACATAAGCACCATCTTTATCTGCTGGATTATTTGCCCATATTGCGAATAGTATAAAATCTGTTTTTCCACCATTAACAGCAATTGGTAGAACATTTTTGAAATCGGGATTATGACAATCTAACAACTGAAACCGATAATCACTATAAGAGAAAACGCCAACTCCTTTATGCGGATTTGCGCCATACCAAAGAATATCGTTTGGTGTCTGAATTTCGGTTGGGAATTTTAATTTTTCAGGACTTTCACACTCAGAAATTACAGCGATATCAGGATTATGAGCGAGAAGGAATTCTGCTTTTTTCCTGAATGCCATGTTGCAATTCCAAGCGATGAGTTTCATTTGAAAATTTAATTGTTTCTTACTCAAATATACCGATTAATGAGGAGAATTTTTTTTGATTGATCAAAAAAAATACCCTTTCTCAAAAAAGAAAAAGGGCAGTTTATATATTTAAATTTCTTTAGTCTTAACCAACAAATTTTGTCTCTCCGCTATTTACGTCAATTTCAGCAAAATTGTGTTTTCCGATCACGATAAGCAGTTTGTTTGAGTTGTAGCCAACATATCTAATTTCAGGTTCTCCTTTTTTAGGTTTTCCACAGATAGAAATTACATTGGTTTGCCATTTCAGTTTTTTTCTTTTGTAAGCAGAAATGGTTTGCAAATCATTTTCAACATAATAAACGATGTTGTTTTTTTTAATTCCTCTTTTTTGCGTTTTAGCAAAATTAATTTCTGAGTTTTTAGAAATTAAGGCATCATCGTATTTTTGGGCAATACCTGTTTGCGTGACAATAAAAGTCAGCAATGACAATTTTAGAAATGGTTTCATTAGGATAGAATTGGGGGTTCATAATCACTTCAAATATAAATAATTAAATGTATAATCCGCACTATTGTGAAATAAAAAAAATACCCTTTTCCAGAAATAGAAAAAGGGTAAAATATTCAAGTTAATTTTTAAGAAAAATTATTTTTTCCAGCTAAAAATTCTAGGATTAACAGAAATCATTAACCAAGCCCAATTGTTGGTGTGGTTTGCATCTCCATTTTTGATGAATTCCATCGTTTTAGAGCCAAACATTTGAGAATAACCGCCTGTTAGTGTGATGTCTTTTCTAAAATTATAACCAAAAGTTGCATCAATCTCAGTTCCTAAATACGAATCCATTTTTTCGTTAAGAGGAACATTCACTACATCAGCTGCTGATAAAAAGACATGCGGAATCAAGGCAAACTGCCATTTGTTTATATTGTAATTCAATTTTATAAAAGCATCTTGCAAACCAACATTATTTAGGTGATTTCCAACATAAAAATAATCCATGTAACCATTAAAACCGTGGTTGGTTCCAAAAATAGGATTGAAAGATTTAATTACTGTACTTCCGTCATTTGAAGCTTTTCCAGATAAAAATTCGTATCCTAAACCAGCCTTGAATGATTCTGTAATGTTGTAATTAAAATTTGCTGCAGCATTCCAAGCGCTTACTTGTAAATCAGTACTTTTTCCAGTTTGTCCATATACCCAAAAGTTACTATCTATTTTGCTTGTTTTGTAAGTTAGATAAGGCCCAAAAGTCTGTTTGTAATCAACTAATAATTTTGCATCTGCGTTTGCATATTCGTAACCAGTATTAAGCAATAAGAAGCTTAAACCTAAATCAGTGCTAAATTGGTTGTGATACCAAGCGTATTGCATTGCTTTATAATTGGCAACTGTATAAGGAGTTTGGAAAACATTTTCAGCAGTTGAATTGTAGGCGCCTCCAAAATCTAATTTTTGCTTTTCAGTTTGATAAGTAACGGTAAGCGCATCATGACTTTGCCCTTGTTGTGCCCAATCCATTTCACCCAAAATACGCTGGTTGTCGTACGAAAGAACCTGACGTCCCATTCTGGCGCTCCATTTTTCGGTAAAATTATATTGTGCCCAAGCCTCAAAAACTGCTACACCATTTTTATCGGCAACCGTTGCAGGAGGAACATCGCCCCATGTTCTGGTGTTTTGAAAAGTTAATTTTACAATTAAATCGTCTTGTTTGAAATTGATTCCTAAACGAGAACGCTGTGAAATTTGAGAAGTTCCTTTTTGTCCTTCTGGAAGAAGGGTTTTGTAGCCGTTACGATATTCAAAACGTGGCCTAATTTGTAGATTTACATCTAATTCTTGGGCTTGTATTTCAAAACTTAATCCTACGATAAGTATTAAAATTAGTTTAAGTTTTTTCATAAAATTATTAGGTTTTTATCGAAAGTAAATTTATAAGAAAAAGCCATGTGTTTTTATGACTGAAATCATATTTATAACTTTTTTTAATCTAAGTCTAATATGCAGGCTCTAATTTTGCCTTGCTTACTTTTACTCGTTTTTCCTTAGATAGTTGTGTTATAGTATAATGCATCCAAACTAGACAGATGGTTGAAAAGGCTAGAATAAAAATCCATGAGCTTGACCAGATTCCGGTAGCAGTCAGCAAATATCCGAAGATAATTGGGCCGAAGAAACCGCCTAAACCGCCAATCATTCCAACCATTCCGCCTACAACACCAACTTCTGTTGGGAAATATTCGGGAATATGTTTGTATACAGCCGCTTTTCCGATTCCCCAAGAAATCCCGATTAGAATTACTAATACCAGAAATACCCACATATTGGCATCAAACTTAATAACAGTTACACCTTTTGCAATCAATTCTTTTTTAGCAACACTTTGATTGTGTGCTACAACAACATCTTGCCAGCTTGTAGAAGTTGGGAAAATAGCATTTTTATTTGTATTGGCAGTTTTTTGTGCAATCGGATATTCTTTATCGCCAATTTTTACAGTTTTATCATTGATCTCGTTTACCACACCTTTTTTAGCGGCTAAAATTCCTGGTCCTGAAGTAGTGATTTCCATTTTAGGAATCGATAATAAAGCACTTAAAATTACTGATGAACCCAAGACCCAGTACATCACTTTTCGTGCTCCGAATTTATCAGATAAATAGCCTCCGAAAGCTCTAATTACTCCAGATGGTAAACTGAACATTGTTGCAAATAAACCGCCCATAACTAAACTCGTTTGGTAAACGTTCATGAAGTTTGGCAATAACCACTGAGAATACGCTACAAAACATCCGAAAACTAAGAAATAATAAGCCCCAAAGCGCCAAACTCTTTGCGATTTTAATGGCGTAAGCATTTGCGAAATAGTTTTACCATTACTTTCTATTTTTTTGTTTTGAGCGAAAATTAAAAAAGCAACACCAATTACTACCAATGAAATAGCGTAAATAACAGGGAGAACTTTCCAACCATTTTGTGGATCATTTGCTGAGAAATGATTTAATAGCGAAGGAGCCAGAAAAGTTGTAATTGCTGCGCCAGCATTTCCCATTCCGAAGATTCCTAGTGCGCGACCTTGCCATTCTTTTGGATACCAAATTGAGGTATATCCAATTCCAACTGCAAAACTGGTTCCGACCATTCCGAAGAAGAAACTAAGTAAAGCGAACATAAAAAAGCTGTCAGCATAAGGAAGAAGGAAAAGCGGAATTGAACTTAGAAGCAGTAAAAGTGAAAAGACATATTTTCCGCCAAATTTGTCGGTCAAGATTCCGATTGGAAGACGCATAATTGATCCTGTTAAAATTGGAATTCCCAAAAGCCATCCAACTTGAATAACATCCCAATGGAAAATTCCATTATCAACTAAAAAGGTTACTAAAACCCCGTTTAATGTCCAGCAGGCAAAACACACTGTAAATGCCAATGTGTTCAAAAATAAAATTTTGTGTGACTGTGATAGTGAGTTTGTATTTTTCATAGTACTTATATTTTTATGTAAAAATAAGTACTATGACTTAGTTAAAACCTGCTAAAACGCAGTTTTTGAAAAATAATTACGTATTTATACGTATTTTTTAAATTAAAGAATACTCAGCCGCTTTATTAGAAAGTTCCATAAGGTTTTTCACTTTCAGCTTTTTCATTAAGTTAAAACGGTGTACTTCGGCAGTTCGTTTACTGATATCAAGCGCTTCGGCGATTTCTTTGTTACCTTTTCCAGATAAAAGAAGGGTTAGGATTTCTTTTTCTCTTTTGGTAATCATCATTTCTTCACCTAAAGTTTGTTTTGGTTCTAAAGATGCTGAAGAATTAGTCAGTTGACTGATTAAAATAGAAGAAATATCACCGCTGAAATATTTTCCTCCAGCAGAAACTGTATGCAATGCTTTTAAGAATTCTTCTTTGCTTGAGCCTTTTAGCAAATATCCGTCGGCTCCCGCTTTTATTGATTTCAAGACATATTCTTCTGATTCATGCATCGAAAGCATGATGATTTTTACGCTGTTTTTTTCGTTTCTAAGTTTTTCTACTACCTCGATACCTGTTAAGTTTGGCATACGAATATCTACTATAAGTAAATCTGGCTGTGTTGCCGCTACTACTTCAAGTGCATCTTCACCATCAATTGCTTCGCCTACAACCTCGATGTTTGCTTCGTTTTCAAGTAAAGACTTGATTCCGTCTCTAACAAAAACATGGTCATCTGCCAGTACTACACGAATGATATTGCTCATAGTTTACTTAATTTTGATTCTCGATTTTTACGTATATTCATCTAAAAAGAAGACGCTAATATACGTAATTTTTTAGATTTTAAAATTCAATATTAAAATTTCTAATGTTGGAAATTTTAAATTTCATTGGATGGTCAACTTTTTCAAAGTTTTCTAATCATAAAGTTTGTCATTCTGAGGAACGAAGAATCACACGCGGGATTCTACAAAGATTGACGATTTAGATTGTCATTTTTTTGCACGCAGATTCCGCAGATTTAAACAGTTTTTTTTATTTTAAAACTGTCAAATGATTTTCAAATATTGTGGATTTCGATTGTGGAGTTTCTAGTGCGATCCTTCGTTTCTCAGGATGACAAAAAATGCTGAAAAAAGATCTTGTATTAACTTAGATTTTCTTCTGAAAACAACTGCCCGCGAGAGGGATAGGAGGAAGCTACCGAAGTAGCCCGGATAGCCCGACAGTATTAGGAAAAGTGGGCGAATATAGACAAAGTTTGTTTGCCCACTTTTTCTAATACTGGCTCGCCATGATAATTAGATAATGAGTTAATGTGTCAATTAGATAATTCTTATGAATGTGTTAAATAATTATCTAATTTTCTAATTGGCACATTGTCACATTATTTTAAGATCGGAATGTTGAACGTAATTCTCGTTCCTTCACCTGGAATAGAGTTCATGAAAACGCGGCCGTTGATGTATTGGATTCTTTCTTTCATAAATAAAAGCCCCATTCCAGATTCACTGTTACGCTTTTTATCGACTGAGTTGACGTCGAAACCTTTTCCGTTGTCATCTACGATAATACTTAAAAGTGTATCGCTGTGTGAAAGCTGGACGATTATATGAGAGGATTCTGCATATTTTATGGCATTGTTAATTGCTTCTTGTGTAAGTCTGTAAATATTGATTTCGATCAAGGAATCTAAGCGCTGGTCGAAATCGGTTTTGTTGTAGAAAAGGATTTCTTTTCCCGTAAGTTTTGAAAGTTCTTGCGTTAGTTTTGATAATGACGAAACGATTCCGTGATCGCTTAATTCTGGCGGCATTAAGTTGAAAGTTGCTGTACGGACACCTTTTATAATGTCTAAAGAAAGTTTCTTTAAATATTCAATTTTTTGTTCTGATTTTTCTCTGTCATCCAGATTGATGCTTTCTAAACTGAACTTTAAACCGGTAAGCATTTGGCCAATTCCGTCATGAATTTCTTTGGCGATTCGGTTTTGTTCGTTTTCCTGATTTTCAACAATTTTACTAGAAATAATCTTTTGCTGGTTGATTTTTTCGGTAGTGTTTTCAAGGTTCAAACGTTCAACTTCGCGCTGTGCTTTTTTGCGTTCGGTGATGTTAAAACAAACGATCAAAAGTTCCAATTCGTCTTTTTTGATCATTACGGGAACCATCGATAAATCGAGCCAGATTTCTTTTTCGTCTTTATTTATAATTTTGATTTCGCCTTGCCAGCCGCTGCGTTGTTTTTCGAAAATTAAACGGTCAAAATTAACCTGTTCTTTTTCGTCTTCTGTTAGTACTTGAGAGAATTTTTTATTGGAAGAAAACTTGGTGTAATTTAAAAGTTTTGCGAATTTTTCTCCAATGTGAATGATGGAGCCGTCTGGCGAAATTCGGCAATACAGCAAAGTATTTTCCATCGCATAATTGAGCGATTTCAATTCTTTTACTGAGTTTTCTTTGATTTCACTCAGGATTTCGGTGTCGTATGCGAGCTTTAAGGCTTTCTTTTCTGAAGATAAAAGTCTTGTAATTAATCGTTCAATTTTCTTATTTGTAGGTCTGAAAATAAAAAGGAATTCTAAAAGCAGAACCAAAAGTGTAAAGCCAAAAATCCAATATTCGATTTTGCGTTGTTCAGTCACTTTCTCATGCGCTTCAAGATCGTATTGGGTTACAATCTGATTCATTTTCGATAGAAAGATTCCCTCGTTCTCTAGAATAATCTGAACTAGTTTTTGATTTTCAGAGACCGATTTTTTTTGCTGTAAATTCAACAGAAAAGAATCTGTAGTTTGAGTAATTTTATTGAAAATCGGATTAATTTCTAGATATAATTTAGAAAGTGTTTCTGATTTTTCTTTTGGAAAAACTAAACTGTCATTGCCGTTTTCCAAAGCGTTTTGATTCTTTTTCCAAAGTTCTAAAACCTCTTTTAAGTGCGAAGTTTTTTTGGCTGTAGCCGAATCAGAAACGTAATGTAAAATCAGAACTTCTTTGACAATTTTCTGGCTCAACATTCTTTGCTTTCCAGAGAAATTAATGATTTTGGAATCGCTTAACTGCTGATTCAGATTGTATTGAACTAAAAATTGACTAACAATTATAGTTAAGGCAATAGTAAGAAGCGCAAAAAAATACAGACGGCGTAAATTTTTGAAAGTGATTTTTTCTGCTGCTTCCTGATTGCTTTTCTTCATATCTTTTTACAATCCTAAAGAAGCTTTTATTAAGTTTAAGTTTTCTTCAGAATAATTGATTTTTAAAGCTTCCTGATGTCCTTTGTCGGACATTTTGTCCCAAGTTTTTTTGATGATATTTTTTAGCTTTTCTTCGTCATGTTTGTGTACGAAAGGTTCTAAGTAATATTCTAAAAATACCAGACAGATCACATCTTCCAATAATTGGGTTTCGGCATCTTTTTTAAGTAATTTTTTTTCAATTAAGAAAGAAACACGATCGATGAAAGTTTGATCGTAACCTGCTCTTACCAAGATTTCGGCTGTAGTTTTTGCGTGAAATTTTTTCAGTTCTTCTCTCCATTTCAAATAGCCTACGCGATCCATAGGATATGACTCGCGAGCGACTTTCCATCGACAGATGTGTTGTGCTTTTGAAGCAATTTGAACCTCTTCTGATGCATTAGGTTCAAACTCCATTAGTTTTTTATACATCCTGTCTGAATACAATAATTCTTTCGGATATTCTTTGTTTTGGTCTAATTCGATGTTTGGATCTTGAGCATTTTCAGCATCAATCCATTCGCTTGCTTTTTGAAAAGGTGTAGTCATTTTTTGGTTTGATAATAGAATTTCAAAGATACGGAATTAAGTTTTTATGTGTGCTTTTTTCTAACACATAGAAACATAGATTTGTTTGTGGTTAAAGGCGTTTCACTTGCGTTAATTCACATAATAATTACGATAGTTTTGTCATTTCGACGAAGGAGAAATCTTCACGAGTAGCTCCGTCACGAAAATCCAATCTTTGTAGAGTTTCTTGTAGAGATTTCTCCTTCGTCGAAATGACAAGATTGTGTGTGTTGCTTTGTGTAAACTAATCTATAAATCCAACAAAAACTTCATCTTCAACAATCTTAACAGGATACGTTGCAATGCTGTATTCTTCGCCGTTTAAGTTAGAACCATCTACAAGTGAAAATGTTTTTTTATGCATCGGGCAGGCAATTTTCGGAATATCATCTGCAGATCCTGTCATTCCTCTTGAAAGTACCATTTCCATTTTATGAGGGCAGGCGTTTTGGCAAGCGTACCATTCGTTTCTGCGTGTGAAATTGAAAATAGCTATTTGTTTGTTTTTGTATTTGATGCATCCGCCTCGGTTGGTTGGGAAATCTTCAACTTTACCTGCTTTGAACCAAATTGTTGCATCGCTCGCGTGAACTGTTTCGTATTGATTTAAGATTTCTTCCATTTTGATTAAATTTTTGGTTCCTGTTTCTTAGCCCTCTTTTTACAATCAAGAGAGATTTGATGGCGCAGTAAAAAAGAGGGTAAGAAGGACAGCAAACGTTTAATGATTTTTTTTCTTTTTTTTGGAGCTGTTATTTTCTCCCGCAGATTTGGCAGATTTAGCCGATTTTATTTTTAATCCTTATAATCTGTGGCTTTTATTTTAAACATATAGAAACATAGATTTTTTTTGTTTTTTGTTTGAGAAATAGAAAATTAAAAGAAACTAGTTTCTAACACATAGCTATGTGTGTTTATGCAAGTGAAACGCCTTTATTAAGTTTTTAAAATCTATGTCTCTATGTGTTTAAAAATTCATGTTTTAAGTTTACAACCAAGCTTTTGGCATTTTTTGATCTCTTAGTGGTACGAAAACAGCATTATCATCTTTTTCGTCTGAGTTTATAAAATGATTGAAACGTTTCAATAATCTTGGTTTTTCTAGCACTTGTTTCCATTCGCATTCGAAAGTGTTTACTAAAGTCTGCATTTCAGCTTCAAGCGTTTCGCAGATTCCTAAACTATCTTCGATAATTACTTGTTTTAAATATTCTAAACCTCCATCTAGTTTTTCTAGCCAAGTTGAAGTTCTAATTAGCGGACCAGCGGTGCGGATGTAATACATTAAGAAACGATCCATATATTTGATTACAGTTTCTTTGTCTATTTTTTCAGCCAATAAAACAGCGTGTTTTGGATTTGCTCCACCATTTCCACAGATGTATAAATTCCATCCGCCTTCAACAGCAATTAATCCGAAATCTTTACCACGCGCTTCGGCGCATTCGCGAATGCAGGCAGAAACGCCACCTTTTAGTTTATGCGGAGAACGGATTCCTTTATATCTATTTTCAAGTTCGATGGCAAATCCGGCGCTGTCGTCCATTCCGTAACGGCACCACGCGTTTCCGACACAGCTTTTTACAGCACGAAGTGATTTTCCGTAAGCGTGACCGCTTTCAAAACCATTATCGATTAAGATTTTCCAGATTTTTGGCAAATCGCTTAAATGTGCTCCGAATAAATCAACTCTTTGTGCTCCAGTAATTTTAGTGTACAAATCGAATTGTTTTGCCACTTCGCCAATTACGATTAGTTTTTCGGCAGTAATTTCTCCTCCCGCAACTCTTGGAACAACAGAATAGGTTCCGTTTCGTTGAATGTTTGCTAAAAATCTATCGTTTGTATCTTGTGTAGTTACGTGTTTATTAGCGGTATCATTGTAAATACTTGAGAAAATAGAAGCAACAACTGGTTTACAAATCTCGCATCCGTCTCCTTTTCCGTGATGATCTAAAACGTCGTAGAAATTCTCGTATTTGTTGATTTTTACCAAATCGAATAATTCCTGACGTGTATAACTGAAATGTTCGCAGATAACTTCTTTTACTTCTTTTCCTAAAGATTTTTGAGTTGCTTTAACCAAATCAGAAACCATTGGTTTACAGCCTCCACAACCTGAGGTTGCTTTTGTTGTTTTGACCACATCTGAAAGAGAAGCACAAGATTCGTCTAGAATTTTACAACAGATAGCACCTTTTGTAACATTTTCGCAAGAGCAAATTACGGCTGTATCTGGCAAATCCATTACGCTTCCTAAAGAAGAACCTTCAGAACCGTCGCGAGAACCTAAAATCAAATCTTCTGGATTTTTAGGCAACGCCATTTCGTTGATGTAAATCTGGAAAAGCGAATTGTAATCGCTGGAATCTCCAACTAAAATTCCTCCTAATAGTTTTTTAGAATCTTTTGTAACGTTGATTCTTTTATAAACGCCACTTAATTTATTCTCATAAACAATAGCAGTAACGTCATTGTTTTCGATAAAAGGATCACCAAAACTCGCAACTTCAACACCAATTAATTTCAATTGTGTTGACATATCGATGGTTTCTCTCATGGTTTTATCACCATTTAAGATTTGTTCGGCAGCTACATCGGCCATTTCGTAACCTGGAGCGACAAGTCCGTAAATATTGTGATTATAAAGAGCTGCTTCTCCAATCGCAAAAATAGAAGGATCTGATGTTCGCATTTGATTGTTTACCACAATTCCACCTCTTACGCCAACTTCAAGTCCCGAAACTCTTGCCAGTTCGTCACGAGGTTTAATTCCAGCAGATATAACCAACATGTCTACTTTTAACAATTCGTCGTTTGCAAACATCATTCCTGTTATACTTTCCTTTCCGTCAATATATTGCGTTGCTTTGTTAAGATGAATTCCAATATTTAATTCTTCTATTTTTGATTGAAGCATATCACTCGCGCCTTGATCCAATTGTCTCGGCATCAAACGTGGCGCAAATTCCACGACATGCGGATTTAAGCCTAAATCTCTAACAGCTTTTGCTGCTTCAAGACCTAATAAACCGCCACCTAGAACCGCCGCTTCTGTTGCTCCTTTTTGTTTTATTTTTCTAGCGTAGGCCATAATAGCGTCTAGATCTTCGATGGTTCTGTAAACAAAAACACCTTCTTTTTCTACGCCTTCAATTGGAGGTACAAAAGCCGAAGATCCAGTTGCTAAAACTAAGTAGTCGTACGTATGTGTTTTGCCTAAGTGTGTATGAATAGTTTTTACATCACGATTAATATCTGTAATTAACTCTGATGTATTTAGAATAATATTGTTTTCTGCGTACCAATCTGTTGTAGATAATGATAGATCGTCTGCCGTCTTTCCTCCAAAGTACTCGCTTAAGTGAACGCGATCATAGGCGCGTCTTGGTTCTTCTCCAAATACTGTGATTTGATACTTTTCTTGTCCAGATTTTGCAACAAACTTTTCGCAAAATTTATAACCAACCATGCCGTTTCCAACTACTATTACTCTAATCATGATTTCTTTAATTAAGTATTACTATGCAAATATAAGTATTTATACTTATAAAAATACGTATGTTATTATTTTTTGAGCAATAAGTATGTTTTGAGTACTACGTATTTTGGCTTAATCTTTTACGTAGTGCGGATTTCGAATGATTTTTTACTTACTTAGTTTTTTAAATTTGAAAGGATTCTAAATAAGCATTTCAAAAAAATGTTGTAAATTCATAAGAATTTTACAGGTATTTTATGCGCAAGAACTTTTTTAAACTAAAATCTCATGAAAAAAATACTTTCAATATTGTTGTTTTCATTTTTAATAATAGGATGTAAAACGGCTGCAAATAAAGAAACTGCCGGAAGTACTTCGACAAGTTCTACAGAAGAGGATTTAAAATATTATTTTAAAGGAACAGGAAACGAGCCGTTTTGGGGAATTAAAATAGGAAATGAGGAAATTGTTTTTACCTCATTAATACCGGGAAAAGAAAAAATCATTTTTCCAGCCGTTGACGCGATTAGAGCAATGGATGCTAATGTGAAAATGTATCAGGCAAGTAATGAAACCACTTCGGCAACGATTACGATTCAGCAATTGGATTGCCAGGATTCTATGTCTGGAGCGATTTCGCCTTATAGCGTAAAAGTCGAAATTAGAAATAACTCAGAATTAGAAACAAAAAAGCTTAACGGGTGCGGAAAATACATTACCGATTATCGACTTCACGATATTTGGGTCTTAGAAGAATTAAATGGCTATAAAGTTTTTGCAACAGATTTTCAGAAAGAAATGCCTCGAATTGAAATTAATTCATCTGAGAATAGATTTTCTGGCTATGGCGGTTGTAATGCAATAAGCGGTTCTATCTTTTATGAAAAGGATTTGCTTCGATTTTCAAAAGTACTTTCAACTCTCATGGCTTGTCCTTCGGGAAATAAAGAAAATGAATTTACTAAAGCACTTCAAAGCACGACAACTTATGAGATTGGAAATAATCAGTTGACTTTGTCAAATCCTACTGGGAAATTGGTTGTTTTTAAGAAGGTTGATTAGTAAAGATGGATTTATAAAATGTCTTAATGTGTTCTAAAAATAACTTATAGTAAGTATCCATACTTTTCGTTTAAAATATTTTTGTAAAATAAAACTTATAATATTTATTTTAAATGAAAAGGATTTTAATGCTGATCATTGCAGTAACAGTTGTTTGTAGCTGCAAATCAAGTAAAACTGCAAATTCGGCTGTTGCAACTAATGAAAATGCTACTGAAAAAAAATTACAGCAAACCTGGATTTTGGAGAATTTAAACGGAAAGGTAATTACTGAAAAAGATTTCTCAAGCTTTCCAAAATTAGTAATGAATTCTTCAAACTTTACTGGATTTATAGGAT
Source organism: Flavobacterium sharifuzzamanii (assembly GCF_003254585.1). GTDB lineage: Bacteria > Bacteroidota > Bacteroidia > Flavobacteriales > Flavobacteriaceae > Flavobacterium > Flavobacterium sharifuzzamanii. The sequence goes on along the minus strand of NZ_QJGZ01000042.1, from coordinate 106,621 downwards.
GTAATGCAATTAATGGGAATTTGCTTTCAAAGGGAGACGGAAAACTTCAATTTTCTGCTGTTACTGCTGAAACTAAAAAATGTGAAGCCAAAAAAAAAGGTGAATTTCTACAGCTATTAAGAACAACTTCAGGCTATTCTATTGAAAACAACAAATTGTACCTTTCTAATCAGTTTGGGCTTACAATGTCTTTCAAAAAAGGTTAATTCAAAGAAAAGGCTTCGATAATTTCGAAGCCTTTTTATTTAAATATTCTGGTGAACTTATTCTAATAACTCTTTGGATTCATCTTCTTCGCTTTCATCCTCAATAAAATCAAGTTCAAGAGCTCTCACACTCTGAACAGCATTTCCTGCAATACCGCGAATCGAACCGTACATTCCTAAAGTATTGTGAACTACTTTCTCGATTTGCTTTTCGCGCTGTTTCCAGATTCTCTGCATTGCTCTTTTTTCAGAATCCAAATCGTTTTGCATTTGGGTAAATCCTTCTACAATTCCTTCAATCTGCAAACGGAATTCGTTGCTGGTTAGGAAATCGTATAGCATCGACATTTTATCTCCTTTATTTTCCTGCGCTTCTACAGCTTGGCTTATCTGTATTAAAGACTGACGCAAAACAGCGCTCAAACCTTTAAATTCTTCATAGGTACATATCCAGATTCCGTCGCGCATACCCATTCTTTCCATTCCGTTTGGCATTACTTCGGTAACCAAAACCCCAATATTGGCTCTTTTGGTTCTAATATCGTTTTTGAATTTCTCAATCCAAGAAGGCTGAAATGCTTTGGTTCTTTTGCTTTCGTAATAAATAGAACCGCAGTTTTGATGCTCACGAGTGTTCACAATCTGCAAACAGTCGGCACCATTGGCACCTTTTTTAACTTCATCAATGGTGTCAAGAGGGAAGTTACTGGCAAGCCATTCTTCAATCGCTAATTCCATTACTTCTCCTTGCAATTGCATAGAACCTTGTTCCTGCTTTCGTTTCATTTCTTCCGTCAGCTTTTTTTGTTCTTCGAGCTGTTTTTGAAGTTCTTTAAATTTTAACTCGTTTTTATCGTCTTCCTGTTTTCTGATTTTTTCGCGTTCCAAAGCCAATTGGGCATTCAATTGTTTTTCGGCTTCGGCTTGAATAGCTTCTTTCATTTCCAGTTTTTCGCGCTGTAATTTGGCGATTTCACCTTCCATTTTATTTAATTCTCTGATTTTTTCCGATTTTTCAGAGAGTTCTTTTTCCATTAAAAGCAAACGATCTTTATTTTCTTCTTCAAGTTTGGCTTTTAGCTTTTCGGAGATTTCTTTTTCGGCTGTTTTTTTCTCGCGCTCTAAGCGTTCGGCAAAAAGCTCGTTTTCTTGTTTTTTCTTTGCTTCAAATTCGGCTTTGGCTTTATCCAATTGTTCATTTTTAAGCTCTAATTCACGATTTTGAATAGTAGCTTTTTGCTGGAATTCTTTACGAATGCTATCTTCCAATTGATGTTTTAATACATCATTTACATCGATAGGAGTTCCGCAGTTTGGGCACTGAATTGAAGATTGCTCAGCCATTTTATATTGAAATTTTTATTGTAGAATTTGAATTTGCTAAGATATTTAAAAGTTCTCTTTTTGTAATGCGGATTTCTGTACTAATTTGTAACGATTTTTTGTTATGACCACGAAGGCGCTAAGACGCAAAGTTTTTTTAGCCACATTATTCATATAGTATGTCATTTCGACGAAGGAGAAATCTCCACGAGATGCTCGACAAAGATTGGCTTATAGGAACAGAGCCACTTGGGAAGATTTCTCCTTCGTCGAAATGACAAACTTTGTGACTCTGCGTCTTTGCGAGATTAAAAAATCAAAACTTAGCGAGAACTATTTTTCGTCAATAAAAACTCAACAGCAGATTGCGTGATTTCAGAATAATCGTCTTTTGAAGTAATAATCGAAACATTGGTAAAAAGATTCACTTTTTCCAATTCAATAAAACCAATTTCAGAATCTTGATTGTTTTTGGCAATGTTTGACGGAACAATCGAAATTCCTAATCCATTTTTGACCAATTGTACGATGGAGTTTATATTATTTGCTTCATGAATAATCTTCGGTGTAAAACTATAAAAGGCGCACAATTCCAATAAAACTTCATGATAATGCGGGGCATAATCTTTATTGAAGAATACAAATGTTTCGTCTTTCAGTTTTACAATTTCATTTTCTGATTTTATCTGAATGATTTTTTTATTGTAAACCAATGAAAAACCATCTTTAAACCATAAAAGCGATTTTATTTTGGGTGAATGAATGGGCGATCGAATGATTCCCATTTCGATTTTTCCTTGTTCTAAAGCATCAATTTGTTTGGTGGTAGAAACCTCAAAAAGTTTGAAACTCACATAAGGAAACTGCGCTTTAAGATGTTTGATTAAATCTGAAATTACTGCCGAATAAATCGAACTGATATAAGCTATTCTGAATTCCCCAGAAACATTTTCTGCAATCTTTTTTGTTTTCACAGAAATACGTTCTAGATTCTGAAAAATCGCTGTAACTTCTTCTTTAAAATATTTACCTGCTTCGGTTAATTCTACTTTTTTATTGTTTCTGATAAAAAGCTTTGCTTGAAGTTCTTCTTCCAGTTCTGCAATTTGTCGGCTTAATGGAGGTTGAGAAATAAAGAGTTTTTCTGAAGCTTTGGTAAAATTCAGTTCTTCGGCTACAGCCAAAAAATATTTTAGATGACGTAATTCCATGATACTTTTAAAGTATTATTAATTGATAAAAATAGTATTTTTAAAGTATTTATGAAAAAGATAGTTTTGGAAAAGAAAAAATAAATCTCTCGCAGATAAAGCAGATTATTAATTTAGATAAAAAATCATCTAACCATAATATTTCCAATCCATAATAGCAAAAGATTCGCGAAATCTGCGAGAGATAAAAAACAAAAGATCATGAAAAAATCAACTATTGCTGAAATCAAAGAACGATTTGACAATGATGTCGAACGATTTTCAAATTTAGAGACTGGACAAGTAGCAACAATTGACGCTACTATTTCTTTAGAATTAATAACTGAAGCTTCAAAACGCATTGTTCCAAATGCTGCAACTATTTTGGATGTGGGTTGCGGAGCTGGTAATTATACTTTAAAAATGCTATCTAAAGTGCCAAACTTGAATTGCACTTTGGTCGATTTGAGTTTGCCAATGTTGAATCGTGCTTTTGAAAGAGTTTCAGCAGAAACAAAAGGAAAAGTTGAAATCAAACAAGGTGATATTCGAGAAATAGATTTAGATGAAAATAGTTTTGACATTATCTTGGCAGGAGCAGTTTTGCATCATTTAAGAGATGACAAGGATTGGGAAACTACTTTTACAAAATTGTTTAAATTATTGAAGCCAGGCGGCTGTTTGATGATTTCTGATTTAATAACGCAAGACACGGAATTATTAAATGAGTATACTTGGCAGCGTTATGGCGAGTATTTGGAAGGAATAGGAGGGGCGGAGTACCGCCGGAAAGTTTTAGATTATATCGAGAAAGAAGATTCTCCAAGATCTATGAATTATCAATTGGATTTGATGAAAAAAGTAGGTTTTTCTAAAGTTGAAATTTTACATAAGAATATGTGTTTTGGAGCTTTTGGAGGTATAAAATAAGATTGAAAAGAATCGAAAAAAAATATAGATGTTTTAAGAAAACTGCCCTTTAAGGCAGTTTTTTTGTTTTCTGATAGTAATTAAAATTTATTCGGAACTAGTTAAGATACAATTGTTTTACAATAAGATAATATCAATTTCTTGTATCTCATTTAAATATTTTTATCAAAAAAAATAACAATCTGTAAAATAATAAAAAGATAAAGTGATAAGTCTTTTTATTGATTTATGGAAATTAACTAGTACCACTAACCTAATAACTATCATTTTGAAAAAACACTACTTTTTTGGAGCAGTTTTTCTGCTCCAGTTTTTTGTATCCTTTGGACAGAATCCAACCCGATGTGGAACACAATTATCTCAAAAAGAAGAAGCCGCTTTTGTAAAATCATTATCAAAAATTAAGACTTGGAAAAAAGGCAGTACTTCTAAAATGACTTCAGTCCCCTATATTATTCCAGTTGTATTTCATATTCTAACTGATGGGACCAATGTTAGCAGTGGTTTGACCAAAGCGCAGATGAAATGCAGGATCGATGATGCTTTACTCACAGTCAATAAAGATTTTAATGGTTTGTTTCCAGAATATGCTAATACTGATCCGCGTTTTGATGGTGTTAAAAGTAAGATGAATATTCAGTTTGTTTTGGCAACTGTTGATCCAGATGGAAATCCATTGGAAATTCCTGGTTTAGACTGGCATCCAGAGGCACATGTAAGTGATGGATATGACCCTAAAATTTACAATTATATCTGGTATGGTAAAAATAGCAGATATTATCTGGATGTTTTAGTTGTTGATGAGCCTAATACAGGTCAGGGTTCTGTTGGTTCTGGACATGCTTTTTTACCAATTCAAGACGCTATTCCGCGAGTAACTTACAATCATAGATATATAGGAAGCACATGTGGATCTGATGCTAGTGCTACTTTTGCAAAAGTAATGACACATGAGTTCGGCCATTATTTTGGATTAAAACACACTTTTCAAGATGATTGCGATCCTATAAATGATGGTATGGCTGACACTCCGCCCACTAAAGTTGGTGAAGGCTGTACTAGAAATGTGCTCAATAGCTGTGGAGTTTATGCCAATGCTGAGAATCATATGGATTACAATACAGATTGTCAAAATATGTTTACCAGAGATCAGACCAATGCAATGACGTATTGGTTAGATGATACTTCTGTGGCACGATATCCAAGAGGTTTTTTATGGCAGCAAAGTAATCTTAGTTCTGTTGGAGTGATAGAATCTGTACCCGTAGCAAATTTTACTAGTAGTACTACAGCAGTTTGTTCTGGAAAAGCAATTGTTTTTAAAGATCGTTCTTTAGGTTTGCCTGCTTCAAGACTATGGACTTTTGAAGGCGGAACTCCTTCAACATCTACAGAATTAAATCCGACTGTTGTTTATAATACTTCTGGAGTGTACAAGGTAAAATTGGAGGTTACAAATTCTTTAGGAACAAATACCAAAGAAATGCCTAATTATACTGAAGTAGATCAAAAATCAGCTGTAAATTTAGCGGAGAGTTTTTCAGGCACTTTTCCTCCACGAGGATGGGAAATTTCTAATCCTGATGATGGTTTAGCATGGGAAAAACGAAATGATATCGGACATAATGATAGTTCTTGTATGATCATGAACAATGCTGATAATGCAGTTTTGGGTTCATTAGATTATATTAGATTGCCATATTTTGATTTTACTGCAGGACAAAATAGTCAGATGTTTTTTGATGTCGCTTATACAAAATTTGATGATTCGAGTCCAGATGTTCTAAAAGTACAGGTTTCAACAGATTGCGGACAGACTTGGAATGATGTTTATTCTAAAACGCATACGCTTTTGCAGACTACAGAAGTGCCAACTGCTTTAGCAAATAACTGGGTGCCAACTGCAGATGCCAATTGGAGGAAAGAAGTTGTAGACTTGAGTGCTTATCAAGGAAATGGAAATGTTTCTATTCGATTTGCTAATGTTTCAGGATATGGAACCAGAATCTGGATTGATAACGTGAATGTAGCTGTAACACAAGCAACGACACCAGTTTCTGATTTCACTTCAAATATTAGAGATACAAGATGTACAAATCTTACTGTTCCGTTTCTAGATGTTTCAACAGGTAATCCTACATCTTGGGAATGGTCTTTCCCTGGAGGAACACCAACCACTTCTACAGACAGAAATCCTGTTGTAACTTATAATTCGCCAGGTTCTTATGCTGTTACTCTTTCGACAAAAAATGCAAACGGAACAGGAACGGTTTTGACTAAAACGGATTTTGTAAAGATAGTTGATCCAGATAGGATTTCTTATACTGAGAATTTTGAAAATTCTTTTCCGCCGGCAGAATGGGAAATTGTTAATCCAGACAATAAATTGACTTGGGAAAAAAGAGCAGATGCAGGGCATAATTCTTCATCATGTATGGTAATGAATAATGCTGATAATGATAAGGTTGGTGCAATTGATGAAATTATTCTAAAACCAGTCGATATGTCTGTAGGAGTAACCGATTTTTCATTTGATGTTGCTTATGCAAAATTTGATGCTGATAGTCCTGATGTTTTAGAAATTCTTGCTTCTAAAGATTGTGGCGTTACTTGGAAAAGTGTTTATCTGAAAACGCACATGGAGTTGGAAACATTTGTAAGTAGCGACCCAAATAACTGGATTCCAACAGCAGATTCGCATTGGAGAACAGAAAGAGTATTGCTGACAGAATTTAAAGGTTCTTCGAATGTTTTGCTTAAATTTAAAAATACTTCGGGATATGGATCTAGAATATGGATCGACAATGTTAAATTTACTTTTAATAGTAAAGAAACTCCGTTCTCAGAATTTACTATAGAGAATGATAAAATATGCAGTGATTTGCCAATTGCATTTAAGGATATTTCAACAGGAGAACCAACATCGTGGTTATGGTCATTCCCAGGTGGTTCTCCGTCTACTTCTACAAGCCAAACGCCAGCTGTTATTTATGAAAACCCAGGAACTTATGACGTTACTTTAACGGCTACGAATTCCTTTGGAACTGGAACGGTGATGCATAAAACCGGAGTGGTGGTTGTAAAAGGAAAAAATAGTATTCCGTATTTTGAGAATTTTGAATCTAGTTTTCCTATTCAGGATTGGGAAATTATTAACCCAGATAAAGATGCTATAACTTGGGAGAAACGTTCAGATGTTGGAAAAGGAGATTTGTCTTGTCTGGTTATTAATAATGCAGATAATCCTTCAGGTTTGATTGATGAACTGATTTTAAAACCATTTGATTTTTCTTCGGCTTCAACTCCATTTTTATATTTTGATTTGGCTTATACGCAATATTTAAATGCCTTTGACCCAACACCTGCTCCCGATAAAATAGAGATATTCGCATCTTCAGATTGTGGAGCAACATGGACTTCAGTTTATTCAAAAAATCAATTGCAGTTGCAAACTGTTTCGCCTCCAATTGAAGATGATAAGTCGACTACATCAACAAATGAGACAAATGATTGGATTCCAACCAAGAATTCTGATTGGAGAGAAGAGAAAATTGATTTAAGTATTGTAAAAAATCAAAAGAATGTGCTGCTTAAAATAAAGAACAGTTCTGGTTATGGAACAAGGATTTGGTTTGATAATTTAAAAATAGACAATGGACCAAATTTATCTGCTGCAAAACCTCAGAAGCCAATTAATTTAGATGGTGTTCAAATATATCCGAATCCATCAAGTGATGTCTTTTATTTGATAACACCGTCATCTGGAGATGATTATACTGTTACGGTTCTTAATGTTGCTGGGCAAGTTATTTATAACGAAAAATTCCAAGCTAAAAATAATAACAACAAAGCTATTAACTTGGTAGAGCAAGCAAAAGGAGTATATTTTTTAAATTTAACTTCTTCATCTAAAAAGACTTTTAGCCAGAAAATAATAAAGCAATAGCTTAAAATTAAATGAAACAAAAAAGACTGCATCGTAATGGATTGCAGTCTTTTTTTGTCTTAATAAATATATTTATTCTATTTCTGAAGTGTTTTTTACTTTTGGAGCAGGAAATTTAGATCTAAAATCAAAAACTAATTCTGAAGCTCCATTTTGCTGTAAATAATCTAATTTTTCTACAGCTTCTTCAAGAGTAGGAATGTGTCCTTTAGGAATCCACCACATAGCGGTATGCGCTTTTCCGAATTTTTGAAACCATTCTTTTCGACGTTTTAAAAAGTCACTGTGAAAAGTTTTGTACATGTAATGTTCTAAAGTTTCTATGTTTTCCCAAACAGAAACATTGATGATAATCTGTTCATCATTGTACGGATTCAGACTTGTAGCATTATCAGTTTCGTCTTTTAAGCGCCAGACAAAGCCTCCACTTTCTTCAGCTATAGTATTTATAGCATCTAAATTATCTACAAATTCTTTCATGATTGGGTCGTTAATATCGACTCCTTTCATCTTGGCAATATTAATTTCGGCAAGGTGATAATTGCTCATAAAATATATGTTTCTGAATTTTAGGCAATTTAGCTTTTCCTGCAAGGTTTTCAAAACCTTATAGGTCTTTTTTGAGAAGATGTTGAAATTATACCTACAAGGTTTTGAAAACCTTGCAGGGAGTGATGATTTATAAAATCTGTTCAGTTTTGTATACCTGAATTGGGCTTGAAACTAGGTGTTCGGTTTTTTTGATAAATTCTTGCAAATAGGATTGATTGTTATGTAGTTCTAATCCTGGTTGATCTTTCCATTCCTCCCAAAGAATAAAAACATTTTCGAAAGTGTGTAAATCGTAACGAATACATGCAGCTTCTTTTCTAGTTTCGGTTACTAGATGTGTCAGCAGGTTTTGAACTTCAATTAAATGCTCTGGTTTACTTTTTAAAATTGCTGTAATCGAAATCATAATTATAAGTTTTTAAAAGTTTGCTCTAAATGTTTCGTATAACTCTCTTTAAAGATAGCAATATTTTCTGGTGTTGCGCCTTTTTCTACATCATGAAAATGGAATCCATCTATTTTTTCCATTCCTGTAAATTTGTTCATTTTGTGGAAGCCAAACATTACGCCGTCATCAACCGAAGTTTCTTCGAAGAATTCTCCCGGAAGTGTAAAAGCGGTTGCAGGTGCGTTCCAGCTTGTAGTAAGCATGTATTTGCGTCCGTGCAGAAGTCCGCCAGTTCCATAATTAATGTCTGGATTTACACGGCTTCTTCCGTCGTTTTTATAGATTCCGTTGTTGTGTCCTTGCGTGAAAACATCATCGATATATTTTTTGAAAAGATTCGGAATTTGAAACCACCAAACTGGTGTATGATAGATAATTAAATCTGCCCAAACGAATTTTTCTACTTCTTTTTGAAGATCAATTTCGTCTTCAATGTGAGTTGTTTTTATTTCGTAATCATTGTTTTTAGAAAGAAATTCAACTGTCCAATCCTGAACGGTTTTATTGAATTGTCCTCCTGAATGTGCGAACTTTTGTCCGCCGTTAATTATAAATATCTTTTTCATTTTTATTGTTGTTTCTTTTGAAAATGGATGCGTGAGGGATAGAGGCGGTATCTTTTTGCGTAATGAAATGGAGCAAAAAATATAGCCGAAAGCCCGATTCGCCGCGGCGAACACGCCCAAATTCTATTTATTTAATTTTTGAGATTTTTTTTTAAACACATAGACTGTCAAAGTTTGTCATTCCGAGGAACGAGGAATCTCCGTAAGTAGCTCCGCATAGAGTATGCCAAGCTTTGTGGAGTTTCTCGCGAAGATTCCTCGTTCCTCGGAATGACAAGATTGCGCAGATTTTGTGTCTATAAAAAGAGAATTATTTTATTTTAGCAATTGCCTGATTAATAAACTCCAATTCTGAAGCTGATAAGTCGAAATTCATTGTTTTGGCGTTTGAAATAGCTTGTTCTGCATTTCTCGATCCTGCTAGAACAATTGCAATTCCTTTTTGTAAAGATGTCCAGCGTAATACTAATTGTGATAAGCTTGCTTCTTTTGCATGAGCTAAAGAAGTTAATTCTTCGACTAAAGTTTTTACTTTTTGAAGATCAAACTGATTGAAATACCCATTTCTATGGTCGTTTTCTTTTAATTTGCTGTCTGTAAAATATTTTCCAGTCAATAGACCTCTTTCCATAGGACTGTAAGCAATGATTCCGATGTTTTCTGATACTGTAAAAGGAATTAGTTCTTCTTCAATTTTGCGGTTCAACATACTGTATGCCACTTGATTTGAAGCGACTTGAATTGTTTTTTGTGCTTCCTGAATTTGTGAAACATTGTAATTGCTTACTCCAAAAGCTCTTATTTTTCCTTGTTGGATTAATGCTTCAGCAGCTTCCATGGTTTCAGAAATTGGAGTTGTTGAATCTGGCCAGTGAATTTGCAGTAAATCGATATAATCGGTTTGAAGGCGTTTTAAGCTTTCTTCAACTTCTTTAATGACGTTTGCTTTTGATGAATATTTGTAAATCGGAACTTTTTTACCGTTGTTGTCAGCGTCGAAAAAGAAATCACCTTTTCCGTTATTGCTTCCATCCCAAACCAAACCGAATTTAGTAAGTAATTGAATTTTAGAACGATCGTAAGGTTTTATAGCTTCTCCGATCATTTCTTCGCTTAAACCAAATCCGTAAAAAGGAGCAGTGTCGATTGTAGTAACGCCGTGGTCAATTGAAGCCTGAACAGATTCTATTGAATCTTTCTTTTCTGTTCCGCCCCACATGGTTCCTCCGATAGCGAATGCGCCATAAGTAATAGCTGATAATTCAAGTTCTGAGTTGCCTAGTTTTCTATATTCCATGATTGTGATTTTTTATGTTTAAAATTGATGAGGCAAAATTATACTGTTTTTATGATTCTTATTTGGTATATATTTGTCTTTTTTAGGTATATTTGCATCTTCAAATAAATTGAATTATGAAAAAAGAAAACTTATACGAACCTTTTACGGTTTCTTTTGAAACGCTGAATGAATATCCAGATGTTGGAGATCGTCATAATTTTTTCGAACTGGTTTATATTCTAGAAGGAACAGGAAGACAGTGTATTAATAAGAATATTTTTGAATATGATCCAGGACATTTGTTTTTATTAACGCCTGAGGATTGCCATAATTTTACCATTGAAACTAAAACAAAATTTTTCTTTTTAAGGTTTAATGATATTTATTTGAAAAATTCGAGTCTGCAGAATGAAAATATTCAGCGATTAGAATATATTCTTCAAAATGCGAATCACCAACCCGGTTGTATTTTAAAAAATGATCCTGATAAATGTTTGGTGAAAGTAATGATTGAAGCGATTTGCCGTGAACATCAGGATAAAGATGTTTACAATCAAGAATTGATTCAGCAATTGGTCAATACGCTGATTATTATTGTGGCGAGAAATATTGCGAAATATTTGCCTGAGCAAGTGACCATAAATACTGAGGCTAAAGCAATGGATATTCTGCAATATATTCAGAACAATATTTATTATCCTGAAAAAATTAAAGCAGAATCTATTAGTGATTATTTCGGAATTTCGAATACGTATTTAGGGCGTTATTTTAAGAAACATGCCAGTGAAACGATGCAACAGTATATCAGTAATTATAAAACGAAGTTGATAGAACACCGTTTACAATTCAGCGAGAAGCGTATTAATGAAATTGCGTATGAATTTGGCTTTACGGATGAAAGCCATTTTAATAAGTTTTTTAGAAAGCAAAAAGGGTATAGTCCGTCTGAGTTTAGAAAAACGATTCGATTGAGTGCTTAGTAATGGACGCTGATGACGCCGATTTTGGCGGATTCTATAAAGTTGAATTAATGAATAGGGAAGAAGCGAAAAAAGTTATTGCAGTTTATGAAATGCAGAACTTGTCAAGTGATGAAAAACTTGAAATTTTAGAATGTAATTATTGGTTTTTTGGAGACAAAGAAGGAATAACTGAGGCTATAGAAGAAGGTTCTTATCCTGAAATTTCAGAGGATTTAATAGAGATAATTGATAAAACTCCAGATCCGTTTCTTAATGCTGAATCAGAAGGTTTGGTGGTTGATTATCTTGTAAACGGATTAAAATATGTAACCAATTTATATTTGCAGACAAAGCTAAAAAGTATAAATCCAAATTTCAAAGATAAAATTTTTGGAGAAGTAGAAAGAGCAGGTTTATGTCCTTGCTGCGAATATTATTCTATTGATTATGGAGAAGATGGTTTGTGGGATATTTGTCCTGTTTGTTTTTGGGAAAACGGTGGAGAAGGACCAAATCATATGACTTTGGAGCAGGCTAAATTTAATTTCGAAAAATTTGGTGCAATCAACAAAGACTCTTTAGGCTTTGTTGATAAAAATGGTGCAAAAAAATATTGTAGAAAAGAATAAATCTCCAAAATCTGAGAGAGAAAAAAGAAAAAAATCCGTATAAATCCGCGTTTTCGCAAAGCGAATCCGTTTTATCCGTGTACTTTAACTCAAAGTCCTAATTATATAATCTTCTTAATTACGCGAAGCTTGTGAGTGTGTTTATTTAATTCAGGATTGTAAATTCCAGTATGATCTAAACGGTCAATGCGTACTTTTCCACTTGCGTGAATGATGTAGTTGTTTTCCATGATGATGCCTACGTGAGTAATATTTCCTTCATCATTGTCAAAGAAAGCCAAATCACCTGGTTCGCATTCTTCAATAAAACTTAACGGATCTCCTTCAAGCGCTTGTTGAGATGCATCACGATGAATTTTATAACCGTTTAATTTGTAAACCATTTGGGTGAAACCTGAGCAATCAATTCCAAAAGGTGTTTTTCCACCCCATAAATATGGAGCATTCAAATACATAAAAGCAGTTTTTATCAAGGCGCTCTTAGGTTTTATACCGCTGGTTTTAGTTCCTTCAAAATCAAAGTTTGAAGTATTGATTTCGCTATTATTTAAAAAAGATAGGGAAGCTCCAAGGGGAATAGGAAGCAGAAGATTGTTGGGAGCTGTGATATAATCAATTAAGTCAGCATTTAAAATAATGGACTCTTTGCTCAAAAGATCAAATTGCTCTTTGGTAATTTCCTGATATTGTTTTGAATCGACCCAGCCTTCGTAATCATCATATTGAATTCTGATTCGCGCCCATTGATTATGACGTTCTAAAATTTCGATATGCTCGCCAAACAAGAGCTGTGTAACAATTTCACTTCTGTCGCTGGCTTCAGCTCGAACAGGTACTATGGCTAAATTGCAAATTCCAAACATCTAAGGAAATTTATAAAGTTGAAAATCAGGAGCCATGTTATAACTCCTGATTTTTTGAGATATTATTTTAAGCTCTTTCGATAACAATTGCTGATGCGCCACCACCACCGTTGCAAATTGCAGCGGCTCCGGTTTTAGCATTGTTTTGTTCTAAAACATTTAGTAAAGTTACGATAATACGTGCTCCAGAAGCTCCAAGAGGATGTCCTAAAGAAACTGCACCACCGTTTACGTTTACTTTATCGTTATCAAGGTTTAATATTTTTGCATTGGCTAATCCAACTACAGAGAATGCTTCATTAAATTCGAAGAAATCAACATCTGAAATTGAGATTCCTGCTTTGTTCAAAGCTTTTGGTAATGCTTTTGCTGGACTTGTTGTAAACCATTTTGGTTCTTGCGCTGCATCTGCATAACCTTTTATGTAAGCTAAAGGTTTTAATCCTAATGCATTTGCTTTTTCTTCAGACATTAAAACTAAAGCAGCAGCTCCGTCATTGATTGTAGAAGCGTTTGCAGCAGTTACAGTTCCGTCTTTTGTGAAAACTGGTGCTAAAGATGGAATCTTATCTAATTTCACATTAGTATATTCTTCGTCTTTAGAGAATATAATTGGTTCGCCACGTCTTTGTGGCACTTCAACAGGAACAACTTCATTGTCGAATTTTCCAGCATCCCAAGCTTTTGCACTTCTTTCATAAGATTGAATTGCGAACGCGTCTTGCTCTTCACGGCTGATTTTATATTCAGAAGCACACAAATCAGCACAAACTCCCATTGCGTTGTTGTCGTAAGCATCTGTCAAACCATCTTTCTGCATTCCGTCAAGCATAGTTGCAGGACCAAATTTGTTTCCGGCACGCATTTGTACGTAATGAGGAATTAAGCTCATGCTTTCCATTCCGCCCGCTACCACAATTTCAGCGTCTCCGCATGCGATTGCTTGTGCAGCAAACATTACAGCTTTCATTCCAGAAGCACATACTTTGTTTACTGTTGTAGCAGCAACTTCTTCAGATAATCCGGCAAACAATGCAGCCTGGCGCGCTGGAGCTTGTCCAACTCCCGCCTGAATTACATTCCCCATGAAAACTTCATCGACTAATTTTGGGTCAAGATTAATTTTTGAAAGCGCTCCTTTTATGGCAGCAGCTCCTAATTTTGGTGCAGGTACACTAGATAACCCGCCCATGAAACTTCCGATAGGTGTTCTAACGGCAGAAACGATAACAACTCTTTTGTTCATTTTCTGTTTAATAATAGTTAGTAAGCAAATTTACTGTTTATTTGAATAAATTCAAATTTTGTATTGAATAGACGAATTTTAAATTTAAGGTGAAATTTTTGTTAATTCTATTTGTTTGATTGTGAAGCGGTTTTGAAAAAAGATAAAAAAAAACTAAAAAAACTCAAAAAAAAGCTTGTGAGAAAAGGAATGTTGTTATACATTTGCACTCGCAAAACGGAAGCAATTCCACTAGCAAGGAGAGGTGCCAGAGCGGTAATGGAGCAGATTGCTAATCTGTCGACGGGTAACCGTCGCCAGGGTTCGAGTCCCTGTCTCTCCGCTTAAATTTTGCCTCGGGGTGTAGCGTAGCCCGGTTATCGCGCCTGCTTTGGGAGCAGGAGGCCGCAGGTTCGAATCCTGCCACCCCGACTACAATTGAAATAATGGACGCATAGCTCAGCTGGATAGAGCACCTGCCTTCTAAGCAGGCGGTCGAAGGTTCGAATCCTTCTGCGTTCACAAGAAGCCATTCAAATTGAATGGCTTTTTTGTTCTTATGTAAATAGTTTTGATTTCTATCTTTAGAAATTTTGAAATAATGGTTCCATAGCTCAGCTGGATAGAGCAACGCACTTCTAATGCGTAGGTCGAAGGTTCGAATCCTTCTGGGATCACTTTGTAAACCCACTATTTGGTGGGTTTTCTTGTTTTTACTACTTTTTTATTTCTATATTTATTATCACAAAATACCACTTTCTGAGATATATTGAAAGGATGAGTATGGTTTTCCGTAAAGAAGATTTATTCAAAAGAATAATATTTGCTTTTAATGTTTAATTATGTGTGAGATTTATTTATAATTAGTTATTAATGAGAGATTGGGAAATTATGGAGTATAAAAAGTGGTTAACATATTGGAAAAAAAGTTTATCTGATTCTTTGAAAGCAGATATCAATGTTGATAAACTTCAACATTTTGAAGTTGAAAGTTTTGATGTTGACTTACAGCAAATAGAAGATTTGATCAATGTAAATAAATTAATAGACTTTGAAGAAGAGCGAATAAATAAGAAGAAAGGCGCTTTAAGCAAAGAAAGTAAAAATTGGGTTGTTTTAGATGAAATTGAAGTTTTGATTTCTCCGATAAAAATAAAACCCACAACAGAAAATCTTGTTTTCCTAAAAGATAAACAGCCTAAATTTCCTTTTTGGTATTTTGCAAAATTAAATAGGGAAGGAAGGTTGCAGATTCCTGAAGAATATTTTCCAGTTTTCCAACGAAAATATTTAGAACCCTTAGCTGATGAAAAAACTGAATTTGTATTCGGCACTGTTGAAAATACTGATAATGCAACTGCTATAGGCCGAGAACAATATTTGAATTATCAGGAGTATATAGATTACATAAAACATGTTTTCTTATTAGCAATAAATCAGAATGTTGAAAGTTATAAAGCAGAGGGATATGAAACTTTAACAAGTGCAATTGTTTTATTACCAGATGAAGATATAAACGCGGCTATTGGGATAATTCATTTGTATGAAAAGATATTAAAAGAAAACACTATTCCTGAATTGTTAAAGACATTTATAACGTTAAATAATCCTAAAGAGAATAATCCATTAAGTGTATCTGAATTTATTGATTCAAACTTTTTACATACAGGACAAATGGGATTTGATTTCCCAATTTCAATATCGCAACGCAAAAGTTTAAACACCTTTTTAAAGACTAATGATAAAATTTTTGCTGTTAATGGCCCTCCAGGAACAGGAAAAACAACTTTGCTGCAAAGTATTGTTGCTAATAAATTTGTAGAAAGTGCGATAAAAGGAAATCAACCTCCCATAATTCTTGCCTGCTCAACCAATAATCAAGCTGTAACAAATATTATAGATAGTTTTTCGAAATCAAATACAAAGCCGGGTAATTTTTTAGAAGGCAGATGGTTGCCGGAAATTGAAGGTTATGCAACTTATTTGCCGGCTAATGGAAAGACAGAAGCAGAACTAAAAGGAATAAATTACAAAAAACAATATGGTGATGGCTTATTCAATAGAGTTGAAAACGATTCTTATTTAAAAGTAGCTAAGCCTTATTTCATTGAAAAGTGTTCAAAATATTTAGAAGATAAAAATTTAAATATTAATGACGCTATAAAAAAGATTCAGAAGGAAATTTTAAATATCCAGAAAATATTAAATGAAGCATCTGCTAGATGGAAAGAGTATTTAAAAAATGAAGACCTATTTTTAAAAGATTATCTACGTAATGACAGCATTGTTGAGAAATATTATTCTGAAAATATTTTAAATGAAATAGAATTTAAATCTGACATTGAGATTTTAAATAAATTAGAAGAAAAAATTATTTCATACTTCAATAATGAACCATTCTTTAGAAAGTTGTTTTGCTTTTTTGGGCTGAAATCAGCTTTAGCAAGTAGAGCATCCGAAGTTAAAATTTTATTGAGAGACTCATTAATAAGTGAATCCAAAGATTTTGTTTATACAAAAAGTTCTATACTTGAAAAGATTGATGATAAAATAAGAGTTGCAAAAAATATTATTGACTCAATTAGTAAATGGAAAGATTGGAAAAATTCTAATTCAATTACTGGAAATCCTCCTAAAACGGAAGAAGAATACTGGGAATTAGAGTATTTAAAAATTAAAAATGGTGTTAAACCAAATTGTTTTTATGACGAGTTAGATGTTACGCTTCGTCATAAAGCATTTCAGCTTGCTTTACATTATTGGGAAGGAAGATGGTTGTTGAAATTAGAATCTGATTTGAGAGATGAAAATTTCGACAAAAAAGGTTTAGATGCAACCAAAAATAGATGGCAGCGACAAGCCATGTTAACCCCTTGCTTTGTAAGTACATTTTACATGGCTCCAAAATTCTTTAGTTTTTTTAGATTTTTCAAAAGAGGAGAAGATGGTAAAAATATTTTTGATACTCCACCTCTTTATAGTTTTATAGATTTATTGATTGTTGATGAGGCAGGCCAGGTTTCTCCAGAGGTTGGAACAGCAACATTTTCACTTGCTAAGCAGGCAGTTATTGTGGGGGATGTCAAGCAAATTGAACCTGTTTGGAATATAACGAATAAAATAGATATAGGTAATTTAAAAAAATGTGATATCATTAAAAGTTATGATGATCCTATTTATGAAAAAGAGTTTGATCCTAAAGGTTTTCTCGCTTCAACTGGAAGTATAATGAAAATGGCTCAAAATGCGAGTGATATTAGAGAGTTAGACTCAAAGGAAAAAGGAGTTACTTTAGTTGAGCATAGACGTTGCTTTGATGAGATTATTAATTATTGCAATTTACTAGCATATGACGGAAAGTTAGTACCACTTAAAGGGCCTGCAAAAGGTGATTTATTATTTCCTCCAATGTATTGTGTCCATGTTGAAGGAAATTCTACAGTAAAAAATTCCAGTAGGTATAATGAGAATGAAGTAACAGCAATAGTTAATTGGCTAGTTAAAAATAAAACGATAATAGAGGAGAAATATGGAAAGGTTGAAGATTCTATCGGCATTATTACCCCTTTTGTTGGACAAAAAAACAACTTGAGATACGCTTTGAAAAATGCAGGCTTTAATATTGATAGATTAAAACTGGGAACTGTTCATGCACTTCAAGGAGCTGAAAGACCTATTGTTTTGTTCTCTATGGTCTACGGAAAAGGCGATTCAGGAACAATGTTTTTCGACAGAGATAATAAACCAAATATGTTAAATGTAGCGGTTTCAAGAGCTAAAGACAATTTTATTGTTTTTGCAAATACAGATATTTTGGATAAAACAAGTAAAACGCCATCTGGGTTACTTTCAAACCACTTAGTTTATGAAATTGAAAAATGATATTGATTATTTTGTCCAAATATCGTCTTGCGGATACAAGTTTAAGTAGTGTAGATTTAGAAACATTAACGTTATGAGAATAGCAATACTAGGAGCTCATATGGTTGGAAAAACCACATTGGCAGAAAAACTGTATGAATCTTTTTCTGATTACGAGTTTTATCCAGAACCGTATTTTGAACTGCAGGAAATGGGTTTTAATTTTTCTGAAATGCCTACTGCTGACGATTACATAATGCAGTTGGAACATTCTATAAAACAAATCGTGAGAAGTAATAGGAATGCTATTTTTGATCGCTGTCCGATTGATCTTTTAGGATATGCTTTAGCAGTCGACAATACATTAAACTTTTCCTCGGTATTTAATAAAATTCAAAATGTGATTAAAGAGATTGACGTTTTTGTATTTGTTCCCATTGAAAAACCGGATCAAATTCTATGTTCAGACTCTGATTTGCCTGAGCTTAGAGATGAGGTAAATAATATTATTAGCGAATTAATTGTTGATTTTGATTTGAAAGTGATTGAAGTAAAAGGAAGTTTATCCGAAAGACTGGATCAAATTCAAAGTAAAATACAGTATTAAAGTTTTAAAAACAAATCCAATAAAACGGGTTGTGGCCGTTTCTAAATCGCAACATTTTCCTGCCAAATAGACTGGCTCTTTCTTAATTATTTTGTAGTAAATTGCATCTTCATTTTTAATTCTAATAACAAATAAAATTTTTACTACACCCCATGAATGAAGAAATAAATTTTTACCGAAATGCCAAAAAAACAAGAAGCCTACTTTTATATGCTGGCGGAATCTGTGTTTTAGTAGCGATTATGCTTTTATACGGAATAGGAACTTTTGATGGAGTATTTAAAATAAAACTATCGATTGCTTCTGGCGCTATTCTTTTAATAATGCTTGTTTTGATATTTAAAATGCTTGCAAGTATAAAAGACAAATCTCCATTAATTCAAATAGATGCAAATGGGTTTTCTGGAAGAACAACTCCAGTAGCGAAGGCTTTCGGAAGAATAGAGTGGCAAGATGTTACCGATTTGCAACTAAATAAAGTAGGAGGAGACACTTTGGTTGCGGTTACAACTAATAACGTGGACAAATATGATGGCCGTGTTTCTAAATTTCTCTGGAAAATGGCTCATGACGAGCAAAATTCGAAATTGAATATAATGTACTCGGCTTCAGAAATTGAAATTAATGCAGAAGAATTATATAAGCTGTTTTTAAAGTATTGGAAAAAATAAAAATGGTCTGTTATAAATAAAAAAAGCCACTTTAATGAAGTGGCTATTTTGTTAGTTCTAAATGCAAAATCGGATATGGTTTTCCGCAACCGTCTAAATCAGAGGTAGATTTTACCTCAAATCCAAAATGCTTATAAAATGCTGTTGCTGTTTGATTATCTTCATTCACGTCAACTTTCGAGATCTTAAGTTCTTCAATGGCGTATAAGAGTAACTTTTTACCAATTCCTTTTCCAATTTGTTCTGCTCTCACAAATAGCATTTCTAAGTTTTCTTCATGAGTTCCTAGGAAACCTATAATCTCTTGTTGCTCATTTTTTATACAGTGCAAAGAAACATTGTCAAAAAAGTTTGGAATAAGCTCTTTGTAAAATATAAAGTCTTCAGGTTTTAAGAAGTCATGTGTTGCTTTAACTGAAGATTCCCAAACTGAAATTAATTCAGGATATTCCGTTTTATCTACTTTTTGAATCACAATCTTGAATATTTAATTTTTTTGATGACTGGCAAAAATAGCAATTATGTGTAATATCGAATCTATCTTTTGCCTGCTGCCCAGAAAATAGAATTTCGAAGTAAAGTAGTGTAAGCTTCATTTTCGAATAATTCTGGAGCATGCCCCATAAAAATATAAACGTTTCGTGAAGTAAAACGATCATTTGTCCACACAACGGGATGATCGCCCATTTTTATTTTTGAATTTGGCTGATAAGTAGACTCATCAACTGAAGCCAGAACATGAACATTTGGTCTCGGGCTTTTGTCATAAGTATACCATTCTTCTTTTTGGATAATGAAATCAGATGGAAGGCCTTTAGTTACAGGATGAGATTTGTCTTCTATATTTACTTTTCCACTTGCAAAGTCTGGAATATAATTCATAAATCTGATTCCGCCCATAAAATCAGAAAACCATCTCCACATAGGATATCCGTCAAACTCGCCAAGCAAAGTAGCATGATGCAAACCAACCCATCCGCCTTTTCCGCTGTTCATATATTTCTGAAACGCCTGCATCGATTCTTCGCTCCAAGTATAAGGCGGATAATCTAATTGAATGAAAACCTGATATCGTTTTAAAAGTGCTTCATTGATTGTTTTGGTACTTTCAATATAATCAATAGTAAAACTGCTGTCAATGGCGAGTTTATTTAGCCAAGGTTTAGCTACTTTAGTAAATGGAAGATGATGTCCGCCATTTTCATATAAAACTAAAGCTTTAAATCGTGATTTTTTTTGTTTCTGAGCCAAACAATTTAGCTGAAAGAAACAGCTTAAAATGAGTAAAATAAATACTATTGAATTTTTCATGAAAGCGATTTTGTGATGATGAAATAAATTATGGTTCAACCATTGCAGTTATCGCTTGTAAAAACCATGCTGAATGTGGAATCCATTGTTCGGTCCAGCGCCATTCGTTGCCTTTGTCTTCCATTTTAAAATCGATTCCAGAACCGTCTCCGTTTCCGTCTTTACCTGTAATTCCGTTAGAAATGCCGCCTTTTTCAGATCCATGTCCGTAATTAGAATGCATATAAGGCACATTATTTTCTCCAAATTTGTACAAGAAACACATTGAATATGGATTGCAACCTAAAATCCAAGATAATTGCTGTGACGCATATAAATCAAGCGATTTTTTTGCATCGCTGTTTTTTTGAAATGAAATGTTTTTTCCGCCTTCAATAGCCGCAGTTGCCAATGAAGCCAATCGGGCATTTTCGCCCTGCCACCACCAGCCAGTTTCATTATCATGCGGAATAAAAAATCCGTCTTGTATTTTATCATTAAATAAAAAACTTTGCCTCGCATAACCAAACGGATTAGCTACATTATTTGTAACTGCAAGATTGTATTCTAAAGCTTTTTTGATGACATTTTCTGCAGCAGCTCTTTCTTTGCTATCAGATTCTTTTTTCAAATATCTAGTTAGAGCTACAACAGGCAAACCAGCATCGGCAGCATGCCAAAACGGACGATTTCCGTCATTGCTTCTAAACCAACCTTTATCTGTCATTCGGTTTTCGAGTTTATGAGCCCATTTTCTGGCTTCATCTTTATAAAAATTATCATTGGTAGCGATCCATAATTCTGTCGCGGCCATCAAAGCGCAATAATCATCTATGATGTTTTCTTTTCCGTCATCATCATATTTTGTATTATTGATTAGTAGGTGTGCGTAAGCTCGTTTAGCCGCGTCTAAATATTGTTTTGAAGTAAAATCTCCGCTTTTTTTCCATTTTGAAATTCTAGCAAGTGAGGCTATTGCCATTCCAGCGCCTTCGCGAAAAGCAGATTGATATTCGTCAGTAGTAACACTGTTGGCTTTTAATCCCACAATTCTTCTTGCAGCTGGGTTTTTGTCAAAATAGCTGAAAACTATCATGTAAAAATAATCTTTATCAGATAGGCAACGCATCATATAATCGGCTCCCCAAATGGCTTCATTATCCAAAGAGTCTTTTATTTTCCATTGCGTCAGTTTTTTTGAAATGGTTTCAGATGTATTTATAAGAGACCAAGTTACCAAAGGGGTTTGTTGGGGAGAAACAAAATTAGCGTAAGCCAAATGCGAAAAATACTTGCTTACATCTCCAGAAGCATCGCACCATCCACCGTGAACATCTACTTTTTTGGTGCTTCCAAATAATAACATGTTTTTGTCGGCTTCGAGTTCTTCGGGTGTGTTGGCTCTCTGTTTGTTGTAATAATGTACAATTGAAGAAATGGTGCGTTTTGCTAATATATCTTCTTCAATTGAGAAGCGGGCAGAGGTATAAATTTGATCTGCAATTTTGAATGATACCTTGTAATTTCCTTGTTTTTGAAATGACGAAAAATCGGCTTTATAATAAAAGTTACCAAGTTTCCAGTCGTCAACACTTTCAGCTTTTCCAATTTTTGAAGTAAAAACTGTTTTTCCAGAATCAGCATCTACAATATCAAAAGTTAAGTTCAAAAGATTGCTGTGGTATTCAATAATAGCAATTTTTGGACTTTTTGGATCAAAGCCTACTTGATTTACAAAGATGATAGTTTTGCTGTAAGCTGAAATAGAAATAAACAAAACTATTAGAACACATCTTAATTGTTTTCTAATTTTTAGCATGGTTTTAGTTTTTTTTTAGCTAGTAGAAGTGGCAAATTACAAAAAAGAGAAAATTTTTCTAAGCTAAATAGTTTTGTGCTAAAAACATAAAATTTGCACTATAACAAGGTTTATGAGGGTTCATGCCATAGTTAAAAAATCAATGATGTGTATTTGATGTGATTTTTCCGAATGATTCGGATTTTTTTAGTTACTGACCCTTTGCGCTTTCTCTATTTGGTTAAAACATCTAGAATGAATTTCAAGACCTTCTTTGTATTGTTCAAGGCTCATTCCGTATAAATTTGGAGTATTTTCTAAATTGGTTTCGTTTGAAGAAGAGATTTTAAATTGATTTTGAATGGAATCTGAATGGCTGTTTTCTTTATTATTGCTATTATGGGTTATCATAAAATCTGGGTTTTGGTTGAAAATGGTTTTAATGTACTTTTTAAGATTGTGAGGTTAAGAGTTTTATTTTTTCTATAGCCTGTTTATTCTCATTGGCAACTTCTACTAATGCAAGTAAAATATCGTTTCTAAGTATGGTTTTGTTTCTAACATTTCTAATTAATGATTTGCTTGGAGCAGGATGGCCTTTTTTAATGATGCAGGCAATAGTAAGATCAACATAGGTAACAGGTAAATGCTTATCTATAAATTCATAAGCTTTTTTATTGTGAGAATTATCTTCTTTAAAATTGCTATTATTGATTAATTTTGACATATATTTGCTAATAATTATTTGTATGTATTTTATTACGTGTAAATGTAGGAATAATATTATATTATTTATTCTTTTTAATGTTAAAAATATATTATAGCTATATTTTGTTTGAATTTTAATAATGATGTATCACGAGAAACTAAGTAAATTCTTTAGGGATAAAGGATTAAAGCAGAAGGAAGTTGGGGCAATTTTAGGATTTAGCCCTGCAATGATTGGAAGATATTTACATGGAACGGCTAGTATAGGTTCTGAATTTATACTTAGCTTAAGTAAAAATTTTCCAGATGTGGATTTGAATGATCTTTTTGCCGATGAGCAAAATAAGGTTAATGAAGCTGGGCCTGTTTATGAGAAGCAGAATATTTTGAATGACTTGCAAGAAATTGAAGGACGCATTCATAATATTCGCCTACGTCTGGCAGATAAAAAGTTTGAGGAATAGTAAAAATTTTTCCAAAAAGTTTCTAACAGTTAAAATGTCACAGTATTAATTTAAACCACTCTTTTAGAGTGGTTTTTTTGTTTAAAATACTCCTTTTTTATTTAAATCTACACTTACACTTTAAGTTTTTTTTTACTAAATTTGGTTAACAATTTCTAGCAGTAACCAATATGGAAAAATTAAAACGACCGGTTTATGTTAAACCTGGAGCAGATGATTTTTTTAAAAAGATGCGTTTAGAAGTGAATGAAACGGTCTTAAAAAACTCGTCTTTGTATGTATTAAATGTTGTGAAGTCTTTAGGACTTCTGGCAGTATTTTTTTTGTTCTACGCCTGTATTTTAATTTTTGGCAACCAGACGCCATTGTTGTTTCTTTTTTATATTTTGTCTGGTATTACAATGATCGTTTTATTTATAAATGCTTTTCATGATGCTGCACATGGAGCTTTGTTTAAAAAGCCTAAGCACAATGAATGGTTTTTATATGTTTTAGAACTCTTTGGGAGTAATCATTGGCTCTGGATGCGACGTCATATAAGTCTGCATCATGCTTATCCAAACGTGCCAGATTGGGACGTAGATATTAAACAGAGCGATATTATTAGAATATTTCCAAACAGTCCGCTATTTAATTACCACAAGTATCAGCACATTTACATGTGGTTCATTTATCCTCTTTATAGCCTCAATTGGCTTTATATTAGAGATTTTAAAGACTTTTTTGGAACAAAGGATAACTATGTGAAGAAAGTAGTAGATGAAATTCCGAGACAAGAAGTTTATAGACTGTTTGCGGCTAAGATTATCAATCTCATCTATTTGCTTTTTATCCCAATGATGCTCTTGAGCCAGCCTTGGTATATGGTGCTTTTTGCGTGGCTATCTATGCATTTATGCGGTAGTGCAATTGGTGTTGTGGCATTAGTTTCTACACACGTTGATGAAGACGCTCACTTTCCACATACTGATGAAGATGGAAATCTTTCTGATACGTGGGTAATGCATCAAATGATTGTGACTAAAGATTTTAGTACAGAAAGCAAACTGGCTAATTTTCTTTACGGCGGATTTACGCATCACGTAGCGCATCATCTTTTTCCAGCTGTTGGACATACGTACTATCCGTATATTACGCCAATTATAAAACGTTACGCAGAAGAATACAATCTGCCATACACCTCGTATCCGTTTTACCACGCTGTTCGTTCTCATTTTAGAATGTTGAGAGACAAAGGTGTAAAAGAAAATATTTTGATTACAGGAGAAATATAACTCTAAAAATATCAATAAAAAAAGCGGTTTTTTGAACCGCTTTTTTTATGCTTGCATTATTTTTTATTTTGAATATTCTCCTTTTTAATATTTAAATCTTTTAAGAAGTTATCTTTTATTTCAATATCAAAATTATCTTCTTTAAAAACCGTCAGTTTTGATTCGGAAAATTTGTAGACATTGATTTTATTGTTTTTAACATCAATATACAAATCATAAGAATAAGTACTGCAGTCATGCTGTTTGCAGCCCCACGCATGAAGTATATTGTCTTGTTTTTCAAAAGGAGTTTCTGTGTTCCAGTTTTTTATCATTTGATCGTAATCTGCTCCCAGTAATTTTTTTAATCTCGGAGCTAAACTGCTTTTGGTTAAAAACTGTATTCCAATGACACTTTTATCTACTAAACCATACAAAGTATCATTTGGATTCAAAACAGTACTGTCTGCCTGTAAAGCTTCAGCTTTAATAGATGTGGAATCTGTTTTAGGAACTTCTTTTATAATTTCTTTTTTGCAGGAAAATAAGATTAAACTGCTTACAAGTGCTGCTGAAATGTGTTTGGCTCTGTAATTCATAATTTAACTGGTTTTTAGAATTAATAATTTAATTTACAAAGTCGTAAAGAGCTAATTTTCATAAAGATATTAAAAATAATGTTTGGTTTGAAAGGAATTTATGACGAATTGTAGATTTATAAAAACAAACTTTTTACCCTTAAAGAGAAAATGTTCAATCGGTTTTTAAGTTTTTTTGTTTAATTTCAATTTTTAAAATCGTATTACAATGAATTATATTTTCAAAATATTAGTCTTTTTTCTTTTTGGAATAAGCTGTTTACATGCGCAAAATGAAACTTATACAGCTTCAGCTGAAGTAAAGGTTTCTGATACTGCATTTGTCAATCTGCGAGATTACAGCAATGATTTTGTCTATGATATGAAATACGCAACAGAGGATAATTTTTTAAAAACTAAAGTTTACGATTGTGCGGAATGTATGCTTCGCTTAAAGACTGTAAAAGCATTAATTGCCGCCAATAAGGATTTTTTGAAGAAAGGTTATAGAATCAAATTATATGATTGTTACAGGCCTTTGGATATTCAGAAAAAAATGTGGGAGATTGTATCGAATCCTATTTATGTTGCAGATCCAAAAAAAGGCTCCATTCATAATAGAGGAGGAGCCGTAGATATTTCTTTGGTGGATATAACCGGAAAAGAAGTTGATATGGGAACTTCTTTTGATTTTTTCGGTATTATGGCGAGTCATAATTTTAAACAGCTTTCAAAAGAAATACTTTCTAATAGAGCTTATTTAAAAAAGACCATGATTAAAAATGGTTTTAACTCTTTTGATTCTGAGTGGTGGCATTACAATTTAAAAACCGGTTTAAAAGATAATGTGTCCAACCAGAAATGGAAGTGCAATTGATTACTCAACGCACCTGATATTATCCATAAAATAAGTATTCGGATTAGTTACCTTTCCGGTTAATTCAGAAGTAAGTTCTCGTTTTACAATATAATCTTCTGTATTGGTAAGATATTTAATTCTCATTATTGAAATTGGAGATTTTTTCAATTCCTCATAATTATCTTTCATAAACATAAAAATACCAGTATTGATACGATTATCAAACCCTTTTTCGTCACGAACAAGTGTTCCGCAGTTTTCTTGATTGATGTGCATTAGGGTTACAATTTTTCCGTTTTCTAATTGCAAAAATATTTTTGAGTTTTTGTCAAAACAGTTTGCTTTGATGAAATCTTTGCTTTTTTGGATAGATTGTAGGTTCAATGTTGGTAAACCATCTGTTTGAGCCAAAGAGAAGAAGATATAATTAAAGCTTCCGCCAAAATATTTCTCACTCATCAAATATTCATTTGTTATTTTATAAGATCCGATGGAGTCGTTTACATTTACACTGTATTCACAAGGTTTTTGGGCAAATGCGGTAAAGGTTAATAAAAATAGAGTTAGCGTAATTAATTGTTTCATTGTGTTAGATTATTTTGGTGCAAATTAAAACTATTTTGTTATCTTTTACATCTGTCGTAAAAAAACAATACAAATTTCCTCCATTTTTTATTTTCCACTTCTTTCGGATGTTTTCTACAGTCTCAGGAAAATTACGAGTGGTAATATTAGCTTGCTTATTGGCTAGTTCGTTTTTCATCTCATTTTTATGGTATGGAATGACTTTTTGAACTTCAAATTTCCTTCCCGGAAAATCGATTAAGTCTTCTGAAGTATATAAATGAGAATGTTTGTGCAGCTTATTAATCTGAAAAGCGGTGCTGATTTCATCAAAACCTCCAGATTTCATAATTGCCGAATTTGGTTCGTATAAATATTGTTGAGGTAAATTATAAACAGGAAAAGACTCTTCGCCTAGAATAAATTCAAAAGTTTCTACTTTTTCTTTTAGAATATTAGCAGTCTTTAAAGTTATTTCGCCCGCATATCCTTTATGAATTTCAAAAAGCAGTTCTTTAACTTCGTTTTCTAATGCAATTACGTGAATGTTCTTTACATTTTTTAATTCTGATAATCCTGCTGAAATATCTAATAAAGGAGCGGTTTTAATTAAAATAGAATCTGATTTTTCAAAATAAAAATCAAGCAATTCCGGAACATTTGGCAGACAATCTTTCAGCATAAAAACTTTGCCTTTACTGTCGTTTCTTCGTGAAGGATCAATATAAATCCAATCGTATTTTTGTTTGGTTTCTTCTAATAAATGAATAGAATCACCAGCATAAAAAGTACAATTTTCAACTTGCAGCTGTTTAAAATTGTGCGATACAATTTTTGACAAATCTTCATTTATTTCGCAATGCGTTATCGATTTAAATTTCTTCGAAAAATAATAGTCGTCAACACCAAAACCTCCAGTTAAATCAATCAGGGATTCACCAGTTATTAAAGAAGCTTTGTAAGCAGCTGTTTTTTCTGAAGAGGTTTGTTCTACAGAGATTTTGCTTGGATAAATTATATTTTCTGTATCAAACCAAGTCGGAAGTTTTTCTTTTGCTTTTGTTCGGGCTTCAATCTGATTCAAGATTAAAATCCAATCCATTTCTGGGAATGGATTTTTTTGGAGCGCCAATTTTGTTATATCTGCACCAGTATTTTGAATTATATATTCTTGAATTTCTGGATGCAAAATAGGATTGTTCAAAGCTAAATTCTTTCGGTTAATACGGAGACGATTTTGTTGTCAGGAAAAAATTCTTTTAAAATTACTTTAATCATCGTAAATGCTGGAATTGCTATTATCATACCCACAATTCCAAACGTAATACCGCTGATTAATATAACCAAGAAGATTTCTAACGGGTGCGAATTTACACTTTTTGACGAAATTATTGGCTGACTAATATTGTTGTCAATTGCTTGAACCAATAAAAAACCAATAACGACATAAATTGTTGTTGGAAGAATTTCTGATTGAAAATCTTTTCCAATCATGCTTATCATAGTCAGAATCGCTGCTAAAGTAGTTCCGATAATTGGTCCCAAATATGGAATTATATTTAGAATGGCACATAAAAAGGCAATTACAAAAGCATTTTTATTTCCAAAAATTAGCAATACAATCAGATATAGAATAAACACCACAATTAATTGCAATAACAAACCAATAAAATAGCGGGTCAATAAATGGTTTATTTTTGTGATGGAATTTAAAATTTTGTCTTCATTTGAATCTGGCAATATTCTTCTTGCTTGATCTTTAAAGATATCCTGATCTTTTATGAAAAAGAAAGTAATAAAAAATACAGACACCAATCCCATTCCCATATCGGCCATAAAGTTGATTATAGTATTGATGAATCCTGTAAAATAGCTAAAATCTAAGAAAGAAATAAGCTTAGAATCTTTTATAACTTTATTCAAATCAATATGCGGAATATTAAAGTATTTTTCGAGACTGTTTTCTGTCTCTATAAATTGAGCTTGTAGATGTGCCGTGTCAAGAAGGGCAAGATTATTTGCTTGAGATATAATTAAAGGAACAAATAATAGAATAAAGCCCACAATTAGAAAAATGAAAAAGATAATGGTAGTTGAGGCCGCCATTGAGTTGCTGAATTTTAATTTGTTCTTTAAAAACAGCACCATCGGATTGGCGATCAAACACAATATTAGCGAAATACACAAATAAACGATTACAGTCTGAATTTCATATAAAAAATATAAAACGATGCCAATTATTAAAATTGTAGCTAAAGCTCTTAATATTCCGTTAGAAATAGTTTTTGATGTGATCATGCTTAAAATTTAGACTATAAATATAGGAAAAAGCATTCTAAAATTTATGGATAAACAAAAAAAGCGAGATGAATCATCTCGCTTTATTGATATTTTTTGTTTCAGCTTATTGTGCAAAAGCAGCTCTTGCTCCTCCAGTTGTAAAAATAGCTGAAATTCTGTTTTTCTGACCTGTTGAGAACATGTACATTGCAGCATCGTCAACATAATCCATGTAGTTCATTGTCATTTCTACAGGTGTACCTGTACAAGTGCTGTAATGAGGGTAAGCAGGAACTCCGTAGTTTGCTGTGTTGTGAGTAGGAGTATCAGAAACAAGATCGCTTCCGCAAGTTGCATCTCCCCAGATGTGACGTAAATTCATCCAGTGACCTACTTCATGTGTAGCTGTTCTTCCTAGGTTATATGGTGCATTTGCAGAACCAGATAATCCAAAGTAATTAGGATCAATTACTACTCCGTCTGTAGCAGAAGCGCCACCAGGGAATTGTGCATAACCTAAAATTCCGCCACCAATAACACATGACCACAGGTTTAATTTTGTAGTTGGAGAAGTAGGAGCAATTCCGCCCTGAGCTGTTTTCTTCATAGCGTCATTTGTTCCCCAAGAAGTTTTTGTAGTAGATTTTCTGATAACCTGATCTAAAACAAATGTAATTCCGATGTTAGCTTTAACTCCTGAGAATAATGCTGGTACATTATTGTAATCTGAGTTTAAAGCATTGAAATCTTTGTTTAAAACATCGATTTGTGATTGAATTTGTGCATCTGAAATGTTTTGTGCAGCAGTTTTGTATAAAACGTTTACTACAACTGGAATTTCAATTTTTCCATTTACCAAACGGCCTGTGAAATTTGAACCTTCGTGTTGTGCAGTAAAAGTTTCGATTTCGTTCATTCTAATTGCCAACATAGGATCGGCTTTCAATTGAGCTTCTAAAACTTCTTGCGTTGCACAGCCTCTTCTTGCAGGAACGCTTGCATCTGCGTTAGCAGAATCAGATTGTTCATTTTGACAAGCAAACAGCATCAATGCTGTAAATGTGGTAATAATAACTTTTTTCATAATAATTTGGGTTTTTGTTATAAAATTGTTGATTAGTTGAATAATGTAGCAATTTTATAACAAAATACCTTTCTTGCAAAATATTAGATCAAAAATTTTGTAAGAAATTTTACAACCCCTTACAAACATTGATTCCTACAAAAATTTATTTAAAAATATTATACAGTATTTTCTTTCTTTTTGTTTTTTGAATGCATTTCATCGTGATTATCTGTCGTTTAACGATAGATTTTAACAAATAAATTTGAAGTAAAATTGAAGTGTTGCTTTAAAAGAGATTTTTAAGGGTCAATTTTTTACAACGAAGTAATCTCATAAAGTGCAATACTTGCAGCCTGAACTACATTCATACTGCTGTTTTTTCCAAACATATTAATATGGACAATTTGATGAGAAAGTTGTAGAAGCTCGTCTGAAATTCCGTTTATTTCACTTCCAATCAAAAGGGCGATTTTTTTGTCGAAAGGGATCATAACTTCTTTTAAAGGTTTGCTATTAGAAGTGATTTCTAAAGCAATAATTTCGAAATTATTACCAGTTAAATAGGAATGAAGTTCGTTGAAATTTTCAATTACCGAATGTGAAACATGAAGATGTGTACTTCTAGAAGTTTTATTGATTTTACGAGGTGTAAGCGGAATATCTTTTCCGAAAAAGATAATATTTTCAACTCCGAAAGCTTCAGAAATTCTAAATAAAGAACCAATATTCTGCTGAAAGTAAATATGATCGCATACTAAAGTAATGGGAAATGTTTTTCTTTCAAATTGATTTTCTTCGTGAGTAAGCTGCACTTTCTAAAATTTAATTAGTAAAAATATAATTGATAATGTTGGCACCCATTTTCAAGGCTTTGTCTCTTACGTTTGCAGGATCGTTATGAACTTCTGGATCTTCCCAGCCATCGCCCAAATCACATTCGTAAGTATAAAGCAAAACCAGTTTATTGTCTATAAAAATACCAAATGCCTGTGCACGTGTTCCGTCATGTTCGTGAATTTTTGGCAATCCGTTTGGGAAAGGAAAAGGTTTCTGGAAAATAGGATGATTTGCTGGAAGCTCGATTAAATTGTTATTCGGAAATATCTTTTTGATTTCTTTTCGAATATATTGATCCATTCCATAATTATCATCAATATGCAGGAAACCCCCAGCCGTTAGATAATTTCTTAGGTTGGTTACATCAGCATCGCTAAAAACAACATTTCCGTGCCCAGTCATATGTACAAACGGGTACGAAAATAAATCTGGATTGCTTGGTTCTACAGTAGAAGGTTTGCTTTTTATACGGGTATTAATATTGGCATTGCAAAAACTGATCAAATTGGGCAACGAAGTCGGATTTGCATACCAATCGCCGCCACCACTGTATTTAAGCAAAGCAATTTCTTGTGAAAAAGAAATACTTGAAAAGAGTAACAATAAGTAAAATATTTTTTTCATAATAGTTTTAGTGCTCTGATATGTGTAAAAGCCTTTTTTTTGTCATCCTGAGGAACGAAGGATCACACTAGAAATTCCTCATCGTTTGTCGCTAATCTTTGTCTAATCGAGTGAGATCCTTCGTTCCTCAGGATGACAAACTTTGCGATTAATTCATTCATTAAAAAAAACAACACTATGACAAGCCACCACAGCAGCTGTTTCTGTTCTTAAACGTGTATTTCCTAAAGTTACAGGATTGTAATTGTTTTCTAATGCCAATGCAATTTCTTTTTCAGAAAAATCGCCCTCTGGACCAATTAAAATGGTAACGTCTTCATTTGGTTTTAAGACCTCTTTCAGTGACTTTTTATCGGTTTCTTCGCAATGCGCAATTAACTGTAAACCATTTTGTTTTTGTTTAATAAATTCTTTAAACGAAATGGCTTCATTCAATTTTGGAAGAAACGTTTCGTTACATTGTTTCATTGCCGAAAGAATGATTTTTTCAAAGCGATCACGATTAATTACTTTTCGTTCAGAGCGATCACAGAAAATTGGCGTAATTTCTTGAATTCCAATTTCTGTGGCTTTTTCCAGAAACCATTCAAAACGATCGTTCATTTTGGTTGGAGCAACAGCCAAATGCAAATGGAATTTAGGTTTTTCTGCATTTGTTATAGAAAGCACTTCAACGGTACATTTATTATCTGAAGCCAGAGTAATCTGAGTTTCAAATAATAATCCAAAACCATTGGTAACATGCAGGATATCTGCGTCTTTTTTTCTAAGGACTTTTATAATATGACGGCTTTCTTCTTTATCAAAAGAAAAACTTTCAGTTGTCTCGTCTATATTCGGATTAAAAAATAACTGCATGATTTAAAATTCGATTCTTGCTTTAGAAACCACTGAAGAAGTTTCAAAACGATTAGATAAGTATTTTTGGTATCCTACAATTCCAATCATTGCAGCATTATCGGTTGTGTATTCAAATTTCGGAATAAAAGTTTTCCATCCGTATTTGCTTTCGGTTTCTTTTAGTGTATTTCTGATTCCTGAATTGGCTGAAACTCCTCCGCCAATAGCGATTTGTGTAATTCCAGTTTCTTTTACAGCCAATTTTATTTTATCCATCAAAATTTCGATAATCGTATGCTGAATAGAAGCACAAATATCATTCAGATTTTCTTCGATAAAATTCGGATTCTGCTGTTTGTTTTTTTGAATGAAATATAAAATGGCTGTTTTTAGTCCCGAGAAACTAAAATCTAAACCAGGAACTTTCGGTTTTGTAAAAGGAAACGCTTTCGGATTTCCTTCTTTCGCATATTTATCAATCAAAGGTCCGCCAGGGTAAGGAAGTCCAAGAATTTTGGCACTTTTATCAAATGCTTCACCTACAGCATCATCTGTAGTTTCTCCGATAATTTCCATATCAAAAAAACTATTCACTTTTACAATCTGAGTATGTCCTCCGCTAATGGTTAAAGCTAAAAAAGGAAATTCAGGTTTATCGTAGCCTTCTTCATCAATAAAATGAGCTAAAATATGGGCATGCATGTGATTTACAGCAATTAGCGGCACATTTAAGGCTAATGATAATGATTTACTGAAAGAAGTCCCCACCAATAAAGAGCCCATTAATCCTGGACCTTGTGTAAATGCGATTGCGCTTAACTGTTCTTTTTGTACATTTGCTTTACGAAGTGCAGCATCTATCACAGGGACAATATTCTGCTGATGCGCTCGGGAAGCCAATTCAGGAACAACACCTCCGTATTGATTATGAATTAATTGATTGGCTACAACATTTGACAATACTTTGTCGTTATGTAAAACCGCGGCAGCAGTATCATCGCATGAACTTTCGATGGCTAGAATAAAAACCTCTGGATTTTGCATATAAAGGCACAAATTTTGAATTATATTTGACAAATCAAATAGATTATATTTCTTTGATTTAAGCAGTGCCCCAAAATTAAAGAATTTTTATCAAAAACAGCCGTTCTTTGTCTGTTCAAATAAATTAAAAGAAAAACTAAAATTAAAGAAGCTATCAAAAAAGTAAAGAAAATAATATCAAGAACCTTAATTGTGTTGATTTTACTTTTGTTAGCACTTGCTATCATACTATCTCTTCCTGTGGTTCAAACACAGATAGCCAATTATGTTACCAACTCGTTAAACGAAGATTATAAGGTTAATATTAATGTTGAAAAAACAGCAATTAATATTTTTGGCGGAGTAAAATTAAAAAATGTAACAATCTTAGATCATCATAAAAAAACGATGATTTATTCGGATATTATTACTACAGATATTGCCAGTTTCAGTAGGTTATTAGACGGAGATTTAATTTTTGGAGATTTGCGTTTGACAGGTTTGATTTTTAATCTGAAAACTTATAAAGGTGAAGATGAAAACAATATTAATAAGTTTATTCAAGCTTTTGAAGTAGAGAATACGCCAAAGAAAAAATCGACTAAACATTTCCTTTTAACAGCTAAAAACGCTTACATCGAAAAAGGGAGATTTTCTGTTGTCGATGAAAATAAAACTACTCCTAAATTTCTGGATTTTACAAAATTAAACGCTTATATCAGCGAGTTTAAATTGTATGGTCCAGATGTCAATACAAACATTCACAGATTCTCATTTATGGATCATCGCGGTTTGTATGTTTCTAATTTTGCAGGGAAATTCAGTTATACCAAAAAACAGATTATAGTTCAAAATCTGGCTATAAAAACCAAAAGATCTTCTATTTATGGTGTTGCAATTTTAAATTATAAACCATCAGATTTTCTTGATTTTACAGATAAAGTTCGATTTGATGTTTTAATAGATTCTTCTTCTATTGCAACAAACGATATTCGTCATTTTTATGATGGTTTGGGTAAAAATCAGCATTTTAAACTGAAAACCAAATTAGACGGTCCGTTAAATAATATGACGCTTACAGGATTGAGACTAAGCGACACAAATGGATCAAAAATTAACGGAACAATCAATTTCAGAAATCTTTTGGGCAGTAAAACGCAGAAATTTTCTATGGATGGAAAGTTTAACAAACTGCTTTCTAGTTATGACGATTTAGTGGTTTTGCTTCCAGGGGTTTTAGGAAAAAGACTTCCTGTAGAAATGAAGCGAATCGGCAAGTTTAATATTGTCGGAAAAGCAAAAGTAACAACAACAGAATTAGAAACTGCTTTTAAAATCGCTACAGATGTAGGAAATGGAGAAGTCGATCTTCATTTGAATAATATGGATTTTATTGACAAGGCTTCTTATTCTGGAAATATTATTTTAAATAATTTTGATGTCGGTGCGGTTCTGAATAGAAAAGATATTGGTAAAACAACTTTGAATCTTGATGTAGATGGAGTTGGTTTTACTGAGAAGTATTTGAATACCGTTATAAAAGGAGATATCTCTAAATTAGATTACAATAAATACACCTATAATAATATAGTAGTAAACGGGAATTTTAAACTACCGTATTATAAAGGTCAAATTGCAATAAACGACCCGAACTTAAATTTGAATTTTGATGGTTTGCTGGATTTAAGCAAAAGAGAAAACCGTTATGATTTTCATATTAATGTTGAAAATTCAGATTTAAGAAAGCTTAAGTTTATAAATGATTCTATTTCACACTTTAAAGGAGATGTTGTAGTTCAATTGTCTGGAAATTCTATTGAAAATCTGCAAGGAGATATTTTTATAAACGATGCAGAATATCAGAATCCAAAAACAACTTATGTTTTTGATCAGGTAAATTTAAATTCAAGTTTTGATGCAGATCGACTAAGAACCATTACAGTAAGTTCGAATGATGTTGTAGACGGAAAAATTGTTGGTAAATTTAGATTTGATCAGTTGGATAAATTGGTCATGAATTCTGTTGGTAGCTTATATACCAATTATAAGCCTTATAAAGTTAGAAAAGGACAATTCTTGAATTTTAATTTCCGTGTTTATGATAAAGTGGTTGAAATGCTTTATCCGGAAATAAATATTGATTCTTCAACTGTCGTTAGAGGAAAAATAGATTCAGATTTGCAAGAGTTTAAATTTCGTTTCAGATCTAAAAAAATTACAGCCGACAAAAATACATTCGATAACATTCGAATTAACATTGATAATAAAAACCCGCTTTACAATGCTTATGTCGAATTAGACAGTATAAAAACGCCGTATTATAAAATACGTGATTTTAATTTGATTAATGTTACAGCAAATGACACGCTTTTTGTTCGTTCTGAGTTTAAAGGGGGAGATAAAGGCGAAGATTACTTTAATCTGGATTTGTTTCATACAATAGACAAGAGCAAAAATAATATTGTCGGAATCAAGAAATCGGAAATGAAGTTTAAGGACTATATCTGGTACTTAAACGAAGATGCTGAAAAAGACAATCAGATTATTATTGATCAGTATTTTAAAAATTTTACATTCGATAACATCGTTTTGTCTCATGAAAATCAGAAAATTGATTTAAACGGAGTTATAAAAGGAAAAGATTATAAAGATCTTGAGTTGACCTTTGAAGATGTTGATATTAATAAAATAACCCCCGCCAATTCCAAATTTGTATTTAATGGTAATTTGAATGGAAGTGTCAATTATAAACAGAACAAAAATGTTTATCAGCCTACTGCATCCATAAAAATTGATCATCTGGTGATGAACAAGACGGAACTCGGTACGCTTAATTTTGATATTTCGGGAGATGAATCTTTTAGAAAATTCACTGTTAATTCGTCGATTCAGAATGGTTTTACCGAATCGTTTAGAGCCAACGGAACTTTTGCAATAGAGAATAAAGAGACTATCATGGATATGAGCCTGAAATTGGAAGGCTTTAATTTGGCTACTCTAGGAACTATTGGCGGAGATGTTTTGTCAAATGTACGCGGTTCTGTTTCTGGAAATGCCGCTGTTGTCGGAAATTTGAAAAAACCAGAAATCAATGGTCGTTTGTACGTTGAAAAAGCTGGAATGACAATTCCGTATTTAAATACCGATTACGAATTAAGCGATCGAACGGTTATTGATTTAACCAATGAAAAATTCTTGTTTAGAAATAATCAATTGACAGACACGAAATATGGTACAAAAGGTTTGCTGAATGGAACTATCGAGCATAATAATTTTGGCGATTGGAAACTGGATTTAAATATCACTTCTAAACGATTAGTGGCATTGGATACAAAAGATAGTGAAGATGCTGCTTATTTTGGAACTGCATTTATTAACGGAACAGCCAGTATAAAAGGACCTGTAGAAGGTCTCTTTATTAAGGTAGATGCGAAATCTGAAAAAGGTACCGAAGTTAAGATTCCAATTAATAATGCGCAAAGCGTTGGGGAAAGTAGTTGGATTCATTTTGTAACGCCGAAAGAAAAGTATAATCTAGAGAATGGAATTGTTGAAAAAACAAGGGATTATAACGGACTTGAACTAGAATTTGATTTTGATATTACGCCAGATGCCGAAGTAGAAGTTATTCTAGATCGAAATTCAGGTCATGGTATGAAAGGTAGGGGATATGGATCGCTTTTGTTTAAAATCAACACTTTAGGTAAATTTAATATGTGGGGAGATTTCCAGGCATACGAAGGAACTTATAATTTTAAATACGGCGGACTTATCGATAAAAAGTTTACGGTTAAAAAAGGAGGTTCGATTATTTGGGAAGGAAACCCAATGCGTGCCCAGCTGAATTTAGAAGCAGTTTATAAAACACAAGCCAATCCGGCTGTACTTTTAGATAATACTTCTTCATTCAATAAAAAAGTTCCTGTAGAAGTTGTTATTGGATTAAGGGGAGATTTGGCGAGTCCAGAACCTAATTTTGATATTCAGTTTCCATCCGTAAGTAATGTTTTAAAATCGGAGATACAATATAAATTAGACGATAAAGATATTCGCCAAACACAGGCACTCTATTTATTGTCAACAGGTTCCTTTATGAGTACCGACGGATTTAGCCAAGGAGATTTCTCTGGAACATTGACAGAAACTGCTTCAAGTTTATTGGGAGGCATTATTAAGTCGGATAATGATAAAGTGAATATTGACTTAAATTACATTGCTGCAGATAGAAGAACTGGGCAGGAGGTTGACGGTCAGTTTGTGGCCAATATATCTTCTCAGATAAATGAAAGAATCACTATCAATGGAAAATTAGGAGTTCCTGTTGGAGGTGTGAATGAATCTGCGATTGTTGGAGATATTGAAATATTATATCGTGTAAATGAAGACGGAACAATGAACCTTCGTCTGTTTAATAAAGAAAACGACATTAATTATATAGGACAAGGAATTGGATATACGCAAGGTGTCGGTATTTCTTATGAAGTAGATTTTGATACCTTTAGCGAGCTTGTAAACAAGTTGTTTAAAGACCATAAAATTGAAAAAGCTGTAAAAAATTCTTCTCATGACGATCTTCAAGATTCGTATCTTCCTGAATATATGAACTTTTCAAGCAAGAAAGATTCAGAAAAAAATAAGAAGAAAGCAAAAGAAGATGAAGAGAAAAGGAAGAAAGAAGAAGAAAAAAAGAAGAAAAAAGAACAGGAACAAACACCAAGCAATAATCAAGGACTAATTCCTGACAACGATTATTAACACTTTGTTAAAAATAACCTTTTATAAAACCATTATTCTCATAATGGTTTTTTTTGTGCTAAATTTAGGCACTCTTTTAAAATTTTCCATGTGAGCGGGAAATTCTATTTTTATAACACTTCATTAGGGTATTGTTAATTTTGACGATTTAATTAAAAAAATAGCGTTTTATTATTTTTAATGAAATTTTTTCCTAGAAAAAACTTATTAACGAAAACGTTTGAATTTAACAGATTTTATTAATTTATGATAATCGTAACCCGAAAAGTGCTGAATGTTTGCTAATTTTACACTTTAATACTTAAATAATGCCAAAAACAATAAAAAAAGTAGGTGTTCTTACCTCAGGAGGAGATTCACCTGGAATGAATGCTGCAATACGATCAGTTGTTCGAACTTGCGCATATCACAATATCGAATGTATCGGAATTTATAGAGGGTACCAGGGAATGATTGAGGGTGACTTCAAAGAGATGGGACCACGTAGCGTAAATAATATTGTAAACAAAGGTGGAACGATCTTAAAATCGGCTCGTTCAGTTGAGTTTAGAACCCCTGAAGGTAGAAAGAAAGCACACGAGAATCTTGTTAAGGCTGGTGTTGATGCTTTGGTTGTTATTGGTGGAGACGGAAGTTTTACTGGAGGATTAATTTTTAATGCAGAATTTGGTTTCCCTGTAATGGGAATTCCAGGTACAATTGATAATGATATTTATGGTACAAGTTTTACTTTAGGGTATGACACTGCTTTAAATACTGTTGTAGACTGTATCGATAAAATTAGAGACACAGCAAGTTCTCATAACCGTTTGTTCTTTGTAGAGGTTATGGGTAGAGATGCTGGTCACATTGCTCTAAATGCAGGTATTGGTGCAGGAGCAGAAGAAATCCTTATTCCTGAAGAAGATTTAGGTTTAGATCGTCTTTTAGATTCACTTCAAAAAAGTAAAGCGTCAGGAAAATCATCAAGTATAGTTGTTATTGCTGAAGGAGATAAGATTGGTAAAAATGTATTCGAATTAAAAGATTATGTTGAAGCCAACCTTCCTGAGTACGACGTAAGAGTTTCTGTTTTAGGACACATGCAGCGTGGTGGTTCTCCATCTTGTTTTGACCGTGTTTTAGCAAGCCGTTTAGGAGTAAAAGCAGTAGAATCTTTAATTGAAGGAAAATCAAATTATATGGTTGGACTTCGTGAAGATAAAGTGATTTTGACTCCGCTTGAGCAAGCTATCAAAGGGAAATCAGAAATTGACAAAGAATTGTTAAGAGTGTCAGACATTATGTCGACATAACTAATATAAAAAGTTTAAAAAAGAAGAGAAGTTTATTGTGAGGAAATTAGACTTTGAAATAGTGTAATAAAAACAAAAGCAAAAAATTTAGTAAAATGTCAAAAGTAAAATTAGGAATAAACGGATTTGGACGTATCGGAAGAATCGTTTTTAGAGAGTCTTTCAATAGAGATAATGTAGAAGTTGTTGCAATCAATGACTTGTTAGATGTAGATCACTTAGCTTATTTATTAAAATATGATTCAGTTCACGGTCGTTTCAACGGAACTGTAGAAGTTAAAGAAGGAAAACTTTATGTAAACGGAAGAAACATCCGTATCTCTGCAGAAAGAAATCCAGCTGATTTAAAATGGAACGAAGTTGATGTAGATGTAGTAGCTGAATGTACTGGTATCTTCACAACTATCGAAACTGCAAGTGAGCACTTAAAAGGTGGTGCAAAGAAAGTTATCATTTCTGCTCCTTCTGCTGATGCTCCAATGTTTGTAATGGGAGTAAACCACGAAACTGCAAAAGCTTCTGATTTAGTTGTTTCTAACGCTTCTTGTACTACAAACTGTTTAGCTCCTTTAGCTAAAGTTATCCACGATAATTTCGAAATCGTTGAAGGTTTAATGACAACTGTTCATGCAACTACTTCAACTCAAATGACAGCTGACGGACCTTCTAGAAAAGACTGGAGAGGTGGACGTGCTGCTGCAATCAACATCATTCCTTCTTCAACAGGTGCTGCTAAAGCGGTTGGAAAAGTTATCCCATCTTTGAATGGAAAATTAACTGGAATGTCTTTCCGTGTACCTACTGCTGACGTTTCTGTTGTAGATTTAACTGTAAAAGTAGCTAAAGAAACTACTTACGAAGAAATCTTAGCTGTATTGAAAAAAGCTTCAGAAAACGAAATGAAAGGTATCTTAGGATATACTGAAGATGCTGTTGTATCTCAAGATTTTATCTCAGACAAAAGAACTTCTATCGTTGATGCTGGTGCAGGAATCGGATTAAACTCTACTTTCTTCAAATTAGTATCTTGGTATGACAATGAGTACGGATACTCAAGCAAATTAATTGATTTATCTGTACATATTGCAGGTTTAAAATAATAATATATATTTTTGCAAAATCCCGTTACTTTACAATAACGGGATTTTCTTATTTTGTTACTTCTATAATTAATGTAAAAATTACACTTTTAAATTAAAAATAGAGAAACCTAATTCCAAAAACTAAACAAATGAAATTAATAGTTGACAGTGGATCTACTAAAGCCGATTGGATTGCGATAGATGATAATGGAAAAGTATTATTCACAACACAAACTTTAGGATTAAATCCTGAAATTCTAGACGAGCCAGAAATTATCGAAAGATTAAATGACCGTTTTGATATCTTACAAAATAAAAAAAATGCTACACATTTATTCTTTTATGGTGCCGGTTGTGGTACAGACAGAATGAAAGAGTGGTTGAAAAGAATTTTTCAAGAATATTTTTCTAACGCAATTGTAGACGTTCAAGAAGATACTTACGCTGCTGTTTATGCAACAACTCCAAAAGGGGAAGAAGCAATTGTTTCTATCTTAGGAACAGGCTCTAACTGCAGTTATTTTGATGGAAAAGTATTGCATCAAAAAGTTCAATCATTAGGTTATATCGTAATGGATGATTGCAGTGGTAACGTTTTTGGAAAAGAATTAATTAGAAAATACTATTTTAATAAAATGCCTAAAGAATTGGCTGTTGAGCTTGAAAAAGAGTACGACGTTGATCCAGATTTTATTAAAAACAAATTATATAAAGAACCAAATCCAAATGCTTATTTAGCTACTTATGCTAAATTCTTGATTAAGCACAAAGACACTGAGTTCTGCAGAAAAATCATCTTCAAAGGAATGAAGTCTTTCGTTAAGAATTACATCAAACAATTTGATAACTGCAAAGAAGTTCCAGTACATTTTGTTGGTTCTATTGCATTCTATTTGAAAGATGAATTACAAGAGACATTTAATAAATATGAACTTCAATTAGGGAATGTTTTAAGAAGACCTATTGATGGATTAATTGCTTACCATGTCGCTAATCAATAGTTCTGGTTTTATGGAAATTGCCATTATTGCTCATGATGGAAAAAAAGCGGATTTAATTGATTTCTTAATCAGAAATGAAGCTGTTTTGCATAATGAAAAAATAAGACTGATTGGTACTGGTACTACAGGAGGAAAAGCAGAAGCTGCTGGATTTAAAACTCAGAGAATGCTTTCTGGTCCGCTTGGAGGCGATGCGCAAATTGCAGGAAGAGTAGCGGAAGGAATTACGCAGATGGTTTTCTTTTTTAAAGACCCTTTGTCAAGTCATCCGCATGAAGCAGATATTAATATGCTAATTCGTGTTTGCGATGTGCATAATGTGCCGCTGGCAACCAATGAAGCAACGGCACAATTATTATTAGATGCTATTGCACAGCAATTATAGAAATTTCTACATTAACATTTTTTGGCAGACAAGCCACTTGAACCGTTTCACGAGCTGGAGCGGTTTTTTCGTTAAAATAAGAACCGTAAACGGTATTTATTGCTCCAAAGTTATTCATGTCCATGATGAAAATAGTTGACTTTACAACGTTCTCAAAAGTCATACCTGCAGCTTCAAGAATCGCGGCAATGTTTTTCATAACTTGAGTAGTTTCGTCATTAATATTGTCTGTAACCAATTCTCCTGACTCTGGATTGATTGC
Source organism: Flavobacterium sharifuzzamanii (assembly GCF_003254585.1). Taxonomy (GTDB): domain Bacteria; phylum Bacteroidota; class Bacteroidia; order Flavobacteriales; family Flavobacteriaceae; genus Flavobacterium; species Flavobacterium sharifuzzamanii. Next base: position 64,399 of record NZ_QJGZ01000042.1, on the reverse strand, counting down.
AATCTGTCCAGAAGCATAAAGTGTGTTTCCAGATAATACAGCTTGATTATAAGGTCCGATTGGAGCTGGAGCTTTCTCGGTAAAAATGATTTTTTTCATAATGAAATTATTTTGATTCGAAAGTAGTTTATCTGTTTGAAACGCTACGTTTGTTCCATTTGATATCGCTAAGCATACCAGATTTGATTCCGATGAAGAAGTTCCAGTTAGAATTGGTTCCTAATGGCTGCCAGTTGAAAGCCATTCTCCAGCTTAATAAGTCTCTTTCAAAACGGAATTGTGTAAAGGTAACTCCTTTTTGTACAAAATCGTAACCAGTTGAAACCCCCGCTTTCCATTTAGGAGTAAGGTCGGTATTGATGGAAACCATGATGGAGTTTCCAGAAATGGTATTTTCTCGCTTTACGTTTGAATACGTTAATGAGTAAGCAAGTGTCATGTCCCACGGGACTTTAGAATTAAAGAATTCTGTAATGGCATCTTCTTTCTCAGGTTCATTGGCAAACTGGCTGTTACGGCTGTCATTCAAATCTGTATTTGTACCAAACAAATCGTCATTTCGACCACCGTTTCGCTGACTCTGGGTATTTTTTTCTTTTTCTTTTCCGGTTCCTTTGTTCGTGAATGAATAGTTTACAGTTACGTTTGCACTTGTCATTCTAAACAAACTTCCGCCATTATCAATGTTGAATTTATCAATTTTGTTACCTCCATTATCAATCGCATACGGATCTAATGTGGCACCAAAGTTCATGTTCATTTTGTTGTCAAAAAACTGCGTTCCACCGCTAACTAATACAGGCTGCCACCCAAATGTCGATTTTCCATCAGCATTGAAATTATAGCTTGTACTGAAGTTCAAGTTGTTCAGCAGCATAATCTTTTTAGGTTCTGTTTTTGTGCTGTCACGGTCTCTTACTTTAGCTTCAAAAGTATTGCTCAAAGCAAAGCCTACAATATTAGAATTCTCTTTTCCTGGCGCTCCATATAATCCGTTTTCGAATCTGGTGTACTCTGAAGTAATTCTTCCAGAAGCGTCTACAGCATAACTATCATAATATTTCTCGAAACTTGGTGTATATGCATACGTTATGCTCGGACGCATGACGTGTCGAATAGATTGAATTTTTTTATCAGCTCCAAAATTGAAAGTTCCGTAAATTGTAGTACCTAAATTGGTGCTGAAATTGTAAGTTCTAAAAGCATCAAAACCATTTACAGTTTTATTAATGGTTTGTCCAGCAGCTGGATCATACTCTTTCTGGATGGTTTTGTTAACCCATGTTTCCTGATAAGTTGTAGAAGCTCCAGCACTAAAATATTTAAAAATCTTAAAGTTGGTGCTCAACGGAATAGTTTGTTGTAAACCTAATTGCGCATCGTCAAACATCTGAGGTTTGAAAAATAGCGAATCTTTTGTTTTAAAATAGTTTTTACCGCTTACATTATATTGTAAGTTGATATTCTTGATTAATCCTTTCTTTACGCCATCCTTTCCAACAAACGGATATACACGGTCAATACTTCCTTGTAAAGATGGAAGTGTCATAATAATGTCTTCTGTCTGCGTATTCTGGCTATGAGTTGCAGATAGCGAAATACGAGAACCAGGAATAGTATTAAAAGTCTTATTGTATGAAATAGAAGAACTTAAAGTGTTGTTTAAGTTTGATCCAATATTCGCTTGGTTGATAGACTGTTTAAAGTACTTACTACTACCCATGTTGACAGAAGCAGAGAAAGTAGAATTTGGATTTGATTTTGTGTCTTTAGAGTGTGACCACTGAATATTGTAAATATTCTGTTTTGAGTAATCAGGATAACCACGTTCACTGTTAATTAAATTCTCAAAACGGATATTGACATTTCCTCTATATTTATATCGCTTAGCATACGCCGATTCAAATCGCATGGCGTAACTTCCGTTGGTGTAATAATCTCCAAGTACAGTTAAATCGTAATTGTCGCTGAGAGCAAAATAATAACCTCCATTTTGTAATGAAAAACCTCTTGTGTTAGAATCGTTATAACTTGGAATGATTATACCTGAAACGCTTTTTTCTTTACTTAATGGGAAAAATCCATAAGGCAATGCAAGTGGTGTAGGAACATCAGCAATTACTAATTGTGTTAATCCAGCAACGATTTTTTTGCCTGGCACAAATTTAATTCTGCTAGTTTGAAAGTAGTATTCAGGATTGTCAATATCTTGAGCAGTTGTAATACGAGCTCCTTTTAAAAAGTATACAGAGTCGTTTTCTTTTTTAGTAACAGAGGCCTTAATGTTCAGCTCGCCTTGTTTTGTTCTCGAATTATAAATTAAAGCCTTTTTGGTTTTAAAATTAAAACGGATAGAATCAGGCTGCACTTCACTTGATCCCTGTTTGAAATTAGGATATTGGGTTAATACGCCAGCAGAATCTTTAATTCTTCCGGCATAAACTTCATCTTTTTCATAATTAAGTACAATTATACCTGATTTTAATTCTACATCTTTATAGTATAATTCAGCTTCATTATATAAAGTAATCAGCTTTTTTTTCTGGTCAATTTTAGCATAATCTTTAGCTTTATATCTAACTTTTCCGTCTAAAAAAGTCTTTTTCGGTTTAACAGTATCTAGTTTTATGGTGTCTGTAATCGCAGTATTTTCTTTATCTGTTTGTTTTACAGCAGGTAAAGGCTTTTTTTTGTTTTTTATTTCTTGCGAATATAAATTACCACAACCTATAGTTAGGAAAAATGATATTAAAACGATATTAAATAAGTTTGTATGCAAAGGTTTAAATGCTATTTTTGTAAAATTATGGCTTGTTTTTTGACACGTCAAACTTACATATAATTTTTTGGCAAAAATAATCAATTCTAAAAATTATAACAGCTGCGTTTTATTAAAATTAACTTTTAGATTTATGAATGGAATTAACAAATTTAAAGTAATATTTGCTTTATTTCTAACGATATCGTCTTTTTGTGCTCACAGTCAGTCAAATGTATTTAAAGTGACACTAGATGCTGGACATGGAGATCATGACTTTGGTGCTGTTTACAGCGGACGAATTGAAAAAAATATTGCTTTAGCTATTGTTTTGAAAGTAGGGAAGATTTTGGAACTTAATCCAAATGTTAATGTAATTTATACCCGTAAAACTGATGTTTTTGTTGATTTGGTCGAAAGAGCCAATATTGCAAACAGAGCAAATTCAAATATTTTCGTCTCGATTCACTGTAACGCCAATAAAAATACGGCAGCCGACGGAACAGAAACTTATGTAATGGGTTTAAGTAAAGTAGCATCAAACCTTGAAGCTGCGAAAAAAGAGAACTCGGTAATTACATTAGAGAAAGACTATAAGCGTAAATATGAAGGGTACGATCCAAATTCTCCAGAATCGATGATTGGTATGACTCTCATGCAAGAAGAATATTTAGATAACAGTATTACTCTCGCGACTAAAATCGAAGAAAACTTTGAAAAGTTAGGAAAAAAACTTCGTCATGGAGGTGTGAAACAAGCGCCTTTTATGGTACTTCATAAAGCATATATGCCTAGAGTTTTGGTTGAAACTGGATTTGTTTCTAATCCAACAGAAGGAAACATCTTGAATTCAGAAGAAGGTCAGGATGATATTGCAAGAGCAATTGCAGAAGCCATTTTAAGTTATAAAAGAGAATACTTTGGTTCAGGAACTGAGTCAGACGATAGTCGGCCCATAAGAGATACTTCAACTAAGGCAAAACCAAAAACAAATACTCCAGTTGCTGTTGTTAAAAATGTTCCAAAAGGAACGTTTTTTAAAGTACAGCTTATTGCAAGCATCAAAAAAACACCTTTAGAGCCAAAAAACTTTAAAGGACTTAAAAATGTAACGATGGTGTACGAAAATAATATTTATAAATATTTCTACGAAGAAACTCCAAGTTACGAAACAGCGCAAAAATATCTGCAAGAAGCTAAAAGTAAAGGATATGGCGCAGCGTTTTTAGTGGCAACTAAAGATGGCGAAAAAATCAGTATTCAGGACGCGATTAAATAATAAGCGTAAGTTCGAATATTTATATTAATTTTGTACAAACACTTAGAATTTTGAAACTAACAAGAGAAATTAAAACGGCTATTTTAGTCATCGCATCCATTCTACTATTTATCTGGGGATATAGTTTTTTAAAGGGAAGAGACCTTTTTACTAATTATACAATATTATATGCTGAATATGATAATGTTGAAGATTTATCACCATCTGCACCAGTTACACTTAACGGACTTGCGATTGGTAAAGTAAATAAAATTACAATTGATGAAGTTACAGGTAAATTGTTAGTTGAGCTTCAGCTTAAAACAGATTTTCCAATTTCTAAAACAAGTACAGCTTCTATTTATTCTCCAAGTTTGATTGGAGGGAAACAAATTAAAATTATTCCAAATTTTGCTGATAAAGAATTGGCAGAAGACGGACAGAAATTAGTTTCTTCTGTTGAATTAGGATTGACAGAATCATTAGGAGGAAAAATTGAACCAATTCAGCAAAAGCTTGATAAAATGCTTTTGAATATAGATAATTTGGTTACAGGATTAAATAACACTTTAGATAAAAATACTCAAGAAAATCTAAAGAAAACAATTGCTGAGTTAAGTCAGACAATGGAACAATTTCATAAAGTTTCTGGAAGTCTTAATAATATCTTGGATACTAATAAAGGACAGATTAATGGAATGGTTACAAACTTCAATAAGATGTCTGGCAACTTCAATAAAATTTCAGATTCATTAAATAAAGCAGATTTAGGAAAAACGGTTCGCAACTTGAACCAAACTTTAGCTAAAGTTGATGTTTTAATGAGCAACTTGAATTCTGGAAAAGGTACGGCAGGAAAAATACTTAACGATGAGGCTTTGTATAATAACTTGACTAAAACTTCAAAAGAACTTGAATTGTTATTGCAAGACCTTCGTCTTTACCCAACACGTTACGTAAATGTTTCTCTTTTTGGAAAGAAAAATAAGCCATACGTAGCACCAACAGAAGAAACAAACTCAACCGATAAAAAATAATTATAAATGAGTTATTTAGATAATATTTTATTCGCAATACTTCTTATAGTAGGTTTCGGTTTTTTTACAGCGAGCGTAAAAAAAATCATCCGAAATATTAATCTAGGAGTCGATGTAGATCGAAAAGATAATCCTAAAGCTCGTTGGAAAAACATGGCATTGATTGCGCTAGGGCAGTCAAAAATGGTGAGACGCCCTGTTGCAGGAATTCTTCATATTTTTGTATATGTTGGTTTCATAATAATTAATATAGAATTATTAGAAATTATTATTGATGGACTTTTTGGAACGCATAGAGTTTTTGCGCCTTATTTAGGTGTAGTTTATGATGTTCTAATTGCTTCATTTGAAATATTAGCGATACTTGTAATTATTGCTGTAGTTACTTTCTGGATCAGAAGAAATGTAATCCGTTTGAAACGTTTTGTAAGCAAAGATCTAACTGGTTTTCCAAAGAGCGATGCTAATTACATTTTGTATTTTGAAACAGTTTTGATGATTCTGTTTTTATTGATGAATGCATCTGATTTGCATTTACAGAATGTTCCAGGGGGATATTCTCATTTTCATAAAGCAGGAAGTTACCCAATAAGCCAGTTTATAGCGCCAATTTTTAATGGCACTTCAAACGAAGTTGTTGGATTATTATTTGAAGTTTTCTGGTGGCTGCATATTGTTGGTATTTTAGTTTTTATGAACTATTTGTACTTTTCAAAACATTTGCATATTCTTTTGGCTTTCCCGAATACCTTTTTTGCAAACTTAAAACCAGAAGGGCAGTTTGATAATCTTGCTTCAGTTACAAAAGAAGTGAAATTAATGATGGATCCAAATGCAGATCCTTTTGCAGCTGCTCCAGCTGATGAAAATGCACATCCAGCTAAATTTGGTGCAAGTGATGTTCAGGATTTAAACTGGGTTCAGTTATTAAATGCATATACTTGTACAGAATGCGGGCGTTGTACTTCTTCATGTCCTGCAAATCAAACTGGTAAAAAATTGTCTCCGCGTAAGATTATGATGGATACAAGAGACCGTTTGACAGAAGTTGGTAAAAATATTGACGCCAATAAAGGTGTTTTTGTTCCAGATAACAAATCACTTTTAAACGATTATATTACGCCAGAAGAATTATGGGCTTGTACGTCTTGTAATGCTTGCGTTGAAGAATGTCCTGTAAATATTAGTCCATTGTCTATCATTATGGATATGCGTCGTTATTTGGTTATGGAACAAAGTGCTGCTCCAATGTCATTAAACGCTATGATGACTAATATTGAAAATAACGGTGCGCCTTGGCAATATAGCCAGCAAGACCGTTTAAATTGGAAAAACGAGAATTAAGATTTATTGTTTAATCGGTTAGTTGTTTAACCGTTTGATCGATTTTAAAATAATATTTCGGTTTTTACAGAATTTGTCATTTTGCTTTTAGCGATTAAACAATTTCACCATTAACCGATTAAACAAAAGTGAGAGAAATGTCAGAAAATTTAGTAGTACCAACAATGGCAGAAATGCTTGCCGAAGGAAAACAGCCAGAGGTTTTGTTTTGGGTAGGTTGCGCAGGAAGTTTTGATGATAGAGCAAAAAAGATTACTAAAGCGTTTGTACGTATTTTAAATCGTACTAATGTTTCTTTTGCAGTTTTAGGTACAGAAGAGAGTTGTACTGGTGATCCTGCAAAGAGAGCTGGAAATGAATTTTTGTTTCAAATGCAAGCCATGATGAATATCGAGGTTTTGAATGCTTATGAAGCTAAAAAAATTGTTACAGCTTGCCCGCACTGTTTTAATACTTTGAAAAATGAATATCCTGAATTAGGAGGGAATTACGAAGTTATTCATCATACGGAGTTTCTAAAATCATTAATTGATGAAGGAAGATTAACTGTTGAAGGTGGACAGTTTAAAGGTAAAAAAATTACTTTCCATGACCCTTGTTATCTAGGAAGAGCAAATAAAGTTTACGAAGCGCCAAGAGATTTAATTCAGAAATTAGATGTTGAATTAGTTGAAATGAAACGTTCTAAAGCAAACGGATTATGCTGTGGTGCAGGAGGAGCACAGATGTTTAAAGATGCTGAACCTGGAAATAAAGAAGTGAACGTTCTTCGTACAGAAGATGCTTTAGAAACTCAACCTGATATTATTGCTGCAGGTTGTCCATTCTGTAACACCATGTTGACAGACGGAATTAAAAATAAAGAAAAAGAAGGTCAGGTTAAAGTTTTAGATATCGCTGAATTAATAGCGAATGCACAGGATTTGTAAAAGAGGTGCTAAGGTTCTAAGATGCTAAGCTACTAAGTTTTGAAACCTGAAACAAAAACAAACAAAAAAAAAGAAAAAATGTATATACCTTTTGAAAATTTACCAGGTGAATCTAGAGTCTGGATTTACCAATCGAACAGAAAATTTTCTGAGGAAGAGTTTTCTGAAATCGAAACAGATTTAAAAGCTTTTGTAGAACAGTGGGCCGCACACGGTACAAGTCTTGAAGCTTCGTTTTTATTGAAATATAATCGATTTATAATATTGGCAGTAAATCAAGAAGTGCAAGCTGCGACAGGATGCTCTATTGATAGTTCTGTTGAATTTATTCAAAGTCTAGAGAAAAAGTATAATGTTGATTTATTGGATAAAATGAACGTTACTTTTAAACTTGGAGAACATATTGCACACAAACCATTGATTGATTTCAAGAAAATGGTAAAAGATAAGTCGGTTTCTGAGAATACAATTGTTTTCAATAATTTGGTAAACAATATCGAAGAATTTAATGAATCTTGGGAAGTTCCTGCTGCTGACAGTTGGCACAGCAGATTTTTCTAAGAGTATTTAAAATATATTTAAAGGCATGAAATGTAGATTTCATGCCTTTTTTGTTTCAAAGAAAGCCTGTCGGGTTTCGTTGTATAAAGAACTTTGTCAAAGTTTAAAACTTTGACAAAGTTGAATAATTTAATGAGCAATAAAGTCTGAAGTTGTTTTAAGTTCAGCATAATAAAATGCCATAGCACCTAATAATGCATTTTGAACTTCTTTAGCGGCAACTTTATTGCCTTGTACGTCAAGATCTTTTGTGGCGCAGGCGTCTGAAATGACTGTACAGTCAAATCCATAATCCTTTGCAGCTTTTACCGTAGCATCAATACAAACGTGAGTCATCATACCGGTAACTATGAGATTTGTTATTTTCTTTTCTTGTAAATAAGCTAAAAGATTGGTTTCTCTAAAGCTATTAGGATAATGTTTGGTTATAATTTTTTCATTAGAAATTGGGGCTACTTTTACATTGATTTTTGCGCCATCTGTTTCAGGAAGAAAAAAGGTCGAATTAGGAGCTGTTGCAATATGCTGAATGTGAATTACCTCTATTTTTGATTTTCTACAGTATTCCAGAATAGTTTTGGCGTTATCTGCGGCTGCTTCGGATCCTGAAAGTTCCATTCGGCCACCTGGGAAATAATCATTTTGAACGTCTACGATAATTAGTGCTTGTTTCATTTTTTCTTGATTTTTTTGTTGACAATAAATAGTTGCAAAAGACAATAATGTGATTAAAAAGGAGAATGTAATTCTAATCATGATATAAAATATTTTTAATTGTTATTATTGACAGCAAAAGTAGAATCAAGCCTGTTTTTGAAAAATGACCTAGGTCAACTGAGATGTTAAAATATTTTTTTTCCTTTAATCATCCTGCTGAAAAATGAAGGAGTAACACCAATATAAGAGGCAATTTGCTGTTGTGTTAAAGATGAAATTACAGAAGGATAACTGGCTACAAATTTTTCAAGACGTTCTAAAGCAGTTAAACTCATATAGTCTATAATTCTTTGCTGGCTTACAGCAAAAGCCTTTTCTGTTAGAATACGGAAATATTTTTCAAATTTAGGGATTTTTGCAAGTAGCAATTCTTGCTTTTCGCGACTTAATAGTAATGCAGTAGTCGGTTCAAGTGCTTCCAAAAACAAATTTCCAGGTGTGCCAGAAACAAAACTATTTATATCTGTAATCCACCAGTCACTCGGTGCAATTGTGAGAATATGTTCTTCTCCTTTGTTATCGATGAGATAGCTTTTTACACAACCAGAAACGATAAAAGTAAAATTATGAGATATTTCGCTTTCTCTAAGTATCAATTCTTTCCGACTATATTTTTTTTGTTGTAAAAGAAAAATAAAATACGACATTTCATCCTCAGTTACCTCAATACGTTTTCGAATGTTTTCTTGCAATAAATTATAATTGTCCATGTAAATGCTAGTAAGATATTGTGGATTTAAAAGTTAAAGGTAAAATTAGATTGCCGAAATATGAAATGTATGGAAGTAAGATTCACAAAAATCTAACAATTTAAACAGTTAATTAAACGCTATTTTTGAGTATTTTCGTAGAATTAAATTTAATCCATGAAAATAGCAATAGTCTGTTATCCTACTTTTGGAGGTAGTGGTGTAGTAGCCACAGAGTTAGGTCTCGAATTAGCCAGAAGAGGACACGAAATACATTTTATTACATATAGTCAGCCAGTTAGATTGGCACTTTTAAATCCGAATGTTCATTACCATGAAGTAAATGTTCCGGAATATCCTTTGTTTCATTATCAGCCGTACGAATTAGCGTTGTCTAGCAAGTTGGTCGATATGGTAAAATTGTACAAAATTGAGCTTCTGCACGTTCATTACGCTATTCCACATGCTTATGCAGGTTATATGGCAAAGCAAATGCTTAAAAACGAAGGAATTAATCTTCCGATGATTACCACACTTCACGGAACTGATATTACACTTGTTGGAAATCATCCGTTTTACAAACCTGCGGTGACTTTTAGCATTAATAAATCAGATTACGTGACTTCGGTTTCTCAGAGTTTGAAAGATGATACTTTGAAATTGTTCAAAATCAAAAATAAAATTAAGGTGATCCCGAATTTTATTGAATTGGACAAAGTCAAAAAAGATCCGAACGCGCCTTGTCACCGCTATGTAATGGCGAATGAGAATGAACGTATTATAACGCATATTAGTAACTTTAGAAAAGTAAAGCGCATTCCAGATATCATTAAGATTTTCTATAATGTTCAGAAAGAAATTCCAGCTAAACTAATGATGGTTGGAGATGGACCTGAAAAAGAAAAAGCAGAAATTTTATGTCAGGAATTAGGGATTTTAGACAAAGTGATTTTCTTTGGAAATAGCCACGAGATTGATAAAATCTTATGTATGACCGATTTGTTTTTACTGCCTTCAGAAACTGAGAGTTTTGGTTTGGCGGCATTAGAAGCGATGGCATGTGGGGTTCCGGTAATTTCAAGTAATTCTGGAGGTTTGCCTGAAGTTAATTACGATGGTTTTTCGGGTTACTTAAGCAATGTTGGGAACGTTGAAGAAATGGCGCAAAATGCTTTAAAGATTTTAAAAGATGACGCTGTTTTGAGTCAGTTTAAAGCAAATGCATTAGAGGTAGCAAAAAAATTTGATATTAAAAACATATTACCTAAATATGAAGCTTTGTACCAAAAAGCGGTTGATGATTACAAATTGGAGAAGCACTAATTTAAAAGGATAAAAATGAAAAAAGTAATTTCTGTTTTAGCGGTTTTTGTTTTGATTTCTTGCGGAGTGAAGAAGACTGGAAGTTCAAATGCAGCGCTGTACGAGGTTTTGACAACACAATCTGACGGTGGCGGGAATATTAAATTTTTTGAAATTCTGACTGAACCAAATGAAATCAAAATGCTTGAAAACGATCCGAATTTGGCTCATAAGATGAAAGATCCAGATGTTCAAGATTATAATTATGTGATTCTGAATATGGGCGAAAAAAACACAAGCGGCTATACGATAGATGTTGAAAAGGTTGAAGAAACAGATAAAAATATCATTATCACTGTAAAAGAAAACAGTCCTGCAAAAGATGCGATGACTATGCAGGTGATTTCATATCCTTATACAGTTGTAAAGATCCATTCTAAAAAAGCGATTATCATTAATTAAGAGCTTAATGTTTTGAAGTAAAAAAAAGCCTGTCTATTTTAAACGACAGGCTTCTTTTTACAATTATTTTTTAATTTATTTTAGAATCTAAATTTGACACCTAGACCAACGTCAAATCCAAAGTTATCATCATCATAATATCCTGAACCAATTTCTGGTCTCGCGTCCAATGATAAAGTAATTGGCACTTCTTTAAATCTATATTCTATACCGATATCTCCAGCTGCAAAAACATAAGTTCCGCTATCGCTATATCTGTAATTATTGTTGTAATAATCGTGATCCCAAGCTGCTAGTCCTCCTCCGACACCAGCATACCAGTTAAAACCTCCGTCGATGTTCCAAACCCATTGGTAAAGAGCAACCCCTTTTATTGCGTCTACATCACTACTGTTTCTCCATCCTAAATCGAACTCAAGTCTATTTTTTTGATTTAAACCTAATTGGTACGATATTTCTCCTCCAAATCCGTTGTTGTCTCCTAAACGTAATCCTAAAGCATGTTTCGAAATTTCTTGTGATTGAGCCGTAAATGCTAAACCAAGAAGCATAATGGCAGATAAAAGTATCTTTTTCATAAAAATGGTAAATTAATTTTAATCAAATGTATTATTACAGTTAGATACAAAACGTATAATATTTTTGAAAATTGTTACATAATTTACATTTTCAGGAATTTGGAGCGTTAAAATTCTTAAAAACCTGCTTTTGAGGTGTTTATTTTAGGATTATGGACGAAATTAGCTGAGAGGTGAGAAGGTCTTCCATTTCTAAAAGATTTTCTTCTTCGACAAAATTACTGGCCTTATAAGAAAACAATTTCCATCGTTTTTTATGATATTCTAAAGCAGTTAAGTTTTCCACCCAGTCGCCCGAATTTAGATATAAAGTAGAGCCGTGTTTGTTTTCTTTGGTTATGATTTTGGGTTCATGAATATGTCCACAGATAACATAATCGTAATTTTTTTCAATAGCCAAATCAGTTGCGGTTGTTTCAAAATCCGAAATAAATTTTACCGCTTTTTTAACGCTTGCTTTTATTTTTTTAGAAAAAGAATAAGGTTCGCGTCCTAATTTTGCCAGACACCAATTAGCAAAACGGTTCATTAAAATCAGATAATCGTAACCTAAGCCACCTAGTTTTGCAATCCATTTTGAGTGCTGTACAGAGGCATCAAAAACGTCTCCGTGAAAAATCCAGGCTTTTTTATCGTCTAATTCTAAAACCAATTTATCAACAAGTGCAAAATTTCCCATATTCATATCACTGAATTTGCGAAGTATCTCGTCGTGATTTCCAGTGATATAATACACTTTTGTTCCTTTAGAAGCCATTCCAATAATACGCTGGATAACGCGCAAATGGGCTTTTGGAAAATAAGATTTACGAAACTGCCAAGCATCAATTATATCGCCATTTAAGACTAAAGTTTTGGGTTTAATGCTTGAAAGATAGTTGTTTAGTTCTTTTGCGTGACTTCCGTAAGTTCCTAAATGGACATCAGAAAGAATGACCAATTCGACATTTCTTTTTTTCAATTTTTCTTGATTTGAAGTTTTACAAATGAAAGAAAGTTTGTGAAATCTGACTTTATTAAAAGGTTATTAAAAGAAGGATAATTTTACCAAATTGTGATTTTTATTCCATTTAATGTTTCGTTAATAATACCAGTTTTAAATTTTTTAATTTAATTCATAAAACTTACATTTGCTCAAAACAAAACACAATGGCAGGAAACAGCTTCGGCACACTATATAAAGTAACTACATTTGGAGAATCTCACGGTGAAGCTTTAGGCGGAATTATTGACGGATGCCCTCCAGGAATACAATTAGATTTTGAAGCAATTGAAGTAGATATGGCTCGTAGAAAGCCAGGTCAGTCGGCAATTGTTACACAGAGAAAAGAACCAGACAGCGTTCAATTTCTATCAGGAATATTTGAAGGAAAAACAACGGGAACTCCAATTGGTTTCATTATTCCAAACACCAATCAAAAATCAGACGATTACTCTCATATAAAAGATAACTACAGACCAAGCCATGCCGATTATGTTTACGATCAGAAATACGGCTTTCGTGATTATCGCGGTGGCGGGAGAAGTTCTGCAAGAGAAACAGCGAGTAGAGTAGTAGCGGGTGCAATTGCAAAGCAAATGTTGCCTGAAATTAAGATCAATGCTTATGTTTCTTCTGTTGGACCAATTCATTTAGAAACACCGTATCAGGAATTGGATTTTTCTAAAATTGAAAGCAATCCAGTTCGTTGTCCAGATGAGAAATCTGCAGCGATCATGGAAGAATATATTCGCGACATCCGCAAACAGGGAGACACTGTTGGAGGTGTTGTGACTTGTGTAATTCAGAATGTTCCAGTTGGTTTAGGAGAACCAGTATTTGATAAACTTCATGCAGAATTAGGAAAAGCAATGCTTTCTATTAATGCGGTAAAAGGTTTTGAATACGGAAGCGGTTTTTCTGGATCTGAAATGAAAGGAAGCGAACATAACGATTTATACAATCCAGACGGAACAACAAAAACAAATCTTTCTGGCGGAATCCAAGGCGGAATAAGTAACGGAATGGATATTTATTTCAGAGTTGCTTTTAAACCTGTTGCAACTATCATGCAGACTCAGGATTCGTTAGATAATAAAGGAAACATTACACCAATGACAGGAAAAGGACGTCATGATCCGTGTGTAGTGCCTCGCGCAGTGCCAATCGTAGAAGCGATGGCTGCAATTGTTTTGGCAGATTTTTATTTAATCAACAAAACATATTAATAAAAGGTAAGACAGTGAGGGTCTTATATTTTAATAATCAAAAAATAATTTAATGCAAGAAGTTACAGAAACTAAAAAAACATCATTTCTTTCGGGATTAACAGGGCAGATTATTATTGCGATGGTTCTAGGAGCCATTTTAGGAATTATTCTGCACAATAGCATTTCGCCCGAAGCAGCGCAGGCATTTAGCAGTAAAATTAAAATGCTGGCAACCATCTTTATTCGTTTGGTGCAAATGATTATTTCTCCATTGGTTTTTACGACTTTGGTGGTTGGAATTGCGAAATTGGGTGATATTAAAACTGTTGGAAGAATTGGAGGAAAAGCTATTGGATGGTTTTTTACAGCGTCATTTATTTCGCTTCTAATCGGATTGTTTTATGTGAATATTTTGCAGCCAGGTGTTGGTCTAAAATTAGATCACGTTGATATGGCAGCAGCTTCTGAAGTTACTGGTAAAACACAAAATTTGTCTTTTGATAATTTTGTTGAGCATATCGTACCAAAAAGTATAGTTGAAGCAATGGCTACTAATGAGATTCTTCAAATTGTAGTTTTCTCAATCTTCTTCGGATTGGCGGCAGCTTCTTTAGGAGATACAGTAAAGCCTATTATTGGTGCTTTTGATAAATTATCGCATGTCGTTTTAAAAATGGTAAACTATGTAATGAAATTTGCGCCAATTGGAGTTTTTGGAGCGATTGCAGGTGTGTTTGCTATACGAGATGCAGAAGAATTGGTGATTACTTACTTTAAGTTTTTCGGTTCGTTTTTAATCGGAATTAGTACTTTATGGGTTATTTTAATTGCCATCGGGTATATTTTCCTTAAAGGAAGAATGACTGAATTATTAAGACGTATTACTGGACCTTTAGCAATTGCTTTTGGAACAACAAGTAGTGAAGCTGTATTTCCAAAATTAACAGAAGAATTAGAAGGTTTTGGGGTAAAAGATAAAATTGTTTCTTTTATGCTGCCGCTTGGATATTCGTTTAACCTTGACGGAAGTATGATGTACATGACTTTTGCAAGTATTTTTATTGCTCAATTCTACAATGTGCATTTAGATTTAGGAACGCAGATGGCAATGCTTTTAGTTTTAATGCTTACTAGTAAAGGTATTGCAGGTGTGCCAAGAGCAAGTTTGGTTGTAGTTGCTGCAACTTGCGGTATGTTTGATATTCCGATTGAAGGTATCGCATTGATTCTTCCAATTGACCACTTCTGCGATATGTTTAGAAGTGCTACAAACGTATTAGGAAATGCATTAGCAACTTCTGTTGTAGGACAATGGGAAGAGAATAAAGAATAAAAATATACTGAGATTTTAATTTTTTTATCTTAGTTATTGAAATAATATTTGAAAAGCTGTATTTTTTTGTGAAATACAGCTTTTTTTTATTTTAAAGTGTATATTTGATCAAATTAGCCGATTAATGCCCCACAAACGGATTTTTTTACTCTTATTTTTGGTTCTGAATTGCTTTGCCAATTCAGCAATCGCGCAATCTAATTGCAACCTCGATCCTAAAATTGATAAGACGGTAAAGAAAGCACTTTTAAATTTTAGGGAATCTAATTTCGAGAAATCATTAATCTATTCGAGAGCTGCCTTAAGTGCTGCAACAGCCATAAAAGACAATTGTCTTATTGCTCGCTCTTATAATATTATAGCTGCAAATTATAACGAATTGACAGAGTATGATAAAGCCATTTTTTTCTATAAAAAAGGTTTGTATTATGCCAATAAGACCAATAACGATTCTTTAAAATGTAACCTTTATAATAATTTAGGAAACATGTATTGTTTCGGAAAAGAACAATTTGATGAAGGAATCCGTAGTTATAAAAAAGCAGTAGCTTATGCTTTGAAAATAAATGATTTAAAAGAGGTTTATTTTACAAACGTAAATATTGCATGGGCTTATTTTGATATTGGAAATTACAATCAGGGATATCTCTTTTTAAAGTATGTAAACAGCACTAAAATAAAGTACAATGACGAATCGACAGAGGTTATTGTTGCTATGCTGAATGGTATTTACTCTAGCTATAAAAATGATAATAAAGCGGCAAATGCTTATTTTTTGAGTGCCATTGAAGCAGGTAAAAAATGTCAGGAAAAAATAGATCTGTCACATGCTTATTTAGAATATTCGCATTTTTTGAATAAAACAAACAGGCATAAAGAAGCGTATGATGCACTTGTTAAACATTATGATCTTTCAGATAATCTATACGATGTTAAGAAGATTAAAAAGGCATCGCAAGCTGGTTTAAGTCTTGAGTTGGATGAGTATAAGAGGCAAATCGATAAGGTTGAAGGAGAAAAAGTAGAGCAATCGCAGAGCTTAAGGAAATCAAAAATTATTGTAATTCTTTTCATTTTAATTTCTCTTATTCTTTTAGTTTTAATTATTACACTAATAAGGAACATTCGATATAAAAAGAAACACAATTTAGAGCTTCTTAAAGCCAAAGAAATTGCAGAGGAAGCCTCTTTGCTTAAAACTCAGTTTATATCGACTATAAGCCACGAATTGAGGACTCCGCTTTATGGTGTTGTGGGCATTACAAATATGCTTCTTGAAGAACATAAAGAAATTTCAAGAAGCCAGCATTTAAGTTCTCTTAAATTCTCCGCGAGATATTTACTATCTCTTGTAAATGATATTCTTCAGATTAATAAAATCGAAGAGAACAAGATTGTACTTGAAAACCTAACTTTTAATATTTCTGATGAAATTACAGTAATCAAAAATTCGCTTTCTTTTCTTTCGCAGAAAAATAATAATAGAATTTCTACTAATATTGACTCAAATATTCCTGAGTACTTAATTGGAGATAAACTGCGTCTTGCACAGATTTTAATGAACTTGGTAAGTAATGCATTAAAATTTACGAAAGACGGACAAGTTGAAATTAACGTAAAGTTGAATAAAGTGGAAGGAAAGCTGTATTATTTAGATTTCTTAATTAAAGATAACGGAATCGGAATTGCAGTTGCAGATCAGAATAAAATTTTCGAAAAGTTTGTCCAAGTTGGCAGACGAGATGAAGATTATCAAGGTACTGGTTTGGGGCTTAGTATTGTAAAAAGATTACTTGGGCTCTTCGGAAGTACAATTACGCTTGACAGTGATTTAGGAAAGGGAACTGCATTTTCATTCACAATTGCCTTTGAACATGATTTAGCGAAAACAAAAAGTATTATTGATGAAATTGAAGTTGATCTGACTTCAAGCGAGGTTTATAAAATTTTAGTAGTCGAAGATAATTTGATTAATCAGCTCGTGACGAAAAAGATTATCGAAAAAAATAATTATTCCTGCAAAGTAGTCGACGATGGTTTTGCTGCACTTAAGGCTTTGGAAAAGGAAACTTTCGATTTGATTTTAATGGATATTAATATGCCTTTAATGAATGGATTTGAAACCACTAAACGAATCCGTCTTCAAGGTATAGAAACTCCAATTGTGGCTTTAACGGCTTTTGATAAAGATGAAATTACAGATGAAGCGATTTCGTCTGGAATGAATGATATTATTATTAAACCTTTTGAGCCAGTTAAGTTATTTAAAATAATCAATTTCCTTATAAAAGAAAAAAACGCTGTTTAGTACCAGCGTTTTTTGTTTTTCTTTGCGTTTGTTGATTTTCTCGATTTATGAGCACCACCGCTTCTGTTTGAATTTTTAGGTTTTTCTCCAGCTTCTGGACTTCCAGAATGCCATTGATACGGATGATCTGCAATTGTTTTTACATCTACTTTAATCAATTTCTGAATGTCTTTCCAATAAGGAAGTTCATCTTTTCCACAGAAAGAAATTGCAATTCCGCCATTTCCAGCGCGACCTGTACGGCCAATACGGTGAACATAAGTTTCAGGAATATTCGGTAAATCAAAGTTGATTACATAAGGTAATTGCTCGATGTCAATTCCACGAGCTGCAATATCAGTTGCAACTAGAACACCAACTTCTTTATTTTTAAAAGCGTCTAGAACTCTTTGTCTTGCATTTTGTGATTTATCTCCGTGAATTGCTTCTGCAGGAATATCTTTTTTACGAAGTGCTTTAACAACATTATCTGCACCGTGTTTTGTTCTAGAAAAAACAAGTACGTTAGATAAATTTTCTTCTTTAATTAAAGTATATAGCAAGTTTCTTTTTTCTGTTTTGTCAACAAAATAAATACGCTGTTCTACATTTTCTGCAGTAGACGAAACTGGTGAAACTTCAACTTTTGCTGGATCTTGAAGAAACATTTCTGCAAGCTCGCGAATAGCGATTGGCATTGTTGCAGAGAAAAGTAAAGTTTGTCTATTTTTAGGTGTAAGCTTTACGATTTTTTTTACATCGTTTATAAAACCCATATCCAGCATCTGATCTGCTTCATCAAGCACTAAAGTGTGCAGATGATTTAAATCAAGAAAACCTTGTTTGTGAAGGTCAAGCAAACGTCCTGGAGTGGCAATTAAAACATCAACCCCATTTTTTAAAGCGTCTACTTGAGGGTTTTGTGAAACTCCTCCAAAAATAGTCAGCTGTGTTAAATTGGTATACTTAGCATAAGTGTCAAAACTTTGTCCAATTTGTACGGCTAATTCGCGAGTAGGTGTAACTACAAGCGCACGAATTTGTTTGGCTTTTTTTGACGAACCAACAATGCGATGTAATTGGTGTATGATCGGAATGGCAAAAGCTGCTGTTTTTCCTGTTCCTGTCTGCGCACAGCCAATTAAATCACGACCTTCTAAAACAATCGGAATTGCTTTTTCTTGAATAGGAGTCGGATTTAAATAGCCTTCTTCAAATACGGCTTTTTGTATACTTTTTGAAAGTGATAAATCTTCGAATAACATATCTTAGGTGTTAACTATTTTAGTTTTAATTCTAAAATGCCGTGCAAAGATAGGTTTATTCGGTTAATCCTTTATTTGAATTGGCTTTTATTTGGCAAAACCAGTTTGTTTTATACTAGAAACAAGCTTTTTTGAATCAGTCTTTTTCAATATTTGCTTTAACAAAATCGGTCACTAAATAGCCAATTAACTTGCCGATTAAGTTATTGTTTGGTGAATTGTCTAAATCTGGCGCGCCTTCGCAGATATGCAAATACGCTGCATTTTTATGTTCACCAAAGAAAGAAACAAACTGTCTCAATTCTTCGACAGAAAACCCGCTTATTGTCATGGCACTGCTTGCAATGTTTGGAATTGCATCTAAGTCGACTTCGATTCCAAAAGCATCATTTTTAATAAAATCCAAAGCTGTAATCATTTCACGATTAAAGTCTTTTTCTTTTCTAATATTGACACTATCGTAAGTATTATAGCGAACACGATCTTCCAGTTTTTTGATAATGTCTAAAACACTTTTTGAGGTGTAGTTTTCATGAAGTCCAAAAATGAAATATTTTTTTAAAAAACCTTCTTCATAAGCATACGAAAAGCCATTTCCGCTATGACGACCCTCTAAAATCCTAAAATCAGAATGCGCGTCAAAATTTACTGCATTTACGGGTTTTCCTTTTGCAAGAGCGGCACCTTTAATATTTCCGTAGGCGTTGTTATGGCCTCCGCCAATAATAATTGGTACTTTTCCTGCTTTAATTATGGTAAAGATAATATGAGATACTTCTTTGTCTATTTTTTCAACCAGTTGGCTTAATTTTGAACGATCATCAATATCATTAAAATCAAGGTTTTCTACTTCTCGCATTTCATTTGCAACGTTGATTTGTCCTAAAACAATAATGTTGCTTCCTTTACAAAATCTATTATGCTGAATGTTTGCAATGCTTTTTATCGCACATTGCCATGCTGATGCAGCTCCAGGCCTTCCATAATTGGCACGCACGCCAATGTCTTCAGGAATTCCTAATAGTACATACTTTGCTTCACTTTCTTTGAGAAAATTGACTTTGTCAACTCCTGATGGAATAACAATCATTTTTTCTCCGAACTTTAATTCACCACTTCTGTGATTTGTGACTTTTGCTAAATCATTTATAGTGAAAGGGATTAATTTTTCCATGAAAAAAATTTATTTTCCAAAAATAATATAATTGTAGAAACTTACGTTATTACCTTATATTAATTCTTAAATTTGTTATTAAAGAAAATTATTTAAATATGGAAAACCCAAAGAACAACAATTCAAGTCTAAAGGCGGTAATCGCAGTTTTAGCAGTCCTACTGATCGGTAGTTTAGTGTATATTTTTAAATTATCTTCTGATACAGAGGTTGTTAAGACTGAGCTTACAACGACTTTGACAGAAAAAGAATCTGTAATGAAAGATTTACAGGAGTTAAAAGCAACTTATGATGCTGCAATTGCTGAAAATACTTCGATGTCTGACGAATTAATCCAAGAAAGAGATAAAGTAGTAGCTTTAATGGATGATTTGAATAAGTCTAAAGGAGATGTTTCTAAATACAGATCGCAAGTTCAGGCAATGCAAAGTAAAATGAAAACTTTAGTTGCTGAAAACGATGAGTTGAAAAAACAAAATGGTGTTTTAACTACTCAAAGAGATAGTACTATTGTAGTTTTAGGAGAATCTAAAAAATATAATGAAGTATTAGTTGGTCAAAACGAAGAACTAGCTAAAACTGTAGAAAAAGGTTCTAAATTATCTGTTTTAAATACTAAAACTTCAGCTTACAAATTGAAAAGCTCAGGTAAACAAATCGAAACTGATAAAGCAAGCCGTGCTGATGTTTTGAAAGTTAGTTTTACAATTGCTGAAAATCAAATTGCTAAATCTGGAGACAAAACGTATTATGTTCAAGTTATCGATTCTAAAAACAATGTTTTAGGAGAAAAGAAAACAGAAAGTTTTGGTGATAACACTTTAACTTACAGTTTTAAAACTACAGTAAAATATGAAAATAAAACTGTACAAGTAAGTGAAGATCTTCCAGGAAAAGATTTTGCTAAAGGAACTTATTTTATCAATGTATTTGATAATGATGAGTTAGTTTCTAAAACTAGTTTCAGTTTAAGATAATTTTGCCGAAGGGATAAAATACCACTAAGATATTAAAGGTCTGTGATTTTCACAGACCTTTTTTTATGCTTGAAATTGTATAGTTATGTTTGAAAAACAATATGTTTCCCGTGGTTGAAACCACGGGCTATATTTAAATTTAAATCGTTGAAATAATTATTCTACAATTTTTCCTTCTACAAAAACAGATTCAATAAGATTGCTTCCGAAAGCGTAAGGAATTTGATAATAAGATGAAATTGGTTTTGTCAAGATTAAATTGGCTTTTTTGCCTTTTGTAATACTTCCGTGAGTTTCTGAAAGTCCCATTGCGTATGCTCCGTTTATTGTTGCTGCATTGATTGCTTCTTCCGGCGTCATTTTCATTTTGATGCAAGCTGTTGCCACCACAAAATTCATATTTCCTGATGGAGTAGAGCCAGGGTTGAAATCTGTTGCTAATGCTAAAGGTAAACCAGCTTTTATCATTTCGCGGGCAGGAGTGTATGGAATGCTTAGGAAGTAAGAACATGAAGGTAATGCAACAGGCATTGTTTCAGTCCCTTTTAATGCTTCAATATCTTCTGGGGTCATTATTTCTAAATGATCGACAGAAAGGGCGTTAAATTTAACTCCAGCCTGAATTCCGCCAATAGAATTAAATTGATTTACGTGAATTTTTGGTTTTAAGCCAAATGCTAAACCTGCTTCCATAATTTTTTCAGTTTCTTCTACAGAAAAATAACCGCTTTCGCAAAAAGCATCTACGTAATCTGCTAGCTTATCTTTAGAAATCTCAGGAAGCATTTTGTTGATAATTTCGTCCAAATAACCTGCTTTATCGTCTTTGTAATGCAAAGGAAATGCATGCGCGCCTAAAAATGTTGCTTTAATTGCAATAGGGTAGTTTTCGGCTAGTTTTTTGATTACACGAAGCATTTTTAATTCGCCATCAACTGTCAAGCCGTAGCCTGATTTAATTTCGACAGCTCCAGTTCCTAAATGCATTACTTCTTCTAGGCGAATTTTAGATTGCTCGTAAATTTCTTCTTCTGAAGTCTCGTTTAATTTTTTAGCTGAATTAAGGATTCCGCCGCCACGATTAGCGATTTCTTCATAAGAAAGTCCGTTGATGCGGTCTACAAATTCTTGCTCGCGATTTCCTGCGTAGACAATATGTGTGTGGCTATCGCACCAAGATGGAAGAACGACTTTTCCTGTTGCATCAATAGTTTTATCGGCATTGATTTTTGGAAGATTATCCATTGAGCCGAAATCTTCGATTAAATTGTCTTTTAGTATTAAAAAAGCATTTTTAATTGTTGGAAGATTAGCCATTTCAGAACCTGAAACTTTAGCAATTGAAGTTTCGCGAACCTGTAGTAACTCTTGTATGTTTGTGATTAAAGTGATCATTAGTAAGAATTGTTATAAAACACAAATTTCACAAATTTTCACGGATAAATATGTGAAAACTTGTGAAATTCGTAAAATTGTTTTTCTTTAAAGATTATTCAGAAATTGTTATTTCGAATATTTTATCCCAATATTTACCTGTAACAAAAATGGTTTTAGTAGCAGGGTTGTAAGCTATTCCGTTTAAAACTTCAGCATTTTTGCTTTTTACAAATTTACGTAGTCCAGATAAATTGATAATTCCTTCAACTGCACCAGATTTTGGGTCTACAACCGCAATGGCATCTTTTTGCCAAACATTAGCATAGAATTTTCCATTGATTAATTCTAATTCATTTAATGCTTTAATTTTTGAACTGCCAGAATAAACATTAATGTAATCAATTAGCTTTTGATTAGCAGGATCCATTTTCCAAATTTTCTCTGTTCCATCAGAATGGTAAATGTATTTGTCATCATGCGTCATTCCCCAACCTTCAATATCTTTATCGTATTTGAATGTTTTTTCCAGTTTAAAAGTTTTAGCATCATAAATAAAACCAGTTTTTTCCTGCCATGAAAGCTGATATAGTTTTCCATTGAAGAAAGTGATTCCTTCTCCAAAATATTCTTTCGGAAGATCAACTTGCTTGATTACTTTTCCAGTTTTATAATCTACTTCCCTGAAGTATGAATCTTCTTTTTGTCCTGTACTTTCAAAAAGTTTTCCGTCATGAAATTCTAAACCTTCAGTAAAAGCTAAAGAGTCATGTGCAAAAGTATTTACGATTTTATAATTTAAAAGTTTTGGCTCAACGTCTGAAACCACCTCAATTCTTTTAGTGGCATCAGAAGAATCTCCACCAAAATAAACAGTAGCTTTTAGGTATTGGTATCCTAATTTTTGGTCGATTAATTCAAATCTAAAATTTTCAGCGCCTTTTGTTCCTCCAACTCTTTGGTCGTTTATGAAGTAAGCAACGCTGTCGATTTCTTTCGAATTTGGGTTTAAAATTCCGATATTAAGCACTTCTTTTTGTGTAAAATGAGCCGGAAAAGCAGAATCGTCGATAGTAAACAAAGAATTTTCACCTTTTTTTGTGTCTCCACATCCGATTAATGTGATTCCTAATAAAATGACAGCTAGGAAGTTATATTTTTTCATAGTTTAAAATTTCAATAAGCCAATATACGATGTTATTTTTATAGCAGCAAAGCTCTTGCAAAAATATAAAAAGATTGTATATTTGCACCGGCAAGTCCTACACGACCAGCTCCTGCAGACTCCCCCAGGATGGGAACATAGCAAGGGTACGTGGTTGAGCGGTGCGATGTAGGTCGCTTGCCATTTTTTTTAGAATTTAATTAGTTTGTAATCTTCCTTTCAGGAGGATTTTTTTATTTTTGGGCATATGTAAATTCAATATGAGCGATAAGATTTCAAAAATATGTTTAATAATTCTCGCTATTGGTTTTGGATATCTTTTTGTAAAGCATTTTAATTATAGAAAAGAAATTAAAGATAATCGAAGCGAGACAATTTGTAAATATACTTTTTGCAAACAATTTCCAAGATCTACTGAAGCATATGTGAAGTATTGTGTTGATGGTAAATTGTATAGAAATAGTCCAGGTGGATGTCCAGAAAATAGCGAATCTGCTTTAAATAAATATTATCTAGTAGATTATTCTGCTATCGATCCGAATAAGATTATTGTAGATTTTTCTAAAGAGATTAAAGATTCCATATTGATAAAAGAATTGGAATCTAAACTTGAATTTAAATATTGGTTAGACCATTAAAAACTTATAACTAAAAAGAAAATGAGTAAAGTTGTTTTAATTACCGGAGGATCATCAGGAATTGGAAAATCTATTGGTGAATTTTTACATCAAAAAGGTTTTGTGGTTTACGGAACAAGCAGAAATCCTGAGAAAGTTTTAAATTCAATTTTTCCTTTGGTAGCTTTAGATGTTCGAAATTCTGATTCGATTAAAATTGCTGTCGATAAAATTATTTCAACTTCTGGAAGATTAGATATTGTAATTAATAATGCTGGAGTTGGAATTACAGGACCATTAGAAGAAATTCCTACTGAAGAAATTCGCAATAATTTTGAAACGAATTTTTTCGGTCCAATTGAAGTTATGAAAGCGGCTCTTCCGCAGATGCGTAAACAAAATTCGGGACTTATAATCAATATTACTTCAATTGCTGGTTATATGGGATTGCCATACAGAAGTGTTTATTCTGCTTCAAAAGGAGCTTTAGAATTGATTACTGAGGCCTTAAGAATGGAAGTGAAATCTTTTGGAATTGAGATTACGAATGTTGCGCCTGGAGATTTTGCAACCAATATTGCAGCAGGCCGTTATCATGCGCCAGTTATTAAAGATTCGGCTTATGAAAAAGTGTATAGTGATGTTTTAGCGACTATGAATGATCACGTTGATGCAGGAAGTAATCCGAATGAAATGGCAGAGGCAGTTTATAAAATCATTCAGACCAAAAAACCGAATGTGCATTATAAAGTTGGTGCTTTTATGCAGAAGTTTTCGATTGTATTGAAACGTGCACTTCCGGATAAAATGTATGAGAAGATGCTGATGAATCATTATAAGCTTTAATGTGTTGAAAAGTTTAGTAAATTTGTACCGTCTATTTTAGTTAAAGAGAGGATTTTTATTTGTTATTTTTGACTTGTAATTCAAAGAATCTTGGGTTTAATTATCGATAAAGTAATAAAAAAGTAAGATTGTATTAGAATAAAAATATCTTTAGAATTGTTTGATTATTAGTTTTAATAATAATCATTTAGAATATTTTTACATTGATTGTCTAAAGCAAATACAGGTTCAAGAGAGTGATCTTTATCTTTTAAATTTTCACATATTTTTTCAAGTCTATTTTTTAACTCGGGATTTTTCTGTTCTAGTTTGTACCAATTAGATTCAGTAATAGAATTTAAATAATCAGAAAGATCATTTGCTAAAAAAATGTAATTGTAATTTTCATCTCCTTTTTCAAAATCATTTGTAAAACGAACAAGACTTCTAATGGGGTCATATAAGATAAATCCACAATGAATTTTGTTTTTGAATAGTAAATCTATTCGGTCATGTATTTTAACTCTTAATATTTCATCTGTTTTTAAATCGTCACTATCTATTGCTATTAATAAGTTTCTATTACAATCTAAATATCTATAATTTGCCAGTGAATATGATGAAAATTTTTGCTGTTGTGATAATGAAAGTAATCCAGTGATTGAAATGCTCTGAAGGCATTTATCAATAATTGAAGTGTTTTTGATGTTTTCTTCAGGGACATGTAAAAAAATATTCGTCAGAATCAGCGAATTTTTATTAAATGTAAATCCTTCACCACTTAAAAAATGGCTAGAGCCAATAAAATCTGAATTAAATGCTTGATGCAAATTGTTAGATTCTATATTTTCGCCAGCACATACTTCTAAAAAAGGCCAATAAATTTTTCCAGATAATGTTTTTTCCTTTTTTATTTTGACAGGAAGTAAGCCATTATTGGTATTTAGAAAGAGTTTCATGAGTTTTTTATAATAAAGTAAAATTTTAAAGAATAAACTTACGATATTCTTTACGATTATAAAATCATTTAGATTACAAAAAACGTACATTACAAATTGGGTGCTTTTATGCAGAAGTTTTCGATTGTATTGAAACGTGCACTTCCAGATAAAATGTATGAGAAGATGCTGATGAATCATTATAAGTTATAAATCGCAATTAATTACTTGATTTTAGATTTAAATCACAAATTGATTTGATTTTTGAAATTGTTATTGGTATTGATTTCGTAATTTTGCAGCTGCGTTTGCGTGAGGGATAGGAGTAAACTACCGAAGTAGTACGGATAGCCCGACCGGATTTGGAAAAGGCGCTTGTAAGCGGTTTGATTGGTGCGCCTTTTGCAAATCTGGTCACGCCCTGAATAAATCAACACAATTTAAATAATATAAATTATGAAATTTTTTATTGACACAGCTAATTTAGCTCAAATTAAAGAAGCACAAGCTTTAGGTGTTTTGGATGGTGTAACTACTAATCCGTCATTAATGGCAAAAGAAGGAATCACTGGAAAAAATAATATCCTTAAGCATTATGTTGATATTTGCAATCTTGTTGAAGGTGATGTAAGTGCTGAAGTTAATGCTCTTGACTTTGAAGGTATGGTTAAAGAGGGTGAGGAGCTTGCTGAATTACATGAGCAAATCGTTGTAAAACTTCCTATGACTAAGGAAGGTGTTATGGCAGCTAAATATTTTTCTGATAAAGGAATTAAAACTAACGTAACTCTTGTTTTTTCTGTAGGACAAGCGCTTTTGGCTGCTAAAGCTGGAGCTACTTATGTTTCTCCGTTTGTTGGTCGTTTAGATGATGTTTCTACTGATGGATTGAACTTGGTTCAAGAAATTAGAGAAGTTTATGATAACTATGGTTACGAAACTCAAATTTTAGCAGCTTCTGTACGTCACACTATGCATATTGTAAACTGTGCAAAAATTGGTGCTGATGTTATGACTGGACCTCTTTCTGCAATTTACGGTTTATTGAAACACCCATTGACAGATATCGGTTTAGCTCAGTTTGTTGCTGATTTCGAAAAAGGAAATAAATAATCCTTAGATATTTAAAAAATTAAAATCGTCTTTTTTCTAACGAGAAAAGGCGATTTTTTTTTACTTTTATATTGAATCTTAAATAGTTAAATATGAAAGTTATCTTATTTATGTTGTCATTTTTTGCAGCGAGTTTTTCTATAAACGCTCAAGCTGCTAAAGTTATTACTTCGGTTAATGAGGCTGGAGACGTTGCAACTTATGAGTTGGATTGCTCGGTTAAATTTCAAACTCTTGCCAAAGGTCTGCGATATAATATAACGAGACACGAATTTAAAGGTCCGGAATTGAAAAATACGTATCGACTTTTATTGGTAATGGACGGATTTTATTCGAAAACATTAAATAGTGAAATGACGATCTCGGCAGTTTTGAGTGATGGCACAAAAATAGAAGCAAGAAAAACAATTGAAGATGATGGCTTTTTTGATGGAGCTTGCACTTTGAAAATAAAAGATCCGCAAGCGCTTTTAAATGCTGATATTGACAAGGTAATTATTCATGCAGACAAAGATGTTGTTTATCCTTTATCGGCGCAAAATAAAGCTGTTTTTAAGAAGAATTTGAGTAATATTATTAATGCGAAGTAAGGGGCTAAGGTTCTGAGATACTGAGGTTCTAAGGTTTTTCTTCTTTGGAAATATAAAAAATCCAAATTCCGATTAGTAAATTGGAATTTGGATTTTTTATATTGTTATTTTTTAATTTTTAGTGTCCACCACCTTCGCTTTGTACGTGGCTGATTCCTTGTTTTTTCAGGATTTTAGGACAGTAGAAACCGTAGAATCCTAAATATGCAAAACCAATAAGCGGTACTATGTAAGAGAAGTGAGTGTAAGTGATACCGAAAATTCCGTTTGGATTTGTTGCATCCAAATCACAGATACTTCCTTGAACTAATGGAATAACTCCACCACCCAAAATCATCATAATCAAGAAAGAAGATGCTTTTCCTGTGTTTTTTCCTAATCCTGCAATCGCTAAATCGAAAATTGAAGGCCACATGATAGATAAGAACAATCCTCCAGAAATAAAGAAGAATTTAGCTATTTCTGGGTTTGGCCAAGCCAATCCTAAAACCATCATTGTTAATCCTGAAATTCCGAAAAGCATTAAGGTTTTTCCAGCGTTTTTACCACCAACAAAACTTACTGCAATAAATAGTAAAATCCAGATTGGGTAGATATAGAATGAAGAAACATCGTGTGCAGCAAAGATATTTGCTCCAATAATTACTCCAAAAGCTAAAGCTGGTACGATAAATTTAAGTGCGGTATTTACTAAGTTAGAAGTATTGAATACGTTTACTCCACCATTCCAACGGCCGATCATTAAACTTCCCCAATAAAGCGCAATAAATGGTGCAACAGCATCTTCTAGTACATTTCCGAACTCGTGAGTGTGTAATAAGGCAGGTAGATTACTGATGATAGTTACCTCAGTTCCAACATAAATAAAAATTCCTAACATACCTAAGTATAATTGTGGATAGTCAAGAATGTTGAATTTACTGTGTTTGTCTTTGATGATTGCTTCTTCTTCTTTTACCGGATCTTCGATTTTAGAAAAGTTCATAAAAACAGCAACAGCAATAAATGCAAGACCTAAAATGATGAATGGCAATTTAATATCGTCTAATGAAAGAGCTGTTTTTTTGTTGTCTCCCATTCCGAATAAGGCGATACCTAATAAAATAGCTCCGATTGTTGTTCCGAAAGAGTTGATTCCTCCTGCAAGTGTTAAACGGTGTGCTCCAGTTTCTGGACTTCCCATTTTAATAGCTAAAGGGTTTGCAACAATTTGTTGGATTGAAAATCCTAATCCTACTGTAAATAAAGCTGTTAGGAAGAAAGGGAAACTTTGAATTGTAGCAGCTGGAACGAATAAAAATGAACCTATAGCAGATAAAATTAGACCTGCAGATAAGGTTCTTTTATAGCCGTATTTTTGTAAAACGTCTACTTTTAAAGAAACGATAAAGAATATAATTGATCCAACAAAATAAGCAGCGTAGAAAGCCCAAGCTACTAATTGAGATTGTACTTGCGATAACGTAAATACTTTTTTGAATACTGGAATCAGGATGTCATTGGCTGACCCAACAAAACCCCAAAAGAAGAAGACGATTATCAAAGAGATAAATTGCCCCCATTTGGTTTGCACATTTTCTGAACTCATAATAATAAGGTTAATTTTTTATTTTATTGTTTTTTGAAGACCGTAAATATATTTGTTAGGATTATCAAAAAAAAATAAAAAGGTATAAATAATGTTAAATTTAAACCAACGACTATGTTTTTTCAACAAAGTGTTAATTTTAACCTAGTTAGAAAATGTAATTCGTAATTGTGTTTTATTCTAATATCTTGTTTTTAACTTCTTTACTGTAGTTTCGACCTATTGGAATGTTGTATGATTGAATTTGAACGCGGTTTCCTTCTATAGATTTCACCTTATTTAGTGCGATTACATACGATTTATGAATTCTTAGGAAACGATCTGCTGGTAATTCTTCCGATAGCGATGTAAGAGATTTATGAGTAATGTAGGTTTTATCTGGAGTGACAACTTTTATATATTCTTTCATTCCTTCAACGAATAGAATTTCTTCAATATTAATTTTCATCATTTTTTTATCGACTTTGATAAAAATATGAGAATCGCCTTTTGTGGTTTCTACTTTAATATTGTTTTTGAGATTGTACTCGGTGGTGATTTTATTGATGCATTTTATAAATCTTGGCAACGGAATTGGTTTTACCAAATAATCTAATACATCCAAATCATAACTTTCTGCAGCAAATTCTCTAAATGCAGTAGTAATGATAACTTTAGTTTTGTTCTCAATTAGACTGATAAGCTCAAAACCAGTCATCATAGGCATGTTAATATCTAAAAAGACGGCATCAACAGGGGTACTGTTGATAAAATCAAGCGCCTCTAAAGAGTTATTGAATGTTGCTATAACTTCAAAATCTGTAAAATTGGTGAAATAATTTTGCAGGACTTTGATAGCTAAAGGCTCATCATCAATTAACACGCATTTAATCTTCATTCTGGGTAGGTATTTGTAATCGGATTATGTAGAAATTTAGTTTAGTAGCATGTTTAAGGCTGAAATTGTTCTTATAAATTAATTTTAACCTCTTTTTTGTATTAACTAAACCGATTCCTCGTTTTGGATTATGAGTTTGTGAAATTACAAAATTATTTAAGATTTCAAAATCAAGCGTCTTATTGTCTAAAACTCTACAATTGATCTTAATTTTTAGGTTTTTATTGTTTAATCCGCCATGTTTGAAGGCATTTTCAACCAATGAGATAAAAATTAGAGGAGGCACGACGACATCATCTATATTTGATTCAAGGTTTATCGTTACTTCGACATTTTCAAAACGAAGCTTTTCAATTTCTATATAATTCTGGATATAATCGATTTCCTTTATTAGAGGAACAAATTTGGTTCCTTTTACATCATACAAAACATACTCCATCAAGTTGGAAAGTTTGATGATTACATCTGGAACTTTCTTTGAGGATTCCAGTGATAAAGCATATAGATTATTTAATGTATTAAAGAAGAAATGTGGCTGAATCTGATTTTCAAGATACTTAAGTTTTATTTTGAACTGGTTTTCTCTTAAAGATCGATTTCTTTCTCTTTCTCTTAACCATGTTAAAGTGAGATAAACAGATGATGCCATTGCTAGTACATACAACTCACCAATGCAAACGGCAACAATATGGTTGATTTCAAAAGGATGATATTCTCTATTGGCTTCTGGCCAGATATTTTCAGATATTATATAATAGGTAAGGGCAGTTTTGGCCAAATAAATTGCAAATAGACTTAGAAGCAATAAAAATGTATACATAATATATTTTTGCTTCAATACATACTTCGGAACCAAAACAAACAAATTAAGATACACTAAAGGAATAACCAATGAAAATTCGATTAAGTTGGATTTGAAAGAATAAGGATAATCATTAAAGTAAGCCCCCCATCTTAAAAAGTTCAAAGTAAAATATACTCCCCAGAACCAAATATGGTTTTGCAGTTTAATGTCAAATTTAACTTTTCGTATTTCTTTCAATTGGTTGGGTTAGTTAGATAAATTTAGTTTTTCTTAACAATATTGAAATATTGTGCAACTTTAAACAATTAACTGCAATATGCCAATTTTTTTGAATAAAATTTCGCAAAAAAAGGATATTAGTGCTTAATTTTTCTATTAGAACGTTTTCGTAAAGCGTATTATTGAATGATTTATGTCGTTCGTTTAAATTTTGTTGTCGTTGGTTTAATTTATTTTTTTTAACAATGCCTTAAGAATAATTTTACTTCATAACTAACAAAATAAAATAAACATGAAAAAAATTTTCTTAATCTTTATGATTGTTTTTACGGCGCAAGTTTCGCTTGCACAAGTAAAAAGTGTCAAAGGTGTGATTACAGATTCTGAAGGTATGCCATTACCAGGAGCTTCTGTTTTGGTACAAGGAAGTCAAAAAGGAACAACTACCGATTTTGATGGATTGTATACGATTGAAGTTCAAAAAGGACAGACATTAGTTTTTAGTTATGTAGGTCTTGGAACACAGAACATAGTTGTAGGCGATGCTGCTACAATAAATGTAAAAATGGTACAGGCTGCATCAAATGCACTAAATGAAGTAGTGGTAACTTCATTGGGACTTAAAAGATCAAAAAAGACTTTGACCTACGCAGCCCAGGAAGTTAAAGGGGAAGAGGTTACAAGAGTTAAGGATGCCAACTTAATGAACAGTTTATCTGGTAAAGTTGCTGGTCTTATTGTTGGAAAAAGTTCAGCTGGAGCTGGTGGTGCAGCAAAAGTGACTATACGTGGTAACTCATCTGCGACAAATAACCAGCCATTATATGTTATTGACGGGATTCCAATGTTAAACTCTAACTCATCTCAAGCAAATCAGGTTTTTGGTGATACAGCTGGAGGAAATAGAGATGGTGGAGATGCAATCTCTATGATGAACCCTGATGATATTGAATCGATGACAGTTCTTAAAGGAGCTTCTGCAGCTGCTTTATATGGTTCTCAAGGAGCAAATGGTGTTATCGTAATTACAACTAAAAAAGGAAAAGAAGGAAACGTAACAGCATCTTACAACGCGAGTGTATTTGTTGATAATGTAGTTTCATTACCTAAATTCCAAACTAGTTATGGAGCAGCGCCATCATCTGATAAAACTTGGGGAGATCCTAAAAATTCTCCTGACCACGTAAAAGATTTTTACAATACAGGTCTTACTATGATCAACTCTGTATCTGTAAATGGTGGATCTGATAAAATGTCAACTAGTCTTACTTATGCAAACACTAAAGTTGACGGTGTAATTCCAACAAACGAGTTTAAGAAAAATAACATTGCACTTCGTCAAAGCGTTAAATTATTTAATGATAAAGTAACTATTGATGGTGCGATATCTTATGCGGAGCAAAAAATCATAAATAAACCAACAAACGGATTGTACTTCAACCCATTGACAGGAGTTTATTTGTTCCCAAGAGGAAATGATTTTAACGATTACTATAAAAACTTTGAAGTATTCGATCCAACAAGAAACTTAATGACTCAAAGATGGCCTTCTCAAACATCGGACATCATTCAGAACCCAGGTTGGATTTTAAATAGAAATCAATCTATTGATAAAAACCAATCTTTAATTACTTCTGCAGCTATTACTTATAAAGCAACTGACTGGTTGAGTATTAAAGCAAGAGGAGGTTATAATAAATTTGATAACATTTTTGATAAGAGAATGTATGCTGGTACAAATGAAACATTGGCACCATCTACAGGTAGATATATTTATTCAGATAGTGAAAGTAATCAGTTATATGGAGATTTAATCGCTACTATCAATACAAAATTTAGTGAAGATTTTTCATTCAGCGCTAACCTTGGTACAAGTATCACAAAATCTACAATCAATGATGCTTATTTAAGCGATTCAGGTCAAAAAAATGGACTTGTATATGCAAACTGGTTTAATACAGGAAACTTTGTATCTGCAGAAAGAAATGCTCATACTATTGGAGGTAAAAAAGAAGTTCAATCACTTTTTGCAAGTGCAACTATTGGTTACAAAGACATGCTTTATCTTGATGTGACTGGAAGAAACGACTGGTCATCAACTTTGGTAAATACAGATAATTTAAGTTTCTTTTATCCTTCAGTAGGTCTATCAGCTGTCTTAAGCCAAATGGTATCTTTACCTGAAGCAATTAGTTATGCAAAAGTTAGAGCTTCATTTGCTCAAGTGGGTAATGATATTTCTCCTTTCTTAACTTCACCAGTAAATACTTTAGTTGGTGGTATTCTTACACCACCATTAGTTGGTCCACAACCAGGAACTTCTTTGAAGCCAGAAATGCAAAATTCTTATGAATTTGGTACAGAGTGGAGATTCTTAAACAACAGAATCGGATTTGATTTTACTTACTACCATAACGAAACTAAAAATCAATTAATCACGTCTCCAGCTCCAATTCCAAATACTACAGGATATACTAACTATGCATTTAATGCAGGAAGTATTGAAAATAAAGGTTTTGAGATCACAGTAACTGCTAAAGCAGTTCAAAATGATAATTTCTCTTGGGATCTTGGATTGAATTATGCTTCAAATAAAAATACTGTACTTGACTTAGGTACAGGTGCAAATGGAGAACTTAATACAGTTATCTTGACTAATGGTGACCCAAATAGCTATAGATACGTTATGAAAGAAGGACAGCCATTCGGGACAATTCAAGGAAAGAATATTTTGAGAAATGCACAAGGTCAGATGTTACTTGCTGGTTCTGGAAATGATGTTCGAGTTCAAAAAACGGACTGGGTAGACATGGGAAGCTCAAACCCTGATTTTATGTTAGGTTTTTCAAACTCTTTCAAATACAAAAAAGTATTCTTAAACGTGCTTATTGATGGAAGATTTGGTGGTAACGTAATGAGTATGACAGAAGCAATGCTTGATTCTTATGGTGTGTCTAAAGCTAGTGGTGATGCAAGAGCTGCTGGAGGAGTTAAAGTTGATGCAATAGATGCTAACGGAGCTGCAGTAACTACAATGTCTGCACAAAATTACTATAGTTCAGTTGGAGATAGAGCGGGTGCTACTGGAGAGTATATGTACAAAGCAACAAATGTTAAATTAGGCGAGCTTTCTCTAGGATATACTTTTGATTTCAGTAAAACTACAATCTTCAAAGCAGTGAATGTTTCTCTTGTTGGTAAAAACTTATTTTTCTTCTACAAAGATGCTCCGTTTGATCCAAACGTAACATTAAGTTCAGGAGAAGGATTGCAAGGTGTTGATATTTTCGGATTGCCTTCAACAAGAAGTATAGGTGTTAATTTGAATTTAACTTTCTAAAATAATTAATAAAAGGACAAAACCTTCTGGTTGTTGTAAGACTCTTGTTTGTTGATTGAATGTAGAAATAGTGTAAAATAACAAACAAGTAACCCTTTGAATGGGTTGGCTTATAAATCAATAAAAATGATTTTAATTAACGATAAAAATTCACAGATGAAAAATAAATTATTAATATTAGGTTCAGTTTTAGCTCTTTCATTAGGTAGCTGTACGGGAGACTTTGAACAAATAAACACCAATGAGAGTGGCTTTAGCAACGAACAATTGGAACAAGATTTTAATCAAGTTAAAGCGCCTCTTAAAACAATGCAGAGAGGAATGTATATCTTGGTTGCAGATGATTGGCAGGGAGATATTCAGTTTAACTTAAATGCAGACATCTTTTCAGGATATATGGGAACGCCTCATGATTTTGAAGGAAACGCAAACAACTCAACTTATGCGCTTTTGGATGGATGGAATGGTGCTGAATGGGTTCAGAAGTACCAAAAAGAGATGGTAAATGCATATAATCTTGAGAAATTAACAAAAGAGAAGTATCCTCAGTTTTATGCTTGGTCTTTGATCTTGAAAGTTTATGCAATGCATAAAACTACAGATTACTACGGGCCAATCGTTTATTCTGGTTTCGGAAATCCTGATGGAACAACTCCTTATGATTCTCAAAAAGCGGTTTATGATCAATTTTTTACAGAGTTAAAAACTGCGATTGATATTTTAACTCCAAAAGCGGCAGATGCTTCTGCAACTTTCTTTGCAGCAGGAGACGCAACAGACGGAACTACTGCAGCTGGAAATATTCAGAAATGGGTAAAATTTGCTAACTCTTTAAGATTACGTTTAGCATTGCGTATTTCTAACGTTGATCCTGTAAAAGCAAAAACTGAAGGAGAAGCTGCGTTGGCAGGTTTAGGAGTAATTACTTCTAATGCTGATAACATGGCTTATATTGCTGAGCATCCTGTTAAAACATACACTGGCCCTTGGGCAGATATCAATGCAGGTGGAGCAATTACATCTATTATGAATGGTTATAATGATCCAAGAAGAGATGTATTCTTCCATAAAGCTACTGGAGGTGTCTATCAAGGTATTAGAATGGGAACTTTAGTTGATGCTAATTATAGAACAGCAAAAGCTGATTTATTCTCTAAAGTTGGACCAATCGTAGAAAACAACTTGATTCCTTGGTTTAATGCATCTGAATCTTATTTCTTAAAAGCTGAAGCAGCATTAAAAGGATGGAATGTTGGTGGATCTGCTCAGTCACTTTACGAAGCAGGAATTGCAGTTTCATTTGCTCAGTTAGCAGCAGGTGATGCGTCTACTTACATTAATGACGATACTTCAATGCCAGCAAACTTTACTGACCCATTAAATGCAGCGAATAATATTGCAGCGCAAAATTTAGTGACAGTAAAATGGTCAGAATCGGCTTCTAATGAAGTTAAACTACAAAAAATTATTACTCAAAAATGGATCGCTGGTTTCCCTGACGGTCAAGAAGCTTGGGCTGAGACAAGAAGAACTGGATATCCAAAATTATTCTTGCCAGCAAATAATTTCTCTGGAGGAAAAATTCCTAATGGAACTTTTGTAAGAAGATTGAATTTCTATGTAAATGAGAAAACTTCGAATCCAACAGGTTACGCGCAAGGTGTTCAGCTTTTAGGAGGTCCTGATACTGGAGCAACAAGACTTTGGTGGGATACTGGAGTAAACAAATTCTAGAAAAAAAATGGAATATTAAGTTTGGTTAGTGGTATGGTATAGATGGTGAAAGCTGTCTATACCATTCTTAAAACCAAAATGGTAAATACTACAAAAAAGGAAAAAATGAAAAGTGCTTTAGAAATAAAACCTGATATTAGTTACAAAAGCGCTGGGAAATTTGAAGAAACTCGTTTTGAGAAAATTCATAACGAAATCTTCAAAAATTCTATTGAAGCTTCTGTAATTGTGGCGCATGAAATTGCGCAGCTAATTAGATCTAAGCAAGAAAAAAATAAACCTTGTGTTTTAGGTCTGGCAACAGGTTCTTCTCCTATCAAAGTTTATGAGGAACTAGTGAGAATGCACAGAGAAGAAGGACTAAGTTTTAGCAATGTAATCACCTTTAATCTGGATGAATATTATCCAATGACTAAGGAGAACAATCAGAGCTATCATTATTTCATGCATGAGCATCTTTTTAATCATATTGATATCAAACCTGAAAATATTAATATTCCTGATGGTACAGTGGGAATTGATGAAATTAATCAATATTGCATTGACTATGAAATGAATATTAAAAATGCGGGTGGTCTTGATTTTCAATTGCTTGGAATTGGTAGAACAGGTCACGTTGGATTTAACGAACCTGGTTCGCACATCAATTCAGGAACAAGAATTATTACCTTAGATCATATCACAAGAGTTGATGCTTCATCTGCTTTTAATGGTATTGATAATGTGCCGAAACGCGCTATTACAATGGGAGTTTCGACTATTATGAGATCAAAGCGTATTGTTTTGATGGCTTGGGGACAGAATAAAGCAGATATTATCAAGAGAACTATTCAAGGAGATATCAGTTCAGAAGTTCCTGCTACATTTTTACAGAATCATCCAAATGCAACTTTTGTTTTAGATCAGTCAGCGGCATCAGAATTAACCCGTTTCAAAACGCCGTGGTTGGTTGGTGAATGTCTTTGGACACCTGAATTAAAAAGTAAAGCTATTGTTTGGCTTTGTCAAAAAACAAAACAATCTATTTTAAAACTGACAGACCGTGATTACAACAATAACGGAATGTCTGACCTATTGGCTCAAGAAGGTTCTGCTTATGATATGAACATTAATATGTTTAATATTTTACAGCACACTATTACCGGATGGCCAGGAGGAAAACCAAACACAGATGATTCATTTCGTCCAGAAAGGGCAAATCCGGCAAAAAAGAGAATTATTCTTTTTAGTCCGCACCCAGACGATGACGTGATTTCTATGGGAGGAACATTTTCAAAATTAATCAAGCAAGGACACGATGTTCATGTGGTGTACCAAACTTCAGGAAATATTGCAGTTTCAGACGATGAAGCATTAAAATTTGCAGAAGTTGCCAGTGATTTTATCGGAGAAGGACTTGCTGATATCAATTTCAAATCGGTTATCGAATTTTTAAATAACAAATCCGAAAACCAAATCGATTCTTTGGAAGTTAGAAAACTTAAAGGCCTTATTAGAAGAAGAGAATCTTACGGTGCAACAAGATATATTGGATTGAAAGATGAAAATACGCATTTTTTAGATCTTCCTTTTTATGAAACAGGACAAGTTAAAAAGAATCCGTTAGGACCAGAAGATATTGCTATCGTAAAAGAAATTATTGCTAGAATAAAACCACATCAAGTTTTTGCTGCTGGAGATCTTGCAGATCCGCACGGAACACATGAGGTTTGTTTAAATGCCATTTTTGCTGCATTAAAAGAGCTTAAACCAGAACCGTATATGGATGATTGCTGGTTATGGCTTTATAGAGGTGCTTGGCATGAATGGGATATTCATGAAATCGATATGGCCGTTCCATTAAGTCCGTCTGAAGTTTTATTAAAACGTCATGCCATTTTACACCACCAGTCTCAAAAAGATAGAGTGATGTTTCAAGGAAATGATTCTCGTGAATTCTGGGTTAGGGCAGAAGATCGAAATAAAAACACAGCCGTATTATATGATGAACTAGGTTTGGCTGAATACGAAGCGATTGAAGCCTTTAAACGTTTTGATTACTAAAAGAATCCGATTCGTTTTTTAATGAATCAAATAGCAAAATTCAGAATGATCTCATAGCAAAAGTGAGGTAAAGCTGAAATCACTCTGAGTTTTGTTTTTTATATAAATTTAGGATACTTAAAACTATCCGACCAAAAAAAAGAAAAATGAAATATCTATTTGTACTATTATTTGCAGGTATATCAGCAGGAGCTCAAGTCCAGAAAGAGCAGCTGAATCTTATGCCTTGGCCTCAGAATGTTGTTATTAATGAAGGTAATTTTAACTTAAGTAAAAACTTTAAAGTTAACATTACAGGAAATCCAAATCCAAGAATTTTTGGAGGAGTAACTCGTTTTTTGCGCCGTTTAGATGGTAGAACAGGTATATTTTTCGAACAAGGTTTTATTGAAAAGCTAAACGAAGTGCCAAATGCAGAATTACAAATTAATTGTACCAAAAGTGGTAAAATTGGTTTGTATGAAGACGAAAGTTATCATTTAGATATCACTTCAAACAAAATCACTTTAAATGCTTCAAGCGATTTGGGAGCATTACATGGTTTGGAGACATTGCTTCAAATGCTTCAAAACAATTCAAAAACATTTTATTTTCCAGTTTCAAAAATTGCAGATTTTCCAAGATTTACATGGAGAGGTTTAATGATGGATGTTTCAAGACATTTTCAGCCTATTGATGTAGTTAAGAGAAATATTGATGCATTGGCAGCAATGAAAATGAATGTTTTCCATTGGCATTTGGTTGACGATCAAGGTTGGAGAATTGAAATGAAAAAACATCCAAGGTTTACGCAAGTAGCTTCAGATGGAATGTATTACACACAAGAGGAAATTAAAAATATCGTAAAATATGCTGATGAGCGCGGTATTTTAATTGTTCCAGAAATAGATGTTCCAGGTCACGGATCTGCAATATTAACAGCTTATCCAGAAATTGGAAGCAAAGTGATTACGCTGACAGGAGGAACATCCGAAAAAAATATTCAAGGTACAGCAATTGCTACCTATGGAATTGAAAGAAATGCTGGTATTTTTTCACCAACATTAGATCCTTCAAATCCTAAAACATATCAATTATTAAGCGAAGTTTTTGATGAGGTTTGTCCGTTGTTTCCAGGAGCTTATTTCCACATTGGAGGAGATGAAAACGAAGGAAAAGATTGGGATGCAAATCCTAAAATTCAAGAGTTCAAAAAGAAGCATAATTTAAAAAACAACCACGAACTTCAGACGTATTTTACAATGCAGTTAGCTCCGATGTTAAAGAAACACGGAAAACAATTGATGGGTTGGGAAGAAATTTTGACTAAAGATTTATCAAAAGAAGCTATTGTACATTCATGGAGAGGTCCAAACGAAGGAATGCCAGCTGGACAATCTCTTGTAGATGCAGTTAAAAAAGGATATAAAACGGTTTTGTCTAATGGATATTATATCGATTTGATGTATCCAATTGCGAGCCATTACTTAAACGATCCGATGCCAAAAGGAGCTAATTTAACGAGTGACGAAAAAGCAAGAATTCTAGGCGGAGAAGCTACAATGTGGTCAGAATTGGCTACACCAACAACTATAGATTCTAGAATTTGGCCAAGAACAGCTGCAATTGCTGAAAGATTATGGTCTGCAGAAGATGTAGTAGATGTTGAGAATATGCGCAAACGTTTAGAAACGATTTCTTTTAGATTAGAAGAATTAGGTATTACGCATATTCGTAACAAAGATGTGATTTTAAGAAATATTGCAAATAATCAGGATATCAAATCATTAGAAGAGTTTTCGAATGTAAGCGAACCATTGAAAGGATATACTCGTAATAAAGGAGGAACAGAATACCAAATGTATTCTCCATTTACCCTATTTGCAGATGCCTGTGGTCCAGATGCCAAAGATTCTCTTGCATTTGATGCAGCTGTAAATCAATATTTAACAAATAAGTCGGCAGATAACAAAGCCAAAGTAGCTGCATTTTTTACCAAGTGGATTGCAGTTCACAAAGGATTAACAGAATTAAGCAATAATGCACCATTAGTGCAGCCAATATTACCACTATCTAAAAAACTAAATGATGCTTCTCAAGAATTGTTATTGGTTTTGGATAATAAATCAACTTTAGCACCGGCAGATCTGAAAAAATTGATTGAACAATGCAATACAAAAGATCATGCAGATGTAGAACTGTCTGTTTATGAGAGTTTAAAGAAATTAATTTAGAGTTGGATTTGAATTAGTATTTAGTACGTTTTTGAGTTACTAATGTTTTTTTAGAGTGTTGATTATCTCTGCCATACTTATGGCAGAGGTAATTACGATTAAAATTTTGAATTCTGTTTTTTTAGACCGAGACAACAATTAAGTAATAAATTATAACAAACTAAAAATAACCAATAACGGAGTATTAACCTTTTAAAAACCAAATAGAAAGAATAGAATAAAACATGACAAAAAAAGAGTATAGATTGATGAGTCGTCCCAAGTTTATCATTTGTATTTAACATTAATTTTTTAAAAAATTATAAATAAATATCAATCACTACTATTGGCTAATGATTATGTAAAAATCAGTAATAGTAATATTTATCTATAGAATGTAATTTGAGTTTATTTCCGATCGACAGCAGCCTTCCAACCTGCAGTTGAGCGAAACCCAGAAGTTTTTATGCTGCTGTGGCCCAATTATTTATTTTCTATTAACTAATATTTATTAATTATGAAACATTATTACAGATTGCTCTTTTTGTTACTGTTTCCCTTACTTGCGTTGGCGCAACCAGCCCACGGAAAAAAAGTAGTAGGGTATTATGCTCAATGGTCTATCTATGCCCGGGATTTCAATGTTCCGAAAATCGATGGAAGTAAATTGACGCATTTAAATTATTCTTTTTATGGGACCACTTATGATCCTGCCCATCCTGAGAATACAAAATTAAAATGTTTAGACACTTATGCTGATTTTGAGCATATGGAAGGCGGTATTCCGTGGGATGCGCCAGTAAAAGGGAACTTTTATGATTTAATGAAATTGAAAGAAAAGTATCCTCATTTAAAAGTTTTAATCTCTGTTGGAGGCTGGACAAAAGGTCAAGATCTTTCTCCAATTGCTGCAAGTCCTGTAGCAAGAGCAGCTTTAGCAGCAGATATGGCAAACTTCATTACTACATATCCATTTATTGATGGTTTCGACATCGACTGGGAATATCCTCTTTCTGGCGGAACTGATGGTACAGAAATAGTAAATGGTTCGCCTGTTCCTCCTCAAAAATATAGTCCTGATGATAATAAAAATTTAGTGCTTTTATTGAAAGCGATGCGTCAGGCAATGCCAAATAAACTAATTACTATTGCTGCTGGAAACAACGTTAGAAATGTTTCTAAACAGTATTTAGGACCAAATAACAGAGCACAATACGGAATGACAGAAGACATTTCTACTTATTGTGATTATATCACGTATTTCGGATACGATTTTGGTGGAAACTGGTACGATAAAACCTGTTACAACGCACCTTTATACGCAAGTGGAAACCCAAATGATCCGTTGTATGGTGCAACGCAATCGGAATCATTAGACGAATTAACGAATCAATATTTAAATGTAATTGGTTTTCCTGCTAATAAATTAATCATGGGATTGCCTTTCTACGGAAAAAAATTCGATAATGTTGCTGCAAATTCAACTAACGGATTGTTTGTTTCAGCACCAAGATACGTAGTTCCTGGATGTACAAATCCGCAAAACCCAACAGGAACATGGGATGGTTCTGGAGCTTGTGAAAAATCAGGAAGTATCGAAATTTGCGATTTAGTCGGAAATCCAGTTACCAATTCTCACGCTTACTTAGATCCAAATACTATGATGGTAACGCCGTCTGCAGCTTCGGCAGGATGGGTTCGTTATTTTGATAATACTACTAAAGTTCCTTACTTATATAATGCTACTACAAAAGAATTTATTTCTTATGAAGATAAGCAATCAATGGATTTAAAAGTGCAATACATTAAATCTAGAAATTTAGCTGGTGGTATGATTTGGGAATTATCTCAAGATACAAGAGGTTCAATTCCGAATTCATTATTAAGCCAAGTTGACACTTCATTTGGAAGCGTTGTTCCAGGAACAGTAAGCATTTCTGGTTCTGTTAAAAATGGAGCAGCATTAGTTACCAACGTTACAGTTGAATTACGAAATGCAAGTAATGCAGTAATTCAGACAGTAGTTTCTGCAACAGGAAATTTCACATTCAACAATTTAACTTCTGGGCAAAATTATTCGTTAACAGCTGCAAAAGCTAGTTACACTTTTGTTCCTGTAAGTTTAACGAATGTTACTGTTAATCAGACAGGAGTTATAATCAACGGATCTCAGCCAACATATACTGTAAGCGGAACAGTTTTAGACGGAACAGCAGGAGTTTCTGGTGTTACAGTTTCAGCAGTTTCTGGAACGACAACATTAACAGGAGTTTCAAATGCAAGCGGAGCTTACAGCGTAGCAGGATTAACAGCAGGTTTAAACTTTACAGTTACCGCTGCAAAATCTGGATTCTCTTATACTCCAGCTTCAACAGTTTACAATGCAATTGATGCCAACAAAACGCTTAATTTCACTCAAGGAGCAGCGGTGGTAACGTATACCGTAAGCGGAACAGTTCTTAATGGAACAACTCCAGTTTCTGGCGTAACAGTTACTGCATCTTCTACAGCAGGAAATGTTACTGCAACAACCAATTCAAACGGAGCTTATTCATTGACTTTAGCTTCAGGAGGAAATTATACAGTAACGGCTGCTTTAACAGGCCAAACATTTACACCAGCTTCAACAGTATATTCTAATTTGAATGCAAATAAAACATTGAATTTTACTCAGGATGTTGCAACAACTACAAGTAAAATTAGCGGAACAGTTAAAAACGGAACTATTCCTGTTGCGGGTGCAAAAGTAGAGATTGTTTTGCCATGGACAGATAATGCACATCCGTGGAAAAGTGTTCTGGCAACAACAGATGCACAAGGTAAATACAGCTTTGATAATTCTGTTACAGACGGTTATACAACCATTACAAGTTTAAAATTAAATACTTGGTCAAACGGAGAAGTAAATTATTACCCAAATAATTTGGCAAACTTTCCTGTTCCATCAACTCCAACAGTTTATAACTTTAATACAAGTTCAACGGCTAAAGCAGCATTGGCAGCAGCGACAAACTTAATCAGCGGAACTGTGAAAAATGGTTCTACGCCTGTTGCGAATGCAAAAGTGGAAATCGTTTTGCCTTGGACAGATAACACCCACAACTGGAAAAGCGTTCTAGCAACAACAGATGCATCAGGAAATTATGCTTTTGATGATGCAGTTGTAGCAGGATATACACAAATTTTAAGCTTGAAATTAAATTCATGGCAAAATGGGGAAGTGGCTTATTACCCAAATAACTTGGCAAATTTTGCTGTTCCAACAACGCCAACAGTTTATAATTTTAATACACAAACAACAGTTGTGACTAAGCCAGTGGTTGCCATTACAGCACCAACAGCTTCGACGATTGCTATCAATTTAGGATCATCAATTAATTTTGTTGCAAGTGTTGGA
Source organism: Flavobacterium sharifuzzamanii (assembly GCF_003254585.1). Lineage (GTDB taxonomy): Bacteria > Bacteroidota > Bacteroidia > Flavobacteriales > Flavobacteriaceae > Flavobacterium > Flavobacterium sharifuzzamanii. The sequence goes on along the minus strand of NZ_QJGZ01000042.1, from coordinate 20,721 downwards.
TTAAGTGCAGCTGACGCCACTACAATCTCATCTGTTGTATTTAGTTTAGACGGACAAACTATAAGTGCTGCCAATTCATCAGAAACTTATACATCGGTTTGGACACCGGTTGCTAATCAGTTTGGAGTTTCTCATACCTTAACCGTTACTGCTACAGCATCAAACGGACAAACAGATGCAAAAACTTATAGCTTTACATTAACTTGTTCAGGTGCAAATTGTCCAAATACATTACCTGTAATTACTTGGAATTCACCATCGAATACTACTGTGTACCAAAGTTCGTTCCAAGCTGTGCCAATTTCAGTTACAGCTGTTGATAGTGACGGAACAGTTTCAGGCGTTACTATTACTATAAATGGAGGTACATTCAACATGACAGCAGGTACAAATAATACTTATACGTATAATTTTACGCCAACTGCTTATCAGGATTATCCAATTGTAATTAAAGCAACAGATAATAAAGCTGCGGTAACTACATTAAACAATACTATTAAAATTGCTACAATAAGTGGTAATAGGTTCATACCACTTCCGTCTAAAATTATTTTAGGGTATGCACATTCTTGGGAAAATACTTCAGCTCCATTTTTATATTTCTCTCAAATAAAGGGAAGTAAATTTAACGTAGTTGATTATTCTTTCGTAGAAACCGTTAATCGCGATGGTTATACGCCAATACTAACTACAAACGACGCTAGATATTTGACCAATGGAGTTTTCGATAAGCAATTATTGAAAAATGATATCAAAACTTTAAGAGATAGCGGTGTTCCTGTTATTGTTTCTATTGGAGGTCAAAATGGTCATGTTGTTCTGGAAAATGTTACTCAGAAAAATATTTTTGTTAATGGTCTAAAAGCAATTATCGACGAATATCAATTTGATGGAGTTGATATTGATTTTGAAGGCGGATCGATGAATTTTAGCGCAGGAGGTTTAAGAGATATTTCTTATGCGGGTATTTCTGCTTATCCAAGATTGAAAAACGTAGTAGATGCGTTTAAAGAATTAAAAGCATATTACGGTCCTGGATTCTTGTTAACTGCAGCTCCAGAAACACAATATGTACAAGGAGGATATACTACTTATACTGATACTTTCGGTTCATTCTTGCCAATTATTCAAAACTTGCGTAACGAGTTAGATTTATTAGCGGTGCAATTGTATAACACAGGAGGAGAAAACGGATTAGATGGTCAATATTATGGCACGGCTAAGAAAGCAAACATGGTTACTGCTTTGACTGACATGATTATAAAAGGATATAACATTGCTTCAACAGGAATGCATTTTGATGGTTTGCCAGCTTCAAAAGTTCTTATTGCATTACCAGCTTGTCCGAGTGCAGCAGGTAGCGGTTATTTAACTCCGACAGAAGGAATTAATGCTATGGATTATTTAAGAAACGGAACCAATTTCACTGGAAGAACATATACTATGCAGCCAGGCGGTCCATATCCTTCTTTAAGAGGTTTAATGACTTGGTCTGTAAACTGGGATGCCTCTTCTTGCGGTAATTCATCTGAATTGTCTAAAGCGTATGCGGCTTATTTTGCATCGCAAGGAGCAGCAAAAATGTTGGCGGCAGAAGATATAACTGCTGAAAGCAATACGACTGTGGCTTATTTTAGAAATAATACACTATCTGTATCTAATGAAACAGAAGAAATTGCTCAGGTTGACGTATTCAATACGATAGGACAGAATGTTACAAGCCATAGAAATATTCAAAACAATAAAGAAGTATTGCTTAATAGCCCAAGTTTTGCTAGTAAACAGATTTTTGTTGTGATCGTAACAGATAAATCAGGTCATAAAAAGTCATTGAAAGTAATGAACTTTTTAAACTAGAATAAAAGAATTGAAAATTTAGAAATAAAAAAGTTGGGACGGTTAAAATTGAGTTTGGTTATTTATTTTTTAGCCTAATTTTTATTTCTTAAATGCTGTGAAGTGAGGTAATTTGTTATTTGGTTTTTGCCTCATGTAGCGCATTATGAACCTGGCAATTTTTGTTGCCAGGTTTTTTTTATGACTTTCGATAAATGAACTAATAACTCAATATAGTACACGGATGAGGCGGATTTACTTCGTAAAGACGCGGATAAAAACGGATTTTTGTACTTAATTTTTTTAGATATATCAATAGAAAATCTGTTTTTATCTGCGTTTTCGCGATAGCGAATCTGTATCATCCGCCTACTATTTCTTCACAATTGCCCCAAATTAAAAAACTATTTTAATTACTTTTGAATTTTCAATTATCGCATAAAACTTCATGAAAAAAATATTTGCCCTCTTAATCACTTTTTTAAGTTTCACTACTTCTTTCAGCCAAAATAAATTCGGAAATCCAGAAGTTGATCCCATTCAAATCCAGAAAACTTACGAGCAATGGTCGGTTTATAATAAAAGAATTATGCTTTCAAGAGATTTCACTGCACTTGATTCATCTTCAAAAGAAATCTCAAAAGAAGCTTTTTTAGATCAGCTTGCAAATGGAAATTTTATTCCAGTTCGATTGAAATCAGAAGCGAATATTTATGTTTATAAGCTATTTAAAATTCAGCCAAAAACAGATACAAGTATAAAAGCGACAATCAATCAAATAGGTTTTGATGCTTATAAAAACTATAAAATGGAAGGAACTGCTTTTCCGCAATTCTCTTTTAAAGATTTAAATGGAAATCTGGTAACCAACGAATCCATGAAAGGAAAAATTATCGTGATAAAATGCTGGTACATTCACTGCACGCCATGCATTAGAGAATTTCCGCAAGTCAACAAATTAGTTGAAGAATACAAAGACAGAAAAGACATTGTTTTTATGAGTTTAGCCGAAGATTCAGCAGAACAATTAAAAACATTCTTAGCAAGAAAACCACTTTCGTATTCTGTAATTCCAGACATGAAAGTTTATATGAATGAATCACTGCAATTGAATTCATTCCCAACACATTTTATTCTAAACAAAGAAGGAATGATTGCAAAAGTGCTTCCTAATTTTGAGAGTCTTGAAGTGGCTTTAGCTAAAGAAAGTCAGTTGTAAAGTTTTAATTAATCTCGCAATCCCGATAGATATCGGGAGCGAAGTTGCAAAGTTTTATGGCAAAGTAACCTCATTTTTGTCATTTCGACGAAGGAGAAATCTTCGCAAGAAACTCCGTCCCTATAATTGTCAATCTTTGTCGAGCTACTTGTGGAGATTTCTCCTTCGTCGAAATGACAAGGTTGCGTGACTACCATCAGCATAAAACAAAACTCTGCGCCTTTGCAACTCTGCGAGAAACCAACACAAGCATAAAAAACCTTAGCACCTTAGTATCTTTGCAACTTAGAACCTTTTTCACTACTTTTGCACCAAATTAATTAAAAAGACATTCATGTTAACAGTCAATAATTTATCAGTTCAGTTTGGTAAAAGAATTTTATTCGACGAAGTAAATACTACGTTTACTCACGGAAATATTTACGGCGTTATTGGAGCAAATGGTGCAGGAAAATCTACTTTCTTAAAAGTGATTTCAGGGGATATTGATCCAACTTCAGGGCACATTCATTTAGAGCCAGGAAAACGTATGTCGGTTTTAAACCAGAACCACAACATGTTCGACGAGCATACTGTTTTGGAAACCGTTTTAATGGGAAATAAAGTTCTATACGCTGTTAAAAAAGAAATGGATGAACTTTATTTAGATTATAATGATGCTAATGCAGACAGAATAGGGGAGTTGCAAGTTCAGTTTGAAGAAATGAACGGATGGAATGCCGATTCTGATGCTGCTGCAATGTTATCTAACTTAGGAATCACAGAAGCAGATCATTATACTTTAATGGCTGATATGGAAGGAAAAATGAAAGTTCGTGTGCTTTTGGCGCAGGCACTTTTTGGAAATCCTGACTTGCTAATTATGGATGAGCCTACCAACGATTTGGATTTCGAGACAATCGCTTGGTTAGAAAACTTCTTAGCAAACTACGAAAACACTGTAATCGTTGTATCTCACGACCGTCACTTTTTAGATGCGGTTTGTACACATATTTCTGATATTGATTTCGGAAAAATCAATCACTATTCAGGAAACTATACTTTCTGGTACGAGTCTAGCCAATTAGCGGCAAAACAGCGTGCACAGCAAAACAAAAAAGCAGAAGAGAAGAAACAAGAGTTGGAAGAATTTATTCGTCGTTTTAGTGCAAACGTAGCGAAATCGAAACAAGCAACTTCTCGTAAAAAAATGATTTCGAAATTGAACATTGCCGAAATCAAACCATCTAGCCGCCGTTATCCTGCGATTATTTTCGATCAGGATCGTGAAGCTGGAGATCAGATTTTGAATGTAGAAGGTTTAGCAGCTTCTGTAGATGGAGAAGTTTTATTCAAAGATGTTGATTTGAATATGGCAAAAGGTGATAAAATCGTTCTTTTCTCTAAAGATTCACGTGCAACAACAGCTTTCTACGAAATCTTAAACGGAGAACAAAAAGCAGACGCTGGAAGTTTTGACTGGGGAATTACAACAAATCAAGCGTATTTGCCAGCTGAGAACCACAAATATTTTGAAAATGATTTGACTTTAGTAGATTGGTTACGTCAGTATGCTAAAACAGAAGAAGAGCGTGATGAGGTATTTATTAGAGGTTTCTTAGGTAAAATGATTTTCTCTGGAGAAGAAGCTTTAAAAACTTCAAGAGTTTTATCTGGAGGAGAAAAAGTACGTTGTATGTTGTCTAGAATGATGATGGAGCGTGCTAACGTTTTAATGTTAGACGAACCAACAAACCACTTAGATTTGGAGTCTATTACAGCTTTCAATAACTCATTGAAAAACTTTAAAGGTTCTGTAATTTTCACAACACATGACCACGAGTTTGCGCAAACTGTTGGTAACAGAATCGTAGAATTGACACCAAACGGAGTTATCGATCGTTATATGACATTTGACGAATATCTTGATGATGAAAAAATTCAGGAACAAAGAAAGAAGATGTATAATCTTTAATCTTTAAATTTCAATTTGAAAATTCCAAATTCCAATTTTTTAACTTGTGAGTTTTGATAAAAGATAAATCATAAAGTTGATTTGCGCATTTTTGTCATTTCGACGAAGGAGAAATCTTCGCAAGAAGCTCGACAAAGATTGGACTTTATTATACATAAATAAAAATCCCAAACTCCAAGTTTAATTTGGAATTTGGGATTTTTTTATTGTTTATTGATGATTATTTGCTTCCGAACATTTTAGCGAAAATCCAGATAATAATCGCAATAATAAAAATTACGATAAATATCCCGAATCCCATTCCGGCTTTAAAAATGTCTCCAATAACTTCACAGCTTGTAAATGAAAATAGTATTACAAATACCATTAACAATCTTAGTATTTTATTTTGCATGATTCTGATATTTTAAATTGACACTTAAAATTACTTCACGAATCAGCGAAATGTGTTATAGAATTTTTTGGAAATGTTTTAGGATTTGGATTTTATAATTTTCATTTCTAAAACCGCAAGTCCAATAATTACAGCTATTTCTGCCAGAAAGTAAACAATGCCGTAAACCGAAATAGTTTTGTGGTTATGTAAGACTATGCCAAATGTCAAAAGACAATAAAGAATGTTAGCTGTGCATATTATCTTTAAAAATAACTTCTCATTTTGCCTGACTAAAAAAAAGCAACTGAATGAATAAACGAAAAATGTGAATGCAGTGATTGAAAGGTATTCGAAAATGTTTTTAGATAAGCCGAAAAAAGCATTGAAATGTCTAAGGATAAAATAGAGTAATAGAGTAGTAAGCAAAGCTCCAAAGCTATCTAATAAAAATATGTTTTTAGGTTTACTTGAGAAATGACTTAAATTTTGCCTCATTATTCTACAGTTTTTTCATTTAAGATTTGTTTAAAAAGATAGTTGAAAAAAAACAATTAGTTTGAACAATATTTTGGGACTGAATTTAAAAACAGTCCCAAATATTAAAAATAGCAAAATGCATTTTAAAATAAGTAGCTTTGATTGTTTTTGCTCATTAAATCAGGGAAATATACTTTTAAATTATTTTCACCTACAGCAACAACTTTAAGTTCTGCATTTTCTTTTGCGACCATAAAATAATCTGTTCCAAATAAAACTCGCTTTTGATCAATAAGATTATTAATCAAATCACTAGATAATTGTTTCATGCAATTTTCATCACACAACGAATAAGAAATGTCGGTAAACGTATTAGGGTATTTTTCAATAAGAATATCTTGTTTAATAATGTCATACCATGATTTTGTATTACCTTCAATGTCTTTTGCTGTTTGAAATAATTTAGCACTTTTTGCGTCTGGGTTTTTTAATCCCAATATCTCTATATCTCCACCCAAATGTGCAATACAAAGTTTTAAGTTAGGGTATTTGTCTAAAACTGGGATGTAATTTTCAGGATGCGTAAAAAGATTACATGCTCTTGCGTTTTCACGAAATGATTTGTCAGAGGCATTTTTATAAGCTGCAATTCGTGCGGTAATTATTGGCATTAAAGGGTGTGTAGGGTTTAATGATGTAGGATTGTCAGGAATTACAGACCAGACATTTTTACCTATGTAATAACTGCCGCCTCTTGTGCAATGTGTCATAATAGGTATGTTGTTTTCTTCAGCATATTTATAAAGACTGTCTAGTCGTATGTCAAAAGGGAAAAAACCATTTGGAGGATATAATTTAATTCCTGCAAAAGTTTTACTTTCAAGTGCTCTTTTAAGATTTTGTAGATTTTTAATATCTGGATTCCTTGGATCTACGCCATAAAAGGGAAATAATATATTCGGATATGTTTTTTTTAATTTATAGACGTCTTGTATTTGCGAATTAAAATCCTTTTCTGGCTTTTTATCAGGATCACTCATGTAATCCATATCAATAGTAAGTGCGACAATTTTTATTCCGCTATATTGAGAGTTGTCATAAGCTCCTTTCAGGTCTAGGAAAACTTCTTCTTGCGAAGCCATGACACCAATTTTTAAGAATTGTAAAATTCTTTTAGGTATTAAATTCCCTAATTTTACAATTATCCAAGATACAGGTCTGGTTAATATTAGCCATTTAAGAAAACTAGAAGCTCCGTCTCCAAGTTTGGCACCTACTTGTAAAAAATCTTTCGGAGCACATTTCCCTGTAAATATGTGTGAGTGAATGTTGTATATATCGTTCATGATTTTATAGTTTTAGGAAGGTTTTATTCCGGCTCTTCTAATATTTATTGCTTTTACCATAACTTCAAACCAAAAAGGAGCTCCAAAGCTTAAAGCAAATGCTGAGATTAAGATTCCGACAAACCACATTATATAATGATTCTTTTTATTTAATTCCTTAAAGTCATCTTGATAACCAATTGGCAGAGAATTATCTTCTATTTCATTAATTATTGATTTAATGCTATTTAGGTTTTTCGCAAGATCTACCGAGTCAATTTTTTGATCATTAAATTTATTTTCGAGTACTTTTTTTTCTGCTAATAAAACTAAATCTTTACGATACTTGTCATCAGTATTTAGTTTTTTAATAAGAGTTATAGAATCAACATTTAGAGCAAAGCATACTAATAGGCTTATAATAAAGATACTTCGTTTTGTTCTTATTTTATACCAGCCACTTACTCTTTCCATATAATCATCAAACCACTTTGAAATGGCATTTTTCAAATCTGAATAATTTTCCGTTTTTTCAAAGAATCCTCTCAAGTAGCTCTTGAATGGACTATATTCCATAGCGTCTAATCCTTTTTGAAATCTTTCATACGGATCTTGAAAACGGAATTCCTCCATTTCAACTTTGATTAGATTTTTAGAATCATTGGATTGGAAAACGTTTGTAAATTGTGTAATTTCAGATTGGCTTCCAATAATGTCGATCAGAGCATTAGCAAACATTTCGGATGAAATGTATTGTGGATATGAATCTCTGTTTTTTTTCAATTGATCAATGCTAAAGTGACTATATAAACTGGCACCATAGCTTTTGTTGACGGGGTCATTTAATAATTTAAAAATTGTCTCGTAAAGAAATCGGCCTCTTTTTTGAGTTTTGTGTGAATACCACTCAAAAAGCAACGAAACGAGAGTACTAAAGAGAAAGTAAAATAAACCTAACGCAATTAGTATTTCCAAAATTTTAGATACTTGCATAGATAATTTGTTTTGGTTAAAAAATCAGTTAATTTAATTTTGTGGGTAAGAAAAAACTTAGCTAATTTATTTAAACTATTGTAAATTAATTATTTGTAGGATAATTATTTTGCTTTTTCGTGTCTAATCTGTTATTTATTGATTAAATAACGTAGGATAAATATTATGTTTTATAAATTAGCTTGCCAACGCTATATCAACGCATGAATTATTTTTAAGTTTGTTTACTAGAAAATATTTCCCAACCCAACACCCCAACAAATAAAATCAGATTCCGTATATTTGCGCAACCAAACATTACAATCACTTATGAGTCAAAAAGTATTACTTAATTCGAAAGAAGTTACTATCATACTCCATCGTTTGGCTTGTCAGTTAATCGAAAAACATCTTGATTTCTCTAATACTATTTTAGTTGGAATCCAGCCGAGAGGTGTTTTTTTAGCTGAACGTTTAAAACAAATATTAGAAAACGAATACAAAGTTCCTGAAATTTCTTTAGGATACTTGGATATCACTTTTTTTAGAGATGATTTCCGTCGTACTGATAAACCGCTTGAAGCCAATAAAACCCAAATCAATTTTATAGTCGAAGACAAAAAAGTCATTTTTATAGATGACGTTTTGTTTACCGGACGAAGCATTCGTTCTGCGCTAACCGCTATTCAATCTTTCGGAAGACCTTCAGAAATTGAATTATTGGTTTTAATAGACAGACGTTTCAGCCGTCATTTGCCAATTCAACCTGATTACAGAGGCCGTCAGGTAGATGCTATTAATGGTGAAAAAGTAATTGTAAGCTGGAAAGAAAATGATGGTGAAGATGTTGTTCACCTAGTGACGAATTAAGTTTAATCGGTTAACCGGTTAATTGTTTAATCGGTAGTAATTCCGATTAACAAATTTGACAAAAAACGATTAAACAATTCAACGATTAAACATATAAACACACACAATGAAAGAATTAAGCGTAAATCATTTATTAGGAATAAAATATATCAATGAGAATGATATTAACCTGATTTTTGAAACGGCAGATCATTTTAAAGAAGTCATTAATAGACCGATTAAAAAAGTTCCTTCATTACGAGATATTACCATTGCCAATATTTTCTTCGAAAACAGTACAAGAACCAAACTCTCTTTCGAATTAGCGCAGAAACGTTTATCTGCTGATGTAATCAGTTTTTCTGCAGCTCAGTCATCGGTTAAAAAAGGAGAGACTTTGATTGATACTGTAAATAATATCCTTTCGATGAAAGTTGATATGGTTGTAATGCGCCACTCTAATCCTGGAGCGGCTTATTTTTTATCTAAAAATGTAAAAGCTAGCATCGTAAACGCTGGGGATGGAGCGCACGAACATCCAACTCAGGCTTTATTAGACAGTTATTCGATAAGAGAAAAACTGGGTGATGTTGCTGGAAAAAAAGTAGTTATTGTAGGTGATATTCTGCACTCGCGTGTAGCGCTTTCAAACATATATGCTTTGCAGATGCAAGGCGCTGAAGTAAAAGTTTGCGGACCAAAAACATTAATTCCGAGATATATTGAATCGCTTGGGGTTACAGTTGAACCGAATTTAAGAAAAGCATTAGAATGGTGCGATGTTGCCAATATGCTTCGTGTACAAAACGAACGTATGGATGTGAATTTCTTCCCATCGACACGTGAGTATGCACAGCAATACGGAGTAGACAAACCGCTTTTGGATTCTCTAGGAAAAGAAATTGTAATCATGCACCCGGGACCAATCAACAGAGGAGTAGAGATTACTTCTGAAGTAGCAGATTCTGATCATTCGGTGATCTTGAATCAGGTTGAAAACGGTGTAGCGATTAGAATGGCGGTTATTTATTTGCTGGCTTCTAAGATACAGCAATAATTTTGTTTCAAGTTTAATGTTTCAAGTTTGCCACAATGGTGTACAAAACTTGAAACCTGAAACAAAAAAACTTAGTAAATTAGCATCATAAATTATAAGCCCCAATAAATTATAAAATGAAAGTAGATCAAAAAGGACATACCGTTACGATTAAAGATACGCAAGGAGATGTAAATGCTTTCTTGGAAAAAGTAACGCAACAATTTAAAACCTTTGAAAAACAAAATATTATAATCGATTTATCATCAGATTCTAATATTTCAGAAAATGATTTAAAAGCTTTTTTACCGCTTTCTAAAGTTCAGAAAAAAGCAAAAAAATCGTTTGTAATTGTAGCAACCGATCTTGATTTTAATGCTATTTCAGATAAATTGGTTGTAGTGCCTTCTCTTTTAGAAGCTCACGATATTATCGAAATGGAAGAAATCGAAAGAGACCTAGGTTTCTAATAATTAACAATTGATAATTAAAAATTAATAATTGTCAATTATCAATTTTTAATTGAGAAATGAAGTTAACTATACTTGGCTGTTATGCCGCAACTCCTAGAACACTTACTAATCCGACTTCGCAGGTTTTAGAAATTAAGAACAGATTGTTCTTAATTGATTGTGGAGAAGGAACTCAAGTACAGCTTCGTAAAAACAAGATTAAATTCTCAAAAATTAATCATATTTTCATCTCGCATCTTCATGGAGATCACCTGTTTGGATTAATTGGAACTATTTCGACATTTTCGCTTTTAGGAAGAACCACAGATTTACATATTTATGGTCCGAAAGGGATTAAGGAATTTGTTTTAATTCAATTAAAACTGACAGAATCTTGGACAACTTATTCTTTGTTTTTTCACGAATTAGAATCGAAAGAAAGCGAAGTCATTTTTGAAGACAAGAAAGTTATTGTAAAAACAATTCCGCTAAAGCATCGTGTTTACACAAATGGTTATCTTTTTCAGGAAAAACCAGATGAAAGAAAATTAGACGTTGAAGCTGTTCAACGCTATAATATTCATGTTGCGTATTATCAGAAAATAAAAAATGGCGGAGATATTACACTTGACGACGGAACAGTAATTGAAAACGAAAAACTTACTTTTGATCCGCCACCAGCAAAAAGTTATGCTTTCTGCTCTGATACAGTTTATAATGAAGAGATAATTCCGATTATACAGAATACAGATATTTTATATCACGAATCGACATTTTTGGAATCGGAAGCAAGATTGGCCGAAAAAACATTGCATTCGACAGCAAAAGAAGCAGCAAATATTGCTTTAAAAGCCAATGTGAAACAGCTTATTTTAGGTCATTATTCAACGCGTTATGATGGTTTGGAGTCTTTCAAAAAAGAAGCTGAGGAAGTATTTTCAAATGTGCTTTTGGCAGATGACGGTTTAAGTTTTGAGTTTTAAAAAAAGATGCTAAGATTCTAAGATGCTGAGGTTCTAAGTTTTCTTGAAACTTGAAACTTGAAACTTGAAATAAAATAAACTAAAATCAAAAACTATGAATGATTTAAGTAATTATAGAAAATCTTACGAGAAAAGTGAATTACTGGAAACGAACATTCCAGAAGATCCAATTAATCTTTTTAACAGATGGTTTCATGAAGTGGAAGATTTTGGCGGAAGCGGAGAGGTAAATGCTATGACAGTTTCGACAATTGGATTAGATGGTTTTCCTAAATCGCGTGTGGTTTTATTGAAGAAATTTTCCGAGGAAGGTTTTATATTTTATACCAATTATAATTCGGAAAAAGGGAAAGCAATAGAAGCTAATCCAAATGTTTGTTTGTCTTTTTTTTGGCAGGAAGCAGAACGTCAAGTGATTATTAAAGGAATTGCTCAGAAAACATCTGAAATTATTTCAGATAATTATTTTGATTCTCGTCCTGATGGAAGCAAACTTGGAGCGATTGTTTCTCACCAAAGCGAAGTGATTCCTTCAAGAACATTTTTAGAAGAAAACTTAAAAAAACTGGAAACGGAGTTTGAAGGAAAACCAATTCCGAGACCTGAAAATTGGGGAGGCTATATTGTTACTCCACTACAAGTTGAATTCTGGCAGGGAAGACCAAATAGGCTTCATGATAGGATTCGTTATACTAGTCAGTCAGATTTTTCTTGGAAGATTGAAAGGTTATCTTCGTAAAAGTATTTTTACGTAGGAATTTTATATTTAAAATTAAAAAATAAGTGCATTTCATCGATTATTTTTGCACTTTAACGGTAAATTGAATACGTTTGGAATACAATAAAGCAAACGATATTTATTCAAAGATAAATTTAAAGGATTTGCCCCAACATTTACTTTAAACCGCTAAAATGCTGATGATTATGAAAAAGATTACGCGCACCATGTTGTTCATTGCGATTTTGTTCGCAATGAACGCATGTTCTGCTGATTCTGCCGACGCAAGCTTGGATACTGCTACTCCAACAGAAACGCTTGTTGCAAATTACACATACAACGATACCGAAATAGAAACGATGAGACTAATAAACGAATACCGTGTGAGTATTGGTTTGAATGCCTTGGAAAGAATTAATCATATATCATTTAAATGTGAAGAGCATAATAAATATATGATTGCAAATAATGTTGTGGATCATAACGATTTTGTGGCAAGATCTAGTAATATGACTAGTGTATTGGGCGCAAAGAAAGTAGGAGAGAATGTTGCTTATAATTATAAAACTCCAGAAGCGGCTTTAAGAGCTTGGTTGGATAGTCCTGGTCACAAAGAAAATATAGTAGGAGATTATACTCATTTTGGATTGTCTGTAACGACAGATCCAGCTACAGGAAAAAAATATTATACTAACATATTTGTTAAGCTTTAAAGATTTATTGAACAGGTTGGTTTTTTAGAAGTCGTTGCAATTCATAGAAATGTAACGACTTTTTAAATTAAAAAAAGCTGCCATTTTAGGCAGCTTTTTTTGTTTATTTATTTATAAGATTATAAAGCTGTGATAATAAATTCGCTTCGTCTGTTTGCCTGATGTTCTTCTTCTGTACAAGGTACACCATCAGCACATTTGTTTACGAGCTCTGTTTCGCCATATCCTCTTCCTGTTAAACGTTTAGGAGAAACTCCATTTTTAACCAGCCATTGAATAGTTGATTTTGCTCTTCGGTCAGATAAAGCTTCGTTGTATTGGTGAGATGCTCTACTGTCTGTGTGTGAACGAATGTCTAGTTTCATATTAGGATAATCGTTCAGAACAGCCAATATTTTTTCTAGATCCAATGCAGCTTCTGTTCTAATATTCGATTTATCTAAATCGAAATAAATCATTTTGATGCCGAAACATTTTCCTAAGTCATCGCCTACGGTAACTTTGCAGGTTGCTTTTTCCAATGCAATTGGCAAGTTTGTTTTACCGCTTGTTTTTTCAATCGTTACGCTTAACTCTCTAGTTGTATATTCTGGTTTTTCGGCTCTTACGTAGTATGTTTTACCGCATTCTACATCAAAAGAATAAAGACCGGAACCATCTGCAACAGCAGAATTTTTAAGATTCATCTGATCGTCATACAAAGTTACTTTTGCTCCAGGAAGCACAGCTCCAGTTTCAGCATCTGTTATGGCACCATATAATTCCTGAACACATTTGAGTCTTCGGGTTTCTAGGAATTTATAGATATCATCAGAACCTTGCCCGCCATCTTTGTTGGAGCTGAAAAATCCTCTTCTTGTTTCGGGATCAATTATATAAGCAAAATCATCTTTTGGAGAATTGACATCTGCTCCTACATTTTGGATATCGCTAACTTTTCCGTTATTGTCAATGTTACCCACAAAAACATCTAAACCTCCCAAACCTGGGCGTCCATCGGATGAAAAATAAATCTCGTTTTCGCTGGTCAGATACGGAAATGTTTCTTTTCCTTCTGTATTGATACTATTTCCGAGATTTTCTGGCGGGCCATAACCTCCATTTGGATTGATGCTAACCTTATATATGTCTGATTCTCCAATAGATCCTGGCATATCAGAAGCAAAATATAGTGTTTTTTCGTCTGGGCTAAGAGCTGGGTGAGCTGTGCTATAATTATTGCTATTGAAAGGAAGCTCGGTAATATTGGTCCATTTATTATCTTTTCCCAGCTCTGCTTTATATAGTTTTATTAATGTGACTTTGTTTTCGTCTTTTCCTTTTTTTCCATCATTGTAGTTGTTCCTGGTAAAATAAACTGTTTTCCCATCTTTTGTGAATACCGGAGATGCCTCATGGAACTTGGTATTAATAGCCGATTTAAATTTATTTACTTTTGACATGCCTCCTGTTGCAGGATCTAGATCAGCATTGTAAATGTTAGTGAAATATTCTCCTGTCCATTTGTGTTTACGTTGGGTAAAATTTCCTGTATCTCGAGCTGAAGCAAAATATATTTTGTTGTTGTAAATAAATGATCCGTAATCTGAGTACTTACTATTTATACCCGCGTCTTCTATCTGGTACCTCCCAGAATTTGCTTTAATCTGGTCCAAGTAGTTTACGTCTTCTTTGTAAAGTTTTCCTCTGCTGTCATTTTTGGAGATGGCATTAAACTCATCCAGAAGTTTATTGGCTTTATTAATGTCACCAGTAGATTTTAAAGATTGCGCATATCTAAAATAGTATTCTGGTTCAACCTTTGTGTTCATTGCAAACAATTCGCCATACCATTTTGCAGCATTTTGAAAATCCGAGTTAAAATAATAGGCATTTCCCAGTTTTTTAAACATGTCTTCAGATTTGTAGCCTTTTGCAGCAACTTTTTCATAGGTTTTTATTGCATCAATATATGCATAGCCGTCATATTTTTTGTCTGCATTATTTATTTTGGCCTGCTGTGCATAACTGCTAAATGAAAAAGCGCCTATAATTGTAACGAAAAGTAGTGTATAGTTTTTCATGATACCTTATTTTTAGAAGAAACGAGGAGTTGTCATTTTGCCTTTGTTTGAGAAGAATTCATAACGCAGGAATATCTCATGTGAACCTGAATTGTAATTATTTAAATTGGTGGTTTCTCGATCATAGCCATACCCTAAATAAAGTCCGTCTGTGATCTGAAATCCTACCATAGCACTTAAAGAAGCGCTCCATCTATAGGCTGCACCAAGCATAAATTTATCATAGAACATGAAATTGGCAGATAGGTCTACCTGAAGTGGTGCCCCTTGAACCATTTTTGCTAAAATGGCGGGTTTAAATTTTACATATTGATATTTATCAAGATTGAATACATAACCTCCAATTAAATAATAATTGATCTTATCTTTATAAATTGCTACATCATTGTCGTCATAACGATTTGTTTCGATAAAATTAGGTACAGACAAACCGATATAAGCTTTATCAGAGTGCCAGTAAACACCAGCTCCTACATTTGGACTGAATTTATTATTTAAATCCTGAAATTGAGGATCACCTTGATCTGCAGGATTTAGTTTGTTTACATCTAAATTGAAGATATTTGCAGTTCCTTTAATACCAAATGATAGTTTAAAATCGGCAGATGTTTGAACTGTATAGGAGACATCGACTGAGATATTGTTCTCATTGGTAGGACCAATTTTGTCATTAACTAATGAAGCTCCTACACCAAGTCTGCTATTGTTTATTGGTGTATTAATTGAAAAACTGCTTGTTTCTGGTGCTCCGTCAAGACCTACCCATTGGGTACGGTAGAGACCAAAAACACTAAATACTCCACGAGAACCCGCATAGGCAGGATTTATATTTATTGTGTTATACATATACTGTGTATACTGTGCATCTTGCTGTGAATACCCTGAACATGTAACTAACAGAATGACGAAGAAAAATAATTTTGTTCTCATAGTAGATTTTATTAGTTTAATAATTACTATTGACTTTTAAATATTTGAAAATCAACGTGTTCTATTTCAAAAGTAGTCAATTTTTACGGATGTTTTTAAATACGCTGCAAAAGATATTTTGCAGCGTATTTTAATTACTATTTGGATAGATATAAATATCCGTCTAATTTATGTTCTTGAACATTGTTGTTTCCATCCAGAGATTTATAGTTAATAATGTAAAAATAAGTTCCAGTTGGTAGTCCGTCAGATTGCTTAACAGTTGTTCTTCCTCTTGAAGTTCCATCAAAAGCATTTGTTGTATTATTGTAGTTTGTAGTTTCAAAAACTAAAACTCCCCAGCGATTATATATTTCGACAGTATTGCCAGGATAACAAGTTGTGTCATCGATATTGTCAATTTTGAAGAAATCGTTTATATTGTCGCCATTTGGAGAAAAAGCATTATGTACTAGTACATTACCACAAGCTAGAACTTTACAGTCATCATTGACTTCCATGTTTAATAGAATGCTTCTCGGACATTTTTCGTCAGCTATTATGTATTCAAAAGCATAATTGCCTAATGCTAAACCAAACGGATTAAGGACACTTCCCTGAAGGGCATTAGTATTGTTTTTATCTTGCCAAACTCCTGTTAATGGACTTCCTTGAGGAAGTAGGCTGTTCAAGTTAACTAATGTCGAATCATCGGTACATGCTGTGCCACTTATTTCAACAACACCATTTGGAATTACTGTAATAGTAACAGTTGCAGAATCACAATTTTGAGAACTTAATTTGTCACAGATTGTGTAGCTGTAAATATAAGTGCCAGCTGGTGTTAAGCTTGATACATTTACATTTCCAGAAGCGTCAACAGTGATGTTTGGATCTGTTTTGGTGTTACTTCCTTCGGCTATAAGTGTAAAGTTTACTAACTCTATTGTCGCAGGAGTTTTTCCTTTTAAATCATTGCTTAATATATTGCCTACCAATCCAAAAGTGTTACATCCTATATTGTTATACGTATCGTCATTTGCAATTACTGGAGAAATTACAGTAACAGTCACAATAGCAGTATCACAGTTTCCAAAATCGGCTTTTTCACAAATTTGGTATGTTAATGTGTAAGTTCCACCTTGCGTATTTGGTGCGACATTTACAGATCCGTCAGGGTTTAATGTTAATGAACCTGTTGGGTCTGGAACAGCAGTTGTTAATGTAACATCATTTATGTTTACTGTAGAACCATTTAATGTATCGTTTGTTAAAACATTAATCACATTAGTTTGTCCTGAGTCTCCAATTATTGGTGCCGGAGTATCGTCATTGGCTACAATAGCAAATGTTGGTCTAGCAGTACAGAAAGGATCTGCAGGAGGATAGCTAACTGTGATAGTTTGACTAGGATTTAGAGATAGGATCACATTTGCTGTTGGACGTAATTTTTCAAATCCGTCAGCTCCTTCAATCCATCTGTTGTTTTCAAAAATCCAGCCTGGCCAGTCAATTCCTTTTCCTTGATCATCTACTACAGCTCCTGGCCATAGTACACGTCCGCTTAATGGCAGATCGGTCATTGTTGTTATTACATTGTTATTGCTGTCTGCCCATGCAATGGTCACGCCATTTATAGGAGTAAAGTTTCCTGGTGTTACTGTATAGTCAAGATATGGAACATCATTTACGCATATTGATGTAGCAGTAACAGTCATTACAGGAGCTTCTATTGTAACTGTAACAGTCGCAGTATCGCAGTTATCTGTCTGATCAGCTTCGCAGATTTGATATACCATTGTTAATGTTCCTACTGGAGCATTTGGCAATACATCAACTGAGCCATCAGCATTTAATTGTAAGAATTCGTTTGGTGTTACAGTTGTTATGATTACATCAGATGCAGTTATAGGATTTCCTTCTAAAGTATCATTTGGCAATACATTTAATACATTAGTAGTAGTATGGTTTACACCTGCAATCGGACCTGCGCTGTCGTCATTAGCTACAATGTCTTTGTATTCTTTACAGCTTACGCCGAAATCAAGATCTAAATGAACTAAATCTTCTGGTGTAATGGTCACGACATAGCCACTTTCTGTTGTTGTTTTACAAACGGTGTGCAATTGTGCTTTACTTGTTTTTCCAGCTATGTTTTTTCCAGATACAGAAGGAAGCACTTTTACTAAACCGGTAAATCCTAAATTTGCAGCCACAGTATCGAAATTAGCATCTCTTACCAATTTTACTGTATATTGTCCGTAAGGATTTTCTGTTTCTGGGCGATCTCTCCAGTATCCTGCAATTCCTACAATAACATCTTTGTGGTATCCATTTGGACCATCAACAATTACATTTGGACTAAGTGCATTTCCAAAACCACCGGCATTTAATTCCCCAACATTTTGAGGGCCAGCATAGCTTCCGTCTCCGTTAAGATCAATCCATTCCCATAAGCTGTAGTCAATAGCTCCATTTGAATCTGGAATGTTTTTGGTAACTACTCCATCATTATTAGCATCATACCATTCATCTTGAATTCCGTTGCTATTGGTATCGTACCAAACATAATCTCCAAGAACAGGAAGTTTTGAAGCTCCGTATTTGAAGTTGTGAACTTGGAAAGCACATTCTTCTAAAGTAGTAAAGAATAAGCTAGAATCAACAGGGTATAATTGATATGCACTATTTAAATTAGCATCTTGTACTTGTACCAAATAACTTCCGGCTGGCATTCCTGTGAAACTGTACATTCCGTCTGCACCTGTAATGCGCATTTGTATTGGTCCTGTGGTTGTTCCCTGTGGAATCAATGTTACAGGTACATTTGCAAGAGGAGTATTAGTATCTACATTTATAATTTGTCCAGATATTTTAACTCTATAATTTGGCTCTGTAATCACAACTGTTGCAGTTGCTGTACAAGTTTCATTTTCAGTATTTACTGAAGATGTTGCAGTAAGCGTGTAAGTTCCAGCTGGTAGATTAGTATTTCCAACCACCTCATTATTTTGATTGGTAATAACTACAGTAGCTCCAGCAGTGCTAGTAACTGCAATTGAACCGTCGCTTTCTCCTTGGCAGCTTACATTTGTAGCAATACCACTTACAGAAACTTTATTTTCAACTGTAAAGGTTTGCACTAATTCAGTTTTATTACCTGCACAGTCTGTTAGAGTATAAGTTCTTGTTAGGATGTAAGATTGTCCATTACATCCAGTTCCTCCATTGTTAGTGTCGCTTACAGTGATATTTACAGTTCCTGAGCAATTGTCTGCCGCATCTTTGATGTCAGCTGGATTTCCTGCTGGAATGTCAGCTGCGCTTTGTAGATTAGCAACATCTGCAGGTGCAGTACCTGTTGGAGGTGTAGTATCTCTTACTGTTATAATTTGAGTATAAGAAACTGAATTTCCGCCACAATCACTTGTTGACCAATTGCGAGTTAAGGTATATTCTGTACCGCATTCGTTTTTAATATCGCTTTTAGTTTCATTGAAAACAATTGGTAAGTTTCCATTGCAATTATCAGAGGCTTCCATGTTAAATGGTTCTGGAACTGCGTCACAAGAAACGGTAATATCTGTAGGAAGTTCACCAACGAAAGTTGGTTTTGTAGTATCCTGAATTGTGATCACCTGAGTGAAAGTATCAGAAGTATTTCCGCAATCATCTTTTACCGTCCAAGTGTTGGTGTAAGTTCCTGCATTTGCACAGTTTTCAGAGGCAACAAATGATCCGCTTACTTTTGTGATGTTTAGAACATCAGAATCGCATAAGTCAGAAGCTGTAGGGAACTGAGCTTGAGCGGTGGCAAGAGCTTCCGCATCACTGCATTCCAAAGTTACATCTAGAGAACCAGCAACAGTATTCCATGTAGGCGCTGTTGTGTCTTGAATAGTGATTACTTGAGTGAAAGTATCGGAAGTGTTTCCGCAGTCATCTTTTACTGTCCAAGTGTTGGTGTAAGTTCCTGCATTTCCGCATCCTTCAGAAGCTACAAACTGTCCGCTTGTTTTAGTGATGTTAGAAACATCAGCATCGCAAAGGTCAGAAGCTGTAGGGAACTGAGCCTGAGCAGCTGCAAGTCCTTCTGCATCACTACATTCTAAAGTCACATTTAAAGTGCCAGCAACAGTATTCCAAGTTGGCGCTGTAGTATCCTGAATAGTAATCACTTGACTGAAAGTATCGGAAGTATTTCCGCAGTCATCTTTTACCGTCCAAGTGTTGGTGTAAGTTCCTGCATTTCCGCATCCCTCAGAAGCTACAAACTGTCCGCTTACTTTAGTAATGTTTAAAACATCAGCATCGCAAAGGTCAGAAGCAACAGGGAACTGAGCCTGAGCAGTGGCAAGACCTTCTGTGTCATTACATTCTAAGGTTACATTTAAAGCTGTTGGAGAAGTTGTCCAAGTAGGCGCTGTAGTATCTTGTATTGTGATCACTTGAGTGAAAGTGTCAGAAGTATTTCCGCAGTCATCTTTAACTGTCCAGGTGTTGGTATAAGTTCCTGCATTTCCGCATCCTTCAGAAGCTACAAATTGTCCGCTTACTTTAGTGATGTTTAGAACGTCGGCATCGCAAAGGTCAGAAGCAACAGGGAACTGAGCCTGAGCAGCTGCAAGTCCTTCTGCATCACTACATTCTAAAGTTACATTTAAAGTGCCAGCAATAGTATTCCAAGTTGGCGCTGTAGTGTCTTGTATTGTGATCACTTGAGTGAAAGTATCGGAAGTATTTCCGCAGTCATCTTTAACTGTCCAAGTGTTGGTGTAAGTTCCTGCATTTCCGCAACCTTCAGAGGCAACGAACTGTCCGCTTGTTTTAGTGATGTTA
>NZ_QJGZ01000037.1 GCF_003254585.1 Flavobacterium sharifuzzamanii | reverse complement strand
GGTTCGGCCACAAAAGATTGAAGCGGATAGCGGGATGAAGCTCCCAATTAAACGCAAAATTCCAATATTTTAAATTCCAAATTCCAAAACTGCCGATAAAAAGGCTTCGCTACGCTCAGCCTAACAATCGAGGCTTTCTTCTTATATATGCATGCAAAAAATAAACCCGACAGGTCTTTAAAACCTGTCGGGTTCCAATGACTTGAAAAAAGAAGCTTCAATCTCTCTCAGCCTAATAGCTTAGCCTCTCTCCCTATATATACATGTAGAAACAAATTCAGCAGATTGCAATTAGAATACCTTATATAGAGCCGAACAAAAAACTACACATATATATAATGAGTAAACTTGTACTTATATATTGTATGTATTTTTGTAATCATGTATATTTGCATTCACAAAATTATAAACAATGATCAAGATTACTTTACCCGATGGGTCAATTAGAGAGTTCGCTCAAGGCGTAACTCCAATGGAGGTCGCTAAAAACATTAGCGAAGGTTTTGCTAGAAACGTGATTTCTGCATCTTTTAATGGTACAACTATTGAAACCGAAACTCCATTAACGACCGATGGTAATCTTATTTTATATACTTGGAATGATGCTGAAGGTAAAAAAGCTTTCTGGCATTCTACTTCGCACGTAATGGCGCAAGCTCTTGAGGAATTGTACCCTGGAATTAAATTAACTCTTGGGCCTGCAATTGCTAATGGTTTCTATTATGACGTGGATTTTGAAGATCAGAAAATTTCTGAAGCAGATTTCAAAAAGATTGAAGATCGTATTCTTGAAATTGCAAGAGGGAAATTCGATTTTAAAATGCGTCCAGTAACTAAAGCGGAAGCGCTGGAAATGTACAAAGACAATGTTTACAAAACTGAATTGATTTCGAATCTTGAAGACGGAACTATTACATTTTGTGACCACTCTACTTTTACTGATTTATGCCGTGGTGGACATATTCCAAACACTGGAATTATCAAAGCTGTAAAAATCATGAGTGTTGCTGGTGCTTACTGGAGAGGTGATGAGAAAAACAAACAGTTGACTCGTGTTTATGGAACCTCTTTCCCAAAACAAAAAGATTTAACTGAATACCTTGAACTTCTTGAGGAAGCAAAACGTCGTGACCACCGTAAATTAGGAAAAGAACTTGAATTGTTCGCTTTTTCTCAAAAAGTAGGTCAAGGTTTACCTTTATGGCTACCAAAAGGAGCTGCCTTAAGAGATCGTTTGGAGCAATTTTTAAAAAAAGCACAAAAGAAAGCTGGATACGAGCAAGTTGTTAGTCCACATATTGGTCAAAAGGAACTTTACGTTACTTCTGGTCACTATGCTAAATATGGAGCAGATAGTTTCCAACCGATTCACACACCAGCTGAAGGAGAAGAGTTTTTATTGAAACCAATGAACTGCCCTCACCACTGTGAGATTTACAATGTAAGACCTTGGTCATATAAAGACCTACCTAAACGTTATGCTGAGTTTGGCACTGTTTACAGATATGAGCAATCAGGAGAATTACATGGTTTAACTCGTGTTAGAGGATTTACTCAAGATGATGCACATATTTTCTGTACTCCAGAACAATTGGATGAAGAATTTAAAAAGGTAATCGACCTTGTATTGTATGTATTTGGCTCATTAGGCTTTGAAAACTTTACGGCCCAAATTTCATTGAGAGACCAAGAAGACAGAGATAAATATATTGGTACAGACGAAAACTGGGAGAAGGCTGAAAACGCTATTATCAACGCAGCAAAAGACAAAGGTCTTAATACTGTAGTAGAATATGGTGAAGCTGCATTTTATGGTCCGAAACTAGACTTCATGGTAAAAGACGCTTTGGGAAGACAATGGCAATTAGGAACAATTCAGGTAGATTACAACTTGCCTGAGCGTTTTGAGTTGACTTACAAAGGTGCTGATAATGAATTACATCGCCCTGTTATGATTCACAGAGCTCCTTTTGGATCTATGGAACGTTTTATAGCAATTTTACTAGAGCATACAGCAGGAAATTTCCCACTTTGGCTAATGCCTGAGCAAGCTATTATCTTGTCTTTGAGCGAGAAATACGAAAATTATGCTAAAAAAGTTTTAGATTTGCTAGAAAATCACGAAATTCGCGCCCTAATTGACAACCGAAACGAAACTATCGGTAAGAAAATTAGAGATGCAGAAATGCAGAAAATTCCATTTATGCTTATCGTTGGTGAGGAGGAAGAGAAAAACGGTACGATTTCTATTCGTCGTCATGGACAAGAAGGAAAAGGTAATATCACAGTTTCAATCGAAGAATTTGCTGCGATTGTAGACGAAGAAATAAAAAAGACATTAAAAGTATTTACAGTTTAACTTAAATTAGAAAGTCATAGCAATAAAAAGTAACAGAGGTTTTCAACCTCGAGTAGAGAAGAAAGATGCGCACAGAATAAACAATCTTATTCGTGTTCCTGAAGTACGTCTTGTAGGTGAAAACATTGAACCTGGGGTTTTTAAAATCGCTGACGCGTTACGTTTAGCTGACCAATTTGAATTGGATTTAGTTGAAATTTCGCCAAATGCGGAGCCACCGGTTTGTAAAATCATGGATTACAAGAAATTTGTTTACGAACAAAAGAAAAGAGATAAAGCTTTGAAAGCTAAATCTTCTCAAGTTGTAGTAAAGGAAATTCGATTTGGTCCTCAAACAGACGAGCATGATTATGAATTTAAAAGAAAGAACGCTGAAAAATTCTTAAAAGAAGGAGCTAAATTAAAAGCTTTCGTATTCTTTAAAGGACGTTCTATCATTTATAAAGATCAAGGTCAGATTCTATTATTACGTCTTGCTCAAGATTTGGAGGAACATGGTAAAGTTGAAGCTATGCCTGTTTTGGAAGGAAAGAGAATGATTATGTTCATTGCTCCTAAAAAGAAAAAATAATTATTTGCTATAAGCAGTAAGCAGTAAGCTTTAAGCAAAAAAAAAACAAACATTTGCCTAAAGCTTACAGCCTAAAGCCTAAAGCTTAAAAAATATAAGTAAGTAAGAATAAATTAAAACACTAGGAAAAATGCCTAAAATGAAAACAAAATCTAGCGCTAAGAAACGTTTTAAAGTTACTGGCTCTGGAAAGATTAAAAGAAAGCATGCTTTTAAAAGTCACATCTTGACTAAAAAATCTAAAAAACGTAAATTAGCTTTGACACACTCAGCGCTAGTTCACCAAACAGATATGAAAAGCATTAAACAACAATTAAGAATTATCTAATTATAAGTCAAAAGTTAGAAAGTCATAAAGTTTAAAAGTCAGAATCTGACTTTAGACATTTGACTTTAAGACATTAGACTAAAGATTTTCTTTAGGTTAAAAAAATATTTATATAACCTTGGAGTATGGCTTTAAGTTCCTTTGATTCAATTCAGGACGCCTGCTACAAAAACACATTAAAATTATGCCAAGATCGGTAAATTCAGTTGCTAAAAGAGCAAGAAGAAAAAAAATAATGAAGCAAGCCAAAGGTTTCTTTGGAAGACGTAAAAACGTTTGGACAGTTGCTAAGAATGCAGTAGAGAAAGCGATGAGCTACGCTTACCGCGATAGAAAACAAAACAAAAGAAATTTCCGTTCATTATGGATTCAACGTATCAACGCTGGAGCTAGATTAGAAGGAATGTCTTACTCTCAATTCATGGGGAAAGTTAAAGCTAACGGAATCGAATTGAACCGTAAAGTTCTTGCAGATTTAGCTATGAACCACCCAGAAGCTTTCAAAGCTATTCTTAATAAAGTAAAATAAAACGTTTTATAAACTCAATTTAAGATTACTTACTTATTATATAAAAACCATTCGTTAACGCGAATGGTTTTTTTGTTTTTATTATCTTTCGATGGAAACATAATAAAGAAATGAAGAAACTCTTTGTAATTTTATTCCTTATACAAATGCTTTGGACAAAAGCTCAAGAACGTAATTTGGATAAAAACTCCATACAAACAATCATTGGTATAATTGACAAACGTGATGTTGGCTGTCTTTCGGAAATTAAGAAGGCAAAATTAGATTTTAAATCTAGAGAGGTTCTTTATGATATTATTCCCGAAGGATATCTTGACAGCGACTATAATAGACATTATCCTTATTTAATAAATTTACTTAAAGAAAAGGGAATTGATTATTCTGAATCTCTTGAACCCGAGTTCTCGACAATTTGGGGTTCAGATGATGTAAATAAATACTCGTTAGCAACAAATTGCTACTGCAAAGCATCTAATGAATTGTTGAATGCAAAATATGGCCAAAACTTCATTAAAAACATAAAAAAGACTGCTGACAGTTTGTATGTGATGAGTAGAATACATATACCTTTTGAATATCCTTATGGGGTAGATGATTACTGCATGGTATATCCAAAAGCTGGAGACTTCCTGGAGCAAAAGATTCAAATTCAAAAAGATTTTTTCTCTTCGTTTGTATTCCCTAAAAATTTTATTCAGAGCAATGAAAAAAGAGATTTTTTTGCCAAAACTAAATTCAAAATCAATAAAGACAATTCTATATCTAACATTATTGTAAAGATTGAATTTAAGAATCAAAAAAATGAAAAATTTTATAATTTGATAGCCGACCAAATCACAGCATTTATTAAACATGCAGACTGGACTGCTGCGGTTAGTAATGGCATAAAAGTAAATAGTAACTTTGATATCAATTTCTATAATTAAAATATATAAATTTCAAAGTAATGCAAAACTCACTTATCCTTCATATTAAAAAATTCATTTCTCTTGAACCTTCAGATATTGATAAATTAGAATCATGTCTAGAACTTTCGAAAATAAAAAAGAAAGAACACATTTTAGAAGAAGGTCAAATATGCAACACCATATATTTTGTTGTTAGAGGTTGCATGCGGCAATATATCATCAACTCTAAAGGAGCTGAGCAAACCTTGCAATTTGCTATCGAAAATTGGTGGATTACCGATTATCTCAGTTATCATAATCATATTCCGTCAAGCTTCTATTTGCAGGCAATTGAAAACTCAGAAGTTATAGCTATTGACAAAAATGTTTTAGAATCATTACTGATTGAAATTCCAAATCTTGAAAGATACTTTAGAATCGTTACTCAAAAAAGTTTCGGTGCTACGCAAATGCGAATTAAGTACTTATTTACAATGTCGGCCGAAGAAAGATATCATCATTTTAATGATCATTTCCCTGAATTTGTACAGCGCGTTCCTCAATATATGCTTGCCTCCTACTTAGATTTTTCCGCAGAATTTATGAGTAAAATAAGAGCTGGAAAAGTCTGAGCTGAATTTCTTGAAGTAGTTCAAGTTTTTAAAAGCATGCATTGCTGACCTTTGTAATGAACTTTTTAAACATATAAAAAATGAACTCAAGAATTGTTATCCCGAATGTTGCTCCAGAAGCTTACAATGCTTTATTAAGCCTAGAAAAATATATCTCATCTACTTCATTAACACCTGTACACAAGGAATTAATTAAAATACGTGCTTCTCAAATAAATGGCTGTGCTTATTGTATTAATATGCACACTGCTGATGCGAGAAAAATAGGTATTTCTGAACAACGAATTTATTTAATTAGTGCTTGGCGTGAAGCTGATTTTTATACTGAAGAAGAAAAAGCAATCTTAGCTTTGACAGAGCAAGTAACTTTAATCAGCAATCATGTTACAGATGAAGTTTATCAAAATGCTGCTCAATTATTTGACGAAAAATATCTTGCCGAAATCATTTTAGCAATTATCACAATTAATGCGTGGAATAGACTCGCAATTACTACTGGACTGAGAGCCATTTAAATTTTATAAAGATAAGCTTTACAACATTCTAAAATTTTAACAACCCTCACTCTGAGGGTTTGTTTGTATATTATTGTAAATGAATACTCGAAAATAAAAAAAACTCATTTTTTGTAAAAACAGGTATTTATACTCTTTCACAGGAATTCAGATTTTTTATTTTTGGCGCATGATACCAAAAAGAATACAATTTTCACTCTATATACTTTTAATTTTTGTGGCTTTTTTTGCCTGTCAGAAGAGAAAAAAAATTACAACAGAAATTACCAATAACAAGGTTAAAATAGAAAAGATAATAAATGCCGCTGATTCATTCTACAAAAACAAACAGCTAGATAGTGCATTTTATTATTACAACAGAGCGAGAACAAAATGCAACCCAAACAAAGATGCTAAAAACTATGTTTATTGCATGTATTACATGGCTGAAATCCAACAAGACCATGAAGATTTTATTGGAAGCACTATTACTGCAACAGAAGCAATTCCTTATTTAGATAAAATAAAAGACCCAAATCATATATGGAATATCTATAGCGTTTTAGGAAGGAACTATTATTATACTTATGATTTTCCAAATGCTATTTATTATTATTCCAAAGCATTTGCTCTGAAAGTTGACAGAATCAACATACTCGAAGCAAAAAACAATATTGCCACAATTTACCTTAAACAAGGCAAATACAATGAAGCATTGCAAATTTTCTTATCAATAAGCAAAGAAAAAGTTGTACAGCAAAACCCAATATATTATTCCAAAGTACTCGATTATATTGGTATTTGTTATTTCAAACTCAGAAACACGAAAGCTTTGGCTTTTTTTCAAAAGAGCATACAAATAAACTCTGAAGCAAAACATGAAGATGGTTTAGGTAAAACATATTATAATCTTGCCGAATATTATCACAACAATAAGGCTTTATCGATGATGTATGCCAAATTAAGCTACAAAAATTATACATTATCTGGCAATACTAATGATCGCTTACTTGCCTTAAAATTTATTATAGAAAATACTGATTCTGCAGAAGAGATAAAAGAAAAGGCTCTCCTTTACATAAAAGAGAATCATAACATTTATGCCTTCAGACAAAAAGCAAAAAATCAATTTGCAAAAATGAAATATGATTCTAAAAGGGAAAAAGAGGAGAACTTAAAATTAAAGGCTCAGAAAATAAAAAACGAACTTCAACTAGAAAAACAGGAAAGCAGAAACATCATTTCATATATCATAATCATATTGGCATCATGTCTAATTGTAATTGTTTATTTCTACTTAACTGCACGAACCAATCGCCAAAAAATTGAAGCAACTTATCAAAGTGAAACTAAAATTTCAAAAAAACTACACGATGAACTAGCCAATGACATTTATCATACGCTAGCTTTTGCAGAGAATAGAAATCTCTCTGTTGAAGAAAACAGAAGTCATTTATTGAAAAAGCTAGATGATATTTATTCTCGAACAAGCAATATATCTAAGGAAAACAATCCGATGTTATGCGACCAAAATTTCACAATTTCACTTAAAGAGATGATTTCCGGATTTAATACGGCTAAAATAAACCTCTTAATAAATGGCTTAGATGAAATTTCATTGAATCAACTGGATGAAATTAAAAAAATATCTACTTACAGAACCATCCAGGAATTGTTGGTAAACATGAAAAAACATAGTGATGCTACTTTGGTTGCCATAACTTTTAAAAAAAGGAATAATATTATTTTAATTAATTATACCGACAACGGAAAAGGAATTGATTCAAACAAAATGGTTCACAAAAATGGCTTGCATAATATTGAAAATCGAATTGGAGCCATCAAAGGCAAGGTCGAAATTCATTCAGATTTTGGAAAAGGTTTTAAAGTTTTAATTAAATTTCCTGTATAATGATTAAGAACTTGTTACGCTTCTTTCAAAAAAAATATCTACTTTTTTGTTTGCTAATCATTTGTTTGATTTTAGCAGCTCTTTTTTTCATGCAGTTTTCTAAAATAGAAAAACAAAAAAAAAATCACCTTAAAGCTGATCGCTCAATTAAAATAAAAAAAACACTAGAAAAAGCTCACGGTTTTTTTGACGCAGGAAAGTATGACAGTGCCTATTTTTACTTCAATAAAACGCAATTGCTATGTGATCCGAAAGAAGATTATGCAGATGAATATGTTGGTTCATTAAACTATATAGTCGAAATCTTGCAACGATATGGCAATTTTTACGAAGCTGAAGCTACACTTATAAAAGCATTTCCATATTTAGAAAAAACATCTAATAAAAAATATGCCATTAATGCTTTCACATTTATGGCTTACAACTATTTTTATACTTACGATACCGAAAAAGCATTATACTATCATAGAAAAGCCTTAAAAACAGCAATATCCTCATTTAGAAAAGCACGAATATTATCAGAAATTGCATTTGTTTATATTCAACAAAAAAAATATCAAGAAGCTAAAGATATATTAGAGCCAATATCCAAGTGCAAAATTGCAGATAAAATTACACCTTCAAATACAAACCTTGTACGTTCAGCCATATTATATAATTTAGCTCTTTCTTACATAGGCCTTGGTAATCATAAAGAACAGGCTCTAAAATGTCTTAACGAAAGTTTGGAATTAACTATTCCATATAACAATGATTTTGAATTAATTGCCAACTATTTTGGTTATTATAAATATTACTCTAAATACTATAATCCAGAGCTAAAAAAATTTTACGCAGAAAAATCATATTATGCTGCAAAAAGAGCAAAATCAGCAGGAAATGAGATCGACAGATTAGCCGATCTGCTTGAGGTGGACAAGGCTGAAAATGCAAAAAAACACTGGGAAATTTATACGAGAAAAAATGATAGCCTCTATTTAAGCAGAAAAACGTCAAAAAATCAATTTGCTGACGCAATATACAACTCAAAGAAAGATAAAGAGGAAAATTTTGAACTCAAAAATCAAAAAGCAGAGAAAGAATTACAGTTGCAAAGACAAAAAAACAGAAGCTATATTTCTTATGTCGTAATTTCTTTAAGCTTATTCATTATCCTTTTTTTAATATTTTATATTACTACTAAAGGTAAACGAGAAAAAAACGATATCATATTTAAAAGCGAAATGAGAATATCTCAGAAATTGCATAGTGAGCTTAACTCAAATATATATGAGACATTATTATTTGTACAGGATAACTATCTAGAAAATAAAGAAAATAAAGAACAACTACTAGATAGTCTAAATAATATTTACTCAAAAACTCGCAACATATCGAGAGAAAACAGCAAAGTCACGACAGACGATGGATACTTAGCTGCTTTAAAGGAAATGATTTCAGAATACAAAACTAAAGATGTAAATATCATTTTAAATGGATTTGATTCAACACTTTGGAGTAAAATTGATAAAAATAAAAAAATAATACTCTATCGAATTTTACAAGAATTATTATTCAATATGAAAAAATCTAATAGCTCTAGTTTAGTGAGCATTATTGTAAAAGAAATAGATAAAAACCTAGTCATTTCCTATACTGACAACAGTAATAAAGTTGCTTCAGAAAATAGTATTTTAGAAAAAAGACTACAAAATGTGGAAAACCGTATTGAAACAATAAAAGGAACATTTAATTTTGATGCAAATTCAGAAAGTGGTTTTAAAATAAGTTTCAAATTCCCAATATAACCCAATATATGTTTAAAAAAGTTTTAGTTGCCGAAGATCTAGACAGTATCAGCATTGCAGTAGTTCAAGTACTTGAAGAGTTACAAGTTCCAGTAATTCATCACGTAAAATATTGCGATGAAGGTCTGCTTAAAATAAAGAAAGCATTGGCTGACAAAGAACCTTATGATCTATTGATTACTGATTTATCATTTAAATCTGACCATAGAAAAGTAAATCTAAATAGTGGCGACGAACTTGTTGAAGCTATAAACAAAGTACAGCCAAATTTAAAAAAGATCGTTTTCTCTATAGAAGATAAGAGTTATAGAATTAAAACTCTTTTTAACGAATTGGGTATCAATGCTTACGTTTCTAAAGGACGAAATAGTATTACTGAGTTAAGAAATGCTATTGAAAGCACATTCAATAATGGAGAAAAAATACTTTCTTCTGATTTGTCTTTTAATTTTAATGACAAATCCTTAATCGAAATTGAATCGTATGACATTTCAATCTTAAAACTTCTATCGCAAGGATACATTTTAGAAAGTATTTCTAAAGAGTTTAAAGATTTATCTATTACACCTAACGGAACAAGCAGTATAGAAAAAAGAATCAATAAATTGAAAATTTACTTTAAGGCTAACAATAATGTCCATTTAATTGCCATCGCAAAAGATTTTGGCTTAGTGTAATTTTTATGGCGCTTTACGGGTTTCCGTAAGGATTACACTTTTGATAACGCTAAATTTGTGATAATCTAGTAACTAACCATGGAACCAAAAAGTAAAGCGAGTATTATATTCTCCAAAATTAATACTACTCAAAATAAAATTATTATGAAAACAATGTTACTTTGTCTTTTTTTATCAATTAGTTTTGCCTTTGTTTCTGAAAAAACAGGCTGGCTAGAAATTGATTGGAAATTAATCTTTATTCCTGCATTATTAGTATTGCAAATTATAATTATCGGAACTGCCCTAAAAAACCGATATAAAAAACATTAATTAATTTTAAGAAGGGCTTGATTATTGCTGGAAAAGAAAATTTACATCTTATTCCATTACATTCTTACATGAAAAAAAATCTCTGCCTCGTCTTATTATTTTTTACATTTTTATCTTTTGCACAAACCAAAGTTTTATCTTGGAATATTGAAAATTTTGGAAAATCAAAATCAGATGCACATCTAAATTATATTGCCAAAACAATTTCCAATTACGATATCATTGCAATTCAAGAAGTTGTTGCCGGAAACGGAGGCGCTCAAACTGTCGCAAAATTGGCATCATTACTTAATGAAAAAGGAAGTAAATGGGATTACAAAATCAGCGATCCTACCTCTAGCAGCAGTTACAAAACGGAACGCTATGCATATATTTGGAAAACCCATAAAGCCAAATTAAAAAACAAACCATGGCTGGAGAAAAAATTCAACTCAGAAATTGATAGAGAACCCTACTTTGCAACTTTTGAGATCAATAAAAAAACAATCACACTAGTTAACTTTCATGCCATAACACAAAAAAAGCAACCCGAAACTGAAATCAAATATTTCAAATTTCTGCCAAACCAATATCCCGATTTAAATCTTATTTTTTTAGGAGATTTTAATTGCCCCGAAAAACATTCTGTCTTTAATCCGATAAAAAAGATGGGATATTCCTCTATATTAAAAAATCAAAAGACAACGCTCAAACATAAATGTAAAAACAATATCTGTTTAGCTTCTGAATTTGACAATATCTTTTATAATATATCAAGCTTAAAAGTCATCAATTCGGGAATTATCAAATTTTACGAAGATTTTGATTCACTTCAGAATGCAAGAAAAGTATCCGACCATATCCCGATTTGGTTTGAATTTTCTTTAAATTAATTTAAGTTTTAAGCTTCTTCTTTCTAGCAGCTGGAAACAAAACATTATTTAAAATCAATCTATATCCAGGCGAATTCGGATGTAAATCTAAAACCGTTGGCGGATCTCCAACCTGATGCTGAAAATCTTCTGGGTCATGTCCGCCAAAAAAAGTAAACATCCCTTTACCTTTTTCTCCATGAATATATCTTGACTCACCATTCAATTCGCATGTTCCCATTATCAAGATATTAGATTTTATTAATGAAGTGTCAAATGAGGTTGTCTGCCCCATAAAACCTTTTACCAATTGAGTGTGATTTTGACATAACATACTCGGAATCGGATCCCATTTTGCCGAAAATTCCATTAACGTAAAATAATCTTTCTCCATCAATATTCGTCTTTTCGTTGTCATATCGATATCTGAGAATTCATAAACTTCTGGTCTTCTTTCTAGAGTAAAATTTTTAAAAGCAAAAGAATTATTATAGTTTAATTTTGACTGATAATTAGATTCACTTGGGTCTCCATCAAACATGGTTTCGCAAATATCCACACCATCAGCAGCAAGTGCAATATCAAAACTATCTGTGGCAGAACACATAGCAAACATAAAACCTCCACCAATTACAAAGTCTCTAATTTTTTTTGCCACTGCTCCTTTTTCCTGAGATACTTTTGCATATCCTAGTTTCGCGGCCAAGGTTTCAGCGTCCTTCTTTTGATCAATATACCAAGGTGTATTTTTGTAAGCTGCATAAAATTTTCCATATTGTCCAGTAAAATCTTCATGATGTAAATGCAGCCAATCATACATTAATAATTGGTCACTTAAAACTTCTTCATCATAAATTGGTGTAAACGGAATTTCGGCATAAGTTAAAACCAAAGTCACAGCATCATCCCAAGGTTGTTTTCCTTTTGGAGTATAAACAGCTATTTTAGGAGCTTTTTCTAGAATCACCGATTCCATATTTTGAGAAGGACTCGATATTTCATTTAAAATAGAAGCTTGTTCACTATCTGAAATTACTTCAAAACTAACTCCTCTTATTTTACATTCTTTTCTAATTTCATCAGCATCAGGAAGTAAAAAAGAACCTCCGCGATAATTTAAAAGCCAACTTGCTTTATAATCCCTACTCAAACACCAATAAGTAATTCCGTACGCTTTTAAATGATTTTGCTGCGTTGTTTCGTCCATCGGCAGTAATATAAACGAAGCTCTAGCATTAAATGTAGCTAATAGTATAAAAATGTAGAGTAAACTCTTATTCATCAGAAAATTATTTTAGTAAAGATATAAAAGGCTGCAACAAAAAAG
Source organism: Flavobacterium sharifuzzamanii (assembly GCF_003254585.1). GTDB lineage: Bacteria > Bacteroidota > Bacteroidia > Flavobacteriales > Flavobacteriaceae > Flavobacterium > Flavobacterium sharifuzzamanii. The sequence goes on along the minus strand of NZ_QJGZ01000037.1, from coordinate 433,961 downwards.
AACGCATACAATCTTTTTCTGATATAATAGAATGTTAAATAAGAAAAACGTGAAAAAAGATGAGTTTAACCAATAAAAAAAACAGGTAAAAATACCTGCTTTTTGATAGAATATTCTCTCTAAATTTGCTATCCCAGGTTCACAAAACTAATCGCCGTAAAAATTAGCCACTATGAAGTTTAATGAAAGTAACAACCAACAAAAGGGTTTAAATATGATTCAGAAAATAGGTTTATGTGTTCTGGTAATAACAATCATATTATATTATGTGTTGTCAATTCAGTTTTTGACTGCATAATTTTTTAAATTGTTAAGACTGCCAATTCATTCTGTATAGCATAAACAACTAAACCTGCAATATTACGCGATTCTGTTTTAAGCAATAAATTATTTCTATGCCCTTCAATAGTTCTAGGACTTAAAAAAAGATGTTCTGCAATCTCTGCAGTGGTTTTCTGCTGGCAAATTAATTGCAGAATTTCGATTTCACGAGGAGAAAGAAAATTAGTTTCTAGACCGCCTCTTGTATTTTTAGGCGAAACTATTGTTTCTTGAATTGTTTTTAAGACATTTTCGTTGTAATAGAAGCCTTTTTTTGCAACTTCGTTTATTGTATGAATTAAATCTTTTGGAGTAGTATTTTTTATTAAGTAAGCTACTGCCCCAACTTGAATCATGTTTGCAATAAAAGATTTGGTGTCATAGCTGGTCAATGCAATAATCTTAATATCTGGAAACAGTTTTTTAATAATTTTAGTGGCTTCGACTCCGTTTAAGACCGGCATCTTTAAATCCATTATTATTATATCGGGCTTTGTTTCTCTTTCGTTTAATTGTGAAATAAGCTCATCGCCATTTGAGGCTTCAAAAATCACATCTATATTTTCTTCTCTCTGTAGTAAAAAAGAAATTCCTTTTCGAAACAAAATTTCATCGTCGACTAGGGCAATTTTGATAGCAGCATTCATCTTATTAGTTTTTGGTCGTTTAATTTGGTTTGTCGAAATTACAAAATATGATTTAGAAAAAGTCTAAATACCCTATTTTATTGACTAAAAACCTTAATAAAAAACATAATTCTACCTAAAAAGTGAAATTTACAACAATACCGTTATTAATTTCAGAGGCAATTTCTATTGTTCCTTGCAAAAATGATATACGGCTATCAATATTCTTCATTCCTAAACCTTTCTGATTTTCTGTATTTGAACTATCAAAACCAACACCATTATCTTTATAATCACAAATATTTACTCCGTTTATATTAGCAAACGAAATCCATATTTCTGTTGCTTTTCCATGGCGAATTGAATTACTCATAAGTTCCTGCAGGATCCTAAAAACATGCAAATGCCTATCTATGTCTTTCTCATCAAAATCAATTTCGTTTTTATAATGCGTTTTTACCGATTTACTACTTTCAAACTCTTCGCATAGCTCTTCGATACCTGCACTCAAACCAAATTTTTCAAAAACAGGAGGCAATAAATTATGGGCAATCTTTCTAGAATTTTCTAAAGCTTTTGTAGTTAGATTAATTATATTCTCTGTTATTTCTGCAGTTTCGGTCTCTGTAAGATTTGGTGCAGTAAGCAAATGGCTGTTTAATGAAACAATATTTAATTTAGAACTGATATCATCATGAAGATCTTGCGCAATTCTTTTGCGCTCTTCTTCTTGAGTAAAAATAATTGCATGCAATTGTTCTTTTTGATATCGAAGTATTAAATCTACTTTTTCTAATTCTTTTTGGATTATCTTTTGCCTAGAAAAATAGAAGAAAATAATTAAAACTACAGCTAGAATCATAAGAAACATAGAGATGTATAAAATAATTGCAACTATCTCTTTTTCTGGCAATGCATGTACGCTCATCTTTATAAAATAATACTAGTTAGCTGAGCTTCTTGACAAATTCTTTTTCCAATCATATAAAATAAATCCATAATACATAATTAGCAAAATAGAGTTTAACTCCCAGCTTAAAAATTTAAATTCCTTACTTAAGTTATGAGTCAAATTACCTATTAAAAACAGCACTGTACTCGTAAGTAAGTAAAACACAACAGCAATACTGATGAAATAATATTCTTTGCTTTCTGTAAGCATATTGTAGAAATGAATTAATGCAAAAATTACAACTAACAAAGACGTCAAAGTTATTTCAAACAAATTGAAACGTAAAAACTGATTCCAATCCATTATAAATTGAACTGCAAGTATTAATAACGCAATAAGAATACTAATCAAGACAAATTTCTTTTGGCTTTTTAAACTAAAAATAGAATTGTAGAATAAACCTAAGAGTATCATTTGTCCAATAATAAATATATTGACTAGAAATAAATTATTCATTCTTAAATGATAGAAAGTCTCCATCGAAAACTGCATTAAAAAAGAAAATGCAAGGTAACATACAAAAAAAACATTAGCTTTTTTCTCTCGAAAAAAGCTATATGTATATAGAATTAAGTCTATCGTTAAAATAAAATAGCTTATATATATAAAAACGTCAAACATTTTTATGGGTTTAATGGGCTGTCTGGATCACCATAAGGAGGAACTGGGCGAGCACCATCATAAACAACATCTCCACCAGTAAATAGTCCGTCGTTTTTGAAAACATCAACATAAATTCTCTTTTCAGGATCCCATTTTGCGCCAACAAATATTAAAGTCTGCTCTCCATCATTATTGATTCCGTTATAAGCACGAACAGCTTGAATATCCTGATCTAATACTAATTTTAAAGTTTCTAATGGAATTAAGAAACCGTCAACTTTTTTTCTTTTACCTTCCTCAATTCCAGTATCTTTACGATACTTATCTGCCCATGTAATACCTTCAGACAAAGAAATTCTAATACTTTCTGAATTTAATTCTTCACTCATAATTTAAAATTTGTTTATTGGTTAATAATTTAAAAAATCAATAGTTTGTAATTGGTTCAGCTAAACTACTGATTTTAATTAGAAAATTAACATTTAAACACAAAAAAAGCCTTAAAAATAAGGCTTATTGATTTTTTTAGAATGGAACATCGCTGTCGTCATCGTCGTCATTTAAATTACTTCCGAAGGCTTCATTAGCAGATGGTAAATTTTTCGTTAGGAAAGGATTATCATCATGATTCATTTTAGATGGTAAATCATCATAACCTCCCGTAAATTCTTCTAAGTTATCGAACTTACCTAAATGTCCTAAGAATTTCAGACGAATATTCTCCAAACCACCATTACGGTGCTTGGCTATAATAAACTCCGCTTGACCTGTTGTTGAAGAAGCTTCATCATCATCCCATTCTTCAATTTTATAATATTCTGGACGGTAGATAAACGATACAATATCGGCATCCTGCTCAATCGCTCCAGATTCACGAAGATCCGAAAGCAAAGGTCGTTTACTAGATCCACGGGTTTCAACGGCACGCGATAACTGAGAAAGTGCAATTACCGGAACGTTCAACTCTTTTGCCAAAGCCTTTAAGTTTCGAGAAATTGTAGAGATCTCCTGCTCACGGTTTCCTCCTCCTTTTCCGCTTCCTCCTGCAGTCATTAACTGCAAGTAGTCAATAATAATCAATTTGATTCCGTGTTGAGATGCCAAACGACGGCATTTTGCACGTAAATCAAATATCGAAAGCGAAGGTGTATCATCAATAAATAATGGTGCTTTTTCTAAGTTTTTCACTTTAGTACTCAGCTGTTCCCATTCGTGCTTTTCTAGTTTACCAGTTCTTAATTTCTCAGAAGAAAGTCCAGTTTCAGAAGAAATAAGCCTCGTAATCAACTGAACCGATGCCATCTCTAGAGAGAAAATCGCAACTGCATGCCCAAATTGAATACTTACGTTTCTGGCCATCGAAAGGACAAAAGCCGTTTTACCCATACCAGGACGAGCCGCAATAATAATCAAATCCGAAGGCTGCCATCCAGAAGTAACTTCATCTAGTTTCTCAAATCCAGTTGCAACACCACTCAAACCTTCTTTACCAGCAATTTCTTCAATACGTTTTTTCGCTTGAAGAACCAAACTCTGCGCGGTTTCAGAACTACGCTTGATATTTCCTTGCGTTACTTCATACAATTTAGATTCTGCTTTATCCAGCAAATCGAAAACGTCTGTAGTTTCGTCATAAGATTCTTCAATAATTTCAGATGAAATTCGAATCAAACTTCTTTGAATAAATTTTTGAAGAATAATACGCGAGTGGAATTCGATGTGTGCAGAAGAAGCGATTTTTTGCGTAAGCTGAATCAGATAAAAATCTCCTCCAGCCAAATCCAACTTTCCATTTTTCTTTAACTGTGTCGAAACGGTTAGCAAATCGATTGGCTGAGTTTCTGTAAAAAGCTGTAAAATTGCTTCAAAAATATGTTTGTGTGCGTCTTTATAAAAAGCGTCTGGCTGTAAAATATCAATTACATCATCTACCCCTTTTTTGTCAATCATCATCGCACCAAGAACCGCCTCTTCCAAGTCAATTACTTGCGGAGGAAGTTTACCTTTTTCTAGATTGATAATAGTAGTTTTGTCGACCTTAACAGGGTTTACATTTTTGAAATTTTCCATATAGCGAAAGTAGCAAAATTTAAAAAAAATCTGCTATCGAGTTATAACTAATTAATTGTTTATAAATAATACCGACCTGTTCATAACCAAAAAAAAATCCGAAACCGCAGGGCTTCGGATTTTTAATTCTATTTTATGAATTTACTCTTTAAACTCGCCCATATTGCTGTATTTGTCCATTCTTTGGGCAATTAAATCGGCTGTTGATAAGTCTTTCAATTCGTTATATCCTTTTGTAATATATTCCGCTACTGTTTTAAAAGTAGTTTCTCTATCATAATGCGCTCCTCCTAGTGGTTCTGGAATCACATCATCAACAAGTTTTTGTTTTTTCATATCAGAAGAAGTCAGTTTTAAAGCTTCTGCTGCACGCTCTTTATACTCCCAGCTTTTCCATAAAATAGAAGAGCAAGATTCTGGAGAAATTACAGAATACCAAGTATTCTCTAACATATATACTTTATCACCAACACCAATTCCTAAAGCTCCCCCTGAAGCACCTTCACCAATAATAACGGTAATGATTGGCACCTGCAGACGAACCATTTCGAAGATATTTCTAGCAATAGCTTCTCCTTGTCCTCTTTCTTCAGCTTCAAGTCCTGGATACGCACCTGGAGTATCTACCAAAGTAAGAACTGGAATTCCGAATTTCTCTGCCATTTTCATCAAACGCAAAGCTTTACGGTATCCTTCTGGATTAGCCATACCGAAATTACGGTATTGACGTGTTTTTGTATTAAAACCTTTTTGCTGACCGATAATCATAAACGATTGTCCGTTTATTTTACCAAGACCTCCAACCATTGCTTTATCATCTTTAAAACCTCTGTCTCCATGAAGCTCTAAGAAAGTATCTCCACAGATTGCTCTAATGTAGTCTAAAGTATAAGGTCTATTTGGGTGTCTTGACAATTGCACTCTCTGCCAAGCCGTAAGGTTTTTATATATTTCTTTTTTAGTCTCTACTAATTTTTTGTTGATTTCCTTGCACGTCGGCGTTACGTCAACGTCAGATTCTTTTCCAATAATAACGCACTTTTCTAACTGTTCTTCAAGTTCTTTAATTGGAAGCTCAAAATCTAAATATTCCATGGATTTTTGAATTTTGTTTGTAAATCGAACCGCAAATATAAAAATATTATATCATTGGCGAAGTTAATTGTTATTTAAAGTATAAAAATGCATTTTAATAATAAGGAAACTATTACAAGTTTTCTTTCTTGTTCTGATAATGCTTGAATACACCGTTTAGAATAACTGTTATGATTATGATAACAGCTCCGATGTAAAACTCAACACTCATTTTTTCTTTTCCTCCTAATATAAAATAGGCCAAAACTATTCCGTAAACTGGCTCTAAATTAGTGGTTAACATTACGGTATAAGGCGTCAATCTCTGCATTACTTTTACCGAAGCTGTAAACGCATAAGCCGTACAGATTGAAGCTAAAACCAATAATAAAACCCAATTATTTAAGGACATTTGGAAGAAATCTGCTGTAAATTTTCCTTGAAATAAAAAATAAACTGTAATAAAGAAAACTCCCGCCCCAAATTCATAAAATGTAATTACCGAGGGTTCATGATCTGAAATTAACTTTCCATTCATTAAAGTAAATAATACTCCTAAAATGATTGCTGCCAAAGCATAATAAACACCTTCGAGATATTTTATTTCAACCTGAAGAATCAATCCTAAACCAGCAATTATTACAAGCCCGAAAAGAACTTCATACCAAAGTACTTTTCTCCCATAAAATAATGGTTCTAATAAAGAAGCAAAAAATGCTCCTAAAGAAAATATCGAAAGTGTAATAGAAACGTTGGAAACATGGATTGCCCTAAAAAAGAAAATCCAATGAAGCGCAATCAATAATCCGACAAAAATTAATTTGAAAAATTCTTTTATCGGAACCTGAAAAGACTGCTTTTTATAAGCAATAAATCCGCCGAGAAATATCATGGCAATCAACATTCTGTACCAAACCAAATTTTCGGCATCAATTGTAATTAAAGCACCCAAAATGGCTGTAAAACCCCAGATAAAAACAATTAAGTGAAGATTTAAATAACTTTTTAAATTATCGTTTCGCATTACGTAATAAGTAAACTGCTAGTATTCCGAAAACAATATTCGGGAACCAAACAGCTAATAAAGGTGAGAAGGTAGATTTTTCAGCTAGTGTACCAAAGATTTTATCAAAGAATACAAATGAAAACGCAATTGCAATTCCGATGGCAAGATTCATTCCCATTCCGCCACGACGTTTCATAGAAGAAACCGAAACCGCAATAATGGTCAAAATAAATGCTGAAACTGGGATGCTATATTTTTTATAAAGAACAACCAAATAGGTATTAATATTTCCTGAACCTCTTTTTCTTTCTTTTTCAATAAAATCAATTAATTTACCAAGAGTAAGAGTTTCTGCAATATAAACTACTGGTGTTAAATCTGCCAATTCAAATTTAAAGGCTACATTTCTTTCAGGAAATTTTTCAATTACATCATTTAATTCTCCTACTGTTCTTTTAGTATAATCGTATAAAACGTAAATCTTCTTTTTAGGATCCCATTTTATACGGCTTGCAGTGATCTTATAAGTCAATTTTTCATTTTCAAAATGTTCTAAAGAAAAATTGAAAGCTGTTTTCGATTCTTCATTAAAGCTATTTACAAAGATAAAATCATGATCGTTAATTTGTCTGTAAACATTAGTGTTTTCACCTCGCATGAGCTCTTTTCCATTTCCTTTCAAATAAGTATACCTAAAATTATTATAACCTTCGCTCGCCGCAGGAACAATAAAAAATCCCATAAGCAACACAAAAATTGAAACAATTGTTGCACCTATAATATAAGGACGCAAGAAACGAGTAAATGAAATTCCAGAACTCAAAATGGCAATAATTTCAGTATTATTGGCCAGTTTTGATGTAAACCATATTACCGATAAAAACAAAAATATCGGGAACAGCGAATTAATAAAATAGATTGTAAAGTTGTAATAATAGAAAGCAATATCTCCAAAAGGAATCTTGTTTTCAAGCATTTTATTCACCTTTTCAGAAACGTCAATCACAATTCCGATCGGCGCAAACAAAAGCAGCATGACAGAAAAAGTTCCCAGATATCTTTTTAAGATGTATTTATCTATTATTGTTAACATAGATTTTTTGTTTCAAGTTTTTCTTGTTTCAGGTTTCAAGTTTGTTAGATTCGATTCTTACCAGAACCTGAAACTTGAAACCTGAAACTTGAAACTTTTTAAAGTCTTTGGCTCATATTCTTAACCATCATTTCTTTCCATGGTCTAAAATCGCCCGCTAAGATATGTTTTCTAGCTTCACGAACCAACCACATATAGAAACCAAGATTATGAATGGTAGCAATTTGTTTTCCTAAATATTCATTAGCCGCAAACAAGTGTCGTAAATATGCTTTTGTATATTCTGTATCAACAAAAGTATGTCCCATTTCATCAATTGGAGAAAAATCAGCTTCCCACTTTTTATTCTTTATATTGATTGTTCCGTTTGCTGTAAACAACATTCCATTTCTTGCATTACGAGTTGGCATAACGCAATCGAACATATCAATTCCTAACGCAATATTTTCTAAAATATTAATCGGAGTTCCAACTCCCATTAAATAACGAGGTTTATCTTCTGGAAGAATTTCACAAACTACTTCAGTCATAGCGTACATTTCTTCAGCTGGTTCACCAACAGAAAGTCCACCAATTGCATTTCCTTGCTGACCAGCATTTGCAATATATTCAGCCGACTGGCGACGCAAATCTTTGTAGGTACTTCCTTGAACAATCGGGAAAAATGTTTGTTCGTATCCGTATTTATATGGCACTTTTTCCAAATGATTAATACATCTGTCTAACCAACGATGTGTCATATGCATAGAACGCTGCGCATATCGGTAATCACAAGGATAAGGCGTACATTCATCAAATGCCATAATAATATCAGCCCCAATGGTACGCTGAATTTCCATTACATTTTCTGGTGTAAAAAAGTGGTATGAACCGTCAATATGCGATTTAAACTTCACTCCTTCTTCCTTTATTTTTCTATTTGAAGAAAGAGAATACACCTGATATCCTCCAGAATCTGTCAAAATATTACGATCCCAGTTCATGAATTTGTGCAATCCACCCGCTTTTTCTAAAATCTCGGTCTGGGGACGCAAATATAAATGGTATGTATTTCCAAGAATAATATCCGGATTTATTTCTTCTTTCAATTCGCGCTGATGCACTCCTTTTACAGAAGCAACCGTTCCAACCGGCATAAAAATTGGCGTTTCAATTACGCCGTGATCAGTAGTTATACTTCCCGCTCTTGCTTTAGACTGCGGATCTTTTTGTAATAAATCGAACTTCATTTCTTTCTTTTTTCAGTCGGCAAAGATAAGCTAATTTCAGGGAAATTTAATTAATTAGAAAAATTGTGAATTATAAAATTGAGTTAATTCAAAAACAATATAAAACCCAAACTTGAGAAATTTTTAAATTTGAATAAAATCTATTGAAAATGAAATGTAGTGCTGTCTGACTGAGCGAAGTCGTAGTGCTCACACAGCATATTCACAACAATAAAAAATCAGATGAACTTAGCACAAAAACTCGGATATCCTGAAAACACCAAATTATTAATCATTCACGCCGATGATGCGGGATTATCCCATTCCGAAAATCAGGCAACTATAAAGTCTCTCCAAAACGGATCTGTTAATTCTTATAGTATAATGGTGCCTTGTCCTTGGTTTTTTGAAATGGCAACTTTCGCAAAAAACAATCCCAATTACGACTGCGGAATTCATTTGACTCTCACTTGTGAATGGGAAAATTATAAGTTCGGTCCTATTCTTCCAATTTCTGAAGTCTCAAGTTTAGTAGATCAAAATGGCTATTTTTATAAAACCAGACAAGATTTCAAAAACAATGCAAAACCCTCTGAAATTAAAAAAGAACTTACCGCTCAAATTGAAAAAGCTTTGAAGTTTGGCATTGAGCCAACGCATCTCGATTCGCACATGTGCAGTGTTGGCGTCACTCCTGAAATTTTAGAAATCTACAAAGATTTAGGAAAAACATACAACTTACCTGTTTTCATTAATAAAGACTTTGTAAAATCTATTTCTTTATCTGATGAAAAATATAATTTTGACGATACACTTTTGGCTGATAAACTTTTAATTGGATATTATAATGACTTTGAAAAAGGAGAACTTCAAAAATCTTATGAAAGAGCCTTAGATAGTGCAATTTCAGGATTAAATGTTTTCCTGCTTCATCCTGCCTTTGATGATTTTGAAATGCAAGGCATCACAATAAATCATCCTAATTTTGGTGCGGAATGGCGTCAAATAGACTTCGATTTTTTTACAAGTGACGAATGTAAAGCAAAACTAAAAGAGAATAATATTCAGTTAATTACCTGGAAACAAATTGGGCAAGTATAGAATTTGCCAAGCAGAGAATAAGATAATATCTTTTTGTGCAAATATTATAACATACTGATTCTAAAAACATAAACATTGAAAGCATAGATTTCATAACTTTATAGTAGATAAAGTATCTGTTTAATAAATATTTAATATTGGCATTATGATAAACTCAGAAGATAAAAATACCGCAAGAGAAAATGAAATAGAAAGAAATCTGGAAAATCTAAATTATCCATCAAATGAAGATATTTACGATCGTGAAGATAAGTTAGACGATATTGACCCTGAAAACATTTCTACGGACAAAACCATTATTAAAAATAATAATGAGTGGAAACAAAACAGCGAAAAAATTGGAAATGATTTAGACATTCCAGGTGCTGAGCTAGACGATGATCAAGAAGAAATAGGCTCAGAAGACGAAGAAAATAATTACTATAGCGAAGGAGATACCGAATAAAAAACTTTCTATTCTTAATTCCACACATAAAAGTCTTGCCAAAATGCAAGGCTTTTTTTTGCCTTATTAAAAAATGAGAAAAATGCATTTATAAAAAAGCAAACACAAAACCCTCATGATATTTCATTTCATAATGTAAAAAAAACAGTAAAATTTAACAATTGCTATAAAACTAAAGCAAAAAATCATTTGTCTCCCCGCAAAATAACGATTACTTTTGCTCCAGTTTAACTTTTACATATAAAATGAAGCCTAACACACAACAATTAAGCGATTTAACGATCCAAGTAAGAAGAGATATTCTTAGAATGGTACATGCTGTAAACTCTGGACACCCAGGTGGTTCATTAGGTTGTACTGAATTTTTGGTAACATTATATCAAAATATAATGGACCGCAAAGAAGGTTTTGATATGGACGGAATTGGAGAAGATTTATTTTTCCTTTCAAACGGACACATTTCTCCTGTCTTTTATAGCGTTCTAGCACGTAGTGGTTACTTTCCAGTTTCAGAATTAGCTACATTCAGATTATTAGACTCTCGTTTACAAGGACACCCAACAACTCACGAAGGTCTACCTGGAGTTCGCATTGCGTCTGGTTCATTAGGACAAGGTTTATCTGTAGCTTTGGGAGCTGCTCAAGCTAAAAAATTAAACAAAGACAATCATATCGTATATAGCTTACACGGAGACGGAGAATTACAAGAAGGCCAAAACTGGGAAGCTATCATGTATGCTTCTGCAAAAAAAGTAGACAACATTATTGCTACAATTGACCTTAACGGTAAACAAATTGACGGAACAACAGATGAAGTTTTACCAATGGGAAGTCTTCGCGCTAAATTTGAAGCTTTTGACTGGGATGTTTTAGAAATTAAAGAAGGAAACAGCATCGATGCTATCATCGCTGGATTGACTGATGCTAAATCAAGAACAGGAAAAGGGAAACCAGTTTGCATCTTATTACACACAGAAATGGGTAATGGTGTAGACTTCATGATGCATACTCATGCTTGGCACGGTAAAGCACCAAATAATGATCAATTAGCAAGTGCTTTAGCCCAAAACATTTCAACTTTAGCAGACTATTAAAAAGTACTCAGTCTCAGTAGACAGTTTTCAGCTTAGAAACTTAGTCACTTAGAAGCTTAGTACCTCAAAAGAAATAAAATGAAAAAATACGAAAATACAGGAAGTAAAGATACTCGTTCTGGTTTTGGAGCGGGAATGACTGAACTAGGTCAAAAAAACGAAAATGTTGTAGCATTATGTGCTGACTTAATTGGATCATTAAAATTTGATGATTTCAAAAAAAATCATCCAGAGCGTTTTTTCCAAATCGGAATTGCTGAAGCAAACATGATCGGAATCGCAGCAGGTTTAACAATTGGAGGAAAAATTCCTTTTACTGGAACTTTTGCTAACTTTTCTACAGGAAGAGTTTACGATCAAATTCGTCAATCTGTTGCTTACTCAGATAAAAACGTAAAAATCTGTGCTTCTCACGCTGGTTTAACTTTAGGAGAAGACGGTGCAACTCACCAAATCTTAGAAGATATCGGATTAATGAAAATGTTGCCAGGAATGACTGTAATCAATACTTGCGATTACAACCAGACTAAAGCAGCAACTATTGCATTAGCAGATCACCACGGCCCTGCTTACCTACGTTTCGGACGTCCAGTGGTAGCAAACTTTACTCCTGCTGACGAGCCATTCGTAATTGGAAAAGCAATTCTATTAAACGAAGGAACTGATGTAACTATTATCGCAACAGGACACTTAGTTTGGGAAGCTCTTATTGCTGCTGAAAAATTAGAAGAAAAAGGAATTTCTGCTGAAGTAATTAACATCCATACTATTAAACCTCTTGACGAAGAAGCTATCCTTAAATCGGTTGCTAAAACAAGATGCGTAGTTACTGCAGAAGAGCACAACTACCTTGGAGGTCTTGGAGAAAGTGTTTCTGGAGTATTAGCTCTTAACAATCCAACTCCGCAAGAATTTGTAGCAGTAAAAGATAGTTTTGGTGAATCTGGAACTCCAGAGCAATTAATGGAAAAATACAAACTAAACAATCAAGCGATTATTGAAGCTGTAGAAAGAGTTATCAAAAGAAAGTAATTTTCAAACTTTTTTACTTTATAAAAAAACCTCGAAATGTGAATTTCGAGGTTTTTTATTACCCCTACCTTTTCTTAAAACTGAAAGATCAAAACCATATATTTCCCCACAAAAAAAGCCCCGAAATATGAATTTCGAGGCTTTCATTTATAATATTGAAAAATTATTTCTTTTGATAAGGATATGTTTTATCCAAATGAATTCTTAATCGTCCTGGTGCCGTATAATCTTCTGGAACAAAACTTCTAGGATTATCTATTGATTCAGTTGCATTTTCATCTTTAAGTTTACCAGTAGGCCTTCTAGGAATTCCTCTCGGCTCTGTTTCATCAACATTTGGCGTATTAGTATCATCAGTCATTGGATCCCAAGGATAATAATTTCTTATTCCAAAATAAAAAGATGTTCCATCTAATGTTCCCCAACCTATCTGATCAGTAGGCTTGGTAAGTTCAAATCTAGTTGTATAGCCATCTCCGTCGTCGTCAAAATCTAAAAAGTCAGGAATTCCATCTTTATCAGTATCTTCTATTTTATCATCTGACAAAGTAGGGTATCTTGCGGTATCTCTCGGATCATAAAGATAACCGTCACCATTAAGATCTTCCAAATAACTTGGCACACCATCACCTACTTTTGTTTGCGTAGAAGCGTTGTACTCAAGATCAGATCGCTTTAAAGCTAATAATTTAAAGCTAAATACTAAAGGAGCATATTGAGGAATACCTGCTGGAGGGTTTCCATAATATGCCAATCCTGAAGGCAAAAACATTACTCCAGCTCCATAGCCATCATATGTAAAACTTCCATCGGTACCTGTTGCATTACGAGTTCCTACTCTAAATTGTGGCATAATCTCAGGCCAACCATCTATAATAGGTGCTGTGACATAAATATCTAAATTAAAATTACGCTCAACTCCATACGAACTATCAAACTGCTTATTATCTAAAAATGTTCCTGTGTATGAAACAGTAATCTCATCAAAATTACATGGTCTCTCACCAACACCTTCTCTAAAACTTAGATAATAAACCTTATAATCAACACCACGACTAGAAACGGGTCTAATTCTCAAAGGATACTCTTGCTGATCCCAAATAGAAGTCTGTGTTCCTCCTGCTGGAATCTTTGCTATTGTAACATCATAATTCTCTGTTACAGTAATATAATTTGTCTTTAAATATTTTTCAATCGAATCATTATCTGCTTTATACTGCACAGCATAATCCCTCAAAGGAACAACTACCACCTCATCATCATCCTTTTTATTACAAGAAACGATGGCAAGACCAGCAAGTAACAAAACAAAATAATATTTAAATTTATTCATTATTATCATTTTTTTAGGTGCGCAAGATACAATATTGATTTATTTTTGTAAAGAATTTAACTTGGATTTTAGAAAAATTATGAGAATAGATAAATACTTGTGGTGCGTTCGTTATTACAAGACCAGAAACATGGTTACTGAAGCTTGCAAAAAGAATCAGATCACTGTAAATGGACAGATTGCAAAACCTTCAAAAGAAGTTTTTCCTACAGACCGAATTACCTTTAGAAAAGATCAAATTACACAAATTATAACGGTTTTAGATATTCCGCAAAGTCGTGTTGGAGCAAAATTGGTTGATATTTACAGAAAAAATGAAACTCCACCAGAAGCTTATGCACATTTAGAGTTATTAAAACTATCAAAAGAACATTATAGAAGAAGCGGCACAGGCCGTCCGACTAAAAAAGACCGAAGAGACATTGATGATTATGGAGACGAAATTTACGATGACGAAGAAGAAGAAACTGAAACTGAATAAATCTAAATTTCATTAAATTCCAAATTTCAAAAAACAATCAAATTCCAAACAGAAAACAGAACAAACTTCCCTTAAAATTTGGATTTTGGATTTTCTATATTGGATTTTAAATTAATTATCTTAGCAAAAAAATACATTATGAGCAACAATATTATCCTAACACATCAGGAAATCGAACATAAAATAAAACGTATCGCTTACCAAATTTACGAGACTTTTGTAGACGAAGATGAAGTTGTTATTGCCGGAATTGCTTCTAACGGATTTGTTTTTGCCGAAAAAGTCGCTTCGGCGCTCAGCAGCATTTCTACCTTAAAGGTTTCTATCTGCGAAGTCAAAATAAACAAACAAAATCCGCAAGAAGCGATACAAACTTCATTAAGTACTGAACAATATAAAAATAAAGGATTGGTTCTGGTTGATGACGTCTTAAACTCAGGCACTACATTAATATATGCTGTTCGTCATTTCTTAGATGTTCCGCTTAAAAAATTCAAAACAGCAGTACTTGTTGACCGAAACCATAAAAAATACCCTGTAAAGGCAGATTTTAAAGGAATCTCGCTTTCAACTTCTTTATTAGAGCATGTTCAAGTAGTTTTCAATTCAGAAAACGGTGATTATGCTTCTCTAAGCTAAGATTTCTAAAATATCCTGAACCGTTTCTTCGACAGATTTATCATCTACAGAAACTTTATGTTTTGCTTGATTGTAATAATAACTTCTGTCGAATAAATGTTTCGCGATAAACTCTTTCATTTCTTCCTCATTCATATTAGCAATCAAAGGACGTTTGCTTTTATTATGCACCAATCTATTATATAAGGTATCAATTGATGCTTTTAAATATATAGATACAACATCATCTCCTTTTAATAATTCATGATTATTGGCATAACATGGAGTTCCTCCACCTAATCCTATAATGTTATTTTCGGAAGACTGCAGCAATTCGACAAACATTTCGTGTTCTAATTTTCGAAAATACACTTCTCCGTGCTTCTCAAAAATCTCATTTATGGATAAATTTGCTCTTTCTTCGATACATTTATCCAAATCTAGGAACGGAATATTTGTAATTTTTGACAAATTTTGGGCGATTGTTGACTTTCCGCAACCCATGTAACCTAACAGTACAATTTTTTTCATATTAATAAAACCTTATAAACTAAGCAATTGGAGATTTTTCCAAAAAAAAGACAAATTTATGATAAAATAGCTTGGAAACTTCAAAAAAAACTCCTTATATTTGCACCCGCATTCAAGAAATTAAATGACTCGATAGCTCAGTCGGTAGAGCACATCACTTTTAATGATGGGGTCCTGGGTTCGAGCCCCAGTCGGGTCACAAATTTTGTGATTAACAAATTAAATTTCTTGAAAGCAATGACTCGATAGCTCAGTCGGTAGAGCACATCACTTTTAATGATGGGGTCCTGGGTTCGAGCCCCAGTCGGGTCACAAAGGTCGGGTAATTTATTTTACTCGACCTTTTTTCTTTTTAGGCCATGTGGAGAAACGGTAGACTCGCCATCTTGAGGGGGTGGTGCTCGTAAGGGCGTGAGGGTTCAAATCCCTCCATGGTCACTAAAAAAGCCTATTTCGTTCTGAAATAGGCTTTTTTTATTTTACTTTATTCTTATTGAATTAATTTCTATTAAAGCCTGATTAAAAATTTAAATAATTATAAACGCTTTAATAGATTATTTCTCTATAATACACATCGGGATTTTCTTTTCTATCACTTTTTTTAACTACCCAATTACCATGCTTATCCCCCTTATATGAATAATCACCTTCATCCAAACCATTAAACTTACTTGAAGCAATTCTTTCTACATCTGTATTCCTTAAGCTATCTACATTATATTGTTTATTGAAGTATTCTTTTCGCCATATAGTTACTTTATTACTGCTATTATAATTGGAAACTTCTAGAATACGATTTTCATTAATGACTACTGTTCCGCCTTTTTGAATCTCTTTCCAAGTACTGTTAATTACTTTTTTTACAACATTCCCCATTTCATCATATTTCTTAAGACAACCGAAGTAAACCGTATCCGATTTAACTTTCCTTAAATCATCAACCAACCTATTATCAATCTTATCTTTAAAATAAATAAACTTTTGCACAAATTTTTCCCCAAGAAAGTTTTCACTTGAATTTATTACCAATTGATTATTTTTAAACTTATAAATATGACAATTGGCATCTACTTTTACAGAATCAGATCCAACAATTTGATAACAAGTTTCATTAATGCCTTTCGGATTACCATACAAAGTATCCCCCTGAAAAATCAACATTTTGGGTTCATCATAAACTTTCCCAACAATCAATGAATCTAAAGAATTATCAAATTTTTCAAGCGCAACATATATTTCTTTTTTTGAGTTTTGACAACTAACCAAGCTTACTACAAAAATTAGAGACATTAAGAATCTATTCATTCGATGACTAATATTATAAAATTCACATTACTTACATAACCTTCAATTCTTCTCTATTTCAAAAAGAAAAAGAACACAGTTTATACAGCTAATATAAAACTATTTTTGAGGTAAAATAATTTCCATCTCCTTAATCAGTGAGTTTAAAAAGTATCCTCCAAATTAAAGAACCCCAATTTTTTTTAAAACTTTTCTTTTTCATTATTGAAGTCTTCACAAAATACAAAAACATATTTCACTACAAAACAAACACTTACAACAACAATTAAATTTTATTCAAAAATTCATTAAAAAAAGACTTGTTAAGCTAAATAAAGTACTTATATTTGCACCCTCATTGAAGAAATGAAGACTCGATAGCTCAGTCGGTAGAGCACATCACTTTTAATGATGGGGTCCTGGGTTCGAGCCCCAGTCGGGTCACAAAAGGTCAAGTAATTATTTTACTTGGCCTTTTTTGTTTTTAGAGCAATTCTACTTATAGTTAATAATGCACGAAAGGGCCAATGCTTCCAAATCTAAATTAATTGCAAGAATAGGCTTCTCAATACTATTCAATATCGACTCCTTCATATTACTCCCTGAAACAACGCCAAGATTATTTTCAATTGCAATTTCTATAAATTTCAAAAACTCCTGAAAATAGCCTTCAGAATCCGCATCCGTCGAAAACAAACTTTCTTTATCCATCCACAAAAGCTGTAAATCATCATTAGTGACCCAATTTACTATTCCCGAATTATACGGAAAAACGCTTCCATATTCCTGATCTGTAATTCTTGTAATAATTTCTGCTGCTGCCGACTTTGGTCTAGCATTAACACGACTTCTAAAAATATTTCGCCCTAAAATCAAATGCGGATTAAAACTAGCACATTCAGAAAAAATCAGCAACGGTAAAATCTCAGTTAAATCATCAATCACTTGACTATTTTGTTTTTTAAACTCTTTTTCATCTTTGCGAATTGCATGTAAAGCTTCTAAATATTGTTCGCCTGGTTTTTTCTCCCTAGATATAAGAGCATACAAATCCTGATGCACTTTAAAATCTTTGTCAAAAAAATGACAAAATTTTAAAATCGCATCAATTCTTTCTTTAGAATTCCTGTTGTCCCACAAAATATTGTTTCCTAATTTTGATTCAAAATGCTTTTTTAACAGCTCCCCTTCCCCTAATAAATCAGGAACAACTTTTGCGTAAAAGGTTTTATCATCAAAAAAATGCAGTGTGTTCCAATCGCTCATTTTATATTTCTTTAATTACTAATGTATTAATATTTTACTTTTCCCAATTATCCCTTTTTTAATAAACCCTTAAATTTTCTAACCAATATTTAAAAAAGAAATCCTCTTACAAAATAAAAACTTTCTTAAATTCGTTGACAAATAATAAAATCACTAATCCCAAATTAGTTTTATGAAAAACCTACTATTAGCATCATTTATGATGATTACATGCTCTATCTGGGCACAATCTGCAACTGGCTATTTTGACAAAGCCATGAAAAAAGCTGAAGCCGGCAACACAAAAGGCGCAATCGCCGATTACACCAAAGCCATTAGCATGAATTCTAAATTTGTCGAGGCTTATCAGAATCGCGGTGTCGCAAAATTCAAACTAAATGATTTAAAAGGCGCTCAAGCAGACTTTAGCAAAACAATCGAGTTGGATAGCATGAATGCCGACGCTTTTACAGGCAGAGCCAATGTGAATTACAAATTACAAAACTATCAAGGGACAATTGATGATTGTACAGCTTCTTTAGGCTTAAACCCGAAAGATTACGTTGCCTACAACCTAAGAGGTTTGGCTTACAACAAAATTGGCGATAAGAAAAACTCTTGCAAAGATTTCAGCAAAGCAATTGAGCTTGGAAGTCAGAGCGCTATAAAAAACAAAGCTACTTTTTGTAAATAACAACAGCCTAAAAATTAAAAATGGTCTGCATATTTTTGATATGCAGACCGTTTTTTTTATCAAAGTAATATATTTCTTAAAAATTATATACCTGATTATAGGTAAAAAATATATTTTGAATACCTAAACCTCTAATCCTCTATCTTTTTAATGTAGTTTTAAGGCCGAATCTAAGATTTTATTTTACATTTGTTGACTTAATCGCAAAAAATGATAAACAATATTAAAACTGTTTTCAGCATTAAAGATCTTGAGAACTTATCTGGAATAAAAGCGCATACCATACGCATCTGGGAAAAGAGATACAACATCCTTGAACCTATGCGAACCGATACTAATATTAGATTTTACAACCTTCACAATCTGCAGAAACTTTTAAATATAACGTTATTGCACGAATACGGCTATAAGATTTCTAAAATTGCAACATACCCTGAAGAAAAGATACCACAATTGGTACGCGAAATAATCTCGAAGAAAAACTCTCAAAACTACGCCATTACATCTTTTAAAATGGCAATGATGAATTTTGATCAAGAGTTATTCTTTAACACATTTGATTGGCTAATTACCGAAAAAACATTTAAAGAAGTTTTTAAAGAACATTTTTTACCTCTTTTAAAAGAACTGGGATTATTATGGCAGTCTGAAACCATCACTCCTGCTAATGAACACTTTATGAGTCATTTAATTAAGCAGAAAATCTTAATTTACACCGAAAGCCTTCAGATTAGAAAACCAATCAAAACCGATCGTATTTTTGTTTTATCACTTCCGTTAAACGAAATTCACCAGATCGGATTATTGTACTTGCAATACGAAATTCTTGATAAAGGTTACAAAACCATTTATCTAGGAGAAAGCATGCCAATTGAAAATCTCCAGGATTTAACCAAACATTTTGAGAACATTACGTTCATTTCTTTCATGACTGTTCAACCTGACAGAAGCGTAATTAATCAGTATGTAAAATCTATGGGACAGAAATTGCTGCAGGAAAACAACGAAATCTGGCTTATGGGTAAAATGGTTGAACACATTGACCAAAAAGTTCTAACAGATAGAATCCGTATTTTTGATTCTATGGAAGAAACTATTAACATGCTATAATTTAATTTTGTTTAAGTTTTTCTTATATTTGTTAAACAAATGAGAAAGACGATTCAAATAATAGGTTCAGGCTTCTCTTCTTTAGCAGCCGCATGTTACCTTGCCCAACAAGGAAACGAGGTAACTGTTTACGAAAAAAACAATACAATTGGCGGACGTGCGAGACAGTTTAAAGCAGACGGCTTTACTTTTGACATGGGACCAAGCTGGTATTGGATGCCTGATGTCTTTGAACGTTTCTTTCAGGATTTCAATAAAAAACCTTCTGACTACTACGAACTGATAAAATTAAATCCAGCGTACAGGGTTTATTTCGGAATCAATGATTTTATCAGCATCTATGATAATTTAGAAGAAATAAAATACACTTTTGAAACCATAGAAAAAGGAAGCGGTGTAAAACTGCAGAATTTTATTGACCAAGCTAAAAGCAACTACGATATTGCTATTAAGAATTTAGTGTATCGTCCAGGAATTTCTCCACTCGAATTAATCACAAAAGAAACTGCTTTAAAATTGGATCAGTTTTTTAAGAATGTCAGCAGTGATATTCGAAAAAATTTCAAAAATGAAAGATTAATTCAGATTCTGGAATTCCCTGTTTTATTTCTCGGAGCAAAACCAGTCAAAACTCCTTCATTTTACAATTTTATGAATTATGCCGATTTCGGTCTCGGAACTTGGCATCCTAAAACAGGAATGTTTGATGTTATTCGAGGAATCGAAAAACTGGCTTTAGAACTTGGCGTAATAATTAAAACCAATTCACCAATAGAAAAAATTCTTGTTGAGAATAAAACTGCAACTGGAATTGTAATTAATGGAGAAAATATAAAAGCAGATATAGTTCTAAGTGGAGCAGATTATCAGCATTCTGAGACTTTACTTGACAGCGAACACAGAATGTATTCTGAAAAATATTGGGAGAATAGAATTTTTGCACCTTCTTCTCTCCTATTTTTTATTGGTTTTGATAAAAAAATAGAAAACATTTCACATCATGCTTTGTTTTTTGATGTCGATTTCAATCAGCACGCAGCGGCAATTTATGATCAGCCAAAGTGGCCAGAAGCTCCGTTATTCTACGCTAACTTTCCATCAAAAACAGATAAAACTGCGGCGCCAGACGGAATGGAATCTGGGTTTTTCCTGATTCCGCTTGCGCCTGGAATTGAAGATACTGAAGAACTAAGGGAAGAATATTTTGAAAAAATCATTTCTCGTTTTGAAGAACTTACCCAGCAAAAAATTAAAAATAACATTATCTTTAAAAGATCATTCTGTAAAAACGACTTTGTTTCCGATTACAATGCGTACAAAGGAAATGCTTACGGAATGGCCAATACTTTATTGCAAACGGCTTTTTTGAGACCAAAATTGAAAAGCAAAAAAGTCAGGAATCTATATTTTACAGGACAGTTAACCGTTCCTGGTCCAGGTGTTCCGCCTGCTTTAATTTCAGGAAAACTAGCAGCTGAATTAATTCAAAAATCTTTTAGATCTTAAAAAATGAAATCACTATTCGACGCCGTTTCTTTCAAATGCAGCAAATTGGTTACCAAAAATTACAGCACTTCATTTTCTCTTGCTGTAAAAATGCTTTCGCCAAGCATTCGCGATGCTATTTACAGCATTTACGGATTTGTACGTTTTGCCGATGAAATTGTAGATTCATTTCACGGCTACGAAAAAGAATACCTAATTGAAGATTTTGAAAAAGAATATTACAAAGCAATGGAATTGGGCATCAGTTTAAACCCGATTTTGAATTCTTTTCAGCAAACGGTAAAAGAATATAATATTACCGACGATTTGGTTCAGGCTTTTCTAAAAAGCATGAAAATGGATCTCATAAAATCAAATTACCAAACACAAACCGAATACATCGATTATATTTATGGTTCTGCGGATGTTGTGGGCTTAATGTGTCTAAAAGTTTTTGTGACTGGTAAAGAACACAAATACGAACAACTGAAATATGAAGCCATGCGTTTAGGATCGGCTTTTCAGAAAGTAAATTTCCTTAGAGATTTAAAAGACGATAATACGATCTTAAACCGTTCTTATTTCCCGGGCATAAACTTGAATAACTTTAACGAAGATTCAAAAAACCAGATTATCAAAGAAATAGAAGAAGATTTTAGAATTGCCTATCAAGGAATTGTAAAGTTGCCTATAGAAGCTAAATTCGGAGTTTATACTGCTTATGTTTATTATAAAAAACTATTAAAAAAGCTAAAAAACACTCCGTATTACGAAATTGGAAATTCGAGAATTCGTGTCTCTAATTATACCAAAGCGGGACTTTTGGCGCAGTCTTTTGTGACTTATAAATTGAAATTGGTTTAATTTTTAAACACATAGAATCATAGAATACTAAGTCTATAAAAGGCGTTTCACTTGTATAAAGAAGCATAGCTATGTGTGAGAAACTAGTTTCTTTCTGCAATCTTTTACAAATAACAAAAATCTATGTTTCTATGTGTTAAAAAAATAAAGTCTATTTGAGTCAATCTTTTATAATCTAAAGCTAAACTCAAAAACAATAAAACGATAATTTTAAAACATCAACATTACAAAATGATTTCTTTTTTAATCTTTTTAGGCGTTTTTCTTTTCATGGAATGTGTTACGTGGCTTACGCACAAATACGTCATGCATGGTTTTATGTGGTATTTTCACGCCGATCATCATCAGCCGAAATACGAAAATACCTTTGAGCGCAATGATATTTTCTTTGTCATTTTCGCCACTCCGAGTATTATTTTATTCTACTTTGGTGTCGAAGGCGGATTCAATTACTTGTTTTTCATTGCTTGCGGAATTACACTTTATGGAGCTTGTTATTTTTTAATTCACGATGTTTTAATTCATCAACGATTTAAATGGTTTAAAAACACTAAAAACAAATACCTCATCGGACTTAGAAAAGCGCATAAAATCCATCATAAACATTTACAGAAAGAAAAAGGAGAATGCTTCGGAATGTTGTTTGTACCTTTTAAATATTATAAAATGTAGCATTATTTAGGGCGTCTTTCAAGAACAATTTGATTATGAAATTATACAAAATAGTGACCGTACAGCATATAAATGCTAGTGTTGAAGATTGCTGGGATTTTTTCTCAAGTCCGAAAAACCTGCAAACTATTACGCTAGATAATATGAATTTTCAAATTCAGGATTATGACGGCAAACGTATGTATCACGGACAAATTATCACTTACACCTTAAAACCGCTTTTAGGTATCAAAATGTCTTGGGTAACCGAAATTACGGCTTGCCAAGAAAACGAGTACTTTGTAGACATTCAACAATCTGGCCCTTATAAACTTTGGCATCACAAACATTTCTTTGAACCAACATCAGATGGAGGAACAAAAATGACCGACATTGTTCATTACGCTCTCCCATTCGGAATTCTAGGAAGAATCATAAACCGTTTAGTCGTAAAAAACAAACTGAAAAACATTTTCGATTACAGATATAACAAAATCGAAGAGTTATTTAATTCTAAAAACGCTTAAAAATTCAAACACATAGAATCATAGAATTTAGATTGAGAAAAAAGGCGTTTCACTTGCATAAACACACATAGCTATGTGTTAGAAACTAGTTTCTTTCCAAACTTCTTAAAAAGTAAAATAAATCTATGTTTCTATGTGTTTAAAAAATCACATGAAAAAATGACAAAACAAAAAGTTACTTTATTCTGGTTCAGACGCGATTTACGTTTAGAAGACAATACGGGGTTATTTCATGCTTTGCAATCTGACTTTCCTGTTGTACCTCTTTTTATTTTTGACGATGAAATTTTAGAGCATCTTCCAAAAAACGATGCTAGAGTAACTTTCATTTATGATTCATTAGAAAAAATAAATTCAGAATTAAACAAACTAGATTCTTCCATTTTAATCAAAAAAGGAAAAACTACAGACGTTTGGAAATCGCTAATTGAAGAATTTGATATTCAAAGCGTTTTCTTTAATAAAGATTATGAACCATTTGCTACCAAACGTGATACTGCAATTTCATATTTATTAAAAGAAAACAACATTGAATCTTTTTCTTTTAAAGATCACGTAATTTTCGAAGAAAAAGAAATTACAAAAGCAGACGGACTTCCATATACGGTTTACACACCTTATAAAAATAAATGGCTGGAGAAATATCATTTTTTGGGTTCTGCTCCAGAATATGATTCTACTTCATATCACTCTAATTTTTCAAAAAATAATTTCAAGTTTCCTGACTTAACCGAAATTGGTTTTGAAAGAAGCTCTATAAAAGTTCTTCCGCATAATTTATCTCAAATTGCTAATTATAAAGAAACACGAGATTTTCCAGCTTTAGACAGCACGTCTTATCTTTCGCCACATTTGCGTTTCGGAACTGTGAGTATTCGTAAATTGGTAAATTGGGCAAACCGAAAAAACCAGACTTTTTTAAGCGAATTGATCTGGAGAGAATTCTTTATTCAAATTCTATTTAGTTTTCCGAATTGCGTCAATCATAATTTCAAATCTAATTATGACGGAATTCAATGGCGAAATAACGAAGAAGATTTCAAACGATGGTGTTCTGGAACAACCGGATATCCGATGGTCGATGCCGGAATGCGTCAGTTAAACGAAACTGGATATATGCACAATCGCGTGCGTATGGTAGTCGCAAGTTTTCTATGCAAACATTTACTCATTAACTGGCAATGGGGCGAAGCTTATTTCGCAGAAAAACTTCTAGATTTCGAATTAGCTTCAAATGTAGGAAACTGGCAATGGGCAGCAGGAACAGGTTGTGATGCCGCACCTTATTTCAGAGTTTTTAATCCAGAAATCCAACAAAAGAAATTTGACGAAAAAGGAGAATATATTCGCAAATGGATTCCTGAATTTGATTTTGGTTATAATGAGCCTATGGTTGATCATGCTTTTGCGAGAGATCGTGCGATTGCAACTTACAAAAAGGGAATAATTAAATAAATTCCAAATTTTTAAATTCCAAATTCCAATTACACACAATCTTGTCATCCTGACGAAGGAAGGATCACACACGTAACTCGACAAAGATTATCGATTATGATTGCGGAGTTTCTCGTGTGATCCTTCGTTCGTCAGGATGACAAACTAAACAAAAAAAACTTTGTCAAAGTTTTAAACTTTGACAAAGTTCTATATCTAAAGTTCAGCCAACTTGAAACTTGAAACCTGAAACAAAAGAAAACTATTAATTAGTATTTCAAATAATTATCAACTACAATTTTAGCTTTCAAATCAAACATTAAATTATACAAACCGAAGAAAGTACGATTCATATAAATAAAGTGCTTAGAACCGCGATTTCCGTTCATTTTTTTAAGATTTGTGTCTTCTGAGAAACGTTTTCCTAATTCAGCAATTGCGTTGAAGAATTTTTCATCGGCAAAATCGAAAGTTTCGTTTTGAAACGGTTTCGTAAACAGAGACAATAAATCATGAAACATTTCGGTGAAATATTCGATTTCTGCAGGTGTATCGTCTGGACGAAGAATTTCCAATTCGAATAATTTCTGATTGAAAAGCTTTTCGTCAGTAATCACATTTTTATTGATCAACTCAAAATACGGCGTATAAAAATCATCTGGAATTTGTTTCATACAGCCAAAATCTAAAGCGATTAATTGATTTTTATCATCAACCAAGAAATTTCCTGGATGTGGATCTGCGTGTACTTTCCTCAAAACATGAATTTGATACATATAAAAATCCCAAAGCGCTTGACCTAATTTATTTCCGGCTTCTTGATCTTTATTTACGGCTGTAAATTCAGAAAGATGAATTCCCGTCATCCAATCCATTGTAATGATTTTCTCTGACGAAAACTCTGGATAATAATTCGGAAAAGTGATGTTTTCAATCTTACTGCAAGCCTCGACAACTTCTTGACTTTGCTTTAATTCAAGCAAATAGTTCGTTTCTTCAATCAGTTTATCTTCGACTTCTTTGAAGTATTTATCAGAATCTTTTCCTTGTAGATTAAACATTCTTATCGCAATAGGCTTAACCAAAGCTAAATCTGACGAAATACTATTGGCAACTCCTGGATATTGAATTTTTACCGCCAGTTTTTTGTCGCCTTTTTTTGCCAAATGCACTTGGCCAATACTCGCCGCATTTACCGAATTTGGATTGAACTCGTCAAAAATCTCATATGGCGTTTTTCCAAAATTGCTTTTGAACGTTTTTAAAACTAAAGGAGCAGAAAGCGGCGGGACAGAAAACTGAGATAAAGAAAACTTTTCCACATAAGCCTGCGGAAGAAAGTTCTTATCCATACTTAACATCTGCGCTACTTTAAGCGCACTTCCTTTTAAGCTTTTTAGTCCGTCATAAATATCTTCGGCATTATTCTCGTTTAGTTTATCTCGGGTCAAATCGGGATTTACTATTTTTTCGGCATAATGTTTTACATAGTTCACGCCAATTTTAGCACCCGTCTGAACCAATTTTCCTGCTCGTTCTATTTTTGAAGTTGGAATATAGTCTATTGTTTTCATTATCTGCTGTATACTTTTTCTTTGAACAAAAATTTCCCAAAATCGATCAGATGATTCATTGGCGCAACATTCATCAATTCGAATGAAGCATTTACTGATTTTTCAATAAAAATATCTGTCTTTTCGAAAGCAGGAGATTCATCTTCCATCCAAAATTTAATAGTCAGCATTAATTGCAGCCAAGAAGATTCCTGAATGGCTTTTTCTTGAAATTTTTGAAATCTTTCCTGTTCCAATCTGTAATCGTCTGTCAGGATTTCAGCAACATATTCTTTAAAACTGTTTCGAAGTGTAGTTAACTGAACTAAATTTTTAATTGGATTTTTATCAATTTTAAGCGATTGTAAAACATAGCTTCTATTGGCAGTCAGGATTTCGAAGAAAGTAAAATAAAAACTCAGCATTTTATTTTTCATATCATATCCCTGGTATTCCTCATTCTTATGAAGAAGATTGACTGTGTTTTCAAAAAACAGTCGGAATATTTCTTTTTCTAAACCTTCTAATGTTCCAAAAAAAGCATAAAACTCAGCTTCAGTAAAATCATTTTCTTTGGC
Source organism: Flavobacterium sharifuzzamanii (assembly GCF_003254585.1). Classification (GTDB taxonomy): domain Bacteria; phylum Bacteroidota; class Bacteroidia; order Flavobacteriales; family Flavobacteriaceae; genus Flavobacterium; species Flavobacterium sharifuzzamanii. The sequence continues at coordinate 406,948 of NZ_QJGZ01000037.1, read as the reverse complement.
AAAATGATAAACCGATTTTGGTTTTTGACCTTTTTCTAAAACCTCTTCCATATATTTTGAAACGATATCATCTTTGGTAATTACCTTTTTTTTAGTCGCCATTTTATTAAAATTTAGAATTTGCCATAAAGGTAAACATTGTTTAAGTACCTTTACTAATCCTTAAACAAGTAAGACTGTTAAATATATTATAAACTATTATGACTCAAAATGTTCTATTGACAGGTGGAAGTGGTTTCATTGGAAAACATTTGACAGATGTCCTAATCGAAGCAGGTTTTTCTGTGTCTGTTTTGAGCCGTTCCGATAGAGAAGATACTCCAAGAGTTACCTATTACAAATGGGATATCAAGAAAAACTATATTGACAAAAATGCAATTCTAAATGCCGATTACATCATTCATCTAGCTGGCGAAGGAATTGTCGAAAAAAGATGGACCAAAAGACGTAAAAGAGCCATTATCGAGAGTCGCGTTAGACCGGTCGAAATGATTTATTCTGTTTTAGAAATGAATAATAAAAAATTGGAAGCTTTTATTTCTGCTTCTGGCATCGGAATTTATGGGGCAGTTACAAGTCATAAAATATGTACTGAAAATACGCCTCCAGCTGATGATTTTTTAGGCACAACTTGCCAAAAATGGGAAAGTGCCGCAGATAAAATCAGTTCTTTAAATATTCGGACAGTTAAAATTAGAACTGGTATCGTTTTAGGTAAAAATGAAGGCTTTTTAAAAAAAATGACTCCTACATTTAAATCTGGTTTTGGCGCTATTTTGGGTTCTGGCAAACAATATCTGCCTTGGATTCATATTGAAGATCTGTGCCAAATTTATTTAAAAAGCATTGAAGACACAAAATTAGAAGGTGCCTACAATGCTTGTGTAACAGATAATACAACAAACGCCAGATTTTCTAAAACTTTGGCTAAGCTTTACGATTATACTATATGGTTGCCCAAAGTTCCGCCTTTTGTACTAAAGATTATGCTTGGGCAAATGAGCGTAGCGGTTTTAACCGGACAGCGTGTTTCATCAGAGAAAATTCAGAAAACAGGTTTCGAGTTTCAATTTACCGATTTAGAAAAGACGCTTATCAATTGTATAAAGTAACTCTTATTTCAAAGTTAACATTGTCTCATCACTGCGAATAATACCCGTCAGTTCTGTATTGGCTGTTGTAGCAATTTTTGACGCTATAGAGCTTGGAATATGAATATTAAAATCAGACACCAAAATTGGAAAATCTGAAATAACCTGAATCCCTTCTGGCACTCTTTTAATCAAAGCGTTTACAATAATCTCTTTTGATTTTCCGCGTAAATTAAGCTTCCCTTTTATCTGATATTGCTTTTCAACCTCATTAATATCTTTTAAATCGAATTTTTCAATTTTTCCTTTAAATACAGCTTTAGGATAGCGATTGCTTTGCATATAATTTTCATTAAAATGCTCTTGCATGAGATCTAATTTAAAGCGAAAATCTTTAACAATAACTGTACAGATAAAAGTGCTTGTTCTAGGTTCCAAAAGTATGGCAACTTGTCTATTTACTGCTTTCACTTCTTCAAACAAAGGAACAGAGGCTTCAAAATTTATTGTTCCTGTATTAGTAAAAAACTTGTCTTGGGCAATGACAGAAATGGCGGTAAAAAATAAAAATAGTAAGGTAGTTGTTTTCATAATCGTCTACATTTAAACAATTATGTCATTCAATTTATTCTGATTAGGAGAATATAAAAAATCAGATTCTGATTCATCTGAAAAATCGAACGGCAATACTCAGTGAAAAAATTCCGTAACCCAATAATTACACTTAAAGTTACGAAATTTCTCCTTTAAAAGTTCTGAGAGTAATGCTAAAAATTTGTGAATTTTTTTTTCTGTTAAATGTGAATTCTGAGATGTAAAATGTTCTCAAAATTACATTTTAACCTCGGTACAAATCTCAATCAAAAATCCATTTAAATCTCTTGCATACGCCACAATTTGTCCCCATGGTTTTTCTACAGGTTCTGAAACGATAACAGCACCAAAAGAAGTTGCTTTCTGTAAAACTTCGGGAACATTATCTGTAATAAAACCAATTTCTATAGCAAAAGGCTTATCTTCCAGACTGCTTTCTATAAAACCATCGGGTAAACTTTTTGATGCTAATTTCTTCGAAGCAAACGAAAGTGTTGTTTCTCCTGTAATCAATTCGCCATAATCCCCTTCTGGCGTAACAAACTTTCTCGAAAAACCGAAAGCGTTTTCATAAAACGCAATAGATTCTTCGACATTTTCAACGTATAAAATAGTATATCCAAACTTGACCATAATTTCTAATATTTAATGTGCATTAAATAAATATAAGAAAATTTAGCTAATTTCTAAAAGGACATTATACTTTTCTAGGCTTGCTAAATCTTCAATAGAGTTTATATTGGCCAATTTTTCGTGTTCTTCTACTTCTTTTCTAACTTCGATATGTTTTATTGCTTTTCTAAAACGGCGCACTTCTTCTAAGTTCGATAAAATTAATCCTGGAACTTGCACACTTTTCCCTTCTTTGTCTTTGGCAACCATTGTAAAATAAGACGAATTGCAATGTTTGACAACTCCTGTCTGAATATTTTCTGCTTCTACGCGAATACCGACAATCATAGAGCTTCTTCCAACATAATTTACAGAAGCTTTCATGGTTACCAATTCTCCAACTTCAATTGGCTTAAGAAAGTTTACCGTGTCTACAGAAGCTGTTACACAATAATTTCCGCTAAATTTTGATGCCGCTGCAAAAGCAATTTGATCTAATAATAGTAAAATATATCCTCCGTGAATTTTTCCGCTAAAGTTAGTGTGCGATGGCAGCATTAATTCTGATATACTAACTTTTGATGAAGAAACGGGTTTAAAATCTGTACTCATGTTTTTGTTTTTGGTATTTTGATTAGTTGTATTTTTTCAACACATAGAAACATAGGATTTTAATTTTATAAAAAAGATTAAAAGAAAGAAACTAGTTTCTAACACATAGCTATGTGTATATATGTAAGTGAAACGCCTTTTTCCCAATCTTAATTTCTATGTTTCTATGTGTTTAAATATTTTTCTTAATTTAATAACTCATTTTCATCTGAATTTATAGCTCGTGCAATAATATTATCTGGAAGGGATTTCTTGGCTTTTGCACCCATTTTCTTTAATCTTTCTACACTAGAAATCAGGTTTCCTTTTCCGTCAACCAATTTATTCATTGCACTTTCATATTCAGTTTTGGTATCTTTTATTTTATTTCCAATTCGGACTAAATCGGTTACAAAACCTTCAAATTTGTCATACAAAGCCCCTGCCTGTCTTGCAATTTCTAAGGCATTTTCCTGCTGTTTCTGATTTGTCCACATACTATCAATAGTACGTAAAGTGGCCAAAAGCGTGCTTGGCGTTACAATAACAATATTCCTATCAAAAGCTTTGGTATACAATGTAGGATCTTCGTTTAAGGCAACGGCAAAAGCTGGCTCCATCGGAATAAAAAGCAAAACAAAATCTGGGCTTTCCATTTGGTATAAGTCATGATAGTTTTTGCTGCCCAACTGCTCGACATGTCTTTTTATGGAAATCACATGTTCTTTAAGAAATTCTATTTTTAAAAGTTCTGATTCTTCATTTACCCATTTTTCATAAGCGGCAAGCGAAACTTTTGAATCAACAATCATTTTTTTACCGTCAGGAAGATTAATTACAACATCTGGTAAAACACGATTTCCTTCACTATTTGTAAAACTCTGCTGTACTTCGTATTCTCTTCCTTTTTCTAATCCCGATTTTTCCAGAACGCGTTCCAGAACCAATTCGCCCCAATTCCCTTGCATTTTGCTATCACCTTTTAACGCTTTGGTAAGATTTAAGGTTTCTTTGCTCATTTGCGCATTCATTTCGCTCAAGCCAATTATCTGCTGACGAAGCGCCGCATGATAATCGATGCTTTCTTTGTGGGTCTGTTCTACTTTCTGCTCAAAAACATGAATTTTATCCTGCAAAGGCGTTAGGATATTTTTCATGTTTACGGTATTTTGCTCGGTAAACTTTGCCGATTTTTCTTCTAAGATTTTGTTGGCAAGATTTTCAAACTCTTTGGTAAATTTTTCCTGCAGTTCATTAATTTCACTTTTTTGTTCTTTATGACGTTCCCACAAATTTTCAAAATCGACCTCTTTTTTAGAAAGCTGAATAGCCAAACTGTCTTTTTCTGTTCGAATGTTTTCTTTTTCAGAAATACTAAACTGCAATTGTTTCTGAAAATTATTCTTTTCACTTTCAAACTGCTCTTTTAACATTTGCAATTGACTATTTAACGCATTTAATCTCTCTTCAGAAATAGCTTTTTCTGACTGAAATTTTGATGCAGAAAGCATTCTACCTACGTAGATTCCTGCAAAAAGCGCCACAACAAAGCCTAACAAAAACGGTATATAATCAGTCATAACTAAGTTAATTTTACGTAAAAGTACGCAATAATACGTAGTGCTTAGTTTTTAAAATAGAAATTTCACTAATTCATTTTCAAATCCAACTAAACCAACATTTTATTTTTCAAAAAAAATTAAACCTCAACGCAACCTTTTTTCAAAACCATTATCTACTAAGATATAAACCTATTAAAATGATTATGAAAAAATTAATGCTTGGCTTGTTTGTAGCCTTTGGATTCAGTGCTTGTTCTCTCAATGACGGAAATAAATATGTAGATTGTGGAGCTAATACAGTTGTAAATTTTACTGGTTTTCCTTTCGCATGTAATTATAGTGTAAAGTCAATGCCTAATAATCCTGCTGCGGCTGTTATTGTATCTCAAGAAAAAATGGATGAGTTTTTTACAAAACATGATAACAACTGTCCAGTTGCAAGTGACCCTAATATTGATTTTACAAAAGAATATCTTGTTGGAATTTTTGCAGGCGCTAAACCTACAAGCGGATATGCCATCAAAATTACTTCTATTATAGAAAACAATTGCGAGATCGTTGTTAATTACTACGAAAAAGCTCCTGCTGAAGGCGAAAACGTAACCCAAGCTCCTACTTATCCTTATGATTTTGTTTTGATTCCGAAAACATCAAAAGGAATGATTTTCAATAAAACAACAGAAAGTCCAGACAATATGATTATTGGAAGTTTCAATAACAAATGTTTAAGTTCTGACTGCCAAAAATTCTATCAGATTAACGATTATAATACTTTAAAATTCTTAAACGTTGGTGCTAATCAATATGATTTTGGACAATATAGATATACTCCAACAATTAAGAGAGGCGAATATGCTCTATTATTAAAAAGTGTTCCTGCTGAAATTTTAGCTTTAAAAGGACAAACTAAAACTTATGGTTCTCCAGATGCTGCAGATCAAGGCGGAATTTATTTTGAACTTCGTCAAGGAGCAAGCACTACAAAAGTTTACATCGACAATAACGATACTGCAGATCAAAGCACTGAAATAAAACTTTTCAAAAAAGCGATTCAAGAAAAAATTACAAGTTTAAAATAATAATTCGGTCATGAAGAAACTCTTTTTATCTTTTATTATCTGTTTTCTTTTTACATCAATGATTTCTATTAATGATTCTAAAGAAGCAGCAGGATCAATAGTAAATACTTGGACTTGGGAAAAATCTATCGGAGGTTCAAACAATCCTTATGTAGCTACGCCAAAAACAATTGGATTTACTAAGAAAATTATTTTCACCCCAGACGGAAGGGTTATTACTTATAAAAACAATGTAGAAATTAGAAACAGTACTTATCAGATAGAAAAAGGAAAGGGATATTTTGATCAGTCAGAACATGATCTAATTACGTTTGAAGGAAAAACTTATGTAATAGAAAACCTTGACAATCAAAACCTAACCATTGTAAGCAATAGTCAAGATGGTACTCGAACTATTTTTAAAAGATAGTTTTGTAAGCTATTTAAAACTATTTTTGCCAAATCAAATTTGAACCATTTCTTTGAAAGACGAGTTAGAAAAATATATCAAACTGTGCATTAAAAATGACAGAGAGGGACAGCTGAAAATTTATCAGTTGTTCTCTCCTGTTTTATATGGTATTTGTTTGAAATATATGAAGAATGAAGATGACGCGAAAGACGTTTTTCAGGAAGCATTTGTAATTGCCTTTCAGAAAATAAGCCAATATAAATTTGAAGGAAGCTTTGAGGGATGGTTAAAAAGAATCTTCATCAATAAGCTCATCGAAACTTTAAACAAAAAGAAAAAAGAGAGTTTCTTTTTAGATGTTTTTGATCCCGATACAGATTTTATTGAAGAAGAAGAACTGGAAGCTATTCCGATAGAACAGGAAAAACTGCTGGAGTACATTCGGGATTTACCAGATCAATATCGAACGGTTTTTAACTTGTATGTGTTCGAAAAAATGAAACACAGAGAAATTGCCGAACTACTAAAAATCTCCGAAGGGACATCAAAATCAAATTTAAATCGCGCCAAACACATATTACAAAAGCGAATTTTGAGCATAAAAAATTTTAAGATAGCATGAAGAAGCAAAAAATAGAAGATATTTTTTCATCAATGGAAGACTTTTCGAGTGTTCCGCCTCCAGAATTATGGAGTCAGATTGAAGAAAAATTAGATAAACCTAAAAAGAAGAAGAGAGTTGTTCTTTGGTGGTCGGCTGCTGCATGCTTATTATTAGGGTTGCTTCTGCCTTCAATTTTACATTTTACTAATTCATCTGAAAATATAAACCTTAACAATGGCAATTTAGAAAACAACACAAACAGCGTTGTTATTGACAAAGAAAAAAATGAAATTCATAATAATAAAGATTTAAATAAAAATAAGAATACTGGCAAAACGATAGATTCATTACATGAAAATGCTGCAAAGAATCAATTCAATACTGACTCACAAATTCAGTCTCAAGAGACTTCTGTAGCAGAAACAAGCTCTAAGAACAAAACCAGTAAAAAAGATTCTAAATCTAAAATAGCAGTTCCAGCAAATGCTCCGAACCAATCTGTTGCATATCAAAACTCTGGCTCAGAAGAAAAAGCAATTGTAAAATCTTCTAAAAAATCTAGTGCAGTTGTTTCAGCAAATGTTCCAAACCAATCTGTTGCATACCAAAACTCTGGCTCAGAAGAAAAATCAATTGTAAAATCTTCTAAAAAATCTATTTTAGGAAATAATGTAAAATCTTCAAACAAAGGAATTTCTGAAGAACGAATTGCATTTGGAAAACAAAGCAAGTTTAATTCGAATGCAAAAAAACAACTTTCAAATTCTATTTTTGAAGAACAAATTGCTGCGAAAAACAATAAAAATCTTGCCTTCAATAATCAGCGCTATTCTACAAATAATAGCTCTTTTGCAAATGGTAATACCTATAATTCAAACAATGCCGTTTCGGGTAAAAATGATACTAAGCGAACTGACAAAGCGGTTATTATTAAAGACGATCTAAAAATCACCAACAGTTTGAGCAAAACAGAATCTATGCAGCTGGCTGAACTTCAAAATTTAGAAAAAGGAATTTTAGCTCCAGAAAAGGAAAAAGAAGAAAAGGAGAAAAAAGACAATCTGATCAACAAAAAAGAAAGATGGGCAGTTGCCGTTTTTGCAGGTGTTGCAAGTTCTGAAAATACTAAGAACGAAAAAACATTGGGTAACGTAAACGATTCTAAACAGTCTAATTCTTATGGTGTAAAAACAAAATACAGCATTAACAAAAAATGGGCTGTTGGTTCTGGATTAAAAATTAGTGAATTAGGACAGAGTGTTGCCAATGTATCGTATTTAAGCGCCAAAAGCAATGCTTTTTTTAATCCTGGCACTCTAAATGCCGATAGCAATAACAGTCCCGTTGTTTCAGCAGACCCGACAAGCCAAGGTTATCTTTTTATTTCAAATAGCACAAAAGAAGCTTTGAAAAATGAAAACGTGCAAACTGGTAAATTAGATCAAAATTTAAGATATGTAGAAATGCCTCTTGAGGTTTCTTATTCTGTTTTCAATAAAAATAAAGCGAGCATTAACTTAAATACTGGTGGTTTTGTTGGTAAATTAATTTCTAATAATGTGGCTCTAGACGGACATTCGATTGGAGAGAATATGAATGCCAATGATTATGTTTATGGTTCTACTTTGAGCAGTACGGTGCAATATCGTGTGTACAAAAAGACCAATGTTTTTGTTGAACCTGCTGTGAATTATTATATCAATCCGTTAAATAGCCAGTCTTTCAACCAGTTCCAATGGGGATTAAATTTTGGACTGAATGTTAATTTCTAAAGTAAAATTGTAGTAATTTTCAAACTATTTTTAAAATAAATTTTTATGAATTTTACTATTGGCTCACCTGATTTAGTACTGAGCAAAGAAAGTATTTTTGACAGAGCAGATTTGCAGATGACTTCTTTAGAAAAGGAAAGCGAAAGTGAAGAATACAGTGCATTTCGTTTTCAGTTAGACAGCCAAAACATTTGTTATAGAGAGGCAAAAATTACCCCAACCAAAACGGGACAGTTCGTCACATTATGGAAACGAAACCAATCAGGTATAATTGAACCTTTTGATTATTTGGATACTATTGATTTTGTAATTGTGACTGTTCGAAAAGATCAAAATTGGGGACAATTTATTTTTCCGAAGAAAACGTTACTTGAAAAAGGCATTTTTTCTACTCAAAATAAAGAAGGAATAAGAGCTACAAGAGTTTATCCGCCTTGGGATGAAACTACAAGTAAACAGGCTCAGAAAACACAAAAATGGCAATTGGATTATTTCTTTAACTTTTCAGATCAAAGTAATATTGATTTAGAAGAATTGAAAAAAGTATTTATATAAAAAAAGGCAGTCTTAAAATGACTGCCTTTTCTATTTTTATAGAAGATTTTTACTTCTTGATGACTTTATCTTTAAAAATCACTTTATTATTTTCTGTAACCGTGTAGAAATAAACTCCAGAAACTAGATTCCCAACAGCAACAACTGCTGTACTAACTTCAGATTCATTTTTAACACTGATTGGATTTCCAATAGCACGACCATTAAAATCGTATAATCTGATTTTTAAATCTCTTCCTTGCGTTGTTTTTACATCAAAATTTAAAACGTCTGTAGCAGGGTTTGGATAAGCTTTTACAAAATATTTGTTTTTTCCAAAATCTGGTGTAGAAAGCACATCTTGCTTTAATTCAAAACGAGCAATTACTGGTCCGTGATCTGATGTTGTTGTGGTATAATTTGCAATATCATTTCTTGGATCGTAAACTGCAATTGAGTTTGTGATATAATCATCATTCAATTCATTAGAAATTAAGATATGATCTAAAAATCCTCCCGAACTTAAAAAACTATAAGCTCCATCCTGACTAATTCCTAATGTTAAAGCATTATAATTAGTAGTATCATCTACAAATTTCTTATAAGAAGAAGCTGTACTTGCATTTCCAACCCAAGCTTTTACATCATCATTAAAATCTCCTAAAAGAATTAAATTCGCATCTGGATATTCAGCATCTAGCGCATCTTTTAAATAGTCAATATCATACTTGCGTTGATTGTATTTTGAAATATCAGTTCCGCTATTCGCACGGGCATGAAGATCAATTAAGTTAATTTCTTTTTTAATTCCACCAATATTAGCTTCAACTTGAACCAAAAAAGGAAGACGCCCTGATGAGAAAAAACTATCATCGTTTTCTTGTGGAGTATCTGTTCCCGGATAACCTGGTAAAACCACAGTGTTTAAGCGAATTTGATCGTACAAATCTTTAAACAATACTTTTGTACTTTTTACAGTTATAGTTTGCGTATTATAAAGCACTACTAATTTTTGAGGCGGGAAATATGGGTCTAGAGCCTGAAATGAATAAGACCAAGAAGTTGAAACTACTTTATCAAATGTTTTTCCATTGATATTAATTTTCTGAATTAAAGCATCAATTGACGGATCATCAGAAACTTCCTGAACTACATAAACATCTGCGTTTAATTTGTTCATTACTTTGGCCACGTTTTCTATTTGCAACGCATCATTTGTTGGTCCAAATTCTTTACCAGTTTTATCTTTAACATCAGTTCCAAAAAACTCTAAGTTATAAGTTACTATATCAAAAGTATCTACCTTTAGAATAGATGATCCTGTAAATAAGCCAATTTGCTTGTTTAGTGATGTTCCTGTAATCTTTAATGCTCCAGAAATTGTTGGTTCTTTCGCTGTTGGTACAAATCTTGCATAAACAGTTTTTCCTGCTTCAGCATCTGCAGCAGCAACTGTAATGCTTGATCCAAATGAAATATTATCTAATGATAATTCGTAAGAAGCCGGAGCAGCAATAGTGATATCTCCATAACCAGCCGCATTAAAAACAAAAGACTGACTTGAAGAAACCGTATTTGGACTTACATCTGCAAAATCTAAACGCGGATTAGAATCCACATATTTTGATTCATCAATGATAGCAAAGTCATCAAAAGACCATTCTGCTGCATTATCAAGTCCGCCAGAAGTAGTTTCGTAAACCCAAGCCAAATAGGTATGATCTGTTTTATAAGCTGTTAAATTTATAAATTCAGATTTTGCATAAGTACCCGTATTTCCAGGAAATTTACCATCAAGTGGTGTCCATGTTGCTGTATTTGGGTCACTTACTCCATCATAATTGGTTGAAACCATTAATTTTAAAGATGGCCCATCATAAAATTGACGAGAATAAAAAGATAATAACGGAATTTGAGTAAAACCATCTAAACGTAGTCTTGGAGAAATTAGCCAATCTTTACTTGCTCCAGAATCTGAATACCCGTTCATTAAAACAGCTCCAGTTCCAGAGTTAACATTACGTGACTGATTAGTATAAGCCCATTTGTTTATTGGTCCAGCCTCATTATATTGTGACCATTTACTATTTGCAAAAACATTTGGATCATCAAAATTTTGTACAAAAGGGTTTACTCCAAGAGCTGTTAAATTAACTATCTTCGTTACACCTCCTGTCGTTTCATGAGTTATTGCACCTGTAAAACTGCCAACTGAAGTTGGAGTAAATTTAACATACACTGTTGGTGTTACATTAGAATCAAAATCAGTAGGGACAAATGTCAAAGATGTTGAGAATGCTACATTATCTTTTGAAATAGTAAAATTCCCTGACGCAGTAACTACTACATTTGCTGTAAGATCTGAAGCTCCAATCTGATAGCTTTTTGTTAAAGGATCAAAATTGGGTTCAGTACCACCTAAATTTAATGCGCTAATTGATGTAGAAATTGCAGGAGGCATTACATTTAATGTAGTAACATCTACTTTATTAACCGATGCTTGAACATTTCCAACAACGTCTTCTGAGATAGAAAAAACAGAATATGCAGTGCTTAAAGGCAATCCTGTAAAACTTTTTACATATTCCAGATCAGAATTTGTAACGTCAAAAATTCCTGATTGTAACGCTGCAGTTCCATTTGAATCTTGTCCTGCTTTTATTTGTGCAACTGTTGGTTCTGCACTGCCTCCTGGAAGTAAAACATAGTATGTTTTTCCTATTTCATTTATTTTATTAATAAAATCGAAACTTAATCCTAAAACATTAGCCGCTTTTGGATAACCTGAACTATTAACTGGAGCTAGTATATCTTTTTCAATAGTAATATTATCTATTGCATAAGATTGGCGAGAACCCGAAGTTCCTGAAGCTAATCTTGCAATCCATCTTATTTGAACCACTGCTTGGTTATCGCACTCACTTGGTAATGTAACACCAATTCTTTTAACAGTATTATCCAACGGATTAGTAACTGCTGTAAGTTGTGGTGTTGTACTATTATTAATATAAGCTGTTGAAGGTAAAGTGATAAAAGGTCCGCTAACTCCAACTCGATACTGTAAAGCCATTTCTTGAAGACGATAATTGGCTGTTCCATCATAAGGATTTCTTATAACCATAGCATCGTATTCAACTCTAACACCTGTAATACCAGTGCTCGAAAACGCAAAGCCAATTGCAAAATCTGCACTAGTAGTATTTAAAAAACCAATTTTACCATCAAAATTATGGATATTTCCGCTAGTAGTTAATGCCGTACTGCTAGCTATTAAAGCCCTATCGCCAGATAATGCTGTACTGTAAGTTGATGTATTTTGGCTTGAACTTACCAACCAACCTTGAAAACCAGCCGGATAAGTAGTAGAGTTTGCAGCGAATCCAATAAATTTTTGATTGACAGGTAATGTTTGGGGCGTTGGCATTGTCTGGGCAAAAAGACTTCCAGAAATGCAACTAAAAAAACATAAAAGAGCCAAAAGGCGCAAAAAGTAAAGTTTTTTCATACGTTAAAAAATAGAGTTTTTAGAGTTCAAATTTATAGTCTTTAAAGTTAAGCGAATATTACAAAAACATAAACTTAATGTTTATATTTTTCTACATATTTTTCATCAAAACTTAACACAATGCTAAATGTAATAAAATAAAACTAATAAAAAAGGCTCAAAACAAAACATTCCTCAAAACAACTAAAACATACGAAAACCCCGAAAACGCTAGGTTTCCTACAAATAAAACAGATTTAAAAACAAAAAAAGCAGCGAACTTTCGCTTACTGCTTTTTACTAATTCAAAATAGTATTCTCTAAAAAAATATTAAACCGCGGTATAACCACCGTCGGCAATAATATAGCTTCCTGTAGTAAATGATGATTTATCAGAATTTAGAAAAACTACCAATTCAGCAACTTCTTCTGCGGTTCCTAAACGGTTCATTGCAGATTTTGCTGCAACGGCCTGCATCATTTCTTTATTTAAATTATCTTTTAAAAGTGCTGTTTCGATATAACCCGGTCCTACGGCATTACAACGAATATTTTTCTGTGCATACTCTACCGCAATATTTTTAGTCAAACCAACCACACCATGTTTACTCGCTGTATATGCAACACTATTTGGCGCGGCTACCTGTCCGTGAATTGAAGCAATATTTACAATGCTTCCTCCCCCATTTTTCTCCATTTGCTCCAATTGGTAACGGCAGGCGTAAAAAACACCGCTTAAATTCAGCGCAATAACTTTATCCCAAGCTTCTGGTTCATATTCTCCAGTTGGTTTTGCCGGCCCGCCCATTCCTGCATTATTACAGGCAATATCCAATCGGCCGTATTTAGAAACTGTCACCTCAACCATATGTTTATTGTCGGCTGCACTCGACGAATCTCCTTTTATGAAAAAAGCTTCACCGCCTTTTTCCTTTATCATTTTTACGGTTTCTTCACCATGTTCTACATTTATATCAGCTACTACTACTTTTGCTCCTTCTCGAGCGTATGCTTTTGCCACTGCGCGTCCGATTCCAGATCCTCCGCCAGATACAAAAGCTACTTTATTTTCTAAAAGTGCCATTTTGTATATATTTTAAATTGATTCCTCTAATTTACGAAGATCTCAACCGTTAGAAAAACTTTAAAATGAGTTTACAATAACATTAACGCCAACCGCTAATCTTATGTTATTTAGCATTAAATTGACTTGTTTTTATTTAAAATTTCGTAGCATCTTATTCATCTTCATCTAATTTCATGTTTCCGCGATCTTTATGACTTTCTGGATTTGAATTTGAATACCGATTTGGTGTTATATCAGAATTACGATCTTTGTTCTCAACTGTTTTATTTGCCTCTTCTTCCGTTTCAACTCCGCGGCTCGCATTAGGATTATCAGGATTTATTTGATGAAGTGCTTTATTAATATCTTCATTCTCGTTTCGAGCTCTCTCCACAATCTTTTTATCTCCGTCTGCGTCTGTTACCAATTCTTTATTCATTTTTGCATCTTTTAGCTCTTTATCGTGCGAAACGTTTTTTCCTTTAGATTCGTCGATATTCTTCTGCGTTCCGTTTATCTTTTTTGTTCCTAAATTATTCGTTTCCATGGCATTATTATTTTTTACATTCAACTTTATAATATTACGAATTCTAACTGCGAAAAAATTATGACTTCGCATTGCTTTTCTTTTATAATTGCCATCTGATTTTTTATTTATTACCTTTATTCAAAGCAACTTAACAACCTTAATTATTATGAATTTCTTTAAAATCAAAACCAGCTGGTCCAATTCTGAATTTATCTTAATCAAACTTTGCATGGCTTCTGCTTATATTTTTGTTGGAACTTATTTTCATGCTTTTTTCGAAAATTATTATCCTGTTTTAATAATCATTTTTGTCATAACTGCGATTTGGTTTGTTTACCAATGGTTGAAAAAAATGAAATCTGAAAAACAGTTATAAGTTTTAGTTTTAAGAAAGAGACTATCTTTGCAAAAAATTAAAAATGCATCGACACTTCATTCTTTTTAAACCTTACGGCTATTTAAGCCAATTTATTTACGAATTAAAAAGAAAGAAAAAGCTTTTGGGCGAATTGTACGATTTTCCAAATGGAACAATGGCAATTGGAAGATTGGACGAAGATTCTGAAGGTTTGCTTCTTTTGACTACTGACGGAAACATGAGCGAACTCGTAAGAAGTAAAAAGGTTGAAAAAGAATATTACGTTCAGGTTGACGGATTAATTACGCCAGAAGCAATTGAACAATTACAAAATGGTGTCGAAATTGGGCTTCACGGCGGAAAATACAAAACGAAACGCTGCAAAGCATCTATTGTTACCGAAATTCCAGATTTTGGAGCGAGAGCCAAAAAAATAAGAGACGAACGTCATGGCCCGACTTCTTGGGCATCCATCACAGTAAGAGAAGGAAAATTTCGTCAAGTCAGAAAAATGACTGCTGCAGTTGGTTTTCCAACCTTGCGTCTTGTTCGCGTTCGAATAGGAAATGTATATTTGCAAAACCTAAAAGCAGGTGAAGTTTTGGAAGTTTCCGATTTTCAATTAGATAATTAGATAATGTGACAATTAGATAATTTCCAGAAACTCATAACTTATAACTCATAACTCATAATTCATAACTTAAAAAAGATGTTAAACGTTGTTCTTGTAGAACCAGAAATACCAAATAATACCGGAAATATTGGCAGATTGTGTGTTGGCACAGAAAGCCGTCTTCATTTAATTCATCCTTTCGGATTTGTGATTAATGACAAAAATCTAAAACGTTCGGGATTGGATTATTGGGTTCATCTTGATGTTACGGAATATCAAAATGTAGAAGAATGGATTGCACAGATTCCAGATCATTCTCGTGTTTTTTTGATGAGTTCGCATTCTGATAAATCTTATTTAGAAAACGAATTTCAAGATGGTGACTGGCTTGTTTTCGGTAAAGAAAGCGTTGGTTTGAGTAAAGAATTTATGGCAAGATTCGAAAATCATTTAACTATTCCGATGTCACCGCTTATTCGCAGCTTTAATATTGCTAATTCGGTTGCTTTTGTGGTTGGAGAGGCTAAGAGACAAATTAGTTCAAAGAAATAAGATGAGACCGCTCATTGATGAAAATAATCTCAGCTATTCTAAAGAATTCTTAATTTATCACACGAGGGGGAAAATTCTTGTGAGAGCAGTCCTAGTAATTGGAGCTTTTACAGGTTCTATTTATTTTTATATGCAAAACCAACTTTTTGTATTTTCTGCATTATTGTTCCTTTTTATTTTTCAAATTCCTCTACTTATTAAATCTGTAAAAAGAATCGATGAAATTCAATTTAGAATTAATTCTAAAGGAATTCAGTATAGAGATAATCTTTTAATTCCGTGGAATAATATCGAAAACGAAAGAGCTTTTTCAGAACATAATGGCTATAAAGATGACACTACAGATTATTTCATTTATTATATCATTGATCCTGGTCAAATAATGAAATTCAATCTTAATGAATTAAGTACAGATGTAAGCGAATTAAGTATTGTATTGAATGTTCAACGAAATAGATTTAAGAAAGAAAATAGCATAACTTAAGTTACAATAAACTTCCCTTTTTCAGCATCAAAAATAATATGTTCATCTTTGAACAAATTGCTGAAACTTCCATTCGAAATTAAATTACAAGGCTGATCTTGAACTATGCTTTCTGGCGTCATCAGAATCATTTCATCACTTAACTGAATAGCCAAATCAATATCATGTGTCGAAAACAAGATGCATTTTTGAGTTTCTTGTGTTAGTTTCTTTAATAATTTGAACAATGAAACTTTATGCAATAAATCAAGATGCGTTGTTGGTTCGTCTAGAATAATTAATGGCGTATCTTGTGCCAAAGCTCGTGCAATTAAAACTTTTTGTAATTGCCCGTCGCTAATTTGAAAATGTTTTTTTGAAGCTAAATGTTCGATTTGCGTCAAATTCATTGCCTCCTGAACTTTTAGAACATCTTCGTCAGACATTTTATCAACCCAATTCGTGTATGGCTGTCGACCTAAAGCCACTAATTCAAATACAGAAAGATTACTTGGTGGCAATTTTTCTGTCAAAACCAAACTGAGATTTTGTGCCAGTTCTAAAGGCTGATAATCTGAAATTTTTCTTTCGTTCAAATAAACATTTCCCGACAAAGGTTTCTGAATTCCCGTGATCGTTCGCAGTAAAGTTGACTTTCCAATTCCGTTTGCTCCTATTAAAGTAATTAATTTACCCGCTTCAAGATTAAGATTAAGATTCTCAGCAATAGTCGTAACACCTTTCTTGGATTTGTATCCAATGTTTAAATTTGATGTCTTTAAAATACTTCTAATCATTGTGGTTGTTATTTAAACACATAGAAACATAGATTTCTGTTTTTTTTTTATTTAAAAGGTTATTTGAAAATTTACTAGTAAATTAACACATAGACTTTGAGCTTAAAACTTTGGCAACAATTTGAAATATTCATTTACAAATGTCTTTTGACCTTCTTTAAAAATATTAAAACAATTAAAATTAATCAAAATGCCTTTAGGCGCTTTCAAAAGTTTCATATAAGTCATTAATTGCGCTTCATATATAGGATTTAATTCTGATGTTGCTTTTAATTCTACAACTAAACAATTCTCTACTAATAAATCACATTTGAAATCTGCGTTTATTTCTTTGCCTTTGTAAATTAGAGGAACTTTCATTTCGGAAACAAAAATTATATTTCGACATCTAAGTTCTTCTTTCAAACATTGATGATAAACATTTTCAAGTAACCCTTTTCCAATTTCCTTATGCACCTCAATACATGCTCCGATAACATTATAAGTTAATTCATCTAAATATTTTTGGGTAATCATAGTCTTTTTATAAGTAGAACATCGTCTTATATTTTCTTGCAAAACTATGATTGTTGCAAAAAGTGAAACGCCTTTAATCGGCTATTAAAACTATGTATCTATGTGTTTAAAAAACTAAGATATTGCTTTTTTTGTAATACTTTACTTAAAAATTTCTTTTTCTCATTACCAGCCAAATAACAACCGGTGCACCAATAATAGACGTAACTGCATTTATTGGAAGCGTGACATCATAACCAGGCATTTGTGAAACAATATCACAAAACAGCATTATTATCGAACCAAAAAATAAAGTACTCCAAAATAAAATAGTATGATTGCTTGTATGAAAAGTCAGCTTTGCAATATGAGGCACTGCTAAACCAACAAAAGCAATTGGCCCTACAAATGCAGTGATCGCCCCAGATAATAAACTGGTTGCCAATATAATTATTAATCTAGCCTGTTTAAAATTCAATCCCATGCTTTTGGCATAATTTTCTCCAAGCAGCAAGGCGTTTAACGGTTTGATACTTTTAGCACTCAAAAGTAACCCGATTCCAACACAGAAAGTTAAAATTCCAATGTTTGCCCATGAAAGATTTCCGAGGTTTCCCATTGTCCAAAAAGTAAATTTCTGAAGCTGTTCAGCCGTGCTAAAGTAAGTCAGAATACTTACGATTGCCGTACTAAAACTTCCAAACATCAATCCCACGATCAAGATTGCCATTGTATTTCGTAGTTTTTGCGAAACAATTAAAACCAAGAAAAGAACCAAGGTGCTTCCTAAAGTAGATGCCAAAACGATTGCGTAAGAAGACAATGCAATTACACTTAAAAATGAAGGCAGAAATCCTGCTCCCAAAATTACAAAAGCAACACCTAAGCTAGCACCAGAACTTAAACCTAAAACATAAGGCTCAGCAAGTGGGTTTCGAAACAGAGTTTGCATCAATAGTCCGCTCATTGAAAGTCCTGTTCCTGCTAAAACCGCGGTGATGGTTTTAGGAAGACGGTAATTAATAATAATATATTCCCAAGTCGATTTTGTTGCCTGACCTCCTGTTAAACTTGCCACCACATCTTTTAGAGGAATTGTAACTGATCCTAAACTAATGCTCGCAAAAAACATTAGCAACAGTCCTAAAGCCAAAACGACAAATAAAATGGTATTTCTTTTTTTATTAGCCAATTTAATTCAGTTTTGATGCAAAAGTAAATTCATAGCCTGCCAATAAATCAGGATGAAAAATCTTGATATAATCTTTTAAAACTAAATCGGGACGGCTTGGTGCGAGTTCATAATAAACCGTTCCCCCTGTTGCTCCCATTTTTCCTTCAAAATTATATACCGTTTTATTTTTGAAAGCATCAAATTCTGAATAATGTGGATTTGCTTTTTGCAATTCATCTAAACTTTTGAAAGATCCAGAAGCAATCCAGACATTAGCCGTTTTCGCTTTATCCAAGACTTTTTCAAAAGACAATCCTTCACTTCCAGTTCCTTGCAAGTCAGCCCATAAATAATTAGATTTTGCATCTTTCATAAACTGCGCTACCCAACTATTTCCCTTGGCAACATACCAAACATCTTCGTACATAGAACCATATAAAACTTTTGAAGTTGCAGGTTTATCCGTTACTAGTTTTTTTGCTTGATTATAACTTTCAACGATTTTATCAAAGAGCTCTTTTGCTTTTTCTTCTTTCCCGAATAAAGCACCATAAAGTTTAATCCATTCTGCTTTTCCTAGCGGAGACTGTTCCATCCAATCGCCTTGAATAAGAACTTTTAAACCGCTTTTTTTCAAATTATCCAACATCGGATTATTATTGTCAACACCAAACGTAACGATCAAGTCTGGTGACAATTCTATTAATTGTTCAATGTTCAATTTTTCATTTTGTCCAACGTTTTTCACAGAACCTTTGTCAATTAATGCTCTAGTTTTTTCTGAAGAAATATAATCGGTATGAGGAAATCCGACCAATTTATTCTCAACTTCCAGCATTTCTAAAAAAGGAATATTTGTTGTTGAAGTTACAACAACACTTTCTAATGGAACTTTTATTGAGGGATATTTTTTTAAACTGTCTGGAATTTGCGAGTCTTTTTCCTCTAAAATATAAGTGAATTTCCCCTTAGCATTTGGCCACGGATTCACCACATTTACAATTGAATAGCCTTCGTTTTTTATAATTGAAAGTCCCGATGCAAATTCGATGCTTTCTTTAGCAGTGATAGATTTTACAGGAGTTTGTGTTTCATTTTTTTTACAGCCAACTACTATAAAAAGTAAAAAAACGACTGATAATTTATGGAAAAAATATTTCATATTTTATGTTTTGTATGGCAACAAAGGTAAATCAATTTCTATTTTTTTTGTTTACCTTTATTTGTACAAATTTAAACAAATAGCCTTTTATTTAATGAGTGCACCAAAAACAAAAATTTGCTCCAGTTGTGAAGCCGCTTTTTCATGCGGAGACATTTCATCTGAAAATAAGTGCTGGTGTAATGATTACCCTCCTATTTTCAATCTTGCCGACGGAGGTGACTGCCTTTGCCCTGTATGTTTTAAAGAAGCTTGCGAAGATAAAATTGACGCTTACATCGAAACCTTATCTCCAAAAAAGGCACTTAATAATAAAGCTATGCAATTACCCAAAACCGATAATTTAATTGAAGGTATTGATTATTATATCGAAAATGGCAATTATGTCTTTAAAGCTTGGTTTCATCTAAAAAGAGGAACCTGTTGCGGAAATAATTGTCGACATTGCCCGTATTAGGAGTTATGAGTTATAAATTATGAGTTATGAGTGAGTAGCTCGTAATTTAATTTATAAATTGCCAAACAAAACTCATAATTCATAATTCAAAACTTATAATTAATAAAAATGATCTACTTAGTAACTGGTGGCGAACGTTCTGGAAAAAGTGGTTATGCACAGAAACTTGCTTTAGAACTTTCCAACTCTCCTATATATGTAGCAACTGCCCGAAAATGGGATGCTGACTTTCAAAATCGAATTGATCGCCATCAGCAGGAACGGGACGAACATTGGACGAATATTGAAAAAGAGAAATATTTAAGTGAAATTGATTTTTCTGGAAAAACTGCCCTAATTGATTGTATAACACTCTGGCTGACTAATTTTTTTATCGATACTAAAAATGATGTCGCATTAAGCCTTGAAGAATCTAAAAAAGAATTTCTTGCCATTGCAAAACACGAAAATGCTAATATCATTATTGTGACAAATGAAATTGGTATGGGGGTTCATGCAGAAACTCATATTGGAAGAAAATTTGTTGAGCTTCAAGGCTGGATGAATCAATTTCTTGCCGCAAATGCCGATGAAGTAGTATTGATGGTTTCTGGAATTCCAGTTAAAATCAAATAAAAAAAAAACAAATTAGAAATTCTAAATTCCAAAAACATACTGAGTTTTGGAATTTGGAATTTTCTTTTTTAGAGTTTGATCTTGGAATTTGGGATTTAAAAATTGTAATTTTATGGCATGAGTAATTTAGAAGATATATTAAAATCACGCCGCGACACACGACATTTTACAGCCGACGAAGTTCCTGATTACGTAATCGAGAAAGCTTTACAAGCTGGACATTGGGCTCCGTCTGTGGGACTGACCGATGCTACTAGATATTATCTCATTAAATCTCAAGAGGTTAAAACGTCTATTAAAAAGCTGTTTTTAGATTACAATAAAAAAGCCGAAGAACTTACTGATAATCCAGAACAGAAAGAACTTTACAAATCTCTTAAACTCGAAGCAATCGAAGAAGCTCCAATCGGACTTATAATTGCTTATGACCGTTCTGTCTTAAATCAATTTACGATTGGGACAATTGGCAGTAACGAGGCTGTGAAATTCAGTTCGGTTTGCGCGGCGCAGAATATCTGGCTTTCGCTTACAGAACAAGGTTACGGCATGGGTTGGGTTTCGATTCTCAATTATTATCAGTTTAAAAAAATCCTTGATTTACCCGAAAATATAGAACCGCTTGGCTATTTCTGCATCGGAAAACCAGCAACCAATTATAATAATCAGCCAATGCTGCAGCAATTGCATTGGAAACAAAAATCAGAAGCTCCTATTTGCACTGAAATCAAAGAAATTCATCAAATAAATGTTTCTTCTTTCGATTCACAATCAAAAAAGAAAATCCAAGATAAATCCGATTTTTATACTCTTTTACAAGACAAAATAGATTCTAAAACAAAACCTGTTGGTTCTTTGGGAACATTAGAATCTTTGGCTTTCCAAATGGCAACGGTTTTTGAAACTTTGAATCCGAAAATTGAAAAACCTAATATTGTAGTTTTTGCTGCAGATCACGGAATTGCTAATCATGGCGTAAGCGATTATCCGCAAGATGTCACGCGACAAATGGTCAACAATTTTCTCGATGGCGGCGCAGCCATAAACGTTTTCTGCAATCAGAATAATATCAAATTATCAATTGTAGATTCTGGCGTTAATTATGATTTTCCAACCAATGCAAAATTAATCGATGCAAAAATTGCCAAAGGAACTCAGTCTTTTCTTCACGTTCCTGCAATGAGCGAATCTGAAGTCCAATTATGTTTTGAGAAAGGAAAATCGATTGCTGAAAATATCGCAAAATCTGGCTCGAACTGTATTGGTTTTGGCGAAATGGGAATTGGAAATACTTCTACCGCTTCTGTTTTAATGAGTATTTTAACAGGTTTTCCTATTGAAGATTGTGTTGGAAAAGGAACCGGAGTTGAAAACGAAAAACTACTTCTAAAACAAAATTTACTAAAAAAAGCAATTGAAAGTTATTCTGGTCAAGCAGAACTAATGTCGCAACTCTCCTATTTTGGAGGTTTCGAAATTCTTCAAATGGCTGGCGGAATGCTGGCTGCTTTTGAAAATAAAATGCTAATTCTTGTTGACGGTTTTATTTGTACTGTTGCTTACTTAATAGCCTTTAAAATAAATCCGAACATCAAACAAAATGCTGTTTTCTGTCATTGCTCTGCTGAAAAAGCACATTCAGAATTGCTAAATTATTTAGAAGCAAAACCTATTTTAAATCTTGATTTGCGTTTAGGTGAAGGAACTGGCTGTGCTGTAGCATTTCCAATTCTAAAATCGGCTGAAGCTTTTTTGAATGAAATGGCTAGTTTTGAAAGCGCGGGAATAAGTAAGAAATAACTTTCTTTTAAACTTTAAAGTTCATAGCTTTGAATTTCAAATTGAAATTATTCATTACATGCCTTTTACAAAAATTTATATTCATTGTGTTTGGAGTACCAAAAATAGATTCCCTTTTTTAAATACAATTGATCTTCGTCAAAAAGTGTGGAATCACATAAAAGAAAATGCATTAAGGAAAGAAATTTATCTTGATTTTATTAACGGATATTCTGATCATTGTCACTGCTTAATTTCATTAGGAAGTAATCAAACTATTCAGAAAACAATACAACTTTTAAAAGGTGAATCTTCATATTGGATTAATAAAAATCAATTGACAACAGATAAATTTGAGTGGCAGGATGAATATTTTGCAGTTTCAGTTTCAGAATCTATTGTAGATAAAGTTCGAGATTATATAAAAAATCAAGAAGAGCATCATAAAAAGAAAACATTTCAAGAAGAATATGATGAATTTATAATCAAATTTGGGTTTAAGCATTTATGAAAAATTTGGCTAAAGCCTTTATGAGTGCCTATAAACAAACCAACATCTAAAGATGTTGGCAATTCATAGAAATCATTTTTTTAAAATTTTATTTTTGAATTGCCTCCAGATTTATCTGGAGGTTATAAATTTGCTCCCAAAGAGGGCTTTAGCCAAAACAATCATAATTCAATGAAAAAAGAACTACACATTTTCTTCACCTGCTTAATGTTTTACACCAGAATTCCGTGCCCAAAAAACATTACGCATCATCCCGATTATTTAAATAAAGCCACGAGATATTTTCCTTTTATTGGATGGATTGTCGGGAGCATTTCCTTTCTGGCTTTTTATCTTTTTTCACTTTTTCTTTCAACAGAAATTGCTGTTATACTAGCGATTATTGCTTCTATTTTAACAACAGGTGCTTTTCATGAAGATGGATTTGCAGATGTCTGTGATGGCTTTGGCGGAGGCTGGACCAAAGAAAAAATCTTAATGATTATGAAAGACAGCGCCATTGGTGCTTATGGAGCAATCGGATTGGTTTTACTTTTTCTATTAAAATTCAAACTACTTTCGGAATCCATTTTACTTTTCACTAATAACATTTTACTAATTTTCCTTTTATTTATTTCCGCGCATTCTTTAAGTCGTCTAGCAGCAATAAGCATTATTTTTACACATGAATATTCTCGTGATGATGCTTCAAGCAAAAGCAAGCCAATTGCAAAGCAGTATTCTTGGAAAGAAGTTTTTGGTTCTTTCTTTTTTGGTTTAATTCCCCTAATTGTATTTTCTTATTTCAATTTGAAATTTCTTCTCGCTATAATTCCCGTTTTCATAACTCGATATTTTTTAGCACGTTATTTCCAGAAATGGATTGACGGTTATACTGGAGATTGTCTTGGAGCAACACAACAAGTTTGCGAAGTGGTATTTTACTTAAGCATTTTATTTTTATGGAAATTTATCTAGTTCGCCATACTGAAACCGTTTGCGAAAAAGGAATCTGTTACGGGCAGTCAGATGTTGATATTGCTGAACCTTTTGATGAAATTTTTGGCAGAATTATTTCGGAACTTCCTTCTGAGGCAATTATTTTTTCAAGTCCGTTAAAGCGTTGCGTTATTTTAGCAAAACACATTCAAGAAAACATTAAAAGTATTTCTTATCAGGAAGACGAACGCTTAAAAGAAATGAATTTTGGAGATTGGGAACTGAAAAGCTGGAACGAAATTCCGTCCGAAGAACTTAATCCGTGGATGGAAGATTTTGTAAACATAAAAGTTTCAAACGGAGAATCTTTTGTAGAACTGCACAAAAGAGTTGGTGATTTTTTATCTGATATAATTTCAAAAATAAATCAGCCAATCGTTATTGTTGCTCACGCCGGAATCATCAGAAGCATTCTGTGCCATCAAAGTTCACTGCCTTTAAAAGATGCTTTCAATAATAAAGTTGATTTCGGAGAAGTTATAAAAATCGATTTTTAATGCAAATAATTTATAATTTTTCATGAAACGCAAAACAAATTTGAATAATCAATATTTTTAACTTTATCTTTGCAGCAAATTAAGGTTGTGTTTTTAATTTAAAAAACACATTAAAAGGGAATCAAGTAAATTCTTGAGCTGTACCCGCAACTGTAAGCTAAGTTCAAAACGAATGCTTGCTGTTAACTACAAACCACTGTCACGCCTTGCGTGATGGGAAGGTAAACAGCAAGACGCAAGCCAGGAGACCTGCCTTTGTAACAATTTATCGAACTCTCGGGAACAAGAGTGAAGAAATTATGACATTAAAACGACTTTTTGCTTTTTGTTTATTTGTAATGTGCCAAATTATTTCGGCGCAAAGTGATTCTATTACCAGTCTTAAAGAGGTTTTTGTCTCAGATAAAAATTTAAGAACTTACTCTGCTTCGCAGTCTGTTTTAAAACTCAATGATTCTATAATCAACAAAAATGAGGCTCTCTTAACGGATTTATTAAATTTTAATTCGACTTTGTATTTTAAAGAATATGGTCGCGGAATGCTTTCTACAGTTTCTTTCAGAGGAACAACTTCTTCTCAGACAGCAGTAATTTGGAACGGAATAAACATCAATTCTCAAATGAACGGAAGCACCGATTTTAATACTATTTCGGGATCAGATTATAATTCAATAAGCATTAAAGCAGGTGGTGGAAGTGTCATCTACGGAAGCGGAGCTGTTGGAGGAACCGTACATTTAAATAACGATTTGTTATTTTATAATCGTTTTGAGAATAACTTAAGACTAGATTACGGCAGCTTTAATACGATTGGAATTAATTATAAAACTTCTGTTTCTAACAAAAAATGGAGCGCTCAAATCGGACTTTCAAAAAATAGCTCGACAAACGATTATAAATATTTAAATCGATATACTTGGAGAGGTGAACAGCGCCGGAACCAAAATGGTCAATATGATATTATTACCTTGAGCGCCAATGCTGGATATAAATTCAATGAAAATCATATTTTAAAACTTTACAGCCAGACTTCAAACACCGACCGTAATACTTCACTGGTTACAGAATCTGAAACCAAAAGTAAATACATAAATGGTTTCAATCGAAATTTATTGGAATACGATGGAAGTTTCGGAAAACTGAAGACCAATTTCAAGACAGCTTACATTTTTGAAAATTATCAATATTTTGCTGATAATTCTTTAAAAAATTATAGTTATGGAAAAACTGAAAACTTAATTACGAAGTTAGATGTTGATTACCATTTATTTAAAACAACTCATATAAACGGAATTGTAGATTATAGTAGAACAAACGGTTATGGAACCAGTTTTGGAAGTCATATTCGCGAAATAAGTTCTGCAGCTTTGTTGATTAGGCAAGATTTTGGCACCAATTGGAAAAACGAATTAGGCGTTAGAAAAGAATTTACCAATAACTACAAATCACCCGTTTTATTCAATTTAGGATCTTCTTATAAATTCAACGATTGGTATAATCTAAAACTGAACATCTCCAGAAACTTTAGAATTCCAACTTACAACGATTTGTATTGGGACGAAGGAGGAAATCCGAACTTAAAACCTGAAAGCTCTTATCAAGGAGAAATTGGCAATGTCTTTACATTCAAAAATCTGACTTGGACACAGAATTTTTATTACATGAAAATTACTGATATGCTGCAATGGGTTCCAGGTGCAAATGGCATTTGGACTCCACAAAATCAAGACAAAGTAAATAGTTACGGAACTGAAACTGTTTTAGGTTGGAAAAAAAGTTATGGTAAAAACAATTTTGCTTTAAATGCCACTTACGCTTATACCGTTTCGCAGGATGAAAAAACGAAAAATCAGATCTTTTTCGTTCCGTTTAATAAAGCAACAGGGGCTGTTTCCTATTCTCGAAATAAAATAAGCGCTTATTATCAAGTTCTTTATAACGGTTTTGTTTACACGAGAGCCGATAATAATCCAGATGAAATTATTAATGATTATACGATTTCAAATATCGGAATTGATTATGATCTTAAATTTTTAGATTCATTCAAAGTAGGTTTTCAGGTTCTGAACCTTTTTAATAAAGACTACGAAAGTCTAGAAAACAGACCGATGCCAGGTCACAATTTCAATATGTATTTAACCTTAAAATTTTAATATATGAAGTTTAGTAAATTACTTTTAATAGCGTTAAGCATCTCGTTATTTGCTTCTTGTTCGAGTGATGACAACGATGGTCCGAAAGGTGCTTACGACAATGGTTTTTTTATTTTAAATGAAGGAAGTACAGATGCTGGAACAGTATCGTTTTCTAGCAATGATTTTAGCATTTTTACAAAAGACGCTTATAAAGCAGAAAACGGATCTGATGTACTTGGAAAATTTGCTCAAAACATCTTTTTTAGCGGAGACAGAGCGTACATAATTGCTGGTGGATCTAACGTAATAAACATTGTAAACCGTTATACTTTTAAGTTAATCGCTAAAGTTGACAGCGGATTGGCTAACCCAAGATATGGTGTTGTAAAAGATGGCAAAGCTTATGTAACAAATGCAAATTCGTATGATTCTGTTACAGATGATTATATTGCTGTAATTAATTTGGCAACAAATCTTGTTGAATCTAAAATTAACTTAAATACAACTGGAAATAGAATTGTTGAAGAAAGCGGAAAATTATACATTACAGATCCTATGGGTAGTGATAAGCTTTCAATTTACAATATCAACACAAAAACTTTAGAAGATCCAATAACAATTGGTTCTGGTTCAGATTCTATTGAAGAGGAAAACGGAACTCTTTATATCTTGCGCCCTTCTTTTACACAAAGCAGCGAAATTATAAAAGTTAAAATCTCTGACAAATCAGTTTCTAAAATTGAAATTCCGGAATCTCAAGGAGTGGCTGGATATTTAGACATCGAAAACAACCAAGTTTATTATACAGTAGGAAGTTCGGTATACTCAATTAACACGGCTGCAACGACCGCTTCTATTAGTCCACTTTTCAAAGCTACTTCAAATATTGGGTATCTTTACGGATTTGCAGTAAAAGGCAACCGCGTTTACCTTTCAGATGGCGGAAACTTTAAAACAGACAGCAAAGCATACATTTATAACTTCAGCGGAAGTTTATTAAAAGAATTAACTGTGGGTGTTGGTCCAAACGGATTCTACTTTAACGATTAATTTTACAATTAGAATTAGTTTTTGTTTTTTTTTTATGGAAAAGGCTTTCAGTGATGAAAGCCTTTTCTATTTAATTGGATTTTATTATTCTAAAAATTCTTAGGAGCATTTTGAAAATACATTCCGTGTCTTAATCCATTTATAATTTTTGAATCTGTCAAATAAGGTGTATTTGGTGCAGAATCGTCCAGAATTCTTCTAGCAGTAGATCCTGTAATTTTTGAAATAGCCAAATTAAGCAAAGGCTCTGAAGTTTCTCCTAAAACACCATACGTGCTTACTTTTTCATACTGTTGATACGTTGGCTGTAATCCTTGAGTATAATCTCCAAAACCGGCAGAGTTCGAAATCTTAAAAACCAATGGTTGCATTGCATATTTATGATTTGGATTAATTCCTTTTTTGGTAAATAAAGTTTCAGAATCATAAATCGTATACGAACCAACATTTTTACCCGTTGTAGTTTCTCCAATCTGAACTACATTGATATAAGGCTTTAACCCATTTACAACCAATTCGCTCGCAGATGCTGTACTCGCAGTTGTAATAATATAGACTGTGCTTAAATTTAAACTGTTTAATGCCTTCCCATTAATATTATTCACAAATCTGTAATTTAAACTTTCTAAATCTTCAGCAGTCATGTCTTTCATCCACTTAGCATTAAATTGCGTTTTTGCAAAAATCTGAGTATCAAACTGTCCTGTGATCATACTAGAAAGTCTAATTGCAGATGTAACAGATCCTCCTCCATTGTATCGAAGATCTAATACCAAATCTGTTATACCTTGCGATTTCAATTCGCCAAAAGCCAAATTCAATTTATCATCGTATCCTGGGTAAAAACCATTATACATTAAATAACCAATTTTATGGCTTCCAGAAGCAATCACTTTATTAATTAAAATTGGATTTTCTTCTAAGACAGTTTTAGTTAAGGCGACTGATTTTCCGTTTAAAACATAACTTGTTCCATTATAATCTGCCAAATCTAAAGTATAGCTATCCTGATTTAATAATAGCTGCTGATAATTAGAAACCGTAAGTTTTGTTCCGTTTACACTAGTAAACAGATCACCACGTTTAATTGCTTTTGTAGAAGCATCAGAGTTTGGTATAATGTATCGCACAAACCCCACTACATCATTTGATCCTGCTGCAACTCGGCTCAATCTGAAATCGACACCATTATTTTTTGTAACACCACTTAGTTCCTGTTCTAAAACAGTATAATCGTCAACAATCCAGCTGAAACGATCAATCGCATCTCCATTTGGATATTTGCTAACTGGCTTATTCAATAAATCTTGAAACAAATCTTCAGGACGAGAGTATCCTCTCAAAAACTGATCGAAATCTGGTTGTAAATTACGGCCATCAGCTAGATTTGGAACATCTTGTTGCCATAAGTAAACTTCATTTAATCCTCTCCAGATAAAATTATTAATCTGTAGGTCTGCTGGAGCAGCGACATCATCTTGATCTTCACAAGACTGTAAAGAAAATGCGAATAAAAAGAGAAAAAGAACGCTCTTTAAAGTTGTTTTCATATCGTGTAGGTTATCTATATTCTGAATAACGTAAAAGTAGTATCTTTAGTTTTAGCTTTATCGTTAAAGCAGTATTTTTTTACATAAAAAAATATTTAATCTTTCTTGTAACAAATAGAATTGTACCTCGTCTTGAATATATAAGCTAACGATTAACCATCAGATTAATGAACCAAGTTGTATTTATAGAATTAATAAATCCTTTCAAAGACAAAGTTTTTCGTCTGGCAAAAAGATTGCTTACCAGCACTGAAGAAGCAGAAGATGCAACTCAGGAAGTAATGGTAAAATTATGGAACAAAAAAGATAATCTGCAAAGCTACAATAGCGTAGAAGCACTGGCCATGACAATGACTAAAAACTATTGTCTAGACCAGCTAAAATCCAAAAGAGCCAGTAATCTGCAGATTGTCCATAATAATTTTACTGATCGGCAGCCGCAATTGGATAAAAAATTAGAAGATCAAGACAGTTTAGAATGGGTCGAAAAAATTATAAACGAAATGCCCGAACAAATGCAGCTATTAATCCAGCTTCGAGATGTTGAACAATATGAATTTGAAGAAATAGCCAAAATCGTAAATATGAACGAAACCGCAATACGAGTGGCACTTTCTAGAGCGAGAAAAAAAATTAGAGAATCAATGACAAATACACACCTTTATGGAACTAAATAAAATAGAAGAGATATTAGAAAAATACTTTCAGGGAGAAACTTCTATTGCTGAAGAAAATCAATTAAAAGAATACTTTTCTTCGTCAAATGTTGCGCAGCATTTGGAGCAGTACAAACCTATGTTTGGCTATTTCTCTCAAGCAAAAGAACAGAAATCGACGTATGAGATTCCACTACAAACTAAGAAACAAAACGTGGCGTGGTTATCGATTGCAGCTTCTGCTGTTATTTTG
The DNA here is from genome assembly GCF_003254585.1 of Flavobacterium sharifuzzamanii. GTDB lineage: Bacteria > Bacteroidota > Bacteroidia > Flavobacteriales > Flavobacteriaceae > Flavobacterium > Flavobacterium sharifuzzamanii. Next base: position 376,947 of record NZ_QJGZ01000037.1, on the reverse strand, counting down.
CTAGGAATCGGTACTTACTTTTTTGTTAGCGAAAAAAATGACACAACTGCAGTAGCTTCGCAAACAGAATTAGGAACTTACGATGATCCCGAAGAAGCCTTAAAAGCAACTCAAAAAGCTTTGGCTTTATTATCAAACAATGTTAATGTGGGTATTGAAAGTGTACACTACATTAAAGAATACGAACAATCAAAAAACAAAATTTTTAAACAGTAATTAAACAAAAATAATCATGAGAAATTTCATTATAACTTTAGTCTTCGCATTCGTTTCGACCACTTTTTATGCACAAAGTGCTTTTGATAAATTTGATGGTCAAGATGATGTAACCTCAGTAATTGTAAACAAAAAAATGTTTGATTTAATGAGCAAAGTAAAAACTGACGCTTCTGATAAAGAGACTCAGCAATATATTGCTCTTATCAAAAAACTAGATTACTTGAAAGTGTTTACCACTAAAAATCCAAAAATAGAAGCCGACATGAAAGCTACGGCCGATAAATATGTAAAAACAGCCGGTTTAGAAGAATTAATGCGAGTAAATGATGGCGGAAAAAACGTTAGAATAATGGTAAAATCTGGCGCTACTGACACACAAATAAGAGAACTTTTAATGTATGTTGACGGTGCGAAAAATGACGAAACTGTTTTATTATCTTTAACTGGTAATTTTGACATAAACGAAATCTCAGTACTAACAGATAAAATGCAGCTTCCTGGCGGTTCTGACTTAAAGAAAGCTTCTAAAGGCAAAAAATAAAAATGAAAAAAAGCATCTTCATCTTAGCACTTACAGCTCTTCTAACTTTGGGGAGCTGTAATTCTGAACCTTCACTTCAAAAGTATTTTGTTGAGAATTCAGAGAAAAAAGATTTTATTTCTTTAGATATTTCACCAAATATTCTGAATGTTGATAAAACCAAATTATCAGCAGAGCAAAACGAAGCTTTGAATTCGTTTGATAAAATGAATATTCTGGCTTTTAAAGCAGATCAAAGCAATCAAACTCAATTTGAGACAGAGAGAGCAAAGGTAAAAACTATATTAAAAGATCCGAAATATCAAGAATTAATGAAATTTGGTTCTGGAAAAGATGGTGCATCTGTCAGCTACGTAGGAAGTGATGACAATATCAAAGAGTTTGTCATTTTTGCAAACAGAAAAGAAACCGGATTTGCAGTAGTTCGTGTGTTAGGAGAAAATATGAATCCGAATAATATTATGACTTTAATGTCTGTTTTACAAAATTCTAAAATAGACATGGAGCAATTAAAGCCTTTAGAACAATTGCTTAAAAAATAAAAACATCTTACTTATACATTGAGAAAAGCTCCATAATTGGAGCTTTTTCTTTTTATCTATTTGAGAGATTTTACTGTACAAAATAACTGCTATTTATTTTGTGCTGAATCTAATTTAATTATATTTGCTTCTTACCAAAATAATAAATTATGATACAAAAAACATCAAATGCCTTTATCGCGGCATCTTGGGTTGCACTTGGAGCGGGGACAATTGGTTTTATTGTTGGACTTGCTAGAGCCGAAATGCTTTTAAACGAAAAAGGATATTATTTCACCGTTCTAATGTTCGGACTTTTTGCTGTGGTTTCATTACAAAAAAGCGTAAGAGACCGATTAGAAAAACTTCCTGTTACTGATATTTACTATGGAATCTGCTGGTTTGGAACCTTGCTTTCAATTGTTCTTTTAGTTGTAGGATTATGGAATGCAACGATTCTGCCAAGCGAAAAAGGGTTTTATGCCTTTGCTTTTTTACTAGCATTATTTGGCGCTATTTCTGTGCAAAAAAACACTAGAGACAATATGAACTTTGGTCAAAACGAATAGGATTATAATTAAAATACTAAAGGGGCTGCTTCAAATACTGAAACAGCCTCTTTGTTATTTTATCCCTTTAATAAAACACAACTTTAGCTTTGTATTTTTATATCTAGCTTTCATTCCGTAGGAATGTCTCATCGGTAGAAAAAAAACAGCTAACAGCAGTATTTACGTTCCATAGGAACGTTTGATTATTGGGTTGTTTAAAAATTGATGTCATCCTACGGAACGTAACAACGACAACAACACAATATTTCTACTACCAACAAAATGTTCCTACGGAACATCAAAACGCATAAAACAAGAAAAGCTCCAATTTTCATTGGAGCTTTTCTTTATAATAAAATCTGAGATTATTTACTCAAATACATTTTTCTTCTAGAATACAATTCGTAGAATTGATCGTCTTTCAAGTCATCAATAAACAAGATGCTTTCTCCTGTTGATTTCATTTCTGGCCCTAACGCTTTGTTTACGTTCGGGAATTTGCTGAAAGAGAAAACTGGTTGTTTGATGGCATATCCATTTAATTTTGGATTGAAATCAAAGTCAGTTACTTTATTGTGTCCTAACATTACTTTTGTAGCATAGTTTACATAAGGTTCTCCGTAAGCTTTTGCAATAAACGGAACCGTTCTTGAAGCTCTTGGGTTTGCCTCGATAATGTAAACTGTATCGTCTTTAATCGCAAACTGAATATTGATTAAACCAACCGTTTTTAAAGCTCTCGCAATTTTGTGCGTGTGATCTTTAATTTGTTGCATTACAAATTCTCCTAAGTTAAAAGGAGGCAATGTTGCGTTACTATCTCCAGAGTGAACTCCACAAGGCTCAATGTGCTCCATAATTCCGATGATGTAAACATTTCCATCAGCATCACAGATTGCATCTGCCTCAGCTTCGATTGCTCCAGCTAAGTAGTGATCTAGTAATAATTTGTTTCCTGGAATTGCTTTCAACAAATCGATAACGTGCTCTTCAAGCTCTTTTTTATTGATTACAATTTTCATTCCTTGACCTCCTAATACATAAGAAGGACGAATTAAAAGTGGGAAATCCAAAGTATCAGCCAATTTTGAAGCTTCATCAGCAGTTTCAGCGATTCCAAATCTTGGGAAAGGAATATGCAATTCAGTTAATAAGTCTGAGAATCTTCCTCTGTCTTCTGCTAAGTCAAGTGCATCAAAACTAGTCCCGATAATTTTTACACCGTATTTAGACAATTTATCTGCTAATTTAAGAGCAGTCTGACCTCCTAATTGAACAATTACACCTTCAGGTTTTTCATGTTGGATAATGTCATAAATATGTTCCCAGAAAACTGGCTCAAAGTACAATTTATCAGCTGTATCGAAGTCTGTAGAAACTGTTTCCGGATTACAGTTAATCATGATCGTTTCGTAACCACATTCTTTTGCAGCTAAAACTCCGTGTACACAAGAGTAATCAAACTCGATTCCTTGTCCAATTCTGTTTGGTCCAGAACCTAACACGATTACTTTTTTTCGATCAGTTACAATACTTTCATTGTCAACAAAACGTTCTCCGTTTGCTTTTTCAATTTCAGCTTCGAATGTTGAGTAGTAATAAGGCGTTTTTGCTTTAAACTCAGCTGCACAAGTATCTACCAATTTGAAAACACGGTTGATGTTCATGTCTGTACGTAAAGTGTGAACTTCACTTTCAAGACAACTCATCATGTGAGCCAATTGTCTGTCTGCAAAACCTTTTTGTTTCGCCTCAAGCAACAATTCTTTAGGAAGATCAGAAACTTTATATTTTGAAATTTCTTTTTCTAAAGTATAAAGCTCTTCGTATTGTTTTAAGAACCACATATCGATTCTTGTAATTTCGTGAATTGTGCTCAACGGAATTCCCATTGCAATTGCATCGTAAATTACGAAAACTCTGTCCCAACTTGCGTGAGTCAGTTTATCGATAATCAACTCGTAATCTTTGTATCCTTTACCGTCAGCACCTAAACCGTTTCTCTTAATTTCTAGAGATTGAGTTGCTTTATGAAGCGCTTCTTGGAAAGAACGTCCGATTCCCATAACCTCACCTACAGATTTCATCTGAAGACCTAAAGTTCTGTCTGAACCTTCAAATTTATCGAAGTTCCAACGTGGTATTTTTACAATTACATAATCTAAAGTTGGTTCAAAAAGAGCCGAAGTAGATTTTGTAATTTGGTTTTGCAATTCATCTAAGTTGTATCCTAAAGCTAGTTTAGAAGCAATTTTTGCAATTGGATAACCCGTTGCTTTTGATGCTAAAGCAGAAGAACGAGACACACGAGGGTTGATCTCGATTGCTACGATATCTTCTTTTTCGTCTGGTGAAACTGCAAATTGTACGTTACATCCTCCAGCAAAGTTTCCGATGCTTCTCATCATTAAGATGGCATAGTCACGTAATTTTTGGAAAGTTGTATCAGATAATGTCATCGCTGGTGCAACTGTAATCGAATCTCCTGTGTGGATTCCCATTGGGTCCATATTTTCGATAGAACAGATAATTACAACGTTGTCATTTTTATCTCTTAAAAGCTCTAACTCGTATTCTTTCCATCCCATCAAAGCTTTGTCAATCAAAACTTCGTGAATTGGAGAAGCTTCAAGTCCGCGAGTTAAAAGCTCATCAAAATCTTCTTTTTTATAAACCACAGCTGCTCCAGTTCCTCCTAACGTAAACGAAGGACGAATAACCAGTGGGAAACCAAACTCCTGTGCAATTTCTTTTCCTTCTAAGTAAGAAGTAGCTGTTTTTGCAGGTGCAGTTGGTACATTAATTTTTTCTAAAAGCTGTTTAAACTGCTCTCTGTCTTCAGTAATATTAATTGCGTTAACATCAACACCGATTAATCTTACTCCGAAATCCTGCCAGATTCCTTTTTCCTCAGCTTCCAAACACAAGTTCAAAGCAGTTTGCCCTCCCATTGTTGGTAAAACTGCATCAATTTGCGGATGTTCCTTAAGAATTTCAATAATCGATTTTGTCGTTAAAGGTTTCAAATAAATATGATCGGCCATAGATGGGTCGGTCATAATCGTCGCTGGATTCGAGTTAATCAAGATAACCTCAATTCCTTCTTCACGAATCGAGCGTGCAGATTGAGATCCCGCATAATCGAATTCGCAAGCTTGGCCAATAACAATAGGTCCTGAACCTATTATTAAAACTGATTTTATTGATGTGTCTTTAGGCATTTTGTATGTATTGTGTAGTTATTTACGTTTTAAAAACCTCTCTAGTGCATTATAAACTAGAAAGTTGGATAAAATTTTACCGAAAAGGTATAAAAAAAGGCGATACTAAAAAAGTAATCGCCTTATGTATGTTTATACAAACATTATTTTTTGTGTCTAGGCTCGCTAGAAACAGTTAATTTATGTCTTCCTTTTGCTCTTCTACGCGCTAGAACTTTTCTTCCATTCGCAGAAGCCATTCTGTCCATAAATCCGTGCTTATTTCTTCTTTTTCTTTTCGATGGTTGAAATGTTCTTTTGCTCATTGCTTTGTATCTTTAAAAATGGTATCTATTAACTCTTTATTTTGGTTTTGGATATCGTTGTTCAAAAACCGAGTGCAAATATACAAAGACTTTTTTCTCTGGCAAGCACTTTTATAAAAATATTTTTAATTCCTTTTACTATATTTGCAATCACAAATATACATCTATTATGTTTAACAAAAATATTAAACTTATTTTGGCCGGACTTCTAGTAGTGGCGGGCATTTGGCAATTTACAGAAAGTAATATCGGAAATGGTATATTTTTGATTTTATTGACTGCAATTCCAATTTTTCTTTATTTTAAAAATGAATTTATCCTTTTAGCCTTCCTTAAATTAAGAAAACAAGACTTCGAAGGTGCAAATAAATGGTTATCATATATCAAAAATCCAGAAGGTGCATTAGTAAGAAAACAACAAGGATACTTAAATTACCTACAAGGTATCATGTTATCTCAAACCAATATCAACCAAGCCGAGAAACATTTCAAAAAGGCAATCGAACTTGGGCTATCAATGGATATGGATTTGGCTGTAGCTAAATTAAACCTTGCAGGAGTTGCAATGTCACGCAGAAGAAAATTGGAAGCGACTAATTTATTAAACGAAGCTAAAAAATTAGACAAACAAGGAATGTTGAAAGAGCAAATCTCTATGATGAAAGAACAAATGAAGAAAATCTAATTTTCTAAATTACAATATTATAAATCCCAAATTCCAAAAGGAGTTTGGGATTTTTTTATTGCAGATTGTTGAGTTTAGATTTTAGGTTTGCCACTGAAGATCCTATGTCTAGCTTGTCATTCTGAGGAACGAAAGATCACACTAGAAATTCCACACAGAGCATTGCCAATCTTTGTCGAGCTACTAATGTGATCCTTCGTTCCTCAGGATGACAAAACTACATGTACAAAGATTTGAAATTTCGAATTTTAATCAAGTATAATCGAAGGCAAATTCTCATTCAGCCATTTGTACTTATTCAAGATCATAATATGGGTTCCTCCTTTGACTAAAATACACTTATCAATATATTTAATCGGAAAAACATCATCTTTATCTCCGTGGATATGCACTACATTTTCGTCAATTTTATCACGATCCCACAAGATTACACTTTCTACCGCCCATTGCAGGTATCCTAAATCACGGACAGATAAAAATTTCTCATACAATTTAATTCGTTTATTGACTTTTTCGCCAAATGAAAATTTAGCTAATTTCTCAACATTAAGAATTAACTGCATCGGTATTAGTTTATAAGCTTTAGTAGACTTCCCTATTTTCATTCTTCTAGGAAATTCATGATTGCTTCTTACACTTGATATAATAATGACTTTTCGCGCTTTTATATGCTTCGAAATTTCCTGCACCAAGATTCCACCGAAGGAAACTCCGATTAAAACAGGATTTTCTTGTTTTATATTTTTACTAATTCGAAGCGCATAATCTGATAAAGATTCCTTTGGATTTGGAATTTCCCATTCCAGAAGATGTGTTTCAAAAATACTGTCATCCAATTTTATTCTCTCAAAAATAGATGAACTCGCAGCCAAACCTGGCATAAAATAAACTGGAATTTTACTCATAACATTAAAATGAAATTACCATTAGGATATTTATTCTAAAAAATAAAGTTACCTTTTTTTAATATCATGATAATCAAATTTCAGACCTATTTATTGCATCTCACTTAAAAAATCAAACTTCAAAACAATAACTTAAAGTTTATAGCTGCAAAAAATAATTTAATATTGAAAATCAAATGATTACCTTTGCATTTCGAAATATTTTTTGATTTTAAATCTTATAAAGAATTTTCTTTCAATACGTATTTCGAGTCCCAAATTCACTATTTACCAATAACCTAACAAGAAATTACTATGGAAACATCTGTAACTATGGAAATCAAAGACAACACATTTGCACGCCAATTCGAAACTGTCATCCCCGAAGGAATGTTGGCAGTTGAGTATCAATTTCAAGAAAAGAAAATCTTTTTAACCAAAATCAACAAACCTGATTCGTACGAGAACGAAGAAACGATCAACACTTTACTTAAAAATATATTAGATTTAAGTTCTGAAAAAAATTACAGAGTAGTTCCTATCCATCCAAAGATTGTTTTGTTTTTCAAAAAGAACCCTAAATACAAAGAATTACTTCCTCCCGGAATTAGAATTTAAAAATATCCAATTATTCGGAGCCACAATCCTCCAATTACCATATAAATCAAGAGCATAACCAAACCGGTTATAAGCCCTTTGACCCACCAGCTCTTTAGGTCAACGTAACCGCTCCCAAAAAATACGGGTGCCGGGCCGTGACCATAATGAGTTAAAGTTCCGTAAAGAGATCCGACAAAACCAAGCATAAACGCTAGCAACAACCCCGGAATTCCGAGCGAAACACCAACACCAAGTAAAGCTGCGTACATTGCTGCAACGTGCGCAGTGGCACTTGCAAAAAGGTAATGACTAAAGAAATACACTAATATTATAATTGGAAAAGCCATTTGCCAGCTTAATCCGCCAATTTGTGCTTTTACTAAATCGCTGAACCACGCTATAAAACCCAATTCGTTCAGTGAGCTCGCCATCATTACTAGAACAGAGAACCAAACAATAGTGTCCCAAGCTCCTTTTTCGGCTTTAACATCTTCCCAAGTCAAAACTGAAGTTAAAAGCAAAATTACCAACCCAATAAAGGCCGTTGTCGTTGCATCAATAGAAAATAAATCTCCCGTCATCCAAAGGAAAAGCAGAATGAAAAATGTAAGCAACATCATCCATTCATCTCTCGTGATTGCTCCCATTTCTTTCAATTTCTGGGTTGCAATCTGTGGCGCATCTCCAGTCTTTTTTAATTCTGGAGGGTAAATTTTATATAAAACAAACGGAATCACAATAAAAGCACATAAACCAGGGACAATTGCCGCTGCAGCCCACGACATCCAGCTGATTTTTATTCCTAAATTAAGCGCAAACTTCTGACACATCGGATTACTTGCTGTTCCTGTTAAGAACATAGAAGAAGCGATCAGATTCATATTATAACTATTCAAAGTTAAATAAGCCCCTAATTTTCTATGCGTTTCTGGCTTGTCCGGCATCGAACCAAAACTCATCGACATTGATTTCATAATCGGATAAACTATTCCTCCTCCTCTAGCGGTATTACTTGGAACAGCTGGCGCCAGAACCAAATCTGCCAATCCTAAACCATAGGCAAGCCCTAAAGAACTTTTTCCGAATATTTTTATAAACAAAAATGCAATCCTGTTTCCAAGGCCAGTTTTTATAAACCCTCTTGCTATAAAAAAAGAAATTCCGATCAGCCAGATTACTTTATCACCAAATCCTTTCAATGCTAATGTGATGGATTTTCCAGGATCTCCTGGAGCTAAGACCTGAGACATTGCTGTAAGAGCAATTGCAATCATACACATCGTTCCCATCGGAGCCGCCTTTAAGATGATTCCTAAAATAGTAGCTACGAAAATGGCAAATAAATGCCACGCTTCTATCACAACACCATCTGGAGCTGGAATAAACCAAATGGCAACTAAAACTGCCAGCGTAATTAGAGTCTGTGGAATTTTTACTTCTTTCATAAAACAAAAATTAAGTGAATTAAATTCTGAGCTGCAACTGAATTAAAAATAAATCATTATCGTAGGTTGTTGTACCTGGAATGCTTTTATCAAACCTATCAATCTCAAATCCCATTTCGATACGACCAGTATACGATTTTCCGAATTCTAAACTGACCATTGGCGTATAAGTAGTGCGTACGTTTGAATTGATTTTATAACTAGGATCGAACGTTTCGTAACGACACGACAATTCAAGCGCTGTGAGTTTTTGATAATTTACAGTATATCTAAAGTTTGGCAGGAAATAAATCCCGCGCATTTGATAGTCTGCAACATTATCTGTTCTTCCGTCGACCGGAAGCGAATAATATAAATTATGATTTGTTCCTTGCTTATATTCTATCTGTAAATCAAAACTAAACTTATCGGTTAATTTAAAATCGCTGGTAATATCTGCTCCGATTGCAAAAACATCTTCTTTAAAAACTTTTCCGAAACCGCCGTTTAAACCTAAATTAATTTTATGTTCTTTTGATAAACCGAAAACCCATCTCGAAGAATATTGCTTTCCGTTATCTTTATCCATTTCCTGATTTTTTCCGTTTCCATTTAAAACCGAAACAGCATAATTCACAGGAATTTTCCCAATATCAAAAGCTCCTGTTGCCGATGCCCCAATTTGAAAGCTTGTCCATCCGTTTTTTCCAAATTCATAATATTGATTAGAAAAATCAAAAGATTTAATAATGTCAACTGGAACAAGCTCTTCAATACCAAAAGCTGGTCGGAATTGCCCTCCTGTTAAAGCAATATATTTATTGAAAGTGTATTTTCCGTAGGCATTTTCAAGAACTTTCCCTTTTGTATCCGATTTAAAGTCTGCCAAATTAACCAAAATTACAATTTCTGTCGTTTCGCTTAATTTAGTATTCAATCCAACACGCATTCTTTTTATATCAAAAGAACTTTGTGTTGCATCTCCTGTTGAATGCTGAGTCCCTAAAACATCTACATTATCTCCAAAACTTTCTAAATATCTCGCTTGAAGGAGTCCTTTTAACTGAAACTGCGGATATTTTACTTCTCCATTCTCTATTTTATCGGTCTTATCAGCTCCCTGATTCAAATCACCTTGGGCATGTAAAAAAGTTGGCGTTATAAAAAAAAGAAAAAAAATTGGCATTAGTAGACTTTTACTCATAGGCTTAAAATAAATTGAAATATTAATGCTTATATAGTCGATTTAAAAAAATCAGCTTTTTATTCTTGAGATCAAAAGTTAACAGCTTATAGTCAACACGGAATAGAAGTACTAAAATAACAAAAAAAGATATTTTATGTAAAAAAAATTGCATTAAAATACTGTTACTAAAATAAGCAGCAACAAAAAAAAGGGCACAAGATTAAAACTTGTGCCCTTTTTAGAATTTATATTAAAAAATATTATTTCTCGATTTCTCTCATAGAATCCATTTTCTTATGCGCCAAGAAACCAGCCACATCTTCAAAATGCTCTTTTACTCGTTTATTTCCGAATTCAAAAACTTTAGTTGCTAATCCGTCAAGGAAATCACGATCGTGAGAAACTAAAATCAATGTTCCGTCAAAATCACGTAGAGCATCTTTAATAATATCTTTAGTTTTCATATCCAAGTGATTCGAAGGCTCATCCAGAATCAACAAGTTAACTGGCTCCAACAATAATTTGATCATTGCCAAACGCGTTTTTTCTCCTCCTGAAAGCACTTTTACTTTTTTAGTAATATCATCTCCTTGAAACATGAAAGCGCCTAAAATGTTTTTAATCTGTGTTCTAATATCTCCAACAGCAATACTATCAATAGTTTCAAAAATGGTAGCATTTTCATCTAATAACGCCGCTTGGTTTTGAGCAAAATATCCAATTTGAGCATTATGTCCGATTTCAACGCTTCCAGAATCAACACCAATTTCTTTCATGATTGCTTTAATCATTGTTGACTTTCCTTCACCGTTCTTTCCAACAAAAGCTACTTTCTGACCGCGTTCGATTACAATATTTGCATCTTTAAAAACAACATGATCTCCGTAAGCTTTAGACATTTCCTTTACAATAACTGGGTACTGACCAGAACGCGCCGCAGGCGGAAATTTTAAACGCAATGCAGACGTATCAACTTCATCAACCTCTACCATTTCAAGCTTTTCAAGCATTTTAACACGAGATTGAACAGCATCAGTCTTAGAAAATGTTCCTCTGAAACGCTCAATAAAAGCACGGTTTTCAGCAATCATTTTCTGTTGTTCATCATACGCTTTTTGCTGATGAATTCTACGATCTTTTCTTAATTCTAAGTAATGAGAATATTTTGCTTTGTAATCATAAATTCTTCCCATTGTCACCTCAATCGTACGATTTGTGATATTATCTACAAACGCTCTATCGTGAGAAATTACCACAACTGCTTTTGCCTGATTCAATAAGAAATCTTCTAACCATTGAATACTCTCAATATCCATGTGGTTTGTTGGCTCATCCAGCAAAATCAAATCTGGTTTTCTCAATAAAATCTTAGCCAACTCAATACGCATTCTCCATCCTCCCGAAAATTCTGAAGTTTGACGTGCGAAATCTTCTCTTTCAAAACCTAAACCAACTAATATTTTCTCAACTTCTGCTTCGTAGTTTACTTCTTCAATAGCATAAAATTTCTCGCTTAAGTCAGAAACTCTTTCGATCAATTTCATGTATTCGTCGCTTTCATAATCAGTACGAACTGTCAGCTGCTCATTGATATCATCAATTTCAGATTTCATTTTAAAAATTTCACTAAAAGCTTTTGATGCTTCTTCCATAACCGTAGCACCATCTTCAGTAAGCAAATGCTGAGGCAGATATGCAATTACAGCTTCTTTCGGAGCAGAGATACTTCCTGTAGAAGGCTTATTTGCACCTGCAATAATCTTTAAAAGTGTCGATTTCCCCGCACCATTTTTACCCATTAGGGCGATTTTATCATTTTCATTAATAGCAAAAGAAACATCGCTAAAAAGTGTAGTTCCGCCAAACTGAACCGAAATATCGTTAACTGTAATCATTTGTGTTTGTGAATTTTGTTTAATCGGTTAATCGTTTATCCGACTACCCATTTTTTTCGTGCTGCAAAGATAGATTTAATTAGATAATGTCCCAATTTGATAATTAGATAATTTTGAAAATGTGCCAATTAGATATATTTTTTTTTGCCACAGATTAAAGGATTTTCACTGATTATTTTTTTTGAGAATACATATTCTAAAAAAATCTTTTTTAATCTTTTAATCTGTGGCAAGAAAAAGAAGCTTGATTGATTTTTAAAGCTGCTCAGATTTTCCAATTTCAAAATTTTAGTCTTAACTTGTCCTATAATTTTAAAAATCAGCAAAATATGAGAACGAAATTAAAACTGACCGTCTACTTAATTGCAGGATTACTATTTGGACTTACTGCAAATGCTCAAAAAACCGTAATTAAAAAAGAAGCATTACCTGGAAATGCACAAACTTTCTTAAAAACACATTTTGGATCCAAAAAACCAAGCTATATACTGGAAGACAAAGAGATTCTTTCTACAGAGTACAAAGTTCAGTATGACAATAAAATTGAAATTGAATTTGACAAAAAAGGAAATTGGAAAGAAGTGGATGCTAAAACTGGAAAAGTCCCAAAATCTATTATTCCCAAAAAAATTGCTTCTTATATAAAATCAAACTTCCCTAAAGAAGATGTAACCAAAATAGAAATTGAATCTTCTGGTTATGAAACAAAACTAACCAATGGTTTAGAATTAAAATTCAACATGAAAGGAGATTTCATTAAAATTGATAAATAATATTTAGCCACAGATTAATAGGATTTCCACAGATTTTTTAATCTTTTTAATCCTTTAATCTGTGGCTAAAAAAAATTAAACCCGACGGTTTTAAAATCTGTCGGGTTTGTAAAAATTATCTAATTTTCAAATTGACTAATTACCTAATTAATCTTTTCTCCATTTTTTAGTTTCTTCGAAAATATGTTCCATTATTGCAGCCTCCGTTGCATCGAACTCAATATTTCTTCTGCTCATCACTAACCTTGCTGTTTCAAAAGCTTTCTTAGTTACATAAGTTGTAAATCCTGCAGCACCGCCCCAAGAAAAACTTGGAACAAAATTGCGAGGAAATCCGCTTCCGAAAATATTAGCGCTCACACCGACAACTGTTCCTGTATTAAACATCGTGTTGATTCCGCATTTACTGTGATCTCCCATCATTAAACCGCAAAACTGAAGTCCTGTTTTAGCAAAACCTTCTGTTTCGTAGCTCCATAATTTTACTTCTTCGTAATTGTTTTTTAGGTTTGAGTTATTAGAATCTGCTCCGATATTGCACCATTCTCCTAAAACAGAATCTCCTAAGAAACCTTCATGCCCTTTATTCGAGTTAGCAAAAAGAACCGAGTTTTTAACCTCTCCTCCTATTCGGCTTCCAGGTCCAACTGTTGTTGCACCATAAACTTTAGCCGACATTTTTACCATTGCATTTTCGCATAAAGCGAATGGCCCGCGAATTACGGTTCCTTCCATAATTTCGGTATTCTTACCTATATATATAGGTCCTGTTGATGCATTTAAGGTTACAAACTCTAGTTTTGCTCCTTCTTCGATAAAAATATTCTCAGGCGAAATTACATTTACACTTTTAGGAATCGGCTGAGACGTACGATCTTCAGTCAGATATTTAAAATCCTGACGAATCGCAGCATCATTTTTAGAAAAAATATCCCAAGTATGTTCGATTGTTATACAATCTTCGTTGTATTGAATAATTTCGTAAGAATCAAAATCGACTTCTTCCTGATTTTCGCTAGCAAAAAATGCAATTACATCTTCTCCTTTAAAGATTGCCTGATTTTCTGTTAAATTAGAAACCATCTCCGCAAGAGTATCATTTGGCAAATACGCTGCATTGATCATAACATTTTCTTCCATTTCAACCATTGGAAATTTTTCAGACAAATATTCTTCGGTTATCGTAGTGATTGTAGAACCAAGATATTTTTCCCACTTTTGGCGAATTGTCATAATTCCTACCAAAATATCAGCTACTGGCCGTGTAAAAGTAAAGGGCAATAAAGCATTTCGAACGGGACCGTCGAAAAGAATGTAGTTCATAAATAATTGAGTGTTTGTTAAAATTTGATTTGGTTACCTGGCTTCAAAGTTACAAATATTTATACGTTACATTAATCATATCATATGTAAATAGCCACGAATTCACAAATTTTTAAATTACCCTTAATCTTAGATTATTCAAATTAAGATTATTTGACAAGCTTAATAGTTTGATTTTTCAATCTTCAAGAAAAACATAACCAGCGGTTTCAACCGCTGGAACGCTATATACTCTCAATACGTTCTCCGTGGTTGAAACCACGGGCTATATTTTATTAAAGGAAAAATGATCTTTTTTAAATAGCATCAAAAACAATCTCATCTAAAAAAACATAACCAGCGGTTTCAACCGTTGGAACGCAACATATTCACAATACGTTTCCCGTGGTTGAAACCACGGGCTATATTAAAAATCACACTGCTTCTTTTTTTGATTATCAAAAATCGACGCATAAAAAAAGCCTTCCGATTGGAAGGCTTCTGTATAATTTAAAACAGCTATTATTTTTTAGCGTGTTTAGCGTATTTAGTTTTGAATTTATCAATACGTCCTGCAGTATCGATAAGTTTAGATTTACCAGTATAAAAAGGGTGAGATGTTCTAGAAATCTCCATTTTTACAACTGGATACTCAACTCCGTCAACTTCAATTGTTTCTCTTGTATCTGCAGTAGATTTAGTGATAAAAACCTCATCGTTAGACATGTCTTTAAATGCAACTAATCTGTAATTTTCTGGGTGAATTCCTTTTTTCATCTTTTCTTTTATTTATTGTTTGGAGCACTTTTATTTTGAAGCTTTTTCATGGTTAGAAAAAGGTGTAAACAAATAATACTCTTTTTTGTTTAAAAATTTAATTATTTTTGAGTGTGCAAATTTACAATTCTTTTTTAATAAACAAACAGTTAGCTTACTTTTTTTTAGTTTATTTCGAAAAGCTTTTTTTATATCCGATTATAGTGGGAATTACTATATTTGTGGATTAATTTTAAACATATCAAAATATGATTAATGAAGTTATAAAAAAGAATGGTATTACATACGGTATCGTAGCTGGAGTCGTTTCTGTTTTAATTACCTCTATTATATATAGTACAGATATCAAATTATTCACAGCATGGTGGGTAACTATTATGTCTTTAGTAATTTATATCGCTTTATCTATAACTTTAATTGTTAAAACAAAAAAAGAAATTAATAGCTTTTTCTCTTTTAAAGACACATTTACGACTTACTTTATATTTGCAGTAATCGCAATTTTAATTTCAGCAGTATTTAATATTATTCTGTTCAACTTCATAGACCCGCCGTTAAAAGAGACGATTAAAGAAATGACTTTAAAATATATGGCTGACATGATGCAAAAAATGGATGCCCCAGCAGCGAAAATCAATGAAGCTCTTCAAAAAATAAAAGATAGTGATCAATTATCTATTGGAGGAATATTAAAGGGGTCAGCATCAAACTTATTGGTAAGTTCAATTTTTGGACTAATTTTAGCCGCATTTTTCAAAAGCAAATCTACACAAGAATAAAAATATAAATGAATTTATCTATACTTATACCGCTTCTAAACGAGGAGGAATCACTTAAAGAACTCTACACTTGGATCATTAAAGTGATGCAGTCTAACAATTACTCTTATGAAATCATTTTTGTAGATGATGGTAGTACAGATAATTCTTGGCAGATTATTGAAGGTTTCTCTAACGAAAATCCAAATGTAAAAGGAATTCGTTTCATGAAAAACTTCGGAAAATCTCAGGCTTTACATGCTGGTTTTGCAAAGGCAAAAGGTGATGTTATCATTACTATGGATGCCGACTTGCAAGACAGTCCAGACGAAATTCCGGAATTGTACGAAATGATTACAGCTCAGAAATACGATTTGGTTTCTGGTTGGAAAAAGAAGCGTTACGATTCTGTTGTGGCAAAAAATCTTCCTTCAAAATTATTCAACTGGGCGGCTAGAAAAACTTCTGGCGTTGAACTGAATGATTTTAACTGCGGATTGAAAGCCTACAAAAATGTTGTGGTAAAAAACATTGAAGTTTCTGGCGAAATGCACCGCTATATTCCAGTTTTGGCTAAAAATGCTGGATTTGGAAAAATTGGCGAAAAAGTGGTAATTCACCAAGCAAGAAAATATGGTGAAACGAAGTTTGGAATGGAGCGTTTCATAAACGGCTTTCTGGATTTGATTACCATTTGGTTTTTATCAAGATTCGGGAAAAGACCAATGCACTTATTTGGCGCTATGGGTTCTTTAATGTTTATTATCGGATTTTTAGCAGCTGGATACATTGGAGTTTCTAAACTATACCACATGTATACAGGAATGAAATATAGCTTGGTTACAAACAACCCATGGTTTTATATTGCTTTGACGACCATGGTTCTTGGAACGCAGCTATTCTTAGCAGGATTCTTGGGCGAAATTATTTTAAGAACAAAAAATAACGAAGCAAGATATAAAGTAGCACGAGAGGTTAATTTTTAATTTTTCTTAAAGCACGTTTAATCCCCAATAACAGGCTATTTTAAACAAAACATAAAACGAAATCAAAAATGAATATAGCACCAAATATATTAAAAGCTGTAAACGAATGGCTAACACCAACATTCGATCAGGAAACGCAAGCTGCAGTTAAGGAATTAATGACAACTTCTCCAAAAGAACTTGAGGAGAGTTTTTATAAAAACTTAGAATTCGGAACTGGAGGAATGCGTGGTGTTATGGGTGTTGGTGATAACAGAATCAACAAATATACGCTTGGAAAAAACACTCAAGGATTATCTGATTACCTACATAAAGTTTTTCCAAACGAACCTTTAAAAGTGGTTATCGCTTACGATTGCCGTCATAACAGTAATACTTTAGCAAAAGTCGTAGCTGATGTTTTCTCAGCAAACGGAATTCAAGTTTATTTGTTTTCTGATTTGAGACCAACTCCAGAATTATCTTTTGCCCTTAAATATTTAAAATGTCAGTGCGGAATTGTTTTAACAGCTTCTCACAATCCGCCAGAATATAACGGTTACAAAGTTTACTGGCAAGATGGTGGACAAATTGTTCCTCCGCAAGACAAAGAAATTGTCAATGTGATTGAAAGTTTAGGCTATGACAAAATCAAATTTAACGCAAACGAAAGTTTGATTCAGTACATTGACACAGAACTTGACAAAGCATTTATAAAATCATCTATCGAAAACGCAAGTTTTAATACTCCGGCTGAAGCCAAAGACAATCTTCACATTGTGTTTACTTCATTACACGGAACTTCTATAAAATCAATTCCAGATGTTTTATCGCAAGCCGGATATAAAAATGTTCATATTGTTCCTGAACAGGCTGTACCAGACGGAGATTTCCCAACAGTAAAATCGCCAAATCCGGAAGAACCAGAAGCTTTAACAATGGCTTTGGCGTTGGCAGACAAAACAAATTCTGATATTGTAGTAGGAACAGATCCTGACTGTGACCGTTTAGGAGTTGCTGTTCGTAACAATGACGGCAAAATGATTTTATTGAACGGAAACCAAACTATGGTTTTAATGACTTCTTTCTTATTGAAACAATGGAAAAAAGCAGATAAACTTAACGGAAAACAATTCGTAGGTTCAACAATCGTTTCAACTCCAATGATGATGGAATTGGCAACAAGCTACGGTGTTGAGTGCAAAGTTGGATTGACAGGATTTAAATGGATCGCAAAAATGATCAAAGATTTTCCTGAACTTGAATTTATCGGAGGTGGTGAGGAAAGTTTCGGATTTATGGTTGGTGATGCCGTTAGAGATAAAGATGCTGTTGCCGCTACCTTATTAATTTGCGAAGTTGCTGCTCAAGCTAAAGCAGCAGGAAGCTCTGTTTATAAAGAACTTTTACAGCTTTATGTTGAAAATGGCTTCTACAAAGAATTCTTAGTTTCTTTAACTAAAAAAGGAATGGAAGGCTTGCAAGAAATCAACCAAATGATGATTGATTTACGCAAAAATCCTTTGAAAGAAATTAACGGACAAAGAGTTATTATGGTTGAGGATTATCAATCATCTATTGCTTTAAATTTATTAGACGGTTCAGAATCGACAATGGATATTCCGAAATCGAATGTATTGATTTATTATACAGAGGATGGTTCTAAAATTTGCGCAAGACCAAGCGGAACTGAACCTAAGATTAAATTCTACATTAGTGTAAATGCCGAAATCGAATCGGTTTCTGATTTTGATGAAGCAGAAAGTTTCTTAGATCAGAAAATTCAAAACATTATTGCAGATATGCAGTTGAATTAAATAAACCTTTTTTGAAAGTATTGCCATTTGCAAATAGTCTTTAAAAACAAGGAGTCCAATATTAAAACTCTGATTTGCATTTCTTAGAAGATGCAAAATCAGAGTTTTTTTTATAAAAAAAACCCAAAAGAAATTGAAAACAATCCAATTGGATTAATTTTGTGCAGTAAAAATTCACTAGCCAAAACTCAAATAACCATAACCAAGCAAAAAAATAACATCCAAAAATAAATGAGTAATTTCAAAAAAATAGTTCCTTTTATATACCCGTATAAAAGATACGCATTCTTAAATATCTTTTTCAATATTTTATATGCGCTTTTCAGTACACTTTCATTCATTGCCTTAATACCAATGCTTCAAGTTTTATTTGACAAAACCAAAGAAAACTATGAAAAGCCTTTATACACAGGGATTTTGGACATTAAAGAATATGGAGAAAATTACTTAAGCTACTATATTACAACTTCAAAAGGAACTCACGAATCTGGATATGTGCTATCTATAATGGTTGCCATAATCATCTCCATCTTTTTATTAAAAAACTTAGCTGATTACTTGGCAATGTTTTTCATCAATTTCTTGAGAAATGGTGTTTTAAAAGACATGCGAAATGCATTGTACAAAAAAACATTAGAACTTCCTTTGGCATTTTATTCTGAAAAAAGAAAGGGAGACGTAATTTCTAGAATTTCAGCTGACGTAAATGAGGTCCAAAACTCTTTTTTAGCAATTTTAGAGCTTATTGTAAAAGAACCTTTAACAATTATTTTTACGATCATCGCTATGCTTGTCATTAGTGCTAAACTGACTTTGTTTGTTTTCATTTTTATTCCGGTTTCTGGATATATTATTTCATTGATTGGAAAACAGCTTAAAAAACAATCTACCAAAGCTCAAGAAGAACAAGGGAAATTCCTTTCTACAATTGAAGAAACAATTGGCGGATTAAAAGTTGTAAAAGGATACAATGCTGAAAATTACTTTAATAATGTTTTTCAAAATTCGACAGACCGCTTTTTTACTTTATCAAATAGCATTGGAAACCGTCAAAACTTAGCTTCTCCAGCGAGTGAATTTATGGGAATTACCGTAATTGCTATTTTACTTTGGTACGGAGGTCAAATGGTTTTGATCGATAAAACTTTAGAAGGCGCTGCGTTTATCGCCTACATGGGATTAGCATACAACATTTTAACTCCTGCAAAAGCTATTTCTAAAGCTTCATACGGAGTAAAAAGAGGAAATGCGGCTGCAGAACGTGTTCTTGAAATCTTAGAACAAGAAAATACTATTGTTTCTAAAGAAAACGCAGTAGAAAAAACAACTTTTGATGATAATATCAATGTTCAAAATGTGAATTTCAAATATGAAGAAGAAACCGTTTTAAAAGACTTTTCTCTTCAAATTAAAAAAGGACAAACTGTTGCGCTTGTTGGTCAATCTGGAAGTGGAAAAAGTACTATTGCCAATTTATTGACTCGTTTTTACGATGTAAACGACGGCTCAATTTCTATTGACGGAATCAACATTAAAGACATGAATCTGCAATCGCTTCGCAGCTTAATGGGATTGGTTACACAAGACAGTATTTTATTTAATGATACAATCAAAGCCAATATTTCTTTAGGAAAATTGGACGCCACTGATGATGAAATTATAGAAGCTCTTAAAATTGCAAATGCTTATGAATTTGTGAAAGACCTTCCACAAGGAATTTATACTAATATCGGAGATAGCGGAAACAAACTGTCTGGTGGACAGAAACAACGTTTATCTATTGCAAGAGCAGTATTGAAGAACCCGCCGATTATGATTTTGGATGAAGCAACATCGGCACTGGATACAGAAAGCGAAAAATTTGTTCAGGTTGCACTCGAAAACATGATGCAAAACAGAACTTCAATTGTAATTGCACACCGTCTTTCTACAATTCAAAAAGCAGATGTGATTGTGGTAATGCAAAAAGGTAAAATCGTTGAACAAGGAACTCATGAAGAACTGATTGCTCATAACGGAACTTACAATAAATTGGTAACCATGCAGTCTTTCGAATCATAAGATTTTTACATACCCAAATAATCTAACACAGATTAAGGAAATATTAAAACTCAGTTTAATTTCTTTAATCTGTGTTTATTTTTATAACTTTAGGATAGTTAAAGATTGAAATTTAATTCTTTCAGAAAATGTATCTTAACAACCCCAACATAAAACTTCCTGACGATCCCGATACTATTGTTTGGAAATATCTAGACTTATCTAAATTTCTTGATTTATTACTTTCGAAGAAACTTTTTATGTCACGTTCAGACAAGTTTGAAGACCAATATGAAGGTACTTTTAGCGAACCAACTTATGAAGAGATTAAAAAACTTGCCGCTGATAATCCCGAGTTTTTAAATTACTACAAAACGCATCGGGAAAAAGTAGCTATTAGCAGCTGGCATATTAACGAATATGAATCTTTTGCCATGTGGCAGATTTTTACCAAAAATAATGAAGGTTTAGCCATTCAGTCCACCATTAGAAGACTGCAGAAAGCCGTAAAACCTGAAAACAATTTTGACCAGTACATTGGTGAGGTGAATTACATCGATTATAAAAAAGAATATATTCCGTTTGATGATTTATTCTTTCCGTTTTTATTTAAGAGAAAAAGTTTTCAATACGAAAGAGAAGTTCGAATTCTGAGTGACACTTCAAAAAGCGAAATCAAATTAAACGATGGATTAAAGATCAACGTCGACATTAATCAGCTTATTGAAAAAATATACATTCATCCAAAATCTGAAAACTGGTACAAAAAACTGGTAATTGAATTGGTCGAGCGACTAGGTTTTGGTTTCGAAATTGAAAAATCAGATTTAGAAAGTGATATATTAATTTAAAGCTACTAAGGTTCTGAGATACTAAGATTCTATGGTTTGCCACAGATTAAAAGGATTAGAAAGATTTTTTCCCGTTTCTGATTTGATTATGTTCCGTAGGAACATTTCATCGGTAGAAAAATTATATTGTTTTGTTTAATTACGTTCCGTAGGAACGTTTGATTTTAATATTTTTTTCAACAATGCAACACATCAAACGTTCCTATGGAACGTAAATGTGCTGGCATGATTTTTTTTCTACCGATCAAACATTCCTACGGAATGAACGAGTCTAGACATAAAAATGGAAAACGTTGTTTTCATTATGGAAAACAATTTAAAAGAGAGAGGCTGTTTCAACAAATTGAAACAGCCTCTCTCTTTTATAAAAAATCTTTTTAATCCTTTTAATCTGTGGCAAAAAAACTTAGAACCTTAGCAACTTAAATAGGTTTATAATTCTTTACTTCCCATTTTTTAGAAGATAAATCTATATAGTTGTAGTGCAACACATCATTTTTATCAAACTGACCGTTTTGGTTAGTATCTTCAATAGTTCTAAAATACAGACGGTTTTTAGATTCGATTAAGCTCCAATCTACCAACTCTTGAAGATCTGCAGAAACTTTGGTAAAGTTTTCTCCGCTAATATCACTTAAATATAAAGTTTTAATATCGCTAGTGTCTATTTTACCATCTTTATTGGTATCTGAATCCGTAAGTGTATAAACCATCACATTATTATGCGTTTTGTCAGCAACTGTTTTTAAATACGTAGCTGTTAAAATCAAAACTGGTTTGTCTGACAAAGGTCGGATAGAATCTGAATCTACTTTTTGGAATTTTAAATTCTGCAGATAACCTGTAATCTCATATTCACCCAAATTAGAAATAGTAAAACTCACATCATTAACACTTGAAGAACCAAATCTAGCTTTAGACCCTCTTTCAAAAACCCTTAAATCTCCAACTGGATGGATTAAATAATTAGTCCCTTCCATTTGAATAGGAAGATCTGCAATTTCAATTTGAGTTGTATCGGTTTTAGTAACGCTTACCTTATTTGAAGCGCCATAGCTTACTTTTGGTTTTTGAACTTCTTCTCGACAGCTGATTACTGTTCCGATAAGTATAAAGGCGATATATTTAAAATACTTTTTCATCTACATTGATTATATACGATTATCAAATATACTATTTTTGATTGTATTTTTGAGTTTTATTGAATTTTACTGAGCAATTGCAAAGCAGATTACAACCTCGCATTTATCTTAACGTTAAAAACCCTTGAAGTCATATAATTTGGAATCGCATATTGATTTTTTGAATACACATCACGAACCCAAGTATTTGTAATCGCATTTTGATTATTGAAAAGATTGAAAATTTCCAATCCAACGGCTAACTCTTTAAAGTTTTTCAGCCAGCCTTTTTTTGTATTTTGTGTACTAGCGTCTACAAAAACCTTTGCAAAACCAATATCAGCTCTTCTGTAATCATTCAATCTATTTTGATATAAATACGGATCAGAATATGCTGGCGCACCTCCAGGCAAACCTGTATTGTAAACCAAATTCAAATACACTTTTACACTTGGAATATTCGGCATGTAGTCTTGAAAAAGCATTGCAAATTTCAAACGCTGGTCTGTCGGACGGGCAATATAACCTCTATCTTCGTAATTTTCTTCGGTTTTCAAATATCCAAAACTTATCCAAGATTCTGTTCCTGGCACAAATTCGCCGTTTAATCTAAAATCAAGACCTTGCGCATACGCTTTTGCATTGTTATTGGCAACGTAGCGAATTCGAACGTTATCTATTGAATAAACGTTAACATCTGAAAGTGATTTATAATATAGTTCTGTCACCCATTTAAAAGGACGATTCCACATTTTAAAATTATAATCATTACCCAAAACAATATGAACAGATTCCTGAGCTTTCACATTCGGTTTTACAACCCCATCCAAATCTCGCAATTCTCTATAAAATGGAGGCTGATGATATAATCCGCCCGAAATCCTGAAAACCATATCACGATCCCAATCTGGCTTTATCGCAAATTGCGCACGCGGACTTACCACAAACTGTGTTTTTCCTTCTTCTAAAGCTCCCGCAACATTCCAGCCTTGAAAACGCGCTCCCAAATGATACCAGATCTGACTTGAACCAATTTCTGATTGCTTGTTCCATTGCGCATAACCAGAAAACCTATTTATGGCATTAAAATTGGTTGCTCGTATATTTTGATATGGCAAAAGTGGTCCCGTATAAGGTGTATATGGCTGATTATTTTTTGGAAGAATAACCAACGGCGGATTTATAGAAAATCCAGCCGAATCAATTACTTCCCACTCCACTACTCGATCTCGAATAGATTCTCTTGTATATTTTAAACCAAATTCTAACTGACTTTCTTTCCAATCTTTAATTCCTTTCAATTCGATATTTGCAATTAACGCATCGAGATCATTACGAGCGTGATTCAGCTGAGAACCAATTCCCCGAGTAAAATCAACTGCAGATGCATTTTCTGGATCTTCAGCGTTTACATTTCCTAGACGATATTGTGCCAAAATATCAAAATGTTCTTGTTCTGTAGTATGAAATAGAGAACCAATCAATTTAAGAGTAAGAGATGGCGACGCTTTATAAGTAGTTTTTAAAGCGCCAAAATAAGTGTTATACTGATCTTTTTCTTGCCCCTCGTAATAAACTGCAAGTGCCATTGGCTGATCTAAAGTTCCAAAATTTGTCTGACGAACTAAAGGCTCATATGAATATTTATTCTGAGAAATATTTCCTAAAAAGCTCATTTGCCATTTTTCAGAAATATCATAATTTACATTAGTCTGAATGTCAGCAAAAGTGGGTTTATAATTTGTCTCTGTATCTTGGCTATTTACCAAAAGACTATTATTTCGGTAACGAACTCCTGTTACGGCAGACCACTTTTTATTTTTAGAAACTAAATCGACTGCAGCACTTCCACCTAAAAAACTGGCTTCAAAAGCAGCACCGAACCGAGTTGGTTTTCGATATGTAATATCTAAAACAGAAGATAATTTATCTCCGAACTTCGCCTGAAATCCACCTGCAGAAAATTCAACATTCTGTACTAAATCTGTATTTGTAAAACTTAAACCTTCTTGCTGTCCTGAACGAATTAAAAACGGACGATATACTTCTACTTCATTTACATAAACTAGGTTTTCATCATAATTTCCGCCACGAACCATGTATTGTGTGCTTAATTCGTTATTCGAATTAACACCGGGAAGCGTTTTCAAAATGTTTTCGATTCCAGCATTTGCGCCTGGAATTTTCTTTAAAGTTTCGGTATCAACCGAAGTAATTCCTTGAACTCTTTTTCTATTTCCAGAAGAAACAAAAACTTCTCCCATTTGCTCTTCAGAATTACTCATAATAGGATTAAAAACAAAAACTTCATTTGTTTTCAAACTAACCGTCAAACTCATCATTTTTAATGAAACGTGAGTAAAAATAAGAGAAACCTTTTTATTTGATGGAATTTCAATTTCATAAAATCCATTTGCATCAGATTGTACAGAAGTTCCTTGAGACGAAATATTTACACTCGCAACAGGATGTTTTTCCACATCTAATATTAGCCCTTTTATGCGGGCATTTTGAGCTAAAGCAATACAGCTGAAAAATAAAAAAAGAAAAGCGAATGTAAACCTGTTGTAACTCAAAGATTTTGGGTTTTATTTTTGTTGACTTCTAAAAAAACGAGTTTCAAAGATAGTAGTATTTCCTACATTATCAACAACTTCAACTTTTAATACGTTTTCACCTTCTGCTAAATATTGATCATCAAAAGTATGCGTAATTCTTCTGGCTTTATTTTCGTATTCAAACAAAACCCAAGTTCCGTTCAAATAGCCATTATAAAATTTTATTCCAGATAGAGAATCGCTTATCGTCAAATCAATTTTCTTTTGATCGCTAATCCATTTTCCTTCAATTGGTTTTGCAATTTTAACAACTGGAGCAATCGTATCGAGAACTAAACCGTATGTACCTAATATTTTTGCTTTTGCAGTAAAAACATCACCTTTTCTGATTGTTCCGTTATAACTTGTTCCCTTACCAATATAAAGCTTATCTCTTAATGACTCTGGATAAGTATCGTCTTTTATAGTGATTGTAAAATTTGAATGCACGGGAACTGTATCGTCATGAATGAAAAGTTTGTTACTTCTAACATCAAAATTCATATTAAAATCATCGTAGAAAGTTCCAGCAGGAAAGAAAACTGACATTTTATCTTTCTCAAAATTGGCATCTCTATTATATTTTATAAAATACTTCCCATTAACCGACTCTGACTCCACAAGAGGTGTTGCAGTATCAAATTCAATCGGAACCGTGATCGAATTCATATTTCCAAAATAATCTGAAACCTCTATTTTGTAATTTGAAGTTAAATTAGGTTCTGCTTTGACAATACCGCGAAGTGAATCGGTTTTAATAATACTTAAAGCAAAAGGTGTTTTCATAAAAAGTTTCTGCACACGCTGTCCCGATTTTTTATAACGAGAATAATCTATCAATGCATTTACATAACGCATTTCATCAAAAGAATAAGTATTAAATTGATAATTATAATTCTGATTTCCGTTTAAAAAAGTCGAAACATTAAAAACTCCATTTTTATTATGTGAAACATCATCGGTATCAACAGCATTAATTCCGAAACCAATTTTTCCGTTTGCTTTAACTTTTGAAGCTAGATAAGTTCCGTCTTTTTGAAGCGCCATGTTTACCAGCAAAGGCTGTTTGGATTGATTAACCATAGCATTATCCAACGGATAAACATACAAACTAGATAAAGTTGGTTTTTTAGTATCTTTTAAATTTTGGTCAAAGCCAAAGAAAATCGGGTTGATAACAAATTCTGTTTTAGTATCTCGAATTTCAAAATGAAGATGTGGTCCTTCTGACGAACCCGTATTTCCTGAAAGTCCGATTATATCACCTTTTTTTACAGGAAGTTCGTCTGGTTTTGGAAACATTTCAATTTCATAAGCTTTTTCTTTGTAATGCGTTTTTTTTACATAATCTAAAATTGCCCCTGTTGGTGTTTGCAAATGTCCATAAACAGAAGTATATCCGTTCGGATGCGTTATGTAGATGCATTTTCCGTTTCCAAAAGTCGAAATTTTAATTCTTGACACATATCCATCTGCAATTGCATGCACGCTCAAACCTTCTCTTTGATTAGTTTTTAAATCAAAACCAGCATGAAAATGATTAGGTCTCAACTCCCCAAAATTACCTGAAAGTTGCATTGGAATATCTAATGGAGGACGGAAATAATCTTTAGGATATTGTGTTTGAGCAAACACAGAATTACAAATTAAAAGGGCAAGTACATATAATCTCATAAACAACATTTTTGCTAAGATAAGCAAAAATAAGCCAATAAAAGCAAGAAAAAAGCTTCAAAAACTCAATTAATTGAATTACAATATATTTATCTAAAATAATGCAAAAAAATCGATAAAAAATTGCATTAATAAAAAGGAATATTAACTTTGTAGGATTAAGTAATGAATAGGATGTATAATGAGTGTAATTGCAGAAATAATTGATACTCTTGAATATAAAGTTGAAAAGCTTTTTGAGAAATCAAAAGCCTTTGAACAAAACAATCAAGTATTACGATTAGAACTAGCCAAAGCTGCGCAAATTATCCAGAAACAATCTGAGGAAATGGAAGCTTTGAAGAAGCAAAATGAAACACTTAAGATAGCCAATTCGTTGCTTGGCAGCGACAATAACAAGAGAGAGACAAAGCTTAAAATAAATTCATTAATTCGCGAAATTGATTACTGCATAGCGCAACTATCAGATTAATAATATGGACGGAAAGCTTAGAATTAAAATATCAATTGCCGATCGCGTTTACCCACTTACGGTTGAACCCGCTCAAGAAGAAGGACTCAGAAGTGCTTCTAAGAAAATTGATGCCATGATCAAGCAGTTCGAAGAAAATTACGCGGTTCGTGATAAACAAGATGTTCTAGCAATGTGTGCATTACAATTTGCATCGCAAGTAGAACAAAAACAGATTGATAATGCAATCGATGGAGAAGAGACTATCGAAAGAATTAAAAGATTAAACACGCTTTTAGATCAATATCTCGAAAATTAAACGTTCTTTACAGAAACTAAGATACTGCCTACATTAGTTCACATTTGGTAAACTCAACACTAACAATTTAGAATGAGCAAATCGTCGCTACTATAGTATGCCCTCCATTTGGCTGGGAAACTTGAACAGTGAGTTAGCTCAAAACTTGTCTTTACGAGTTTATACAAGCAATTAATGTAGGCTTTTTTTATATATAAACCCTAACAAACATGGACATCATAACGATCATTATTGGTATTGTAGGTATTGCAGCAGGATTTGCAATAGCTAAAATTATCGAGAAAAGTAATATTTCAAACCTAATTAAAAACGCTAAAAAAGAAGCGGCTTCTATCTTAAAAGACGCAAATTTAGAAGCAGAAAATATCAAAAAAGATAAAATTCTTCAAGCAAAAGAGCGTTTTATCGAACTTAAATCAGAACACGAACAAGTTATTTTAGCACGTGATAAAAAAGTTGCTGAAGTAGAAAAACGCGTTCGCGATAAAGAATCTCAAGTTTCTAATGAACTTTCTAAAGCTAAAAAAGTAAACGAAGACTTTGAAGCTAAAACAGCTGAATACAACAATAAAATTGAGGTTTTAGACAAAAAACAAGCTGAAGTTGACAAACTTCACAAAAGCCAGTTACAACAATTAGAAGTAATCTCTGGTCTTTCTGCTGAAGAAGCTAAAGAACAATTGGTAGAAGGTTTAAAAGCTGAAGCCAAAACAAAAGCAATGTCTCATATTCAAGAAACAATTGAAGAGGCAAAACTTACTGCACAGCAGGAAGCTAAAAAAATCATCATTAATACGATACAAAGAGTTGGAACTGAAGAAGCAGTTGAAAACTGCGTTTCTGTTTTCAACATTGAATCTGACGATGTAAAAGGACGTATTATTGGACGTGAAGGACGTAACATTAGAGCACTTGAAGCTGCAACTGGAGTTGAAATTATTGTTGATGACACACCAGAAGCTATTATCCTTTCTTGCTTTGATCCTGTTCGTAGAGAAATTGCTCGTTTGTCTTTACACAAATTAGTAACTGACGGACGTATTCACCCAGCACGTATCGAAGAAGTTGTTGCTAAAACCGCAAAACAAATCGATGACGAAATTATCGAAGTTGGAAAACGTACGGTTATTGACTTAGGAATTCACGGTTTACACCCAGAATTGATTAAAGTTGTAGGTAGAATGAAATACCGTTCTTCTTACGGACAAAACTTATTACAGCACTCGAGAGAAGTTTCTAAACTTTGCGGTATTATGGCTGCAGAATTAGGATTGAACGTGAAATTAGCAAAAAGAGCTGGTTTATTACACGATATCGGAAAAGTGCCAGATACAGAAAGTGATTTGCCACACGCGCTTTTAGGTATGCAGTGGGCTGAGAAATATGGTGAGAAAGAAGAAGTATGCAACGCGATTGGAGCGCACCACGACGAGATTGAAATGAAGTCTTTATTGTCTCCAATTATTCAGGTTTGTGATGCTATTTCTGGAGCTAGACCAGGCGCAAGACGTCAGGTTCTTGATTCTTACATCCAGCGTCTGAAAGATCTTGAAGATGTTGCTTACGGATTCAGCGGAGTTAAAAATGCTTACGCAATTCAAGCCGGTAGAGAACTTCGTGTAATTGTAGAAAGTGAAAAAGTTTCTGATGATAATGCAGCAAACTTATCTTTCGAAATTTCACAAAAAATTCAAACAGAAATGACTTATCCTGGACAGGTAAAAGTTACAGTTATTAGAGAAACTAGGGCTGTAAACATTGCTAAATAATCCAAAGAACATAGATAAAAAAATAAAGGCTGTCAATTGACAGCCTTTATTTTTTTATCTATGTTCTAAAATTTCTACATATCATTAAAAATGATTTTAAAACTTGTTCCTACTCCTACCTCACTTTCTACTTCAACCGTTCCTTTCATCGCTTCAATTTGATTCCTAGTTATATACAACCCAATTCCGCGAGCTTCTTCATGTTTATGAAAGGTTTTATACATGCCGAATAGCAAATCGCCATAGACTTTCAAATCGATTCCGAGGCCATTATCAGTAATTTTTAGAGATTTAAATCCTTCAGGTTCAATTGCAAAATCAAAAGTAATGATTGGATCACGATCTGGATGTGCATATTTAATCGCGTTTGTTGTAAAATTCAACAAAACACTCTCCATATAAGCCGGATTAAAATTAATCGTTAAATACTTTGGAACATTGTTTATAATAGTAACCTTTCTCTGTTGATGATACCCTTTGATTGTCGAAATAGTCTTCTCGATATACTCGCAAAGTTTTAGCGGAACTACGGCAATATTAATATTACTCTGTGTTTTTACAATTTGAGTAAGATTTGAAATAGTTTCATTCAGATCATTAGAAACAGTTCGCAAATATTCCAGCATTTCTGTTACAGTCTGCTTGCTAACATCAGCATCAATAAGATCTAAAATCGATTTTATATTTCCAGCTTGTGTATTTAGATTATGAGAAACAATATGCGAAAAGTTCAACAAACGGCTATTTTGATCGCTATACAACTTCATTGTTTTCATAAGATCCAGCTCTTTTTCTTTCTGAGCCGAAACATCTGTATGTGTACCAATTACCCGCAAAGGTTTTCCGTTTTCATCGCGCTTAATTACCTTCCCCCTATCCAAAATCCATTTGTAATTACCGCTAGAAGTCATTACACGATGGTAATTTTCATAAAACGGAATTTTATTATCAAAATGTTCATGTATATCTGAATAATATTTTGGAAGATCATCTGGATGCACAATTTTATCCCATCGTTCTGGATCATCAAAAATATCAGTAGACTCCAATTCTAAGATTTTAAGAGACAAAGAAGAGTAAAAAACCCTATTAGTAACCATATCCCAGTCCCAAATTCCAGCCGTAGATGCATCTAGAGCAAATTGAAAACGTTCTTCAGAAATTCGAAGCTTCTCCTCTTTATCTTTTAGCTCAGTAATATCAGAGACATGCCCATAAAAGACAACATTTCCATTTGCAGCAGATTCTGTTTTTGCAGCAATTTTGAACCAGCAAATCCCTTTTTTAGGAAGAGTAGCTCTAAATTCAATTTTCCAAGGTTTTATTTCTTTTCTAGCTTTGACTAAAGACTGAAAAAAAAGTTCGCGATCTAGAGGTAAAATTCGATCGTAAATTATAAACTTAATATCATTATTAAAATCTGTAGAAGAAAGCTCAAATATTTCATCTACCGATTTACTTACAAGAGGAAACGTGTAATTATTATCAGCATCAATAACAAACTGAAAAAGCAGGTCAGGCATTTCGGCCAACAATTTTTTATAAAAATTATTTACCTCTAAGCAATCTTCATTTCCATATAAATCAAAAACCATATGCTACTCTTTTATGTAAATAAGATATCGGAACTTATTCAGCAAAGCAAAAAAACTAAGCTCAACTTTGCTTTTCGCCTTAATTAAAACAAAATTTTAACACAATATATGAATTTTCAAAACAAAAACATAGACAGTTATAAAAATAATTATCTTCTAGGATGAAAACTATGCATTACTTCTTTTAAAAAACTGCGATCCAAATGCACATAAATTTCGGTTGTTGTAATAGATTCATGGCCAAGCATTAATTGAATAGATCTTAGGTCAGCACCATTTTCAAGCAGATGAGTTGCAAAAGAATGCCTCAAGGTATGCGGACTAATACTTTTTTTAAGCCCCATTTTCTGAGCAAGATCTTTGATTATAGTAAACACCATTGCACGAGTTAACTGATTCCCTCGTCTATTTAAGAACAAAGTATCTTCAGCTCCTTTTTTTATATTGAGATTTGAGCGAACAGCATTTTTGTAAATTTCAATATATTTCTGAGTTAATGGTCCGATCGGCACAAACCTTTCCTTGTTTCCCTTACCAGTGATTTTAACAAAACCTTCATCAAAAAAAAGATCTGAAATTTTAAGTGTAATCAGTTCAGAAACACGTAATCCGCAGCCATAAAGCGTTTCCAGCATTGCTCTATTTCGCTCACCTTCGTTAGTGCTTAAATCGATTGTTTCAATCAAAGCATCAATTTCCTGAAGCGATAAAGTATCAGGTAGCTTACGGCCAGTTTTTGGCGCTTCGATTAATTCTAAAGGATTATCATTTCTATAATCTTCAAAAACCAAATAGTTAAAGAAACTTTTAAGACCAGAAATAATCCTTGCCTGAGACCTCGGATTCACCTCCTTGGCCACTGAATAAATAAACTGCTGTAAAGTTTCATCTGAAATTTTTATTGGCGAAACATCAATTTTATTAGTTTCTAAAAAAAGACATAAGCGCTCGATATCAAAGCCGTAGTTTTCGATTGTATTTTTAGACAAACCTCTCTCAATCCTTAAGTACGACTGATAATCTTTTATATATCTGCTCCAATTCATATTTACAAATAACGTAATTTTTTGGCATAAAAAAACCTTCCTGATTTTGGGAAGGTTTTGGGATTTTTAATGTTCGTAAATTAAAATTTGTATCCTACATTTATTGAAAAAACTCCATTATGCAATTTTGTATTATCACCTGCTTCTGTTTTTGCAATATTTGCGATCCCAAAATTATATCTGAGCCCTCCAAATAAATGATCTGTAAAATCATATCCGACCCCAAAATTTAATCCAAAATCAATTGACTCAAAAATATCCTTTACATCCATCGTATGAGAACCACTATAACCATCAATCGTTGTTTTAGTTTTCGCAGAAGTTAAAAATCCTATTTGAGGACCTGCTTCAACATTCAATTTATCAGCAACATAATATTTAAACATCACTGGTACATTGATATAAGATAAATTGAAACGTACATCTCCATTGTAAAGAATGCCATCAACTTCTCCAGCTTGATCTTTTACTTTTGGCCCTTGTGTTGAATACAAAAGTTCTGGCTGAATAAAGAATTTATCAGACAATTTAATTTCTACAAACCCTCCAATATTAAATCCTGCTTTTGATTTCAAATTAATACCATCAGTATCACCAGAGAAATTAGAAAGATTTAAACCTCCTTTTACACCATATTTAACATCCTGTGCATTTGCAAATGCAAACATCATAACTGCTAACGCAGATAAAACTACTTTTTTCATTTTTATTAAATTAATTTTTCAAATATAAGTTTTTTCTTATAAAAATAAAAATCATCAATAAAAAAACCTTCCCCTATCAGAGGAAGGCTTTTGAAATATTTTAAAATTCAGATTAGAATTTATATCCTAAAGAAATCTGAAAATTACCATTTTTTGCGCTATCATAGTAATCATTTGAATCATCAATATCTCTATCAGAAATAGGAGATAAACCGATAGTGTAACGAAGACCTACAAAGAAATTTTCAGTAAAATCATAACCAGCTCCTAAATTAAAGCCTAAATCTGTTGATCTTGTATAATCTTTGACATCTTCTCCATCTGATTTAGCTGACAATAAAATGCCAAGTTGTGGACCAGCTTCTACACTAAACTTCTTGTCAACAATGTAATACTTTGCCAATACAGGAATGTTTAAATAATTTAATTTTAAATCTGCGTCAGATCCAAAAGGCCCATCAAATTTAGCTCCTTGAGCTGAGAATAAAAGCTCAGGCTGAATAAAAAACTTTTCTACTACGTGGATTTCTGCTAAACCACCAACATGAAATCCTACTAATGATTTACTATTGTCTACATCTCCTCCAACAATACTTGAAACGTTAAGACCTCCTTTTACTCCAAATCTTGTTGACTGCGCATTTGTGAATGCAAAAGCCATAATTGCAATGGCAGATAAAATAATTTTTTTCATTCTAATTTGTTTTGGGTTAAATTAATGCGTCAAATATAAAAATATTCTTCATAATTCTATATTAGGAATTTAACAAATAAAATAGTAATTAATACGCTAATTGTTAATTTTGAATTAAGCCAATTTAAAATTAGAATTTTCAATAAAAAAAGACCTTCCTTAAAAATAATAAGGAAAGCCTTTAAAAAACTAACTAAATGTTTTTTTTTAGAATTTGTAAGTCAATCCAAATTTCGCTGTGTTAAAGAAGTTATTGAAAACATTTACATTTGCATCAAACTCAGAAACTGCTTTACCACCTTTATATTTATAACTATCAAAAGCCAAAATATCAGTTAAACCAAAGTTAATTGCAAAATTGTTAGACACAAAATAATTGATCCCTAATCCTGCATTAAATCCAACCCCAGAATATTTAGCTCCAGAATCTTTTCCGCTATCTAAACCAACTCCAGCTTCTGCATAAGTTTTAAATCTTTGACCAAGATCCAAAAAGTAATAACGTCCAAAAATACCTGCTTTAAAAATTGAGCTTTTATCAGCATCTGATCCAGCTGTCTTTTCTTTATAAGAGCCAACCCCTAAGTCAAGACCAAGAGCAAATTTGTCAGTTAAAAAGTACCCTGCCTTTGGGTTAAATTCAAAAAAATTAGTTTTAGTTTCTGTGTTTTTGTCATTTTTCGATGAAAGACCTAAATTTCCTTCTACAAGAATGTTTCCTTTAGAAAATCCAAATGAACCTGAATCTTGTGCATTTGCAAAACTAAACCCCATTACTGCAATAGCAGCCAAAACAATTTTTTTCATAATTTTTTAAATATTATTTGATTTAATATTTAACAAAACTAAGATTAGACTTACAAAATATACTTCCCGACAAGTTTAAAAAGTATTAAAATAAGACAAAAATAAAGTCGACTCAGACTTATTGAAAATCAAAACTTTAAAAGAGAAAAAGAAAGATTTTATAGATTAAAAATCAATTTGAGTGGGAATTTTAGTAATTATTTAATCCAAATTATAATGCAATAAAATGCTAAATATGTAGTTTTGAACTTTAAATAACATTTTAAAATACCAATTTTTAAAAACCTTTTTATGAAGAAAATACTTTTAGCAGCTTTTATGTTCATTGCAACATCAGCGGCAGTACAAGCACAATTATTGAAATTAGGGGTAAAAGCAGGGGTTAACTTTGCTAGCCAAACTGGAGACTTTCCAGACCAAATTAATAAAGATGGAATTACTAGTTACCATGCTGGTTTGGTGGCTGAAGTAAAATTATTAGACAAATTCTCTATTCAGCCAGAGCTTTTATACTCTACTGTTGGTGCATCTTATAAATTTAGTGACGTAAGTGAAGATGTAAAAAACGAACTAGGATATATTTCTATACCAGTAATGGCTAAATTTTACTTAAACAACACTTTCAGCTTAGAAGTTGGTCCACAAGCTTCTTTCTTGGTAAGTGAAAGAAATGATTTTGATGTAAAAAATGGCGAAACTTTTGAATTTGGTCTGAATGCTGGATTAGGTGTTAAACTTACGGAAAACATCTTTTTGCAAGGGCGTTACGGTTTAGGTTTGACTGAGGCTTCTAAAAATGCTGACATTAAAAACTCTGTATTCCAAATTTCTGCTGGATTCATGTTCTAAAAGAATATCACATACTTTTATAAAAACCGCTCTATTTATTAGTGCGGTTTTTTTTATTTTTACACTTATATGTGAAGTGTCATTTGTGAAATGTAAAATGCTTTTACATCACTTAATTAAAAACAAAATTACTTTATGAAAATCTGCATTATCAACGGACCCAATTTAAACCTTTTAGGAAAACGCGAGCCAGAAGTTTACGGAAGCCAGACTTTTGAAGATTATTTTGAAACGTTGAAACAAAAATTCCCAAACATTGAACTTTCTTATTATCAAAGTAATATTGAAGGCGAACTGATAGGTAAAATTCAGGAAGTTGGTTTTTCATTTGATGGAATTATTCTCAATGCTGGTGCTTATACACATACATCGATCGGTCTAGGTGATGCCATGAAAGCGGTTACCACTCCAGTAATTGAGGTTCACATTTCAAATACTTATGCACGCGAAAGCTTTAGACATCAATCGTATTTATCTGGAAATGCAAAAGGTGTTATTTTAGGTTTCGGGCTAAAAAGTTACGAATTGGCTATTCAGTCTTTTTTATAGCATATTGTCATTCTGAGTGAAAACAACTGCTTCTCTCAGAATGATAAACTCTCTCATTCAATTTAACAAATTATTAATAAGCTCAGATTTAACTTATTATATTTTTGTAAGATATACCACATTTGCATGAGAAACTATACTATACTTGCCTTTCTATTTTTTTCACTTTCCAATTTTGCTCAAATCCGAGGAACTGTAACAGACGATAAAGGAAATCCGCTGCCCTTTGTATCCGTTTTTGAAGAAAATACGTATGCTGGAACCACTACAAATGAGCAGGGAAAATATCAGCTTAACGTTAAAGAAATTGGAGGAAACGTTATCACTTTTCAATATTTAGGTTATAAAACTAAAAAAATAACTGTTCTTGCCGCAACGAGAATAGTCAATGTAGATGTTAGCCTTCAAGAAGAAAGTTTTGCATTGAACGAAGTTATCATTGATCCTAAAAACAATCCTGCTAATGCTATTATAAGAAGTGCAATAGCAAATAAAAAAGAAAACTCAGATAAAACCGGAAGGTATACAGCCGATTTCTATTCGAAAGGAATGTTTAAAGTCAAAGATCTTCCTAAAAAGATCTTGGGCAAAAAAGTAGATTTAGGCGATGATATGGGTTCAAATTTAGATTCAACAGGAACGGGAATTTTATACTTATCTGAAACTATTTCGAAAGTAACTTTTGAAAAACCTGATAAGTTAAAAGAGAAAATCATTGCTTCTAAAATTTCAGGAAACAATCGCGGTTATAGCTACAACACGGCTGCTTTATCAACTTATGATTTTTATGACAATACTTTAGATTTTGATGTAAAACTCATCTCTCCTATCGCCGATAATGCTTTCAATTATTATAAATACAAATTAGAAAGTACTTTTTATGACGACAATAATCAGCAGATTAACAAAATCAAAGTTATCCCAAAACGTGATAAAGAACCCGTTTTTGAAGGTTACATTTATATAGTAGATGACAGTTTTGCGATTTACGCCATTGATCTCGACATCAAAGGATATCGAATGAAAAACGAGTTTACAGAGGTAATGACTCTGAAACAGAGCTTTAGCTACAATACCAAAAATAAAATCTGGTCTAAGAATGCACAGACGCTTTCTTTTAATGCAGGCATTTTTGGAATAAAATTTTCTGGGAATTTCAACTATGTATATTCTAACTATGAATTTCCTGATTCTTTTGACAAGAAAACTTTCGGGAATGAAATTGTTGCTTTCGAACTCAACGCTAACAAAAAAGACGATGCCTTCTGGAATGAAATTCGTCCAATTCCGTTAACAATTGAAGAAAGCAGTGATTATGCAAAAAAAGACAGTCTGCAAATTATTAGAAAATCAAAAAAATATACCGATTCTATTGATGCTAAAAATAATAAGTTTAAGGTTTGGGATATTTTAATGGGTTATGATTACAAAAACACATTTAAAAAATATTCCTTTGATTATAAAGGTCTGCTTAATATTACCTCTTTGAGTTTTAATACCGTTCAAGGTTTTAATTTGGATTCTGGTTTTTCTTTTAGAAAATGGGATGAAGAAAAAGGAACAAACACTTCAATAAGCACTACTTTTAATTATGGTTTTTCTGATGAACGTTTTCGTGTAATTGGTGAATTTAGCCATCGTTTCAACACTATCAATTATGCTACAATATGGGGTTCGGGAGGTGTAAAAACAGCTCAGTTTAATAGCGCTGAACCAATTAGTAAGTTTGTCAATTCTATAAGTTCTTTGTTTTTTAAAGACAATTATATGAAGCTTTATAATTTAGAATTTGCTGAAATCAATTACGGGCAAGATATCGCAAATGGAATAAATCTTACTGGAAAAATTGGTTATGAGCAGCGTAAACCGCTTTTTAATACAACTGATTATTCTTTCTTTAAAAAAGATGATATTTATTCGTCTAATAATCCTTTGGCGCCAAACGATTTTACAACTCCAGCATTTGATCAGCATCATTTGTTTAAAGCTCTCGTGACAACAAGAATCAATTTCGGCAGTAAATACATTTCAAGGCCAGACGGAAGATTCAATATTAAAAACGACAAATATCCTACAGTTTATCTGGCATTTGAAAAAGCTTTCGCAGCAAACGAAAAAAAGTACGAATATGAAAGAATTGGCGCTTCTGTCCAATACGATTTATCACTTGGAAATAAAGGTCTTTTAGGAACCAATTTTAGAGGAGGAAAATTCTTTAACGCTGAGAATATCTCGTTTATCGATTATAGACATTTTAATGGAAATCAGACTCATATCGGGACAAGCGATCGCTATTTGAATGTTTTTAATATGATGCCTTATTATTCTAACAGCACAAACGATAGTTATTTTGAGATGCACACAGAGTATAATGATACTGGTTTTATCATGAATAAAATTCCGCTGTTGAATCTTTTGAAATCGACTATGAATGTTGGTTTTCACGCTTTAGCAATTCCAGACAGAAAGCCATATTCTGAATTTACTGTTGGATTAGACAATCTAGGCTTTGGAAAATTCAAATTATTCCGCATAGATTATGTGCATTCTTATCAAGGTGGTATTCAGCAAAATGGAGTGGTTTTTGGCTTAAAGATTTTAAATGCATTAGATTAAAGTGCAAAGGTTCAGAGAGACAAAGGCTCAGAGTTTAAATACTTTGTGAGATTCCTTTTCGAAGCTTCATGACGCTCAAACAGACAAATATCAAATAAAAAAATCCGTTTATTATTAATAGAATAAACGGATTTTTTTATTTCAATCTATGACAAAAGTTTCAGCTAGAGAACCTTTGTCCCTTTGAACCTTTGCAACTTTGAGCCTTAAGAATAATCATCTGGCTCAACATGTATTAAAACATGTCCAAGTTCTGGAATTTCTTTCCTTAAAGTATCTTTTAACAAGTGTGCCAAATCATGACCTTCTTTAACAGAAATCTTTGCAGAAACAATAGCATGCAGATCAACATGGTATTTCATTCCTGCTTTACGGATAAAACATTTTTCTGTTCCAATAATTCCCGGAACCAATAATGCTTTTACACGAATTTCTTCAACTAAATCTTCATTTAGGTTTTCATCCATAATTTCTCCGAGTGCAGGTCTGAAAATTTTATAACTATTATAGAGAATAAAAAAAGCCGCAAAAAGCGCCGCCCAGTCATCTGCAGATTCGTAGCCTTTTCCCATAATTAAAGCAATCGAAATCCCAATAAAAGCTGCTACAGAAGTTATCGCATCACTTCTATGGTGCCAAGCATCAGCTGCTAGAGAAGTACTATTGGTTTGTTTGCTTCTTTTCATGACCAAACGGAAAGAGTATTCTTTCCAAATAATAATAGCACCTAAAACATACAAGGTCCAAGATTTAGGCAAATCGTGCGAAGTGCCAATATTAGCAATACTTTCGTAACCAATAATAGTTGCTGAAGTAATTAAAAAACCTACAACCAAAAACGTAATCAGAGGTTCCGCACGGCCATGACCATACGGGTGATTTTCGTCGGCTGGTTTGTTCGAATATTTGATTCCAAACAGCACCAAAAAAGACGCAAATATATCTGTTGTTGATTCAATTGCGTCTGCAATTAAGGCATAAGAATTGCCAAAAAAACCTGCAAGACCTTTTATAAGGGCCAAGCAGGTGTTTCCGGCTATACTAAAGTATGTAGCTTTTATAGCTTTTTGTTCGTTTGTCATTTAGCGACATTTATTTTTTTCTGCCACGAATTCCCAAATTACACGAAGATTAGCTTTGCGTTTTATTTCTCTAATTTTTTAAATTTAAATCGTGTTATTGAATATCAAAAAATAAAAATTAGTGCAATTTGTGTAATTCGTGGCTAACTCTTAATTTACGCTCTCACGATTTTTGCGCCGATTGCTCTTAAACGCTCATCGATACGCTCATATCCACGGTCGATTTGTTCGATATTCTGAATTGTACTTGTTCCTTTTGCAGAAAGAGCAGCAATCAATAATGAAATTCCTGCACGAATATCAGGAGAAGACATTGTTGTTGCTTTCAATTGAGATTCAAAATTATGTCCCATAACCACAGCTCTGTGCGGATCACATAACATAATTTTTGCTCCCATATCGATTAATTTGTCCACGAAGAACAAACGGCTTTCAAACATTTTTTGGTGAATTAAAACGTCTCCTTTAGCTTGAGTTGCCACAACCAAAACGATACTTAATAAATCTGGTGTAAATCCTGGCCATGGTGCATCTGCAATAGTTAAGATAGAACCATCGATATCTGTTTTTACCTCGTACCCATCTTTGTGAGCAGGGATATAAATATCATCATTACGTTTCTCAACTGTAATTCCAAGTTTTCTAAAAGTATTTGGAATCAAACCTAAGTTTTCCCAGCTTACGTTTTTGATAGTGATTTCGCTTTTTGTCATAGCTGCAAGACCAATCCAAGAACCGATTTCGATCATATCAGGAAGAATTCTGTGTTCGCATCCTCCAAGGCTTTCAACACCTTCGATAGTCAATAAATTAGAACCAACTCCTGTGATCTTAGCTCCCATAGAGTTCAGCATTTTACACAACTGCTGTAAGTATGGCTCACAAGCTGCGTTATAAACTGTAGTTGTTCCTTTTGCCAAAACCGCTGCCATTACAATGTTTGCAGTTCCAGTTACAGATGCTTCATCCAAAAGCATATCTGTTCCTTTAAGACCTTCTTCTGGAGTTTCTACTCCGTAAAAATGATCTTCTCTGTTGTATCTGAATTTTGCTCCAAGGTTAATAAAACCTTCAAAGTGTGTATCTAATCTACGGCGTCCAATTTTATCTCCTCCTGGTTTTGGAATATATCCTTTTCCGAAACGAGCCAAAAGCGGACCAACAATCATAATAGAACCACGAAGCGCTCCACCTTCTTTTTTGAAAGCTTCAGTTTCTAAATATCCAACATTAACTTCATCAGCTTGAAAAGTAATCGAACCTGGTTCGTTACGTTGAATTTTCACCCCTAAATTCCCCAACAAAGTGATTAATTTATTGATGTCTATAATATCAGGAATGTTATTAATTTTCACTTTCTCTCCTGTTAGAAGCACGGCACATAAAATTTGTAATGCCTCATTCTTTGCTCCTTGCGGAGTGATTTCTCCCTTTAAAGGAGTTCCTCCTTCGATTTTAAAAATTCCCATAGATTTCTTTTAGGTTCTTTCAAAGTTTCTAAGATTCTGAGATTCTAAGATTCTAAGTAAAAAAACTCAGCAACTTAGTAGCTTAGCAGCTTAGCAGCTTTTTTTTATTTTTGTTTTTGTTTGTTTTTTTTAAGTATCTAAGTAAAAAAAACTTAGCAACTTAGAAGCTTAGCCTCTTAGCACCTTTTCTTACTTCTGATTATTATTTTTCTGAAAGTTCTTTTTCTGACCGCCTTTGTTATTGTTGTTTTTGTTATTCTGAATTTTAGGCTGTGTTCCAGAAGCAGTTTTATTAGACATGCGTTTGTTGGTACGCATTAAATCTGTTGTATTTAAAAGCTCTTCTGTACTGTGCAATAAATTGATTTTGCCTCCAGATAATTCGTATAAATGCTCAAAAATCACATCGTCTTTTACTGTGTCTTTGTTCCAGCTTAAGAAAGATTTTTTCATGTGATTAGCAATTACCATTACCAGCGCATTTTTCATCTCACCTTCTTCCCATTTATTAGCAACTTCTATCATGTATTTGATATTATTACCATAAAATCTGTATTTCGGGAAATTCTGCGGATATTGCAATATCTCTGGCTTTAGCTGCAAAACATCTCTTGACGGAATTGGGTAAGGAGATTCTACATTCAGTTTAAAATCAGACATAATAAAAAGCTGATCCCAAAGTTTATGCTGAAAATCTGGAACATCACGCAAATGCGGATTCAGACTTCCCATAACCTGAATGATATATTTTGCGGCTTTATTGCGCGTTTCATCATCCTCGATTGCAGTTGCCTGATCAATCAGTTTTTGTAAATGACGACCATATTCTGGGATAATCAGACGTTGTCTTTCAGAATTATATTCCAAATTATACACAACGTCACTTGCGGCTTCTCTTTTATATTTTTCGATCATAAGTTTATAATGAAACTATACCTTCTATTGTAGAAACTTCTTTGTATTTACTGATCACATCATCTGAGCTGTGCATCGTAACATCTACAGAAACACTGGTAAATTTACCTGTTTTAGATTTTGTTGTTTTAATAACCGCTCCCATTCTATCAAAAGCTTTTTCAACACGCTCTACATTATCACCTACAGAAGGCACAATAAATTTATACAAATATTCTGCTGGCCAAGTGTTTGCGTTATCAAGTTCTACTTTTAATCTTTCGTAAAATTCGGCGGTGTTTTTTTCTTTATCGTTCTCCATTCGTAATTAAAAATAAACGCAAATATACGGTTTTGGTTTTAGACTTTTGAGTTTAGATTTTAGATTTTTTTTGGGCTTAAAACTTTGTTTTAAAGGGACAAAGTTACAAAGGCGCAAAGGTGCAGAGAAAAAAGCAATCGAAGATTATTTCTTTGTAAATTTTACGCTTATATTTGAGAAATAATCTGCTTAAAAATTGCCCGCAAACATATCGAGTTTGTTTTTGTCATCCTGCGGAACGAAGGATCGCACTAGAAACTCGACAAAGATTGGAGAATTTCTGTGCAGAGCTACTTGTGCGATCCTTCGTTCCTCAGGATGACAAGTTAGCGTTTAAACTCTTCGATATCAAAACACTTCACAATGAAAAAAAACATCTTCTTACTCTTTGCATTTTTTACTTTTTACAATATTCAAGCACAAGAAATTAAAGCCTTAACTTATTTCCAGAACGATACTTTAAAACTAGATTTAGATTTATATCTGCCTAAGAAAAAAGCTGGCGAGAAAATCCCGTTGATTATGTTTGCTTTTGGTGGAGGCTTTTCTGGCGGAGAACGAACAAATGAAAAAGATTTTGGAAAATTCATGTCGCAAAATGGTTATGCCGTTGCGAGCATTTCGTATAGTTTATATATGAAAGGAAAAGATTTTGGCTGTAAAGGAACTTTAACCGAAAAAATAAAAGCGATTCAAATTGGCGTGAGCGATATGTGGCAAGCAACAGCTTTCATGATTGAGAATGCTGACAAATATAATCTTGATACTTCAAAAATCTTTATTTCTGGAATTAGTGCGGGTGCTGAAATTGGTTTCCACGCTTCGTTCTGGGATTATAAATTAATGAATTTATACAAAAGCAATCTTCCTGAAAACTTTAAATACAAAGGATTCATTGGAGGTTCGGGAGCGATTCAAGACATTAATCTAATAACAAAAGAAAAAGCAATTCCGATGTTATTGGCACATGGAAATAATGATGATACAGTTCCTTATGCAGCGGGTTCGCACCGTTCTTGTCCGACAAATGCTTCTGGCTGGCTGATTCTTTTTGGCTCTTATGCCGTTTACAATCAAATGACTGATTTACATAAGGACATCGAACTGATTACTTTTTGTGGCGGAGGACATGAATTCTCTGGTTATCTTTTTCACAAAGGACAGCAATATGTTTTAGATTTTGTAAATGATGTTTTGAATGGCAAAAAGTTCCAATCGCATTTAATTATTCCTTCTAAAAATGGAAAAAGTTCTGGGAAGTATTTGTTTTGTGAATAAATAAAAAAGAAAGATAATTACTGCATTTGAAAATATTTATTCTGTAAAAATGGAAGTAACAAAATCAGACATTCAAAAACTAATACAAGTCCAAAAGAACAATACCTTTTTAAATCATTTTATATGTTCCATCAAAAAAGATTACAAAATCTACGGAAATATTGAAAAGCATAAAATCATTATCTGGCAAAGAACAAGTTGGACAGGAAGCTCATATTCACTATATTCTTTTGAATTTGATTCAGAAGGCATACTCACAAAAGTCAATGATAAATT
The DNA here is from genome assembly GCF_003254585.1 of Flavobacterium sharifuzzamanii. Lineage (GTDB taxonomy): Bacteria > Bacteroidota > Bacteroidia > Flavobacteriales > Flavobacteriaceae > Flavobacterium > Flavobacterium sharifuzzamanii. The sequence continues at coordinate 333,520 of NZ_QJGZ01000037.1, read as the reverse complement.
AAATCCATTTGCTCAATATTCACAACTATTATTTCCATTATTCTTTTTCTTTCCTTTACTTTCGACTGCTTTTACAGATTTTCAAATTAAAAAATTCTTAGCCTGTATAAGTGTTTTTCTATTTTTGACTTTTGCATGTTACTTATTCAGTCGCAGAATAGGCTTAGTCAATAAAAAAGATCAATTAACAGATTTTTATCAATTAATAAATATTAAAGCAAATAATAAGCAATTAGTCAAACAGCACAAAAGTCGAATCCTTGATTTAGAAACTGAAGAAAAATTAGAAAATGAATGGAGTAGCGGTAAAATATTAACCCGATTATTTACATATCCATTTTGTTTAGCTTTAATATTTCTTAGCATATTCGGCATGATTCCAGATGGAAAATTTTTTATTGCTATCCCTATATTAGCAATCGTTAGCGTATACTTATATTCTGATTTAATGATGATATTCAAACAAAACAAATAACAACTATTACATTTGGCTAAAGCCGAAATTCTACATCTTCAAAAATCCCGTTGGTTAAAACCAACGGCAATTCAGACAAAAAACGCTCCAGCGGAGCAAAATATTTATAGCAAATACAATTTACGGCATTAAAAAGCTCCAGCGGAGCGACATATAAATTACTCTAAATATGTCGCTCCTCTGGAGCTTTTGATTTATTGTGTTCAATTTTTCTATAAATATGTCGCCCCTATCGGGACTTTTCACTTTGCTAAAACAAAACCATCTCTCCTTTTTTAACCCTGATGGAAGCGGAAATCCTTTTGCTTTTTTCTTTAAAAAGCAAAAGATTGCAGCGGACAGCAGGAAACCATGCCAACTAAAAATGCCAAATCTTTCGTTTCTGATAAATATTCTTTTTAATTATAAATAAGTTTAGGTAAATTTGCGCTTTATTTTTAGAATAGTGCAAAAAGAAATTATAGTCTTGCTTGGCGGACCTGGTACTGGAAAATCAACACTTATTAACGAATTGGTAGCTCGTGGCTTTTGCTGCTATCCTGAAATTTCAAGACAGGTTACCATGAAAGCGCAACAACAAGGCATTGAACAGTTGTTTCTAGAACAGCCGCTTTTGTTTAGCGAAATGTTATTGGAAGGTCGTATTGAACAATATAAGAATGCTCTTGAAGAACCTGATAATGTGGTTTTTATCGACAGAGGAATTCCAGATGTGGTAGCTTATATGGATTATATTGGCGATGAATATCCAGAGAATTTCGTTAAAGCATGCGAAGATTATAAATATTCTAAAACTTTTATTTTACCGCCTTGGGAAGAAATTTACCAAAGTGATTCTGAGCGTTATGAAAATTTTGATCAGGCAGTAAAAATCCAAGAGCATCTTGTTGAAACTTATAAAAAATATGGTTACGAACTGATTGAAGTTCCTAAAGATACAGTTGAAAACAGAATTCTTTATATCTTAGACAAAATTTAGCGGTATGGTTTAAAGTTGCAAAACTAGAAACTGTTTTCTAAATTTTTAACTTTAAAACCTAGGCAATGCTCGGAGCGCAGGATATTCTTCTAAAATACTGGAAACACGACAGTTTTAGACCGTTGCAAAAAGAAATTATTGATTCTGTTCTTGAAGGACAGGATACTTTTGCCGTACTTCCTACGGGCGGCGGAAAATCAATTTGTTTTCAGGTTCCCGCCATGATGCAGGAAGGAATCTGTCTTGTTATTTCTCCTTTGATTGCTTTAATGAAAGATCAGGTAGCGAATCTGCAGAAAAGAGATATAAAAGCGATTGCGCTTACTGGCGGAATTCACACCGAAGAATTGATTGATCTTCTTGATAATTGTCAATACGGAAATTATAAATTTCTCTATTTATCACCTGAACGCTTGCAATCGGATTGGATTCTGGAGCGCATTAAAAATCTTCCTATAAATTTAATCGCTATTGACGAGGCGCATTGTGTTTCGCAATGGGGTCATGATTTTAGGCCTGCCTATCTTAAAATTTCGGAATTGAAAAAGTTCTTTCCGAAAATTCCGTTTTTAGCTTTAACTGCTACAGCAACTCCAAGAGTTATTGAAGATATTAGAACACAATTAGAATTAAAAAACCCAAGACATTTTCAACAATCCTTTGAGCGAAAAAATATCGCTTATATGGTTTTTGAAGTTGAAGATAAACTATACCGCACGGAGCAAATTCTCAAAAAAAATCCGCAGCCTTCTATTATATATGTACGAAATCGCAAAGCGTGCTTGAACATGTCCGCACAATTGCAGTCGCTTGGTTTCACGGCAACGTATTATCATGGCGGACTTTCATCAAAAGAAAAAGACAAAAACATGCAGTTGTGGATGACGGAACAAGCGCAAGTCATTGTAGCCACGAATGCATTCGGAATGGGAATTGACAAAGACAATGTAAAAACGGTTATACATACGCAGCTTCCAGAAAACTTAGAAAATTATTATCAGGAATCTGGACGTGCAGGAAGAAACGGCGCAAAAGCTTTTTCGGTTTTGCTTTATAACAATTCAGATTCCATTCAGACCGAACAGCAGTTTTTAAGTATTCTTCCCGACAAGAAGTTCCTTAAAACCATGTATAACAAACTTTGCAATTATTTTCAGATTGCATACGGAGAAGGTTTAGACGAGTCTTTCTCATTCAAACTAAATCATTTCTGCAATAAATATGAATTCCCGACTTTAAAAACTTATAATGCTTTACAGTTTTTGAATCAGCAGGGAATTATTACAATGTCTCAGGAATTCTCTGAAAAAATCAGTATTCAGTTTCTTATTGAATCGAAAGAAGTGATTCGATACGTAAGTCTAAACCCAAATGACGAAGAAATCATTCTAGCCATTTTACGAACTTATCCTGGGGTTTACGAAATGAAGTCTAATCTGAATCTAGGATTAATTGCCAAAAAATCAAATCGCCCCGAAGAACAGGTTATCGCTCTTTTAGAAAAACTGAAAGAAAAAGAAATTATAGAATACAAATCTAAAAACAACGACGCTACTATATTGTTTAACGAAGTCCGCGAAGACGATCTTACTATAAATAGAGTTTCGAAATATTTAGAAAAACAAAATGAGGTTAAAAAAGAACAGCTTTTATCGGTTCTACATTATATAAAAGACAACAAAACCTGCAAAAATAGATTGGTTTTGGATTATTTTGGAGAAGAAACAATAGAAAATTGCGGCATTTGTTCGTACTGCATTACACAAAAAGGAAAAATTACAGAAGCCGATTCGATTGCAGACAAAATTTTGTCTTTGCTTAAAACAGCTTCTCTGACTTCGAGAGAAATTGAAAACCAGATAAAAATGGATGCAAAAGACATTCTATTGGTTCTTCAGGAATTACTTGAAAACAATCATATCATTATACAAGCGAATAATAAATACACTTTAAAATCATAATGGAGAAATTGAGAATTATATTTATGGGAACACCAGAATTTGCCGTTGGCATTTTGGATACCATTATCAAAAATAACTATGAAGTTGTCGGCGTAATTACTGCTGCGGATAAACCAGCGGGACGTGGACAAAAAATAAAATATTCGGCTGTAAAAGAATATGCTCTTGCCAACAATCTTACTTTATTACAGCCAACCAATTTAAAAGACGAAAATTTCTTAGCAGAATTAAAAGCGTTAAATGCTAATTTACAAATCGTAGTTGCTTTTAGAATGTTGCCAAAAGTTGTTTGGGAAATGCCAAGTTTAGGGACTTTTAATCTTCATGCGTCATTGCTTCCAAATTATCGCGGTGCCGCTCCTATTAACTGGGCCATTATTAACGGAGAAACTAAAACGGGAGTTACTACTTTCTTTATTGATGATAAAATTGATACTGGCGCGATGATTTTAAATTCTGAAATTGACATTGAACCAGAAGAAACAGCAGGGCAACTGCATGATCGCTTGATGCATTTAGGAAGCACAACTGTAATTGATACTTTAAAAGTTATTGAAAACGGAAATGTTACGACAACAATTCAAGAAGATAACGACGATATCAAAACAGCTTACAAGTTAAACAAAGAGAATTGTAAAATTGATTGGACAAAATCTGGAGCAGAAATCAACAACCTAATTCGCGGTTTAAGTCCTTACCCTGCTTCTTGGTGTTATTTAAAAGATCAAAACGAAGAATTGAACATCAAAATTTATGAAGCAAAACTAATCTCAGAATCACATTCTTACGAGATTGGCAAGCTTATTAGCAGTAAAAAAGAAATTAAGATTGCAATAAAAGACGGCTTTATTCAGTTATTAAGTTTACAATTTCCAGGAAAAAAGAGAATGCTTGCTTCAGAATTATTAAATGGAGTGAGTTTTTCAGAAGCTGCAAAAGTGTATTAACGTCAGTAAAACAAGGGTTTGTACTTGTTTTTTATCGATAAACAACACTCTTTATGAACAAAAAAAGCAAGTTATTAACAATTTTTGCTAAAAATAAAGAAAACACTTGCACGCAACGGATTTCCTACTAAATTTGTGTATTAACAATTTTTTTTAACCAACAATTAATAACTAATTATTATGAACAAATCAGAATTAATCGATGCTATCGCTGCTGATGCAGGAATTACAAAAGCTGCGGCTAAATTAGCTTTGGAGTCTTTTTTAGGTAATGTAGGAACTACTTTGAAAAAAGGAGGAAGAGTTTCATTAGTAGGTTTCGGATCATGGTCAGTATCTTCAAGAGCTGCTAGAGACGGTAGAAACCCTCAAACAGGAAAAACGATCAAAATCGCAGCTAAAAACGTTGTAAAATTTAAAGCTGGTGCTGAATTAGAAGGTGCAGTGAACTAAGTAAGAAAGTTCTCTAAACTTATAATATAATTAAAACCTTCCATCTGGAAGGTTTTTTTATGCGGTTTAACGATTTTATTTGGGATTTTAATTTTTTTATGACTAAATTTAATAAAAATTGTAACCGTATGATTTCAGAAAAATTAAAAAAAGGACACCTGCTTATTGCCGAGCCTTCAATAATTGGAGATTTATCTTTTAATAGATCGGTAATTTTATTAGCAGACCATAACAAAGAAGGATCAATAGGTTTTATAATTAACAAGCCATTAAAATATACCATTAATGACTTGATCCCTGAGATTGATGCTAACTTTAAGATATATAACGGCGGCCCTGTAGAACAAGACAACCTTTATTTTATTCACAATATTCCTGAGTTAATTCCAAACAGTGTGGAAATTTCTAATGGAATTTATTGGGGAGGCGATTTTGAGTCCACTAAGGACCTAATAAACAACGGATCGATTAGTAAAAACAATATTCGTTTTTTCTTGGGCTATACCGGTTGGGAAGAAAATCAGCTTGAGAATGAGATGCAAGGAAACTCATGGATCATTGCTGATAATAATTACAAAAATAAAATTATCGGAAAATCTACTACCCATTTTTGGAAAGAGCAGATTATTGAGCTTGGCGGCGATTATCTTATTTGGTCTAACGCACCTGAAAATCCATATCTGAATTAATTTTCAGAAATGGATTCATTTAGTCGCTGCACTAATAAATGAGCCAGATTTGTTGTAAACTCCTTTTTTCGATATTTAGTTATCGGTTGTATTCCTGTGATTACATTGGTCAGAAATAATTCATCTGCTTTTTGAAGATCAAACGGCGAAATTACTTCTTCTACAACCTCTATGCCTTCTACTTTTTTAGCTAGGGCTAAAATCTGTTTACGCATAATACCGTTTAAAGCACCTTCAGAAACTGGAGGTGTAATAAGCTTTTTACCCGTTACCATAAAAATATTCCCTTGAAGCGCTTCTACAACATTTTTACTATCATTCAGTAAAATGCAATTGGCTAGACCATTTTCACTTGCATAAATACTTCCTGTAATATTAATCATCTTATTAGTAGTTTTAAGAGACGACAATAATTGTTTCGTTACATAGAAATCTTTATACAGATCTACTTCGTATTCGTTTGTATTTACAGAGTAAGCTTTGTTTCCAAGAGAAATGGCGTTGATTAAGAATGAAATATCATTACTTTTTGGAAGATACAAACCGCCATCATTTCTAAAAACAGTAATTCTTGCACGTGCCGAAGCCGCGATTCCTTGTTCATTTACTAGATTAAGAATCTGCTCTTCAAAATATTCCATTGTAAAATCCATAGGAATCATCATTCTAACTACACGCATTGAAGCCATTAGTCTGAAATAATGATCCTCAAGAAACAAGATTTTTCCGTTGACAATTTTTACTGTTTCGAATATTCCGTCACCATACAAAAAAGCGCGGTTAAGAGTTAGTATATTATCCTCTTTGCCAATGTTTCCGTTAAAATTAATCATAAAAAAACCCTGAATTTTGTTCAGGGCAAATATAAGGTATAAAATAGACTTTTACTAAACAGATCCTATAAGATGTTTTAGATCTGAGATTTGGTTCTCCCACAATTGTTTAGCTTCGCCTAATTCTTCTTTATCGGCAAAATCTACCACCATAAGCGATACATCTTTAGTCAATTCATCAACTAAAATATGGAGTTCGAAAAAATACTCAGTATCCTTACTGCTTTCGTCAACCCATTTAAATTTTACTTTTTCGCCAGATTTTTTTGAAGCCAAGCGCGCTTTTTCTTGCGAATCATTCCAGATGAAAGTAAAAAATTCACCTCTCGAATTAACATTGTCAGCAAACCATTCTTGTAAACCTGACGGAGTTGATATATATTGATACAATAATTGTGGCGAAGAATTGATCGGAAACTCGATTTCGTAACGTATTTTTGAATCCATGTGCTACTTTAATTTTTTTCGAAATATAAGAATATATGTCCAAAAACAATGCATTTTTAAAAATATTTTTTTTTCTTCATTTTATGCTTGTATGCTTTAATAATATTTATATCTTTGCACCCGCAATCAGGAATTCATGATAGCAGTCCAGGCGAGGTAGCTCAGTTGGTTAGAGCGCAGGATTCATAACCCTGAGGTCACGGGTTCAACTCCCGTCCTCGCTACAAGGTAAAAACACCACTTTTTTCAAAGTGGTGTTTTTTTTTACCATTATCATTTTAAAAGTTATGGAAGAATTTGTGGTTTACATACTTTATTCTAAAAAATTCAACAAGAACTATACTGGATTCACTTCCAACTTGATAGAAAGATTTAAGTCTCATAATATTATGGCAAAAAAGGGATTCACTATCAAATTTAGACCTTGGGAAGTAATTTATGTCGAGTTTTTCAATTCAAAGATTGATGCTATGAAAAGGGAAAAAAATTTAAAAACAGGAATTGGCCGAGAGTACATAAAAAAACTGATTCAACAACACACATAGCAGGATTCTTATCCGCCAACGCGGACACGGGTTCAACTCCCGTCCTCGCTACTAGAAGGTAAAACCCTTAAACAGAAATGTTTAAGGGTTTTTTATTATATTTAAATAAAAAACAAACCTCATTTTATGGAAGGAGAAATAAATTTGAGCACTATTTTGGAGAATCTTAATCCTGTTCTTAATGGCGGAAAATATGTTTTTACAAAAGTAGATTCACTAGATCATATTCCTTTTTCTAAAATTTTATTTCTATTTAAAGAAAAAGAAGGAATCACTTTAGTATTAGAAAAACGCTTTGCAGAAGAACTTAATCTTAGTTTCTCTTATATTGCTTCTTGGATTACTCTCGAAGTTCATTCTTCTTTAGCTGCTGTAGGTTTAACTGCAGCATTTTCTCAAGCTTTAGGAAATGCCAATATCAGCTGTAATGTAGTTGCAGCATATTTACACGACCATATTTTTGTTGATGAAAAAGACGCTCTAAAAGCAATGAATGTTCTGCTTAAATTAAAAGAAGACAATAAAAAATCTTTGTAATTAAAAAATCTAAAAATAACCATGAAAACTGCTATTAAAATAGTTATTTTGCAGAGGTAACTTTATAACACATGGACATAGTAAAATTTAAGATCACATCTAAAACAATCAAAGTCGAAGTACGCAATTCGAATAATTATGTTTTTAATTTCAATACTGCTTTGGATATTGCCAAAGAAGACAAAGATGTTTTATTAAAGCTTTACAATGCACTCGACCTTCTTTTTAAAAAAGAACAGGTGACCGAAAACAAAAACTACATTTCGCCAAATCAAACTAATATATTAGATCAGATCTCTGCTGCAGATTTAGAAAAAGAAAACCAATAATCGTTTTCTTTTTCCTTTCAACATAATAAAAAGAATACAAAAGTCCTTGAATAAAAAATTCAAGGACTTTCTTTTTATAATTATTTCCTTCTCTTCTCAAAAAACCGTAATTTTATCTGTACCCATAAAAAAAGTATTTTCTGTATCTGTACCCAAATCTGCGATAGCAATAATTTTGCTAAAAAAAGATATGGAATCTAAAGCAGTTACTCAGAAAAAAATAAATTTTAGAGAAGTTTATGTATTTGATATGGAAGTTTTGCAAAACATCTTCATTCAAAATATGTGTGAGAAAGCGGAAGACAAAATGCTTTTTGGAATCCCTTTTCTTCTCTGCGAAAAAAACAATAAAATAAATTCGTTTGCCAGTTTAATTTTAAATCAAAACAACGAAATAGAATTTAGAATTTATGATGACGGCAGTTTAACAAATGAAGATAAAGCACTATTTAACAATTATATCAAAAATTTCCTGAAGAAGAAAAATAGCGCCAATTTCAATAATGCCGCACAACTCAGACAAAGCACAGATCAGTTTATTCATTGTCTGTCTTTTTAAACGCTTAAGAAAAAGCAAAAATGAAAAATCGAGAAACATTATACTTGAAACTTGCAAAAATCATTGAAGATCAGATTCACAATGAGACTTTAGCACTTGGCGACAAATTGCCTTCTGTACGAAGTGCACAAAAATTGTATAATGTAAGTTTGAACACTATTAAACAGGCTTATCTAGAATTGGAAAGCCGTTCACTAATAGAGTCGCGTCCAAAAACGGGATATTATGTGAGTAAAAGTTCTCAGCGTACAACAGCACTTCCAACAATTGCGAGCATAGACAATAAGGAAACAGAAAATACTCCCGAAGAGCTTATTGATAAAGTTTTTAACACCATCAAACAAGTCGATGTAACTCAATTTGCACTTGGTATACCTGGGAAAAATTTCCTGCCCATCGCAAAACTAAATAAAGGAATTATCAATGCTGTTCGTAACAGAGACGATGCAGGAACTGCTTACGAGCCTGTTCAAGGGCCTGAAAGTCTTCGTCGTGCTATTGCAAAATGGGCACTGGTGATGGAAGGAAAAATTACCGAAGATGATATTGTCATTACTTCTGGCGCAATGCATGCGATTTACAACGCACTTATGGCAGTAACATCTCCTGGTGATAGTGTTGCGGTTGAAAGCCCAGCTTATTTTGGAATACTTCAGGCAATAAAAGAATTAGGTTTAAAAGCAGTTGAAATTCCGACACATCCTTTGTTCGGATTAGACCTTGAGGCTTTGAAAAAAGTTCTTCCCGAAATTAAAGCCTGCTGTTTTATTACCAATTTCAATAATCCAATGGGATTTCAAATGCCTGACGATAACAAAAAAGAGTTGGTTAAATTGATCACGCAATATAACGTTCCACTAATTGAAGATGATATTTATGGTAATGTTTACTTTGGCTCAGAACGTCCAAAACCCTGTAAATTTTATGATGAAGCTGGTTTGGTTTTATGGCTCGGATCGGTTTCGAAAACACTTGCACCTGGATATCGAGTTGGATGGATTGCTCCGGGAAAATTTAAGGATAAAATTATTCGTCAGAAATTGGTTCAGACGGTTTGCAATTCTTCATTGTATTCAGATGTTATTACAGATTTCTTAGAGCACGGACGTTATGATCATCATTTAAGAACATTCAGAAATAAGCTTTATGCCAATTATCTACAGATGAATCGTGCTGTCGAAGCTTACTTTCCGGACAACACCAAAATTGCACAGCCAAAAGGCGGTTTTATGCTATGGCTAGAACTAGATGAAAGAATATCAACAACAGAATTATTCAATACTGCCTTAAACCAGAAAATCAATTTCGCGCCTGGAAGAATTTTTTCCCAGTACAATCAATACAACAATTGCATGCGACTGAATTATGCATTGGAATGGAATGAGCGCGTGGAGTCTGATTTAGAAAAATTGGGCAGAATAATAAAAAACAGTATTTAATGTATTATGAAAAATAAAGAGCAAGTAGAAATAGTAACTTATAAACCCGAGTATAAAAAAAGCTTTAAGGATTTAAACATAGAATGGATTTCAAATTATTTTGTGGTTGAACCTAATGATGTGAAAACGTTAGATCATGCCGAAGATTATATTATAAATAAAGGTGGAGAAATTTTTTCTGCAATTTTAAACGATGAAGTTTTAGGAGTCTGCGCTTTAATTAAAAGTGACGGAAAAGAGTATGATTACGAATTGGCTAAAATGGCTGTAAATCCAAAAGCACAAGGAAAAGGTGTCGGATTATTACTAGCTCAATCCGCAATAAAATGGGCAACAGATAAAGGCGCTTCTAAAATTTATCTAGAAAGCAATACTAAACTGAAACCTGCTATTAAATTGTATGAAAAATTAGGTTTTAAAGAAATAACAGGCATATCTTCTTCTTATGACAGAGTAGACATTCAAATGATGCTAAACATTAATTTTTAGATTAGTAGAACCAAAATAAAAAAAGTAGAACCCTTAACATTTCTGTTTAAGGGTTTTTTATTTGAAATAAATTGTAACATTTAATCTACAAAAGCGTCAAATCTTGAATTAAATTACGGTTCTTTGTAACTTATTACATTTTCATTTGAGATTACTCAATTCCTGAATACAATAATATTGACTCTAAAGAGTTTAGAACTAGGAAGCTAGCACGATACTTTCGTTATGGACAATAAAAAATTTATTTTAAGTTTAAAAAAAGGCAATGAAGCAGCTTTTAAAGAAGTTTACTTCAGCTATTACGACAAACTTATAAATATTGCCAAACGATTCAATTCTTCTGTATTTACTCCCGAAGATTTTGTTCAGGAGACTTTCATAAGACTATACAATAAAAGAGAACTGCTTAATGAAGATGTTTTGTTTGACAAACAGATATTTGTTATCTGCAAAAACATTATCATCAATCACGTTAACAGAGAAAATAAAATAATACAACTTGACCCTTCTCAAGTTGAGATGCTGGATGAAGAAACTGACTCTGGAATTTTTGAAGAAAGACAAGAAAAACTTCAAAACTTCATTAATCAGCTTCCAGAACAGCAGCAAAAAATATTCACTTTACACAAACTGGAAAACCTTAGCTATAAGGAGATTGCAGAAATAACGGATCTTTCTGAAAAGACCATTGCCAATCATATTTATCTCGCTAGTAAATTTATTAAAAAAAAAATCGAAAACCATTAGGAACTTTTTAGTTCTCGTTTGTTATACTAAAAAACAAGAACTAAAAATGCATATCGAAGCGTATAAAACTAATGTAAAAACAAAAAAAGACGCAAGTTTACTTGTGGCTCAATTGCAGTTTATCATTTCTGATTGTATCATAAATTTTGATCGCCAGGGACGCGAAAACATTCTTAAAATAGAAACTAACCGTGATATCAAAGAAATGGTTTACGGCGTTTTTAATAAACAAGGATTTCATTGTCAAATTATTTAAGTTAGAAAAGATGGATAAGGAGAAATTTGACGAGGAATTTAAAAAGTTATGGGAAGAGTCTCCCCTATCTCATTCCGACAGCGAAAAAGAAGCGTCGTGGGAACAATTTCATGCTAAAACATTTTCAGAGAAAAAAAGAAAATTTAAGCCGTGGCATCTTTATGCAGCAGCTTCGGTTTTACTTTTTGCACTTATTGGAACCGGAATTTATTTCAATAACGAATCTACAAATGAAAATGTAGTTCTAGCTGAAAATGTAATTGAAAACACAACCTCTGCAATAAAATATGTTGTCTTGCCAGACAGTTCAAAAATTGAACTGAGTCCAAATTCTAAAATCTCTTTTGGAAGCAATTTCGCTTTAAACAGAAAAATTGAAATTGAGGGAGAAGCTTATTTTAATGTAAAAAAAGACAAACAGCATCCTTTTCAGGTTTTTTGTGACGAAACCACAACAACTGTTTTAGGAACATCTTTTACAGTTAAGGAAACTGAAAACGAACAAGTGACTGTTGAGCTTTTTGAAGGAAGTGTTCAGATGAATGTAAAAGGACAAAGCCAAAAATGGATTTTGAAACCGGGTGATAAATTCACCTACGGAAACCAAACTGCTTCAATAACAGAATTCAGCCGATTTGTAGATTTTGACAACGAAAAACTGTCTGTTATCAGTCAATATATTGAAGAAAACTACGGTTACAAAGTAAATATTCCGAAAGAAAATCTTGATCAGAAAATCACTATCCGAATCAATAAAAGAGAAGATTTAAAAATAATTGTACAATTACTATCCGAAATGTATAACCTAAACTTTGAAATAAATGAAGATTTAAAACAGATCACTTTTCAATAAAAACAAGAAAGGATGTAAGCCGCGAAACTACACATCCTCCTAATTTTTCAGGATAACACGAGGTTATTCCATTTAATAATATTCAAAAATACGAAATTTCATGAAGCATATAATTTCAGCGTGCTTTTTTTTATTCAGTTTATGTATGTCTGCACAGAGTGTTACAGTAACTGTAGATCAAAATGTAACTTTAAAAGAATTTTTCAAACAGATTGAAAGCCAAACCAATTTTAAATTTGCCTTTACAGATCAGATCGACACCAATAAAAAGTACTTTACACAGAAAAATACTTATAAGAATGTTGAAATCAGCAAGCTAATTACGGAATTAAACCAAACTTCTATTGTACAATTTTCTATAGTTGGCAATAATATTTTTGTGAAGCAGAAATCTCAAACTCCGAAACCAGCCAAAAAAAAAAGCAAGCTGACCGGTCACGTTTATGATGACGAAAGACAGCCTGTTATTGGAGCCAATATTTATATTAAGGAATTGGAAACAGGCGTTGTAACAGATGCGAACGGAAAATATAGTATCGATGTCCCTCACGGAAATTATACTGTACAGGTGAGTTATGTTGGATTTAAAAATGAAGAAAAACGCGTATCTATTTCAGACGATACCAAGGTTAACTTCAACGTAGATTCTGACAGTCAGCAATTGGGAGAAGTTATCGTAATGAACAATAAAGCAATTGATATTAAAACCACTCAAATGAGTGTTAACAAGCTTACGATGCAGGAAATCAAAAGAATTCCTGTTGCAATGGGAGAGCCTGATCCGTTAAAGTCAATTTTGACTTTGCCGGGAGTTACCAATGCTGGAGAAGCTTCTTCAGGATTTAATGTCCGCGGTGGTGCTGCCGATCAGAATTTGATTCTTTTGGATGGCGCACCTGTTTATGCAGATTCACACATGTTTGGGTTCTTTTCTATTTTCAATGCCGATATTGTCAATGGTTTAGATTTATATAAAGGGGGAATTCCGTCAAAATTTGGAGGACGTGTTTCTTCTGTTCTTGATGTTACGCAACAAACGGGAGATTTTGAAGAATATAAAGTAAACGGAGGAATCGGAATTATCTCAAGCCGACTTTTAGTTCAAGGTCCGTTGCAAAAAGAAAAAGGTTCGTTCATCCTTTCAGGACGAGCTTCGTATGCGCATTTGTTTATGAAACTGGCCGACAATAAAAACTCGGCCATGTTTTATGATTTGAATGCTAAACTAAATTATCGTTTCAATGCCAAAAACACATTGTCTTTTTCAGGTTACTTCGGAAATGATTTATTTGATATTAGTGATCGTTTTGGAAGTACTTACGGAAGCACAATGGGTATTTTGAGCTGGAAACATAAATTTTCTGATCGCTTAAACAGCAATTTATCTACTTTCTACAGTGATTACAGATTTAATCTAGAAATTCCTATTGAAAGTTTTAAATGGGATAGTAATATTGCGAGTTACGGATTGAAATACAATTGGAATTTGCAGCAATCTGAGAAGTTTAAAATCAATTACGGAATTGATGGTTTGTATTACAATTTCAATCCTGGAGTTGTAAAACCGACTTCTCCAGATTCTCAGTTTAATTATATGCAATTGGATAAGAAATATGCTCTAGAAGCTTCTGCGTTTGTTGATTTTGAAAATCAGATTACTGAGAAACTGAATTTCCGTTACGGACTTCGTTACAGCATGTTTTATCGTTTAGGAGATGAAACCATCAGCACTTACGAAAATGGCCAAGCGGTAGTATATAATCCGTTGTACAAAATTTATGAAGAAGGAACACCAAACGGAAGCATTTCGTACGGAAAAGGAAAAACCATCAGTAAGTTTAATAATTTTGAACCTCGAGCTGCCTTATCTTATGCTTTTAACGACGAAACTTCTATAAAAGCGAGCTACAACAGAATGGCGCAGTACATTCATATTTTATCAAACACACAGTCTCCACTGCCAATGAGCATCTGGACACCAAGCGGGCCTTTTACAAAACCTCAACTTTTGGATCAGTACGCGATGGGATACTTTAGAAATTTCAAAGACGGAGATTATTCATTAGAAACAGAATTATTTTATAAAAATGTTCAAAATCGTATTGATTATATTGACGGCGCTGATATTTTGGCTAACAACAACATTGAACAGGTTATTCTAAACGGAAAAGCCAGATCGTATGGAATGGAGTTGTTATTCAGAAAAAATACTGGCGTTTTTACAGGATGGATTTCGTATACTTTATCTAGAGCTGAACAAAAAACGCCTGGAAGAACTCCTGAAGAACCAGGAATTGCAAATGGTGACTGGTATTTATCTGGATATGACAAATTGCATAATTTGAGTATTGTGGGAAGCTATGAATTAAACCCAAAATGGTCATTTAATGGAAATTTCACCCTGCAATCAGGCCAGCCGGTAACGTATGCTAATGGATATTATGAAATGGGAGGCATTCATATTCCGAATTATTCTTTGCGAAATGAAAACCGTTTGCCCCTTTTCCATCACTTAGATGTGGCGGCAACGTACACGCCAAAACCAGACAAAAAGAAAGGATGGCAAAGCTATTGGGTATTTAGCCTTTATAATATTTACAACAGAAAAAATGCGGCTTCGATGAGTTTTACAACCAATGAAGATACGGGAGCAAATGAAACCAGAAGGCTTTCTATTTTTGGAATCGTTCCTGGGGTTTCTTATAATTTTAAATTTTAATGCGATGAATAAATTGAAAAAATATACGATAATGAATAGAGCGCTGGCATTAATAAGTCTTCTTTTTGTTTTTTCTTTTGCTTCTTGCGAAGATGTGGTCAATCTAGATCTGAAAACTGGTGAAACCAAATTGGTTATCGATGCGGAAATTATCTGGAAAAAGGGAACTGACGGAAAGGAACAAACCATAAAAATCAGTAAAACGGCTCCTTATTATAGCGGTTCTACGCCAAAGGTTTCTGGCGCTCAAGTAAGAGTAGAAAACAGTAACGGAGATGTTTTTATGTTTAACGAAACCGAAACCGGCGTTTACAAATGCACTAATTTTGTTCCTGTTCTTAATGCAGATTATAAATTGTTTATTACTGCTGAAGGGCAAAGTTATACTGCAGTTGAAAAACTGACTTCTGCAACTCCAATCAATAAAATAGAGCAAAATATTGTTCCTGACTTTAGCGGAAAAGATGTAATAGAAGTGACATTTTATTACAACGATCCAGCAGATCAAGTTAATTTTTACGTAACCGATTTTCAAGGTGAATTCTTAATCTATCCTGAATACGAAATCACGAATGATGAGTTTTATAACGGAAACGAAATCAGTACGAGATATTCTCATGAAGACAAAATGAAACCTGGAAACACGCTCAAAATTACCCACAGAGGTGTTTCTAAAAACTTCTTCAATTACTGGAAATTAATTTTGGAAGCTTCAAGTGCAAATCCGTTTCTTGTTCCGCCAGGAAATATTAGAGGAAATATTATAAATACTTCAGATTCTAATAATTTCGCATTTGGCTATTTTAGACTTTGCGAAGCAGATCAAGTTGATTATTTGGTGAAATAATTTTTTATATGTCGCTCCTCTGGAGCTTTTTGATACTTGCATCTGAATTTGCTATAAATATTTTGCTCCGCTGGAGCAGTTTCACAAAACAAAAGGGCCAACTATTTTAAGTCGGCCCTTTTGTTTTTCTAGTATTCTTTATTTATTTGATAAACAAAATTCAATTTTGGCTTTTCTCCAAAATAAGCCACTTCTTCTTCAGCCACTTTTTCGGCTCCCACTCTTGAAATGGCAATTTGCGATCGGATATTTTCTGAACCAATATGAAATTTTACTTTTGATACATATTGGAAAAGATAATCCAACATCGTCTTTTTTACACTTTGATTAATGCCTTTTCCCCAGCACGAAACGGCATAAAAAGTATAACCAATAAAAATACTATTGTCTTCTTGATTGAAATCGTAAAATCTAGTGCTTCCAATAAATTCTCCTGTTTCTTTACTTATAATTTTAAAAGCGCCTTTACTTTTCATGGCTCCTTCAAAGAAATTTTCAAAGACTTCTTTTTTCCATCTGTCTTTGTTTGGATGCTGTTCCCAAATTTTAGGATCGGAAGCTACTTTATACAAAGCCTCAAAATCTTTTTCTTCTAAAGGAGACAAAATGCAAAGATCATTTTCTAAAACGGGCTGTAAATTAAAATTCATATTTTTTGTTGTTATAATACTAATTCCTCAAAAATAGGTTCTTGCAAAAGTGCTGTATACAAAGATTCAATAGATTTTTTTGGCCCATGTATTTGCCATTCTAAAACTATATGATCCAGATTACGACGCTGTGTAATCAGTTTTGATTTTACGCCATAGACTGAAAAAAGTTCATTGCATCTTGCATATCCGCTATCAGAACGTTTAAAAGTTATTTGAAGGGTTTTATGTGCGTTGATGAGGTCTATTTTATCCTGAAGAAAAGTAAGCACCGTAAGAATGGAAAGAATCATCAAGGCTGCACAAGCCGATGCAAAATAATAACCTGCTCCTACTCCCATACTTACAGCTGCAACCGACCATATTGTTGCTGCCGTCGTAATCCCGCTAACATGATTGTCTGATCTAAAGATTACTCCCGCACAAAGAAAACCTAAACCTGTTACAATATTAGAAGCTATTCGGTCAGGATTTCCTGCTCCGCCAATCCATTCAGACATAAAAGTAAAGAAACAAGCTCCAACAGAAATCATTATTGTGGTGCGAAGACCCGCCGCTTTTCCGCTATATTCTCTTTCGGCACCAATTAAAGCTCCCCAAAATGCTGCTAAAAGCAATCTTATGACAATTTCTAGTTCCATTAAAGTCTTCTATTTTTTCAAATAAAATTAAGGAAAAAACACAAAAAAACCTCCAAAATCAAAATGAGTTTGAAGGTTTTCTACTTGTTCTATCTTACTTATATTCTTCTTCTTTTTGTTTGTACCAATCCTTCATTACATAAAAAGCTTTCTTTTTAATTCCATTGCTTGAAATTAATCCTTTACGATTAAAGAAATCTTGAATATTTGGCAATTGTCTTCTTGGCGATCTGAAATCAACGAGAATCCAAGGCGAAACTCCTGCTAAACCTTCAATACGATTGAACATTTGCGTATTTTGAATGTATAATTCTTCCTGATATTCTTCGTTCCAACGTTCTTTTTTATCACCGTGCAAACCTTGTAGAGCCTCGCCACCAAATTCGCTAATAATAACAGGCTTGTTGTACGGAACCACCCATTGCATGTCTTTGCAAGATTCGTTGGTTCCTCTGTACCAACCCAAATATTGATTGAAACTTACAATATCAACATATTCATTCATATTATCATGAAGCGTATTGATGTTGTTTGAACTCGAAGTAACTTCCATCGCCATACTAATCAAACGAGAATTGTCTTGCGTACGCGCGTATTTTGCCAGTTTGCTCAAAAAAGCATCTCGATCATCGCCGTGTGGCGTTTCGTTGGCAATTGACCAAATTACGATTCCGCAACGATTTTTATCTCGATAAATCATATCGTGCAATTGGCGTTCGGCATTAGCATACGTATCTGGATTTGTCCACGAAATCGTCCAATAAACCGGAACTTCAGACCAAATCATTAATCCCATTTTTTCAGCTTCTTTTACCATATTTTCGTTATGCGGGTAATGTGCCAATCGAACATAATTGCAACCCAACTCTTTTGCCCAAGTCAGTAATGTAATCGCATCTTCTTGAGACCAAGCTCTTCCAGATCTAAAAGGCGCTTCTTCGTGAATACTGATTCCTCGCAAAAAAACTTTTTTTCCGTTTAGCAAAATTTCTTTGCCTTTAGTTTCAATGGTTCTAAAACCAATTTGATCGGCAATATTTTCATCAGCTTTAGAAATGGTTACATCATATAATTTTGGTTTTTCAGGCGTCCATAAAACAGGATTAGCTTTAATTTCAAAAGAGGCAATTCCTTTAGCATCGGTCGTAACGCTTTTTTTGATTTTCAGTTCTGGAATGGAAACCGAAACTGTTTGATTTGCCGATTCGCTATTTAATTTTATCCAACCCGAAATTTTTCCTTTTTCTTTTTTATCCAATTGAACCAAATAATCTTCGATATAAGTATTCGGAACTTGAGCCAAAGTTACGTCTCTTGTGATTCCGCCATAATTCCACCAATCCATATTTACGGTTGGCACATTGTCTTTATGGCGTTTATTATCGACTTTTACTACTACGAAATTATTTCCGTCAACTAATAAATGGGTTACATCAAAATTGAAAGGCGTGTAACCGCCAATATGTGTTCCTGCCAATTTTCCGTTCACATAAACTTTTGCATCGTAATTAACTGCCCCGAAATGAAGAATTCCTTTGCTTTTGGCATCTTTTTTATAATTGAAATCTTTCTGAAACCAAACTGTTCCCTCATAAAAAAACAATCTCTGATCTTTCGAATTCCAATCAGACGGAATATCCATTACTGCTGAGGTTGCAAAATTATATTCGCTCAGTTCTGTGGTGTTCCATTTTTTATTTTCGAAAAATCCGTTGTCTTTAAAAGGCTCTAAACGGTAATTAAAATATCCGTTTTCTAGCGGATCTACGATATAACTCCATTTTCCGTTTAAAGTAATATTGTTTCGCGCAGAAATATTAGCCACCAACGGAATTTCCTGCGCTATTGTTTTTCCAATAAACAGAAAAATACAGCACAGCATTATTATCTTTTTCATAGTTAAAATCATTTTGGTTTTTGAAGGTCTTTAGTTAGTAAAATATGAAGGTTATAAAGTTAAAAAGTTTCTCAAATTCACTAGTAAACAAACATTCCGTATTAGTTAAAAATAACCCATCAAATACTTATCAATCTTGTGTTATCAGGTTTTTTTAGTCGCTTTTCTTTCTTTATTTCTATTAAAACAAGCCATTCTCAATATATCGCTCCGCTGGAGCTTTTTGAATGTGAAAATTTAAATTATGCTATAAATATTTTGCTCCGCTGGAGCAATTCATAAAAACTCACAATTTTTAGATATTAATTTTAGTGTATATTTAATCAAAAAAACTATCCCTTTTTCATTAAACATGGAGCAATTAGAAAATATAATTAAACAAGTTTCAACTAAAAATAAAAGAAACCTTTTTACTTTTTTAACTGGTGCTGGAATCTCTTCTGAAAGTGGAATTCCGACCTATAGAGGTATAGATGGTATTTGGATTAAGGGAACAAAATTTCATAAACCAGAAGAGTTTGGAACTTTTAAATACTTCAAAGAAAACCCTGAAGAAGTTTGGCAATATTCCTTATTTAGAAAAAAAATGTTTGAAAATGCAAAACCAAATGAAAGTCATTACGAATTGGTCGAAATTGAAAACATTTTAAAAGACAGATTTCATCTGATTACTCAAAACATAGACAACCTACACCGATTAAGCGGAACAGAAAGGATTTTTGAAATTCATGGAAATAATAGACAAATAAAGTGTTCAAACGGTTGCAGAGAAATCATAAATCTACCAGAAGAAATAAAAGGAAAAGAGATTGATGAAGATTTAACTGAAAAAGAAATTGAGCTTTTAAAATGTAAAAGTTGCGGAAGTTGGATGAGACCAAATATTTTATGGTTTGATGAATACTACGATGAACAAACGAATAAAAAATTTAGTTCTTTGAAAATTGCCAAAAACTCTGGAATACTTTTTATTATAGGAACTTCTGGCGCCACGAATCTACCTGTTGCAATTGCAGAAACTACTTTAAAATATGGCGGAACTATCGTTGATATTAATATAGAAGACAATCAGTTTACGGCTTTAATAAAAGACAAAAAAAATAAAATCATCATTCGCAAAACATCTACCGAGGCTTTAAAAATGATTAAAGAAATGATTAAAAGCATTATTTGACTTAAAAAATAATGTTTTAATTAAATGAAAAATCAATTAAATAAAATGACAGCAACAGAAATATTTAATATAAAATTAGCGGAATTAAAATCTCAAATAATTGAAGTCCAAAAAAACAAAAACACTTCTGGCATTCTTCTATATAAAGATTATTTATCAAAAATGTATGAGTGGTATGTTGCATTAGGAATTGAAGAAAAATGGCTAATTAACATTTATAAAACAAAAGATGGACACAATTTATTTCATTTGCTAGCTCCAGAGTTCAAAAATAATTTAATTGATTTAGAAGATTTTAGAGTTAATTATCTTAACGATATAACTATTTTAAATAGTAAATATCGAGGTTTTGAGTATATATATGTTTACCTATATATTTACTGGCAAATATTTAAAAATTCACCAAGTTTCGAAAAATATCAAAATCTTCCTGATCCCTATGAACCTGTTATAAAAATTCTATTAAGAGGAAATCATGTTTATAAAGGAGAAATGTCGACAATTGAAGTTGATAATCTACCTATCAAAAGACAGACCGATTTTCGCTTACCCTCATTAGATTATGATTTTTTAGAATACATAGATGAAATATGCATAAGAAGCGGAAGTGGAGGTATTCCTAATCAAGAAAAAACAAATCAATTGTGGGAAGATTTCAAAAAGTTACGGAAAATGAGTTAGAGCACGCAATTTTGATACATGCTTCGAAAATTGTTAAAATAAAAAAGCAACGCCGAGTTAGAAATACTCGTGTTGCTTTTTTTCTTCATCTTGTTATCACTGAAAAATTAGATTTCTAATTGTATGAGAAAATGATTGCTGTGTTTTTTTATATAATTGCCATTATTTTTCTCGAGAAATTCTATTAAAAAGTTAACAGCTTCATCATGTTTTATTTCAATCTCAATAGTATCTTGACTATTAATACTATAAATATCAAAACTATCAAGAGGTAGATTATAATTTTTTAATAGTAAAAAAAAGTCTTCAGAATTAAAACGTTTCCGCATTTTAATATTGCAGAGAACTTCACCCCAATCAAGAGCAATTTCATCTTTTTTTGGAAAAATTATTTCGTTATCTCCATATTCCGAATAAAACTCATATATATGAGTAAATTCATATTCCATTGTCTTTATATTTATTTTTAATGGCCCTGAACTTGATATTAAATTTAGTCTTTCATCCTTGTATGGATTGCTATACCCTTTGGGCTTAAAAAAAACAAAAACAAAATCATTAAAATCTACTTTTTCAACTATTTCACGATCATCCCCTAAAATCTCATTAATAAAATCTTCCATAATTATTTATTTGTTTCTGTGTCTGCAATCTAAATAAAAAAAGCCATTTCAACTAAGAAATGGCTTCTGATTCTTTTATCAATCCCAAAATTTTGCCGTAAACAATTGCTGCTTTATGAACCTGAACCGTCCAATCTTCTGCAGCATTATCATCGGCTCCATCAGAAATATATTTTAAACTTAAAAACGGAATATTTTCTTTCATGGCAATCATGGCTAAAGCGTAAGCTTCCATATCAACAACGTTGTAAGCGTCTGAACGATGTTCCATTTCGAAATTGTCACCAGTTCCGCAAATTCCTTCTTGAAGATTGTCCATTAATAAACCATATTCTAAAACTGGCGGCAAACCAGAAAGTGGTGTTTCGTATAGAGCAAATCCTAAACCGCGAACGTCCATATCTCTTTGTACAAATTTGGTACAGCAGACCACGTCACCTTTTTGAAAATAGCTACTTCCCGCAGAACCTAAATTAATAATTACAGACGGCTTTTTCTTTTGAATGGCTTTTGTCAATTCGTAAGCTGCATTTACTTTTCCGATTCCGGTAAATAAGACATTGTGGCCTTTAAAAACTTCCGCCGCTTCAGATTCGAGAGCAAAACAGAATAATATATCTTCAACAGCAAATGATGCCGTTTGGTTAATTTGTATCATGTGTAACTATATTTTCGGTTTACAAAAATACGCTTTAAAATTTACGCTACTGTAACCTAAACTTAAAATCAAAAAAAGACGTTAAAGTCTGTTTTCTCTATTGGATTTTATGATTTAAAAAATACTTTTGCTAAAACCACTAAAAGAGTTTAAAACCAGAAAGAATAACTGCATGGATAATGAAAAATTTATTTTCTGCCTTGAAGGCGTTAAAGATATAGAAGATCATACCCCGACACATGTGGTAAAATGTCTGGAAGAATTGGCTATCGACCAAGGTATTTCAAGCATTCATAAAACTTGCGACACAATTGAAGGTTTAGAAGAAAGTCTGAATATTTTGCTTTATGAAGATCATAATTTCAAGGATTATGAGATTATTTATCTAGCAATGCCAGGTCAGGAAAACAATATCTGTCTTCACGATTATTATTACAGCATTGAAGAAATTGCCGAATTGTTTGAGGGAAAAATGAAAGGTAAAATCATTCATTTTGCCAATCTTAAGGTTCTAGATTTAAACGAAGAAGAAGCTCAATATTTCTTAGATATAACTGGCGCAAGAGCAATTTCTGGCTATGGTTCTACTTATAATAAAATTGCAAGCTGCAGTACAATTGACAAAGCTTTTTTTAGTCTGTATCAGGAAAATGATAATTTGATCGAAGTCGTTGAAGATCTTTATGCCAAACATTACAATCTCTGCAAACTGCTTGATTTTAGATTATATTATTAAAAATGAAAAAGAAGCAGGCAGAGAAAATAAAAACGTATGGCCCAAAAGGATTTCGAGAGAAATTTTTAGGTGAAGACAATCCTATTCATTTACTTTTTAAATCGAATTCGGATCATTTTTTCTGTCTTGAAATCGAAGAAATGATGCAAATGCAGCATCCTGTTCCGCCTTCTAAACATTCTTGCCATACTTTAATTTTTATTTCTTCTGGTCAGCATGTTATGAAATTGGGCTATCAGGAATATATTACGACCTATAAGGAAATGATTATGGTTCCGGCAGGTCAGATTTTTTCGCTTGACAATGTCAATAATATTCATAAAGGTTATATCTGCCAGTTTCATCCCGACATTTTAATTAGAAAATATGGCAGTCGTGAATTACTGAATGATTTTGATTTTCTGAAAATTTCTGGAAATCCGAAAATCAAACTGGCTCCCGAAGATATTGAACCCATTACAAATATTTTTGAAAGATTGAAAAAGGAATATTCAGAAACTACAATTGCAGATTTGAATATTGTGCAATCTTATCTGATTACGCTATTTTATGAGATGAATAAAAATGCGGTGAAACCTGTTAAAAATATTTCGGCAGCAGAAGCAATCACAGCGAAATTTAAAGAGCTGATTCATGATCATATAAAAACCCAGCATCAGGTAAATTATTACTCTTCTCTACTAAATGTTACTCCAAACCATTTAAATAAATGTGTCAAGACCATCACAGGGAAATCTGCTGTTAAATGGATTGATGAAAACATATTGCTAGAAGCTAAATATCTGCTCTTTCAAACTACTCTATCTGTAGGTGAAATCGCAGCGCAAGTAGGATTTGAAGATCAATCTTACTTTAGCCGTTTTTTCAAAAAGACAGAAGGAATCTCTCCCATTCGATACCGAAAAATGATTGATAAGTCCCAATTATTGATTAAAGAATCCTAACAAATATATGGACGTTTTTCAGAAATTTGCTTCCTCAAAAATGCAAACTATGATTTATGTTTTTAAAACTTCCGTTGATAATCAGACCAAATTCGAATCGGCTTCTGAATTACTAAATCAATTATTACCAGAATCTCAATGGAATTTCGACCTTGAAGATTGCGATAATATCTTACGGGTGGATAGCGAATTGAATGTTACAGCTTTACTTCAAAACAATTCTGTTTTCGATTGCATCGAATTAGAATAAAACCTTACACGCCTTTTTAAAATTTTATATGGAATCAAAATTATACCAAAACCGAACTTTTGAAACGATTGATTACTCGGATCAAAGTTTGGCTAATACCGAATTTGTAAACTGCGAATTCATTAATTGCAACTTCTCTAAAAGTGATTTGAGCCATAATGACTTTATGGATTCTACTTTTAAAAACTGCAATCTATCATTGGCTGTTTTAAAAAATACGGGATTGAAAAACATCAAATTCATTGGCTGTAAATTAATGGGACTTGACTTTAGCGCCTGCAATAGTTTTTTGTTTTCTATGAATTTCGAAGATTGCGTCCTAGACTATTCTACTTTCATTTACAAGAAGCTAAAGAAAACCAACTTTACCGATTGTTCTCTAAAAGAAACTGATTTCTCGAACACCGATTTATCGCTGGCCATTTTTAAAAACTGTGATCTTTCTGGTGCCACTTTCGTGGAAAGCATTCTGGAGAAAACCGATTTTAGAACTTCCCGAAATTATGCATTTGATCCATCAGAAAATAAAATTAAAGGAACAAAGGTTTCGCATACGGCACTTGCAGGTTTATTGGAAAAATTTGATTTATCTATTGAGTAGTTATAAGTTTTCAGTCTCAGTTTTCAGCTACCCCCATGCATGAAGATTGTTACTGAAGACTGAAACTGAAAACCGGAACCGCGACTGAAAACTAAAAAAGCGGGATTACAAAATAAATTGTATCCCGCTTTTTCTATTTAATCAACCACGATTTTTTATTTTATCCAACGTGGATCTCCTACTTTTCTATCAATTAATGTTTGATTCTTAATAGTAAAATCACCTGTTGTCGCACTTGTAAATTGAGGATCTAATACAGTTGCAGAAGCATCTGGTCTATTGTTTCCTGTTGTAATCTGTAAATTAGGCGAATTGAAATTATTATTATTTGAGAACGTAGGAACAGCAGTTGCAGTAGTATTTGTATAAACTGCTGATCCAACATTTAATATCGTATTACGCACTATTAAAGCATTTGTAACAAAACGCACATACAAGATTCTACTTGCAGCTGGAAGTGTCGGAGCATAAATTGTACATCCATCAACTAACACATTACTTGTTAAGCCTGTTCCTGTTAGTCCTGCTGCTGCGTCTAGACGTATGAAATCACGAGATGAACAAGTGTCAAATGTACTTTTTGTTAAAGATACAGTTGCTACATAAGTAGTTCTGAAATCAATAAAATCAGCACCAGAAGCGGTGTTTACATTTTTAATAATACTATTATCTACAGTGAACGATTTTAATTTTGCAGATGCATTTCCGTACATTAATTGAGATGGGAAATCATGAACGTAACTACCACTAATTAAAACATCACCTAATTGTGTTGTAGCTGCTGAGCTAATTGCAATTGCACCACCAGTTGTTCCTGCTCCACTTAAATCGATATCAACTAAAGAGAAATTAACTACCTCACTTGCATTATTAGGGTTGTTAGCAAGAGTGAAATTAAACTTAAGTTTTGGTTTATCACCTGGCCTCAATCCTCTTAATGTTAATGTTTTATTTACCGCTATTGTTCCTGTTTGAGCTGTGTAATCACCCGGCATGAAAACTAAAACAGATCCAGAAGGTGCACTAGCAATTTTTTGAAGCACATCATCTCCTAATTTAACTAATATTCCTGTTCCAATATCTATTCCTGTTGTAAATGTTGCATCACCTCTTTTCTTCGTACCGTTGTATAAAATTGCTGTATAAGCAGTTTCAGGTGTTAAGCCTGTTAAAGTAGCTACTCCAGCTGTTTTTTCAGCAGCTGTAATAGTATGTACGATATTTCCAGGCATTGCAGTAATTTGTGTCACAGAGCTATTTGGAACCCATCTTAATGTAACTTTAGTTGCTTCAATATCTGCATCTTGAACCGGAAACATTATTTGTTCTGATAATGTCGTAGCAGTTATAACTGACCATTTTGAATCTTCTAATCCCGAAGTAACAGATTTTACTCTAATAGAATAAACTGTTTCTCCCTCTAGAGGTACTTGTATAGGAAGTTCAGAAGGCGCAACATTTATGGTTTTATAAATTGTAGAGAAGCTAGGATCATCGGCACTAAATTCTACAACAAAATGATCTGCATTTTCACCTTTTTTAACCGTCCAATTTAACTCAACTATAGTTTTATTTCTAATCGTAGCTTTAAGTCCAATTGGAGAAAACTCTCTTGTATTTCCTATACCGTCTAATAACGCCTCATTATAACTTTCACAGCTTGAAACGGCTATCGAAAGAAGTAACACGGTTATTAATCCTTTAAATATATTTATTGTTTTCATCATAATAACGTCTAATTTATTATTAGTTTTTTGAAAGATTTTAGTAACCGTAATCATTTTTTATCTGGTTATTACTTGCATCAATAAACACTTGCCATATTGGCCAAAATTGTCTATTATCAGGATTAACCCCTGGCTTGTATAATGAAGCTATTTTAGCATCAGCAGCTGTTCCTGTCCAAGTCCATGAAGTAGATGAATATAATACTCCTGGATCTGTCGTTTCTCCTCTATTAAGTCCATAAATATCTAAACTTACATTGTCAGATTTATATTTATAGTACAAAGTTTTTGGTACATCAGCATAAGCTCCTGAGCGAGCTGATAGATCTGTCATTTTTTGTTTTGCCTCATCTAATTTTACTTTAAGCAAATTCCAACGGATAAGCGCTTGTTTACGCTCCATTTCTCCTGTAAACTCGTACTTATTTTCCAAAACAAGGGCGTTAAACATTGCTTCTTTACTAGTTAATGCATCTACATAAGCGTCCACTTTTACAGCCTGAGCAGTTGAAGCAAATGATCTTCTGCGGATTTCTTTTAAATAAGGAGCCGCTGCACCTGGCCCTTCCAATTCGTTTGCAGTTTCAGCAGCAATAAGAAGTACCTCAGCATAACGCATATACATTTTATTCACTCCATCATCATTTGTAGATGTCACATAACGTTTCATCCATTCGTAACGATATTTACCAAAGTACCAAGTATCTAAAGAACCTAGTTCTTGTTTTGCAATACCATTAACTGCTGCACCATATTTATAAGGCACACAAGTAACATCTCTACGTGCATCAGCTTGATCATAGTCGTAGAAAACAAATGGCAACGGACCTGCTACGCCTCCACGGTTAGCACCATTAGCTTGAAATTGGTCAGCAGCAGCCGTATGTCTTACGGCAAACGTAAACAACATTCTACCACGTCCATCAGAAAAAGGAAGTTCCCAAAGAGATTCTCCACCTGCTGTGGTAACTTCTTCGTTGTATTTTCTCCATAATCCTTCAAAGGTAGATTCTAAACGAGCAGAACCACTTTGAATTACCTCACGAGATTCTCTCAATGCCAATGCATACATAGAAGCCACTGAAAGTTCTGGATCATTACTTCTTCTCACTCCGTCAGGATATTGCTGGTAGCCACTTGCTGCTAGAGCCAAACGCGCTCTAAATCCTTTTACAAAAGCCTTATTTACGTGTTCTACTGTACTTGTATAAGAAGTTTCATTAGGCCAAGCAACCAATGTTGAAGCTTCTCCTAAATCTGCAATTATTTGCTTATAAATAATATCTCTATTTGATTTAGGTAAATATAAAGTTGCTGTAGTTATAGGTTCAAAACGAGCTGGAACATCTCCCCAAGATTTAAGTAAGTCAGCATAATAAATTGCTCTTAGCGTTAAAGCTTCTCCTAACAACTGACCCATTTCTGTTCCTGGTGTTGGATTTCCATATTGACGTAAACCTTGAATACAAATATTCGCACGCTCAATACCCAAATACATCATGGCATAGGCATTATTGGTAGTATTCATTTCGGTATTGGTTGGCTTAGCATCATAAACACAAAGATCTGCTTTGTCTCCTGCTGTTTGTGAAGCACTTAACCATTCAACGTCAGTATTTAATCCGTAATAAGGCAAAAATCTACCTCTATAAGAGTTTGTTTCAGCAAATGGCACTTTTATTCCATCAACAGCTCCTTTTGCAAGTTCGACAGTCGAGAAAATTAAAGGCGTATCTAATGTTGATTTTGCAGGCGTATCTAGGTAGTCATCTTCAAATTGCTGGCAAGAACTAAATAAACCCGAAATGATCAATCCCGCTATTATTATTTTATGTTTCATTTTTGTAATCGTTTAAATTAGAAATTAAGATTCATACCAAAAATCATTTGTCTGCTTCTTGGATAAGGACTCGAATCAACCCCCGGAGTAAGTGGAGTTTTTCTTTTTGTTGAAACTTCTGGATCTGAACCCGAATAATTAGTCCAAACAAAAATATTGCTTCCTGTCAAGTAAAATCTCAATTTAGAAACTCCAAGTTTAGATGTAAACATCTCAGGCATTGAATACCCTAATGTCAGAGTATTTAATCTTAAAAACGATGCGTCTTCAACTGCCCAATCAGTAAAGATAGCTTGTCTCATGTATGGAGACCACATAGTTGTATTAGCATTAAGAGCTGCTAAAGCTTCAGGATTATCCGTTACTAATTGACCAGTTGCAGGATCCAAATTAGTCCATCTTTTTCCATCTGCCATTGTAGAATTTAAATTCTTATATTCTCCTGAAGCAGTAGCTGTCGAAAATTCAATTTTATCAGCGTTGTATACATCATTACCAATGCTCCAGTTAAAAGCTGCCATTAAGTCAAAGCCATAAGCATTACCGTTAATAACAAAACCTCCTGAACTTTTAGGATTATAATGACCAATAACTGTTTTATCATTAATATCAACTTTACCATCTCCATTAATATCTTTTAGTTTCATATCTCCAGGCTTAAGACCACTTCCATCACCAACTAAAGAAGTAGAAGTATTAACTACACCACTTTTTAAAACATATTTTCCGCCAACATAATCAAAGTCTGAAACTTCATATCTTCCATCATTTTTGTAGCCATACATACTTCCTAACGAAGAACCAACTGCGATAAGATAATCATCTCCAATTTGCGAAGAAGCCCATCCTGTAGCTTGTCCAAAGTCACTCATAATACCCAATGAGTTAATGCGATTTTTGTTTACTGACATATTGAATGAAAAATTCAATCCATATTTAGCTTTTTCAATTGCAACAACGTTTATAGTAGCCTCGAAACCTTTGTTTTGATTTTGTCCCATGTTACGGTATTGAAAATCATATCCAACTCCTGAAACTGGGAAATTAAGCAATAAGTCGTTCGTTAGGTTTTTGTAGATATCAAAATTACCACTTAAGCGATTTTTGAAAAATGCAAAATCTAAACCAATATTCTGAGTAACTGTCGTTTCCCATTTCAAGTCAGGATTAGGCATTGTTTTAGAAGGTGCCCAAACACTAGTAACTCCATTAATCCATGTTGTTGGTGTCGACTGGAAAATTTGAATTTGCTGTCCAACAGGTATATTATTATTACCTGCTTCACCATAACTTGCTCTTAATTTTAAAAGACTTAACCAAGCTTTATTTTTTAGCCAATTTTCTTCTGACATTTTCCATCCTGCTGCAAAAGCTGGGAAATATCCCCAACGGTTCGCTCCTAAAAATTTACTAGATCCATCTGCACGAAATGTGGCAGATAGGATATAACGGTTTTTGTAATCATAATTTGCACGTCCGAAGAAAGATAATAATCTGTCATCAGGGCTATAATAGTTATCTACTGCTTGAGGAGTCCCTTGTGTCGTTAGAGTTTTTGCTTTTTCAAAATCAAAAAAACTAGGATATCCATGTATCGTATTTGTTAAAGTATTTGTGCTATATGTAATGCTTTCCTCCCCAATAAGAGCAGTCAAATGATGATCTTCTCCCATTATTTTTTTGAAGTCGTAATTTAGCGTATTTGCATTTCTAAAGCGTTCCTGTTTAGCATCTGACATAATCATTGCAGGCAAACCTTGTAATACAGCGGTTGGCGCATTATTTACATAATAAGTTGATCGACCATAAAAACGATAATCTGTAATATTAGAATTATCTAGACCTAAATCTACTTTCAGTTTTAAATTATCTACAATCTCCCATCCAAAACTTCCTAACATATTAAAGTTTTTACGAAACTGCTGAGCGTTATTATCTGATATTGCTATAAAAGGATTTACCAACACATCTGTTCCGTCTCCAGTAGTATCACCAGACGTTAGACCTGGTACTGGAAGTGGCGCATAGCCTACAACAGTACGCATACGAGAATCCGACGAAGATTTCTCATTTTGCTCATTTACCCCACCTCCATCAATCTCTGTATCTGAATAACGCATTGTAAAAGCAACATCAATTTTATCATTTAGTTTACTCTTTAAAGCTAATGCTAAGTTATTTCTTTTGTAGTCTGAGCCTACCATGATAGCTTTTTCATCGTAGTGAGCATAATTAAAATTATAATTAAGCTTATCAGTTCCTCCTCTAATTCCTAAATCACGGCTTTGCACCTCACCTGTGCGTCCAAAGATTTGTTTTTGCCAATCATCTCCTTTTAAACCATTGTACATGTCATGATCTTCCCAATTTCCAAAATACTTAGTGTATGAATCTGGATTAGTAGGTACCTTTGTTCCACTTTGAGAAAGTAAAGCATATTCATATTGCCATTTTGTATAATCCTCAGGCGACAAAACATCAATATCTTTAGCCATCGTTTTCATACCATAGAACATATTAAAGTTTACAGCCATTTTCCCATCTTTTCCGCTTTTTGTAGTAATAAGAATTACCCCATTTGCACCTCGTGATCCGTAGATTGCAGTTGAAGCGGCATCTTTTAAAACAGTCATTGTTTCGATATCAGATGAAGAAATATCATTCATATTATTGATAGGAAAACCATCTACAATAATCAATGGCGAAGAATCTTGAGTAAGTGAACCACCTCCACGAACTCTAATTTTTATATCTGCATCTGGAGAGCCTTCAGCTGCAGTTACCTGTACACCCGCGATACGACCTGTTAAAGCTTCAGCAACATTTGCAACTGGTACCTTTTTCAAATCAGATCCTGAAATAGTTGACACAGCACCTGTTAAATCAGATTTTTTAGCCGTTCCGTATCCAATTACAACAACTTCATTCAAGTTATTAGAATCTTCAATCATTGTTGCATTTACTTTAGTCTTTCCGTCTGTTGGAACATTAATGCTCTGAAAACCTATAAATGAAAAACTTAATACTGCTTTCGGATTCGTCAGTTTTATTTTGTAATGCCCGTCAAAATCGGTAGAAGTTCCGTTCTTAGTTCCTTTTTCTAAGACGTTTACCCCAGGAAGAGAAAGTCCCGCAGCATCCTTCACGGTTCCCTCTATCGTTGTGCCCTGCGCGTGTACTTGACTACCGATCAATAAGCACAGTAAGAAAACAAGTTTAAAGCAAAAATTTGCTCCTTTGTTTAATAGTTCTTTAAAGTTCATGGTTGATTGTTTAAGTTATTAATGTTTTTTCTAGTTGGTTTAAGTGGTTTTTTGTGGTTACTTTCAATTCATTTTATAGTTAATATTTGTGGTTTTTATTTAACAGTAATTTATTTATCTCTTCTACAAAACTTTATTCAAGCTTCATTTTTCCTTCTCATAACTTAATCGATTTCGAACGATGTGAAAAAAAGTTGTAATCGATTACACAAACATAGATATTTTTTTTAAACGAAAAATAAAATTTCCCAAAAAAATCCTAAAATAAACTATATATGAAAATTATTATTGCTTTTTTATGTAACATATATAATTTATATCACTTTAAAATATTAAAAATATTATTATTAATCGTTCATTTGATTCGATTATTGCAAAAAAAACAATCGATTACATGAATATTAATTACGAAATTATCAGGTGTTATTTTTACACTTAAAAAGTTAAAGTCAAGCTAAAAAAAATTAGAAAAATTCTATTTACACCTTAAATTTTATAATGATTTTACCTATAAATAAAATCAATTGAAGAAAAGAAAAAGTAATTTTGACCATAAGCTTGTGTCTTTATAAGCATAAAAAAAGCCCTTAAACAAAAGTTAAGGGCTTGAAAATTTAAATATTTTAGATTTATATCGGCTGAACTTGAACCTGTTTTTGATGTAATCTCATCAATATGAATGTAATAATCATTCCGATAACCGACATTACTACTCCGATAAGATTAGGAGAAGAATAGCTGAATCCTGCTGCCAAAGGCA
Organism: Flavobacterium sharifuzzamanii; assembly: GCF_003254585.1. GTDB lineage: Bacteria > Bacteroidota > Bacteroidia > Flavobacteriales > Flavobacteriaceae > Flavobacterium > Flavobacterium sharifuzzamanii. Next base: position 300,971 of record NZ_QJGZ01000037.1, on the reverse strand, counting down.
ATCCACCTAGAAAAGCCCCTAAAGCATTACCAATATTGAAACTTCCTTGAAGAGAAGCTGAAGCGATCATCTCTGCTCCTTTTGCAGTGCGAATCATCAGCATCTGAATTGGCGCAATTACCGAGAATGAAATAGCACCAGTCAAGAAAGTCAAAAACAACGAAATATATTGATTGAATGAAAAGAAATAAACCAAAACCAAATCGGTAGACATAACAAGCAATAAAGCTAGCGTTGTTGGAGCTGGTAAAAAACGATCTGCCAATTTTCCTCCTACGAAGTTACCAACTACCATTCCTAATCCTGCTAAAATCAAGATAGATGAAACATCTTCTGGCGAAAACTTCGATACATTAATTAAAAGAGGCGCAATATAACTGATCCAAGCAAATAGACCTCCAAAACCAATTGCCGTAATTCCGATAATCAGCCAAGCTTCTGTTCTTTTAAAAAATTGCAACTGTGTTTTCATGTTAACGCTTTCCCCTTTTTCTAAGTTCGGCATCCAGAAATAAATAGCCAGCAACGTCAATAATCCCACAAAAGCAATTAAAACAAAAGTATAACGCCAAATAAAATGATGTCCTATATAAGTTCCAATCGGTACACCTATTAAGTTAGCGATAGTTAAGCCGGCAAACATAATTGAGATTGCCTGTGCTTCTTTTCCTTTATCAGCCAAACGGCTTGCGACTACCGCTCCCACTCCAAAGAATGCTCCATGCGGCAAACCAGAAAGAAAACGAGAAGCAAATAAGATATTATAATCGGGAGCAATAATGGACAATGAATTAAAAACTGCCAACATTAAAGCTAAAATTAAAAGCATTTTTTTTGGTGCATAATTTCTTCCTGCGATTACTAACAAAGGCGCTCCAATAACAACTCCAAGTGCATAAGCCGAAATTAAATATCCAGCAACCGGAATTGAAACTTTCATATCTGAAGCAATATCTGGGAGTAATCCCATCATTACAAATTCTGTAATTCCAATAGTTAACCCTCCTAAAGAGAGTGCAATAAGACTTTTTTTCATTTTGATTTAATGTAGAAAGGAATAGATTTCTACGAGGCAAAATTAACACTGTTAAGCGAATTAAAACTTGTATATTTGTGACATAAAATTGTATAATTAAGTTATGCCTAAATTAAATCAGTTTAAAACTCTAGTTCTTGACGAATTTGAGGAAGAAAAATTTCATCTTCCTCCACATACGCATACGTATTACGAAATCATATATATCAAGAAAGGAAGCGGTATTCATCATATAAATAACAATCTGCTCCATTATAAAGCAGGAGATCTTTTCGTGATTTCACCTGATGACGAACATTATTTTGATATCAAAAAAAGCACACGTTTTATTTTTATAAAATTCACAGACAATTATTTCAACTCAAAACAAAATCTTACCTGTGACGAGTTTTTAATTCACACGCCAGAAAGTTTCATGCGCGATAAGATTTTAAAAGAAACTGTTTTAAAATTTGATGAACCCTGCAAAACTATTCTAAAGAATACAGTTGAAAACATTGTAACATATGGAAAGTACATTGATGTGACTTCTTCTCCTATTGTATTCTATCAGATACTTTCCATTTTTGGGTTGATAAAAGAAACCATTCGATGTATGAATCTACAGATGACATCAAAACATCTAGACAATGAACAAATTGCAAATTATATACATCAGAATATTTATCAGCCAAAATTGGTTCAGATAAAAGTAATTGCAGAACATTTTAATATCGCTCAAACTTATTTTAGCGCCTATTTTAAAAGAACTTTCAGCATTAGTTATCGGGAATACATTCATAATTTAAGATTGACTTTAATCGAAAAAAGATTTCACAATAATCAATTGCCCATTAAACAAATTGCCTACGAGTTTGGCTTCACAGATGAAAGTCATTTGACCAACTATTTTAAAAAACGCAGAAACATGAAACCAACAGATTTCAAAAAACTCTAGTTAGCGAAATCTTAAAAAGTTATTTCCTCGAACATTTTTAGCTAAATTTGTATTTCTAAAAACAATTTCTTTGATCAAGAAAATCCACATAATAATGCTTTTTATGACACTTAGTTTCTTTTTGAACCCGAGTTATACTTACGCATGCCATACTGGAAACTCAAAAGAAATTGCCGTTAAAGAAGAAAAAAGCTGTTCTCAAAAATGCTGCGAAAAGAAAACTTCAAAGCAAGAAAAACATAATTGCGAAGGAAAGTGCCGTCACGCAGGCTGTAATACCTCAACATTAAACCTTCTTTTGATTTCAAATGATTTTGATTTGCCAAATGATGTTTTCAATTTTTCTTTAAAAAACACAATTTCCTCTTATAGTAATTCTACTATTTCTTCAGGATTTACTTCTATCTGGCTGAAGCCAAAAATATAATTGTTTGTATTTGTGACAGCCCATATTGGGTCTTTTTAAAATCAAATTTTTTAATTAATTTTAAAGGAATTAAAAATCCTTTACCAAATATTATATACAATGAAAAAATCAATTATAGCTTTAGCAATAGCAGTAACAGTATTATTTACTGCAAATACGATTCAGGCAAAAACGAATAATTCTGGTATAACAGAAATTGAAATTGCAGATTCTCAATTACAATCTGTTTATGATGCTTATTTTTCTGTAAAAGATGCGCTTATTAAAAGTGACAGCAAATTAACTTCGGCAAAAGCTGCAACTTTATTGACTGCCATTACTGCCGTAAAAATGGACAAATTAAAAAGCAACGAACATACTGTTTGGATGAAAGTGGTAAAGAAATTAACTGCCGATGCCAAAAGTATTTCAACTACAACAGATCTTAAAAAACAACGTGAGACTTTTAAATCATTGTCTAAAAGCACTTACGATTTAATAAAAGTTTCAAGCCCAGGTGAACCAATCTACAAACAATATTGCCCAATGGCAGACGCTGATTGGTTAAGCAAAGAAAAAGCAGTTAAGAATCCGTATTATGGTTCTTCTATGCTGACTTGCGGAAATGTAGTAGAAACGATCAAATAAATATGAAGCTTTACATCAAAAATATGGTGTGCAGCCGATGCAAAATGGTAGTGAAGTCCGAGTTCGAAAAACTCGGACTTCAACCTATTTCTGTAGAATTAGGAGAAGTTGAGCTACAAGAAGAAATCAATGATACACAAAAGGAAGTTTTATTAGAAAATCTTCAAGATTTAGGTTTTGATTTAATCGATGATAAAAAGACAAAAACCGTCGAAAGAATAAAAAACCTAATCGTCGATTTGGTTCATCACAAAAACAATGATCTCAAAATCAACCTATCAGAATATCTCTCAGAAAACTTAAATCAAGATTACAATTCGCTGAGCAATTTATTTTCTGAAATCGAAAACACCACAATCGAAAAGTATTTTATTAGCCAGAAAATTGAAAAAGTAAAAGAATTATTGATATATAATGAGCTTTCTTTAAGTGAAATTGCCGATATTCTCAACTACAGCAATGTGGCGCATTTAAGCAATCAATTCAAAAAAATTACAGGCTTTACCCCTACTTCATTCAAACAATCAAAAGATAAAATGCGTATTCAGATCGAGAATTTGTAGTTTTTGATTTAACCGCTAAGGCGCTAAGGTTTACGCAAAGCACACAAAGTTTTTAGCCACAGATTAAAAGGATTAGAAGGATTTTTTGAAAATCTGTGTTAATCTTTTTAATCTGTGGCTAACTTTTTATGTGCAAAGCTTTGAGAACTTTTTAATCTTAAAAAAAACCTTCGTGTACTTTGCGTAAACCTTAGCGCTCTCTGCGTTAAAAAGCAGCATTTCGTAAATCTTACAAATCATTCCCAAAATTCTACAAACCTAACTCAGACTTACTTCGGAAATTTGCATTGTAATACTTAAAAACCAATACAATGACTCATCAATATATAATTTCAGGAATGTCGTGTGACGGCTGCCGTAAAAAAGTAGAAAAAACTTTAAATGAAGTTGACGGCGTTCAGGCGGAAGTAACTTTAAATCCTCCAACAGCTACCATAACGATGGATAAGCACGTTCCTACTGAAAAGTTTCAGGAAGTTTTATCTGCAGCTGGAAAATATACTATTGAAATGGATTCTCCTAAAAATCATGGAGAAACTGCCGTTAAATCTTGCTGTTCTAGTCATAAAAAAGAACACCATGTTCACAATCATGATCATCATAAATCAGAAACCAAAAAAGTACACCAGCACAGTGCAAATGGCGTTTATTATTGTCCAATGCATTGTGAAGGTGATAAAACATACAACAAACCTGGAGATTGCCCAGTCTGCGGAATGGATTTAGTTCCCCAAGTTGCCGTAACCGCAACACAATTTACTTGTCCAATGCATCCAGAAATTGTTTCAAACGAACCGGGCGATTGTCCGATTTGCGGAATGGACCTAGTTCCTATGCAGGCTTCAGAAAGTGAAGAAAACAAAACCTACACTGATTTATTGAGAAAGATGAAAATCGCGATTTTGTTTACGCTTCCAATTTTCATTATCTCGATGTCAGAAATGATTCCCAATAATCCATTATATAATATAATGTCTATTGAAAAGTGGAACTGGGTTCAACTTTTATTTTCGATTCCCGTTTTGTTTTATGCAGGATGGATGTTTTTCGTTCGTGCATACAAATCAATTGTAACTTGGAATTTAAACATGTTTACTTTAATAGGAATAGGGACAAGTGTCGCTTTCCTTTTTAGTATTGTCGGAATGTTTTTTCCTGATATTTTTCCATCCGAATTCAAATCCCATCACGGAACGATTCATTTGTATTTTGAAGCTGCGACGGTAATTATCACTTTAGTCTTATTGGGACAACTATTAGAAGCTAAAGCACACGGACAAACCAACGGAGCAATAAAAGAATTATTAAAATTAGCACCAACAGAAGCAACTTTGGTTGAAAATGGAATTGATAAAGTTATTTCAATCCACAATATCAAAAAAGGCGATTTACTTCGTGTAAAACCCGGAGAAAAAATTCCGGTTGACGGAAAAATAACAACTGGCGAAAGTAGCATTGATGAATCTATGATTACTGGGGAACCAATTCCAGTAGATAAAAAAATAGGTGATGCAGTGATTTCTGGAACAATAAACGGAACAAAATCATTTGTAATGATTGCCGAAAAAGTCGGTTCAGAGACGATGCTTTCACAGATTATCCAAATGGTAAATGATGCGAGCAGATCTCGCGCTCCAATTCAGAAATTAGCTGATAGAGTTTCTAAATATTTTGTTCCAACTGTAGTTATCATTTCGATTGTAACCTTTTTTGTCTGGGCAAAATTTGGTCCAGAACCTGCTTATGTCTACGGATTGATCAACGCAATTGCGGTTTTAATTATCGCCTGTCCCTGCGCACTTGGGCTAGCAACTCCAATGTCGGTTATGGTTGGCGTTGGAAAAGGAGCACAAAACGGAATTCTGATCAAAAATGCCGAAGCCTTGGAAAACATGAATAAAATTGATGTTTTGATTACCGATAAAACAGGAACAATTACCGAAGGAAAACCATCTGTAGAAAAAATCTATGCCATAAATAATGACGAAGATTTCCTGCTTCAAAACATTGCTTCGTTAAATCAGCACAGCGAACATCCTTTGGCACAAGCCGTAGTCAATTTCGCGAAAGCAAAAAATACTTCATTGAAAGAAGTTCATGGTTTTGAAACCATTGCAGGAAAAGGTGTTTTTGGAACTATAGAAAACATAAATGTCGCTTTAGGAAACAAAAAATTAATGGACGAAATTGGTGCTTCTGTTTCTACCGATTTAGAACAAAAAGTAATTTCTGAACAGAATTTAGGAAAAACTATTTCATACATCGCCATTGAAAAAAGCGTTTTAGGCTTCGTAGCCATTACCGATGCCATCAAAGAAAACAGCGCAAAAGCCATTAAAGAATTAATCGCTCAAGGGGTTGAGGTTATCATGATGACGGGTGATAATCATAATACCGCAAAAGCCGTTGCTGAACATTTACATTTAAGCTCTTTCAAAGCAGATTGTCTTCCAGAAGATAAATTAAAAGAAATTCAACGTCTTCAAGCACAAGGAAAAATCGTTGCAATGGCCGGTGATGGAATCAATGATGCGCCAGCTTTGGCTCAATCCAACATCGGAATTGCAATGGGAACGGGAACAGATGTTGCAATCGAAAGCGCTAAAATTACTTTAGTAAAAGGCGATTTAAATGGAATCGTAAAAGCTAAAAATCTAAGTCACGCTGTAATGTCAAATATCAAACAGAATTTATTCTTTGCCTTTATATATAACACTTTAGGCGTGCCAATTGCAGCAGGAATTTTATATCCATTTTTAGGAATATTGCTTTCGCCGATGTTGGCTGCTGTAGCAATGAGTTTGAGTTCTGTATCCGTAATCGTAAATGCTTTGCGATTGAGAAATTTAAAACTATAACTTGGAGTGAAATTATTTTAAACACATAGAAACATTTTTAGTAGACAATTAAAAAAGGCGTTCACTAATTTAAATGACGCTGTGCGAAAAAAAATAGACAAAAAAATACGCTTCGGAGAAGCGAAATATTTATAGATATAGTATTAGTATTGATAGTAAAGCTCCAGCGGAGCGACATCTTTTTTACATTAACCACATATTTCGCTCCGCTGGAGCTCTTTTATATAAACGGAATTGAATTTCTATAAATATTTCGCTCCGCTGGAGCTTAACAAAATTAAATTGTGCTCAATTTATTTAAAATTATAATCTAATGATTAAGATCAAATATATCCTTATCCTTTTTTTAATTGCTTTTCAGCTAAAGGCTCAAAAAGTAGTGCGTTACGATTTGCATGTTCGTGATACGATTGTCAATTTTTCGGGTAAAGAAAAACGTGCAATTTCTGTGAACGGACAAATTCCGATGCCAACTCTAACTTTTACCGAAGGCGATATTGCAGAAATTTATGTCCATAACGAATTAAAAAAGGAAAGTACTTCGATGCACTGGCACGGATTGTTTCTTCCAAATAAAGAAGATGGAGTTCCATATCTTACGCAAATGCCGATTGAACCTGGAACAACTCATAAATATACCTTCCCGATTATTCAGAACGGAACCTATTGGTATCATAGTCATTCGGGGTTACAAGAACAAATTGGTTTATATGGACTTTTTATCATCAATAAGAAAAAAGACGATTCAACAATTAGAAGTGGCATTGACGATTTGCCAACAATTCCAGTTATTTTAAGCGAATGGTCAGATCTTAAACCAGAGAATATTCAGCGAATGCTGCACAATGCCAATGATTGGTTTGCCATAAAAAAAGGAACGACTCAAAGTTATGCCGAAGCTGTAAAACAAGGACATTTTTCGACCAAAGTGACCAACGAATGGAAACGAATGAACGCAATGGATGTCAGCGATGTTTATTATGAAAAATTTCTCATCAATGGGAAAAATGAACAGCAGTTTTCAGATCTTAAACCTGGCTCAAAAGTACGATTGCGAATTGCCAACGGGGGTGCTTCCAGTTATTTTTGGCTGACTTATGGCGGAGGAAAAATTACCGTTGTGGCCAGCGATGGAAACGATGTCGAACCAGTAGAAGTGGATCGCTTAATAATTGCCGTTTCTGAAACTTATGATGTTGTCGTTACCGTTCCAGAAGACCATAAATCTTTTGCTTTTTTGGCTACAGCCGAAGACAGAACGGGATCTGCGTCTTTGTTTTTAGGAAGTGGAGAGAAACAGCCTGTTCATCATCTTTCGAAATTAAAATATTTTGAAGGAATGAAAATGATGAATGATATGATGAAAATGAATGGCGAAATGAACGACATGGGCATGAATATGTCTTTGAATAAAATGGACATGAACGCCGTAATGTATCCTGAAATTTCTGGTGAAGATGAGAATGCAAAACCTGCGATGGATCATTCGAATCATAATATGGAAAACATGAAAATGGAAAGTGACAGCACTGAAACCTCCGAGATTGTGACTTTGAATTATGGAATGCTGAAATCTCCGTTTAAAACTAATCTTCCAAAAGATGCGCCTGTAAAAGAATTGCGTTTCACTCTATCTGGAAATATGAATCGTTACGTGTGGAGTTTGGATAATAAAGTGGTTTCTGAAACCGATAAAATCTTAATTAAAAAAGGAGAAAACGTTCGTATTGTTTTATACAACGGTTCGATGATGCGCCACCCGATGCATTTACACGGACACGATTTTAGAATCCTGAATGAACATGGCGATTATTCTCCACTAAAAAATGTAATTGATATTATGCCAATGGAAACTGATACGATCGAGTTTCAGGCAAATGCAGATGGTGACTGGTTTTTTCACTGTCATATTTTATATCACATGATGGCTGGAATGGGAAGAATTTTTACTTACGAAAATTCAGCACCAAATCCGTTAATTCATCATCCTGAAATGGCTTTTAAAATGCTAAAAATGGACGATCGAATGTTTCATTTTATGGCTGAAAATGATTTTGCTACGAATGGAAACGATGGTGAAGCAATGTTCAGCAACACACGTTGGAGTATTGGAACCGAATGGAGATTGGGTTATAACGATAAACACGGTTATGAAACTGAAACTCACATTGGTCGTTACATCGGAAAAAATCAATGGTTAATGCCTTTTATTGGTTTTGACTGGCGCTACCGAAAAATGGGAATAGACGAACAAGAACAAAATCTGTTTGGACAAAGTAATACGAAAGACAATCGTTCGGTTTTTAGTGCCGGTATCGAGTATACTTTACCAATGCTCATAAAAGCACAAGTTGAGGTGTATACAGATGGAAACGTAAGAGTACAATTTGAACGAAAAGATATTCCGTTATCTCAAAGACTCCGAATGAATTTAATGTGGAATACTGATAAGGAATATATGGCTGGCTTAAAATATATTGTAGCTAGAAACTTTGGAATCACAACACATTACGACAGTGATATGGGAATTGGTTTTGGGGTTAGTTTGAATTATTGATTTTTCTTTCAACCATATAAGTGATTTAAGTTCATTGAAAAGAATTCTAAGTAATCAAATAAATTTTATCTTAGTTTTCTTAAAATCAATAATCATGAGAAAAACATCTTTTTTACTTCTTCTAATTCTCGGAATAACTTTAACAAGCTGTGATCCATCACAAGGTGTTTCGTTTACTAATAAAGGAGAAAGCAATGTCAAAGTAAAACTGATAATAAATCCGCAAGTGAAAAACGATCAATTGGATGAAATGAAAAAAGGAGATTCAATTGTTTTTAATTTAGTTCCTCATAATCCTGAAGAAAAAGAAGGTTATATTTATTTTGGAAGAGGAAGATGGAACGATGAAAATATTAGTGAAATTAGCAAATCTATTAAAAGCATTGAAATTGAAAATGATAATTATAAGATCATTTTCAAATCACAGCAAGCAATACATAAATTACTAAAAGAAAATTATAAAGGCATAATTTTGAAATCTTTAAACATTGAAATTGACGACAATTTTTTTAACTAAACTAATATGAAGAAAATATTTCTCTTATTTATAATACTTTCAACAATAAGTGCCTTCGCTCAATTCGCCGTAATAAAAGACAATGACGGATTTGTAAATATTAGAACTGAAGCTTCAATAGGAAACAATATTTCAGACCAATTAAAAAATGGTTTTGTGGTGTATTGTTTTGAACCTGCAAAAAATTGGATCAATATAGATTATTCAAAAAACAATAAAGATTTAAGTGGTTATTTATATAAAGACAGAGTTAAGTATTTATCAGATTTCGAGAAAATTCCGTTAGTAAAGGAAACTAAAACGAAAGTTGTTTTCCAGAAAGCTGATATTACTATTAGTATTGAAAGTAAAAATTTCCAATCAAATACTGCAAAACTCAGCTATTTTAAAGACAGTAAATCGATCGTAGAAAAAATTAACGGGAAGCATTTCTGGGGAACTGACGGAGAAATTCCTAAAACAACTTTTAAATCCATAACGATAACCATAGGATCTCAAACCATTGAACTTCCTAAAAATGCTTTCGAGGATTTATTTGAACCAAATCTTTTTAGAACCCAAATAAATTATGACAAAAACTCTAACGCTTTATATATTTCTTCAAGCAATAGTGATGGCGCTGGAAGTTATGAATTGGCTTGGGTTATAGAAAAAGGCCAATATAAAGAGCGTAAAGTTGCTTATGGCTTTTAGTGTCTGAATCACTTTTATCAAAACATTAACAATAAAAATATTCTTACGTAATATAAAATCCGTTTATATTTGGTTTACCAATTATAATCTCTAACACAAAAAATATTTAATCAAAATGACAAAAGTTATCACTGTAATGACAGCAGCCTTATTTTCAATTGGAGTAATGGCTCAAGAAACAAAACCCACTACAAAAGAAAAAACGAAAAAAGAATCTTGTTGTAAAAAGACAGCAGATAAAAAAGATAAAAAGTCTTGTTGCGTTAAAAAATAAGTTAGAAAAAAAGACCTCAATTTCTTGAGGTCTTTTTTTTTTAACTAATAAAATTTAACTACTGATTGTTTATATATAAATATCCAGATTTATTAGTGTGATTTCCATTATCTCCATACTCAATGATGTAGAAATAAGTTCCAGTTGGAAGTTTATCTTTTCTAGCAACAGTTGCACGTCCGTCTGAGAACCCTTCAAAAGGATTTGTTACGTTATCATAACCTTTTTTCTCATAAACAATTACTCCGTAACGATTGTAAATTCTAACTGTATTGTTCGGGAAACAATTTATGCCTTCAATTTTAAAGACATCATTTTTTCCGTCTCCGTTAGGTGAAATGGCGTTATAAATATTCATCAGACAAATAACATTTACTGTTTGTGTAAATGTAGTCTGGTTACCACAGTTATCAGCAGCAATCCAGTTTCTCACAAGAGAATATTTACTTTCACAGTCACCATCTAAACGTGTTTCCGTATAAGTAACTGTTGCACTTCCACAGTTATCACTTGCGGTAAGAGTTACTGCGTTTGGAATAGTGTTACAATCTGCTGTAATTACTGCCTCTGGAAGAGGTTCGTTAAAGACAGGTGCTTTCGTGTCATGAACAAGAATAATTTGGTTGCATGTATCCGTATTTAAAACAGTATCTTCTCCTGCATCTCGCAATCCGTTGCCATTTGCATCCTCATATTCTGTAATGGTATAAGTTCTTGTAATGCTTGAATTGCAACCTTGATCGGGACCATTTGAAGCTGTAATCTGAATAACACCACACTGACCATTTGTAATATTTCCATCGCCATTTCCTAAAGCTTCAAATTGAGCTTCTGTCAAAGTTGTTTCTGATGGCAAATCACTATAACAAGATACAGTAGTTGGTACAAAAGTTGGACATACTACATTAAAAACACAGCAATTTGGCGCATTTCCTGCTACATCTAGTGTGTTACAAGTACTAGGTCCCTGAATATGCAGATCATAATTGCTACCAGAAGCAATTGTACTAGAGGTCCAGGTATTTCCTGACCATATTCCAGGCGCTCCCGTACCCGTTACCGTATAAGGCCCTTCACCAGTTACAGATAAACTTACTTTATAACCTGAAATATCATCAAGACAGATTGCACTTTCTGATCCTACTAGTGCAATCGGTGTTATAGTTACATTTTGATTTACAGTTTTTGTATATCCGTTACCATAATCAAATGTCCATGTTACAACAGTTGTTCCCTGAGCTGTAATTGGAAATAAAGTCGTAGTTGTTCCCGTTATTGTTCCAGCACATTCATCTGTAATTGTTGGCATTTTTGGCATTACAGAACATTCGGCATTCATATCTGCTAGAACAGGTAGCACTGTATCGCTTATTTTAATAGTTGTAGTTGTGATGTTAGAGCAAGTACCATTAGTAAATGCATATGAAATTGTATGTATTCCTGATGAAGAATTCGCCAAATCAATTTCTCCAGTTGATGCATTAATACTTAATCCAGCATCTGAACTAAAACTACCGTTTAATATTCCAGTTTTAACAACTGAAGCTGTTCCTCTATTGCAATAAGCAGTATTAGGATAAGCTATTGTTGCAGTAGGCAATGCATTTATTGTAATAAGTGTCATAGCTGTATTTCCGGAACAGCTACCCTCACTAAAAGAATATGTAATAGTATGATCTCCAATTGCAGACGTTTCTAAGTTTATTTCTCCTGATACAGGATCTATACTCAGCCCAGCATCAGAAGTATAAGTTCCTCCATCTGCACCTAATTTCTCAACAGAAATTTTTCCAGTTTTACAAAATGATCCTCCTAAATAAGATATAGTGACTACAGACAGCGGATTTATAGATACCACTACAGGTGCAATAGCGCTACAGCCCATAGCATTTGTAGCTTTAATATAATACGTATTACTTACAGCAATGGCATTAGGATTAGTCACTGGTATAGTAGCCATTTTATCTTCAAAATAAGTATAGGTTAACCCTGTTTCACTTCCAGCGGTAATTGAACCCGCTGTAATATCCACTGTGCTAGGAGCACAAACTTGAGCAGGATTGGTAACATTAATATTAGGAAGTGCATTGACATTAATAACCAAATTAGCTGTGGTTGTGGCATTACATGGTGCTCCCATATTTACACTACAGCTATAATTATTAGCTCCTACAGCTAAGTCCGAATAACTTATTACTGGACTCTTCATATTCTGATTGGATGCATCAATACCAGGTCCTTTCCACAAATAAGAGATAGCGCCAAATGCATCAACATCCAATTCTAAAGTTCCTTCATTTGCATAACAAACTGTTGCTGGACTTAGTAAGCCATTTACTGTAGCATTAGGAGCTGCAGCAACGCCAATTTGCGACGATTGAGTGATAATATTACCACAATCATCTTTTATTCTAAAAAAATAAGTTGCATCTGTTAATCCTCCAAATTTATTACTGCTTTGGTAATCACCATATGTAGATCCACCATCTGTGCTCAATGCATATTCAAGCACATTTCCAGGTGCAGGAGAATTAGAAATTGCCTCAATGGTCAAAACTCCAGTTTTAGCACCACTCACACACACATAACCTCCAGTATTTGTTTTATCAACGATGATTGCATTATTGGCATCATACGTAACCGTTTCAGTTAGTACATTGGTTGTTCCCCCTTTTATGCGTAATCCGAAAACATATGTACCATAACTTAATCCGTCAAACGGATTTGAAGCTGTTGTACTCGCTAAATCTCGTACCTGACCAACACTTGAAGGTCCAGAAACAATAATAACTTGATAAGCCGATACATCATCAAATTTACCATTCATTACGTAATTGAATCCGCCACAAATAGAAGTTATCGTGTGGCCTGATAAACTAGCTGTTCGTCCCTGAACCACCACATTGGTAGTTGCACTACCACAGTCAGAATTTACCTGTAAAGTATAGTTTCCTTTAGGCCAAAAAGGTTGTGGGGCATTCACATTAGGACTAGGTAAAAGAGGAACACCAGTATTTCCGTTAGTGAAAGTACCTAATGCTGCACTATAAGTATAACCTACAGGAACTAATGGATTACTCGAAGATGTAACTTTATAAGTTAAAATATCAGTAGGCTGAGATGGATTTAATGAAAGATATAAATATCCATAATCCAAATCATTTAGGCTCACCGTATAAGCTGTCACACTTTGTACTGCCGTAAAAGTAGGCGAAGCTGTAAACAGCAATTTGTTTGATGCTGCATTAAACAAATCAGATGTATAACCTTCTGCATCTTTATAGGTAACAAGATAATTGGCACCTGGTGTTAGCACATCAGTAAAAGTTTGACTGTTGCTTGTTACGGTAAAATTGTGAACATCGGAAGGATTGGTTTCATTTGTAAAAGTTACATTTACTGGCAAACAATCCAATCCAGCTCCAATACTTGATTTTATTATGGCAGTACCGCCACAATTTCTAAGTGTTATATTAGAATATACAGTATTATAATTTGTAACCACAAATTCTTTGCTTCCGCCACACATATCCATTAATACAACTCTCATGTTAGCCAAATCGCCAACCACACTGGCTCTATCGGCATTAAGTGGCATTATCGGAGTGGCATCAGTTAATAAAAAACCATCACCACCTACGTCGGCATAACCATCGCCATTAATATCTTTTCCATATAATTGTCCTTTATATTTTATCTTCCATCTAAAAAGAGCGGCATCGGCAGCTGAAACAAGGCTTCCGCTTGCCGTATAAACAAACCCTTTTTCAATATATAACCGGATTGCCTGTGTGCACGAAAGTCCAGCTCTTCCAGGATATGCAATACTTGCTATTTTAATGTCGTTTATAGTTACCGTTGGATCAGTACTGCTGGCTGTAACAATACCATTGTTTTGACATCCTGTATTACTTGGTACACCAGATACTGTTTGTGCAGTTAAATTGGTACCAAGAAAACACACGACGAATGTTAAAAATAAAATGATTTTTGTTTTCATAAATTGTCTTTTTCGTAAAACAAATACTTCAAAAAATTCCAGGAGCCATTCAATACTCTTGTAATCGCATTTATTTGTTTTAATTTTCTGAATTTTAAATGATTAATCCCTCAAATGAGGGTGCAAAAGTCATTCTAATTTCAATGAATTTCATCCCTTAAAAGATTTAAAACTAACAGATTAAGACAATTATTGAGATTTAAGTAAAACACAAAAGTGCAACTGTAGATTCATATTCTATTTTGCCCTCATTTTATACATCAAAAAACTTTCTAACTCGGAAGATATAGAAAAAATGAAGTTGCAATTTTGAAAAAGCAACACCAAAAAGAAGAATTGGCAATAGCAATTGTAGAGAAAAACAACAATAGATAGAGACACTATTTGTTTTACATAGAAACAAAAAAAGCAGTAAAACTACTGCTTTTGATATCTTATATATAATAATATTATTTCCGAGTTTAATATTTTATTTTAAGCGAACACTCCATTCAAAATCCATTTCAGAAACCTGAACGCCTTCCTCATTTGTCCCGATAGACTTCATCCAGAACGTTTGTCCTTCTCCGGTTTCTATAGTTTTTTTAATAGCATCGGCAATCAAATGCCCATCATTGCATACAAAAGTAATTCGGCCTGTTGCTTTTTTTGTGAAGTTTCCTTTGTTATTTGCTACTAACATCGAGATCTTTCTGCCACTTTGCTGAATCTGCGAAATAACTAAAGCTCCTGTTGTCAGTTCGGCCGCCATAGCCTGAACCGCAAAATACATTGAGTTAAACGGATTCTGATTTATCCATCTGTGTTTTACTGTTACAGTACAGCTATCCTCATTTATGTCCTTTACTCGAACTCCACAAAAATATGCTGAAGGAAGTTTGAAGAAGACAAACTTATTAAGTTTTGATACCGAAAGTGCCATATAATTTATTTTTTTATGTAAAAATACAAAAAAACTATGCACGCACAATAAATTCTTTACATATCAAAAGAAATCAGCAATCACGGTACTTTTAAATGATTTTCAATGTTTTACTCCCTATTTAGCAGTTTTAAATTTGTTAAATTTTTGTTAATAATTAGTACTATGCAAAACAAGATACTGTTTTTTAGACATATATTTGCATAAGAAATTACTATATACTTTTAATCATGGAAACAACAACACCACTCATCATGGAAAAAACATCAGAAAAGAATACGGCAACATTTACTCATTTGAGTACTTTAAGCCAATATATAATTCCGTTTGGGAACTATATTTTTCCGCTAATCATTTGGACTAACTATAAAGACAAATCTGAATTTGCAGATCATCACGGAAAACAGGCTTTGAACTTTCAATTAAGCATTTTGCTTTATTCTTTGATTTTAGCACTTATTGCGATACCAATTTTTATAACAGTAGTTTTACAAAATATTCCAATTGAAGCATTTATGTACAACGAGAATCTTGTCATTAGAAATTTCAACTTCGAAGGACACATTGGAACCTTAAGTGTAGCTATAACGGCTGTTATACTTTTCGGATTATTAAAATTTGTTGAGTTCTTTTTAGTAATCTACGCTTCTATAAAAGCTTCAAATGGAGAATTATACAAATATCCAATTACGATCCCTTTTATAAAGTGACGCTAAAAAATTAAAAGTTATAGTCGAAACATCAATCAAATCATATAAGTTTCGAATCAATCATCAATCAAATCATCATCAATCAAAAAACGAATTGTTCAATCAAAAAAAAACAAAATGAAATTATGAACATTGAAAACACAAAAGCACAGATGCGCAAAGGTGTTCTTGAGTTTTGCATCTTATCTGTATTAAAAGAAAAAGACGCATATACATCTGAAATATTAGACACTTTAAAAAACGCAAAATTACTAGTTGTAGAAGGAACCGTTTACCCGTTGTTAACTAGATTAAAAAACGATGGTTTACTTAATTATCGCTGGGAAGAATCGACCTCTGGGCCACCACGAAAATATTATGGATTAACCGAGATAGGACAAACATTTTTAAACGAACTTAGCGGTACTTGGACAGAATTATCCGACGCCGTAAATCTAATCACCAATCAAAATCAATAAGTCATGAACAAAACAGTAAATATTAACTTAGGCGGGATGTTTTTTCACATCGATGAAGATGCATACTTAAAATTGACACGCTATTTTGACGCTATAAAACGATCACTTAACAACTCATCTGGTCAGGATGAAATCATTAAAGATATCGAAATGCGTGTTTCTGAATTACTGACAGAAAAACAAAAAAGCGAAAAACATGTTGTTGGACTGAAAGATGTTGACGAGGTGATTGCGGTAATGGGACAACCAGAAGATTATAGAATTGAAGACGAAGAAAACGCTAACCAATCTTTCAATAACTATACTGCAAGAAAACACAAAAAATTATATCGTGACAAAGAAAACGGTATGATCGGAGGTGTGGCTACAGGTTTAGGGCATTACTTCGGAATTGACGCAGTTTGGATTAAAATCGTATTCTTAATCTTCGTTTTTGCAGGTTTTGGAACAGGAATTTTAGCTTACTTCGTTCTTTGGATTGTAACTCCTGAAGCAGTTACAACTTCTGAAAAATTGGAAATGACAGGAGAACCAGTAACCATTTCAAACATCGAAAAAAAAGTTCGCGAAGAAATTGATTCACTTTCTGAAAAATTCAAAAATGCAGATTATGACAAAATGGGAAACCAAGTAAAGTCGGGAGCTGGGAGAATAAGTAGTTCATTTGGAGACTTTATCATGACGGTTTTTAAAATCTTTGCTAAGTTTTTAGGAGTAATTCTAATTATCTCAGGGATTTCTACCTTAATCATGTTATTGATTGGCGTATTTACTTTAGGAACTAATATTTTTATCGATTTCCCTTGGCAGAATTTTGTAGAAGCTGGAAACTTTACAGAATATCCTCTTTGGTCATTCGGATTGTTAATGTTCTTTGCTGTTGGAATTCCGTTTTTCTTCTTAACATTATTAGGATTTAAATTGTTGTCTCCAAACTTAAAATCAATTGGAAACATTACAAAATATACGCTTTTAGCACTTTGGATTATTTCTATTGCAATTCTTACAAGTATTGGAATCAAACAGGCAACTGAAATTTCATACGACAATAAAATAGTAGAGAAAAAAGTTCTGGCAATCAAACCTGCTGATACTTTATTCATAAAGTTTAAGTACAATGATTATTATACAAAAAGCTTGAACCACTATAGAGAATTCGAATTTGTACAAGATTCTGCAAACAACGAATTGATTTATTCTAATGATGTACGTTTACACGTATTACATACAGACGAATCAGCTCCGTTCATTCAGATTGAAAAAAGTGCAAGAGGCAACTCTTTTACAAACGCTAAAAAAAGAGCAGAAAAAATTAATTATAAGTTTCAAATTAGCGGAAATCATTTAATTTTGGATAATTATTTTCTGACAGATGTAAAAAACAAATTCAGAGGACAGGAAGTTGATATTTATCTTTACTTACCAGAAGGGCAATTAGTTAAACCAGATTCTTCTGTAAGAGATTACTATAACTCAGACGACAATTTCTTTGAACTGAATTACAAAGGAGATTACAATTACAAAGTTATCGGATCTAAAGTAAAATGTTTAAACTGTCCTGCTGATGAGGATAATGACAACGATTATGAAAATGACTACGAGAATGACTACGAAAATAATACTGGTAGCTCAAATGACACTATAAAAGAAGTTTCGGTTAAAATTAATGGAAAAGAAGTTTTAAACGGAAAAAAAGGAAAATTAACTATTGATAAAAACGGAGTTGTAATCAAAACTAACTAAACCATGATAAAAATAATCATTCATATTACGAAATTTATAATTGCGACTGTTACAGCCTTATTATTTGCCTCATGTAATTTTAACATGAATGCAATTGAAGGAAGCGGGAATGTTACAACAGAAAAAAGAACTGTTCTAGGAGAGTTTAAAAACATCTCTGTAAGCAACGCCATAGATGTGGTTGTTGTACAGTCTGATGCTACAGAAATTACAGTTGAAGCCGATGACAATCTTCAAAAAGAAATTGTTACTAAAGTAGAAAACGGAACGCTTATTATTGAATGCAAATACAGCTCTTTCCGTAACATTACATCAAAAAAAGTAACAGTAAAAATGCCGGTTGTCCATAAAATTGAAGCTTCTAGTGCTTCAACTGTTGAAACTGACGGATTTGTTCAAGGTGAAGATGTTACTTTAGAAGCTTCGAGCGCAGCATCGATGGATGTTAAAATCGAATCTGACAGAATTGCAATAGATGCTGGAAGCGGAAGTTCTATAGATATTGAAGGTAAAGCTTTAAGCCTAACAACTTCAGTTTCAAGCGGAGGAAGTATTGATGCTGAAAAATTAATAGCAAATGACATTCATGCAGATGCCTCTAGCGGAGGAACAGTTTCTGTACAACCGATTTTAAGCTTAAAAGCAGATGCTTCTAGCGGAGGAAATATTAATTACAGCGGGAATCCAAAAACGGTTGAAAAATCTTCAAGTTCTGGAGGAAGCGTAAACAAAAGCTAAAAAAGCAACTGTTAAATATAAACGAAATCATTCATCAAAAGTGGATGATTTTTTTATATTTGTCAAAATCAAATCTAGAATTAATGAAAAAAAGTACCGCCCTACTCCTATTATTATTTGTTACGACTCTGACTTTCGCTCAAAAAAGAGAAAAAATTAAAGGTTCTAAAATTGTAACTACCTCAATAAAAGAAGTTGGAAGTTTTGATGCTCTTGAGGTTGATGATAACCTAGAAGTTTATCTAGAACAAGGAGAGAAAAACGAAATTAAAATTGAAGCCGATGACAACCTACACGATATTGTAGGAATGGATTTAAGAGAAAAAACACTTCGATTATATACTAATAAAGAATCTACAATTTTCAAGAAACTATCTGTTAAGGTTACTTATACTAAATCTTTGAATAAAGTAATCACTAAAAACGAAGCTATAGTTTATGCTATTCAAGAGCTACAATTAGACGACATTACAATGAATTGCATGGACTTTTCTAAATTGTATTTGAATGTGAACTCAAAGAAATTCACTTTAATTGCCGATGATAAGTCTAGAACAGAATTAAACTTAAAAGCAGAGGACGGAAGTTTGCAATTGAGTAAATATGCTGGCGTTAAAACATTGGTTTCTGCTATAAAATTCAAATGCGATTTGTATCAAAAAGCAACTGCAGCCATTGAAGGAATTGCAGAAAAAGCAACTATCAGATTAGACAATAATTCTGTTTTTACAGGAACAAAATTTACTTTGAAAGACGCAAATGTAACTGCTGAAGGTTCTGCCGTTGCTACAATATTAGCAGATACCACTATTGCAATAGCAGCTGGAGACAAGTCTGAAATTTCATTATACGGTGATCCAAAAATAGAACTTACACGCTTTAGCGAAGAAGCAAAACTGATAAAAAAACCAGGTGCAGCAAAACCAAAAGCAGCAACATTGTAAGCTTTTTAAAGTTTAAAAAATCAATATAACGAAAAAGAAAAATCCCAGTCTAAAATTTTAGACTGGGATTTTTATTAGAAAAGATTTCAGCTTTCCAACAACTTGAAACCTCAAACCTCAAACTTTTTAATTTATTCCTTTGAAGCCAAATATCTTTCAGCATCTAATGCAGCCATACATCCAGTTCCAGCAGCCGTAATTGCTTGACGGTATACATGATCTGCAGCATCTCCTGCTACGAATACACCTTCAATATTTGTTTTTGATGTACCAGGAGTATTTATAATATATCCTGTTTCGTCAAGAGTAATATAATCTTTAAAAATATCTGTGTTTGGTTTGTGACCAATTGCCACGAAGAAACCAGTTGCAGGAATTTCGATTGTTTCACCAGTTGTTTTGTTTAAAGCTTTAATAGCATGAACTACATTGTTGTCTCCTAAAACTTCAACTGTATCATGATTCATCAAAATTTCGATGTTTTCAGTTTTACGAACACGTTCTTCCATAATTTTAGAAGCTCTGAATTTATCACTTCTTACTAACATGGTTACTTTTTTACAAAGCTTAGACAAGTAATGTGCTTCTTCACAAGCAGAATCTCCTGCTCCAACAATAACAACATCTTGGTTTCTATAGAAGAATCCGTCGCAAACTGCACATGCAGAAACTCCACCACCCATATTTAAATAGTGCTGTTCTGATGGCAATCCTAAATATTTAGCCGAAGCACCTGTAGAAATAATTACAGTTTCACAGTGCAATTCGATTGTATCATTAATCCAAACTTTATGAATATCTGCAGAAAAATCAACTTTTGTTGCCCATCCATCACGAATATCTGCCCCAAAACGTTTTGCTTGTTCCTGTAACTGAATCATCATTTCAGGTCCTGTCACTCCATCAACATAACCAGGAAAGTTTTCAACCTCATTAGTAGTAGTTAATTGACCACCAGGCTGCATTCCTTGATATAATACTGGATTCATGTTAGCTCTAGCCGCATAAATAGCAGCAGTATAACCTGCAGGGCCAGAACCTATAATAAGGCATTTAATTTTTTCGATTGTATTTGACATAGTAATAGTTTTTTTGAGTTGCAAATGTAAACTTTATTATAAAAAATAACGCCGAAAATAAATCTGAAATAGCTATATCAAAATAAGTTTTATTTATTTTCATTTTTTCCTTTTACAAATCAAATTTATTTATATCTTTGCATCCGCTTTCGGGCACTACAACAAAATTACATCTTCGGGGTGTAGCGTAGCCCGGTTATCGCGCCTGCTTTGGGAGCAGGAGGCCGCAGGTTCGAATCCTGCCACCCCGACAAAAGCCGAACAGAAATGTTCGGCTTTTTTGTTTAAAATCTATATTTATGTTTTTCGTTTATATTCTTTACAGCACTACCAAGGAAAAGTTCTATATCGGTCAAACAAATGATATCGAAGACAGGCTTAGAAGACACAATAACGGACAATCATTATCTACAAAAAATGGTGCTCCATGGAAAATCATTTACACAATTCAATTAGACTCAAGGTCTGAAGCAGTGACTTTGGAAAACAAAATAAAAAAACGTGGCGCAAAAAGATATCTTCAAGACATAAATTTTGAGTATCAACTGTAGAGTAGAACGGTTATCACGTCCCGCCTTAAAGCGGGAAGGCCGCAGGTTCGAATCCTGCCACCCCGACAAAAGCCGAACAGAAATGTTCGGCTTTTTTGTTTTTATACAATTTCCAGAAATTATCGCATTTTAAAACATAGCCCGTGGTTTTAACCACGGGATACGCATCCGTGATCATAATACGTTCCCCGCGGTTGAAACCGCGGGCTATATAAAAAACAAACCTCTAAAAATCAATCGATCTTTAGAGGCTTATCTTCAAAAAATATCAATATCTAAGTTTATCACTCCATACTTATATAGGAAGGATAAGATTCCTTATTCGGTAAAATAAATTCTTCATCAAAAGGCTGTACGCCTTCTCCATTATTATATGCTGTCACTAGTTTTACACCAGTTGCCGTGCTTCCGCCAGTACCATTAATAACGTTTTGAATATTTCCTGGTCCCGCAAAACGTGTTATACACATTTTTTCTAGTTTTACATTTGGACTATTAGGCGCTTCGAAACCATTTTTCTTGTTCACATTTCCATCCGTTCCAGTAAAAACGGCATAAGATCCCATTCCTATAGCACGATGTTCTTTTACAGTATTTCCTACTTTAAAAGCCGCATAACCATCAACTCTTCCACCCTGACTGCTCCAACTCGCTTGATTCGGAGCATCGTATGGCGGTTCGTTTTGAAAGAAAAATGTTCTTCCACGCTCACCAAGCCACAACACTTCATATTCCTGATAATGCTCAACAAATAATGCATAAAGAATAACATCATTACCCGCAACAATAAGTCCGTTTTTACATCTATCTCTTTTCCAACGTGCGTCGCCACCTTTCTGCGAACCATGATCAGCGCGCCACAACCAGAAATGATCGCCTACAACATTGTTGCTATTTATCTGCATAGAAGCCTGAATCTGGATATTTTTTGACTGAACTCCGCCCACTCGGCAAGTAATATCGCTAAGCAAAATAGGATCTGCACTATGATCTGCATTTGCCCCTTCATTACCAATTCTAACTTGATATGTAGTACTATTTAATGAATCCATTAAAAGTCCAGCAATGATAATTCCGTCTTTATCATCAGCATAAATACATCCCCAAGTATTTTTCTCTGTTGGCTCAAGTGTTACAGAAGCAATACCAGCTCCCAAAAGTATTGCATCTTTTCTATTCACCTGAATTGGAGCATTCAATGCATAATGTCCAGGAGTAAAAAATATATTTTTACCAGCTTTTAATGCCGCATTAATCTCTACATCCGTATCTCCTTCTTTAGCAACATACCATTTTGTATCCAAATCCTGAGTTTCACCTTTCCCCATATCAGTTGCGGACCAAGAAACTCCTACTCTATCCTTTTGCCATGCAGGAACAAAAACTTTATATTCTCCATCATCTCCAATAAAAAGAAAAGGTTTTTCTCTAATAATAGGTGTTGTCGGAATTGGTGAATTAGAATCATTTGCCTGAGGAGGATTTACACATCCTTGCCAAACCATATTATAAGAACCTCCCATAGCTCCAGAACCCAGAGGAAAAACAGTATTTCTTGTGTACCACTGCTGCTGTCCGCCCCAATTTGGTCTTGATGATGTATAATGAGCATCGGCAATAAAACCTCCACTACCCCAAAAATTAGTATCTCCAATATCCGAAATATATTTAGAAGTACTTTCAATCAGTAATCTTCGGGCACTGGTTGATTGAGAAACAGTCCAAGAGAAATCACGCATTACTTCTACATTTTCTACAGATCGCCAAAATGTACAAGTGGCATTTGCTCCACCGGAAAGATGAGGTCTTGTAAATATTGCCCCCAGCTTAACATCCGACGGTACTTTACCCAAACCTCCAATATGAGAATAAAAACCTAACTCTATTGCATTTGCCTCTGCAGATGAGGCAGAACCCGATCCTCCAATATCGTAAGTTTGTCCATTTACGTTTGGTTTAAAATAATAAGCTTGGCGTTTTGTTGTCCACTCGCCATTTGCCCCTCCTAAACCAATACTACCAAATTGCGAATTGATATCATTTCTAGCCGTTTCAGCTTTTTCATGTTTTCTATCATAGAAATACATATTATCTCCAAAAATCTCATTTTCGAGTGAGATTATAACGGTAATATCATTTCGGGTTATTTTATAATAGTTCTCGTATTTATCCGCATTTGGTTTATTATCAATATATGTCAATTTAGAAGTAGATCCAATCGATACAAAATCAGATGCCAAACGACTGCCTCCTCTAGTAATTATATAATTCCCCGAAGAGCCAAAAGCAGACCATGATAATGTGAAACTATGTTTCTTTTTGTTATAAACAATTTTGCGTTCAATTTTTTTATTCCCTTCTATTTTTTCATTATTCGAAGATGGCGAAGCAAAACTGCATAAAAGCAACAGAAATGCAAATGAGGTAAATAATGAAATTACTTTTTTATTCATAATAATGTTCATTTTGTGGTTTGATAGATTGTAATAATTGTATTTTTAAAAAAGCCCAAAATAGCAATAATCTCCAACCATCGAGTCCGTTTTGGGACTCAATTTTCTTATCAAAAACACTACAAAATCACCAAATCTTATCTTTTTTTAACATAAACAAACCTTATTGAACATATCTTTTTTCTTCAATAGCTTTTTTGTCTTCAAATACAACGTGAAAATAAAATGAAAAAGACCATACTATTTACTGCATTAGTTTTTTCCAATATTACATTCGCACAGCAAAAGAGTATTTATGAATATTGCATCCAAAAAAAAAAGCGGTTTGATTTAAGTCGCTATCGAAATTTTAAAACAAAAACTTTTCGCTTCAAAATTAGATTCTTGCATTTTTGAAGCGAGAATATCTCTAAATCATCTAAAAAACTTATTAATAATTTTATTCATAACTAAAATTATTTTCTGCCAAACTCCCATGAAACCCCGATTAAGCGAACTTTCACAAATGTTAACAAAATAGATTTTCAGAAACCATAAATAATTGTATTTTTACGGTTCAAAATTCAGAAAATAAATGGGCAAAATCATTGCTATTGCTAATCAAAAAGGAGGCGTTGGAAAGACTACTACATCAGTAAATCTTGCTGCCTCATTAGGTGTTTTAGAGAAAAAAGTATTGTTGATCGACGCTGATCCACAGGCCAATGCTACATCTGGTCTTGGAATTGACGTAGAGACAGTTGAAACTGGAACATACCAAATACTTGAGCATACTGTAACACCAAAAGAAGCCGTTTTAAAATGTACAGCTCCAAACGTTGACGTGATCCCTGCTCACATTGACCTTGTTGCTATCGAAATTGAATTGGTTGACAAAGAAAACCGCGAATACATGCTTAAAAAAGCATTGGAAGAAGCAAAAGAAGAATATGATTACATCATTATCGACTGTGCTCCTTCTTTAGGTTTGTTAACCTTGAATGCTTTAACAGCTGCCGATTCTGTAGTTATTCCTATTCAATGTGAATATTTTGCACTTGAAGGATTAGGAAAATTATTGAACACTATTAAGAGTATTCAAAAAATACACAACCCAGATCTTGACATTGAAGGCTTGTTATTAACAATGTACGATTCAAGATTACGTTTATCGAATCAGGTTGTAGAAGAGGTTCAAAAACACTTTAACGATATGGTTTTTGACACTGTAATTCAGCGAAATGTAAAATTAAGTGAGGCTCCAAGTTTTGGGGAAAGCATCATCAACTATGATGCTACAAGTAAAGGTGCCGTTAACTATATTCATTTAGCACAAGAAATTATAAAGAAAAACAGTAAATAGTTTTTATGACAAAAGTAATTAAAAAACAAGCCTTAGGAAGAGGATTATCTGCCTTATTAAAAGATCCGGAAAACGACATTAAATCAGTAGAAGACAAAAATGCTGATAAAGTTGTTGGAAATATCATTGAACTTGAAATAAGTGCAATTGAAATAAATCCGTTTCAGCCTAGAAGCAATTTTAATGAAGAATCATTACGTGAATTAGCTACTTCTATTAAAGAACTTGGCGTAATTCAACCTATTACTGTTCGTAAATTAGATTTTAATAAATACCAGTTAATCTCTGGAGAGCGTCGTCTTCGTGCATCCAAATTAGTAGGACTTACTCATGTTCCTGCCTATATCCGTATTGCAAATGACAACGAATCATTGGTTATGGCATTGGTTGAAAACATCCAGCGTCATGACTTAGATCCAATTGAGATTGCTTTATCATACCAGCGTTTGATTGACGAAATTCAATTAACTCAAGAACAAATGAGTGAAAGAGTGGGTAAAAAACGTTCTACAATTGCCAACTATTTACGTCTTTTAAAATTAGATCCGATTATCCAGACAGGTATTCGTGATGGTTTTATCAGCATGGGACATGGTAGAGCAATTATCAATATTGAAGATTTAGACGTTCAAACTGATATTTATCAAAAAATCGTTAGCCAAAATTTATCTGTTCGCGAAACAGAAGCTTTAGTTAAAAACTATCACGAAGGTTTACAGCCAAAAGCTGATGGAAAACCCAAAGCCGATGCTGCATTTATTGTTAGAGAAACACAAAAGAACAGTTTCAACGACTATTTTGGCTCAAAAGTTGATATAAAAGTCGCTGGTAACGGAAAAGGAAAAATTACAATTCCATTTAATTCTGAAGCTGACTTTAACAGAATTATAAAATTAATAAACGGATAGTGAATAAGATTGTCCCCATTGGTTTATTGTTCTTTCTAACAGGAACCGTCTCTCTTTTTGCCCAAGCAAAAAAAGACACGGTTTTGGTCGTAAAAGACACTACTGCATTAGAAGAAATAGACCCGCTTACACCAGCAAAAGCTGCTTTCTATTCTGCTGTACTACCAGGTTTAGGTCAAGCATACAACAAAAAATACTGGAAAATTCCATTGGTTTACGGAGCAATTGGAACAAGTTTATATTTCTACATAGACAATAACAAGAAATACCATGATTATCGTGACGCTTACAAACGAAGATTAGAAGGCTACAACGATGACAAATATCAATTCTTAGACGACAGTCGTCTTATTGACGGACAAAAGTTTTATCAACGAAATAGAGATTTATCTGCTTTATTTGTTGTTGGATTCTATGTTCTAAATATCATCGATGCCAACGTTGATGCCGCTCTGATACAGTTTAATGTAAACGAAAGGCTTTCGATGCGTCCAGAAATTTATCCCGACGATGTAACATTTAGACCAAATGTCGGACTAACCTTTAATTATAAGTTTTAATAGATCACATTCTATTTAAAAAATCAAAAAACAAATCATAATGAAAATTGCGCTTTTAGGATACGGAAAAATGGGTAAAGTAATCGAAAGAATTGCTTTAGAAAGAGGTCATGAAATAGTTTTAAGGAAAGACGAATTCAACACCTATGACGGACTTTCAACAGCCGATGTTGCCATTGATTTCAGTGTACCATCAGCAGCAGTTAGTAACATCTCAGCATCTTTTAACGCTAATGTACCTGTAGTATCAGGAACAACAGGATGGCTAGAACATTATGATGAAATGATTGCGCTTTGCAATGAGAAAAAAGGAGGATTCATCTCTAGCTCAAATTTCAGTTTAGGAGTAAACATTTTCTTCGGGTTAAATGAGTATTTAGCTAAAATCATGAAGCAATTCGATTCTTATAAAGTTTCGATGGAAGAAATTCACCACATTCACAAACTTGACGCTCCAAGCGGAACTGCTATTTCTTTGGCTCAAGGTGTTATCCAAAATAGCAACTATGCAAATTGGACTTTGGATGAGGCAAAAGCAAACGAAATTCATATCGAAGCAAAAAGAATCGGAGAAGTACCTGGCACTCACACTGTAAATTACGACTCAGCTATTGATAGCATCGAAATCAAACATACCGCTCACAACCGTGAAGGTTTTGCCCTTGGCGCTGTCATTGCTGCAGAATGGCTGGCAGGAAAGCAGGGAATTTTCTCTATGAAAGATGTACTAAACTTACAATAAATTGACCAAAACTCAAAATCTTCAAAAGCTTGAGTTTAAAACTTAAAATACAATATTATGACATTTTACTCTTGGTTCGTATTTTTCCTAGCCGTTCAAATTATTCACTTTCTTGGAACATGGAAATTATATCAGGCAGCAGGAAGAAAAAGCTGGGAAGCTGCAATTCCGGTATACAATTCAATCGTTTTAATGAAGATTATAGGACGCCCAACATGGTGGACAATACTACTTTTTATCCCAATCATCAACTTAATTATGTTTCCAGTTGTATGGGTTGAAACATTAAGAACATTTGGCAAAAAGTCAACTTTAGATACTGTTTTAGGTCTTTTTACCTTAGGCTTTTATATCTATGTTGTTAATTATACTCAAAAATTAGAATACAACAAAGACCGCAAATTAACTCCAGAAAACAAAGCAGCAGATACTGTTAGCTCTTTATTATTTGCTATTATAGTTGCAACATTAGTACACACTTATGTTGTACAGCCTTACACTATTCCGACATCATCTTTAGAAAAATCTTTATTGATTGGTGATTTCTTATTTGTAAGCAAATTAAACTACGGACCTAGAGTCCCAATGACAACTGTTGCATTACCAATGGTTCACGACTCTATTCCTATGACAAAGAGCAAATCGTATTTAAGCTGGCCACAATTACCATACTTAAGACTACCAGCTTTTCAGAAAATAAACCGATGCGATATTGTCGTCTTTAACTGGCCTGTAGATACGGTTCATTATTTCTTTGAGCCAAAAGGAAGGCCTGGTGTTATTAAACCAATTGACAAAAAATCAAATTACGTAAAAAGATGTGTTGGTATTCCTGGAGACAGTTTATCAATAAAAGATGGTTACGTTTTTATTAACGGAAAAAAATTAGTTTTACCAGAAAGAGCAAAACCGCAGTATTCATACGCTGTAGCATTAGACGGCAAAACACCGATTGATTTTGAAACAATTTTCAAAGAATTAGATATTACAGATCCTGCAGGTTTTAGAACCGAAAAAAGAGATACACTTTATTTAGGTGCACTAACAGAAGCTGGAGCAGAAAGATTTAAAAACACTCCTGGTGTTACTGCTGTAATTAGAAAAGTTGATCATGGAGATGACAATGCTATTTTTCCTCACATCAACAAATGGAACCAAGATAATATGGGACCAATTTATATTCCTGAAGCTGGAAAAACAGTTGCACTAACAAATGAATCTCTTCCTTTCTATAAAGAAATTATTACTAATTATGAAGGAAACACATTGGAATTGCAAGGCTCAAAATTCTTAATCAATGGTAAACCAGCAACAACGTACACATTCAAACAGAACTACTACTGGATGATGGGAGACAACCGTCATAACTCAGAAGATAGCCGTTACTGGGGATATGTTCCTGAAGATCATATCGTAGGAAAACCAGTATTCATTTGGATGAGCTGGGACACTAACGGTAAAGGCATCAATAAAATTCGCTGGAGCAGAGTATTTACAACTGTAGATGGCGAAGGTCAGCCTCACTCTTACTTTAAATACTTCCTAATACTTCTTGCTATTTATTTCGCAGGAGATTTTATCTGGAAAAAAAGAAGAGAGAATAAAGCATAATAAAAAATAAGTTATTTTTGTTTCAGGTTTCAAGTTTCAAGTTCACACAAAAACTTGAAACTTGAAACCTGAAACGTTTAAACAAGAATTAAAACTATGAATTCCTTAATACTTCCAACTTATTTCCCATCTATCAGTCATTTTGCTGTTATAGCCCAATCAGACAGCATTACTTTTGAAATGGAAGATAATTTTCAAAAACAGACCAATAGAAACAGAACATACATCTATAGTCCAAATGGAATTCAATTATTAAATATTCCTGTTAAGCATTCTAAAGCAACGCATCAAAAGACAAAAGACATTTTGATCGAAAACGAATTTGATTGGCAGAAACAGCATTTTAAATCGCTTGAAGCCGCATATAGAAGCTCACCTTTCTTTGAGTATTTCGAAGATGATATTACTCCTATTTTCGAGAAAAAGCACCAATTTTTGATGGATTTAAACTTCGAAGTTTTAGATGTTGTCACTAAATGCCTTCGAATGAAACTGGAATTCGGAAAAACTACAGAGTATTTCCATGAGGTAGCCAATTTTACCGATTTCAGATATTTGGCAAACGGAAAAAAAGACGCTAATTCTTTTGAAAAATACACTCAGGTATTTGATGACAAGCACGGTTTTATCAACAATTTAAGTGTTTTGGATTTACTTTTTAACGAAGGTAAATTTGCAATGGATTATTTAAAAACGCAGAAAATCATATAAGTTGTGAATTGTAAATTGTGAATTATAAATTACACTTTTGACTTTCGACTTTTGACTAAAAGAATCATTCAATCGAAAGTTTTGTCATAATTGGATAATGATCTGAATTTTCAAAATCAGGAAAACTTTCAAATTGCTTTACTTTCATTTTACTGTCGGTAAAAATATAATCAATTCTAGCAGGATAGTATTTGAATTTATAAGTAGCTCCAAAACCTTTTCCAGCTTCTTCAAAAGCATCTTTTAGTTTCCCCTTTATATTTCGATACACATAAGAAAACGGACTGTTATTCATGTCTCCACAGATAATAATTGGGTAATTGCATTTCTTGATATGCTCTTTAAAAATTTCAGCTTGTTCTTGCTGTTGCGTAAATCCTTTACTAATTCTAGCGTAAATACGCTGCGATTTTTTCTGATTTACATTATCAATATCATCGGAAATCTCGCTTACATCTGGAGATATTTTAATTGATTGCAAGTGCATATTATAGACACGAATAATATCTTTTCCGCGTTTAATATCAGCATAAACTACATTGTTGTCCGACTTAGGAAAAATGATATTTCCTTGATCAATAATAGGAAACTTAGAAAAAATAGCCTGCCCAGTTTTAATTTTTTTACCATCAATAAATATATAACGGTGCGGATATACTTTTAAATCCAAATGTGCCGAATTTGAGTATTCTTGAATGCATAAAATATCAGGATCTTTTTCGTCTATAAAAGCCTTTATATTTGACGGAATATCATCACGATCCAGCCATTTAAAAACATTAAAAAGACGCACATTATAACTCATTACAGAGAAATCTTTTTCGTCTTTCACATATTCTTTTCCAGAAAACTTATAAAATTTACTGATGAATGTAATTCCGGTCAGCAAAACCAAACCAGACAAAATAAGTCGTTTTTTAAACTGAATTCCCCAATAGATAAAAAACAATATATTGGCCACAAAAAAAGCAGGCATAAACAAAGTAAGCACCGATAAAAGCGGAAAACTTTTAGGTGCTAAAAAAGGTAAAACATAGATACTAAATGTAAGCACAGTCAGCACTATGTTCAAAAAGAACATTATTTTATTAAACCAAGAAAGGTTTTTCATATTTATCTCCTACAAGTTTATTTTCCAGCTTTAAATAAAAACTCTTTTTCTTCCTTTGTCAGACAATCGTATCCTGACTGGCTTATCTTGTCTAAAATTTCATCAATCTGCTGTTGCGTTTTATCTTTTGTAACAATTCTTGATGTAGTTTTTTCTGTAGGTTTTTTGTAATTTTTATGAACTTTTGTAAATGGGGTCGTAGGAGATTTTCTAAAAAGATTTACAAAGAAATCTAATGTTTTAGAAACAATGATACTTAAATCGGTACCGTTTTGAAGCAATTTAATATAAGCAAATCCGAAGAAAGCACCCGCAAGATGTGAGATGTGTCCGCCCATATTTCCAAGACGAAACTGCATTAAATCTAAAATTAGAATAACAGCTGTTATATGCCAAAGTTTCACATTTCCGAATAGAAACAAACGCACATTCATTAAAGGAGAATAAGTGGTTGCCGCTACTAAAATAGCCATAATGGCCGCCGAGGCACCAACAATAGAACCGCTGATATTAGAAAAATAAAAACTCAATGCAAAAGCTACTCCTGCAAAAAGAGCACTTAAAAGATACAATCCTAAATATTGCTTTTGAGTAAAATAAGTCAGAAACAACGTGCTCGCAAAATTAAGCACCATCATATTGAATAACAGATGAAAAAATCCGTCATGAAAAAAAGCATACGTTAAAAAAGTCCAAGGTTTAAACATAAAAACCTGAGGATCTGACGACAAAGCCAGCCAATTTGGAAAAGCAAACTGACCTACTGAAAATTGATAGAAAAAGATAAGTGATACAATAAAACATCCTATGTTCCAATACATAACTCGCATAGCGATACCACCCAATCTATACTGTAATTTTAAATCGTCTAGAATATTCATAAAAATTCTTCTATTTTAGAATTCGTACTTTAAAGTTAAAAATTAATTCCAACGGTTGTTATTGAATTGATTTTTTTTCCAATACAACATCATTAAAAAGCCAGCAATTGCACCACCAACGTGTGCAAAATGTGCAATTCCAGTTCCGCCGCTTCCAAATAGAGAACTTCCTTTAAAACCTAAGAATAAATCAATTGCTAAAATTCCAGGAACAAAATATTTTGCTTTGATTGGAACAGGAATAAACAAGAGCGCCAGCTGAGCATTTGGAAACATAAATGCAAAAGCAGTTAGCAAACCATAAATTGCTCCAGAAGCTCCCAAAACAGGCGATTGCACAATGAAACTTGTTTCTCTCAATATATTAAACTGCTCTTGATTACAATGTGCTTCGCTTAAAACATTCAAAACTTCACCCTGAACCATTTTACCATTTGAATCAAAAAGAGATTGATAATCAGCATTTAATATTACGTGAAGATCCGATTTAGACAAATTCAAATTAGATACAGAATCTAAAAGAGAATGTATTTGCAAATAATTTACTCCCGTATGCAATAAAGCAGCTCCAAGTCCACATGAAATATAGAAAAACAAGAATTTCTTTCCGCCCCAAAAATGCTCTAAAGCAGATCCAAAAGAAACCAATGCAAACATATTAAATAAAATATGCATGAAATTTGGCAATTGTGCATGCATAAACATATGCGTAATGATCTGCCAAATCCCAAAATTGTCGCTTTC
Source organism: Flavobacterium sharifuzzamanii (assembly GCF_003254585.1). Lineage (GTDB taxonomy): Bacteria > Bacteroidota > Bacteroidia > Flavobacteriales > Flavobacteriaceae > Flavobacterium > Flavobacterium sharifuzzamanii. Next base: position 268,274 of record NZ_QJGZ01000037.1, on the reverse strand, counting down.
AGGATAATACAGCATTAAATACTGATAGGAAACTGGCACTAACTGAGAGCCAATAAAAAAAATAATATTAATAATTAGCAGTTGTTTAACTACTGGAGTCATATTCATCATACGGCAAACTTTTTATCTATATCTTCAACACGCATCGTAATGAAGGTAGGTTTTTGAAAAGGTGAAATATTTGGATCTTTGCAGGCAAACAAACCGTTTACCAAATTATCTTGTTCTTTTTCGGTTAAATAAGATCCCGTTTTAACCGCTAAACTTTTAGCCATTGATTTGGCAATTGTATCATTCTGACTGTAGCTGTTTGCAGGAATTCCATCTTGCAAATCGCTCAATAATTGCTCAATCACCTGTGAGACTTCACTTTCTGTGATATTTACAGGAATTCCTGAAATTACGACATGATCTGTTTTGCTTTCGTCAAAAACAAATCCAGTAGTTTCCAAAGAAGGTTTCAATTCTTCTATCAGTTTCATTTCTGAAGCCGAATAAAACAAATCTAACGGAAAAAGCAATTGCTGGCTCGAAGCTTGATTTACGGTCATATTCAGTAAAAATTGTTCGTACAAAATTCGCTGATGCGCACGCTGCTGATCCACAATAATCATTCCTGATTTTATTGGCGATACAATGTATTTTTTATGTATTTGATACGTTTTTTGCGTTGCTTGTTCTACTTCTTCATCATCAAACAAAGAAGAAGTTACTTCCTCGTTTTCGAATGTAAAAGGCGAACTTTCTATGCTTTCAGGATTTTCTGTATCTAAACCAACATACAAACTTTCCCAGCTTGCCGTTGGCTCAACTCTTTTAGAATATCCTGAATATGACGATCCAGAAGATGACGATCCTGATGAAGACGAAAAAGAAGAACCCGAGCTATATCCTGATGATCCAGAAGCAGCTTTACTGTAATGCTGATTGGTTTTGTCATCTGTAAAAGGATTAAAAGTTCCATCAACCTGAATGGTCGGAATTCCAACTTCTACATCTTTATAATGATATGGTGTATCTAAATTGGCATCACGGTCAAAATCTAAAACTGGAGCAACGTTAAACTGTCCTAAACTATGTTTGATAGACGCTCGTAAAATAGCATAAAGAGCTTGCTCATCGTCAAACTTAATTTCTGTTTTAGTTGGATGTATATTGATATCAATTGTATTTGGCGGAACCTGCAGGTACAAGAAATAACTTGGCTGAGAACCATCTTTCAGCAATCCGTCGTATGCAGACATAACGGCATGGTGAAGGAAACTGCTTTTTATAAATCGGTCATTTACAAAAAAGAATTGCTCTCCTCTATTTTTCTTTGCAAACTCTGGCTTGCAAACAAAACCTTGAACATTGATAATCTCAGTATCTTCGTTTACCGGAACTAATTTTTCATTTGTTTTTCCAGACATGATACCCACAATTCTCTGACGGTATCCTGCTGCAGGAAGATTATACATTTCGCTGCCGTTATGGTAAAAACTAAAATGAATATTTGGATGAGCCAATGCCACACGCTGGAACTCATCCATTACGTGACGAAACTCAACTGTATCTGACTTTAAGAAATTACGGCGAGCAGGGATATTAAAAAATAAGTTTTTAACCGCAAATGAAGTTCCTTTTGGTAAAACTGCCACCTCTTGCGAAACAAATTTACTTCCCTCAATTACAATATGCGTTCCAAGTTCGTCCTGATCCTGTTTGGTTTTCATTTCCATGTGCGCAATCGCCGCGATAGAAGCCAAAGCTTCTCCACGGAAACCTTTTGTTCCAAGTGAAAACAAATCTTCGGCCTGACGGATTTTGGATGTTGCATGGCGGGCAAAACACAAGCGTGCATCAGTAACGGTCATTCCGACTCCATTATCAATAACTTGCACTAGCGATTTACCAGCATCTTTTATAATCAATTTGATATCAGTTGCTTTGGCATCAACAGCATTTTCTAACAATTCTTTTACGACTGAAGCTGGTCTTTGAACCACTTCTCCAGCAGCAATTTGGTTAGCAACGTGATCAGGAAGCAATTGAATAATACTCGACATTAAGCAAAAATAGGTTTTAAAGTTAGATTAGGTTTTTGCAAACCAAGAAGTACAAATTTAATGAATTTTGGTTGGCTTTTAGAATAAGAATAATCATAAAAAAAACAAAAAAACCTATACCATTATTACACAGTATAGGTTTTAATATTTTTAAAACAAACGTGCTTTATTCGTTTTCTATTTTTTTTGGAGAATCCTCAATTTGAAGCGCCCCAGAAGTCAATAACGGCTGATTGAAAGCATGAGACATTGAAGCCTGCTGACGAATATAAGCCATTTTAATTGCTGCAATTGCTGCTTCAGTTCCTTTGTTTCCGTGAGCTCCTCCGCTTCTATCAATTGACTGTTGCATATTATTATCTGTCAATACACAGAAAATAACTGGAATATCGGTTTGAACGTTCAAATCTTTTATTCCTTGCGTAACACCTTCACAAACAAAATCAAAATGTTTCGTTTCTCCTTGAATTACGCATCCAATTACGATAACTGCATCAACATTTTGAGTTTGAAGCATTTTTTTAGCTCCGTAAATCAACTCAAAACTTCCTGGAACATTCCAACGGATAATTTGCTGAGCCGGAACATCGCAATCAACTAGAGCGTCAAAAGCACCATTATAAAGTCCTTCTGTTATAGTATCATTCCATTCAGAAACAACAATCCCAAACCGAAAGTCTTTCGCGTTTGGGATTGTGTTTTTATCGTATTCTGATAGATTTTTATTTTCAGTAGCCATCTGTACTATTTTGTTTTTAAATTTCAGACTGCTAAAATACGAATCTAAAATCTAAAAACTGAACTCAAATAGCAGAATTATTGCGCTAATCCGATCAAAGCGTCAACAGATGCTGCTTCTGGAGTACTGTCGTAATTATCTTTAATGTCGTTGAAATATTTCAATGCATCTTCTTTTTGCCCTAAAGCTAAAGCTGTTTTTCCAGCTTTTAATAAGAAACGAGGAGTTGTAAAATCGTTTTTGTTAGACTCAGCAGCTTTTACATAAAAATCTAAAGCTTCTTTTTGCTGATTTTTTTGAGAGTAAGCATCTCCTGTAGCTCCTTTAGCCAAAGCACTTAAAACTACATCTTCAGATTTAAATTCACCTAAATATTTAATTGCCTCATCAAATTTACCAGTATTCAAGTAAGCGATACCTGCATAGTAGTTTGCTAAGTTTCCAGCATCTGTTCCAGAATATTCGTCAGCAATTTTAATGAATCCAAATTTACCTTCAGAACCATTTAATGATAATTTGAATAATGAATCGCTAGAAACACCATTTACAGCTTTTTCAAAGTTTTGTTGAGCAACAAACATTTCACTTGCAGCCTCTTCTTGTTTAGGAGTTGCAATAAATTTTTGGTAAGCCAAATATCCGATTGTTGCAACTGCAATACCAGCAACTAAACCAATAATGATTTTTTGATTTTTAGCCACCCAATCCTCAGTTCTTGAAGCAGTTTCATCTAATTTTGAGAAAACTCCAGCTGTAGTACTGTCTTTTTCGTCAATAATTACTTGTTGCTCTTCAGTAACCACCTCTTTTACTTCCTTTTCTTTTGGTGTCTTATATCCTCTTTTATTGTAAGTTGCCATTTAAAATTTATTTAGTGAACGGCAAAAATAAAATTTTTCTTGAAACTGAGGTAAAAAATTTCAATTTTATCACTATTTTAAAAAAAATATTTTCCTTCTTCGCTCATCCTTTCGCGGAAGCGGTAAAATAAATATGTCCACAAAAGCTCTAAAGCCAATTATATCGATAATTTTCGGTAATTTGCAGCCTCAAATTTTTACTGTTCAAAAAGAGTAAATTTTATACGTGGAAGTCCCGAAAAAATGCATTTAAACAAAATCTCATTATTCAATTATAAAAACTTTTCAGAAGCAAGTTTTGATTTTGACATCAAAATCAACTGTTTTGTAGGAAAAAATGGCATTGGAAAAACCAATGTGCTCGATGCTATTTATCATTTAGCTTACGGAAAAAGCTATTTTAATCCTCTTGCTGTACAAAATATCAAGCACGGCGAAGAATTTTTTGTTATTGATGCCGAATTGGAAAAGAATGAAAGAACTGAACAGATTGTCTGCAGTTTAAAAAAAGGACAGAAAAAGGTTTTAAAGCGAAATGGAAAACCTTATGACAAATTCTCCGATCATATTGGCTTTATTCCTTTAGTCATCATTTCGCCAGCAGATCGTGATTTAATTATTGAAGGAAGTGAAACACGACGTAAATTTATGGACAGTGTTATTTCGCAACTTGACTCAACGTATCTGCATCAGCTTATTCAATATCAAAAAGTGATTGTGCAGCGAAATGCACTTTTGAAATATTTTGCACTCAATCATACTTTTGACAATGATACTTTATCTATATATAATGAGCAATTAAACGAATATGGGAAATCAATTTTTGAAAAGCGAAAAGATTTCTTAGAGCAGTTTATACCTATATTTAATATACATCATCAAGCGATAACAGGATCTGAAGAATCTGTACAACTGGTTTACGAAAGTCATTTGTTTGAAAAAGATTTACTAACACTTTTACAGGAAAACATTAACAAAGATCGAGCGCTGCATTACACAACTGTCGGGATCCATAAAGATGATTTGTCTTTTGAAATTGATTCGCATCCGATAAAAAAATTCGGATCTCAGGGACAGCAGAAATCTTTTCTGATTGCTTTAAAGCTGGCTCAATTTGAATTCTTGAAAAAACAAAGTGGCGTAAAACCAATTCTTTTGTTTGATGATATTTTTGATAAACTAGACGAAACGCGTGTTGCTAAAATTGTCGAAATGGTAAACAGCGAAACCTTTGGACAGCTTTTTATTTCTGATACACATCCAGAAAGAACTGAAGCAATTGTAAAATCAACACATCAGACTTATAAGATCTTCAATTTATAAAGTTTTTTTGCCACGAATTACACGAATTTACGCGAATTATTTTTGCCACAGATTGCAAGGATTAAAATGATTCAATCTGTGTAAATCTTTTAATCTGTGGCAAAATAAGAAAATAAATTAGTGTAAATTCGTGCAATTAGTGGCAAACTAAAAAAACGAATTAAAAAAAAGTAACTGCAATCAAAAAACAAATTATGTTAGCGAAAGAATCATTGCAATTTTTAGACGATTTAAAAAAGAACAATAATAGAGAATGGTTTCAGGACAATAAGAAACGATACGAAGTTTTCAAGAAAGACTATCATCAGTTGGTAAGTGATTTTCTTGACGCAATGAAACCTCTTGACCCTTCCTTAGAATTATTGGAAGTTAAAAATTGCACTTTTAGAATCAATCGTGACATTCGTTTTTCTAAAGACAAATCGCCTTACAAAGCACATTTAGGAATCTGGATGTCTGGCGGAACAAAAGGTTTAAACCGTGCCGGATATTATGTTCATATAGAAAAGGGCGCTAGTTTTATAGCAGGTGGATTTTATTCTCCTGAATCGGAAGATTTGAAAAAGGTTCGTAAAGAAATTGCTTTTTTCTATGATGATTTACAGGAAATCTTAAATGACAAAAATTTTAAAAAGGAATTTGGAAGTTTAGATTTTAACGAAAACAATTCGCTTAAAAGCATGCCTCGCGGTTACGAAAAAGATCATCCTGCAATTGAGTTCTTAAAATTGAAAAGTTTCACTGCAACTCAAAAATATGATATGTCCGAAGTTACTCAAAAAGATTTCGTAAAAAAGATAAGCCAAAAACTTATTGCTCTAAAACCGCTAAACGAATTTATAAATCGCGCTTTAGATACTGAAGAATTTTAGTTTTATTTGCCACAGATTTCACAGATTCTCACAGATTAATTTTTCGCAATTGCAAAATCCTTTTAATCTTTTTAATCTGTGGCAAAAAACAAATAATTGAATGAATAAGAAAATACTTTTTCTTGGAGAATCTTATCGCGCTGACGCCATCACTTGGATGAAAGGCCTTAAAGAATTTGGTGATTTTGAAATTATCACTTGGGAGCTTCAAACATCAAACAACCGTAGATCTAAACGTATTTTAGAGTATTTCTTCGCTCCTATTTCCATTCGAAAAATAATTAAAAAAGAAAAACCAGATATGGTAATTGCTGAAAGAACTACCAGTTATGGTTTTCTTGCAGCAATATCAGGTTCTAAAACGATAGCAATTGCACAGCAAGGACGTACCGATTTATGGCCAGAAGAGTCTAAATTGTATCCTTTTAAAAAATTCATTCAAAAATATGCTTTTCAGAAAGCGCATTTAATTCATGCTTGGGGACCAGTAATGGCTGTTCATATGAAAGCAACCGGTGTTGACATGGATAAAGTTTTAGTCCTTCCTAAAGGAATTGATTTATCTCTTTTTACGCCTTCAACAAATCATTCTGACAAAATTGAAGCGATTGTTACGCGCTCGCTTCAGCCAGAATATCGTCATGATTCAATTTTAAAAGCTTTCGGAATTTTAAACAAAAAAGGAATTGATTTTTCTTTGACAATTGTTGGTGACGGAAACAGATTGCAATTTTTAAAAGATTTGGCAAAAGAACTCCAAATAGACAAAAAAGTGATTTTTACAGGAAGAATTCCAAATACAGAACTTCCAAAATTATTGCAACAATCAAATATTTACATCAGCATGCCGACTACAGAAGGTGTTTCCGCATCTTTGTTTGAAGCAATGGCTTCTAATTGTTTCCCTATTGTTTCAGATATTCCTGGAAACCAAAGCTGGATTACGCATCGAGAAAATGGTCAATTAATTGAAGTTGATAATATCGAAATGCTAGCCAATGAATTGATCTGGTCATTTGAAAATCCTGAATTTAGAAATCAGGTTATTATTCGAAATAGAAAATTTGTGGAAGAAAATGCTAATTATGATATTAATATGAAGGTTATCGCTGATCAATATCACAAATTGATTCATTCTAGAAAATAATTTAACCGCAAAGTTCGCTAAGATCTACGCAAAGAACACAAAGCTTAGCGCAACTTGCGCAAACTTTGTGTCTTTGCAGTAAAACTACATCGTAACTTTTATTGAAACTCAACGACATATTATTAAAACGAATTGTTTAATTTAATTCTTAAATAATATGAACAATAGAAGAAACTGGTTAAAACAAGTAGGCCTAGGCGCAATTGGATTAAGCCTCACATCTTTTGAAACATTCGCAAATACTACACCAGAAACATACACTCTTCCAGATTTAGATAAATCGCCCATATTATTGCGATCAAATGAAAATCCGTATGGGCCTTCTCCACTTGCCCGTGTTGCCATGCAAAAAAGCATAAATAACAGTAATCGATATGGCTGGAATCTTTCAGACGAATTAATTGCACTTATTGCTACAAAAAATAATGTTTCAAACCAGAATATTTTACTTGGCGCTGGTTCAACAGAAATTCTAGACTTGGTTCTACAATACACTGCATTACAAAAAGGTAATTTTATATTGGCCGAAACAACTTTTAATTATTGGGCTTTTCCTTCTGAGAAATTAGGGTTAAAAAAAATCACAGTTCCATTAACCGCTGATAAAAAACATGATTTAACTGCAATGTTAAAAGCAATTGATTCAGATACGAAAATGGTGTATATCTGTAATCCTAATAATCCGACAGGAACAATTTGTGATTATGAGCAACTGCTTTCTTTTGTAAAAGAAGCCTCAAAAAAAGCAATTGTTTTTGTGGATGAAGCGTATCTAGATTTCACAAAAGAAAAATCATTAAGTCATCTTGTAATCGAAAATAAAAATGTAATCATTACCAAAACTTTTTCAAAAATGTATGGTCTGGCCGGTGCGCGTATAGGCTATGCCGTTGCATCTTCATCAACAATTGAAGAACTTAGCGCTTTAAAATCAACGCCAAATTTATCTGTCAGTGTGGTATCAGCAACTGCAGCAATCGCGTCATTAAATGATGATAAATTTATTCAACAAGTACACACCACAAATGAAGAAGTAAAAAAATATACTATTGAGCAGCTTACTAAACTTAATTTAACTTGCATTCCTTCACACACTAACTTCATCTATTTTTCTTTAGATAATTATAAAAAAGATTATTTCAAACAATTAGAAAATCACAATATACAAGGAACAAAAATCTACGAGGAAAACGGAAAATGGACTAGAATTACAATTGGCACAATGAAAGAAATGCAGCGATTTATTGAAGCCATAAAGTAAAATTTTGAAAAAAGTCTTTTTATAGAAATCTACTCAAATAAATTATTATCGTTACTTTTGATCTCAGAATTTTTCCGAAGTTTCGGAACTTAAAAAGCCTTTTTATTTATGGAAATCCAATCCAATTTTTCTTTAAAAAACTATAATACTTTTGGCATTGAAGCCAGTGCTAAACAATTTGTTGCAGTTCATTCGATTGCTGAACTGAAAACCATTTTGGAAGAAAATAAAACCGCGAAAAAATTTATTCTTGGTGGCGGAAGCAATATGCTTTTAACCAAAGATATTGACGCTTTGGTGATTCATATCGATTTAAAAGGAAAAAAAACAATTAAAGAAGACGAAGATTTTGTCTGGGTAGAAAGTCAGGCGGGTGAAACGTGGCATGATTTTGTTCTTTGGACGATCGACAATAATTTTGGCGGATTAGAAAACATGTCTCTAATTCCTGGAAATGTCGGCACAACTCCAGTTCAGAATATCGGCGCTTATGGAACTGAGATCAAAGACACTTTTGTTTCGTGCGAAGCCATGAATATTGCAACTCAGGAAATAAAAACTTTCGACAATGCTGAATGTAATTTTGGCTACCGCGAAAGCATTTTCAAAAATGAAGTAAAAGATCAATTTATTATTACTTCGGTTATTTTTAAATTGACGAAACGCAATCATAAAATCAATACTTCTTATGGGGATATTTTGGCAGAACTGGCCAAAAACAATATTACTGAACCTACTTTAAAAGATGTGAGTAATGCTGTAATTGCCATAAGACAAAGCAAACTACCAGATCCGAAAGAATTAGGAAATAGCGGAAGCTTCTTCAAAAATCCGATTTTATTGAAATCTGATTTTGAAAAAATTCACCAGAAATTCCCAGAAATGAAATTCTATGAAGTTTCAGAAACCGAAGTAAAAGTTCCAGCGGGATGGCTAATTGAACAAGCTGGTTTTAAAGGAAAACGTTTTGGAGACGCGGGAGTTCATAAAAATCAAGCTTTGGTTTTAGTGAATTACGGAAACGCAACAGGGCAAGAAATTTTAGCTGTTTCTAAAGAAGTTCAGAAAACCGTTTTCGAAAAATTCGGCATTCAGATTGAAGCAGAAGTGAATGTGATTTAGGAATTAAAATTTTCAAACCTCTGAAACTTTGCCACTTTGAGCCTTTGAACCTAAAAAAAGAAAAATGTATACACCAGATTTATACAAAAACGAAAATCAGGAAGAAATAAGAGCTTTTTTAAAAGAAAACAGTTTCGGAATCTTGATTAATCAGACTAACGGAAAGTTATGCGCAACACATATTCCGATAGAATTGGAATTGAATGCTGATGGAAAAGAAATTTTACAAGGACATATTTCAAAACTGAATCCGCAAGCAGAAGGTTTTAAAGAAAATGACCAAGTTTTGGCTGTATTTACTGGTCCGCATAGTTATATTTCATCTTCTTGGTACGATCATGAAAATGTTCCGACTTGGAATTATATAGCCGTACACGTTTATGGAAAAATTAAGATTGTTGATTATGAAACTTCGGTAGAACAACTAAAAAAGCTTGTAGATAAATACGAAGTAAATTCTAAGAATCCTGTCCGCGTTGAAAATTTATCTGAAAAAACAATGCGTGAAGCCCGAGGAATCTTTGGTTTTGAAATCGAAATTGAGGAAATTCAAGCCACAAAAAAACTCTCCCAAAATCGTGACGATCACAATTATAAAAACATAATTTCGGAATTGGAAAAAACCGAAAACCCTCAGTCTATTGCTGTTGCAAAAGAAATGTCAAAATGCCGAAAGTAAATCGGCTTTAGCTATTGAATTTAGCGAATTGATAAGTACATTTGCAGTCGCAGAACGTGAAATTAATAGAACCAAATAAATCAGATGCTTATATACATATTTTACTTTTTTATTGCTATTGTTGCAGTTCAACTTTTTTATTATCTTGGAGTTTTTGGAAAATTTGCTTTTGCCAAACCACAACATGTGAAACCTAAAAATCTTCCTGTTTCTGTAATTGTGTGTGCTAAAAACGAAGAGGAGAATGTTAAAAAATATATTCCGCTTTTGGCACAGCAAGATTATCCTGATTTTGAGATTGTTTTAATTGACGATGCATCAAGCGACGAAACTCTTGAAGTTTTTGAAGAATTTGAAAAAGAATTTTCTAATATTCGTTTGGTAAAAGTTGAAAATAACGAAGCTTTTTGGGGAAATAAAAAATACGCTTTAACACTTGGAATAAAAGCAGCAAAGAAAGATTATTTACTTTTTACAGACGCAGATTGTTTTCCAAATTCTAAAGATTGGATTACCTCTATGACTTCGCAGTTTACCATGAATAAAACAATCGTTTTGGGTTACGGAGGTTATGAGAAAGTAGAGCGCTCATTTTTAAATAAAATCATTCGCTTTGAAACTATTCTTACTGCAATGCAATATTTTTCATGGGCAAAAATGGGACTTCCTTATATGGGAGTTGGAAGAAATCTTGCCTACAAAAAAGAAGAGTTTTTTAATGTAAATGGCTTTATCGATCATATTCAGATTCGTTCTGGAGATGACGATTTGTTCATTAACCAAGCAGCAAATAAAGCTAATACTACTATTTCTTACACACCTGAAAGTTTTACCTATTCAGAACCTAAGAAAACTTATAAAGAATGGTTTACTCAAAAAAGAAGACATATTTCTACTGCAGAACATTATAAGTTTTTTGATAAAATGCAGTTAGGATTGTTCTTCATATCACAATTATTTTTCTTTATATTAGTTATTGTATTACTAGCGTTTCAATTTCAATGGATTGCCGTATTAGCAATATTAGCTACACGTTATACTATTGTATGGACAGTCGTTGGATGTTCAGCAGGAAAACTAAAAGAAAAAGATATTAAAATTTGGTTTCCAGTTGTTGAGATAGCGCTTATATTAACGCAAATTAATATCTTTATAACTAATATCTTTTCAAAACCAGTATATTGGAAATAAATTCTAAAATAGAAAAAGCAAAAAAAGGCGATCAGATCGCCTTTACTTTTTTATTAGATCATTATTGGAATGAGGTGTATTCGTTTATGCTCAAACGCACCGAAAACGAAACCACCGCAGAAGATATTACGATAGAAACCTTCTCCAAAGCTTTTGATAAAATTGCTTCCTACAATTCAGAATTCCAATTTAATACCTGGCTTATCGCAATTGCAAAAAACGTCTATATTGATTTGCTGCGAAAAAAGAAAACCAATCTTTTTATAGAAATCACAGACAACGAAGACCAGCAGGCATACAACATTGCCGACCCTACTCCATCTGCAGAAGATGCATTAATTAAAGAACAGAATCTTTCGCGTCTGCTTCTATGCATCAAAGAACTCAAACCACATTATCAAGAAGTAATTCAGCTTCGTTATTTTCAGGAAATGTCCTATCAGGAAATTGCCGCTAAGATTGACGAACCATTAAGTAGTGTCAAAGTAAAGCTTTTACGTGCTAAAAAATTATTAGCCGAAATTATCGAACGTAACAGATAATTTACTATCTTTAATCAAAGAATAAACTATTCTCATATTTATTCTTAAAATAAAAACATTTCTACAACATTAAAACTACAACATTTACGTTGTTAGCTCAAACCTAAAACCTTTTCTGCGTATGATTTAAAGTTACTTAACCTTAAAACCCAAAAATTATGTCTAAATTAAGCATTTATGAAAACAAGTGGACCGATCTTGTTTTCGAGAACAAAAACAAAGAATACGGCGCATATCAATTACGCCAGGAGAATTCCAAAAATTCTGTTACAGCTCTCTTTATGGGTTTATTGTTAATAACAGCTTTAGGAAGTGCACCGGTACTTATTAGTAAAATTATGACTTCACCTGTTGAAGCTGATCCGGAACCTCAGATTTACGAACCAACGATTGTAAACGTTGACCCAATTGTTGTGCCACCGCCGCCAGCTCCACCTGCACCAGTAGTTGAGCAAAGCGCTGTAAAATCAACAGACGCAACTCAATTAACAAATCCAGTGGTGACAAGACCAGAAGAAGCAGTTGATAAAATTGCTTCAAACACGGAAAATGCACCAATTGTAGACAATGCAAATGGAAATGGAACTGCGGTCAATCCAATGCCTACAACAGGAGGCGGAGAAGGCAATGGAGTTGTTGCTTCAGTAGCTCCTAAAATCGAAGGACCTGTTTCTTCTGCAATTTTAGACAAACAACCTGAATTTCCAGGAGGTATCGCTCAGTTTTACAAGTATGTTGGAAACAATTTCCAAAGACCAGAACTTGATGTAGAGAAAACACTAAGAGTGTATGTTTCTTTTGTAGTTGAGAAAGATGGGTCACTTACAGACATTATTGTTAGAAATGATCCAGGTTACGGAATGGGGAAAGAAGCCATTAGAGTTCTTAAATCATTAAAAACAAAATGGGCTCCAGGAATTCTAGACGGAAAACCAGTTAGAACTGCATACAACCTTCCTATTACAATAAAAACAGAAGTAGAATAATATAAATATTTTGAAAAGTGAGAAAAGCAGAACTTAGGTTCTGCTTTTTTTGTTTCCATTAATACTAAAATCCACTACATTTACTCCTTCAAAACGGAAATCATTTTAACTAAATTAAAACAGAGTAATGGGAATATTTTCAGCTATTCTTGGTAATGCAGGTTCAGTAAGCCAAGAAGATTTAATTAAGAAATACGGACAGCTTTTAACAGCAAATGAAGAAATCGAAATGGGTTTCAAACTTATCCGCGACACTTTCATTTTTACCAATAAAAGATTAATCTTAGTCGATGTACAAGGAATCACGGGAAGTAAAACAGAATATAAGTCTATTGGCTACAAAAGCATTACAAGATTTAGCGTAGAAACCGCAGGAACTTTTGATCTTGATGCCGAATTAAAAATCTGGATTTCTAGCGAACAGCACCCAAGCATTGTAAAACAATTCAACAAATCGGTTAATGTTTATGAAGTGCAAAAAATTCTTGCTTTTCACGTATTAGGATAAAAAAACAAACCCAGCAAATAAAATTTGCTGGGTTTTATAATTAAAGCGACAACTCTTATTTCTTTTTTGTCGTCGTTGTTTTCTTTGTGGTTGTAGTTGTTTTTTTCGTCGTTGTTGCTGGAGCTGTGTTTACAATTTTCTGCTGCACATACGGTTTATACAAACCATCTTTTTCTGCTCTTTTCTTAGCATCATCGGCTCTTTTCTGAGAATCAGGATGCGAACTCATCATTTGATCAATAAACGAAGCTTGAGAACCTTCGCTCATTTTTGCCAAAATTCTAAAAGCAGATTCTTCAGCATTTACATTGTAACCGTTTTTCTTCATAAAATTGTAAGCAAATAAATCTGCTTCCGATTCTTGTTTACGGCTGTATTTGCTATCAATAATTGCACTTCCGATTTTTCCAAGCTGGCTATCTGTAACTGTTGCCACAGTTGCCGACTGAGAAGCAGCGCCATCCATTAATGCCTCTTTTTGGTACGCTGCACGAATAGCGTCTCTAGAATCGTTGTTTGCTACGTGCCCGATCTCGTGTCCAATTACGGCAATTAATTCATTATCATCCATGATATCCATTAACCCTGAATACACACGCACGCTTCCGTCTGCAGTTGCAAAAGCATTTACTTCTTTTAGTTTATAAACTTTATAGTTTAAAGTAAATCCGTCACCAGCTGCATGTTTTCCAAAAACACGATTTAATCGTATAGCATAGCCATCTGTTGGCCCTGCTATTTCATGCTCTGCATCTAATTTATCAACTGCTTCTTTAGATAATTTTGCTGCATCGGCATTACTAAAAGTAAAACCAGTAACTCCTTTCTGAACTGCGCCAATTGCCTTATCACCAAAATTAATCTGTGCAGTCATTTTAGTTAAACCAAATGCTGTAAATAAAAGTCCCGCTATTATAAATTTCTTTTTCATATTTTTTATAATTACAATTTAACAACAAATGTAGCATAACAAAATGCTATTTTAAATTCACACAAAACTTGTTTTTCAACAAATAAAGATATAACATTTTTATGAGCTGATAATCAATCTACAACCGTTTTTGATTCTATGATAAAAAAGAAAAACCGGCAAACTTTTTAGGTTTACCGGTTTTTGAATCCTGTATAGCTTATTTCTTTTTTGCCGTACTTGTTTTCTTTGTTGTTGTGGCAGTCTTTTTTGTCGCTGTCACAGGAGCCGTATTAACAATTTTCTGCTGCTCATAAGCATGATACAATCCATCTTTTGTTGCTTGTTTTTTTGCTCCATCTGCTCTTTTTCCAGAATCAGGATGCGAACTCATCATCTTGGTTATAAAAGACGCTTCTGTTCCTTCACTTAAATTTTGAAGAATTCTAAACGCCGATTCTACAGCATTCACATCATAACCATTTCTTTTCATAAAATCATAAGAGAAATTATCTGCCTCAGATTCCTGTTTTCTACTGTGTTTGCTATCAATCATTGCACTTCCTAATTGCCCTAATTGAGACTTGGTAAGTGTTTCTACTTTTCCTGATTGCGATGACGCCGCATCTAATAAAGCTTCTTTCTTATAAGCCGCTTTTATAGCATCTCGTGTATCATGATTTACAACATGTCCAATTTCATGACCAATAACAGCCAACAACTGATTATCATCCATAATATCCATTAAACCTGCAAACACACGAACACTTCCATCTGCGCATGCAAAAGCATTAATATCTTTTACTAAATATACTTTATAATTTAAAGTAACTCCTTCGCTTGTGGTATGTTTTCCAAACAAACGATCTAAACGGATCGAATATCCATCTTTTGGACCAGCAACCGGATTGTTTGCATCCAATTCTGAAATAGATTGTTTGGCTAAGGCTGCAGCATCAGCATCACTAAATGTAAATCCTGACACACCTTTACCTAAGGCTCCCATAGTTTTATCAGAAAGTATTTGTGCGTTTGTTTTGGTAAAGCTTAAAATTGCAAATAAAGCTCCTAATACAATTATTCTTTTTTTCATGTTTCTTAAGTATTAAATTAACAGCAAAATTAGCACAGCATAAATTTTGCGAGTTCCCAAGAAGCCAAATTTGTAACAGATTAAGGCTGAACTTTTATATTCTCTAAAAACCAAACATAGCGTCAAAATATTAGATAAAAGCCAAAAAACAGATAGCAAAAAAACACTAAAAAACAAACTATTAACATTTGCATTGGATTATCTTAAACAATCTCTATTAACAAGATATGTAAAGGAAAAGCAAATAAACATCTCAAAATAAACTACATTCCGTATCTTTGTACTTTGAACATTGATATATGGAAACAGCCACTGAAAAAATATCTACCACAAAACCAAAGTGGTTAAAAGTAAAATTACCTATCGGACAAAAATATACTGAACTTAGAGGTTTAGTAGATAAATATAGTTTAAATACCATTTGCACTTCTGGAAGCTGCCCAAATATGGGAGAATGCTGGGGCGAAGGAACTGCAACTTTTATGATTTTAGGAAATGTTTGTACTCGTTCTTGTGGATTCTGCGGTGTAAAAACTGGAAGACCTGAAACGGTAGATTGGGACGAACCAGAAAAAGTAGCTCGTTCTATTAAGATTATGAATATCAAACATGCTGTAATTACTAGTGTTGACAGAGATGATTTGAAAGATGGAGGTTCTATTATTTGGATGGAAACCGTAAGAGCAATCCGCAGAATGAATCCTCAAACTACTCTTGAAACTTTAATTCCAGATTTTCAAGGAATTGAAAGAAATATAGACCGTATTGTAGAAGCAAATCCTGAAGTAGTTTCTCATAACATGGAAACTGTGCGACGTTTAACTCGCGAAGTTCGTATTCAGGCAAAATATGACAGAAGCTTAGAAGTACTTCGTTATTTAAAAGAAAAAGGAATCAACAGAACAAAATCTGGAATTATGCTTGGTCTTGGAGAAACTGAAGAAGAAGTTTTTCAGACTATGACTGATTTAAGAAATGCAAATGTTGATGTTGTAACGATTGGGCAGTATTTACAGCCAAGTAAAAAACATCTTCCTGTAAAAGAATTTATCACGCCTGAACAATTTGCCAGATATGAAAAATTTGGTCTTGATTTAGGTTTTAGACATGTTGAAAGCGGACCTCTTGTTCGTTCTTCATACAAAGCACAAAAACATATTTTATAAATTTCAGGTTAATCGTTTAACTGGTTAATCGTTTAATCGCAGAGACGTTTAACGGTTTAAAACAATTAAACGATTTTAACGATTAAACGAATAAACCAAATAATTGAAAACAAGAATTGCCATTAATGGATTTGGAAGAATTGGAAGAAATTTATTCCGATTGCTTTTAAATCACCCTGAAATCGAAGTCGTTGCTATAAATGACATTGCAGACAACAAAACCATGTCGCATTTAATTAAATATGACAGTATTCACGGCGTTTTAAAAGCTGAAGTAAGTCATGACGAAAATAGCATCATTGTAGACGGAAGGCATTTTTTCTTTTTTCACGAAAAAAGCATTTCAAATATAGACTGGAAATCGCATTCGATTGATATTGTAATTGAATCGACAGGTAAATATAAAACGCACGAAGAATTAAATGCGCATCTTGAAGCTGGAGCAAAAAAAGTAATCCTTTCTGCTCCATCAGAAGTTGACACTATAAAAACAGTAGTTCTTGGTGTAAACGAACATATTTTGGATGGAAATGAAGATATAGTTTCAAATGCAAGCTGTACAACAAACAATGCTGCTCCGATGATTAAAATCATTGAAGAATTGTGCGGAATTGAACAAGCTTACATTACGACTATACATTCATTCACGACAGACCAAAGTCTTCACGACCAGCCACATAAGGATTTGCGTCGCGCAAGAGGCGCCAGTCAGTCGATTGTTCCAACAACTACAGGTGCAGCTAAGGCATTAACAAAAATTTTTCCTAAATTGCACAATAAAATGGGTGGCTGTGGCATCAGAGTCCCAGTTCCAGACGGTTCATTAACAGACATAACCTTCAATGTAAAACGTGCTGTAAGCATTGAAGAAATAAATAAAGCATTTAAACAAGCCTCAAAAACAAATTTAAAAGGAATATTAGATTATACCGAAGATCCAATTGTTTCGGTTGATGTAATTGGCAACACGCATTCTTGTTTATTTGATGCTCAGCTAACTTCGGTTATTGACAAAATGGTAAAAGTTGTAGGCTGGTATGATAATGAGATTGGCTATTCATCAAGATTGATTGATTTAATTTTACTGATAAGAAAATAATAAGATTCATTGTAAAAGCATTGCCATACATGAAATACTGTCTTTTTATTGTTGTTTGTTTTTTTAACTCGTTTTTGTATTCTCAAGCCAAAAAGAATACGGATAGCGTGACCTATTATAACAAGCTTGCCAATACTAATCTGAACAGTAAAAAGTATAATCAGGCCATTTTTTACACAGAAAAGTCAATTAATTTTTGTGAAGAAAATGGCAAAAAAGAGAACCTAGCCAATCAGACTTTCAAACTTGGTAAAATCTATTACAATCAGAGAAAATTTGAAGATGCCTTAAAAAACTTCCACAAAACAGTTTCTCTATTTGACACCTTAAAACCTAGCTGCACAAAAGTTTTAGCTCTACATTATATCGGGGTAACCAATACCGCCAAAGGAGATTATAAAACAGCTACAGTCTATTATTCAAAAGCTCAAGATTTATTAAAACAGCTAGACATTAAAGACAATGCAGAAGTTTTAAATTACCAAAAAGCTTTGGCTTTTAAAACCAACAACGACCTTAAATCAGCTGTAAAAACTTTTAAAACAATTACCCAAAAGCCAGATAATAACGCAATTATAAAAACAAAAATTGATGCGTATTATCAGCTTGGTTTAATTGAAGGGCAACTCAAAAGAAATGATTCTGCTATTATATATTTTGATAAAGCGTTAGATTATAATAATAAAATAAATGATCTTCCAAAAAAATCAAAAATTGTATTAGCGATAAGCCAATACTATAAACAAAATAAAAATTATGATTTAGCTTATTCTTACTTAGACGAACATTATCAGATTGAAAATTATCTATTAAGATTAAAAAATGCCAAAATTGATTTGGACGAATATGAAAAATTCAAAAAAAATCAATCATTAAACAATACTCTTAAAAGAGAAAACGAAGAAAAATTTCAGCTTAAGACCTATCGTTATTCCAAGCTAGTTAGCATTTTGGCAATTGCATTAATTTCGATTTTATCGCTTTTGAGTTTGGCTTTGTACAAAAACAATATCATAAGAAATCAGAACAATTTACTGCTTCGCGAAAAAAACAAAGAATTAATTTTAGCCAAAAACAAAGCAGAAAAAGCATCAAAAGCTCGATCTGAATTTTTGTCGACTGTGAGCCACGAACTCCGGACGCCGTTGAATGCTATTAACGGGATAACTCATATCTTACTAGAAGATAAACCAAAGAAAAAACAGCTCAAGTACTTAGAGTCTTTAAAATTCTCTGGAAACTATTTAACTACTTTTATCAATGAAATTTTAGAAATTAATAAAATTGATTCGACTAAAGTTGAAGTTGAAAATATTAGCTTTAACTTAAAAGAATTGCTTTTTAATATTCAAAGTTCTTTAAAAGAGCTGGCAACGGCCAACAAAAACTACTTTAATTTAGAGATAGACAAAGCGATTCCTGACAATTTAATTGGAGATCCTACCAAATTATCTCAAATCATACTAAACTTAATCAACAATGCTTTAAAATTTACTCAGAACGGACATGTAAATGTTATTGCAAAACTGTATTCGCAAGAAGGAGAAGACGCAACGGTTTATTTCGAAATCGTCGATACTGGAATTGGAATTCCTGAAGACAAACTTCAATCTGTGTTTGAAAGCTTTTCTCAAGGTTCTATAGAAGTAAACAGAAAATACGGCGGAACTGGTCTTGGTCTTACTATTGTAAAAAAATTGATAGAACTTTTAGGAGGTGAAATAAAACTAAAAAGTGAAGTTGGCAAAGGTTCGACATTTACCTTCAAATTAAATTTCAAAATTAACAACGAACCATTGGAAGTAATCGAAGAAGTAAAACCTTATAACGATAAACAATTGAAAAACAAATCTATTTTATTGATTGAGGACAACAAAATCAATCAGATGATCACTCGTAAAATGCTGGAAAACAAAAACATTACTTGCGAGATTGTTGACAATGGAGAAGATGCTGTAGAGCTTTTAAAAGTCAAACGTTTTGATATGATTTTAATGGACGTGCATCTTCCTGGAATTAACGGAACGACGGCTACGAAACTAATTCGCGAATTTGATAAAGCAACTCCAATTATCGCTTTAACAGCAATTTCACTTGATGAAAATCGAGATATGCTTCTTTCTTTCGGAATGGATGATGTTATTACAAAACCTTTTGTCCCAGACGTATTCTACAGCACTATTGCTAAGTTTTTTAATTAGCTAAGTTTCTGAGATGCTATCCCGATAGCTATTGGGACTAAGTTTTTCTTTTACACACAAATTTCTATGTATTCTAAAATCGTAGCATCAAAATCTTGCTGATGATTGATAAAAGAACTTTTTATTGGTAGATAATATAATTGATCAACCAATTCTGAGTCTTTCAATCTCACATAATCTTTTTCGGTTGTAATGATTTTTCTTCCGTTTGCTTTGATTTTTATCGAATCTAAATCTGCATCAGAAAAATGATGGTGATCTGGGAAAGTAAGACATTCATCACTTTCATTTTTTAAATAATCAAAAAACGGCTTTGGTTTTGCAATTCCTGCCATAAGTAGTTTTGATTCTGATTTGATATCACTAACTGCAATTTTTTCATTTTTGCCGTAAATAACCATATCATAATCTATAAAAGTAAAAAAGACTTGCTGTGTCGTTTTTAACTTCAATTTCAATCTGATCGCAGTTTGTTCTTCTTCCGTTAAAATTTTCGGGCATTTTGTAACAACTACTATACTGGCTCTTTCTGCTCCGCTTCTACTCTCTCTCAAATTTCCTGTTGGCAGCATAAAATCATCTGAGTATAAATCTCCATACGAAGTCAGCAAAATATAAAATCCAGCTTTTACTTTTCGGTGCTGATAGGCATCATCCAATAAAATAATTTCTGGTTTTTCATTTTGAGAAAGCAATTGCTGAATTCCATTTGTGCGATTGGCATCAACTGCAACCATAACATTTGGGAATTTCTGATAAAACTGAAAAGGTTCATCTCCTAAGATCTCAGCGTTCGAATTTTCATTAGCCAAAACAAAACCTTCAGACTTTCTCTTGTAACCACGACTTAAGGTAGCCACTTTATATTTATCGGATAATAATCGAATCAGATATTCTATTTGTGGCGTTTTCCCAGTTCCACCCACACTTAAATTTCCAACTGCAATTACAGGAAGATCAAATGAAGTCGATTTTAAAATCCCTTTATCAAAAAGGAAATTTCGGATCGAAGTTATGAATCCGTATAAAATAGCGAATGGGAAAAGTATTTTTCGAAGTAAGTTCATTTTACGAAAGTATAATTTTTTATACTATTATTGGAAGTTATAAAAATATAAAAATTGACAAAATTCTAAGCAAAGAAGCTTTTCGCTTCCTGCAAACACTAAAAAAGAAATGTCCGAAAAAAATCTAAAAACAATAAATTATTATACTATTTTTAGAACGAATTTTCTTTAACAAATTAAAATCTATTCAAGAGGGTCTTGATAAGAAAACCAATAAATCATGAAATTTTATTTTACGTTATTCTGCGTTTTACTTTTAAATTTAACCTTTTCACAAAATACAATATCAGGCAAATATTCCAAAGTCGATAATAATCACTATTCGTTTTTAGATACCATACTTAAAAATAAAAAAATCGTTTTACTTGGAGAACAATCCCATGGTGACGGAGCTACTTTTGATGAAAAAGTGAATATCATAAAATATCTTCACGAAAAACAGAAATACAATGCTATCGCTTTTGAAAGTGGAATGTATGATCAATATAAAGCGTTTCAAGAATATTCTAAAAAGAAGGCTACAACAGCAATTTTTGACAAAAGTATTTTAGATATATGGTCTGATACAAAAGCATTTCAAAATTTACTTCTTTATATTGAAGAACGTGCTAAACAAAAAGACACCATAAAAATCTTAGGTTTTGACAGCCAAGAAGGCATGCTTTTTTCGAATCATTTTATGAATGATCTAAGTGAATTGATTAAAAACAGAAAAATCAATATTACACAAAACAGTCTAACAAGAATAGAAAAGGCTTTTATCTTTAGAGATTTGGAAAGCATTGCCAACAACAAAAAAGATTCTACCAATTTATATCAGGATTTTAATATTTTGGTAAACGCTCTTAAAGAAATAAAAGCTCCAACTTTTCATGAAAAAATGATAAAGCAAGTAATCATTAGCAAAATTTCCGATGTCAATTTTGAAGTCATGCAATTGCAAAATCAAAAAATTGCGGTTCAAAATCCGAGAGACGAGCAAATGTCAAAAAATTTAATTTTCTTATCTGAAATATATGCAAATGAAAAAATAATTTGTTGGGGAGCTTCTTATCATTTTTCAAAAAACATTGACCAAACAGAATTTACTGAAGTAACTGAAAGTTACCTGCAAAAGCAATCGGATATTGAGCTTAAAACCACTGGTTTTACAGACTACATTCCTGGTGAAGGAGCGAAACTACTTGAAGGCGCATTACCAATGGGCGGTCTTCTAAAAAAATATTTTAAAGATGAAATTTACAGCATCGCATTCTCTTCTTATGAAGGTTTATATGGACGTGTCGATAGCAGATCTTTCCCTATTCTTACTCCTCCTGAAAATAGCATCGAGCTTCAAAGCATAAATAAAGATTACAGCAAAGCCTTTTTTGAATTTGACAAGAAAAACACAAACCTTTATTATTGTTCTGCATTAGGAAATATGCCAATAAAAGCAAGATGGAATGCTATTTTTGACGGCCTTTTTTTCATTAAAAAATCATACCAGCCTGAAGCTAGATTATTTGAAAAAGAAAATTATGTACAAGCTCAAAGCGATACATTTGTAATAAATGGGAGAATAAACGATTTAAAAAATTATAAAATAATTGCTAATGCTGACATCTCAATACTACAAACGAACAAAAATATTCTAGCAAATAAGGAAGGTGTATTTTCTCTACTAATAGATAAAACGAATTTCAACAACAAAATTATTGTATCGGCTTTTGGATATATTTCAGATACGATTTCAATTAAAAAACTTATTGATGCTAATAAACATTTTGTAAAAGTAAAATTAAGACCTTTTCATTTTCAAACTGTTAATTTAAACGAAGTTGTCGTAAGTTCAACCTCAAAGCCATTATCAGCAGAAGAAATAGTCGCAAAAGCCCTGATTAATGTTGAACTTAATTACGATCAAAATCCATACAATCAGACATTTTTCTTCCGCAATCAAGTGATTAAAAACAATGAAGCTATTTCACATGACGAATCAATTATAAATACCTATAATTCAATAGGAATGAAAGGTGTTAATAATCCTGACGAAAAAATGTTCGGAGAAATACAGCAAAGCCGGGCAATTATAGAAAATACTTCGCAAAACAAATTCAGCAACATAAACACTTTTGCATTTCTGTTTGATCGCGATCTTATTCTTAGCAAAGCCAATGTATTATATAAGTCAGCTTCTTATACGTTAAAAAAAGAAGGAATTATCCCTTATAATGATCAGAAAGTCTACAAAATAAGCTTCCAAAATAACGAACCTGGCTCGTATTCTACAGGTTATGGATATCCAGCACCAAAAAAATCGTCGGGAATTTTATATATAGACACTGAGACATTTGCTGTTTTAAAATACGAACATTGCGTTGCAAGAGAACCATTTGAAGTAAAAAGTCAGCCTGGTAAAACGGCGCAAATGAATCATAAAATCACAATAACTTATAAACTATCAGAAGGAAAATATTTTATCAATTATCTAAATGTAATAGACAAATCGATTATTACTTCGACAGCTGATAATTCTTATTTATATGACACGTACAACATCAGCAACTTAATGTCTACAGAAATAAAAACGATAAATCCCCAAAAACTTAATCGACCACTTTTAAAAATTGGTTTAAACAATTCTGCTCAGGAAAATGTAAATTTTTGGAAAAATAATACTTTTATTCTACCAGATGAAAAAATCATTTTTGATTTATGTTATTAATCGAAAATAATTCAAAACTAAAGTTTAAAAGAAATTGCAATTAACAACAATGACATTCTTTCTTTGATTGTAATAGTTTAGAATTTGGATTACTTTTGTTATTCACTTTAACCTTTTGAAACACCAATGAAAATTAAAGAAATAATAGCAGTTCTTGAAGAAATGTCACCTTTGGCTTACGCCGAAGATTTTGACAACGTTGGGCTCTTAGTTGGCAATTCGGAAACCGAAAGCACTGGCGTTTTAGTTTGTCATGATGCACTAGAAAATGTAATTGATGAAGCTGTTGCAAAAAACTGTAATCTGGTAGTTTGTTTTCATCCAATTTTATTTTCTGGAATTAAAAAAATCACCGGTAAAAATTATGTTGAACGAGCAATTTTAAAAGCAATTAAAAACGACATTGCCATTTTTGCAGTTCACACAGCGCTTGACAATCATTCGCAAGGTGTAAATAAAATTTTCTGTGATGCATTAGGTTTAGTGAATACCAAAGTTTTAGTCCCAAAACAGAATTTCATTCAAAAACTAATTACTTATACCATTCCAGATAATGCAGATAAAGTTCGTAAGGCGTTATTTGAAGCTGGCGCAGGAACAATTGGCAACTATGATAATTGCAGTTTTAACTCAGAGGGAACTGGAACTTACAAAGGAAACTCTGAAAGTAATCCCGTAATTGGTGAACGTCATGAACTAACCGAAACTCAGGAAATAAAAATTGAAGTTACTTTTGAAAAACACTTGCAATCTCGCATTTTAAAGGCACTTTTTGCCAATCATATTTACGAAGAAGTAGCTTACGAAATTTACAATCTCGAAAATTTACACCAAAATATTGGTTTAGGAATGATTGGTGAATTTGAAACTGAAATGGACGAAAAGGACTTTCTTCATTTTGTAAAAGACAAAATGATCGCTGAAGGAATTCGTCATTCTGCTTTTTTAGGCAAAAAAATAAAAAAAGTCGCTGTGTTAGGAGGTTCTGGAAGTTTTGCAATTAGAAACGCAATAAGTGCTGGAGCAGATGCATTTTTGACTGCTGATTTGAAGTATCACCAGTTTTATGAAGCTGAAA
The DNA here is from genome assembly GCF_003254585.1 of Flavobacterium sharifuzzamanii. GTDB lineage: Bacteria > Bacteroidota > Bacteroidia > Flavobacteriales > Flavobacteriaceae > Flavobacterium > Flavobacterium sharifuzzamanii. The sequence goes on along the minus strand of NZ_QJGZ01000037.1, from coordinate 243,675 downwards.
ACAAGTTACTTTTGGCAGATATTGGTCATTTTGAGAGCGAACGCTATACAAAAAATTATATTGTTGATTATCTTCGAAAAAAAATTCTTAATTTTGCAATCATTTTATCGGAAGAAAATACAAATCCAGTTAAGTACTTATAAAATATGACGAATACGAAAGAATTAAGTGTTGAGGACAAGTTAAGAGCAATATACGACTTACAGCTTATTGACTCTAGAATTGACGAAATCAGAAACGTTAGAGGAGAACTTCCTTTAGAGGTTGAAGATTTAGAAGATGAAGTTGCAGGTTTGAGCACTCGTTCAGAGAAACTGAAAGGTGAACTTGAAGTAATTGAGGAGCAAATCAAAGCAAAGAAAATTGCTATTGAGGAGCATAAAGAGGTGATTAAAAAGTACACAAAACAACAAGAATCAGTACGTAACAACAGAGAATTTAATTCTTTGACAAAAGAAGTTGAATTTCAGGAATTAGAAATTCAATTGGCTGAAAAGCAAATCAAAGAAATGAAAGCTTCTATTGAGCACAAAAAAGAAGTTATTTCTAACTTAAAAGAAAAACTTGATGCTAAAAGCTCTCATTTAAAACATAAAAAATCTGAATTAGATGCTATTATGGCTGAAACTCAGAAAGAAGAAACTTTCTTAACAGAGAAATCTGCTGAGTATGCTGCACAAATCGAAGACAGATTATTAGCTGCTTACAACAGAATCAGAAGCAGTGTTCGTAACGGATTGGCTGTAGTTTCTATCGAAAGAGGAGCTTCTGCTGGATCTTTCTTTACAATTCCACCACAAACACAGGTTGAAATTGCTTCTAGAAAGAAAATCATCACAGATGAGCACTCTGGAAGAATCTTAGTTGATACACAATTAGCTGAAGAAGAAAAAGAAAAAATGGAACAATTGTTCGCAAAATTCTAAATATCAAAGTCCCGATTAAATCGGGACTTTTTTTTTGCGTTTATTTTTGCCACTAATTCCACGAATTTGCACAAATTATTTTTTTAATCTATAATGCTGAGAATAAAAATTCGTGGTCATTTGTGTAATTCGTGGCAGACCTTTTTTTACCTTTAGAAAAAATTTAAGTTTTGGGAATTAAAAAAGGAATTCGGTTCATCACATTAAAATCAGTTGGATCTTACATTAATTTTTTGAGTTATGTTCGTCCGCAAAAAGCTATGGAACTTTCTTATGCTCTTTTTAGCCAGCCTAGAATTGGCCGATTAAAAAAAGAAGAGCTACCAAAAGTTTTGAGACATACAGAAACAGAAACGTTTCATCATAACGAACACCATTTTCAAACTTACATTTGGAAAGGAAATCAGACCAAGATACTTTTGGTTCACGGCTGGGAAAGCAATGCTTCGCGCTGGAAAAAAACTTTACCACATCTTCAAAAATCAGGAAGTACCATTATTGCAATTGATGCTCCTGCTCATGGACAAAGCAGCGGAAAAGAATTTAATGTTCCGCTTTACGCTGAATTTATCAATAAAGCAGTTGAGAAATATCAGCCAGAAATTATTATTGGACATTCTATCGGCGGTGCCGCATGTGTCTACCATCAATATTTGTTTCCGAATACCAGCATCAACAAAATGGTTATTCTTGGCGCTCCTTCTGATTTAAAAACTTTGATCGATAACTATATCTCAATGCTGAGTTTGAACAGAAAAATGCTTCCGCTTCTAGAAACTAAATTCATAAATCGTTTCAACTTTAAACTAGAAGATTTTTCAGGACAAAAATTTGCATCTCAATTCACTATTCCTGGATTTATTGCTCATGATACTTCTGATAAAATTGTGGCTTTCGCCGAAGGGCAAAAAATAGCAAGCAATTGGAAAAATAGCCAGTTTATTGAAACCAGTGGTTTAGGCCACGGAATGCATGATGATGAATTGTATGATAAAGTGATTGAGTTTTTGTTTAGCGAGCAAAGCTCTTAGGCACAAAGTGACAAAGATCCAAAGGAACAAAGCTTTTTTTATTTCACTTATAATTCATAACTCATAATTCATAACTCAAAAAGATGATCGCTGTAATTTTTGAAGTCATTCCTAACGAAGGAAAAAAAGAAGAATATCTAGATATTGCTGCAAACCTAAAACCCGAATTAAGTCACATTGATGGTTTTATTTCGATAGAAAGATTTCAGAGTTTAGCTGATCCTGGAAAAATTTTGTCTTTATCTTTTTGGAGAGATGAAGAAAGTATTCAGCAATGGCGAAATCTTGAAATGCATCGTGCCGCACAAGCAAAAGGCCGAAATGAAGTCTTTAAAGATTATCATTTAAGAATTGCAACTGTAGTTCGTGACTACGGAATGTTTGACAGAAAAGAAACTCCGAGTGATAGTTCTGAATTTCATTCTTAAGATTCACGGGTAAAAAGAGACAAAGGTTTTACACAAACTTGTCATCCTGAGGAACGAAGGATCATACAAGAAACTCCACAATCAAAATCGCCAATCTTTGTCGAGTTACGAGTGTGATCCTTCGTTCCTCAGATGACAAAACAGCATGAAATTCAAAACAACCCAATAATCTAAAGTCTGAAATCTAAAATTCCAAGATGTCTAAACTTTTGTCTACTTTTGCAGTATGGAAGAAAATTTAAAACGTCTCAATAAATTTATTGGTGAAACGGGATATTGTTCTCGTCGTGAAGCTGATAAATTAATTGAAGAAGGACGCGTAACAATAAATGGCGCTGTGGCGGAAATGGGAACTAAAGTTTCGCCAGATGATGAAATACGTATTAATGGCAAATTAATCGTAGAGAAAAACGAAAAAATGGTTTATCTAGCTTTCAATAAACCTGTCGGAATTGAATGTACGACCAATCTTGAAGTAAAAAATAATATCGTTGATTATATAAATTATCCAAAACGTATTTTTCCAATTGGAAGATTGGATAAAGCCAGTGAAGGATTGATTTTTATGACTAATGACGGAGATATTGTAAACAAAATTCTTCGTGCTAGAAATAACCACGAAAAAGAATATACCGTTACAGTAAACAAACCTATTACAGAACGTTTTATTCAGCGTATGGGAAATGGTGTTCCGATTCTCGATACGGTTACTAAAAAATGTAAAGTAGAACAAATTAGCAAATTCACTTTCAAGATCATTTTAACGCAAGGATTAAACCGTCAGATCAGAAGAATGTCTGAATACTTGGGTTATGAAGTAACAGCCTTAAAACGCATCAGAATAATCAATATTTCTTTGGATGTTCCTGTTGGAAGATACAGAGATCTAACAGATGCTGAAATAAAAGAGCTGAATCAATTAATTGAGCCTTCTAGTAAAACGGAAGAAGCAAGTTTTCCTAAAGCAGAAAGTTCAGCTTCAAGTGCAACTCCAACTAGAAGAAAAAACTTTATCTCAAAACATGATCCTCGATTTAAAAAAAGAGGTGATAATAAATAAAGAAAATCCCATTCGTTTGAATGGGATTTTTTGTTATTTCTTTTTATCCAAAAACTCATAATACAAGGCTTTGGATAAAAAACTTGATTTTTGATAATTTAAAATCAATTCTTCTCTTACTGCTTCTGCATATTTCCCATCTAAATTATTTTGCTTTAAATATTCACGACGGATATCATCATTAAAATTCAAACCACTTAAAAAAACAGGCTCAACTCCTTTGTTCACAGAAATATTATAATTAGTCACTAAACTTCCCCAGTTCACATAACTGCATAAAAGAATTGTTCCATAAAAATACCAAACCATCTGGTTGAAAAGATAAGCATTGGTTTTTTGTTTTCTGATTTTCTGAAATGAAACTGCTAAACCGATAATAGCCAAGATTAAAAAAGCATAAACTCCAAGACGTTTATAGGTTAAACCATAAAAAGAAACATATTCTGTATTCTTAATCATAGCACTTACAATTAAAATTACGTTTAGGGCAAGCCAAACTTTAGCCAAGTTTTTTAAAGATTTAGCTTTCTCGTCAAAATTAAATCCGCCTTTAAAGTAAAATAAAATTACGCCAACAGCCATTAAGATTGAAAAAATAACAGCATTTACACGTTCGTGAGTATCTGCACTTAAATTTGTTTTTTCTACAACTTCAAAAAATTGCTCATAATTGTAAGTTCCAATAAAAACTAAAAGCATGATGTTTAGCAGAAATAATGTAATTTCTCCACTTTTTCTTTCGAAGTCCAAATCAAGAAATGAAAATGTGCTTTGATTTTTGACTTCAGAAATATTACTGAAATCATTGTTTAGCTTCGGATTGAATTCGTAACAAGCATCCGGAACCCAATAATTCCAAAAACTGAACGAAATATAAAATCCTAAAATGCACATTGCAATTAATTGCGGTAAATTGATATCTAATTCATAATCTGTAAATAATGAAGAGAAATGATCGCTCCCGAAAGAATAAACGATGAAGAACAATCCTAAAAATATTACTGGAATAACTACAAACGCCACTAATTTTTTAGCAAAATCGTTGTGGATTTTTCGCTCAGGAAGCCATTGGCTGAAAAGAAAAATACGTCCTATTGATGCAAATCCGTTTAAAATTATTAATGGAAAGATTTGTATCGTTTTGAGTTCCCCATCTTGAGTTTTAAATTGTAAAAATAGAATTGATAAAGCTAAAGCAAAGAATGATGCTGCATCTCCGTACCAGGCAAAAGCAAAACAAGACAAAATAGATGTCATTACTAAAATAAGATGTGATCTGTCTACAAGCTTTTCTTGAAAAAAATAGCTAATCAATAGTGTAAGAACAACGCCGAAAATAGAAATATTGATTCCGACAGATTCGTTGTAAAAAAGCAGTATGAAAACCGCTGTACATGCCAAGATAATTTGATGTTTTTTCATGATTTCAGTTTTTAAAAGTACTTTGTAATTCAAAGTTTTTAGATAAAAAATTTTAGATTCTAAGATTTCATTAATTTTTCGAGGTAAGAAAGGTGTTCTTTGAACGCCGCGCGGCCTAGCGGTGTTACCTGATAAGATGTTTTCGGCTTTTTGCCCACAAATTCTTTCTTAATTTCGATATATTCAGATTTCTCCAATGCAGAAGAATGACTTGCCAAATTACCATCAGTGATATTCAAAAGCGTTTTCATCTCGGTAAAATCTACCCAGTCGTTAACCATCAGAACGGACATGATACCCAGTCTGACACGGCTTTCGAAATCTTTATTTAGCTTATCAATAATTCCCATTCAATTATTTATATTTTTTGAACATTACTAATCCGTATAAAATATGTAGAATTCCAAATCCAAGAATCCAGAAAATCAATCCATACCCGATATAGAAAAGAGCAATTAATCCTAAACAAAGTTCGCAGAAACCTAAATATTTCACATCAGAAAAAGTATATTTTTCTGCATTAATAAGTGCTAAACCATAAAATAGCAAAGTAGATGGTGCAACCAATCCGAAGTATCCGTGATACATTAAAGCCAGACAGAAAACTCCTCCCGCAAAAAGCGGAACAGTCAAATTGAAAAGCATTTTCTTAGTCGCAGATGTCCAAATTGGCAAATTGTATTTTCGGCTTTTTCTAATGGTAAAAAAAATTCCGAATGCAAATGCACAAACTAAAATTCCAATACCTATCCAGAATAATTCTGAAACTAAATTGGCAGTATACAATCTATGCTCGTCGGTTAAATAATCCATTCCATTTGCCTTGAACAACTGGTATACATAGATTCCACCAATTAAAGCTGAAAGACCAGCGAAAACTCCTGAAAGTCCGCTTAACGATATAAATCTTGAAGAGCGCTCCATCATGGAACGAATATGTGCTAAATCTTCTTGGTGCTTTTGATTCATAATTAAAGTACTTTGCATTACAAAGTTATTATTTATTTTGAATTGGCAAATAAAAAAGTGGTTTTTTATTTCAACAGGACCTGACAGGTTTTAAAACCCTGTCAGGTTTATTCGCACAAACTGCGTGAGGGATAGGAGCTAGCTACCAAAGTAGCGCGGATAGCCCGACCGTACCGATATAAGAAGGCGTATATGCGCAAAGTATATTTGCCTTCTTATATCGGTACGGTCACGCCCAAAATATAAAAACGAAAAAGCCCATTCTTAACGAACAGGCTTTGCATTGTTTTAAAGTTTTAAAACCATCTTCTTCTTTTGAATAAAAACACTCCAAAAGTGGATAGAATTATTGAAACCAAAAGTAAGATCCAGATCCCATATTTGCTTTCTTCTAGGCCGTTTGGCACGTTCATTCCGTACAAACTGGCTATAAGAGTTGGAATCATTAAAATGATCGAAATTGATGTCATCTGTTTCATAATATTATTCATATTATTGGAGATCACAGAAGCGTAAGCATCCATCATTCCGGTTAAGATGTTGTTGTAAATATTGGCTGTGTCTTGCGCTTGATTTAATTCGATTTCGACATCTTCTAATAATTCTGGATCGTAATTGGCTTTGTGCGCTTTTAAATTTTTGATTCTTTGAAATAGAACGTCATTTGCTTTTAAAGAAGTGATAAAGAATACAAAACATTTTTCGATTTGAAGCAAAGCCTGTAATTCTTCGTTTTTAATTGATTTCTCTAAATTATCTTCTGCTAGTTTTATTTTATGATTGATTTGTTTCAAGTATTTCAAATACCAAACGCTTGATGATAAAAGCAATCTTAAAACTAAATTGAAATTGTCTTCTATGTCAATGTTTTTACGCTGTGAATAGGCAACAAAATCTTTTATTATTTCTGTTTTATAAAAACTGATTGTAACACAGATATCGTCTTTAAAAATGATTCCGAGAGGAACGGTATGAAATGGAATTTTGACATCTCCGCTTTTAATCGGGATACGCATAATGATAAGCGTCCAACCGTCTTCTATTTCGATACGAGGTCTTTCGTCGATATCTTCGATATCATTGTAAAAGGCTTCAGGAAGTTGAAGTTCTTCTAATAAATAATTTTTATCTGATTCTGTTGGAGATTCGATATGAATCCAGCAATTTGAAGTCCATTTTTGGATTTCTACCAATCCGTTGTTGTTTGTGTAAAAGGCTTTCATTTCAAAATACAGGTTTTTAGCGCAGCATTTTGAAATTTCAAAAGCTGCTTAATTTAATACTAACGAATAATAATAATCGTCCATTTGGAGAAGTGTTATTTTTTAAAGTGGTGCAAAAGTATCCTTTATTTTTAAGAACCGAAACTTTAAACTATTAATTATATATTAAAATGGCTGTTTATGCTAGATTTTTAAACACATAGGAACATAGACACTCTAAATGTAGAAAAGGCGTTTCACTTTTTCAAATAAACATAGTAGGAGTATGAGTAAACTATGTGGAAGAAATTTGTTTCTCTTTTGTATTCTTTAAAAAAAACTAAATTCTATGTTTCTATGTGTTTAAAAATAAAAAAAGCCTGCTCAATCGAACAGGCTTTATATATATTTTGACGCAATTTTATTTATTTCTTGCGCTTCTCATTTTTCTTGCTAAAAGTGTATTCTTAAGCAACATTGCAATTGTCATTGGTCCTACTCCACCTGGAACTGGTGTAATAAAAGATGCTTTTTTGCTTACTCCGTCAAAATCAACGTCACCTTTGATAACGTATCCTTTTGGGTTTGATGCATCTTCTACGCGTGTAATTCCAACGTCGATAACTGTTACTCCTTCTTTTACCATATCTGCTTTTAAGAATTCCGGAACTCCTAAAGCTGTAATAATAATATCAGCATTTTTAGTGAATTCTGCTAAATCTTTAGTTCTACTATGAGTTAATGTAACTGTCGAATCTCCAGGATTTCCTTTTCGGCTCATTAAAATACTCATCGGGCGTCCTACGATATGGCTTCTTCCTATTACAACGGTATGCTTTCCTACAGTTTCTACTTTGTAACGCTCTAACAATTCCATAATTCCGAATGGAGTTGCTGGAATGAAACTTTCCATTTCCAAAGCCATTCTACCAAAGTTAGTTGGGTGGAATCCGTCAACGTCTTTATCAGGATCAATTGCTAATAAAATTTTTTGCTCGTCGATATGTTTTGGCAAAGGTAACTGAACGATGTATCCATCTAGATTGTCGTCTTCGTTTAACTCTTTAATTTTAGCCAATAATTCGTCTTCTGTAATGGTTTCTGGTAAAGCAACTAAAGTTGAATCAAATCCGATTTCTTGGCATGATTTTACTTTACTTCCTACGTAAGTTAAACTTGCTCCGTTATTCCCCACTAAAACTGCTGCTAAATGAGGTACTTTTCCTCCAGCTGCTTTTATAGATTGAACTTCGATTGCAATTTCGTTTTTAATGTCGTTAGATGTTTTTTTACCGTCTAGTAGCTGCATTGTGTGTTGTTTCAGGTTTTAATTTTTGTTTCAGGCTTCAAGAGTTCACGTTAAAACGAAACTCTTAATATATTTAAGTGAAAAAGTTTCAAGTTTTGGTCTCTTAACTTGAAACCTTAAACTTGAAACTCTTTTTATTATTTCGGCATTCCTCCCGGCATACCACCCGGCATCCCTTTCATACCACCCATCATTTTCATCAGATTTTTTCCGCCTGGGCCTTGCATCATCTTCATCATCTTGCTCATTTGGTCAAACTGTTTCATCAGCTGATTTACTTGCTCGACTTTAGTTCCCGAACCTTTTGCGATTCTGGCTTTTCTTTTTACGTCGATAATCGCTGGTTTGCTTCTTTCTCCTGGAGTCATCGAATAAATGATCGCTTCGATATGTTTGAAAGCGTCGTCTTCGATTTCAACGTCTTTCATCGCTTTTGAAGCACCTGGTATCATTCCAACCAAGTCTTTCATGTTACCCATTTTCTTTACTTGCTGAATCTGCGTTAAGAAGTCGTCAAAACCAAATTCGTTTTTAGCGATTTTCTTTTGAAGTTTTCTTGCTTCTTCTTCGTCAAATTGTTCTTGAGCTCTTTCAACAAGAGACACAACGTCTCCCATTCCTAATATACGCTCAGCCATACGTTCTGGATAGAAAACATCAATTGCTTCCATTTTTTCTCCAGTACCAACAAATTTGATTGGTTTGTTTACAATCGATTTGATTGAAAGTGCAGCTCCACCACGAGTATCTCCATCTAATTTCGTTAAGATAACTCCATCAAAGTTCAAAATATCGTTGAAAGCTTTTGCTGTATTTACAGCATCTTGTCCTGTCATAGAGTCTACAACGAACAATGTTTCTTGTGGCTGAATTGCTTTGTGTACACGTGCAATTTCATCCATCATTTCCTGATCTACTGCCAAACGACCCGCTGTATCGACAATAACAACATTGAATCCGTTTGCTTTAGCATGTTTAATTGCATTTTGAGCAATTTCTACAGGATTTTTATTTTCTGGTTCTGAGTAAACCTCAACACCTATTTGATCTCCCACAACATGTAACTGGTTGATCGCCGCTGGACGGTAGATATCACACGCTACAAGAAGTGGTTTCTTGTTTTTCTTCGTTTTTAAGAAGTTTGCTAATTTTCCTGAGAAAGTAGTTTTACCAGAACCTTGAAGTCCTGACATCAAAATAACAGTTGGATTTCCTGATAAGTTTACACCAGCAACATCTCCACCCATTAATTCTGTCAACTCATCTTTTACCAGTTTTACTAATAATTGTCCTGGCTGTAAGGTTGTCAATACGTCCTGACCAATTGCTTTGTCTTTTACTCTTGCTGTAAAATCTTTAGCAATTTTAAAGTTAACATCGGCATCAAGTAAAGCACGACGAACTTCTTTTAAAGTATCGGCAACGTTTACTTCTGTAATTTTACCGTGTCCTTTTAATATATGGAACGCTTTATCTAACTTATCACTTAAATTATCAAACATATCATTTTCTTTATATGAAGTGCAAAGATAATCTAATTACATATTTCAGGCAATTTTTATTTGTACGCATTTTTTTGCCGCGAAGGCACTAAGACGCAAAGTTTTTTGCCACGAATTACCCTAATTTCTCGAATTATTTTTCTCTCGCAGATTTAGCTGATTTTGCAGATTATTTTTATTCTAAGAATATAAAATCTGTTTTAATCTGCGAAAGAAAAAAACTTTGCGTCTTAGCACCTTTGTGGCAAAACAAAAAAAAGCGCAAAGAATAAAACCTTTGCGCCTTTGTGTCTTTGTTGCTATGAACCTTTGAACCTCCAGAATTAAAACTGGAAGTATATAAATGGCTGTGAACCGGCTACTGCGGTTGCGTAAACAATCCAATAAACAAATCCTAAGATTATTGCTTTTATTAATAGTGGTGTTTTATCGAAAACAGATTTCATTCCGTTTGTGAATGATTCTGGTAAGAAATGCCAAACATAACCGAACAACATTAATCCGAAAACATTTTTATAACCTAAAACAATTGTTTTCCAAAGTTCTGGTTCGAATGTTAATTGTCCGATATTATTAATTACTTGTAATGCCGTTTCAAAATCTCTTGCGCGGAAAAATATCCAACAGAAAACCACAAAATGAAAAGTGATTAGGATTGAGAAAAATCTCCATAAGAAATTAGGCCTTTTGTCTTTTTTAGAAGGAAAGAATTCCATGAATATTTTATGAACCGCTAATGCTAATCCGTGAAGTGCTCCCCAAACAATGAACTGTGCTCCTGCCCCATGCCACAAACCTCCTAAAAGCATTGTGGTAAACAGGTTAAAATTGGTTACTAAAGTCTGTTTGATTTTGCTTGAAAGTAAGAATGACAATGCGAAAATTAAAATACTGATTCCTGCAATAATAAGCGGAATTATACTTTCATTATAACAAGACATTCCCCAAAGTAATAGTCCGAAGAAAAATAAACTTGGGAATAAATATCCTGCGAAAGATCCATTACGGTTTCCTCCAATAGAAATATATAAAAAGTCTTTTAACCAAGTCGAAAGTGAGATATGCCATCTTCTCCAGAAATCAGTAATCGAAGTTGATTTGTATGGAGTTCTAAAGTTGACTGGCAATTTAAATCCAAGCAATAATGCAATACCAATTGCCATGTCTGAATATCCAGAGAAATCACAATAAATCTGAATGGCATATCCGTACGAAGCCATTAAGTTTTCAAAAGAAGTATAACTCATCGGCGTATCAAAAACACGATCAACGAAATTTACAGATATGTAATTTGAGATTACTGTTTTCTTGATCAATCCACCAATAATCAAAAACAAAGCGTTGTTTACATCTTGTTTGGTCAGATTTAATTTCTGATAAATCTGAGGCAAAAAGTCTTTTGCACGAACAATTGGTCCCGCAACTAATTGAGGGAAGAATGATACGAAGAATAAATATTCGATGTAATTTTTTGTCGGTTTAATTTCTTCTCTATAGATCTCAATAATATAACTCATAGATTGGAAAGTGTAGAACGAAATTCCAACAGGAAGGAAAACATTATGAAGTGCAAAATTACCATGAAACATATCATTGTAAGTTACAATCAAGAAGTTCATGTATTTGAAATAGCCTAAAAGTGCCAAATTCAAAATAACACTAATTACCAAGTAAAATTTCTTAACTCCGTCTCTGCTTTCTCGGTAAATAATCTGGCTCAAACCATAATCTACGACTGATGAAAGCAATAAAAGCAGAAAATAAATCCCGCTTGATTTATAGTAAAAGAATAATGAGAAGAGAATAACATACGTTAATCTCAAATAAAATGTTTTGCGTAAAAAACCATACACAAAATAGAAAACCAGAAATAAACCTAAGAATAAACCGGTGTTGAATAAAAGTTTTTCGTCTTCATTATAAACAAACCAACTTTTAACTTGTTCTATTGTAATTGCACCAAAGTTTTGAATGAACCAATTATTAATGCTATCTATTGTTGTCAACTTACTTCTTTAATTTAAAATTATCGTATGATCTTAAAAACGCCTGAGCAAACAGATTTCCTTGTTTCTCGTATCCCTTTTTTGAATAATGAACCCAGTCTAGCCCAATTAATCCTTGTACTTTTAATTGTCTGATTCCGCTCATGCCTCCAAACTCATCGTACAAATCCCAAACGGCAAAACCGTCTTTTTGGGCTATATCTATAATCTGCCTTGCATAATTATCAATGTAAGTATTTGGCTTTCGTCTTAACAATGATGGCGGAGGTGTCATTACAATTATAGGAGCATCTATTTTTTGTGCTCTTATATTATTGATAAACTCTCGTAATTCTTTAATATAATTTTCTGGATCTAGATGTTCATAGCTCTCATTTGTTCCCAGCGAAAAAACCAGCAGGTCAGGATGCAATGATTTCAATTGTTCAAAAAACAACGGATATTTATTGTAATCTGAATATTTAGCTCCATTTACTCCGATACTGCTATAAATAACACCTGGAGCATCTTTTTCTAAAACAATTCCGTTCAATTCGTAATCTTTTGCTTCTTTATTTGGAATCAAGAAGATTCGGCTTAAAGCATTTTCTGAATTATAATAATGTGAGAAAGAATCTGATTCGATTGCCAACGGAACAAATTCAGACATCGAAATGGTCTTTGGCCTTGTTTCGTTAGTAGAAATTTTAAGAGTTCGTCCTGCTCGGATATTATTTGACTTTAAACGATTGTCTCTTTTAATCTCGACAACAGAAACATTGTATTTATCTGCAATGCTTCCAAGTACCTCACCTTTTTTAATTTTATGTGTAATGACTCTTCGTTCTGTTGTCTGAATAGAATTGATCTTAGAAGAAGTCGCCAAATCAAACATATTCTGATTTTGAGGCGTAATAATTTTTATTGTATTGAATTTGTACGCTGGATCTTTTACGTTCATCTCCAAAACAAATCCGCCAGAATCTCTCCAAAGCCCAATTCCGCTTATCCCGATTGGACATTGCTTTACGGGATATATATTTCTATAGCTTTCCCAAGTTCTGTTCGATTTGAAGCGCTCATTATAAGATCCGTTTGTTCTCGCTAATTGATAAGGAAAAACGAGACCGCGTCCTGCATTACCAAATTGCTGTTGCAGTTTTTTTCTGATTTCATTCGTCATCAAATCACTTTGAATATGCGAATCTCCAATATGTACAATATTGATTTTTTGATTTTTCTCACCTTCATTTTTTTCCAGCTTCAGAAAAAGATCGCTTATTGCTTTTGCATTATAAATCTGACCATCTATAGGCGCATCAATTGCTGCGGTATCCACTTTTTGAATCATGCTTTTTGGTATTGGCTGTACGTCTGTTTTTGGATTTTTTTCATTTGTTGTAAAAAAAAGACAACAAAAGAAAACCATAAGTTTATTTATCATACACTATCTTTTGTTACTGAAACGGAATCCGGTCTGGCTCTTTTTACTGGTTTTGGCTTAGTCCCTTCAGCATCTCTTTTTTGTCTGAGTACTTTATATTCTTCGTATCCTTTATTTAATTGTCCATAAAGCAAATTACCAATGGCTTTTGCGCCACGCTGGTTAAAATGCGTATAATCTTTATTTGCTTTGGCTGGAGTTTCATCAACCCATTTTATCATAGAACCGTCTCCACCCATCAAAGTATATAGGTTTACAAATCCTGCATGTGTTTCTAATGCATAGTGCTTTTGCGCTTTCATTAAAGGAACTACAGCCGAATCGGTTTTCATTTCTAAATCATATTTTGTTGACTTATCAGCTGTTGAAACAATTAAGATAGAAACTCCAGGGAAAGATTCTTTTATTTTATTAACGGTTTTTGTCATTCCTTTTTCATACCAAGAATAATTTTTTGTTCCGTAATTTAAAACGTTGGTTCCGTAGTGCAGAATAATCAAATCATATTTTAAGCTATTATTAAAAGCTCTCATTACATCGGCATTAAACATCGAAATTGGAAGTCCTGAATTTCCTCGCTGAGAGAAATTGTCAACATGAACTCCGCTTCCGTTATCAAAATTAAATCCATAAATCGGAATAGAATCTGCTTGTACAAAATTTGCTTTAAAAGCTTTTAAACTTCCTGATGAAACTTTCAATGTGTTTACTAAACTATTCGGAGAAAGGCTTTTCTTAAGTGTATCTTTTCCTATAATGAAATTCACTTTCCCTAGTTTAGATGAGCGCCCATAAAATAATGTTGCATTATCTAAAGAAGTTGAAAATTTGTTCAATCCAGCTTCGTACTGAACCCAAGTTGAATTGGATTTATCATTTGCAAAAAATACATGTCCGTTAACTCCAAAAGGGCTCGTTGGTCTTTTTACGTTTAAGTAAGACTGCGTTTTCCAGTTTTTAGAATAAGTTGATTTTACAGATCCTCTCGATGCTGCGGATTCTGAAGTAATAGAAACAAAACCAACACCGTTTCCTCCAAAACGTTCCTGATAATTGGTACGAACGTCCTGAACGATTAAATCTCCATCGGTCATAGAATCTCCGTAATAAGCGATTCGAACTTTGTTCTGCGGATTTTTTTCTAACTGATATAATTTCTCATAGAAAGAAATCAGGTATTGATATCCTTTATAGTTTTCGAATGTCTCAGCAGGAAATTCAATTCCTTCTGTTTCATCAAAAACAATTTTCTGCCCGTTTAGTGCTTGCTCACTTTTTGCAATACTGTCTTTATCTAGAGATAATGAATCGTCGGCAACAGACTCTAAAAGCATACTATCTATTAATATATTTTTAGAATCTAACTTAGTCTCAGAAAATATTTTATCTGGAAGGATTTGTTTAAACCCAATAAAAGCAACCAGTGCTAAAGCAACTATCGCAAAAGACTGAAAAAAATAAGACTTTGTATTCACTTAAATAATTATAATAAAATATGAGGAACTGCATTCAAAAATTAAACCAATTAAATTATGGTTAACTCACTGCAGAAAAAATTTGTGCAAAGATAGAATAACATTTTGTTTCTATTTCATTTTAACAAGAAAGTAGAACAAAAAAAAGAGGCTAGAAAAATTCTAACCTCTTGTCAAAAAAAAAATAAAAAAAACAAAGCTAATGATTAACTAGATTTTTTGTGTTTTTATTTAAAAGTGCTTGTATAAAATAAATTATCAGAGCTTATTACTCTTTAATTAGAATGTAGTAGTGCTATTTGCTTGGTACGCGAAATTAAAAGTATAATATGGCGACTCAGAAGTTTGTGTTGGACTTGCAGGCGCATCTTTATAATAGCTTAATATTTCAAATTTTGCATATTTACCATCATGTGTTTTTACAACAAATACTTTTCCTGCAATAGGAGAAACAATATGAGTTTCTGCATTGTAAGAATACCACCCTTTTCCGCTTCCTGTTGGGATTGAATAAACAGTAGATGCATCTTGAGCAAAAGTACTAGAAGCAGGAAATGTTGTTACACCACCAAATGTTCCAGACACGATACTTACAGCACCAGATCCTGTTCTTTCTGGTTCATCTGTAAGACCAATTTTAGCTCCCCCATTTACAATAATTGTAGTACCGCGAAAAGCGATATCCCAACTATTATCAGTTACTAATTTGTTTTGAGAAAAACTAAATTTTGCAAATGCTCCTCCAGCTGGTTGTCCTTGACCTCCCGTTTGTGGTGCAGCAATATTAGAAACTTTTGTAGTTACTACTGGTGCTACTGTATTTTTATCATCATCGCTACTGCAAGATGCTGTAAAAATAAATAATGCTAAAAGCGAAAGTTTTAAGAATTTTGTTTTCATTTTGAAAAGGTGTTAAATAAATATTGATTAAAAATTATATTGAATTCGTGCAAAAAACTGCCTGCCGGCCAAGTTGCTAATTTGGCTAGGGTCTGTAAAATCAAATAAATTATTGGCTCCTGCCTGAAGCATAAATTTATCTCCGATGTATTTTGAAATTGACAGGTTTGTTAAGAAATAACCATCGACAAATGTGTCATATTTGTCAAGTATCTGATTACCGTTTGTATCAAACATTCCGTACTTGCTTCTGTAAAAAACGCGCAAGTTGATGTCTGTTTTTATTTTAGGGATATTGTAGGCGAACTTAACATTGGCCGTATGTTTTGACCTGTTAAACAATCCAAAATAATCTGATTTTTTAATCTGAACGGTTTGTAAATCTGAATTGCGGATGTATTGGTAATCTTCGAAATTATCCAAAACAGATTTGTCTTTTGCTGTTAAAAACTGATAACCAAATGATACTGATAATTGTTTTGTAAAATCATAAGTTGAATTAAACTCTAGACCATAGGTAAAGATTTTACTAATATTAAAATAACTGAAGACATTCTGACCATTCGTTTTTTGAGCAACAACTCGAGTATCAATTAAATTTTCGATTGAATTATAGAACGCATTCACGTCTAGTCTTAATTTATTTTTTTTATAAAAAGTTCCAAGATTTACGTTTATTGAACTTTCTGGCTTCAACGGCTCACCAAAATTTACTCCATTTACTCTAGACAAAAGTTGCCCTTGTTCTTCAAGTTGATTTAAGCGGTCTTCAGCGACGTTGTACCCCAAAACCGTATATCCAACTGACGGATTTGTAAAGTCAAAATATAATTGACGAAAATCTGGTGCTTTATATCCATAACCAACCGAAGATTTTAAAGAAAAATTCTCATTAACCTTATAGTTGACCGCTAATTTTGGACTAAACTGTGAGGCGTATTCACTATGATTATCATATCTAAATCCAGCAAGAACGTTCCATTTCTCAGTTGGATTGTAATCATATTGCAGGTAAATATATTGTGAATTAAAATTGACTTGCTTTTCAAAATAAGTTCTGTCTAAAGTCTCATAATTTAATCCAACTCCACCTGTTAGTTTGTCATTTTTCAATGAAAGCGTTGTTCGAATTTCTGGTCGAACTAACCATTGATTGTAATAAGCACTCTCATAAAGAGCGTTATTCTTATCATTTAAAAAGGAATCATTTTTGTAATTTGTGGTGTAAAACTCGTATTCAGAATACACTTTTGAGCTCCATTTATGCTCAAATTTAATTTGCGAATTCCATTCTTTTTCTTTTGCATCACCTTTGTAGTTTTGAGAATCTATAATTGCCACATTATCCATTTTCATATCGTAAAAACGGTTGTTTACAATTAACTTTAGATTCTCCGAAAAATCGTAATATATCTTAGGTTGGATTGTAAAATTATAAAACGGTTCCACATTTTTTAATGGCGTACTTTTATCTAAATCATAACCATCTGTAGAATAAAAATTGGCAAAAAGATTAGCTGAGAATTTCTTCTTCTTCCAAAGCAAATTCGTATTAGCATCATTAGTATTAAAAGTTGCGTATCTATAAGAAAGACTTCCTGTAAACGTATCCTTCTTCGGTCTTTTTGTAATTACATTTATTACTCCTCCCATTGCTTCAGAACCATACAATGCTGAAGAAGCTCCTTTAACAATTTCGATTCTTTCTATATTTCCCACAGAAACCCTTGATAAGTCCAAAACACCAGCACTTCTACCTACTAACGGCACTCCATCAATTAAAATCATAGTATAAGCTGCATCCAATCCTTGCATTTGAATTCCTTCAAAACCACTCTCGTCAGGAATTAAAATAATACCGGTTTGTTCACTTAAAATTTCATTTAATCTTGTAACACCAGACTTCATAATTGCTTCAGATGTAATAATTGTCATGGGCAAAGGCAATGATGAAAGGACTCTTTCTGTTCTAGTTGCAGTAGTAACTTTAACTTCCGATAATTCATTTGTTTCCACACTATCTTTTTTAACATTCTGAGATACAGAAATTTGACAAAAAAGCACAACAGCAAAAAGAGTAATTCTAAAATTCATTATTTTTATTCAGTCTTAATAATCGATGCGAATATATAACTATTTTTAATTGTTCTAAATAAAATTTATATATTTGCGAAAATTTTAAAAACAAAACAATAAGTTATGATTTCAAAAAGCCTTTTTTTGTCAGCCGCTATGGCTTTAACATGTGGTCTTGGTTTTAGTCAGGACAAGAAACAACAAGACATAAAATCTATTAAATCGATGTGTGGTTGTTATGAGGTGAAGTTCAATTTCACAGAAACTTTCTCATACCCAAAAGATTCTCTTACTTATAAACCTTCTGAAACTAAACACGAATCTGCTTTAGAATGGGTAGAACTATTAGAAGACACTCCAAACAAAATCGTAATGCAGCATTTACTTATTGTAAGTCCTGATATGATTATCAAACACTGGAGACAAGATTGGCTTTACGAAAACACAGACTTATACACTTTTGACAAGGGGAATTCTTGGAAATACAAGAAATTAGATAAAAAAGCGGTTAAAGGTCAGTGGACTCAAAAAGTATATCAAGTAGACGATAGTCCAAGATATGAGGGATCTTCAACTTGGGTACATGTTGACGGACAAGATTATTGGGCAAACGTTGCAGATGCTCCACTTCCAAGAAGAGAGCAGACAAAACGTAACGATTATAATGTTTTGAAAAGAAGAAACATCCACGAAATCACTTCTACAGGTTGGAATCACGAACAAGACAATGATAAATTGGTTCGCGACGACGCTGGAAAAGATGTTTTATTAGCTCAAGAAAAAGGATTTGATGTTTACACTAAAGTTCCTGATTCAAAATGTATTGCAGGACAAAAATGGTGGAAGGAAAATAACGCACTTTGGAAAAACGTTCGTGACAAATGGCAGACTCTCTTTGACAGACACCAAGACTTAAACCTAGAAGCTAAAGTTGATAGAAAAGCACTTTACTCTCTTCTATTTGATTTGAAACCAGATGCTTCAAAAGCAGAAACAGATAAAATCATTGACAAATTTGTTAAGTAATTAGAATTAGTTGTTAAAACGAAAAAGCCGGAAGTTTTGAGACTTCCGGCTTTTTTTTATTTTTTCGAAACAATTACTGAGCACACTCAGAATAGGTAACAGCATGTTTTGATAAATCTGTCCATTTTGGATCTGCTGAAGATGCAGTGATTAATTTATCACATCCACTCCACAATGTTGCAAATTCTTTTTTGTATTCTTTTTTCTTTAATAAAAATGCAGGTGCATCTTTTTTAGCAACATAGTAAGATTTAGCATCTCCACCAACAAATTTAACACCTCCAACTCCAAAAGAAGCAGTTTCTTTTGCACGTGGATCACAATATATTCTAAGTTCTTTACTGAATGCTGGATTCAATAACTGCATTAAAAGTTTTGAAGTTTTTTTCTTTACTTGTACATCTGCTGTTTCAAAATAAGCGTAACCTTCTTTAAGGTACTCTTGGTTCAATTTATCGTCGTTCCATTTTTGGTAATCTGAAATGAAATCTAGTTTTTTGGTTAAATTATCAAGTCCACTTGGTGGTAAGTACATGTGCTTAATATCCTCTGGCTTAAGTTTGTGTT
This sequence comes from Flavobacterium sharifuzzamanii, assembly GCF_003254585.1. Classification (GTDB taxonomy): domain Bacteria; phylum Bacteroidota; class Bacteroidia; order Flavobacteriales; family Flavobacteriaceae; genus Flavobacterium; species Flavobacterium sharifuzzamanii. The sequence goes on along the minus strand of NZ_QJGZ01000037.1, from coordinate 224,353 downwards.
TTTTTCCAGCAGCGTCTTGTAACTTAATAAATTCGATTAACCCCTTATCTCTATCAATATCCCTGATAGTTCCGCTAAGTTCTGTTCCATCTGTTAGTGTAATATAAGCTGTTTTACTGTGTGAAAATCCATAAGATGGATTAATTAAATCTTGAGCTTTTGTTGCTGTAAATGCCAAAAGAAGCATCATTAAAAGTAAAGTTTTTTTAATCATTTGTTTTTGGGTTTAAAATTTTGCCTACTCTCGCGATTTTCGGCTTCCTCGTATTTATTTTAACGCTAACCCCAATTGGTTCTCTCTTGATTTATTGATACTTTCAGCTAAAAAATAACCAATTATTTCTTACCGTAAACATAATTATAAATTTTACACTTACAAATCTTGTTAATACTTTTTTACACGAAAATCCACCTTTAGTTTCTTAAAGTTCTCATTAATTAAATTTAACGATTAAGAGACATTCTATTAAATACATTAATAAACAAAGCGAGCTCGTTTTTTTCGAGCTCGCTAGTTATAAAAATTTACAATTCATTTTGTATAATCAACGGATTTGCGTCAATTTCAACTTTTGGGATCAACCATTGCCATCTTTTATCTGAAGGCGCTACATTCATTACTCCATTTGTAATACCAACATCATGATTAGAATCAGTTCTGTCTAATGCTGTATTAGTTCTTTTTAAATCATAAAATCTAAAGCCTTCTCCCCACAATTCAATTCTTCTTTGAAGTAAAATTTCATCAACTAATGCTTGTCCAGAATTTGTAGATAAAGTATAAGAAGGGTCTCTTGTTTTTTCGAATTCAAAAAGTACTGCAGCGGCATCTGCGTTTCCAAGTCTTGCTTTTGCTTCCGCTTCTATCAGATACATTTCGGCAACACGCATATATGGAACATCACATCGACTATCTCCTGTACTTATGGCTAAAAATTTCTGGCTAGTATAAGGAAATTTAGCAAAATTCGAAGGAAGTGCCAATGAAGTATGCTTTCCTGTTTTATCAAAAACCGTAGAACGAACATCAGTAGAAGGTATGATATTATACAGCTTACTATTTATTGCTTTTGGACAAGAACGTATAACCGTTGAACTGAAATTTCTAGACATATAAGCTCCAAAATTCCCGAAGTACTGAGTTTGAACCTCATTAATATGACTTCCCCACATCCATTCTTTATTATTATAATCATTAAACCCTAAAGCATATTCTGCTATTGGCATTAAAGTCTTTCCAGCCCTAGCCTTATTTGCATATTCGGCCGCAATTGACCAATTTCCTTGAGTCAAAGCTACTCTTGCTTTTAAACCTTGAGCTACCTTCAGGTCTAAATGTGAATTATTTGGTTTTGTATAATCAATTAATAAAGCATTTGCTTCATCCAGATCTTTATTAATTTGAGCATATACTTCTTCAACAGTTGAGCGTGGAAATTTATCATTCCCTACCGTCAATATAATAGGCACTCCAAGCTGAGAATTTGTTTCACCATTTACATATCTCTTGCCAAATAATTGTACCAATTGATAGTGACAAAATGCGCGGTAAAGCAAAGCTTGTCCTTTTACAATTTTCTTATCATCATCAGAGCCAATTGCAACATCTGCTGCATTTATTATTGTATTTGCATTTCTAATGATTCTATAATAAGTCCTGTAAGCAAAACGAACTTCTGTAGAATTTTCATTATTCATTGCACTCCAATTATATACTGTCAAAAACCAGCCATTTGTAATTGGAAAAACCACGTCATCACCTGCGATATCAGTTTGCTCCATTAAGCCTCCTAATCCTGCCTGGCTCTGATCTTCATAATTATAGTATAATGACCTATGAATACCATTCAAAAGGGTCATTAAATTTTCTGTTGTTTTTGTCGCTCCATCATAATCAACAAACTCTGTTGGCTTTTTATCTAAAAAATCGTCAGAGCATGAGCCTAAAAAAGTCAGCATTATAGATGCTAATAATATTTTTATATAATTTGATTTCATAATATTAAAAATTTAAATTCACTCCTAACGAAATTACTCGAGATGGTATATATCTATTTTGAGTCGTTCCATTAAAAGTTTGAGTTGGATCCATTCCTTGGCGTTTTGTAAATAGCATTAAATTTTCTCCGTTTATATAAACTGAGGCATTATCAATTTCTAATTTTGAGATAAATTCTGAAGGCATTTTATATGATAAATTGACTTGTCTTAATGATAAATAATCAGAACCTATTAACCATCTATCAGAAGCTGCACTTGCAGAAGTATTTCTATTAACGTCCAATCGAGGTACATCAGTTATATCACCAGGCTTCTGCCATCTTCTAAAAATATCTGTACTTAAAGCAGACCCATAATTATTACCAGTATGCATTAAAACAGCATAATTAGTGTCGTACATTTTCCCACCGATTTGATATGAACAAACAACATCTAACTGAAGTCCTTTATATTTAAATGTATTTCCAAAACTTCCAAACAAATCTGGAATAGCAGAACCTGCGTAATGGTATAATGCTTTATTTTGATCTGTAGTCACATTTACACCATCTACAACTCTTATTGAAGTGTCAGTTGGATTTACAAATTTTGGATCTGCTACAAATAAAGCATATCCATCTGAAGGATCTACCCCATACCAATCTCTTAGCCAATAGTCATAAATTGAATGGCCTACTGAAAGTTTTTTAGTTCCATCAATAATTTCTCCCTGAGGGAGCTTTGTAATTTTGTTATTAATTGTTGATGCATTAACATTTAAACTCCACGAAAAATCATTTGTTTTAACGATAACACCATCTAAAGAGATTTCAAATCCTTTATTGACCATAGAACCAATATTTTCTATTCTATTATCTAGGCCTGAAGACAAAGGGTTAGGCACTGAAAAAATTAACCCGTCAGTATTTCTATTATAATACTCTACACTTCCTTTTAATCTGTTTTTAAACAAGCTAAACTCTATAGCAATATCTTTTTGAGTATTAACCTCCCATTTTAAATCTGGTGCCGCGGCTGCATAAGTAACAATACCACCTTCACTTCCATTATCATAACCTAAACTAAAGGTAGGCTGATTGACATAGTAATTTAAACCATTAATTTTTGAACCTGCATCATTAGTATCTCCAATTATATGAGAATCATTTCCAACTTGCCCAATTGAAGCTCTTAATTTTAAATCATCAAGCCAAGTATGTTTTTTTAAGAAATTTTCTTTAGAAAGTACCCAAGCTCCTCCTAAAGACCAAAAATTACCCCAACGATTATTATTAGCAAATTTTGAAGATCCATCTCTTCTTAGTGATGCTGAAAAAATATACTTATTCATATAATCATAGCCAGCTCTTGAAAAGTATGACTCTGTTGCATAATTTCTTGTAAAAGATGTTAAACCCGTAGTTGTTGCATAGTTAACAAATTCAATAATATCTGGTGCTACCTGTCCTGTCTTACTGCTGCTTGTCCAGTTTGTTTCATAATCAAAACTTTCATGTCCTAATAAAACATTAAATGAATGTTCTCCGATTTTCTTCGAATAATTCAATAGTTGATTGTATGTAATTCCAGTTAGAATTTTATCTTCTTTCGCCATCAATCCAGTTGGCGCTCCATCTCCAATTTTAGTATTATAGGAATAAGTTCTATTTCTATATGTTTTGTCAATAGAGGCATTTGTTGTGAATTTTAAATCTTTAGTGAATGAAATTTCAAAAAAAGTTCGCGCTGAAAGAGCTAATCCTTTTAATACATCAGTATCATTTAAAGTTTCATAAACAACATTACGTCCATTAGAAGCCCCCGAACCACGAACAGTCGAATAAACGCGATCACCATTTGCATCAAGTACATAATCGCCATTTGATGTATGGTCGAAAACAGGATAAATTGGCCCCATTGTTCTAATAGTTCTAAATGGATTTTTAAAAGAGCTTGTATTTTCAACTCCATCAGTACCTAATTTTGAATTCGTTAAAGTTCCAGATAGATTTGCACCTGTTTTAAACCACTCTTTTAAGCTCGTATTTAAATTTAACCTTCCTGTTGTTCTTTCAAAACCTGATTTTTGTATATATCCTTCTTCATCCAAATAACCTAAAGATGCAAAGTAGTTCGATTTTTCAGATTTTCCTTGATATGAAAAATCAACATTTTTTCTAACTCCAGCTCTCTCCAATTGTTTAGCCCAATCAAGATCTTGTGGGTATAATAATTTTGCATTTGAATTCAATTTTCCATCAGTTCCAACAATACTTCCATTGGGAACATTAAATGGATTTGTTACCAATACAACAGGAACTCTTGCAGATGCGTAAGCATTTGCAGCATCTATTTCTGCTTGATTCCCCATTGGGCGACTATTTCTAATGGCCTCCCATTCTAGCGGATAATAATCAAAGGCGTTTACTCTACTATAATCTTTAATAGATCGAGAAGTCATTCCAGTACTCAAATTAAGAGAAAATTTATCTTTTATAGATTTTCCTGTCTTAGTCGTAATTATAATAACTCCATTTGCAGCTTTTGATCCATATAAAGATGTTGAAGAAGCATCTTTTAAGACGGTTAAACTTTCAATATCACTTGAATTTAAACTACTAATATCTCCCGAATAAGGAACCCCGTCAACAACATATAAAGGAGTGTTTGAGCCATTGATTGAACTAAAACCACGTATTCTTACCTCAGGCGCAGCTCCAGGCTGACCTGCTGAACTTTGAATTTGAACTCCCGAAGTACTCCCCTCTAAAACAGAAAGAGCATTGGTTAAAGGTCTATTTTCTAGTTGCTCCGATTTAATTTGAGTAGCAGATCCTGTATATGTGCCTTTTTTTGCCTTACCATAAGCTACCTGTACCACAACTTCTTCCAATTGCTCACCTCCTTCTTGCAATTTAACATTTACAGAAGACGAATTACCAACAATAATAGTCTGATCTTTCATTCCCATATAAGAAAAAACCAAAACATCACCTGTCTTTGCGTTTATCTTATACTTTCCATCAAAATCAGTTTGAACACCATTACTGGTTCCTTTTACCACAACATTCGCACATGGAATAGGTCCGCTTCCATCTGATACAATTCCTGATATTGTTTTCTCTTGTGCAAAAAATACTTGCGTAAAAAGAAGAAACACAAGAATTGCTAATCCTTTAAATTTTTGTTTCATTATTTTGTTTTTTAATTAGAGAGGGCGAACTTAAAAAATTTAAATAATTTTAACAAGTATTACATTACTTTTAACAATTAAAAATATAATACTTATACTACAATATTTGTTATTTAGAAAAAAAATGGAATATAGAATTAGATAAGAAGGAAAATAAAAACAATTGAGAAAAAAAACCGTCCTACTACTAGACGGTTCTTTTTTTTCTCTATCATCTTTACTAAAAGCGTACTAATTCAAAATAGTTAAAAATGAATATTAGAAGAGTTGACTTATAATTTTATCACTTGCATTGTAATACTTACAAAGCCACTGCAAAATTATATAGGAATTTTAGCACACCTATGCTTTTGAAGCCAAAAAAACAATAAAAAAAGCCAATAGTTTTAAAACTACTGGCTTTCTACTTTTTGTATGTATTTTTAATTCTTACATTCTCTCAGGAACTTCAATTCCTAATAATTGAAATGCAGATTTAATTACTTCGGCAACTTTTTGAGAAAGCTGCACTCTGAATATTTTTTTTGTCAAATCAACCTCTCCTAAAATATGTACAGATTGGTAAAAAGAGTTATATTCTTTTACTAAATCATAAGTATAATTGGCAATTAATGCTGGACTATGATTTTGAGCCGCATTCTGAATTACTTCTGGGAAAAGTTCGATTTGTTTTACCAATTCTTTCTCTTTTTCGTGTAATTCTTCAACTTCAATTTTATTAGAAAAATCAAAATCGGCTTTGCGGATGATTGACTGAATTCTTGCGTATGTATATTGAATAAACGGACCTGTATTTCCTGCAAAATCTACCGATTCTTCTGGGTTGAACAAAATACGTTTTTTAGGATCTATTTTCAAAATGTAATATTTTAGAGCTCCTAAACCAATCGTTTTGTACAATTTTGCTTTTTCCTCATCAGAATAGCTGTCCAGTTTTCCTAAATCTTCTGAAATTTGTTTTGCTGTGTCTGTCATATCTTGCATCAAATCATCAGCATCGACAACAGTTCCTTCACGGCTTTTCATTTTTCCAGAAGGTAAATCTACCATTCCGTATGACAAATGATATAGAGTTGAAGACCAATCAAAACCTAATTTTTTCAAGATTAAGAATAAAACTTTGAAGTGATGATCTTGCTCATTTCCAACAGTGTAAACCATTCCTCCAACATCTGGCATATCTTTTACACGCTGAATTGCGGTTCCAATATCTTGCGTCATATAAACCGCCGTTCCGTCAGAACGTAAAACAATTTTACGATCTAAACCTTCGTCGGTCAAATCAATCCATACAGAACCGTCTGGGTCCTTTTCGAAGACACCTTTATCTAGACCTACTTGAACAACATCTTTTCCTAAAAGATAAGTATTGCTTTCGTAGTAATTTTTATCAAAATTAACTCCAAGATTTGTATAAGTTGTTTCGAAACCTTCATAAACCCATTCGTTCATTTTTTTCCAAAGGGAAATCACTTTTTCATCGCCAGCTTCCCATTTCTTAAGCATATCTTGCGCTTCGATAATAATTGGCGCTTGTTTTTTGGCTTCTTCTTCTGTTTTTCCAGTTTCGATTAAACCTTTAATTTCATTTTTGTAAGCTTTATCAAACTCAACATAATATTTACCAACCAATTTATCACCTTTTAAACCAGAAGTTTCTGGAGTTTCTCCGTTTCCGAATTTCTCCCAAGCCAGCATCGATTTACAGATATGAATTCCTCTATCGTTGATAATTTGCGTTTTGTAGACTTTTTTACCCGAAGCTTTTAAAATTTCTGCAACAGAATATCCCAACAAATTGTTACGAACGTGTCCTAAGTGCAAAGGTTTGTTTGTATTTGGAGAAGAATATTCTACCATTATTGCTTTTTCTGCAAGATTTGGAGCTACAAAGCCAAACTGTTTTTGGTCTTTTATTCCATTAAAGAAATTTACATAATAACTGTCTGAAATCACAATATTCAAGAAACCAGAAACTACATTAAAGCGAGCAACTTCAGAAACATTTTCTACAAGATAGTTTCCAATTTTATTTCCCAATTCAGCCGGATTACTTTTAGTCACTTTTAGCAATGGGAAAATTACCATTGTAATATCTCCTTCAAACTCTTTTCTAGTAGTTTGAAACTCGATTTTATCAATAGTAACATCAAATAATGCTTGTATTGCTTTTTGTATAGAGGGTGTAAGAATTTGTTGTAATGACATGTAAACTTATTTTAAAGTGAGCAAAGATAATGCTTATTCATCAATTAGAGAAAATCAAAAACATATTAAATTCAAGAAAAGAGTTTCAATTTGACAAAAAAACACAAATACTAATTGTTAAAATTATCAAAAAATCAAAATGCTAATCTATTACAAAACAGCCTATGAGAAAAAAAATATTCTTTTTTCTGAAATTTCTTGTAACATATCAGCCGTAAAATAGTCTTAATAGAGACTTTAATTTTTTTGAAGTCAGGAAAAACAAAAAAGAAAAAAACTAACAAAACGAAATCATCATCAATCAAATCAAAAAATAATCAGTAAAAAATCATGAAATTAAAATTCTTTCTGTTTGCGTTATTAGGTATAATCGCAACTGCACAGGCCCAGAATACTGGAAATGTTTCTGGAAAAATTACAGAAAAGTCAAACAATGCGCCGATTTCTTATGCAACTGTTTCACTTAAAGAAAATGGAAAAGTAGTTTCTGGAGTAAATACAGATGACAACGGAGACTTTTCATTTAAAAACATTGCTTTAAAAAATTACACTATCGAAATTCAGTATATTGGATTCAAAAAATACATTGGTTCTGTAATTTTAAGTGAGAACCGAAAAACTGCTACGGTAAATGTTTCTCTTGAAGAAGAAGCAACACAATTAAAAGGTGTAAACATTGTTAACGAACGTTCTACTATTGAACAAAAAATTGATAGAAAAGTAGTTACTGTTGGTAAAGATTTGACGACAGCTGGTGCTTCTGCGTCAGATATTATGAATAATATTCCTTCTGTAAATGTGGATCAGGACGGAAAACTTTCGCTTCGCGGAAATGACAATGTTCGTGTATTAATTGATGGACGCCCAACGAATATTGATCCTGCTCAATTATTGAAACAGATTCCATCAACTTCTATCAAAAAAATCGAGCTGATTACCAATCCAAGCGCAAAATATAATCCAGAAGGAATGTCTGGAATCATCAATATTATTTTGCATAAAAATGCCAACACTGGTTTTAATGGAAGCTACAGCGGTGGTATTACCTTTGGTGAAACTGCAAAATACAATCAATCTTTAGATTTGAACTATAAAACAGGGAAAGTAAATTTCTTTGGAAACGTAGGGCAAAACTTTGGAACATACCACAATAAAGGTTTTATTCAAAGATTTGATGAAGATATCACTCAAAATATAGATGTTTTGAATGATAATGAGTCTTATTTATACAAAATTGGAATGGATTATTTAATCGATGATCACAATACCATATCTATTTATACCAACCAAAACAAATCTGACGGAAAAGGTTATGTAGATACTAATATTGATTACAATAATGTAACGGATTCTGATATTTCAAATATTTTACAAAAATCAAAATATTGGGGTCCAGACCGAGTTGGCACTTATAATTTGGCATACAAACACATCTTTAAAAAAGAAGGTCATACATTAGATTTTGAGGCAAATTATAGCGACAACAAAAAAACTCAAAATGCTTCATTCGACACTCAAACAACTAACATTGATAATACAAGTTCCGCTGTAGTTTATGATGATTTTCTAAAAGGTGGCAGAAAACTAAGTACAGTAAACGTAGATTATGTTAATCCGTTAAACGAAAAAACAACTCTTGAGGCTGGAGCTGAAGCAAGAATCACAAGAACTGATAATGATTATATAACTGGAAATCCTTTACTACCTGTTGCAGATCAAACATCTCATTATACTTATGATACAGATATTTATTCTGCTTATGTAACATTTGGACAGAAATTCAAAAAGCTAAGTTATCAAGTAGGAGCGCGTTTTGAAAGTTATAAGGTTCAAGCGAATTTAAATTATGGACAGACTAAATTTGATGATGATTACATCACTTTGTATCCATCAGCTTATTTAACCTATAATTTGACTGAGAAAAATACTTTGCAATTAAGCTACAGCCGTCGTGTAGACCGTCCGAGTTTGGAGCAGACAAAACCAATTCGTGAATTTGCTACTCCGTTAGTTACTTCGATAGGAAATCCTGAATTAAGACCTCAATTTACCAACTCTATTGAAGTAAATTACACTAAAACTCTTGAAAAAGGAAGTTTTACTGCTGGGGTTTTCGTGAGAAGCATTAATGACCAAATCAGTAGAATTTTATATCCTGATCCTAACGATGCAAGTGAGCAAAAGCAAATTATGAGTTATACCAATTTTGATCATAATACTGCTTATGGTTTTGAAATGTCATTGAATTATAAAATCACAAAATGGTGGGATATTCAGCCATCGATTGATTTTTCTAGCATTGATCAATCAGGAGTTATTTATGGTTTTATTCCAGAAAAAAATCAAATTGGACCTAAAAACAAAACAGTTACTATTGCCGCATTTAACGGACGTATGAATTCTAACTTCAAAGTAAACAAACGCTTAAGTTTCTTAGCTTTCGGATTCTATAGAGGCGCAACAGACGGGCTTCAGAACAATAGTCACGAAATGTACAAAATGGATATTGGTACGCGATATACATTATTAGACAACAAAATGAACTTGAGTGTTCGTTTCAATGATGTCTTTAATACTATGAAATATGCTTTCGATACTGAGAATCCTTACCCTCAAGCTGGACAGTTTAAATGGGAAAGCCAAACAGTGTATTTTGGTTTAACTTACAATTTTGGAGGTGGAAAAATCAAAAATTTACAGCGTAAACAAAGAGAAGACAATACTAACAAAGGCGGAGGCGGAATGTTCTAAGCCTGAGAAGATTTTAAATAATTTTTGAATAATTTCTTGTAGAAAAAAAGTCTGGAGCTTGCCAACTCCAGACTTTTTTTGTTTTAGTAAAAACTATAAAAAATTGCGTAATTCTTTTATTTCTTCTGGATTTGCAATTTCAGAATTATCTGTGATTGCAGATGAATGATAAAAAGTCAGATCTAATTTTTCTTGTAGCAATTTTATGTTTGAAGACCTTAAACCACCTCCCGGCATAATTTCTATTCGATCTCCTGCCAACTCTTGAAGTCTTTCTAGAGCCAGAATCCCTTCCTCTACATTTACTCCCTGACCAGAAGTTAGAATTGTTTTGAAACCGCAATCAATCACTGATTCGAGAGATTTTTCAGGATTTTTAACCACATCAAAGGCACGATGAAAAGTACATGACAGCGGATGCGCCAAATGCACCAATTCTTTATTCTGCTTTTTATTAATCTTTCCGTTTTCCTTTAAAATTCCGAAAACAAAACCGTCAACACCTAGTTTTTTATACTGTTTAATATCTTGTTTCATTTCAGTAAGCTCCTCATCCGAATAAACAAAATCTCCTCCTCGAGGTCTTATAATGACATGCATTTTTATATTTAAACTTTCACGGACTTTCACTACCAAAATAGAGTTTGGAGTAGTCCCTCCCAATTTCATATTTTCACACAGCTCAATTCTGTCCGCACCATTTGCTTGAGCAATTAATGCCGATTCATAATTAAAACAAGCTATTTCTAGTTGATTTTTTTTCATTTAATAGAATAATTTCTTCTGGTTTGTTATCGCAAAGAATAACAAAAATTGTGCAATTAATTTTGAACACTAAAGTATAAAAAAAACCTGCTCCTAATAAGAAACAGGTTTTAAAAAAAATATAATGTAAGATGATTATTTTACCATTTAATGATAGCACTTGCCCAAGTGAAACCACTACCGAAGGCTGCTAAAACTACAGTGTCTCCAGATTTGATTTTTCCTTGTTCCCACGCTTCCGTCAGAGCAATCGGAATAGATGCTGCTGTCGTGTTTCCATATTTCTGGATATTATTATGAACTTGGTCGTCTGTTAATTTAAATTTGTTTTGAATGAATTGTGAAATTCTCAAGTTTGCTTGATGCGGAATCAACATATCAATATCTGAAACCTGAAGACCATTTGCCTCTAATCCTTCATTGATTACTTCAGCAAAACGAACTACAGCGTTTTTAAATACAAACTGCCCGTTCATATATGGATAATAGCTTTCGTCATTTGGATCATTATCTGCAATGATATCAGTTACCCAGCGTGCCCCCATACCTGGTGCCTGCAATGCCAATTCTTCTGCATGTTCTCCTTCAGAGTGCAAGTGAGTAGATAAAATTCCTTTTGTTAAATCTTCTTCACGGCTTAAAACTGCAGCTCCTGCTCCATCTCCGAAAATTACAGAAACTCCACGTCCACGTGTTGTCATATCCAAACCAGTAGAATGAACCTCAGAACCAATTACCAAAATGTTTTTATACATTCCGGTTTTAATATATTGGTCTGCAACAGAAATTGCGTAAACAAAACCAGAACATTGATTTCTAACATCTAAGGCTCCGACTGTTCTTAAACCTAAATCTCTTTGAACCAAAACACCTGGTCCTGGAAAATAATAATCTGGACTTAATGTAGCAAAAACTACAAAATCAATATCTTCTTTGGCAACACCAGAACGCTCTATTGCAATTTTAGCTGCTTTTACTCCCATTGAAGTCGTAGTGTCTTCACCTCGAATAATGTGTCTTCTTTCTTGAATTCCGGTTCTTTCCTGAATCCATTCATCATTGGTATCCATTATCTTAGACAAATCATCGTTAGTTACGACATTGGAAGGAACATAATATCCTAAACCAGCTATTTTTGAATGATACATAATCTATTATTATTTATTAAAAAATTGGATTGCAAATTTACGCATACTTTAAAATATACGTACACAAAATACTATTTTTTTCGTTATTAGCAATTTAATATATTTTAATTCTACGGTGACTTATCATCATTTACTTCTTGAAAAGGCAATATTAAGACACAAATATTGAAAAAAATTAAAAATCAGATGCAAGATGTAACAACATAAAAGTATTTTAGACAAACATTTTGAATACTATTATAAACTCCAAAAATTTAAACTATGAAATTAAAGGCTACGCTGTTTTTATTTTTAAATATAAGTTTTTTCTCTTTTGCCCAAGAAAATCTTACTTATCAAAAACCTTCTAAATCCATTTTGGATTTGGCAGATTACCAAAGAGCACCTTCTGTGTCTATGGACACGAAAAAAGAAAACATGCTCTTAATGTATCGCAATACCTACAAAACACTCGATGATCTCAATCAGGATGAAGTACGTTTGGCAGGTTTAAGAATTAATCCTGTTACTAATATTTCAAGTACTGTAACCTACCTAAACAATCTAAAACTAAGAAAAATAAGCGGTAAGGAAGAAATTCAGGTTAAAGGCCTTCCTGAAAACCCAAAAATAACAAACATTCTTTGGTCGCCAAACGACAAAAAAATCTTATTCTCTCATACTACAAATTCTGGCGTTGAGCTTTGGGTTTTGGATGTGGCAACAGCACAAGCAACAAAACTTACAGAGGCTAGAGTAAACGCAAATCTTGGAAATCCGTTTAGTTGGTTTTTGGACAGCGAGACTATCTTAGTAAAAATGCTTCCTAAAAATAGACAGCCACTTTTGGATTCTAAAAAAGATCTGCCTACTGGCCCAATTATTTCGAATACCTCAGGAGAGAAATCGCAAAACAGAACCTATCCTGATATGTTGAAAAACAAAAATGACGAAGCTAATTTTGAAAACTGCATAACTTCTGAATTATACAAAGTAAAACTAAATGGTGATGCTGTTTTGTATAAAGACGCCGCTATGTTTGCAGGAGAAAGAATCTCACCAGATGGCAATTACATTATGCTGACAACAATTCAAAAACCATTTTCTTATGTAGTTCCATTGAATAGATTTCCATTCAAAACCGTTGTTTATGATTTAAGCGGAAGAGAAATTAAAACGGTAAATGAAGTTCCTTTAAATGAAATTATGCCAAAAGGTTTTATGGCTGTTCGAAAAGGAAAAAGAGAAATGGCGTGGAGAAACGACAAACCTGCAACATTATCTTATGTTGTAGCTTTAGATGAAGGTGATCCTGCTAACAAAGTTGATTTTAGAGATGAAGTTTTTCTTTGGGATGCACCTTTCGACAAAGAAGCATCTTCATTAGCAAAAACACCACAGCGTTTCAGTGATATTACTTGGGGGAATGACAATTTAGCGGTTCTTTCAGAAGAATGGTACGATACAAGAAATACCAAAACATTTTTAATAAATCCATCAAATCCAAGTCAGCAGCCAAAACTGATTACCGATAGAAACTCTCAAGATGTTTATTCAGATCCTGGAGTTTTTGAAACAAGAAAAAATGCCTATAATAAATATGTTTTAGCTATCGAAAAAAACAACTTGTATAGAATTGGCGAAGGTTACACCAAAGATGGACAATTTCCTTTTGTTGACGAATTCAATCTGGAAACTTTAAAATCAAAACGTATTTATACTTCTCCATACAAAGATAAAAAAGAGGATATTTTAGAAATTGAAGATTTTAAGTCTGGAAAAGTTTTAGTTCAGATTCAGTCAAAAAGCGAATATCCAAATTACTATTTTAGAAATATTAAAAAACAAAATAGCTTAACACAAGTTACTGACTTCAAAAATCCATTTGAAAGCATTAAAAACGTTAGTAAAGAAGTTATCAAATACAAACGTAAAGACGGATTAGAGCTTTCAGGAACTTTATACCTTCCTGCCGGTTATGATAAAACTAAAAAAGAAAAACTGCCGCTATTAATTTGGGCATATCCTGCAGAATATAAAGATCGAAACAGCGCATCGCAATCGACTCAAAATTCAAACGAATTCACATTTCCTTATTATGGATCGTTTGTGTATTGGGTTACAAAAGGATATGTTGTCTTAGATGATGCCGCTTTTCCAATTATTGGTGAAGGAACTACAGAACCAAACGACAATTTTATTTCACAGTTAGTTGACAATGCCGCAGCTGCAATCGATGCTGTTGATGCTTTAGGCTATATTAACCGCAAAAAAGTGGCTGTTGGAGGACACTCTTACGGAGCATTTATGACAGCAAATTTATTGACACATTCTGATCTTTTTGCTTGCGGAATTGCTAGAAGTGGTGCTTACAATAGAACTCTAACACCATTTGGATTTCAATCTGAACAGAGAAATTACTGGGAAGCGCCAGAAGTTTACAATACAATGTCTCCATTTATGAATGCCGAAAAAATGAAAACGCCAATTTTATTAGTTCACGGAGAAGCTGACAACAATCCTGGAACTTTTACTTTGCAGACAGAACGTTATTTTCAAGCATTAAAAGGTTTAGGAGCGCCTGCAAGAATGGTTATTCTTCCAAAAGAATCTCACAGTTATGTAGCTAGAGAAAACATTCTTCATTTGCTTTGGGAACAAGATCAATTCTTAGAAAAATATCTGAAAAACTAAATTTCTTTTGATTACAAAAAACAAAACCCGATAGAAAAATACTATCGGGTTTTATTTTATAAATAATTTAAAGCTAAAAACACTTCTTGTTCAAGCGGTAAATCTATTTCGCTTTCAAAGAAAATCAATTGTCTTTTATAAACAGTTTCAATTAAATAATGGCTTCCTCTAAAATAAGTTCTTCTAATTTTTACCATCAGTTTTGATTCTGAAACCATTTTAAACTGATGCGGATAAACTAATGTTTTATGAGTTTCGTCTTCATAAGACAGTAATAAATGAGTTGGAATTTCATTTACTTCTCCAAACAAAGAAGCAACATATTTAATTTGTGGATCTTCATATATTTTTGAAGGATCGTCTTTAACTAAGACTTCTCCATTTCGCATGACGATTGCCTGATCTGCAAAAGACAAAGCATCGGTACTATCGTGAGTTGCAATAATACAGGTAATTCCTTTTTGCTTTAAGTAACGAAATAAATTACGTCGCAATGCATTTTTTCTAAAAGCATCAATCTGACTGAATGGCTCATCTAGCAAAATTACTTCTGGTTCTAAAGCCAAAACTCTAACTAAAGCAACTCTCTGTTGTTGTCCTCCACTTAAGAATTTTGTTTTTACATTAGAAAACTGATCCATTTCTACCATCTCTAATAATTCCTGAACACGAAGTTTTTTCATGTTTGCAAAACCATTTGATAGAAACTTACCAACATTTTCTGCAACTGTTTCGTAAGGAGACAAATCAAAGTCCTGCGCCAGATATTTCATGTAAGGCATTCCGGGAATCAAATTAAATTTTGGTCCCAAAACTGGTTTATCTTCATAAAAAATCTTTCCTTCATCCAGATCGTAAAGTCCATATATAAGCTTGAGCAGCGTACTTTTTCCGCAGCCACTCTCGCCAATAATGGCAATGTTCTGGCCTTTTTCAATAGAAAAAGAGATGTTTTTTATAACGGGGCTTTCGGTGTACGAAAAAGATATATTTTGTATGTCGAGCATGAGTTGTAATATGAGACGTCAAATTTACAATGTTTAATTTCTAAAGTCAAAAAAAAGCTGCTTCAATTAAGAAACTTATATTAAGATACTTTATTGTGAGAAAATAAATCAAAAAATTAACATTGAAATTTTATTTGTAATCTTTTTTTTACTTTATTTGTTTGAAATTTATAATTAACTTATGAAAAAATTGCTCCCTTTAATAGTATTGCTTTTTACATCATATAGAGTTGAGGCAGCGTGGTTTACTTCTATGGAAGATGCACAAAAGGCGGCTTTAAGCACACACAAACTGATACTTGTAGATTTTACTGCAAAATGGTGTGGTCCTTGCAAGCAAATGGATTTAAATGCTTGGAATGATATCCAGATTCAAACAATTCTTAAAGATTTTGTAACCTTAAAAATAGATGTCGATGTGAATCGGGACATTGCTTATAAATACCAGATTAGGCTTCTTCCCAGTATATTTATTATTGATCCTAACGGAAAAATTATTCATCAATTTACAGGTTATCAAACTGCTTCTGATCTAAGAAGAGAGTTAATACAATATAGTTTATCTACAGAATATCTAGCCACAGAATTAATTGGTTTCTACCAAACTCAAAAATACAATACAGCTATTCGGATATCGCAGAAATATTACAATTATTCTCTATTAGTAAATAACAATATTAAAGGAAGAATAGTTCGTGTTGCTAATGAATATTTAAAAGATGCTAAAGATGAATTAAAGAAAAGTGACGAAAACTATTTGCAAAAGAAACAAAAACTTGAACTTTTAGTCCTTTACGAATTAGCATATCGCTTTGATTTTGAAAAGCTGAACAAAAAAATCTCAGCAATTAAAGCAGAAGAAATTAACGAACTGAACGATTATCAATATTGGTTTTTAAAGTATTTAGCTATTAAGAACAATTCCGAAGAGGCAGTTGTTGTAGAAAAATTTCTAAAAGAAAATGATTTAGAAAATGTCATTGAAAACTGCAATCAACTTTATGCTTTTTATGAAAAATCAAAACAAAAGAACCATTAACAAAAAAAAGCTGTTTCAATTATGAAACAGCTTTTTTTTAGATTTTATTTTGTTTTGAAATTATTTTCCAGCTTCCGCTTTAGCATCATTTACCATTTTGTCGTTTGCTGTAATTGAGAATTCAACACGACGGTTTTGCGCTCTTCCTTCTGGAGTATCATTTGTTGCAATTGGATCTGCAATACCTAAACCTGAAGTTTTGAAACGGCTTGCTTTTAATCCTTTAGCAACTAAATAAGCTTGAACAGACGCAGCTCTTTGTCCTGAAAGTGTCAAGTTATATTCTGGTTTTCCTGTATTATCAGTATAACCAAAAATTTCAATATTAGTATCTCCATACTCAGTGAATACAGGAATCAATTTATCTAAATTAGCTTTTGCCTGAGTAGTCAAAGATGATTTGTTAGTATCAAAACGAACAGCATTTTCGTTCAAAGTCAAGTGAATTCCTTCACCAACTCTTTCAACATCAGCACCAGGAAGTGCCTGATCGATTTCACGAGCTTGTTTATCCATTTTGTTACCAATCAAAGCTCCAGTTCCACCTCCAACAGCAGCTCCAATTACAGCTCCTAATGCAGCGTTACCGCCTCGACCAATATTATTTCCTAAAATACCACCAATAACACCACCTGCTACAGCACCAATTCCTGCTCCTTTTTGCGTGTTATTTGCATTTTTTACTGAATCGCAACTTGTAAAAAAGCTAGCTAATACCAATAAACTGCTTAAACCTAAAACCTTTATCTTTCTCATTTTTTATACCTTTAAAATATTAATTAGCTCTTTGAAATTGGTAAGTCACATCTTTTACCTGACCTCCAACATTTATATTATCTACTAACTGAAATGAACTTTCTGTTACTCCAGCTACTTTTAGCAAATAACCATCTCTTACTTTCTTAGCTTTTTCGCCTGCATTAAGAATTTTAAGCACAAACAAACCTTGGCTGTTTATACTCCATACAATTGGAGAAGAAAATCCAGTACAACTTGGTGATGTTAAAGCCATATTTCCTTTATTATTATTAGAAATAAAACTCCAAGTACTTCCAATAAAACATTTAGAATCGGCAAGATCAAAAGAATTTACTTTGATATAATCTGACCCTGGATAAGATACATTAGTTAGAACCCAATTCCCTTTTAGAGCTACCTGAGTTTTCTTGTCAAGTTTAGTTGAAAGTGTAGTAGCCTCAGAAGATGAAGCTGTTGTGGACGAAGATGATTTACACGCAAAAAACAGAGCGGCAATCATACACATTAAAATACTCTTCTTCATTTTGTACAATTTTTTTAGATTAATATTTGTCTTTTTAACAATTATTGTACCACAAATATACGATTCGTTCAGATATTTTTTGTTTTACAATCCATTTATTTTCTTTCAAAATTAACATTTGCGACATTTTGTCACCCAAAAAACAATTGGTATTCTATTTGAACAAATGAAAATCATCAAATTAAATCAAAAATTAAAAAATATGGCAACAGGTAAAATTAATGTTTCAGTAGAAAACATTTTTCCCTTAATTAAAAAGTTCTTATACAGCGACCACGAAATTTTCTTGCGCGAGCTTGTTTCTAATGGTACTGATGCTACTTTAAAATTAAAACATCTTATCAGCATTGGTGAAGCTAAAGTTGAATACGGAAATCCGATTATCGAGGTAAAAGTGGACAAAGAAGGTAAAAAAATCCACATTATCGATCAAGGTTTAGGTATGACGGCTGATGAAGTTGAAAAATACATTAATCAAGTAGCTTTTTCGGGTGCCGAAGAATTCTTAGACAAATACAAAGATTCTGCTAAAGATTCTGGAATTATCGGCCATTTTGGTCTTGGTTTCTACTCTGCTTTTATGGTGGCTGAAAAAGTTGAAATCATCACAAAATCATACAAAGATGAGCCAGCTGCGCATTGGACATGTGACGGAAGTCCTGAGTTTACCTTAGAACCTGCTGACAAAACTTCACGCGGAACAGAAATCATTCTTCATATTGCAGAAGATTCCTTGGAGTTCCTAGAAGATTCTAAAATCAGTGGTTTATTAAACAAATACAATAAATTCATGCCTATTCCGATTAAATTCGGAACAAGAACTGAAACGCTTCCAAAACCAGAAGATGCTCCAGAAGATTACGTTAATGAAACTGTCGAAATTGACAACATCATTAACAACCCAAATCCAGCTTGGACAAAACAGCCTTCTGAATTATCTGATGAAGATTACAAAAACTTCTACAGAGAATTGTATCCAATGCAGTTTGAGGAGCCATTGTTTCACATTCATTTAAATGTAGATTATCCGTTTAACTTAACTGGTATTTTGTATTTCCCAAAATTAGGAAACGACATGCAAATCCAGAAAGACAAAATTCAATTGTACCAAAACCAAGTTTACGTTACAGATAACGTAGAAGGAATTGTACCTGAATTCTTGACGATGCTAAAAGGTGTAATCGATTCTCCAGATATTCCGTTAAACGTTTCTCGTTCTGGTTTACAAGCTGACGGAGCTGTTAAGAAAATTTCAAACTACATTACTCGTAAAGTAGCAGATAAATTAAAAGCTTTATTTAACGAAAATCGTGCTGATTTTGAAGCAAAATGGAACGACATTAAAATCGTTTTAGAGTACGGAATGCTTTCTGAAGAAAAGTTCTACGAAAAAGCAGGTGCATTTGTTTTATACCCAACTGTAGACGATAAATATTTTACTTTAGAAGAATTAAAAGAAAAACTAAAAGAAAACCAAACTGATAAAGATGGTAAGCTTGTAGTTCTTTATGCTGGAAACAAAGATGCTCAGCACTCTTACATTGAAGCAGCGAAAGAAAAAGGATACGAAGTATTGCTTTTAGATTCTCCGATTATTTCACACTTAATCCAAAAAATCGAAAATGATAATAGCGGATTAACTTTTGTACGTGTAGATTCTGATCACATCGATAATTTGATCAAAAAAGAAGAAAACACTATTTCTAAATTATCTGATGATGAAAAAGCAGCTTTAAAAACTTCTTTAGAAGCTTATATTCCAAAAGCATACAGCGTTCAGTTAGAAGCTATGGATTCTCAGGCTGCTCCATTCATTATCACGCAACCAGAATTTATGCGAAGAATGAAAGAAATGAGCCAGACTGGCGGTGGAGGAATGTTCGGAATGGGTAATATGCCAGAAATGTACAATTTGGTTGTAAATACAAATTCTGATCTTGCTTCAAGCATCTTAAATACAGAAGACAAAACGCATCAAGAACATTTAGTTAAACAAGCTTTAGATTTGGCTAAATTATCTCAAAACCTATTAAAAGGTGAAGCACTTACTGCTTTTGTTAAGAGAAGTTTTGAAATGATTAAATAATCATTCGAAAAATAAAACTCAGAAATCCTGCAAATTAAGTTTTGCAGGATTTTTTATTTACTAAAAATCAAGTAGTTACACTCGACTCAAATCCAAATTAATCTTTTACTTTTAACCTTTGTTTTAATTAATCTACAAAACAAGTGCAAAATAATTTAAACCCATTTTAAAAAATCAAGAGGAGCCAGCCAAAAATCCTAAAACGAGTAGGCAATTAAATTTTTAAAATATGTTCTACGTTAGATTAAATAAATTAAGAATCATTAAAAATGGAGATCTGATTGGAAAAGGAGAAATACAATTTATGAGTTTTATAAACCAATCAAGTGATAGTTTTCCAAATTTGAATGAGTTTTTTGAAACTAATGACGAAAACAGAAAGAAAGAAATCATAAAGGATTCTGTATCTCAGGTCATTCAGTCAAGAATATTAATGACAATTTATAAAGTAAAAGACAAAAGCATCATCACATTTGGCGATACTGGCTATATTGTTTACAAAGATGATAAAATACCGCAAGATTTTAGCTGGCAAATAGTTGGAGTTGAATTGGATAAAAAAATGCGAGATAATGCTGCATTAATTAAAGCCATTTTAACAGATTCAAATATTAATGTCCTAACAAAAGGCATTGAAGCGCTAGCAAAAACGACTAATCCTGTAAGCGGTGCTGTGGTTGAACTTTCAAAATTGGTTGTCGGAGTAATTTTAGACATAGCAAAAAACAAGAAAGACGACCAAGTCGGTTATTATTTAAGCTCTTTTATAGAAAAATTAGATTACCCTAATGGAATTAGAGACAAACAAGATGTGCCAGATTTAACAGGTAATATGTTTGTTGATTATTCAATCTTCGGATATCTAGATTATGCTACGAAAGGAGTTGAAGCGCAAAAAAACTAGTTTCTCCACTTCGTATTAGCTCAATTATAAAAAACTCTTTTTTTTTTTTACACAAACAACAAATTATACTCGCCTAAACTTTGATTTCGGAAATTTTCATAAACACAAAAGACAGTGGGATTTTCAAATCACTGTGATTAGGAGGAATCAAAAAAACAAGAGAAGCTAAAAGCGTTTATTATAATTTTTTCTTAAAAAAAACGTTATAAAATCCTGTAATCTAAGCATTACAGGATTTTTTATTTGCAATTTATTTTTTTTATTACATTTGAATGCCTTATTAATCTAATCCAAAACAAAACCCATTATGAAAAAAACTGCTATTTTATTAACCGCTATTTGTGCAACAGCACTTTTATACGTTTCTTGTTCAAGTGACAATCATGAAGATACCGTTTCAACAAGCCTTACAGGTATTGGAGCTTCAGTTGCTGTTGACACTTCAAACGAAATGGATCTTAACACTGGTCTTTCAATCAGCACAAGCACCTCAACGACAGGAAAAACCGCTGAAACAGCTCCTGGAGTTTGCGCAACGATCACAATTACTACACCAAACGGAACAGATTATCCTAAAGTCTTTTTAGCCGATTTTGGAACAGCGGGATGCACAGACGGAAATAATCTTCTACGAAAAGGAAAACTAAAAGTGACACTTTCGGGACCAATTACTACAACAGGAAGTAAAATGACAATTGAAAGAATTGACTACTCTATAAAAGGTATCAAACTTGAAGGAACTATTGAATACACCAATACCACAACCGTTCAAGGGGTGCCGCAATGGACAAGAAAAGTTACAAATGGCAAACTAACTGATCTACAAGGAGGAGTTTATACTAATTCTGGTATTTACACCACTAAACAAACAGCAGGCGTAGACACACCGCTTGTTTTATCTGATAATGTATACGAAGTTACAGAAGGCACACACACAGTAACAGCTTCAAATGGAGAAACACTTACTTTAACTGTAAAAGAACCGCTTATTAAAAAATATTCATGCCTATTTATTTCTAAAGGACAATTAAAAGTTCAAGGAGGCATTTTAAATGGCGTGATAGATTACGGAAATAACGACTGCGATGCCCTTTATACATATACGCACGAGAACGGCTCTTCATTCAATTTATCGATGTAAGACCTTTTCCTGCATGATTTTAAAATCCCAATTTAGAAATAGATTGGGATTATTTTTTTTTATAAAAATAAAACAGCCATCTCTTTACATTTAAACTATTTTCTTTATTTTGCACCAAAATCTCAAAAACCAATGAAAAAAACATTAATTGCTTTTGTTACTCTTGCAGTATTAGCATCTTGCAGCAAAAAAGAAACAGCTGCTGATAATTTACACATCACAGGAAACATTAAAGGTTTAAAAACCGGAACTTTATATATCCAAAGAGTTGTTGACACTTCACTTGTTGCTATTGACAGCATTAAAATTGACGGAAATTCAGCTTTTGAAAGAGACATTAAATTAGAATCTCCTGAAATGTTATATCTATATTTAGATCGAGGTGTAACAAATTCATTAGACAATAATATTTTATTCTTTGCTGAACCGGGAAATATTAATATCGAAACCAATTTGGATAACTTTATCGCTGGCGCAAAAATTACTGGATCTAAAAATCAAGAATTATACGAAGAATATCAAAAAATAAACACCCGTTTTAGAGATGAAAACCTTTCTATGGTTGAATCAAAATTTAAAGCATTAAAAAGAAAAGATCAAAAAGCAATTGACAGTATTGACGCAAAACAACAGTCAAACATCAAAAGAAAATATTTATACGCTACAAACTTTGCCATCAACAACAAAGATCACGAAGTATCACCTTATATTGCTTTAGCAGAGATTTATGATATCAATTTGAAATTTCTTGATACAATTCAAAAATCAATGACTCCAAAAGTAGCCCAATCGCTTTACGGAAAGAAATTGACAAAGTATGTTGCTGAAATTAAAAAAGAAGAACAAAAAGCTCCTGCAGCCGCAACAACTCCAACTCCAGCAAAATAAAGCATAAAAACAACAATAAAAAACGCCCTGAATTATCTGGGCGTTTTTTTATGCTTAAATCCAAAAATATTAGCAATTACAGACTTAGTGCCATACCCAACATTTCTAAGCGTTAGAACGCAATTATATACTAATTATGCAATTATCACACAATACGTTTTCCGTGATTAAAATCGTGGTTTATATTTAAAAAACTTCCGCAACAAAAATCACCCATCTTTGTTCGATTCATTAATGTGTTTTTTTTCTTCGTCGAAAAATTGGGATTTGGAATTTTTATTATTGAAATTTTCATTTTGGAACAAAAAAAACCACCACATTTCTGTGATGGTTTTTGAGCCGATAGAGGGACTCGAACCCACGACCTGCTGATTACAAATCAGCTGCTCTAGCCAGCTGAGCTACATCGGCCTATTTTGCGAGTGCAAAGATATAAATGTTTTTTAATATTCCAAAAAAAATTTCACACCTCTCTCTATAATTAAAAAAACCACCACATTTCTGTGATGGTTTCCGTTTTTTGAGCCGATAGAGGGACTCGAACCCACGACCTGCTGATTACAAATCAGCTGCTCTAGCCAGCTGAGCTACATCGGCGTCATTACGGGTGCAAATATAAAGCGGTTTTTCAATTTCCCAAAATATTTTTGCACTTTTTTACACTTTTTTTTGCTTAAAGCGCGTTGATTTTTTCAATCAATTGATTAGCAGTTTGTTCTAATTCAACATTGATTTGTTTGAAGTGTGCTTTTTTATTTTCAACGTTCTTAGCGTTCACTTTTGTAATCAAAGTATCGAATGCAGCGATAGCTTCATCGATCAAAGCATTCGTCTCTGGAGTAGGATTTCCTGTTGTAGACATCTCAAACAAGTAAACTGCCTCAATAATATCTCCTAATACAAAATTGATGTCTTTCTTTAAATTTTTAACGTTTGCCATTTTTATTTTTATTTTAATTTGCGTCTGCAAAAGTACATATTATCTTTAGAATAAGTGCTAAGAAATGTAAATTTCTAAAATTGAAGCTTTTCCGCTCAAAACAAAGGCATTTATCGCAGCTGGAACTAAGACAGTATCTCCTTTAATGTAAGTATGTTTAAAACCGTCATATTCGATTTCAAAACTTCCTTCAATACACATATAAACTGTAAATGTTTCTCCAGATTTTGAAACTTCCACTTTATCTTCTAACGGAATAAAATTTGTCGTGAAATAAGGACAATCTACAACAACATTTGATGTATTGGTTTTTGAATCGTATTTCTTTTGTGTATCAACTTTATTGTAGTTTATAGCATCAAGAGCTAAATCTACGTGTAATTCTCTTTTATTTCCTTGCGCATCTACACGGTCAAAGTCATATAATCTATATGTAATATCAGAAGTCTGCTGAATTTCTGCAACTACCAATCCTGCTCCAATTGCATGAACAGTTCCTGTTTCTAAGAAGAAAACATCTCCCGATTTTGCTTTCACATCATCTAAGATTGAAACCAAAGTATTGTCGTGCAAATGTTTTAAGTATTCTTCTTTACTAGAATCTTCTTTAAAACCAACAATAATTCTAGCATCAGCATCAGCTTGCATTACATACCACATTTCAGTTTTACCAAATGAATTGTGACGTTCCTTTGCCAATTTATCGTTTGGATGCACCTGAATAGAAAGATCTTCTCTTGCATCTAAATATTTAAAAAGAAGCGGAAATTGTTTTCCAAATCTTTCATAAACTTTAGTTCCTAAAATAGCATCTGGCGTTTCATCGATTAAATCCATTAAAGATTTTCCTTTTAAAACTCCATTTGCAACCACACTTACATCTCCTTGTACAGTAGATAATTCCCAGCTTTCGCCCGTAATTTTAGAAACGATTGGCTTATTCAGAATTGTTTTTAATTTTTCTCCTCCCCAGATTCTTTCTTTCAAAATCGGTTCAAATTGCAAAGGGTATAAATTTTGACTCATGTTTTTTAGGCTAATATATTTGTTTAATTAATTCTATTCTGATACTTTTTTGGTATTCTATGATACTAATTCCTGTACGGCTTCTAACGCTTTCGGTATATGTTTAGCAGCATTTGCGCTATCAAATATTGAAATCACCAAACCATTTTTATCAATTATATAGGTAATGCGTCCTGGAAGAAGTCCAAATAAAATATTACGGACACCAAAAAGTTTTCTTAATCTTTTATCTTGATCTGAAAGCAAAATAAAAGGTAATTTATGTTTAGCAGCAAATTTATGATGTGACTTTACACTATCACTGCTAATACCAATTACCTCAGCTCCCAAATCTTTAAAATCCTCGTATTGATCCCGAAAACTGCAGGCTTCGGTTGTACATCCTGGTGTATTATCTTTTGGGTAAAAATAAATCACCAGCGGCTTTCTTCCTAAAACGCTTTGGCTTTCAAAAAGTTCACCATTGTTGTCTTTCGCAGTAAAATTCGGAACTATATCTCCTATTTTTAATGACATTTTTTATTCTCCTTTATAAGTTACAAAATTTCGGTCCGTTTCGTTCAGAACGACTTCAAGATCAAAGTCGGTATGAATTCGTTGTCTAATTTTATTCCATATCACAACAGCAATATTTTCTGCAGTCGGATTCAAATCTGCAAATTCTGGAACATCCAGATTAAGATTTTTGTGATCAAACGGAATTTCTACTTCTTCTCGTATAATATCCGCTAATACTTTCACATCTAAAACAAAACCAGTTTCCGGGTCAATCTTTCCTGTAACACTTACTGTTAAACCATAATTATGACCATGAAAGTTAGGATTATTGCATTTTCCAAAAACAGCATCGTTTTTTTCAAACGACCAATCCTTTCGATGCAGTCGATGTGCAGCATTAAAATGTGCTTTTCTTGATATGGTTACTCTCATTTATGTTTTTGGTTAGTTTGGCTATAATTTATGGTCTTCAAGATAATGATCAAATTCGTCAAAAATTATCTTAAACCACACGGTATAAATTTCAGGCTGTTTTTCAATATCTGCTTTAACATCTTCAATACTCATCCATTTCCAGTCTTCTACTTCGTCTGGATTTATGTTTGGTTCATCATTATAGTAACCAATCATCACATGGTCCAGCTCATGTTCTGTCAAACCATTATCAAAAGGTGCTTTATAGATAAAATGAAATAGCTCTTTCAATTCAGCTTTAAACCCCATTTCCTCAAACAACCTTCGGCTTCCCGCTTCAATATTTGTTTCCCCTTCTCTCTGATGACTGCAGCAAGTGTTTGTCCAAAGCAACGGAGAATGGTATTTATGATGAGCACGCTGTTGCAGCATAATTTCGTTCTTACTATTTAAAATAAAAACCGAAAAGGCACGGTGCAAAAGCGCTTTTTCATGTGCTTCTAATTTTGGCATCAAGCCAATCTGTTCATCGTTCTGATTAACCAGTATTACGTTTTCTTCTATCATAATGCTTCTTAAGCAAACAAAAATACGAAAAAAGAAATGGCTTAAAAATGCTAATTCCGTTTGACAAAAGTTAAGCTTTTCATCCTATTTCTATTCTACTGATTTACAACACTATATTTTATGCTAAATTTTAAAAGCAGTTAAAATTAAGACATAAAAACTACATTGCGTTGTTTTACGTAACTAATAAAAAGTTAAAACACACTTAAAAAAATCTCAATAATAACAGAGTCTGTAATTTGAAGCTAGTTCTCGACGTATCTTTGATATACAGATTAATGCACCTAAGAACTTATGAAATCTAAAAACCTAATTTTCAGCCTTTGTTTTTTGATTCCGCTTTTTATTTTTCAGGCATGCGGACAAAACACAAAAAAACAACCTGCAAAAACAGCTGTTATGGAAAATAAAATCAGCAAGCCCGGAAATCCTTATTATTCAAATACCGACACCACAAAGCTAAACGTAAGCAATGCCGAATGGAAAAAGGTTTTACCTGAAGATGTTTATGCTGTAATGCGCGAAGCCGACACAGAAAGACCTTTTACAGGAAAATATTGGAATACTGACGAAAAAGGAACTTACTATTGCGCTTCATGCGGTAATTTGCTATTTAGATCTACAGCAAAATTTTCCAGCAGCTGCGGATGGCCAAGTTTTTTTGAACAAGAGAATAAAAAAAGTATTGTCTTTAAAGAAGATAATTCTCTTGGAATGGAAAGAATTGAAACACTTTGTGGACGCTGTGGTGGACATTTAGGCCACATTTTTGACGACGGCCCTCCACCTACAGGAAAACGCTACTGCATGAACTCGATTGCTCTTGATTTTATTCCTGATAATAAATAATCACAAAATGAAAAACATACTTTTAATATGCCTTTTTGCGCTTTCGCTAAATGGCATTTCTCAAAACAAAAAAGCGAATCTAGAAACTATAACACTAGGCGGAGGATGTTACTGGTGCGTTGAAGCCGTTTACGAAAATCTTGATGGAGTAAAATCTGTTGTTTCTGGATTTTCTGGCGGAAAAGTCGCAAATCCAACTTACGAAGAAGTTTGTACAGGAGAAACCGGTCACGCTGAAGTTGTCCAGATTACTTACGACAAAAATGTAACCGATATTAACGAAATATTCAAAGTCTTTTTTACTGTTCATGACCCCACAACTTTAAATCGTCAGGGAGCTGATGTAGGAACACAATACCGTTCTGTTATCTTTTATAAAAATGAAGAACAGAAAAAAGCGGCTCAAAGCATTATTGCCGACCTCAACAAAGCAAAAGTGTATAACAGTCCAATCGTAACAAAAGTGGAACCTTTTAAAGTTTTCTATAAAGCCGAAGATTATCATCAAAACTATTATGCCAACAATAAAAATCAGCCGTATTGCAAAATGGTGATTCAGCCTAAAATAGAAAAGTTTGAAAAGGTTTTTAAAGATAAACTCAAAAAGAAATAAAGAATATTAACCTATATTATAAAGACTGTCTTTTCGGAGACAGTCTCTTTTTTTTCAAGCTTCGGAGAAGCGAAATATTTATAGTAAAGAATAAATGTATACAACATAAAGCTCCGGAGGAGCGACATATATTAGATTAATAAAAAATATGTCGCTCCTCCGGAGCTTTTTTATTTGTCTTATTGAAATTCTATAGATATTTTACCCCGCTGGGGCTTGCTGACAAGATAATTTTATAAATTCTTCGATTTAATCATTCTTTTTTTGTTTACTAACTCCTTATAAATATTGGCTTCTCCTCTTAATTGAAAAATAATTTCACTTTTTTCATCTTTTTTTGTCCAATCCTGAAAGTTCGATTGTTATTAGGGTATAAACAATTAAAAAATATACATCATGGAAACTAGACTTAATTTATTCGAACAAGGTCAAAAAGCAGTTAGCACATTATTTGGAATCAGCGGTTACTTGAAAAAAGGAACAATTGAAGCATCTCTTATGGAATTAATAAATTTCAGAATTTCTCAAATCAACAACTGCGGTTATTGTTTAGACATGCACTCAAAAGAAGCTTTAGCCGCTGGAGAAACACCACAACGTTTATTTGGATTAAGTGTTTGGAGAGAAGCTCCTTATTACACAAAAAGAGAAAGAGTTGCTCTTGCTCTAGCAGAAGCAGTAAATGCCTGCGATGTTCCAGACGAAATTTACGAAATTGCAAAAGCTGAATTTACAGAGCAAGAATTAATCGATCTTACACTTGCAGTTGCAGCAATTAATGCTTGGAATCGTCTTAATATTACTTTTGCTAATGTACCTGGAACTTATAGAGTTGGGCAGTTTGGATAAATAATAATTGGTTTTTATTTTCTAAAAACAATTAACTTTATACAACTTAAAGCAGATTATTCAATTATAAAAACATGAAAAAATGAATGAGTTTTTATTGATTTTCAGAAGAGATTTTAAAACAAAAGAAGCACAGCCCTCTCCAGAAGAATACCAACAGCACTTGCAACAATGGCAAAACTGGTTTGGAAGCCTTGCCGCTCAAGATAAACTGGCTAGACCTTTGCAGCGTTGGGACGGACAAGGAAAACTAGTCAATTCTAAAGGAGTAACTGATGGTCCATTTGTTGAAATTAAAGAATCAATCGGTGGCTTAATAATCATTAAAGCCAAAGATTATGACGAGGCAACGGAAATTGCACAAGGATGTCCAGTTTTAAATTTTGGCGGAAATGTTGAAATTAGAATGGGTGTTTAATAATAAACCAACTGAAATAAAAATGCCTTTGTATCTTTACTTAGGCATTTTTTCTTAAAAATATGGATCACAAAGAACTTTTACCCAATTTATTCCGAACCGAATATCAAAAAATAGTTTCAGTTCTCTGCAGCTTATTCGGAATTCAGCATATCGAAATTGCAGAAGATATTGTAAGCGATACTTTTTTGACCGCTTCAGAAACTTGGGCTATTAAAGGAATTCCAGAAAACCCTTCTGCTTGGCTTTATACCGTTGCCAAAAACAAAACCAAAAACTACCTGAAAAGAAATAACGTTTTTGAAACCAAAATAGTTACCGAAATAAAACACAACACTCCATTAAACAATCCTGAAATAGATATCGATTTATCTGATCAGAATATTGCCGACAGTCAGCTTGCTATGATTTTCACGGTTTGTAATCCGTGTAATTCTGAAGAAGCTCAAATTGCTCTTGCTTTAAATTTATTATGTGGTTTTGGAATAAATGAAATCTCCGATGCTTTTTTATCTAACAGAGAAGTTATTTACAAAAGAATTAATCGAGCCAAAGAAAAACTCAAAGAAGAAAATATAAAAATTCAGCATCCGAACAACGCTGAAATAAAAGACAGAATACAAACGGTTCTAAAAACCATTTATCTGCTTTATTCTGAAGGCTACTACTCTATTTCGCAAAACACCACTTTACGAAAAGATCTTTGTACCGAAGCCATGCGCCTGACTTTTTTATTAATTCAAAACGAAAGCACAAATCTGCCACAAACTAATGCTTTGATGGCTTTGATGTGTTTTCATTCTTCAAGATTTGATGCGCGAACGGGTTTAAACGGCGAAATTATTTTATACGAAGATCAGGATCAATCACTTTGGAATCAGGAATTAGTAGACAAAGGAACTTATTTTTTAAGCCAATCTTCAACAGGAAACACACTTTCAAAATATCATTTAGAAGCCGGAATTGCCTATTGGCATACTATTAAAAAAGAAACCACAGAGAAATGGAAAAATATTCTGGAACTCTACAACAATCTGATCATTTTAGAATATTCACCAATTGTGGCTTTAAACAGAACTTATGCTTTGTCTAAAGTAAACGGAAAAGAAGAAGCTATCAAAGAAGCTGAAAAACTGAATTTAACTGATAATCATTTTTACTATTCTTTACTCGGAAATCTTTATTCTGAAATTGATGCAAAAAAAGCATCACAGCATTTTGAAACCGCATTTGGTTTAGCAAAAACGGCATCCGATAAAAATATTATCAGTAAAAATATTAAGCAGTTGAAATTGAAAACCAATTAGCTTTAGCATAAAAACTATTTCAAAAAGATTACTCTTTTTTGTAAGCTTCAGAGAAGCGAAATATTTATAGTAAAAAACAAATTCTTACAACATAAAGCTCCAGAGGAGCGATATATATTTAGGTTGCAAAAAAAATATGTTGCTCCTCCGGAGCTTTTATTTATTTGTCTTATTGCAATTCTATAAATATTTTACCCCGCTGGGGTTTTAACAGATAAAATAAACTTTAAAACATTTCGTACAATAAAAAAGCTGCCCTTTAGAGACAGCCTTTTTTTTTATTTTAGTTTTAAAACTATTGTTTAGCCACTTTTTTAAATCTCATTACCGGAATATCGCCCTGAATTAAATTTAGTTTACCGTCTTTATCAATAGAATAACTTGTAATTTGTCTAATTTGTTTTAAGAATACTTGTTCACCACCACCTTCACAAAACATCATTGTAGTTGGCCCCTCTTGTCCAAAAGTCAAAGACTTTCCTTTTAAAGTATAAGACGCACTGTAACCGTTACATCCGTTATTGCCATAAACTTTTGTTTCTTTTTGTTCAAAAGTAAGCTGTGGTTTTTTATTTGGGTATAATCCTTCAAAAGCAATTCTTGGCCCTGAGATATATTCCAACTCCCAAGTTGTGCCAAATAAATCGCCATCATTAGAAGCAGATTTTGACGCCGTACATGAAGCAAATAATAAAGTTAAAACTGAAAGGACTGCAAATGTGTATTTTTTCATAAAAGTGGATTTTAAAGATTTATAATTTGTTTTTTGAAGTTTAAAATAATTCTATAAAAATTCTTTTCTCAATATTCGTGCCCGCTTACAGGTTTATCGAAGTTTTATTTTTAGCATAAACCGTAATTTTCTGTCTCTAAGTTACTACAATTTATTTAAAGTTTTATGGCTCAAATGTTTAAAATAAAACAAGCGACATTATTTTTTTTGTAATTTGCATCGATCAAAAAACCAAAAATCATTAATAAAAAACCAAAAAATGAAGCAATTTCTCTTCTTGTTTGTATTTGCTTTGACAGCGCCATTCGCTCATTCGCAAGAAAACCTCCCAACAGATTATCTCACAAAAGAATTTCATCAAGGACGTCGCGAAGCTTTTAGAGCTTTAATGCCTGCTAATTCAGTTGCTGTTGTTTTTTCTTATCCAGAAAGAGTCTTCTCTAGAGATGTCGATTACAATTACCATGCAAATCCAGATATGTATTATTTATCAGGATACAAAGAACCAGATGCTATATTATTAATTTTTAAAGAAGCACAAGGAACAGAAAAGTACAATGAAGTTCTTTTTGTTAGAGAAAGAAATGCTGCGCACGAAATGTGGACAGGTAGACGTTTGGGAATTGAAGGCGCAAAAACGAAACTAGGTTTTACAACTGTTTATAACGGAAAAGATTTTAATGCGTTTGCCATTGATTTTGCAAAATTTGATAAAGTAATCTATGATAAATTTCCAACAGATGTAGCAGAAAACAAAAATCCTGATAATTTATATGCATTATTAAAATCATTTAAATCTAAAGCTGGAATTACACAAGCAAATGAAACCTCAACAGAATTATTCAATAAAATTACCAGTTCACTTCGTGAAATAAAAACTCCAGAAGAACTTATTTTGATGCGCAAAACAGTAAAACTTTCTTGTGTTGCCCACAATGAAGTGATGAAAGCTGTAGGTCCAGATATGAGTGAAAACGAAGCTGACGGAATTCACGCTTATATTCACAAACATTACGGCGCAGAAGGCGAAGGCTACGGACCAATTGTAGGAGCTGGAGCAAACGGATGCATCTTGCACTATTGGGAAAACAATGCCACAAAAATTGACAATCAATTATTATTAATGGATGTTGGTTCTGAGTATCACGGCTATTCTGCAGACGTAACTAGAACAATTCCGGCAAACGGAAAATTTACTGAAGAACAAAAAGCGATTTATCAAATCGTATATGATGCTCAAGAAGCGGTTTTTAAAATCTGTAAAGAAGGAACTCCGCTAGTGGCTTTAAACGAAACTGCAAAAGATGTAATAGCAAAAGGTTTAATTAAATTAGGAATTATTACAGACCCAAAAGATGTAAAATTATATTATCCGCACTCATGCTCACACTTTCTTGGTTTAGACGTTCACGACAAAGGAACTTACAATGGGCCACAAACTCTTATAAAAGAAAACATGATTCTTACTGTAGAACCTGGAATCTACATTCCAGCAAACAGCAAATGCGATAAAAAATGGTGGAACATTGGTGTTCGTATCGAAGATGATATTTTAATGCTAAAAGATTCATATGAAAACCTTTCTGCTGATTCTCCTAGAAAATGGCAAGATATTGAAGCTTTAGCAAAACAGAAAAGCACTTTTAATGATATGAAATTGCCTAAAATATAATCTCTGAAAAGTTTTAAAAGCAAGTTAAAAACAAAAGCTTAAAACAATTATAAACCCATTAGTAAATAAAAAGTATTTACTAATGGGTTTTTCTATAATTTCATAAATATCAGAATCAAAATAAACACAAACAATTAAAAACAAACTAGTTACAAACAAAAACAAGACTAATAATTCAATTTTAAAACATTCCACATCTCTTTTTTTTGTAAATTAGTAGTCCCAAAAATGGACACTATTTATCGCACTTCAATTTCCCAAACCTGTGAAGATAAGCCGAAAAAAAACGACGGATTCAAACAGGTAACATGGGAATCTTCAGTATCTAAATCCAAGGATCTCATATCTGCAAAATGAAATCCAATTTTTCTAGTTAAATATCATCCTAACTGTAATTTTTCGAATCAGGAAAATTCTGCCTCTTCGCATTAATTTAAAAAAATGCATCGCAAGAGAGCTTTGTCTTTTTCATAAAACACAACCCAGACAAAGTTCTCAAAAAGAACACACAATAAACAATTCTGGAAAAATTTAACCAATAAAAAAGAAATGAAATGAAAACAATTAAAAAGAATTTAATGTCTCTATTCATACTATTACTTTTGATATTAAGTGTGAATATCTATGCGCAAGACCCTTTAAAAGCAGCACCTAATGCATATAAAAAAGTACTTCTTGAGAATGAAAGAGTAAGAATATTGCAAGTTGAGATTACTCCGGGAGAAACAATTCCATGGCATCATCATCCTGACCACACCATCTATGCATTAACTGATGGAAAAATTGAAATAACCGATAAAGGCAAAGCTCCCGTTATTGTGGATATTAAAGCTGGGGATGCCATGTTTATACCTGCAGTTACACATATGGCAAAAAATTTAGGAGATACAACTGTGAATTTGATTGTAACAGAAATAAAACCTAAAAAATAAACTATTACAGGTATCTCAGCCTGTTTAATTTAACTCAAAGTAACAACCTGAATTCAAGTTGTTACTTTTTTTTATTTTTAAGATTATCTTTAAAATGGAGCCAATATATTTTCCGTTCTTTGTATACTCAAAAAACTAAAAATGAAAGCACTTACCTTTTCTTCTTTTGGAGAATCAGATGTTTTAGAATATATAGAAATCCCTAATCCACAATTAAAAAGAGATGAGATTTTAGTTGAGATGAAAGCCATCGGATTAAATTTTGCTGATGTTTACCGCCGAAAAGGAAATTATCATCTAAAAGGAAATCCACCTTTTATTGCTGGTTATGAAGGAGCAGGAATTGTGGTCGATGCCAACAATCATCCAGAATACAAAGTTGGTGATCGCGTGGCTTTTGCCGATGCACCTTTTGCCAATGCAGAATTGGTTGCCGTTAATGTAAATCATATTATTCCGTTGTCTGAAAATATTTCTTTTGAAACTGCGGCTTCGGTTTTACTTCAAGGTTTAACTGCTCACTATCTTGCAACAGACAGCCATAAAACTGCCAATGGAGAAACTGTTTTAATACATGCGGTTGCTGGCGGAGTTGGACAGATTCTAACTCAGATCAGTAAACTTCTTGGCGCAACCGTTATTGGCTTAACCTCATCTACAGAAAAAGCAAAAATCGGATTTGAGCAAGGTGCAGACCATGTTTTTCTTTATAATGACGATTGGAAATCGCAAGTTTTTGAAGTGGCTCCAAACGGTGTTGATGTTGTTTATGACAGTATCGGAAGCACTTTAATGGAAAGTTTTGAAGTCACTAAAGAATGCGGACAAGTTGTTTTCTTCGGAATGGCAGGCGGCGATCCTGCACCTGTAGATCCAAGAATGTTAATGGACGGTTCTAAAACTTTAACGGGTGGCGATTTATGGAGTTATTTAAACTCTAAAGAAGAACGAATCAAAAGAGCAACTCAGTTATTCAGCTGGATTACAGAAGGAAAAATCAAACTTTCAGAACCGACATCTTTCAAATTGTCTGAAGGAAAACTGGCGCACGATTTCTTAGAAAGCAGAAAAAGCACAGGAAAAATTATTTTGATTCCTTAATTTTTTTTCGCCACGAATTACACCAATTTGCACTAATTTTTTAATATTAAAAATTACAATTCGTGAAAATTGGTGTAATTCGTGGCAATATTTTACAGCTGAGTAACTTCAATTTTAGTTCGGTCAGATAGTTCTAAAATTCTTTCTACTTCATCTTTGTTCACCACAAAAAACAAATAACTATCTCCATACGTTTCGTAAGTCAATAACTCTAGATTTGACTTTTCCAATTCAGTTTGAATATATGGAAACAAATCATGACTATAGGTTTCTTCTGGATAATCAAATTTGAAATCTTCACCAAGCATCTCAGAAATAAAATACTCTGCGTCTTCTGGATCAAATTTCCAATCGCTATGCCAAGTATTTATTTCGTCAAAAAAACTAAAATGATCTTCTGTAGTCTCATAATACGTTTTAGCTTCGGCATTGAAACTTTCAAAAAGCTTCTCTGAATATTTTTTCACCTCATTTTCCTCAATACTATTTCTCGAAACTAATTTGACGAATTCTTCAAAATCCTCCACGGCCGCTTTATCATCTAGTACTAGATTTTCTGAAGACGGAAGCTCAACATCAGCAGGAATTTCGATATTAAAATACTGGCAAATGGCTTGCAAGACTTTTTTAAAATCTTTAATTCCTATTTCCTGAGTTTCATTTTGAGGGTTCTTAAAATCAAGATATTCTGAATCTAGCAAACCTTTTACATAATCTGAAAAATGACTGCTAGAATATAACATTCTAAAATCGTTTACTTCTAAACTATTGGTGCAGCAAAAGAAAATCATGAAATTATTAATCACACTTGTAAAGTGTTTTTTCATTTCCTCACTTGGCCTTGAATAAAACTGAATATGAATAAAATCATACTGTAAATCATCCTGCATCGCTTCTTCTGACAGGCCTCCAATATTAAGTTTTTTATAGAGTTCGTTCAGAACTTCATACGCATTATTAAATCCCGCTTTTTTAACTTCTGCTCTTCCCTCTTCGTGATCTAATGAAGAAGGAACAGAATATAAATTTACGGTAACCGTGTCATGAATTCCTTTTACTTTGAACTCTATACTATTCGATACGTGATGTAAATTACTATAGATCGAATCAATGACATCAAAAGAAATGATTGATTTCGGATCGTTGTTTCTATTAAATAAATTGGAGAAAAAGCCCATGAAATATTTTACATTAAAAAGTTAATCGTTTGAATATTTAAAACTCTGATTCATTTTATCAAAAGGAATTACTTCATTAACAATCGATTCTAATTCGAAATCTGTCAATAATCCTCTTGCTGATTCTACTATTTTTGGCGAAACATGTATTTCATAATCAATTATATCTCGTTCTAATATAGCTGACAGAATTGTATTTTGCTGTTCTGTCAAATACTTTTTATGCGATTTAAAAACTGATTCAATATCATCTCTAAACTCTTCATCCGTCAGTTCATTGTAGACATCTTGTTTTGACATATCAATCAACAAAACTTTGAAGATAAAATCCTGAAGGTT
This sequence comes from Flavobacterium sharifuzzamanii, assembly GCF_003254585.1. Classification (GTDB taxonomy): domain Bacteria; phylum Bacteroidota; class Bacteroidia; order Flavobacteriales; family Flavobacteriaceae; genus Flavobacterium; species Flavobacterium sharifuzzamanii. Next base: position 187,852 of record NZ_QJGZ01000037.1, on the reverse strand, counting down.
TTTTGCCAGATAATTGACCTCGTTGGAATCGTGCCAAACAAAAACAATCGGCACATCGCCATTGTTTTCTTCGTTTAAGAAAAAACAATAATGATCGCCGCCGCCACTTTTAGCAAACGGAATAAATTTAAATTCTGGATTTATATTTCGATAATCTTCTGGATCTCTGAGCTCTTCTATTTCTTCGGCAACCGATTTCAAATTCAGCGATTCAAAATCATACGAATGCAAAAGCAAAGGTGGATTATCTTTTAAAGTAGGATAAACCTCTGTATACCAATTTGGACCATATTCTCCGACATCCAACATGCCGTCTGCGTCTAACTGTTTGTATAAGAGCGGAAATTCAAATCCGTATTTTTTTTCGATTTCTTGTATTGTCATCTTTGGGGGAATATTCTATTAAAATCAGAATACTAAGATAACAATCTTTTTATTGCATGAAAAACCTAAGGCCCAATTATTTCAAGGATTACGCAACCATCAGTACATATTTTGAATCCAAAACTAAATTTATTCCTCATCTGAATATTCAAAACTTGTACCCATTTTGTCGAAAGGAATAATTTCATTAAGCAAAATATTCTTTTCATCATCAGTTAATAATCCTTTTGCTTCTTCATTACCATAAGAAAATGAAATTTCATAATCTATAATTTCCCGATTTAATATGTTTTGTAAAATGTCTTGTTGTTGATGTGTTAAGTATTTTTTATGAGTTCTAAACATACTTTCAAGATTGTTTTTAAGCTCTTGATCACTAACATCTTCATTATCAAAATATGCCATATCAGTCAAAAACATTTTAAAAATAAAATCTTGTAAATTTTTTGCTAAATAATCTGCTTCAACTGCATCATGTGAGAGAAAAACTATTGGCATTTCACCATTCTTTTCTTCATTTAAGAAAAAACAATAATGATCACCGCCATAGCTTTGTGCAAAAGGAATAAATTTAAATTCCTTTCTAATCTGACGATAATCTTCTGGATCCCTAAGTTGTTTTATTTCCTCATTAACTCCCTCTAGAGTAAGCAGCTCAAAATCATAAGAATGCAAAAGCAAAGGCGGATTCTCTTTTAATTTTGGATATACTTCAGAAGACCAATTAGGTCCGTATTCTCCAACATTAAGCATACCTTCTGCTTCTAATTGTTTGTACAAAAGTGGAAATTCAAATCCATATTTCTTTTCAATATCCTGTGGCGTCATTTTTTATTAGATTTAAAAGTTTAAAATATTTTACAAAAATATAAAACTTTTACTACAAAAAAACAGGTTATTTCAAGGATTCAGCAATCATTAAGGCACATTTTTCGCCATCAATTGCTGCTGAAATAATTCCGCCAGCATAACCTGCACCTTCTCCGCAAGGATATAAACCTTTGATTTGCAAATGCTCTAATGTCATTGGATCTCTCGGAATTCTCACTGGAGATGAGGTTCTGCTTTCTGGCGCATGTAAAATGGCTTCGTTAGTTAAATAACCTCGCATTGATTTTCCAAAATCCTGAAATCCTTGACGCATAATCTGAGTTAAAAATCCTGGAAAAACTTGTCCCAATTCTACTGAAGTAGTTCCTGGTACATAAGAAGTTTTCGGAATATCTGCTGAAACTTTGCTTTTCGTAAAATCAATCATTCTTTGAGCTGGAACTTTTTGAGTTTCTCCTGCCAAATGCCAAGCTTTTTGTTCGATACTTTTTTGAAATTCCATTCCGGCCAAAGCGCCGAATTTTGCAAAAGGCTTAAAATCTTCTAATTTTAATTCGACCACAATTCCAGAATTTGCTGTTGATTGATCTCGTTTAGATGGCGACCAACCATTTGTAACCACTTCACCCGGACTTGTCGCACAAGGCGCAATTACACCTCCTGGACACATACAGAATGAATACATTCCACGACCGTTAACTTGTTTTACTATAGAATATGGTGCTGGTGGCAAATGCTCTCCACGGAAATCACAGCTGTATTGAATGCTGTCAATTAGTTCCTGCGAGTGTTCTGCACGAACTCCTAAAGCAAAAGGTTTTGCTTCTATTAAAATTTTCTTTTTATCTAATAATTCAAAAATATCACGCGCCGAATGTCCTGTTGCTAAGATTAATTTATTGGCGTGAATTTTATCTCCGTTATGCGTTACGATTCCTTCAACTTCATTATTCTTTACCAAAATATCGCTTACACGTGTTTCAAACAAAACCTGACCGCCAAATTCTCTAATTTTATTTCTGATGTCTTCAATGATTTTTGGAAGTTTATTAGTTCCAATATGTGGATGCGCTTCTACCAAAATATCTTCAGAAGCTCCAAAAGCCACTAAAAGTTCTAAAATTCGAGTTACATCGCCACGTTTTTTAGAACGAGTATATAATTTTCCATCAGAATACGTTCCTGCTCCACCTTCTCCAAAACAATAATTTGAATCTTCGTTTACAATATGCTCACGATTTATCGCTTTTAAGTCACGACGACGGCCACGAACGTCTTTTCCTCTTTCGAGTACAATTGGTTTTAAACCTAGTTCAATTAATTGCAATGCTGCAAAAAGTCCCGCTGGGCCAGCGCCAACAACTATAACTTCTTGTGCATTGGAAACATCCTTATATATAGGAAGCTCGATTTTAGTTTCTTGAAAAGGTTCGCCTTTCAAATAAATAAGAACTTTCAAATTAATTTTAATCGCTTTCTGACGTGCATCAATAGAGCGTTTTAAAATTGAAACATGCTGAATTTCTTGAGCAGAAACTTTAATCTGCTTAGACAAATAGTCTTTTAGCAATGATTCGTTTGCAGCAATTTCGGGTGTAACTTGAAGTAAAAGTTCTTTTGGCATTTTGTCTTTTTTATTCTATTAGCTTTTCTTTCTATGAAAAGAAGATGCAAAAGTACTATTTTGAACTGACTTTATGTAATTAACCGCAAAGGTCACTAAGTTTTTTTTAAAGGTATGGTTGTAGAAAAACACAAAGTTCGCAAAGCTTTGTATTAATAAAGCTTTGCGAACTTTGTGTTTTCTATGAGTAAAGAAATAATAAATCTTAGCGCACTTTGCGGTTAATTACACAGCAAATTTCCTCTTTCTAAAATCTTTATTATTTATTTTTAGCCACAGATTAATTAGATTAAAAAAGATTTCTTCGAGAACGTTTAGACGCACTGCGGTGCGTCTCTACAGAAAAAACTCAGAACCTTAGAATCTCAGAACCTTAGAACCTTTAAAAAAGACTTTGTACCTTTGTCACTCTGAACCTTTGCACCTTTAAATAAAATGTCTAGAAAAATAAAACTAATCTGGGATTTCCGCGGACCAGCTTCTGCAAAAACAGCAGAACATCACGAAATACACCTTAAAGAATATATTGCAATAGAAAAGCTACCTTTAAATATTACTGGATTTAAAATCATAGACGAAATGTACGCCATAGCTTTTATGGTAGTAACTGACGAAAATATGATTCAGGTAAGAGATGCTTTGAAACCGCATCGTGGGGAAGTTTATAGTGATCAGTAATCAGTTTTTTAGTGTTCAGAGAGTACTTAAAAACTGATTACTGATTTTTATAAAATAAATTATTTCGCTAATCTGCTTTAATAGTCACTGAACACTAAATACTTTTCACAGTCATATTGGCCATTTCACTGATCACTAAAAAACTGACCACTGATTACTTTAATTCGCTACTTCACTAATAAACTTAATACGCATTAAACGCAGTTCATCAATATCGTAGTCGCCATCAAATTCTTTCAGCGCATCTTCGATTTTATCAGATTCAGATTCCATGAAATAATCATGTATTTCTTCCTGCTGATCATCATCTAAAATATCATCTAACCAATATTTGATATTCAGTTTAGTTCCAGAATAAACGATTTGTTCCATTTCTTTGATAAGCGCATCCATAGAAAGTCCTTTCGCGGAAGCGATATCACTTAACGGCAGTTTTCTATCAATATTCTGAATAATATATAATTTGTTGGCAGAATTTACTCCTGTAGATTTAACTACTAAATCGTCTGGGCGAATAATATCGTTATCCTCAACATATCGACTGATTAAAGCAACAAATTCGCTTCCGTATTTTTTAGCTTTTCCTTCACCAACACCATGAATATTATATAATTCCTGAATTGTTATTGGATATTTTAAAGCCATATCTTCGATTGAAGGATCTTGAAAAACCACAAACGGAGGAACTCCCAATTTTTTGGCTACTTTTTTACGAAGTTCACGAAGCATTCCCGTTAAAACTTCGTCTGCAGTTCCAGAAGACTTACCTCCTGTTACAATAGTTTCATCATCTGCTTCGCTGTATTCATGATCTTCAGACATCATAAATGAAACAGGCTTTTTGATAAAGTCAAGACCTTCTTTCGTAATTTTTATTACTCCATAGGTTTCAATATCTTTTGACAAAAGTCCTGTTACCAAAACTTGTCGTAATAAAGCCATCCAATATTTTTCGTCGTGGTCTGAACCTACACCAAAATAAGGCTGAGTATCTGTTTTATGTGCTTTAATAACCGCATTTATACGGCCAATTAAAGTAAAGACAATTTCTTTTGATTTGTAAATATGTTTGGTATCGCGAACAATTTCCAACAATTTAACCACTTGCTCTTTGGCTTCAACTTTATGTTTCGGATTACGAACGTTGTCGTCCATATCGGCTCCTTCACCAGTTTCGCTGTCAAATTCTTCTCCGAAATAATGCAGCAAGAATTTTCTACGCGACATTGAAGTTTCGGCATAAGCCACAACTTCCTGCAAAAGTGCAAAACCAATTTCCTGTTCAGCAACTGGTTTTCCAGACATAAATTTCTCCAGCTTTTCTACATCCTTATAAGAATAGTACGCTAGACAATGCCCTTCTCCGCCGTCACGACCAGCACGACCCGTTTCCTGATAGTAACTTTCAAGCGATTTTGGAATATCATGGTGAATTACAAAACGAACGTCTGGTTTATCAATTCCCATTCCGAATGCAATTGTTGCCACAACGACATCGACATCTTCCATCAAGAACATATCCTGATGTTTGGCCCGCGTTTTTGCATCTAAACCTGCGTGATAAGGAACAGCACTGATTCCGTTTACTTGTAAAACTTCGGCAATCGATTCCACTTTTTTACGGCTTAAGCAGTAAATAATTCCAGATTTGCCTTTATGCTGTTTAATGAATCGAATAATATCCGACTCAATGTTTTTTGTTTTTGTGCGAACTTCATAGTACAAGTTCGGTCTGTTGAATGACGCTTTAAAAGTATTCGCGTCAGCCATATCAAGGTTTTTAAGAATATCTTCCTGAACCTTTGGTGTCGCAGTTGCCGTAAGACCAATAATTGGCACTTTACCCAACTGCTTAATTATATTTCTCAGATTTCTGTACTCTGGTCTAAAATCATGTCCCCATTCTGAGATACAGTGCGCCTCATCAATGGCTACAAAAGAAATAGGTACACTTTGTAAAAAGGCTACATATTCTTCTTTTGTTAGTGATTCTGGGGCTACATACAAAAGTTTGGTCAATCCAGAAGTAATATCTTTTTTGACCTGAGCAATTTCTGTTTTGGTTAGAGAGGAGTTTAATACATGTGCAATTCCATTTTCAGACGAAAGGCTTCGAATTGCATCAACCTGATTTTTCATCAAAGCAATTAAAGGAGAAACAACAATTGCTGTTCCTTCTTGAATTAAAGCTGGCAGTTGATAGCAAAGAGACTTTCCTCCACCAGTCGGCATTATTACGAATGTATTCTTCTCGTCTAAAATACTCGTAATGACTTGCTCTTGCAAGCCTTTAAATTGGCTAAAGCCGAAATACTTCTTTAATTCTTTATGTATTTCAATTTCATTTGAATTCATTCTCTATATTAATGGTATTTTGTATAAATTTGCAACACATAAAGATACAACTTTCTTTTATACATACAAATTTTAAATATTCTGTTTTGATCACAAAAGAAAATATATTGGCGATCGCCAAGAAAACAATACTCTCTGAAAGTGAAGCAATTACAAAACTAATTGATTTTTTGGACGAAAATTTTTACGAAGCTGTCCAACGCATATACGAATCCAAAGGCCGTCTGATCGTTACAGGAATTGGAAAAAGCGCGATCATTGCACAAAAAATGGTGGCTACTTTTAACTCAACTGGAACCCCTTCTATGTTTTTGCATGCAGCAGAAGCTATTCACGGTGATTTAGGAATGGTTCAAAATGATGATGTCATTATCTGCATTTCTAAAAGCGGAAATAGTCCAGAAATTAAAGTGCTTGTTCCTTTATTAAAAAGATTCGGAAATACTTTGATTGCCATTACAGGAAACACAACTTCATTCTTAGCAAAAGGCTCTGATCTAGTTTTAAATACAACTGTTGACACAGAAGCCTGCCCTATCAATTTAGCTCCTACAAATAGTACAACAGCACAGCTTGTAATGGGCGATGCATTGGCTGTTTGCTTAATGGAAATGCGTGATTTTAAACCCGAAGATTTTGCGGTTTATCATCCAGGAGGCGCTTTAGGGAAAAAATTACTGCTTCGTGTAAAAGATATGATCGAACATTCATTAAGACCGGCTGTCACTCCAGAAACTTCTATCAAAAAAGCAATTTTTGAAATCTCTGAAAAAAGATTAGGAGTTACTGCAGTAATTGAAGACAATAAAATTGTTGGAATTATTACGGATGGAGACATCCGAAGAATGCTAAACGACGTAGATAGTATTGCGGACTTAACTGCAAAGGATATTATGTCTAAAAATCCAAAAGTAGTTTCGTCTGAGACTATGGCTGTCGATGCTTTAAATATTTTAGAAGACTTTTCGATTACACAATTGATCGTTGCGGATAACGGAGAATATAAAGGAGTTTTACATTTACATGACATTTTAAAAGAAGGAATCGTATAATGGCAAAGAAAAATCTTGGCGAAATGTCATTTTTGGATCATCTTGAAGAACTAAGATGGTTATTAGTTAGAAGTACACTTGCAACAATTATTATGGCAATTGTAACTTATTTTATTAGTGATTATTTATTTGATCAAATTATTTTAGGTCCAATTAGACCAACATTCTTTACGTATGTTTGGTTTTGCGACTTATCTCATTCATTAGGATTTGCAGACAGTATCTGCATTACAGAGCTAAACTTCATTATTCAAAATACCGAAATGGAAGGCCAGGTAAATATATTTGTCTGGATGTGTCTTTTGGCGGGTTTCATCTTGAGTTTCCCTTATATTTTATGGGAAATCTGGAAGTTTATCAGCCCTGCACTTTATGAGAAAGAAAGAAAAAATGCTAAATTATTCATCTTTGTTTCTTCTTTACTTTTCTTCTTGGGAGTATTGTTTGGCTATTTTGTCGTAATTCCGATGTCGGTAAACTTCGTTGCCACATTCTCTATCAGTGATGTCGTAAAAAACCAGTTCACTCTAGAATCTTATATGGGAATGGTTAAAACGAGTATTCTTGGAAGTGCGATCTTTTTTGAACTTCCAATTGCTATTTATTTCTTAACAAAATTAGGATTAGTAACTCCTGAATTCTTAAGAAAGTATTGGAAATATGCTGTCGTAATTATTTTAATTATTGCTGCAATCGTAACGCCACCAGATGTTGTGAGCCAAACTATTGTTGCAATTCCGATGTTGCTTATTTACGAGGTTAGTATTCTAATTTCGAAGATTGTTTATAAAAATAAATTAAAAGAAAATGTCTGATATAGTTCAAGAATTTAACGACTATCGTTCTAGAATGAACGAAAAACTGCTTGCTGACAACAACAAAATTGTAAAGCGAATTTTTAATCTTGACACCAATGCTTATGCTGAAGGCGCTCTTGACGTAAAAACAAAAGAGCTTTTAGGTTTGGTAGCATCAGCAGTTTTAAGATGTGACGACTGTGTGAAATACCATTTGGAAACAAGTTATAAAGAAGGTGTTTCTAAAGAAGAAATGATGGAAGCAATGGGAATCGCAACTCTTGTTGGAGGAACAATTGTAATTCCTCATTTAAGAAGAGCTTACGAATTCTGGGAAGCGCTTGAAGAAGCTGGAAAATAAATAATTGTTAATACGTTTAACTGTTGAATCGTTTATTTGTTAATTTGCAACGAATAAACGATTTATCGATTAAACGATTAAACTTAAAAAATGAAATTAAGAGCCGATAATTTAATCAAAACCTATAAAGGACGAAGCGTTGTAAAAGGAATTTCTGTTGAAGTAAATCAAGGAGAAATTGTAGGGCTTTTGGGACCAAATGGAGCGGGAAAAACAACGTCTTTTTATATGATTGTGGGATTGGTAAAACCAAATCAAGGAAATATTTTTCTTGATGATTTAAATATTACTGATTATCCGATGTACAAACGTGCACAGCAAGGAATTGGTTATTTGGCGCAAGAAGCTTCTGTTTTTAGAAAATTAAGTATTGAAGACAATATCTTAAGTGTTTTACAATTAACTAAACTTTCTAAAGAAGAGCAAATTGCCAAAATGGAAAGTTTAATTGAGGAATTCAGTTTAGAACATATTCGCACCAACCGAGGCGATTTGCTTTCTGGAGGTGAACGTCGTCGTACAGAGATTGCACGCGCATTGGCAACCGATCCAAAATTCATTTTGTTGGATGAGCCTTTTGCAGGAGTTGACCCTGTTGCAGTTGAAGATATTCAGAGAATTGTAGCACAATTAAAAAATAAAAACATCGGAATCTTAATTACCGATCACAACGTTCAGGAAACTCTAGCAATTACCGACAAAACATATTTAATGTTTGAAGGAGGAATTCTTAAAGCCGGAGTTCCAGAAGAATTGGTAGAAGACGAAATGGTTCGCCGCGTTTATCTTGGACAAAACTTCGAGCTTCGTAAAAAGAAATTGGAATTTTAAGAAAAGTGTTCAGTGTTCAGCCTTAAGTAATCAGTTTTTTTACTGAACACTAAAAACTGAACACTGATTACTAATCTAAAATATGATGAAATCAGAAAAACCAACTCAGGAAGATTACGATAATTGGCATAAAGACCCAAAAAATTGGTATTTCTTCAATAGCTTTTATTACAACCCAAAAGACAAAAGATTACTTCCTCCCAAAAAGATTCAATGGATGGGCTACACAGTAAATTTTGCCAATCCATACTCTGTAATGCTTTTATTGCCTTTTATAATAATTGTCATTTTGGTTTTATGCAAATAATTTTAAAAAAGTATTCAGTGTTCAGATTTTTAGTGTTCAGTTTTGAACTAAGACTAAAAAACTGTTTTTTTGACAAAATCTGAACACTAAAAATCTGAACACTGATCACTATTACTCAACCGTAATAAAATGCAATTGTTCTAAATCGCCATTGTAAATATTAACATCAACACGATGTTTGATTCCTGGTAAAGAAGCCTTTTCTGTAAACTGCCAAAACAGCCAATCATCTTCAATTTTTTCTCTGTAGAAATTGTAATTGGCAATCCAAAACAAATAATCTCCGAATTCTTCTTTTAAAAAATCAGAATAATATCTTTCTCCTGAATAAATGATTGGGCGAACTTGATAGTGTTTTTCTACTTTAACGAGCCAACGCTTTAATCCTTTTTTCAAACTGTCTAAAGATTGATTTTTAGGCAATTTTTCGATATCCAAAACAGGCGGAAGATCTCCCTTCTGCAATTTCACTGTTTTGATAAAAAGATCAGCTTGCTCTATTGAATTTTCGTTAGGACGATAATAGTGGTAAGCACCACGCATTATTTTATTCTCTTTTGCGCCTTCCCAGTTTTTTTTAAATTGCCTGTCTACACGATCATTTCCTGCCGTTGCACGAATAAAAACAAACTGAACGGGATATTTTTCGTCCAAAATTTCGACTTCTTCCCAATCTACTTTTCCTTGAAATTCAGATACGTCTATTCCAATTACTTTTCCTTTATGATTTTCTAGAACTCGAATATTTCGAACATCAGAAAGATGTTTGCCAACCTCATCTTCATCTAAAACTTTTTCTGTTTTAAAACCTAAGTAATAAGCAAGTCCTTTGCGATAATGATAGATTATCCCAATAAATAAAAGTGCGAAAAAAATCAATAAAAGATCTCGAAAAAGTCTGCTTAGAAAAGATCTTCCTGCTGGTTTTCTTGAATATGTTTTACGATAAGTCGTTTTTCTTGCCATTAAACAGAATTACTTTTTCAAAAAAAGATTATTAATGATCGACAGCAATACATAAAAAGCAATAATTAATGGAATTGCTATATACTGAAGGAAAACAATCATTAATACAGAAATAATCAAAAACACAATTTGAAGTGCGTTTTCTTTAAAACTGAATTTTTTAATTTTTAAAGCAAACAACGGAATTTCAGCATTTAAAATGTAAGCGCTGCATAAAGTTATCACCAATAAAACCCATTGATTAGTTAAAATTTCTAAAACCATCAAAGAATCTGAAAACGAAATAACCAAAGGAAGACTTAAAATAAACAAAGCGTTCGCAGGTGTTGGCAGTCCGATGAAAGAATCAGTCTGACGCGTATCGATATTAAAATTAGCCAAACGGTAGCAAGATCCTAAAGTGATAATGAATCCTAAAAACGGAATTGCTGGATGTGTTCCAAATTCATGAGCACTATTAGTAAACATGCTATACATAACATATCCTGGCGTTACACCACTCGTAACCATATCCGCAAGAGAATCTAACTGCAATCCAAGCGGACTTGACACTTTAAATAATCTAGCAAAAAAGCCATCGAAGAAATCAAAAAAGATTCCCAAACAAACCATATAAAAAGCCATTAAATAATTGTTCTGAGAAACATAAACTATTGCGACACAGCCGCAGAAAAGATTTATTAATGTAATTAGATTTGGAATATGCTTTTTAATGTTCATAGCTTTAATTTTTGATAATGGCAGAGAACAAATTTAGTATAATAACTCGATGAAAAACGAGTTTTTTTGAGAGTTTTTTATTTCTAAGTGCGACTTTGGGAATATTTAAGTAAAGGAACTTATTAGATGAGTAAAATATTATATTTTTGATGAAAATTTAAAACAGGCCTCGATCTGCAAAAACATATCAGTTGAAGAAATATTTAGTGTTTTTATTATTTTGGAGTTGTACTTTTCAATATGCACAAAACGTTCGAAAATATTCGAATGAGTTTATGAATATTGGGGTTGATGCCGCTGCTCTTGGAATGGCAAGTGCCGTAACTGCTTCTTCAAATGATGTAAATGCAGTTTACTGGAATCCGGCAGGTTTGACACATCTAGAAGATCATCAGATTGCTTTAATGCATGCCAGTTATTTTGCCAATATTGCACAGTACGATTATATAGGTTACGCAAGTCCGATTGATGACAGAAGTGCGTGGGGAATTTCGATGATTCGTTTTGGAGTAGACGACATCATGGACACTACGCAATTAATCGATAACCAAGGAAATATTGATTACAATAGAATCAGCCTCTTCTCTACTGCAGATTATGGTTTTACTTTTTCTTACGCTCGTAAACTGCCTGTTGACGGATTCCAATATGGAGTAAATGCTAAAGTAATCCGAAGAGTAATTGGAAAATTTGCCAATTCGTGGGGTTTTGGATTTGATATCGGACTTCAGTTTGAAAGAAATGATTGGAAGTTTGGCTTAATGCTTCGCGACATCACTACAACTTATAACGTCTGGAATATTGATGAAGAAGAGTACCAAAAAATCGCAAATGCAATTCCAGGAGAAAACAATACTTTACCAGAAAGCACAGAAATTACATTACCAAAAGCACAGTTAGGTGTTTCAAAACGATTTGATTTTCATAATGAATGCAGTTTGGTAACTTCTGCTAATTTAAATATGAGATTTGAACAAACCAATGATATCATCTCCTCAAAAGCTGTAAGTATAGACCCAGCTCTAGGGTTTGAGTTTGGCTATACCGATTTGGTTTTCGTAAGAGCTGGTGCAGGAAACTTTCAAAATGTAATGCAGTTGGACAATACCGAAAAAGTAAATTTTCAACCTAATATTGGCGTAGGATTTAGATATAAAGGCATACAAATTGATTATGCACTGACCGATTTAGGAAACCAAAGCACTGCATTGTATTCTAATATTTTTTCGTTGAAAGTAGATTTGGGTATCTTTAGGTAATGATTAGAAACCCTCATAACAATTAAAATTTTAAAATCATGAAAACTGTCATGTTCAAAAAAGCATTTTTTATTTTATTCTTCTTATTCAGTTTTATTGGCTTCAGCCAAAGTTTAACTTTATCGAAGGACGCAAAAATAAGCATTTTGACTTGCGGTCTTGGAAATGAAACGTATTCCTACTTTGGACATACCGGAATTAGAGTTTTAGATCCTGCAAACAATTTTGACGTTGTTTATAATTACGGAACTTTTGATTTTAGAACTCCAAATTTTGTTTTGAAATTTGCTAAAGGAGATTTGCAATATTTTGCGACTGTGCATTCATTTGCTGATTTTTTTAATGAATACACTTACGAAAAAAGAAGTATTTATGAACAGGAGCTACTGATTTCTCAAGATATAAAACAAAAGCTATTTAACCAATTAAATGCTGTTTTAGATTCTGAAGAGCGCTATTATACTTATAAATTTATCGATAAAAACTGCACTTCGATGGTTGTTGATGTGGTGAATAAAACTTTAGGCGGAAATGTAATCGTTAAAAAAGAAGATACAGACAAAACTTATCGTTCTATCCTATTCCCATACTTTGATGGACATTTTTACGATCAATTGGGCACCAGCATTATTTTTGGAACTAAAGTCGATCAAATGGGAACCAGAATTTTTCTTCCTTTTGAATTGAAAAACAGTTTGGACAAAACTACTTTCCAAAACAGACCTTTATCCGCTAAAAGCAAAACACTATTAGAGTTTACAAAAGAAACACCTAAATCTTGGTGGAATAACATTTACACCTATCTTTTTATTTTGCTTTTTGTAATCTTCGCCAAAAACAAAACAGTCGATAAAATCTATTTTCTGATTCTATCTTTAATTGGGATATTCTTCGTTATTATGGGATTTTATTCATTTCACCAAGAACTGGCGATGAATTATAACGTATTACTTTTTAGTCCGCTTTTATTGGTTCTAGTTTTGTTTTCAATTTTCAAAAACAAACTATGGACTTATAGATTTTCGTTAATCAACTTTGTGCTTTTAGTGATTTACTTTTTATTTTTAATCAATAAAGCACATTTCTTTATCACTTTACCGTTGATTATTACAAGCGGAGTGGTTTTAGTGCGAACCGCAATTCGCAACAAAAAACCAATTCCGATTATAATTTAAAATTTTACTGACCTCTGTAGAATAAAACTGTCGTAATAGTTTTGAAAGTAATACTCAAATCTAGAAATATACTTCTGTGTTTGATGTAATATAGATCGTACTGAAGTTTTATCAAACTTTCATCTATTGATTCTCCGTAAGAGTAGTTAACCTGTGCCCAACCCGTAAGCCCGGGTTTGATTACATGGCGTGTCTCATAAAAAGGCATTACAGCAGCAATTTCTTCAACAAAAAATGGTCTTTCAGGTCTTGGTCCGATTACTCCCATGTCTCCTTTTAAGATATTAATGAATTGAGGAAATTCGTCAATTCTAGACTTTCGCATAAATTTACCAAACGGAGTAACTCTTTTATCATTATGAGTCGCAAAAACAGCTCCATCGGTTTCTGAATTCTCGGTCATAGTTCTAAATTTATAAATTTTAAAAACTACTCCATTTTTACCTACTCTTTCCTGGGTATAAAAAAGGCTTCCTTTATTAGCAAAAAGGTTGCAAACAAAAATTATAGGAATAAAAACCAAGCTAATCAAAAGTCCTAAAACAGAAAACATAAGTTCAATAAGACGAACGAAAAATAAATAGAGTTTGTTGCTATTACTTCTGCTAAAGGGAAAAAATCTATAAAAATCTCTTTCTATATGATGAACAGGAATTCGTTGTGTTTTGCTTTCGTAAACTTGCGTGTACTCGCGAATAATATTTCCTTTTTCCAATAAATGAAGCAACTGCTGATATAAGTCGGAAGTAATACCATCTGTTTTCTGAGAGGCGATTACAATTTCTGAGACATAGTGGGTAGACACAAAACGTTCTAAATCTTCCTTCTTTATTTCGCTTACATAATGAAAATCTAAATTCTCATCTGTAATGGAATCAGAATTAACAAAACCAACAATTTTGTAATGAGGATCAACGCTTTCCAATCCTAAAACTAATTCTTCGACTTCGCTTTGATCACAAATCAAAACAACATTTTGCGAAAAACGATGAGAGGCTAAAAAATAGCAATAAAATAAGCGCCAAAGCAATAATGTAATTAGAATTGTAAAATAAAATATTACTATTACTAATCTTTGTTTGGGTAATACAGGAGATAGAACTGGCGTAAGTAAATAAGCCAAAACAGTAGCAGTAGCTGTAAAAATGATATTCTGCAGAATCTGAAGATGATTGCTTGCTACTTGTAAATTATAGATTTCAAATATCACACCAAAGGCATAAAGATAGCTGACTAATAATAGTATACTTAGCGAGCTACTTAAATCAAAAGTGAAATAATGATAATCAAAGATTGCGCTTAATAGATATAAAGCAAATAAAATAAAAACAACATCGAAAGTAAGGAGCAATATCTTCCTCTCCGAAATTTCGAAATGCATTTTCTTTTTTGACAACATCACTTGTAGGTTTTAATTTGGTTAGGGCAAAGCAAATGTATCGTAAAAAAATATAACTAATCTATTAATTTTCTGTTTCTTCAGGAATTTTTAGTTGAATAGAAAGAAGGCATAGTGCATATACAAATGCAGGGGCTGCAATTCTTAATGCTGCATGATTTATTGTTAATAACCAAAAAAGGAAAAAAGAGAAAAAATATATATGTTCTCTATTATTTACATAAAGAGCAAAAGGTGTGAAAAGTAAAATAAGAAAACTAAATATACCAAATAATCCATGTTCACTAAGCAAACGTGAAATTTCGTTATGAGCAGCTACTGCTTGTCCAAGTGATTCTTTTCTGTTTTCTTTACCCATTCCTACTCCAATACCTAAAATAGGGTTGTCCAGAAATAATTTTAAATCTGTATCAATAACAGCCTCTCTTCCTCCTAATCGATCTTTTTTTATCCTTCCTTTAGCATCTTGATTTGCATATCTCTTTTCAATAAGCCCATAAGTTTGTAAAGAAGAATAAGAGAATATTCCAATTCCTAAAATTCCTGCTAATAAAGAAACTAAAGCGATTTTTCTCCTCCCCCTTTCATTTGAAAAAGAAAAAAAAACTAGTAGCATACATAGAATCATGACAACCCCTGTAATAACTCCACCTCTAGAAAAAGTCGCAATACCTCTGTAACTTACAAATATTAATAAAATAGCATTTAATATTATTTCTTTTTTAGATTTTGAAAAAAGGACCAATTGCGAAAAAAAAATAAACATTCCTAATCCTAAAATTGTAGATACTTGATTAGGACCAAATCCTCCTGAAGTTTCAAAATTAGATTGAGTTCCTGTTACTACATCTCTTACACTAGGATTATATAAAAATAAATAAACAACTGTCGAGACAATTGGCAGTCCAATTGCAATTAATATGTTCTGCAAATTTGAAAATAAAATCTTCTTTTTATACATATACATAGAAGTAATCGCTAAACAAAGCGACCCTGACAAGTTAAAAGCTATAGCTTTTTTAATATCAAAATCAAGGTGCTCAGCAAAAATCAGAATTAAAATCCCAGGAATTAAGAACAACAAAAAAACAATATATAAAAATGACCTTATTGAGAAGTTGTTGTAGAACATACCAATTATCATGAAAAAAATCACGAGAAATTTTATATATTCATTATTAAAATTACCTCCAGTCATCCGCAGAAAAACCTCAATTCCAACAAGGTATGCGGCTACAAAAATTACTTCGTTATTTTTATTCTGATTCCGAATGACAATGGAAAGCCCTACAATAGGCATTAACAGTGCATAAATTTTTGATAAAAATGGCAAAATAAAAATAACCAATCCTAAGATTACATGAATCAAAACGAGAAAGGTATATGATATTGACTTATTTTTCATTTTGTGATTTTTTCTATTGTAAGAACATCAGGAATAAAGGAATTCAACCATAAAAAGTAGTCTTCAATTATTCTTTCTTCACTAAAATTGGATTTAATCTTATTATACAAAGCCAAACCTAACTCCTCTCTATATTTTTGATCTAAAATTAGCTTTTCAATTGCTACTACCAATTGTTTAAGGTTTTTAGATTCTATTATTATTCCCTCTTTATTTGACGTAATCACATTTGAGATCTGCCCTACATTGGTACTTATAACAGGTAGTTTGTGAAGCCCATATTCTAATACTGCCAATGGGAGACCTTCCGATAGTGACGGCAGCACTGCAATATTTGATTGTTGAAGAGCAGATGAAACATTATTTGTTGTTCCATAAAAGAAAATGTTTTTTTGCAATTTTAAATCATCTACAAGTTTTCTAAGCTTCTTAGAATAATCATCCTCAAAATCCTTCCCAAAAACATGAAAAGTCCAATCTGGACACTTTTCCTTTATTAAATTTGCCGACTCAATTAATAATTCATGATTTTTCTGCGGACGTAAATTAGCTACGCAAACAATCCTCTTATTGTCACTACCCTTCAAGCTTAATTTTGCATCAGTTTTTAGCGATTCATCAATGAAATTTGGTAAATAAATAATATTTGAACAAAACAAATAACTATTTGCCCAATTTTTTAAATCCATGTTTACCGAAATGATTCCTGCAAAAAAAAGCGATCCCATTTTTAAACTTAAATTTTTTCTTGCTGACAAATCTTGAGAAACTCCATAATGATCGTGCCAGATAATCGCAATTTTGGGCAAAATCAATTTTATCAGTATTGCTGTAAAAAAAGAAGAACTATGAGCATGAATAACATCTATTTTATTCTTTTTTATATATTTTTGAAGTTTTAAAACAGATCTAAAATCGATTTTTCTATTTTTTCTTAAAAACAAAAAAGAAACTCCTTTATCTATTTGTTCTAAAAGGGGCCCTTCTTTTCGTGTTGACACTAGACCCGAAAATTCTATTTTTTTTGATAGTGCATTAGCATAATTCACTGCCATTCTCTCAGCCCCTCCAGGTTCTAAAGAGTCTATTATTTGCACTACTCTCATTTTAACGTCATTTTTTTTATTTCTTTTTGGAATACCTCCATTGTATAATTTTGAGACCATTTAAGAGCTAATTCACTTTTTTCAAAAAAACAATCTTCATTCGATAATAAATTCTGTATTTGAATTAAATCTTCTTCTAAATTCATATTTGACAAAATCCCTCTTTTCCCATAATTTAGCATAAAAGGGATACAAGAAACTTTGGTAGCAATTGGAATACACCCCCAAAACATTCCTTCAGCAATTGCCTTTGGCCAGCCTTCACTTTTGGAAGGTAATATCACAAAATGACTTTTTTTATAAAATTCTTTAAGAGTTTCTTTGTTTTGATTTCCGTGCAAAAAAACAAACTTTTCAAGTTGATTCTTTTTTATATAATTTTCTAAACTAGCTCTTTCAATTCCTTCCCCAAAAACATGAAGCACCGCCTTATTATTATTTTTAATTAACTGCTCAACTAGTTTTACAGCATACATTGGATTTTTACCCGAAACCAAAGTCCCAACAAAAACAAAAGTATTTTCGGCACTTTTATTATCTTTCACTATAGCTTCTTTTTCAGAATCAGAATACGTCGCGGTAAAAAATGATTTAATATTTTTTGACTGATTTTCCCATTCTCCATAGACCAAAACCTGCATATTCCTAGTTAAAAATGTATTGTTTAAAATCCATTTTTGCATTCTGTATGTCAGTGGCTGTTTGCTCTTTGGATCCCAATTTCCTGCATACTTTGCTGTCTTTTTTTTCGAGGGATAAAGTATTTGAACTATACATCCTAACAATCCCACATTTCCTGGACACCTTAAATGGATGTGATCCGCATTATGCACAGCTTTAATGATAACCAACATATTAAAAAAAGTTGAAAAAAAACTTTTAATAATATTCGAAAAACTATTTAAATTAAAATCAATCAATTTATAATGTTTTCGAAATGAAAAAGGAATTTCTTCTACTAGAAGTCCATTTTCATTTTTCCAAACTGGACAGCAAAACAAAATATCATCAACATATTTTTCCCAAACGACTAATTCTTTTACATAAGGACTGTAAGCAAAACTTTTTTTACCTTTAAATATAAACGGAGCTCCTGAAATAACTAATAGTTTCATTAAATATAGCCTTTAGAACCATTCTTAGATATGACTATAGCTGGAACACCCAACACTACTGAGTTATCTTCTATGGGAGTATTCACAAGTGAGCACGCTCCTATTACAACCCTATTTCCTATCGCAATCTTCCCTGAAACAACAGCATTTGCACCGATATAAACTTCATTACCAATTACAGGCACTCCTCTATTTGTTCCTCGTCCAGAAACTCCTATTGTAACACCTTGTGAAATATTACAATTATTCCCAATTACTGCGTAAGCGTTAATAATTATTCCACCAAAATGTCCAATATAAAAAGAATGTCCAATTTTTGCAGAAGCTGGAATAGAGATTCCCGTTATAATTTCAATAGTTTTTTGACCTATCAACGCCATAAAAGTGAATAAAAATCTAAATGGTTGCCACTTTATTTTTTCGAAAATAAAATGGGCAATTCTATATTGAAAAACAGCCCAAAAACCTTGTGTAAAAAATACAATCCCAAAAAAACTTCCTCCATAATTTTTATACTTCCTGTAATCAGATTTTATGAGTTGGAATACATTCATAACTTTAATTTCTTTAATTCGAAAAATTTATCAAAGATTCAAAAAAATCAATATTTTGACATACAATTACATTCAATTCATATTTTCCACATACAAAATCGCGCGCTTTTTCTCCTATTATTTTTGCTTCTTCTTTGTTAGAAAGCACCCAAACAATTTTTTTAGCAATGTCTTCAGGATTATATGGATCACATAATAGTCCCGTAATAAAATCTTTGATTGCTTCAGGTCCAGGACCATATTTAGTAAATACAACTGCTTTCTCCATAGCCATTGCTTCTGGAGCTACCAAACCTTGCGTTTCCATATGTGATGGAAAAATGCAAACAGAAGCTTCAGAATATGCTTTCGGTATATCCTCATAAGAAATAGCTCCATGAAAATGAATATCTTCCGCTAATTTGCCTAAATACGGAATTTCATTTTTTTTAAGCATTTCAATATAAGAGCTCCCATCAGGGAAAAACCAATCTCTACCATAAATTTCAAGAGTTACATTTGGGAACTCTTTTTTTACATATGGAAAAGATTGAATCAATTGACGTATTCCTTTTTTTTCGCAAACTGTGCCAGCAAAAACAATTTTGTTCTCTCTTTCATGTTTACTTTCGATTGGTTTAAAAAAGTCTGTATCAATAGGATTGCTTATGTAAGATATAGACTTCTTATTAAAGCTTAAATACTTCTCTGTATGTTTTTTTACATATTGAGAAACAGCTATAAAGCCATCGCTTTTCTTAAATGATCTTTTTTCCTGAAAGCCTTTCCATTTATTAATCTTTCTTTTTTCACTTTCGGCAAAAAAATGATGTCCGCCGTGAAGTCTAATAATATATTTTACAGATTTTATTTTGGAAATGAATGCGAGTCCAAGTTCGGAAGATTCAATAATATGAATAGGATTCTCATTATGAATTTCTCGGAGTTTTGAATTGATTGCTTTAGAATTGAAATACCAAGATAATCCCTTTATTTTATTTGGTTTTAATCGATATACGTTTACCCCATCAATATTTTCAGTTTCGCTTTTTAACGTATAATTAGTTCCTACAACAGAAACTTTAATTCCTTTTTTTACTAATGCAATAGCCAAAGTCTTAACAAAACTTCCAATTCCTCCATGTGGGAACCCTTCTTTTGGATATTCATTTGTTAAGAAACAGATGTGCATTTTGAACTTGTTTTAATTATCTTTTGTATTTTATCAGAAGAATTATTATAATCTTCTAAAACAATATCTTTCCATCTTAGCATACTTTCAGTGCATTTTTTGGAAAATGTAAGCTTATCTACTATTTCCTCTTTACTGTTTAACCAAATAACTGCGTCAGAATCTGGCATACTTTTGAAATGTTGATAATTATAAATTGTCTTTACAGACCAATCATTTACGGTTTTATTTTCCTGATCATAATTAATAAACACACAAGGTTTATTAAACATAGCAAAATCAAACCCCATTGTCGAACCTACATTTACAACAATATCTGAGTAAAATGCAGTACTAACTAATAATTTGACATCATCAATCGATGGATAAACAAGATTCCATTCTTTTGATGGAGTGAAGTACCATAAAGGAGAAGCTTCCTTAATTAAATCTTTATACCGATCTAATACCTTATCGAATCTACCTGACAAATCTACTGGACATCTTCTTAATAATATCTGATATTCGTTTTGCAGATTAGCTTTGGTAATTTCTTCTGCAATATCATTTAAATAAGATGGATCATCTGGAGATGTTTTTGTATCATCGCCTGAGAAACATATAATTTTTTTATTGGGGTCTAGATTGTACTTTTCATAAAAACCTTTTTTATCAATTATATTCTCCGAATCATTATAAAATTCAAACTGAGGAGTTCCAGTTACATGAATCTGCTCTGGTTTTATTTCGGGATAATACAAAGTCAGTTCTTTTTTCATATAATTTGACCAAACCATATAGTGATCTGCTCGTAATGCCATACGTGCCTTAGGCAAATTATCCCAAGAATAAATAACTGTTGCTGTTGGAATATTTAAGTCAGTTGCAGCACTAAATACTGTAGCCGCCTTTAATGCTCTTTGATGAGAACAAAAAACAATTGAAGGTTTGGTTTCTTGTAAAATTTCTTTAACCTCTTTATAAAATGCATTCCGACAAATGGCTTTTTGATATTTTTCCTCCAGTTTTAAAATTCTAGAGTAATTTTTACAGTATGGTGCTAAAATCTGAATTAATTTGTAAAAAATCTTTTTAGAAAATGATTTTTGCTTCCAATTCCAATTGGTCAATAATGTTTGATTATTAACCTTAGAGTCATTATAATATAACCTTGAAAGACATATCAATTCTCGAAGAAATTTTTCTTTGACAGATTCTTTATAATAAGGAATTACAATATCTTCATTGATTAAAGTATTCTCTTCAATTGCTTTTATAGTTTCTGAATCGAAATTATGAAAGAGAATTAAATCTGCATTAAAATCTTTAAATACATTTGAATAAAGATAATTCCTTATACCAACACCATCTGGAAACAATAATAAAACCTTATCTTTTTTCATTCTATTTTTTGGTAAAAAAATCTCTTAATATCCTTGCTGTAAAAATCTTGGCTCCAGCATCACTCATATGGCCACAAGACGAAAAGTATTTATCTTCAACAACTACATTTTCATAGTTATGAATCTCTGGATATATTTTTTTAACCTTATCAAAATAATTCATTCCAACAGTATTTTCACAAATCGGAGTCATTACTGGAATAAAATTTATATGATGTTCTTTACAAATATTTTTAATTTCTTCGTAATATTTGTTACGATTTAGTGGGGTCAAATTGACAATATTATTTTTCATATTGCCATTTTTATGTTTTTGAAGAGGATAATATCCTAAATTATCTTGTGCATTTGTTTTTTTGCCAACAGAAATGAAAAAAAATTCCCTAAATCCAATCTTACTGTCATATTTTATATATCTATAAAAAGGAACATAATACAGCTCATTAAAGTCTGATTCATTAGAGAAATGATCTTTTATAATTTCTGAGTTATGAATGTATGGCAAGAATCTTGCAGAAATTCCTTCCGCTTGATGATCGTTAGAAAGATTTAAGTCAGCCTCGAGGATAACATTTTTTATTTCATATTTTCTTTCAATCATTAATTTTAACATTAGAGAGGCTTCAAACAAGTGCCCCCCACTCATTCCATAATTAAATGTTTTTAATCCTTTATCTTCAAACATTTGAGCTACAAAATGGTTATTTGCTCTTGAAGATCCTAAAATAACAACATCATATTTTTTAGCTTTCGAATTAAAAACCTGTTCGATTTTTCCTCTTTCGTTAGATTGCATAAAGGCATAAGTATAGATACCGTCCAAAAGAAATGCTATTAACACAGTTATTAAAACAATCTTCGCTGTATAAATTAAAAATCTCTTCATTAGAATTGAAAGTATATAAATTCTTTATAATCTGAAAAAGTTCCAAAAGCCATAATTGCTAAAATTGCTAAAGCTGTTTTTAACATGCTCATTTTTCCTGAAAGCGGTTCTACTTTAGTGCGATTATTCCATTCTATCAAAACAAATATTCCAATCATAAGTAATAATTCATAGCTATATCGTTCATTGTCGAGATACTGAAAACCGAAATCTTTACTTGTTAGGATGCGTTTCAAATATGAAACCGCATCAGTAATTGTTCTTGCTCTAAAAAAGACCCAAGCAATACAAGTTAATACGAAGGTGTATAATATACTGGCAAATACTTTTATCGAATCAAAATTGAATTTCAATTGGATCGTGTCCATATTGTTTCGATTGCTATTTGATAAAAGTAAAGGTAGAAAGTAGACTGCATTTATAAATCCCCAAGCAATGTAAGTCCAATTAGCTCCGTGCCAAAAACCACTGACTACAAAGATTATAAAGGTGTTTCTAATTTTCATCCAAAGCCCACCTTTGCTTCCTCCCAATGGTATATATAAGTAGTCTCGAAACCATGACGAAAGCGAAATATGCCAACGGCGCCAAAACTCGGCAATATCTCTCGAAAAATAGGGATAATTAAAATTTCGCAACAAATCTAAACCGAATAATTTTGAAACTCCTAAAGCAATATCTGAATATCCTGAGAAATCTCCATAAATCTGAAAAGCGAAGTAAATTGCTCCTAAGATAAGTGAGAAAGAATTCATAGAAGTATAATTATCAAAAATAGCATTGGCATAAGGTGCACATGTATCAGCGATAATTACTTTTTTGACTAATCCCCAAATGATCTGATAAACACCTTCTTTAGCTGTCTGAAAATCGAATTCTCTTTTTACTTTAACCTGAGGCAATAAATGCGTTGCTCTTTCTATAGGCCCAGCAACAAGAAGTGGAAAATAGCTTACAAATAAAGAATAATCCACAAAATTATATTCTGCCTTTATTCTTTTAAAATAAATGTCAATGACATATGAAAGTCCATGGAAAGTATAAAATGAAATCCCGACAGGAAGAATAACATTTAATAAAAGAGGACTTGCCTTAAATCCAGCCGAAGTCAATAATTCGGCAAAAGAAGAAGCAAAGAAATTATAATATTTAAATACCCCTAAAAAACCCAGATTAACTGTAATACTGAGCCAGAACCAAAATTTTCGGCTTTTCTGAGATTTCCCTTTTTCAATTTGAATTCCTGTGTAATAATCTAAAAAAGTTGAAAAGACTAATAAAAACAAAAATCTCCAATCCCAACAAGAGTAGAAATAATAACTCGCAACAATTAATAATGCATTTTGTGTGCTTTTATTTTTGTTGAAAACAAACCAATACAAAAAGAAAACGATTGGCAGAAAAATAGCAAATGCTATGGAATTAAAAAACATAAATATTTTAAAGTGCTATTGATAAAATCAGATATTTATATATCTCTAAATTGTTTTTGATGGTTAAGATGCCAAATATCGTTTTTCTTTAATGATTGCAAAAATAATTCGCTACTATTTCCTGTACCAAAATCATTATCTGAAATGTCAATTTTATGAGAATCTATTTTCGAAAGTGCGTCAACTATATTTTCTTTCGAATAATCAACATTTATAATATCAGCGTGAACTGCTCTATTTTGTTGACGTGTTCCAATATTTATAATTGGAATTCCGTAATATGGAGCTTCTCTTATTCCAGCACTGCTGTTGCCAATAATAAACTGACTGTTTTTTAATAATGTTAAAAAATATTCAAATCGAAGCGAAGGAAAAATCCTAAATCTTTTATTCTCTTCCAATCTTTTAAATTCATCGAGGATATATTGACTTCCTAAATCATTATTGGGATAAATGACAATATAATTGTGACTATCGTTCAATAAACTATCAACAAAATTGGCTGCATATTTTTTCATCGAAGCAAATTCTGTAGTTACAGGATGAAACATCACAATTGCATATTCAACAAATGAAATTCCGTAGTAATTTTGTGCTATTTCTAAAGAAGGCAGATTTTCCGAAAACATAATATCTATATCTGGAGAACCTATTGTAAATATAGATTCTTTTACCTCTCCCATTTGAAGCAATCTTTTTGCCGCTTCTTTATTAGAAACAAAATGGATGTGACTTAACTTACTTACGCTATGGCGAATAAGCTCATCTACTGTTCCCGAAATTTCTCCTCCCTCAATATGAGCTACCAAAATATTATTTAACGATCCTACAATAGCACCTGCCAACGTTTCAACACGGTCACCATGTACAACAATCATATCCGGCGTTATTTCTTTACAATAATTAGAAAGTCCCTCAATGGTTTTTGCTAATGTCAAATCCATTGTAGTTTCGTGCGTATGATTTTCAAATGTAAACACATTTTTAAAATTGCAACGCTCAATTTCTATCAATGTATAACCATATACTTCTTGAAGATGCATTCCGGTTACGAAAACAAAAACCTCAAATTCTTGTTCTTTTTCAAGTGTCTGAATTAATGATTTTATTTTACCAAAATCAGCGCGGGTACCTGTTAAGAAAAGTATTTTTTTAAGAGAATTACTCAAAATCAATAAAATCTAATTGTTCATCATTTTCAATATCTCTTACTGCAATTTTTCCAATAATGCCATTAAAATGTTCTGCTAAAATTTTGCCTGTACCTGGTCTCTTTACCCAAATATTTTCTTTAGATAGAGCTTCTCCTTTTTTAATAGATCTAATAGCACAAACTGTAGCAAAAGCAAAATCAATGGTAACTTGTTCTTCAAGAGCTGGTTTTTTGGTTCCGCCTCTCATTAAAGCAATTTCAGCACTTGAAGTAATAAGCTCAGCACATGCATGTTCATCCATACTACATATAATATCTGGCCCTTGTCTCTGCATATGATCCGTAAAATGTCTCTCTAAAATACTTGCACCAAGAGCAACTGCTCCTAAACAAGCATTATTATTTAAGGTATGGTCACTTAAACCAAAGACTTTATCAGGAAAAGCTTCGTGCAATTCTACCATTGCTCCAAAACGTACTAAGTGAATTGGAGTAGGATAAAGATTAGTTGTGTGTAATAAAGCGACAGGGACATTATATTTGTCGAAAATAGCAACTGCTTTTTGAATACTTTCAATTGTATTCATCCCAGTGCTAAGAATTACAGGCTTTCCAAAAGATGCAATATGCTCTAATAAAGGATAGTTATTACACTCTCCTGAACCAATTTTATAAGCTGGAATATCAAACTTCTTTAGTCTCTCGGCTGCTGCTCTTGAGAATGGAGTAGAAATAAAAATCATTCCTTTGCTCTCTACATAATTCTTTAATTCCAATTCTTCATCTTCATTTAAAGAGCATCTTTCCATTATTTCATAGATTGAAACATCTGCATTTCCTGGAATTACTTTTTTAGCAGCTCCTGACATTTCATCTTCAACAATATGAGTTTGATGTTTTACCACCTCAACACCTGCTCTGTGAGCAGCATCGACCATTTCTTTGGCTACTTGCAAAGAACCTTCGTGATTAATACCAATTTCGGCTATAACTAAAGGAGGAAAATCAGGTCCAATTTTACGACCTGCGATTTCTATAAATGGATTCATTAATTTCTAAGATTTGGGATTTTTATTTCTTTTGACATAGGTATTTCGCATAATCTAAATCATCTTGCGTATCGATATCAACTTGTGCAAAAATATGATTTACTTCGAATGGTAATGCATTTTCTGAAATAATTATATCATTCAGTATTAAAGCTTTTTTTGTAATGTAAAGTAACCCATTTTCAAAATAAAGCGGTTCTAGATCTTGGCTTCTTTGCCCGAAAGTATAATTGAACGGAATAAATTTGTTATCACTAATTTTTCCAAATTTTTGATGATTTCTTGAAACTGTAAATAAACTGTCTCTGTTTTCCATCTGGAATTTTTCAAAAGCTTCTCGAAGTAGATTGTCTGGACGCAATGGATTTGTTGGCTGCAATAAAACTACATTTTCAATTTCTTTAGAATCTATATTTTCTAAAACATGTTTTAAAGCAGAAGCGGTTGGTTCCAAATCTCCTGAAATTGATTCTGGACGATCGATTACTTTTACCCCAAATTGCAGAGCTACTTTTTTGATTTCAGGATCATCTGTAGAAACATAAACCTCATCAATTATTGCTTTGTTTTCTTTTGCATAAATAATGGAATGAACAATAAGCGGCAGATCACCTAAAAGTTTAATGTTTTTTTGTGGTATTCTTTTAGAACCTCCTCGTGCAGGAATTATAGCAATTGTCTTATTCATATATGCTATTTTTATTTTCAAAATCTTTAAAAAACAAAGGTTTTATTTTTTTTATTTCAGATTCTGAATAATTCCACCATTGTAATTCTTCAATTTCTTGGATAACATTCTCAGAAAATCTCTTTTTAATTATTTTTGCTGGCACACCTCCAACAATTGAATAAGGTAATACATCTTTTGTGATTACAGAACCAGCTGCTAAAATAGCTCCATTTCCAATAGTAACGTTTCCTACTATTATAACATTGTGCCCAATCCAGACATCATTGCCAATAACAACTTTTTTATTCTCTTTTAAAGAGTTTAGTTCCCCATCAAATAAGTTTTTATTAATATAAGTCGACAAATAATGAATTGGATGATTTGAACTATGAATTGCTACATCTGCCCCAATCTGACAATACTTGCCTATTGTAATATCTCCTCCGAAAAAATTATTATATCCCAATGTAGTTCCATAACCTATTTCAATACTTCCGGAGAAATTGCATCGATCGGGAACTGCATTTTTTCCTTTAAATGTCACGTTTTGGATTCCGCGAGAAAAACCTGAGAGCACAACATTTTCTTTATTCTCTACAGTGTTTAAAAAATACAACAATATTTTTTTAATGAAATTTCTCATACTAATAGTTTTGAGCCTCTTTTTTTGTCAGTCCTTTATATCTCAAGAATAATTTCCAAAAAGTTTTTTTAATCATAATCTTAAAAAGTGATTTTGTAAATCTATCAAAATATGTTTTCGGCTTGTAAGCAGAATTAATTGGCACATTAATTTCATCTGCTTCTTGAACAAGTAAAACGTAAAAATCATTCATCCATTCCTCAAAAACATTGCCCATATGGTAGGTGTAGTTCGCCTCTGTTGTCAACCTCCAATATCCTTTTTCTTCAACTGGCTGGTCTAAAATATATGTTTCACTATCTCCTCCTAAAGAATAAGAAGTGTATTTCGTTTTTAAATGCTCGAAAATTTGTCCACGATATGTTGCGACAAAATGTCCCGCCCCTATAATTGCTCTAATATTTTGAGAACTAATGGTTAGATTTTTTTTTAAGTGATTATCATTATAAAAATTGGCGTTTCCAATACTATTGGCAAACTTCTTCATTGCATCAGGATTTAAAACTTTAGTAAATTTCAAGTCTGAAGAGAAAATATTCTCAATTATTACATTACTCGTATATTGCTTTAAAACTTTAGAAGAAGGCGTACTTCCCACTGCCCCCGCTTTTTTAAAAGCATCAAATACTTCATATGTCGCTTTTTGCCAATTATTTAAAAACAACACATCTGCATCCGTAATTGTAATTAAATCAAATTTATGCCCCACTAATCCTTTAAGAATAGCATTCAACTTTCCTATTGCGGTGGTATGAACAACTTCATGAATTTTATTTTCTTTTCTTAGCTCTTCTAAATAATCTACCACTTCCTGACAACTTCCATTATTTACTATAGTAAAATAAGTCTTATTATGACTCGTTTTGAAAAGTGATTCCAAGCAATATTTAAGTATTTTAAAACTATCTCTAAAATATCCCTCATGATTCGGTATATAGACAGGAACTATGATTTGATGAAAGAAATCATTTTTTTTTTGGCGCTTATCTTTATTTGGATTAAAACCTACTCGCATTTTTAATTCATTTGAGAATGATAAATATCTATTTTATCTAAGATCCCTTCATCAATTGCAATATCAAATTTTCTTGCGAATAACTTAGAATTTGGTTGAGAACTTAATTCTTCAAAATCGTTAGAGGTAAAAGTAACTGGCAAATCACAATTTTTCCTTTCCCAGTTAGCATAAGTTAGAAACGACATGAGATTCATTTCCTGATTTTTTTCAGCTAGATACATAACAATCGACTGAAAAAACATCTCGTCTGGCAGCAACGAGTAGGTGTGATATTTTACAAATCCAGGATTGTTGTCAATAAATTCAGTAATCTTTTTTACTGTATCAATTGTCAAAGCCCACCATTGACTTCCCCCGTATGGTAAAATATAACTAGGATATTTTCTCCTTTTCAAAATTTTACAAACAAAATCATACTGTCCTGCTTTAATCAATCTGTAGATTTTTTTTAAAGTTTTTTGGGTAAAGAAATCATTTTCAAAAACTGACCCAATTTGCAAAAAGTCTTCCTTTCTATTAGATAAATTAAATTTGTATTTTTCGATCCTATCCTTTGACCAATTTTTATATGGAAGTGGAAAAACATCTATAAATTCACTATTTGGATGATTTTTAAAGTACGTTTTTATATCAGAATTCGATTTCAATGGATAATCCTGTCCACTTAATAAAATACAATGCCCCGCTTTCACATCAGAGACTATCTGTTTCATAGAATTTATGGTTGCTTGGACTATTCCGATATGTCCCCATATTCCTTCTTCCCTTTGCTTTACAAAGTTTACATTTTGGATGTTGGCCATTTCTTTTATAAATGGATCTATCGAGACATTTTTATCGACATGTATGTAAAAGAAGCAATCCGGGGCCTCCAATTTTTGAATTAATCGTCTTACTTGCTCTGGGCATTTGTGAGCTAATATTATGAAATTTAACTGCATAAATTATGATTTCTTATTAACTAAATATGTATTAATACCTATTGTCAACTCCCCTTCATTAATAATTTCAAATCCATAATCATCAAGAATTTTGCAAATTTCCTTTCTGCAATCAAACTCATCATGAATTTCAATCGCAATACATTTAGTTTTCTTTAAAAACTCTAAATCAGAAACAAGAGTGTTAAAAATTTGTTTTTCAGCACCTTCAATATCGATCTTAAGTATATCAATATGCTCAAAATTATTTTTGGTTGCAAGATCATTTATAGTGTAAGCTTGAATAGAATTGAGATCGTTAGATTCCTCTACTCGAAAAGCCCAATCTGCTTTATCTCTAAAATCACTTACGATTTTTACTTTCGAATTTGAAGACCAAACAGCTCCCATAATTTTAAAAAATTCAAAATTCTCCTTTTCTTTTAAATTAAAACTCAAAACTTCGAAATTCTCTAAATTTGGTTCTACTAAAACAATACGTCCTCTTTGAAAATGTTCTGTAAAAAAAACAGAAGTCAAACCAATATTACTTCCTAAATCTATAATGTTAAGATCGTAGCCTTGAGCATCATGAAAATATTCTTTATAAAGATTTACAACTGGAAGATATTCTTGTTCCTCCATAACTTGGTGAAAAACATCAAAATCACTTGATGGTTTTTTTCTAAGTTTTAAAACAGAAGATAATCGTTTAAAATTTGTAATATAATATTTGTCATTTTCTTCAAGTAAAATACCATTATATTTCACTAAATAATTATAGTAAATTGATAAATATTTTTCATTTTTCGTCAGGTCAATTTTAAGCGCTTTTTTAAACTTATATAATAAACAATGCATTGCATTATTAAAATCAAGTCTGTTCAAATCCTTAAGAACTTTAATCATTCTCATTTCCTTTTGTTGGTAGTATTTAGTAATTTGACAAATAAACGTTTCTAAACAAAAATAAAGTTATTGATATAGCCATTTTTTTTATTACTTTAAATTTTAAAAATACTTTTTTATAAAATAATTTGTTCTAAGCCATACGCCCATATCACTAACATTTATTGGATTATTTTCAAAAATCATATTATTTCTATTAATATGGCTTTTTAGAAGTCTCACTTTAATATAATAGAGTATAAATGGATTTTTAATCTTCATTCTTTTAAAATTATGATACATCTTCTTTTCTATACCAAGATATTTTTTTTGTTGTAATGAAAGTCGATCTGGATGATCGTATTCTCTATAAAAAGCCAAAGGTTCATTTATATAATATACTTTGTGTCTGTAAAACATACGCTGATAAAAATCTATATCTTCACCAACTTTAATACTTTCATCAAATACTAAATCAGACTGAAAGACTTTTTTTCTAATTAAAGGCGTAGGTGATTTTACAACCCATACGCCTAATGCATTCCAAAAAACATATCCTGAACGTTTTTTTATTTTGTTTTCTGCTGCACCATAATATTTTCCTATAAACTTCCCATTTTCATCTACAACGGCTACAGAACTATGAACACAATCAATAGAAGGGTTTTCCAATAATATTTTTACTTGTTTTTCAATTTTTGAGCTTTCCCAAAAATCATCATCATCAAGAAAAGCGATGTATTCGCCATTAGCCAAATCAACTCCATAATTTCTTGCCGAAGACAATCCTCCATTCTCCTTGTAATAATAATTACAATTTGAAAAATTATTACAGATCGATTCGGCATAATTGATATTGCAACCATCATCAATAACCAAAATCTCAATATTCTCATACGTTTGATTACTAACGCTTAAAATTGATTCATGAAGGTACTTTTCACGATTATAAGTAGTTATAATAACCGAAACTAATGGCGCTTCTTTCATTTTTTCACTATTTTTCTTAACCATCTAATAGGAGCTAAAACAAATGTTCCGATTCTAAATTCTAAAGAATTCTTATATTTTAATTCATTTTTTTTATTTCGTTGTGCCAAAGAAGTCAAAACATCTATTGTCTCAGAAAAATTTTCACGGTAAAGTTCAATATGTTTCTTGAAAATGTAATTGAGATTTGTTTCTCTATGATGCATTTTCGAGTTTTTAGACATTGAAACCTCTTTCCGTCTATAATTAAATAAATATTCAGGTATTATATATATGTTCCCACAGTTTTTTGTAAGACGAATCCAAAATTCCCAATCTTCAAATCCATTTTTCATTTGCTCATCATAGCCTCCTATTTCTAGCCAGCATTTTCTTCTAAAGAGAGCAAATGAAACACAATTGTTTTCAAACAAAAAATCTTCAACACTTCCTCCAATAGAAGCATGAAGAGATATAACCTGATTTTCATTCGCAAATATGTTACAATAACTTGAAACTGCACTTATTGTTTGATCATTATTTAAAATTTCAACCGCCTTTTCTAGAAATAATTCATGAAAAGTATCGTCTGAATCAATTGTTAAGATATAAGAGCCGTTAGCCGAATTAATTCCTGCATTTCTTGCAGCACTTAATCCTTGATTTTCTTGAGTAATTAATACTATTTTTTCATGTTTGATTGTTGCTAAGACTTTCTTTGTTTCGAAATCTGAGCCATCGTCAACAATAATTACTTCAAAGTCCTTAAAACTCTGATCCATTACAGATTTCACTGTTTCCTGTATATAATTCTTATCATTATAACACGGAATTACAACTGTGACTAAAGGTACATTTAAACTCATTTTTTCTAGATAACCAATAATAATTGTTGATACTGTTTATTAAATTTTTCGATATTAAATTCTTTTTGTGCGTAAGAGGCAGCGTTATGAGAGAACATCTCAAGTTTTTCTCGATTCATATTAAGATCTAAAATTTTATAAACAAAATCTTCAATAAGTTTTTCTTCCGTCTGACTATTATCAATTAGAATTCCATTTTTCTCTTTTATATGCTCATTTAATCCTCCGACCTCGGTCACAATAGGAACGACTCCTTTTGCCATAGCTTCCATAATAACTACAGGAAATCCTTCTCTATATGACGTAATCAAAATTAGATGAAGACTTTCATAAAATTCGTTTAAAACAACTTCATCAAAAATTTCCCCTTTATAAGTAATTCCTGCATCTTCAATTATTTTTTGGTAACTATCCATTCCACTACCAGCCATAAAAAACTGAATTTCGGAGAAATTACTTTTTACTGCTTTAGCAATTTCGATAAATAATTCTGGTCTTTTCTCTTTTGACCATCTGCCAACAAATCCAACATTGAAAACTGCTGGGTCTTTTTGCATAATTGGAGTTTTGAGAATACTTATACCATTTTCAATTTTTATAATTCTGTTATAAAACTGCATGAGATTATTATTCGTATAAAGCTCCTCAAAATCTTTGAATGTTTTTTCATTAATAACAACTCTTCTGTGGAGATACTTTACAAATGGCAAACTTGACAATTCTATTCCATAATCAGGTTTAGAAAAAGCATGTGTCAAATC
Source organism: Flavobacterium sharifuzzamanii (assembly GCF_003254585.1). Classification (GTDB taxonomy): domain Bacteria; phylum Bacteroidota; class Bacteroidia; order Flavobacteriales; family Flavobacteriaceae; genus Flavobacterium; species Flavobacterium sharifuzzamanii. The sequence continues at coordinate 155,124 of NZ_QJGZ01000037.1, read as the reverse complement.
AATTTTTTGTACAGAATCATCAATATCAACAAGGATTTCGTAGAAAAAAAAACAATTGCTTCCAAAAACTGTCTTTAGTTTTTTACTACTGTTTAGTTTTCTTATCAAGATTCTTCTGAAGATTCTTTTTACAATAAAATTTCTATAAAGGAAATCACAAATAGTATAAGAGTTTGAATACAAATCAAATTGTGATTTAAAATTATTTGAGGAAGAATTACCTGTGAAAAATATGCAATTATTTGAATTGGCTAAAGCCTTTACAATATTCAGATGAATTTTTTCAGCACCTCCTGTGTGATAAAATGGAAAGAAAAAAACCACTTCGGCTTTTTTAATTTTTCTTGATTCAAAAAGGATAAAGCTACATACTTTAAAAAGAGCCAAAACCTTTAAAAAAAAGTTTTTTATGGAATTAGATTTGGTCATTATTTCATTAGAAAATTAATTAATCTATATAAGCCTAAACCTTTAATTTTATAAAATCTGAATAATATCTTTTGAACAATAATCCATTTAAAATATTTAAATTTCCCGATATAATTTTGCCTATAAAAAAAACGTATTATTTTTTTGTTCTCTTTTTTAAAAACTCCTACATTCTTCACAATATATCGATCAAAAATTGCGTAATAAGAAATAATCGAATTGTTTTTTAATGCTTCTCTTTCAATTGTAGAATTAACTTTTGAAAGTATTTTTACATCATACAATTCTAATAACTTTACAAAAGATGCAACTACTTTTTTCTCATAGTTGAGATCCACATGCTTTAAAAAATAGCTCTCATCATTGCGGTATAAATAATCAATATTTTTAAAAATTTTAAACTTTTTAGAATTAAACAATGCGTTTACCGCAATTTCAAAATCTTCAAAAATTTCAATTTGTTCTGCAAAACCTCCAATTTCTTTTATATACCAAGTTTTATATAATGGGGCAGTAGTTTGCCAAGATCCTGCCAAAGTCATAAAATTATTTATCCAATTTTCAAATGGCCTTTCTAAAATTTCCGTTCTGTTAATACACGGTAATTTTTCTGAAAAAATATCCATATTAAAAACCAAAAAATCATAATCAGCATAAAATTCAAATGCTTTTAATCTTTCTTCAATACAAAATTCAAGCAACAAATCATCTGAATCCAGAAACATAATGAATTCACCTTTTGAAAAGCTTAATCCTATATTGCGACATGAAGATGGTCCTTTCAAACTATTAACCGGACGTTTATAAAAACGAAAACGATTATCATTCTGCACAAATTCTTGTATAATCGCTTCTGTATTATCTGTAGAACCGTCGTCGACTAGAATACATTCCCACTCTTTACTGGTTTGCGATAATAATGAATTTAAAGTTTCCCTTATCAAATCTTCCCTGTTAAAAACAGGAATAACTACTGAAATCATGTTTTTTGCCCTTTTACTACGTAAATGATTTGTCTTTTAAAAAACTTCCTCAATGAAATAAATTCACCGTTCGCTAGATACTTTTTACAAAAAAAAAGAAAATATCCAAAAGTAAACATCTGACGTTTCTTTAAAACGGCTTCAAATGTCGTCAATAATAAAACCCTTTGTGATTTAGCAAAATAATTAAGTCTATATCTCGCAATTCTTTCATAAAACAACAATTTTGAGATTTCTTTGAGATCCAAATTATCTGTTTTACCAGAAATATTATACTCAGAATATCTAAAAAAAACGATTCCTTGATTTATAGATAAAATTGAACCTTTTGATGCGAATTCTATCCAAGCCATATCGTCAGAATACCAGGCTAGAGGAAAATTTACAAATCCATATTTTTGAAAAGAAGCTTTTCTGAAAATATATTCAGAAAGAGAACTTCGTGTATCATTTCTCCATTTTCTTAAGAAAGAATCTGTTGCGAGTTCATACTCGGGATGGTTATAAAGTATAGAATTTCTATTTCCTCTCTCATCAATAACCTGAGATGCAAATCGAATTACATTTATAGTTTCATCTCTAAAACCATATTGTGCATTATTAAACAATTCAACAACATTTTCTCCGAGCTGGTCATCATCTCCTAAAATCATCAGCCACTTTTCATCATGCATTAATTGGATACACCTTTCCCACTGTTGAGTTAGAGACACACTTCCTAAATTAGTTTCAAATCTATGATAGACAAAATTCAATTTATCCTCATATTCTTTTAAGATTTCAGCTGGATTTTCAGGACTTGCGTCATCACCAATATAAACTTTGAATCGTTTATCAGTCTGCATTACAAGAGATTGCAATGTAGACTCAAAAAACCTTAGCTTATAATATGGAATTACTATAGCAAGCATTTTTTTATGAGTAATTTAAAAAAAGTAAAATGTCGTTTTGATTTTGGTTTTATAATAATCAGTTTCATCCAAAGCTTAAAAAAGGCTTTAACATTAATATATTCGGTGGCCGAAATTAAAAATTTAGCTCCATTATCAAATTCAGCTTTTCTAAGATTAAAACCATCTATTAAACCTGTAGTAACTGGTAAATTTTGATTGTAAATTTGATGAAATTTTAGTGCTGACAAATACCAAGATTTATTAAGTTTTCCTAGCGAAAAATGCTCCAAAAGTATATTTTTTGAAACAACTATTTTATAATTCAGCTTTAAATATTCAAAGCATAAATTTAAATCGTAATTATGAAAATCTTTTAATTCTCTTGAAAATTGAATCGCATCATCACGCCTCGCAGCCATAAACACTCCATCAATTGTTACTACTTCTTCGATATGGTGATCTTTCCAACCGCTATTCCAGTATTCTTTTTTTTCAGGATTTAGGTGTTGTATTATATTTAAAACCTTAAAAGTATCTGGGCAGTCCCACCATGCTGAAGGCATTTTTGTTTTTACTTTTGCTCCAGCAATTCCTATTAAACCTATAACTTGGTTTTCTTCAAAGATTTGGATAATCATTTTTCCCCAATCTTTGCTATGAAACAAAATATCATCATGGATAAAACACCAGTAATTACCTTTACTTTGTTTAATCCCTTGGTTGTAAGCCTCAAATATTGAATGTTTATTCTCTGAATTATCAATTACAATCAACTCATAAACACATCCAATTGTTTCAGATATATTTTCTAAAAGTGCAAGTTGAATTTGAGGTTTTCGCGAACAAATTATTATTGATATCATCAGGAAAATAATCTTTTAGTTTTGATCATTATATTTTTCCTTAATTTATACTGCGAAAAAAAAAGATCTAATACGGTTAATAATAAGAAGTAACCTTTGATTTTTTTTCCAGATCTAACTAATAGAAAAGCTTTTTCGTAAAGAAAATTTCTTTTAAAAAAAATGTTTTTATCTCTTATAACACTATAGTTAGCTACTTTGTTTTTCTTCAAATAATCCATGAGAACACTTCTCATTTCAAAATCAATATCAATAATTGCTATTCGCTTCTCTGATTGTAAGGCTTTTGCAATTACGCTTGTAGAATGATATCGGAAGTTATTGAGTGGCTGACTTATAAAACCAACCTTTTTATTAATAATAAATTTAAAGTAAAACATCCAGTCGCCACAATATTTAAATTCTGGTGCAATATCGAAATGTTCGTCTATTAGAATATTTTCTTTTTTTAATAAAACTGCGCTGGCATTAGGAATTACATTTTTGCAAATAAGAAATTCTTCAATAAATTTATTTGCATTCATCGAAAAATCGTTCAAAAATAATTTTGCATCTAGATCATCTGTATGCGATATCCAGTTTCCAGTTTTTTCCCCAAATTCATTAACGCTATTAGACTGAGAATATACCAAAACAAGCTCAGGGTCTTTTTGAAAAGGATAAACTAATTTTTCCAAAAAAGTATTTTCACAATAATCATCAGTCTCTGCAATCCAAATCAAATCTCCTTTTGCTAGAGCTATTCCTTTTGCCCATTGTTTAAATGTATTACCTGAATTTACTTCATTAAATAGACAATGTGAAACTTTTTCTTTTTTTGCATATTGGGATAAAATTTCACGGCTATTGTCCTGACTACAATCATCTAATAAAATAACTTCGTAATTCGAATAGGTTTGGTCAAAAATACTTTCTAATCTCTGAACTAGGTATTTTTCATGATTATAATTTGGAACAATAATACTTACAAGCATAATTAATTACTCTTAATTATTTAATTGTTTCCTAATTGTCTCATATAACAAAGGCGCTATTTTATCAATCGAAAATTGATTAAAAAGTTCTTTTGCCTTCCTTCCATCTTCATCACGCTTTTTTGAGTTATCATAATATAGCATTACTTTTTCAGACATTTCCTGAATATCTAAATAGGGCACTACAAAACCACCTCCTTTATTAATAACTTCAGTTGTCCCTGATGCTTTTTCAAAACAAATAATTGGTATGCCCAAAGTTGCTGTTTCAATACAAACCAAAGGAAAAGGATCCTCTCTTGAAGTTAATAGAAATACATCAAAATTTTTATAAAACTGAATAGGATCTCCTTGTTCTCCTACAAATCTCACTTTGTCCATTAAACCCAATTTTTCGAGATCTGATTCTATTATCAATCTATTGTGTAAGGTGCTCCCCACCCAAACAAATTCTATTTTTGCATTTGGATAATTTTTATTGATATAACTTGCAATCTGAATAAAAATATCATCCCCTTTTCTCCAATGAGTTGTTCCTGCGGCGCCAACCGTAAAAACTTTATTGTCTTTTTCAACGTTTTGCTCATTAATTACCCCAAACTCATAAATTATATCTATCAGATTTCTATCTATAGTATAATTGTCAACCAAATTATCTGCCACAAGCTGAGAAACTGCAATATATTGATCAACATCTTTTATATAATTCCCAAATTGAGGGAGATGTAATTTAATTATAGTTGGCAATTCATGGATATGAGCTATTAGTTTAGCGCCTTTACAATAATGTTTTATTCTCACCCCAAATGGAATTGAAGCTATACTGTTTGCATAAATTATATCATAATTCTTTAATGCAATTTCATTAAAAAAAAGAACATCTTTATTGACTTTTTTAATTCGAAATTTAGATTTTAGTTTTTCCTTGAAAATTTCGCTAAATCTTAGCGTTTTTTCGGCATTCGAATATATATACACATTATGGCATACTTTTTTAAAGTCATCTGAAATATTTCCGCCATTTAATAACAGTACATCAAACTGAATATTTCTATCATTATTTCCCAGCCATTTTATTAAATTTAATAAAATCAACGGTGCACCAGTTCTTGTGGCTTCATGAGATATGAAAAGTATTTTTTTCATAAATTAAATTTCACTTAATTTTAAATTATTAGATTGCGCAAATTCAACAATCTTCGAGTTTAAGTTTTCAGACAATAATTGTTTAGAAAATATCGAAATAATTTTATCATTATTTTCAAAACATAGAGGTGCACTCGAATTTCCTGTTATAAATACAGAATTCATTTTGTTAAACTCCTCAATAAAAAATTCGATTGGAACAGCTTGAAAATATTCTTCAATGACTACCAAATTTCCAATGTTTAAATTTTTAATAGACTCTATTTTTTGTTTAGTATCTCTTGGATGCGGTTTGAAAAGTATTTTGTTATCCTTATTTAAATAACAAATCCAAAGAATTATTCTTTTATAATACTCAATTTCATTATCAAACAAAACATCTTCACTTAAACTGTAATGTTGGGAAAAAATTACATAATTAACATTCTCTACTAAATACTTGTTTTTAAAACTAGTAATGAGTGGTAGAGAAGATAACTCAATTATAGTATTCTTTAGATCAATTTCTTTATATACTCCAATTCTATTTGCGTCTTTTATTAAATAGCTAGGTGAAAAAACTGATGAATTAATCGGTAATTTTTTTAGATAGTTTTTTAAATAAGGAAATCTGAATTTTCCAAAACTTCTCTCCGGGAGTACATCAATAACTCCATCAATTGAATAAAGTATTTTTTTTGGCTTTAAAAAACTTAAAAGCACAATATCAGAAAACATTTTCACTCGAATTGGGATAATCAATAAATCGGCTTTATGTAAACTTTTAAGAATAGGAAACCTGTTAATTATTTCTTTATCAAAACTGTATCTCCTTTTTTTCATAAACTCTTTTAAAAGCTTTTTTATAGAAGTCTGTTCTGGTAAAAAATCAAAATTAATCTGACCTATATATTCGCAATTATAAAAAATTGCAACTTCTTTAAAGAATTGGTCTAAGCTTTCTCTAAATACACCGTTATATAGGATAATAATTCTTTGATCTACAATTTTAACTTCACTTTTTAAAGTCGCTAATTGAATTATCAGCTGACTTCCGCCTGAAGTTATAATAGATATTTTATTTGGCATTTTTTCTAAAAATAAAATACCATGGTTCCAATTCTCCATCCAAATCATATGGTGGATTGTTTACAAACCAATCCATTTCATGAATATGACTAAAAGTTGGTCCAATCTCCATTATTTCTTTTACAGTAGAATTCAATTTAATTTTCTGCAATTTTTTTATAGTATCAGTATCTTTAACAAAAGAATGTTGCAAAAAAACATTCTCCCACCATACTCTTGGTTTTAAATTTATATGATACTTATTAAAATTACTACTAGGTCTTAAGCTTATTGTAAGAAAAACAACTCCACTACAAACTCGTGAAAACTCTTCTATAACTTTAGGAATATCCTTTTCATCAATGTGTTCTAAAACTTCACTTGAAAATATCACATCAAATTCATCATCTTTGAACGGTAATTTCATAAGTGAGCCTTGTTGAACAATTCCTTTTTTCAATAAATCGTTTGCAAAATCCTTTAAAACGGAACCTGATAACTCTATGCCTCTAGCATTGTACCCTTTGGAAAGTAAATGCCTTACAACATCTCCACTACCGCAACCTGCATCTAATACATTCTTAAAATCGTAATTTGAAATCAAATTATCTACAATATTAATTCCATAGCTCCAAGTGGAAACTTTTCTTTTGTTTAATTTCCAATATTTATCATAAAATGACAAACTATTTGTTAATTTAAATTTCTTCAAAATATCAGAAGTTCTCTCATAACCCAGAATTTTATTTAATTTTTTAAATCCTTTTTTATAAAGTTTAAGAAAATCTTTAGTTAAATAATAATCTTCTTGATTGTCAAAATTAACTTTAAATATACTGCTTTTATTAAGTGCGTTTGATATTTTTAGTTCTATATCTAAATCAGATAAATCAAAATTAAGATACTGTGCAATTTTTTTAAATTCTTTTATCTGAATCTCCCTTCCAAATTCTCCATTTAATTCATCAAAATTAATTTTCAAAATTCCTTCTTCATTTATCCAAGGGACAATTTTACTGTACAAATTAACTAAAGAATCTTTATTTTGTTGTAAAAAATTAAAAGCATATTCCTTTTCATTTGAATCATTATTCTCTAATGCCTTATTACTCTTCCAGATCTTTAGTTTATCAACCAAAAAACAAAAAGAAATCAAACTAAATTTAATATTTCTGTATAAAAAAATTCTTTTGAATTCTCCTATATTTTTATTCACATCAACTCCAAAATGCCCTATCAAAAATTCATTATCATTAATTTGCCCAATAGCTTTGTCTACTTCAAAATGGCTTTTGTCTAAAGCATTTACGTTATTTGAAAAATGAAAAGAATCATTGTCAACAACATAACTAGAACTTTTGAGATTGAGTTCAAATAAAAAATTTGATAATAAATAAACTTCCGATCCCGGAAGTGAACAGATAACTACTTTCATACTATTTATATAAATGTGAATTCGTGTTCCAGTTTAATTGTGTGACATATGCCGAAACCTGAATAATCGACTTTTGGTCCAACTATATTAAAAGAAACAAAATTTGCTGATGCAATATAATCTTTCAGAGATTCTCCATACAATTCAAATCTTCCTAAATATCCACCGACCAATAAAGGTGTGTTTTTAATCTGAAAATTAAATGAATTTAGACCAGGCTTAATATCAAAATTAAATTCTGAATACTTTGATGAAATTGACGATAACCTAATATTTGAATATTCTAAATGAAACAAAATACGGGCTTTCTCAATATAGAACTCACTATTAATATCAACTTGAAAATTTATGTCGTCACCTGTGTAAAAATCATTTTCCTCATCATCAGATAAAATTTTTGCACTAATAATAGAACTGTCCTTGCTTTCTTTATTTGCTAGATTATTATAGATGCTTACTCCTTTTTCAACATTACCTTGGAAAATAGATTTACCTTTTTCTAAAGTAGCAACAACACTACATAGACGCATTATATCTACAACACTATGTGAAACCAAAATTATAGCAACATTTTTGCTCATGACTTTCATTAAATGCGTGTAACATTTCATTCTAAAAGCTAAATCTCCAACTGCTAAAACCTCATCAATAATTAGAACATCAGGTTCCATCTGGGCTGCAATAGCAAAACCTAAACGCACCTTCATTCCACTACTGTAATTCTGAACTGGCATGTCAATAAACTCACGAACTTCTGCAAAATCAATAATATCTTCAACCTTAGAATCTATTTCACTTTTAGAAAAACCTAAAACAGCACCATTATTATAGATATTTTCTCTACCTGTTAAAATAGGATTAAAACCTGCACCTAGTTCTATTAAAGCTCCAACACGACCTTTGATAGTAACTTTTCCTTGATCAGGATTTATAAGTCCATTCAGCATTTTCAACAAAGTTGATTTCCCTGCTCCATTATGCCCTATAAGTCCTAAACATTCTCCTCGACGAAGTTCAAAACTAATATCCTTGACTGCCCAAAATTCATTCTTTCGTAAAGAATCAGAAGAATCCCTCCTTAAAACACTATTGTACAAATCTTTAACACCATACCAAAGGCTAGTTTTTAGATCTTTACAAAATTTTTTAGAAAGCCCCTCTACTTTTATTAATACTTCATTTTCTTGCATAATTAAGCACTCATACGTTCAACTATTATGGGGATCGAAATTCTATAAAAGACTAATCCTAACAAAAATATTGGTATACATCCTATTGATACTATAAAATAATACATTAGGTAATCTAGACTTTGTCCTGTCATTAAATTTCTTGTTATTAAAATTAGCGGTGTTAATGGGTTAATTTCCATTGCAGTTTTAAGGAAACCATCTTTTGGAATTACATAGATGACTGGAGTTGCATACATCAAAAAACCAAGTCCTAGATTTACAATTTTTCCAATATCATTATAAAGCATTCCCAATGGACTAATAAATAAACCAATTGTTGTCCCTATAAAAATAATTCCTAAAAATGCAAAAGGAAATAAAAAAATTGAAAAATGAAATCCAACTCCATACAGCAATAAAAAAAACAACAACAGAGCTATTTTTACAAGACTATTCGAAATTAATTTATAAACTCCTGAAAGAATTAATGCTTCCTTCGGAAAATTAATTTTAGAAAGCATTCCCCTTGCTGCATTAGTATTTACCATTGGGGCATTAATTGATTCTGTCAATATAGACCATAGTAAAGTACCCGAAAAAACATATACAGGATATGGAATTCCAGTATCTGTTAAAGTTACCGTTCCTGTTTTGCTTAAAATAATCCATACTAAAGCAGTTGTTAGCGGAGTAATAAATGCCCAAATAATTCCTAAAAAGGATTGTCTATATTGTGACTTAATGTCTCGAATTGCCAATTGCTTTGCTAAAAAACGAGATGTGAAGATATCATTAAGGCTATTTTTTAAAAGTTTACCGATTTTAGTATTATTCTCTTTTTGATAAACTGTGGTTTTTAATTCCATTAAAATTGGGGAAAATTTAATTACATAAGCCCTTTAACATTTTTCAAATATACTTTAGTATATTATAATCTATGTATGAACTACTTGATTCAAATTAATAGGATTTTTTTTCTTTTAAAAATTATTTTAAATATAAAAAGGTGTTTTTATGCAAACACCTTTTGTATAAAATTAAAACATTTTATATTTTAACTACTTGTCTAAGACTTCAAAAGTAGAATTCATACTTTTAAATTCTGGAACTATTTTTTTCATTTTAGCTACAATATCATCATTCTCATAGAAATCAGCGATACCAATTAATTCGTCAACATCATTATGAAGAGTTTCATACTCATCTTGAATTTCTTGAGCAATCATAATCTTGTTATGATATGTTGGAAGAGTCTTAGAAGTATCATTTAATAATTCTTCATAAAGCTTTTCGCCAGGCCTTAGACCAACTATTTTTATCTTAATTTCTTTATCTGGTATAAAGCCAGCCAACTTAATCATTTTTCGAGCTAAATCAATAATTCTAACTGGTTTACCCATATCAAAAATATAGATTTCGCCACCATTCCCCATTGCTCCCGCTTCTAATACAAGCTGACAAGCTTCTGGAATTGTCATAAAATAACGTATAATATCCTGATGTGTAATTGTTACTGGTCCTCCTTCTGCAATTTGTTTAGTAAACAAAGGTACCACAGATCCATTTGATCCTAGAACATTTCCAAAACGAGTTGTAATGAATTTTGTACCACCTTCAACATTTTCCCTTTGATTTTTTAAAAATAAAGACTGCACATATTTTTCAGCGATACGCTTACTTGCCCCCATTACATTACTAGGATTTACGGCTTTATCTGTCGAAACCATTACAAATTTCTTTACATGATACTTGCAAGCTAAATCAGCAAGATTTTTAGTGCCCTTTATGTTAGTCTGAATTGCCTGAGAAGGATTTTCTTCCATCAAAGGTACATGCTTATATGCGGCAGCGTGAAAAACAACATGTGGATTATAACTTTTGAAGACTTTTTCAAGCGCTTTCTTACTTCTGACATCTGCAATTACAGCTACAATTTTCGTACTGAAATTCATTGCCTGAGTTTCTAGACATAAATTATGTAAAGGTGTCTCAGCATGATCTAAAACAATAACATTTTTTGGATTGAAATTCAGAACCTGCCTAACAATTTCACTACCTATCGATCCTGCTGCTCCAGTAATTAAAATTGTCTTATCCTTTAATTGTTTAGAAATTGACTTACTATCTAGAACTATCGGTTTTCTTTCTAATAAATCTTCAATTTGAATGTTTTTTACTTTCTGAGAGATCTCTTTTTGATTTTCCCAATCAGAAATCAACGGAACAGTATATACTCTATAATTAAATTCTAGACATTGATCAACAATAATAAGCTGTTCATCTTTAGTTAAACTTTTATCCGCTATAATTACTCCCTCTGCAGCAACAGAGCGCATTAATGCAGGAAGCTTCTTTCTTAAAATCAAAATAGGCAAATCAAGCATACGTTTAGACGCATTCTGATTATTTTTATCTACAAAACCAACTATTTTAAATCGAGAAGGCGTTTCAAATTTTAAGGCATTTGCTACTGAAATTGCATTTGCATCTGTACCATAAATAACTGTTCTTACAAGTTTGGTAGTAGCTTTTTCTGAAAAATACATCTCAAAAGTTTGCTTTACAATTACACGATATAAAAACAGCCCACAAAAAGATAAAACTAAATTTATAAATAGAGCCGTATTTAAAAAAGCTTTATGGCCTGTATACAACTCAAATACAAGATTTATAAAAAGAAAAAAAACTAAAACTGACATTTGTGAAAAAAGCAATTTTATTGCATCTATATACGACGAATGTCTAATAATTCCCGAGTATGTTCTAAAAAGCCAAAAGAAAAATATATTGACAGTTATTAAACTAGCTACAAAATAAAAATCATGAGATGTTATAATATATCCTATTGCAGTTCCATCAAAAAGCAAATAAGTAAAAGAAAAAGAAAAAAACAGAACCATTACGTCAATAGCAATAATAATCCACCTTGGCAGGTAACTCAAATTATTGATATTTGCCCTTAGATTTCTTGGGGAAAAAGTTTTATACAACAAGGACGTCATATTATTTGGTTTTTCTGTATTCAATTTAGCATTTTTTAAGTCAGTAAAATTTGAACTTTATACAAAAATACAAATTAACGGTTTAAAATAATTAGTTGGTAGCGCAAATTAAACTTTAACACCCTTTTTCTTTTGTTTTAAAAATTCTAAAAGATAGGTTCCGTAACCTGATTTAAGTAGCGGTTGGGCCAATTCTTCAAGTTGAGCATCGTTAATAAATCCTTGTCTCCATGCTATTTCTTCAATACAACCTACTTTTAAACCTTGCCTTTCTTCAAGAACCTGTACAAATTGCCCTGCTTGCATTAAACTATTAAAAGTTCCTGTATCCAGCCAAGCTGTTCCTCTACTTAAGATACCTACTTTTAATTTTCCTTTTTCAAGATACACTTTATTTACATCTGTAATTTCATATTCACCACGGGAGCTAGGCTTAATATTTTTGGCAATTTCAACAACAGAGTTATCGTAGAAATAAAGTCCTGGAACTGCATAATTAGATTTTGGCTCCAATGGCTTCTCTTCAATAGAAATGGCATTTTTGTTTTCATCAAATTCAACTACTCCATATCTTTCAGGATCCGAAACATGGTAGGCAAAAACAACTCCTCCTTCAGGATCAGCATTGTCTTTTAAAAGTTGTTGCATATTGGTTCCAAAAAAAATATTATCTCCTAAAACTAAAGCTACTTTGTCATTACCTATAAACTCAGCTCCAATTACAAAAGCCTGAGCTAGTCCATTCGGATTTGGTTGTTCTGCATAACTAAACTTACAGCCAATTGCACTTCCATCTCCCAAGAGTTTCTTAAAATGAGGCAAATCATGAGGCGTAGATATAATTAAAATCTCATTTATTCCAGCCATCATTAATGTTGATAACGGATAATAAATCATAGGTTTATCGTAAACCGGCATTAATTGTTTGCTAACAGCCAATGTCAATGGATGTAATCTTGTGCCAGAACCTCCAGCTAATATAATTCCTTTCATAATTGTAATTTTAGATTTCCAATTTCAAAAATTCTAGTCTTAGATTTTTAATTAAACATTTTTTTTAAACTTTTCTTATAATCTGGAATATTCAAATTATAAACTGCTTTTATTTTTTCCTTATTTAATAATGAATAATTGGGCCTTTTTGCCGGAGTTGGATAAGATGAAGATGGAATTCCTCCAATTTTACAGTTATAATTTCCAAGTTCTTTAATACTTAATGCAAATTCATGCCAACTAATCTCACCTTCATTCGAATAATTATAAATTCCTGAAACCCATTTTGGAAATTCGATGATATCAATCATTGCTTGTGCCAAATCAGCGGCATAGGTTGGTGAACCTATCTGATCATTCACAACATTAATTTCATCTCTTTCCTGCATTAGTCGCTGCATAGTTTTAACAAAATTATTTCCAAATTTGCTATAAACCCATGACGTTCTAATTATAATTGATTCTGGGTTTTCTTTCAAACAAGCAATTTCACCAGCCAATTTGCTTTCTCCATAAACATTTATTGGATTAGTTTTAGCTTCTTCATTCAAGGCGATAGATGAATCCCCATCGAAAACATAATCTGTCGAAACATGAATTAATTTTACATTATTTTCTTTAGCATATTTTGCTATTAACTCTACTGCCAAATGATTTACTTTAAAAGCTAAATCTTTTTCTGATTCAGCTTTATCAACAGCAGTGTAAGCTCCACAATTACATATAATATCAGGGCAAATTATTTCTAATTGAGATTGAAGCATTTCTAAATTATCTAATGTAATTTGAGTTCTATCTGCAAATACCCATTCATATTGATTATATAAAGGCGCTAAAACTGAAAGTTCAGATCCTAATTGTCCTGTTGCGCCAGTTACTAGAATTTTCTTCATTAAAATAAACTATTACAGTTTTCAATAAATGGTAAAATTTGATCTTTTTCAGAAACAATAGCCTCCTCGAGATTCATTCCCCAATCAATATTCAAAGAAGGATCATCATATTTGATTCCTCCTTCAGAAGCTTTGTTATAAAATTGATCACATTTATACATTACCGAAGCCGTTTCACTAATAACTGAGAATCCGTGAGCAAATCCTTGAGGCACTAGTAATTGTTTTTTGTTCTCTGCGGATAGTAAAACACTAAATGCTTTACCATAAGTTGGTGAATCTTTTCTTAAATCTACTGCAACATCAATAATTTCACCTTCTAAAACACGAACTAACTTTGTCTGTGCGAAAGGAGGATTTTGGTAATGCAATCCTCTTAAAGTTCCTTTTTTTGAAAATGACTGATTGTCTTGAACAAATTCAATATTAATTCCTAAATCTTCAAATTTGGATTTACTATAAGATTCAAAAAAGTAACCTCTTTCATCTCCAAATACTGTTGGCTCTACAATTACTAAGTCTTTTATAAATGTTTCTTCGATTTTCATTTTATAATATATTCTTTATATTCAATTATTTTTAAAGAAAGTTGTGATCGCTTCTTTAATTCTATCTTTATCTTCAATTAGTAGATTTGTCCCAGATGGCAAACATAATCCTTTTTCAAACAATTGCTCCGCGATTTTATTTCCATAATATGGATATTTTTCGAAAATTGGTTGCAAATGCATAGGTTTCCAAAGTGGTCGGCTTTCAATATTTGCTTTTTCTAACGCCAATCTTAAACTTTCTCGATTTTTACTATTACTAAAATCTGGCTCAATCAAAATTGAATTTAACCAGTAATTTGAAAAAAAATCTTCATTCGAAACTTCAAAAAGCTTAACCCCATCTATTGAGTTAAAAATGCTTTTATAAAAGTTATGATTTATAATTCTTGATTCAATATTACTATTCAAGCTTTTAATTTGTCCAAGACCGATGCCTGCACAAATATTACTCATTCTATAATTGTAACCAATTTCGCTATGCTGATAATGAACTGCATTATCTTTTGACTGAGTTGCATAAAAAATTGCTTTTTCTTTTGTCTCTTTAGAATTAGAAATTAATGCCCCTCCGCTTGAAGTTGTAATAATTTTGTTTCCATTAAAAGATAAAACTCCAAAGTTTCCAAAGCTTCCACATTTTTTACCTTTATAACTACTCCCAAGAGCTTCAGCGCTATCCTCGATAATAGGAATTCCATATTTATCTGCAATTGCATGAACTTCATCAATTTTATATGGAGTACCATATAAATGAACAGCAATTATCGCTTTTGGTTTTTTACCTTTTTTAATTCTGTCTTTTATTGCAACTTCCAGATTATCTGGACATATATTCCAAGTTTCAACCTCGCTATCAATAAAAACAGGAATTGCACCTTGGTAAAGAATAGGATTAGCTGATGCTGAA
Organism: Flavobacterium sharifuzzamanii; assembly: GCF_003254585.1. Lineage (GTDB taxonomy): Bacteria > Bacteroidota > Bacteroidia > Flavobacteriales > Flavobacteriaceae > Flavobacterium > Flavobacterium sharifuzzamanii. Next base: position 139,836 of record NZ_QJGZ01000037.1, on the reverse strand, counting down.
AATGTCATAGATTGACAAATTACTTCATCACCCGCTTTAACTCCTAATAAAATAAGCGCCAAATGAATCGCAGAGGTTCCGGAATTTAATGCCGTTACAGATGATTCATCTTCGTAATAATTTTGAAGTTCATTTTCGAATTCATCTACATTTGGTCCACCAGAAGTTATCCAATTTGTTTCTAGTGCTTTTTGAATATATTCATTTTCAAAACCACTTTGTTGTGACAATGATAAGTAGATCTTTTTTTTATCCATTTAAAAGCCAATAATCTGAAGGATAACGAACATCATCCTCACTGACCTTTGTCAATGGTAAAGTAGAGAAAGATATCAATTTTGAATTAGTTTCTAAGGATTCTATTGCATTAGCATAACCTGCTGGAATATGAACTATTTTACTATCCGTTTCAGAAACAGTTATTGTTTCAATTTTTAAATCTCTTGATGGATTTTCCCAATTATCCACCTTTACAAAATGAATATTAAAAGAACCGCTCAAACAATAAAAATTTTTAGCATCTAATTTATGTCCTTGCCAGGCACGAATTGGATTTTCATCAGAATTACTAATAATATAAAATCTTTCAATGTCTTTAAAAGTAAAATCATTTACATATGAAATAGTACCTCGGTGATCTGAAAAATTTCCACCTTGAATTGTGTTAGGAATCATGCCTTAACTCTTAAATTATTTTTGCTTAGTAAATAAAACTTTGATGAATAAATCAGGAGCAAAGGAAGAATTACAATCACAAACAAAATTATATCTTGTACTTTCTGATAAAGAAATATAACTAGTCCCGAAATTGCAACTTGAACTAATGCATAATACAAAGACACTAGTCTGTGTTGAATTTTATATTCATTGCTCAAAATCTGATACAAATGCAAACGATGTGCTTCAAAAATATTTTGCCTTAAATATAAACGATGGATTATAGTACAAATCGCATCAACACCATACACTGCTAAAAACAAGAGCCAAATAAGTGAATTCGTAACCAGAATAAGTTTTAAAACTAAATAAATTATCCAAAATGCGATGGCAATACTACCTATATCACCTGCAAAGCATTTAGCCTTTTTTCTATAATTAAAAAATAAAAAAACTAAACTTGCAATCATTGCATATTTTATAAAAGTTCCATCGGTAAAAAGCTGAATTTTAGTATTCACATATAAAAGTGAACTCATAACTACTAAGGTGTACAATCCCGTGATGCCATTAATTCCATCCATGAAGTTATAAGCATTTATTAATCCAATCGCTAAAACATAAGCTATTGCAATAACCCAAATTGGGAATAAACTGAATAGTTCCAAGTCAAAAAAAATCAATGTGATGGAAAGAAAATGAATCGAAATTCTTATCTTATTGGATAAACTTTGAATATCATCCCAAAAACTGACCAAACTCACTAATGTTATTCCCGTAAAGAAAAAAAAGATAGGTTGGATATGCTGAACAAAATAAAGTAAAGCTGCAAACCAGAAAATAATTCCTCCTCCTCTTAAAGTTACCTCTGTATGCGAACTCCTTTGATTGGGTTTGTCAATTATATTAAAACGATCTGCTACTTTAAAATAAAGTAACATTATAATCATTAAAATAATTCCTAAAATTGTGTATTCCATTATCTCTTTTTACATCAAATTTTTATATTTTCTTATTCTAGCTTAAAAAGTTTCATTTTTAAGATAATTCAGAACTGGTTCTGGTTTCCAATTTAGTAGCTTGCGTGCTTTTGAATCATCGAAAGTTAAATCAGTAGTAATCTTTTTTACTTTTGACGAAGTTATTGGAGACTTATCACCTACCAAATCTCCAATTTTACCCATTATTTTTGCTAGAATTAATGGCAAACTAAAACTTTTCTTTTTCGAAATAGCATAGCTTAGCTCAAAAAAACTAGGATGAATTCCGTCCGTTAAGTTAAATATACCCCCCGTTGGCGCTACGACACTTATAAATGAAGCCACATCCTTAATTGACACCATACTTTTTCGTGCTTTCCCATTAGCAATATTAAAATAATATCCACCTTTAATAGCTTTAATCATCGCTCCTAAATTACCGGGAGGATTTTTACCTACTAATAATGGTAAACGTAAGATTGTGCAAATAATATTATTAGCTTTACACCAATCTGTAATGATTTTTTCTGCTTCAATTTTACTCCTCCCATAAGGATCTTTTGCTGCCAATGGAAAATCTTCCTTTATATCTATACCAAATTCTTGTCCATAAACAGAGACTGAACTAATAAAAACAAACTGTTTGGGTTGATTGACCTTTTCTAATCCTAATAAAAGATTAGCAGTACCCCTTACATTTATATCACGAAACTTTTTTTTTTCTTCTTCACTTTTTGGAACACTATGTGCTTTTCCAGCCGCATGAATTATTAAATCAAAGCTTTCTTTAAAAACAGGTATTTCTTTTTCCAGTTCGACTGCATAATCCCCAGAAGTTCTCGATAAACAAAAAATATGATTATTATCTTGTGATAATTCGTTTATAATTGATTTTCCTAGGAAACCATTTGCTCCAGTTAATAATATCTTCATAATCTAATAAATACTTTTTAACCATCCCCATTTATTAAAATAGATAAAAGCACTTTGAACAGTTATCCATTTAAACTTTAATTTCTTATGAGTAAGTTTTGCGAAATGATGATAAACATGGGCTTGAGGGTAGTATGCTGTTCTAGAAACCTCTAAAAATCTTCTTGTTAGATCTGCATCCTCCAAATACATAAAGATTTTATCATCAAAAAAACCTACTTTTTTCAAAATACTACTTCTTAGAAACATAAAGCAGCCCGACAAGTAAGGTATATCGAATATAATTTCATTGTAATTATAATCTTTGTATTCATACTTATCCATTCTCTTTTGAAAAATTCTTTTAAGCAAAGAAGGCATAAATCCCCTTGCAAATAGATCAAAAAAAGTTGGATTAGTTTTACATAAATATTGGAACTCTCCGTTCGGATAAGTAATTTTAGGCATAACATGTCCAACTTCTAAATTAGAGTCCATAAACTCGCAAAGATTCTCTAATGTACCTTGTTTAAAATATATATCTGGATTAAGCACTAAATGATAATCCGACTGAAAGTCATTTGCTTTCTGAATCGCGACATTATGAGAAGCTCCAAAACCTGGATTAGAGGGATTATGAATATATTCTATCCTAGAATCAGTCATTAGAATTTTCAAATCATCTGTTGGAGAATTGTCTACTAAGTATAATTTTACATTCAATTCTGTTTCTAGAAAAGAGCCTATTGTCTCTTGCAACATTTTTATATCATTTTTGTACAAAACAATACAAGAAGTAATTTTTATATTTTTCAATTTTACTGTTTGTCTGTAGTTACTATTAAAACAACATTACTAAATTTAAACACTTTTTGCTCCTTTAGCATAAAAATGACAGTCTAATCATTAATTATTGAATATAACATTTAATTGTGTCTAATGCCATTTTATTCCATGTAAATTTTTTCGCTTGCACTAAAGACTTATCCTGCATAGACTTATACAGTGATGCATCATGCACTAGAAGATTAATTGCGCTACTTATCTCTTCCACTCTATGTGGATTTATCAAAATTGCGGCATCGCCGGCAACCTCAGGCATTGACGAAATATTACTTGTAATAGTTGGAATACCAAAAGACATTGCTTCTAAAACTGGAATGCCAAATCCTTCATAAAAAGAAGGATATAAAAAGAGATAACAATTACTTAATAAAACATTTTTTTCATTTTCAGTTACAAAATCAGTAAAAATGATTTTATTTCCCAGTTGTAACTCGTCAAGAGTTTTATAAACTTCATCATAATGCCATCCTTTTTTGCCAACTATAACTAGTGAATATTCTGAGTTAACATTTGGAAGTTTTGAATACGCGAGAAGAATTGATTTAATATTTTTTCTTGGTTCAATTGTACCAATGAACAGCAAAAATTTATTTGGGGCCAAGTTATGTTTATTCAGAATTTTTAAACTTTCTTTATCATATTGTGTTGGCAACCTATAATCTGCCCCCAAAGGTGCAACCACAAATTTATCTCTATATTTTTCTTTTACATTTAGTATTTTAAAAACATCTGCTTTTGTAGCTTCTGAAACACAAATAATTCTTTCACAATGACGTATCGACATTTTTATCATTTTTGTAAAAAACCACAGATTTAATTTTTTGTGAAATTCAGGATAAAGAAAGAAAGTCATATCATGTAATGTAACAACCTTCTTTGCTTTAATTGGTAATATAGGAAAACTATAATGTAGAGAATGAATTACATCAATCTTGTTTTTAAGTGCTAATAATGGCAAAAATAATTGTTCAAAAGCAAATCTAAAAATAAGTTTTCTGAAGATTTTGTTTAAATATATTATTTTAAAAAATTTACTTTCCTTTAATAATTCTATCACTTCAGCATCATCACCTAAAACAACAACATAATATTCCTGATCTGGTCTTATCTTATTTATCTCTCTTAACAGAGACATGGCATATACCCCAACTCCAACTTTTTTTAGAGGTATTTGTGTAAAATCAATTAATATTTTCATCTTTTATGAATTCAAACTATATAGTTATTTTAAAAATACTTCTAGCAATTATTTTAGTATTTAACTTAAACCGCTTATTGAGTATTTTTTCTTAGCTACTCTTTTTTACTTCTTTTACTACCTTCCACCTGTTATTATCTTAAAAAAAGAAGGAACCTTTTTCTTTAGAAACTCTCCAGTTAAAATACATAATGCTATTACAATTAGTGGTGCTACAATGTATATAGAGAACATTGCTGTCTGTTCTGTGCCCAAAATTTTATAAAAAATGATTTTTAGAATTTCTAACAAAGGTTCATGAAAAGCATATATAAAGAATGACAAATGTAAAAATGGTATACTTTTAAAATAAAATCTATATTTATTCTTCAAAATAAAATCATAAAAAAACCACACTGAAATAACACCAATTAAAATACCAGATTTATGAAGGAAATTTAATATGTACAGATTGCTAAAAGATTTATACACTAGTAGAGTTTCACATAAAACGATTAAAAGCCACAAACTGATTAAAAAACATGTTGTAATTTGATTTATTTCAACTTTTAAATCTGATTTATTTATCCCTAAAAAAGACCCAAAAGCAAAAAACAATAATGCTTCATTAGAAAAAACGATGAAATCAAATCCAAACCACCAACTTATTAGAAACAACAACAATGCTAGTCCTTTGAACAATTGCAATACCCAATACAGTAATGGGAATATTACAATAAGTAAGATTAAATCTCTAATAAACCATAATTGAAATGGAATAGGATTAATAAAAATTACTGATAATGTCTCTGAGATAGAGTAATCTGCAATATGTTTTTGCTTAAATAAAGTAGCAATTCCAGGTAACTTTTGTAGTAGTAAAAAAAACATAAAAAAAGAAAAAGACCAAATTAAATATGGAACAGCTAAAGAAATAAATCTCTTTTTTAATATTGGTATATATTCTTTAAATATGTTTATATTATTTAGACGTATAAATAATAGATAACCTGAAATTGTAAAAAATATCGGTACTGCAATTCTAGTTATACCTTGGCTTATAAAAAATTGAACAAAAAAATTATATCCTCTTTTAATGTTCGGATTTTCTATTATTTCTGTTCCTAAATTATAAGAATGAAGAAATACTACCATTAACATTGATACAAAAGAAATCAATTTGAGTTTATCACTTAAATATTTATCTATATTCATTAAATTTACATTAGAAAAACACCCCTTTATTTATTAGTTTATACGGTAATTTTATCGATAAGCGATTCCCATTGAAGTAAAATTTTATCTTCCGAAAATTTATTTGCATTATTTTTACCATTTTCCCCCATCTCCTTGCGCATCTCTTCATTTTCAATCAGCATTAAAATTTTTTCACTAAAATCATTAAAATTTCCATTATCAATTAAAAAACCAGTATTATTATCAACTATTTGAGCTGGTCCTTCAGGGCAATTATAAGAAATTATTGGAAGACCAAAACTTTGCGCCTCTAAAAGAACCATTGGAAATGCTTCAAAATGGGATGTCATAATATAGATTGAGCTACTTAAATAATAACTTTGTACATCTTTTACAGATCCTTTAAGTAAAATAAAATCGTTTAAATCTGCTTGTTTTATTTGTTCTTCAATTGAGTTCCTTTCAGGGCCATCACCTAATATAATTATCTTCCAGCTTGAGATTTTTTTCTTAATTAAAGAGGCAATAGGTATTAGTCGTTCTATTCCTTTTTCTGGACTTAATCTACCAACCATTAAAATTTGTTTTTCAATAAGTGCTGATTTTTGTGCAGTTTTAAAAGGAATGGCATTGGGAATTACCGCAACTTTAGAATATTTATTGAAACTTTTAGCAGCGGTATCTGATAAAACTACGATTTGATCTAAAAATGGATAAGTCAGTCTCATAAAGAATCGTGACAATCTCGGAATACTAGAGTAGACAATATGTTCACATGCAATTTTTTTTACATGTTTGCTCACTTTAATAAAGTACAACAACCAATTATAATTATGCCCAGTTGAAATTATCAAATCCGTTTTATTTTCTTTAAAATACTTGTTTAATTGAGAAACTGTATTGATGGACCATTTTATTTTATGCAAAACTTTAGATTGTAGTGCTTTATTATCTAAAAAAAAAACTGAAACCCTCTCATCTATTTGATAATAACTACTTTGAACATCAGTTTTTGTCATACTCAAAATATGTATCTCAGAATATCTCACACACAACATATTGGCTAACGTTACAACTGCTCTTTCTGTACCTCCTGCTCTAGTTATATCAGGTATTATTATTGAAATTCTCATCTATTTGATAATTTTTTCTGAATCTTATTATTATTGTATATATGAATGCAGAAAAAAAAGAAAATCCCCCACAATAAATCTCTACCTGCGAAAAAAAACTCTGATCTTACAATATATACAGAATATGACATCATAACAGAATAAGCAATTAGTGCATAAATATTATTCTTTGCCATATATAAAAATTTTGATATATATCTCCCTAAAAAAAACATTAAAACAATCACACCAATCATTCCAAAAGACATATAAAGATCAGCTATAATATTAGTTCCCAGCCCTAATTCACTTTCTCCACCAAGTGAAATTTTTGTGATTAATGCAGATGAAGAAGCATCCCACACATCTATATGAAAAATAGAAAATATAATTTTTTGCATAAATGGAAATGGAGCTAAGATAACTGAAAACATTGTTTTACCATAAGTTATACCGTTCACATCCACATAATCAACAGCCATGTATGTATTTCTGTTATTAATAATAAGATCCATCACAATATCTGCCAGCCCTGATATTTCTCCTCCTCCACGAGCGATATTAATTGCAAACATGCCTAAAATACCAATAATCATCAAAGGAATAAACTTTACAAAACTAATATTTTTGTAATATGCAGTATATAAACCTCCACAAATCAATATAACTTGAAGTATATTGGCCCTACTTCCAGTCATTACCATTAAAACTGAAAAAAAAATAGTATAAACTATTAAAATATTTTTCAATCCTTTTATTTCAAATTTATCTTTGTTTAGTTTATACAAATAATCAAATTGCAATGCCAGCGCACAATACAGGAATGGTGTAGTAAATGCTCTAAAATAAGATCCCAAACCAGAAGATTGAACTTCTTCTCCTGAATAAGCACCTTTCAGACTGGCATAACCTCCTGAGACAATGAAAAGAAAAAAGGAAATAGCAGAAATCAAAGTTAAACTTGTAATATAATCATAGGGTTTAGTTCTTGGCTGACTAATTTTCTTCTCCCGAAATGAAATACTTCCTAAAAAGTAAGATTGCATACCCAGTAAAGATAATGCTGTTGATCGTGAAATAACATTTTCGTTAAATTCATATTGAAAAGCAAAATATTTCAAGGGATCACTCTGAAACATAAATACTGGATAGAAAAACATAACAAAAAAGAAGGAAAACATAAAAATCACATCAAAATCAAAGTAGTTTTGTTTTTTTTTCAATTTTAAAAACAAAAAACAGCTAAAGAGATACTGACACATACAAAACAAATTAAAACCATAATGGTAATAATCTGGCGCAAATAAGAATAAGCAAATAGACTCTATAAGTAAGAGAACAAATATTAAGGAATGCTTTTTAAATTTAAATTCTTGCATTTAACTAATTTAATATTTTATCTACAATATTTCAAAATCAAGAAACACATTGCCTTAACTAGTCCCTTAATTCTTGAATTAGACTTCGGAATATCACCAATTTTAAACAACTTAGCATTAGATGATACTCGTTTATCATTTATTAATTCTCTGAAACTTGATAGTTTCCCACCTATTGATTTATTATAAACTAATGCATTTAAAGAAAAAACAAAAGTCATTTCAAATAAGCTTCTTTTCAATCTTATCCTTTGTTCATCATGCAAACAACCATTTTTATTTAAAACTTCAACTATCCTTTCTTCCATATAGAAATATTTCTCAACTAAATTTTCTTTGTAAGAAGTCATTGTACTTCCGTATCTGATCATATAGTGGTAAAATACTTTCGGTTCAAAGTAAAAGGATGGATTTGAGGATAAAAACATTAAATTAAATAGTTTATCTTCATACAGAAATTTTCTCTCACTTTCAAACCTGAGGTTAAACTTATCAATAGTCTCTTTTCTATAAATTTTATCGCAAGGAGAATTTGGAGAAAAGAATTCTATAGATGGCGATAATGCCTCATTTATAAGGAAATCTTTTGTAATTAAATCTCTTGATGGCATTTGAGGTATTCCGCTAAAACCATTAGGAAAATTGCTAACTAAATTACAGCAAACTAAATCAAATTTTTGAATATCATTTTTTGAATAAAGAACTTCATACATCTCAGGTTCTATCCAGTCATCGCAATCAACAAAAGCAACAAACTCACCTTGTACCAAATCCAAGCCTCGATTTCTAGTTAATCCTTGACCGATATTCTTGTCATTTCTGTAATATTTTAATCGACTATCTTTAGAAGAATAATCCTTTAAAATATTATACGATCCATCAGAAGAACAATCATCGATGCAAATTACTTCAATATCTTTAAGCGTTTGATTTAAAACACTATCCAAGCATTTCTTCAGATAATTTTGAGCATTATAAACCGGAATAATAACCGAAACCTTCATTATTATTTAATTTCTTCCTTAACAATTTGTCTTTTTAACGCTTCAAGATATTTTTTACCCCATTTTAAATCTGGTTCCATATAATTTCCTTCTGCCCATTCATTCCATGATTTAATAAAAATAATTTTATTTTCAGAATCTTTTTCGTCAACTATATCGACAGTCTCCTTTACATGTAGTTCAAATAAATTTGGTGTTGAATCTGTCATTACCAAACCTTCATGACCACTTCTTGGAGTATGGTCCCATCCGGGAATTATACTAGGAAATACATTTGGAAGTTTATCTTCCTCGGGCACCAAAAAATACTTAGACATTATTTTGTACGGAACTGCATACGCAGCTGCATTTCCAAGAAAAATTCTTTTAATTCTGCTTAAAATCTTTTCAGAAATTGATCTATGATTAATAATATAATTATTTAAACGCGTAGTATTTACAGCATCAACTCCAGTTTTTAAAATTTCTTCTAAATTATTTCTCAAATCATTATGATGTCCAACAAAATATATCCCAGGCAAATCATTATCATTTGCCAGCTTTTTCCATGTTTCCATAAAAACCTTAATCTCTTCTGAAGCCAAAGGTTTATATATCATAAACAATGGTTTTCCATGTACAGTAATATATCTTTTATCTTTAAGAGCAGGCAAAACTTCATAAAAATGAGCTTCGTAATCGTGAATACCTGGATAAAGTTGCTCTATTAATACATTTCTGTTCTTAAGACCATGATCAAAGCCTTTCCAAGTTTCATTTGCCCATGCAAGACAAAATGGGAAGTCAGGTTCTCCTGATTCAAGTACTTCGTTAAATGGTCTTTCGATTAATCTTTTACCATTTCCAAACCAATAATGCCAGTAACAAAATCCTTCAACGCCATATTGTTTTGCCATATCAGCTTGAGCTTTGCGAGTTTCAGAAACTCTAAGATCATAATACCCTAAATCAGCAGGTATTCTAGGTTGATAATGCCCTCTGAATAAAGCCTTTGCTTTTCCAACATTAGTCCATTCAGTAAAACCTTTACCCCACCATTTATCATTTTCTGGAATAGGATGATATTGTGGCAAATATAACGCTATAACTCTTGCTTCTTTTTTCATGATTATAATTCTCTTATTACTCTAGCCGGATTTCCTCCAACGACACTATTTTTTGGTATTGATTTTGTAACGACTGCATTAGCTCCTACAACTGTATTTTCTCCAATAGTTACTCCTGGTAAAACTACTACATTCTCACCGAGCCAAACATTATCTTCAATGATAACGGGACTTTTACTATATAATTTCCTTTTTGAAGGCGGTAGCAACAACGCCTCTTTTGTAATTTCACCATGTGAATGATCACTGATATATACTTTACTTGCTAATAAAACATTGTCGCCTAAAATAATTTTATTTATTGCTCCAATATGACAATCTTTTTGAATTGAAACATTATTACCTATAATTATTTCTGGATAAAACTTTTCTCCAAGAAAATTGTCTATTGCATCTAAACGTAACCTCTGATCACAATCAAAATTGTTTCCAATTTTAATATACTCCCCTCCTTTAAGATACATTGGATATTTAATGCTCCCGTTGCTTGCTTCTTTCAAGCCTTTCAAAATTCTGGCAGTATATATCGAGTTAAAAACATTTTTAATTTTGACCAAGAATTTTAATGGAAATAAAATTAAGCTGACATTGGCAATTCCATTAATTATTATTTTTTTCATTTATTATTATTTTTTTCATTTTAAATCGCAAACTTTATTTAAAAAATTAAAAAATATGTTCAAAATATTAACTTAGTCAATCATGTGATAAGCGTTTATGATGGCTGAGCTGAATCCTTCATAAGAAGATCTAGTCATTGATTCTGATCTACAATTCTTTGAAATCACATCTAATTCTGTTGGACTTTTAGTAATTAAACTAATTATACCATTACAAAAATCCTCACTGTCTTTAAATTTTGCTAGGTATCCAGTCCCTTCATTAATTATATCACAAGCAGTTCCTATGTTAAATGCCACTGCTGGAGTACCACACATTAAAGCTTGATTTAGCATCATTGGACCAGCATCTTGTATACTTGGACTTAGGAATAGATCAGCTAAAGCGTAATATTCTGCTAATTGATCAAAAGTTAAATGGCCAGTATAATCAATATTAAATTCATCAAGATCTTCAACTTTTTCTCCACTCCCTGCAACAACCAGAACAATGTTAGAAACCAAATCTGGTCTTTTTATGTATAGCAACTTTAAAGCCTCTAAAAGAAATTTAAATCCCTTCCGAGGATCATGAACTCCAAGCGATCCAAAAAACAATACTTTTTTGTCAGAATAGTTAAAGTCCTTTTTTAATGTCTTTCTATCTCTTGGTCGAAACACATTTTCGTCAACGATGGGATAAATCGTCCCTATATTTTTAAATAATCCAGACTCAGCAGCATATCTATTTTGCCAATTATTACCTAAAAAAATACTTTTAATATTGGCAAATACATCTTTCTTGTAAAGAAAATTTTTACGAGTAGCATCATTTTCATCTGATGAAAGTATCCCCTGACATTTACCACAAGACTGCTTTACACGCTCGCAATCCCAAAAATAACTACATCCCCCTGTCATAGGAAACATATCTGCCGCAACTAATAAAAAAGGAATTTCAAATTTATCGTAGATATCCTTTAATGTTTTACTTGTAACGAGACCTTGCCAAAAAAACACTAAAATAAAATCGTATTTCTTTTTTATGCGATTTACAATTCTTTTAGTATTAACAGGTGGTTTTTCATCATTTAATCCAAAAAAGTAATATGGCAAATTTTCCTTGGATTCAAATTTATGAGGTACAGATAACAATTTATATTTTAACAATAGAGCATGAGCACGAGCAGAAAAATCATGACCTAATTTCTCATATTTATTATACGCTGAATAAACATTAAAATCCTTGCTAATAAAAGGGTATTTTGTAATAACGTCAATATTATAATTATTACTTAATGATTTCGAGATATCCAAAATCATTTTAGATGAATTGCCATTATCAAGAAAACTTGTTATTATTAAGGCGTTAGAACTTTTATTTGTTCCAGATTCTTTTTGCATTTTTATTAAATAGTAGATTTAATTGTAGAGGGCCAATCCAAGCGATCGACATCGCTAAAATAATTTGTGAAATTACAACTCCATTTAGTCCCCATGTTTGGCAAAAAAATACAGTTAATGGAATATTAACAATTCCAACAGAAAGAGAAGCTATAATCTGTAACTTAATTTTACCAAATCCATAAATTAAAGTCGAATGTAAAGAATTCCACATATTAAAAATTTGCCATATTCCCAAATACATCGTCATCAAAAATGGCACATTAACAGACTTTCCAAACCAAATATTATATACAAAAGAACTACATAAAACTAAAATTAGTGTTGCCAATAAAAACAAGCCAAATATTTTATATAGTTTTTTTGTCACTGATCTCATCCATGAAATATCGTTTAGGACCCTTGCTTCAATAAAGGCACTCCAAAAAGGAGAAATAATTATGCTAAAAAACATTCCTATAATTGACAGATATTTAAATCCTAAATTGTACACTGTCACATCAAGTGGGCTTAATGTCTTCGTGATAATAATATTATTAGTCTCATAATATATGATCGAAATAATTTGCAAAATAAAAAAATTCAATCCTAAAGTCAGTAATCCTTTTGCATATCTAAACCGAACAAACTTTAATGATGGAACGTAATTTTTTAATGATGTTTTAAATAAATAAATAGAAAAGATAAAAAGAACTAAAGTGTTTACTATTCCATTTAACAAACTAAGATTTAAAATAGATCCTGAACTTGTTTTACTTAAAACATAAATCCCTATTAAAACCAAAAATTGACTTATTACATTAATTAATGAAGTAATAACAGGCTTTTGAAGAGCTGATAGAATTGTATTTATTAAACCTAAAACAAATTGAAATGCAAAAGTCGAAAGCACAATCAACATAACATAGAACAACTCCTCGTTATTTGCGCCTTTAACATTTAAAAATTTGGGCCAGTCAACAAACTTCGAAATTAAAACTGATAATACCCAAATCAATAAAATAATTAAGGCTAGTATCGAATAAGTTGTACTTACATAAATTCGCGCTAATTTTAGTTTTCCTGTGGTAATAGCCTCAACAAATTTGTTTTTTAAACCATTTCCAAATCCAATATCAAAAAAGCTTAACCATCCAATGATAGATGAAATTGTAATCCAGACACCGTATTGATAAGGCGAAATATAATTAATAGTTAAAGGAACGACCAATAAACTTAAAAAAATACTTATCCCCTTTAAAAAAATTGATCCAACTACATTTGCCTTGATGTTTTCACTCCTATCGTTGTTATTAAAGTAGCCTTTAATATTTTTTATGCTAATCTTATTCAAAACTACTTCTAATCGATGCTACTATATTTTCTACATTATTATCTGTCAGCTCATAATAAAGAGGTAAACGAACGAGACAATCAGTAAAATAGTCTGAATTAGACAGGCTTCTTCCATCATGTTTATCCACATAATAATCACTTAAATGAAGAGATAAATAATGAAAGACAGCATGAAATCCATTCTCCTTCAAAGTACTAATTAATTTATGCCTTACCTCACCATCTTTGCAAGACAAATAAAACATATGTCCGTTGTTTGTAGCATAGTCAGGAACTACAGGCAATTTAATTGCACTATTATCTAACTTTTTAATCTCATTGTAATAAGTTTCCCAGAGCTTTATTCTCTTATTTTGAATATCTTGCAGATTTTCTATTTGGGCCCAAAGGAAAGCCGCTATAATTTCAGATGGTAAAAAAGACGAACCAGTATCTACCCATCCATATTTATTTACTTCACCTCTAAAAAACTCTGCTCTATTTGTGCCTTTTTCCCAAATAATTTCAGACCTAGTAATATATTTGTCATCATTTACTACAAGCATTCCCCCTTCTCCCGAAATTATATTTTTTGTCTCGTGGAAAGAAAAAGCTGCAAAATGACCTATTGAACCTAATGCTTTTTTTACACCATTTTTGTCGATATAAAAACTATCTATAGCTTGTGCAGCATCTTCAATTACAATCAAATTATATTTATTTGCTAAATCCATTATTTTATCCATATCACATGCTACACCAGCATAATGAACCGGAACAATTGCTTTGGTTTTTGGCGTAATTAATTGTTCTATTTTGTCAGCATCAATGTTTGGATTGTCTGAATATGAATCAGCAAAAATAATTTTTGCACCTTGACGAACAAAAGCAATCGCGGTCGAAACAAATGTAAAACTTGGGACAATGACTTCATCATCTTCTTTAATATTCGCCAATATTGCCGCCATTTCTAGTGCATCAGTACATGATGTCGTTAATAGACATTTTTTAAATCCATAATGAGATTCAAAAAAAGATTGACATTTTTGCGTATATTTTCCATTACCAGATATTTTGCCTGAATTTACAGCATCATAAATGTAGTGCGTTTCTTTACCCGTTAGATATGGCTTATTAAAAGGAATCATGTGTTTGATGTTTTTTATTTTATAATTTTTCACTAAAATAGTTATAGTAAAAAAATGAATTGAATCATATAATTTGAGATAGTTTTTGAGTCTTAACTCACCTCACAAACCTTTGAGGGTTACCAACATACAACCCCGGTTCGTCAATGTTTTTGATAACTACAGTCCCTCCTCCAAGTCTTGTATTAGATGTAATATTAATATTGTCTATAATTGTTGAATTAATTCCAATTATACACATTTCCTTAATATGTATGAAACCTGCCAAAGCTACTCTTGGTGAAATAAAGCAATGACTATCAATCTTTGTATCATGTGCAATAACAGAACTGATATTAATAATAACATTATTTCCAATTATAACGTTGGCATCAATACTGCAGCAAGGATAAATTACAGAACCATTTTCTATTTTTGCAGTATTATCTACCCATGATGAGGAATGTATAACTTTTCCAAATGGAATTATACCATTAAACCTTTCAAACAAAGTCTTACGAACTAATAAATGATTATATCCAATTCCTATAATCAATTCATCAAAAGTTCTCTTCAAATATTCTTTTTCAATCGAATCTGAATTTCCAAGAATTTCATATCCATTAATTTCACTCACAGTAGCAAAATCATCAAAAAAAACGATTTTACCGTAGTGATTATCAGAAATAGCATAATGAGCAATTTGCTGACCTAAATCCCCACTTCCAATTATAGCTAGCGTTTTCATTTCAAATATTGTAAAACCTCACTAAGATTATTGATTTTGTAAATTGACTTTTGATAAAAGTTATCTCTATCAATCAATAAGCATTTCATTCCTAATTGACTAGCAGGTTCAATATCTAATTTCATTGAATCACCAACATATAAAACCTCATTTGGAAGGCAATTAATTTTCTCCAAAGCTTTTTGATAAAATTCTATATTTGGTTTTGCAATTCCTAATTCTTCAGATACTAGAACATCTTTAAAAATCGAACCAAAAAAATGCTCTAATTTTTCCTTTAATGAAGTATTAAAGTTTGAAATTATACCAATAGGAATATCAATTGTATTTAAAACGTCAGTATCATCAAATTTTTCCCATGGAAGATAAGTACAATTATTAAATATAGCATTAATTAGATCTTCCGTTGGAAAAATTCCTAATAATCTTAAGAATTCAGTATTAAAATAACGATAAAAATCTGAATCAGTCCTATCAGGAAAATGTATAATTTCGGATAACGCTTTGTGCTTATATTTCAACTCATCCATTGAAACTGAATGATTAAAATTTAGCAAAGTTTCGTTTATCCTTTGATAAATCATAGGCTTCCATAAAATAGTTCCAGAAACATCCAAAAAAATGTATTTTATCATTCCTTAATATAATATATGTTTTGACGAAAGATTATTAAGTTCATTTTCATGAGATGCATCTGGATAAACCACATCTAAGAAAATTCTTGTTGCGATACCTTTAATTGGTTTTGCTACATCAGGTTTCACGTTATATAAATATTCCTGAACGCCATATTTAACATCTTGAAACCCTAAATTATGACGAATTGAATTTGTACCAGAAATTCTACAATTCACTTCAAATGGTACAATTTCTCTATTTTCTGTAACAATAGATTGAATATTAAAACTTCCTTTTAGTCCTCCTAAATCAATCATTTTTTGGGCTATCACTCTTATTTCGTCATCATATTCAAATATGACTTTTGATTTAGATGTTGTACCATTAGTTAATTCTCTCTCCATTGTAAACACTGAATGAAGAACGTTCTCTTTAGTGACGTAAACTGCCGAAGTGATTTCTTTACCTTTAAGCAACGCCTGAATCATATATTCTTCCGACAATACCTCTGGGTTACTTGGATTAATCAGGATGCCTCTAGATCCACGGCCTTCTCTTGGTTTTGCAATTATCTGATCTACTGAATGATCGAATTCTTTAGGCTTCCAAGATTGGGCAAAAGGAATATCATTCTTAGTATGATATAGAAATGTTTCGTACTTGTCTAAATAAATTTTAGCTATCTCGGCATCACTTGCAAGAACTGTCGCATTTAAGACTGGCTTATTAAGAGATAAATAATATACTTCATAATCCGTAGAAGGAATAATTAAATCAATATGTTCTGAATCAACAATGCCCTGTATTGCAGAAATATAATTCTGTTCATAAGAATATGGCACCTGAAAAGTCTTATTACATAAATAATTTCCAGCTGTAAAACTATTTATATCAACACCAATCAGCATTATCTCTGGGAAAGAATCTTTGATATTTCTTAAAATACCTTGTCCAACATTCCCTCCTATACCAGTTACTAATATTTTTTTTTCCATTCAATGTATCTTTGTAAACTCGTCTCAATATTACTTTCAGATGTCCAATTTAGAAGATCGCGTGTATAAGTATTATTATATTTGAACGATATCGAATTATCTTCTTTTATGAATTGGATTTTAGCCTTCAAATAATCAGCAACTATATTTGCAATATCTAAATTAGAATAATGCTCTTCGGAAACACCTAAAAGTACTTCACCGTTTAATTTTTCTCTATTTTTAATTATTAATTTTATATATGTAACAACATCTTCTACATGGATATAATTTTGAACTCTTCCTCCATTTCCCCACACCTCAATGATGCCATTTTGTAGTGCTTGATTAATATAATTAGGAATCAATGTGTTTTCTTTCATTCCTATTCCAAACAAAGAAGATATTCGTAAAATTGTGTTTCTCTCATGATTCGAAACAATTTTCTCTGCCCAAAACTTTGATAATGCATAACTTGATTGAGGACTTACAATCGATTTTTCATTCTGAATTTCTCCATTTAAATGATAAACTGATGTTGAAGAAATATAAATTATATGTGAATTCTTAAATTTATTTATGATTTTTTCAGTTAATGAAATATTCACCTCATATAATTTGTCATTAGAAAGAACAACTTTACCTGAAGCAACAGCAGCGTGGCAGAGTATTACAACATCAATATTGTTATCAATATCATCTAAATGACCAAATACTGGAATGCTATTTGAAAAGTCATCCTTAGTTCCTAATCCAACAATCGAAAAATCATTTAGTTTGTTTACTAAATTACTTCCTAAAAAACCTTTAATTCCTGTAATAAGAATTTTCAAAATCTGTATTATTTAAATTTGATAGTTCTCTTATTATTTATAAAAGTTTTAAAATTCTTCTAAAAACTAAAAAGCAAATCGTAAAAAAAACAACTATTACACCCCCAACAATAAATCCCTTTATTTTACCGATTCTTTGTTTAGCCAATGGAAGAATTGGCCTATCTATTACTTGTATTAATGGAGTTTCTTTACGCAATGTAACTTTTGCTAATTCTGATTGTTTTACCAGCTCAGTTAATATTGCAGTATTGGCCTGAACGTCAACTTGTCTGCGTACAGATGGAGATCTCCGTACATTTAATGCCGGATTCAAATTAAAAGTATTATCATTGGCAATTGCTACTCCAGTAATTGCTCCATTTAGTTCCATTCTAATTGAATCAACCTGTCTTTCTAAAATTGACATGTTCATTCTAGCTTTTCTACTTTTGGTTTCTACATAAAATTTACCAACTTGTTTTGCCAGTTCTTCACAAAAAAATTTTGCAAATAGCTCATCTTTTGACGAAACATCTATAGTAATAATTGATATTTTTTTGTCTCTTTGTCCAACAGCTAAATCAGTTTTTAATAAGCTTCCATATATCGCTCCGATGATACTATCTTGTGCTCTTGTAAAATCTTTACGATCAGCATTAGGCAAAAATTGAATATTCGATAATTTCGGATCATTCTCCCATCCTTTCCTCCAAAAATTATTTTGTATATACATTTCTGCCAAAGAAATGGTCTTGCCTTTTAAATTAACTGGAGAAAGCAATGTCTTCTCAACCATAGATCTTGATTTAAATAGCTCCGTAAGATTCGCTCCGTTAAAAATTCCTCCGCCACTACCACCTAAATCTAATCCAAATGAGCTGGCCAGACCTAATGCCCCACCGATACCGCCTCCACCTTTTTCATCTTCTAACGCAAATGATAAACTTGCTGTATAAATAGGTTTTTTAACAAATGCATAAGCAATTCCCAAAAAACCGCCAATTATTCCAGCTGCCAAAATAATCTTCCATTGTGAGCGAAAATAATCGTACCAATTTATAATTTTATCGATTAATTCTCTCAATGTCATCTCATCGCCTTCGGTATTTCTATTTTCCATTAAAATTATTTAAAAGCGGTTACAATTAATAATGCTAAACTAGCAAATGCAGTTCCAAGCCCTGCCCATTCTCCAGCACTCATCTTTTTCTTTTCAGGTTTTTCGGGAACGACAATCTGAGAATCTGGTTCTACTTTTGGATAAGATCTAAAAAATAAAAATGAGGTTGTTACAGCTGCTTTACCATTAGGATAAATAATATAAGCTTTTCTCTTCCATCCCTTATTATCTACACCCCCAACAGAATTAATATAATATTTAAATCCCTTTCCATTTCTATATGGGATTTCAGAAGTCAATAAAACGTTACCTGTTACTTTTACACCTTCATTGTATACAGCAACTTCAATTTCATCTCCTGGAAATAATGTTACATTAGAATAATGATTTTTATCTTTTACAATTTTTTCCCAATTAACCGGAATAGTCGTGTATTTTAATTCATCTCTTAGTTTTTTTGATAATTTAGATTTAAGCGTATCGTTCGATTTTAGATTTGATTCTTCTTCAGGATTACTCTTTTTATCTAAATTGAGATTTATTTTTTCTAATTGTTCTATCTGTTCTTCCTTTATTGGTCGTTTAATTTTCATTCCATCTAAATTAGCAATAGATGTCAATCCCCCTGCCCTCATTACAACATTATAAACTTTTTCTTTTTTGTTTGCCAATACATATTTTCCAGGATAGGTTACAGCTCCACTTACCTTAACCATTTCGGGTTTTTCATATACTGCCATTCTACGAATATTAATAACATCAAAAGGTTTTAAAATGAAATTTTTAATTTGTTCATTATTATCTGCCGTTATCTCAAGCTCAACTAATTCTACACGTTTAGGATCTGCATCATCAATTGCATCAGATTTGATCATTCTCGCGATCTCAACTCTTTTTGAAGCAGAGCCCGTCAGTCCACCTACTTGAACTACCAGATCATTTAAAGTAAGATTCTCAAAATACTCATATTCACCCGGATTTTTTACCTCACCATCTATGGTAACTTTATACTCTTCTCTGAAATCTAAAATAGAATATACTGTAACTATGTCTTCTCTTTTTAATTCAATATCCGCATTTAAATCACCTGATAAAGCAGCTCCTAAATCTACATTAACAATTTCTGTTGTCAAATCAGTTTTTAAACGAATAATTCTTGCTCGTTTACTATAAGCATCTTCCTTTAATCCTTCTGCCCTTATAATAAGATCTGAAATTCTCATTCCTTCGGTAAAAGAATAATAATCTGGTCTAAAAACAGCTCCTTCAATTTTGATACGATTTTCAAATCGATTTAGAATCTTGGTAACTCTAAAAACATCACCAGATTGAGGTTGATAGGAATTGTATTCACTTTCATTTATATCGTGGATTTTAAATTCTTTTCCAGTCTTTTGCAAAACATTTACTGAAGCTGTATAAGCAAATTCGTTAAATCCAGAAGCAAAAGCTAACAAGTCAGAAAACTTTTCACCCTTTTTCATTTCAAAAATGCCTGGACGCTTAACTTCTCCTTCAACCGTAACTCGTTGACTATAGGCAGGAATTCTAATTACATCATTTTCCTTTAAAGAAACATTATCGGATTGATCCCCTTTAACTAAGAATCTATAAATATCAATATTTTTGTAAACCTTATTGTTGCGTATTAATTCAATATTTCTATAACTGCCGTTTTTTCCTGGTCCACCAGCTAAATGCAAAGCATTATAAACAGTTGCTAACGAAGAAATTGAATAATTACCTGGTTGCTTTCCTCCAACAATTGTTACTTTTATAGTCCGTATTTTTCCCAAGCTAATGCTTACTTGGGATTGGCCTGAACGAACTGTGCTATAAACTTTAGCAATAGCCGCTCTAATCTTTTGTGTGGCAGCCTCAATAGACATACCAGAAACAGATATTTGTCCTACATAATCAATACTTACTTTTCCTTCTACACTAACAGGTATAGTCGCATTATATTCTTGAACACCATAAACGCTTACTTGTAATTCATCACCAGGTCCAAGAATATAGTTCATAGGAGTAGCCAAATTCAAATCTGGCTCAAAATTTAAAGTAGGATTATCAAATAATTCTGACCCAAAAATTAATGCATTTAAAGAATCTTTTGCTTTCTCATTTTTTATTTCATCCTGTTTCCTTCCAAAATCTGATGTTTTCTCTCCTGCTTTTAATTTACTATCCTTACCTTTATTTTTTCCATCACCTTTAGCATTTTTCCTTTCATAATCATTAAGCTTGATCCTGAGTTTATTAAACTCTGTTTGACTCATACCTTTTGAAAGTACCATTGATTCAACTTGATCAATAGTTGCATTATTACTTTTCAACTGAGCACTAATTTTTGCCAAATCATCATCCGATAAATAATCCACTTTCACTGTGCTTAAATCTTTAGATTTTATTATATCTTGTGCAGTTGCATTAAAAGTAATTAATGTAAAAAATAGGGTAAGAACGTATATAATCTTTTTCATATTATTTTAAGAAAAATTATTTAAAAATATTTACTATAAATATTTTAATTTACGAGTATTGTTTTTGGTAATAATCTTTATACGAACCAGAAGTAACATTTTGAAGCCATTCTTGATTATTAAGATACCAATTGATTGTTTTTTCTAAACCTTCTTCAAAAGTAACTGAAGGTTTCCATCCTAGTTCTTTATTAATTTTTGAAGCATCTATAGCATAACGTAAATCGTGACCTGGTCTATCTTTTACATAGGTAATAAGCTTTTCAGAAGTACCTTTTTCTCTTTCTAATTTACCATCCATTATTGTACACAGTAATTTAACCAAATCAATGTTTTTCCATTCGTTAAAACCACCTATGTTATAAGTTTCGTGATTTTTGCCTTCATGGAAAACTAAGTCTATAGCTATGGCATGATCTTCAACAAAAAGCCAATCTCTGGTATAATTTCCATCTCCGTAAACTGGAAGAGATTTGTTATTTATAATGTTATTTATAAAAAGTGGAATTAATTTTTCTGGGAAGTGATATGATCCATAATTATTTGAACAGTTAGTCAAAACGTATGGCAATCCATAAGTTTCTCCATAAGCTCTCACAAAATGATCTGAACTTGCTTTTGATGCTGAATAAGGTGAATTCGGATCGTAAGGAGTCTTTTCAGTAAACAAGCCTTCGGCTCCTAGAGAACCATAAACCTCATCTGTGCTTATATGGTAAAATCTTTTTCCTTCAAAATTATTCTTCCAACTATTTTTAGCTGCATTCAACAAATTCATTGTTCCAATAACATTTGTTTTAACAAATGCAAGCGGATCTTCAATAGAACGATCAACATGCGATTCTGCTGCTAAATGTAGAACTCCATCAAAATCATGAAGTTTAAAAAGTTCATTAATAAAATTTTCATCAACAATATCGCCTTTAACGAAAGTGTAATTTTCTTTATTTTCAATATCTTTTATATTCTCAAGATTTCCTGCATATGTTAATGCATCTAAGTTGAAAATTTGATATTCTGGATATTTGTTCACAAAACGTCTTACTACATGAGAACCTATAAAACCAGCACCGCCAGTTATTAGAATTTTTTTCATTTTTAAATGCTTTTTATTAATTTAGTAAATCTGAATTTTGTTTTTCTAATTCGTTATATATATCTTTCACATCTTGCGAATTTTCTTTTTGCAAAATTAGATTAGCCGTTTCTGTATAAACAAAAATAGTATTTTTCAAACCAAGGAAAGTGGTATGCTTATCACATCCAATAACCATATTACCATTAGAATCTGTTGTATGGCCTTTTGAGTATAAATAATCATAAACGGATTCAAATGACCCTAAATCCGACCAAGAAAAAGAAGCAGGAACAACTTTAATCTTTTTACTTCGTTCCATAACAGCGTAATCTATACTTATTGATGGAATTTGCATAGATAGATTTAAATCCAAAAACCCTTCTTTACTTTCTTCCCATACTATTTTTGATTTTTCATAAACTTCAGGCTGGAATTTCTTTAACTCTTCTAAAAGGACGTTTGCTTTAAAACAAAACATTCCACTATTCCACAGGAAATTACCTTTTGCAATAAATTCTTTTGCTGTAGTTTCGTTTGGCTTTTCACGGAAAGAAATTACATTATCTCCTTTTGCTTCTATGTAACCATAACCAGTTTCTGGTTTAGTTGGTATTACACCAAATGTCACTATAAATCCTTCAGTAGCTTTATTTACAGCTTCATTTATTGCTTGATTATAATTATCCATTTGATCTATAATATGATCCGATGGGGTAATAATTAAAATATCATCTGGTTCAGATGCGAATGCAGCGAAAGCTATAGCTGCGGCAGTGTTTCTTGGTGTTGCTTCAATAAGGTTTAAATAAGATGTTTTGGTTTTGTCCATCACCTTACCACTTAATTGATAATTATCAACATTCCCCACAACCATTACTTTATTTGCTAAGTGACTATTTCGCTCAACAGTCATCTCAAATAATGATTTTCCTTCAAATATTTCAAGATATTGTTTTGGTCGACTCTTACGAGAAAGTGGCCATAAACGGCTTCCAACTCCTCCTGTAAGTATAACATGAGTAATATTCTTATATGAATTCATACATTTGTAAATAAATAAAAGGAGAATTATTCCTAAAGCCTATTATCTGCTAAAGATCCTAAAACTCCTTTTACATCATAAATTAAACCGTTTTCTTTTTTAAAATTTGAAAAATCCAATTCTAGAAATTCAGCATGAGAAACTCCTAAAACTATTGCATCAAATTTATTATTTGGAATAGAGTTAAATGTTACTAAATTATATTCTTTTTTTACATCATCTGTATTTGCAAGTGGATCAAATATGGTAACCAAGATCCCGTATTCTCTTAATGCCTTTACAACATCAACAATTTTAGTGTTTCTTACGTCTGGGCAATTTTCTTTGAAAGTAATTCCAAGCATCAAAAGCTCAGCTCCATTAACAGAAATACCTTTTTTAATCATTAGCTTCACTATTTGCGAAGCTACATATTCCCCCATACTGTCATTCAAACGTCTCCCTGCTAAAATTATTTCAGGATGATACCCAAACTCTTGTGCTCTTTGTGCCAAGTAGTAAGGATCTACCCCTATACAATGCCCTCCAACAAGACCAGGTTTAAAAGGCAAAAAATTCCATTTTGTCGCCGCCGCCGTTAACACTTCTTGCGTATCAATATTCATTAGATTGAAGATCTTTGCTAATTCATTAACAAAAGCAATATTAATATCTCTTTGAGAATTTTCAATAACTTTAGCGGCTTCTGCAACTTTTATAGTAGGTGCTAAATGTGTTCCTGCTGTAATTACTGATTTGTATAAAGCATCAACTTTTAATCCAATTTCTGGGGTTGAACCAGAAGTAACTTTTAGGATTTTTTCAACTGTATGTTCTTTGTCTCCTGGATTAATTCTCTCTGGGGAATATCCTGCAAAAAAATCTTCATTAAACTTTAAACCAGAAACCTGCTCTAAAACTGGCACACATTGCTCTTCTGTAACTCCAGGATAAACAGTTGATTCATAAATAACGATATCTCCTTTTTTTAAAACTTTACCGATTGCTTCGCTTGACTTATAAAGAGGCGTTAAATCTGGTCGATTATTCCTATCAACTGGAGTAGGAACAGTGATAATATAGTAATTGCAATTCTTAATATCAGCTAACAATGTTGTACAATACAAACCAATTTCCTCATTAGTGTCTGTAATTAATACTTTTTGTAAAACATCATCTTCAACTTCTAAAGTTGTATCGGTTCCCGACTTTAAAGAATTAACTCTAGATTCATTTATATCAAAACCAATTACAGAATATTTTGTTGCAAACAGTCGTGCTAATGGCAATCCAACATAGCCTAAACCAATAACCGCAATTTTAACATTTTTTTCCAATTCCATTTTTTTAATTTCTTTAGGCTTCTAAAAACTCACGGCTTCGCCGTTCCAAGTCACAAAGTCTGACTCAGATGCCTAAATTAATCATTTTCGCGCAAATATAATATAATAAGTCTAGTTATTCAATACGGTTTCTCGTAATACTCAAAAACAAATTGTTAATTAAAAGACACTTAACTACAACACATTATTAATCAGGCCGTAAATAATTACTTTATAAAAAAAACAGAAGAAAAAAATCTAAAAAAGACTTTCTCTTCTGCTAATTTTATTAGGATAACGCTATTATTTAAATTTTATTTTCAAAATACATCCTAAACTTTCTAAAACTAAAGTGTAATAATTATTAGAAACCTCTTGCACAATTGCATTTTGATTACTAAAGACTCCTGACTCCAACTTAATTTTGTCTCCAACTTGAATAGTGGAAACTGATACATCACTAATATTCGGAGCCTTAAGGCTTTTTTTTATTATTTCGATTTCTTCATTTTTCACAATTGCTGGTTTTCCTAACCAAAACAAATACCTAACTACACCAGCCACATTAAAAACCGAGCTTCGTTCTGAATCTGGCAACTGCACAAAAACATAAGAATTAAAAAGTGGCATCTCAATTTTTTTCTTTCTGTCAGACCACTGCTTAACTTGAGTAATAAGAGGACAATAACACTCAATTCCCAATTGATTGAGTTTATCTGCGACTTTTTTTTCCCATTTCGGTTTTGTATAAACTACGTACCAATTCATTTTTTTTATTTATCACGAAGCAAAAACCAACTGCACTTCACATTAAAAACCTCATTTTACTCCACAAAAAACCATTTATGCTCCAATACCATTGTAAACAAAACCTATAGACTCCAATTCTTTAGCATTCAAAATATTCCTCCCATCAAAAACAAAAGCTGGTTTATGCATTGAATCGTAAATCTTTTGCCAATCATAAGTCGTAAATTCATCCCATTCTGTCAAAACTGCAATTGCATGAGCATCTTTACATGCTTCATAAGCATTTTCAAATACATTTAATGCTTTTGTGTTTTCTTGACTAGATCTTGTTTCCAAATAATTCAAATCGCTTAACATTTTATTTTCAGAAACCTTCGGATCATAAACAGAGATTTTTGCTTGCTCGTTTATTAAATCATCTGCAACATAAATCGCAGCAGATTCTCTAGTGTCATTTGTATCTTTTTTGAAAGCCCAACCTAAAAAAGTAATTTTCTTATCGGCTACTGTATTGTATAATGTCTGAACAATTTTACTTGAGAATCTCCTTTTTTGATGATCGTTCATTATAATAACTTGCTCCCAATAATCTGCAACTTCATTCAATCCATATGACTTTGCTATATAAACTAAATTTAAAATATCTTTTTGAAAACAAGAACCTCCAAAACCTACAGAAGCTTTCAAGAATTTCGGTCCAATTCTGCTATCCATCCCAATTGCTCTTGCTACTTCATTTACATCAGCCCCTGTTTTTTCACATAACTCTGACATTGCATTAATAGAGGAAATACGCTGTGCTAAAAATGCATTTGCAGTAAGTTTAGACAATTCTGATGACCAAACATTTGTTGTCAAAATTTGATCTTTACCTACCCAATTTGAATAGACATCTACTAGCGAATTAATTGCCTCTTCTCCCTCTGGCGTTGTATCTCCACCAATTAAAATTCGGTCTGGATTTAACAAATCTGACACTGCAGTACCCTCTGCCAAAAACTCTGGGTTAGATAAAATTTGAAATTGAACGCCATTTCCAGTATTATCTAATATACTTTTAATTGCTTCAGCTGTTCTAACTGGCAAAGTTGATTTCTCAACTACAATTTTATTTTGTTTTGCTACTCTTGCAATTTGTCTCGCACATAACTCAATGTATTTTAAGTCAGCTGCCATTCCTTTTCCCTTCCCGTAAGTTTTGGTTGGAGTATTAACTGAAATAAATATCATTTCCGCTTCATCTATTGCCTTATCAACATCTGTAGAAAAAAAGAGATTTCTACCTCTTGCTTCTGCTACAATTTCAGAAAGACCTGGTTCATAAATGGGAATGTATTCGGGATTCGGATCATTCCAATCTGCTATTCTCTGTTCATTTAAATCAACAACTGTAACCTGAATATGCGGACATTTTTGCGCAATAACCGCCATTGTTGGTCCACCTACATACCCTGCACCAATGCAGCAAATTTTTGTAATTTTCATTTGATCTATTTTATCTTGATCTGTTTATTTTAAATTATTCCAATACCATCCCACAGCCTCTTTCAATCCGTCTTGCAAAGAATACTTTGGGTTATAACCAAGAGTTCTTTTTGCTTTTTCGATGCTTGCTAAAGAATGAGGAATATCTCCTACTCGATTTTCGCCATAGATAACTGGAATATCCTTTATTTTTGGATCAAAATCTGACAAATATTCCTTTAAATACTTAACTAAGTCATTCAGTGTATTTCGATCTCCAAACGCTGTATTATAAACAGTATTAATAGCTTCTGGATTTTGACAAATCATTGCTAACTCATTCATTTGAATAACATTGTCTATATATGTAAAATCACGAGAATAATTTCCGTCACCATTAATCACTGGACTCTCATGATTCATAAATTGCTTCACAAACTTTGGAATCACAGCGGCATAAGCTCCATTTGGGTCTTGTTTTCGTCCAAAAACATTAAAATAACGAAGCCCAATAGTTTCTAATCCGTACGATTTACTAAATATTTCAGCATACAATTCATTTACATATTTAGTAATTGCATAAGGAGACAATGGTTTCCCTATAACATCTTCTACTTTTGGGAGTCCTTGAGAGTCACCATAGGTAGAAGAACTTGCTGCATATATAAACCGTTTTACTCCAGCATCTCGCGCTACAGTAAGCATATTTAAAAAACCAGAAACGTTTACATCATTTGTTGTAATTGGATCTTTTATTGATCTTGGAACAGAGCCTAAAGCAGCTTGATGCAAGACATAATTAACTCCTTCAACTGCTAAACTACAATCTGCTAAATTTCTGATATCACCTTCAATTAATTTAAAATTTGGATTCTCTAAAAAGTCTTTTAAATTATGTCGATGTCCTGTAGAAAAATTATCCAGACAAACCACCTTATAACCTAAGCCTAAAAAATACTCAGTCAAATTCGAACCTATGAATCCAGCGCCTCCCGTAATTAAAATTGTATTTTTTGTTTTATTTTCCATTTATCCAAATTTAACTTTTTCTAATTCGACTCATAAATGCTTTCCAAAAACCAACTTTCACTTCTTCTTCATGATAACCATTTGAATATGCTCCGTAACCGTAGCCATAGCCATAACCAGAGCCATATTTTGCTTTATTTTCGTAACCGTTTAAAACAATACTAACATTACTTAATTCTCCACGTTTAAGTCTCGTATTTAATACCGTTATCATATCTTTCTTAGTATAATTCTGTCTTACAATATACAATGTTACATCTGCATACTGAACCAATTCTAATGAATCTGCCACTAAACCAACTGGAGGAGTGTCTAAAATAATATAATCATATTTCTGCTTCAACTCATTAATCAATTCTTTCATTGCCTCACTTAAAATTAACTCAGAAGGATTTGGAGGAACTGGCCCAGATAGAATCACATCTAAATTTGGAATTGGTGTTGAATTAGTAATTTCTTCCAAATTATTTTGTCTTATTAAATAATTAACAACTCCTAAAGATGATTTTATTTGGAATTCATCTGCTAATCTTGGTTTTCGTAAATCTAAACCAACAATTACAGTTTTCTTTTCACTTAAAGCAAAAACGGTAGCAATATTAATAGAACAGAAAGTTTTTCCTTCACCACTAATCGAAGAAGTAATCATTAATGTTTTTGATCCGCTGACTTGTTGTTTTTTATACAAAAACTGAAGTGAAGAACGAACCCCTCTAAAAGCTTCTGAAAGTGCTGATTTAGGTTTGTCAAAAACTGCTAAATTACCCGAATCCTTATTTAACCCAATAACGCCCAGTAAAGGTATTTGTGTAAGCTTACTAATATCATCACTATTCTGAATTGAATTGTTAATGAAAAAAATCACTAATACAAATAACAATGGAATTAAAATCCCTAAAAACAGAGCCATTACATAATTCACAGAAGTCTTAGGACCGATCAGACCTCCTCCGATATCTTTTGCTGGATCAATAAAGTGGATATCTGATAGGTTAGACGCTCGTACAATTTCTGCTTCATTTCTCTTCTGAAGAAATTCTGTATAAATATTATCGTTTAAATCATATTTTCTTTTGATTTTCAATAATTCTTGCTGTTCTGCTGGTAGTCTTCTCACTGTGCTTTCCGCCTGACCAATTTTTGCATTAACCAGCGATAAGTCATATAATAAAGAAGCTTTGGCGGTAACAATATTCTCTTGCAGAACATTTTTCACTGCTGCCATTTGATTATCAAAATCCTTAAATATTTTTTCACTTTTTACGGCATAAGCCATTTCAGATCTTTGAGTAGAAAGTGCAATAAGTTTTGAAACATTAGCTACAATATTCGGGTCTTCAATTCCAGCAACAGAAGGAGCCGGTAATCTAGAATAATCGACACTATTGTTCAAATATGCTTTTAACGAATTATAGTAGGCTATTTTTCTTGCTATTTGATCCTTTTCAACATCAAAATCCATTATTTTCTCTGAAACTTTAGAACCACCTCCTTCTATTTCATAGATATTTTTATCTTTTTGAAAAGATTTTAATTCGTTCCCCGTTTGCTTAAGTTGAGATTCCATTGCCACGAGAGTACTATCAATAAAATTAATAGTATTTGCAGCAAACTGATTTTTGCCATCGAGCTGGATTTTAATAAGCATTTTCACAGTAGAATTCAAATAATCAACCATTCTGGCTTTATTTGTTCCTTGCATTGATAAGGTCAATATCGACCCGCCACTTTTACCCGCATCTACATCTACACCTTTATATTGAGAAACTGTCCCATCAAAATCCTTAAATCTGACAAAATATTCTTTTCCTTTATAAAAACCTGGATTATCTGTTATTTGGAGTTTCCAATTTAAAAATGGAAGAATTACTTTGTCCCCTACTTTATATTTTTTAACAAAAGTTACAGGCTGTACAGAAGTATTACTATAAGAATTAGTGCTATAAGTAATTAACGAAACAGAATTACTTTCAAATGGAATCTCAATTTGATATTCATTCTCACTTAAAAACTTTATACTAATTAATGTATTTACAATTTGCCCTTTTGTTTTGTCAATAGCAACATAAAATGGAACAGCTCCGTAAGAATCTATTAAATTGTATTTTCCTTGTTCTAAATAATCAACATAAAATTGAAGTTTATCTACAACCAATTCATTATGAGATCTTGATTGAATAATTGTAGATATGCCATTTACTTGATCAGAAATTCCTCCCCAATTGAATACCAAACTTGTATTCGATGTAAAAAAAGGATTGTTTTCTTCTTTGATAGAAATCAAAGTCTGCATTTCGTAAATTTTTTCTTTACGAATGTTCACCTGATATGCAATTGCGAAAGTAATAATCAAACTTATCAGAAACCATTTCCAATAGCCTACGATTTTTAACAGAAAGCCCTTAAAATCAAAATGAGAATGATTTTCAAAAATAGCGAAGTCTTTAATATCTAACATTTTAAAAATCTCTTTTTACTTTATAATTAGGTAAACTGTAGTTGCTAAAGACAACAATGTAATTATTGTCCCAATAGATTGTATTCCTGTCTGACCAGTTCCCCAAGTTTTTTGTCTCAATGGTTTAACATAGATATAGTCATTTGGCTGTAAATAATAATAAGGTGATTTCATTACATTCACATCTGTAAGATCAATATCATGCATTTGCACACCTGTTGGAGTCTGGCGAATTACTGTTACTTCTTTCCTATTACCAACTGTTGTAATATCTCCCGCATTTGCAACAGCTTCCAAAATAGTTACATTATTTTTAAATAATGTTTTTGTCCCCGTACTTCCAACTTCTCCATTAATAGTATATCTAAAACCAGCTAACTTAACGGTAACGAAAATATTAGCTTCGCTTTTAAAATATTCCTCTAGTAATTTCTTTTCAATTTTAACACGAACTTCTTCAAGAGTATAACCAATCACATTTATCTCTCCTAAAATTGGCATCCTGATATTCCCATGATCGTCAACTGTAAAACCATCAAAATACAATCCTGCTTCAGATTTACCAGTTTGATTTGATTGGTTTTCTGTAGCACTAAAAATAGAAACTAGCTTGGGATCAATTGCTTTTATATTGATACTTAAAACATCATTAACTTGTAATCTATAAGGCTTTGATTCTACCGCTGCAATCGCTGTTTGCTCGCCAGAATCATTTTTGTCCTGAAGATAAACTAGATCTTTAATAGGAATACATGAGGTAAATAATACAGAAATTAATAAGAATAGAAAAAAAAATTTTTTTGTCATTCGTTCAATTTTATCGCAAATATAGCTTTCCCTTTAGCGTCCAGAAAAACCAAGTTGTTATTTGGGGTTGGTTAATTATTTTTAAATGTTTTTTCAAAAGGAACTCTGTGTAAAATACTTCGTCCTAATGTTATTTCGTCTGCATATTCCAATTCATCTCCAACCGATATTCCTCTCGCAATCGTTGAGATGATAATTTCAGAATCTGCTATTTGTTTATAGATATAAAAATTTGTTGTATCCCCCTCCATTGTTGAACTTAATGCAAAAATAATCTCAGATACATTTCCAGATTTCACTTTTGTCACCAAACTAGAAATATTCAACTGATTTGGTCCAACTCCTTCAATTGGCGAAATTTTTCCGCCTAGAACATGATATATTCCTTTAAACTGCCCAGTATTTTCTATCGCCATCACATCTCTAATATCTTCTACGATACATATTGTTTCATGATTTCTAATTGGATTAGCACAAATCTCACAAATTTTAGTATCAGAAATATTATGACAGCTTTCACAAAACTTAATATCCTCTCGCATATTCAATAACGCTTGAGACAAAAAAGCAGTTTGTTCTTTAGGCTGTTTTAGCAAATGAAGAACTAATCGAAGTGCCGTACGCTTACCTATACCAGGCAATTGCGACATTTCGTTTACTGCTTTTTCAATTAATTTTGATGA
This sequence comes from Flavobacterium sharifuzzamanii, assembly GCF_003254585.1. GTDB lineage: Bacteria > Bacteroidota > Bacteroidia > Flavobacteriales > Flavobacteriaceae > Flavobacterium > Flavobacterium sharifuzzamanii. The sequence goes on along the minus strand of NZ_QJGZ01000037.1, from coordinate 107,652 downwards.
AAATTCCATGACGACAAAAGTAATACTTTTAATGATTTAGCCTACATTACAGCCATTAAATTCAAGGCCTAATCCTATTTGAATTTTATTACGAAACCTCCTTCTTTTATTGGCTCAAACAAAAGTACCAACTTATTGTTTAATACTGATTTGTAGCCAATAAAACTAATGTGCAAGCCACTTCTACCTCAATACCATTCGACTCTAATAATTGATACAATTGTGGATTTTCAGTCCCTGGATTAAAAATTACTCGTTTAGGATGCGATTCAACAATATAATTATAATAATCTCTTTGACGAACAGGATTTAAATACAAAGTAATAGTGTCTATATTTTTAACTGGCATTGCCTTAGTCTGAATTTTTACTCCAGCTACTTCACCTGTTTTTTGTCCAATTGCTAACACTGAATGCCCTTTTCCTACCAACATATTTATAGCTCTATATGAATAACGTTCAGGATTTGTTGATGCTCCTATAACTAATGTTTTTTTACTTTTCATGGTTTTTATTTAGACTGCAAAAGTAATCAAAAAGAACGATTTAACTTTATGTCTTTGATACAGAATCGGCAACCATAAAAAACATTATTATAACATAATTTCACACAAAAGCATTAAAAAATAACTACATTTACTTCACTAACCAATATTATATGGAATTATTTATTTACTTATTTGCTGCCTTATTCTCGGTATTAAATCCAATCGGTACAGTACCCATTTTTGTTGGCCTTACCCAACACGATTCCCAAAAAGAAAGATCCCGAATCTCTCTTTGGACTGCGATTAATGTTTTTATCATATTATTGGTTTCTTATTTTATTGGCCAATATGTTTTAACTTTTTTCGGTATTAGTATCGATGCCTTAAGAATTGCGGGAGGAATTGTAATTGTAAACTCCGGATTCTCTTTACTCTCAGGCAAGTTCAACAAGAAACGAGGAATTAATAAAAAGATTGAAAATGAAGCACAACATAGGAATGACATCGCGCTTACGCCATTGGCAATACCAATGCTTGCTGGCCCTGGATCTATGTCTCTTTTAATAGCTTTTTATCAAGAACATCACGAAATAAATGAAATTATAATTTCGTCATTAGCTATTTTGGCAATTGCTGTTGCCATTTTTGCCATTTTAAAAAGCGCCCATTATTTAGCTAGAATTTTAGGAGCTTCAGGAATTGTTGCTATTTCAAGAATTGTCGGCTTTATCGTTATTTCAATAGGCATCCAATATATTGTAAGCGCCATCATCAATATTGTTAAAGGAAATTTCTAATCAATATTAATTACTGCAAAAAAGAGAAGGGATGAAATTATTAATGTAATTTCATCCCTTCTCTTTTTATCAATTTAGTTTATTAAACTCTTGGCAAGAAAACTTCTGCCATCATACATCTGGCGCTTCCTCCGCCACATGCCTCAATTGTATCTAAACTTGAACTTAAAATTTCTGCGTGATTTTCTAATTGCGAAATTTGTTTTGGAGTTAAGCTTTGATGTGCCGATGCACTCATTACAATGTATCTCTTATCATCTTTCCCTCTAACTTCCAGCATGTTTCCTGCAAAATTATTCACTTGATCTTCGGTTATTAAAATAACTTCTTTCTGATCTTGCTTAAGATTATCCAGAACCATTTTACGCTCTTTCTTATCATCAATTGAATCTGCGCAAATAACTGCAAAAGTTTCACCTAAACACATCATTACATTAGTATGATAAATTAATTTACGCTCACCATCAACAGTTTGAAAAGCTTCGAAAATTACAGGAGCATAATCAAAATCTTCACAGAATTCTATAAACAATTCTTCATCTGCTCTTGGTGATAATGCGCAATATGCTTTTCCGTTTGCCCTATCTAATAACAAACTTCCTGTTCCTTCTAAGAAAATGCCATCTTCTTCTGCAGAAGTATAATCCATGATATTTGCAATTTCGAATCCTTTTTCTTCCAAAGTATCCAAAATATCTTCACGACGTTCTTGACGACGATTTTCAGCGAACATTGGATAAAGCGCCACATCTCCATTTTCGTGAAATGAAACCCAATTGTTTGGAAAAATACTATCTGGAGTATCACTCTCTAAATTGTCATCAACAACGGTTACATCAACACCAACTGCTCTTAGCTTTTCTACAAAAGCATCAAATTCTTGCTGCGCTTTAGCATTAACAGTACTTGGCAAAAGTCCGTCTAATACCTTTTGATAATAATTATTGACCGCTGTCTGTTCATTCATTCTGAACGCAACTGGGCGAATCATCACGATAGCATTAGTAGTTTGTTTCATTTTTTATATATTTTTTAGTTTCAAACTTCAAGTTTCAGGTTTCACATCTTATAAAAACTTGAAACCTGAAACTTGAAACAAAAAAACTCTTTTAGTCTCTAATTAACGGAAGCGTTGAACATCTCAACAAACCTTCTTGTTTTGAAATTTCAGCATACGGAATTTCTTCAACTGTAAAACCATTTTCACGAAGCCAGTTATTCAATCTCGTAAAATTCTTTTCAGAAACCACCACATTTTCATCAATTGAAAACACGTTCGAAAACATATTATACATTTCGTTTCTTTCAATGTGAAATAGGTTTTCTTTTCCAAAAAGTTTCACTAAATAAAGATAATCTGCTTCTTCCCGAAAACCTCTTTTGTAAATAATTCCTTTATCTTTTCCAACAGGTTGAAAACAACAATCTAAATGCAGCGCATTATCTCTTGCTTCCAATTTAGATTTTACTAAATCAAATTCCTTTACAATCTTATTAGGGAATAATGATTTAATATAGTTTACACCATGCATATTGGTTCTTGCAGTAATATAATCTTTATAATCGCTTCCTTTATAAGTTCCAATAAAAATATGATCGTTCCAAAGCATGACATCTCCGCCTTCTATATGAACTTCTTCTGGAGGACGAACTACTTTTAAAGGATCAATCTGATCAATTACATATTGAATAGCATCTAATTCTCTTTCTCTATCCGGCAGAATATTAGATTTTACAAAAACATCATCAATTACAAATCCAATATCACGAGCAAAAATCTGATTGTAATTTTCGATCATTTCTGGACGATAAACAGTTACATCATATTTCTGAAAAACAGCATTAAAAGCTTCCATTTCAGCAACCATATCTTTTTCTACAGGATAAGTCCCTGCCTTAATATGTTCCAATGATTTAGGATCATAAGCTTCTTCTATAGTCGGAGTTGGACCATTATGAACAGCAGAACCCAGAACTACAGCACGAAGCCGAGACGTTTCGTTCTTTACATTTAATTGCAACATAACCTTATTGTATTTTGAGCAAAGATAAAAAAAGCTTCACATGTAAGTGAAGCTTTCGTTTTTTTATTTATTAGACTTAAACTCTCGTAAAGGGTGTCCTGTATAAATTTGTCTTGGTCTTCCGATTGGTTCTTTGTTTTCACGCATTTCTTTCCATTGCGCAATCCAACCTGGTAATCTTCCAATTGCAAACATTACAGTAAACATATCAGTTGGAATCCCTAAAGCTCTGTAGATAATTCCAGAGTAGAAATCAACGTTTGGATATAAGTTTCTTGATTTGAAGTATTCATCTTCAAGAGCTGCTTTTTCTAATTTTCTAGCAATCTCTAAAATTGGGTCTTCAACACCTAAAGTTTCCAATACTTCTGTTGCTGCTTTTTTGATGATTTTAGCTCTTGGATCAAAGTTTTTGTAAACTCTATGTCCGAATCCCATTAAACGGAATGGATCATTTTTATCTTTTGCTTTCGCTAAAAACTTATCTGTATCCCCACCGTCTTTGTTTATTTCTTCTAACATTTCAAGTACTGCTTGGTTTGCACCACCATGAAGTGGCCCCCATAAAGCAGAAACTCCTGCAGAAACTGAAGCAAATAAACCTGCGTGAGAAGAACCTACCATTCTAACCGTAGAAGTAGAACAATTTTGTTCGTGATCTGCATGAAGAATAAATAATTTATCTAAAGCATTTACAATTACTGGATTTGCAGCATAAGGCCCTGTAGGCAATTTAAACATTAATTGCATGAAGCTTTCTACATAACCCTTTGTATTATCATAGTAATTTAAAGGATAACCCATAGATTTTCTGTAAGTCCATGTAGCAATCACTAAAAATTTCGCCATTGTTTTACAAATAGCTTCATACATTTCTTTTTCGTTATCAACATTAACCGCTTTAGGATTAAAAGCCGTTAAAGCGCTTGTTAAAGCAGATAACACTCCCATAGGGTGAGCTGTTTTAGGGAAGCCATCGATGATATTTTTCATTTCTTCGTTTACCAAAGAATGTTTTTTAATACCATTTTCAAAATCTTCTAACTGTTTAGCCGTAGGCAATTCACCAAAAATCAAAAGGTATGAAACCTCTAAAAAACTAGCTTTTTCAGCAAGATCTTCGATTGAATATCCTCTGTAACGTAAAATTCCTTCTTCTCCATCTAGGAAAGTGATTTCACTTGTACAAGATCCTGAATTCTTATACCCTGGATCAAGAGTAATATAACCTGTTAAATCACGTAATTTGTTGATATCGATAGCTGATTCGTTTTCACTCCCTGTGATTACTGGAAGCTCAATCTTTTTACCATCTATTTCTAATGTAGCTATTTTTGACATAATATACTGGAAATAATTCTTTAAATAATAATTTATCAAATCTAATGAATTTAAGACTAATTAAAAAAAGAATACTGCTATGAATTTGTTAAAAGTCCAAAAAAAAACCATCCGCCGCAGCGGATGGTTTTTTCCAATATATAATTTATTCAATTATTTGATTTTAAAAGCATTTAAACCAGGAAAATAAGCTGTACTTCCTAATTCTTCTTCAATTCTCAATAATTGGTTGTATTTAGCCATACGATCTGAACGTGAAGCAGAACCTGTTTTAATTTGACCACAGTTTAAAGCAACAGCTAAGTCAGCAATTGTATTATCTTCAGTTTCTCCAGAACGGTGAGACATTACAGATGTATAACCAGCATTTTTCGCCATGTTTACAGCAGCAATTGTTTCAGTTAAAGTTCCAATTTGGTTTACTTTTACCAAGATAGAGTTAGCAATTCCTTTTTCGATACCAGTTGACAAGCGAGCAACATTAGTAACAAACAAATCATCACCTACTAATTGTACTTTATCACCAATTTTTTCAGTTAAAGCTTTCCATCCATCCCAGTCATCTTCGTACATACCGTCTTCGATAGAGATAATTGGATATTTAGCAGCAAGTTCAGCTAAGTATTCAGCTTGCTCAGCAGAAGTTCTGATTTTTCCAGTTTCACCTTCAAATTTAGTATAATCGTATTTTCCGTTTACATAAAATTCAGAAGCAGCGCAGTCAAGAGCAATCATAATTTCATCACCAAAAGAATATCCTGCTTTTTCAACTGCAAGTTTGATAGTATCTAAAGCATCTTCAGTACCACCTGCTAAGTTTGGAGCAAAACCTCCTTCATCACCTACAGCAGTACTCAAACCTCTATCATGTAATACTTTTTTCAAGTTGTGGAAAATTTCAGTTCCCATTTGCATTGCATGTGTAAAAGAAGTTGCTTTTACAGGGAAAATCATAAACTCTTGAAATGCGATAGGCGCATCAGAGTGAGAACCACCATTAATGATGTTCATCATCGGAACAGGCAACGTATTAGCAGAAACACCTCCTACGTATCTATATAATGGCAAACCAAGTTCGTTAGCAGCAGCTTTTGCAGCAGCTAAAGAAACTCCTAAAATAGCATTAGCTCCTAATTTAGATTTATTTGGTGTACCATCTAAATCAATCATTAATTGGTCAATTGTGTTTTGTTCGAAAACAGAAGTTCCAACTAATTCTTCAGCAATAATAGTATTTACATTATTCACTGCATTCAAAACACCTTTACCTAGATAAGCTTTACCACCATCACGTAATTCAACAGCTTCGTGCTCTCCAGTTGATGCTCCAGATGGAACAGCAGCTCTACCTAAAACTCCATTTTCAGTTACTACATCAACTTCAATAGTAGGATTACCTCTAGAATCAAGAATTTGTCTTGCGTGAACTTTAATTATAATACTCATTATTTTTGTTTTTTATTAATAAATTATATTTTTTTTTCGAAATTATAAAAATATTTAATACTATAAACGAGCTCTAGTCATTAAACCCGTTTATTTATTAACTACATCGTTTTAGACTTTGCTACTTTTAATATTCTCTACAAATTGGTCAAATAAATATGACGAATCGTGTGGTCCTGGACTAGCCTCTGGGTGATATTGAACTGAAAAGCAATTTTTATTCTTCATTCGCATTCCAGCAACAGTACCATCATTTAAATGCAAGTGAGTAATTTCTAACTCTGGATGATTTTCTAATTGTTCTTTTCTAACGGCAAACCCATGATTCTGAGAAGTTATTTCACCTTTACCTGTAATAATGTTCTTAACTGGGTGATTAATTCCTCTGTGCCCATTAAACATTTTATAAGTTTCAATACCATTTGCAAGACCAATCACTTGGTGCCCTAAACAGATTCCGAATAAAGGTTTATTATCTTCCAAAATTTCTTTTGCAACCTGAATTGCTCCGAATAAAGGATCTGGATCTCCAGGTCCATTTGACAAGAAATACCCATCTGGATTAAACTCAGACATATCCTTGTAAGTTGAATCGAAAGGATACACCTTAATATAACAATCTCTTTTGGCAAGATTTCTCAAAATATTCTTTTTGATACCAAGATCTAAAGCCGAGATTTTATAAGTAGCATTTTCGTTTCCAAAGAAGTATGGCTCTTTAGTAGAAACTTTTGATGCCAACTCCAAACCTTCCATATTTGGCACATTAGCCAATTCTTTTTTCAAATCCTCGATTGAAGTACCATCTGTACAAATAACAGCATTCATTGCGCCATTATCGCGGATGTAGCTTACAAGTGCACGCGTATCAACATCAGAAATACAGATCAAATTTTGTTTAGTGAAATAATCTTCTAAACTCCCAGAAGCATTTTCTCTAGAATAATTAAAACTAAAGTTTTTACAAACTAAACCGGCAATTTTAATACTATCAGATTCAACTTCAGAATCATTAACACCATAGTTTCCGATATGTGTATTTGTAGCAACCATAATTTGTCCGAAATAAGAAGGGTCAGTAAAGATTTCCTGATACCCTGTCATTCCAGTATTAAAACAAACTTCACCAAAAGTTTTACCGCTGATTCCGATAGATTTTCCGTGAAAGATTGTTCCGTCACTAAGTAATAAAATGGCGCTTTGTCGTGTTGTGTATTTCATTATTTAATTTGTATTGTTTTTTTTAATCAAGTTATAAAACCGAAACATAGGTTTTAAGTGTAATTAGAATTTTGCAAATTTACTTCTTTAAAATAGCCCTTCCAAGATTTTTTAAAACTTTCATTCGTAAAAATAAAACCTATCATTTTAAATAAGTTACATTTCTTTCATTTCAAAAAAATCAAAAAAAAAGGATAAACTAAAAATTAGTTTATCCTTTAATATTATAGAATGATTACTCTCATAATTATTCAGAAGCTTCAGTAGTCGTTTCTGATTCAGCAGCAGGGGCTTCAGGAGCAGCAGTTTCAGCTTTTTTAGCTTTACCACCACGACGGCTTTTCGCTTTTTTAACTTCTTTTTTACCTCCGTTGTAAAGTTCATTGAAGTCAACAAGTTCGATCATCGCCATATCAGCGTTATCTCCCAAACGATTTCCAACTTTAATGATACGAGTGTATCCACCTGGACGGTCACCTACTTTAGCAGCAACATCTCTGAACAAATCAGTTACAGCATATTTGTTACGTAAGTAAGCAAAAACAATACGACGATTGTGAGTCGTATCCTCTTTTGACTTTGTGATTAAAGGCTCAACAAATTGTTTAAGCGCTTTAGCTTTAGCAACAGTAGTGTTAATACGTTTGTGCTCAATAAGAGAACAAGCCATATTAGCTAACATAGCTTTTCTATGTCCAGTCTGTCTGCTTAAGTGGTTGAATTTTTTTCCGTGTCTCATGACGTGTTTTTTTTATCTTCATCTTGCTACGATCCACTATGGAGAGCAAAATATGAAGTAAATTATTCTTTATCTAATTTGTATTTAGCTAAATCCATTCCGAAAGTTAAATTCTTCACTGCAACAAGTTCATCAAGTTCTGTTAAAGATTTTTTACCAAAATTACGGAATTTCATTAGGTCATTTTTATTGAACGATACTAAATCACCAAGTGTATCAACTTCAGCCGCTTTCAAGCAATTTAATGCTCTCACAGATAAATCCATATCAACAAGCTTAGTTTTAAGCAATTGTCTCATATGCAATGACTCTTCATCATACGATTCTGTTTGTGCAATTTCGTCAGCCTCAAGTGTAATTCTTTCGTCAGAGAATAACATGAAATGGTGAATTAAAACTTTAGCAGCTTCAGTAAGAGCATCTTTTGGATTAATAGATCCATCAGTTTTGATTTCAAAAACTAATTTTTCGTAATCTGTTTTTTGCTCTACACGGAAATTTTCGATTGCATATTTTACATTTTTTACCGGAGTAAAAATAGAATCTGTAAAAATTGTTCCAATTGCAGCATTCTGTTTTTTGTTCTCTTCAGCAGGAACGTATCCTCTACCTTTCTCGATTGTTAAATCGAAGTTCAATTTGATTTTAGAATCTAAATTACAGATAACAAGGTCTGGATTCAAAACTTGAAAACCTGAGATAAATTTTTGAAAATCACCTGCTGTTAATTGATCTTTACCAGAAACAGAAATAGTAACTGATTCATTATCGATATCTTCAATCTGACGTTTGAAACGTACTTGTTTTAGATTAAGGATAATTTCGGTAACATCCTCAACAACACCTGAAATAGTAGAAAACTCATGATCTACACCTTCGATACGAACAGATGTAATTGCATAACCTTCTAACGCTGAAAGCAAAACTCTTCTAAGTGCATTACCAACTGTCAATCCGTAACCAGGCTCTAAAGGTCTAAACTCAAATTTACCTTCAAAATCGGTTGAATCGATCATGATAACTTTATCGGGCTTTTGAAAATTAAATATTGCCATAAATTTCGACTAAGTCAATTATTATTTGTTGTACAACTCTACGATTAATTGTTCTTTAATGTTTTCTGGAATTTGAAGTCTCGCAGGTACAGAAACGAAAGTTCCTTCTTTAAGATCATTGTTCCAAGTAATCCATTCATAAACATGACTTGAATTTGATAAAGAACGTTCGATAGCTTCTAAAGATTTAGATTTTTCACGAACTGCAACTTTATCACCAGGCTTAAGGTGGTAAGAAGGAATATTAACAACCTCTCCATTTACAGTAACGTGTCTGTGAGAAACGATTTGACGCGCACCTCTTCTAGATGGAGCAATTCCCATTCTAAAAACAACATTATCTAATCTTGCTTCGCATAATTGTAATAAAACTTCACCAGTTACTCCTTTAGTCGCTGATGCTTTTTCGAATAAATTTCTGAATTGTTTTTCTAAAATTCCGTAAGAATATTTAGCTTTTTGCTTTTCCATTAACTGAACAGCGTACTCAGATTTTTTTCCTCTTTTTTTAGCCATCCCGTGTTGTCCAGGTGGGTAATTTCTTTTTTCGAAAGATTTATCATCTCCGAAGATTGCCTCGCCAAATTTACGAGCGATTTTGGTTTTAGGACCAGTATATCTTGCCATTTTAAAAAAAATTTAAGGTAGAAATTATGAATTCAGGTCTAATCCTTCGATAATCTATGTTCTCCCTTGTTTATACTATAAAAATAAAAAATTAAACTCTACGTCTTTTTGGAGGACGACATCCGTTGTGTGGCATTGGAGTAACATCAATAATTTCAGTAACTTCAATTCCACCGTTATGAATAGAACGGATAGCAGACTCACGTCCGTTACCTGGTCCTTTTACATAAACTTTCACTTTTTTAAGTCCTGCCTCAAGTGCTACTTTAGCGCAATCTTCTGCTGCCATTTGAGCTGCGTAAGGAGTGTTCTTTTTAGAACCTCTGAAACCCATTTTACCAGCTGAAGACCAAGAGATAACTTCACCTTTCTTATTAGTCAAAGAAATAATAATGTTATTAAAAGTGGCAGAAATATGAGCCTCACCCGTTGATTCAACGATAACTTTACGTTTTTTTGCAGTTGCTTTAGCCATATTACTTATTATTTAGTTGCTTTTTTCTTGTTAGCAACAGTTTTTCTTTTACCTTTTCTTGTTCTTGAGTTGTTTTTAGTTCTTTGCCCTCTTAATGGAAGACCAGATCTATGACGAATACCTCTGTAACATCCAATATCCATTAAACGTTTAATGTTTAAAGAAATTTCAGAACGTAATTCTCCTTCGATTTTGTAAAATGAAACAGCTTCACGAATTGCTCCGATCTCATCATCATTCCAATCTTGAACTTTTTTATCTTGGCTAACTTGAGCTTTTTCTAAAATCTCAATAGCTCTACTTTTTCCTAATCCGAAGATGTAGGTAAGTGCGATAACACCTCTTTTGTTTTTTGGGATATCTACCCCTGCTATTCTTGCCATAATTATCCTTGTCTTTGTTTAAATCTAGGATTCTTTTTGTTTATTACGTACAGTCTCCCTTTTCTACGCACGATAATGCACTCGGCACTTCTCTTTTTTACTGATGCTCTAACTTTCATAGTGAATATCCTTTAATATCGATAAGTAATTCTTGCTTTTGACAAATCGTAAGGACTCATTTCTAGTTTCACTTTATCACCAGGTAATAATTTGATGTAATGCATTCGCATTTTACCAGAAATATGAGCAATTACAATATGTCCATTTTCTAACTCTACACGGAACATCGCATTTGATAATGCTTCAATGATTGATCCGTCTTGTTCTATTGCTGATTGTTTTGCCATAAATATATTAAGCTACCGCTTTTCTATTTTTACCAGTCTTCATTAAACCATCATAATGTTTGTTTAACAAGTATGAATTGATTTGTTGAATAGTATCTATTGCAACACCAACCATAATTATTAATGAGGTACCTCCAAAAAACATTGCCCAAGATTGTTGTACATCCATAATACTTACAACAATAGCTGGGAACACAGCAATCAAAGCAAGGAATAAAGATCCTGGGAAAGTTATTAAAGACATCACCTTATCAAGGAAATCAGAAGTTTCTGCTCCAGGACGAACTCCAGGAATAAAACCGCCGCTTCTCTTTAAATCATCAGCCATTTTGTTAGTAGGTACTGTGATTGCAGTATAAAAGAATGTAAATACAATAATTAAAGTTGCAAAAACAAAATTATACCAGAAACCAAACATATTACTAAATGCACCAACAATAGATTGTGATGTATCTGATTTAGACAATCCAGCTACAGCCGCAGGAATAAACATAATTGCCTGAGCAAAAATAATTGGCATAACTCCAGAAGCATTAAGCTTTAGAGGAATCCATTGTCTATTACCTCCTGCCAAATCTTGCTCGTAATCTCCTGTAGTTGTACGACGAGCATACTGAACAGGGATTCTACGTACTGCCATTGTAAGCAATACACAAGAAATGATAACTAATAACCACACAATAATTTCAATAACTAATAACATTGGACCTCCATTGTTATTGGTAACACGAGTTGTAAACTCTTGGATAAAAGCTTGTGGTAAACGAGCTAAAATACCAACCATAATTAACAATGAAATACCATTTCCAATACCTTTATCTGTAATTTTCTCACCCAGCCACATAGCAAAAATTGTACCAGTAACCAAAATGATAACAGACGAGAACAAAAATTCAGGAGAATTAAAGCCTAGCAAAAATGCATTACTAGGCAATGTTCTGTATAAATTATAGATATAAGTTGGACCTTGAACCAATGTGATAGCGATTGTCAACCAACGAGTGATTTGATTAATCTTTTTTCTACCACTTTCCCCATCATTTTGAAGTTTTTGCAAATATGGAATCGCAATCCCCATCAACTGAACAACAATAGACGCAGAAATATAAGGCATGATACCTAAGGCAAAAACTGAAGCCTTAGAGAAAGCACCCCCGGTGAACATGTCTAGAATAGATCCTAGACCATTTTTAGTTTGTCCCGCTAAACCAGTCAATTGCGTTGCGTCAATTCCAGGAAGCGTAACGTGTGCTCCAAAACGATATACTAAAAGTAATCCTAATGTAATTAAGATTCTATTTTTTAGTTCTTCGATTTTCCAAACATTACTTATTGATTCAATAAATTTCTTCATCTTAATAGATAAGTTATATAGTTACAGCTTCTCCACCAGCAGCTTCAATAGCAGCTTTTGCAGTAGCAGTAAATTTGTGGGCAGTTACTTTTAATTTTGCTTTCAATTCTCCTCTACCTAAAATCTTAACGATTTCATTTTTAGTAGCTAGACGATTTGCTACGAAATCTGTCATAGAAACAGAATCAGTAATTACACCGTTATCAACTAATAATTGAAGAGTATCTAAATTAACACCTTCGTATTCTTTACGATTGATGTTTTTGAAACCAAACTTAGGTACACGTCTTTGAAGTGGCATCTGCCCTCCTTCAAAACCAATCTTTTTAGAATAACCAGAACGAGATTTTGCTCCTTTGTGTCCACGTGCAGCGGTACCACCTTTTCCAGAACCTTCTCCTCTACCTAATCTTTTATTTTGATTGTGTGTAGACCCCTCAGCAGGTTGTAAGTTACTTAAATTCATAACAGTATTTGTTATTTAGCTTCTTCTACAGAAACTAAGTGTTTAACTTTGTTTATCATCCCAAGGATAGCAGGATTTGACTCATGCTCCACAACTTGTCCAATTTTACGTAGACCTAAAGCTTCCAACCCTCTCTTTTGAGAAAGAGGACAGTTGATTTTGCTTCTTACTTGTTTTACTAATAATTTAGCCATAATTTCCTGAATTAACCTTTAAAAACTTTCTCTAAAGAAACACCTCTCTGTTTTGCAACAGTATGAGCGCTTCTCATTTGCAATAAAGCATCAAAAGTTGCTTTTACTACGTTATGTGGATTTGATGATCCTTGAGATTTAGACAATACATCGTGAATACCTACTGACTCAAGAACTGAACGAACAGCTCCACCAGCAATAACTCCAGTACCATGAGACGCTGGAATTAAGAATACACGTGCACCACCAAATTTACCTTTTTGCTCGTGAGGAACAGATTGTCCATTCAAAGGAATTCTAACTAAGTTTTTCTTAGCATCTTCTACTGCTTTCGCAATTGCCTCAGAAACGTCTTTAGATTTACCTAATCCATGACCAACTACTCCATTTTCATCACCTACAACTACAATAGCAGAAAAACCAAAAGCTCTACCTCCTTTTGTAACTTTAGTAACACGATTAACACTAACTAGACGATCTTTTAATTCAAGACCACTAGGTTTTACCAATTCTACATTTTTGTATTTAGACATAATATATTAGAATTTAAGTCCAGCGGCTCTTGCGCCTTCTGCTAATGATTTAATACGACCGTGATATAAATATCCACCTCTGTCAAAAGTGATGGTATCAATCCCAGCTTTTAACGCTTTCTCCGCAACTAGTTTTCCAACAGCAGCAGCTACTTCAACGTTAGTACCTTTTCCTATTTCTTTTTCTCTAGAAGATGCAGCTAAGATAGTAACTCCATTTACATCATCAATGATTTGAGCGTAAATTTCTTTATTACTTCTAAAAACAGAAAGTCTAGGTCTTGCAGCAGTACCACTAACCGATTTTCTAATTCTGAATTTAATTCTCTGTCTTCTTTCAGATTTTGTTAATGACATAATCTTATATTTTAAGCTGATTTACCTGCTTTTCTTCTTAATACTTCACCCACAAATTTAACACCTTTTCCTTTGTATGGCTCTGGCTTACGGAAACCTCTGATTTTCGCAGCAACTTGTCCTAAAAGTTGTTTATCAAATGATGTTAATTTTACGATTGGGTTCTTACCTTTTTCAGATATTGTTTCTAAAGATACTTCTGGAGCAATTTCTAAAACAATATTGTGAGAATATCCAAGAGCTAAATCTAACTTTTGTCCTTGGTTTGAAGCTCTATAACCAACTCCAACTAATTCAAGTTCTTTTGTAAAACCTTCAGATACACCAACAATCATATTACTGATTAATGCTCTGTATAATCCGTGTTTTGCTCTTTGGTCTTTATAATCAGATGATCTTTCAACTATGATTTGATCACCTTCAACTTTTACAGTTACGTCCGAAAACTCCTGAGTTAGTTGACCTTTTTTTCCTTTTACCGTAATACTACCGTCTTTAACTTCAACAGTTACACCAGCAGGAATTACAATTGGGCTTTTACCTATTCTTGACATCTTATCTAGTGTTTAAAATTAGTATACGTAACAAATTACCTCACCACCTACATTTAATTGCTTTGCTTGCTTTCCAGTCATCAAACCTTTTGATGTAGAAACGATAGCAATTCCTAATCCGTTAAGGATTCTTGGTAATTTGGCAGCACCTGCGTACTTACGTAAACCAGGTTTACTAATTCTTTGAATATCTTTAATTACAGGCTCTTTCGTATCTTTATCATACTTTAAAGCAATTTTGATAGAACCTTGAACCGTGTTCTGCTCAAATTTGTAACTTAAGATGTAACCTTGATCAAATAAGATCTTAGTTATCTCTTTTTTAAGATTAGATGCCGGAATTTCAACAACTTTGTGGTTTGCAGCCACAGCGTTACGAACTCTAGTCAAATAATCTGCAATAGGATCTGTATACATATGTATTTGATTGCGATTATGGTTTTCGGGAGACACCCGTCTCCCGAACCTTTAATCAATTAAAATTATTTTTTGGTTTGCAAAAGTAATAACTTATTGCGAGATTACCAAGATGCCTTTTTAACACCTGGAATTAATCCATTGTTAGCCATTTCACGGAAAGTTACACGTGAAATACCGAATTGACGGATATAACCTCTTGGTCTACCTGTTAATTTACAACGGTTGTGTAAACGAACTGGTGAAGCATTTTTAGGCAATCTTTGCAAACCTTCGTAGTCTCCAGCTTCTAATAAAGCTTTTCTCTTCTCAGCATACTTAGCTACCGTTTTCTCTCTTTTCACCTCGCGGGCTTTCATTGATTCTTTAGCCATGTCTTAATTCTTTTTAAAAGGTAATCCTAATTCAGCCAATAATGACTTTGCTTCCTTGTCTGTTTTTGCAGTAGTAACAAAAGTAATATCCATTCCTGAAATTTTGTTCACTTTGTCAATATCAATTTCTGGGAAAATGATTTGCTCTAAAACTCCAAGATTGTAGTTACCTCTTCCGTCGAAACCAGTAGCTTTAATACCACTAAAATCTCTAACACGTGGCAAAGCAGAAGTAATAAGTCTATCTAAAAACTCATACATTCTTTCTCCACGTAAAGTAACTTTTGCTCCAATAGGCATTCCTTTTCTCAATTTGAAAGACGCAACGTCTTTTTTAGAGATTGTAGAAACTGCTTTTTGTCCAGTGATCTTTGTTAACTCATCAACTGCATAGTCAATAAGTTTTTTATCAGATACAGCTGCACCAACTCCACGGCTCAAAACGATTTTTTCAAGTTTAGGAACTTGCATTACGTTTGTATATCCGAACTCTTCTTTAAGAGCAGAGATTACTCTACTCTTATATTCTTCTTTTAGTCTAGGTGTATATGCCATTACTATAGTACTTGATTAGATTTTTTTGAAAATCTTACTTTCTTATCTCCTTCTACTCTAATACCTACTCTAGTTGTTTCCTTAGTTTTAGGATCAATTAGAGAAATGTTAGAAATTTGAATAGAAGCCTCTTTCTTAACGATACCACCTTGAGGGTTTTTAGCACTTGGTTTTGTATGTTTTGAAACCATGTTTACACCTTCAACTATCGCTTTATTTTTCTCACGGTAAACACGTAAAACTTTACCTTCAGCACCTTTATGGTCTCCAGCAATAACTCTTACGATATCTCCTGATTTTATTTTTAGCTTTATCATCTTAAAAACGAATTAAAGCACTTCTGGTGCTAATGATACAATTTTCATGAATTGTTTTTCACGAAGTTCTCTTGCTACCGGACCAAAAACACGAGTTCCTCTCATTTCACCTGCAGCATTCAAAAGAACACATGCATTGTCATCGAAACGGATATAAGAACCATCAGCTCTTCTCACTTCTTTTTTAGTACGCACAACAACTGCAGTTGAAACAGCTCCTTTTTTCACGTTTCCGTTTGGAGTTGCATCTTTGATAGAAACTACAATTTTGTCACCAACAGAGGCATATCTTCTTTTAGTACCTCCTAAAACACGAATAGTTAAAACTTCTTTAGCTCCCGTGTTATCTGCTACTTTTAGTCTTGATTCTTGTTGTACCATAATTATTTAGCTCTTTCTAAGATTTCAACTAATCTCCAACATTTTGTTTTACTTAAAGGACGCGTTTCGCTAATTCTTACAGTATCTCCAATGTTACAGTCGTTTGTTTCGTCGTGTGCAACATATTTCTTAGTTTTCAACACGAACTTACCGTATAATGGGTGTTTTACTTTTCTTACTTCAGAAATAACGATAGATTTATCCATCTTATTTGAAGTAACAACACCTATTCTTTCTTTTCTTAAATTTCTTTTTTCTTCCATCTTTCAGCAGAATACAATTATTGTAACTCTCTTTTAGTTAACTCTGTAGCCAATCTTGCAACTGTTCTTCTAACGCTTCTAATTTGAAGTGGGTTAGCAATTGGAGAAATAGCGTGAGCCATTTTTAGGTCAGCATATACTTTCTTAGTTTGACTAAGCTTTTCTTGCAACTCCGCTGCAGAAAGATCTTTTATTTCTGATTGTTTCATAATAAATATAAATTATGCTTCGAAATCTCTAGCAACGACGAACTTAGTTTTTACTGGAAGTTTTTGAGCTGCAAGACGTAAAGCCTCTTTTGCAACTGACAATGGAACTCCTCCAACTTCAAACATAATTCTTCCTGGTTTAACAACAGCAGCCCAATATTCAACTGCTCCTTTACCTTTACCCATACGTACTTCAAGAGGCTTCTTAGTGATAGGTTTGTCTGGGAAAATTTTAATCCACAATTGTCCTTCTCTCTTCATGTAACGAGTTGCAGCGATACGCGCAGCTTCGATTTGACGAGATGTTAAGAACATTCCATCTTCATGTACAGATTTAATACCAAACATTCCATTTGAAAGTTCATGCCCTCTTTGAGAGTTACCTTTCATTCTACCTTTTTGTACCTTACGGTATTTTGTTCTTTTAGGCTGTAACATTTTTCTTTAGTTTAAAAATTTACTTTCTTTTACGAGCGTCTGGTTTTCCACCTTTGTTAAAGTTAGATTTGCCTCTAGGAGCATCTCCACCTTTTCCACCACCTGTACCAGATTGTTTTTTATCCATTCCAGCAAGTGGAGAAAGTTCTCTCTTACCGTAAACTTCACCTTTCATGATCCATACTTTGATACCCATTCTACCGTAAGTAGTGTGAGCTTCAGCCAAAGCATAATCAATGTCAGCTCTGAAAGTTGATAGAGGAATTCTACCTTCTTTGAAACCTTCTGAACGCGCCATCTCTGCACCATTCAAACGACCAGAAATCAAAACTTTGATACCTTCAGCGTTCATACGCATAGAAGCAGCAATAGCCATTTTGATTGCACGTCTGTAAGAAATACGGCTTTCGATTTGACGAGCGATGCTTGTAGCCACAAGATAAGCATCTAGCTCAGGTCTTTTAATTTCAAAGATGTTAATTTGAACCTCTTTGTCAGTAACTTTCTTAAGTTCTTCTTTTAACTTGTCTACCTCTTGTCCACCTTTTCCGATAATGATACCAGGTCTAGCAGTAGTGATAGTAACGGTTACAAGTTTCAAAGTTCTCTCAATGATTACTTTTGATACACTAGCTTTTGATAAACGAGCATGGATATACTTTCTGATTTTGTGATCTTCAGCTAATTTATCGCCGTAATCATTTCCACCATACCAGTTTGAGTCCCATCCTCTGATGATACCAAGTCTATTTCCAATTGGATTTGTCTTTTGTCCCATGCTGCTTAAGAATTGCTTTGTGTGTTATTTATAGCTCCAAGCACGATTGTAACGTGATTAGAACGTTTTCTTATTCTGTGTGCACGACCTTGTGGAGCTGGACGAAGTCTTTTCAACATCATTCCACCATCTACTCTGATCTCTTTAACAAATAATCCAGCTTCTTCTAAATTACCTTCACTATTTTTTTGCTCCCAGTTATTGATTGCAGATAATAATAGTTTTTCTAATTTTCTTGAAGCTTCTTTAGAACTGAATCTTAAAATGTTAAGTGCTCTTTCTACCTTCTGACCTCTTACCAAGTCCGCTACTAAGCGCATTTTTCTAGGTGAAGTAGGGCAGTTATTCAATTTTGCGAAAGCGATAGACTTATTAGCCTCTTTTCTCGCATCTGCTGTTTCTCTTTTACGAACTCCCATTGCTTCTTTTATTTTTTACCTTTATTTTTTGCTCCAGCATGACCTCTAAAAGATCTAGTTGGTGAAAACTCTCCTAATTTGTGACCTACCATGTTTTCTGTTACGTAAACTGGTACAAATTGACGACCGTTATGAACTGCGATAGTTTGTCCAACGAAATCTGGTGTAATCATTGAAGCTCTAGACCAAGTCTTAACAACTGCATTTTTACCACTTTCTACGTTTTCTTGAACTTTCTTGTCTAATTTATAATGAACGAAAGGTCCTTTTTTTAATGAACGTGCCATATCTTATTATTTCTTTCTACGTTCTACGATATACTTGTTACTCGGGTTTTTCTTAGAACGAGTTCTGTAACCTTTAGCTGGCAATCCGTTTCTTGAACGTGGGTGCCCTCCAGAAGAACGTCCTTCACCACCTCCCATAGGGTGATCAACAGGGTTCATCGCTACTGGTCTAGTTCTAGGTCTTCTTCCTAACCATCTTGTTCTACCTGCTTTTCCAGATACAACTAATTGGTGGTCAGAGTTAGAAACAGCTCCAATTGTAGCTGAACAAGTTAACAAGATTAATCTTGTCTCACCTGATGGCATTTTAATTGTTGCGTATTTCCCGTCTCTTGCCATTAACTGAGCAAAAGTTCCAGCTGAACGAGCAATAACAGCTCCTTGTCCTGGACGTAACTCAATACAAGATATAACAGTTCCAAGAGGAATTCTGCTTAAAGGTAAAGTATTACCAATCTCTGGTTGAGACTCTGGTCCAGAAACTAATTTCTGACCAACTTTCAATCCGTTTTGAGCGATAATATAAGTTTTCTCTCCATCAGCGTAAGCTAATAAAGCGATAAATGCAGTACGATTTGGATCGTATTCGATTGATTTCACTGTAGCTGGAATTCCATCTTTAGTTCTTTTGAAATCGATGATACGATATCTCTGCTTGTGACCACCACCCGTATAACGCATGGTCATCTTTCCTTGACTATTTCTACCTCCTGAGTTTTTTATCGGCGCTATCAAAGAGCGTTCCGGCTTATCAGTTGTAATAGCGTCATAACCATTCACAACTCTAAATCGCTGACCCGGGGTAATAGGTTTTAATTTTCTTACTGACATTTTTCTATCTTAGATATTGTTGTAAAAATCAATTGTTTCTCCTTCTTGTACTTGTACAATTGCTTTTTTATAAGCATTTGTCTTTCCACTGATTAAACCACTTTTAGTGTATTTAGTAGATCTATCTGGTCTCACATTCATTGTATTAACAGAAACGATAGTTACTCCATAAGCAGCCTCAACAGCTTTCTTAATCTCAACTTTGTTTGCTTTTTTGTTAACAACGAATCCGAAGCGGTTTAGAACTTCACTTTCTTTGGTTACTTTTTCCGTTACTATAGGTCTAATAATAATGCTCATATTCCTATTATTTACTTAAATTTTCTTCAATTAACTCTAAAGAACCTTCCAAAAGCACTAAATTGTTAGCGTTTAATATTGCGTAAGTGCTTAATTCTGAGCTAGTTACGACGTTTGAAGCCTTTAAATTACGTGACGACAAATATACGTTTTTATTTGACTCACCCAACACAAATAAAGATTTTTTATTCTCTAACCCTAAAGCTTTCAAAACGTTAATGAAATTTTTAGTGTTTGGCGCCTCAAAATTAAAGTCTTCTAAAACTACAATATTTGACTCTTTTGCTTTGATTGAGAAAGCCGATTTTCTAGCTAACCTCTTTAAGCCTTTATTCAATTTGAATGAATAACTTCTTGGTCTTGGCCCGAAAACTGTTCCACCACCTTTAAACAATGGACTCTTAACACTTCCTGCACGAGCAGTACCAGTTCCTTTTTGTTTTTTAATCTTACGCGTACTTCCTGTTACCTCAGCTCTTTCTTTAGCTTTATGAGTACCTTGTCTTTGATTAGCAAGATATTGCTTAACATCAAGATATACAGCGTGATTGTTTGGTTCAATTGCGAATACTGAATCAGAAAGTTGAACTTTTCTTCCAGTATCTTTTCCGTTGAAATCTAATACTTTTACTTCCATTACTTCTGAATGATTACATAAGAGTTTTTGTGCCCAGGAACACATCCTTTAACAACAAGTAGATTCTTTTCAGCAACTACTTTTAAAACTCTAAGGTTTTGAACTTTTACATTTTCTCCTCCCATTCTTCCAGCCATACGCATTCCTTTGAATACTCTAGATGGATAAGAAGAAGCTCCTACAGAACCTGGCGCTCTTAAACGGTTGTGCTGACCATGAGTAGCCTGTCCAACACCACCAAAACCGTGACGTTTAACAACACCTTGGAAACCTTTACCTTTAGATACACCCTGTACATCTACAAATTCTCCTTCTTCAAAAATAGTAACATCAATAAGATCTCCTAATTTTTGTTCAGTTGCAAAATCTTGGAATTCAACGACTTTTTTCTTAGCAACAGTTCCAGCTTTTTTAAAGTGCCCTAAAGCAGCTTTAGTAGAATGTTTCTCGTTTTTGTCATCGAAACCAAGTTGCAACGCTTCATACCCGTCAACCTCGTTGGTTCTGACTTGGGTAACAACGCATGGACCAGCTTCGATTACTGTACAAGGAATGTTTTTCCCGTTTTCGTCGAAAATACTAGTCATGCCGATTTTCTTACCAATTAACCCAGACATAAATATTAATTATTAATTACTAAAATTCCCTTCAATTTGAAAATAACAGAAATTTCCAAACAGGGAGTGCAAAAGTAGATATTAAAATTGAATAAACCAAACTGTTATAAAAATTAAATCGCTCATTATCAAAATCCAAGCATCAAAACAACACAAAAACAAACCATATTTACATCAAAACTCAAGCTCATTTATTCACTCTAAAAATATTTTTCACTTAACAATTAGCTAATAAATTCACAACAGAAAAAACTCGGACAGCCCTAAAACAAAGGACTTTACCTAAAGCTAAAAGATTTAAAAAAAACACAAAACCTCAATTTTTCCAAAACAAAAGCAACTTTTAAAAACAAAAAAAAGCGAGACAAAAATGCCTCGCTTTTTATATAAAAAAATATAAAAAAATTATACTTTAATTTCTACTTCAACTCCACTTGGCAATTCAAGTTTCATTAAAGCATCAATAGTTTTAGATGAAGATGAATAAATATCAATCAATCTCTTGTATGACATTACTTCAAATTGCTCTCTCGCTTTTTTGTTAACGTGCGGAGAACGCAATACAGTGAAAAGTTTTTTGTGAGTTGGCAACGGAATTGGACCTGTTACAACTGCTCCAGTAGTTTTTACTGTTTTTACGATCTTTTCAGCAGATTTATCTACTAACATGTGATCGTAAGATTTTAGTTTTATTCTGATTTTTTGACTCATTTTCTTAAAATTAAGCGTTACCTTTTGCTTTTTTGATTACCTCTTCTGAAATGTTAGAAGGTGTTTCCGCATAGTGAGAAAACTCCATTGTTGAAGTTGCTCTACCAGAAGATAATGTTCTTAATGTAGTCACATAACCAAACATTTCTGATAAAGGCACATCAGCTTTAATAGTTTTAGCACCATTTCTATCACCCATATCATTAACCTGACCTCTACGACGGTTCAAGTCACCTACGATATCACCCATGTTTTCTTCTGGAGTAATAACTTCGATTTTCATGATTGGCTCAAGAATAACAGCTCCAGCAGCACGTCCAGATTCTTTATAACCCATTCTTGCAGCTAATTCAAAAGAAAGAGCATCAGAATCCACAGGGTGGAAAGATCCGTCTAATAAAGTTACTTTTAAACTATCAACAGCGTATCCAGCTAACGGACCTGTTTTCATAGCCTCACGGAAACCTTTTTCAACAGCAGGGATATATTCTTTAGGAACGTTACCACCTTTTACCTCATTTACGAACTGTAATCCAACTGGAACTTTACCATCAACTTCATCAGCAGGCTCGATTCTAAATACGATATCACCGAATTTACCACGACCCCCAGATTGTTTCTTGTAAGTTTCTCTATGTTGAGCAGATTTAGTAAACGCCTCTTTGTATTCTACTTGCGGCTCACCTTGGTTAACCTCTACTTTAAACTCACGTTTCATACGATCAACTAAGATATCTAAGTGAAGCTCACCCATACCAGAAATAATAGTTTGACCTGAAGCCTCATCAGTTCTTACAGTAAACGTTGGATCCTCTTCAGCTAATTTAGCCAAAGCCATACCCATTTTATCAACGTCAGCTTTAGTTTTAGGCTCAATAGCAATACCAATTACTGGCTCTGGGAATTTCATAGATTCCAAGATAATTGGACTCTTTTCATCACACAAAGTATCTCCAGTTTTAATATCTTTAAATCCTACAGCAGCTCCAATATCTCCAGCCTCAATAAATTCGATTGGATTTTGTTTGTTAGCGTGCATTTGGTAAATACGAGAGATTCTCTCTTTGTTACCAGAACGAGTATTTAAAACATAAGAACCAGCATCTAAACGTCCAGAGTAAGCACGGAAGAAAGCTAAACGACCTACGAATGGGTCAGTAGCAATTTTAAATGCCAAAGCAGCGAACGGCTCTTTTACATCTGGGCGACGTAAGATTTTAGTTTGATCTTCCTCTAATAATTCAGCATCGTCAGGGTGAATTCCTTCAATACCTTCTTTATCTAATGGAGATGGTAAATACTTACAAACAGCATCTAACATGAATTGAACTCCTTTGTTTTTGAAAGAAGAACCAGCAAGCATAGGAATGATCGCCATATCAATAGTTGCAGCTCTTAAAGCATTATTGATTTCCTCCTCTGTAATAGAGTTTTCATCTTCCATGTATTTATCTAACAGATTCTCATCATAAGTAGCAATCTCTTCGATAAGGATAGAACGGTAGTGTTTCACATCATCAACCATATCAGCTGGGATATCAACAATATCAAAAGTAGCTCCTTGAGTTTCATCATGCCACACAATAGCTTGATTTTTAACTAAGTCAACAATACCTTTAAAATCTGCTTCATCACCAATAGGTAAAGTAATTGCAACCGCATTCGATTTCAACATATCTTTAACCTGTCCGCATACAGCTAAAAAGTTAGCACCTTGACGGTCCATTTTATTTACGAATCCCATACGAGGAACTCTATATTGATCAGCAAGTCTCCAGTTAGTTTCTGATTGAGGCTCAACACCATCAACAGCACTAAATAAGAAAACTAAACCATCAAGCACACGTAAAGAACGATTTACCTCTACAGTAAAGTCAACGTGTCCAGGAGTATCAATAATATTAAAGTGGTATGGTAATGATTCAGGAATAACTTTACCTTGCACAGTTGGAAAGTTCCAAGTACAAGTTGTAGCAGCAGAAGTAATTGTAATACCTCTTTCCTGCTCTTGAGCCATCCAGTCCATTGTTGCAGCACCATCGTGCACCTCACCAATTTTGTGTGACTTTCCAGTATAAAAAAGAATACGCTCAGTTGTTGTTGTTTTACCAGCATCAATGTGAGCAGCGATTCCGATATTTCTTGTATATTTTAAATCTCTAGCCATTTCTTACGAATTAAAATCTAAAGTGAGAGAATGCTTTATTAGCTTCTGCCATTTTGTGAGTATCCATTCTTTTCTTAACCGCAGCACCTTCTTCTTTAGCCGCAGCTAAACACTCAGAAGCTAAACGTTGTGCCATAGATTTCTCATTTCTTCTTCTAGAATAAAGTATTAACCACTTCATTGCCATAGAAATTTTTCTGTCTGGACGAATCTGCATTGGGATTTGGAATGTAGCTCCACCAACTCTACGGCTACGTACTTCTACGTGAGGCATAACGTTTGTTAAAGCATCTTTCCAGATCTCTAATGAAGTCTTCTCATCATTTTGCTTTTTAGTTTCGATGATATCAATTGCATCATAAAATACTTTAAAAGCTGTAGATTTCTTACCATCCCACATTAAGTTGTTCACAAAACGTGTAACTAATTGGTCATTAAACCTTGGATCCGGTAAAAGTGGTCTTTTCTTTGCCGCTCTTTTTCTCATGTCTTTTTCTTAAAAGTTTTTAAATTACTTTTTTGCTTCTTTTGGGCGTTTAGCACCGTACTTAGATCTTCTTTGCGTTCTTCCTGCAACACCTGACGTATCAAGAGCTCCACGAACGATATGATATCTAACACCTGGTAAATCTTTTACCCTTCCACCTCGCACTAATACTATCGAGTGCTCTTGTAGATTATGTCCTTCTCCAGGGATGTAAGCATTCACCTCATTACCATTTGTCAAACGTACACGCGCAACTTTACGCATTGCAGAGTTTGGTTTTTTTGGTGTAGTAGTGTAAACACGCGTACAAACCCCTCTTCTTTGAGGACAAGAATCTAAAGCAACCGATTTACTCTTCTTAGTGATCTGAGTTCTTCCTGTTCTTACTAATTGTTGAATTGTTGGCATAATTAATACTAAAAATTATTATGTTTATTAAATTCCCGCTTTTTACGGGGTTGCAAATGTATAAAATAATTTTCACTATACAAACGTTAAATCATTAATTTTCAACAACATTATTTATATCTATGATTTCAGCGAGAAACATTAGATATTTGCTTTACATTTAACTAACAAAATAATTGCATTTGAAACAATTACAATACATACTCATTTTACTTTTATCCTCAAATTGTTTCGCACAATCTTTTTATTTGAATATAAATGGAATCAATAAACAGCAAAGCTCAACAATCGATTCTATTCCATATGTAAAAAAACATATAAACGTAAAATCTCTCAATAATGAAATTTCCACTACTTTAAACCATCTCACAAAGCAAGGCTACATAGACTCTGAAATAATTGAAAACAAAAAGATCAATGACAGCTCATATATTGTTTTGATAGACCTAAAAAACAAAATAAAAGAGATCCATATATATATAGGCACAAATAGTCTCTTTTATGATTCAAATAAAATTTCAAAAGACAGCATAATTATCCCTTACACAGAACTTGAAAACTTTTTAAGTCAAGAAATTTCAAATAAGGAAAAAGCTGGCTATGCATTCACCAAAATAAAACTAAAAAATCTTAAGAAAAAGAACACCATAATATATGCAGATCTAAGTCTTGACTCTGAAAAAAAAAGAGCTTTGAATTCAATTGTTTTGAATTACAACAATCCTTATGTGAAAGGCTTTTTCCCTGAAGGAGCGTTAAAGCAATTGAACAAAAAATATATCAATAAAACTTTTAACCAAGAAACCGTTAAAAAAATTTCTGACGACATTAATAGCTTTGAGTTTGTTTCTCAAACCAAATACCCCGAAATCTTATTTACTAAAGACTCGACGAAAGTCTATACATATATAGATAAGAGAAAAGCAAACACTTTTGATGGTTATATTGGCTTTTCAAACGACGACAGTAAAAAAATACGTCTTAATGGCTATTTAGACATTTCCTTAATCAACACACTTCATGCAGGAGAACAATTTTCATTATATTGGAAAAGCGATGGAAACAAACAAACAACATTTAATACAAAACTGGAAATCCCGTACATTTTTAAAAGTCCTCTAGGAATAAAAGCCCAACTAAATATTTTTAAACAGGACAGTACATTTCAAAACACAAAAACAGAAATAAATTTAGGCTATTTTCTAAACTACAATTCTAAAGTATATATAGGATATCAATCAACAGAATCGAGTGACATACAAAACACCAACAGTTCAACAATAAGTGATTTTAAAAACTCCTATTTTACCTCCACCCTAGAATACAAAAAAAACGACAATTCTAACTATTTGTTTCCAAGAAAATCATATGCAAACATATTATTTGGCTATGGAAAAAGAACAACAAATAACACTCCTGAAACAACAGAAACAAATCAATTTTACACCAATATAAATCTATCTTACAATTTCGAATTAAACAAAAAGAACTTCATTTACATCAACCCTCAAATTTTATATTTAAAAAGCGACAATTACATAATAAATGAACTTTTCAGATTTGGAGGATTAAATTCAATTAGAGGCTTCTCCGAAAATAGCTTACAAGGAAACATTGCAAATCTATTCATTACCGAATACAGATATTTACTCAGTTCAAATTTATACATCCACACAATACTTGATTATGGAATTTACCAAGATCAGGTTTCAACCAAAAACAGCAAAAAATTCACGAGTTTAATTAGTGCCGGTGTAGGTTTAGGACTACTAACTAAAAATGGCTTATTAAAGATAATAATAGCCAATGGTAGCACAAATCAAGCCGAAATAAAATTTTATAACAGTATACTCACAATCTGTTACAATGTTAAATTTTAGGTTTTTACAAAAACTCATTAACAAAATATTAGGATTTTTAACAAGTATTTACGAATATTACACTACTAATCCAAAATATTTGACAATATGAAATCAAAACCAAACAGATTCTTAGTGCTTTTATTAGCACTAATGGCGCAACTAACCTTTGCGCAAGAAAGAACTGTTTCAGGTATTGTTACCGATGATGCAAATATGCCTCTACCAGGTGTAAGTGTATTAATAAAAGGAGCAAAAACTGGAACACAAACCGATTTTGATGGAAAATATTCCATCAAAGCATCACCAAATCAAGTTTTAGTTTTTAGCTACATTGGAATGAAATCTCAAGAATTTCCAGCTAGCTCAACAAAAATTAACGCTAAACTATCAAGCGATGCACAACAACTAGAAGGAGTAGTTGTTACCGCTTTAGGATTATCAAGAGAAAAAAAATCTCTTGGTTATGCAACTCAAGAAGTTAAAGGTGAAAACCTTGCTGCAGTTAAAAGTGACAACTTCGTAAATGCCATATCAGGAAAAGTTTCTGGAGTACAGGTAAAACGAACAACAAACTTTGGCGGTTCCACCAATATTGTAATTAGAGGAAATTCTTCCCTAACAGGAAACAATCAAGCTCTATTTGTTATTGATGGGGTTCCAGTAAGCAACAACAATTCAAATACGAGAGATCAGGAACAATCTGGAGCAGGTTATGATTACGGAAGCGCCGCATCAGACATTAACCCTGAAGACATTGAATCTATCAACGTACTTAAAGGCTCTGCCGCAAGTGCATTATATGGATCTAGAGCCGCAAACGGAGTTGTTGTTATTACCACAAAAAAAGGGAACAAAAAAGCAAAAGGCTATTCAATTACTGTTAATTCAGGCGTAACAATTGGTTCTGTCGACAAAAGCACTTTTATTAAATATCAAAAACAATATGGTGCTGGATATGGACCTTACTATGGTCCCGATGAAGATTCATATTTAGACCACATTGATATTAATGGAGATGGTGTTTTAGACAATGTAACTCCACTAACAGAGGACGCTTCTTATGGACAAGCTTTTGATCCAAATTTAATGGTTTATCAATGGGATGCATTTTATCCTGAGTCTCCAAATTACATGAAAGCCACACCTTGGGTAGCAGCAAAAAATGGCCCTATTACTTTTTTCCAAAAGCCAGTAGCTCTTACCAATTCTATTTCAATTGACAAAGGCTTAGAAAATGGTTACTTAAGATTAGGAGCCAACAATCTTGATCAAACTGGCTTAATGCCAAATAGCAGCTTAAAAAGAAACACTTTTACACTGAACGCATCTACTCTGATCAACGACAGATTAACCGTGGCAGGATACGGAAACTTTACAAAAACAAGCACAATTGGTAGAAACAGCACAGGATACAATGACAATATTGCTGGTAATTTTAGACAATGGTGGCAAACCAACGTTGATCTAAAAAGCTTAAGACAAGCTTATGAACTTACAGGACGTAATGTAACATGGAATCCTAATTCATACACAAATCCAACTCCAATATTTTGGGACAACCCTTATTTTCAACGCTATGAAAATTATGAATCAGACAGCAGAAGCAGATTTATTGGAAACGTATCTTTAAACTATAAAATTGCAAGCTGGCTGGACGCCTTTGGCCGAATTTCTGTTGACACGTACGATGAGCTACAAGAAGAAAGAAGAGCCATTGGAAGTGTACCAGTTGATTTTGGAATTGGAACCGGAGGTGGTGATGGTTCTCTTAACAGAAACCCAGCATCATCAGGTTACTCACGAAAAAACATAGGCTTTAGTGAATACAATTATGACTTCATGTTAAACTACAATACAGACATCACAGAAAAACTAAACTTAAAAGGTGTTGTCGGAGTAAACATTCGAAGAAGTTATTATAATTCAATATTTGCCGCAACAAATGGCGGACTTGCTATTCCAAAACTATATTCTTTACAAAATACTGTAAGCCCACTTCTAGCACCTATCGAAAGAGATGAAGCTATAGGTGTAGATGGTATCTATGGAAGCGCATCTTTTGGATACGAAGATTATTTATTCCTTGAAGGAACAATCAGAAGAGACCACTCTTCAACTCTTCCGGAAGCAAACAGTACTTATTACTACCCTTCCGTTTCCTCTAGTTTTGTGTTTTCAAAATTCATCGAGGCAGATTGGCTATCTTTTGGAAAAGTCAGACTTAATTATGCAGAAGTTGGAAACAGCCCTGGCTTTGACAGAGTCTTAGACACCTACGCTGTTAACACTGCATTTGGAGCAGCATCAGCATCAGTAAAAGACACTAAGAACAATCCTAACCTAAAACCAGAACGTACAAAAAGTTACGAAGCAGGTTTAGAGCTTTCCTTCTTTAAAAAGAGATTAGGATTTGATTTCTCTTATTACAAATCAAACTCAATTGACCAGATCATTCCATTAAGACTTACTGCTTCTACTGGATACCTATATGAATTAATTAATGCCGGAGAAATTGAAAACAAGGGGATTGAAATAAGTCTAAATGGTACTCCAATAAAAACAGACACTTTTTCATGGGAAGTAAATTTAAACTTTGCTAGAAATCGAAACAAAGTTCTAAATCTTTTAGACGGCATTGACAACTTACAATTAGGATCTTTTCAAGGCGGTGTGACAATAAATGCTGCCGTTGGACAACCATACGGAGTTATATACGGTACAAAATACACTTATTTAAATGGACAACCAGTTGTTGACCCAAGTAATGGCCAATATATCAAAACTTCAACGTCTGACAATGCAATTGGAAATGCAAATCCTGATTACACGGGAGGTCTAAACAACAAATTCGTTTATAAAAACTTTTCATTTGAATTCTTAATCGATATGCAAAAAGGCGGACAAATATTCTCACTAGACCGTTATTATGGTTTAGCAACTGGTCTTCCTGATGATACAGCTTTTATAAATGAACTAGGAAACCCTATCAGAAACCCATTGACTTCTGGAGCTGACAGTGGAGGTTTTATAAACCCAGGGGTAAATCCTGATGGAAAAGTAAACACTACTAGAATTGAAGCTAGCCGATTTGGAGCTCAAGGTTACAGAAGAGGTTTACCAGACGAAGCATTTGTATATGATGCAAGCTATATCAAACTGAGACAAACAGCAATTACATACGCTTTACCAGAAAAAGTGTTAAAAAACACATTCATCAACGGAATGACTTTTAGTGTTGTTGGAACAAATCTTTGGATTATACACAAAAACTTGCCAGACGCAGATCCAGAATCTGGATTAGGAGCTGGTAACCTACAAGGCTACTCAACAGGATCTTTACCATCAACAAGAGATGTTAGCTTTAACATTAAAATCCAATTTTAAATCAAGAAATCATGAAAAAAATATTTATAATCATACTCACCGCAGTTACGTTCTCGTCCTGCTCTGATGATATAGAAAAATTAAATGTGAATGTTAAAGACCCTTCTAATGTACCAGGTGAAGCCTTATTTACCAGCGCACAAAAAAGTTTGGTCGATCAAATGACAAACACAAATGTCAACAACAACATCATAAGATTAATCAATCAATATTTCACAGAGACTGTTTATACAGACGAAAGTAACTATGACTTAGTTACAAGAACAATCCCAGAACAACACTGGCAGTTTTTGTATAAAGATGTATTAAAAGACTTAGACCAAAGTGCCAAAAATATTACCAACACACCACTTGGCCTAACTGAAAATCCATTAGACAAACAAAACAAACTTGCAATCATAGAAATTTTAAACGTTTATACGTATGCAATATTAGTCGAGACATTTGGAAATATACCTTATTCTCAAGCTATAAATCTTGACTACAAAACACCAAAATACGATGATGGCTTAACAATCTACAAAGATTTAATTACTAGATTAAATAATGCAATAGCTAAACTAAACACTGGTGGTAAAAGTTTTGGCGACAATGACAGAATATACGGAGGAGATGTACAGAAATGGATTAAATTTGCAAATACCCTAAAATTAAGAATGGGCATAACCATTTCTGATATTCCAGCAGAAAGTGCATTGGCTAAAGCAACGGTATCAAGCGCTGCCCCATTTGTTTTCACGTCAAATCTTGACAATGCAGATCTAAAGTATCTTACAGCGACACCAAACACTAATCCATTGTATGTCGATCTTGTTGCGAGTGGACGTTCAGATTTTGTTCCAACAAGCACTATAATAGATATGATGAATAATTTGAGCGACCCAAGACGCGCGAAATACTTTGACAACAATATGGACGACCCATCTACCCCAGAAATTGAATACATAGGCGGGGAAAATGGTTCAAGTAATTCATTTGCACAAAAAACGCATATTACTCCAACAATCCAGGCTCCAGACTTTCCAGGAACAATTCTAGACTATGCTGAAGCTGAATTCCTTTTAGCAGAAGCAGCCGAAAGATCTTTATACGGAACACCTAGCGATGCTGAAACACACTATAATGCAGCAATAACCGCTTCTATTTTAGATTGGGGAGGAACACAATCTGACGCTACAACCTACTTAGCAAATCCTGATGTCGCCTATGCAACCGCAGCAGGAACATGGAAAGAAAAAATAGGAACTCAAAGCTGGATAGCTTTTTACAACAATTCGTTTGAAGGCTGGTCTTTCTACAGAAGATTAGATTTTCCAGTTTTAGTGGCGCCGCCTGATGCTGTGTCAGGTTTCCCAATGCGTTATACTTATCCAATTATCGAGCAGTCACTAAACAAAGCAAGCTATACAGACGCAAGTGCTGCAATTGGTGGTGATGCTGTAGAAACTAAGTTATTTTGGGATAAATTCTAAATTAAAAAACTAAAAGTAAAGAAAAGCGATTGCAAATAATGCGATCGCTTTTTTTATAAAGTCCATTAACTTTAAATTTACATTTAACTTACTTTAACAAGAACCCTAAAACAAAAAAACGTTAAAAACTATTAAAAAGAAAATCACAGTTATACTCTTATTTAATATCCTTAAAACTTTGTATAATTTTCAAAACAACATTACAGCATACAAACACTCTACACACCTCTTAATACTGTCTATTAAAAGATTCAGGGTCTTTTTAACAAAATTCAGAAGTAAACCTGTCTGTTTTTCGAGGCCAAAAGTTATAAAAAAAACATTTAAACAGCCTTCATCTATAAATTTAACATTTAAGGGTTTGACAAAATTTTTAATTATTATCAAATTTAACACTAAAAATTACGGATTTGTAATTTTAAGTTGATTTTAATCGATAAAACAGCAAAATCCCATCCTAAAATCATTATTTAACTAAAAAAAAAGCTTTTTAAATTAGGTAGATTAACAAATTATTAAGATTTTTGTCGGACTAATTCAAAATATTTAAAAATGAAACTAAAGTTCAATGGATTCTTAGTGCTTTTATTAGTACTAGTTGCGCAACTTTCTTTTGCGCAAGAAAGAGCTGTTTCGGGAACAGTTTCTGACAATGCAGGAATGCCTTTACCAGGTGTTAGTGTATTAGTTAAAGGAACTAAAACGGGAACACAAACTGACTTTGATGGTAAATTTTCGATCAAAGTATCACCAAGCCAAATTTTGGTATTTAGCTACATCGGAATGAAAACTCAAGAGGTAGCAGCAAGTTCTTCAACTGTAAATGTAAAATTAGCGGATGCAGGAGCACAAGAACTTGAAGGAGTAGTTGTAACTGCTTTTGGTATTAAAAGAGAGAAAAAATCTCTTGGTTACGCGACTACAACTTTAAAATCAGATGCGCTTACTCAAGTAGTAAACACTAACCCATTTGAAACTCTATCTGGTAAAATTGCCGGAGTTGATATCACTGCTCCATCACAACCAGGAGCGGCTACAAAAGTTATCATCCGTGGTTTGAACTCTATTACTGGTAACGTTGGACCTTTATACGTAGTTGATGGATCTCCAATCAACAACACATCTACAGGTACTAGTAACAATGGTGTTGCATCTAGCAGTAGATCATATGATGCTGGTAACGGTGTAAGTGATTTAGATCCAAATAACATTGAAAGCATGACTGTACTTAAAGGAGCTGCTGCTTCTGCATTATACGGTTCAAGAGCTGGAGGTGGTGTTATCATCATTACTACTAAAAAAGGAAAAGCAAACTCTGGAATAAAAGTAGACTTATTGGCTTCAACTGAATTAAGTGAAGTTGCAAGAGTTCCTCACCAACAAACTGAATTTGGACAAGGATGGAACGGACATGGTTACACAGGAAACGGACCTAGTAACGAAAACGGTTCTTGGGGACCAAAATTCAATGGTGAAGTTAGACCTTGGGGAACTGTTTATGAAAACAGCCAACAAATTAAACCTTACGTTGGATTAAAAGATAATGTTAGAGATTTCTACAACACTGGTGTTTTATCTACACAATCTGTAAACCTTAGTGGTGGTGGAGATACTTCAGATTTCTCTTTAATCTTTTCTAATGTAAACAGTGACGGGGTTGTACCTACAGATGCTGATTTATACAAAAAACAATCTATTGGATTCAATGGAGGATTAAAAGGTAAGAGACTTACTTTAAGAACATCTTTAAACTATATCTACAAAGATCAAAGTGTTGTAAACACTGGTCAAGGTGATGACGCTGGAGAAGGTTCTACATTACAGCAAGATTTATTACAAATCCCTACTGACATTAGTATCGTAGATTTGAGAGATTACAAAAATAATCCTTTCAACTCTCCTTCTTACTATTTCACTCCTTACGCTTCAAATCCATATTTTACTATTAACGAAAATAGTACTAAAATATACGGAAACAATATTTTTGGAAATGCTAACTTAAGCTACAAAATTACTGACAAATTAACTGCTTCATGGCAAGTTGGTGGTAACTTTAGAACTGAAAGATTAAAAAGCCACGGAGCTATTGTAGACTATTTACCAGGAAGCCCTCAAGATATTGCAGGAAGTTTAACTGTGGGAGGTGTTACAGAATCAAGATCTGAATACTCAGAATTCGATACATTCTTCAACTTAAATTACAACACAAACTTAGGAGAAGACTGGACATTAAACCTTTTAGGTGGTTTCAACTACAACAGAAGAGAAAGCGACAGATTGATTGCTTCTATCACTAACTTAGGAATTCCAGGTTACTACGAACTATCTAACTCTGCTGTAAGACCAGTTCTTACACAATCTAATACTTTAAGAAAAACTGGAGCTGTTTACGCATCTGCTGAATTTGCTTTCAAAAACAGATATTTTGCTACAATTACAGGTAGAGAAGATGTTACATCTACATTGCCAATCGGTAACAATGCTTATTTCTACCCAGCATTATCTTTAGGTGCTATTGCAATTGACAACGGAAACACTTTCTTGAAATTAAGAGCTGCTGCTTCTAAAATTGCAAATGATACAAATCCATATGTGACTGAAAACTCATACATTACAGGATCAGCAGCTGCTAACTTCGGAATTCTTGCATCTCCAATTGGTGGGGTAAGTTTCTACGAAGCTTCTGGAAGATTAGGAAATTCAAGTTTGAAACCAGAAAGTACTGTTGAATATGAAGTTGGTGCTGAAGGATCATTCTTCAAAAACAGAATTAGTTATGATATCGCTTTATATCACAAAACTACATCTGACTTAATCGTTAACTTACCATTAGATCCATCTACTGGTTTTACACAAAAAGCAATCAACGCTGGTGATATCGTAAACAAAGGTATCGAGCTTTCTATTACTGCTAGCCCAATTAAAAACCAAGACTTTACTTGGAGCTTAACTTACACATTCACTAAAAACCTTAATGAAGTTACTAAGTTAGCTGATGGTTTTGACAGAATTGACTTAGCACCTGCATACGGTGTAACTTACTCAGCAGAAAAAGGACAACCAATCGGTTCATTCTACTCTTTAGTTACAAAAACATCTCCAACTGGTCAGCCAATTGTAAGTGCTACTACAGGAATCGATGTAAACACAACTCAAGTTCAAAGAATTGGAAACTCACAACGTGATTTCGTGATGGGTTTACAAAACACATTTAAATACAAAAACTTCAACTTAGGAATGTCTTTAGACTGGAAACAAGGTGGAGAAATGTATTCTTATACAAAAAGATTGTCTCACTTCGTAGGAAATGGTATTGAAACTACTTACAACGACAGAGCTCCTTTCATTGTACCAAATTCTGTAAATGAAATTGTTGCTCCTGATGGATCTGTATCATACGTAGAAAACACTACACCAGTTTCATTCGAAAACGTTGCTAACTACTACAACACTCAAAGTAACTTAGCGATTGAAAACACTCACATTGTTGACAAAACTTTTGTTAGATTAAGAGAGATAAATTTAAACTATGATTTCCCTTCTTCACTAAGTAAAAACATGGGTCTAAACAAAATTACAGTTGGTATCTACGGAAGAAACTTATTTATGTGGACTCCTGGAGACAACCCTTACGTAGATCCAGAGGTAAGTACTTACGGTACAGGTGTACTTTCAGACTTAGGAGAGTTTGGAGCTAACCCATCTCAAAGATCAGTAGGTGGAGTTTTAAAATTATCATTCTAAAAATAAATATAGAAAAATGAAAAAGATAGCAACATTAATAACAGCTCTTTTCTTATTAGTGTCATGTGATGAAACATTTGACATTAACAGAGACCCGGATGCATTGCCTCCTGGACAAGCAAATAGCACAATATTTCCTGCTGGTATTGCAGGACTTGCAGGTGCACAAGGATCATATTACGCTATAATAGGTGGTTTTTGGTCTCAATTTTGGACACAAAACCCAACTTCTAACCAATATAGAGATATTGACAGCTACAGTATCGGAGCAAACAACTATGGAGCAGCTTATACTGCTATGTATGATGCTTTAAACGATATCAGAACTGTAAAAGCTCAATCTTTAAAAGAAGGAAACTGGAACTATTACTTAATGGCAACAATTCTTGAAGTTGAAGGTTCACAAGTTTTAACAGATTTGTATGATAACATTCCTTATGCTGAAGCTAACAATGTTAACATTTTACAGCCTAAATTTAATACAGGTAAAGAAACTTATGATTTAATGATTGCTGATTTGAAATTAGCTTTATCAAAAGATTTAAGTGCTTCTGTAGGAGACAAACCAGGTAAAGATGATTTCATCTTCAAAGGAGATATGGAAAAATGGACAAAATTTGGAAATACTCTATTGTTAAAATTACACATGAGATTAACTGCAGTTAATCCAACTCTTGCTCAGTCTGGAATCACTACTTTAATTAATTCTGGAGCACAATTCTTAGATGTAGATGCTGCTATGACTCAATTCGAAGATGCTGCTGATAGAAGTAACCCACTTTATGAGTCTGACAGAAGACAGTTAAACACTACTTTGAACCTAAGAGCTAGTAAAACTATGTTTTCTTACCTATCTCTTAATAGTGACCCACGTTTAGCTAAATATTATGCACAACCTGGTAATCCTAATAATCAAGGTGACTGGAACAACACTTCAGTTCCAAACTTATCTTTAGTTCAATTAAGCCCATTAACACCTGTTTTCTTTATCAGCAAAGAAGAAAGCTACTTCCTTCAAGCTGAAGCTCTTACAAGATACTACGGTGGTACTGGTGCAAAAGCTAAATATGACGCTGGTGTAACTGCTGCTTTGGTAAGATGGGGACAAACTGCAACGGATGCTGCAGGTTTCGTAAATGGAGCGTATGCATTCCCTGCAACAGGAACTGATGCTCAAATTGAAGCTATCATTACTCAAAAATGGATCGCAAGTTTCCCTGGAAATGGTTACGAATCATTCTTAGAGCAAAACAGAACAGGATTCCCAAAAGAATCTGCTGTTAAACAATCAAGCGAATTATATATTCCTGGACAATTGGCAATTGCAGTTGAAACTAAAACTGGTAACGTATTCCCAAGAAGAATTGTATTACCAAACGTTGTAACAACAAGAAATCCAAATGCACCGGCAGCGAAACTAATCACTGACAAAGTTTGGTGGGATGTTAACTAATAAAAATTAGATCATGAAAAAAATATTTATACAACTAATGGTAATCCTAACTTCAGGATTATTATTTACTGCTTGTGATGGTGATTCAACTGCGAATGTTTCAAAAGTTACTTACTATCCGAACTTAACTATGCATGGAGATGCACTTGTTGTACTAACACAGGGAGATACTTACACTGAAAAAGGTGTTGATGCTGAAGCAAACGGACAGCCTTTACAAGTAACGACTAGCGGTTCAGTAGACACGAGTAAACCAACTGTATACAAAATTAACTATTCAGCTTTAAACAGTGACGGATTTCCAGCTACTGTAACACGTACAGTTGTTGTATTAAGCAACAAACCTAGTACGATTAATTTAGAAGGTACATTTGTTAGAGGTGCGAATGTTAATAACGTTAAAAAGTTAGCTGACAGAAAGTACATTTGTGATAATGCTACAGGTTATAACGTTCCTAATGACTACATTACATTGGAATTCTATAACATCGATGACAAACAGATTTACGCACCTTATGCTGAAAATACTTCTAAATCAGGAATTTCTGCAGAAAGTAATATTGGAACCATAACAGACAAAAACAACTGGAAATGGGTTATTTATGCTTCAGCAGTATTTGGTACAGCTGAAAGAATATTTACACGATAATTTAAAAATATTAAAATGAAAAAATTAAAACTAAATATAACACGTGTACTTGTAGCGATCCTTGTACTTACGTCATTCGTAGCTTGTGACGAAGTGGGAGACACAAATCCAGGAGGAACATCAGCAGAATTTCTAGCAGGTGACTGGTATGTTTCAACTACTAATCCAGCTGGAGCAGTAATTATTGATCATGCTTTGTTCTCTACTTACAACACAGCTGCCAATGATAACACATTATGGTTAGATGACCATAACACTGCTGGTCTTAAGAGATTCAAAGTTAAAGTTACTTTTAATAGTGATAATACTTTCTCAGCAACTGCTGCAGCTAACTCATACAATGCTAAAACTGTAACTATTACAGCTGGTAAAGTAGAAAAAGATGCTGCTAAATCTCAAGGTGGTCACACAGTTGATAAAATCAGTTTTAAAGCTGAGTTCAGCAACGAGCCAGGAGTTATTTACTCTTATGAAGGTCACAGAAGAACAGGTTTCTTAGAAGATGAATACTAAGATTTTTTAATCTAGGTACTTTAATATTAAACCATCCCATTAATTTGGGGTGGTTTTTTTTTATATAACATAATACCTATATTTGTCCAATGGAAAAAGAACATCAAATATTTGGCATTAGAGCCATAATAGAAGCAATTCAGGCAGGGAAAGAAGTAGACAAAGTTTTCATTCAGAAAGAGATTTCTAGTGAGCTTATGAAAGATTTAATGAAGGTGATGAAACGTGCAAACATTAACTTCTCTTATGTGCCTGTAGAAAAACTAAACCGTCTAACTCCAAACAATCATCAAGGTGCTGTAGCTACCATCTCCCCTATTGGTTTTATCGATCTAGAACATCTGGTTGAATCTACAATTGAGTCTGGTGCAAAACCGCTTTTTCTTATCTTAGATCAAATATCTGACGCTAGAAATTTTGGTGCTATTATTAGAACAGCAGAATGTACTGGCGTGAACGGAATCATTATACAAAAGGCAGGTTCTGCCCCAGTTAATGGAGACACTGTTAAAACATCTGCAGGAGCCGTATTTAATGTGCCTATCTGCAAAGTTGAACACATAAAAGATGCGATCTTTTATCTGCAAGGCTCTGGAATCAAAACAGTAGCGGCAACTGAAAAAACAGATCAAAACATATATGATATATCATTGGCAGAACCATTAGCAATTATTATGGGATCTGAAGATCGAGGAATTAACCCTTCAGTTTTAAAAATAGTAGATGAAAAAGCAAAACTACCTATGTTTGGATCGATTGGATCTTTAAATGTATCTGTGGCCTGTGGTGCTTTTCTATACGAAACCGTTCGACAAAGAACTTAAAATACATTGAAAGATTAAGATGCGAATGAAATAATTAAATACCTTTAATTAATGCTTTCAAAATCTAATTCAAAATCAAAAATTATAATATTCCGATGTCTGTTTGTAATTTTATTAATTACAAACAGCTACGGACAAAATACTACATATAATCAGTTTTGGAATGAAATTCAGTTTAACCAAACTATTAGCAAAAAATGGGCTACTGAAATAGATTTCGCCACAGCTTACAGCAGCACTGAATCCTCACCAAACTTATTCGAAAACACTATACAAAGATCCATTAGAGGCTGGGGACACTATTACTTTTCTCCAAGATGGAAATTCTCGGCTTTTATAGCGTATTTCAACAATAGGGATGTTCCCGAAATAGGTCAATTTGAGTCTCCCGAAACACGATTTGCTCTCCAAGGAATTTACTATTTTCATAAAACTGGATATACTTTAAGTACAAGAATGCGTACTGAATTCCGTCATATGAAAAACAAAGATGATGATTATGAAAATGTTTTTAGATATCGTCAGCAAATTAAATATATACAGCCAATCAATAGTAAGATATTAAGAAGTGGTGTTGTATATGCAATTGCTTCAGATGAAGTTTATTTTAAATCTGGAGCAAATGTTACAGGCGAAAGTTTCTTTGACAGGAATCGATTCAATATTGGAGCCGGCTATTTGTTTTCGGATGATTTTCAGGTAGAATTAACCTATTGCAATGAATATCTCCCACGAAATAGTGGAAACCAGACAACTAATGCAGCTTCACTTACTATAACTTTCAATAATCTTTTAAGAAATCTTCAAAAGAAAATCGAAGCAAAAAAACATCCTGAAGTTAAAGATGAGGAATAACTTAATTTTCTTCTTTCTTTATAAAACATTTAAGCTGTTCGACAATAGCATTTTTGTGAAGTTTAAAATTATAGCTTCTAATGAATTCGGTCCCCTGCATATTGATTTCTGCACTAACAGCTTCATAATTAGAAAAAGCATCGAGATCTTTATCATCAATCAAATAAAGAACTTGCATTATAGAATCATTACGTCGATATTGTGTATCGTAATGAACCAACTTATATGTTTTGCTATCAGCAAGATGAATTATTAAATCATCTTTTATTTTTTTTCCAACTTTCTTTTCAGGAAATGGCATAGGTTGCAATGCAACAAAATAATGCTCTTTGTCGGTAACAATATTAATTTTTAACGATTTTGATTTCGTAGTATAAAATACGGCAGGTTCAAAAAAATAAACCATACTCCCATCTGCCTGTACCCTATTTTTTATTTCGCACTGAGCAATACCTTTTACATTAAAAACAAAACATAAGAACAAAACTAAAAACTTCATTTTCTTCATAATGCACAAAAATTAACTTGTTATCTAACAAATTTAATCTTTTTATCTGAAAGAAATTATTAATCAGTTTTCTTCCTCTTCTTGTTCTTCTTTTTTGGTAATAATGTAATTCACTGGATGGCTAGACAAAAAATATCCCAAATTATCATCTTCTTCTTCATTAGGAAAAACAACAAAATTTCCATTTTCATCAAAATGCTTCATAAACGGATCACTGTTTGGATCAAAATCTGGACGCTGCCAATCGTAAACAATTGGTTTGGCATATTCGGGTGCTTTGTAAAACAATGAAAGCACAAAACCCGTAATAAGTCCAGCTAAATGCCCTTCCCAAGAAATAGACTGATCAACATCTGGAAAAACGTACCAAATCATTCCGCCGTACAGTAGAATGACAGTTAAAGACAAAGCTACTAGTCTATAATATTTAGTTTGAATGCCTTTAAAGAAAATAAAGCTTACTAGGACATAAATTAATCCGCTGGCACCAATATGAAAGTTTTCTCTTCCTACAACCCAAGTAATCAACCCTGAAAATAGAATACCATAACTAATAACTCCAAAAGTTTGTTTTGGGTAAAAAAATTGCATCGCTGCCAGCAATATTAAAAGCGGAATACTATTATTGTATAAATGGTCTAAATTTTCATGAATAAAAGGACTGAACAAAACACCTCGAAGTCCTAAAAAATCTCGAGGATAAATTCCGTATCGATAAAAATCAAAATCAAAACGTATTTGAAGCCAATATACAACCCATAAAAAAAGGACAAAAAATAATGGAAGTCCAATAACCGAATTTGAAAACTTAAAATTAGTGTCGCTCATATTTTTAGAAAATAACACCTAATAGAACTCAAAAAACTATCCAAAAATAATTTACTGATATTTTGTCATATCAAGATAAAAAAATGTCTCAAATCAGAACAATCCTTCTTTCTACGAACTGTTTTAACTTTTGAATGAATGAAATTTAAATCTTAAAATAGTAATTTTGTAATATGGAAGCACCTTTAGCAGAGCGTATTCGTCCGCAGAAATTAGAAGATTATATAAGCCAGCAACATTTGGTTGGACCAACTGGTTCTTTAACACAGCAAATTTCAAAAGGAATAATTCCTTCGTTGATTTTCTGGGGGCCTCCTGGCACAGGAAAAACAACTTTGGCTCAAATCATTGCTCAAGAATCAAAAAGACCTTTTTACATTTTAAGTGCCATAAACTCTGGCGTAAAAGACATTCGCGATGTTATTGATAAGGCAAAACAAAGCGGCGGACTTTTTACTGCTAAAAACCCTATTCTATTTATTGATGAGATTCATCGATTTAGTAAATCACAACAAGATTCACTTTTAGCCGCTGTAGAAAAAGGCTGGATAACTTTGGTTGGTGCTACAACTGAAAACCCAAGTTTCGAAGTAATTCCTGCATTATTGTCACGTTGCCAGGTTTACATACTAAATGCCTTTACAAAAGCCGATTTAGAATCACTTTTAGAGCGTGCAATGAAAACTGACTCCTATTTATTGACAAAAAAGATAAATTTAAAAGAAACAGAAGCGCTATTACGAATTTCAGGTGGTGACGGAAGAAAACTCCTAAATGTATTTGAACTTGTTGTTAATGCTTCTGCAGGAGACGAAATCACAATAACAAATGATCGTGTTTTAGAGCTTGTACAGCAAAACACAGTTCTTTATGATAAAACTGGCGAGCAACATTACGATATTATTTCTGCATTTATAAAATCAATACGTGGAAGCGATCCCAACGGAGCCGTTTACTGGCTAGCAAGAATGATTGAAGGCGGAGAAGATGTAAAATTTATTGCTAGAAGAATGCTGATTCTAGCTAGCGAAGATATTGGAAATGCCAACCCAACAGCACTTATAATGGCCAACAATACTTTTCAAGCCGTTACGACTATTGGATATCCAGAAAGCAGAATCATATTAAGTCAGTGCGCAATTTATTTGGCTACTTCGCCAAAGAGCAATGCATCATATATGGCAATTGGAAATGCACAGCAATTGGTAAAACAAACTGGAGACTTACCTGTCCCTTTACATCTACGAAATGCTCCTACCAAATTAATGAAAGAACTAGGATATGGAGATGAATATAAGTATTCGCATGATTATGCCAATAATTTTGCAGAACAGGAATTCTTGCCAGATGCAATAAAACAAACGGTTCTTTACAATCCTGGAAACAATTCTAGAGAGAACAGTACCCGCGAATTTTTAAAGAACCGTTGGAAAGATAAATACGGTTATTAAACCAAATTTTATATTTAGAACTTAACTACAATTTTTTCTGAAACTAATTTATCATTCTGATAAGATTCAAAATACCATTGTCCATCTCCTTTTAAGATTAGAGAACCCTGAACATTATCTTTGCTCGCAATGTACACATTTGGTTGTGAAGTTTTGAAAAGTTTCATTACCACTTTTGGCGTTTTATCGATCAATTGGTAACCTGATTCTGTTGGTTGAGCATATAGTAAATTTGGATCTTTTAAGTCTGGCGAAGATGCAGTAACAATTTGTGTCGCTGCAACAGTAGTAACTGCTGTCGCTGCAACAGTTTTTGTAGGAGCTGGTGTTTTTGAAGTTGCAATTGGATTACCGCTATATTTATAATGCAAAGTAAAGACTGACTTAAAAGCATTATCTAATGCTTCTTTGTAAGCTACATCATAATCTTTCTCTTTACTTCTTCCTACTTCTGAAGTATAAACAACTTGACCAAAACAATCTTTGAAGTTCACTATAAGCTTAGTTACCAAGAAAGCATTATCTTTTACTACATCAATATACAAAACCTGACAACGATCAGTATAACCATCAGGAAGCTGCTCATTTGAATAAAAAGCTTCAAAACCAGCTTTAGTCAAATTTTGCTTACTTAATGTTGCCAAACGATATTGATTATCAGTCTTCATAAACTCATATTTCAAAGGAATAATTACAGCTTTGTAATCATTAATAGACTGTGCAAATCCAACAACTGAACATAAAAGTGCAGCAAATAAAAATTTAATTCTCATCATTATAAATATTTTTTTAGTTCTAATAAATGGTTAATTTGTTTATAGTTTTCCGAAACATTGATTTTTTTCTCATTAAAGAAAATAGCATCTAGACCAGCATTTAAAGCGCCATTTACATCGGCTTCAAAATCATCTCCAATCATAATGCTGTTTTCTTTTGAAGTATTAGCCAATTTTAATGCATAATCAAATATAATACTATTTGGCTTTTTAACCCCAGCTAGCTCCGAATTTGTAATAGTGCTGAAATAACCTCCAAGCGAAGCATTATTAATTTTCTTTTCCTGCACGTGAGCAAATCCATTTGTAATGATATGAAGTTTATATTTTGGCTTTAAATATTCCAAAACTTCGATTGCCCCATCAAAGAGATAATTGTTATCGGTCAAAAACTCAATATAATCATTGGCAATTTCCAAGATATTCTCTTCGGAAATAACATAATTCAAAGCATCAAAAGAAAACTTCAAACGATTATAACGTAATTCTTGATGCGTAATTTTATCATTCTGATACAATCTCCAACATTCTTGATTGATCGGAATATATTCTCTAATAAAATCTTGAGTAACGATTTCTTGATATTTACTTTTAAAAATACGATCAAAAGCCATTTCTGAGTTTTTATCAAAATCCCAAAGTGTATGATCTAAATCAAAAAAGATGTCGGTAATATTGGTATTCATGTATTAAAAAATTCCTTCATCTACAAAACTATAATATTTTGATTCAGTTATAATAACATGATCCAAAACTTTAACATCTAAAATTTCTCCTGCTGTTTTAATTTTCTTCGTAATCTGTTTATCGGCACTACTTGGAACTAAACTTCCAGAAGGATGATTATGACACAAAATCAAGCCTGTAGCACCATTTTCTAATGCCAATTTAAAAACTAAACGTATATCTACAATTGTTCCAGCGATACCTCCCTTGCTTAATTGAGATTTGGAAATTACTTTATTAGAATTATTAAGAAAAAGCACCCAAAATTCTTCATGTGGAAGTTCCCCAATAATGGGTTGCATAATATCAAAAACAGCTTTACTTGAAGTTATTTTTTTAACTTTTTCAACATCTTCTATTCTTTGCCTCCTACCCAACTCTAAAGCCGAAACAATTGAAACAGCTTTTGCTTCACCTATACCTTTAAATTTCATCAATTGAGAAATTGACATCTTTCCTAAGGCAGTTAGATTTTTTGTGCTAGCCAAAATCCGTTGACTTAATGCAACCGCAGACTCATTGCGGCTTCCTGAGCCAATTAAAATTGCTAATAATTCGGCATCACTCAAAGCCTCTTTTCCTTTGAGCATCAGTTTTTCTCGAGGCTTGTCATCATCAGACCAATTTTTTATAGCAAAATGTCCTCCTTCCATAA
The DNA here is from genome assembly GCF_003254585.1 of Flavobacterium sharifuzzamanii. GTDB lineage: Bacteria > Bacteroidota > Bacteroidia > Flavobacteriales > Flavobacteriaceae > Flavobacterium > Flavobacterium sharifuzzamanii. Next base: position 62,956 of record NZ_QJGZ01000037.1, on the reverse strand, counting down.
TAATAAATTTAAGAAGCGAAGATATTTAAAAAAGAAGAAAAATCTTTCAAAAAAAATACTGATTTAAATAAAAAAGCCGATTGTAAAAACAATCGGCAAATTATCTAATTGACTAATATTCTAATTAATCAAACTTTTTACCTCATCAAAGTTTAAGCCTCCGTAATTTCCAGAACTCATTAATAAAAGTGCAGAATTATCTAAATTTAAATTGAACAAATATTCTTTAAACTCAGCTGGATTGGTATAAATAATTAAATCTTTTCTGTTGAATGCAGTAGCAATTTGCTCATAAGTTACTTCTTCCAATTGCTTAATTTTAACAGCATCTGGAGAATAGAAAACAACAGCAACATCTGCATATTCTAAAGCACCTTCATATTCTTTCAAAAACTCCGCATTTAAACTGCTATAAGTATGCAATTCTAAACAAGCGACTAAAGTTCTGTTTGGATATTGCTCTTTTACCGCTTTTGTTGTTGCAGCCACTTTACTTGGTGAATGCGCAAAATCCTTATAAGCTACTTTTCCTTTTCCTTCAGCAATTTTTTCTAAACGTTTAGATGCGCCTTTAAAACTTGCAATAGCTTCGTAGAAATCTGCTTCATCAACGCCCATATTTTGGCAAATCCATTTTGCTCCAGCCAAATTATTTAAGTTGTGTGCTCCAAAAACTTCAATTGGCATATCGCCCTCCGGAGTTTTTAATAAAGTTACACCATCGTTTACAGAATATTCTGGAGTTGAATAAGCTATTTTTCTAATCGGATTTGTTGCTGCCTCAGAAACACGTTTTACTTCTGGATCATTTTCGTTGTAAACTAAAATTCCGCCGTTTGTAATTTTCTCGATAAAAATCTCAAACTGCTCTACATAGTTTTCATACGTTGGAAAAACATTAATATGATCCCAAGCAATTCCAGAAATCAAAGCGATGTTTGGCTGATACAAATGAAATTTCGGACGTCTGTCAATTGGTGAAGATAAATACTCATCTCCTTCCAAAACCATAAAATCGTTTTCTTCAGTCAAATGCACCATAGTATCAAAACCTTCCAACTGCGCGCCAACCATATAATCAACCGCAATATTGTGGTAATGCATTACGTGTAGAATCATTGAAGTAATCGTTGTTTTACCATGAGAACCACCAATTACAACACGCGTTTTATTTTTAGATTGTTCGTATAAAAATTCAGGATATGAATAAATCTTTAAACCTAATTCCTGCGCTTTTAATAATTCAGGATTATCTGCTTTTGCATGCATTCCTAAAATAATTGCGTCAATATCTGAAGTGATTTTTTCTGGAAACCAACCCATTTCTGCCGGAAGAATTCCCTTTTTCTCCAATCTCGATTTTGAAGGTTCAAAAATTGCATCGTCACTTCCTGTAACTTGGTATCCTTTATTATGTAATGCTAATGCCAGATTGTGCATTGCGCTTCCGCCAATGGCGATGAAATGTGTTTTCATTTAAAATGTTTAATCGTTAAACTGTTTCATCGGTTAATCGAAATAGCAAATAACTAATAAAACGCTGTAATTATTCTTCAAAAATAATGAAATATAGAATGCTCTATTTGGTTTTGGAAATAAATTATTAATTTGTACGAAAATTATTTTTAAAAGTATTTCTGTCTTCCCAACCTTTTTTAAAATTTAATCATCTATAGATTAAAACTCTCTTATGAAAAATATATTATTTGTTTTATTATTTATCTCTACCTCTGTATTTGCGCAACAAAATGAAAAGAAATGGGAAAAAGTAATTGATTTTGAAAATGAAGGGAAAACCAAGTCAGCTAATGAATTAGTTGAAAAAATCTATAAAGATGCCGTTTCAGATAAAGATGAAGCTGAAATGATAAAATGTTTTTTCTATCATTCAAAGTACTTGCTTCTTATTGATGAAAATGCTCAGAATAAAATCTTAAATAATCTAAAAACCGATATAAATCGAGTTTCTATACCTTCAAAAGCAATTTTGAATCTCATTTATGCAAAATGCCTTAATGAATATTTTATTCAAAATAATTATTCTATACGAAATAGAACAAATATCAACATTCTAAATGATGACTTTTTAACCTGGACAGCAGTAAATTTTACGTCTCAAATCAATTTAATTTTAAAAAAGAGTTTAGAAAATGAACTTGTTTTAAAAAATACTCCGCTTTCAAAATACGATCAGATTTTTGACTATTCGACTTTAGAAGAATTTAAAAGCGAAAAATTATTTGATTATATCATCAAAGAAAATATCGCCATTTATAGTTTAAGAGTTTATTCTACCAGCTTTGCTCAAGAAGATATAATTAAGTACAAAAATGATTTATTAGGAAGCTCTGCCAATTTCATAAAACTTAATTTGGACTTTGTCGCTTATGACGATTTACGTTTGGCATTATCATTATACCAAAAACAAGAAACCATAGATCCAAAGCAAGAAAATCAATGGGAACGCATTCAGTTTTTAAAAAATAAATTAAATCTCTCCAATGAAGAATATCTTGATGTCATAATTCGCTTTCAAAAAACGGTAAAAGACAATTCGCTTATTCAAAAAATTCAATTGGAGAAAGTCTCAATTCTTGATCGAGAAACATCAAGAGAATTGAAGCCAAATAATAATATCGAGGCCATAGCAATTCTCGACAGCATAATAAAAGTAAATAATCGATCAAATGCTTATAAACTTGCGATACAAAGAAAAGCAAACATTCTATCCAAATCTTTATATGTTCAGCTGGAGAAATACATTTACAATGAACAAAATGCGAGGGCGTTTATTCATTACAAAAATGTAGATACTTTGAAAGTTTCATTTTACAAAATAACTCATAAACTGCTTCTTGATTTTAAAACAAGAAATCTTAACAAAGACAGTTTGGTAGATATCATTGTTTTGAAAAACGCACCTTCTTACACAAAAGAGTATTCGCTTATAAACAAAAAAGACTATTTTAAATATACCACCGAAATACTTTTGCCTAATATAAAAACTGGATCTTATTTAGTTTATTTTGAAAGCAATTCTGACATTAAAAACACAAAAGCTTATACGTATGAGACTATAACTTCATCAAACATTAGTGTTCTTGCCTCTCAAGAAAATGAAATCGAAAAATATCAGGTTTTAGATCGAAAAACGGGAAAACCTCTAGAAAATGTTACCATAAAAACATATAGCGCCACCTTTCAAACAGGAAAAAATGGAATTGCACTTTACAATACTAAAAATGTAAAATTCAAGGGTGATACACTTGAATTGTTTACTTCAAACGATAGTATTCTAATTCACAAAGATTACATCAATTATAGCGTAGATTATAATAAAAGTGAAAATGAAGAAAATGAAGAAGATGACGATTATAGAGGAAAAGTCGAATTTTATTTGGACCGAGCCATTTATCGTCCGGGGCAAACTCTTTATTTTAAAGGAATTGCTATTAAAAAGAAGAAAAACAAAACCAGCGTTGTTCCGCAAACTTCTTTTAAAATCGTTTTTAGAGATGCATCTTATAATGAAATCAAGAAATTTGATGTAACGACCAATGAATTTGGTTCTTTTTCTGGCGAATTTATTTTACCAAAATCAGGTTTAACAGGTTCTTTTGAAATTTCTGCTAAAGAATCTGACAATTCGAAAAATGATATTATTTATAATAAAAAAGAAAACGATCACCCGTTTTGGGATCATGTTGACTTAGAAAATTCTCAAACCTATTTTAGAGTTGAAGAATATAAACGTCCAAAATTTGAAGTCACTTTTGAACCTAAAAAAGAAACTTTTAAAGTAAACCAATCCATAAAAGTAAAAGGAAGCGCCAAAGCTTTTGCTGGAAGTTCCATTTCTGATGCAAAAGTTACTTATAAAGTTACACGATATGCAGGCTATTACGCAAGAAACTATTATTCATCAAATTCAAATGAAGTTTTAGTTACGGGCGAAACCAAAACAGATGCATCAGGAAATTTTGCGATTGATTTTATTGCTACTCCTTCTGAGGAAAGTTCGAAAAAAGATCTTCCAGTTTTCAATTATCTTATAGAAGCACAAGTAACTGATATAAATGGAGAAACTCACGATGCACAGACAAATGTAAAAGTAGGATATCATGATTTGGTTCTGGAAACTGTAATAAATCCTCAAATTAATACAAAAGATAAAAATGAAATTGTTCTAAAAAGCACCAATTTAAATGATGAATTTTTAGCTGTGAAAGGTGAAATTAAAATATATTTCATAAGTCCTTTACCTAGCAAATTCAAAAAGCGAGTATGGCCTAAGCCAGAAATTCAAATATTATCTGATGAAGATTTTGAAAAACTATTTCCGTACGAACAAAACGGTCAGGAATATAGCAACGAAGATGAAATCTTAGTGTATTCGAAAAAAGTAAATACCGAAAAAGATAAAAAAATCGCATTAGATTTTATCTCAAATTACAAATCTGGAAACTATAAAATTGTCTTTTCAGCAAAAGACAGTTTTGATAATTTGATCGAAAGCACAACTAAATTCCAAATTAAACAAAGCAAAGAGAAAGTCAATCCAAGCGTATTATTTTCGGTTGTGCAGATAAATGAAGATGCAAAAAAAGATGGTTTTGTATTATTAAAATTAACCTCTGTAGTTCCGGAACTTTATATTACAACAATTGGAAATTATGATAGTAAAGTCTTTTTTGAAAAAATTATTCATTTAGAAAACAACGAAACGACAATAAAAATTCCGCTAAAGAACGAGTTTTACAACATATTAAGAATCGGATTTCAAAGCATTTTTGAAAACGAAGTTTTTTTTAGTGATGTAGCAGTTGTATTAAAATCTATTACACCTAAATTAGAATTTAATGTAGAAACATTTAGGAGTAAAATACAGCCTGGAAGTCCAGAAAACTGGTCATTTAAATTAAAATCAAAAGACACCAAAAATGAAGCTGAAATTTTGGCTTCAATGTATGATAGTTCTTTAGATCAATTTACAAAAAATGATTGGAATATATTAGCCATAAACGACTATAATTATAACGGAAGCTATAAGAAATCGTCATTTGGTTTTGGTCAGGTTTCTACCTCTATCATGTATTTAAATCTGCCTCAAAACCGACTTGAACTATTTAGTGAAGACACTAAATTAATGTCATTTGGATTCGATTTTAACAGCAAAAATAATATTTATCAAAAGAGACTGTATCAAATGCAGATTGCTAAAAAGGCTAAAAAACCTTTCAATACAAAATTGATCTCGGGAATTGTAACTGATAATTCTGGACTTGCTTTACCTGGAGCTTCTATTGTCGTGAAAGGTACAAGACGTAGTACTCAAAGCGATTTTGATGGTTATTATGAAATAGACGCTAAAGAAAATGAAGAACTTGAGTTTAGTTATATTGGTAACAAAACCCAATCTGTATTAGTAGGAAACAGAAAATTCATTGATATTGTTTTAACTAATGATTCAAGTACTTTATCAGAAGTTGTGGTAACTGCATATGGCATTCAGAAAAAAGCAAACTTATCTGCCGCCATTACCACAGTTAGCTCAAATGTTATTTATGAAGAAGACAATACTGTTTATGATATAAATTCTGTAAACAAAAAAGCATTAGAAGAATTAAATCAAGTGAAAGCAAGAAAAAATTTATCTGAAACTGCTTTCTTTTTGCCAAATTTAAAAACAGATTCACAAGGAAAAGTGAGTTTCTCTTTTACATCTCCAGAAGCTTTAACGGCTTGGAAACTTCGCTTATTTGCACACAACAAAGAAGCAGTTTCTGGTTATTTGCAGAAAAACGTTGTGACTCAAAAGGAATTAATGCTTTTGCCAAATTTCCCGCGTTTCTTTAGGGAAAAAGATACGATTGTTATCACGACGAAAATTTCAAATGTTACCGCCGAAGCGAAAACTGGAATTGCTGCTTTACAGCTTTTCGATGCAGTAACAATGGAACCAATTGATGCTAAAATGCTAAATGCAGATAACATTAAAAATTTCACAGTTCCGGCTTATGGAAATACTACAGCAAGTTGGACCGTTACAATTCCTGAAGGTTTACAAGGCGTTCAATATAAAATTGTGGCAAAATCAGGTGATTTCTCAGATGGAGAAGAAAATATTATTCCTGTTTTAACTAACAATATGCTCGTTACAGAAAGTATTCCGATTTGGGTTCGCGAAAATTCGACGAAAGAATACACTTTTGAAAACTTAAAAAATAATAATTCGACAACATTAAAAAATCATCAATTTACATTTGAATATACTTCCAATCCAGCATGGATCGCAATTCAATCTTTGCCTTATTTAATGGAATATGAACACGAATGCGCAGAACAAACTTTTGCCAGATATTATTCGAATGCACTTGCTACAGAAGTAATTTCAAGCAATCCGAAAATTGCAGCCGTTTTTGATGAATGGAGAAAAAAAGGAAAAATCAAACCAAAATTAGAAGAAAATGAAGAGCTAAAATCAATTATTCTAGCAGAAACGCCTTGGTTAAATGATAATCAAAATGAAGATGAAAAAAGGAAAAGTTTTGCCGTTTTATTTGATTTAGAAAAAATGAAAACTTCGCAAGAAACCACTTTCGAGAAATTAAAAAAGAAACAAAATTCTTATGGTAGTTTTTCATGGTTTGAAGGCGGTACGGGAGACGATTACATTACTAGACATATTTTAGCCGGATTAGGCCATTTGTCAAAATTGGTTAAAAATCAAAATCTTAAAATTGATGAAATTACTAAAACTGCAATTCCTTTTATAGATGGCAAATTTTTACAAGAACATCAAAAAAGGGCAAAATTCAATAAGGAGACGAACAGTTTAATTTGGAGATGGCCATATTCTAATTTGCATTATTTATATAGCAGAAGTTTTTATTTAGAACAATATCCGCTTTCGGACACTTTAAAAAAAGTAACCAAATTATATCTCGAAACAGCAAAAAAAGATTGGTTAGATTATTCTATTTATGAAAAAGGATTGACAGCTTTAGTCTTAAATCGTTTTGGAGAAAAAGAAAGCGCCAAAAAAATCATTGAAAGTTTAAAAGAAAATTCATCTAACAATGAAGATTGGGGAATGTATTGGATTGCCAATAAACCAGGTTGGTACTGGTATCAAGCACCTATAGAAACTCAAGCTCTTTTAATTGAGGCTTTCGCCGAAGTTACTCAAGACACCAAATCTGTTGATGCAATGAAAGTCTGGCTACTAAAAAACAAACAAACTAAAAACTGGCCAACAACAAGATCAACTAGTGAAGCAATTTATGCATTATTACTTCAAGGCAGCGATTGGCTTTCTGTAAAAGACAATACAGTTATAAAATTGGGAGATGAAAAAATCATGACCAAAAAATTATCCGAAAATGAAAAAGAAGCCGAAACAGGTTACATCAAACTAAACTGGAAAACGGAAGAAGTAAAAAAAGAAATGGCTACGATCAGCGTTCAAAACAAATCTAAAATTCCAGGTTTTGGTGGTGTTTATTGGCAGTATTTTGAAGATCTAGATAAAATCAAAAATAACACTGGAGCCGTTTTATCTGTTTCAAAAGAATTGTATCTAAAGAAAAACACGCTAAAAGGTGACGAATTGCAAAAGATAACAGCTGGAAATTCTTTAAAAATTGGAGATTTAGTTACAGTCCGATTAATTATCACTTCGAAAGAAGACGTGGAATACATTCATTTGAAAGATATGCGCGCTTCTTGTTTTGAGCCTATAAATGTCCTTTCACAATATCAATATTCTGATAGATTGGGATATTATATGAGCACAAAAGATGTGGCGACTCATTTCTTCTTTGACCAAATCAATAAAGGAACTTATGTTTTAGAATATGATATTCGAGTAAATAACAGCGGAGAATTCTCAAACGGAATTACAACAATTCAAAGTATGTATGCGCCAGAATTTGCAAGTCACACAAAAGGAATTAGAGTGAAAGTTCAATAAGTTTTTCCGCCACGAATTCACGAATTATTTTTGGCAATCTTTGAAAATAAAATTCGTGAATTCGTGGCGGAAAAAAAATCAAAAACCCGACAAGCTTTTAAAACTTGTCGGGCTTGATATTTATAATCAGAATTAAAGATTATTTTGCAATCGTCAATTCGTCAATAATGTTTTTAGCTCCAGCGTATTTGTCGATAATCCAAAGAACATAACGAATATCTACGTTGATAGTTCTTTGCAATTTAGAATCGAAAATTACGTCTCCAGCCATTGCTTCGATGTTACCGTCAAAAGCAATTCCGATTAATTCTCCTTTTCCGTTAAGAACTGGCGAACCAGAATTTCCTCCAGTAATATCGTTATCCGTTAAGAAATTTACTGGCATGTATCCCGCTTTATCAGCATATTGTCCGAAATCTTTTTTCTTGTTCAATTCTAATAAACGAGCTGGCAAGTCAAATTCCTGATCTCCTGCTTTGTATTTTTTAACCATACTTTCCATTGTAGTATAGTTGTTGATTTTTGCATCATTACGAGGATCTGCAGGTAAAGCGCGAACTTTTCCGTAAGTCAATCTCAAAGTAGAGTTTGCATCTGGATATTTAATTGCATTCAATTTAGATTCTCTTAAACCTTCTACCAATTTACGGTAAGCGGTTGCAAAACCATCATCTGCTTTTGCCTGATCGTCTGTTTTAGCACGGTATTTTGTCAACAAATCATTAGAAACAATATACAACGGATCGTGTACAATTGCCAATGGTTTTGGATCAGCTAAAAATGCCAATACTTTTTCTTTGCTTGTGAAATAACTAATTTCTGTTGCTTTTGCTACATCAGCAGTAAAGTCTCCGTTGTTAGCCGTTTTCATTTTTGCAATTTCTGGAGCAAGTCCGTACTCAGCAGCTTTAGAAGCATATAGATTCAATTGAGCTGTTAGAACATCTTTTTCTAATGGAGCATAAAAATCTCCATAAATGCTTTCTACCATTGCATTGATTTTAGGAAGCATTTCTGCTTTCTTCGCATCATTTTCTTTATAATAAGCAATTAATGCATTTCCTAAATTAGCTGGTGCAGTTGCATAAGCAGAAGTACGTAAAAGCTGAGTCAAATAATTATCGTGACGTGCTTTTAAGTTTGTTTCTCTGTAATAATCGTTGATAGTCGGAATTACATTTTCGTACTTCTCTTTGTTTGCAGGTTTAGTAGCCCACTCGTAGAATTTATCTTCTTGTTCTGTTTTAGTATCAACAGTTCCTGCTTTTGTTAAAGCATCGATCATACCTTGACGGTTTTTCCAGTAGTTTGCAGTCGAAGCATATTTAGAAGCATACTGTAAACGAACAGTTGCATCTTTATCCATATACTTTTTCATTACATCCATTCCTGTTTTTGCACCTTCAACCCATGCAGGATAAGCATATTTAATATTTTGCTCAATTCCTCCAGCTGGCATCCAACGGTTTGTTCTTCCTGGATAACCTAAGATCATAGCAAAATCATTCTCTTTTACTCCTTTTAAACTTACAGGTAAGTGGTGTTTTGGCTGTAATGGCACATTGTCTTTAGAATATGCAGCCGGATTTCCGTCTTTATCTGCGTAAACTCTAAACATAGAGAAATCTCCAGTTTGGCGAGGCCATTCCCAGTTGTCTGTATCTCCACCAAATTTACCAACGCTTTCAGGAGGAGTCCCTACTAAACGAACGTCTGTGTAATCTTGGTAAACAAAATAGTAATATTCATTTCCTTGAAAGAAAGGACGAACAGAAACTGTGTATTTTCCGTTTTCGCTGTTTTCTTTTTCGATCAAAGCAATTTCTTGCTGAATAACTTTGTTTCTCTCAGTTTCTGTCATAGTATCATTTACTTTTGACAAAATTCTTTTTGAAACATCATCCATACGAACGAAGAAACGAACGAACAAAGATTTAGGTTTTAGTTCTTCAGAACGGCTTTTTGCCCAAAAACCATTTTTCAAATGATTTTGTTCTGCAGTTGAAAGTTCTGCAATTGCACTATATCCACAGTGGTGGTTAGTCAATACCAAACCGCTGTTTGATACGATTTCTGCAGTACAACCTCCATTGAACTGTACAATCGCATCTTTTAAGCTATGGTGATTAATGCTGTAAATTTCTTCGGCTGTCAATTGCAAGCCCATTTTTTCCATATCTCTATGGTTCAATCTTTCGATAAACATCAAAAACCACATTCCTTCATCAGCTCTCATTGGGAAAGCCATAAGGCACATGGTCAAGAATAAAATTACTTTTTTCATGTTATTTTGTTTAAGTGACGCGAATATAAGCCATTTTAGCAAAAAAAATAAGCTTTACATTCAAAAACAAAACATAATAAATTGAATAAGGCATGATTTTGCGAAATTCATAATTTTAATAAGAGAAGAATAAGTTTTAAATTTTTAAAACTAAACCCATAAAAAGAATTAAAAATCTCCAATAAAACTATTTTTAAAATTAAAATGCAAGATTATTTGTAAAAATTAACTCTCTAAACAATATTTAACAAATAATGTATTTCCTACAAAATCATTTCGTTTAAATTTGCCATCCAAATTAAAATGAAATTAAAAATGAAAAAATTATTAGTTGCTGTTGTAATATTACTTACAACTATGGCAAGTGCACAAAAAAACTCAATCTTGTTAGGTGGAAATGTTGGATTCTCTTCTGAGAAAATTGGTGATTCTAAATTAGAAAACTTCGAATTCTCTCCAAAAGTTGGATATCAGTTTGCTGACCAATGGACAGTTGGAGTTGAAGGCTCTATTATGAATGTAAAAACAACAGGAGAAGATACAACTGAAAAATACAAAATTGGAGGTTTTTTACGTTATACAGTACCTCTTTCAGACACCTTTTCTGTTTTTGGTGATTTAGGAGCTGGGTACCAATCGACTAATGTTAATGATGCAAAAGGAATGTACGCGAGTCTTACTCCTGCTTTATTCATTAATATGAAAAGAGGATTTGGTTTAAATTTCTCTATTGGAGGAATTAACTATGACAATCTTGACGGTAAGAATGATCCAAGACAAGAACGTTTAGGGTTTAATTTTGGAAAAACCCTAAGCATCGGAATTTCTAAGAACTTCGGACTGTAGTTGAAATTAACAAGTAAGATTTAGCCATCTTTAATCCTTTTGTTTTTTTCTGTACAAAAAAGAAAAACCCGACTATTTTCATTGTCGGGTTTTTTATTTATATCTGATAATGTTTTACTCGTTAAGCATTTTCCAAAGCCTATCTTTCAAATCTGTTAAACCTTGCTGAGCAACAGATGAAATAAACATGTAAGGAACACCTTTGAAAGAAACATCTAATTCTGCTTTCAATTCTGCTTTCAATTCATCATCCAGCATATCACATTTTGAAATAACAACAAGACGCTCTTTGTCTAACATTTCAGGATTGTATTTCGTTAGTTCATTAACCAAAATATCATATTCTGCTTTGATGTCTGGCGTATCAACAGGAACCAAAAACAACAAAGTTGAGTTACGTTCAATATGACGCAAGAAATAATGCCCTAAACCTTTTCCTTCTGCAGCACCTTCAATAATCCCAGGAATATCGGCAATTACAAAAGATTGAAAATCTCTGTAAGCTACAATTCCTAAATTTGGCTTTAAAGTCGTAAACGGATAATCGGCAATTTTTGGTTTTGCTGAAGTTAAAACGGAAAGCAAAGTAGATTTTCCAGCATTCGGGAAACCAACTAAACCAACATCTGCCAAAACTTTAAGTTCTAGAATAACATCCATTTCTACACCAAGTAAACCTGGCTGTGCATAACGAGGCGTTTGGTTTGTAGAACTTCTAAAATGCCAGTTTCCTAAACCTCCCTTTCCTCCTCTTGCAAGGATTTGTTTCTCTCCGTGTTCTGTAATTTCAAAAAGTGTTTCTCCAGTTTCTTTGTCTTTTACAACAGTTCCTAGTGGCACTTCAATTACTTTATCTTCTCCATCTGCTCCTGTACTTCTGTCAGAACCACCATCTCCACCGTGACCTGCTTTAATGTGACGTGCAAATTTTAAATGAAATAATGTCCAGAGTCCTTTATTCCCAACTAAATACACATGTCCTCCGCGACCTCCATCTCCTCCGTCGGGACCGCCTTTTTCAATAAATTTCTCTCTATGTAAATGCGTAGATCCTTTTCCGCCTTTTCCGGAAGAAACATATATCTTAACGTAATCTACAAAATTTCCTTCTGTCATTTTCTTTGTTTATGTAAAGTTTCAAGTTTCAGGTTTCAAGTTTCAGGTTATGCGTTACGCAACTTGAAACTTGAAACCTGAAACCTGAAACAAATTTTCTCTCTACTCTTTTAATGCTCTTACAAGCACTTTGTCAATTTTAACACCGTCCATATCGATTACCTCTAAAACGAATTTCTGCCAAACCAATTTCTCACCTTCTTTTGGAATATGAGACAACTCAGTCATAATCATTCCGCTTACGGTGTTTACTTCGTAATCGTTTGTTAATTCGTCTAATTCGAAATATGTTAAGAAATCGTGCAACGAATAATGTCCATCAACCAGCCATGAACCATCCTCTCTTTCTATTAGCTGAAATTCATCTTTATAGAATTCTGCAGCATCGCCAACTAAAGCTTCCAAAATATCATTAAGAGTAATCATTCCCTGAAAAACTCCATATTCATCTGAAACTAAAGCATAGTGAACACCTGTTTTTTTGAAATTCTCTAATGCTTTGTATGCTGTAGTTTGTTCCATTAAATAAGGAGCATCAGACATTATGGCTGCTAAATCGAAATTATCTTTTTCAATATTCGCAAAAATATTTTTAAGTGTTACAACTCCAACAATATCATCATAATTATCATTGTAAACAGGATAAACTGCATGCAAATCCTGAACTACTAATTCTTTAATTTTTTCTTTATCTGCTTTTAATGGCAGCATATCTACTGACTTGCGGTGTGTCATTAGAGAGTTTACTTTTCTATCTCCAATATGAAAAACACGCTCTACAATGTCTTGTTCTATTTCTTGAACTTCCCCAACTTCAGTTCCTTCTTTAATAATGGCTTTAATTTCTTCTTCTGTAACTTTTCCATCAGCAGTTGGTTTTATCTGAAGAACATTCAGTAAAAAATCTGTTGAAGAAGTTAGCAACCAAATAAATGGTGCCGTAATAATCGAAATCACTTTCATTGGCATCGCCACCATTTTAGCAATAGCTTCTGGATAATTTAATCCAATTCGTTTTGGAAGCAATTCTCCCAAAACCAATGAGAAAAAAGTTAAAACTACCACTACAATTCCAACAGCGATTGAATGTGCGTAAGGTTTAAGAACGGCAATTCCTGCAACAAAAAGTTCAACATCTGCCGTGATTTTATCTCCAGAATAAATACCGGTTAAAATTCCGATTAAGGTAATTCCGATTTGTACTGTAGACAAAAACTTATTTGGGGAGTTGGCTAAATCGAGTGCCGTCTTAGCACTTTTATTGCCTTTTTTTGCTGCTGTTTCGAGCCTGTTTTTACGGGCCGAAATCAAAGCGATTTCAGACATGGAGAAAACTCCGTTTAATAGAATTAGAAAAAATATTATTAGTATTTCCAATTGATAGGGGATTCGTTATAAAATAGTCTCGTTAATGTAATTTGTAATCGTAATCTAAAATAGCCCAGATGGAAGAGAAGAGCCCGGAGCTAAAAAAACTAATTTTTCTTGCCAGAAAACAGCGCCCGAAGGAAGCTCGTTTTATGGTATAGAAAAATAGTTTTTTTAGCGAGGACTCGTAACGTACAGCTGGAAAAAGCTTCTACAAATTATCTATAACTGACGTTAAGCGCTCTGTAATTTGTTCGATAGTTCCGATACCATCTACGGCATGAAACTTATTTTGTTCTTTGTAATATCCAATTAGAGGAGCAGTCTTCTCATTGTATTCCTGATATCTCACACGGATTTTTTCTTCGTCTTGATCATCAGCTCTTCCGCTTGTTTTTCCTCTTTCTAATAGACGTTTTACCAAGATTTCGTCATCAGCTTCTAAAGCGATTGTTGCTGTTACGCTAGATCCGATTGTTGGTAAAAATTTGTCTAAAGCTTCAGCCTGATTGATTGTTCTTGGGTAACCGTCAAACAAAAATCCTGCTGTATCTGGGTGTTTTTTCACCTCATCAATTAACATTGCAGTTGTTACTTCGCAAGGAACCAATTCTCCATTGTCCATAAAGACTCTTGCTTGTTTTCCTAGTTCAGTATCATTTTTTAAATTGAAACGAAAAATATCTCCTGTTGAAAGGTGTGTTAAATTGTATTTCTCTTTTAAAAATTCTGCCTGAGTTCCTTTTCCTGCACCAGGCTTTCCAAATAAAACGATGTTAATCATAATTGAAATGAGTGTTGTTACTTCTGTCTTTCAGAAGTCTTTAAATGAATATTTAGTTGTGTTTTGTTATTCTGCTAATTTGTAAATCTCGGTTAAGTTTCTTCCTAAACCATCATAGTCCAGACCATAACCTACAATAAATTTATTCGGAATTCGAATTCCGATGTAATCTATTTTTATGTCTTTTTTGTATGCTTCTGGCTTAAAGAATAATGTTGCAATTTTAAAATGCTTTACATTTTGTGCTTTAAACAAGTGCTTTAATTCTTCAATTGTATTTCCGGTATCAATAATATCTTCGATGATAATTACGGTTCTTCCTGAAAGATCCTGATTGATTCCGATTAATTCCTTAACAGCATTTGTTGTTTCAGTTCCTTCATACGATGCCATTTTTATAAACGAAACCTCGCATGGCTTTTTATATTTTTTTAGAAAATCTGACACGACCATAAAAGCACCATTCAAAACTCCAATAAAAATTGGCGTATCATCTCCAAAATCGTCTTCTACCTGAGCAACTATTTTAGTTAAAGCAAAATCAATTTCTTTAGCCGAAATAAACGGAACAAATTGTTTATCGTGAAGTTGTATCATTATTTTTCTTTTTAAAATAATGGACAAAGATACAGAATTACAACTTAACTGCTTCTATCAAAATAAACTGTATCGAGATATTTTTTAAGAATGTTAAATATCAGTTAATGTTTACAAAATATTTTTTAACCCTATTTCAAATTTAATTAAATTGCTGTACCCTAACCGTTTAACCATAAAAATAATGAAAAAACCCTTAACCCTATTTTATATAGCGCTATTAGCCTTAATGACTGGCTGCAATGGGCAAGTGAAAAAAGAAGAAAAAGAAGCTCTTGCCAAACAGTCTGGAAATGTTGTAAAAACTGCCATTGGAGACATTACGCTTCCTGCACCCTACGCAACAGAATCTAAAACCAATAATAGTAAAGTTATTGGCTGGCCTGAAGGAAAAACGCCAAAAGCTCCTGAAGGTTTTACAGTTACGAAATTTGCTGACGGATTTGAAAATCCGCGATGGACTTATATTGCGCCAAACCAAGATATTTTTGTGGTTGAAAGCGGAACCAGAACGAGCAAAAACCAGATCATAATTCTTCGAGACAAAGATAGAGACGGAACTTATGAAACTCGCGAAGTCTTTCTAAAAGGTCTAAATCGACCTTTGGGAATGTTAATTTTAAAAGACTTTTTTTATGTTGCAAATACTGATGGGCTCTATCGATATCCATATAAAAACGCGCCATTAAAACTAGAAACTAAAGGAACAAAAATTGTTGAACTCCCTGCTGGCGGATATAACAATCATTGGACGAGAAGTTTGCTAGTTAATCCTGAAGGAACAAAAATTTACATTGGTGTTGGTTCTGGAAGTAATGTTGGAGAAAACGGAATGGATAAAGAAGTTCGCCGTGCCGCAATTTTAGAAATTAACCCTGATGGAACTGGCGAAAAAATCTATGCTTACGGACTTAGAAATCCAATGGGAATGGATTGGAATCCTGCCAACAAAAAAGAACTTTGGACTGCGGTAAATGAAAGAGATGAACTTGGCGACGATTTAGTTCCAGATTATATCACGAGTGTAAAAAGAGGCGGTTTTTATGGATGGCCTTATTCGTATTTTGGAAGTATTCCTGATCCAAGATTAAAAGGAGAGCGCAAAGATTTGGTAGAAAAAGCAATTGTTCCAGATGTTCCAGTTGGTGCACATACTGCTTCTTTGGGATTGGCTTTTTATACAAAAGATGCATTTCCTGCCAAATATAAAAATGGAGCTTTTGTTGGACAACATGGCTCTTGGAACCGTTCTAAAATTTCAGGTTATAAAGTCTTATTTGTTCCTTTTAAAGATGGAAAACCTTCAGGACAACCAGAAGATTTTTTAACCGGTTTTATTTCTAATGAAAATAAAGCTGAAGTTTACGGTCGCCCAGTTGCAGTAACGGTTATGAATGACGGATCGCTTTTGGTAAATGATGATAGCGGAAATACGATTTGGAAAGTTACTGCTAAATAAAATTCCAAATTCCAACTATAAAAAGATTTTAAACACATAGAGACATAGATTTTTGTTTAAAAAGATGTTATTAAAAAAATCTCGTTTTTTCGCATAGTTCATTATGTGAATTTAAATTAGTGAAACGCCTTTTTTGCCTCAATCAATACTATGTTTCTATGTGTTAAATAAAACTGCATTTAACCCAACTCCATTTATGCCTTTCAAAAAATATTTTCTTCTTCTTTTTGTTCTTTTTATTTCTAAAAATATTTCAGCACAAGAAAGCGAAGTCCAAAATATTGATTCGGTTAAAACTCAAAAACTAAACGAAGTTTTAATAAGTCCGCTCCATATTAATCGAGATTTACAAAACAGTCCTGCTTCTATTGGCATTTTATCTGAGAAAGAATTACTTCGAAATAATACCACAGACATCAGTAACGTCATTAATACGATTCCAGGTGTTTTTATGCAATCGTCGAATATTACCACAACCCGAATTTCGATTCGCGGAATTGGCGCGAGAACTCCATACGGAACCAATAAAATAAGAGCATTCTATGGCAGTATTCCACTGACTTCTGGAAATAGCGAAACGGTAATTGATGATATCGATCTTCAAAACATTAATCAAATTGAAGTTATAAAAGGACCGCTTTCTAGTATTTATGGCGCGGGTTTGGGCGGAGCAATTTTGATTTCGCCAGAAACATTTAATAAATCCAACTATCAAACTGAAATAAGTTCTGTTTTTGGTTCTTTTGGATTATTGAAAAACAGAGTCGGTTTTAATTTGAATGAAAAAAGTGCTTCTTTAAATCTAAGTTATCACAATTTAAAAACAGACGGCTGGCGAGAAAACAGCGCTTACAATCGCGAAGGAATTACTCTCGGCGGGGAATTATTTAGAAAGAAAAACAGCAAACTAACGTATTTTTCTAATTACACTTATTTGAAAGCGTACATTCCGAGTTCAATCAACAAAACTACTTTCGAAAATAATCCAGAATCTGGAGCGCCGACTTGGGTAGCTTCAAAAGGATTTAAAGAATATAAATCGACTTTGGGCGGATTGGCTTATGATTTTAGAATAAACGATCAACTTAACAACTCGACTTCAGTTTTTATCAATTATAAAGACAGCAACGAACCGCGTCCTTTTGATATTTTGCGCCAATATACTTTTGCTTCGGGCGTGAGATCTCAATTTTCTGGAAATTTCAATATCGGAAAAATCAAAAATCAATTTATTGCTGGACTGGAATATTTCAGAGATAATTATAGCGGAAATACCTTTGAAAATCTATATCAGCAGAATAATGGAAACGGAAGCTTGCAAGGCGATCAGCTTACGGCAACCGATCAGAAAAGGCATTTTTATAATATTTTTTCGCAAATCAGAATTTTGCTTTCTGATCGTTTTGAAATTCAGGCAGGTTTAAACTACAACAAAACTAAATTTGAATTGCAGAATAATTTCCCTTCTTCCGCGAATAATTCAACGGAACATTATAGTTATGATGGCATTTTTTCTCCACAACTTTCTTTTTTGTTCAAGCCGAATGAAGTTCAAACATTTTATTTTTCTGTAAGCCGAGGGTTTTCTCTTCCTGCAACCGAAGAAACTTTAACCTCAACAGGAAACATCAATCAGGACATAAAACCAGAAACAGGCTATAATTTTGAATTGGAAGGAAAATTACATTTTTTCAACAAAAAGCTATACACTGAAATTTCGGTTTACCGAATGGAAATTAAAGATTTATTAGTTGCCAAAAGAATCGGAGACGATCAATACGAAGGCGTAAATGCAGGGGAAACATTTCATGAAGGAATCGAAATTTCATTAAACCACAATTGGATAATAAATCGAATTTTTACTTTGAACTCGTATGTTGGAGCTTCGATTGGAAATTATGAATTCAAAGAATTTGTCGATAACGGAAATGATTATTCAGGAAACAAATTAACCGGAGTTCCTGCCAATACAGCAAGCGCAGGTTTTAATTTAAACACAAATTCAGGATTTTATTTTTCAGCCGATTTTCAATTCACTGATAAAATCCCGATGAATGATTCGAACGCTGATTTTTCAGATTCTTATTCACTTTTGAATTTGAAAACGGGTTATCAGTTTGAAATTTTATCTAGATTAAAAGCACATTTGGACGCAGGAATAAATAATGTAACAAATGAAAAATACGCTTCAATGATTCTGACTAACGCAACAGGAATTGGAAATGCGCAACCAAGATTTTATTATCCAGGACTACCCATAAACTATTACGGAATTATCTCATTAAATTATTTATTTTAGCGCGATCTTAAATCTCAAAAACAATGCTTTCCGAACTGCAGAAAAAACTGGATTACGTAAATGCTTATAGAGAAAACCGTCTAAAAGCTGCGCAAGATGTTCTTGAAAACCCCTCGCTTTTTAGCGAATTGATTTCTATTTGCTTTTCACCCGAAGATAAAAACAATCATAAAGCCTGCTGGATTTTAGAATTTGTTTCGTACGAAGAATTAAATTGGCTACAGCCACATCTTAATTTTTTCTGTTCGAATTTAAAAATTTTAAAAGACGAAAGTGCCATGCGTCCGATTGCAAAAGTGACACAACTTTTGGTAAAATCGCACTACAAGAAAAGCGAAAACGGGATTCAACTTTCTGAAGAAAATCTACAAGACTGCATTGAAGCTTCTTTCGACTGGCTTATTAATGACACCAAAGTCGCTACAAAAGCCTATTCCATAAGAACTCTATATATTCTAGGAAATCATTACGACTGGATACATCCTGAACTAAAAGTGATTATTGATAAAGATTTCGGAGATCATTCAGCAGCATATAAAGCCGTCGCCAAAGAAGTTTTGAAGAAAATAAAATAGTTTTTGGTTAGCCACAGATTAAAAGGATTAGAAAGGATTTTCTCTTTTGTCATTTTTGCCACTAATTACACAAATTCACACTAATTTTTTATGCTGAATTTAAAAAAAATAATTCGTGAAAATTTGTGTAATTCGTGGCAACCAAAAACACACACAGAGAAAAATCTTTCTAATCCTTTTAATCTGTGGCAAAACTTTATGAATTCATAGCGGAAAAACTAAATTTTGGCTAAAAAAAGATTAAAAAGTATCTTTGCAAAAACACAACACAAAATGAATTATTTTTCTTCTGATTTTAAATTAGGAATATTAGGTGGCGGACAATTAGGCAAAATGCTTTTGTTTGACACCAGAAAATTTGATATACAAACTTACGTTCTAGATCCAAGCGACGAAGCGCCTAGTAAAATCGCCTGCAACAAATTCTTTCAAGGCGATCTAATGGATTATGAAACAGTTTACAATTTCGGAAAACAAGTCGATGTTTTGACTTTTGAAATCGAGCTCGTAAATCTTGAAGCTTTAACGCAATTAGAAAACGAAGGTTTAAAAGTATATCCATCTCCAAAAACCTTAAAAGGAATTCAGAATAAAGGTGTTCAAAAAGATTTTTACGCTAAAAATAATATCCCAACCGCACCTTTCAAAAGATTTGAGAACCTTGAAAATCTAAAATCAGAAATCATTAATCAACAATCAGCAATCAAATTGCCTTTTGTATGGAAATGCACTGAATTTGGTTATGATGGAAACGGAGTAAAAATAGTTCGCCAAATTTCAGATTTAGATACATTGCCAAATGTAGAATGCATTGCAGAAACTATGGTTCCGTTCAAAAATGAATTGGCAGTAATTGTGGTAAGAAATCCATCGGGAGAAATGAAAACGTATCCTGTTGTAGAAATGGAATTTCATCCAGAAGCAAACCAAGTTGAATACGTAATCTGCCCAGCAAGAATCGATCATAAAGTAGCTGAAAAAGCAAGAGCAGTTGCTTTGCAAGTTTCAGAGAATTTCAACCACGTTGGTCTTTTGGCTGTTGAAATGTTCCAAACTCAGGACGACGAAATTTTAGTTAATGAAGTTGCTCCTCGCCCACACAATTCTGGACATTATTCTATCGAAGCAAGTTATACTTCACAATTTGAAAATCATTTACGTGCTATTTTAGATCTTCCGTTAGGAAACACAGACAGCAAAGTTGCCGGAATTATGGTAAATTTAGTAGGTGCCGAAGGTCATTCTGGAAATGTGGTTTATGAAAACATTGAAACCATTTTAGGATGGGACGGCGTTACGCCTCATATTTACGGAAAAAAACAAACGCGTCCGTTCAGAAAAATGGGTCACGTTACTATCGTAAATGAAGATATGGCTGAGGCGAGAAGAATTGCGCAAGAAGTGAAGGAAACTATTAAAGTTATTTCTCAGTAATCAGTTTTCAGTCGCAGTCACAGTTTAAAACTATAATATTTTTTTAAGTTTCAGGAATAACTTGAAGCCTGAAACTTAAAACTTGAAACAAATAAAAAACATGAGCAAAGTAGCTATTATAATGGGAAGCATCTCAGACATGCCAGTTATGCAGGATGCAATCGACATATTAAAACAATTTAATGTAGAAGTTGAAGTAGATATCGTTTCTGCGCACAGAACGCCAGAAAAATTATTCGATTTCAGCAAAAATGCACACAACCGTGGAATCTCTGTAATTATTGCTGGTGCGGGCGGTGCGGCACATTTACCGGGAATGGTAGCTTCTATGTCTCCGCTTCCAGTAATTGGAGTTCCTGTAAAATCTAGCAATTCTATTGATGGCTGGGATTCTGTTTTATCAATTCTACAAATGCCAGGTGGAGTTCCTGTGGCAACTGTCGCTTTAAACGGCGCAAAAAATGCTGGAATCTTAGCTGCACAAATCATCGGAAGCCACGATAAAAAAGTTTTAGATACTATTATTTCTTATAAAGAAGAATTGAAAGCTGCAGTTAATAAAGCGGCTGAAGGTCTTAATAAATAAATTTAGTGATCAGTGGTCAGTTTTTTAGTGTTCAGTTCTCATAAAGACAACTACTGAACACTAAAAAACTGACCACTGACTACTTTTAAAAAACTCTACTTATGAGCGTATTAACACAATATTTCAACACCAAACATAACACTGCACCTTTTTCGCAAATCAAAATCGAAGATTACGTTCCTGCTTTTACAGAAGGAATTGCTTTGGCTAAAGCCGAAATTGATGCAATTGTAAATAATCCAGACGAGCCAACTTTTGAAAACACAATTGTCGCGATGGATTTTTCGGGTGATATTTTAGATCGTCTTTCAAGTATTTTCTTCAATTTGAATTCGGCTGAAACGAATGACGAAATGCAGAAAATTGCTCAGGAAGTTTCGCCTTGGCTTTCAGAACTAGGAAATGACATTCGCTTAAATACAGAATTGTTTGCGAAAGTAAAAGCCGTTTATGATCAAAAAGAAAGTTTGAATCTAAACCCAGAACAAACAACTTTATTAGATAAAAAATACAAAAGTTTTTCACGAAACGGAGCTAATTTGCCAGAAGAAAAGAAAAACCAATTGAGAGAAATTGACAAAGAATTATCTAAATTGAGTTTACAGTTTGGCGAAAATGTTTTGGCAGAAACTAATAACTTCGAATTGCATTTGACTGACGAAAAAGATTTGTCTGGTCTTCCAGAAGGAACAATCGAGGCAGCTAGATTATTAGCTAAAAATCAGGAAAAAGAAGGCTGGATTTTCACTTTAGATCATCCAAGTTATGTTCCGTTTCTGACTTATGCTGATAATCGTGAATTGCGTAAAAAAATGGCAATTGCTTTTGGAGCAAAAGGTTTCCAAAAAAACGAATTCAATAATGAAGAAAACGTTCTAAAAATTGCGAAACTTCGTCACGAAAGAGCCAATTTATTAGGTTATAAAACGCATGCTCATTTTGTTCTGGAAGAAAGAATGGCCGAAAGTCCAGAAAAAGTATTTTCTTTCTTGAATGATTTATTGGCAAAAGCAAAACCTGCAGCTAAAAAAGAATTTGCTGAATTGACTGCTTTCGCAAAAGAACTAGACGGAATCGAACAATTGGAAAAATGGGATGGCGCTTATTATTCTGAGAAATTAAAACAACAGCTTTTTAATTTAGATGATGAAAAACTGAAACCATATTTTCAATTAGAAAAAGTTTTAGACGGTGCTTTTACAGTGGCTAAAAAACTTTACGGTTTAACTTTTACCGAAGTTTTCGATATCGATAAATACCACGAAGAAGTTACCACTTATGAAGTAAAAGATAATGATGGCAATTTAGTTTCGATTTTCTACGCTGATTTCTTCCCAAGAAAAGGAAAAAGAAATGGTGCATGGATGACTTCATTCAAATCACAATATGTAAAAGACGGCGTAAACGAAAGACCACATATTTCGAACGTTTGTAATTTTACAAAACCAACAGAAACAAAACCTTCATTATTAACTTTTAATGAAGTTACGACTTTATTCCACGAATTCGGTCACGGATTACACGGAATGCTAGCTGATACAGTTTATCCAAGTTTATCTGGAACTTCTGTTTATTGGGATTTTGTAGAATTGCCAAGTCAGATTATGGAAAACTGGTGTTATGAGCCGGAAGCTTTGGCTTTGTTTGCAAATCACTATGAAACGGGAGAAATTATTCCGATTGAATATGTTCAGAAAATTAAAGAAAGTGCAAGTTTTCAAGAAGGTTTGGCAACATTACGCCAATTAAGTTTCGGATTATTAGATATGGCTTGGCACGGACAAGATCCAACCAATATTACAGATCTTAAAGCTTTCGAAACAGAACAATTTGCTAATACACAATTGTATCCAGATGTAAAAGAAAATGCTATGAGTACCGCTTTTTCTCATATTTTCCAAGGCGGGTATTCTTCTGGATATTACAGCTACAAATGGGCTGAAGTTCTGGATGCTGATGCTTTCGAATATTTCCATGAAAATGGAATCTTCAATGAAGAAATTGCGAAAAAATTCAAAGACAATGTACTTTCAAAAGGAGGAACAGAACATCCAATGACTTTATACAAACGTTTTAGAGGGCAAGAACCAAAACCTGAAGCTTTATTGAAAAGAGCGGGATTGTTGTAAAGATTCTAAGATACTAAGGTTCTAAGTTGCTAAGCTTCTTAGAGAATTAAATTTTAAAACCGAAGTAGAGATGCTTCGGTTTTTTATTTGATTCTACTTTAGCTATCTTAGCGATATTAAATCTTAATCTTACAAATACAAGCCGTGAAAAAATATTTTAAAATAGCGCTTTATCTTGCAATCATCGGATTGATTTCTGTTGTTTCTGTAAATTATTACGTCAAATCTTCGACCAAAAAGTATATTTATTATTCAATAAAGAAGTTTCCTAAAAATGATGTCGGAATTATTTTTGGTGCAGGCATTAATGGAAATCAGCCAAGCAAATATTTAAAGGATCGTCTAGATGCAGGAATTATGCTTTGGAAAGCAAAACGAATTAATAAAATTTTACTTTCGGGTGATAATGGTCGCGATGAATATGACGAATTAACGGTAATGAAAAACTACTGTTATAATCATGGTGTTGACACCACAAAAATCTTCATTGATTATGCCGGTTTCGACACTTACTCAACCATGTATCGTGCAAAACATATTTTTAAGATTAAAAAAGCAACTTTAATTTCGCAAGAATATCATTTAAATCGAGCGATTTATATTGGACAAAAACTTGGCATTAAATCTTCTGGATATTCTGCCAATAAAGGAGAATATCTTGGATATAATTATGTTCGCTTTAGAGAATATGGTTCGATTTTTAAATCTTTTTTCGATGTTTTAAGAAATCGAGAACCTCGCTTTTTAGGTGGAGAAATTAATATTAATGGAGAATCTAATTATTCTAAAGAGGATAAACGATAAAAAACAAAACCCTGCAAAGAACTTGCAGGGTTTTTAATTAAAAATTTAATGACAAAGAACATAAGTCTTGTTTCTTTGCTCTTGTATCTATTTCTAAATCTTTACTCTTTCTCCAAAACTCTATTCGCTAATTTCCCAACTGTCAATCCTTGAACCACAATAGAAAATAAAACTACAATATAAGTTACTTCCAAAAGCAGGTTTTTATATTCTCCTTCAGGCATAGAAAGCACCAAGGCAATAGAAACTCCACCACGAATTCCGCCCCAAACTAAAACCATCAGAGAACCTTTGTTGTAAGCTGATTTGATTCCGAAGAACTTAAATATATCGAAGAATTTCCATGGTAAAACGATCGAGGTTAGTCTTGAAAAAAGTACAATAAAAATAGCTACAAAACCTGTAAGCAATTGTTTGTTCAAATCTGGCAGTAATAATAATTCGAAACCAATAAATAAGAACAGAATAGCATTTAAGATCTCATCGATAAGTTCCCAAAACTTTCCTAGATAATCTTTGGTTACTTCACTCATTGCGACTTTTTTACCATAATTACCAATAATCAATCCAGCTACTACCATTGCCAACGGACTAGAAACGTGCAGGCTTTGAGCAATCAAAAATCCTCCCATAACTATAGAAAGTGTTATAAGAACAGAAACTTTATAATCGTCTATTTTCTTCATCACCTTAGATGCTGTAAATCCGAAAACAGCTCCTAATAAAAGTCCACCAATTCCTTCTTTGATAAATAACCAGCTAATTGAACTAAAAGTAGCATCAAATGTTGGGTCTGTTGCCATTTTTAGGACAACCGCAAACATTACAACCGCAACTCCATCATTAAACAAGGATTCACCAACAATTTTTGTTTCGATTCTTTTAGGAACTTTAGCTTCTTTTAAAACTCCCAAAACCACAATTGGATCGGTCGGAGAAATTAAGGTTCCGAAAACCAAGCAAAATATATAAGGAATAGTAATTCCGAGAAGCGGCGCGATATAATAAAGTAGAACAGAAATAATTAAGGCTGATAAAACGACACTCACTGTCGAATAAATCATAATTGGAACCTTTTGCTCCTTTAGGTCAAACATGTTTACGTGTAAAGCTCCCGCGAATAAAAGGAAATTTAGCATCGCTCCCATTAGGATTTCGTTGAAATCAAATTCTTTTATCAGGTCAAAAAAGTGTTTTGTCGTTGCAGGAAAATAAGAATCTCCCAAAAGACGAATTCCTACTGAAACCAACATTGCAATGATCATGATTCCGATGGTTCCAGGAAGTTTTAAAAATCTTAAATTCAAATAGGCGAAGAATGATGCCAATACAATTAGCACCGAAAATGTGTAGTATAATTCCATAAAATGTGATTTTTACAAAAATAGCTGCATCATTATTTAATCAAAAATTTCAAGGGTCGAATTAACACAACTTTATAATTTGCTAAATATGTTTCAATTATTTTTGAAAGTTTAAAAACTTTTACTTACATTTGATCCATGGAATTCAAAGAAGCAAAAAATAAGTTTGTACAAACCTGGGGAGCATTAGGTTCTCAGTGGGGAATTAATAAAACGATGGCACAGATCCACGCTTTATTAATGGTCTCAAACGAGGCTGTTTCTATGGAAGACATTATGGAAGAATTGCAAATTTCTCGCGGAAACGCCAGCATGAACCTACGTGCATTAATGGATTGGGGAATTGTTTATAAAGAATTTAAAGCTGGAGAAAGAAAAGAATTTTTCACAGCTGAAAAAGATTTAGACGAATTGGCTGCAAAAATCTCCAGAGAAAGAAGCAAAAGAGAAATAAAACCAGCTCTTAAAATCTTAAAAGAAGTTTCGACAATCGAAGCTAAAGATTCTGCAGAAGAAAAACATTTTGTAGATCAAACAACTAAATTGTATGATTTCGTTTTAAAAGCTGACAATATGTTGGACAAAATGACTGAATTCAACGAAAACTGGCTAGGAAAATTGGTTATCAAAATGATGAAATAAAAAAATTTAATCAAAACTTTCATTTTTTTCTGAAAGTTTAAAAATAACAGTAATTATGAAAACAACTTTTAAAATACTGGAAATCATCAATATTTGTGCATTAACGTTTTTACTGGCAGGGGCTTACGGAATAGCAATTACAGGAGCATTGCAGGTTTTAGCTGCATTTCTATTTCTTGTTTTATTTCCGAAAAACAAATTCATATACATTTATTTCTCATTGGTAATTTTTTTCTTTTTGATCTGGGACGGAGAATTTACTTGGCTTTTCTTATTACCAATTTCCTTAATATTCTTTCTAACGTTTATTATCTATAATCAAAAAAAGAAATTATGAACCTCAACATTATTGGATATTTAATGTATCTCGGCATTACAACTTTCATTATCCTAAAAGTTGGCAAAATCTGCTACAGAAACGGAAACATTTTTGTTTTAGAATTAATTCCAAACCACACCGATCTCTGCCAGAAAATTAATCAGGTTTTGCTTTTGGCCTATTATCTTTTAAACATTGGCTATTGTGCGATGACTTTAATCTCCTGGCAAAAAATCGTTTCATCAACTCAATTGATCGAAACAATTTGTGTAAAAACAGCTGTCATCGTTTTTATTATTTCAATTCTGCATTACCTCAACATTTTAATTATAACCAAATACGTTCAAAAATTAATTCACAACAACTAAAATTCAAATATCATGGAAACTACAAAAATCTTAATCGGTTATGGAATTTATTTACCAGTTGCTTTATTTCTAACTTACTATGTTTCTAAAACGCTTTTCAAAAATGGAAAAATATTTATGCTTGACATTTTTAAAGGACGCGAAGAAATAGCTGAAGCAACCAACAAACTTTTTGAAACCGGATTTTATCTTTTAAATATTGGTTTTGCATTAATGATTTTGGAACTGCAATTAAGCAATGACAGCTATCAGGAATTAATTGAAAGACTAAGTTATAAAATTGGCGGATTTTCTATTTATCTTGGTATAATGCTATTCTTCAATTTATATTTCTTTTTTAGAGGAAAAAGAAAAGCTAAAGAAGCTCAGCGAGAAGAGAGATTAGTTTTTAAAGCTTAATCAACCTAACGAAACCCTACAGGTTTTAAAAACCTGTAGGGTTTAATACTTGAAAACAAATGAAAAAACTTATAATCGCAGCCGGAACAGGTTTTCTTGGACAAGTTTTAGTGAATCATTTCAAAAATAAATTTGAAGAAATTGTAATTCTGACTCGTGGAAAATCTCAAACAATTGACGGAATTAAATATGTAAACTGGAATGCCCGAACTTTTACAGGCTGGGAAAAAGAATTAGAAAATGCTTCTATTCTAATAAATCTTGCAGGAAAATCTGTTGATTGCCGATATACGAAAGCTAATAAAAAAGAAATTCTTTGGTCTAGAATTGAAAGCACAAAAATCTTAAATAAAGCAGTTTTGAGTTGCAAAAATCCGCCGAAACATTGGTTGAATTCATCAACAGCAACTATCTATCGGTTTTCTTTAGACAAGCAAATGGATGAAGTTGATGGCGAAATCGGGAATGATTTCTCTATAAATGTGGCGCTTTCTTGGGAAAAAGCATTTTTTAAAACCGAAACTCCTAAAACTTTAAAAACTGCTTTGCGAACTTCTATCGTTTTTGGAAAAAATGGCGGTGCATTTGTTCCCTTAAAAACTTTGGCAAAAATGGGTTTTGGAGGAAAACAAGGAAGTGGCAATCAGTTTGTAAGTTGGATCCATGAAGAGGATTTTGCAAGTGCAGTTGATTTTATTATTGAAAAAGAAATTACAGGCGTTATCAATATTGTTTCTCCAACGCCAATCCGAAATAGTGATTTTATGCAAGGACTGAGAAAATCTATTGGTTTTCCTTTTGGGATTCCATTAAATAAATTCTTCCTTGAAATTGGTTCTTTTGTTATTCGCACAGAAACAGAATTGGTTTTAAAAAGCAGGAATGTAGTTCCAAAACGACTTTTGGAAAATGGGTTTCAATTTAAGTTTGAGGAGATTGATGATGCTTTTGAAGATTTATTAAAATAATATTACGTCATTTTTGTCATCCCGAGGAACGAGGGATCACACTAGAGAATTGACAAAGATTGACGATTTTGATTGCGGAGCTGCTTGTGGAGATTTCTCCTTCGTCGAAATGACAAGATTACGTAAAGAAAAATTTAAACCAATGACAACAATAAACCTCACAACCAAAATAAAAGCACCAAAACAAATCGTTTTCGATGCCTCAAGAAACATTGACATTCATCAAAAATCTGCAAGTCCTTCAAAAGAAAAAGCAATTGCTGGCGTAACTTCTGGTTTAATTAATTTAGACGAAACGGTAACCTGGCGAGGAAAGCATTTTGGATTTTATCTCACTCACAAAAGCCGAATTACTGCAATGAATTTCTATGATTACTTTGTAGATGAAATGGAAAATGGCAAATTCAAATCGTTTAAACATGAACATTTTTTTGAGGAAGAAAATAGAGTAACTATCATGAAAGACAAATTGCAATATGAAACTCCGTTTGGGATTTTAGGAGAACTTCTTGATATTTTGTTTTTGGAAAAGCATCTTACTAATTTCCTTTTGGAAAGAAATAAAGTTTTGAAAGAAGTATCTGAAAGTTATAATTAATAAGATCTCTTTTAAAAATAAATTTTCCTCTTTTACGTTTTGCGTGAGGGATAGAAGTGGAAAGCCCACAGCCTGACGAAGGAAGAGCGAGGACTTGTAACGGATAGCCCGACCCGGAGGGGCACGCCCAAATCATTTACATACTTGGACATAATTTACCCTAAAGAAAAACCACCATTAGCCACCAAAAAATCGGAACACTTTCTACCCAAAACGAAGTATAATATTTGGAACGATTTGGATTCGCAAAAGCGATAAACAGCATCAGCATGACAACCATAATCAAATTTATTATGGCATCATGATAATTGAAAGTTGTGATAAAAACTTCTAAAAACCAAAACGGAATCAATAATAGAAACCCCAAAAGTTTGGTCTTCTTTACTCCTATTGTCTGCGGAACGGTTTGTAAATGTGGATCGTCGTTGGCTAAATCTAAAATTTCGAAAACCAAAATCAATACGAAAACCAATATAAATCGCTGAATGCATTTGATAAAGAAATCTGTTGTAAACGGAATTTCGGCATTTATTAAAGGCAATACCAAAGTGGCACCAACCCAGCAAAGTGCAACAATATAAATTTTTACGCCTGCCCAGTTTCTGGCATTTCTTCGGTTTGGGAAAAATGGAAGCGTGTAAAGTGCCGTTATCAGAAAAATTACTACCGAAACAATTTGGGTGACTCGCTTTAAATGGAAAAAATAATACCCAACCAAAATCAGCGAAATAAAACTCAAAACAGCGATAATTTTTAGCTGAATTCCAATTGGATTTTTCTTAACACGAACTAAAGCATCATATTTTACAAAATTATATCCTACAATTGTGCCAAAAAAAACAAAAAGCGCCATTGGCTCATCATACTGAATATGAAATACATGAAACGTGATTCGCACAAGAGCGTAACACGATAAAGCCACATGAATACTGCTATTTAGATAAAAATCTAAGATGCGTTTTGATACTATCATACCTCAAATCTAATCATTTATTAACAAACCAAGTCTTTGATTATAAATTTGATAAAAAATGAAGTTAAAAATACCTATTAAATTATTAATAATACTTAATTTTGCGCCACAAAAAAACAACACATTTACTTTTAAATGTGATTCGTACCATAAAATGGTGTACGAACACATTAATTAAAAAAACTTAGATAGCTACATGAAAACAGATGCTTTTGCTTTAAGACACATTGGTCCAAGAGAAACTGATCTTCAGCATATGCTGAAAACTATTGGAGTTGACTCTATCGAGCGACTTATTTATGAAACCCTTCCAGACGACATTCGTTTAAAAGCACCTTTGAATTTAGATCCTGCGATGACTGAATATGAATTCGCAAATCACATTCAGGAATTAGGAAAGAAAAATAAAGTATTCAAATCTTACATTGGTTTGGGTTATCACCCAACTATCGTTCCTGCTCCAATTCAAAGAAATATTTTTGAAAACCCAGGATGGTACACAGCTTACACACCTTATCAGGCAGAAATTGCTCAAGGTCGTCTAGAAGCTATCTTAAATTTCCAAACTACGGTTATCGAATTAACAGGAATGGAAATTGCAAACGCATCTTTACTTGATGAAGGAACTGCTGCTGCAGAAGCGATGGCTTTATTATTTGATGTTCGTACAAGAGATCAAAAGAAAAACAATACACATAAATTCTTCGTTTCTGAAGAAATTTTACCACAAACTTTATCTGTACTTCAAACACGTTCAACTCCAATCGGAATTGAATTAGTTGTTGGAAATCATGAAACTTTTGATTTTTCAAATGAATTCTTTGGTGCTATTTTACAGTACCCAGGAAAATATGGTCAGGTAAATGATTACAGCGCTTTTGTTGCTAAAGCAAAAGAAAATGAAATCAAAGTTGCCTTTGCAGCTGATATTTTATCGTTAGCAACTTTAACTTCTCCAGGAGAAATGGGAGCTGCAGTTGTTGTTGGAACTACTCAACGTTTTGGCGTACCAATGGGTTACGGTGGTCCTCACGCGGCTTACTTTGCAACTAAAGACGAATACAAACGTTCTATGCCGGGTCGTATTATCGGAGTTTCTGTTGACACAAATGGAAACCGTGCTTTACGTATGGCTTTAGGAACTCGTGAACAGCACATCAAACGTGAAAAAGCTACTTCAAACATTTGTACTGCTCAGGTTTTACTAGCAGTTATGGCTGGAATGTACGCTGTTTACCACGGACCAGAAGGTTTGAAATACATTGCAAACAAAGTTCATGCATCGGCGGTTACTACTGCTGAAGCTTTAAATAAAATTGGAGTTTACCAAACTAACTCAGCTTACTTTGATACAATCTTAGTAAAAGCAGACGCTCAAAAAGTAAAAGCAGTTGCTGAGAAAAACGAAGTAAACTTCTTCTATCCAGATGCTGAATCAGTTTCAATTTCATTCAACGAAACGACTTCGATTGCTGACATCAACCAAATCATTGCGATTTTTGCTGAAGCTTTAGGAAAAGAAACTTTCACAGTTTCTGAATTAACTGAAACTAGTCAATTACCAGCTTCGTTAGAAAGAACATCTTCTTTCTTAACACATGATGTATTTAATAATCATCATTCAGAAAGCCAGTTAATGCGTTACATCAAAAAATTAGAGCGTAAAGATTTATCGTTGAATCACTCAATGATTTCATTAGGTTCTTGTACAATGAAATTAAACGCTGCTTCTGAAATGTTGCCTCTTTCAATGCCAAACTGGAACAGCATTCACCCGTTTGCACCAGTTGAACAAGCTGAAGGTTACATCACGATGCTTAAAAAATTAGAGCAGCAATTAAATGTTATCACTGGATTTGCTGGAACAACTTTACAGCCAAACTCAGGAGCTCAAGGAGAATACGCTGGTTTAATGGCTATTCGTGCTTACCACATGTCAAGAAACGAAGGTCACCGTAATGTATGTTTAATTCCTTCATCAGCTCACGGAACAAATCCTGCTTCTGCTGCTATGGCTGGAATGAAAATCATTGTTACTAAAACAACTCCAGAAGGAAATATCGACGTAGAAGATTTAAGAGCAAAAGCTATTGAACACAAAGATGACTTATCTTGTTTAATGGTAACATATCCTTCTACTCACGGAGTTTACGAATCTTCAATTATTGAAATCACTAAATTAATCCACGAAAACGGCGGATTAGTATATATGGATGGTGCAAACATGAATGCACAAGTTGGATTAACAAATCCTGCTACTATTGGTGCTGACGTTTGTCACTTAAACTTACACAAAACATTTGCTATTCCTCACGGAGGTGGTGGACCTGGAGTTGGACCAATTTGTGTGAACGAAAAATTAGTTCCGTTCTTGCCAACAAATCCAATCTTAAAAGTTGGTGGTGAACAAGCAATTACTGCTATTTCATCTGCACCTTACGGATCTGCTTTAGTATGTTTAATCTCTTACGGTTACATCACAATGATGGGTGCTGAAGGATTAAAAAGTGCTACAGAACACGCAATCTTGAATGCTAACTACATGAAAGCGCGTTTCGAAGGGCACTACCCAATTCTTTATACAGGAGAATGCGGAAGAGCTGCTCACGAAATGATTTTAGATTGCCGTTCATTTAAAGAAAACGGAATCGAAGTTGGTGATATCGCTAAACGTTTGATGGATTACGGTTTCCACGCTCCTACGGTTTCTTTCCCAGTAGCAGGAACTTTAATGATCGAACCTACGGAATCTGAGGATTTAGCTGAATTAGATCGTTTCTGCGATGCTCTTATCTCAATTAGAAAAGAGATCGAAACTGCGACAGCTGATGACACAAACAATGTATTAAAAAATGCACCTCATACATTAGCTATGTTAACTTCTGATTCTTGGGATTTCCCTTATTCAAGAGAAAAAGCAGCTTATCCATTAGATTACATCGCTGACAATAAATTCTGGCCATCAGTTCGTCGTGTAGATGATGCTTACGGTGACAGAAATTTAGTTTGTAGCTGTGCTCCAATCGAAGCTTATATGGAAAGCTAAAATTTAGTTTTCTTATAAATATCCAAACCCGACAGATTTTAAAATTTGTCGGGTTTTATTTTTTATTTCAGGTTTCAAGTTTCAGGTTTCAGGTTCTAACATAACTTGAAACCTGAAACTTGAAACTTTTATCAAACAAAAACACCAAAGAAGAAATCTGATTTAAAGAAACATAACTTTCTGCTAATCTTTTGTGAAATTATTGTCGCTAAATTAAAATTAAAGCAAAAAAACTTTACGTTCAAAATCGTCTTCAATCGTTTGAAATCTAGGAAATATTAAAAAATCATTAGAAGAAAAACAATATATCAAGCGAAAAATAGTTATTTCATAATTATATGCATGCATACTATTTTTTATGATTGTTATCATAATATTATTTATACATTAGCACTAAATTTATCGGATAATTAAGGGAAAAATGAAAATAAAAATTATTGGCATTGGGAGCTATATTCCTAATCTAGAAGTAAAAAACACAGATTTTGATAAACATGTTTTTTTAAATGAGGATGGAACTCCTTTTGGTTATCCGAACGAAGTTGTTATTAAAAAATTCAAAGGCATTACGGGAATTGAAAATCGCCGTTATGCCGAACCACAATACAATGCCTCTGATTTAGCTTTCTTTGCTGCTGAAAAAGCAATTGCAAATGCTGAAATTGATGCTGAAACTTTAGACTATATTATCATCGCTCATAATTTTGGAGATGTAAAACCAGGAACTACTCAGTCTGATATTTTACCGAGTTTAGCAACACGAGTGAAAAACAAACTAGGAATTAAAAACCCTAAGTGTGTGGCTTATGATATTATTTTTGGATGTCCAGGATGGATCGAAGGCGTTTTGCAAGCCAATGCTTTCATCAAATCTGGAATGGCAAAAAGAGTAATGGTAATTGGAGCTGAAACGCTATCAAGAGTTGTTGATGATCACGATCGTGATTCGATGATTTATTCTGATGGTGCAGGTGCTTCAATCTTAGAAGCTTCAACTGACGAAACAGGATTATTAGCTTACGAAAGTGCAACTTATGCAACTGACGAAGCTGGCTACCTTTTCTTCGGAAAATCATATAACAAAGATTTAGATCCAGATACGAAATATATTAAAATGTATGGACGTAAAATCTACGAATTCGCTTTAAGCAATGTTCCTTGCGCAATGAAAAGCTGTTTGGATAAAAGCGGCATCGGAATTGACGAAGTGAAAAAAATCCTTATCCATCAAGCAAACGAAAAAATGGATGAAGCGATTATCGAACGTTTCTACAAATTATACGACAAAACAGCTCCTAAAGACATTATGCCAATGAGCATTCATGATTTAGGAAACAGCAGTGTTGCAACCGTTCCTACTTTGTACGATTTAATTCTTCAGAAAAAAGTTGAAGGTCACGAAATCAATAAAGGTGATGTTCTTATTTTTGCTTCAGTTGGAGCTGGAATGAACATTAATGCTTTTGTCTATAGATATTAAATTTAAAGTCGAGGAAATAATCTCGCGAAGTTGCGAAAGTTTTTTAACCATATAAGTAATATAAGATATATTAAGTTTTCTCTTAATTGAACTTGTATTACTTATATGGTTTATTTTTTTATCAAAACTTTGCGACTTCACTCCCGATAGCTATCGGGATTGCAAGAAATTCATTTTAAAACTTAGCACCTCAACTGAATACTAAAAACTGAACACTGATTACTTTTTTAGTATATTTGCGACCTAATTAACAATTCATGAACGAGAGATTAGTTCGTTCGCAATGACTATGTACGAAAAAACGTTTCCGAATAAAAGATTCAAACTTACTTTAGAGTTTTTAAAAAAACATGTTAGCACATCTGAAACTATTTTTGATTTTGGCGTGCCAAATCCGTTTTCAAAAATAATGGAAGAAAACGGCTATACTGTAAAAAACACAAAAGGCGAAGATTTAGATAACGATCAAACAGCTTTACAAACAGAAGATTATACCGTTTTTACAGCTTTTGAAATTTTCGAACATTTACTAAATCCATACACAATTTTACAAAATGTAAAATGTGATAAATTGTTAATTTCAATTCCGTTACGTTTATGGTTTTCGCCAGCTTATCGTTCTAAAACAGATATGTGGGATAGACATTACCACGAATTTGAGGATTGGCAGTTGGATTGGCTTTTGGAAAAAACAGGTTGGAAAATAACTGACCGCCTTCAATTTACGCATCCAGTAAAAAAGCTTGGAATCAGACCATTATTGAGATATTTTACTCCAAGATATTATATCGTGGTAGCGGAAAGGATAAAATAAAAATTCCAATATATAAATTCCAAATTCCAACTTTAACCTTAACGGTAAGATTGGAATTTGGAATTTTAGAAAATTGGGATTAATTCCCAAGATTTGGAATTTAAAAAATTGGAATTTAATATGAAGTACTACATCGTCATTCCCGCACACAACGAAGAAAATCTAATTGGCTTAACATTACAGTCTCTAGTTACTCAAACTGTCCTGCCTTCTAAAGTTGTGGTTGTAAATGATAATTCTACAGATAAAACTGAAGAAGTTGTTTTGGGATTCGCAAAAGAAAACCCATACATTTCTGTTGTAAACAAAACTTCAGATGCAATTCATTTACCGGGAAGCAAAGTAATTCAGGCTTTTCAGAAAGGTTTTGAAACTCTGGATTCTGATTATGATATTATTGTAAAAATAGACGGCGATTTAATTTTTCCTCCAAACTATTTCGAAACTATAATTAAACATTTCGAATCTGATGCTAAAATCGGAATGGCTGGCGGATTCTGCTATATTGATAAAAACGGCGAATGGGTTCTGGAAAATCTAACCGATAAAGATCATATTCGAGGCGCCTTAAAAGCCTATAGAAAAGAAACGTTTCAACAAATTGGTGGCTTACGACCAGCGATGGGTTGGGACACAGTTGATGAATTACTTTGTAAATATTACGATTGGAAAATAGTTACTGACCAATCTTTGCATGTAAAACATCTAAAACCAACTGGCGCAAACTATAACAAGACAGCTCGTTATAAACAAGGCGAAGCTTTTTACACTTTAGGTTATGGTTTTTGGATTACTGCTATTGCTTCAGCAAAACTGGCAATGATGAAGAAAAAACCATTTCTATTTTTAGATTACATTAAAGGATTTATGAAAGCTAAAAGCGCCAAAACTCCTTTATTAGTAACTCCCGAACAAGCTAAGTTTATTAGAAATTATCGTTTAAAAAAAATGAAAGAAAAGTTAATTTGAGTAGTAAAACACTCGAAAAAACTGAACTCATAACTCATAACTCATAACTTCTTTTTACCTTAGCCAATATTTAAAACTTATGATGCTAATTCGTTATTTATCCCAAATAGGAAAATATTTTTTAATGCTGAAAGAAATTTTCAATAAACAGACCAAATGGTCGGTTATGAAAAATTTAATTTTCAAAGAAATTGATGATTTGATTATTGATTCCCTTGGAATTGTCTGCTTTATATCTTTTTTCATTGGAGGAGTTGTTGCCATTCAAACAGCTTTAAACTTAACTAATCCATTAATCCCAAAATATTTAATTGGTTTTGCAACACGTCAATCTGTAGTTTTGGAGTTTGCCCCTACTTTTATTTCAGTAATTATGGCTGGAAAAATGGGATCTTACATTACTTCAAGTATCGGAACAATGCGTGTTACGGAGCAAATTGATGCTTTAGAAGTTATGGGAGTTAACTCAGTAAACTACCTTGTTTTCCCAAAAATTATAGCTTTATTAATGTACCCTTTTGTAATCGGAATTAGTATGTTTTTAGGAATTTTTGGAGGATGGCTTGCTTGTGCTTACGGAGGATTCTCGACAGGCGCAGATTTTATTATGGGAGCTCAGAAAGATTTCATACCATTTCATATTACGTATGCCTTTATCAAAACTTTAATCTTCGCCATGTTATTGGCAACAATCCCATCTTTTCATGGTTATTACATGAAAGGTGGCGCATTAGAAGTTGGTAAAGCAAGTACAACATCGTTTGTATGGACATCTGTTACTATTATCCTTCTAAATTATATATTAACTCAATTATTACTAGGATAATGATAGAAGTAAAAAATATAGAAAAATCATTTGGCGACAGCAAGGTTTTAAAAGGCGTATCGACCGTATTTGAAACTGGAAAAACCAACTTGATTATTGGACAAAGTGGATCTGGAAAAACAGTTTTACTAAAGACATTGTTAGGAATTCACACACCAGACTCAGGAACAATTGAATTTGACGGAAGAGTTTATTCTGATTTGGACAAA
The DNA here is from genome assembly GCF_003254585.1 of Flavobacterium sharifuzzamanii. GTDB lineage: Bacteria > Bacteroidota > Bacteroidia > Flavobacteriales > Flavobacteriaceae > Flavobacterium > Flavobacterium sharifuzzamanii. The sequence goes on along the minus strand of NZ_QJGZ01000037.1, from coordinate 25,728 downwards.
GACGAAAAACGTGACTTGAGAACTGAAATCGGAATGGTATTTCAAGGAAGTGCTTTATTTGACTCTATGACTGTTGAAGAAAATGTGGCTTTCCCATTAAAAATGTTTACTAACAATAGTAAAGCACAAATCAAAGAACGTGTTGATTTTGTTTTAGAAAGAGTAAATCTGGTTGACGCACATAAAAAATTACCTTCTGAAATTTCTGGAGGTATGCAGAAACGTGTGGCAATTGCACGTGCTATTGTAAACAATCCGAAATATTTGTTTTGTGACGAACCAAACTCAGGTTTAGATCCGAATACTTCGATTTTGATTGATAACTTGATTCAGGAAATTACAAAAGAATACAATATCACGACCGTAATCAATACACACGATATGAATTCTGTAATGGAAATCGGTGAAAATATTGTTTTCTTAAAAAAAGGACTAAAAGCTTGGCAGGGAACTAAAGAAGAAATCTTTAGAACCGATAATGAAGCAATCGTTAAATTTGTCTATTCTTCAAACTTATTCAAGAAAGTACGTGAAGCTTATTTGAAAGGGCTTTAGAATTTTTAATTTCAAAATAGTAAAATCCCAAATTCCAATTGTAGTACACTTAGGAATTTGGGATTTCTTTATTGGTTTTTGGAATTTGGAATTTAGATATTGGAATTTTCAATGAATTAACTCAACCTCAGCATTTGGATTAAAAAGATAGGTTTTTCCAGAGCTAATTTCGATGCATTCAAAACGTTTGGTTCTAACAGCCAATTTCTTGAATACTTTACCGTTTTTGATTCTAAAAACACTTCCATACGGAATCTCAAAAACATAATTCTTATCGCTGTCTTTGTCATATTGTTTTAAAGCCAAAGATAAAGTCGTATCGGTATCACTACTCGCTGAAGGATTTTTAAAATGCCTCGCAAGCAAAGGCAAAATCTGTCCAGGAAATATTTCTGGCCGAATAAACGGAACCATCAAACGCTGAAAAGTATATTTCCATTCATTTCCATGCGGTTTTATATTTCGTCCAAACTTCTCAAAAGCAACCAAATGTGCAATTTCATGAATCAACGTGATTAAAAACCTGTACTTATTCAAACTTGCATTAACCGTAATTTCGTGCTTCCCGCTTGGTCCGCGTCTATAATCTCCATGACGCGTCTGACGTTCGTTTACGATTTTCAAATGAACCTGATTGGCCACTATCAAATCAAAAACGGGTTTTACCGCATGTTCTGGAATATATTTAGCTAAAGTTTCGCTCAATTTAATTATGAATTATGAGTTTTGAGTTATGAGTTTTTTCTTTGTTGTTAAAATTATACTTTTTATGATTTTTAGCACTTCTTCAAATTGCTTGTGCATTGATTCAAATTCCGCATTAGAAATATAATTCGTAGCAATCAATATTTCCAACCAATACATTGATTCATCACATTCTTTTTGAGAAATCGATAATTTATGAATAAAATCAGGTTTGCTTTGAGCATTCACAGCTTCCCGAACATTGGCACCAACTGAAGTAACCGAACGCAAAAACTGCTTACTCATTACAAATTCTTTCCTTTCTGAAACTAGCCATTTATAAAAATTAACTCCTCTTACAGCTAACTCAAAACTTTTAGTTTTCACAATACTCTCACTCATAATTCAAAACTCATAATTCATAACTATTTACGGATTCGTTGAAGAAACTTCTAACACTTTTCCGTTAAAATATTTATTTCCGTTTAATGTGAAATCATAAATATAAGTTGCCATTCCTTCTGCTGAAATTGGCGCTTGGTATCCAGGGAAAGCTTCGTTTAGCATTTCGGTCTGAACAGATCCTAAAGCCAGAACATTAAATGAAATTCCTTTTTCTTTATATTCTTCTGCTAATAATTCGCTTAAAGTAATCACAGCGCCTTTACTCGAACTATACGCCGCCAATCCGGCAAACTTCAAACTTCCGCGAACTCCGCCAATCGAACTTATAGTAACAACATGGCTTCCTTTTTCTAAATACGGAATACAGATACGAGTCAAATTCGCTACTGCAAAAACATTCACTTTATAAATACTTTCAAAATCTGCCTGAGTAGTTTCTGCAAAAGGTTTTAAAAGCAAAGCTCCTGCATTATGAACTACTGCATCAACTTTTTTCCAAGTTGAAGAAAGGAAATTTTCGACTTGACCTAAAGCCGTTTCATCTGCCAAATCAACAGACAGACAAGTTATGTTTTGATGTTCTAAAAGTGCTTGCGGTATTTTTCTGGAAATGGCCAAAACCTGATGGCCAGCTTCAGCAAATTTCAAGGCTAATTCATAACCAATTCCTCTGCTTGTTCCTGTAACAATAATATTTTTCATGGAGCAAAAATAATCAAATGCTGTAAAACAGCCTCTTATTTATTCATGGTTATTTCTTGCGTAGGCGAAACAGCAATTTTTGTCACGGCTGGCAATAATTCCTGAGTGAATGCAGTGATATGCGGAATATCCATTACTTTAAATTCATCTGAAACATGGTGATAAAAATCAAAATTTTCAAAGTCAAAAGTACTTACAGATTGACATGGTTTGCCAAAAGCTTGAAAGAACGAATAATTATCTGAACGATAGAACAATTGATATTCTGCTTCTTTTGGCAAAAATCCGATAGTCTTTTTCCCTGTATATTCGTTTATTTTTTGCGCCATGTTCGATTTATCAAAACCTGTAATGTATGCTAAATAATCACGCTTCATTGGCACACCAATCATTTCGATATTTAATTGTGTATAAAGGTTGAAGTTTTGTTTTTTTAATTTCTCTACTAAACTTTTAGACCCTAATAATCCTTTTTCTTCTCCAGCAAAGAATACTATCAAAATACTTCTCTTATTCGATTTTGTTTCGCTAAAATATTTTGCCATCGCCGCAACAGAAGTTACCCCCGAAGCATCATCATTCGCACCATTATTTATTTTATCGGCTTGTTCTTTTTTCTCCAAACCAATATGATCATAATGTGCACTTAATACGACAAATTCTTTTTTTAATTGAGGATCAGTTCCTTCAATAACTCCAACAATATTAAAAGCTGGAGACTCAAAATTGGTTAAAGTATCACGATAGGTCTTAAAATATGGTTTGATTTTATTTTTCTTTAAAAAATCCTCCAAGAAAACAGCCGCTTTTTCAATTCCTTTTGTTCCAGTTTCACGTCCTTCCAATTCATCAGAAGAAAGATACTTCAGGAAATCTGAGATTTCATTTTCTCTTACTTTATAACTGATTTCTAGTGGCTTTGCATTTATTTTTACTTCATTTTCCTTTGTCGTTGAAGTTCCCGATTTACAGGCTAAAAAAATAACTGGAAGCAAAAAGTATAGCTTTCTCATGGTTTTCTGTTTTTATTGATGATTGATAATAAAATTTATTGGAGCATAAACTTATGAAAAGTAATAGAATATTCATAAAAAAACCCTTTCAACTAAAAGCCGAAAGGGTATAAAAAAAATTCTAAGATTATTTATCCAGCAATAACCGCTCTAGAAATTACGATTTTCTGAATTTCAGAAGTTCCTTCGTAAATCTGAGTAATTTTTGCATCACGCATTAAACGCTCTACATGATATTCTTTTACGTATCCGTTACCTCCGTGAATTTGAACCGCTTCAACTGCAGTGTCCATGGCAACTTGCGAAGCAAATAATTTTGCCATCGCACCGCTCACGTCGTAATTTTTATGATTGTCTTTATCCCAAGCTGCTTTCATACACAAATGACGCGCTGCTTCAATATTAACAGCCATATCTGCCAATTTAAAAGCAATTGCCTGATGATTGCAGATTTCAGTTCCAAAAGCTTTACGCTCTTTTGAATATTTTAGAGCCAACTCATAAGCTCCAGAAGCAATTCCTAAAGCTTGAGATGCAATACCGATTCTACCTCCAGCAAGAGTTTTCATTGCAAATTTAAATCCGAAACCATCCTCACCAATTCTATTTTCTTTTGGAACTTTTACATCAGAAAACATTAAAGAGTGCGTATCAGAACCGCGAATTCCCATTTTTTGCTCTTTTGGACCAACTGAGAAACCTGGCATATCTTTCGTCATAATCAAAGCATTGATTCCTTTATGCTTCAATTCTGGATGAGTTTGTGCAATTACTAAATATACAGATGCTGTATTTCCGTTTGTAATCCAGTTTTTTGTACCATTAACTAAATAATGGTCTCCCATATCAATTGCTGTCGTTTTTTGTGAAGTTGCATCACTTCCTGCTTCAGGCTCGCTTAAACAAAACGCTCCGTGAATTTCTCCAGAAGCTAAACCTGGCAAGTATTTTTGTTTTTGCTCTTCAGTTCCAAACTCTTGCAATCCCCAGCAAACTAATGAATTGTTTACTGACATAACAACAGAAGCAGAAGCATCAACTTTAGAAATTTCTTCCATTGCAATAACATAAGAAATAGCGTCAAGACCGCTTCCTCCATATTTAGGATCAACCATCATTCCAAGAAATCCAAGCTCACCCATTTTCTTGATTTGCTCAGTTGGAAAAATTTGTTTTTCGTCACGTTCAATAACTCCCGGCAATAATTCATTTTGAGCAAAATCTCTTGCTGCCTGCTGAATCATTAAATGTTCTTCGGTAAGATTAAAATCCATAGTAGTTTACTTTAAATGTTTTTCTCAACCAGATTTCAAACAGATTTCTTTAGTTGATGATTTTTTATGTTTTTTTGTGATTTTTCGTTGCCTTATTTTTTTATGCAAAGGCTTCCAAAGATACTTTTTAAATGTTTAAATTACAATGCGCGCATACAAAATTAATAGATCAGCAAAGATTACGATAACGTTTTCGTTATTATTTAACTTTTTTTTGAAAAGAGCATTAATTTGATAACAATTTCTATAAAAGTTTTGATTGAAAAATTAGGGCTGAAAGTGTTTTTTAAATCCAAAAAAAACCATTTTAAATCACCTAAAACGTTAGACAATTCTTAAAATCAGTAAAAGTACGTAAACCTACTCTTACTAAATTGATTGTTAATGCAATACAACTATTAAACATGAAAATTTTAGTAAAAAAACATTTCCAATATGACCTAAATATTAATAAATTACTATTATTTTTGCCTTAAAAATAAAAATTTGATAGAATATGAAAAAGATTTTACTTTTACTGGCATTCCTTTTAAGCTTGCAATTTTCTACTGTTTCAGCCCAAACTCAAATTGATGTTAATGGTGTTACAGTTCCTAGAAAAATAGAATTTCAAGGCAAACCATTACAATTAAACGGAGCAGGCGGAAGATCAAAAATGTGGTTGGAAGTTTATGTTCAAGCACTTTATTTATCGCAATTAACTCAAGATCCGCAATTCATTATTGATAGTGATACTGAGATGGCTGTTAGAATTGAAATTACTTCTTCTATGGTTTCTTCAAGTAAACTGACAAAAGCAATGAACACAGGTTTTGAAAAATCTGCGGGAGCAAATCTTGAGCAATTGCGTCCAAGAATTGAGCAGTTAAAAAGTTATCTAAGTGATGCCATTACAGAAAAAGATGTTTTCATTTTAGCATACAATCCGTTAGACCAAAATGTTTACGTGAGTAAAAATGAAGTTCTAAAAGGAAAAATTCCTGGATTCGATTTCAAAAAAGCATTATTCGGAATCTGGCTTTCTGACAAACCAGTTGACGAAACTTTGAAAAAACACTTATTAGGACAATAAATCTTAATTTTTTAAATATTCTGAAAGCCGAAAACCAAATAGTTTTCGGCTTTTCTTTTTTGTTTTATAAATTTGATGCAAAATACATTATTCGCATTATTCTATTTTATACATTTACGCAAAATAAACATATCACAACAAAATGAAAGATTTATTACAACAATTTGAAAACAAAGCACCTGAAATTGTTTTCAATTGGAAAGATTCAGAAACAGAAGCCGAAGGGTGGACTGTTATTAATTCACTTCGTGGAGGAGCTGCAGGTGGAGGAACAAGAATGAGAAAAGGCTTAGACATGAATGAAGTTTTGTCTTTGGCTAAAACTATGGAAGTTAAATTCTCAGTTTCTGGTCCTGCAATTGGAGGAGCTAAATCTGGAATAAATTTTGATCCGAACGATCCTCGCAAAAAAGGTGTTTTGCAGCGTTGGTACAAAGCCGTTTCTCCGTTATTGAAAAGCTACTATGGAACTGGGGGAGATTTGAATGTTGATGAGATTCACGAAGTAATTCCAATGACAGAAGAATGTGGTGTTTGGCATCCGCAGGAAGGTGTTTTCAACGGACACTTTAAACCAACAGAAGCTGATAAAATTAATAGAATCGGGCAATTGCGTCAAGGTGTTATTAAGGTTATCGAAAACCCAAAATTCTCACCAGACGTTACTAGAAAATATACTGTTGCTGATATGATTACCGGATATGGTGTAGCAGAAGCAGTTCGTCATTTTTATGCAACTTATGGCGGAGACATTAAAGGTAAAAAAGCAATCGTGCAAGGTTTTGGAAACGTAGGTTCTGCTGCTGCTTTCTATTTAGCCGAAATGGGTGCGAAAGTAATCGGAATTATTGACCGTGATGGCGGATTAATAAAAGAAGAAGGTTTTTCTTTTGAAGAAATCAGAACTTTGTTCTTAAATAAAGACGGAAATAAATTGGTTGCCGATAACATGATTCCGTTTGAGGAAATCAATTCTAAAATCTGGACTATTGGTGCTGAGATCTTCACTCCTTGTGCCGCTTCAAGATTGGTAACACAAGCTCAAATTGACAGTTTAGTTGCAAACGGATTAGAAGTAATCTCTTGTGGAGCGAATGTTCCTTTTGCTGACAAAGAAATTTTCTTTGGTTCTATTATGGAAGAAGTAGATAGCAAAGTAAGTTTGATTCCTGATTTTATTTCAAACTGCGGAATGGCAAGAGTTTTTGCTTATTTCATGGAGAAAAAAGTTCAAATGACAGACGAGGCTATTTTTAATGATACATCAGACACGATTAAAAATGCAATCGTTAAAGCTCATGCTTTGAGTTCGTCTAAAACAAATATTAGTGCAACTGCTTTTGAGATTGCATTGAAACAGTTAGTGTAATTTTTTTATACTTTATTCTAAACGAGCCACATTATTGTTTGGCTCGTTTTTTTTGTCATAGATTTTTTAACGCAAAGTACGCTAAGGTATTTTAATTTGAAACGCAAGCAATATCTAAATATTAAGTTCGCAAAGCTTTGCCTAGACCATGCTTTGTGAACTTTTAATCTTAAGATTCACTCAAATTTAAGACAAATAAAACTTTGCGTTTCTTTGCGTAAATCTTTGCGTTATAATTACAAGCATTTTTTTAACGCAAAGTACGCTAAGGCATTTTAATTTGAAACGCAAGCAATATCTAAATATTAAGTTCGCAAAGCTTTGCCTAGATCATGCTTTGCGAACTTTTAATCTTAAGATTCACTCAAATTTAAGTCAATTGAAACTTTGCGTTTCTTTGCGTAAATCTTAGCGTACTTTGCGTTAAAAATTAAAAAAAAACTTAGCGCCCTTTGCGGTTAAATTCTCTCTTTCATTCTAAACAATTTTTACTACTTTTAAACGTTTTTAAAATAATACATTTCAAAATTCAGAATTTAAATGAGTTCCTCTATTTCTTCAGATCAAAAGAAATCATTGCTATTCACAACAGCTATATATGCAGTAATAATTCTATTGCTGTTCTTTATACGTTTCTGGCCACCATACAATCCAGAAAATAACGTAGCTCTTGCTGATGGCGGAGGTGGCGGTGGAGGCGTGACCATAAATTTTGGAGATAGCGATTTAGGCTCTGGCGCCAATTATAAAAGCGAAGTTCTGGATGTAAAAAACAATGTAAAACAAGCGTCAGCAAAAGCAACTCCAGAAGAAGAAGCCATAATTACACAGGAAAATACAACTGCCGATAATGATGTTGTTATTCCGACCAAAGAGAAACCGAAGAAACCTGTGCCTGTTGAAAAACCTATACAAAAACCTGTACCAGAAAAACCAAAAGTTTCTAACTCAACAAATGATGCATTAGCAAGCATTATGAAAGGTTCGAACAAAGGTGGAGACGGAGACGATAAAGCAGCAGGAAATAAAGGAAAATCTAACGGAAGCTTAAACTCTAACGGTTACTACGGAAGTGGTGGTTCTGGAGGAGGAACTGGAGGCGGTAACGGAACTGGAAATGGCATAGGAACCGGAAGCGGTTACGGAGCAGGAACTGGTGGAGGTTCTGGTGGAGGAACTGGATATTCTCTAGGAAACAGAAAAGCATTATCTAAACCAGCTCCAAAATACACTTGTAATGAAGAAGGTAAAGTTGTGGTTGAAGTTACCGTTGACCAAAACGGAAAAACGATAAGCGCAACAGCTGGAATTAAAGGAACTACCAATACTGCAAAATGTTTGCTAGATCAAGCAAGAATTGCAGCAATGAATACCAAATGGGAATCTGACAGCGATGCTCCTGCAAAACAAGTTGGGAAAATTATTTATAATTTTAGTTTGGATTAAAAACTTAAAACACATAAAAAAAGGCTTTCAGAAATTCTGAAAGCCTTTTTTTATTTCCGTCCAGTTTGTCATTCTGAGGAACGAAGAATCACACAAGTAATTCCGCACACTAAGTCTCCAATCTTTGGCGAGTTTCTAGTGTGATTCTTCGTTCCTCAGAATGACACAATATAACGTTTTTCGCGTGAGGGATAGGAGCTGGCTACCGAAGTAGCGCTCCCGATAGCTATCGGGACGACCGCAATAAAAAAATGGGCAAATCAACGTTATGCTGATTGTCCCATTTTTTTATTGTGGTCACGCCCTAATATAAAATCTACTTCGGACTAGTTGCAATAACAAACTTCAAATTGTTCTTCACTCCTATCTGTAAAACATCTACTAAGTCTTGAACTTGCAGATTAAACGGAATTCGAACTACGACAGTTTGTTCTTTATCTGTTCCTATTTTAGACATTAAACTGGTTTCTAGATTTTCGAAATCTACTTCCTGTTTGTCAATGTAAAACTTTTTATCTTCTGTAACCGATAAACTAATTAGCTGTTTATTGGTTTTTTCATTCGCTTTAGCTTTTGGCAATGTCATCTTAATCACGTTCGGATTTGCCAGTGTTGAGATAATCAAGAAAAACAACAGCAGGAAAAACATGATATCGCTCAAAGATGAAGTCGCAACTTCGGCGTGAAATCTTCTTTTTCTTTTAATAGACATGGCTTATGCTCTTTGAATTATATTGACAAATTCTAAAATCTGCTTCTGAATTTTTAAAGCAAAATTATCAATCTTTCCGTTTAATAAGTGGTACGCGCTATAAGCAATAATACCCACAATTAATCCAGATCCTGAACTGATCATTTTTTCGTATAAACCTCCAGAAATATTTCCGATACTGATGTTTTCAGTAACCGAAATACTGTAGAAAATCTTGATAACTCCAGAAATCGTTCCGATGAAACCTAAAGTTGGCGCGATACCAGCAATAAGTCCAAGGTGACCTAAATGTCTTTCCATTTCACCAATCTCGATATCGGCAGCACGGTCCATGTTGGCTTCAATTTCTGCAATTGGTCTTCCAATTACCAAAACACCTTCTTTTAAAATATTTCCGGCTGCAGTATTGTTTCTTTCTACAATTGTTCTTGCCAATTCGATATTTCCAGAATGTAATTTTTCACCAATATCTTGCATTAATCTGCTGTCAATTTTAGACGCGCGGCTAATGTACATATAACGTTCAAAAATCAGGTAGATAGTATAAAACAACAACAACGCGATTGGAATTAAGAACACTCCCCCTTTCATAATGAAACCAAACATTGAAATTTCATTTTGCGGTGCTGCGATCTTCTCGACCACTACATTTGAAGCATTTGCGATTGTATCTGTTTGTAACTGAATAAAAGTAAACATATATTAATTCTGGTTTTTAATAATTAATTCTAAAAAATATTTGAAATTTGCAATAAAGATAATTTTCGCTGTAATATTAAACTACAAAAATCGAAATTTATTTCAATCAACAACCATTTTATCTAAACAAATGAACTATCAAGAGACTACCAATTGGATGTTTAATCAGCTTCCAATGTACCAATTGCAAGGTGCTTCTGCTTATAAAGAAGATTTAACGAATATCAAATTGTTGGCAGCTCATCTTGATAATCCGCAAGACAGATTACGATGCATTCATGTTGCGGGAACAAACGGAAAAGGTTCTACTTCTCACATGCTTTCTTCTGTTCTTCAAGAAGCGGGTTACAAAGTAGGTTTATATACTTCTCCGCACTTAAAAGATTTTAGAGAAAGAATTAAAATAAATGGAAAAGAAATCTCAGAAGAGTTTGTGATCGAATTCATTGCCAAACATAAATCTTTTTTTGAAGCTAATGATATGAGTTTCTTCGAAATGTCGGTTGGTTTGGCGTTTGATTATTTTGCTGCAGAAAAAGTAGACATTGCCGTTATCGAAGTTGGTTTGGGCGGAAGATTGGACGCTACTAATATTATCACGCCTTTGGTTTCGGTGATTACCAATATTGGTTTAGACCATACTCAATTTTTAGGAAATACTCTAGAAGCAATTGCTAGTGAAAAAGCGGGAATTATAAAACCAAACGTTCCTGTAGTAATTGGCGAATATACCGATGAAACTAAACCTGTATTTTTGGCTAAAGCCGAAGAAAACAACGCGCCTATTTATTTTGCTTCAGATTTAATCGATCAGATTTATTTGTCTGATTTGATTGGAGATTATCAGTTTCACAATAAAAAAACGGTTCAACAAACGATTTCAATTTTGAATAATGAAACCGATTTTAAGATTTCGACTGAACAGTTAAAAGAAGGTTTATTGCATGTTGTAAAAAATACGGGTTTACAAGGCAGATGGCAACAATTGGGAGAAAATCCAAAAATCATTTGCGACACGGCTCACAATAAACATGGATTATCGGTTGTAATGAATCAGCTTAAAAACGAAAAATACGAGAAACTTCATATTGTTTTGGGCGTTGTGAATGATAAAGATCTGGATTCTATCTTGCCACTTTTCCCAAAAGATGCGCAATATTATTTCTGCAATCCAGATTCGTCACGAGCTTTGCCTACTGAAACTTTAAAAAATGCGGCTGAAAAATTCAGTTTAATAGGAGAAAAATACGATTCTGTTGTTATCGCTTTCGCGGAAGCGAAGAAAAATGCGTTGGAAAATGATTTTATTTACGTTGGCGGAAGCACTTTTGTTGTTGCCGAATTGCCTTTGAACTAAAATATACTTTTGATGTAGAAAAAACTTCAAAAAAATCATTTTAATAACAAATTCATAAACAAGGAGATATAAACTATTTTTAAAAAAGTTTTATTTTTTATTCGAATTTCTTTGCAGAACTCAAAAACTAGCGTATATTTGCACTCGCAATCACAAACGATAGCAACGTAGTAAAATAGGGCGATTAGCTCAGCTGGTTCAGAGCACCTCGTTTACACCGAGGGGGTCGGGGGTTCGAACCCCTCATCGCCCACCAAGAAACTCCTTAAGAAATTAAGGAGTTTTTTTTATGTCTATTTTTATCATCATAACTTTTTATAAACGTAAAGTATTGTCATCCTGAGGAACGAAGGATCACATTCGGTAATCGACAAAGATTGGCGATATACTTTACGGAATTTCTAGTGTGATCCTTCGTTCCTCAGGATGACAAATCTTCGCCTAAAATTAAGCCTGAGAACAGAATTCAAAATTCTTTCCATAAAAATTGTATTTTTGTTTACCGCTCCCCAAGAAAATCTGTAACATACATTTAAAATCTGTTTTTTACAGTTCTGGTTTATTCACTTAATTATTATCTTTGAATTATGAGCACACTATCAAGACCAAAACATATCGGAAGAAATATTAGCCGTATTCGTGAACTTCGTGACATGAAACAAGAAGCTTTGGCACAAGCTTTAGGAACAAATCAACAAGCTATTTCCGTGATGGAAAATAGTGAAACTATTGATGAAGAAAAACTTATAGCAGTTGCAAAAGCACTTGGGGTTACAGCCGAAGGTATTAAAAATTATAGCGACGAAAACATACTAAGCATCATTAACAATACATTCAATAGTCACGACAGTTCAACATTAAATGCCGTCAATTTTCAACCTACTTTTAATCCACTTGATAAAATTGTAGAACTTTATGAGCGTTTGGTTCAAGCCGAAAAAGACAAAGTTGAATATCTCGAAAAAATAGCAAAAGGTAAATAACCTTTTAAAGCATAAAAAAAACTCCATTATTTCTAATGGAGTTTTTCTTTTTATTTGCCTAACTCTTTTTCAATTTCTTTAATAAGTTCAACTGCAAGTGGTTTTGTGTTTTCTTTATAAACCCTTATGTTATTTTTACCTAGTTTAACAAGATATGAAAGTGTCTTTTTATATTTTGGATCAGAATATAATTCTTTCTCTGGCTTATCTGCATTTTCTATTTCTTTATCAAAACACTTAAACAAAAATTCAGTGTACATTTTATCAACTTCGTTAGCTGCCGGAACAAATATTTGATAATAGTTTAAGATTTTCTGTTTTAATTTTTCGTCTTCAATGTAGCCAAGTTTACCGCTTGATTTAAAACTTTCATAGTTACCTATAGTCAATGTTTGTCCGTGCGAATGAATTGGAAAGTTTACTTTGCCTTTAGATTTATAAATACTATCTAGTTGAGAAGGCGTTAATGCCAAAATTTTTTCGTAATCTGCGTTTGTCTTTTGGTATGCGTGTATTTCTCTGTCGATACTTTCTATATCATTCTTTAAATCATTCTTCATATTAGCAAGAAAAACAGATACTTCTTCTTGTTGGTGTCTATGCTCACTCCATCCGTGTAGCCATATTGAAAGCGTCACTGCAAAAACGATTATGAATATTTCTATTATGATTTCTTTTACTTTCTCTCCTAATGTATGTTCTGAATTTTTCACAGTTTTATAAATTTTGTTTGAATGCTTGGTTATTTCTTCTTGCATAATTTAATTTTGAAATTTTAATTCTGGTTGTTATTTGTAGTTTCTTTTATTGCGGTATTTAATTCTATAAGTTCAAAAGCGAATATAAGACTATTTGTAAAATCTCTTGTTAATTTCTTAAATTCCACATAAAACTTTTCTTAAATAGTTAAAATAAGAATCATAAAAAAACTCCTTAATTTCTTAAGGAGTCCTCTACACGCTTTTAAGCTTTAATAATCAATCATTATTACTTTGTATTTTCTCGCATACTTTTTCAAGAAGACTTTTGGTTTGTTTAAAATATTTCATTTTATCATCGATCTCTTTTATTTTCGCTTGAAAAAGTTCTAGTGTTTCTGGTTTAGAGTCAGTTGTCTCGAACCAGCTTATCAATATTTTTTTTATTTCTGCTAAAGTAAATCCAACTTCTCTTGCTTCTATAATAATTTCTAAACGCTCAATAGTATTAGCATCGTAATGCTTATAATTATTAGAAGTCACATTTTCATCAGTCTCCCCCTTGATCATTCCTAAATTCTCATAATATCTAATAGTGTGGATTGACAATCCGGTTTTTTTTGACAATTCGTTTACAAGCATAATTTTATTTTTTTGATGAAAAAACAATAAAGCGTAGAGTATAGTCTATACTTTTTAGTTGCAAATATACTAATTGTTTTTACTTTTAAAGTTTTAAAAGACGAGAAATGAGATTTTAAATAAAAAAAGCTCCATTAGAAATAATGGAGCTTTTTTTATTGAGAGGTTTTTTATTTCAATTTCGTCAACGCTTTAGAATTTCTCAGTAAAAACACATATTGAAAATAATCCGTTGCAGAAGCATCTTTTAGAGGCACAATATTCTCTCCAAAAGCTCTAGATTTTACTGTTATCAAATTTTGCGATTTCAAGTAAGGCGAATTTTTTGAGTTAAGTTTAAAAAGTGTGATTGATTCTGGTTTGCTCAATTCTTTTATATCATTAATACCTTTTACAAGCATTAATGGTCCGTCGGCATTTATCCAATTTACTTTTTCATCTTTAGGAGTTGGAAATTGAGGATTTTTTGGAAGATACATTTCGCTGTCAATTGTATAACTTACAAAACTTGTCACTTTTACTCCCGAGTCTTTTAATCCTGCAGCAAAAGTTGCTCTGCCCGATTCTGTTTTCTTTTGCAACGTATGAAAATATCCGAAAAGTCCATAGAATTTTTCATTTTCAAGATGCTTCTTCTGAATTGCATTTTTAAAATTACTCACCATTGCTTCATCTCTAGAACCTTTAGATTCATCATCAAAATTTTTATCAACTCCGATTACCGTAATTTTAAGAGAATCAGCCAAATTTCGATTGTAATCATGCACCGCGCTCCATTTATCAAATAATTCCTGGCTGGCTTGCTGCGGAATTCTTCTCTTAATAGACTCAACAACTTCTTTCAAAATTGCTTTATTCTTTTGCTTCTCAGACAAAAAAACATTCAACTTTTTAGCTGTCAAACTATCCATTTCGGCAATATAATATTTGATTCCCACTTTCTTATTCAAGAAAAAAAGCATTTCCTGATCTATTTTCTGATTATCTGCATAACCATGAATTTCTCCTAGTAAAAAAACTTGTGACTTATAAAAATCTGAATCAAACAACTTTTCGTTGATAGAAGCTCCAATCTGAACATTATTTTCTGCCAAATACTTTACATTATTATCATCTTTAGATTCTAAAAATAATTTGTTGCTGATAAATAAATAGGCCATAAAAAGTAAAATAATACTCAAAAGGCTTACAAATGTGATTTTGATAAATTTTAAAATTTTCTTCATGGTTTTGAATTATGGTTGTTTTGATTTTGATGTAAAAGTATTTTTATTCAATACAACATTCAATTTTTATTGACCGAATTGTTGTTTCTAATAGATGAATTGTTTTAGGTTTTAAAAAATAATGGAATTCATTTTTCGAAGAAACAAACAAAACCACTTAAAATCAAAAACTTACAAATCTCACATCAAAAACACAAAAAATATATTGAATAACACCAGTTTTTATAAGACATTTACAGCACTATTTTTTTATCCTTTTGATTAACATCATTAAAAATGTAAATTAATTGAATCCAAAAAACAAAATACCATTTTATGAAAACAAAAATTTTATCTGCCTTCTTTTTAATTTTATCAATTACCGCATTCGCTCAAGAAAAAGTAAATTTCACAGAAGAATTCAAGAAAGAAAACCAAGGAAAGTCTACTGTTGAAATCAACGAAGTAAAAGAGCTTCTAACAATCATGTTGGCTATTACTGATTTTGGTTTGGAAAACGACGATATGTTTGAACAAAAAGGTGATTATTACCAACGAGTTCTAAAACATTTCAAACCTTATAAAGAGGAAGAAATTATCAAAACGATGAATTCTCTTTTAATGAAAAATCCGCTTGAGTATATTTTCTTTACTGGAAATGCTCAAACCTATTTTTTAAAAAATGATGTTCTTGTTCCAAACAATGCTTACATTTTACCCGCTAATAAAGTAGCCAATGTTAAGATTGAAGTAAATCCGATTACGACTTATAAAAAAGAGATTGAAGATTTTGCTAAAAAATCTCATTTTATTGAATTCTATAAATCTGAAAAACCTTTTTATGACAAGATAATTTCTGATTATGAAAAATATTCAAATCTTCGCAAACAATGGAATTGGCTAGAAAAGAATTTCGACACAAAAATCAATAGTTATATTGTCTATACTTCTGCATTAATAAATGGCCTTAATTATACTGGAGGCTATGAAAACAACAATTTTCATCTTATAGAAATGGTTTTACCAACTATACAAAAAGTAGAAGGCCGATCAGAAAAAAATAGCGAAGCTTTTAATACACGAAGTATGTTTACCGAAATTGATCATAATTATGTCGAAAAACCAAGTGTAAAGTATAAGGAAGAATTAAATATAGCGCTAAGAGAAAGAGAAAAATGGGTGAATACAAAAACATATGGAACTGAATATTATCCTGATGGTTTTAAAGTTTTTAATGAATATATGACTTATGGTGTCTTTATATTATATGCTGAAGAAATTTACAAAAGCGACACAAAACTCCTTCAAGAAATCAACAATGAGGTAAATTCTGTAATGATTGAAAGAGGGTTTATAAAAATGAAAGAATTCAATGAAGAATTGAAAAGTCTTAGAAACAAAAACAAGAAAAAGAAAATAGATCAGTTGTATCCTGAATTAATCAAATGGTGCAGTTTACAGTAATTGCAAATATTTGAATAAAAAACTCCATTTTGTTAAATGGAGTTTTTTATTTTTTAGACTTTGAAAGAAGCTATAGTTTTTCTTGTAAATTAGTTACTTCTATGAGAAAGAAAAAAAACATTCATAATCTTGATGAACGTTATAGAATTATAAACATCACAAATAAATGGAAATATTAATAATTACAGGACCTCCATACTCAGGAAAAGGCACACAGTGCGAGATTTTAAAAGACGAACTTAAATTTGAGCATATTTCAACTGGAGACAGATGCCGTTTGGAAAAACAAAATGAAACCGAGATTGGAAAAATCATGTCTCAATATGAAGAAAAAGGAGATTTGGTTCCTGATTCTATAATGAAAGATCTTTTCAGTAAAATATTGGATGAAAACAGAAATGCTAAAGGAATTATTCTTGATGGTTACCCAAGAACTAAACCGCAAGTAAATGATTTATTGGAACTCGTAAAATCTAAAAATCTAGAAATTGGAAAAGTAATCAATATTGATGTTCCCAAAGAAGAACTTTTAAAAAGAGCACAAAAAAGAGCTGAAACTTCTAACAGAAAAGATGATAAAGATGTTAATATTCATCTTAAAAGAATTGATGTTTTTGAAAGTTCTACCAGACCAGCAATCGAATACATGAAGTCAAAAATTAAAGTTTTGACTTTTGACGGAATGGGGACAATTGAAGAAATAACAAAACGTATTAAGGATAATTTGTAAAAGAGGTTAAATTTAAAAAAGCTCCAAAGTCATTTGATTTTGGAGCTTCTTGCAAATATTATAAATCTGCCTTATCTAATTCTGAATTTTTCAAAACTGTTTCATAAATTTCATTCAACATGTTTTGTCTCATTTTTGAATTTCTATAATTTAACAATATTATAATTCCCCAATTTTTAGTTCTGTCATAACATATTATTGAAGACTGCCCCATTGAATCGCCAGATTTCATATAAATTGTATTTTTATCATCTGTCACAATATTGATTCCTAGCCCCAATTCTCTCTTTTCATCTTTATAGAATATTTTCTCTGTAATTGTAGCAGCTTTGCCGACTTTGGTTTCTTTGTTTAAAACCGCTCTTAAAAATGCGATCATATCAGAGGCATCAGATTTTACTAATCCTGCAGCTGCCGTAACATTCCAATTAAAAAACTCTTGAATGCCTCCTTCAGGATTATGGCCAACTGTACAGTTTTTCACATTAAAATCCTTAGTTAAAGTATTGGTCAGTTTTAACGGTTTAATGATTTTGCTTGTTATAATTTCATCATAACTCTTATTATACACTTTCTCCAGTATTTGTCCAAGCAAAGTATATCCGATTGTAGAATAACGGTATTTTCCATAATCTTTTAATTCTGTGCAGTTATTTACAATTGCAGCCAATGATTCTTTAGTTACACTACTTACGGGCTGTTGTGGATTTAGTTCTATTAATTTCCCAAAGTCTATATCTGGCAGACCTGATTGATGAGATGCTAAGTCTGAAATTTTAATTTTGTTTTTAAGATTGTTTTGCAGCACATATTCTTTTGGCAGATAGCTGTCTATATAATCTTCTAGTTTTAATTTTTTCTCAATAACAGCTTGTGCAATTAAGTTCGAGGTTAAAATTTTAGTAATAGATGCAATTTCAAATATTGAATTTTTGTCAATTTTAATTTGACTCTCAGCATTCAAATTTCCGTATGCTGTATAATATTCTTCATTGTTTAAAACAAAGCCTACACTAATGCCTACATTGGGATTTTTTTGGTGATTATCTTTTATTATCGAATCAATCTTTTGAGAAATTCCTTGTCCAAAAGAAAAATTAGTTACTAATAAAAGTGCTGCTAAAAGTTTTACTGAAGTTTTCATCGTATCGTTTTTTTATGGTTATAAATTTATTTCGATACAAACTTGCGAAAGAAACTTATGGTACGCGACCGAATAAAACTACTCGTACGCATTTCTTAAAAAAAAAAACAAGTACGAATAATTACAAAACCATAATCTACAATGATTTACGAAAATCAGTAGGGGTAAAACCAGTATGCTTTTTAAAAGCAGTATTGAAAGAAGATTTCGAATTAAAGCCTACTTCGTACAAAATTTCTAAAATAGTTACTTTACTTTTTGTAATATCTTTTAAAATATTCTTTGCATCTTCTATGCGATAGGCATTAATAAAATCATAAAAGTGCTGCTCTAGTTTATGATTGATCAAAAGAGATAAATCTCGAACAGGAATTTGAATTTCATTTGAGACATCTTGAATTGTTAGAGAAGGATTAAGAAATGGCTTTTTTTCATTCATATAACGCTGCAGTTTCAATAGCTCCTCATTGTACTCTTTTTCGCCTACTACTGTAGGTGTATTAGTTTTTTCTTCAGAAACGATATCTTTTACCAGTTTAAGTTTTGAATCGATATTCCTGAATAGATCAGGATTATTTAAAGCTTTAAATAAATACCAGCAAATTATAAAGAGCTGTAATACCATAATTCCAACTTTTATCCATTCTGAGATATATGGATATTCTGAAAATTTGAAAATATTTTTTACAATGACAATCAAATACAGAATCGCGAGAACGGTTGTAAACTGAAATAACCAATTATAGGAATTAATATTAGTACCAGCATTATTCTCGAGATACAGCTTTTTCGCTTTTTTTAGTAGCATAAAAATGGCTGTAAAATAAACAATGATCTGAATATGTATTAAAATATGAGTAAACTGCAGTTCGATCATATTTCTGCGATTTATAATAAAATCCATTTTTGCTGCGGCGTCTACGGCATAAAAGCGTGGCACTAAAACAGCATTTACTATTAAAAAAGGAATTGCATGTATGAAATATTTCGGCTTAAATTTAAAGTCAGAATAAGAAACCGATAATACATAAAGGTAAAATACTGGAATCTGAAAAAAAGCAATTGTAGTTTTGAACATTCCCAGATTTGAAGGCCCATCAAACATTAATCCCAAGAGAGGATCTGTTAAATCTATTGCATTTATAAAAAGAAAAACAGCAAAAAGAATATTACTTGTTTTGTCTTTTGTTTTAACAGTAAGCAGAAAAAATATTAGCAATAATGAAATGAACAAAGTAATTACGGTTGCAATAATTAATACATTAATCTTATCCATTCACTATTTTATTTTTTGGTTTTATTTTTTTTAATCAGACGAATATAAGAAATATTATCGCCGTGCTTATTTTATAGAATTAATTAATACTTGTAAATCAGATTTTTTCTGATTCACGATTATCAACTGACTTTTATCAGCCAAAAAAATCTTGTCTGCAAATTCTTTATCAGGATTTGCTTTCCAATTTTTCAATTCATTAAACTTATTCTTTAGCATTTTAATTTTTTCCTTGCTGTCTTTTGAAATAATTACCATTTTAGTTAATGGTGTCTGCTTCATTTTTTCGATACTATTTTCCGTAATTTGATCTTCGTATTCTGTCCTAGAACGATAGCGGAACATCTTGTTTATAGTACTAAAATCTTTTTCATTTTCTGTAATCACATAACGATACGTCATGATATTACTTAATTCACTTATCCAATCTGGAAAATTGGTTTCATAAAGCTGAATGTACTGATCTATGAAATTTTTATCAATTGGCTTCTTTTGTTCAATATATTCTTTGGTTAATGGATAAATTTGTTTTGCCATCAAATTGATATAATTATTATTGTACCATTCTCCAGCATCTACTTTTCCATCCAATTTTTCATAAACATATCCGTTTCCCAATACGGTCGCCAAAACTTCATTCAATAATTGATAAGCATAATTGCTGCATTTTGATTTGTTTTCCTTGAAATAAGTATCAATTTCTCTTTTAACTTCGAGTGATTCTTCGTCATAAACAATATGATAAGTTTCATGCATCATTACACTAAACAAATCTTTATGCGATTTTAAATCCGTTTGAATAGCACTCACGAAATTATTACAAAACGCAGAAGCCGTAAATCCTTTTGAATTGGGCAACGGATAAAAAGCAGCCTCAAACGGAATTGAATTATCCCAACTGGAATTATAAAATACTAATCCTGTTTTAAAATAATTTTCTATCTGATGTTCTTCAGAATATTTTTTAATTTCATCCAGCTGCTTTTCGAACTTTTCTCTATTCGGATTATAGATCAATTCATTGTAAATCGGGGTAAATTCTGAAATACATTCTCCTAAATCGCTCAAAG
The DNA here is from genome assembly GCF_003254585.1 of Flavobacterium sharifuzzamanii. Classification (GTDB taxonomy): domain Bacteria; phylum Bacteroidota; class Bacteroidia; order Flavobacteriales; family Flavobacteriaceae; genus Flavobacterium; species Flavobacterium sharifuzzamanii. The sequence goes on along the minus strand of NZ_QJGZ01000037.1, from coordinate 5,228 downwards.
TTTTATTAGGAATCATTCCCATAGAACGAACTTTGAAATCATTTAAATTGTCAGTTTCAATCAAATTCTTTTTCAAAATATCCTGCGTCTGCATTGTTTTCTTCGATCCGTACGGAAAATCTTCAAATCGAAAACTATAAGAAATAGACAATTGATCAAATTTTGAGATTATATTTTTATACTTCTCAATATTGTATTTTGAGTTTTGAAATTCTGTTTTAAAAGTATTGTCTGGATAATAATCAGATAAATTTTCTAAAAAAACGAAAACAGCCAGCTGTTCTGAATATTTAATTTTAAAAGTGGCATTTTGCCCAAACGCCTGTACTGCTAAAAGAAGAAACAAATACTTTGTTACAATATTAATTTTCAAGCTGACTTATTTTTAAGTTGTTAAACCATTTGTAAGATTATAAAGCTAATATACTATGTTTATTAATTCTGATATCGTAATTAACAGAAATAACAAGAAGCTTATATTGAACATTTATATTTAAGAATTTACTGTTACCTTTTCTTTCTTTTATCGTTCAAATAATTTCGTAAAGGAATATCATATATAACCATTACTAAATATGCAAATCCAACCAGCAAAATCACAGAAGTTACTACAATTAAAGTCAATTGTGTTGTATCTGGTTTATATTTGGTATAATAATTTCCAAACATCCATAAGACTGCATAATGCGTCATATACAATGGATAAGATATTTTTCCAGAAAAAACACAGGCTTTTTTTAATCCAGGTCTTAAGACAGCTCCAGCTCCCAAAGAAATTAACAATGGGAAATAAATCAATACAACTAATGGTTCCGAAATCCAATTCCATTCTGAAAATGGCATAATAAAAACTAAAAGCAATAAAAAGGTTAACCCGCCAAAACCGAGCTTATTTTTAATAATCCAATTGGATCTGTAAATAAGTAATCCTGCTAAAAAAGAATATGAGATTCTAGCACATCCATCCCAAAAAGTTGGTCCGCTCCAACCTCCTAATAAATTTCCCGAATTATATCCAACATAACAAATTGCAATTGCAGATAATATAGTTAACATTAACAGAAAGCTTTTTCTAATTCTATAAAGGACAAATGCATAAACGATATTGGCAATATATTCCCAAAACAATGACCAAGCAGGTGCATTAAAACTAAATAAATTAAATCCGCGATCAGCAATAACAGGAAAGGGAATAAGAAAAAGAGAACAAATAAATGTCAAAATAATTTTTCCAGTACTATACAATTCCAAATGTCCCCCAAACGGATCAAACAAAAAAGCCAGTAATCCTAATATTGATCCTGCTATGACTAAAGGATGTAATCTGATAATTCTCGATATAAAGAAATTGCGAAGTCCCATTTTTGCAATACGATCATCGTACGCATATCCTATAACAAATCCCGAAAGGCAAAAGAAAAAATCTACAGCCAAAAATCCGTGTCCAATAAAATTCTTACTTGGATCAGTAAAAATCCATTCCATAAAATGAAAAACAACAACAGCAAAAGCTGCGATACCTCTTAATCCGTCTAAAATTTCAAAATGCTGTTTTGTTTCAAGAACTGCTGTAGTTGACTGGCTTGTACTCATTAGATTGCAATAAACTTATAAATTAGGTAATTTGGTATCGTTGCAAGTTCTACAAATTAATACTGAAATCAAAATTAGATTTATTCAATTCAACTGTTAAAATGTTTGAAGTTTCACATTTAAATAACTTTTTACATTTTTTCTAAGAATGCTTTTTTTTTAATTTTGTTGAAAATCAAATTTTATTATGACTTTTAAAGGTTGTCTTCCTCCTCCATAATATTAATACACTTCTTTAGTATTGGCACTTGACTGAATCTTCAGTCTGATGCTTTGTGTCTTTACCTCAATCACATTATTAATATTCAAAAATATATCCTCCAAAAAAGGATAGACAACTTCTTATGAAAAAATCTTATTTGATACTGCATACTGCAGTTTTATTGGCTGGTTTTACTGGCGTTTTCGGAAAACTTATTTCTCTTAACGAAATTACTTTAGTTTGGTATAGAGTATTATTTGCTTCTCTTATTCTATTTTTTATTCTAAAAATATATAAGCTCGAAACGCTGAAATCTTTTTCTGAAGCAGTAAAAATTTCTAAAGCTGGAGTATTGATAACCATTCACTGGATTTTCTTCTATGCCAGCATTAAATATTCTAACATATCAATTGGTGTGGTCTGTTATTGTCTAACTAGTTTTTTTACAGCTTTTTTTGAACCTATACTCAATAAAAAAAGATTCAATCTTGTTCAGGTTTTATTAAGTATGCTAACTCTATTAGGGATAAGTTTAATTTTCCATTTTGATTCTTCTTATCAGCTCGGAATTTTACTTGGAGTAATTTCTTCAGCATTTGCTGCTTTGTATACCATTTACAATGAAAGACTTGTACAATCTTATGACAGTAAACTCATTAATTTTTATCAGATGCTCGGCGGAACTTTATTGTTAGGACTAATTCTACCATTTTATTTTTATAATTTTCCAGACCAAACTTTCATTCCAAGCTTAACAGATACTTTTTATTTATTAATCTTAGCGTCATGTTGTACCGTTGCGCTTTATGTTATGTTTGCAGAATCACTTAAAAAAATTCCGGCTTTCACCATAAATCTAACTTTTAACCTAGAGCCAATTTATTCAATAATATTAGCTTTTTTATTTTTTAATGAAGGCCAATCAGTCAATTTCTCATTTTACATTGGAATAAGTTTGGTTATGATTTCCGTTCTACTGCAATCTATAATTTCTATCCGAAAGAAAAGCACGGTAGAACAACCAATCTATTAGTAGTATAAAACAAAAAAACTCCTTTGTACAAAAGGAGTTTTTCTATTTATTGATATTTTTTAATCATTCAATCCCTTTCCATCTAAAATTCGCGGAATATTTTTTTCCACTCTCGCTTCTCTTGTTTTAGATTGTTTAGGCTGAGAAAAATGAAGTAAATATGCTCGTTGTCTTCCAGGAGTTAAAGCATAAAAAGCCGTTTTAAAATCAGCATCAGAATCAAATTTATATTTAAGCTCTTCTGCAATTTCAAACTCAGAAACTTTTTTCAACTCTACCTTCCTTCCTGATTTTTCAATTTCAGCCGCTTCAAAAATATACTTTTTCAAAATTTCTTTCTTAGCCAAAATATCTTGAACATTCGTAAATCGAACTTGACGCGCTGCCTGAACATTATCTGATTGTTGAATCAGAATATTATCTGGATCTTTCATTAAAGCGCCTTTAAAAAACAAAAAAGCGCAATATTCTTTAAAATAATGGATCAATACAATATTTGCTTTTTCAAAAGTATAACAAGGAGATCCCCATTTCAATTCTTCAGATAAATGACAGTCTAAAACAATTTCTCTCATTTGTTCTATTTCTGCTTTCCATTTTTCTGCTTTTTCAAAATAAAAATCAACTTTAGAGTTTGTACTATATTTTGTCATATACAATTTCATTAAAAAATAGTTTACTAAAGATAATAAATCATTTAATTAAAATTCAACCCCTTTAAGAATTCCTCTTTTTGAGTTATGAATAAAATTTATGATTTTATCTCTTTCCAAAGTCTGCTTAAATTCTCTTTTCACTAATTCTAACGCAAATTTTGTATTTCTTTTTTCTTGAAATATAATTTTATAAATGGCTTTTAGCTCATCAATTTTACAAGAGTCAAATTCACGTCTTTTTAATCCTACTGTATTTAACCCAGCAAAACGTAAAGGTTCGTGCGCAACCATAATATAAGGAGGAATATCTTTTACAACCCGACTTAAACCACTAATCATAGTATTTTCACCAATCGATGAAAACTGATGAATAGCTGTTAATCCGCTAATATTAGACCAATCTTCGACAGTTACTTCACCTGCCATTCCAACGCTAAAGCCAATTATACAATTACTGCCAATAACGCAATCATGACCAATATGGGCATTGGACATAATCAAATTAGAATTTCCGATACTAGTTGTGCCTTTGGAAATGGTTCCCTTGTTTATCGTAACAAATTCTCTGATTATATTGTTATGACCTATTTCTAAAAAGGTATATTCTCCCTTGTATTTAAGATCTTGCGGAATTCCACCTAAAACGGCATTAGAATGTATCTGGCAATTTTGTCCGATTCTTGTTCCTCTTAAAATTGAAACGTTATTTCCAATTTGACAGTTTTTACCAATTATTACGTCGTCTTCTATAGTAACGCAGTTTCCAATATTGACATTAACCCCAATTACAGCTTGTTTATGAATGAAAGTATTTTTCAATTTTTAGTATTTTAAAGTAAAACACAAAAGTTGAAAAAATTTAAATCATTTTTTTTGATGCAATATCAAATAATTGATGCCCGAATCCTGCTCAATGTTTCTTGGCTTACGCCGATTAATGATGCAACGTGTTTCAATTTGGCTTTTTTAATAATTTGAGGAAATGATTCTAACAGAAATAAATATTTTTTCTCAGCAGTCATTAAACGAAATAAATGATTGAATTCGTTTATTTTGGAAAGATAATGTCGAAGCTGTTTAATATGAAACTTCACAAATAAAGGATATTCTAGCAAAGCCTGTTCATCCAAATAAGATAACGAATAAACAACTGTTTCTTCACAAGTTTGAAAATTCTCAAAAGATGGTTTTTGTTCAAAAAAACTACTCATCGAAGTTATAAACTGATTATCGGTATAAATCCACTTCGTAACTTCTATATCATCTTCAATGCAAAATCGTCTTACTGCACCAGATTTTATAAAATAAATCTTATCACAGATTTTTCCACCTTTAATAATAAAATCATTCTTTTTAAAACTTTCTTCTACAAAATACTTTTTCAGCGCAAGTTCTGTCTCCGAATCCAATTCCTGAAAACTATTAATGACTTGAATTAGCTCTACCATATATTTTGTATATTATATTTTCAAATTTAAAGTTTTAATTTGAAAATTATAAAGCAATATAACCCGTAAATAAAAATATCTGTTCAAAGCCTCTTTTTCTGCTTTTTGAAGCTAAATTATTAAAATTACGACGTCTCGATCACAAAATAAAATATCGCTATAAAAAGACATTATTTTTAAGAGGTTTTCCCAAAGAGAATCTTTTAAGTATCTTAAAATTAATTTCAATCCAGCATTCAAAATTCTACAAAACAGAAAAACCCTATCCGAATTGGATAGGGTTTTTCAAAAGAAAG
>NZ_QJGZ01000033.1 GCF_003254585.1 Flavobacterium sharifuzzamanii | reverse complement strand
CGCTCAGACTGGCAACCGAGGTTTTCTCCTTGATATATGCATGCAAAAAATAAACCCGACAGGTTTTCAAAACCTGTCGGGTTGCTATACTATAATATATATGTATATAAAATTACTTCTTATTTAAATCTTTCGCCTTTTGCTGCCACTTCTCTGATAGATCTTCATAATCTACAGGACTAGCTGGTTTCTGATTTACCAATCGGCCTGATTCAAATGCCCTAACTAAGATTGTTTCTATCAAATAGTCTTCGTTTACATCGTATGGCTTGTATTCTTCTTTTAAACTTATATCAAATAAATTGGCGGTTGTATTAGAAACAAAGGCTTTGAATCCACTTTTTAGAGTTTTAATCAACTCGTAAGTTGTAATTCCAGTTTGTCTATGAATTAACTTCACTAAAATCTGCCCTTGTTTTCTTGACAGTTTTTTTAGTCTTTCCTCAAATTCATTATTTAAATAGTCTTCTACTATTTTAAAATACTTCTTTTTTTCGCGACTAGTTTTCAAACGAGCCATTCCATTATTTAAAGCGGTTAATCTTTCTGAAGCTAATTTTGCATAAGGGTATACTTTATAAACTCTGTTTTGAAGAATTTGAAACTGTTTCATTTCTTCTGGACTCATCTTTTGTCCTTTTGTAATAATTATTTCGGGAAGCTGAATGGTATCACCCAAAATAGAATCTTTCTCAGTCAATATATACCCCATTTGTTCGTTCTCTTTTGGAGTAACTTGGGCTTTAGAAGAAAAACAGATTAATAATAAAAATAAAAAGGTGGTTAGTCTCATTGAATCATAATTTAAATGTAAAATTATATATTTATACACAACTCTGATACCAAATTTATATTTTAGCGAAAAAATATTTTTATGAGTACAAAATCTATCTTAAATGATACTTCTATAGCTTTTCTTGAAGGCTACCTAAATAACGCTTCTCCAACTGGTTACGAAAGTGAAGGACAAAAACTTTGGATGAATTATTTAAAACCTTACGTAGATACCTTTATTACAGATACTTATGGAACAGCAGTTGGAGTGATTAATCCTGACGCACCATATAAGGTTGTAATTGAGGGACATGCAGATGAAATTTCATGGTATGTAAACTATATTACGGAAGATGGTCTAATATATGTAATACGAAATGGAGGTTCTGATCATCAGATTGCTCCTTCAAAAAGAGTTAACATTCATACAAAGAATGGAATTGTAAAAGGTGTTTTCGGATGGCCTGCTATTCATACTCGTTTGCGTGACAAGGAAGAAATTCCTAAATTAAGTAATATTTTTATTGATTTAGGATGTGAAAACAAAGAGCAAGTCGAAGCGCTAGGCGTTCATGTGGGGTGTGTGATTACATATCCAGACGAATTTATGATTTTGAACGAGAATAAATTTGTTTGCCGCGCTATTGACAACAGAATGGGCGGTTTTATGATTGCTGAAGTTGCCCGTTTATTGCATGAAAATAAAAAGAAACTTCCTTTTGGCCTATATATTGTAAACTCTGTTCAGGAAGAAATTGGTCTTCGTGGAGCTGAAATGATTGCACATCGCATAAAACCAAATGTGGCTATTGTTACTGATGTTTGTCACGATACGACTACTCCAATGATTGATAAAAAGGTTGAAGGTGATCTTAAAATGGGTAAAGGCCCTGTTATTGGCTACTCTCCTGCTATTCAGAATAAATTACGCGATTTAATTGTAGATACTGCTGAGGAAAATAAAATTCCGTTTCAGAGACATGCTACTTCTCGTGCAACGGGTACAGATACTGATGCTTTTGCGTATAGCAATGGCGGTGTGCCATCTGCTTTAATTTCTCTTCCGTTAAGATATATGCATACTACTGTAGAAATGGTTCATAGAGACGATGTTGAAAATGTGATTCAGCTTATTTATGAATCTTTACTGAAAATTGAGAACAACGAGACTTTTTCTTATTTTAAATAATATACCTTTAATGTAAATCCGATTTGAGTTATTAAATCGGATTTACAAACTATAAAACCAAACATGAAAATATTACTGCTCGAAGACGATTTTACTTTATCAAAAGAAGTCTCCTCATTCTTTACTTCAAAAGAATTCGAGTGTGTTCCTTATTATGATGGTTCATTACTTTTAAAAAAATACTTTCCGTACGAGTATGATTTAATTATCCTCGACATCAATGTTCCAGGAATAAATGGAATTGATGTTTGTAAAGGCATTCGGGAAACTGATAAAAAAACTCCTATCATAATGCTTACAGCCTTTAGTGAAATTGAAGACAAATTATCGTCTTTTGATAATGGTGCCGATGACTATCTTGTTAAACCATTTCATTTTGATGAATTGTATGCACGAGTGCAATCACTTTTAAGGAGAAAAGAAGTTCCGCAACAGACAGAAAGTAAAATCGCTATTAAAGATTTAGAAATCTTTGAAGAAGATATGAAAGTTTTTAGGGCTGGAGGAGAAATTAAACTTACTCCAAAAGAATTTAAATTGATTTTGATTTTAGCACATGCTAAAGGAAAAGTGCTTTCTAAACAGTTTATAGCAGAAAAACTTTGGGATTATCATATAGAAACCAATCAGAATACTATTGAGGTTTATATTAATTTTTTAAGGAAAAAAATTGATAAAGATCACGACATCAAACTTCTTAGAACTAAAGTAGGTTACGGATATTATTTAAGCGATCAGGAATGACATTAAAAAATCGGATATCACTTTTAGTAAGTTTACTATTTACCATCCTTTTTGGATTGGCATCTACGGTGATATTCATTTTGTATTCTAATTACCGAAAAGAAGAGTTTCGGGATCGACTAGAAATCAAAGCTTTATCTAACATTAAGCTATTAGTTAATGTAAAACAAGTTGATAATCAGCTTTTAAAAATAATAGACCAAAATTCTATCAACAAATTGTATGATGAAAAGACTTTAGTTTTTGATTCTAATTACAAACTAATTTATAGCAGTATTGATGATGCAAAAATCAATTGGTCTGTTGATGATTTAAAATACCTTAAAAAGAATAAAACTTTTTTTAAACAGCAGGGAGATTATGAAGTTTATGGCGTATTCTACGACACAAACGACAAGGATTTTTATGCTTTAATTTCTGCCACCGATAATTATGGCAAGAAAAAGTTACTTTTCTTGAGGTATACTTTAATTATATCATACATCTTTTTTACTTGTGTTTGCTGGCTCTTAACTTCTTTTATGGTTAGAAAAGCTATGAATCCACTACATGCTTTTCATCAGAAAATAAAAAACATAAACGAAAATAATCTCGACACTAGAATTGAATCAAAGAGCACTAAAAATGAAATTGATTTAATTGCTGATGAATTTAATTTCATGATGGATCGCATTGAACTTTCGTATCAAAAGCAAAAGGAATTTACTGCTCACGCATCTCATGAATTAAGAACACCGCTTTCCAGAATAACTTCTCAGATAGAAAATGCTATGGCTGAACCAGAGCTTCAACAGAAAGATAAGTCATTCCTAAATTCAATTTTAAATGATGTCAACCATTTAAGCGAACTAATTAATTCTCTTCTTATACTTTCAAAAATTGATAACAGGAAAGCAGATCATCATGAAGAACAAAGAATCGATGAAATTTTATTTTCCTCGATAGAAAAAATAAATAGGGCTTTTCCTGATTTTGTTATTCTTTTTGAAATCGAAGAAAGTGATAATCTTGATACTGCTTTAGAAATAAAAGTAAATAAAAATCTTTTAGAAATAGCCTTAACTAATATTTTAAAAAATGCCTGCGTCTATTCAGATAACAAGCAGGCAAAAGTAAAAATAAGCACCGATCATTATCATCTTATTGTTTCTGTTTCAAATACTGGAGAGACTTTAAATGACGAAGAACAAAAGAACCTTTTTCAGCCTTTTATGCGTGGCCGTAACTCAAAAGGGACTTCTGGTTTTGGACTGGGTTTAAGAATCGTACAACGCATTCTAACTCTTCACAAAGCAAACATAACTTATTCAACTCCAAATATTAACACGAATTTATTTCAGTTATTTTTTAATTTGTAAGCAATTTTAAGCTATTTTTAAGGTAGATTTTAAGCTCTCTTAAAGCCTGTTGATAGCATATTTGTACAACTTAAAGATGATACAATGAAAAAGTTATTCGCATTGCTGTTATTTGCACTTTTAAATCAAGCTGCAATAGCACAAAAATCACTTACTCTCCAAGACTGTGAAAGTCAATTTTTGAAAAAAAATCTATTTTTATTGGCATCTCAATATAATATTGATGCCGCAAAAGCGCTCACTATTCAGGCTCGTATTTGGGACAATCCAATGATAACTGCAGAATTGAATGCTTATAATCCTGAAAGGGATAAGTTTTTTGATATTGGCAAAGAAGGTCAAAAAGCATTTAGCATTGAACAGCTCATTTATCTAGGCGGAAAGAAACGTAATGAAGTTAAGTTGGCGCAAACCAATACCCAGCTGGCAGAATTACAATTTAATGATGTATTACGTACGTTAAAGTTCCAATTACGTAAAAGCTTCTATACAGTATACTACAACACAAAAAATCTTGAAAACACTGATAAACAATTAGCCCACATCGAAAATTTAATTAATTCTTATTCTGTTCAGGCTCAGAAAGGAAATATTCCTTTAAAAGATGTTGTTCGATTACAGTCGTTATATCTGAATTTTAAAAATGAACGTCTAGAAGTTGTAAACAATAATATAGAAGAACAGGCTAATTTAAAACTTCTTTTAAATGAAACTGAAAATGTTATTCCTGTTGTAAGCAAAGATGATTCGAATAAATACTTAAAAATAATCGATTTTGACCTTAAAGGTTTTGAAGAACAAGCTATTGCAAATCGTCCAGATTACTTGGCCAAGCAAAAAGAAATTGATGCGAATGAATTGAATGTAAAATGGCAAAAATCACTTTCGGTTCCAGATCTTACTCTAGGCGCCAATTATGATCAGCGAAGCGGTGCTTTTAATAAAGAAGCCAATTTGAGTATTGGTATTCCGCTTCCTTTATGGAATAAAAACAAAGGGAATATTAAGTATGCCCAAACCATTTTAGAACAATCTAAAATTGAAAAGCAAAATTTTGAACTGCAGCTGCAAACAGAAATCACTTCGGCATGGACCAAATGGGACGAATCTAGACAAAACTATAGCGTAATCAAACCAACGGTAAATTCTGATTTTGAAGCAGTTTATAACGGAATGCTTACCAATTTTCAAAAACGAAATGTAAGTCTTTTGGAATTTACAGATTTTATGGAAAGCTACAATCAGGCGATAATTCAATTAAATGAATTAAAGAAAAAAGTAGTAATCGCAGGCGAAGAATTAAATAGTACCATCAACAAAGATTTATTTTAAAAAACTACAGAAATGAAACATATATTATTCATCGGAATCGCACTAGCAGGTTTATCTCTTACGAGCTGCAAAAAAGAAGTTGAAAATCCTGAGACAAATACCTCTTTTGTTTTGAGTGATAATATGCTTAAAAGCACTACAACAGCCGAAGCGAAAACTGAACCTTTAAAAAACGAACTTAGTTTTTACGGAAAGATCACTGCTGACAATAACAAAATGATTGATGTTTATCCGTTAGTCGGGGGAAATGTAATGAAAGTAAATGTTGAACTTGGTGATTATGTTAAGAAAGGACAAGTTCTAGCTACCATAAAAAGTACCGATGTTGCCGATTTTGAAAAACAATCCATTGACGCTAAAAGCGATTTGCTTGTAGCTAAAAATAACTTAAAAGTAGCGCAAGAATTATTTGATGGAAAACTGAATTCTGAAAGTGATGTGCTTCAGGCAAAATCTGAAGTAAATAAAGCGCAGTCACAATTAAGTAAAATTCAGGAAACATATAAAATTTACAACATCAAAGCGGGTTCAATCTATGAAGTAACGGCCCCGATAAGTGGTTTTATTATTCAGAAAAGCATCAATCAGGATATGCTTTTACGAAATGACCGTTCTGAAAACATATTTGACATTGCCGAAATCAGCGAAGTTTGGGCAATGGCTAATATTAATGAAATTGATATCAATAAAGTAAAATTGGGAACGAGTGCTACAGTAACCACTTTAAGTTATCCAGACAAAGCGTTTTACGGGAAAGTAGATAAAATCTACAATGTAATTGATCCAGAAACAAAAGCAATGCAAGCAAGAATTAAGCTAAACAATCCTGATTACATGCTTAAGCCTGATATGAATGCCAATATAAAACTTTCTTTTAACGAAAACCAGTCTATGATAGCCGTGCCTAGTAAAGCTATTGTATTTGATAAAAGTAAAAACTTTGTTGTGGTATTTAAAGACCGTAATAACATTGAAACCAGACAGGTTGAAGTTTATAGAGTGGTTGGAGATACTACCTATCTTTCAAGTGGTTTAAAAGAAAATGAAAAAGTAATCACAAACAATCAGCTATTTATTTATGGTGCTTTAAATAATTAAAATATGAACAAATTCATAAAAAATATTATTGCTTTTTCTCTAAAGAATAAAGCATTTACCTTCTTTTGGGTTGGATTATTGGCTGTTGCTGGATTTATTTCTTTCAAAAATATGCCTATTGATGCTTTTCCAGACGTTACCAATACACAAATCATTATCATTACACAATGGAATGGAAAAAGTGCTGAAGAAGTAGAGCGTTTTGTAACTTCTCCAATCGAAATTTCGATGAACTCCGTTCAGAAAAAAACGAGTGTACGAAGCATTACTATGTTTGGTCTGTCTGTAATTAAAATCATTTTTGATGATGGTGTAGACGATACTTTTGCACGTTTTCAGGTAAATAATTTACTGAAAAACGTTTCTCTTCCCGATGATGTTGAACCAGACGTACAGCCGCCATACGGTCCAACGGGCGAAATTTTCAGATATATTGTAAAAAGTGACAGCAGAGACAGTAGAGAATTGTTGACTTACCAAAATTGGGTTATCGATAAACAATTGCGTTCTCTTCCTGGTGTTGCCGATTTAAATGTATTTGGAGGACAAACTAAAACTTATGAAGTTGGGGTTGATCCAATCAAATTGGCAAAATACAACATTACACCTTTACAAGTTTATAATGCTGTAAATGCTGGCAACTTAAACGTTGGTGGTGACGTTATTGAGAAAAACGGACAAGCTTTTGTTGTTCGCGGTGTAGGTTTATTAAAGTCGAAAGAAGATATTGGAAACATTATTGTTGATGATGCTGGAGGAAACCCAATTTTGGTTAAAAATTTAGCTGATGTTTACGAAAGCTCAATGCCAAGAGTTGGACAAACGGGTATTGGAAATAATGACGATGCCGTTGAAGGAATTGTGGTAATGCGAAAAGGTGAAAATCCGCAGGAAACTCTTGCCTTAATCAAAGACAAAATCAAAGATCTTAATGATAATGTTTTGCCAAAAGATATTAAAATTGAAACATTTTACGATCGTGATAACTTGATGAATTTTACGACAGAAACTGTAATGCACAACTTATTTGAAGGTATTATTCTGGTTACTGTTGTTGTATTTCTTTTTATGGCCGACTGGAGAACTACTTTTACTGTTTCTATAGTTATTCCGCTTTCTTTATTATTTGCGTTCCTATGTCTTAAAATGATGGGAATGAGCGCCAATTTATTAAGCTTAGGTGCGGTCGATTTCGGAATTATTATAGATGGAGCCGTCGTGATGGTCGAAGGTTTATTTGTGGTTTTAGATCATCGAGCGCATCAGCTTGGAATGGAGAAGTTTAATAAAATTGCGAAAGGAAGTTTGATTAAGAAAACGGGAACAGAAATGGGTAAAGCTATTTTCTTCTCCAAACTTATCATCATTACAGCTTTACTTCCTATTTTCTCTTTCCAAAAGGTAGAAGGAAAAATGTTCTCTCCCCTAGCCTTTACATTAGGTTTTGCCTTATTAGGAGCGCTTATTTTTACCTTGACATTGGTTCCAGTTCTTTCTCATATCCTATTAAATAAAAATGTAAAAGAAAAGCATAATCCGTTTGTGAATTTTTGGGATAGAATTGTGGGCAAAGGTTTTAAATGGACATTCAAACATAAAGTACAAACTTTAATTGCGTCTTTAGGATTATTAGCAGCTGTTTTCTTTTCAGCTGGATTCTTAGGAACAGAATTTTTACCGCAATTAAACGAAGGTGCACTATGGGTTACAGCAGAATTACCAATGAGTACTTCACTTCCCGAAAGTGTAAAAACCGCAGCTATGATTAGAAAAGATTTGGAAAGTTTTCCTGAAGTCAAAAAAGTTTTATCTCAAACCGGACGAAGCAATGATGGAACCGATCCAAATGGCTTTGGATTTATCCAACTTCAGGTAGACTTGCTTCCAAAAAAAGAATGGAAACGTAAAATTTCTATGGATGATCTGATTAATGAAATGGATAATAAACTAAAAGTACATCAGGGAATTACATACAATTATTCTCAACCTGTAATAGATAACGTCGCAGAATCGGTAGCTGGATTTAAAGCTTCAAATGCCGTAAAAATTTATGGCGATGATTTGAATAAATTAGATCAGCTTGCCAATGAAGTTTTAGCCCAAATTAAAAATATTCCAGGAATAAAAGATGCCGGTATTTTGAGAAATGTCGGACAACCAGAAATAAGTGTAATTCTAGATCGTGAAAAAATGGCTGCTTACGGAGTAACTTTAAGCGATGCTCAAGCAGTTTTAGAATTAGCATTTGGAGGAAAAACAGCAACTGAAAAGTATGAAGATGAAAAGAAATTTGATGTTCGTGTTCGTTTTTCTAAAGAATACCGAAAAGACGAAAAAGATTTGGAAGAAATTAAAGTTCCAACAATTAGCGGAATCAAAATTCCTTTAAAAGAAATCTGCGATATTAAAACCATTACAGGGCCAGCGTTTATTTATAGAGATAATACCAAACGTTTTATTGGAGTAAAATTCTCTGTTCGCGATCGAGATTTAGGAAGTACAATTGCCGAAGCACAGCAAAAAGTAAATCAGCTTAAACTTCCTGCTGGTTACACAACTGGATGGACTGGTGAATTTGAAAATCAAGTTCGTGCAAGTGCGCGTCTGGCGCAAGTTGTGCCAATCAGTTTAATTGGAATTTTTGTGCTGTTGTTCATTTTATTTGGAAACTTTAAAGATTCTCTTCTTGTTTTAGCAAATGTACCTTTTGCAATTATTGGTGGTATTATAGCACTTCATATTACAGGAATGAATTTCGGAATTTCTGCTGGAGTTGGATTTATTGCTCTTCTCGGAATTTGTATTCAAAATGGAGTTATTCTAATATCCGAATTTCATCATAATCTGAAAGCGAAATATTCTCTCGAAGAATCCATTTTTAGAGGAGTAAAAGCCCGAACCAGAGCAGTTGTTATGACGGCATTAATGGCTTCAATCGGATTAATGCCTGCAGCAATTTCTACAGGAATTGGATCAGAATCACAGAAACCGCTTGCCATTGTAATTATTGGTGGACTTATGACAGCAACTGTTTTGACATTATTAGTATTTCCAATTCTATTTTGGATATTCAACAGAAAAAAACATGTGCCAATAGAATAAACATTTAAAATATTTAGTTTTAAATCAATTTGTTGGGATTTAAAAAAGAAGAAGCATCATTCTCGTAATGATGCTTTTTTTGCTTTAAAGTGGTTCCGCTCTAAACAAAAAAAATGACCTTTTGCTCAGAAAGGTCATTTTTACTAACTCAAAACTTTTAAACTGTTATTTCAAATCTTTCAAAAGCGCAATTGCTTCTGAAGCATTCGATCCTTGTGCATATTTTAATGCAGTATAACCTTTTTCATTTTTGACATTTGGATTTGCACCATTAGCCAATAAAATTTTTATGATTTCGTGTTTATTGTAAAGTGCGGCAGTCATCAAAGGAGTAAAATCTTCAGATAATTGGTTTACATCCGCGCCGTATTCAATAAATTTTTTAACGGTTTCAAGATCTCCTTTACTAATAGCAACGTTTAAAGGAGTTCCTACATAACTTTTAAGCTCAACTGGATTTTTAACAGTTGAATTCTCGTTTGAAGCCATTGCTACATTTCCAAATGTTACTAAGGCTAGTCCTAAATAAATAACTGATTTTTTCATAATGATTGATGTTTATTAAATGATTGATGATGATTTTAATTTGATGAAGTAAAGGTAATTTATTTCTTTCTATTATGCATTACAAAGTACCATGTTTTAACCAATTCTTAACAGTTACTTAATAAAACGATAATCAAAAGGCCCGAACGTTATCAAATTATTGATTTTACTATAATAGACTACTTAAAAGCAAAAATGTTACAACAAATCCTATTTTTTTTACTCTTTTTAAAACCAATATTCCCAAAACACATGAAATAATTTTTTAAATTTACTATATCATTAGAAATCAAAACGATAACATTATAGTTCTAAAACCTTATAATTCTGGACTTCACAAATAAAATCAACCAAAAAAAATACTAACCTCAAAACCACGAGTCATGATTTTTATTAAAAGAATTTTAGTTATTTTAATTTTGCTTATTTCGATTGTTTTAATTGCTGCTTATTTTATGCCGAAGGAATATTCGGTTGAAAGAGAAATTACAATCAATAAACCTGCTGATAGTATTTTTAAGTATGTCAGATCACTTAAAAATCAAAATGAGTTTAGCGTATGGGCCAATATGGATCCAAAAATGAAAGTTACATATAGAGGAATTGACGGTATGGTGGGTTCTGTTTCTTCTTGGGAAAGTAATGTAAAAGAAGTTGGTGTTGGCGAACAGGAGATAACAAAAATAACAGAAAACAGACGTTTAGATTTTGCACTTCGTTTTAAAAAGCCAATGGATGACACCGCTATCGGGTTTATGTCTACAGAACCTATTTCTGAAAATCAGACAAAAGTTAAATGGGGAATTAATGGTGTAATTCCATATCCAACAAATATTATGCTCCCAATGTTAAGAATGGATCAAATGATTGGAAATGATCTACAAAAAGGTCTTGAGAATTTAAAAGACAAAATGGAAGAAAATTAAATCTTCTCTTATAAAAAAAGCATCATTTTTTTAATGATGCTTTTCTTTTTCATAAAAGGTTTTCATCTCAACTTTTCCAGAATAGCTATGGATTCAGATGCTTTTGCATAATTAGCATAATCTAATGCTTTAAACCCTTGCTCATTTACAATTGACGATTTAGCGCCATTTGCCAACAAAATTTTAATGATTTCAACATGATTATAGCGAGCTGCCAACATTAAGGGCGTCATCTTTCTTGACATTTTATTGACATCTGCTCCATATTCAATACATTTTTTCACTTTTTCAATATCTCCACTACATATAGCTCTATGTAGAGGCGATGTCGAATAATCTGGATTTTCAATTTGATTTTTAATTGCCAACTCTTGATCAGAAACAGTGGCAAAACTTGCAAATACGACAAAAGCCGTCCCTAGAATAATTACTGTCTTTTTCATAATTGATTGTTTATTAAATGATTGATGACGATTTATTTATACTATAGACGACTGACAAATGAATTTGGTTGCAGATTTTTGAAAAAAAAAGAATAAAAAAAAGCATCACCCTTTAAAAAGATGATGCTTTTCATTTTTTTTCTCTTAAAAATTTTACCTAAGACCTTTTAAAATGGCCGCAGATTCAACTGCTTTTGCATATCTAGCATAATCTAATGCTCTAAGTCCATGCGCATTTTCAATTGAAGGTTTAGCTCCATTTGCCAATAAAATTTTTACAATTTCAACATTGTTAAAACGAGCTGCAAGCATTAAAGGAGTCATATTACGCACAATTTTATTTACATCTGCACCATATTCAATGCTTTTCTTTACGGTTTCAACATCTCCATTACAAACCGCTAAATGTAAAGGTGATTCTAAATCAAAAGGAAGTTCAATTTGATTTTTACTTTCTAACTTCAAATTCGAAGCTGTTGCAAAATTTGCAAATACGGCCAAAGCCGTTCCGAAAACGATTACTGTTTTTTTCATGATTGATTGCTTGTTTAATGATTAATGATTGTGATGATTACTTGTTAGACGCACATTATGCATAAAACGTTGCATTAAAAATGAAAAAAAACAATAAAATTCTGAAAATGCTCAATGAGAGAAGCAGAATTGTGTTTTTGTATAAATTTTAAGTTAGATTTTCTATTACAAATGATTTACATCAAAAGAAAATGCCCTACTGTAAGATATACAGCAGGGCATTTTTCATTATAAATTTTAAATCTTAAATTAGTTTAAATTCAAGTTTATTATTTTGAAGAAAGATATTCTAATACATTTTTTTCAATACGCTGATCAATATTGGCAATATCAGCTTTTACAAATTTCTCTCCTAAAATATTTTCATATAATTCAATATATCTTTCAGAAACTGACTCGATATATTCGTCTGTCATATTTGGAATCTGCTGTCCTTCTTGCCCTTGAAAACCATTTTCGATTAACCAACGACGAACAAATTCTTTAGATAATTGTTTTTGTTCCTCACCTTTTTCTTGTCTTTCAGCATAACCTTCAGCGTAGAAATAACGAGAAGAATCTGGAGTGTGAATTTCGTCAATTAGAACAATAACTCCATCTTTTGTTTTTCCGAATTCATATTTTGTATCTACTAAAATCAATCCGCGTTTTGCAGCAATTTCAGTTCCTCTTTGAAACAAAGCTCTAGTATATTTTTCTAAAACTAAATAATCTTCTTCCGAAACAATTCCTTTTGCTAAAATATCTTCACGAGAAATATCTTCGTCATGAGAACCATTATCTGCTTTTGTAGTTGGTGTAATAATTGGCTCAGGAAATTTATCGTTTTCTTTTAAACCTTCAGCCATAGTTACACCACAGATTTGTTTTCTTCCTGCTGCATATTCACGAGCTGCGTGGCCAGATAAATAACCGCGTATAACCATTTCAACTTTAAAAGGTTCGCATAAATGTCCAACAGCAACGTTTGGATCTGGAGTAGCAATCAGCCAGTTTGGAACGATATCTTGTGTCAATTCCATAAATTTTGTTGCAATCTGGTTTAAGATTTGCCCTTTATACGGAATTCCTTTTGGCAAAACTACATCAAAAGCCGAAAGTCTATCGGTAGCTACCATTACTAAAAGTTCGTCGTTAATATTGTAAACTTCTCTAACTTTTCCGCGGTAAACTGATTTCTGATTCGGGAAATTAAAATTTGTAGTTGTGATTGTATTACTCATTATCTAGTTGTGTTGTTTTTTTATGAAGGCAAATTTAAAACTATTTGGCAGAGCAAACAAAGAAAATATTACTTCAATTTTAGCGAATTATTTAAAACTCAAAATTCCTTTACCAAAAGATTTTATAGATGCATCAAGACTTCCAAGCGTCGTATCTGATAGTTTTTTAAAATCGGTCGATCTGACGATTAAAATTTGTCCTTGATCTTTAGCTGGCGCATTTGGAATAAAAATTACAGCTGAACCATTTTGATCTTCTTCAATTAAATGTGCGGGTTGCCAAAAATCTCCGTTTTTAAACAAAATAGGTAAATCTGTAACAGGTTTAGGCTCATGATTTCTTTTCAAAAGTTTTTCTTCTGCCTCTTTCTTATTTTTTTCATAACCTGGCAAAAAAATCATTAGCTTCTCATCTACCCAATTGGTAAATCTTTTTAAAATAGATAAACGCATCAAAAAGCCGCTTAAATAAATTAAAACCACCAAAATCATTCCGCCCACAATATCGGTCGCGTATTTTCCCAATATCAAATCCAAACGCAGGAAGTGCGCAAATTTTTCTCCATAATTCTGAAAAAACTTCCAGACTTTTCCCAATAGAATAAAAAAAACTAAAAGCGGTAATAAAACTAATGCTCCCGAAATCAAGTTTCGTTCAGCTTGAAGTAGAAATTTTTTCATGGTTAAATAATTAAGGTTAAAAAAATAAGAGCTAACTCTCTGTGAATTAGCTCTTATAAAAATAACTATTATTTAGTATTCAGCAACAATCTGAATGTAAAATACTATTAATTAACTTGTTGCAAATTCTTTATCTAAAATTTTAGACACAATATATTTTGCAACGCCATCTTCGGCATTTGTTTTAATTACCTCCAAATCTGGCAAAGCATCTTTTAAAATTGAAGGTGCATTTCCCATAATCAAACCTTTTCCGGTTGCAGACAACATTTGCAAATCATTAAAACCATCTCCAAACGAAATAGCTTCATCCAAAGTAAAGCCTTCTTTTTCTAACACTTTTTCAATTGCAACCGCCTTGTCTACAGACTTGTCCATAAATTCTAAACAAGTTGGCAAGCTAAAAGCGTGATGCAAATGTTCTGAAGAGTTTGCCAAAACAGCATCTCTAACTTTTACCAATTTTTCATGATTTTCACAAGAGAAGAAAATCTTGATCGCTTTAAAATCTTCTATTGTTTTGTAGTCGACCAATTCAGGGCGATATTTTAAATCGGCTTGAAAAGAGTTTAATCTTTCATTCCATTTATTAGTCTGCCAAACATTTTCTTTGAATAACACAACCGTAACATCTGGATCGATTTCTATATTTAATGCCGCTTTAACCACATCGCTGTCTAAATTAAAAGCAAAAAGTTCTTCTTTATTTGGCGAATGAATTCTTCCTCCATTAGAACTTACAAGGTAAACTGGCACTTCAAGTGTATCTATAATAGCCAATGCATCAAGATGATGACGTCCTGTAGCCACCACAATTAGATAACCTTGATTATGAAGTTCCTGAAAAACTGATTTGGTATATTCTGAAATTCTGTGTTGTGGGTTGAGTAAAGTTCCGTCAAGGTCACTTACAACCGCTTTTATATTTTTAAGTTTTGTCATATTAATTATCAAATTCGATGAAATGCAAATTTAAAGCTTTAAGACCGTTTAGCCAAAGATTACACGCTATGAAAGCTAGATTTGAGGTAAGTTTATTATTTATTTAACTATTCCGTTAAATTATACGTTTTAAACAATTAAATCTTAACAATTCCATTTTTATACAAATTTATCGCTTTCTGAATTACAGTTTCAATTTGTTTCAAAGGCAAATTTTCATTAACATCGAACATCATAATTTTCATTCTCGAACGATTCTCCTGAATTAGAAAAGATTCCTCAAAATGTTTTCCTTCAACAATTCCGATATAAGGTTGTTTGAGTTTTTTGTGAATCCATAAATAGCAGAACATTTTTCCTTTATAAGAAAAAAAAGGCATTCCGTATTTTAAAGTATTGGTTATGTCTTGATCTTGTTTTAAGATGATTTCTTTTAATGCGAGAAATATTCCTTTTATGGGTTCTTCTTGATTAAGGTAAAAATCATCTAGTTGTTTCATCTTCAAATATAAGTTTAATAATTAAACCCATCTTTCCAATCCATAATTTCTTTTGGGTGATTCTTATCATTTGGATAATTATTTTTGACAAATATGAATTGGTCTTTCGTTAACAATACAATTTTTCCATCATTTCCTGAACTAATTGGATAGAATTGATCATTACTACCTTGCAAATTAAGCTGATCGTTTAGCATTTCAATAAAATTTAAATAAGCTATCGTCCAATCATAATTTCCAAAATCATTATCGAAAGCGATATATTCTTTTCCATTTAATTTTATCTTATGCAGTAAATGTTTTTCCGTTTGAGATTCAAATTCTTCAGATATTACAAGTTTTAAATTTAACTTATCAAATAAAACTTTAACGGTTTCTAAATATTGAATTAATCCCTCTCCTTCAAACAATGTTTCAGAATCAATAATATAAAATCTATTATCTGTAAAACTTAAATCTTCTCTCATTTGACCTTCAAAGAAATTCAATTCATCATAAGATTTTTCAAATTCATCTCTTGTAATTTTCAAATCAATTTTATCGGTTAAATTGAAAAAATTCAATCTGTTTAACTCTTGAACAATTTCCTTCCCAGTTAATTTATTTATTTTTCTTTCTGTTTTATTTTCTTCTCTTTTTTGGGCATAACACTTAACCGCAAAAAAAAGTAAACCAACAATCAAAATAATTTTACTTTCCATTCTTTTTTAATCGAATAATTCTTTCTTCAATGATAATAAAAAAATATTCGTTTTGCACTTTTCAAAAGAAAACATACAAAACGAATATTAATAAATGTTAAAACACAATTCACGATTTACATTTAACATTTCACTAAAATTTATAATTAATCGTGGTTTTCTATTTGCTTGTAAGCATCGATTACCTTTTTAACCAATCTGTGGCGAACGATATCTTTATCATCCAAATAAATAATTCCGATACCTTCAATGTCTTTTAGAACCAAAAGTGCTTCTTTAAGACCAGAAATGGTTCTTCTCGGCAAATCGACCTGACCTGGATCACCAGTAATCATGAATTTGGCATTTTTTCCCATACGGGTCAAAAACATTTTCATTTGTGAGTGAGTGGTATTCTGAGCTTCATCAAGAATTACAAAAGCATTGTCAAGAGTTCGTCCACGCATGAAAGCCAAAGGAGCAATTTGAATAATTCCTTTTAGAATATAATCTTCCAATTTTTCGTTCGGAATCATATCTCGCAAGGCATCATAAAGTGGCTGCATGTAAGGATCAAGTTTTTCCTTCATATCTCCAGGCAAGAAACCTAGGTTCTCTCCTGCTTCAACTGCCGGACGCGTTAGAATGATTCTTTTTACTTCCTTATCCTTCAGCATTTTTACAGCCATTGCAACTCCTGTGTACGTTTTTCCTGTTCCGGCTGGACCAACTGCAAAAACCATATCATTCTTTTTAACAGTATCAACCAGCAATTGCTGATTTGGAGTCATTGCCTTCACAATCTTACCGCCAACACCATGAACTAAGATTTTGTCATGATCGTAAGCTCTCTTTTCGTCCTGACCATCACTCATTATTACACGCTCAATTACATTATCGTCAATATTGTTGTAACGTGTAAAGTGAAGCATTAATCTTTGAAATCTTTTTTCGAATTCGTCTAAAACTTCTTTTTCGCCAAATGCTTTTAAAGTTGTCCCTCGCGCTACGATTTTAAGCTTTGGGTAATACTTTTTAATTATTTCTAAATGGCTGTCTTGCGCGCCCCAAAATTCTTTGGGTGCAATATCTACTAGCTCGATTATTCTTTCGTTCAAATGAAGTAGTTTTAAATTAAAAATTCCTTTTAATATTTAGTGGTTGTCGGGTCTTTTTTATTTATCACAATAATCAAACTCAGCTTTCAATTTCATTCTCATAAAACTTAAATTAGTGTTTTTGAATATTGTAACTTGCAAATACTTTAAAAATCACAATTTGTCTTTTCTTTCTTTCAATTTGTGTTTACTATTATTAGCTTTGCATTTCTCAAATTTAATGAAAATTAGATTTAAATACTATCAATAGTTATAAACAAAAATATGTCAATAATTACCCTTACTACAGACTACGGCTTGAAAGATCACTTTGTGGGGTCGCTGAAGGGTAAAATACTATCTGAAAATCCAGAGGTTCAAATCATTGACATTTCTCATGACATTGATCCCTTTAATACTGCTGAAGCAAGTTACATTATTGGCGCAGCTTATATGAGCTTCCCAAAAGGCACTGTTCACCTTATTGGTGTCGATATCGAACGCAATAAAGAAAACCAACATATTGCTATGCAATGGAACGATCACTACTTTATTT
This sequence comes from Flavobacterium sharifuzzamanii, assembly GCF_003254585.1. Lineage (GTDB taxonomy): Bacteria > Bacteroidota > Bacteroidia > Flavobacteriales > Flavobacteriaceae > Flavobacterium > Flavobacterium sharifuzzamanii. The sequence continues at coordinate 204,263 of NZ_QJGZ01000033.1, read as the reverse complement.
GCGCCGATAACGGAATCTTGAGCATGCTAACACAGAAAATTGTTCCGCAAAAAATTGTGGCAATCAATATTCATGATCGTTTCCCGATTGAAGCTACAGATTTGGATATCTTCATTCAGGTCGCTTCTCACTTATCAAAAGGTGGTTTACTGAATGTAATCGGAAAAGAAATTCAATCTATTAAGGAAGCGACAGAACTTCAAGCTCTAGTTGCTGATGATGGAAATTCTATAAAAGGAAACATCATTTACATCGATCATTTTGGAAACGTTGTAACTAATATTTCTAAAAAACAATTCTTAGAAATTTCACGCGGACGTCCGTATGAAATTGTAATGAATCCAAAAAGCATCAAAACGATTCTTCCTAATTATTCGGCTATTGCAACTTCTGACAAGTATCCGATTAAAACTTATGAAGGAGAAAAACTGGCGATTTTTAATGAAGCTGGTTTTCTTGAAATCGCGATTTTCAGAAGCAACCCTTCTAAAGTGGGTTCTGCAAATAGTCTTCTTGGATTGAATTATCGTGATGTAATTACGATCAAATTCTCCTAAATTAATTTTAGATTTTAGAATTCAGATTTTTGTTTAATTCTCTCGCAGATTTTGCTGATTGAACAGATTTTTTATTGTTTTTAATTTGAAATATAGCCCGTGGTTTCAACCACGGGGACACAACGCATATCACTCAACGTTTCCCGTGGTTGAAACCACGGGCTATGTTTGAAAAATACTGTGAAAATAGAATCTAAAAATCGACATTTATAATATTTCATTTTTTATTTAAAACAACAATCTATTTTGGTATTTTTGCGCACCTGTAATGCTTTAGATAATTCAAAAAATCTAAGATCAACAGTCTAAATTTTTAAATTACAAACATGTTTGTTCGAATAGTAAAAATGAGTTTTCACGAAGAAAAAATTCCCGATTTTCTGGAGAATTTTGAATCGGTGAAAGAGAAAATACGAAATGCAGAAGGAAATCGTTTTTTAGAATTATATCAGGATAAAAATGATAAATGTATCTTCTTCACTTACAGTTATTGGGAAACCGAAGATGATTTAGAAAATTACAGAAATTCTGAACTGTTTAATACCGTTTGGAATTTTACAAAAAAATTATTCAACGCAAAACCTGAAGCTTGGAGCGTTGATAAATTGGTGAGCTTAAATTAGTTTCAGGTTTAAGGTTTCACGTTAAGCGTGCAGTCTGAAACTTGAAACGTGAAACAATAAAAAAACAAAAAACACGAATGAAATCAATCATTTTACGAGAAATAAAATCCTTTTTTGGTTCTCCTATTGGCTATTTGGTCATTGCAATATTCTTAATCAGCAACGGGCTCTTTTTATGGGTTTTCGAAGGAGATTATAATATATTAAATACAGGTTATGCCGATTTAACTCCGTTTTTTACATTAGCTCCTTGGATTTTAATTTTCTTAATTCCAGCCGTTACCATGAGAAGTTTCTCTGACGAAAAAAAACAAGGCACTTTAGAATTACTTTTGACTAAACCTTTATCAATTTGGGAAATCGTAAATGGTAAATTTTTCGGTTCGTTTTTATTGATCATTTTAGCGATTATACCAACTTTAATTTATGTAAAAGTAATTTCAGATTTAGGTTCGCCAGAAGGCAATATTGACATGGGAAGCACAATTGGCTCTTATTTTGGTTTATTGTTTTTAATTGCTTCTTATTCAGCAATCGGAATCTTTACTTCTACCCTTTCAGAAAATCAGATTGTGGCTTTTATTATTGCCGTTTTCCTATGCTTTTTCTTTTATTTTGGTTTTGAAGGCTTAGCTTCTTTAATTCCTAGTTCAAACAGTTTTATTTCGGTTTTAGGAATGCAAAATCACTTTAAAAGTATGAGCCGCGGTGTAATTGATACTCGAGATATTATTTACTTTTTAAGCATTGCAATCGCTTTCTTGTCTTTTACTGTTTATAAATTAAAATCTTTTAAAGCCTAATGAAACTATCTACAAAGCAAAATTTAAAGGCATTAGGCATCACTATTTTTATTTTAGTTGTTCTAAATATACTTGGAACCTTATTTTTTCACCGTTTTGATTTAACCAAAGACAAACGTTATACATTATCACCAACTTCGTTAGGAATTGTAAAACAGGTCCAGAATCCACTTTCTATAAAAATTTATATGGCTGGTGAACTTCCTCCCGATTTTAGACGTTTACAGCAGGAAACTAAACAGTTATTAGAAGAATTTCAAGCTTACAACAACAACATTGTTTTCGAGTTTGTTGATCCGTTAGAAAATGAAGATGAGAGTGAAGAACTGACAAAATCACTTTTCCAGAAAGGATTAACTCCTGTAAATATTACGGTTGACGATAAAGGAAAACAATCACAAGCTATGGTTTTCCCATGGGCAGTTGCAGTTTACAATAACAAAGAAGTTAATATTCCTTTATTGAAAAATATAATGGGATCTTCTACTACACAAAAAGTAATTGGATCAATTCAGCATTTAGAATATTCTATTGCTGACGCCATCAATAAAGTAACTAAAAACAAACAGAAAAAAGTCGCAATCATAAAAGGAAATGGTGAATTGAACGAAATTCACGTTGCGAAAATGTTAATGCAAATTCGCGAAAGTTATTTTATTGGACCTTTCACTTTAGATTCTGTTGCAAAAGATCCAAACGGAACTTTAAATGCGTTAAAAAAATATGATTTAGCCATTATTTCTAAACCAACTGAAAAATTCTCTGACGAAGAAAAAGAAGTTCTAGATCAGTTTATTATGAACGGCGGAAAAACCATTTGGCTTATTGACCAAGTGGCTGCCGATATAGACAGTCTATACAATGATATGGGTGCAACTTTGGCATATCCAAGAGATTTAAATCTAAACGATATGTTCTTTAAATACGGATTCAGAATTAATCCTGATCTAATTAAAGATGAGCAAGGAAGCCCAATTAAACTAGCAACTGGCGAGCAAGGAAGCGCAACACAATATCAGGATTTTATTTGGAAATTTGCTCCGCAAGTTTATCCAACTAGCACACATCCTATTGTTAAAAATCTGGGTGGAATTAAATTCGATTTTGCGAATCCGATTGACACTTTGAAAAATGGAATTAAGAAAACCGTATTATTACAATCTTCTCAATATTCTAAAACAATTGGTTCTCCTGTAGAAGTAAATCTGAATATGGTTACTGAGAAAACAACTCCGCAGGATTATTTAAACAAAGGAAATAAACCGCTTGCTGTTTTACTTGAAGGTTCATTTCATTCAGCTTTCGAAAATAGAATTCTGCCTTTCAAAGACAATTCGTTTACAGCAAAAGGAAAATCAAACAAAATGATTGTAATTGCCGACGGAGATATTGCAAGAAATCAATTGGACAAAAACATGATGCCAGTAGAATTAGGTTACGACCAAAGAACTGGCCAATTATATGACAACAAAGACTTCATCATGAACTGCATCAATTATCTTCTTGATGATACAGGACTTATTAACATTAGAAGTAAAGATGTTGAACTGCCTTTATTGGACAAAGAAAAAGTTTATGACAGCTATACCAAGACCCAATTCATAACTATCGGAGTACCAATTCTAATTTTAACAGTTTTTGGACTTGTTTTTACTTTTGTAAGAAAAAGAAAATACAGCAAATAGATGTTAATAAAAAAATGTAATACTTTAGATAGTTTAAGATATATTTGTAATCCGTATATTTAGCCCTTTATTTGCTAAAGCATCCATCAAAAAAATAAAATAAAACAGATGAAATTTATAGTATCGAGTTCGTACTTATTAAAACAATTACAAGTTTTAGGTAGTGTAATCAATAGCAATAATACGTTGCCTATTTTAGACAACTTTTTATTTGAACTAAACAGCAATGAGTTGACCGTTTCGGCTTCAGATCTTGAAACAACAATGTCAGCTACATTATCGATCGATTCTACAAGTAAAGGAAGTGTAGCTGTTCCAGCTAAGCTTTTGCTTGAAATTTTAAAAACTTTCCCAGAACAGCCGTTAACTTTTACAGTTGAAGATAACAATACAGTAGAGATTAGTTCAAACTCTGGTAAATATGCATTGGCTTACGCTGCAGGAGAAGAATTTCCTAAAGCAGTAAGTCTTGAAGATCCATCTGTAACACTTGTTCCTGCAGAAGTTTTGGCAACTGCAGTAAGTAAAACTATTTTTGCTGCTGGAAACGATGATTTACGTCCAGTAATGTCTGGAGTTTTCTTCCAGTTTTCGCCAGAAGGATTAATTTTCGTAGCTACAGATGCTCATAAATTGGTAAAATATGCACGTACAGATGTAAAAGCTTCTCAAGTAGCAGATTTTATTATGCCTAAAAAACCTTTAAACATTTTAAAAAGTATTTTAGGAACTTCTGATGCTGAAGTAAAAATTGAATATAACGATTCAAATGCGACTTTCTCATTTGACAATTACATCTTAATGTGTCGTTTAATAGATGGAAAATACCCAAATTACGAAGCGGTAATTCCGAAAGAAAATCCAAACAAATTAATGATTGACCGTTCTTTATTCTTAAGTTCAGTTAAACGTGTTGCGATTTTCTCTAACAAAACTACACACCAAATTCGTTTAAAAATTGCTGGAGCAGAATTAAATGTTTCTGCAGAAGATATTGACTACTCAAACAAAGCAGAAGAAAGATTGACTTGTGATTATCAAGGAGATGATTTACAAATTGGCTTCAACTCTCGTTTCTTAACTGAAATGCTGACTAATCTTCAATCTGACATGATTATGCTTGAAATGTCATTACCAAATAGAGCTGGTATTTTAACGCCAGTAGATGGTTTGGAAGAGGGAGAAACGGTTACCATGTTGGTAATGCCTGTAATGTTAAATAGTTAACATTAAAGTTTCTTTCTGTTACAGGGATATTTTTTAGTTTCAATATAAAGATCTATCATTGTAAAAAAAAAGATATCGCTATTAACCAACCATTTTTTATACCTAGAAACCGCAATTCTCCTAAAGAGTTGCGGTTTTTTATTTGAGGTTGTTTTTGTTTCAAGTTTCAGGTTTCACGTTGATATACTTTGTGCTTTTCTTAACGCAAAGAACGCAAAGATTTTACGCAAAGTTCGCTAAGATTCTTGCTTAGGATTGTTCTAGAATAATAAGAATACAAAGCTTTGTGAACTTATCTCCTTTATAAAAGGCTTTGGAGAAAACAAAACTTTGTGACCTTTGCGTAAAATCTTTGCGTTCTTTGCGCTATAAATTATATGCATAGTATATCAACTTGAAACCTAAAAGTTGAAACAACAATTTTCCGTATCTTTGCAATATGAAAATAGAAATTTGGTCGGACATCATGTGTCCGTTTTGTTATATCGGAAAAAGACAATTGGAAACTGCATTAGCAGATTTTCCAAATAATGAGTTTGAAATTGAATGGAAAAGCTTTCAGTTAGATCCAACTATTACTTCAGAACCTGATATGGACGTTTATACGTTTTTAGCAGAAAGAAAAGGCATGTCGATTGAACAATCTAAAGAAATGCACAAAGGCGTAGCAGAGCGCGCTAAAAGTGTTGGTTTGGATTATAACTTTGACAAAGCGGTTATCTCTAATTCCTTAAATGCCCATAGAATCATTCAATTGGCTAAAACCAAAAATATGGGTGACAGAATGGAAGAGATATTCTTTAAAGCTTATTTTACAGACGGAGAGGATTTAAATAACGGTCTTACTTTAATTAAATTAGGAATTGAAGCTGGCTTAGAAGAAAAAGAAATCAGAGAAGTGCTAGAGAGCGATTCTTTATTCTTAAAAGAAGTTCAGTCAGATATTAAAGAAGCAGGCGAAATTGGTGTTCAAGGCGTTCCTTTCTTTGTGTTTGACAGAAAATATGCTGTTTCGGGTGCTCAGCCTGTTGAAACATTTGTAAAAACAATTCAAGAGGTTTTAAAATAAGCTTTAATCTTATAAAATTTAAAAGCGTGCTGTTTATATATAGACAGCACGCTTTTATTATTTAGTCTTTTCAATAAACTAAAAAATTAATGACCTGCTCTACCTTTTGAATCTGTTGATTTTGTTGTAGTGCTTTTTCCTCTAGAACCATTCATAGATTTTTGAGTTTTTCCAGAATCTTTCATTCCAGATTTCGAATCTTTTCTTGAAGTTTCCATAATGTTATAATTTTTTAAATTATTTAGTTATACAAAGTTGCAAAATACGTAAGTGTTTATTTTACAGAATCATACTTGAATTTTACAAAATGCGACTTAACTTAAAATTTCTTTGCAAACAAATCATGTAAGATTAAAAGTAAATCTTATAATTTTTTTTAACAGCTTATTTCCAAACTTTGTATATATTATTTTGAAACATTTACTAATTTAAAATAGCAGCCATGAGAACAGATGCCCAAAAAAGAGAAACTGCAAGATTAAATGATTATAAATGCAGTAAACCCAATCATATTGATACAGCTCATGAAAATGAAGCTATGGATCAAGAATTTACTTCAGGACAAGATCAAGATAATCATTACAGAAATCAATGCGATCATTTCTCTGATGATTCTTATGAAATCATAGAAAGCGGACTAAATCTGGCTGAGGATAATACGCCTTATTCTTCTTATGATAACACAAATCCCTATAACAGTTACAATTTAGATAATGAGGATGATAAATATAACTATCTTCCTCACTACAGAAATTTAGAATACTAAAATTCCATAACAACTACGTCGACAAAAAATGATCCCGAAATTATGAGTGAACACTTATCTAATGAATCCTTCTATTTTAGTTATTGACGAAAATGAAATTTTTTTAATAAATAAAAACAATTGAAGAGAATATATTACCTCAATAACAATCCTTTAAAAACTATTATTTAAAGAAAAAATAAAACCCCAGTAAAACTAAATTTACTGGGGTTTCTTGTTTAACTCTAAATTGTAATCAGAAAATAAACATTATTGTTCGTCATTATTCATGGCAGACATCAGTAAAGTGTAAGCATTCTTTATAACTACTTTTGAAGAACTAGAAATGGCCTCAGAAATAATCTGGTTATAACCTTCGTTCCTCACTCCAGACTTCACTTCTATTATTTGAAACTGATTATTTCCAAGTTCTGTAAACACATAAAATTTACCTTCCCAACGTACTACAGCATCTTCTGGAACTGTCAATGCTTTTTGGTTCTCAATTTCAACTTCCGCATTCACAAACAAACCAGGCAAAAGTGCCGGATTATATGTATTCACTTTACAAATAATTTCAGCTGCACGGTCTCCATTTAAACTTTGATTTATAAAAGCAATTTTTGCTCCGTATTTCTTAGTGTCAGAAGCATTTGCATAAACCATTACATTCTGTCCTACCGAAAGTGAAGCAACATCTTTTTCGAATGCATTTAAAGTCAATACAATGTCTTTTTTATCGATTAATTCAAAAAGCATATCAGTTGGATTTACATATTTTCCGATATTGACATTTACTTTAGAAACCAAACCATTAATAGGCGAAATGACTTTTATGGTTTTACTTATATTATTAACGTTTAATGTTTTAGCATTAATTCCTAATAAGTTTAATTTTTGTTCTAAAGAAGACATTGTGATGCGTTGCGTACGCATTTCGGTTGTAATCTGCTCCAAAACCTTATCACTCGCAGCCTTGTTTAGATTAAGTTCTTTTTGTCTTTTGTGTTCGTTTTGTGCCAATTCAAACTTTTCTTTAGCCATAAGATAATCTTGCTGCAATTCGATGAACCGCATATCTTCTAAAACGGCCAAAACTTGTCCTTTCTGCACATTCATTCCAGCAATTAAATTGGTGCTTTTTACATAACCTCCCAACGGAATACTAATACTTATCACGCTTTTTGGCGGAACAGTTACTGTTCCTTGCAGTTGCAAAATCTCTTTTACATTTTTCAAAGTCGGATTACCGCTTACTAATCCAGCGTTTTTAACCTGTTCAGTACTTAATTTAATGATATTAATGCTTTTAGTTTCAGCATCTTTATTTTCTTCCGTTTTCTTATTTCCGCAGGACAATAGAAATATAGCGCCTATAAACGCTGCAATATATTTTTTCATTTTAAATGTTATTTAGATTTTGAAGAGTTACAACTGCTTTATTGTAAGCATTAAGTGCGTCAAGATATTCGCTTTTGATTGTAATAGCTTGATTTACTACTAAAACCCATTGCAGATAATCAATATCACCATTTTGCAACTGACTGCTTGAAGCCTCAATAATGGTCTGAGCATTTTTTAAACCTTCTTTTTCGTAGTATTCTAAACTTTCCTGATATTTTTTCACTTCTCGATCAGCGTTTTCCAGATTGGTTTTCATCTCAATTTTAGCTGCTTCGGAAAGCTCAACATAACTCTCATATTCTGCCTTTGCTGCACGCTTTCGTTCTGTCTGACTTGTAAAGAAAATCGGAATTGAAAGCCCAGCATTTATATAATTAAATCTTTGTGAACTATCATAATACACTTCCTGACCAGAAGCATTAGTTTGAGCACCAATAATGCTTAAATTATTATACCCTAAAGTAATTTCTGGAAGCAGTTTAGCACTTTCTGTTTTCCATCTCCATTTTGCAGATTCCGATTCAAATTGTGAACGCTGAACAGCTGGAAGATTCTCTGTTTTTATATTTTCAATTAGTGACGAATTCAAGACCGCTTTTATTTTTTCGCTTTTCGGAGCATAGACTACTTTATCTTGAAGAACAGAATTAAACAGATTTAAGGCAATTTCAATGTCTCGGTTTACCATTACCAATTGATTGCTATAAAATTGTCTAGCAGACTGCGAAGCACTTTTTTCCAAAACATTGGCTTCACCAGCTTTAAATCGTAAATCAGACTTTTTCTCCATAATTCTATAAATCGAATCAGCATAAACCAAAAGTTCTTTTTTGCTCTCGAGCCATAAATAATCGTAATAACTGTTACGAACTCTGGTTTTAATTTCCTGAGAAGTCAGTTGCACTTCGGCTTTAGCTTTATTAAAATCAGCTTGTAGTGCTTTCTTCTGATTGCTGTAAACAGTAGGAAAAGCAAAAGTCTGACTAATTCCAAAACGAGTATCTTTCTGCGCGCTATTAAATTGTCCATAATCGGCATCTATTTGTGTCTGCGGAAGATTATAAGCCGTTTTCTGCAAATGGCTTTTAGACTGTTCGTTTAACTTAGCCGATTTAATTGTTCTGTTATTCTGAATCGCAATTGAAATTGATTCGTCTAACGAAATTGGTAATTGTTGTGCATTTGCCGTATTACCAATAAAAAGAAAGCCTAATAAAATGGTCAGATTATTCATGTGTTTTTTTCTTTTTTTCGTAAAAACTTTAGCGTGGTATGTCATTAAATAAATCGCTGGAAGTACAAACAATGTTAAAAGAGTTGCTGTCACCAATCCGCCGATTACAACGGTTGCTAGCGGACGCTGTACCTCTGCTCCTGCTCCGTTGCTTAATGCCATTGGCAAAAATCCTAAAGAAGCTACAGCTGCGGTCATTAAGACCGGACGCAATCTATTTTTGGTTCCTAATAGAATAATATCAAATGGATCTGTGATTTCGCCATGTTTTTGAATTCGGTTGAATTCAGATATCAAAACGATTCCGTTTAATACAGCTACTCCAAAAAGCGCAATAAATCCGACTCCTGCAGAAATACTAAAAGGCATATCTCTCATAACTAATGCGAAGACACCTCCAATTGCGGAAAGCGGAATTGCGGTAAAAATGATAATTCCTTCTTTAAAGGATCTAAAGGCAAAATACAACAGAGCAAAAATCATTAATAAAGCAGCGGGAACTGCAACTCCCAATCTTGCTTTGGCTTGCTGTAAGTTTTCAAAAGCACCACCATACGTAATATAATAGCCTGGATCAAACTTAATTTGTTGATTTACTTTTTTCTGCAATTCTTCTACAATCGATTGTACGTCTCTACCTCGAACATTAAATCCGACGATGATTCTGCGTTTTGCATTTTCTCTCTGAATCTGATTTGGCCCTTCTACTTCATCTACTTTTGCTACTTGATAAAGCGGAATCTGCATTCCAGATGGTGTTGCAATTAACAGATTTCGAACATCTTCGATACCTCTTCTTCCGTTATCTTCCACACGAATCACCATATCAAAACGTTTTTCACCTTCATAAATACTTCCAGCAACAGCACCTGCAAAAGCGGCATTAATCGTAGCATTTACATCTGCAACACGTAAACCATATTTGGCCATTTCTGCCCAATTGTAATCAATTACGATTTGAGGCATTCCGGTTACTTTTTCTACATATAAATCGGCCGCACCTTCAACAGTTTTGCTAATAGCTCCCAGTTTTTCGGCATATTCTGAAAGTTTCTGAAGATCTTCTCCGTAAATTTTACAAACTAAATCTTGTTTAGCTCCTGTCATTAATTCGTTAAAACGCATTTGAACCGGAAACTGAAATCCTGTTGTAACTCCAGGCGCAATTCTTTTAACGGTCTTCGTCATTTTATCAGCCAATTCAGGGAATGAAGAAGCGCTTGTCCATTCTGATTTGTCTTTTAAAACAATAATCATATCTCCACCTTCAATTGGCATAGGATCGGTTGGAATCTCGGCGCTTCCAATTCTTGAAACTACTTGCTGCACCTCTGGAAACTCCTTTTTAAGTTCCTTAGAAATTTTTGTAATTGTTTCTGTAGTTGTTGAAAGATTAGTTCCTAAAAGCAAACGCGTTTCTACTGCAAAATCACCTTCTTCCAATTGTGGAATAAATTCTCCTCCCATTCTTCCAAACAATAAAACTGCAATTCCAAAAAGCACAAATGCTCCAATGACAATTGCCTTTCTAATGCTTAAAGCTTTTGTAAGCCATCCTTCATAAACATTTTCTAATCTTTCCATAATACGGTCAGAAAGATTCTTTTTATGGCTGATTTTTTTGCTTAAAAACAAAGCACTAACCATTGGAACATAAGTAAGCGACAAGATGAAAGCTCCTAAAATGGCAAATGCAACCGTCTGCGCCATTGGTTTGAACATTTTGCCTTCAATTCCTTGTAAAGAAAGAATTGGCAAATACACAATTAGAATAATGATTTGTCCAAAAACTGCTGCATTCATCATACGCGCAGCCGATCCTGTTACTTCTTTGTCCATTTCGTCTTGAGAAATATTCGAAACCGACTGGTATTTTTTTGAACTATGAAGATGGTGCAGAATGGCTTCTACAATAATTACGGCTCCGTCAACAATTAATCCGAAATCTAGAGCACCAAGACTCATAAGGTTTCCGCTTACACCAAAAGTATTCATCATAATAATGGCAAAAAGCATTGCGAGCGGAATAACCGAAGCTACAATAAAACCTGCTCTAAGATTTCCGAGGAATAAAACCAGAATTAGCACAACAATTAAAGCACCTTCAATTAGGTTTTTTTCTACTGTTCCAATGGCATTATCAACCATTTTTGTTCGATCCAAGAAAGGTTCAATCTTTAAACCGTCAGGAAGGATTTTTTCTATTTCGGCAATTTTATCTTTTACATTGACAATAACATTGTTGGCGTTTTCACCTTTCAGCATCATTACAATTCCGCCGACAGATTCTCCGTATTCATCTGTTGTTAAAGCACCATAACGAATTGCCGAGGAAATCTTAACATCAGCAACATCTTTAACTAAAATCGGGAGACCTCCTTGTGTGCTTTTAACCACAATGTTTTCAATATCTTTAATACTTTTAGCTAAACCAGTACTTCTAATATAAGATACCGTTGGTCCTTTCTCAATATAAGCTCCTCCTGTATTTTCATTACTACTATTTAGAGCAGTAAAAACTTCACTAATCGTTAAGTTTTGTGCTTTCAATCTTGCTGGATTTACAGCAATTTCATATTGTTTTAATTTTCCACCAAAAGTTGAAACATCGGCAATTCCAGCAGTTCCTAAAAGTTGCCTTCTAATTGTCCAATCTTGGATTGTTCTGAGATCTTCTAGAGAATATTTCTCTTCATAACCAGGTTTTGGTTTTAGAACATATTGATATATTTCTCCCAAACCAGTAGTTACTGGAGCCATTTCGGGTCTGTTGGCATTTCTATCGATCTCTACTTGCTGCAGTCTTTCTGTAATTTGCTGTCTAGCCCAATACACATCGGCATCGTCTTCAAAAACAACACTTACTAATGAAAGTCCGAATCGCGAAATACTACGGCTTTCTTTAAGATGTGGAATATTGCTAATAGCCTGTTCGATCGGGAAAGTGATTAATCTTTCTACGTCTTCAGCTCCAAGAGATGACGCTGTGGTAATAATTTGCACTTGATTGTTTGTGATGTCCGGCACGGCATCAATCGGCAATTGGGTAACCTCATACACACCATAGACAATCCACAGCAGTGTAAAGATTCCAATTGCCAGTTTGTTCTTAACTGAGAACTGAATTACTTTATTAAGCATAATGTATTTATTAAAAAATAATAGATGAGCCACTAGAAACCATGTGTTTCAGCGACTTCAATAAAAATTTTAAAAAATATTTATGCTACCGGTGGTCGGAATAAAGAAAGCAGATTGGGATCTGAATGAAGATTAGATCTGTAAGTTGGAATTTTTAATTGCGGTAATTCTAGATTAAAAGGAATAGGAAGTAAATCTTTGTCATCTAAAATAAAAACAAAGTGAAACGAGCTGCTGCTAATTGTTTTAAAAGGAAGCTTCATATCGCGATCTGCGTCATTATCCTTTAAATCTTCTCCCCAGTAATGCATAGACAAGAAATCGATGAAACTTAAATCCATCAGCTTTTTGTGCTCTTGAAAATGCTCAATCAGTATTGGCAGTTTATAAAACTGCTGTACAAAACTGCTGTTTGAAGCTATTAGAAAGATAAATATGTAGACAATTTGTTTTCGCACAAGGCAAATTTAGCCCAAATAATATAATTTTTCACTATGAAAAATAGGTTGAATATATTTTTTAACAATTTAGATTTATTGGGATAATCCTTCCAATTGCTGAAAAACAGGAATTAAAGCTTTTCCTTTCTCGGTCAAATTATATTCAATGTGAAGCGGTTTTAGTTTAATTGTAATTTTTTCCAAAAGCCCTTCTTCTTCCAACTCTTTTAATGCCGTAGCTAAAGATTGCTTGTTTGAACCTTGAATCTGACGCAATAAATTATTAAAACGCAAAGGCGATTCTACAGCCAAACGGAAAATTTCTGCCTTCCATTTTCCAGATAACATTTTTAGCAGTCTTTGCGCTGGACAAGTTTCTTTTTCTTCCATAATGGTTTTGGGTAGTCAAAAAAATCTGACTTATTGTTTGGGAAAGTTTTTTAATTAAAATTTGTTGTTATTCTAAAGTAAAAATAGCAAATGAAAACAAAGAAACCAAGCGAAATGAGCATCGAAGAGCTCTTAAAAATGCAGAAAACTATTAAAGCAACAATCAAAATTTTGATATTAATTGCCATCTTATTGCTAATCATTATTGTATTTGTGTTCCTCGAAAAGGGATTATTAAGTTTAATGATATTTCCTTTCTCAATGGCTTTTCTTATTACATACTCCAGTTTTCTTAAAGAAATCCAGCAGGAAATTGCTTCGAGGAATTTGGTATAAAAAACCTCTGATAAATATTCAGTTATAGTTTTTAAATTTAATTTTTCTTAACTGAAAGTCTACTAAAAAAAATTAATTTTGGGACCACAATATAAGCCCCAAAATTATGATTATACAAAAAAGAACTTTTTATTTTTTCTCTCTATTTTTACTTCTTTTCTTCTCACAGCTTAATTACGCCCAGCAGCAAAAAGCAGTTAAAAAAGAAAACCGCGGAAGGTTATTTAATGACACCACAGCTACAGACAGCGATTACTTAATGGCAATCGAGAAAGCAGGTGAAGTATTAGAATCTGCTTATAATGACATTGATTTTGCAGGCGATACCCGTCATCTTTTTGGCGATATGAAACGTACAGAAAGCAAATTAGATTTAATTTTAGCCAGCTTAAAAGGAGCCAATCCTAATGTGCGTAATCAGCAGATGTACCGCATTGTGCTTCAAGAAATTCAACAGGAATTAGAAGAACAAAACAAAGCCATCAATGACCGAAATCAAAATCTTGAAAACATCAAGAAACGTGTAATTGATCTTCGTAAGGACAAAACATTAATTACTTTATTAAAAGATACTATACGTCGTAAGCAATTTCAGAAAGAATTCGGAAATCTTAGAAAAAGGTACCTTGCTACTGATAGTCTGATGACTAAAAACCAGACTACTTTAAACAACAAAAAAAGACTTACAGTACAACGTAAAATTTCGGTTTCTAATGCTTTAGCAACTGTTGAAAGCAAACTAGAAAAGTCCGGAATCAGTATATTCAAAAAAGAATATCCATCTTTATGGCAGATTAACGACACTGCTGCTAAGAAAAGGGTAACTCACAACATTAAAGCAAAAATTATAATTGAAGAAAATGTCGCAGCTTACTATCTAAGCTATAAAGCAGGCGGACTTATAACTCTGTGCTTCTTTATGGGACTTTTGTTTTGGTATATTTCCCGAAACATTAAATACCTTAAAACAAATGGCTACGCCGAAAACCTTTTGCTTTTAAATTTCAAATACTTAAATCGCGGTGCTTTGCTTCCGGTTTTGGTTATCGCATTAAATATTGCTGTAGTCACTAATCTGTATGCTCCTGCTCTATTCTTAGAATTAATTCAGCTTTTCTTACTTGGAGTTTTAATCTTCCTTTTCAAGAATCAGTGGTCTGGTGTTGCTATGAGAAACTGGCTTTTCCTTTTAGGATTATTCTTTGCGCTTTGCTTTTTGGACTTATTTATCACAATCGGATTATTGCAGCGTTTTGCTTTTGTTGCGATCAATATTTTAGGAATCCGTTACGGTTTAGTTCAGATCAAAACACTTAAAGAAGAACTTTATATAAAAGGCTTTTTTAAATGGGCAAGTATCATTTTTATTGGGTTAAATATCTTGTCGATTCTTTACAACTTATTCGGAAGAGTTTCTCTTTCTAATATGTTAAGTCTTACTGCTTTTATTTCGCTTACTCAAATTGTTGCTTTAAGTGTTCTTTTGAAGATTATTTTGGAAATTATTTTACTCCAAATTTATACCACTAGAGTAAAAAGAGGAATTGAAAAAATGTTTGATTATGAAAGTTTATCAGACACTCTGAAAAGGCCTTTTATTATTGTAATTAGTTATATGTGGCTTATCGTGATTGCTTCAAATTTGAATATTTGGGAATCGCTTCGTGCTTCTTTAACTAAACTGTTAAGTCATCCAAATACGATTGGAAGCATTACATTTACGCTTGGTAATATCGTTTTATTCTTTGTTATTATTTGGGCGGCGCATTTGCTTCAAAAATATGTTGCTTATTTCTTTGGTGAAATTGATGATGAAAATGAAGAAAATATTAATAAAAGACAGCATTCAAAATTGCTAATTACACGACTGGTAGTCCTTATAAGTGGTTACCTTCTTGCTGTTGCGGCTTCTGGAATGCCTTTAGATAAATTGAGCATACTTTTAGGTGCTTTAGGTGTCGGTGTTGGACTTGGGCTTCAAAACATTGTCAACAATTTTGTGTCGGGAATTATCTTGATTTTTGACAAACCAATTCAAGTTGGCGATGTTGTTGAAATTAGTTCAGAATCTGGCCGTATCAAATCGATGGGATTGAGAACAACTAAAATAAATGCTCCAAACGGCGCCGAAATCATTATTCCGAACGGTAATTTATTATCTCAAAATATTACCAACTGGACTTATACAGACAATTTTAAATTGGTTGAAATTACTTTTGAAATCAATGGAGAAACCATTCCAGAGGAAATAAATACGGTAGTAAATGACACACTTTCGAACCTTCCTCTAGTAAACAATTCAAAACCATCACAAATATATTACAGCTCAATTTCTGATGAAAAATATAAACTCTTAATAAAGTTCTGGTGTAGTATTTACAGAACGGAAGAAACCATAAGTTCCGCAAGACAAGAGCTTTATCTAAGCTTCAAAAATAAAGGCTTGACATTTTCAAGTTAAAACACAAAAAAAGGCAGTAACGAGTTACTGCCTTTTTTATTGCGCAAAACTTTCTTTTTTCACTTATAATATTGAAATTATTTTCTTACTTTTAAAGTAAGATGTTAAATAATAGCATTTTAGCAAAAACACGTATAAACCCGTGTACCCACAATTTAGTTATAAAGTAATTTAGCACTTAAGTAAAACACGATCAAAAACTAATACTAACTTATTAAATCTTAAAAAAATTATGGAAGGAACAGTTGGAGAAATTCGTCATCTTGCCGCAAATTTTGCACCCAGAAATTGGGCATTTTGCATGGGACAAACCATTGCCATACAAAGTAATACAGCATTATTTTCTATAATTGGCACTATATATGGCGGAAATGGCACTACAAATTTCAAATTACCCGACTTTGGAGGTAGAGTGGCTATTGGCATGGGAAACGGAAACGGACTAACACCTTATACACTTGGCGAAGCCGCTGGCGTTAACCAAACTTCATTGCTAACTTCAAATATGCCAGCGCATACACATACTGCTTCTGCTGTTGTTAAAATTCCCGCTTATTCTGATACTGGTGATTCTAGTACTCCAAACGGCAATATCTTAGCTGCTAAGGCCTCTATGTACTCTACCGTTCCAAGTGATACGACTATGAAAGCAACAAATTTTACTGTCACAACTGGTATTTCTGGTCAAAGTCAACCGTTGTCTCTTATGCAACCAACTATTGGAATGAATTACATCATATGCTTGTTTGGTGATTTTCCACAACGTAATTAATCTTCAAAAAACAATCAATTTATAACCTAAAAATACATATATAATGGAAGGATATTTAGGAGAGATTCGCTTATATGGTGGAAATTTTGCACCAAGAGGCTGGGCCCTTTGCAATGGAACAACTTTAAGTATTGCTAACTATGACGCACTCTATGCCTTAATTGGTACTATATATGGAGGTGATGGCATAAATACCTTTAAAATTCCTGATCTTCAAGGCAGAGTTCCTGTCGGTGCAGGTACTGGTCAAGGCTTACCAAATATAGCACTTGGACAAGCTAGCGGTACAGAAAATGTCACCATGACAATTAATCAAATGCCAGCACATAATCATGTTGCTACAGGTTCACTGGCTATTCCCGCTGATAATGCAGCAGGAGAGTTAGCCTCCCCTACGGGTAATATATTAGCAGGGTTAGCTGAAGCTTACTCAACAGCAGCTCCAGACACAGATCTAAAAACTGAAAATGCTACAGTGTCGTTTCAGAGCGCTGGAAGCACAGTCCCTTTTAGTATTATTCAACCTTACCTTACTACAAATTACATCATTTGTATAGAAGGTATTTTTCCAAGTCGAAACTAACTAAAAAAGAAAATAGCCATGGATGGAACAATGTCCGAAATTAGATTATTTGCACCAAACTTTGCGCCTAAAAATTGGGCATTTTGTAGTGGTCAATTACTTAACGTAAGTACAAACCAAGCTTTATTTAGTCTTTTAGGCACAACATATGGCGGTAATGGTGTTAATACTTTTGCTCTACCAGATTTTCGAGGGAGAATTCCTGCTGGAACTGGTGCGGGTCTAGGTGTTACACAATTTCCACTTGGAGCTGTAATGGGCAGTAATAATGTAACCGCTCTTTTATCTAATTTGCCTATGCATAATCATGCTGCAACTGGATCATTTACAATGTCATCATATTCAGATACAGGAGACAGCTCATCAGCAACAAATAACAATCTTGCAATTTTACAGGGGCTCTATTCAGATAAAGCCGCTAATGCGTCATTAAAATCCATTGTACCTACAATAACTGTAAATCTAACTGGTAATACTCAGCCAATATCAGTTCAACAACCTTATTTGGGGTTGAATTATATAATATGTCTTCAAGGAGTTTATCCTTCACGAAACTAACATTTTATACCCATTAGATTTTCTAATGGGTATCTTTTGTTAAAAAAAATATTTATGAAAATAGCTTTACTTTTACCCAGATCGGTCATTTATCCTTCTATGTCATTTGACATAGTGGATGGTCTTAAATCTTCCCTAAAAAAAATGGGGCAAGATGAAAAACATGAAATTCTAACGGCAAGCATAGGTGTTGGCTCGAATAATAAAGAAATTTATTCATGCAGTGAACAACTACTGCTTAATAATGTTGATATTATTATTGCCTATATCAATCCTGAAGCAGCAGAATATATACAGCCTCTTTTTGAAAGTTCTGGAAAATTACTTATTGTATTAGATAGCGGTTATCATTTTCAAAATTTTGAAAAGAAAATATCTAATGTCAATTTTATTTCGCTACAGGGAAGCTTATGTTCACGTGTAATAGTAAATAAGGCTATTGAAGATGGACAAAATGATTTTGCGATAACCTGTTCTTTCTACGATGCAGGATATCGCCCTTCATATTCTTTTGCGACTGCAATCGAAGATAAAGGAGCAAGAATTAGCTATAATCATGTGACTGCACTTCAAAAATCTGACTTTAATCTGGGGCCCCTAGAGGAATTTCTTGAAAATAATAACGATACATCTATACTAGCATCATTTTGTGGCGATATGGCAGAAGATTTTTTTAAAGGATCTGCTAAACTAAAAAATATCGCATCATGTAAAACTTACGGAAGTGGTTTTACTGCTGAAGAATTGTGGATGGGAAAAATTCCATACCCTGGATATGATTGGAGCTGTGCAATACCTTGGTCAACAAATATAAACTCTGAAGAAAATGAAGTTTTTAAGACCGCTTTAAATGGTATTAAAGAGCAAAAAGCTAATGTTTTTTCTCTTTTAGGGTGGGAGGCTGCTTTATTCATAATCAACTCAAATGGTCAAACATTAGATAATATTACGATTGATTCACCAAGAGGTAAAGTTTATATGAACCCTAATACAGGATTCTCTGAAGCTCCAATATATTACGCTACAGTAACTAAAAATGAAGAAACGGGAAACTGTATTTTAACAGATATAATAGAAGTTACTAATTTGGAGGAAGAACGTAATCGTCTTCATTATCATATTCTTGCGCTTCAAAATACTACTACAAATTCATGGTTTAACTCTTATGCCTGTCTAGATTCATGAGCACAATACAAGACATAGCAGTATTATGTAACAATAGAATGGCATTTTCGGCTATTCAGACTTTGTACAGCCTTGGAAGGCTTCACACAATTGGCGCACCTCTTGAAAATGAAGAAGTAAAGGCTTTTTGTTCTGTTTTTGCTGAAAAAACAGGCATTAATTTAATATGGTTAGAAAAAGCAAAACTAATATCTCAAATAAAAGAAATTATTAAAATAAATAATTTAAAATGTGTTTTTACGATGACTTTTCCTTGGAAAATTCCAGAAGAAATCATTGATCAAAATCCTAATTTATTCTATAATTTCCATTATGGCCTTTTACCGGAAATGCGTGGTGCTGATCCAGTTTTTGAATCAATTAGAAGCCAAAAAAGTGAAACCGGAATTTCTGTACATGCTATTGAAAAAGAAATAGATAAAGGAAAAATTATTTTGAAGAAAACTCTCCCTCTTCATGCAGATGTAACTCACGGAATGCTTTGTACTCATCTATCTTATCTGGCTTCTTACCTTTTACCTGAACTTTTTACTCGGTTAAATTTAAATGACAAAGGAGATTCTCAGGATGAGACTTTAGCCCAATACTATAAAAAACCTATAATAACCGACGTATCCATACAATGGGAAAAACAAGATTCTAAATCTATACAAGCTTTGGTAAATGCTTGCAATCCTTGGAATAAAGGAGCTTATACGCAATGGAACGGTTTAAATATTCGGTTTTTGGAAGTTTCACAGATCCAAAAAAGTCAAGATAATACCAAAACGCCAGGAACAGTTTTAGAAATAAATGAAAATAACGGTCTAATTATACAATGTTATAATGATACACAATTACGTATAAATACGATTTATACGGATGAAGGTTTTATGAGTGGGCATAAATTGCTCGCTTTTGGTCTTAAAAACGGCGAGCAATTTGCCTCTTTGTAATTTAACAATCTAATTTATGAAACATTTTTACTCTCAATTTAAAAAAATCTTAAATGTTGCCTTGTTTTTAGGGATATTTTTGCAAAGTTTCTTAGGTAATTCTCAAACTACTTTAGTCCCAGGAGATATTGCCTTTACTGGTTATGATGCGACTCAGAATGCAACATCTGCTGCGACAAGTGACACATTCTCATTTGTTTTACTTAAGGATATTTCGGCAACTACAACAATTAGTTTTACAGATAGAGGATATACTGGATCTGCCTGGTTTGTCATTCCCAATACCAGTACAACAGAAGGCACTATCACATGGACCTGCTCAAGTGCACTTGCTGCTGGAACAGAAGTCACTATCAATGGATTAAGTGCTTCTGCATTCAATACAACTACTTCTACTTCAAATGCTAATGGAACTGTTACATACAATAGTGCGGAAAGTAATATCCCTTTTGGATTATCATTATCAACGGGCGGCGATCAAATTATTGCCTTCCAAGGAGGTGGAGGTTCAATCACTGGTGGAGTCGTAACTTTAATTTCTGGTATTTCCTATTCCAGATGTAATGCAAACACGACTGAAGCCGGCTGGGACGATACAGCATCTTGCTCAATAGGGCCAACTTCTTCTACTCTTCCTCCCGGACTAATAAACGGTACTAGTGCATTTTATACAGGAACTGTGAGTGGTACAACTATAGCAACATCATCTAAATTTAATGGTACAGGAACACCTTTTCTTAATGCAGCATCAGCCAGAACCGCTTTAATGAATCAAGCGAACTGGATAAAAGCAACAACTGCACAAACACTGCCAACTGGATATATTTATATTGGCACTATACCAATAATAAATATACATCCAACCAACAAAACAATATGTACTTCAACGAATACTTCTTTTGCTGTTACTGCCCTTAATGCTACAAGTTATCAATGGCAGGTTAACACAGGCGGAGGTTTTGGAAATATTTCTGATAACGCTACTTATTCTGGCACTAATAATTCAACACTTTCAATTATAGGAGCAACATCTGCAATGAATGGGTATCAGTATCGCTGTGTTGCAACAAATTCATCAGGGTCTGTAAATTCTAATGCTGCAACATTGACAGTGCCAACTGTTATTTCACCTTCGGTTACAGCTAACATTCCTAGTGTTTATGGGGCAAACAATGGTACTGCAACAGTTACTGTATCTGGAGGCACTTCACCTTATACTTATTCTTGGTCACCTGCAGGAGGATCATTAGCTACATCAACCCCACTTGCTCCAGGAAATTATATAGTTACTATTACAGACAATACTCCAAACGGATCTGGAGGATGCTCTGTAACACAACCCGTTACAATAACAGAATCTCCTGGGTCTTCTACTAGTGTAAGTTCGTTAAGCGGATTTACAACTTGTGCGGGTTCTACCTCTACTCCACAGAGTTTTGCTTTAACCGCTGGCCAATTAACCGCAAATTTAGATTTATCTCCTCCTACAGGATATGAGATATCGACAACTTCTGGCGGACCTTACTTTACTAATTTATCATTAACACCTTCTTCAGGTAATATAAATAGAACCATATATGTGCGTCTGGCAGCAACTGCTACAGGAACACCAGCTGGAAATATAACTATTTCTTCTACAGGAATACCAACAAAAAATGTGGCATTATCTGGAACGGTAAATCCACTTTCTGCAATAACATCAGAGCCTTCTTCAAATACAACTTGTATAGGTGGCAATGCTACTTTTAGTATAACTGCATCTAATGCCACTGGATACAAATGGCAAGTAGATCAAGGAGGAGGATTCAATGATGTCCCAAATAATGCTCCTTATTCTGGTGTCACTAGTTCTACTCTTACGATAACTGGAGCAACAGCTGCAATGAACGGATATTTATACAGAGGTATAGCAACTGGAAATTGTATTCCTGCTATTTCTAATAATGCTTTGTTGACTATAAATCCTGCTCCAGCTATAACAGCACAACCTTCATCAACATCTGTTTGTTTGGGAGATAATGTCGCTTTTTCTGTTACCGCATCTAATGCAACAGGGTATCAATGGTATGTAGATAAAGGGGCAGGATTCAATTCCATATCGAACGATGCTCAATTTTCTGGCGCCACTACCGCTACTCTTACTATAACTGGAGTAACTGCTCAACTAGGTGGCTATTTATATCGAGTGGTAGCGACTGGAGGATGTTTCCCTAACGCAACTTCAAATAATGCAACATTAACAATAAATTCTGCACCTTCTATAACTGCACAGCCTTCAGCAAGCTCAGTATGCCAAGGAGCAAACACTACTTTTACTGCCACTGCCTCTAATGCTACAGGATATCAATGGCAGGTAGACCAAGGTCTAGGATTTATAGATATATCAAACAATGCTACTTATTCTGGAGCTACTGCCGCAACTCTAACAATAACTGGAGCAACAGTTGCAATGAGTGGATATATATACAGAGCTATTGTATCTGGAACATGTACTCCAACGGCTACTTCAAACAGTGCAAGTCTTACTGTAAACTCTGCTCCTGCTATTACCGCAAATCCTTCATCAATATCAATCTGCTCTGGTGGCACAACTGCTTTTTCAGCAACGGCATCAAATGCGACAGCATACAAGTGGCAAGTAGATCAAGGGGGAGGATTTATTGATGTCCCAAATACTGCACCTTATTCTGGTATAACTACTTCTACTTTGACTATAACTGGAGCACCAGCAGGATTTAACGGATATAAATATAGAGCTGTTGCAAGCGGATCATGTACTCCGTCTGCTACTTCAAATACTGCAACTCTAACTGTTAATCATATTAGTATAATCATGTCCAAAGTTGATGTAGCCTGTTTTGGTGATACTACTGGTCAAGCAACTGCGACTCCAAGTGGAGGAACTGGCAACTACACATATTCATGGTCTAATGGGGCAGATACTGCCACTATAACAGGGTTAGCAGCAGGAACAACTTATACTGTAACTGTAACTGATGAAAACTTATGTTCTAATACAGCAAATGTAACAATAGGGCAGCCAGCAAGTGCACTCACGCTCACAAAAGGTACTGTAAATAACACTTCTTGTCATGGTGGAGGTAATGGAACAGCTCAAGTGATTGCTTTAGGCGGTACACCAAATTATTCTTATTCTTGGAATACTACTCCTATCCAGACAACTGCAACCGCAAGTGGGCTTTCTGCTGGAACTTATACTGTAACTGTAAAAGATGCAAACCAGTGTGTCAAAACATTAGAATTCACTATATCTGAACCACCTGCATTTACAATAACTCCTAGTCAAACCAATATTTCTTGCAATGGAGGATCAAATGGTTCTGCTACAGTATCTGTCACAGGTGGTACTGGTGCTTATACTTATAACTGGAGTACTGGAGCCCATAGCACAACGATAAGTGGTCTTATGGCTGGTACTTATACCGTAACAATAATAGATGCTAACAACTGTCAGGCTTCACAAAGCTTTACATTTATAGACCCACCTATTTTAGATGCAACACAATCTCAAACAGATGTTTTATGCAATGGCGGAGCGACTGGAACAGCAACTGTTACCGCTTCTGGTGGTTCTGGCAACCTTACCTATTTTTGGTCTCCATCTGGAGGAAGTGCAGCTACGGCTACTGGCCTTTCTGCTGGTACTTACACTTGTAAAATTACAGATGCTAACAGCTGTTTTATTACTAAAACTTTTATCATTGGGGAACCATCTGCACTAAATGCAACTACAACTCAAGTAGATGCCACTTGTTCAACAGGTGGTGAAGCTACTGTAACACCATCTGGAGGTGTGGGAGGTTATAGTTATTCTTGGTCACCTTCTGGAGGGATTGCTGCTACTGCAAGCGGTTTAGTAGCTGGCACTTATAACTGTACGATTACAGATGGCAATGGTTGTTCTATTTTGAGAAGCGTTACCATCAATACAACCAATACTCTAGTCGCTAATACTGGTAAAACTGATGTACTTTGTAATGGAGCAAGTACAGGATCTGCTTGGGTTATTCCATCAGGAGCTGCTGGACCGTTTACCTACGAGTGGACTCCTAATGTAGGAAACACTGATACAGTCAATGGCCTTACTGCAGGAAGTTATTCTGTAAAAATTATTGCAGGGAACGGATGTTCTATTATAAAAAACTTTACAATCACTGAGCCATCAGCTATTGTAATAACACCAGGCGCAAAAACAAATGTTAGCTGCAATGGCGGAAACAATGGTTCTGCAAGTGTTTCAGCAATCGGAGGAACTGGCGCATATACGTATTCATGGGATACAACACCTGCTCAATCAACCGCTACTGCAACTGGTCTTAAAGCAGGAACTTATACTGTAACTGTAACAGATGCTAACTCATGTTCTAAAACACAGAGTATTACCATAACAGAACCTGATGCACTTATTGCTACAACATCTCAAACTGATGTTTCTTGCAACGGAGGTTCTAACGGAACTGCAACAGTAAATGTAACTGGAGGAACAGGACTTTATACATATTCTTGGTCACCATCAGGAGGAACTAATGCAACCGCAAGCGGATTATCTGCAGGAACTTATACAGTAACTATAAAAGATGCTAACCTATGTCAGACTACGGCAAGCGTAACTATTACTGAGCCGTCTGCTCTTACAGCAACAATAGCAAAAACAGATGTTTTATGTAATCAAGCAAATAACGGAACAGCAACTGTAACTCCTTCTGGAGGAACTGGAACTTATACCTATTCTTGGTCACCATCCGGAGGAACAGCTGCAACAGCGACTGGATTAAGTCCAAACACTTACACTGTAACTGTAACCGACGAAAACGGATGCTTTGTTACAAAATCTGTACTAATTACAGAACCTACAGCACTTTCTGCAACAGATACACATACAAATGTATCGTGCAAGGGTGGCAATAATGGTACTGCATCTGTAATTGCTACGGGAGGAACTGGAGCTTATACTTACTCTTGGGCTCCATCTGGAGGAAATGCAGCAACTGCAACTGGTCTTATAGCTGGAACTTATACTGTAACTGTTACAGATGAAAACTCATGTTCTACTACAAATACAATTAGTATTACAGAACCTGATGCTTTAACTTTAAATGCAACTCCTGTAGCTGTATCATGCCATAACGGAAATAACGGATCTGCTACAGTTAGCGTAACAGGCGGTACAGGGGCTTACTCTTACTCTTGGGCTCCATCTGGAGGAAATGCGGCAACTGCAACTGGTCTTGTAGCTGGAACTTATACTGTAACTGTTACAGATGATAATTCTTGCTCGGCTTCTGCAACTGTTGAGGTAACTCAGCCTACTAATCCAGTTAATTTAAATACTGCAGTTGTATCTGGAATAACGACAACTAGCGCTTCATTATCTGGTACGGCATCTTCTAACGGAATAAACACTGACAGTGGATCTTGCTTGACAGAAGTTGGATTTGTATATGCACAACATGCTAACCCTACTACAGCTGATACAAAAATTAATATTACTGCTGCATTAGGAACATTTACAAATTCTTTATCTGGATTAAGAGGAAACAGAACATATTATGTTAGAACATATGCTATAAACAACAATGGTTTTATTAATTATGGAAACGAAGTAAGTTTTACCACACAAAAATATACTCTTACTATAGCTGCTTCTGCAGGACATACCAAAGTGTATGGCACAGTAGATCCTGTATTCAATTACACAGCTTTAGGTTTTGCTAACGGAGATACAAACTCAATACTTACAGGTCTGCTTACGAGAGATGCCGGAGAAAATGTTGGAAAATACAACATTAAACTAGGAACAATTAATGCTGGTGCAGATTATACAATTGCCTTTACTGGTGCAGAATTTGAAATTACTAAAGCCAATCAAACCATTACCTGGAATCAGACTTTAGAATTCGGCTGTGCAGATTCAAACAACGTTGCTTTAACTGCTACCACAGATAGCGGATTGCCAGTTTCTTATGCCATTGCAAATGCAGCATTGGGAACAATCTCTGGATCAACTTTAAACATCACAGGTTCGGGAAATTCTACCATTACCGCAACGCAAAATGGCGACCAGAATCATAATGCAGCAACAGCAGTTATCAAACCAATAGAAATAAGCCAGTCTGGACTTGTTATACAGCAGTGGGCAAATGTTCTATTCTTTGACAATAGATCTAATAATTTTGTGGCTTGGCAATGGTATAAAAACGGAACAGCTATTTCTGGTGCAACCCGTCAGTATTATAGCGAAATTCAGCCTTTAAATGGTACATATCATGTAATTGCAAAAGATAAAAACGGAAATTCAATTAAATCCTGTCCAATTGAGACTTCTGGAACGGTTTTCAGCAAAAAAATCAAAATCTATCCAAACCCAGTTAAACCAGGAGGAGAATTTACTTTAGAATGTGATTTTAGCGAATCTCAACTAAGCGGATCTGAGGTAGTTATTTATGACATCGCAGGAAAATTAGTGCAGACTATTTCAAATGTAAAAGCCAAAAATCAAATTATCGCTCCTTCGCAAACAGCCTTATACATTGTTGTTCTTAAACTGGCTGATGGTCAGTTAAAAACAATAAACTTATTGGTTAAATAAAAATGAGATTTAATTTAAAATTACGCGCAATGAAGATTAAAACGACCATAGCTATACTAACACTGTTTAGCGTCACGATAAAAGCACAGGAAATTAATTTTAAAATCAACGGCGGTCCGTCTGGAATTCTTTATGATAGCAATATCGGAGACGGTAAATTAAAATTTGGTGGAGGAATAGGTGTTGGATACACCTATTTCTTCAGCGATCACTGGGGAATTTCCACAGGAGTTGATGTTACTTACAATCAAAATAGTTTTAAATTAAATAACGGAACGACAATCTCAACTTATGAAGTTGACGACCAGACTTCTGCATTTGAGTATCAAGTCACTCCTACCAACTACAAAGAAGATCAGCATTTTATTGGTTTTGCTATTCCATTAATGATGCAATACAGAACTTCAATTGCCTCTCAGACGCAATTGTATTTTGGATTCGGAGGGAAAATTATGTTTCCAGGAAAACAGACGGTAAAAGCTTCTGCTTCAGAACTGCAATTAAGTGGTTATTACCCAGACACAAATCTTCTGGTTGATGATCTGCCTTCTCACGGATTTGGAAAAGTATCCAACTGGCAAGATAAAACCACTGTAAGTTTAGATCCTGCTTTTATGTTAAGTTTTGAAACTGGTCTTACATTCAAATTAGCAGAAAAAACAAAGCTTTACACAGGTTTGTATGTTGATTATGGTCTAACTGATTTGGCAAAAGAAACTGCAAATACTAATATTGTAGCTTACAATCCTAACGGGCTTGACAATATTCAGGCAAACGGTACAATTGGAAACAGCAAAATAGTTCAGGAAAGCCGTTATTTATCTGCTGGAATTCAACTGAAATTAGGTTTTTCATTAGCTAAAGACAGGTCTGAACCTGTTCAGCAAAAAGCAGAACCTATACAACCGCAAGCAGAAACAGCTCCAGTTCAGAAAGAGGCTCCTGTTCAGCAAAAAGTTGTAGAAACTCCACCTGCTAAAAAAGAACTGACTACAGAGGAACGCAATTATATCGAAAAACAGCCTCTTGCATTTCAAGAAGTTGGAAACACGAGCGTAACTCCAGAATTGGCTTCAAGATTAGATGAAATTGCTAAAATTCTAAAATCAAATAAAGACACAGACTTGAATATCACAGGATATACTTGTGATATAGGCACGGAAAAGCGCAATCTTGAAATTGGAATGAAAAGAGCACAAGCAGTTTCAGATTATTTACAGAATAAAGGAATAGAATCTAATCGTATGCATTTGTTTTCAAAAGGAGAAAGCGAACCTTTAGTTCCAAATACCCCAGCAGAGAATAAACCGCTAAACAGAAGGGTTTCACTTATTCTGATAGACGCAAAATAATTTTTTTAATTCTACAATTGCATAAAGCATGATAAAGAGCTTAGTTCTCTTTATCATGCTTTTTCTTTTAAAAACAATTCAATCTCAATCCATTTTCTAAACCTTCACGCGAGATATCTGAATAAAATTATATTACAATCATAAAAATCTGTAACCGCGTAATATAATAAAATAAAAATTTGACAGTATGATTAGAATCATGTTTTGAAAAAAATGATGATAATATATTTACCCTATTAAAATTATGTGTTTAAATATATTTTAAAAACAGGTTTAAGACACAAATACCATAAGCTTTTATCAAGTCAAGCATAAATTCAAGAATTAACTATGACCAAGAACTTTTTAGTACAGGAGATAATCCGATTGAAAAAAGAAAAAAATGCCGTTATCCTAGCTCATTATTATCAAGATGAAAACATTCAGGAAATAGCAGATTTTATTGGAGATAGTCTTGAACTGGCAAAAAAAGCTCAAAATACAAATGCTGATATTATTGTTTTTGCAGGAGTTCATTTTATGGCAGAAACAGCAAAAATTTTAAACCCAAATAAAAAAGTGTTATTGCCCGATTGGAATGCTGGTTGTTCGCTTGCTGACGGCTGTCCTCCAGAAGATTTTAAATTATTTAAAGAAAAGCATCCCGATCATATTGTGGTCACTTACATCAACTGTTCTGCCCAAATAAAAGCTATGAGTGATTTAGTCTGCACATCGGCGAATGCCAAAAAGATAATCGAATCTATTCCTGCAGAACAAAAAATCATATTTGCTCCAGATGAAAATTTAGGCAAGTATCTACAGAAAGAAACCAAACGCGAACTGGTCTTATGGAAAGGCTCTTGTGTAGTGCATGAAGCCTTTTCATTAGACAAACTAATTGAAATATATAACAACAACCCGACTGCAAAAATTGCAGCACACCCTGAATCTGAAGATCATATTTTAAAAGCAGCACATTATATTGGCTCAACTTCGGGAATTATTAATTTCATTAAAACGGATCCTGCTGCCGTTTTCATTGTGGCCACAGAAGCCGGTATCCTGCATGAGCTTACAAAAGCTGTACCTGATAAAACGCTGATCCCGGCTCCTACCACAGAAGACAACAGCTGTGCGTGCAGTGAATGTGCTTTCATGAAAATGAATACACTCGAAAAATTGTATTTGTGCCTTAAAAATGAAAGACCAGAAATGCTGATTACAGAAGAATTGAGAATACAAGCATTAAAACCTATTGAAAGAATGCTTGAACTATCATAAAAACGCAATAAACTTAAATCAAAATAACATGCTTAAAACAGATATATTGATCATCGGTTCTGGTATTTCGGGATTATTTTTTGCTATGAAAACGGCAAAAAGGCGTCCAGATTTATCTATTGTTATAATGACGAAAGAAACAGCCAAAAATACCAATACACAGCTCGCTCAAGGTGGTATCGCTGTAGTGACAGACCTTATAAAAGACAGCTTTAATAAACACATTCATGACACGCTCCGTTCTGGAGGCGGTTTGTGCGATAAAGAAGTCGTTGATATGGTCATTAAACAAGCTCCCGAAAGACTTCAGGAATTAATCGAAATTGGTGCTTCTTTTGATAAAAATGAAAAAGGCCAATGGGATTTAGGTTTAGAAGGTGGACATTCACAGCATAGAATATTACATCATAAAGATAGCTCCGGACAGGAAATCGAGCAAAAACTGCTCAAAATGATCAAGAAAATGCCCAATGTTGAACTTTTAGAGAATCACATGGTCATTGACTTAAATACCGAAACAAAAAAAGCTAAAACTACTTGTACCGGAGTCTTTTTCTTTGAAAAAAAACATAACCGAATTAAATACATTCGAGCAAGAACAATTGTTTTATGCACAGGTGGATGCGGTCAGCTTTTTGAAAACACAACAAATCCTAAAATAGCAACAGGAGACGGATTGGCAATTGCAGCTCGTGCAGGTGCAGAAATTGTCGATATGCAATACATCCAATTTCATCCAACAGCATTATTTACAGGAAAAGAGAATCCGTTGTTTTTGATTTCTGAAGCTGTTAGAGGTTTTGGTGCTCATATTGTAAATGATGAAGGAAAAAGATTTTTGTTTAAATATGATATTCGAGGCGAATTGTCTACGCGCGATATGGTTTCAAGTGCCATTAGTAAAGAACTTCAAATAAGCGGAAAAAGTCATGTTTATTTAGATTGCAGGCATTTAGATCCAAAAGCTTTTTCAAATCAATTTCCTGTAATCACGGCACATTGCAATGAGTTAGGAATTAAACCAGAGAAAGATTTAATTCCAGTTGTTCCAGCTGCTCACTATCAATGTGGCGGAATTAAAGTGGATCAAAATGGAGTAACCTCAATAAAAAATCTTTACGCAATTGGAGAATGCGCTAGAACAGGTCTTCATGGTAAAAATCGTCTCGCATCAAACTCTCTTCTTGAAGGTTTGGTCTTTGCACATCAGGCTTCAGAAAATGTAGATAGAACTATTGCCGAATTTATTTTTTCATCTCAAATACTAATTCCAAAATTTCCAAAAGCTCATAATGTCGATGATTACCTTGCTTTTGAAATTCTTAAAAAAGAATTGCAAAAATTGGTTACTTCATTTTATACCAGTGAAGAACGTGATGCCGACTTAGCTTTTGAAAAAATAAAAGAGCTTCATAATTATGCCGTTTCACTTACAGAAGCGCACGAAATTACGATTCCGTTTATCGAATTTTCGAACATGATAGCCGCTTCCTTGTTAATCATTAAACAATGTAAAGCTGCGACGGACCAAAAAATATGCTGAAACCAAAAATAATCTATACCCCCAACCATTATGAAACTAACAGGCAAAACAACCATTGGTGAAATCGTAGCAGATGATTTCAAAACAGCGTCCATTTTTACAAAATTCCATATCGACTTTTGTTGCAAAGGACATCGAACTATCGAAGAAGTCTGCAAAAAAAGAGATATAGAAGAAAGCGATCTTATTGAACATATTGAAAAAGCAAGAAGCAGTTCTGCCAATCAGTCTTTTGATTATAAAAGCTGGTCTCCTGATATGATTGCAGATTATATAACTAAAACTCATCATAGATATGTTGCAGAAAAATCTCCTGTTATATTGGAGTATTTAAATAAATTATGCGGTGTTCACGGTGCGATTCATCCTGAGCTTCATGAAATTCATACTATTTTTTCAAAAACCTATTTGGATCTCACGGCTCATATGAAAAGAGAAGAGTTGGTTGTTTTCCCTTTTATAAAAAAAATGAAAGCCGCGCACAGTAAAGGTACAGAACTGGAAACACCGCCTTTTTTATCTATTGAAGCGCCAATTGCAACTTTGAAAGACGATCATATCACAGAAGGACAGCGCTTTAAAAGAATTGCTGCTTTAACCAATAATTATACGCCTCCTGTTGACTCATGCAATACTTATAAAGTAGCTTTTCTCATGCTAGAAGAATTTGATAAAGATTTAAAGAAACATATTCATCTGGAAAACAACATCTTGTTTCCAAAAGCAATTAAGCTTGAAAAAACATTTGAAAAAGTGTCTTAATTAAAAACAAAACCATGGAAAAATATGTAATCAAACGCAACGGAGATTATAAGCCTTTTGAAGCTTATAAAATTCAGGATGCCATTCAAAAAGCTTTTCAGAGCGTTAATCAGCCTGTAGACAAGAGAATACTTAAAACTGTTCTTTCTGGCCTTGAGGCAAAGTATTCGTGGCCTGTTGAAGAAATTCAGGACATGATTGAAAGAGTGCTTTTTGAGAATGGATATTTCCAGACCATGCGTTCGTTTATAATTTACCGTCACACAAGAAAATTACAGCGAGAACATATTAATGGTTTAAATGATGACACTACCTATATAGACAGTACACAAACTGTTGAAGAATACATTAACCAGTCAGATTGGCGAATTAATGCGAATGCCAATATTTCGTATTCAAATGCTGGATTGGTCAGCAATACCGCAGGAAAAGTTATTGCCAATTATTGGCTTGACAAAATATATAATAAAGAAGAAGGTTCTGCTCACAGGAATGGCGACATACATATCCATGATTTGGATTGTCTTACCGGATACTGCGCTGGTTGGAGCTTGCGTGTGCTGTTAAATGAAGGTTTTAACGGCGTGCGCGGCCGTGTCGAGAGCAGACCTCCTTCTCATTTTAGAGAAGCATTAGGACAAATGGCTAATTTCTTAGGAATTCTGCAAAGCGAATGGGCAGGTGCTCAAGCTTTCAGTTCTTTTGATACCTATTTGGCTCCTTATGTTTTTAAAGATCAGCTTTCTTATGATGAAGTTCTAAAAGGAATCAGAAGTTTTGTTTACAATTTAAATGTACCTGCACGCTGGGGACAATCGCCTTTTACAAATATTACTTTAGATTGGAATGTGCCTGAAGATTTAAAAGAACAGATTCCGACCCGAAATGACGAACATTTATTTTTAATGGTTACTGATGAAAATCTGATTTTGGAAGCTAAAAATAGAGGCGTTTCAAAACTGATAGATCTAAAATATGCTGATTTTCAGAAAGAAATGAATCTTATTAATAAAGCATATTACACCATTATGACCGAAGGCGATGCAAACGGACAGCCGTTTACATTCCCGATTCCGACAGTAAACATCACTGAGGATTTTGATTGGAACGGAGAAAATGTCGATTTGCTTTTTGAAAACACAGCAAAAATTGGTTCGTCTTATTTCCAGAATTTTATTGGAAGCCAATATCTCTTAGATGAAAATGGAAATCGAATCGAAAATCCAGATGCTTACAAACCAAATGCTGTACGAAGTATGTGCTGCCGATTACAGCTTGATTTAAGAGAATTGCTAAAACGTGGAAATGGTCTTTTTGGAAGTGCCGAAATGACGGGAAGCATTGGCGTAGTAACTATCAATATGGCGCGTTTAGGTTATCTTCACAAAGGAAACATCATTAGTTTGTTCGAACATTTGGACGAATTACTCCAAATAGCAAAATCGACTTTAGAAAAGAAAAGAATATTTATCCAGCAGATGTACGATCGCGGGCTTTATCCGTACACGCAGCGCTATTTGAAACATTTTAGAAATCACTTTTCTACAATTGGTGTAAACGGAATGAATGAAATGGTTGTGAATTTTTCTGAAGGAAAACAAAATATAACTGATACTTCGGGAATTCATTTTGCAACAGAAATTCTCGATCACATTAGACTTCGAATGAAAGAATTTCAGGAGGAAACTGGAAATCTTTACAATCTAGAAGCAACTCCAGCAGAAGGAACAACGTATCGTTTTGCAAAAGAAGATAAAAAACGTTTTCCAGAAATTCTGCAGGCTGGACAAAATGAAAATATATACTATACGAATAGTTCACAAATTCCAGTCGATCATACCGATGATCCTTTTGAAGCCTTATTGCTTCAAGACGAATTGCAATGCAAATATACTGGCGGTACAGTTTTGCATCTTTATATGAGAGAAAAAATAAGCAGTCCAGAGGCCTGTAAAAATTTCGTAAAAAAAGTTTTAACCAACTTTAAACTGCCTTATATAACCGTAACACCAATTTTCAGCATCTGCCCTATTCATGGCTACTTAAACGGTGAACATGAATATTGTCCAAAATGCGACGAAATTTTACTCAATAAAAACAATCAAAAACACTTGGCTTATGAAAACGAAAACGCTTAAAATTCTAGAAGAAAAAAAATCCCAAAGAAGTAAATGTTTGGTTTACACACGTGTAATGGGATATCACAGACCTGTAGAAAGTTTTAATATTGGAAAAAAAGGTGAACACCAACAGCGTACACATTTTGAAGAAACCATCATCTATTAAAGGAATATTTAGCCTCACGCCTTTTACTTTATTAGATTATCCGCATAAAACAGCCTGCATTGTGTGGTTTGCAGGCTGTAACATGCGGTGTTTATACTGCTACAATCCTGATATTGTTTTAGGAAAAGGAAAAATAGATTTTGATTCTGTTCTTTCCTTCCTAAAAACTCGAAAAGGGTTATTAGATGGTGTAGTATTAAGCGGTGGCGAATGTACTCTACACAAAAAAATAATTGATTTTATAAAAGAAATCAAAGCAATGGGATTTGCGGTGAAAATAGATACCAATGGTTCCAACCCTAAAATATTGAATAGCCTGATTCATGATCAATTGATTGATTATGTCGCGTTAGATTACAAAAGTCTTCCTCATACCTTTAAAAAACTAACGCAATCAGGCTTATTTTCTGAATTTGAAGAAAGCCTTTCTATTTTGATTCAGTCGAATATTCCGTTTGAAGTGCGTACCACTTTTCATTCTTCTTTAATCAAAGAATCTGATTTTACAAAAATGATTGAATATCTTGAAAATCAAAATTTTGAAGGAAATTATTATGTACAGCATTTTATGAATAATGTTCCAACGCTTTCAAAACTAGACAATTCGAACAAAGAAATACAACTTAAAAACTTCTCTACTCCAAAAATAAAAGTTATTTTTAGAGATTAACAACTCAAAATGAACACGTTATGACTTTGCATCATTTTGTATTAATACTTCATCTTTTGGCAGCCACAATCTGGGTTGGCGGTCATTTGCTTCTAGCTATTTGTTATCTTCCAACAGCGTTGAAGAAAAAAGACCCTAAGATTATTTTAAACTTCGAAAAGAAGTACGAAAAACTAGGCATGTCTTCTCTCGCTTTACTTATTATAACCGGAATCTGGATGGCGTACGATTTTGGCATTAAAGCCGAAACCTGGTTTCACTTCTCCAGCGGATTTGAAAAAGTAGTTTCAATAAAACTGATTTTACTTTTCTGTACTTTCTTTTGTGCGGTTTGTGCACAATTTTTCATTATTCCAAAACTTAGTCCAAATAATATCAATAAAATGGCTGTCATTATATTAACTGTTACTTTAATTGGTGTTGCAATGCTAGTTTTAGGGTCAACGTTACGTTACGGCGGAATTTGAACTAACTAAGGATTCTACAATTACAATAAAAAAACAGCCCATAGGCTGTTTTTCCACGCTTATTATTATAAATCAATTAACTATTCAAAAATTAATCTTTGATAATTTTTCCTTCTTGTCTAAAACCATTTTGATCAGTAATGACATAAACGTATATTCCTTTAATAAATTTGCCAACATTAATTTCAGAAGTTATTTTAGCATCTTTAATTAAAACTCTACCTTCCGAATCAAACAAGGAAAAAACATATTTCTCTAAGTTTTTACCTGTAAAGTTTACTACAGATGTTGTTGGATTAGGAGAAACAACAATCTTATACTTACTGTCAGATTCTGTTTCGTCTGCAGTAGCAGCTATCCTTTCAGGGCTTGGCTCTGTATTACATGCATTACATCCAGCAAAAGAAGATGATAAAATACCGCTGATAGGTTTAACAAAGCAAAAAACAGTATTGTTTGCATTAAAATTTACAGTAATTGTCGTCGATGTACCATCTGTAAATCCTATTTGTGCAGTGTAATTTTTTGTTCTGCATATAGCATTAGTTGTTTGCATATAAAATGAAGCGCAATATAGATTGCAAACAGAAGAAAAATTATACGTAATACAGCTGCCTTGAACAGGAGTAGCACATTTTATGGGAATTTCGAAACGTAGACCATTCGCAAATCCTTCAGCAATAGAATTGCAACAGTTATTTAAAGTAGTGGTAAATGCGGTACTTGTAGAATTCATACTTCCAGCTAAATAGCTATCGCATTCTCCATTTAATTCACCAGTCGTAAAATAAGGATTGACACTTGTTCCAGCTGATGAAATTTTTATTCTAATAGGAGTGTTTAATGGTGCTCCAGGTCCAGAACTATTTATATACCCACCAGCTAAATTTATATTATGTTCATAGTAAATAACAGTACCTGCCACATTGGTAACAGTTAGCGTTGAGCCGCTTGATGTAGCTTGACTATTTGCTTTAAATGCTGCAAAAAATAAAAAAACAATAAAAAAAGTAAAATTTTTCATAATAATTTAATTTATATTTACCTACCTTCAGTCAGTTTAGGGTCGCTGTTTCGGTTATTCCGACCAAAATTTATAATAATTAAGCAACTTGGTTAAATAGATAAAACAACTCCCTTCGGGTGCTTAGCAAAAGATAATTTTTATTCTTACCAGCACAATATGTACGAAAATAACTCAACAAAATTACAATTCTGTACGTTTTCCCGTAAAGAATCAATATTTTTTCATCTTTTAACATATAGTTCTACTTGATGAAAACATAGTATTGCCATTAATCTCTTATAATATTAAGTCCAGCTCCAAAAAAGATCACTATAAATCATAAAAAAAACAGCCCGAAGGCTGTTTAAGATAAATTTTAAATGCAAGAATGCTACATTAGATTTGGTGCTATTAAGACATCATGCCCACAAGTATTGGTCCAAAAGCAGTCAATAATATATTAGCTAATGCGTACGGAATAGTGTAGCCTAAAACTGGAAACTTACTCGCTGAAGCATCTTGAACTGCTTTTAATCCAATTGTTGAGGTTCCTGCACCTGTTTGTGCTCCAAGTAAGATGAGAGGGTTTATTTTTAATACATATCTTCCAAAATACAGTCCGATGATATGCGGGATTATAGCAACAGCTACACCGGCAAGCAAAATACCAAAACCGGTTTCTTTAAGACCTGAGATAAAACTTGGGCCAGCAGCTAGACCAACAAGTCCGATAAACGCTGCAAGACCAACGTTGTCAAATATCCACAAGGCAGGCTCTGGAATTCTGCCAAAAACTGGAGTTCTCGAATGCAACCAGCCAAAAACTAATCCCATTACCAATGCGCCACCACTTGTTGTTAAAGTTACCGAAACTCCAAATAATGTTACAGAAAGCAAACCTAAAAGTCCTCCAAGAACAATACCTAAACCAACAAAAATGATATCTGTCTCCGGAGTTAAACGATCCAGATAACCTATTTCTTTTGCTGCTTCTTCCAGTTTCGCAGGTCGGCCTGAAAGATTCAAAATATCACCTCTATTTAAAACGGTCCTCGACTCGAGTGGTATCTCATGATTTTCTCTCGTTATTTTATTTAGCATTAGTCCATGATAGAAACTGCTTTTTCGAAGAGACTTTACTGTCATTCCTTCAATTGCTTTATTGGTGATCGTAACATCCAAATGTGCTAGCGGGAAATTCAACAATTCTTCATCCAGAACTTCTGGTCCAATAGAAAAGAGACTGTCTAAAATGATTCCGTGCTGTGCCATAATAACCAGTACATCATCTTTGTGAATTATTGTATCAGGTTTCGGGTCTAGCAATTGATTTTTATGGCGTATCCTCTGAATGACAATATTTTTGTTAGATATTAATCTTTCAAACTCGCTTATACTGATTCCTGTCCACTTCTCATTGGTTATTCTATACGCCCGAATAATCCATCTCTGATAGGCGCTTTTCATTCCTGGGCCATATTCAGTTTCTCCCGAAATGGTTTCTGCCAGTTTATTACTTTCTTCAACTAAATTAATACCAAGTAATTTTGGTGCAATTCCAGTCAGGAAAAAAACAAAAGATGCTGCTCCTACTAAATAAGTCACAGAATAAGCCACCGGAATATTATTGATTAATCTCATTTTTTCTGCTTCGCCAAGATTTAAATGACTGATAGCATCTGATGCCGTACCAATCACAGTTGATTCAGAAAAAGCCCCTGCTAATAATCCAGCAGCGGTTCCTATATCATAACCTAAAAAAGTAGAGACAGAATATGCCACCAATAGGCATGATAAACAAATTACCAAAGTAAGCAGTAATTGCGGAAATGCATTCTTTTTAAATCCTTGAAAAAACTGGGGCCCAACTTTATATCCAGTTGAAAACAGAAAAAAATCAAAAAAAATAGTTTTTACAATACCAGGAATTTTAATATCCAACTGGCCAATTAGCACTCCAGCAAATAAAGTCCCTAATACTACCCCAATTTTAAATGTCCCAATTTTAATGCGTCCGATTAAGAATCCAAGAGACAAGCATAAAAAAAGTGCCAGTTCAGGATGTTCTCTAAGTATAGCTGTAACCATATTACATTTTTTTTAGATAAATTTAATCAAAAAAAGAATACTTCACACTTAAAACACTTGTAAACAATAAATTACAACTATATCCACTGGAGCGAGCGATAGTAAACTAAAAATACTTAGGATCTGTCATCCAAGTTATGCCATCATCCTCATGAAACATCGGACAAAGAATTATTTTTTTCTCTCCTTTCTCATTGATAAGGTACCAATCTGTAGTATTAATTAAATCAAGAAATTCTCTTTCTGCTATTTCAGCCATCTTATCATTAGCTTCCTCATCTCCTTCTTCTATAAGAATACTTTCCAATATAGAATGTTTAATAAAATCTGCAAGATGTTTATTTTCAGGAAGCTCAGCTAAATAATTGAACTTATAGGTGATTATTCCAAAATCTCTCATATCAAAATACGTTTTTACAATCGATCCGATATTAAGATCTCTCCAATACAGTTCAAATTTTTTCATCTCTTTCTATTTATTTTAACTTTCTATTTATAAAACATTCTAAACTTACACCAACCACTCACTCACCAACTTCCTATACGTCTCTCCTATTGGCAAAGCATTTCCGCTTTTCATTACAATCTGATTTCCATCAATTACTTTAATTTTATCTTTTGGAATAATATAAGAACGATGAATTCTAATAAATTGATTTGATGGAAGTTTTTCTAAAATATCTTTCATGTTTTCTAAAGCCATGATTTTTTCATCATTGGTATGAATACGAATATAATCCCGTAATCCTTCAATATATAAAATATCATTTAGAGCAATTTTATAATGCTTACGGTCCGCTTTTACGAATAGATAATCATCTCCTGTTTTTTCTGGAACTTGAAAAGTTTCTTGCCAACGAATAAATTTCTCGACACTTTGATAGAATCGATTAAACGTAATGGGTTTCAACAAATAATCAATCACATGAAACTGAAAAGCTTCTAGGGCATATTGCGGATAAGCTGATGTAATGATAAAATTATATTTCTGATTGAACATCTGCATCAATTCAATTCCTGTTAATTGCGGCATTTGAATATCAATAAAAATCAAATCGACCGATTCTGAATTTAAAACTTCAATTGCTTTAAAAACATCGCTGTCTGCATACAAAACATTTAACCTTGAAATTTTAGAAGCATAATCGGCAATTAATTTTACAGCAAAAGGTTCGTCGTCTAGAATAATACAGTTTATTTTTTTATTCATTTTAAATCTATTTCAAGTTCGGCTGTAAAATGGTTTTCTTGTTTGGTGATTTTAATTTGGTGCTTTTCTGGATAATGAATCTGTAAACGCTTTTGCAAATTATCTAAACCAATTCCGCCCAAACTATCTTTTTTCTGCGTTCCGATTTTATTCTTCACTTTAAAAATCAATTTTTCAGAAGAAACTTTTAGTTGAATTTCTATGGGCTCTGAGTCTGAAACTTCTCCATGTTTTAAAGCATTTTCTACCAAAGGAGACAAAATGTATGGCGGAATTTCTTCGAACTGATTTTCAATTTCCACATTAAAATCAACTCGAACATTGTCTTGATGACGCAATTGTTCGAGTTCAATATACGCTTTTATATAATCAACTTCATCTGAAAGTTTGATCTTTTCTTTCTGCGATTCGTAAGTCGTAAATCGCATAATCTGGCTCAATTTATCAATTGCAGTCAATGACTTATCTGACTGAAAATAAACCATTGAGTAAATGTTATTTAAAGTATTAAATACAAAGTGTGGATTAATCTGTGCTTTCAAAAATTTGATTTCGGTATTCTTATTTTCTTCTAAAATAACCTTGTTATATTCTAAAAGACGAATCGAATAAATCACAAACCAAAGAAAAGAACTCAAGATAATTGCCATACTGCTGTAATGCAGATTGTCGAGCATATAACTCAGAAAATTAACGTTGGTATAATTTACTCTATCAAACAAAAGTTTGGTTATGATCTGCTCTAAAACAAACCTTAGAAAAGTAAAAACGAGATACGAAACAAAAGCTCCCGCAAAAAGTCTTTTCCAGTTAAAAACTTTGAAAACGACTTTCATTACAATCAAATAATGAAAATAGAAAGTAATAATGAAAACAATAAAATAAGTGCAAAGAAATAGATCGGGTACAGAAAATCGTGCTCCAATCGGATTTTTCACGAAAGTGAAATATGAAATTAAAAGCCAATAAATAATATGAATTAGACATTCGAGCCTTTTGGTAATGGTTCCTTTATACATTCGGTATATTTTTAAAACAAAGATATACATTCAGTAAAAAGCATTTTAACGGGTTTGCAGATTAATCGAAGGGGTTTGTCGATAAAAGTGGTTTTTAGGTTTTAA
This sequence comes from Flavobacterium sharifuzzamanii, assembly GCF_003254585.1. Classification (GTDB taxonomy): domain Bacteria; phylum Bacteroidota; class Bacteroidia; order Flavobacteriales; family Flavobacteriaceae; genus Flavobacterium; species Flavobacterium sharifuzzamanii. The sequence goes on along the minus strand of NZ_QJGZ01000033.1, from coordinate 163,734 downwards.
TTCTAACAGTTTTGTCCTGTAATAAAATTCAAAACCATGAACAGAATCATTTTAGTATCAATTGTATTTCTATTTCAAATTAACGCGTTTGCCCAGCAATTTTCTTTAAAAGGAAAAATTATAAATCAAAACAAAACACCTTTAGAATTTGCAACAGCAACTTTATTAAAAACCGACAAAACATTACATCAACAATCTTCAACTGATAGTTTAGGTAATTTCACTTTAAATCCTGAAAAAGGGAACTATAAGTTAATTATAGAACAATTTGGAACCGAATTCAGTACCAAAGAAATAATCGTAAATCAAGATCTTGATTTGGGAGAAATAGAAGTAAAAGAACAAATTCAGCTTGACGGTGTAACTATAAAATCAAGAAAAAAACTGGTAGAACAAAAAGTCGATCGACTGGTTTTTAATGTCGAAAATTCTGTTGTTGCAACTGGCGGAACAGCTTTGGACGCCTTAAAATCTACCCCAACAGTGAGAGTTCAAAATGAAACCATTTCTATTGTTGGAAAAGGAGAAGTTCTGGTTATGATTGATGATCGTTTGAACAAAATGACTCAAGAAGATTTGTCTGCATTTTTAAGATCGATTCCTGCAGATAATATTAAAAGTATCGAAGTAATTACAACACCTCCAGCAAAATATGAAGCAGAAGGAAACAGCGGACTAATTAATATTAAATTGAAAACAGCCAAAGTAAATTCGTGGACTGCAAATCTTGGAAGCACTTATGTGCAAAGAAGTTATGCAAACGGAAATATAAACGGATTATTTATCTACAATTACAATAAATTGTCACTTCAGGCTTCTATTAATAAAGGAACAGATCAGTTTCTCACCAATTCTGATAATAGAATTTATTATCCAAATGAACTTTGGAAACAAGATATTACAACCAAATCAAAAACAGATTTATTAAGCATTGGTTTTGGTGCTGATTATAAACTGACTGAAAATTGGACTTCTGGAGTAAAATATCTAGGAAGTTTTAATGACAGAACTTCAGTAAATAATCCGCTCACAACTCGTTACAATACTGCTGGAGAAATTAATTCTTATGTATTATCTGATGTAAATGCACAGAACAAACCGCAAATGAATTCGGTTAACTGGAATAATGTTTTCAATTTAAATAATGAAGGCAAAAACATTACAGTTGATTTAGATTATTTCAACTATCAAAAAGACGATTCTCGTGCGTTTTCGGGTAATGAAATGGATAATCAAAAAGAGAATATTCCGGGAACTTATTTCGCAGCAATCAATTCTAACTTGAATCGATTGAAAAATTATTCCGCAAAAATTGACTTTTCCTTTCCTTATTCTTGGGCAAATATAAACTTTGGAGGAAAAGGATTTTATACCAACACCAAAAACAATCTGGCCGTTTTTGATAACGAAACTGGAACTCCCATTCTAGACACCAATTATTCTAATATATTCACATACAAAGAATACAATGAAGCAATCTATTTTTCTGCAAACAAAAAATTAAGCGAAAAATGGGAAACGCAAATTGGTTTAAGAACCGAAGCAACACAAACAGAAGGCTATTCTGAAAATCTAAACCAAACTAACAAAAACAATTATATTAAATTGTTTCCAACGGCTTATGTTACCTACAATGCAAACGATAACAACTCGTATTCTTTAAATTACAGCCGAAGAATCCGCCGACCTGATTTTGATTATCTGAATCCATTTGTGATTAGAACGAGTCCGTTTTATTATTCTGAAGGAAATCCGTTTTTGAAGCCTTCTATTATTGACAATTTAGAGTTTTCTTATATCCGAAATCAAAAATGGGTAAATACAATCTACTTTTCTCAAGTTTCAAATTTCGGGCAACAATTAGCCATTATTGATCCTGAAACAAATATCACGAAAAGCACGCCTATCAACTATGCTGACACTTATCAAATCGGACTTTCGACGTACTACAATTTCAATAAATATGCTTGGTGGAACAGCTTTATGGGATTCAATTTAAACTACCAAAATGTAAAATCAAGAACCAATTTAATTGCGTCTGTAGATGGTTACAACGGTTATATTTACAGCAATAACGATTTTACAGTAAATCAATCGAAAACTCTTTTTCTTGGTTTAAATTATGGTTTGCAATTGCCAGGACGCTATCAAGTTTTTAATATCTCTACTTTGAATATTTTAGATGTTTCGGTGAAATTTCTAGCTTTAAAAAAGAATCTTTCGATTACTTTAACTGGAGAAGATTTATTGAACGCACAAAAACCTTTAATTTCTTATTATTCAAACGGAATTAAAAACACAATGAAAAACTACAATGATTCTAGAGCTTTTAGAATTGCTTTGAGTTATAAATTCGGGAACCAAAGTGTGAAATCTAAAGAACGAAACTTTGGAAATGAAGAGGAAAGGAATCGAGTGAATTAAAAAATAAATTGCGCATCTCGAGAGATTTGCGCAGTTTTATTAAGTGAATCTTTAATAGTATATTTTTCTCTAAATAATCTTTACATAAGAAATTAATCTTCTACTCAATTACATACACTTCTTTAGAAAACAAACAGTCACTAGTTCTCAATACCATTTTATCAGGAGACGTATTTTTACTTGGTTTTAAAAATTTATAATCTCGTATAGCTATATTTAGCATTTGTTTGCCTTTTTTTTCAAAAACGGCTTTAAATTTGAATTTGCCCGTGTTTAATGAATCGACATACGATAACAAAACATTTTTTTGAATTTCATTATAATTGGCTAGCTCTTTATTTATACTAGTTGATAATAATAGCTCCAAGAATCTATTGCTTGTTATATTAGAATCGAAATTACTCACATCGTATTGAAGGTTACCATCAATCACTTTATTTACCTTTACAGTATCAGGGAAACTGGAAAACAAAATTTTATTTTTATATAAATTCTCTTTAAAACCTTCATTAGAATTCCCTTCTTTTTTATTATTACAAGAAATAATAAAAAATGTTACTAATAAACATTTCGCTATCTTATAAATCTCTTTCACTCTTCTATTGCGCTTTTGTTTACAATTAATCATTTGTAAATATATTTTACTTTATACTTCCTCAAGCAAATATAATCTAAAATAAAAAGCTTCTTAAAAGCTTATTCTTTTTAAATAGAATAAATAGTTGCAATCCCTAAAATTCAAACACATTATAAGCTGTTTTTATCTCTTTAAAAAACAATCAAATACATAAAAAAATCATTATTTATTTGTTTTTACGACCAATCGGTCATATATTTGCATCGCTAAATACAATCTATCATGACAAAAGGTGAAGAAACCAGACAGTTTATTATAGAAAAAGCCGCTCCTATTTTTAACACAAAAGGAATTGCAGCAACTTCTATGAGCGATATTATGGAGGCAACTAAATTGTCTAAAGGAAGTATGTATGTGCATTTTGAAAACAAAGATGTTTTGGCCTGCGCTGCTGTAGATCATAATATGAAAATATTAAGTTCTAAACTTGAAAATGCACTTAGAGAAGGAAAAAGTGCCAAAGAGCAGCTTTTTGCTTATATCGATTTTTTCAGCAATCCGATAAATCCGCCCGTTATTGGAGGATGTCCTTTGCTAAACTTTGGAACTGAAGCTGACGATACAAATCCTATTGTGAAAGAAAAAGTAAACGCTGCCATCAAACGCGGACAAGTACTTTTAACTTCGATTATAGAAAAAGGAATTGCCGATAAAGAATTTGATTCTGATTGGAATGCATCAGAATTTGCTATTACACTTTTTGCCATGCTTGAAGGAGGACATTTAATGTCTCGAGTGTCTGGCAATAATGATAATATGAAAACAATAGAGAAAACGCTAAAAAAAATTATATCTGAAAAATTGATATAATTTTTTTTACCATAAAAATGACTGATTGGTCATAAATAAATTTTTAATTAATTATAAAAAACAATTACCATGTCAAAAACAATTTTAATTACAGGAGCTTCAAAAGGATTTGGAAGAGCTTGGACAGAAGCCTTCTTAGCTAAAGGATACAACGTTGCTGCAACAGCAAGAAATCTAGAAACATTAAACGATTTAAAAGAAAAATACGGAAGCGCAATTTTACCTTTAAAATTGGATGTAAATAACCGTCAAGAATCTCTAGAAGTAGTTCAGAAAACAAAACAGCATTTTGGAACAATTGATGTGTTAATCAACAATGCCGGTTATGCTCTTACAGGTGCAGTGGAGGAAGCAAGCGAACAAGAAGCAAGAGAACAATTTGAAACTAATTTCTTCGGAACATTATGGTTAACACAAGCTGTTATTCCAATAATGAGAGAGCAAAAAAGCGGTCATATTATTCAAGTTTCTTCTATTTTAGGATTAGCAACTTTACCAACGGGAATGGGACTTTACAGCGCTTCTAAATTTGCTGTTGAAGGTTTAAGCGAAACATTGGCATCTGAAGTAAAACAATTTGGAATCAATGTTACTTTATTGGAACCAAACGGATATGAGTCTAATATCTGGCATACAGGAATTACCAGCGAAAGTTTGCCATATTATGACGAAATCAAAAAAGCTCTAGCTGAGAGAGAAAACATTTTTGGAAAAGTTGAAGCGACTGCCCCAATAGTGGTAAAATTGGTTGAAAATGAAAATCCGCCTCTACGTTTATTACTTGGAAAAGTGGCATTTCCGTTTGTAAAACAAAGCTACGATCAAAGATTGGAAAGCTGGGAGAAATGGAATGATGTTTCTGTTGAAGCGCATGGTTAATTAATTCGATGCCTTAACAAGGCAAAGTTATCATTCCGTAGGAATGTTTCGTCGGTAGAAAAAAATACAAAGCCCCACATTCACGTTCCGTAGGAACGTTTGATATCCATTATTATTGAAAATCATACCCGAAAATCAGACGTTCCTACGGAACGTAAAACAATGGCAACTACATAATTTCTACCAATGAAATGTTCCTACGGAACAAGCAACCAACTATATTAAGAATAAGAAAAGCGCAAAATCAGATACATTTTGCGCTTTTTTTATTTGAAATAATATTATGCCTTAACCTTTTTCTTCTTAGACTTCTTCCCTTTCTTCCACCAAATTATAAATCCAGTTATAGGCAAAGAAGCTCCAATCAAACTGACCAGACTCCAGATTATTTTTCCTGCAAGTCCAAAGAAAACTCCTGTATGCAGATCGTGATTGCTTGCTTCATAGACATCTGCAACATTATTGTCTTTGTACAATTTCGTTCTAAGCATCTGCCCTGTTTTTCCATCAAAGAAAAGCGTATTTTGATTTCTTGCCCAATCATTTGGATACGTCATTCTTAATCGCAGTTCTCCTGTTTTTCTAATTGAAAACGAAACCGAAGTTGCGCCTGGATATTTCGCATTTGAACTTTCGTAAATGTTATTATATCGAACCGGAATTGTAGTCGAATCTATTTTAGCATTAGAAACCAATTCGTCTCCCTTTCTGAGCTTGCTTCCCGTTACCAAACTAACTCCTTTTTTTACTGCATCATATTTAAAATACGTTCCAGAAAAGGCAATTAAAAGCAGAAAAATAGAAGCATAAAATCCTAAAACCTGATGAAGATCAAAATTGATTCTTTTAGACGAACCGCTCCATTTTATCTTTAAGGATTGCTTGAGCTGGCGTCTCTGTTTTGGAAACCATAAAATTAATCCCGTTATGAGCATAACGATAAAAATCACAACCGACCAGCCTTGTATAAATTCGCCAACTTCTCCCAATAATAAAGTTCGATGTATCTCCAAAACCGTATTCAGCCAATCTGCTCCTTGTTGGTTTATTAGAGTCCCATCGTACGGATTAAAATAATACGTTTTTTTCTTTTTGGTAGAAATTTGAACGGTCGCATTGGGTTCTTCTTTTTCTATTTTTAAAGCCGTAATCTTCTGTTTAGGTTCTAGGCGTTCATAGTTTTCAATTATCGTTTTTAAACCTATAAATGGCTTTTCCTGAACGGGAACATGCAGATATTCTTTGTTGGCAAAATCACGTATTTCTTCTTCAAAAACATAAAGAAAACCTGTGATGCTTACTATAAAAACAATGAGGCCCGATGCTAAACCGAGCCACAAATGAATTTGTCTGATAGTATTTTTAAAACCTTTGGTCATAATTTGCAATAAAATCCAAATGTAGAAATATCATTTTAAATGACGAATTGTAATTGTTAGAATTTAAACGTAATATTTCCTGTAACTCTCGTTGGGTTTTGAGCAGCTAAACGATATGACCAATATTTTTCGTTGGTAAGATTGTCAACTTTTAAACCTAATCTGAATTTTGGTCTGTCATAAAAAACAGAAGCGTCTAAAACGGTATAAGAAGGAATACTGAATTTAAATGTAGAAGTATTCGTTTGATAATATTCGCTTCCATAAATTCCTCCAAAACCAAATCCAAGACCAGAAGCCGCGCCTTCAGTCAATCTGTAACTTGCCCAAAGATTGGCAGTTGTTGGCGAACCTGCAGTTGTAGGTCTTAAACCATTAATGCTCGGATTTGCTTTTGTATATTTACTATCGTTATACGTGTAACCGGCAACGATATTCAAACCTTTAATCGGATTTGCAATCAATTCTGCTTCAAAACCTTTACTCAATTGCGTTCCGTCTTGAATCTGAAAGTTTACGTGGTCTGGATCGTCACGCGTAACATTCGTCACTTTTATATCATAATAACTGAAAGTCGCGCTAATTTTATTAAAGTCAAGTTTTACTCCACCTTCTAATTGATTTGCCTGATTTGGCTTGAAAGTATTTCCGTAAAAATCTGATCCGCCAACATTATTGAAACCATTCATGTAATTTCCGAAGACAGAAACTTTCTCTTTTACCACTTGATAAACTGCTCCAAATCTAGGAGAAAATGCCGTCTGATTGTAATTTCCTGCAATAGAATCACGGCTTGGATAATATACACCTTTATTGATATAACGATCTGCTCTAACACCTCCCATTACCAATAATCTATCGGTAACATTCAATACATCAGACACGTAAGCACTATAAGTTCTTTCGTTGTTTGACACCATGTTGGTATAAGTAGCATTTTGAAATAAAGGCTCAATTTTATTTAGAGTAAAATTGTTATAAGCATCACCAGGTTTTCTAAAATTAAGCGCTGGCATATTTACCGTTGCATCATTACGAGTTGCGCGAAGGCTGTAAAAATCTAATCCTGCCACTACTCTATTACGTAATTTTCCGATTTTAAAATCTCCGTTGAAGTTCTGCTGAATATCGGTTCCGTAATAAGGATAATCTTGATTGGTAACTTGCTGTCTCAATGTTTCATTACTTAACATGGTCAAAGCCACAACATAGCCTTCAGATGATGATCTTGTACGCGAAACGATAGTTTGCGAAGTCCATTCATCAGAAATTTTATATTTCAATTGTGCAAAAATATTGTATTGCTGACCTGTGTAATTTACTGTATTATTAGCAAAAGAAAGATTGTACGGAATTCCTAATTCTTCAATGCTATGCGCTTTAGCGTCAGCTTTTGTGTAGGGAGTTAATCGCGTTGGTGAAGTCCCTTTTGAAGCGCTAAATTCAGCATCAATCAATAATGTCAATCTTTCGTTTACTTCATAAGAAAAACTTGGTGCGATAAAAAAGCTTTTGTTGAATCCAGCATCCTGAAAACTTCTTTCGCTATGCAATGCCGTATTGATTCTGAAAAGAGCTGTTTTGTCTTCATTCAAAGGTGTGTTAATATCAGCCGTTAAACGATTCAAATCCCAATCGCCCGCTGAAAAAGAAACTTCTCCCTTAAAGAAATTAAAAGGCTTTTTGGTTACTCTGTTAAATAATCCTCCAAAAGAAGAAATAGTACTTCCAAATAAAGTTGCCGATGGTCCTTTGATTACCTCAATACGCTCTAAGTTTGATGGGTCTATTGAGTTATATGTAAAACTTCCAACACCATTTCTTACCAATTGTGGTGTCGCAAAACCTCTAGAAATATTGGTTGTTCTTCCTTGATTTCTCACTTCGGCAATACCAGCTCCAGGAACGTTTTTAAAAGCGCTGTTATAATCTGTTATAACTTGTTCTTTCATCAATTCCTTGCTTACAATAGTATAAACCTGCGGATTTTCCATGTTTTTCAATTTCATTTTAGAAACCTCTTCACTTTCCTTTCTAGCAAATCTATTTCCACCAGAACTTACAATTACCTCTTCTAGTTTTTGAGAAGTGTAAGTCAGTTCAAAATCAAGTGCTACTTCAGTATTATTCTGATCCACAATCACTGAAGCTGGAGAAGATTCATAACCGTTTAATTTTATTTCAACCAAATAAGTTCCAAATGGAATATTTTTTAATTGATATGTACCATCAGAATCTGTAGTTGTAGTTTTATTTAATTCTGAAATTTTAACTGTTGCGCCTTGTAAATAATTTCCGTCTTTAACAATCGCCTTACCAGAAATTGTTCCAACAGTTGATTGAGAAAAAGCCGTTTCTGAGCAAAAGAAAAGAATCAAAAAGGCTGTAAACACTTGACATAAAACATTGTTTTTAAGTGTTTTGAAAGTTGTTTTCATATAAAATTTATAATTTATCCTTATTTAGACTGGTTACAAATATATAAACGAGAACTGAAATCTTAGCAAAAGATTAAAACTTTCTTAAAAAATAATTAAAAACCTTAAATCTAAATTTCCATTAAAAGCTTAAGGCAGAAAATAGAAGAGAATTCCTTTTATAATTTACTCGAATGTGATATTAAAAAATGAGTTTCTGTTTACTTTTTTATGCGTTAATTTTCAGTTATTTATAAGTTAATCAATACTTTTTACACAAAAAACAGGTTGCACAAGCCGTTATTCTTTTTTAATTTTATAAAATCTGATGAAACGCTGATCATCTGATTTAATGTTTTAAAAACAAGAAAAACTAAAATGAGCAACGACAAAAAACTAAAAGCTGTCGCTTTCGGAGAAGTACTTTGGGATATTTTTGGTAATGAAAAAAAAATTGGAGGCGCACCTTTAAATGTAGCGCTTCGCATGAAAGCCCTTGGCGTTGATTCAAATATGATTAGCTGTGTAGGAAATGATGCAGATGGAGAAGCTATTATAAATGAAGTCCATAAATTGGGCTTGGATACCAATACTATTCTAAAATCTGATTATTTCCCTACAGGATTGGTAAATGTTACATTAGACAAAAGCAAATCGGCTACTTATGAAATTCTTTATCCTTCGGCTTGGGATAAAATTATACTTAACGAAGAAGCGAGAGAATTAGTAGTAAATTCAGATGTTCTAATTTATGGAAGCTTGGTTTGTAGAGACCAAGTTTCACGAGAAGCACTAGAAGAATTGCTTCATACGCATACTTATAAAGTTTTTGATGTTAATCTTCGAAAACCACATTACGATTATGAAACTCTGCAACACTTGATGCAGTCTGCTAATTTCATCAAATTTAATGATGAAGAGATTATGGAAATCAGCGCCGCTTTTGATTCTCCTTACAAAACCTTAGAAGAAAACATGAATTTTATCTGCTCTTTGAGCAATGCCACAGCAATTTGCGTTACAAGAGGAAAAGATGGCGCTTTATTATTGTGGGATAAACATCTTTATGAAAATGAAGGCTATACCGTAAAAGTTGAAGATACTGTTGGCGCTGGAGATTCTTTCTTAGGCGCATTGGTCACTTCGCTTTTAAACGGAAAAGAACCTCAAGCTGCTCTAAATTTTGCCTGTGCAACTGGAGCTCTGGTTGCTGGATCGGCTGGCGGAAATCCTAAAATTTCAATATTTGATATTGAGAATTTAATTAATAAAAATTAAAAGAAAATAAAAGTAAGCTGTATAAAAGGATAAATCTTTTCTCGTAAGCTTCAGAGAAGCGAAATATTTATAGCAAGGGATAAATGTTTACAACATAAAGCTCCGGAGGAGCGACATATATTAAGAATAGAAAAAAATATGTCGCTCCTCCGGAGCTTCTTTTATTCTACATTGTAAATCTATAAATATTTTACCCCTCTGGGGTTTTACTGGTAAAATAAATTTTACAAAAAATACGTCCAGCAAAAACGCTGTCCTTTTGACACAGGCTCTTTTATAGTTAAAACATCAAAATCACTTTTCAAACATGGGAACTATGTAAATTTAAAATGTAATTATTTCTTCCTAATCAATATGGGCGCAGTAACTTGTGATTTCAAATAATTTAAGGAAGAATGATGAAAAAACTACGAATTTCACTTATCAATATTCACGGACTTTTAAAAGGTTCTGGTCTAGAGATTGGACGAGATGCAGACAACGGAGGCCAGACCAAATACATATACGAATTAGCCGAATTTTTATCGCAGCATGAAGATGTAGAACACGTTCATCTTTTTACCAGATTAATCGATGATCCTGCTCTTTCGCCTGAATACGCGGTACCTGTGGAAATTATCAATGATAAATTGGATATAAGGCGAATTCCGTTTCTGGGAAAAAAATACAAAGCAAAAGAACAGCTTTGGGAAGGGCTTGATCTTTTTGTAAATGGCGCGATGCAGCACATTAAACAACATAATATTTTTCCAGATTGGATTCATTCCCATTATGCAGATGCTGGTTACGCCGCCGCCGAATTATCAGCCGTTTTAAATATTCCTTTTGCTCATACAGGACATTCATTAGGATTTTATAAAAAGAAAAAACTAATAGAAAGTGGAGAAACTGAAGAAGAACTTGAGAAAAAATTTAAATTTAAAGCTAGAATTTCTGCAGAAGAGAGAACCTTAGAACTTGCAGAATTTATAGTCACCTCGACCGAACAGGAAATTGAAACCTATAAAGTATACAAAAACTTCGAATTAGGAAAATACCACGCTATTTCTCCTGGAATTGACACCAGAAAATTTGTTCCTTATTACTATCAGGAAAATGATTCTGAGAAAAACATGGAAGAAATGCAGCGAAAATATTGGGTTCAAGAAAGTATTTCTAAATTTCTTACTAATCCTCACAAGCCTATTATTCTGGCACTTTCTAGACCTGACCGACATAAAAACTTGAACACTTTGATTGAGGTTTATGGAAAAGACAAAGAACTGCAAAGTATTGCCAATCTGGTCATTTTTGCTGGTATCCGAAAAGACATTGCCAAAATGCCCGAATCTGAAAAAAACGTTCTAACAGATTTGCTTCTTTTAATGGACAAATATGATTTGTATGGAAAAATGGCTATCCCAAAAAAGCATGATGTAGAAAACGAAGTTTCTATTATATATCGCTATGCAGCAGAAAAAAGAGGTGTTTTTGTGAATCTAGCTCTGCATGAAAACTTCGGCTTGACCGTTATCGAATCAGCTAGTTCAGGACTTCCTGTTGTGGTGACAAAAAACGGCGGCCCTTCAGAAATTATTCCTGTTTGCCAAAATGGAGAATTAGTAAATCCGCAAGAAGAAAGCCAAATTAAAAAGGCGCTCAGAAATATTTTAACCGATGAAAATAAATGGAAATACTATTCGAATAATGGAGCCATCAATATCCAGAAATACTATAGCTGGATTAGCCACGTAAACCATTATGTCGAATTGGTTAAAGAAAATCTTTCCCTTTCATCTGGAGCAGGAATTAAAAAACAGCATTATCCCAATATCAACATCGAGAGATTAAAAAGAAAAATTGATCATTTATTGGTTTCTGATATTGACGGAACATTGATTGAACCCAAACTCGCAAATCCAGGTTTAAAAGAACTAAAAACACATTTAATCAATCGGACCGATAAAATGGCATTTGCAATGGCTTCTGGACGAAATCTGGCTTTGGTAAAAAAAGTTATCGACGAAGAAGAATTTCCCCTACCCGACTTTATCATTTGTTCTGTCGGAACTGAAATTTATTACACCAACGGAAAAGATTATATTCTAGATAAAGGTTGGGCAAAATTCCTTTCTGGAAGATGGAAAAGAGAAGAAATTGTCAATAAACTAAAAGCCATTAAATGGATTAAACTTCAGGAAGAAGAAGCGCAGAATCCGTATAAAATCTCTTATTACTATGAAAAAGAAAACTACAATCATGATGAATTAATTGCGGTTTTAGGAACAGGCTGGTACAAAGTCAATATTATTCCGAGTCATGGACAATTTTTAGACTTTATTCCAAAAAGGGCTTCTAAAGGAAATGCGATTAAGTTTTTATGCCGAAAATGGTCTATTCCGTTAAGCAATGTAATTGCGGCAGGAGATTCTGGAAATGATGTCGATATGTTTATAGGTCCAGTAAAAGGAATTATCGTTGGAAACCGAAGCGCAGAATTGGCTGATTACGAAACAACAAAAAGCATTTATGTAGCCAAAGCTTCAGCTTCAGAAGGAATTTTGGAAGGTTTGAAATATTACAAAGTCATTAAGTAAAAATCTTTGAGCAAAAAAAATTAAACACATAGAAACATAGTTTTTTATTTCTTGAAAAAGGTAATTGAAAGAAACTAGTTTCTAACACATAGTTCATGTGTACTTTGACAAAGTTTGACACTCACAAAACTATATTTGTTAATGCAAGTGAAACATCATTTTTTTCTCAAACAAAAGCTATGTTTCTATGTGTTTAAAAAAATAAAAAATATACTAACAGTTTAAAATAAATAATAAAATGTATTCAGGTTCAGGATTTAGCAATTGGGAAATTGGAGATGTTGATGTATTTATAGATGAAAAAGGAATTCATCATTTATTTCATTTAATCATTCCTAATCACGATTATATTGCCCATGCCGTTTCTAAAGACGGTCTTTCGTGGAAACGAGTAAAAAATGCCTTATTTGTAGGCGATCCCGGAGAATGGGATGATGATATGTTATGGACAATGCATATCAGCAAAAAATCGGATGGCGAAGGTTATGAAATGTATTACACAGGACTTAAACGTCAGGATAAAGGAATCGAGCAAAAAGTAGGAAGAGCAATTTCTTCCGATTTACTCACTTGGAAAAAGGAAAATCTATACGGACTTCCTTTTAAAAGTGAAGCGCCACATTATGAAGGTCCAAACAACAATCCGCGACAATGGATAAGTTTTAGAGATCCTTTCAAATACCAATACAAAGGAGAAGATTATTTGTTAATCTGTGCCCGAAGCGCCTCTGGACCAACATACCGAAGAGGCTGTATTGGTGTGGCAAAAAGAGAAAAAGAAGGTTATGTGCTGCAGAAACCGCTTCATATTCCGTATGTTTATGATGATGTAGAATGTCCGTGTGTTTTTGAAATTAAAGGAACACATTATCTTTTGGGATCAATTAGGGAAGATATTAAAGTTCGTTATTGGTCTTCACCTGAGTTTAGAGGAGAATATTCAGCATTTCATAACAATGTACTAATGCCTCAAGGAAACTATGCCGCAAGAGTGGTTAAAGATGGTAAACATTTTCTGGTTTATAATTTCTATTTTGCAGACGGAAATGTCAATACGCATCGTGTGATTCCACCTCCAAAAGAACTCGATGTTGATAAAAACGGACGTCTTTTATTGAAGAGTTATTATTATTGGGAGAAACTCTATCAGAAAACCATACTCCAAAAAGATCTTCCTCTTCCCTTACCTATTTTAGGAAATCCAACAGCCGATTTTGTTTTAGAAAATGAAAGCAAATGGCGTTTTGGATGCCGAAGCGGTTACGAAATTTACGGTTTCGAAAAACCATCAAATGATTTTGTCTGGGAAGGAACATTATCTGTGGAAGGAATGGGAAAAACAGGTTTTGTGATCGAATGTGACAAAGAAGGAACGGGATACTATATTTCGATCGATTTTATGAACGGTTTCGTACAGTTCAGAGCGTGGGGATTTAATGAAAAAGATGTCAAGAATAATTTCATCTTCGAAAACATTCAAACCAATCAGTTTCAAATTAGTGAAGAAAAACAGATTTCTTTTAAGATTATCCGCTACGGAAATTATTACGAACTCTCAATAAATGATATCGTAAAACTAACTTTATTGGATTTTAAATACAACGAAGGGAAAATTGGCATTTATGTCTGTTCTGCTGTAATTTCGATTAGCGATTCTAAAATTCATGTAATTCCAGAACCTGAAAATGAATATGCAGCTTCAGATCCTGAAAAATATGACAATGAACTACAGCCAAATTCTTTAATTTAAATAATCTATTCAATTAAAATTAAACACATAGAAATATAGAATTTCTTACGCTAAAAAAGGCGTCTCACTTGTTTCAATTCGCATAGCGACTATGTGTGGAGAAACGAGTTTCTCTTTTACTTTCTTTATTAATAATTTAAAATCTATGTTTCTATGTGTTAAAAAAATATATACCTCGAGTTAACCCAGCTGTTTTTATTTTGAAAGATTAAACTTAAATTGGCATTTCAAACTCATAATTTAATAAAATGCCACAAAGCCCTTCTCCTGAAGATGTAAAAAGAATTTTCGAAAAGTATTTTACTGCCGATATGAATATCTGGAAAGGGTTTTCGGAGAAAATTAAAGTCCGTGAATTTGAAAAATCAGAAATTATAAAAGATTATCATGGTGTGGAGAAATACCTTAATATCATCATTAAAGGATCGGCAGGATTGTTTGTTTGGGATGGCAAAAGAGATATTTGCATTAATTTATTGTATGAAAATAGTTTTATAAGTGACTATATGTCTTTTTTAAATCAGCAACCATCGGTTATAAAAACTGAAGCTTTAGAAGATATAGTACTTTGGTCTATTTCTCATCAAGATTTAAATGAATTATATCAAAGATCAGAAACTGGTTTACGAATCGGAAAAGCTATTTCTGAAATGCTCTACGTGCGCAAACAGCAAGAACAGATTAATCTTTTGACGCTTTCGCCCCAAGAACGTTATTTAAAACTTATAGAAGGAAGACCGGAAATTTTTCAGAGAACACCTTTAAAAATCATCGCTTCTTACCTTGGTTTAACGGCAGAAAGTCTAAGCCGAATTCGAAAAAGAGTTATGGAAAAATGATTTCTTACCCAAAGTCAATTTTATTTTCATTTTGCCTCGCTAAGTTTGCTTCACTAAACCAAACAAATTTAAAACGATGAAAAATAAAATCAACTTTGGAGCTATTATAGTTTTTTACGTAATCGCTGTAATCTGCAGATATGCAGCTGTAAAAACCAATTTATTATCTGGAATTGAAAATCCGTACTTAGTGATTTTACTGCGCGGTGCTGGTCCTGCTTTGGGAGCTTTGGCTGCGATAAAAATATTCTCACTTCACAATCCAATGTCTTTAAAAGGAATATACAAAAATGCAATTGTTCCTTTTGCCATATATTGGATTCTTCCAGCAGTTTTAATCGCTGGAGTTTATTATGCTACAATTGGTAAATTCCCAATTTTATTGATGTTTACTGTTTTAGTTTACGGTCTTTTAGAAGAAATCGGATGGCGAGGCTTTTTACAAGAGCAATTAAAATCACTTCCTAAATTTACCTCTATAGTAATTATTGCAGTTCTTTGGTTTGCTTGGCATTTAAATCTGGAAACCACTCCAAGCAACATGATTTTTCTTGGAATCATTTTCTTTGGAACTTGGGGAATCGGAAAAGTATATTCTTCTACAGGTTCTTTGCTAGCGGTTGCAGGAGTACATTCATTAAACAATTTCTTCCGCGATGGTTTGCATGAGACAGAACTTATTTTAATTGCAGTTTTATTAGCAATATGGATTGGTTTTATTATTCTTTACAACAGAAAATATAGAACTGTGTCAAACCCAGCTTAACCAATAAGTTTTAAATAGTTTATATAAAAAACTGCGTAAGTCTTAACTGATTTACGCAGTTTTATTTTTTTTAACACATAGAAACATAGTTTTAGATTGTGTATAAAGGCATTTCACTTGCATTAATACACATAGCTGTACGACTTGAATCTATGTGCTAGAAACTAGTTTCTTTTTATACTCTTTATTTTAGAAATTAAATACTATGTTTCTATGTGTTAAAATTAGATATTCTCTATCTTAATTTAATCGTTCTGTTGTTTCCATTCTTAAGCAATGCTCGCTCCCAAGATAAAGTGGATTTCCATGTTTCTCAGACCAGAATCCGTCTAATACATCTTTTGTGATACATCTATAAACTGCAACTCCTTTATAGGTTTTATTGTCGTCGCCTTTATAATTGAAATTAATTACCAAAATATTGTCCTTAAAGAAACCCGTTCCTTTTTGCTGATGCGAATTGATAAGCCAATTTGCTTTAATTCTGTTATTTTTATCTAAAGTTAGAGTCAAAACACCTTTGTATGTTATTTCATTGCTTTCGTCCTGATTGCTTCCCGAAACCGAAAAAGTGCCTACTAGATCTTCTATTGTCATTTATGAATGCTGCTATTTTTGGCAAAAGTAAAAATTATCTTTTAAATGAATCTTCCTCAATACTACTCTAGAAAAATACTTTTTATTCTTTTAAGATAAAGGTTGAAATTTTGTTAATTTCTTATCGAATTAAGTAAGGTTCGTGTAAGAATTATGACTAAATTGGTAGTATGAGAACAAATCCTGATGTGCTTATTATTGGTGGCGGTCTTGCTGGTCTTGCTGGCGCTATACACTTATCCAAAAAAGGATTAAAGGTAGTTCTTATCGAAAAAAATACGTTTCCAAAACATAAAGTCTGCGGAGAATATATTTCAAATGAAATACTTCCCTATTTATTTTGGCTTGATATAGATGTTTCTCAATTGCATCCCACAAGTATTTCAAATTTTGAATTTACAGCCCAAAATGGTAAAACAGCAAAAGCCAAACTTCCTTTGGGAGGTTTTGGAATAAGCCGATATGGGTTAGATCATTTTCTATTTCAAAAAGCAGCAGAAAATGGCTGTACGATCATAACAGAAACAGTTACAAATATTTCTTTTGAAAATGACATTTTTACCATAACAACTTCTGAAGAAATTCTTTCAGCTAAAATAGTTCTTGGTGCTTATGGCAAAAGATCAAATATTGACCAAGTTTTGTCAAGAGATTTTATTTCTAAGAAATCGCCTTGGCTAGCTGTAAAAGGACATTACAATGGAAATTTTGACGAAAGTCTTGTTGCTTTGTACAATTTTCAAGGCGGTTATTGCGGCGTTTCAAAAGTCGAAAACGATGTTATAAACATTTGCTATCTGGCCGATTTTGAAACTTTTAAAAAATATAAAAACATTGAAGAATACCAAAAATCAGTGCTTTATAAAAACAAAAAATTAAAGGCTATTTTTGAAAATAGCACTTCCCTATTTGAAAAACCTTTAACCATAAGTCAGATTTCATTTGACAGAAAAGAGCCTGTAGAAAATCATATTTTAATGATTGGTGATACTGCAGGATTAATCCACCCAATGTGCGGCAACGGTATGGCAATGGCAATTCACAGCGCCAAAATTGCTTCAGAATTAGTATTGGATTTTTATTACGGAAAGATAGAATCAAGAAACGAATTGGAGAAAAATTATATTCAGGAATGGAAAAAGCATTTTAGCAAAAGATTATTCTTTGGACGAATATTAGCCAAAGCGCTGACATACAAAAATTTCACACATATAATGACCACTATTGCAGCTTCGGTTCCGTCATTACTTTCTATTATTGTAAAACAAACGCACGGCCGTCCGATAACAATTGAATAAATGAGTGTAAACACCAAATATAGAACAGAAGAAATTGAAATCATGGACGATTTTTCGTTAGAAGGCGAAGAAGTAATTGGCGCTTTAGATCAAATTGCTTCTATCAATCAATTGCTTGGCGGCAATAAACTGACGCTTCATGGCATAAAAGAGCTTTTTAAAAAGACTGATATTTCTAAAACAATTACCATTGCCGATATTGGCTGCGGAAATGGAGATATGCTCAGAATGCTTGCCAAATATGGGGAAAAAAATAATCTCAGCTTTAAACTAATAGGCATTGATGCCAACGCTTTTACAATCGATTATGCCAAAAGACTTTCTAAAGATTTTCCAAACATAGAGTACCTCTGTATAGATATTTTTAGCGAAGAATTTCATCAGTTAAAATATGATATTGTACTATGTACACTCACATTACATCATTTTACAATAAACCAAATTGCAGATGTAATGAATACTTTAAACAAAAATGCTTCGATAGGAATTGTGGTAAACGATCTTCATAGAAGCAAATTGGCTTATCGACTATTTGAACTTATTGGCGTCGTTTTCAATCTCAACAATATGTCGCGTAATGACGGATTGATTTCTATTCTTAAAGGATTCAAGAAAAATGAACTAGAAAGTTTATCGCAAAAATTAAACTTAAAAAACTACTCCATAAACTGGAAATGGGCTTTTCGCTACCAATGGATAATTACAAAAATATGAGTGTCAAGATAATCACAGCTGTTAAACAGCTTCCGCAATATTCACGTACCACAGAAGAAATTCTTCCGTTTGTCGATATATGGCTTGAAGGTCAGGAAGAACGTTTTGTCAAGAAAGTGAAAAAAATATTTGAAGGTGCTTCAGTAGACAAACGCTATTCTATTATGCAGCCTTCGGAAGTTTTTACAGCCACTTCATTTGAAGAAAAAAATGATATTTATAGCCGTGAAATGATTGTTTTAGGACATCAGGTTCTTGAGAAAGCGTTAGAAAAAACAGGCTGGGATCCGCAGAGTTTAGATTACATTATTACCGTAAGCTGTACCGGAATTATGATTCCTTCGCTTGACGCTTACCTTATTAATAAAATGAAATTAAGACAAGATATTGTTCGTCTTCCTGTAACCGAAATGGGCTGTGCGGCCGGAATATCTGGAATTATTTATGCAAAGAATTTCCTGAAATCAAATCTGGGCAAGCGTGCGGCTGTAATTGCGGTTGAATCTCCAACTGCAACTTTTCAGCTCGATGATTTTTCGATGCCCAATATTGTTAGTGCTGCCATTTTTGGAGATGGTGCTGCCTGCTGTTTATTATCTTCCAAAGAAGAAGATTCTGGTCCCGAAATTCTAGACGAACAGATGTATCATTTTTATGACGCCGAGCACATGATGGGTTTTAAACTCACTAACGGCGGACTGCAAATGGTTCTC
This sequence comes from Flavobacterium sharifuzzamanii, assembly GCF_003254585.1. Lineage (GTDB taxonomy): Bacteria > Bacteroidota > Bacteroidia > Flavobacteriales > Flavobacteriaceae > Flavobacterium > Flavobacterium sharifuzzamanii. The sequence goes on along the minus strand of NZ_QJGZ01000033.1, from coordinate 144,657 downwards.
GATATTGAAGTTCCAGACACAATTGCTTCTCATTTTGGCGATATTATTCATCCGTTTCTTAAACAGAATAATCTCGAAATTAAAGATATTGACCACATGATATTTCATCCGGGAGGAAAAAAAATTGTGACAACTGTCGAGTCACTTTTTGCTGGACTGGAAAAGAATATTGATGATACAAAAGAAGTTCTTAGGGAATACGGGAATATGTCGAGCGCAACCGTTTTGTATGTTTTAGAAAATATTATGAACCGAAATCCGAAAAAAGGAGAAAAAGGTTTAATGCTGAGTTTTGGCCCAGGATTCTCGGCACAAAGAGTTTTATTGCAATGGTAATTTGAAAGTTTATGGAATTAAATGAGATAATAGCACAACTTCCCTACAGCGAACCTTTTTTGTTTGTTGATGAATTGCTTCATGCTGATGAAAACGGTGTGACGGGAACATATACTTTTCGAGAAAATCTTGACTTTTACAGAGGACATTTTAAAAACAATCCTGTAACTCCTGGCGTAATTCTAACTGAAACGATGGCTCAAATTGGAATGGTTTGTTTGGGAATATTTCTTTTAGGAAATGATTTGGGAGAAAACACCGTAATCGCTTTTACATCTGCCGATATGGAGTTTTTGAAACCTGTTTATCCAAATGAAAAAGTAACGGTTACTTCTGAGAAATTATTCTTTCGTTTTGGAAAATTAAAATGTAATGCCGTAATGAAAAATGAAGCTGGACAAGAAGTCTGTCGAGGTGTTCTAGCTGGAATGATAACAAAAAGATTATGAAAAAACGAGTTGTTATAACAGGTCTTGGAGTTGCCGCACCAAATGGCGTTGGCATTCCTGCATTTACTCATGCGCTGCAAAATAGTATTTCAGGTATTCGGCATGATGCTCAGTTAGAAGAACTGCAATTTTCTTGTCAGATTGCGGGTCAGCCTCAAATTTCTGAAGAGTTGAAAGCGCAGTATTTTACAGAACTTGAACTTCGCGGACTTAACAGCACGGGAATTTTATATGGCGTTATTGCAGGAATAGAAGCTTGGAATAATGCAGGATTGCCATTAAATGAAAATCCAGATTGGGACAGCGGTGCCATTTTTGGAGCTGGAACTTCTGGAATTGACAAATTTCGCGAAAGCATTTATAAAATTGATGAACTTCAAATTCGTAAACTCGGAAGCACTGTTGTGGCGCAAACCATGAATAGCGGTGTCAGCGCGTATCTTGGCGGTAAAATCGGACTAGGAAATCAGGTTACTACCAATTCATCAGCTTGTACAACTGGTGCCGAAGCTATATTAATGGCGTATGACCGAATACAATCTGGACAAGCAAAACGAATTCTAGCAGGAAGCACATCTGATAGCGGCCCATATATTTGGGGAGGTTTTGATGCACTTCGTGTCTGCTCATCCAAATTTAATGACAAACCCGAAGAAGGTTCAAGACCAATGAGCGCTTCGGCAGCAGGATTTGTTCCTGGAAGCGGAGCCGGTGCTTTTGTCATTGAAGATCTTGAAACAGCTCTAAAACGTGGGGCGGTAATTTATGCTGAAATATTAGGCGGAAATATCAATTCTGGCGGACAAAGAGACGGCGGAACTATGACGGCTCCTAATAGTACAGCCGTGCAAAGATGCATTAAAACGGCCATCGAAAATGCAGGAATCAGCGCAAATGAAATTGATGCTATAAATGGTCATTTGACAGCCACAACAAAAGATAGTCTTGAAATTGAAAACTGGACAAAAGCATTGGGTCGAAACGGTGTTGATTTTCCATATATTAATTCTCTTAAAAGTCTTACGGGACATTGCTTAAGTGCTTCTGGAAGTGTCGAAAGTGTTGCTGCAGTATTACAGCTTCAAGAAGAATTTCTATTTGGAAATATAAACTGTTCTGACCTTCACCCAGAAATCGCAGCATTAATTGATCCTTCAAAAGTGCTTTTAAAAACTATTAAATTCAACCCAAAAATAATTGCAAAGGCCAGTTTTGGTTTTGGCGATGTAAATGCATGTATATTATTTAAAAAATTTGAAAACTAAGATGGATAGAACTGAACTTATCAAGGAATTAAAAGTAATTATCAAGCCTTTTGCAACTAACACAGAAGCTTTTGACAATCTAACAGAAGAAACCGATTTTATTAAAGATCTAAATATCAATTCGGCAAATCTAGTTGATATTGTATTGGACATTGAAGAAAACTTTGATGTCGTGATCGACAATGCCGATATGGAACGCATGCTCAACGTAAAAGCTGCTGTTGAAATCATTGAAACCAAACTCGCCGAAAAATGATTGGCAATGATATAATAGATCTTGCGCAGTCACGCATAGAAAGCCGTTGGCAGCGCAAAGGTTTTATAGAAAAGCTTTTTACCGAAGAAGAACAGCAGTATATAAAAGACTCTGAAAAACCTGAAATTATGGTCTGGCTTTTATGGAGCATGAAAGAAGCAGCTTATAAAATTTATAACCGACAGACCAAAATACGGGAATTTAGTCCCAAAAAGCTGTGCTGTTCCATAGATTTTTTAAGCTCTAATCTTTCTTTAGGAAAAGTGATCTGCAATGAAAACGCGTATTATACCAAAAGTATATTTTCTTTAGAAAGCATTCATACGATTGCTGTAAATAATTTAGAAAATATAAATAATGTAGTCGAAGTTGAAAATCCGGAAATTATAAAAGACAAAAACGGAATTCCATATTTAAAAATGGACAATATACTTCAGGATATTTCGATCAGTCATCATGGAAGATTTGAAAAACGAGTAGCATTTAGAAAAGGTTTTTTACCTATTTAATAAAAATTCTTTTACTACAACAGCATGATTTATTTCAAGATCTTTCGCTCCAAACAGTAAAGTTAATGGCTGTTTTGTTGCAATATTTCTTAAACGCTCTACTTCTTCCTTTTTTAGCTTTAGTTCTTCGATATATAATTTAGAAAAATCTTCAAAACGTTCCTTTTTGTGATCAAACCATATTCTCAATTTAGGCGAAGGCGCAATCTCTTTGTTCCATTCATCAATTGATAAATCCGTTTTCTTTATTCCGCGTGGCCATAAACGATCTATCAAAACGCGATAAGTTCCGTCACTTTCTTTAGAATCGTAAACTCTTTTTATATTGATTGTTTTCATTTTATTTGATTTCCTTCAAAATACTTTCTGCTATTTTATTATAATCATCGTTATAATGATGCGAACCAGGTATTTCGATGGTTTTTATATCCGATTCTGCAAACTGTTTACGAATTTCAGGTTCTTCTTCATTTCCAAAAAAACAAACCGGATTATAGGCCTTGATTTTCTTCATTTCAGAAATCACATCATAGTTATCATTTGAGCTTTCCAAACTTAACATGTCGGCTATATGAATTTCAAAATCTGCTTTTACATCTGGCGATAACGAATAAACTCCTTTTAGCTTTTCTTTTAAAGTTTCTGGTAAATTAGCCGCCGCAAACGGAACAACAGATGCTCCAAACGAATAACCTACAAGAATAAATGCTTTTTTGTTCCATTGCTGTAAATAATGCTCAACGGCTTTGGAAATCGAAATCGAAGTTTCTAATGGCGTTTTGGCATTCCAAAAATACTTCTGCGCATCGAGTCCGATAACGGCAATTCCTCTTTCGGCTAGAGCTTCTCCAACCGATTGGTCAAAACTGGTCCAACCTCCATCACCCGAAATCAAAAACGCAATGGGAAGATTTTCGTCTTTATTTTTTGTCGGAATCAATGTTAAAGGCATTTCAAACGGAAGCGGAGCTAAATTCTGTTCTTTTAATAATGAATTTTGCTCTGATTTCTGCTTTGCAAAATTAGGCGTATTTAGAACTTCTTTGTAAGCTTCAATAAATTGAGGCAGCCAATTTTTTGTAACAGAAAATCCATGTCCGACTTTGGAAAGCGAAATTAACTTTCCAAGTTTAAGTCCATCCATATATTTTTTGGTATCGGCATAATTGCACACTTGATCTGTCGTTCCTTGCAGTACAATAAAAGGCACTGTAAGTTTTTCTGTTTTTTCGAGGTAATACGCTTTTCCAGGTTTCAAAACATGAGATGTAAGTCCAGAGCCATCACATAAAGTTCTGTCTGTTTCTATATCTGGGCAAAACCCTAAAGCAATTCCGCCGCTAAAAGTATTGGCAGGAGCTTGAGCCAACATGCCATAAACTAAAGTTGCTCCAGAAGAATATCCGACCAAAATGGGTTTTAAATATTGTTTTAGCTTTAATTTTTTCTGCAAAATCAGACTCAATTCTTCAAAATCACTTGCTGGATAATAACATTTCGATTGTTCTTTCTTAATGCTTTTAAAATAATGCTGAATATCAACACCCGCAACTAAAGCGCCTTGATCAACAATATTTTTTGCCATATCTACCACTCCACTGTTCCATCCGCCATCGCCAGAAATAAATAGCACAAATGCATTTGGTGTTGTTTTGGGCTTATATATGGTGACTTTTCCAAATGAACCCACTTTTATAGTATCAGCATCTGATGCAAAAATGCTATTGCTAAAAATTAAAACGAAAAGAAAAATTAGAGCTGTTTTATTCATCATAATCTATATTAAATTAAACTAAGCTTTCTTACCATACATTATAACCGAAAGAACAATCAAATAGACATAAAGATTTAGCATGAAAAGCCTTTGCCACAATCCTTTATAAAGTGAAATAAAATTATCTTCATTTGGAGAGAACCGAAATGTAAATAGTATCGTTGTAATAAGTCCCACAGCAAAAATGATCCATGAAAAAATATAAAACTGAGATTTTTTTTGCGTCACAATTGCTTTTCTCAACACTAAAGGAAGCAATAGTGCTGCAAGAACTCCAACGCCTCCAGCCAAGCTATGCATCATAAAAGAATTGGTCATTTTTCCGTCAATTTTATCTGCTTTAAATAAGCCAGATCCAATTCCTTCTCCTAAACCGTAAAATATAATTAGCAGAGCGCCTAATTTTATATTTTTTGAATTGCCATTAAAGGTTTTTCTAAAAATAACTCCGAAGCAAATAAATACCATTCCGATACAAATCCACCAAACCGATATTATATTCGAAACCGGACTAATACTTGCTCCCAAAGAACTCATCGTATTTTTTAGCTGACTATAACCTAAATAATGATTTCCTAATAGAAACACAACAATAAAATCAGAAACACAAGTCATAATACAAAGTATCGCTGCTATTTTTGTCCAATTGAATTGTGTAGTTTTCATATTCTTAAAAATTACGGTTTTACAACTTTATTCAAAACAATTGGAACCTGAAGCAAATCGTAATCATGAGAATAGAGCAAATATTTGTTGTGCCAAACGGGAGAAAATTTTTCTTTAAAGTCTCGCAAACCTTTATAATGTGCAAAGAATTTGATTCTTTCGTAAGCAAACTTCATGGATTTTTCTGGAAAAGTATCTGCTTCTTCCATCCCGCTCATTGCTGCCAATCCGAGATTTACTGAGGTGTATCCTTCCGATTTTAAAAATGTAAAAAGTTCAATAAGAATAAAATCCATGATGCCGTTTGGAGCATCGTTTGTTTTACGAATTAAATCGTACGTCCCTTCGTTTTTGGCATAATCTGGAATTACATTTAAAAAAGCGACAATTTTTTCTTCAGCATTATCCACAGTGATAATAGTCTGCTGTTTCAGTTCTTCCCAATCAAATCTTCCTTGCGAAAAAATAATCTCGCTTCTTCCTGTATTATACAGCCATTCATCACTTACTGCTTTAATTTTCTGAAGTACGCCATCTTTTATTGGCGGCGTATAAATGGTAGTTTTAAAACCTTTTTCTTTGACTTTGCTAATAGCATTCCGCATCGATTTTCTTGCGCCACCTTCTAATGTAAAGAGAGACAAATCGACAACGCCTTCTTGACCAATAAACAAACTCTTTTTTTGCAGTGAAGCAAACAGATCTAAATTTTCTTCAGACACGCGATAGTAGAGACTTCTTAGTCCGTTTTCGTAACAATAAGAATCAAATTCTATTATACATTGTTTCATTTCGGCTGTTGATTCTGCTACAGGATTTTCTAATACAACAGCAAAATTATCAGCAACGCGATACGCTAAAAAAGACTTTTTATTATTGGAAATAAAAATAGTCTTATCGTCATAGGTTTTAAAATAATCCAAAGAAGATGATCCGTATTGTTTTAGAATTTCATTCGCTGCAGCGAAATCACCTTCAACAGCTTCTTTTTTAATAGAATATGGTCGAATTAAAGCATAAAGCAAAAATCCTAAAGATAAAAATCCGCATATATTTATTGATATCAGAAAATGTCTTGCAAAACGGTCTAAAGGAACTAAATCTGAACTTCCAATCAGAAAATAATTCTGCAGGGTATATTTTATAGATTGAAGCCAATTGAAATCTATATCAAAATGTTTTTTGTCTAAGAAATAAAAACCTAGAATCCCATATATTAAAACAGCCGAAACACTTATTAAAACAGTTTTAAAACCTACATTCTGCAAGTGTGAATTGCTTTTTACGTAATATTCTTTTCTAGTTACAATAAGACTAATCAAAACGACGAATGCAATTATAGCTTCTTCATAATCAATCGCTTTTGTAAGGTTTCCTATAACAGAAATACCTGTCAGGAACACAGAAAACCACCACGCAGTTCTTAATCCTTTGAGCATAAAAGCGGCGTTAACGAGCATAAACAATCCGGCAGTTATCACAAAATAATTAGATACTTTAATAGCAGAAATTGGAATTATATCTTCTAAAACATCTAAACGTTCTGAAATAGCGGGAGTTAAAACAGAAATGATATTGACTAGTCCTAAAATAAAGATTAAGAAAGAAGGTATTATACGCATTAAAAGTTTGTTGGCACTCAATAAAAATAGTGCCGCACCTGCTAATAGCGGAATCCAAAATTCAAAGAAACGATATAGAAAAGTTATAGCTATTGCATTGACATTCTGAAAACCAAATTGTATCAATATAAAGCTCATTGATATTTCTATAGCTCCAAGTCCGCGAAGAAAAGGAGAAACGACCAAAAATATCACCGAAATAATATAGCCCATTATGGCTGCTGTTAAGGAGGGCGTAAACCCTAAAGCAATCATGGCAACATACAAATGCGCTATTCCGACCAATTCAATAATAACTGAATAAAGAACAACTAGCAGGAATTTATTTTTTATGATTCTGTTATTTCTCAAATCCTCCATAAAAATCTCAGCCGAAGGAAAAAATCTTATGATCATCTTGTAGACAAATCCTTTTTCTAAAACCGAAACATAAATAAAGTATAGCATAACGCTTAATGCAATAACTCCTGCAAAAGCATACCATTCGCCAGCACCTGTAGTCCCTTGAAAAAAAGAATAGATTAAAGCAGGAATTGCCACGATTATCACTGAGAGAATTCCAACAAAACCATAAACGATTGATGCAAAATGAATTTGAGTTGCTTTTACGCCCTTCTTTTTTATAGGTTTTGTAAAAAAAGCTAAAGAAGAAACTCCGCCCGCTGGTAGAAAAACACTAATGAAGTTTCGTTTTAGAAAGAGTATTACTGCATCTTTAAAAGCAATTTTACTTTGTACTGCCATAAACGAAGCATAGTACATTAATGCCTGTAATATTATATAAACTGCAGCTAGAATTACTCCGTATAAAACCCAAAAACTGCTGGCGTCTGCAATTACGTTTTTTACTTCTTTTAGTTCTGAATGTTCATGTTTGATAAACCATATTCCGATTCCGAGAAAGAAAATGGTAAAGATCGATTGTCTAATAATTTTATCATTTTCGCGTATAAAAGAGATTCCTTTTTTTTCTTTAAAAAAAACAAAAAATCTATTCGAAATGGATTGTACTTTCATATTTATACTATAACATAATTTAGTAATAAAAATAAAGGTCTTGAGTTGTATAAATTTACGATAATTATCTATTACATATAATTTTACACAAATCTTTTTTGAATTACCAGCGCATCAGTTATTAAGAAGATTCTTTATATTTGAATTGAATTATATTCTAAGTTTTATTTGCTAGCAACCTGAAATCTATGAGAATACTTTTTACTAAAACAGTATTATTTCTATTGACCTTATCTTTATTTTCATGTGAAAATAAAAAACCGAAACCTATAGCAAAACCAGCATATAAAGCGGGTGTAATTTTATCTTTTGATGATGCTTATGTTGACGAATGGTCTGAAGCAGATAAAGCTTTGCGAAAATATTCTTGGAAAGCCACTTTTAATGTCTGTCGAATAGATTCTATTGGAGCTCCAGAAATTAAAACATTGCTCGAAATGCAAAAATATGGTCATGAGATAGCTGGACATGGTTATCATCATTACAATGCGGTTAAGTTTACCAAACAATTTAGCGTCAAAGAATACTTAAAACAAGAAATAGATCCTATGATTGTTTCTATGAAGAAAAAAGGATTCAACGTTACTTCTTTTGCGTATCCTTACGGAGAAAGATCAGATTCTTTAGATCAGGCTTTATCTCCTTTATTCAAAATTATAAGAGGAAGAGCATTTGGAGGCGAAATTCCAGAGAAACAAGACAGTTATTTTGATTATTCTAAAATTGTATTTGCTTTTGATATTGACAATAGCCATATCCATTTTAGTATTCCGTATTTGCTTGAATTATTAGATTATGCCAAAAAGAACAATAAAATTTTAATTCTATGCGGTCATAAACCTGTTAAGGAAATAACCGAAAACTATCAGGTCAAAATTGAAACTTTAGAATTTATCTGCAAATACATGAAACTGAATGATCTTAAATTCTATCGCCTTTCAGATTTAGATAATCTGCTTCCGCCTCAGCTTTAATCCATAAAATATAAATTATAAATTATAAATAATGAAGATCCATCTTGTCTTTATGCTCGCTGCCGTAACGGTTTGTCAAGCTCAAGTAAAAAATTCTGTAATCAAAGCTTCTTCAAAAATCTGCTATATCAAAGAGGGCAATGAAGAAAAAACAAAATGGTATTTAGACCCAAAAGCAAAACCAGATTTATACGTTACAAATAAAAGTCCGAAAGAAAAAATCGTTGTTTTTTATACTAATGAAGATTCTATCTCAATAAAATTAAAACCTGGAAAAAAGTTTGATTTTACAGTACTTTTAAATAATACCGACAGCTGTTTTACACGCGTTGAATGTCCATCATTAAAAAACTTTTCGAAACTCAAACCTGAGATGCACGATACAATTCCATTTGTGCTTTCGGAGTATAACAATATCATTTTTAAAGTAAAATTAGACGATAAAGAAACTCTAGACTTAAAATTTGATTCAGGAACAAGCGATTTTCTTTTAACAAATGAGGCGCTTAATCAGTTAAAATTAAGCAGTTTAAAGGGACATAGTTTTCAACTTGGAAATCAAATCTGGAACGATCAGGAGATTTTCCCTGTAGAATTATCTGGACAAGGAACTGTGGGCCGTTTTGGATGGAATATATTTGATGGAAAAATAGTAGAAATCGATTATGATAAAAAGCTCTTTATAATTCATTCTAAGCTATCAAAACGAAGTAAAGATTATATAAAACTTGATATGGAATTTACTCGTACTCTTTTTTGCGTTCAAGGACATCTTCAAATAAACAATACAGCTTATAAAGGACGTTTTCTTTTTGATAATGGTTATCAGCGTACCGTAATGCTCGATCAGCAGATAATGAAGGAACAGCAATACCCGAAAGAAAATTTGCCTGTTCTGAAAAAAGTTATTTTAAAAAATGGACAAGGAGAAGAAATTCCTGTTCTGACGGTGAAAAACGAAAAATTCTATTTAGGTAATTTATGCTTGAATGATGTTCCTGTACAATTGCTGGCGACAAGTAATCCAGCCCAGTTCAAAACCCATATTCTTGGGAACGAAGTTTTAAAAAGATTTAATACGATATTGGATTTTCAGGAAAACAAAGTTTATCTAAAACCAAATTCGTTGTGGAACGAACCTTATACAGAAGGCTAACAAAATAGCCACAGGAAAAAACGACTTTTTCAGAGAATGCAGTAACTTTTAATTACTTTTATCAGCATAAAAAATCATTTTATTTTTCTCAGCAATAATAATCGGCAATGAACAAAGTTTTATTAGTTGAAGACGATCCAAGAGTTGCTTCTTTTATCACAAGAGGACTTGAAGAACAAATGTATCAGGTAAAAAATGTCAGCAAGGGTTTTGATGCCATTAATGAAGTAATGGAAACCTCTTATGACATAATCATTCTTGATATTATGCTTTCGGATATTTCTGGATTTGAAGTCTGCGAGGTTCTAAGAAATCGAAAAATAATTGTTCCAATTCTTATTTTAAGTGCGCTAGATACTCCGCAAGAAAAAGTTAGAGGATTAAAAGCTGGAGCCGATGATTATCTGGCAAAACCATTTTTGTTTGAAGAACTTCTCGCCCGAATCAACGCTCAGCTGCGTCGTACAGAATTTAGTTCTGGTGTTTTAGATTTTCAGTCTTATGCCGGAATCAAAATTAACATGAAAGAACAAAGTGCTACTAGAGATGGTATAGATTTAAAACTTTCCTCCAGAGAACTAAAACTTTTGATTTTTTTCATGAAAAACAGAGAAACCGCTTTGTCTAGAATTGCCATTGCTGAAGCAGTTTGGGATATGAATCTTGATATGAGCATAAATACTGTTGATGTTTATATTAATTACTTAAGAAATAAAGTAGATAAGAATTTCCCTTTTCCGCTTATACACACTGTGAAAGGCACCGGATATATGCTTAAAAATAAAGTTTATGAATCTCAAGAATAAACTTGCCATAAACTCGACCCTCTTATTTGCCTTTATCCTAGGACTTGTTCTGATTGGCTCTTTTTTGCTTTTTAAAAGCCACAGAAAAGATTTATACTATGAAAAACTTGAAGACAATGCTTTAATAACAGCTTTTTTCTATTTTGAGAAAGATGAGATTAAAAAAATTGACAGTATAAGCTATCAGGAAATAGAATCTAAATACAATAAAATTGCCAACCAGTCTATCAGAATTTACAACGCCAAAACAAAAAAGCTGTATTTGCATGATGATGTTCCTGTTGAACTAAATGATCGAGAATTAAAGGCTATTTCGAAAGACAAAATACTGCATTTTAATATATCTGAAAGACAATTTAGCGGATTATATTACAAAGACAATCAAGGTGATTTTATTATAGTTGTTTCTGGAATTGACGATGTTGGAAATCAGCAGTTAGAAACACTTTCTATTGTTTTTTTCTGTTTTTATCTGGCTGGAATTGCACTTAACTATCTCTTGGGAAGATTTTTGGCAAGACAAACTTTCAGACCTTTTGCCGATGTAATTTCAAAAGTAAACACCATTACAACAGAAAATCTCCATTCGAGACTCGAAATGCCTGCTGTGAGCGGAAAAGATGAAATAAAAGAGCTAATTACAACTTTTAATTATCTTTTAGAGAGACTTGAAAATGGGGTTACAATACAGAAAAATTTCCTAAAAAATGCTTCGCACGAACTAAAGACTCCGCTTACTTTTATTATTGGCGACATTGATGTTTCTTTACAGCATCCAAGAACTAACGAACAATACGAAGAAGTGCTTAAATCTCTTAGAAAAGACACTTTTCATCTAAAATCGACTTTGGACGGATTATTGATTCTGTCAGGATTAGAACTTTCAGAACCCGACCAGATGGAAATTGTCAGAATAGATGAAATAGTATGGAATATTCTTGAAAAAAAGGCTATTGAATATCCTGAGGTAAAAGTTATTCTTAATTTAGACGCCATTGCCAATAACGAAGATTTATTGTCGGTAAACGCTAATAGACACATGCTTTTTATTGCTTTATATAATATTATTGACAATGCTATTAAATTTTCTTTTCCTTCTCAGGTTAATGTCACAGCCTTTGAAAAACAGGGAAAACTTCTTTTAAAAATAATAGATCAAGGTTCTGGAATTGCAGAAAAAGACATTGAATCAATTTTTGATTTATTCTTTAGAAGCGATCGCACCAGACATATTCAAGGTCAAGGATTAGGGCTCTTTATTACCATGCAAATTCTTAAGCGTCATAACATCAAATTAACTGTAGATTCTGAACTTGAAAAAGGCACTGTTTTTTCGCTTCTATTTCCTTAATTTTTGATCAAAAAAACAGCCTCTTTTCGCCAATTAAGAAAGTGAATTTTCTCATTTCGTAACATTTACATAATACTCTAATCTATCTCTAATCTTGTTTAAATCTATCTCTAATTCCTTATTTCATAAGGCATGAGATAAACTGCTTGATTCTAAAGCGATAATCCGTTTTTTTCTAAACAACATCCTCATCATTATAAATTAACAAAGAATTGTTTTTTGATTTTACGTTAACATAAGCCTTAAATCGAATCGAATTAAAGAGATTTTATTTGTCACGAATAAAAACTAATAAATAACATGACAAAACTAAAACTCTTTCTTTCGGCTCTAATGCTCCTGACCGCAGGAAGTATTTTTGCCCAAATTACAACTTCATCTTTGTCTGCAAAAGTCAATGATGGAACAAGTGCGGTTATCGATGCAGAAGTTACCTTAACGCATCTGCCGACAAATGCAGTTTATAAAGCAACAACAGACAAACAAGGTCGTTTTAGCTTTGAAAACTTAAGTGCCGGCGGGCCTTACGAATTAGAAATAAAAAGTGCAGACACTAAAGACTATTCAAATGCACAAATTTTTCTATCTCTTGGAGAAAATGATTTACCAGCTATTTCGGTTGGAAAAGCAGATAATAATGTATTGGAAGAAGTAGTAATTACAAGCTCTAAACCTTCTTCTAAAAATAACGGCACAAGCATAAACGAAAAACAAGTAAATGCACTTCCTTTAATCAATAGAGGAATTCAGGATGTGACCAAACTTGTTCCTCAAAGTTCAAATAACTCTTTTGCTGGCACCAATTTTAGATACAACAACGTAACTATTGATGGTTCTATAAATAATGATGCGATAGGTTTTAGTCCGTCTTTAGGAGGTCAATCAGGAACTTCTGGAATGCCAGGAAGTAGTACGCGTTCAAATTCTATAAGTTTAGATGCTATACAAGATATTCAAGTTTACATTGCTCCTTATGATATTAAATTAGGAAACTTTTTAGGAGGAAGCGTAAATGCTGTGACAAGAAGCGGAACAAATACCGTTAGCGGATCTATTTACAGTTATGGCAGAAGTGCTGCGCTTACAGGACCAAACAATGCTGGTGACGGTTCTAAAATGCCAAGTTCTTTTGGAGATTACCAAGTAGGTTTTAGATTAGGATTGCCAATTATTAAAGACAAATTGTTCTTCTTTACAAATATGGAATATGCAGAAAGAACAGATCCTGTTTTTTATAATGCTGGTTCAACAGATTCTAACGGAAAATTAACTTCACTAGTAGATAATGCCACTGCAGAACAGATTTCGCAATTCGTAAAATCAAACTACGGATTTGACCCTGGAACTTATGGTTCTTACAATAATTTTTCTAAAAGCCAGAAATTCTTCAATAAGATTGATTGGAAAATCAATGAGAAAAACTCGCTTTCTTTACGAAATAATACGGTAATTTCTCAAGCGACAAACTTAGAGCGTGATGCTGCAAACTTCAGATTTGCAAGTATGGATTTTACTCAGAAAAACCAAGCTATTAGTACGGTTTTAGAATTAAAGACACACTTTAACAGCCAATGGTCAAACTCCTTTATTGCAAGCTATTCTGCTATAAAAGATTATCGTGATCCAAAATCGAATAATATTATGTTTCCTCAAACAGAAATTGGTTACAATGGAGGAACAATTTTCTTAGGAAATGATCGTGAAGCAACTGTTTTCAATATGAAACAAAACACGACCGAAATTACAGACAATCTTACTTATAAAACAGGAAATCATACTTTACTATTTGGTACTCACAATGAGTTTTATGATATCAATTATGGTTTTGTAAACGCACTTAACGGAAGAGTTTCATACAAATCTCTTGCAGATTTCTACAATAAACTACCTACTCGTGTTCGCGGAACTTATCCGTTTGATGGTTCAACTAGAGATGAAATCTTTAATAATCCGTATGCTAAATTCAAAATAAACATGTATAGCGCATACGTTCAAGACGAAATTAGAATTGGAAACAAATTAAAAGTAGTTCCTGGTGTTCGTATAGATTATACCGATTTACCAAACAAACCTAAATTAAGCACACAAGTACAAAACTCTCCTGAAGATCCAAATTACGGAACAACATATACTTATACTCCGCTAAATCAGATTAAAAATAACTTCTTCAGTTCAGCATTAGTTTCTCCTAGAGTTGGTTTTACTTATAACGTAGACGATGACAAAACATTTGTTATTAGAGGTGGATCTGGAGTATTTACAGGAAGAATTCCTTTTGCATGGTTAGGCTATGCTTACTACAATGATGGTGTTGGATACGGAAGCTACGACAAAAACAATCTTACTCCAGCTCAAGTTGCAGCGGCGGGAGATCCTTTGGCAACTGGCGGTTTAAATGGTTACCACGACGCTACTCCAAAAGTGCAAGCCGATTTAATTGACAATAAATTTAAAATGCCAGCTGTTTTAAGAAACTCATTGGCTTTTGATAAAACAATTGATGGCTATAAATTCACGATTGAAGGTATTTATACTAAAGTAATTCGTGATCTAGAATTTCAACAAGTAAATAAGACAGATAATCCAACTTATTTCTCTTATGATACAAAACATGAAATGCCAATTTATGCTGCAAACACAAACCCAGCTTTTTCAAATGCTTATTTGTTATCAAATACAAATAAAGGATACCGTTACAGTATTACGGAAATGATTTCTAAAACTTACGATTTTGGTTTCAACTTTATGGTGGCTTATACTTATGGAGACTCTAGAGATATCACAAACGGAATTCGTAACTCTATGGAAAGTAACTTCCAGATGAATCAATCATTAACACCAAACAATCCGCAATTAGCAACTTCTAACTTTAATATCAAACACAGAATTGTTTCTAATGTTGGTTATGGCGTAAAATTAGCTCCAAACAATACTTTCTCTGCTAATGTGTATTTTAATGCACAATCAGGAAATCCGTTTTCTTGGGGATTTGTTAACTCAACAATTGCAGGGACTGGACAAGCAGCTGGTTTAGCTTATATATTTAAAGATGCGGCAGAAGCAGCAAAATATATTGGAGTGAATTCTGCAGGAGTTCCTTCTGCTACAGCAGCACAGCAAGTTGCAGATTACGAAGCGTTTATTAACGGAAATGATTATTTAAAAAGCCGTAGAGGAACATTTACACAAAGAAATGGAGATACAACTCCTTGGAACATTCAAGCCGATTTAAAATTAATGGATGAAATTCAGGTGACTAAAGTTGGAACTTTCCAAATCTCATTCAGCATGGCAAATATCGGAAACCTTATCAACAAAGATTGGGGAAGAAGTTATTTTGTTCCAAATACTTATAATTCAACAGCAAGTCTTGGTTTAACTAAATCAGGAAACTTAGGAGGAGTTGCAACAGGCGATCCTACTTATACTTTCCAAAAACCAACTTCAGCACCGTATACTGTAGATCAATTAGCTTCAAGATTCCAAGGGCAACTTGGCTTGAGATATTCGTTCTAAAAATGTGTTTTTTTTTATTTTTGATTATCTCCCCGTTTCTAATTTCTGAAGCGGGGAGATTTCTCATTTTAATTGTCTGCGACAAAATTAGGTTTCAAAAAGAAGTATTTTAATAACCTTAATCTTTTTTGTATTTTTAATCATTCATAAGTTTTTCTATTACTGATTTAAAATGCTAAAAGAAAAAACAATTCAGACTTTATTCTTAGTGACTTTTATTATCTCTTCTCTTCCGACTTGTTACGGACAGTACAAGATTTCGGGATATGTTGATGCTGGACAGAAAAATAAAACTGTCTATTTGAGTCTTCTGAAATATGATGAGGAAACCATGATTACCGAAAATCAGATTCTTTTTTCAACTCAGACAGATAATTCTGGTTACTTTGAATTTAAAGGACAATTGTTATCTGAAAAAGATAAGCTTTACCGTATTCATTCTAATATCAACCCGATTAAAGGATTACAATTGGTTGCGGATAATGAGAAAAGCAATTTTTACAATTTTATTTTTTCTAATAGAGATACAATCTATTTTCCAAAAACTGGAAACAATTGGTTTAGCCAATCCAAAAACAGCAATTTGACAGACAAAGAATGGAGAAAACTTAAGTCTTTTGAAAAACAATTAGAGAAAAATAATGCTCAAATAAAAAACAAAGAAGCGCAACAGCAGGCAATACATGATTTTGCAGAGAAAGTGAAAACATACAGCGAAAAGAGCATTAAACATCCTCTGCTTAAACTTTTAGCCTTTTCGGATATCAAAAGAAATGATTTCAACATAAAAGCCGATTTCGAAAAAGATGAGGTATTTTACAATGCTGTTTCAAACTCACTAAAAAACTACTATGGCGAAACGTCTTATTACCTCCAGTATCAAGATGAAATTTCAAAAATTTCAAATGTTATTTTACAGCAAAAATATACGTTTCAGAAAAAGCTCAATTATACTTTAGGTATATTAGTTTTAATTTTGACTGTCATTTCCGTTTTTCAATTTAGGAAACTGAAAGCTCTTAAACCTCAAAAAATAATACAAGAAATCTCAAGCCTGACCTTGACCAATCAGGAAGAGAAAATTACCAAACTGATTTTAGAAGATAAATCAAATAAAGAAATTGCCGATGAGCTTTTTATTTCGTTGAGTACGGTTAAAACACATATTAGAAATCTTTACGCAAAATTGGATGTTGCAAACCGTCATGAATTGTCTTCTAAATTAAAAAATCATCCTTGGGATTAGTCCCAATTTCAGCCTCTACTTAACTCATTTTCAAAACTACTCGATTTAATTTTGTTTCCGAAATTTTAAATCAATCGGAAATGAAAAGACATTTTTCACTATTAATCTTCATTACAATCTTGCAATTTGCTACAGCGCAAGAAGCAGACAAAGCTTTTAAAAACAGGCAAAATATTCAAGAAAAGCTATTGGAAACAAAAGTGCTTTTAGAAAAAGACAACGGAAAACTTTGGGGAAAGCCAATCTGGAACGATAGTATTATTGTAATCGATTTTGACAATTCAATCTATAGTTTGGTAAAATTACCGAATAGCAAAACGGATAATGGCGTTTTATATTCTAAAACTATGGAACCTAATTCGCTTGTTTTTGTTAATACTACACAGAAATATGAAGGTAAAGAATATGCGACGGTTCTGAATAATTATCTGGACGATAAAAGCGCCACGGTTATTCATGAATTGTTCCATTTACTTCAAATGAAGTATCGAAAGTTTAATGGAAATCCGATTGAATATCTTGACGAAACCAACGCGCGAATTTTATTAAGATTGGAATATCAAGCTTTAAAAAATGCTCTGAAAGCGATAATAGAAAAAAGAAATATAGATGAGGTTAAAAACTATTTGAAAGATGCCGTTATTTTCCGAAAAGAAAGACAGCATCAATATTCAAAAAAACTGAATGATGAACTGGAAATAGAGACTTTGGAAGGCTTAGCAAATTATACTGGTTTTGTTCTCTCTTCTTATGACAATAAATATGAAAAAGCTATAGAAGAAATCAACCAGCGAGAAGAAGCAAAAACTTACACTAGGCCTTTTCCTTATGCCACAGGACCAGCTTATGGATTGATTTTTGACTACTTGAATATTGCTTGGAGAAAAAGTTTAGATAACATTTATAATTTCGCTGACATTTATGAAGTTATGATATTAAAATCAAAATTAACTATCACTAAAAAGCAACTACAATTAGCCAAATCCAGGAACAATTTTATTGAAGTAAACAAGCAAGAAATTGCTCGGGAAGAAGAACAAAAAAAGCTGATTTCTTATTATACTGAATTGCTAATCAATAAACCAATCCTTAAAGTCGCTCTTACCGATATTGAGCATTACGGGCGTACTTTTAACATGAATGGAACGCTAACTTTAAATGATAAAGGAATTGTGTATTCTAGTATTAAAGGACGTGATAAATCGGGAAATAACTTTGGAAATTTTGCAACTATCGAAGGAAAAAATCAATTGGGAAAAGCTGGTATTTTAAGTTATGATAAAGATGGAAAAACTTATTTTGTTTTTCCGTTTCCGTCTAAAATTGAAGGAACAAAAGTTATAAGTGAATTTTACGAAATAGAACTAAATCCTGATTGGAAAATTGTAAAACTAAATGATGACAATATGGAAATTGTTAGAGAGCCTAAAAGCTAAATTAAAGCTGTTGTAACACAGAAATATGTTGCTTAAAAAAGACAGCTTTTTTGTAAGCTTCGGAGAAGCTAAATATTTATAGCAAAGGATAAATATCTGCAACATAAAGCTCCGTAGGAGCGGCATTATTTTTTGTAATCTAAATATATGCCGCTCCTACGGAGCTTTTTTATTTGTCTGATTGTATTTCTATAAATATTTCGCTTCTCCGAAGCTTAACAAAAAAAATCTTTTGAGATAGCCACATCTTTTACAATAAAGTTTCCTCATCTTCAGGATTAAAACTGCCTTCATCAGGATATTTTATACTTCCTTTCAATTCTTCCACTCGTTTCGGATCAAATTTAGGAAGCTGTAATTCATTGTCTTTCTTCCATTTTTTAACTGTTTCAGCGATTTCATCTGCTTTATCTTTTGAAAAAGGAGTGTCTCGCGCCATATACAATGTTTGTGATGGATAAGCCAATGAAGTGCCACTTTTTTCAATAATATCCAACATTCTCAATAAAAGATCTTCTTGAACTTCTTGCGACGTTTCAAGGTTTATGGCTTCAATATAAGCTGTAATTTCGACTTTTAAAGCATCTGCTGTAATTCCAGTAAAACGAACTATTGGCGGAGTATTTAAAACGGCGGGATGTGCATATAGCAAAGACCTTAATTCTACAAGCAGATAACGCATCTGATCTGGAGTGGTTTCCATTCTAAAACCAAAAATAGGATTGAATATAAAACGGTCACGATGAGCAAAATTTTCTATTTTACTAGCCGAAAGCTGTCCATTCGGAATTGTTACAATAGTACGCGCTGCTGTACGAAGTGTGGTAGAACGCATTCCGATTGCTTCTACTGTACCTTTTATATCATCAACTCGGCAATAATCACCAACACGCAATGGCTGATCTGCGATAAGACTCACACTTCCCACAAAATTTTCTATCGTTTTTTGCGCTCCCAGAGCTAATGCGATCCCCCCAATTCCCAGTGCGGCAAGTCCAGCGGTAACATCTACTCCAATAATTCCTAAAATTGCGATTATTCCGATTACGACAATTGCAGCTTTCATAGTACGGCTTAAAAACAATACCGCAGATACTGCAGAAGCTCGCCCACTGTTGCTCATTCTGCTGCGCGTGTACATGCTTACAAAGTCGGTCATTCTCCAGAGCAGAATTAAAAAAGCAACAATTCCTATAGTAATTATGATAATACTAAATCGCTGACGAACTATTATCGAAATTCCCATTCGTTGTGTAAATGCCACAAATAACATTACCGTAAGATACATTTGAACCGGCAGTGTAAAAGCATCTATAATTGCGGTTCCTTTCTCGGTATCAGCTTTCTTCCATATTTTTTGAATCAGAAAAATGAGCACGAAAATAAGGAGTCTCGACAATAAATAAGTAACTACTGCCATTACCACTACTACTGCCCAATGGCCAATTGGAACATTTCCTAATTTTCTTTCTATCAAAAATTTGGGCAAAACTCTATCCAAAAAAGTTTTTTCTCCGCTGATATCTGCTCCACGAATTGCTTCAACTGTTTCTGCTGAAAAAAGCCATAATGCCGGTTCGCTGTCGTCTGACTGATTTTCTAAATAAAGCTGTATGTTTATTTTGTCTGTAGATATATTTCCAACCAAATCTATACCCGTTGTCAGATTATCATCTAAACGTCCTAATTCTTTATTACTTAAAATAGATGATGGCGAAAAGTTACCTCCCTGATCCAAAAGTTTCTGAAAAGTCTTTGCTATTTCTATTCTTTCGGCTGTTTTACGATAGGAACGCTTGCTCAGAACAAGGTACTGGCTTGCACGCAGATAATTCTGATCGCCAAGTGCCTTGATGAATCCGTTGACCGTTCCTTGAGGCGTTCTTCTTCCGAGTGAATCATCTGGAACCTTGGCTGGCTCTTCGGTTGTCTTTGCTGCACCTAGAAGCTGTGCTTCGGCTGTATTTGTGTTGACTAGCAAAGTCAAACTCAACAAGAAAAAAAACAATATCCGTTTTGTACCTGAAATCATACTCTATCTGCTTTAGTAATGACTATTAAAAATACTAAATATTGAAGAAAAACAGCAAAGTTTCCGTAAGAAAAAACAGAGTCACATCATTCTTTAAATTTCCCTACAAAATCCTTCATTAGATTTTTCAAGAGCAATTCTTGAACTTGTAACAAATTCAATCAATCCAAATTGTTTTAATCTTTCAGTTAAACTTACTATTTCATCATCTGTTCCTGTAGCTTGCAATATGGTGTACTCTTTTTGGATTTCTGAAATTTTAAGATCATTTTGGCGAAGCATTAATTCCATATCCATAAATAGAGCCGTCGGAATTTTAAATAATGCAGTCTGTCTAAAAATAATCTCTTCATTCAGATGATAGCAACATTTATAAACTTCAATAATTTTCTCTATTTGCGCCGATAAATTAATGACTTGATCCAGTGTATCATTTACTACGATAGTATGTCTGTACATATTTTCAATTTCGCAAATTGACATATTAAGGCTCAAAATCTGTATTTGTTTTCTTAAAAACATACTAGATAATTTGCTTATCAATCTTATTTGATCTTCGGAGTAAATAGTTAGAGTAAATTCGTTTTTCATTGTTTTTTATCGTGCTTTTTTTGAATGAGTTACTGAGAAATAAAAAAGCCTTTCACATTTGATTGAGAAAGGCTTTTATGAATAGACAATAGAATCCTGACTCGTCATGTGATACGAATAATGATAATTGAAATAATAATGCTATTCTGAATTGAATTTTTCATACTTGCTGTAAACAAAAAAACCTCCCTTAAAAGGGAGGTTTTTCTAAATTGTATATTTTACTTATTTATATAACACCCCTTCACTACTATCGAATGATAATTGTGATAATAATTGAAGCGATGTTAATACTATTTTTCATTTGCTTGATTTGATGCGCAAATATAAAGCAATTTTTTAATCTATAAATATTATTTTTTAAGGTATTAAAACTGCTCTTCCTTTTATTTTTCCTTGTCGCATCCTATCGTATACTTCATTGGCTTCGTCAAGTTTATGTTTTTCAATTTCGATATGAATTTTCTTTTGTCTTGCCAAACCAACCACTTCCATCAGTTCTGTCCTAGATCCCCAATACGGATTGGTCATGCTCACTCCAAAAGGCAATCCATTCATGCTGTATTGATAATGCCCTCCGCCAAGGCCAACAATAGTAAGATCTCCATCAAGGCTTACTACTTTTGTTCCTAAATCTATTGTAGAAGTTGCTCCAACAAAATCTAGAACTACTTTTGCTTTTTTGATTCCAGTAATTTTCTGAATTTGCTCTGCAGCGTCAGCATCTTTAGAATTAATTACATAAGCTGCTCCTAATTCTTTCGCAAAAGCAAGTTTATCTTGGGTCACATCGCAAGCAATAATTTCTGCTCCGCTTATTTCTCTCAATATCTGTAACGCAACATGACCTAATCCTCCAACGCCAATTACTACAACATATTCGTCAGCCATTAATTTATGAAGCGAACGTTTTATTGCAGAATACGGAGTAAGCGCAGCATCTGTCAATGGAGCTGCAATAACAGGGTCTAAATCATATATAGGCACTAAAAATCTAGAAGATGGCACGAGCATATAATCGGCCATACCGCCGTCTAATCCTAGTCCGCCACCATAGGCCTGTTCAGATTGATGATCACAATAATTTTCTTTTGACTGCTGGCAAGATTTGCAATGCCCACATCCCCACGGACCATATACAAGAACTGCATCTCCTTTTTTATAACCTTCGACATTTTCTCCTATTTCTTCGATCCATCCAGCATTTTCATGTCCTAACGTAAAAACGGTTCCAACTACTGTTCCTTCATCTATAATATGCAGGTCTGAGTGGCAAACACCAGCTCCGCCAATTTTTAACAAAACTTCATCACCTTTAGGAACAGGTCTTTCAATATCATTAACAACACGGACATCTTTGTGTCCAAAAAAACGTACTGCTTTCATAAAATAAACTTTTAGATTACTATTCTACTAATTTACAACTTGTATCTTTTATCAGGTTTATCACACAAGTTAAGTTTATCCTAATTTATTGCTAATAAGAGCATTTATAGAAAACGGTTATGATTTAGAGATAAGGCAAAAAATGAAAATCTAATTTGTAAATACAAAAAAAGAGAACCTAAGTTCTCTTTTTACATTTATATTTTGGTCTTACTATTTAATAATAAACAGACAATAAAATTTTAGAATTTGTACTTTCGATATATTTTGAAAGTCTACCTAAAAATTCTTGACTAACCATCGGACAGCCGTGGCTATTGATGATATAGTATTCTTTTTCATCAGATGGAACCTCTTTATAAGAATGCAATACGATAGCACGTTTCATAGCATTATTATTCGTTTCGTCCAATCCAGCAAGTCTGAAAGCTTTTCCGAATATACCTTTATATGGTTTTTCTACAGAATATCTTCCTAGTGCAGTGCAATTAGATTCTGGGGCATTACTAAATTGTAAAATGTCGCCTTTTATTCCAGTTTCAGATCCTTTTCCATGTGCAACCAAACCTTGATCAAGAATTTGATTATTTTCTAGATCGTAAACAAAAAAACGATTTCTTCCTGATTTAATTTTCATATCAACAAGAAAAGCAATTTTGTTGCTATACTTGTGATTTGACGCCGTAAAAGCCTTAATCTCATTTACATGCTCAGTGAGTCTTGCAAATTCGACTTCGTCTAAAATTTCATCCTCGTCCCTCATACTTAATGAAGTAAATGAACTTAAGGAAAAAAGCAGTGCCAATAAAATTACTCTCATATCCGGCAAAATGTTAAGTTAATAGTTATGACTTGGGATCATTGATAATTTTCTGTTGCAAAATTATACACAAATGTTATACAATTCCCATATCATAAGTTAAAGATATTATAAATATCTGAAAACAACAATATTATCTGTTAATATTCGATTAAAACACCTGATTTAATGTTGAAATGCTATGTCTAGTGTTAATATTATCCGTTTTTAGCTACGGACTTTTTTTGTCTCATCAATAAATCAAAAAATAATTTCTGCCAAGTGAAATTTCACTTGACAAAAATTATTAGAAACATAAACGCAATTAGTAATGTAATATTTTATCTGTTGCTCTTTTTTTTAATTAAGCCATTTTTTTAATGTATCCATAATCAATTTCTGGTCTTCTGCAGAAAAATGCTTTACTCTGGTTGAATGGCTTCCTTGCGGAAGTACCATTTTTAGTGCATCAACACTCGACTTTGGTGTTGGAGAACATGAGAACCAAGTATCATAACCTCCGTAGATATATATAATTTTATCCCCTTTATTCTCAACATATTTACGCACTTTTTTAATGTATTTTGGATTGTATTTAATCACAACCTCTTTTGGGGCAAATCGTGCATTAGAACTGCTTTTTACAATAGTTAACAAATCGGCAACTGGCTCAAGATCAAAACCATAATAACCCAATTCACTTAAATGCTGGTAATAAGAAGGCAAATACACAAACCACATTTTATCATTGTAGGTTCCTACTCCAACAATTTTATTCAAATAATCGAAAAGCTCTTTTGCAGAGGCATTTACTGGCGGAATTTCATCGCATTTTCCTCCCCACTGCCAAAACGAAAAAGGAAATTCTAAAACAGCATATTCCAATGCTTCCGCGAAAGGAACTTCTGTAAACTGCATTTTTTTCTCAGCTGAAAAATCTTTAAAAACCTCTAAAACAGCGTCTTTATTTTGCAACACAGCTCTTTGAAAAGCCGTTATTTTGGCTCTGCATTCTTCCGTTCCAACTGTTCTTGTGTGAGTTATAGTTCTCGGATCTTCACAAGTATTAATTAACGGCGCCACGTACGGCATTGCCACATCAACATCATTTGGATATATTGATTTATAAATTAGGGATGTTTCTCCTCCTTTGCTGATTCCTGTTGAAATCCATTTTCCTGAATATATTTTTTTCAGTTTAGTCACGATGCTATGATAATCTTCAATAGCTTGATCATTAGTTAAATATTCCCATTGAATCGGATTTGGTCTTGATTTTCCGTAAAAACGATATTCAACAGCAACCTGATTGGCCTGCAACAAACTGCTTACTTCACTTTTAATATTTTCGGTATTATAGCCGTGAGTTTCAATTACAGTTGGTCTATCATAACCTAAATGTGAAAGATAAATATAATGCTGAAAAGTCCCTTTTTCTGGGTGTTTGTGATCTAGAGGCTCGTCTAAAATTATCTGATACGATTCGATATAATTTTCTAAATTATCAATTCGCGTTATGATGGCTTTTGGGAATAATTCAGTTAGTTTTTGCTGTAGATTTGCTGAAGATTCTTGTGCAGAAACTGCAAAAATATTTAGAAAAAGAAAGAACAGCGTAATAATAAAGGATTTTCGATTCATTTTAATCTTGTTATTTTAAAATTTTAAAAGTAAGTGCAATATCCAGCAAAAACTGATATTATATTACCCTTAAAATGTAATATTTTATCTAGTTTGCATTAACATAGAACAAAATAAAAATAATCCTCTAATTTTATTGAAAATTTGAAATTTGCATCAATTTTACAAAGTATGTATATTAAATAATAACTTAAAAAAATAAAAAATGGCAATTGGAGTTGGCGGATCAACTATAGATATCGAATTAGGAAAAATACAAAACATGACACTTGGTGTTGTGCCAATCGGACTTCCAGAATACAAACAGCGTATCAAAAAAGCAGTTTCTTTAATGAAAGAACAAAATTGCAAAGCGCTTTATGTAAATGCGGGGACTAATCTGTATTATTTTACAGGAACAAAATGGAATCCGTCTGAGCGTATGGTTGGCGCCATAATTCTTGAAGATGAAACGGTTGAATATATTGTTCCAAAATTTGAAGAAGGAACTTTTAAGACTTTCATGAAAATTGAAGGAAATTTAAACTTTTGGGAAGAACATGAAAGTCCTTCGGAATTGTTTGGAAGTATTCTGAAAAGTAAAAATATTACAGATGGCATTATTGCGCTGGATGAATCGGCTGCTTTTTTTCTAATTGATGGAATCTCAAAAGCGAATCCTAGTTTTAATTTTGTAAATGCACAGCCTATAACAGCAGGATGCAGAATGCATAAATCGGCAAATGAAATTGCTATAATTCAAAAAGCAAAAGACATTACTATGGTGGTTCAAAAAGCAGCCGCAAGTATTTTATATCCGGGCATTCCAGTAAGTACAGTTGTCGATTTTATCCATAGAGCACATATTAAGGCTGGTATTGCATCTGGTTCTTATTTCTGTATTGTTCTTTTCGGAGAAGATTCTCAATATCCGCATGGAGTTACTGCTCCTCAAAATTTAGTTGATAATGATGTAGTTTTGATTGATACAGGATGTCGTTTAGAAGGCTATTTATCTGATATCACAAGAACTTATGTATATGGAACTCCAAGTGACGAGCACAGAAAAATTTGGAATCTTGAGAAAGCAACTCAAAAAGCAGCTTTTGATGCTGCTCAAATTGGAGCAACATGCGGCTCTGTAGATGATGCCGCGCGCAAAGTTTTGGCAGAAGCTGGATTAAGTGGAGATTACGAAATTCCAGGATTACCACACCGCGTGGGTCATGGAACAGGTTTAGATATTCATGAATATCCTTATTTAGTAAGAGGCAATCAAACTATCTTAAAAGAAGGAATGGTAGTTAGTAATGAACCTATGATCTGTATGCCAGGTCAATTTGGTATTCGTCATGAAGATCATTTTTATATGACGGCTGAAGGCCCTAAATGGTTTACTGAGCCGATGCAGAGTATCGATAATCCGTTTGGGTTATAAGCTTAAAATAATTCTAATTCAATATTTACAAAAGAGCTATCTATTTAAGATGGCTCTTTTTTTATTAGATATATGTCGCTCCGCTGGAGCTTTTTGATCTTTGGAAATTGCAATTCCTATAAATATTTTGCTTCTCCGAAACTTTTAAATCTTTAGCAAATTGAATTTCTATAAATATAACGCTCTTCCAGAGCTTTAATACTATTAAAAAAATCCCGGAGGGATAAAATATTTATAGAAAACAATCCTATTTCAAAATATAAAAAAGCCCCAGCGGGGCGAAATATGTATAGAAATATACTATGTCCCCAAAAGAAAAAGCTCCAGAGAAGCGAAATATTACATCATTAATAAACAGAAAAAAATAGGGCTGTCTCAAAAAGACAACCCTATTCATTTTTAACTAAATCAACTATTATTCAACCAATAATTTTTTCTTTTCTACAAATTTTCCATCTGTAGCCACAACAATATAAACTCCTTTATTTAAATATTTAAGAGAATAAACAGTTGTATTATGTATTGTATCTACCAAATGGCCTGTGCTATTGTAAATTGACACTTTAACTTTATTGATATCAATATTTTCAAAAGTAAAGTTTACAACATCTGAAGCTGGGTTTGGATACATTGTGAATGCTTTTGCAGTATTTGTATTTATGCCCGGCAATCCAGCACTTCCAGATTGTAAATCAATTGTATGAGAAGCACTCCAATCGCTAAAAGCTGTTCCATTTATTGCTCTTACTCTAAATTCATATACGGTCTGAGTTCCTTGTTTCGGAATCCATAGATAATATGTTGTAGAAGTTCCTGCGGATGTCCATCCAGAAGAAGTATTCAATTGCACTTCATAAGATGCGGCATCTGCTGATGTTGCCCAAGAAGCATAAAATCCTGATGAGTACACACCTGCATTTCCAAGATTAGCAGGAATTGTCAAAGTTGCTGGATTTGATGGCACGGAAGTTCCTGCTTGAACAGTATAATCTTCGATTTCACCATCTCCTAGATTTCCACAAGTTGAAGAAGGATTAGCATTATATTTCATCACAACTCTCATTTTAGTAGTACCTGTAAATGATGCAGGTGTAAAACTTGTAGTTACCGCAGCGTTTGATGAAACATTATTAATTACTCTTTCAGATGCTTCAAACTGATTGTTTTTATTGTAGTCGATCCAAACTCCCCAATATTCTGTGTAGGCAGAACCGCTAAAACCTGGAGTTAAAGTAACGCTTGTATTTGCGTTCGGACTCAAAGTAATCACTTTTGAAGTATAATCTGCATAACCGTTTGTTTCTTTTCCTGATGCATTTACAAAACTTCCTACTGCAACAGAACTTATATATTCATAACCGTTTGTTCCTTGCGCACTGCATAATGGAGCTGCAGGAATTGTGACAGTAGCCACATTTGAATAAGCAGAATAATCAGCCCCTGATTTTGCTCTTGCTCTATATTTATATGTGCTGTCGGCAGTTAAACCTGTATTAGTATAAGTAGCTGCAGTGTTAGCTAGTGTCGCAATTTCAGCATAAACATCATCTGAACCTGCTCTTTCGATAATTACATTTGTAGCATTTGTGGCATTGTTAGTCCAGTTAAGCACAGCTTGTAAATTAGTCACAGTTGCTGTTAAATTTGTTGGAGCCAATACTGTATTTGTTGTTTGAGCTCCTGCTAAAATTGGCTCATTTGGTTTGGTGTTATAAGCATAATCCAACACCGTATACCCTACTCCGCCAGCCTCTACTTTTACATGCATCCATCCGTAACAAACACGTCCTCTGCTTGTATATTCAAAACCAACATATCCAGTTTTATTATCCCAATTTGTATAAGTAGCAGTTCTCAAATCTAATTGATTTGGATATGCTCCAGGTGCAGCAAAATTACTAGAAGCTCCAATAGAAGTACCTTGTGATAAGAATGATATATTTCTTGTTCCCGCTTCACAAATCAATCTTTTTCCGTAAGTTTCTATTTTTAAAGCTGCCGCAGCATATTGCCATGCTCCATACTCCGTATTGTCTCCAATACCCATATCAAAATACTGCCAAGTCGATGCTGCATTGGCCGTATAATCAGGATTGTTTACATAAAACACTCCGTAAGGCGCATCAAATTTCAAATTGATTGTTTTAGTAGCGGTATCCAAAGTTGCTATTCCTCCTGTAATTGCTGCATCTTTAAACGTAACTGTAATAACAGCATCATTTGTTGTATTGTGTGCAGTTGCTTTTCCTGTAAAAGAAAGTACAGCTTTAGAATTGCTTTCAAGAGTTAAAACTGCTGTTAAACCAGCTGGCACACCTGTAATTGTATAGTCGGTTCCTGCTGTAAAAGTGCCACTGCTTTTTGTAAATGTACCATTATTAGTACTTAAAGCAATTGTTGCCGTTGAAGTTATGCTTCCGTCATTTACTTCAGCTTCATACAGTGTTTCTGGTGATAAAGTTGTAGCTGTTTTATCGGCCATTCCGGTATAAATTGGGGTATTTGGCTTAGTATTATAAGCATATTCCAAAATTGTATACCCGTCACCATCAGCGTTTACTTTTACTTTAAACCATCCATAACATGTAAGACCATCCATTAAATAATCGAATCCTACATAACCAGTTTTTCCGTCCCAAGCTGTGTAACTCGCTGTTCTTAAATCCAACTGATTTGGATAAGCACCAGGAGCAGTCATATTACTTGTTGGACCAACGGCTGTGTTTGAATTCAATAACGAGATATTTCTAGTACCCGTTTCGCAAACTAGTCTCTTTGCATACGTTTCAATTTTTAAAGCATTCGCAGCATAACGCCAACCTCCAAATGCACGATCGTCTCCTTTTGCAATTTCAAAATATTTCCATGTCAATGCTGACGAAACCGTAACATCTGGCATGTCTACAAAAAAGATTCCGTATGGGTCTGAAAATTTAAAATTAAAGTATAAAGAAGTACACGATAAATCAGCTGTTCCGCCTGTAAAAGCTGCTGGTAAGAAACTAATTCCACCAGATGTATTGTTGATTAATGCATGATTTGTTGCTTTTCCAGTTAATGTAACTGTAATTTGATTATTGGAGTTTACAGTCAGTACAGGTGTAATTCCTGCTGGGAAAGTATGTGTAAAATGAGTTCCTGCTGTCATTGTTCCAGAAGAAACTGCAAAAGTTTTAGTTCCGTTTAATTTAATTATTGATGAAGTATCAAAAGAACCATCATTTATAATCGCTTCTTTAAAAGCTACAGCCGAAGCAGTAAGCGTACTTCCTGTAGAATTAACTCCTGTATCAATTAAGTTTTGTGCTTGCCAAAGAGATTTTCTCGCAGGGTGTTCTAAGGCAGCGAGCATTCTGTCAATCTGACCTTGCGTATACATTTTGTAGCAACCTTGTGCGCCATTGTATCCCATGTAATTTTCAAAATTTACTTTATCGCCACTACAATTTGTTCCTGGAGTACATCCTAAAGTATGTTTTCCGTCTTCCGCTGGAGTATCAGCAACTTCATCAGTTCCAGTACAACCGCCTTCAAAAGTATGAATCAGATTAAGAAAGTGTCCAAATTCGTGAGTAAGAGTTGCAGAGAATTCTTTACTATATGAGTTATCGTATAAATATGCTCCATTGAAAACAACACGAGCTGTATTGCTTGCTGTCATGTCTGAACTAGGATACCAAGCAACTCCAGAATTGTTTGTCGCTCCGTCATTATACAAATCATTCTGAATGTAAACATTCATGTATTTGGTATTATCCCAAGCATCGGCAGCAATCTGGTCATCGTAGCCTCCACCGTTTCCATAACCGTTTTTAGTTGGATGGAAAACAACACCCGTAGTACATCCGCCGTTAGGATCTTTTTTCGCGAGTTTAAATTCAATATTCAGCGTTCCGCGTCGAGCTTGAAAAAATGGTTCAACAGTTTGATAATCTGCATTACGGCCATTAAAATCATCATTAAGTTGAGCCAAATGGTTGACAATTTTTTCATACGTCACCGTTTTTCCACCTTGCACATCTCCATAAATATGAAATACTACTGGAATAGTGTAAGTAGTAACTGTAGCCGTTTTTGCTGTGGAAGATTTACGCTGTGCAGCAAAATTTTTGCTGAAAACATCAAAGTTCTTTTTTTCTTGAAGTGCATGAGGGTTATTCCGGTACACTTTTTCATTTTCTTCGCTTGTCCGACAAGGCAGACCTTGTGCACTAATTTTCACTGAACTGAAAATCAGAAAGCAGATTAGTAATTTTAATTTCATTTGTTTAGGTTTTTCATTAGTAATTGATCAAAGTTACCGCAGAAGCTTCTACCTTTCTGATAGTATTTTATTCAGAATTAATACATAATTATCATATTTTTAACCATAAAAAAACACATAATTAAAAAATACTTATAATAAAATATCAAAAACAAAAACCAATTAACTTAACTAAAAAACATCCATCATCCCTTACAAATACTATAAAACAAAAAAAACCAGCACTTAAAAAGTGCTGGCTCAAAAACAAATTAAACTAACTCAAAATTAAAATTTGTCCCAAAAAATCTTCGTTGTCATTAAATCTCCTCCTATTGCTGTTGAAGCTGCTTCATAATTAGCTGCGTTCAGCGTTTTATCAGATGTGGAATAAATATTTCTGACAGGAACTTTACCATTTGCTTCTTGCACTGCTGTTGGAGGCGCTACCAGTATAGGATAATCTAACCTTCTGTATTCGGTCCAAGCTTCAAAACCACGATTGTAGTAAGCGATCCAAAGCTGGTAGGCAATTTTTTGCTTGTCTGTTCCTGTTGCTGTAGCAAAAGCAACATCAGGACGTGCTAAATAAGTTTGGATATTCGCATCAGAAACTCCCCAAAATTTCATGCTTGCTTCTATTCCTTTTGTATAATATGTCGCCGCATCTGCACCTACGCTAAAGCCTCGGCTTGCTGCATCTGCTAGCAAAAAACAGGTTTCCGTATAATCGAATATTACTCCAGGATTTGTTTCTTTTCTCAATCTAAGTCCTGTATTTGAATAATCTACATATTTAACTAGCTGAGCATATGGAGCACCTTTGTATTTACCGTTTATTTTTGAAGCCGGATCAAAGAAAATATCACGTCTTGGATCTTCTTTTGCATTTAATTCATTAACAAAAAACTCTGCTATATTAATTTGGCTACTATTTACCAAACTATCATATAATGGATTCATATCTATTACTGATGAATAATACTGAAACAAAGCTGTATCAGCTTCTTTGCTCATTACCCCAGAACTATAAGCACTTTCCACCATAGCTTTAGCTCTTGCTGGTTCAACATCAGCAAGATGCAAACCCATTTTTAGTTTTACGCTGTTTGCCAATACTTTCCATTTAGCAACATTTCCTTGAAAAACTAAATCTGCTTTTTTATCAAAACTTGCGTTTGCGGTATCCAAATTTGCAATAGCTATATCCAAACGGGAAGCTAAATCCAAATAGATTGTTTTAGCATCGTCATATTTTGGAAGAGGGAACTTTTTAATATCTAAAGCTTCAGTGTACGCCACATTTCCAAACAAATCAACCAATGTCTGATATGTCATTACAATCTGTATTTCAAGAATTGCCAACTGATTTTTTTGCACCGCTTCTTCTACTGGACCTAATGCTTTAATTTCTCTGATTTGTTTTTGCGCATTTGATAAATCCTGTAATACATCTCTATAAAGCAATACAGCATGATTGCTTCCTAGATTTCTTTTTGCCTGGTTGTAATTAGCTTCATCTGTATAAGTCGAAGTCGACCAATGCTGAACATAAGCTCTGAAATTGTTTGAATTAACAGAAGCATTAGTCAAGAAATAAGCATAATTTACTTGAGCACTAGTCATTAATGCTGCAGGTACTGCTGTTTCATAACCTTTTTTGTCCTGATTCATATTGTCCAGGTTATCGCATGAAGCTATTGTACATAGAATAGCTCCAGCAAAAAATATTGTTTTTATAATTCTCATGTCTATATTTTTTAGAATTGAACTTTCAATGTAAAACTATACTCTTTTGTTGTCGGTAAAACCCCTGATTGAAAGCCTTGTAAATTACCCGAAGATGCTCCCGCTTCTGGATCTGCGTAAGGAAGGTTTTTGTGAATGATCCAAAGGTTGCTTCCATTAACTGCGAAGACCATATTATTGATAAACGTATTAGTTAAGAATCTTTTTGGGAATCTGTAGCTTAACCCAACTTCACGTAATTTTACATAAGATGCATCATAAACATATTCTTGTTGTGGCATAGAACCATAAAAATCGTATCCTGCAGCATCTGCGATTTCAGCAACCACAGTATTTGGTGTTCCATCTGCTTGAACTCCGTTTAGTAATACACCACCGCCATTAGCAACAGGCTCACGCTGTGGAACTCCATTATGGTTTTTACTCACTGTACTTTCATAGATACCTGTCTGATGTCCAAATTGTTGATCTAAAGAGTATACATCTCCTCCTTTTTTAACATCTATTAAGAAGTTGAAAGAAATATTCTTATACGTTAAAACGTTATTAAAACCACCAATCCAATCAGGATTTACATCTCCGATCACTACTCCTGAAGTTTTTTGATAAGTTCCATTTGAGTTAATAACTCTCTGACCATTTAAATAAGTATAACCAGAACCCACAAGCTGACCAACTGGTTTACCAACTTCTGCTACATAACTAATTCCTTGGAAACCTCCCAATGAAATCTGATTTGCTCCTGCTAAAGAAATTACTTCATTTTTATTAGTAGACCAGTTTACAGTTGCCTGCCATGTAAAATTGTTTGTTTTGATTGGAGTAGCATTTACCGTTAACTCAAATCCTTTGTTTTGAACATCTCCCCCATTAATCCATGCTCTAGTGTATCCTGTTTGTGTAGGCGTTTCAATAGATAGAATCTGATTTGTTGTATTTGTTTTGTAGTAAGAAAAGTCAACCCCTAATCTGTTTTTGAAGAACTTAAGCTCAAGACCTGCCTCAAAACCTTTTGTCAACTCACTTTTTAAATCGGAATTACTTCTACTATCTTCTGTTGAAAAACGAATTCCGTTTGGTCCAAAATTATTATTTTTAGAATATCTCGGAGAAGTTACTGCAAACTGAGCATCATTTCCTGTTTCAGCATAGTTTAAACGCAGCTTACCAAAAGATAGCCAATCTGCTTTAATATGATTACTAAAAATATAAGTTCCTGTGATTGAAGGATAAGAATAAGTATTATTCTCCTTTGGCAAAGTAGAAGACTGATCTATTCTATAGGTCCCTTCTACAAAAAATGTGTCAAGATAAGCAAAATTTGCTGTTCCGTAAATACTGTTTGTACCGATAGTCTGCTCGGCCTCGCCAGGATAGTTGATTAGATTTATTGAGTTTGTCAAAGCGTAAATTCCTGGAACAACCAATCCACCATTTGTCTCAGCATAAATAGAATTTAATACAGAACGTCTAGAGTTTCCTCCTAACATCCCCGTGAAATTAAGACCTTCCGTGATAGCCGTTTTAAAATTCAAAACTAAATCTAAGTTGATTTCACGAAAGTTTTTATCATATCTAGAGTATTGCCCTAATCCGTTTGATGTTCTTTTTGAACCTACAGCTATGCGCTCTTCTTGTAACTGATGATAAAAATCGACAGCACCTCTTCCCATGATATCAAACCAATTTGTAACTTCTGTTTTTAAGATTACATTTCCAAAGAAACGATCTCTTTTCATCGAGTTGTAATTGTTATAACGCTGAAAATAAGGATTATCATGAAACAAAACGGTCAACTTAGTTGGCGATTGCACGTTCCATGTTATATTTTTACCTGTTAATTCGTAAGCCTCTTTAAGATCGCCAAAATCAGCACTTGTACTGTACCATTGTCTTACACTGCTCAAATAGTTGTTCCCGCCATCTCCGTATCCAGTCTCATTCATACCAATCGCATCTGATTTCATATAATTTGACGATGCTGAAATTCTAGTTTTTGGCGCAATTTTATAGCTGGCAGAAAAATTAAAATTATCTTTTCTGTTATTGCTATTAGGCAGAATTCCTTGCTGCTGATTGTAGTTAGTATAACCAAATCTAAAATCACCCTGATCATTCGAACCAGAAATAGCAATATTATTGATATAAGTTAAACTGTTTTGATAAAAACTGTTTGGATTCTTTTTTACCGCTGTATAAGGTGATAATTTCCCATAAGTCGGTAGATTAGGATAAAAAGAAGTCCAATTGTACACCAAGACAGAAGGATCAAATTTTGGCCCCCAAGAAGCATCTTCTATACTTACAGACGGATGAGAACCGCTCCCTAAATCTACAGTTGACCCGAAAGATCCATATCCTCCACCATATTGGTTTTGATATTCTGGCAATGTTTCTTTATCAACCACCCCAACGTTTATTCCAGTGCTGAAATCTATACCTAAACCTCCTTTAGCTTTGCTTCCTTTTTTTAGTGTTACAATAATAACTCCATTTGAAGCTCTTGATCCATATAACGCCGTTGCTGCAGCACCTTTTAAAACGTTCATTGTCTCGATATCATCAGGGTTTATATCAGAGGCAGCATTACCATAATCATATCCGCCTTTATTACCACTTGATTTCTGGTCATTTGTATTGGTGTTATCATTGTTTAATATAATTCCATCCACAACCCACAAGGCCTGATTGTTTCCTGTCAAAGAAGTTGTACCACGAATCACAACGTTTGTAGATCCTCCAATATTATTATTTCTTCTAATTTGCACACCCGCAATTTTTCCTGAAATATTATTCGAAACGTTACCTGTATTTATTTTTGTAAGCTGATCTCCATTTATTTCTTGTGTTGCATAACCCAAAGATTTTTTCTCTCTTTTAAGCCCCAATGCTGTAACTACAATTTCCTGCAATTGCGTAGATCCTGCAGTCATTTTTACGTTTATGCTATTACCACGTGCTGGAACTTCTTTAGTTTGCATTCCAATAAAACTAAACACAAGTACCGCATTTGCATCAGCTTTTATTGAATATTTCCCATCAAAATCAGTCTGAGAACCTGTTTGAGTTCCTTTTACCAGTACTCCAACACCTGGCAACGGAACTCCATTCTCATCTGAAACAATTCCTGACACAACCCGATCTTGGGCAAAGGTCAGTTTAGTCAACAGCACAAAAAAGAGTACTGCAATTTTTCTAACATTAATCTTGAATTTCATAAAATGGTTTTATAATTAATGTGGCAAATATTTTGCTTTTTAGATAATTTTTCTGATAATATATTACCGAAAAACCTGCTTATATTACCCTATAAGTGCCAATTTCGCAATTACATAATTACTATATTACCATTTAGAAAAAATTTCAAAATCAAACACTTAACTCAAAACCAAAAGAAATAAATACATAAAAAAAGGAGAATTTCAATTTGATGAAACTCTCCTTTCTTTTTAGGATATGTATTTTTATTATTTTGCACCTGGCGGGCAATTTTTTTCAATAAATCTGACAAAAGTATCTACTAGATGTTTTTCTGTTCCTTCTCCTTCATCAATACTGTGAGAACGGTTTGGATAAATCATTAAATCAAACATTTTATCATATTTGATTAATTCATTTATTAAAACTTCTGCATTTTTATAATGCACATTATCATCGCCTGTTCCGTGGATATACAATAAATTTCCTTTCAGATTTTTAGCGTGAGTTACAGGAGAAGCCTGAATATAAGCTGCTTGATTTTCGTCTGGCAATCCCATGTAGCGCTCTGTATAGATATTATCATAGAAATGCTGATCTGTTACTGCTGCAATTGCAATTCCAGTTTTGTAAATCTCTGGATACTGAAACATTAGATTTAAAGTTACAGCACCTCCTCCGCTCCAGCCATGAATCGCCACACGATCAGAATCGATGAAATTCCATTTTAAAACCTCTTTGGCTGCCATTGCCTGATCACGCGTATTGATAATCCCTATATTTTTATAAATAGATTTTCTCCACTCTGTTCCTTTCATTACAGGAGTTCCTCTATTATCCATAGCAATTCCGATATATCCATTTGGAATCAATTCAGCGATAAAACCATTAAAATAAGGTTTGTCATTTGCTACAGAAGCCATTGGTTCTCCATAAACATAGAAGAAAACGGGATATTTTTTTGAAGGATCAAAGTCTAATGGTTTTGCCATTACTCCATCAATTTCAACTCCATCTGCAGTTTTCACTTTAAACTTCTCCATCGAATAATTTCGTCTTGGAGCTGCAAAAACATCTGCTTCTTTTGGATAAATCTTTTGGTGACCAGACAAAGCAATCAATCTCTGATTGTAATCTCTCGAAATGCTAGAATTAGTATGTCTTGCATAAGCTGCATCTGTAGAAAAAACATATCGGTTTGTACCGTCAAAAATTGCTGGAGTTATTCTTTTTGTTTTTTTCGAACTTAAATTCGTTTCATACAAATAACGCTGAGTAGCATCTTCTGGACTTGCGATAAAATATATTGTTTTTGTTTTTTCGTTGTAGGCTTTAAAATAAGCATCAAAATTAGTTTTAGTGATTAACTCTTTTGATTTTCCGTCAAGGCTTATTTTGTAAATATGCATCCATCCGTCTGCATCAGAACTCCATAAAAAGGCTTTTCCGTTGTCTACAAACTGACAAGGAAAAACATCATATTCACCAGCAGAAGTATCAAACACGTCAATCCATGCTTTTGATTCTTCTTTATAAATCACTCTCGCTGCACCCGATTTTGCATTACAATCATACATCGTAACCTGATTCTGGTTTCGGTTTAACTGAACCACCATAATAGATTCATTGCTAAGCCATTTCATTCGAACCAAATAATTATTATCTGGTTCTCCAGGGATATTTAACCAATTGGTTTGAAGAGAATCAATATTTACAATTCCGATTTTTACAGAAGAAGGTTTTTCTCCTGCTTTTGGATATTCTACAGGAATAATTGTTGGATACAATGAATCTGTATTATTGATCATAAAATGGAATTTAGTCGAAGTCGCATCAACTCTCCAAAAAGCAATACTTTTTCCGTCTGGACTCCATCTGAATCCGTCACGCGCAGCTAGTTCTTCTTCATAAACCCAATCAAAAGTTCCGTTAATAATTTTATCTGTGCCATCAGTTGTTACTGGAGTAATTTTTCCAGAATTCAGATTTTCAACATAAATATTGTGCTTTGAAACATAGGCAACATTTTCATTATCGCTAGAAAATTTTGCAAACATTAAGGATGATGCGTCTAAGTTTTTGCCCAATTGTTTTCCTTTTCCTGTAGCTAAATCAAAATACCAATAATCACCTCTGGTATTGTCTCTCCAAACTTTCTTTGAATTTGTATAAACTAAAACTTTTGTTTTGGAGTCGTTCCAAACCAACTGCTCAATTTCGCCAGTAAATCCAGCAGCTGCTAATTGTTCTTTCGATAAAATAGTGTTTTGTTTATCTAGCTTATCAACATCATAAATGACCACATTACTATCTTGATTTACCCAAAAAGAATGAGAATTGGGCAACCAATTTAGATTGTTAATATCAATCTTCTGTGCAAAAACAGAGGTGCATATAAACAGAAGAAATAACAAATACTTTTTCATCTTACTTTTTATTTTTAATTAAATTTTCAATTTCTGCAATTTCAATAGGCATGGCTTCACTCAGATTGATATTTCCATTTTCTGTTATTAGATAATCATTTTCTAAACGGCATCCTATTCCTTCTTCTCTAATGTAAATTCCAGGTTCGCACGTAAGCACCATTCCTTTTTCAAAAGGTCTTGAATACAAACCAACATCGTGAACATCAAGTCCTAAATGATGCGCAGTTCCATGCATGAAATATTTCTTGTAAGCAGGTTTTTCTGGATCTTGAGATTTAATTTCTTCTTCTGTAATTAATCCTAATTTTACCAATTCAGCTTCAACTAATTTTGCCATTTGAAGTTCATAATCTTTAGACAAAACTCCAGGTTTCAGCAATTTTGAACCTTCTTTCAAACAATGCAAAACAGATCCGTAAACCTCTTTTTGTCTTGGACTAAAAGTTCCATTAACTGGAATACATCTTGTGGTATCTGAATTATAGTTGGCATAACAGCTTCCAAAATCGAGAAGAACCATTTCATTCTCTTCGCAAATATCATCGTTTGTATTATAGTGCAGTGAACAGGCATTTCCACCAGACGCTATAATTGATTTAAAAGCTTGTCTTGTTCCTCCATTTTTTACGGTAGCATACAGCAACTCGGCCTCTAATTCATATTCGTTTATATTAGGGCGAATGGTATTCAAAATTCTATGAAAACCTTCAACACTTATTGCAGTTGCTTTTTTAATTAAATCAACTTCCTCGTTCGATTTAATTGGACGCAATTCACGCGTTATTTTTGCCACACGTTCGTATTGATGCAATGGATACTTTTCTTTGCACCATTTTATCATTCGGTCTTGTCTGGTTTCCATTTCAGCAGTTACCCTTTTGATATGCTCATTGTGACCTAAATAAAAAATATCAGATTCAAAAGCAAAAAGCTGCAAAGTCTTTTCAAATTCGTGAAGCCATTTGATATTCTGGATTCCGGAAATAGCTGTTACTTGTTCTTTAGTCAAAAAATTACCATCCCAAAGAAGTGTATGTTCATTTGCTTCTTTTACAAAAAGTATAACTCTGTTTTCTTCTTTAAAAGCATCTGGATAAAGCACCAGAATGGTTTCATCCTGATCAATTCCAGATAAATAAAACAAATCATTGTTTTGTGAAAACCCCATAACGTCATCCGCGTTATTGGGCATTACGTCGTTTGAAGTTAAAATTGCCACACTATTTGGCAGCATTTTGTCGGTAAATCTTTTTCGGTTTTCTATAAACAAAGAAACCGGAATCTGGTTGTATCTCATATTTTATATTTGGAATCTGTCAATAGCTACAGAAGTCGGTTTTCCAGAAATAATTTCTGTTATAATTTTTCCTGTTGCCGGTGCGAGGCTTAATCCCATCATGGCATGTCCTGTTGCTAAGGTCAAATTTACAACTTTTTTGTCTCTGGCAATAATAGGCATTCCCGATGGCGTACAAGGTCTAAACCCAAACCAAGTGTCTTCTGTTTTTGGCATTTCCACTTTCATGTCTGGATAGAAATCATTAATGCTGCTTATAATTCCCTGAAGCCTGTTTGCATTTATTTTATTGTCTTTGGCGTGAGTAATCTCCATAGTTCCTCCAAATCTTATATCATTTGCCATTGGAGTTACGGCCACTTTTCCTTCGCATAAAATAGATGGAATACTTGGTTTTTGGGATTTATCTTTTAATGTAAAACTGTATCCTTTTCCTGGTAAAATAGAAATTGAGATATTTAATTTTTTAGCCAAAAAAGGACTCCAAGATCCTGATGCCAAAACCACTTCGTCAGTTCTAAAAAGCCCTTTATCGGTAACAATTTTTTCAATTTTATTTCCTTCTAAAACAAAATCTTTAACGCTGGTTTGTGAATGGATTTCGACTTTTAAACGAGATAATTCTTCTTTGATAAAAGCCATAAATTTTTGCGGATACAAGTGGGCATCACTTTTATAATGAACTCCTCCAATTACATTTGTATTGGTTCCTTTTTCTAAAAGTGCCACTTCAGATTTTGACAGATAATCTACTTCAAGCCCTAGACGTTCTGCTTCTTTTCCTTCGTGATGCATCTCTTCTCCTACTTTATCACTTTTATAAAGCATTAAAAGCCCTTTTTCTTCATAAAAGAAAGAATTATTCTCTTTGGCAAAATCCTGATATAATTCTTTACTTAATAAAGATAGGTCACGTAAAGCAGGCATTGCATTTTCTACATGACGTAAATTGGCATGCTTATAAAACTGCATTCCCCAGTTTATTAAATCTTTGCTTAAACGTGGTTTTACATAAAACGGACTACGGCTGTCAAACATCCATTTTATTCCTTGAGCAATCATACCCGGCTGTGCCAGCGGAATTATGTGCGATGGTACAATCATTCCTGCGTTTCCGTACGAACAGCCATTGTTCATATCAGATTCATCAAATACGCTCACCTCGTAACCTTCCTTTGCAAGATAATAGGCAGAACATAAGCCTATAATTCCACCGCCAATAACAGCAACTTTTTTCATAAATTTTATTTCGTTAAGAGTTCTTTGAACTGCTAATTATATTTTAAATCTGTTGGATTAGATTATATGTTTCAATAAGTTAAAAATCAATTGCATTCGTCTTTACTTAGAAATTATTTTTTTTGCATCTATTTTTAAATATAGCCCGTGGTTTCAACCACGGGTATGTAATCAAAAAACAATCTATAGGAACCCGTGGTTGAAACCACGGGCTATGTCTGAATATTATTATTTAATTCTCAGCTCCAATCTGAATGCAAAAATCTCTTAATTTAACGACGATAGAGATAATCAAAATTGTAAAAGATGGTTTTAGCTTAAACAACAACCATGTTAATTTGGCTAAAGCCCATCCTACTTACAATTTCTAAAATCCCTTAGTCAAAACTAGAGACTATTCAAAGAACAATAATTTAGCTTAACCAACAGCTTAATTATATTATAAACTGATTTTTAAATAACCTGAAATCCAAATGCATACGGATCGTCGCTTTCATCAATTATAATATTATTGTATCCGTACACTTTTGCCCAGCCCTGAATGCTTGGAACAATAGCTGGAATATCTCCAATAGAAGTTTCTTCTACAACTTTTCCAATAAACTTACTTCCAATATAACTTTCGTGAATAAACTCTTCTCCTTTTTTCAATTTCCCTTTAGCGTGCAATTGTGCCATTCGGGCTGATGTTCCAGTTCCGCATGGCGAACGATCGATTGCTTTATCGCCATAGAAAACGGCATTTCTGCCAGATGATGTTGAATCTATAGGCGATCCTGTCCATAACATATGTGATACATCTCGAATTGTATCATTCTCTGGATGGATGAAATAATCTGGATATTTTTCGTTAATCTTTTTACGCACTTCCTGACTATACTGAACAATTTTACTTGCTGTAAAATCTTGAACACCAGAAAAATTCTTTTGCGGATCAACAATGGCATAGTAATTTCCTCCGTAAGCCACATCAAAAACAATTTCGCCCAATTCTGGACAATCAATAGTAAGTCCTTCTGCAGCTAGATAAGATTTTACGTTGGTCAGACGTACCCAATCTACTTTTTTTCCTGTTTGTTGATATTCGATGTGCACTAAACCTGCAGGCGCTTCCATTTTAATAATTCCTGGAACTTTTGGAGTCACCAAACCTTCTTCGACAGCAATTGTAATAGTTCCAATTGTTCCGTGTCCGCACATTGGCAGACAGCCAGAAGTTTCTATAAACAAAATTCCAAAGTCATTATCAGGATTACTTGGCGGATATAAAATGCTTCCGCTCATCATATCGTGTCCTCTCGGTTCAAACATTAATCCTTTACGAATCCAGTCATATTCTTTTAAGAAATGCTGCCGTTTTTCGCTCATCGAATTACCTTGTAGATTTGGTCCGCCACCGGCAACAACCCTAACTGGATTCCCGCACGTATGAGCATCTACGCAAAAAAAAGTTTTCTTTACCATTTTATATTTGAGATAGTGTTAGTTTATTATTTACTGTACGAACAATTTGCAGCGGATTCTCATTTTGTAATTCAGCTGGCAGCAAATGATCTGGCCAATTCTGAAAACTTACTGGACGCACCCATCTGTAGACTGCATCTATACCTACTGCAGTATAACGTGAATCTGAAGATGCTGGGTAAGGTCCGCCATGAAGCATTGAAGCACAAACTTCTACTCCTGTAGGAACGCCATTGTATATTAAGCGACCTACGCGATTCTGTAAAGCACCAATTATTCCTTTATGGGTATCAATTTCGTTCTCTTCACTTATAATTGTTCCTGTCAGCTGTCCTTCTAATTTAGAAATTACTTCTATTAATTCAGCTTCATTTTCGCATTCAATTAAAATAGAAAATGGTCCAAAAACTTCATTATGCAATGTCGCATTTTTTAAAAATTCTTTTCCATCAACTTTTAAAACAGTTGAAGCACCATGATTTGGTGTTGTCTCGCCTTTAAATTGAGCTATTCTTGAAACTCCCTTCTGTTCTTCTATTTTTGCAATTCCGTTATTAAAATCGGTATAAATAGAAGGATGAAGCATACAGCCTGGCTGAATTTTTTCGATTGCCTGATCTAGATTTTCTGCAAACTCATTTAATTCTTCTCCTTTTAAAGCTAATAATAATCCTGGATTCGTGCAAAATTGTCCTGCTCCCAAAGTAATAGAACTTGCATAAGCCGTTGCCCATTTTTGGCTATTTTTTTTCAAAGCATTAGGTAATAATACCACTGGATTGATACTTCCCATTTCGGCAAATACCGGAATTGGTTCTGGACGCTGTGCTGCTAAATCGCACAAAGCACGGCCACCTTTAATGCTCCCTGTAAAGCCTACTCCTTTTACTAATGGATGTTTTACCAAACTTGTTCCAAGCGTTCTTCCGTCACCGATAAGGTTAGAAAAAACACCTTCCGGCATATTGGTTTTCTTAGCCGCTTTTATAATTGCAGAAGCAACCATTTCGCCAGTACCTATATGCATAGAATGGCTTTTTACAATAACTGGACAACCTGCGGCCAAAGCTGAAGCTGTATCTCCTCCGCTTGTAGAGAATGCAAAAGGAAAATTACTTGATCCAAAAACCACAATTGGCCCTAAAGGTGTTAACATTTTGCGTAAGTCTTCTTTTGGCGCGGGCTGTCTGTCAGTTATTGCTGTATCTATTGTAGCTTTCACCCAGCTTCCTTCTGTAAGCATATCAGCAAAAGCTTTCAATTGGCCGATTGTTCTTCCGCGTTCTCCTTCTGCTCTTCCTCTCGGATAACCCGATTCAGTACAGTATTGAACTAAAAGATCATCTCCTAATGCTAAAATTTCATCAGCAATAGCATTTAAAAATTTAGCTTTTTCAATACCAGAATAATTTTTATAACTCGCAAATGCTTGATTGGCTAGCGCAACCGCTTCTTCAATTTCATCTTGAGTTGCCTCTGTAAAAACCCATGGATTTTCTGTATTCAATAGCGGATTAAACGTTTTTAGTATTTTTGAACCACCTGCTTTTAGCTGGCTTCCTATATAATTTTTTCCTGTAATCATGTTTTTTTCTTATAAATGAATTAAGTGCCATTTTAGTTTTCAGCCTCGGTTTTTAATCTCAAGTTTCAGTCGCAGCCCCAGTAAACACAGTATCCGAAAACCCTGACTGTAAATGGAAACTGAAAAACTGAGACTGCGACTGAAAGCTGAGAACCGAGACTGAAATCTAAAAAAGCAAAGCCAATCTTTTAAATATGCTGTTATAAGTTTTTATAATCTGGTAAAGTTGGTCTTGTACGCAG
This sequence comes from Flavobacterium sharifuzzamanii, assembly GCF_003254585.1. GTDB lineage: Bacteria > Bacteroidota > Bacteroidia > Flavobacteriales > Flavobacteriaceae > Flavobacterium > Flavobacterium sharifuzzamanii. Next base: position 100,966 of record NZ_QJGZ01000033.1, on the reverse strand, counting down.
TCCTTCAGCAATAATCGCTAAAACTCTTTCTCTTTCTGCTCCTTGCAATGGCAATCTTGGTGCACGAACATATTCTGAACCAATTCCTGTTGCAACTTCAGCTAATTTAATATTCTGAACTAAAAATGCATTAATATCCAATTCTAATAAAGGCAAGAACCATCTGTAAATCTTCAAAGCTTCATCAAATCTTCCTGCTTTTGCCAATTTGTAAATTGCAACTGTTTCTTCAGGGAAAGCGCAAACCAATCCAGAAACCCATCCGTCAGAACCCATAAATAAGCTTTCTAATGCTAATGTGTCTACTCCTGATAATATTTTTAAACGATCTCCAAAACGGCTGATCATTCTAGTTACGTTAGAGATATCTCTAGTTGATTCTTTTACTGCTTGAATGTTATCATGTTTCAATAATTCTTCAAACATATCTAGAGTAACTTCAATTTTATAGTCAACTGGATTGTTGTATACCATAATAGGAAGAGAAGTATTTTTTGCCACTTCACTATAGAAAGTCACTGTTTCAAAATCAGATGCTTTGTAACGCATTGGAGGAAGCATCATTAATCCTTTTGCTCCATCTTGTTCAGCTTTATTAGCAGCCAAAATGGCATTTTTTGTAGACTGCTCTGCAATATTCATAATTACAGGCACTTTATTTTCTGTTAGCGCAACAGTATGTTTTACTAATTCTCTTTTTTCTTCTTCTAAAAGTGTACTGGCTTCACCTAAAGTTCCTCCTAAAATAATTCCTGAAACTCCAGCATTTAATTGTGCCTTCATATTAACTTCAAACATATTGAAGTCTAATTTGTCATCTGCAGTAAATTTTGTAGTTACCGCTGGCATAACGCCATTCCATTGAATACTCATAATTTTAATTTTTTATTAAGGCCAAAATTATCTAGAAACAACAGAGCGCACCCTTTAAAAATTACCACAAAATGATACTATATTACCCTCTATAGTGGTAAATTTTAAAAAACTGAACATTATAGCATCATTTTTTTATTCAAATGCAATATATTTGATCATAACTAACTAACCACTATATGAAAGTTTTCCCATTTAAAATTCCAAAATCTGGAGAAGATCCCCTTATATATCAAGAAGATATCGAAGTATCATTCTATGATAAACTACATCAGCATGAAGAAATTCAAATTAGTTTTATAGAAAAAGGAGAAGGTGCCGTTTTTGCTGGTGATACTATTTCGCAATATCATGAAGGCGATATACTCGTAATCGGAAGTAATTTGCCACATGTTTTTAGAAGCGACGTTCAGGAAAATGTAATTTCTGTAATGCGTACCTTATTCTTTACATTCAATTCGTTCGGAAGAGATTTTTTTGAGTTGCCTACTTTTAGAAATATCCATCCCATTCTGGAAAGCAGTAAAAACGGATTCATAATTCATAATGCACCCAAAAAAGTTGTCAAATATTTTAAGAAACTAAAGAAAGCTGACAGCTATACGCGTTTTATATTATTTCTGGATATTTTAAAATGGCTGTCAACATCTGAAACTACTCCACTTTCTAATTATTTATATCAAAAGAAAATAACGGATAACGAAGGAAAAAGAATGCAGATTGTGTTTGAATATGTAATGACCAATTTCCATAAAAATATCACGCTTGATGAAATTGCTTCGATTGCGAGTATGACAAAAAATGCCTTTTGCCGGTATTTTAAAGTCCGGACCAACAAGTCTTTTTTTCAATTTTTAATTGAAGTGCGTATTGAGAGAGCGGCAAAGTTATTATCTAATAATGAAGAACTCTCTGTTTTGGAAATTGCCGAATTATGCGGTTTCAATAATATTTCCAATTTTAATAGAAAATTTAAGGAATTAAAGCAGCTTTCGCCTTTACAATATAGAAAACTGAATTTGTAGGTCGTATAATTTCACGCAGATCTAACAGATTTCAGCAGATTAAATTAGATTTTTAATAACTGAAATTCCGTTCCAAATTTCTGTAGAGACGCAGTGCAGTGCGTCTAACTCGCAAAGTCACAAAGTCGCTAAGTTTTTTTTTGCCACAGATTATTAGGATTAAAAGGATTTTAAAATCTGTGAAAGAAAAGACATTTGTACAGACGCACTGCAATACGTCTAATGTATTGCGGATATACGTTGTGTAGACGCACTGCGGTGCGTCTCTACAGATATACTTTGGGTTAAAAATAAATCAGCTGTTTAATCTCATTATTTAAAACGAGATCAAACAGCTGATTTACTTAAAAAAAATATTTTTTAATTTCCAGACACTGCTGTGATTTCAAGCACTACACTTGATTCTACTTTTGAAGAAGAAACTCTCAAACCTACATTCATTAAATAATCTCCCGTAAAAGATTCTCCAGATTCTTGTAGCGTTTGCTTTGCTTCAGGCATTAAGTTGATTTCTTCAACTTTATACTTTTTATTGGCATCTAAACCTTGAAAACGAACCAAATTATATTGCGGATCATAAAGAGGATGAAGCGTATACGAAAATAAAACCGCTTTGTCTTTTGATTCGTCAACATACATTAATACAGCGCGACTGTCTTCATAAGGAGAAACAATTCTATACATATCGCCATGCCAGATTACAGAACTTAATCTTTTATAGTTGGCCACTGCATCCTGAGTATATTTTAATTCTTTTTCTTTCAGTTCTTTTACATTAATGTCAAAACCTAATTTACCCATCATAGCAACATCAGTTTTAAATTTAATAGACTGATTTCCCCATGATGTTACGTGATTGCAAATTGCAAAAGCTGGAAAAAACTGCGAATAACCCCATTGAATAAATACTCTATTATAAGGATCTGTATTGTCACTAGCCCAAAACTCAGTAAAATATTTTAAGAAAGCATAATCTGTTCTTCCGCCGCCACCTGCACAAAGCATCATTGGCAAATGTGGATATTTTGTTTTAATTCTTTCTAAAACTTTATACAAACCTCTGGTATATTCAATAAACAAATGCGATTGCTGATTTTTTAAATAAGTAGAATATGCGTTGGTCATCATACGATTACAATCCCATTTAAAGAATGCTACACCTCCATTTGTCTGCATAATATCATCAACTGTTTTAAAGACAAAATCCTGCACTTTAGGATTCGATAAATCCAAAACCAGTTGCGTACGATAGTAGCTTTCTGCTCTATTTGGCAATTTTAAAACCCAATCTGGATGTTTTTCATACAATTCACTTTTCGGATTTACCATTTCTGGCTCAATCCAGATTCCGAATTTAACTCCTGTTTTTTCTGCTTGCTGCATTAGAAAACCTAAACCATTTGGCAGTTTTGTTTTCGTTGCTTCCCAATCTCCTAAACCAGATTTGTCTCCGCTTCTTGGGTACTTATTTCCAAACCATCCGTCGTCTAATAAAAACATATCAACACCCAATGTTTTAGAATCCTCAAACATTTCTGTCAATTTGTTTTCGTCGAAATTAAAAAAGGTTGTTTCCCAATTGTTCAATAAAGTTAAACGAGATTTGTATCCATCTTTTACGCCATAGTTTTTTGCCCAAGAATGTAAATTTCTGCTCGCTTGTCCCTTTCCTTTGTTTGAAAAAGTGTAAATAAAAGAAGGCGTTGTAAATACTTCACCAGGCTGAAGACTGTATTCTGAAGCAAACGGATTAATTCCAGAACTGATTCTCAGTGATTTTTTATTGTCAAGTTCAAAAGTAAACTTAAAATTTCCCGACCAGGCAATAGTTCCTGCTACAAGTTCTCCAGTGTTCTCTTTTGCTTTGTCATTCAATGCCAAAAAGAAGACTGGCGTCTGGTACATATTGGTTCTTACACCTAATTTAGAATCGATTACTTTGGCACCGCTTGTCAATTCGCTTTCTTGCATTCTAACTTCTTTTGCCCAATCGCCATGAAATTGAGTCAGCCAATATTTATCAGCATCAAAATGCAACATAGACGAAGCATAGTTGTACAACGTTACAGGTTTCTTTTCGCGATGCACAATCTCTGTCCATTGCTCTATTACATTTTCTTTGTAAAAAGACTTATAATGAAGCGTAACTTCTACAGGATAAACTGGATCTTTCATTTTTATGCTAGTTTCAGTCGTATTACCATCAATCTTTGTGTTCTGATGGCTTACATAAACTAGCTCCAAAGCAGGATTTCCATCGTTATGCGTCATTCTGATAGCCGATTCAAACAAATTATCTGTCCCATAAGTTGGATATGCCTGATGTCTTAGATTAAGCAATGGATTTCCATCGTTTATAACAAATGTTCTTTCGGTTTCTTTAGAAAGCGCATTATATGCTGAAGCTTCAAGTTTTGTCCCTAAATAAGACTGGTAAAGCAATCCGTTTTTTGCTACTTTTAAGATTAATGCCGTATTCTGGGTTTCTATAGCAATAGGATCATTTTGTGCATTAGCCTTCCAAAAGAAAGAAGTCAGAACTAATAGGAATAGTACTTTTTTCATAAAATTTTAATTAACAATAGTGAATGTTCTTTTAATGAAGATTTCTAAAAAAAGTCAAAACAATCATTTTCAGATTAGAATTGTATTTCTTTTGAAACTCCGTGCTTCACATTTATCAATAAAATCACGAGAAAAAATTCATTTAAATACACCAATAGCGGAACATAACTGGTGCTATTCATAAGAAAAATGGCGTTGAGCTCTAATCAGTCCATTTTTAATTATGAAGAAATGAAATCCAAAAATAGCAAAATATAATTAAATCCAATTTTTTGCCTTTTGATTTTCTTTTTTAAAGCATAGAGAGTTTTTTTTCACAAAATAGACTTTTGATAAAAATTTTATCAGTTTTTATCGATTCTGATATTTTATTACCTAAAAATCGCTCCGAATCGTAAAATACGAATAAACATAAACAAGTTTACTCTTACATATTAGCTTAAAAACACAGACTGGTATGGTTAATAGAGGAAAAACGTTCAAAAAGCCTAAAATTATTTAGCAAAAAAAAATCTGATACTATATTATCCACTTTCAAAAATAAAAATTGATATTTCAGCAATTCAAATTTGCAACCAATTTTAAAAAACGGGCTTATAGACATAAATTTTAAATAAAACCTCATGCAAAAACCAAGAAAAACCTTATTTATTAACTCAAATCTTTCAAATTTGAGTTTTATGCATATATTATCCACTTTATTTTTGATATTATTTTAAACAAGTCATGTTTTTTACACATATCGCAAAAAACTGGTAGGTACTGGTATGTGTCAGCTTAGAAACATTTATACATTTGGATTTCACATTTATCTCTTTTTTCATGAACAATATGCAGGAGCTCAACGCATTTTGTTTTTCCAAATGAAAAAGAAAAAAACGGACCACGAGAGAATAAATTACTAACTGACAAAAACCATTAAGAAACATGACCAAACAAAAACCAACAAAAGATTGGCTTTCTTCTGAGACATGGAAGATTACCAAACTAACATCGGGAGCCTTACTGGCCCTTACTTTACAAACTTCTTTTGCCGCTGAGTCAAAAGAAACAAAATTCTCTACTAAGGTGAGCAGTGATCTAACTCTAAGAAAAGCTGAAAACACATCATTATTTGTAGAAAAACTGGTAAAAGGAAAAGTAACTGGTCCACAAGGAGAACCACTTCCTGGTGTAAATATTCTTGTAAAGGGAACAAAAATTACAGCTACTACTGACTTTGATGGTAATTTTACTATTGAAGTTCCAGATTCCAACAGTATTCTTGTTTTTTCTTATACTGGATTTGTAACTAAAGAAGTTCCAGCAGATCAAGCAATAAATGTAAAGCTTGAAGAGCAGAATCAAACATTGAACGAAGTTGTTGTCGTTGGATATGGAACGCAGAAAAAAGCTTCTACAACGGGAGCAATTGCATCGATTAAAGGAGGCGTTTTGACTCAAAATGCATCTGCAAACGTTTCTAACGGAATCGCTGGACGTATGTCTGGAGTAATTGCCAATAACCGTTCTGGAAGACCTGGTGATGACAGTTCGAGTCTTTTAATTAGAGGATTCAACTCTTTTGGCGGAGGAACAAGTCCGCTTGTAGTTGTTGATGGTATTCCTGACCGTGACTTAAACAGGATTAACCCAGATGATATCGAGTCTGTAACAGTTCTAAAAGATGCATCGGCGGCAATTTATGGAGTACGTTCTGCAAATGGAGTTATTCTGGTAACTACCAAAAGAGGAAAAGTAGGTGCACCAACTATAAAAGTAGATGGATCTTATGGTGTTCAGCAGTTAACTAGAATGGGCGAAAGAGTTAATTCGTGGGAATACATGACGTATTACAACGAACTTAATGCTCATAAAGGAACAACGCTTCCGTACACTCAGGCAGAGATTGACAAATACAAAGCTGGAACCGATCCAAATTATACGAGCACAGACTGGATGAAACAGGTTTACAGAAAAGATGCTCCTCAAGCCAACCTTTCGCTTTCTGTAAATGGTGGTAATGAGCAGGTAAAATATTTCTTTTCTGGCCAATATTTAAATCAAGAAAGTAATCTTAGATATAGTGACGAGAGATACAGACAATTCAATTTAAGATCAAACATTGATGTTAATATCACTTCAAACTTTAAGGTAAACTTAGATATTGCTACTCGTAAAGAAGACAGAAACTATCCAGCAGTAAGTATTGGAAGTATCATGCACGAAACGGTTAGTATGTATCCTTTTATTCCTGCTTATTGGAAAAATGGCTCGCCATCATCGGGTATTACAAATGGTAGAAACCCAATTTTAATGTCTTCGCCATCGGCAGGTTACGATCACGTGATAAACTTAATTGTAAACCCAAAAATCGGATTTGAATTAAAATTGCCAAGAATAACTGAAGGATTATCTCTTAGCGGATATGCTGCATTTGATTATAATGTGCGTAGCGAAAAGAAATTCACAAAACCTTGGGATGCTTATTCTTATGATAAAACAAACGATAGTTATAACAACGTAAAAAACAGTACCAGTATTACTAGCGTAATGCAAGATGAGCGAATTGCAAATCAAAATACGTATTTCGCAAAACTTGCCTACGATCGTAAATTCGATAAACACTCTGTAAACGCTTTTGTAGGATATGAGCAGACTACAATGGACAAAACTCAAACGTATGCTTATAGAAGAGATTTATTGAGTGATCAATTGGATCAGATTTTTACTGGAAGCACTAAAGGGCAAAATGCTACAGGTGGCGCTTATCAAGACGGACGTGAGAGTTTCCTTGGAAGAGTTGCTTATAATTTTGACGATAAATATTTTGCAGAAGTTACTGCTCGCTACAACGGATCATTCAACTTCCCATCTTCAACTCGTTGGGGTATGTTCCCTTCGGTAAGTGCAGGTTGGAAAATTTCTGAAGAACCTTTCTTCAAAAACAATATTAAAGGATTTGATTTACTAAAAATAAGAGCTTCTTGGGGAAGAATGGGTAACGACGATTTGAGAGAAACTATTAATGGCGTAGAATATCTTAATCAATATCTTTTCTTAACTAGATATCAGTTAACAACAGATCAGCAACTTTATAGTTACTTTGGATCAGACTATACATTAAACAACAGTATCTATCTTTCTTCTACTCCTAACCCAAATATTACTTGGGAAATTCAAGACTCTAAAAACATCGGTTTTGATTTTGGTTTCTTCGGAAATAAATTAACAGCAACTTTTGATTATTTCAGTAATAAAAGATCTGACATCTTAGCAGCAAGAAATGCTTCTGTGCCTTTGTACACAGGATTATCGCTTCCAAAAGAAAATATCGGAAAAACTGTAAACAGAGGAACTGATTGGTCTATTAATTATGCTGATCGCATCAATAGTTTTAAATATAGTGTTGGTTTTAATTTTACTTATGCGCAAAGTGAAGTATTGTTTCGTGATGAAGCGGCAAACATTCCAGCTTGGCAAAAATCAACCGGAAGAGCAATCGATTCTTGGTTAGTTTATCAAACAAATGGAATTTACCGTACTCAAGCAGACGTTGACAATTCACCGCATTTTGAAGGAGCAAAACCAGGTGATCTTTGGGTAAAAGATACTGACGGTGACGGAAGCATCACTTCTAATGATAAAGTGAGAATTCCTGAATCTGCAACGCCAAAAATTGCTTATGGTATTCCGATTAGAGCTGAATACAAAGGTTTTTCTGTAGACATGCTTTGGACAGGACAAGCAAAAGCAAGACAAATGATTTTACCACAAGCTCAAGGAGCTATCGTAGCACCTCCAAGATGGCTGTACGAAGACAGATACACTGCAGATAATCCAAATTCTAAATACCCTGTTGCATTCAATGATTCTGATCCTAGAAACAATATCGATGCAGACTTTTGGTTAAAAGATGCTTCATTCTTCAGATTAAAATCTTTAGAGGTTTCTTATACATTACCTGAAAAAATGCTGTCTAGATTCGGAATACTAAATATGAGATTCTATGCTGGAGGAACCAATTTGTTCTCTATTGACCACATGAAACAATACAATTTAGATCCTGAAACAAACAGTAGAACAGGTGTAATTTATCCACAAACCCGTATTTACAGAATCGGTGTAAGCATTGAATTATAACAAGGTAAAAGATCAAAACATGAAAAATTATAAAATCAATAAACTAATAAATATAAAAAAGAAAGCTGTTATTGCGGCTGCCCTTTTTGTCAGCTTTACTGCTGTAACATCCTGTAGTGAAGATCCTTTGGACAAAGCTCCTTTGGATTCTTATACAGATGAAAATGTATGGAATGACTTAAAACTTACAGAAGCTTTCGCTAATAATCTTTATACGGTATTGCCAAGCACTCAGCACAACTGGAATGATAGAACAAACAGAAGCTGGATCTTATCTACTGCTTGCGACGAAGCCTTCAATAACTTTAACGATTATGACGTGTGGAATCTTAATTCTGGTGCTCTTACTCCAGACAACGCAGGAGATTTCAATACTTGGAAACCAACTTATGCTACAATTCAAAATTGCAATATCTTTTTGTCCCGAATTGATAACGTGCCTGGAGATGAAGCTTGGAGAAACAGATTAAAAGGTGAAGTCCTTTTCTTAAGAGCTTATGCCTATTTCAAATTAATTAGTGATTACGGAGGAGTTCCTCTTGTTACTAAACCTTTTGAACTAAATAGCAATTTTAAAGTAGATCGCAGTTCTTATGACCAATGTGTTGATTTCGTTGTTGGAGAATTAGACAAAGCGGCTGAATTACTTCCTTTAACAGCTAAAGATCTTGGAAGAGTTACAAAAGGTGCAGCTCTTGCTATAAAATCAAGAACATTACTTTATGCAGCAAGTCCGCAATGGAATCCTTCTAATGATTTGGCAAAATGGAAAAAAGCATCAGATGCTGCAAAAGCGGTTATGGATTTAAATATGTATTCGCTTTACGACAAAAAGTATGAAGATCTTTTTACTACCAACAATTCAGAAGTTATCTTCTCTCGTTTGTCTAGTAAAGACCCACAATGGAGTGCTTTTAATGGAGTAGAAATGTTTAATTCGCCAAGTGGTTTTCATGGATGGGCAAATTTTGCTCCAAGCCAAAGCCATATCGATGCTTACGGAACAGCTGATGGAAAAGACATTACAGATCCAACATCGGGTTATGATCCTCAAAAACCTTATGTAAACAGAGATCCACGTTTTTACAAAAATATTGTATACGACGGACGTGCTTACGGAAAACCTGAATTCTTTCAAGATCGCTACGATGCAGGAAGTTCAAATAAAGCTGAGTTCTACGAAGGTGGTTTAGATTCTCCTCAAGGATGGGATACTTGGAATGCTAGTAAAACGCGTTATACTTTCCGTAAATATTGCGATACAACGTACAATTACAATAATGAAACACAGACTAATAAAGCTTGGATTATTTCACGTTTAGGAGAAATTTATCTTAATTATGCTGAATCAGAATTTAAATTGGGGCATGAAGGAACTGCTATTCAATATTTAAATTTATTAAGACAGCGTGCAGGAATTACAAATCCGTTAACTGGTTTAACAGGAACAGCTTTAGAAAACAAAATTCGTAACGAAAGACAAGTTGAATTATGTCTTGAAGGTTTCCGTTACTACGATGTGCGTCGTTGGAAAATAGCCGAAGAAACTGAAAATAAACCTTTAATGGGAGTAATTATTACCAAAAACAATGACGGTTCTAAAACTTACACCTACTCTAAAGTTCAGGAAAGGATTTTCAAACCACAGCATTATCTGCTACCTATTCCAAGAGATGAAATTAACAGAACAGGTTTACCCCAGAACCCAGGTTATAATTAACAATAACCAATTAAGCAAACCCATCTAAGGGCGATGGGTTTGCTTTTAAAATGTATTCAAACCAAAATCCAAATCGAAAATAGCTTTATGAAAAATCACTTTTTAGTTTTACTGACTCATTGCTGTTTCTTTTTGAATGCATTTAGTCAAGAAACAGTTACTTTCAAATCTTCAGATGCTGCACTTCAACTAGCTTTCGAGCGTGCCAAAAGTATGGCATTGAGTTATAAAGGAGATTCTAATGATCCTGTTGGCCCATGGTATGAAGCAGCTCTACCTTCTCGATCTGCATTTTGTATGCGAGACGTATCGCATCAGAGCATTGGCGCAGAAATCCTTGGATTGAGTAAGGAAAATAAAAACATGCTTTCGCTATTTGCTAAAAACATTTCAGAAAATAAAGACTGGTGTTCTTATTGGGAAATCAATAAATATGGAAAACCTGCTCCCGAAGATTACAGAAACGACAAAGAATTCTGGTACAATCTTAACAGCAATTTTGATGTCATATTTGCCTGCTGGAGACTGTATTTATGGACTGGTGATGAAGGTTATATAAAAAATCCTGAGTTTGAAAATTTCTTCGAAAAATCTTCAACAGAATATATAGAACGCTGGGTTTTACAAGCCGATTCTCTACTAACAAGACCCGAATTTGTAAACTCTCCTGCTCCATTCAATATTAAAGACGATTTTCATAAATGCCGCGGACTGGCTTCTTATTCAGAAGGCATTCCAGGTCTAAAAATGGGAGTTGATCTAGTTGCAGCAATTTATCGCGGTTTGCTTACCTATTCTTCTATTTTAAAAGAAAAAGGGCAATTTGAAAAAGCAGCTTTCTTTGAGAAAAAAGCAGTACAATACCAAGAGCAGATCGAACAAATCTGGTGGGATCAAAATGCTTCGGCTTATAATGTCATTTATACCGCTGACGGCAAATTCAGTAAAGATTTTGGCGAACTATTTTTATTATGGTTCGATGCTTTAACAAATACAGACAGAACCGAAAAAACAATTAAGAACATTCTTTCTTCCAAAAGCAATGTAGAAAACGCCTCTTATCTTCCTTTTTTATTATATAAATATGGTTACGAAGACAAAGCGTATGAATACATTTTACATTTAACAGCCCCTGAAACCAAAAGAAGAGAATATCCAGAAGTTTCATACGGCGTAATTGAAGGCATTATACATGGCTATATGGGAATAGAGCCAAATGCATCAAAAAAAACAATAACAACAGTAAATCGAGGAAAAAAAGATAGCATTTCTGAGGTCGACAATTTACCCGTGTTGCATACAACATTAGCTGTACAACACAAAAACCAAACAACAACACTACACAACAAAGGCGAAAATTTTATAGAATGGAAAGCTATGTTTACTGGAAATTATAATTCTATTTTTATAAATGATAAAAAAGCTGCCGTAATTCATGAAAAGGACAACAAGGGAAATCCCTACACTGCTATTACAATTCGTGTGAATCCTGGACAAAAAATAACGGCAGCCTTTCGCTAAAACAACTCGTCCAATGTACTACTAATACAATGGACACAATTTAAAATTAAACGCTATGAAGATATCTTCTAGAAAAAAACTTAAATCTTTTTTATTTGTCCTTATTGCATTCTGCTTTATTACAAATACAGCACTTTCGCAAAACGATCAACGTTGGCAAATTAATACCGACGGTTCGATTTCTTGGCAAATAAACAATACAATTCCGCATGATGATCATATCGAAATGAGCGGTAAAAGAATCTCGTGCGTTCTGAGATATGGTGTCGCGGCAGATGGTTCATTTCATGCTACACGCAGTTTGGTTTGGCCAATGCTGAGAACCATTCCGAATAATACGCATGCAAGTTTAACGCGTCAGTTTGCTCAGGATGCTTTTGATCTTGTGACAGTAAATTATAAACCAATTCCAGCAGAAAAAACAGTTTCATTAACATTAAACGGAACATTACTAGTTAAAAGCAAAACAGACAAACTTGAACTTACAAGACAGTTTTTTCCTTCTACAGCTTTAGCGGTTTATAATGAAATCTACACCATTAAAAACAGCTCTGATAAAAACTGCATTGTAGAAATTCCAAAATCGAATGCGGTTTATACTACAGATCCAGCAAAAGGAACTGAAGGCAGTTACACTATACATGCAGATCTTATTAATAATGGAAGTTTTAATTTAAAACCAAATGAATCGGTTAGCTTTTCTGTTATCTATTCAGGCGTTAAAGCAAACGAAACAGTTCCTGCTGTAAATGCTGAAGAAGAAAAAACGAAACGTTTAGAATTAATTAGCGAAATATGGAGCAAATTGATTTTGGAAACACCAGATCAGGTTTTGAATACCGAATTTGCTTTCGCGAAAATCAGAGCAGCAGAAAGTATTTTTGAAACCAAAGGCGGTCCAATGCACGGTCCAGGCGGAGAATCATATTATGCTGCCATTTGGGCAAATGATCAGGCGGAATATATTGGACCATTTTTTCCTTATTTAGGCTATGAGTATGGAAATAAAGCTTCGTTAAATGCCTATCTTCAGTTTGCAAAATTCATGAACAAAGAATACAAACCTATTCCGAGTTCTATTGTTGCTGAAGGAACGGATATTTGGGCTGGCGCAGGAGATCGCGGAGATGGCGCTATGATTGCTTATGGAGCTGCACGTTACGCGCTTTCGAGAGGAAATGCAGATGAAGCAAAACAATTATGGCCATTAATTGAATGGTGCTTAGAATATTGCCACAGAAAAATAAATACTGATGGCGTAGTTGCGTCTGATTCTGATGAACTTGAAGGACGTCTTCCCGCAGGAAAAGCCAATTTGAATACTTCTTCTTTGTATTATGATGCCTTAAATTCTGCTGTTTATCTAGGCAAAGTTTTAGGAAAAAACCAAACGCAACTTAAAGCATATAAAGCCGAAGCTGAAAAACTAAGAACTGCTATTGAAAAGTATTTTGGAGCTAAAGTTGAAGGTTTTGAAACCTACAAATATTATAAAGAAAATGATGTTTTAAGAGCTTGGATTTGTACTCCGCTTACAATGGGCATTTACGATAGAAAAGACGGAACTATAGATGCATTATTTTCTCCTAGATTATGGACAAAAGATGGTCTTGCAAGTGTTGCTGGCGATAAAATATTCTGGGATCGTTCTACTTTGTATGCTTTAAGAGGAGTTCTTGCTGCTGGCGAAACAGATAAAGCGCTTGATTTCTTGCATTATTATTCTGACCGACGCTTACTGGGAGATCACGTTCCGTATCCTGTAGAAGCGTATCCAGAAGGAGATCAGCGTCATCTTTCGGCTGAAAGCGGTTTGTATTGCCGAATTTTTACAGAAGGGTTATTTGGTATTCGCCCAACAGGTTTACACAGTTTTGATTTTACGCCTCGTCTTCCAAAATCTTGGAATACCATGAAATTAAAACAGATTCATGCCTTTGAACACGATTTTGATATTACAGTTGAAAGAGCCGGCAAAAATCTAAAATTAAAAATAACTGATGGGAAAAAGTTAGTAATCACTAAGGTTATTAAAGATGGTAATACTATAAATATTAAGTTATAATTTTTTTTTGAATTATTGTTTTTTGATACAAGCCTCCAAAATATACTTGGAGGCTTGTTTTTTTTATAGTTTTTTAAGCAGATTAGTTTATACATAAAGTATATCTGTAGAGACGCACCGCAGTGCGTCTACGCCCAGTATATCTACAACAGGAAAATCTTTGAGGACAAACGCGCGTGAGACGCACTGCAGTGCGCCTCTACGGAATATTGGAACGATAATAATTTCTGTATTTTGAATTCAAAAAAAAATCAAAATATATTTTAAACACAAAGCATATCTGTAGAGACGCACCGCAGTGCGTCTACGCCCAGAATATCTGCAACAGTAATGTTTGAGATAAACCAATCTCTACTTTAAAGCCTTAAATAATATTTCTACCGGATGTTGCGCTTTTCGTCCTGTGCCATCAGCAATCTGATGCCTACAGCTTGTTCCAGGCGCAGCGATTAAAGTAATGGCTTCCTCCGCCCTAATTGTTGGAAACAAAACCAATTCTCCAATTTTCATAGAAATATCATAATGCTCTTTTTCATAACCAAACGAACCTGCCATACCACAACACCCACTTGGAATATTTAAAACAGTATAATTCTTTGGCAATGAAAGTATCTTTTTAAGCGGCACTAAAGACGATAAACTTTTCTGAAAACAATGTCCATGCATGCGAACTCTTTCCGTTTGGTCTGTAAAACTATCAGGCGTAATTTTTCCTGCATCCAACTCTTTAGCCAAAAATTCTTCAATCAGAAAAGTTCTAGTTGCCACTTTTTTAGCTTTTTCTTTTAAATCTCCACGGCACAAATCAGGATATTCGTCACGAAATGAAAGTATTGCTGAAGGCTCAATTCCGATCAAAATGCTATCATTTGGAATTGCATTTTCAAAATCTCTGATATTCTGTTCCGCTATTTCTCGCGCCTCTTTCAGCATTCCTTTTGAGAGATATGTTCTTCCGCTAATGCCAATTTTAGGAACTAAAACTTTATACCCTAATTTATTCAAAAGTTTTACCGCCGTCTGCCCTATTTCGACATCATAATAATTCAGAAATTCGTCATTATACAAATACACCTTTCCGTTTCTAAAATCACCTATTTGACTATAATTTTTTATCCATTTTCCAAAAGTAATTTTGTGCATTAAAGGCAATTGTCTTTCTACAGCAAAACCAGTACTTTTCTTAATCCAATTTCCAAGAGTTCCTTTAGCAGATAAATTATAAAGCCACGGAGCTGAGGCAAACAATTGGTTTATTTTTGGCGTATTTCCAATTAGTTTAGATCTGAATTTTACTCCATTTTTATCATGGTATTGCTGTAGAGTTTCGGCTTTCAATTTAGCCATATCCACATTAGAAGGACATTCTGACTTACAGCCTTTACAGCTTAAACATAAATCCAAAACCTCCAACAGATTTTCATCATCAAATCGGTTTATTTCTGTAGAATTTGTTATGGTTTCTCTGAGCATATTGGCACGCGCTCGAGTGGTGTGTTTTTCATCTCGAGTAGCCATATAACTTGGACACATTGTACCGCCACTTTTCTCTGTTTTTCTGCAATCACCAGAACCGTTGCACATTTCTGCGGCGCGAAGAATTCCGTTATGTTCTGAGAAATCGAAATACGTTTCAGGCATCGGCGTATCTTGTCCTGCCATGTAACGCAGACTCGTATCCATAGGAGGCGTATTCACAATTTTTCCTGGATTAAAAACACCCCACGGATCCCAAACTTCTTTTATCTGAACAAATAATTGGTAAATTTCATCTCCCAACATTAGCGGAATAAACTCTCCTCTAAGCCTTCCGTCTCCATGTTCTCCGCTCAATGAGCCTTTGTATTTTTTTACCAAATGCGCAATATCGGTTGCAATGGTTCTAAAAAGTTCTGTCCCTTCATGAGTTTTTAAATCTATAATTGGACGCAAATGCAATTCACCCGTAGCCGCATGCGCATAATGCACACAGTTTAGATTTCTCTCCTTTAGAATAGCATTAAAGTCTTCTATAAAATCAGGTAAATCATTAACATCAACAGCTGTATCTTCAATTACAGCAACTGCCTTGGCATCTCCCGGAATATTAGATAATAAGCCTAAACCTGCTTTCCTTAATGCCCATACTTTATTGGTATCTTCACCGTAAACAATTGGGAAATGATATCCAAGATTTTGCGAACGCATCAAAGCTTCCATTTCTTTTGCAATGCGGTCTATTTCTTCTTGAGAATCTCTCAAAAATTCTACTGCCAAAATAGCTTGAGGGTCACCTTTCACAAAAAAACGATTCTTACTTTGTTCGATATTTTCTTTGGTGCATTCCAGAATATAATGGTCAATTAATTCCACACTATCTGGGTTAAACTTCAATGCTTCTATATTAGCTTTTAAAGATTCGTGAATGCTTTCAAAATGAACGCAAACCAAAGCCGAATACGGTTTTAAGGCATCAACCAGATTTAATTTTATAGCTGTAGAAAAAAACAAGGTTCCTTCAGATCCTGCAATTAGTTTACAGAAATTGAACTTTTCATCAGCATCATTAAACGGACTGCTGTCTGCCAATAAATCTAAAGCATATCCTGTGTTTCTTCTTGGAATTGATTTCTTAGGAAAATTAGCCTCGAATAAGCTTCTATTGTGCTCAGACGATAATATCTCTTTAGCTTGCAGATAAATTGCTTGTTCCAGTTCGCTTACAACATTAATTCCATTGCATTTATCTTCAAATTCAGCATTGGTCAAAGAACCAAAAACAACTTCATTTCCATCTGCTAAAAACCCTTGTATTTCGAGTACATGTTCTCTTGTTGATCCATACACAACAGATCTTGCACCACAAGCATTATTTCCCACCATTCCACCAATCATACAGCGATTGCTGGTAGAAGTTTCTGGTCCAAAAAAAAGTTTATATGGTTTTAAATGAAGATTCAATTCATCACGAATAACACCAGGTTCTACCCAAGCCGACTTTTCTTCCTGATTTACCGATATAATTTTGGTAAATTCTTGCGAAATATCAACCACAATTCCGTTTCCAACCACTTGCCCAGCTAATGAAGTTCCGGCCGCACGCGGAATGATACTGCTGTTGTTTTCTTTTGCAAAAGCAATAATTTTCTGGATATCTTCTTTAGTTTTAGGCACAGCTACGGCCAAAGGCATTTCTTTGTAAGCGCTTGCATCTGTTGCGTACAGCAGACGCATGGTATGATCGTAAAATAATTTGCCCTCTAATTGCTTTTCTAAACCTTCAAGTTTAGCAGAAATCTTTGGAAGGATATCATTATTCATTTTTATCTATTGTTAACTATTGATTTAACACATAGAAACATAGATTTTATTTTTAAAAAAGGTAATAAAAAAGAAACTCGTTTCTTAACACATAGCTATGTGCATTCATGCTAAGTGAAACGTCTTTCTCACAAAATAAAAAACTATGTTTCTATGTGTTAAAGAAAATCTATAATTCGCTTAATGCTATATCTAATAACTCAATCATTTCATCAGCATTTTGTTTATTAAATGGCATTGGCGGTTTTATTTTTAAAACATTATGCAGAGGTCCGTCTGTACTTAACAAATAACCTTTGGCTTTTAGTTTTTCTACTACAATATCAATTTCAGGAATGGCTGGCTCCATGGTAATTCTATCTTTTACCATTTCTGCACCAATAAACAAACCGTGTCCTCGAACATCACTGATAATAGGATATTTAGCCATTAAACCTTTTAGTCCGTCCATCAAATAATTTCCAGTTTCTAGAGCATGCTTTTGCATTTCTTCTTCTTGAATAACATCTAAAACAGCCAATCCTGTAGCCATAGAAACAGGATTACCCCCAAAAGTATTGAAGTATTCCAAACCATTATTAAAAGCCTCTGCAATCTCTTCGGTTACAATTACAGCTGCAAGCGGATGTCCGTTTCCAATTGGTTTTCCTAAAACAACAATATCTGGAACAACATTTTGCAATTCGAATCCCCAGAAATGATCTCCAATTCTTCCGAAACCAACCTGAACTTCATCTGCAATGCAGACTCCTCCTGCTGCACGAACGTAGTCGTAAACTGTTTTTAAATAATTTTCTGGCAACGGAATCTGACCTCCAACTCCCAATAAAGTTTCACAGATAAAAACTGCTGGCGCTTTATCTTCTTTCTTTAAGTTTTCGATAATTCGCTGTACATCTTTAGCATATTTTTCGCCTGCTTCTGCATCTCCATATTTATAAGGACCACGATACAAATCTGGATTAACTGCTTTATGAATCCACGGCATTTGGCCAGAACCTCCTTTGCTATCAAA
The DNA here is from genome assembly GCF_003254585.1 of Flavobacterium sharifuzzamanii. Taxonomy (GTDB): domain Bacteria; phylum Bacteroidota; class Bacteroidia; order Flavobacteriales; family Flavobacteriaceae; genus Flavobacterium; species Flavobacterium sharifuzzamanii. Next base: position 82,760 of record NZ_QJGZ01000033.1, on the reverse strand, counting down.
TTTATACGGACTCATTTCCATTGCTACGGTCGAAGTTCCGTGATACGCATGATCGAGTACGATAATATCTTTTTGTTTGGTAAAATGACGACTCATACGAATGGCCAAATCATTGGCTTCACTTCCAGAGTTTACAAAATAGCAGACACTTAATTTTTCAGGTAAAGTTGCCGTCAATTTTTCTGCGTAATCTGTTATGGCATCATTTAAATATCTGGTATTTGTATTTAAAGTAGCTATTTGATGCTGCATTTTTCTAACCACAACCGGATGGCAATGCCCCACATGCGAAGGATTATTCACACAATCAACAAAAGTTCTTCCTTTGTCATCATACAAATATTGCAAAGCTCCTTTTACAATTTTTAGTTTGTCTTTGTAGCCAATGCTTAAATTTCTTCCTATTTTCTTTTTTCTAACTTCAAGAAGTTCTGAGTAATCATCATTATTGATTAATCCGTCAAAACCACATGCTTTTCTAAACGCATCTTGTGCTTTAATTGGGTTTATTTTTATCCATTTATACAACAAATCCCAAGCTGGTTTTTCGGTCACAAAATGATGTTCGTTGTCACTATCCAATGATGCATTATAAGCAGATTGCGTCACGCTGATGCAAAGTCTTCCTGCAATGAGATAATACAATAAATCTAATTCTTGTTCGGTAAGCGCATACGAATTATGGTATCCTTCAACAATTTTTGTTGCTACAGCCAACGGATCTTTTTCATCAAGCATCGCATAGACACAAGCAATCGCTAGATTGTTGATTAAAGCCGTATACACCATATCACCAAAATCAATCAAACCGCTGATGCGATTGTCTTTTACCAAAACATTATAATCGTTGGCATCATTATGAATGTATGCATGTCTCAATCTGTGCAATTGTGGCACTACTTCTGTATCAAACTGCAATAAAAAATAACCCGCTATACGTCTTCTTTCGTGATTTAGAATATACTTTAGATTATCTCCTGCTTCACTGGCACGGCTAATATCCCAAGTATAATTGCGATGCATTGCCGGATGAGAAAAATTCGCCAGCTCAGCATCCATATTACCTAAAAACGAACCTAAATTGTAATGCAGCTGACTGTTTTTATTCTTTTCATCTACCCAAAAAGTGCCTTCTAAAAAGTTTAGAATTCTAATATAATAAGTTTGAGAATCTGTTATAATCTGAGTCAGCTCCTCTCCTTTTGTATTCAGGCAGAAATGCTGAAAGCAATCAGAAATATCACTTTTGGCAAGATGTCTCATGATGGCAGCCTGCGCTTCTAAAAATGGAAATGAATGGCTCTCATTTGATACTTTTAGAATGTACTTTTCATTCTTATCATCAGATAAAAGAAAATTCAATTCATCATATCCATTTAATGCTTTTACGGTTACATTTAATCCGTAATGTTCTTTTACTAAGTCCTGAATAACTGCTTCTGAAAAAATCATTGCTATTCTTTTAAGTTATTTATTCTTTTTTTTAGCCACGAATTACACCAATTTTCACTAATTTTTTTCTTTTTATATTATCCTGCAAGGTTTTAAAAACCTTGCAGAAAGATTTATAATTCGTGTAAATTAGTGTAATTCGTGGCAACTTTATTAAAAAATATTCGTGGAAAACTTTATTTCCATATAACAGCTTGCGCTGGTTCTAATGGATTTTTTCCCACTAATATTTTGCTTCCATCAGGAATTGGCAGATTTATAGTTTCATTGGTATAATTTACACCCACGTAAAAACCATCACGCCATTCTACATAAACCCCTTTTGGCAAATCTTCAATGGCAACTTTTGCGCGTTCATATACTGTTCTTGCCACTTGTCTCTCCAGATTTCCATCTTTACTTTCAGCTCCAATATACGTAACGGTTCCTTTTCCTAATTTTCTGGTAATCGCAGCCGCTTTGCCTTTGTAAAATTGATCGGCGTAAGAAGCTAAAACTTCAGTTCCTTGTTTCGGATTTAAAACATCAGCCCAAACATTCCACTTATAGGTATTATTTCCTGCAGTTATAGTTCCGTTTACATCTTCAACCAGCATATCAAAAAACTCAACGTCTGCACCGATTAAAGGCACGATTGGTCCGCTCCAATTGGCTTCGAAAAAATGACCATTTTTATCCTTTTGTCCCGTACGGCAAGAAAGGATTAAATTTCCGCCATTTTCAACATATTTCGTCCATTTGTCTACCAATTTTTGATCAACTAACTGATACGCTGGCGCAACAATAAACGGATAAGCCGAAAAATCACTTTCTTCTGTAATAAAATCCATTGGCGCACCAGTTGATTTTACTGCTGAAGTATAAATATTTCTATGTCTCCAAGTACTCCAAAATTCGGTTTGTTTCTGATTTTCTAAATCCCACAGATTCTCGTGGCTCCATAAAAATCCTGTCTTTCTTTTTGCTATTTCTTGCGGAATAACTGCTTTCGGATTGTATTCTTTACGAAGCAATTTCATGTCTTCAATAGATTGTACAAACTCTTTTCCTCCAGTGGTTAAAGTTACTCCGTCTGTACCAACAATTCCATCGTGATACATTTCACTGCTTCCTAGCGGATGTCTATATCTATACGTACAAGTAAAAGAACAGCCACCGCCAAAAGCCTGAGAAATCCACATGTGGACTGTTCCTGGCAATAACTGCGGATTAATGCTTGCCCAGTTTACCTGTCCAGGCTGCATTTCCATTACGCCCGTAACGCCATTTATAGATCTGTAATAATCATTGGCTTCCGAAATTTTATTAGGATGTCCCATTCTGAAATTTTGTCCGCCTAACTGATTTCTACCGCTTACAGGATACATCGTGTAAGTTGCAAAATCCATTTTATCTGTTTTCCTTGGATCAGCTCCGTAAACTACATTGGTGTAATTTGTCGTAATCCATTGTTTTGGGTCGATATATTTTCGAAGGACTTCAGCTTGTAAATTCAAATATTCAGCTTGAGAATCTGCTGTAAATCTTTTAAAATCTAGAATAGCATGCGGACTAAGTTTATCTTCAAAATAAATCTCTGCATTTGGAATCGCGATCTGTTCAAAATTATTGTACCTAATGCTCCAGAAACTCGCTACCCACTCCGCATTTAATTTTTCGATTGTTTCGTATTTCGTTTTTAACCATTTCTGAAATCCTTTTTGTGCTGATGGACTAAAATCGTCTGGCGCTCCTGGTTCGTTATCAACCTGCCAGCCAATTACATTTTTGTTATTACCGTATCTTTTTCCTAATTCAGTAACAATTTTAGCTACAAATTCTCTGTATTTCTCATTAGACACAGATTGATTAGCTCTGTTACCATGTTCTCTGCGTCTTCCGCTTGCATCTACCAAATAGATTTCAGGATACTTTTCTCCCATCCATGCTGGCGGAGTTGGCGTTGGCGTACACATGATTACTTTCAAACCTTGTTTTTCGGCAATGGCTAATGCGTCATCTAGCCATTTAAAATCATACTTTCCTTCTTCAGGTTCCAAAAAAGTCCATGCAAATTCAGCAAAGTGCGTAAACTCAAAACCTAGTTTTTTAATGTTTTTTAAATCACGCTCCCATTGTTCTCTTGGCCATTGCTCTGGATAATAATAAACTCCAATCTGCATTAAATCAGGTTTGGAGAAAAATCGCTGCGGATCTTTATTTTCTGTAGTTGTGCTTTTCTTACTTTGGGCTAAAACTGGCGTCAAATTGCAGCCTGCAACAAACAAGCCTGCTGCTATTATTTTTGTGAAAGATATATTGTGGTTAAACATAGTTAGCTGTTGTTATTTATTAAGTTAAATTAAACACATAGAGACATAGTTTTTATTTCTAAAAAGATAGATGAAAGAAACTAGTTTCTAACACATAGCTATGTTTGCTTTAGAAAAGTGAAACATCTTTTAACGTTCCTATTACAAATCTACCGATCTATGTTTCTATGTGTTTAAATCTTGACTTTTTATTATTTATCTTCTAAAAGTAGCATTAAGTAATGTGAAGCCGACCAGCTGAAGTTAAACGCTTCTAATCCTTTTCCGTTTAAAGGCTGATAATTTTCTCTTATGGTAGTTCCTTTATCCAAAGCACCTTCTGCATTATGCATCAGTTTATGTGCCAGTTCGTTTGCTTCTTTTGAGTAACCGTATTTTTCCAATCCGTTAATACCAAAATAACTTTGGTCAAGCCAAATTGGCCCTCTCCAATATCCGTTATCAGGTTTAAACTTTGGGTGATTTGCTGCCAATGTTGGCAAAGGCACAAAAGTGTTCAGACTAGCTGGATCAATCATATTGTTTTTTGCTGATTTAGCCTGTTCTGCAGTAGCAACTTCTGCCCAAATTGGACAATATCCTTCACATCCCATTGCTTTTATCAATGTTTTGCCGTCAATTGTCGTGTCATAAAACCAGCCTGTTGATTCATCCCAAAATTGCTTTTGAATTTTCAGTTTTAATGCGTCGCTTTCGTCTTTCCATTTTTTCGCTTCATCATTTAATTTTAAAACGGTTGCCATTTTACTCAGATAATTTTTCTCAGCAAATAAAAACGAATTTAAATCAACGCTTTCCTGGTCTAACGAATATGCTTTTTCGTCATTTTTCAAGATTTTGCTATCATCAAAACGCACAGCATTATCCATTCCGCTTTCCCATTTTGCGGCGATTACAGTGCCATCTGTCGAACCAAATTCGCATAAACCATCCTGATCATGATCGCGTTCTTTGTACCACCAGTTATGATATAATGTAAGCTTTTGATAAAACTCTTTTATGAAATCAGCATCTTTCGTTTTTTCATAAATCTTCCAAATTGCCCAAGCAGCAAGCGGTGCTTTTGTATTTCTATAATTGTTTTCTTCAAGAAGATTATTTCTGTAAATGCAATCTGGAATAAAACCATTTGGATCCTGATAATCGAACAAAGCACGCATTTGATTTTTGGCTAATTCGGTATCATAATTCGCTACTGCAACGGCATGTTTCCAGCTGTCCCAAGCCCAAAAACCGTGAAACCATTCGTAATTATAACTCGGAAAAAGACCTCCGTGTTTTAATCCTTCAGCTGCAATTCTTGTGTTGTTTTGTAAAGTCAATACCAATTTTGCTGCAAAATCTGAATAAATCTGATCTTTGTAAATACTTTTCTTTTTGGCAATAAGGTCTGCCAACAGTTTTTCTTTTTCTTTTTGTGTGTTGTTTAACAGTGTAGTAAATACCGTTTTTTGTATCGTTTCATTTTCTGTTTTCCAAGAATATTGTGGAAAAATAAAACTTTGTGAAACGATAATTTCTTTGGTTTCATTTGGTTTTAAAACCAATTTTTCTGTCTGTGCTTTGAATCCTTGTTTGGTGATTTCAAATTCAGGATTTATTTTTAAAAACTGAACATATCCTACAGCAGTGCTTTTTGTAGAAACAATTTTTAAAGTGTTTTTTTCATTAGACAATTGTAAATCATCCAAAAAAAGAGACGCATTATACGAAGGAAAAATAGTGATTGATTTTGTGCTTTTGTTTGTAATGCTTGTTTTTTGCAAAGCCGAATGACCTGATAAAAATACCAATTGCTGTTTTACTTCTAATTTGTCATTTTTAAACTGTTGTTCTAAATGGCTGTTGAAACTGTTTTGTGAAACCAATGAACTTTTCCAGTTGATTACTTCTTGTTTGTTTTCGTCTTTTAGTTCTAGCGAAACAAATGATGGACTTAACCAAACTCCGTTTTGTTCTGTCATCAAAAAAGGTCCTGAAAATCCTGCCTGAACATTTGAACCTTCTAAAAATCCAAATGCAAACCAAGCTCCTTTATCTGAGAATGCTAATGGTTTTCTATCCGTTGCGTTTGATGGATTTCCTTTATAATTAATGCTGTTTTTAGCAGATTCTAAATTTGGAAAGTTTTTTTGAGACCAACCTGATTGTATTAGAAAGAGGGATGAAAGAATAAAAAGTATTTTCTTTTTGCTCATGTTGTGTCGTTTTTTGTGTTGTGTTGTTATATAGCTATAGGTCAGCCCATTTTACTGAGCAGACCAATATCTTTAGATAAAAAGAATAGCCAAGAAATATAGGCTATTCTTTTTAAATATTTAAATCATTTTGAGAATTAATTCGTTTGTAATTCTGTTAATGGAATTGGGTAAAAGTTGTTCTTAGCTGCGTCAAAACCTGTACGTCCAACTGCATCAAGAGCTTGCTTTGTTTTCCCCCAGCGACGTAAATCGTAAAAACGGAAATTTTCAAGAGGGAATTCTAAAATTCTTTCGTGTTCGATTTGCGCTTTTACTTCAGCACCACTTGTTCCTGTCATTGCTGGCATATCTGCTCTAGCGCGAACTTTGTTGATATACGGAATAGCTTCTGCTGGACGTCCTAATTCATTTAGAGCTTCAGCCTGCATCAACAATACATTTGAATATCGCATTAAAGGAATGTTGATTGCTGTAAACTCCTGATCCATTTTTTCCTGTGTGCTTGGAATAAATTTACGATATACTGGTTTATCTGTATCTCCAAATTTATCATCGTAAGTTGTTCCTAATACCAATGGATTATTAGCATCATTAAAATAAGGATCTTTAAAGAAAATTGTGCTGTAAAAACGTGAATCATAGTTTCCTGTTGTCGCAATTTTTCCCTCTTTTTTGAATTCATTTACAAGCATTGGGCTTGGAAGAATTTCATCCCATCCGCCAAGCTCAGCCGCTGCCATCCAGTAATGAAGTGCATTGCGATAGAACGCTCCGTTTGCTGTAGTTTCTGAAAACTGAAGTTCAAAAATCGATTCTTTAGTGTTTTTCATTGTTCCGTCAAACATAGAAACGTAATCTTTAACTAACTCATAACCTTGCACTTTGCTAAATGCCGTAAGTGCTTCATTTAGGAAAGCTTGTTTTTGAGATGCTTCTTCATAAGATCTTGTCAAATACGCAAATCCTAAATAACTATTTGCTGCGCCACTTGTTGCACGTCCTGTTTTATCTGCAGATTGTTTTGCAGGCAAAATAGCTGCTACAGCTTTAAATTCGCTTGTAATAAAATCCCAAGCTTCTGCACGACTTGATAAAGGAATATTTAAATCACTTTCTTTTGTAACGTATTTATTTCTGATATAAATTTTATCCCAGTTCAAAATCAATTTCATGTGGTAGTATGCACGTAAAAAACGAGCTTCTGCCTCAATTTGCTTGCGATCTTCATCGCTTATTTTTGATGCAGGAACCTGTGGCAATTTATCAATAACCTGATTGGCATTACTAATTCCTCTGTAGTTAATTCTCCAATAGCTAGTAAACTGGCTGTTTCCGTTTGTGTAGGTAAAAGTAGAAAGTTCAACCCAGTTTTGGTAGTTTAATGCATCGCTTCCTAATTCGTTTATGTCTTCACGATAAGCCTCAACTGGCCATTTTACTTCAGCGAAAGCCCATTCATCAACAGCGCATTCTAATTGTGAATAAGTTGAAGCCAAAGCCGATTCGGCATCAGCCTTATTTCTCCAGAAATTATCTGATGTAAGTTCATCTGGAGATTGTTTATCCAAATAGTCATCACAGCTTGCAAACGTGAATAAACCTATAGCGGATACTATTAAAAATATCTTTTTCATGATAATGTCTTATTAAATAGAATTAAAATATATACTGAACTCCAGAAACAAATGATCTTGTAAATGGATAAACAAAACGGTCAACACCTGTGTTAACTACCGAACTACGAGAGAATTCTGGATCAATTCCTGAATAATTGGTGATAGTAAACAAGTTTTCGGCACTTACATAAAATCTAAGTTTGTCGATTTTTGCTTTACCTAACATTTTGCTTGGTATAGTATATCCAAATTGCAATTGGCGCATTCTGATAAAATCTCCACTTTCAAGAAAACGATCTGATTCACGACTGTTTCCGTTTGGATCTTGCAATACTGCACGCGGAATATTACTGTGGTTTTCTGGTGTCCATGAGTTTAATGTAGAAGCTAACATGTTAGTTCCAGCATTCATAGACTCATAAAAATATCTGTTTCCGTTGTATAATTTATTACCCCATCCGCTTCCTATCAAAGCAGAAAAATCAAATCCTTTATAGCTAGCACCTAAACTAAGGTTTACTTCTAGTTTTGGCAATCCTGTTCCAGCATAAGCTTTATCATTTTCATCTATAACACCATCTCCGTTCAAATCTTTAAAACGAATATCTCCAGGCTGTGCATTTGGCTGTAATAAAACACCGTTTTTATTGTGAGCCGCTACTTCTTCAGCAGATTGGAAAATACCATCTGTTTTATATAAATAGAATCCGCTTATTGGGCTTCCTACACGAGCTTGTGTTGGAAAGTGCTCGTCTCCGTATTTCAATCCTTCTCCATAAATAGTTTGTCCGTCATTAGCCAATTCTTCTACTTTGTTTTTAAGCGTCGTAAGGTTTAATCCAGCATTGTATTTAAACTCATTTACCTGATCGCGGTAATTTACTTCAAACTCAAATCCTCTATTGCTAATTTTACCTACGTTAAGAACGGGATCATCAATTCCGGCAGATGGAGCAAGTTTTTTTGTAATCAATAAATTGTCTGTTACATTATAGTAGTAGTTCATAGATCCGCTAATTTTTCCATTCAGAAGCGTATAATCTAAACCGATATTTTTGGAATCTGTAGTTTCCCATTGCAGATTTCTATTTTCTAATGCTGTTGCAATACTACCCGGCCAAGGATTGCTTCCTACGCCCTGAACATAACCGTTCCCTAAAGAATTACCTGTTTTGATCAGCGTATTTGCAGAATAATATCCTAAAGCCGCTTCGTTACCCAATTGTCCCCAGCTTGCTCGCAATTTTAAAGTAGAAAGAATCATATCTTTTGGGAAGAAATCTTCTTGTTCGATTTTCCATCCTAAAGCTATAGAAGGGAAAGTTCCCCAACGGCTATCTTCTCCAAACTTAGAAGAACCATCTTTTCTAACTGTCACCTGAAGCAGGTAACGATCATTGTAAGAGTAGTTTAACCTACTAAAGAAAGATACTCTGTTGTATTCAAATTTTGAGCCGTCAGCAGAATAGGTTCCTCCTCTTCCAGCACCAATTGTTTCAAAACCAGGATCAAGGAATCCAGAAGGACGGTCGATAGAAACCAACTGTCCGTTTTCTACAGTATAATCAGTTGTTTTTCCTTCAACGCTAACCTGATTCCAGTTTGATGCCTGACTGTTAAAAGTATTACCCAACATTAAACCAAAAACATGTTTTCCGAAAGTTTTATCAATAGTAATAATATTGTCTAAGATTTGCTCATTCCAAGTTGTTCTCAACTCTGTCTGCATTGGGTAAAGATGAACCTCTTTTGGATTAGCAATATATGGAGGGAAATGTGCTGTCTGTTGGTTGTTTTTTACACGGTAAGAATAAGCCAGTTTGTATTTTAACCAAGGTGCAATGTTTGCCGTTGCCGAAATATTTGCCGTGATATCTTGTCCGATATCATTACTTTTCTTAAAATGCTCTTCAGCAACTGGGTTTGTTCCTGCTGGCAAACCATTTTTATTTGCTAGTCCGTAACCGTATTCCTCTGTATCGTCATAAACAGGAACTAAAGGAGCCATGGTATATACTTCTTTTAGCTGAAAATTTGGTAATGCATTTTGCGTTCCCATGTACGCCATTTTTGCATCGATATCAAAAATTGATTTTTTAAAACTAACTCTCGCACTACCTGTTTGCTGACCAAATTCGTTATCTATTACAATACCTTTTTGCTTCACGAAATTACCATAAAGCGCAAATTTAAAATCTCCTTGTCTTCCCTGAATTCCTAAACCATAGTTTTGTGTAAAACCAGAACGGAAAACTTCGTCCTGCCAATCTGTATTTACATCTGATGGTGCTGTAATATAAGCTGGAAGCGGTTTTGGTGAAGTTGCATATTTATTGTACTCATCATACATTCTTTTATTGACAGTACGATAACCGTCAGCATCTAACATATCTAATGTTTTTGATGGATTTGTAATGCTTAAAAAAGAACTGAAATCTACTTTTACACCTTCTTTTTGTCCATTTTTAGTCGTTACGATAATTACACCATTAGCAGCGACAGATCCGTAAATTGCAGCTGCGGCACCATCTTTAAGAACCTCCATAGATTCTATATTGGTTGGATTTATAGTATTAATAGACCCCTGAAAACCGTCAATGATATAAAGTGGTTCTGTTGCTCCAAAAGTATTTACACCACGAATTTTCACACTTACTGAAGCACCTGCAACACCACCGCTTTTTTGCACGTTCACACCTGCAACTAAGCCCTGAAGTGCTTCTGATGGACTTGTTGTCGCACGAGTTTCTAGACTTTCTTTTTTAACTGTAGAAATAGCTCCCGTAACATTACTTTTCTTTTGAGTTCCATAACCAATAATAACAACTTCATTCAATTTATTGGTTTCTTCCTGCATAGATACATTAAGTTCTGAACGATTGTTTATACTCTCACTTATGGATATAAATCCTACATAAGAAAAAACAATAATCGGATTCTCTAACGTCGATGGATACACTAAGGTATAATTTCCATCAATATCTGTCCCAGCATTGTATTTAGAATCTTTGATCGAAATACTTACGCCAGGCAACGTATTATTTTTGTCATCCGTCACTTTTCCTGAAATTGTTTTTTGTGCTTGTGCAAAACTGATGTTTGGCAGCCACAAACATAACAGCAGAGGAATAAAGTAAATTACCCTAATTAGTTTTTTGTTCATCTTGGTAATGGTTTAAGTTAGTAAATTTTTTAGGTTTTTAATTTTTTAGTTTTTGTATTGCATGTATATACATCTTGCTTGATAATGCCTTAAAAAACATTATCAAACAAAATGCAGTATTCTCGTTGCTATTTTTTGTTAAGCTTTAGCTGGCTCTAAAGATTTTACAAGTCAAATTTTATTCCTTGAGCTAAAGGCAAACTTGTAGTATAATTGATTGTGTTGGTTTGCCTTCTCATGTAAATTTTCCAAGCATCAGATCCAGATTCCCGGCCACCACCAGTTTCTTTCTCACCGCCAAAAGCACCTCCAATTTCAGCTCCAGAGGTTCCTATATTTACATTTGCAATACCACAATCAGAACCTGTAACAGACAGGAATAATTCGGCTTCTCTTAAATTATTTGTCATAATTGCAGAAGAAAGTCCTTGCATTACACCATTTTGCATTTCAATTGCAGCTTCAACAGTTCCTGAATATTTTATTAAGTATAAGACAGGAGCAAAAGTTTCGTGCTGTACAATTTCAAAAGAATTATCAGCCTCAGCAATTGCTGGTTTTACATAGCAGCCACTTTCATATCCATCACCAGAAAGTACTCCGCCATCAACCAAAATTTTGCCACCTTGTTCTACCACTTTTTTCAAAGCATCATTATACAATTCAACTGCTTGCTTATCGATAAGAGGTCCTACATGATTTTTTTCGTCTAAAGGATTCCCGATGCGCAATTGTCCATAAGCAGAAATCAGAGCTTCTTTAACTTTTTCATAAATGCTTTCATGAATAATTAAACGGCGTGTAGAAGTACATCTTTGTCCTGCTGTACCAACAGCACCAAAAACAGCACCAATAACGGTCATTTTAATATCTGCATCTGGCGTTACAATAATGGCGTTATTTCCGCCTAATTCCAGTAACGATTTTCCAAAACGTCCTGCAACTACCTGCGCTACAATTTTACCCATTCGCGTAGAACCAGTAGCCGAGATTAACGGAATACGTTTATCATTGGTTAGCAATTCTCCAATTTTATAATCTCCCGTAATCAAGCATGAAATTCCCTCAGGCAAATTGTTCTCTTTTATAACCTCTGCCATAATATTTTGGCAAGCAACTGCACAAAGAGGCGTTTTTTCTGAAGGTTTCCAAACGCAGACATCGCCACAAATCCAAGCTAGAGCCGTATTCCAAGCCCAAACAGCCACTGGAAAGTTAAATGCCGAAATGATTCCGACAACTCCCAGAGAATGGTACTGCTCGTACATTCTGTGTCCTGGTCTTTCTGAATGCATTGTTAATCCGTGCAGTTGACGCGAAAGTCCAACCGCAAAATCACAGATATCAATCATTTCTTGAACTTCACCATAACCTTCCTGAAGTGATTTTCCCATTTCATAAGAAACCAGTTTACCTAAAGCTTCCTTATTTTTGCGTAATTTTTCACCAAACTGACGCACGATTTCTCCACGCTGAGGCGCTGGCATTAATCTAAATTGCTTGAAAGCATCAGTCGCCGATTCCATTACTTTTTCGTAATCAGCTGCACTTGATGTTTTAACCTTTCCGATTAATTTTCCATCTACTGGCGAGTAGCTTTCTAAAATTTCCCCATCAGAAAAATTATTAAGCCCTGTCCAAGTTCCATTATTAACTTCTTTTATATTTAGCTGCTCTAAAGCTTCTTTTATACCAAACTGCAATTCTGTATTCGTCATTGTGACTTTTAATTGTTCTTTTTATACTAAATGAATATTATAACGTTTTTTGAAGCTTTACATCGGTGCTTTCAAATATTTTATCTGCTGATGAAGCCACAAAACCTTGATATAATTCTCCGTTCGCCATCGGATAACGCAATGCAAATTCATAATAGCATGACGGCACTTTTAACGTTCCTTCTTCAAAATCAATATCGTATAAATCAGCCAATGTGCTCGATTGTTCCAAAAGCTGTTCTGGAGTTCCTTTAATTTTTCCTCCAGATGCATTCAATTCCCATCCGCTAGATTCTAGGAAATTATTCAATTCTTCTAAAGTTTTAAATCCTTTTAAAGCATTGGTATTGATTGTAAAGTGATTCGCTCTAAAACCATACACATACATCCAAGCCGCATATTCAGATTCTTCCAATAATGATTTGTAAACTGCTTGTGAATTTCCGTTCCAAACAGATCCGCTTAAAATCAATTCTGGATTATTAAACGCATTTTGATCACAACTGTCTAGTAAATTAGCCACTGTAGCCTGTAATTCTGCAGAACATTTTTCTAATTCCAGTTCAGAAATAAAAATTCTTGGTGCGTCTTTATCAGTTGCATGCTCGTAATGCTTTGCAAAAAGCTTTTTGGTTTCAAAATGATACTCTCCTTTTGCCTCGTAACCAACATTTAGAAATGGCTTTTCTAAAACTTGGATATTCACACGCTTATCATTGAAAGTACGAATTGCGATATGATCATTTTTAATTTCTTCTCCCTTGTCTTCCAGGAGTTCATGAATTTTTAATGCCGACGGAGTAATTTCAACATATTGCTCCCACAGCTTTGTAAGTAGTTGATCTTTATTCATTTTGTAGTTAAGTTAAAATAGTGTTATTATGACACAAATCTATATATATAACTGTTATTATAACAGTATAACAATACGATTATTTACAATTAGACATTTGTTATGTTATTTTTTGTAATTTTGACACTTTAAAAACCATTTTTAACAAAAGAATTGTCAAAATAATAGAATCATCAATTAAAAAGCACTTATGGCAAAGGTCAAGAAGAATGAAAATACTGACTATTTAGATCGAGAAATCATACAAAAACTCAGCGAGAATGCTAGAATACCATTTTCTGATTTGGCTAAAGAATTAAATATTTCCAATTCGCTGGTGCATCTAAGAGTCAAAAAACTGCAACAGGCAGGAGTAATTAATAGTTTTTCTGTAAAATTAAATCCAAAAGAACTTGGTTTTGAAACTATTACCTATACAGGAATTGTTACAAAAGAGGCTCGTTTTTCCTACTCCATTGCCGAAAAACTTAAGGAAATACCCGAAGTAATAGAATGCCATTGGGTATCTGGAAAATATGCTTTATTCATAAAAATAGTAGCTGCAAATAATGAAGAACTCCGTAAAATTCTATACGAACAAGTGCACCAGATTGAAGGCGTAGGAAGCACCGATTCTTTTTTCTCGTTTGGTTCTGCTTTTGAGAAAAATCTTCCTGTTTAAAATTTTTATTATTCTAACCGGTCTACCCAAAATATAAAAAGTGGTACATTTTGATGATACAGTAAAATGATACATTTGACCAAAAATCATTAAAGCATATCAAAATAAATGAACACGCAAATTAGACACGACTGGAAAAAAGAAGAAATTCAAGCTATCTACGATCAGCCTTTATTAGAATTGGTTTATCAGGCGGCAACCGTACATAGAGAATGGCACAAACCTTCAGAAATACAGGTTAGCACATTACTTTCTATAAAAACAGGCGGTTGTCCAGAAGACTGTTCATATTGCGGACAAGCAGCACGTTATCATACGGATATCAAAGTTCAGGCGCTTCTTCCGACAGAAAAAGTATTAGAACATGCGCAAAAAGCAAAAGATGGTGGTTCTTCTCGTTTTTGTATGGCTGCCGCTTGGCGCGAAGTTCGTGATAACAAAGATTTTGACCGTGTTATCGAAATGGTAAAAGGTGTAAACGATCTTGGTTTGGAAGTTTGCTGCACACTCGGAATGCTTACAGAAGAACAAGCTGTACGTTTACAAGAAGCAGGTTTGTATGCTTACAACCATAATCTGGATACATCTGAAAGTTATTATGATGAAATAATCAGCACGCGTAAGTTTGACCAACGTCTTGACACTATCAATAACGTCAGAAAAGCAGGAATCACGGTTTGTTCGGGCGGAATCATTGGTCTTGGAGAATCTAATGCCGATAGAGTTTCTATGCTCTTAACTTTAGCAACAATGCCTGTTCATCCAGAATCTGTTCCTGTGAATGCCTTGGCAAGAGTAAAAGGAACTCCGCTAGAAAACAATCCGAAAGTGCCTATTTGGGATATGGTTCGAATGATAGCTACAGCGCGTATTGTGATGCCTGCTTCTATTGTTCGTTTGAGCGCCGGACGCATCGAAATGACCGAAGAAGAACAAGCTTGGTGTTTTATGGCAGGTGCCAATTCTATTTTTACAGGAGAACGCGAAACTTTATTGGTAACGCCAAATCCAGGATTGTCAGAAGATATGCAGATGTTTCAAAATCTTGGGCTTAAACCTTTGGTAAAAGAAAATAAAAGTGCTTGTTCTGTAATTTAAAACGAGTTTTAATCACCCTTTTATAGCCCGTAAAACTGCACAATCTCGAAAATTTTCAGGATAGTGCAGTTTTTTTTAGTTCAAGAACCAGAAAATAAAAGTGCTTGTACTGTGATTTAAAAGCAGATATAATATCTGACAAAAAAATATTTTATAGGATATTTTTCTATCTTTGAAATTCATCAAAATGGCTTTATCTTTGAACCAATAGAAAAATAAAACGCAATATGGAACAGAAAATTCATCAGGGAAGAAACATAAAACGCTTCAGAGAAATGCTTAACATTAAGCAAGAAGCATTGGCTTATGATCTTGGAGAAGACTGGAGCCAAAAGAAGATTTCTATATTGGAACAAAAAGATACAATTGAAGAGAGTCTGCTTAGACAAATCTCAGCTATATTAAAAATTCCTGTTGAAGCTTTTCAAAATTTTGATGAGGAACAAGCCGTGAATTTAATTTCATGTAATTTTTCAGATAATGCAATGTTCAATAACCGAATTGAAGTTTTTAATAACAATCCAATTGAGGAAATTAAAAAACTTCATGAAGAGAAAATTGCATTGTTTGAGCGTATGCTTAAAGAGAAAGATGAAATGATGGCTAGGCTTGAGAAATTAATCGGTAAATAAGATTTATTACAATATTAGTTCAATTGAAAAGAGACTTTAAAAAAGTCTCTTTTTTTATGTTTTATTTTAAAAATAATGATTTATTAAGCTTAAAATTTATAAGGTGAAAAATACGCAAAGTCTATTTCATAATCAGTAGATGTTCGACGCAGTAATTATGCATCAACACATCTGATACATTACCCTAAATAATAGCTTTACCTCTTATTTCTTTTGGAATACTAGAATAAATCGGAGTATAAATAGTATTATAGTATGAAATTAAATCATCTTGATTATCAAGTCTATAAAATTCTTCGATGTTATTACCTTGCTGTCTAATAACTTCCATAGTTAAACGTGTGACTATTGAACCATATGCTCGGTAAATAAATTTCTCTAAATGTTTAACTTTTTCATAATCAACAGCAACTCTGTTATTCACTTCTGCATTATGGATATAATACCAAATTTTAGCGTTTTTTTCATATGTAGTAAATACAGGACCAAAGTCCTTAAAATCTGGAATTGTTAACTCTATTTTCTTAGGTCTCAAATGTCCTAATACTTCCCAAGTTTTATTTTTTAATGCTGGATATATATTAAGGACATAAATGCCGCCAAGCAGTAAATCATTATCATCTATATTATTTACTACAATATCTTCATCTCTAAAAATTCTATCATAAACATAAATAAATTCATTATATCCAATATCTTTTTTAATTTCATTTAAGTTAATAAACTTAGCTAACACATAACCCAAATTATGTTCTAAAGGAATCTTAATTATTGATCCAGTTTCGATTTTATTTTTTTTCATTTTTCTTATTTTGACCAACCTGGTAAATGTTTATTAAGATGTTCGCCCTTTCCGCAAAGTGTTCTCCACGTTAGCGCTGTGCAATCCCGAAAGCTTTCGGGACTGACTTTGCGCTAACTCATATTCGTCTTAAAAAATCTCCTGCTCCGCAAAGTGCTCTTAATTAACGCTGCGCAAATGTCTCCGACTTTGCGCTTTTTATGCAAAAGTTCATTAAACCGTTCACTTCTAAAAGTCTCTGACTTTATTATAAAATTACTAATAAAGATTATCTCGAAAAACAGACTTTAAATTCAAAACATCTACAATTGGATTATCTGCTTTTTCAATACTTAACAATCCTTTATCATTAGTATAATTGCTTGCGCTAGAATAAACATATTCTGATGCACGACTGACAAGATCTGCTCTTACAGGATTTAAATGTATATAATCCAGTTTAGACCACATAAATTTATTGCTGTAAATTTCTTCTGCGTGATTTCCGTACTGCCAAAATTGATAAAGCTTATTTCTAGTGTGTTTTTCTGCAGCAAGTTTAAATCTTTCCAGCAGCCACTCTCTTCTGCTTTCTGGACTATTTTGTATTTTATCTAGTATAGTTTTTGCTGTAAACTTTTTAAAATCTCTTATTAAATCTGAAAGCTTTCCGTCTTCCGACTGCACAATCATATGAATGTGATTGCTCATTATGACATAACCATACAAAATCATTCCTTTATTTTTAATGCAGTAATCTAAGCATTCAATTATAACATCCCTATAACTCTGTCGTGTAAAAACATCGATCCAGTCTACAATTGTCGGCGTGATAAAATGTGGCAGTTTTTGATCTCTTATTACATAGCCTTCTTTTATTTTCTCTCTTTTTGAATAAAAACATAGGATTTAACCTATTATTTACCACTATGCAAAAGAAAAGAGCCGGGAGGCTTTCGTCACGTTAACAACTTCTAAGGCAAAAAAATTGTGCAAAGTCAGTCCCGAAAGCTTTCGGGATTGCGCAGCTTTTCATTAGAAACTCTTCGGGGAGCGGAAGCATTTGCGCAACTTTCAGTTGAACGCTTCGGGAACAGGGAAGCGTTGTACGTTGCCCTTATTTTTCCTTTTTAAATTTTAAAATCTGTTTTTTTTCAAGTACAACTAATGAATCACTTGTTAGCTTTAGAATTTTCCATTGAAAATTAGACACGTCATCATCATTAAAAAAATCAATTACATTATCGTTCATTTCATACTCAAAAAACAATTGCTTATTATTTGGATAAAAATTCATTTTCATTGCCTTACCGCTAATATTCAGTTTAAGAATTAAGTCATTTTCCTTTGTAACCCAGTTACCACAAACAGAATTTATATTTGTTTTACTAACAGGGCTATCCGTTATTGAATTGTTTTTTTGGGAGTAAGCAAAGACCCCAATAAAAATAATATAAATTAGGATAACCATTAGCATTTGAAAGAGGGATCTATTTTTTAAGAACCATGTGAGGCCAAAAGTTAAAAGTACACCTATAATACTAGAAAAAAGACTTCCTAAAATTGAAGAAGATTGGAAAACATATTCTTTAAAAAAGAAAAATGTCAATACAAATATTAACACTACAAATCCAATCGTTTTATAAAATTCTTTTTTAAATTTTTGTTTCATTATTTTTTACTTTTTGTTCTTTTATTTCATCCATCCCCCCCTGCTCCTCAAAATGTTCTTAATTAGCGCTGCGCAATCCCGAAAGCTTTCAGGACTGACTTTGCGCCACATTAGTTTCTTTTAAGACGTAAATATCTAAAAGTTTTTTCTTTTAAAACTAAATCCAATACCAATTAAATACATTTATTCATTTTGATTTTTAAGTCTTCTTCTCATTTCAAATCTTTATCCCTAATTTTACAAATCAAAGAAAATCAGAAAAAGTAATGCTAAAAAAAGCCCTCCAACCATTAATAGATAATTCCACAATTATTCTAATTATGGGAACTATGGCGGGCGAACAATCTATTGCGAAACAGCAATACTATGCAAACAAAGGCAATCTTTTCTGGAAAATTCTGTTTGCTATTTTTGAGGAAGAATTCAGCACTTCTTATGAAGATCGAAAAGCGTTGTTATCAAAATACAATATTGGTCTTTGGAATGTCCTTAAAAGCTGCAAAAGAGAAGGAAGCAGTGACGCCAAAATAACCGAAGAAACTGTTAATGATTTTGAAAGTCTGCACAAACAGTTTCCGAATATCAAGTATGTTTTTTTTGAAAGTAAAGCCGCTGCAAAATACTTTCACAAACATACTATACCGCAAGAAGGAATTATTTACACAATCCTGCCTTCCACAAGCGGACTAAATGCAGGTTTAACTAAAGCTGAAAAAATGGAACAATGGAAAGCTGTATCGCAAGTTGGGCTTTCAAAAGATGAAGATTAATTTTCAGGTAATATTGAAGAATTACCTATTTCGCATGATATAGAAAAGAATTTCTTCTTCTAATTCTCTTGACAGATTTTCGAATTTCATTCTGCGTCGGAAATTTTTTTCGCTTCTATCCTTATAAAGCTCTGTTTTAGCCGTACTTGCGCAGTAAGCATCGCACATCACTTTAAATTTTTGATCCAGTATATACAATTCTTTCATTGAATCAAAATATGCTGCAAATTTAACATTGTACAATTCGTCAGGAATAGCGGCCATAGGTCTGGTTGTATTTAAATTAATACTTTATTTTACCTTATAAGTTCATTACATACTCAATTGCAATCAGCTCTTCTTCTGCGTAAGAAAAACTGCAATTGTAATAATATTTAAAATTAAAATGAAAAACTTTAATCTTTCTTTCTGAACCTCTGGAAATGGTTTCAGATTATAATCTGAAACCAGAAATAGTAAAATGAACCTTGAACCGTTAAAATGAAACATTGAAAAATCAGGTGTTTTTCACATCATACACATAAATCTGCACCTCATCATCATTGGCTAGGATTCTGCGGTCAGCGGCACATTGCTGTCCAATATCTGACTTAAAAGATTCCATCATCGCTTCTAAAGAATCGAAATATAAATTGGCCACAAGATATACATCTGAATGTCCTGTCGTTGATCGAACTGCTCCATTGCTTACTTCATACTTTATTAATCCCGGAAGCTTTTTGGCTAATGGAATATGAACTTCGTAATAATGTTTTTCGAAAGAACTGATGTCTTTTGGTGTTTTGTAGATTACTGTCATTTTTGCCATGATATTGATTTCTTTTTGATGTTAGACAATTGTTTAGAGTAAATTTAAAAGTAAACTCTAATTTGTTTGATGTGAAAACCAGACATTCTCAATGGTGTATTTGGACAGCAACTTTTAGTACCTTTATATAAAAAAAGAAAATGAAACAGCTTACCATCATAGTTCCTGAAGGTGACAATAATCTTTCAAGTATATCTGGCGCATACGAAATCTTTACAAAAGCAAATGCCTTTTATAGAGCAAATGGCAAAAAGGAATTATTTCATATCCAACTTGCTGGAATTTCCGAAAAAGTAGAGTTCAATCAAGGAATATTTACTGTAAAACCTCATCTTCATATTTCTCAGGTCAACAAAACCGATCTTATTATTATTCCTTCATTAAACCATAATTATAATCTTGCCCTTGAACATAATGACGAATTGGTGCAATGGCTTCAGAAACAATATAAAAAAGGAGCCGAAATTGCCACTATCTGTACTGGCGCGTTTATGCTTGCTGCATCGGGGCTCCTGGACGGGAAAAGCTGTTCTACACACTGGTCCGTCAAAGAAAACTTCACCAAGATGTTTCCAAAAATAAACCTGCAAATTGATGAATTGATTACAGATGAAAACGGAATTTACACCAATGGCGGAGCATATTCTTTTCTAAATTTAATGATCTACTTAATCGAAAAATATTACGGCAGATCTACAGCCGTTTATTGTGCAAAGGTATTTCAGATTGAAATGAACCGAAGTACGCAATCGCAGTTTATTATCTTTTCTGGTCAGAAGAAACATGAAGATGAAATGGTGCTTCATGCTCAATCTTATTTAGAACAAAACTTGGGAGAAAAATTATCCATGAACGATCTTTCTACTAAACTTAATGTCAGCAGAAGGAATTTTGATCGAAGATTTATAAAAGCCACAGGAAATACTCCGAGTGAATATCTTCAAAGGGTAAAAATAGAAGCTGCCAAAAAAGCTTTTGAAACAGATCGCAAAACAGTAAATGAGGTAATGTACGAAGTAGGCTATTCTGATGTAAAAGCCTTTCGAGATGCTTTCAAAAAAATTACTGGAATTCCGCCAATGGAATATAAAAAGAAATATCATAAAGGCGCTGCCTAATTTCATCTCTTCAAACTTCTCTTTCTGAATCAATTAGACCAAAATAAAGTCTGGCCTTCTTGAAAGTATTTTCTATTTGATTAAAAAAATGTTAATTAACACAGAAAATGCAAAAACACGTAATACTACTCATAGTAATATTCCTATAGATTGAATAAATTTACACTCCTTTTTACAAGCCACTATTTAATCCAAATATTTTGATTCTTTTTAAATCAAGTTATAAAACCATTTTAATGTTTAATAGAGAAATGACTTTGTGTATCAAAAACTATCGGTTAGACTCTATCAGATACTAAAACGGCTTTATAGCAAGAAAATGTTATTATTTATTTTTCATTTCGTATGACATATTAGCAATACTATTTCATAAGAAGCAACACCCCCAAAAGATGCTCGAAAAAAAATCTATAGTAATTGGATGTGACGATATCACAATATTGACTGTGATATTGAATGCCATATCTATAGTCTCAGACTATGCATTTTCTACAGTCACTGTCTCGAGAGGAGTAGATTTAAAAAATACTATAAATTCTTTAAATCCTGATTTGGTAATTTTGGGTTTTAAACAAAATAAACTTGTTTTAAATGACACTAATTTCAGTTCTGATAAAAGGGATATTCCAATTTTATATTTGACTCAAAATTATGAATGCGAATCCTTATGCTGGTCAAAGCAGAATATTGTTTTCACCTATCCGCATAATCAGATTCAAAATACCGACTTTTTAATTTATAGAATACGTTCTATTTTTCTTTTAAAAAAGACAGAGTCGCAAAATAAATCTGCCACATCGTTTGCCGAAGCAGCGATTCAGCAGAACGATTCAGATAAATTAAGCCATTATGTAATGGAACTCGACCAGAAAGTTGAAGTTTTATTAAAAATAAAAGAACGCATTTCTTATCTCTATCCTAATGTTGACAATGCAACAAGAATTGAATTAATGTCTATTGTAAATTCTATCAAAACGGTTGCAAATGACAATAAACTTTGGGATGATTTTAAAATCTATTTTGAACAGTCCAATCCCAATTTTCTTCTGGCTCTTGCCAAAAAACATCCTTCTTTAAGCTCTAGAGATTTAAAATACTGCTGCTATATTAAAATGAATATGAGCAACAATGATATTACCAATCTTCTTGGTATAAATCAAGACAGTGTTCGAACTCATAAATATCGTCTGAAAAAGAAATTAACGCTTAAAAAAGAAGATGATATTATTTCATACTTAAGAACAGTTTCTTAAAATTTTCCCCTTTATTTTACCTTCAATATTTGCATGTTTTCCTTATACCTCAGCATTAAGGAAACAGCTTCGTGCTTTCAATTTTTCTGCTTTTTATTTCTTTAAATCTATACTTCTTCTAAAGATACTTTTATAAGTGTGACAAGAAATTGAAAGCCATTAAACGGCAATCTGCGACAAAGCATAGACAAAAAAAACTTTGTCTACATTTTGTCTACAAAAAACAGATAATCTCTCTCAGCTCTGTCTACAAAAAGTATATTGCTAATTTTTCGTACAAATCTAATTCTCAGCTACTTTTACAATTACGAATAGCTAATTTCCCAGCTATGACACTTAATTAATTCTAAGAGTTAAATGCGATGATCAATCAGGCACTTCAATTTACGAATAAATTACTAGGACAGTTTTTAAAAAACCGTTTTGGTTTAACCGAAGACAAAACCGTCTTGAATTATCTTATTGAGCCAAGCGGAACTTTGCCAAAAGCAAATCAGAACAAAGTGGTTTTATCTCTTATAAATATTGAAAAAGAAACCAATCAGCCTTTTTATATCAGAAATCAGAAGTTAGAAAGCGGTAACTATTCCAATTTTAATCCAACAGAAAGATATAACATAGACTTGCTCATAAGCAGCAATTTTGAGGATTATACAGAATCTTTAAAATTTCTAGACGCGATAATTGTCTTCTTTCAAATCAACAATTATATAGATGCTTCATCCTCCTCTTCTATTCCAGACGGCTTAAGCAGATTAGAATTTGAATACGAAAAGATCTCTTACCATCAGATGCATAGTTTGTGGACAGCAATGGCGGCAAAATATCAGCCTTCAATTATTTATAAAATGAAACTGATAAAAGTTCAGGCACACGAAACTATGGAAATCATACCGTCTGTAAAAAATACCAGTAATAACATTGTCAAATGATACAGAGTAATTACATAAAGATTTTTAGCATTGCGGCTTATCATACTTTTTTTGATAACGGAAAATGCAATTGTCTCCACTTTATTCCAAATCATAAAACAGATAAAACATTAAAAAAATTCGGATTCAAAATGAATTCCGCTTCAAACGGATTTGATTTGTATTCTAACACAAAAGCTTCGCTAGCAGAACTATTAGATTATATTTCTAAAACTTCACAGCAAGATTATTTTGAGTTTGATATCAAATGCAGCAATCCCAATTTTATTCTCTTTACCACATTGCCCATGAACTGGATTGGAGCTATTACCTACTCTAGTCAAGATCCTAAAAATTTAAACAATAACGGTAAAATACTATTGAACCAAACTTTAGAAAACAAACCTGTTTCTTCTCATTTTGGCCATTTAAAAATTTATTTCGAAGATATAGTATCTGCCAATTCTCCGCTTTTTGAAATAAACTTTACTGCAAGAGCAACACAATGGCAATATTATTTTATCAATAAAAATGCTGTACAGCTCAATAATCCTTCAATTACCGAAAAAGAAAACATACTATTTGACGGACCTCAAAATGTAACGATCCAAACCGGAGAATCGGCATTATTGTTTACTTCCAATAAAACCTATATCACACTTAGCGAAAAACCAAAGTATAAATTTGATTTGGTAAGCAGTTCAGCATCTGCCAATCAAAACAATACAAAGCCTAAAATAATTATAAAAGGGCTTCCCTGTCCAGATGTCTCCCGAGTAGGAATTATCGAAAATAGCGACCAAAATGAAGTCGCATCACCAATGTATATCTATTTATAAAAAACTATTAAAAATGAACACTAAAAACTAAAATCAATGAATTTATCTACCATTCAAACTCCTGGTGTTTACATTCAAGAATTAAATGCTTTTCCCAATTCTGTTGTTGGAGTTGCTACGGCTATACCAGCATTTATAGGGTACACACCACAGGCCGCATACGAAGGAAAATCGTATACGAATGTGCCAGTAAAAATCACATCTTTTGCTGATTTTCAGGCTTTTTTCTGTTTGCCGGATCCACCTGCGCCAGCAAGTCCGTCCAAACAATACAGCCCTGAATACTATCTGGTAGCAGAAAAGAGTCAGCCCCTAAAGGGTGACTACATGCTGATTGCAGGAACGTATTATTCAATTGTTCCAGATCCTAACACGGTCTATTATTTATACAATAGCGTAAGGCTATTTTATGAAAATGGCGGTGGAGACGCTTATATTGTCTCTGTTGGTTCTTATGGGCCTCAGTCACAAAAAGCAGGAACTCCAGGCATTCCGGTTGTAAACCCAAACGTACAATTGAATGATTTGACAAAAGGTCTTTCTTTATTGCTGAATGAGCAGGAACCGACGATGTATATTTGTCCTGAAGCTACTTTGCTAAGCGTAGAAAACAATGGAACTCTAATGCAATCTATGCTTCTTCAGGCTACACAAATGCAGACTTCAATGTGCTTGTTTGACATTATTGGCGGTGACGCTCCTGATCCTATTTTGTATACTGAAGATATTAGCAATTTCAGAATGAATACAGGTTCTGTCGGATTAAACTACGGAATGGCTTATTATCCTTTTATAGGAACTACGATAATGCAGACTTCTGATATTGATTACACTAATTTGTTCGGAGGAGATTTGAAACAGCTAGAAGCAGTTCTAAACCCTCCAAGTGCTCCTAACCCAGCCGCTGCATCTATTATTGCTAATATTCAAAGTCCATCAAGCACTTTGACTGTGACACAAAACCACAATGCGCTGCTTATTGCCAGCCAGACTTACTCTTTAATGATTAAGCATATTTTGGCCGATGCTAATATTCTTCCTCCAAGTGGAGCTATGGCAGGAGTTATCACAACTGTTGATAATGCCGTTGGTCCATGGGAAGCTCCTGCAAATACTTCTTTTGTAGGCGTATCATCATTGCCGATTTCTCTTTCTGAAAGTCAGCAAGCCAATTTAAACGTTGATGCCGTTTCTGGTAAATCAATTAATGCGATTAGAACATTTAATGGTCTAGGAATTTTAATCTGGGGATCAAGAACACTAGACGGAAACAGTCAGGATTGGAGATATATTCCCGTGAGAAGAACCATGATTTTCTTAGAGCAATCTTGTAAACTGGCAGCTCAGGCTTATGTATTTCAGCCTAATGATAAAAACACTTGGGAAGCTGTAATCTCAATGATCAGCAGTTTTCTTAGTTCAATCTGGAAACAAGGAGGTTTACAAGGAGCGAGTGCTTCTGAAGCCTTTTCTGTAGCCTGCGGATTAGGTTCTACAATGACTGCAGATGACCTATTAAATGGTTTCATGAATGTAACTGTAAAAGTTGCGGTTGTTCACCCTGCCGAATTTATCGTTCTGACATTTCAACAGCAAATGGCAACTTCTAGTTAACAGAATAAAGACTCTTATTAATCAAGCAATTTTTAATTTAAAAATAAAATATTATGCCAACAGATGACGGAAGCGTACAAGGCGCAACATGGCCCATGCCAAAGTTCAGATTCGAAGTAGATCTTGGAACAGAATTGACAAAAGTAGCTTTTCAGGAAGTTACAGGAATGGATGTCGAAAATCAAATTATAGAATATCGCAAAAGTAATAGTCCTCTTTTTTCTGTAGAAAAAATGCCTGGCATTACCAAATACGGAAACGTAACAATGAAAAGAGGAATTTTTGTAAACGATAATACTTTTTGGGATTGGCATCAGCAAGTCGTAATGAATACGATTAAAAGAAGAACAGTTCTAATAAAATTATTAGACGAAAAAGGCGGTGTAACCATGCAATGGACTTTAAACAATGCGTGGCCAACCAAAATTACCAGCACCGATTTGAAATCTGACGGTAATGAGGTTGCGGTAGACACTATAGAAATTGCACACGAACAACTGATCATTAAAAATGGCGGTAAGTAATGATTATCCTGTAAGCTTTTATTTTACACTCTCTTTTGCGGGTGTAGATGCGGCTTTCAAAGAGGTATCTGGAATTTCTAAAGAACTAAGCGTAGAAGAAATTGTTTGCGGAGGCGAAAATAGATTTAAATATCGCCTCCCAACCATTTCTAACAGTCAAAACTTAGTGCTTAAAAGAGCTATGGTACCCGCAGGATCTCAGTTGGTAAATTGGTGCGCCAACTGCATCGATCAAGGATTATCAAACCCAATACAGCCCAAAAATGTGATTTTAAAATTGCTCAATGCCTCTGGTGTAGTTTGTATGCAATGGACTTTTAACAATGCTTATCCAGTAAAATATTCCGTTTCTGACTTAAACTCTCAGGAAAGCAACATTGCGATAGAATCTATTGAACTGGCTTACACCTATTTTGACATTTCTAAGAATACCAAATTTGATAAACTTTTTACGTAAACCATTATGCCAATCGAAATAAGAGAACTCATTATCAAAACGGAAATCGTAACAACAAATGCAAAAAATTCGGCTCTGACTAAAGAAAGAGAATTATCCATTTTGAGAAAACAGCTACTGGAAGAATGTAAAAGATTAATTGCTGAGAAAAATCAGGAGAATAGCTATAAACGGTAAGCCACAGATTACAGGATTAAAAAGATTAAAAACAAGAAATCTGCTTAAATCCATTTAATCCCGATAGCTATCGGGAGCGTGAAATAATTCAGACCACAAATAAAAGTGATTAAAAAAATCTGCATGATCTGCGGAATCTGCAAGAGAAACTATTTCACAAACAAACTTAACAGGCTTAATAAAAATTAAACTTAAAATAATAAACAAATGGCAAGTTTAGAATTAATGAAAATTACAGGATATACAGATGAAGAATTTCAAAACAAATTCTCTGGAAGTCCGTATGCTTTCATGATTAATCCTGACAATATCAAAATACAGAAAAGCATCGAATACAACGAGCAGCAAGCACCGGCAACAAGTTCGGCTTCGCAAAAGTACAAAAGCACGCCAAGCGATAAGCTGAGTTTTGAAATGGTTATAGACTGTACCGGAATTGTAGATGCCAAACGTACTGATATGGCCAAAGAAATAACAGCATTAGAAACCATTATATACACCTATAACGGGAAAATACACCGTCCTAATTTTGTAAAAGTACAATGGGGACAGAACATAACATTCAACGGAGTTCTCGATTCTATTGACATCTCTTACACTCTATTTAAACCCGACGGAAGCCCGCTGAGAGCAAAGATATCATTGTCTTTCAGCCGTTACATTTCTCCAAAAACAGTAACTAGAACAGATGCTCCAGAATCTCCAGATCTTACCCACATTGTAAGCGTTTCTGAAGGAATGTCTTTACCGCAGCTATGTCAGAAAGTTTGGAACGATGATTCGTATTACATACAGGTTGCGGAGTATAATAAACTTAACAAATTCAGAAACCTAAATGGTATCGACAAATTAATTTTTCCACCTATAAACCCTTCCAATTAATGAGTGCTTCAACAGAAATAAAAAGTGGCGGAATTGCAACATTTGTTGTAAAAGTCAGCGGCTCGCCTATAGCCGACGAACTAAGCGTGCTTTCTGTTCATATAGAAAAAAAAGTAAACCGAATTGCTTCTGCAAAAATTACCATTCTAGACGGGGAACCCAATACAGGTCAATTTGATGCCAGTTCTTCTTCTACTTTTGTTCCAGGCGCAACAGTAAGCATTGAAGCAGGATATGACAGTAATAATACCGTTATTTTCTCAGGTGTAATTATGAGTCAGACCATTCGCATTGATAATCTTGTCGGATCAGCTCTAGAAGTAGAATGTCGAGACAACGCAATAAAAATGATTGTAGGCAGAAAAAGCCTTACTTACTCAAAACAAAAAGACAGTGATATTATGTCGTCCCTTATAGGAAACTATTCGGGATTAAGCGCAGATGTTACTGCTACAAGCACAATTTGGCCAGAACAAGTGCAATATTATGTTACAGATTGGGACTATCTATTGGCTCTTGCTGAAGCAAACGGACTAATAGTGACTACTTTAAATGGAAAAATTTCTGTATTTCCTCCTGATAAAACTACCACTTCTGTTCTTACAGTAACTTATGGTGATACTCTCCTTGAATTTAATGCCAAATTGAGCGCTGTTACGCAATTAGGAAACGCTGCAGCGAATAGTTGGGATTTTAAAACCCAAGCTGTAGTAACGGGCAATGCGGCACCGAATGTTTCCGGAGCTGGAAATTTAACAACAAAAAAACTTTCTGAAGTTGTTGGACTTTCTACGTATCAATTGCAGACTTCAGCTCCTCTAGAAACTGCAGACTTAACCAATTGGTCGAAAGCGCAGATTATTAAAAGTGAATATTCTAAAATAATGGGTGAAGCCTCTTTTCAAGGCACGAATTTAATCGACCCAGGAAAATATATGACCTTCGCCGGTGTTGGAGATCGCTTTAATGGCGATTACTTAATTGCAGGAGTTGTACATGATTTGTCACAAGGAAACTGGGTCTCTGAAGTTTCACTTGGACTTTCTCCACTCTGGTTTACCGAAGAACCAGATGTTATGGCTCCACCTGCTTCTGGTTTAGTTCCAGGAGCAAAAGGTCTCTTTAACGCAACTGTAAAACAGATGTACGAAGATCCCGATTCTCAATATAGAGTTTTAGTCGATGTTCCTCTATTGGATCCTAAAGGCGAAGGAATCTGGGCAAGGCTTACTAATTTTTATTCGACAAGCGGAGCGGGAGCTTTCTTTATGCCCGAAGCTGGAGACGAAGTCATTTTGGGTTTTATAAATGAAGATCCGCGTTATCCGATAATATTGGGAAGTGTTTATAGCAGTACAAACATAAAACCTTTTGCAGGTTTAGATCCAAATCAGAAAAACTCAATAAAAGCCATTGTTTCCAAATCTGGAATTTCGGTACAGTTTGATGATGAAAATAAAATCTGGACTGTTGCTACGCCCAATAAAAATACCATCATCATAAGTGATAAAGACAAGAAAATTACGATTCAGGACGAAAACAGCAACAGCATTATAATGTCTAGCAGCGGTATTGATTTATCAAGTCAGAAAGATATCAATATCTCAGCAAATCAAAACGTAACCATCAAAGGAAATCAAGGTGTTAATATACAATCAAGTGGTGGAGATGTTGCATTAAAAGGCTTAAACATCAAAGAAAATGCAGATATGCAATACACTGCTCAAGGCGGACAAATCGCACAAGTGTCTGGCGGAATGCAATTGACATTGAAAGGTGCGATGGTAATGATAAACTAATTATGAATTATGAGTTATGAATTGCGAATAGTTAATCATTTACAATTTAAACTTTGACAAAGTTAGCTACAGCATCGATTAAACAAATAAACAATTAACCGATTAAACAAAAAAAACTATGCCACCAGCAGCAAGACTTACAGATTTTCATCAGTGTCCAATGGTTACTCCGGGAGTACCGCCAGTTCCACACGTGGGTGGGCCTATTGTAGGACCTGGAACACCAACCGTTTTAATAGGAGGATTACCAGCAGCCAAAGTTGGCGATACGCTGGTTTGTGTAGGACCACCAGATTCTATTATAAAAGGATCTGCAACGGTTATGATCTGCGGTATGCCAGCCGCAAGAATGGGAGATACAACAGCTCACGGAGGCTCAATTATGCTAGGAGCGTTTAATGTAATGATCGGTGGATAATACAGCACATAATGAAACTGCCTTTTTAGGTTCAGGATGGGCATTTCCGGTGTCTTTCTCTGCAGATAATTATATGCTGAATTTGTCTGCCAACGAAACCAATATTAACGAATCTATCAATGTTATTCTGAACACTCGCAAAGGCGAACGCACTCTTGAATCTGAATTTGGTTCAGGAATACAGCAGTTTATGTTTAGAAAAATAGATAGTACACTTAAAGGCGAAATTATCGAAGCTATCAAGTTTGCCTTATTGCGTTACGAACCAAGAATATTGGTGCAGGACGTAAAAGTCGCATCAACTGATATCGCAAACGGAACAATAGAAATATTGATTAGTTACATCTATTCAAAAACCAATACAAGACACAACTATGTGTTCCCTTTTTATGTAAAAGAAGGAACAAACCTAGACAAGAAAAAATGATTTTAATTGATCAAAATAGCGCCATAAATTCTCTTAACGAAGCACTCGTTCCCAATCCGTATTTAATAGACGGAAGAACCGAACAAGACTGGCTGTGCTTTTTGGCAGAATTTAGCAAATTGATCAATTTCTATAATGACAGCAATACCATTCATGGCAATTGGAGTCCATTTTTGTTAAAAGATCCCGTTTTCCTGATGGCTTCGATTTCAAAAACAAACTATAAAAAACTACATGCTGATTATAAAAACAGCTGTACCGAAATTCAACGATTAGTTCAAAAAGAAAACGGAGGAATTCCGTATTCAAATGCTTTAAACAACCTTTTTGATCGCATTACAGCTATTTATAAAATTATAGAACGCTGGACGCATTATATGCTCAGAAATAATGAAATATACGATCTCAAAACTTACATTTTACAAGAAGTAAAAACAAAATTAAGTGTTGACTTTTGGGCAATTCAATCTTTTAGAGAATATTTATACAAATTATCTGTTGACGGTTTGTCTATCGCCTCAGCGCCTTTGCAAGATTTTAATTCTTTTGACAAAAGCATCTGGTTCATCAATAAAGACAAAACTCCCTTTTGGCAGGTTTTCGGGTTTGAAACAGAACATTCCGTTTTACGGGAAACAAGTTCAATAACGGCATTCAGTCTAGATATTCTAACAAAAATAGGCGATAAACTATTTCAGTTTTTAGAAACCATTATTCATCATGCAGGAAAAGAATTCAAAAAATTAAACCTTAAAAAAGGACATTTTCCAGACACCGTTCTTTTACGCTCTTTTGTAAATATTTTAAAAGTGCAACAAGATCGTATGAATGGTCTTTCTGAGAAACATCTTGATTTTTATTATAAAGATATTCTAAAACAGACCAGACTCCCTGCCGTTGCCGATCATACATTTTTGTGCGCCACACTCACAAAGCCAACATCTGTTTTTACTTTACCAGCTGGAACTTTGTTTAATGCGGGCGTCGATGCGCAAAAGAATCCTATTCTGTTTTCTTCACAGAAAAATGTAAACCTAAATCCTGCTACGATTGCAAGCTTACATAAACTTTCTTATCAAAATAAAAACAATGCCTCTTATAATTTGCAGACTGTTGTTAAACCAACCGAAATTCAATTAGATGCAGAAAACAAAGCAATCAGTTGGGAAACTTTTGGTTCAGATGATCTTTCTCTAAATCCTTCTCTAATCGGAATTGGATTTGCTTCGCCAATGTTATTATTACGCGAAGGTGAAAGAACTATAAACCTGACATTGGAATTTGATTCTTCCATAGATATAAAAACCCTGCAAGAAGCCAGTTATTTTTTGAGCACACAAAAAGAATGGCTAAAATTAGATTTGGCTTCCACAGATTTTACAGCAGACGCTAAAAAACAAAATACTGTTTTTACCATAAAAATAAATCTTGACCCAACTGTAGCTGCAATTGAACCTTTTTTAGTTAATCCTGACGGACTAAAAAGCGATTGGCCGATGATGAAGATTTTGTTTCAGGATGTTCCAAATCCGCAAGAGCCTCCTAAAATTACATCGATAACTATTGCGTTGAAAGTAACAGACGTTAAAACCTTTCAATTGTATAATGATTTTGGAGAAATAAATGCTAAGAGTCCCTTCACTCCTTTTGGACCAATTCCGTTAGTAAATGCCAATTTTATTATCGGAAACAATGAAATATTGAGTAAACCTCTCGACAGTTTTATAGTAGAAATAAATTGGGATAAAAGACCAGGCAATTTTGAAATGTATTACAAACAATACAATGATTATCTAAATCCACCGAATAAAGATGATAAATCAACGCTTCTAAAAAAAATTAAAATGTTACATCCAACAAAGCCATCTACTCTAATTCTACCCGAATTTAGAAATGCTAGCTTTATGGTATGCTTTGATATCATGCAAGACAAATCATGGGACGGTCTTAAAATGACAAAGATAAAAAGCAGTGACGTTGATAAGGTTTTCATTCCAATCAATGAAGTTCCACAATACGTTTATTTATTCGATTCTGAACCTGAAGATGCTAATTATAATGTTTTAAGCACATCTAGCAGCTGTTACCTATATTGCAAACCAGGTGCTAGTTTGAGTACCATCGCGACACCAACAGCTTCTAAAATCTTGAAACCCGATCCAAACATTCAAAAAGAAGCTTTAAAGTTTACTGAAGAAAGTTCATCGGGATTTATAAAAATGACTTTATCAAGTCCAGAATACGGTTTTGGTTCAGAATTGTATGCCAATGTTGTAGCTAGTATTGCTCTACAAAACGGCAATAAACTTGCAATGGCAAAAGACAAGGAAGTAAAAGATTTTATTGCTGCCGCCAATGTACCATTTGCGCCAAAAATACAAACCTTTTCAGCCATTTATAATGCTAGCGTAACCTATAAACTTGATGGCACGGCAGGAGATTATCCGTTGCAGTATTTTATTTATGCTCCTTTTTCAAACTATACTGTATTTGATAGTGAAACAGCTGACCAAACCAAAACCAACACATTTAATACCGAAATAGTTGGAAGTTCTGAAAGCAATGCCGTAAAAGGCTTTCCGCTTTATCCTTCTTTTAATTATAACGGCGCCTTATTTATCGAACTAGATAATCTGATTTGCGACAGCACTTTGAATCTCTATTTTGAATTGGCTAGAAATTCGACTGCGCTTACCAATCAGAATAGCCTTTCGTATTACTATTTAAGCGATTCTGGATGGAAAAACATTCAGCCATTATCTGATCAAACCAGCCAGTTTAGATGTTCAGGAATTATAGAAATCCCTATTCCGTCAGACTGCAATAATAACAGCACTATAATGCCAGGAAACAAAAACTGGATTTCTATTGCTGCTGTTGGCAATCTTTCTTCGTTTTCTAAAACCACTTTTATGCAAACCAACGGATTTAACGTACAAAGAACAGGAACTTCCTTTTTGACCGATACACAAAGTCCGCAAATTAATGCAAACGTGATCACTAAACCAGAAATCAAGATTCCGGAAATAGGCACAATTATTCAACCTTTTGCTTCTTTTGGAGGAAAAGCTGCCGAAGACAAAACCGATAGAAACAAAAGAGTAAGCAATAGCATTAAAACCAAAAATAGAGCCAGCACACAAACCGATTATTATACGCTGATTGCCGAAAATTTTGATACTGTATATTATTCAAAAGTAGTTACTAAAAAAAGTGACAACAGCACAAATGTATATTTAATCAAAAAAA
Organism: Flavobacterium sharifuzzamanii; assembly: GCF_003254585.1. Lineage (GTDB taxonomy): Bacteria > Bacteroidota > Bacteroidia > Flavobacteriales > Flavobacteriaceae > Flavobacterium > Flavobacterium sharifuzzamanii. Next base: position 49,355 of record NZ_QJGZ01000033.1, on the reverse strand, counting down.
TAGCGTCAGATAACGATTCAAACGCTTTTATTCCTTTGGTAACAAATGCACTCGAAATTCAGGTAAAACAATATCTAAGCGCCAATTCGTCGCCATTTATAAACCTGAACGTTTCCAATTTTAATCTAGAATATGTCATCATTAATATTTCAATTATAGTCGATCCAAACTATCAAAAGACATTGGTTAACAAGAATGTAAATCTCGCATTAAAGAAATATTTATCGCCATGGATTTCCAATTGTCCTTCAGAAATAGAAATTGACAAACCGCTTGTTGATGCCAAAGTGAGCACATTTATTCAAAGTATTGAAGGAGTTCTTACTGTTGAGAATGTTTCCTTTTCAAGCTATTACATCAATCCCGTTACAGGAGTGCAAACAGCTTTAAAAAGCGAAAAAAAAACTTTAATGCCATACGGCCAATCAACGCTTTTAGTTTCTGCTCCCAATCATAACATTTCATATCTGACATAATGGATACTAATAATCAAATAACAAAAACACAGCTTCCGCCACATCAGGATTTTAATTTCCTGAAAGACGAAGCTATTGATTATATCCAAAATCATATTGGTCCGGAATGGACCAACTTTAATCCGAGCGATCCTGGAATGACCATTCTAGATCAGGTTTGTTATGCACTTACAGAACTAGGCTATTGCACCGATTTTTCTATCCCCGATATTTTGACCGATTCTACGGAGAAAATGGAAATGGAAAATCAGTTTTACCTTCCCTATAAAATCTTGACTACTTCGCCTTATACCATTGATGATTACAAAAAATACATTATCGACGGTATTGATGAGGTTTATAATGCCGAAATAACCACTTACAATGATAATCTTCTGCCCTTTAGCAGAGTTTATCAAGTATATCTGTATATAAACCCAGATATTACCGATAGCATTCAACGCGATACTATTTGCAAATCGGTCTTTTATTACCTTAATCAAAGCCGAAATATTGGTGAGCTTTTTAATATGCCAATTGTTCTTCAGCCACAGAATTGCTTAATTGGCGGAAAAATTGAAATTGAAAAAGATGCAGACGAACAAGCTGTTTTATTAGAACTGCAAGACAAGCTCCGCACTTATATTTTTCCGAAAATCGCTCAAGTAAATTACGATACTCTAGAAGAAGACGGATATAATGCCGCCGAAATTTATGATGGTCCTTATCTTAAAAATGGCTGGATTCTAAATGAATCTATATTGGATAAAAAAGATACCCTCAAAACTATTGATCTAATTCCAGTAATTGAGTCTGTAGCTGGCATTATTTCAGTTTCAGGGCTTCAGCTTTATCAAAATCAAAATATTGTTCAGGCACTGCAATCAACTATAAATCAAATAATATTTATAGATATTCTGGCTTCTTACGGAGAGAAAAAACTACAGCTAATCTGCAACGGAAAAGAAGTGCAAACAGATGCTTTAAGTCCATTGCAAATTAATCTTAGCAAATATCAAGAAACAGCGATAAGTTTAAATAACAAACCTGCTATAAAATTGCCTAAAAGCAGTTTCAGAGACATTAATAGCTATTATTCTATCCAAAATACATTTCCGCAGCAATATGGCATTGGCGATGATAAAATTGAAGATGATTCTGCTCCCATACAAGTGGCACAATCACGCCAATTAAAAGGCTATTTGACCTTATTTGATCAAGTTCTGGCCAATCAGTTTTCGCAATTGGCCAATGTTTCAAAACTATTTTCTTTTACCAATTCTGTATGCGGTTCGCCTTCAGACAAAGATGCTTTTTATGCTCTGAAAGATAAATATGAGAAAAAACATTTAGAATATCCTGTTCCGTACAAGATGTTTTCTCCAAGCTATTTTTATCAGTCGCTGTACAATGTTCCCCATATCAAGCCTTTATTAAAAAATAATAATGTCTTTGAATACACTTATGGCGAAGAAAATAAAAAAGAACTGAAAGAAAAAAGCTGGCTAGAATATCAGCAGGATCCTTACAATGCTTACATCTTTGGAATGATGAAAATCATGGAGGAAGAAGATGTCAATTTTGAACGCAGAAATTCAATACTGGATCATCTGCTTGCCAGACATGGCGAATCGCCTAAAGTTATCGATGCCTTAATTGATGGCACAATTTATACTGGAAATAAGAAAAAAGATCAGATCATTTTGAAGAGCTTGTATCTGCAAAACCTCGATTTATTAACATATAACAGAATAAAAGCCTACAATTTTCTAACTGCATCAAAAATAGCATCGGCTAATAATCTCAATATTAAAAATGATCATTACGATTACATAAATGAAAACACGTCTGATTTTATTTTTAAATCAGAACATCTTAATAAAAAAGAAAAATTAAGTAAAACTGATTGCAGCAATTTTTCAGGTTTTGAGTTAAAATTGAATTTACTTTTCGGATTAAAAAATATATACAACAATTTTATTACGACTCAATTTGACGCTTCGCAGAGCTCTATTGAAGACCAATTGAATGCCAATAAAACAATACAAAAAGTATATTGGCTAAAAGAAAAAAGAAAAGGCAACATCTTTATTGAAACCTCTATTCTGTTAAGTCAGTTAAAATATAATTTCGAAATTACAAAACAAAGCAACAGTTTAAGCTACAGCATTCAAAATATTGATTTTCAATCAGCAACAAACATAAATTACGCTTTAAATACTGCAAATCAAACTGTTTTGGATGCTCAGTTTCAAAATGGTTATTTGGAATTTGCTACTGAGAAATATCTTTTGGTTTCTGGCGATTCGCAAACGGTAACGACTCCAGATTATACAAAAAGTAAATTATCCGATTACGCATTTCGTATTACGGTTTCTTCTGGAAACGGAATCATTACAATTAACGACGAACTTTTTAAGAAAAATGCAATTTTAGTATTTCCTGATTTTATTCCTGAATTACAAACTCCAGAATTCAAAAAGCGCTTAAAACTGTTTCTTTCCATATGCCTTCCGACAAGCATAAAATGCGAATGTCTGTTTGTAAGTGTTCAAGAACTAGAAACTCTGATTCCTAGTTACAGTAATTGGCATGACAGCTTGCGTTTCAAAAACACTCAAGATTTATTCACTAAACAGGAAAATAATTTAGAAACGGCAAATCCTGAGATTTCTTCAGTGAATTTGATCAATAGTTTAACCTCAATTTTAGGAACGAAAAATGGAAGAAATAAATAGCCATATTGTATCGAGTCTAAAGTGGGACACAACTTTTGACCAGAAAAAAGAAAGTTACAGACTTCAAGAACGTTTGAGTGCCTGGAGCAAAATTAATCTGCCTAGAGAAGTCGCGACTATTTTTAATGAATTATGCCCACAGGAACAAAGCTGGAGAATTGAATCATTGGAACTTGATCTTGGTTCTTGCGATTATGGCGATCTCGAATTTGATCTGAGTCGAAAAATACGCAATTTATTGCGAGAAAAAATAGCTGAATTAATTCTGTATCAAAACAGTCAGAAACAAAACGGAATTGCGGTTTATAATAAAGAAAAATCGATTCTAGAAAATCTGATGGTCTTTTTGTTAGAAGGCTATCTGCCATGGAATTACCAAAACAAAGAAGGTTCTGTAAACCAAATTATGGCAGAATTGCTTCAGAATAATCTAACTGATGTTATTGCGATTATCAAGGAAACTGGAATGACGCACGAAGAAGTTAGAAAACGAATTGCTTGGCAGTTTGACGATAAGAATATAACCAAAATAATAGCAGCACTCGAACCTAATAATAGTAGCTCGATTATTGAGTTTAGCTCGATTATGGTGAATATTCAAGTCAAAGAAACCATTATCCAAACTAGCACAATAAGTTTCAAAAAGAATCTTTGGTTCTTTATTCTTAACTTTTTATTGCTGGAACGCGGTACTCTGTTTAATAAACTCGCATTCATGAAAAGCAGTATTCTGCAAATGGCAAATCATTATAATATTGCTTATGCAGAACTTATTGTCCTGATCGAAAACACGATTGTAAAACTCTCTGATAAAACTTCTCAGAACAACAATTTTATTGCTTGCCTAAAAATATTGACTCAAGAATATGAAACGCAAAAAACTGAAAATCATTTACCTGATTTTAAGATAAATTACTGGAATTTACTTGAACAATTACTTAAAGATAAAAGTAGTCGAAAATTTAAGACCGAAAAAGACAATCTGAACGAATTGATTGTGGCATTAAGCACTGAGAACAAAACAAAATTTAATGCACTTATTAAGCCAATTTTTAAAGACGAAAACTTGCTTGCTTCTCTGCTTCAGGATTTAAACGAAGCTTCTATAAAAGTGCTTTTTTCAAGATTGGACGCTACTCCATCTCTCCTTCAAATGGAATCGATAATTTATTTGAATAAGCTGAGCCAGACTTTTAAATTTAAAACAAACAGTAAGGCTTTGTGGGAAATTGGAATGCTTTTTCTAATCAAAAATAAAAATGCTGACAATCGTGCGTTTCTGCTTTTCTGTATTAAAGAATTAGGCAGGAAAAACAATCTGAGCCACGAACATTTATTGGCGATGTTTACCAATGCTAAAATTCCTGCGGCGGTTAAAAACAATAATTCGGCAACCATTTACACCAATCTTAATGCGATTTACTGCAAAGAAATAAACCGAAATAGCTCTAATTATCCAGCTGTTCATTTTAAAAATCTGGTTGCAAAACTAGAACTAGAACTGCAGAAAAATAGCGCCAAAAGTGTCTTTTTTATCGATTTGCAAAGATCGCTAACGAGAACCATTTTACTGCATCCGAAAATGGCTTTTGAGGTAATGCTTTCGTATGGAAATAAAGAAGTTTTAAAGAAAATACTTCCGCTAATTCTTAATCGAAAAATGCTGCAGTTATTGGTAAAAACTGCTAATTATAAAAAAACAAAACTGGTACAAACCATTCAGGTTGTCTATGAAATCCTAAACGAAAAGGATAAATATGATTTTCCTGAAGAATTAATGACGGATAATTTATTGTTACTCGGAATGCAAGAAATACTGTTTCATCCCGAACATAACTCTTCTTTGTTTCTGGAAACTATTATCGTGCAATTATCCAAAAAAGTAACCGATACGAGACGTAACGACTATTTTCAGTTTATAGCAAAACTGATTCAGTCTAAACGAATTAAATCTTTTGGAATTGCCATCAAAAAGACATTTTTAAACCAATTAAAGAATACAAGTTCAATTGATCCTGTTGCGCTTGCATTGCTTATTCAGAACACGTCACAGCAAGACCAGCAGGAATTGGCTCAATTGCTAACAGTCAATTTTAATGATTCGGGATTTGTGTTACTGCGAAAACAAGACAGAAAAGAAAGCGAAAATCTATTGCATTATTTCTTGACAAACGGAGTTGCTCTGAAAAAGAACTGGATTCAGAAAACAACGACTGTTATTAGCAATAGCGTAAAATCGGTTTCAAAAACTAAAATCAATTGGGAATTAAATGAGCTTTTCTGGAACGTAATTTTAAAATATTCGGCTTATAAAGGCAATGAAATCTTATTTGAAAAACTACTGCAGAAAGAGTTGAAATTGTATTTGAAAAAGACTATTTCAAAAGAAAAAATACAGCTTCAAAACGAAACAAAAACTTTTGAATCTGCAAGCTCTACAGCAGAATTAGAACATTTTTTTGAAAGCGAACTGATTTCAGATTATGTTGTTTCTAATGGAATTTCAGAATCTGTCAATTCAGACCTATTTTTTGAAATTCAAGAATTATCAGAAAAAGAAAAATACAAATGGATTTCGTCCATTATTATTGAACGTCAGATTCCTAATCTTTTTAGCATTTCTAAAACTATAGAAATTAAAGATATTCTGAATGCCATTATGGTAAAAGAGCCTCAGATTTTCTTCAGAGTTATGAAAAAAGAATTTATTCCCGAGGCACAAATGGATTGGCTTTGCCGTACTATAAGCTTTCACAATCTGTGCAATGCCGTAAGCCAATTGGATAAAAACAGAGAATCATATTTGAAAATTCTAGAAAAATTCAATCATGTACTAGGAGCTGTAACCATCAAAGGTTTGGCTTCAAAAGAAATGCAGCATCTCCTGTTTCGAAAACTTTTAAAGGCTGTTGTTAATGATAATTGGAGGCTTATTGCAATTGATAAAATATGGAATGAATTGATCTGGGAAGTAGTGACCAAAAAAGGAATTTCTAAGAAAAACTTTCTAGCAGACATGGAAAAATATATTTATCAATTTCCGCCCGCATTACAACTGGGTTTCAAAGAAATTCTTCGAACAGAAAAACAAACTGCACCAATTTTAAAACAAACCGAAATACTATCGAAAATGGAATTAATTAAAATTAAAGAAAAACCAAAAACTAGTCTCAAGCAAGGCGTTGCAGTTAGAAACGCTGGAATTGTGCTCTTAAACGATTACATCGCAATGCTGTTTGCTCGATTGAATCTGACCTCAGAAAATAAATTTATAAGCAGTGAACATCAGGTTAGAGCCGTACAGTATTTGCAGTACGTCGTTACGGGAATGCAGGAAACCGAAGAGGTTTATCTGCCATTGAACAAAGTTTTGTGCGGTCTGCCATTGACAGACACAGTACCTGATTTCATAGAAATATCTGATCAGGAAAAGCAATTAATAAACGGTTTAATACAAGCAGCAATTTCGTACTGGCCAGATATTGGAGATTGCTCCATAGATGGTTTTCGAGGAAACTGGCTTGTTCGTGACGGAATTCTGGTAGAACTAGAAGACAAATGGGAACTTACAGTAGATAAAAGGGCTTATGATATTTTGATTAATAGATCTCCTTTTGCCTTTTCGATTATAAAATACCATTGGATGGATAAGCCTTTGCATGTCATTTGGCCTTATTAAACAATATCTCATCCCGAGTGAAGTTGAAGGATATTCTATAAAATAAAAAACCATTGAATACGATCTTGAAATATAAATTAATCAACTAAAAAAACTATTATGAACAGTTACAATGAAAATCTGCATTCTAGTGTATTGTCATCATTAGAAAGTCAGGAGATGACCAAAAAACAATTGAGTTCACAATTGAGCAATTCAATGTTTACTCTTTATTATGCCGAAGGAGCTGAAATTGTTGCACAGGAAAAACTAGACGCAACAACCAAGATGTACAAAGAACAGCAACATATAAACAATGTAGTTGTGAAGAATAAGAACATGGCAGACAACTTGCTATTATCTGCAAATCAGCAGAAAACGTATGTAACACAAGCCGTTACCAATATGGCGGTTTGTGCATCTAACATTCAGATTGCTTCAAATTCTATTGTGCGTTTGGCAAGTGATATCGGAAGTATTTATAGCATTATCAATGCTGCAGATTATGGAACTCAAATATACCAACAGGCTCTTGAGGCTTATAATCTGATTAACAAAACAGCTTATATTGCCGAACAGAATTCGCAATATGCCATGGAAGCTACTGCTTCTATTTCTGAAGTTTCGACTTCTGTAGTGGCCGACGGCGCGAAATTAACCAATACTTCTGTCAACAATTTACTGCAAGTAACAACTTCAGATTTAACAGCTACTACTGCGGTATTAACGATAGATAACGATACGAAAGCTAAAGCAAGTATCGCTACAAGAGCTGCAGAAGGTGCTATAAAATGTAGCGAAGTAGAATATGATGCTTCTAAAAAAGCATATAACTACAACAATGCATTATTCAACCAAAGTTTGGCAGTAGAAGTGCCAAAACAGTTTGATCCTACAGCAGGTACTTTTAGCGTTTCATTTGATGTTTACAAAAGTCCTTTTTTGCCAGAAGACAGAGATTCTGGAACACCAAATAAAGGATTAGCCAATCCTGTCTTGAGCTATAATATCATTATGGTTAAAGACAGCAGGAAATCTTTTTTTAGCGCTTCTACAGCAGAACTATTAGTGGGCAGTTCATCTCAATGCAAAAGCATTCCTGCTTCTCAGAATCCAGATGCTAAAAGAAAGTATAAAACGACTATCGCTTATAAAGAACTTAGAGATTCTGATAATGATCCGCTAGTGCTTGGCGAAAATTATGTTGCTTTTCTTTTAATCATCTTTACAGAAAACTACAAAAAAGAAATCAATACGTTTGATGAATATCTGTCTGCACCTTCTGAGACGTTTGCGTTAACTTATACTTTAAAAAACGCTAAGAATATTACTAGTTCTGGAAATACTTCTGAAGATTTGTCTGGAATCATTTTTAGTGTTGACAAAGAAGAAGTCTTAAAATCAAATGAAATTGATTATAGATGTTTCTTTTTGCCTTATCCTGATGATATCGCTACAAATGAAGATCTGAAAAACCTTGAATATTACATTGATACACAGGAGTTAGAAGAAGAAATTAAAGTTGTAGATGCAGAAATTAAATTTCTTGAAGAAGAGATCATTACACTAAACAATTCTGCTAGTCAAACAGAAGGAGCTAAAAAAGACAAAGAAACAGATCAAGACAAACAAAAAAACCTTAGTCTAAAAAGTGCTTTGGCTGACACTAAAGAGAAACTACGCATTGCAAAAAGTCAATTAACTGATTTGAATGCTAAACTGAAAAACGTTAAAGACAATTCTCCTAAACCGGTTAAAAACAGCAAAGCTTTCTTCTTTAATTTAAATTTAGCAGAAAACATTCCAGCTGGCAACTTTACGAGTGCTAGTCACCACAAAGCAGCTTCTGGTCAAGAATTTAGCGTACATATTGGCAGTACAACTACTGATAATTTTGGAAACCCGCTGGTTGAAGAAAAAAGTTATATTCCTGTTGTCTTGTCATTTTACAATGGCAGTGAAAATTCTAAAGCGAAATACACCAACAGTCTTTCAGATTGGCAAAACACAACGCCAATATCTTACTCTACAAAAAAGAATTCGAAATCATCAACTCTTTAACACCTCAACTATATGGAAACTATATTATCAACACGTCCTAATTTGCAGAGATACGGAATTACAGAAAAGAAAAAAGCCGAACTAGATTTTATTAAAAATCAAGTGGTTGATGCAACTGCAATTGTTCAGCAGCAGCAAACTATTGTAAACTCGCTGAACGAGAAAGCAACCAAATATCAAGGCTATTTATTGGTTTCAGAAAGTAATCGTTCTCATGCTTTAAGCAATAAAAACTTATTAGATCAGGTTGTTCAAAATGCTCAAGGTTTAGCCCTTAATTCAGAAGATGCCTTTTCAAAAACCTCAACTGCAACTCAAGATTCAAAAAGAGTGAGCGTTTGGATAAGCGATTTGATTAGTAAATTGATTTATTCGGTTGAAATAATTAATAAACTGTCTAATCTTGTTATTCGTAAAAAAGCCCTTAATCCGCTAATTTCTGATGATTTAATTACCAGAATCAACACTGCTGGTACAGACGCCAACAATGCGGTTGCTCTGACACTAGTAGCTTTAAAATCTACATTGGCTGCAGAAGCTTCTGTTCTTGAATCTGAAGAAGCAATCACTCTAGAATCGAGACAAGCAAGCAAATTGTATTTTACCTTAACTGGTCAGAAATCTTTACATAAGCCATTACCAGTACCGAATGATTCCGATTTTTCGATTAGAGGATTAATATACCATGCTTATAAAAATGCTCAGGTTGCTTACGAAAAGGCCAATACGGCAAATGACGAAACAGGAAGACAATTAAGCATTGCAACTGCCAATTTAAGCAAAGCGCAAATCAAGCTTCAGTCTCTTCAATCTAGTTTAGCCGCAGCCACAGCAGCTGCTTATGCTTCTTAAGACAAATTAAAATGTCCACTGTCTCAATATATATTCAGTGGACTTTAATCCTAATTTTCTAAGGTTATGGATCATACTAACAAGAATTTCTACAGACAGTTTTATCTAAAAACGGGAGGATTTCTGCCAACAAAACCGTTGAATAAAAGTCTTTTCCCTGGTGATTATTTCCAAATTAAAAATGGCGAAATCATTCTTCTGGGAAACATTTATCGCAATGGCATTATATCACATCATGATGCAGATATTAGCAGCGTAATTGCCTTAAATGATGCCAATTGGAATTTTAGCGATGGCATTTCAAAACCTTATTCTGGAAGATCGCTTGCAAATGGTTCTATTGAAGGTGATTTTGAATTCAGCAAGCAGATACTGGCGTTTGCACATAAAGGAAGTTTTATTTTTAAGGCCGAAGAACCAGAATCTGTAAAGATTAATAATTGGAACGAAATCCAGCAGCAGTTAATTATAAAACTAACGCAAACCTTATATTCTTTCAGAGAATTGTATTTAGTGACAGAAAGTGCTACAGCCAAAAACACTACTCTGGCTACAGCTGGCGAAGCAAATGCAGAACTGGAATTGGCTTGTGAAGCAGAAAATTTTGGTCTGACAGATATTTTTGGGCATGCTAAAACCAAAACAATCCAGTCAAAAGATATTGAATATTACCATAGAGAAACTAAAAGAAAGCCCGCTTATTTTAAAGCTAAAAAATTAGTCGTTCAAGACGAAAAACTATCCTATTTCATCAGTGATTTCATTGCCAGAGAAAACAATGTGAGCGCATGGACAGATTCTTTTTTTGATTCGAATTTTCATAATGATATCGATTATAACACTCAGATGCTTATGCAAAATGCACAAGGTTTTTATCTGGATATGTTGCAATCCAATGAGTTAAATCCTAATACAGCTTTATTATACTTTAAATGGGCTGATGCTAATTTGGACGATGTAGAAAAACTATTTGGAGCTTATGGAAACTAATTCCAATATTATCGTTTTATATAATGAAATGGATTGGCTGCAGAAGGTAATCGATCAGGTTATTTGCAGTTATCTGCTTCATGAAGGCCATGAAAATCGATGGCAGGATATTCCGTTACCTGAAGCTGATGCCGATACCGAAGACAGTGTCTACTATAAAAAAATAACCGAATGGAACTTGAATCTTTACGAACGGATTTGTCTAGCTTTAATTCTAGCGCCTCAGATTAAACCTGAAGTTCTTGATATTTTCTTTAGCAAAAATGCTATGTACGATCGCGGTTTTACTGAATTTGGTGGTGTTGTCAATAAAAATCACAGTGGTTTTTTACCGACAGGTCAAACGCTCTCTTTTTTGATTACGGCTGTCAATCCTGAATTAAGAATTGAATTACTCCATATTCTAAATACATCTAATATTCTTGCCAAAGAACAGATTATGGTTCTAGAAAGCACCGAATCTAATGTTCCTATTCTGAATCAGATTCTTTCGATTAATGAACGCTGGCTAAACTTTTTTATAACAGGCACTCTGCCTAAACTTGAACATACTGTTTCGTTTCCAGCTCAGCAAATTTCTACCAATTTAAACTGGGACGATTTGGTTCTCGAAGAGCATGTTATGGATCAGGTCATGGAGATTAATGCTTGGCTTAATCATGGTGAAACACTTATGAAAGAATGGGGTCTTGAAAATAAAATAAAACCTGGATATCGAACACTTTTCTACGGACCTCCAGGCACTGGTAAAACGCTTACGGCGACATTACTGGGAAAAAGTACAAATAGAGAAGTATATAGAGTAGATCTCTCTATGATTGTCTCAAAATATATTGGTGAAACCGAAAAAAATCTATCTAAAATATTTGATGTAGCACAACACAAAGATTGGATTTTATTTTTTGATGAAGCCGATGCGCTTTTTGGAAAAAGAACCAATGCTTCTTCTTCAAACGATCGGCACGCCAATCAGCAAACGGGATATTTATTGCAAAGAATTGAAGATTTCCCTGGGGTCGTTATTCTGGCATCCAATTTAAAAGAAAATATGGATGAAGCTTTCTCAAGAAGGTTTCAATCGATGATTCATTTTACAATGCCAACCGCCGAAGAAAGAATGCTATTGTGGGAAAAAGCTTTTTCAGGAAAATGCCAACTTGACCCTAATATTAATATCGAAAGTATTGCCGAAAACTATGAATTGGCTGGCGGTGCCATTATCAACATTTTGAGATTTTGCGCTTTGGCTGCCATTCAAAAAAATGAAACTATAGTAAGTCAGCAAGATTTATTGGAAGGCATTAGACGTGAATTCAAAAAGGAGAATAAAACACTCATGGTTACTCAAATGAATTGATGCATTATGAAAAAGAACGAAAACATAAAAAAAGTTGCCGTTGCTGCACCTCAATTACATCGCCTTAAAGTGACTCTTAAAATTGGAAACTGGAAAAAATATTTCGATTCTAATTATGTCAACACTATAATCGCAATGGCTTTGAATGATTTCGATGACAAGATTTTCTTTTATATAAACGGATATCTTATTACAAGTCAAAATCTCTATTTGATTGTACAGACTACCGAAAAAAGTGTAGACGAAATGGTTAGTAAAATTGAGGCTCAGATTATTCATTTATTAAAAAACAATCCTCAAAAACTAAAAGAGAACCGCGGTGAAATTTCCCTTATTGCTGACGATGAAAGTCTTTTTTACGCCGCAAGAAAACCTTTATTTAAAATATATCCTTTAGAAAATGATCATTTAATAAAACTCATTACAGGAAAAAAAGTAAAACTCCCCTATTTCGATCAAAACCTTGAAAATTTAAAAACTATGATTCATAATCATCCTTTTTGTTCGGCAATAAATTATCTAGGAGGAATTGGTCCTGTAAAAATCACTCCTTTTAAAGATCAAAAAGACGAGGAAGAATAAGCAGTTATATAATTCAAAAAAGAAGAAAATGACGCAACAACACAAAAAAATATCCGAAAATACAACTTCTATTGCCGCAGCTAATGCTAGTCACAGTAGTAACACAGCTCAATTAAGAGATAATCGGGAATATTCTATCGTACAGAAAAAACTTCAGGAGAACACATTATCAGATAACAAGGTTACGCAGTTAAATGGAAAAAAGAATCAAAAGAAAAGAAAAAGACAAGACTCAGAAAGTGACGACGATGGCAGCGGTGATTATGTACCACCGCAAGCTAAAAAACAAAAAAGATTTCATATACCAAATGATACAAGAGACCATGTTATAGAAAATACTGCCCATCAACGTGCTAATGTAAATAGCAATTTTGATGCAATTTATACTTGTCCTGGCTGCAGACGACCACTCGCTTTTACAAGAAAGGGAAGCCATAAGTTGGAGTTAACCAAATTTGCTTATACAAGTAAAGGTGGAAATAAACACGAGCAACGTGCATTAACATTAGATCACTATCCTACTTGGGCACAACGAGAACGTGACTTGAAATCTAAAGGTGCGTCTGATGCAGAAATAAAAGAAGACCATAATGATCCAGATCGTTTAAGGGCTTTTTGCAAAGTATGCAATGAAAGCCACAAATATGAGAAAAAGAAAAAAGTCGATTATGAAAGTGAAGATGACGAATCTGGATACCACACACCAGATGACGAACCTGAAAACAAAGGTTTTTATAAAAATTTTCGTTACGATCCTGATCCAGGCACTGGTGGCGCAGGTATAACAACTTAGAAAATGATACAGCAATACAAAAAAATATTAGACGTTAAAACGCTTGAAACTGCTTCAAACACAAGCAGCAGTACCAATGCTATACAGTTAAAAAATAATCGGGAATATTCTGTTGTACAGCAAAAAATTGCTAAAAATTCAACAGCAATTACCTCTTCATTTTCTCCTATTCAAAGAAAAACAAACAACACTGGTCTGCCCGATAATCTAAAATTAGGAATCGAAAATCTTTCCGGTCATTCTATGGATGATGTAAAAGTTCATTACAACTCAAACAAGCCTGCACAACTTAATGCTCATGCCTACGCTCAAGGATCAAATATTCATTTAGCCTCTGGACAAGAAAAACATTTGCCTCACGAAGCATGGCATGTAGTACAACAAAAACAAGGACGAGTAAAACCTACTTTACAGATGAAAGGCAAAGTGAACATAAATGATGATATTGGTTTGGAGAAGGAAGCTGATGTTATGGGGGCTAAAGCTTTGCAAACTAAAACAAAGGAGAATAGCTTAAAGTATCAAAATAAAAACTATTCTGTAGATCAAAAGTCTCTCCGTAACAATTCCAACAAACCCAATCAATTAAAATCTCTTATCATACAAAAAGCTAAAAAGCAAAACAAAAAGGCTAAGTTAAATGCTAAGAAAGCTTCCCCTCCTAAGGTTGCTTTAAAAAAACAAACAATGACTGTAAGAAATAAAATAGATGATTATACCTCTGGATGGATAAATCATATATATCTGCCGACTGGTGTTGAAAAAGGACCAAGAGCGGAAGCACAAAAGGTAAAGAAATTTCTTGGAGGGAGCTGGGTTGGAGGGCACATGGTTAATGATCAATTGGGGGGCACTGGAAATTTCAAAAATATTGTCCCCATTACTTCTTCAATGAATGGGCGACATAAAACCATTGAGAATAGAGCAAACAATCTACTAAGTGCGAATAATGGCACTCAAATTAAATACAAAATGAAAATTCTTAAAAGAAAAACAGTAACAAAAGGATCAAAAACAGTTAAAAACCTTCCAACAGAATTTAAACAAACCCTTCATGTTCAACCTGTAGGTTCTCCTCGGTATACAATAGAAGGAGCTAAACTGAAAGAAACTAATCTATGAAATTATAATACAACCTTTAAACTCCAAAACTAAACCTAGCAACGTACAATTAATTAACCAAATTTAAAGAAAACATGAATACTTACACTAACAAAACAACTAATAATAAAAGCCAATCTGTAGCAAGTTCTGTAGCACAGAAAAAAAATAATGGCAAGAATTCAGCAATTGTAGATAACCGTCCAAAATCTGTTTTGCAAAGAAAAATAGAAGATGGAATATCTAATAATAATGTGATACAACTAGCAGATCATCCTAAAAAAGCTTCAGGCACAGGGATGGATAGAAAAGACCCAGGTCATGGACAGGTAAAAAGTAAACAGCATGCAGCCGCTCGAGCAAAACTAGACGGAAAAAGAGAAGCGAAAAGGGCTGAACTAAGAAAGCATTTACAACAAAAAAGAGCGGCGGCAGCCGCAGCCGCAGCCGCAAAAACTGGCAGATAAGGAATTTTATATTTTTTTAAATATTAGCACTAGTTTTTTTAGACTCCTAAGTAGTAATTGACTTCATTTTCAAAAAAAAACTAGAATAAACCTAAAAATAATGAAAACTTATCCAAACAAAACGCAATAAGAAAAAAAGCCAAGTCACAGATTTAATAACGGGTTCCCAATATTCTAATAAAATATAATATGGAAAATAGTTATGAAAAAGCTACAACACAATCTGTTGCGAATAGCCTGAATGAAAAACCCATTCAGAACAAAGCAATTGCCTTACAAGACAATCGCCCTGCTTCTATTTTGCAAAGAAAAGCAAACAACACTGGCCTGCCCGACAATTTAAAATCTGGAATAGAAAGCCTTTCTGGTCATTCCATGGATGATGTCAAAGTTCATTATAATTCTGATAAACCAGCTCAACTCAATGCGCATGCTTATGCACAAGGAACTAATATTCATATTGCATCAGGACAGGAAAAACATTTGCCTCACGAAGCATGGCACGTTGTACAGCAAAAACAAGGCAGAGTAAAACCTACTTTGCAAATGAAGGGCAAAGTGAATGTGAATGATGATAAAGGTTTAGAAAAAGAAGCTGATGTTATGGGAGCGAAAGCTTTGCAAATGAAATCGGAAACTGAAAGCGTAAATTCAGAAAATAAAATAACTGCTACAACATCTATAGCAGTACAAAGAAAGGTTCTTATAGAAGGTGTTCCAAAAGCGCCTCCCGTAGAAGGAGCTGAAGGCACTCCTGCTTATCAGCCTAAAAATGCCACTTGGTTATCTGATGATTATATTCGAAACTATATTTCTAACGCAGAATATGAAGCACACGATAGTGGCAGACCTGTAAAATGCGGATTATTAGAAGATGTAGCCTTGTGGTATAGATTACCTTTTCCATCTGCAATACCAGGAGCTCCAGAGTCTACCTTTTTTCTAATTGGTGAAAATCATGGATATACTCCAATTAAATCACTATTAAAAGCTTCAAATCAACAAGGCGCAAAAACATTAGTAGAGAGTAGTGCCGTTTTTAGAAAAACTAAAATGGGAGATGGTGAAGGAGTAAATAAAAATCTAAGCATTTTAGCTAATCCCGATTATTCTGCTCTGCATCAAATAGAATTAGGACTCGCCAAAGCTTTGCATGCTTTTGCTTATATGCGTGCACCAACTGAAGAACAACGAACCACAGCTCAGCCCGCAACTAACACGCCTTATCCGATAGGAGATGCTCCCAAAGTAGAAGTTGAAAAAATTATTAGTGTCAAAGATCAGACAATTGAAACTTGGAGAACCAATGCTGGCAGTAAACCTAGATATAGAGATGCATATGGAACATTGTATTACATAGAAGGTGAAGGTGATAAAGCAAAAGGCATTAGACGACCTAAATCACCTGCTGGAAATAGCTATAAACAAGATGAGTCAATGGAAACTTTTCTAAAAAAACCAGAAATACTAGAGGCTTTGCCAGCAATTGTAAGGGCCGCTTATACCGCTGTTGTTGAATCCAAAAAAGAAGATAGAAAAGGAGAAACATATACAGACAACTATACAAAAGCCTTTGCTGCACTTAGAATAGCATCAAGAAAAAATATCACTACCGTCTATCCAGATTTAAAAGATAAAGATATGGTTGAGCGCGCAGGCGCTGCAGAAATGGCCCCAGAAGCTCTAAAAGGAGATTCAGAAATGGGCATGAAGCATAGAAATGTGGTGATGCTTGCGGGCTTGAAAAGAGCCATTACTGAAGGCGGCTATGCAGTTGCATCACTAGGTGCATTACATGTACAGGATATAGCCGCTTGGCAAAATAAAAATGAAGGCTTACCAATTCTTATTATAACGTATGATGATTTTATAAAAAAATACAGCAAAGAAGCTGAATGATAGTAAATAAAAAACTATACAAATGATGAAACTATCTAAAAGACTTCATTTCTTAAATAATCATGTTTTTACAAATTTTATTAAAACTAGTTAATTAATGCAGACTTATCATAATCCAATAGAAAATAAACAGCAGCCAATTTCTGTTGGGTTGTCGTCTGTGCAAACAGCACATTCGGGGAAATCTGGACATTATTTACAAGATAAAAGAACCGCTTCTGTAACGCAAAAAAAAGATAAATATCTAGTCGATAACAGACCAAATGCTGTAATTCAAAAGAAAGAAATACAAGAAAATAATGTTCAGATTGTAACAAAAAATTCTACAAACGAACAAAAACCCATATCGGCTAGTACAGATCCGATACAAAAGCAGACCATTTCAATAAAAGTAGAATCAAATGTAATAACAAACGTCAAAATTTCTAAAAGTCGTCCAGGAACAAATTTACCTGGAGGGCATCAAGGAGAACATACAACCGCTTTTACAACTTTTAATCATATGGCAATTAATAATGTAAAAGGTAAAACACTGGAACAAGCTAGAGATAATTTAGTTCTAACATTAGAATCAATGAAAGATTTTCCTGGTTATGAATATGCTCCAAAATATTTGACAACTGCTATGAAAAACACTCTCGATGCCGCAGAAAACATGGATCCTCCGACACGAAGTGATATTGAAAATCTTATGACTTGGACAATTCAAATTAGAAACTCTATTCCGTTAACTGCAAACTCGAAAAAAACTACAGGCGGCCATGGCGAAAGTATGCACGGTGGAGGAATGCAAACAATAGAACAAGCTGTAAGAACTAAAAAAATCACAAAAAAATCTGACGTTAAAGGAGATCTGATGGTTAACGTATGGGGGCTTTATGATTTTAACGCTTTAATCCCTGATTCAGCTGAAAAATGGGCAAAATTATTAGTACAGCACATGCTTTCTATGGTTGCAAGCTATCCGCATATTTTTGAAATCGAAAATATTTATTCCATAGACGACATGAAAAAATACCTATTTGCCCATAATATCCCTAAAGGAAAATTTGGAGATGAAATAAAGGATGAGATAAATAAATTGATCTAATAACCAGTTTTGCAATATTTTAATAGAAAAACAATATGAAAAATAGTTATGTAAAGACCAAAACGCAATCCAATGATATTAATTTAAGTCAGAAAACTGTTCAAAATAAAGCAAGAGCACTTCAGGACAATCGCCCTGCCTCTATTTTACAAAGAAAAGCAAGCAACACTGGCCTACCCGACAATTTAAAATCAGGAATAGAAAATCTTTCTGGCCATTCTATGGATGATGTCAAAGTTCATTATAATTCTGACAAACCAGCTCAACTTAATGCTCATGCCTATGCGCAAGGCTCAGATATTCATATTGCATCAGGACAAGAAAAACATTTGCCTCACGAAGCTTGGCATGTAGTACAGCAAAAACAAGGCAGGGTAAAACCTACTTTGCAAATGAAGGGAAAGGTGAATGTGAATGATGATAATGATTTGGAAAAAGAAGCTGATGTTATGGGACAAAAAGCATTGCAAATGAAAGCAAAACCGCAGTCTGGCAATACAAAAATATCTCAAAGCAACAGTTTGCAAAGAAAAGCAAATGTTGCACAATTAGCTATTATTCATGCTGCTGGCGCTGATTACACCGGAACACTTTCTCTAGAAGAATCAAATAAGCTAACAATCGTAATGAGATACGTTCAAGAAGCTTTAAAAGCTACAAAAACGGGCACTCTACGAGCAATTTTTGTGAATGTTGTAAAAATGAACGGGACTAATCCTGCTGACACACGGAAAAGCGGCACAGCTATTCTGATTAATATGGCTGATTGGTTTTTGAGGATATCATCTGTTGGTGATATTGCTGGTATGATTGCTCACGAAATAGGCGTGCATACATTAGCCTCTGAACTCATGACTGACAAAGAAAAAAGTGAAGAAGATGATTATACAGATCGTCCTTATTCCCAAATAGTTGGTTTGCATAGGCATACCATTGCTCCAATGAAAAATGCGAGGACAGATCACAGACAAAAAGACCATATCAATATTGCAAAAGATCTGGGAGGGCCCGCCCCTTTAAGAAACAGAAAGATATATGGGAAAAACTATAAAAAATCGCTTAAAACTAAAAGGCAGAAAAAATTAAATCGGGATTCTGTAAATACAAGGGCAATGCATTATGTAAATGTAGTCTTAAAACTTGGCGATGCAATTGATGCTGATAATTCAATTACTCCAACAGAGAAAGACAGAAGGATACATGATTTGCTCAATTCCTATTTATTTGATATCGCAAGGATATTAGTTACCGACGATACTGGACCACGTGTTCTAGATAAAAGTTTTATGGTTGCTCAGGTTTATAATAGCTACAAAACTCTTCTTTTACAGCGACATCAAAATAATCATTTATGGTTACAAAGAAAAACTGTTCAGCCAACGGCAACTGGTTCAGGTTTAATTCCTTATCTAGGTCTAAAAGCGGCCAGAGCCCTTCAGGATCAAAATAGTTATATAGGAAGAGGCACGATACCGGGAAAAGTCATTGATACCGTAGCAAGCTTTGCAAGCCCATTGGCAGACAAATTATCAGATACTACTGCAAAATATACTCCGGAAATTGTTAAATCTGTTGCAAGAACAACAGACAGAGTATTGGGTGAAGTTCCAAGTTTTATTCTTCCAAAAGTTGTTGACACCTTCTCTTGGGGTGTAAAAAAAATAAAAAATGGTATCGAATGGTTTAGATGAAATTAAACACAAAAACTCTAATTATTACTAGAATTAGAAAACAAATCTTAATTGCAAATTTTCTAAATATTAATCTTTAAAAACTACAAAAATGAGCGACATTTCTAGAATTCCAAATGCTTCGGCATTATTTCCTATGCGAGGAAGTGCTTATGTTCCAGCACCATCAGATGATGCGTTAAATCCTCCGCAAAAGTATTTTGACACCGATTTTACCAATTCTACCTTTCCCCTTATATGGGGAAAAGAAAATGGCGGTCGTGGTGATCTTTCTAATTTTGCCAATGATCTTAGAGTAAATTTTTTACATCTATACGATTGGAATATACCTCCTTTTCCTGGTCAGGAACCGGGGCCGTATAAGAGATCGCATATGTCCTTTTTAAATGAATGTGCGGCTAATAACATTATGGTTTTTGTTCCTATTTCTAATTATTTTTTGAAAAAATTAAACAAGGGAGAAACAGATGTGACTCCTGATATTAAAGCAATGGTAACCGAAATTTACAATGCTGGAACTACTCCTCATAAAGCTGCGGGAATATGGGGAATTGGAAATGAATTTGATCTTGCAGGAGATTTTACTGTTACTGATGTTGCAAAGATGATTCAGATTCTTGTCAATATTGAAAACAGTATGGGAATTCCTGCATCAAATTTACTGCCAATTACTTCTCCAGTTTCATTTGCAGACCCGACAAATAAAGACATTCCTGGAATTATTGCTATTCAAAATCTTCGTGCTGCATTGCAAGCTATAGGTTTAGAGAATGTTTGGAACACCCGATTTATTGCCTCAACAAATCCGCAGAATATTGGTGCATATATTAAGAACTATATAGATAATACATTTCCATCTTATTTTCCTAATACTCCTTTTTTCTTCGCAGAAATGGGTACTCCGATCAAACAGGATCCAGGTTGGCCTGTAAAAACAGAACAAAATCAGGCAGAATGGGTTCTTTCTCAAATACAAAATTCACATCCGAGAGGCAACTTTTTAGGCGCTTGTGTATTTCAATTTCTAAATCAAACGACCCTTAAAAAAGGTTCTGAATCTACTTTTGGAATGACAAAACCTTCGGGATCTTTTACAACTGGCACTATTCCAAATAACTATACTCCTGGAGCTGGAGAATCTTATAGAATAGATAATTTAACACACAAGCCAATGTATCAAAGTGTAAAAACAGGGTTTTCGGCGTTTTAAAATATTATCTAAATGTTTCAATTTAAAATAAATCAATGAGCAGTTTTCAACTTAATAAGACAAAACTGCTCAACGATTTAAAACTTCAATACAATGGTTCACGCATGCTTAATTAATTTCAGCAACAATTTTTTTTTGCCTGACCAAAAAAATTGATTTATCTGCATACAGTTTGTACTTTTGCCCCATGAGCAATAATTTTACAAATGAATACTTTGGTATAGGAATACAAAATGGAAAAACACCGGAAAACTTAGGTGTTTTGTGGCGATCGGCTCAAAACTTAGGCGCTACTTTTATATTTACCATCGGAAATCGATATGCCAAACAAGCCTGCGATACGCACGATGCGGTAAAAGCAATTCCTTATTTTCATTACGATACTTTTGAAGCCTTTTTTGAAAATTTACCTAAAGGCGCAAGATTAGTTGGCGTTGAATTATCTGAAAAAGCGACTGATCTCGAAACCTTTGAACATCCTAGACGCTGTGTTTATATATTGGGCGCAGAAGATCATGGCTTATCTAAAAAAGTAATGGAAAAATGCCATCATTTAGTAAAGTTTAAATCAGAAAAAAGTTTGAATGTAGCCGTAGCGGGAACTATTGTTATGTATGATAGAAATCTAGCTAAACCGCGTTCTTAATACCAATTTAGATAAGTTTCTTAATTCACTTTCTTAAGCGGATATTCATCATTCCCAGGATTAATGTTCGAGATTGGCTCTCCTGAAATTATATATTTATCATCATTCTTTTGAATGTATATAATTCCTAATTCGTCATATTTCTTGTTGAATACTATTTTAATTTTATCCTCTACTATGTTCTCTGCTTTAAGATTTTTATACGATTCTGCCTTTTCTCCATCACCAATGTAAACAATAGCAATGTCGTCTAGATTTTTTATGTCTATCAAAAAACTGGTTACAAGCTCATCTTTGTTCGTTCTTTTAAAAGTGTATTTTCCTGACCAAGAATTAGCTTCTGCCCTATTTTCAGATTTGCTTTTAGAACTTATTATTTTTCCGTCAGATGTAATTTTATATCCTTCGTTCAGCTTTTTATAAATCTTTGAAAATCGCATTTCAAAAATACTGATTGTTAAATCTTTATTTACCACAAATGATTTAGCAGTATAATTGACATTTTCTGGGATTTCTTCATCTGCTTCAATCGCAATAAGCTGCTTCGAAATTAGTTCTTGATCTTT
Source organism: Flavobacterium sharifuzzamanii (assembly GCF_003254585.1). Classification (GTDB taxonomy): domain Bacteria; phylum Bacteroidota; class Bacteroidia; order Flavobacteriales; family Flavobacteriaceae; genus Flavobacterium; species Flavobacterium sharifuzzamanii. The sequence goes on along the minus strand of NZ_QJGZ01000033.1, from coordinate 27,199 downwards.
GACATTTATAATTAAATGATCTAAAAAATATTCCTCTTTTTCATCACGAATGTTTAAAATATAGGTTTCGAATGGCAAATCCTCCATTATCTATGCGATATATAGCATTTGGAGTATTTTTATTTATTTTTTTATAAATCAGATTTGATATAGATTTTAATTCCTTTCCTTCAACCCGCGGGTATTTTTCAAAACACTTCTTGCTTTCTTCCAGATAGCATTCTTCCATATATTTATAATAATCAAAAGGCAATGCTAACGCAGATTTAAGTTTAACTGGAGATTTTGAAAAAGTCTTACTTCCAACAAGTTCACATACAACAGATCCGTTTTTACTCGTAATGGTTACGGTTTCATTTTCATATCTAGCCCTAATTACAGATTCCTCATTATTCTCCTTTTTACTGTATTCGGTTCGCTTTGTAATCTTAATTACCCTATTTTGATTATCATATTCATTAACAATACTTTCAGTTCGATTGTAATTTTTCCCGACAAAATATTTCTTCTCATAGAGTAGTACAAAACTTTTGGGATTGTAAACTGTTTTTATTTCTTTTCGAACATTGTAACTGCCAAATTCTAAATAAGTTTCAATCATCGAATTAGCGTTATACGCATATTTTGCGTTTTCTCTTTTTGCAAAAGATGTAGTGTCTTCTTTCTGAATTTTTTCCCAATCTTTTTTATGCTGAAAAAATGTATTCAAATTGGTTCTCTTATTAACAAAACCATCAATGTTTTCAATCAAACTGTCTTTATCTTTAAAATCTAAAAACTTATTGGTTCTGAAAACTTCGTACGCTTCTGTTGAAAGCTTATCTTTCTTTGAAGGAGAATAAACCTGCAAATCCTGTGAAATACATCTTACGGTAGATGATAAAAACATAAAAATAATGAGTATAACGCGCATAATATTTTTTTAGCTATTTCTGTAAATAAAACGTACTGTTTAAATTTTGATTTGAGTATTTAAAAAACTTTAGTTAACAGCTTCTTTCCAAATCCCAATAATCTTTTCTGAATAGTAATAATTACCTGTTATTATAAGAGCATTTAACGTCGCAGCATTAATCTCAATATTCGGAAATTGAGATTTTGCAACCTTAATAAACAGATCCTTCTTTTTGGAATCGCCAAGCAGATACACTGCAAGTATTCTTCCGATATGTGTATCGATACTGGCATCATCAATTTTAAAAGAAGCTTCAAATTTTGCCTGCGCTTCCTTATAACGTTTTTCATCCAATAACAAATAGCCATAATTGCTTATTTGCACAGCATCGTCTGGATTTTTACCTAAATATTTGTTATAAGCTGCTTCAGCCTTTTTATAATCATGAAGTTCTTGATAGATTGTGGCGAGATTAGTCAATAAAATATTCTCGTTTTCATCCAATTTTAATGCTATTTCAAAATCTCTGATTGCTGCAGGGAATTCACCTTTTTCCTGATAAAGCCTTCCTCTCTGTGCTCTGTATCCGTAAACATCTGGATTTACGACAATAAGCCGGTCATAAATTTCAGCAGCAGTCCCCCAATCTGCTATCTGTTGATATGCCTGACCGGCATAAAATTCTAAATCATCAGAAAAATTGCCAGAATCTTCCCCGTAGTTATTTGGACTGTCTAAACGATATTTATACAATTTGTAAACTTCTATCGCGCGCTGTGAACTTGGAATATCAATTAGACATTTGATGTAATTATGATAAATCCTAACTATAATATTTATATCATATTGAATAGCCTTGTCAAAATTTTTAATTGCATTTTCATTATCTCTTAAAAAGTAATAATTATTGGCAATCAATTCATACAATTCAGGATTTGCCATATCCATTTCGAGTGCATACTCCGCTTCATCAGTCGAATCTTTATATAGCTGCAAATGAGCTAAACAAAGCGCTTTTAGCTGATGATATTCTGGATCTTGAGTATTTATCTCTATTGACTTGGTTACAATTTCCATCGCTTCTTGATATTGCTCTTTGTTGTACAATTCAAGTGCTTCATCATAATATTTTTCAGGCAATTGACTTGCCGAAACTGCCGCAACAGCTGCGGGAAAATACGGCTTTATAGATTGGTATTCTGCCGTCTCATTTTTGCTCAAAATTCTGAGTGATTTTATATTGCCTGTTGCCTCTTCAATTCCGATCTCATATAAATTTTCTTTCTTTTGATAAGGTTGTACTAATGCCGTAAACTTGACATAATTTGAATTATTTTTTGTTGGTATAAAACATAGCCTCGGCTTGACACCTAGTTCTACAATAATTCTATCTGCTTCTTTACGAAAACTGCGGATATAATTGATTTCTTTTTGGATTTTTTCCTGCGCTACAACTGTTAATGAAGTAAAAGCAAGAAATATAAAAATAATAAGTCTCATATATTTTGTCTGCTAGTAATTGGTTTGCTAAAAAATTTGATTAGAAAAAAGAAATTAATTCTCATACGAATACTCATATACTTCACTCAATTTATTATCAGAGTTATAATTGTATACTGTTTTGATACAACCATTGGGATTATTTAATGATATTGTTTTTGATAAAATCTTATTCCCTTCTTTTGATATAAAAGTGTCTTTCTTTCCTTCTGAATATCTTATGTTCTCAGAAAGCAATACGTTATCTTTTATACTGTAAATTTTCATTTTAGAATAAAAAACTTCTTGGTCGTTTTTATATTCATAAACCAGTTTCTGTGTTGCACTAACCTCTTTTACAATTCTTCCAAATTCATCATATTCAAAAAAAGTGATACCAACCACATCTCCGCTACCATTTACTGTTTCACTCTTTGCACACTGAAATTTGTCGTTAAGATGAAACACTTTAGCAATCATTACATTTTTCTGATCGACCGAAATGATGCTGAATTGTTTTTTGCCATATTTAAAAACATCTTTAGACTTTTCTCCCTTTTCATTTCTTCGAACTATACTGTCAATCAAATGATATGAATTTCTATAATACAAATCTTCAGAATACAACACGCCATTGATTATAGTTGAGTATTGTTTGGTCAATCCGTTTTTGTCGTAGAGCGTTTCTATCTGCATAAAACTCTTTGCAGTTTTCGTACTGTCTTTATAAGCTTTCGTCGTTACCTTTCCTGTAGAACAGCTCAAAAAAGCATTCGTCTTTGGATAATAAGAAACATTTGAATTCTTTGTCAGATTATCAGCATAGTTTTGATCGACTTTAAATTTTGATTTTAATTCTTTTTCCGATTCCTTTTGCCTTTCTGCAATTTCTGCTTTTCGTAATTTGCCATAATAGACTTTATCATTAAAGGGAACTTTAAAATACGATTCGTAGGTTTCAATATACTTATCGGCATTGGTTACAAGAATCGGTTTATCGACACCATTAGACAATATCATTCCTGATTTGAGCTTGTAATCATTGTTATTAAAATAGTAGTAGCCATAATTCCTAAACTCGATTACGCAATCCTCACCAATATGATATACATGTACATCTTGAATTGTATCAAAAGCTTCAGCAAATCGCTGGTAGATATTTAAATGCTTTTCTAAACCATCTTCCTGATTATGATCGAAGAAAACCAAACTAACATCTTCTTTATGGTTAATTTCATAAAGCGTTGCCTCAGGTTCGGGGTTATCCGTTAGTATTTTTTTAGAACATGCCGTCAAGAAAATTAAACATAGAACGACACAGATTAGATTGTTTTTAGCTTTCAAATTATTACTCTTTTATTTCCATTTCAAGACAAATTTGAAAAATATAAGCATACAGATTTGAACCGATATAAATCCGTATGCTACAATTGAATATTCGTAAAGATTTTTTATAAATCCGTACTGAGGTTTTTAGTTTTTAAGAGGAAGTGTCAGTAAAACTGTAGTTCCTTGCTCGTTTGAAGAAATTTCTATATTGGTTTTAATCTTATTTTCTTTCGCCAAAATCTCCAAACGTTCTCGGGCTATAGTACCCGATAATGACTGATGATTAGGATCTATATTAGCTTTATCTTGATAGCCTTTTCCATTATCTGTAATTTTCGCTACTATTTGATTTTCTTGCGCATCGATTTCAAGAGTTATCAATCCTTTATCAGAAAGATTTCCAATACCATGAATAATGGCATTTTCTACAAATGGCTGAATCAGCATTGGAGGAATCAATAAAGCTGAGGTATCCATATCAGGCACTATTATTTTGTAGGCGAACGCATATTCAAAACGCATCTGCTGCAAACTCAGATAATTTTCTATCGCTTCGATTTCCTGATCCAGAGGCACATAATTTTTACGGCTCAATTCTAAACTGCTTCTCAACAATCGGCTAAACTGGCTTAAATACTTAATTGATTTTTCTTTTTCATCAAATCTGATAAAACTTTGTAATGCAGACAATGTATTGAAAATAAAATGAGGTTCCATTTGCGTTCTCAGCAATTGCTGCTGCAGCAAAATTTTCTCTTTCTCCTGCTTTTGTCTTTTCTGCCTTTGGAAAAAATAAAGCAAGAATATCCATGAGATTGCTAACAGCGACAATAACCCAACAACGAGCAGTAATAATTGATTTCGTTCTAGACGATTCTCAGTATTATCAATAGTTTTATTTAATCCATGAATAGATCGATCTTTGGCTTGGAGCTCATAAATCGTAGCCATTTCTTCTGTAGCCTGAATACCCGAATTTCTAAGGATATTATCTTTAAGCGCCAATATCTCATCTGCTTCTTCCAGAGCTTTCTCTTTATTTCCTTTCGCAAAATGATAATGCATTTTGGCTTTCTTATTCAGACACTTTTCATAATAAGACAACAGCTGCAAATGCTGGTTTTCAATCTTGTCAGCTTGTTTAATTAAGTCTTCCGCTTCAGTAAAATGTTTAGTCTGAACATACAAATCAATCAAATTGGCAATAGTCGTATACAGATTTTTAATCATGACAGGGCTCTCAGGATCTGCTGAAAGACCTTCTTCATCATATTCTTTTACCAAATTATAATGATGTATCGCTTTATCGTACTGATTGTTTAGCAAATAATAATGCGCCATATGCTCATTGGTAAATCTAACCTGCATCGGTTCATTGGTTTTTGCCGAAATCTGTTTGAGTTTTTTGATGTAAAAAAGAAGCGAATCTGGCTTATAAATATTGCTTTCTTCACAAGCCGTAAACAGTTGCGAATAAGCTCTGAAATTATACTTATAATTATCCTCAGGCAATCCTTTTAAAATTTTTAAAGCGAGCTGATTCTGTTCAATAGATTTTTGATATTGGCTGATTTTATTATTGTCCTGAGCCGCATTTAGCAAACAGATGACCTTTGCCATTGGTTTGCACTTTAGCGAATCATCATTCATAATGATTGCCGCAGATTTATTGAAATAATAAACCGACTGATAAAATTTTCCTTCAAGTTCTGAAATTAAACCTGCTCCATTATAAATGGTAAATTTCAATGCATTGAATTCTTTTTCTTTTTCTACAATGCCTAAAGCAAAATTGATATGCTGTTTGGCACTGTCAATGTCTTTTTTTACTAGATTCTTAGCCAGATTGTAATGTATAAATGCTAAAGCAGAACCTGTTTTAGAGAAATCTTTTTCTTTGAGTTTGTTTGACCAAAAAGCCAATTTATCTGCTTCCGGATTTTGATCTAAACTATCGCTGATTACCTGCAATGATTCCAGCATTTTTTCTGGATGACTCGAAACTTTTTCAGATTTATGCTGGCATGAAATGACAGTCAGCAGCAAAAAAAGTAATGTTTTCTTCATTATCTCAAAGGATTTAAATGATTTATAACAAACTCTTTTCTACGAGTTGCTACAGGAATTTCGGAGTTGTTCTTCATAACTATAATCCCTGTTTTCATGTATTTATCAATAAAATCTTTGTTGACAATATAAGACTGATGGGTTTTTATGAAAAAGTCTTCAGGCAGAATATCTTCATAATATTTTAAAGGTTTAGAAGCCGTTACTACTTTCTTGTTTTCCAAATGAATTTGCGTATAAGATCCTTCGCCAGACAGATATACAATGTCGTTGAGACGAACAATCTGCATACAGTCCAGAGACGTAATGCAGATTCTAGAACTCATATCGATCGTTCTTGAACTATATTCTTTCAAAAGATTAATTTGGTTCAGATAATCACTCTGTTTTACTTTTTTAATTTTTTGTATCGCAGCTACAAATTCATCATTGTCAATTGGCTTTAAAAGATAATCCAACGCACCATATTTAATGGCTTTTATTGCAAAATGATTGTAAGCGGTAATAAAAATGATTTGAAAAGAAGTCTTTTCTATTTGATTCAATATATCGAAAGCAGTACCATCTGTAAGCTGAATATCCATCAATATCAAATCAATTTCTGTAGTTTTCAAAATTTCCAATGATTCCTTTACTGAGCCTGCCATTGCTTCAAGTTTTAAGGAATCTTCTTGTGAGACTAACCATTGCAATTCTTTTCTAATCGCTGGTTCGTCTTCTATTATTAATGTCCGTATTTTGTTCATATAGGAAATAACAGTTTTACAAATTAAATTTTAAATCCGAATAAAAGCAGTTCGAAATTGGTTCTTTACTAAGATCAAAATTTGTAGTACGAATATATAATTTTTTATTTCAATGTCTTGAATGCTATACTCTCGATATATTTTTTTTCATATTTAAAAAAGAGTATTGCAAATCTCCTAAGTTTTTTAGCGAATTTATATTGGCTAAAATCTATATATCTTTTATTTTCAAATTTGTAGTATCAGTTTACTATTTTATCTAATAATCATGATTTACAAAAACTTTATCCTTTGTACGCTTTCGAGCTTTTTTCTTTTTATCAATGCTTTACAAAAACAGGAAGCTTCAGTTCTATATTTTAATAATGATCAAGAAATTACTGGAGTTTATGTTTTAACATCTTGCGAAAATTCGAGGTTTAAAATTAAAATCGAAAAGAAAATCGACGGATATTTTTTCCTAATTTTCGATAAGAATAAAATTATCTCAAAAGGTAAACTTGGAAAAAAGAATGAAGATGACACTGTTTATCTGGCTTTTGGAAAAATCGGAGGAATATATGAGACCAATAAAATACAAATTCAGAATTACGGAAATTCAATGAACGAATATGTGCATTTTACGCAATGCGACGAAAAGTATCTCACATTTATAAAATCAGAATAATAGACTCAAATGATAAAGTTATTTATATACGCTTTCTTAATAATCTTCTGTTTCTCTGGCAGTTCAATCATTGAAAAGAATGAAAATTTAGAAATTAAAATTAATTGGCAGAAAAATGTATCTGGCGATTTTTCATTCGCAAAAGACTGGGATTATCCTGAAGGAGTTTATCGAAATGATTTTGGACAATTAAGCTGCGATGGATTTTGCCCGCAAGAGACAGACAGAATGAAAGATGAAAATGGCAAAATCTTTAAAGATTCTTTAGCAAGGTTTTATCAGCTGGTAGATACCACTCACCTATTTCATTCGATTAAATCTAAAACCAACAGTTATGAATGGTCGGGAACAAATTTTATTACCGTTAAAAAAATCAGCAGTGATACTATTTATTGTTCTACAAATAAAAATGCAGCAACTCATAGCAGTTTAATACTGAAAATTATAAAAAATAAATGTGTACCTGAAATCGAGTTAAACAGCATTTCGGGTTCTGCAAAAAAACAGATTTATGTTTGTAAAAAAGGTTACATTAAAATTGACAAGATTTTATGGAACAATGGAATTCTAAAAGCAAAATTCGACTTTGTTTTTGAACATCCTGAAAACCCAAATAAACCACTGTTTTGGAAAGGCAAAATCTATTCGGAAATTAATCAGAATGAAAAGTAACATTTATTATATTTAAAAATCCAAATATCATTTATACATGAGAAACAATCCTTTTATTACCATTATCTTATTGTTTTGTATAGAAATAGCTCTGTATAATTATATGGATTACATAAATTTGATCTCAGCTTCTTCTGCCTATAGAGGTTCACTTATGCCATTATTCTGCTTTACAGTTCCAGTAATTTCAGTTTTGATTTTGATATTTTTCAATGATATTCCGTATAAAAAAGAATTCAAATACTTTTCTATATTTCTGGTAATTGCTTCAATTATGGCATTTGCAGTATTCTCTTATTTTGGTGCTTTAGCAAAAGCATATCAACATTAATTGAGCGACCATGAAAAACACAAAACTCGATTATATCAACATCTTCTTAGCTATAGTTCTGGTTGCTTTAATTATCCTTTATTTTGCAACAAGATTTAAAAACAAAGAGCAAGACAAAATGTTTTGGAATGCTGAAATTCAAAGTGTTTCAGAAAATCCAACAGTAAAAAATTCAAATACCATTCAAATCATAGATGCCACTTTTTATAATAATTTCAACCATTCTAAAAGTGATATCGATTCTGAATCAAAACGCGTAACCAGTGCGAGAAGTGACAATTCTGTTTTCTTCAAAATCTGGCAGGAAGAACTTTTGCCCGATTCTCTCAACCTAAAGTATTTCTCTATAGACGAACGCAAATTTTATCAGCTTAAAACTCCACTTTCTTATGAGAAAATGAAAGGTTTGGTTAAAGAAAAAGATGTCGTTCCTATTTTAATTTTAGAAGTACATTCTCAAGGCAAAATTCTTTTAAAGATAATCCCAAATGAAAAAGCAAATACAGAGTCTCTGCTTGTAGAAACATTTATTGCTAAAGAAACCGAAGGAAATTTGGATATGCTGGTTTATGAAGAATCTTTAGGTCAAAAATACAATCGTTACAAAAGTATTGAAAACATCACTGATTATTCTGATTTGCTTCAAAACCAATACAAATGGTCTGCAAAAGTAGAATTAGAAGAACAAGATGTATTGAAAAGTGTTTATGCATATTCATTTAAAGAGGATAGAATAGAAATCTCAGAAGATGCCAATACCGTTGCGATTCGAAGTATTCCTAAAATCTTTTATATCTATTGGAAAAATAAAAAAGAATATAACATTCAATATGAGTTGTCTCCAATTGAAGTTTTAAATGCTTTCAGAAAATTAAATGAAACGAATTCGTCTGGCGATATTCACTTTACATTTAAAGTATATAAAAATGATTACGCAAAATGTGAAATATCTAAAAACGGCATTGTCATTCCTCTTAAAGATTTATATCCTTCAAAGCCTTAATACTATTTTTAAAATTTTGGTTAATTAATTGAATAGCTTTTTCAAGACCTATTTTAAAAATCAAATTCCAAGCGCACTTCTCAAACTTCGTTTTGAAAAGCAAAACATCTTATTCTCATTTTTTTAATATTTTTTTTACAGAAAATATTTTTTATTGCTAAAAAAACCATGAAAATATATTTTCAGGACTTTATTGCACCCAAAAATGTATTTTATTTCTCCTTCTAAAAGTCATTATTAATCAATTTTGCACACGAAATTACTGATTACCTCCAATTGATTGGTGTTATAAGCAATTTCCAAAACTAACTATTCAATTAACCAAATTACCAACCAAAATGACAAATTTTATCAGGATTAAAATGGGTCCTAATGGTGTATCTGGATTTAGTTTGAAAACAAAATTGATGCTATTCTGCGTTTTGTTTTCTTTATCTCAAGTCCACGGATACGCCATTAGTTCTAAAGGTGCGGCAAAATCGCAAAATGTACAACAGCAAAAAACCATCACTGGACAGATTAGTGATGAAACTGGTATGCCGCTCCCAGGTGTGACCGTTTTAGAAAAAGGAAGTAAAAATGCTGCCTTAACAGATTTTGATGGGAAATTTTCTTTAAAAGTAGAAAATGAAAATGCCGTATTAGTATTCTCTTTTATGGGGTATACCAATACTGAGGTTTCTGTAAAAGGAAAAACTACTGTAAACGTAAAAATGCAAAGAGCAACAGCTTCGTTGGAAGAAGTTGTAGTTGTAGGATACGGTAAAATGAAGAAAAAGGATTTAACAGGGGCAATTGCTCAGGTTTCTCCTGATAGATTAGTAAACCAAAATCCGCAGACCGTTCAGGATATCTTAAGAGGAACACCTGGAGTCCGAGTTGGTTATGATCCTTCTGCAAAAGGAGGCGGAAAAATACAAATTCGTGGGCAGACTTCTGTCTATACTGCCAGTACTAATAAGGATGAAAAAAGTGGTCCTCACAATGCACCGCTTATTATTCTAGATGGAATGCAATTTTATGGTGAGCTTTCAGAAATTAACCCTGACGATATTGCTCAGCTTGATATCTTAAAAGATGCTTCGGCCTCATCTGTTTACGGTTCGAGAGCGGCTGCGGGAGTTATTCTTATCTCAACTAAAAAAGGTAAAACAGGTAAACCTATGGTCAGTTTTACGACAAACACAACCATTAGCAACAAGAGTGCTTATCGTAGCGTATATTCTCCAGAAGGCTACTTAAAATACCGCGAAGATTGGGAAACTGCTCAAACCTATGGCGTTAATCCAGCTACCGGACAATACGAAGCTTTTATAGCTGGAACAGTAGCAAATGGCAGACCTGGGTATTTTTCGAATCCAAATGATTTAGCCAAATGGGGCATTACAGAAGCACAATGGCTAGCGTATCAGCCTGCTTCTCAAACAAATGGAAAAAGCAGCAAAGAAGTATGGGGAAATCGTTTAGGATTAAATTTTGATCCTTCATTGATGGCAAATTTCTTAGCCAATAAAACACATGACTGGAGTGACAGCTCTTTTAGAACAGGAATTAATCATGATAATAATTTGAGTATTTCTGGTGCAAGCGATAGAGTAAATTATTATATGTCTTTTGGCTATTTAACTTCAGAAGGAGCGATTGTTGGAAATGACTATAAATCTGCTCGTTCTAACATGAAAGTCGATGCTAAAGTTACAGATTGGCTTGACCTTGGATTAAACGTCAATTTCCAAGATCGATCTGATGGAGATGTTACCCCTTCTCTAGATACACGTTCTGGGTTTAATAATATGATGAGAACCAGTCCGTTTGGAACTTTTATAGATGCAAATGGAAACTATGAAAGACAGCCGATGGGGAAAAATGTTTCTGGACAGAATTATAACTATTATTACGAGCGTCAATTTATTGATAAAGAGACAGGATATGTAACATTGAATACTATTTTTAATGCTAAAGTAAGTTTGCCAGCAGGTATTACTTATACATTTAATATTGCTCCTCGTTACCAATTTTTTCACGACCGTTATTTCAGATCTACGCAGAATCCAAACTGGCCTGCAGCTACTACAGGGGTAAACAGAAACAATTCTACAAGATTTGATTATAATCTGAATAACACCATAACTTGGGATTATACAATTGCTCAAAAACACCACATTATTGCCACTTTCGTTCAGGAAGCTGAAGAACGTCGTTATTGGTCAGATGAGACAGATGCTTATAATATTCAGCCTTCAGATGCTTTAGGATTTCACTACGTGAATACGGCAACAATGGCAAATAGTGCTATTAGATCAAACGACACACATGAAACAGCAGATGCATTGATGGCTAGACTTTTCTATTCGTTTGATAACCGTTATATGCTTACAGCTACTATACGTCGTGACGGATATTCGGCATTTGGAGCTTCAAATCCTTATGCGGTTTTCCCTTCTTTTGGAGTTGCATGGAACTTCAAAAATGAAAAATGGTTTAACTGGGATGCGATGAGTACAGGTAAATTGCGTTTGTCTTGGGGGCAAAATGGAAACAGAACGCTTGTTGATCCGTATGTTTCTTTAGCAAACTTGGTAAATACAGGAACAATGGGGTATCTAGATGCTTCAGGAAAAGCACTTGAAATAAAGTATTTATCTCTCGACCGTATGGCGAATCCAAATTTGGAATGGGAAAAAACAACTTCAACAAACATCGGTCTTGATTTAGGTTTCTTACATGATCGTATTACTGCTACTATAGACGCCTACAGATCATCTACTCATGACATGATTATGAGCCAATCTTTGCCTGGTTTTACGGGGTTTTCAACAATTGCTACTAACCTTGGAGAAGTACAAAATCAAGGTATTGAATTGAGTCTTAATACGCTAAACATGAGAAAACCAAACTTTGAATGGCGTACTTCATTCGGAATCTCTTATAACGAGAATAAAATTGTGTCACTGTATGGCAATATGGTAGACATTAAGGATGCAAGCGGTAATGTTGTTGGAAAAAAAGAAGGAGATGACTCAGCTAATGGATGGTTTATAGGAAGACCAATCACTCAAATCTGGGATTATAAAGTAACTGGAATTTGGCAAAAAGATGAATGGAAAGAGGCTCAAAAATACGGACAGCGTCCTGGAGATCCAAAAGTAGCAAACAGCTATACAGCAGATGATGTAGATGCGGTAGATGCAGATGGAAATCCTTATAAAAAAGCCGTTTATAATGAAAAAGACAAACAGTTTTTAGGAAATTCAAATCCTCCAGTACAATGGATGTTGCGTAATGATTTCAAAATTTATAAAAATTGGGATTTGGGTATCAGCATGTATTCTAATATGGGAGGCAAATCTCTTGATTCCAATTATATGAATACTTTCAATGATTCTAGTTTGTATAAATTCAATTTCAACCCTTATTTAAATCCGTATTGGACACTTGACAACCCAACAAATGAATGGGCACGTCTTGATGCTAAAGGACCTGCTGGAACTCCAGTTGCGCCAGGAAGATTATATGACCGCAGTTTTATTCGTCTTGACAATATTTCACTAGCCTATACACTCCCAAAAGATCTTATGGATAAAGTGCATATTAAAAGTATAAAAATCTATGCTTCTGTTCAAAACGTGGCAACATGGGCTGCTTCTAAAGAATGGAAATATTATGGAGATCCAGAAACAGGAGGATTGGCTACGAGACAGTTTAATTTAGGTTTTAATTTCCAACTTTAAAATTATTCAACAATGAAAAAATATATAAAAAATAGCATTTCAAGACTAGTGCCTTTTGTACTATTGGCAGCGCTTTCTAGTTCTTGTTCAAAAGATTTTCTGGAAGCAGATCCGCTTTCGTTCTACGAACCAGAGACCACATTTTCTACAGAAGCTGGGTTGCAGGCAACTTTAGCATTGTGCGATAAACAATTGCGCAATAACTATATTCACTTTGGTTATTCTGGTGTTAGTGTGCCAATTGGAACGGAGTATCTTTTCTCTGATATGGCACAATATGGAAAAACAGATACAGGAAGTAATATCGCTGATTATGCCAACACTATTGTCCCTACTGGGGATTACAGAAGAGATGCGGGTGGAGAACATATTTATCTTGGGTTTCTTTGGACTGAAGCTTATACAGGTATTAAGAATGCAAATACTGTGTTGACTTACATTGACAAAGTAACAACCTTATCAGAAGATATTAAACGCAAATATATCGGACAGGCTTATTTTCATAGAGCATACCGTTATTTAAACTTAGTGTATGAATTTGGGGACATACCCTTGATTACTAAAATTTTGGAAGTTCCAAAGCAAAGCTATTATTCTACTAAAAAAGAAGCTATTATTGAAATGATTACAGCAGATATGGAAAAAGCTGTAGAATGGGTGCCAGAACAAGCAAAAATTGGATATGTTGGAATGATTAGCAAAGGTGCTTGCCGTCAGTTGCTAATTAAATGTTATTTGGCATCAGGCAAATTTGCTGAAGCTGAAGCACAAGCCAATATTTTGATCAATCAATCAGGCTATTCTTTAGTACAAGGGAATTTAGGAATTTTTGATCCGGGAGGAAATCCTACTGCATGGCCTATTACAAGAAATGTAATTTGGGATTTGCACAGGCCAGAAAATAAAGTAATTGGTTCTAATACAGAGGCTATCTTAGTAGCACCAAATGGAGGAGCACAATCGTTTTTAGCATTTTCTTCTATGAGAATTTTTGGTCCAAACTGGAATGATGCCAACTTAATTACTCCTGATGGTAAAACAGCAGCGCCTCGTTTTCCATCGAATGATAAAAACAATTATAATGCAAAGTATGATTACCAAAGAGCAATCGGTCGTGGTATTGGTACAATTAGTGGCTCTTACTATTCACAGCATCCTATGTGGGTTGTTAATGGTGTTGAAGACAAGGTCGATCTTAGACATAACAGCACTGTTGGTAACTGGGTAAATATGGAAGATCTTAAATATGCTCCTGGAGCTGGAGGAAGTGCAACATGGGCTGGACAAAATTTTAGAATGAAAGATGCGTCTGGGAAATTGTTGGCACAAGATTCTATTCGTGACTGGTTTGATTTTCCTCATTACAAAATCTTTTATCATGATGTTGTGGCCGAAGCAAATCCAGCAGCAAATGACTTTCAAGGTGCTACTGCAGGAGCAAGTGCACATATGTATATCTATCGTTTAGCAGAAACTTATTTATTACGTGCTGAAGCTCGTTTTTATCAAGGCAATGTTTCTGGAGCAGCTCAAGATGTGAATGTAGTAAGAGCTCGAGCAAAAGCTTCAAGAATGTATACCACAGTAACAATTGGTGATATTTGTGCAGAAAGAGGAAGAGAGCTTTATATGGAAGAATGGAGAAATGTAGAGTTAAAACGTATCTCACACTGTTTGGCTCTAAGCGGAAAAGCAGATGAATGGGGAAATACCTATAACAAAGACACTTGGGATAAGCAATCAGGAAAAGATGCAACTGGCGGAAGTTACTGGTGGCAGCGTATTGTTCATTACACGCTTTACAATAAATATCCAGCTGGAATTTCTCTTAAACCAGGTGTAAAGTTTTATTCGATGGACAAACGCAACAATTACTGGCCAATTCCGTATAGACTTGCTATTGAACCTAATATCAAAGGTCAGCTAAGCCAGAATTTTGGTTATGATGGATATGATGCAGGTGTTAAAGTATGGGATAAATGGCAGGATGCCGTTGAAGATGAAAGTAAAATTTAATCTTCTTTGATCCATTTAGAAGCGAAAGAATATTGATAATGACTTCATTGAGCCTTCAAATTAATCTTTCGAAATTTTATAATAAAAAGAAGCTGTCTCAAAAGGACAGCTTTTTTTGTTAAACAGAATATTTATAAACTTCATTTTATCAATAAAAACACTTTTGTGACTAAAGTAACTGTGCAAGAAAAATAAACTGCTGAAATTTGTAGTATCAGAATATTGATATAATTAGAAACTTTAGAATACCACAATTTAAACATCATAAACAATTCAAGTTAAAAACACATCATGGCAGATACTAATAAAAATAAAGAACATTGGGAAACTGTTTACGAAACCAAAACCCCTAGCGAGGTAAGCTGGACACAAGAAATACCTGAAACTTCACTCAATTTTATTGCTTCTCTTGAGTTAACCAAAGAAGCTCACATTATTGATGTGGGTGGTGGTGACAGTAAACTTGTAGATCATTTACTGAAACTAGGCTACAAGAATATTACTGTTTTGGACATTTCAGCAAAAGCGATTGAAAGAGCACAAAAACGTTTAGGAGAACAAGCGCAAAAAGTAACTTGGATAATAAGTGATATTACTAATTTCCAACCAGAAAGAGCCTATGATGTTTGGCACGATAGAGCAACTTTTCATTTTTTGACAACACAAGAAGAAACTTCAAAATATCTGGATATTGTACAGCAGACAGTAAATGGTTTCCTGATAATTGGAACGTTTTCAGAAAACGGCCCCACTAAATGTAGCGGACTTGAAATTAAGCAATACTCTGAGCAGACATTGACTGAAAAGTTTGAAAATAAATTTGAGAAAATCTCTTGTATTACCGTAAATCATACAACTCCTAATGATAAAATACAGAATTTTACATTTTGCAGTTTCAAAAACAAGAATACAACTCTTTTATCATCTATTTAAAATAATATGGAGAAATCTTTGGTGTATTTTATCAATAAACTTCGAAATAGTATATAAAAATACTGCTCAAAGTTTGCACAGCAGAATCACAATTTCATAAAAAAAGAAGACAGATATCAAAGATATCTGTCTTTATCCATACACAATCAATAACTTCTGGTATTTTTTATACTAAGAATCTTGAGAAACTTCTAAGTCTCTTTTAAGAGTCTAATACCTAAGTTATTATTATTTGCTGAAATCGTAGCTCAACGAAGCGCCTAGCCCAAACTGAAATGTTGATGCATAATCAGTTACTGCCACTGGTCCCCAATAGTAATCCCAGTAATAGTCATATCCAACAGCTGCCGACATAGATTGCAAGTAAGCATGAAGATTAATTGACAATGGCGAATTTGTTTTTACTTTCACACCACCTTTTATCTCCCAAGCGAAATACGTTCCGCTACCGCTTTTAGGTGTTTCAAGAATTGCTACTCCTAAACCTGCACCAAGAAAAGGAAGCGCCTTTTGTGAACTTGAACCAAAATAATAAGTATAGTCTGCTAGTATATAGTTGATAGCACCTTTATCATCTCCAACATTAACCTGAGATCCAGCGGGAATATTACCATTGTTTAAAGGTATTTTTGTATACAGAGGCATGTGTGTATCAAGTCTGTTATATTTTAATTCTATAGATGCATTATCCATTATAAAATATTCTAAACCTAAGCCATACTCAAAACCATCTTCCACCTTTCCATAAGAGGAATCGAAATCTACTCTGTCGGAAAAAGTATACCCTCCGTACAGATTAAGCAAAAATGACTGGCTGCTTTGTGCTGACATTGCCAGTGAAAAGAAAAAAAAGACAACTAATAAATGATACTTTTTCATAGTTTTTAATTTTAGTTTGTAATAAAGGGATTTATTATTCTCAAGCCCGTCAGCTTAATCAAAAATAATTAGAGTTTGCATTAGTGGCTTATTTCTCACCAAAGTTATCTTACAAAATTGATTTTCAGCTATATTGCCAAGCCAATTATGTTTCAAATTATAAAATGAAACCACATTTATACGGTATTTCTAAAAAAACATACGCATTATCTAAAAATAAAAATGCTATCAAACATAAATTTACTAGGCTTAGGTAAAGTTCCTAAGTATTTCTTTTTTCCTAAGTAATGAATTGATAAGGAAAAGATTTCTCAAATAATCTTCATTAATAAGAATAATATTTCTTCGTAGCGAAAACTGAATTCGTACTATCTAAAGAAGGAAAAATAATTAAGGGCGCAAATGCACCCTTAAATTTTCTATTTGATAACAAACGAGTTTTCTAATTTATCCTGATATAATAATAAAGTGATATATTTTTTGGTCTGGTTTCATTGCTAATTCTTGGAGCGCCATAACCAGCGTTTACAGTCCCTGCAGTATTGTTTGCTGGAGTACCAGTAACATTATGCCTTTGATGAGGATCATTTGGGGATTCTTTGCCATAATAGATGGCTATTTTATCTTGGTCAATATGTTTATGCCCCTGAAATGAATCTGACTGGTAGCTTCCAACAATACGACTATCCCAATCCCCTCTTTCTCCTGTCATAGGCGTAACAGGCTGATTAGGATCAAATATATTCAATCCTCTTACAAACACCCCTCTAAGATCTGGTATCAAAGATTGAGAGGTCAATGCTTGAAATTTCGAATTAGGAACTGGTCTGCCATCACAAGGTGACCATTTACTTTTGTTTGAAGTCCAAATTCCACCAGGGCTTTTTTCATTGTTTTTTGTAACAGTATTAAACTGCTCAAAATTTAAATAAGATGAAATAACAGTGCCAATCGGGATTTCTTTGCCAGATGAAATACTTTCTTGTGCGTATGCCTTACTGGTAATTCCTCCCCTGTCTGTCTGAAGAGTCAAAACCAGATCTTTATCAATTGGACGTTTACACGTAATTAATGTTGTGAAACCTGCCAATTTCTGATTGACACTGAGACCTCCGCTGACAAGATTACCTTCAGGCAAAATATTAAAATTGGTAACAACCGGCATCGGATCTGTTGGAGATGATGGCTTGTAGTATATTGTAAAGACAACAGCATCTTCTGTCTCTAGATTCTTTCCCTGAATAAATCCGGAGCCGTTTTGATAACATATTTTGTTACACTCAACAAAAGCATCATAAAGACTTGTATTAGGAACGGATCCAAACGATGCTTGCACACTTCCCTCATCAATATTTAATTCACTAATTTCCAAAAGACTAGTTCTTAACTCAGAAAATTTCTGATCGCTGTCATTCATTCCTATTGAAAACGGAATTCCTTTAATGGGAATGGTAAGTGAGCTTCCCCATTTTCCGCTTTTCATATCTGTCTTAAAAGTATCAGACAAATAGTAAGTTCTTAAATCCCTACTGAAAGACTCGGTCTTTGTCATTTTAGTAAATGAATAAAGTCCATCTTGCAAAAGTTGATCACACTTACAATCTTGTGCAAACAAGTTACAGCTGATTATAATTAGCAAACCTAAAAATTGTTTTTTGGTTTTCATATAGTTATGGTTTGTAGTTTATGGTTAAAATTTTGAAAAACTTATATTTTACATTAACCTAATTTTTACGTTTTGATTAGCTTAAAGGGCATAGTTCTGCATATCCTAGATTCAGAATATATCTAATGAGTTTTTTCGCCAAATAGCTAATAAAAATTCCGCCCGGAATAAAAGAGGAAAGAAATTCAACTATTTTATCAATAATTTCAGAAGCGGTTGAATCAGGTGTTAGAAATCCACAAAGATATTTTCTCAATTTTTGCCATAAGTTGGAGCCAGCCAATGAAGCAGAAAAGTTTACAGTTCTAGCTTGTGTTAAACTCTCTAGATTCGAATAATATAGCTGCGATGTAGCCACACTAGCCTGTTGATACATTTCTGCTAAACTTTCTTTAACTTCATCTAATGTAGGGATCGGTTCATTATCAATATCATTCAGCAATTCGCTTTTAATAATATTGTAATTAAGGGGTTCAAGTTGTAAATTTTGTAAGTACATAATATTTAATTTTATAGTAATGCCTACTCTATAAATTCCCTTTTCGGCTGCCTGGTTGTGTTATGAAATATGTATTCCAAAACTACTCCAGACACTAATTTTAGTATTAGGGGAAATACCTAAAAGAGTATAGTTTTTCACCTAATCTTTTGAATATTACCAATATGTATTGTTCTTGAAAGAAAATCGCTATTTTAGCGCATAAATTGATTAGTAGAGATAAAACCTTATTAAAATAGGGTTTTACCCTAGTGGAGAAGAGAGGATTATTATAAAATTTGATGACATAAATTATTAACCCTTAAATAACTTTAATCATGAAAAAAATTACCCTGATCTTAATGATTGTTTTAGCCATTTCAGCTTGTCAAAAGAAAGGAAATGTAGACAAACCAGTAACAAATGATAATCCAGACCAAAAAATTCTAGATACTGCGTGTATAACTTTAAAGGAATACGATACTATAACGAATATAGACCGAAAAATAAAATGGTTGAAAGAAAAAGGAGATCGTGTTTGCAAAAAGACATTGGAACAAGCGGTCTTAGATGTTCATCAAGTAAAAGGCGGAATCCTTGACAAAAAAGGAACTTATGATATTAGTTGGGCAAAACTTAAAGGTATCATTAAAGATCATGGATATGACTCCTATCTCAGGGTAGCAACTAATATGGAAAAGGAAAAAATTGATTCACTGCATATGGTTCCAGAATACAAAGAAAAATCTTATTGCTTTTCAACAGCTTTAATAAGAAGTCTGGCAAAAAAACATGCAAAAGGAAATAATAATGCCAAATTTCAGTTCAGTTTGGCCAAGTTAAATGACAAATCGAAAAGATCGATGGAAACTGTTGTTGTCATTCAAGTAAATGGCGCACCATATTACTACGATTATTCTACAGAACCTCCATTTATTTCTATTGATAATAAGCCTTTGTAAATAAATACAATTGAATATTCTAGATATCATAAATCCCATAAAAGCATGCGTTTTAATAACGCTGCTTTTTGCTTTATGCAATCTTTGCTGGAAAATTAAGATGCACCGTTATCTTCTGTATATTCTTTTTGTAGTTTTTATTACAGAACTTGTAAACTCTATTTTAGTGTATAATAATCGGTCAATTCGAATACCATTCAATATCAGTATTGTTTTTCATGATGTTCTTTGGATATTGGCATTTAGAGAAAACATAAACAGTAAAAAAATGGCCAATATCGTACTATGCCTTTTTGCACTATTTTCTACTATTAATTTTATAATTGTAGAAATAACAAATGCCAATAATTATTACACTTTCATTTTTGGTGCCTTGCTTTATGTTATACTATTCATTTACGAAAGTTATAGACAGTTACAAGAAGAGAATTTAATGTATTTCTTATCCAATAATTATTTACTGCTGTTTGCTCCAGTATATTTCTTTTTTGGTATGGGGTTAATATTAGGATTTAAACCACTACAGGTAACGGGAATAGTTTTATTTGGCCAAGTTACACTGTATGTTTTTGTTGTGAATATAGTTTGTATCGCCTACTATTCTTTAATTAATATCTACATCTACAGAGAAAAATACAACTGCAAATGAATCAAATCGTACTAGGAATAATAATCGCGTTTATTTTTATTGGGTTAATACTTTTTTTCTGTGTTATTCTTATTCGTCTTTATTTTAATAAGATAAGAAAATATACCGAACTCCTACATGAGAAGGATCTCGATTTCCAAAAAGCCATTACACAAACTGTAATTGAAACCCAAGAACAGGTCTTGAATAATATTTCTGAGGATCTGCATGATGATGCTGGCCAACAGCTGACATATATCAATTTTCAAATAGAAAATATGAAATTGGATTCTCCCGAATTAGAAAAAATATTAGAACCTGTATCGCAATCATTAGGCAATTTATCAAAATCTATACGAAGCATCAGTCATGCCTTGAATAGCCAAATGTTATTACAACAGGATGTAATAAAAGCCATAATCATAGAAATAGAGAGGTTACAAAAAAATAACAAAATTGAAATTATTTACTCATTTGAAGAAATAGTAGTAAAGAAATTTAGCGATAATGAGAAGATAATTATTTACCGCATATTTCAAGAATGCATTAGTAATATTCTTAAACACGCCAAAGCTTCTAAAATGAATGTTTTTATAACAACCAAACCTCATTTTAAAATGATAATTACAGATAATGGAAAAGGATTTAATTCTACCGATAAAAAAGATCAATTATCTTTAGGATTAACAAACATGGCAAACAGAGCTAACAGTATAGCCTATCATCTAGCTATAGAAAGCGAGGTTGGATCTGGTACTACAATTACCCTTTCTGAAAATAAAAGAATATAAAATATGGAACAGATTAATATTTGCATAATTGATGATCATTCTATTGTAAGACAAGGCCTAAAAGAATTGCTGCATAAAATAGGAGACTATAGAGTAATTAATGAATTTGATAATGGTGAAGATTTCCTGAAGGCAATTCCCATAAATCCAACTCCAGACATTTACATTCTAGATTATTCTATGCCATATATGAATGGTATTGAAGTGTTAAAAATACTGGAAGAAAAGGAAGAAGAGTTTAAAATATTGCTTTTAACACAGCATCTTGACGAACAAATAATCGATTCAGCTTATCATCATGGAGCAAGAGGATTTTTACATAAGAATTGTACAGCCCACGATTTGAAATTTGCTATTGATAACATTATTAAAATAGGATATAACAACGTTTCTGAAATTCTTAAACGTGTTCGAAATTATGATAACAGCGGCGAGAAAAAAAGCAATATTACTTTAACTCAAAGAGAATTGGATTTTCTTAAATTGGTTTGCGACGAGAGAGAATTAACATATGACCAGATGGCAGAAATTATGAATTTATCCATAAAATCAATTGAAGCGTACAGAGCAGCTTTATTTGAAAAATATAACATCAAATCAAAAGTAGGCCTTGTGCTATTTTCTTTTAAACACAGACTGACAGAACCATTTTTGTAATAGGTCACCAGAGCTAACTTTTAAACATTCCCCTATTTCTCAACCCATTCCCGAAATGCAGCTGTTTGGCTTTGACTGGTTTTGAGGTGAGTTTTGTAATCTTTTAACTTGATGGCTAATGTATTTTTATTATAACGCTCAATTTTTTCGATATAAGATTTATGGATAAGTTCTCCTCGGTTGATGCGATAAAAATCCAAAGGGTCAAGCTGTTCCTCTATTTCCTTTAAAGTTGGTTCGGACAGCAAATGTTTTTTTCCTTGACAATCATAAGCAAACACCACGCCTTCATTGGCTTCAAAAAACAAAATGGCTTCCGTGTCCAAAAAGTACGTTCCCTGATGTGTGCTAATGGCAAAACGCTTCTTATAAGACTTCTTTAAAATATTCTGCTGGATAAGCTGCGTCAAATTAGCAATAGCATTTTGTTCTTCTGCAGCTGGATGTTTAAGCAAGCGGAATTTATCCCAAGCTTTTTGAAAACGTTCTTTAGAAAAAGGTTTCAGTAAATAAGCGATGCCATTACTGTCAAAAGCATCCATCCAAAATTGGTCATAAGCAGTAGTGAAAATTATAGGGCATGTTACAGAAACCTGTTCGTAAATTTCAAAAGCATTGCCATCCAAAAGTTCAATGTCCGAAAAAATAATATCAGATTGAGTCTGATTCAAAAATTCAATAGCAGATTGCACCGTGTCTAATTCCGCTAAGATTTCAGTTGGCAAACCCAATTCTTCTATAAAGCGTTTGAGTTTTTTCCTTGCCGGAATTTCGTCTTCTATGATTACTATTTTTATCATGCGTTTTGCTTGTAAATTATGGGAATACTGACCGAAAAAATATTATCTCTTTGCTGAATTTCTATTCTCTTTCCGGAAAGCAAACCATATTGTTCTTCTATGTTCTTCAATGCCCGTCCCGATGAAGGCTTAATATTTCGCTTAAGATTGATATTGTTGGAAACAGAAATATTTGCGTCAGTTTTTATTTGGATGCAAATCGGATTTTCTTTCGTTCCTAGATTGTGTTGCACCGCATTCTCGACGAGTAATTGTAAAGTCATGGGAACAATAAAACCAATTGTAATTTTCTTTTCAATTTGCAGTTGATAGATATTTCCATATTTGTGATGGACAAGTTTGAAATATTGTTGCGCAAAATCAATTTCTTCCTCAATGCTGACCAATTCTTTATCTGTCGACTGTAAGACATAGCGGTAAATTTCTGCAAATTCATTTAGGAAATCTGAGGCTCTGTGTTTGTCCTCTTCTATCAGTTGATCCAATATATTCAAGTTATTAAACAGAAAATGTGGATTTAGCTGAGTTTTTAGCTGATTGATTTTACTTTCCGCCAATGCTTCATTGTATGCTGCTAATTTCTCTTGGTGCTTTTTATTGCCTTGATAATAGTAATAAGCAAGAAAAAAACTGCCGTAAATAAATCCATCCAAAAAATGTGAAAACAGCGAAATCGTCAAGGTATGCGAATTAAAATTTCGTGCTACGGTATCAAATGCGAGTGCAATTAAAAATCCAATTAGTAACATTGAAGCTACAAATACAAGTAATGACGAACCAAAAACTTTTAGCATTGTTCCCGTATCAAAAACATCGTTTTCCTGCCATTTTCGGATAAAGAAAAGGATAATCAAAAACAAAATACCAGCTCCTATCAATGTTGCCACCGCAGCTTCTGGGGTGAACGTATAAGCGTTGATTTCCTGTCTTCCCACAATCCGAGTATAAATCGACTGCATATATGCAAAAAGCAAAATGAACAGCAGGAAACCGTAGTTTTCTTTTATTTTATGGAGGATATTTTTCATTACTATTTTGCTAGGCAATTTACAAAAAAAACAGCCCTATAATTCCAAAGGACTGCTTCCTATTAATGTATATTTTTTATTTCTTTGACTCTGGAAAAGAAACAATAGTATTTCCTTTCTCATCAAAGAAATCGAGTTTTGCATTATTCTCCTTGTCCACGTAAAACATTGCTCTCGGCATTCCTTTATCATCAAAAAGAAACAGTCCGTTGTTTTGGCTCTTGGATTTCCCCAACATCACACGAGGAACTCCACCTATCAAACCTTGTGCTCCATATTCTTTATATTTCTCCTCCATCAGTTTCGGGTCCTTTTTATGAAGTTCCTCTAACTCTTTCATAATTTCCATGGTTTTAAGCTGCGACTCTTTACTTGGCCGATCATTGAATGCAAGCGTGCTACTCACAAATCTTTTGTCTCCTTGCTCGACATCCTGTGTCAAGAGCTGCATTACCTGATCGCCATCGTACTGATCATAAGTAAGTGAAAGCCCCGCTGAATGCCCATTTTTGTTCTTTTTACCGTCATATATGAATCCGCCCGTTTCGATGCCTTCATCATTGAAGAACAGCATTCCCGAGCGCTTCTTACGATCGGAATTGGTAGAACGATTATTGATTTTGTCTGTCCCATTCGGAAAACGTTCTACATTAGTAATGATCATTTTTATCGTACCGTCTTTTTCTACGATATTAATTCGCTCGACGTCGATCTCACTAAACCTTTGGTTACCTATTTTTTTGAATGCTAACGTAGCAAGCATGGTTATACTAATGGCCGTAACTGCGGCAAATGTTCTTAAAAATGTAAGTTCTTTATTCATCTCTTTTAGTTTTAATTGTTTGATGAGATAAAAGTATGGTAGTGCCATTTGATACTCAACAGTAAAGCAATGAATGCAGGAAAAAAACGAATGGATCAAGGAAAATGAAAATCAAAAACTTGTCGGATATTTTATGATGATTTACATTCTTAATTAAGAAAAAAGGTTACTTTTAACTGAATTAATATTTCTTATATTAGCAATTAGCTAATACATAATTTACAGAAAAAATATTGCAATTCACATTATTGACAATCATTTTCAGCTATCTATCTAAAAATCCATATTAAAGGTCCATCAAATGAGAATGAGCATTAAATTTTTATTTCTTTCACTATTATTCATAACTCTGCCTGAAATTGCATTTTCCCAATCAGCTGATTTTACCATTCAAGATGTAAAGTTCCAAAGCCAAGGTGTCACTCTTTCGGGTTCCATTTTAACACCTAAAAAAATATTTGCAGCAGTTGTAATTGTTCATGGTTCTGATCCCGTAAAAAGAGAGTTGGAATTTGCAAAACGTCTAGCCAGCGAAGGCATTGCTGTACTAACATACGATAAACGCGGAGTTGGAGAATCGGGTGGCGTATATGTGGGGCCGTCTGTTGGAACAAATAACATTGACACTGCTAATCTTAATTTATTATCCCAAGATGCAAGTGAAGCAGTAAATACTTTCCGAAGCAATTTGAAAGATAAAAAAATACCAATTGGACTAGTCGGTTTCAGTCAGGCAGGGTGGATAATCCCTATTGCTGCAAGCAAAAATTCCCAAATAAAATTTATGGTCTTATTTAGCGGCCCTACCATTACAACTCTGGAACAGCTTAGATTTCAGTTTTATACTAATGGGAATACTAATTTTTGGGAAAATCATACAGAAAAAGATGCTAGAGAGCATACTAAAAATGATCCAGACCGATATCAATTTGTTGGAACCGATCCCAAAACTTTTCTAAATACTCTTTCTATTCCAGGAATTTGGCTTTTTGGTGAGAAAGATATACAGATTCCTGTTAAGCTTTGTATAGAACAATTAAATGAGATGAAAGCTCAAGGCAAACCTTTCGAGTATACTCTGTTTCCGTCACGAGGCCACAATACTGTTTCTGGAAATATTACATTACCTTTTGATATTTCAATTCAATGGATAAAAGAGAAAGCTTTAAGTACCAAAAAAGCAAAAAAATCAAATTAAAGCATTCCTAAAACTACAATTAAAGAAACGCTCTAAAAAAAATAAGCTTCCTTTCTTTTTATTTTATTTTTCTCTCTTCATATATATTGTAATTTCAGAATTTCTAAATCTATACTGTTTGCATTATTTTTCGTTAGTTCTATCGGTGTCCCTAAGAAACTTAATTAAACCATTCATATAGATATCCTGGTCATCATACATACTCATATGGCTACCATTAGGGCAATACAAATAAGTGCCATTTTTTACTTGAGACGCAATCCATTTCATATGTTCTGGATCCATAGTGTCATACTTGGCGCCTATTGATAATGTTGGCACAATCAGTTTTGGAAGTTCTTTTTTAATATCCCACTTTTCAAGTTTTCCTGAGAGCCCAAATTCACTTGGCCCCTGCATCGTTACATACAGCGACTGGTTTATTTTGCTAAAGGACCTATTCACCGGTTCAGGCCACTTGTCAGAAGCTAAGCGTAATATATGCTTTGAATAAAAATTAGGCATCAGCAATCGCATATATTCAGGATTTTCAAAATCTTTATTCTTCTCTATCTCTCTAATTCTTGCAAGAACTTTTGGATCCATGTGTTTTGCCAGCACTTCATCTGCATATTTATCATAATCAATAGCACTCATCATCATATTGGAAATAATAAGCCCTTTCAAATTATGTTGATACTTAAGAGCATACTGGGACGCCAAAATTCCCCCCCATGAATGTCCTAATAAATAAAAATTGTTTTTATCCAAATTAAGAGCCTTACGCACCTGCTCCACTTCCTCTACATATCGTGATAAATCCCAAAAGCTCGGATCATTAGGATTGTCAGAATTCCCCGTACCAAGCTGATCGTAATAAATAAATTCAATTCCTTCTTGAGGAAGAAAACTTTCCATGCATTCAAAATACTCATGAGTAGCTCCCGGTCCACCATTTAGCAACAACACTTTTATTCTAGGATTATTTCCAATTCGTTTAGTCCATACTTTAAACTTTCCTTTTGGAGTATTTATTTCAATAATTTTTATTCCTCCAGTCTTTATACCAGATGTAGTATCTTTTAAATATAAACTAAGATTTCTATCTTGTTCATTTAAATCACTTTTATTATTGCATGCCGACAAAAGAAGCGCACAAATAACACCTATAAAAATATTTCTGTAAACCGTCATAAGCATTCGTTTTATATTAACCCTCTGATTTTAAAAACCTAAAGGTAATAAATATCATTCTATAATAAATTCTTGTATTCAATTCAGTTTTAGAAATGCGCTGACACTTCTAAAATAAAATTGCAAGCATAATTGAAAATAAAAAATCTCTAGCTAAAGACGATTCCAAACCGGCATAAACCAAAAAATCCCCATCAGATTAATGATGAGGATTCTAAAAAGAAAGGCGACGACATACTCTCCCACA
>NZ_QJGZ01000023.1 GCF_003254585.1 Flavobacterium sharifuzzamanii | reverse complement strand
AAAAAAAAACAGAGTCTCGTAGCTCAGCTGGTTAGAGTACTACACTGATAATGTAGGGGTCGGCAGTTCGAGTCTGCCCGGGACTACTTTTTAAGGCTTAAAGAGAAGGAAATTCTAGAGTTGAAGCGTTATGAATATTAATTCATAATTCATAATTCACAATTCATCATTAGATTTGGGGGATTAGCTCAGCTGGCTAGAGCGCCTGCCTTGCACGCAGGAGGTCAACGGTTCGACTCCGTTATTCTCCACAGTTCCGAAAGGAAAAAAGTTCATTGACATATTGGGATAAGAAAATAATAAGAAAGTAGAAAGCGTTTTTTGCAATTTATTGCAAAAGACAAAACAAAACGGTCTTGTTTTAAGTAACAAGATTGGTGCAATAAGCAAAATAAGGGCGCATGGGGGATGCCTAGGCTCTCAGAGGCGATGAAGGACGTGATAAGCTGCGAAAAGCTGCGGGGACGGGCACACACCGATCGATCCGCAGATATCCGAATGGGGCAACCCGCTATATTGAAGATATAGCACACCGATAGGTGGGCAAACCCGCTGAACTGAAACATCTAAGTAGGCGGAGGAGAAGAAAACAAAAGTGATTCCGTAAGTAGTGGCGAGCGAACGCGGATTAGCCCAAACCAGCATTGTTACGGCATTGCTGGGGTTGTAGGACCGCGAGATTTCATGCATGAGGAACCGGAAGCTTCTGGAAAGGAGCGCCACAGAGGGTGACAGCCCCGTATGGGTAACAAATGTAATGGATAGCGGTATCCTGAGTAGGGCGGGGCACGTGAAACCCTGTCTGAATTTGGCGGGACCATCCGCTAAGGCTAAATACTCCTGAGAGACCGATAGTGAACCAGTACCGTGAGGGAAAGGTGAAAAGAACCGTGAATAACGGAGTGAAATAGATCCTGAAACCATGCGCTTACAAGCGGTCGGAGCCCTTTCGTGGGGTGACGGCGTGCCTTTTGCATAATGAGCCTACGAGTTAACGCTGCTGGCAAGGATAAGTGGTTAAGCCATGGATCCGCAGCGAAAGCGAGTCTGAATAGGGCGCTTTAGTCAGTAGTGTTAGACGCGAAACCGTGTGATCTACCCATGGGCAGGTTGAAGCTGTGGTAACACACAGTGGAGGACCGAACCGGTTGACGTTGAAAAGTCTTCGGATGACCTGTGGGTAGGGGTGAAAGGCCAATCAAACTCGGAAATAGCTCGTACTCCCCGAAATGCATTTAGGTGCAGCGTTATTTTAGTTATATAGAGGTAGAGCTACTGATTGGATGCGGGGGCTTCACCGCCTACCAATTCCTGACAAACTCCGAATGCTATATAATGATTGATAACAGTGAGGGCTTGGGTGCTAAGGTCCAAGTCCGAGAGGGAAAGAACCCAGACCATCAGCTAAGGTCCCCAAATATATGCTAAGTTGAAAGAACGAGGTTTGTCTGCCCAGACAGCTAGGATGTTGGCTTGGAAGCAGCCATTCATTTAAAGAGTGCGTAACAGCTCACTAGTCGAGCGGACGAGCATGGATAATAATCGGGCATAAGCATATTACCGAAGCTATGGATTTTGTGGCAACACAAAGTGGTAGGGGAGCATTCTGACAGGGCTGAAGGTGTATCGTAAGGTATGCTGGACCGGTCAGAAAAGAAAATGTAGGCATAAGTAACGATAATGCGGGCGAGAAACCCGCACACCGAAAAACTAAGGTTTCCACAGCTATGCTAATCAGCTGTGGGTTAGTCTGGACCTAAGGCGAACCCGAAAGGGACAGTCGATGGCCAACGGGTTAATATTCCCGTACTTCTTATTGCTGTGATGGGGTGACGGAGTGATGAAAGCGCCGCGAACTGACGGAATAGTTCGTTAAAGCACCTAGCTATAGGCTCTCTAGGCAAATCCGGAGAGTTTGGTGAAATGCGATAGTACTCGGAGTCTTCGGACAAAGAGATAGTGCGCCTAAGGGCTTCCAAGAAAAACCTCTAAACTTCAGGCAGTAAGAACCAGTACCGTAAACCGACACAGGTAGTTGAGGAGAGAATCCTAAGGTGCTCGAGAGATTCATGGCTAAGGAATTAGGCAAAATAGACCTGTAACTTCGGGAGAAAGGTCGCCCCGAGCAATCGGGGCCGCAGTGAAGAGGTCCAGGCGACTGTTTATCAAAAACACAGGGCTCTGCAAAATCGTAAGATGAAGTATAGGGCCTGACACCTGCCCGGTGCTGGAAGGTTAAGAGGAGATGTTATCTTCGGAGAAGCATTGAATTGAAGCCCCAGTAAACGGCGGCCGTAACTATAACGGTCCTAAGGTAGCGAAATTCCTTGTCGGGTAAGTTCCGACCTGCACGAATGGTGTAACGATCTGGACACTGTCTCAGCCATGAGCTCGGTGAAATTGTAGTAACGGTGAAGATGCCGTTTACCCGCAGTGGGACGAAAAGACCCTGTGCACCTTTACTATAGCTTAGTATTGACCTTGGATAAATGATGTGTAGGATAGGTTGGAGACTGTGAAGCGGCGTCGCCAGGCGCTGTGGAGTCATTGTTGAAATACAACCCTTTGTTTATCTGAGGCCTAACCCCGCGATGTGGGGGACAGTGCTTGGTGGGTAGTTTGACTGGGGTGGTCGCCTCCAAAAGAGTAACGGAGGCTTCTAAAGGTTCCCTCAGTACGCTTGGTAACCGTGCGTAGAGTGCAATGGCATAAGGGAGCTTGACTGAGAGACATACAGGTCGATCAGGTACGAAAGTAGAGCATAGTGATCCGGTGGTTCCGCATGGAAGGGCCATCGCTCAAAGGATAAAAGGTACGCCGGGGATAACAGGCTGATCTCCCCCAAGAGCTCATATCGACGGGGGGGTTTGGCACCTCGATGTCGGCTCGTCACATCCTGGGGCTGGAGAAGGTCCCAAGGGTTGGGCTGTTCGCCCATTAAAGTGGCACGCGAGCTGGGTTCAGAACGTCGTGAGACAGTTCGGTCTCTATCTACTGCGGGCGTTAGAAATTTGAGTGGATCTGATTCTAGTACGAGAGGACCGAATTGGACTAACCTCTAGTGTATCTGTTGTCCCGCCAGGGGCACCGCAGAGTAGCTACGTTGGGAAGGGATAAGCGCTGAAAGCATATAAGCGCGAAACCCACCACAAGATGAGATTTCTTTTAAGGATCGTGGAAGATGACCACGTTGATAGGCTACAGATGTAAAGGCAGTAATGTCACAGTCGAGTAGTACTAATAATCCGTAAGCTTATGCACACCCTTTTCCTCCCCGCCCTGCGGGGAGGAGAGAACTTTCTAAAATAAATCCTATTTGTTTCTTTATCCCAGTATGTTAAAATATTGTTTTTAATTGCCAATTGCCAATTAAAAAAGCTGCTTGCAGCGAATAGCCTTAAGGTGGTTATTGCGGCGGGGCTCACCTCTTCCCATCCCGAACAGAGAAGTTAAGCCCGCCTGCGCAGATGGTACTGCAT
>NZ_QJGZ01000038.1 GCF_003254585.1 Flavobacterium sharifuzzamanii | reverse complement strand
CGCCTGCGCAGATGGTACTGCATTATTGTGGGAGAGTATGTCGTCGCCTTTCTTTTGAAAAACCCTGTTTTTTTTAACGGGGTTTTTTATTCTAATCTTCACTTATAGAAATATGAGTGATAATGGTACCTTAGCTCAGATGGTAGAGCAATGGACTGAAAATCCATGTGTCCCTGGTTCGATCCCTGGAGGTACCACATAATGCTCGGATGGTGAAATTGGTAGACACGCTGGACTTAAAATCCAGTGAACAGCAATGTTCGTGCGGGTTCAAGTCCCGCTCTGAGTACTAAAACTTCAATTAGCTTTTGCTAATTGAAGTTTTTTTTTGGGATTAAATTGAGATCAGCCTCTAAATTTTATATTTTTACTTTGTTATTATAATATTTGTAAACTATGCAAAATGTTTTTCTGAAAGAAGATTGTGATCAATTTGTAAATAGAGTGAATCAGCTTAAATCTGATTCTAGACCACTTTGGGGTAAGATGTCTGTTGACCAAATGTTAGCTCATTGCAATGTAACGTATGAAATGGTCTATGATAATATTCATCCTAAACCAAATGCTTTTATAAAACTCCTTTTAAAATTATTAGCTAAAAATAAAGTAGTGAGTGAATCTCCTTATCCAAAGAATATTAGTACAGCTCCACAATTTATTATTAAAGGCGATCGTGATTTTGAATTGGAAAAAAATAGATTGATTTTATATATTCAAAAAACACAAGAATTAGGAGAAAAAGAATTTGAAGGGAAAGAATCTCTTTCATTTGGTAAACTGTCATCTAAAGAGTGGAATAATATGTTTGCAAAACATCTGGATCATCATTTTTCTCAATTTGGTGTTTAATATCTAAGAATTATGAGAACTTACGCAATTATCTTATTTTTTCTTTGCGGATTATCATGTAATGCTCAAAAACAAGAAGCTCAAAAATGCATTGAATCTTTTTTTGAAGGATTTCATCAAAGAGACTCAACAAAGATTAAATTAGTTTGTGCAGATAAAATGATTTTGCAATCCATTAGCGAAAGTACTGTAAAAGGGAATAAATTGTCTAATGAAAGCGCAAAAGAATTTTATAAATCTATTGCTTCAATTCCTGCAAGCATGAAATTTCAGGAGAAAATTTTAAGCTATAATATTCAGATTGATGGTAGTATGGCACATGTTTGGGCTCCATATGAATTTTATATCAATGATAAATTGAGTCATACAGGAGTGAATGCTTTTACATTATTTAGAGAAAAAGATTCCTGGAAGATTATTTATTTAATTGATACTAGAAGGAAGAGTTAGATTACTTCTGTATTATAGTAAAGGCAAATGTCTGCTAATAGGCATTCAAGACATTTAGGTTTTGGTCTGCAGGTCTCTCTTCCTAAAAAAGAAATTGCCATTCCTATTTCTGACCAAATATTCTTAGGAAGAACTTGCATTAAATCTTTTTCTACCTTATTACCATCTTTACTTTCTTTTATAATTCCGATTCTCGGGGCAACACGGATAACGTGTAAGTCAGCAATAATTCCTTCTGCGGGTTTATTTGTTTCTCTTAGTATAACATTTGCAGATTTTCTTCCAACACCTTTTAGAGCTGTTAATCCAGACATTGTTAGAGGAATATTTGCATCTTCTTTAATAGTTTTTGCTATATCTAGAATCCATTGAGCTTTTGTAGTGTAATTTCGAACTTTAGTAATATGTGATGTAAAAGTTTCTATATTGGTTTGTGATATGCTTTTTAGTGTTGGATATTTTTCGAATAATTTAGGTGCTATAGTATTTATATTGGCATCAGAATCTTGTGCTGAAAGTATAACCATTACAAGCAATTGATAAGTGTTATGATATTCCAGAGGATGCTTTTTTCCTTTGTATTTTTTTAAAATGGGCTTTAATTTTGTTTCCCAATCCGAAGTCTGTTCAAATAAATCCATTTTCTTAAAGTTTAAAATATTGATAATTAGTTTTTTATATTTATAAATTTACGGATTTTGTATGAATTCGAGAATTTTTTTAATTACACTATGATTTCCTAATATTTTTCTGTGTCCAAGTCCTTCAGTTAAAAACAAGGTACCATTTTTAAGGTTTTCATGAATATGTATTCCTGCTTTAACTGAAACTTCAGGATCGTCTTTATCATGCATAACCAAAACGGGGATTTCTACTTTCTGAGCAGCTTTATAAGCTGAAAAATCATCCATTTTAACTTGGTACATACTTTCAAAATAATCTCTTAGATGTATGCTAATTTCTTTCTTCAATCCTAATTTAAAAGTAAATTCATCTAAAATATCCTGAACAATATCACCACTTCCTAAAATTACTGCTTTTTCTACTTTAAGTCCATCTTTAATAGAATTAAGAACAGACATTCCACCTAAAGAATGGCCTATTGCAATTTCAAAAGGGCCAAATTGTTTTTCAATTTCTAAAATTGAAGCTATAAATTCAGACATTATTGACGTTTGCCCTTTTGATTTTCCATGTGCTGGTGCGTCAAAACTAACTGTTGAATAGCCATTTGCTAGAAGTTCATCCGCGATTTTAAAAAGTTGAGTTCCTCTTCCAGACCAGCCATGAACCAATAATACTTTACGTTGGCTTTTACCATATACATAAGTGACTACGCTTTTATCAATAGTAGGAACATAAACTAATTTTTGCTGACTTTGTGAATCCATTTCCAATTCGCGTTTTGGAACTTTGTGCTTTATTGGACTTGTGAAAATTTTTGCAGCAAACTTTGTAACTA
Organism: Flavobacterium sharifuzzamanii; assembly: GCF_003254585.1. GTDB lineage: Bacteria > Bacteroidota > Bacteroidia > Flavobacteriales > Flavobacteriaceae > Flavobacterium > Flavobacterium sharifuzzamanii. The sequence goes on along the minus strand of NZ_QJGZ01000038.1, from coordinate 470,082 downwards.
ATTTAGTTGATATAAAAGCGCAAATTTTCGCAGAAATTATAATAATATTCGGAATTTTTAATGATTTAGTAGGATTAATTGCCTTTTTTGCCATTTCAATAAAACTGATTTAAAAGAAGGATATTGCTTGTTTTTTTGCTAAATTTAAAAAGCATAAAAATAGCATTTAAATGATTGCTAGTTATCTATAATCATAAATTAATTTCTTGAATGGAAATATTTCATATTAGTGCAGAATGTTATCCTGTAGCAAAGGTTGGAGGCTTGGGAGATGTAGTTGGTGCATTGCCTAAATATCAGCAATCTGCAGGAAATGATGTTAGAGTTGTAATTCCTTGTTATGACACGAAGTTTAGACATGAAAATGATTTTGAATGTGTTCATTGGGGAACAGTTAAATTAGGAGATTTTAATTTTCCGTTTAGCGTTTTAAAGGAAACAACAAATAAATTGGGATATGAGCTGTATTTAATAGAAATTAATGAATTATTCACTCGTCCGAATGTTTATGGCTATGAAGATGATATAGAAAGATTTTTATCTTTTCAAATTGCAACACTCGATTGGATTATAGGACGTAGTAAAATTCCAGATATTATTAATTGCCATGACCATCATACAGGAGTTATTCCGTTTTTGCTTCAATTTGCTTATAAGTATGAGAGTCTAAAGGATGTAAAAACAGTCATAACGATTCATAATGGTTTGTATCAAGGATGGTTTGGTTTTGATAAGTTATATTATCTGCCAGAGTTTGATTTGAAACATGTTGGATTTTTAGAATGGAGCAATTCGATAAATTCTTTGGCAGTAGGAATCAAATGTGCAAATGCAGTGACTACGGTTTCTCCAAGTTATTTAAATGAAATTAATATTTCTGCCAATGGTTTAGAATCTCTGTTTAATTCTGTCCGAAATAAATCACGAGGAATTTTAAACGGAATTGATATTGAAGTTTGGAATCCGATGAAAGATCAAATGATTGAAGAAAATTATTCGATTGAAGATTTTGAAATAGGAAAACAGAAAAATAAAGAAAAACTCTGTGAAGAGTTTGATTTAGATCCTTCAAAACCACTGTTTAGCTTTATTGGGAGATTGTTTGAAGAAAAAGGAGGCGATTTGCTCCCGCATGCTTCTACTTTGGCTTTATCAGAACATTTCGAAGAAATTAATATTTTGATTTTGGGATCAGGGAATGCAGAAATTGAGTCACAGTTGATTCAGTTGCGAAATGATTATAAAGGAAATTACAATGTTTTTATAGGTTATAATGAAGAATTGGCACATTTGATTTACGCAGGTTCAGATTATATTTTAATGCCTTCTAGGGTTGAACCTTGCGGATTAAATCAGATGTATGCGATGCGTTACGGAACAATTCCGATTGTTAGAAGAACGGGAGGATTGAGAGATACGGTTATTGATTTTGGAGATGAAGGAAACGGAGTTTGTCATGATCAAGCTTCTGTGGCTGATATATGCTATTCAATAAATCGTGCGGTTAGGTTGTATGAGGATAAGATAAACTTTAATAAAGTTTTAAAAAGAGGAATGTCAGCAGATCATTCCTGGGAAAGAGTTTGCCAAGAATATATCGAAATATACAACTTAATAATTCAGCAAGATGAAATTTAAAAAGAAAAATGTAGTCGCCATTATTTTAGGAGGTGGACAAGGTTCACGTTTATTTCCATTGACAGAAACAAGATCAAAACCGGCCGTTCCGATTGGAGGAAAATATCGTTTGGTTGATATCCCGATTTCGAATTGTATCAATTCTGATATTTTTAAAATATTTGTTTTGACACAGTTTAATTCTGCATCTCTAAATGCCCATATTAAAAACACTTTCAATTTTAGCATTTTTAGCCAGTCTTTTGTTGATATATTGGCTGCTGAACAAACTCCAGACAATCCAACTTGGTTTCAAGGAACGGCTGATGCTGTTAGACAATGTATGTCTCATTTTTTGAAACACGATTTCGACCACGCTTTAATTCTTTCTGGGGATCAATTGTATCAAATGGATTTTAATGAAATGCTAGAAGCTCATATTGCTGCTGATGCTGAAATTTCTATTGCAACTTTACCCGTAAATGCAAAAGATGCTCCTGAATTTGGTATTCTTAAAACCGATCACGAAAACAATATTCATGCGTTTATAGAAAAACCTCATGCTTCCTTATTGCCTGAGTGGGAATCTGAAGTGAGTGAGCAAATGCAGGAAAAAGGCAAAAAATATCTAGCTTCGATGGGAATTTATATTTTCAATAAGTCATTGCTGGAAGAATTAATGGCTGATCAAGAAACGAAAGATTTTGGTAAAGAAATTATTCCGCAATCTGTTGGAAAACATAAAATACTAAGTTATCAATATGAGGGATATTGGACTGATATCGGAAATATTGAATCATTTTTTGAAGCCAATATCGGTTTAACAGCAGATATTCCTGAATTTAATTTGTTTGATAATGAAAATAAAATCTTTACAAGGCCAAGATTACTGCCGCCATCCAAATTTAGAAATTCAATTATCAATCAATCTTTAATTTCTGAAGGTTGCATTATCAATGCGAAAGAAATCAAAAGTTCGGTTATTGGAATTCGCTCAAGAATTGGAGAAGGAACTGTTTTAGAGAACTGCTATGTTATGGGGAACGATTTTTATCAAGATCTTGATGAAATGAACCATGAAAGCAGTATTAATAAAATTCATGTCGGAATTGGCGAAAACTGCTTTATAAATAACGCTTTGATTGATAAAAATGTGCGTATTGGAAACAATGTTCATATTAGCGGAGGAAAACATTTAGACAATTTTACCAATGAATTGTATAGCATAAAAGATGGTATTGTTGTTATTAAAAAAGGAGTGACGCTTTCTGATAACTTTAGAATTGAATGACCAAAATGAAACTTCAATAATAATAATCCCGATAGCTATCGGGACTAAATCTCAATTGCCTTAAAAAATAAATATGACTAAAGTAATCGCACATTCTCTTTTTACTGATTTTGATATAGATTTATTCAAAGCCGGAAAGCACTTCAGATTATATGAAAAATTAGGGGCTCATTTAACTGAGGTGAACGGAGTTAAAGGTATTTATTTTGCTGTTTGGGCTCCAACGGCTCAATCTGTTTCTGTAATTGGCGATTTTAATTATTGGACACAGGGCGAACATAATTTAAATGTGCGCTGGGATTCTTCGGGAATTTGGGAAGGATTTATTCCTGATATTTCGAAAGGAGCGCTTTATAAGTATAAAATTCAATCCAATATCAATGGCGTAATTACAGAAAAGGCCGATCCCTTTGCTCGTTATTGCGAAAAACCTCCTCACACAGCCTCTGTAGTTTGGGATTTAGATTATAAATGGAAAGATCAAAATTGGATGCAGAAGCGTCAGGAATATAATGCATTAGACAAACCATATTCAGTTTATGAAGTGCATTTAGGATCTTGGAAAAGAGCAGAACATAATCGGTTTTTGACTTATTTGGAACTCGCAGATGATTTAGTCAAATATGTAAAAGAAACTGGCTTTACGCATGTTGAGTTCATGCCTGTTATGGAATATCCGTATGATCCTTCTTGGGGATATCAATTAACTGGATATTTTGCTCCGAGTTCACGCTTTGGCAAACCACAGGATTTTATGGTTTTGGTGGATCGATTGCATCAGGAAGGAATTGGAGTAATTTTAGATTGGGTTCCGTCTCATTTTCCAGATGACGCGCACGGTTTAGGTTTTTTTGATGGTTCTCATTTGTATGAACATCCCGATCGTAGAAAAGGTTATCATCCAGATTGGAAAAGCTTAGTTTTCAATTATGGAAGAAATGAAGTTCGTGCTTTCCTAATAAGCAATGCCGTTTTTTGGCTTCAAAATTATCATATTGACGGACTCAGAGTTGATGCTGTAGCTTCGATGCTTTATTTGGATTATTCTCGAAAAGAGGGCGAATGGGAAGCCAATATTTTTGGAGGAAGAGAAAATCTCGATTCTATAAGTTTTCTTAAAGAATTTAATGAAGTAATTTATTCTAATTTTGATGGAGTTCAGACTATTGCAGAAGAAAGTACTTCGTTTCCAATGGTCTCAAGACCGACATCTATCGGAGGTTTAGGTTTTGGAATGAAATGGATGATGGGGTGGATGCACGATACTCTTAAATACTTTCAAAAAGAAACGGTCTATAGAAAATATCATCAGAATGAATTGACTTTTTCGATGACATACGCTTTCACTGAAAATTTCATGCTTCCGTTTTCGCATGACGAAGTTGTGTATGGGAAAAATTCCCTCATTTATAAAATGCCAGGCGACGAATGGCAACGTTTTGCAAATTTGAGATTGTTATATGGCTATATGTTTACACATCCAGGAACAAAACTTTTGTTTATGGGAGCCGAATTTGGTCAAACTTCTGAATGGAATTTCGAACAAAGTTTAGACTGGCATTTGCTGCAGTATGATTTTCATTCTGGAATAAAAAGATTGATTACAGATTTGAATCAATTGTATAAATCACAGCCTGCATTATATGAAAAGCAATTTAGAAGCGATGGTTTTGAATGGATTAATTATTCAGATCATCAGAATGCTATTTTGTCTTATATCCGAAAAGGAAATAATCCTGATGAAAATTTGATTGTGGTGTGCAATTTTACTCAAGTTGTGCGAGAAAATTATAGAATTGGCATTCTTAAAAAAGGGAAATTGCAAGAGATTTTTAATAGTGACGCTGTAATGTATGGTGGAGGCGGTGTCGAAAATTCTAAAGCATTAAAAATTGAAACAATCGCTTATGATGGAAGAGATTTTTCTGCAGCATTAATTTTACCGCCTTTAAGTGTTACCATATATTCTTTGATTGAATAAAAAATCTTGAACTGAGATTTTGTCATTATATCGTTTCAAAATTATCAAATTGCTGATTTTTTCTTTTGTAATTTGAAACTCATTCAGAAAAAACGTTTTCGTTAATAAACCTTTTATTCATAGGGTGTTACGAACTTTTTTTGTATGTTTGAAAAGAAGGAAAATGTTAAATTAATTCATTCGAGATATGATTACAAACACATCATTAGAATACAAAGGCGATTTATATCCATCAAAAATTGTCTCTTATGAACATGAAGGAGATTCTATTTTCTTTAATACGGATAACAAAGTAATTTTAAAAGTTACTATTCTTCGTGATAGTTTAATCCGATTTCGTTTTACTACAAAAGGTTATTTCAGTAACGACTTCTCATATGCTATCGATAAAACACAGCTTCACGGTTATAATTTCTTAGAACTTACAGAAGAAGAAACGTACTTCCAGATTAGGACGAGTAAAGTAAAATGTAAAATCCAAAAAGCAGATCTTCGTCTCTCCATTTATGATTTAAACGATTTTCTAATTCTGGAAGATGAACTTGGTTTTCATTGGGAAGAAAGCTACGAATATGGCGGAAATATTGTAAAAATGAGTAAATACTCCAAAGATGGAGAATGTTATTACGGTCTTGGAGATAAAGCCACTCAAATGAATCTAAAGGGTAAGAGAGTAGAAAATTTTGCTACAGATCAATATGCTTACCAAAAAGATCAGGAACCTTTATATAAAGTTGTTCCGTTTTACATTGGCTTGCACAACAAACAGTCTTATGGAATATTTTTTGACAATACTTTTAGGACTTTCTTTGATTTTTGTCAGGAAAGAAGAAATATTACCAGTTTTTGGGCAGAAGGTGGCGAAATGAATTATTATTTCATTTACGGTCCACAGATGCAAGATGTCGTAACTACTTATACTGATTTAACAGGAAAGCCAGAATTACCGCCACTTTGGGTTTTAGGTTACCATCAATGCAAATGGAGTTATTATCCAGAAAGTAAAGTAAAAGAAATCACTTCAAAATTCAGGGAACTTCAAATTCCGTGTGATGCCATTTATTTGGACATTGATTATATGGACGGATTCAGATGTTTTACTTGGAATAAAAACTATTTTCCAGATCCAAAAAAGATGGTCGCTGAACTGGCTGAAGATGGTTTTAAAACCGTTGTAATCATCGATCCAGGAATTAAAATTGATAAAGATTATTGGGTTTATAAAGAAGCTTTAGAAAAAGATTATTTCTGTAAAAGAGCTGACGGTCCTTATATGAAAGGAAAAGTTTGGCCAGGAGAATGTAATTTTCCTGATTATACAAATCCCGCAGTTAGAGAATGGTGGGCTGGTTTATTTAAAGAACTTGTTTCAGAAATAGGCGTAAAAGGAGTTTGGAATGATATGAATGAACCTGCTGTAATGGAAGTTCCAAATAAAACATTTCCAATGGATGTTCGCCATTTTTACGATGGAAATCCTTGCAGTCATAGAAAAGCACACAACATTTACGGAACACAAATGGCAAGGGCGACTTATCATGGTGTAAAACGATTTGCTTATCCGAAACGTCCTTTTGTCATTACAAGATCGGCTTATTCAGGTGCGCAGCGTTACACTTCTTCTTGGACAGGAGATAATGTGGCCACTTGGGAACATTTATGGATTGCAAATATACAGGTGCAGAGAATGTCTATATCAGGAATGGGATTTACAGGTTCTGACATTGGAGGATTTGCAGAACAGCCTTCTGGCGAGTTATATGCACGTTGGATTCAGTTAGGCGTTTTTCATCCATTTTGCAGAACACACTCTTCTGGAGATCATGGAAATCAAGAACCGTGGTCATTTGATGAAGAAGTGATTAATATTACCCGAAAATTTGTTAGTCTTCGCTATCAATTGCTTCCTTATTTATATACGATGTTTTGGCAATACATTGAAGAAGGAGTTCCAATGCTGAAACCGTTAGTTTACTTTGATCAGGACGATACGCAGACCCATTATCGAAACGATGAATTTATCTTTGGAAACCAAATTCTAGTTTGTCCAATACTTGAACCTAACGCTGTAGGTAGACGTATGTATATTCCTAGAGGAGAATGGTATAACTACTGGACAAATGAGCTTTTTATTGGAGGAAGAGAAATCTGGATTGATAGTAAATTTGATGAAATTCCTGTTTTTGTAAAAGCGGGCGCCATTATTCCTAAATATCCAGTTCAGCAATATGTAGGCGAATTAGAATTTGATGAACTGACACTTGACGTTTATTATAAAAACGGTAAAGAGCAATCAGCAGTTTATGAAGATGCTCAAGATGGTTATGATTATAAGAAAGGGCGTTACAGCTATTTGTCATTAAGAAATATAGGAAAAGAAAAAGAGCTTATCATTCAGCTTCATAAAGAAGGGAAATACGAAACACCATATTCTAAATATAAAATCAATTTAATTGGGCTTCCATTTAAAGTGACAGAAATTGAAATTGATAATGAAAAAATTGAGTTTGACAAAATTAATTTTGATTTAAATCATTTCTTGATTATTGATAAAGAGTTCAATGAACTTCATATTGTTGGCGAATAGTCAAATTTTGATATTTTTTTGATTTATCGTATAAAACATTTTATCTTTTTTAATCGTATTTTTGTTATAAAAATAGCTCGAATTATGAAAAAATATGTGTTTTTAGGGGTTTTTGGAGCACTTATGATGGGTTGTGCAACAAATCCAATTACAGGGAAACAAAACTTGAATTTTGTTTCAAATAGCGAATTGTTTCCATCTTCTTTTCAGCAATACAGCCAGTTTTTAACTGAGAACAAAGTTATTACCGGAACAGCAGATGCAAAACTTGTGGAAACGGTAGGGTTTAAGATCAAGGCAGCTGCAGAAAAATATTTAAATTATTTAGGTCAGACGCAATACTTAAAAGATTATCGCTGGGAATATAAATTGGTGGATAATAAAGAAGTAAATGCTTGGTGTCTTCCTGGCGGTAAAATTGTAGTGTATTCTGGGATTCTTCCAGTAACGCAAAATGAATCAGGTTTGGCAACCGTAATGGGACACGAAGTTTCGCATGCTTTAGCAAATCATGGAGCACAAAGAATGTCTGCAGCGCAATTACAGCAAATTGGTGGTGCAGCGCTAGGAGCAGCCACAAGCGGAAAATCTGAAGCAACTCAACAGATATTTGCACAAGCTTACGGAATTGGTTCTGAAGTTGGTGTCATGCTTCCATTTAGCAGAAGCAATGAAAGTGAAGCAGACAAAATTGGTTTAACTTTAATGGCCATTGCAGGTTATAATCCAGATGATGCTGTAGCATTCTGGAGCAGAATGGCTGCTAAATCTGGAGGGGCTTCTACACCGGAATTTATGAGTACACACCCTTCTGATGCTACAAGAATTGCCAATATTAAAGCCTTAATTCCAGAAGCAAAAGCAATTGCGCTTAAAGTTGGAACGATAAAATAATACATAAAAAATATATTTAAAAGCTATTCTTTGGAGTAGCTTTTTTTGTTTTAGTACACTTCATAATTTAATAATGTACGATTTGAATAAATTCTATTTGTTTATCGTAAAAAATGGATAAATTCGTAGCCTATTAACAAAACCATTTCTATGAAAAACCTACAAAAAGGAGATAAGAAGCTTTTAAATGCTTGGGCATTTTATGATTGGGCAAATTCAGTTTACACACTTACAATCGCTTCGGCAGTATTTCCAATTTTTTATGAAGCTTTATTCAGCGATCGTGATCATTATATAGATGTTTTCGGTCTTCATCTAAAAAATTCGGCATTAATTAGTTTTATCACAGCGGCTGCCTTTTTGGTTGTTTCATTCATTTCTCCTTTGTTATCTGGAATTGCAGATTATGTAGGTAATAAAAAATCCTTCATGAAATTTTTCTGTTACATGGGAGCTTTGTCATGTATGGGTTTATATTGGTTTAATCTTGAGAATATATATGTCGGATTAGCATTTTATTTCCTTGGATTATTAGGATACTGGGGAAGTTTAGTTTTCTATAATTCTTATTTACCTGATATTGCTTTTGAAGAACAGCAAGATAGAATTAGTGCTAAAGGATATTCTTTAGGATATATAGGAAGTGTTATTTTGTTAATCATCAACTTAGGAATGATAATGAAGCCAAAAATCTTTGGAATATCAGGAACTGATGGAGAAGCAGCTATGAAAGCAATGCGTTATTCTTTTGTAATGGTTGGAGTTTGGTGGATTTTATTCAGTCAATATACGTATTACTATTTGCCAAAAGGAAGCAAAGAAACAGGGCAGAAGCTAACAAAATCTGTAATATTTAATGGATTTAAAGAACTAAAAAAGGTTTGGGGTTTATTACAGAATAATATCCCTTTGCGACGTTATTTAGGAGGTTTTTTTGTTTCTAGTATGGCTGTTCAGACTGTAATGCTTGTGGCAACTTATTTTGGAGCTCAGGAAATTCAATGGGAAACTAAAGAGCAAAGCACAATTGGTTTAATCATTTGTATTTTAATTATTCAATTAGTAGCTGTTGTGGGTGCAGTTTTAACTTCAAGAGCATCTGAAAAATTTGGTAACGTTCCAACTTTGATTTTTATAAATGCAATTTGGGCAGTATTTTGTGCTTTGGCTTATTTTATAATCTTACCAATGCATTTTTATGTAATGGCCACAGTAGCAGGATTTGTAATGGGAGGAATTCAAGCTTTATCACGATCTACATATTCAAAACTATTGCCAGAAACAGAAGATACTGCATCATTCTTTAGTTTTTATGATGTAGCAGAAAAGATTGGAATCGTAATCGGAATGTGTGTTTACGGAATTATTGACCAGATTACAGGAAGTCCGCGTGCGGCGATTGTGATTCTGGCGATATTCTTTGTAACTTCAATTTTCCTTTTAAGAAGAGTACATAAAAAAGACGTTTCAAATTAATTGAAACGTCTTCTGTAATAAATAATATCACGAATTGCAAGGATTGTTTGATTGATGATTTCTTTTGTAATTCGTGATATTTTTTAGAAAATTAACCTTTTGTAATAGTTCCAGATCCAGAAACTTTTACATCTCTTTTCTCAGGATTTCCTATATATTTTATATTCCCCGAACCAGCAACTCTTGCAGTTATGCTTTCGGCACAAGTTACTTTGCTATTTCCCGATCCAGAAACATTTGCTTCTACAACTTTAGATTTTAAGCTTGAAGCATCAATGTCACCAGAACCAGAAAGTTTGGTTGTAAGTTTATCTGCAGTTCCTTTTAAATTAATATTTCCAGATCCGCTTACGTGTAACTCTAAATTATTTGTGTCAACTGGCAGATTAAAATTTCCTGAACCAGATAATTTTACTGCAAGGTTATCATTTTTAATTACGTCTTTTGACTGTATGTCTCCTGAACCAGCTAAACTTAATTCTGAAATTTTCTCAAATGGAACGGTAACCTGAATTTTACCATTACTTGTACGTATTTGAGTTCCTTTTTCTACATAAATTTTTAGCGAATTATCTTCAACTTCAACTTTGATCACAGCTAGTAAATTTTCTTCTCCTTTAAGGGTGATTTTTCCCTCTTTTCCAGACACTAAGTCCACATCAAAAGAACCTGCTATTTTAATACCGTCGTAATCTCCAGTAGATCTTGTTTCAGTAACTATCTTTCCGTTACCTTGTACTTTGTTTTGCGCATTTACTACACTATTTGTAAAAAACGCAGTTAATGCTAATAGTAAAATTGATTTTTTCATTGTTTTGATTTTTAGATGATTATTTTTTTGTCAGTGAAATATTTCCGTAGTTTGAATTGATATTGATTTTGTTTTGGCCTTTTTTCTTGTAAAAGCCCGCAATTCTTTTGCTATTACTTTTGACTTCAGAAACTGAAACTTCTAGAGAACTATCATGTTTGATATTCGAATATCTCGCCGAAATGTCAAAGTCAAAAGCGTAGTTTGGGACGTAACCAATTGTAATGTCTGTATATCCTGAGTTTATACTAATATTTCCAGCTTTTTCAGTCACTGTTCCAATACTTATTTTACTGTAATTCGTATCGTAACTAAAGTTACTTGACATTTCTCCAATAATAAAAGTTAAATAATTTCCTGAACCGCTTAAAGAATTGATTTTTTGAAATTTAAATGTGCCATAACTACAATCAGCTTTAATGTTTTGACCGTCATTTAGATTGATATCTGTATAGTTTGCATTAATATTTAGGTTTCCAGAATCATTAATTTTAAGATTTGAATATCTAGCATCAATATTTCCTGCTTTTATATACTCTATACTTGAATTTTGGCAATATTGAATGGAAATCTGATTACTAGACCCGTTTAATTTTCCCAACACAACTTTTCCATATTTGCATTCAATATCTGTAGAAGATTCTGCATTTGGAATCGAAATATTTCCATATTTATTGGCAAGTTTAATTGTCCCATTTTTAGGAATTTTAATAATATAGTTGATTTCAAAACTGTTATTACTTCCTTTACTTTTAACATTAGAACTTCCTAACGATGTTACAGCAGTAACCATGTTTTTAAGAGCTGTGATATCCACATCAATGCTGTTTAAACGTTCATTAACCCAATTTTCGTTTGGTCCATTTACTTTTATGGTAATGTCAAGATCAATTTTATCTTCGTCCCAAGTCGTTACAGTAATGCTTCCGTATTTGTTATCAACATCGATTCCTGCGTTTGAGTTCACGATATACGTTTTTTTAATGTTTTTTTGTTTTGTTATAAAAGAGTCATCGTTTGAAAATCCTAAAAAAGGAATCAAAAGAAGTAAGATGAGTAAATTATAGTGTTTTTTCATTAGAGGTGTTTTTTAGTTTTTCGTTGTCTTCAATTCTTTTTAAAACGGTTTGTAAAAAAGAAATACGTGTTTGTAGATTACTTATCATTGCATAAATAATCTGTTTATTCTCGCCATTTTTCTGCAATTCGTTTATGATTTTTTGATAATCAGCATCGAAAGTTTTCATCTGCTTCATTGCATCATTAATAATCTGCTGATTTTCTGGCGAATTTTTCTCTTTCAACTTAACCAGTTCGTTATCAATTAGAATATTGAAAATAGAATCGGTACGTTTAGTTTCCTTAGAAGCAAATTTGAATTCTTTTGGTTTTTCATTTTTATAAAAAAGAGAGACTCCAAGCATCAATACAATGGAAGCGGCAATAGCTGTCACGTACCAATATCTTTTTTTAGGCTCTTTTTTGTTTAGTTTTTGAAGAAAATCCATCTGATGATCTGGATTTAACTCCTGAATATCCCATTGATTTTCAAATCTGTTGAATAATTCGTCTAAGTTGTCTTTTTCATTTTTCATAATTCCAATTCATTTTATATCTCTTCCAATTTTTTTCTCAAACTATCCTTGGCTCTGCTCAAAGTTGTTCTGCAATTTGCGTATGTGATGTTTAAAATTTCGCAGATTTCTTCTTGATCATAACCTTCTATATAAAAAAGCGTCAGTACCATTCTGTAATTGTCTTTCAGCTGCAGAATAGTATCTAAAACTTGTTTTACTTTTAAAGAGTTTAAGTCAATGTTTTCAGAAATAATTCCGTCGTTTTCTTCAATTTTATAAAGCTGTTTCGTTAAATCTTCTACGTGAAAAGAGTTGTTTTTCTTGTAAAAATCGATGCTATAATTGATGATTATTCTTTTTAACCATGCTCCAAAAGCCACTTCTTGTTTATAGTCATTGATTTTTGTAAAAGCTTTTAAGAAACCTTCCTGCATGACGTCTTGTGCAAAATGTTCGTCTTTTACAATACGAAAAGCCACATTATACATCGCTTTACAATAGCGATTGTATATTTCAAATTGCGCTTTCTGATTATTGTTTTTACAAAGCGCAATCAGTTCTTCGATATTTTGGTTGTTTATATTCAAGTAGTGGCTTTTGGTTTTTATTAATGACTTTACTTTTTTTTGTTTGTTACACTTTTATAAAATTAATTTTATTTTTTTTCAATTTCATTAGACCGAAAGTGAAAATATAATTTTTAGAACTGACTTCTTTTGCTTTTGGCATAATGATTGTCTATTTTTATGCCCTATCTTGTAATTGAAAGACGAAACTCGTTTTCAGTAAAAACTTCAATAAGGAATACTCCTTTTACAGGTAGCATAACAATTTTAATGACAAAACGACTTATATTTTATTATGTCAAACCATAAAATACTTACTATTGACAATCTGTCACTTCAAGAATTTGACTCAGAGGCAGAATTAATTCCATTATTGACGCCAGAAGACGAGGAGGAAATGAATAATGAGGAACTTCCTGTTTCGCTTCCAATTCTACCTTTACGTAATACTGTATTGTTTCCGGGAGTTGTTATTCCGATTTCTGCTGGAAGAGATAAATCTATTAAATTGATTAATGATGCAAATGCTGGTGGAAAAATCATAGGTGTTGTATCTCAAATTAATGAAGAAGACGAAGATCCGTCAAAAGATGATATTCATAAAGTAGGAACTGTAGCGCGTATTTTACGTGTGCTTAAAATGCCTGATGGAAATGTTACGGTTATTCTTCAGGGTAAAAAACGCTTTGAAATTGACGAAGTTGTTGCTGAAGAACCATATATGACAGCAACAATCAAAGAAGTTGCTGAAGAGCGTCCAGACGAAAATGATACTGAATTTACAGCCATTTTAGATTCTGTAAAAGAATTAGCGATTCAAATTATTAAAGAAAGTCCAAATATTCCTTCGGAAGCTACTTTTGCGATTAAAAACATTGAAAGCCAATCATTTTTAATCAATTTCGTATCTTCTAACATGAATTTATCAGTAAAAGAAAAACAAGGTCTTTTATCGATAAATGGATTAAAAGAGCGCGCTTTAGAGACTTTACGTTATATGAATGTTGAACTTCAAAAATTAGAATTGAAGAATGACATTCAATCAAAAGTTCGTTTTGATTTAGATCAGCAGCAAAGAGAATATTTCCTTCACCAGCAAATGAAAACCATTCAAGAAGAATTGGGCGGTGTTTCTCAGGAAGAGGAAATGGACGAAATGGGGCAGAAGGCGAAAACTAAAAAATGGGATGAGAAAACGCAGAAACATTTCGAAAAGGAATTGTCTAAAATGCGTCGTATGAATCCGCAATCTCCTGATTTCGGAATTCAACGTAATTATTTAGAGTTGTTTTTAGAATTGCCTTGGGGCGAATATTCTAAAGATAAATTCGATTTGAAACATGCTCAGAAGATATTAGATAAAGATCATTTCGGTCTTGACGAAGTAAAGAAGAGAATGATTGAGCATTTGGCAGTTTTAAAATTGCGAAATGACATGAAATCGCCAATTATATGCTTGACAGGGCCTCCAGGAGTTGGTAAAACTTCTATTGGTCGTTCTGTAGCAGAAGCTTTAGGTCGTGAATATGTTCGTATTTCTTTAGGAGGTTTACGAGATGAAGCAGAAATTCGCGGTCATAGAAAGACCTATATCGGAGCAATGCCAGGACGTATTATTCAGAGCTTGAAAAAAGCAGGAACATCAAATCCTGTATTTATTTTAGACGAGATTGATAAACTATCAAACGGAAATAGTGGTGATCCATCTTCTGCTTTATTAGAGGTTTTAGATCCAGAGCAAAACAATGCTTTCTACGATAATTTCCTAGAAATGGGATATGATTTGTCTAAAGTGATGTTTATTGCAACTTCTAATAATATGGCGGCTATTCAGCCTGCTTTGCGTGACAGAATGGAAGTAATCAAAATGTCAGGTTATACAATTGAAGAAAAAGTAGAAATTGCCAAAAGACATTTATTTCCAAAACAATTAGAAGCTCACGGATTAACTGCAAAAGATTTGACTATTGGCAAAAAGCAATTAGAAAAAATCATTGAAGGCTACACAAGAGAATCTGGTGTCCGTAACTTAGAAACTAAAATAGCTCAAGTTATTAGAAATGCAGCAAAATCTGTTGCAATGGAAGAAGAATACAACAAAAAAGTTACAGATGAAGATGTTGTAGCAATTTTAGGAGTACCAAGATTAGAGCGCGATAAATACGAAAATAATGATGTTGCTGGTGTTGTAACTGGTTTAGCTTGGACAAGTGTTGGAGGAGATATCCTTTTTATTGAATCTTTAATTTCTGAGGGAAAAGGATCATTGACTATTACAGGAAATCTTGGAACTGTAATGAAAGAATCTGCTACAATTGCTTTAGAGTATATTAAAGCAAATGCTAAGAAATTAGGTATTAGTACAGAACTGTTTCAGAAATATAACATTCATTTACACGTTCCAGAAGGAGCAACTCCAAAGGATGGACCAAGTGCTGGTATTGCAATGCTTACTTCATTAGTTTCTCTTTTAACTCAGAGAAAAGTGAAGAAAAGTCTGGCGATGACTGGAGAAATCACTTTAAGAGGAAAAGTACTTCCAGTTGGCGGAATCAAAGAAAAAATCTTAGCTGCCAAAAGAGCGGGAATTAAAGAAATTATTCTTTGCTACGAAAATAAAAGTGATATTGATGAAATTAAAGCGGAGTATTTAGAAGGTCTTTCTTTTCATTATGTAAAAGAAATGAGTGAAGTTCTAGCAATTGCTTTGACTGATCAAAAAGTTAAAAATGCTAAAGATTTGAAATAATAATTTTAAATCACAATATATAAAATCCAAATTCCAATTTTAATGATTGGAGTTTGGATTTTTTTTATTTCACATTATTTTAAGAGTTATATAATTTTATATTTGCAGTTGCGTTATTCACATATAGGTGCGCCAAAAACAAATGCTTAAAAAAGTTGTTTTATTTTTTATAATCTTAATTTGTTCGTATTCTTTCGGACAAGTTGGAGGGCGCTACACTTATCAATTTTTAAGTCTTACTACTTCACCAAGACAGGCCGCATTAGGAGGAAATGTTATTACAATATATGATGAAGACGTCAATCAAGCCATGTCAAACCCCGCTTTAATAAACGCAGACATGGACAATCATTTGGCATTAAATTACGGAAGTTATTACGGTGAGGCCTCATATGGTACAGCATCGTACGCATATACCTATGATAGGCATGTTCAGACTTTTTATGCAGGAGTTACTTATGTAAATTATGGCACTTTTGAAGGTTATGACGAAAATGGACAGGCTACTTCTAATTTTACAGGAAGTGAAGGCGCTTTATCATTTGGATACGCATACAATGTTCCGTACACAGATTTTTATATAGGAGCAACCGCTAAATTGATAACATCGTCTCTTGAAAGTTATAATTCAATTGGTGGCGCTGTTGACTTGGGTTTCTTGTATGTAAATGAAATGAATGATTTGAACTTCGCTCTTGTGTTTAGAAATATGGGAACACAGTTTACAACTTATTCAGGAATTAAAGAAAATCTTCCGTTTGAAATTGTAGCTGGTATTTCACAAGAATTGGAGCATGTGCCAATTCGCTGGCATCTTTCATTAGAAAACCTTCAGCAATGGAATATCTCTTTTTCTAATCCCAATCGTGGAGAAACCAATATTGATGGATCTACAAGTCCGGAAAAGGTTTCTTTTGTAAATAACGCTTTAAGACACGTTGCTTTTGGTGTGGAACTTTTTCCTAAAAAAGCATTCAATTTTCGTGTAGGATATAATTTTAGAAGAGGAGAGGAGTTACGAGTGGAGGAACAGCGTAATTTTTCGGGTGTCTCATTAGGTTTCGGTTTAAGAATGAATAAGTTAAAATTTAATTATTCATATTCTAGATATACATTGGCGGCTAATACAAGTCTTTTTGGTTTGACCTTGAATTTTCAGTAATTACATAAAACTATTCTATTTGGTCTTATTTATGGCGGTAAGTTTTTTTACAGAATAAAAACTTTCTTTTAAGTAAGAGGAAAATATTTCTATTAATGATCATTTAATGAAAAAAGTAATTATCATATGTCTTTTTGCTCTCGTGATTTTGGTTGGGTATTTTATAATTTTCGATAAAAATAATATTGATTTATCATCTTCTGAGTATAAAAGAATTGAAACTCATGTTACTGATATTAAAGAGCTAATTCGTAAGAATCCAAAATACAATGATAAAATTGCTTTTTTTATAGATATGAAGATTCCTTCGGGAAAGAATCGCTTTTTTGTTTATGATTTAAAAACAAATAAAATTATAGACAAAGGTTTGGTTGCGCATGGATCTGGTTCTGAAACCGGGAAAGGAGGAAAACTTCGCTTTAGCAATGTTCCAAATTCATTAAGCACTTCATTAGGAAGGTATTCTATCGGAAATCATTATTATGGAAAGTTTGGAAAGGCTTATAGATTGTATGGGTTAGATGAGACAAATAATAATGCTTTCAAACGGGATATTGTTTTTCATTATTATTATGATGTTCCATATGAAGAGAAAGATGGCTACATTTGCAATAGTTATGGCTGTCCTATGGTTAATAAAAAATACTTTGAAAGAATAGCACGATTAATTGATGATTCTAAATCAGATATTTTAATGAGTATTTATTATTAAAAACATAAAGCTTTAAAAGAATAAAAATTTAAAAATAAAAAATTGAAAAAAATTACCATTGCTATCGACGGATTTTCATCTACTGGAAAAAGTACTCTTGCAAAACAGTTAGCAAAAAAGCTAGAATATGTTTACGTAGATACAGGAGCGATGTATCGTGCGGTTGCGTATTTTGCTATGCAGCATAATTTGATTGGAGTTGATTTTTTTAAGAAAGAAGCCTTGATTGAAGCATTAGCTGATATTAAACTTGAATTCAAATTTAATGCTGATTTAGGTTTTGCGGAAATGTATTTAAATGGTGAAAACGTAGAGAAACAAATTAGAACTATTGAAGTTTCTAATTTCGTTAGCAAAGTGGCAGCGGTTTCTGAGGTTCGTGCCAAGTTAGTAGAGCAGCAGCAGGAAATGGGAACGAATAAAGCTATTGTTATGGATGGCCGTGACATTGGGACTGTAGTTTTTCCTAATGCTGAACTTAAAATCTTTATGACTGCAAGTGCTGAAACGCGTGCACAAAGACGTTTTGATGAGCTACAGCAAAAAGGTGATAATGTTTCTTATGAAGAAGTTTTGAAAAATGTTGTGGATAGAGATTATATGGACACACACCGTGAAGATTCTCCTTTGGTAATTGCTGATGATGCGATAGAGATTGATAATTCTTACTTAAATAAAGAGGAACAATTTGCAGCTGTTTTAGAATTAGTGAATGATGTTGTTAAAACAATATAATTTTTTGTAGATATTATTTTTAATGGTAGTTTTACCGCTTCATTTTTTACTTTAAAGACAATTTCACTATATGGGAATTAAAAACAGGTTAATCTTTATGAGCTTTCTTCAATTTTTTGTTTGGGGAGCTTGGCTTATAACAATTGGAAATTATTGGTTTGGAACCAAAATTTGGGAAGGAACACAATTTGGTTTAGTATTTGGAACCATGGGAATCGCTTCTTTATTTATGCCTACATTAACCGGAATTATTGCCGACAGATGGGTAAACGCTGAGAAATTGTATGGGATTCTTCATATTTTGTACGCAGCTGTTTTATTTGGAATTGCACAAGTTACAACGCCAGATACTTTTATTATAGTTATGCTTTTAGCAATGTGCTGTTATATGCCAACTATCGCTTTGAGTAATTCTATTTCTTATACTTCGCTTAAATTAAACAATAAAAACATTGTAAAAGATTTTCCGCCAATTCGTGTTTGGGGAACAATCGGTTTTATTGTAGCGATGTGGATTACTAATCTAAGCGGAAGTAAAGCAACCGAATATCAGTTTTATATTGCTGGAATAGGAGCTTTAATTCTTGGGATTTATGCATTTACGTTGCCAAAATGTGAACCACAGCGTTTGATTAAAGAAAATGCTACTTGGATTGAAACTTTTGGTTTAGAGTCTTTTAAATTATTTGCAAATTATAAAATGGCTTTGTTTTTTGTTTTTTCTATGTTTTTAGGAGGAGCATTGCAATTGACAAATGCTTATGGAGATGTGTTTTTAGATGAATTTAAACACTTTCCAAAATATGCTGATTCTTTTGTAATTAAATATTCGACTATTATTATGTCGATTTCTCAAGTTTCTGAGACATTATTTATTTTGGCAATTCCGTTTTTCTTAAGACGTTTCGGAATCAAACAAGTTATGTTGATTAGTATGTTGGCTTGGGTTTTACGTTTCGGATTGTTTGCTTTTGGAGATCCAGTTAATGGTTTGTGGATGATTATCCTTTCTTGTATTGTTTACGGAATGGCATTTGATTTCTTTAATATTTCAGGTTCGTTATTCGTAGAAAGTAATACAGATTCTAAAATTCGTTCTTCTGCACAAGGTTTATTTATGATGATGACCAATGGAGTAGGAGCAGTTTTAGGAAGTTTGACTTCAGGATGGGCAATTGATCGTTTTTTTACAAAATCATTTACTAATACAACAGAATTAGCTGGATTTTTACAAACGGATGCTTCAAATGAAAAGATGGTAGAATTTGTAAAAAGCCAAGGGAATTCAATTTCTGCGGATGGCATTTTTACAAATCCAGTTTTAATGAAGGACTGGCATACGATCTGGTTGTCTTTTGCGGCTTATGCATTGGTTATTGCAATTGCATTTGCTGTTTTGTTTAAACATAAACATGATCCGAAGGAAATAGAGAATTTGAGTCATTAAGATTGAAAATAATCTTTGATAAAATTTTGAATTTTGGCAAAGATAGTTACACATAGTAAACCCGACAGGTTTTTAAAACCTGTCGGGTTTCGTTTTTCAAGGTTCTTATGAAAACGAGACTTCCTAACCTAGCCCCGATAGGAGTGGAAATCCTTTTATGGCGGGGTTCGACATAAAAGATTGTAGCGGATAGCGGGACTAAACGTGATGAAAAAGCTAAAATGTTCTGCTTCATAAACAATTGGCTGATAATCATTTCGGTTTTGTTTTGTTAATTCAGAAAAATGTATTAATTTTGCAGTCCTTTTGGCAGAGAAGAGTTTCCATTAGGAATCAACCATTTATGTAAAACAACTTCTGTATTTTCTATCGCATAGAGAAACTCGAGAAAAACAGAATACAAATTTTTTTATCAGCATGTCTGAACAAACAAAATCACAAGAAGAGTTTTTAGCAAATTTTAACTGGCACAACTTCCAAGAAGGAATCGATGCAGTAGATGAAAAAAACTTACAAGAGTTTGAGGAACTAGTATCAAAAACTTTCATCGCTACAGACCAAGAAGAAGTAGTTGAAGGAGTTGTAGTTAGAATTACAGATAGAGACGTTATCGTTGATATCAATGCTAAATCTGAAGGTGTTATTTCTTTAAACGAATTTCGTTACAACCCAAATTTAAAAGTAGGTGACAAAGTAGAAGTATTAATCGACATCCGTGAGGATAAAACAGGTCAATTAGTATTATCTCACAGAAAAGCACGTACTATCAAATCTTGGGATAGAGTTATTGCAGCTAATGAAACTGGAGAAATCGTTAACGGTTTTGTTAAATGTAGAACTAAAGGAGGTATGATTGTTGACGTTTTCGGAATCGAAGCGTTCTTACCTGGATCTCAAATTGACGTTAAGCCAATTAGAGACTACGATGTATATGTAAACAAAATGATGGAATTCAAAGTGGTAAAAATCAACCACGAATTCAAAAACGTTGTTGTATCTCATAAAGCGCTTATCGAGGCTGATATTGAAGTACAGAAAAAAGAAATCATCGGTCAATTACAAAAAGGACAAGTATTAGAAGGTGTTGTTAAAAACATTACTTCTTATGGTGTGTTCATTGACTTAGGTGGTGTTGACGGATTAATTCACATTACTGACCTTTCTTGGAGTAGAATCAACCACCCAAGTGAAGTTCTTGAATTAGACCAAAAATTAAACGTTGTAATCCTTGATTTCGATGATGAGAAAACAAGAATTCAATTAGGATTGAAACAATTAAACGCTCACCCATGGGATGCTTTAGATGCTAACTTAACTGTTGGTGATAAAGTTAAAGGTAAAGTAGTTGTAATCGCTGATTACGGTGCATTTATCGAAGTTGCTGAAGGTGTTGAAGGTTTAATCCACGTTTCTGAAATGTCATGGTCAACTCACTTACGTTCTGCTCAGGACTTCGTGAAAGTTGGAGATGTTGTTGAAGCAGTTATCTTAACTCTTGACAGAGACGATCGTAAGATGTCATTAGGTATCAAACAATTGACTCAAGATCCATGGACTGACATTACTTCTAAATACCCAGTAGGTTCTAAACATACAGGTATCGTTAGAAACTTTACAAACTTTGGTATTTTCGTAGAATTAGAAGAAGGAATTGATGGATTAATCTACATCTCTGACTTATCTTGGACTAAGAAAATTAAACACCCATCTGAGTTTGTAAACGTTGGAGAAAAACTTGATGTTGTTGTATTAGAGTTAGATGTTGAAGGACGTAAATTATCTTTAGGTCACAAACAAACTACTGCTAATCCTTGGGATCAATACGAAGATTCTTTCGCTGTAGGAACTATCCACAACGGTGAGATTTCTGAAATCGTTGACAAAGGAGCTACTGTAGAATTCGGAGATGATATCGTTGCTTTCATTCCTACTCGTCACCTTGAAAAAGAAGACGGAAAGAAATTGAAAAAAGGTGATACAGCTGATTTCAAAGTAATTGAATTCAACAAAGAATTCAAAAGAGTAGTTGCTTCTCACACTGCTATCTTCAGAGAAGAAGAAGAGAAAAACGTGAAAGCTGCTGCTGAAACTACTACATCTGCATCTACAAACGCACCAGCTGCGACTTTAGGTGATAACAATGATGTATTAGCTGCTTTAAAAGCTAAAATGGAAAAAACTGAGAAAAAATAATTCTTAGCTTTTTTATAAATAGAAAGTCCCACAGCAATGTGGGACTTTTTTTTTGTTTTATGCTTTTTATTTTAAGAAGTTTTAACAAATAAAGTTGTGTTATTGTCTTAAAAAGTTATTTTTGTATGAAAATACCACATATGAAGAAACTCTACTTTTTAATTTTATTTTTTTGCTTTTTTAATTTAAATGCTCAGATAATTACAATTTCTGATGTTACCTTCAAACAGACTTTACTTAAAGCAGATACTGCTAATGCAATTGCTCAAGATAGTAATGGAAATTCTATCAAAATTGATTTGAATAACAATAAAGAAATTGAAGTTAGTGAAGCATTAAATGTATACAAACTTAATGTGTATATGCCTGTAAGAGAAGGGATTATTTTAAGTTTGTCAGGAATTGAAAATTTTATAAATTTGATAGATCTGAATTGTTCGGGTTTCTATAACCAAACGCTTGATCTTACTTTACTCAAAAATTTGGAGAAATTAACTTGTTCTGGAACGCATCAAATGAAAGAGTTAAAAATTTCCGGACTAACAAAGTTAAAATACCTCGATACAAATAACTGCGTCAACCTTACTTCCTTGGATGTTTCTGGATTAACAAATTTAGAGTATTTGGATTGCAGTCGATTAGGAATATCTTCTCTTAATTTATCGGGTTTAACAAAACTTATCGATTTAAGATGTTTTTCTACTGTTATAGCAAATTTAGACTTGACGGGATTAGTAAGCTTAAAAAAAGTTTATTGTAATGAGAGCCGTTTAACAGCTTTAACCCTCGGTACTTTAGATAATTTGGATTTTTTAGATTGTAGCAGCAACGGATTAAAAGCATTGAACTTATCAGGTTTGAAAAATTTAACTTATCTAAGATGCAGTTCTAATCTAATTACAAATCTTGATTTTTCACCATTAACAAAGTTAAAAACTCTTCTTGTTCAAATTAATTCGCTAACTAATTTAGATGTTCAAAAATGTTTAGATTTAGAATATTTGGACTGTTCGAGTAATTCTTTTACAAGTTTAAACATTTCTAATTTGCCAAAACTTATTACACTAATTTGTAAAGGTGATACGTTTAGACCTAAATTAAATAGTTTGACTGTTTCTCAATGCAATAGTTTAGCTTCTATAGATTGTAGTCAAAACAAATTGGAAAGTTTGAATCTCGGGGTTATACCTACCTTAAAAACATTTAGCTGTACTTATAATTCTTCAATGACTACTCTTGATACGTCGGGCTTCGAAAATTTAGAGTCATTAAATTATGAAGGCAGTGCATTACTAGCTTTAGATGTATCAAAGAGTGTTCATCTTAAATCTATTTATGGAGCTTCTGCTAAAATAGAGTTCTTAGATTTCTCTTCATTAAAGGAACTTGAGACCTTATATCTTTCTTACAATGATTCCTTACTTTATTTATTGTTAAAAAATGGAAAAACCTCTAGTAGTTATATTATAGGTGCTCCAAAGCTAAAATATTTATGCGTTGATGATGAAAATATAAAGTATTACCAGCAGTTATTAGGAAATCCGAAAAACTGTGAAATAAACACCTATTGTAATTTTGTTTCGGGTAAAGAGTATTATGTTATCAGCGGAGTTAATAAATATAATTTTGATAATAAAGGATGTGTGGCAAATAATTCAATATTTCCAAATTTAAAATATACAATTACTAACGGAACGAATTCTGGCAGTTTTTATCCTGCAAGTAATTCTTCTTATGCAATTCCTGTTCAGGCAGGTGTAACCACTATTAGACCAATTATAGAAAATCCGAATTACTTTACTGTTTCTCCAGCTTCTCTAACTGTGAATTTTCCAACTCAGACAAGTCCTTATATACAAGATTTTTGTATTTCATCAAATGGAAATCAGCCCGATTTAGAAATGGTTCTAATTCCGATAGATGTTGCGCGCCCAGGTTTCGACGCAAAGTATAAAATAGTGTATAGAAATAAAGGAAATGTTACTCAATCTGGCGTTGTTAATTTTACTTTTAATGATGATGTTTTAGATTTAATTGTTTCCAGTGCATCAGTAGAGAGTAGGACAAGAAATACTTTATCTTGGAATTTTACCGATTTTCCTCCATTTGCAACTAAAGAAATTATTTTAACTTTTAAAGTTAACAGACCAACAGATACTCCAGCGGTTAATAATGGAGATGTGTTAAAATATAAAGTATCTATAACTTCGCAAAATAATGATAAAACACCTTTAGATAACAATTTTACTTTAAATCAAACCGTTGTGGGGTCTTATGATCCAAACGATAAAACTTGTCTAGAAGGTGATATTATTACTCCTGACTTAATAGGAGAGTATGTGCATTATATGATTCGTTTTGAAAATACAGGTACATATCCGGCACAAAATATTGTAGTTAAAGATATGATAGATTTGACTAAGTTTGATATTTCAACTTTAATTCCAACGAGTTCAAGTCATTCATTTATAACTAAAATTTCTGGAGGAAATAAGGTAGAATTTATTTTTGAAAATATTAATCTTCCTTTTGATGATGCTAATAACGATGGATATATCGCTTTTAAAATAAAGACAAAACCAACATTACAAGTTGGAGATTCGTTTACAAATGATGCGAATATTTATTTCGATTATAATTTTCCAATTTTAACTAATAAAGCAACTTCGACTTTTAAAACTGTTTTATCAACTGAGGATTTTAATTTCTCTAAATATTTTAGTTTATATCCAAATCCTGCAAATCAGTTTTTAAATATTTCGCAGAACCAAAATATTGAAGTACAATCATATGAAATCTATGATGTTTTAGGACAATTAGTACTTGCAGTTCCAAATGCAAAAACAGCTTCAAATATTGATATTTCTAAACTTAGAGTAGGTAATTACTTTATACGAGTAAAATCAGATAAAGGAAGCTCAAGTATGAAATTTATTAAGAATTAAATAGAAAGTCCCACAGTAATGTGGGACTTTTTTTTGTTTCGTTTGTCAGTTTGAGCTGAGTCAAGAACCTCTTTTGAAAGTGATAATTATTGATATTAGTTTGAAGCTAATAATTTTGATTCCTCTGGGGTAAATTCTGGAACAATATAATATGATGTTATTCCGGTTATTTTCATTTCATCCAAAATATCTACCAAATTTCCATAATTTGATTTTTTAGTAGGTTTAATAACAACTACTAGATCTCGCATTAGTTTACTAGAATCAGAATAATAGCTTTTTAAGGATTCGATTCGAGCAGTAAGTTCTTTTCGAATTCCATTTTTACCATATGCAACAGTTTTAGGCTTTTTAATTGGACTTGCGATAACTCCGACATAACATATTAATTTGTTGTTTTCACCTAGTATTAATGTGATCGATCTATTTTCACCATCTTGACGGGGTGGACAGTCGCAACAACTTCTATCTTGACCAGTATCATATTTCATTTGCTTAGGTTTTGACAATTCACCAACAACCATAAAAAATATAATTAAAAGAAAGGAAACGCTAACCATTGCTGTTAAATCAACTCTTGAATTTAACTTTTTGCTTCTGACTTTTTGAGGTAGATTTTTCATAGGCTTTATATTTAATTTGAAGCTAGTAATTTAGATTCTTCCGGACTGAAATCATTTACTATTGCATAAGTATCAATTTTTGCAATTGCCATTTCATCTAAAATGTCAACTAGATTTTTAAAATTTGATTTTTTACTTGGTTTTATGATTACAATCGCACCATTTTTTGGTTTTCCAAGTGCCGCAGAGTATTCTATAATTTTACTGTTTTTTTCAAGTAACTCTTTACGAATTCCATTTTTGCTATAATCTAATATTTTTGGATTTTCTCTTGGTGCAGCTAAAAGACCTGAGTACGTAATTATTTTATTATTTTCATCTAATAAAATTGTAATAATGCGATTTGAGTCACCGCCGCAACTAATAACACAAGTAAATTCTTTATCAGAGTATTTTTCAGGTAAACTCAAATCCATTACTTTGGATTTTGACAATTCCCCAACAACCATAAAAAATATAATAAGTAAAAAAGAAACACTAACCATTGCAGTTAAATCCACTCTTGAATTTAATTTTCTGCTTCTGACTTTTTGAGGTAGATTCTTCATGTTTTTTTGATTTAGAGTTGTGACACAATTGGATTAATTTGAGGCCAATAATTTTGACTCTTCTTGAGTAAAATCATTAATTATTGAATAATTTTCAATATTGGCAATTTTCATTTCGTCTACTATATTTACTAAGCTTCCATAATTTGAATTTTTACTCGGTTTTATAATAACAACTACTTCACTCGTTGGTTTTCCTTCGGAGATCATATAATCATGAACTTCTTTCTTTTTACGGAAGATTTCTTGTCGTATCTCATTTTTTTCGAAATTAAACTCTTTTGGTTTCTCGATTGGAAATTCTAACAAACCTGAATAAGTTATTATTTTTCCATTTTTATCTAACAATATTGTATACAATCGATCAGTTTTGATACATCCAATATTTTCTAAATAGATATAGTTTTCTGGGAAAGAAAGATTTATGGTTTCAGACTTTAATAATTTTTTAGCAGCCATGAAAAATACAATCAATAAAAAACAAACGCTGACCATTGCGGTTAAATCTACTCTTGAACTTAACTTTCTGCTTCTGATTTTTTGATGCAAATTTTTCATGATTAGTAAGTTTTGATTTTAAATTTAATAATAAAATCAATACAAAAATTAGATGTATTTATAATTTTTCGAAAAAATATTAGAATACTTTAATGTCTAGTTTTGCAGGAAGTTTTTGGAAGAATTGGAGTTTTTTGGCGCGTAAATAATTTTCAAACGAAAACCAAAACTACTTTATAGCCGTAAATGACCTTATAACTTAAAAATCATTTAATATGAAAACTAGAAAATTTTTAGCCGTAGCAATTTTAGCTTTAGGATTTGCATTTACATCTAATGCACAAAAATCGGTAATGGTTGGTGGTGCAGCAATGTATCCAAATAAAAACATAATTGAAAATGCTGTCAATTCAAAAGACCATACGACTTTGGTTGCTGCAGTAAAAGCAGCTGATTTAGTTGCAACTTTAGAAGGAAAAGGTCCTTTTACCGTTTTTGCTCCAACAAACGAAGCTTTTAATAAATTGCCAAAAGGAACTGTTGAAACATTACTTAAACCAGAAAATAAAAAAATGCTTCAAAATATCCTAACTTATCATGTTGTTTCAGGAAAATGGAATGCTTCGGATATTGCAAAAGCAATAAAAGATGGCAAAGGAAAAGCAACTATAAAAGCGGTAAATGGAGGAACATTAACAGCTTGGATGAAAGGAAAGGACTTATATATTAGCGACGAGAGCGGAAATAAAGCTAAAGTTACTATTGCCGATGTAAATCAGTCAAATGGTGTTATTCACGTTGTAGATGCTGTTTTGCTTCCTAAAAAATAATAAGCTTAAATTCCAATTTGAAAATTCCAAATTCCAAGCATATTGGGATTTGGAATTTTAATTTTAAGATTTTTTGAGTTTATTTTTTTGCGGTCAAAGTACTTCCTACAGAAGCGATTATAACGCAGATTACAGCGAGAATCTCGTAAAAGTTTAAACTCTCCTTGAGAAAAATAAAAGCACAGATAGAAGCTACTGCTGGTTCTAAACTCATTAAAATACTAAAAGTACGAGGAGGAAGTTTTCCTAAAGCTTTCATTTCTAGTGTAAATGGAATAGCACTTGATAAAAGGGCAAGAGCAATACCCATTCCGAATAGTTTTGGTGTAAGGTTGTTTAGTCCATTTTCTAGAAAACCGAACGGTAGAACTAGGAGAGCTGCACATAACATTCCTATAGTTACAGCATCGCCATCATTCATTATTTTTGAAACTTTGCCTCCTAAAACGATGTAAGCGCTCCAAAAAGCTCCAGCCAAAAGAGCACATAAGATTCCAAAAGAATCTAAACGACTATTTGTCCAAGGTGCAATTAGCAAGATGCCAATTGCTGCAAGCAATACCCAGCAATAATCAACCAAACGTTTAGAACCTATTATTGCAAGTATTAACGGGCCAACAAATTCTAAGGTTACCGCTAGGCCAATTGGAATTCTTTCAATAGCGAGGTAATAAATTAAATTCATAGCACCCAATGATAAACCATAAGGAATTACAATTTTCCATTGTTTTGGTGTTATGACTTTTAAATTTGGTCTGTAAGCTAATAATAAAATTAATGCTGAAATGCCAATACGCATTGATGCAGTGCCTGCTGAGCCAATTGTTGGAAAAAGTGTCTTTGCGATGGCCGCACCGAATTGCACACTGATAATTGCTAATAATACTGCTGGAACAGGAGACAGGCTGATTTCTCTGTTTTTCATAAAAAAATAAGACAGAATAATAAAAAGCTTATTTCTGTCGGATAAATAAAAATGTATTCTAAATTAATTGCCCAATGCTTTCTTTGTAACATAGGCGCGATAACCAATAATTGCCATTTGCCATTTCTTTGCTTTTGAAATATCCAGACCTTGTTTGGTAAAGCTTGGCAAAAGTAGTTTATTTAGTTTAGCTAATAATTTATACATGGTAGATTTGTTTCGGCAAAGATATAAAAAAAAAAGACTTTGTATTTGAAACAAAGTCTTTTAGCAGTAAAATGTAAAGTATTTAAATTCTGTAAAACCAGTGTTTTTAGCACTGGTTTTTTCTATGTTTCAAAATAATGCAATTACGCTTTTTTGTTTTGTTTTTCCATTTCTTTCATGTCTTTTTCATGCTGCTTCATATCTTTTTCATGCTGTTTCATGTCTTTTGCATGTTGCTTCATGTCTTTTGCATGCTGTTTCATATCAAGCTCATACTGTTTCATATCTTGTTCGTATTGCTTCATGCTATTTTCGTAGTCTTTAGAATCATCTCCGAAGTTAAATTTAAAGTCATAGCTGAATTTTTCCATTTGAGTATTAAATTTTTCCATTGCGATTTCATACTTCGCCATTTCTTTTTCATAGATGGCTTCACGTTGAGACATAACAGTTTCAATTTGTTTCTCATATGCATCCATCTGAGGTTCCCATGCTTCCATTTGTTTTTCAAAAGCTTCCATGTCTTTTTCAAATTTAGCCATAGCAATTTTATCTTTTGGATTTTTAGGAGCGACTGGAGGTTTTGGCATTTTTGACATGTCAACTGCAGGAGCAGGAGGCAGTGGTCCTGAAGGAAACGAAGGTGGAGTTGGAGGTGTTGGAGGAACTATATCACCATTACGAACTATAACTTTTTCGTTTCTGATAATTATCGGTGTTCTGAAGTTTTTATCAGTATTGATAACAATAGCTTTTGCTCCGTTTTCATCTGTTCCAATTGCCAGTTCACAATCTTTAATAGCTTCGTCTCCGTCAATTTTGATAGTTTGTTTTTTACCAGAGTCCGATTTTACTTTGATCTGAATTGCAGTCAGTTCTTCTTTGGTATTTCTTTTTACATCAGAAATCTCAACATCAAGATTATGATTTGTTTTTAATTTTCCAGGAAGTTCGTTTAATTCCTTGTCGGTTGTATTTTTTGTTATTTTGATTGTTTCATCAGAATCTTTGATAGTATCTCTTTGAACAACAGCTTCATTTTGTTTTTTTTCCTGTGCGATGGTCTTTATCTGAAATAAAAGAACAAATGCACCAAGAGCAGGAATTACTGCCGAATATTTCCAGTAGTTTCTTTTCTTTGATTGATTTTTGTTTAACATGACAATTCGTTTTTTGATTAATGATTGGTAAAAATGATTGGTGATTGCAACACAAGTTTCATGTGTTGTGATTTTTAAAAGTGTGTATTGATAAGCTTTTTTGTCTGCAATTTTTTTTGAAGCTTCGCTATCAGCAATAAATTCTAGGTTTTGCAAAATTGCTTTTTTATAAAGCCAAACAATTGGATTGAACCAAAATAGGATGCAGAAGATTCTCGAAATCAAAACATCAACTGTGTGTTTCTGAT
Organism: Flavobacterium sharifuzzamanii; assembly: GCF_003254585.1. Classification (GTDB taxonomy): domain Bacteria; phylum Bacteroidota; class Bacteroidia; order Flavobacteriales; family Flavobacteriaceae; genus Flavobacterium; species Flavobacterium sharifuzzamanii. The sequence goes on along the minus strand of NZ_QJGZ01000038.1, from coordinate 440,300 downwards.
CGCTATGCACTTTTTCATGTTCCAAAATATTCTCCAATTCTGCAGCTGTATATAGTGATGAGTTATATACAATGTAATCGAAATAGGAGAAGGGAGCAATGTTTTCATCGACATCAATGAATTTAAAATCATTTTGCTGTTCAATTTTCTTTCCTTTCAAAACAGCGTTTAAGCTGTAAAAATCAAGAGCAAATTTGATCATGAAAGCCAAGAAACCAATTCCATAAACTATCGCTAGGACTAAACTCCAATTGATTTCAAAATTTTCCTCCTCAACAACCGTAACCGTTGTTGGTTTGTATTGAGGTGTGTAAGCAATGACATCTTGACTTGAAGTCGGTATGTTTTTTATATCATTTTCCGTAGTTGTTATAATTGGAGCAGGAGCAAGCACAGGCGGTGCTTCAACCCAAATCACTTTGGTGTAAACTACAAAAGGCAGTATAACAGAAGTAATTAGACCAGCAATTAAAAACCATCGGCTGCTGTTGAAAAAAGTCTCTTTGCGAAGTAGAAAAATGTAAGCAAAATAAAACGTTGCTAATAACCCGCTAGATTTTAAGATAAAAATGAAAAGTGCTTCCATAATATTCTGATTATTTGCCTTCTTTTGGATTTTCGATCATATCTAAGATTTCACGTAGTTCATCTGCTGAAATTTTCTCTTCTTTAGCAAAAAAAGAAACCATGCTTTTATATGAACTATTAAAATAATTATCAATTGCAGTACTCATAAAGCCTTTTCGATAATCTTCAATGCTTACAGCCGGGTAATACTGATGTGTATTTCCGAAAGCATTATGCTTCACATAACCTTTCTCTTCCAGATTACGAACAATGGTAGACAAAGTGTTGTAATGCGGCTGATCTTCTAAAATCTCTGCTTGGATTTCTTTTACAAAAGCCTTTTTCAGCTTCCATAAAATATGCATGATTTCTTCTTCTTTGTTGGTTAGTTTTTGCATTTCTTTTTATTTAAAAATTAGAAATGAATTATTTCTTAGTTACAATTTCGATTACTCCGTTTGAAGCTTTATCACCATATTGTTCAGTCGCATTAACTCCATTTAAAACATTTACAGATTCAATATCTTTTGGTTTAATGCTATTATAATCAAAACTAGAAGGCATTTCTTCTCCATCAACAATTACAAGTGGGCTAGATGCTTTAACATTCGTTTTCGTGCCGTTTGAAACAGCAACAGTTGTGCCTCCAGTTGTAATAACTTTAGTGTTATTATCTTTATTTATAATTACAGTAGTGCTAATATTTGAATTAGTATCACTGTCAGTTTTTGTACTAGTAATAGAATTAGTGTTAACATGGGTTTCTGTATTAGTAATTGTATTTTTAACTTCTGAATGGTTTGCTTTTTCATTTGAAGCAACTTTTTGGCTTACAGCACTTTTTTCATCATAGGTTTTGATGCCAGTTCTTTTTGTGCCATTTTTTCCAGAAACAACAACTATCCCGAAATCTTTAATGGCAACTTTTCCGCCTGTTTGGATAGATTGAGATTTTTGGTTTTCATAAGCTATTTCAACTTTAAGAGAAGTTAGCTGATTCGCTGAGTTTCTTTTGATTCTAGAAGCTTCAAATTCAACATTGTGCAACATTTTTAATTGCGTTTTGATTCTTTTTAATTCTAGATCTGTAGTGTTCTTTTGAATTTTGTAAATATCTACGGCTTCAATTTCGTTTGAAACTGATTTTACTGTTAGAGGTCTTTCCTTTGCAATTACTTCAATTTGAAATAATAATACAAAAGCTACAAGAGCTGGGATTACAGCGTAATACTTCCAAGAATTTCTTTTGTTTGATTGATTTTTGTTTAACATAACGATTCGTTTTTTGATTAATGATTGATAAAAATGATTAGTGATTGCAACACAATTATCGTGTGTTGTTATTTTTAAAAGCGTGTATTGATAGGCTTTCTTGTCTTGCAGTTTTTTAGCAGCTTCATTATCAGCAATAAATTCTAAATTTTGCATTATTGCTTTTTTGTAAAACCATATTATAGGATTGAACCAGAAAATGATTGTGAATACTCTCGAAATCAAAACATCTACCGTATGATTTTGATCACTATGCACTTTTTCGTGTTCAATAATATTCTCTAATTCTGAAGCTGTATACAGTGATGAATTGTAAACGATATACTCAAAATAGGAGAAAGGCGCAATGTTTTCGTTTGTATCGATAAATTTAAAATCGGCTTGCTGTTGAATTTTTTTTCCTTTAATTACTGCTTTTAGGCTATAAAAATCGATTGCTAATTTTATAAGGAAAATTAATAAACCAATAGAATAAAGTCCCAAGATTAGATATGTCCAGTTAAAGTCTACTGATTCTTCCTGAGGAACGTTTTGTATAGTGTTTTGAAAATTGATGTTTAAATCGGGTGAAGCATTTATCCATATCTCCTTTGTATAAGTCAGCAGTGGTAAAATTGCCGATACAATTAAGCCAGATAATAAAAACCATCTGTTGCTATTAAAAAATGTTTCTTTGCGCAGTAAGAAATAATATGCGCAATAAAATAAAAACATTAAGCCGCTTGATTTGATAATGTAGATGAAAAGTGCTTCCATAATCTGAATTATTTATCTTCTTTTTTATTTTCGATCATTGATAAAATTTCACGCAATTCATCAGCAGAAATTTTTTCTTCTTTGGCAAAAAAGGAAACCATGCTTTTGTAAGAACTATTAAAGTAATTATCGATTGCGGTTTTCATAAATCCTTTTCTGTAATCTTCAATCGGTACAATTGGAAAGTATTGATGTGTATTTCCGAAGGCATTGTGCCCAACATATCCTTTTTCTTCCAGATTACGTACAATAGTAGATAATGTATTGTAATGTGGCTGGTCTTCAGTTATTTCAGCTTGGATTTCTTTTACAAAAGCCTTTTTCAGCTTCCATAAAATCATCATAATTTCTTCTTCTTTGTTTGTTAACTTCTGCATCTTCTTTAATTTTAATTCAAACCTACAACTATTTTTTTAGTTACGCAACTATAAAAATAGTTATTTAACTAAAAATTAAGTTTGATTTCGTTTTGGAGCGCAAAAAAGTTATTCAAATTTAATTGTAATAAATTGAATAATAATGTTTTAAGAAGTTAAAATTTGTTTAGGAAGCTTTTGGGTTATATAAAGCATTTTTAATCCAGATACAGCATCCGGTTGCAAGAACTCCAATGCAGGCCATAAAAAGCCAATTGGTTTGGTAGCCAAATCGAGTAATAATCTCAAAACCAAGTTTAGAACTTACAATATGGGCAAGGCTAAAACTCATAGTATAGAGTGCCATGTAACGGCCTTCTTGTCCGCGAGGTGCTCGGCTTAGTGCAAATGCATTAGAAAACGGAAAAGTAAGAACTTCACCAATAGAAATGCAAATCATGCTGACAACCAATATTCCTGCCCAGAAATTAATAAGAAGCAAAAAGAAACTCGATGCCATTACAAAAGAACCTACTATTATAATTCGAATTTTAGGAAAAGCTTTTCGCTCTAAAAATCCAACAGTTGGCATTTCTAGAGAAAAGATTAAGAGGCCGTTTAAAGTCATTAAAAGACCTGTTTGGAATTCGCTTAAGCCAAATTTTTCATTATGATATAATGGGAGAGTGGTAAAAAGCTGAAAGAAAATCATTGCTGTGATAAAACTTACGAATAAGAAAACCCAGAAGATTTTATCATGAAAAACCGATTTTACATCAGTAGCGCTCTCTGCTTTATCGTCGTGAGTAGCTTTTTTCTTTTCTTTTACTAGCAGAGCAAAAATAGAGATTGAAATAATACAAGAAGCTCCGTCAACCCAGAATAATCCTGAGTATCCCATTCCCATAATAATTAGACCTCCAAGAGCAGGCCCTGCAGCAAAACCTAAATTTACGGCAAGACGCACAAGTGTTAGGGCGCGAGTTCTATTTTCTGGTTTAGCATAAGCTCCAAGAGAAACAAACATTGCAGGTCTAAACATATCGGCAATGGTCATAAGAACAAACATTGCTGCGCAAAGTGCCCAAAAAGTAGTAATATATTGTACAAAGAAAAGAGAAACACCGCTTGTAAATAAGCTAAATATCATAATCTTATAAAACCCTATTTTATCTGATAGTTTACCTCCAAGCCAAGAACCCAACATTGACCCAAAACCAAATGCAACCATAATCCATCCCACTTGATTGTATGAAAAGTGAAGATCTTCTTTTAAATATTTTGATAAAAAAGGAAGAACCATTGTTCCAGCGCGGTTGATAAAAGTGACGATGGCAAGAATCCAAACTTCTCTGGTAAAACCTCGAAAGTTGTTGATGTAGTGGGTTAGGGCGTTTTTAAGCATTTTGAGTGATAGATTATCGTCACAAAGTTAGCAAACTTTGTCTCGTTAAGTGGTTGTTGTTTTGTTACTTTTGAACTATTTTTGCAGAAAATTTCTAAAATGAAAACTATAAACGCCATAGCTTTATTGTTGGTTTTTAATTTTGCTTTTGCACAAAAAAAGTTTAATAAAGCTGATGCACAAAAGTTCCAAAAGAAAATCAATTCGGAATTTGCTGATCCTAAGACAAGTCCGTTAATGGCTGAAGATCTAAAAACTTTTAAAAGCTTAGATTTTTTTCCTATTTCTGAAACTTATTTTGTGAATGCAACTTTGGTAAAAGCCAAAGGGGGAAAAGTTTTTGAAATGAAAACTTCAGGAAAATATACTCCAAAGTACATTAAATATGGAACTTTAAACTTCAAAATAAACGGAAAAACATTTCAACTTGCTGTTTACCAAAGTTTAGAACTTATCGTTCAGGAAAAATATAAAAATCACTTGTTCTTGCCTTTTTCAGATTTAACAACTGGTAAAGAAAGTTACATTGGCGGCCGTTATATTGATTTAGAAATTCCTAAAGGAAATACTATAGCCGTCGATTTCAATCAAGCTTACAATCCGTATTGCGCTTATAACTACAAGTATTCTTGTCCTCTTGTGCCGCAGGAAAACGATTTGAAAATTGAAATTAAAGCTGGTGTAAAGACCTTTCATTAATGGAATATTTTAATTTTCATACGCATCAATTTACCAATCAATCAGATGTTTTAGAATTGGTTAATCAATATCCAAAAGATTTTGATGAGTCAATTCCATTTTATTCGATGGGAATTCATCCATGGTATATTGATGAAAATCGGCTTGATGAAGATTTGAAAATTATAGAAGAAAAATTGCAAACCAAAAACTGTCTAGCAATAGGGGAATGCGGTTTGGATAAAAGAATAGAAGTTCCGTTTGAGTTACAGGTTTCTGTTTTTGAAAAACAATTGGAACTAGCAGAAAAATATAAGAAGCCTGTAGTAATTCATTGCGTTGCTGCTTTCCAAGAAGTAATGGCAATTAAGAAAAAAATGAAGATAAATGTTCCAATGATTATTCATGGTTTTTCAAAAAATAATCAATTGGCAGAACAATTAATTGCGGCAGGATTTTATTTTTCGTTTGGAAAATATTTATTGAAAAATCCAGATTTGAAATCGGTTTTTCAAAATGTTCCAAATGATCGTTTTTTCTTAGAAACTGATACTATTGAAGAATCAATTAAAGAAGTTTATGAATTAGCTTCTGAATATAAAAGACTAAATTTAAAAGAATTAAAAGATATTATTTCAAGTAATTATAGAGCTGTGTTTGAATTGTAAAACATGATTTGTCAGGCTGACAACAAGAAAAACTTGAAACATTAAACTTGAAACAAAAAGAATAAAAACAACAAAAAAGAATATATGGCAGAATGGACAGAAAGAGCTGAGCTTTTGTTTACTAAAGAAGGATTAGAAAATTTACAGAAATCTAATATTTTAGTCGTTGGACTTGGAGGAGTTGGATCTTTTGCAGCTGAATTTTTGGCAAGAGCAGGAGTAGGAAACATGACAATTGTAGACGGAGACGTTGTGGATATTACCAATATTAACCGTCAATTACCAGCTTTGCATTCAACAGTTGGTCAGCCAAAAATTAAAATTGTAGGTGATCGCTTAATGGATATTAACCCAGAATTAAATCTAACTCGTGTTCAGGAATTTCTTTCTCCAGAACGTGCTTTTGAGATTGTTTCTCCAGAATTCGATTATGTTTTGGATTGCATTGACAGTATTACTCCAAAATTAAATCTGATTATTGCTGCAAAGCGCAAAAGAGTTAAGATCATAAGTAGTATGGGAGCTGGAGGAAAAATGTTAGCTTCAAAAGTTAAAGTGAGCGATATTTCAAAAACGATTAACTGCTATTTCTCAAAAACAATTCGTAAGCGTTTGAAAGAAGCAAAAATCAATAAATTGAAGGTAGTTTTCTCTTCTGAAATTCAAGACGAAAAAAGCTTAAAATTAACAGACGGTAAAAACTTTAAAAAGTCATTCTACGGAACAAACAGCTATATGCCGGGATTATTTGGCTTGCACGCTGCAGAAACGGTGATTAGATATTTGCTTAAAAAATAAGGTGCTAAGATGCTAAGGTTCTAAGCTGCTAAGGTTTTTGCAGCTGATAAACAGAATCCTAATTTCTTGAACTTATAATAAAATATAAAACAACTTTGTGAAAGTTTTAAACTTTGACAAAATTAAGCGCACAAAAATAGAAACCTTAGTCCCTCAGAACCTCAGTACCTTAAAAAAAAATGATTAAAACAGTAATTTTTGATATGGATGGCGTTATCGTAGACACGGAACCCGTTCATCGTTATGCCTACTATTTACAATTTTCAGAATTAAATATCGAAGTTCCTGAAGAAATGTATACCACATTTACAGGATTTTCAACTCGAAATACATTTCAGACTTTAAAAAGTTATTTTCCATCAGTAGAGCAGGAAGTAGAAGATCTGATTCAGAGAAAAAGAACAATTTTTAATGATGCTTTTGATACTAAAGAAGATTTATACCTTTTAGAAGGTGTAGAAGATTTGATTAAAGATTTATACAACAATGGAATTCAATTGATTTTAGCTTCATCAGCTTCAAAAGTTACTATCGACCGCGTTTTTACAAGATTTAATCTGCATCAATATTTCACGCATATTGTGAGCGGTGAAGATTTTCCGCAATCAAAACCAAATCCAGCCATATTTATTCATGCGGCTTCACTATCGATTGCACCAAAAGAAGAATGCATTATTATTGAAGACAGTACAAATGGTGTAAAGGCGGCAAAAGGTGCCGGAATTTATTGTGTAGGATACAAAAGTGAACATTCTCATCTTCAAGATTTGTCTGAAGCTGATTTAGTTATAGAACATTTTAGCGAATTAAATGCTGAAAAAATATCACAGCTTAAACCTTGAATTATATAAAATTTAACATTTTAAAGCTGATTGAATTTGTAAATTTGAATAAAATAAAAACGTAAAATAATGAAGAAACTACTTATTGCTTTAGCTCTGATTATAGCTCCATTAGCATCAGAAGCGCAAGTAAAAACTCCACAAGCAAGCCCAAAAGGATATATTAAACAGACTGTTGGTTTAACCGATGTTGAAGTTACCTATTCAAGACCTGGAGCAAGAGGAAGAGCCGTGTTCGGAAATTTAGTTCCATTTGGGAAACTATGGAGAACAGGTGCTAATGAAAATACAATCATTAACTTTAGCGACGACGTTATAATTGACGGAAAAACGCTAAAGAAAGGAAAATATGCCATCTATACAGTTCCTAGAATAGAAAGCTGGGATATCATTTTTTATCTTTCTACAGACAACTGGGGATTGCCAGAAAACTGGAGTGACGCTTATGTAGCTTTAAAAACTACTGTAAAAGAAGAAGCTTTGCCAACTCCTGTTGAAACATTTACAATCGGAATTAACGGTTTAGATCCAAATTTTGGTTATATCGACATTGCTTGGGAAAATTCTCATGTGGCTTTAAAATTTGAAGTTCCAACTGCTAAAATTGCTACAGCAAGTATCGACAAAGCTTTGGCTGGTCCGACTTGGAATGATTATTTTGCTGCATCTCAATATTTATTCCAATCAAACGGAAATATTGAAACGGCTAGAAATTATGTAGACAAAGCTCTTGATATGAGTTCAGATAAACCATATTATGTGTCACGATTAAAATCATTGATTCAAGCAAAACAAGGTGATAAAAAAGGAGCTATAGAAACTGCAAAGGCTTCTCTAGCATCTGCAGAAGCGGCAAACAATGCTGATTACGTAAAATTAAACAAAGATAGTATCGCTGAGTGGAGTAGATAAAAATTCTTTTGAATTATTAAATTCCAATTTTTAAAATATCAAAATCCAAAACTGACGAGTTTTGGATTTTTTTTTGCATTAGAAATGATACAGACAGACTTGTCTGTTTGTTTAAATAAAAAATTATCTTTGCAGATATAATTCAAGATGCTATGCTGCCAAAAGAAAGAATACTAGAAAAAACATTTACTTTATTTCATACGCAAGGTTATAATGCTACAGGCATCAATCAGATTATTGAAGAGGCAAAAGTGGCTAAAGCTAGTTTTTATCAGCACTTTAAATCTAAAGAAGATTTGTGTGTGGCCTTTTTGGATAAGCGCCATTTCTTTTGGTTTGAAGAATTACAAAAGTTTACATCAAAGGAAGAGGATACGAAACTAAAAATTTTGGCTTCTTTTGAATTCTTAATTTATATGAATAAAAAGGAAAATTTTAGAGGTTGCAGTTTTCTAAATATTCTATCAGAGATTCAATCAGATAATGTTAAAATTTTAGACGTCATTCAAAATCATAAAGCTGATCTACGTGTCTATTTTAAAGATATTTTACAAGATGATTTCTTATCAGATCACATCTATTTATTATTTGAAAGCTGTATAATAGAAAGTCAGTTATTTAAATCAAACGAATTAATAGAGAAATCAAAAAAAATTATTCAAACTTTAATCTAATTATTATGGAACAGAAATTGCCATTGCCACCTTTCTCGTATGAAAAGGCAATAGAAAAAATTCAGTTAGCAGAAGATGCATGGAATAGCCAAGATCCTGAAAGGGTTTCAAAAGCGTACACTATAGACAGCGAATGGAGAAACAGAGATAAGTTTATAAATGGTCGTGATGAAATTATTCTTTTTTTAACCGAAAAATGGAAGAAAGAGAAAAACTACAAATTAAAAAAGGAGTATTGGGCTCATAACGAAAACAGAATTGCTGTTCGATTTGAGTATGAATATCAGGATATTGATGGAAACTGGTTTAGAGCTTACGGAAACGAAAACTGGGAGTTTGATGCAAATGGATTAATGCAGAAAAGATTTGCCAGCATAAATGATCTTTCGATCTCAGAAGAAACCAGAAAATTTAAATAAGAAACTAAAACTAATTCATGCTAGGCGGTTCCGGAATCTTAATTTTTTGCTTGATTTTTTTTACAATCAAAAGATAAAACGTAATTCCTCCTAAAATAATAAGAAGCGCAATCTGGAGCTGGCCTAGTACATTGTTTCTGTTATACATTGCATTTGCAGTTGCAAGTTTTGCTTTTCCTTCTTCAATTTGAATTTCTGAAAGGGATTCAAGAGTTTTTAAAGCTTTCTCGCTAGAAATGGCAATTTTTCCCCAGTCTTTGTTTTCAACTTGCTCATTTATTTCTTTGCAGGAAAGCAAAAAAATATCAAAATACTGTTTTTCTTTGTTTGTTAAAACTGTTTTAGCGTACAAATCGTCAATATCATGAATAATATCAAGAGTATGAATAATTTCATTTTTCTTGATATTGTCACTCAAATTCAATTTTTCAGCTTCAGCTTTTATAAAATGAAGTTCTTTTGAGTATTGAAAAATATAGTGTGCTACAACTAATCGGTCTTTGTAAATAGCATTAATATTGTCATTTACGTTTTTTGAGTTTCGGAGCGTGTTAAAGTTCCCAAGCAGAATTATAAGCATTACTATTAACAGAATAAAAGCAGCTTTCGTTTTATTGCTGTATTTTTTTGAATCTTTCATAAAGCTTATTTTTAGGAGTAACTTACTTATTTCAGTTTTATCGATTTGCTGTTTTATACATCAGCTCAACATTTTTAATCGAGCTTATTGGGGCGATTTTAATATGTTTTTGCCCAATTGCAACATAAAAGTAATACAAGCTATTTGTGCCAAGGAGACTAACTTTTTGCGGCTCTTCGTCATTAAAATTAATTTTATAATTATAATCTAAAGTCTGCTTGTCTATACGTTTTGAAGTATAATAACCGTCGGCTATACCAGTTCCTAAAAAGAAAGACAAAAGCACAACTGCCAATGTTCGTAATGCAATACCATTATAATAACTTGTTTTCTCTTCTAAAGAAAATCCTTCTACAGATTTTAATTCAAACATTTTTTGTACAAAAGGTTTTTGATTATTCTTTAAAAGAAATTTTGGAAGATAATAATGGCTGACGAATAATGAAATTACAGCAAACAAAACTATCGGATTTGAACTTAAATACGCAATCGGACTCATTAAAATATCTGTAATTGTAGAGAATTTCAAGATATTTATTCCTAATTGATAATAGTAAATACTGTCTTTAAGTATTCCCATCATGATAAGAAATACGTAGCCTAATGGAAGTAACTTTTCAATATCGCTCGAAATTTTCATTTAATATCTCCAATTTTAAATTAGTTAGTGGTCCGTTTTACAACTTACTAAAATAATATTTTTTACTTACAAAAAAAGAAGAATTGTATTGGTACGAAATTGTTTTCCTATTTTATAAATTTTAAGTAGCTGTTTCCCGCTGTCCGCTATATCTTTTGTGGTGAACCCCACCACAAAAGGATGTCGCTTCCATCAGGGCTAGGGCATTAGGATTTATTTGGAAGATTCTTGTTTAATTAATGAAAGTGTCTGTTTATTTATAATATCTGCCGCTCTAGATAAAAATTTAGGACTAATACATTCTCCATAACTAATGTAAACAATATGATTGTCATCATTTAAATTTTCATTCTTTTTTTTTGCTTCTATAGAACTATCTAAACCGCTAACTAAATAAACAGGATTACCTTCTTTATATAATTGAGTAGCAATACCTATTAATCTTTGTTCGCCAGCTATTTGCAAATCAGCTTCTTTATAAGACAAGAGAAAAGAACAACTAATTAAAGAACAAAATGTGGAACTTTTAAATTCTGGGTATTTTATGAATACTTCATTTCCTTGATTTAAATTTTCAAAAGATTTTGTGTACAATTGAGCAGAAATTGAAGTGTCTTTAACTGTATTAGAATCTTCAAGATTTTGACTTTCCATCTGAAATAATGAAAAAAACGATATTACCCAAAACAGTTTTCTAATCATCCTTTACTCAACTATTAACTCATTATCACTCGATTTTCCTCTGAAAAACAAAAACTGCAATAATAAAGAGAGTACAATTGTCAAAATAGCTCCAATAAAATTAAGCCATAAATAGCCCAATTTTTCTTGACGGTAAATCATGAAATAGTAAATCACAAAAATGGTTAACTGGCTTATAATGGCGCTAATAAACATTGGTTTTGCCTGAACTTTTTTAGTATAAAAACCAACAAGAAAGATTCCTAAAACGGTTCCGTAGAAGATAGATCCGATAATGTTTACAAGCTGAATTAAATTTTCAAACAATGTTCCAACGCAAGCAAAAAGTATTGCTATAACTCCCCAAAAAAGAGTAAAAAACTTAGTAACATGCAAATAGTGTTTCTCTGATTTTTCTTCTTTCTGATTTCTTTTGTAAATATCAATTGCTGTCGTAGAAGCCAAAGCTGTTAATCCTGAAGCGGTAGAAGACATAGCTGCTGAAAGAATAACGGCCAATAGCAATCCGATTAGACCTTTTGGCAAATAATGCAGAATGAAGTGGAAGAACACATAATCTTTATCATTCGTTTCTGAATTGCTGTCGGCTCTTGAAATGATTTCTTTAGCTTTATCACGAAGATCTTTTTCTTTATTTGATAATGCAACCAATTCTTTACGCAAAATTGGATTGTCATAATCTTGATTCAACTGATCAATATATAATAAGTTTATTACTTTTTTATCTTCTGAAAGTTTGACTAATTTTTCCTCTAAAGCATGATATTCATTCTTAAAAGCTGATTTTTCAATAGCAATTTTATTATTCGGATTAAAATTTAGCGGTACTGGATTGAATTGAAAAAAGACAAAAACCATAACTCCTGTAAGAAGAATAAAGAACTGCATTGGCACTTTAAGCAATCCATTCATAATTAATCCCATTTGGCTTTCACGAACTGATTTGCCAGATAAATAACGTCCTACTTGAGATTGGTCTGTACCAAAATAGGCTAGGGCTAGGAAGAAACCTCCTGTAATACCACTCCAAAAAGTATATTTTTCTTCGGGATCAAAAGAAAAATCTACAATATTCATTTTGTCATTTGCGCCTGCGATATGTAGTGCGCTGTTGAAAGTCATATCGTTTGGAAGATAATGCAGTATCAAGAAGAATGTGATAAACATTCCAGACATGATGACAAACATCTGCTGTTTTTGCGTAACGTTAACTGCTTTTGTACCACCAGAAAAAGTATAGATAATTACCATAACTCCAATAATGATGTTCATTCCTGTTAAGTTCCATCCTAGAAGTGCAGACAAAATAATAGCTGGAGCATAAATGGTTAAACCAGTTCCTAAACCTCTTTGAACTAAGAATAAAATAGCGGCTAGCGAACGTGTTTTGACATCAAATCTTCGTTCTAAAAATTCGTATGCAGTAAAAACTTTACTTTTATGATAAAGTGGGATAAAAGTCAAACAAATGACAATCATGGCAATTGGCAGTCCAAAATAAAACTGAACAAAACCCATTCCGTCGTGATATGCTTGTCCAGGTGTAGATAAGAAGGTAATCGCACTGGCTTGCGTCGCCATTACAGAAAGCCCTACAGTATACCAAGGTGTTTCGTTGTTTCCTAAAATGAAATCTTCAACGTTTTTACTTCCTCGGGTTTTCCAAGAGCCATATCCAACAATAAATAATAGTGTTACAATAAGTACGATCCAGTCAAATAGCTGCATAGGTTATGAGTATAATTGCATGATTAAAAGAAAAATAGCTATGTAAATCGCATTAACGATTAAGACGTAAGTGTAGCTTTTTTTCCATTTTTTTGTTTTTTTGGCTTCCATATTTTTACTGCTTTATATCTTGTTTTGGAGCTTCAATTGGCTGTTTTAGAGAAATAATATTAGATAATAATCTATATGCTCCAGAAACACCTTCTGGCAATTCTCTAAAGAAACTCAAACCAGTGTAAATATAATATCCTTTTCCGTATGGAGCGACCAATAAAGCGCCATCTTTTGCAGATTCTCCCTTGTCATGTGATGAAATAATAGGAGTGAAGGCAGGATCATATTCATTTGGATAATATAAACCTTGCTCTTGTGTCCAACCTTGAAAATCTTTTTCAGAGATTTTATTTGGCGTATTTAAAACAGGGTGATTTGGCGCTAAGAATGTAATTTTAGCATTTTCTTCTGTCACACGATCATTTGATAATTTTAGCGAATATGGTGCAATTTTATCCGTAACCAGTTTTCCGTTTGTATTGTATTGAACAATCATGTTTTTACCGCTTTTTACAAAATTGAAAAGTATATTTTGTTTGTTTGCTAAAGCATTGACAGTATTATAGGCACGGATTCCTGTAATTACAGTGTTGAAAGAATCTAGTTTTTGAGGTGTAATCTCTTCTGGTTTCAGAATCGAAACTTTATATCCCATTTGAGTTAAACTTTCTGGAACTTCATCTCCAGCACCCATAATGTAAGCTATGGCATCTCCAGAAATTTTCAAATCAATTCTAATACATTTTGATTCCGCCGGTTTCAGAACCATTTGTTTGGTAATATGAGGAAAATCAATGATGGTTTGATCTTTGTCAAAACGTTTGTTGTCAACAATTGCTACGCTTTTAGCAGTAACTTCTTCTGGATTTACAGGAGGAGTTACTTCAAAATAAAAGATTTGTTCTGTACCTTTTTTATCCAAAGCAAACGGAATTTCTTTTGGTGAAACATTCCAGCTTTTTGGTAATTCTAATTGTAGGTTTCCTTTCACATCGTCTTTTCCAGCACGAACTTTTACTGGAATCATTTTGCTTTTAGTATTTCCAAAAATCAAAACTCTTTCTAGTATTGAAGTAGTTACTTCTGGCACAATATCAAGGAAATTATACATTTCGCCTTTCACGCCATCATTGTATTTATACACAACTGTACGCTCAAACGGAATTTCGACATCGTTGATTTTTACATTAAAAATCACTTTTGTGTCTCGTATAATATCTGGAACACCAATGTTTTCTTGATTAGAAACCGTGTACATTCCAACAGTAGCTTTTTCTTTTAGCCAATAAGGCTGCGTATATTCGATATCGTTAGGAAGCTGTAATTGCAGATTAATTTTGTTATCATTGTTATTTTTTAAAACGATGTTTTGAGTTACTGTTTTATGATCTGGAAGCGTGGTTACACTCATTAATTCCATTCCTACAGCACATCTGTTAATTGCTTCAAGGCTTAATTTAATAGTGCTTCCTGGTGTAGCTTCCTGATCATTGGCAACTGCTTCAAGATATAAACCAGAACAAGATGCGATAATGTTTTTTATGGATGCCGATTTAATTTCTTTCCAATGTGTATCGTCCAAAGCTTGGATCATTGCATACGCTTTAACTAAATCTGGAATACTGGCAGAAGGATGGCTGAAATCGTATTTAGAAATGATTGAAGAAATTAAATCGCCAACTGGTTTTCCGTTTTTAACACGGTTCCAGCTTGTGTCTATTCCGTCAAATAAATTATCGCGTTCTTTTGGAGTTTCACCATTTATAAGTTCCAAATATTCAGTTTCTTCACCTCGAACACCTGTACTTCCAAAACCTTGCGATTGGTGACGGCTTCGGCTTAAAGCTGCAATTTCTTGGTTTGATTTTCCGATTCCTGTGTAATAAACACCTGTTTCTAGCTTTGTAAATTTAGATTTGTTTGCAGCATCAAATTTTTCTTGGCTCCCGTAAAACCACCAAGATGGATTAAAGAATTGGCGTTTTACCTGCCAAGGTGAAACATATTTTAATTGTTCAGGATAAACTTTAGGATCGTTTGTAAGTTTGAAACTTTCAACGCTAAGCATTGCGGATGAAGTATGATGTCCGTGTGTTGTGCCTGGCGAACGGTGATCAAAACGATTGATAATAATATCTGGTTGGAATTTTCTGATTGTCCAAACCACATCGGCAAGGACTTTATCTTTGTCCCAAATATCTAAAGTTTCGTCAGGATTTTTAGAAAAGCCAAAATCATTTGCTCTAGAAAAGAATTGCTCTCCTCCGTCAATTTTTCGAGCTTCAATCAATTCTTGTGTTCTTATTACACCTAAAAGTTCACGCAATTGCGGGCCGATTAAGTTTTGCCCTCCATCACCGCGCGTCAATGACAAATAGCCAGTTCTAGCATTCATATCATTGGCTAAATAAGAAATCATTCTCGTATTTTCGTCATCAGGATGTGCGGCAACATACAATACAGAACCTAAAAAGTTTAACTTTTTGATTTGATTGTAAATTTCAACTGAATTTGGTTTTTGTGGCTGCTGTGCAAATGAAACCTGAAAACCGATAAAAAATAAAAGAAAGATCTGAATCTGTATTTTTCGCATGGTAAATGTTAGGTGTTTTTTGAAATCATTCCAAAAATAGTAATTATTTCATGTAAGATTATTTAAATGAATTGTTAACGCTCAATAATTATACCTTTCTTTTAATAGAAACAACAAAAAAAGCTGTTAGAAATTAATCTAACAGCTTTTCTATAAGGGTTTTGAAATGTTTATTTCAATTTGTTTTCGGTGTCTTTGTAAGTTCCTGTAATGGTTACATTACTTCCTTTGGTAACTTTTCCGTAAATGGTGATAGAAGAATTGTTTCCAATGAAATTAATTTTTGCACCGCTGTTTAATCTTAAATCTCCCCAGATTACAACAGAACCTTCAATTTGCAAAAGAGCATTATTATTGATAATTAACTCTGTTGGATTCGATTGCTGATATTTTCCTTGAGACAAACTTCCTGTCATGTTGAAAATACCACCGCTGTTTAAAATTAAGTTATTAAGAATTGCAATTGAACCACAATGTGTTAAAACAGCACTAGAATTAATAATGGCAGAATTAATAGCAGTTGCTCCTTGGTATGATTTTATGTCGTTAGAATTTAAAATCAAATCTTTGCCTTGATTATAGACAATATAAGAAGTGCAATTTGCAAAAGTTGTATTTGGTTTTTCCATTTTAATGATTTTCAAACCACCAGTTCCGCTTGCAACATAGATATAATTACCGCTTGATTTCACATAGTTTGATGAGCCAGCAATTCCCACAGAACCTAATAAATTAAGCTGTGTTGATGATTGATAAACGTTTAAGCCAAGAGCTCCATTTGCTACAAAAGCATAACCGTCATTAAAAGAAACTGCATTTGTTACATTATCTTCTCCAGCTGTTGCAATTGCAATACTCTGCAATTTAGATCCGCTGTTAATGTCGTATACACCAAGACCATTTGCCCCTTCAGAAACGAAAAGTTTTGATCCGTCAATATCCATTGTTCTTTTTGCACCACTAACATCGGTAGATGTTGTAAAGCTTTTTTGCAAAGCAAGTGTTGACTGATTGTAAACATTAACACCTTTCGTTCCGCTTAACGTTACCACTTTGTCACCTGTTAGAGCAATCGAACGTAAATCGGCTATAGCTGTTTTTCCTGTAATTTCTTTAGTAGAACTGCTTAGTTTAAATAAACTTCCATTGTCTCCAGTTACAGCAAAATAATTAGAAGTATTTGCCGCCACATCTGTTGTAACTCTATTTTCTAAATAATTGGTTTTGAATTTATCTGTAAGTAATCCAGAGCTCAATTCCATGTTAAGAACAATAGCAGGATTTGTAGAAAGAAGCGGATCTTTGTCTACATCTTTAGCAGCTCCGATAATTAAATTAGATCCAGAAAAAGTAAGAGACGTAATATCGGTGTTTGGAATTAAAGCAGAGGTAACCAATTTTGGTTTGTAAGGATCTGAAACATCAATCACATCAATTGCTCCAGAATACGCATCACCTCTCATAATATAAGAAACATAAGCATAATTTCCGTTTACTGTAACGTGGCTGGCTTGTAGCGTTCTTCCGTTGGCATCAACAGGAGGTTTAACTTCGGCAATTTGAACTAAAGGAAAAGAAGTATTGGCTACTTCTGCTAATTTTCCTGTAAGAGAACCATTTTCGATCGAAATTACCCCTGAATTAGTTAAGTCAAGTCTTTGGTTTAAAGCAGATTGATCTGAGGTAATAGTAATGTTATTTGACGATTGTCCATCGTTTTTGTTGTCATTGTTATCGTCACAACCTATTAACAGTGACATTGCTAAAAATGAAAGCAAATAAACATTCTTTTCCATAAATTTCTTTTTTGGATTTTAAAATTCGGCGCAAATATATATCATAATCACATTAAACAAAGGTTAATTTTAGTAAAACAATTTGTTTTTCAATGATTTATATACAAATTACAGTTTTTTAACAAAAGTTCAAAATTAAATTGCCACAAAAAAAGAGAGTATCATTTATTTGATACTCTCTTTCGTTGATTGCTAATAATTTAGTATTTATCTTCTACCATGTCCGTGACCGTGACCGTGATCGTGATCGTCATCGTGGTCATCACGATCATGTTTGTTATGGTGCTTATCATAGTGTTTGTCATAACGTTTGTAATCTCTTCTATCATCATAACCATATACTGGTCTTGGTCTGTATGGTCTTTGTGGTGCTCCATAATAACCTTTGTAGTATTTTACTTTATGACGATCAAAGTATACATAAGGAGTTCTACCATGATAATCTGTCAAAACTACTTTGTAACCTCCATACAAATCATAGTTTCTATATTGTCTAGGTAAGTAAGTTGTTCTTACCCATCTTCCTCCTCCGAAATAGATAAATTGAGCAGCACGAACATCGTAATAAGCTTCAATATCTGGAAGATAATAATATTCCATTTCTGAATATCCTACTGGCCCCCAAGCAGGTGGAGTTCCTATATTCACGTTTACCGATACTTGGGCTTGTGTGGCGTTTGCAACCATTAGAAATAATCCGGCGATTGCTAATTTTATCGTTTTCATCTCTTTTGTTTTTTTTAAATGTTAATCTTGAATAAGGATATTCATATACTGTGCCAAAAAAAATGTTATGATGTATTTTGTCGGATAAAAATGCATTTCGTCGAATAAATTAAAATTAAAATTCATTTAATTTATTGGTTTTTAGTGATTTATGATTTTTTTAATTTTCTTAAAAAAAATAAAAAAAAATTACTTGTAATTAACCACTCTCGGTTTTGCTAACTCAAAACTTTGCAATCCATAATCGGTAGTTTCAAAAGTATTTGTCTTGAAAACATTATCTCCCTGCTGCGGAATACTCGGATAATAAGAAAGTGAAAGCTGAAATGAACTGAAAACCAGATAGTCATTGCTAATTAATAATCCTACGGTAAGTTTAGAATAAGGTTTGCTTTTTGTCATTGCCATTTCGGGACTTCCTAGTACTGCAATTGAATAATTGAAAAATGGATTCAAACGAAATCCAAGTAAAGAGTGCGGTGAATATGTTTGTGTCTGCAATGATAAAACTGCTTTACTTGTTCCGTACAAATAACTGTTGAATCCAGGAATTCCGTTTTCTTCATTTATATTTAACTGATCTCCAATAATATCATCCCGATTTATTCCAATTACAAGTTTTGGATTTACGAATTGTCTAATTTTCCAATTTCCGATGCTGTATAACTTCGTAAAATAATTAGACTCAAACAAAAATGAGGTTTGATAGGTTTTGGATTGATGAAAAAAAGTTCCTGCTTCAAAATTCATGCTCAGAAAACCTAAGCGATAATAATTTCCAAAGGAAAACTGCGCTCCAACATAAGGCCTCCAAAAAGTATTTTTATACTGATAACCGAAAGTTACACCGTATATTCGTCCTATAGGAACGTCTTCTGTCTGTCCATTTCGAAAAATATAACTGTCTTTGATAAATTTTCGCGTATTCAATCCAATTCCGCTGAGAATTAGTTTTTCTGAAGAATAAAAATGATTCGGATCGTAAATCTCAGAAGGCGATTCGCTATAATTTACATTTAGAAATCGTGCTGTTGTAATCAAATTGGTTATGGCATGATTGCTGTCTTCATACATTTTAAAAGCACGTCCAGCCCAAACGTCTTGCGAAGTGTACTTTTTAGGCTGATAAGCAAATGTAGAATCGGGCGCTTGTAATGTATCCTTTCTAAAACTTTCATCAATATAAAATCCACCAGCCCATTTAGTCAAAGGAGAGTAGAAGTCTCGCTCAATATCTATACTTTTAATATAGTTATTATCCAAATCCATATTGTAATGAAACACAGTACCGATGTAAGTATTTTTAATATTTGGGATCGTGTATGTTGCCTCATTGGCATTTCGCCCATCATCAAAACGATTGGTAAAACGATATTCTAATTGCTGTCCAGTTCCAAAAAAATCCTTTTCCTTAAAACCAATCGACATCTGGCTGCTAGAAATCGAAAATCTCGGAATGGTACTCCAAGAATCTAAAACTCGTATGGTAACATCTACAGAATCTGAAGCTTGTCCCACTGATTGATTCGAAATTCTAACCGCCGTAACATATCGTTGAGCACGAATTAAACGCTCAGATTCCAGTACTTTATAAGTATTATAAGGTGTATTTTTCTTAAAAAGCAATAAATTATAGATAGCTATTTTTTTTGTTTTTAAGTGAAGCCTGTTACCCATTCGTTCTCCCCAGTTTTTAGGAATCTGAGTGGTATCGGCAACAGAATGACCAAACGGATCTAAAGTAACAATATTGATTTTTCGAATAATTTTTCCATCGTAATTTGTAGAATCAAGCGGTACAAGCAGTTCGTCTTTTTTCTTTGGCTTTTTAGATCTAAAAAACAATTTATGCATTGTCTGCGTAAACTTATTTTTCTTAGAATAATTTCTAATTTTAGTATAGATTTCCGTGGTATCTTTCTCTTTTTTGGGCTCTTTTTTATTTTGATCTACCTGAGCATATCCGCTTTGTAAAAAAAAGCAAAACAAAATAAAAAACAGTATTTTGTAGTTTAAAGACATTCGGTAGTTTTCTTCTAATATTTTTTTAAGTTTTATGAATTTAAGGAATAAATAAATACTATGCTAGCATAACGCTTTTTTTAATTTTCTGTTGTAATTTTTCTCTTTCTCCATACAAATTTTCTTGGAACGTGATTTCCCATGAGATAACCCCATGCGGAGAGTGAATCAATTCTGTCAAAAATAATTTTTAAAATAGCAAGAAGCGGAATGGCTAGAAACATTCCGGCAATTCCCGCTGCAGCACCTCCAACAATAATTCCCATTATTGAAACAAAGGCATTTATTTCTACTTTTGAATTTATAATTAATGGCACAAGCAAATTATTATCAATAAATTGAACAATAATATTTACAATAAGAATTCCGAGAATTACAGATATTTCTCCAGATCCTGTTAGCGATGCTAAAACCGTAATTACTCCAGCAATAAAAATTCCGATATAAGGAATCAGATTCAAAATTCCTGTTATTAATCCGAGAAGGATAAAATATTTTACCCCAATAATCCACAAACCCAGACTAGTCAATACGGAAACGACAATCATTTCGATAATCAAGCTTACTATATAATTATTGATCGAAACTTTTATTTGAGATAATATATCTTGGAGAACCGCATGATTTTCCTGTTTGATTAGTTTAGCAAAAAACAATTTAAAATGCTCTTTATAGATTAGAAACAGAAATGTATAAATAATCATAATGGTACTATCTAAAAGAACATCGCTTATTGAAATTATAAACGAGCCTAATTTGGCTTGACCCGTTTTAACCGAATCTTTTGTAACCGAATCTAGATATTTTTTTTGTTCTCCAATACTTACCTGAAAATTTTCTCTTATAAATTTATGGATTTCAATAATAAAGGAGTTGGCATTTTTCTTTATAGTTTCAAAATCATTTGCTATGTAAGTGACTTGGTACGAGATAAAAACTAAGATTCCAACAATACAAGATATAAAAAGGACGAGACAAACAATTGCAGCGAGATGTCTTGGGAACTTACATTTTGTATTTAGAAAAGTAAAAATCGGAAGCAATAAAACAGCAAACAAGAATGCCATTAAAACGGGTGTAAGTATATCTTTTCCGATACAAAAAATGAATGCAAAACAGATTAAAGTGACAAGAATAAAGGAAAGTTTTGCGTAGAATGGTAATGTTACAGGCCGAGTCATTTATATTTTTATTTAGCTGAATTTATATAACAAATATTACACTTTATTTGTCTTTTTTCGTTCCAGCTTTTTGACTGCCCGTTATAAAATTCCCATCATATTTTAGTCAAAAAATTCACGTTCTTCATACTTCGCAGGTATAATTGAAATTCCTTTTTGAAGCAATAAATTATTTGGGAAAATTATTTTCTCGCCTTCTTTTGTTTTTAAACTTACATGAAAGGTGTTAATGTCTTCAATTTCGGCTTCGATAGGAAAATCTTTGTCATGAATTTTGATAGTATCTCCAATTCTAAAAGGAAAAGAAAAGAATAGAACCATTCCAGAAGTAATATTACTTAAAATAGACCATTGGGCAAACATTGCAACCCCAATTACAGTTGCAATAGAAGAAATTGTAATAAAAATATCTTCTGTTTGAACTCCCCAAATTAAAATCAAAGTTGTAACCACAAGTATATTCATTAAAATATTAATATACTTAATAACCAAATTGGTACGATGTTCAAATAATTGGCTTGTAGCAGCAAAACGTCGTATTAATTTTGCAATTACGATACGAAGCACAATCAAAATACCAATAAGAATGATTGTGGCTATTATTTCTCGGCTATACTCTTTAAAAGAAAACATAAATAAATTTTTACACTAATGTAGTCAAAAATTCATAAACTTTAGCTGTCGGAAGCCCCATTACATTGGTATAAGAGCCTTCTACTTTTGCAACTGCCATAAAACCAAACCATTCCTGAATACCATAAGCACCAGCTTTATCATAAGGTTTGTAGTTTTCGATATAATATAAAATAGCTTCATCTGATAAATCATTAAAAGTTACTTTAGTAATATCGTGTAAAAGGGTAGAAGAGTCTTTCGTTTTAAAACAAACTGAAGTAATTACCTCATGTGTTGCATTTGACATTGATTTTATCATAGAAAAAGCTTCCTCTGCATTTTTGGGTTTCCCTAAAGCTTTATTCTGATGCCAAACAATAGTATCACTTGTGACTAGAATTTCATTTTCGTTCAACTCACCTTCAAATGCATTAGCTTTTAATTCAGCCAAATAATCAGTGATTTCCACCGCTTTCAGTTCTGGTGGATAAATTTCTTCAACGTCTTCTAAACGAATTTCAAAATCAAGATCTAGATCCTTAAAAAACTGCTGTCTGCGCGGAGAACCCGAAGCTAAAATGATTTTATATTTTTTTAATTTATCTTTAAGCATTGTATTTGATGTTTAAGGCAATAACCAAGATTGATAAAATTCCGAAGAACAAAATAAGTTTTAAAATACTGCTTAAATGATGAAATTCCTTTTGAGATTTTGCGCTAAATATTTTTACAATAAAATATAGTAAAGGAGCTAAAACCGTTGCAAAAGCATAAAATACAGCGATATAAAGCTTGTTTTGCATGAAATAAGTATTGCAATACAATCCAGATAGAATAAATGCAATAACGGCAAAACCTAAAGTTATTTTTGCAGCTCTATTAACGCCAATCGCAACTGGTAATGTGTTCATTCCCATATTATAATCGCCATTTACATCTTCAATATCTTTTACAATTTCGCGAATGAAATTAATCATAAAAGCAAATAAAGCATAATCTATTAGAATAGAAAAAAGACTTGCCATTTGTGCCTGGTTTTCGCCTGTTGTAGCAGGGAAAAGGTCAAAAACTCCAATAATTAAAACGCTCACAGCCAAAAGCAATGCCACAACAAAATTGCCTAAAATCATGATTTGTTTTAGCGTTGTTGCATAAAAATACAGTAACGATGCAATTAAAATAAAAAGCGAAGCAAAGGTTGGTCTCATGATAATATTCGACAGAATAAAACCAATTGCAACTCCAGAAATATTCAGACCAATATAAATATTGTAGGCCATAGTTTCTGAAATTCCTTTTCCGACAACTACATCATTTGGTTTGTTGATGCTGTCGGTTCCTACATCGTAAATGTTATTGATAACATAACCTGCAGCTGCCAATAATACAGTGCTTAAAACAAGTAATCCGTATTGCCAATCAGATAATGCCAGCGGAATCTCCTGCTGTTTTAAAAAGGCATAACGAAAAAGCAGCTGCATAAAAGCAAGCATTAAAAGGTTTTTATAACGAATGAGTTTGAGGAATTTCATTTTTTTTTTCTTAGGTACAAAGGTTCTGAGGAACTTAGGTTCAAAGGTTTTTAACTAACTGAAAACTGCGACTGCGACTGAAAACTTTAATCGTGTTTTCCGTTAAAGTATTCCATCCATTTTCCTTGTACTTTCATTACTTGCTCGATAACGTCTCTTGCAGCGCCACGTCCGCCTTTTACATGTGAAATATATCGGCAAATATTCTTAATTTCTGGACTTGCGTCTTGAGGACAAGTAGGAAGTCCAACTAATTTCATCACATGAAAATCTGGAATATCGTCTCCCATATATAACACATTTTCTGGTTTTATATTATGGGTTTCAGTGTATGCTTTAAAAGTTTTCACTTTATCTGGAGTTCCTAAATGAATGTCATTAATGCCTAGATTTTGAAGACGAATGCGAACGCCTTCATTGCTTCCGCCAGAAATAATGCAAACATGATAGCCACTTTCTATTGCCGCTTTCATTGCAAAACCATCACGAATATTCATTGTTCTTAGCATTTCACCTTCATTGGTAACAAAAACTGAGCTGTCTGTAAGTACGCCGTCTACATCAAAAACAAAGGTTGTGATGTCATTCATTAATTCTTTATAACTTTTTGCCATTATGCTGTATAGATTGTGTTAGGATTTTATAGATATTTTTTTTGTTTTCGTCTTGTAAAAAAGCCAGATGCGAGGCAATTGTATTTGAATCATGGCGAATGGCCGGACCTGTTTGTGCATCAATAGGATCGAGTGTGTTGATTTTATCAGCAGTTTCCTGAATCAATGGTCGTAAAACAGCAAAAGGAACTTGATTTTCTTCACAGACTTCTTGTCCTATTTGGTACAAGTGATTTGTAAAATTGCTGACAAATACAGCAGCTACATGAAGTGCTTTTCGCTGTTCTGAACTGATAGAATAAACTGCTGTTGAAACACTTTTTGCAATGGTTTCCAAAAGTTTAAAATCGGCTGTATTTTCTGCTTCTAAGCAAAATGGAACTACAGAATAATCAATTTCTTTATTCTTAGAAAATGTCTGAAGCGGATAAAAAACACCACGTCGATTTTTAGGATTTAAAAGCTCAATTGAAGATGTTCCAGAAGTATGAACCACTAGTTGATTGTTAAACGGAAGCTGTTCTGAAACTTCTGAAATAGCATTGTCAGAAACGGAAATAATATGCAAATCAGCAGGTTCTAATGCTTCAAAATCGGTTACAATCTTTTCAGAATCAATTAAATGGATCAAGGCTTCTTTCTTTCTCGAAAAAACCTGTTTAATTTCAACAATTTTGCTGGCAGAAAAAGCCTTTATCAAATGCTGTGCAACATTGCCGGAACCGATTATTGTTATCTGAATCATGAAAGCAAAATTAGTATTATTTTTTTAATGCAGGGAGCCAATTCAATATTGATAATGCTTTTTTGAAGTTTTTATTGTCTTCTGTTTTCTGTTAGAATTCTAACACTTTTTTTATAAAAGCAATTAATAAAAAAACTCATGTTGGTTTTGTAGGTTTAAACTTTCTATATTATCAATTTGTTTAAAAAATAGTCCTTATTTTTGGTTTTTATTAACAAAAGGCAAAGCCTGCTAATCAACATTTTTAAGTACTTTTGTCGCACTTTTATACAATGTAATCCCTAAGAAATGGATAAAAAAATATTCTCTTTTTTGTTTTCTACACGATTAATGGCCGTTCTTTTTTTAACATTTGCAATTGCAATGGGTGTTGGAACTTTTATCGAAAGTAAATACAACACTGATACAGCCAGAATACTAATTTACAATACTTGGTGGTTTGAAGCTATTATGGCCATCTTTGTGCTTAATTTCTTCGGAAATATCAAAAAATATCAACTGCATAAAAAAGAAAAATGGGCAAGTCTTCTATTGCACCTTTCTTTTATTTTTATCCTTTTAGGAGCTTTTATTACAAGATATATTAGTTATGAAGGAATGATGCCAATTCGCGAAGGCGCGGCTGAAAACCAAGTTTATTCAGATAAAACCTTTTTAACCATTTTTGCTGATGGTGAATATAAAGGGGAAATGAAAAGAAGAGTTTTTGAAAAAAGTCTTCTACTTTCTCCTGTAACGAATAATGATTTTAGTATTTCAGGAAAATTTGACGAGACTCCTTTTGAAGTTACCTATTCGAACTATATCATGGGAGCTAAAGAAGTGGTTAAACCAGATCCAAAAGGGACTTTATACTTAAAATTAGTTGAAGCTGGAGCAGGCGGACGTGAAGAACATTATTTGAAAGAAGGTGAAGTTCAAAATATTCACAATGTTTTATTTGCTTTAAATAAGCAGACAGACGGTGCAATAAACATCAATACAACTGGAAAAGAATACACAATCCAGACTCCATTTGAAGGTGAATTTATGCGAATGGCAGATCAATTTAAAGGAAAAGTTACAAAAGATAATGTACAGCCTTTAATGATGCGTTCTTTATACAGCATTGGAGATATTAGAATTGTATTTCCAGAACCTCCAATGAGAGGAAAAGTAGATTATGAATCTAATAATGACTTTAAAGCAAAATCTCATAGAGATGCTTTGGTAGTAAAAGTAAAAGCTGAAGGACAGGAAGAAGAAGTAATGCTTTTTGGTAATAAAGGGCAAGTCGGGGAAGCTAAAACAGTTAAAATTGGCAATATAGAATATTCTTTATTCTTCGGAAGTAAAGCTTATGTTTTGCCATTTAAAATTCGTTTAAATGACTTTATTGCAGAGAAATATCCAGGAACAGAGAAAAGCTATTCTTCATACAAAAGTAAAGTAACTGTTCAAGACTCTACAGAAACTTTTGATGCAGATATTTTTATGAACCACGTTTTGGATCACAAAGGATATCGTTTCTTCCAATCTTCATTTGATCCAGACGAAAAAGGAACTGTTTTATCGGTAAATCACGATTTCTGGGGAACTAATATTACTTATTTTGGTTATTATCTATTATACATCGGTTTAATGGCAATTATGTTTACTAAACATTCTCGTTTTGGTGATTTGAAACGTAAGCTAGACGCTATTCAGAAGAAAAAAGAAAAATTGATAATGCTTCTGATTTTGATGATCAGTTTTACTGGTTTTGCACAGCAGACCCCTCATGTTCATTCTCATGACCACGATCATGCACACTCTGCAGATCCAAATGATCATGCAAATCATGTGACGGCACCACCGAGCCAAAAACAATTAGATTCGTTATTGACTATATATAAAGCACCGGAATCTCATGCAGCAAAATTCGGTCGTTTGATTATTCAGGATGCTGGAGGTAGAATGAAGCCAATTAATACGTTTTCATCTGAATTGCTTAGAAAAGTAAGCCATAATGATACGTATAACGGAATGAATTCAGATCAGGTATTTTTATCTATGACGCAATATGCTCAAGTTTGGATTCAGATTCCATTGATTTATATTAAATCTGGAAATGATAGTATTCGTAAGATTATAGGTATCGATTCTAAAGATCAATATGCTCCTTTTGTAAAATTCTTTGACGAACAAGGAAACTATAAATTATCTCCTTATTTAGATGCTGCTTATAAAGCCGCTAATCCAAATAATTTTGAGAAAGATTTTGTTGAAACCGATAAGAAAGTGAACTTAATGGAATCGGCATTAAGTGGAAGCATTTTAAGAATTTTCCCTATTCCCAATGATCCAAATCACAAATGGGTTTCTTATTTAGAGCGTGAAAGTGCTGGTTTTAAAGGAATGGATTCTACTTATGTAAAGCAAATTCTTCCATTATATTTTAGTGCATTAAACAATGGTTCTATTCAGAAAAACTTTGATACAGCAGATAATTTAGTGGAAAGTATCAATGGTTTCCAAAAGAAATTTGGAGCTAAAGTAAGGCCAAGCGAAGATAAAATTGATGCTGAAATTGCTTATAACAAATATGATGTTTTCAAAGTATTGCCATATTGGTACATAACTGCATCTATAATTATGCTGATGTTTACTATTCTTAATATTTTCTTTGAGAAGAAATGGCTAAGATTTACTGTAAACGCTTTCCATATTATCATCGGATTATTATTTGCACTTCATACCGTTGGATTAATTGCACGTTGGTATATTTCAGGTCACGCACCTTGGAGTAACGCATACGAATCTATTGTATATGTAGCTTGGTCTACGATGTTCTTTGGTTTGGCTTTTGATAGAAAATCAAAATTAACCGTTGCTTCATCTGCATTCGTTACAGCAATGATTTTAATGGCGGCATATATGAACTGGATCGATCCAGAAATTGCAAACTTACAACCAGTTCTTAATTCGTATTGGTTAATGATTCACGTAGCGGTTATCGTAGCAAGTTATGGTCCAACTGCATTAGGAATGATTTTAGGTTTTGTTGCTTTACTATTGATTTTCTTTACAAATGATAAAAATAAAGCCAAAATGGATTTACATATTAAAGAAGTAAGTTATATTAACGAAATGGCTTTAACCATTGGTCTGATCATGCTAACGATTGGAAATTTTTTAGGTGGACAATGGGCAAACGAAAGCTGGGGACGTTACTGGGGATGGGATCCAAAGGAAACTTGGGCATTAATCTCGATTATGGTTTATGCGTTTGTAATTCATGCTCGTTTTGTTCCAGCTTTAAGAGGAAAATGGTTCTTTAACTTAATGAGTATGTATGCTTTTGTATCTATCTTGTTTACCTATTATGGAGTAAACTTCCATTTAGTAGGTTTACACTCTTATGCAAGTGGTGAAGCACATTCATTAAACTGGATTTATTACTGCTTGATTACGATTTCTATAATTGGTGCTGTTACATATCCTAAGTATCGTAAATACTATAAAACGAAAAAAGTAAAGAATAAATAATTCACTATAATTGTTAATTCATAAAAAAAGGTTCAACACAATGTTGAACCTTTTTTTATTATCAGATTTAAAGTTTGCCAAAGAGCAGAAGTGCAATAGCGGCTATAAGGAAAAAGCAAATCAGAAAAATAAGATGACTTAATAGGGTCAAGAAAAACGCTTTTATTTTAGATATTTTATTGAAAAATTGAATGTTTGTCCAAAAGATTAAAATAATACCAATAATATACATTGTATTGTTGTACTGCTGTATATATGAGGTATGATTTAGAAAAATCAATATTGGCATTGTTAGTAACTGTACAGAGATTCTTTGAGCCGCTTTAAAAGTATTAAGCACAAAAAATTCAACAAAATTATACCCCTGATTTTTAAAAACAAGATAAGTGCCAATAGTATAAATAGGAATAGAACCAACTGTTACCCATGAAAAATGTGTTGCAAACCATTCATTTAAGTGCTCAAAATCAATGTCTGAATTCTTTGCACCATCAAAGGTATTAATATGAAAATAATGATAAAGCAGTCCATATAAAGTAGCAAGTACTACAACTAAAGATAAGG
The DNA here is from genome assembly GCF_003254585.1 of Flavobacterium sharifuzzamanii. GTDB lineage: Bacteria > Bacteroidota > Bacteroidia > Flavobacteriales > Flavobacteriaceae > Flavobacterium > Flavobacterium sharifuzzamanii. Next base: position 411,294 of record NZ_QJGZ01000038.1, on the reverse strand, counting down.
GTTTAAAATGACGAACTCTTTTACCTTCAATAAATTCGCGGATAGAATGTCCGGGTCTGGTAAACAATTGTTTTAAAGAATACAATACTCCTTTGTCAAAATGCAATAAACCATGCTGGATATCGTGCCATAAAAAATGCGCATTTATTTTATGCGTTTCTGCAGATTGTCCGCAATTGTTACAATAATGGCCTCTAAAGACCTGATGGCAATTTTTGCACATTATTTCCATTAAACTTGATATTTGATTTATGAATTACTTTTTTGTTTTTTTTATGATGCCGTCAGGATACATAATTGCCAAGAGAACTATAATTAGAAGAAAATTATATTCGACACCATTTCTTCCGCCGCCTACAACAAACCAGCCTTCTTGAAAGTGCACTAAAGCAATGCCCATTATAAGAACAAAAATGGTAACAAAACCAGCAAGTTTAATGTATTTATTTGCTAATAAAAGTATTGCTGCGGCAACATGAGATAATTTGATACTCCAGGCAAGAAATACGCCATAAGGAGCAAAACCAATTTGGTTGAGGAAAAGATTTCCAAAATCATTAATACCATTATTAAACATTCCGAAAACGGAATGGGTTAGGAGAATAATGGCTATAGCAATTCTCAAAAGTAAATTTGCATTCATAAAATTGGTTTTTGGTGAATTAAAAATAATAAAAAAACGCATATTACACTGAATATGCGTTTTAGCTTTTTATAAAAGATTAATTTTAAACTTTTCCTAAAGTATAAAGCTGTTCCATTGTTGGAGTAGGGCTTCCGCCAGCTGGTTCCAAAGTAATTCCAAAAGCTTCTGCAGAATCGGTTTGATTTACAGCAAAGATTTTTTGTTTATTACCTTCAAAATTATCCAGCAAACCAATGCTTGTCGGAGTGAGTACTGGACTTAATTTCAAAGACCATACTTGATACACCATTCCTTTTGGCGGTGCAGGCAAACCTGCCGCGTCAATATAAGTAGTTTTAGTTTGCTTATTCCAATATACTTTTGCAAAAGAAGTTGGCGAAACTGTTTGACCACCAAGTGTTACTCCTGTATTTTTAATATCTCTTACAATACCTAGGTTTTTCTCGGTTTCTTTATTCTGCTGATCTAAAAAGGCATATTCTCTTTGTATTTTATTCTTCTCATTTCCAACAGTAGAAATGGCTTCTTTGGTTTTGGTTAATTCTAAAGTCTGATAGCCTAAACCTAGCAATAATAATACTGCTGCTGCCCAGCCAACATATTGAGACCAGTTTGAAGCTGGTTTGATATCGACAACTTTTCCATGTTTAAGTTCAAGACGAGCTTTGATTTTTTCAAAATTTTCCACAGAATGGAAAGGAGAGAAACTCGAAGAAAGCGCAATTACAGCCTTTTCTATCGAAATAATTTCCTGATCCATTTCGGGACTCTTTTTTGCCATTTCGGCAATTTCTAAATTTTCTTTTTCACTTAATAGGCCATAAACGTATAGCTCTAAAATTCCTGATTCTATATATTCTTGTGCTTCCATTATATCTTCAAATAATTACGTAAATCGTTAATACAGTTTCTGTTTTGCGTTTTGATAGTTCCCAGTGGCATTGCCAATTCTTCTGAAGCTTCTTGCTGGGTATATCCTTTAAAGAACAATAAATTGATTATTTCAATACATTTTGGTTTTAGTTTTTTTACAAATTCCTGAATTCCAATTGCATCAATTTTATGACTCAATTTATTACTCTCATCTAAGAGATTTACGAAATTATCTGATGAAAGGTTTTTTTGGCTGTTGCTATAGTCTTTAGAACGAAGTTTATCGATCGAGGTGTTTCGGGCGATGTTAAGGATCCAAGTATAAAATCGTCCTTTGCTCTCGTTGTAGGAATCGATGTTTTTCCAGATTTTGACAAAAACATCCTGAAGCACATCTTCTGCTTCTTCTCGATTTTTAATTAGGACGTGAATGACAGAAAATAAACTTTTAGAGTACATGTCGTACAAATGTGTAAAAGCTTTTTCGTCTTTTTTGTAAATTAAAACTAGCAGTTCTTCTTGACTCATAGATTTGGATTTTTAAGTTTAAACATTAAAAGCTAAGGTATTATATGCTAACCTGTTATAAAGTTAATTTATTTTTTCTTCATTTTTATATTTTTTTTAGTAATCCAAAACCTAAGAAAATAAGGGGTTCCGAAAAAAAGTGCATTTTTTTTTATTTTTTTTAAAACCAAAAACAATCCAATTACGTACATGAAATTAATAAGGTGAGAAAGATCTTATTTACAGTTATAAAAGTTAAGAATAAAACTGTTGTTAGAACATTATTAAAGACTTATGGATAGCAAAATAATAGTTAGAATATTGATAGTTGGATTAACAACAGTTTTATCGTTAACCGTTTTTACTGAAAGAGATTTTATGAAAGAAGCTTTGTCAGGTTGCACAGATATGAATCATTCAGGAATTTGTGTTTAAACAAGATTTGATTATAAAAAATAACAAAATAAAAATATTGTATAGTTGATGTACTCGGACTTCCAGATTGAAGATTTCTTTAATATGTCTCGACTATTAGGATTTAATTTTACATCAATACAAGCCATTTAAAGATTTTTCAAAAAGACGTTTGACATATGGGGGATAAAGGAATTTTCGACATAACCGAGTCATCAACTATAATTTATAAAAGATTGCATAATAATTAATTCATGGTTTGATTTGTTTGTATGGGGGGAAGCCTAACGTCTGATTAACGTTAGGCTTCATTTTTTATTTAACTTTTGATTGGCAAAAATTAAAGACCGAAAATGGTTTTTGAAAATGGATTTTAGCTAATTTTATAAAAAATTATCAGATGAAAAAAATACTTTTAATGCTATTTGGAGCAGCTGTTTTGTCAGTAATAGGAGTAAATGCTCAAACTAATACAAACAAATTATCTAAAAAGGATAAAGCCATGGCTAAAGAAACAATTTATCAGTTTAAAGTAGAAGACTTGTCAGGAGATACCTTTGACTTTGCATCTTTAAAAGGCAAAAAAATCATGATTGTCAACACTGCATCAAAATGCGGTTTAACTCCACAATATAAAGATTTAGAAGCAGTTTACAAAGAATACAAAGATAAAGGGTTTGTAATTGTTGGTTTCCCTGCAAATAATTTTGCTTCACAAGAACCAGGAACTGCTAAAGAAATTGAAACTTTCTGCCAGCAGAATTACGGTGTAACTTTCCCGATGATGAACAAAGTTTCTGTTAAAGGCAGTGATATGTGCGATGTCTATAAGTTCTTAACTGAAAAATCAAGAAACGGTCTACAGGATTCTGAAGTAGAATGGAACTTTCAAAAATACTTAATCAATGAAAAAGGAGAATTGGTAAAAGTAATTAAACCAAAAACTCTAGTAACAGAACCTGAAGTTATTAATTGGATTAAGAGTTAAAAAAGTTTAAGCATACTCATATAAATCAAACCCGACAGGTTTTTAAAACCTGTCGGGTTTTGTTTTAAAATAACATCGCGAACTTTGCGTAATTCTTCGCGTCCTTTGCGGTTAAACTAATATTAGCTGCATAAAAACCAAATCTAACCAGTGGTCGAATTTGTAGCCAACTTCACGAATTGTACCCGTAGAAACAAATCCAAATTTTTCATGAAAAGCAATACTTCCTGCATTATCGGCATCAATGGCACCAATCATAACATGATAACCTTGCTCTTTTGCCAAACGGATTAATTCCGTCAAAAGTTTTGAACCAATTCCTTTTCCTATAATGTTGTCAACTACATAAACAGAATGCTCGACAGTATATTGATAGCCAATCTTTTCTCTAAACTGGCCATAACTTCCAAAACCCACTACTTCGCCATCTAAATCGGCTACAATTATAGGGAGATTTTTCGCCATTTTATCTTCAAACCATTTGGTCTGGACTTCCAAAGTCTGGATTTCGTAGCTATAATTGGCAGTAGTATGTAGAATGGAATGGTTTACAATTTCTAAAATCTTTTGTAAATCGTTTGTTGTTGCTGGTCTTAGTGTAATGCTCATTGGTTATTTATTGCAGTTATTTGGTATTTAATTCAGCTAATAATGTGTCTACTTCTTTAGAATTCCAGTCCATTTCCTTGGCTATTGCTTTGGCATTTTTGGCATATTCTAAAGCTTTCTTTTTATCTTTTATTTTGTTGTAAAGCTTCGCTTCAAGCAGATTTCCATCATACGAATCATTTAATTCTAAAGAACGATCTACCCAGAAAATAGCCTTTTTTAAACTCTCTTTATCATTAATATGTTTAAAGTAAGTATTCCCGATATCTTTTAAAAAACTCGCATCGTTCCAAACTAATTTCTGAGTGTCTTCAAGAGTAACTTTTTTATAGAAATTCCATTTTTCAGTTCTTTCGGCTAAAGTTAGATCATATTTAAAAACTAAAGAATCTGTTTTTTGCAATCGGATTGATTTTGCAACTTCTCTTTGTTTATAGTAGTTTACAGTATCTAAATTATCAACCAAAGGACGAAGCAACTCGTTCACAATGCTTTCGATTTTACGGTCAATTCGGTTTTGAGAAGCAACAGCAGCAAATTCTTTCTGATGATTTAAAACATATTGGAACTCTCTAGATTTAATATCAGTTACCCCATTTGCTATAACGCGCCAGTTTAACTCACTAACTAACTGTTTATCAGATTGTGTGTTTAGGTAAATATGTGTTGGTATTGACAATTCAGTTCTGTCTTTTCCCTTTTTTAAAGTATTTAAATAGGTAAAGAATTTATCTGAATTGCTTGGTTCAGCAAGAAATTCTTTTTCTAAATAAGGCAGTTGCATTTTCGGATTTAAAGCAATATTTAATTCATTCTGAAATTCTGGCTTTTTCATTTCGCCCTTCAATGCATAAATCAACGTTTCATTGCTGTCAAGAAATAAGAAAGTAGGAAGCGATTTGGTATTGAATTTATTCTTTAAAGCAATTCCTTCTTCCTTTTCTATATTTTTATAAGTACAGACAAAATTTTTATTTAAAAAACCCATAACAGCAGGATCACTCAAAACTTCCGTTTTCATTAAGTTGCAATGTGGACACCAATCTGCATAAAGCATAATAAAAAGTGGTTTTCCTTCTTTTTTTGCATTTTCTAAAGCTGTTTTATATGGAACATCAACAGGCACAAACTGATTTTGAGCAATGATAGTTTGAAAAGTAACAGATAAAAAAAGTATAAATAAGAAACGCATATTGTGTCAGGCTTTTATTAATTATTCGATTTTACAAATATATTTCCTTTTTCTAGAAAGAGCCTTAATATATTCCTAATTATAATATAAATCAAATGCGAAGTTTGTAACTTTGTAAGCAAGATGAAGAAAAATCAAGCGAAAGACTTTCTTCGAAAAAAGTAATACACGACCAGAATGATTTACCCCAAAATAGCGCTTGCACAAAGCATTATCGAAATTTTATCTGCCAAAGGCATTGTCAATATTATAATTTCTCCAGGATCTAGAAATGCACCGTTAACCATCGGATTTGCTCAAAATCCAAACTTCACCTGTTATAGCATTGCAGATGAGCGTTGTGCCGCTTTTTTTGCTTTGGGAATTGCTCAGCAAACCAAACAGCCAACAGCGATAGTCTGTACTTCAGGATCAGCTTTGTTAAATTATTACCCTGCTTTCGCGGAAGCGTTTTACAGCCAAATCCCTTTAATTGTAATTTCTGCTGACCGTCCACAGAGTAAAATTGATATTGGTGATGGACAAACTATTCGTCAGGAAAATGTTTTCTCTAATCATTCTGTTTTCAATGCAAATTTGACCGAAGAAGCATCTGAAGAGAATGACTTAAAAATCAATTTGGCAATTGAAACGGCTATTCTTAAAAAAGGTCCAGTTCATATTAATGCACCTTTTGAAGAACCTTTATACGAAACAACAGAAGAGCTTTCTGTACAGCCCATAATTACAAATCCAGAGCCAGAAGTTTTTCCTTTAACAATAGAAAATAGTGAAGAAGTAGTTTCTGTTTGGAATACTGCCAAGCGAAAATTAATCTTAGTTGGAGTTAACGAAGCAAATGCAATTGATAAAGAAGTTATAGAAAATTTAGCTTCAGATCCTTCAGTGGTAGTGCTTACAGAAACAACTTCAAATCTTCATCATCCTAGTTTTATTAATTCAATAGATACTTTAATTACTCCTTTTGATGATTTTGATTTTAAGAAGTTTAACCCGGTTGTTTTAATAACTTTTGGAGGAATGGTTGTCTCAAAAAGAATTAAAGGATTTTTACGAAAATACAAACCAGAACAGCATTGGCATATTGATACTTTACGTGCTTATGATACATTTGGAGCATTGACAAAACATTTTGAAATGAAGCCGAATGATTTCTTTAAAGACCTGCTTTCAAAAACTTCTTTTGTAAAAAGTAATTATTTTAATAATGTAGATACTGTTTATCAAACAAGATTAGAGAGAAGAAAAGAATATTTAAGCAAAATAGGATTTTCAGACTTCAAAGTTTTCGAAAAAGTAATCGGATCATTGCCTAAAAACAGTATGTTGCAAATTAGTAATAGTTCTGCTATTCGTTATGCACAACTTATTGATATTGATAATACAATTGAAGTTTTCTGTAATCGCGGAACAAGCGGTATCGATGGGAGTACTTCTACGGCAATTGGTGCGGCAGTTGGAAACGAAAAACAAACCGTTTTTGTCACTGGCGATATAAGCTTTCTATACGACAGCAATGCTTTATGGAATTCTTATATTCCTAAAAACTTCAAAATTATTTTGATTAATAATGGAGGAGGAGGAATTTTTAGAATTTTGCCAGGACATCAGGAAAAACCCGTTTTCAATACTTATTTTGAAACCTCTCATCATCTTACAGCCGAGCATTTGGCTAAGATGTATAGTTTTGATTATTATACTGCAAAAGACAATGATTCTTTAGAAAACGGAATACAATCATTATATAGTTCGGATGAAGCTCCAGCAATTTTGGAAGTCTTTACACCTACATTTGAGAATGATCAGATTCTGAAACAGTATTTCAAATACTTGTACTAAAATTTGAAAGAAAATATTTGTTAAAATTATTGTTTACTTCTTGCTTTAGCTATAACTTTGGTGTATTATTCACCAATTAATTATATAGTTTATGAGCAAGAGAGAAGAATTAATTAAAAAGTACGCTTCAGATTTGAAGGAAAAATGTGGAGTAACTCCAAACATGGATTTGTTGACTAAAGTTACAATTGGTTGTGGTCCTTCCATATATAATGACGATGCATCTGTTGTGGCAGGATCTCAAGAATCTGAATTAGAAACAGTAAAAAACAACTTTTTAGTTAAAAAGCTTGGCTTAAAAGATAGTCCAGAATTGTTCGGAGCAATTCACGCTGTATTAGAAAAGTATGGAAAATCTAATAAGCACAAATACAGAGCAGTAGTATATTATTTACTGACTGTACACTTTAAAAAAGAGAGCATCTTCAAATAATCTCCAATTTATAAAAGATTCAAAATCCCTTTATAACATCTGTTTATAAAGGGATTTTCTGTTTTTTACGTGCAAATTAAGTTTTGTTAAAATTAATTTCTTTGTACGGTGTCAAACTTCGTACCTTTGCGCCTCAGAAACTTAGCAGTTCGACTGCTTAGAAACTTATAAAAATGCTAGAAATAGGAAAATACAATACGCTAACTATATTACGTGATACCAAAGTTGGTTTGTTTTTAGGAGATCCAGAAAATGATCCAGAAGGTGTTCACGACGTTTTGCTTCCAAATAAATATGTGCCAAAAGTTTTTGAAATTGGCGAAGAATTAATCGTTTTTGTTTATTTAGACCACGAGCAGCGACCAGTTGCTACGACTTTGGTTCCGTACATTTTACTGAATGAATTTGCTCTTTTGAGAGTGAACTACATCAATAATGTAGGCGCTTTCATGGATTGGGGAATGGAAAAAGATATCCTTGTTCCTTTCAAAGAGCAGGCTCGTCCAATGGAAAAAGGAAAACGCTACTTGGTTTATTTATACATGGATAAACAAACTAATCGTTTAGTTGCTTCAAGTAAAACTAATCAGTTTTTGAGCAATGATAATTTGACAGTTGAAAAAGGTGAAGAAGTAGATTTAATTGTTTCTCATATTACCGATATGGGAATTAACGTAATTATCAACGAACGTCACAAAGGTCTTCTGTATAAAGATGAAGTTTATGATGACGCAATAAGAACAGGAGACAGAATGCGCGGTTATATCAAAAGCATTCGTCCAGATAATAAAATTGATGTAGCGCTTCAGGCACAAGGTTTTGAGAGTATAGAGCCAAATGCAGAAAAAATATTAAGTGAGCTAAGAGCTAGTAGAGGCTTTCTTAGATTGAATGATAATTCTCATCCTGAAGACATTAAAACAGTTTTGAAAATGAGTAAGAAATCATTTAAGAAAGCAATTGGTGCTTTGTACAAAGAAAAACTGATTGAAATAAAAGAAGACGGAATTTATCTTGTAAAAGAATAAAAAGCTAAAAATCCCAATATTTTAAATTCCAAATTCCAAGACTGATTTAACGAAAAACATTGGAATTTGGAATTTTTATTTTTTGGAATTTATTGTGCGAAAGCAAAATAATGGTAATACAAAAGGCTGCTCATTACAAGCAGCCTTTCGCTTTTTATTCAGTTTTAAAAAAAATTGTAATTAAAAAAAAACAGAAATAAAATAATTCGAGTCCATCTCAGAACAATAGCTTTACGAATTTTAGAAATTATTCCATTGATGGGTATGTCTTTTAAATGATTTGATGTACCTATCTCAAAAGCAAAAAAAGAATTTCACGGCTCATCCATTGGTTTTATAAAATAACTTTTAGAAAGTGCGAATTAGTACTTTTTCCTCTTTTCGTTATCATTTCTATACTAATTATAGATACAATTCTAACATTTAACCTTAGGTGTTACTTTTTTCTTTTTGAAGTTTCGACAAACACATAAATCATTTGCTCTTTTAATTGAGGTTTGTTCGTGAAAACCCTAAAAAAATGAGCGACAAATTTTTTAAATTTTCTCAAAAAAATCATTTTTTAGGTTAATAAATCAGTGAAAGAAAATCAATCCGAAATCTTTAAAATATTTTGTATCTTATTGATTTCTAGGTTGTAAAATTAATTATTAATTTTCTAAACTAATGTTAAAAAATGTTATTTTTTGTAAGTAAATACCAATTGTTAACATTGCGTGTCAATTTAGTAAAGACTTAAGACGGATTGAGTAGGTAAAATAGTAAAAATGCTTTATTTTTACCGTATAATTATTAAAACAAAAAATCAAAATGGATTGGATTACAGCCAGAGAATTTGAAGATATAACTTATAAAAAATGCAATGGAGTAGCGAGAATAGCGTTTAACAGACCAAATGTTAGAAATGCATTCCGTCCTAAAACTACTTCAGAATTATACCAAGCTTTTTACGATGCACAGGAAGATACTTCAATTGGAGTTGTTTTACTTTCTGCCGAAGGACCTTCAACAAAGGATGGAGTTTACTCTTTTTGCAGTGGTGGAGACCAAAATGCACGCGGACATCAAGGATATGTTGGAGATGATGGACAGCACCGTTTGAATATTTTAGAAGTACAGCGTTTAATTCGTTTTATGCCAAAAGTTGTTATTGCTGTTGTTCCAGGCTGGGCTGTAGGTGGCGGACACAGTTTGCATGTTGTATGCGATATGACTCTTGCAAGTAAAGAACATGCTATTTTCAAACAAACTGATGCAGACGTAACAAGTTTCGATGGCGGTTACGGATCAGCATATTTGGCTAAAATGGTGGGACAGAAAAAAGCTCGTGAAATCTTCTTTTTAGGTAGAAATTATTCTGCTCAAGAAGCTTTTGAGATGGGAATGGTAAATGCTGTAATTCCGCACGACGAACTTGAAGCTACAGCTTACGAATGGGCTCAGGAAATCCTTCAGAAATCACCAACTTCTATAAAAATGCTAAAATTTGCAATGAACCTGACAGATGACGGAATGGTTGGACAACAGGTTTTTGCCGGTGAAGCAACTCGTTTAGCTTACATGACTGAAGAAGCTAAAGAAGGAAGAAATGCTTTCTTAGAAAAAAGAAAACCAAACTTTGGTGAAAATAAGTGGTTACCATAAATAAGTTATAAAATAGTTTCAAGTTTCAGGTTTCAAGATAGGAACCTGAAACTTGAAACCTGAAACTAAACAAACAAAACAAATAATGAAACATTGGATTGAAGCCGCAAGATTGCGCACATTACCTTTATCAGTTTCTGGAATTATAGTTGGAAGTATTTATGCTTTGTCAAATCCAACAGAAACTATTAATACTCCAACAGAAGTATTCAGTTGGAAAGTTTTTGGTTTTGCTCTATTGACAACGTTAGGATTACAAGTTTTATCCAATTTTGCGAATGATTATGGTGACGGTGTAAAAGGTACGGATAACGCAGATCGAGTTGGTCCTCAGCGTGCTATTCAGAGTGGCGTTATTACGCCTCAAGCAATGAAAAAAGCTATTATTATTACTTCTTTTTTGACTTTATTGTCTGCTATCATATTAATTTATTTTGCTTTCGGAAAAGACAATTTTGGGTATTCAATTTTTTTCCTGTTGTTAGGGATTGCGGCTATTGTGGCTGCAATTAAATACACTGTAGGTAATTCAGCTTACGGCTATAGAGGATTGGGAGATTTATTCGTTTTCATTTTTTTCGGATTAGTAAGTACTTTGGGAGTAAACTTTTTATACGCAAAAGAAGTAGATCCGCTTTTAATTCTTCCAGCAGTAGCAATCGGATTGTTGAGTGTTGGAGTTTTAAACCTAAACAATATGCGAGATCAAGAATCTGATAAAAAATCTGGAAAGAATACGATTGTGGTACAGATTGGAGCTCAAAAGGCTAAAAATTATCACTTTTTCTTGATTATTACGGCAATGATTTTGGTGGTTATTTTTGCTATTTTAAGCGATTATAACTTTGATCAATACTTATTTTTATTGGCTTATATTCCGTTGACAAAACATTTGATCACGGTTTACAAGAACCAAGATCCAAAATTATTGGACCCAGAATTGAAAAAACTGGCATTAAGCACATTTTTGCTTTCTATATTACTTACAGTTTGTATGATCTCATTGATTTCGGACATTATTGTAAATCTCTTTTTAGGGGGAAGATAAATAACATGTTTAATTTAAAAAGGTAACAAAATGAAAATTACATACTACGGACACGCTTCATTAGGAATTGAAGTAGGAGGAAAATACATTATTGTGGATCCATTTATTACCGGAAACCCACAAGCAGCATCAATCAATCTTAGCACAATAAAAGCTGATTATATTTTACTGACGCATGCACACGCTGATCACGTCTTGGACGTTGAAGCGATTGCTAAAAACACCAATGCAGTTATTGTTTCTAACGCGGAAATTGCAAGTTACTACGCAAAAAAAGGATTCAATTCGCACCCAATGAATCACGGCGGAAGCTGGAAATTTGATTTTGGGAAAGTAAAATACGTAAATGCAATTCACTCAAGCAGTTTTCCTGATGGTTCTTACGGAGGAAATCCTGGAGGTTTTGTAATCGAAGGTGAGCATAAAAATATCTACATTGCTGGCGATACTGCGTTGACATACGATATGAAATTGATTCCGCTTCGAACAAAACTAGATTTAGTGATTCTTCCAATCGGAAACAACTTTACAATGGATGTTGAAGACGCTATTATTGCTTCAGATTTTGTAGAATGCGATAAAGTTTTAGGTTATCACTATGACACTTTTGGTTATATCGAAATCAATCATGAAGAAGCAATTCGTAAATTCTTCGATAAAGGAAAAGATTTAATGCTTTTACCAATCGGAGATTCGATTGAATTATAAGAAGCCAATCCCGCTATCCGCTATATCTTTTGTGGCGAACCCCGCCACAAAAGGATATCGCTGCTATCGGGGCTAGGGCACTCAATTCCATAAGAAAGTTATTTGGCATAATCTATGTTAATTGAATTAAAGTTTTTTAAAGTAAAAATCATTTTAATCTGTGAAATCAGTGGCAATTAAAGCATCATTACAAAATACAACTTTCAAACAAATCCTTTTATTACTATTTATCGCAACTTCCTATAATGCTTTTGCACAAAAAGATGGTTATTGGGATAAAGAACGTGCAACAACCAAAGAAATTATGGTTCCTGCACGTGATAGAATTTCTATACCAACTGAAGATTTACCGGTTGGAACTACAGAAATTGTATATAGAATCACACTTTTAGATAAAAATCAGGAAATGGCCAATAGTTTGGTTTCCTTATTAAAAGCAATTCCAGATCCGACAGGCGTTAGTCAAGGTTCTGCGGGCGCTGTTTTCTTGATGTCAAAAATTTCAGGCGATGACGAATGTACGTACTCGATTTTTACTTCTAATGAAAATGCGAAAAAGTATGTTGAAGATGGTAAAATTGATAAAGCTTGTTATTCTCAAGCAGAACCTGTCAGCAAAGATGCTAAACGCTTATCTGTAAATAAATCATCTTGTCTAAAGGAAAATATCAGTACAATCTGGTTTGGTTTTGAAAGCAAAAACTGGATCTTAAGCCAAAAAGTAGTTTTAGAAGTAGTGCCGTGGGTAGATACAAAATTAAACCGCGGTTGGAATCAGGACAACAAAAACGAAATCATAAGTCTGTGTAAAACGTCTACAATAGCACAAAAAATGGCCAATTCAGATGATTTTTGTGTTTGCATATTAAATAAGATTATGAAGCAATATCGTTATGATGAGTTTCAGAAATTATTGGCGGTGGAAAAAACTAAAGTCTATAAAGATTTTGGAAACAGCTGTTACAAAGATGCTGATATTTCTAAAAATGTATTCAACGATTTAAGAATACAAGTTGCTTCTTTAATTAAAGCTCAAAAGTATAACGAAGCAATTCCGAAATTAAATACAATTGTAAATGAAGGTAAAGCAACTGCTTTAGATTACGGTTCGTTAGGATATTGCTATATTTTGACCAAACAATATGCAAAAGCATTAAAAGTGCTTCAAGAAGGTGAAAAGTTGGATGACACAGAATTAGTAGTCAAATTAAATTTAGCACACACTTATTTAGTAAGCGATGATTACAGTGCTGCAAAAGCGATTTACAAAAAATATCAGACTCAGAATGTAACGGACAGCTTAAGTTGGATTGCAAAAACAAAACTTGATTTTCAAGCTTTTGAAAAAGCAGGTTTACCTTCAAAAGATTTTGAAAAAATCTTAAAGTTATACAATTAAGCCTCTTAGATATAAAGTATTTTTTCGAGTCTTTTTTAGGCTTAGAAGCTTATTTAGTGTCTTAGCACTTTAAAAAAATGAACGCATCTTATCAAAAATATTTACTAGAATTTAAACGTCCTTCTGGAACTTCTAGAGGAATTATGACCGAGAAAGAAACTTGGTTTATAATCTTAGAAGAAAACGGCAAAAAAGGAATAGGAGAGTGTGGTATACTTCGTGGTCTAAGTGCAGACGACCGTCCAGATTACGAAGAAAAACTAAAATGGGTTTGTGACAATATTCACTTAGGCGAAACAGCTCTTTGGAATGCCTTATTAGAATTTCCTTCTATACAATTCGGAATAGAAATGGCTTTTTTATCTCTTAGAAGCGAAAATCCATATCTTTTATTTCCATCCAATTTTACCAATAATTCAAGTTCAATTGCCATAAATGGATTAGTTTGGATGGGCGAATCAGCCTTTATGAAACAGCAGATTGAAGAAAAATTAGCTGACGGTTTTAGCTGTATAAAACTTAAAATTGGAGCTATTGATTTTGCTAAAGAATTAGAATTACTGCAATTTATCAGAAGCCATTTTTCTGAAGAACAAATAGAAATTAGAGTAGATGCGAATGGTGCTTTTCCTTCAATAGAGGCTTTAGATAAACTGAATCAATTAAATCAATTTCAGCTTCATAGCATTGAACAACCGATTAGAAAAGGACAAATTGCTGAAATGGCTGAATTGTGCAAACAAACACCGTTTCCAATAGCATTAGACGAAGAGCTAATAGGTGTATTTTCATTAGAAGAAAAAGAAAAATTACTTCAGGAAATTAAGCCTCAATACATCATTTTAAAACCAAGTTTTATTGGTGGTTTCCGTGGTACTCAAGAATGGATTACGTTAGCTGAAAAATATAATATTGGCTGGTGGATCACTTCTGCATTGGAGAGTAATATCGGACTAAATGCCATTGCGCAATGGGCATTTACATTAAATTCAAACATGCCACAAGGTTTAGGAACAGGAGCATTATATACTAATAATATAGATTGTCCTCTCGAAGTTAAAAATGGGAAACTTTGGCACAATTCTACATTACAATGGCAATCAGATTTTTTTTAAGAAAACATTTAAACTGATAAAATAAAAAAAGGCGTAAAGTATAAGAACTTTACGTCTTTTTTGTGAGTTCATCTAAACAGAGATTGAAAAACTTTTGTTCCTTTGCAACTATGCACCTTTGAACCTTCTTTTACTCTTTTCCGCCCAAAAGACTGTCTTGCCAATCTTTTAACTCTTTCCATTTTCCTTGATAAGCCATTAACGCTTGTCTAGCCCAAGTACTTGGATTGTGCATCGCATAGTTTTCTCCTCCTGCATCTAAAATTGACTGTAGTTTTTCTGTAGAAGCTTGTGAAAGATCGTACCACGTATTGATTCCTGCGGCGTTAAATAAAGCTTCTATTTTTGGGCCTATTCCTTCTACAATTTTCAGATCATTTTCTTTTATTTTTTTTCCTAGCACATTGGCTGCCAAAGCAGCATCAAAAGGAATTGTTACTGGAGCAGTAGCCGCAAATGATTGGACTGAAGATTTTGCTTTTGCCGCTAGATCAGCTTCTAGAGTCGTGATTCTTGCATTCAAATTTTTTGTATTGGCTTTACACGCATCTAAATCAGCTTGAAGTGAAGCAGAAAGTGAATCGTCATTTTTTGAATTCATTTTTCCTAGTAAATAACCTAAGATTCCACAGATTAAACCCACTAGAATAGGTATTAAGACACAAGGTATATTCATGATCGTATATTTTTAATTATTTAATGGTAATTACAGTTCTTCTATTTGCAGCCTTTCCTTCCGCCGTATTGTTATCGCCAATAGGTTCGTCAGGTCCTTTAGATTGCGTTTCAATTCTTGTATTATCAATTCCGTTTTTAGAAAGATAATCCTTTGAAAAATCGGCTCTTTTTTGTGCTAAAACAATGTTTGAGTCACGATTTCCAACATTGTCAGAATGTCCGATTACCACAATCACAGCATCTTTTACATTCTCTGCATATTTAGCAATATCAGTAACTTTTTGTTTTTCGGTAACACTTAATTTCTCGCTAGATTTATTTGTATTGAAATGGAGAATTAATGGATCTGCATTTATTTTAGATTTCAAAATGCTCCATTCATCATTTGCTGTTGAATTTGCTGTAGAAGTAGAGTCAATTGCCTCAAATTTATAGTCAGCAGGTCCAAGAAGAGTATCAGCATTCATTTTCCATTTATCTAAAATTACACCTTTTGTATTAAGCTGATTTTCTAGTATTCCCTTTGATGCAAAAAAGTTTTTAATATCATTTGCCCTTGCTAGACCCAAATTATCAAAAGTTGTATTGTTTGTTTCATCAGATAGTGCATAACCTGTAATTGTAATTTTCTGTTTTGGATTTGTTTCTAAGAGCATCTTTAAGTTTTCGATACCAGTCGTTACAGAATCTTCAATAGGCATAATTAATTTTGCGCTGTTTTTAAGAAATTTGAGATTATCGTTTGTACGATAATTAATTCCAGGACCATTTAAGACAAACGGAACAAAACCAGTCTCTACCATAGAAGAAGAGGCTGTCTTGAGAGTAGTATCCGTTGTAGTTTTTTCACAGCAGTTGCAACAAAATTTTGAGTAAAAAAAAGCACCCAAAATTATAGTTATTGCAATGCCTAACAAGTAAAGTGCTTTTTTAGACATAGGTGACGGATTAAGATTCTATCAAATTTAATCAAAATAATCATATTAACGTGTTAATTATCAGTTGTTTTGATGTTTCTAATTTGTGATGAAATAAAAGAAATTAACTTAATTTTCATTTTTTATAAACTACAAGGCTTAGTTAAAATGAGTAACTTGCATAAAAAATAATCTAGAATTAAGATGGTTGAAATAGAAAGAAAGTTTCTTGTAAAATCTGACGCATACAAGAATCAAGCTTTTACCCAGAATAAAATTGCTCAAGGCTATTTGAGTTCTGCTCCTGAACGTACTGTAAGGGTAAGGATTAAAGGGCATAAAGGCTTTATAACTATAAAAGGGATAAGCCATAGTGGCGGTATGTCTCGCTTTGAATGGGAAAATGAAATTCCGCTTGAAGAAGCTCAGGAATTACTAAAACTATGCGAAAAAGGGAAAATTGAAAAAACTCGTTATGAAATACAATTTGGTGAGCATATTTATGAAGTTGATGAATTTTATGGCGAAAATGAAGGCTTAGTAATGGCTGAAATCGAGTTAAATTCGGAAGATGAAGTTTTTGAAAAACCAGAATGGCTCGGAGAAGAAGTAACAAACGATGAAAGATATTATAATGCTTATTTAAGCAAGAATCCTTATAAAGACTGGCAAAAATAAAATGACAGAATCAATATATGACCTTATTATTGTCGGTGGAGGACCAATTGGACTTGCGTGTGCAATAGAAGCCGAAAAGAAAAAATTAAAATATGTAATTATAGAAAAGGGAGCGATCGTTAATAGTATTTTTAATTATCCGCTTTATATGACTTTTTTCTCTACCGCAGAAAGATTAGAAATAGGTGAGATTCCGTTTAACTGCTTAGCACCAAAACCAGGACGTCAGGAAGCTTTGGAATATTATCGAAATATTCACCGCTATTTCAAATTTAATATTAATTTATTCGAGAAAGTACTTGATGTACAGAAAAACCAAGGCATTTTTAAAATTGCAACTAATAAACAAAACTACGAATCGAAGAATGTTATAATCGCAACTGGTTTCTATGATATTCCAATTGAAATGAATGTTTCAGGCGAAAACCTTCCAAAAGTCCGTCATTATTATAAAGAAGCACACGAATACGCTTTTAGAAAGGTTTTGGTTGTAGGTGCTAATAATTCTTCTGTAGATGCCGCGCTGGAGTGCTGGAGAAAAGGAGCAGAGGTGACTATGGTAATTCGTAAAAACGAAATTAATAATCGTGTAAAATATTGGGTTAAACCAGATATTGAAAATCGTATTGCTGAAGGAAGTATTAAAGCTTACTTTGAATCAAATATTACCGAAATTAAGGAAGATGAAGTAGAGATTCTAACTCCAAATGGTAAAATTACAATTGAAAATGATTTTGTTTTGGCATTGACTGGCTATAAACCCGATTTGAATTTTCTGGAAAAAATGGGAATCCAGCTTTCTAATGACGAACTGAAAATCCCTGTTTACAATCCAGAAACGATGGAAACTAATGTAGAAGGTTTATTTCTTGCCGGAGTAGTTTGTGGCGGAATGCAGACTCATAAATGGTTTATTGAAAATTCAAGAATTCACGCTAATCTAATTATGGATTATATTAGCGCTAAATAAAAAAAGTTTGCCACAGATTAAAGGATTCAAAAGGATTAATCATTGAAATCTTTTTAATCTGTGGCAAAAAAATTAAGAACTACAAGAAAGCATTGAACAGCCAACTTTCGTTCTTGCCCAATCTGGACGTTTTGCAAACCATTTTTCAGATTCTGGTTGCTCGTCATACGGATTTTTCAGAAGCTGAAACAATTCATCAACCAAAGAATAATCCTCTTTATCTGCGGCATCAATAGCCAATTGTGCCATATAATTTCGCAGTACATACTTCGGATTAATTTCATTCATTTTTTCTGAACGCTCATTGTCCGAAAGTTCTTCAGCGTTTAATCTTTTCAAATAAACAGTAAACCACTTTTGCCAAGCATCTAGAATATTTTCTCTTATTTCTTCTGGAATATAAAATGCATATTCTATTTTTTCGAATGCTTGTTCTACAGAATCATCTTTTTTAATTTTACTAAGATTTCTAAAAAAGATGGTCATATCGGTTTCTGATAACTGCAAAATTTCTTCTAAACCTTTGATTATTTTATCGTCAGTTTCACTTGAAGTAAATATTCCTAATTTACTTAAAAACATTGTTTTGTAGTTACTTTCAAAATCAGTTATAAACGTGTCTAATATTTTTTCTAAAGGCGCTGCTTCATTGATTAATGGATAAAGTGCATTTGCCAATTGAAACAAATTCCATTGTGCTACTTGAGGCTGATTTCCGAAACGGTATCTTCTGTTTTGACTGTCTGTTGTATTTGGAGTCCAATCTGGATCGTAATTTTCTAGCCATCCATACGGACCATAATCAATCGTGATTCCATGAATAGACATATTATCGGTATTCATTACACCATGCACAAATCCAACACGTTGCCAATGCAAGATCATTTCACGGGTTGTATCAGCAACCTTTTGGAAGAACTGTAAATATTGTTCTTTTGGCTCACCAGTAATTTCTGGAAAATAGTGCTTAATTGTAAATTCTACAAATTGCTTCAAGTTTTTTAACTCATTTCTCGCTGTAAGCATTTCATAGCTTCCAAAACGAATAAACGACGGAGCAACACGACAAACTATGGCGCCTTTTTCATAAGCTGGATTTCCGTTGTACAAAACATCCCTTAAAACCTGATCTCCTGAGAGAGCAAACGAAAGCGATCGAGTAGTGGGAACACCCAAATGATTCATCGCCTCTGCACATAAATATTCTCTTATTGAAGAACGCAAAACAGCCAAACCATCTGCAGTTCTAGAATATGGAGTTTTTCCTGCTCCTTTTAACTGTAATGTATAAAACTGATTATTGTTTTCAACCTCTGTCAAATTGATTGCACGACCATCGCCCAATTGTCCAGCCCAATTTCCGAATTGATGTCCCGCATAGCACATAGCAAACGGTTTTGTTTCTGGAAGAATATCTTTTCCAGAAAAAACATTCAAGAATTCTTCTGATTGAATTTCGTCTTTAGAAATTCCAACTAATTCAGCCACTTCCTCAGAAGCGTGAATTAATTTTGGGTTTGAGGGTTTTGTCGGATTTACGTATGAAAACAGCGTATTTTTAACCTGACGAATTTCATTTGTCAAATCTGGATCTGCTGGTAGTTCGGCAGTAAATCGATTATTTATTTTTAAATTTTTCATTTTGTTGATTTTCTTTTGCCACAGATTATATAGATTAAAAGGATTTTTTTGTTTGCCACGAATTACACAAATTTCCACTAATTTTAGGTTTAGTTAGAATAACATTCGTGAGAATTCGTGGCAAATAGAGAATAAATAAAATCTTTTCAATCTCATAATCTGTGGTAAACTTAAAATTAGCCAATTAGCATGTCGGCATACATCTTTTTAAGTTTTTGAATTTTAGGATCAATTACCACTTGACAATATCCAGCTTCTTGATTCTCATTATAATAGTTTTGATGATAATCTTCGGCTTCATAAAAAACTTCAAAAGGTTTTAATTGCGTTACAATTGGATCTGCATAAGCAGGTTGCACTTCTTCAAAAACTTTTTCGACAATTTCTTTTTGAACGTCATCGTGATATAAAATTATAGAACGATATTGAGTTCCGCTATCGCCACCTTGACGATTTAAAGTTGTTGGATCATGACTTGTCATGAATATGAAAATTAAGTCATGATATGAAATTATGTCAGGGTTAAAAGTCACTTGAATTACTTCTGCATGTCCGGTTCTCCCTGTACAAACTTCACGATAAGCAGGATTCTTTATAAATCCGTCTGAATAACCCGATTTTATTGATTCTATACCTTTTAAACGCTGAATTACAGCTTCGATACACCAAAAACATCCGCCACCAAAGGTAGCTACAGATAAATTTCCCATAAATAATACTTTCTTTAAATTTAATGCCTATTAATTCGATAGGATATTATGATAATTTATTAAAAAAAAGTTCTTTTAACTAAAAATACTAAACGGTAATGTAGTGTTTGAAGTTTGCTATTGATAAATTCGCAATTTTATAAAAAAACTATATATATTTGCAGTCAAACACAAGGCACAACTAATGAATAGCAAAAATAGTACCATGACACTGGAAACTTATTTTCAGGAATTTAGAAAGAATATTGTCGGTATAAATCAAGAATTTACTTCGCCTTATGGCAGAAAATCAATAATTTACACAGATTGGACTGCCAGCGGAAGGTTATATCGTCCGATTGAAGAAAAACTTCTAAATGCATTTGGCCCTTTTGTAGCCAATACTCATACTGAAACTACTGTATCTGGTACAGCTATGACAAAAGCATACCATCATGCAAGACATATTATTAAACGTCATGCAAATGCTAATAATGACGATGTTTTAATTACAGATGGCACTGGAATGACGGGAGTTATCAATAAATTCCAGCGTATTTTGGGATTGAAAATTCCTGAAAACTTAAAGAGCTTTACAACTGTTCCAGCCGAGAAAAAGCCTATTGTTTTTATTTCGCACATGGAGCACCATTCTAATCAAACTTCTTGGCTAGAAACTATTGCAGATGTTGAGATTATTCCATCTTGTGAAAAAGGTCTTTTTAATTTAGAAAACCTTGAGACTTTATTGGAAAAATATAAAGATAGAACTATCAAAATTGCTTCTATTACTGCATGTTCGAATGTTACGGGTTTAAGAACTCCTTTTCATGAAGCTGCAAAATTAATGCATCAATATAATGGTGTTTGTTTTGTTGATTTTGCTTGTTCTGGGCCTTATGTTGAGATTGACATGCATCCTGCAGATCCAGAAGCTTATTTGGACGCTGTTTTTATGTCACCTCATAAATTCTTAGGAGGTCCTGGAACTTCTGGAGTTTTGATTTTCAACAAGAAATTATACAAAAATATGATTCCTGATTGTCCAGGTGGAGGAACTGTAAGCTGGACAAATCCGTGGGGAGAACATAAATATATTGATAATATCGAGGATCGTGAAGATGGAGGAACTCCAGGTTTTCTTCAAGTTATCAAGACGGCACTGGCAATTGAGCTAAAAGAGGAAATGGGGATTGAAAACATTATGGAGCGTGAGCATGAAATTGTTGATTATGTTTTCTCTGAATTGGAACCGATTTCGAATATTAAAATTTTAGCTGGACAGCATAAAGAACGTCTTGGCGTAATTTCGTTTTTTATTGATGATCTTCATTTTAATTTAGGTGTTAAAATCTTAAATGATCGTTTTGGCATTCAGACTAGAGGAGGATGCAGCTGTGCAGGAACTTATGGTCATTATTTATTACATGTTGATCAGGAAACTTCTAATAAATTGGTTAATGAGATTACAATTGGCGACTTAATCAAAAAACCGGGATGGATTAGAATGTCAATTCACCCAACGACAACTGATGAAGAAATTGCTTTTGTATGTAATAGTATAAAAGAATTGGCCGCAAATCATAAAACTTGGGCTTTAGATTATTCTTATGAAAAGAATCGAAATGAGTTTATTCATAAAGATGCGAATTCTTTTGAAGATGAATTGGTAGAAAGCTGGTTTAAGTCTTAACTTTTGGTCGTTTTTTAACGCAGAGTTCGCAAAGGATTTTCGCAGAGTTTTTGAAGTTTTTTTTGAGCTGAACATCTGGTTGCTATCAAAATCGCAAAGCTAGCTTTTAAAGATTTTTTCAAAGCTTAAAATCTTGACAAAGATAAACTGAACATATTAGACCCGACAGGCTTTGAAAACCTGTCGGGTTTGTTTTTATAGTATTCGGTTTTATGTTCTTATGAAAATGAAACTTCTAATTTAGCCCCGATAGAAGTGGAAATCCTTTTGTGGTGGGGTTCACCACAAAAGAATTGAAGCGGATAGCGGGACAAGGTTTCTTGAAAACACCAATTCTTCTGCTTTTAAAAAATTACATAATCAATCGTACACCGCCAAGATCGGCAACTCGATATGAAAATTTATTTCCAGGAGAACCAATAAACATGAAGTTCTTTGGAATTTTCCATTTTTCGGAAAGTTCGTCAATAATTTCTGGACCAAATACGCCTTCAATTTCTATAAATTCAATGTCTAGATTGTCATAAGCACGATCCAAAACTTCTAAATCTTTTTTAAGTGCTTCGTTATCTACAGTGTCTTTTTTTACATGAACAATTTTAAGTTTCTTAGTAGTTTCGTTGTCTTCTACATATTGCAAAACTTTATTCAAAATTGTAATGTCGTCTCCTTTTGTAAAGAAAACGAACTCTTGAGAATTGATTTTTGAACTTAAACTTTCTAAGTAACGATTGCTGAGAATAACCATTTTACGTAATGGCTGATAAAAATATTCTAGAGCTTCTATTAACAATCGTATCAAAGTAACACGATTCAGCATAATTCCGATAAAGATTAATGCAGGAATCATGTACTGCAAAAATGTATAAAACGAATTGATATTTAAGGACATGTTTCCTAAAAATGCTGCAATAACAAAGAATACGGCAGTAACGACAGCAATACCTCTGGCACGTTCTGGTCTAGGAAGTTTTCTTCTTTTGTATTTTAAAAGCAAGTTTCCGATTCCGAAAAGTGCCATAACAGCCAAGAAAGAAAAAGTATAAACTCCTGCTAGAGATTCTAAATGTCCATTTGTAGCAAAAAGGACTGATAAACATAGAATCAAGAAACTTATGACGATTCGATAATGAGAGCCTCTTTTATTCTGTTTTAGGAAATAATTTGGCAAAATTCTATCTAATGTCATTCTGTTTAGAAGCCCGGAAACACCAACAAATGAAGTTAGAACGGCTCCACAAAGTACCATAACTGCATCTATAGAAATAAGCCAAGCTAGCCAAGCTCCTCCTGTGGTATCTCCTAAATGCGCGAGAAGTGATTCTTTATTCTCCCCAACTTCTGTTAACGGAATTACGCTAATTAATAAAATTGCAATTACAGGATTGAAGAAACTTACAATTCCCCACATGTTACGAAGTGTTTTAGGAAAAACACCTTGTTCCTGTTCTTCAACGAAGTTGGCTGAACTTTCGAAACCTGAAATTCCTAACATTGCAGCAGAAAACCCAAGAAAAAGGGCAGTTTTAATGCTTCCCGAAGCAATTGGTGTCTGCCAATTGATATGAAAAGTATCTAAACCATGTGACAAAACAAACCAAGCTGATGCCAGGACCAACAAAGTCAAAGTTCCAATATGTGTCATGAAAATAATAACGGCAACAAATGCAGATTCTCCGATTCCTAAAATAGCCAATCCTGTAAATAAAACAAGAACAACTACTGTCGCTATGGTAACATTAAGTCCTTCAAAAATTCCATGTAGATAATGCATTCCCTCTGAAGCCGAAATTACGGCGGTTGCCATGTATGACAAAACGGTTAATGTTGCGGCAACAGATGCCAAACGTTTTGTTGAAGTATTTAGTAAAACATTGTAAGCACCACCATTTAAAGGAATTGCTCCGACAACTTCTGCATAAATTTTTCTAAAAAGAAATAATACAACAGCGACAATCAGAAGTGAGATCCAAGCATATTGCCCTGCATACAAAATAGTTAAAGCTGAAACATAAAGGCAAGAAGAACTAATATCATTTCCGCAAATTGAAGTTGCCTGTAATTGATTTAATTTTTTGTGTACGATTTCTTTCATCAGTATTTTGAGTTAACACTTTTAGTAAAATAATAAGTAACAAAATAATTATAATCGTGCGATCAAGGCAGATATTAAACTAAATCAGATACAGACTAATGCTATTCAGATTTATATAGCATTCTGAAACTGTTTCAGAGCAGATAAGGCTTGGGATTGTACTTTTTTCTGGAAAAATCCAGTCCAACCAAGTAAATAACCAGTAAGGCCAAAAGCTTGTTTAGACCATTTCCAGACATCGAAATTATCGGTATGCTTGATAATTAATCCATCTTGGAATATGAATTCGGCTGAAATTTTATTGATAACCTTTCTGTTTGTTTTGCTAAAATTGTAAGTAGCTATCCAATTTGCTGAACCGGTAGAATCGTCTGCTATTACATTTGAAAATTCAATTTTTAAATTGCCTTTACTTTTTAAAAGCAGCATTTCCCACATTTTAGAAACCTCTTCTTCTTTCAATAAACCAAAAGCAGGATCAATAAAATGAACTTTCGGATGATAGCATTCGCTCATTGTTTTGGCGTCAGCATTCGCGAAAGCGGTATAAAATTTTGTAATCAAGGCTTCATTTGAGTTCATAAAAAAATATTTATGTTAAATATAAGATTTATTATATTAAAAAATCACTATAAAACACTAATTTCTTTAGCTGTATCAAATGTTTTTTTAGATTTATCAAATGCTGTTGAGAAATATTTCACTTTACTATAAGCTGTAAAATGACCTGTTAGATTTCCTGAAATATCTGGTCCGCCAGCAATTATAAATCTAACAGCATAAATATCAGTTTTTTTAAGCTTTAGCCATTCTGCAGGAGTGAAATAATAGTAAGCAGTTGTTTTTCCATCTGAAGATTCCTTTACATTTTTGTCTGTACATGCAATTACATCAGCATTTGTCAAATCGACATAAACACCACCGGCAATTTTTGCTTTGTCATTTGCAGTAGAAACAGTTAGTTTTAAAATACCTCCTTTTTCCGTTTTAGCTATTTGAACATTAATTTCACCAGAGTAAGCATATTTGTCGCAGATGAAAGTATATTCTTGTGTTGCGGGATAGGGTGCAGACCCTTTTACACTGATAGTTTGCTGTGCTGAAGCAAATGTTGAAACAAATAGCAAAAGAAGAAGCGGTAGTTTAAAATTCATAAGTATCGTAATTTATTGATCGGCTAATTTGGCATCAAATTTTTCATCCCAATCCATAGATTTTATGGCAGAAATGAGATTATCTTCATTTACAAAGATGCGTAACTCTTTATTGGCAACTTTTTTTGTGTACAAAGCATGATAGCGATAAATGACTTCATGTTTGGTTTTGTAAACTCCATCTAATTTTAAATCTATAAAACTTCCATAGTATTGTCTAAATCTTTGGCAGGTTTTGGTTAAACGTTCTTCCGTTGTGTTTTCCATAACCGTTTTAGTTACTTCAGTTTCATTAAAAGGTTTAAATTTTGAAGTATTACAAGTTTCCAAGACTCTCTTTCCTAAATCATACGCTTTACGCTGCTGATTTGCATTTACATCTGCTCCGGAAACTTTTTTAATCTTTAAATCTTCTGTATCTCTACTAACACTTTTAGATTTACATCCGATTAATAACAACAAACATATAATCAATCCTGCTTTCTTCATAACTATTTAAGTAATTTTTAATAATAAGTTAGGATCGGGACAATTTTCGATATAGAAGTTTAGGTCTTTTGTATTGCAGACTCCTGGATAATCTCCCCAATAATCTCCAATGTTATGAATGATCTGAAAATGGACATGAGGTGCATAATCGCCATTTACAGAGGCATTTCCTAAAGTCGCAATTTTTTCGCCTTTCTTAAAATTGTCTCCGACATTTAAATTTTCTATACTTTCTAACGATAAATGTCCGTATAAAGTATAAAATTTCTCATTTTCTATTTCGTGCTCCAATATAATAGTAGGACCGTAGTCGCCTAAGCCAATATTATTTTTAAAACTATGTACTGTTCCATCAAGGGCGGCAAGTACAGCAGTTCCAGCTTCTGCCCATAAATCTAATCCGATATGAATATTGCGTTCGGGTTTTGAGGCATCTAAGAAAATGGGGCTTCTTTGATATAAAAATCTGCCTTCAATATAACCTCCAAATGCAACTTTGGCATTCTTTTCTTTTAAGAAATTTGAAATGTATTTTTCAAAATCTTCCGAAGTATCTAATTTCTGATTTACCAATTCTTGATTTGAAACCGACAGATTTAATGGCGTATATTCGGAAATATTAATTGAGGCATCTATAACTTTAGCAGGCGGTAGGGTATTTAAGATTGAGGCAAGCGGTTTCATAAAATTAAGCTACTTTATTTATAATTATTAATTCGTTATGTACTTCAATGCGGGGCAGCATCTTTGTTTTAAACATTTTCGGATTTACTTCTGCAACATATTTTCTATTTCGAACATTATGAGCTTCGTCTAATATCATGGTGTTGAATAAAACAAAACCATTATCTCTTAAAATAGTGCAGACTCTATCAACAAAAAACTTTTCGAACAAAAAATTGGGCATATGCGTGTCTTCGAAAATATCGAT
Organism: Flavobacterium sharifuzzamanii; assembly: GCF_003254585.1. Taxonomy (GTDB): domain Bacteria; phylum Bacteroidota; class Bacteroidia; order Flavobacteriales; family Flavobacteriaceae; genus Flavobacterium; species Flavobacterium sharifuzzamanii. The sequence continues at coordinate 384,916 of NZ_QJGZ01000038.1, read as the reverse complement.
AATTATGAGATCATATTTTTCTTTTGTTTTAAGGACAAACTCAAAAGCATCGTCAATAACAACTTCTAACTGTTTAATTTGATTAAGGTTAAAATATTCATTGGCAATCTGAATCATATCAGGGTCAATTTCAACTCCTGTTATTTTTTCTTTGTATGCTATCTCATCCACTAAAGTTTTTACTACGCTTCCGCCAGCAACTCCCAAAAGTAGAATATGCTCCATTTCTAAAATTTTATCATATCCAATATTTCGAAGTCCGTACCTTAATATACGCTGCAAACTTCCGTATGAATAATTTGTGTTTTCAGTGTCCAATACTAATTCGCCATTTGCCCATGTAACTTCGATCATTTTGCTTCTTGCTGATTTTTTCTTAAATATTTTTATTGGAATTATATAACTGAAAAATTTTCGAATCATTTTTTATGCTTTTACTCAAATTTACCATTAAATCTTTTATTTTGCACCAAATATTGAATCTTTCATGAAAAAACTGTTGTACAAATTCATCTTTTACAAGCTAATGGGCTGGAAAATAGTGGGAATGGAGAATGCTGAAGTAAAAAAATGTGTATTAGTAGTGATGCCACATACGAGTAATCATGACTTTTATATAGGCCTTTTGACTCGTGGCATATCTGGATTGCAGATGAATTTTGTAGCAAAGAAGGAATTATTTAGATTTCCCTTTGGTTTTTATTTTAGAAATGTCGGCGGAGAGCCATTAGATCGTTCGGGCGGATTGAATAAAGTAGATGCCATTGCTTCTATTTTTGATAGAAAAGAAATCTTTCGTTTGGCCGTCGCTCCAGAAGGAACCAGAAAAAAAGTAAATGAGCTAAAAACTGGATTTTATTTTATTGCGCTTAAAGCGAATGTGCCAATTGTTCCTGTTGCTTTTGATTGGGGTAAAAAAGAAGTTAATATCGGTAAAGCAATTTATCCAACTGGAAATTACGAAGCTGATTATGAAATTTTGAAAAAACACTATGAAGGAGTTTTAGGTAAAATTCCTGAAAACGGTATCAAATTGTAATTTTTGAAGATTTTTTCAAACGCGTGAGAATCGCATATTTAAAAAATTTCTGGACAAGGAGTCAAATACGCGCTAATTTTTGCATTATGGAGAATAGGCTTTAAAAGTGCCGTTTTTATAAAATAGGACGATTTTTTCGATTTCTTCATCTTCTAAATTGAAATTTTCATTATTTAGAACAGGAGATTTTCTTGTTTCTCTTTTTTCTTCTTCTGACTTTATTTCTATAGCCGAAAATAAATCATTTCCCATATTCTGATTTGGCAGAATAGGAGATGAGTACTTTTGAGTTTCATCCGCTTCTTCAGTATTGCTTCTTGGAAAACTTCCTTTTCCTGTCAGAATCCAATATAGATCAACATCTGGAAAAACTTCCAAAATTTTCATTACAAAATCTAAACTAGGCTTATTTCTGCCTGATAAAAGATGGGACATGCTAGAACGTTGTACTCCAATTTTATCAGCAAAAGCAGATGCGTTTAATCCATAATATTCTAATACGGATTCTAGCCTTTTTACAAAATCATCTATGTTTACCATTGTAAATTATTGCTTTAAATTTCCCTATTTACAAATGTAAACAAAAAGAAACAGTATTCGAATATTATTGTTGCAATTTTAATTTGAGTTCATTTTTATGTTAAATTTAAAATTTAAATAAACATTTATAATTAGCTGAAATTTATTATTTTATGTTCGTTTGTCCAAATTAAAAAGCTCAATTAAAACAAGTTATATCTACTATTGCTAAAATTCTTCAAGAACTGTTTACAATTCTAAATTATTAAATTTTTGTCCAGTTTACAATTGTAAAAATAAAGATGTTTACTTTTGTAAACTAATCGAAACACAATGAATTTAGAACAGCTTTTTACGCAATACAAAGAACAATCCATTTCTGGCAGATATCTAACTTTAGACCATATTAAACCGCTTTTAGATAAGTTAAATACAAATGGTCAGGTGAAGATTATTGGTACATCTGTTTTAGGTGAACCTATATATAGTTATCAAATTGGAACAGGAAAAACACGCGCTTATCTATGGTCTCAAATGCACGGAAACGAAAGCACAACAACAAAAGCTTTATTTGATTTCATAAATTTATTAAATGATGATACCGACTTTGCAAAGCAAATGTTGAATACTTTTACGTTTTATTGCATCCCAATGCTTAATCCGGATGGAGCAAGATTATATACAAGGGTAAATGCAAACGAAATTGATCTAAATCGTGATTCGCAAGATTTAACGCAGCCAGAAAGTAAAGTGCTTCGACAAGTATTTGAAGAATTTAAACCTGATTTCTGTTTTAATTTACATGACCAGCGTACCATATTTGGGGCAGGTACAACTGGTAAACCCGCTACGGTATCTTTTTTAGCTCCATCTTATAACGAGGAAAGAGAAGTAAACGAGAACAGATTAAAAGCTATAAACATCATCGCTGGAATCAATGAAGAGCTTCAAAAATATATACCAGGACAAGTTGGACGTTTTGATGACTCCTTCAATATTAATTGTATAGGAGACACTTTTCAATATTTAGGTGTTCCAACTATCTTATTTGAGGCGGGGCATTTTCCAGAGGATTACGAACGAGAGATTACAAGGAAATTCATATTTTTCGCGTTAATTTTAAGCTTCAAACAGATATCCGAAAACGATTTAGTTAGCAATAGATTTTCCGAATATTTGAATATTTCACAAAATAATGTGGTTTTTTATGATTTTATGTATAAAAATGTCAAAATAAATTATGATGGTATCGAAATTATTACGAATTTTGTCGCTCAATACAAAGAAGAATTAATCGAAAATAAGATTCATTTTAACGCTTACATTGTTGAAGTAGGCGAGTTGGAAAATTATTTTGGACATTATGAATACGACGCAAAAGGCGCTGAATATTCGGACGATTTCCAAAACTTTCCTAAAACGGGTCAAAAAGCAAATTTTTATTTAAATAAAAATGTTAAATTTGTTAACGGATTAATAAAAAGTTAATTTTTATGTGAATTTGTTGTTTTTTATATATAATTTTATACTTTGTAATAGCAATTAGTAATATTAATTAAACAATTATGAGTAAATTTCGTTTAGATGAAGTAGATCACCAGATTTTAGATATGTTAATAGACAATACGAGAGTTCCGTTTACTGACATTGCAAAAAAACTTTTGATATCTGCTGGTACAGTACACGTTAGAGTTAAAAAGATGGAAGATGCCGGTATCATCATGGGATCTTCATTAGCCTTAGATTACGATAAATTAGGTTATTCATTTATTGCTTATGTAGGGGTTTTTCTTAATAATACATCTCAGACTAAATTTGTATTAGAGCGAATCAATCAAATTCCATTCGTAACTGTAGCTTCTGTAACTACAGGAAAATTTAACATCTTTTGCAAAATTAGAGCAAAAGACACTAAGCACGCAAAAGAAGTAATCTTTATGATTGACGATATTGATGGTGTTTACAGAACAGAAACAATGATTTCATTAGAGGAAAGTATAAACGATAAGAAGCGTTTGATGCATACTATTTTCAAAAATATGTAAGAACTTTTCTTGAATGCTATATTAAAATATAACCTCAAGTTTATTCTTGGGGTTTTTTTATGACTAATTAACCAACCAACTATAACACGATTATGTATACGTTGCCAAAAATTGAACGTTTTAACCAAGACGTTCTCTCAAAATACCACATTTATAATAGTGTTTTTATAACATTACCCTTTGATTCTATAGATAACACGGGAGTTTTACTTCCTTTATTTACAGAAACTTGCGAAACAGGCTTTAAAAAACAGGAAACTCCTAAAGAAATTGTGGATTTCTTCTCAAATAAATTCTTAAGTAACGCTTCTGAAGAGGAAAAAATCGATCTTATGTTTCGATTTATTCAATATATAGAGCGTCAAATTGTATTGTTTGATGCTATTGAAGACGCTGCTTTTCCGGAGGTTAACAATATGGAAGGGCGTGGATCTCTTCGTGACATCAAAGAAAAATCGGATGCCAAAGAGAAAGATGATGAATTAAGTGAATTTTTAGAAAGTTTCAATGTTCGTACTGTTTTAACAGCACACCCAACACAGTTTTATCCTGGTCCAGTTTTAGGAATTATAAATGATTTGACAGAAGCAATTCGTCAAAATGATTTGCTACAAATTAAACAATTGCTGGCTCAGCTTGGAAAAACGCCATTCATTCAGAAAGAAAAACCAAATCCTTATGATGAAGCGGTAAGTTTGATTTGGTACTTAGAAAATGTATTTTATGCTACTGCAGGAGAAATTGTGCATTACCTGCAAAAAAATATATTAGAAGGAAATCCAATTCACAACCAATTAATCAAACTTGGTTTCTGGCCAGGGGGAGATCGTGACGGAAATCCTTTTGTTACTACAGACATTACGCTTAAAGTTGCAGATCGTTTGCGTACTTCTATTTTAAAGTGTTATTATGTAGAAATGAGAAACTTAAAACGTAAGCTAACTTTCTCAGGAGTAGATGCTTTAGTTGCTGAACTTGAACATAAACTTTATCGTTCTGTATTTTATTCTAAAGGAGATATTTTTATCACTTTAGAGGAATTATTAACGCAATTAAACAAAATTCGAGCTATAATTATTGAGAAGCATCAATCTTTATATTTAGATGAATTAGATGCGCTTCTAGTAAAAATTAATTTGTTCGGATTCCACTTTGCAACTTTAGATATTCGTCAGAATAGTAAAATTCATAATGCAGTTTTCAAAGATGTTGTGAATTATTATTTGAATTCTGGTTCTGATGTTTTTCCGAAAAATTATTACGAATTGACGGAAGATCAAAAAATTGATGTTTTATCAAAGGTTAAAGGAAATCTGAATCCATCTGATTTTGAAAATGAAATCACTAGATATACTTTAGAATCTGTTCAAGCTATTAAAACGATTCAGCAAAATAATGGCGAAGAAGGAGCAAACCGTTATATTATTAGTAATAATGAAAGCGCTCTGAATGTTATGGAAACTTTTGCCATGATTCGTTTGAATAATTGGGAAAAACCATCAGTAGATATTATTCCGCTTTTTGAATCTGTAGACGATTTGCAAAATGCGCATACTATTATGGAGCAATTGTACACGAATCCAGAATATGCTAAACATTTGAAATCGAGAGGAAACAAACAAACTATCATGCTTGGATTCTCTGACGGAACGAAAGATGGTGGATATTTAATGGCAAACTGGAGTATTTATCAAGCTAAGATTTCGCTGACTAAAATCTCTAGAGAATACGGAATTAAAGCGATCTTCTTTGATGGACGTGGCGGACCTCCAGCTCGTGGCGGTGGAAAAACACATAAATTCTATGCATCTCTTGGGCCAAAAATTGAAAACAACGAAATTCAGATTACAGTTCAAGGTCAAACGATTAGCTCTAATTTTGGAACTTTAGATTCTTGCCGTTATAATATTGAAAATTTATTGAGTGCTGGTGTAACTAATCAGGTATTTAGTAAAGAGAAAAATGAATTGACTGCAGAAGAAACTCAAATTTTGACTGATTTGGCTAATTTAGGTTATGACAAATATTTAAGTTTCAAAAATCATCCAAAGTTTATTCCGTACTTAGAGAAAATGAGTACGCTGAAATATTACTCAAAAACGAACATTGGTAGCCGTCCTTCTAAAAGAAGCAAATCTGAATCATTAGATTTTGCTGATTTAAGAGCAATTCCTTTTGTGGGTTCATGGAGTCAATTAAAACAAAACGTTCCAGGATTCTTTGGAGTAGGTTCAGCTTTAAGACATTTTGAAGAAACTGGACAATGGGACAAAGTAAGTAATTTGTATCATAATTCATTATTTTTCAAAACGTTGCTTGAAAACAGTATGATGTCATTAGCAAAATCTTTCTTGCCATTGACAGCTTATATGAAAAATGATCCTGAGTTTGGTGAATTCTGGCAGATTATCTACGATGAATTCTCAGAAACAAAAAGACTTTTACTGAAAATTGCTGGTCATAAAACATTAATGGAAAATTACCCTGATGGTATAGCCTCAATTCAGATTAGAGAGCGTATTGTCTTGCCATTATTAACTATTCAGCAATATGCTTTATTAAGAATCAATGAGTTAAACAAAGCAGAAAAACCAAATGAAGAATTAATTAAAGTTTATGAAAAGATCGTAACGAGATCATTATTTGGAAATACTAACGCAAGTAGAAACTCAGCTTAAAATATAAAAATGAGAGCATCAGAATTATTAGACAGTGAATATTCAGGTCATTTTGGTACTTACATCAAAGCGGCTGGTGATGGAATTTTGATTGAAGAATTAGAAATTTCGCTTCATGAGTTTATCCGATTTGTACAAAATATTCCAATGGATAAATTTGATTATCGTTATGCTGAAGGAAAATGGACGATAAAAGACATTATTCAGCATGTTATTGATACAGAACGAATTTTTGCCTATCGCGCTTTGCGTTTTTCAAGAAATGATAAAACGCCTTTGCCAAGTTTTGAAGAAAACGATTACGCAGATAATACAGATTCAAACAAGAGAAGTATTCAAGATTTGCTAACCGAATTTTCGGCTGTAAGACATTCAACTTTATTATTTTACAAAAGCTTATCTGATGAACAGCTTAAGCGAATTGGAACAGCATCTAATAATCCTATTTCTGTTCGTGCTTTAGGTTTTGTTATGATTGGACATCAGAAACATCATCAGAAAGTTTTTGAGGAAAGATATTTGTAAGAAGATGAATATTTGAAAAATTAAAATCCCAAATTCCAATTTCGTTGGAGTTTGGGATTTTTTTAATGATTTTAAATTTAGCAACCATACACAATCTTGTCATTTCGACGAAGGAGAAATCTTCGCGAGAAGCTCGCCAAAGATTATATTTTCGTCATGGAGCCACTTACGAAGATTTCTCCTTCGTCGAAATGACAAACAAATGTTTATTTACACTTTTTGATTCTTTTTCTCCAAAAAAGCTAGACCGAATCGAATTTTATCGTACGACATTTTTTCTTCAAAATAATCAAAGTAAGGTCTTAATGCATTTGGGTTTTCTAATTCAAGCTGAGCTTTTTCTATTTGAAGGATTTCATCTTCAGAAACAAACTGGCTTAAATCTAAATCATGACCATCAACATATAATTTTGCTAAATGCGAAATAATTGTAGTTGGACTCAAATCTCGCTGCTCTGCTATTTCTTCCACCGAAACTCCATTCTGAAATAATTCAAGCGTTTTTTTATAGGTATTGTCTTTTTTCTCTTTTTTGACAACAGATTTATTTCTTTCAAATTCAATAATTGCTTTAATGAAATCTGCTCCATATTTTTCCAGTTTTGCTTTTCCGACACCTTCAACAGCAAGAAACTCTTCATCACTCATAGGTCTTAAGATTTCCATTTGGCGTAGAGAAGCATCACTAAAAATAACATAAGCTGGAACTTCTTCTTCATGTGCAATTTGATAACGCAACTTGCGAAGTGTTTCAAATAATGAATTTTTAGAAGCTTTTGGTTTCGCTTCTTTAGTTTCACTTTTATCAATTGTTTTCTTAACAACTGTCGTCAGTTTTACTTTTTCACCTTCAAACAAAACTTTCTTTGCAAAAGAAGTAAGCAGGATTTTATTATGCTGATGAAATGCAATTTCGCAATAACCTAAATTGATAAGTTGAATAAGGTATTGATTCCAATCATACCAAGAAACATCGGCTCCAATTCCGTACGTTTTTAGCTCTTGATAATTTTTTTCGTAGATATACGCGTTTCTCGAGCCTCTCAAAAAATCGACAATTACAGCCAAAGGTTCTGATTCCTTCAAACGCACAATAGCAGACAAAGCTTTTTGCGCGAGAATTGTGCCATCGAAAAAAGTTGGCGGATTTTTGCAAATATCGCAGTTTCCGCAATTTTCAGTAACCAATTCACCAAAATAAGAAAGAAGAATTTTTCTACGACAGCTTACGGCATCGGCGTATTGTTTCATACGATCTAATTTTGCTAGCTGAATATCAGAATTAAGTCCTTCAGAAGCAAATTTCTGTAATTGAATTACGTCTGCATAACTTTCAAACAAAACCGTTTCAGCTGGAAGGCCATCACGCCCGGCACGTCCAATTTCCTGATAATATCCTTCTATATTTTTTGGAAGATTGTAATGAATTACCCAACGAACATTCGATTTGTCAATTCCCATCCCGAAAGCAATTGTTGCACAAACCACCTGACAATCATCATTTATGAACTGGTCCTGAGTTTTAGCACGAGTTTCATTATCTAAACCAGCATGATATGCTTTTGCTTCAATGCCGTTTTTTCGCAATTTTTCAGCAAGTTCTTCTGTTGCTTTACGGCTTAAACAATAAATGATTCCCGATTCATTCGGTTTGTTTTCAATAAAATCTATTATTTGTTTCACACGATCCAAAGCTGGACGAACTTCAAGACTTAGATTTTTACGGTCAAAAGAAGCTATGAATGTCTTTGGATTCTTTAGATTCAATTGTTTAGATATATCTGTTCGGGTTGCTTTATCAGCAGTAGCAGTCAATGCTAAGATTGGAGTAGAAGGGAAGCGACTTTTTAGATATCCTAAATTAGTATAGGCAGGTCTAAAATCATGTCCCCAAGACGAGATACAGTGCGCTTCATCTATTGCTATTAAACTGATATTCAATTCGCTAAAAGCCATATCCAGGTAAGAAAGGCTTTCCGGAGCGATGTAAACCAGTTTAAAATGATTTGATTTTAAGTTGTCTATATAATATTGCTGTTCTTGCGATGATTGCGTACTATTAATATAGCATGCAGAAATTCCGTTTGTTTTCAAACCATCAACCTGATCTTTCATTAAAGCAATCAGTGGCGATATCACAATTGTGATTCCTGGCAAAATTAAAGCGGGCAGCTGAAAACAAATTGATTTTCCTCCACCTGTTGGCATAATTGCCAGTGCATCTTGTCCAGATAATACGGTATTAATTATAGTTTCTTGATTGGGTCTGAATTTTTCAAAACCAAAATTTTCTTTTAATGTAGCATGTAAAATTTCTGAAGTCATAGGCATGTACTTTTTGTTTAAGATCTAAATGTAAAAATAATCCTATAAATACAAAAATATAAGTTTAATAATTTGCAACTCTTGTTATAAAAAAAGGAACTCTAAACAGAGTTCCTTTTTTATATTAGAAAGAAAATGAATTAATCTTCATCATCTTCGTCTTCTTCATCATAGTCAGTATCAGCTTTGTCGTCATCGTCGTCATCATCGTCACCACCATCAGTATCTGGCTTGTCGTGATTATCATCTTCATCATCGTCGTCACTAATATCATCATCAAGATCCATACCTTTAACTGGCGCAATTGCATCTACATCAACATCTAAATCGTCATCTTCATCGTAGTTTTCAATTCTGTCAGCAAGTTTAGTACTAATTTTAACCAAGTAAATTGTATCTTCAGTACGAACTTCAACAGCTTCAACCAATTCGTTTTTAGCATTTCTAAAACGGATTACATCCGAATCATCATAACCATCAGGAAATTTCTCAACCAAAAGGTTCAAAATTTCATTGGTAAGTTTGGCGTAGTCTACTATAACTCTTTTCATAAATTATCTTATAAATCTAATAAGTATGCAAAAATTAACGGAGCAACAATTGTAGCATCCGATTCAATAATAAATTTAGGGGTTTTGATGTCTAATTTACCCCAAGTGATTTTTTCATTTGGAACTGCCCCAGAGTAAGAACCATAACTAGTTGTTGAATCTGAGATTTGGCAGAAATAGCTCCAAAATGGAACATCATGCATTTCCATATCTTGGTATAACATAGGTACTACACAGATAGGGAAGTCACCCGCGATACCACCACCAATTTGGAAGAATCCAATTCCGTTTGAACTGTTTTTAGAATACCAATCCGCAAGGAAAGTCATGTATTCAATTCCAGATTTCATGGTAGATGCTTTTAAATCTCCTTTAATTACGTATGAAGCAAAGATGTTACCCATTGTGCTATCTTCCCATCCTGGAACGATGATCGGTAAATTTTTCTCTGCAGCTGCATACATCCAGCTATCTTTTAGATCAATTTCGTAATATTCTTCTAAAACGCCAGATAATAACATTTTATACATAAACTCGTGTGGAAAGTAACGCTCACCTTTGTCATCAGCATCTTTCCAAATTTTGTAAATATGTTTTTGTAAACGACGGAAAGCTTCATGTTCAGGAATACAAGTGTCTGTAACACGGTTTAATCCTCTTTCTAATAAAGCCCATTCGTCTTCTGGTGTCAAATCACGGTAATTAGGAACTCTCTCGTAGTGAGAATGAGCCACTAAATTCATGATGTCTTCTTCTAAATTTGCTCCAGTACATGAAATAATATGCACTTTGTCTTGTCTGATTACTTCGGCAAAAATTTTTCCAATTTCTGCTGTACTCATTGCGCCAGCCATACTTACCAGCATCTTAGCACCATCAGCTAATTGCTGCTCGTATGCTTTTGCTGCATCTACTAATGAAGCAGAATTAAAATGCAAATAGTGTTTTTCAATAAACTGACTGATTGGTCCTTTCATTTTTTTTTGTTTTTTTTTTGAATTAAAAAGTTTAACCTTTTTGGATGTTAATGCAAATTAAGAATTTTTTAAGAAAAATTATAACTTAATCGGCCGTTTTTTTTACACCTTTTTTTTGTATCCTAAAATCTTTAAAACATCGTCTGAAGTCTGTTGTTCTGAGAAAACTTCTGTTGCCAGAATTCCATTTTCATCACGATCAATTAAAATGTGTTTAGGTTGCGGAATCAGACAGTGGTGCAGACCTCCGTATCCTCCAATTGTCTCTTGATAAGCGCCAGTATTAAAGAATCCGATATATAACGGTTTCTCTTTGTTGTATTTAGGCAAATAAATGGCATTCATGTTTTGTTCAGAATTGTAATAATCGTCACTATCACAAGTAAGACCTCCTAACAGAACCCGTTCGTAAGTATCATTCCAGCGATTTACTGCCAGCATGATAAAACGTTTGTTTATAGCCCAAGTATCTGGTAAAGTGGTGATGAAAGATGAATCAATCATATTCCATTTTTCTCTATCATTTTGTTGTTTTTGATACAAAATCTGATAGATTGCACCACCGCTTTCGCCTACAGTAAACGATCCAAATTCCGTAAAAATATTTGGAACATCAACTTCAGCTTCATCACAAGCAATTTTAATCTGATTGATAATTTCATCAATCATATATTGATAATCATATTCAAAGGCAAGTGAATTTTTAATTGGAAAACCACCACCAATGTTCAAACCGTCAAGAGTAGGGCACTCTTTCTTAAGAGCAATGTATACTTTAATACATTTTACAAGCTCATTCCAGTAATATGAAGTATCATTTATACCAGTATTGATGAAAAAGTGAAGCATTTTCAGCTCTAATTTATCATTCTCCTGGATTTGTTTTTTATAGAAAGAAACAATGTTTTTGTAACCAATACCTAATCTAGAAGTATAAAACTCAAATTTAGGTTCTTCTTCAGCAGCAATACGGATTCCGATTTTGAACTTTCCTTTAATTTCTGCCTGAAGCAAATCTAATTCTTCGTAGTTGTCAATAATCGGAATAGTATTTTTATGTCCGTTATTAATTAATCTACCAATATTAGTAATGTATTCGTCTCTTTTAAAACCATTACAAATTACATACGTACTTTTGTTGATTTTACCATTTTCTAATAAATTCTCCACAATATTTACATCAAAAGCAGATGATGTTTCGATGTGAATGTTATTCTTGAAAGCTTCATTCATAATATATTCAAAATGAGAGCTTTTTGTACAATAACAATAGTAATATTTTGCTTCGTATTTATTTTTTTCCATTGATTTTCTGAACCATGCTTTTGCTTTGTTGATGTTTTCAGAAATTTGAGGTAAATAAGTAAACTTTAATGGCGTACCATATTGTTCAACCAATTTCATCAAATCGATGTTGTGAAATAATAGATTGTCTTTGTTTAGTTTAAATTCCTCTTGTGGAAAGTAGTATGTTTGGTTTATTAGATCAGAATATTTTGTATTCATTTATTTATCAATGTTTAGAGATTGTAATTATAATTTAATTTTAGGTTTTTGGGGACTTAATCTTAAATTCAAACTCTAATATTGGCAAATATAATAGGCAGTTTTTCATGCTCTGCTTTTGTACATTGGAATACATCAAAACAGAAAGGACTTTTACTATTATAGAAACGGTTCAACATTCTTAATAAAGAACTGCTGAGTCTGTTTCTGTAAGAGCTGAAGTGCCTTTGCTGATTGTTTGTTTTCATGGCGCAAATGTAAAAAATAATATATACCAAATGCAATGCTTTTGATTAAAAAAAGTTTAAGATTTATAATCCTCAAACGCTTCTAGAATCAATTTATTTTCAACGGATTGGTTAATTTTTATTTTTCCGATTCCTTCAATCAATGCAAATTGAATTAAACCGTATTCATTTTTTTTGTCGTGAATTAGCAATTCTAAGATCGGATCAATGTCATTTTCTTTAAAAATTACATCATCATATATATCTTTAATTACCGCTTTTATTTCTCTGTATTCTTGTTCAGAAATTAATCCTTTTTGAAGTGAAATATAACTTTCCAAAATCATTCCAACCGCAATCGCTTCTCCATGTAATAAAGTAGTTTTTTCTTCGCTTTCTAGAAAGTATCCCTCAATAGCGTGACCTAACGTATGTCCGAAGTTTAGAGCTTTACGGATATTTTTCTCTGTTGGATCTTGAATAACGATTTCATTCTTAATTTCTACAGAACGATAAATTAACTGATCTAACTCATCAAAAACAATCGATTTTAAATCTGAAAACTGTCTCCAATAAGGCGCATCATATATTAAACCATGTTTAAGCATTTCTGCTAGACCAGAACGCATTTCGCTTTGTGGTAAAGTTTCTAAATATTGTGTATCAATCAAAACCATTTGCGGCACGTTGATAACGCCGATTTGATTTTTAAGATTTCCTAAATCAACTCCTGTTTTTCCTCCAACAGATGCATCAACCATAGATAATAAAGTAGTAGGAATATTAATGAAATCTACGCCTCTTTTAAAAGTAGAAGCAACAAAACCACCTAAGTCTGTAACAACACCACCTCCTAAATTAATAATAAGCGATTTTCTATCAGCTCCAAGTTCTGTCAAAATATTCCAGATCTCAATACAAGTTTCGATATTTTTATTTGCTTCTCCGGCTTCAAATTCAATGATTTCGATTGCCAAATCTGTTTCCAAAACTGGAATAAATTTAGATAGGCAATGCTCATTGGTTTGATCATCAACAATTATAAATATATTAGAATATTTACTTTCTTTTAAATGTTTATTTAAAGCTTCGTAAGCATTCTCATTAAAATGCACGAGATAATTATTGGCTTGAATAGATTGCATAATTCTTTTGTTGTTTTGAAAGCGCAAAATAAGGCATTTTAAACGTAATAATATTCAAACTTTCGGGCTAATTTGTTTAAAATGCGGGTTTGCATTTTTAAAATTAAGATAAAATTATTCAAGAAATAAATATTTACTTCACAAATTTACATTTGAGATGTTCTTGTTAAGAATATTGAAAAATATGATACTGTTTAGTGAAAAATATTCAAAACACTCTCTATATTTGCATAAAAAATAAATTTTAATGGAAAAGATATTCGATAACACACAGGTTGCATTTTCACTAAAGAGTGATACGGAACTTGATAGAGCTTATTTTCTTTTCAAAATGATTGACAGCGAGCCTTTAGTAAGAATTGGAACTGCTGTTACTAATTTTGCAATTAAAGCTCATTTACCAGTAGAGGGATTAATTCGCGCAACTGTTTTTGATCACTTTTGTGGTGGTGTAAACGAAAACGACTGTCTTACTGTTGTGGACAAAATGTTTACAAAAGGCGTTTCTTCTGTTTTGGATTATTCTGTTGAAGGAAAAGAAGAAGAAGAGCAGTTTGACGCAGCTTTAGAGATGACTTTAAGAACTGTAGATTTTGCTAAAGAACGTTTGGCAATTCCGTTTGCTGTTTTTAAACCGACAGGTTTAGGGCGTTTTGAATTGTATGAAAAATTAGGTGAGAAACAAACTTTAAATCCAACTGAACAAGCAGAATGGGATAGAGTAGTAGCTCGTTTTGATAAAATATGCAGTGAAGCTCATAAGAAAGATGTTGCATTATTAATTGATGGTGAAGAAAGCTGGATGCAAGATGCTGCTGATGAGTTGGTGACAAATATGATGCGTAAATACAATAAAGAAAAAGCAATTGTATTTAACACTTTACAAATGTATCGTTGGGATCGTTTAGATTATCTTAAAAAACTTCATGAAATTGCTAAGACTGAAGGTTTTTATATCGGAATGAAATTGGTTCGTGGTGCTTATATGGAAAAAGAAAACAAAAGAGCGGAAGAAAAAGGGTATGTTTCTCCAATCTGCGTTTCTAAAGAAGCTACCGATGTAAATTATGATAATGCTGTACAATATATGTTAGAGCATCTTGATAAAATGGCCATTTTTGCGGGAACTCATAACGAATTGAGTTCATACAAATTAATGGAAATGATGGCTCAGAAAGGAATTGCTAAAAACGACTCTAGAATCTGGTTTGGGCAATTGTACGGAATGAGTGATAATATCAGCTACAACTTAGCTGAAAACGGATATAATGTTGCTAAATACTTGCCATTTGGGCCTGTAAAAGATGTTATGCCATACTTGATTCGTCGTGCTGAAGAAAATACTTCTGTAGCAGGTCAAACAAGCCGCGAATTATCTATGATTAAAGCTGAACGTAAACGTAGAAAAGGGAAATAATTTATTAGTGTTCAGTATTCAGTTTTGAGTATCCAGTTTACAGTTTATATAGAAAAAGCTTCAATTTTTATTGAAGCTTTTTTGTTTGCGATCAGTCAGTATTATTTAAACCCGACAGGTTTTAAAACCTGTCGGGTTTGCTATATGAGATAAAAAAAAACTCCATTTGATTTATCAAATTGAGTTTTTTTTTATTGGAATTTGGATTTTATAAAATTGGAATTTTCTTCTAAGAGTTACTAAACTGCAAGTTGCTTAAATTTTTATAAATTCCATTTTCTAAGTTTATTAATTCCTGATGAGTTCCTTCTTCAGAAATTTTTCCGTTATCTAAAACTAGTATTTTGTCTGCGTTTCTAATAGTAGAAAGACGATGGGCGATGATAATACTTGTTCTTCCTTCCATTAACACTTCTAGAGCCTCTTGTACCAGTTTCTCGCTTTCGCTGTCTAAAGATGATGTTGCTTCGTCTAAAATCAAAATACTTGGATTTTTAAGCAACGCTCTCGCAATTGCAATACGCTGACGCTGGCCTCCAGAAAGTTTAACACCGCGTTCTCCAACCAAAGTTTCGAATTTTTCAGGGAAACCATCCACAAAATTAAATGCATTAGCTTGTTTTGCAGCTTGCATAATTTCTTCATCTGTTGCATCTGGTTTTCCGTACGCTATGTTTTCTCTAATGGTTCCTCCAAACAAAATTACATCCTGAGGAACAATGCTCATATTACCACGAAGACTTTCTAAGTCATAATCGTAGATGTTTTTTCCGTCAACAGTAATTTCTCCAGAAGTAATATCGTAAAAACGAAGCAGAAGAGAAGAGATAGTCGATTTTCCGGCGCCACTTGGACCAACAATTGCAATTTTCTGACCAAATTCTGCTGAAAAGTTAACATCTTTTAAAACTTGTACTTCTTGACGCGTAGGATAACTAAATGCTACATTCTTGAAAGTAACATTTCCTTTAATTTTTTCTTGATTTTGACTTGAATCTGAGTTGATTTTCTCTGGACTTTCGTCTAGCAATTCAAAAACACGTTCTGTTGCACCAATTGCTTTTTGAATCTGTGCATATAATTCGGCAATTCCTCCAAAAGAAGCTCCAACAAAAGTAGAGTATAATACGAATGAAATTAATTGTCCAACACTCATTTCACCGGCAATGCTCAAACGAACACCATACCAAACAACGGCTACGATTGCTCCAAACAAGCAGAAAATGATGAACGAAGCAAAGTAACCGCGATATTTACCGCCTTTAATTGCTAGTTTTACCACTTCGCTAATTTTTCCTTTATAACGTGCTATTTCATACCATTCGTTAGCAAAAGCCTTCACGATACTAATTCCTTGCATAGTTTCTTCTACAATTACCTGGCTTTCGGCAACCTGATCTTGTACTTTTTTAGAATACTTTCTAATAAATCGACCAAATACAACCGCAGCAATTGCTACTAGTGGAACTACAGAAAGCATTAACAGTGTCAATTTGAAACTTTCGGTTGCTAAAAGAATAACACCGCCAATAATTAAAATAAACTGACGTAAGAACTCTGCAATTGTCGTTGTTAATGTATCTTGAATCTGGGTAATATCGGCACTAATTCTACTGTTTAATTCACCAACTCTTTTTTGAGAGAAGAAAGTCATTGGCAACTTAACCAGATTGGTATATAAAGCCAAACGCAAGTTTGCCAGTGTATTTTCGGTAAAGTTTACAAACAATGAAAGTCTGAAGAATGAGAAGAAAGATTGTAAAAACAAAATAACAACCAATCCTAAAGCGATTGTATTTGCTTCATCGTTGTTTTTGTTTTTAACGCAATCTACTAGCATTCCCATTAATTTAGGAAAAGCTAGCGCAGTTGCACCAGTAAGCAAAAGAAAAATCAAACCAATAAAGAATTTCCATTTGTGATGTCCTGCGTATGTAAAAATTGTTTTTGCTTTGTTTAGTGAGGTAGCCGTTATTTTTGATTTTGGTAAATCATTTTCTTTAAATCGTGCCATTTGAGTTAATTGTTTTTAGGTATACAAATGTATGACTAAGTCGAATTACTACAAAGGAATATTAAGAATTAGAGATCTCAATTTGACTTTTTAACGAAATTATAAGATAAAGAGTGGAAGAGTCTTATTTTTTAGGTTCAAAAAGTATGCTTGTTTTTTTAAGGCTTACAAATTTAAAGTCTAGCCACATACTTTCGTTTGTGTTTATTAAAAACAAGTATATTTACGCATAGTTTTAGATTAAAAAAAGCGCTAGCTTTGAGGGTTTTACAACTTTTTTCAAAACTGTATTAGCCTTATCTCAAATATAATAGTCCGTAGACTATTTTGAATCGAATGCAAAGCATTTCTATTTTGCAAATTTTCTAACTTTTATTTAGCCAACAGGAAAACTTTAAGCAGTAATCAGAATGGAAGCTGATTATTTAATCTATAAAAACGAATCAAATTATGGGCAATTATCTTAAACCAAACTGGATTACATTAAATGGAAATATAAATAACTTTTATAATGATTATCGTCCAGCAATTGGTCCAGACGGAAAAGCTATAGTATTTGAACGAATGTCATACAATCCTGAATTGAGAGCTTTAACCACCAAACTTTTTATTGTTGATGACTTAAATACGCCTTCTCCACATCTTTTTCTTAGCGATTGCGATTCTCTGCAACAAACTAGACCCGCTTGGACTGGCGATAATATAGCTTTAAATTTAGCATATGAAGGCAGTACTTCTGTTTGGATAGTTGATGCTAATGGAAATAATCTAAAACAGATCGAGAATACAGATGACTGTATTTATCCACAATGGGACATTAATCTTCCATTTGAAGGTTTAGTTGTAATGAATCTAAAGCAATCAACACAACCCAAGAGTACATTATTTGATCTTAACGGAACTATTATTATCGATAATATGAACGGCGTAGATACCAATGGCGATAAAATGTTCGGTGGTATGCCTGCGGTTTCCCCAAACAATGCGACATCAATCGCATTTGCTGGACAGCCTCCATTTGTAGACGATCCCAATTATAATCAGGACAAAAACTATATTTTTATTAATATTGAAACAGAAGAAGGGGTTATATCTGTACCCATGGAAAGTTCAGCAAATTTGATTTCTTTCGATAAATCTTTTCAAGGTCGAGCGCCTGCCGTTTCTCCAGATGGAAACTATATTGCTTTTGAAAGTAATCGAGATGGCTGTTACGCTCTCTATCTTTATAATTTTAATAATCCTGAAAATGGTTCTATTTGTCTAACAGATCCGACTGGAAAACTCAATTCACAACACCCAAAATTTTTCCCAGATGGCAAACGACTCATTTTTAGCGCGGTACCTTCTGGGTATGCTCATAATTGTATTGCTTGGATTGATATCTCTGATTATCTATAATATTTTCTCTTGAATTCATTAGATATAATGAGATAATAACTATCAGAAAAAAAACAAACTATTGAAAACATAGATCTATCGAGGGTTCAAAGTTTTTAATTAACTTTTAGAAGTTTGATAAACAACAAAGTAAAAAATATTTCGTTTTTTTTTATTGAAAAGGCTTGCAAATGCAAAATCTAGCTGTATATTTGCACTCGCAATCACAAACGATAGCAACCTAGTAAAATAGGGCGATTAGCTCAGCTGGTTCAGAGCACCTCGTTTACACCGAGGGGGTCGGGGGTTCGAACCCCTCATCGCCCACAAAACTCCTTAAGCAATTAAGGATTTTTTTTTTTGAATTTCCTGAATGTAAAAAATATAATTTACACTCAGTTTTTGGGGAGATACTCAAGCGGCCAACGAGGGCAGACTGTAAATCTGCTGTGTGAACTTCGCAGGTTCGAATCCTGCTCTCCCCACGAAAAAGCAAAAAGCCTGCAAATCGAAAGATATGCAGGCTTTCTACTTTCTAGTAAGTTTGTAGATATAATACCTGACAAAAACGATATTTTGTAAGATGTTTTTTTATCTTTGAATTTCAGATTTTTAATACAGATAACTTTATTTTTGAAACTTCAGAAAATTAACATTCATTATGGTACAGAAAATTCATCAGGGAAGAAACGTTAAGCGTTTCAGAGAAATGCTAGGCATAAAACAAGAAGCATTGGCTTATGATTTAGGAGAAGACTGGAACCAGAAGAAAATTTCTATGCTAGAGCAAAAAGACGTAATTGAAGACAGTCTGTTGAAACAAATTTCTAATTCTTTGAGAATTCCTGTAGAAGCTTTTCAAAATTTTGATGAAGAACAAGTTATAAATATTATATCTAATACATTTAACGACCAATCTAACGGTTATAATTATTATCCAACTTTTAATGTGAACCCGATAGATAAATGGATTGAAGCTTTAGAAGAAATTAAACGTTTAAATACAGAACTTTTAAAAGCTAAAGACGAACATATTAAAGCTTTAGAAAAACTAATTAAAGACAAATAATCTTTTCAGATATTTTTAAAACAGAAAAAGACTTTCACGGTCTCTTTCTGTTTTAATGTATGTTTTCAGATATTCTAATTTTAGAGCCAAATTTACTAAGACTTCATTTGAGGAGAGTTGCCTCAACACCACTTTTCAGCCACAAAAATTTCTTTTTTACCTCAGACTTTTCAATTTCGTTTTTTAAAGATTTTGCTGATTGTTTAAAGTGCCACCAACCTTCATAATGTATCGGAATTACAACGCTCGGTTTCAAAAGTTGGGCTGTTGCAATTGCTTCCGTGCCATTCATTGTCACTCGTAAATTTCTTTTTAAATAAGGAAATGCACCAGCGCCTAAATGCAAAATAGCTATATCTACATTTTTCTTTTGCTCCAGTTCGTGTAATCCTTCAAAAAGCACAGTATCTCCTGAGATATACAAACAGCCGTTTTGCTGACCTTCCCATTCTAAAGTAAAACCGATAACCTTGCCCATAACTCTGTTCAATCTTTTAATATTGGTATGCTGAGCCGGTACTGCTGTGATTTTTAGATTTTTTACTTTTTCAGTTTCAATATTATATTCTTGCCAGTTGTCAAGTCCTATTGTATTGGTGTTTTTTAAACGCTTTACAGCATCTTTTGTTGAGAGAACAGTTGGAACGGTTTGAATAAAAAGACGCCCTTTTTTATCTAAATTATCACTGTGATGATCGTGACTTAATAAAACTAAATCTACTTTTCCAATTTCTTCAGTAGATAGGGAAGGACTGCAATATTTTTTGGAAAATGCCATAGGACTGCTGACATATTGAGGAAAAAATCCATCTTTTTTGTCTAAAGTAGGATCTGTCAAAATTTTAAAACCATTTATATTTATCAGCACGCAAGCCGTGTCGATGTGTGTAATTGTAACTCCCATTTGTACTCGATTTTAATTGTTAAAATGTTCATACAAATCTGAGCTTAATAAATGGTCTGCAAATTGACTTTGGTCAAGAAATGCGTTTTCTTATACGACTTAAAGTTTCTGGTACGACTCCAATGTAAGACGCAAGATATTTCAGCGGAATCTGTTGAATGTATTTCGGCTGTTCAAATAGCAATCTTTCATATCTTTCTTGAGGCGTTTTGGTTAAAAGATCTAATTCCCTTTTTACCTTCTTATCGAGAAGATATTCAGTTGCGATACGTCCGAGTTTTTTTGCTGTTTCGCATTTTTGGTAAAGATATTGTAAGCTTTCGTGTGATATAGAGTATAATTGACAATCAGTCAATGCCTGAACATAGATTTCGGTTTTAGCTCTATTATAAAAAGAATCGTATGCGCAATAAAAGGAGTTTTTAAACGCAAAATCAAATGTAATTTCTTTATCGTTTGCAACAACATAATATCTGACAACTCCAGTATCTATAAAAGATAAATAGTTTTCTAATTGCCCATGAACTAGAATTAACTCATTTGCAGAGAATTGTCTGGTTTTAATACAGCTTAAAAATTCAGCTAAAGTATGTTCTGGAAAGCCTAGCTTTTCAAAATATTCTATTATTGATATCATTTCAAACGATTCAGTATTTATTTTACGCTAATATACAATCATTCCAACAATTTAAAATAGTGAGTAAGCTATTGAATTGTTGCAAATCTTTAGAAAAAGTTCTAAATTACATTCAATCTAAAAAATAAAAACATAAAGATGAAGCAGCAAAAAGATTGGTCAATAGACGAAATTCAAAATACTTGGCAATTAGTCTCAAAACTTCATGACGGACAAAAATACGGTGGGAGTGATGAAGGCGAAAGAGTAGAATACATCAATCATATCGGAAGTGTCGTTTTTGAAGTTTTAAATGCCGTGCGGTTAACAGAGAATATGAATTCCGATTTGGCAGTAAAATGTGCCATGCTTCATGATACTATCGAAGACACGGCATTTACTTATGAAAAAGTTGTCGATTTGTTTGGATCTCAAGTTGCATCTGGGGTTTTGGCATTAACCAAAAATGAAGAAATTGAGGATTCATTTGAAAAAATGCGTGATAGTTTAAACAGAATTAAAAAACAGCCAATAGAAGTTTGGGCTGTGAAAATGGCCGACAGAATATGCAATTTATACGAGCCTCCATATTATTGGAACGACGAGAAAAAGTTAAAATATATCGAAGAAGCCGAAATTATATATAATGAACTTAAAGATGGAAATGTCTATTTAGCAGACAGGTTAAAAAATAAAATTCGAGAATATAATCGTTTTCTTAGCACTGCTAATCAATTGTAATAGCAAAAACTCCTTAAGAAATTAAAGACTTTAGCAATTTCTATAATGTATTTGCGTCATAGCTAAATGCAAGAAAGATTTAAACCATTAAAAAACTTATTTTAATGGTTTAAAGTCTTCTAAAGGCAAAAGGACATTCAAGCCAATACTATTTTTGCATCATGAAAATTAAAATTTTGATGCTATGATTGATTTGAATATTCCTGACTCTGTACTAATAAAGAAATATCTAGAAGGCAATGAAGAGGCTCTCTCTACATTAATCAAAAGACATGAATCTAGAATATATAGTTTTATAAATTCTAAGATTAAAGATAAAGATATTTCAAATGATATTTTTCAGGACACTTTTATTAAAGTAATCAAAACTTTAAAAGGTGATCTCTATAAAGAGGAAGAAAAATTCCTTTCTTGGGTATTAAGAATTTCCCACAACTTAATTATTGATCACTTTCGAAAAGTAAATCGTATGCCAATGCAAAGGGAAACTGAAGATTTTTCTATTTTTTCTATCATGCAGAGTGACTCTCAAAATATTGAAGATCAAACAATCACAAATCAAATTCAAACTGACATCAAGAAACTTATAGAAGAACTTGCAGATGATCAAAAAGAAATAGTGATAATGCGGATTTATCAGAATATGAGTTTTAAGGAAATATCTGAAGAGAAAGAAATTAGCATAAACACAGCATTAGGAAGAATGCGTTATGCTATGAATAATCTGAGAAAAATCATAGAAAAAAATAAGATGATTTTAGATTATTAATTTTCTTTTGTCAATCTATCCAGTTCTTTTAATAAAGTTGGCATTCTAAATTCTCCATGCATACTTTCAACTTTTTTAAAAGCTTCGTCCAAATCGATTCCGATAGAAGTAATATATAGCGGTTTCTTGCTGTCGCCTCTAAAAAGTGCTTTTTTGTTCTTTTCTATAGAGGCAAAATTTGTTTTGGCAACACCAATAATCGGAATTTTTTTATTCAGTTTTTCATACAAATAACCACCCAAACCATATTTCTGTTCATCATTTAAGTACACAAAGCCATCAACAACGATTACTTCAACATTAGACAAATCAGTTTGATTTAATAAACTCAAAATGCATGGCAATTCTCTTTTATAAAATTCTCCAGGAATATATTCCGCTACATTGTCTATTATTTCAGAATAAATTTTAAAGTTTTTATCTTCATTCCATTCTGCAAATTCTAGACAGATTGTTTTTGCTTTTTGGTCAAAGTAATAAGTATCAAAAGCTAAGATCATATATTGTTTTATAAGGCATAATAAGAGTTTAAAATTAGAAAAATCATTTAGAAACAGCTCTTTATTGGAGATAATTAATTTAAAAGTTTTCTTTAGCTCCAATTCGGGATCAATCAAAAATCCCAAAACTTTATAATTCAAGTTTTTGAAAAACTCGTAAATAGATGTAGTTTAGCTAAAACTTTAAAAAAAATCCCTTTCCAATTACATTTGAATATGAAATGGATCACTAGAGAAAGACCAAAAATAGATCGAATTGCCTGTCCGTGGCTGATTCGAAAATTTGTTGATCCTGAATCTGAATTTATCTATGTCCCTTTTGATGATGTTATGGCAAAATCGAGAGAACTTGATGCTATTCCGTTTGATGTTCCAAATGTTGAATTTACGCATTATAATGAAGAATGCACCTTTGATTATATCATAAAGAAATATGATATAAAAGATCCAGCGGTTAAAATTATCGCAGGAATTGTGCGTGGCGCAGATACTGATAGACATGAAATTGCAAAAGAATCAGCTGGGCTTTGGGCTATTTCTGCTGGACTAGCTTATAATATCACTGATGATTACGAGCTGCTAGAAAAAGGAATGCTTTTGTATGACGCCTTATACAGCTGGGCTACACACTTATATCAGCAAAATCATCTGCAAAATAGTCCGTTTGAGAAACTGCTGCATGAAGTCTATAACAAATTTCTAAAAGACAAAAAAGCATTAGGAAAAACACCTTCTTGGGTAAAGGATTTAAAGAACTTAATTCAAGATCAGGTTGATGCTCAATTTGCTTTTGATTTAAAGAAAATTTCAAGCGAATTAGATTTAAATCCGTCCTATTTATCACGAGAATTTTCTAAACATTTTGAAGATTTAAATTTTGGCGAATATGTTAGAAAACTTCGCATTGAAAAAGCAATCAATCTTATCGAAAATTCCTCTCATAATTTAACTGAAATAGCTTACATGACCGGCTTTTCAGACCAAAGTCATTTTACCAGAATTTTTAAGCTCCATACAGGGAAAAATCCTTCTGCTTATAGAAAAAAGTCAAAAAAGTAAACCAGATACAAAAGGTAAATTGGGTTCTATTTTTTGATCGCAGATGCTTCTAGCTTTGTTTTTATAACCAAAATTATAAAACAATGTCTTCTAAGTACACTTTCTTTTTTGCCTTATTATTTGTTGGTTTTAAGGCTTTCTCGCAAACTACATATCCAAAAATAACAGGATACTTTGGTATTATGCATCCTATTGTCACTATAAATAAAGATGAAACTACTGTAAACTTTAGAGATTATTATGCTGTTGGTTTCCCTACAGGCATTAATATCTGGAAAAATGAAAAAATCGGATTTTCTTTTGAAATGGTTCCAAACATAAAAGACGATCAGGGAACAAGCAAAGTGACCAATCTACTGTTTCATCCAGGAGTTTTGGTTGCTTTAGGAAAGGGGTATACATTTGCTGGTAGAGCTGCTTTTGAAACTAGTGGAAGATATGGTTTTACCCCTATTTTTAATAAAATAATTATAAAGAATAGCAGTTGCAGTTATTATGTTGCTGTGCCTTTACCTGTTCGTTTTGGCAACGATCATCCAGCTAGTTTTACGGTAGGCTTTCAGTTTGGAATTGCTTTTTAATCATTTAAGATTAAAAATTTTCTATAAATTTAATTGATTATCATTAACTTAGTTATAATCAATTAAAACTAAAGTTTATGAAAACTAAAATGATATGGGCCAACTTGGTTTCAAACGATTTGCAGAAAACAATTCAATTCTATACTGATTTAGGCTTTAAACAAAATGGACAAAACACAGACGAAATTGTAAGCTTTTCTATTGCAGAGAATAGTTTTATTATCAACTTTTTTACAACCGATAGATTTAAAACTGCTTTAAAAGGCAGTTTAGTAAATGCTAAAAATGAGAATGAAATTATCTTTTCGCTTTCTGCAGAGAGCAGGGAAGAAGTAGATCTTTGGTATGATAAAGTTAAAAAAGTTGGTGGAACTATTTTCTCTGAACCAGAAAACTACCAATTGGGGTATACTTTTGGTTTTTCTGATCCAGACGGCCATAAATTCAATTTTTTATATTGGCCTGGAATGTAGTTTTAACACATTACTCGTCATCAGAACCACAATATTCATTATAAAAGAAGACCATATCTTTAATGTTCTTTTTAGTGAATTTCTTATTATTGATTCTTTCTATCACTTTTTTACAATCTCCAAAGTATTTTTTGGCTCTCAAATTAAAACTGAACTTAATATCTGTGACATATAATTCCGTTTTACGTTTTACATAAAATGCTTCAGACATTTCCCAACTACCATCAGTATTTGTTGGGAGGTTGTTTGCGTCAAAATTTGTATTTCCTCCTTTAAAATATATTTTAGCATCTCGATAAAGATTTACATATCCTTCTTCAACAACCTGAAGTAATTTTGGTTTTGAATGTTCAAATTCAACATATTCATATTTTTCAGAATATCCATACGCTGCAAAAATTAAACCTTTTACAATATCGTAACTCCATTTATCAGCTTTGTCTTCTTGTTTTATTTTAAAATAAATAACATTATTTTTAATTTCGGCAAAACCTTGAATAGAACTGCTGTCATTAAAAATTATTGATGCTTCCCTATAATTCTGACTACATGCAAAATTGATAAAAAATAAGAATAGAAGCTGTTGAATTAATTTCATTTGGTTTAATTTCTTTTTGCTAATATAAATACATCTACAGTTTTTTTTACCATATCGCAAATTTTCAATAAAAACTTGCACCTAAATTTCGTACATGAAAGAATTAGTAAATTATATATTGCAGTTTAGCAATCAGTTCCCGTGATTAAAATTAACCACTAATTTTTTATTTGCATGTATTATTTGCTGAGGATTAATCATGTTTGGACTAAATATCAAATCATAGTTTTTATCCTTTGGCTTAAATTGATTCACGCCATAAGCCACACTATTTGCAGGTATATTTTTGGTTATGATAGCTCCCGCGCCAATAACTGAATTTTCGCCAATAACTATTGGACCTAAAATTTTGGCGCCATCAGCAATAATGACATTTTTAGCAATAATTGGATTTCCGACGTTCTCCCATTCGTTATTGATTTTATTGTACTTCAAATTGGCTCCAATGGATACGTTTTGAAAAATAACCACATTCGCACAGATTTTAGATGCCACGATTGTACATCCGCGTCCGTGATGCGCAAACAAAATGGTTTTATCCATTTCTGCACAGTTTATTTCGCAACAATATAATTTCTCTAATAAATTGCCAGCAAAGAGTTTTAAAAACTTACTTTTTGAATGACAATTTATTTTAACTAATGTATTAAACATATTATTTTCAAATGTTTAGCAATAACTCATAACTCATAACTCATAATTTATAACTAAATCAAGGTTCCCAAAGCTCAATTTTATTACCTTCTGTATCCATAATGTGTACAAACTTGCCATATTCATAGGTTTCGATATCATCAAGAATCGTAACTCCGTTTGCTTTCAGTTTTTCTACAAGACCTTCAATATTCTGAACTCGATAGTTTACCATGAATTCTTTTTTAGAAGGAGCAAAATATTCATCCCCTTTCTTAAAAGGACACCATTGTGTAGATTCTATCTCTTCTGGATTTTCTAGATTTCTAGATTCAAAACTTGCAGAACCCCATTCGTTGATTTCTAATCCTAAATTCTTAGCATACCATTCTTTGGTTTCTTTCGGATTATCCATAAAAAAGAAAATACCGCCAAGGCCAGTCACTTTTGGTGTTGTATCGTTTGAATTATTTTCCATTTCAGTAATTTTTAAGATTGTTTTTCAAAATCTAAGTTATAAATAATTCTTGTATTCAGGTTTTTAAAGTTTTGAATTATATTTACATTAAAATTAAAAATTCTTTCTAAAAAAATGCTTTATGAAAACCGAACGAGTATATAAGTTATTATTTTCTAGCGTATATCCTTTATATATTCAAAAAGTAGAAAAAAAGGGACGTACTAAAGAAGAACTAGACATCGTA
Source organism: Flavobacterium sharifuzzamanii (assembly GCF_003254585.1). Lineage (GTDB taxonomy): Bacteria > Bacteroidota > Bacteroidia > Flavobacteriales > Flavobacteriaceae > Flavobacterium > Flavobacterium sharifuzzamanii. The sequence goes on along the minus strand of NZ_QJGZ01000038.1, from coordinate 357,921 downwards.
ATAAAATGGTTAACAGGATATAGTGACAAGCAACTTCAAGAACAAATTGATAAAAAAGTTGACTTTCAAACTTTCTTTGCCGAAGCTCCAGAACTAAATCCGAACGCTTCTAAAATTACAGGAGTAATCTGCGGCTATCGTGTAGAAGAGATTGAAGATCCCTTAATTCAAAAAATGCGATATCTCGACAAATTAATTGATGAAATCGCCAAAGGAAGAAAAATGGAAAAGATTTTAAGAGAATAAAAAAGAGGCTTTTAAAAAGCCTCTTTTTTAATGATTTTTTCTGAAATATAGCCTGTGGTTTCAACCACGGGAACACAATCAAAAAAAAACAATTCGTGTCCTGTGGTTGAAACCACAGGCTATGTTTTCAAAACATTTATTAAGCTTGTAATCTAATTCCCTGCAATTATCTTAAACTCTAGCCTCTCGCAGCATAATTAGTAAAATATATTCCGTAGGATATCTCGTCGGTAGAAAGAGAAAATCAGTCTGTATGTGTCCTGTAGGGACACTTGATTTTTATGACAATACATATAAAAAAATAATCAAACGTTCCTACGAAATGAATTATCTTAAACTCTCAGCAAACCACGAAAGCCTCTCGCTGCATAATACGATTCTGCACCATTATGGTAAACAAAAACCGTATTATATCTAAAATCTGAGAAAATTGCACCGCCCAGCTTTCTTATTTCTGGCGGAGTTAAAATCCAGCTTGACGTTTTGGCATCAAATTTTCCTAATTTTTGAAGTTCTTTGTATTGCTGTTCATTTAAGATTTCAATTCTCATTTGTTCCGCCATATTTATAGCGCTGTCAGCTGGTTTATGTTCTTTTCTCTTTTCGAGCGCTTCATGATCGTAACAGATACTTCTACGACCTTTTGGGCTCTCGGCTGAGCAATCTACAAAAAGATATTCTTCAGTTTTTGAATCGTATCCAATTACATCTGGCTCGCCTTCAGTCCTTTCCATTTCATCAAGTGACCATAGTTTTGATGGATTAGCTTTCAGTTTGGCTTCAATTTTTGACCAATCTAGATTCTCGTGACGGTTTTTATTCTTTTCAAAACGCTTTTCTAGTATGCTCAATAATTCGTCTTGTTCGTTTACGGTAAGTTCCTTTTTCATTTTTCTAAGTTTTTAATTAGAACTGCATCTTCTAGTTTCTGGTCTGAAATACCAAGAAACTACAGTTAAAACAATCAATAATATTGGTCCAAAAAGTGCTGATACGTCATCTTTTACAGCTAAATGTGAAACTACAGCTCCCGACATTGCAAAAAAGAAACCTGCATAAGCCCATTCTTTCAGTAAACCAAATTTCGGAATTAAAATTGCAATTACTCCTAAAAGCTTCCAAACACCTAAAAGCGTTAAAAAATAAAGCGGATAGCCTAGCTTCTGTATCATTTCTGCTTCTTCTTTTACAGGTATCAGTTGTACAATTCCTGTTGCCGTCATTCCCAAAGCCAACCATAAAGTGGCAATCCAGTAGATAATTTTATTTCTTTTGCTCATGATTTTTATTTTAGTTTAGTTACAATTTCTTCCAATCTGTTGTGTGCCATATTTAATCCTTGTGCGAATGGCAGTTTTAACTGTGTCATTCTATGCTCGATAGATTTATAAATGATCTGCATAGTCAATTTGCTAGTGTCAGCTGTTAGTTTTTCAAACTCCAAAAATTCTAATTGAGGCGCAAAATTGACGTTATCCATTTCAAAAGTGCGCACTATTTTTTCATTCGGAACAAAATCATGAAAAACACCATTTGCCTTAAAAACTATATTTCCATTAGGATCGCTGGTTTCATACTCCCATCCACCATATTTTTTGCTTTCCAGCTTCAAGACTTTGGTACCCATCCATTGCGCTACAATTTCAGATTCGGTGTGAGCTTTAAATAATAATTCAACTGGCAGATTAAATTCTCTGGTAATCACAAGATCTAGTCTGTCATCTTTGGCGTGAATTTTTGTTTTCTTTTCCATGGTTTATTTTTTATAGTTTTTCATAATTGCTTCTAACTTATTAAAACGATCATCCCACATTTTTCTAAATGGCTCGATGAACTTGTCAATTTCTTTCATTTTTTCTGGGTTTAAATGATAATAAATTTCTCTTCCGTTTTGAGTTTGGTGTAATAGTTCACATTCGTTCAAAATCTGAATATGTTTTGAAATAGTCTGTCTTGACGAATTAAAATTCTCTGCAATTGCCCCAGGTGTCATAGCCTGAATGGCAACTAAACTTAAAATAGCTCTTCGGGTAGGATCGGCTATTGCTTGAAAAACATCTCTTCTAATTTCCATTGTGCAGTTATTTGACTGCAAATATAATGAAGTCATTTGACTGCACAATATTTTTTTTGATTTTTTTTTCAAAAGAAAACCTTCAAACTTTTCAATTTGAAGGTTTTATAGTGTTTAATTAATTTAGAAAAGACATTTCTAATCAAGTCCAGCGAACTGAAAAGCCTTTGTTTCCTTGAAATTACTCAAAGATTCACCAGAATAATTCTCATTATTTGCTAAGCTCAATTTTTTGATTTTCCCTTTTTCACTAAAATCAATTTTACTGAATTCAACCCAAATAACATTTGGATTCAAAACGTTATCAAAATAGTAAACAAGATTTTTTTGATCTGCAACTGTTCTCCAGCGGGTAGAGGAGATGTTAGGTTCTGTTTCTGATGAAATCCCTAAAGGAACAGAACAATTTCTAATAACGCCAAAGACACTTGCCAATGCCGTTCTGGTATTATCTGTTTTCGGAATGGCATCAATATAATAAGAAGCTCTTACGAAGCGATCTGCGGCACGATTGGTTCCTGGAAGCATAATTGTGCCCGGTATCCCTTTCCAATACGCATTAATGGCTAATTGCTGGTCAAAAATAGGAGAATTGGTCATTGCTACATATTTTCTATCATGATGAATAACCAATTTGCCGTTTATATATTCGAAAATGGCATTATCGCCACTGGCATCAGAAATAGACAAATGAACCGTAGCGAAAATATTGGTTCCGGGAATATGAGAAGATGTAATCACAAAATCGTTTTTTTCTAACGCAGAAACCGTTTCTGAAACGGTCGAAAAATTATCCAAAACATACTGAAGCCATAAGGAAACGGCCAAACCTTTTACTTTTCCATTTTTCTCAAATGCAGGATATTGCGACTCTACAAGCCATAAAAGATTGCCTACAAGTCCTTTTTCATTCATACCATCAGAAGAAGCAATGTCCCACGAACTTGTAATAACGCTTCCGTATTTAGATTTCCATTTTATTGAACTTGTACCAACTTCTCCAGCTCGTTCAATTCCGCGAGGAAAAATCCATAGATTGGCAGGAATCTCTCCGCGCCAATCCATCGAACGGGCAGTAATGATTGTTCCGTTTAGGCCTTCGTAGACTATTCTCGTACAAGGCAAAACTGTTTCGGTTATCAATAATGTAAAAGCAAGTAGGGCAGGAAGAATTCTGTTTTTGGATTTCATAATATAAAACATTTAATTAAACGTTAAGTTCTGATTTTCAAAAGTATACTTGTAGAATAAATAGCTTAAAAGATAAGCGTCTCTGCAATTTACAGATTATTTCGTAAAAAATTAGCTATAAAATAATAGTTTTTTCACCCCAAAAAAGTAGTTGTTGCTTAATGTTTCAAGAGTTTTATTTGATGTGCAATTAAAAAAGCGCCAGAATTATTCTGACGCCTTTTTTCTTTTAAAGCGAGATCGTTTTTTCAATATCGATTTGATCTAAAAAAGACTGATCGTGCGAAATCACAATTAAAGTTCCTCGATATTCATTGATTGCAGTGGTTAATATTTCAATATTTTGAATATCCAGATTATTTGTAGGCTCGTCTAGAATGATAATCTCAGGCGATTCGTTGCTAATGGTTAGACAGCAAAGTATTAAGCGCATTCTTTCGCCTCCGCTTAATGCGTTACAAGGTTTATCCCAGTCATTTCTAGAAAATAGAAAGCGGTTTAACCTCATTTTTATTTCGTGCTCTTCTAAACCGCAGTCATTAAAAACTTGAGCCTGTTCATAAACTTTAAGGCTTTGATTTAGCAATGAATAATCTTGATCAATATAAATTGCTTTTTTTGCCAATGAAGTGGCTTGTCCTTGCATTGGAATCAATTCTCCAAGAATAATTTTGATTAAAGTTGTTTTCCCAGAACCATTCAGACCTTTTATGGCAAGTCGTTCTCCAGAAAGAATTTCAAAATTGAGATTTTCTTTCCAAAGAATTTTATTTTCATAAGCATAATTTATATCAGAAGCTTTAAAAAGTGTTTTTCCTTTGAGGAAAGAAGTAGTATCAAATCCGAATTTCATTTGATCTATAGCCGGAAGTGACGAACGCAACTGTCTCAAATCTTCAGAAATACCACTGATTTTCTCGGCATGAACATCTTTGAGTTTAGAACTGCTGTTTTCTGCTTTATTACGAAGCGTATTCATCATAATTCTGGCAGCACCAGACTTCTCCTGTTTCTTTTTGCCTCTAGAATCCAGTTTGTTTTGGCGTTCAATGGTTTCTCTTTCTTTTTCTTTGGCTTTTCGCAAAGCCTTTTCTTTGCTCTGAACATCTTGTTCTAAAGCATTATTTTCAATTTTCTTCTGTTCATTATAAAAATCATAACCTCCGCCATAGACTGAAATTTCATTTTTTGACATTTCTAAAGTCTTATTTAAAAGATTAAGAAGTGTTCTATCGTGACTAACAACTAAAAGTGTACTTGATGTAGATTTTATAAAATTATACAATAATTTTCTGCCTGAAAAATCTAAGTGATTACTAGGTTCATCCAGTAAAACTAAAGCGGGTTCATGAATCATAATTCCAGCCAAAAAGACTTTGGTTTTCTGTCCTCCGCTTAAAGTTTCCATTTTCTTATTCAGATCCAAATCATGGAGTTGCCAATAGGTCAAAGCTTCATTACAACGCTCTTCGATTGTCCAATCGTCATTTAGAAGTTGAAGATTTTCTTCGGTTACCACACCTTCAAGTATTTCTTTAAGTGAAGTTAGCTTTTCCTTTATTTGTAAAGCTTCAGCGATTGTAAAATCATTAAACTGACCAAATAATTGAGGCACAAAATAAGCTTTTGAATTCTGAATAATCTGTCCCGAAAATGGTTGTAATTCACCAGAAATGATTTTTAATAATGTAGATTTTCCAACACCATTATTTCCGACTAAAGCGGTTTTATCGTGATGATTTAGAGTAAAACTAATGTTTTGAAACAGCATGTCTTTATTCTCATGCTGATATGAGATATTTTGAAGAATAAGCATAATTCCTTTCTTTTATAGATAAATAATTAAGTAATCACAAAACTGTGATTACTCGCTAAATTTTCTGAAAGAAATTATTTTTCACATACCGTAATACTTATTTTAAGAAGAGCAAAGATATTTATTTTAGTTCTAAAAATCAAAAAACCATTCTTAACGATTGAAAAGAATGGTTTTTTAGCATTGAATTACGCTGTAATTCTATATTTAAATTTTACTAAATGTCAGTTTGGCTTCTTTGGTATCTAGAATTAATTGATCATCTGTTATTGTGCTCACACATTCATAAGGTGTACCAACTTCATCTTTTATAACAAGTTTTTTACCTTTTTGTGTTAACGCGTAAGTTCCGTCGGTGATTTCACGAAGCAAGTATCCAGTAACGTGCCCATCTTCTGTAAAAGTAAGCATACCGTTGGCCAAAATCGCGTTTTTTGTAGAATCAGAAACACTTTCTTTGGGTTCTACTGCAGTAACTTTCCATGAATTCACAAGCTTGTCTCTTTTAAGATGGCATGAAACTATTACGACAGCAATTGCAATTACGAGGGTAAATAATTTAGAGTTTTTCATGATTTTGTGATTAAAAGTTAAACAGGAAAAAGTTACAAAAAAAAACGACATTAAGATATTCGAAATCAAATATTTATAAAGATTTTTTTTACTTCTTAAAATAAATTGCTTTTACTACACAAAACCTCTGTTTACGGGACTTTTACTGATAACCAATTGTTTATAAATTAACTCTAACTGAAGTTAGAATTAGTCTGATTGGCTTTTTGAGGTATATTAATTTAAGGTTAAAGCTCCTAAAATTTCTTCATACATAAACGGGCCTCCCGGATAAGTTGCCGTATAATCCAAGTTCATCCATACTTGACCACGCTCATCTATGTGATAATGCAGTTTTTTCCCGTAACTTTCTTTTACAAAAAGCACGTTTTTAATTAAATAATTGACTTTTTCCAAATCAATCATAGAACCAATTAAGATCTCAGGATAAATATGCCCTTTCGTATGAATAAGGCGAGGAGTGCCACCGATAGAACGTACAGCGGCAGCCATTAAAATGGAGTGATCATCGCAATCGCCAGAGAAATATTCTAAAGATTCGCTGGCGGTTGCGATATAATCACCGTCTTTTGGATCGTTTACATAGTTCCATCTGCCGTTTATTTCTTTAAAAACAGCAAAGCATTGAATTATGGTTCGATAATCTGAATAACCTCTTATCCCTTTAAAATGCTTTGTAGTCGCCATAATGGCAAAATTTCGCACTTTCGGATTCTGGTATTCTATGGCATTGATAATTTTTGTCTTATTGGGAAACGGAAGCAGTTTTGCTACAATAATATCCTGCGGATAGGGATTGTCAGACATGGTGTAAATCATAGAATTATAATCTTCTGAGATTTCGTTAAAACCATAATTTCCAATTACAGATCCATAGAATAGAATTAATAAATAAACAGCAACACACAGAATAATAATTGTTCTGAGATACATCAGAAGAAAAAATACAGCTGCAAAAACAAAAATAAAGATGAATATACGATCTAGATTGAATGCCCATTCCAAATCTATTAAATTTTGATGCAGTATGATGAAAATTGGAATTGTAATTAAAAGACTTAGAATCGAGATAATAATCCTGTCCCACGGTGATTTCACCTGTAGTTTAGATTTTAATCGCGGTAAGTCAATTTTAGGGAATTTCATCATACGAATCAAAAAGCAGTATTTACAATGCTTTTACGGTTTCTACAAAAATACTTTTTTTATCAATAATTCCCAGATCAAATAATTGATTTTGAATTTTATTAAAAGATTTTTCTGTCAAATTTTTCTGTGACCATTGTGTCAGTTTCAGCCATTCTTTAATATCTTCTGCTTTTTGATTAAACAGTTTAGATAATTTTTTGTCGATTTCTGGAATCTCTTTAAAATCAACTGTTGTTTTGTTGATTATTTTAAGAATCGTTTCTACCGTTTTAGGATTCTTTTTCAAGAATTCATCACGTCCTACAATAATAAATGAAGGCCATGGAGTAGGACAGTCGTCAATACGTCTGAAAACACCTTTATCTACAAGAGGCTTTGTCATAAAACGCTCCCACATAAAATAATCTGCTTTTTTATTAGTCAGAGCATCCACGGCGCCATCAATTGTATTTACAATCTCAAATTCTAGATCATCCATTTCCCAGCCTTGTTCATTTGCATTTACATAAGCCATTAATTGTGATCCCGAACCTATTCTAGAAATCGCCGCTTTTTTGTTCTTAAGATCTTTCAGCGTTTGAAAATCTGATTTTGCATCAACATGAATTCCCCAAATTAAGGGAGATTGCACATAAACTTGAACAATTTTACTCGGATTACCAGCTGCAATATCTTTAAGAATTCCTTCGGTTAGAATAACAGCCAAATCTGTTTCTCCGTCACGAAGCATTTGACACATTTTCCCGGTTCCTTCGGGAACATTTGTCCATTTTAAGTCGATGTTCTCTTCTTCAAATTCGCCGTTTTCAATACATAGATGCCACGGCAAATTGAAGTGTTCTGGAACACCCGCAATTTTGACAGTTTTCATTTATTTTAAGTTTAAGTTAAGTTGCTTGGTATGCGTATGCGTAATCTTATGGTTAAATTTGGTTAGTTTAGTTCTTTAATAAATCTGCCCTATGTTTTTCTGAAAGGCAAGGTTCTGCAAATTCTATAATTTCTTTAGATTCATATTCATTGAGAAGACTTCTTACTAACGAATAATCAATATCTTTAGCTATTTCTGCCGCAAAAAAAGTTTCGTTTAATCCTTCAGACAGACAATTGAGCGCTTTTAATTTTTCTCTAATGATTTCCTTATCAAAACCTTTTTCTAAAACAGCCACCTGAATAATTGAATTTCCAGAATTCTGAATCGTTTTTCTATGCATAAAACGTTCTTCTGTTTCATCGTACTCAGCATAAAAAATGTCATCAGTAGCAATTAAAGGCCCAAAAAAAGGAATATTATCCAGTTTAAAAAGACCTTTTTCTAGATCAATAATTTCTGCCCACATAGTTTCAGATACTACTTCATCTAGATAATCACTATAATATTTAAATAGTATTTTCTTATGAGTTTCTTGTTCCATTATTCAATTTCGCTAATTACAGCTTTTAAGGGAGATATCACGATTCTATAGCCATCTGGATCCTGAATCATTTTTCCGTTTTCATTCCAAAAAGGATTCAGCGATGGAATAACTGCAATATTGTGCTGTGTTAATTTATTTACTAATTTGTCGTAATCTGCAATAGTTTTTGGGTATAAGACCATAACATCATCTTCATCAAAAGTATGTTTTGCAGCAATTTGAGATTGAGTAAACTCAAAATGCCAGTCTAAACCTGGTTTTCCGATAAAAACACCATCATAATTGTTATGATGTTCAAATCCGCCCAATCGTTCAAATCCGAGTACATCAACATAAAAATTTTCAATTCTTTCTAAATCATTCGTATGTCTGGCTACTCTCAAAAACATAATTTATGCTCTTATTTGATTAATATGATGTTCTAAATGATCTACATAATCAGTCATTAAAAACCTTAAATCTATTTCAGATTCATCGGCCAAAATGATTTTGTAATCTAAAGCTTTTTCATCAACAGACTTCATCAATCTCACCATCTGTTTGTTTATGGTAAACCATAGCTGAGTAAGTTCCTGAATATCTATTTTCTGATATTGATTTAAATTTACCAAATCCATTTGATTGTATGGCCTGTGACGATATGGTTTTTCGGCATAATTAATCTCAGTAAAACGAACCAAATTATGAATTGCAGAATCTACCAAATGTCCTAAAATCTCTTTTTTAGACCATTTACCAGGATTTTTAGCTTCTAAAACTTCGTTCTGTATTATTGGAATGTAATTTACATTTTCATCCAATAACTGTTCAAATTTAAGAATAGCGTTTTGCATATATTTTATTAAATTTCTTACTCAATTTTTCCTATAAAAAGTATAAATAATATCCAAAAAAGCATTCCGACAAATCCATTTTTTTCGGCTGTTGTAAAACCATTTTTGTCTATAATTTTATTTCTTTGATCTAAATAGTATTCTAAATCTTTAGGATACTTATCTTCAATGGCTGCATTTAAAAATCGAAAAAACAACCATCTGGATAAGCCACCAATACCTAATGTAAACCGTTTTACAGGTTCCATTATGATATGACCAATCATCATTTGTTTATTGCTAATTTATTCAACGTATAAGCTATCAATTCGTCAACCGCTTTGTATGGATCGGAACTAAATGTACCAGAAGCACGATTGGCAATAATTGCATTTAATGATAAAGCATTATGGCCTAAAAGAGCAGAAAGTCCATAGATTGCTGCTGTTTCCATTTCTAAATTAGTGATTTTAGTTTCATTAAAACTAAAATTATCCATTTTATTGTTTAATTCTTCGTCTTGAATATTCAGACGCAAAACTCTTCCTTGTGGTCCGTAGAACCCTCCAGCAGTTGCTGTAATTCCTTTAAAAATTCGGTCAGATTCTATTAATTTCTCCAGTTTTTCAGAACATTGTGTCACGTAAGGCTTTCCTTTTTTAGGATCCCAATTGGTATGTTTTACAAATGCATCTTCAATTTCTGTAATCGAAACGTCGTCGATCATGTAAGAGCGAAGCATATTGTCTAATCCTAAACCAAATTTTGACATTACGAAACTATCTACTGGAATATCTTCCTGCAATGAACCCGAAGTTCCAATTCTGATAATATTCAAAGAAGTTAATTTCTCTTTTGGCTGACGTGTTTTAAGATCGATATTTACTAAAGCATCTAATTCGTTTAGTACAATATCAATATTATCAGGACCAATTCCTGTAGAAACCACAGAAATTCTTTTTCCTTTATAAATTCCGGTTTGAGTTTTGAATTCTCTTTTTTGAGCAGAATGTTCGATTGAATCGAAAAATTGAGTTATTTTTTCTACTCTGTTTTGGTCACCAACAAAAATAATGTCGTGTGCTATATGTTCTGGACGAAGGTTTAAATGGTAAACGCTTCCGTCTGGATTTAATATCAATTCTGAAGATTGTATCATATTTTTTTTAAGTTGCTAAGGTTCTGAAATTTTGTTTTTTTGTTTCATGTTTCAAGTTATTTATAGAAACCTGAAACCTTAAACTTGAAACTTTTTAAACATTAATTATCCTCCTACACGTTTGGTTTTGAATCCTTTTTCTTTTAAGATTGCCATTATTTTATCTCGGTAATCGCCTTGAATTATAATAGAATCGTCTTTAAAAGTTCCGCCAACGCTTAATTTGGTTTTGATTTCTTTGGCTAAGATTTTAAAATCTTCATCAGAACCTTCATAACCTTCAATAATAGTGGTTGGTTTTCCTTTTCTTTTTTCAAATTTACAAATCATAGGTTCCTTCTGAACATAGAGAACGTGTTCTTGTTCCTCAACTTGTTCAGGCTCATTTGATTCAACATGATCTGGAAACAGATTCTTTAATTGATCTTTTAAGTCCATATTTTTTTTATTCTAAAAATAAATTTTCAAGCATAAAGATATCTAAAAATTAAATTCCAAACCCCAAGAAAAACTTGGAATTTGGAATTTTTATATCTGGAAATTATTTAAGTTTATTTTTTGATTAAACCTAATTCTACTAAACGTTCATACAAGAACTCTCCAGCTGTAATATCTTCGTATTTCTTTGGGTTTTCTTCATCAATACAATTCTCAAGGCAATCCAAACGCATATCGCTTACTGGATGCATAAAAAATGGAATTGAGTAACGTGAAGTTCCCCACAACTCTCTTGGCGGATTTACCACTTGATGAATTGTAGATTTTAATTTGTTGTTAGTATGTCTAGACAACATATCACCAACGTTGATTACTAATTCATCATCCTCAGCGATAGCATCAATCCAATCGCCGTTGTGGTTTTGAACCTGTAATCCTTTACCTTGAGCTCCCATCAATAATGTAATTAAGTTGATATCACCGTGAGCCGCTGCACGAATTGCGTTTTCTGGCTCAGAAGTAATAGGAGGGTAGTGGATTGGTCTTAAAATTGAGTTTCCTTCTTTTGCATAGTTATCAAAATAAAACTCATCTAGACCTAAATGTAAAGCCAAAGCTCTTAAAACATAAACACCCGTTTTTTCCAATTTTTGGTATGCCTCTTTACCAACAACATTAAAACGTGGTAATTCAGTAACTTCAACATTGTCCGGGTATTCAGAAGCCCATCTTGAATCTTTGTCAACGTATTGACCAAAATGCCAAAATTCTTTTAAATCTCCTTCTTTGCGTCCTTTAGCATGTTCTTTTCCAAAAGAAACATAACCTCTTTGTCCGCCGATTCCAGGAATTTCATAATTATGCTTAGTTTCTATTGGCAAGGCGAAAAAATTTCTAATTTCACCATAAAGTTCGTTAACCAATTGATCATCAAGAAAATGACCTTTTAAGGCTACGAAGCCAATGTTTTCAAATGCACTGCCGATTTCATTTACAAATTTTTGTTTACGTTTCGGGTCGTCCGAAAGGAAATCACGTAAGTCTACACTAGGAATGTTTTGCATACTTTACATTTTTATTTTAAAGAAGAAAGGTGTCATAAATACCTTTTGATAACAAAGGTAGATAATATTTTAGAAAATAAACTTAAGATCAGGTATTAAAAGCAGATCTCTGATTAAAATTTTATTTCAAATTCTAATAAAACAGCAACAATTTGTTATATTTGAAACACTAAAAAACAAAAAATTACATGATTTTTTACCGCCAAAACCTGACTGACGCACAATTATTAGATTTATACAATAAAATATTGAAACCACGCTTGATCGAAGAAAAGATGCTTATCTTAATTCGACAAGGAAAAGTTTCTAAATGGTTTTCAGGAATAGGGCAGGAAGCAATTGCTGTGGGAGTAACTTCTGTTTTAGATGATTCTGAATACGTATTGCCAATGCATCGAAATCTTGGTGTATTTACAACCAGGAACATTCCTCTTCATAGACTTTTTTCGCAGTGGCAGGGAAAAGCAAATGGTTTTACAAAAGGACGCGATAGAAGTTTCCACTTCGGAACGCAAGAATACAATATCATAGGAATGATTTCGCATTTGGGGCCGCAGTTAGGAATTGCTGACGGAATTGCTCTTGCGAATAAACTTCAAGAAAACAAAAAAATTACCGCAGTTTTTACCGGCGAAGGTGCTACAAGTGAAGGAGATTTTCACGAAGCTTTGAATATTGCAGCAGTTTGGAAATTACCTGTAATGTTTGTTATTGAAAATAATGGTTACGGACTTTCTACACCAACTAATGAGCAATATGCTTGTGAAAATCTTGCAGATAAAGGTATTGGTTACGGAATTGAAAGCTGGATTATTGACGGAAATAATATTGTAGAAATCTACAATAAATTGTCTCAGTTAAAGAAAGAAATGCAGGAAGATCCGCGTCCAATTTTATTAGAGTTTAAAACTTTTAGAATGCGCGGACACGAAGAGGCGAGTGGTACAAAATATGTTCCTCAAGATTTAATGGATCAGTGGGAGCTAAGAGATCCTGTTACGAATTACAGAAAATATTTGACCGAAAACGGAATTCTAACAGATGAATTAGACGAACAATTTCATGCCGAAATCAAACACGAAATCGATGAAAATTGGGCAATGGCAAATGCAGAACCTGAAATTGAACCAACTTACAGTGAAGAGCTAAATGATGTTTACAAAGGATATGAATACGAAGAGTATAGCCATAATTCAGAATCAGAAAATATTCGTTTTATAGATGCTATTCGAAATGGTTTAGAGCAGTCTATGTGGCGCCATAAAAATCTTGTAATCATGGGGCAGGATATTGCTGAATATGGCGGGGCTTTTAAAATTACAGAAAGTTTTGTTGATGCTTTTGGAAAAGACAGAATACGCAATACGCCAATCTGCGAAAGTGCTGTTATTTCAACTGGAATGGGACTCTCTATAAACGGCTATAAAGCAATTGTAGAAATGCAATTTGCTGATTTTGTTTCATCTGGATTTAATCCAATTGTAAATCTTTTAGCCAAATCTCATTACCGCTGGGGTGAAAAAGCCGATGTTGTTGTTCGCATGCCTTGCGGCGGAGGAACTCAGGCAGGACCATTTCATTCGCAGACTAATGAAGCTTGGTTTACTAAAACTCCAGGTTTAAAGGTAATTTATCCAGCATTTCCATACGATGCAAAAGGACTTTTAAACACCGCAATTAACGACCCGAATCCTATTTTATTCTTCGAACATAAATTATTATACCGCAGTATTTATCAAGATGTTCCGAAAGACTATTATACTATTCCTTTAGGTAAAGCGGCTTTGGTAAAAGAAGGAAAATCGGTAACGATTATTGCCTTTGGAGCTACTGTTCATTGGGCTTTAGAAACTTTGGCCAATAATCCAGAAATAGATGCCGACTTAATCGATTTAAGAACTTTACAGCCTCTTGATACAGAAACTATTTTTGCTTCGGTTAAAAAAACCGGAAAAGCTATAATCTACCAAGAAGACACCATGTTTAGTGGAATTGCAAGTGATATTTCGGCATTAATTATGGAAAATTGCTTCGAATATCTAGACGCTCCAGTAAAACGTGTGGCAAGTCTAGATTCGCCAATTCCATTTACTAAAGCACTAGAAGATCAGTTTTTACCGAGAAATAGATTCGAGCAAGCTTTGAAAGAGCTGCTAGAATATTAAAAATACAAACACATAGAAACATAGCCTCTTGGAATCTACAAAAGGCGTTTCACTTGTTTAAACACACATAGCTATGTGTGAGAAACTAGTTTCTTTCCAATTCCCTTTTTTAAGAATAAAATTCTATGTCTCTATGTGTTTAAAAATATTAGATTACCACAACTAAACGTTTTCCGTCAGGAACTTCTGCATTCCACATTTTTTCTATATCGGATAGATTTACTGTTTCAATATTTACTTTTAGTATATTTTTTGACGCTAAAAGAAACATTTCAGGAAGTATCTCAGAAAATAATAATTTGACTTCTTCTTTTGACCAGCTTCCTAATCCAGATCCTGACAACTGAAGATCTACACTTCGTAAAATCTGAGCTGATAATTGAATTGTATCACCAGACATTGATCCTACAGAAACATATCGGGTTTTATGCGTAAAGTTTCCATTTCCTTTTAAAATAGAAAAAATAAGCTCTGCTGAATGTCCCCATAAATAATCAATTACAATATCTATTGGAGTATTTTTATGGATTTCTCTTAGTTGGGAAACAAAAGATTCATCATCTTGTTTTAGAGAAACAGTTTCATCGGCACCTAATTCTAAAAGACTTTCAAGCGCTTTTTCGTTTCTTCCTGTAACAATAATGTTTTTAGCTCCATAATGTTTTGCAATTTGAACAGCCATCTGTCCTGTAAAACCAGTCGCTCCATTTATTAAAACAGTTTCTCCAGATTTTATTCCAGCCCTAAAACGAAGAGCCATTGCTGAACCTGCAACTGCATTTGGCATCGCTGCGGCTGTTGCATCATTAATTCCGCCTGGTAATTCGACCATTCTATTTTTCTCTACAATCGCTTTTTCTGCAATTGTTCCAGAAATTCCGCGGGCGTAAACTCTTGTTCCGTTTTCTAGCACTCCAATTCCGTCGCTTCCAACTATAAATCCGTTTTGGTTTTCTTTTTCCGAAGAATAATGTTCTCCACTCGCAATTCCTTTATCCAGATTTGTAATGGCTACCGCTTTTACCGAAACTAAAACTTCATTTTCATTGGATGCAATTGGTTCTGCAAATTCTTCATATTTTGGCAATTCGCCTTTTTTATAAACTACTGCTGCTTTCATAATTATTAAATTTTATGAAGCAAAATTACAGAGCCGTTTATGGGCAGACAATAACATTTGTTATCAAATTTTTCGTCAAACCATATAAGTTATATAAGCTAATTTAAGTTTGACTTTTTAACTATTTTTATTTACTAATTTGCTTTTTAATCTGCTTAAATGCACAGTAGTTATTCCCAAATAAGAAGCTATATAATGTTGCGGAACACGCAGTATGATTTGAGGTCTTTCTTTAATTAAGTTACTATATCGCTCTGCAGGAGAATCTTTTATGAACGAAACAAAATACTTCATATAATCAAAAGTACGCTCAAAAAGCTTATTAATGAGACTATCCCTTAATTCTGGTATTTCTTTGATTTCTTCGAGAATTTTATCCAGATCATTTTTATGAATCCACCACAAAACCGAAGGCTCAATCGTTTCTATATTTGTCGGACTTGGGAGTTTCTTCATAAAACTTTCGATAGAAGCAACGCTCTCATTTTCAAAAAAGAATTGTGTAGTAAGATCTTTTCCATTGTTGTTAAACCAAACCCGAATACAGCCTTTTTCGATGATATAAAGTTTTTTTGAAACTTCACCTTCTTCTAAAAGAGTAGTTTTTGCAGGAACTTCAATTCGATTGAAATAACCGATGTATTCATTCCATTTTTCATCGGTTAAAGGGAATCTGTTTCGGAATTGGCTGAACATTTATTTTAAATATAAATTTATTGCATTAGAATTTATTTTCAAATCTCTTTAAAACATGTCTATCTGAAAAAACATCTTTCCACATTTCAATTCTATAATAATCCTTAGGTGCTTCAGAATATGCAGATTCTAAATTACCATAATAGACACGAACTCTATAATTCCCAGTTTCAATTTTTTCTTCTAAAATAAGGGTCGTTAACGGACAATCATTTATTTGTACTAAACCAGTTTTTATTTCTAAACTAGCTTCTACAACATGATCAAAATCACTGAAATCAGAAATTAAACTTTTAGAATCTAAAAATTCAAGTTCACATTTTACAATTCCGTCACTATTTTCAATAGAAATCCCTAAAATCCCTTTCTCTACAGCAAGTTTATCATTAAAAGCTTCATTAGACCAAAAACTTTCGCTTTCAGTATCTCCTTCATCATCTTTTTCATTTAAATAAAATTGACCATAATCTGTTGTAAAATCTAAACTAAATTTCATCTAAACTAAAATTGCATGCTTTTTTATTATTAATTTGATTCCACTTCAAACAACTGCACCTGATTTTTTAATCTATCAATCAGTAAATTCATCATACGTTTATTCAAATCAGAAGAATTCTTAATATAGGTATTGTATTCATCAACTGTAAAAAGCGCCATTACAATTCCTTTTAAAGAATTTCTGAATTTAATGTCTTTCTGAATGGAATTTTCGATGGTCTGTAGTTTCTTTTCAACTGAATAAGAATAGAAATCAGGTTTGTTTTTATTTACATAATTGATAAAAACGGCAATGAATAAGTCGTTTTGTAGTTTTAAAATTGGCCTGATGGTCTGGTTTTGAAAGATCTCATCTGCTGAAGATTGAGCACTTACAGTTCCTAAAGTTTCGCCTCTGAATTCTTTTAAAAAAGTGTCTCTATCTTCCATGGGGTTTTGTTTTAAGTTTTCCTTAAAGTTAAAGAAATAATCCCATTGTAAAAACCTATTTTTGTTTTTCTAAAAATAAATTATGCGATTATTTCTGTTTTTATGCTTATTACTAGCTTCTTGCAATTCTAAAGAAGATAAAGAAAAATACAATCGTCAATTATATCGTGCTGTAAACAATAAAGACACAGCGGTTTTGGATATTCATATAAACAACAAACGCTTTTATGGTCGTTACGAAATTAATCACTACGGAACCGGAAAAGATTCTGGAGATGTACGAGGTGATTTAAGAGGCGATACACTTCGAGGCGATTACCATTATATTTCTTTCGGCGGAGCTTGGAAAAGAGTTCCTTTAGCGCTTTTAAAGAAAGATGGAAAGCTTTATTTGGGAAAAGGAGTTATTGGAACGTATTTTAATCTTCCGTGTTACGTTCCAGAAGTTCCTATTGAATATCAAAATCCTGAGTTTCTTTTTGAAAGGATAGAGGAGAAATAATAAAAGTTCCAAATTCCAAACTGAAATAGTCTGCTATATTTTAACGCAAAGTTCGCAAAGCTTTATCAAAAAAACTTTGCGAACTTTGCTTATTCTTTGCGCTCTTTGCGGTTAAAATTTAACCAATACTCGACGGCAATTCAAAAATCTCAAGATCAAAATATCTTACTGATGCCATTACGTGGTCGAAAATATCGGCCATGATATATTCATAATTTGCCCAGCGCTTATCGCTTGAGAAGACATAAATTTCCAACGGAACTCCATGTGCGGTTGACTGCAACTGTCGGCACATAATATGCATATTTTTGTTCAATCCCGGATGGTCATGTAAATATTGCATAATGTATTTTCTAAACAATCCCAAATTGGTCATGTTTCGGCCATTTAGCGAAAGCGTTTTATCAATTCCTCTAAGATCATTGTATCTGTCAATTTCCGCTTGACGGCTGTCTATATACGAAGTAATCAGCTGAACTTTTCGCAATTGATGCAAATCTTCATCGTTTAAAAAACGGATTGTACTGCTTTTTATCAAAACATGTCTTTTGATACGTCTTCCATCAGATTTCTGCATTCCGCGCCAGTTCTGAAACGAATCGGAACTTAATGCATAAGTTGGAATTGTAGTAATGGTGTTATCAAAATTTCGAACTTTTACCGTTGTCAAATTGATTTCGATAACGTCACCGTCTGCACCAAACTTATCCATTGTAATCCAATCGCCAATACGAACCATATCGTTTATGGCAACCTGAACACTCGAAACAAATCCAAGAATTGTATCTCTAAAAATTAAGATGATAATTGCCGAAAGTGTTCCAAGAATCGTTAGTAGTTCGCCTTTTTTAATTCCGAATAAAGTCGAAATAATCATGGCTACTCCAAAAATCCAGAGCACAATCATGATAACCTGAACAAAACTGTCAATTGGCTTATCGCTATATTCAGGCTTTTGTTTTAAATAATCGCGTAACGAATTAAAAACAGTTCGAACAATCCATAATCCAAGCAATACAATATAAATACCAACTATTTTTCCGAAAATCGATTCCCAATATTCATATTTGTCTAGAATAACAGGAACGGCTTTATAAATAAAGAAAAACGGAATTAAATAAGCGGTATATCTTGTTGTTTTGTTCTGAATTAAATAATCGTCAAACTTTGTTTTGGTACGCTGTGCAAAAACGGCTGTTAGCGTAACCAAAAGAAATTTAGCAGCATAATAAATAACATATGCCAGCGCTATTAGAATAAGAATATTAAAAATCAGACTGGTATAAGACGCTACATTGCGGCTCATTCCCCAATCTCTAAAAACAGGATATAAAAAGTTAAATATTTTCTCCAAAAACTTATGCATTTGCTTTAGTTTCTAAATATTTTTTCTCGATGTAAAAAGTTCCAAACGGAATAAGAGAAGCAACTAGAATGATTGCAAAAGTTTTTAAATCCCAATTCATTGATTTTTTCAATAAAAAAGCTAAAAGAATGTATCCGATAAATAAAACACCGTGTGTCATTCCTAACGGACGTAATAATGTATGATAAAGTTCAGGATTATTATTTTTGATAATCAACATATTAGCAAACAATACTAAATAAGAGATTCCCTCTAAAATGGCAGTAACTTTGAAAATCTTGAGCATGTATATAATTTTTAAGTTTAATAGGCGCAAAATTAAGTATTATCGTTGGTTTTTGAGGTATTTATAAAGAAAGTAATTTACTTTTGTAATCTTAAGTTTTGAGAATGAGTAAAAGAGATTTAAAAAAATATTTAGGCGAATTAACAAAAGAGCAATTGGAAGAACAATTGATAGAATTGTACGAGAAATTTGCTCCCGTAAAAGTATATTATGACTTTGTTTTTAACCCAAAAGAAGACAAATTGCTTCAGGAAGCAAAGGTTAAAATCTCGCACGAATATTTCCCAATCAAAAAGCCTGGAGCAAAATGGCGTCCAAAAGCCAAAATGAGAAGATCTGTCGCTCAAAAACTCATTAAACATTTTATGATGCTTGGTGTAGACTCGTATGTTGTTGCTGATATTATGCTTTACAATATTGAAATAGCGCAAACGTTTTCTTCGCAAAATTTAATCAAGCAGGAATTATTCTACAAAAGCATCTTTAATTCTTTTGAACAAGCAGTAAATTTTATTGTTTCAAATGGAATTTTTAATGATTTTAAATTACGAATTAATGCAATTCAGGAGGAAACTTTAGAGCAAAAATGGAAAAATAGATACGATTTTGAGGCAATTTTGGAGAAAATCGACTACTAAAGCCCTTTCTCATAAAAAATATTTATTCAAAAAAAATATTTATTTTAGGTTAAAAGAGGATGAATAACTGTTTTTTCGATGTATTTTTGCAAAAATCCAAAAATAAACAATGTCTCAAACTTTAGAAATACAAAGAGAAGATAAAAAAGAACTGTATGCATACCAAAAAGGCGATATTGACGCTATTTTTGACCGTTTAGATAATGCTCCTCCAAAACACCACTTACTGTATCAGCTTCCAACAGGAGGAGGAAAAACAGTAATATTTTCTGAAATCGTTCGCCGCTATTTGTCTAATAATGATAAAAAAGTGGTTGTTTTGACGCACCGTATCGAACTTTGTAAACAAACTTCAAAAATGTTGACGGGTTTTGGCGTTACAAACAAAATAATCAATAGTAAAGTAAAAGAATTGCCAGACCAAAATGATTTTTCATGTTTTGTGGCGATGGTTGAAACTTTAAAAAACCGTATAAATGATGAAAAACTTCATCTAGACAATATCGGTTTAGTTATTATTGATGAGGCACATTATAACTCATTTAGAAAATTATTAAACTCATTCAAAAATGCTTTTATCCTTGGAGTAACAGCAACACCTTTGAGTTCGAATATAAAATTGCCAATGCACCAAAGTTACCACGAACTTATTGTTGGGGATACAATTGGTTCATTGATTGAAAAAGGTTTCTTGGCGAAAGCAACAACTTATAGCTATGATGTAGGTTTGACTTCATTAAAAGTGGGTATCAATGGAGATTATACCGTAAAATCTTCAGATGATTTATATACCAATACTTTAATGCAGGAAAAGTTGCTTCATGCATATACAGAACGTTCTTTAGGAAAGAAAACCTTGATTTTCAATAACGGTATTCATACTTCATTATATGTATATGAAACTTTTAGAGAAGCAGGATACGATATCAGACACTTAGACAACACGAGTAGTTCTGAAGAACGTAAAGACATCTTACAATGGTTTAAAAAGACTCCAGATGCAATTTTGACTTCTGTTGGAATCTTAACAACTGGTTTTGACGAACCAACAGTAGAGACCATTATTTTGAACAGAGCAACAAAATCATTGACTTTATATTTCCAGATGATTGGTCGTGGCTCTCGTAAATTGCCAGGAAAAGACGAATTTACGGTTATCGATTTAGGAAACAATGCCGCTCGTTTTGGTTTATGGAGTGATCCTGTAAACTGGCAGCATATTTTTAAATCTCCAGAATTTTATTTAGAGAATCTTCGTGATGACCAAGAAATCGAAATGTTCTTTAAATATAGCATGCCACCAGAATTGCGTGCAAAATTCAGTAAAACTGCCGATGTTAGTTTTGATGTCGATGAAGAGCACAAATTAATCATTAAACAAAATCTTCGTTCTAAAGTAGTTTTAGACAAATCTTTAGATCAGCATGCTGGAATGTGCGTAGATAATACAGAAACGCTTCAGGAAGCAAAAATGCTGGCTAGAGAACTAGAAGATGATATCGAGGATCGTATTAAACGTTATTCTAAATGTTTGAGCCAATGCAGTAAAAATTACCGCGAATGGCTGGTTGATGATTACAAACAGAGATTAACTTTATTAATTGGTAAAAAGTATCGTGAAAAAATCATGAACGAACCAGATTGATAAAATTTAGTTGAAAAGTTTCAGGTTTCATGTTTCAAGTTGTTGGAACCTAAAACATTATTTATAATATAAAAGGAGAAATAGCATTTCAAAGTAAATGTAATTTCTCCTTTCAACTTATTAAGTTTTTGGTGTAACTTGAAACCTGAAACTTTAAACAAATTAAAGAACATGTCTAAACCATTCTCAACATTAGGAATTTCAGCTCCAATTTTAAAAGCTTTAAGCGAATTAAATATTGTTGAACCAACAGAAATTCAACAAAAAACAATTCCGTTATTTTTGGACGAAACCCATGATATTGTTGGTTTAGCCAAGACAGGAACTGGAAAAACGGCTGCTTTTGGGTTGCCTTTATTGCAATTGGTAAATGCAGAATCGACAACAGTTCAAGCCGTAATTTTAGTTCCGACGAGAGAGTTAGGACAGCAAATTTTCAGAAATTTAGAAAGTTTTTCAAAACATATTCCGAATATCTCAATTGCGTCAATTTGTGGTGGAACTCCAATAAAACCTCAAATAGAAAGATTAAAAGAAGGTGCTCAAATTGTGGTGGCAACTCCAGGTCGTTTAATTGATTTGATTCAGCGAAAAGCTATTGACATTAAAAAAGCTGAATATTTAGTTTTAGATGAAGCTGACGAAATGGTGGCGATTCTTAAAGAAAGTTTAGACGAAATTATCGCTGAATTACCTAAAAAACACCGCACTTTATTATTCTCTGCAACACTTCCCGGAACAATTAAACAATTGATTCAGAATTATTTGAATAAAAATGTAGTTCAAATAAGCGCCAACATGGAAACTGTTGGAAACGAAGGAATTGACCACGAATACATTGTGGTTGATCCTATTGAAAAACTAGAAGTTTTAATGCATTTCTTGAATTCTAGAGATGGCGAAAGAGGTATTATTTTCTGTAAAACCAAAGCTGCTGTAAATAAATTAGCTAAAAATCTGGCAATTAACAAATTTTCTTCGGGAGCACTTCATGGAAGTTTGACACAAGGCATTCGTGATAGAATTATGGAGCAGTTTCGTGAAGGACACATTAATATTTTGGTTGCAACTGATTTGGCTGCGAGAGGTATCGATGTGAAAGAAATCTCGTATGTGATTAATTATCATTTACCTGACACTTACGAAAATTACGTTCACAGAAGTGGAAGAACCGCAAGGGCAGGGGCAAAAGGGCTTTCTTTGACAGTATTACAGCAAGAAGAAGTCTTTGAAATTGCTGATTTTGAAAGAGAGTTAGGAATTAAGTTCTCTGAATTTAAAAAGCCTTCTGCTGCAAGTCTTGAAGAAAATAATATGCTTTTATGGGCAAAACAGATCTTCAAAACAAAGCCAAATCACGAACTTTCTGCAGATTTAAAAACGAAAGTAAAAACGGTTTTTCACCATTTAACGAAAGACGAACTAATCGAGAAATTAATGGCAAGTTATGTCTTACAGAACAAAATCGATATAGTTGAAAAAACAGTTAAAAAATTCAAAAAGTAATAAATATGACAATTGTCATTGCATATTAAAGTTGTATATTTATAAGGAATTATTTTATAATCCTACTTAATACAACATATATGAAAATAGTCATTATTGGAGGTGGGTTTGCAGGAATTAATCTTGCAAAAGAACTTGTAAATCAGCCTCAAATACAAGTAACACTTGTCGACAAGAATAATTATAACTTTTTTCCACCACTTATATATCAAGTTGCGACGGCATTTTTAGAACCATCGAGCATTAGTTACCCTTTTAGAAAATTCTTTGCTGGTAAAAAAAATCTTAGTTTTCGTTTAGGCGAACTATTATCAGTTTCTCCAGCAGAAAAGAAAATCACGTTAAGCAACGGAGAATTAGAATACGATTACCTTGTTTTTGCTACTGGTGCAGAAACGAGTTATTTTGGCATGGAAAACGTGATGAAAAACGCTATTCCGATGAAAACTTTAAATGATGCCATCGTAATGCGTAATACATTGCTTAAAAATCTTGAAAAAGCGGCTATTTGCAAAGATATTCGCAAGCGTCGTAAATTATTAACGATAGTTGTCGCCGGAGGTGGACCAACTGGAGTTGAAGTTTCGGGAATGTTTGCTGAAATGAGAAAAAACATTTTATTAAAGGAATATCCAGAATTAGAAACATCTGCGAGTAATGTTTATTTAGTCGATGGAGGAGATGCTCTATTGGCACCAATGAGCAAAGAATCGCAAAAAGATACGCTCGATGCGCTTACAAAACTTGGTGTTGTTGTAAAACTTCATACTCGTGTTGTTGATTATGTTGACGATACGGTACATTTTGAAAACGGAGAAACTATAAAAACCAAAAACTTAATCTGGGCTGCAGGTGTTTCTGCCAAGATTTTTGAAGGAATGCCAAAGGAAAGTTATGGCCGCGGACGTCGAATGGCAACCGATGAATTCAACAAAGTAAATGGTGTAGACAATATTTATGCAATTGGCGACACAGCGATTTCTGCCGGAGATAAAAATTTCCCTGATGGACATCCTCAAGTGGCGCAGGTAGCAATTCAGCAAGGTTTGAATCTGGCTAGGAATTTTAAAGCTATGGTTGCCAATAAACCTCTTAAAGCTTTTGCTTACAAAGATAAAGGTTCAATGGCAATTATCGGAAAAGCAAAAGCTGTTGTAGATTTACCAAGTCCAAAATGGCATTTCAAAGGTTTCTTTGCTTGGATTATCTGGCTATTTATTCACTTAATTTCGCTGATAACTTATAGAAACAGATTAAATACTTTCTGGAACTGGATGGTAGCGTATTTCGCAAAAGATCAATCTCTTAGAATGATTATCAGACCTGATAAAAAGACACAAAATTAGGTTTTGTAAAATTCCATTTTTTTTAAATTGCTTCGCCTGTTCGCTATCGCTCGAGTCCAAATTTCAAAATTGGAAAGCTCAAAATACCAAAAAAGCCTAAAATCTATAGATTTAGGCTTTTTTATTGGAATTTGGAATTTTAAAAATTTGAAAATTAACCATTTATTCAGCTGTAGTTGGATCGATTATTCCTGTGACCTGATTTACAGAATTGGCAGGAAAACCACCTAATTTTGCGTGTTCATAAACCATTTCTTCATTTGGCGCTATATAAATGCAATACAATTTATCGTTTGTAATATAGCTGTTTACCCATTGAATTTGAGTTCCTAGTTGATTAAGTACGCCGCAGGAAGCCTGTGAAATACTTTTTAATTGATCAGATGTAAGTTTACCGGCATTTGGGATTTCTCTTTCAATAACATATTTAGGCATAATCTTTAGAAATTTATTCCTACTCATGTGGCTTTTCGGTTTCGCCCCGTTTTTAAAATGGTTTCTGGATTCCATTCCATTTTATGTCCTATAAAATTACTGAAATAAAACCGCAAAATCAATTATTATGTTTTGATTTTTAATTACTTACAACCTATATCAATGAACAGAAGCAATGTTGTCATCTGCAGATAATTCTACTTTTTGTTTAATGAAACGCTTTCCGATATTTAAAATTATAAATGCGGTAATAGTTGTAGTCGTCATAATAACTACCATTGGAGTCACAGAATTTTTTACAAAAACACCAACTGCAAACGAAGCCAAAGCACCAATTCCGAGCTGAATTGCGCCCATTAATGCAGAAGCGCTTCCGGTATTTTTAGCAAAAGGAGCGAGCGTTAATCCAGCAGTATTTGGATTTGAAATTCCTAAGCAAGCCAAAAACAAGAATAGCATTCCGATAGTTTGATACAATCCTAAAAGATCATTTAAAGCCAAAATCAAGAATATAATACTGATTATAGATTGAGAAATTAAAGCTCCAAAAATCATCTGTTCACTTGAAAATCGTTTTAACAGCATAGAATTCAACTGACTAGATCCGATAAAACTAACCGACATAAGGGCAAAAATCCACCCGTAAGTTTTCGCATCAACTTTATAAATATCCATAAAAACAAGTGGAGAAGCTGCTACATAAGAGAATAATCCCGAAAAAGCAACAGCTCCTGTAAACGCATACGTGTAAAATTGAGGTTCTCTTAAGACTAAAAGAAAATTCGATAAAATCGGTTTTGGTTTTAATGAAATAGAAGTATCTGGCTTATATGTATTTGGAAGTCCAAATTGTGAAGCGGCCAAGATCACGATTCCCATGCACATAAGTATAAAAAATACAGCGTGCCAACCTAAATCTTCGGTAACATAACCGCCAATAGTGGGCGCCAGCATTGGAGAAAGTCCAACAACAAGCATTAAAAGAGAAAATACTTTCGGAATATCTTTTACAGGAAACAAATCACGAACCATTGCTACTGAAGCAACTGTAGCAGCACAGCTTCCAATAGCCTGAACAAAACGAAGAAATATAAAAGAATCAATATCAGCAACATAAATACAGCCTAAAGAAGCAAGAATATAAATTAGAAGCCCAACAAACAAAGGTTTTTTGCGTCCGAAACGATCTAATAAAGGTCCATAAAGTAATTGTCCAGCAGAAATTCCGATAAAATAACTGGATAAACTCATAGAAACTTTAGCTACAGAAGTATTTAAATCCTTTGCAATACCCGAGAAACCAGGCAAATACATATCGATTGAAAAAGGACCAAGAGCAGTTAAAGATCCCAATATAAGAATCAGCTGAATATATTTTTTTGTTGTCATTATCTTAAAAAGTGGCTTATAATTTTTTGCAAAGGTAAAGATTTCATACCTTGTAATATAACATGAAGAAGTTTATAACAATAAATTAAAGTAATTGCCAACATTATTTAGTGTTACTATTTATTAATCTTTAAATTAAAATTATGAAAAAGTACCTTTTATTAGCAGCAGTTTTATTCACAACGATTTCATTTGCTCAAACTATTACATCCAAACAAGAAGAAGCCAGTGTTGAGCAATATGAACTTTTGAAAAAAGTAAACCAGTATTATCCAGACATTACATTGAGCAAATCGGTTACAAATTTTTACGCTGATGGAAAAATTATCGATTCTCAGCAAGATTTTGATTTAAGAGGCACAAAATTTTCAAGTTACAAATTAGGCATTGAGCCAGGAAATAAAAAAGTAAAATTTGATTATACATCTAGTGAAGCTGGTCATGTGTATGGTGACGTTACCATTTTTAACGGGAATGCTTTACGAACTACGTTTAACGAAAAAAACAATCAAATTGATGTATCATTAAACGGAAAATCGGTTTATTTGAAAAAATTATAGATTTTGAAGAATTTAGAAAAAGCATCGCAAATTTGTGATGCTTTTTTGATTTATATTTGGTTCAGATTTTAATAAAACAAACTACAATGAAAAAATTTCTTTTGCTGGCATTTTTAATTTCCATGCAAGCATTCTCACAGCAAAACAAATTCTCAGGAACTTGGGGAAACCAAAAATGCAAAAACTGCAAGAAAGAATATATTTTTAGAATTACGATAGCTCAGTCAAATTATAAGATTTTTGGAACTGCAGAAGTTACAAGTGAACACAAAGATTTAAATTCTGGAATTTTGGAAGTTACCGGACATGTTTATCCGCATGGCGATAAAGCACAAATAAAATAAAATTAAAAGATAAAGACGGAATTACAGCCAGTGCAGTTTTATTTGTAAAAGATGACGTAATTCAGTTTACAAAAAATGGCGGAGGCGATGTTGTACCAAAAGAGATGATTTTGAATAAATTATATGAATAAGCCCCTTTTCAGGGCTATTCTGTTTTGACCTATAATTTATATTATGTAAAATAGAATATTTCGAAAACTGCCCTATAAATACGCTGTACAGCTTTCAGTTTAAAATGTTTTCATTTAGCGGAAATCTATGATCCTTTGCTCTACAGTTATATTCTGCATGAGAGTTTTACTTTTTTTCTAAAACTGAAATCTCTGAGAATGCGTTATATGATTTTATTTTCTAAAAATTCTCAAATATTGAAAATTTAGACTGTTACATTTATACAGTTTGTTTTTGAATTCAAACATTTTCCTTAAATTCAAATCGCCATAAATCGGCTGTACGATTATTTATTTAAATAATTCTTAAATATCGCAAAACTATCAGCCTTCCTTTGCATAGTCATATTTTATTTGAATAAAATAGCTTATATTTAAAATTGGAAATAGTGAAAATTTCAAAACATAAAAACTTTTTCAAGTCTTATTACCATTATCTTTTAACATTTCCTTAAAATAATTAGTTTCTACTGAAGAACCTTTCGTTGTAAGACTTTATTTTACTATTTTTACATTCGATACTTTAAAAATAAATTATCACTTATATGAATACAGTTGCTGAGCATATTGCAGATTTTTTAAAAGAATACAAACCGTTTGATAATTTAACCTTCCAGGAATTATCGGATATTGCCACGAATATTCGTGTCATCAATTTAGAAAAGCATGCGGTACTATTTCAAAATAACGATCCGCTTCATGAAAGTTTTTATGTTGTAGCTTCTGGTGTCATTAATCTTACGACTATTGCAGACGCAGAAGAAACCATTATAAACAAATGTCATGAAGGCGATATTTTTGGTTTACGCCCGTTTTTTGCAAAAAACAACTATATGATGACGGCTAAAGCACGTGAAGAAAGTATTATTTATGCTATTCCTATCGCTGTATTCAGACCTTTTGTTGCTAATAATTCTGATGTATTGAACTTTTTATTGGAAAGTTTTGCTGTAAATTCACGCCACACAAAAGATAGCGTAAGTTCTAATGGCAAGCTAGTTTCTGACAGTGACTACATTGATCAGCAGACAGAAATGCAATATATTCAGTCACTTAACTATAATAATTCGCCTCTAACTACCCAGGCTAATTCTATAATTAAAGACGTTGCGATTTTAATGACTGATTCTATGGTAGATAATATCATAATTTGTGGCGAGAAAAATCATCCAATTGGTATTGTTACCAATGCCGATTTATCTTCAAAAATTGCAACAGGACGTTACCCTATTACTGAAACCATAGACAAGATTATGTCTTCTCCAGTTGTTACAGTTTTAGAAAATGTATCTTTGGCAGAAGCGCAATTGTTAATGCTTAAGCATAATGTAACGCACTTATGCGTTACTAAAGATGGCACTAGTAAATCTGTTGTTAAAGGAATTATTTCTGAACACGATCTTATTGTTGCTCAAGCTAGTAACCCAGGTGTATTAATTAAAGAAATTAAGCGTTCTCAGCTTCCAAAAGATTTAAAACAAATACGTGATCGTCTATCTGATTTGATTCAGAATTCGATTCAAAAAAATATTCCGATCTCGCATGTCAGCAATATTGCAAGTGAGATTAATCTAGCTATTATAAAAAGAGCAGTAGAACTGGCGATTTTAGATTTAGGCTCCCCTCCTGCGCGTTTTGCGTGGTTAAGCATTGGAAGTCAAGGACGTAAGGAGCAATTATTGCTTACAGATCAGGATAGTATTTTAATTTTTGAAGATGTTACTCCTGAAAAATACAGAGAAGTAAAAGATTATTTCTTAAGATTAGCAAAACGCGCTACTTCTATATTAGAAAAAGTAGGTTATGATTATTGTCCAAACGGGCACATGGCAAGTAATATGCTTTGGTGTAAATCGTTGAGCGACTGGACAAAACAATACAATAGCTGGATGAATACTCCAGGTGAAAATAGTAATGATTTGAGCAGCATTTTCTTTGATTATGAAATTGTCTTTGGGGAACCAAAAATTGAAGAAGCAATAGAAAACGTGATTTTCAAAAATGCTGTCAACAATACTTTATTCTTTGATTTCCTAGGAAATGATGCTCTAAAAAGAAATTCTCCTTTAAGTTTCTTCAAGAAATTTATAACTGAAGAAGATGGTCCAAATAAAGATAAATTTGACATCAAAACCAGAGCTTTGATGCCTTTGATTGATGGAGCACGTTTATTGATACTAAATGCCAATATAAAAGGAATCCAAAATACGTATCTAAGATTCAAACAATTAGCTATTACAGATTCTAAAAATGCAGAAATTTATTTAAGCTGTGCAGAAGCTTTCTTGACACTTTCTAAATTTAGAACTGTTGAAGGATTAAAAAATGACGACTCTGGGCAATATATTAATTTAAGAGAAATGTCAAAATCTGACAAAGAGAAATTAAAAAATGCATTATCCCCAATGAAAGATCTGGAGGAACTTATTAAGAGTAAATTTCAATTGACACAATTCTCATAAAATATGCTAGACTGGCTGAAAAATATCAATAAAGACTATCCAGATTTCTGGAAAGACTATTTAACTAAATTCGAAACTAAACCTAACAAGTTTGTTGTATTATCAACTGAAACTTCTGGCTTAAATCCGGATAAGGATGTTGTATTATCACTTGGAGCCTTTTCAGTTATAGATGATAGCATTGTTATTAAAGAAAATTTTGAAACAGTCTTACTGCAATACAAGTATCTTCAAGACAATGGACTCTCTAATGAATTCATCATTGAAAGTAAAATGATGAAAATGCCTGAACCTGATGCACTTGAAGCTTTTGTAAATTTTATTGGAAATTCTATTTTGGTTGGGCATCATATTAATTTTGATATTGAAATGCTAAATGCAGCTCTAGAGCGTCTAAATTGTGGAAGACTAAAAAATGAAGCTCTGGATGTTGATGTAATGTACAGAAAATTGACTGATATAAATGACAAACAATTTTCGCTTGATGATTTATGCGGAATTTACAAAATTCCAAAAAGCGATAGAAATTCTTCTTCTGAAGATGCCTATAGAATTGGCCTTCTTTTCTTGAAATTAAAATCTAGATTGGGAATAAAATAGATTAGTAAAATTTCAATCAATGCAATAAAAAAATGTCTCTTAATAATTTAAGGGACATTTTTTTTTAGACAGATGCTTTTAACAGAAAATTATAAGCTAAATCATTTTTCAAATTAAGTAAAGCTGTAATTTTATATTAGGAATATTTATAAAAATATAAACTATGAAAAACTTATTACTAATACTGCTATTACTGTTTTCTGGATCAGCAATTTTTGCACAAGATCAAGATCCCTCTTCCAAACGTATTCTCGGAAATTGGTATTCAAACACAAACCATAATACAAAATGGAGTTTTACTCAAGATGGAAAAGTTTACAATTATGTAAACAACCAAATGAAAGTAATGTATAAATATACAATCTCAAACAGTTGCCAAAACTTTTCAGATGACACTGCTGAATTTGTGACTTTTAGAGATAAAGACGGGAATGAGTTTTGTTTTAGAATAAATGGAATTAATGAAAATAAAAATGGAATCCTGTCACTTACAAACTTAAGCAATATGGAACAACTTACATTTATAAATGATGCAAGTTTAAAAAAAACGCAACAGCAGTAAATGCCATAAAAAAAGCCTCTTATTTCAAAGAGGCTTTTTTGTGTTTATATTTCAATTAAGAAATTCTATCCTTAATAATTTCGTCTACAATTTCTGGATTTAATAATGTTGAAGTATCACCAAAATTAGAATTATCTCCTTCTGCTATTTTACGTAAAATTCTACGCATAATTTTTCCAGAACGAGTTTTTGGCAAACCAGAAACGAATTGAATTTTATCCAATTTTGCAATTGGCCCAATGTGATCAGAAATATACTGATTAATCTCTTTACTTAAATTCGTTCTATCTCTAACTTCTCCCGTTTCTTTCAGAATAACATAACCATATAAGGCATTTCCTTTAATATCATGCGGGAATCCAACAATAGCAGATTCTGCTACAGCTGGGTGTTCATTGATCGCGTCTTCAATTGGTGCAGTTCCTAAATTATGACCAGAAACAATTACAACGTCATCT
Organism: Flavobacterium sharifuzzamanii; assembly: GCF_003254585.1. Classification (GTDB taxonomy): domain Bacteria; phylum Bacteroidota; class Bacteroidia; order Flavobacteriales; family Flavobacteriaceae; genus Flavobacterium; species Flavobacterium sharifuzzamanii. Next base: position 326,804 of record NZ_QJGZ01000038.1, on the reverse strand, counting down.
ACTCTACCCGTGATTCTGTAATATCCAACTTCGTCTCTTAAAGCTCCGTCTCCTGTAAAGTATTTTCCTGGGAAAGCAGAGAAATAAGTTTCTTTATAACGATCGTGATTATTCCAAATTGTTCTAGCAATTCCAGGCCAAGGGAATTTGATGCATAAACTACCAACCACTTGGTTTCCTTCAATTTCATTACGTTTTTCATCCATTAAAACTGGCTGAATTCCAGGCAATGGCAAAGTAGCGTAAGTTGGTTTTGTTGGTGTTACAAAAGCAATTGGCGAAATCATGATTCCTCCTGTTTCTGTCTGCCACCAAGTATCTACAACCGGACATCTCTTATCTCCTACGTGGTCATTAAACCAGTGCCACGCTTCTTCATTGATTGGCTCTCCAACAGATCCAATAACTTTAAGTGATTTAAGTGGGTATTTTTGAATATAATCTAAACTTTCTTTTGCCAATGAACGGATTGCTGTTGGCGCAGTATAGAATTGTGTAATTTTATGTTTTTCGATGATATCCCAAAAACGGCTAAAATCTGGATAAGAAGGAACTCCTTCAAAAATTACAGTCGTAGCACCATTCAATAATGGTCCGTACAATATATAAGAGTGACCTGTGATCCATCCGATGTCTGCTGTACACCAGAAAATATCATTGTCTTCGTAATTGAAAACATTTTTAAAAGTATAGGCAGTATAAACCATGTAACCAGCCGTGGTATGAACCATTCCTTTTGGTTTTCCTGTTGATCCTGAAGTATATAAGATAAACAACGGATCTTCGGCATCCATAATTTCAGCAACACTATTGTCTAAAGCTGCGTCCAATAATGGCTGTAACCAAATATCACGACCATCTTTCATCTTAACATCAGTATTTGTTCTTTTTGCAACTAATACTTTTGTTACAGAAGGGCAAGTTTCTAGAGCTTCATCTACAATTCCCTTAAGATCAATTGTTTTGTTTCCTCTATATCCACCGTCTGATGTGATTACCATTTTACATTCACAATCGTTGATTCTTGCAGAAACTGCCGAAGCAGAAAATCCAGCGAAAATAACAGAGTGAATTGCTCCAATTCTAGCACAAGCTAAAACTGAAACTGCCAATTCTGGAATCATTGGCAAATAAATACAAACTCTGTCTCCTTTGCGAACACCTTGCTCGCGAAGAACGTTTGCCATTTTTGAAACTCGCTCGTATAATTCATTATACGTTATATGTAAAGCTTCTTCAGAAGGATCGTTCGGCTCAAAAATAATAGCCGTCTTCTCTCCTCTTTTGCTTAAATGTCTATCAATACAGTTTTTTGTAATGTTAACCTTAGCATCTGTAAACCATTTTACTTCTGCTTCGGCCATATTAAAATCAACAACTTTTTCCCATTGCTGGTACCATGTAAAATTCTCCTCAGCTATTTTTCCCCAAAATTTTCTTGGCTCTCTTATTGACTTATTGTAATGTTTAAAGTATTGTTCTAAATTTTCAATTTTGTAATAGCTCATCGTTTGTTGAATTTTTTTATAAATGTATTAAATCTGAACGTATCCGTGAAATAATTTAATTCATAAATTTTATTAAAAAGAAACATTTATTTAATAAAATATGATAATTATTTGAAATTATTTTAAAACTTTATTTTCTATTATTACTTAAGGGCAAAAAAGGCATAATAAATAGATATTATGCCTTTTTTAATTTAACAAATTTCAATAACAATTAATTTTGTAACCGCACTGCGTGATTTTTTTCTATTTTGAAAATAGCAGCATCTTTATTAATTAAAACAGAAATTTCAACAAGTATATTTTTCTACAAAATATACCCCATTTTAGGGATCCGCTTCACTTAACTTACTCACTCTCTGAAGTTAAGTGAATGCAATATGCATCTATATCTTTTTTCTTAATAAGTGCTTACTAATTCAAAATATTACAAATCATTGATACAGTGCAAATTCCGCAGAAAGAAATCTTTTCTGCGGAAGTTCCCAAATTTTATTATCCAATTTTTTTCATTGCTGTCATAGACTCTCTCAACCAAGCTCCTACTTCTTCGATAGGGTGCTGACGAATTTCTCTGTTTACAGCGATAAGTACTGCATTATCTACTCCGTTTGAAGTTGAAAATGGTTTACCAATAATATTAGTTTCTACTTTTTTCATGAATTCAGTCAATAATGGCTTACAAGCATGATCAAATAAATAACATCCGTACTCAGCAGTATCAGAAATTACACGGTTCATTTCGAACAATTTCTTTCTTGCAATTGTATTTGCAATTAATGGCAATTCGTGTAATGACTCATAGTAAGCAGATTCTTCGATGATTCCAGCTTCTGTCATTGTTTCGAAAGCTAATTCAACACCAGCTTTTACCATAGCAATCATTAAAACTCCATTATCAAAATATTCTTGCTCAGAAATTGGAGCGTCTTGCGGAGCTGTTTTCTCGAAGTTAGTTTCTCCTGTTGCAGCTCTCCATTTTAATAAGTTCACATCGTCATTAGCCCAGTCAATCATCATAGTTCTAGAGAATTCTCCAGAAATGATATCGTCTTGGTGTTTTTGGAATAACGGACGCATAATGTCTTTCAATTCTTCAGCTAATTCGTAAGCTTCAATTTTTGAAGGATTGTTTAAACGATCCATCATATTTGTGATACCACCGTGTTTTAAAGCCTCAGTGATAGTTTCCCATCCGTATTGGATTAATTTAGAAGCATATGCAGCATCGATTCCTTTTTCAACCATTTTATCGAAACATAAAATAGATCCAGTTTGCAATAAACCACAAAGAATAGTTTGCTCACCCATTAAATCTGATTTTACTTCAGCTACGAAAGATGATCTTAAAACTCCTGCTCTATGTCCTCCAGTTGCTACAGCGTAAGCTTTTGCTTGATCTAAACCAAATCCGTTTGGATCGTTTTCTGGGTGAACTGCAATAAGAGTTGGAACTCCAAATCCTCTTTTGTATTCTTCACGCACCTCAGAACCTGGACATTTAGGAGCACACATAATAACAGTGATATCTTTACGAATCTGCATTCCTTCTTCCACAATGTTGAATCCGTGAGAGTAAGACAAAGTAGAACCTTGTTTCATTAATGGCATAATAGCAGTTACCACAGCTGTGTGTTGTTTGTCTGGTGTAAGGTTGCAAACTAAATCTGCTGTTGGAATCAATTCTTCGTAAGTTCCTACTTTGAAACCATTTTCAGTTGCATTTTTATAAGAAGCTCTTTTTTCTGCAATTGCATCAGCACGCAATGCATAAGAAATGTCTAAACCAGAATCTCTCATGTTTAAACCTTGATTCAAACCTTGTGCTCCACAACCAACAATTACAACTTTTTTTCCAGCCAATGCTGCAATTCCGTCTGCAAATTCTGATTGCTCCATAAATTCGCAAACTCCTAATTGTTCTAATTGTAATCTAAGTGGTAATGTATTGAAATAATTTGCCATTTTTGTTTTAATATTTAATGAAATGAAATTTAATATTGATTATATATAACTAAGATTTTATTATTTAAAGGATTCTAATAATGTAGAAATCTCCATTTTTTGTTTAGAAACTGATATTCTTCCCGAACGTACAAACTGCATAATTCCGTATGGTTTGAACTTCTGGTATAATTCTTCAATTTCAGAACGTCTTCCTGATTTTGAAATCACAAAGAAATCGCGAGAAACTGTCACAATTGTAGACTGGCTTTCTTTGATGATATTCTGAATTTGTTTTTCGTCAAATAACAAACTTGAAGCGATTTTAAACAAAGCATTTTCTAAGAAAATCGTTTCTTCATCTGTATGATAAAATGCTTTTATAACTTCAATTTGTTTTTCAATCTGGCCTACAATATTCTGAACCCATTTTTCTGTCGTATTTACTACGATGATAAATCTTGAAACATTCTCTATTTCTGACTCTGAAACATTTAGACTTAATATATTAATGTGACGCTTTAAGAATATTCCAGATATTCTATTTAATAAACCCACATTATTTTCTGAATATACCGATATGGTAAATGTTTTATCTTCCATCTTGTTTTTTAGTTTATTTTGTTTCAAGTTTCAGGTTTCAAGTTGTTGAACTTGGAACATGAAACTTGAAACCTGAAACTTTTTTCCTTAACTTAATCTAATTTCTGACACACAAGCTCCTGTTGGAATCATTGGGAAAACGTTGTTTTCTTTTTCGACTACAACTTCTAAGAAGTATGAATCTTTTGAAGCCAGCATCTCAGCGACCGCTGCATCTAAATCTTCACGTTGTGTAACTTTTTTAGATTTGATATGGTATCCTTCAGCAATTGCAATGAAATTTGGATTAATCATTTTTGTTGAAGCATATCTGTTATCAAAGAATAATTCTTGCCATTGGCGAACCATTCCTAAGAATTCGTTATTTAAAACCACAATTTTAACTGGAACTTCTGTTTGGAAAATTGTTCCAAGTTCCTGAATTGTCATTTGGAAGCCTCCATCACCAATAATAGCTACTACTTCACGCTCTGGTTTTCCCATTTTTGCTCCAATTGCAGCAGGCAATGCAAATCCCATAGTTCCTAAACCACCCGAAGTAATGTTACTTTTAGTCGAATTGAATTTAGCATAACGACAAGCAAACATTTGGTGCTGACCAACATCTGAAACGATAATGGCATCTCCTTTTGAGTGTTTGTTGATCATTTCGATAGTTTCTCCCATCGAGATTCCTTTACCATTCGTTGGATTTAATTCTTCTTTTATTACAGAATCGTATTCAACTTTGCTTAATTCTTTGAATTCATTATGCCAAGCATCATGAGATTTTGCATCTAATAATGGTAATAAAGCCGCCAAAGACTCTTTTACATCTCCTAAAACAGCAATTTCTGTTTTAACGTTTTTATCAACCTCTGCAGGATCAATTTCGAAGTGAACTACTTTTGCCTGTTTTGCGTAAGTGCTTAATTTACCTGTAACACGGTCATCGAAACGCATTCCGAAAGCAATTAAAACATCACATTCGTTTGTTAGTAAATTTGGCGCATAATTTCCGTGCATTCCAAGCATACCAACATTCAAAGGATGATCTGTAGGTAATGCTGACAATCCTAAAATTGTCCATGCTGCAGGAATACCAGATTTTTCAACAACCTCTTTAAATTCTGCTTCAGCTTGACCCAAAATAACTCCTTGCCCAAAAACAATAAACGGTTTTTTTGCACTATTGATTAAAGCTGCAGCTTCGGCAACTTTGTCTAAGTTTAATTTTGGAACTGGAACATAACTTCTGATTCCTGTGCATTTTTCGTAGCTAAATTCGAACTCATCAAACTGAGCGTTTTTAGTAATATCAACCAAAACTGGCCCTGGACGTCCAGAACGAGCAATGTAAAATGCTTTTGCAATAATTTCAGGAATTTGAGAAGCTTCAGTTACCTGAAAATTCCATTTTGTAACTGGAGTTGAAATTCCGATAATATCTGTTTCCTGAAATGCGTCAGATCCTAATAAATGTCTTCCAACTTGCCCAGTAATACATACTAATGGAGTTGAATCGATCTGAGCATCTGCAATACCAGTTACTAAGTTTGTAGCTCCTGGACCAGAAGTAGCAATTGCCACCCCAACTTTTCCTGTAGCTCTTGCATAACCTTGAGCTGCATGCGTTGCACCTTGTTCGTGACGTACTAAAACGTGGTGTAACTGATCTTGAAATTTATATAATTCGTCGTAAACTGGCATTATAGCACCACCTGGGTAACCATAAATTAAATCTACTCCTTCTGCTAATAAACATCTTATAACGGCTTCTGCCCCTGATATTTTCATAGTATATTGTTTTTATCAATTTCAATGTTGCTGAAATTGATTTTTGATTTTTTTATAATTAATTATCGGTAACACATCCTGTTGATGCACTCGAAACCGACTTAGCATATTTAAGTAAAACCCCTCTGTCAACTTTTAATTTCGGCTGAACCCAAGCCGCTTTTCTTGCTGCAAATTCCTCGTCAGATATCTTCAGGTCGATTGTATTTTTCACCGCATCGATAGCAATTAAATCGCCATCTTTTACTAGTGCAATACCACCACCGTCATATGCTTCTGGTGTAACGTGACCTACCACGAAACCGTGCGAACCGCCCGAGAATCTACCGTCTGTGATTAGCGCACAACTGCTTCCTAATCCAGCTCCAATAATCGCAGATGTAGGCTTCAGCATTTCAGGCATTCCCGGACCACCTTTTGGCCCACAACCCCTGATGACGACTACATTACCTGGTTTAATTTTTCCGGCTTGAAGACCTGGAATTACTTCAAATTCACCTTCAAATACTACAGCTGGCCCTTCGAAATATTCCCCTTCTTTTCCGCTGATTTTTGCTACAGCACCTTCAGAAGCAAGATTTCCGTATAAAACTTGGATATTTCCTGTTGGTTTTAATGCTTTTTGAATTTCATGAATTACTTCTTGTCCGTCTTGTAAATCTGGAGTCGAAGCTAAGTTTTCAGCAACTGTTTTTCCTGTTACAGTTAAACAGTCTCCGTGAATAAGTCCTACTTTCAGCAAGTATTTCATTACTGCAGGAATACCGCCAACTTCGTGAATGTCTTCCATCATATACTTACCACTTGGCTTCATATCTGCCAATACTGGTGTTCTATCATTAATCGCTTGGAAATCATCTAAAGTGATTGTAATTCCAACTGAATGCGCCATTGCAATTAAGTGCATAACAGCATTTGTAGAACCACCTAAAACAGCTACAATTGTAATAGCGTTTTCAAAAGCCTTACGAGTCATAATGTCTCTTGGCTTAATATCTTTTTCTAATAATATTTTGATTGCTTTTCCAGCTTCAAGACATTCGTCTCTTTTTTCTTGACTTAAAGCAGGGTTAGAAGAACTATATGGCAAACTCATTCCCAATGCTTCAATAGCAGAAGACATTGTATTTGCAGTATACATACCTCCGCAAGCACCAGCTCCTGGACAAGCATTTTGAATAACTCCTTTAAAATCTTCTGGAGTGATTTCGCCTTTTACTTTTTTCCCTAAAGCTTCAAAAGCAGAAACAATATTTAGAGATTCTCCTTTCCATTTTCCAGAGTGAATAGAACCACCGTAAATCATCATCGATGGACGGTTCAATCTTCCCATTGCGATTAATGCTCCTGGCATATTTTTATCACAACCAGGAATTGCAATAATACTATCATACCATTGCGCTCCAGCTACAGTTTCGATAGAATCTGCGATTACATCTCTAGAAACCAATGAGTAACGCATACCTTCAGTTCCGTTAGAAATTCCGTCACTGACACCAATGGTATTAAAAATAAGTCCGACAAGATCTGCATCCCAAACACCTTTTTTAACATCTTTTGCTAAATCGTTCAAGTGCATGTTACAAGTGTTACCATCGTAACCCATGCTCACAATACCAACTTGTGCTTTTTCTAAATCTTCTTCAGTTAAACCAATTCCGTACAACATAGCTTGTGCCGCAGGCTGTGTTTGATCTTGTGTGATGGTCTTGCTGTACTTATTTAATTCCATTATAGTTTTATTTTTTTTAATTTTTTATTCAAAAAAAAACCTTCCAGTATTTGGAAGGTTTGTAATATAGTCTTTCAATTATATTTATAACATTCCCGATGCAGATGTGTGAATCACATTGACAACAACGACAGAAGTAATAATAATTGAGATTTGCATCATTTATTTTTTAGTGTTACAAAAGTAAATAAACTTCTGGAAGTAAAAAAATAAAATCTCAACATTTACAAGACTTCTTGTTATTATCTTCACATTTTAACAAAAAATATTAAACAATTGTAGATTGTCCAATACTTACATTATCATTATTAAAATACAGCAAATCATCTTTGCTGAAAATAAAATTAGAAACGAACTCTCCTACTTCGTTTGTTCCAAATTTTGAATCTGGTTTCAAATCAACCGTAACTACTTTGTATTCAATTGCTTTTTCTACCGCTTTGTAAATTACATGAGCTTCTTTAGTTAATCCAAAATGCTCTAACAAAAGCGCTGCCGCTAAAATCGAAGCAATCGGATTAGCAATGTTTTTTCCTTTTGCCTGCGGATATGATCCATGAATTGGCTCAAACAAAGCATTTTTCTCTCCTAAAGATACTGATGGCAATAAACCAATAGATCCTGTAATCACACTAGCTTCATCTGATAAAATATCTCCAAACAAGTTCTCAGTCAAAATCACATCAAATTGTTTTGGATTTAAGATTAACTGCATTGCTGCGTTATCTACAAATAAGAAATCAAGCTTAACATCTGGATAATTTTCGCTCACTTTCTGAACTACTTTTCTCCACAATCTTGAAGTTTCCAAAACATTCGCTTTATCCACCATTGTTAGCTTTTTGCGTCGTTTTTGTGCTGATTTAAAAGCTAGATGTGCAATTCTAGTGATTTCTTCTTCTGAATACTCACATAAATCCGAAGCATGTGTTCCTTCGTCATTTAGTGTTTTTGTACCAAAATAAGCTCCACCTGTTAATTCTCTAAAAATGGTAAAATCAGCTCCTTCAATAATCTCTCTTTTTAAAGGAGAAGCTTCTATTAAGGCTTTATAAGGTTTTATAGGACGAATATTAGCAAATAATCCTAACTCTTTTCGCAGTTTCAGTAATCCTTGTTCCGGACGAACCTTTGCGTTTGGGTTATTATCGTATTTAGGATCTCCAATAGCGCCAAGCAAAACTGCATCGGTATTTAAGCACAGATTCAGAGTTTGTTCCGGCAACGGATTTCCTGTTTTATCGATAGCAACCGCTCCCATCAGCGCTTCCTCAAAAACAAATTCGTGATTATACACTTCGCCAATGGCGTACAAAGCTTTTTTAGCCTGTAATATTATTTCAGGTCCAATTCCATCTCCTGGTAAAACTGCAATTTTTAAATTCATAATCTCTCGCTATTTATGTCTTTAAATCCTTATTGTTCCTAGTTTATTTTTTTAAATATTAACTTCTATTTTAGAAGCTTCTATAATTTGGTGAATATCTGCATCTACAACTTCTTTTTTAATGTCAGCAAATTTCAAGAATTCGATGTAAACGATATCCAACTGTACTTTTGTCAACTCGTAACCTACTTTTTTAGCACGGTAAGCCAAAGCAGCTCTTCCGCTTCTTGCTGTCAAAATGATCGAAGATTCATTTACTCCAACATCTAGCGGATCCATGATCTCATAAGTAGCTCTATTTTTGATTACACCATCTTGGTGAATTCCAGAACTGTGTGCAAAAGCATTTGCTCCAACAATCGCCTTATTTGGCTGAACAATCATTCCCATACTTTCAGAAACTAAACGGCTCATTTCGTTTAATTCTCTTGTATTGATGTTTGTATCTAAATTTAAGTAAGGGTGTTGTTTGAAAATCATTACTACTTCTTCAAGTGCAGTGTTTCCAGCTCTTTCACCAATACCATTAATAGTACATTCTATTTGTCTTGCTCCATTTATAGCTCCTGCGATTGAATTTGCAGTTGCCATTCCTAAATCATTATGACAGTGACATGAAAGGATTACGTTTTCGATTCCTTTTACGTTTTCTTTTAAGTATTTAATTTTTGCTCCGTATTCTTCTGGAAGACAATATCCAGTAGTATCAGGAATATTCAATACAGTTGCTCCAGATTTAATAACTTCTTCACAAACTTTAGCTAAGAACGCATTGTCTGTTCTACCAGCGTCTTCTGCATAGAATTCTACATCTTCTACATAAGATTTAGCGTGTGATACAGCAAATTTTGCTCTTGCAATAATATCTTCAGGCGTAGTTTGTAATTTGTGGAGTATATGAGATTCTGAAGTTCCGATTCCAGTATGGATTCTAGGTTTCTTAGCATGCTTTAAAGCAGCTGCCGCAACATCAATGTCATTTTTTACGGCTCTTGTTAGTCCGCAGACGGTTGCATTTTCTACAATTTTACAAATCTCAGAGACCGATAAAAAATCGCCCGGACTTGACACAGGAAAGCCTGCTTCGATAATGTCAACTCCCATTTTGTCTAGTCGTTCTGCAATAACTAATTTTTGCTTAGTATCTAACTTACATCCTGGAACTTGTTCACCATCTCGCAATGTGGTGTCAAAAATTTGAACTTTCTCTCTATTCATATTCATTTATTTAATGTAATTTCACATCTTGATAACAAATATATATTGTACTATTACAGTACGAAATTCATTTTAATGAAATTATACTGTTTATAAAACGATTTATACTTCATTAACTTACTTATAATCAATAAGTTATATTATTATTTTTTACAATGGCTAACCATCAAAAAGATTTCTTATTTGTTCTAATCAAATCACTTTCAAAATCAGAAAAAAGGCAGTTTAAAATTTTTGCAAGCCGATTAGAGACGAGTTCAAACACAAAATTTATCGAATTATTCAATATTTTAGATAAATCTGAAGTTTATGATGAAAAACTCATTTTGAAAAGTGGTGTTATCCAAAAAGTACAGTTATCTAACTTAAAATCATACTTATACAAACAGATCTTAGTGAGTATAAGATTAAATATTCCTAGCCAGAATATTCGCTATCAGCTTCGCGAGCAAATGGATTTTGCTGTTATTCTCTATAATAAAGGATTATATAAGCAGAGTTTAAAAATATTAGACAAAACAAAACAGCAGGCTCTTGAGAATGATGAAAAATATATGGCGTATGAAATTGTAGAATTCGAAAAATTAATCGAATCGCAATATATTACTCGAAGTATTCAAGGCCGCGCAGACGAATTGGTTATTCAAGCCAAAGAATTAAATTACAGAAATACAATTTCAAGCAAATTGTCAAATCTATCGCTTCAGCTATACGGAATCATGCTTAAAACAGGTTACGTAAAAAATGACGATGAATACAGATATATTGATGATTACTTCAATAAACATATCTCTAAACTTGATGAGAGCAAATTTGGTTTCCGCGAAAAATACTGGTTTTACAATGCGAATCTTTGGCGAAGCTTTCTAGTTCAAGATTTCTTGGCGAGTTATAAATTTGCCTATAAATGGGTGCAGCTTTTTTATGATAATCCAAACATGATTTATCTGAATCCTGTATTTTTCTTAAAAGGAAATCATTATTTTCTAGAATCGCTTTATATGCTAAAATATACATCGAATTTCAAGAAATACTTAAATCTTCTCGAAGAAACTATTGCAGATCCTAAATTTCCTGTAAATGATAATATTGCATCTTTGTCATTTCTTTATGTTTATAACAATAAGTTAAATCTTCATATTTTAGAAGGTACTTTTGCAGAAAGTGAGTATCTAATTCCTGAAATTCTAGAAAAACTGAAACTTCACAGTGAACATTTAGATGAACATCACGAAATGTTATTCTTCTATAAGTTTGCTTCTATTTATTTCGGAAACGAAAAATATAATGAATGCATAAATTATCTAGATAAAATCATTAATAATAAAAACTTGACCATGCGTGAAGATTTAATGTGTTTTGCGAGATTATTGTCGCTTATTGCACATTATGAGCTTGGAAAAGATTATTATCTAGAAAATCATTTAAAAAGCACTTATAAGTTTTTATTGAAAATGAACGACTTGCATGAAGTCCAAAAAGAAATCATCAAGTTTTTAAGAAACTTAAACAACTTCTACCCTGCCGATATTAAAAAGGAATTCAAGAAAATGCACACTCGTTTCGTAGAACTTGAAAAAAACACGTACGAAAAAAGAGCTTTCTTATATCTTGATATAATTTCTTGGCTTGAAAGCAAAATCGAAAACAGAAAAATTGCCGATATTATAAAGGAAAAGGCAAAACTTAATAATCGTTAGGTAAAATTCTATTAAAGAAATTCCAAATTCATATAAAAAAAGGTCTGAAAACAATAGTTTTCAGACCTTTTTGTCATTTCGACTGAAAGGAGAAATGACAAACTATATGTAAAAATAACAAACCCGACAGTCCTGAGGCTTCTAGACTGTCGGGTTTACTTTTATTTGTGAGTTTTAAAAATTACAAATTTGCAATTCATTAAATACTTTTTTCGTAATATCTTTTCGGCAAGTTCCAAAATCACTTCTGTTATTATTTCTGTCTTGTAAAAGTCTGGTAGCAAAAAAGTAACTTCTACCTTCTTTTTCAACATAACCTACCCACCAGCCAATATTAACACCTTTTTCTCTTGTCCATCCGGTTTTTGAATAAACTTTATAATCCGGACCTTCATCGCTTAACATTACTTTCTTTACTATCTGAATATTTCTTTTAGAAAAAGGCAACTTTTCATCGTATAACTTCTTTAGAAATTCAACTTGATTAATCGGAGAAATTCCAAAATCACCAAAGTTCCAAAAATCGGCATCTTTTTGAGAGAGATTAACATTTCCGTAATCGCATAACTGCAAATACTTTTCGTAATTCTGCTTACCAATTTTCTTTGCTAATTCTACAAATACCCATCCGGCAGAAACTTTAAAAGCTTCCTTTACTGTCATATCATGATAAATTTCTGGTCTATAACCGTACTTTACAGTATCCGTTTTCCCTATCCACTTTATTATATCATTCTCACTACTTATTGTTTTTGTTTCAAGCGCAATAAGCAGATTGGCGATCTTAAAAGTAGATGCTGGCAATGTTTGTATGTTACCAGCATCTTTATCAGACAAAATCCATTTGTATTTTACGTTATCATAAATAGCAATTGAGCCCGTAACACCACACGAATCAAAATATTTTTTAAAATCCTGACGAACTACAATAGTATCTTTTTCATCTTTCACAGCACTATTTTTATTTGTGCCCTTAGACAAACAAGAAATTAATACTGCGCTCGTTAAACTTAAAAATACTTTGTATGTCATTTCTAAAATGGATTATTAAAATCTATTCTACAATATTAGAAGTCGTAACATAGAAATCTTTATCAACCTCTAGTTTTCTGTCTTCATTATCTGTTTTTACAGATTGCCATTCTGTTGTTGGTTTCAGCCAAGTTTCAACACCGTTTAATTTTACTCTTACTGGCATATCAAATTTAGAAACACAGTTTGTCCAATGATATCCAAAAGTTCCATTTTTAAATATGTATTCGAAAACAGGAATTTGTGTTGTAGTTAAATATTGTGCAAAAACTCTGTTGAAATTAATTCCAGACTGTTCGTTAATATAATCTTGAATCTGCTTTCCGGTAACTGTCTGATGATAAAAAGTTTTATTCATACCTCTCAAAATCGATTTCCATTTAGCATCATCGTTGATTACCTGACGAATCATATGAAGCATTGAAGCTCCTTTTGGATACATATCGCCAGAACCTTCATTATTTACATCATAATGTCCGATAATTGGCTTATCATTTTGAATATTTTTTCTGCATCCAATTACGTATTCTGCACCAGCATCTTTTCCATAATAATATTCAACAAAAAGGCTTTCAGAATAGTTTGTAAAACTCTCATGAACCCACATATCAGCAATGTCTTTGTAGGTAATATTATTAGCGTACCATTCGTGGCCAGATTCATGAATGATGATAAAATCAAACTTTAAACCCCAGCCTGTGCCGCTTAAATCACGCCCTAAATATCCATTTTTGTATTGATTTCCATATGTTACAGAACTTTGATGCTCCATTCCTAAATACGGAACTTCAACCAATTTATAACTGTCTTCGTAGAACGGATAAGGTCCAAACCAGTTCTCAAAAGCTTTCAACATTCTCGGAGCATCTTTAAACTGCTCTTTTGCCAAAGCTAGATTATCTTTTAACACATAATAATTGCAGTCTAAATTTCCTTTTTCACCTTTAAATACTTCTGAGAAATTAACATAATCACCAATATTGATGTTTACACCATAGTTATTTATAGGATTTGAAACGTACCAGTTGAAAGTTTTAGTTCCATCTTTTTCTTTTTTAACACTTTGTAATCTTCCGTTAGAAACTTCTGTCAAATCTCCAGGAACATTCACGCTAATTAGCATATTTTCCACTTCATCATACATATGGTCTTTACATGGCCACCAAACACTCGCGCCTAAACCTTGACAAGATGTAGCAATAAAATCTTTTCCGTTTTTATCTTTTTTCCAAGAAAAACCGCCATCCCATGGTGCTCTAACGGCTTCTTTAGGTTTTCCGTTAAACGAAATTTTAATCTCTTTGGTATCTCCAACTTTTTGCTTTTCATTTAAAGTAATAAAAAACGCATTTCCGTCTCTTTCAAACTTTAACTCTTTTCCATTCTGCGTTACTTTAGTGATGTTCATTGGTTGCTGCAAATCGATCTGCATACGGTTGTTTTCTGTCAAAACAGTATAACGAACTGTATTAAAACCTGAGATTGATTTTTCTTTCGGATTCACTTTTACATCAAGGTGATAATATTTTAAATCCCACCAAGCTCTTTCCTTTGTGATGCTTCCGCGTAAAGTATCCTGATGTGTAAAAACGGTTTCTGACTTGCTTAAAAGTCCTTGAGCATTGGCAGTAAAACCAACCAAAAAGGCGAAAACTACGCCACCAAAGTATTTTTTCATTATTTTAGAATTTGAAATAATTAGGTAATTAAACCAGCTTAATCTTCAACAAATGTAAACATTCGAATCAAGTTTTTTAAAAAATTATGATCTCAATACAAATAAACAATATTCAAATTCATTATTCTTCTCTATTTTAGTACTTTCAAAATTTTAGATTTCATAATATGAGATTAACTACACTTGTTTTCTATTTAATTATAATGTTTTCGACAGTTGCCAATGCACAAACCATTCCTGTCCATAGAACAAATAAGCAAATAATGATTGACGGAAACTTATCTGATTGGAACGAACCATTTCTAGGTCCTTTTGTAATTCATAATTCTGGAGAAAAAGCATTGCAAAACACTTTTGTTTCACTTTCGTGGAATGATGAAAACTTATTCTTAGCCTATAAATGCAATGATTCTCAAATTATTGGAACATCAAAAAAAAGAGACTCTCAGATATTTGATACCGATGATTTAGTAGAAATTTTTATCGATCCAGATGGAGACAGCCAGAACTATATTGAAATTGGCGTAAATACATTCTCTACTTATTACGATTTACTTTTAAAATGCATTTCACCAGAATGCGGCGGTTGGAATACGTCAATGGATTTTGATATTAAAGGCTTAGAAGCTGTTAGTAAAATAACTCCTGAAGGATATATTGCAGAAATTAAAATTCCTTTTTCTAGTCTTGAAAAAGTTAAAAACGGCGGTTTCCAAAAACCAAAAATTGGAACAAAATGGAAAGGAAACGCTTTTAGAATTGATTACGGTAACACGACTGAATATCTTGCTTTACAGCCATATAAGAGCTTGAAATTTGGATTTCATCAACCAGCAGAATTTGCCGTTTTTGAATTTGTAGATTAATTATATAACGGGAAAAATTGTACTTCTGTTGGCTTGTAATACTCTACATCATCAACTAAAAACTTAAAAGCTGTATTCATTTTTGCCATTTTATAAACTTCAAAAATGGATTTAATGCGTACGAAATTTATATTTTGATAAAATCTATCATTAAAATTTCCATAAAACGCATACATATCCAAAAACATAGAAATCCCTTTCTTTAAATTTGTAGGGTTTAAAAAAGCTTTGGGCAAAAATATATCAAGAAAAGCGTTATTATCTATATACAACTCTCCTGTACTTTCATTGATGGGATAAAAATTTCCATATGGCGATTTTTCTAAAAACAAAATCATTCTCTGCCCAGACTTTAATTCTTTCATTCTTGAATCACAAAGCCATTCTTTCCAAATTGCTACATTAATTTTCGAACTAGATTTCCCTTTAATGAATTGATTTACTTTGAACTCATATTCATTTTTGGAAACTTTAGTGACAGTTCCGTCAACAATCAAAACAGCTTTAGAAATAACCAAGGAATATGGCATTATATCTTTCTTAAAGCCATAGTTTAAATTCGGAACCAAAAACAAAAACAAGTATACAATTAATCTCATAAATAATTATTTAGTACTAAAATAGTATATTTTTTTTTTGTCATTCTCAACTTAAGGACGACTAGAGCGATACTAAAAGGTAAAAAAATCACACCCCTAGATAGACAAAAATATTACAAACATAGCCCGCGGTTTCAACCGCGGGAAACGTATTGTAATATTGCATGCCCTCCCGCGGTTGAAACCGCGGGCTATATAATAAATGCTTCCTAAAATTATTTGAAACTATTTTTGGCGTCCTTTTAAAACTTCCACAACATCATTCAATTGGTAACCTTTTGCTTGAAGCAGGATTAAATAATGAAATAATAAGTCAGCGCTTTCGCTAAGAAACAAATCATCATTATTATCTTTTGCTTCGATAACAACTTCTACAGCTTCTTCACCTACTTTTTGAGCAATTTTATTGATTCCTTTTTCGAATAAAGAAGCCACATAACTTTTTTCAGAATCAGCATTTTCTTTGCGCGTTTTGATTGTATTTTCTAATTGCGAAATAAAACCATAATTCGCATCATTAGGTTCTTGCCAACAAGTATCTGCACCTTTATGACAAGTTGGCCCAACAGGTTTTGCCTGAATTAAAAGCGTATCGCCATCGCAATCATTTTTAATGCTTACCAGATTCAAAAAATTACCACTCTCCTCGCCTTTTGTCCAAAGTCTTTGTTTTGAACGACTAAAAAAAGTTACTTTCTGAGTTTCTATTGTTTTTTGAAGCGATTCTTCATTCATATAACCCAGCATCAAAACATTTTTTGTTTCAGAATCCTGAATGATCGCCGGAATTAATCCGTGTGCGCTTTTGATATCGATTTCCATTTTTAATTTTAGATTTTAGAGTTCAGATTTTAGATTTATTTCTAAACTCAGATTATTGGAATTTGGAATTTAAAAATTGGAATTTCTTCTCAAATTCTAACTTCTATATTATTATTTCTTAATTCTTGTTTTAAAGCTTTGATTTCTATTTCCTTAAAATGGAAAACACTTGCCGCTAAAGCTGCATCAGCTTTTCCTTCTTTAAAGGAATCAACAAAATGCTGAATGTTTCCGGCACCTCCCGAAGCAATTATTGGAATATTAACCAACTCTGAAAGTTTGGCTAAAGCTTCATTTGCAAAACCATTTTTAGTTCCGTCGTTATCCATTGAGGTAAATAAAATTTCTCCCGCACCACGTTCAGCCACTTCAACTGCCCAATCGAATAAATTTAATTCAGTTGGCACTTTTCCTCCAACTAAATGCACAATCCATTGTCCGTCAATTTGTTTCGCATCGATTGCGACAACAACACATTGACTTCCAAATTTCTGTGCCAAATCATTAATTAATTGCGGATTTTTTACTGCCGATGAATTGATAGAAACTTTATCAGCTCCATTATTCAACAGAATATCAACATCTTCAACAGATGAAATTCCGCCGCCAACCGTAAACGGAATATTAATTTTTTCCGCAACGCTTCGTACTATATTTACAAGCGTTTTGCGTCTTTCTTCAGTTGCTGAAATATCCAGAAAAACCAATTCATCTGCACCTTCAGCCGAATAAATTTCAGCTAATTCCACAGGATCGCCTGCATCACGCAAGTCAACGAAATTAACGCCTTTTACGGTTCTTCCGTTTTTTATATCTAAACAAGGTATAATTCTTTTTGCTAACATTTATTTAATGTGTTAATTAGATAATTAGTCAATTAGATAATTTTCTGCATTTGCTAAATCATTATCTAATTATCAAATTTTCTCATTTACTAATTATATAGCTCTCCAACTCTTTCAAACTAATTCTTCCCTCGTAAATTGCTTTTCCTATAATCGTTCCTTCACAACCTAATTCAGCTAATTTTGGTAATTCATCGAAAGTAGAAATTCCTCCAGAAGCGATTAACTTTATTCCTTTTGCTTCTGCTAAAATTTTACTGTACAAATCAAAACTTGGCCCTTGAAGCATTCCATCTTTAGCAATATCAGTACAAATAACATACTGAATTCCTTTACTTTGATAATCTTGAATAAACGGAACCAAATCTTCATTTGATTCTTCTAACCAACCAGAAACCGCGATTTTTTCGTCTTTCGCATCAGCGCCTAGAATAATTTTATCTGAACCGTATTCTGAAATCCATTTTTCAAAAATTGCTCTATTTTTAACCACGATGCTTCCGCCAGTAATCTGATTCGCACCGCTTTCAAAAGCAATTCTCAAATCATCATCAGATTTCAAACCGCCACCAAAATCAATTTTTAGGCTTGTTTGCGTTGCAATTTGTTCTAATATCTTATAATTTACGATTTTGCTTGATTTCGCTCCGTCTAAATCCACTAAATGCAAATATTCAATTCCGTGCGCTTCAAATGATTTTGCCACTTCAAGCGGATTTTCATTGTAAATTATTTTGGTATCATAATCACCTTTGGACAAACGAACACATTTTCCTTCAATGATATCTATGGCTGGTATTATTCTCATTTTTCTAATTTTAGAGTTCAGATTTTAGATTTTAGATTCTAAAACTGAAATTGACATTTTGATTGATTTTTGATATTGAAAACTTTACATCTTTAGGAAATTCCCAAGGATTTTCTCTCCAACATCACCACTTTTTTCTGGGTGAAATTGAGTTCCGTAAAAATTATCTTTTTGCAAAGCCGAGGCATATTCAACGTCATAATTGGTTGTTGCGATAGATTCTGCACAATTTGGCGCATAAAAACTGTGAACCAAATACATGAATTCATTTTCAGAAATATCTTTGAACAAGTCAGTTTTTAAATCATAAATCTGATTCCATCCCATTTGCGGCACTTTTACGTTATTTGAAAATTTCAAAACATCCACATTAAAAATTCCTAAACCTTTTGTATTTCCCTCTTCAGTTTTGTTGCACATCAATTGCATTCCCAGACAAATTCCTAAAACAGGCTGTTTCAATTGCGGAATCAAACTATCTAAACCACTTTCACGTAGCTTCGTCATCGCCGAACTCGCCTCGCCCACGCCAGGAAAAATCACTTTATCTGCCGATTTTATTTCAACTGGATTGTTACTCAGAACAGCTTTAAAACCTAATCTTTCAATAGCAAACATAATGCTCTGAATATTTCCTGCTCCGTAATTTATAATTACTATTTTCATTCGTTTTTTGTTTGTTTTGTTTCAGGTTTTACGTTTCAAGTTACTCAACAAAACGTGAAACCTGAAACAAAATTCATTAAAGCATTCCTTTCGTTGAAGGCAAAATCATTTTTTCGGTATCTCTTTTTACGGCTACTTTTATGGCTTTCGCGAAAGCTTTAAAAATTGCTTCAATTTTATGGTGTTCGTTGATTCCTTCTGCTTTGATATTTAAGTTCACTTTTGCGCCGTCTGTAAACGATTTAAAGAAGTGATAAAACATTTCTGTTGGCATTTTGCCTACCATTTCACGTTTAAATTCAGTTTCCCAAATTAGCCAGTTTCTTCCACCAAAATCAATTGCAGCTTGCGCCAAACAATCGTCCATTGGAAGACAAAATCCATAACGCTCAATTCCTAATTTGTTTCCTAACGCTTTCGCGAAAACTTCTCCCAAAGCAATTGCTGTATCTTCAATTGTGTGGTGTTCGTCAACTTCTAAATCGCCTTTTACAATTATTTCCAAGTCCATTTGACCATGACGTGAGATTTGATCTAACATGTGGTCGAAAAAGGCAATTCCAGTATCAATTTTACTTTTTCCTGTTCCATCAAGATTTAGATTGATGTAAATATCGGTTTCGTTCGTTTTACGCGTAATCGAAGCTGAACGCGCTTCTAATTTTAAAAACTCATAGATTTTCTTCCAATCCATTGATTGCAAAACGATTGTTGCGTCAAGTTCTTCACGTTTTGACGAAATTTCATTACTTCCAATTCCGTCTGTATCATTCATGAAAATCGCTTTTGCTCCCAAGTTTTTAGCCAGTTCAACATCTGTCAAACGATCTCCTAAAACAAATGAATTTTGTAAATCATATTCAGGATTATTTAAATATTTAGTCAGCATTCCGGTTCTTGGCTTGCGTGTTGGCGCATTTTCTTCCGGAAAAGTTCTGTCTACGAAAATTTCATCAAAAACGACTCCTTCATTTTCAAAAGCTTTTAGAATAAAATTCTGTGTTGGCCAAAAGGTATCCTCAGGAAAACTATCCGTTCCTAGTCCGTCCTGATTGGTTACCATTGCCAATTCGTAATCTAATTCATTAGCAATTTTAGCCAAATATTGAAATGCTTTTGGATAAAACTCTAGTTTATCTAAGCTGTCTAATTGATAATTTTCTGGTTCTAAAACAATCGTTCCATCACGATCGATAAAAAGTACTTTTTTCATATTTTTTTGTTTTGCCACAGATTTCGCAGATTACAAGGATTTTTTTTCTTTGCCCCGAATTACACTAATTTTCACGAATTTAATTTGTGTTAATTCGTGAAATTCGTGGCAAAAAATTAAACACAAACAGAATAAAAATCTTTTTAATCTGTATAATCTGTGGCTATATATTTTTTTAGCTCAACAATTTTAATTCTCTAATTACAACCGCATTTTCTTCTTTTGTGCCAATTGTAAAACGAAGACAATTTTCACATAAAGGCTGCGTAGTTCTGTTTCGAATCACAATTCCTTTTTCGATCAATTGATCGTATCTTTTATTCGCATCATCCACTTTTGCTAAAATAAAATTAGCTTCTGTCGGATATACTTTTTCTACAAAACTCACTTTAAGCAAAACTTTAAGTAATTCCTCTCTTTGCTCAATAATAGAAGCTATTTCTTGTTTTATTTTTTCAGAATCTTTCAGACGTTCTATCGCTCGTTGCTGAGTCAATTCGTTTACGTTATAAGGCGGTTTTATTTTATTTAAAATCGAAATTACAGCTTCAGAACCATAACAGATTCCTAAACGAATTCCAGCCAAACCATAGGCTTTAGAAAGTGTTTGCGTAATCACTAAATTAGGATATTCATCGATTTCTGTCAGCCAGCTTTCTTTATCCGAGAAATCAATATAAGCTTCATCAATTACGACTAAACCATTAAAGTTTTGAAGTAATTTTACAACACTTTCATCTGAAAATGAATTTCCAGTTGGGTTGTTTGGCGAACATAAAAAAATAATCTTGGTATTCTCATCAACGGCTTCTAAAATCTTTTCAACTTGTGGCTGAAAATCAGTAGCCAATAGAACTTCTCTGTTTTCAACAGCATTAATATTCGCTAAAACCCCATACATTCCGTATGTTGGTGGCAACGAAATAATATTATCCTTGTTTGGCTCACAAAAAGCCCTGAAAAGCAAATCAAGAACTTCATCACTACCGTTTCCTAATAAAATCTGGCTTTGCTTTACCAAATTGTTCTTAGCTAGAATTGCTTTAACCGAATTCTGCTGCGGATCTGGATAGCGATTTACTCCATTTTGAAATGGATTTTCATTGGCATCCAGAAAAATCATTTCGGCTGTGTCAAAATCTTCAAACTCATCTCTCGCAGAAGAATATGGCTTTAAAGATTTTACGTTTTCACGTGTTATTGTATTTAAATCGAATTTCATTTTTCTTTATTTTTAGAATATAGAAAATAGAATAAAGAGGATAGATTCTCCTCTGATTAGCAGAACTTTCTTTACTCTTTGTTCTATATTCTTTTCTCTCTTTATTTTAAACTCTTCAATCTCAATGTCACAGCATTTTTATGCGCTTGCAAACCTTCAGCTTCAGCCATTAATTCAATTGCTTTTCCTATGTTCTGAATACCCTTTTCTGAAATTTTTTGAAAGGTCATCGATTTCATAAAGCTATCTAAATTTACACCACTATAATTTTTAGCATAACCATTTGTCGGCAAAGTATGGTTAGTTCCTGATGCATAATCACCTGCACTTTCAGGAGTATAATTTCCGATGAATACAGAACCTGCATTTACAATTCCATTGCAATAGAAATCATCATATTCAGAACAAATTATAAAGTGCTCTGGTCCATATTCATTGATTAAATCTAAGGCAATCTGATCATTTTCAACATAAATTAATTTTGAATTTTCAATCGCTTTTTCAGCTATGGCTTTTCTCGGAAGCAGTTCCAATTGTGATTGCACTTCTTTTTCTACTTCTGCAATTAGTTTTTTTGAAGTCGAAACTAAAATCACCTGACTATCTGTTCCGTGCTCCGCCTGAGACAATAAATCTGATGCAACGAAAGCTGGAACAGCAGTATTATCGGCAACGATTAACAATTCAGAAGGCCCTGCAGGCATATCAATCGCAACACCAAACTGAGTTGCCAGTTGTTTTGCTACCGTTACAAATTGGTTTCCAGGCCCAAAGATCTTATATACTTTCGGAATAGATTGTGTGCCGAAAGTCATTCCTGCAATGGCTTGAATTCCGCCAACTTTCAAAATTTTAGTTACTCCACACAAATTAGCAGCATACAAAATCGCTGGATTTATTTTTCCTTTTTTATCTGGTGGCGAACACAAAACAATTTCTTTGCAACCGGCAATTTCAGCCGGAACAGCCAACATTAAGACTGTAGAAAACAAAGGTGCTGTTCCTCCTGGGATATATAAACCAATTTTCTGAATTGGTCTTTTTTCTTGCCAGCAGTTTACTCCTTCAATCGTTTCAACAGAAACGCGATCTGTTTTTTGAGCGTTGTGAAAATTATAAATATTGTTTTTTGCTAATTCGATCGCTTCCTTCAATTCAATTGGTATTAGACTAATTGCTTCTTCAATTTCTGCCTGAGAAACTTCATAATTGTCTAACGAAATTCCGTCAAAAATCGAAGTGTATTTCGCAACCGCTTCATCTCCTTTTCTTTGAACCTCTTTGAAAATCTCTTTTACTGTAACTTCAATATCATCAACAGTTTGTGTTGGTCTTTTTAATATTTCTGACCAGATTTCTGGTTTTGGACTATCTATTTTATTCATAATATTTTCAATATTAAATTCCAAATTTCTAAAATTCCAAATTCCAATTCTTTATTTTAAAAATCAACACTAAGCTTGGAATTTGGAATTTAAAAATTGAAATTTCTTTTTAAAGTACCATTTTCTCAATTGGACAAACTAAAATTCCTTCTGCTCCTACTTCTTTTAACTGGTCAATTACATCCCAAAAAGTATCTTTATCAATTACAGAGTGAACACTACTCCAGCCTTCTTGTGCTAATGGAAGAACTGTTAAACTTCTCAAAACTGGAAGGATTTTTCCAACGGCTTCGATTTTGTCGTTTGGAACATTCATTAGGATATATTTCGAATTTCTTGCTCTTAAAACCGCTTGAATTCTAAATTTTAAAGTATCAATGTGTTTTTGAATTTCTGGAGAAACTTTTGGAGAAACTGCCAAAACCGCTTCACTTTTTAAGATTACTTCAACTTCTTTTAAGTTGTTTTTGAAAAGTGTGCTTCCGCTTGAAACGATATCTACAATTGCATCTGCAAGTCCAATGTTTGGCGCAATTTCAACAGAACCAGAAATTTGGTGAATGTCGACAGTTAAACCAAATTTACTGAAATATTCGTTAACAGTGTTTGGGTATGAAGTCGCAATACGAAGATTGGCTAAATCTTGTACAGAATTGTATTCGAAGGTTTTAGGAACTGCTACAGAAACTTTACATTTAGAGAATCCTAATTTTTGAACCACTTCGATTCCTTTTCCTTTTTCTACTAAAAGATTATCGCCAACAATGGCTAAATCAACAACTCCATCAATTAAATATTGAGGAATATCTGAATTTCTCAGGTATAAAACTTCAAGAGGAAAATTTGAAGCTTCTGCTTTTAGCTGGTCGATTCCATTGTTTATTGAAATGCCGCAGTCTTTTAGAATTTGAATGCTGTCTTCGTTTAAACGACCAGATTTTTGAATTGCAATTTTTAAAGTACTCATTTTTTAGTTGTTTGTTGGATTAATAGTTTGAGTACAAAGAGAGCTTAAATTAAAAAACCCGTTTGATGTACTCAAACGGGTTTTAAAATATGATGATTTACACGCATACCATTAACACATCGCTTGAGAGCAATAATGTAAATGATGATGATGTAATTGAATTGAAATCATGATTTGTTTTGTTTTTTACTTCTTTGATTCGGTTGCAAATATACTAGATAAAATAATTAAAAAGCAATTTTTATTTTAACTTAACGATAGTTTATTGTTAAAAATCGTCGTACACTGCGATATGACTAATAATTTTAAAATTACTTTAACGAATTATCATATTCATCAAAAACCAATAGCACGTTGGTACCAACCCCAATTTCACTTTCAATTTTAAATTTAATTTTAAGCAAATCTGTCATTCGTTTTACAATAAACAATCCAAGACCAGTTCCTTTAATTTCTGAATGACTTAGCGAATCTGATCTGAAAAAAGGATTCAGAATTGACTCAAGGTCTTTTTTCGCAATTCCTATTCCGCGATCTGAAATGTTGCAGATAATTTTATTATCCTCTCTTGATAATGAAACCGTAACTTTACTATCAGGTTTGGAATATTTTACCGCATTTGAAATAATATTTCGAATAATTGTCACTGTCAAATAATTATCTGAATAAATATAAAATTCTTCAGATGCCTCTAAAATCACATTTATTTTTCCCGATTTAATTTTCTCTGTATTCAACTTGAGAACATCTAAAATTACAGCATTTAGATAAACATTTTCTTTAAGAATATTCTGTTTCTGATTCTCAAAACGAGCCATCATAAGCAGCTGATCAACAAGAGAATTTAAATGGTCAACTTCATTAATACAATAATTTATTTTTTCTTCATATTCTTTGCTATCTCGAGGTTTGCGTATCAACACTTCAAGTGTTCCTTTAATAACAGTTAACGGTGTTCTCAATTCATGAGAAGCATCTGAAGTGAACTGTTTTTCACGTTCAATTGCATCTTCAATTCGGTTTAATAGATTATTTATAGTCTTAGAAAGTGTAAACAGTTCATCTCTTGTTTTTGGCAACGGAATACGCGCTTTAAGATTATCTTTAGTAATAACTTTTGAGGTCTGAATAATATTATTTATGGGTTTAATGCTTCGTCCCGCATAAAATCTAGCTAAGAAAAACAGAATCAGCAAAATGATGGGAAAAGTAATCAATAAAGTATCCATCAGATTATCCAAAACTTTTGAAGAGTCGGAAAGCGACATTGCAATAAGCAAATAACCAACTTTCTTAGACTGCACATGGAGCGGAACCTGAATTTGACGAATTTTATTTCCTAATAATTTAGTATCAAAAGGGTGGAAATCTTCACTTTTTCTATGAAAAACGAGTTTTTCATTTTTCAGATTAGGTGATTTTTCAATGATTTTTTTGTTCAAGTCCAAAAACTGAACAAAAATTGGATTTACGTCGACCGAATTATGTTCTCTTTCCTCCCATTCTTCGGCATCCATAAAGATTACGACGCCTTTTTCTATCCTTAGCTCTTTTAGATGATCTTGAATTTCTATGTTCAAATTCTCATCTATATGATTGTAAACTGTCAGTTTTACAATAAAATAAATAGCAGAAAAGACCGCTAAAATCAACAGTCCCGTTCCTACAATATAATTTAATGCTATTCTGTTTTTAAAAGATAATGATGTCATTTGTTAATCATTGGCAATATATCCAATGCCTCGAATGGTTTTGATATAATCTTCCTCGATTTTAAGGTTCAGTTTTTTTCGAATTGCGTTCATAAAAACATCTATTACGCCTGTATCGTACTCAAAATTGATTTCCCAAACATCTCTTAAAATCTGGTTTCTAGTGCAGACTTTTCCTTTATGCTGAATCAGATATGCTAAAAGTTCAAATTCTCGCTGAGTTAATGAAATTTCTTCATCACCTTTCAATACAATATGTCTGGACAAGTCCATTGTAATGTTTCCGAGAGTCAGGGTTTCAGTTTGTTTTTTGTTTCTAAAGTGAACTTTTATTCGCTCAACCAATTCCTCAAAACTAAAAGGTTTTTTAATATAATCGTTTGCTCCAGCTTTCAGACCTTCTATAGTTTCTTGAACAGTATCTTTTGCTGTCAAAAAAATGATTGGAGTATCTTGATCTTTAATTCGAATGGCTTTGCATAAATCGAGGCCGTTAATTTTTGGCAGCATCCAATCTAAAAGAATTAAGTCAAATTTTTGCTCCTGAACCAGCTCAAACCCTTTAGAACCATCACCTGCAGTAGTAATTTGATAACCTTCTTCTTGCAAACCCTGTTTTAGAAATTGAACAATCCCTACTTCGTCTTCAACTATTAAAATGTGCATTTATCGTATCTGATTAAAATTTGAATTTCTTTTTTGCCATTCAAAGATAGATAATTTAGCTCTCAGAAACAGTTCAACACAGCAATAAATAAAGAAAACCAATATCTTAAGCAAACTTTAAGTTAATGTTAAGTAAGGTAAAAGTCGAACTTAATCTGGCATTAATCATTCGAAAGTAATTTTGTAAAAAAATAAAACTGATGAATTTTTACAAAAAACTTTCGCCTTTCTACAATCTTGCTTTATTGTATTTTATTGTGAGTTTTACACTTAGAATGGTATTGCTATTTCATCCTATTACCCAAAGTACTTTCACATTTACAGAGAGCTTAAAAATATTCTCATTGGGTTTACTATCAGACTCTTTTGTATTTGTACTGGCTTCAGGCTTTTTATGGCTTTACCTTATTTTTATTTCCAATTCAAAATACAACAAGCCTTACGGGTATATTGTACTAGCAGGTTTTATTGCGCTTTTACTTTATATCGCATCGGGAAAAAGCATTTTTGATGAATACGGCGGTGCTTTGCCAAGAATCGTTCTGATTTTTGTTTCGTTAAAAACACTTTTGTTTGCACTTTTTCTTTTTCTTCCAAAACATAGAGATAAAATCAGGTTTTGGCTTTTTGCTTTTGTTATCTTTTTGTACGTTATAGTTATTCTTCAGAATGCAATAAGTGAATTTTTCTTCTGGAATGAGTTTGGTGTAAAATACAACTTTATAGCTGTCAATTATCTGATTTACACCAACGAAGTTATTGGAAACATTATGCAGTCTTATCCTGTAATCCCAATATTTTCTGCTTTATTCATTATTACAGGAATCATCACTTATTTTATTATTAAAAAATCAAGAAATTATATTGATGAAATTCCGAGTTTTAGTGACAAAATAAAAATTACAGCTCTTTATGCAGTTCTATTTTTAGCCTCTTTAGTAGCTGTACCAGGATTAGCTAAAACAGAAAACTCTAAAAATGTCTTTGTTAATGAGTTACAATCAAACGGGATCTATAAATTCTATCTAGCTTTCCAAAATAACAAATTGGATTATTTTAAATTTTATAAAACAATTCCAAACGAAAAAGCATTTGCTCTGCTAAAACAGAATTTACCTTCTATATCAGGAAAAAACACATTACGCGAAATAAAAGAAGATTCTCTCGAACAGCGTAAAAATGTAGTGCTAATTACAATTGAAAGCTTAAGTGCTGATTTCATGAAAACGTATGGAAACGAACAGAACATAACGCCATTTTTAGACAGTCTTGCACAAAAAAGTTTACTCTTTACAAACATTTACGCTGCTGGAAATCGTACAGTTCGCGGGCTTGAAGCCGTTACTTTATGCTTACCTCCAACAGCTGGTGAAAGTGTTGTAAAAAGAGAAGACAATAAGAATAAATTCTCAACCGGATCGGTGTTCCTTAAAAAAGGCTACAATGTTAAATTTATGTATGGCGGAGATGCTTTTTTTGATAACATGCAGGACTTTTATTCAGGAAACGGCTATCAGATTATTGACAAATCGAGCTTTGCCGAAAATGAAGTCACTTTTTCTAACGTTTGGGGAGTTTGCGATGAAGACATGTACAATAAAGCAATCAAAGTGATGAGTGCTGAGGCTAAACAAAATAAGCCTTTTTTCAATCATATTATGACCGTAAGCAACCACAGACCTTTTACT
Organism: Flavobacterium sharifuzzamanii; assembly: GCF_003254585.1. GTDB lineage: Bacteria > Bacteroidota > Bacteroidia > Flavobacteriales > Flavobacteriaceae > Flavobacterium > Flavobacterium sharifuzzamanii. Next base: position 298,767 of record NZ_QJGZ01000038.1, on the reverse strand, counting down.
TACCCTAATAACAAAATTGATATTCCTGGAAATATTAAATCTCGTGATGGAGGTGTGAAATATACAGATTACGCACTTAAACAATTCTTTAATCAGGCATCAAAACAGCCTTGGTTTAAAAATACCGTTTTTGTAATCATAGCTGATCATTGTGCTTCGAGTGCTGGAAAAACAGAACTTCCGTTAGATAAATACAGAATTCCTGCTTTGATATATTCGCCAAGTATAAAACCTGAAAAGTATACCAAATTAATGTCGCAGATTGATATTATGCCAACATTATTCGGACTTCTTAATTTTGACTACGAAAGCAAATTTTTTGGACAAGATGTATTTAAACCAACCTATCAGCCAAGAGCTTTTATAGCAACCTATCAAGATCTTGGTTTAATAAAAGACAATGTTTTGACAATTTTATCTCCAAAACAGCAAATAAAACAGTTTCAATTGAAGCTTAATGAAAAAGCTGGAATTTCTCCTGAATTTCAAATTCATTACGATGAAATTCCGTTAAAAACCGAAAATGAAAATCTGGTCGATGAAACTATTTCTTATTATCAATCAGCATCTTATGTATTGAAAGAGAAAGAATATCAGTTTAAAGATTTAGCTGCAAAAAATGCTAAACTTTATGCAAACGAAGTAAAACATAAATAATTAAAAAGCCGCAAACTGAGAGAGTTTGCGGCTTTTTTTATGTTTGACTTGAAGAGAACTTTAGTCGTTTTGATTCTTCATTCCAAATAAATCTCCTCTTTGGTATAATTTTAAATCATCCTGCAAAAATTGATAATTTCTTTGTGTAACAGCTGGTGAGTCTAAGTCACTTAAATCAGGTTTACCTGCGTTTACCCAAGCAGTATACCAAAAACTTGCCGTTGCAGCAATTGCTTTTCTCATTTGGCTCTCAACCATTCCGTTCAATTGTTCGTGTAATTTTTTAGCATATTCATCAGAGAATTTAGAAGTATTGTATTTCGTTTTTGCGATTTTACCTTCAGCATCCATTTCAAAAACTTTATTCTCTGGAGTTTCTACTCTCAGTTTTTTATCAATATCCAACAAAGGTTGCGCTAAGGTATGAGTGTCATTAATCATATCCCAAATTGCCTTGTGAACATTAGCATAATATTGTGCTTCTGGAACATTTAATTTGTAGTTCTTAACGAATAATTCTGGCAATCTGCTTTCCCAAAGAGAATGAATCCCTTTTTGATCAGTCAATTGTCCGTCGTGATTTTTAGAAGTGTGTAAAGGCATATGCGCATCACCAACATAATGGCCTAAATCTGCTGCAAGAAATAAGATTTCTGCTCTATTTTTTTCTTTAAAAGCTTTAGTCAACTTTGCCATCATATCTTCAATATACCAAGGCAAGATTCCATTATCGCTTAAAAATTTAGCATCATATTTTTGTTTTGCTTCTTCTAATGTCTGTGGATAAGTGTCAGCAGGGCCGAAGTTTTCCATGTCAAAATAATGTCTTTGACCTTCTTCTTTATAATTTAAAGCATACTTACGGATATCTGGAACCGATGCTTCTTGTGTAATAAAATCAATGTGATTGTAAAAAAAGATCTGTAATTGTTTTGGTAAAGCCATTACAGCTGCTTTGTTAATACGCTCATGGCCAACATTTCCCCATGACAGCATAATAAACCCAATAACTAAAGCTCCGAAAGCGATTAGTTTTGGTCTCATTTGGATTTTCTTCATTTGTTTTTTTATTAGAGGGAGCAAATTTAGTTTTAATTAAAGAATACGCAAAAAATACTGTAATTAAGATTTACTAAATTTAAATTTTTGAGATTTTTCGCCCTAAAAGCAACAGAAGTTCATATTAACAATAATTTTCTTTGTAAGTTTGTTTTAGTATTAAATCTTACATATGCGCCATACTTTTCTTATTGCTGCTAGTCTTTTATCTAGCATTTGCTTTGCTCAAGAAATTGAATTAAAACCAGGCAAAGTAAACGACACCATCTTAAATCAAAAAAGAACTTTAAAAATAGCCGAACCTTTTAAAGCAAAAAAGGTAATGTGGGAGCTTTTTCCTGGTACAGAATATGGCAAACGCGACGGAAGCGGTTTCATTAGTTGGATCTGTAAAACTTGTACACCTTCTCCTTTTACAGATGTAAACGGTGTTGAAGGCGATCAGTTATTTCCATACACAGAAGGTGTTGCAACGAGACTTTTAGCAAATATCGACTATTCAGATTCAAAAGGCAATCAATATAAAATATTAGCTTTTAATCATTCTGTCCATGATGAAGACGGACTTCAGACAGGGCGTTTTTCCGGAGGATTGCTTGGTTTGGCAAAATTTGCAAAAAATGGCAATTCTTGGGATATGAGATCTTTTCAGCCAGCAGTTGCCGCTTTTGGCTCTTTTGCGCAATGTCCAACCCCAAAATTGGTCGAGATTGGGGAAGATCAGTTTGCTTTTACATTATTGCATGTTAATGGCGGCGCAGGCGGACCTTTTGAAGGATGGCTGTATCTAGTTGCTGGTTTTGATGGAAAATACCAGCCTATAATGGAAGTGAACGATTATCAGCTTACCAACGTTCAAAGCATAGAATGGTCTGGAACATACACCGTTGTAAATGATAATACAAAAAAGCATTTTAGAGATATTATCATCAAAACAAAGGGATTTTTCAATAAAGCATTAAAAGCTCAAGATGAATTTGAAACTAATGTTCCTGAAGAAATTGCGGCAATGGCCAAAACAAAAAAGTCATTCAATTTTGAGATTGAACGACGTTTTGCTTTCAAAGGAAAATTTTACAAAATGATTGACAAGCCAATTGTAAAATTCTCCAATGTAAAGTAATATAGTTAAAAAACTTTGAGTATAGTTTTACCGTAAAGAGCGCAAAGTTTATTTGCCTAAAATTTTGAATAAAACGCAAAGTTCGCAAAGCTTTGCACAAAAAACTTTGCGAACTTTGCGTAATTCTTTGCGGTTAAAAATATTAGCCTAAATAAAGAATTGATAGTAAAGCCAAAACGGCTATAAAAATCCAAAGAAAAACACCTTGCAATAAAGGCTTTACTCCTACTGTTTTTAAAGTAGCGAAATTTAAAGTTGCTCCAATCAAGAACAAAGTTATCGTTAAACCAATTTTTGCAATCCCAACAAGATGACCCGTAAAAATGGCTGTTGAAGGTATATAAGTATTCACGAGCATTGCTATAACAAACAAACCTATAAAGTAAGGTATTTTGATTTTTGAATTCTTGCTTTTAAAAAGAAAAGCGGTCAAGATTGAAATTGGAATAATCCATAAAGCTCTTGCTAATTTTACAGTTGTGGCAACTTGCAGTGCTTCAGCACCATATTTATTGGCAGCTCCAACAACAGAACTGGTATCATGAATGGCAATGGCACACCATAAACCAAAATCTTTTTGAGATAAATCTAATTGATGTCCGATAAACGGAAAAACAAATAAGGCAATTGAATTCAGTATAAAAATAACACCCAAAGCAATTGAAGTCTGATTTTCGTTTGATTTGATTACTGGCGAAATTGCCGCAATAGCACTTCCTCCGCAGATCGCTGTTCCGCAAGAGATTAAATGAGACGTTTTTCTTTCTGTTTTAAGCCACTTACCTAAAAGAAGCCCAAAAAGTAAAGTACTAAAGATTGAAAAAACGGTTAAAATAAATCCTTCTTTTCCTGCTGAAACTGCGCTGTTGGCGTTCATTCCGAATCCTAAGCCAACAACCGAAAACTGCAATAAAAATGTAATCGCTTTATGATTGAATTCTACAAATGGATTCCCGAAAAGATTCACAATTAAAACTCCCAATAAAAGCGCAATTGGTGGAGAAATAATCGAAAATAAACATAAAAGAATTACAGCGAGAAAAAGCACTTGCTGTACTGATTGATTAATTTCAAATAATTGTGCTGTGGTTTGTTCTTTTGTTTTCAAAATAAATGGGTATTGATATTATATTGCAAAGTTCCGCCGTTTATATTGAAAACGCCAATCGTAAATTACAATTGGCTATAACTTCAAGTTATAATGAATTGCCAAATTTTGAATAAACAGTTCTGATAACGAATCTGATTTCCCTTGTAAAGTAGCAATATAAAAATATCTTTCTATTGATAACTTTTCAACATCTAAAACAATCAATTCTTTATTTTTCAACTCTTTACTCACGGCATGAATAGACATAAAAGCAAAACAATCTGAGTTTAACAAATATGATTTTATGCTTTCTGTACTTCCAAGCTGCATTTCAATTTGTAGATCCGAGAATTTTAAGCCAGCTTTTTTCAAGGCGAATTCAATAACTTCAAGTGTTCCCGATCCACGTTCTCGAGTTATGAATTTCATTGATTTTAAATCATTTACCGAAATTTCGTTTTTCTTGACAAAAGGATTTTTGCTATTGCAAACCAAAACCAATTCATCTTTTAAAAACGGAATGTATTTTATAGATTGATTTTTAGAATGTCCTTCTACAATTCCGATTTCGATTTCTTTATTGATTAAGGCGTTTTCGATTTGTTCTGTATTTCCATTCAGTAAATTGACTTTTATATCTTTTTGTTTTTGATGAAAACTAGCCAAAACTGGAGAAATAATATATTGAGAAATGGTTGTACTCGCTCCTAGCCTAAGCAATCCTTGACGTTCTGCATTAAACGAACTCATTTCAAAGTCAATTTCGCGATAGATATCAAAAATACTTTTAGTATACTTTAGAAGAATTTTTCCTGCTGGAGTCAAAGCAATTTTAGAACCGTTTCGCTCGAAGAGCTTGGTTTTATAAGTTTCTTCTAACTCTTGAATATGCTTAGAAACTGCTGGCTGTGTAATATACAATTCTGTTGCCGCTTTAGTAAAATTAAGGCGGAGCGCAACGGTGTAGAAAACTTTTAGCCTGAAGTCCATGATTTTGGTTTATTTTGTTTCACGTTTAAAGTTTCAAGTTAGTGAAAAACTTTGAACCTTTGTCTCTCTGAACCTTTGCAACTTATAGTAACCCATTATACTTCCTAACAAACCATTCGATTGTTAGTAAAGTAGCAATCAAAATCAATAACCAAACCCAATCAATAATTGGCGTTTTACTTGAAATATTTTTCTCGATTGATTTGTATTCTTTGTTTTCTAAAAGTGCATTAATCAATTGATCGGCTTGATTTTCGAAGAAAGCTTTTCCTCCTGTTTGCTGCGCCAATTGATTTAATTTTAAGACATCTGGGTTTACGAATTGTTTTTCGATATCAAAATCTAGAATTTCAAAATGACTTGCGTATGAAGTATTCGAATTCAATTCTTTTACAGTAAAATTATACTTTCCAGCTGGAAGTCCTTCTAAGTTGGCTGAAAAAGAATTGCTTCCTTTTAGTAAATCGTAATTTTTAGTTTGTTTGGTCGCTACATTTACCACGCTAATTGTAAGTCTGGCTTTTTCGTCAAACTCATAATTCTTGTTGAAATATTGCGCGTTGATGATAATTTCTTCTCCAGAATTATAAAAACTTTCGTGTGTTACTACCAAAGATTTCTTTGAAGTCGATGATGCTAAATATTGAACAATCTTATCAATGAAAACATCATATTTTTCAAAAGACTGATTATCAACATGACTTTGCAAACGCCATTTCCAGCTATTTTCTCCTAAAAGGAAAGCAGTTCTTTTTCCTTGATTTTCGGCGAAAGCCAATAATGGAGCATTTGTAGAAACGTTTCTAATTTTTGACGAAAGCAAAACAGAGACATTTCCGTTTGTACTTATATTTCCGAAAGGATTCTGCAGAGGCGGGAAATTTTCAAAACCAATATCGTCAATTGCAAAAAGATTAAAATCAGAATGGAATTCATTAAGAAAATCTTCTCGCTGATTGCTCATTTTAAAAATCAGATTGTTTTGCTGCTGATTTAAAAAATTGAAATCAGTATTGTTTCCTGTTATAATAAAGGCATTTGTTCCTTTTAATTTATTATTGTCAAATATCGGTTTAAAAGCCGTTGTTGGCTGATACAAAACCAAAACAGAAACATCTTGTAAGTCATTAATTTGGTTTGGTTTAACGAATATCACTTTACGCTGTGCATTAACTTCAATTGATCTTTTTAAAGATGCAATATCTGGATGGTTAATTGCAGAAACAATAGCAATTGTTGATTTCTGATCGATAATTTCAACTGCAAAATTTTTGATATTGTTGTAGCTATTTTTTTCTTTAGCCGAAGATTGAATACTGGCTTTATAGATCTGTAATCCCACTTTATCCGCTGGTAATAGCAAGTTTAAAGAGGCTGTTTTTTTTGATGGCGAAAACGAAAGTTTTTCTTTTGCTACAACAGTATTTCCTTGCGAAATGGTAAATTCTGCATTTGCCGTTTTGTTACCAGCATACTGAAGAAAAACTTCAACAGGAAATTTATTTTTATGAAAAGCGTACTTGTTTACGTTAAGCTGATTGATTTTTAAATCAAAAAAAGTAGTTGTATCTCCCACAACCAAAGGATAAACTTTATTGACAGGATCGAATCTATACACATAGTCGTTTCCTGTAGTTTGATTTCCGTCTGTAATAATTACAGTTGGGAAAATAAGGTTTTTATTGATGCTTTTTAAATTCTTTGCCGCTTCATCTAAATTGGTTTGATTTCCCTTAAAATCAAATTTATCTGAAGTTTTAAAATCGTTGTCAAACTGATAAGATTGGATTTCAAATTTCTCTTTTAAAGCCGGATTTGAAACTAGTTTTTGATATAATTCGACTGCTTTTTTATCTGATTTTAAAGTTGCAATAGAACTAGAATTGTCGACAACAACTGCCAAAGGAGTTTTAGTAATCTCCAAGGAATTTTTAGAAATTATCGGATTGATTAATAAAACCAATAATCCGAAGATGGCCAAAAAACGTAAAAAAGCCAAAAGTATAATCACATTGGATTTACTTTTGGCTTTGAAAAAATATTGAAAGTACGATAAACCACCAGCAATTACTAAAGAAAGCAATAATAAAAGAATCGTGTTTGTCGTCATATTTATTTAGTATTCAGTATCAGTTTACAGTCATCAGATTTTAAAAGTCAATTACTTGACTAAAAGTGTTCAGCTATCTAGAATCAGAATAGACTGAATACTAAAACCTTTGAACCTTTGCAACTTAGTACCTCAGTACCTTATGTTAGCATTCCTCCGCAAACATTAAGAACTTGTCCTGTAATGTATCCGCTCATATCAGAAGCAAGGAATAAACAAGCATTTGCTACGTCTTCTGGAGTTCCTCCGCGTTTCAACGGAATACCTTCTCTCCATCCTTTTACTACATCTTCGCTTAATTTTGCAGTCATTTCAGTTTCGATAAAACCTGGAGCAATTGCATTGCAACGAATGTTACGAGAACCTAACTCAAGAGCTACAGATTTTGTAAATCCGATTGCACCAGCTTTAGAAGCTGCGTAGTTTGTCTGACCTGCGTTTCCAGAAACTCCAACAACAGAACTAATATTGATGATAGATCCAGCTCTTTGTTTCAAGAAAGTTTTCTGAATCGCTTTTGTCATATTAAAAACCGATTTCAAGTTTACATCAATTACTTGGTCAAAATCTGCTTCAGACATACGCATTAAAAGGTTGTCTTTTGTAATTCCAGCATTGTTGATTAAGATATCTACAGTTCCAAAATCTGCTAAAACAGCATCAACAAAGGTTTGAGCTTCGTTAAAATCTGCTGCGTTAGATTGGTATCCTTTTGCTTTAACTCCTAAACTATTTAATTCTGCTTCTAAAGCTTCCGCAGATGCTGCAGATGAGCTGTATGTAAAAGCAACGTTTGCTCCATGTTTAGCAAAAACTTCAGCAATTCCTTTTCCAATTCCACGGCTTGCACCAGTAATAATTGCAACTTTTCCTTCTAGTAATTTCATATTAAGGTATTCGTTTTATTTTTTGAATTACAAATATAGATTATTTGAGCATTTAATAAAATTTGTAATCCAAAAATTGGCTTAAGAATTTTATATGCTGCTAAAACAAAAAAAAACAGCTCATAAAAATGAGCTGTTCCCCCCAAAATAAAAAAACAAAACTAAAAAAGTTTAAATGCGATTTTGAATTGCTTGATTCTATTCTTCTTTTTCTTCTCTATTCTCCTTAATTTTATCAAAGACTATACAGCCAATCGCAACTATTATTGAGATATATAAGTAAGTCCTTAAGTATTCATAGAAGTATTGATTTATAGTAAGAAGCCCTATTCCCCAAAGGAATATTGCAATTGTTGCCGGTGTCAATATTTTTTTAACCATAATATCTATACAATGAAAAGTTAGATTGTTTAATTCAGAAATTATGTTTGGTAAAAAACAGAACAAAAGAAAGTTTAAATGTGATTTTGTTTCGTAACATAAAATATAACAATCATGACTACCGCCATAATTAGCATTCTGAAAATCGAAGTTTTAAATTCATTTGTTTCTTCTACTTTATCCTTTTTCCATTGTTTGATAAGATTCCAAACCATAAAAGGAAAAATTACAAGTATAGAGATATACAAATAGTAGCGAACGTATTCGTAGTAATATTGATTTATAAGTAAAAGACCTATTCCCCAAAAGAATATTGCAATTGTTGCCGGTGCCAATATTTTTTTAACCATAATATCTATATAATGAAAAGTTAGATTGTTTAATTCAGAAATTATGTTTGGTAGAAGCAGCTCAAAAAATGAGCTGCTTTCTGAAATAAAAAATATTCTTAACTAATTATTGGAACGCATATGTAGTAATTCTAAAACTGCTTGATGCACCAGCAAAAGTGTAGATTGTGTTAGAGAAACTTATTCTGAAGTTTTCTCTAGTAACATATAAACCTTTAGGATCCATCAATTTGTCGTCAAGATTTTTAACTAAAGGATCTGCTGCAATCACTGCAGTTCCGTTATGCCATAATGAATGTTTTAGAATAATAGTTTTATTAACTGCATCTTCTGTAACAGTTGCTCTATGATATACAGTTGCTTTTCCTCCTGTAAAACTATACATAATGTCTACCGTACGATTATTGTAAAAAGTAAATTGTACTCTGTTTACTTTTGCCACTGATGCACTATTAATTTCATTTAATAAATAATTGCACAATTGCGAATTTGTAGGTGCGTTTACTAGATTTGCAGCAATATAACCATAAGCAGTAGATGGAGCTCCAGCTGCTGGCAATGTCACTTTATAGTCATCTGTAAGTCTTGGCGGTGCATTTGTATACATAATAGTAGCCTTAACCCCATCTTTTCCGGTAGCAACAAAAGTATTTGTAGCACTGTCGTAAACAAAGTCGGTAAGTTTTTGTCCTTTAACCTCTAATGGAAGTTTAGTGTAAGCTCCTTTTGGATTGAATGAGAATGCAAGATCATAACTTGTATTAACAGCAGGATCTAAAGAATATCCTGTACCGAAACGAGCACTAGCGTTATAACTAAAATCATAATTTTTAGTAGCTGTACCATCATTTATTGCTAATATTCTAAATAATGGGCTATACATATCACCTGTAATGGCTTTAATAATAGGAACGTTTCCTGGTAAATCTGCCCAATCTTTTGGTGTAGCTTTTACAAAACGAAGAAAGTGGCTATTTCTATTTGTTCTAAAGATAATGTCACCATTTTTTTGTCCATAGTAATAAAACTGAAAGTCACCTAAATATCCTTTTGCAAGAAGTGCCGCAGTTGGATAATTACTCGCATCTGATAAAAGGTGGATTCTATTTTGTGTACTAAAAACTAAACTCACAGTGCTTCCTACTTGAAGATCGTACTGGCTTTGGTAAGTTTTAGTGTCAATCTGACCATCTTTACCTGTAAAATCTGATGCCATATCTACTTTCATATCTGGCAAAAATTTAAACAAATGTGTCCATCCTCCTAATTGCGTACTATCAGTATAATAAACTGCTTTCCAGCCGTCTGCAGAAGAAAGCAACAAATCGTTTAATTCCTTTTGACGTCCACTTAATCGATCAGTAGCATTTTGATCGAATTTTGCATCAACTTCTGGGCTAGAACATGATCCCAAAAGCAAAGCTGCAAAAGCGATCGTTAAGCACTTATATATATTTTTTACTTTCATAATATTGAATTTTATAAAAATTTATTGTCCTTAATTATTTATTACAGCATCTGTATTCTTTTGAGCTTCATCTCTTAATGCGTAAAAGTCTATATTGAAAGAATCTTTATAATATTTAACTACCAAAGCTTCTTTTGCTTTAATATTAGCTTTTGCAGTAGCGTCTGTTATACTTGCTAAAATGGCATCATATTCAGCTTTAGAACTTGTTAAGATTGTAGCGGCAGTTTCTGCGAAATCTTCGTATATGTTTAATCTCGCATAACTTGTAATAAAACCTAAAGATCTAGAAGTCGCAATTGCTTCATTATACCATGTAGTGGTATATCCAGAAGGCGTTAATTTTGCCCACGCCTGCTCATCAAAAGGTTTAGTTTGGTTTAAAATATGTACGTATTCATGCTGAATAGTATGAATAAATTGCGTTACGCTAGATCTGCTTTTTTTATTAAGATTATCAACTTGAAAAAGAGACACTCTTTGACCAGCTTCTGCAAGTCCAAGCGTTACAGTACCATTTGTATTTAAGTTGACTCCACCTACAAGAACAAATTCTCTCGGAGCAATTTTTTTAACAAAGTCCTTTCCTCCAATAGTGCTATAACTATCAATCCAGATTTTCTTTACAACTTCCATTGCAGGCTGCACTTTAGCTCCCTGCGGAGGATATAAATATCTATTTTCGTCTACCATATTCTGGTTCCATTCGTAATACACATTGATATTGTATGGACTTAAGAAATTTGCACCAATCCAATTGTCTAATTCTGTTTTTTGTGGTGTAGAAAAATCTAACTGGCTTTCTTTTGGCTGATCTTCGTGTGCACATGACGCAAGCAATAAGGCACCTGCAATGACTACTGTTTTATATGTTTTGAATATCTTCATAATACTTTCTAATTAAAAATTTACCTAGGATTTTTTTCAATACCATTATCTGAAGCTCTAAGCGGTATTTGCAACGCTCTTCTTTTATCGTCTTTTTCTAAGATGTTGTTTTTTACCACTTTTCCAAATTCAAGAGTATTGTGCGTCACAACAAGATTAAAACGTTTGATATCAAACCATCTAAGACCTTCGCGGATAAAATCTCTTCTTCTTGCTTCGGCAATTGCTTTGATATACGATTTTTGAAGATCTGTTAATGCATAAAATGGCGTAAATTCATCTGCAATCGGCGGATATTTAGCAGTAACAATTGCTTCATTTAAAATATCTGTTGCTGCATTGTATCCTGAAGTTCTAGTTCCTAAGAAATATCCTAATTCTGTATTCACTTCAGCAATTCTGTTTTTCATTACCAATGCTTCAATACGGTTCAAATACATTTCATCATTACTAAATAATACAGAACCAGTGTAAGGCTCACCTGTACGAGATGTTAAATTTGTGTATTTAAAATACTCATAAAGCTTAGGAACAAATACGTTTGTACCTCCAAAATACTGGCCGTTTGCTCTAATTAAATTAGGTTTTGCCCACATATTGGTTTGTGTACCTAATATTTCATCAGATCTATTTCCAGGAAGCGCAAATCTGTACGCTGCTGATCTGTTTGCAATTGAGTTTGGATAAGCTACCAATAAATTAGTTTCTTGTTCAACTCTTGAATATTCAATTGGCATTTGAGCAAAAGCTGCAGCATTAAAAGCCGTATAGTTTCTGATTTTTGTCGGTTTAGAGCCAAGCCCTTCAGAATATTCCAATACCTTATCCCAATCTCCTTTGATTAAGTAAAAACGGCAAGCAAATGCTTTTGCTGCATCTACATTGAAGTGGTATTTTGGCTCTTTATATTCACTTGTGATGTATTTCATTCCTTCATTGATGTCTTGCTCAATAAAGTCGAATACTTCTTTTACAGTGTTACGCTTGTATTTTACCAATAATTCTGTTTCTGGTTTAGTTATATAAGGAACTCCTAAATCTGTCGCTGCTGTTGCAGGATTATAACGATTTGCCCACAATGAAACTAACATAAAATGATTGTAAGCTCTTGCAATTAAAGCTTCTCCTTTTAACGGATTAAGAGTCTCTTTGCCTCCAAGCTTTTCGATAGCATCTAAAGCCTGATTTGCCGCTGCAATTGCTTCGTAAGATGACATCCAGAATGCATTTTCACTATCAGTTCCGATTTGACTCTGCATTTCCCAGTTGAAGCTCTCCTCGTTAATTATGCTTACAGATTGTAATGATTCAGTATCAAAAACGTTATCTGACATTACCTCTGCAATCGGAAAGTACGATCTATCTGGATAAGCAGTAACTAATAATTCTGATATTTTTTCTGGAGTATCTATCTGTGTTCTATTATCTGGCACTTCTGAAAGAAAATCATCGCAACTGCTAATAGTAACCAGTAATAATAATGACAGTGCTATTTTTATATTTTTCATAATCAATTTAGTATTAGAATGAAATATTAATTGCAAAAGTATATTGTGCCGTAATTGGGAAAGCTACCCCTCCTGTGTTACGGAATTCAGGATCTTGTCCGTTTAATTTTTTATCTGAATAAATCAACCAAGGATTAACCGCTGAACCTTTCAAAGTGAAAGTTGACAATCCTAATTTTCTCTTATAATCGCTTGGGAATTCCCAGCTTAAAGAGATGTTTTTTAAACGTACGAAATCACCGCTTGCAATTCTAACATCAGAGTAATTGTAAGTATTATAAGCAATCTGCAAGTCGCTTGGACCATAATTTCTATTCATTAATTTATCTGCAATAACAGGAACATTAGTATAATTTTCGTCTCCCGGATTAATCCATCTGTTTGCAAAGTCTTTTGTAAATACTGTCTGATCTGTATACTTGTTGCTATACACAGGGTTTAATCTTACTTTGTTTCCTCCAGATCCAACAACAAATACATAAAGTGACCAGTTTTTGTATGTGAATGTGTTCGCAAAACCAATAGATTTGTTAGGCTCTACAGATCCTTCATATTTCAAATATTTAGTTACGTCATTAGTATCTTGGAAATTAGCATCTGTTATATTGTTTTCTGCTCCGTCTTGCAAAATAAAAGTTGGAAGACCTTCATTATTTAAACCTGTAAATTGGTAAGAATATAACGAGTTTCTAGGATGTCCTACTGTATTACCACCATTTGTAGCAATCAAATCAAAAACAGCTGGTTTGTTAGCCAATTTTGTGATTTTTTGATCATACACAGAGAAGTTTACTGTAGTAGACCATTTAAAATCTTTTGAAACAATGTTTTGAGTTGTAAAACCAACTTCAAGACCTTTAGTTTCCATATCTGCATTATTACCTTGTTTAATAGATTCTCCACCTACTCCAGATGTAATTACGTAATCGATCAAATCGAATGCTTTACGGCGATAAACATCTGTTGTAAACTGTACTCTATTTCTAAACATTCCAAGATCTACTCCAATATTTGTTTCATATTGTTTTTCCCAAGTCAAATCTTTGTTCTGTAAATCTTCTATACGAATTGCATTTTCTCTATCTCCAACAGCAAAACGGTCTGTGATAAAGCTTTTATAAATTGCCAATGAGTTTGTTGCCGGCCCAGCAGTTGCTGTTAAACCATAAGAAGCTCTTAATGCCAATGTATTGATAGTCTCAACATCTTTCATAAAGTTTTCCTCTTTAATATTCCATTTACCACTCACAGTATAAGTTGGTAACCATCTTGAAGAACCAACATCTCCTTGTCTATTTGAACCGTCATAACGACCTGTTAAAGAAGCTGTATAACGACGATCATAAGTATATCCTACTTTACCAAAGAAACCAACAGTACGCTCTCTTTCTGCTCCAAACTCATAGTAAGAGTTTCCTTCATTTACCAATTTTTCAATCAATTTAGGATCAACAAAAGAAGTAAGACCTTTCTCGAACTGAATACCAGCAGCAGTAAAATTGTCATTATTTCTATCTACAGATCTAAACTCTGTACCTACGAATGCTTCTAATTCATGTTTTTCATTAAATGTATTTCTGTATGTAACACTATTTCTAACATTGTAAGAAGTCATATCATTAGTAAACTTTCTTAAGAATCCACCATTTGGCAACACCGAAACTTTAGGTGCTGTTAAATCATTTGGATTTTGGTATAAAAACACGTTGTCTTTCTGAATTTGAGTATTCAAAGTTGCACCAACTCCAGCGTTGTAAGCTCCCACTACGTTAGAATCTTCGTAGATCTTGTGCTCTCTTGAAGTATTAGCATAACGTGCTGATGCTGTAAGGTTATAAGATAAATTTTTATTGATTTTATAATCTAAATCAGCTTGAAAACGAATATCATTTACTTTAATATCTAAAGTATTATTTTCCAATTCGTTAAGAATATTCATTGGAGCCCAGTTATTTTGGTAATATTCTAGGTTTCCATTTTCATCATAAGGTCTTAACGTTCTGCTTGTACTCAATACATAATTAAATGGGTTGATATCAAAATCTCTAGTTACTTTACCAAAAACAAGATCATTCTTGCTATCGTAAGCACCTGGAGCCTCTTGATCACGCATCGATCCTAAAGTCGATAACGTAATATTTAATTTGTCGTTAATGTAGAATGTCCCTTTAATGTTAGCTGACAACTGTTTTACATTATCTGCCACAGTCCATCCTGGATCTGTATAATACCCTAGAGAAGCATAAAAAGTATTATTTTTTCCTCCGCCAGAAAAACTTAAAGAGTGATTTTGAGTAATTGAAGGTCTAAATAAAACTTTAAACCAATCTGTATTTGCTAACTCGTATTTTTTCAAAAATTGATTAATGTATGGTTGCTCATTTCTAACTCCAAATTGTCCGTTAGAACTATCATATAAATTAATCTGTTTTGCCAAAATTCCATAAACACCACTAAATCTAGCTGTTAAAGAAGAGCTTTGATCCAAATATCCTTTTGTTCTCATTTCTTGAAAAACACTCATAGATTCTTGAGAGTTTAAGATGTCAAACTGAGTATAGCTTGGTACCGTTCTAACAGTATTCTCTACAGAATAGTTTATTTTTAAAGGAGAATCTCTACGACCTTGTTTTGTCGTAACAACCACAACTCCGTTTAACGATCTAGAACCATAGATTGAGGTAGCAGACGCATCTTTAAGAATTTCAATACTTTGAATATCATTTGCATTTAAACCAGCAACTGCAGAACTTAATAATGTAGCAGAGTTTCCAGATGCTAAATCTGCAAATGTTACATTGATAATATCTTCTTGAACCACACCATCAATAACCCATAAAGGTTTTGTATCACCAAAGATAGAAGAAGATCCACGAACTGTAATTTTTGGAGTAGCACCAAAAGATCCTGTTACGTTTTGTACCGTAACTCCGGCAGCTTTACCTTCAATCATTCTACTTACGTCTACAACACCATCAACTTTTAACTCAGCACCAGAAATTTTACTGATTGCTCCAGTAAATGTTCTTTTTGATGTTTTTTCATATCCTGTAGTAACAACAACTTCTTTAAGATTTTGTCCTGCCTCAGTTAAAACCACAGTTGGCGTAGGATTATTAATTCCGATTTCTTTTGTCTCCATACCTACATAAGAAATAACTAAACGATCTACGTTTGCAGGCATTTCGATAGAGAAATTTCCATCAAAATCTGTTAATACAGCAGTTTTCGTTCCTTTTGCCATTACAGTAGCTCCAGGAAGAGGCGACCCACTTTGATCTGTAACTTTTCCTTTGATGATTGGTCCGAAAGTCAAGATTTCAAACAAAGAATCGTGATTATTTGCATTAGAAAAAGAAACTGCACTTTTTTGAAGTACAATCTGATTACTCACTTCAGAAAAAGTAATATTAAAAGGAACCAATACTCTGCTCAAAATGCTGGCCAGAGTTTCTTGATTTGCTTCAATACTTACTTTCTCTCCAAGCTGAGGAAGTCTTGAGTTATAGGAAAATTTTACATGAGCAGACTTTTCGATTTTCGATAAAGCATTATCTAAAGTTAAGTTATCAACTGTAATCGTGACTTTAGTATCTAATTTTTTCTGCCCATTTACATTATTTGCGAGAGTAACGCTTGAAAATACAAGCGCTAACACAAACTGAAACAGCGTTATTTTCATGATTTGGTGAAGTAATCGTTGCTTGACAACAGGTTTTTTCATAATTTTGGTTTGTTTTGATTAATACTATTCGAGTGTATTTTAAGAAACATCATAAATTGCCCTTTACAGAGAGTAATTTATTCAGATTTAAGTGTCGTTAATGTTACAGCATTCTCGGCACTTTTTTTATGTATTAGTTTTTTACATAGGCAGTTATAAATTATTTTTTAGTTCTTAATTAGTTTAATTTTGGTTTTATTTTATTTCAATTTTTAATTGAATTAAGAATTCTAGTTACAGCCAGAACTCGTAATTACAATTTGATTTCCGTTCATTTCGTAATTAGTATCATTACCAATACTTTTACAAATTATTTTGAGCTTTTCGGCAAGCGGCTGATCGCTTAATGAAGTAGTTAATCGGCAATCTTTCAATTTTTCATGTGGAAAATCAATATCTACCAAATAAGCCTGCTCAATAGTTTCAAGAATTTGTGCCACAGGAATGTCGTTAAATTCAAAACTTAACTGTTCGATATTCCTAATACTGCTAACTAAAATAGGATCTTGCGTAATATTAGTTATTTTATTAAAAACTAATTCTTTACGAGCAAAACGCAATGCCTGATTAGGAAGAAGAACAATTTCCTTGTTTTCAACATTGTGAACTAAATTGTTAGATTTTACCTTAACTTTACCGGTGCGAACAAGAACTTCGACATTCTGCTGGTCTGGATAAGCCTTTATCCTAAAGCTTGTTCCAACAACGCGAGTTACAATTTCGTTAGCATAAACAAAAAAAGGCTTTTTAGGATTTTTACTAATTTCAAAGAAACCTTCGCCGGATAAATACACCTTTCTTTCGTTTCCGGTAAAGATTTTAGGGTAACTTAATTTACTGTTGGGCTGTAATAAAACCGAACTTCCATCAGATAAAGTAACTATCTGTGATTTTTCAGAATTGTTGGTTTGTTCTACCAAACCTTCATCATTATCCTGAATAAGTTCGTTATAAGTAACTACATTATCAGTAGTTATTATATTCATCTTAAAAAACCATACGGAAAACACACCAACTAAAATAGCCGCCGCAACGCCACTAATCCAGTATCTTTGTATTTTTAGTTTTTTAATTTTTGAAGTCTCTTGAGAAAGTTCTTCTCTCTGTTCAATTTTACGCCAAGTTTCTTTTAAGGCTTCATGAACATCGTTTGATGACAAATGAGATTCTGGAACTCGCATTGCCAAAAGTACGAGTCTAGCATCTTCAACAAGTTTGGCTCTTTGCAGATTCTCTAAAGTCCATTCTTCCCAGCCTTGTTCGTCAACTTTAGATAAAATCCATAATTGAAAAGATTCATCAGCTAGAAAGTCTTCTATTTCGATATAATTGTTACGTTTTTGCATCTTACTATTAAGGTTACAAAAACATAGAGGACAGTTTTATTATTATATACTCACCTATTTAAGATTTTTTTTTGATTTTTTCTTAAATTTTTAAAAAACTCCTGAAGATATAAGGACTAGAAGCGGAATACTGCCTTTCCATTCCTTACGAAGATTTAATAAACCACGATGAAGAAGGTTGCTCGCAGACTGATAATTCACCTCCAATAAATCGGCAATTTGATCTACACTCAAGCCTTGATGGTAACGTAAATACAATGCTTCTTTTTGGCGTCCAGGCAAATCATTTAATAATTTATTCAAAAGAAGAACACGTTCGGCTGTGACTTCGTCTTCAACCAAATCATTTTCTATCGAAAAGTCAAAAAGAAACTCCAAAACGTCAGTAGTTGTAGTTTTTCTAAAAACATGATCTCTTTCATGCAAACGAGCAATTCTCTTTCTAACACTTGAAAGTAAATATGCCTTAACAACAACATTATCTTGAAGAGAATCTCGGTAAAGCCAAATATCAGCAAAAACATCTTGAATACAATCTTGCACCTTTTCAGCATATGGACAAAGCGAATTGCCGTAACTGATTAGGTCTCTATAATACTTTTCAAAAAGTAAAGAGAAAGATTTCTCATTACCATTTTTCAAATTATTCCATAGAATAAAATCATCTAAAACTTTGTTTTTTAAAATTTGGCTCATACAAAATACTTTGGGCAAAAAATCCAATCATTTTCGATTACTTTAAAAGAAGATTAATTGCAAGAGATTAAAATTATGATGAAAAAATTTAATTCAATAGACTCGTCCAGATTCATAAACAAACTTTAATTTAACAGAAATTAAATAAGAATTTTACATTCCAACAGACTTTAGTCATCTCAAAAAGAACTAAGTTTTAACATTATTTTTTGTTTTTGTGTGATAAATATAGAAAAGCAAATGATTAAAACCCAATAATTCGCTAAAATTTGCTTCTTTTTCCAAATTCATCAGTATTTACCCTACTTTTTTGATCAAACTTAAAATTTACCATAATTTAAATTTTAATTAACAGAATTACGCAAAGTGATTTACATTTGACCTGATTATTCAATCAAATAAAAATCACAAAAAAAGCCTTACAATAAGTAAGGCTTTTTTCTTGAAAGTAAAATACTTTTAAATTTTAACAAACTTCACAACTGATGCTCCTGAAGCAGTTTTGACTTGAAGAATATAGTTTCCTGATTGAAATTTTGAAACATCAATTTTAGTAATATTCTTAGCATTTGGAATCACTTGAATCAATTGTCCCAAAACATCATAAAGATATATTGATTCTATTTCCACTAGATCTTTAGATTCTATTTGTAAATAATTTCGAACTGGATTTGGGTAAATATTAAAATGGGATAAAAGTCCGAAATCTGGTCTTCCTAAAGTTTTAAAAGTAGATGTTTCTTTATTTGTCAAAATAGGAAAATTATAATCAAAATAGATATTAGCTTCATTTTCAAAAGAATCACCGACATTTAATGTTGGTAAAGTTTTAATTTTAAAGACAATATAACCATCATTATTAGCATCATCAAAAGGAAGATTTATTTTTTCGAAAATAAATTCAACCTTGTTTCTATCAGAAATTTTCATTTTATATGAATGGCTTGCACTAGTAGGAACTAATGTAGAAATATCAAACTTTGATTCATTAATTATATCTTTAATTACTACATTTTCAGCTTTATAAGTTCCAGTATTTTCAAAACGAATTAGATAATGAACATATTTACCTATGAGCTCTGGTTTTATAACATTCCCTTCTAAACATGTTTTGTCATTAGGATCATAAGATCCTACAACAGTTTGATTCAATTCAAAAAGATTATCGTCTGGTGTTTCATCTGATACTAACGAACTAATCGCAACAGTGTATTTCAATGCGTCTCCGTTATTTACTGCTGGAGTTTCAATCGGAGAATTAACATTTAAAACCAATTCAATTTCTCTGTTTTCAAAAGGTTTTAGATTTAAAAAATTCCAAACTATTTTGTTAGAAGCTTGATTCGAAATTCCAAAATTTGAAGAAACAAAATCTAAAGTTGAATCATTAAAATTAAAAGTTATAGTTCCTGATTGAACAGCAGTTCCTTTGTTTTTATAAACCAATTTATACTTTGCATCAAAACCAGGTCTTGCAGCATCGATTGGTAGTATTGTAATTTCTAAATCGTTATAAGATCCGTTTGGGACAATACAAAAATTTTGATTAAAAGGACTTGTCTGTGCCGGAAAAACAACATCTACAGAAGACGGTGAAACCGCATAATAGTTTGCATTTTCAATAATAGGAGTTATTTTATATGAACCAGCAGGAACTTTTAAAGAATAATCGCCATTTGAATCTGCGGTAAAATTCTGCAAATTTGTTCCGTCAAAAATTGAAAACTTTAAGTGTGAAGCTCCTACATCACCAGTATCACAGCCGTTGCTATCAGCATCAATCTGACTTTTGCCTATTATGGTGTAGTTTGTTCCGCCTGGTTCAAATGAACAATAATTTCCAACTAAGCAATTTTCATACTTATATGGCACTATCTTGTTTGTAATAGTCTCCAAGTTAGAATCATCATCGCAGATGTATTGCAGATTAGGACAATTTGAAAAATTTAGACCATTGTAGCCTAACGAACTCAAAGGCGTTTCTAAAAAACTTAAATTTTTAATTGCTCCGTTTTTAATATTAAGAAATTCTAAGTTTGGACAATCTGATATATTTAACTCTTTTAACTTTTTCGAATTACTAATATCTAAAGACTTAATTAGTGTATGTCCAATCCATAAAGTTTCTAAAAGTTCTTGATTTGATAAATCAATAGATTCAATTGGATTTGCTCCACCATAACAATCTGTTATTTTTTTAGAATTTGAAAAATTAAGAGATGTTATTTTATTATCCCAAAAATCAAAATATTCAAGACCAGTTAGTTTTGCAATATCTAAGCTTGGCAATAAATTTTGAGCACACTTAAAGAACCACAGTCGTGGTGAATTAGGTAGTTTTAATTCAGTAAGCTTATTTTTATAACAAACGAGCTCTGATAGATTAGAACTATTTGAAACATCTAAAGATTGTATACTATTATTATTACACTCAAATATACTTAACTCTATTAAATTGCTGACATCCAAAGAAGTTAACTTGTTTTGAGCGCAAATAAGATTTCGTATTTTATTTAAACCAGAAAGATTTAAATCAGTAATTAAATTTGAAGAGCATACTAGTCTCGTAAGCTTTTTTAAATTACCAACATCCAACACTTCTAAATTATTATTAGAGCAGTTAAAATCAGTAAGATTAGAAAAGTTTGACAATTGATCCACCGATGAAATACTAGAATCGCTTAGATCTAAATAACTCACATTTAGTGCTTCAGATATTTCAATTTCACCATTACTGTTAGAATCAATTTTAAAATAATTTGAATTTAAATCTTTTGCGATCGTATTAGTTCCATTCGCTTGAAGCAATTTTGTCTTGAAATTAGCATCTGGAATATTAATTATTTGTGCATTTAAAAAAGAAAAAAAGCACAAAGCCAGTAATAACAGGTAGTTTTTTATCATAGGTTTTGTTTGTTTTTGGTATTTAAATATATAAAACCGAAAACTAAAAACCTATAACTTCATAAAAAAAACCTTACTAATTAATCAGTAAGGTTTTTTGATAATATTCAGATTGAAAGGAACTTAAAAAGCCACATTCCATTTTGGAAGTTTACCATTTTCATCTAAGAAGTTTTGCAAAACCTGTCCTTCAACAGCAGTTGGAATTGCTTTTACATCATCTCCAGCAAAAGTTTCATACCAAACTACTTCTAACGCTTCAATATTCTCTAACTTCATTTGAGCTGGCCAAGAATATTTTCTTCCTGTTTTAGCAAACTGATGTCCGTTTACGATTTTGTCATAAAGTCCACCATTTTTACTTTTTAAAGTTCCATCATTCTGCACAGTCCCTGTAGAACCAACCATAATTAATTCTTTTTCTCCGCCTTGAACAGCATATACAATAAAGATTCCAGCACTTCCTTCTGGAGCGTTGCAAGCCTCTTCTAAACTATCATTTACAGTAAAAGTAAAACTGTTTGTTGCTTTAAATTTTTCTAATTCTTTGTACATATTTCTTTTTTAAGCTTCTAAGATACTGAGGTTCTAAGATGCTAAGTTTTTTTTATTTACGCCTCAGCCTTTAAAATGTAAAAAAGTCTCAACAGAATATTGAGACTTTTTTTTGGAATTTGTTATTTTGAGACTTGAAGATTATCCAAGTACTTCTTTTACTTTTTTACCAATTTCAGCTGGTGAATCAACAACGTGAATTCCGTTGTCTCTCATGATTTGCTTTTTAGCTGCAGCTGTATCATCAGAACCACCAACAATAGCACCTGCGTGACCCATTGTTCTACCTGCAGGAGCAGTTTCTCCAGCGATAAATCCGATTACTGGTTTGCGGTTACCATCAGCTTTTACCCATCTTGCAGCATCTGCTTCAAGTTGACCACCGATTTCACCAATCATGATGATAGCTTCAGTTTCTGGATCGTTCATTAATAATTCAACAGCTTCTTTAGTTGTAGTTCCAATGATTGGATCTCCACCAATACCAATTGCAGTTGTGATACCTAAACCTTGTTTTACAACTTGGTCAGCAGCTTCATAAGTTAAAGTTCCAGATTTAGAAACGATACCAACTGTTCCTTTTTTGAAAACGAAACCTGGCATAATACCAACTTTAGCTTCACCTGGAGTAATTACACCTGGACAGTTTGGACCAATTAATCTTGAATTTCTTTCTTTAACATAATTATTTGCTTTAATCATATCTGCTACAGGAATTCCTTCTGTAATAGCAATAATTACTTTAATTCCAGCATCAGCAGCTTCCATAATTGCATCAGCAGCAAAAGCTGGCGGAACAAAAATGATAGAAGTATCAGCACCAGCTTGATCAACAGCATCTTTTACTGTATTAAAAACTGGACGATCTAAATGGCTTGTACCACCTTTTCCTGGAGTTACACCTCCAACAACATTAGTACCGTACTCAATCATTTGAGAAGCGTGGAAAGTACCTTCGCTTCCTGTAAATCCCTGAACAATTATTTTGGAATCTTTATTAACTAAAACGCTCATGATATATATTTTATGTAGTTTTTAAATTTGTGTTGCAAAAATAAGGTTTTGTAATGTATTTTGACTCTTTTATTGTCAAAAAAATATTAAGAAAATTGACTCATTTGATAACCTCTATAAAGTTTATCATCTTTTATTTGCCAAATGGTTGCAAAATGTGCTAAAAGCATCTCTTCTCTCGGATTCTCGATCGTTTTTACAAAATGAGAGTAACGCACTGATACTAAATCATCTTCGCTAATAATATGGCTAATTCTAACCTTAGAACGCACATAGGCACGACTAAGCTCATTAGCCATTTCAATTATCGAATCATAATCCATCTGAATAAAACCTTTACTGCTGTTCCATTCAAGCGTAACGTCAGGATGCAGATATGTTTTTAAAATTTCGCTATCAATTAAGGCATCTGACTTATAAAATTTCTGAACAAATTCTTTAATAGACATATTACTTCAATTTACTTAAAATTTCAGGAATCTTTTTGATATTGGCTAATTGTTTCAATTTTTCTCTCGATTCTTCAATTGGAGTACCAAAATACGATTTTCCACCTTCAACCGATTTAGTTACACCAGTTTGTCCCATCACAACTGCTTTTGCCCCAATTGTAATGCCACTTGTTGTTCCTACTTGTCCCCACAGCGTTACTTCATCTTCAATAATCACACATCCAGCAATCCCTGTTTGAGAAGCAATTAAACATTTTTTACCTATTACAGTATCATGCCCAACATGCACTTGATTATCTAGTTTTGATCCTGCGCCAATTGTCGTATCACCAGTAACACCTTTATCAATCGTACATAAAGCTCCAATACCAACATTATCTTCAATGACAACTCTTCCGCCAGAAACTAATTGATCGAAACCTTCTGGACGTTTTTTATAATAAAAAGCATCAGCCCCTAGAATAGTTCCAGCATGTATAATTACATTGTCTCCAATTACAGTATGATCGTAGATAGAAACATTAGAATGTATCAAGCAGTTCTTACCAATTTTAACATTATTACCAACAAAAGTATTTGGCTGAATTACAGTCCCCTCTCCTATTTCTGCAGATGGTGCAATAGCAACATTAGCAAACTGGAATGGTTTAAAATGTTTTGTAAGAATATTGAAATCTCTAAACGGGTCATCTGAGATTAAAAGCGCTTTACCTTCTGGGCATTCCACTTCTTTGTTTATCAAAACAATTGTCGCAGCCGATTGCAAAGCTTTGTCATAGTATTTGGGATGGTCAACAAAAACAATGTCTCCAGGCTCCACAACGTGTATCTCGTTCATGCCTAAAACTTGAAAGTCTTTGTCTCCGATAAATTTGCAATTAAGCAAACTAGCAATTTCTTGTAAAGAATGACTCTTTGGAAATTTCATATAGTATAATTAGAAAACTTGTAAATTAGAAAATGAGTCAATTAGAATGTGAATATACAAAATTATGTCGATTCACTTATTATCTAATTGACTCATTGTCAAATTATCTTAATTAAAATAACTATTCTTTAACACGCTCCATGTATGAACCTGAAGCTGTATCAATTTTAATTTTATCTCCTTCATTGATAAACAAAGGAACGTTGATGTTTGCTCCAGTTTCTACTGTAGCATTTTTTGTTGCGTTTGTAGCTGTATTTCCTTTTACGCCTGGCTCAGCGTAAGTAACTTCTAGAATAACAGATGCTGGCATATCTACAGATAATGGCAAATCTGTTTCTGTATTAATTTGAACCATTACATTTGTACCTTCTTTTAACAAATCTGGAGCATCCAAAATGTTTTTATTTAAAGAAATTTGCTCAAACGTTTCAGCATTCATGAAGTGAAACTCGTCACCTTCTGGATATAAATATTGAAATGTATGTGTTTCAACACGAATAACGTCAATTTTATGACCTGCTGAGAAAGTATTATCTAATACTTTACCAGAAGTTAAACTTTTCAATTTTGTTCTTACGAAAGCTGGACCTTTTCCAGGTTTTACGTGAAGAAATTCAATAATTTTATAGATATCGTGATTAAATTTAATGCACAATCCGTTTCTAATATCTGATGTAGATGCCATTTGTATTTGTTTTATTTTTTTGTTTAATCGTTTAACCGTCTAACTGTTTTTTCGATTAAACGATTAAACAAATAAACAATTAAACTCAATTTTTAATAATTTCCTGAGTAACCCTTCATAATTCCTCGAGAAGAATTTCTAATAAAATCTAGAATTTCATCTCTTTCTGGAGTCGCTTCCATTTCCGCTTCAATAATACTCAAAGCTTGAGTTGTATTATAATTCTTTTGGTATAAAATTCTATAGATTTCCTGAATCTCTCTAATTTTTTCAGTTGTAAACCCTCTTCTTCTTAAACCAACAGAATTAATTCCAACATAAGATAATGGCTCTTTTGCTGCTTTTGTAAATGGAGGAACATCTTTTCTAACCAAAGATCCTCCAGAAATCATAGCATGATCTCCAATATGAATAAACTGATGAATCGCTGCTAAACCTCCAATAACTGCATGATTTCCAACAACTACGTGCCCAGCTAATGCAACACCATTTACAATAATTGCATTGTTTCCGATCTCACAATCGTGTGCAATGTGCGCATAAGCCATTACTAAACAATTGTTCCCAATTACAGTCTGACCCGATGCTATTGTTCCTCTATTTATAGTTACACATTCTCTAATTGTACAATTATCACCGATAATCGCTAGAGAATCCTCACCTCCGAATTTTAAATCTTGTGGCACCGCAGAAATTACAGCTCCAGGAAAAATGTTACAATTTTTTCCAATTCGAGCACCTTCCATAATGGTCACGTTTGAACCAATCCAAGTACCATCACCAATAACAACATTATTGTGAATTGTTGTAAATGGCTCTATTACAACGTTTTTAGCGATTTTCGCGCCTGGATGAACATATGCTAATGGTTGATTCATCTGTATGTTTTATATTTTTAATTAAAATATTCTAATTTGAAGCAACAAACCTAAACAATAAATTTGATAATTTATTATTGTTTTCTTGCTATTTGTGCCATTAATTCTGCTTCAGTAACTAATTTGCCATTTGCATAAGCGTTTGCCTGCATATGACAAATTCCTCTTCTGATAGGAGATATTAACTCACATTTAAAGATTAAAGTATCACCTGGCAATACTTTGTGTTTAAATTTAACATTATCAATTTTCATGAAATATGTCAAATAATTTTCAGGATCTGGAACCGTACTTAATACTAAAATTCCTCCTGTTTGTGCCATTGCTTCTACAATTAATACACCTGGCATAACTGGAGCTTCTGGGAAGTGACCTACAAAGAAATTCTCATTCATAGTAACATTTTTCAATCCTACTACGTGGCGATCAGACATTTCAATAATTCTGTCAATCAACAAGAATGGAGGTCTGTGAGGCAGCATAGACATGATTTTATGAATATCCATCAATGGTTCTTGATGTAAATCATAAGTAGGAACATGATTTCTCTGCTCTATTTTAATAATCTTAGCTAGTTTTTTAGCAAATTGAGTATTTACAAAGTGTCCTGGTTTGTTAGCAATAATTTTTCCTTGAATACGAACTCCAATAAGAGATAAATCTCCAATAACGTCAAGTAGTTTGTGTCTTGCTGCTTCGTTTGGATAATGTAAAGTTAAGTTATCTAAAACACCGTTTGGCTTAACAGATATTTCTTCTTTACCAAATGCTTTCTTCAAGTTTGCCATTGTAGACTCAGAGATTTCTTTATCCACATATACAATTGCATTATTTAAATCTCCACCTTTAATAAGTCCGTGCTCCAATAATGATTCTAACTCATGAAGGAAGCTGAAAGTTCTAGAACTTGCAATTTCAGATTTAAAATCAGCTAAGCTTTTAAGAGTAGCATTTTGAGTACCTAAAACTTTTGTACCAAAATCTACCATTGTTGTAACTTGATATTCGTCGCTTGGCATTACAAGAATTTCACTTCCAGTTGCTTCGTCTGTAAAAGAAATTACTTCTTTTACTACATAAACATTACGTTGCGCGTCTTGCTCTTCGATACCAGCTTTTTCAATAGCTTCAACAAAATATTTTGATGAACCATCCATAATTGGAAGTTCAGAGGCATTCAATTCAATAATAATATTATCCAAATCGCAGCCAACTACTGCAGCCAAAACGTGTTCTGGTGTTTGAATTTTCACACCAAGTTTCTCAAGATTTGTACCTCTTTGAGTATTAACAACATAATTAGCATCAGCCTCAATGACTGGTTGACCTTGCAAATCTACTCTTACAAAAGTGAAACCATTATTAACGGGTGCAGGTTTAAAAGTCATTGTAACTTCTTTTCCAGTGTGTAAACCAACTCCTGTTAGTGAAATTTCATTTTTGATGGTCTTCTGTTTAACCATTATTTCCATTTTTTGGGTTTATTATTTGTTTCTTTAATTCTTCAACTTCGGCCACAATTTTAGGCAGATTCTTAAAATGAACGTACGATTTATTAAAATCTGTATATCCAAGAGATGGAGTTCCTTGTAAAACTTCATCATCTTTAATGTTTCTGGCTACACCTGATTGGGCTTGAAGCCTAACATTATTTCCTATTGTTAAGTGACCTGCAATACCAACCTGTCCACCAATCATACAGTTTTCGCCGATCTTTGTAGAACCTGCAACACCGCTTTGAGCCGCTATTACAGTATTTTTTCCTATTTCTACATTATGGGCAATCTGAATCTGATTGTCTAACTTAACTCCTTTTCTAATTATTGTAGAACCAAGAGTTGCTCTGTCAATTGTAGTATTAGCACCAATATCTACATTATCTTCAATAATCACATTTCCAATCTGAGGCACTTTACTATATTCTCCGTTTTCGTTTGGAGCAAATCCAAAACCATCTGCACCTATAATAACCCCAGAATGAACCGTACAATTATTACCAATTACAGTTTCAGAATAAATTTTAGCACCAGCAAAAATGAACACATTATCACCGACAACAACATTATCGCCAATAAAACTATTCGGATAAATTTTCACATTATTGCCTAAAACTACATTTTGTCCGATATAACTAAAACTGCCTAAATATAGATTCTCACCATATTTCGTTCCTTCAGACATAAACGACTGAGGCTCGATACCGTTTTTGTTTAATTTTACCTGATTATAAAAATGCAAAAGTTTAGAAAACGCCGCATAAGCATCTTCTACCTTTATAAGTGTAGTATTAATTTCCTGTTCCGGAATAAAGCTATCATTAACAATTGTTACTGTCGCTTTTGTAGTATATATATAATTGATATACTTTGGGTTAGCCAAAAAAGTAAGAGAACCTTCCTCTCCTTCTTCGATTTTAGAAAGCTTAGAAACTTCCGCATTGGGATTCCCAACAACTTCTCCTTCTAAAATTCCTGCTATTTGTTCTGCTGTAAATTTCATCGCGACAAAAATATAAAAAATAGGTTTTAAATGTTAATTTTATATAAGTTGTTTTGGAAAACAGATATAATATTTTGTTACCAATTTAGATAACGATTTCAAATTCAGCTGGTCAGAAGCTTCAACAACATCTTCAATTGTTTTATCTTTTTTCAAAATACGAATTGGTTCTGCTTCCTTACTATACGCCTGATTTTTTATTTTACCTCTAAAAATAAAATAACCTGCATCTACAGCCGAAATTTGATGTGCTTCCGCAAACTCTTCTTTTAAAGATTGCGATTCTTCCATCGGAATTTTTTCCGCACTAAGCTTAATTTTCAATAAATCTCTATTGATAATCATTTTACTTAATGTAGAAAGTATAAAATCACTATGCTTCTGCCAAGCTTTTAATGCGCTTATAATATCAAAATCGTCTAATTGTGAAAACAAATCCAATTTTTCAGCATCAAAATCTTCGAGTGTAATTTTATTCTGCATGAAATACATTAGAGGTTCACTACAAGGCAGTTTAACACCTTTTAAAGTCAGCTCTTTTGCTCTTTTCAGCACCTTCATTAAAATTAATTCAGCTACTAAACTTGTTTTATGCAAATAAGCTTGCCAATACATCAACCTTCTAGAAAGCAAAAATTTCTCAACAGAATAAATTCCTTTTTCTTCAATTACCAATACATCGTTTTCTACATTCATCATCTGAATCAATCGCTCAGAATTTACATTTCCTTCTGCAACACCTGTATAAAAACTATCACGTTTTAAATAATCCATTCGATCCATATCCAACTGACTAGAAATCAATTGCAACATAAATTTTCTGTGATACTCTCCTCTAAAAACCTGAATTGCCAAACTTAATCTCCCATCAAATTCTTCATTCAGCTGATTCATAAACAATAGCGAAATAGCTTCATGATGCACATCTTCTACAATACTTTTTTCCATGGCATGCGAAAATGGTCCGTGACCTATATCATGAAGTAAAATTGCTATCAAAAGTGCATTTTCTTCTTCTTCAGAAATAACAACATCTTTAAAGCGAAGCGTATCAATTGCTTTCTTCATCAAATGCATACATCCTAAAGCATGATGAAAACGAGTATGATTAGCTCCTGGATATACTAAATACGACAATCCCATTTGAGAAATTCTACGAAGACGCTGAAAATACGGATGCTGAATTAAATCGTAAACCAACGCATTCGGAATCGTTATAAAACCATATATAGGATCGTTGAATATTTTAAGTTTGTTGATCTGAGTCACTATTGAGTTATTTTTTAGGTCAACAAATATAAGTAAATAACTATAAAGAGATTGGTGTTTTTTATTTAAAAATCACAATCTAAATTGCAATGATTATCAATAAAATACATCTAAAAATGTTAAAATTCAAATTAAAATCGTGTCTAATCTTTGGTAATTTTATACTATTTTTAATACTTTTTAAGTTCTATAACTTTAAATTGCAGTAAAATTAAATTGATTTATGGATAAGATAAAAATACTTTGGGTCGACGATGAAATCGATCTTCTAAAGCCTCACATATTATTTCTAGAAAAAAAGAATTACGAAGTTACGACTTGCAATAATGGACTCGATGCGATTGCCTTATTTGAAGAAGATAATTTTGATATTGTTTTTCTAGATGAAAACATGCCCGGAATGAGCGGATTGGAAACACTTTCTGAAATGAAAGAGAAAAAATCAGCTATTCCGATGATTATGATTACCAAGAGCGAGGAAGAATATATTATGGAAGAAGCCATTGGTTCTAAAATCGCTGATTACTTAATCAAACCGGTAAATCCGAATCAGATTCTATTGAGTTTGAAGAAAAATCTAGATGATTCAAGATTAATTACAGAAAAAACAACTTTAGATTATCAGAAAGAATTCAGAAAAATTTCTATGGAATTAGCAATGGTTAATTCTTATGAAGACTGGATCGAATTGTATAAAAAATTGCTTTTTTGGGAATTAAAACTAGAAGACATCAATGATACAGCAATGATCGAAATTCTTGAATCTCAAAAAGTTGAAGCCAATTCGCAATTCGGAAAATATATCGAAAGAAATTATGAAGATTGGTTTGCTCCAAAAGCAGATAAACCTATCCAATCAAATACTTTATTTAAAGAATTAGTAGTTCCAGAAATTAAAAAGAAAGACAAACCAATTCTTTTTGTAGTTATTGATAACCTGCGCTACGACCAATGGAAAGCTTTTGAAGGTGTAATTTCAAATTACTATAAACTAGAAAAAGAAGTTCCGTACTACTCTATTCTTCCAACTGCCACACAATATGCAAGAAATGCGATTTTTTCTGGTTTAATGCCTTTAGAAATGGAAAAACAGTTTCCTGAATATTGGAAAAATGATGTTGAAGACGGCGGAAAAAACCTTTATGAAGCAGAATTTTTATCAGCTCAATTGAAACGTTTAGGTTTAAATATTAAAGAAGACTATTTTAAAATCACCAATTATGCTGGCGGAAAAAAACTAGCTGAAAACTTTAAAGCTTTAAAAGGAAACGACTTAGTAACCGTTGTTTACAACTTTGTTGATATGCTTTCGCATGCTAAAACCGAAATGGAAGTAGTTAAAGAATTAGCTTCTGATGATAAAGCTTACCGTTCTCTAACATTAAGCTGGTTTAAAAATTCACCTTTATTAGAAATTATTCAGCAGGCACAGCTTTTAGGTTTCAAATTGATCTTAACAACAGATCACGGAACTATTAATGTAAAAAATCCGTCGAAAGTTGTGGGAGATAAAAATACAAGTCTGAATTTGCGTTACAAAACCGGACGCAGTTTAACGTATGAACAAAAAGATGTTTATGTAGTTAAGGAACCAAAAACAATTGGTTTACCGGCAATTAACATGAGTAGTTCGTTTATTTTTGCTAAAAATGATTTTTTCTTGGCTTATGTAAACAACTATAACCATTATGTGAGCTATTACAAAAACACATATCAGCATGGCGGAATTTCATTAGAAGAAATGATTATCCCGTTCTTGGTATTTAACCCGAAATAAAAGTTTACAGTTTCAGTTTTCAGTTTCGAGCAGTGAATACAATTAAATAAAATATTTTTTGCCACAGATTTCACAGATTATCACTGATTAAAAAATCCTTTTTAATCTTTTAATCTGTGGCATTAAAAATAATTCGCGAAAATTTGCGAAATTCGTGGCAAAAATAAACACAGCAATGAACATCGTTTTTTCATTAGATCAAATTCAAGAAGTTGCCGAGCAGATTATAGCTTCAAATCCTAATAAAATTATCCTTTTTAATGGAGAAATGGGAGTTGGAAAAACCACTTTAATCAAGCAGCTATGTAAAAGCCTTGGAATCACTGACGCAACTAGCAGCCCAACTTTTTCTTTAGTAAACGAATATCAAATTCCAAGCGGAAAAAAAGTCTATCATTTTGACTTTTACAGAATAAAACAAGAAACCGAAGCACTAGATATGGGAGTTGATGATTATCTGTATTCTGGAAATTGGTGTTTTATTGAATGGTCTGAAAAAATTGCAAGTTTGATTCCAGAAGAACATTCTACTATAAATATCGAATTACTTTCTGACGGAAAAAGAAAACTAGAATTAGTCTAGAATATTTTCAAAAAGAGAAATCTGACCTTTATTGATAGTTATTAGAGTTTCTTAACTTTTGACCTTCAGTATTAGCAGAATTTTTACACTAATTTTAAAACTTTTTACGTAATTTGTACTCTTAATTTTTTGCACTATCCATGTCAATCACGTTAACTCCATTTACAAAACAACAATTAATACCGCAGGAAGAAAAACTTGAGGTTGGTCGTTTTAAAAGAGAACTTTTTATAGGAATCCCTAAAGAAACAAGTTATCAAGAACGTCGTATCTGTCTTACGCCCGATGCAGTCGCTTCCTTAACTTATGAAGGGCATCGCGTTATGATAGAATCTGGCGCTGGAGAAAGTTCGAGTTATAGTGATAAGGAATATGCTGATGCCGGTGCAGAAATCACAAAAGATGCCAAAAGAGTTTTTGGATGTCCGTTTCTATTAAAAGTAGAACCTCCAACTTTGGCTGAAATTGAGATGATTAATCCAGAAACGGTTATCATTTCTGCTATTCAGCTTAAAACCAAGAAGAAAGAATACTTTGAGGCTTTGGCAAAAAAGAAAATCACTGCCTTAGCTTTTGAATATATAAAAGATGAAGACGGTTCTTATCCAGCAGTAAAATCTTTAAGCGAGATTGCTGGAACTGCTTCTATTTTAATAGCCGCCGAATTAATGATTACAAATGAATTCGGAAAAGGACTTTTATTTGGAAACATTACAGGCGTTCCTCCTACTGAGGTTGTAATTATTGGCGCTGGAACTGTTGGCGAATTTGCCGCTAAAACCGCAATTGGATTAGGAGCAAACGTAAAAGTTTTTGATAATTCGATTACAAAATTGCGTCGTTTACAAAACAATTTAAATCAAAGAATTTTCACTTCAACTATACAGCAAAAAGGCTTGCTAAAAGCTTTAAGACGTTGCGATGTCGCGATTGGAGCCATGCGCGGAAAAGAACGCTGTCCGATTGTAGTTAATGAAACAATGGTTGAACACATGAAAAAAGGTGCTGTAATTGTTGATGTCAGCATTGATACAGGTGGCTGTTTTGAAACTTCAGAAGTTACCACTCATGAGAAGCCAACATTCATAAAAAACAATGTTCTGCATTATTGCGTACCTAATATACCTTCACGTTATTCCAAAACAGCCTCATTATCAATTAGTAACATCTTAACACCTTATCTGCATCAGATAGCCGAAGATGGTGGTATTGAAAGTGCCATTCGATGCAACAAAGGCCTTAAAAACGGAATTTATCTTTATCACGGAATCTTAACAAATAAAGCAATTGGCGACTGGTTCGATTTACCAGATAACGATATTAATTTACTTGTATTCTAAAGGAACTTTAATGTACCTTTGCAAAAATTTTATTTCATGAAGTTCGTACACCGTTTTGCATATTACCTGATTGGTCTCGTTATGGGATGTTTTATTGTATCAGGATTTTTTATCGGAAAAGACACCCGATGCAATTATTTTCCAAATGCCAGAGTTTTAAACAATCTTAGAACAAAACCTTTTCAATATTCTCCAAAAGCAGTTCAGACGCTTAACGAAAAATGGGTTGATACTGCAGATATCAAAAACACATTAACTTACGGAGATGTCGATTTTGATCAAAGCAACGTTCCATTCAAAAAAGGAAAACTTTATATCATTGAAGGAAAAACAGTAAAAAATCAAGAGATTATTCTAAAAGTGGTGAATTATGAAAACAAAGCCGTTTTAGAAGAAATTGTAAAAAAATAAAAAGAAACCCAATAACATTCAAACAGTTATTGGGTTTTCTTTTGTCAAAAATATTTATTCAAAAATCACAAAAACACAAAGTCTTTCCCTTTGTCACTTTGCAACTCTGAACCTTTGCAAATTAAAAAAAAATCACCATTCAATTTCTTTCAATCCTTTAGATTTTAAAAATTCATTAGTTTGGCTAAAATGTTTATTCCCAAACCATTTTCCTTGATTTGCACTCATTGGTGAAGGGTGGCCCGATTCTAAAACATTATGTTTTGACCTGTCAATTTTTGATCCTTTTTTCTGAGCAAAACCTCCCCACAAAAGAAAGACAACATTTTCTTTCTGATCAGAAATCGCTTTAATAACAGCATCGGTAAATAGATTCCATTTTAAATGTTTATGACTATTTGGACTATCTTTTCTGACTGTCAAAGATGCGTTTAAAAGCAAAACACCTTGCTGAGCCCAGTTTTCTAGATTGCCAGAAGTTGGCATAAAGATCGAATCAAAATCTGTATTTATTTCCTTGAATATATTTCGCAATGAAGGAGGTATCTTTACATTATCATTTACAGAAAAACTTAACCCATTGGCTTCTCCTTCTCCATGGTAAGGATCTTGACCAATAATAACAACCTTTACAGCATCAAAACTACAATTGTTAAAAGCTGAAAAAATTAACTCTGCAGGAGGAAAACAGGTATGCGCTTTATATTCAATATCAAGTGCCGCCATTAATTCCTGAAAATACAGTTTTTCTATTTCATCCTTTAAAACTCTCTGCCAGTCTTGAGCTAAATTAATTTTCATTTTATAAATTTTATTACAAATAAAGTAAAGTTTTATTCAAACTCCCAACTATTAGTGCTGTTTAGTTTTTAAAACTTTGTAACTTTGAAATCTTTACAACTTACGTTATATAATGGTATCTATTACAGAAAAAACATTACAAGATTTACAATTTCCAACGGTGCTCGAAACCATTTCTGATGGTTGCAATACCGATATTGGAAAAGAGAAGGCTTTACAAATAAAACCATTTAGAGATAAAGAAGAATTAATGCAAGCTTTGATGCAAACATCTGAGTACGTTTCTTCTTTCCAAAATAATAACGCCATTCCGAATCACGGATTTGACGCCATAACACATGAAATTAAATTTCTTGCCATCGAAGACAGTTTTCTTGAAGTAGGAAGTTTTAGAAAAATTGCCAACCTTTCTGCAACAACAAATGTCTTATTGAATTTTCTTAAAAAGTTCGACGATTATTATCCAAACTTAAATGCAAGAGCTTCAAGAGTAGAATTGACCAAAGACATCATAACTGCAATTGATGCCATTGTAGATAAATATGGAGAAATAAAAGACAATGCATCTCCTGCTCTAGCCGGAATTAGACAAAATATGAACCTAGTTCGCGGAAAAGTGAATCAAAGTTTTGGAGTAGCTTTAACTCAGTATAATGGTTTAGGTTATCTAGATGATATCAAAGAAAGTTTTGTACAAAACCGTAGAGTTTTGGCAGTTCTAGCAATGTATCGTCGCAAAGTAAAAGGTTCTATTTTAGGAAGTTCAAAAACTGGAAGCATTGCTTATATCGAACCTGAGGCCACTTTGAAATATTCGAGAGAATTAGCCAATTTGGAATATGAAGAGAAAGAAGAAATTACAAGAATTTTAAAAAATCTGTCGAATGTAATTCGCCCCTATCTTCCTTTATTAGTTGAATATCAAGACTTTTTAAGTGATATTGATGTTGTTGCGGGTAAAGCTAAATATGCAAATCGAATTAACGGAATTCTCCCAACAATTACAGAAGAAAGAAGATTATTCTTCAGAGAAGCATATCATCCTATTTTGTATTTGAACAACAAACAGAAAAAAGAAGTTACGCATCCGCAAACCATTGAGTTAAAACAAGAAAACAGAATTATTGT
This sequence comes from Flavobacterium sharifuzzamanii, assembly GCF_003254585.1. Taxonomy (GTDB): domain Bacteria; phylum Bacteroidota; class Bacteroidia; order Flavobacteriales; family Flavobacteriaceae; genus Flavobacterium; species Flavobacterium sharifuzzamanii. The sequence continues at coordinate 263,263 of NZ_QJGZ01000038.1, read as the reverse complement.
AATTTCTGGACCAAATGCTGGAGGAAAAACCATTTCCTTAAAAACGGTTGGATTATTACAATTAATGCTGCAATCGGGAATTTTGATTCCGGTTCACGAAAGAAGTGAAACTTTCTTGTTTGATAGAATCTTAACCGACATTGGAGACAATCAATCTATTGAAAATCACTTAAGTACATATAGTTATCGATTAAAAAACATGAATTACTTTTTAAAGAAATGTAATAGAAAAACCATGTTTTTAATTGACGAGTTTGGTACAGGTTCTGATCCTGAATTAGGAGGGGCTTTGGCTGAAATTTTCTTAGAAGAATTTTATCACCGTGAAGCATTCGGAATTATCACAACGCATTATTCTAATTTGAAAATTTTGGCAAACGAATTGCCTTATGCGACAAATGCGAATATGATGTTTGATGAAAAATCTCTTGAACCAATGTATAAATTAGCTTTGGGTCAAGCAGGAAGTTCGTTTACTTTTGAAGTCGCTCAAAAAAATGGAATCCCGTTTGGATTGATCAATCGTGCGAAAAAGAAAATTGAAGTCGGAAAAGTTCGTTTTGACAAAACTATCGCAACACTTCAGAAAGAGCGTTCGAAGTTGGAAAAAACTTCTTTGAATTTAAAGGAAGAAGAAACTCGTGCTCGTGAAGAAAGTAAAAAGATGGAAAACATCAATACTAGAATCCAACAGAAATTAGAAAGCTATCAGGAATTATATGACAGCAATCAGAAAATAATTTACATCGGACAAAAAATTGATGATATTGCCGAAAAGTATTTTAACAACAAAAACAAAAAAGAACTGATTGGTGAGTTTTTGAAAATTGTTGAAATTGAAAATTCAAAACGAAAAAAAGCAACTCCAAAAGAAGTCAAAGCAAAAGTTGAAAAACAAAAAGAAGTTTTGGCTGAAGTACAAGTGAAAGTTGAGGAAATTAGAAAAGAGAAAAAAGAGAAAAAACTAAAACCAGTTATTGAAAAACCAAAACCAATCTTAAAAGTTGGTGACCGAGTAAGAATGCTTGATGGAAGATCTGTTGGAAGTATCGATTCTATTGAAAAAAACAAAGCAACTGTAAATTATGGCATTTTTACTTCCAAAGTAAATCTCGATGAGTTGGAATTGGTGGAAGCTGTTAAAAAATGATTTTTCTGTGAAAACAACAGTTTTTGACTCTTAAAAAAGACTAAAAAACATCAAAACTAAAATAAGCCGATTTAAGCAACGATTTTTCTTTTTACACAAAAGAAGATTCCAAATTTTCAAAAACAGATTTAAACCTATTTATTGATGCTGTTTTTGATTCGTAAAACTTATTAAAAAGTAAAAATCAATAGATATTTATAATACAAGCAAAAACATATTAATTCCTGTTTTACTCGTTTCAATTTAAAACTCAAACGTAAAACTTGAAAAACAAATTAAAAAATGGAAAGTCTTCCAGAAAATAAAAAAATAGTTCTTTTTGATGGAGTTTGTAATCTCTGTAGTTCTGCTGTCCAGTTTATTATAAAATATGACAAAAAAGACATTTTTAGATTTGTAGCATTGCAGTCACAATTAGGCATTTCAATCTGCAAACATTTGGGAATCAGTTTTTCTAAAATGGATAGCATTATTTTGTATGATCCAAAAACAGCTTACTTTTATAAATCTTCAGCAATTATTGAAATTGCTAAAAATTTTGGAGGCTTATGGAGACTCAGTCCAATTTTTAGAATTGTTCCCATTTTTATTAGTGACAGAATTTATGATTATGTAGCAAAAAACAGATACAATTGGTATGGCAAAAAAGAAAGCTGTATGATTCCTACTCCGGAATTAAAATCTAAATTTCTTTAAAAAGAAATTTCAAGCTGAAAATTTCAAATTCCAAAAGCAAAACTTCAGTGAACGCAATATTGTCATTTCGACGAAGGAGACTCGAGCGATAGCGAACAGGCGTAGCAAATCTTCGTGAGAAACTCAACAAAGATTGGATTCTCGTTGCGGAATTACTTGCGAAGATTTCTCCTTCGTCGAAATGACAAACTCAACGTAAAAACCTATAAAATATAAAAATCCCAAGCTCCGATAAATTTGGAACTTGGGATTTTTTATTTGAAACTTATTAGAAAAATTATCTAATCAATTTTCTGTATTTCAAACGTTTCGGAGTTAAGTCACCACCAAGACGTTTCTTTTTGTTTTCTTCGTAATCAGAGAAACTTCCTTCAAAGAAATAAACTTCAGAATCTCCTTCAAAAGCTAAAATGTGCGTACAAATTCTATCCAAGAACCATCTGTCGTGAGAAATAATTACAGCACAACCAGCAAAATTCTCCAAACCTTCTTCAAGTGCACGAAGTGTATTTACATCAAGATCATTCGTAGGCTCATCCAGTAAAAGTACATTTCCTTCTTCTTTCAAAGTCATTGCTAAGTGTAAACGGTTACGTTCTCCACCAGAAAGCATTGAAACTTTTTTGTTTTGCTCGCCACCACCAAAGTTGAAACGAGATAAATAAGCTCTTGAGTTCACTTGCTTTCCACCCATCATAATCAATTCCTGACCATCAGCAAAGTTTTCCCAGATTGATTTATTCGGATCAATGTTCGAGTGTGACTGATCTACGTAAGCAATTTTCACTGTATCTCCAACTGAAAATTCTCCGCTATCAGTAGCTTGCTCACCCATAATCATTTTGAAAATGGTAGATTTACCAGCACCATTTGGCCCGATAATTCCAACAATACCAGCTTGTGGCAACGTAAAGTTCAAGTTATCATACAATAATTTATCACCAAATGCTTTCGCAACATTTTTAGCCTCAATAACATTTGTTCCTAAACGCGGACCATTCGGGATATAAATCTCTAATTTTTCGTCTAGTTGTTTTTGATCTTCATTTAATAATTTGTCGTAGTTCTGTAAACGAGCTTTTTGTTTTGTCTGACGACCTTTAGCTCCTTGACGAACCCATTCCAACTCACGCTCTAAAGTTTTTCTACGTTTAGAAGCTACTTTTTCTTCTTGAGCCAAACGATTAGATTTTTGATCCAACCAAGAAGAATAATTTCCTTTCCATGGAATACCTTCTCCTCTATCTAACTCTAGAATCCATCCGGCAACATTATCTAAGAAATATCGGTCGTGCGTTACAGCAATTACAGTTCCTGAATATTGTGCTAAGTGTTGCTCTAACCATAAAACTGACTCAGCGTCAAGGTGGTTGGTAGGCTCATCTAGTAACAATACATCTGGTTGTTGCAACAACAAACGACATAAAGCTACACGACGACGCTCTCCACCAGAAAGGTTTTTAATTGGTGTATCTCCTTCTGGAGTACGCAATGCATCCATTGCGATTTCAAGTTTTGTATCGATTTCCCAAGCACCAAGAGCATCAATTTTATCTTGCAATGCCGCTTGACGGTCCATCAATTTATCCATTTTATCCTGATCTGAATAGTTTTCTTCAAGACCAAACAAATCATTGATTTGATTGTATTCTTCTAAAACCGCCATAGTCTCAGCTGCTCCTTCACGAACAATTTCGATAACTGTTTTAGTATCATCAAGAATTGGCTCTTGCTCCAAGTATCCAACTGTATATCCTGGCTGAAAAACCACATCTCCCTGATAATTTTTATCAACTCCTGCAATAATTTTTAAAAGTGAAGATTTTCCAGAACCATTAAGTCCCAAAATACCAATTTTAGCTCCGTAAAAGAAACTAAGGTAAATATTCTTAAGAACTGGTTTGTCTGCTCCTTGATAGGTTTTACTCAATTTCTGCATTGAGAAAATTACTTTCTTATCGTCTGACATTTTTTATATTTTATTTTAATTATTTATTTCGATTTGAGATTAATATTATTTGGTATTTAAATTAAACTCTACCTTTTAAAGCATTGAACACCCAGGCATTTGCAAAAAAACCAACTCCAACAGCAGCAAATCCCCAGCCTGAAACATCACTGTACCTAAAGATTCCAAGACCTATAAGCAACAACCCCATAAGCACCATTATTAAAGTAGCCCATCCTAAAATGGTATTTTTATTCATTCCCATAGTTTTATAAATATTTTAATGCAAGATTTTTAGAAAGGCAAATATCGTGAATTTTAACGGCTTAATTAAAAATTTTATACAGCATTTCTTTTAACAAATCAGATTGAGGTAAAGCATTAGCTCCCACACCTTTACTCTTAACATCAATATCTCGTAGAGCTCCAACAATTTGACTTACTTTTCTCATTGGATAATTTTTTACTGCCAAATCATACTCTTTTAAGAAATACGGATTAACTCCAAGCGCTGTTGCCACATTTTTAGGACTTTTATCTTTTAATCCGTGATATTTTAGAAGCTGTACAAAAAAACCGAATACCAAACCAGTAGTCATAACCAAAGGATACTCTTTTGGATTATGAGCAAAATTCTCTGCTATCTTATATGCTTTCAACTGATTGCGCTCTCCAATTGCTTTTCTAAGCTCAAATACATTATAATCTTTACTGAAACCAATATTTTCCTCAATGTGCTCAGCTGTGATCATCGTTCCTTGAGGTAAGATAATCTGTAATTTTTCTAGCTCATTATTAATTTTACTCAAATCTGTTCCTAAAAACTCTACTAACATTGCATTGGCTTTTGGATCAATGGTATATTTTTTTCCAGCCAAAACACGCTTAATCCAGTCTCCTACTTGATTTTCATACAATTTTTTGCTTTCATAAACTATTCCTTTCTGCCCTAGCAGTTTAGTAACTTTTTTACGTTTATCTAGCGTTTTATATTTATAGCAAAAAACCAAAACAGTTGTCTGCATCGGATTCTCTACATAAGATTCGATTTTATCAATTGTTCTGGATAAATCCTGCGCTTCTTTCACTATAACAACTTGACGTTCAGCCATCATAGGATAGCGCTTGGCCGTTGAAATAATATCATCTACAGAAACATCTCTTCCGTATAAAACTGTCTGATTAAAACCTTTCTCTTCCTCAGCTAATACATTCTGTTCAATATACTCCGACAACTTATCTATATAATAAGGTTCTTCACCCATTAAAAAATAAATTGGTTTAATATCTCCGGCTTTAATATCGTTAACAATTTTTACTACTTCGTCCATTCAATCTTTTGTTTCAAGTTTAAAGTTTCAAGCCTTGTTTCAAAACTTGAAACTTTAAACTTGAAACCTGAAACTATTTTATATTTTTGCTTTATGCTTAAACTTAATTTCCCAGCTTACACTTTCCGATTCAAAAATAGCGAAAATAAAGTGTCTATTTTTGATGAAATCAGGAAAAAATTTATAATTCTCACGCCAGAAGAATGGGTTCGCCAACATGTAGTTCATTTTTTAATGCATGAAAAAAAATACCCAAAATCACTTATCAACGTAGAGAAAGTTTTAACTGTCAACGGATTACGAAAACGATACGACGTAGTAGTGTTTAACTCAGATGGCTCTATACATATATTAGTAGAGTGTAAAGCACCTGAAGTTAAAATCTCGCAGGCAACTTTTGATCAAATTGCTCGTTACAATATGACAATGCAGGCACGGTTTTTGAATGTCACAAACGGACTGAACCACTTTTATTGTCAAATGGATTTTGAAAACGAAAAATATGAGTTTTTAAGAAACCTTCCTGACTATAAAGAAAACCATTAACAAATAATAAAGAACTAAGAACTTTTGGATAAAATAGCAGTTGTCATTTTAAATTGGAACGGAGTAAAATTGCTGGAGCAGTTTTTACCATCTGTTATTCAGTTTTCAGAAGAAGCAACAATTTACGTTGCTGATAATGACTCTACGGATAACTCTGTAGAATTCGTCCAACAAAATTTCCCTACAGTTAAGATTGTAAAAAACACAGGTAATCATGGTTTTGCAAAAGGTTATAATGATGCCCTGCAACATATAGATGCAGAAATTTACACATTAGTAAATTCAGATATCGAAGTTACCGAAAACTGGCTTAAACCAATTCTTGATACTTTCGAAAAAGAAAAACAAACTGCCATTATTCAGCCAAAAATCCTTGATTTTAAGAATAAGGAATATTTCGAATATGCTGGAGCTGCGGGTGGTTTTATTGATAAATATGGTTTTCCTTTCTGCAGAGGAAGAGTATTTGAAACCATCGAAAAAGATAACGGACAATATGATGATAACATTGAATTGTTCTGGGCTTCTGGCGCATGTTTCTTTATAAGAAAAAAAGTTTACCACGAATTAGGAGGTTTTGACGAAAGCTTCTTTGCACATCAAGAAGAAATAGATTTATGCTGGAGAGCTGCAAATGAAGGACATATTATAAAATACAATTCGCAATCTGTTGTTTACCATGTTGGTGGCGCAACATTACAACAAGGAAATCCGAAGAAAACCTATCTGAATTTTAGAAATTCATTATTAATGATGGTCAAAAATCTTCCAAAAAGAGGATTATTCTGGGTGATATTCTTCCGTATGGTTTTAGATGGAATTGCCGGTATCCGTTTTCTTACACAGGGTAAAATTAGCCACACTTTTGCCATTTTGAAGGCTCATTTTTCCTTTTATTGCTTATCTTTAAAATATCTCGGAAAACGAAAAGATTTTCAAATTCAGCAATACTATATGGTAAAAAGTATCGTTTTCCTTTACTATATACGAAAATTGACCTTATTTAAAGAAATCTTTAACAGTATTCAAAATATTAAAAACTAAATTTGTAATTCAAGTCTAATTAAAATTAAATTTATGAGAAAAATAGTTATCGCACTATCAGTATTAATGGCTCTAACATCATGTGTTTCTAAAAAGAAATATGCTGAGTTGGAAGCTAAAAACAAAGAAACTCAAGATTTGTTAAACTCATGTACTGTAAAATTAAATACGTGCTTAGAAGAAAAAGCTGGATTAGCTGCTACAGCTGAAAGCTACAAACAACATAATCAAGATTTAATCAATAGTTCTAAAGATTTAACTATCTTAACTACTAAAGGTGCTGAAAACCTTGAAAAGTCTCTTGAAAGTTTAAAAGAAAAAGATTTGAAAATCTCTAGACTTCAAGATGCTTTAACTAAAAAAGACAGTGTAACTTTAGCATTAGTTACAAGCTTGAAAGGCGCTGTAGGTATCAACGATCCAGACATCGAAATCAATGTTGAAAAAGGAGTTGTATTTATCTCTATCGCTGACAAATTATTATTCAAAAGCGGAAGCTACGACGTAAGCGATAAAGCTAAATCTGTATTAGCTAAAGTTGCCAAAGTTGTAAACGACAAACCTGATTTTGAGTGTATGGTTGAAGGACATACAGATGACGTTCCTTACAAAAGCAACGGAATTATCTTAGACAACTGGGATTTAAGTGTTAAACGTTCTACTTCTATCGTTCGTGTATTAACAAACGATCTTGGAGTTAACCCAGCTAAATTAATTGCTGCTGGTAGAAGCTCTTACGTACCATTAGTTGCTAATGATTCTGCTGAGAACAAAGCTCGTAACAGAAGAACTCGTATCGTAGTTATGCCAAAAATCGATCAATTCTATGATATGATTGAAAAAGAGATGAAAAAACAAGCGAAATAATTCTTGTTTTCATACTATAAAAACAGAAAAAGCAGGTCGTTTGACCTGCTTTTTGCTTTTGTATTCTTATTTTTTTTAACACAAATTAAGAATAACATTATTTTTAAGTAACTAACTAAATTTTAACATAATAAAGTTACTCATTATTTTTTGCATTTTACGCTTTTAGTGTATTTTTTTACAAAATATCAATATCGCCCTTACCTTCTCTTACTATAATTGGCTCATGCTCAGAAAGATCTATAATTGTTGACCCCACATTATCTCCATAGCCACCATCTATTACCATATCGACAAGATGCTGCCATTTTTCAAAAATCAATTCTGGATCTGTAGTGTATTCTATTACATCATCTTCGTCACGAATAGAAGTCGAAACTACAGGATTTCCTAACTGACGAACAATTTCTAAAATAATATTATTATCTGGAACACGGATACCAACAGTAGTTTTCTTTTTAAACTCTTTTGGCAAACTACTGTTTCCAGGTAAAATAAAGGTATAAGGCCCTGGAAGAGCTCTCTTTAATATCTTAAAAGTTGATGTATCAATCTGGCGCACATAGTCTGATAAATTACTCAAATCGTGGCAGATAAAAGAAAAATTGGCTTTCTCTAATTTTACTCCCTTTATTCTAGCAATTTTTTCTAATGCACGCGAATTGGTAATATCACAACCTAAACCATAAACAGTATCAGTCGGATAAATTACCAAACCACCATTCTGAAGCACTTTTACAACTTTTGCAATTGCAGCTTCACTAGGTCTATCTGGGTATATTTTTATAAATTCTGCCATGGTTTTTTAGTTTATTTTGTTTCAAGTTTCAAGCTTCAAGTTTCAGGTTGCTTCTTATAACGTGAAACCTGAAACTTGAAACACATTTTTTATCCTACGACATCTAATTTAGCAAATCTTAACAACAATTTCTTGATTCCGCCCACTTCAAATTTAATTTCTGCTTTTCTGTCTGCTCCAACACCTTCAAGATTAATCACTTCTCCTTTTCCAAAACGTTCATGCATCACGACATTTCCAACAGTCAGTTTACTGTCAAATAAATTCGAATTTCCATTACTTGGCGCATTTCCAGAAACTGGTTTAAGTTTTCTGATATTCAAATCAGGCTTTGGACTATTGTCTGTAATATGCTTTGGAGGAGTTCCTCCAACAGGTTTGTTTAATCTTAATTTTGATTTATCGATGTCGCCAAAAATATCACCATCAATTGGAGATTTATAACGATAATTGGTCTCTGCAGGCGTTAAATATTCTAAATACTGATCTTCAATTTCTTCAATAAAACGAGATGGTTCACTGTCTGTCAGTTTTCCCCAACGGTAACGAGACTGAGCATAAGTCAAATAAGCCTGATGTTCTGCACGAGTCAATGCCACATAAAACAGTCGACGTTCTTCTTCTAACTCGCTTCTGGTACTCATACTCATAGCACTCGGAAATAAATCTTCTTCCATACCCACCACAAATACATGCGGAAACTCTAATCCTTTTGCTAAGTGAATCGTCATCAAAGCAACACGATCCTCATCATTTGTATCTTTATCCAAATCTGTTGCTAAAGCCACATCTTCCATAAATTCAGAAAGCGCACCTCTTGCTCCGTCAATTTCTCTCTGTCCTTCAGTAAAATCTTTAATACCGTTTAAAAGCTCTTCGATATTCTGAATTTTTGCCATTCCCTCAGGAGTCGCATCTTTCTTTAATTCCTGAACCAAACCAGTTTTCTTTGCAACGTGATCTGTCAAATAGAAAGCGTCCTGATTTTGATCAATAACCTGAAAACTCTGAATCATTGTCACAAAATCTTTCAGCTTATTTTTTGTACCAGCATTCAGCTTCAAATCGATTTTATCGATATTCACCATTACTTCCCAAATCGAACGTTTGTAATGATTTGCCGCAATAGTAAGTTTTTCAACTGTTGTATCTCCAATTCCACGAGCTGGATAATTAATCACACGAATCAAAGCTTCTTCATCTTTTGGATTCAGAACCAAACGTAAATAACATAAAACATCTTTAATCTCTTTACGCTGATAGAATGACAATCCGCCATAAATTCTATACGGAATATCGCGTTTTCTCAACGCGTCCTCCATAGCACGCGACTGCGCATTGGTTCTATATAAAATCGCAAAAGCCCCATTATGAAGCTGATTCTGCATTTTCTGTTCAAAAATAGTACTCGCTACAAAACGACCTTCTTCAGCATCGGTCAAACTTCGGTGCACTTTTATTCTCGGACCAAACTCATTGGCCGTCCAAACTACTTTATCCAGCTTGGTTTTATTATGCTCCATAACCGTATTTGCCGCCTCTACAATGTTTCGTGTCGAGCGGTAATTCTGCTCTAAACGATACATTACTACCCCTTCATAATCTTTCTGGAAATTCAAAATGTTATTGATATTCGCTCCACGGAAAGCATAAATACTCTGCGCATCATCACCAACCACACAAATATTCTGAAATTTATCAGACAAAGCCCTAACAATCAAATACTGAGAATGGTTCGTATCCTGGTACTCATCAACCAGAATGTAGCGGAAACGGTTTTGATATTTCGCCAAAACCTCTGGAAAACGAGTCAATAATTCGTTGGTTTTCAATAATAAATCATCAAAATCCATTGCACCGGCTTTAAAACAGCGCTCCACATATTGCTGATAGATCTCTCCTAATCTAGGCTTTTTGGCCATTGCATCGGCCTCCTGCAATTCAGGATTATTAAAATACGCTTTTACCGTAATCAAGCTATTCTTATAACTTGATATACGTCCTAAAACCTGTTTGGGTTTATAAATATCACGGTCCAGCTGCATTTCTTTGATAATCGAAGAAATTAGACGCGCCGAATCCTGAGAATCGTAAATAGTAAAATTGGAAGGATATCCTAAAAGTTCCGATTCTGCACGAAGAATACGAGCAAATATCGAGTGAAAAGTTCCCATCCAAAGATTCTTAGCTTCAGAGGCTCCCACAATATCCGAAATTCTATGCTTCATTTCTCTTGCCGCTTTATTAGTAAAAGTCAGCGACAAAATATTAAATGCATCAATTCCCTGATGCATCAAATAAGCAATTCTAATCGTTAAAACACGGGTTTTTCCCGAACCTGCACCAGCAATAATAATCATTGGCCCGTCTTTTTGTAAAACAGGCGCTCTCTGCGCTTCGTTGAGCTGGTCAATATATTTCTGCATGTAATTTATCTCCTTTTAGGCAAAAATAAGAATTTAAAGAGAAAGTTCCTAAGATACTGAGACGCTAAGGTTCTAAGTTTTTTTTGAAGCCAAACAATTGGCATTTTATTAAACATGGTTTCCCGCTTTCGGCTATATCTCTCCGCTCCGCTGCGAGGATACCGCCTCAATCGGGGCTAAATTTAAATAATTGGATCAAGTTAAATTGAAAGAAAATTCTTTAAAATAATTTATATTTGTAAACTTATAAAAAAGCAAATGAAAGTAAAATTAACAGAAAACGCCGAAAAGACATTTTTACAAATCATAAGTAGATATAGTAATCTCAAAGCGACTAAATTTTCAAATCAAACCATCTCGACTATAGAGATAATTGTTCAAAATAATTTTATTGGCTCTAAGTATAAAAAAACATCTTATAGAAAGTTCCCCATATCCAATCAAGTATTTTTATTTTATCAAATAGAAAAACAAATCATCTACATTGTTTTATTCTGGGATAATAAAAGAAACCCTCTAGAATTAGATAATATACTTAGCTCTTAATTTTTGCTTAAAATCTTCAAAGTCTACTGTCCTTCCTGCCTTAATATCTTCTTGACTTTTTTGTAATTCCTGCATTAAAATTTCTTCAGGAAATAGTAAAGAAGTAATCAACTTCACTTCCTGATGTGTAAAACTATTCGACTTTAATTTTCTGTAATAAGTAGCATGTTTTAAGCCTAGTTTTTGAATAAAAAACTCTGTCTTATAATAAGATTTATCAATTAATTCAGGCAATGAATTAATGTAATTTTCATAATTCTCAACTATTTCTATCATTTTACGCAAATTAAATTATCAAAATATGATACAAAAATAATCATTTTATAATTGCAAAAGATAATTTTAACTATAATTTCAAAAAAGGAAAACTTAGAAGCTCAGTATCTCAGAACCTTAGTCACTTACTTAAAAAACACATCATAAGCAAATCGAATCAGTGTTCCGACAACCACAATTAAAAAGAAAATTCTAATAAATCCGTTGCCTTTATTGATTGCTAGTTTTGCACCAAACCAACCTCCAAGTCCGTTGCTAACAGCCATTGGAATAGCAATTGCCCAAATGATTTTTCCTTTTATCATAAACAAACAAATCGAACCAAAATTGGTTGCCAGATTTACCATTTTAGCATTCGCGGAAGCGTGAAGAAAATCAAAACCTAAAAGCGCAATAAAAGCAACTACAAAGAAACTCCCTGTTCCTGGACCGATAAATCCATCATAGAATCCAACAATTATACTAATGACCACGGCATACATAATTTGTGTTGCAGCAGAATGATCTTTTGCAACATGCTGTCCGAAATTTTTCTTAGCATAAGTATATACAAACAGTAAAGATAAAACCACCAATAAAAGTGGTTTCATAAAATCATTGCTTACAAGCGTCAAAATTGTTGAACCAAGAAATGCTGACGGAACCGCCAGACACATCATAATAATTAAGAGTTTCCATTGAATTACTACTTTCTTTAAGTATTGAAAAGCAGCAAAAGCGGTTCCGCTAAAAGCTGGAATTTTCAATGTTCCAACTACCGTCGAAACTGGAAGATTTGGCAATAAAATTAATCCCATTGGTGTTTGGATTAATCCGCCGCCACCAACAATTGCATCAATAAAACCAGCAGCAAAAGCCGCTAAACAAAGAAAAAGTATTATGTATGAATCCATTAAGAATATATTTCGGTCTCAGTAAAAAACAAGTTGCAAAAATACAGCTTCCTTTTTGTTTATTACCATAAATTTAAAAACGAATTTTTATAAAAAATCGTTTTTAAATTGACCTTAATTTTATATTTATATAATAAAAAGAATAAAAAATCGATTTTATTAAACATTCGCTAATCCTAAATTGATTATGATTTTAGATCGCCATTAATCATCAAAAAATAACTTTAGAAAAATTATGAAATCAATTCAAGCAATTGCACATCTATCATCACCTTTTGACAGCGATGAAGTTCCTACTTCAGATTCAGATGTTATCTTGAACTTAGTAAAAGGAAGAGAATGGTGCCTTACAATACATTGCAAATTATGTGATTTCAATGTACTTGAAAAAATACGTGAAGCTAAATGGGATGATCACACATCAATACAATTTGGTTCATGTCTTGAAAAACCCACTTGGTGGTCATTAGAAGAAGAAGGAATAATAATTCTTGTTGGTAGCGATACTGAATTCTGGGAAATTTGTGTAACCATACCTTCAGATGAAATTAAGAATTTCTTAAATTAACTTTCCAATATACCTCTTAAACTCGGCTTTAAGTAATATTCTTATTTGTTTATTCAAATAAATTTAAAGTTGATTTCTCATCAAAAAGTATATTTTTGCTTAAAAATTATTCCAATGGATTTCAACAAAATAATAGAACTTGCGAGTTATACTTTACCAGCCTTAGTTACAGGAGTTGTAGCATATCGTTTCTTTGAGCTACACATTAAGAACAATGACAGAAAGCGTGCTTTTTTACTAAATAAACAAGCACACAAAGAATCTCTTCCTGTACGTTTACAAGCATGCGAGCGTATGACTTTGTTCTTAGAACGTATTAATTTGACCAAATTGTTAATTAGAGTTGCTCCTATTTCGCAAAACAAAAATGATTACGAAAATTACTTAATTGACCTAATCGAGCAGGAATTTGAACATAATCTGACACAGCAGATTTATATGTCTGAAGAATGTTGGACGATCATTACCACTGCAAAAAATGCAACAATCCAAATGATTCGTAAAGCTGCTATGAGCGATAAAGTGGAAAATGCTGATAAACTTCGTGAAGTAATCTTAAATGATTTATTAGAAAAACAATCTCCAAGTAATGCCGCTTTGAGTTTCATTAAAAGTGAAGTTGCTGAGCTTTGGTATTAAATATTATTGCAGATTTTAGATTTAGAACATCCAATCTAAAATCTAAAATCTGCAATCTAAAATCTTAAATCAATATCTTATTATCGCTCATAACTTCCGATTTATTCTGAGCATATTCATAACCTTGCTTCCACCATTCTTTCATTACCTCTTTATTAAAAATCAAAGCATTATCGGTTAATTTTATAGGAGTATAATATAAATTTAATTTCACATTCTTATTGTTTGCCATAAGTTTTCCTATAGCAATATCATGTTTTTCTACTTGATCTAAAGCAATTCTAAACAAATCGATCATTAATGAAAACGGGTTTTTCCCGATTACTGTTTTCGTTGTATTAACCTCCGTTTCAAGCACAATTACATCAATTTCTGTTGCTCCTCTGTTGATTGCTTCACGAATTGGAACTAAACTTGAAAATCCGCCATCGCCATATTCGCAGTTGTTTTTTTCAACTAGACTCATAAAAGGAACATAGTTGCTCGATATCCAAGACCATTCACAAAATTCCTCGTATGTACAGTCTTTTACCGATTTATATTCTGATTCGTTTTTAGTAAAATTGGTTACCGTAACAATTACATCGGTTTTTAGCTTTTTAAGCTTATTAAAATCAGAAAGAGAAAAATTATTCTGAATATACTTTTTCAGTCCTTTACTTTCTCCAAAAGTGCGTTTCCCTTTAAAAAACTGGCGTAATACATTAAAGTGATTTATGGTTACAATATCGACTCCATCCTTGCTTTTCACCACAAATGGGCAAATATTAAAAATACTCGACATGGTTACGTTAGTATAAACAGAATGGATTTTTTTGATATGACCTAGAGCTAAATGCGGAATCAATAAACTTCCTGTAGAAGTCCCTAAAAACAAGTCATATTCGTGTTTTTTTTCTTCTATCAAATATTGGGCAACACCGCCAGCAAATGCGCCTTTACTGCCACCACCTGAAATAACCAATGCTCTCATAAATTGTAATGTAGGTTTTGTTTTTTTTGGGATATACTTTATTTTGAAAATAGAAGCAAGAAACAAGAGCAAAGAATTCTAAAGTCTTTTTTCTTGACTCTTGTTTCTATTTTTCAATTCTCTCACGTCTTTTCATTCTTTCAACAAACGATTCAATTGAAACTGTTCATCGGGTGTCAAATTAGGTAAAATTCTATTAAAAGAAGCACGCATTTCAGGATTTTTTAACAGAAGTCTTATCGTATCTCTTCCAAATTTTGAAAACTGCCACATATGATGTGTTGTAGCACCAACTAAATTACTCAAAACCTGATCGTTAATAATTTTAAAAGCTATCAATTTTTCTAGCGCATTTTGTCGTGTTGTAGCTTCGTATTTTGCCGAAGAAAATGCAATCAGTTCATTTGCCAAAGAATCAGTATCATTACTATAATTTGTCGTAGATAAAGCTAGTGAAAGCCATAGAGTTCTAAGATTGTAATCGTTAAAACCAATCCAATTTTTAGATTTATTCAAATATTCTGTTCTATGGTTAGGGAAATTTCTCCACAGCCAATAAAGTGCTATTTCTTGCGTCTGATAGGATTTATCATCCAAAAGCGTCTCATAATTTGCTCTGAATTCTTCTGGAATTGTAGTCAAAGAACTGGCTACATTCTGGCGTACTTTTGTATTATTGGTTTGCAATGCTAAAAGCAATAAAGACTTTTTATCTTCATACTTTTCATTTTCCAATTGATCAACAACAGCTTCTTTTACCGATTGATATACATCAGATTCTAAAGTTGTTTTCAAAATATCTTTTTTCTCTGCAAAAGGTGTTTTTTTCAATTTATCGATTTCCAATCGTTTTTGAATCGTCTTGTTTTTGCTCAATAATGCATTTGCTGTTGGTGTATCAAAAGTTGTAGATTCTAGCCAAGTTTTCTTAAATTTATCCAAATCAAAATCAGAAACTTTTTTAATTTCATCAAAGAAATTCTGTGTATTAACGGTTTGATAAGCATATTTATTCAAATAACTTTTTATTGCTTTTTTGAATGCTTTATCGCCAATTGATTCGTGCAAAACAAACAATGCCCAAGCTCCTTTTTCATAAAATGTAAGCGAACTTGCTTTTGCATTTAAAACTGGAATCACATCAGTACGAGATGCAAACTTAATCTGCTGTGCTGTATCGTATAATTTAGAGTAAAAATAATCTTCTCCATAAATGTCTTTTTCAGCAAGCAACGCAAAGTAAGTTGCAAAACCTTCTTGTAGCCAATGATGCGTACTGCTTTCGGCAGTAATAAGATCTCCGAACCAATGATGTGCCAATTCGTGAGCGTCAACATTGGTATAATTTCGATCGCAAAAACCAATGGAATCTACTACATAACGTGTTGCAAAAAGAGTCGAAGTAGTGTTTTCCATTCCAGCATACAAAAAGTCTCTTACTGGAATTTGTCTGTTGATTTTCCATGGATATTTTACGCCAATTTCTTTCTCTAGGAAGTCAAAAATGCGTATAGAATATCGGTAAGTTGGTTCAAAACGATCTGCATCTTTGGGTTCGTAATAATATTCTAAAGGGATCCTACTCTTAGATTTAAATTCTTTTTTATCAAATTTCCCAATAGCCAGCATTAATAAATACGAACTCATTGGTTTTTCCATTTCAAACTGCCAGTGATTTAAGCCTCCGTTTGCTTTTTTATCTTTTAAAACCCCATTAGAAACTACCTGATAATCCTTATCGTAGGAAATTCCTAAATTGAAAATCAATTTTTCATTGACATCATCAAAACTCGGAAACCAATTGCTTGTATATCTTCCCTGCCCCTGTGTCCAAATTTGCACTTCATCATTGCCCATATCAACAAAATACAGTGCTTGCTTTGGCTTTGCCGTATAATTGAACGTCAAATGATTCTGTCCTTTTTTAAAAGGAAAAACCAACTTTAGTTCTTTGTTAGTATTGATAAACATGATTTCATTTTCATTGATTTTTACATTCGAAAATTCCATGTTTTTAGCGTCAAGGGCAATAGTGTCACATTCTTCTAAAACCTCAAATTGAAAATCTACAGCACCAGAAATTAATTTATCTTTTGTATTGAATGACAATTGCCCAGAAACCAATTTAAAATCGACGAATTGTGTTTGCTGCGCAAAAAGAAAGCTGGTGAATAATAAAAGAATGTATTTCATTGAAACGAATTTAAAAGGCAAAATCCCAAAGTTACAAAGGTTTCCTTTACAAATAGAACGAATTTTGTAAGTTTACCATATAAAACAGCCAAATCGTGTCTACACCTCAAAAAGCCTTATTTAACTGGAGCAGCGGAAAAGATTCTGCTCTTGCCTTATATAAAACATTACAAAATAATGATTTTCAAATTGAATGTTTGCTGACCAGCGTAAACCAACAATATCAGCGCATTTCTATGCACGGAATTCGTGTTGAATTATTGCAGGAACAAGCACAAAACATTGGAATCCCGCTAAAAATTCTAGAAGTGCCCGAAATGCCAACAATGGAAGTTTACGAGAAAGTAATGACCGAAACTTTAACCGAATTAAAGCAAAATGGTATAACACATTCTATTTTCGGAGATATTTTTCTGGAAGATTTACGTCAATACCGCGAAAATCAATTGGCAAAAATTGGGCTAACCGGCGTTTTCCCTATTTGGAAAATCCCAACTCAAGATTTAATTCAAGAATTTATTTCATTGGGATTCAAAACAATTGTGGTTTGTGTCAACGAAAAGTATTTGGATAAAAGTTTTGTCGGCAGAATAATCGATCAGGATTTTATAAATGATTTACCGGAAAACGTTGATGTTTGCGGTGAAAACGGTGAATTTCATACTTTTACATTCGATGGTCCAATATTCTCAAAACCCATTGATTTTGAAATTGGCGAAATCGTCTATAGAAAATACGAAAAACCCCAAAAACAAGATTCATCAAATACAGCCTGCGATACTAATGATGAAACTGCCTTCGATTTTGGCTTTTGGTATTGTGATTTAATTAAAAAATAAATGAAATTTTTCTTTAAATTAGTTTTACTAATCCTAGTTTCTTTTTCTCTTCAAAGCTGTTTAGTCAGCAGATGCGAGAGACCTCAAATAACAGGATATATTTATGATGCCGAAACAAAACTGCCTATTGTAAATTGTAAAGTTGGAGAAGTTTTAAGTCAGTCAAACGGTTATTTTTCATTAAAAGAAAAACGGTATCGCCAATTTACCTTTTTTGGTTTTGAAGCGCCAACTTTGGCTGTAAATGAAGTAGTTGAAAAAGAAAATTACGAATCTCAAAACATTCAATTTATGCAGCCTTTTGGCGGTGGAATGAAAAAAGGAGCTTTTCATAATGCAGACACGATTTATATCAAGAAAAACATTTTAAAAACAAACTGATTATGGATTTAAAAGAAAATGATGAAGTAAAAAAAGTAGTTTTCTTTTTGAAAGAAATTGGAATTGATATTATCGAAAAAGAGCTTGGAGATACTTTTTTACCTGGATTGGATTTAGGTCCTGACTGCATTTATATCGATTACAATAAATTATTATATCCTGGCGACATTTTGCATGAAGCTGGACATCTTGCTGTAACAGTTCCAATGGAAAGAAAACTAATCGGTACAGCGGAAATTTCTCAAGACTGGCCAACTCAAGGTGACGAAATTGCGGCGCTTTTATGGTCTTATGCAGCACTGCATCATTTACAGCTCTCACCTGAATTTGTATTTCATCCACACGGTTATAAAGGCAATTCTGAGTGGTTTATTTCGAATTTTACTTCAGGAAATTATATGGGTTTGCCTCTTTTAGAATGGATGGGATTATGCCTAGGAAACGAAAAAGCCGAAAAAGAACAAAAAATGCCTTTTCCAGCTATGCAAAAATGGATTCGAGATTAATATTAAGTCGATTGATCGACCAACGTTTTCAAGAACCATTTGTTCTCTTTTAATTCAAAGACATAATCAATATAAATTCCGTTATCAAGTCCGCGTTGCTCAAGAGTAGCTTTGTTTTTCTTTACTAATAATGTGCGTTTTAAATATTTCTCATCAGCTTTATTATTGAGATGAAGGACTTTGTATCCTTCTTTTGCCATTGTATAATCTGATAATTCAAAATCGTCATTGTTCGCTTTGTACTTTAGAGGAAAAATAACTCTGCTGATTTGAAATTTAGTATCTGAATTGAACTTCTTAAAAAATTCACTAAAATCTTCGGAGGCTGTTTTTGTGCTCTGAGCATAAACAAATGAATTTAAACTCATTGCAAAAACAAGAAATATATAAAAATACTTTTTCATTATTCATTATACATTTTAAGCAAGTTGGTAACCGTGTTCCAGTTTCGAATTGTTGCTGTTACATTTAATTTCTTCTCAATATACTTTTGGTCAAAACGGGTTTTTCCGGCACCAATATCATATTTTATAAAAATTTTATTTTCATCAATGCTGGCTTCATCGGGTTTGAACTGGCTAATTTTCAAATCGTTTATATTTTCTTTTTTCAATGTCGTTGAAACGAAAGCCACATAGAGTTTTTTCGTATCGATATCCTTCTCTTTCAAAAACGGATTATTAGTAAAACACGATTCCAAGTTTTCTTTGGTAATCATCACGACAGGAACTTCGTGGCCAAAAACTTTAAAGATTTCCTGTTTGATCATAAAACCAACTTTCGAAGCATCTTCTTCACTATCCACAAAAACATTTCCAGATTGCAGATAGGTTTTTATATTTTGAAAACCAAGATTCTCCAGCATTGCTTTCAAAGCTTCCATTTTCATCATATTATGCCCAGAAACATTGATTCCGCGTAAAAGCGCTAAATGTGTTTTCATTTTTTCTAATTTTTTTTCAAAGATAAAAAACACTATTCATCTTCTTCACTGATTTCAATGCCAAACTTTACTAAAAAGTCGTTAAACTTTTGTTTATACTTTTTTTGTGCTTCTTCTACAATTTCATCGGCTTCTTCGTTGGTTTCTACTGCATTGAGATTAAATTCTTCTTGTACCCATTCACGAAATTCTTCCTTATTTTCACTTTCTTCGTAATATTCTTCGTCTTGATAAAAATAAGCTTTATCGAAATCAACAGAAATTTCGGTGTCTAATGTTAGAAGTTGAATTAATTTTTGAGTGTTTTCTGCTACGACATGAACTCCGCCTTCATCTCCAAAAACAACTATAGGGCAATTGTTCAAATCATTATCGATAATCCAATACGCATACGAACTTCCTGAACCATTTGCGCCTGCAAATTCGATAAAACTATTATAAAATTCTTCTTCTTCAGACCATGTTTTTATACCAGTTTTTTCCTCCGTTATGGTTAGTCCAAAACATTCCGAATACGTTTCTACGCCATATTCCTGCTCAAATTTATACAGTTTTACTAAATCTTCTGGCAGTTTGTAATTGCCAAATTGAGAAGCAAATTCCTCCAATGAAAATCTATTACTATAATCGGCATATTCTGTTTCATCATCTTCGTCATTATCTTCAACAACTTCGGCCGTCAATATTTCAAAAGTTTTCATGACAGCATTTTTTACACAGAAAAATTCAATTCCTGGAGCATTTTCGTCATTCATCCATTGGTATTTCGGATCTCCGTTTTCATCTAGATATTCCAGAATAATCATAATTTCTTGATCCTCATGACACCATAAAGCACGCATTCTGATATTAAAACCATTCGAAATTTCTTCTGAAATCTGACTGTATTTCTTCCCTTCATAATCAAAAGGGACAAACAAATAAGTTGTTCCCGAGATATGTCTAACGATTTTTCCACTTTCTTTTAGCTCTTCAGTTTCAGACAAAACTTCGACCATATTAATAAACTGATTTCGGAAATCAGCATACATGTACTTTTCTTTTTTATCGTAATCTAAGATTGAAAGACCTTCTTTAAAAACATCTAAATAATTATTGCCTAATATTTCTTCGTTATAATCTGAAATTTCAATAAAAGAATCTTCAACAATATCAGACAGTTTATGGGTTGAAGGCAGATAGTTCTCAACAGTAATAATAGATCCGTCAGTATCTTGCACAGAACTACAGATTAAAATATCGGGTCTGTTGGCACTGATAATTGCTTGAACATCTGTAAAACGCTCAAAATGAAATAGCATATCGTCACTATAAATCAGCCAAGCTGTAAGATCTCCTTTTACAAAAAGTTCTCCGTGATTGTATTCGCCTGCAAGTGTGTCGCATTGCAGGCCACCGCCTAAATAATGAACACTTCCGAACAGATTAATATTTACTGTTGTAGTTTTTCCTAAAACGATCAAAGCAGGAGAATTATCGGTATCATAAGAACTGATCAGTTTTGAAACTGTTAGATTTCCTTTAAAAATAAAACCTAAAATAAAAATATCAGGATGTTCTTCGGTACTGAAATCCATCTCAAATGAATCCATTTCTACATCTTCTTCTGCTAATAAAAATATTGGATTTTCTTCGTAATCGGGAAAACGCCAAGTATCTTCAAAAACATTATAGATTTTCTGATTGCTGAAATCAGTAAGATCTCCAATGATATTATGCGCTTCATGTCGGTTAATTACCTTGAATGTAATCCCAGAAAATACCATTGTTTCAAAAGGAACTTTTTCTTCTTTAATCATAATTTGAGGCTTATAATTTAAATGTTTTAACAAATCTAGTAATTATCTTTTTTATTAAAACAATACTGACGTTAAATAAAAAACTCCGTTAGGAAACTAACGGAGTTTTACAAATTGCAATATTAAATTTTAATTTGATTTCTTAAATACGAAACTGGCATCACATGCACGGGCATCATCTATTAATTTTCCCGACTCGTCTAGAGTAAAACTTTCTATCAAACCGCCTCCACAGCTCGAAATAAATGAATTATCCTTTTTCTCTTTATAAGTTAATACAAAACGAGTAAGATTATCTTTGATTATAATCTCAAAAGTTCCTGTCAGCGTTACATTGATATTTTCATATACTCTGTTTTTTGAAAATGTATTATCCTTATTAAAAATATAAGAATACTGATTTGAAGAAGGATGGTCATTCTTAGGTTCATTATATTGCACCCATTTTCCATAATAGTCTGTAATGGCTGTATCTGCCTTATTGCTTGAATCGTCATTTGAGCAAGAAATTAAAGACGCAAACATTACAATTAAAAGTCCAATTTTTTTCATTTTTAAAGTTTTTGATGGTTAATTATTATTAAGATTTTACTTTCTTAAAATGGTTGCGTCTTCAATTTACAATTTTACGATAAGTTAACATTCAAGCACTTGAAAACAACAAATCATTTTCAAAATTCCTAATTAAAATCTATCTTCGCTTTTTAAAGAAAAAAGAATCTAGAAGAAAGAAAATAGAATATACTTTGTCTTTCTTCTTGGTTCTCTACTCTTTTATTCTTGGCTCTATAAAATCTAATCTTCGAATGTCTAATAATCTTTTTGAAACTCCTATTGAATACTTAAAAGGTGTTGGTCCAAGCCGTGGCCAGCTGCTTCGTAAGGAATTGGGCATTCATAAATATGGGGATTTAGTTAATCTTTTTCCGAATCGATACATTGACAGAACGCGTTATTATAAAATTAATGAACTGCAAAATACGGGCTCTGAAGTTCAGATAATTGGCAAAATAATCAACATCAAAACAGTTGAATTTGCTAAAAACAAAAAACGTCTTGTGGCTTCTTTTGTTGATGAAACGGGGCAAATTGATTTAAACTGGTTTCAAGGCCATAAATGGATCCGCGAAAGTTTAAAACTCAATGAACCTTTGGTAATTTTTGGAAAATGTTCGCTGTATGGAAGCCAGTTTAGTATGGCGCATCCCGAAATTGAATTATTAAGCGAACACGAAAGAAGTTTGCGTTCTGCCATGCAACCGGTATACCCTTCAACAGAAGCTTTGGCTAACAAAGGCATTTCAAACCGAACGATTAATAAATTAATGGAACAGCTTTTCTTGGAAACACAAGCGTTGTTTACAGAAACTTTTCCGCCATTTTTGATCGAAGAACTGAAGCTGATTCCGAAACGTGCCGCTTTATTCAATATTCATTTTCCGAAAAGCGCTGAGATTTTAGCGAAAGCGCAATTCAGACTAAAGTTTGAAGAACTGTTCTTTATTCAGCTGCAGTTAATCACTAAAAACCTTATTCGAAAGCATAAAATAAAAGGACATCCATTTGATAAAGTGGGCGAACTTTTTAATGAATTTTATAAAAATCATCTGCCTTTTGATTTAACAAATGCCCAAAAAAGAGTTATTAAAGAGATCAGAACTGATATGGGAAGCAACGCTCAAATGAATCGTTTGCTTCAAGGTGATGTGGGTTCTGGTAAAACTATTGTGGCTTTTATGAGCATGCTTTTGGCTATTGATAATGGTTTTCAGGCTTGTTTGATGGCTCCGACGGAAATCTTAGCCAATCAGCATTTTCTTGGATTGTCTGAATTTGCTCAAACATTAAACATCAATATTCGAATTTTAACCGGTTCTACCAAAACTTCTGAAAGAAAAATTATTCATGAAGAATTAGAAAGCGGAGAACTTAAAATTTTGATCGGAACTCACGCTTTATTGGAAGATAAAGTGCAGTTTCAGAATTTAGGTTTGGCTGTAATTGATGAACAGCATCGTTTTGGTGTGGAGCAAAGGTCTAAATTGTGGAAGAAAAATGATATTCCGCCACACGTTTTGGTTATGACTGCCACTCCTATTCCGAGAACTTTGGCTATGAGCTTATATGGTGATTTGGACATTTCGGTTATTGATGAATTACCACCAGGCAGAAAACCTATTCAAACCGTACATCGTTATGATACAAATCGTTTGAAAGTATGGAAATTTCTTCGTGATGAAATTGCAAAAGGTAGACAGATTTACATTGTTTATCCGTTGATTCAAGAATCAGAAAAAATGGACTATAAAGATTTAATGGATGGTTACGAAAGTATTTCTCGTGATTTTCCGCTTCCTCAATATTCTATTTCTATTCTTCACGGAAAAATGAAACCTGCAGATAAAGATTCCGAAATGAAGCGTTTCTCTGAAGGAAAAACGAATATCATGGTTGCCACAACTGTGATTGAAGTTGGTGTAAACGTGCCAAATGCTAGTGTAATGATTATAGAAAGTGCCGAAAGATTCGGACTTTCTCAATTGCACCAGCTTCGCGGACGTGTAGGACGTGGTGCCGAACAAAGTTATTGTATCTTAATGACAGGACATAAATTAAGCTCCGACAGCAAAACCAGAATGGAGACTATGGTACAAACCAACGATGGTTTCGAAATCGCCGAAGTAGACTTAAAGCTTCGTGGTCCAGGCGACTTAATGGGAACACAACAAAGCGGTGTTTTAAACCTGCAAATTGCAGATATCGTAAAAGACAGAGAGATTTTATCTCTAGCAAGAAATTACGCCATGAAAATCTTAAAAGAAGATTCTGCTCTTCAAAAACCAGAACATGCTGTTTTAAGAAACATCTTCATAGAGTTGACTAAGAAAAAGAATATTTGGAATTATATTAGTTAACTGAGGTGCAAAGGTACAGAGGTACAAAGGCTCAAAGGTTTTGAAGATTCTAGTTTAAACTTTGAACCTTTGAACCTTTGAGCCTTTGAACCTAAAATAAAAAAACTCCATTGCGTCCTTAATTATTTATCATTCAGGTGATTTAGTTTTGCTGGGGGACAAATTTAAAGGGGATGAATATTCTTCCGGACACAATGAAGTATATACTTGATTATTTCTTTTTCACATCATTCTTTTTTTCGAAAATACCACTGAACAAACCTTTGCTAATTTTGTTTTTATCATCTTTTCCAGTTGCAATCAAATGATCGATATATTCCATATAGGTCTTCTTTCTTTCTTCTAGAAAACCTACCAGATACTCTTCAGATGCGTGCATACCGCTGGTTTCTTCTATCTGCAAAAGTTTCTTGTACAAAGGCTCGATAAATTTTACAATAATCTCATTCGGAACCGATTTTCTGGTGCCAAAATAACCAACAATTTCACCATCTGTATCGGCGATTATTTTAAAATCAGTTACAACCCAGTAATAACGCCCAGTTTTAGCCATGTTCTTTATGATAACATGAATATTTTCGCTGGATTTAATACTGTCCCATAAAAATTTAAAAATAACCTTAGGCATATCCGGATGGCGAACTATATTGTGAGGCTGGCCGACAAGCTCAAATTCATCATAACCAGAAACATCTATAAAGTCTTCATTAGCATATAAAATGGTTCCTTTTTTATCAGTTTTACTTAGCAGTACTTTATTCTTATTCCAATCCACTTCTCTATCAGAAGGTGTCGGACGGTGCAATCTGGTATCCATAAATTTTACATTTAAATTAATTTACAATTCAATAAGTATAAAATGAATCCTTTAAACCATTTTTAATTTGACTCGATCTCCAAGACAAGCAGAATATTTCTGATTTTGCGAAAAACTGTTTCCAGTTCATTTTCCAACCATTCAGGAATCTCGTTATTAACCGCAAGATTAAGCTGGCGAATATCATTCATAATCTGGATTAGCTTTTTATACTGAAAGTCAAGATCGTAAACATGTGAACTAGTTTGGTAATTTTTAAAAATCTCTTTTACCTCTATTTCAAAATCAGATTGGACTTTAATTTTTTCAATCGAATCTAATGTTATGCTTTCATTCAAAAAATCTTCAATTATCTTTTTAAGATTATGCAGCGTAGGCACTGCAGTTGGTAAATCATACTTAAACATACAATTGGTTTAAAAAATATTAGTATTGTTTTTGGGGGGCTTGGTTTGAATTCTAACTCTTGCTATTTGTTGATTTCACATGGATATCATTAACTAGATCATCAATTTTTTTAGCACTTTCTCTCATCATTTCAAGATAAGTAAGCAATTTATCATTATCTGTATGGCCTTTTGAGACATCAATAAGCTTTAAAACTGAATTTACAGGTAATTTCAAATCTAAAGTTGTTCTATGAATAAAATCATTATAATCTTTTGTAGCAGACATTGAACTGTATTTTGCAGAAGCCAATTTCATGTTTTCCAATTCATATTCGTCTGAAATTTTTGAAATGTGATTTTCACTGTGCTCTTTAAAATAATACGCCCAATAGCCGTTCATAAAAAATACTACAGCCGCCAAAACGGTATGGATAATTAAGGTTTCAAGATCAAAATTTACTTGTGAAAAATAAACCTGAAGTCCGTTTGCGTCATTGTATATATAATTTTGAAGATAAGCTAGTCCTGCGTGATGAAGCACAACCAGCAAAGTAAGCGGAATTTGAAGTTTCCAGTTTTGATAAATAATCAAAATCGTACTGGCAATAAATACCGTAAAATGCATTTCGAACATTCCGTGCATTTGATAAATGTACTGTGCCATAAAAATAGCCAGAACAATAGACAGGACATACTGGTAAAACTTAGAATTTTTCATAAAAAATTTTGCCGAGTAGTACAAAAGAAGATTCAGCGTTCCAACGCCAACGCCAATTTCGAAAGTATCGTATTTAAAAGACAGTCCGATACCCAAAAGAAAATATACTGCAAGTACATAATTGATAATTGTATCTGATTTTTGTGTCATTGTAGACATAAAACTGTGCAGATAATCTTGTTCGTTTAAGCTAGCTTTTGCTTTCATAGGTTAATAGATTTTGGTTATTGGAAAATAGTTATTTAGTACATTTTGGTAATGAACATCCGTAAGCTCTTAGAGCTAAAGCATTAAAAGAAGGATTGTCTTTTCTGCTAAGGAGAGAATCGATCGCCATTTGAGCATAATTGCTTGAAGCATCTGTACAATATCTTGTTTTATTGTAATTGCCTCGATAGTACAAATTATGCGACTGATCTAGTAAAACTGCTTGAGGTGTTGAAATAACGCCACAATTTTTAGCAATTGATTCATCAAAATAAACAGGAATTTTAGCATCAAACTTTTGCTGGATTTCATCAATAGTGAAATTTTTCTGTTTGTTTAACACTACAATTTTAAAATTTATCAGATCTCCATACTTTTTTATCAAACTGCTAACATGTGGTACATTGAACCGCGAACAAGGGCATTCGGGATTAAAAAAATGTATAAAAATAGGCTTATTATCAAATGCGCAACATGGGCCAAGTTCTACTTTAGATCCCATTGCAATAGCGTGATAATTTTTTGGAATAGGCGTTGGAAGACTGTATTTAAACTCGTTCTGCCAAAACAGGTAACCAATTGAAAGAAGTAAAAATGTAAACCATAAACCTAGAAGTAATTTTTTCTTCATAAATTATTTTTTTTATATTATTCAACAACGAAAGAATAAACACTTGTTAATATAATTATTCATTATATATAACCAAACCCAAAAAAAAACAACTTCTACATAGAAATTTTAACATAAATAACAAACGCAACCGTTAGCTTTTATGTAAAATCTTTTCATTTTGTTTAACATATCAATAATACAAATAAAATCGATAAAGTGCAAAAAAAATCAGACAAAAAGATTAAAATTTTCTTTCATGGCAGAAACAATCGATACTTCGACAGATGAAAAAGCAAACTCTATTTGGAGTTTTGTTTGTTTTCGAGAAAAAAATTTAATCTTTAATTAAACCTTTTTGCCAACTTATAGTCTAAATGCAAACCTTTGTACATACAAATGTTAAATAAAAGCTAACGGCTTTCGATTTCACACCAAAAAGTTAAATTTGTAAACTTGCTGAAAAACAAAACCTAAAATCTATATTCACCTCAATTTTATGAAAGTAAAACACCTCATTTACACCCTTTTAATTATTACAATTGGAGGCTTTATTACCTACAGAATCGTCTCTAATAAGGGTAAAAACGAAGACTCTAAAAAGTTTAATGATAAAAAATCTCCAACAACTGTTAACGGACTTGTAATAAAAACAGCAACTTTTGACAATAATTTAGCGTTGTCTGGATCTATTGAAGCAAATGAACAAGTTGAAATTCACAGTGAGGTTTCAGGAATTGTGGAAGGCATATTCTTTAACGAAGGTACGAATGTAACTAAAGGACAAGTACTTCTTAAAGTAAATGACATTGAACTAAAAGCACAGTTAAGACAAGCTTTAACCAGAGAAGATTTGGCTGCTGAAAATGCAAGAAGAGCGAAATTGCTATTGCAAAAAGAAGCAATCAGTCAGGAAGAAGCTGATGTTGCAAAAGCTGATCTTGCTTCTGCTCAGGCTCAAAGCCAATTAATTAGAGCTCAGATTTCTAAAACATCAGTAAGAGCACCATTTTCAGGAAAAATTGGTTTACGTAACATTTCTCCAGGAACTTACATTACTCCTACTGTCTTGGTAGCAAAGTTGGTAAATACTAGCAAATTAAAAATTACTTTTTCAATTCCGGAAAAATACGCATCAGAAGTAAAATCGGGATCTATAATCGATTTTAAGGTTTCTGGATCAGACAAAATATATAATGCAAAAATCTACGCTATCGAACCAGAAGTTGCTGTTGCGACTCGTACACTTCAAATTCGTGCACTTGCTGATAATAATGACGGAAAACTTTTTCCAGGAACTTTTGCAGACGTCAAATTACCTTTAAATATTATTAAAGACGCTATAGTTGTTCCTTCTCAGGCAATTATTCCGATTCAAGATGGTAAAAAAGTTTTTATTGCTAATAACGGACAGGCAAAAGAAGTAATGGTTGATGCAACAACAAGAACAGATTCTTCTATTTTAATTTTATCAGGATTAAAACCTGGAGACACTTTAATTACAAGCGGTGTTATGTCTTTAAAAGATGAAGCTCCAATTAAAGTTCAAATAAAATAGTTCTAAAGCCAAAAGTCAAAAGTCGAAAGACTTGAATATAGATTTAAAGATGGTAGGTCAAGATTTAGCAATAAATCTGAAATCTAAAATCAACAATCTAAAATCTAAAATCAAACATGAGTTTATCAACTACAAGTATTAGAAGACCTGTTTTAACAATAGTACTGAATCTATTAATTATATTATTCGGTTTTATTGGTTATACTTTTCTAGGTGTTAGAGAGTTTCCCTCTATTGACCCTGCTCAGGTATCCATTCGTACTAATTATACTGGTGCCAATGCTGATATTATTGAATCGCAAATTACAGAACCACTTGAAAAAGCAGTAAATGCAATTGACGGAATTAGAAATATTACATCTTCAAGCAACCAAGGAAGCAGTAACATTACCATAGAGTTCAACTTAGATAAAGATCTAGAAGAAGCAGCAAACGACGTTCGTGACAAAGTTTCGCAAGCCATTAGAAGTTTACCGCAAGATATCGATGCTGCTCCAGTTGTATCTAAAGCCGATGCAGATAGTGAGGCGATTATTTCGATGACTGTTCAAAGTGACACTAGAAGTTCATTAGAATTGAGTGATTACGCTGAGAACGTTATTTCGCAAAGATTAGAAACAATTCCTGGCGTAAGTGCTGTGCAAATCTGGGGACAAAAACGTTACGCAATGCGTTTGTGGATTGATCCAGCAAAACTTTCTGCTTATGGATGTACCGTTTCAGATGTTCGTACAGCATTAAATGCTCAAAACGTCGAATTGCCTTCTGGAAAACTTACAGGAGACAATACTGAATTAACAGTAAAAACAGTTGGAAATCTTTCTAAACCAGAAGAATTCAACAATATTATTATTCGTACAGATGGTGATAAAATTGTTCGTTTAAGTGATATCGGAGGCGCTGAATTAGGGCCAGAAAACTTAGAAACAAAATTAAGCCAATCTGGACTTCCGTTAATTGGTCTTGCTATCGTTCCGATGCCCGGCGCAAATTATTTGGACATTTCAGCAGAGTTTTATAAAAAATATGAAGCTTTAAAGAAAGATCTTCCAAAAGACATCAAACTTAATATCGCACTTGACAATACTATTTTCGTAAAGAAATCAGTACTTGAGGTTGCCGAAACATTAGGGATTTCAATCATTCTGGTTATCATTATTATTTATCTGTTTTTCAGAGACTGGGCTATTGCTTTCAGACCTTTAATTGATATTCCAGTTTCTTTGATTGCTACTTTTTTTATCATGTGGCTTTTTGGATTCTCTATCAACGTTTTAACCTTATTGGCTATCGTTCTGGCAACAGGTCTTGTGGTTGATGACGGAATTGTGGTAACAGAAAATATCTTCAAAAAAGTTGAAGAAGGAATGACACCTATTGAAGCAGCAATTAAAGGCTCTAATGAGATTTTTTATGCAGTAATTTCGATTTCAGTAACATTGGCGGCAGTATTCTTACCTGTAATTTTCTTAGAAGGTTTCGTTGGACGACTCTTTAGAGAATTCGGGGTCGTAATTGGAGCTGCAGTATTAATTTCTGCCTTTGTATCATTGACATTAACTCCTATGTTGAATGCTTATTTAATGAAAGGCGGCGAACAGAAAAAGTCGAAATTTTACATTAAAACCGAGCCTTTCTTTGAAAAAATGAACAGCAGCTATGCTGAAGCGCTGACAAAATTTATGGATAGAAAATGGATCAGTTTTCCTATCCTTATTGCTTGTTTTGGATTAATTTATTTATTCTTTACTATTCTTCCAAAAGAAACTGCTCCTTATGATGACCGAAGCGCTGTAACTATGCGTATGACGACTCCTGAAGGTTCTTCTTATGAATATACAGATAAATTTATGCAGGAGATTTCAAGACTAATTGATGACTCTATTCCAGAGAAAAAAGTTAGTTTGGTAATTACTTCTCCAGGATTCAGTTCAAACTCTGTAAACAGCGGTTTGGTGCGACTTACCCTAAAAGATGTCGACGAAAGAAAGAAATCTCAAAAGGAAATCGCTGACGAATTAACCAAATGGACAAAACAATATCCGAATGCTAAAACTTCTGTAACGCAGCAACCAACAATTGCTGTAAACAGACGTGGTGGTCTGCCAATTCAATACATTATTCAGGCTCCTAATTTTGATAAACTAAGAGAAAAAATTCCTCTTTTTATGAATGAAGTTGGAAAAAGCGATGTGTTTTCGACAACAGACGTAAACCTTAAATTTAACAAACCTGAAATTAATGTTAGCATTGACCGTGCAAAAGCTGAAAGTTTAGGAATTTCTATTCTTGATATTGCGCAGACTTTACAGCTTTCTTTAAGTGGTCAGCGTTTTGGCTATTTTATTAAAAACGGAAAACAATATCAGGTAATTGGACAGTTTGACCAAAAAGACAGATCGAAACCCTTGGATTTGACTTCTATGTTTGTAAAAAACAAAAAAGGCGAATTGATTCAGATGGATAACGTTGTAAGCGTTTACGAGCAAAGTAATCCTCCACAATTGTATCACAATAATAGATACATGTCTGCGACTGTTTCTGCTGGTTTAGCACCTGGAAAAAGTTTAGGAGAAGGTATCGAAGAAATGAACCGAATTAAGGCTAAAGTTTTAGATGAAAGTTTCACAACAGATTTAGCTGGAGAATCAAGAGATTTCGTAGAAAGTAGTTCTAATACTTCTTTTGCTTTCGGATTGGCTTTACTGTTGATCTTCTTAATTCTAGCAGCACAATTTGAAAGCTTTATTGATCCGTTTATCATCATCCTGACAGTTCCTATGGCTGTTGCGGGAGCATTATTCTCATTATGGCTATTCAACCAAACTTGGAACATTTTCAGCCAAATTGGTACCGTAATGTTAATTGGTTTGGTAACCAAAAACGGTATTTTGATTGTAGAATTTGCTAATCAATTACGAGAACAAGGCAAACCTAAACTAGAAGCTATTTTAGAAGCTTCAGAAGCACGTTTACGTCCAATTTTAATGACGAGTTTAGCTATTGCATTAGGAGCGCTTCCTATCGCAATGTCACTTGGAGCTGCATCTACGAGTAGAATTGGTATGGGAGTTGTAATTGTGGGTGGAACTATTTTCTCATTGGCTTTAACGCTTTTTGTAATTCCTGCTATTTATTTTATGTGGTCTAAAGCAAGAAAACATTATCCTGAGTTTGACCATATTGACGAATACGAAAGAGACAGCATTAAATAGAAACCGAAAATCGATTTTTGGTTAAAGAAAACGAATATGAATATCAAAAAAATATACTGTACAGCACTTATCCTATTCCTTTGCACTTTCCAGTCAAAGGCACAGGAAGTTCTTACTATTGAGCAGGCTATGACTATAGCTCTGGAAAATAATTTTGAAATTAAAATTGCTAAAAATAATTCCAAAATAAACGAAACAAACGTAACAATTGGAAATGCAGGAATGCTGCCTACAGCAACGGCAAATATTACCGACAACAACAGCATTACAAATTCTACACAAGTAAGACAGGATGGAACATCGACTTCTTTGGACAATGCAAAAAACAACAGTTTAACTTATGGCGTAAGTTTAGGCTGGACTGTTTTTGATGGAATGAAAATGTTCGCAAAACTTGATCAGCTGAAAGAACTTCAGAAATTGGGCGACGCAGAACTTAAAAGAACTATTTTAGTTAAAATTGCTCAAGTAAATTCTGCTTATTATGATTTAGTACAAATGCAACAACAATTATCTGCATTGGACACTACAATTGTAATTTCAAATCAACGATTAACTTTGGCTAAAAACCGTTTCAGTATCGGAAAAGCATCAAAATTGGAAGTTTTAAACGCACAAGTCGATTTAAACTCAGATCAAGTTGCTTTATTGAGACAAAAAGAAGCATACGCTAATGGTAAAATTTTATTGAATCAGCATTTGGCACGCGACCCAAAAATTGATTTTAAGGTTACAGATGAAGTAAAAGTGGACAATAAATTGGTTTTGGCCGATTTAATGGATTTAGCTCAAAAACAAAATCCAGGTTTAGAAGCACAAATCATCAATAAACGTATTGCCGAATTACAGCTAAAACAAGTAAAAGCAGATCGTTATCCTACTTTAAGACTAACTTCAGGATATAATTTTTCTGAAAGCCAGTCAAGTTTAGGTTTTACGAGCGAAACATCTTCAAGGGGTTTAAATTATGGTTTTAATGCTTCTATGAACATATTTGATGGTTTTAATCAGCATCGAAATGAAAAAGTAGCCAAACTACAGATCGAGAATTCGCAGATTGCTATAGAACAGCAAAACACTGTTCTAAATACGCAGTTAAGCACAGCTTTTCAAACGTATTTAACCAATCTGGAATTAATTGATTTAGAAGAAAACAATGAAGCAATTGCTAGACAAAATTTAGAAATTACATTGGATAAATTTAAAATTGGAACCATTACAACACTCGATTTTAGAACTGCCCAGCTAAATTATGTTAACGCAAAAGTACGCTACAGTAACGCACAATACGAAGCAAAACTATCTGAAATTGCTCTAAAAGAATTAGCAGGAAATATTAATTTTTAATTTTCCTTTTAAAAATCAAATATTATCTGCCGAATCTGCTAAATCTGCGAGCTATTTTTCTCTCGCAGATTTAGCAGATTCGGCAGATTTTTTTTAATGTCATAAAGGATATACAGCACTTTTCAAGGAAATATTCTGTTTGTATAATCTTAAATCACCACTATTTCTTGGTATTCAATATTTTTCTATTTTACACACAGCAGAATATTTTTTTAATTTAAATTTGTTTCAAAACATACTTCAATGATTACATACAATACCAAAGACTGGTTCACCTTTATTTTTCATTTTCATAAATCGGATACTGTTCGAAAACTGTTTACGATTATGATCGCAATTGGAATCTATGCTGCCATCGTATGCTATCTTGAACTTCAATATTTTAAGGTAACCAAAAACGATTATATTCATAACATTCCGATGATGCACGGAATGCTTGGATTCGTGATTTCACTTTTGCTTGTTTTTAGAACCAATACGGCTTACGACAGATGGTGGGAAGGTCGAAAACTTTGGGGCGGACTTGTAAATAACAGCCGTAATCTAGCTATAAAACTTTCGGCAATTTTAAAAGACGAAAATGACAGAAAGTTTTTTAGAAAATTTATTCCGATGTATGCTGAAATTCTAAATATCCATTTAAAAGACGAAGAAACCAGCAAACAGCTTTTTGAAGATGTTGA
Organism: Flavobacterium sharifuzzamanii; assembly: GCF_003254585.1. Taxonomy (GTDB): domain Bacteria; phylum Bacteroidota; class Bacteroidia; order Flavobacteriales; family Flavobacteriaceae; genus Flavobacterium; species Flavobacterium sharifuzzamanii. The sequence goes on along the minus strand of NZ_QJGZ01000038.1, from coordinate 229,441 downwards.
TTTGGAAATTGACCATCACAAACACAAACCAAATCAGCTGAAAAGAATCATGTATCATAAAATCAATGATTTGTATGATGCAGGAAAAATAACTGGAGAACAGTTAATCACTATTAATGATGAATTAGTTGCATTTACAGATATTTGTGGTGCTTGCGAGCGTATTAAAAACACTCCTATTCCCTACTCTTACAGTGCTTTTATAAAGAAATTTATCTTCTTTTATACCATGACTCTTCCGTTTGGTTACTCTGTTAGTTTAGGCTATCTAGTGGCTCCTGTAGTGGTTTTCATATTTTATGTATTAGCGAGTTTAGAGCTAATTGCCGAAGAAATTGAAGATCCGTTTGGAAATGACGAAAATGACCTTCCTACAAGAAAAATAGCCGAAAATATCAAAAAACATGTGGAAGAACTGATTTAACAAAACGTTAAATCTGCCGTTTATATTTTTATTTTCATTAAATTTAGAGTCTTCACCAAAAATAAATTTAATGAACAATCAACGATTTTTAGTCAATCCGCTTCAATTATCGCAAGAGAAATCATTAAAAACTCTTGTAGAAAACAGAACTATTTACAATCTTAATAATTGCGAATTAAATCTATTTGAAACCTACGAATCGACTCAAAAAGTTCCTTTGAAATTTAATGATTTGGTAGTCACCAGTATGCTGAGAGGCAAGAAAATCATGCACCTTTTTGATGATCCTGAATTTGTTTACCTTCCTGGTGAAACAGTTATTGTTCCGTCAAATGTAGAAATGAAAATTGATTTTCCCGAAGCTACAAAAAACAATCCTACACAGTGTTTAGCATTGGCTATTGATCAGGATAAAATTATTGAAATATTAAACTTCTTAAATGAACAATATCCGAAAGAAGGAACTAATATGTACTGGCAGTTAAACTATCAAAACTACTTCTTTTACAATAATGTAGAAATGGCTGCAACAATCAATAAACTCATAAAGGAATGCATGAGTACTTCTGTTGCCAAAGATATTTTTGCAGATTTGACTTTAAAAGAATTACTAATCAGAATTATTCAGACACAAACAGTTAAATCTATTGACGAAGGAAAATTTTTAGATGCAAATAATCCAATAAAAGAAGTTACAGAATATATCAAACAAAATCTGAAAGAAAATATAAGCTTAAAATCACTGAGCGAAAAAGCTTGTATGAGCACAACTTCTTTCTATCGCTTCTTTAAGCGTGAACTCGGAATGAGTCCGATTGAATATATTTTGAATGAGAAAATAAAATGTGCTAAAAATCTTCTGAAGAATCCAACCCTTCAAATTAACGAAGTCTGTTATTTGGCTGGCTTTGAAGATGCCAATTACTTTATTCGATTATTTAAAAAACACGAAGGAATTACACCGAAACAGTATCAGTTACTTTATATTAATTAGGGTCAAAGTAACAAAGGTGCATAGGTACAAAGTTTTGAAAACCTTTGTCGCTTTGCGCCTTTGTTACTTTGCACCTAAAAAAAGGTTACTGGTTCTAAATCCTTCTCTTCTTCGGGAGTAAAAATTCGGTATTCTATTTGAAAAGTCTTTTTTAATGGAGTTTCTAAAGAAAAACCTCCTACTCCAAATGCATCAATTACAGTCAAAGTAAAATGAGCATGTTTCCAATATTCAAATAAATCTTTGTCGACCCAAAATTCGGTATCTTCAATTGTACCAATACAAACATCGCCTGTTCGCTGATAATAACCTCCTTTTTCAAAACACTGTGGCTGTGTGCCTTCACAACATCCGCCTGCTTGATAAAACATCAGATCACCGTGTTTTTCTTTTAGAACTTTAATCAGTTCAATTGCTTTTTCTGTTGCATCAATTCGTTTAATCATCGCTTTCAAAATTAAAAAAAGCAGCAAATTCAATTAAGAATTTACTGCTTCAACATAAACCACCTATTTACGATTGTGCTATATCAAGTACGACTCTACCTTCTATTTCACCTTTTTTCATTTTATCAAAAACATTGTTAATGTCTTCCAATTTTGTTGGCGTTACTGTAGCTTTGACTTTTCCATCAACGGCAAATTCAATCGCTTCTTTCATATCTTTTCGAGTTCCGACAATAGAACCTCTAATGGTAATTCTATTTAAAACAGTATCGAAAATAGACAAATCAAAATTACCTGGAGGAAGTCCGTTTAATGCCATTGTACCTTTTCTTCTCAATGTTTCAAGCCCTTGTTTGAAAGCAATTGGAGAAACTGCGGTAACCAATGCCCCATGCATTCCACCAACTTCTTTCTTTAAGAATTCTCCAGGATTTTGATTTTTAGCATTCACTACCAAATCGGCGCCTAATTTTTTTGCCAGTTCCAATTTATCATCTCCAATATCAATTGCAGCCACATTCATTCCCATAGCTTTTGCATATTGCACAGCAACGTGTCCTAAACCTCCAATTCCAGAAATTGCCACCCATTCGCCAGGTTTTACCTCAGTTTCTTTTAACCCTTTGTAAACTGTAACGCCGGCACATAAAATCGGAGCCATTTCGATAAAATTCACGTTAGAAGGCAAAATTCCAACATATCTGGCATCTGCAATTACATATTCTGCAAATCCGCCATCTACGCTGTAACCGCCGTTCTGCTGGCTCTCGCATAAGGTTTCCCAACCAGTGATACAATGGTCACAGCCACCGCATGCACTATACAGCCAAGGCACACCAACAGCATCGCCTTCTTTTACGTTTTTTACATCTTGCCCAACTGCTACAACATATCCGACAGCTTCGTGTCCAGGAATTAAAGGCATTTTAGGTTTAACTGGCCAATCTCCTTCTACAGCATGTAAATCGGTGTGGCACACTCCACTTGCAATTACTTTTACAAGAATTTCATTTCTACCTGGGCGTTTTACTTCAACTTCTTCGATTTGCAGAAGAGAACCAAATTCTCTAACGACCGCAGCTTTCATTGTTTTTGGAAGCATAATTCTATGGTTTACGAGAGCAGAAAGTCTATCGAAATTCTATTCTCTGGTTTATATTCTTTATTATGAACTATCTACCAAACGAACTACTAATTAAATGACGCTGATAAAACGCATTTACTTCGTAAAAACGCAGATTAAGACGGATTTAATTCAGATTAATAAAAAACCCGTCTCAATCCGTGTCTTCGCGTTAGCGAATCAGTATCATCCGTGTGCCCTTTCTAAAATTAGCACAGGGGATGGATAGTCCTATTCTTTCTTTAGAAGAATCCTAATTTCTTTTTGTCGTAAGAAATCAGCATATTTTTGGTTTGGCGATACTGGCTCAGCATCATTTTGTGGTTTTCACGACCAATTCCAGATTGTTTGTAACCTCCAAATGGAGCGCCAGCAGGATAAGAATGATATTGATTAATCCAAACACGACCTGACTGAATTGCTCTCGGCACCTGATAAATCTCGTGTGCATCACGTGTCCAAACTCCTGCACCTAAACCATACATGGTATCATTGGCAATTTCGATCGCTTCTTCAGTAGTTTTGAAAGTCGTAACTGCTAAAACTGGCCCGAAAATCTCTTCTTGGAAAATTCTCATCTTGTTATGCCCTTTAAACAGCGTTGGTTTGATGTAATAACCACCTTCTAAATCACCTCCCAATTTATTTTCATCACCTCCAGTCAATAATTCTGCTCCTTCTTCTTTTCCTAATTTGATATAAGACATAATCTTCTCTTTCTGAACAATCGAAGTCTGAGCACCAATCATAGTAGATTTATCCAGCGGATTTCCAGCAATAATCGCTTCTGTTCTCTCAATTACTTTTTTGATAAACTTGTCGTAAATATCTTCATGGATTAATAATCGAGAAGGACAAGTACAGATTTCACCTTGATTTAAAGCAAATAATACGGCACCTTCTACGGCTTTGTCAAAGAAATCATCATCATGATCTGCTACTGATGGGAAGAAAATATTTGGAGATTTTCCACCCAATTCTAATGTAACCGGAATAATATTTTCTGTCGCATACTGCATTACCAAACGTCCTGTTGTTGTAGAACCAGTAAATGCAGCTTTCGATACCTTTTTATTGGTTACTAATGGACGTCCTAATTCAGCACCAAATCCGTTTACAATATTCAGAACTCCAGGAGGAAGAATATCGCCAATTAATTCCATTAAAACCATAATAGAAATTGGCGTGCTTTCTGCTGGTTTCAAGACAATAGTATTTCCTGCTGCAAGAGCTGGAGCAATTTTCCAAACCGCCATTAAAATTGGAAAATTCCACGGAATAATCTGAGCTACAACACCAAGAGGTTCGCTCAAAGCGATTGAAACAGTTTGCGAATCCAATTCAGAAATCGCACTTTCTTCTGCACGAATTACACCGGCAAAATATCTAAAGTGATCAATAGCTAACGGAATATCTGCCGCAAGTGTCTCACGGATTGGTTTTCCGTTGTCTACCGTTTCAACTGCTGCAATATATTCTAAATTGTCTTCAATTTTTTGTGCAATCTTATTTAGTAAAATACTTCTTTCGGTTACAGAAGTTTTTCCCCACGTTTTAAATGCTTCATAAGCAGTATCAACAGCCAATTCAAGGTCTTCTTTTCCAGAATGCGCTGCTTTTGTAAATACTTTTCCATCAATAGGAGAAACTACATCAAAGTATTCTCCTGTAATTGGCGCTACAAATTTTCCTCCAATATAGTTATCGTATTTTGCCTTAAATTCAGGTCTTTTTACTGCGGTACTCATAATATTCTTTTTTTGATTTACTCCAAATTTAGTTTCATAAAAAGAAAAAGAATAGCATTATTCATTCATCTTGTAGCACAAAAATTACACATTCAGTTTTTTTAATCTTTTATAATAATCATTTATCAAAATTTTAATCTATAAATTGCTAAATAATTAGTAGGCAGCATTTTTCGGTCAATTAAAAACAACTAGAAAAAACTACTCAATTTTTTCCTACTCCAACGCGCAATCCTTATATTTGTAACCTCATACAAAGAATTAAAGAACTACAATGAAAATATCTTACAACTGGTTAAAACAATTTATTAAAACAGATTGGACATCTGAGCAGACTTCTGAATTACTAACAGATTTAGGTTTAGAAGTTGAAGTTGTTGAAAAATACGAATCTATTAAAGGAGGTTTGGCAGGCGTTGTTGTTGGACACGTTTTGACATGCGAAAAACATCCTGATGCTGATAGATTGAAAGTTACTACAGTTAATATTGGTTTAGAAGCTCCTGTACAAATTGTGTGTGGCGCTGCAAACGTGGCTGCAGGACAAAAAGTGCCAGTTGCTACTATCGGAACCGTTTTATATGATAAAGAAGGTGAAGAATTTACCATTAAAAAAGGAAAAATCCGCGGACAGGAAAGTCACGGAATGATCTGTGCTGAAGATGAATTAGGTTTAGGAACAAGCCACGACGGAATTATGGTTTTGGCTGATGATTTAGTTCCTGGAACACCTGCTTCTGAAGTTTTCCAAATTGCAAATGACGAAGTTTTCGAAATCGGATTAACTCCAAACCGTGCCGATGCCATGAGCCATTTTGGAACTGCGCGTGATTTAAGAGCGGGAATGTTGCAGCGTGGCGTAAACATAGAATTGATTACACCTTCTGTAAGCAATTTTAGAGTTGACATGCGTACGCTAAAAATTGATGTAAATGTTGAAGATACTCATTTAGCTCCAAGATATTGTGGTGTAACTATTTCTGGAATTTCTGTACATGAATCTCCAAGCTGGCTACAAGACCGTTTAAAAGCGATTGGATTAACTCCGAAAAATAATATTGTTGACGTTACAAATTATGTTCTTCATGAGTTAGGACAGCCTTTACATGCTTTTGACGCTGCCAAAATCAACGGCAAAATTATTGTAAAAACAGCTACTGAAGGAACTAAATTTGTGACTCTTGATGATGTTGAAAGAACACTTCACAAAGAAGATTTAATGATTTGCGACGAAAAAGGTCCATTATGTATTGCTGGAGTTTTTGGAGGTAAAAAATCTGGAGTTTCTGAAGGAACAATATCTATTTTCTTAGAAAGTGCTTATTTTGATCCTGTAAGCATTCGTAAAACAGCCAAAAGACATCAATTAAGTACAGATGCTTCTTTTAGATTTGAAAGAGGAATTGATCCAACGATTACAGAATATGCTTTAAAACGTGCAGCACTTTTAATTCAAGAAGTTGCTGGCGGAAAAATCACTTCTGATGTTGTTGAAGTTTATCCTAAAAAAGTGGAAGATTTCTCTGTTTTACTGAATTTTAGCCATGTTTCTAAAATCATCGGACAGGAAATTCCAAAAGATACCATCAAAAAAATCTTGGTTTCTTTAGATATTAAAGTAAATAGCGTTTCTGATACTGGTTTAGGCTTAACGATTCCTGCATATCGTGTAGACGTTCAGCGTGAAATTGACGTAATCGAAGAAATCTTGAGAGTTTACGGTTATAATAACATTAATTTCTCTAAGAAATTTAATGCTACTGTAGCAAATTCGCCAAGAACAGAAGATTATAAGGTACAAAACGTAATTGCTTCTCAGTTGAATTCGCAAGGTTTCCACGAAATGATGGCTAACTCATTGACAACTGCGGCTTACGCGAAATTATCTTCTTCATTAAAAGAAGAACATAACGTTTCAATGTTGAATCCGTTGAGTAGTGATCTAGCGACACTTCGCCAGTCTTTATTGTTTTCTGGATTAGAAGCTGTTTCTTATAATATCAATAGAAAAAATTCGGATTTAAAACTTTTCGAATTCGGAAAAACCTATCATAAGTATTTAAACGGATATGAAGAGCACAAACACCTTTCTTTATTAGTTTCTGGAAACCGAAACAAAGAAAGCTGGACAAGTCCACAAAAAACAACAGATTTCTTCTTGTTGAAAGGATATGTAAAAGCGATTTTATCTCGTTTAGGAATTGAAAAAATTTCGAATGCGCCCGTTCAATCAGATATTTACTCTGAAGGAACTGCGATTACATACAACAATGATATTTTAGTTGAAATGGGTGTTATTAAAAAACCTATTTTAAAACATTTCGGTATTAAACAAGACGTTTATTACGCAGATTTTAACTGGGATTTGGTTCTAAAAATCATTACAGGAAAAATTAAATACACTGAAATTCCTAAATATCCAGAAGTACGTAGAGATTTAGCCTTATTGATTGACGAAAGTACAACTTATGAAAGTATTTTCAATTTGGCTAAACAAACAGAAAAAACACTTTTAAAAGACGTTAATCTATTTGATGTCTATCAAGGTGATAAATTACCAGAAGGAAAAAAATCGTATGCATTGAGTTTTACCATTCAAGACAATACTAAAACTTTAACTGACACTCAAATTGACAAAATCATGTCTAAATTACAGCAGACATTTGAAACGGAACTTGGAGCAAGTTTAAGATAGATTCTTTCAAATTCTAAAATAAAAACCCGACAGGTCTAAGATCTTGTCGGGTTTGTTTTTTTGTTTCAAGTTTTAGGTTTCAAGTTTCAAGTTTCAGGTTTCGGGTTTCAGGTTTCAGGTTTTTAACCGCAAAGAACGCAAAGGTTTACGCAAGGTTCGCTAAACTTTGTTTTCTTTGCGTAAGCCTTTGCGTTCTTTGCGGTAAATCTACACTCAAAGTTTATCAACTTGAAACCTGAAACTTCAAACTTGAAACAAACTCATTTAGCATATTTCTGATACGCTCTCATCAGCTTTTCATCGTATTTATTGGTTTTATAAGCTGGTCCGTTGTATTTTAAAGCAAACGAAGCCCAGTTTTTATTTTGTAGCAATCCGATCAAATTATTTTTCTCAAGAAATCGTCCAAAAGCTTTGAGATGTTCTCCTTCATTCTGATTCATTTTATCTACAAATTCATCAATACTGCTATATCCGATAGAAACTGCATTAAAGCCCATAATTTGAAAAAGTCCCCAAGAAGCTGAACAGTTTGCCGCATCAGCTATTTTTTTGTCTGAGCCGAGCTTTTTTGCCTTTTCTAAGCGTGTATATTCGGCTGTTCCTCCAACGTAATACTTCTTAGTATAATTTTCGAATAAAATATCCTGCGTATTTGCATTAACAAAAGTCTTCGGATCGATATTTCTTTTCTTCAATTCACTCCAAAAAATATGTCCTTCAAACAAAATTTTCGGACGTCCGTCAATTAAAAAACCTTTTCCGTTACTTTCAACTTCGTTAACCGCTTTTACAACTGCGAGTTCCAACTTAAACTCATTCGAAAAATTAATCAAATCCTGTTCTGATAATAGCTTATTATTTGTCGACAAACCATTTTTGCTTTTTTCTAAAAGTGTCGACCAAGTTTTAAGCCCCACTACTCCATCAACCACAAGACTGTTTTTCAACTGAAAATCTTTGATTGCTTTATCTGTTTCTTTCCCGAAATAATCGGAAACAATTACACCGTATTTTAATTTTGCTAAAAGTTCATTTAAGTAATAAACTTCAGGAGATTTTGTACCTGCTTTTATGGTTCTCATTATTTTTATTTTTGGTTTTACTTGATGTTTGAAGAAATCAAGAACATCACTTTGTCAAAACAATTGACTTTGTAGAAATCAGAATATTATTGTTCATCGTGCTTCTTACAATAAAACTGAACAATATAAGGGTCGGGAATTTAGATATTGATTGCAAAACAATCTAACTAAACTTAGAAATGATATTGGCCGTGATATAATCTCAGAAAAATAATTATTTAAGAAACTACCTTTTGAATGTCTGTTTTTTTATCTCAAAACTGGCAATGTAAAATTAAATTTTTATAAAATACTACACAACAGTACTTTAACCCGATTTTTTAGATAATTTTACTAAGCAAAAAAGGGTATATTTCCCCTTGTCGAAATTTTCTGATTCAGATAATTTTGTCCTGTAAACAAACTCAAAAAACTGTTAACTAAACATTTAAACCAATTAACAATAAAAAACTATGAAAAATCCACCTGCAAAACCTAGTCAATTGATTACTAAAGAATTTGCCAAACAATTAAATGCAAATTACAATAATAAAAGAGCTTCTCTTAGAGCTGGGATAGAGGAAAAAGAAGATGCTAATGCCATTTGGTATTCTCTAGAAGAATTAGAAAACTACATTCATTATATAAAAACTAATGGCGCAAAAGACGGTTACAATGTTGATGGAATCCGTTTTTATTTTGGAGTTTATCCTGAGGATGAAAAACATGGAGAGAAAGCAGGAATGACTACTTTATTTCTGGTTCCAACAGGCAAAAAGGCAGAAAATAACACGCAAGTCCAGCGCATGGCTTTAATGCAAGAAGCCTCTTCAGACCTACAAGACATTGAACCAATGAATTACGGAAACATTGGAAGACCACCAAGCCTAATTTACTAAAAAAATATGTTCGAATTTTTAAGATCTTATATCATTTATTTGGCTTTATTGTCAGGAATTATTGGTTTGTTTGCAATGCCAAAACTTCCTAGCAATAAAGCTAAATTTTTAGTACTTTTAATCTGGTTTTCTGTTGTAATAGAAATTGTAGGCTATTATTTTACCCAATGGACGGGTTTGCTGAATTTTCACGTCTATAATTTCTACATGTTTGCCAGCCTCTCTGCCTATATTTTACTTTTAAGAGCCCTACTTACTAAAAAAGATCACAGAATTTCGGCTGTACTTTTTTTAATTCTGTTTATTGTTTCCTTTTTCTTAAATATTTTATATTTCAAAGAAGACATTAACCGTTCTTTTACCTATAGTTTTGCAATTGGTGTATTATTAATTTTAATATTATCCTGCCTATACCTGATCGAGATATTCAACTCAGAAAAAATATTGAATTTTAAAAAATCGGTTTTTTTCTGGTACATTCTCGGCATACTGGTTTTTCATGTTCCGTTTACACCTTTTATGCTGGCTATCAATTGGTTTTTAATAAAACAAGATGATTCTATTTTTAGTTTAGTCGTCTTTATTTTAAATTTTCTGGCGCATAGCTGTTTTATAATCGGATTTATATGGAGCGAAAAGAAATACAACTATTAGTTATTTCCCTGGGTATTGTTTTCTTTACCCTGATCGTTATTTTGCTCGTTATTTTCTTCTATTTTTTAAAGAAAAAGAATAAGTTTTTAGTAGAAAAAATGGAAGCTGATTTATATTTCCAATCCGAATTGGTCAAAACAAGGATTGAGATAAAGGATCAGACTTTATGCGAAATCAGCAAAGAATTACACGATAATATTGGACAGATTATTTCGGTTGCTATTATGCAGCTTAATATCTGTATTAGCAGCAAGGATGTCCAAATGAACGAACTTAAAGATTTAAAAACTCTCCTCGCAAAATCTTTAGACGAATTACGAATTCTTTCGAGAATTATAAACAAAGACAATCTACTTCAAAATAACTTTCTCGAAGCTATTCAGCAGGATTTGGAGCGGATTAAAAAACTCAAAAAAATTAAATTCAATTTTAGCCAAATTGGAGCAGTTCCCACAATAAACAAAGAGCATGAACTCATTATTTATAGAATTTTCCAAGAAGCTCTCCACAACAGTTTAAAACACTCTAGAAGCGATTTATTTGATGTTCATATCGAAACTACTGATTCTCTTTTTACGTTGAAACTAAAAGACTTCGGAATTGGATATGACCTCGAAAAGTCAAATTCAGGAATCGGATTAAACAATATGAAATTAAGAGCCAAACTTATTGGCGCCGAATTAATTCTAAACTCAGACAGCACCGGAACCAGTGTAACCATCGAATATCCTTTACCCCTAAACCATGAAGACTAACTCTAAAAGAAAAATAATAATTGTAGACGATCATTTACTTTTTTCCCAGTCTCTTGAACTGTTGATTAAAAGTTTTGGCGATTATGAAGTTGTAGAACGTTTTGAAAACGGAAAAGTCTTTATAGACTATCTGGAAGAAACTAATCCTACTGAAATCGATCTTATTTTACTAGATGTCAATATGCCTGTTCTTGATGGATTAAGCACTATGCAATGGCTCAAAGACAATAGACCTGATCTAAAAGTAATTGCCTTATCTGTTAATGACGACGAAGAAATTATAATTAAAATGATTACAAATGGAGCAAAAGGCTATCTACTGAAAGACACTTCGCCTGAGATATTCAAAGAAGCAATTGAATGCGTCATCGAAAAGGGCTTTTATTTTACCGAACTTGTTTCTGGAATGCTGATTAATAAAGTTAACAGCGATAACAAAAAGATCTCTCTAAAAGAAAAAGAGATTGTTTTTATCAAACATGCCTGCACTGAAATGACGTATAAAGAAATCGCATCAGAAATGTGTTTGAGCCCTAAAACCATCGACGGATATAGAGAATCACTTTTTGATAAACTGGAAATAAAAACCCGAATCGGACTGGTACTTTATGCCATTAAGCATAAAATTGTTTTTGTTTAATACGTTAAAGCTGCAAAAACAGGATATGGCGCAATTTTTTCTCTTCCGTTAAGAAAAGTCAGTTCCATCAGGAAATTGCATTGCACGATTTCGCCACCTAGTTTTTCTACCAATTCGCAAACTGCTTTAGCCGTTCCTCCCGTAGCCAATACATCGTCATGGATTAAAACACGATCTCCTTTTTTGATGGCATCTGTATGCATTTCCAAGCTATCCGTTCCGTATTCTAACTCGTAGGAAGCAGAAATCGTATCAAACGGAAGCTTTTTTGGTTTACGAACAGGAACAAATCCAGCATTTAATTCTTGAGCAAGCAACATTCCGAAGAAAAAACCGCGACTTTCTGCTCCAACAACCTTATCAATTTTCTGGCCTTTTAAAGAATCTAGTAAAATTTTGAGACAATTTGTTCGCGCTTCTGGGTTAATTAGTAAAGGTGTGATATCTTTAAATAAAATTCCTTCTTTTGGAAATCCCTGAATATCACGTATATAATTTTCAAACTGCATTTTTTTTTAATTTTATGTTATTTTTCCCTTGTTTATCTCACATTTATGTCTATCTTTGCACCCGCAATAAGCAATCAACAAAGCTACAAAAAAATAGCTAATTGATAACAAAAAGGCCTCGTGGCGCAACTGAATAGCGCATCTGATTACGGCTCAGAAGGTTACAGGTTTGAATCCTGTCGAGGTCACTAAAATTAAAATCCCATTTCTAGCGAAATGGGATTTTTTTTATTCAAAATTCAAGATCCTCTTAGCAAAAGCTTTCTTTTCACTTCGGGAAGCTTTTTTTTCATTCGCAATTATTTAAAAATATTCAGTTCTTCATTATAAACAGGACTTTCTATATTTAGAAAATTTAAAACACTATGAAACACATGATTTTGTGATACTGTTTCATTTGCTTTAAGCTGTTTTGAATTATCTGATACCCAAACTATAAAAGGAATTTCATATTGTTCTTTAGGAGCAATACTTAAAGGCACGCCATGCATATACAAGTTCTTTTCTCCTAAAGATTCTCCATGATCGGAAACAAAAATCATAGTGCTTTTATATTCCTTTAATTCTTTTAAATCATCAATAATTTTAGAAAGAATATAATCGGTATAAACGATCGTATTATCATAGGCATTCATCAATTCCTGCTGGGAACATTTACCCAATTCGACACTGTTACAAACAGGTTTAAAAGACTCAAATCTAGATGGATATTTCTTGCTGTACAAAGGGCCATGACTTGTACTTGTATGTAATACAATTAATACTTTATTCTTTTTACTATGTAATATCTGTTCTTTCAGTCCTGTAAGCAAAATTTCATCATAATTGCATCCTTCTCCTTGGCAGTCCTTCATCAAATATTCCTTATTTTGATAGTTTTTTATATGAACAGGAGGCTCTCCCCAGTTTGTTGTCCTCCAAATCACTTCTACATTATTCCTGTAAAGATAATTTGGAAGAATCTCATACAAATCATCAGAATTGGCATGTTCTAAAATACACTTAACACCTGCTGTTGTATAGGTTGCACATGACGAAGCTTCAAAATGAAACAGGTTCTTTTCTGCAGACAAAAGCGGATTAGTATTCTTATTGTAACCATAAAGAGAAAAATTCTGTCTTCTCGCCGATTCACCAATAACCAAAACAACAACCGATTTCTGATTATCTTTTATAGTAGCTTTTGGGAGTAAAATTTCTTTTTCATTCTTTTTGTGTTTGTGAATGTAAAAAAGCGAAATGTTTACCGAATAAGACCATGGCATTGCAAGTCCGCCTAATTTCTTGGAGTTTTTGTCAATCCAAAGCCAATTGCTTGCGTTTGCGAAAACTAAAACAGCAATAAATAGTAAGGTAAGTGAGGAAAGACTTAAAAATTTTCGCAATGAATCTTTTACAATTTGTGCTTTTATAATGAAGATTGCAGGAATAACACCCAGAAAAATAATGTAAAGAACCAATTTAACTGAGAAAAAACTGCGAGATTCTTCATAATTGGTATTCAGGATATTGCCAATCATGCTTTCGTCTATTATAACACTGTAAGTATTAATAAAATAAAGCGCAGTAGAATTAATCAAAAAGAAAATCGTCAGTAAAAATTTTCCAAGATTACGAGAAAGAGAAAAAAACAAATAAAAAACAAAAGCATTCAAAACCAGCATTAGTATTATTAAGCTGATAATCAAAATCACTCCATTAAAACTTCTGTAATCAACATTATCAAAAACATAGCTATAGAATGGCAAGTGAAAGAATAAAAAATTCAAAAAACTCATCAGTAAAACAAAATGAGTAAGTCGCAGGTTATTTTTTAACATAGATATAAATGATTAAAAACAATGATACAGCCATGCAATTAAAACGTAATAAAGAAACACTATATTCTCAGAAAACATCCTGCAGATCAACAAAATGCAACATCCCAAAAACAACAGCATAAAAATAGGATAATATTCTTTGCTGTTAATCCATGCCCATAATAAATCCATATAATAAAATCGATAATACTGTAAAATATAGTTATCGAATGTCTCGAAGGTAAATTATTATGTCCGCAAACAGCTTTGTATACGATATAAAACTATCAGTATTCTCATTCTTGATTAGAACAATGCGTTTGCAAATGGAATAATTTACAATAGCTCCTTTATTATCAGATTGTATTTATTTCAACCCTCTAAAAAAGAATTATCATCCTTTCTTTACAAATATTTAACTTTAAATACATTAAAACAGGTATTTTTACGCTAAATTCTTACATTATCTGTTTCTAATTTTACTACAGAAAAATAAGCCTTATCAGCCCCACTATTGTACAACACTTTCTGTACACCATACAACTTCCCAATTCAAGCCTTAAAAATAGAATCCTAAGTCCTTTTTATGAAATAGGATTGGCTTCTTAGAACCATACAAATAAGACTAACATTTAAATAAACTAATATTATGGAATCAAAAAATTTAAACGAGCAAGAGGACGTTGCTGTAATCAGTGACGCAAACAGCAATTTTCAATTTAGAACACCAGCTGGTATTCAGGATTTTCAATCTGATCCTTCGAAGCAAACTGCAATGAATCAACTGTGGAGTGCGAATCTGGATGAATTTACACAACAGGGTATGTTAAGCAATCCGTGGAATTCTACTAATACTCCAGCAGTCACAAATTATTACAATCCAGTAAAAAACAATCCTAAAAGTGTTGTAAATAATGTTACATGGTCTGCGTTTCCGGGAAGATTGGCTTTTAATTTTCCTGCTGCCTCGCAAGATCAATTAAACCAAATGGCAGATACTGGTAATATGATATCGCTAATTAATAATAATCCATGCGGCACTCCTACTGAAACTATTCCTTATTTTCCGTATGGTCCAAGAGGTTGGCAAGATGAATACTGCGAATGGGCAGTAACTCGAAATGCTCAAAATAAAATTACACGCATTGATTTTACTTGTGAAAATCCAGAATATTGGAACAGCCTTTGGATTATTGACCCGAACAAAGTGCTATCGCTTTATCAATCTATATTAAATAAACCTCAAATCACTTTAGAAGATTTAAGTTTACCGGGCGCTGTAAACCCTGCTACAGGAGGACCAATCTACAATCCGTTGAATAAATGGAACTCTGGACCTGTATCAAATGCCAATTTGGGAGGTGCAATACATTTAACCAGCACGCCTAACACTTTACAGACAGAAATAGGACTGGCTACTGCGGCAACAGTACAGCGCAATAATCCTTCAGGAACAACAGGAAACACTATATGGCCTTCAAGGTTATATAACAACTTATTGTGCGATGCCCAATATGGACAGAAAAACCGAAATAGTGACCCTAATATTGGTGGTACTGTAAACAATCTTGTTACTGGTAATGTACTAATTCCAACTTTAGGCCCACAGGTAGCTACTCTAGCAGATCCGCCAGGACTTTATATTCAAATGCCTGATTTTACTCATTATGAAACTCCTGATGGCACAAATGCTGCTACATTCTGGAAAATTGCACGAGGATCTGAAACCTTGAATGATCAATATGGTAATCCGATGCCGGGTAATTTTATATTGCATGCTGTGTTTGAAGTTCCTGCAGACAAAAACTATACTATCAGCGATATAACGATAAGCAATAAAAAGATTGATTGGGCATCTCAAGTAGCATCAACTTTTAAAATGCAAATTGTTGCCAGTAGTTACGATAGTCCAACAACTCCTAAAGGTTATGATGCTGTGGGCACTCCTAGCGTTACTTTTGCTCAGCCCTTACAGCTTTTCTATCAGGATTACTTTAATGCCATGTACAAAACCAGCGTTCCTAATCCTGTTAATCATCCAATTTCTCTTTTAAGCAACAGTACCTTTATTCCGCCAACGATATTTAATTCGACAAACGGAGCCAATATGGTATTGATTTGCGATACGTGCACTGCAAGTCCAGGCGATCCTAGTACTTATCCGTCTGTAACTTTTGATGATCCTAACATTACAGCTGTTGTAAATTCTGTTCAAAACGATATAACTTATGCTGTACCAGGAAACAGTATGCCTGGTACTTATACTGCTTTGTTCATTAGCGTTAGTGTCGGTTCAAATGCCGCTGCCGGTCCTCATGGAGTGTTCATCACTAATCCTGGACAACAGCAAAAACCTGCAATGCCTGGATTGCTTGTTGTATCACCTACAACTATACAAGCTAATGTTAAATGGCAAAATACTGGCGTTATTGTACAGTCAGGAACTTCTGTAAATGTTGCTTATCAAAGTGGTCTTTGGACAGCAAATCCAAATGACAATGGCGGACAATTGTATAATGCTTCGGGAAATCCATACTTTATTGCTGCTAAGACAGGCTACACGATGCCGGGACAAAATGAAGGTTCACTTATAGGAAAAATAGGCAACTCTGTATTCTTTATCGGTATGGGAACTACGGTACCCGCTAACCTTCAAGGCGAATTACAACTATGCATTAATGATGATTTAAATGGTATCTACGGAGTTGGTTTTGCAGATAACATTGGCTCTATAACGGTAAAAATTACAGTTGGATAATCATTACTGAATCTACTAATATGGGGGGAAATGCAGGTCATATACTTCAAACCTTACAATTTCCCCTTTCTATTTCATTTAAATACTAAAACAATGAATTTAAAAACTACTTTATCTAAAAAAATGTTTTGGATAGGTCTTGTCATAATTCCATTGGCTGTTATAGCTTCTAAATCAGCACTTGGAAATGCAGAATCCAATTATTTATTGATTCCTTCATCACAAACCAATACTTGTAATTGTTATTCTTCAAGTTTACCAAGCAGTATACTTCCTATTACATTCAACAATATAGTTCCAGCTGATTTATTATCATTTAATCAACCACTAGCAAATTGTTTTGCATGGAAGGAATTTATTGCACTCAATTGGCCCACTAATCCTAATGCCAGTTTTGGAGCTCCAAACGATTTTACCTTTGTGCAATGGGAAACCTATATGCCAAGAGAAGTACTATTTCCTGATGATGGATCAAAACCGCCAGCTTGGGGAACATTGGTATCAGATGAATATAGCAGTCTTTTCAAATCGCAAAAACTTCTGCTGAAGAAAACACAGACCAAACTGCTTACATTTGTCAGTAAAATTGAAGAAAATGATGCCGAAGTAAATTTTAGTCCCAATCAAGCCGAACCATTTAACAAGCCAAGCTGGCTAGGTGCGCAAAACAGCACAAATTTGTGGTATGAAATTATGCTCAATAAAGACTATTATGATTTTATCGTTAAAAAAGGATTCTACAATGCAATAGTACAGCACGACACTGTAAAACTAAACCAGCCCATTAATTTTCCTCAAGGTGACTATAGTACTGGATTTGTTGGTGCAATTGAATTAAAAGCAGCATGGATGGAAGTTACGGATGTAAAATCTCCCAAATGGCAAAGGTATAAATTGTCAAATGCTACAGTATTGGATCCTATTACAAAAAAGCTTAGAAATACTGTAGTGGCACTTGTAGGGCTTCATATATTGCATAAAACACAAAATCAGCCTACATGGGTATGGGCTACTTTCGAACAGATTGACAATACTCCTGATCAAAGTAATTTAAATGGTGCGCCTCCATCTCAATATGGGTATAATTTTTACAATCCAAATTGCAAAAATCAAAATGTAACTATTAAAACACCTACCGGAGATTCTACAAAAGTCGTCACTTGCAAGCCAAATACACCTCCTCCTTATTATCTCAATCAAGCTGGTCCAGTACCTACACAATCTACACGGATAAACAAAATCGATCCAATTGATGCAGCCCCTATCAATGCGCTAATGCAACAAAATATACGAAAGTTTTATCCTAATTCCGTTTGGCAATATTATCAGTTAGTAGATGTAATCTGGTCACAAAGTTTTCAGCAAGATCCAACTACTGCAATTCCTGCGCCAAGAAAGATAAATAATTCATCAATGACTAGCGGAGCTTCTATTGTAGCCAATTCAACAATGGAAACCTATGTGCAATCGACAAAAACCTGCTTTAATTGCCATGTACATTCCACAATAGCTCCATATCCTGGAGACTCTGTAAACAATAATAAATTTGCTGATTTTAGTTTTGCCATCTCTTTTGCAAAATATCCGTCATCAAAAGAAAATCAAAAGAAAAAGTCGATTAAAAAATAACCGACTGTATTTGTATTCATGAATGAGAAAAGCTGCCTCAATTTGAGACAGCTTTTTTTATTAAAAGATGCTTAATATTACTTTAGCCCTAAAATCCAATAAGGCATGAGAACTTTTAAAAGGAAGTTTAGAAAAAATTTTACTATACCATTTTATAGATGAAATTAAAATCTTTCTATCATAAAATAAGCTAATTCCTCTTCGTTTCTTATCAAATTATTCAATCGTTTAAATCCGACCTTTTGCAATACATTTTGCGAACCGATGTTGTCAAGATCTGTTATTGCCACAACTTCTTTCTTATCTGTATTTTCAAAACTATAATGCATAATAGCATTACATACTTCTGTAGCAATGCCTTTTCCCCAATAATCCCTGCTTAGTACATATCCAATCTCTATTTGGTTGGTGTTGTGCACAAAAATTCGGGCAACACACATTCCTATAAAATCATTATCTATAGCATTAAATATAGCCCATCGACTAAGATTTTTCTTTTCATAGTTTTCAAGCAGTTCATTAAACATTTCGATATATCTTTCTGGCGAAGTATCGGGAAGATATTTTGTAACTTCGTTATCTTTAAAAAGGCTTAAAAATGTTTGCTGCTCTTGAGGTAAGAATTCGCGAATAATTATTTTTGGGCTTTGATACAGAATATTCATTGCTTGTTAGGTTAAATAATTTAGAATATTTTCTAAATTGATATTAGTTCTTTTCTTGTAAATACAACCAAATTTACAGAAAATAAGTAGAGCAACCTGAAGTAATCTTATGATTTTATAATTACCACAATTTCTTTAAATCCTTTTGCCTGCGCATGCTGTAGCGGAGTTATTCCATCATGGTCAGGTATATCCATTCTTGATCCTGCGTCTTTTAAAATCTGAACAATCTGTTGGTATTTTAAACTTCCGTCTCCCAACACAATAGCCTCCATTAAAGCAGTCCAACCTAAACGGTTAACATGATCAATTGGAAAGTTTTTAGTGTTTGCAAGCAATCTAACTGTTTCTACATGGCCACGTTCGCATGCGGGTATAAGTGCCGATCCGTTGTAGCGATTGAAGATATCGAAGCGTGCGCCATTGTTCAAAAATAAACGTACCAGTTCTGTCTGTCCGCTTGCGCCCGCATACAAAAAAGGGCTGTCCCTGTTTTCTGCCTGTTGATTCACATCTGCCTTATATTTTACTAAGATCTTTGCCATTTCTATCTGCTTACCCATTGTCGCAATTAGCAACAGAGAACGCTTATTATTATCAACAGCATTTACATTTGCTCCATTTTCTAAAGCTTTCGAAACCCCAGAAATATCATTCTGTTGTACTAGCTGCAGAATATCTTTTTGCATAATTTCATTTTTTTTTAAAGCCCAAACTGACTCACAAGAACCAATAGGCATTATTAGTATTAATAAAAGAATTATAGTTTTTTTCATAATCAAATAAATTAGAAAACGATATTCCCTTTGTAAATCAGAGATTTTATTGGCGATATGCGAGAAACTGCTTCTGCAGAACAACTGGCATCAACAAGTACCAGATCGGCAGTATCACCTTCTTTTGGCCATTGCTGTACACCTTTGTCATCTAACGGAATGGGGCCTGCTGTTGCCAGTTTTAGCATTCTAGACAATCCGAATTCAGAAACCTGTCCGTATAATTGCGACGCTAAATTGGCTTTCTGCAATACGCTTCCAGTTCCCATAGTGCTCCAATAATCTACAATACTGTCATTTCCTGTCATAACATTTACTCCGTGTTTTAATAATGTTGGAATTGGCATAATCGTACCGCCAAAAGGTATTGTAGAAATAATCCCCACTTATGCAGCTGCCAACTGTTCCGCAATTGTTTCCTGTTTGACTTTATCTAAAGCAGCAAGAGCAAAGGCATGACTAACGAAGGTTTTTCCTTTTAAAACTGGGTTTTCATTTACTTTGCCAATTAAGTATTCGATAGTATCAAGACCTGATTTTCCTGATTCATGTAAATGGATGTCAATTCCTTTATTATTGTCCAGAGCGAGCTGAATCGTTGTATCCATCGTTTTTTGAATTGAACCGTCCACATTTGTAGGATCTAAGCCTCCAATAAAATCAATATCCATTTTTGCAGCTTCCTTCATATAAGGAAGTGAGTCTGTATTGTACAAACCATGTTGGGGAAAAGCTACTAACTCTGCTCCAAAACTATTCTTTTTGTTTGCTAGCGCAATTTGAAGATTTTTAAGTGAATCCAGTTTAGATGTAGGCTCAATATTGACGTGGCTGCGCGCAAATCCTGTTCCGTGCGACTGCAATAGTTCGATGAGTTTTTCTGCTTTATAAGTAGAGTTTTTTAGCATATCGGGCAATGTTTTCTGTTCCAGCGCAATCATTCCTTTTATTCCTCCTGAACGACGTACTGCACGCCATTTTTCAGCATACAAAGTTTTATCCAAATGAATGTGCATGTCTCTAAAAGACGGC
Source organism: Flavobacterium sharifuzzamanii (assembly GCF_003254585.1). Classification (GTDB taxonomy): domain Bacteria; phylum Bacteroidota; class Bacteroidia; order Flavobacteriales; family Flavobacteriaceae; genus Flavobacterium; species Flavobacterium sharifuzzamanii. Next base: position 208,831 of record NZ_QJGZ01000038.1, on the reverse strand, counting down.
AACATTAGCATTCCCTTTGCATCTATTTCTTCCTTACCAGTCGCTTTAGAACTGATTCTCTTTATTTTACCATTCTCAATTTCTACAGAAAAAAGTCCAGTCTTAGTTGCCACAACTTCTTCTCCTTCAAATTCAAAACCAGTTTCCAGACGAACATTTTTCAAAACATAAGAATTTCCCAATGCTGTTGTCTGATCTTTCTGCAAATGACTATTTTGCCCTTGTAGTATTGATGGCATAAAGGCAATACCTGCCAAACCTAATCCAGAATTCTTTAGAAAATCTTTACGTGAAATACCTCGCTTGTCCATATTCATTTTTATTTAATTAAGAGCTTTCTTTATTTTAACAAAAAAACAAGATAGCGTTTTTCAAATGTACAGATTTGCAAACCAGAAAACTTGCATGATTCCTACGGCAACTTGAAGAATTTATCTTTTTTTCCGAAATTCAGTTGGCGATATTCCTATATGGCTTTTAAAAAAATTAGAGAAGTAAGCATGGTCTACAAAGCCCAACTCAAAAGTAATTTGTTTTATGGATAAATCGGCACTTTCCAGTAACCTTTTAGCTTCTGTTTCCACACGTTGCTGTATGAGCTGTGTAGCAGATATTTTAAGATGCTTTTTACAGAGGACATTCAAGTAATTAGCAGAAATATTTAACTTGGCAGCATAAAATGCCACAGATTTCTCCTGCTTGAAGAATTCATCTATCAGCATATTGAAAGCTGCTAATCGAGAATTGGACTGATATACTTTAAATTCAGTAAAAGCATATTCTGCTTCTCTACTAATAATGGATGCTATAACTGCTGCACGAGCATTAATCAGATAAGTCAGGAAATCTGGCCGTTTCAGCTCATTTTTGATTGCATCAAATTCATAATGCAACAGTTCAAAAGCAGTTTGGGATAATTGTATAACAGGATGATTCTGGTAATTGGTAAAAGAAAATCTAAAATATGGAGCAAATCTTTCAAAAAAACTTTGTTCAATCATAAGCTGATAACCTATTGTTCCTTCCTTTATGTCCCATTTGTGCATTTGTCCCGGAAATAATACATGGACCTGATAATCACCAATAGGATAATCTATAGAATCAATTGAATGAACTCCATTTGCCTTTTCGAATAAACTAATAGTAAAAAAATCATGTGAGTGAGGTTTTTCAATAATTCTTGCTCCATGGAGATCATTAAATAAAATCTCTACGTTGCCTGCGAATTGGTCATCTCTAAATTCCTGTATACCGATCACTGATACAGAATGTTTTCTTTCAGGTTTATCCATAATAAAAAAGTGAATTTTTTATGAAGCTTTTACATAAAAAAAATCGGCTCAAAAGCATTAAATAAACAGCAAAATTTATAAAAAACAATAAAAGTATAAATTCCTCCCATAGACTACTAATTATGATTTGTTCTTTTTATCACTTTCAAGACTTTATTGCCTTTACACAAGAACCTCTAAATTATCTATAATTTTATTATAATTAGAATTCCAGCTAGCAGAAAATAACTTAAATTAGTGCTTCATTTTTTAGCTGCATATCTGATTTTAAGATTAATTATAATCCCATATTAAGACCTACACATTTGCATCTGCAGCTAATAGCACAAAATTAGGTTTCAATGAAAAACAACCCTAAATTAATTAGTAATTATGAGTACAAGAAGTTTTTTCTTCCAGATATATCTACTCACAATCTATTTAATAATTCGAATGTACAATTGTATCGAATTGAAAAATATTTAAAAAAAATCGTAATTCCTGTTAACCCTTATCAAACGACTTTTAACTTTCTGATTTTTGTAACAAAAGGATTTGTAAAACAGCAGCTAGAAACATCTGTTTTTGAAATTAATGCTAATCAAGCGCTTAGTATTAAACAAGGAAATTTTACGGCAACCTTAGAATTGTCAGATGATGTCGAAGGTTTTTTTGTTATCTATGAAAATGAGGTCATTACTGAAATTTCATTAACAACAGGAGATTTAAACTTCTTTTACACTTCGCCTTTCTCTATTTTAAATCCTAATAAAATTAACTGGCTTATTCGTTTATTTGAATTACTGGAAGAAGAATTAAACCAAACTGAACATATTAATGCAATCACTACATCACTTCTTCAATCTGCGTTATTAAAAATTATACGAACAGAAAATACTACGAACAAATCACTCAGTCGTGCAAGCTTTATCTCTTTCCAGTTTAGAGAATTGGTTCAGAAAAACCATATTCAACATAAAAACATCGATTATTACTCCAATCTATTAAAAATATCAGATAATTATTTGAACAAATGCGTCAAAGAAACCACTGGAAAGGCGCCAAAACAGTGGATAAACGAAATTACTATACAACATAGCCAAATTCTTTTGCAAGATAATTCAAAAGAAATAGCAGAAATAGCATTTGAATTGCATTTTCAATCGCCTTCGTATTTTTCTCGCATGTTTAAAAAAGTGACAGGAGAGTCTCCTTCTGAATATCGATCACAATTTTTAAAACATTAAAATTTGCAATTCATTCAAAAAAACGAAAACGCTTAAACAGGATGTTTAAAAATCCTGTTATAAGCGTTTTTTGTCTAAAAAAGACTCTACTTAAAAAATGTAACTTTTAATTAGTTAATTAAGCTGGTGTACCTTCACTATTAGAAACAACAGCATCAATTTGGATTAAAGCATCCACAGGAATTGCCGAAACTCCAATTACCGTTCTTGCAGGCAGATCTCCGTTGAAAAATGAAGTATAAATTTCGTTTACAGCAGCAATATCAGCCACATTTTTAAGCTGAATGTTTATTTTAACAATATCATCCATTTTGTGGTCTATACTTTCTACAATTGCTTTGATATTGTTTAAACATTGTGCAGCCTGTTCTTTAATTCCGCTTCCAACTATTTGATTGTTTTCTGGAACCAAAGGCAATTGACCTGAAATATGATTGTAATGTGAATAAGCAACTGTGTGTGAATATGGAACTTTTGGTGCGTTTTCTGTGTTATTTGCTTCAATAACTAAAAAACGTGCATCTTCTGGAAGTTGCGGAGGTGTCCCGTCACCATGAGAAACTGCAGTATCTATTTGAACTAAAGCTCCTAATGGCAAAGCTGAAGCGCTAACAATTGTTCTAGCTGGAACATAGTTTGGGAAGAATTTTGCTAAAACTTCGTTTACAACCTCAGCATCTGAAATATCTTTAAGAAAAATAGTAGTTTTAACCACATCATTCATAACGTGTCCAATGCTTTCTAAAATAGCTTTAATATTTTCTAAACATTGTTCAGTCTGTTCTTTTATGCCACCTGCAACAATTTTACCAGATTGTGGATCGATAGGCAATTGTGCAGAAATATTGCTATAGTGAGAAAACGCTACGTTATGTGCGTGTATGCTCTTTGGTGCATTTTCTGTATTTCTGGTTACTTTAACAAGATCTAAAGCTTTTTGCGGAGTTGTTCCCTCGCCGTTTGAAATAAGTGCATCGATTTGAATTAAAGCCCCTTCTAGTGGCAGAGCTTCTACAGCAACCGTTGTACGAGTTGGAAAATTGCTTTTAAAGAATGTTTTGTACACTTCGTCTACTGCTTCTATATCAGAAATATTTTTTAAGAAAACAGTTAGTTTTACTGCATCATCCATAACATGGCCAATGCTTTCTACAATTGCTTGAATATTGGTCAAGCATTGTTTTGCCTGCTCTTTAATACCGCCACTAACAATTTCTCCCGTTTTAGGATCGATAGGCAATTGCGCCGAAAAATTGTTGTAATGAGAAAACGCTACAGTTTGCGTTGAAAATGGGCTTTTTGGCGCATTTTCTGTGTTTCTCGAGTTCTTTTTAATTTCGCTCATAATTTATTTGTTTTTCTGTTTTAATTATTTCTTTTTTATGGACTAATCTTGCTAATAACTTATCATGCCCCAAAAGGATTTTTCCAAATTATATCTAAGGCCAGATAATTCACGTCTGAAATATCAGATCCTTTACCAATAAGGTCATACATATATCCTACATCGAAAATAAATGGAATTTCATGCGGAGTAAGTGAGTAGTAAAGAGTGAGTCGGCTTTCTTTATAATCAAATTTTGACCATTCCTTCTCGGGTTCATTTTCTTTGCTTATTGCAAAAAGAACTTCGGCACCTCCTATAATATGATGTGTTTTGGTAGTTCCTAAATCCAAGCTTAGCTGTGTTTTGAGGCGAGTACGCAACTGAAAATTCTCTTCGGTATTACTAAAATCAGGATTGAAAAATTTCCTAAACTCTTGTCTTATCGTATTTTTCCATTTCAGTCCGTTGCCTTCTGTGATATAAGAATAACGGCCGTATACTCTAAATTCCTGTTCAATTGCAGGATTTAATTCCTCATAAGGCGCTTCAGAGTCATAATTATTAGATCTTCTATAGCTAAGCGCATACGAGTATTCCCAATTTTTACTGTAACGGTTGGAAATTTCCTCGTTGATTACCAAAATTGCCATTTTAGAAAATGGATTATTCTCATCTGGACTGCTCTTTAATCCATAGCCTACATAAGTTGTCGATTCTTTCTGTTTAAGTGAATCTAAAGACTGCCTAACTCCAAAGGCAAACCAAGCTGCGTTTTTTCCTTCTCCTAAACCTGGTGGACTTAACTGTGCGTATGATTTATTACTAAATGTGACCACAAAAATGACCACTGCCAATAGCAATTTGCTTTTTGCAGACACGTTTTTCATATTTTCTAAATTTTAAAATTTGTAGCTTATTCCTGCTTTTACAGCGAACGGAGTTCCGGGAGTAAAACATAATTCTGATACTGAACTAGCCTCGTCTCTAAGTCTGGTTTCTGTTTCAAATTGCGCTTCATTCCATTTGGCATTAAAGATGTTTTGAAACTGCATATTTACTTCCCAGTTTCTTTTTCCATAAGCCAAGACAAGATCATTAACAAAATAGCCTCGCGTTCTTACCGAATTGTCTTCTATGGCTGGACGCGAATCCATATAGCGGTATCTTAAGTTTGCCGAGAACCCCGAAGGTAGTTTTACCGCTACACCTCCAGTGCTTGTAAATGTTGGAACCAACGGAATATAATCTTCTCCTTTTGGCTCATCAATAAAACGGGCATGGGCATAATTAAGATCTCCGTCTAAATAAAGCCAAGAAATCGGTTGGTATCTCAAACTCAAATCAAAACCTAAACGACGTGTTTTTCCTGACGGTTCTACCACAGCTTCGTCTCCAACATATACAAATTCTTGCTGCAAATACATGTGCCAGATCGCCGGCTGAATAATCATATTGGCTGTTGGACGCAGAATAACACCAAAATCACTTCCAAAAGAATAAGGAAGAATATCTTTTCCATCTTGTGCTACTACAACTCTTACGTCATTAGAATGAAATCCAAAACCAGACTTAATATACCATTGTACATTTTGGTTCTGTGTATACGAAATATTCAATTTTGGACTTACTCTAGCCGCCGAAGCTTCTTTCGCCGCAGGTAAACTAGCAAGACGATCATGAAGACTAAAGGTAAAATAGTCTAGCCTCGCTGATGGATTGATGAGCCATTTCCCCACTCTATAATCGATTGAGGTATAACCGTGAACATTGACTTCTGTAGCAGATCCATCAGATAATCTATTTAATAATAAATCGCGCTGATAGACATGATTTAATTGTAAATCCTTGATATCATCAAAACGAAATCCTGCTCCCGATGTCCAAGTCATGTTGCTATTTTCAAATGCAAATCTTCGGATATACTTATTTTCAAGACCATAAATAGAACGATTGTCCGTTTGCTGAATTTCGTCTCCATAAACAGGATCATTTAGAAAAAAAGTAAAATTCGAAAACAGATTAAAATTGTATTTAGAATAGAATAAATTGCTCGAAAACTCTTCATTCTCATTGGCTAGGTATTTATAATTTATAGCAAGGTTTGTTCTCGAAGTCCTTCCGCCTTCAGTTGGATCTATAGATCCCCATCTGCTTATAATTCCTTCTTCTACTGCCCTTTCAGGAATTTGTCCCGAAGCATTCCAGTTTGAAGAAAAGGTAGATCCTAAAATAGAGATATATTGTTTTTCATCAATCCATTGGCTGTACTTCGCTAAAAAATTAACGCGCGTAAAATCCTGTTTGACATCAAACGGTCCATCGGTATAATTGAATTCGCCTGCTACATAGAAACTTTTGTCTTTGTCATTTTTATTTAAAAGATTAAGCATGGTAACGGCGCGCATCGTATTAAACGAACCACCTTCAATTTTAAAAAGGTTGTTTTCTAATTTGTCATACGTACTAAAATTTACATAGCCCGAGGTATTAAAATCTCCTTTGTCGGCATAATAAGATCCTTTACCAAAATCGATATCTTTGATTGTTTCTGGAATCAGAAAATGCAAATCGGCATATCCCTGTCCATGTGCATGTGAGACTATGTTTACTGGCATTCCGTCAGCCATAACGCTGATATCGGTTCCATGATCATTATCAAAACCTCGCAAAAATATTTGTTCTGCTTTACCTCCTCCAGCATGCTGGGCAATAAAAAGTCCAGGAACTTTTCGCAATAGATCCTGCGCAGAATTTACTGGAGCCATTTTTAAATCGACTTTCATTATTTGTTTTCTGAAGTCGATATTACTAATTACTATTTTACTCAGATGCACCGTATCTGCTTCTGATTTGTTTACTTCTATTTTTTTTGCTTCTGGCTTATTTACTTCTTGAGCAAATCCATTCTGCACCGCTAACAATACTATTACAATTGCTGTAAAAAGTTTGTTTCTCATTATTATTAATTTTCTTCTACAATTGCCGTTTTATTTTCAAAACGACCTACTATTTTTTTTAAGGAAACAATTACCCACATTGATAAAACAAATGGAAACGTAAGTGTAATCCATCCGTTATGCATCATAAAAATGTCAAAGTATGTTGCTATGATTACTGATAGCAGCACATATAATCCATCTCTAGGTTTTGTTCCGCTGCATGCAATTCCGCATAAAACAGCGTTGAAACTAAACATTCCATCTTCTATTAATTTTACAGAATCCTGATCAAAATGCGCAATTGCCGCTGCAATTACTGCCGCTAGGAATCCGTATAAAGCTGCTGTGGGATTATTGAGAAAAACCCCAATAAAAAACAGCAAACCTGCGGCAATAGTTCCCTGAAAAATTACTTCGCTATAAGCATGCGCTGCTACTGCAAAATCTTCAAGTTCCTTCATTTCTACATTAACTGCAGGAATTCTTGCAACCGCTAGTCCAAAATGTTGGATACTCAATACTGCAATTACCGTAATTACAATAAAAGGAAAGGTGAAAAAGGGAATCTTTTTACGAATAGAAAATTCCATTAGCAATGTGCTTAGTACAGATCCTAAAACAAGTAAAAACCATATTAACGGACTGGTTTCAAAGAAGAAAACTAATCCTACTCCAACTAACGTTGCGTTAAATCCGTATAAACCTGCCTTTATATTTTCGTCACTGAAATTGCAAATTTTTGCTGTCGCAGTACCGATTATAGAACTTAGCAAAGCTGCAACTCCCATCAGGATCGAGTCATAAGATATCGCAATTAAAAATAATAATCCTGTCCAAGCACTTTCTTGAAGCATGATTTGTCCAATGCCTTTAAGCACTGTTTCTACTATTGATTTTATTTTTTTCATTTGTGTATACTTCTAGAAATAAAAATTATTTGAATTACCAGCCTAAAAAGACCATCCCGACACCACATGCTAAAACTACTGCTCCGCTAATTGCTGGGGTATAACGTTCGAGTTTTTCTGTTTTGAAAAAAGAATATCCATATACTCCTAAAAGCACCATACCAAGCATAGTCAAAACAGTGCTTAGCGTAAAAACACCAATGATTGTAGAAATTTCACCAACAGAACGTTTCAATCCAGAATAGAATAATAAAGGAATTAGCGGTTCACTTGGCCCCATTACAAAAATGGCAAACAAAACTAAAGGCGTTACTTTAACTCGATTCGTAGGCATAACTACTTCCCCATGTTTATGCGAAAACACAAATACATCTTCTCCCATTACGTCAAAATGTTTGTGCGCTTTGTTCTTGTATGCAGCCCAAAGCCCGTAAATAAGATAAATTGCACCAAATAACAGCAGTGCCCAGCTTGCAACATTACCTCTAAAATCTTGGAAAAATGTTATTTTATTGATTTGCCATCCTAAGAAAACTCCAATAAATCCTAAAACTACCGAACTCAAAATATGTCCGAAACCGCAAACTATTGTAAGCATAATTGTCTTGGACATACTCCATTTGCGAGATCTTGACAAAACAATAAATGGCAAATAATGATCAGGTCCCGAAGCGGTGTGAAAAAAGCTGATGCTGATTGCTGTAATTGATAATGCTATTAAATTTGAATCCATAATCTGCTTAAATTTGTATTACTGCTTTTTCTTCCCAAAGCACATCCTGCACTTTTCTGAAAAAATCAAACATTTGCTCTCCTCCATTTCCTAGAATTCTAATGACAAAACCGTTTGCTTCTAGTTTACTGATTCCGAATGATACATTTTCTAGTCCTTCTAGTTCTTTAAAAAAGTATTCTATAAGATCTTCTAAGTCGTCATCTTTTGTATTGAGATATACAAAAGTTCCTTGATGGGTAAAGCCTTCCAGCAAACCCATCGCTGCTAAGGGCATAATATCTGGTCTTAAGAGAACATTGTCTTTTAAGACCAGTCTATCGTGATGAAAAACCTCTAGAAGATTTTGAAAATGAGCATACTTAAAAGTTTCTCCGTGGTGTTTGCGTCCACAGGTAATAATTTCGCTTATTGTCAAATCACAGTCATCTTCGATGTAAATCTTATTATGACTTTTAAATGTTGAATCTTCATGAGGCACCACAGGGTGAGGAACATACGAGAAAGATGTTCCTTTTTCCATTTTGACATTCATGATTTGCGAAGCACTCCCATCCATGTTAAACAATCGCTGATAGGATTGTGACTGCAATTGCAAACGAGCATTTTCTTTTACATTCACCTGAATATCGTAAACGTCACCGCTTAAAATTCCAGGTGATGAACTCATGATCATCAAATACGAAGCTCCATCAGATTTATACTGTCCAACAGGCATAATCCTGAAGGGTTGTGTCACGTATGCATCTCTTAAAAATGATTCCCCATCCCTTTTTTCTACTTCTATTTTTAGGGTACTTACCATTTGATTAACGAACTAAATTTGGTTCTTCAATATCTTCTAGCAATGCATATTTCTTGATCCAGCCAATAACTTCATCAATTCCTTCTGTAGATCTAAGGTTTGAAAACACAAATGGTGCACCTTTTCTCATTCTACGTGCATCGTTCTCCATCACTTCTAAACTAGCTCCAACATATGGCGCTAAGTCAATTTTATTTATCAAAAGCAAATCTGATCTTGTGATACCAGGTCCACCTTTACGAGGGATTTTTTCTCCTTCGGCCACATCAATTACGAAAATCGTCACATCGGCTAAATCTGGTGAAAAAGTTGCTGAAAGGTTATCTCCACCACTTTCAATTAGAATTAATTCGATATCAGGAAAGCGAGAAACCAATTCATCTACAGCTTCCAAATTCATACTAGCATCTTCACGAATTGCGGTGTGAGGACATCCTCCAGTTTCTACTCCAATGATTTTTTCTTTTGGCAGTAAACTGTTTTTTACCATAAATTCGGCATCTTCTTTAGTGTAAATGTCATTAGTAATTACTCCTAAATTATAGTCGTTTAGCATTTTTCGGCTTAAACGTTCTAACAATGCTGTTTTTCCTGATCCTACAGGCCCAGCAACTCCTATTTTTACATACTTTCTAGTTTCCATTTCTTTATTTTTTTATTTTCTCTTTCTTCTTTTCTCTATTTCTACGACATGTATAATCTTGAATAAAGTCTCTCGTGCTGCATACATCGAATATCAAAAGCGACGCTGCAAAGACCTACAAGTTCTCTGTCTATTGTTAAAGTTTCTTTTGCTAATTTTTTAAGCAGTGGCTGCAATTCGAATAAAACATCCTGTCCATCTAATTGTCCTAAAGGCACTAGTTTAACCGAATTGGTAATCATTCCGATAGCGGCATTGTAGTAGAATGCGAATAAAGCTTCGTCCAGCGGAATTTCTAATAACTGTGCATAGATTCCAAAAGCGATGCAATAATGAGCAGATGCTTTTTTGTCGGTGATTGCACGTTCATAATTATTAACGAGATCAAAGGCCTTCTGTCTTCTAAAAATCTTGATTAATCGAATTCCCAACTTCTGACTTGCTTCACGAATTTCCCGTGGACTCTTTAAAGCACTGCATTCTTGATCTAGTTTTATTATAGTTTCCAAATCATTATTTTCAGCCGCTACATAAGCTAATTTCAAAAAAGAGGCATCATTATATTTAATGTTATACATTAACATGTTTGTTACAAACTCTTTTGCCGAAGCCACAGAATTTACCGCTTCATCTTGAACATAAGTCTCCAATCCATTAGAGTGTGTATATCCTCCAATTGGCAAAGTTGGATCTGCCAGATGGAGAAGACTTCCTAAATAAGTGTTTTCTATATTAGTCATTTGAAGAAGCCATGTTTAGGATTTTTGTAAAAAGAGACGAATTTCCATGACCATGAGGCGCTACATTTGATTTTAGTAAATGCAAGAGCTTTATCTCCTGTTTTTCTGGTTTGTAACCACTCGCTTCAAGCCATCTAAACATTGGCATTTCAAAAGGCATCATAATCTGATCATTCTGAATGAATAATGGAAGATGTTTATTTCCAATTTCATAACAGATCGTACCCATTTCTAATAAAGACGAAGGTGTCATTACAATCGCCTCGCAAGGTTTAATGTTTACAACGACTGCTTTTTTATCATCTTGATAAAGAATATCATCTTGATTCAATCGCTGTCCTTCCTGAATAAACTTAATCGCAATTTCAACCCCTGAATTTGTTCGCTTGCGCTGAATTCTTTTAGTAGTTTCAAACCACTCAATTTCGAGAAGATCTATCTCAAGACCTTCAATTGAATGTGTTTTTGTATTACCTATTGTCTGTTGTATAATCATTATTTCGATTTTTTAAGGGAAATGTTTTTTGAAACTCCTAATCCGAATGTTGATCCATTTATTCCAGCAACAAATGTTCGATTATTCGTTTTATTTGCATCATTTCCTGTAGTATTTTCATATGATAATTCACAGAATTTGGCCTTTAGCGCCCATCCATGACCAAGAAATACAGCTACAATTGGATAGATTCTTCCTAAATAGCCATTATAGCTATAAGATCCTGGCGTATTCATAAGCGTATTTCCCCATACATAATGCGCGTCAGCCTGAGCGATGATGGCAAAATGATCTCCAATATTCCAAGAGTCACTGTAAAAAGGACCAATTTCGTGTTTAGAGTCGGTAAGATTTCCTGCTGCGTTTTTCTCTTGGTCAAAAGCAAAATTCATCCCTGCAACAACGTGATCATTAAAAAAATATCCAACTCCGATTGGGTTTGCGCCAAAACTGCTTCCCGTATTATTATTGTCTTTATAAGTTAAAGAACCATAAAGCATTAAAGATCCTTTTTGTGCACGAACCGTTGTAAGACTGGCACATACTAGAAAAAGAATAAAACCCAAATTAATTTTCCAATTATTCATAAAATTCTTTTTTTGTTTTTATCTAATCTTACTGCAACAAGTTAAATTGCCGCAGTAAGAAGTAGAATAACAGTTATTAATTAAAACAAGTAGTATAATTGTGCTAATGGAAGTTTATCCACAGGTTCGCAAGTGATTTTTTCTCCATCGATTGTCACGGTATAGTTTTCAGCATTTACCATGATTTCTGGAGTTGCGTTGTTGTGAATCATATCAGCCTTGCCAATGTTTCTGCAATTTGAAACTGCTAGTAATTTCTTTTCCAAACCATATTCTTCGGCAATATTATTGTCGATACCAGCTTGAGAAACAAAGGTGAAAACCGTTTTAGTCAATGCTTTTCCATACGTACCAAACATATTACGCATAATGATAGGCTGCGGTGTTGGAATAGAAGCATTAGCATCCCCCATTTTGCTTGCGGCAATAAAACCTCCTTTTACGATAATTTCTGGTTTAACTCCAAATAATGAAGGTTTCCAAATTACCAAGTCAGCAATTTTGCCTGCTTCTATTGATCCAACATAATTAGAAATTCCGTGCGCGATTGCAGGATTAATTGTGTATTTAGACACATATCTTTTTGCGCGATAGTTGTCGTTTTTGTTTGCTGCATCTTCGGCTAAATGACCTTTCTGTTTCTTCATCTTATCTGCCGTTTGCCATGTACGGGTAATTACTTCACCTACACGTCCCATAGCTTGCGAATCGGAACTCATGATACTGAATACTCCCATATCTTGAAGCACATCTTCTGCAGCAATAGTTTCTGGTCGAATACGCGAATCAGCAAAAGCCACATCCTCTGGAATTTTTGGACTCAAGTGATGGCAAACCATCAACATATCCAAATGCTCGTCTATCGTATTTGTTGTGTACGGTCTGGTTGGATTTGTAGATGCTGGCAATACATTTGGATACATTGCTGCTTTGATGATATCTGGCGCGTGACCACCTCCTGCTCCTTCTGTATGGAAGGTGTGAATAACACGTCCTGCGATAGCATTCATGGTATCTTCAAGAAATCCTGCTTCATTAAGCGTATCGGTGTGAATGGCTACTTGTACATCATATTTGTCCGCTGCCTTTAGAGAAGCATCTATCACGGCAGGAGTTGCTCCCCAATCCTCATGAATTTTGACACCCAAAGCTCCTGCTTCAATTTGTTCTTCAATTGGAGCTTCTGTAGCTACATTCCCTTTTCCGAAGAAACCAACATTTACAGGAAATGCTTCTGCAGCCTGTAACATTCTTTTAATGTTATGTTTTCCGGGTGTAACAGTTGTCGCATTTGTTCCGTCAGCAGGGCCAGTTCCACCACCAATCATGGTTGTAATACCACTGTACAAAGCTGTTTCAATTTGGGTAGGACTAATAAAGTGTATGTGCGTATCAATTCCTCCGGCTGTAACAATATACCCATGTCCTCCATGAACTTCCGTTGAAGCTCCGATAATCATGCCAGGTGTAATATTGTCCATGGTATCTGGATTTCCTGCTCTACCAACTCCAACAATTTTTCCATCTTTAATACCAATATCCCCTTTTACAATTCCCCAGTGGTCAATAATTGTAGCACCGGTAATTACGAAATCTAGAACGCCTTCATCACGCAAAGCAGTAGAAGATTGGCACATCCCGTCTCTAACGGTTTTTCCTCCTCCAAATTTTGCTTCATCTCCATAAGAGCAGAAATCTTTTTCAATTTCTATAATAAGCTCTGTATCACCTAAACGTATTTGATCTCCAACAGTTGGACCAAAAATACTTGTATAATTTTTTCTAGTTACTTCTAAACTCATGATTTCACATTTTTAAATTGGCCTTCTTTTAAACGTTCTAATGCAACAGCTTTGTTATGAGGAGATAAGTCTCCATCTACTAAGTTGTTGTGTCCAAAAAGTCTCTGGTTTCCGCCAAACTCAGTCAGTTCAACTTCTTTCTCTTCTCCTGGCTCAAATCTCACTGCTGTACTGGCAATAATGTTTAATCGCATTCCGAATGCTTTTTCTCTGTCAAAAGACATCATTCTGTTCACTTCAAAAAAATGAAAATGTGAACCTACCTGGATTGGTCTGTCTCCAGTATTAGTAACTTTTATGGTTAACGTTTCACGGCTATCATTACAAATAATAGCGCTATCTTTTAATATAATTTCTCCTGGAATCATCGCAGTATTTTTTAAGTTTATCGCACAGGATTGTGCACTGTTACTAATTTGGTACCATCAGGAAATGTTGCTTCGATTTGTATATCATGAATCATCTCAGCAACGCCTTCCATTACATCTTCTTTACGAAGCAGTGTCGCACCATATTGCATTAACTCGGCTACTGTTTTACCATCTCGTGCGCGTTCCATCAGTTCACTGCTAATAAGAGCAATGGTTTCAGGATAATTTAGTTTTAAGCCACGGGCTTTTCTCTTTTGAGCAAGTTCGCCAGCTGTATGCAGCATTAGCTTCTCAATTTCTCTTGGTGTTAAATGCATAATAAAATATTTTGGGTTATGTATATAGAGATTCGCATAACTGATCTCTTTTTTTAGATCAATAATGTTTTCTTTAAATAATAAACATGGATTAGATAAGGCAATAACTGCCCGTTCCAATATAGAATAATCTATATGGATAAATATGATGGTGCATTTTTTACGATAAGATACACCTGTTGTTATTTACTGCAAAATGTGGTGCCCACTTATAGAGAATAAGTGTAAACTAAAATTTAGGCATAATTCTTCACTCTAGGTAAAAATCTACTTTTTACCATAAACAGAATGTGCTAAATCCAATTAAGCAGTAAGCAATAAGAATTAAAAATAATTAAATGTGGATTTTCAAGCTGTGAAATAGGATATTTCGTGACGTGTTTCTAAAAGGAGTTATGTTTCGTTCCCATAATCCTTGACTGTTCAATTTTATATTTTCTACATAAATAGAACAGTCCTCTTTTAAGTTTTTGAAATTTAAATTTAGCGGAGATGCTGGCAAAGAACTGTTAGATTTCTCCGTTTCAGAAGTATTCTCTAATAAAACAAATTTTAGCTCATCTGAATCTGAAAGTGCTTTATTAATTACAGTATTATTGGTGGTTAGCGCAAGAACTGATTCGGTTCCTGTGTGAGCATTTATTCTATTTACAATGCGGTTGCTGTAACTATTTGGGATAGTTAAAAAGCAAATTTGTAAAAAAATAATATAAGCTAACTTCATCGGGAAGATTTCAATTACTAGAGGATTATTCCTTGTATAATGGCAAATTTAGCAGGGTTGAAACACAATTGAGTAGCACAAATCTTGACTTTTCTTTTCCAAATTTCCCAATAACAAAAATTTAACACTTTTTACAGTTCATTGATTTTGCTAATGAATCTTTATTTTGAAAACGTAATTTCTAAATACTTTTCGAAGAGTTTAAGCAAATGCTAAATTAAGGTTTACCCAATACCACTTCTACCCCATTAAAAACCAACAAACTAAAAACCAGTATATTAACTGAATAAAAAAGGGGGATTTTCCCCTTTTTTGGTACATGTGCATTTATCTAATTTAGTCGAATCTTAAAAGCACTGTTAGAAGCCTGATTTCTAATTGCATTCTTCGCCCAGAATCTTATTCCTTCCTATAAAATTTCATTTAGTATTTATAATAATTTTTATCAAAAGATGATTTTTGAAGTAATACAAATAATTACAGAACAAGTAAACAACTATCTCGAGGAAATTGGGTTGGACAAATCTGTTGTACCAGAAAATATTGCTTTTTTAGAATCTCAGAATGATGATATCACAGATGCTTTAAAAAATGCTGTGGCGCTTACGATAATTAATTTAGATGAAGAAGCTACTTTAAAAAACTTCCCAAATCATATTATTGAAAATACGAAAACCATATATAAAAACAGTATTATCAATTTAAATCTCTTTATACTTTTTAGCGCCAACAGAGATAAATATATCAACTCGCTCAAAGACATTTCAAAAATTATTGAGTTTTTTCAGGGGAAAAAACTTTTTACTCAAGCCAATACCATCTTTAACAGAAACAGTAGTGCCATGAGCAATGTAGACAACTTTAGATTTACCGTTGAACTCTACACTCCCACTTTTGAAGAATTAAATTATATCTGGGGAACACTTGGCGGAAAACAGCTTCCGTCGGCTTTATACAAAGTCAGTATGATCCAAATTGAACGCAATATTGCGCAAGCAGAAGGAGAGCTTATTGGTGAATTTACGGGAATAACTAAAAAGAAAGAACAGTCATGAGTTATTCTTCTACATATGGATTGTTATTTCAAGTGACGCTTCTTCATAATTATTTTTTGAATAACGGAGAAGAAATTTTCACTAGTATGACAGATGATAAAAAAGAAAAAATGCTGCAGCAATTTAGTACAGATGCCTTTATTGCTGTAACACCATCTATAGAAACCACAACCGTACTCAAAAACTACAAAATGGTATTCAAAAAAACCAAAACAGGTTTCGGAGTATACGTTAAATTAAAAGGTGAATCAGATCCTTTTATTAAAGTCCCTGACAATCTGAACCTAACGTTTTTAATTAAAATTAATGATTATCAGTTTGAAAATTATACTAATCTTGATTTTGCTCTTACTCAAGCATATCTCTTCAGTAATGTAAAACCATTGACTGAACCAGTTTCATTTAAATATCTTCCAAAAATAAGTGACAATAAACTTATTTCAAACGCTTATTTGGTATCTGAAAAAACAACTGCCGATTTAATCTCAACACTGCAGCCGTCAGAACAGCAAAATGTCTTTGGAGTTATTTCTCTTACTGCTAAGGGCGACAATAGCTCAGAAGATATTATAGACAATTCGAACAAAATGATAAGTCCAAATTTTAAAATTCATTTTGATAACCGAAAAACCTTTTGGAGATATATCAACCGTAAAGCAAAAACCGAAATTAAAACCAAGACCGTCAAACCATTAACGCGATCTGGTTTTGTAGAGATTGACCCTGTTAACGATTTGGATCCTTCGCAACCTGCAGAAAGTCAATATCCAAATCCGTCTGTAAAATCAATAACAAAAATCGATAGTGATTACTATTCAGAAATATTTATTTAATAATTAAAAAACAAATCAATTATGGCAACAACTTACAAAACGCCTGGAGTATATGTTGAGGAAATCGTAAAGTTTCCCCCTTCTGTTGCCCAGGTAGAGACTGCGATTCCGTG
This sequence comes from Flavobacterium sharifuzzamanii, assembly GCF_003254585.1. GTDB lineage: Bacteria > Bacteroidota > Bacteroidia > Flavobacteriales > Flavobacteriaceae > Flavobacterium > Flavobacterium sharifuzzamanii. The sequence goes on along the minus strand of NZ_QJGZ01000038.1, from coordinate 191,920 downwards.
CTTTATTGGCTATACTGAAAAAGCCACGAACAAGATTAATGGAGATTTGAAATCAAAACCGACAAGAATAACATCTCTTTTAGAATATGAACGCTTTTTTGGCTTTGCCAAACCAGAAACAACAATTAGTGTAACCATTAATGATGTTGCAACAGAGAATGGAGATACAAGATCTATTGTTGTGGATCAGCCAACTTCAAAACAGCCTTTTTTAATGTATTATTCATTGCAGCTATTCTTTGCAAATGGCGGTGGTCCTTGCTACATTATTTCGGTTGGGCGTTATGGAAATGATTTAGATGAAGAAGACGCTCCAGTCACAACAATCAATAGCATTGCTAAATTGGCTGAGGGATTGGCAGAATTAGAAAAGGTAGACGAACCAACTCTAATTCTATTTCCTGATGCAACAAAAGTAAGCGGAATAGATAAAGCTAATTTCTACGGATTGTACAATAGCGCATTATTGCAATGCCAAAATCTTCAGGACAGATTTACCTTAATAGACACTTTAAGTTATGATGAATCAAGTCCAACAGATCCAAATATAGATGATTTAAGAGGTGTAATTAGTGCTGAAAAAGATACTATTAAATACGGAGCCGCATATTATCCGCACTTAGAAACCATCTTAGACTATGCCTTTGACAGCAGTAAAATTGTACTAAAACATTACTCTTATACAGCAAAAGCGTATGATCAAATCGCTGTGGGACTAGAACCAATTGAAAATGCAACTACAGGAATTGATGCAACTGTTGCGAAATTGGTTGACGTTACCACTACTCCTGGAGATATTTCTGGACAAATAAGCGATTTATTTTTGCAAATGTACAGTGGTGGCGCAACAGGTTTTAATTTAGCCGTAACCTTTGAAAGTGACCCTGCGAAAAAAACAGCTTTCCTAGAAAAACTGAATGTTCTGCTTACTTCTTTAGAAAGTTTGTCTCTTTTGAGAAATTCGCTAAACGATGAAGCAAATGCAGCAATCAGCACAATATCTGATGAGGATATGGTTATTGCAAATAACATCACAAGTGCTTTGACTACTTTTAATTCGAATTTTACTGCTGCAGATAAAATTGATTCTGTATATAAAAATCTAAAAGCATTAAAGAAAAAAATACAGGACGAGAACGCAACGGCAAAACTGCTTAAAATTGTTTCAACAGATCCTGTAAGTTTTGATAAAGAATTAAAAAAACTTGTAGAATACGATCCCTTTACTAGTCAAACTGGAATTACGGTATCTAAAAATACTTTTTCTCCTATTAAGGCAAACCTTCTTACACTATTAGATGCTATTAAATCTGTTAGCGGAAAAGATGTCAACAACGGAGCATTAAACGGAAGAAAATTAAGCACTTTAGAAACTATCGACAATGCGACTTTCAATAAAATCCTTACTGAAATCTACAACCTTCCTATAACACTTCCGCCAAGCTCTGCTATTGCGGGAATATATGCCAGAGTTGATAAAGATCGAGGCGTATGGAAAGCTCCTGCAAATGTAAGTCTAAACTATGTCATAAAACCAACGGTTAAAATAACAAATACCATTCAGGACAACTTAAATATTGATACTGTCGCAGGTAAATCTATCAACGCTATCAGAACATTTACCGGTAAAGGAACCTTGGTTTGGGGGTCAAGAACCTTAGCCGGTAACGATAGTGAATGGCGTTATGTGCCCGTTCGTCGCTTCTTCAATATGGCCGAAGAATCTATTAAAAAAGCAACTGAACAGTTTGTTTTTGAACCTAACGATGCTAATACTTGGATAAGAGTAAGAGCTATGATTGAAAATTTCTTAATTCTTCAATGGAGAGCTGGAGCTTTGGCTGGAGCAAAACCAGAACAAGCATTTTACGTAAGAATTGGTCTAGGACAAACCATGTCTGCTATGGATATTTTAGACGGCAAAATGATCATCGAAATCGGTATGGCAGTAGTTCGTCCAGCTGAGTTCATCATTCTTCGTTTCTCTCACAAAATGCAGGAATCTTAATTAAAACATCATTAAAAAATATAAATCATGAGTTATCCGTTATCAAAGTTTCATTTCTCAGTTGACTGGGGTGGAACAAAAATAGGCTTTACAGAAGTTTCCGGATTAGATGTAGAAACTGAAGTTATTGAGTACCGTCAGGGCGCCAGTCCAGAGTACAGCAAAATTAAGATGCCAGGCATGCAAAAGTTCTCCAACATTACGATGAAAAGAGGAACTTTCAAAAGCGATAATGAATACTACGCTTGGTGGAATACAGTAAAACTGAACACCATCGAGAGAAGAGATATTACCATCAAATTACTAAACGAGGAGCACGAACCAGTGATTACTTGGAAAGTAAAAAATGCGTGGCCAACAAAAGTGCAATCAACCGATTTAAAAGCCGATGGAAACGAAGTAGCCATTGAATCTATTGAACTGGTTCACGAAGGTTTATCTATTCAAAATGACTAATCATGGCTAATTATTATCCACCCGTAGGCTTTCATTTTCTGGTTGAGTTTGATCAGCTGGGCACAAAAGAAAAAGACCATCAATTTCAGTCGGTATCAGGACTCTCTGTAGATCTTGAAACAGAAGAATTTGTTGAGGGTGGAGAAAACAGATTCAAACACAAGCTTCCTGTAAAAACCAAATATCCAAATTTGGTTCTAAAAAGAGGAATTCTTATTGACTCTGAAGTAATTGAATGGTGCAGAAAAGCAATAGAAAACTTCGAATTTAAGCCCGTTGATTTAACGGTAAAACTCTTGAATCAAGATCACGAACCGTTAATGCACTGGAAAGTGGTACATGCTTATCCAGTAAAATGGGCTGTTGAAGATTTCAGTGCTTTAGAAAGCAAAATTGTTGTTGAAAGCTTTGAGCTTGCTTATAATCATTTCACCCTTCACAAAAAATAATTTTGACATGCCAATTGAAATCAAAGAGCTTCACATCAAAATAAATGTGAACGAAAGTCCAAGTTCGGGTGCAAAACCAGCTTCATCATCATCTTCTTCTACAGAAAAAGATAATGTAGCTGAATGTGTCGAGCAAGTAATGAAAATTATTGAACGAAAAAAAGAACGCTGATATGACAACTGGTGAATTAAAAAAACTGAAGATTATTGCCTATAGCGATCCACAATTCAATAGTCCGATTTCGGATATTGAAGAGTTCATTACTTTGATGAATCCCGAAAAATATACTTTTCATTACAGAATAGAACAAGATACAACCCAAGCCGCTGGAACGAGCAGTCCTGCACCAAGATTTACAGCGATTGCTCCCGAGGAATTGGAACTGGATTTTGTTTTTGACCGAACTGGTGTTATCGCTGGCAAAGAAAGTACCGAAAATGGTGTTATTGAAGACATTGAGCATTTTAGAAAAGTAATTTTAGAATATAACGGTACAGAACATAAGCCGAATTATTTAAAAATTGCTTGGGGAAGCCTGCTTTTTAAAGGGTCTCTCACCGAAATGACCATTGAGTATAAACTTTTCAGACCAGATGGAACGCCCATTAGAGCCATTGCAAAAGGAAAATTCAAAGGAGTTGTTGAAGATGAATTAAGAGCAAAACAGCAAAACAATCAATCTCCTGATTTAACACACACTAGAACTGTAAAAGCAGGCGATACGCTTCCGCTAATGTCTTTTAAAATCTACGGCGATTCAAAATATTATCTCGAAGTAGCAAAAGCCAACAAGCTTATCAATTTCAGAAAATTAAAAATTGGTCAAAAAATATTCTTCCCTCCTCTACAAAAACAACAATAGATGAACAATACTGACGTCATACAAACCAGTAAAAGTGCCGACTTAGTAACGCATAAGTTGCTCATTGAGGGAACTGAGCTGTCTGGTGTTTACCAAGTAATGAGCATTGTCGTTCATAATGAGGTAAACAGAATACCTATGGCGCAGATTATTTTGACCGATGGAGATGCTGCTGCAAGAGATTTTAAATTAAGTAATGAAGATTTGCTCATTCCAGGAAAAAAGATAGAAATCAAAGCGGGCTATCACAGTGACGAAGAAACTATTTACAAAGGAATCGTTGTAAAACATTCTATAAAAATAAAAGACAATTCGTCTCTGTTGATTGTAGAATGCAAAGACGAAGCCGTAAAAATGACTATCGGGAGAAAAAGCAAATATTTTTATGACGTAAAAGACAGTGATGCTTTTGAAGACATTATTGGCACTTACGGATTGCAAAAAGATGTAGAAAGCACGAATTATAGCCACAAAGAGTTAGTGCAATATAATACATCCGACTGGGATTTTATTGTTTCTCGTGCACAAGCTAATGGAAAATTATGTTTTGTTGAAAATGGAAAAATCTCGGTTAAAAAGCCAGATTTAACTTCAGAATCAGTTGAAACGGTTGCTTTTGGTGCCACTATGCTAGATTTTGATGCTGAGATTGATGCAAGAAATCAGTTTGCCAAAGTTTCATCCTACAGCTGGAATGCATCTAATCAGGAATTATTAGAAATTGAAGCTAAAGATCCTAGCGTTAGTCTAAACGGAAATTTATCTGCTTCTGACTTATCAGACATTGTAAAACTGGAAAATTTAGAATTGCGTCACGGCGGTCATGTCACCGATACCGAATTACAAGATTGGGCGGATGCTAAATTATTATTTCAACAGCTGTCAAAAGTTCGCGGAAGAGTAAAATTTCAAGGAATTCCTGCAGTAAAACCCAACACCATTATCACGCTTGAAGGTGTTGGAGATCGTTTTAATGGCAAAGCTTACATTACTGGAGTATTCCATGAGATAGCAAACGGTAATTGGACTGTAAATGTGCAATTTGGATTAAATCCTGAATGGTTTTCTGAAACGTATGACGTCAATACGCCATCGGCTTCAGGAATAATTCCATCCATAAAAGGACTTCATATTGGAATTGTAACCCAACTTCAGGACGATCCTGATGGTGAAGACCGAATTTTAGTCAAAATTCCAATCATCAATAACGAAGAACAGGGTATTTGGTGCAGAGTCGCAGCTTTAGATGCAGGTGACAACAGAGGCATTTTTTTTAGACCAGAAATTGAAGACGAAGTAATTATTGGCTTTATCAACGAAGATCCGAATGATGCGATTGTTTTAGGAATGCTTCACAGCAGCGCAAAACCCGCTCCATTAAAAGCATCTGATGATAACCATCAAAAAGGAATTTTCACAAGAAGCGAAATGAAAGTGCTCTTTGATGATGATAAAAAATCGATTGCAATTGAAACTCCAGCAGGAAAAAAAATAACGCTCGACGAAGACAAAGGATCTATCGTTGTAGAAGACGAAAATTCTAATGTTATTACAATTGACAGCGCAGGAATAAAGATGGAAAGCGCGGGCGATATTTCAATAAAAGCAACAGGCGATGTAAAAATTGAAGGCACCAATGTCAATCTAAAAGCAACCGCCCAATTTAAAGCCGAAGGAAGTGCAGGCGCAGAAATGTCATCGGCTGCCGTAGCGATTGTAAAAGGTAGCATTGTGCAGATTAACTAACTCATATTATGTCTTCTATTACAAAACACTTAAACAAAAGGTTAACTATAAAAATAAGCAATTATGGGAGCACCAGCCGCAAGAATAAACGATATGCATGTTTGTCCAATGGTAACAGGAACCGTACCTCATGTTGGCGGACCAATATTACCGCCAGGCTCACCAACAGTACTCATAGGCGGTCAACCAGCAGCATGTCTTGGAGATATGATAGTTTGTACAGGTCCTCCGGATAGTATTATTGCGGGCTCAGCCACAGTGCTAATTGGAGGAAAACCAGCCGCAAGAATGGGAGATTCAACTGCGCATGGAGGCACAATTGTATTAGGATGTCCAACCGTTTTAATAGGCTGATTATGGAAAATAAAGAAGCTTTTTTAGGTACTGGATGGAGTTTTCCGCCAGAGTTCAAAAAGAACAGTAAAGCAGTTGTAATGACATCTGATGAGGCAGACATTAAAAGCAGTCTGGAGATATTGCTTTCTACCAAAATAGGCGAACGCATTATGCTGCCCAGATATGGTTGTAATATGGACGAATTGCTTTTTGAAACATTAGATAGAACACTAAAAACCTATGTTTCAGAACTCATAAAAACGGCGATTTTATATTATGAACCGCGAATTGATGTTGAAAAAATCGATATCACACAAAGTGATGATTTAGAAGGAGAATTATTAGTCATAATCGATTATAGAATAAGAAGTACGAATTCAAGAAGCAATCTTGTTTATCCTTTTTACAAAGAAGAAGGCACTAATGTTTAAAAGTTTATAAGCTATGAGCACCAACGGCAGCCAAATAGACAATGTTATTTTTAAAAGAAATGGAGTTAATCAGGAAGAACGCTTTAGTGATGCACTAGAGCCTAGCAACCTGAAACTTCATGATTTTACTATTGAAGACTGGCTGTTATTTGCTTATAATTTTGCAAAAGAAGTCAACTTTTTCGATACGAATAACGATAAAAAACCAGAAGGCAACTGGCAGGAGCTTTTCAATTATTTCGGCTTTTCAAAAGATAATCTTCCAAATGGCAACATCCCACAAAGAACAGATGAAAGATATGGCTATTTAAAAGAAAATATCACCAAAACATTATCAACTGCCAATATCAATCAAGACCTTACTCCTCACCTAACCTTGTTTGTGTGTTTTTTAAAATTATTAGAATTATCACAAAACAAACTTAATGGCATTACCAAAAAACATTTAGATTTTTTCTATAAAGACATACTTCAAATTGAAAAACTGCCTGCAAAAGCAGATAAAGTCAGTATCATTTTTGAACTGGCAAAAAAAGTCGCCGAAGAAAAAATCGATGCAAACACAGAACTTGATGCTGGAAAAGATCCCGATGGCAAAAAACTAATTTACAAAACCACAGAAGAATTTATTGCCAATAAAGCCCATATAGCGTATTTAAAAAGTGTGTACAATGACATTAATTTGGGTGAAATTAAATGTAGCGAAATAGCTAATTCTCTAGATGGAAAAGGCGAACCGTTAAAAGAAGATTCTCCATATTGGTTTCCTTTTGGATATACTTCCAAAGAAGAGAAATATCCAAAACTAGACGATGCTAAACTGGGTTTCGCAATAGCTTCGGAATTATTTAATCTTAAAGAAGGCGACAGAAATATTGACATCACAATTGATTTTGATGAGGTTTTAACTTTTCATGATCTATTGGATACAAATGATCTTTTGAATAATATCAGCATCCTATATAGCGGAAAAAAGGGATGGATTGGAAATATTAAGCTTAGCACAGACCTCTCTTTTAAAAATGTGAGTCAATATACGAGCATTAGCAGCAACCAATTAAAATTGGTTTTTAAGATCCCAAAAGATAATCCCGCAATTGCTAACTACGATCAGTCAGTTTTAGGCGAATTTTTCTCTACAGAACTGCCAGTGATTCGATTTTTAATTAACACGCAAGATAAAAAAGGCCATACTCTTTTTAGAAGTCTAGTTACAAAACCAATAACAAACATTACGGCAAAAGTTGAGGTTAAGGATGTAAAATCTCTTATCTTAGAAAGTGATACTGGAGCCCTTAATGCAGCAAAACCTTTTTTCCCTTTTACAACCCAGCCTGAAAAAAACAGTTCATTTATCATAAACTATCCTGAAATCTTTTCTAAAAATTGGACTGACGCCTATATTAACATAAAGTGGAAAAACACTCCTTTATCATTTGTAACTCATTATGCTGCTTACAAAAATAGTTTCCTTGAAACCGTAAGCAAACAGAGTTTTCTTGATGCGATTTTCCCAAAGGAGAGCGTTAAAAAAATGATGAGCGCCAACCAACCTGAAGATGGTATTTCCAAAAAAAACAATTCGAAAATAAAAGCTCCTATAGAGATTAATGAGGAAATAGAAGCTGTTGAAGAAACACCCGAAACGCCCGAAATAGACCCAAACGCTGGAATTGTTATTGAGAACTACTTTAAAGCAACCTTATCTGTCTTAGATAAAGAAGTTTGGGACGAACAGGATGAAACAGTCAATTTATTTGACGCTGATGATGAAGAAGATAATGCATTCGAATCGAATATCCATGTAAAAGGCGATTATGGCCCTGGGAAAAGCGGACCTATACGATTGACCTTAAATCAGTCATTTTTGCATTCGTTATTTCCAAAAATATATACTTTGGCCATAATGAATGTGGCGGACGAGCCAACAACACCAATTCCAAATGAACCTTACACTCCTGTTGTAGAAAGCATCAGTCTGGATTATTCTGCTGAGGAAAGTATTGTTTTTTCTGAGGAAAACATTGATTTTACTCTTTCTGCCTACGAATCTAACCGAATAAAATTGTTTCATGAAGCTCCTTTTGGCCAGCAGGAAGAACATTCTTATTTGAAACAGCAAGCCATCAAAAAAGAAATCTTAGATCCTTCTGCTCCAATCGCTAGCTGTTTGGTTCCTGATTATTGCAATGGAGGAGAATTTTATGTTGGTTTTCAAGATGCCGAAATAATGCAACAAATTTCGTTATTATTTCAAATATTAGAAGGAAGCGAAAACACCAGCGTTGATACTTTTACAGGAATACAAAAGGTAGAATGGTACATATTATGCAATAATTACTGGAAAAATCTTGATAAGGATATTTTAGCAAATGGTATCGATAACTTTTTAAAATCAGGTATCGTAAAATTCGGCATTCCAAAACAGGCAACTAATGACAATACGCTGTTTCCTGCCAATACCATTTGGATCAAAGCAAAAATGCACAAAGATTATAATGCAGTTTGCAAAGTTATCGATGTGAAAACTCAAGTTGTTACCGCACAATTTTTTGACAACAACAATAATTTAGCACATTTAGAAAGTACATTACCTGCGAAAACAATATCTAAATTAATTACAAGAGTTCCACAAATTAAAAGCATTGAACAGCCATTTAATTCATTTGATGGAAAACCATTAGAATCAGACCCCTCCTATTATCTGCGTGTAAGCGAACGTCTGCGCCACAAAAACAGAGCGATAACGCTTTGGGATTATGAGCATCTTATTTTACAGGAATTTCCAAATGCTTTTAGAGTAAAATGCCTTAATCATACATTTATTTCAGGTAAAGACACCTCTTTTTTAGCTCCGGGGAAAGTAACGTTGGTTGTAATTCCAGATATCGTCGACAAAAATGTATTCGATATTTATGAGCCAAGAGTAAGCACGGCGACTTTAAACAGCATCGAGAGTTTTATTAATTCTAAAAATTCAATGTTAGTTTCTGCAAAAGTCATTAATCCAGATTATGAAAAAGTTATAGTAAAACTGAAGGTAAAGTTTTATCCAGAATACGATGAGAATTTCTATAAAAAACAGCTTAATGAAGATCTTATAAAATTTCTATCTCCTTGGGCCTTCGACACTTCAAAACAAATCATATTCGGAGTTGAACTACAACGCAGTGTTGTTATAGAATATATCGAAAATTTATATTACGTAGATTTTTTATCTATGCTAGAAATGGCAATATACATTGATAAAACAAATAAAGAAGAGCCCAAAACATTAGAAGATACAGATAAGAATGATGCCAAAGCTTATCTATTAGATTTTCAAACTACGTTATCGCCTTCAAGTCCAAAAAACATTTTAGTCTCTGTTAAAAACCACATTATCAGTACCGATATAGATACTTGCAAAAAAATAACCCCACAAGAACCTGAAAAATGTCAATACTAAACCCACATATCACCATTCCTAAAAAATCGGCATCAGAGGACGATTTGGATTTCTTTTATTTAAGAAAAAAAGGAATCGAATATATCGAGTCTTTTGGCAGTAAATTTTGGACTGATTTTAATGAGCATGATCCAGGTATCACGATGCTGGAGATGCTTTCTTATGCCATTTCAGATCTTGGCATGAGACTTAATCTTCCTATAGAAAATATTCTCGCATCAGACGATATTAATAAAGGCATTCCAAAACAGTTTTTTAAAGCTTCAGAAGTATTATCATCAAGTCCAGTAACACAAAATGATTACCGAAAACTGTTTATAGATATAGAAGGCGTTCGAAACTGCTGGCTCGCCAAACATGAGAAAAAAGTATATGTTGACTGCAAAAAAAATCAGCTTTCATATGATTTTAAGGATTATGAAAATCTACCAGATAACTTAAGAAAAACTTTTAAACTAAATGGTTTGTATGATTTGTATGTAGATTTTGAAAGTTCAAAACCCGCAGATATAGAAGCTGTTAAAGAAAAAATAAGAAAACAGTATCATGCTAACAGAAACCTTTGTGAAGATCTTGTCGATATCAAAAAAGTAGTAGACTATCCTATAAAAATATGTGCTGATATTGAAGTAAATACTGAAGCCGATGAAGAATTGGTTCATGCCAATGTTCTTCATGCCCTTGAAAGTTACTTATCTACAACTGTCAATTTTTATTCGCTAAAGCAAATGATTGACAAAGGATATTCGACTTTGGAAATTTTTGACGGCCCATCTTTAGAAAACGGTTTTATCGACACAAAAGAATTGCTTAAAGCCGATTTGAGAAACGAAGTGCGTCTCTCTGACATCATGAGAATAATCATGTCGGTGCCAGATGTAATCTTAATAAAAGATATTTCTTTAGGAAACTGCGGTGGTGATGACTTGGAAAACAAATGGCTTATCTGCCTTGCTCCTTATCAAAAACCTGTTGTTTGTGTCAAAAGTGTTTTCAACTACAACAAAGGATTATTGCCTCTTAACATCAATCAGGCGAAGGTAAAAAAATATTTAGACGCTATAAAAGCAGAAAAAGACAAAGCTACAACCAACGCCAGCCAAAATAAAGAATTAGAAATACCAAATGGCGAATATCTCAATACTGATTTTTATACCACCATACAAAATGATTTTCCTGAAACCTATGGTATTGGCGAAGTGGGTCTTCCAACCAGAGCATCTGTTGAGCGTAAATCTAAAGCAAAACAATTAAAGGGATATCTTTTATTTTTTGACCAGATATTGGGAAGTTATTTTAAACAATTAGGTCAGGTAAGCGAATTGCTTTCCGTAAGCGGAAATTTGACACGAACTCTCTTTACTCAAGTAATTAAAGATATTGAAGGCGCAAATGACATTGTAGACGGATATGATAATTATACTGACGACAGCATTACAGAACTGCTTTTTGACCAGCAGGACAATAATATCGAACGAAGAAATAAAATTTTAGACCATTTATTATCTCGTTTTGCCGAGAATTTTTCAGAATACGTTTTTGTCAATAAAACCATTTACGGCAATACTACAGATCAAGTTGTACTGCGCGACAAAGAAAACTTTTTGAAAGATTATAAAGTCGTAAGCAAAGAGCGCGGCAATGCTTTTGATTATTACAAACAGCCCATTGCCAATTTATGGAATACAAATAATGTTTCAGGAGCAGAAAAAAGGATTTCGAGACTCATTGGTATTAGAGATTACAGTCGCAGAAATCTTTCCAATTCGTTTGTCCAGATGTACAATTTTATTGATTCAGACAATCAATCGGTTTATAGATGGCGAATTGTCGATACAAATAATGAAATTGTGCTTTCTTCAACCGCTGAATACTTTGACACTTCTGCTGCAAATAAGGAACTTTATTTTGCTGTATTACAGATTATTCAAACTCGTGAATATAAAATAAAAGAGGCTTTTAAAAACGGTACTGTAAAAGATTTAGCTATTATCGATAATATTTTAATTCAGCAGTCAGATGCAGGAAAATATTCTTATGATATTATCAATCCAGCCATACCCATTAAAGACAAGAAAAATCCAGACCGTATTATTGCGCGAAGATTTGAATACTATACTAATCTGGCAGATTTAGAAAAATCGATTCTAGACTTGATTCAATTCATGAAAGAAGATTTTACAGAAGAAGGAATGTTTTTGGTCGAACACATGATGTTGCGTCCAGATGTAAATCAGACCACAGTAAATCCAGATACTTTCATGCCAATCTGCGCCGAAGAGTGTGGCGATTGCGAACCTATAGATCCCTATTCCTATCGCGTGAGCGTAGTGTTGCCAGGATATACATTGCGATTTGCTAATACCGATTTTAGAAATTATATAGAAAAAATAATCAAAGAAGAATTGCCTGCTCACGTTCTAGCAAAAGTATGTTGGATTGGATATAGGGAAAAAGATGTAAAAGATCCCGCAGAAAACCAACTCGTTCAATTTGAAAAAACATACAAAGAATATTTAATCGCTAAAACCGATTTGAATCAAGAACAGCCAGAACCGCAATTAATCAGTTTTATTAAATCACTAACCAGTCTGGACAATGTTTACCCAATAGGACGTCTATTTGACTGCAGTGATGAAAACGAGCGATTGTCAGATAAAATTATACTAGGAAAAACGAATTTAGGATCACTATAAAAACTATTGCCATGTCAGCAAAACTTTCAACAATAACAACACAATACCGACGATTCACAAAGAATCAGGTACTTACAGAAGGAAACCTTAATGAGGTTGTAGATTTTTTTGACGACCAGGATCGCCTATCGCGCGTTTACCTGAGTGGCGTTGGTATAGTTTGCGGACTTTATCCAAGTTATGATGAGTCTCCAAAAACCATTTCAATAACACAAGGAACTGGTATAACTACAGATGGTGATCTTTTTAAGTTATATCAGGCAGATGTATTGGGAAACAAAAAAATCGATTTTGATTCAAAAACCTATACACACTGTAAAGTTTATGATAATACAAAAGCGGCGTATAAACCTTTTTTCTACGGAGGTGCAAACCAACAATTGCCACTTTTTGAACTCTTAACAGAAGAACAGCAAAAAAAAGAAAAGGATCCTAATTTTGCTTTAGCACAATTTAAAGCAAACACAGGATTTGAAATTAAAGATGCTGTAATTCTTTTGTATCTGGAGTCTTATGAGAAAGAATCTGACTTATGCGTAAGCCTTTCGTGTGACAATCAGGGACTGGAAATTGTGGGCAATTATAAAGTTTTAATTGTCAGTAAAGACGTTGCCAAAAAAATAATGAATTATGACAGCATGATTGGTAAAATCAATTATGTCAATTTATATCATACATTACCAGATTTAAAATCAAATAGAATTGTACTAAAAAAAGAAGATTTTGTTCATCTTGAAGCATTAAAACAAACTTTTACGAAAGGAATTTTCAAAAACAATGTTGTTAAAAATTTGCAGGAAGGCTACAATAAGCTGCTGACAGGTTTAAATATGCCAGTAGTTTTAGAAGTTATTCAAAAAAAGATAACCGAACTATTCAATTTTGATGGAGATCCGGTACTTCCATCAGATTTTCAATATCGATATGATTTGCTTAACGATCTTGTTGATACTTACAATGAAATCAGAGCACTTTTACTCGACATAGAGGATAGTTATTGCTATCCTGATATTAATGCGTTTCCAAAACACTTAATGCTTGGCGAACTAATAAAAACAGAACCTTGTTTTGAATTTCGTCATGCTTTTTACAAATCACCTTTGCTTACAGGAGAAAGCCTTACCGCTTGCAATGACTGCCTTGAAGACGCTTCTAAAGACTCTGAGGAAGAAATAAAAATATGTTATGGCGAAAACACAGCCAGACAAAGAATGTACAGTCTTATTCTGAGAAGTACAGAGCTATTAGAAAATTACAATACATCGTATGATTATATAAAAATTACACCTTCTCTGCAATTGGGCAAATTGGGCAAAAAAGCTATTCCTTTTTACAATGATGTGAAAGATTCGCTTATTAAAGCTTGGGATTTTAATAAAACTATTTTAGGGTTAGAAAAAAACAATGTTAGTTACCACGATGATTTATTAAATACTAAAAAACCGCTCGAAATACATCTTGATAGTGATTTTTACAGAATTGAAGGTCATCAAGGGCGCAATTACAAAGAAGCATTAAAAGTAATCCAGCAAATTAGACTAGATAATGGTCTTGGATTCAACATAATAATACTAGCAGTAAATGCTAATGAACTGGATAAAACTATCCAGAAATTCACCGAGTATTATCTTAACAAAAATCATGGTTACGAGCATAAAGCGGGTGTAATTCCAGGCGGCACATTTATAATGATCTATCTGGAAGAAAAAGTGCCTTATTACTATTATTATAATACCCGTAGACCATCTTTAACTGGGGATTTTGAAAAATTCACAGAAGGCATTCCTATTTTAAATCCAATTGTTGCCGATTTTTCATTGCCTTATTTGTGTTGTGATGAAAACAATATTGGTCTTAGTTTACCTGTAGATAAAATTTGCTTTGACAGCAAAACACCTCCTCTGCCTTTTAAAGTGTCTCCATCTGGAGGTTTTGTAAAAGCCAATGTTAGACCTGATCAAAATGGAGGAATAACAGTAAATGAATATGGCGCACTTGTATTTGACCCAAATTTAGTAAGCAAAGAGTTAATTGGCCAGCCTATAACCTTTACGGTTAATAATTTTGATACCGATTGCAAAATAACCATTTTTGAAAAACCAAAATTCGATTTTGCTGGTGTTCCTTTAAAATCTCCAGGAGCTGACGAAACCGAAGTCACTTTTACCATAACTGGCGAAAATATCGAAGGAAATAAGTATACCTGGGATTTTGGAGACAAAACCGATTGGGTTACAGATGATAAAACCGAAATAACACACGTCTACAAGTATAACAGTGAATCACAAAAGAAATTTACATTTGATGTTATGCTTTATGCAGACAATGGCAATTGCGATTTTAAAGTCACTCATCCTATAAGCTTTGAAATTCCAGATCCAAAAATACTGGTTGATGGTAAATTAGTAAACAAAATATCTTTTTGCCGAAACGATAAACCTGTAGAACTTACTCTAGAACCTAATGTAAAAGGGGCACAAATTTTAGGAGAAGGAGTTCAAGTTACATTCGGAGAAAAATATATGTTCACTCCAAGCGAGGTATCTAAGGACGTCCAAATCGTAACCATTTTTATAGACGACAAACCATCCAATCTTACCATTACACTTCTAGATCTGCCTACTGCTAGTTTAAGTTACAATGTAGATGCTACGACCGGAATTCTAACACTAAATAACAATTCTATAAACGCCGCAACATACATCTGGGAAATCAATAAAGAAGTAGTAAAAACAGATAAGAAAGATGCAATAACACGCCCAATTTCTTTATACAATGAATCTTCTATTTCTGTTTCATTAATTGCCGAAGGTAAATGTGGTTCGGTTACTGATGGTCCAAGGTTAATTGAAATTAGAAAACCAGTTGAAGGAAATAAATGTCTTGATAATGCTGGTTTATTTATAAACAATTCGCTTGTAACGATTTATAATTTAAAAGAAATTTCTGTTTCAAATAAATTCAATAGAGAAACTAATCGCTTAATTTCTGAAACAGAAAACAGATTTGTCGAAGTTCAAAAAAATATTGAGAGCTACATTGCCGGTAAATCAAATGATAATTTATCTGAATTATTCACACAAGAAAACTTCAATTTAATATCGACAGTTGTTGGCGCTGCCATTAAACTTCAAAATCCGGAACTAATTACTGCAGTACAAACGCTTATATCGCTAAATACCTCATTGTTTTACACTATTTTGAGATGCCAAGATCCAGAAACGCTTAAAACATCAGAAAAACAAATTATCCCAATAGAATTACTTTTTACGGATTTATTTAAAAGTTTCGTCGAAATAAAATTCAATGCGGATAAAGACGGAACCTTGAAAGAGTTTTTAACAAGCATGCTGAAAGTATTTCCAAAAATTGATTTTATCATATCCTCTTTAAACATACAAATAGAAACCCTTACAGCTAGTGCAAAATTCAAGTAAACATATCATCAATAAAGTATTCCTCGAGATAAATACCAATTCTAAAGAAAAAGGATATTATCTCAAGGACAATATTGATGCGTTTTTACAAAAAGAAGTATTCTCGCTTTTGGAAAATTATTTTAATGAAGTGGATTCAAAAAATCCTTCATACAGTATACAATTAGATAAACTCAATCTTGACATTGCTATAAATCAAAACTTAGATTTTGAAGATTTCAAAAAACAGATTCTAAAAAAAATCACCACACAAGTTGAAGAAATTTTTGAAACAGAAGAAAAAAATATTGAAGGGTATAAACTCATTAAACCGCAAGAAAAAGAAATAGAAAGCTTCTTTCATTTTCTAGAAACTGGCACAAATGCTTGGTGGATAACTTTAGATAATGACTTTAAAACAATTGAGGGCAAAATAATTAATAAAATTATAAATGATAAAAATTTCTCTTTTAAATGGAACAATGCAATTCAAAAACCAATTGTAAGAACACGATTTATCAAACAATTTAGCGACAGCCAAATCGTAAACATTATTAAAAAAGGAATATTGCTCAAAAAAAATAGTGCCGATAGCAGTGCCAAAACAATCTCTATTAGCGCCATACAAAAACACATTGAAACCTGTATTGCCAAAAATCAATTGATTCCAAATCAAAGATTCTTGATGTGGGAAATAGTTCTTTTAAGCCTTTTGGAGACAAGCAACACCAATAATTCAATTGTCAAACAAAAACTTTCTGGATTGATTTTAAGTGCATTTGAATTTCGTGAAAAGAACATCTTTCTAAAACACAAAGAGATTTTTATAAAAGAAATTGAAAATCAGATCAAAAACCAAAACGAACTGGAATTACTAGCAAATCTTGATACTATTGTTTCAATTATTGAAAAAAAACTAGAACAAGTTATTTTAAAAGAAAAAGAAACAGAATCAAATACTGTCTTAAATAATCAAGCAACTATAAAAACCGAGACAGAGATAAAAAATGCAACAGAAGCAGAAAATGAAGTAAAAATCGAAAATGCGACAAAATTTGAAAGTGAAACAGAATTAGAAAATGCAAAAAAAATAGAAAATCTGAAAGAAACCGAAAACGACGCAAAAATCGAATCAGAAAAAATTCAAGAAAACAATGAAAATCATGCGCAAAACGAGAGTTTGATTTTGTTTAAAAGCAAAGATGCGACTATTAGTGACCATAATAAAAATATCGAAAACCTTTCGAACGACTCAAAAGAAGAAACTCCTAACATTCACGAAAGAGCAATTGATAAAAAGGATTCTGCTTTTGAGAAAGAAAAAGCTAAAAACGAAGACCGATTTGATGACAATGACATTATTAGCGAATCATATGTTGACAATGCGGGTTTAGTATTGATTCATCCTTTTTTGAAATCCCTTTTTGAGAATTGCAAACTGCTCAATAAAGACAATACTATAAACAATCCTGAAGTTGCCGCGCACCTCTTGCATTATATAGCTACAGGAAAAGAACAGGATTATGAAAATGCTATGATCTTCGAAAAGTTTTTATGCAATATTCCGATAGTCGAACCTATTGAAAGAAACATTGTGCTCTCTGAAGAGATGAAAAAAGAAGGAGCTACAATGCTGCAAGCCGTGTTGAACAATTGGGATATTATGAAAAAATCTTCGGCAGAATTGCTTCAAAACGAATTTTTACAGCGTCCCGGAAAACTGGACATTAATGGTGATGAAAGCCCTGTAATTACTATGGAGCGCAAAACACAAGATATTTTATTAGAGAAATTAAGCTGGAATCTGAGCATTATAAAATTGGCTTGGAAAAAACGAATCATATATGTTAACTGGTAAAAATTAAAGATATGAATGTTGAAAACACCTCTTTTTTAGAATATGATAAAAAAAATATTCGCAGCTTTCAGCAAATGGCTTTAGAGTTTTTATTCAATAATGTGAATCTATCTAAAGTAGTCTTTTGCGGAGGTATTGCAGACTACCTTAATCTTCGTGAATATTATGACATTACCATTAATGACATAGATCTGCTTTTTGAAAATGAATTGGATTTACAGCCAATGATCACCAAATTGGAAACCAAAAGATATCTCTCTAAATACTATAAAACAAAAAATGGAGAAGCTTTGGTGCATATTTTCAGAATTGGCGAAAAATCAGTTAACATAGACAGCTTTCCGAGGATTTTTTCTAGTTCAACCTTTGTACAATCTCCTTTGATGGGAAAAATGGTCTGGCATACCTCGTTTGAAGAAAGTAAAAAAAATCATAATACCGAAATACATCTCAATACTTCAAAAGTAAAGGGCAATGATTACCAATGGAGACGATTGTACAAACACAGCCGAAAAGCTTCTTTGTACAACAATGTTACTTTTCTGGAAGAGAAAAACTTAATTCATACCATTAAAAAAAATATTTCATGAGGGAAGAGCCTAGAATAATTTACAGCTTAGATGCATTTCCTATCAGTAATAACCGATGGAATGAAGGCAATAAATTTAAAGAAACGATTTATTCTACTGCTCTAAGCATACTATACAGCCATTTATGGTATAAGGATATTGAACTTTATGCTGATGAAACAGCGTATAGGTTTCTTTATATGCTTCCTTGCAGAGTAACTAAAATCAGCAGTAATAAAGACGCTGTCATTTGGATGAAATCAAAGATTGATGTTATGAAAAAACAAACGAAACCCTTTATTCATCTTGATAATGACGCCTTTATAAAGAAAAAAATAAATTTTGATTTTGACAAAGTGATTGTTGAACAAAATGATTACGAACTGTATGGCATGTATCAATATCGCTTGGATTTCTTTAATAAATATACTCAGGATTTAGATTATTGGAAACCCGATTTAGGATATGCATTCAATTGTGGCGTATTAGGTTTTAGAGATTTAGAACTTCGGGATCAGTTTTTAAAAGCCTACTATGCTTTAGAAGAAATATTTATAAAAAATAATAATCCAAGTATAAAAAGAATAGAACCTTGTATTGTTTTAGAACAATATAATCTGGCCACATTATTACATCATAAAAATATAAAACCAACATTATTGCTGTGGAAAAAAAACTTGTTCGAAAATAGCCAGCTAGCTGATAGAATTGGTTACACACACATTGCGGGCCAAAAAAAATACAGAATTGACATTGTTCAGGAAATAGAAAACAGGCTTTCTAAACTGTTTCCGTATTGGTACAAAGAAGTAAAGAATGCTTTAGAGAAAGAAGGCATAGCTTAAAAACAAAACGATATGAAACAACAACACAAGATGATTTACAGCCTTGATGTGCTTCCGATAATACATAACAGATGGAATATGGGAGACAAATTAAGAGAAACTATCTACATGACTGCTCTAAGCATACTATATAGTCATTTGTGGTATGATGAAATCGAGCTTTATGTAGACGAAATAGGCTTCAAATTCCTGCATATGCTTCCTTGTGCCGTTACCAAAGTGCAAAACGAAAACAGAATTGAGCTTTGGATGAAATCAAAAATTAATGCTATGGAACTTCAAACAAAGCCATTTGTTCACATCGATACGGACATATTTATAAAGAAAAAAATAGATTTTAGTTTCGATGATGTTATAGTAGAACGGAAAGAAGACACTTATGAAATCCATTATAAAAAACAGGTAGAGTTTTTTAATAAATATACTAAGAATCTTCCCTACTGGCATACCAATCTAGGTTATTCTTATAACTGCGGCATATTTGGTTTTAACAATCTCAAGCTCCGTGATGAATTTATAAAAAGCTATTATGACTTGGAGAAGATATATATCGAAAACCAAGAAAACTTTACCGAATTAAAACAAGAAGGTTATGAAACCTGCATTTTAATTGAACAATATACGCTTGCATCGCTATTGAATTATAAAAACAATAATCCGACAATGCTTTTGAAAGGAGAAAATATAACAGAGCATGGAAAACATGCCGATAGTATTGGGTATTCTCATTTTTTTGGAATGAAAAAATATGACAAATATGTTGTTGATGAAATTGAACTTCGACTCTCTAAAATATTTCCGTATTGGTACAAGCAAATAAAAAATGCATTAGAGAAAGAAGGTGTTATCGCAAATAATCTGCAGTTTGTTTAGTGAAACAAATTAGTATTTCAAAATGATAAAATAACAATCATGAGAGAATTTGAACAAAAGAAAATAGCTAATCACTCCTCTTCTACTTTTTTTGGACCAAAAGTTCAAAAGAAACTAACTACGGGCACTGTAGGAGATAAATATGAAGCAGAAGCCGACAATGTAGCCGATAAAGTAGTGAACAAAC
Source organism: Flavobacterium sharifuzzamanii (assembly GCF_003254585.1). Lineage (GTDB taxonomy): Bacteria > Bacteroidota > Bacteroidia > Flavobacteriales > Flavobacteriaceae > Flavobacterium > Flavobacterium sharifuzzamanii. The sequence goes on along the minus strand of NZ_QJGZ01000038.1, from coordinate 171,739 downwards.
GCAAAACTGGAGGTTTATTGCAATCCCGAAGTGAAGAAGCCGTACAGCAAAAACCTATTGCAGAAAGTATTTCAACAGTTCAAAAAAAGGACTTGGCACAAGAACAGCCTCTGCAAAAAAAGGGAGAAAAAGAAGAGGATAAAAAAGTCCAAAAGAAATCGGACAAGGAAGAAGATAAAAAAGTACAGAAAAAAGGAGAAAAAGAGGAAGACAAAAAAGTCCAAAAGAAATCCGATAAAGAAGAGGACAAAAAAGTACAGAAAAAAGGCGAAAAAGAAGAAGACAAGAAAGTCCAAAAGAAATCTGATAAGGAAGAAGATAAAAAAGTTCAGAAAAAGGGAGAAAAAGAAGAAGACAAAAAAGTACAAAAGAAATCGGACAAGGAAGAAGATAAAAAAGTGCAGAAAAAATGTGCAGAATGTGAAAACGAAGATAAAAAGGCTCAGAAAAAAGAAGAAAAATCAGTTCAAGCAAAACTAAAAGAATCAAACTCAGTAAATGAAAACGTCGAAAGCAATCTGAACAGCTCAAAAGGCGGAGGCAATGCCATGGACAAAAACACAAAACGTGAAATGGAATCAGGTTTTGGAGCCGATTTTAGTGGCGTAAATATCCATACAGACAGTAGAGCCGTTCAAATGAGCGAAGAACTGGGCGCACAAGCTTTTACTCATGGTAACGATGTTTATTTTAATAAAGGAAAATACAATCCAGATTCCAAAGAAGGCAAGCATTTACTAGCGCATGAACTCACACATACAATTCAGCAGACTGGATCTAAACAAAAATCAGGAACAATACAAAAATCATCTATAGAAAACCATTCAGAAGATTTACGCGCAGAGAGACCAGAAAACCCACAGTTTAAAGGCAATCCACCGTTAGAAAAAGCAAATGATAATCAGATGCTTATTTCTACTGGTCAAAAAGGGCAATATGTTGCCGAATTGCAAAACGGACTAATGCAGGCAGGTCAAAGTTTGCCAAAATTTGGAGCAGATGGCGATTTTGGAAGCGAAACGCGAAATGCAGTAATCGGCTTTCAAGCAGAAAATGGTCTGAATAAAATTGACGGTATTGTAGGGCCGGAAACTATAGGAGCTTTAGACAATAAGCTGGTAGGACAAAAAGGCGGTGATAGCAATTGTTGCGGAGAAGCATTTCAACTACCACAAAATAATAACGATTTTAATATCAATGATTCCGTTATGTCTTCCTCAACTTTTTGTTCAAAAGGCAATTTTAAAATAACCTCTACCGCAAATTGGGTTACTCCGCATAATGCAAAACATTACAATATATTATTGACTGCCATACAAGGCGGAACAATACATAAAACTGGCAGAAGATATGATGTTGGCAGAACAGAAACACAATCATTTACTGTAAAAACCAAAGATTGCATCTTCTTTAAAGTAGAAGTTCAAGTAATTAATCCTGGAGGTAGTCCAAATCTAAAAGGAAGTTTTAATGTAACCAATTAGAGATGCCAGCATTAAAGCAAATATCAAAATCAAATTCTCCGCACTCCGCGTCGCATCATGACAAGGGGAAAGAATCTTTTTTTGGTGTTCAGGCAAAATTGAATATAGGAAAATCTAACGATAAATTTGAAGTAGAAGCCGACAGAGTCGCAGACCACGTAGTGGCCAATAAACAAACGCCAAAAGCAGAATCTTTCTTTTCGCCATCGCCAGTAGTGCAAAAGAAATTGGCGCGTAATGTTCAAAAACAAGAAGAAAAAAATAAAGAAATACAGCGAAAAACTGCACCTCAAACCATAACACCTGTTGTACAGCTCAAAACGGATTTAATCCAAAACAAACTTGATTCTAGAGTAACCGAAAAACGAGAAGCTAATCCTGCTTTTTCTGGATCAAAATCATTAATTCAGCGCAAGCTAGAAGATAAAGTCCAGAAAAAAGAAGAAACTGTTCAGAATAAAAAAGAAGTTAAAAAACCTGAAACGGTTTCAAAAAGCACTCCATCAATCAAACCTTTAATTCAAAATAAAGGTGAAGAGGAAAATGTACAGCAGAAAAAAGAAGAAGAGAAACAAAACTCAGACGAAGAAAAACAACTGCAAAAAAGTGCGGCTGGTGATGCTAATCCTACCGATAATTCAAACATAGAATCCAAATTAAACAGCAGTAAAGGCGGAGGTTCTCCTCTATCCGGAAAAGTAAAAACCGAAATGGAATCTGGAATTGGAGCCGATTTCAGCAATGTTCGCATACACAATGATTCTAATGCTGTTCAAATGAATAAGCAATTGGGCGCTCAGGCATTTGCTACTGGAAACAATATTTATTTTAACGAAGGAAAATACAATCCGAATTCGAAAGAAGGCAAACATTTACTTGCCCACGAATTAACGCATACCGTACAGCAGGGAGCGGCAATTAGAAAAAAACCTGAACCCATCTCCCCTGCTCCAGAAATGATTCAGGGCTCATTATTATCCACTCTGATTCCTGGTTATATCAAAGACAATGTCAGACATATTCCAGGTTATACACTGCTTACAGTTGTAGCAGGTTACGACCCTCTGAATGATGTAAATGTCGAAAGAAATGCCATTAATCTTATTGAAGGATTTATGGGACTTGTTCCTTTTGGAACAGCCATATTCGATAAATTACAAGAATATGGCATCATAGACCGTGTATTTAATTGGGTTAACGGACGTTTGAGCGAATTGGGCTTAACGCTGGATTCATTGCTTAAATTAGTAAAAGATGCTTGGGACGAATCCACGCTTGGAACTTTTATAGATGTAGTCACTTCAAAATTTAATACCGTTGTTGCTAATGTACGTTCGTTTGCCTCTTCTCTTGTTGATCAGGTTATAACTTGGATAAAAGAAGCGCTGATTGATGTTGCAGAACCATTATTAGCTGAAAATAAAGCGTATGCATTAATCAAAAAAATAATCAAATTTGATCCCTTACGCAATGTAGCAGTTACTGCAACAACGGTCGAAATATTAGAAGATTTCTTAATACTGATAGACAAGCAGACAGAGCTTGAGCAAATGCGCGAAAAAGGCACGCTGCAAAAAACTGCCGATTGGCTTGACACGCAAGTTGGAACTTTCGACTCTTTGTTAAGCGAACTTGGCGGACTCATAACTGCCGCTTGGAATGCCATCCAGCCTTCAAATCTGGCCAATATTGCAGATAATCTCTCTGCACTTGCTAGTCAGGCTGGAGATTTTTTACAAAGAGTTTGGGATTTTGCCTCAGGGGTTGCCCAAAAAGTATTAGAGCTTGTTAAAGATTCCTTATTAGCATGGCTGTCTTCTCAAGCCGCTACCGTAAGAGGTTATTCGCTTGTTAAAGTGATTATCGGAAAAGATCCTTTTACGCAAGAAGTTGTACCTCGCACAGTTCCAAATATGATCAGAGGTTTTATGAGCCTTATGGATGGCGGTGAAGAACAATATGCACAAATGGTAGAGTCTGGTGCAATAGCCAGAATTGCAGGCCAAATTGAAGCTGCAGTAGAGACGCTCAACATGACGCCACAGTCTATTATACAGCTCTTTACCGATATTTGGGATTCTATGACTATAGATGACCTCATTCATCCGTTAGATGCTTTCATGAGAATCATCGAGAAATTTGGAGAACCTATAGGCCGACTAATTGCTTTTGTGGCAGAAATTGTCCGAATTGTTATTATGGCCATTCTCGAAATCATGAATTTCCCATTTGATCTAATCGGAAATATCATTACAAGAGCCCTAGAAGCGATTGATGACATCAAGAAAGATCCAATCGGTTTCTTGAAAAACATACTTCGAGCGCTTAAACAAGGATTCGTACAGTTCTTTGACAATATCGTTACCCATTTAATCAATGGTGTCACAGGCTGGCTGATGAGCGAGCTGAAAGATGCCAATATTCCAGTACTTACCGATTTCTCTTTACGCGGTGTTATCAGCTGGATATTAGAAGTGCTAAATATCTCGATGGAAAGAATCTGGGAGAAACTAGCCGCACATCCTCGCATTGGCCCTGCAAGAGTGGCCAGAATCCGTAGTATGATTAATACGCTTGAAGGTATTTGGACATTTATCAAAGATGTTCAGGAACGTGGTATGGCGGCCATTTGGGACAAAATACAAGAACAGCTTAGCAATTTATGGAATACCGTTCTCGATGCCGTGAAAAACTTTGTCATGGAACGTATTGTCAATAGAATTACAGCCAGACTTTTAAGCATGTTAGATCCAACAGGAATCATGGCTGTAATAAACGGTGCAATGGCATTCTTTAACGCGATACAAAGTTTTATCAAATACTTGCGCGAAATGCTCGAAGTGGTCAATTCGTTTGTCAATGGTGTAGCCGATTTAGCTCGAGGAAATGTCGCCACGGCCGCAGATTATCTAGAAAGAACCATGGGGCAAGCAATGCCTGTAGTAATAGGTTTCTTGGCAAACCAAGTTGGCTTAACAGGCATTGGAGCAAGAATTGGCGAAATGCTTATTGCTGTTCGCCAAATGGTTGATGAGGCGTTGACATGGCTCGTGAATCAGGCTGTGGATAGAGGAATGGCTTTGTTGGACAGAGTGATGGGAAGAGGTGGCGCAGATGGACTGACAACTGTTAGACAAAACCTGCATCAAGAAGAAGAAACTCATTTAACCAATGGTGGCATTACACATGAAAATGCTCAAGCTGTGGCACAAACTGTGGCTACTAGAAATAGTACTTTGGTAAGCTCAATACAAGTTGTAGATGGTGGTGATAAATGGAATTACAATTTAATTCAGAGAGCAGCGGAAGAAGGTAAAAATAAAGCAGAAGCTGGTAGTGATATACACGAAGGAACTATTGTTGGCAGTAATCGCAATAAAACTACAGCAAGAAGTGAGTTAACAAGAATAACAGTTTCTATGGTTGGTAATGGAATAGATCAAACTACTTTGGATCGATATAAAGGGCTTGCAGACGGTTATTTAAAATATTTACGCACCAAAGGCACCTCAGACATGATTCAATGGCCTCTAACTTATTTAAAACTTAGATCATCACGTAGCAGAGGAAGAAATGGAGAAGAAGGCTGGATTAAGGAACAATTTGGTGAATCAGCAAGAAAAAACAATGATACGTACCATCCGAGAATAGTTGATGATGAAGGTAGATCAAAAGTGGTACCAACAATACCCGATTACATAGCTGGTAATGAAATTGGTGACGTTAAAGATGTTAATTACCAATCATATACAGAGCAATTAAAAGCCATAAAACAAGTGGCAAGAGATCAAAGAAAACGATTCTCATTAATTATTCGTAAAGATGATAACCCCAATGGCCCAACGAGTTTGAGCTCTAACTTATCTAATGAAGTACAAGTTGGCCCACATAAAATTATTACACCAGAAGAAGCTTCTGAATAAAATTTAAAATTATGATAGTTTTTAATATATATACTACGTTTCATTTTGACAATTTAAAATCTGTTAATGATTTAATAGCTTTTATTGTTAACAATAAATTTCCATTGTTTGAGAACTATGGAACTACTGAAGACGGCAATAAAAAAATCGAAAAATCTAATTTTAAAGCTATCGAAAAGATAATATCAGATTATCCAATACATGCTTTTGGGGAAATTTATTTTAGAACAAAAGACAAAAAAATTATTCTAAAAATAGAAAATAATGTAACAGGGATAAGTCGTTGGATCCTTTTCCTATCTGAAAATAAAATTGAAAACAATACCGCCTTAAATCCTTTATTTGATTTTTTTGAACAAATTATTAATAAATATGACATCTTTTTTATAGGAGGAGATACCCAAGAGGAATTTGATAAATTAAATATTAGAGAAGAAGTTAATAGTAACGGAAAACAAACTATTGTAAAAGTTGGTTTCGATGACATTAATCAATTACCAGGTATTTATTGGTTTAATTTTTTAACGAAAAAACTCATTCCAAAAAGCTTTCTATCAAATAAAGCAATCAAATCTGTATTTACTAAAACAATAAATGAAGGAGTGTTTATTGTCCTTACTGAAAATATTTTTAGTAAAGACAAAAGAGATATTGCAAATAATATTATCAAAGTATTTCCTGAGAATCTTTTTTTTGACAAAAATAAAAACGTGTATTTAGATTGGGCTTTAGATGAAATTATTCTTAAACATAAAATTCAGGAATACAAACATATTTTATTACCCTACTTCGATATATACAATCATAAAGAAAGTAAGAAAATAAACTGGAATACATATGATCAAAAATCAATTGAAGAAATAAAATCCTTAGTTGATTATAAAATCTTAAAACCATTTAAAAATCAAACAAAATTTGAAGATATCTGTACAAGTATCCCTTTAATTATAAAAGAAAATTCTGCTTTAGAAAACAAACTGGAAAAGCTCACAGTAAGTTTAGGTGTATTAATTGGAGATGCTTTCGTTGAAGAATACAAATGCCAATGGTCGGCAAATAAAGGGATTTTCAATTGCTCGATTATAATTCCTAAGCTTGCTCCAAAAGGTTTTTCTCCTTTCTTTTTTATTCTTCAAATTATTGTCAATGATTTAGTACCAGAAGATTTCATTAATGAGTTGAAATATTATATTAAATAAATTCTGTAATTAAATAATTAACATTTCAGAAAAAAATGTAGCCAATTATGAGATAGCAACCAAAATAATAACTTCTAAAAAACATTAATCATGCAAAAAACATTCTACCAAAAAGAGCTGCTTATTAAAGCACCACAACAAAGAAACGGAGCAAATAACAACAAGAAAGACGTCGAAAAAATTCAGTCTTGGCTTAATTTATTTGCTGCGCAGAATCCTGGTTCGGGAACGGCAACGGGTATTGATGGCGATTTTGGCCCTGCAACTGAAAAAGCAGTACTGAATTTTCAGAAATTCAATGGTTTGCCTCAAAACGGAAATGTAGACCAAAGCTTGTTCGACAAATTGGCATCTCCGCTTAAAAAAGCTTTTGAAAGTCCAATATCTGGAAATAATCTAAGAGAATTAATTCTGAACACAGCCAAAAATCATCTTAAAAACCAACCTCTGGAACTGGTTATAAACAACCAAAGCAATACAGGACCGTGGGTTCGAAGCTATATGGATGGACACGAAGGAACAGAATGGTTTTGGTGTATGGGTTTCGTTCAGTCGATTATAGATCAAGCGGCTTCCATTCAGGGAAAAAACTTTAAGACATTGATGCCACTAACTTATAGCTGCGATACGGTTGGAACAACGGGTCTTCAGAAAAAAATATTGACCCGTTATCAAACTGCCAGAACCAATTCGTCTTTGATAAAACCTGGAGATATATTTCTTCTTCAAAAAACGCCAAACGACTGGATTCATACCGGAATTGTAACTGCTGTTCATGCCGACACTATTGAAACCATTGAAGGCAATACTAATTCTGGCGGCTCTAATAACGGAAACGCTGTTATGGACAAAATCAGAAATTACAAACAATCTAAACTTGATTTTTTCTCAATTGACTCATTAGCATAGCAAATGGAAAATGTATTTACATATCTTAAAAACCAATTCGTATTTCAGCTAAATACTCTTTTTCAAGTCGAAAGTCCGACAGAAAAACCTGTTTTGAATCAACTGGATGCGAATGGTTTTATTGATGAATTTATCATCGAAAATAATCTGTCCGAAATTGATATTCTTATTTTGGGATTGTCTCTAGTTCCGCATTTGAAACCCGATTTCTTAAGTTCTATTATTGCCGAATATTTGCCAAATGGTGGCGAACTGCCTGAGTTTGGCGGAATAAAGACTAAAAACCATCGCGGAATTCTGCCAACAGGCGAAACAGCTCAGTTTTTAATTGCGGGAAATGATCTCGAAAACCGAATTTCATTTTATAATTACCTGCACAATCAATCTTTTTTATACAAAAAGGGCATTGTCAAAGTAGAATCTGTTCCAAATGGCGAACCTAAACTAAGCGGTCTATTGGTTTTAGAAGATGAATACATTGAAAAATTCATAACGGGAAAAATCCTGAAACCTCAATTGAGCAGTATTTTCCCCGCACAATTGATAGAAACGCAATTAGATTGGGACGATTTGGTTTTGAATTCCAATACTTTAAACCAAATCAAAGAGATAGAAACTTGGCTTAAATTTAACGATATTCTGCTTCACGAATGGGATATGAAAGCCAAAATAAAACCCGGTTTTAGAGTTATGTTTTACGGCGCACCCGGAACAGGAAAAACACTTACGGCTTCACTTTTAGGAAAATATACTCACAGAGATGTTTATAGAATAGATTTGTCTATGGTAATTTCGAAATACATTGGCGAAACCGAAAAAAATCTTTCTTCTCTTTTTGACAAAGCGACTGATAAAGATTGGATTCTGTTTTTTGATGAAGCCGATGCCGTTTTCGGAAAAAGAACCAATGTGAGAGATGCACACGATAAATATGCCAATCAGGAAGTTTCGTATTTGCTACAGCGAATCGAAAACCATCCTGGATTAGTGATTTTGGCTTCTAATTTTAAAACCAATATTGATAGTGCTTTTACCCGCAGATTTCAATCTATTATTGAGTTTGAAGTTCCTTCTTATGGCGAACGCTTAAAATTGTGGCAAAATAATCTGCCAAAAGGAATTAAAATTGCTGAAGATGTAAACCTTCAAGAACTTTCAAAAAAATACGACATTACGGGGGCAAATATTGTCAACATTATTCAATATGCCTGTCTGAGAACTTTAGAAGATAAAAACAAAAGCATCAACCTGGATCATCTACTGCAAGGAATTAAAAAGGAATATGCAAAAGAGGGAAAAATGATGTAACTGAACTAGGATTTAAAACAATATCGAAAAACCTTTGGCATACTTTAGAAACAGATCGACTGCAACCAAAATAACGATCACTAATATAATAGCAATAAAAATTGCATTTCTTTCGGCCTTTTTGTCAAACTCAAAAGTTTTGGGATTAATAAAATTAGAAGTATAAACTACTGGAGAAATTTTCAAATGTGGGCAAAATAAAGTAGCGCCCTGCAGAAAATGAGCAATTAACTGATATTTATTTTTTGGTACATAAGACAATCCATTTTCGGCTGTAGAAAAATGAATGGGAATTTTTACACCATCTTTAAAACCGAAAATGTACGCTGGTGAATATTTTGTTCCAACTTTTCGATCAATATCATTTACATAACTTTCTCCACTCCTTCCCAGATCCTTGTACAAAACACTTTTTACTGTCCCATCATATTGATAATGGTGCACACCGTGCTGATCTACAGAAATCAAAATGACTTTTTTTTGCCTCTGTCGCTGGTAATTTTTGTAAAGAGCCCAAACGCCCCAAAACAGCAAAGGGAAATATATAAAATTGAAGATCATTTCTTCGTTTGACAAACGGCTATTATACTCCAACTGGAGGCTCAAAGGAATTCCAACAAATAAAACAAGCATTGCGATGCATAAAAGTCCAAATAGCATATAAATTGCTACAGTAGCTGCTGTATTGCGTTCAGAAGATATTTTTGGAAAGTTTTCTTTGTTGTAAATCATTAAGTTCTTAATACTAAAAAATGAATTATGTAAGATTTTACCTTTTTGTCAAATTAAAACAGAATAAATCAAAAAATAAAATTAAAGTATATTTTTTTTAGTACTTCAAGAATTAAAAGGAAAGAAGCATGACAGGTCTTCTATATATCATTTGTCCAATTAGTTCTATTTACTTTTTATATAGAAAAAATGCTATTTTTATATTAAATCTAAGTAGAAATTCTATGAAAAAAATATTGCTATTACCTTGTGTATACTTGTTTCTGTCTGCTGAATCTTATACTCCTTTCTTCAGTAGTCAGTACACTAAAGAATCTAGCGCCTATAAAGTGCAGGAAATTCCAGGAAAAATTGAATGCGAGTTTTATGACCTTGGCGGACAAGGAATAGCTTACTTTGATGAAGACAGCATCAATAACGGAAGCGGGAAACTTAATCCTGTAAATGGAAATCCTCTGAATGAATTCAGAATTAATGAAGGTGTAGATATTTCATATACAAAACCAGATAACATTGATGTTACTCCTTACAGCAAAGTTCCTGTAAAACTTGAACAGTTTTATGTAGGTTGGACGCAACCCGCTGAATGGATCAACTATACTGTTCAGGTAAAAAAGACTGGCAAATACAAAATAGGGCTTCTATACACTGCTAATGGAGATGGCGCAATCTCTTTTGATGTCAACGGAAAAGATGCCACCGGAAAAATGAAAATAACCTCTACACATGACGATAAAGACCCTGTAGCGTGGAGACAGTGGCATCATTGGAATAGTTCGGATAATATTGGAAGCATAACCCTTGAGAAAGGAAAACAGCTTCTCACATTGCATATTGTAGAAAACGGAAACATGAATTTAGATTATATCACTTTTACGCCTTATTAATATACACTACTATTTGTTGTTTTTTAAGCAACAGTTTCAAATCAAGTATTTCTACCTAAACCCAATTTATTCTATCTTCCTATATTAGTTTCATAAAACAATCGTCATTCTTAATTCTCTTATAAAAACATTATGAGTAATTTCTATCTTACTGCCCTATTACCAATACAAAAAGATTATCCTTTTCATGTTTTGCCTAATAGAAATTTTCTTCCATTTAATGGAATACCTATGTACCAGTATATGATTGAAAAATTACTAAAATTTACTCAATTTGAAAGTATAGTAATTAACACGGATTCAGATGAAGTTAAAGAATATTGCAAATGGAACGGCAGATTAAGAATAATTGACCGACCGAAATCATTGATTGGCGAGGACATAAAATCAGATCTGATAACTGCTCATACTCTTGAGAAAATTTCGGGCGAACATTTTATCGAGTTTCAAAGTTTTAATCCGTTAATAACAAATTATACCTTAGATAGTTTCATCAAACAATATATGGATCAAATCGCGGCTGGAGAATACTTTGATTCAGTTTTTAGTATACAGCGTTACGAGTTGAGAAATTATGATCTCGAAAAAAGAGAAATGAATGACGAATTTCAATTTTCAATAATCGAAAATGGAATTTTTCATGGTTTTACACGTACTTCTTTCCGCAAACACGGAAAAAAGATTGGAAAAATGGCTACAGCATTCGAAGTAAAAGAAATTGAAAATACACTTCTGGATTCGGATTCTAATTATGAATTAGCCAAGCTGGTTTTTGCTAATCAGGATAAATTTCCTGCTGTTTTTCATAGCGGTGTTTAGTGAGAGCGGTTCTATGAAACTGCTATCTCTCAAAACCAGCCGGTCCTCTTTTTAATGTGTAATAATTTTAAAACCAAATACTATTTTTCCAATTATTTCTTAGATTGCCAAAATCTATCTTTTCCTTCTGCAATCCATTCTAGAGATTGTGAAATTCTTTTGTTTCTAGTTTCATCTGTTTTTGCATCTGCAATCCAAATAATATAGTTTTTACGGAATGACGGCGATTTGCTTTCAAAAATTTCAGTCGCTTTAGTATCCTTTTTTAAGGCATCTACAAATTCTTTAGGCGCCACCACTTCTGCTGTTGATTTTTCTTTTACTGGTTTGGGCTTAGCGGTTCCATTTTCATTAAAAACCATTGCCTCTTTAATGTATGCAGTTAACTTTTCTTTGCTTGGCAATTCAGATAAATCTTTGATCTTGTCCATATAACCAAACTTTTTACCCGCTTTTACACTTGCTTGAATTTCCGCGTCTTTCATCAATTCGGCCTTATACAAACTAAAAGAGCAATGCTGTTTAAAACCGCCCATCATAACTAAATGATCGCCTTTATAAGAATAATGTGGTGTTCCCCATTTAATATTTTCTTCTGCTTCTGGACAAGCACTAAAAATTACTTCTCGCAAATGATTTAAAATAGGTTTGGCAAAATCAGCCATTTTTGCAATGTAAGCTGTAACGTCTTTGTTATAATTTTCCATTGATTGAACTATTTAATTCGTTATAAAATTTCAAACTATTTCAATACTAATATACTCTAGCACAAATTGATGCCGTATTATTTTTTCGAAGATATGACAAATCTAATTAAATGATTGCACTTCTTAAAACGTCATAAAAAATAAAATCCCATTTCATTAGAAATGGGATTTTTATAAACTACTTATTTTTTCGCTTTATAAACTTTATAAAATATAAAAAGAATACCTAGCCAGATAGGAATTAATTCTACTGATAGCTTCATATCCGTCATCCACATGATAGATAAAATCCCCAACAGAAATACGAAACAGATGTAATTGCTTATTGGATAAAATATTGAGGCAAACTGAGTTTTTACGTTTTCTCTGTCTTTTGCGCGTCTAAATTGAAGATGCGTATACGAAATCATAACCCAGTTAATAACTAAACAAGAAACAACTAAAGACATTAAAATACTAAAAGCCTCTTCTGGCATTATTTTATTGATCAAAATACAAATCGCGGCGAAACATGAAGAAATTAAAATGGCATTAACCGGTACCGAGTGTTTGTTCAGTTTCTTTAAAAACTTAGGAGCACTCCCCTGATCTGCTAAACCAAACAACATACGTGAATTACTGTATACACTACTATTATAAACCGATAATGCGGCAGTTAATACAATTAGATTAAGCACATTAGCTATAAGACGCGTAAAGTATATTTTGTTGCCAAACAGCTCAAATTCCATTCCGTTAAGATTCTGAAAAACCATTACAAACGGACTGCTGTCTGTAGTAATTTGTCGCCAAGGCGATAAAGCAAATAAAATTACCAATGCGCCAACATAAAATATAAGAATTCTATAAATAACCTGATTGGTTGCTTTTGGAATGTTTTTTTCTGGATTTTCTGCCTCAGCAGCTGTAATTCCAATTAGCTCCAAACCTCCAAAAGAGAACATAATTAGCGCCATTGCAGATAATAAACCTTGAAAACTGCCATTTGTCGTTTTTTCAAAGAAACCTTTTGGAAAAAAACCTCCATCGTTATATAAATTATGAATTGTAGCGTGCTCTCCTCCTGTTCCACTTATAAGCAAATAAGTACCGAAAAGAATCATAGCAATAATCGCTACTACTTTTATGATAGAAAACCAAAATTCAGTCTCTCCGTACACTTTTACAGAGGCAAAATTTAAAGCATTAATAACTAGAAAGAAAAATAAACTAGATGCCCAAAGCGGAATTTCAGGCCACCAAAACTGCACATAAACCCCAATGGCTGTAAGTTCAGCCATACTAACCAAGATATATAAAATCCAATAATTCCAACCTGATGCAAAACCAGCAAAAGAACCGCAATATTTATAGGCAAAATAGCTAAAGCTTCCTGATACAGGCTCTTCAACAACCATTTCACCAAGCTGTCTCATAATAAAAAAGGCGATAATTCCAGCAATTGCATATCCTAAGATAACAGATGGCCCTGCTAATACAGCCGCTGGGCCAATACCTAAGAAAAGACCTGTTCCTATCGATCCGCCAAGGGCAATTAATTGAATATGGCGGTTAGTTAGTCCGCGTTTAAGCTGATTGTCTTCTGCGGCTTCATGATTTTTTTCCACAAATTCGGTTTTAAAGGATTTAAATGTTTTTCAGAAATCTATAATCAGCGAAGATAGGTTAAAAAAGGAATCACACAAAACCATACTCAAAATTGTATGATGGTTATCAATTGCCAAGAAGCTTCAAAGCTTCAAAAAAACAGTAAGAAATATCGGGAGTTTCATTATATTTATAATATATTTTTATTTCCATAAGACACTAAGCGCTTAAATTTCAACTCGTTTAAAATCACTATCGCATTAATATAAAATTATCTATGTCTTACAATATACCTGAACATCTTAAAGGACTTAACGATAACGAAGTAACCCTTTCAAGAAAAAAATACGGTTACAACCAAATAGACAATGCCGATAAAAATACGTGGCTAGAGCTTCTTATAAATATACTCAAAGAGCCAATGCTTGTGCTGCTATTTGCTATTTCAATTATTTATCTTGCCATAGGAGATTATGGCGAGGCTCTTTTTATGTTTCTGGCTATTGCAGCGGTTGCCGCCATTTCATTATATCAGGACAATCGAAGCAGAAAAGCTTTGGAAGCATTAGAAAAACTCAATGAACCATTAAGCAAAGTTATTCGCAACGCAAAAATTATTGAGATTCCTACCCACGAAATTACCATTGGAGATCTGTGCATTGTTGAAGAAGGAAAGATGATTAATGCTGATGGAGAAATTATGCATAGCAATGATTTTTCTGTTAATGAATCTTCTCTTACTGGTGAAAGTCTCTCTGTTTTTAAAAGCAGCGAAAGTGATGATAACAAGGTTTACAGCGGAACTTTAGCCGTTTCAGGACTAGCTGTAATCAAAGTCGAAAAAATTGGAAAAGAAACCCGTTTGGGTAAAATTGGCGTTTCTATTTCAGAAATAAAAGAAGAAACATCGCCTCTACAGCTTCAAATAGGAAGGTTTGTCAAAGGAATGGCGATTGTTGGCATTATTGTGTTTGCAATGGTATGCATCATTAGCTTTTATCATACACGTAGCCTTCTGGACAGTCTGCTCAACGGACTTACATTGGCAATGTCTGTTTTGCCAGAAGAAATTCCCGTAGCATTTTCGACCTTCATGGCATTGGGCGCTTGGAAACTAATGCGCGAAGGCATTATTGTCAAACGCAGCAGCATAGTCGAAACATTGGGCAGCACAACAGTTATATGCACCGATAAAACTGGGACGATAACAGAAAACACGATGCAGCTCAAACATATCTACAATTTCGCTTCTGACAAAATTTTTGATCAAAACGATTTTAGCAATCCCGATCTCTCTACAATTATTGATTATGCGATGTGGAGCAGCGAACCTGTACCGTTTGATCCTATGGAAAAAACCTTGCATCGTTTGTATGAAAAGTCTAGAAAAGACGACCGTCGCAAAGATTTTCAAATGATACACGAATATCCACTTGAAGGCAAACCTCCTATGATGACGCATCTTTTTGAAAATACAGAAAAGGAACGCATTATAGCCGCAAAAGGTGCACCTGAAGCTATTCTGAATGTTTCAGCACTTAGCGAAAATGAAAAAAATAAAGTACGCGATATTATTAAGAACCTTGGCAGTCAAGGATTTCGAATTTTAGGCGTGGCCAGATCCAATTTTGAAAGCAATAATTTTCCAGAAAAACAACAGGATTTCAAATTTGATTTTCTTGGATTGGTTGTTTTCTATGATCCTCCGAAAAAAGGTATTCAAGAAGTTTTTAGCCATATTTATGATGCGGGAATCAAAGTAAAAGTAATTACGGGAGATAATGTTGATACAACCAGAAGCATAGCTTTGCAGGCAGGAATAAAACAGACTTCTCAAGCTATTGAAGGCAAAGATATTATGGAGTTTTCAGAAGAACAGCTTCTACAAGCTGCCGAAGAAAAAGTGCTTTTTACAAGGATGTTTCCTGATGCCAAACTCGCTGTCGTAAATGCGCTGAAAAAACAAGGTGAAGTTGTTGCCATGCTTGGAGATGGCGTAAACGATTCGCCTGCGCTGAAAGCAGCTCATATAGGCGTTGCAATGGGCAGTAAAGGAACTGAAATTGCCAAAGCCGCCGCTGCGTTGGTAATTACCAATGATGATCTGGACAAACTAATTGTCGGAATTGCTTCGGGCAGAAGAATTTATGCCAATATCAAAAAAGCGGTTCAGTATATCATTTCCATTCATATTCCGATTATTCTAACGGTTTCACTTCCATTGCTTTTAGGATGGGTATTTCCACAGATATTTACTCCAGTTCACGTTATCTTTTTAGAACTTGTCATGGGTCCCACCTGCTCCATTGTGTATGAAAACGAGCCTATGGAACGCAATACAATGCAAAATAAGCCAAGAAAAATGACCGATACTTTTCTTAATTGGAAAGAACTCTCTATCAGTATTATCCAAGGAATATTAATAACAGCGGGCGTTCTCTTTATTTATCAGCATACGGTTCAAAATGGCGGGAATGAAGAAAAAACTAGAGCAATGGTTTTCAGCACCTTAATTTTCGCTAATATTTTATTGAGCTTAACAAACCGCTCTTTTCATTACAGTCTTTTTGAAAGCTTTAAAAATAGAAACATTCTTTTTCCTATTGTCAGTTTTTCAACGCTCATCATGCTGTCAGCCATTTTGTATATCAATCCTTTCTCTGATTTTTTCCATCTCACTGGACTTACTATAAGAGAATTAGGCTTAGCTGCTGGAATTGCTTCCATATCTGTATTATGGTTTGAAGGGTATAAGCTCTTTAAAAGGCTAAAATCTGAAAACACTAAAGTTTAAAAGAATCTTTTAAACTTTAGTGTTTTATTCCGTTACAACATCAATCAGATTTCTTTTCTTGATTTTCTCAACTCCCCTTTCTCTTATTAATTCTGTCGCATCGAGCATTTTTATTACATGAATATAAGGCGTCGTTAAATCAGGGTCAGAATCTGCGACATGAGGAGATAACGAAAGCTCTAAGATTTGATATAAAAATGATTCAAATTCTTCTAGCGTTTTTTCTGCAAATGCTTTTTGAAATACTACAAATGGATTCTCGTATTCTTCTTTTGTTAGTGAAGAAAGATGAAAAACAGTTTCAGATCGCAGAGATTCTTTTATCATCCATTTTTTGCTCTTTTCTTTCAGACAGTAACAAATTTTGAGGAAAGATTTGATAACGGTGTACAAAACAAAAACATCCGAAGGATTGTCCTGTTTGCAGACTTTTGTTTTATAGCTGTACAGTACCGCTTCGCTTAAACTCTGTTTATAATAATCGAGATGTGCAAAAGTAAAAAAGGCATCGATTGCCTTAAACGGATTTCCCGCTGCATATCCTGCCCAGAAGCTAGTTTCGAAATTTGTTTTATTCTTTTTCATGGCTTATAGTTTAAAATTCTAAAGCGAAATTCTGTTCTTTCTAAAAGATAATCTATTCGAAATACAGGTATAATATTCTTACAAAACAATTCTTCTTTGAAATATTTTTTTATCTTTGAAACTCATGATTTTTAGCCCAAATGGCTTTATCTTTGAATCTTCAGAAAACCAATATTCATTATGGAACAGAAAATACATCAGGGAAGAAACGTAAAACGTTTTAGAGAAATGCTTAACATAAAGCAGGAAGCTTTGGCTTATGATCTGGGCGAAGACTGGAACCAAAAGAAAATCTCTATGCTGGAGCAAAAAGATGTAATTGAAGAAAACCTTCTGAAACAAATTTCAGCTGTACTGAAAATTCCTGTTGAAGCTTTTCAGAATTTTGATGAGGAACAAGCGATAAATATTATTTCTAATACTTTTCATGAAGGAGCAATAGCAGTTGGTAATAATTCTGGACATGTAAGTACTACTGTTAATCCGATTGATCAGTTCATTAAACTACACGAAGAAAAAATTGCTTTGTACGAGCGTATGTTGAAGGAGAAAGATGAAATGATGGCGAGGCTTGAGAAATTAATCAAGTTCGAATAATAAATGGAAACTGTAAAAGAATTTTTTCAAAGTATATAAGACAGTTATAAAGATAGAATTAAAAGTCCTTTAGTAGGATCATTCATAATCTCTTATATAATATTTAACTGGAGAGCTGTTGCAATTTTATTTTATTCAGATTGGCCTATGGATAAAAGAATTTTGTGGATTGATAAGAATTATTGCAAATGGTATCATTATACTGTCCCGTTACTTATTTCCCTTTTTTATATTATCGTCCTACCATATATTAATTTGGGTTTTGAACGGTTGTTATCAATTTACTCTAAAAGTAAACAGAATAGAAAAAATATCAACAGAACTGCCGAATTAGAAAGACAAAAAATTGACGCAAAATTAATTAGAGAGATTTCTGATGTTAAAGCTGGTACAAGTGAAATAGATAACTTAAAAGAAAGAAATGATTCCTTAGTTAAAGAACTGAACAATGCAGTCGCTCAAACCGAAGAAGACTTAAAACGCCACAACTCTACCATAGAACAATATCAAGCTAGAGAAAAAGAATTAAAGGATCAAAACAAAAATTATGTTATAGCAGAACTTTTGAATAATCATGTAGAATATTATGTGAGTGTTGACGATGTTTTAAAAATTAATGAAATATATAATTTAATGACAGATAAGGGAAGAGCACATTATTTAGAGGCTGTAAAAGAATTCGAAAATGAAAATTATGATTATAATGAAAATTTAGACAATTTACTTAGGTATCGAGATTTAGACTTAGTAGAATTTGTAGTCGATGATAAAACAGGAAAAAGATTCAGTAAACTTACTAATCTAGGAAAATTATTAAGTACTTACATTGAAAAAGGATATGATCTAATGTAAAAAGAAAGCCACTCCTGCGAGTGACCTTTATTTTTTCATATTATTCCCTTTTTATAGCCATTTGAACAATATAATTTTTAATTGCATTTGAAAAATTTTCTAATTTTGGTCTAACTTCGTCATCAAAATCCGTCACCTTTTTATTGTATTGATCAAACATTTCACTTCTGGCACTATAAAACGCCTTAGCCTCAGTAGCACTTTGATTTTTAAAATTTGAATTCATTTTTTGTAGGTTTATTAGAAAATCAACCATTTCCTTTGCTATCTTTGCATAATCTACGCTAATTTCTCTTACTATTTTTTTTATTTCATCTAGATAACTGCCTTCACTAATAAATAAATATGATGTCATTTTACTAGTAAGAAATTTATCATATAGACTAGACCTTAAAGAAATATACTTAAAGATATCATCATTACTATTATAATTCAAACTTCCATGAGTATAATCGATCAAAAATGTATGATACTCATAAATTGCTTTATGAAATTCGATGATGTAGGTTCTGTCTTCGTTATGAATTCCTAACGAGATCTGATTTGATAAATCAAGTTGAGCTTTGATAGATTGAGATTGAATATCATACTTATGTTCAATATTTTTCACTGCCTCTGTTAATTTTTCTATATCCTGTATTTTAGCATAATTTTTCCCTTTTTCTTTAAAATATGATGGAAGATAAAATTTTGCAACAAATAGGATTACTACCAATAGTGTAAGAACTAAAATTTCAAAAGCATTATTCCAAGTAAAGATCTGAAAAAAGTTTATTTTCATAAGATAAATTTTTAGATTTAATTTCAGACAAATTTATTTAATTGTTCTTAGACAAAAAAGCCACCTTAAACTTTGGACTTTTTGAATTTTCGGATGATGAATCATTTTAAGAACGTCATTAAAATGTTCATATCTTTTATAGATCGCTTTTTCACCAATTAGATAGTTTCGACTTATACATTTATTCAAAAAAAAATAAATTTTAAAGTTTTAGTATTTAATCCCCACAATACATACAAACCGCCCTCTGGTGTTTTTATGAAAAGCTGCGCAATCCCGAAAGCCTTCAGCATTGCGCAGCATTTCAGTTGAACTTTCATGAATTGCGAAAATAATTGCATCCACAAAAAAACCAGTGAATCAACTTCACTGGTTTTCTAATCATTTTATATAAATCATCATCTATTTCAAGATGATTTATAGAACAGGTTTATTTCGTAATTCCAAACATCATTACCAATCTATCGTTAAGATAAAAATTAAGAGTTTGCTCTGCTACATCAAAACGTAGATCTTTATTATTTAGATAAGATAATACTTTTTGCTCTGTTTTATTTCCTTCTTCACCAATACATGCCATTGCTGTAACTGCTACTTTATCAAAAGAAATAGTATCACCGTTGGTTTCATAAGTTCCAGCGAAGTTGTTGCAACCTGTGTTTCCGCTTACTTTCTTTTCTGCTACATTAAACTTAATAGAAGCTTTTCCGTAATCTTGTCCAACATTTTCAAGTGCAATTAATTTCCAATTGTTTTTACCAATAAAAGCCCACAGTTCGTTTTGAGTCGGAATAGAAAATTCCATAACCACTTTGTTCTTCGTATTTTTAAACTGTACTTTATTGTTTTTCTTTACAATTTTGAACTTTTTATTAGTTATCGCAGCACTAAAATCTTGCTCCAATTTCATACTTTCTTTGTCACAAGCCATCAAAGTCCCCATAGGAGAATTGGTCTTAATTTGATTCTTTGAAGAAAGCTTGGTGTATTTTACGTTGAAATTATTACATCCGTTTTTACCGCTTATTGTACCCGTTTCATCGTTAATTGTGATAAATGCTTTTCCGCTGTTTATCTTTTTTCCGTTTAACTGCGTTAAGATCATTTTGGTGTTATAAATTCCTTTTTCCTTAGTTACAGGAGTTTTAGAAATTATGCTTTTCAGTTTATACTGGTACGCAGAAGCATCAGCCGGAATAGGTTCTGGTCTTTTTGTTTTCGTTACCAGTAACTCATATCGATTTCCCTTTTCAAAATTAAAACCTTCAATATGATCATAAAATAATTGCCATTCTTTGTCATTATCATACTTTACCTGTAGACATTCCATAGGGCCAACACCCGTACATGGCACTTTACTTTCTTTTACAAACATTTTTAAACTTTCCTGACCATATGTAAATGTTGATAATAACACTACTACAAAAACATACATACATTTAAATCTTTTCATTTATTTTAATTTTTTTAGAACACCGATTAAGCGCTCTGATTATTCAATGATTTTTTTGCAGGCAGGAATTGTGCCACTTTAAAATTAAGAATGCTTTTAACTTTTTTTTATCAGCGCCGAATTCCGTTTTTTCTTTAACAATTAATCTATTACAATACTGGCAATCAGCTTGTTTATCAAATATAACAAAAATTCCTCTTTTTGTTATACTTAACAATATTTTTGTAGTGTTTTTAGCTTATTAAAATTTAACTGCCACGATGGATAATAGAACTGCCTTTTGAATTAGACCTACAGAAAATAAAAAATAGTCGCTTAAGATTTAAGCGCACCAGATCGAGAGGAAAGACTAGAAAGCAATTCTAAAGGTTCTACATAATGCGGGTTTTTGCTAATTTTTCCGTCCTTAATCACATACGGATGCGTAAGCAATATATCTGTAAGCGCCTTTTGGCTGAAACTGCTAATATCGTACATGCAAATTAGTGAAACTGGGTGTTGTGGCGTAAGCAGATTCAGTTTGGCTTCATACTCCAAGAGTTCATCAGTTCCTGGCAGGTTCTTAAGAGCCCAAACCATATCTCCACACGCTCTTACACTATCATAACCCGCTCTTGATGCCGACAATAAAGTTTGTTCGAGCGTTGCATACATTTTATCTGCGGCAAATTTACCGCCATTGATATAAGTATTTTCAGAAGCTAGGACTTCCAATTGACCGCTTAAGAGTTTTTCAGCAATAGAGATTCCGTTATCTGCCAGACAACGGCAATGTTCACTATGGCGGTTTCCTTCAAGAATGTTTATGACTTTATCATTGGCTTCCAGACCTTCCAAAATATAAGGAATAATCACTTCATATTGCTGTTCTCTAGAATCGAAAAAACCGCAAATATGCATTGGAGCCGACAATGATTCTCCACATACCGAAAAAGATGTCTGTTTGTTCATGTATCAAATATACGCAATTAGTATTTTGCTACTTCATTATCCCTATAATTAGAAAACTATTTTATCATAAATCATGTTTTATTTCAAAACTTGGTGTAAATTTACACCAACTTAAAACTTGAATTATTTATGACACGACAAAGTATATCATTAACTGCTCTAAATGATGAATGGTTGAAAAATCAGATTGATACAGAAGAGTTTAGCAGTAAAAGTGAAGCTATTAACTATTTGATTAAGCAAGCTCGTTCAAAAGAAGAATACTATGAATTTGTGAGAGCTAAAATAGAAAAGGGAGAAAAAAGTGGTTTTGCAGAAAAACAAACTAGAGAAGAAATGTTAGCAGAATTTAAAAAGGATTTGCCTAATGTATAGCTATTATTTAAGTAGCGAAGCCAAAGAAGATTTAAAAAGAATTTATCATTATGGTGTTAGTAAATTTGGCATTAATCAAGCTGATAACTACTTTAATATGTTTTATGATTGTTTTGAAAAAATAGAAGAAAATCCTTTTTTATTTCCATCTGCTGACCACATTAAAACAGGATATCGCTATTGCGTTTGTGGCGTTGATACCATTTATTACCAAATTAACGGAAATAAACGCGTAGAAATCATTACCATTATTGGAAGGCAAGACTTTTAAAGCGGTTTTAATTTTTTGAGAATACTTTTTTTATAGAATTTTAAACTCTAGAGTCTTGATTTTTCAACAAATCAACAACAGCCGATATTTGCCATCATTTTCTACAGGCGCTCTATGAACACAAGGCAATACTTCTTGTTTTGGATGATCTACTGCCAAGCGCCAAAGATGTCCTAGTCCTAAATTAACAGGTTCTGCATTTTGATGAAGCTGATAATGCAGATCAAAGTAATTTTCTTTTAAAAAGTCTTCAAACTCCTCTTCTGTTCCATCATGAAGTTCTTTTAGCTTTTCTCGAATTTCTGGAATTAAGATTTTTTGTTCTGCTTGCGAATTAGCCACAATATCACTTGTTGCCCCGTGATAAGTACATAAAAAAGTATCGGTTGCAATGGGCGAACGATCAACGTGAAATGAATATACATCTGTAGATATGAAATCAAATTCATCATCGCGTTCGTAACATTTCAGTAAATTAAGCGAAGGCGAAGCTCCAAAATCGGCTAATAATTGCAAATCGTTTAAGATTATTTCTCTTGCTATACTTCCTTTTTCTGAGAGTTGAAGCGTGATTAAATCTTCGGGAGTAACTTCGGTTATATTTTCTTTTAAAGACAGCTTGTTTACAATTTCCTCAAAATCGCCATCCAAATTTCTGTGCCAACATAAGGCATTCATTTCTCCTTTGAAATCGGTATGCACTAGTTCAGAAAAAGTAGACACTACTCCTATTTGGCTATTGTCAGAAAATATATTGCTCATAGTAGAATATAAAAAGCTAATGGCTTTGTACCCCACAAAATTATGCAATAACGGGCAGTTGAAAAATATTTCGAAGAGGCTTTTTAGATAATTAGGTTTCTATTGTCGCACTTTTTTTGTCCTTGAGATATAATCGGCAAACAGTACAACCGCAATTGATACTACCAAAACAGGCACAATAGAAAGTAAAATTGTATAGAAAAATTCTTCTTGAAGAGTGCCAATACTACATGAAGATTTGTGGTCAACAAAAATGGCGTAATTCAATAAAACCCAAATCGGAATTAAAACAATCATCTCAATTACGCTTTTTAAATAGATTTTTTTTATGAAAGAAAATACCAAAAACACTATTGTTAAGAAAATGGCTGTCAGTATAGACATTAAATACACATTTTCAACAAAAGAACAATCTAAAAAACCCAATGATATTCTTTCAGAAAAATTTCCTATAGACCAGCAAATCTCCATATAAGTAATTGTAAAAAGTATTGCCGCAATCAATACTTTTTTCTTTAAACACCGAATGGTTTCATTCGGCATAATTTAGAGATATGTTTTATTCTTAAGCGGACTATTGTCATTAGTAAGCAAGTCATCTGCAATCCGCACCATTCCGCTGTTATTTGCTCCGCCCCAAACTGCTCTTCCAAAAATATAGCTCGTGGTGTATTCTTTCCAAGTGGTGCAATATTTTTTCAAATCGGCATGGCATTTTTCTAAATATTCTTTCATTTCATTTTCTGAAAGATATCCCAAATCATAACAGCAGCGGGCTAAAAAAGCGCCTCTTCCGTAATTCCAACCGCTGTCTTTGATCTTTCTTATTTGAGAAAAATCTGTGAAAATATTTTGTTCTATTAATTCTGGAACAATATCATTTAGTGTTCTAAATAGCTCTATATAATGTTCAAACAAACCTCTTTCTTTTGGCAGATTAGATTTTAAAACCTCAACATAATTTTCTCTATCCTCAAACGCTCTGTATACAATTTCCATATTTGCGTCTTGGTTTCTGTCGTGCAGATTTTGAAGCACTTCAATCGCTTGGTCTCTATTATATATTCCCCAGTAATCTCCCGTTAATGTAGCAATATCAGATCTGTTTAAACCCGTTTCATAAGAATTCAAGTAAGCTGATTGCTGTTCTGCATACATGGAACCAACAAGCAAATGATCTAATAAATAACCTTTTACAGCATTTTGGTTGTTCAATTTAATGCTTTGAAATGAATTCAAAATTTTTGAAAAGAATCCCATAATTATTTAAGCTACTTTTAAATTAGGGTTTCTGTTTTGTAAAACAGAGACAAATCTTTCGCCTACTACTTGATATTTGGCTCTAGTTTCCAATTGTTTTTTCAAGTTTAGCATATCTTCTGGAGCTGTTACATAATTAAGTCTATCATGAATTTCAAGCGACAGCGGACTTCCATCAATATAAAAAGTGATGATATGTGTTTTTGGCAAATATTCTTCTGAAGATTTAGAATAAACACCCAATTGCGATTTCAAAACACCACCAAATTCAAGTTTAGCATCTTCAATTCTGAAATTATCAAAAACAATATGATCGTCTAATTCGCCCACAGTGTTGGTTGTAAAGAAATGCAAATCGTTTCCGCTTAGAACCCAAAAACAATCTGTTTCTACTCTTCTCAGTTTTACGCCAATTGTAGATAATGCTACATTTTTGAGACCATCAGTTACGATTTCCTGAACTTTACTGCTTGTAGATTGAGGTACAGATGCAGAAGTAAATGCGTCTATAGATTTACCTTTCATCCAATGTTTCAATTGTGAAAAATCATTAGCCAATAATTCTTGCTTGTATTGGTCATATTTTGTTCGTTCAAAATTTAAATCAATTTCTCCTTTTGCAACCTTGTGTTTCTTATTCACATAAATCATAAAAACTACTCCTGCAATTACCAATACAACTGGAATTAAAAATAATGTGCTCATGCCTTTTTTTTGTTTGATTAATTTGGTTTTAAATACTTGTTGGTTTTAATGTCTTGCAGTACAGCAAAACGGTATTAGAACACAAATTTTAGAAAAAAGAGAATGGGAATTTAAGCAGATATAAATTCGCCTGAGATGATTGGATATCCGTAGATATTTTTTATAAATGTGTTTTTCATTTTAGTTTTGGATGAGCATTTTTTTTAAATTTTAATTTATTGTCAGCTTTATACTCATAATTTGAATGACATTTTGAACAAAGTAAATTGACTTTTTAAACAAAATCAAGCCTTTAAAGTATGCCTTACTTTGCATCATAACTTTTAATAATTAAAAAAATGATACAAAACAATTATCAAGGATCGTTACAGCAACCGCTTAATTCAGGGTTTAATGCATTATCAACAACAAATGATGTAATCAAAGGAATTAGTCTTAAGGGAAAAAATGTAATTGTAACGGGCGGAAATGCAGGCATAGGTCTAGAAACTACTAAAACACTTGCAAATGCTGGCGCAACAGTAATCGTAGCGGCAAGGGATATCGAAAAAGCTAAAAACAACTTGAAGGGCATTAAAAATGTAGAAATAGAAGCAATGGATATTATAGATCCTAATTCTATTACTGCGTTTGCAGATAAATTTATCTCCTCAGGCAGAGCTTTACATTTACTTATAAATAATGCTGGAATTATGTGGGTTCCCTTACGCAGAGACAGCCGCGGAATCGAATCTCAACTGGCTACTAATTACTTAGGGCAATTTCATCTAACATTAAAGCTGTTTTCTGCACTTAAAAAGGCTAATGGCGCAAGAGTCATTAATGTGTCTTCGCTTGGACACCATATGTCGCCTTTCAACTTTGAAGATCCTAATTTCCTTGAACGGGAATATGAAACTTTACAGGCCTATGGACAATCAAAAACGGCATGTAACTTATTTTCACTTGAGCTTGATAATCGTATAAAAGCATACAATATAAGAGCCTACTCGCTTCACCCTGGTTCAATTGGCGGGACAGAATTAGCA
This sequence comes from Flavobacterium sharifuzzamanii, assembly GCF_003254585.1. GTDB lineage: Bacteria > Bacteroidota > Bacteroidia > Flavobacteriales > Flavobacteriaceae > Flavobacterium > Flavobacterium sharifuzzamanii. Next base: position 145,770 of record NZ_QJGZ01000038.1, on the reverse strand, counting down.
AGAGAAGCTTCGTTGGAATTATTTCAAAAAATGGGTTTCTTAGATGCAGACGGAAATATGCTTCCTGAAGTTGCTGCAAGATTAAAATCGATTCCACAGGGCGCTGCTACAACTGTATGGTGCGCAACAAGTCCTTTACTTGACAATATTGGGGGAGTTTATTGTGAAGATGCAGATATTGCACCATTAGCATCTGAAGAAAGCATCGGAATATATGGTGTTCAACCTTATTCTCTCGATGAAAACAATGCTAAAAAATTATGGGATTTAAGTGAGCAAATGACAGGCGTGTCCTTAAACTTAGCAAACTAATATGAGTTTTAAATAAAAAGAACTGATACTTTCTATCTTTGCAATAATAAATCTTAACATGCGCAGACATGAAAGATAAATTCATCAACTAGTTATGGATCACATATCAAGATATTTAACTCCAGAAATTAAACTTTCCTGCTACGAGGATAAATTCTTCAAATCAGATATTATGTTTGATGATCACATGCTGATCTGGTTTATTTCTGGTGAAACAAAAATTATACAGTATGATGCCTCCTTTCTTTTTAAGAAAGGAGATATTTTCTTAATACCAAGAAACCAACTTGCCACTATCATCAATTATCCTTCAAACGGAGAACCACATAAAACGGTTGTGATGCATCTTTCTGTTGAACGGCTAAAAAACTTTTATCAGAATATTGAACTTGTAAAGCAACCAGTACCTGAAAACAAAATTTATAGTTTTAAGAACCATCCTTTATTAGAAAGCTGTCTAGGTTCACTTATTCCTTATTTTGATTTAGAAAGCCATTTCTCAGAGGATTTAGCTTCTTTAAAAATAATTGAGGCTTTAAGCATTTTGAGAGAAATTGACAAAAATGTTGATAATGTACTCGCAAATTTTGATGAACCCGGTAAAATCGATCTAATTAGTTTTATGGAACGCAATTTTATGTTTAACATGCCATTAGAAAAACTAGGCTATCTTACCGGTCGCAGTTTATCAACATTCAACAGAGATTTCAAAAAACATTTTAATAGTACTCCTCAAAAATGGCTTACTCATAAAAGACTTGAATTGGCCTATTATCAATTGGCAGAAAAAAAGAAAAAACCAATCGATGTGTATCTTGAGGTAGGTTTCGAAAACTTATCTCATTTCTCACACGCATTTAAAAAACTATATGGCATTTCTCCTAAGCAGATAATGTAATAACAAACGTTTTAAACCGACCTTAACTCCATTCTGGAAACTGAGTTCTATTTAAATCCAATTTTTCAATCGCTTTCATATCATTATCATCAAGCTTAAAATCAAATATATTAAGGTTTTCTAGAATATGTGTTTTTTGAGAAGATCTCGGAATAGCCACAATACCGCGCTGGAAATGCCATCTTAGACTTACCTGTGCAGTAGTTTTACCGTGCTTCTTTGCAATTTGAGTTAATACTTCATTTGTAAAAAGACCATTACGTCCTTCTGCAAAAGGCGCCCAAGCCTGCATTTGTATATTATCCTGCTTTAACACCTTATAGTCATTTGTCTGCTGATAATAAGCATGAGTTTCTATCTGATTTACAACTGGTTTTACTTGAGCGTAAGACAAAAGATCTGCCAATTGCGCAGGATCGAAGTTGCTAATTCCGATAGCTTTTATTTTTCCTGCTTTGTAAAGCTCTTCCATTGCCTTCCAAGATCCTTTTACATCACCTCTCGGACGATGTATAAGATACAGATCCAGATAGTCCAATTGCAATTTTCTTAGCGTTTCTTCAAAACCTTTTTTAGCATTTTCGTAGCCAGCATCATCAACCCATAATTTTGAAGTAACAAAAAGCTGTTTTCTGTCTATTCCACTTTGCTTTATTGCCTTGCCTACTTCTACTTCATTCCCGTACACTTTTGCAGTATCAATAAGACGATAACCTGAAGATATGGCTTCAACTACAGATTTTTGGCAAACCTCGCCGCTAAGTCCGTAAGTTCCAAATCCAAGTATCGGCATTTTCAAGCCATTATTCAGTTTAACATCTGGAATGCCTTTAGCGTCTTTATCCATCAAGACATTTCCGAATAGTTTAGGCGTACCTAAAATACCCAAGTAAATTCCAGCAGCCGCTAATGTAGTGTTCTGCAAAAATTTGCGTCGGTTTATTTCGTTTTTTTGGTTTTCAGAATTCATGTTTTTTGGGTCTATTAGTCAGTTAGTAATCAATTACTAAAAGTATATATTTTTTTAATAAAATGATTTGTTTTCTAATGCTGAAAATTTTTCAAAAAGAAATTAAAAAGGCTATTCCATAGCCATTTGTCTTTCTCCCCAAATTCGCATCTGGTCAATAAACGGAATTAATTCTTTTCCCGTTTCCGAAAGACGGTATTCTACACGCGGAGGCACTTCCTTATAAACCTTTCTTATAATTAATTTATCTTCTTCCAATTCTCTTACAGTTTGAGTAAGCATTTTGGGTGTTATTCCCTCTACAATTCTTTTTAACTCCCCATATCTCATAATGCCATCTTTCAAATACCATAAGATTCTTCCTTTGTATTTTCCGCCAATTCTTTGAAAAGCATAATCAACGGGACAATAGGCCGTTTTATTTTTTTTTATCATTTTTCAATTTATTTACATACTGATAATCAGCATTAATATACTTTTAGTCTATAGGGTACCAAATTGTACCTACTTGTCGTAAAGATATTGTTTAATTTACTTTGTGTAAACATTTTAAATAGAAAAATATGGCTTACAATAATCTAGAAGACTCAGAAAATATTCAAGTTTTGGAAGTTCGTAATTATTTATTGAAACCAAATTTAGCCGACTCATTCAGTGATTTTTTTCACACGAAATTTGTTGAACCAATGCAGAAATTAGGCGGTTACACTTTGGGGGAATTTAAAATTGAGAACTCAAATGACCGATTCGTTTGGCTTCGTGGCTTTAAAGACATGAGCACAAGAATAAAATTTTTAAATGATTTTTATTGTGAAAGTGCTGTCTGGAAGGAAAACGGAAATGCTGCAAATGAAATGATGATAAACTCTGATAATGTTTATCTGTTAAAACCACTATACAAAAACTCAAATCTTAAAACGAATAAAGGTATTACAGTTATTGATTTCTATATCTGCAATAGCACACTAGAACAAGTAATAAAGCTATTTGGCGAAGAGTACATTCCGTTTCTGAATTCTATAAATAGTATTGATATCTCTTTTTGGATAAGCGAAATGAAAGAAAATGATTTTCCAAGGCTGCCTGTTTTCCAAGATAAAAATCTCTTGGTATCTATAACCCACTATGAAGACAGAAATGAATATGAAACGAAACAGAAAGCGATTGACAATATGCCATCTTCATTAAAATTTTCAATACAGCAATTGGTTACCATACATCATAAATTATTACTTTTAAACCAACAAACTAATAATCAAAGAACTAAAAATGATGCAAACTGAAAATTTGGAAATACCAAAAATAAATTTTGATGCTAATGGAGAATTAATCATTACAGCTTCTCCAACATCGTCGAAAGATGATTTTGATTTTTTTGAAGGAAAATGGAAACTTCGTAATAAGAAACTCAATTCCAGATTGTCTAATTGCACGGAATGGACAGAGTTTGAATCGACGCAAGAAATGTACAAAGTTCTAAACGGAATTGGCAATATTGATAATTTTCTAGCCACTTTTGACGGACATCCATTTGAAGGAATGACCGTAAGATTATTTAATCCGAAAAATAGATTGTGGAGTATTTATTGGGCTGATTCTAATGAAGGAAAACTAGATCCTCCAGTTTTAGGTTCTTTTGAAAATAATGTGGGGCATTTTGTTACTAAAGATACTTTTAACGGAAAAAATATTCTAGTAATTTTTCGCTGGGATGCGAGAGACAAAAACAATCCTGTATGGAGCCAAGCATTTTCTGAAGATAATGGCAATTCGTGGGAATGGAACTGGTATATGTATATGTCTAAGTTTAATCAGGAAAACTGATAAATATAAAAGCCGTATCAAACTCTCTGTTGACACGGCTTTGTTTTTTTTACATTTATTAATATTATTTAAAAATATTTCGAATCGCTTTTCCTATTTCTGCAAAATCATCATGACTACTTACAGATCTTTTTTCTGTATTGTTTGCAGCAGTTTTAGAAAAAGGATAAATAAGCATATAGTTATTGCTAATAAACCTATTGTTCAAAAGATCTGGAATATCTCTCATTTTAGGAAAATACGAATGCATTCCTCTATCTCCCATCATAATAACTAGGCCTTCATTTTCCTCAATAGAAAGCGCTGTTTGTTCTGCATTTTCCCAATTTGAGTAAACATCAAATGTAGCTTCTATAGAGGCTTTTTTTGCAATTCTTTTTAGAATATCGAGCGTTTTTTCTTTTCCGTAGAAACTCATTTTTGCTCCAGAATTACGGCCTATATTCCAGATTCTTAACATCGAATGAAAAAATCCAGCGTCCATTTCGGCATCAGCTGGTATAAAAACCAAATATCTTTTAATCGTAGCAGCAGGCTGTACAGCATGATACACCATCAAATTAATGCTTTTATTTCGGAGATAACCATTATACAGATTATACACAAATGAAGCCGAAAAACCCTTTCCTCCTTCAAGTCCTACAATAAGATCTGTAATTTCTTTTTCTTTTATCACATTACTTATTCCGCTTGCTATATCATTATCATGACGCGTAATAGGGTGTAATTCTACATCGGCAGCAGAAGCGGCTTTAACAGCATTTTCTAATATTCGTTCAGCATTTTTTTCAGAAGATTCATTTGCATCATCATTAATTACATTTACGGCATAAAGCTGTTTGTTAGACGAGGACTTTACCATTAGCCCAAGATTTACCATTTTTTCTACAGTAGCTTCATGATTTACTGCCAAAAGTATATTTTCTCTTTCCTCGTTCTTACCTGATACTGTATTGTCTTTATCTGCCTGTGCAATACGCTGAGCGCTTGCCATCGACACAAAAGACGACACAGTACAAGAAACAAGAATAAGAAGAATACTACCGTTAAGTACATGTTCATTTAAAAGTCTTATAGGTTCTCCTGCATCATTTTCGCCAATAATTATATTATAACCCACCATTACTGAAGCCAGTGTAGCTGCAGCAGATGCCGAACTCAATCCAAAAATCAATTGCCCTTCATCATTAGTAAGTTTAAATGTCTTTTTCGTCAGTATAGCGGCAACATATTTTCCTCCAATAGAAGCAATTAGCATAATTGATGCAACCCACAATGTTTCCCAACTTTGAATAAAGGCATTAAAATCAATCAGCATTCCTACGCTTATTAAAAAGAATGGGATAAAAATGGCATTTCCGACAAACTCCACTCGGTTCATCAATGATGAAGTATGCGGAATCAATTTATTTAAAGCCAATCCAGCAAAAAAAGCTCCAATGATAGATTCAATACCTGCCAGTTCAGCTAGAAGCGCCGCCAAATAAATCATGACAAGTACAAAAAGATATTGGGAGATTTTATCTTCTACGTTTTTAAAAAACCATCTTGCAATTATCGGAAAAACCAATAATACAATTAAAGTAAAAATGACCATTGAAACCGATAACTTAACCCAGAAAGCCGTTCCTACTTCTCCTTGAGACATTCCGACAATGGCGGCCAAAACCAGAAGCGAAAGCACATCTGTAATCATCGTTCCTCCAACGGTTATATTTACCGCAAGATTTTTAGCAATTCCGAGCCCGCTTACCATTGGATAAACAATCAAGGTATGCGACGAAAAAAGACTGGCGAAAAGAATTGAAGTAAGCAAAGAAAAGCCTAGTATATAATAACCGCCGACAAGTCCTAGAATAAAAGGAACGGCAAAAGTGAAAATGGAAAAAATGATACTCTTCCATTTGTTCTTTTTAAAATCGGCCATATCAATTTCTAGACCGGCTAAAAACATAATATATAAAAGCCCCGTTGTTCCTGTAACTACTACACTACTATCTCTAGAAAGCACTCCAAAACCGTTTGGACCTATAAGCGCACCGGCAATAATAAGACCAAGCAGATGTGGCACTTTAATCTTATTTAATAAAAGCGGAATGCATAAAATGATAATAATTTCGATAAGATACTTTAAAAGAGGATCTTCAATAGGAAAACTTATATGATGTATACTCAGTAGCATAAATTACTTTTTATTAGATGGAGTAAGTTCAACTGAGAATTTTGCAGTGCAATTATCCTGACCTGTTATAGTCTGAGTGCCTTTAATGATGTTCCTTTTAATATCATCGAGTACTACGCTTACTTTTATTTTGTTTTTAGAAGAAGTTTCTTTTGCCGAATCTAGCACTATTTTGCTTTCTAAATATTGTCCTGTAAAAACACGTTTAATTTCATTATTGTTAAGTACATTGGCATACATACCCGTCGAATCTGATCGAAACTCCCAGACTTCACTGCGTTGGTCGCCAATAACATAATTACTGCAATTCGATTCCTTGCATATCATTTTGCTGTTCCATGCAACTTTAAGATCTTCTGGCCATTCCTTTATTTTAGGAAGCGTGTCTTTTACTTTAGTGAGAGACAATAGGCTGTCTTTCATTTTTAAAAGCTTTTCATATTCTGCTTCTTTATCCTGAAACTGTTTCTCCCTTTCTAAAAGCGAGTTTTCGCGCACAATTAGCTCCTGCTCTTTTTTATTGCTGCAGGAATATAATACAAGGGTAAAACTGATAAGAATAAGTCTTTTTAAAGTCATAAGAATTGATTTTGGATTTTACAAGTTAAGCATAAAAATCCTTTTAATAAACCAAAAACTAGCAAAAAAGGAAAATTTGATTTTTACTTGTTGAAACAAAACCTGTCTTCTTCTGTTTGACTTTTAATTAGGAATAAATACACTTTTAGACAAATTCAAAAGATTTATAGTAAAAACTGAAACACAGTTTTCGTAGTCCCATTTAATTTCGCTTTAAAGATATTCACCCAAACCGAATATCAATAAACCGATTACACTATGAAAAAAACCTTTAACCTATTTCTGGCATTTACATTTACCGCATTAAGTTCTTCTGCAAAACCTGTTCTAGAAGATCCGTCACCACTTTGGTTTACAAAAACGACCGAAGTAATTCATTTTCAATTAAACAAAGCCGCACAAACTTACCAACCCGGAAAAAATCCGCGATCTGTTAATCCAGACGGAACCGTTCGTCTTGCAGGAATAACCGACTGGACAACGGGTTTCTTTCCAGGAAGTCTTTGGTACGGATATGAACTTACAGGCGATAAAACAATGGCAGAAGAAGCTAAAAAATTTACCCTTGCCTTAGATTCCATCAGAAACATCAAGAACACACACGACGTAGGTTTTATGCTGTATTGCTCTTACGGAAATGCTTACAGAATTACGGGAGACAAAATATATCTTCCTGTTTTGGCAGATGGTGCAGCAAATCTTTATGCTCGTTTTAGTCCAGTAGTAGGCACTATCCGTTCTTGGGATTTCCCTTGGTTGCATTATCCAGTCATTATAGACAATATGATGAATTTGGAGTATTTATATTGGAGCGCCAATCAGTTTGATAAACCTGAATATGCAAAAGCCGCCAATACACATGCTTTAACGACTATGAAAAATCATTTTAGAAAAGATTACAGTTCGTACCATTTAGTAGATTATGATCCGAATACAGGTAAAGTTTTACGCAAAAGAACGCATCAAGGTGTTACAGACGAATCATCGTGGGCACGCGGACAAGCGTGGGGATTGTATGGTTATACGATGTGTTATGCAAACAGCAAAAATCTTAAGTTTTTACAGCAGGCAGAAAACATTGCCAAATTCATTATGAACCATCCTACAATGCCAAAAGACAAAGTTCCTGTTTGGGATTTTGATGTGCATAATGCTTTAGACACTGCAGAACTTGCGCCACGAGATGCTTCGGCTGCCGCTGTTATTGCTTCTGCCCTTTTAGATTTAAGCACTCAGGTAAAAGACGGAAAAAAATACGTTGATTATGCCGAAGAAATACTAAAATCCTTATCATCTGATGCTTATTTGGCTAAACCTGGAGAAAATCATTTCTTTTTACTGAAACACAGTGTGGGCGCTTTTTTATACAATTCAGAAATTGATACACCGCTAGATTACGCCGATTATTATTATTTAGAAGCATTGAAAAGATATGCGGCAATTAAAAAAATTGAGATTTAAATTCAAGAAGTAAAATAAAACTATAGAAAGCTATCTTTGATATGACAATATCATCCAGATAGCTTTTTAATTATAACAACAAATTATCGAACTCACTTAATTAAAAACCTAAATGAAGAATTTAAAGAAAACAGCCCTCTTATGCTTTCTCTTCCTGTCTTGGTTCTTGGGCAATGCACAAGAAAAACCAATAAAAAAAGAAAGCTTTGACATTATCAATCTAAACTACAAAGGCTTAGAAAAGGTAAACAGTCTTTTTAACGCAACCAAATACGATGAAGCAGCACGAGAACTGCTAACGTATTATCGCGATAGAAAAACCGTTAAACATCCTGATTTTAATGCTGGAGACGAAAATAGATTTCGAGGAAAAGAAATTGGTAAAGCAAACCAGGAAAAAGCAGACAATGCTTTGGAACATAAATTTCAGCCTCAAAAAGGATATGGATTTTATGATTACGGAAAAGATATCAACTGGGAATATTGGCCTGTAAAAGACAATGAAGTCCGCTGGCAATTGCACCGCGTTACATGGTGGCTGCCAATGGGAATGGCGTATCGCAGTTCTGGAGATGAAAAATATGCCAAAGAATGGATTTCACAGTTTCGCGATTGGGAGAAAAAGAACTATCTAGGAAGTTCTAAAGAAAATGATTCTTTTGCATGGCGTCCGCTAGAAGTATCAGATCGTGTACAGAGCTTGCCTCCTACATTCAATCTATTTGTAAATTCTCCGAACTTTACTCCTGCTTTTTTAATGGAGTTTTTAAATTCTTATAACAAACAAGCCGCATATATTCCGGAACATTATAGCAAAGAAGGCAATCATTTATTGTTTGAAGCACAACGTATTCTGGGAGCTGGAGCATTTTTTCCTGAATTGAAACAAGCCGAAGCATGGCGCAAAAGTGGTATCGAAATCCTAAACCGCGAAATAAAACTGCAAGTACTTCCTGACGGCATACAATGGGAACTCTCTCCTATTTATCATGTTGCGTGCATCGATATTTTTCTGAAAGCTTACAATTCGGCTAAAATGGCTGGCGTAGAAAAAGAATTTCCAGATACTTATTCAAAAACCATCGAAAAAATGATTCTAGCTTCGGCAAGCATGATGTTTCCTAATTACAACAATCCGATGTTTGGCGATTCTTGGCTGGTTGAAAAAGAAAGCCGATTAAAGCAGTTTAAAATTTGGTCTAAAGTATTTCCAGAAAATGCACAAATCAAATATTTTGCAACTGACGGCGCCGAAGGAAGACAACCAGATTATCTTTCAAATGCCTTACCAAACGGCGGATTCTATACTTTTAGAAACGAGTGGAACGACCAATCTACTGTAATGATTGTAAAAGCAGGACCTCCAGCAGAATTTCATGCACAGCCAGATAATGGAACTTTTGAACTTTGGATAAAAGGACGAAATTTTACACCAGACACAGGCTGCTACATTTATAGCGGTGATGAAGAAGTTACTAAAAAGAGAAATTGGTTTCGTCAGACCAAAGTCCATAGCACTTTGACATTAGACGATCAGAATATGGTGATTACCAAAGCAGAACAAAACAAGTGGGCGACAAGTAAAACTTTAGATATTCTAACGTACTCAAATCCTAGTTATACCGATTTAGACCATCAACGCAGTATTTTGTTTATTGATAATAAATACTTCCTAATAATAGATAAAGCAATCGGAAAAGCAACTGGTAAATTGGGCGTTCATTTCCAGTTAAAAGAAGATAGCAAACCTGTTTTTGATAAAGTAAATAACAAGGTATATACGGCCTATGAAGATGGGAATAATCCAATCTTTAAATACAGATAAAATTGCATTAAATGAAGAAACAGGAAAAGTTTCCTATGCTTATGCTAAAGAACTTTCTAGACCTGCGTTTGTCTTTGAAAAAGTTAAAAATGATGCAAAAACAGAACAATTTATCAGCATCCTTTATCCTTTTGCAGACAAAGCTCCAGACATCAAAATTCAGCCCAACAAAGACAATGATTTTGATAAAGGAATTATTAGTTTGAACATTGTGATTGACGGCAAAAAAAGCGAGATTAAAACTCGACTAAACTAAACATTACAATTGCTCTACTTAAAAACGTCTAAAATTATTTTTAGACGTTTTTTTTGATAATTATTAAAATATAACCCGTGGTCGAAACCACGGACCATATCCTAAAAATATTTCTTAATAAGGTTAATCTGAAACTCTTTTGTTCAAACAAATCTTCGAATCGAATTTGAATTTGTAAAGATAATTTTACGTAACATTTTACTTCATTTCGCTTAACGTATAAATTTTACGCAAACGATTTAGAGATTGCTCGCAATTACTAGCTTTGCACCAAAAATTAATTCGGCAAAACACCACTAAACTCAAATTAAACCCTGATTTTAAAGGACTTTAAACATTGTATTAATCAAATTCAATAGTATTTTGGACGCATTCAAAACTGTCATGAAAACCCGATTTCTATATTTGTTTCAATTAAAAATCAAAAAAACATGACTAATCCAAAAAAAATGACCAGGCCTTTACAAAATTTAAATCTCTTTCCTAAACCTAAAATTCCGTTGCCCTTTTTTTAAGTTATTTAATTGTTATGATTTTCTCCACAACCGCTATCTAGAAAATATTGTGGTGATTTTTTAAACCAAAACCAACTTAAATAATATCAACAGGAATTCTACTTACTATCTAATTCCTCTTTTAAAAAAAAATTATGAAAAGGATTATATTTTTACTCTTACTGCTAACCACAAGTAAGATGATGTACGGGCAGGACAAAATAACCGTAAAAGGTCTAGTAACCGATGCTCAAAACCTGCCAATGCCGGGAGCAACTGTTACAGAAAAAGGAACTAAGAATGCTACCCTAACTTCAATGGACGGGGATTATCAAATTAAGGTAAAACCAAATGCCACGCTTGTATTTTCTTTTATTGGTACCAAAACGAAAGAAGAACAAGTTAAAAACAGAACAGAAATCAATACTAAACTCCTTGATGATACCAACAATCTTGACGAGGTAGTAGTTGTAGGATATGGAACAAAAACCAGAAAAGATCTTACGGGAGCTATTTCTTCTGTAAAAGGTCAGGAATTGGCCAAAGTTCCTGTACAGAATGTAGCACAGGCATTGCAAGGTCGTATTGCGGGTATGCAGGTAACCATGTCTGACGGAACTCCAGGATCTGAACCTTCGTTAAAAATTAGAGGTGGAACTTCTATTACTCAAAGCAACGAACCTTTGTATGTTGTTGACGGAGTAGCACAAACGGGCGGATTAAGCTTTTTGGACCCAATGGATATCGAATCTATCGATGTTTTAAAAGATGCCGCATCAACATCTATTTATGGTGCGCAAGGTGCAAACGGAGTTGTATTGGTAACAACCAAAAAAGCCAAAGGCGGAAAACTGACTATAAGCTATGATACTTATGGCGGAATAAAGACCATTGCTAAAAAGCTTGAGGTAATGAATCCGTATGATTACACCAAATTAATATACGAATCTGCTACAGATGATGCTAGAATGCAGAAGTTTGTAGGCGCTTATGGAACTTATGATGAACTAGAAGGTTTATACAAAAACAGAAAAGGAATTAACTGGCAAGATGAAGTTTTTGGAAACGCTGTCGTAAATCAGTACCATAAAATTAGCATTAGCGGGGGTGAAAATGATACTAAATACAATGCTTTCTATTCTGTAAATGATGATGAAGGAATTATGCTTGGAACGGGTTCTGTAAAAAACATCGTAAAATTGAACGTGATCAATAACATCAGCAAGAAATTCTCTGTAAATGCAATTGTAAACTACTCGAATCAAAAAATTACTGGACTTTCTACTGCTGATGGCGGAAATACGAGATTGAGCATGCTGCAAAATTTATTACAATACAGACCAACTATCGGGAAAAATGGATCTGACGAAGATCTTAAAACTTTAGTAGTTGATCCGTTAGACAATCAGGATTCACCAACATTCCAAAGTCCGCTTATTACAATTGACAGCCAGAAGAGAGAAGCCATCAACAGATCGATTAACATGAGCTTACAGCTGCAATATAATATTACGCCAAACTTGATTTACCGCGGATTGGTAAGTTATACAGATAATAGTAATAAAAGCAAGTTTTTTAACGACTCGAGAGGTATTCAGGCTATTAGAGCTGGTGGTGCAAATGGAGGCGTAACGCATAATATTGGAACCCGTTTAAACTATAACAACGTTTTAACGTACAGCAATACTTTTAACAAAGACCATAAATTTGATGCTACTCTTGGACAAGAATACATCTACAATTATACAGAAGGCGTTACAGCAACCGCTTCTGCTTTTCCTAATGTAAATTTAAGCTGGGATAAGTTACAGCTTGGAACTATTGCCGGAATACCGACAACTTTTGCAGAAGATGACAAATTGCTTTCTTTCTTCGGAAAAGCCAATTATTCCTTCAAAAATAAATACTTATTCGCAGCTAGTTTAAGAGCGGATGGATCTTCAAAATTTGGAACTGAAAATCAATGGGGCTACTTCCCTTCTGCATCAGTTGCTTGGAGAGTTATCGAAGAGAATTTCATGCAAAAACTTCCTGTGTTTTCAGATCTTAAGCTTCGTTTAAGCTATGGTGAAGCAGGAAACAACAGAATTGCTAATTATGCTGCTTTAGGAATTTTTAATTCTGGTTCATATCCGTTAAACAACCAGACAAATATTACCGCTTTTCAAAACAACCTTCCTAATCCGTTCTTAAAATGGGAAGCGACCAAATCGACTAATATTGGTCTTGATCTAGGATTTTTTAAACAAAGAATCTCGTTAACGACTGAATTGTATGAGAATAAATCGAAAGATCTGCTTTACAACACTCGTGTGCCAGCAAGTTCTGGCTTTAAAAAGCAGTTTCAAAATATTGGGGCAACTTCTAATCGCGGTTTAGAGTTTACGCTGAATACGATAAATATTAAAAACGATAATTTTATTTGGAATACTACTTTTAATATTGCTTTCAATAAAACAAAAGTGCTGGCATTAAGCGAAGGCGAAACTTCATTAATTACAAACAGTTACACAGACAAAAACGATTATATTCTGAAAGTCGGACAGCCAGTTGGAACCATGTACGGTTATGTAAATGATGGTTTGTATCAGGTTAGCGATTTTGATTACAATGCAACCACAAAAGTGTATACTTTAAAATCGGGTGTGCCAAGCGATAATATTGTGGTACAGCCAGGATTTATCAAATTTAAAGACATAAGTGGCCCTGACGGAAAACCTGATGGCGTAATAAACGATTTGGACAGAACGATTATCGGAAATGCAAATCCAAAATATACTGGTGGCCTAAACAATACTTTCAGCTATAAAGGAATTGATTTGAGTGTTTTCCTTGATTTTACGGTGGGTAATGATATTTACAATGCCAATGTATTAAACAATTCAAGGCTTAACCTAGACAATTTAAACACATTTGCCATCTACGCTGATCGATGGACTACGATTAATAACGCTGGACAACGTGTTACCGATCCAGATGAATTAACAGCTTTAAATGTGGGCAAAAAGTATCCAGCTTTTAATGGTAATACTACTGGACGTTTGTACAGCGACATTATCGAAGATGGTTCTTTCTTAAGAATTAACAACATCAGCTTAGGTTATACATTGCCAAAAGACTGGCTTAAGAAATCTAAAATCTCAAATCTAAGAATCTATTTTACGGCTTATAACTTATATGTATTTACTAAATATTCTGGTTATGATCCTGAGGTAAATGTTCTTAACAATGCCATTACCAGAGGAGTCGATTTTAGTGCTTACCCTAGAAGTAAATCCTTTGTTACAGGATTAAATATTTCATTATAATTTAAAGTTTAAAAAGATGAAACACAATATATTTTCACGCAAAGCAATGGTTATAGCAGGTGTAGCCTGTCTCCTATTGCCTCTTAATTCCTGTGACAAAGATTTAGACGTTACTCCTTACTCTTACTTTACCACAGCTAACTTTTTTTCTGATGTAAACGAAGCCAATATGGCAACCCTCGGAGTTTACGAAGCGATGTCTTCTATGGACAGTTATGGATGGAACATTTCGCTAATTTTTGATGCTGATACTGACATTGAACAAATGTCGGGAATTGGTGCCGATGACTGGCGAACAATTGCACATTATCAAGGCATTTCTCAAACCAACACCTTTTATCTGGCTTGGAGTAAATTGTACGAAGGAATTGACAGAGCAAATGTGGTGATCGAAAGAATTCCGCAAATGGAACTGTATACTAACGGAACCGAAACTCAAAAACAGCAATTAAACCGTTTTCTTGGCGAAGCTAAATTCCTTCGCGGATTTTACTATTCAGAATTGGTGCGTTTGTGGGGAGATGTGCCATTTAAAACAAAAAGTTCACAGTCGGGAGATAAACTTAGCGGTGCTTTGGTAGATCGTCAGGAAATATACACTCAGGTTATAAAAGATATGCAGGAAGCTGCTTTACTTCTGCCAGACCAGATGCCAACAGACGAACGTATCAATAAATGGGGCGCAAAATCTATGCTTGCCAGAGTAGCTTTATTTGCTGGAGGATACTCTTTAGGCGCAGACGGCGTTATAAAACGTCCTGCCAATTATAAAGACTATTATAAAATTGCGCAAAAGGAAATCAATGATGTAATGGCGCAAAATCCGTACAAATTGAATCCGTCTTATTCCAAAGTGTTTAAAAACCAATGTCAGCACGTTTTAGAACCAACCGAGAATATTTTTCAAGTTGCCTTCTATAATCCATCAGGAAATATTGGAAATGCTTCATGGATTGGTAATTTTAATGGCCCTACGACTGCAAGCGGCGTATATCCGTCAAATATTGCTAGATGTTTAGTCCCGAAACCTTTTTACAACAGTTATAACGCTGCAGACCAAAGAAGAGACTTCTCAATTGCCACTTATCAGATTAATAATTTGGGGAATAAAATTCCGCTTTTGACTACCAATCAAGACGAAAGATGGACCGTTTCAAAATGGAACAGAGAATTTATGACCAATGCAACCGCAGAAAGAGTCTACACGCACATCAATTGGGTTATTATGCGTTATTCTGACTTGCTTTTAATGCGTGCAGAAGTAGAAAATGAATTAAACGAAGGCCCAAATGCACTTGCTTACGAAGCTATAAACCAAGTTCGTAAAAGAGCTTTTGGCGCTGACATTCAAGGGAGCCGAATTGCAATTGATTTAAAAACAAAAGGAACTGGCTATACCAATGCAGCAAATTTGGTTATTCAAATTACTGGAGGCGGCGGTACAGATGCTGCTGCTGCAGTCGTTAACCTTGCCAGCGGAGGCGTAAATACTATTGCCCTGCTTCGTTCTGGAGATGGTTATACTTCTGTGCCAACAGTAACCATTACCAGCACAGACGGAAAAGGTTCTGGAGCAACAGCAACAGCGAGATTATTGCCTAAACCAACAACTACTGAAATAAACTTGCCAACTGGACTTGATAAAGTGGCATTCTTTAAAGCTTTACAGCAAGAAAGAGCTTGGGAGCTTTCTTTTGAAGGAATGCGCAGAGCCGATTTGATCAGATGGGGAATTCTAGCAGATAAACTGGCAGAAACAAGTGCAGCCGTAAAACAAATACGTTCAACCTACTTTTATCCTTCTATTACCAATTTTGTTACTGGAAAACACGAGTTATATCCTTTTCCACAAAATGAAACCGATGTCAATAAAAATATCACACGTCAAAATCCTAAATACTAAGTGCTTACTATCTATTTTAGAAACCATTCATGTTTAATGTTAGTGCAGAGCTTCGGTTCTGCATTAACTGTTATTAAAGAAAGCTGATTTTAGACGAAAAAGCGTTTATTTTAGCTAAATCTAATAGCATTTTGAACAAATTCAAAACTATAAATAAACAATGATTGGTATTTTCGTTTTTAGATTCAAAGCATTAAAATAAAAGAATCCACTAGTAAAATAGAGATGAAATTTCAAAAAAACATATTCGTTCTGTTCCTCTTAGGAATTTTAAATATTCCATTACTTAATTATGCGCAAAAAGCTGACCGTCCGAACATTTTAATCATTATGACCGATCAGCAAACCGCTGATGCGATGAGCAACGCAGGAAACTCAAACCTGCATACGCCTGCGATGGATAAACTGGCTCAAAATGGAGTTCGTTTTACCAAAGCCTATTGTGCACAGCCCTTGTGTTCGCCATCACGTTCTGCCATTATGAGCGGTAAAATGCCTTATGAGACTGGCTTTATTGGCAATGCCCCAGAAAAAGACGGACAATGGCCAGATGATTTATTGATGATGGGGAAAATTTTTCAAAACGGAGGATATAAAACAGGTTATGTTGGAAAATGGCATCTTCCCGTTCCTAGTTCCAAAAAAAGTCAGCATGGTTTCGAGTATATAGAAAACACTAATTTTCAGGATTACAACGATGCTGCGACGCCTTCTTTCTGTGCACGATTTATTAAAGAAAATAAAAACACGCCTTTTTTACTTGTAGCCTCTTTTTTAAATCCGCATGACATTTGCGAATGGGCACGCGGAGAAGATCTTAAAATGGATGTTTTAGAAAATGCTCCATCTCCAGACCAATGTCCCCCACTTCCTGCCAATTGGAAAATTCCAGAATACGAACCCAAAATAGTACGCGAACAGCAAAAAGTAAGTTTTAGAACTTATCCATCAGTAAACTGGACAGCCGATCAATGGCGTCAATATCGTTGGGCGTACAATAGACTGATTGAAAAAGTAGATAGTTATATTGAAATGGTTTTGGCTTCGCTAAAAAAATACGGAATAGAAAAAAATACAATCATAGTCTTTACTGCCGATCATGGTGATGGTTATGCAGGGCACAGCTGGAATCAGAAACAGATTCTTTACGAAGAATCGGCTAAAATTCCGTTTATCATTTCAAAAATTGGAGAATGGAAACCAAGTACAGATGAAATGTTGGTTTGCAACGGAATAGACATTATTCCAACCCTCTGCGGTTTTACAGGAGTTTCAAAACCTTCTGATTTAAAAGGAATTGATTTAAGCAAAAAAATAGCAAATCCAGCTCTAAAACTGCGCGATAGTTTGGTTATAGAAACCGATTTTGCCGATAACGAAGAACTTTTAGGAATTAGCGGACGTGCTGTCATTTCTAAAGATTTTAAGTATATCGTTTACAACAAAGGCGATTTAAAAGAACAACTATTCAATCTAACCACAGATCCAGGCGAAATAACAAATTTAGCCGTAAACAAAACGTATAAAAAAGAACTGCTCAACATGCGCCGTTATCTAAAAGAATGGTGCAAAAAGAACGGCGATTCGTTTCAATCTGGATTATAAATCATTCAACACCAAACAAATGATCAATAAAAAAACATATACAGTTGCGTTACTTTTGGCAGCCTTCTCAGTTTTCAGTCAGAAACAGCAGGCTGTCATAAAGTTAACCGCCGAAAAACTGCACTCAAGAGTACGCGAATGGCCGTATCCTGTAAACGGAGTAACAGTTCCAACAAATGCTCCTGCCCTTCTTTGGCCTGGAACTAATGGCAAAGAAATGGTGAAACCAATGGAAAGCGGCAGTGATGTTAAAGAAGATCCAAATATTGGCAACGTTCGCTATAAAGTGATGCTTGCCAGCGATAAAAACTTTACCAAAAATGTAATTGCCAGCGCAGAACAGCGTTGGGCAGTTTATCCTCTGCATCAAGCACTACAAGCCGGAAAATGGTACTGGAAATATGCTTATGCCCTAAAAAGCAGCAATCAATGGACATGGTCACCCACTTACGATTTTGTAATTGATGCCAAATATGCAAACGAAAAAGTTTCTCCGCCAGTAACCGAAGTTTTAAAACGAAATGAAGGAACACATCCAGTTTTGTGGGACATGCGTACTATTGGCGACGATTTTTATCGCAACAACTTGAATAATCCTGAGGCGAAAAAGTTTATCGCTTTCGCGGAAAAATTAATGCTGGCTCCTCTTCCAACTGAAAAACCACAACGTGTCATTGATACGACAGGCAAAAATCCTTTAGAGAAAAAGATCATTATTGAGCGAATGTATCATGGTTTTGGAGATGCTGTTGGAACTCCTGTTCGCAATTTATGCATTGCCTATCAGCTTACTAAAGACGAGCGTTTTATTTTGGATGCGAAACGCAGAGCTATAAACATTGCCAACATGAATCCTGACGGACTAGCAACAGGCGATGACTTTACAGGAGGTGCCGTACTTGAAGCTTTAGGATGGTTTTATGATGCAGGTTATGAGTTTCTATCTCCGCAGGAAAAAGAACTTTTTAAAAACATTATTAAACTTAGAGCCAAAAGAGTTTACGATCATTTGCCTAATCGTTTTGAATTACACGTTAGCGACAATCATGTTTGGCAGATTACCATGCGAAACCTTGCAATTGCAACTGTTGCGGTTATAAACGATGTGCCTGAAGCAAAAGAATGGCTAACGTATTTGTATGAAGTCTGGTCGTCGCGTTTTCCTGTTTTAGGCACAACAGATGGTGGCTGGCACGAAGGAAACGGGTATTTTAGAGTCAACTTTAAGTCAATTATATATTTGTCACAAATGTTTGGCGATTTTAGCGGAGTCGATTATTTCAAATTGCCTTGGATGCAGAATCTGCCTTACTATATGCTTTATACACATCCTAATAAATCGGCAAGCACTGCTATTGGCGACATGTGGGAGAATATTCCCTACATTACAAAAGGCGAAGCTTGGTTTGCAGATGCACTTACTTATAAAATGGACAATCCTTACTTAAATTGGTATGTTGACGGCATAAAAAGGGATTATTCGAAGTATTATCACGGTACAGACGATTATCTTCTTTTCCGACTTTTAAATTATAAACCAAACCGAAATTTACCTGCTTCCTCGCCTTCTGTTTTACCAAAAACACGCAAATTTGGAGATGTAGGTGTTGTCGCGATGCACGAAGATTTAGCAAACGCCGATAAAACGTTAAGCAGTTATTTGTTCAGCAGTCCGTTTGGTTCTTCTGGACATGGGCACGCTTCGCAAAATGCCTTTACCATCAATTATAAAGGAAAAGTAATCTTTGGAGGAACGGGTTATTACAGCAATTTCAGTGACAAACACAATCTTCTCGATTATCGATCAACAAAAGCATACAACACCATTTTAGCCGACAGTTTAAATCAGAAAATTGGTGAAGAAGGTTACGGATGGATTCCGAGAGCGATTGCAGGAAAACGCATTCAATATGCTCTAGGAGATGCTAGCAATGCGTATGGCGAAATTAAAAGTGAGTTTTGGCTGAATAGATTTCAACAGATAAAAGTGGTTCCGAGTAAAGAAAACGGTTACGGAGAATCTGGCGTAACCTTATACAGAAGACATATGCTGCAATTGGAAGGCGGATATATTGTTTTATATGATGAATTGGAAGCGAAAACTCCTGTAAAATGGACAACTCAGTTTCATTGCCCTTATTATACAATTGAAGGCCAGAATTCAGAAAATTCAAATCAGCAGCAATTTGCAGTTAAAACCGATTTAGGAAGTGTTACCGCTAATGTTTATGCTGAAAGTCCGTTAAAAATGGCGGTACACAATCAGTTTTTCGAAGCTGCTGTAAACTGGAATAAAGTGACCAATGATGAAGGGGAAATTAAAGAATTTAAAGATCAATGGCACGCGGGAATCACTTCTCAGCCAAAACAAAAATTTAGATTCTTAACCGTCATCCAAATTAAAAATGGGAAAACAGAAGTCATTAAAACACTATCCAACAAAGATGGGATTACAGCTTTACAAGTGGGAGATTGGAATATAAAAGCACAATTAAACGGAGAAAAACCTGCGGCATTGCAAGTTTCACGAAATACAGTAAAATCAATGTTTAGCTACGGAAATCTGCCTATTCAATTTGAAGGAAAAAAATACATGCCAAACATCGATGGAAGTTCTTTATTGCTTGAAATTGATCATGCTAAAGTAATCCGACAAGAAGCGATAGATGAATTGCCAAATGTGGCCAAATATGACAAAAATTAAGAATAAAAAGTATTTGCTTTTTGTTTAAATTTAAACATTCAGTAAAAACAAATAACAAATTATAATTCAAACCTTTATGAAGAAAACGATTGTCCTTTTTACGTTTTTCTACATAGCTCTTTTCAGTGTGAAAAGTTATGCCCAAGTGCAAGACCGCTATTTCCGAACCATTTCGGTCGATAAAGGCTTGTCGCAAAGTTCTGTTTTTGCCATTCAGCAGGATACCTTGGGTTTTATCTGGATTGGAACACAAGACGGATTAAATCGTTATGATAGCAAAGGTTTTAAAGTGTATCGCCCAATAAAAGACGTTAAAAACAGTCTGCAATCGTATTACATCCGAAGTTTGTTTACCGATCATAAAGGACAATTATGGGTTGGCGGTAATCAAGGCATTAGTGTTTACAATTACAATACGGATAGTTTTACCAATTATCCGCTTCCGCGAAATATTGGCGAATGGTACATTTCTGCCATTACAGAAGACAATCATCATAGAATCTGGGCTTCTTCTATTGCTGGAGATGTTTTTGTGCTTTCTCCAAATGAAAAGAATTTTGTTCCGATAAAGTTTAATGCTTCTTCGCATGAAATCAAAAAAATCGCATACATCGGCATTTGGCAAAAGCAGATTTTATTAGGAACAGATGTTGGCCTTTTTCAACTGAATTCCAAATCTCATCAGCTTTCAAAAATAAATCTGACTTCAAAAAAAACTTATATCAATGATGTTTTTATCGAAGAAAAAAAATTATGGATCGCTACAGAAGGCGAAGGTGTAATTGAATACAATGCCCAGAACAAAGTCCTTACTTCTCTCCTGCACAACACTGGAATCACTAGCATTGCCGATAATAACATCAGATGCATTAACAAAGATACCGAAGGAAATTTATGGTTTGGAACGTTTAAAGGTTTGAGCATTTATAACCTTAAAAACAACTCATTCAACAATTATTCACACCAAATTTCACAACCTTATACCATAAGTCAGAATTCGGTTCGATGTATTTTTAGAGACAAACAAAACGGAATCTGGTTGGGAACCTATTACGGAGGTTTGAACTATTATCATAAAAACGATATTAAGTTTAATCTTTTAAGCCAAAACTCAGGAAAACCATCTTTAAACGATGAAGTTATTGGCGTTATCAAACAAGATGCTAAAGGCAATTTCTGGATTGGCAGTAACGATAAAGGGCTGAATTATTGGAACAAAAATGCCAATACCATCAGTTATTATTCTAATAGCGAAAACAATCCAAACAGTTTAAGTTCGAACAATATTAAAGCCATTGAATTTGACAATAACGGAAATGTTTTAGTGGGAACACATAACGGTGGGTTGAATATTTTGAATCCGAATACGGGTTTGGTGCAGCGTTTTCGCCATGACGAAAACAATCCGAACAGTATTGCTGGAGATTTAGTTTATAGTTTACTGAAAGATTCTAAAGACAGAATTTGGGTTGGAACACGATCTGGATTGGATCAGTTTCATCCCGAAACCAAAACATTTACCCATATTCATTTGGATAAAGCAGGGAAAAGACCCGCTTCTGACGATATTACTTTTCTTTTTGAAGACAGCAAAAAACGAATCTGGATTGGTACAACCAATGGCGTAACGCTTTTTTATCCAGAAACACAATTGTTTGGTACTATTGGCCACGGAAAATTAAGCGATGATATTGTAAACTGCATTACCGAAGATCAAAAACACAGAATCTGGATTGGAACGCGAGAAGGCTTGCGATTGTACGATGAAACGCAGGAATCGTTTATTAGTTTTAAAGCTAGAAAAGATTTCTTCAAAGAAACGATTTACGGCATAATTCCGGACGATGATAACTTATGGATTTCTACCAACACGGGATTAATTAAGTTTAATCCAGACAAAGGCTCTGTGCAGACTTTTGACGAAAGTGATGGTTTACAAAACAAGCAATTTAACGATTATGCTTTCTGCAAAGCTAAAGACGGAATGTTGCTTTTTGGCGGTATAAAAGGAGTTTCGTACTTCTACCCGTCTATGGTAAAACAAAGTCCGCTGCCTTTAAAATTGAGTTTTACAGCTCTAGAAGTTCTAAATAAAACCGTTGCTGTTGGCGACGAAACTGATATTTTGGAACAGCATATTGATCAGATTAAAGAATTGGAAATTGGACCAGAATACAAGCAGTTCAGCATCTTTTTTAATACGTTCAATTATATTTCTTCCAACAGAACTTACTATTTCTACAAACTGGAAGGAGTTGATAAAGACTGGCAAAGAACAGATGAATTGAAGGTAAGCTACAGCAATTTATCTGCAGGAAAATATAATTTTCAGATAAAAGCTGTTGGTCCAAATGGCGAAATGAGCGCTGTTAGAAGTTTGCAAATTGTAATACTTCCGCCTTGGTACAAAACAATATGGTTTTCATTGTTACTGTTGGTTATTATTGGTACAGCAGTTTATATCGGTTTTAAAATCATTAAGGAAAGAATTCAAGCCGAGCAGCAGTTAAAACTGGAAAGAATTGAGAAGGAAAGAGTGAGTTATATCAACCAGATCAAAATGGATTTCTTTACTAATGTATCACATGAACTAAGAACGCCTTTAACCTTGATTTTAGCACCTTTAGAAGAATTATTAAAAATGCCATTTGCAGATAAAGTCACCAAAAAGAAACATGAACTAATGTTCATTAATGCCAAACGTCTTTACAATTTGGTCGATCAGTTGTTTGAGTTTAGAAAAACAGAAATGGGAACGCGTCCGTTAAAAGTGGGCAAAAGCGATATTGTTCGTTTTACGCAGGAAATTTTTGAGTCATTTAAACCGCTTTCAGAAAAAAACAACATTCATTATATTTTCCACTCAGCCGAACCGCAGCTTGTATTTCTTTTTGATAAAGATGCGATGGAGAAAATTTTGTTCAATCTCTTGTCTAATGCTTTTAAATACACCAAAGAAGGACAAAGTATTCATGTGGAATTATTGAAAAAAAATGATTTGGTACAAATAAAAGTCGCTGACACGGGAGTCGGAATTAGTGCGGAGAATTTATCTAAAGTCTTTGATCGTTTTTATCAAGTAAACAACCGCGAAATGAATTTGGGCTCTGGTGTTGGTTTGGCTTTTACAAAACGTTTGGTCGAATTACATCATGGCGAAATTAGCGCTGAAAGTGCCGAAGAACAAGGAAGCACTTTTACAGTTGCCATTCCGATTTTAGATCAGGTTTACAAAAACGATCAGCAGATAGAAGAATCATTATACGATTTGTCTATTGTTACCGATAATGAATTGGATAATGAAAATGAAATAGAAGAAGAAAATGAAGTAATAGACAGCAATCAGCCTGTGAAATTACTGATTGTAGATGATAATAAGGAAATTCTAGATTATCTGCAGGATTATTTTAGCAAAACCTACGATGTAACGGTTGCGTACAATGGTCAAATGGCATTAGATTTATTAGAAATTAATCCTTTTGATTTAATTATCAGCGATGTAATGATGCCTGAATTGGATGGTTTGCATTTTTGTAAACGTGTCAAACAAAACATTAATACATCGCATATTCCGCTGATGCTTTTAACGGCGCGAAATGAAACCAGCCAACAAATAAAAGGCCTTGAAATGGGCGCTGATGATTATATTACAAAACCATTTTCGACGCCACTATTGGCTGCAAAAATCACCAATTTATTGCGTTCTCGCAAACGATTAAAGGAGTACTATTCTGTTGGAAAAGAAATGGTTCCAGAGAATATTGCATTCAATACTTTAGATGAAGAATTTTTAAAAGAAGCCATTAGAATTGTCGAAGATCATTTGGCAGATTCTGAATTTACTGTGGATCATTTCAGCCGTGAAATCGGAATGAGCCGCTCGAATCTTTATATCAAATTAAAAGCAATTACAGGCGAATCGGCAATGGATTTTATTAAAAGAATCCGTTTTAAAAAGGCTGTTGAACTAATGCAGAGCAAGCGATATACAATTGCTCAAATAACCTACATGTGCGGTTTTAATTCGCCCTCTTATTTCTCGACAGCATTTAAACAGCATTATGGCTGTATGCCAAGCGAATATTTAGCCCGATTAGAAAACACAAAAGAATAACTTACAACAACACAACGAAACCTTAATGCAAACATTTCATCAATTGATCCTACGAACCTAAAAACGGTTTAAGCTAATTTTTTAAAACTCGAAAAATTTTGTCCGAAAAAGAACTTTTACAAGTCGGACAGCCCAATCTATGCCTTAACTGAACCTATTCATTCAAAAAATATTCAAAACAAATCTCATGAAATTTTCACACTTTATTTTACTGTTTTGTGCTTTACCTTCTGCATTAATTGCTCAAAACAAGGCTAGCATTACCATTACAAACCATTCTGCTCTAGACAGAAAAGAAACGGTGACAGCCATAAAATGGAAAGACATTCTTCTCTCCTATCCGCAGATTGATACTGCCGATTTTATAATCATTGATCCTAAAACAAAAAAGCAAATTCCATTTCAATTAGAGCACAAAGGACAATCTGCCATTCAGAATGTATTGGTTCAAATAAATCTTAAAGCAAAGAGTTCGTTGCAGCTTTTCATTCAAAAGGGAAAACCAGAAAAATTCGCTTCTAAAACTTTTGCTCGATTTGTCCCTGAAAGATTGGACGATTTTGCTTGGGAAAATGATAAAATCGCTTTTCGTGCTTACGGAAAAGCTTTAGAAAAAACAGAAGGCGATGCTTACGGTTTTGACGTATGGGTAAAAAGCACTTCTAAATTGGTTCTAAATGACCGTTATAAACGTAATGATTATCATATCGATCACGGGGACGGACTTGATTACTATCATGTTGGCTATACTTTGGGTGCAGGAAATATGGCTCCTTTTGTAAAAGACACTATTCGTTATTCTGGAAATTACCATCAATGGAAAATATTGGATAATGGGCCGCTTCGCACGACTTTTCAATTGATTTATGACAGCTGGAATGCTGGCGAAATTAAAGTGAAGGCCACAAAAACCATTTCTATAGATGCTGGTTCACAGCTTAATAAAATTGAAAATAATTTCATTTTCGACGATAAAAACCCTTTGCCTGTTGTGGTTGGGATTATAAGACGTGATAAGCAAGGCATAATTGGCTTAAACGAACAACAGGGAATTATGAGTTATTGGGAGCCCACTTTTGAAAAAGAAGGAACTACAGCTGTGGGTGCAATATTGAGCACTCCTGCCCAAAAAATGTGGATAGATAAAGAACAGATGCTTGCCCTAACTTCGGTAAGAAATAACGAACCTATTGTTTATTATTCAGGCGCTGCTTGGGATAAGGCGGGACAAATAAGCAACTCTAAACAATGGCAGGATTATTTGGATCATTTCAATCAGGAACTTCAAAATCCTTTGATTGTAAATGTGAAAGAAACATCAAAAACAAAAAAATAATTAAGAATACTATTAACCAAAAAACAAAAAAATGTCAATTAACTTATTTGATTTAACAGGGAAAACAGCGCTAATTACAGGAGGAGTTCACGGATTAGGAATGGCAATGGCTAAAGGTCTTGGACATGCAGGCGCAAAAATTGTGGTAAACGATCATTCTTCGCAAGAGGCTGTAGACAGCGCAATTGCAGAATATAAAGCAGAAGGAATTGATGCTTATGGCTATTTATTTGATGTGACTGATGAAAACGCTGTAATTGCCGCAATCAGCAAAATTGAAGATGAAGTTGGTCCTATCGATATTTTGATCAATAATGCCGGAATTATTAAAAGAACTCCGATTATCGAAATGGAAGTTGCCGATTTTGAAGCGGTTATAAAAGTAGATTTAACGGGTCCTTTTATTGTTTCTAAGAATGTGGTTAAAGGAATGATCAATCGTGGTGGCGGAAAAATCATTAATATGTGTTCTATGATGAGCGAATTGGGAAGAGATTCTGTAAGTGCGTATGCATCGGCAAAAGGAGGTTTGAAAATGCTGACTAAAAACATGGCGACAGAATGGGCTAAATTCAACATTCAAACTAATGGAATTGGTCCTGGTTATTTTGCTACAAGTCAGACCGCACCAATTCGTGTAAACGGTCATCCTTTTAACGAGTTTATTATGGGAAGAACTCCTGCTGGACGCTGGGGAGATCCTGAAGATTTACAAGGCGCAGCAATATTTTTAAGCTCAAAAGCTAGTAATTTTGTAAACGGGCATGTGGTTTATGTTGATGGCGGAATTCTAGCTACAATTGGAAAACCTTCAAACGAATAATTTCTATAACTGGTGCACTAATCTGTTTTGATTGATGCACCAGTTTCATTTTATAATGAACCAAGATAACTTCTGTCAAATGAAAAATTCACTTGATAAGAATAGACGTTTACACAAATTCAAAACATTTATAATCGAATTTGAAATATCATTTTCATCACCTCATTTAACTTAGCTACACCAAACATTCATCAAATTAAGAAACCTTATTTTTTGTTTTAAAAATATAGAACTGATGAATTTCTAAACAGCACTGAATCAAAAATTGAACTTATAAAAACAGCTTTATCGAATTAAAAACGAACATTAAAACATATTTTCTATAAAAACAACAAGCTTTTCTTTGGCTTGAAAATACAATCTAGCCAAAAATCGCTGATTTACTAACTCAACCAAAACCGCTTTATTATGAAAAAAAGTTTACTTGTTTTACTTTGTGTATTTTCTTTATTAGAAAGTAAAGCACAAAATTCCAATTGGGAATACAACTTTGGCATTACCACCTCGATGCCATACGCGTCTACTGCTTATAGTTCAACTTATTTGCCTTCACCAACGGCTGGTGGAGGTACTGCTAGTGTAAGAGCTTCGTCTACTACTGAAGGTTTTGTTGAACTCACTTCTTCTAATTTGGCAGGAGGTTCGGGAGCCGAACTTAAAATGAGTGGTGGTACAACCGTATCGGGTGCTAAATTTGGTTTGAGTTCTTTTACAGCTACAGCCGTTGCAGCATTTGAATGCAAGATCAACATTACATCAGGAACTAATGGCAGATTCTTAATCTATTTTGGCAATGGCAGCAATTTTACCAACGGTAGCGGAATAAGTTTACCACAAACATTTGCTGCTTTAAGACTGTCTCCTACTCCCACTGCTATAAGCCTCGATTGGCTTTCGTCTACGACAAGTCCAAACTATACAACAGCAGGACTTTCACGAGTTACAATAAATAAAAGTCAGGTTTATGTTCTAAAATTTTTTATGAACAATAGCAATGCTGAAACTTCCTATACAACTGGAAGTGCGTCTAACTTAACTACTCATAACCTTGCTGCAGGAACTTTTGACATCTGGATCGACAATATTAAAGTACTTACCAATGCTGACCCTGGAACTGGTTTTCTTCCGCAAGGCTCTAATATTAACAGTATGAATTTGCTGAATGTGGGAGCAGGATCATCGGCGCCTGTAATGTACATGGATGATATCGTTTATTCTAACTCTTTAATTGCAACACCACCTGCAACGATTACCGATACGCTTGTTACTGTTGACTATGAAAGCGGTACAGCAAACTCTGGAATTTCAAACTTGACTACAACACACGCCACTGCTAGTGATGCGGAATACTTGGTAAGTCCTGGCCGTACTGGCAATTATGCTATAGCTCATCGCGTAACCATTGGAGATCCGGGTTATTTTTCTGATAACCATTGGCGAAGCGAGGCAGCTACAGCTCAAATGTTTGCAGATGGAAAATATTATCCTGGAGATGAACGCCGTTTTGAAGTGAGTCTATTGCTGAAAGATTGGGAATCTTATACTGCGGGAATGGCTCAAAATGGAGACATTATTTTTCAAGGCAAACAAAGTGGAGGAGAAAATCCTGCATGGTATTTAAGCGCAAAACGCAATAGCATAACCTTCCGTATACCTAACGACAATATTGAACCGTCTATCATAGATGATTTTCGTCCTTATATTAATCAATGGATTGATTTTAGGATTGATGCAAAAATGACAACTGATAATACTGGTTATTATAAGGTTTATTATAGGTTACCTGGACAAACTGATTATACATTGGCATGGCAGGTGAGCAACTTTAAAACTTTCAATCAGGATGTTCCTGAAGCTAACCCTTCGGGATATTTGAAATGGGGCTTGTATCGTCCCGGACAGTCTATTACATCTGATCCTCCTAATGTTATGACACGAATTATTTATCATGATGACATCAAAATTTTTGAGCTGAATAATACTAGTGCGCCTGTACAAATCTGGGGAAACACATTCACTGGAAATAATGTTGAATTTATCGCACCTATTACGGCAGGAAACACCACAAATCCGAATATAATCAGTGACGGAAATGCAGCACCAAATTTTTATTATGGCACTAGCGGTGGCCTCAATACAGCAGGCGTAATTAGTGGTCGCGTTTTACTAAATGGCTGGACCAGCAAAACAAATACTTTAGATCCTGCTACTTCACTTAATCCAGATCAGTATTTTGAGTTCAAACTTCAACCTAAAAATGGCAACAAAATAAATTTTTCTAATCTTAAATTTACAGCTAGAAAAGGAAACGCTTCTGATCCTAGCACATTTGTTATAAGATCCAGCATAGACGGTTTTACAAGTGATATTACGGCACCTCAAACCTTCACTGGAACTGCTGCAACTTTGCTTACTTATGACTTAAGTCCTTTGACCAATATCAAAACCCCAATTACATTTCGTTTATATTGGTACGGATCAAACAGAACCTCTGGAACTTCTTTAGTGGGTATTGATGACTTTTCATTCAACGGTCAAGTTAAACCAGTACTTTATCTACCTGAAATATCAAATATTATCACTAACACTAATACGGGTTTGCCTACCTATACAGCACAAGCCAATGAATTTGACATCACCGCATTAAACAACTGCAGTAACGTTGCTTTCAGCTATTTGCTTACTGGAGCAACCTCTGCTACTGGTAATACTACATTAGCCAATAAAGTTTTTAATAAAGGAATTACAACTGTTACGTGGACAGCAGCCGATGGATGCAATAATAGTTCGACTTCTTTTACTATTACGATTAATGATACAGAAAAGCCTGTTTTTGCAATACCTGCACCCATAACGCTCTCAAATGACGAAAATCAGTGTGGTGCGACATTACTGTTAACTCAACCAATAGTAACCGATAATTGTGCTGTAACAGGTATTACCAATAACGCACCAGCATTATTTCCAAATGGTACAACAACTGTAATATGGACTGCTACCGATGAAAATGGCAATACCGCCACAACCTCTCAAACGGTGACGGTTACGGATGCACAAAAACCAACTGTAAACTCAGTTACTTCTGTTGTTCTTTGTTATGAATCAAGCGGAAATTACAATATCCCTTTAGCAACTGCTACCGATAATTGTACAATTGATACCGTTACTTATACAATTACAGGTGCAACTACAAGAAACGGAAATGGATTAGATGCAAGTGGAAATTTTAACGTAGGAACATCCGTTATAACATGGACCGTTACTGATAACGCAGGAAATAACAGTACTAACACCTCAACAGTAATCATCAATACTCCGATTGCAGCTCTCATTCCAGATGTATATGCTGTAAATCCGGGAGGAGACGCTAATACTATTTACTTAGGATATGGCCCTACTTCTTTAACATTGAACGCAACGCCTACAAATGGAACAGCACCTTTTACTTATTTGTGGAGTAACGGAGCTATAACAGATGCTATTTCTATTAATCCATCAACACCGGGAGTTCAGGATTACAGCGTCACTATTACTGATGCGAAAGGTTGCTATATTACCATAACAAAACAAATAAAGGTAATCGATATTAGCTGTGGTGCAAAAAAAGTACTAATATGCCATACGAACAATAAAAGTCTTTGCATTTCTGCCAACGCTGTGTCAGCACATTTAGCACATGGCTGTCATCTAGGCTCATGCGAGGCTACCTTGTCTTTAAAAAATACTGCAACAAAAATTTCAGAACATCAAATAGATGATTTTATAGTTAATGCATCGCCAAATCCGACAAAAACTGAATTTCAGATAAACATCATTGGAGGAGATGAAACACAGGCTATTTATATTAATCTGTTCGATATATTGGGAAGAAAAATAGATACCGTCAAATCAAATTACACGTCGGCCATAATACTAAAAAATAACTTTAGTGCAGGAATATATCTTGCCGAAATATGCAATGGAACGAATACAAAAACCATTAAGCTTATAAAACAATAATGTAATTCTTATTTGAAAAAATTCATCTCATAAAAAAACTGCCCCAAAATAGTGTTTAGCTATCAGGGGCAGTTCCTATTATTAACTTATTACTTCTACTGTATTAAGCCTTTAAGTCAAATCTATCCAGATTCATCACTTTAGTCCATACAGCAATAAAATCATGAACAAATTTCTCATGTGCATCAGAAGCTGCATATACTTCTGCAATTGCTCTTAATTCTGAATTTGAACCAAAAACAAGATCAGCACGTGTTCCAATCCATTTAGGCTGCCCGGTGCTTCTATCGTTTCCTGCATAAAGTTCCTGATCATTAGAAACCGATTGCCATTGCGTGTTCATATCTAGCAGATTTACAAAGAAATCGTTTGTTAAGCGACCTGGTCGAGTGGTAAAAACACCATTTTTGCTTCCGTCAGCGTTGATATCCAAAACGCGAAGCCCTCCTAAAAGCACTGTTAATTCTGGTGCTGTAAGATTCAATAAATTTGCTTTATCTATAAGAAGTTCTTCTGTTAGAACAGATGATTTTGTTTTTCTATAATTTCTAAAACCATCCGCTTTCGGTTCAAGATATCCAAAAGATTCAACGTCTGTCTGCTCAGCAGAAGCATCCATACGTCCTGGAGAAAAAGGAACAGAAACTGAAGCTCCAGCATCTTTAGCCGCTTTTTCAACAGCTGCAGAACCTCCCAAAACAATTAAATCGGCTAATGAAACTTTTTTTCCATTCTGCGCATCATTAAATTCTTTTTGAATAGCTTCTAATTTATCTAAAACCACTTTTAATACAGCAGGATTATTTACTTCCCAGTCTTTTTGTGGTGCAAGTCTTATGCGTCCACCATTTGCACCGCCTCGTTTATCTGATCCTCTAAACGTAGACGCAGAAGCCCAAGCCGTTGAGACTAACTGAGAAATACTTAAACCTGAATTTAATATTTTCTCTTTCAGCTGAGCTACATCTTGATCATTAATTAGTGTATGATTTACTTCTGGAATAGGATCTTGCCATAGCAATTCTTCTGCAGGCACTTCAGATCCAAGATAAAGAGCTCTTGGCCCCATATCACGGTGTGTCAATTTAAACCATGCACGAGCGAAAGCATCTGCAAATTCATCAGGATTTTCAAAAAAGCGTCGTGAGATTTTCTCATATGCTGGATCCAGTCTTAATGATAAATCGGTTGTAAGCATTGTTGGCAAATGCTTTTTATTAGGATCGAAAGCATCAGGAATAATTGCCTCAGCATTTTTTGCGACCCATTGATGTGCACCTGCAGGGCTTTTAGAAAGTTCCCATTCAAAACCAAATAAGTTTTCAAAGAAGTTGTTGCTCCATTGTGTTGGTGTTTTTGTCCAAGTCACTTCAAGTCCACTCGTAATTGCATCTGGACCTTTTCCTGAACCATAACTGTTTTTCCATCCTAGACCTTGCAATTCTAAACCAGCAGCTTCTGGCTCTTTACCTACGTGGTCTGAAGAAGCTGCTCCGTGTGTTTTACCAAAAGTATGCCCACCAGCTATAAGTGCTACAGTTTCTTTATCATCCATTGCCATACGTCCAAAAGTATCTCTAATATCTTTGGCCGCAGCAATAGGATCAGGGTTTCCGTCTGGCCCCTCAGGATTTACATATATAAGTCCCATTTGCACTGCGGCAAGAGGTTTTTCAAGATTTCTGCTATGAATATTTCCATTTGCATCGTCATCTGATGAAACAACACCATGATCTTTCGGAACACCTTCAGAACCATCTTTATAACGTTCATCACCTCCAAGCCAAGTCGTTTCAGATCCCCAATAAACAGATTCATCTGCTTCCCATACATCGGCACGTCCTCCTGCAAAACCAAATGTTTTAAAGCCCATTGATTCTAAAGCAACATTCCCTGTTAGGATCATTAAATCGGCCCATGAAATTTTTTGCCCGTACTTTTGTTTTATTGGCCAAAGCAATCTTCTAGCTTTATCAAGGCTCACATTATCTGGCCAACTGTTAAGCGGTGCAAATCGCTGCTGTCCAGCTCCAGCTCCACCTCGACCATCATGTACTCTGTAAGTTCCCGCGCTGTGCCACGCCATTCTGATGAAAAGTCCGCCATAATGACCAAAATCAGCAGGCCACCAATCTTGTGAATCAGTCATAAGAGCATGTAAATCTTTCTTTACAGCTTCAAGATCCAGGCTTTTAAACGCCTCTGCGTAATTAAAATCCTTATCCAGCGGATTTGACAATACTGAATTTTGTCTCAGGATATTTACCTTTAACTGTTTAGGCCACCAGTCACGATTTTTTGTGCCTGATGCTGCTTGCTTGTCCATGCTCCCATTATGAAAAGGGCATTTGCTGATGTCATTTGATTGATTATCCATAGTTGAAAAATTTTATTTTTGACTAAATTACAAACTAATGAAAGAGAAAATTAAGGCTAAGGATTGTAAATACTACTTCCAAAATAGACAAAATCTATTTTAAAGCTTTTTTTATATTTAAAATCCTTATAACTCAGATAATTTTCTAAAAAAAGATTTCTCTTAAAAAAAGAACTTTTATTGTTATGAGATATTAACTACATAAATTTAATAAAAAGAATCTTTTCATTCATATAAAAATTTAGAGTACAGCGATTTGCAATAAATACTTTAAAGATCCGAGGTTTTTCAAAAGAAAATAAAGCTAAGAATTCTCTCAAAAACATAAGAAAAATACCGCCTGTATTTCTGTGTACGTAAAAACGTACTTTATTACTCCTTCCTAAAAATTATATTCTTCAATTTTACACTTTCGGTTCTCAAATACTACTAATCTATTATTACTAACTATTAATCGTTTACTAACCTTAAAACTAAAAAAATGAAGAATTTTTTAAAATTAACCAGCGTATTATTTATTACAGCATTGGTGCTAAATTCTTGTGAAAAAGAACAAGAAGATTTAAACGGAAAGCAAACTGCTAAAAAAGAAGCTCAACAGCTTGTGAGCAAAGATACTCTCGCATCTAATGCTGCAATTGAAGGCAGTACTACAGCAAAAGGAACTGCTGGAGCAAGAACCATTACCTTGCAGACTAATACATTATCTTGCCCTGGCGGTTTATGTACATCGTATGGCGTTTGGTCAACAGGCGTTTACACGGTTTGGTTCCAAATGAAATTTAATAACGGATTCTACTGGAGCCGAGGCGGAAAATGCGGATATGGTATCTTAATCGGTGACCAAAATACAGGTGGCGATGCGGCATGGGATGGAAATGGAGGAAGTGCCAGATTTATGTGGTACTGCCCAAATGGATCAA
The DNA here is from genome assembly GCF_003254585.1 of Flavobacterium sharifuzzamanii. Taxonomy (GTDB): domain Bacteria; phylum Bacteroidota; class Bacteroidia; order Flavobacteriales; family Flavobacteriaceae; genus Flavobacterium; species Flavobacterium sharifuzzamanii. Next base: position 111,877 of record NZ_QJGZ01000038.1, on the reverse strand, counting down.
ACACTGCAAAAGGAAGTGGCGCTTATCTTCAGCCTTATGTGTATTACAGAGATCAGCCAGGACAATATGGAAATGATTTTGGCAAAAAATACTATATTCAAGAAGGTGTGACTTACAACTGCCAAATATCTGTGAAATTGAATACAGGTTCTAATACAGATGGATACGTTAAATATTACGTAAATGGAACGGAAATATTGAATGAAAAAATTCGCTGGGTAACTAACGATGCTAAGCGAAATGTAAACGCTGTAAGTCTTCACACTTTCCGTGGTGGAAGTCAAGATTATTGGACAGCTCCGGTAACAAGTTCTATATATTATCCGAGCGCTTCTTGGGATGCGCTATAATTTATAGACTTTAAAAACAATTTGAGCCGGAAAAATTAAATTGACAACTTCGATGCTTTTTATTATTTGCTAATAACAACATCGAAGTTGTTTTTTATTTAATAATCAAAATAGCAATTCCTTTTTAAAACAAATACTGCTTTCGATTCCAGCATATTGTCCATAATTTTCAATAACTGCATAACCACTTTTATTATATAGCTCTACCGCTTCTACCTGCACATTGCTGGTTTCTAAAACGGTTGATGTATAACTTAATTCTTTTGCCCAATTTTCAAGTTCATTTAAAATTTTACGGGCAATGCCTCTTCCTCTAAATTCTTCGGAAACAAACATGCGTTTTACCTCAACAGATTCGGCATCAAATTGTTTTATAGCTCCACAACCTACTGCAATACCATTAACATAAGCAATAACAACATGTTTGATCGCATCAACCTTATTAAATTGATTAAAGTATTCCTGCATCTCACCATTTCTGCTTGCCAAATTTGCATCTAGTTTTACAATTAAATTTGAGAAATCTGTGTTTTGAGAAGTAGTTCTTTCGAGCTTCAAATCCTCTGTATATCCGTATATATTCATATCAACTAAATCTTTTTCTCTTTTTCTGTAATCTTTCTTTAAAAGTCCTTCATATACAAATCCAGAACGTTCAGCTACTTTAATGCTTGCTGTATTTTCTTCAGCGATTTTCATAAAAAGTCTACCAAACTTCTTTTCTGCAAAACACCAATTTTTAAACGCATTTAATGCCTCGGTTCCATAATTATTACCATTGTGTTGCTTAAAAATAAAATAAGCAAGTTCGCCTTTAGGTATTCTCCAGTCAATTTCTCTCACAGATACATGTCCTATAAGTTCATTGTTTTCTTTTTTAAATATACCACAGGCATAACTTTTATTCTCTTTCCAATCCAAATCTTTCTGCTCGAAATATTTTTTGGTTGATTCCAAACTGTCATTAACCTTTATCATATTAGCGAAATAATCATATAAATGATCGCGATTGTCAGTCAAAGCTTTTAAAAAGTTTTCTGCAACTCCCTTTTCATAGGGTTTCATTATAAGGCGTTTGGTCGTAATCATTATCGGTTTTTATAAATAAAAAAATATCAGATGCTATTTCAGAGGATAAAACTAAACAAAAACCTTATGCCTAAAAATGCTATTTTTTGATTTGTTAATGCTTTTTTCACATCACTATTCTTATGTCTTTTTTAATTTATCCTGTTAAAATAACTTATTAAATAGTTTCTATGCATAACGCGTTCTATTGACTTGGATTTGACTAGAGTTTTTTTTTTCACAAAACCTTATCTTCTTATAAAAAAGAACAATAAAAAGTAATCTGTATACAAAAGGTAAATAAGATTCTATTTAAAGCGTCACTTTCATTATAGTTTTGTTTGTAATTAAATAAAGAGTTGTTTTAAAAGAATCTCAATATGATTGAAAAACCGAAATATACATTAAGTGAATTAATACTATATTTTTTAAAACTTGGCACAATTGGCTTTGGCGGACCTGTAGCTTTGGTGGGTTATATGTACAAAGATTTAGTGGAAAACAAAAAATGGATTTCTGACAAAGAATACAAAGAAGGTTTAGCATTAGCTCAATTGGCTCCAGGCCCTTTGGCTGCACAGCTTGGAATATATGTAGGTTATGTTCATTATAATATTCTCGGGGCTACTTTAGCAGGTTTTGCCTTTATTACTCCGTCATTTCTTATGGTTTTACTTCTTGGAGTAATCTATCAAGCTTATGGAGGACTGTTATGGATTCAGTCCGTTTTTTATGGCGTAAGCGTGGCAGTTATCGGAATCATTACCCTAAGCTCTTATAAACTCACTATAAAATCCATAGGAAAATTGAATGTGAGTTCTTTTAAAGAAAAATGGATCTTATGGTTCTTCTTTGTCTCTGCCATCATAATAACTTACATCACAGAAAAAGAACATATTTTATTATTTGTAGCCACAGGACTCATTTATATGCTAATAAAGGCTCGTCCGCATTTTAAGATTGCCAAAACTACAAATGTATTACTAGTCATTTCGTCTAGCTTTTGGAATTATGAAAGTTCGACATTAATGAAAATTGCCCTTTTCTTTGCTAAAGCCGGTGCATTTGTATTTGGCAGCGGTCTTGCGATCGTTCCTTTTTTACATTCTGGAGTGGTAGTTGAAAATAAATGGCTTACAGAACAGCAATTTTTAGATTCGGTTGCCATAGCCATGATAACACCTGGCCCAGTTGTAATAACTGTTGGCTTTATAGGATATTTGGTAAATGGTCTTTTAGGCGCTATAACAGCGGCTTTAGCCACATTTTTGCCTTGCTATTTTTTTACCATTGCTTTGGCACCATTTTTTAAGAAAATTGTAAACAACAAACCTGTAAAAGCATTTGTTGAAGGAATAACGGCTGCAGTAGTCGGAGCTTTAGTTGGTTCTGTCATTATTATTGCCAAAAGAAGCATTGTAGATGTTTCGACAATACTGATAGCTCTTGCAAGCATCCTTTCTTTAATTTATATCAAGAAAATTCAAGAACCGTATATTATTTTAATCGCTGCTGTCTTGGGCATCTTAATTAAATTATCTTTTTGATAGATATAAAGATTCAATAAAAAAAGCCCTCGTTTCATCAACAGAGGGCTTTTCTTTCTTTATAAAAACTCATCGCCAACCCAAAGCAGGCGCAACGTGTTCTAATATAGAGGATAAAATATGTATATTATAATCTACGCCTAAAGTATTCGGAATAGTCAACAGCAAAGTATCTGCTTCTTGAATCGCTTCATCTTGGGCTAATTCTTCGATCAATTTATCAGGTTCAGCCGTGTAGCTTTTACCAAAAATTGCTCTTTTATCTTGCTCAATATAGCCAAAGCTATCATTGCCTTTTGCTTGTCCTCCAAAATAATATTTGTCTTGATCGTTGACTAAGGCAAAAATCGAACGGCTAACAGATACTCTCGCTTCACGCTGATGTCCTGCTTTTTTCCAAGCTTCTTTGTACAATCTTATCTGTTCTGCCTGCTGAACATGAAACGGCTTGCCATTTTCGTCATATTTAAGCGTAGAACTTTGAAGATGCATTCCGTTTTCAGCTGCCCAAATAGCAGTTGCATTTGATGCTGCTCCCCACCAGATTCGTTCTCTCAATCCTTCAGAGTGTGGTTCAATGCGCAACAATCCAGGCGGGTTTGGAAACATCGGGTATGGATTTGGTTCTGCAAATCCTTCTCCACTCAATTTATCCAAAAATTCTAAAGCTTTTTTACGCCCCATATCGGCATCGGTTTCACCTGCATCTGGTTCGTAGCCAAAATAACGCCAGCCATCAATAACTTGCTCTGGCGATCCTCTGCTTATTCCGAGCTGTAAACGTCCTTCTGATATCAAATCGGCAGCTCCGGCATCTTCAACCATATACATGGGATTTTCATACCGCATATCAATTACGCCTGTTCCTATTTCTATTTTACTAGTCTTAGCACCTACAGCCGAAAGTAGAGGAAAAGGTGAAGCTAACTGCTGTGCAAAATGATGCACACGAAAATAAGCTCCATCTATTCCTATTTCTTCAGCCGCAACTGCCAAATCGATAGATTGCAACAAGGTATCTGCTGCTGTACGAGTTTTGTATGATGGATGATTTGCCCAATGCCCAAATGATAAAAATCCTATTTTCTTCATAATGGCTTTTATTTTTTTATTCTCTCAAATATACACATAACTGAGAAGAAAAAGAAAACCATGTCTTTTTTTAAAAAGTACATGGTTTTGCTTATCTATAAAATTATTAAAGCAGATAATATTGCCTTCCTAATTTTTTAATTATTCTTTAGGATCTACACTCAAAGGAGGCAGCGATAGTTCTTTACTATTCAACAATTGTTTTGCTTGCTCAATCGTTCTGTATTTTCCAATCTCCATTGGTCCGCCATAGGCACCACTCTGCTGTGGTCTTGGAGGAGTTGCTGCATACGTTTTCATCAGCTCTAGAGTAACTTGATCAAAGATAATCATTGTCCAAGTTTTCTCTGTAAAACTATTCATGAATAAATCATAACGCTCTTGAGGATCTTGCCATAAATCATACACAGCAGGAACAGTTGCAATGTAAGTTTGATCGCCTCTCCAACCCAATTGCTGTCCTGGCGTATCGCTTCCAGCCTGAGCTCCATTATCACCACGAGTATTAAATACTGCTTTCCATTTTCCTATACGCACCGCTCCAGGAGATAACTCGTTTTCCGTAAAATAAAACCATCTGTCACGAAGTGGTTTTCCTTTTTTGAATAAAACATTAGACATATCATAACTGTCAAAAACCATAGGTTTACCTTCTCTATCGTTTTTAGGCAATTCAACACCTGCAAGTGCAGCAAATGTTGCCATCAAATCTAAACCTCCCACAATATCGTGGCTTACACTTCCCGCTTCAATTTGTCCTGGCCACCAAGCAATTGCGGGAACTCTACTTCCTCCCTCGCGATCTGTTCCTTTAGATCCTCTAAAAGGAGTATAACCTGAATCCGGATGCACATCTTGCCAAGCTCCATTGTCAACAGTGTAAATTACAATTGTATTATCTGCAATTCCAAGCTGACGAATTTTATCCATAATACGCCCAACATTATAATCCATTTCGACAACCGCATCAGCATATTTGCTTTTTGCAGGTGATTTTCCAACAAATTGTTTTGAAGGTAAATTTGGCTGGTGATTTTTAGCAAAATTAATGCACATAAAAAATGGATCTTTTGATTTACCATATTCGTCCAGCTGTTTAAGATTGTTATCAACCATATTGATATCCAGTTCGGCAATATTTTCTTCTGTTACCGGACTTACTTCTCTCGCTGGTTTTCCTACTTCTCCTTCTAAAATCCCTTTAGTCGATTTTTTGATGTAAGCACTAATCTCAGGAGCCATATCTGGATTCCAAGATGGGAAACAATACGTATAAGCATTTAAATGGTACAATACTACGTTTTGCATCTTATCAAATCCGTGCGCAATTGGCATAGCGTAATCTGCCTCTCCTAAGTGCCATTTTCCTGAAAAGTAAGTTTTATAATTTGCTTTTTTAAGTACAGATGCCAATGTCCACTCAGCAGCAGGAAGTCCTCCTCCTTGCCCCTGAAAAGCAACTGTAGTCATTCCGCTTCGATTTGGTATTCTACCTGTAATCATCGCGGCTCTTCCAGGAGTACAGCTTGGCTGTCCGTAAAAAGACCAGAACTGCATTCCTTCTTTTGCCATTTTGTCCAAGTTTGGTGTAGGCATTCCACGTCCAACTCCTCCACCGTAAACTCCTAAATCTCCCCAACCAGTATCATCTGAAATTACCATAATGATATTTGGTTTCTTTTTAGTTTGTCCATTTATGTTCCCTATCACAGTGCAACATAACAAACTTGCAAAAATTAATTTTAAGGCATTTTTTTTCATGGTTTAAAATTTTAATTAAATATGGTTTGTTTGAAATCTTATCAAAAAAGTTTAGCGAGAAATAGAGCTTTTTAACTTCTCCAAAAACTTTAGAATTGGTAAACTTTTTTGATATCGTAAATTACAACTAATAAGAGAGGAGGTATTTTTAAACTGGTTGCAAATTATAATATGCAACGAGAATACCGTTTTTTTCAAAGTTCATTCTTGAAACATAATTCTTAAAACTTCTAATTTATTTTATGAATTTTCACTTCAATATATTTTATCAAACTTCAGACTAATTTCTTTAAGACTCTAAAAAACCTTAACCATTTCATTCAAAATCCTTAATTATCAAAATGTTAAGTTGCAAGTTTTCTTGTTTCATATTATAACTTGGAACATGTCCACCTTCTATTTTATGCAATTATTCTCACTTTATGGTATATTTTTGAAAGACCTAACAAATCTGTTCTAAAAAACTTCCCCAGTCTTTTTCCTACTCTTACGATTTATATAGTCAATTATTAATAAATCTATACTAAAAACAAATACTTATGGATTGGATTATTACTACATTAAAAGATTATCCCGAATTGGCCGTTTTTCTAACCTTATCGTTAGGCTATTTTATTGGAAAATTTAAAATAGGAAGCTTTTCTTTAGGAACCGTTACTAGCGTTTTACTTGTCGGAGTGTTAGTAGGACAATTAGATATTGCCATTTCTCCCAACGTTAAATCAGTATTTTTTCTGATGTTTCTTTTCGCTGTCGGATACAGTGTTGGGCCTCAATTCTTTGGAGGTTTAAAAAAAGACGGACTTCCTCAAATGCTTTATGCTGCAATTGTTTGTGTGTTATGTTTGATATGTCCTTATGTTATCGGCAAAATTATGGGATACGATATGGGTTTAACTGCCGGAATGCTTGCGGGTTCTCAAACCATATCTGCTGTAATTGGTGTTGCATCCGACACAATCAATCAACTAAATATTCCTGCTGATCAAAAAACGGCTTTAATTAATAAAATTCCCGTTGCATACGCTGTTACTTATATTTTCGGAACTGCTGGATCTGCTTGGCTATTAGCTTCTATCGGGCCAAAATTACTAGGAGGCAATTTAGTAGAAAAAGCAAAAGAACTAGAGATTCAGCTTGGTGGAGATGCTATTGGCGATGATCCAAGTATTGCCTCTGCTTATGATCGTGTTATATACAATGCTTATCAAATTTCAGGATCCTCTTATGCTAACAAAAAAACAGTTACTGAGGTCGAAAATGAATTGGAAAGAAATAACAGACGTTTATTTATACAGCGAATCCGAAGAGGAAAAGAGATCATAGATGCTACTCCAGAATTTGTAATTCAGGAAAATGATGTCGTTGCCTTAGGTGGAAGAAGAGAATACATGATGAACTATGTTGCTGTAAATGAAAAAGAAGTGCTGGATATCGAGCTTCTTAATTTTCCAGTAGAAGTTTTAAGTGTATTAATCGTAAAAAAGGAAGTGATAGGCAAAACTCTTGCTGATTTACGACATGTAAAATATATGCACGGTGTTGTAATAAGATCATTAAAACGTTCAGGAATACAGATGCCTATATTACCCAATACGGTTATGCAAAAAGGAGACATGATCGAATTAGTGGGCATCAAACGAGATGTAGATCAAGTTGCGGTTCACATTGGTTATCCAGACCGTCCTACAAACTCAACTGATATGGCTTTTGTCGGTTTAGGAATAGTTCTTGGCGGATTGCTAGGTGCATTGACCGTTAAAATTAGTGGAGTGCCAATAAGCTTAAGTACCAGCGGAGGTGCCTTAATATCTGGACTTTTCTTTGGTTGGTTGAGAGGTCAGCATCCAACTTTTGGAAGAATTCCAGAACCTGCTCTGTGGATTATGAATAATGTTGGATTAAACATTTTCATAGCCGTTGTGGGTATTACAGCTGGACCAAGCTTTATTGTAGGGTTTCAAGAAGCTGGTTGGGGACTTTTTATAGCAGGCGCAGCAGCAACAGCGATTCCATTAATACTGGGACTTCTTATCGGAAGGTATATTTTCAAATTCCATCCTATCATCAACTTAGGATGCGCTGCTGGGGCAAGAACTACTACTGCCGCCCTTGGAGCTTTACAAGACGCTGTTAAGAGTAAAACCCCTGCATTGGGTTACACTGTGACCTATGCTGTTGGTAATACACTACTCATTATATGGGGCGTCGTCATTATTTTAATCATGAGTTAGTCGAATTTTTTATATAATCTCTAAACATTTTAGTTATGGCAATTGATATTTCAAAAATAAAAACATCAAGAGAGGTAGAAAAAACACTTCAGACCCTCAGCCCATTTGAAATTAAAAATGAATTAATTCATCTGGCAGAAGAAAGCGCGCTTAAATCGACAGCGATAACACTTAATGCAGGAAGAGGAAATCCAAACTGGATTGCTACAGTTCCTAGAGAAGCTTTTTTCCTTTTCGGACAATTTGCATTAGAAGAATGTCGTAATGTTATGGAAGAACAAGGCATTTTAGCAGGAATTGTACAGAACAAAAGTGGAGTGGCTTCTCGTTTTGAAGCATTTTTAGCGAAACATAAAGATACTCCTGCTGCATCGCTTTTAGAAAAAACATATCATTATGGTGTAGACAAACACGATTTTGATGGCGATGCATGGATTCGAGAATGGATCGAAGCTGTAATCGGATTTAACTATCCTGTTCCTGATCGTATGCTAAGTCAGATAGAAATTATTGTTCATGACTATTTGGTGCAGGAAATGTGCGGTATTGGAAACGACAAAGGCAAGTATGATATTTTTGCCGTTGAAGGTGGAACTGCTGCAATGTGTTATATTTTTGATTCTCTAATGCAAAACCATCTTACCGAAAGAGGTGATAAAATAGCGTTGCTTACTCCTACTTTTACGCCTTATATTGAAATTCCGGAATTAGATCGATACAAATTTGATGTCGTTTATGTAGAAGCAAGCGGAGTTGGCGAAAACGGATTCCATACTTGGCAATATCCAAATTCTGAATTGGACAAACTGAAAGATCCTGCTGTAAAAGTTGCCTTTGTTGTAAATCCAAGCAATCCGCCATCTTCTGCAATGAGTATCGATACACTCAATTACATTGCTGATATTGTAAAAAATCATAATCCAGGATTGATGATTATTACAGATGATGTTTATGGAACTTTCGTTAATAATTTTAGATCGTTAATGGCTATTATTCCGCAAAATACCATCACAGTATATTCATTCTCAAAATATTTTGGCTGTACAGGCTGGAGACTTGGAACAATCGCAGTTCATCAAGACAATATTTTCGATAAAAAAATTGCAAATTTAAGTCCAGAACTTAAAAAAGAACTACACGATCGCTATTCTTCTCTGACATTAGAGCCAGAAAAAATCAAGTTTATTGACAGACTTGTTGCAGATAGCCGTCAAGTAGCTTTAAACCACACAGCAGGATTATCGTTACCTCAGCAATTTCAAATGATGCTTTTCTCTGCATTTTGTCTATTAGATACTCAAGATGTTTATAAAACGCTTACACAGTCTATTATTCACAAACGTCTTGGCTTATTATGGGAAGGACTAGAAGTGCCAATTCTTGAAGACCCAATGCGTGCAGGATATTATTCTGAAATTGATGTGATGGTAGCGGCAAAACACTTTTATGGTGATGATTTTGCCAATTGGCTGAAAACGAATTTCGAACCTGTTGATGTTTTATTCCGCTTGGCAGAAAAAACAGCCATTGTACTTTTAAATGGTGGTGGTTTTGCTGGCCCAGAATGGAGTATCAGAGTTTCTCTTGCCAATCTTCCAACTGATAGTTATCTGATTCTTGGAAAAAACATCCGTAAAATTTTATTGGAATATGTAACCAGCTGGGAAAACTCAAAAAAATAGTAGTAATCTGAAATTAAACACATTTGATCTATGAAAAATTTATTTACATTATTATTATCGGTTTTATTAGTAACAGGTATTTATGCTCAAAAATTACCTAGAATCAAAATATTGGCAACAGGAGGAACAATTGCGGGACAAGGTGCATCGGCAGATCGTTCTGCTTATACCGCGGGGCAATTGCCAATTAAGGATTTAATTGCTGCCGTTCCAGGAATTGACAAAGTTGCAGAAATTTCAGGAGAACAGATTTCAAACGTAGGAAGTCAGGATATGACTGTAGATATCTGGATCAAGCTGAATAAAAGAATCAACGAGATTTATAAAAATAACGAAGCTGACGGAATCGTAATCACACACGGAACCGATACGCAAGAAGAAACGGCTTATTTTTTATCGCTAACCGTAAGATCTGACAAACCTGTAATCATTACTGGTTCTATGCGTCCTGCAACAGCCATCAGCGCAGATGGTCCAAAAAATTTATATGATGCAGTAACTCTTGCAGCTTCAAAACAAGCGGCGCATAGTGGTGTTTTATTGGTATTTAACGAATACATTTTTACCGGAAGAAGTGCCGTAAAAACCAGTACAACTCACTTAAATGCATTTACAGCGCCTAATAATGGTCCAATCGGACAGGTTTATGATGGAAAAGTTTCTCTTTATGAAACTCCGGTAAGAAAAGCCAATAAAAATACTCCTTTTGATATTACAGGTTTAACAACTTTACCAGACGTAGCTGTAGTAGAATTGTATGCCGATACGCCTGCAACTGCAATAAATGCGTATGTAGCTTCTGGAGTAAAAGGAATTGTTACGGGCGGTTTAGGTAACGGAAATTTAAATAAAGTAAACTCAGATGCTGCGGCAAGCGCAGTTAAAAAAGGTATTGCTGTTGCAAGAGCTTCTAGAGTTCCATCTGGAAGAGTTACTTTATTTGATGAAACCGATGATCAAAAGCTTGGCACTATAGTCGCAGATGATTTAATTCCGCAAAAAGCCAGAATTTTATTGATGCTTGGTCTTACCCAAACTACTGACAGCAAAAAACTGCAGGAGTATTTCTTTGAGTATTAATCAATTGAAATTGTAAATTATGCGTGTCTTAACTTTTATAATTTTGAGCGTTTTTCTCTCAGCAGGTGCTTATGCACAGCAGGAAAAACAGACCGATACGATTCTAAATCATAAAACTCCTTTAATAAAAGCAACCAAAGTTGATTTGCTTAACAATGTTGATTTAATTTTCAATACTCAAGTAGGTTTTAACACCTATTTTGATGACGGAAATTACACTGGCAGTAAATTTGAAGTAAACCAATTTAGATTGGAAGTAAAAGGTAGAGTATATAAGGATAAAGTCTTTTTTAGGTTTAGAGACCGATATACTAAAGAAACTGAACCACAATCTACAGATAATATCAGTAGTTCTACTGACTTGGCTTTTATTGGATATAAAATATCTGAAAGAACCAGTATTGCAATTGGAAAAATGACTGCCAATTGGGGTGGTTATGAGTTTGATATGAATCCGATTGATATTTATCAATACAATGATATTGTGGATAATTCGGATAACTTTTTAACGGGAGTTCAGGTGAACTGGAAACTAAATGCAAATCATGTTTTTTCTGGGCAGATTTTAAACTCCAGAACGAAAACTTTTTCTGAACTATATCAAAATGTGCCAAATGTTGAAGAAGCCAAATTTCCTGCCGCTTATGTTGGAAACTGGAATGGAAGTTTTTTAGACGGAAAATTTAAAACCATCTATAGTTTCAGTATTTTTCAGGAAGCCACAAAAAATGGAAGACCGGTAAATATGTATTATACAGCATTAGGGAATCAGTTTCGAAGCAAAAAATGGCTTTTTCAATATGATTTCAAATGGAGTAGCGAAGATTTAGACCGTACTGGAGTTGTGAGTACTATTATTCCGGATACTGTTTTAGATCACGCAGCAGAAAATGTATATTATCTGGAACATTGGCTTAGAACTGTATATTCTCTAAATGAACAATGGAAACTTACGATTATCGGAATGACAAGTAAGGCTTCGTGGAAAGATATTCCCGATCCTTCTATAAGCTCGAACCGAATTCGTACTGCATATGGTATTATTCCGACTGTGGAATTTTATCCTATCAAAAACTTCAATTTAAAGTTTTTTGCTACTTATGTGCAGCGATTCTATAATTACAGCGATTATGCTAAAACTGATTTGGGACAATCTAATACCACAAGCGGAAGAATTATGCTTGGTGTAATTTCTCCTTTGGTGGTATTGTAATAATTTAAGTAACTAACTCAATTGGAAATGCTGGGACAAATCGTAAACACGATTTATTCCAGCATTTTTTTATGAGTAGCCTCCAGCTTCAGCTGGAGGTTTTTAATCATCTTAAGAATAAGGCTTTAGCCAAATCACGCATGTTTGGCTAAAGCCATTTCGATTCCCTTTATTTAAACTCCAGCTAAAGCTGGAGCCAATTCAAACTAATAATTGTTTTGTACGTATATCATACGTATCCCCGTGGTTGAAACCACGGGCTATGTTTAAATATTTGTACAATGAATTAATTTGGCCACACTCACAATTCACAATTCACAATTCACAATTCACAATTCATAATTCATAACTCATAACTCTTTTTCAAATATTTTAAGCGAACAAAACAGATTGTACTATAAAAAGCAAAAAGCAGGATAAGATGCAATAAAACAGATGGATTATCCCATAAACTCGCACCTGATTGTACAATGGCAGTATACAGAACAATAAATGGCGTTGTAGGCAAAAGATTAGACAACCACTGCAATGCTAGCGGAAGCGATTCAAACGGCCAGCTGTATCCAGTAATCAAGAAAATTGGATAAGTGGAGAAAGCCATCATCTGCAAACAAAGCAATTGCGATTTGAACAAAGAGCCTATAAACTGCGCCATCGGAATTAAAGTCACGATAAACAAAAGCAATAATAAGCTTAATTCAAAACCGCTGCCTCGCATGGGCAAATTAAGCAGTTTGTAATTTACATTTAAAAAGAAAAAACCATACGAAGAAAAAAGTATCAAATAGAATAATCCTTTTCCCCAAATACCATTAGAAATACCAGAACCGAGCCATTCTCTTAATCGAGAACGCTGACGCTCACCTGCCACACTTTCGCATAAGCCAATTAATAAGGTTTGCTGTAAAATTAAGGCTAACAATCCTGGCAATAAAAATGCGCCATAACTAGATCTTTCATTAAACAAAGGGCGATAGTCCAAATTTACCGGCATCACATTTTCCATCGCAATGGTAGTGCTCATTCCTTCTTTCTTTTGATAATACTGAAGTCTCACTCCTGCTCCAACCGTCAGACATATTTGCTGTACATTTAATAATAGATCGCTCGAAGGCAGAAACCTTGCTGCATTGATCGCCAGTACTACATTGCTTTGTTTTAAACTCAATAAATTGGCTTCTGTTCCTTCTGGAATATAAAAATATCCTTGGCAATTGCCTTGATACATCTGTTCTTTTGCCTGTTCCAAATTAGAAAAATGAATCAATTCAACTATCGGAGAATCGTCTATATTTTGCTGCAGCAAACGCGATAATCTGGAACCATCATCATCAACAACAGCCAATTTTACATCAAATTCTTCTTTATTGATATAAATGCTTCCATAAAAAAAAGCATATAGCAAAGGAGCAATAAGAAGCGTGAGCAGCAAACTATGATCTTTTACTACTTGTGAAGCTTCTCTCATAAAGAGACTAATCAGTGATTGTTGCGGTTTCTTTTTCATCTTTAATCGAATTAAATTGACGCTTAAACAACAACATTGCAGTCGGATACATTACCAAACAAAACAACAAGAGTTTGGCAAATTCGCCTTGAGCATATCTTAAAGGCAAATTCATATAATAAACCTTAAAAAAGCCATCTAAAAAAGCGGTATAAGGCATAATAAGCGCATAATACTGATCGTACCAAGGCATCGCCCATCTCGGAAAAGTAAATCCGCTGAACACAAAAGCGGGTGAAGTATAGAAAAGCGCAACATCTCCCGAAAGCATCACATCTTTAAACAAAGCCGATATAAACATTCCGATGCCAATACATGCCAAAGAAAGCATCGTATATAGTACAAAAAACTTTCCAGTAGCCTCAGGAATGCCAATATCAAAAAAAGGAAAAATAATTCCTGTAATAATGATAAAATTAATCCAGCTAATAACGAGATGCGCAATTGTTTTGCCAATAATTGCAGTAACAACAGAACCTCTTGAAGTATAGTACAGTTCCTGCATCGTTCCCGTAATCCATTCATAATTTAAAGCCAGCATAGAACTGATAATCAGAATCATCTGCATTCCGACTGTTATCAATCCCGGAACCAAATATTCCTGATAATTGTAAGTTGGATTATAAAGCTGATAGGTTCTCAGACTAATCGGATTTGCAATCGCCATTGCCTGATCAGATTTCATTCCCGTTTTTACCAATTTCTGCAAAATTACACCTGTACTTCCTGTAATTACAACTTCGGCGACAGCCTTATAAACTAACTTAGCAGGAACAAGCGCCGCGGCATTGGTGTACAAAGTCACATTACTCGGATGGCGGCTGTAGATATTCTTCTGCAGATTGGCAGGAAAATGTACGGCACCCAGTATTTTTCCTTCTTGAATTAGTTTTTTAACTTCGGCTTCGCTACTTACTCTTCTTGTAATCTGTAAGGTTTCTTTTTGTTCTAATAAAAAAATCAGCTCTCGGCTTATGGCACTTTGATCTTCATCCCAAATTGCAAACGCTAAGTTCTTGGCATCTTGCTTTTGGTAAATAAAAGCATAAAAGAAAAACAAGGCAACAGGAACAACAAGCATTACCAAGTAAAAGACTTTTAAACTCAGAATGCGTTTCCATTCCCTAATAATTATGTTTAGCATCAAAATCATTGAGGAAGAATTAAAGAAGCAGTCATACCAGAACGAAGTCCTTTAATCTGCTCAAGATTCTCTGGTTTCACTTCTATCGTGAAAGTTCTAAGCTCAAATTCTCCTTTATCTTTTGACGGAACCCAATTGGCAAATTCTAATGTTGGCGCAATAGAATGTACAACAGCATCAAACGTTTCAGGTTCACAACCAGGAACTTTAACCGCTGTCTTGCTCCCTACTTTTAGCAGATTTGATTTATCTTGTCTGATATTAAACTTAATTATGGTGGAGTTTTTCTTCTCTATGGTCATAATCGGATATCCTATTGAAATAATTTCTCCCTGATGTGTAACCAAATTAGAAATTACGCCATCTGCCGGAGCATAAACTCTCGTATTATCGCCAAGCGCTTTGGTTAATTCATACGCTTGTTCTGCTTGTTTTACAATAGCGTTTGCGGTTTTTAGCAATTCGGGTCTTGTGCCATTTTTTAGCATCTGAAGATTTAATTGAGCGGTTTCCATTTCCTTTTTCGCCGCTTGAAACTTAAAATAGAAAACATCTTTTTCCTGTCCTGATATAACATCTTCATTATACAATCGTTCCATGCGATCATAAGTCGTGCTAAACAATTTATATTGTTCCTGACTAATTTGATACAGTTTAGAAGTTGCTTCTATCAATTCTGGTCTTGCTCCTTGTGTAAGCAGTTCCTGTTGTCCTTTTGCAGCGTCAATTGCCGATAATGCCTGCGCTTTTATGGCGTTTATTTCGTTAGATCGAAGTACGGCCAACAGTTGTCCTGTTTTTACAGTATCGCCTTGTTTTACAAGCAATGAATCTAATCTTCCTGGAAATTCGGCCGCTACGTCAACACTTGTCGCGTCAACCATTCCTATAAAATTGTTGTCTTCTTTGTTATTGTCTTTTAAGAAAAAAATCAGTCCTGCTATTACTACAAAGATTGGAATGATCAGCGCCCAGTAGTTTTTAAATATATCTTTCATCTATTTAATAAATTGCGTTATTTGACTTGGATTTCCTAAACTATTAAAATATTCAGCTAATGCTAGATAGTATCCTAAAACAGCGGTATAATATCCTTTTTCTATTTCAGTTTCTACCAATAGCGCATCATTAACGTCTTTTGGCGATGATAGCTGATTATTCATTCTCTTGGTAATTAAACTGCTTGTCGTGTTGGCTTCTTTTCTCGCGGCATCCATAGCCATAACATCATTTTGTAGCGAACTCATTTTATTCTTTGCCACTCTTGACTGCACTTGAAGCATTAAACTGGAATTTTCTTCACCTAACTTGGCTTCTTCAATAAGTTGTTTTGCTGCTAAAGTTTTTTTACTTGTCTGTCCGTTGTACAAAGTCCATTGCAATTCCAGTCCTACAAACCAATCTGGAATAGAAACCGGCAAATCTTTTTGATATAAATTGTAATTTCCAATAGCAAAAACATTCGGCAAAGCCATTGATTTACTAATTTTTTCGGCAGTTTCTGCGTAAGAAATTTTATTATTTGCAATTCTATAAACTGGATTGGTAAGCCAATACTCTTTCATAGGTTTCTCTAGATTGATTTCGGCATATCTTAAAGTATCTGAAATCACTATTGTGGTATCAAGATCAACTCCCATCAGTTTATTCAGTTCAAGATGGGCATTTTGTTTATCCATCTTAATATTGTTATACTGACTCTGCGCTTGAATTAAAACCACATTCGTCCAATTTTTTTGGTATGGCGGAAGAATTTTGTTCTTCACAAGTTCTTCGGCATAATTTTTATTTTTATCTAAAGCGTTTACAATCTGCTCTTGTTTTTTTATTAAAGAGTTGAGATATAATATTCTGAGATATTGCACTGCAATTAAAAAATCAACTTCTTTGCCTGCAATCTCAACACCAATTCCCGCCGAATTGGCAACTGATTGAGCCAAATCTATACTTGAATTTATTTTGTTTCCAAGAAAAATTGGCTGGCGAACTCCCACTCCTGCTATAAAATAGGACTGCTTGCTTAAACTAGGATTGTAATCGGGATAAATACCACCTATCACAGTTTTTGACGCATTATAAATACGATCCTGCGCTGCCTGTGATAAATTGTTTCCTGTAATTTCATGATAAATTTCGTTTGCCGTATTCACACTTTGCTTTGATGAACCTTCAACAACTCCGTCTTTAACAGTCTGCAGATTTATCGTAAGCGGATTGCTCAAATAAGAATAACTTGATAAAAGATCTACCTTAGGAAGATAACCTTTCTTTTCGGCCTGAAGATTATACTCTCCTGTCTTTAATGCAGATTTTGCCTGTTTTATGGTAATATTATTTTGCTGTGCTATAGAAAAACATTCTTCCAGAGAAGTGGTCTGCGCTTTTGTTTCCAGACCGAACAAAAAGCAAAACAAAATAAATGGCTTTAGAAAATTTAGTTTTATGTGCATCTATATAATATTCTTATGATTTGAAATTACTTTTAACTAGCGACTTCTTTGCTGTTTAATTAAAAACTGCAGGATAAAATAGAAATGAGATAAAAACTTATTATTCAGATAAATTCTGAAATTGTTTGAATGTATTTAAAATATACTGTTTACGAAAATTTGGGGTTCTTAACTTAAACAGTAACAAAAGCATATAAACTGATATACCAACTAGTTAAAGATAAAGATTTTATTTTATAAGTGCTATTTTAATCTATGGAAAATATAATGCTTTTGGTTTTTATGAAAACAGAAATATGAAACATTTTGGTGTCGCTCCTCTGGAGCTTTTTGTCGCCAAAGAATTGAATTTGCTATAAATATTTTGCTCCGCTGGAGCATTAAATCAATTGCCTCTAACTTTATCTGGTGTTTTTTTATTATTGTAAAATTTAATCTGCTCCCAATAATTTGCTCCGCTGGAACAACAAATCAATTGCCTCCAGCTTTAGTTGGAGGTTTACAGGAATTTCAGCAGATAGGGCTTTAGCCAAATTTAAATTCTTCATCGATATTTTGCTTCGCTGGTGCGCTCAAAGACAACTCTTCTTAATTTTTACTTTTATAGCGCTCTTCTCCATTGGCATATTTCTTGGGAAAACATTCTTCATTATTAACTGATTTAAAACTATTTACCATGAAAGTTACTTACTACGGTCATTCGTGTTTTTCTGTTTATGCCAACGGAAAACATATTCTTTTTGATCCTTTTATTACGCCAAACGAATTAGCCAAAGAGGTTGATGTTGATGCCATAAAAGCAGATTATATTTTTATTTCTCATGCGCATTATGATCATATTTTGGACGTTGAACGCATCGCAAAAAACACGGGAGCAAAAGTTCTTGGGAATTTTGAAATCTATAATTGGCTATTGAAAAACGGAATCGAAAATGCGCATCCCATCAATCCGGGCGGTAAATTTGATTTTGATTTTGGAACCGTAAAATGTGTGGTAGCTCAACATCCAAGCAGTTTTATGGATGGTTCTTATGGAGGAATTGCCTGTGGTTTTGTACTCACAACTTCTGATGGAAATTTCTATTACAGTGGCGATACTGCTCTGACTTTAGACATGCAGCTGATCCCTAAATTTACTAAACTTGACTTTGCGGTTTTCCCAATCGGCGACGGTCTCACAATGGGAATTGAAGAAGCTATTGAAGCCTCAAAACTTGTTGGAGTAAACAAAATATTAGGCGTTCATTATGATACATTCGGTTTTATTGTTATGGATCATCAAAAAGCTTTGGATGCTTTTAAAAATGCCTCTCTACAATTATTTCTTCCTAAAATAAACAGCACAATCGATATATAAATTGGTAATTTTCTTTGCTATATTTCGCTAAAAGCTGTCTTTTAGCGAAATATCATATGTAATTAAAGAATGGTTTATATAAAAAAAGGAATAGCTGCTGACACTATTCCTTTTTGCATATAATTAAGTACTACTGATTGAACTTAAATTATATGTATTCTACAAAATTAATGATATACTGTGCTGTAAGTTCTGGATATTGATGCTGAGGTCCGTGCCCTGTTGCAGAATACACAATCATTTGAGCGTTTGTCATTTGATTGATAATCGGATACCAATTGTCTACGGCAAAACTGATATCATGATCTCCAGAAATTATCAGAATTGGCGTTTTTATCTTCTTAAGCTGTTCTCTGAAATTAAGTGCATCTTCTCTAAAAGTATCTCCGCCGCCAAAATACAACTGAAAAACATCCATTGTAGAAGGAATTTTTTCTACTTCTATTCTCTTATGAATTCTGTCGTGCGAAGCTTTTGCGGCCAATCGGCTAGATTCTGATTTTGGTTCAAAAAATAACACAATTTCATCTTCAAAATCGTTTAATGGTTTTAGCGCGGCATCATAAAATACTTGTTCAATCGGAACCTCATTTTTCCCAGGCGGATTTGTTCCGACTAAAACAGCATGCGTCACTAGATTAGGATACAATAAAGTTGCCGTCTGCGCCACCAATCCACCATAAGACCATCCTAAAACAATAACTGAATCTAGTTTTAAGAAATCGGCTAGATCTTTGACATCTTTGGCTACAATAGTAATATCTGGAGCCAGACTTCCTGTAGAAGAACCAATTCCGGAATAGTCAAATACGATAACGTTGAATTTTTCTGCCATTTTTGCCACAAACAGCGGATCCCAAGTATCGAGCGTTCCTCTAAAACGGTTCACAAAAATTATTGCCTTTCCTTTTCCATATGAGCGATAAGCAATCGTACGATCGCCTAAATCGGCGAAACTTGTTTCTGTGTCATAAATTTTTTCCATAATTATAATTTAAAGATTGAAACCATATTGTTTTTTTGAGGAAGACAAAGATTAAACCAAAACACAGAACCTTTAAAATAAAGGATTTACAAGATTTTTTTTGTTTGGAATTATGATATTTCAAGAATCAAAACTTGTTTTTAACGATATATAATAATTCTGCAAATATCTGCTTCAACAAAGCTTTTATAATCAATGCTTTACAAAAAAGGCACTCCTTTTGTTTTTCAAACTGCATGCCTTTTCTGAAATTAACCTAATAGCTTCGATATGATGTATTTATCTAATAAAAAAACCATTATGTTTATTACTGGAGCTTTTGTAAGCCATACTTGCTGGAAAGAATGGATCGTTTTTTTTGAAAATAAAGGCTATAAAACTGTAGCACCGCCCTGGCCCCACAAAAATGAACTACCTGCCACTTTAAGACAAACACATCCTAATTCAAAAATTGCCTTAAACCGTTTGAATACAGTATTGGATTATTATATCGAAATTATAGACAAACTTCCTGAAAAGCCCATTTTAATCGGCCATTCCTATGGCGGTTTATTGACTCAATTATTGATTCAGCAAGAGCTGGGTTCGGCGGGAATCTGCATGAATTCTACTCCTCCTGGCAATGTGCTTCATTTTGATTTTTCTTTTTATAAAACCATTTTAGATACCTCAGACATTTTCAGTTCAAAAAGCAAAACGTATTTAATGCCTTTTAAAAAATGGCAGTACTATTTTAGCAGTCAAATGGCTTTTGAAGAACAAAAAGAAACTTACGAAACATTCTTAATTCCAGAATCAAAATTAATTATGCTCGATATTTTTAAGAAAACAGGAAAAATCGATTTTAAAAAGAAACACGAACCGCTTCTGTTTATATCGGGTTCTAAAGATGTTTTTACGCCAGCATCTTTAAATTATTTAAACTTCAAAAAGTATAAAAACCATCATTCGATTACTTGTTACAAAGAATTTACCGATTGCAATCATCTTGCTTTCATTGAGAAAAACTGGGAGACTATTGCTGAATTTATAGCAAATTGGCTAACGAAAATTACTTAATACATTGCTAATCATTTTAAACACATAGAAACATAGTTTAAATAAACTTAAAAAAGGCGTTTCACTAATTTAAATGCACATAGCAAACTATGTGAAAGAAATATGTTTCTCTTTGCCAACTTTTTATGCATCAAAATATATAATCTATGTTTCTATGTGTTTATTTTTTGAGATAAGGCTTAAATAATCCCTTTCTTAATTTCTAGCTTTTTAATTTTAGAATTCAATGTAGAAGGATGAATATCTAAAATTTCGGCCGCGCCTCCAGCTCCAGAAATCTTTCCGTTGCATTTTTTAAGGATGTAAAGGATGTAATCCCTTTCGTTTTCTAATATTGTTTTTATCGAAAATGATTCCGTTGGCTGTTCAGGATGCATTTTTGAAGACATCGAAAGTTCAATTTCTTTAATTGTGTTTCCTTCTGTCAATAGAATAGCGCGTTGCATAACATGTTCCAGTTCACGAATATTTCCTGGCCAATTATAATTCATAATCTGCTGTAAAGCTGCATCAGAAAGAATTGGCGCTTTTCTGCCCATTTTATCACTGTAAATACCAATAAAATGATTGGCCAAATCGGGAATGTCTTCTTTTCTCTTTTTTAATGGCGGAACCATAATTGGGAAAACGTGCAGACGATAATACAAATCCATTCTAAACCTTCCTGCTGCCACCTCTTCTTCAAGATTTTTATTGGTTGCCGCAATGATTCTAACATCAACTTTCATAGGAGAAGTACCGCCAACGCGTTCAATTTCTCTTTCCTGCAAAACACGCAGCAATTTTACCTGAAGTTCAAGAGACATCTCTCCTACTTCATCTAGAAAAATGGTTCCTCCATCAGCCAACTCAAACTTTCCGATACGTTTATCCAATGCCCCTGTAAAAGCCCCTTTTTCATGTCCAAAAAGAAGCGATTCTGCAAGATTCTCAGGAATTGCACCACAGTTGATAATAACCAGAGGCTTGTCTTTTCTTGGAGATAAAGCATGAATGCTTTGAGCAATTTTCTCTTTTCCTGTACCACTTTCTCCTAAAACCAAAACCGAAGTATCTGAAGGCGCTACTTTTCGGATATAATTAAAAACAGAATTCATTTGCGAACTATTGCCGATAATACCTCCGAAATCTTCTTCGGTATTGACAGGCTTTGCGTTTTTTATTTCAACTGTTTTCTGTGGCAGATTTAAATTTTCTTTCGAATAGATTTTAGCCACAAACTGGCAGAAAACAGGTTCAAGCGAATTCAAAATGCGCAAATGCTCCGGAGAATAAACATTCAGGTTACGGCTGTAAAAAGTAAAATGATAACGCTGCATTTCAGAAATCAAAAGCGGAAAAACCAAATACGATTTTATTCCGAAATTATGAGCAATTAAAGCTTTCATCGGAGCTTCTTGAAGATTATTTATCAGTGTTTCTGCACTATAAATAATAGGTTCTTTATCTGTTTTAGATTTTTTGTAGGTTTCATTTATTTCTTTCTCAGACAATTCTGTTATCTGAGTCAGTTTCTGCAGGTTAATAATCTGATACTGATCTATATTTCTACGTACAATGCCAAGATTATCATATTGTGCTGTTGTTACAAAACCCGTTTCTAAATAATCAAAAGGAATAAAAGTCTGAACCGCTTTTGCAAAAGCCAATAAAGCTTCTTCTTTTTTTACATCTGAATTTATAATTTCTGAAATTGATTTCTGAAGCTGAAATTGCTGTCTCAACTGGCTTTCTAAACTATATTGCTGACGATAAAAAGCAATTTCAAGAGTTGTGAGAACATCTTGAGCTCTAAATGGTTTTACAATAAATCCGTATGGCTGTGTGGTTTTTGCTTCGTCTAAAACACTTTTGCTGGAATTGGCCGAAATAAATATAAATCCAATATGTTTTTCTTTAAGAATATGTGCTAATTCTATACCATCTCGCTTGCCTTTTAGCATGATATCCAAAAAAACAAGATCAGGTTTTTCAATCTCAATCTGTTCTAAAGCCTGCTCTACCGATCTCGCAATTCCTGTAACTTCATAATTGGCTTTTTCAAGAATAAGCTGTAAATCATGTGCTTCAATAAACTGATCTTCAACAATTAAAATTCGTTTTTTTAATGCTGAAATTGCAGCTTCATATCCGTTATCGGCAGACTTTTTCATAAGTGATTAAATTTTGTCTTACATTACACTTAACTCATTGATACAAAAATAGTTAATTATCACAATTAAAATTAAGCGTTTCCAAATTTAGCTAAATAAAAATCACATTTTACCATAATTTTGGCGTTATTTTGCAATCCAAACCAAATTGTTTCTCTTTATATTTGTTAATTAAACACTTACTAAAATTTAATTCTAAATAAATCTATGAAGCTACTGTACTCTTTTTGTCTGCTGTTCTTTATAACCCTGAATTCTAAAGCGCAAAATCATCCAGCAACAGTAGGTTATGATTTAAAAAAGAAGCGTTTATTAATACAAACCTGCTCTTCTTATTTATACAATTCAAATCAAGGATCAATAGATGCCGACAGTGCTGTGGTTTTAGCCTGCAAAGCCTACAAATTGCCAGTTTCTTTAGCTTACAATGAAGGCTTTAATGATGGTTCTTATCTAATTGGAAATGATTTAATTGAAAAAGGAAATATTGAGGCTGCTAAAAAACTTTATCATAAATCAAAAGACGTCGATAGAATAAAACTAGCTCTGCAATTGGGAATTTTTTATTTGTTTAAACCTTTTACCAAACCAGATGACATTAAAAATGCAAATTTTTATATCACAGAAGCTGTAAAAATTAGTAATGAGCTAAAAATTCAAAAATGGCAACATCAGAGTTTAATGCTTTTGGGGAAGTTTTATTTCCAGATCAACAATTATCCTGAAAGCAAAAAATGCTTTTCGCAAGTAGTAAATGAGTGCCGAAAACAAAATGACAAAGCCGCACTGGCTGATGCGTTATTCTATCAGGCAACAAATCAGTACGATTTAGATCCCGAAAAAGAAAAAATTCTAAAGGAAGCCGAAGCTTTATACAAAACCCTAGGCTCTGAAGAGAAAAGAATAATCACAAAAGCAAGAATTTGCACCATCTATTTCTGGCATGGAAAAATAAACGATGCCAAGAAAATACTGTATCAAAACACTGCCGATATGCGAAAAATTGGTTTCAGGCAGCAGCAATACATTGAAACTACAATTGCTTATATTGAGGGCGTGCAATTTAATATTAAAAGTGCACTTTATTATGCTTTAAAGAGTGTAGAAAGCATGGAGTCTACAAATGATTACACTTTTGCTGATATTTTTTATATGCGCTTGGGATTGGTGTATTTACAAATGGGACATACAGACGAAGCTATAAAAATGTCTGAAAAAAGCATAAGGTATGGGCAGAATATTTTTAGCAGCGGCTCATGGTACAAAAGTTTTATGACCGCAACAGCCTCTTTGTCAATGAAAGGAAAAAACAAAGAAGCCATAGAATACATGAATTCTATTACGAGCCATTATCCCCCGCCGAATAAGTTTGATAATATGCTTATGAATTATGGTTACGGAAACTGTTATTGGCGAATTAAAAATTATAGCATGGCCGAAAAGTTTTTTATAAAGGCTGGAGAAGCTGCAGATGCCTTAGATTCACCTCAAACCTATAGAGATATCTGCAACACATATTCGTCGATTGCTTTGTTTTATGCGAACCGTAATAACCTACAGAAAACAAAGTTTTATACAGATAAAATTGAAGCCATTTCAAAAAAATATAAAAAGAACTACAATTCAGAAGCACTGCAGATGTCTTTGTATAAACTAGATTCGCTAAGTGGCGATTTCAGATCGGCATTGGAGCATCATAAACAATACAAAATACTGAGTGATTCTCTTTTAGATTATTCAAAAAACAAACAGATTGAAGAGCTTAAATTTCAGTACGAAACAGAAAATAAAGAACAGAAAATCAAATCATTAAACCAAGAAACTCAATTACAAGAAACGGCATTAAAAAAATCAAAACTATTAAACACCGTTTCCATCTCAAGTTTGGTTTTATTGGTTCTTTTAATTGCGTTATTGTACAATCGATATCGTTTAAAACAGAGAACTAATGCTGAACTTGAATTGAAAGAAAAGGAAATCAATCAAAAAAATATCAATTTGAGACATTTGCTTGATGAGAAAGAATGGCTTTTGAAAGAAATTCATCATCGCGTAAAAAATAATCTTCAAACCGTGATCAGTCTTCTCAATTCGCAATCGGCTTATTTGGAAAATGATATGGCGCTGTCGGCCATTAAAAATAGCCAGCATCGTATTCATTCTATGTCTCTGATACATCAGAAATTGTACAATTCGGATAATATTTCGACGATTAATATGCCGAATTACATCAAAGAATTGGTGGAATATTTGAGAGAATCTTTTTCGCTTGGGCAGAAAATCCGTTTTGAACTTAAAATCGAACCTTTAGAATTAGACGTTGCACAGGCCGTTCCGCTTGGACTTATTTTAAACGAATCGATTACCAATTCCATAAAATATGCTTTTCCAGATAATCGAACTGGGATGATATATGTGACGTTGCAAGCTAAATCTGAAAACAAATATCTTCTCACTATTGCAGATAACGGAGTTGGTTTTGACATGAATATTAGCGATAAGAAAATCAATTCATTCGGATTGAGTCTTATAAAAGGTTTAAGCGATGACTTGGATGCGACTTTTTCTATGGAAAACAATAACGGAACAATTCTTAAAATTGAATTCTCAAAAGAGTTTCCAATCAATGACAAAAGAGGATAATTTTAAATTGATTTATAGCGAAATCTCACTAATCTAAATTTATTTAGCGATATATAACATTTAAAAATCAACAAGTTGCACTAAGAAACCTTATTATTAAACCATACTTTGGCGTGGCATATAAATTGTTTTTTTGAGGGAAGGTTAATTTTTTAAAAAATTCCAAAAGAGAAATTTTCAAAGAGATTCTAACATTAATCAAATAAAATCATGTCAAAATCAAAAACGATTGTGCTTATTCACGGAAATTTTGTCAATGACAAAACTTGGGCCGATTGGAAAAAGTACTATGAACAGAAAGGTTATACTGTTTATTCTCCCGCAAATCCTGGACACGATGGAAATCCTGCTGATTTAAGAGCAAAAGTTCATCCAGATTTAACTAAAACCGGATTTATAGATATTGTCAATAATATCAGTAAATTAATAGATACTTTACCCGAAAAGCCTTTGGTAATTGGGCATTCAATGGCTGGTATGGCTACATTAAAATTGGTCGAATTGGGCAAAGCAGCGGCTGGAGTAAGTATTGATGGTGCGCCTCCAAAAAATGTGTTTCCGCCATTTCAAACTTTAAAAACGGTAATTCCAGCTTTTGGCTTTTTCTCTTCGGCTAAATATTTTATGGGAAGCCGAAAATGGTACGATTATGCCTTTTTTAATACCATTCCTGAAGCACAAAAAAGTATTGCTTTTGAGAAATTTGCTGTACCAGAAAGTTATAAGGTAAGCCGCGAATTGGTTTTAAATTCATTCTCTAATATTGATTTCAAAAAACCGCATGAACCAATTCTATTTGTTGGCGGTGGCAGTGATCATATTTTTCCTCCTAGCTTAACAGAAACAATTGCCAGCAGATACAAAGAAAATGCAGGACGTGTAGATCTTAAAATATTTGATGGTAAAAGCCATTTTATTTGTGGAGAACCTGGCTGGGAAACTGTTGCAGATTATATTTTGGATTGGTATGAAAAACTATAAAAAAATGTAAAAAACATTCCGTAGGAATGTCTCATTGGTAAAATTGAGGTTAGACGTTCCTTAGGAACGTTTGATTAATTGTCGGACATATTTCATTCGCAAAAAAACAGGTGTCCCTACGGGACACATGCCTAATGACATCATTTTTTTTCTACCGATCAGATATTCCTACGGAATATTAATGAAAATTAATATTGTTCCTTTTTAATCTGTTCAATTCCGTTTTTATAGTTTGTCACCTCAAAATCTGGAAAACGCTTTCTAAATTTTGAGTCATCAAAAATATTATCGTGTTCATATCTTGGAAGCAGTTCTCGTAATTCTTTTGCTTGTTTATTAAAAAGTGCTCCTATTGCAAAAACAAATTTTGGCATAACCTTATATTTTAACTCTTTCCCATATATTTCAGAAGCCAAGGCAACAAACTCTTTATAATTAATGTGGCTTTCATCAACAGGCAAATGCCAAGTTTGGCCAAAAGCATCTGGCGTATTGCCTATTAATGCTGTTGCACGACTTGCATCAGGTGTCCAAATTAGGCTTCGTTTTTTAGTATCGCTCAAAGGTACTTTCAGCTTTTTGTTTTCTTTAATAGCATTGAATATTAAAGTATTGGTAATGCTCTGCGTTTTGGCAGGGCCATAAAATTCTGGTGCACGGCAAATTACCGCTTCCAACTGACCTGATTTTATTTCGTTTAAAACCATCTCAGCCATTTCTTTTCTAACTATTCCTTTCCTACCGACAGGTTCAAAAGCAGTTTCTTCAGAAAGAACTCTGCCATCTTGGGGATACATATAGGTATTGTCAAAAAACACCAATTTCGTTTTATTTATTTTACAGGCTTCAATGACATTTCTTAAAATAAGCAGAAATTGCTTTTCCCATAAATCAGAGTCCATAGGAAGTCCTAAGGTAAAA
The DNA here is from genome assembly GCF_003254585.1 of Flavobacterium sharifuzzamanii. GTDB lineage: Bacteria > Bacteroidota > Bacteroidia > Flavobacteriales > Flavobacteriaceae > Flavobacterium > Flavobacterium sharifuzzamanii. The sequence goes on along the minus strand of NZ_QJGZ01000038.1, from coordinate 84,650 downwards.
TATGCAATTTCAGAGCCTTTAACAGCTTCTATTGCTTTTTCTTTAATAGCTAAATCTGCTGAAAAAACAGTATCTGTATCATTTATTTTTTGTGCTTTGCGACTTACAATTCGAATATCTGAAGTATAATTTCTTTTTAGTTCTCTCGCCAATTCTTCGCCAATCTGCCCGTTTGCTCCTAATATTGTCTGCATATTTTAGCTTATTTCTATTAATCCGCTATTCGTTTTGTTTCTCTTGTGAGCTTCTAAATTATGGAAAATTGTAACAATATCTCCAAAACTTTAGTTCGTTTATATTGTAATTATTGCTAATTTAGAACTTGCTATAAATCAGTTAATTTACTTCTAAATTACAACAAAAAACGATATGCAGATTTTGCCATCCGCCAATTTAGCGCCTTTTATCAAGAATTACACTGTTGTGACAATTGAAAAAGATCTCAACAATGAAGTATTTTATCCTAGCGGATATGTCGATTTGATTGTAAATATTTCTGGAGGATTTGCAGCTACTATTATCAACGGAAAACAAAAAGATACTCCTGCAATAGAATTACTGGGACATCTCACGCTTCCAACACGTCTTTCTGTAGCAAAAGGAACATCTGTACTTATAGCAAGAATTTATCCGCATGCCAGCGCATTGTTTTTTTCAGATCCATTATCAGAATTTACCAATTATGCTACTGATATGTATGATGTAGCATTGGGAGAGAATAGGGATTTATATGACCAGATTATGGAAAAGGACGATTTATTGTCTAAAATCAGTGTTTTAGAAACGTATTTTCTTCAAAAATTAAAGAAGAATGAAACTCGTCTAAAGAAAGTTTCAATAGTACAGAATCTAAGCCAGGAGCTTTTTCGCAATCATCAGCAATTGGACTTACCTTTCCTTGCCCGCAATTCAGGTTTATCAGAAAGGTATATCCAAAAACTTTATTTGTCTAATATTGGCATCAGTCCTGCTGCCTTTACTTCTGTAATCCGATTTAACAAAAGTTTGGATTTAGTGCTCAATACAACAGAATCATTGACTACCATAGCTTACGATAATGGCTATTATGACCAAGCTCATTTTATTAAAGAGTTTAAGAAATTTACAGGCATTACGCCATCGGCATCCAGAAATTCGATGCTAAAAAACGATACCGATTTACAGCAGGCTGTCAACATTGGTTTTTAGCCTTGTTTTGCAGGATGATTGCTGCTAAACATATCGCGATGCATCTTCCAGCCTTCTTTGGTTTTCTTCCAGATTACGATTACTTTTCCGTCATCTAGTTTTTTGCCATTCATATCAGTCATTTCATAAAAACTCTCTTCTGTAACGGCTGTTTTTGCGTCGCCGTAAAGATGCTGAATTGTGAATACAACATGCACTTGAGGTCCGCCTCTAAAAAAGGAATCAATTTGTTTTGCTCCGCATTTTGGCTCTCCATTTGGCGGAAATAGACAAGCATCATCCGTATATCTTGCAACAATAGAACCGTCGTTCTTGTTGGTAAAATCGGAGAACGTTTTGTTGCTGGCTTCAATAACTTTTTTTACCTCTTTTAAAGCAGGATCTGTCGTTTGGGCATTACACCAAAAAGTAAGCATCAAAAATGTGCTTAAAATGATTTTTGTTTTCATGGTTTATATATTTTTTTACAAAGGAAATTATTCATACAAGGCAAAAATTGTAAAATAACGAACAACTTTTTCTAATTCCTTTTACCTTTGAATACAATTCAATCTAAAATGAACCTAAATCACATTGAAATACATCGGGATGAAATGAAAACCATCGGGATTGATATTATTCCGATTGGAGCATTTTCAGAGAAAGCGCAGGCGCCTCATCGTGATGACCATTATATGTTTATTGTGCTGACTCAGGGTATTTTTGAATTGGAACTGGATTTTAAACACATTACAATGTCCAACCATTGTGCTTATTATGTTGCGCCAGGACAAGTGCATTCTTACCTCAATCAGAACAATTGCAAAGGATGGTATATTTTTATGGATTCGCTTTTGATTTCTGAGAAATACACTCAAATCTTAAATACGCATTTAAACAGCAGACAAGGAATACAGCTGACATCTGATAATTTAATTCTTTCTACTATTCCGATACTTGAAAATCTGCTAGAACAAAAGAAAGAATTCTTTCAAGATCAAACCGAATATTCACTGGCTGATGCTTTTTTGGGATTTTTTATCGGAGCACTTATACAAGAAGATTCTGCTAAAGAACTTATTGGCGGACAAAAGTATCAGACCGTTAATGCATTTAAACAACTTGTGCAATCAAAATTTAGAGAATGCAAGCAAGTTAAAGATTATGCTGCTTTACTAAATATAACACCATTGTATTTAAATGAAATTGTAAAACAAGTTACGGGTTTCACTGTAAGTTATTGGATACAACAAACAATTGCACTAGAAGCCAAACGTTTATTGTATTATACAGAACTAGATATTAAACAAATCGCTTTTGAATTAGGTTATGAGGATCATGCATATTTTTCGCGTTTTATGAAAAAAAATATCGGAATGACTGCATCTGAATTCAGATTAAAAAACCATGATTTGTCCAACAACATCCCTGCTATAGACAACCATTAAAACGTAGCGCAGGCATAATTTTGCCTTTGTAAAATTATTAATATACAAAGTAAAATTATGACAGAAAGTACAACTACAAACAGTACTCCCAAATTAAACTCTGAATCGAATACCAAACTTTTAATTCCTATTGTGATAACGGTTTTGGCCGTTTATACCACAATTGGCATTTCTCTAGGCATACTTCCAAAATTCATAAAACAAGAATTAGGATTTGGCAATCTAGCTGTTGGTTTAGTTATAGGTTTACAGGCATTCGCAACACTAATTACACGCGCTTATGCAGGAAAGACAACTGATGTTTTAGGTTCAAAAATCAGTACAACACGAGGCATTTTACTGGTTCTATTGGCTGGTGTTTTATATATGTTCGCTTGTTCATCAGTTTCAGTTCCTTTATTATCGCTTTCTTTATTGCTATTGTCCAGAATCGTTCACGGAATAGCCGAAAGTTTTCTGGTAACAGGAATGCTTACTTGGGGAATTGGACTTTTAGGACAGCAGAATTCGGGCAAAGTTATGACGTGGAACGGAATCGCCATGTATGCCGGAATTGCAATTGGCGCTCCTTTTAGCCTGTGGATTGTCCAATTTGGAACTACTCTAGCTTTTTCCTCAATTATCGTTCTGGCATTTATCAGCTGGACAGCTTCTAAAGGATTGCCAATAGTTCCTATACACAAAGGATATTTAAGAACTCCTTTTTATAAAGTAATCGGAAAAGTGTTTCCGCAAGGAATTGCGCTTGCCTTCTCTTCTATTGCTTTTGCTTGCATTGCATCGTTTATCGCTTTATTGTTCAGCCAGAAAAATTGGGATGGAGCTTCTCTTGGATTTCTGTTCTTTGGAGGCTCATATATTTTGACCCGCGTATTTTTCTCTTCTTATCCTGATCGTTTTGGTGGGTTTAAAGTTGCTATGATTTCCTTTTTGATTGAAATTGCTGGGCAGTTATGCATAGGTTTATCCACTAACGGCTGGACAGCCATTTTAGGATGCGCTCTTACAGGCATTGGATTTTCGCTTGTTTTTCCATCTTTAGGGGTATTGGCAATACAAAAAATAACGCCTCAAATGAGAGGAACTGCGTTAGGAGCTTATGCCGCATTTTTGATCTTTCGCTAGGAATTGCAGGGCCAACGGCAGGTTTAATTGCGGGATGGTTCAGTTACCAATCCATCTACTTTTTCGGGGCATTAAGCTGTGTTATTGCCATTGCAAGTCTTCTTCAATCTGAAAGAAAAGAAATTCAGGCAATTGTAAACTAAAACATTAAACGAATTATGGATAAACCAATACGAAATACGGCACGTTCTCTTTTTGTAGTAAAAGAAAAAGTGTTCATTACTCCACATTACATCAGAATAACTTTTATAATGTCTGACGAACAAGTAAATCTATTTCAGAATATGCGTTCTGGAAGCAATAATAAAATTTACATTCCTTCTGAAACCGCCATGTATTGCAACGATTATGAAGAATCCATCTGGAACTCTGACTTTTTTATAGCGATGCGAACGTATACTACACGAAACATTGATTTAATTAATAAAACTCTCCAAATCGATTTTGTCGCGCATGGCGATAACGGCCCTGCTTCTAAATGGGCAGAAAATGCTAAATCCGGAGATTTTCTTGGAATTGCAATGAAGGAAAGCCAAAAACCGCTTGTTCCTTCATCTGAAAATTATTTTATTGTTGGAGACAGTACTGCAATTCCTGTTATTTCAGTTATTTTAGAAAGTCTGACTTCAACTTCAAATGTTATGCTTCTGCTTGAAGTGAGTTCTTACAGAGATGTATTTGTTCTAAATACCAAAGCCCATCTCAATGTAAAATGGATCTATAATCCTTCACCATTAGACGGAAGTAAACTAGCTGAAGAATGTATAGCTTTATTAGATAAAGAAAAACAGCAATATGCATTTGCCGCAGCAGAATTTGAAACAATTCAGAAAATAAAAAAACATCTGAAAGAGGAGCTTCAATTGGAACGTGACTGTTTTTATGCTGTTTCATACTGGAAACGCGGAAGTTCTGAAGAAGAATCAAATCAGGAAAGACAAAAACAGCGAATGGAATAATACAAAAAGCCCTGTATCAAAAACTATACAGGGCTTTTTTGCTCAAAAAAACAACACATTGTTTATTTCACATCAAACCATAATTTGGTTGTCAGTAAATCTTTTCCTTGATCGGCAACAGCAGCTTGATAACTAGCACCGTTAAGAGATTGTTCTGTACCAGGATAGAAAAGACGCGAAGGAATTTTTCCGTCTAAAACAGTAGCTGGACCAGCTTTTAATACTGGATAATCCAATCTTCTCCATTCTGTAAAAGCATCAAGACCTTGTCCGAAGAAAGCAATCCATTTTTGCGTACCTATTGATTTAGCATAGTTTGAAGCATCATATTTTACACTTGCCTGATTCAGATAAGTTGAAATAGTTGTTGGATTGTTAACTCCAAACTGAATCAATGATGCTGTAATAGCATTTTTGTAATACTGCTCTGCATCTCCAGAAATATATCCTCTTGCTGCAGCTTCTGCCAAATTAAATAAAGTTTCAGAATATGAAGCAATTACCGCAGGTGAAGCTGATGTAAGAAAATAGGTTCCAGGTTTTGATGTTTTTGCAAAACCTTGGCTGTTTGCCTCACTGTTTGATAATCCGTTTGCACCTCCAACATATTTTCCAACGCTTGCGTCTGATGGCAATTGAGCAAAAATCGGCAAACGCGGATCTGATAATGCATATAATTGATCCACCATAGTTTTTGAAATACGGAAATCGTCTCTCGTTTCAAACCAAGCCGAAGCAGGGTTTTGCTGTGGCGAACTTGTATAAGTAAACTTAAATGTTTCACTTTCGCTACTGATTACTCCTGCTGCATCAGTTGTTGCGTCAATTGCAGCTTGTTTCGCTAATGCAGGTTCTCTGTCTGAGATTCTTAAAGCAATACGTAAACGAAGCGAATTCACAAATTTTTTCCATTTTGCTATATCGCCTTTATAAACTAAATCTCCAGTAATAGAACCGTTTGCAGTATTTAATAAAGATTGCGCCTGTTTCAAATCTTCAAGCAAACCTGTGTAAACTTCTTTCTGCGTATTATATGCAGGCGTTACATTTTGACCTGCTTCTTTGTATGGAATACTTCCGTAAGCGTCTGTAAGCAACAAGAATGTCCAAGAACGTAGCGTTAAAGCAATACCTTTATAATTAGAGTTTGCCTGCGCTTCTGGAAATTTTATAATCGTATTCAAATCTGTAATCAGAGTCGCATATCCTGTATTCCACAATGAAGTAAACGAAGTGTTTGAAACATCATATCGATCTGGTTCTGTATATTGGATTTTTGCCCAATGCTGCGCAAATAACAAAGTCGAGTTAAAGTTATTTGCGTCTCCCCAATACAAATCTGCACCTTGTTTTAAAGTTCCCGTTAGCAAATAAGGCGCTAAAGGAGTTTCAGTTGCATTTGGGTTTTTATTTATATCGTCTAAAGTATCACTGCAAGAGCTCAGTGCCAATGCAAACAGTATTGTATATGATAGTTTTTTTAGCATGATTCCGAGTTTTTAAAATTTAACATTAAGGTTAAGACTGTAGTTTCTTGTTGTTGGCAACGCTAAACTCTCTAATCCTTGTGCATTTCCTGTATTGAAAGCCGTTTCGGGGTCAATATTTGGTGCATCTTTGTAGATAAAGAATAAGTTACGACCAGCAGCAGTAATGCTTGCTCCTTCTAATCCTAGTTTTTTAACCAGCTTTTTATTGAAATTATAAGTAAGCTTGATTTCTCTCATTTTTACAAAAGTTGAACTGTAGATATATGCTTCGCTAATGTTGTATGACGCTTTATAATATTCCTGCGCACTAATTACTTTATTATTAGGCGTTCCGTCTGCAAATACACCTCCGAAAATCATTCCGTCATCATAAACTGTCACACCGTTTGGAGCGGTTCCGCCAGTTACCAAAATTTTTGGATTAGCAGTATTATCTCCTGGATAATAGTAACTTAAACCACCGTTTTCAGCACCACGCCCTGGAAGAGTCTGTGCTAAAACTCCTGTATAGTTTCCTGTTCTGTTTGTTCCAGAGAAAAGTTCTCCACCAACGCTAGCATCAACAAGGAATGAAAGTTCAAGATTTTTATAAGTCAACGTATTTGTAAGACCTGCTAAATAATCTGGCGTATAATGTCCTAAAACTCTTTTTGTCGGATCAGCTTTTGGAAGTCCGTTTGCTCCTACTACAATGTTACCGCTTGCATCACGCTCATAAGCTGTTCCATAAAGTGCTCCGTAAGCTTGTCCTACAGAAGCCAATACATCTACACCTCCAGAAGAACCAATTGTATAGTTTTTAATATCTCCTGCGTAATCTAGAATTTCTACTTTACTCTTATTTTTTGAATAATTTAAAGCCACATTCCATTTGAAGTTTTCAGTTTGAACTGGATTTCCATCCAATTGTACCTCTATACCTTGATTGTTTATTTTACCTGCATTGATTAACTGCGAATTGTAACCGCTTGATGCTGTAGTTTTAATTTCCAAAATCTGGTCGAAACTATTGGTGTTGTAATACGCTACATCAAAATGAAGTCTGTTTTTCCAGAAAGAAGCTTCAAGACCTACCTCTGTAGAACGAGTCGTTTCTGGTTTTAAGTTTTCATTTAATTTCTTTTGAGAAGAAGTCTGGATTGGATTTCCGTCAAAAGCAGTTTGGAAATTGTAAACCGTAGCCAATTGGTACGGATCTGCATCATTACCAACTTCAGACCATCCACCTCTAACTTTTAAGAAATCAAGTGTACTACTCTTAATATTCAATGCATCTGTTAAGATTACACTTCCGTTAAAAGAAGGATAGAAATAAGAACGATTGCTGCTTGGCAATGTCGAAGACCAGTCATTACGCGCTGTAACGTTTAAGAAAGCATAGTTTCTAAATCCTACCTGAGCAGATGCGTACAAACTATATACTCTTAATCTTGACAATGAGTTTGATGATGTCAACGGATCTCTAGAATTGGTTAAAGTATACAAATCTGGAACTGCTAAACGTGGCGCTTTCTGATAATTGTTAGCATCGCTATGGTTACGGATATTGAAACCTGCAAGTGCATCTAAACTGAAATCATCATTAAGCTGTTTGGTGTATTGAAATATACCCTCAGTATTTTGCTCATTTACAGTGTAAGCATCTTCTGCATACGATCCGAAAGGAGTTCCGTTTGTACCATACTTAATAGTATATTTTCTGCGGTCATTATAATAATCAACACCTGTACGGAATCTGAAATTCAATCCTTCTGCCAATTTCGCATCTAAGTGAACATCTCCAATTATACGGTTACGCTGTTGGCTTGTTGTATTGTAATACGCATTCCAATACGGGTTGCTATAGTAACTATTGTTCCAGTTAGTTGTCCAGTCTTTATCAAGCTGATTGATATCAACCTGACGTCCGAACCAAAGAAACTGAAGCATTACACCCGCCGCACGTCCACCAGATGGACCTCCTGGCAATTGTGGAGCATTTGTTACAATATAATTCGCATTAACCCCAACTTTTACATTCTCAGAAATCTGATAATTGGTATTAACTGTAAAGTTTGTTTTGTTTATTTCGCTGTTAGGTACAGTTCCAAGCTGTTTTTGATTGTTTACACCTAAACGGAAATCTGATTTTTCGTTAGATTTTGCAATAGAAACACTATTGTCGTAAGTAAGTCCGGTGTTAAAGAAATCTTTCACATTATTAGGGTGTGCAACAAAAGGAACTGCTTCGCCTTTAGAGTAAAACTGCGGAATAAGACGACCATCCAATCTTGGTCCCCAGCTTTCATCAACACCATCATTCACTCCTCCTCCTTTTCCGTCTACGTAACTGAATCTTCCATTAGAACCTTGTCCGAAACTATTTTGGAACGAAGGCAAAGTAGCTACTTGAGAAACGGTTATACCAGTATTAAAAGTAACCCCATATCCTGATTTTTGCCCTTTTCCAGATTTTGTTGTAATAAGAACCACACCATGCGCAGCACGCGATCCGTAAAGCGCGGCAGCATTTGGCCCTTTCAAAACAGTCAAAGTTTCAATATCCTGCGGATTTAAATCGGCAATTGCATTTCTAAAATCACGTGTAGCTCCTCCATAGTTCAATTGTGAGTTATCTACAGGAACTCCGTCTACTACAAAAAGCGGCTGGTTGTTTCCTGCAATAGAAGTTTCTCCACGAATAATAATACGCGAAGATCCCATATCTCCTTGTGAATTGGTAATACGAACACCCGCCAATTTACCCGAAAGTCCATTCAAAAAGTTGGTTTCTTTTGTAGTCGCCAATTCTTTTCCTTTTAATGCCTGAGTCGTATATCCTAGAGATTTCTTTTCTTTAGAAATTCCAAGTGCCGTAACCACTACTTCAGATAACGCATTCTGTTCTTCGCTAAGAGTAATAGTTATAGCGTTTTTATTTACTACAACTTCTTCTTTTTTATATCCTAAATAACTAATTAAAAGTGTATAAGGGAATTTTTGTCCTGTTTGGAAGAAAAATTTTCCATCTGTATCTGTGATAACACCATGTGTCGTTCCTTTAATGGTTACTGAAGCCCCGATAATTGGCTCTTTTGTAATGGCATCTACTACTGTTCCTTCCAGTTTTGACTGAATTAAAGGCTTAGTATCTTGAGCTTTAACTCCTATGGAAATCAATAAAATACATAGCCAAGCATATCTTTTTAATTTTATTTTCATTACTTTGTTTTAGTTTAATAAATAAGGCGAGCCTGGAACAGTTTTATACTATTCTTGCTTTCCTTTTAGAGATGACAATTTCTTTAAACTCAGACCATTTCTGCTGCAACAGAAATGGTTTTTCTTTTTATCTGCAGCACATTCGTTTTTTCATTTTTACTTTTTTTAGATTATTATTTTATTTGGCCTATACAATTTTTATCCTTGTTCAGGATAGTGTTATTAAAAATTTATAAATGAATTTAAAAAGAGGAATTTTAACCGTAGTAATGCATAAAGTGTAAATGTCTTATGCTTTTATATTTCTGAAAATGAAATGGTAAGGTTTTAATCTCTGTATTTCTAATTAAATTTTAAACTCTACTAATTTGATAGAACAAAAGTATGTTAAAATTTTTAGTTCCCAAATTTTAATTAAACTTTTTGCAAAAAAAATGTTAATCTGTTTAAGCAAAAAACCTTAAACAATTAAAAATAAAATAGTTATAAAGAATACAGTTTTTTACCGTTTTATAAGAATTGTACTAAAAGCAGAATATTTCCCAACGATTTAGTTCAAGTATATAAATAAAATAGGATAACTTTAATCTGCATAAATCTGATGAAATCTGCGAGAAATATTTTAATACAAATGATGGAAATAGACAAAAATAGTAGAGTTTTATCTATTGCCCCTAGTTTCAACTAGCGGATTTTTTGAAGGATTGCCAGTTTATGGCTTTAGCCAAAATCGCTTTTCTTTGCATTTCTCTGGTTGAAACCAAAGGATATGTTTTAAACTTTGAGAAATTTGGCTAAAGCCATTTCAGGCTTATTTTTTCTACCTCCATCTAAAGATGGAGGCAAATTAATTTTTTATAAAAAAAAACTCCAAGATCATAAGACCTTGGAGCTTCTATATTTAAATTGTTGAAATATTACAATTCGTTGAACTCGTGTAAAGATTTCAATGTAGTTTCGTAAAACAAGATGGCTGCGATAAGATTACCTTTGTCAGAATATGGCATCATTTTTCTTTGAAAATCTACTGTAGTATCTAAGAAAACAGTTGTTCCCTCAGCTTGTCCATCTAAGATTTTTTTATTCTCGCCAGTGTCTGGAATACCTAAATCTGCCATTGTTACACCAGGTTTAGTAACCAAAGCAATATAAGGAAGTGTTTTTACTAAAACTTTAATACGTTCAATGTACAATTCTAAAAGCTCTCCTTTTTGCATACCACTTAATTCTTTTTGATCATGGTATTTACGAATTAAAGCTGTTGTACTAATGATACTTCTTGGTGCATTTTTTGCCTGTGCAGAAACGGCAGCAGTCGTCAAGAAGAAAAGGACACATAATAAAATAATCTTGCTCTTCATTTTCTTAATAGATTTGGTTCTTGAATAAAAACAAAAATATATAAATTATGTTAAATTGCAACTTTTATAATTTCTTTTTCACAATAAAATTATAATTGTTACGTTGCGATAAGGAAAAGGTTACTGTAAAACCACTGTTTTAGGCTATTTCAGCGCATTTTACCAAAAGTTAATTTTACTGTTTTATGACTTAATTATTCTGAAACGACTTGGATATTTAATCCACAAGCTCTTTTTGTTTCCATAATAGTCCATAAATTCTCCGCAGACAAAAACAGCATGCACTTTTGACCAAGCCACAACACCGCAATAGTCTGTTCCTGATTCTTTTTTAAGCTTTTGAATCTGTTTTCCTAAAGCAAATCCTAGGTATTTGTAGATAGTTGGAGTATAAACTGTACCGTCTTCTAAATCTTCCAATGCTTTATCAAAAGTAGATTCTTTATCAATTATTTGCTTGTACTTTGCCATTACAGCATAAGTCAATTCTGCATAATCGGTAATTTTTTCGCTATCGCAATTGTCTTTAATATAAACAAAACCCGCTGATTGTTTTGCCTTATTTATTTCACTGCTATTCAAATTGAATGAAGCGTTGTTTTTTAAAGTAATTCTATATAAATCTTCGTTTAGCTTTTCGCTTATAAAAAGATTATCTAATCCGTAAACATTTAAAGAAGCTTTGATAAAAGCAATAGATGAACAATTGGTGCGTTCACCTTGTTTAAAACTTTCGAATATTTTATCAGAACTCAATTGAGAGTAAGCGTTTGAACAGATAAATATTAAAAGTAAAAAAACTGAAGTAACCGATTTCATGCCTTGTATTATATATTGTTTCTCAATTACTATTTGAGAGATTATATTAGATTTTTACAAATCTATAAAAATCAAGTCATATTTTTTACTTCTTCAGCTTTATCTCTTGAAAAAAGTCATTATAAAAGCATAAAATGAATCTTCAGAGAAGAAAGTAGCACAAAAAAACGCCTCAAACAAACTTGAGACGTTCTCACATTATTTTTTTCTTCATTATTCAATTTATCATCAAGTTTAGGTTCTTCTCCTTTGAACTTTTTGGTATCGACATCATAATTTTTTTATCATTTGTCAAAACTTCATATCCAATAAAACTCTGGAAGTCACACCTTATAAAGATTAACGTTTTATTCTGACATCATTTAGTTATTTTTGCACTTTTAAAACAAGCTACAACAAAATATGTGGACTATATGCCATGAATGCCAAGGACAGGGCAAAATAAATCGCGGACTCAGTAAAAAAGCGCAACGCCTTTATAAAACGGAATTGGCTGCATACGAGAGCAAGCAGAGTAACATTGCTCCAATACGTCCGAAGGCGCATCTGCATCTGTGCACAAATTGTTCAGGATCAGGATTAATTCAATCGGAAAAGTATCTTAAACCAGATCTCACAAAACCGCATGTTGCCATTATTGGCGCTGGTATAGGCGGTGTTGCCTTAGCGGTGGCTTGTTTACACCGTGGAATTCCTTTTACAATTTATGAAAGAGATAGCGATTTTGATGCAAGATCTCAAGGTTACGGACTTACCTTACAGCAAGCCAGTAAAGCTATGAAAGGTTTGGGAATTACTTCTCTAGACGGCGTAATTTCGACAAAACATATCGTACACAATACCGAGGGAAAAATATTAGGCGAATGGGGAACTAGAAAATGGTTGGAAACCGCCATTAAATCTCCCACAAAACGTACCAACATACATATCGCAAGACAATTACTTCGATTGGCTCTTTTGGAACAGCTTGGAGGAAACAATGCTGTAAAATGGGGACATCAATTAGTAAATCTAAGAGAATCTGAAGACGGTGTAGAACTAAACTTTCAGACAAATGAAAATATAAAAACAGTAAAAGCCGATCTTGTTGTAGGTGCAGATGGCATTCGCAGTGCTGTTAGAAGACTCATAATTGGCGAAGAGACCACACCACTCCGTTACTTAGATTGCATTGTAATCTTAGGAATTTGTCCTTTAAGTGCTCTAGAAGGACTTTCTAATGATTTGCTAGATAGTAAAACAATATTTCAGACTGCCAACGGGAATGAACGTATTTATGTAATGCCCTATACGGCAGATTCTGTGATGTGGCAGCTTAGTTTTCCGATGTCTGAAGAAGAAGCCAAAGAATTGAGTTCAAAAGGGCCACAAGCCTTGAAAGAAGAAGCTTACCGAAGAACGCAATGGCACACTCCTATCCCTCAGATCTTGGAAGCAACGCAAGAAAATTTAATTTCTGGATATCCTGTTTACGATCGTGAATTATTGAGTGCAGCATTATTAGAAAAGAATCAAAATATCACTTTAATTGGCGATGCGGCACATCCGATGAGTCCGTTTAAGGGACAAGGTGCTAATCAAGCTTTATTAGATGCCTTAAAATTAGCTAGAAAAATTTCGAAAGGTTGCAACGTTAAATCAAAATGGAAAGAAAGAGGATTGAGAGAATGCGTATTAAACGAATTTGAAGCTGAAATGCTCGAACGAAGTGCAGCAAAAGTACAAGGTTCTGCAGATGCCGCACAGTTCTTACATTCTGAAATTATACTTCAAGAAGGCGATGAACCCCGAGGAAGATGCCTCAAAAGAAAAAACAAAAAGCATTAAATGCAAAAAAGTTGCCTCAAAAATACACCCATTTTGAGTTAACAGGATATCTATAAAATTATTATATCTGCAAACTCCAGCAGGGTAAAATATTTATAGAATTTCAATAAGACAAATAAAAAAGCTCCAGAGGAGCGACATATATTGGATTGTGAAAAATATGTCGCTCCTCTGGAGCTTTTTATATTGTAAAATAACCCCTTGGCTATAAATATTTAACTTCTTCGAAGCTTAAAAAAATAAAGAGTTGTACTTTGACAGCTTTTTTATAGAGTTAGTTTTCAATCAAATACATGCAAATTAAACAATAATTTAATATTATTTTATAATTAATTCTCATTGGTTATTTCTACTTTTATAATCTCATTTACAAACAATTACAAATAATCACATCATGAAAAATTTACAAATAAATTTCAGTCCAAACAATGAAACCTGTACAGACCGAACTTTGGTTTGTAATGGTGATAATAACGAATTAATATTCCGTAAAACTTATGTAGGAGATTGGGGAGATTGGGACGAGAAACCAGCTGATGCTATAGAAGACAAGCCTCTTTATCTGGATCAAAATACAAGTTTTACAAGTGCAATTTAAATCTGCGATATTAAGCACTACAATTGTACAGTTCTATCAAATTATGCTAGAACACTAATTGTATTGCTTAAATTTTCTTTGTTTATAAAATCTAAAATAAATTCTTTTACTTCATTGCTTGCTTCTGTTTTGGTTGCAAACGAATTAATGTAAAATTCATCGTCCTTATCGCTAATATGGATAATTTCTGTGTAGCCTTTGGTAATTAAACTGCCTTTGAGCTTAATTACATTTACTTGCTGCTTCCCGTCAAGCTCCTTGCGAACCTGTAATTTTATAGCTCTTTCCATATTCAAATAATTTTAAATAACTAACTATCATTCAGTTACTAAATTTAAAACATTTAATCTATCGAAATCAGATTTTAACACAATCAGCAACGTATTATTTATCAACATATTATAAACATTTCTTCTTTTTTATAAAAGAAATGCCAAATGCCAGTAAATTCAAGCGTTTCGAGATTAGTTTCCTGTAAATTCTTTGTCGCTCAGGGTTTTCATAAATGCAAGAAGATTCTCTTTTTCTTGTTCGGTAAGCGGAATTCTATTTCCATTATTTTTAAAAATAGGATCTAGATTTTCTGCTGCCAAAACACCATTATCAAAATAATCCAAAACAGATTTTAGAGTCTCGAACTGACCAAAACTTCCGTAAGGTGCTGTATATTCGACATTACGCAAACTTGGAACTCTAAAGCTCATAAAATCAGACGGAATTCCTGTTACTCTTCCTCTTCCCGCCTCGTTAGAATCTGTGTTTAGCGGAAAACCAATATTTCTAAAACTCTGGTCTGTAAACAATTCTGTGCTATGACAGCTGGCGCATTTCTGCTGAAATGTTGCATAACCTGCCGCTTCGCTTTCTGTAAACGACTGACCTTCTTTTCGTTTTACTTTATCGTATTTACTATTAGCAGAAATTAAAGTGTATTCAAACTGAGCAATACTTTTATAAATTCTATCAGCTGTAATTTCCTGATCTCCAAAAGTTTTTTTAAATAAGTCTTTATAAGAAGCGTAGTCTTTAATTTTTCCGATCACTTCCAGAATTGAAGAATCCATTTCTTCGTGGGTAATAATTGGAACGAGTGGCTGCGTTTCCAACTGGAGTCTGCTTCCATCCCAATTAAAGAACTTTAAAAACATCAAATTCTGAAGCGGTGGTGCATTTCTAAGTCCGACTCTTCCTTCAATGCCAATTGCTCGCGCATTATGATCGGCAAAAGCATTTCCTTGAATATGACAGGTTGAACACGAAATCGTATTGTCTTTACTAAATCTTTTATCAGAGAACAGTTTTTCTCCCAATTCAGCTCCGTATTTTGTAGGCTTGTTCAAACTCACATAACTGTTTACCTCAGGAAAATCAGTCGGAATATGCAATGAAAGCTCAGGATTATCAAAATAAGTTTCATCAGAATCGCTACTGCTGCAAGAAGCGAAAATGATTACGATTATGATAAAGCCAAATATTTTTTTCATTTTAATGAATTTTAAAATAGAGTCATCTTTTAATTTCAGACGGCTCTGATATATGATTTAAATCAATAGGTTCGATTTAGTTTTTCAATAGCCCCTAGTTTTAACTAGGGGATTTAAAAAATGTAAATGAACTAGGCTTTAGCCAAATTAACGCGTTTAGGCTAAAGCCCTAATTTTGCTAATTTATATACCTCCATCTAAAGATGGAGGCAATTAATTTTGTAAATCAAAGTTTAATTTAGTTTTCTACACTAGTTACAGAAAACATTCCTGAAATATCATTTGTTCCGTTTCCTCCCAGATTGTCCACAAATTTTACCATCTGAGCAGCAGTATGGACATTTGGAGTCGCGTTATCGCTCATTCCTGTTCCTGTTGATAATGTAATTGTATTGATTTTTCCGCTCAATAATTTGTCAAAATCAGCTTTAATTTTGATTTTCGGAGCCTTATTTCCTACGATTGCATTTGTCGTAAGGCTTAACGTAATATCTCTATAAGCATTTACACCTTGCGTATAAGCACCTTCTGTTCCAGCAACCGTACTTCCGGTATGAATAGACATTACTTTATTATCCGTATCATAAAAGCCTTCTACTTTTGTAAAACGGTATCCAGTTCCCCATTCCCACATCATTGCTGTATCATTCGCTCCAGCTGCGGCATAAAATTTAGGAAACCTTGTTTGGTCTAATGTATTTTGCTCCGTTTTAATTCCTAAACCAAATTTAATTTGCTTGTATGTTGCAGATGGCACATTACTCAAAACATAGCTTAATGATGCTGTTTTTGCCTGATCGATTACAGCTGCACCTTTATCTAAATCATTTACATTGTAAGGCACTTCGCTCCCATCATCTTTTATTAGACGAATGTTACTGATTACATATTTTACTTCAGAAAAATGATGAATTTGTCCTGCTGCAGAAGTGTTTGTAGTTGCAGAAGCTGATGTTGCATCTCCTAAAACAATTGTTTTGTCTTTAAATGTATTGTTGAATTCCAACGTTAGATTGTTTGCTGCGGGACTATTATCATCATTTGAACATGATGCAAATGTTAGTGCCGCGGCCGATAATAAAAGGTATTTTTTTAAAGTTTCCATATTGTGATTTTAATTTATTGTGTTTAAATTTAATTTTGATGTTTTTCTAATTAGAAATTCAATTTTAAAGACGTGAAAATATTGCGTCCCATTCTTGGAATATTTCCCCAATCGGCATACGTGCTGTAATATTCGTTTAATAAATTCTCTGCGCCAATCTGTATCGTGCTTCTTACTTTATTGATTTTAAAAGAATAATCGGCAGAAATATTCCAAATGGCATAAGCCGCAGTCAAATCTTCTCCATATTCCGGACTATAATTAATCTGTTCAAAATCGCCATTTACAGAAGTCTGGATTCCGAAATTTTTATACATATAATGCAATGAAGTCAAGTAACTTAACGGACGTATGAAAGGCAGATTTCCTCCTTTATTGTCCATTCCGCGAGCATAAGTCAGCGTACCTTTCCAATGCAGATGTTCCAAAATATCGTAACTCACATTGGCAGACATATTCAAAAGTGTTGCATAATCTAGCGAAGTATATCCTTTTACCCCAACCGATTGATAATTCATTGGACTTCCTAAACTCAAGATTTTACCAATAATATAATTATCAATGTAGAAATAGTTTATTTTTCCTTGAATGCTTAATCTTTCGTTTTTAAAACCTGCACTAGCATTTCCTTCATACGAAATTTCATTTTTCAGATTTGGATCTCCGATATAATCGTAACGGTCAAAACTATTATAAATATAATATCCGTAACCTTCAGAAACAGAAGGCGCTCTATGACCGTAACCTGTTCCTACAGAGAAATTAAACTGATCTATATTTAATTGGTAACTAGCATTTACACTTGGCAGAAATCTCGTTTTCTCTTGAGGCGCTCCCGGATGAAAAATCCAGTTGAACTCTATATATTTAGAATAATTGTAATTCACTCCTAAAGAACCTCCCAAATTCACAGTGCTTTTCTCAGAAAGTTCCCAAGAATTATTCATAGAAAGTCCAGCAAAACGAGTAGTTACCCAAGGCCAGCTATAAGCAAACATCGTTCTTTTACTTCTGTCTTGCGGATACATACGCATTTCTGCAATCGACAAATTATCGTAAGCATTCAGCTGAATTTCAGACGAATAACTATTCTTTCTCAAATTAGCCTTAGAAACCAATCCGTAAGTTGTACTCCAACCTGGCATATCCATGTGAACCAAATTTTCAGGACGTGTAGTGTCATCCATATAATGCTCAATAGCATTAAAATATACTTTTGTGTCAACCACTCTTACCAATCCTTCTTCAAACAATTGTTTATACGAAGTCGAAGTAATCAGCGCACGCGAAAGCCACAAATCCATTGGCAGAGCAGGATAACCTACATCTTTTGCCACATCAAAAATCGCGTCTAATCGCAATGATGATAAATCGCTAGTTTTATAAGCTAATCCTAATGAAGTGTTGAATTTATTGTATTGCGAATGCTTTACTTCATTGTTATTTCCGTCAGAATAATTATCGGCAGTTCGGTACGAAATGCTTCCGTCTGCCACAAATTTAGCTCCCGAATAAGAGACATTTCCTAAATTGAAAAACTGCTTATTATTAAACTCAAATCCTGTCTGATAAGCTCCATTCCATTTCTTTTGAAGACCAAACGGCGTGCTTTTTCTTTTTAAATCAATGCTTCCCGCAATGGTTGATCCGTGAAGACTTCCCTCCTGTCCCGATTTAATATCGATTGCCGAAAGATTATTGCTTTCTACATAAGACGTAATTGGGTCCATTTTATCAGTACAAGCGCCAAAAACATGCATTCCATCAATAGTAACTGTAGAACGTTCTGTGCTCATGTTGTTCAACAAAGGTTCCCACGCATAAGCTCCACGCTTTATAAAACTGATATTCTCCGATGATGACAAAAATTCATCAACAGAAACGGCCATTTTCATTTCTGTCTCAATTTTCTTTTTCGTCCTATTTTTTACGGTTACTTCTTCTAAGTTTTTAATACTGTCGTGATGTGCATGCTGATTTTGAGCTGTTACTGACATTCCCAAAAAAAGCAGCATTATAATATATTTCATGTAATTAGAATAAAGTATCAATATATAGTTCGCTTTTTACGCCTTCTACTCCTGGCGTATGATCAGTTGGAACTACGGTTCCTTTTACGATTAAACCGTTTTGGTTCATCATAATTAAATTTAATGTCCAATTTCCTGTCATTGTATAATTAACCACGCCGTGATATAAACCGTTATTTCCTTGTGTCAAATCCTTGTTATTTGGAGAAGAATGATTTCCCATAGAAGGTTCAGGCATTCTAGGATCTAGCTTTAAAGTATAACCCACCACTTCTGAGTACGAAAACTGAGTTGGATCTGGAAAAGTTCCAGCAGGAGTTGTTGGTTTATTGTATTTGTAAACCCCAGCCACAAGCGGATTTTCTGAAACTGTAGGCTTTTGAGGTGAAACGAGTGCGATTACATATTGTTCTCCATCACTTCCTGCAAAAGCTGTCATATTAAGATTCTTATTGGTTTGTTTTTCAACTGCTACGTCTTTATTGATCTCATATTTTTGGTTATCAGCCGTAAAACTGATGTACAATTTCCAGCTTGCCGTAGTAGAGCTTTCGCCAGTAAAAACAGAATATCCAGCGTAGTATTTATTTGCAGAATCGTATGCTACATTATATTCATGTGGACATGAACTTTTGCTTCCGTCGGCATTACTTAGAATAGGCAAAAAAGTTACAGCAGATGAAGTCAGCTCTTGATTGTTTTGAGTATTGACAATTTTCAAGTGAAGCTGATTATATCCTTTATAAAATGTTCCGTTTAAGGCATCTATAGTTATTTTATAGTTACCTTTGGTAAACGAAATCGCTTCTTTAAAAATTTGATTTTCAGGAACCTCAGAACCGGTTTCGGCTTCGTAATCTGTTTTATCAATTGTACAGGAAGTAACCGCAAACAATAGTGTGACTATCCAAAAATTAAAAGATTTCATTTGATGATGTGATAAAAAAAAGTTTAAACTGTAGCATTTTGCTATAATTTTTTGAATATCAAAAGAGAGTCAAAATGCTGTGAATACCCCAAAAGAATGGCAACGTAACTGAAAACAGAAGAGTTTTCTTTTTCAATTACAAAAGAAGGTCAAAATCAGTTTTAAAAGAAAAAACAGATTGTAAAAAGCCAATCCAAAACTAGAATTTGGAACTTGGCGTTTAAAATATTAGAATTTAAAAACTAAATGACCTCTACACTGTATAGAGCGGAGGATGAAAAGTAAGATTAGAAGCCCCGATTGGTTTCTTTTCAAATAATATAGAAGTATTCTCTTTTGATTCAATAACAGAAATTACGCTAAGATTAATTTCAGCAGTATTTTGAACATACACAAGCTCTAACTTATCTTTTAGAGTATCCTGCATTTTTCGTTCGTTATCTGAATATTTTTTAATGCTTTTTTGAAGTTCACAACGACCATTACAGCTATTAAAAGCTTGTTTGCGCTGAACACAAATGTTTTTTGCTATTTCTTTCTGATTGATTTTAAAAGAAGCATAAACAAACAAGCTGCCAAAAGATGGCGACAAAATTAAAATAGAAAGCGCTATGATTATTACTCTTTTCAATTGCTTGTTCAATAGTTGCTGGCAAAAATACATACTATTTTGTATTTATTTTAAAGCATTTATCATTTTTTATTTGATAAAAACTATTCAATCCAGTTTGTTGAAAAATGAACTCTTCATGAATTAACGAAATATCGTAAATAAAAAACTCCCTCTTTTTCGATAAAGCCTTTAAAATAAAGACATTGCAAATAAGGCACGTTAATTGGCTAAAGTCTGGCATTATTAACAAATATAAAAATACGAAATATGCCAACTAATAAAAATCCTCCAGTATACAAGCGTCAGCGTATGTTAGACACAAAAAAAATCACTTCTTAATCTAGATTAACCAATTCAGATTTCACTCTGCAATACATTTGCAGTGTAATCATAACAAAACAAAACTCAATACCATATATAAGTTTAAATTTTAAACCTATAAATCCATTTAAATTAAAAATACAAACAAATATTAATCTTAAAATCGAAAACCATGAGCACATTTACAGTAAAAGACGGAGCAGAAATTTATTACAAAGATTGGGGAAAAGGACAGCCAATTGTTTTTCACCACGGATGGCCTTTATCAAGCGATGATTGGGACGCACAGATGATGTTTTTTCTTCAAAAAGGATACAGAGTTATTGCCCATGATCGCCGCGGACACGGACGTTCAAGCCAAACTTCTGAAGGAAACAACATGGAAACTTACGCGTCAGACATTGCACAATTAGTTGAGGCTCTTGACTTAAAAGATGCAATTCACGTTGGTCACTCAACAGGAGGCGGTGAAGTAATTCGTTATGCAGCAAAATACGGAAAAGGGCGTATCTCAAAAGCTGTAATCATTAGTGCTGTACCGCCGATTATGGTTCAAAGCGAATCAAATCCTGAAGGTGTACCTTTGTCTGTTTTTGACGAAATTAGAAAAGGAACAGCTTTTACTAGATCACAATATTTTTATGATTTTCCAATTCCTTTTTATGGATGGAACCGTGAAGGCCAAACAGTTCAAGAAGGAATTAAACAAAATTGGTGGCGTCAAGGAATGATGGGTTCTGTTTTGGCTCATTATGAAGGAATTAAAGCTTTCTCTGAAACCGATTTTAGAGAAGATCTTAAAAGTTTGGATATTCCGGTTCTTGTTTTGCACGGAGAAGATGACCAAATAGTTCCTTATCATCAAGCACCAAAATCGGCTGCGTTGCTGAAAAACGGAAAATTGATTTCTTACCCAGGATTTCCTCATGGAATGCCAACTACAGAAGCAGAAACAATCAATAATGATATTCTAGCTTTCATAAAATAACTCTTAAAACATAGCTGTCTGCAAAAATTCTTTGCAGACAGTTTATAAACTCTCTAAACCATGAGTTCACTACAACAACCCTATTTTGAGACCGTTACAGAAGCTTTGCAATGGCTGAATGGACAAGGTTTTACAGAAAACTTTAATCTCGATTCAGATTGCATACGGTACAATAACAATACGCTTAGTATGTCTCCTGAAGATTTCAAAATCGAATATTTATTTCGTTTTGAAGGCGATACTGATCCTGGCGATGAAGACATTGTGTACGGCATAATCTCTGACGTCTACAATGTAAAAGGTGTTCTAACCAGTGCCTTTGGAATTTATGCAGATTCTATTTCTGCCGAAATGATTAAAAAGCTGTCTACACATTAATATAAAAATAACAGCATATCGCAAGAATAACGATATATCGCTAGTTCTCTCAGAAACTAAAAAAATCCTTTACCTAATTATAAATCTAAAAAATAATAAACATCATGAAACCATCATCTAACTTATTAACTCCAGATAATCACGCTTTAGTCTTAATCGATTTTGAAGGTCAAATGGCTTTTGCTACAAGCAATCTTCCTATAAACGAATTACGCACAAATGTGGCCATCGTTTCTGGAGCATCAAAAATCTTTGATGTGGCAACAGTTGTAACTACAGTTGCAGAAGAAAGTTTCTCAGGCCCTGTTTTTCCTGAAGTTGAAGAATTTTATCCAATTGCAACTTCTGGATATATTGACAGAACGACAATGAATACTTGGGAGGATGAAAATGCTTATAAAGCTATTGTAGCCAAAAACAAAAAGAAACTCGTTCTAGCAGGCTTATGGACAGGAGTTTGTATCGTTGGTCCAGCTTTGTCTGCTATCGAAGAAGGTTACGAAGTTTACATTATTACAGACGCTTGCGGTGATGTAAGCAAAGAAGCTCATGAACGTTCTGTACAGAGAATGGTACAAGCCGGTGCAATTCCGATCACTTCTATTCAATATTTGTTAGAACTTCAAAGAGACTGGGCGCGCGAAGCTACATATGGTCCTGTAACTTCTTTAATGAAAAAATATGGCGGTTCTTACGGTTTAGGCATTCAGTACGCACACACGATGCTAAAACACTAATCAGAAAATCCAAATTTAATATCAATCTCTTACGCTTCATTATGTTGGAATCATCAAAATCCATATCGCCAAAATTCCTCTTGTTTGTTATTATCTCTTTTCTTTTAATGGGAAACATATCATCATCTCAAAATTTTAAACTCTTGCGTTATGATGAAAATTACGAATTCTTAAAAGATTCAAATCGAAACTTTTATGAACGATTAAAATACATTCCTTTAAATCAGAAGAAAGACATTTATATGTCAATTGGCGGAGAAGCTCGATATGAATACGTTGATTTCAATAATGAAGATTGGGGAAGATTTAATGTCGGACATAACAATTTCCTACTCCAACGCTACGATCTTCATGCAGATATTCATTTAGGAAAAAACTTTAGAATATTTGCCCAATTAAGAAGTGCCTTAGAAGATGGCCGTACAAATGGAGCACGCGGGATAGACGAAGATCAGCTGAATGTTCAGAATTTATTTTTGGATGTGAATGTCTGGCAGCAAAAGGACAAAAAAGTAACGATTCGTGTTGGAAGACAAGAACTAGATTATGGCTCTGGAAGATTGATTTCTGTTCGAGAAGGTCCAAATACAAGACTTTATTTCACTGGAGGAAAACTAATGTATACTTCGTCAAGAGTATCTGTTGATGCTTTTGCGATGATGGCAGATACTGTTTATACAGGCGTTTTTGATAACAAAATGTCTAAACAGCTTAATCTTTGGGGAGCTTATTCTAAAATAATATTTCCAAAAGCAGGAAATCTCGATCTGTATTATCTCGGGTTCAGAAGAGATGCTTCTGTTTTTGAAGAAGGAATTGCTCCCGAAAGACGCCATACAATAGGTACCAGATTATGGAAATATGGCGGTGGTTTTATTTACAATCTCGAAGCAGCTTATCAGTTTGGAACATTCGGATCTGGAAATATCAACGCTTGGACAGGATCTATTGATATTGGATACATGTTTGAAAATGTAAAATTCAAACCGACCATAAACCTTCGAAATGATTATATCTCAGGAGATAAAAATCAAGGCAACGGAAATCTCCAAACTTTTAATCCGCTATATCCAAAAGGAGGTTATTTTGGTTTTAGTCCGCAAGTTGGCCCAGTAAACCTAATCGATATTCATCCGTATGCCACATTTGATTTACTTTCAAATTTAAAGATGCAGGTCGATGTGGTTTTAAACTGGAGATATTCAACACAAGATGGAGTTTATAGACCAAGCGGAATACTAAACCTTCGCGGAAGCGATTCTGACGAAAAATATATAGGAACGGCTTATCTCGCCAATTTTACATACGGCATAAACAAATACATTTCGGTGGTCAGCGGTATTCAGTACTTCAAAACAGGTGCTTTTATCAATGATGTGATTCCGAATTCTAAAGACGGTGTTTTCTTTAATGCCAGATTAACATTTAAATTTTAATAAAAAATATACTGACGCTAAATTAGGACACTGATAACGCGGATTTGCTATCGCAAAGACGTTGAAAAAAACGGATTATTAAATAAAATCATAAAAAAATCTGTGTAAATCCGCGCTTTTGCGATAGCAAATCCGTTATATCCGCGTCAAAATTTGTGCACATAAAAAAATAAAAACAACACTAAACCCTTAACCATGAAAACAAACACTTCAACATACAGAATTAGATTTTCGCATCTACTTCTTTTACTTATAACATTTGCAGGCTCTCTTTGTAACAACGCATTTGCACAAACCGCTTCGATTGGTTCTACAGTAACTTGGGGGAAAGTAGACGGAATTGCAGTAAACGGATTGGTTCAGGGACCATCTGCAGCAAAAGCTGACTTACAAGTTGCCTGCGTTTTTGAATATACAGAAGGTGATATTTTTAATCCTCCTGCCCTTCCTGCAAACCTAAACGGAATGGTGCATTTAGATGATGCGTTGAAAGGTATTATTACAGAATTACGCAAAAGCGGTAAATTTACAGGCCATACTCTAGAAACCTTATTGATTACGCCACCAAAAGGCACTTTAGCATCAAAACAATTATTATTAATCGGATTAGGAGACCGCAATAAATTTACTCCCGATTTAATGATTAGCGTTGGAAGCACTGCCATGCGTGAAGCTTTACGTTTAGGCGTTTCAAATTATTCTTTTGCAAGCGATATTAAAGATGCGGGAATCGATTCTCCAACTGCTTTAGTTGCCGAAAATGTAGTTTTAGGTTCATTTGAAGCCTATAGAACTCAATCTTATTTAAAAGAAAAAAAGTTAACGGATTATAAGCCTTTAACAAAAATTATTCTTCTTGCAGGCCCTGCATATTATACTGTTGCAGGAGAAGGAATTAAAGAAGCAATTGCAAAATTAAACTCTAAATAATTTAATTATGAAAGCAGATTTAATTTTATTCAACGGAAAAATTCATAGTTTCAATCCAGAAACTCCAAATGTTACAGCAGTTGCGATCAAGGACGGAAAATTTATTGCCGTTGGAAATGACAGCGACATTATGAGTTTTGCTTCTGAAGAAACCAAAATAATAGATCTTCAGAATAAAAGAGCTGTTCCTGGAATCAACGATTCTCATATTCATCTTATTCGCGGCGGATTAAATTATAATTTGGAATTGCGTTGGGATGGCGTTCCTTCCCTAGCCGATGCGCTTCGAATGCTAAAAGAACAAGTAGATCGTACTCCAAATCCGCAATGGGTTCGTGTAGTTGGCGGTTGGTCAGAATTTCAATTTGCCGAACGCAGAATGCCGACTTTAGAAGAAATCAATGCGATTGCGCCAGATACTCCAGTTTTTATTCTGCATCTGTACGACAGAGCCATTATGAACAGAGCCGCGTTGAGAGCAGTTGGATACAACAAAAATACTCCTGCTCCACCGGGCGGACAAATAGAACGCGATTCTAACGGAGAACCGACAGGGCTTATTATTGCAACACCAAATGCGATGATTTTGTACTCGACTTTGGCTAAAGGTCCAACGCTTTCGTATGAACATCAAATCAATTCGACTCGTCATTTTATGAAAGAATTGAACCGCTTCGGAATCACAAGCGTAATTGATGCTGGTGGCGGATTTCAGAATTTTCCAGACGATTACAAAGTGGTGAATGAATTAAATGAAAAGAACCAATTAACAGTAAGAATTGCGTACAATCTTTTCACTCAAAAACCAAAACACGAATTTGAAGATTTTTCAGATTGGATTGATACAGTAAAACTATATCAGGGAAATGATATGTACCGCCACAATGGTGCTGGTGAAATGCTAGTTTTTTCTGCCGCCGATTTTGAAGATTTTCTGCAGCCAAGACCAGATCTTCCAGAAAACATGGAAGCAGATCTAGAAAAAGTAGTTCGCCTTCTGGTAGAAAATCGTTGGCCTTTTAGATTGCATGCAACTTACAACGAAAGTATTACTAGATTTCTGAATGTCTTTGAAAAGATTAATCAAGATATTCCTTTCAACGGACTTCCTTGGATATTTGATCACGCAGAAACTATTGATGAAAGAAACATTGAACGCGTAAAAGCTTTAGGAGGTGGAATCGCGGTTCAAAGCAGAATGGCTTATCAAGGTGAATATTTTACAGATCGATATGGTGCAAAAGCAGCAGAAAACACACCGCCAATTAAAAAGATGCTTGAAATGGAAGTTCCTGTCGGCGCGGGTTCAGACGCTACACGTGTGAGCAGTTACAATCCGTGGGTTTCTATGTATTGGATGACGGTTGGAAAAACGGTTGGAGGATTGCAATTGTACAACGAAACCAGATTGAACAGACAAACTGCTTTAGAATTGTATACCAGAGGAAGCGCTTGGTTTTCGCAGGAACAAAATAAAAAAGGAGATATCAAAGTTGGAATGTTTGCTGATTTAGTGGTTTTAGATCGAGATTATTTTACGATTGACGACGAAGACATTAAAAAAATCGAAGCAGACTTGACTATTGTGGACGGAAAAATTGTGTATGCAAATGGAGATTTTTCTTCATTCTCCCCTCCCCATATTCCGATTTTACCAGATTGGTCGCCAACGAATATTTATAACGGATATCCTGTTAGAAGCGGTCTGCAAAGTGCTATTGAAAAAAATGCAAAAGCAGATGCAAAACCAAAACTGACTTCGCAAATTCATAGCTGTTCAGGAAGTTGCGATGTTCATTTACACAATCATGACGCTGCACGATTGAGCAATGTTCCAGTTAATAATTATAATGCATTCTGGGGAGCTTTGGGCTGTTCTTGTTTCGCATTTTAAATCTCAAAAAATGATTGATATTATAAAACAAATCCTTTATTCCGATTTAGGAACATCATTCAACAATGCAGCACTTTTGTTTTTTAGAGTTCTGCTTGCTATTGAATTATTCAGAGTACACGGAATGAAGAAATTCAGAGTCGAAGACGGACAAAAAGAACATGTCCCGAATCCGTTGCATTTACCTGAAAAACTAAACGGTTTAGTTGCGACGTTTTCAGATACTGTAATTCCGTTTTTTATTATTCTGGGGCTTGGAACAAGGCTCGCTGTCTTGCCTACAATTGGTGTAACGGTAATTGGTTATTTTGTGGTTCACAAAAACGATTCGCTAGAAGTACGTGATGTGCCCTACATGTACACTTTATCTTTATTACTACTTCTTGCCCTTGGCGCAGGAACGTATTCGCTTGATTATTATTTAATAACATTATTAAACAATTAATTTAAACACAAAATATTTTTAACACATAGAAACATAGCTTTTTGGAGCGAGTAAAAGGCGTTTCACTTGCATTAATACACATAGCATATTTATTCTCTCGCAGATTGAGCAGATTAAGCAGATTTTTTAATTTTTAATTCTTTCATCTGCCTTTTTCAACACAACAATCTATGTGTTAGAAACTAGTTTCTTTCTAATATCTTTTTAAAGAAAAAAACCATGTTCCTATGTGTTTATTCATTTAGATTCCTCCATAACTCAAAACTCAAAACTCATAACTCATAACTCATAACTCATAACTCATAATTCATAACTTTATAAAACCTAATTTAAAAATGAAAGCAAACATCGGAATCAAACAGGACAACATCTCAAAAATTGCAGAAATTTTAGCTAAAGTTCTTGCAGACGAATTTATACTTTACACTAAAACAAAAAGAGCACACTGGAACGTAGAAGGTCCAGACTTCTACAACAAACATATTTTCTTTGAACAGCAATATGATGCCATTGACGAAATTGTGGATACTGTTGCAGAAAGAATCCGTTCTTTAGGTCATTATACGCCAGCAACTTTAAAAGATTTCTTAGCTTTAACACATCTTACTGAAGAATTGCAGGAGAAAAATGATAGTAATGGTTTTATTAAAGAATTACTTTTAGATCACGAAAGCATTATTATTTATCTGAGAGAAAACATAAATCTTATTGCTAACGATCTGCAAGATGCAGGAACAAGCGATTTTATAACAGGTCTTGTAGAAAATCATGAAAAAATGGCGTGGATGCTTCGCGCTCATTTAAACTAAAAAGAAATTATGGAAATAAAACAAAACAATATTTGGTACGTAACCCTGCTTCTAACAATCATAGCAGGGTATTGCGATACCGTAACCTTTGTCGCTGCCGATTCGATATTTTCGGCACATGTTACAGGTAACTTTATCGTATTTGCTTACCAAATTATCAAAGGCTCAGATCTACATGCGTGGATAAAACTGCTTACTTTCCCAATTTTTATTATTGCAGTCATTACCGGCGGAAGAATTGCATTAAAAGCCACTAATCGTTACACTATTTTATTTTGGGAAGGAATAATACTGGTTTTAAGCGGCATTGCTTCTTACGTTTTCGGATATCTTCAGAATTTCGCAGAATGGACGATGTATACTGTTGCCATGACGACTGTATTTGCAATGGGGCTTCAGAATGCTTTTGGAAAGCTTTACGCTAAAGAAACGCACGGCCCGACAACTATGATGACAGGAAATGTAACGCAGGCTTCTCTCGATTTGGGAAATCTATTAAAAAACGGATTTAAAGACGCTGAAGTTTTATTAAGTTTTAAAAAGCAATTAGTTACTATAATCGGATTTCTTGTCGGATGTTTTCTTGGTGCTGTTGCAGGAAAGTTTTTCGGATTAGGAACTTTAATTCTGCCTGGTATCGCTATGATTATTTGCTATTTATACCATAGAGACAGCCAGTAAACAAGCCTTTTTGAATTGCAGTTTACTAAATAATATAGTATCTTTAAAGAATGGTTTTATCTCTTTTTCCTAAAAAAAGAGATAACTGAAATACCTATAGAACAAAAATATAACCCAATAATATGGAAACAATAAAACTAGAATTAGACGAAAAAAAACATGGTGCTTTTAATCTTTATGTAGATGATAAAAAACTGGGCGAAATGACGGTAAGCATTAAACCTGATCTATTAACAGTTTATCACACAGGAGTTGAACCAGAAGCAGAAGGAAAAGGTTATGCAAAAAAACTTTTAGAAGAAATGGTATCGTACGTTCGTGCCAACAATTTGAAAGTTTTGCCGCTTTGTCCTTATGTTCATGCGCAATTCAAAAGACATCCAGATGAATATGCATATATTTGGAAGAAGTAGAAAGAAGAAAGATTAAAGACGAAAGACTGGAGATGAAAGTCTCTAGTCTCTAGACTAAAATTAAAGATTAAATACTATGAATACAGATATATTAACAGACGGTGTTCCTTTAAACGAAGCGAAAAAAGCCTTAATCATGATTCATGGTCGTGGTGCGAGTGCTCATGATATTCTTTCTATCGCCAAACATCTTAAAGTTGAAGATTTTGCATTGGTTGCGCCACAGGCAGAAAATAGAACTTGGTATCCATATTCGTTTTTAGCGCCATTAAACGAAAATGAACCTTCATTTTCAAAATCTTTAGATGCAATTCATCAGGTTGTTGTCGCTATTCAGCAAAACGGAATTGAAAAAGAGAATATTTATTTCTTAGGCTTTTCTCAAGGAGCTTGTCTCGCTTTGGAATTTACAACCCGAAATGCAGCAAAATATGGTGGAATCGTAGCTTTCACAGGCGGACTTATTGGCGATCAAGTTTATGAAAATCATTATTCTGGAAACTTTGAAAATACTCCCGTTTTTATTGGAACAAGCGATCCCGATTTTCACGTTCCTGTAGAAAGAGTGAATGATACCGAAGCGCTTATGGAAAAAATGGGTGCAGATGTAACTAAAAAAATCTATCCAAATATGGGACATACTATCAGTCAGGATGAAGTAGATTGTGCAAATGCATTGATTTTCAATAAAAAATAATGATTACCATAACTCGCGTTTACAGTGATGCCAACGGAGAAAGCCATTTTGAAGACTTTCAAGTTCCGTTGAAAAACAATGGCGATATTGGTTTCTTATCTGAAGATGAACCTGTCAAATCTATTGTTTTTAGAGAAGTAAGTCCATCTTACGATTACGATTTTCATAATGCACCAGACCGCCAGTATATTGTTTTACTAGAAGGAGGCGTAGAAATCGAAACTTCGCTGGGAGAAAAAAGAACATTCCCAACTGGTTCAATTTTATTGGTAGAAGACACTACCGGAAAAGGTCATAAAACAAAAAATATCGAGCCAAAGCTTCGAAAATCAATATTTATAAAATTGTAGATCATATTCTGTTGGTTCAAATTCTCTAAATATACATTCTCCATTCTCAAAATCACGATATATCGTGTAATATCAAATTGACTTTTTCTTAAAAACACTGAAAACAAAGCATCTAACAAAATGGAACATGGTTTGGTTATTCTTTGAAAATTTCAAAAACGAACCGTATTTCATTTCTTAATCTAGGTTAATCGATCCAGAAGCATAACGGACGTAAATTTGTAAAAGAAAAATCAATAACAATTTAATATAACAAATACCATGGAAAATAAAATATTAGGCTTACACCATATTACTGCAATTGCAGGTGACGCTAAACGTAATTTTGACTTTTATTCTAAAGTTTTAGGATTAAGATTTATCAAAAAAACAGTAAACTTTGACGATCCTGGAACATACCATTTTTACTTTGGTGACGAAGTAGGAAGCGCTGGAACAATTCTAACTTTTTTCCCTTGGGGCGAAGGAATCCAACAAGGAAGAAAAGGTTCTGGAATGGCTACTGAAATTGGTTACTCTGTTCCAAAAGGAAGTTTAGATTTCTGGCAGAAACGTTTTGAAAAATACAATGTAATTTACAATAAACCAGCTGAAAAGTTTGGAGAAAAATATCTGACTTTCTTAGATCCAGACGGACTAAAATTAGAGTTAATCGAATCTAAAACAAACGATAACAGAAAAGCTTGGGAAACTGACGAAGTAAAAGCAGATGTGGCTACAAAAGGTTTTCATAATATTACTTTGACTTTAAACAGCATCAAAGCAACTGCTGCAATCTTAACTGATATATTCGGTTACAAATTAATCGATCAGGAAGTAAACCGCTACCGTTATGCAACAGATGCTGTAGAAAATGCTGCAATTGTTGACTTGGTAGAATTACCAGAGGAAAAACGTGGTTTAAACGCAAACGGAACTATTCATCACGTAGCATTCCGTGTTCCAAATGACGAAATTTTGATGAAATTCAGAGAGAAAATCGAAGATTACGGATTGTCTATTACACCACAAATCGACAGACAGTATTTCCACTCTCTATATTTCAGAGAGCCAGGAGGAGTTTTATTCGAAATTGCAACTGATAATCCTGGATTTACAGTAAACGAAAGCTTAGAAGAATTAGGTCAGAACTTAAAACTTCCTGCTCAATATGAGCCACAAAGAGAAGCTATTGAAAAACATTTGGTTAAAATTAATTAATTTAAAGACTGGTTTCTTTTAAACCACAACACAACTATTTGAAAAAAGAGGTTTTCTCAAAAGAAAACCTCTTTTTTTGTAAACTTTCGAAAAGCAAAAAAAATGTGTCGCTCCGCTGGAGCTTTTTCCCATTCGTCTTATTGAAATTCTATAAATATTTTGCCCCGTTGGGGCACTACCTAACAATTTACAATATAAAGTTTTGGAAGATTTCTCTTTATAAGCTTCGGAGAAGCGGGATATTTATAGCAAAGATTGAACATTTACAATATAAAGCTTTGGAAGATTTCTCTTTATAAGCTTCGGAGAAGCGGGATATTTATAGCAAAGAATAGCCACATATAAAACAAAGCTCCAGCGGAGCGACATATTTTATCCCACTTCGAAATTTAATCTTCCGCAGCCATTAATTCTAGTTTAGCCATAATCAATGCAAGATTATTTTCAAGCTTAATTTTTCCGTCGCGCCATTCTTTTTTATTTGCTCTTCTTGAAATTCTAAAAATGAAATCGCCTGTAAAAACATATCCCCAAGTTTCCCTCATACTATTTTTGGTTAGTCTTTTTTGCGCTTCTCTTAAATCAACTTTAATTTCAATTCCATTTTTAAAAACAACAGTATCCAATCCGTCTAGACCTTTTCTAAATTCATGTCCGCGATACTGAATGAGTCTGATAAAAGCATTCATAAAACGTAAAGCCCGATCCAAGTTTTCTTTAGAAACATATAAATCCAAAATTTCCAACTTATCTAGCAGAATATCTTGATCTACAATTTTGCTTTCCCAATATTGCTTTGTGGACGCAATAATCTCAACTGGTTTTTCTAATGTATCGCTAACGCTTAAAGGAGCACGAACATCGTTTTTTATACTTTGAGTCAAATCAAGCAAAGGTGTAGATTTTAAAGGAACTCTAAGTTGCATTTCATAGGTCTTTTTTAGAATCGTAATCTCATTATTTCCATTAAAATTTAATGAAAGCTCTGGAATATTTTTCCTCTTATATTCTGGCCCAACCCAAAATCTGCTTTTGGGAAGTGGTATCTCCATTTTTTCACAGGCATTTTTGATTCCCATACTGGAAATCTCATAATGCTTTGCAATCTGCGGAATCGGAAATTTCCAAACCAAATCATAAAGTTCTGATCGGGTAAAAGTAATTTTGTCCATAAATCAGTAAATTCAATTCAAAAAGAAATTCACCACCTCTATAATTGCTTACAGAAATGGTGAATCATCAAAAATTAAGTGCTACTCTACTCCGCCGCCTAAAGCACGGTACAGGTTAATTGCTGCATTCAGCTTTTCGAGTTTTATTGTTACCAGATCCAATTCGTTTTGGAGCGAACTGTTCTGAGCTGCGATTACTTCAAGGTAATTTGCCATTCCGCTTTTGTAAAGCAAAGAAGCATCTGAAGTTGCTTTGTCCAATGACTCTGCTTTATCTTTTGCTAAAATCATACGTTCATCAGCATATTTTAATCGAGACATTGCATCGCTTACTTCTCCAACTGCTGTTATAAAAGATTGTTTGAATTGCACAACAGCTTTTTCTTGTTCTATAACAGCAACTTCGTAAGCTGTTCGTAATGCTTTTTTTCTAAAAATTGGCTGCACTAAATTGGCTGCTATCGTTTTGGTGACAGAACCTGGAAAATTAAACCAGTTTTCGAATTCAAACGAATTAACACCAATTGACGGATTCAAACTTAAAGTCGGATACATAGTTGCTTTTGCCAATCCCGTTTTAGCATTGGCAGACATCACGGCGTATTCGCTAGCTTTTACATCTGGTCTGCGGCTTAAAAGCGAAGCAGGAATTCCTGCTGGAAAAACAACGGCAACTTCGGCTGCATCAATGTTTCCTGCTCTTTCAATCTTGTCTGGATATTCTCCGCACAAAATCTGCAAAGCATTTTCTTGAACCGCAATATTCGCTTTCGCTAAAGGCACCAATAATTCAGCTGTTTTCTTCTGAGCTTCAGTCTGATTAACAGCCAAAGAACTAATTGAACCTGATTTATACTGCAATTGCATCATGTTCAAAGTATTGGTACTCAATTCGATGTTTTTCTCAGCAATTTTCAATTGTTCGTCTAAACCTAACAAATTATAGTACGACTGCGCTACCTGAACAATAATTCGGGTTTTTAATGCCGAAAGATTTTCTTTTTGAGCAAAATAAGCTGCTTTTGCATCTCTTTTCTGCATCGCTGCTTTTCCCCAAATATCTACTTCCCAAGAAAGACGAAGATTAGCACTGTAATCGTCCATATAATCTTTACCAATAAACTGCTGGCTCAAAGATCCGTTTAAGGAATTCTTTGACGGATAAGCACGGCTGGCACCTGCATCAAAATCAAGTGTTGGCATCAAAGATAATTTGGCTTGTTTATAGTTAAGGTCAAGCTGTTCCATGCTTTTCATGGCAATGATAACTTCATTATTTTTAACCAGAGCCTTTTCAATCAAAGCAACCAAAAGAGGATCTTTGTAATAGTTTTTCCACGGAAGTAAAACCGTATCTCCAGTAACCGCGATTTCCTCGCGGAATTGGTCTGGAGCATTTAAATCTGTACGGGAATATTTTTTTCCTACCACACACGACGTCATAATCGCTCCGGTAATTAAAACAATTCCGATTTTATATAGTGTTTTCATTATTATTCTTTTATCGTTTGAACTTGAGTCGCGATCTTTTTTCTTGATACTTTTTCCTGTAAATATTGGAATAAAATGAAAAGCAACGGAATCACGAAAACGCCCAGTACAACACCACTAAACATTCCGACAGCTGCACTCACACTGATAGATCGGTTACCAACTGCAGTTCCTCCAGAAGCAAACATCAACGGAATCATACCTACAATAAAAGCCAGCGAAGTCATGATAATTGGTCGTAACCTTGATCTTGAACCTTCAATTGCGGCTTCAACTATCGTTAATCCAGCCAAACGTCTTTGTAAAGCAAATTCGACAATCAAAATGGCATTTTTAGCCAAAAGTCCGACAAGCATTATTAATCCGACCTGCACATAAATATTGTTGTCTAAACCAACCGCTTTAATTCCGGCGAAAGCTCCTAAAATTCCTGTCGGAATAGAAAGCAATACCGCAAGAGGCAATAAATAACTTTCGTATTGAGCAGCAAGCAGAAAGAATACAAACAATAGACATAACCCAAAAATGGCAACTGTCTGGCTTCCTCCTGCTTTTTCCTCAAGACTTAAACCAGTCCATTCGTAAGTGTAATCAGATGGTAATTTGTCTAAAACCTTTTCCAGATTTTCCATAATTTGTCCGTTACTGTAACCAGGCAACGCCATCGCTGTAATATTTACCGAATTATAAAGGTTGTAACGGTTTACCGATTCTGGTCCATACACTTTGTGGAACTTCACAATTGATTTTACTGGAACCATCTGCATATCAGCATTTCTAACGAAAATTTCATTAAACGCATCTTCATCCATTCTAAAAATACCGTCGGCTTTTACATTCACACGGTAAAATTTACCAAATCTCGAAAAGTCAGCTGATTGATCTCCTGCAAAATAGGTTTGGATATTCCCTAAAAGCTCTTTAATATTCACACCCATTTGGCGCGCTTTATCTTCATCAACTTCCAATTCCAATTGCGGATAATCGGCTCTAAAAGTTGTGTATGCGTATTGAACTCCTGGCTGTTTCATAATCTGTGCAATTACTTTATCAGACATGGTTTTTAAAGTTTCTGGACTTCTTGCCATTCTATCTTGCAATACAATTTCAGCACCACTCGTTACTCCAAAACCTTCTACCGGAGGCATTCTGAAAACCATAATCTGACCTTCTTTAATTTTTGCCAGTTTTCCGCTTACGATATTCATAATTTCTTCAATATCTTTAACTGCTCCCCTGTCTTTCTTTGGTTTCAGTTTAATAAAACCTAATCCATAAGCTGGACTGGAACTGTTACTCAAAATATTGAATCCTGTAATACTCGTATTGACATCAATCGCTTCTAAAGGAGCCAATTCTTTTTCCAATTTCTGAATTACCGCTGTAGTACGATCAAGTGCTGTTCCTGGTGGCATTGATAAACTGTACACCATAAAACCGTCATCTTCAAGAGGCACGAAACTTTTTGGTGTAGACATCATGGTATAAACCGCAATGGCAGTAATTCCAGCAACTAATCCCGCGGCAAGCCATTTTCTTCCAATTAAGAAACGAACGCCTTTGATATATCTTCCCGTTAAATTGTTGAAACCTGTATTAAAACCGACGAAAAAACGGTCTTTGAAACTTGTTTTATGTTCGTTATCTTCATGTTTATGTCCGTGATTTTTTAGCAAAAGCGCACATAGAGCAGGCGTTAACGTCAAGGCATTTACAGCCGAAATGATAATAGCAATCGCTAGTGTATAAGCAAATTGTTTGTAGAAAATCCCTGAAGACCCTGTCATAAATCCAATCGGAATAAATACCGCTGACATTACCAAAGTAATCGAAATTACGGCTCCTGTAATTTCTGCCATTGCACTGTGTGTTGCTTCTTTGGCTGAAATTCCTTCGTCTTCTTCCATTTTACTATGCACCGCTTCAACAACCACAATCGCATCATCGACCACAATTCCGATTGCTAGAACTAAAGCAAAAAGCGTTAAGATGTTAATCGTAAATCCGAAAACCAACAGGAAGAAAAACGTTCCCACAATCGCAACCGGAACTGCAATTGCTGGAATAATCGTCGAGCGAAAATCCTGAAGGAAAATAAATACTACAATAAATACCAGAATAAAAGCTTCAAAAAGAGTCGATTTTACCTGTCCAGTTGCTTCATCTAATCTCTCTTTGGTACTCATTACGTTGACGTATTTAATACCCGGAGGAAAAGATTTAGACAATCGTTCTACTTCTTTGTTGATTCCGATTTCGATGTCATTGGCGTTTGAACCCGAAGTTTGTAAAATCGCCATCGTAACGGCATTTTTACTGTTCGATTTATTATCACCGCTGTATGAAATAGAGCCAAATTCTACTCTCGCTACATCTTTAAGCCTTAAGACATTACTTCCGACATTCTTAACCACAATATTTTCATATTGTTCTGGCTTGTTCTTTTTTCCTTTGTAACGAATTACGTATTCTAAAGCTGCTGAAGATTCTTCTCCCAATTTTCCAGGAGCCGATTCTAAACTCTGTTCTGCAATGGCTTGAGTAACATCTGACGGAACCAAACCTGCATTGGCCATTTTACGCGGATCCAGCCAGATTCGCATCGAATAATCTTTTACCCCAAAAATCTGAACTTGTCCAACACCCGGAACACGCTTCATTTGAGGAACTAAGTTGATATTGGCGTAATTCTGAAGAAACAACTCGTCGTATTTGCTATTATCATCTGTATATAAGTTGAAAATAACAATCATACTATTTTGCTGCTTCGAAGTTGTTAACCCCATACGGATAACTTCCTGAGGCAGTTTTGGAGTGGCTTGCTGTACTCTATTCTGCACGTTTACCGCAGCCTGATCTGGATCTACACCTTGTTTAAAAATGACGCTGATCGAGAAAGATCCATCATTACTTGCAGTAGATTTAATATACTGCATATTTTCAACTCCGTTAATCTGCTCTTCTAAAGGCGTTACTACCGAACGAATAACGGTTTCACTATTTCCCCCTGGATAAGAACCGCTTACCATAACTGTTGGTGGCGAAATATCTGGAAATCGCGTTACCGATAATCTGGTAAGACCTATGATCCCCAGTATAACCAGTACAATAGAGATAACTGTGGCCAATACTGGCCTGTCTATTATTTTCTTTAACATGGAAATGTTATTTTATTGAATGAAAAATTATTTACTGCTTGCGTTTTTAGCAGCGATTTTTGGAACGACTTCCATACCATCATAAAGGACATCGATATTATTCAGTGCCACTTTATCTCCAGCTTTCAAACCAGATTTTACAAAATAATCTGCTCCAGCACTTCCTGCAATTTCAATTGGAACCATAGCTATTTTGTTGCCTTCTTTTAGAACAAAAACAAAAAATTTATCCTGAATATCTTTTACACTTGCCATTGGAACTGTAATTACAGATGATAAACTTTTGTTCAAGACAATTCTTGCCGAACCTCCAGAACGCAATTCTTTTTTCGGATTTGGAAATATCGCTTTCAAAGCAATTGTTCCTGTTGCACGATCGATGTTTCCACTGGCTACTTCCAGTTTCCCTTTTTGATCGTACTCGCTATCATCGGCCATAATTAAACTTACAGTCTGATTGCTTTTTGCATCTTTTGAAAAAGCCAAATAATCTGCTTCAGTCAAAGAAAAATATACAAATACGCTATTAATCTCAGAAAGAGTCGTTAATGGAACGGCATCATTTGGTGTAACTAAATTTCCGATACGGTTTGGAATACGGCTAATATAGCCGCTTACAGGAGCTTTAATCAAAGAGAAATCGGCATTAATCTGAGATGATCCTAAAGCGGCTTTTGCTTGTGCTACTTGTGCAGTTGCAGCTTCGTAATTGGCTTGTGCTGTTTTTAACTGCATGTCTGAGAAAACTTTCCCTTCAACCAAAGGTTTGATTTTCTCTACTTCCAATTTCGCATTCGCTTGATTCGCTAAAGCGCTTTTGTAAGCTGCACGGCTGTTATTTACCTGCTCTGCGTAAACGTCTCCTTTAATTTTAAAAAGCGATTGTCCTTTCGTTACATAATCTCCTTCTTTCACATAAATAGCCTCCAAATAACCCGATACCTGAGCTTTTATATCAACGTTTACAGTACCTTCGACTGTACCTGGATATTTCTTTTCTACTTCTCCTGTAACCGAATTGGTCTGAAGAAAGTCTACTTCTGGCTTTGGAGGAGCCATTTGTCCATCTCCACTTTTTCCGCATGAAGAAAGGGAGACCATTATCAATAGAATTGCAATCTTGGCAATTGCGCTATTATTTTTAAAAAACTGTTTTGTCATTTTACTTTTCATTTTTAAATGAATTACCTCAAATTTGGCAGCAAAATAACAGCGTAAAACTGCTTTTTTAAGGAAGAAATTTACCCAAACGACATATTTTGATACTGAAACGGAGGAATTTTTTTAAGGTACTAAGTGGCTAAGATGCTAAGGTTCTAAGTTTTTTATTTTGCCACGAATTCACGAATTTTCTCAAATTAAAAGTTTGATTTAAGAAATACTGAAAATATAATTTCTCGAATTTTTACTACAAAGATGCTGAGACACGATTTTTTACCACAGATTAAAGGATTAAAAAGGATTTTTTCTCGCTGATTGAGTAGACTTTAACGCATTCCTTGTCATCCTGACGAAGGAAGGATCACACACGGAATCATGCAAAGTATGACGGACAATCTTTGTTGAGTTTCTAGTGTGATCCTTCCTTCGTCAGGATGACAAACTGGATGTAAACCAAACTTTTCGAAAAAAAGAAAAAACCTCTGAACCTTTGTCTCTTTGAGCCTTTGCCCCTTTGAACCCTTCCACCCAAAAACCTTAGAATCTTAGCACCTCAGAACCTTAGTACCTTTCTTATCTATCCATCCACTGTTTAAAGAAAGGTGTTTTTTCTCTGCTGATGATCACCTCACGTTCGGGATCTAGTTTTAATTGGATTTTAAGTTTTGCGTTGAAGTAGTTCGCAATAGATTTGATGCTTTCGGCACGAATGAAAAACTGGCGGTTGGCACGAAAAAAGAGATTGGGATCTAGTTCTTGCTCCAGTTCTTCCATGGTTTGCGGAATCGAAATAATGACACCAGATTTAAGGAATAAATTACTGGTTTTAAATTCAGAATATATAAAGTCGATATCTGAAACGTCTACGCTTTTGTAGCCATCGCGATAGGTTACTAAAAAGCGCATTCTGAAAACTGGTTTTTCAATCAGTTCTTTTAGAATTCCAGCGATATTGGTTACGTTGGGTTCGTTTTTATTTAAAGATTTGAATTTAGATAGGGCAAACTCCAATTCGTTTTTTTCGATGGGTTTCATCAAATAATCGATGCTGTTTACCTTAAAAGCACGAATTGCATATTCGTCATACGCTGTAGTAAAAATGACTGGACAAGTGATATTGATTTCATCAAAAATGGCAAAACTTAATCCGTCTGCTAAACGAATATCCATAGTGATTAAATCGGGAGTCGGATTTGAATTTAACCATGCAACAGTATCTACAACGGTATCAATAATACCTAGAATTTCACAATTTGGTTCTAATTCTTCCAACAGCCTTTTTAATCGGCTGGCGTTAATATTTTCATCTTCTACAATTAAAATTTTCATAACTCTTAAATTAATGGCAGACGTACGTCATAATAACCGTTTGATTCACTGAAAATTGGCATTCTTTCAGATAAAATTTTATAACGAAATTTGATATTTTTATTTCCTATTCCTGTTGAAACCAAAGTTTTTCCAGCGGTTCTTTGTAGATTATTTCGAACAATAATATCACCAGAATCAGACAAAACAGTAATGGTAAGCGGATTGGCTAACGTTGCCATATTGTGTTTTACAGCATTCTCTACCAATAACTGTAAAGTCAAAGGCGGTAAATGAAGCGCTAAAGAGGCAACATCAACTTCAATTTTTAAAGCAATTTTATCTCCCAGCCTTTTCTTCAATAAATAAAAATACGCATTTAGGAATTCAATTTCTTCTTTTACTGTAATGGTATCTTTATTTGAATTTGAAATCATATAACGATATACTCTCGTTATATTTTCTAAGAAGGAAGCCGCTTCTTTCTGATCTTCATAAATCAATTCGGTCAAAGTGCTGAAATTATTGAACACAAAATGCGGATCTAACTGCATTTTTAAAGATTCTAATTTCGAACGCGTTACAGCTTCTTGCAACTCTGATGCTTTAACTTTTAATTCAGCAGTTTCTATAGCATTCAAACGCCATCTGTTTAACAGAAATATTCCCGTATGAATGGCACTTATGAATAATGAAATAATGGCTGCCATGATTTTAGACTGCCAAATCGTAACCAAATCATTTACTTCTAAAGCGGTACAGGGATATAAATAATCCCAAAGCCAGGAAAAAAAGTAATTGAGAAGAATGTTTCCTGCAATTAAGCAGATAAATTGGGCAATGGCCCTAAAAGCTGGATTTTGTTCCCAACTTATATAATAGTTTAATTTTCGGCCAACAAACAAAGTAAGCTCTGTAAGTATGGCGCAATACAGCAAAATAATGAAGATATCGAAGGTCTGATCTAAGTCGAGCAAACCTTCTTCTTCAAAATTTCTATACGGATTTAAGAAATAATAGGACGAAAGATAGACCAAAAAAACGGCTGGAATTACTATAACCCTGTAGTATTTATAGAAAAAATTCTTGCTCGATTTTTTATTTTGGTTCTTTCTACCCATTAATTCACCCAACTTGTAAAATTGAAAAATCCTATCTTATTAGTGTTCTACTAAAACACCTTCTGCCTTATTGATGGCTGTAATAGTTTCAACTGATTTTCTTTCACGCATAACACCCCATTTCAAGCAAGTTGCTCCCCATGAAAATCCTGCTCCAAAAGTAGTTATCAATACATTCTGTCCTTCTTTAAAATCGTCTTTGAAATCCCACAAACACAACGGAACTGTTGCAGATGTCGTATTTCCGTAACGGTCAATATTTACTTTTACTTTTTCAAAATCAATCCCTAAACTTTCGCCTACAGCATTGATAATTCTCAAATTAGCCTGATGTGGCACAACCCAATCAATCTGGTCTGATTCTAATTCGTTTTTCGCCAAAGCATCTTGCGAAACCTGACTCATTGCAGCAACGGCTCTTTTAAATACAAAAGCTCCGTCTTGTTTTAAATAGTGTGTTCTGTGCAAAAGACTCTGCATAGAAGTTGGATTTCTAGAACCTCCAGCTGGTACAGCAAGAGAAGAAACACCACTTCCGTCTGTTTTAAGAATCGTTTTCATTAAACCTGCATCAGATTCTGTTTTTTCTAATAAAACTGCTCCAGCTCCATCTCCGAAAAGAATACAAGTATTACGGTCTTCATAATCTACGATAGAACTCATTTTATCTGCTCCAACGATAATTAATTTTTTGTAGCGACCGCTTTCGATCATGTTTGCTCCCATTTCTAGTGCATACAAAAATCCGCTGCAAGCTGCATTCATGTCAATTCCAAAAGCATTTGTAAGTCCGCTTTTATCGCAAACAATACTTGCTGTTGGTGCTAAAATGTGATCTGGAGTCGCTGTTGCTACTAACAACGCTTCTATTTCTTCACGATCTACATTATAATTTGCGAAAAGATTTTCAATCGCTGCTGCGGCAAGATCAGATGTTGCCGTGTCATCGTCTGCGATTCTACGTTCTCTAATTCCAGTTCTTTTGATGATCCATTCCTCCGATGTATCAACTGTTTCTGAAATCTTTTTATTGGTCAAAATTGATGATGGCACGAAACCACCTATTGCTGTAATAACTGCGCTCATTGTTTTTTATTTTTTTTTAAGCTTTGCACTCTTAGAACCCAATGCTTACTACTTTTCTCTTCTTTTCACAGCTCATTTAGAACTATACAGGAAACATAATGTATTCCTTAAAAAGCCGATTAAATCTGCTGACAATACTTTTATGAGAAATATTGTTTTTTAAAACCTGAACAAGCTAAAAACATTGTACAAAATCCAACTAAAATAAATTAAAAATCTACACCAAGTGTTCTCTCGGTATTACGTGGAATAAAATCTTTAATTTATCTTATTTTTAAAATCATACAATGCTATTTCAGTTTGTAGATAATTCTCAATTATAGCTGTTGCCATACTGATAAAAAAACTATTTGCATTTAAGTTTTTAGAGTGCCACAAAATTAATTTAAAAAAATCTGAAACCAGCAGACAATTAAGAATAATTAACAAAACTGCCTTAAATGTTAAGATATAATTTTGAAATTCGGCCACAAGCCCAAAAAATTATTGAATCCCTAAA
The DNA here is from genome assembly GCF_003254585.1 of Flavobacterium sharifuzzamanii. GTDB lineage: Bacteria > Bacteroidota > Bacteroidia > Flavobacteriales > Flavobacteriaceae > Flavobacterium > Flavobacterium sharifuzzamanii. The sequence goes on along the minus strand of NZ_QJGZ01000038.1, from coordinate 42,220 downwards.
ATCAAAAAAAATCTGTTAAATTTTATTTTGATACTATTTCCTCAAAAAAACTTTATAATTTTTATATCATTAGTTTTAAATCAAATCAATCTTTAATAATTCGGAAACGACAACAATGGGATCTCAAGTCCTGCTGCCAGAATCCTAGTTTTGCTTCTGTGAACCAAAGAATCCCAAAAACCGTATTTTTGAGGTACCATTATCAGCAAATCAGCCTTGTAATTCTTAATTTCTTTCCTGATTTCGTTAATAACAGCATTCGATCTTACCGTTTTATAAAGATATTTAACGTCTTCAAATTCTTTTTCTAGATTCGAATTCAATAAATTTCTGTGCTGTTCTTCTTTCAAATCGTCCAACTTATCATCTACAGTAAAAAATTCAATTTCGGCTTCAAAATCTCCTAAAGCATTTTTTATCCAGCTGAATTTTTTAATAGCCGAAAAACTTAAACTGTCGCAAGCATACAAAACCTTTCTTATATTAAGGAAACGTGCATTTTGAGGCACGGCTAAAACTGGAATCTGCAAATTTTTAATCGCTGTTGTAGTTGAATTTCCTAATAATTCCTGCTCAAAAGAACGTTCTGCCATTCCCATTACCACAACATCTGCATTTGTTTCTTTAATAATTCTTGGAAGTTCGTCTTCTAAAAAAGAATAGGTACAGATTGCTGCAGTTTCAATTCTAAACAAATCGCCTGTCTCCTTTGCTAAATTTTCTAACTTAGCAATTGCTCGATCAATCTGCTTTTGCATTGCGTCTGCAGTTATATGCGAGTTTGCGCTATGCACGCTCAGAGAAAATGAATTAAATAAAACCAATTTTGCGCCAGTAGCTCTTGCGAGTCCTGCTGCATAAGCAACGGCATTATTTGCAATATCAGAAAAATTAGTCGCGGCAATTATAGTAAGAGGTGAAATCATAAAAATAGTAATTAAGCTTTCTTGCAAAATTGCTCATTTAAATGCTTTAAACCTTTTTTATATCACTGAATAATCATTTTTCAGCCCCCAACCGTAAAATATCATTCCTGAAAAAATAGGCTTTCCTTTTTTGTTTCTTACTTTATAAACGATAAAATGCAGGTGCGATCTAACCGCGAAGTACGCAAGGATTTTTACTCTTTGGGATTTATAAAAACGCAAAGGTCGCAAAGCTGCATGTATAAAGCTGGTGAAAATTGATCGCGAAGAATTTTATTTTTAAAGCCATGGATTAAAAAGATTAAAAAGATTTTGTTTCACGCAGATCCTGCAGATTTTAGCAGATTTTAATTTTTAAGACTAAAAAAAATCCGCGCTTATCTGCTTAAATCATTTAAAATCTGCGTAAAATAAACCTTTGCGACTTTGCGAGATCAAAAAAAACTTAAGCACAAGTTTAACAGCTAGTAAAACCTTTGCGAACTTAAATTCACCAGCATTTATATAAAAAATCTTAGCGCTCTTTGCGGTAAAAAAACACCAACTCGCTCTCTGTCCATTTCACCTCGAAGTTTGTCCGTTTCAACATATTTTCGATTTCGTTTTTAAGGCTTTCAACGCACATTTGTACCGTTAAATAACTTTAAATATCAAAATCATGAACTCAAAAACAACAAAAATTATCTATTGGACAGGCGCAGTATTAACTTCTTTATGGTTTGGCGCAAGCGGTTTCTTCGAATTAACAAACAATCCATTAGTTTGGGGAATCACACAGCAATTGGGTTATCCTGCACATTTTATTTATATCCTTGGCGTTTTTAAAGTAGCTGGAGTCATTACACTTTTAATTCCGAACAAATTATTACGATTGAAAGAATGGGTTTTCGCAGGTGTATTTTTCGATATCATCTTCGCTTTCTTTTCAAAAATTGCCGTTTTAGGTTTTGGCGCTGCGACAGATGCGATTATTGCCTTTGTAATGGTAAGCGTAACGTATGCTATGTATAGAAAATTATATACCGCTACTTATACTCCATCTACCGAAAATTTTTAATGGAGATAGTAAAAACAAGAGGCTTTCTCAAAAGGAAAGTTCTTTTGTGTTTCTCTGAATATTAAAAACATTTTATAAATAGAAACCCCAGCGGGGGAAAATATTTATAGAGTTTCAATTAGACACATGAAAGAAGCTCCAGCGGAGCGACATATATTAAAGATTATGAAAATATGTCACTCCTCCGGAGCTTTATATTGTAACCGCATACTTTTTCTATAAATATTTCGCTTCTCTGAAGCTTACAAATGAGAAACTATACTTTTGATATGTTCTCTAAGAACTTTAAATTTAATTTTTTACAATGAAGAAGATCATTCTAATTCTCTGTTTTATACTTTCGGCTTTGTTTTTTATAAGCTGTTTTATGTTTCCTGGATTGTAAAATCAAACCAATTAGTTTATCTGAGAAAAGATAAATTAGTTGGTTTTATCGGTTTTCTAACCAGCTTAAAAATGCAGTTGCTTTTTCTTTTCCAACCAATAATTTTTCTTCTGTAGGAACACTTAGTTTTACGATTATTTTACGCGAAAAATAATGTTCTGCTTCTCGAACAGCCGAAAAATTAACCAAATATTGTCTGTTGATTCTAAAGAACTGAATTGGCGATAAAAGCTTATGAATTTCGTCTAATGACTGCGTTAACGGATATTCATTTTTATCTAAAGTCATAATCGTTGGCGTTTCGTTTTTGATGAAGAAGAATGCAATATTTTCCGTTAAAACAGTTTGGTATTTATTGTTTTTGAAAACCAAAAAACTGCTTTTCCCTTTGTTTTCTCCATTTCGCGTAAGCAAATAATCGAAATCCGGCATGGCTTTTTTATTTCTCTGAAAGAAGTTTTTAAGTTCTCCCGCTTTCTTCAAGGCTTGCGAAATACTATCTCTCGAAAAAGGTTTCAAAACATAATCAATTCCGTTTGATTTGAATGCTTCGATGGCATAATCATCAAAAGCAGTGCAGAAAATGACAGGCGACAAAACCTCAACATTCTTAAAAATCTCAAAACACTGACCGTCTGCCAGCTGAATATCCATAAAAATAAGATCGGGCTGATCGTTTTCTAAAAGATAATCTACTGCGCCGTCAATGCTTTGTATATACGACAAAATCTGAACATCGGGTCTGATGCTCAGAATAAGCTGGCCAAGGGCTTTGGCCGTTTTTACTTCATCTTCAATTATTATGATAGTCATAATTAAGTGGTATTTTTACTTTAAAGGTTGTTTCATCTTTGTCAATTTCAATTTCTTTATGAATCAGGTGCATAAAGCGCTGATTGATGTTATCTAAACCAACACCTGTAGAAACCGCGCCTCTTTTGAGTTGAATTTTATTTTCAACTACCAAAAATTCGTTTTCTGTATAAAGTCTAATTTTCAATGGTTTATCTAAAGAAACAACATTGTGTTTGATGCAATTTTCGATTAATAACTGCAAAGTAAATGGCGGAATTGCCGAATCGTACTGTTTGGGATCAATTTCGTTTTCTAAGACAAATCCGTCTTCAAAACGCGCTTTTAGCAGATATACATAAGAATCTAAAATTTGAAGTTCTTCGCTCAGCGGAATCAAATCCATTTTTCGGCTTTCTAACGTAAAACGATAAAAATCGGATAATTTCAAGATAAAATCAGAACTCTGCGGATCTTGGATATCAACCATCGATTTTAGCGTATTCAAACTATTAAACAAAAAATGCGGATTTACCTGTTGTTTCAATAATTCGTATTGAGCACCAAGATTTACTGCTTTTGTACGTTCTAGCTCAACCCCCATTTGCTGTGTTTGATAGTTTTGAAAAAGCAAATGCAGAAACATATACACAATCAAGTTGATTAAAACTCCGCGAAGTTCAAACATGATTGGCGCATCCATTTTTGAAACCTGAAACAGTTCCTGATGCGCGATTACTAGAATCACCATTAAAACAATCCCTAGAATAACACTTAGTAAAAGTTTCCAGTTAAAGAGGCTTTTGTTCGCGTGATTAGCTGAAAATTTTGGCAAACTGTAGATGTTATAATACCATATAAAAAGAGAAAACAGGAGTGTGATTGAAGAATTTATAATAAGATCTCCAGGTGTAGAATCGGCATCAAATAATTTAGGTATCGAAGCCATAACTGCCAATGCAATCGAACTTCCCCAAATGACTTTGAGCGAAACCTGAAAACGTTTTGGTTTTTCCATATTGTAATTGGTTTGTTATCTTAAGAATCAAAGATAGGTTTATTTGAAAAAGATTTCACGCAGATTTTATAGGATTTTAGCAGATTTTGCAGATAATTTCGATTTCCTTTTTTAATCTCGCAAAGACGCGGAATCGCAAAGTTTTTATCCTCTTTTATTGTCATTTCGAGGAACGAGACCCGAGCGATAGTGAACTGGCGAAGCAAATCTTCGTGAGTAACTCGACAAAGGTTAGAAATTCTGTGCGGAGCTACTTGTGAAGATTTCTCGTTCCTCGAAATGACAAACAGTGCGAGCAAAATAGAATTAAAAAAATCTTTATGAATCTGCTATAATCCCTTTCAAATCTGCGTGAAACAAAAAATCAAACCCGTTTAACTCCCAAAATAGCACCTGAATTCATATCTTGAATAAATCCAATAATTTCGAAATCTTGTGTATTATAATTTTTAGGAAGATGAATAGATGCCGTTCCTTTTTTGGTTTTGTTTAAATCTACAGATTGCAGATTACGCACAATTTGATAATGCGATAAAACCTTATGAGCATTCTCTCCTCTTTTCACATTGCTTTTAGCTTCTTTCTGAACAACTGCAAGCAATAGACGATTGTTTCTTGAAGTGCCTTCAACATTATAATTTACAGAAAGTGAATTCTCATTTTGATTTGCTTCTAAATTTAAACTTGCTGAAGCTGGTTTAGAAAGCGCCGATTTAATTCCGTTTCGCAGACTCGTTTCCTGAGAACCTATATAATCTGTTTTTCCATTAATGATCACTTGAGGCGTGTAGATTGGTTCTTTTCCTAGAAATTGGGCGTAATCGTATTGCCTTTTGGTGAAATCGGCATTGCTAAAAATATCTTTCCAACCTTGCTTGTCCCAGTAATCTACATGATATGCCAATACAAAAACATTTTTATCTCGGTATTCATTCTGAATTCTTCCCAACAATTCATCTGCAGGCGGACAGCTCGAACAGCCTTCTGAAGTATATAATTCTAAAAGTGCAAAACCTTTTGAATTGTTTTGACTAAAAACGCTGTTTCCAATTAAAAAAAACAGCATTACAAAGCCACTTAAAATTTTTATCTTTTTCATAATTGCATTTATTAAACCTGACAGGTTTTAAAAACCTGTCAGGTTTGTTAAGAGTAGAGTTTTCAAGTCAACTCATAACTCATAATTCATAACTTAAAACTCTTTTACAGAATATTAATCTCAACGTTTATATTCCCTCTCGTTGCTTTAGAATATGGACAAGTCTGATGCGCTTGCGCCGCCAAAGCTTCTGCTGTTGAAGTGTCAATTCCTGGAAGACTTATATTTAATCTTGCCTGAAGAGAATATTCTCCTTCTGTTACGCATAAATCTACTTCGGCGTCTACAGCAGTTTCGGCTGGAAGTCTAACGCCAAGTTTAGAAGCGGCAATTCCTAAAGCTCCAATAAAACAAGCCGACCATCCTGCAGCAAACAGCTGCTCCGGATTTGTTCCCGGACGCGAAGATCCCGGTGCGCTTAATTTGATATTCAATTGTTCGTCTGAACTTTGAGAAGCTCCTTCTCTACCGCCTGTTGTGTATGTTTTTCCTGTGTATAAAACTTTTGTTCCCATGTTTTTTTGTGTAAAATGTTATTTGTAAAAAGTGAAATGTTTTTTGTTATTATTGTTTGATATTGAATTTGGAATTTGGAATTTCAAAAAATTGGAATTTACTTAGAGACATCAATTATCGCTTGTGCAAATGCCTTTGGATCTTCTTGCGGAACATTGTGTCCAATTCCTTTTAAAACTCTATGTTCGTATTTTCCTGTGAATTTGTTTGCGTACGCTTTTCCATCCGCGAAAGCGCCATCAAAATCACTACCAATTGTAATCGTCGGAACTTTAATTTCTGGTTTTGCAGCAAGGCGTTTTTCTAGATTATCGTATTTAGCTTCACCTGCTTCTAGAGATTGTCTCCATCTGTAATTGTGAATCACGATTGCGACATGATCTGGATTATCAAAAGATTGCGCTGTTTGATCGTAAGTTGCTTTGTCGAAATTCCATAAAGGAGAAGCGATTTTCCAGATTAATTTATTGAAATCATAGGTATTTTGAGTGTAACCTTGTCTTCCTCTTTCGGTTGCGAAATAATATTGGTACCACCATCCTAACTCAGCAGTTGGAGGAAGCGGTTTTAAGTTTGCTTCTAGATTTACCACCAAATAACCACTTACCGAAACCAAACCTTTTACACGTTCTGGCCAAAGTGCTGAAACTACAACTGCTGTTCTAGCTCCCCAATCGAAACCGCCAATTACGGCTTTGTCAATTTTAAGGGCATCCATAAAAGCGATAATATCACTTGCTAAAGCCGCTTGCTGACCGTTTCTAAAAGTTTCTTTTGAAAGGAAAGTCGTTGTTCCGAATCCACGCAAATAGGGAGTAAAAACGTGGTATCCTTTTGCTACTAAAATCGGAACGACTTCGTTGTAACTGTGAATATCGTAAGGCCAGCCGTGAAGTAATACTACTGGAGTTCCGTTTGACGGACCTGCTTCGGTATAGCCTACATTTAATAATCCAGCGTTGATTTGTTTTAATGTTCCAAGTGAACTATTTACTTCAATTGTTTTTTGTTTTGAAGTTTGTGCTTGAGTGAAAGATGCATTCATAAAAAGAATAGCGATTAAAGTATTGAATAGTGTTTTCATAATTTTTATTATTTGATTAGTTGATTATCAGTTAATTTCTTCGTCAAAGGTATCTTGACAATGTTTGTTTTAAAAGGTAAAAAAAGGTGAAGTGGACAAAGTTTGGGTTGAAATGGACAGGCTTTGTTTTTGTATCGCAGAGTTCGCAAAGGTTTTACGCAAAGAGCACAAAGTTTTTTTGAGCTGAAACTAAGTTTCTTTTAAGTTCACAAAGCTTTGTGAGAATAAAACTTTGCTACTTCGCTCCCGATAGATATCGGGATTGCGAGATTAAAAAAGTCTAGGATTAACACAAAGCTTTGTGAACTTAATGTCTATTGACATTCTCCTTAAACAGAACTTCGCGCCCTTTGCGAAAATCCTTTGCTTACTTTGCGTTAAGAACCATACTCATTTCAACTCGAAACTATTTTTTCAAATGATTAAAATCTGTAAAAATCAATTTAATCTGTGGCAAAACTTTCAACACAAAGCTTTGCAAACTTAATGTCTATTGACATTCTCCTTAAACAAAACTTCGTATCCTTTGCGAATCCTTTGCGCTCTTTGCGTTAAAAAACTACCCGCATTTCAACTTGAAGCTATTTTTTCATAGTCAAAATAGGTTTCCCTTTTTCCACAATATAAGTCGCCAGTTCTGATGCTTTAGCATTTGTATTATTTTTAGCAGAATGTACTACGCCTGCCGGAATAAAAAGTACTTCGCCTGCTTTTAAAGTCACTGGTTTTTCGTCTTCGATCTGATATTCCAGCGAGCCTTCAACCACATAAATCACTTCTTCGCCTGGATGAGAATGTTTCCCGAAAGCAGAATGTCCATCAAAATCGATTCGTGCCTGAACCATTTCTTTCCCTGGAGTACTTAGATCATGTTTTTGCAGATCGATACGTTTTACTCCTTGCGCTGTAATTTGATTCGGAACTAAAAAGGCAATAATTCCTAAAACAATAATTGCGATTATAACCCATGTTTTTTGTTTTTTCGTTTCCATAACTTCTGATTTAAATTATTTGTTTTCGTTAATTTCTTTGTCAAAAGTATTTCGATACCCCTTCATACGAAATCAGGAAATAGGTGAAACGGACAAACTTCAGGGTGAAATGGACAGCACGTGAGTTGTGATTTGTGAGATATGAAATGTTTGAGAGTTTAACCGCAAAGTTCGCTAAGTTTTTAATCTCGCAAAGTCACGAAGTTGCAAAGTTTTGTCTTTAATTTTTGCCACAGATTAAAAGGATTAAAAGGATTTTTTAATCTGTGTTAATCTGTGAAATCTGTGGCTAGAATAAAAATTCGCAAAACTTATTACATAAAGCTTTGCGAACTCACCGTCACTTAAAACCAGCTAAAAAAAAACTTTGCGAACTTTGCGTAAATCTTAGCGTGCTTTGCGGTTAAATAAAAAAATCAGGATTAGCATTTTACCGCCATCCTGATTTTTCTGAATTATAACTAACTTTTATTTAAACTTTCGACTTTTGACTTTTGACTTTCGACTTTTGACTTTTTATCTTCTTCCTCTAAAGCCTCCGCCGCCTCTGAAACCGCCACCGCCGAAGCCGCCTCCATTAAATCCGCCTCCGCTTCTTTGGATATTTTGGAAATTTCGGGTTTGCATTTCACCTCGATCTCTTGACATAGCCGAACGATCTAAATCGTTTGTAATGTCTGGACGACCAGCTTCTCCAAGCGGTTTATTAGGCTGACCAAGAGTTTGATCTGCTTTAGGGAAATTATCTCGCATTCCATCACCCATTCGGGTTTCACCACCTAGATTTTGGTTGTCACGCTGCATTCGTTCTCCCGCTCCATTTGCTCCAAGTCCCTGATTGTTATCGCGCTGAATCCTTTCTCCCGCTCCATTTGCACCAAGCCCTTGATTATCGCGTTGAATTCTTTCTCCAGCTCCATTCGCTCCAAGTCCCTGGTTTGCTCTATTTTTAATCCCTTCACCCGTTTTTTTAGACGAACCCAAAGTTCCTGCTTGTGTCCAGCCACCATTTCCGTTATTATAATGGCTCCAGTTTCCGTTGGCGTCTCTTTTGTAGACATGTCCGTCGTGACCAGCATATAAATTATTATTGGTATGAATTGTAGTTCCTCCACCTCTTCTGTGTGTAATTACACCTTTATTTCCTCCCGAAGTTTCATAACCAATTGCCGTTCCTCGTCGTGTAGTGATATGTCCCGTCTGCGCCCACTGATTTCCGTTTGTCGCAGCCGAATGTCCCCATTGCGCATACGCATTATGTCCTTGATTCGTTCTCGCATAATTTCCTGTCCACGGATTATAGGTACTCGCAGCCGTACGTCCGCCATACCAACCTTGCACACTTGCAGAACGTCCGTATCTTCCCGTTGCAGGATTATACCAAGCCGCAGTTCCAGCAGCGCCATAAGGTCCATAAACACGTCTTCCTGCCGCATAACCACCCGTCCACGGATTGTAAACCGCTCCTCCTCCATAAGCATAAGGCCACGGACGATAAATTGGATACAGTCCGCCGTAATACATATAAGGCGGATAATACCATCCTGTACCGTACGTTAATATAGCGCCGAATGTTGCACCAATAATAAAAGCCCCCAAATAACCCGCTGTTGCACTACTTTCAACTGTTGTATCGGTTGTCGTTTGCGTTACATACGTAACATTATATACTGGCGAACTTGGCGGAATCGTATAAATTTCTTTCGGAACAGAATCGCATGTTTTCCAAGGTCCATTCGGGCTTGCCGACATAAACCAAACCGCCTGAAAACATAAATAGTACAAATCACCTACTTTCACGATTTTTTCCTGAGTATTGCTTGCATATTGCATTTTGGTTCCATCAATAGGTTTAAACTGAGGAGTTCCGCCATCATACGATACTTTTACTTTCGCTTCAGCATCCGATTTCTTTAATATAGCAGTTGTAGGAACTTGCGATAACATTACAGCATCATTCGCTTCCTGAGTTCCCGGTACCGACGACAATACATTAGCACGCGGAGAATCTTTCGGAATCTTAGCAAAATCAGCCGGAAGACTATTACTAGCATAACTCCACGGACCTGTTAATTCTTTAGACTTAAACCATCTTCCAGACAATAATACATAATACTGACCCTTGTTTTCGTCGGCAAAAACATCATTCTCGGTATTGTCAATATATAATAATTTGGTTCCTGGAATTTTTTCAAATTTCGGACTTCCGTTTATCGCAATCAACTCTGCAGGTTTGTTGCTGTAGAAAACCTCTGGAGCTCCACCAGATGAAGGTGGCGGAATCATTTTCTTAACATCATCAAAATTCTGACCCGAAGGCAGATTGCTTAAACCCGAAGGCAATTTGGTTGTTTTAGTCCATTTACCCGCGACATTTTTCGAAGTCAGCCAGATATTCTCCACCAATAAATAATAATCTTTTGTCGTTTTATCAAAAAACAAATCCCAATTGGTATTTACTACATATTGAATATCCGTTTTTTCTACAGGCACCAAAACCGGTTCGCCTTGCACGATAAGCAAAATCGACGGATTCGTGCTGTAAAAAATGGCTGGAGGATCGTTTTTAGCAGCAATTCCCTTTGGCGGACTTTTGGTATGACTTAAATCTGCCAAAATACGATCTACCGAAATAGGATCTCCGCTCTGTGGCAACGTTTCTTTAAACAGCTTTTCCATTTCAGGAACTTTCTTTTCGTCCAAAGCAGGAAAACGTATGTCGGTTACCTGAAGATTTTTTATAAAAGCGCTTCTATTGTCTTTGTCTACCAAAGTTTCTGCTTTCAAAGAAGCCACACCCAAAACCTGTTTTCCGTCTTTTGGAGTCAGCGAAAAAGCCACTCGAGCAGTAATTTCTTTAAAATCTTTCCAATCGTCTACCTGAGGCTGATAATAAACCAGTTTTGTACCGTTATTTTCGGCTTCGCGAGGCCAACCCCGATCTGCAATTAATGTCGTGTCGGCAGTTTCAGACTTTCCAGTTTCAGAACTTGACTGCTCCGTATTTTTATCTTTTTTGCAGGAGAACAAAATTGTACTCAAACAAACTCCAAATATTAGAAAAGCATTTCTCATAAATTTAAAAGTTAGATTATTCATTGAAAATTTATTTTCTCGGTCGTCGTATAAAATTGATTCCTATAAAATTAAATTCACCGAATAAATAAAACTACAAATCAGCCACTTACTTTGTTTCACATTATAATTTGAAACCAAATAAGTGCTTAAATGATCCTTCTTTTCTAGAACCAAAATTTTAATCTGTACCAATAAATTGAGCTAAAATGAAGCAGTGATACTGATTAGGAGCCATTTCCCGCTATCCGTTACAATCTTTTGTGCTGAACCCCAGCACACAAGGATTTTCACTTCTATCGGGGCTAGGGCACTCATTTTCGAAAAGAAGTTTTTGGAAAAATTATTATTTAAAATCTTTTGTGCTCTAACCCCAATCTAATCAATACTTATAAATTATTTTTATAATTAATAAAAATTATTAATTTGATTAATAAACACCTTCCCTATACTTTTGCTTCATCAAAATCAAAGAAATGATTTGAACATCTTAAAAAATAACTTAAAAAATAGAAATCATGAAATTTACAAGAAGAGCAAACGCAAACTGGAAAGGTACAGGAATGGAAGGAAAAGGAACCATTAGTACACAAAGCACAACTTTAGACAATGCACAATTATCATTTAAAACTCGTTTTGAGCAAGGTGTCGGAACCAATCCTGAAGAATTAATCGCAGCGGCACATTCTGGGTGTTTTACTATGCAGTTAAGCTTTTTATTATCTGAAGCTGGGTTCGTTCCAGAAGATTTAGACACAACTGCCAAAGTAACTTTTGAAGACGGAACTATTACCTTAATTCAGTTAGAATTGACTGGAAAAGTACCTGGAATTTCTGCAGAAGAGTTTCAGCAAACCGCTCAAAAAGCAAAAGAAATTTGTCCAATTTCTAAATTGCTGAATACTGAGATTACTTTATCAATCACTTTACTTTAAATAAATCCCAATACAAAAATCCCAAATTCCAAGTCTGAATGGAAAATTGGAATTTGGAATTTTTAAAATTGAAATTTCTATTCAAATTTAAAATCTAAATAAAATGAAAACAATATTTAAAAGCTTTTTAGCATTCGCAATACTAATTTTTAGTTTGGCATTCACAAACGTAAACGCACAAACTAATCCTAAAATTAAAAATGTCGTATTGGTTCACGGCGCATTTGCAGATGGCTCTGGATGGCACGGTTTATACAAAGTTTTAACTAAAAAAGGCTATAATGTAACCATCGTTCAAAATCCGTTGAGCTCTTTAGAAGATGACGTTCAAGCCACAAACTTAGCTTTAGACAAACAAGACGGACCCACTATTTTGGTTGGACATTCTTGGGGAGGAACCGTAATTACAGAAGCTGGAAATCACCCAAAAGTAGCGGCTTTGGTTTACGTAGCGGCTTTACAGCCTGATAATGGCGAAAATTCTGTTCAGTGGTTGCAAACTGCTCCTCCAGCTCCAGAAAATGGTGTATTGCCTCCAGATGAAAAAGGAATTGCGTATTATGACAAAGCTAAATTTCACGCTGGTTTTGCCGGAGATTTGAGCAAAGAACAAGCCGATTTTATGTATGCTTCACAAGGTGCTTTTCACGCGCAAGGTTTTTTAACACCAATAACTAAAGCCGCTTGGAGAACTAAACCTTCTTACGGAATCGTAGCGACCGAAGATAAAAGTATTGTTCCAAGTATTCAGTATGCAATGTACAAACGCTCTAACACAAAAATCACTGAAATTAAAGGTAGCCACGTGGTGTTTATTTCTCAGCCAGAGAAAGTGGCAAATGTGATTATTGAAGCATCAAAATAATTGTGAATGGTTAATTGTAAATTATAAATTCACATAATCTTGTCATTTCGACGGAGGAGAAATCTTCGCAAGAAACTCTACAAAGATTGGCGACATTCTACACGGAGCTACTTGTGGAGATTTCTCGTTCCTCGAAATGACAAAATCCAAAATAAAAATTCCAAATTCCATACTCTAAGCAGTTATTGGAATTTGGAATTTTTATTTTGGAATTTTTATTTTGGAATTTCTAACGATACTTACTCACCTCCTTAATAAAATAAGGCGAATCGTTCCAGCGGATTTTTTTATAATTGAAATCTTTTTTGAGCGATTCGGGAAGACAATTCCAGATTGCTTCATTCATTTTTTCTAGTAATAATTTCTTGGAGAAGGAATCGGAAACTACCAGACTTATTTCTCTTACGGGAACTGGTTCTTTAAAAGGTTTAAAAAGTCCGCCTGATTCGTTTAAGGTCGAAAGTTTAGGAATAATCGCAAATCCTAGATGGGCTCGAACTAGATTTTTTAAGGTTTCTATCGAATTAATATCATACGTAAATTGTTCCTTTATTTTATCCGATGTTTTTAGTCCGCAGATGTCTAATAATTGTGCGTTGTAGCAATATTCGTGATGCAATAATAACAATTCGGTTTTGTCGCCGGGCTGCATTTCGTAAAATTCATCATTCGCCATAGGATGCGTCTGATTTAAATAAGCAACAAATGGTTCTTTAAAAACAACATGTTCAATTAAATTCGGATTTCCTGTTGGCGTAGCCATAATCGCAACGTCAATTGCACCTGTTTCCAAATCGCGCATTAAATGTCCCGTATATCCTTCTTTGATAATAAAATGTACTTTTGGCGCCGCTTCTTTCATGGCCTGAATAAACAGCGGAATCAAATAAGGCGATAAAGTGGAAATAATGCCCAGTTTCAACTCCCCTTCCAATAGATTTTTTTCGTTGATCACAAAATCACGAATTTCATCCACTTCACGAAGTATCTTTTTGGCTTTATTAATAATTTCAATTCCTAAAACGGTTGGTGTCAATGGCACTTTATTTCGATCAAAAATCTTAATTCCGATTTCTTCTTCTAGATTTTTTAGCTGAATGGTAAGTCCGGGCTGCGTTACCATACAAACCTCGGCAGCTCTTGCAAAATGCCGTTCTTCGTCTAATGCCACTATATATTTTAACTGCTGAATGGTCATGTTTTCTAGTTTCTAAGGTACTGAGATGCTAAGGTACTCAGTTGCTCTTTTTTATTGTTAGTTTTTTAAGAAAATTTTGTGCTTGTCATTCTTAAATGCTTTTTTTTAAACAAACTTAATTCGAAATAACAAAAGCGATCTTAAACGGATCGCTTTTATTATTTAGTGATAAAGACTCCTTAAATACCCTATTCTATTACTTTTTTGTCTTTTAGGGAGTGTTATTATTATTTCTCGCTATCTATATTTACAATAATACCGCACTAAAAATACTGCGCATATACTAGCAGTAAATCCAACTACATTTTAGAAATCCCACTATTCTCCTCTATATCAAAATAAAGGATCGCAAAACTATTGCATCAAATTAACCTTAAAACAAACAAAATGAGCTTTCTAGCAAACTACAAATCAACGAAGAAAAACGTACCAACATGAGCAAATTCCAATGCTCATATCAATAGAACTGACTGCCAAAGAATCGGTTTTCGGCAATGCCCAGTTCTTTAAAAAATAGATTTCAATTTAACCAATCATTACCTTATTTAAATTTCTAAAAAAATGTCAAAATTCACAGAACAGGTACATATTACTATAGAAGGCTTTACCCAAAATGTTATCTATTACAATCTCGAGCTGTCTCAAAAAATGGCAGACCACCATCATTTTTCTTTCTTTTGGCAATACACAGGAAAACCTATTATTGCCCCGCAGGATCAGGAAAAAGCCTTTAGCAATTATATTGGCAGCGAAGTCATATTTACCTTTAAAGTAAAAGGCATATGCTTAATGTCTAAAGGAAGAATTACAAAATTAGGTTCTATCGATCTGCACGGAAGCCCAGCTGGACTGCACGTAACGGGAACAAGTCATACCATTGCTCTTGATGATATGCCAAAATCCAGAATCTTTCGCGAGAAAAACCTCCAACAGATTGGACTCGAAATTTTAGCAGAAGAAAACTCGGGAGAATTTTATCAGAGAGAAGCCATTGTGCCTACTTATACAAAAGAATTCAGCTTTAAGACTCAGTATAATGAAACAAGCTTTGATTTCCTTAAACGCCTTTCTGCACGTTATGCCCAATGGTTTTATTTTGACGGAATGCGTATGCAGTTTGGCCAGATTAAAAACACCGACATAAAACTTATAAACGAATCTTCGCTGCATAACTTTAGCATCGAAGCCAATTTAATTTCTCATAAAACTTCGTTCAGCAGTTATGACTACAAAAATGCTTCTAACATAAAAAATGGTGCAGAAAAAACCTCCGTAGGAAGTCAAGACCGATTTGCCACGCTGGCCGTTTTTAAACAGCCTTACATTGTAAGACCCGGACTCGAAAATGGCGCATATACCAGCAACGCTCAGAATAAGGATGAGATCGATGAAATGGTAAAAATGCAGACCGCAGGACGCGATGCCAACAGCATATTCTACAGTGGTACCTCCTATCTGCCAATAGGTTTGGGACAGACTTTTTCTATTGAAAATAAAAACGTAGAACATCATTTACTGGCAATTGAAATTATACACTGCTCTGAAGTAAACGGAAATTACACCTGCAAATTTAAAGCAATTCCTGCCGATGTTGCAGCGCCGCACTACACAGACGTAAATGCATTTGCTTCTGCCGAAAGCCAGCCCGCAATAGTAATTGATAATAATGACCCCGAAAAAATGGGACGCATAAAAGTGGAATACTTCTGGAAGGGCTGGACAAGCAAAAGCGATTGGATGCGTGTGGTTCAGCCTTACTCTGGCTCTGGAAAAGGGCTATATTTTAGACCCGAAATTGGCGAAGAGGTTCAGATAAGTTTTGAAGCCAACAATGTAGAACGCCCGTATATTTCTGGCACCTATTACAACGGAAAAGAAATGCCCGATTTCTTTGATACCAAAAACCGAATTAAAGGCTGGAAACTCCCTTTTGGACAGCTTTTCAAGTTTATTGAAAAAGTGTGCATCATACTCTCTGACCCAAGTGGGAATGAAATTCAACTAGATGAAGAAGGCAAAAATATTAATGTGAACTCTCCTGAAACAATTACTATACGCGCTAAAAATATTGTTTTTGAGGCAAGTGAAAGTATAACTTATGTCGCTGGAACTAATATCTCTGAAACAGCAATACTAAATAAAACTTCCAGTATTGGAGGAATTTTAGACACTAGTGTCGGATTGGATAAAATATTACATGTTGCTGGAGATAGTCATATTAATATAGAAGGGAATTCAAACTCGGAGGTAAAAAAAGACCGAAACTTAGCTTCTGAGAGTAAAATAATTACTCAGAGCGATTTAGGTCACGAGTTCCATTCTGATAAGGATATCAAAAATAACAGTAGTGAGCAAACAAGACAAAACTAATTAAGATGGCAATAAAAACAATCTGTGGTATTACCATAATGGGAAGCATTGGCAATTACAGTTTTCACAACTCCAAAAACGGCGCTCATTTTTTCTTGAAAGACAGCAATGTCAGTTATAGCGATCCTTATGGAAACCACATGACCAATCATGCCTGTCATATCCGAATTAATTTTGAGCCTTTTAGATTAGAAAAAATGGGCGATGAAATTCGAAAATCAGATGGCAGTCTCATTATCATGATGCCAAAAGAACAAATAGAAGAAATTGCCAACAAAACCTTTTATGCTGATGGGCAGTTTCATGCTATAGATTTTTTAACCTATACCATAACCGAAGAAAAATAAATTATGTCAGAATATATTAGAGTAAAAGGAAACATAATAGAAAAAACTGGAGGAACTTCCAGAGTTTATGCCAAAGGAGGAATTGAACACAACTCAAACGGATTTATCGATTATTTTGCTGAAAATTATACTTATGGCGAACCAGAAAAGTATATTTCTGTATTTCCAAGACTCTTATACGTAAATGGTCATTTTTACAATGAAGATGGAACTTTTGAAGGAAAAGTAAATGAAGTAGAAAATGAAGGAAGTGTAGAAGATGTTTACACATGTACAGGAAAATCAAAAATAAAAAATGAAAAAGGTGAAGAAATTGTAACTTATAATAATATTCAATTATTAAAGGAAAATGAAAAAAACATCACGCATTCAGATTTTTGCTATATAGCTTATGTGGTAAAAATGGAGGCTGGAGAAGATGATTTTAAAGAATTAAAATGTATTTCATATACAAGTTTTAATAGATCTATAAACGTAAAATCTGCGTGGAAAAAATTATTATCAACCAGCTATTCTTCTGTCGGAAATAAACAAGAAATGAAATCATCATTAGATGACAACAAATCAAAATTAACTAGAAAAGCAATCTTTTACGTTCTAGAAGGAAAGGATGATTTAACAAATGGTGCTGAACTTTGGGACGGCACGGATTTTCTTGCTTGGGGAAATTCAGAAATGAATCCATATAATAAAGTAGGACAAAATAAATTTGATGAGTATAAATTTATTGAAATTCCGAAAGATATCTATGATTCTTTTCTAGCAGCTAATGGAAATTCTACAAAATATGGCGACAGGGGCAATCATAATGAAAAAAATGACCCTGGAACTCACGAACATGTCAAAAAGAAAGTTAAGCAAATTATTAAAGGAAAAGATGGAAAACCAGTTCTTGGAAAAGATGGGAAACCAACGTTTGAAGAAATAGAAATACCTTCAAAAATTAAATATAAAATTCCTGCTTCGGATTTTGAAAATAAAGATTACTGGATCTCTGGAAATTTTTATTATGAAACTGGAGTAAAAGTAACAAACGGAATTTCTGGTACAATAAATGCAGGAAAAAGTATTTTTTGGAAACTTACAAAAATAAGATTAACGAGTGATAACACAAAATAATAACATGATGCGAAAGTTATTTATTATAGTAATTCTTAGCTGTTCACTTTTACTAATTAGCACTAACAAAATTAAATCAAATGAACCTTCCCTTCAACTCGCTTTTTTACAAGAAGTTTACATCGATAAATCAGAAAATGAAGAAAGTAACGGTGAAAAAGAGATTCGAAATTTTATAGGGCTTTTTCCAAAAACGAATGATACTATAACTATTGTTAAATTAAGTAATTCAAAAGAAACCCCAGAAAAAAGCCTATTTTGGATTAAAGCTGATATAAAAAAAGAATGCGCAGTGCTATACTCATCGACTTCAAATGAAAACATAACAATTTCATTTAAAAACAACAAAATACAAGTCAATAATGATACTTACACTGTTAATAGGGAATATCTTACATACTTAAAACAGAAGATATTAATAGATAAATCCATTTTAGACTTAGTTTATCTTCTAAAAGATGGATGTGGTGATTATTCTCAATCTTTAGAACTTTTAAATAAAAATTGGAATAATTATAAGCAAAATACAAAATACAGAGTTATTAGTGCAACAATTAAAAACAAGAATGAACAAACAGACGAGAAATATTTTACTTATCAACTAAACTATTTTTACAATAGAAATGGAAAAGTAAAAAACATAAGTGGTGGAAATAGTTTTAACAAAAAATTCATTTCGGAGAATAAAAAAAACATACATTATTGTATTGATAAACTGATAAATGAAAGATCTCAAATCAAAGAAGATTTATATATTAACAAAAGAAGTTTGTTCGATTCAATTATAGGTAATTATGAACAATATTCTACTGCTAAAACTTTTTACTATGTTAAGTATCAAACAAATTTAAAAATTGTAAATACTTACACAAAACCTAAAAACATTCAGGAAATTTTTAAACTATTAGATATCCGATAGTTCGGATTTCTAATCCGTGCCCGCAACAGTACGACACAAAACAAATCGTAAAAACAAAAACAAATAAGTCGATGTGCTTTTTTACATTTTAAGAGAACCGCCCAATCTTTGTGGGCACGGATTGCAAATGCACATGATCAAGAAAAAAGGAAATATTAACTATAAAAAAGATTTTATGAAATCCATTAGTTTTATTGTTATAAAAAAATTATTATTCTTTACACCATTAGTATTATTTATGAGTTGCTCCTCTAATAAAATCGATAAAGGTAAAATTATAGGCTCTTGGTATTTTGTGAGTTATACCGATAAATCTTATTCAAAATCAGAATTATATGATTTTGAAGAAAAATTCGGAAATCCACCAGAAGGTTGGATAAATAATTTCAATTATACCTTCAAAGCAGATAACACTTATGAATATAAGATTTATGGAGTTTTAACCAACAAAGGAATATACTCAATCTATCAAGATAATCTAATAATATTAGATGATAAAATGGAATCAAAAAAAGATACTTTGAAGATAGAGTTTTTAGATGATAAGTTTTTACAAGTCAGTAAAAGTAATTATGGAACAGAAAGATTATCCATATACTTCAAAACGGATTACCAATTTCCTGAAATTAAAGTAAATAAAACCCGATAGCGCGGATTTGCAATCCGTGCCCACAAAGATCGGTTTGGTTCTCTATTTTAAATACAAAACAAAAGCTGTATTATGATGGCTATATTGAAGCTTTATAAGCTTCTAATTCTTCTATAAAACAATAAATAAATTATTTAACTATATGATATTACTCCTTTTTTTGATTATTGTTTTGCTTTTTTTTATTCATAAGAAAAAAAACAAACCTTATTACATTTCGCTTTTGATTTTATCTTCAATTTCTTTTATTATAATAGAAATTAATCCAGATTTAAATGAAAAATACAACCTAAAACAGATTATTTATTTAATTGATAGTCTTGATTTTATACTGTACCAAATATTGTGTCTGACTATTGCCGTACTACTGATTTCAATAATTTTTGATAGAACTAAAAAAAACAGTTTACGTATTATATTTTCATTACTAACTATATTAGGCACACTTTTTATTTACCTATCTTTAATAGGTTTAATACTATTTCTTATAAAAGAACCTTTAAAAAACGATTTTGAAGGCTATGTTTATAACGATACAAAGAAACCTGTAGAAAGGGTAAAAATTATTGAAGGCCAATCAATAAATAACTGTGTTTTCACTAATAAAGATGGCTTCTTTAAACTAAAGAGAAAAATGAAAATTAATAATGAATCTAATTTAATTTTTGTTAAAAAAGAATATAAAGACACGACCGTTCAAATTAAATCACGTTACGACCGTCCTCCACATCGTACTTTCTTTCTTTTTCTAAGAAATGAGTCAGATACTTTAACTATGACCCGTTAGCGCGGATTTGCAATTCGTGCCCGCAAAGATTGTTTTAGTCCCCTATTTTAAATACTAAACAAAAGCTGTATGATTCTTTATATCTTCTTTCTTTATAATTTGTGTAGTGTCTCATTGTTGCAGATGGCAAATTGCGCTATCGAGAAAATTAAAATTTAAGAATTATACTACTTTTAATACTATTAAACCAACTTCTTTTTTAATATATTTGCAGTCCTAAAAATTAAGACATGATTACAGAAAAAAAGTTTGCCCGTGTGGTATGGTGGCGGTATTGGAAACAACTGCAACGCGTTCTTAACTGCGTAGGACACCTAACCTACGCGGGTTTTATATTTCCCTAAAAGTTAAGATCATGAGTACCAAAACCCTTTCAAAAGAAGCCGAAATTGGTTTAATGAATTTCTTCAACGACAGAATTGACCCACTCGATATGGCCAGAGCCATAAGACAGGTAAATCTAACCCTCGCATTGGGTGTTCTAAACGATCAAGAAAATATTCAGACTAACGCTGCCAAACTTGGAGACAGCTTCTATTGGCTCAATGAACTAGCCGAAATTTTAGATCCTTATCTGGATTTGGAGTAATTAAGGTTTGCTTTTTTGAAAAAATTAAAACCCTCAGTTCTTAAAAGATTGAGGGTTTTGTTTTTCAATAGAAATGTTTTTATCCCAAACTCATCCCACCATCCATAATAACATCAGCACCCGTCATAAACACCGCAGCTTCGCTACTCAAATGCGAAACCATTTTAGCCACATCTTCTGCCCTTCCCATTTGTTTTAGCGGGACTTTTTCTACTACGACATTCATAATGCCTTTTACGGTGGCTTCGTCTAGACCTACTTTGTTCATGACTTCGGTTTGAGTTGGTCCTGGGCTAACCGAATTGACACGAATCTTTCTTGGCGCTAATTCTAAAGCAGCCGATCTCATAAACGAATTCAAAGCTGTTTTACTCGCCGAATAAACAGAAGATCCCGGACCTGGCATGCTTGCAGTATTCGAAGAAAGGAATACCACCGAAGCGCCATCTTTCAAAATCGGGATAAATTTACTTAAAGTGAAAAAAGCACCTTTTAGATTCACATTCATAATGCTGTCGTACAATTCTTCTGTAGTTTGTTCAATTGTTCCTAAACCTGCAATTCCCGCATTGATAAACAAAATATCAACCGAACCGAAATCGGTTTTTACCTTTTCTGCCAGTTTTTCGATATCCGAAATATTTGATTGGTCTGCTGTGATAGCTGTAACGCCTAGTTCTAAAGCGGCTTTTTCTATGGCTTCTTTTCTTCTTCCTGTAATAATTACGTTTGCGCCTTGCTCTTTTAATTGTTTGGCTGTTGCGTAACCTATTCCGCTGTTTCCGCCTGTTATAACGGCTGTTTTATTTTTTAGATTTTCCATCTTTTTGATTATTTAAAATTTATTTGGCAAATTTAAATTCAAATTGGTATAACTTTGTAACCAGTATCATGGAGTATACCAAACTAATATTAAACAAGATGGAAAGAAACCAGAAAGAAGAAGTACAAGCGCTTCAGGACACGCTGCATGTTTTGGGCGGAAAATGGCGTTTGCCAATCATCAATTCGATCTGCAACGGAAATCATCGTTTCAGAGAAATCGAACGAAGTATTCCGGGAATTACGACACGCATGCTTTCGCGAGAACTTAAAGAAATGGAATTAAACATGCTGATTAAAAGAACTGAAGATCGCGATGCCGAAATTCAGGTCAAATACGAATCGACTCCTTATTGCAAATCTTTTGGCCCTGTAATTGAAGAAATGATCAAATGGGGAAAATCGCATCGAGAGGAAATCATTAGAAACTCTTAAAATATTCTTGCGCAGATTTTGCAGATTATACAAATCAAAAAAATCTGCTTTACCAACTGAATCTGCGAGAGAAAAATAGAGAGACGCAAACAATTATTTTAAACACGTAGAAACATAGATGCAGATTGTGTATAAAGGCGTTTCACTTACATTAATTCACATAGTTACTATGTGTTAGAAACGAGTTTCTTTTTTTACTCTTTTACGGGGTAAAAAAAAATCTATCCCGATAGCTATCGGGACTATGTGTTTAAAATTATTCGACAAAAAGTCAAAGTTTAAGCATTAAGGAAATAATCACATCACTGGGAAATCATTAGAAATTCTTAAAAAAAGGTCAATCCAAAACTCCACCCTATCCATCCCAAAATATCTCTGCTGTTATTTTTGATTATAGTAGAGTGTTTGGTACGATCTTGAACAAATGTCGAGGTATTTAAATTGCCGTCTTTATCTTGTTTCTCAGACCAATAAAAATTCAAAGAAGGTCCTCCAGATATTGCTACGCCTTTGCACAATTGAAAAGAAAAAGAGGAATCAAATTTAGATAAGGAGTTGTAGATATCCCAATTTCCTAAATAAAGATACTGCGTACTAAATTCGGGATTAAAAGTGAAGCGTTTTCCTAACGGAATGTTCTTTCCTAATCCAATTCCGAAAGAAAATAACTTTTCTTCATCTTTTCGATCGCTTCTTCCTGCCATCAAAATCGTATACATTTTATGGTCTCCTGTTTTTACAGCAAGATTTATATCTGAAATTTCGTTGCTTGTAATGCTGATTTTTTTATAACCGCCTTTTTTAAAATTTAAGAGACCAAAACTATAACCAGATGGCGAATCTGTAATGTTGACTAATCCAAATTGGACTCCTTCTAATTCTTTAGCATAATTAAAAAGACCTGTAATTTGAGCGCCTCGCACTGTATCTTTTCCAATATTGCAAATTCCCGAAAGCTGTAATCCGTTTTGCGAACCCTTTACAGTATTGCTAATTCCTGCAATTTGAAGTCCTTTTGAATCTTTATAGACGTTGTTATAAATACCGCTCATTTGCAATCCAATTTGCGAGCCTTTCACACTATTATGAATACCGCTTATCTGCAACCCTCTTAAATTGCCAAAAACATTGTTATAGATTCCGGCTAACTGAACTCCGTTTACAGATCCTCCAACGGTATTAAATATCCCGGCCATTTGAAGTGCATCCACATTCATACGGTTAATATTATAAAGTCCAGCCATTTCTAATCCGCGAACTCCTGCATTATAACCTCCCAAAATATTTAAAGAAAAATTATTGACAATCTGCGTATTCAGCATTCCACGCGTACTGATACTTGGAACTAAAGAAGCTTGTACGGGAACTTTAGAAATAAATCCTCCCAGATTGAGCGCTTGTATTCTTTGTTTGGAAGAAATAAAGAAACGTCCAATTCCTGATCTTTCAATTGCAGAGAAATCGCCATCGATATAATCTGTTTTATTCTTTTTGTCTCCCATCTGAATTTTAATTTCAGAAAGAAATACCATCGTCACCGTTTTATAATTCTCTTTAACTGCTGTCAGTTCTATCGCTTGAGGTGCATTTTTTAATCGAAGTTCAAAAAAACCATCTTTATTGGTCAATGTAGACAGCAATGCATTTTTCTCCAATACACTAACATTTTCAATGCGATTGTTCGTTTTTGTATCTACAATATAACCGATTACAATTTGCTGTCCGTCACTCATAACGATGTTTTTTTCTAACACCAAAGCAAGTTCTAAAGGCGCATAACGAACAATAACAAATCCTGGAGACTCTTTAAACTCATATTTGGCACCTAACAACTCATCTAAAACTCCTTTTATGGTATTATTATCGGCATGAATGCTAACGATGCTATCTTTTACAGCTAGTTTGCCATAATAAGCAAATCTAAAATTTCCTTTCTCTTCCATTAGGCCCAAAACAATGCCTAATGGTTTCTTATCTGCTTGAATAGAAATTTCATTTTCTAATACCGACTGTGCATTTGCTTTAAAAAAGATACCCGAAGTAAGGGCTAAAAAGATGGCGGTAAAAACAAACTTTATGTTTCTTGGCATAAAAAGGATATAATACTTTAATGAATTAAATCTTGGATCCAATGATTGGGTTTCCAAAATTACCTCAATTC
Source organism: Flavobacterium sharifuzzamanii (assembly GCF_003254585.1). Lineage (GTDB taxonomy): Bacteria > Bacteroidota > Bacteroidia > Flavobacteriales > Flavobacteriaceae > Flavobacterium > Flavobacterium sharifuzzamanii. The sequence continues at coordinate 18,080 of NZ_QJGZ01000038.1, read as the reverse complement.
CTATATTTTCAATACCCTTTCTTATATTTTTTTTATATAATTGGCATTAGCAGTATTACAACGATTTAGTTGAAAAACAGCAGTAATAAGCGTAAATTTTACACATAAAAAGTATCACAATAAAGACCAAAACTGAACGATTTTACCCCTTATTTTTCAGCATTTTTCTCTAACTTAGCGGTCTACATTTTGAAATGTAAGATTAAAATAACCATTGTTTTTTGGCAAAACATTGAATGAAAAAGAATTACCATACTTTCTCTTACTTTTTGCTGCAAAAACATTCTTCTAATAATTTAGTTAATTGAAAACTATGAGCAAATTTGATTTTGGAATTGTAGGACTCGGCGTAATGGGTCGTAACTTACTTTTAAATATCGCCAGCCATAACTTTGCGGCTGCAGGTTTAGACTTAGACACCGAAAAAGTCAATTCTCTTCAACAAGAAGCCGATGCTAATCACACTATTGAAGCAACTACAGATGTAAAACATTTTGTAGAGCTTATTCAGCAGCCAAGAGCGATTATGTTATTGGTTCCTGCGGGAAAACCAGTTGACAGTGCCATCGCTAGTTTATTGCCTCACTTAGACAAAGGAGACATCATTATTGACGGCGGAAACACTTATTTTACAGATACAGACAGAAGATTTGTTGAATTGTCTGAAAAAGGAATTCACTTCTTTGGAATGGGAATTTCGGGCGGTGAAAAAGGTGCTCGTTTCGGTCCTGCTATGATGCCAGGAGGAGATCAGAAAGCGTATGAAAGATTACGTCCTATTTTTGAAGCAATTGCGGCAAAAGTAGAAGGCGAACCTTGTGTAGAATATTTAGGAAATGGTTCTGCTGGAAACTATGTGAAAATGGTTCACAACGGAATTGAATACGGAATCATGCAATTGATCTCTGAGATTTATGACTTAATGAAAAGAGGTTATAATCTAGATGATTCAACGATTCAGAAAACTTTTGAAGAATGGAACCAAACTGATGATTTGAGATCATATCTGATTGAAATCACAGGAAAAATCTTGAAACAAGAAGATACAGACGGAGGTCTTTTAATCAATAAAATTTCGGATTGGGCAAGATCTAAAGGAACAGGAAAATGGACTTCGCAAAATGCAATGGACTTGCAAGTTCCAGTTCCAACAATCGACGCAGCGGTTAACATGCGTGATATGTCTAAAACAAAACCAGAAAGAATTGAAGCAGCTAAAAAATTAGTTTGGAACGCTAGCGAAACAAATGTTTCTCAAAGCGAAGCAATTGCATCTTTAAAATCTGCTTTATTCTTTTCTATCGTAGTAACTTACGCTCAAGGTTTAGCACAGTTACACACGGCTTCTAAAGAATACAATTATGGATTAAATTTAGAAACGGTTGCTAAAATCTGGCGTGGCGGATGTATTATTCGTGCGACTATTTTAGAAGATTTTAGAAAAGCTTATGTTGCAAAATCAGACTTGCCAAACTTGCTTTTGGATAACGGAATTGCTTCAAAACTAACCGAAAATCAAGCAGGAATGCGTGCTGTAATTCAATTTGCAGTTCAAAAAGGCTTGCCTGTTTCAGGATTAATGAATTCGCTGGCTTATTTTGATGCTTACAGATCTGCAAATCTGCCAACAAACTTAATTCAGGCACAACGCGATTTCTTTGGAGCACACACTTACGAACGTATCGACAAAGAAGGTGTTTTCCATACCCAATGGGCTGAATAAGACAACTAAAAAACAACACAACTAAACCACACAATGACTAAAAATAAACTAAAGAATCCAACAATCATTGTTATTTTTGGTGGAACTGGAGATCTAGCAAAGAGAAAGCTATTCCCCGCTTTTCAAAATCTGTATCTTGACGGACGTATGTCTGAAAAGTTTCAGATTATTGCTCTTGGAAGAGCTGAAAAAACCAATGAAGATTTTCGTGCTTATGTAGCAGAAAATCTAAATCTATTCTCAAGAAGAAAAGGAATTGATGATCCAGAAACAGAAAAATTTCTTTCGCACATCACTTACCACAGTCTTGATATCGATAAAGAAGAGTCGTACATTGGATTAAATGAAAAAATAAACAATTTTGACCTTGCCTTTGGCGAACGTTCTAATCGTCTTTTCTATCTTTCGATTACGCCTTCTTTCATTTCAACGATTTCAAGCAACATCAAGAAAATCGGACTTGCTGCAAATCCGAAACAAGATCGTATTATTATCGAAAAACCATTTGGTTACGATAAAGCTTCTGCAATCGAGTTGAATGAAATGCTTTCGCAGACTTTCAAAGAAGAGCAGATTTATAGAATTGACCACTATTTAGGAAAAGAAACGGTTCAAAATATCTTGGCTTTCCGTTTTGGAAATTCAATGTTTGAGCCTTTATGGAGCCGTAATTTCATTGATTTCGTGCAAATTACCGTTGCAGAAGAAGTTGGTGTTGAAGAACGCGGCGGATTCTACGAAGGTGTTGGTGCATTGAAAGATATGATTCAGAATCACTTGTTTCAGATTTTATGTATGACGGCAATGGAAGCGCCTGCTTCTTTAAATGCTGATGATATTCGTAATCGAAAAGCAGATGTTTTAAAGTCAATTCGTCGTATTAAACCAGAAGAAGTTGATCATTATATCGTTAGAGGTCAGTACGATGCTGGAGAAATAAAAGGAGTTCCTGTTCCGGGTTACCGTCAAGATAAAGGCATTGCGCCAGATTCTAATACAGAAACTTATGTAGCAATGAAAATCTATTTGGATAACTGGAGATGGCAGGGAATTCCGTTCTACTTGCGTTCTGGAAAAAGAATGGAAGAAAAACAATCTTCGATCATTATTCAGTTTAAACCAGTGCCTCATTCTTCGTTCTCATACGGGAAAGAAGGTATGACACCAAACCGACTGATTATCAACATTCAGCCTTCAATGGACATTAAACTGCAGTTTATGACCAAAAAACCAGGCTTATCGATGTCTTTAAGACCTGCGGAGATGGTTTTTGATTATTTTTCTTGTTCAACAATGTCACCAGAAGCTTATGAAACCTTAATTGCAGATGCATTATTAGGAGATCCTACCCTATTTATGCGTTGGGATCAGGTGGAAGAAGCTTGGGATGCAATTGAAACAATTCAGCAAGTTTGGAAAACAACACCTCCAAAAAATTTCCCAAATTACAAAGCAGGAAGCTGGGGACCTGAAGAAGCTGATGAATTGTTAGCACGTCAAGGCCACAAATGGATTCCGAATACACAAAACATTAAAAAAGAAGAAGAAATTCTAGATGGTACAGATATACAATAACACCGACGAAATTAATACTAAAGCAGCAGATCTTTTTGTAGAATCGGCTCAGAAATCGATTGTAGCAAATGGCAAATTTACAGCTGTTCTTACAGGAGGTTCTTCTCCAGCTGGAATCTATAAATTATTGGCTTCTGATGCTTACAGAAATAAAATAGACTGGAGCAAAGTGTATATTTTTTGGGGTGACGAAAGATGGGTTCCGTTAAATGATGATTTGAGTAATGCTAAAATGTCTTATTCAACTTTATTAAGCCACGTTCCTATTCCGCAAGAAAACATTTTTGAAATGTACAAAGATGGTGTTACTCCTGAGGATTATGCAGCTGAATACGAAAAGTCTATCAGAACTGTTTTAGGTGAAGAAGGCAAATTTGACTTGATTCTTTTAGGTATGGGAGACGACGGACACACAGCTTCTCTTTTCCCAGGTGAAGCAGTTCTTGAAGAGCAAACCAAATGGGTTGATGCTTATTATTTGGCTCCTCAGAAAATGTATAGAATTACACTTACTGCTCCGTTAATTAACAAAGCAGAAAAAATTGTAGTAGTAGCTTTTGGAGAAAAGAAAATCAATGCTTTGAAAGAAGTGACAACTGGCGAATACAATCCAACTCTTTATCCAATGCAATTGATTAAACCAGTTTCGGGCGAGTTATTGTTTTTGGTAGATAAAGTTGCCGCTGGAACAAACTAAGAAATTGTTTATTTCCATATAATTTAAGGTCTATACTGAAAAGTGTAGACCTTATTTTTTTGATTTTTTTCTCTCGCAGATTTAGCAGATTTGGCAGATATTATAATTAAAAAAATCTGCTGAATCTGCTAAATCTGCGGGAGAACTATATGCTCAAAGCAATTCAAAACTGATTACAAAACACTGAAAAACAAATATTTACAAAAAAACCTATTTCTTTTTTATTTAATTTTGTTTAATACTCTCCGTATCAAACTATTATACTATAAGCATCATTTTTTTTCTTTTGAGCTATTACACTGATTATATAATTTCAAATCTATTTTGCAATGAAATTTAATTACTTTCTAATTGCTGTTTTTCTTCTTTTTGTTTGTTGTAAAGATAAAAACACTGAACCCAAATCAGTTAAAGTCAGCGCTTCGCAAGGGTGCTATATTCCGAAAACGAACGATAAAGATTGGTACACCCAAAACAAAAAAGCACCAAAATTTAAAGGACTTGACGGCGTAAATTTTAAAATTACAACCCATAATCCCGAAGCGCAAGAATACTTTAATCAAGGAATGATGCTGGCGTACGGATTTAATCACGCCGAAGCTGCAAGATCTTTTTATGAAGCTTCGCGTTTAGATCCCAATTGTGCTATGGCATATTGGGGTTTTGCTTATGTTTTAGGTCCGAATTATAATGCGGGAATGGAAGAAGATAATTTTCAAAGGGCTTATGATTCGGCTCAAAAAGCTAAGAAACTTTCTGCGAAATGTTCTCCGAAAGAAATTGCTATGATTGATGCATTATTAGTTCGTTATGCTAAAAATCCTCCTGCTGATAGAAAACCGCTCGACATTGCGTATGCCGAAGCGATGAAAAAAGTATACACTCAGTTTCCTTCAGATCCTGATATTGGCGCTCTTTATGCCGAATCTCAAATGAATCTCCATCCGTGGGATTTGTATGAAAAAGGCACTGGAATACCTAAAAAATGGACTCCAGAAATACTTGCTGTTTTAAACGAATTAATCAAAAAAAATCCGAAGCATCCAGGCGCACATCATTTTTTGGTTCATGCTGTAGAAGCATCATCACATCCAGAAAACGGACTTAAAAGTGCCAAATTACTAGAAACATTAGTTCCAGGATCAGGCCATTTGGTGCACATGCCTTCTCATATTTACATTCGTACGGGAGATTATCATCAAGGTACGCTTTCAAACATTGAAGCAGTTAAAATTGATAGTTTGTATACAACTGCCTGCCATGCACAAGGCGCTTATCCTCTAGCCTATTATCCACACAATTATCATTTTTTGGTGGCAACAGCGGCTTTAGAAGGAAATTCAAAATTGGCTTGGGAATCGGCGCAAATATTACAACAACACATATCTCCCAAAATTATGCGCGAGGCAGGTTGGGGAACTTTGCAACATTATTATAGCATTCCGTATTATATCGCTGTAAAATTTTCGATGTGGGATAAAATTATGGAGATTCCGCAACCTGAAAAGGATCTCGTATATCCAAATGCGATTTGGCATTATGCCAGAGGAATGGCGTATCTCGGAAAAAATGACATTGCCAATGCCGAAAAACAGCTTGCTTCTCTGAACCAATTAGCCAAAGATAAAACCTTAAAAGAGGTTACTATCTGGAATATCAATACAACCTACGATCTGGTTCAGATTGCTAATAATGTTCTTTCTGCGGGAGTTGAAGCGAAAAAGAATAATTTGGATAAAGCTATTGCTCTTTTAAATAAAGCAATCGCAATCGAAGATCAATTAAATTACAACGAACCGCCAGATTGGTTTTTCTCCGTTAGACATTATTTAGGAACTGTTTTGCTTAAAGCAGGAAAATATGCCGAAGCAGAAAAAATCTACAGACAAGATTTACAAACACTCCCAAAAAACGGCTTCGCCCTAATCGGACTTTATAATGCTTTAGCACTCCAGAAAAAAGAAAAAGAGGCTTTAAAAATTAAAAACTCTTTTGATGATGCTTGGCAATATGCTGATTTTGAGATTAAGGATTCTTCTAGTATTGTGGAGTGATTTTACTTTTTAAGATGTCATCGTAAAAAGTCAGAGACTTTTATTACGTTTAGAAATTCTAAAACCAAAAAAAATTGCGCAAAGTCAGAGACATTTGCGCAGTTTTTTAATTTAAATTTAGAACTCTTTGTAAAGCTAAGAAACATTTGTGCAACTTTTCAGTTTTAGAACTCTTTGCAGACTTAATTGATATAATTCCACTTAAGACTTCTTAAAAATTACATTATTACCAATCTAGCTTATAATGCTCCATCTTTTCAACTTTTACCTTAGACCAAAATGACTTTCCATTATAATCTTTTGTTTTCTCCAAAGAAAATCTTCCTGTTGGTTGTTCATAAAAAATAATATTACCGTCTGAATTAATCTCTCCAAAATAATCAATAAGAATCCCCCCATTTATATTTTTAAACATATTGATTTTTATTTTTTTCCCTTCAATATAGTAATAACCTGGAATCCCTATATTCTTATTATTTATCATCTCTAAATTTGGCATTCCATTATTATATATAAACAAAACTTGCCCTTTTGAAAAAAATCTTACAAATCTGTAATTTTCTTTTTTAATTTTTATATCATCCCATTTATTGTAAGTAGAATCCATTATGTATATACAATTTGTATCAATAGCAGATTTACTCATTTTTGTATACTCTAATTTATTATATTTAAATTTTGTAGAATCATATAAACGATACCCTCCCTCAGTTGTAATGTAATATTTTACATTACAACAACAAAACAAAAATAAACTTAATATTAGTATAATTTTTTTCATGCTAATAGAATAAATAATTAGAATTATAGCTTCCTGAGTAATTATATGCCTTTGATGATAAACCTCTATCAGGAAAATACGGTGTAATAAAACTTTTTTGTCTATGAATCCAATTTTGTATACTGTGAAGTCTTTTTTCATTATTATGTCCATAAAAACTAGCATGCCCCTTATAAATAACTCCACCATACATTGTCCCAGCTCTTAATTGTGGCATGATTTCATTTTTATGCATACCACGTCCATCTAATACGTAAGGATTTCCTCCAATAGCATCCTCACCAAATGCATCTCCAGTCATCATGCTTCCTCCAAATGCTAATGTCAAATCATTATTAACTTTATAAGTTGCAAGCATTCCACCTGTTCTGTAACGATCACCTTTATCACCTAAATAATCTTCATCTATTCTTAAGGTAAAATCACCAGCTAATATGCTAATTGCAGCAACACCTTGTCCCGTTTTACCCCCAAATGTATTGAATGAATATCCTAATCCGTAATTTGCATGACCATCATTGTATGCTAAATAACCACCATAATTATAAAAGCCACTACCACCAGATGATTCTCCTAAACTACTAGTCCCAGAATTATACCCAAAACCAAAGCTTGCACCTAATGCTACATCGCCGATTTTCGCGTCGGCATTTAAACTCGCTCCTACATTGAAACCACTAGTTCCAAAACCTATCATAGGAGAAATACCTAAATTAAATCCACTTGATTCATATAAAGTCATACTAGGCATAAATTTATTAAGCTGTCCAATTCCTGCACCTAAAAAAGCTCCACCTACAGTTGTTGCACCACTAGTAAGACCACTTATTGCACCCATACCTGCTGACATTGAAATTTGACCAATATTCATCTTTCCATTATTTTTAACTAAATCTACACCAACATTTATTGCTGCATATATTAACGGAACAAACCACACAAACTCTCCACTTTGGTCAGTATAAACTAATGGATTATTCCAGCAATAGCCATAACGGTTAAAATTCTGGGTATTGAAAGGATCCTGAACATAATTGTCAGGTTGCATAAAACGGTGCAATTTTGGATCATATAAACGCCCATTCATGTGTACAATACCTACACTCTGCAAATGCTCATGCCCTGTATAGCCTCTATCCAAGATAGTCAGTCCTGCTAAAGAGTTCCCTACCCCATCCTGTACAGATACGATATTTCCCCAAGCATCAAAAAGCCTTTTCTCTACAACAGCACCAGATTGATCTGTAATAGCAACAATCGACCCCAGATAATCTCGCAATAAATATAAATAATTCTGAGATATTCCATTGCTCTTTAATATAATTGGCGCAGTATATCCGTCACCACCAATATATGTTATAATATCTACAGCTCCATTTGTTAGATTATGCTTAATTTCCATAGAACCATCTGCAGAATAGTATTTCGCATAATTCCTTGAGAATTTATTCTCTTGGAGACCTCCATAAAACATGGCGCTTCTTGAATTGCTATCATTATAATTAAAGCTGATTCTGTCAATACCCGCTTCCACAATTTCTACAGGGCTTTTAAAAACATTGTAGGTAACATCTAGAGTCTGCCTTCCAGAGTAATATGCCAAAGCATCCGCAGTAACATCTACAGATGTATTTTGATAGGGTTTATTAGTATTAGTATAATTATATAATCCGACACTATTCTGAAGTATCCTTCCTCTGTCATCATACGACTGGGTTTCTTGATTACCCTGCAAATTTGTAAATTCTGTCAAACGGTCTAATGCATCATATTTGAAAGTTTCACTTCGGTTAAACAGACTATTTGATCTACTCTTCAAATTCGCTTTTACAGGATCAAAATCAGCACCTAATTTTAGAATATTTATAGCAGTATTAGCCGCTAGATTATAATTAAACTCCTTAGCAAATCCATAAATATCATATGAATTTACTATCGAAACCGGTCCGCATACTGCTGTTAAAAGTTTTCCTCTTGCATCCAAAGTATTGGTTTGCCATAAGACAGCCGAAGTTGCATCATCCAAAATCTGCCAGTGGGCTCCATTACTATAAGTGTTTTTTACTTTTCTTGTGCTTCCTTTTCCAGCTGCCTGTGCAGTAAACGTGGTACTACTGGCTCTTCCAAAAGCGTCGTATTCAAAGTCTTTTGTAAATAATGCATATTGTGTAGCTTCAACTGTTCTATTAATCCTTTTGTAAGAATCATAAAAATACTCATTTGTAATACTTCCACCATTTGCGAAATCTTGAAACTCGCTTTTTAGGAGTAGTTTCGAGCTTGAATCGTAAAGATACGTCGTCTTACTATTTGTAAGGTTTCCTGATATAGTCTTTTCTTTTACTTTTCCATAATCATCAAGTGTATATGTAGTAACACCATTTGGCGTCGTTTCTTTTGTTATTTCACCAAAATCATTATATTCATAACTGTATATTCCTGCAGAAGAATCTACAAGCTTGATTTTTCTTCCCCAGCCATCTTGCGTTATCGTTGTCTTTACCCCTCCATAGTCTGATTCTTTTAAATTTCCATTAGCAAAATACGTATAAGTAACAGTTCCTCCAGGGCTGTCTGTCATAGATATGACATTACCTGCAGCATTTTTAACAGATATTTTAGTTTTGGAATTTTCACTAACAGTAGTTGTTAACCCAGAATAAGTATAATCCACTTTTTTTCCAGTAAACGAAATCGTATTTTCTACTCTGCCATACACATCGTATTTGGTCTCGCTAAACTGGGAAGGACTCCCTGTAAAATAAGGTTCACTTACCTTGTAATTTCGACCTTCTATATCATAGGAATAATCTACTGATGAAAAATTACCTGTGACGTCTTTAATTCTCACTTTGACTTTCCTGCCCAAATCATCAAAAGTCTCCTCAATACTGCTGTTATCATCACCAGTATTTGTTACTATTGTTTTCTCAGCACTTCGGCTGTATACATAGTGATTACTCTTGCCTAAATAATCTGTTGTGTGTTCTTTCTTAAACCAACTATCATACAAATAAGAAGTTTTTAATCCATTCTGATTTGTCTCATTATCCAACACGCCTGAACTGGAATTATACACAAATGTCTTAGTTAATCCTTCAATATCAGTGCTCTTTATTAAAAACCTCCCTGAAGAATCATACTCATAATTTGTAACCCTAGCAGGCAAACTTGGCGGACTTATTGTTTTTCTTACAATATTACCAAAACTGTCATAATCATTCTTTTCCTTTATAGTCGATGTTCCCTGTCCAGATTTTTCAATTGTTTCTAATAGCTGATTACCATTATAAGAATAAATTTCTTTACTACTCATACTATCCCCGTTTACAGACACGCTTTGCGTTTTAGAACTTGGTCGCCCTACAATATATGGAGCTTGTATTGGAGCCTGATAAACCACATCAAATTTAGCGGTCTTTACAACAGAACTCCCTTCTTTATATAAAATTTTAGAGCCTGTTACATTATTATAGTCATCATAAGCATTGATTGTTTCGGTGCTTGTCCCCTCTAAATTATTAAACTGATTGACAACTGTGTTTTGTATTTTAAAAACCTTATTGGGTAATAAATCGCTTTCGAAGGTCAGAGTCGATTTTGTAATGTAATTATTGGGTACATTTGTCGAATTGTTTTCCTCTGCAACTATTTTTGCTGAAAATGTACTTCCCGATTGGATAATAGTTTTAGGTTTTAAAATAATTCTCTGCGTAGCTACTAAATTATCCGAGTCATTTACAACATAATTCTGTTCTTTAGTGATTATTCTTGGAATTTGATTTGTTGCTGGAAATAATGGATAGTGGAAACCGAGCACTTGATAATTTTCAATGTTCGCTCCACGCTGCAAAATATCAAACTTAGAAATATTAGAAATCATCTTGGATTCATCTTCATACCAGTTTGACCTCATTGTTGATCTAAAGCCCAGAAAACCTAATCCCTCTGCATTTGATACCGCACCTGCATAAGTGAAAATCTGTTTTTTATACTGTCCAACGCTTTGCTCTTCCAATTTTGTGACCACTTTAAAATTTGGAGCGGCAACAATATCGATATTTGGAAAATTCTCAATAAATATATGCGGTGTATAAAATGGTTCGTATTGATCTTGTTGCAGCGGACTATACGTTATTGTTCTTTTTACCTGATTTCCGTCCGTAATGCTTTTTATAAGTCCTTTTCTGCTAAAATTATCTTGTGAATCAAAAGCATATATCTGACTATCACTTATCAGTCCCACCGATGTATACTGATTGTTTGTTTGAGGAGACAAAAATACCGGAATTGGATAGCTTTTCACTGTATTTGAGTATGGAGTCTGAAAAGTAGGAACAGCAGAAGCTGCAAATGTTGAATTAATATTCTTAAAAACATTTATAATTGCTGCTCCAGCACCTTGTGTCTTGGCATAAACTGATCTTAATTGTACAATATCAGTTTTTCCATCGGCGTTTGTATCTAAAGGGATAAGCGTGCAAGTGTAGATAGCTTGACTGTCTTCAGTATTGCCCATATTATTAAACGCATAAGTCTGTGGAATTTTTTCAAAATCATTCCCCATAGAGATATATTTAATATAATCAGACGAATAAAGGCCAAAACTTTTGGTTATGATGAAATCCATTTTTCCGTCGCCATTATAATCTCCTGGCAAAATGGATTGGTTGATTTTAATATCAGTATCCGTCTTCTGCCACAGCAATTCAAGTTGATTATTATTATTTAAGCTGTAAACAGAGACTTTTCCATTTTGAAAATGAAGAATATCTGTTTTTCCATCACCATTAACATCAAAAGTTTCTATCCTGCTGCTGCCTGTAAGATAATAATCTTGTAATGCTCCCGCATAATTCACAAAGTTCGTGGTCTTTCGTCTGTCAAGATCAACAAAATATATTCCGCCTGTACTGTTTTTTGACCATATATATCTTACCTCACCGGTATATGGATCTTCTTGACAATAATACTCATCCATATCCATATCAAGAGCTACAACATCTGTTAAGCCGTCTCCATTAAAATCACCGTTGAAAAAAAACTTTTTTTGCCCTTGACTGTAATAGTTATCACAAGATTGGATATCTCTATTTGGAAATACTGCCTTTTTTACTTGTTCAGGCGCAAGCCCATAACTAGAATTATAATATGTCGTAAAATTTACTGCATCAAGATCTGTATCAAACTGAGCGACAGTGATTCCTTGATAATGAAACATTTTGCCATTACTTGTTAGACCAGTTGAAGGGAAAATTGATTCAAAATAACCTAAAGACTGTTTCAAAGGGGCCAGTGAAGAATTCCCTCCAATATTAGAAAATAGCCTAAACTCCTTCTTTGCATTTGCACCAGTCGTCGGATATAGCACAAAATCCATTCTTGCATCGCCATCAAAATCTCCCGATACTATAGCTGAATTTTGCGCGCTAACATTGCCTAAAGGTATAGTTGAAGTGCTTGGTTTAGGCAGGATAACCTCAGAACTTGGATCATATTCAAACACCGTTGGATTATAGCTTTTCGATAGATCTCCGCTTTTCTCCGTAATTTTATATAGCAAATCATAGCCTTCCGAAGTGGCAATGTAATCGAAAAAGTAATTTCTAAACCCTACACCATTACCAACCGTACTTATGCTCGCTAATTTTTTCGTTTTAACCAAACTTTGTCCACCTACATACCCTTGTTCATCTCCAGATGTAGAGTCATAATTGAATTTAATCTCATTAATCGGCGCTACATTTGATAAAGTGCCATATTTTATAGAGGTAACATTTAATATATTATTGGTTATGGAGTAGCTGTAGCTAATTCTCACCCCTTGTGCATTCTCCCAGTAAGTTATTGCCCAATCTGTAATTGAACACGAATCGGTAGAGTTTCCGTAGTATGCTTTTGAACCATCTGGATATCTAACTACAAAATAAGCTGGTCCATAATTGCTACCGCTTGGATGCACTCCGTAAGAAGTTATTTTAACATTTGAAAAACTTTCCGTCTCGTAAATTGTTTCATTTGCTCCATAAACACCCCCTGTCCCATTTTTTACAATTAGACGCTTGCCATCAAAAGCAAATCTGTCAAGACTATCAAAATCCACTGGATCTATTACATCATCGTGAAACTTAGTTGAAGCAATTCTGCTAATTGTCGATATTCCTCCTATATTCCAGCCGTATCCTGCTGTTCCGCTTCCCGCTTGGCTGTTATATACAATATTTATCTGTGGTACAATTCCATTTATGCCGGGTGGAACCGCGATTGGAACTATATAATTTGCTGCTCCAGATAACGAAACTGATAATTCACCTGGAGTGCTACCAACTTCTGCTGACTGAGCAGACATAAAAAAATTGAAACTTATAAAAATAAGTAAAACGTAAAATTGCCTCATGTTTTTTACTGCTTAATAATTTTGATTGTTTTCTGGTCTCCGTCTTTGTAATTAAGAACCACTAAATAAACCCCTCTCGGATAATCGCCAAAAGAAATGACTTGGTTATCTGTGCTTTCTGTTCTTGAAAAATTCTGCAGAACCTGACCAGATAATGCATAGACTGTAATGGAAGAAACCTTATTGTCATTTATCAGCTCCCATTTTAAATAAAGCTGCTCCTTTACAGGATTAGGATAATAGGAAATAACATCTTCCTTCGCAAACTTAAGCAGATCATCATTAGTAACCGCTTCCATTTCTTTTACCTCCTCTGTTGATTTTCCAGTTGGACTGCATCCTGAAAGGCATAAACTTCTCAAAATCTGATTTCCTGCCGAATCATAGCTGAAAGTGATTTTCTGCTGGGCATTTGTAAAAGCACAAAACCCCAATAACAAAAGTGTAATTAATTTTTTCATTGTTTATTTTCAAGTTTTTCTAGACGTTTATTTTGTTCTGATATAACTCTATTCTGGTTGGAAATAAAATTTTCCAATTGTTCTGTTTTCTTATTCTGCTCGATTACATACAGGGTTAACTCTTCAATCTTCTGAAGCAGTTTCGAATTCATTTCTCCTAAATTAATTCCATTTTTCACAACCTCTTCTTCACTCGGAATATTTTCTAAATGGCCTTTTTCTATAATATGTTTTTCAACTTCTTCTAATGTTGGTAAGCTATATTCTTTTTTAAACACAAAATCTGACCAGTCCAACATGTCCACTTTTACTTCTTGAGAGTGGATTGTGCCTTTGACGTCTAACTTATTTGACGGATTAGTTATTCCTATTCCAACATTTCCGCCAATGGGATTTATAATAATGTTTTTTTGACCTATGCCGCCTTTGACAGCTTGCAAATAAGAATATTCATATTGTGTATTTACTCCAATATTAATCCCCAACCTGTAGATAGCGCCATCGTGTATTGAAATACCATCTGAGCTGGATGAACCTGTACTTGTTGGTACTTTAACTTCAAATGTATTTAATGGAGCTATTGAATTAATTCCAACAAGGCCACTTGAAGTCATTGAAAATTTTTCGAATGCATCACCCAAACCTCCGCTCATTATTCTAATTCTATTTGGCCCTACTCCAATTCCTGCCAAACCAGTTGAACCAGAATTATCATAAAATGAAATATTACCAAAATCATTAGAAGCTCTTTTTCTTATAATTATACCTTGTGCAGACTGGTTCGTTACGATGTCTAAAGGGGCATTAGGTGAAATAGAGCCAATTCCAAGATTACCATCTATATTCTGATTACCTACGAAATTATTTGTTCCTCTTGTTGCTAATTCTATCCAAGTAAGATTATTTGGTTCAAGACTTCCAGCAATTTTCCTAAAGAACAATCGGTCATTCATTGTGTACGATGAAGAAAGTTGCAACTGATAATTATTTGTATCATTAGAGTGTCTAATTACGAACAAATGTTGCCACCCAAACGATTGATCAGGATTCATACCATTTGGCAATGATCCTTGATAAACCCCTGACGCTAGAGGGGCTGAAAAATCTGGAATTTCTAAAGCCCGACCATTTCCAATTTGTTGCGCATACGAAATAGAGGCAAAAAGCAATAAAATTGCAGTTATTTTTTTTATTATCATTTTTTAGTGTTTAGTTGGCGTTTAAGATTTTTTATTTCTTGGTTTTGTTTTTCATTTTCCTTTTTCATTTCAATCATATACAAAGTCAATTCCTCAATTTTTTTTAGTAAAGCCATATTCATTTCCGAAATATTTATTCCGTTCTTCTCAAATTCTTTTGCCGAAGGAATTTCTGGTAAATGACTATTTCCTTTTATATAATCTTCAACTTCATCGAGTGTTTTTAATTTATAGTCATTAGCAAAAACATAATCTGGTGCAGGAAAATTTAAATCTACTTTTACTTCACTAGAGTGAATAGTACCCTTTACGGTTAATAATGCATCTGGAGCACTTGTGCCTATTGATACATAACCATTACGGTCAATACGCATACGCTCGGCACCATAAGTCCCAAAAACTATATTACCATTCATATCAGGTACATTTGAGTAACCAGATAAATCGATAAATGATTTAACATTAGAAGCTGTCCCAGCTCCAGCAGATAATCTTAAAAAACCATCATCATACAAATCTCCTGCACCGCTATATCCTCTAATTTCACCATATGGTAGAGTTCCTGCATTAATTAGTGGTCTTGGTAAAGTATTATTACCAACTCCACCTCCCATGGTTACAGAGCCGTAAACAGATAATTTACTCATTGGAAAGTTTGTTCCAATACCTAAATTTCCATTTTCATCAGTTATTAGCAACTGTTTCCATCCACCCCATTGCGCATCCATTGGATAAGCATTTCTATAAAAAACACCCCCATTATTAAAATTTAACTGATGATTTTTTTCTCCACTATTCTCAACATTTTCCCATGGTGAAAAAGTTAAACTTGTTGAATATGTTCCGCTCCCAGGAACCCCTATAACAGACCTTAACTTAAAATCCGCTCTAACATCACGTTTGGAAAAATTTGGCAAATCATTATTGTCACGAGTGTCTACTACACTTAAAGATGTTGAAATTTGACCAGAAGCCTTGGTAATTACGAATGATGATAAAAAAGCTAAAAAAAATGTAGTTTTTGTCATATGATTATCTTTTTTTCTCTAATTGCAGAATCCTAGACTTAATTAGTTCTAATTCTGTATTATATTTATTTAACCTAATTATTTCTATTTTCTGATTGTTCAACTCCTTACTTTGTTCAATAATATAAAGGGTCAATTCCTCAATCTTCTGCAAAAGTTTAGCATTCATTTCTCCCAAATTAATTCCATTTTTCAAAACCTCTTCTTCGCTTGGAATATTCTCTAAATGGCCTTTTTCTACAATATGCTTTTCAACTTGTTCTAATGTTGGCAAATCATATTCTTTTTTAAATACAAAATCTGACCAGCCTGTCATATCTACTTTTACTTCTTTGGAATGGATTGTGCCGTTTACATCTAACTTATTATTTGGATTTGTTTGTCCAATACCAACATTTCCATTATAATTCCATGTCATTACTTGCTGATCTGGTATTGAAGTTGTGTTTTCATTACCATTAATAAATAATTCTAGTTTACTTCCAGTAGTACCTGTTCCTCCATGACCAATTCTGAATTCTGCATGTTCGTTCCAACTATAACCATTAGTTCCGTTTCTTGAAAGTTTTAAAACTGATTTACTTTCGACATTTTGACCATATGGTCTGCTCTCGTTTGTTTCCCATAGATTTAAACTTCCTAAAACTGTTTGGTTTCCTCTGAAGGTGTTTACTCCTCTTGTTGCTAATTCATACCATGCTGGATTTACTGAATTATCGATTTTCCTAAAAAACAATTTATCATTTTCGCTATAGGCAGAAGATAATTGCAGTTGGTAATTATTTTCAGAATTTGCATGTCTAATAACAAACAGATGTTGCCAATCATGACTATTGTCTGGCGCTTTTCCTATAGCATTAGGTCCTCCATATACTCCCGAGAATAAAGGAGTAGTAAAATCCTGTAAGTAAGTAGCATATCCGTTTCCTATTTGTTGAGAATAAGAAGGTAGAGTACTAATAAGGATTATTGATAAAGCTAATTTTAGTTTCATTTTTGATTACTGTTTTTTATCTTCAAAAGCTCTATTTCTTTATTTTGTTTTTCAACTGCATTCTTCAAGACTTGATTCTCTTTTTTCATTTCAATCATATAAAGTGTCAATTCCTCAATTTTTTGCAAAAGCTTAGCATTCATTTCCCCAAGGTTAATTCCATTTTTCAAAACCTCTTCTTCGCTTGGAATATTCTCTAAATGGCCTTTTTCTACAATATGCTTTTCAACTTGTTCTAATGTTGGCAAATCATATTCTTTTTTAAACACAAAATCAGGCCAAGTCCAGCCTGTCATATCAACTTTTACTTCTTTGGAATGTATTGTGCCGTTTACATCTAACTTATTATTTGGATTTGTTTGTCCAATACCAACATTCCCGCTCCCTGTAATCTCCATTGCAATAAACCCAGAAAACAATTGGTCTTTCACAACCGATGCAGGATTAGTAGTATAGAATAATATTTTTCCTTGATTTGGTTGTGAATTCCCAGGAAGCAATATTGCCCCTCCTGACATGGTACCATGTGTATTTGCGATTTTTAAATTATCATTATCAGAAAAATATAGATTAGAAGACACTAAAACACTTCCGTGATTATTTGCGCTAAAATTTGCATAATTTTTAGTACTAGTTTGTTTATCTGACTGACCAAAAGCAGCATTATAACTAGCAATCTGACCTGAAACATCCAGCTTTGAGTTTGGACTGAATGTTCCAATGCCTACATTGCCATTTGTATTTAAATGAAGCTGATTCAAATTCTCGATTCCATTGATTTGAAATGTATGCATATCGATATTAGCATTCCAGCCTTTACTAATTATTTTACATAAATTATTAGTGTTCAAGTCAAAAACTAAATTTGCGTTTAGTTTTTGCAAGTCTAGAATACCTGCTGGATTTATGGTTCCAATTCCAACATCTCCATATGGTAATGGAAAAGTATTTTGAGCAAAATTTATTTGCGTGACAAATACTGACAATAACAAAATCTTCTTCATAGTTCCTATCTATCTTTTAAATTTCTAATTTCTTCTTCCAATTTTAATTGATTTACTTTAATCGAAACATTTTCTTTTTTCATTTCAGCATTTTCTTTTTTCATTTCAATCATATAAAGTGTCAATTCCTCAATCTTCTGCAAAAGCTTAGCATTAATTTCTCCAAG
>NZ_QJGZ01000039.1 GCF_003254585.1 Flavobacterium sharifuzzamanii | reverse complement strand
GAGAGTTCTGATTTGAGAGTTCTGATTTGAAAGTTCTGATTTGAAAGTTCTGATTTGAAAGTTCTGTTTGGAAGTTCTGATTTGAAAGTTCTGTTTGGAAGTTCTGTTTGGAAGTTCTGTTTGGAAGTTCTGTTTGGAAGTTCTGTTTGGAAGTTCTGTTTGATGAAAATAAATAGATGTTCCACGTGAAACGTTTTTATTTGTTTTCTGAATTTGAAGATATCCATTTGCAGGTTTCCGTTTGAACTTGAAACCTGAAACTTGAAACTTGAAACAAAAATAAAAGTTCCACGTGGAACAAGAAATATAAAAATAATTCTAGAAACCGCATTAGCGGTTTTTGGAGAATAATAAAACAAAATGTTTTTAGAAGAATACGATGTTATTGTGGTTGGTGCAGGCCATGCTGGTTCTGAAGCTGCGGCTGCGGCTGCAAATTTGGGATCGAAAACTTTATTGGTTACAATGAGTTTGCAAAACATAGCACAGATGTCTTGTAATCCTGCGATGGGTGGAATTGCAAAAGGACAGATCGTTCGTGAAATTGATGCGCTTGGTGGATATTCAGGAATCGTTTCAGATAAGACAGCGATCCAGTTCAAGATGCTGAACAAATCAAAAGGACCTGCAATGTGGTCGCCAAGAGTTCAAAGTGATAGAATGCGTTTTGCAGAAGAATGGAGAATGATGTTGGAGGCAACTCCAAATCTTGATTTTTATCAAGAGATGGTGAAAGGGTTAATTATTGAAGACGGAAAGATAAAAGGAATTAAAACTTCACTTGGTGTGGAGATTCGTTCCAAATCTGTTGTTTTGACGAATGGTACTTTTTTAAACGGTTTGATTCATATCGGAGAAAAACAATTCGGTGGAGGAAGAGCTGGTGAAAGTGCTGCAACCGGAATTACTGAAGATTTGATTAAAGCAGGTTTTGAAGCTGGAAGAATGAAAACAGGAACACCACCTCGTGTAGATGGACGTTCTTTAGATTATTCTAAAATGAATGAAGAAAAGGGAGATGCGAAGCCAGCTAAGTTTTCTTATTCAGATGTGACGGCTCCATTAGTTCATCAGCGTTCTTGTCATATGACGTATACGTCTTTGAATGTTCATGATATTTTGAGAGAAGGTTTTGATCGTTCTCCAATGTTTAACGGAAGGATCAAAAGTTTAGGACCAAGATATTGTCCATCTATTGAAGATAAAATAAATCGTTTTGCAGATAAAGAGCGTCACCAATTATTTGTTGAACCAGAAGGATGGAATACTTGTGAAGTTTACGTAAACGGATTTTCGACTTCGCTTCCAGAGGATATTCAATTTAAAGCGCTTCGTTCTGTTGCAGGTTTTGAAAATGTAAAATTCTTTAGACCGGGTTATGCAATCGAATATGATTTCTTTCCTCCAACGCAATTAAAACATACTTTAGAAACAAAGCTTGTTGAAGGATTATATTTCGCTGGACAAATCAACGGAACAACGGGATATGAAGAAGCAGCTTCTCAAGGTTTGATGGCAGGAATAAATGCGCATTTAAAAGTGCACGAAAAAGATCCATTAATTTTAAAACGCGATGAAGCATACATCGGAGTTCTTATTGACGACTTAATTACGAAAGGAACAGAAGAACCATATCGTATGTTTACATCTAGAGCAGAATATAGAACATTGTTGCGTCAAGATAATGCCGATTTCAGATTGACTCCAATGTCATACGAAATTGGTTTAGCTTCTGAAGATCGTTTACGAAGAATGGAAAAGAAATTAAACGAATCTGAAAAGATGGTTCAATTCTTCAAAGAAACAAGTGTTACGATTGCAGAAACAAATCCGATTTTGGAAGCAAAAGAATCAGCACCAATTTCTCAAGGAGATAAAATGTTTAAGATTTTTTCTCGTCCACAGATTGAATTGGAAGATATGTTGAAATTTGAAAAGGTTGATGCATATATCAAAGAAAATGATTTGGATGAAGAAATTGTTGAGCAAGCCGTAATTCAGGTTAAATATTCTGGTTATATCGAAAAAGAAAGAAATAATGCAGATAAGCTAAATCGTTTGGAAGAAGTAAAAATTCCAGACAATTTTGATTATAATAAAATTAAATCAATGTCTATTGAAGCCAAACAGAAATTAAGCAAGATTCGTCCTGTAACTATTTCTCAAGCTTCAAGAATCAGCGGAGTATCACCAAGTGATATTTCCGTGCTTTTGATTTATATGGGAAGATAGATTTGTAGTAATCAGTGTTCAGTTTTAAAGTGTTCAGTATAACTGCCAACTAAAAAATTGAACACTGATTACTAAACAAATGTTCCACGTGAAACGTTTTAATAAAAAATAACCAAAATATGAAAGTTGTACATCAAAATAGTTTTTTAGAAAAGGAAAAAGAAACATTGTGGCAACTTCGAAATAACGAATATCCAATTCAGCTTGGTCATGAAACTTTTCAAGAATTCGAGATTTATGTGAATGCGATTTTAGAAATGGATAATTATCTTTTGATTGATTCAAAAAATGAGATTCAAGGTTGGGCTTACACATTTTTTCGTGATGAAGAAATATGGTTTGCAATAATGTTGAATTATCAATTTCAAGGAAAAGGATACGGAAGAATTTTATTAGAAGAAATTAAAAAAAAGAATCAGAATTTGAATGGCTGGGTAATAGATCATGGAAATGATTTCAAACGAAATAAAGAAAATTATAAATCACCATTAGAATTTTATGTTTTAAATGGTTTTTCTGTTTTGAATGATATCAGGTTAGAAAATGAAATAATATCAGCTGTTAAGATAAACTGGAAAAACAACAAATAACAAAAACTAAAAATCCTAAAAACGATATAATTTCGTTTTTAGGATTTGCTATAAATTAAACCCAAATATCTATAAAATTTAAAAATGAACGTTTTAAACAAAAAACACTTTCTTACGGTTAAAGACCATTCTGTTTCAAAAGAAATTTTTGATTTGTATTATGATGAAGAATTAGATATGCTAATTACTTCACCACAACCTGAACTTCAAAATTTAGGCAAATACTACGAAAGCGAAGATTATATTTCGCATACAGACAATAAACGTTCGTTATTTGAAAAAGCATATCATTTCGTAAAAAATATTGCGCTTAAGAATAAATTGAATCTTATCAATAGTCAGCAACCAAAAAAAGGAAAACTTTTGGATATTGGAGCTGGAACAGGAGATTTCCTTCTAACAGCAAAAAATGATGGTTGGGATACTATTGGAGTTGAACCAAGCGATCGTGCTAAGAATATTGCTAAAGAAAAAGGAATTTCATTTGTAGAAGAAACTAGCGCTTTAGAAAGTAATTCTTTGGATGTAATTACCATGTGGCACGTTTTGGAGCACGTTCCGAATTTAGAGATTCAGATCCAAGAATTGAAGCGTTTATTAAAACCAACTGGAACATTAATTATTGCGGTTCCAAACTACAAATCGTTCGATGCAGGTCATTATGAAACTTTTTGGGCCGCTTATGATGTGCCGATCCATTTTTGGCATTTTTCTAAAAAATCAATCCAATTGCTTTTTGAAAGAGTAGACATGAAATTAGAAAAGATACTTCCAATGAAGTTCGATTCTTTTTACGTAAGCCTTTTATCTGAAAAATATAAAACAGGAAAAATGAATTATATCAAAGCTTTTTTCGTTGGATTAAAATCAAATTTAAAAGCTAAAAACACAAAAGAGTATTCATCGCATATTTATGTTTTGAGAAACAAATAAGTCACAAAAAGTATCTAAAGCCATTTTGCCTCTAAAAGACAAGATGGCTTTTTTAGTTAATTCAAAACAAGACAAAAAATACCCAAAACATGGCAATAACATTGGTTTATGGCTATGTTTTTTACTATAAATAAAAACAATATCATAAATTTTGCGCATTTTTTAAACTTTATGTCGATGCTATTGATTTTTTTATATTTTTGTCTTCAATACTTAAAAAATAGAATTTAAAAAAAATGAAAAAAGCATTAGTTATTATCGCACTTTCAGTTTTCGCAGTTTCTTGTAACAAAACAGCAGAGGTAAAGGAAGTAAAAACAGCTTACGTGGATACTTCGGTTTTGATGAAAGAATACACTGAGGCAAAAGATTTAGAGGCAAAGTACAAAGCTCAAGCGGAAGAAAAAGGTAGACAATTACAAGCTGAGATTTCACGTTTTAAACAAGACGCTGCTAATTTTCAAAGCCAAGCACAAGCAAACGGTCAAGCTTGGGCACAGCAAAGAGGTGCTGAATTGCAAAAAAGAGAGCAGCAATTAGGTTATGCACAACAAGCATTAGCTCAACAGTTACAACAAGAAAGTGGTGTTGAGATGGATTCTCTTGTTAGTGGAGTTAAAAAATTCATTAAAGATTACGGAAAGAAAAACGGTTACTCTTACATCTACGGAACAGGAGATGCTGCAACAATTTTGTATGCTGAAGAGAAATACGATATCACAAAAGAAATTATCAAAGCTTTAAATGATAAATATAAAGCAGAGCCAAAGACAGATGCTAAACCAGCAGCTGAAACAAAAGAAGGCGAAGCAAAAAAATAAAAAACTACCAAACTAACTAAATTACTGAAAACCTAAATCCACTAAGATTTAGGTTTTTTCTTTTTATAAAAATGCGGTAATTTTATTTTTTAATACAAGCCCAATGCAGAACGTTTCAGAAGCGGCAGCTTATACTTTGCAATTCATCAATCAGACTCAGAAATCTATTTTTCTTACGGGAAAAGCAGGTACTGGAAAAACTACGCTTTTGCGAGAAATCATTGCAACAACTCATAAAAATACTGTGGTTGTTGCACCAACCGGAATAGCAGCTTTGAATGCTGGAGGTGTAACAATCCATTCCATGTTTCAACTTCCGTTTTCTGCTTTTATTCCGTCGTACGAAGCGAGCGCACAATTTACGGAAACAGTAAAGTTTGAAAACAAGGAATCACTTCGTCGCCATTTCAAGATGAATAACGTCAAGCGAAATGTAATCAAAAACATGGAGCTTTTGGTTATTGATGAAGTCAGTATGATGCGAGCCGATTTATTGGACGCGGTCGATTTTATGATGCAGACCGTTCGAAGAAATACACAGCCTTTTGGTGGAGTCCAGGTTTTGTTTATTGGGGACTTGCTGCAATTGCCGCCAGTTATTCGTGATGAAGAATGGCGAACGCTGAAAAACTATTACCGCGGAAAATTCTTCTTCCATTCTCATGTGCTTCAAACGTATCCGCCGATTTATATCGAATTGTCAAAAATCTATCGCCAGACAGACGATGCTTTTATCTCGGTCTTGAATAATTTGCGAAACAATCAAATCACTCCAGAAGACATAGCTATTCTAAATCAGTATGTTAAGCCTGATTTCGACTTCAAAGAGAACAAAGGTTACATCACGCTGACAACGCATAATGCCAAGGCTGATTCTATCAACTCGCAGTCTATCAATGATTTAGATGGTAAAGAATACATATATACGCCATTTGTAGTGGGAGACTTTCCAGAAAAGATATTTCCTGTTGAAGAAGAATTGAAATTGAAAGTGGGTGCGCAAATCATGTTCGTCAAAAATGACTTGTCTTTTGAAAAGAGATATTTCAACGGAAAAATGGGCGTAATCAAATCGCTCTCTGATGAGGAAATCTTTGTTCACTTTCCAGAAGAGAACATGACACTCGAAGTCGAAAAGTACGAATGGAAAAATATTCGCTACAAAGTCAACGAACAAACTAAAGATATCGAAGAAGAGGTTTTAGGAACTTTTGCCCATTATCCAATCAAGTTGGCGTGGGCGATTACGGTGCACAAAAGCCAAGGTTTAACTTTTGACAAAGCTGCGCTCGATGTATCGCAAGTTTTTCTTCCTGGGCAGGCCTATGTAGCACTTTCGCGTTTGCGTTCGTTAGACGGGCTTATTTTGCTTTCTCCGATGCAGATGAATGGTATTTCGAACGACCAAGATGTGATGGATTATGCTTTGAACAGAGCAACAGAAGAAACTTTGGAAAAAGCACTTCACTTCGAAACCAAAAATTTTATTCACAACTATTTGATAAACAGTTTTAACTGGGGAGAATTGGCGCAAGAATGGCGCAATCATCGTTTTAGTTATAACGAAAATGCGGCAGGTTCCGAAAAAACGAAACATTCGGTTTGGGCACATAAACGAATGGAAATTATGGAGCAGCTTTTAGATCCTTCACAGAAATTCATTTCGCAACTCAATAAAATTTTCATCAAAGAAACGATCGATTTGTTTTTTGTGAAAGAAAGAGTAGATGCGGCTTACGATTATTTCTTCAAGCAAATGGACAAATTGGTCGATGATCTGATTTATAAAATGGCTGAAATTCAAAAATTTAAAAAAGTAAAAGAGTTCTACGAAGAACTTAATTTTTTAGAAGATCTTCAGACCAAAGCAGTTTTAAGATTGATGAAAGCCAAGTTATTGATTGAAGTTGTAGTTGCCGGTGAAGCTATCAGTAAAGAAAAGCTAACATCCCCAAATATTAAAAATTACAAAACCAATAAAGCAGAAAGGATTCGAGAAGAGCTGAAAACGACAAATACAGACATTTTTAGAACAGAAGAACCTATTGTTCGATACAAATCACCTAAGACGGAGAAAAACGAGCTTAAAACGGCTAAAAAAACAACAGTCGAAGAAACATACGATTTGTGGATGGATAAAAATTCGGTTGAAGATATTGCGAGAATGCGTAAATTAAATGTTCAAACTATCGAAGGCCATTTGATAAGACTTATTCAGTCGAAGAAAATCGAAATTACCGATGTTCTTCCGTATGATAAAATTTTGGCTTTGAGAGAAGCATTTCAGTTTTATCAAGAAGAATCTTTGAGTGGTTTGAAAGAAAAACATGGAGATGAATTTACTTGGGACGAACTAAAAATGTTCAAAGCGAGCATCAATTGATTTTATGAACGTCCTACGTGAAACATGGTTTTCTGTTTTTCAAAAATCTAATTTCTAACGCACTAAATTATTTTGGACATGAAAACATTTAAAATAGTACTAACAATTCTGGTGTTTAATTCTTCGTTTTTGATTGCCCAGGATTTGAAACCAGAATATCAAAAGTTCATTTCGAAATTTATTCTCGAAGTGAAAAATAGTGATAAAGAAGCAATTGCAAAACGTATAAAATTTCCCTTTAAGCGAGATTATCCAATTCCGTCAGTAAAAGACAAAGCAGATTTTGTAAAAAGATATAATCAAATTTTTGATAAATTTTTGATTGAAAAAATTGTAAAATCGGATCCTGCGAAAGATTGGTCAGAAATGGGCTGGCGCGGCATTATGCTCAATCAAGGTGATTTGTGGATAGACACTGATGGACGAATTATCAGCATCAATCATCAATCTGATGAAGAAGTTAAAATAAAAAATTCGTTGATTGCTGCACAAAAGAAAAATGTAAACGCTTCAATTTCAAATTTTAAAGAGCCTGTTGCAATTCTCGAGACTTCAAAATTCAGAATCAGAATTGATGATTTAGGAAATAATAATTTTCGTTACGTTTCTTGGGGAATCAAAAACAAAATGACAGATACTCCAGATCTAGTAATCGAGAAGGGAGTTTTTGTCGCAGATGGAACAGGAGGGAATCATCATTACGAATTCAAAAAAGGTAATTTTAAGTACGAATGCCATTTTACTGTTTTGAGTGAAAAAAATTCGGCGCCTGCGGCGTTAATGGTATATCAATCAGGAAAAGAAATTTTGTCGCAAGATGCCAAAATTGTTTCACGATAAACATTGGAGAGAAGTTGTTTTAAAAAAATATTTAATCTCAACATAGAAATATATGCTGAACCTCAGAGAGGTTAAATATTTATAGAATCAAATAAAACAAATGAAAAAAAGCTCCAGCAGAGTGACATATTTGTTATAAAATTATGTCACTCTGCTGGAGCTTTTATATCGTAGATATTTATTCTTAGCTATAAATATTTTGCTTCTCCGAAGCTTAAAAAAGAAAATGTTCTTTGTATTAAAACGCTATTTAAATATTTGAGATTATTTTTTCCAATTCTTTTTCTTGAGAAATTTGCGTAAGCTTCAATTTCTGAATTGTAACTTCATTCTCTTTGGTTTTAATTTTTTGCTTTTGAATTTCTTCGTCAGAAACTGATGTAGTTGTTATTTTGTTTTCAATTTTCTGATTGACAAGTTCCAGTTTACTAATTTTCTCTTTTGTTGCTTTCAAATCGTTTTCAGATTTAGATAGAGCTTTCTTTTTGCTTTCCAATTCCTTCTGTTCTTTTTTCAGCTGATCAAGTTTGTCGTCGAGCTTTTTATAATTTTCTTTTAAACTTTTTTGCGTTTGAAGTTCAGCTTTTTGTCGATCCAATTCTTCTGCAGCCTTTGAGATTTGTTGAGCATAAAAAGATTGTGAACTCAGCAATAGAAAGAAAACTAATGTTTTAAAAAGGTTGTCCATGATGTTTATTTTTTGAGGCTAATTTATTCGAAGAAATTATCAAAGATTGCCAGTCAAATTTTTTTAAATAACAGAATAGGACAAAAAAAAATCCCGTTCTTTCGAAACGGGATTTTTTTGATTTATAGATTTTCGACCAGAATCCAAGCTTGAGGATTTTCGCCTTTTTGTATTTCTTTTTGAGCTTGTTCCGCTTCTTTCATAGTTGCGTAGCTTCCGTATAAAACAGGAAACAATCCGTGTTTGTTTTCTTTCAGCATTCTTGCTTTGTAACCATCTTTAATTAGTTGGTTGTAAGCTTTTTTAGCATTAGCTTCACTTCTAAAAGCACCAGCCATAATGTGATAAGGCATTGTTGTTTCGACAGTTTCAACTTTAGCAGAATCAACAGAAAGAGTTACAGCGGGAAGCGGACTTTTGATGAAGAAAGTTGCTTCTTGAATTTTGTTCTGTACTTTTTTCTGAACAGTTTGTTCTACAACAAGTGTTTGGTTATCAATTTGATTTTGATACAATGGGTAACCAATGCTTCCTGTAATTCCAAGTCCTAAAACAAGAATGGCAGCATAACGCAAAAATGGATTTGAAGATTTTGTTTCTTCCTCATTTTCGTATAATAAAACAGCATCTTTTTCTTTTGCTGCGATTTTTTCGATTTTTTTCTCGAAAGCTTCTTTTTTCACCATTGGCGAAACAAAAGGGCTTAATCCGAAAGAAGTAGATAGAAAATTGGTTTGATCGTTTGGTTTAAAAACAATATTGCTTTCAGAATTTAAACGCAGTTCTCCAATGTTTTTTAAAAGAATTACGCCTTCTTCTTCCAATGTTTTTTTCCAATTTAAGACTTCAAAAGCAATTGCGCTAACAGCAAAACCATAAGATGTTTTTTCTGCTTGTGCAATATGATTTGCCAACAATCCATCGTTGTTTTTGATACGACTGTTGAATGAAATGGTTTTTTTTGGAGGAAAAAACGAATTAGTGCTTTCATTCAGCTGCGCTGAGTGAGTTTCTGTTAAAAATGCACCAAATCCTGGAATCGTTACACACTGATAACGATACAATAACTGTGAGATATATACTTCGATTTTCATATTAACAAAGTTAGCCAACCCGTATAGTTATCAAAATTTTATTCACAATTTTTATTAACAATTCGGAATTATTTTTAGATAATTCGTTTTCAGTATATTAACTTTTTAGGTTTTCTTTCAAAACAAGGCACTTCAAAAATATTTTTAAATTTTATTAAGAAATTACTTTGTTTTATGGATATTTGCGCCTCGTAAAAAGTAGATTTTATTTATCTATTTTACATAATGTTAAAACACAATGAAAGATCAAGAATTATTTAATTTGCTTGCCTTATTGAAGGTTGATGGAGTGGGAGATATAATGGGCAAAAAATTGCTTAATTCGTTTGGCGATGCGACTTCTATTTTTAAAGCTAAGAATTCTCAATTGGCTGCCGTTGACGGAATTGGATCTGTTTTATTGAAAAACCTTAAAGATAAAACTGTTTTCGAAAAGGCAGACAAAGAGGTCTCATTTATAAAAAACAACAATATTCAGGTTTCTTTTTTTCAAGACGAAAATTACCCCGATCGTCTTAAACATTGTATTGATGCACCAATTCTGATTTTTACGGCAGGGAATTTAGATTTTAAAAGCAAAAAGATAATCAGTATCGTTGGAACAAGGCAAATTACCTCTTATGGAACTGATTTTTGTAGAAAGTTAATTGAAGATTTGGCTCCGCTAGATCCTGTAATTGTAAGCGGTTTTGCTTACGGAGTTGATATAGTGGCGCATCAAGCAGCAATGGATTATGATCTGCAGACAATTGGCGTTTTGGCTCATGGATTGAATCAAGTTTATCCGCGTGCGCATAAAAAGTATATGGCAAGAATGGAAGTAAATGGTGGATTTATAACTGAATTTTGGAGTGATTCTAATCCAGATAAAGAGAAGTTTGTACGCCGAAATCGAATTGTTGCTGGAATGACTGAAGCTACAATTGTTATTGAATCTGCTGATAAAGGCGGATCCCTGATTACCGCAAATATGGCAAATGAATACAATCGAGATGTTTTTGCTGTGCCAGGAAGAGTTACAGATAAATACAGTCAGGGCTGTAATAATTTGATTAAAACACAGAAAGCGAATGTGTTGACAAGTGCCGCTGATTTAATCTATATGCTAAATTGGGATATTAAAGAAAAACCAAAAAACATTCAAAAACAGCTTTTTGTAGAATTAGATTCTGACGAACAAATGGTTTATGATTTTCTCCAGAAGAACGGAAAGGAATTATTAGACATTATTGCAATTGAATGTGAAATCCCAATCTTTAAATTATCTGGAATTCTGATAGGTATGGAATTAAAAGGTGTTATAAGACCACTTCCTGGAAAACTTTTTGAATCAATTTAACGCAGAAAATCCTATATATTATTTTCTTGTAAAATGTTTGTACAATCGGTATAAAATATAAATCAGTAATAAGCCAAAAACGATATTTAGCATTTGAAATGCATACAAGGGAACATTGTAATCTTCAATATACTTATCCATTTTTTTTTATTTTAAGAGGTTAATATAGTTGAAGTTACAAAAAATAAAATTTATATAAATCATAAAAGCTGACCGTTATTAGTCAGCTTTTATGATTTTAAGTATTTGAATTTTATAGATTATTTTCGTTGTAATTCCAAAATGCTTCTTCAGCACCAGCACCATCTAAAAGGCAAAAAGCGGCATATGATATATCGATTAACCAATTGTCAATTTGTCCTGTTTGTTCTTTGGAAATCAAATTATTACTTTGTAACATTCCTTCAGGATCAATTGCCCACATTCGACCGAGATGACAAATTCCCATAATAGAACTTATGATTCTTTTATCTACAAAGTCTTTTTCTATTTCGGATGCAAGAATTTGTAAAGATTTCATAATCAAGTGATAGTTTTCTTCACGCAATTGTCCTCGAAATGGTCGAAGATGACCTAAAAAACCATTTTGCCATCTTTCGCTTTCTATATTTTCATGGTTACCACTCTGGTACATTAATTCCTCTATTGCATCTTCCTTCGTCATCGTAATATATTAGAATATATTAGAGGTTTTGATTATTTACCAAATCCTAAAACTTCTCTAACCTTTGCCAAAACACCATCTGCAATGACAGAAGCTTTTGATGCACCTTTTTTCAACAAAGCGTCTACTTCTTCAAGGTTATTGATATAGTAATTATATTTCTCTCTTTCTGTTTTGAATTTCTCTGTAATCAATTCAAACAAAGCTTGTTTAGCGTGGCCATAACCATAATTTCCACCTAAATAATTAGCTCTCATTTGCGCAGTTTGTTCTTCATTTGCTAACAAAGAATAAATTGCGAAAGCATTACAAGTATCTGGATTTTTAGGTGCCTCAAGTGGTGTAGAATCTGTTTCAATACTCATTACTTGTTTTCTTAATGTTTTGTCATCCAAGAAAATATTGATGATATTGTTGGCAGATTTACTCATTTTTCCTCCGTTTGTTCCCGGAATCAGCATAATGTTTTCCTCAATTTTAGCCTCAGGAAGAACAAAAGTCTCACCCATTTGGTGATTGAAACGAGCCGCAACATCACGAGTAATTTCTAAATGCTGCAACTGATCTTTTCCAACAGGAACAAATTCAGCGTCATATAGCAAAATGTCCGCAGCCATAAGCATTGGATATGTAAAAAGTCCAGCGTTAACATCGTCTAGACGATCTGCTTTATCTTTGAAAGAATGTGCTAATGTCAATCTTTGAAATGGGAAAAAACAGCTCAAATACCAAGTCAATTCTGTAGTTTGAACCACATCAGATTGTCTGTAAAACGTCACTTTTTCAGGATTTAAACCACACGCAAGCCAAGCCGCAGCAGTACTGTACGTGTTTTCTCTTAAAGTCTTTCCGTCTTTAATTTGAGTGATTGAATGCAAATCGGCAATAAACAAATAAGATTCATTTGCTGGATCATTTGATAATTCAATTGCCGGAATAATTGCTCCTAATAAATTTCCTAAATGCGGTGTTCCTGTACTTTGAACACCAGTAAGTATTTTTGCCATTCTAGTTTTTTCTGAAATGCAAATGTCGCGATGTTTTTTCTAATTACAAAGTTTGTAGTTTTTTAACGCAAAGAGCGCAAAGGGTTTTCGCAAAGTAAAGAAGTTTTATTTCTTTGAGAAATTACTTTGTGATAAGTTCACAAAGCTTTGTCTTTATATTAAGCATATTTTAAAAGTTTCTTGATTTTTGATTAGATTAAAATATAAGAAAATATTTATAAATTTGCTCTTTTTTAAATTATGACAGAAAACGAAATATCAAATATTGTAATTGGACTAGCAATTGAAATTCATAAAAAACTGGGACCTGGATTATTGGAAAATGTTTATAAAGAATGTTTGTTTTATAAAATTAAGCAACGTGGACTTTTTGTTGAAAAAGAAAAATCTTTGCCGTTAGTTTTTGAAGAAGTTAAGCTAGATTGTGGATATCGCATTGATATACTTGCGGAAAACAAATTGTTAATCGAGATAAAAAGTGTGGAATCTCTTACTGTTAATCATTTAGCACAAACATTAACCTATTTAAGACTAGGAAAATTTAAACTTGGCTTACTCATAAATTTCAATGAAATTCTTTTAAAAAATGGTATTAGAAGAGTCGTTAACAATTTATAGATAGAGCTTTGCGAACTTATCGCAAAGTAAACCTTCACAATAATCACTTCAAAAACTTTGCGAAAATCCTTTGCGTTCTTTGCGTTAAAATAAGCGATGACTAAGAAAAAATCTTTATAATATTCATTTCGGTTTTACTACTTTTGAAGCTATGAAAATATTTAAAATTGCTTTTTGGATTCTTTGGAGAGTTTGGTTTTATGTCTTAATGGCCATTCCAATACTTATTATGTTTCCTTTTCTGGTCGTTTCTATCCTTTCTGAGAAAGGATATCCATATTTCTTTAAAATGGCCCGCATTTGGGCTAAATTTATCCTTTTCGGGATGGGTTTCTATTACACCGTAAAACGCGAACAGAAGCTCATTAAAGGCAAAAGTTACATGATAGTGGCCAATCATACTTCCATGACCGATATTATGCTAATGTTGGCGCTTATAAAAAACCCATTTGTTTTTGTTGGAAAGAAAGAATTGGTGAAGATTCCGCTTTTTGGATTTTTCTATAAACGTACTTGCATTTTGGTTGACAGAAGCTCGTCTAAAAGCAAAAATGAGGTTTTTAAAAGAGCCCAAAATCGTCTTAACCAAGGTTTAAGTATTTGTATTTTTCCTGAAGGAGGAGTTCCAGATGATGAAAGTATTTTGTTGGACGAGTTTAAAGATGGAGCATTCAGATTAGCAATTGATCATCAGATTCCGATTGTGCCCATTGTTTTTCCAGACAATAAAGAACGTTTTTCCTATACATTTATGAGTGGAAGTCCAGGTAGAATGCGTGCAAGAATTTTGCCATTTGTAGAAACAAAAGGTTTGACAAGCGATCATAGAAAAGAATTGAAAGAACAAGTAAGAAGTTTAATTTACAAAGGCTTAATCGACTTTTAACGATAATAAACAGCCTTACATTATGTAAAATACAAAAGCCGGTAAACTGATTAGTCTACCGGCTTTTCTTTGAATTAAAAACCCCTATTTTTATTCAAAAGCTTATTATCTGTGAATTATCTTTTCTGAAATAAAACGCAATACTTTTTTAAACTTCAATTTGGTTTTTCTTCGGTTTTTACTGTACAACAATTCTATTTTTTCTTTCATGATTAAAAATATTAATAGTTGATAATAAAGAGTTTGGTTAATGACTCAAGTTAATTTCACATTATTATAGATGGAGAAAAATCAAAAAGGTTGCGTTGGAATTCTGATTAAAAGGGGAAATTTGATAAAAACCCGTTAGTTTGAACAACTAACGGATTTTTTTACTCAAATAACCAATCAACGTAAATTCTAAAAAAAACCGAAATTGATATATGGCAGTACCAATTACAAAACTGCTTTTTTATATAGATGAAGGTTTGGTAAAAAGGTTGCGTGAAATTTTTAATTTTATTTCAAAATAAAAAAAGCCAAGCGATTTTTGTGTAATCGCTTGGCTTTTAATAGCGTCTTTTAGACTTATTTTTTAGGCATTTGCCAATTCTTTCATGTGTTCTTTAATTTTAATTTCCAGTTCTTCAGCTAGTTCTGGATTATCTTTAATTAAAGCTTTAACAGCGTCACGTCCTTGACCTAATTTGGTGTCGCCATAGCTAAACCAAGATCCTGCTTTTTTAACGATATCAAATTCTACAGCTAAGTCTAAGATTTCTCCTGTTTTAGAAACTCCTTCTCCATACATAATATCGAATTCTGCAGTTTTAAACGGCGGAGCCACTTTGTTTTTAACGATTTTTACTTTAGTTCTATTTCCGATTACGTTTTCACCATCTTTAATTTGAGCAGAACGGCGGATATCTAAACGTACAGAAGCGTAAAATTTAAGTGCGTTACCTCCAGTTGTAGTTTCTGGATTTCCGAACATAACACCAATTTTTTCACGAAGCTGGTTGATAAAGAAAACCGTACAGTTTGTTTTGCTGATAGTTCCAGTAAGTTTTCTCAATGCTTGAGACATCAAACGGGCATGAAGACCCATTTTTGAATCTCCCATTTCACCTTCAATCTCGCTTTTTGGAGTTAAAGCTGCAACAGAGTCAATTACAACTATGTCGATAGCTCCAGAACGAATTAGGTTTTCAGCAATTTCTAAAGCTTGTTCTCCGTTGTCTGGCTGAGAAATGATTAAGTTCTCAATATCAACGTTTAATTTCTCTGCGTAATTTCTATCAAAAGCATGCTCCGCATCGATAAAAGCGGCAATACCGCCAGCTTTTTGAGCTTCTGCAATTGCATGAAGCGTCAAAGTTGTTTTTCCAGAAGATTCTGGACCATATATTTCGATAATTCTTCCTTTTGGATATCCGTTTACTCCAAGAGCTAAGTCAACACCTAATGAGCCAGAAGAAATCGTTTCTACTTCTACAATGGCTCTGTCGCCCATTTTCATTACGGTTCCTTTTCCGTAGGTTTTGTCAAGTTTGTCAAGCGTTAATTGTAGTGCTTTTAATTTGGCTTCTTTCTCTGAACTCATTTTTTTCTAAATATCTTAAATTATTATTTTGTCTTTCTGGATAAAAATAAGAAAATTCTCTAATAATCTTATTAATCAGTTTTATAATTTGTAAAATTACTTCTTTTTTTGAAGTTTGATTGTTCCAAATTGTCACAAAATCGTTCTATACAAATAATGCCTTTAATTCTGTTGCGTCAGTTGGTTTTATTTTGCCTGCAAGCAATAAACTTAACTGTTTGCGACGAAGCGCAGCATCAAATCGCTGAATTTCCAATTCAGTTTCAGGTACAATTGCTGGAACTTCAACGGGTCTTCCAGTATCGTCTACCGCTACGAAAGTATAAATTGCTTCGTTGGCTTTTGTTCTGTTTCCAGATTCGCGGTCTTCTACCCAAACATCGATAAAAACTTCCATCGAACTTTTGAATGATCTTGAAACTTTTGCCTCTACAGTTACAACGCTTCCAAGCGAAATAGCTCTATTAAAAGCAACGTGATTTACAGATGCCGTTACTACAATTCGGCGCGAATGTCTGCGTGCTGCAATACTTGCCGCGCGATCCATTCTGGCTAATAACTCACCGCCAAAAAGATTGTTTAAAGGATTTGTTTCGCTCGGTAAAACTAAATCAGTTAAAATAGTTAGGGATTCTGAAGGATGTTTTGGATTCATTTTTTTAATCTAAAATTTAAAAATTTGTACTGGTTAATTTAACCAATAAACAGCCATTACAGCTGGTATAAAATATATAACAATGGTTCTCGCACCATCGTAATCTTTTGCAAGTCTTTGTCCGAAAAGCATCATTAGCAAACAGATACAAGAAAAGATAGCTCCATAAAAACCAAATTCTCTGCCATTATTTGTAAACAATTGAATTCCGCCCACAACACATAAAATTCCTGAAATCAATTCTAAAATCAACAAATGCATAAGAGCAAGCGGAACTTGATTTTTTAAAGGCGTTTTGGCAAAGTGCTCTTTAAGCCAGGTAACATTATCTTTCCAGTAAAAAATTTTTTCGTATCCAGATTGTAGAAAAGTTAAAGCTAGAAAAGCCAAAAGTAAAATTGAGGCAACATTGTTCATTTTGAATTATTTTTTATGAATTAAACGAGTCAATTTGATCGATAAATCGGTAAGGATTATTTTTGCATTTCCATTTCTTTCGATGTGATACATAGCATCTGAAAGTTCTTTGAATATTTCGTGGATATTATTCCCGTTTACGAAAGGAGCAAAATTCTCCAGTTTGAATTTATCCACTTTCGGTTCGATATAAACTAAGTCTTGAGCCTGATAATTTAGCATAAGAGCTTGTCGGAACATTTCGATGCAATATTGGATAAATTTTTTCTGGCTTTCGCGCCCCAATGCAGCAATCTGCTCACTCCAAGAAATTAAATCCTGAATTGCAGCAGCATTTCCTTTTGCTCTAAAAGCTGCACGAACCCAATTGACAAACCATTGTTCAAACGGAAGATCGTCATCGTCTTCTTTTAACAAATGCAATGCTTTATTAAAATTGCCTTGCGCCTGATGTGCAATTTTTTTGGCTAAACCTGCGTCTATGTTTTCTTGGCGAACCAAAGCATCGGCAATAACTTTTTCGGGTAGTCCACTAAAGTGAATCACTTGGCATCGAGAACGTATGGTTTGAATA
Source organism: Flavobacterium sharifuzzamanii (assembly GCF_003254585.1). Taxonomy (GTDB): domain Bacteria; phylum Bacteroidota; class Bacteroidia; order Flavobacteriales; family Flavobacteriaceae; genus Flavobacterium; species Flavobacterium sharifuzzamanii. The sequence continues at coordinate 542,869 of NZ_QJGZ01000039.1, read as the reverse complement.
ATATCTTCTTCGTTTTCAGAAATCAGAATAAACATCGTTTTGTCTGAAGGTTCTTCTAGAAGTTTAAGGAGTTTATTAGAAGCGGCGATATTCATTTTATCGGCCATCCAGATAATCATGATTTTGTATCCGCCTTCGTAAGATTTTAGTGAAAGCGATTTTAAAACTTCCTGAGCATCTTCTACACGAATTTCCCCTTGCTTGTTTTGAACACCAAGAATCTTGTACCAATCAAACAAACCGCCGTAAGGCATTTCTTGAATAAAGCTTCGCCAATCCTGGATAAAGTCCAAACTTTTGGGTTTTGTTTTTACATCTTCGGTTGTAACGGTTGGATAGATAAAATGCAGATCGGGATGAGAGATGTTTTCAAACTTTAGATTGCAAGAATCATTTCCGTTTGAATTTTCATCGCCAGTATTGCTGCATAAAATATATTGGGCATAAGCAATGGCAGCTATTAATGTACCGCTTCCTTCTGGGCCAACGAATAATTGAGCATGAGGGATTCTACCAGAAGCAGCACTTTTTATCAAGTGGCTTTTGATGTAATCTTGACCTAAAATTTGAGAAAATTGCATGGCGCAAAGATAGAAGAAAATGTGTAGTCTAAAATTTTCGGGAGTAAGATTATTTATGAGTTACATTTTCCGAATTCAGTTTTGAAGTCTCCTTGAATGTTTTTGAAATTTTTTTGGTTCAGTTTCGACAGAATTTTGTTAATAAATATCCTCAAGTGAGTAAATATCAAGATCTTTTTGTTAATATTTTTTTTCGAAAATCGACAAACGTAGGTTTTTTTTGGTTATTTATTTGAATGTTTTTCGTTTTTTTATAACTAATATCTTACAGATTTTAAATTAACATTTTTAACAAAAAGCCCGTTAAAACGCACATTTTCTCGACATAAGGCTGATTTTTAAGGTTTTTTTAAGGAAATTTTTTGAAAAAAAAATCCATTACAGTTGTAATTTAAGTTAATTTCTATATTTTTGTTTTTATCAACAACCAATTATAAAATAAGAATCTATGAAAGGGAAAATTATTCTATTTAGTGCTTTTTTTATCTTAACTACTGCGGCTGTTTCAGCACAAGCTAAAAACGCACCGAGAAGTATTATCAGTACAACTGCTCTTATCCGAAAATACCATGATCAAAAAGAATTAAGTGGTATGCAAAAGGGTGAACTTTTGGAATTATACATCGAGCGTATCAAAGTATTAGTTAAAACTCTCCCTTACATTGCTTTGGTTACAAAACCTGGAGTTACTATGGCAGACCTTGGTATTCCAGACGATAGTGAACACAAAAAAGTTTTGGATGCTCAAGCAGTTGGTACAACAACATTCTTAGATACAACAGTAGAATTCCAAAGAAAAATGATGCCTTACTCTGATAAAGGAAATCTAATCGCGGCAATTTTATTCTACGAAAGTACATTGAAATCATTACACGAGTTCAACGATTTGAACGAAATGTAATAAAGTAATTTTTTAAAATCTTTTTGGGAAAGTCTAAGTGAATACCAGCTTTGACGTTCTCGAAAAATAAAATAAAAAACAACTCACTCTCGAGGGTTCTGATAAATTTCAGAAAACCCGAGAGGAGTTTTTACATTTATGCATACCCAAATTTATTATTAACCGTAATACCCCCCTTATCATGAAAAAAATTACTCAATTGATCTGCGTTCTTTTGACAGTTGCGAGTATGAATGCTCAACAAGAGAAAGGAATTATGGGCTACACCAATTGGTTAAACAACTGGACTGAATTTAAGCCTAACAAAGTTGATTATGGAGAAGCAAACCAAATTTTGGCAGGAAACATTTCTGTTAATACGAAATTGCTGAAAAGAAATATCTACGTTCTGCAAGGAAACGTTTATGTAACAAACAATGCTGTTTTAACTATCGAACCTGGAACTGTAATTATAGGTGATTTCGAAACAAAAGGAACATTGGTAATCACAAAAGGAGCACAATTAGTGGCTGATGGTTTAGAAACAGATCCAATCGTATTTACTTCAAACCGCAGCATGAAAAAAGCTGGAGACTGGGGTGGAATTGTGATTCTTGGAGATGCTCCAATTAACAAATTCGGAAACGTAGGTTCTTATAACCTAGACCTTGATCCTACAATGACTACTTATGGTGGAGACAATGTAGCTTCAAACTCAGGAATCTTAAGATTCGTTAGAATCGAGTTCGCTGGTAAAAAAGTAAAAGGATCTGATACTTTCAATGCTTTGACTTTAGCAGCTGTTGGTAATAAAACAGTTTTAGAAAATATTATGGTAAGTTACGCTGGAGGAGATTCTTTCGGAATCTTAGGTGGTGACTTAAATGCTACAAAATTCGTTTCTTATAAATCAGTTAACGATGACTTTAAATTCTCTCAAGGAGTTCAATGTCGTTTCTTCAATTCTCTAGCAGTTAGATCTTCTTACTTCTCAAGTACTAAAGATGGATCTCGTTGTATGGAGGTAAAATCTTATGAGAAGAAAAGTGAAACAGACTTCACTAAAAAACAAACTTTAGTTGTTGCGAGCAATATTACAATGGTTAATGACAGTGAAAACATTAACGCTGACATTCAAGCAGGTTTAGTAAAAGAGGCTGTATATGTAGCTGAAAATGCTTCTCTTGAAATGAAAAGAAGTGTAATCTCTGGATTCAACCCTGCAGTATTATTAGACAGCAAAACTGAAATCAATGATGCCAACCTTAAAAAAATCAAATTTGAGGAAATGTATTTCAATTTATGTAAAGGAAACATCTTTACTGAATACAATTCTAACAATGAAGATTTAGAGAGCTGGTATGGAAACAGTGTATTCTTTAACGTTTACTCACAAAGCGATAACAAAGAAACATTCATTGATATCTTCAATCCTAAAAAACCAGATTTTAGATTACAATTAGGAAAAATCACAGCTTCTAGCGGTAATAGATAAATAGTTTCGATTTTTATTTCCCACGCGTAAATTTTATTAATTAAGTCCCCAGACACAATTTATGTATCGTCTTACGGGCCTAAATAAAGATCAAGACATAATGGTATCTACGAAAAAATATTTAATATATATAATATTTTTGGTTTCGCCTATATCGTTAACTCTATATGCACAGAATACAGCAGAAAATCCTACTAAGGCTGCTGTTTCTGCGTGTGGTTTAACTTTGGCTAATAATAACCAAAACAACAATAATAATGCTGTTGTAAACGGCAAATTAAGTAATTTAAATCAGTCTATAGTAGGGATGTCCACCCCCAAGGATAGCCTTACTATAGCGGCTGAGTCAAATACTGTATCTAGCGATTGTGAGGAGAACTCAACACTTGCAGCAACTTCAATTATTGCAAAAGAGGTAATTGAAAACTACAAGTATGATTTCTCTGAAACATTCATAGATATCTTGTTTTTTGAGCGTATAGATCTAGCAAGAACACGCACTATATGATTCAAAAAATTACTTTATCTTTTTTTAAAGTTTTAATATTATTCAGCATTATCTTTTTTACTGGATCGAGTTCTTATGCGCAGACTAAAACGATAAATCCTCAAGTTTTGGATTTTGATAGAATCTGTGCTGGACCCGGAGGTAACGAATATAATGCGACTTTTACCTATAGTGGTTTTCCTGCGGGAACAGTGTTTGAGGTTGAACTTTCAACTAACAATTTTGTAAACATTGTAAAAACTACCACAATTGCAGTATCCGATCCTGCCAGCAATCAAAAGAGAATAACGTTTGCAGTTCCAACAGATTTGGTAGGATCAGATACTTATAGTCTTAGAGTTTCTACTGCTGGATTTTCTAGCGGTAAATTTGTTTCTTTTGGTTTAAAGAATGCTTTCCCAATTTATTACAGAGCACATGATCAACAGTATACCATTAATAATTTTAATGGTTCTGCGGCATTTTGTGCAGGTGGTAGTTTTGTTTTATCAATAGATAATGTAGCTACTAATCCGGATTCACCTTTAAAGTATCCATCTCTATCATACAACTGGTACAGAGATAACGGCGAAACAGCATTACCGACACTTGTTCAAGGAAATGGAGGGAAAGATTACACTGTTACAACACCTGGAATTTACTACGCAGAAACAAATTATGGCACATGTACTTCTGGATCGTATTCAAATCGTGTAACTGTAACATCGGTTGCTTCAGGTTCATCGGTTACGATCGAATCAAGTTTAGGAAACCCATTTTGTGCTAGCGGAACAGGAACAGTCTTGACTGCTACTTCAGGAAATAGCTATCAATGGAAAAAAGATGGCAATCCAATTGCAGGAGCTATAAACCGTACTTATTCAACCAACGAATCTGGAGTTTATTCTGTAGATGTGGATTTTGGCGGATGTAAGGCTACAGGATCTATTAATCTTAAGAGCAATAGTTTTAATGCAAGTATCGATGCTCAGGATGGATATAAATTAAACGAAGGTGAAACTGTAACGGTAACTATTACAACTGATGCTACGGCACCAATTTATGAGTGGTATTTAAATGATAATTTAATTCCTAATGAAACATCAAGTTCTTATGTTGTAGCCGTAAAAGGTAACTATAAAGCAAAAGTTTCTCAGGCATCAGGATGTATAGCAAACAAAGAATTTTCATTTAGAATAAATGGAGAGTCTGGCCTATCAAGTGTTATTCCAAACATTATTAAATTAAGCGGAATGAATCCGTATTGGAATATTCCAGACGAGTATAAAAATGCAAATACGAAGGTAATGATCATTAGTTCAAACGGAGAAATGGTTTTGGATGTAGTGAATTACCAAGGCGATTGGCCTCAAAACAATATAGATTTTAAAAATGTAAATCCCGTTTATTACTATGTCATTCAAGGCGATGCAGGTGAAAAAAAAGGATCAATAACGGTTATAAAATAATATGAAGAAACTTTTACTATTCATCACGTTATTTTATGGTTTGTCAAATGTACTCTATTCTCAAGATGCTTCTGAGGATGGAGTTGTTTCGTTTTCATTACCCATTAGAAATTCTTTAAAGTTTAATAGATATTTAATTAACCCAACATTTAGTTTTGTTAGAGAATCAAATCCATACGTAAGTTTCTATAATAAAAGACAATGGGTGCAATTTGAAAATGCTCCGCAGACGTATTTAGCTAATTATTCTGGACGATTTAGAGAGAATGAAGCATTTGCTGTAGGCTTGTTTCAACAGAATTATGGTTTAATGACTGTTTTTGGAGGAGTTGCCAATTTTGCTCACAATATTGTTTTAGAAGAGGCTAGTAATTTGACATTTGGTTTAAATGTTGGAATTTATCAGAGTGGTATTAATACAGGGAAAATTATATCAGACGATTCTACAATTTTGACGGGAGATTTTCCAAAAAGTACATTACTGACTGTAAATCCAGGGATTAATTATGGTACAGAATTTTTAGATTTCGGATTAGCAGTAAACAATTTAGTGCTTTACAATTTCGGATCTGGAATGGTAAAAGAAGATCCTGAAAGAGCCATTCAGTTACATGCTATGTATACGGGATATATTGACAGTTATGGCTTTTTTGACAGAAGTAAATTTTCTGGAATTGTCAGAACAGAAATCAAAAAAGATAAAACGGTTATTTCTGGACTTGCTATGCTTGCACTTCAGCAAGGAGTTTGGGCGCAAGCTGGATATAATACATTATATGGAGTTTCTGCAGGTCTTGGGATTAATATTTCTCCAAGTATTGCTATTGAATACAATTACGAAAGAGGAATGGGTAATTTCTCAAATCTAGGCGGGTCGCATGAATTTGCTATTGCTTATAAATTTAAAAATAGAAATTACTATTATGGAGATGATGATGAAGGATCTCTAATTGATCCGTCAAAATCAAAACCAGTACCAGCTAAACCACAATCAGAAGCAACTCAGGTTAACAGAGCTGAGATTGCTGAAAAGAATAGATTGGCGGCAGAAGCAAAAGCCAAAGCCGATGCCGAAGCAAAACAAGCAAGACTTGCCGCTGCAGAAAAAGTTAAGGCAGATGCAGAGGCTAAAGCGAAAGCCAAATTAGAAGCAGATAATAAAGCAAAAGCAGATGCCGAAGCAGCCGCAAAAGCAAAACTAGAAGCAGATAATAAAGCTAAAGCAGATGCTGAAGCTGTTAAAATAAGATTAGCTGCAGAGGCAAAAGCAAAAGCAGATGCTGCAGCTGCAGCAAGAGCACAAGTTGCAGCAGCAAACAAAGCGGTAGCTGAAACACAAAAAACACAAGCACAACTGGCTGCAGATAAAGCTAGAGCAGATGCCGAAGAACGCAGAATAAAATTGGCTGCTGATAATAAAGCAAGAGTTGATGCTGCAGCGGCAGCAAGAGCGAAAGCCATAGCAAATAAATCTGGTGAAGTTGAACAAAAAACACCAGAACAGTTAGCAGCAGATAAAGCACAGGCAGATGCAGAAGCATTAAAAATAAAATTGGCTGCTGATGCTAAAGCTAAAGCCGATGCAGAAGCTTTACAATCAAAAGTTGCCTCAGCAGATAAAGCTAAAGCAGATGCAGAAGCTGCAAAAGCCAAAGCGGCCGCGGCGAATGCAGCAGCACCGACACAACAAAAAACAGCTGCACAGCTTGCTATAGAAAGAGCAAGAGCAAATTCAGAAGCTGCAGCAAAAATGAGATTAGCTGCTGCTGAAAAAGTAAAAGCAGATGCTGAAGCAGCAAGACAAGCAAGATTGGCCGCTGCGGAAAAAGCAAAAGTTGATGCAGAAGCTGCAAGATTAAAATTAATTGCTGATAATAAAGCAAAAGCAGATGCTGCTGAAGCAAAACGTAAAGCAGATGCTAAAGCAAAAGCGGAGGCCGCAGATATGCAGTCAATATTAGCTGCAGATGCAAAAGCAAAAGCAGATTCAGATGCATTGCAAGCAAGATTAGCTGCTGAAGCAAAAGCAAAAGCTGCCGCAGAATCTAAAACAAAATCTTCTATAGATGCAGCAAACAAAGCCAAATTGGCGGCGGATGCAAAAGCTAAAGCAGCAGAAGAAGCAGCACTTAAAGAAAAATTAGCAGCTGAAGCAAAAGTAAAAGCTGACGAAGAAGCAAGACAAGCAATTATTGCCGCAGAATTAAAAGCAAAAGCTGATGCAGAAGCATTGAAAATAAAACAAGCAGAAGAAGCTAGACAAGCACAACTAGCAGCAGAGGCAAAAGCGAAAGCCGATGCAGAAGCACTTCAAGCTAAACTTGTAGCAGATGCAAAAGCAAAAGCTGATGCTGAAGCAGCCGCAAAAGCAAAATTAGAAGCCGATGCAAAAGCAAAAGCTGATGCAGAAGCAGAAAAGGTAAGATTAGCTGCAGAAGCTAAGGCTAAAGCCGATGCAGAAGCAGAAAAAGCAAGACTAGCTGCTGATGCAAAAGCAAAAGCTGATATGGAAGCTTTACAAGCTAAACTAATCGCAGATGCTAGAGTAAAAGCCGATGCAGAAGCTACTGCGAAAGCTAAAGCAGAAGCCGAAGCGAAAAAATTACAAGAAGAGGAAGATGCTCGTCAAGCAAAATTAGCAGCTGATGCAAAAGCTAAGGCGGATGCAGAAGCACTAAAGGCGAAACAAGCAGCTGAAGCAAAAGCAAAAGCTGATGCTGAAGCAGAAAAAGCAAGATTAGCAGCCGAAGCTAAAGCAAAAGCTGATGCAGAGGCATTAAAAGTTAAACAAGCTGCTGAAGAAAAAGCTAGAATAGAAGAAGAGGCGCGTCAGGCTAAATTAGCGGCAGACGCTAAGGCTAAAGCCGATGCAGAAGCACTTCAAGCTAAACTAGCAGCAGATGCAAAAGCAAAAGCCGATGCAGAAGCATTAAAAGTTAAACAAGCTGCTGAAGAAAAAGCTAGAATAGAAGAAGAGGCGCGTCAGGCGAAATTAGTGGCAGACGCTAAGGCTAAAGCAGATGCAGAAGCACTTCAAGCAAAACTTGCAGCTGATGCAAAAGCGAAAGCAGATGCAGAGGCATTAAAAGTTAAACAGGCTGCTGAAGAAAAAGCTAGAGTAGAAGAAGAGGCACGTCAGGCTAAATTAGCTGCAGATGCTAAGGCTAAAGCAGACGCAGAAGCACTTCAAGCTAAACTAGCAGCTGATGCAAAAGCAAAAGCAGATATGGAAGCTCTACAAGCAAAACTGTTAGCGGATGCAAAAGTTAAAGCTGATGCTGAAGCTACCGCAAAAGCTAAAGCAGAAGCCGAAGCGAAAAAATTACAAGAAGAGGAAGATGCTCGTCAGGCTAAATTAGCAGCTGATGCTAAGGCAAAGGCAGATGCAGAAGCATTAAAAGCGAAACAAGCTGCAGAAGAAAAAGCAAGATTGGATGAAGAAGCTCGTCAGGCGAAATTAGCAGCTGATGCTAAGGCTAAAGCAGATGCAGAAGCACTTCAAGCAAAACTTGCAGCAGATGCAAAAGCGAAAGCAGACGCAGAGGCATTAAAAGTTAAACAGGCAGCTGAAGAAAAGGCTAGAGTAGAAGAAGAGGCTCGTCAAGCGAAATTAGCTGCAGACGCTAAAGCAAAAGCCGATGCTGAAGCACTTCAAGCTAAACTAGCAGCAGATGCTAAAGCAAAAGCGGATATGGTAGCTGAACAAGCAAGGCTTCTAGCAGAAGCAAAAGCAAAAGCCGATGCTGAAGCTACAGAGAAGATGAAAGCTGAAGAAGAAACAAGACGCTTAAGAGAAGAAGAAGAGCGTCAAGCGAGATTAGCAGCAGAACAGGCAAAAGCAGATGCAGCGGCAGCGACACTAGCAGCAAAAGCGAAAGATGATACTGGAAAAGCAATCGAAAACTTGACTAAATCTGTTGAAGGCACAAGTAATATCCAAACGGATTTATTAAATCAGTTTAAAGCAACTGTTGCGAATAAACAGAAAGACTTAAGCGATTTGAAAGAGGAGAATGATTTAAGTGAAAAGGGTATTTATAGAGAGCCAAAACCATTTAAGAGTGTAGCAGCAGAAAATAGCCAGATTGAGTCATTGAAAGTTCAGATTGCTGATGCAAATAACAGCATGAAAAATGAGATTGCGAAACTGACTAATCTTTATAACGAAAGACTTAAAAAGTTCCCTAAAGATGATCCTTTGAATAAAGCTTATCTTGAAAAGATAAACGAATTGAAAGCGGCGCAATTAAAAATGGAAAGAGAAGGAGCTGCTTTGATTGCCGATTTAGAGCGTATTAAAACAGAGACTGAAATTGAGCGTAAACGTAGAATTAAACGTGCAGCTTATGAGAATGATGAAGGAAGATATGCACAGGACGTTGCTTCGCTTAAGAGAATTAAAGAAACAACAAAATTGAGTGGCACACCATTAAAATCAAACGATTTTGATTTTGGAGAGGAGCAGTCAAATATGCAGATTATTAAAAATATTAAAAACTCTGACAGTGGTTACTATTTAATTGTTGCGGTACATAATAGTGTAGAGAAACGAGATGAGTTCTTAACAAAAGCAGTGGCTGCAGGACGTTCAGATATTAATTTCTTTTATAATGTAGCTACAAGTAAGTACTATATCTATTATGAGAAATACGATGGTTTACAAGAGGCAACAAAAGCATTAGATGCAAAAGGTAGTAAACCATATAATGGAAAAATGGCCATTGTAAAAGTGGAGAATTAATAGAATATATAATTTGAAAAAACTAGTCCTTCCGAATTTTCGGAAGGGCAAATAAATAAAAGTTTAGAATGCTGAAATTTATTTTTTAATGCCCCTTAAAAAATTTAAAAGGCCAAAAACAAAATGAAGACTATGAAAAAACCTACTATTTTTAAAGTATTAATTGCAGTCGTATTTTTATTGTTAAGTTTATCTTCCTATTCTCAGGTAAGAGAAGGTTTCAAAACAGAATATAGCGCCAGTTTGAATGGAGATATTTTGGTGATTGGAAACAACATCTTAAATAGAGATGAAAATAAAAAAAATCAGCGCGCAAATGATGCTTTCGACGATGTAACTAAGGTGAACGACAATTTCGATATGAAATATATCGATATTGACGGCGATAGCAATACCTTTAATTCAAGTTCTGCGAAACTAGTGATTCCCCAAGCTAGTCAGGCATGTTACGAGATTGTATACGCTGCTTTGTATTGGGCAGGAACTTATCAGGGTACCGACCGAAGCAAAATCGCTAACGTGAAATTAAAAACACCTACAGCGGCATACAAGCAGTTAACAGGTACAATCATCTATGATGAAGGAAAACCAGGTGTTACCAATGTATATGCTTCAAAACCGTATGCTTGTTTTAAAGAAATTACAGATGAAGTTAAGAGTGCTAAGGATGGTGTTTATACTGTAGGTGACATCATGACTTCTGAAGGAAAAGTGACTCCTGGAGGTAACTCTGGTGGCTGGTCTATTTTTGTAGTTTATAAAGATCCATTATTACCAAACAAGTTCATCACAAGTTTTAATGGTTTTGGTATTATTAGAGCGAGTGATCCACCGTTGGTGATTCCTGTTTCAGGTTTTAGAACGAATCCATTTGGAGATGTAAATGCAAAACTTGCTTTTGCTGCATTAGAAGGTGATGCTTCCTTAAAAGGAGACGGACTTAGCATTCAAGGTTTAAAATCTGCTACAGCAGGAAATATTTCTTCACTTGTAAGACCAATTGCACCGGGCAACCCTGGTACACCAAACTTTTTTAACAGTACAATAACCGATGGTGATATTATTTTGCCAGGTCGTACTCCTGCCAGTATAAATACTTTAGGTTATGATACTGGTGTGGTAAAAATTGACAATCCAAATAATACGATTATACAGAATAATGAAACAGATGCTAATCTTACGATTAACACTTCTCAGGATTCTTATTATATGTTTTTTACGGCTTTATCAGTAGAAATTATTGCTCCTAAAATTGTATTAAAAAAGAATGCTTTAGATAAAAACAACAATAATATTAATGGAAAGCCGGTAACTTTAAATCAGGATATTCAATACGAAATTAATTTTAGAAATGAAGGAAACGATAATGCGAAGAATTTTACTATAACTGATGAGCTTCCTAAAAATGTAATTTTTGGTGGTCTTAGTGGTATTACAATGGATTCTAGAATTACAGCAACATATGATGCTGCTACTAGAAAATTAGTATTCACAATACCTGATGCAATGGTCGTTGCGAATGGTCCGCTTACACCATATACTATTAAATTTAAAGTAAAAGTTGTAGATGACTGTAACGAGTTAATAGATGCGTGTTCTAACAAAGTTGAAAATATAGCTTTCTCTAGATATTTTGGTGAAAAAAATACTTCACCAGAAGGTTTTGGAGAAGGAAGTTATTCTTCAATCTCACAATGTAATGTTGGAGAACCAACTGCTACAAACTTTTTAGTTGGTATTCAAGATTGTTTATTTAACAGAGATGTTTCAATATGTGGTACCGCTACATTAACAGCAGCTTTAGGTTATAAAACTTACGTATGGAGAGATCCAAACGGAGTTATTTTTGGCGGAAACAATAGAACAGTTACTATTGATAAACCAGGAAAATATACGGTTAATAATAGTGGAGCTGATAACTGTGAACCTATTATGCAAACGTTTAATGTTAAAGATTATCTTGCAGGGACAATTGCAAATCCAATTAAAGGAGATAATATTGATCCAGCTACAGGACTTGCTTATGCCTGTGTGAGAGATAATAAACCGTTTCCTAAAATTTTCTTGTGTGGTCTTAACGATAAGAGAGAAATTGACACAAAAATTACAGGTGCAACAAAAGTAACATGGCAGGAAACTAAAGATGTTCCTCCAGCAAATCAACCAAATCCAGAAAGCTGTCCTTATGAAGGAGCAACAAACTGGACTACTATCGTTGATAATGATACAAAGTTTGTTGCTGACAGACCTGGTGTTTTCAGACTTGTTGTAAATTATGGCAACACTTGTGTGGTGATGCATTATTTTAATGTTTATCAGAATAAACTTGATACACAAGCAGAAAAACAAGATATTGTTTGTAATACTAAGGGTTGGATTAAAGTTACAAATCCGCCAGAAAATACAGGATATAGCTATAGTCTTGATGGGACAAATTATCAAACATCAAGTACTTTCAATAATGTTCCAAAAGGAAGTTATAAAGTTCAAATCAGACAGACTGTATTAATCGACGGTCAAATGTCTGCATGTCCTTTCTATGTAGATGTAAATGTTGAAGAACTTGTATTATCAGCAGATATCAAAGCAACTCACCCTATTTGTACAGGTCAATTAGGAATTATAAATGCAAATTTAAATAACGTTCCTGGTCAGTATAAATTTGTTCTTAGAAAGAAAGGTAGTACAGTAGAGATTCAAAACACAGGTTTGATCGATGATAACTTTAAAGAATTTAAAGGAGTTGAACCAGGAGTGTATGAAGTTGATATGTCTACAGCTAATAACGGCTGTTTCATAACGAAAGAAATCGAAGTATACGATTATCGTTTGGCTGCTGAGGCAAAAGTAACTAAAGATCTTACAGCATGTGCCAATGGTGAAATTACGGTGACAGTTACAGGAGGTACTCCAAGACCAGGCCCACCACCATATTATATGTATTATGTAAATGGTAACGCTGATTACTTTACTAGCCCGATAATAACGGTTACACCAGCTGATTTACCTGCTGACGGTATTTTCAATATTGTGGTTGTTGATGATAAAGGATGTTCTGTAACAATTCCTCCTATCAAAATGATCCAAATTGTAAAACCGACAGTTACATTTGATACTAAAAACCTTGCTTGTTACAATTCTAAGGAAGGTGAAATTTCGATGACTGTTACTCCAGCAGATTCTGGATATGCAGTTTCTTATAATGTAAATGGTGGAGCTTTTACAACTTTGCCAACTACAAACCTAAGTCCAGGTGATTATAAAGTAATTGTAAAATACACTTACGATGGTGTAGATTGTTTTGATCCAGAGCAAACTATAAAAATAACAGGTCCAGGTTCACCGTTAACGGCTTCTGGTGGTGTTGCTGAATTATCAGGTTGCGGACCAACAGGACATGAAGAACAAGGTTTAGTCAGAATTACGAATCCACAAGGGGGTGTTCAATTCCCTGCACCGGATCCTTATCGATATAGTTTTGATGGTGGAAAAACTTGGCAAACAAGTAATCAGGCTTATGTTGATCCTAGTGCTACACCATATACTTTATTAATTAAAGATGCGGCAGGCTGTATTTTTGAGGTTAAAGGAATTGTTCTAGATCCAAAACCATCAAAACCTACTTTTGATGTTTCAGATGCTGTTTACAACTGTAACGGACAAGGGACAGTAACAGTAACTGCTAATGTTTCTACAAGCGCAAGTTATACTTATTCATACTATATAGGTAAGCCAGACCCAGCAAACCCTGGCAACTATATTTATGCATTAAATACAAACACTCCTGCTAACGTCTTTAAAGATGTACCTGCAGGTGATTATAAAATTAAAGTAGAATATACTTTAGTACAGGCTCCTACATTTAGCAACTTATTGAAAGAGGATTTCGGAAGCGGGCCTCCAACTACAACACCTGGTATTGCAGCTGCATATTGTTTTAATGACCAGAGAACAACGAAACCTTTTACTTGTTTGGATCCTTCCGGTAATCCTAGTCAATCTGTTGAAGATAATCAGTATTCTGTAGCGAGTTTCTTCTGGAGACCTGATGACCCAAATAGTAATAATTCTGGAGCTTGGTTCCATTACAAAGATCATACTACAAATCCAAATAATTTGGATAATGTAGGAGATCCTAATGGTAGATATTTATTAGTAAACGTTGGTAATGCTGCTGGAAAATATGGTATTTTATACAGTAAACCAATTGTAGACGTTATTCCTAATCAGGATGTAATTGTAGATTTTTATGTAGGTAATTTATTAATGCCAACCTATAACAGTGCTGCGCCAATTATTAGAATTGAATTGGTTGACGGAACAGGAAAAGTTGTGGCCAGAGATGATACAGGAGAAATTGCTCCTGGCTTTAATCACCCAGACAGAAAAAAATGGGTACCGATTAGTATAAAACTAAATCCAGGTGACAATAAAAATTTAACTTTTGTTGTTCGTTCTGGAAGTGAAGTATTTAATGGTAATGACTTAGTTATTGATGATATTTGGGTACGTCAGTTACCAAAATCATGTTTATCTGCTGAAACATTAGATCTAAAAGTAGAAAACGGAAAAGGATTTAAAGCTGAAGTTAAAGGTATTACAGGAGTTTCTTGTAGTGATAGTGCTGATGGTGGTTTTAGTATTTACGCAGAAAACTTTAATACAACTGATGGTTTCTACTATACATTAAATGGAGGTGATCCATCTCCAACATGGGTAAATTCTAAAGTTTCTCCTGTTGTAATCTCAGGAAAAAATTCAGGTGTTTATGATGTTCGTGTTCGTTATGCAAATGATGCGGCGTCTTGTAACTTTACAATTCCAACAACAATTCCTGCTAAGGATCCATTTGTTGTAAATGCAATTGCATCAGCGGCTACTTGTAAAGGTGCAACTGTTACTGCTACTGCTAGTGGCGGTACACCAGCGTATACTTTAACATTAAAAGATAAAAACTCTACTTACACTAGAACTTTCCCAACCGATGGAATTTTATATGAAGTTCCAGCAGGTACTTATATTATTTCAGGAGTAGATTCTAAGTCTTGTTCTGATGCAATGGATACAGAACTGGTAATTGATCCAGCCTCTAAACCACAAGCAGAAGTAGTACAGAACTCAGGATTGTGTTTTGATAATAATGCAGGCGCAAAAATTACAGTTAATATTATTGGAGGAGTTGGTCCTTTTACTTATAAAGTAAGTACAGATGGAGGAACTACTTATGGATCTTCAAGCGCTTCATTTAATACAACATCATTTGATTACAAAGTAAATGCGCCAGGTAAATATAGTTTCTTAATTACAGATGCTAATAGTTGTGATGCTTTGGCAGTAAGCCAAACAATTGATGAGCAAATTTCAGCTCGTTCATCTATCAGTGGTGCATTAACTTGTACAACAGGAAAAGCTACGATTGAAGTTACAATTAGTGGAGGAACTGCTCCTTATAAATACGAAGTAAAAAATAAAACAACTAATGGTGTTTTATTTAATAGCGGAGATATTACTGGTCCTACATTTACATATACAGATGTTCCAGGAACATATGTTTTCACAATCACAGATAAAAATGGCTGTAAAGCTGTTGAAGAAAAAGAAATTAAACCAACAGAGCCTGTAACTGCTGAACATAAAGTTGAAAATGTTACATGTTATAATGCTGCAAATGGATATGTAGACATTACACCATTAACAGGTGTGGCTCCATTTACATATCAGTTTAATGGAACAGGTGCTTTTGGAACAGCCACTCATTATGGTCCATTAGCCGGTTCAGTTGCCGGAATTACTTACAGCTATATTGTAAAAGACAATTTAGGTTGCGAGCAATCGTACACATTTAAAGTTTTCCAACCAGAAGATTTAGTGCCTTCGGCATCTATTTCTACACCATATACTTGTGAGACATTGGCAACTATTACTGCATCTGCAATAGGTGGTAATGGCGGTTATAATTTTGAATTAAAAAATACAACTACAAATACTGTAGTTGGAAATAATACTACAGGTCTTTTTGAGAATTTGACAATTCCAGGAAGTTATTCTGTTACGGTTACAGATAGTAAAAATTGTTCTAAAACGGTTGTCGCAGGTACAATTGTGGCACCGAATCCTCCAAAAGGAATGACAATTAATAATTCAGCTGTAACTTGTCCTTCAAATCAAGCAACAGTAACTATTACTAATGTTGTAGATGCTGCTGGAGTAGCACTTCCAACAGCAGGTTTAGAATATAGAATAAAAGCACCAGCTGCTTATGCTACAACGACATTCCAATCTAGCAATACTTTTGCAGGATTAGATGCGGGTGTAATTTATACTTTTGAAGTTAGAGATGCTAATAAATGTGTTTTCGAAAAGATACATGAAATTAAAGCATTGCCAGTTTTTGAGATTTCAGTTAAATCTCATAATAATATAACTTGTAGCGGAGCTACAGATGGTACTGCAATCTTTACAGTTTCTGGATTGGGTAACATTGTTAGATACAGCTACCAAGTTGATGCTTTAGCACCAGTTACAGCATTAATATCACCTGCAGTAGGAACTTCATTTGATATTTCTGTAACAGGATTAAGTGCAGGAACTCATAAAATTGTTGTTACTAATACAGATACAACTTGTTCTAAAGACCAAACGGTTGTAATTGATGGACCAACAGCTAAATTAGATTTAAATCCAGAAGTTGTTACAGATGTTACTTGTGATAATAAAGGTACAGCGACAATCAATGCAGTTGGTGGTTGGGGAGCTTATGAATATACAATAACTCCTACATCACCAGCAGGAACTGCAATTACACAACCAACAAATGTGTTTTCAAATTTAAATGCTGGAACTTATGACGTTTTAGTAAAGGATCTAAATGGTTGTGAAGTAAAAGGCGACTTCGTTATTGGTACTGTAGCACCTCCTACAGCATCAATTGATGCGACTACAGATTTGTGTGCTGGCGGAACAGGAGCTACAATTGTTGTTACTCCAAATGCTGCACCAAATTATACTTACAGTCTTAATGGAGGTACACCTAAAAACAATGGTACTTTCACAGGATTAATTCCAGATGATTATGTTGTAACTGTAAGAGATATTTCTACAGGATGTTCAATAGATTTACCAAAACAAGTAGTGGCTATTCCAGTAGTTGTTACTGATCATAAAATCACCAAAAAACTAGATTGTAGTACTAGTGCAGATGCTATTATTGAAGTTACAATTGGTAATGGTTACCCTGATTACAAATATAGAGTTAATGTTAATGGAGCTGGTTTCCCTGCTACATATACAAATGTTGGAGCAGGCGTAACTACATTTACATATCCTGCAGCTGTTGCCGGTTCTTATGTTTTTGAAATATTAGACAGTAAAGGTTGTACAACTGGCTTTACAGAAAACGTTGCGACGAAAGTAACACCTGATTTTACAACAGATATTACTCATGTTAAATGTTTTGGTGAGTCTACAGGAAAAATAACTGTAACTGCAACTCCAGCTTCAGGAACTTACGAATACAGTAAAGATAATGGAGCTACTTGGCAGTCGACTAATGAGTTTATAGGATTAGCAGCCTCTACTTACGATATCGTAGTTAGAGACACTAATACAAAATGTTCTGTTCCTAAACCAGTAACGGTTAATGGTCCAGCAGCTAAATTTGAAGCGGATGCAAAAGTTACAACTGATTTAAAATGTGGAACTAACAATGCATCTCAAGCAGCTATTATAACAGTTACTGCTTCAGGAGGAACTCCTTATACAGGTGCAAACAAGTATAAATATACTTATGATACTGGAAATCCAGCTACATCAATAATTTTATCAAATTCAAATACATTTACAATTAATGCTTCTGGTACTGTAAATATAACAGTTACAGATGCAAATGGTTGTACAGTAGCTACTTCAGCTACGGTTGTGCCTTTAACTCCTCCAACGGCTATAGCTTTTTCATCTCCAGCTATTACTTGTGAGGCTTCTAAATTAACAACAGATTTATTAGTTACAGTTACTGGTGGTAAATTGCCATTGAAGTATGAGATTACTAGCTATGTTGCAGCAACTGCACCAGCAGTATTAGTAACAACTCAAAATTCTAATACTTATACTTTTGCAGGTTTAGTACCTGGAACTTATAATTTCACTATTACAGACGATAACGGATGTACAAAAACAGGAACAGCAGTTATCGATCCTGTAACTCCAATTTTAGAGTCTGGTAAAATTGATACTAATGTATCTTGTAAGGATTTGGCTGATGGTAAACTTGTTTTCACCATTTCAGGAAACACTAACGGAACTACAGGTTATACTTATAGTTTAGTGGGAGCTGTTACGGGTACAATTACAACTGGTATTTCTAAAACAGGAGATGTAATCACATATTCTGGATTAAAAGCAGATTCGTATACATTTAGTGTTACAAACAACCTTACAAAATGTGAGGCTCATGAAACTATCGTATTAACAAATCCTACAGCAGTTACTATTGTAAGCGCAACTGGGCCTAAAGTATTCTGCGATAGAAAAAATACAACAATCACTGTAACGGCAAATGGCGGAACAGGAATATTATATTATGCAGTGGTTAAAGCTGGTTCAACGGCACCTGTTTACCCTGCAGATTACACGACTTCAACAACGTTCTCTAAAGATACTGATGTTGATGGATTAGATTATGATGTTTATGTAAGAGATGAGAAAGGCTGTCCTGCTCAAACAACAGCTCATATCACTAGAGATCTAGTACCAACAATTGATGACCCTGCAGTAACTTGTTTTAAAACAGGTGGTGCGCCAATTACAGTTACTATATCTGGCACAACATATAATGGTGTTGTTCAATATGGAATTGATGGTGTTTACAGCAGCGATCCAGTTAAGACTATTTCTGCTCCTGGAGATTATATTTTAAGTGTAAAAGACGATAATGGTTGTGAAGCCAAAAAGCCTTTACATGTAAATAGTCAATTGACACTTACAGTTACACCAGAAAAAGATGTAACTTGTACAGCTACATTGCCAGCAACTCCAGACGCAAAAATTACTTTAACGGCTGCAGGTGGTAATAGTACGTATACTTATGAATACAAAAAAGGAGCAAGCGGAACTTATACAGCAATATTACCAGCAGGAACAAACGTATTCTATACTTCAGATCCAGGAGATTATTACTTTAAAGTAAAATCAGACGGTTGTGAGGCAGAATCTACTGTTCCAGTTGAAGTTACAACTCCAATAAAACCTGTAGCAAGTGCTGTAGCAACTCCTACATTGTGTTCTGGTTCTAATGAAGGAACAATTAAAATTACTGTTACTTCAGGAGGAACTCCACCATTTTATTATACAATTGATAATTGGGTTACAGAAAACCAAACAGGTTACTTCACAGATTTAGCTGGAGCAACTGGTACTGGTTTAGAATATACTTACCAAGTTCGTGATAGTAAAGGATGTCTTAGTGCCGCATCAACCAAAGTTGCTGTAGTATCTCCAGATCCTGTTACTTTTGATACTGAACAAGAAAATATTGAATGTGATAAAACAGTAGGGGGTTCTGGATCAAGTCTTGGTTCAATTACTGTTAAGGATGTTAAAGGAGGTTCAGGATCGTATGTATACTACCTTACAAGTAATTTTGGTTATAGTGCTTCTTTTAATGCGCCAACTGGAGAGGATAAGACATTTGAGATCATTGATTTTGGAATTTATACCGTAGTTGTTAAAGACCTTAATGACTGTACTTTATCTAAACAAGTTGTAATGGCTTCTCCTCCAGAGGATTTAGATATTGATGTTACTACAACGGCTTCGGACTGTGTAAACGCGGGTACAGCTATTGTTACGGTTAAAGTTATAGTTCCTAGTGCAGATTATGAATTTGGATTATTAGAATATAATACTGCTCCGTATACAAATAATTATAGCGGTCCAGATGTTGCTGGAGGTACAGTTAAAACATTTAAGAATTTAATTCCAGGAGTAACATATACTTTCGTAGTTCACGATAAGGCAACAAATTGTTATTTCTTAAAATCTGCAAATGGACCAATCCCACCAGCTTCTTCATTAGTAGGACCAGCGATAGCTACAAATGTTACTTGTAAGAATGCTAACGACGGAAGCGTATCATTTACAGTTTCAGGATGGGCTCCAACTACTACAGATGTAAGATATCAAATTTTTAAAGAGCAAAGCAATGTACCAGTAAGCGGAGAAATAAATGTTTCAGTTTCTGGAACTTCATTTACGAGAACTTACCCAGACCCTCTACCAGGAACTTTGGCTCCAGGAAGATATTATATTGCTTATACTGAATATAATGGTGCTGTTAAAGGCTGTCAGTCTTCGTCTGGTACTTTTGAAATAAAAGAATCTACGACAGATTTAGAGGTAAAAGCATCAGTGATTAAAAATGACAACTGTAAAGATCTTGCAGGTATTGTAAAAGCTCAAGCTTCTGGCGGAACAGGACCATATTTTTATCAAATAGTTCCAGATGTTCTTCCACTTGGCTTTGGCGCTGAAGACACAAAACCAACAGCTGCTTCATTTACAGCTGCTCATACTGCAAGTACATTCTATGTTAATTCAGGAGATTATCTAGTTTGGGCTAAAGATTCTTATGGCTGTATTCAACCAACAGTTGTTTCGGTTAATGTTCCTTTAGATCCAGCTCCAGCAATTGCTAATTTGGCTATTGTAAACAAATGTGCTGCTGAAGGTGCGTTTGAGGTTACTGTTTCAATGACAACTCAAGGTATTGCTCCTTATTACATTAAAGTAAATGGCGGTGATTTCATTGAAATTAAAGATGCAGTACCATTCCCTTATACAATTAAAGGATTAAGTTCTGGTCCAGTAAATGTGACCATAAAAGATTCTAACGATTGTTCAGATTCGAAAAGTATTACTATTACAGAAACACCTATTGCAAGTGCACAAGTAACTAAACAATTAGACTGTTCTGTTTCCGGGAATGCGGTAGCAAATGCTACAATAACAGTTAAAGTTGAAAAAGGTACTCCAGCATATACTTATGAAGTTAAAAAGGGTACAGCGGGTACGTATGCTGCTATTAATCCAACAACTACTGTAGTGGCTGGTGTTACAACATTCACATATCCTGTAACTGCGGCTAATGCTGATGTATACCAATTTAGAATTACAGATGCAAATGGCTGTCCAATTGAGACTGCGCCAGTTAATGTTGATGCAATTGTGCCAATTGTTCCAGATTATAAAGCTATTCAGCCTTTATGTAATGGAGGTAATGGTACTATAGAAGTATCTGCAAAAGGAGGAAAAGCTCCTTATAAATATAACTTTAATGGTTTAGGATTCTCTGATACAACACTATATACAGTAGGTGCAGGAACTTATTCATTTATTGTAAAAGACGCTTTAGGATGTGAGGTCACTAGTTCAGCAACTTTAGGAGAACCTACTTTATTAACTTTATTAACTCCAGATATTACAGGACTTACTTGTGGCGCTGGAAATGTAGCGCAATCTGCAACAGTTATATTAAAAGCGACTGGTGGTACTGGTGCTTACACGTACAGTTTTAATGGAGGTGATTTTATAGCTAAAGATACATACACTGTTACCGAAAATAGTACAAAAACAGATCAGCACATTCTTTATGCAATAAAAGACGAAAATGGATGTACAGTAAATGGTTCTGTAGATATTTTGAAATTGGTTCCTCCAACAGGATTTGATTTTAAAGCAGGACCGGTAATAACTTGTACAACTTTAGATACAAATGTTGAAATTATAAATGTTGCAGGAGGTGTTGGGCCTTTAACATATCAAAAAATTTCACCAACATTTGAAGATAATGGAACAAACATATTCGCTGGTTTATTGCCAGATGTTGAATATGTATTCCAAGTAACAGATGCTAATAAATGTACGTTCCAAAAAAATCTTAAGATTCCTAATGTTGTCAAAATTGATATCAAAGAGACATCTAAAGATGGAATTACTTGTTTGACTGCAACTGACGGAAAAGCAACTTTCTATGTATCAGGATTTAATACAACTTATCATTATACACTTGATGGAGTTGGAGTTCCAGGTAATCATTCGAACCCAGTAATCAGTCTGACTGGATTATCAGCAGGAGATCACACGATTGAGGTTATAGATGATGCAACTGACTGTCCTAAGGATATTACGGTTAATATTGCAGCTCCGCCGGCGGCTTTAGTTTTAGCAGCTCCAGTAGTAACACCTTTAGGATGTACAACTTCTGGTGCAGTTACTGTAAAAGCAAGTGAAGGATGGGGAGATTATACATTTACGCTAACACAGCCAGATAATACAACTATTACGAATACTGATGGTATATTTAAAAACCTTACTCAAACAGGATTCTATGATATTAAAGTAAAAGACGCAAATACTTGTTCGGTAGAAGTATTAAATTCATTCGAATTAATTACTCCTCCTAAACCAACGTTAACAATTGCGACAACATCTGATTATTGTTATTACAATACAGATTCAACAACTTTAGTAATAACAGCGGCAAGTACATCTACTTTCCCAATTACATATGAGTATTCTATTGATAATGGCGAATCATGGCATTCAACAAATACATTTGATAAATTAACTCCGAAAACGTATGTAATAAAAGTTAGAGACAACTATGGTTGCGAATCTGCTGCAACAACAGTAGAAATTAAACCACAGCTTTTTGCTTCAATCGCAATGGAGAAACCAATTTATTGTGCTGGTACGCAACCTGCTGATGGAACAATTAGAGTTAAAGCGGTTGGTGGATATGCTCCTTACAGATATACTTATACTTACAAAGGAGTTACATCTGGGTTAATTAACTTTACGAATGCATTGTACTCAGATTTTAATGTAGTAGATACAGATTATGGAGTTTATGTGTTTGATGTATATGATGCCCGTGATTGTCACGTAACAACCAATACGGTTGATATGGTGCCTCCTACGCCGGTAACATTTAAAGTAACACCGACTTCACCAAATTGCTCGGATCCGCAAGGAAATATTTCTAATGGTTCTATATTAGTAACATTAGACCCTGGTAATGATGATCGTGATTATACGTACACTATTCAGCGTACGCTTCCAGCAGGTGGTGCCTTGATTTCTCAAAGTACGCCTTTATTTACAGGTTTAATTGCAGGAACTTATACAGTTAGAGTTATTTCAGGAAAACAATGTTCAGATAGTCAGCCTATTGATATTGTGGTACCTCCAGCAGTGGTAGCTAAAGCTACACCATCAGCATTTACATGTTCAGGTACTAACATGCCAAACTCTACAGAAGTAGAGGTGACAGCTACAGGTGGTACAGGTCTATATACTTATAGTGAAAATGGTACAAACTGGATAGAAGGCAATAAATTCACTGTAAGCAACGATACAGCTCAGACATTAACATTCTATGTTAAAGATTCAAATGGATGTATTGATGATGTTCAGATTCCAATTGCAGCATTCCCTAAATTAACGGGGGCTGTAGCAAGTTTAGGTGATAGAGCTTCTTGTGATAACAGTGGACATGAAACAATTCATGTAGAAATTGCAGGCGGTGCTTCTCCGGCTAATTTTGAATATCAAGTATATCAAGATGGTCAGATTTTAGGAACTGTGGTTCAGGTTAACCCAGGAGACAGCAGTTTTGACTATATAGCTCCAACTGCAGGTCATTTCTATCAGTTTAAAATAACAGATAAAACAACATTCTGTTCTATTATAACAAATGCTTATCAAGTGCCGTTGTACAATACTGCAAAAGTTATTGCTACAGCTTCTTCATCAGTATCTTGTAACGGTGGAACAAATGGTGAAATCACAATAGATGTGATAGATTATAAAGGAACTTACACATATCAAGTTTGGAATGCTGGTGTAGCAGTAACAGGGGTTTTAGGACCTATTGATAGTAGAACAGATAATCCATTTGTAATTCCGGTTGGAGTTGGTGCAGGAAGTGCTTATACTGTGGTTATCAAAGAGATTGACTATCCGTTCTGTTCTGTGACTTCTAATACATTCGAAATCACTCAACCACCAGTATTAGATTTGATCAGTTTCAAACCAGCTGTTAAAAATCAAAATTGTAATACAGCAGGTGCGGTTATTACAATCGATGAAACACAAATCGTTGGAGGTACTAAAGGATACAAATATGTTGTGGTATTACCAACAGCAGGTGTTCCAGCTGACGGTTCATTCAAAGACGAAAAAATATTTACAATTCCAACTACAGCAATTGCCCCAGCAGTTGATACATGGAATGTATATGTAATGGATGCAAAAGGATGTAAAGCATTTGTACCAGTAGACATTTCAAAAGACCCAATGCCAGCTATTACAAATGTAAGTGTGGTTAGTCCTTGTTATGATGTTAACGGTTATACAATTAACGTTGCAGCTACAGGCGTAGCTCCTCTAGAATACAGTTTAGATGGAGAGCAATATGGAAAAGATGCTTTCTTTACTGTAAAAACTGCGGGAGATTATACGGTATGGGTTAGAGATGCTAATAAATGTGTTGTAAAAGCTGCAACCGCATTTAATATTCCAGAACCGCTTACTTTAAAAGCAGAGATTACTACAGATCCAACTTGTATGACTGCTAATGGTGTAGTTACATTAACTGCAGGCGGAGGTAAAATGCCAGCACAATATGTATACACAAAAGATAATTGGACTACAACAACTGTAGATAACGTATTTAAAGATTTAGCGCCAGGTTCTTATACATTTATTGTAAGAGATATTAGCACAAGTCCAACATGTGAGAAATCGGTAGATGTAACAATCGAAACGCCAACTCTAGTTACTGGAATCACTGCAAAAGGATTTGATGTAACTTGTAACACTTATAAAGATGGACGTATTGAGGTTAAACTTGATGCTGCAAATAACAACCCAGAGTACAGATACAGTCTTACTGCTGGTCCAGTAACTAGACCTCTTCAGGATTCTCCATACTTCTATGATTTACCAGCTGGTGATTATGAAGTAACTGTAATCTCTGGTAAAGGATGTCCTGGAACTGCTACAGTAAAAGTAGGTGAGCCAGCTGCTATATTGGTAAACAAACCAGTAGTTACACAATACTTATGTAATGTAGGTAATACAGCTATCGACGCTACTATTACAGTACCAGTTGGTTCAGTGAGTGGTGGTTCAAATACGTATATCAGATACCAGTTTATAAGAGATGGTAAAGTAGTTCAAGACGATGATAGAAACACTTATACAGAATCTGATTACTTAGGTGGTACTTACGAAGTTATTGTATTTGACAGCAAAGGTTGTCAAGGCGGATACTCTTCAGTTAAAATTGATCAGTATGTAGATATTGCTCGTTTAGATCTTGCTACAACAAAAATTAACTGTAGAGATGCTGAGTCAGTTCAGGTAACAGCTATTCCAACAAGAGGAACATTACCAGCATTGACATACACAATTGAAGGTACAAATGGTACAGTTTACCCTGTTACAAATGGCTTAAATGGCTTATTCACAGGATTAAAAGTAGGTACTTACTTAATTAAAGTTACGAATCCGGTAACAGGTTGTGGTGTTGAAAAACCATACATTGTTAACGAACCGAATACGTTCCGTTTAATAGCGACAAATATTAAAGATGTAACATGTTTCACAGATTCAAACGGTAGTATAACATTAACTTTAGTTGATGATATTCCAACTCCATCAGATGAAGCTGGTCCATTTACATATGTATTAACACACGAATCTGGAGCAAGCGTAAGCGGAAACTCAAATGGAGCAACAAAAGTTGACCTTTCTGGCCTTGCTGCTGGTAAGTATACATTTGTAGCACAATTAACGGGACTTCCATATTGTTCTGTTACTACAAACTTTACGATTCAACGTCCATCAGCTGCGTTAGAAATTAAGGTGAATTCTAAACCAATTTCTTGTCTAAGCAATACAGATGGAGAGATTGTAGCAACTGCAACAGGAGGATGGACTGGAGATTATCAGTACAGACTTGATGGACCAGTTACTAAACCATACTCTGCTGAGAATAAATTTACAGATTTACCAGCTGGATTGTATACAGTTTACGTAATGGATGCGAACGGATGTGAGGATTCTGATACAGTTAGATTATCTATTCCTACTCCAATAGCAATAAACATTAGTGCTACACCAATGTTAACATGTTTTGATAATGAGGATGGAATTGTGACAATCAATACTGTTACGGGAGGTTCTGGAAATTATACATATACCCTACACGGAGTATTAGTTGACGGAACAGTTATTACTGCGAAAGCACAAGGATCAAATCAGTTTACAAATCTAAAAGCAGGAACATATTATGTGACTGCAAATGATACTTGGGGCTGTACAAGTGATTCTAACAAAGTAACAATTGACCAGCCAGAAATTGTAAAAGCAACATTGTCAATTGTAAAAACAGAAACTTGTCAGCAAGTTCCAGTTATTAAATTAACGGCTGTTGGTGGAGTTCCGCCTTACTATTACAGTGCAGATGGAACTAATTACACAGGACCATTTAGTTCTTTCATAGATATTACATTGCCAGTTACAACAGCTGCGACAGAGTACAAGTATTTTGTAAAAGATTCTAAGGATTGTAGAAGTTTTGTATCTAACACTACAGAGTTCAAGCCAGTTCCAAAATTAGAATTCGAGAAATCTAGCAAAATTGATATTAAATGTAAAGGTGGAGCTACAGGTTCTATTACAGTAGTAGCAAAAGGAGGTTTAGGTAACTACAAGTATACTTTACAAGATGCTGCAGGAATCGATATTACTCCAGCTCCAGCACAGGCTATTCCTGGTACATTTACAGAATTGCCAATAGGAACTTATAAAGTGAAGGTAACTAGCTCAGATTGCCAAACAGTGTCAACAACATTTGTATTGACAGAGCCAGCTACATCGTTAACTGCTGATGCAATTGCTACGCCTTTAACTTGTAACGGTTACAATAACGGTAAGATTACTGTAAATGCTCAAGGAGGAGTTGGTGCATATAAATATGCAATTGAACCTGAATTCAAACAGTTCTTTGATAAAAATGTATTCGAAAACTTGAAACCTGGTTTCTACGATATATTAGTTCAAGACGAAAATGAATGTTATGTTTACATTAAAGATGTTGAGGTAAAAGAACCAGATCCAATCGCAATTACAGAAGATCTGACTCTTAGACAAGAAGAGCACTGTGCGGGTGATAAAGATGCTCAATTTGTAATTGATGTTACAGGAGGAACTAAGCCTTATAGCTATAGTCTAGATAATCAAAACGGACCGTTTACGTTAGGAGACCCTACGCAAACTAGATTTACGTTCTCTAGTCTTGAAGGTAAAGCACATACAGTTTACATATTAGATGCTAATCAATGTATGCAAGAGATTACAATTAACATGGCACCGCCTGTTACACTTAATCCTACTATTGAAGTAACTTATGATTGTGTGAACAATGCTCAAGCAAACATGGTTGTGGTAACAATAGATCCGTCAAATACAGATCCAACACAAGTAACGTATGCTCTAGATAATGGAAATTTCCAACCTAGCAACATCTTTACAAATGTTCCTGCAGGACCTCATTACATTACAGTTAAACATACAAACGGATGTGAAGTAACTCCAGATTTGTTTGAAGTAAATGCTGTTGATCCAGTAAGTTTAATAGATGTAACAAACCAAAGCAAAGACATCAACACAATTGTGGTTAAAGCTGCTGGTGGAGTTGCTCCTTATGAGTACAGTTTCAATGGTGAGCCATTTACATCATCTAATAGCTATAGAATCTATAAAACTGGTGATTATGTAGTTATCGTTAGAGACAAAAATGGTTGTGAGGCGACAATAACAGTTCATGGTACATTCTATGACTTCTGTATGCCAAACTACTTCACTCCAAACGGTAGTACTGGAACAACAATTGGTCCAGATTGTGGAGCATTAGCATACAAAGAGTTGACATTTGATATTTATGACAGATATGGTAGAGTAGTTGCGAAATACCGTGTAGGTGGAAAATGGGACGGTAGATATCATGGTCAGGAATTGCCAACAGGAGATTACTGGTATGTTCTTAAATTAAATGATCCGAAAGATCCAAGAGAATTTGTTGGACATTTCACACTATACAGATAACAAAATTATAGCCCCAATGATGTTATCTAAAAAAATTAATACAATGAAAAAGTTTATTTTATCCTTAGTACTCATGGCTGTAACAACAAGTTACAGCCAAGAGTTAAACCTACCAGTGTTTACACAGTATTTAGCTGATAACCCTTTTATTCTTTCTCCTGCGTATGCTGGTATTGGAGATAATCTCCGTATTAGAGCCAATGGTTTAACACAGTGGGTCGGAATTAAAGACGCACCAGACAACCAATCATTGTATGCAGATTTTCGTCTTTTAGATCGTTCGGGAGTAGGTATTTCATTGTATAATGACAGCAACGGTAATACAAGGCAAACTGGAGCAAAAGTTTCTTTTGCCCACCACTTGATTTTAGATTATCGTACAGAACAGTATTTATCTTTTGGTATTTCTTACAACTTTAATAGTTTCCGTATTGAGACAGGAAATTTTGATGATGGAAGTAATGGAAATCCGCCTGTTGGTGGGCCAGCACCTACAGATAATCGTTACAGTGCCAATAATAACTTTGATATTAGTGCTTTGTATCGTAACAGAGGATTTTATTTCAGTTTCAATGCCAACAACGTGTTGAAAAAGAATATTAGCCTTGAAAGAGTAAACGAACCAGATCTTTTATCAAACTTTCAAGTATACTCTGGATTTACTTTTAAAGATGCAGAAAACAGACGTATCGAATATGAACCATCGGTTTTCTTGCAGTACTTTGCGAGTGACCAGCGTTCTACAACCGATTTTAACTTCAAATACAGACGTTACAATCGTTACGAAGATTATTATTGGATCGGAGTTTCATATCGTTTCTTAAACGACCAGTTCCCAAAACCTTTAGCAATGGGACCAATGGCTGGTTTTATGAAATCTAAATTCTATTTTGCATACTCTTACCAATTGATGTTTAACGGTCTTGGAAGTTATAATTCAGGAACGCACTCAATCACAATTGGATTTGACTTCTTGCAATCTATAAGTAACTGTCCTTGTACGCAAAGTCCTATTCGAGATTAAACAAACAATTTTTATCATCTTTAAGAATTATTTTGTTTGTTTTCATAAATTACAACGTTTTCGTTTTTATTAATGGATTATTTATGCTTTTTTGAAATTTAGACTTCGTTAAAAGTTCTATATTTGTTATTCTTTCAAAAAATTAAAAAAATTAGCAGATGAAAACTTTAAACGATTTCGATTTTAAAAATAAAAAAGCAATTATTCGTGTTGACTTCAACGTGCCGTTGGATGAGAATTTTAATGTAACAGATACAACACGTATTGAAGCGGCAAAGCCAACAATTGATGCTATTTTAGCTCAAGGCGGAAGTGTGATTTTAATGTCGCACTTAGGAAGACCAAAAGGAGCAGAAGAGAAATATTCTCTAAAACATATCTTAAAGACAGCTTCTGAAATTTTAGGAGTTCAAGTAAAATTTGCTGAAAACTGTGTTGGTGAACCAGCTCAAACTGCAGCAAGAGATTTAAAACCAGGCGAAGTTCTTTTATTAGAAAATTTACGTTTTCATGCTGAAGAAGAAGCTGGAGATGTAGCTTTCGCTAAAGAATTAGCTTCTCTTGGAGATATTTATGTAAACGATGCATTTGGTACTGCTCACAGAGCACACGCATCTACTACAATTATTGCACAATTTTTTCCAAACGATAAATGTTTCGGAACATTATTGGCAAAAGAAATTGACAGTTTAAATAAAGTTCTTAAAAACAGTGAAAAACCTGTAACTGCTGTTCTTGGAGGTTCTAAAGTTTCTTCTAAAATCACCGTAATCGAAAATATCTTAGATAAAGTAGATCACATGATTATTGGAGGCGGAATGACTTTTACTTTCATTAAAGCTCAAGGCGGAAAAATCGGTGAGTCTATCTGTGAAGATGATAAATTAGATTTAGCTCTTGAAATTTTGAGATTAGCAAAAGAAAAAGGAGTTCAGGTACATATTCCTGTTGATGTTATTGCTGCAGACGATTTCTCAAACAATGCAAACACTCAGGTTGTAGACGTAACTGCAATTCCTGATGGATGGCAAGGTTTAGATGCAGGTCCAAAATCTCTAGAAAACTTCAAAAAAGTAATTTTGGAGTCAAAAACAATTCTTTGGAACGGTCCATTAGGAGTTTTTGAAATGGAAACGTTCTCTAAAGGAACAATTGCATTAGGAGATTATATCGCCGAAGCTACTCAAAATGGAGCATTTTCATTAGTTGGTGGTGGAGATTCTGTTGCAGCGGTAAAACAGTTCGGATTTGAAGATAAAATGAGCTACGTTTCCACTGGTGGCGGGGCTATGTTAGAAATGTTAGAAGGAAGAACTTTGCCGGGAATCGCGGCAATTTTATAACAAAATAGGACATTTAACATTTTTTTAAACACTTTACTTCAATAAAGGGCTTAGATTTGCAAAAATACAACTCTTGTAATTATTTGAATTACAGAATTTTAAAATAATGTTATATGATTGTAAAAAAATTATCATTAGTGGTTTCTGCTTTCTTTTCCTTGGCAGTCTGTGCACAGGAAACAGCAAAGAGTGATGTCGAACTGAAGCCAGAGGTTAAACTTTCATATTTAGATTCTATTAAAAGCACATTCAAAAGAGACCATTTAGCTTCAAAAGTTGATAGTCTATGGATGAATGAATTAGTAAGTCTGGATATTTATGATGATCTGACCAAAGACATTCAAACCATTAACAAAGATGTTACTGTTGATGAAGAACTCCCAACCGAACTGCTAAAACAGCGTTTGGCTGCGATGAATCAGAAATCACCTTTTGAGATACAATACAATCAAGGTTTAGAAAATATAATAAAGTCATTTCTTAAGAACCGTAAAAAATCGTTTTCTCGATTAATGGCTTTATCAGAATATTATTTCCCAATGTTTGAGGACGCTTTTGCCAAACAAAACGTTCCTTTGGAAATAAAATATTTAGCCGTTGTAGAATCTGCTTTAAATCCTAAAGCAGTTTCTAAAATGGGCGCTACGGGACTTTGGCAATTTATGTACGGAACCGGAAAACAATATGCTTTGAAAATCGATTCTTATATCGACGAAAGAAGCGACCCTCTTAAAGCTACAGCCGCAGCATCTGAGTACATGACTAAAATGTACAATATTTTTGGTGATTGGGAACTGGTTTTAGCTTCTTATAATTCAGGTCCAGGAAACGTTACCAAAGCGATTCGTCGTTCTGGTGGAAAAACAAAATACTGGGACATTCGTAATTATCTTCCAAAAGAAACTCAAGGTTATGTGCCAGCTTTCTTAGCAACAATGTATCTTTTTGAATACCACAAAGAGCACGGAATTAATCCGGAAAGAGCTGTAGTTAAAAACTTTGAAACTGATACAGTAGCAGTAAAAAATCAAATGTCTTTCAAACAGATTGCCGATTTATTAGACATGCCACAATCTCAAATTCAGCTTTTAAATCCATCTTATAAAATGGGAGTTGTTCCGTTTTATCAAGGAGAACAGCATTTTATTCGTCTCCCTAAAGATAAAGTAGCAACTTTTGTATCAAACGAAGAGCAAATTTATGCTTACGTAAAACATGATACCGAGTTTAGAGCTACTTCTTCAAGATTGGCTGTAAAATATGCACCAAAAGCTAAACCAGCAGTTGTAAAACCAGCAGCAGTTGATAATGGTGACTTTGAATTTTATAAAGTTAGAAAAGGTGATAACTTAGGAGCAATTGCCGCTAAGTATGATGTTAGTATTTCGGATATTAAAAAATGGAATAACTTAAAAACAAATGCTGTAGCAATTGGTAGAAGCTTAAAAATTAAAGCAGAAGAAGAGGCTCCTGTTAAAACTATTCCTGCTGTTGTAGAGAAAGAACAGGCCATTGCATCTGCTGAAAATAAAGAGAAAACGGCTGTTGATATGGACTATGTTGTAGTGGCTGGCGACAATTTAGGTAGCATTGCAAAGAAATTCGGTACGACTATTGCGGAGTTAAAAGAACTTAACAATTTAACTTCAAATAACATTGGTTTAGGAAAAACATTGATTATTTCTAAAGCAGCGATAGTTATAGAAGAGCCAACTTCAACAGCAATTGCATCAAACTCGGTTGATTCATTCAAGAAAAAAGCGCCTTCTAAAAACGTTAGTGAAGATTATTACGTTAAAAAAGGAGATTCTTTATATAGCATTTCTAAAAAATATCCTGGAGTAACAATTTCAGATATTAAAAAATGGAATGGTATTAAAGATGAAGATATTAAACCGGGAATGAAACTTAAAATAAACGGATAATAGAAAAATCTTATTAAATTTGGGTTTTATTTCATAAATTAAAAAAATGAATAAAACCCATTTTTTATTGCTATTAGTTCCATTTTTCCTGACTTCTTGTTTTAAAAGTGAAAAACAAGAAACAGTATCGGGAAAAACCAATACCATTTCGGTCATTATCGATGATCAGTTGTGGTATGGAGAAGTGGGCGATAGTATCAGAAATAAATTTGCCTCACCAGTTCTTGGACTTACCCAAGAAGAACCACTTTTTACCATAAATCAATATCCTGCCAGATTGCTAGAAGGCTTTGTTACAGACAGCCGAAGCATTATTGTGGTCAAAAAAGCACCTGCAGATAAATTCGAAATCATTCGAAGCAAAACATTACCTCACAATACTTTTCGTATTTACGGAAAATCAGTAGACGATATTATTTGTAGTCTTGAGTTGAATGCTCCACAAATAATAAAAATTATTCACGATGCTGAAATTCAAAAAATTCAAGAAGACAATAGTACATCGCTGTTAAATAAAGCAATCTTAAAGAACAAATTTCACATCAACATTCAGATACCGACAGGATATGAATACATGTTGCATAAAAAGAAATTCATCTGGCTTAAAAAAGAAATCATAAGCGGGAATACGAGTTTATTAATTTACCAGATTCCGCTTTATAATTTCAAGAAGAAAAAAGACGTAGTAAATGCTATTGTCAAAATGCGCGACTCAATTGGCAAATACATTCAAGGACGTGAACCCAACACACAAATGATTACCAGTGAAGCATACGCACCTTATTTTTCAAAAGTGACATTAGATAATAAAAACGCCTTCGAAACAAAAGGAACTTGGGAATTGAAGAATGATTTCATGACTGGACCTTTTATTAATTATGCAATTATTGATGAAACTTTTAACCGTGTTTTGGTTATTGAAGGATTCTCTTATTCTCCTTCACATCAAGAACGCGATTTGATGCTAGAACTCGAAGCAATCATAAAAACAGTGAGAATCGACAAACGATAAGGGGTTTTTGTTTCAAGTTTCAAGTTTGAAGTTTCAAGTTTCAAAATCTGACGATTAAATGTGCGCATTTCTTAGAGAACTTCACCTTCTCAATATAACTTAGCGTCCTTTGCGAACTTTGCAATTAAATTGCCAAAGTATATCAACTTGAAACATGAAACCTGAAACAAAATAAAACAAACAAATTTTTTCGTACTTTTATTCATAACAAACATAAAAACAAATAGTTATGAAAAAATTAACCGCAACCTTAGCAATAATAACCTTGTGTTTTATTTCTTGTAAAAAAGAAGTGAAAGAAGAAGTAGCAACCCCAGCGGCAACAGATTCTGTTAAAACTGAAGAGCCTGTTACAGAAGCACCAGTAGATTCTGCAGCACAGATGAAAGCTTGGCAGGAATATGCAGCGCCTGGAAATCCTCATAAAATACTGGCCGATGAAGTGGGGACGTGGAATTGCGATATGACATTTTGGTCTGATGCAAATGCAAAACCTGAAAAAGAAACGTCTGTAGCCGAAATCAAAATGATTTTGGGTGGACGATTCCAAGAAGCAACTTATAAAGGCACTATGATGGGGCAGCCTTTTGAAGGTAAAGCCACTGTAGGTTATAATAATGCTACTAAAGAATACATCTCCACATTTATTGATAATATGGGAACTGGAATGATGATTAGTAAAGGTAAGTATAATGAAAGCACCAAGAGTATAGATTTTAATGGAGAAATGGCTGATCCAGTAACTGCAAAAAATACCAAGTATAGAGAAGTTTACACTATTGTGGACGCTAAAACTCGAAAAATGGAAATGTTCGATACAAAAAACGGAACTGAATATAAGAGCATGGAAATTATAATGACCAAAAAGTAATTTCCTATTATAGGTTCAAAGATACAAAGGTGCAAAGGCACAAAGTTATATCTGCTAGAAAGATAAACTTTGTGCCTTTGCGATTTATATAAAAACTTTAGCGAAGCTAAAAAAATAATATAACTTAGCGTCGTCGTGCCTTTGTGGCAAAAAATAAGTAAGAATGGATTTAAAATGGAAAATAAAGCCTTTTGAGGCATTAACTGTTCATGAGTTATATGATTTGCTCAAACTGAGAAGTGAAATCTTTGTCGTAGAGCAAAACTGTGTCTATTTAGATCTTGATGGCAAAGACAAGAAAGCTTTACATCTACTTGGTGAGTTTGAAGATAAAATCGTTGCTTATTCACGCTTATTTGATGCCGGAATTAGTTTTGACAATGCTTCAATAGGAAGAGTTACTGTAGACGCAAATTATAGAGATAGAAAATGGGGCCATGAATTAATGCGTGAAGCCATAGCTGGTATTAAATCTAATTTTGGAAAAGATAAAATTACAATTGGCGCACAATTGTATTTAAAAAAGTTTTACGAAAGCCACGGTTTTGTCCAAACCAGCGAAATGTACTTAGAAGATGATATTGAGCATATCGAAATGGTGAGAGAATAATTAAAAATTCAGTAAAGCTGCAATAAACAAAAAACTTAGAACCTTAGCAACTTAGTATCTTAGAAGCTTAGAAAAAACTAAATTTTAGTAATCACAAACTCCACCCGCCGATCATAATTATCACCTCTGCCTAAAGGATATCGATTGCCGCATCCAACATACGTCATGCGGCTTTTGGATACTTTTTTGGATATTAAATAATGAAAAACAGTTTTGGCGCGATTCCAAGAGAGTCTTCTTTCTTTAGTATCTCTATCAATTCCGTCGCTGTAAATTTCGGGAGTGCAGCAGACATGTCCTCTAATTTCAAAATTCAGACTTCTGTGTTTTTGGAGTATGACTGCAATTTTATCCAGTTCTTTTTTAGAATTGCTAGTAAGTTTAGCGCTTCCAATATCAAATAAAATAGACTCGAGGTATACTTTGTCGCCTACTTTTAAATTGTCTTTGAAGGAAGTATAAACTCCTTTTCCGAAACTATTTTTCTTAACAACGATTAAATCAACCCGCCGATTTCGCAGACGTGTCTCATACAGATTCTCTACCGTATCTGTTTTTACGACAACACGTCCTTTTCCTTCAAGAATTACAATTTTGCTTTGTTTGAATCCTTTATTAATCAATAGATTCTGAATCGTATTTGCCCGATTATTAGACAATCTAAAGTTATACTCATCGTTTCCGCGATCATCACAATAGCCATAAATCTGTATAGACTCTACCTTAGTAGTGTCTATGCTTTTTACAAAGTTTGAAACAACATTGATTTGCTTTTCTGTCAGATCATACCTGTCAAACTCAAAATAAATAGTTTCAACAGATTTTTGCTGTGCTGTTACTGTATAAAATGAAAAAAGAGTCAGGGCTAGAGTTATCTTCATTCACTACATTTTTAAAATCGTTTTATATTCTGTCGGGTTATTTAATACGCTAACTGCTCTTTTAATTTCTGAATTGTTTTTTAAATAATACTGGTACAAACCTTCCTGATATTGATATCTTTTAATCAACTCTTCCAAAATCATGTTTTTAATTTCTTTTTGGTTTTTATCCAGTAAAGTAGTTTCGCTTTTTTCTAAAGCATTCAACAATTGTTGATATTCGGCAGTAATGGTCTCGTCTATTTTTTCTTTTTTAGCTGCAGCTAAAGTATTTTTCAAAGCCACTTCTGTTTCAGTATCAAAAGTGATTTTGTTCGTTTTCAGATATTGTTTGAAAGCGGTATAATCTGCATCTGTCAAAGTCGGAATCTTATCTCCCAAATTTGGATTTTTGTAATAATACGTTGTTGCATAGTCAAAAACACCATCGTTTTTAATTAAAGCAGTTGCAATAGCACTTGTTTTAGTTTCTTCCAATTCAATATCTGGTAAAACTCCTCCACCATCATAAACTGTTCTGCCTTTTCTGGTTTTAAAAGCATTGAAATTTTTAGCATCAGTTTTCTGAGCCACACCATTTTTATCTTTATGCGCATAATCCAAAGCCTGAATACATCTTCCAGAAGGCGTATAATATCTCGAAATAGTTACTTTCAGCTGAGTTCCATAAGTTAAATCGACAGAACGCTGAACCAAACCTTTTCCAAAACTTCTGCTTCCTAAAATTACGGCGCGATCCAAATCCTGCAAAGCACCTGAAACAATTTCAGAAGCCGAAGCACTTCTTCCGTTCACTAAAATTGCCAACGGAATTTCAGTATCAACTGGCTCTTTCTGCGTTTTATAAGTATTATTGTGTTTTTCAATTCTAGATTTAGTAGTTACGATTACCTCATTTTTCGGAACAAATAAATTACAGATATCAATTGCTTCATTCAATAATCCTCCAGGATTTCCTCTTAAATCCAAAACAATCTGTTTGGCTCCGTCTGCTTTTAATTTCTCAAGAGCATCTTTAACTTCGGCTGAAGCTTTTCTGCTGAAATGTGCTAAAACAATATAGCCTGTTTTTTCATCAATTTTTCCGTAAAAAGGAACCGATTTAATATCGACTTCATCCAAAACTAAAACCGTAGTACTTGGTTTTCCCTGACGAAGATATTTGATGTTGATTTTAGTGTTTTTTGTTCCTTTCAATAATTGAGAAGCGTCGTCTTTAAAATCAGCAATCAAGACATCTCCAATCTGAATGATTTCGTCACCAGCTTTTAATCCTGCCTTGTCTGCCGGATAATTTTTATAAGGTTCGCGTACAACTAAGCGGTCATTTTTTCTAGAAATCAGAGCGCCGATTCCAGTATATTCTCCAGTATTATTGATTTTAAAGTTGACAACATCTTGCTCGTTAAAATAAACCGTGTATGGATCTAAACTTCCCAACATACTTTTGATGGCTTTATCCATCAAATCGCCAGGATTGGTTTCATCAACATAATTGGTATTTACGGCTTTAAACAAAGTCGTAAAAATCTCGATCTGTTTGGCAATTTCAAAAAAATCTTCTCTAAAACTGGTTCCAACAAACAACATTCCCGCCGCAGCGACTGGTATAATAAATTTCTTTTTGAAATACGGATACATGATTATTCTTTTTTTCTTCTTTTTAATCTTTTTCTAATAAAATAGGCAAATACAACAAATAAAATTACAAACGGCCAAGCGCTTAATAATGAAAGCAATAAATCGGACAAAGTATAGAATCCGGATTTAACGGCGTTCCAAAGCTTGGAGCCATAAGATATTTTAACACCTTCTTTTTCAGGTATTATTTTATAAAATGAAATAGTAATTGTGCTTTCAGAAACGCGGCTTTCTAGATATTTCAATTGGCCTTCTTTGGCTTCAATTTCTTCTCGTATAGTTGAAATTTGTTGTTCAATTTCTAAAATCTCACTGACTTTGTTCGCTTTCTTTAAAATTTCAAGATAGCGTTCTTCAAGTTTTTTCTTGGTTTTCAATCTTGAAGTAAGATCGATATATTCAGCTGTTACGTCTTCTGCAGATATATTTTTAACTTCAAAATATGAAACTCCTTTTGAAACGCCACTTATAAAACGGTCAAAATTTTGGCTTGGAACTTTTACAATTAAATTTCTAGAAATAGTCCCATAATCTTTTTCCTCAGAATCGTTAATAATTCTCGCTTTATTATTGGCAACAGCTTTTTGAATTTGATTGAAAGTGTTTTCAAGATTATCAGTTTCAAATCGTAAAGTGGCTTCCTTTATAATCTTCTGTTCAATTTCTTGTTTGATTTTTACAGGAGGCGCTGCTACTGGATCAGAATCTTTATCATAAGAACTAGCTTCTGCTTTTTTTGGAGGCAATTTTACTGCTTCAATAGAGATTGCGCTTGTTTCTGCTTCATAAGATTTGCTGCAACCACAAAGAATCAAAACGAAAATAGATAAAAAGAAAAGTTGACGCATAAAATTTCAATTTAGAGCTAAAACTACGATTTTTTTGTCTAACTTGATTAATAATCTTACGTTTTGAAATTTACGCTTCTGTTTTGGTATCAGAATCTTGGGTTTTGTTTATCTGCGCTGAAAATTTCTCAAACAATTGAATCATTTTGGTATTGATTTCTTCGTATGATAAACGGTCTTTGGTCTGATAAAAGAGCATTATAGAATAAGGCTGATCCAAGTTATCTAAAAGTAAATGTTTGTTCAAACGATAGGTTTCTCTCAGAACTCTTTTGAAGTAATTTCGATCAACTGCTTTCTTGAAATATTTCTTAGAAACCGAAACGCCAATCTTAGTTTGTTCTTCTGAATTTGCTTCCGCTTGACGGTAAACTAAACGAAGCGGATATTTGGACACCGATTTTCCTTCAGAAAACAGTAATCCAATTGTCGTTTTGCTTTTTAAACGCTCGTTTTTAGGGTAAGTAAAGTTCATTTAATTCAGAAAAAATTTGCAAATTCTAGTGCAAAGGTACAATTAAACCAGAAAAACGGTTATTGTTTTCAATTTTAATAAGTCTAAAAATATATTTACTACTTTTGCGCATTAATTTTTGAAGCATGGAAAAAATTATTTCTTATCCAATATCGGTAATTTACTATTTATTATTTGGTTTATGTTTGGCTGTTTTTCATCCAATTCAGTGGATTTGTTTAAATGTTTTTGGTTACCAAGCTCACAAAAAAAGTGTTGATTATTTAAATTTCTGCCTTTTAAAATGTACTAATCTTGTTGGAACAAGATATACAATTGAAGGAGTAGACACGGTTCCAAAGGGTGCGCCAATTATTTTTGTGGCAAATCACCAAAGTATGTACGATATCGTGGCAATGATTTGGTATTTTAGACGTTTTCATTGTAAATTTGTAAGTAAGAAGGAGTTAGGCAGCGGAATTCCAAGTGTTTCTTTTAATTTGAAATATGGAGGATCTGTCTTAATTGACCGAAAAGACCCTAAACAAGCGATACCCGTTATTAAAGGCTTGTCTGAATATATCGAAAAAAACACAAGATCTGCCGTAATCTTTCCAGAAGGAACAAGAAGTAAGACAGGAGTACCAAAAGAATTTGCGCAAAGCGGTTTAAAAATTTTATGCAAATATGCACCATCTGCGTATGTTGTACCGGTAAGTATCAATAATTCTTGGAAAATGGTAAAATTTGGTTTTTTTCCTGTTGGTTTAGGAAATCACCTCAAATTTACAGCTCATAAAGCTTTAGCTGTTAAAGATTACAAGTTCGAAGAGCTGATGGAGATAACTGAAAAAGCAGTTAAAGAAGGAATAAATTAATATAAACAGGTTTAAGTTTTAGTCCGAGCTAAAACGTACAACCCAAATCTATAATAAGTAATGTCTATAAAAAACATTAGATTAGAAGTAATGCAGTTTTTGGAAAAAAACGTGGATAGCTTCGTTGAACAGTATTTAATTCCAGTGGAAAAAATTTGGCAGCCGTCCGATTTCTTACCAGATTCTCAAGGAGAAAACTTCTTTGAAGAGGTAAAAGAGTTGCGTGAGATTGCTAAAGAGCTTCCGTACGATTTCTGGGTTACGCTTGTTGGTGATACCATCACAGAAGAAGCTTTGCCTACATACGAGTCATGGTTAATGGATGTTGAAGGAATAGATCAGCAAGAAGGAAATCAAGGAAACGGTTGGGCTAAGTGGGTAAAACAATGGACTGGAGAAGAAAATCGTCACGGTGATCTTTTAAATAAATACTTGTATTTGTCTGGTCGTGTAAACATGCGTGAAATCGAAATGACAACACAGCATCTTATAAACGACGGTTTTGATATTGGAACTGGAACTGACCCATACAAAAACTTTGTATACACTAGTTTTCAGGAATTAGCAACTTATGTTTCGCACAATAGAGTAGCTCAGATAGCTAAGAAATTTGGCGATAACAAATTGTCTAAAATGTGTAAAATGATTGCAGGTGATGAAATGCGTCACCATCATGCATACAGCGAATTTGTTACTAGAATTTTCCAAGTTGATCCAAGCGAGATGATGTTGGCTTTTCAATACATGATGAAGCAGAAAATCGTTATGCCAGCTCACTTCTTGAGAGAGTCTGGTCAAAAAATCAGTACAGCTTTCGAACAGTTTTCTGATTCAGCTCAGCGTATTGGAGTTTATACTGCAAATGACTATGTTGAAATTATGCAGAAATTAATCAACAAATGGGAGATTGATAAAATTGGCAATCTTTCAGATGAAGCAGAGAAAGCACGTGACTATTTAATGAAATTGCCTGCTAGAATGGCTAAAATCTCAGAAAGAATTGTTATTCCACAAGAATCACATATCTTCAAATGGGTTGAACCAGCTAGACTTTAGAATTTTAGATTTTAGAATGTAGATTTCAGATTCTTGATTGGAATGTGGGATTTTCGAATTTAGAAATTTAAAAGCAACATTGTTGCTTTAAAACATATTTGTTGATTGTTGGAGATTTAAAATCTTTGGCAATCAACATTTTTTATAAACCGTAAAAACTTCTGTATGAGTGATTCAGCATTAATTATTAAAACCATTGCTTTTGTTAAAGAGAAATTAAATGATGCAGAAGGCGGTCATGATTGGTTTCATATTGAACGTGTTTACAAAAATGCACTATTGATTGCAAAAGAAACAGAATGCAATCTTACAATTGTACAATTAGGAGCCTTATTGCACGATATAGCCGATAGTAAATTTCACAACGGTGATGAAACTATTGGACCGAAAACAGCAAGAGCGTTTTTAGAAGCCGAAAATGTTTCTGAGGAGATAATTGCCCACGTTGTCAATATCATTGAAAACATCTCTTATAAAGGCGGAAATTTCGAAAGGAAGTTCTCGTCTGTCGAATTGGATATTGTTCAAGATGCTGATCGCTTAGATGCAATTGGTGCCATTGGCGTTGCAAGAGCATTTAATTACGGAGGATTTAAGAATAGAGCTTTGTACAATCCAGAAATTGCTCCTGTAACAAATATGACAAAAGAGGAGTATAAAAAGAACAGCGCTCCAACCATCAATCATTTTTATGAAAAGCTTTTACTCTTAAAGGATAAAATGAATACCGAAAAGGGAAAAGAAATCGCTGCCGAAAGACATGGTTTTATGGAAACTTTCCTTGCTCAGTTTTACGCAGAGTGGGAAGGTGTGAAGTAAGATCATTTAATTTATAAAGAAAAAGCGACTCTAGATATAGAGTCGCTTTTTTCTTTATAAGGTGTTTAAATTATTTATAATTTGGTTTTTAAAAGACACATTATTACAAAAGCGCATAAAAATCCAATTGAAAACCATAGTAACCTTGCAATACTTTTATTTCGAGCCATTTCCCTTTTTTCAAACCTTGTCATTTTGAATTTAATTTTGAATGATCCAAAAGTATCTTTGTAACTGAAATGATAAAGGCCGAAAAAGTCTTTAAAACATTAGAATAAGACATATTTTAATTACAGTTTCTAGTCAGAGTCACCGTCTTTTATCTTTATTCTCATTCATTAGCCTAAGCATAAGTCTTTGTTCTTGCCTCTTTTATCTTTACCTTTTAGCACGAACAAATCCCTCGATTGCATTCTTAAACTCTTTATTCTGCTCGTAATACAAAATATGCCCGCCATTAATAATTTTAACTTCTTGATTTGGGAATTTAAACAGACGATAATGTTCAGGACCAATATTATTGTCTTTTGTTCCTGAAATTATAAGCGTTGGAACTTTAATAGAAGCTGTTTCTTTAGTAAAATCACTAAAATATAACGGACCACTTAAGGCATGTTGCGCAAATGAAGAGTTTCTTTTTTCACTATTGTCTATGCTGTCCAGTTTTTCAACGGTTGCTCTATTGTCAGAAAGCATTTTGTAATCAAGATCTGCTTTTTTAATTTGTTGTTTTGCTTCAAAAAAAGTATTTAGAATTGAATCCTTACCTTTTACAGTAAAATCTTTTCCTAAAGTTTTACCCATAAAAGCGATTTGATTAAGAAGCGAATCGTTTATATCTAATGTTGAGTTTAACAGAATTAAACCTTTTACATGTTGCGGATATTTTTCAGCATATTTAGTGGCTAGAATTCCTCCGAAAGAATGTCCGATTACAAATACTTTATCAGTTTTAAGATAAGTTCGAATTTCTTCAATATCATCTATCATTCTGTCCATGCTGTAATTGTTATCTGCAGGAGACCCAGATCTACCGCAGCCTCTTTGGTCATAATAGCACATGGTTAATTTGTCTTCAAGTACATTTCCTCCAAATTCTTCAAAAGATTTGCTCCAAGCACCAGGACCGCCATGTACAAAAATACAGACATCGCCTTTTCCTGAAACTTTCAAAAATAAAGGAACGCCATCTGAAGTTAGAAAAGTATTATTGCTATCTTTCTTTAGATCTGTTTTCGTTTGACTAATTCCGCTTAAAGTAAAACATATAAATAAAAAGAAAAGTAAAGGGTTTTTTGTGTTCATTTTGAAAGTCTTTTTTTACTGATTTAATAGCATAAAAGTATAATTAAAACAGCAGAGAAAAAACTAATGATTATTTTTCATTATCAAATAAGTAATAATTGCTGCGCAGAAAAAACCTATTGCAAACCACAGTAATCGGGCAACTCTATTGTCGCGAATTACTTCCATTCTATCTTCTGGTGTCATTTTAATGAATTTTTAAAATTCAAAACTACCTCTATAAAATATACTAATAAGTTATTTTAGGTTTTAAAAACAACAGAATAAGACATTTTTCGTCATAAAAAAAGCCGTTCAAATGAACAGCTTTTTTTACTTTGCACTTATGAACCTTTGCACCCTTGTCCCTTTTTAAGAACACCCACAATCAGTTCCGCCCCCGCAGTCTTTTT
Source organism: Flavobacterium sharifuzzamanii (assembly GCF_003254585.1). GTDB lineage: Bacteria > Bacteroidota > Bacteroidia > Flavobacteriales > Flavobacteriaceae > Flavobacterium > Flavobacterium sharifuzzamanii. The sequence continues at coordinate 499,989 of NZ_QJGZ01000039.1, read as the reverse complement.
TCTTTTTCGATTTTAAGAAAAACTTCTTAATCAAAAAAGCAACTGCAAATCCTAATATGGCAAAGGCTATTATTTCTTGAAACATAACTTTTTATTTTAAAAGTTGATACGCAATTAATGCGGTTAAATAAGCAAGACCACTCATGAAGACCAACTGCATTGCTGGCCATTTCCATGAATTGGTTTCTTTTTTGGTAATCGCCAATGTACTGGCGCATTGCATTGCAAAAGCATAAAACAGTAGTAACGAAATACCAGTGGCAAAATCAAATACTTTCTTTCCGGTATCTGGACGAACTTCTGCCTGCATTTTGCTTTTTATAGTCGATTCGTTATCCGTATCTCCAACACTATAAATGGTTGCTAATGTCCCAACGAAAACTTCACGGGCAGCAAACGAACTGATTAACGCAATTCCGATTTTCCAATCATAACCTAAAGGTTGAATTGCTGGCTCAATTGCTCTTCCCATTAATCCGATATATGAATTCTCTAGTTTTTGAGAATTAACTTCATTTTCAAATTGTGTTTCATCCAAAGTAGTATTAGCAAATCTTTCTTTAACAATAGTCTCAGCCTCATTAAATTCTTTTCCTGGACCATAAGAAGCCAAGAACCATAAAATAACCGATATAGCCAAGATTATTTTACCTGCACCAACAACGAAAGCTTTCGTTTTTTCTACCACATTGATTCCAACATTTTTCAAAAGTGGCATTTTATAACTTGGCATCTCAACTACGAAATATGTTTTAGATTGCAGTTTTAAAACTTTATTCAAAATGTAAGCCGATAAAATGGCCATAAAAAATCCTAAAACATAAAGTGACATAAGAGTTAATCCTTGAAGATTTAGTACTCCAAAAACTCGTTTACTCGGAATAACCAGTGAGATGATAATCGCATAAACAGGTAATCTTGCCGAACAAGTAGTGAATGGCGTTACTAAGATCGTAATAAGGCGTTCTTTCCAGTTTTCGATATTTCTTGTTGCCATAATTGCTGGAATCGCGCAGGCAGTTCCTGAAATTAAAGGCACAACGCTTTTTCCTGAAAGTCCAAATCGGCGCATTATTTTATCCATTAAGAATACAACTCGGCTCATATAACCGCTTTCTTCCAAAATGGAAATGAACAAAAACAAGAACGCAATCTGCGGAATAAAAATAATAACTCCGCCAATACCTGGAATAATTCCCTGCGAAAGCAAATCGGTCAAAATACCGCTTGGCAATTCTTCTGCAACCCAGCTGCTTAAAGAAGCAAATGTGCTGTCAATGAAATCCATTGGAATAGTTGACCAACTGAAAATCGATTGGAAAATCAAGAATAAAATGGCAAAGAAAATCACATAACCAAAAACCTTATGCGTTAAAACACGGTCTAGTTTTGCTCGGATATCTTTAGCGATCGAAGCATCAATTTTTAAACCTTCTTTTAAAACATCATTTATAAATTGATATCTTTTGATGGTTTCTTTCTGCTGTAAACGTTTTAATTCTGAATGCGATTTGGTAAAAGTGCTTCTTATTTCATTTCGATCCAAATTCAAGAAATTGACATCTTGTGTGATTACCAGCCACAATTTATACATTAATTGATTTGGAAACGCCTTTTGTAATTTTGCAAAATATTCGGGATCAATTACTGAAGCATTTAAACAAGGTTCGTGCGGAATTGTTTTATAAGAAACAATAAGTTCCTTTAATTGCTCAATTCCTATACCTTTTCTAGAACTTACTAAAGCAATTTTCGTTTTTAGTTTTTCTTCTAAATACGGAATATCCAAAGAAATTCCCTTACGCGCCATACGGTCAGACATGTTGATGACCAAAATCGTAGGGATTTCAAGATCTTTTATCTGTGTGTAAATCAGTAAATTTCGTTTCAGATTTTCAACATCTGTTACGACAACTGCTACATCCGGGTATAATTTATCGTTTTTGTTTAATAAAAGTTCGATTACTACACTCTCATCCATCGAACTGGCATTCAAACTATATGTTCCTGGTAAATCTAGAATATTGGCTTTAACATTATTGGGCAGCTTGCAAAAGCCCATTTTTTTCTCAACCGTGATTCCAGGATAATTTCCAACTTGCTGGTTAAGGCCTGTTAATTGATTAAAAACAGAAGTTTTTCCAGTATTTGGATTTCCGATAAGGGCAACATTGATATTCTGGACACTCATTACAAATTGGTTTTGATAAGTTCAACTTCAATTTCACGAGCTGTTTCAATGCGTATTGCAACATGAGAACCATTAATATCTAAATATAACGGATCACCAAAAGGAGCAACCTGCAATAATTCAACTAAGCTGCCAGGCAGACAACCCATTTCTAGTAATTTTAGTGGAACAAGATCGATATCAAAATCCTTGATAATGGCTTTTTCGCCTTTTTTCAGAGTGTGTATTGTATTTTGCAAGCTTATTTAGATTGAATTTAGATTGCAAAAGTAGGCAATTATTCTTTATTTCAAGGCATTTAACACTTCCACAAATGCTAAAAGTTTCTAAAAATAAGGGATTTTACTCCTGAGACAGGAATTCGATGTCTTCCAAAAGACGTTTTATGTCTTCTTTATTTGTTCCATCATAAAAACCTCTAACGCGACGCTTTTGATCGACCAAAACAAAATTCTCTGTATGCACCATGTCATAAAGCTGATCTGGCCTACCAAGTTTCACGGCCAAATACGATTTTCTGGCCATTTTGTAGATTTCTTTTTTATCGCCAGTAACTAGATTCCACTTACTGTCTACAACGCCATATTTTATGGCATAAGCTTTTAAAACAGAAACGCTATCCACTTCTGGAAAAACAGTATGAGAAAGCAACATTACCTTTGGGTTATTTAAAACTGCTTTTTGAACGTCAACTAGATTAGTTGACATTTTTGGGCAGATCGATCCGCAGGTTGTAAAGAAGAAATCGGCAACATAGATCTTTCCTTCATAATTTTTCTGGGTAATGGTATCACCATTTTGGTTGATGAAAGAAAAATCGGCAATGGTGTGGTATTTGCTTTTATATTGAACTGTACTGTCAACCAATTCAGGATTTACATCAGCGGGATTGTAAATCGGAAGTGTTTTTTTAGGTTTCAACGCAGAATAAAACAAAGATATCGTAACAACCGAAAACACTATTAAGACAATAAAGAATTTGCGGTATTTATATAAAAGCGATTTCATAAAAATAATTTGGCGCAAAAATACAAAAAGCAGATTTTAAAAACTTTACTGGGTTATTTTTTTAACAGGCTTTTGTAACTTTTACAAATGCTTGTAGACAAATACCCAGTGTTTAATTTCTATTTGTGACATTTAAATGTCTTTTTGACTTTACAGTTAGAATTTTAACACAATTTTTAAAATAATAACAATACGTTTGTATTTTCCATTAAACTATAACTTTTTATGAAAAAACAATTTGCTAAACCTGTGTTTGGTGTTATATCTGCAATGTTTGCAGTAACTGCAGCTCAAGCTCAAGCGCCAAAGGAACCAGGTATCAATGTATCGTATATGGATACGAAAATCAGCCCAAGTCAGGATTTTTTCAAATATGTAAACGGAACTTGGCTGGAGAAAACAGAAATTCCAAGCGATCGTACGACATGGGGAAGTTTTAATGAACTAATTAAAAGAACCGACAAAGATGTGATGGAGGTTTTAAAAGAAGCTTCCAAAAATCCGAAATACAAATCGAATACAGATCAAGGAAAAGCGGTTAATTTATTCAACACTTATTTAGATTCTATCGGAAGAAATAAGAAAGGAATCGAACCTTTAAAACCATATCTGAAAAAAATCGACGCAATTAAAAGTATTGCTGATGTTCAGAAATATTTGGTTGAAATGGAAAAAGAAAGCAATGCTGGATTTTTCGGAATTTACATTGGAGCTGATGATAAAGACAGCTCTATAAACTCTGTAAATTTAGGGCCAAGCCAATTGGGACTTCCAGATAAAGACTATTATACTTCTGATGACAAAGATTCTAAAGAAAAACGTGCTAAATATGAATTGCATGTTGCAAGAATGCTTCAGTTTATTGGAGAATCTCCAGAGAAAGCAAAACAAAGCGCTGTTGAAGTTTTGGCTTTAGAAACAGAATTATCAAAACCGAGATTGAACAGAGTTGAAAGAAGAGACAGCCGTTTGCAATACAACCCGATGACAATTGCTGAACTTCAAAAATTAACTCCAGCTATTAAATGGAACGAATATTTTGCTGGTTTAGGAATTACTAAATTAGAGACTGTAATTGTAAACGAGCCTAAATATATGACTGCCTTAGAAACTGTTTTTAAGGAGAATAAAGTTGCTCAATGGAAAGAATATCTGAAATGGGATTTAATTAACGGTAATGCAGGCAAGCTGACAACTGAAATTGATAATGCTAATTTTGATTTTTACAGCAAAACATTAAGAGGAGCAATAAAGCAACTTCCAGCTGAAGAAAGAGCGCTTAATGTAGTTAACGGAAATGTTGGTGAAGCTCTTGGAAAACTTTATGTGGAGAAAGTTTTTCCTGCTGAAGCTAAAACCAAAGCGGTTGATATGATTCACAATGTTATTACGGCTTACCAAAATCGTATTAACAATTTAAGCTGGATGTCTAAAGACACTAAAGCAAAAGCAATCGAAAAGCTGAACAAAATAACCATTAAAGTTGGATATCCTGATAAATGGAAAGATTACTCAGCTTTAGAAATTAAAAGCATCGCAGAAGGAGGAAGCTATTTTGAGAACTCTAAAAACTTAGCGTTATGGAGATTTAAGAAAAGCGTAGACAAATTGTCTAAACCTGTTGACAAAACAGAATGGCACATGTCTCCGCAAACAGTAAATGCTTATTACAACCCATCTTATAACGAAATTGTATTCCCAGCAGCAATCTTACAGCCGCCTTTCTACAATTATCAAGCTGACGAAGCTGTTAATTATGGTGGAATTGGTGCCGTAATCGGACACGAGATTTCTCACGGATTTGATGATTCTGGAGCGCGTTACAATGCTGAAGGAAACTTAGTTGACTGGTGGACAGAAGATGATTTGAAACAATTTACAACTCTAGGAAATGATTTAGCAAATCAATACAGCGCTCTTGAGCCATTGCCAGGAGTTCATGTTGATGGTCATTTTACATTAGGTGAAAATATTGGTGATTTAGGCGGAATTAATGCTGCATTTGACGGTCTGCAATTGTATTTAAAGCAACACGGAAATCCAGGTTTAATTGACGGATTTACACCAGAGCAGCGTTTCTTTATTTCTTGGGCTACCGTTTGGAGAACAAAATCTAGAGATGAAGCAATCAAAAACCAAGTAAAAACAGATCCACACTCTCCTGGAATGTACAGAGCTTATGTGCCAATTCAAAATGTTGATGCTTTCTACAAAGCGTTTGATATTAAGAAAGGTGATAAGATGTACGTTGAGCCAGAAAAACGAGTTAAAATCTGGTAATACATTTTAATGATAAAAAAAGGCGGTTCCGATATTCGGAACCGCCTTTTTTGCTTTACTATTTTTAGATAATCAAACGATGTTCCGTAGGAATATTTCATCGGTAGAAAAAAAATATTGGCGCCCCGTTTTTTACGTTCCGTAGGAACGTTTGATTTTGACGTGAATTTTAACCATGCAGCATATCAAACGTTCCTATGGAACGTAAATGGATTATAACATAATTTTCTACCGATGAAATGTTCCTACGGAACATCTTGTAATTATTTTAAATTACTGTAGATGTAAGCTTCAATAGCTTTCAATTCTTCATCAGACATTGACTGCGTAATTGCAAAATTGGTTTTCATAACCTCAAACTGACTCGGATCTACAATTGGTTCTGCATTTCCTTTTAAGAAAGTAACGATATTGCCATTTTTGTCTTTATAGATTTTAGCAATTTCTTTGATGCTTGGTCCAACCACTTTTTGATCAGGCTGATGACATGCGAAACAATTTCCGTTGCTTTCAAATATTTGTTTTCCTAGTTCCTCTGGGGTTTTGGCTTTCGCCGATTCGCCTTCAGAAACAGATTCGGTTGCTGCGTTTGTCGGCTCAGAAGTTTCTTTTTTGCACGAAGCAAAAGCTAAAACAGCAGATAAAAATAAAACCTTTTTCATCTTATTTCTTTAAAAGTATTGCCGCTTCTTTAGCAAAATAAGTAGAAATAAGATTAGCGCCCGAACGTTTGATGCACATTAATTGTTCCATCATAATTTTATCGTGATCAAGCCAACCTCTTTCAGATGCGGCTTTAATCATAGCATATTCTCCAGAAACTTGATAAACAGTTACAGGGACATGAACTGTATTTTTTATTTCGCGAACAATATCCAAATAAGCAATTCCTGGTTTCACCATAACCATATCTGCACCTTCTTCAACATCAGACAAAGCTTCTTTGATTGCTTCGATTCGGTTTGCATAATCCATTTGATATGTTTTTTTATCTTTTGGAACCACAACATCAGCTTCTCTTGGAGCCGAATCTAAAGCATCTCTAAACGGACCATAAAAAGCTGAAGCATATTTAGCAGAATAACTCATAATTCCAACATTCTGAAATCCAGCAGCATCCAAACCTTCGCGAAGGCGTAAAACACGTCCGTCCATCATATCACTTGGCGCAACAAAATCGGCACCAGCTTCTGCGTGCGAAACAGCCATTTTTACTAAAGCATCAACTGTACTGTCGTTTTCTACATCACCATCTTTTATAATTCCGTCGTGGCCATAGATAGAATATGGGTCTAAAGCTACATCTGGCATAACGATCATTTCTGGACAAGCTGCTTTTATGGCACGAATAGCTTGCTGCATTAATCCGTTAGCATTCCAAGCTTCTTTTCCTGTATTGTCTTTTAGGTTCTCGCTAACTTTTACATAAATATTTACGGCGCGAATTCCTAAATCATAAAGTTCTTTTACCTCTTCAACTGTTAAATCTATTGATCTTCTGAAAATTCCCGGCATTGACGGAATTTCAACTTTTACATTTTCGCCTTCAGCGATAAACATTGGAAACATAAAATCCGATGGACTTAAGCTGGTTTCACGTACTAAAGAACGAATGGATTCATTTACTCTTAATCTTCTGCCTCTTTGTAATGGGAACATATAATTTTAGTTTTTAGTTTTTAGATTTTAGATTTTTAGTTGATTTCCTTGAAACTCAGACTGAGAATCTATTTCTAAAACTGCAGTTGTTTTTATTTTTTTTGAAGTTTATCTCAATTTTTAATGAGTGGCGCAAAGTTAAAGAAAAAGGAATAAAATAAGGCGTTTAGCTTGTTGTAGAATGAGTTAATATTATCTAAAAATTTGGTTTGATGTTTTTATTTGAAGTAGATTTGTAAAATTAGGAAAAAACCTATAAGAATAATTTAGTGAATGAAAAATTGAATTTTAAATAATAATAAAATGGAAATGATAAATGTTTTACAAAAAATAGAAAGTGACCCTAATTGCAAACTTTTAAAAAGAGAATCAACCCCAAAGAGCAATCTTAAATTGCCTTCTGATTTGAAATATTTCTATGAAAATTATGACTCACTTGAATTGTTTGCCAATAAACCTTACGGAATAAGAATTGTTTCATTAAATGAATTTATTCCAACCAATAAACGATTATATCCCGAAGACGACATAATATGGGAAGAATTAGAAGATGATATAAGCAATGAATGGTTTTTGATTGCAGAATCTGCAGAATTAAGCCAATATATAAGTATTGATCTAAGAAAATCTCATTTAGGATATTGTTACGACAGTTTTCTAGAAACTCATGCAACTCCAGATGAAAACATGATAATTGCTAAAAGTTTTACAGAATTATTAGAAAAATTATATTCTAGTAACGGAGAAGATTGGTTTTGGCTTGATGATGAATTTGAGCCTTATGGAGATGCTTATGATGAGGAGTAACCATAAAAGTTTATAGCTTACACATTCCACGAAATCATAATTATGCGCAACTTCTTGTTTCTCCCGATAGCGCGGATTTGCAATCCGTGCCAGCAAAGATTGATTTTTTGCTTTGAGAATTAGTATTGGGTCTCACTGTTGCGGGCACGGATTGCAAATCCGCGCTATCGTAAATAACATACAAAATGAAAAAATTTATTTATACCGATAATTCAAAAGTTGTAAATGTGCATTGGCAAAATTGTCAAAAAAATAAAATTACTTACATAACAATTAAGAGAATTAATAAATCTTATTTTGAAGTCTTTTATGACGTTACAAATACAAATCTTGATTTGAATATTATTTCAAATGAGGTTAAAAATATTTATTTAAGTTATGTCAAGTTTCTCTTGATTCCTTATTATGAATACGAATCATATTTAAGTCAAAATTATTTTTTTTCTATGTTGATAAAAGAGGGACACGAGCAATTTTTTGCAGAAAAGCTTTTTGATTATTTGATGAATGAATTGTAAATAAAATCCACGCTAGCGAATAATAGTAACTTCAGTTTTAAAACTTTTTAAGATGAAAACAAAAAAAGTAAGTGAGGGTTATATCTGGAGATTCTGGGCTTTTATGGGTGAAGGATATGAAATTCCTGCTGAAATACTGGGATTAAATTTAAATAACCACGCTAGTATTGAAAAACTAGTGAATAGTTTTTTGAAACCAGAATTAGAACTTGAAAATATTTCTTGGCAATATAGATGTAAGGAAAGCTTTCGATTTGCCATAAATTTCTGGACAGATTATGAACTTAAAAGATCTTACGACCAAACTTTGGCACAATTGGAACTTCCAACACAAATTTCAATTAGAGATTTCTATATTTTAGTTTGGAATTTTTTGTTTGATTATGAATCATTTCTTATTGAAGATAAATCACTTTATGAAGATATTGGACCTTTTTAATTATTCAAACTAAAGATTAAGAATTTAGACATATCATGGTTATTCAGAATATTCCATCTAAATTTGCAAAATGAAGAAAATTCTCGCTTTATTTTGCTGTCTGCTCTTAACGAGTTGTTTTGAGATTACAGAAAGAATCAAACACCACGACGACCAAAGTGGTGAATATACTCTAATTGTGGACTTTTCTAAATCTTGGTTTAAAACCAAATCGGCTATTTGGCTGGAAGAAGTCGATGGCGTAAAAATTCCGAATGAACAAGAAATTACCGCTAAACTCAGTGATTTTAAAGAAAAAGCTTTAAAGATTAACGGGATTTCCAACGTTAGCACCAAAACAGATTTTCAGAATTACGTTTTCATTATCAAACTCAACTACGCCAATCTGAAAGCACTCAACGCTGTTGTAAATACAATCAACAATCAGCGTGATCAGATTCACTTTAGCGGAAGCGGCAAAACTTTCGAAAGAATTGCTTCTTATCCAGTTCCAGAAAAAGTCGTAAACGACCCAAAGAAAAAGAAAGATCTAGAAGAAGCCAGCATTATTTCTATTTATACTTTCGATAAAGATATTGTAGCTGTTGACAATGCAAACAGCAAAATTTCCAAAAACAAAAAGACGGTTTTTTTAAAACAAAGTATGTACAGCGTATTTAAGAAATCGACTTTAATGAATAATACCATCCAATTAACGCCTTGATTTTATGAAGCATTTTTACATTTTAATTTTTCTATTTGCCACGTATTTTGCTTTTGGACAAACGAGTCCTGACAAATACGATTATTTTGTACAGTTTAACGGAAATCAACTTTCTAAAAAAGTCAGTATAGATGAAGTGCTGAATCATTCGATTATTACGAAATACACCAGCAAAAAACCTGATTTTGATCTTCGTCAGTATACTACGATTATTCAATTGGACCAAAAAATTACGGTTCATGGAAATTTCTTAGATAGCATTCCGTTTTATCAGGTTACCATTCCGATAAAAAACAAAGAAGCGGTAAGACAATATCTGATTGAAAAACAAGGTGCTAATGAAAAGAATGGTACAATTGAAGCATTCGGAAAATATGCTGTTTTTACACCAAGCGGTTTAAAAAGATCATTTGTATGGAATGATAATTATTTGGTGATATTTGAATTAACAAAAAGACTTCCGAATAAATTTTATGCTTCCCCAGACGGGCCTCCAGTTTTAAATGATTCGATAGGAATTTCTGAGGCTTATGAAGAGACGGTAATTGTAGATACACCGAAAGTATACGGAGTAGAAGAAGCGCCAAATCCGCCAAAAATAGCAGAGCCGTCTGTAATGCGTGATGAACCAAAGATAGCTGATGCACAGGCTGGATCAGCCGAAACGGTGGAACAAGATTATCTGTACGATGGAAATCCTTATGAAGAATATACGGCAGAACAAGCAGAATTTGATAAAAAACTTGCCGAGCAACAGAAGGAAATTATAAAAGGTTTATTTGAAAATGGTTTTACGGCGCCAAGCTTTTCAAAAATAAATATGTCGGCAGATATTTCGTCTTGGGTAAATTATGGCGGATTTATGTCTAGTTTCTACTCGCTGTACAATTATCCAATGGCATTATTTGGTGGTTATGATAAATATCTGCCATTTCAGAAGAACTTTGGAAATTTCGTAAAAGGCATTAATCTAGATTTCTATTTTGACAATGATAATTCTAGAATTGAAGAAGTGGTTGAATACGCTCCAGAGATTGCTGCGGTTGTAAGCAAGATCAGCGATAGAAAAATCAATAAAAATATCTTTAATTATTTTCCTGCAGAAAAACCTTTAGGATACATTTCGTATCATGCCAATACAAAAGCGGCACTTGAAAACTTTCCGTCATTAATGTCGGAGATATTTCAAAATCCAAAATTCGCGAAAGAAGATATTACCCTAATTACAGATCTGATTTCTACAATTGTTGATGAAGAAGCAACAGCAAAGCTTTTTGATGGTGATTTAAGCGCTTTTTTATACGATACGAAAGAAGTTGAGGTAATGACCAAAAAGTATGATTATGATGAGAATTATGAAGAAAAAATAACGGAGGAAAAAGTGAAAAAAGATATTCCGTTGTTTTCTGTAATTTTTACTTCTACGCATCCGACTTTTGGAGATAAATTATTGCAATTGGGAGTTCGTAAAAAAGTGCTGATTCCAAATGGAAATTCATACATTGTTACAGGTACAAAAGAGTATGGCGATATTTTTATTGTGAAAGAGAAAGATGTCGTAATTGTTGCCAATACAAAAGAGTATTTTGCAGCAGGAAAAGGTTCTTTTGCCAAAGACGCTAAGAAAGATTTGAGTAAAAATTATATTTCTGGAAAGCTCGATATTGCCCAAACCGTAAAAACATTTGGGAAAAATGTAAAAGATTCAGAATTGGATCGAATGACTAAAATTTCATCTCAGTTTTCAGATATTTCTATAGAATCTCCAAAAAAATTAATTGATAATAAATTGAAATTCGTTTTTAAACTAAACTCTTTTAAGTCTGATAAAAACATCATTTTGCAGACATTAGATTTAGCTGAAGAAATGACTTCTAAATAATCGAAAAAAGAAAAATCCCTGATACGAGACTATCAGGGATTTTTCTTTTCAAAAAAACAATTCATTCCGTAGGAATGTTTCATCGGTAGAAAAAAATTATCAATGCCGTTTATTTACGTTCCGTAGGAACGTTTGGTTTTTTCAGTTTCCTAAGTAATTGAAGCCATATAAATTCCTTTAATGGTTTCTTTTAATTCAGCATTAAATTCTTCATCAGACTGGTCAGCGGTAAGTCCTTCAGATAATGCTCTAGAAAAACTGGCAATCAATCCGTGGTTTTGAGAGAGTTTTTGATTTGCATCTTCGCGAGAATATCCGCCAGAGAGCGCTACAACACGAACAACATGTGCGTCTGAAATAAGATCACTGTAAAAGTTGTTCACAGTCGGAATTGAAAGTTTCAGCATTACTTTTACATCTTTATCCAATGAATTAAGCTGTTTTTGGATTTCTTCTTTCAGTATCTGTTCCGATTTTTCTTTATCAGTACTGTAAATATCAACTTCAGGTTCTATAATCGGAATTAAACCTTTACTGAAAATTTGTTTTCCTACTTCAAATTGCTGCGCAACAATATCTCTTATACCGTTAGGATTGGCTTCTTTAATAACAGAACGCATTTTAGTTCCAAAAATATTTCGTTCAACAGCGCGATCTAGCAATTCATCTAAACCAGAAATTGGTTTCATTAATTGTACGCCGTTTACAGTTTCGGCTAGACCTTTATCTACTTTCAAGAAAGGAATAATATGTTTTTTATCCCATAAATAATCTGCGGTCCATTGTCCGTCGATTTTGCGATCCATTGTATTTTCAAACAAAATTGCACCCAGAATATATTGGCTATCAAAAGCAGGACTTTTAATAATTCTAGTTCTCATTTCATGTACAAGAGTGTACATTTCTTCGTCATTTGAATATTGATTTTCTTGAACACCATATTGCGATAATGCCTTTGGTGTGCTGCCACCGCTTTGGTCAAGTGCTGCGATAAACCCTTTTCCAAAATGCATGAGATTTAATTGTTCTGTATTCCTATTTCCCATAATAATGAATTTTAGTTTTTCATAAATCTCTGTAATTTAAGCAATTTTGTTGGGCTTTCGGTTTATTTCAGATTAAGATTTCTCAAAGGCCTATTTTTTCATTCACCTTATCGTAGACTTCTTTTACCTTTTTTGGAGCATTAAATCGATAACCCATAGATAATTTTAGAGTAGAAATATTATCATTCAATCGCGGATCGACTTTATCATCTTGTGCAAAGCCTATTGTGTTGAGACTGACAAAGCCGAAAAATCGGTCTTTGTTATAAGCCAGTTTTAAATTGAAGTCGGCTTGGTATAAAGCTGAGGTATCACCGTCAACAATATTAATTCCCGCGCCTAAGGCAAGTCCCGCACCAATTAAAACCCGATCACTGATTACGAAATTGTAAAAATAGGAGGGAGCGAGTGTTAAAACGTAAATATCTCCAGGCGACGAATCGGGAGTGTTTAAGTCCAAGTTTGTATAATAAAAAGAGAATGACGGAATGAAACTTCCAGAACTTTTGGTCTGCCATTCGTTTTGGCTTACCAATGTTTTAAAAGAGAATTTATCATTGAAAACATAAGAAGTAGATCCGCCAATTTTTGTGGTACGCATATTAGGCAGCTGAGCTGTAATATTATCATCACTAATATAAAATCCTTTTTGATTAATGAAAGTGAACGACTGCATCCATTTTTTTAAATAAAAACGGGTGTTGAAATTAAAATTCTTGGAATGAGAATCACCTTTGTTCTGACTTAAAAATTTGGGAGCAAAACCAATTGTAATATCAATGATTTTATAATTTAATGTAAAACCTATTTGTTCTCTTCGATTCGGAATTAGATTTACATATGTTTTTGGATCGGTATTATCTGAAGCAATCTGAAAACTATTGGAAGTATCTAGATAATAAATACTAGCGGTAATTTTATCATTGTATGATTTAAAATACGGATTTTGCAGGGAATCGTTTTGGGCAAAACACCCAAAAATGCTGATAAAGAATGTGGCGTAAATCAGTTTCAAGATCATGTGGTATTTAAAAAATGCTTCAGAGAAGCAAAATATTTATAGCAATTATAATAATCGAATAAGATTTGAAGCTCCATAGGAGCGACATAAATTAAACATCATCAAACAGATATTCATTTTTAGAATCAATGTTGAATAATTTTAGAAATGCAATATATTCTTCTTTGAATGTTTTGGTTTTATGATGTTCTTCTTGATTTTCAATGTACTTTATAACAGGTGTTAATTGAGAATGGCTGTATGAAAAAGCACCAAAGCCTGTTTGCCATTCGAATTTTCCGTTTATCCATTTTTGTTCATTTATGAATTTGGATGAACTTGATTTAATGTCTCGTACCAAATCCGATATTGAAACATTTGGTTTTATTCCAACTAAGATATGAATATGATCTGGCATTCCGTTTATTGCAATCAATTTTTGTTTCTGATTGGTAATAATTCCTGTAATGTATTTATAAATCTCATCTTTCCATTTTTTGGAAATTAAGTTTTCTCTTCCTTTTACAGCAAAAACGATTTGAACGTATAATTGAGAATAAGTATTAGCCATGTTTTTAAATAAAATTATAGTCAGTAAAGCTAATTAATAATTTTAATTTGTAGGATAAGTATTCTTTTTTATTAAATAAATATGTCGCCCCTCTGGGGCTTTATACTAGGAGATGTAAATTGATCTGTAAATATTTTGCTTCTCCGAAGCTTCTTGGTAGAGTTATTATTTGGGTTCTATAAATATGTCACCCTTCTGGGGCTTTATACTAGGAGATGTAAATTGATCTATAAATATTTTGCTTCTCCGAAGCTTCTTGGTAGAGCTATTATTTGGGTTCTATAAATATGTCGCCCCTTTGGGGCTAGTTGAACAAAAAAATGCTCCAGCGGAGCAAAATATTTATAGAAATTGAATCGACAACAAAAAAAGAAGCCCCAGAGGGGCGACATATAATTATCAAATTAAATAAATTTTTAGATTAAGAAATCCACTCACGAGGATTTGCTAATACATTGATCAATTTCTCCTCTTCGCTTCCTGCTTCTGGATGATGATCGTAAACCCATTGCACGTGCGGAGGCAAACTCATTAAAATACTTTCGATTCTTCCGTTGGTTTTTAAACCGAATAAAGTGCCTTTGTCATGAACCAAATTGAATTCAACATAACGCCCCCGACGAATTTCCTGCCAGGTTCTGTTCTCTGGAGTATATTCTAAAACCTTTCTTTTTTCTACAATTGGCACATAAGCTTGAAGGAAACTATTCCCTACTTCGGTTACAAAATCATACCAATTTTCCATTGACATTTGTTCATTTGCTTTGCAATAATCAAAGAATAAACCGCCAAGTCCACGAGCTTCATTTCTATGTGCGTTCCAGAAATACGAATCGCACTGTTTTTTATATTTTGGATAAAACTCTGGATTATGTTTATCACAAGCTGTTTTGCACGTTTGATGAAAGTGAATTGCATCTTCTTCAAACAAATAATAAGGCGTTAAATCTTGTCCGCCACCAAACCATTGTTCGATTACATTTCCGTTTTCATCATACATTTCAAAATATCGCCAATTGGCGTGCACAGTAGGAACCATCGGGCTTTTCGGGTGAATCACCAAACTCAAGCCGCAGGCAAAGAAATCGGCTTCGCCAACGCCAAACATTTTTTGCATCGTTTCTGGAAGTTTTCCGTGAACGGCTGAAATGTTGACACCGCCTTTTTCGAAAACAGCTCCGTTTTCAATAACACGTGTTCTTCCGCCACCGCCTTCTGGACGTTTCCATAAGTCTTCGCGGAATTTTACAGTTCCGTCAACCGCTTCCAATCCAGCGCAGATCTGGTCTTGTAAATTTTGTATGTATGCGTAAAATTTGTCTTTCATGGTTTAATGTATTCTGATTTAAGAAGTCCGAAGTAAACAGTGTTTTGTAATTCGCCATCACCGTTTCGAAATTCGTCTCTTAAAATTCCTTCTTGTTTAAAATTATGTTTTAATGCTATTCGCTGACTTGCGACATTAATTTCAGATGTGCAGATAAAAACCTTGTTCATCATTAATTCGTTGAAACAAAAATCCAGCGCATCTGAAACCATTTTAGACGTAATTCCTTTTCCTTGGTAATCTTCGTCTACAAAATATCCGAATTCACATTTTGAAATGCGATAATCGATCGTTTTTACACATAAATAACCAATCAAATTGGTGGTTTTAATATCTCGAGCATAAAAATGAAAACCTTCTTTGTTTCTCTCTTTATCGATGTTTAGCGATATAAAATGCTTAGCTTTTTCTAAAGAATCTGAATTGGCAAGAGTAACAGGAAATGTTTTTCCAATGTGAGTTTTATTTTTATCAATCAGTTTGTAGAATTCTTCGGGAAGAATAGCATCGATTCGGTCTGTTTTCCAATCTGTAAAACTCATTTTATTTGTTTTTTAAAGAGGAGATTTTAGTATTAATTCCAAAAGAAAAAACTTTGCTTTCGGCTTGAACATATTGGTAAATAGCCAAAGCCTTATTTTCAAAATTATAATTTTCAGCTTTAGAAAACTCTATTAAAATATCGGCAAATTGTTCTAATTGTTCCCAATCAAAATGAAGACGCATTAATAATGTAATTAAATCTTCATTCGAATAATCGATTAAGGTTTCAATGTTTAAAGCAAATTCTTTCAGCTGATTTTCAATATCAGTTACTTGCAAGTGACTCAGAGGATAAGGTACAAAAACAAGAGTTCGTAACGTTTTGAGAACGTTATCGATTCTAATTTTTTCTTCATCGCGTAAACCTTTGTTGAGCATTTTTTAAGTTGTTGGTTGTTGGTTTATGGTTGATAGTATTTATATCCAACAACTATCAACCATAAACTATCAACTTACTAATTCCCGTATTCCTTCACAGCATCAATAAACGCTTTTGCGTGATCAACAGGGATATTTGGTAAAATTCCGTGACCTAAATTTACAATATATTTATCTTTTCCGAACTCGTCGATCATTTCGTGAACCATTTTCTTGATAGTCGGAATTGGAGAAAGCAATCTTGACGGATCAAAATTTCCTTGTAAAGTAATATTTCCTCCAGACAAATAACGAGCATTTCTAGCCGAACAAGTCCAGTCAACTCCTAATGCAGAAGCTTTACTTTTACCCATTTCACCAAGAGCAAACCAACACCCTTTTCCGAAAACAATAACAGGTGTAATATCTGCTAAAGCGTCAACAATTTGGTTAATGTATTTCCACGAAAATTCCTGATAATCAACTGGAGAAAGCATTCCGCCCCAAGAATCAAAAATCTGAACAGCATTTACTCCCGATTTTACTTTTTCTTTTAAATATAAAATAGTGGTATCGGTGATTTTTTGCAATAATGTGTGCGCTGCAGCTGGGTTTGAAAAACAGAATCCTTTTGCTGTATCAAAACTTTTAGAACCTTTTCCTTCAACAGCATAACAGAAAATTGTCCAAGGCGAACCAGCGAAACCAATTAAAGGCACTTCGTCATTCAGCATTTCTTTAGTCAATTTTACAGCATCAAAAACGTAACCTAAAGTTTCATTTACATCTGGAACGTAAACTTTGTGAACATCTGCCAAAGAACGAATCGGATTTGGAATAATCGGACCCAAATTGTCTTTTAATTCTACGTGAATTCCCATAGCACGAGGAACTACCAAAATATCTGAGAATAAAATTGCAGCATCTGGAGCAATTCTACGAATTGGCTGAACTGTAATTTCGGCAGCTAATTCTGGAGTTTCACAACGAGTAAAAAAATCATATTTATCACGAAGTTCTCTAAATTCTGGTAAATATCTTCCTGCTTGACGCATCATCCATACTGGTGGGCGCTGAACTGTTTCTCCTTTTAATGCTCTTAAAAATAGGTCGTTTTTTAACATTGTTTTTTTATTTTAGATGCAAAGTCGCAAAGTGACAAAGTTGCAAAGTTTTTTATTTGTATTCGTGAATTACATCTTCGATCACGTCTTCAATTGTTGGCTGATCTGCGATGATGATGTTTTTTGTGATTTTTGATAAAGCTTCTGCGGTTGTATCGCCAATGCAAAAGCAGATTTGTTTATTTATGGCATTGTGTTTCAGATAACTTTTAACTCCAGACGGACTAAAAAATAAAATAGCTTCTGGATTTGCTTTTATTTTCTGAGGTTGTAATGTAGTTTCGTAAACCTGAATTTCATTGAATTTAATTCCGTTTTCTTTTAAAGCATCTGGCAAAGTATCTCTTCTCAAATTTCCGCTGAAAAAAGTATAACTTTCATTTCCATAAATCAAAGTGATAATTTCAGCCAAATCAGCAGCGTAACCTGTGTAAGCCACAACATTAAAACCATTATCGCTTAAAAGCGTTTTGGTCTTAAGGCCAACGCAATAGACGTTTTTCTTTTTTAACTGCTCTGAATTAGGATGAGATAAAACACTGTGAACAGCATTTTGGCTTGTAAAAATCAGACTTTCGTTGAGGTCTTTTAATTCGAAAGGTTTGTTTTCGGTTTTAATAAAATCGGCTTCAAGTAATTCAACGCCATATTTCATTAGTTCTTGCTTATGAAAAGGAGATAATATTTTAGTAGATAATATTTGAACTGATTTTGCCATTATTTCTTTAGAGATTCTTTGATTTTCTGCATTAATTCCGTTCCTCCATTATTCAAAATCTCTTGAGCAGAGTTAAAACCTAACTTTTTCCACTCAGAAATATCCACGGTTTTGTCAATTTCCAGTTTTTGTTTTCCATCAATAGAAAGCAAAACACCTTGAAAATGTAAAGTGTCCTCGTCTTCATTATAAGTGACCAAAGCTCCAATTGGGGCAGTACATCCACCTTCAAGCGTTCTTAAAAACTGACGTTCAATATAGGTGCAAATTTCCGTTTCGATATCATTTAACTGCGAAAGTGCATCCAAAGTATAATTGTCGTTTTCCATTGCCACCACAAGCATTGCTCCTTGAGCCGGCGCTGGAATCATCCAATCTAGATTGATGAAGTTTTCTGGTTTTAAGTTAATTCGCTCCAAACCGGCAGCGGCAAAAACAGCTCCATCCCAATTATTGTCTTGTAGTTTTTGCATACGCGTATTTACGTTTCCACGCAAATCAACCACAGTGTGATTTGGGTATTTATTGAACCATTGTGCCTGACGACGCAGACTTCCGGTTGCTATTGTGCTTGGATTTGTAAAATCAGGATTTCCTTTATGAACTAAAATATCCAAAACATTGGCTCTTGGTAAAACTGCAGCCTGAACAATTCCTTTTGGCAAAGCCGTTGGAACATCTTTCATAGAATGTACAGCAATGTCACAATCTCCATTGATCATAGCAATGTCAAGCGTTTTGGTAAAAATTCCAGTAATTCCTAACTCATAAAGAGGTTTGTCCAGAATAATATCACCTTGAGATTTTACAGCAACAATAGAGGTTTTATAACCTAAATCATTTAGTTTTTTCTCTACAGTGTGTGCTTGCCAAAGTGCTAATTCGCTATCGCGCGTTCCAATTCTGATTGTTTTTTCAGCCATGTTTTGTTTTTTACCATTAAGGGCATTAAGAGAATTAAGCCCAAGCTTTGTCAAGAAAATTAAGCTTAACTTTCTTAATATCTTAATGGTTTAAATTTAATCTATTAATCTTGCAAAATAATCATTCACAAGAGGTTTCATTGATTTTGTGATATTTGTTGTGTTGAAATTTATTAGTAAACCTTGAGGTCTTTGTAATAACTTCATGTATGTTAATAATTGGGCTTCGTGAATTGGCAATAAATTTTCTATTGCTTTTAATTCAACAACGACACAATCATTTACAAGTAAATCTATTCTTAAATCAGATTCAAATTCAAGATCGTAATAATCAATTTTAACAGATAATTGTTGTTTCACATCATATCCGTTTCGTTCTAATTCATATTTGAGGCACTTCTCATAGATACTTTCTAAAAGTCCAGGTCCCAAAGCTTTGTGCACTTTTATAGCAAAACCTGTAATTTCATAAGCCAATTGCGTTACCTCTTTTTTTGTCATAGAACGTATTATTGTTTTTTACCATTAAGGGCATTAAGAGAATTAAGCTTTTTGTGTTGAATTTTAAGATCATTAAGTTTTGTGTTACAGCGTGGCTTAATTCTCTTGACAAAGCTTGGACTTAATTTCCTTAATATCTTAATGGTTTAAATTAAAAACTAAGATGCTTTTATTTTGAAGACTTTTTCGATCCATTCGATGCTTTCATCGACCATGGTATCGTCGTCTTTTAAATGATTTGCAAAATGTGTAGTGATTTTTTGAATGATTCTGTTGCTGATGATTTCAGCTTGCTCTTCATTAAAATCGGCGATTTTTTTGCTTTGAAAATCCAATTCCGAAGCTTTAATAGCGTTTAGTTTCTCTTTTAAAGCATTAATTGTCGGAGCAAATTTTCGACCTTTCATCCAAGTAACAAATTCTTCTTTGATTTCTTCGATGATTGCCTCAGCTGCCGGAATATGTAATTTTCTGTTTTCTAAAGTTTCATCTGTCAATTGAGACAAATAATCCATGTGGATTAAAGTTACACCTTCTAATTCCTCAACATTTTCATGAACGTTTTTCGGAATCGATAAATCAAGAATCAATAAAGGTTTTTTAAGATTCAAAATGGCTTTGTCAACCGTTGGGTTTTGCGCTCCTGTTGCAACAACTACAACATCGGCTTTTTGAAGTTCTAAATGCAATTCAGAATAATCTTTAACAATCAGATTTAACTTTCCTGCTAATTTCTCTGCTTTATCTTTAGTTCTGTTGATTAAAGTGATGTGCTCGTTTTTAGTATGTTTTACTAAATTCTCACACGTATTTCTTCCGATTTTACCAGTTCCAAAAAGTAAAATATTTTTGTTGCTGATATCTTCAACATTCTTCAAAATATATTGTACCGATGCAAAAGAAACCGAAGTAGCACCAGAACTTATTTCTGTTTCCGTTTTGATTCTTTTGCTCGCCTGAATTACCGCATTTACCAGTCTTTCTGTAAAAGCATTGGCTAATCCCATTGATTTTGAATGCGTAAAACTGGTTTTTATTTGAGATATAATTTCAAAATCGCCTAAGATCTGACTATCTAAACCAGTTCCTACACGAAATAAGTGATTGATTGCTTCTTGATTTTTGTAAACGAAACCTACTTTTTGAAAAGCATCTACAGATCCGTTACTATTATCGCAAATAAGTTTTATTAATTGAAATGGATGTTCAGCAAAACCGTAGATTTCGGTTCTGTTGCAAGTTGAAGTAACTATTAAACTTTCGATTCCCTCGTTTTTAGCTTGTTCCAGCAATCGCGTTTTCGCAACAGCGTCCAAACTAAATTGACCTCTGACCTCAGCATCAGCTTTTTTATAACTCAGACCAACTGAGTAAAAATAAAGGTGTTTCGGTACGTTATTGTTTTCCATAAATTCACTTTCATAAAAGTGCAACAAAATTATTACTATACCATCGATAAAAATAACGCTAAAAGTACTTTTTATGTCGCTGTATGTTTTTTTGAACCTAAATAGGTGTTTTTGAGTAAAAAGGACTACTTTTGTAGCAAAATCAACTCCTTTGAAGTGATTAGTTTAGAGTCGTTCTAAATAACATTTTGAGTTTGTTTTGATTTTCGTTTCAAAAAAATATCGCTATGAGTTCTCAAGAAGTTATAAAAATTGAAGACGACTTTACGCTGATTCGTTTTCAAAATGATGGTTCTGAACCTTTCTACGCACAGCACGAAATAATAGGTACAGGCCTGATACAGTTTCACTTCGGGATAAAAGGAAATGCAAAATTTTTATTCAATCAAGGCAATTACGCTTTAGAGTTGAAAGAGGAAAAATCGTTGCTTTTGTACAATCCACAGAAAGAATTGCCGCTAAATTTAGAGCTGGCTCCAAACTCGTGGGCGATTTCAGTAATTGTCTCCATCAAAAAATTTCACGCGTTATTTTCTGCAGAAGCCGATTATATTACTTTTCTAAGTCCTGATAATAAGGATAAGAAGTATTATAACGAAGGAAATATCAGTCCGTCAATGGCGATTGTTTTGAGTCAGCTGTTTCATTATAATCTTCATCCATCCATAAAAAACCTTTATTATAAAGGAAAAGGATACGAATTGTTGAGTTTATATTTCAATAGAACTGAAGATCCAAATGCAGAACAATGTCCGTTTTTGATTGATGAAGACAATGTTCTAAAAATCAGAAAGGCAAAAGAAATTGTAATCGCTAATATGGCTGAACCGCCAGGATTACAAGAATTGGCAGATGAAATTGGTTTGAATTTGAAGAAACTTAAAATGGGTTTTAAACAGATTTACGGCGATACGGTTTACGGTTTCTTGTTCGATTACAAAATGGATTTCGCTAGAAAACTTTTAGACAGCGGTTCTTATAATGTAAACGAAGTAGGGTTGAAGATTGGTTATAGCACGGGAAGCCATTTTATAGCAGCTTTCAAAAAGAAATTCGGAACAACTCCAAAAAAATATTTAATGTCGATTAATGCGAATGTTTAAAATTTAAACACGGATTTCACAAATTAGCACAAATTAAAATCTGCTAAATCTCCTGAATCTGCGAGAGAAATTGATTTTAGATATTCGACAATAATTAAAAAGTAATAAATATCATATTTCAAATAAAGTACAGCGTTTACTTTTGCCGAAATTTTTAAAAACAAATAAAAAGCTTAAAGCCTAGTGCTTAAAGCCTAAAGCAAAAAATACATAATGAAAGGCGCACTTTTAATAAACTTAGGATCACCAGACAGTCCAACACCAAAAGATGTAAAACCCTATTTAGACGAATTTTTAATGGATAAATACGTGATCGACGTTCCGTATTTATTAAGAGCATTATTAGTTCGCGGTATTATTTTAAGAAAAAGACCAGAAGAATCGGCTCACGCTTATGCGAAAATCTGGTGGAAAGAAGGTTCGCCGCTAATTGTTCTTTCTGAAAGAATGCACAAAAAAGTACAGCCTTTATCAAATGTTCCAGTTGCGCTTGCAATGCGTTACGGATCTATGACAATCGAAAAAGGCTTGCAGGAATTGAGCGATCAAGGTGTAACAGAGGTATTGCTTTTTCCTTTATATCCTCAATATGCAATGGCTTCTACTTTGACGATTTTAGTTTTAGCAGAAGAAATCCGCAAGAAGAAATTCCCTCACATGAAATTCTCAGATGTTCCGGCGTTTTACAATAAGCCAGACTACATCAAAAATGTTGCAGATTCAATCAAAAAGCATTTACGTGATTTCGATTATGATCAATTGGTGTTTTCGTATCATGGAATTCCAGAGCGTCATGTTCGTAAAACAGATAAAACAAAATCGCATAAAAAATTCGTAACCAACGAAATGTGTTGCGAAGTAGGAACTCCAGAAGCTGAATTCTGTTACAGAACACATTGTTACGAAACAACCCGTTTGGTTGTAGAACAATTGGGAATTCCGAAAGACAAATATTGTGTTACTTTCCAGTCAAGATTGGCGGGTGATAAATGGCTTGAGCCGTATACAGATGTAGAAATCGATAATATGCCAGCAAGAGGAATCAAGAAAATTGCGGTTGTAACTCCAGCTTTCGTTACCGATTGTTTAGAAACTTTGGAAGAAATCGCAATGCGTGCTAAAGAAGATTTTGAAGCAAATGGAGGAGAGGAATTCTTAGCAATTCCGTGTTTAAATGACGATGAGGAATGGTGTGAAACAGTTGCTTCTTGGATTAATGAATGGGCTAAATAAATATTAGATGAATAAATTAAAAAGCATTTCCGTTTTATTTTTTGTTTTAGTAACTCTTTCAGGTTGCAAAAAAAACAATTCTCTTGCAGATAATAACTTTCACGATAAAACATTCGATTGGAAAATTTCTGTTCCAGATGATTACGAAAAGGTTGATTTAAAGCAAAAAGTAGATATTAAAGGAGATACGACTTTAGCTAAAAAGAAACATTCAATTGTTGTTTTTAAGAAAGACGAAGCCAATTATTTTTCAGTGAATTACGAAGATTTTTTTGGAAATGATGTTCGAGCGCTTGATCTAAATATGAGATTAAAAGATTTTCTTCTTTTAAAGGATGTTGGCAAAGTTTATCCAAAAGGTAAAATGGGAGATTATTCAGTAAGTACTGAAAATATTTCGGGTTTGCCATTTAGAAGAGCTAAAATAGAAATAACTGAGGATGGGAAAAAAGTAGTAACGTTAGTGATTTTTTCTCGAGGTTTTAATGATAAGATCTTTGTCAATTCGATTGTTTATGAAGATGAAGATGATGGTAAAGAAATGATTGATCTTTTTAAAAAATCTACATTTAAGAAATAATGGAATACTATAACTATCTAAAATCACTTCACCTTATATTCGTAATCACTTGGTTTGCGGGCTTGTTTTATATTGTGCGTTTATTTGTTTACCAAATTGAAGCCAATGAAAAATCTTCGCCAGAAAAAGAAATTCTGCAGGCACAATACAAAATAATGGCCTACCGTTTGTGGTATATTATAACTTGGCCATCGGCGGTTTTGGCAAGTATTTTTGCTTTTTGGATGTTGTTTTTTACAGACGCAGGTCATGTTTGGATTACAATGCCTTGGATGCATGTAAAACTGTGTTTCGTTTTTCTTTTGTATTTATACCATGGAAAATGTCATCAGATTTTTAAACAGTTGCAAAACGACGAGGTAAAATATTCTAACAATTTCATGCGTTTATGGAACGAAGGCGCAACGATTATTTTGTTTGCCGTTGTTTTTTTAGTAGTTTTAAAAAGTGCCATCAACTGGATCTATGGCGTAATCGGAATTATTTTATTCTCGGTTTTAATTATGCTTGGATTCCGTTTTTATAAAAGAATTAGAGAAAAGAAATAGTTGGCAGTGGTCAGTTTTTAGTGGTCAGTTTACAATCATTGTCTTTTAATTTTTTTTTATATTTTATAACTTTAAAATAAAGTTACACGTTTACAAAATAACTGAACACTAACAATCTGAACACTGAATACTAAAACTATGCTCAACTTCAAAATGTCAATGTTATCGCTTCGTACCAGGATTTTCCTGTCGATGATTGTATTGATTGTGGTGGCATCTTTTTTATTGGCTTCGATTTCGATTATTCAGTTTAAAACCGAGGCCAAAGAATACCATCAGGAACGTTTAGAACGAAAAGAAAATGCGGTAAAAGAACACATCAATTACGTTCTGGCAACTACAACGTATCCGTTAAAAACTCAGAATTTGGATTTAATTTTTAAAGATAAAATTCATGAGTTAGCGCAGATTCATAAAATTGAAATCAATATTTATAGTCTCGACGGAAAACTTTTAAAATCATCCAAAGAATCTTTTGCAGTTGATAAAATTGCGCCTCCAATTCCAGAATATATCCTAAAATTGGTTCGTTCTTCTATCGAAAAACGATTTGTGGATATCAAAACTATTGATGGAGTTAAGAACAGATCTTCATATAGTTTAATTAAAGACGAAAAGTTTAAACCGCTCGGAATTTTAAATCTTCCTTATCTGGAAGACGATGGTTATTATGATAACGAATTGAATACTTTCTTGATTCGTTTAAGCCAAGTATATTCATTTATGCTGATTGTGGCTTTTGCTTTGGCTTATTTTCTTTCTACTTATATTACAAAATCGCTGAAAACCATTTCTGAAAGATTAGAAGAAACCAATCTTGACCAGAAAAACGAAAAAATTGTTTTGGAAGCCAACAGCAAAGAAGTCAATTTCTTGATTACGGCGTATAACGGAATGGTGGATAAACTAGAAAAAAGTGCCATCAAACTTGCGCAAAGCGAACGTGAAGAAGCTTGGCGCGAAATGGCGAAACAAGTAGCGCACGAAATTAAAAATCCGCTTACGCCGATGCGTTTGACGGTTCAGAGTTTTCAGCGAAAGTTTGATCCGAATGATCCTGATGTCAAGCAAAAAATGAATGATTACTCCGAAACCTTAATTCAGCAGATCGATACCATGACAGCTGTGGCTTCGGCATTTTCAAACTTTGCTTCGATGCCAGCTCAGCAAAATGAAACCTTAAATGTGGTTGAGGTTGTAGAATTGGCTTTAGATATTTTCAACGAAGATTATATTTCTTTTGAAAAGGAAGAAGAAGAAATTATTTCCAAAATGGATCGTACGCAATTGATTCGTGTGATTACCAATTTGGTTAAAAATGCGACTCAAGCTATTCCAGAAAGCCAATTTCATAAATCGATTGTGGTGACTGTAAAAAGGCAGGATAATAATGTCGAAATTGCGGTAAAAGACAACGGAATCGGAATTCAAAAACAAGATATCGGAAGAATTTTCGAACCAAAATTCACAACCAAAACCAGCGGTATGGGACTTGGACTTGGAATTATCAAAAACATTATCGAAAATTACAAAGGAACAATTACCTTTGAATCAACTTACGGAAAAGGAACTACGTTTACAGTTTCTCTCCCTATCACCAACTCATAAAATATAGCGTCATGAATTACGAAAATATCTTAATTTCAATCGAAGAAAAAGTTGCTACAATTACGATTAACAGACCAACTAAATTGAATGCCTTAAACAAAGCAACAATTAGTGATCTGAGTAATGCCATTCAATTATTGGCTAAAAATGATGATGCTCGTGTTATTGTTTTAACCGGAAGTGGAGAAAAAGCTTTTGTAGCTGGAGCAGATATTTCGGAATTTGCCAATTATAATGTTGTCGAAGGCGCACAATTAGCAGCTGAAGGGCAAGAATCTTTATTTGATTTTATTGAAAACCTTAAAAAACCGGTAATTGCTGCTGTGAATGGTTTCGCTCTTGGAGGCGGTCTAGAATTAGCAATGGCTTGTCATTTTAGAATTGCTTCTGATAATGCAAAAATGGGGCTTCCAGAAGTAACTCTTGGTTTGATTCCAGGATACGGAGGAACACAGCGTTTGCCACAATTAATTGGAAAAGGCCGTGCAATGGAACTGATTATGACTGCCGCGATGATTACTGCCGAACAAGCAAAAGAGTACGGTTTAGTAAATCATGTTGTGCCTCAAGAAGAGCTTTTATCATTCACAAATGTAATTGCTCAGAAAATCATCAAAAATGCGCCATTTGCAATCGGAAAGGCAATAAAAGCCATCAATGCCAACTTTAAAGACGGTAAAAATGGTTTTGATACCGAAATAAAATCATTCGGAGAATGTTTCGGAACCGAAGATTTTAAAGAAGGAACAACGGCTTTCCTAGAAAAACGCAAAGCTGAATTTACAGGAAAATAAAATTTTCTTAACCGCAATCCCGATAGCTATCGGGAGCAAGGGATTACGCAAAGCACGCAAGAAAATTTAAAAACTTAGCGAACCTTGCGTAAATCTTTGCGACCTTTGCGGTTAAAATAATAGACAAAGGTTTTAAAAACTTAGAACCTCAGCATCTCAAAACCTTAGCACCTTAAAAAAAAATGTACGAACCAATATTTGCCCTTTTTTGTGAACGAGTTAAAGAAAGCATCCAAAGCGGAACTTTCGCAAAACTGACTTTGGCCAAAACCATGGGCGATACAGAACTTAAAAATGTGTATTTCAGATTGGTTCTCAATGAAGATAATACATTCTCAATTTCGCTGACTTTTAGATATAAAACAGAAGAAATAGAGAGTATTCACACATTAGATGAAGCCTTATTGATTTTAGGCACACACATCAAAAATCCTTTTTTAACTGCACTTTTATTTACAACTAATGACGATGTTACTTTCAAGGTAAATAAAAAGAATGCCGGAAGTATTATTGAGCAAGCACCAACTTTTAAAAATGCTTCGCCAGTTATGCTAGAAATGATTGAAAAAGGGATTGTTTAAAAGATCTTTTAGTTAATCCTGAAGTAAAGAAAATCATTGATGTGTTTTGAGGAATCAAAAAAATGGTTTTTGATTTCTAAGAAATTATTCTAAAATTTAACCCTCAATTTTTATTTGTTTTGTCGTTTTAAATTTTCAATTTGGCATTCAATATCAAATATTTCATTATTGATTTTTTGGAAATGCATATAACAGCCTACTGGGACTGCAAACAGAAAAATTAAAGCAAACAGTAAAACAGAATTGTGATAACCCATTCTATCAACTAACATTCCCTTTCTTAGAGGAATATATGGGCCAACAAAAGGAGTAATAATTCCAACGACAATTAATCTCCAAATTTTCCACTTTTCTTTTGGGAGTTTTTTTAATTGTGCTTCAAGATCTTTTATTTCCTTTTCTGAATTGATTTCAAATTCATCCATAAATTTATATGCTCGATTTTACTTTTTAGATGTCTTAAACCAACTTCACAAACAAATTAGAAGCAATTTTATTTGAAATAGATAATTCTCTATCATTCACTTTAATTTTTACCGATAGATCGAAAGATTCTTTAGAAAGCAATTCAATTTTTGAACCCAAAGCGATTCCCTGTTTGTCCAGATATTTCAAAAACTCTGACGAAGTATCTTTTACACCGACACAAACTCCCGCTTGATTCTCTTCAAGCTCAGATAATAGGTATTTCTCGATTTTAATGATTCGTCCATTTGCATCTGGAATTGGATCGCCGTGTGGATCTTCAGTCGGATTTCCTAGAAAATCGTCCAATCGGTTAATCAATTGTTCCGATTTGATATGTTCCAATTGTTCGGCAATATCATGAACCTCATCCCAGCTGAAATTTAGTTTTTCAACCAGAAATACTTCCCAAAGACGATGTTTTCTAACAATCATTTTGGCAGCCAGTTTTCCGTTTTCAGTCAAAGAAACCCCTTGGTATTTTTTATAATTAACCAAATCTTTCTCTGCCAGCTTTTTAAGCATATCAGTAACAGAGGAAGCTTTCGTTTCCATAATTTCTGCAATTGCATTCGTGCTGACTTCTGTTTCTGATGCAGCAGTCAGATGATAGATTGATTTTAAGTAGTTTTCTTCTGAAAAGGTCATTTCTTTTGAGGTTCAAAGTTACAAAGTTACAAAGGTTCAGAGGGAAAAAACTTTGTCCCTTTGCTCCTCTGAGTCTTTGCCCCTTTATTTAACAATCAACAAAGGTATTGAAATTTTATGTCTCAATTTATCTACCGTTGTGCCGAAAAGAATATCTTTTAGTCCAGTGTGGCCGTGGGTTCCCATAACGAGAATATCAAAATTTCCTTCGTTTATAATTTTCGAAATTACTTTGGTCGGTTTTCCAAAACCAAGTTCTGTTTTGATCTTAAACCCTTTTTCTGAAAGCATGTCTTTGTATTTCAGCAATAACTTTTCATCTATTGTGGTTTCGTAATCTTGTATATTAACTCCGTACATTAAGGCTCCGACCGTTTCTACAATGTGAATAAGCGTATATTCTGTGTCAACTCCACCCAATTCAAAGGCTTTATTCAAAGCGGCTTCGTCAGCATTTGAGAAATCTACAGAAACAGCAATATATTTAATACTCTTACTTTCTCTCGGTGAAAACTTCAATTTAAGATTGTGAGGTGAGTGATTTATAGCTTTTGATTTGAATTTAGCGATAAATGGTTTGAAAACAATGTACAGCAATAAAGCAGAGAATGCGATAGCTAATGGAACAACCGTAAACCAAAGAACCATTGGATTATCTGAATTTGCTAACCACGAAGTGATTTCGTCGTAAACCAATTTGGCATTCAAAGAAACAATAATAGACGCAATGATCCAGGAAACAATCTGAGTGGTTCTAGAAATATGAAAACCTTTCATTTTTGACTTATCACTCACAAAATGAATCAGCGGAATTATGGCAAATCCTAATTGTAAACTCAAAATGACCTGACTTAGAATAAGCAGTTTGCCTGTTACGCTTTCACCATAAATTAAAATCACGATTACGGCAGGTATAATGGCAATCAAACGCGTTATAATTCTACGAACCCAAGGCTGAATTCTAAAATGCAGATAACCTTCCATCACAATTTGTCCTGCCAAAGTTCCTGTTACGGTCGAACTTTGTCCTGCTGCTATTAAAGCTACCGCAAATAAAATCGGAGCCCATTTAGTTCCCAATAGCGGTTCAAGAAATTGATGCGCATCTTGAATTTCGGCAATTTCAAACATTCCGTTTTTATGAAAAGTCGCGGCAGCAAGAATTAAAATAGCTGCATTTACAAAGAAAGCAAGATTTAAAGCAATCGTAGAATCGATCAAATTGTATTTTAAAGCTTGTTTGATTCCCGCTGGAGTTCTATCAAATTTTCTCGTTTGTACTAAAGACGAATGCAAATACAAGTTGTGTGGCATTACGGTTGCTCCAATAATTCCGATCGCGATATACAAAGCCGCTGAATTTGGAATAGAAGGAATAAGTCCTGCTAAAACCTTATGTACTTCTGGTTCTGCAAAAATCATTTCGAAAATAAAAGAGAAGCCAATAATGGCAACTAAAGCAATAATGAAGGCTTCCATCTTACGAATTCCTTTATTGATCAGGAAAAGCAGTAAAAAGGTGTCTAAAACGGTAATTAGAACAGCTTCGAGTAGCGGAATTCCGAAAAGCAGATTAATCCCTATTGCCATTCCGAGAACTTCGGCAAGATCGCAAGCCGCGATTGCAATCTCAGCTAAGAAATATAAAATATAGTTGATGTATTTGGAATAGGTTTCTCGAGAGGCTTGCGCAAGGTCGCGCTGTGTTACAATTCCGAGGCGGGCACTCAAACTTTGCAAAAGCAAAGCCATTAAGTTACTCATCAATAAAACCCAGACTAAAGTGTATCCGAATTGGCTTCCGCCGGCAATATCAGTCGCCCAGTTTCCTGGATCCATATAGCCAACACTTACAAGATAAGCGGGGCCTAAGAAGGCTAAAATTTTTCTAAAACCTTTTTTTTTATTTTCTGTGGAAACCGATTCGTGGACTTCTTCTAAAGATTTGGTCATTGTAAAAGTATTGTTTTCACAAATATAGAGAAAAATTATATTCGCGAAACAATATTTTTAGACGAGTCTAAAAGTTAAATGTTAGAATTTAAACAATTCGGGCACAATCCCGACAGTGTAAAGTTAATCTCATTCACTTTATAATTGTGTGGCATAATGTAACTCGGTTTTACATTTTCTAGACATGTAATCTCATGACAATTCTCACAGCTAAAATGCGCATGATTATGAATGTGCACGCGCTGATGCGCATGATTGCATTTGGCATACTTTACCGTTCCGTCTAGATTCGAGATTTTATGAATTACATCTTCATTAATCAAACGGTCCAAAATTCTGTAAATGGTAACGCGATCGCACAAATCATTTAATTGTTTGTGAATTTCAGTGTGCGAAAGAGCCGTTTTAGATTTTTCAAATACCTCTAAAACAGCCGTTTTTGCTGCGGTATTACGTGTAGCTTTCATTTTTTGTGAAGTTAAAAATTAAACGCAACAATGTTGCAATTGATAAAATTGTATATATTTGCAACAAAATTGCATTAAGCAAATGTACACGAAATGAAGAAAATAAGCACATCTTTTTATGATATTTTAGGAATTTCAAGCGCAACCATCTGTTTGGTTCATTGTTTGATTTTTCCTCTTTTAACGATTCTACCTTTAGGGCTGAGTCACAACCCAATTATAGATTTACTATTTGCTTCGATAGGTTTATTTGCAATTCTCAAAATTATAAAAAAATCATCTCTTTTGGTATCGTCCATTTTGGTTGTTTCAATGGCTCTTATTTGGATTAGTGTTTTGACTGAACTTTTATTAGACATTCATCTTGATCTGATTTATTTCGGAGGATTCGGAATGATCATCGGGCATTTAATCAATTATAAATTACACAGAAAACAAAATCATTAAAAATAGAAATATGGAACAGAAGCATTTTGAAGTGATTATCATTGGCGGCAGTTACAGCGGATTATCTGCTGCAATGAGTTTAGGGCGTTCTTTGCGTCAGGTTTTGGTTATCGACAGCGGTTTGCCTTGCAACAGACAAACACCTCATTCTCATAATTTCCTTACACAAGATGGTGAAAAACCAGCAGCTATTTCGGCGAAAGCCAAATTGCAAGTTGACATTTATAAAACAGTTCAATTCTATAAGGGACTTGCAGTAAAAGCTCTTAAAACAGAAAATGGTTTCGAAATTGAAACGGAATCAGGAGAAATCTTTACAGCAAGAAAAGTTCTGTTTGCAACAGGAGTTAAAGATTTACTGCCAGAAATTGAAGGCTTTGCTGCGTGTTGGGGAATTTCGGTTTTGCATTGTACGTATTGTCATGGTTATGAAGTTAAAAACGAAAAAACCGCAATTATTGCCAATGGAGAAATGGGATTTGAATATGCCAAACTAATTTCCAATTGGACAAAAGACTTAAGATTGTGTACCAACGGAAAATTGGAATTGACTTCAGAACAAACTGAAATACTCAAAAAGAATGGAATTCAGATTTTTGAACAAGAAATAGATTCTTTTGAGCATAAGGAAGGTTATATTAAAAGCATCATTTTTAAGAATGGAGAAAAAGTTGAGGTAAAAGCGATTTATGCCAAACCACCTTTTGAACAGCATTGTCCAATACCTGAAATTTTGGGATGTGATATTAGCGAACAAGGTTTGCTGAAAGTAGATGCCATGCAGAAAACAAATATCGCTGGAGTTTTTGCTAGCGGAGATTGCACCACTCAAATGCGATCTGTAGCAATTGCAGTTTCTACAGGTTCTTTCGCTGGAGCAGTAATTAATAAAGAACTTATCGATGAGAATTTTTGATGCTTTAAACCCGAAAGGTTTTTAAAACCTGTCGGGTTTAATAGAAACAGTTGCATAGCCCCTAGCTTTAGCTAGGGGAATAAGGATTTGAATTAGAAAAGGCTTTAGCCAAAAATTATAGGTTTGGCTAAAGCCTTTTTCGTGTTTTTTATGTTTCATCCAGCTAAAGCTAGACGCTATTGAAATTTTAGCATATAGCTTTGTGTGAAAGCTAGCTTTTTCTATTTCTCTTTTCAAAAGGAATAAACATTTTTAACGGATTGAAATAGAAATGTTTTAAAAAAAATATTTCCAAATAATTGTTTGTCAAATTTAATTTTTAGTTTTGTCTAAATTTAATTTTATAATAATGAAATATTTATTTTTGGCAATATTGATAATTTCAACGAAAAGCATTTTTTCTCAAAATATTACTGGAAAAGTAACAAGTATCCTTCCTATTGATCAAGAAATTACCATTCGTGTGTTAAACACAAACTTTAGAACACAAATCGATTCTTTGGGATTTTATAAATTAGAAAATATCCCAAAAGGAACTTATAAAATAAACGTAACCTCAGCAGGATTTAAACCTATATCGCAAAGAATTTCACTTTTAGAAAATGAAAACTTGAATTTAGATTTTGAATTGGAGGAAGATCAAAATGAATTGAATGAAGTGGTTGTTTCGGGAACTTTAAAACCTGTAAAACGATTAGAAAGCGCTGTTCCCGTTGAGGTTTATTCGCCAGTTTTCTTCAAGAAAAACCCAACTCCTAGTATTTACGATGCACTTCAGAATATAAATGGCGTTCGTCCGCAATTGAATTGTGGAGTCTGTAATACAGGAGATATTCATATAAACGGATTGGAAGGCCCGTACACTTTAGTAATGATTGACGGAATGCCAATTGTGAGCAGTCTTTCTACGGTTTATGGTTTGTCTGGAATTCCGAATTCTTTGGTAGAACGAATTGAGATTGTAAAAGGTCCAGCTTCGTCTCTTTACGGTAGTGAAGCGGTTGGAGGTTTGATTAATATCATTACCAAAAACCCGACCAACGCACCTGTTTTTTCTGCCGATTATTTTACGACTTCTTATTTTGAAAGTAATCTTGATTTGGGAATGAAGTTTAATGCTGGGAAAAAAGCAATTTCTCTCATTGGTGTTAATTACTTCAATTACGATCAGGTTATTGATAAAGACAAAGACAATTTTACCGATGTAACACTTTCTGAACGCATTTCGGTTTTTAATAAATGGAGTTTTCAGCGAAATCAAAATCGTCTTTTTACCATTGCTGTACGCGGAATGTATGAAGATCGCTGGGGCGGAGACATTCGTTGGGACAAGAAATACCGTGGTGGAGATGAAATCTACGGCGAAAGCATTTACACTAAAAGAGCCGAATTAATTGGAAGTTATCAATTGCCGTTTGAAGAAAAACTGATGCTTTCGTTCTCTGGAAACGTCCATTATCAAGACAGCCGTTATGGAACAACATCTTATATCGCTAATCAGAAAATTGGATTTCTGCAGCTGACTTGGGATAAAAAAATCGGACGAAACGATTTACTGGCAGGAATTGCAAGCCGATATACATATTATGATGACAATACGACTGCAACCAAAGAAGCTGAAAACACTTGGCTTCCTGGAATTTTTGTTCAAGATGAAATTACATTTTCTCCAAAAAGTCAGGTTTTGCTAGGAATGCGATATGATTACAATTCTATTCACGGATCTATTTTTACGCCGCGATTTGCTTATAGATTTAAGGCTAATGAAAACACCATTTTTAGATTAAATGCTGGAACAGGGTTTCGTGTTGTGAATTTGTTTACCGAAGATCATGCAGCTTTAACAGGTTCTAGAGATGTTATTATTAAAAATGATTTAAAACCCGAACAATCTATAAATGTCAATTTGAATTATATTCAGAAAATCAACTTTGGAAACGGAACCTTTATGGGAATTGAAACAACTGCTTTTTACACAAGATTCAGCAATAAAATCATTTCAGATTATGAGACCAATCCAAACGAAATTATCTACGATAATATTGACGGTTACGCTTTAAGTCAAGGAATTAGTACGAATATCGATCTTAATTTTCCGTCGGGATTAAAGTTTATTGTCGGAGCAACAGTTTTGGATAATAAAAATGTGGAAAACGGAACTTCTGAAAGACCTTTTTTGACTGAGAATTTCACTGCAACATGGAGTGTTTCATACAAAATTCAGCCTTGGAATTTATCGATGGATTATACAGGAAATGTTTATAGTCCGATGAAATTGCCTTTGCTGAGCGAAACTGATCCGAGAAGTCCAAATTCGCCTTGGTACAGTATTCAGAATATTCAGTTTACTTATTCAGGATGGAAAGATTTTGAAGTTTATGGCGGAATCAAAAATCTGCTGAACTTTACACCGATGCAAAATAATCCGTTTTTGATTTCTAGAACAGACGATCCTTTCGACAAAAATGTGCAATACGATTCAGCCGGAAAAGTATTGGTAACGCCTGACAATCCATACGGATTGACATTTGATACGACTTATGTTTATGGGCAGAACCAAACTATTCGTGGATTTTTGGGATTACGATATACTTTTAGGTGATTTTTTTAAACACATAGAAACATAGTGTAACTTTGTGTAAAAAGGCGTTTCACTTGCATCAATTCACATAGCTATGTGTGGAAGCTAGCTTCTTTTGGACTCTTTAAAAGCAAAAAAATCTTTGTTTCTATGTGTTTAAAATTTTTTAGAAAGATTGTTTTCTCTGTCAGACTGAGCTAAGTGAAAAAATCCTTTCTAATCCTTTTAATCTGTGGCAAAAAAAAACAAAAAAATGAAAAAGCTAGTTCTACTTATTTACATCTTAGGAATAACTTCAACAGGATTCTGTCAATTAAAAAGCAGAACTTTTGAAGAAATAGACAGCTTACAACAAATTCAAAAAAGAAAAATCATTGTTTTTATCCATACCGATTGGTGCCAGTTTTGCCAAAGAATGAAAACTACAACTTTTAAAGATCAAGGAATTATAGAAAAACTAAACTCCGATTTCTATTTCGTTGATTTTAATGCAGAGGAAAAGCGAGAGATTAGATTTAATAATCACACTTTTAAATTTCAACCTTCGGAGAATAATGTTGGTGTCCATGAATTGGCGTTACAGCTTGGAACGATAAACAACCAAATAGCATATCCTATTTTATGTGTATTGAACGATAAGAATGAAATTATCTTCCAGTACAATAATTATTTGGCACTAAAAGATTTTAAAGCGCTGTTAGAAAATCTGGAAAAATAAATTTTCTTATTTTTGAAAATGAACTCTTCTCAAATTCCACATTTCGACTACATTTTTACTGGAACAGGACTAGCATCTTTGATGACGGTTTATAAAATGGTTTTGTCTGGAAAATTTTCCGACAAGTCGATTTTACTGCTCGACAAGAATTCGAAGAGAAGCAATGACAGAACTTGGTGTTTTTGGGAGAAAGAAGAAAGTTTTTGGAATTCGGTTATTTCAAAAAAATGGGATTCAGCCTTATTTGCCAATGAGAATTTCAAACGTGATATGGATCTCAAACCCTATTCATACAATAAAATCAATGGTTTAGACTTTTATGATTTTGTTTTCAAAACCATTTCAAAACAATCCAATATTACTTTTTTAAATGAAAAAGTAACCGATATCAACGAATTGGAAACGCACGTTTTTGTTGGAACAGAAGAGAATCGATATACTTGTAACCATCTTTTCAATAGCATTTATACTAAGGCTTTCGCCGAAAGGCAAAACAAATATCCCGTTTTACAACAGCATTTTGTGGGCTGGTTTGTAAAAACGAAAGAGGAAGTTTTCAATCCAGAAGAAGTTACTTTCATGGATTTTTCGGTGGAACAAAAAGGAAATACGCGATTTATGTATGTTTTGCCAACTTCAAAAACAGAAGCTTTGGTTGAATATACTTTGTTTTCGGAAAAATTGCTTCCGAAAGAAGAGTACGAAAAAGCAATTGAACTTTATCTGAAAAAACTAGGGACAGAAAACTACAAAATTCTCGAAAAAGAGGAGGGAAGTATTCCAATGACTTGTTATCCTTTTTGGAAGAAAAACACCAAACGTGTCCTGAATATTGGTACGGCTGGTGGCTGGACAAAAGCAAGTACAGGTTATACTTTTAAAAATGCAGATAAAAAATCATCAGATTTAGTTGAGTTTATTCAAAACAAAGATTTCAGAATGAAAGACTTTCATAAAAAATCTAGGTTTTGGTTTTACGATTTATTGCTTTTAGATATTCTCTATCGAAATAACGAATTGGGAATTTCCATTTTTTCTTCTTTGTTTAAAAAAGGAAATTCTGAATTGATTTTCAAATTCTTAGATGAAGAGACGAGTTTCTTTGAAGATGTTAAAGTTATTTTAAAGTGTCCAAAGATTCCGTTTATTAAAGCGTTATTTAGAGTGATTTTTCTTTCAAATAAATTTAATTCAAAAACGTAACCATTGAAAAACATTACTTTATTTAGTTTATTTTTTACTCTTTTATCGTTTGGGCAAGTTTCGACAAACAAGGCACATGATGCTATTGTGGAAGAATTTTTAAGCAATTGCGCCGAAAAACACAATTATATTTTTGAAATGACTGAATGGCAAGATTGTCTTGATCAAGGTTTGAAAAAAGATAGTACTGTTGCCTATTTATGGCAGCAGAAAGCAATGCCTTATTTTAAATGCAAAAAGTACGAAGTTGGAATGCCTTTTCTAGATAAAGCCGTCTTCTATAATAAAGAACGTTGGTTGTCGTATCGCGCTTTTATGAAATGCATTTTTTCTCACGAATATAAAGAGGCTATCATAGACTTCGATGAAGCCATAAAACTGTATGGAAATAGCTATGTTATGGACCATTCTTTTAATTTTTATAAAGCGTTATGCTATCTTCAGTTAAATGAATACGAAAAAGCAGAAAAGCTTTTGAATGATTATGTGAATGATATTTACAAAAACAGGCAGCAGCTGGAGCATCCCACGGCGTATTTTTATCAAGGAATTGCCAAGTATGAACTAAAAAAATGGGATGAAGCGATTGCTATTTTTGATAAGGCGTTGAAAATCTATCCTGAATTTTCAGACGCGAAGTATTATAAAGCAATTTGTTGGCTGAAACAAGGAAAGCCAAGAGAAGAAGTTGTTGCATTGGTTGGCATTGCAAGAGAAGACGCTGCTAAAGGGTTTTCAATTAATGAAGACAATACGATTTATGAGACTTACCCTTACCAGAAGAAGTTTGCGAAACAATAATCAGCAAAATCTATTTTTTAAAAGCAATATGTTCTTAAACTAAAAATACCTTATTCTTTTGCTTTAATAACTTTTTGAGGCTTTTGTAAGAATGTTCTCTGTCTAAATTTGTGATCCAAAACAACATCGGCTTTTTGCGATAATGAATGAATTTACAGGTTATGGGAATCACAAAAGAATTGAATTTTGATATAGAAACAGAAGCAATAGGAAAAATCTGCAAAGCTCTTGGACATCCTACACGAATCCAGATTATGACACTTCTGTGGAAAAGAGATAATAGAACTTGCGGCGAAATAGTCGGATTAATTCCACTGGCACAGTCTACAATATCCAAGCATCTTTTAGAACTGAAAAAAGCTAGTCTGGTTGATGTAAAATATGAAGGAAAAAAAACAATTTATTCTATTACCGTTGATAATATAGAAGTTCTTAAAAAGTATGTCAGCAATTATCTCTCAACTATTGAAATTTCTGAGCAGGATAAATCAACAGTTTTAGCAACAAGACATAAAATGAGAGGCAGAAATAGGCATTTGAAGCAATATAATTATCAATTTCCGCATAAAAATATTAAAGCGGAAGCGGTTTAAGTATTTTTAAAATACGTGATTTAAAATTTGATATCGAACTATAACAAAACTTTATACTTGAAAGTAACTAGTTGCGAGTAAACTTTGTAACTTTGCAGTTCAAAAGTAAAATTTTAAAAGACAAAAATATGTATCCACTAGACATGGTAAAACCAATGGAAGCTGAATTAACAGCTGCAGGTTTTCAAGACTTACATAGTGCTGAAGCTGTTGAGAATGCTATCAAAGCTGAAGGTACCACTTTAGTTGTTGTGAACTCTGTTTGCGGGTGCGCTGCAAGAAATGCACGTCCGGGAGCAAAAATGAGTTTAGATAATGCTAAAAAACCAGATCATTTAATTACTGTTTTTGCAGGTGTTGACAAAGAAGCTGTTGATGCTGCAAGACAACACATGTTCCCATTCCCTCCATCTTCGCCATCTATGGCTTTGTTTAAAAACGGAGAATTGGTTCACATGTTAGAGCGTCACCACATCGAGGGACGTCCGGCTGAATTAATTGCTGAGAATTTACAGGATGCGTTTAACGAGTTCTGCTAATTTAAGGGACTAAGGTTCTGAGCTACTGAGGTTCTAAGGTTTTAGACACAAAGTAGCATAGGCACAAAACATAAAAACAAAAGCACTATGAAAATAGTGCTTTTGTTATTTATACAATTTTTGAAACCTTAGTACCTTAGAATCTTAGCAACTCAGAATCTTTTCTTAAAGATTCCATCCCCCGCCAAGTGCTTTGTACAATTCAACCATTGAGCTCAATTGTCTTTCTGATAATTGTGCCAAGCTTAATTGAGCATTAAAAAGATTAGTTTCTACATCTAAAACTTCTAGGTAAGAAACGTAACCGCTATCATATCTTTCATGAGATAGTTTGTAGTTTATTAAAGCAGCTTGCACTTGTCTATTACGGGCTTTCCATTCTTCTTGATAAGTTCTAACGTTTTGTATAGACTGTTCTACTTCAGAGACAGCATCAATATATTTTTGTTGATAAAGAAATTTGAACTGTTCTGCTTGTTGTCTGTTTATTTCAACTCTTCTTTTGTTTTTTCCGAATGCAAATATTGGTCCTGCAATTCCGCCAGAAGCATTTTGCATATATGAGCTTCCTAGAAACAGATTACTCAAATCGGCACTGGCAAATCCAGCAATTGCTGCTAGATTGATAGAAGGAAAACGCATTGCTTGAGCTACGCCAATTCTTTCGTTGGCAGCAGCATATCTTAATTCGGCCGCTTTTACATCTGGTCTGTTTTCTAATAAGGCAGACGGAATTGATAATGGAATTTTACTGACGATTTGCAACTCGGTATTGCTTTTTCCTCTCGGAATTTCAGTAGGTAGCTGACCTGTAAGCAACGCAATGGCATTTTCTTGATAGGTTATTTGTCTTTCAATGTTAGGAATTGCTGCTTCGGCAATGGCGACCTGCTGTTCAATCTGTACTTTGTCAACTTCTGAGATGTATCCTTTTTCAAATCTCTCACTTATGATTTGATAGTACTTCTCTCTTGTTTCAAGAGTATGCTTGGTTATTTCCAGCTGATCATCAAAATTTCGCATCTGAAAATACGCTATTGCAATATTGGCAACGATATCAGACAATATTACTTTACGAGCTTCTTCTGTAGCGAGAAGTTCATCTTTGACAGCATTGTTTTCATGGCGAAATTTCCCCCAGAAATCAAGTTCCCAAGACATACTTGCACCAGCGGTTGATGGAGTAATGTATTTCTTGTTGCTGTTTATAGTAGCTCCATATTGAAAAGCCGGAAATAAATCGGCTTTGGAATACCCTAATTCAGCACGAAACTGTTCAATTCTTGAAACTGCAATTTTTAAATCGTAATTATTCTCAAGACCTTTTTGAATAAGACCTTTTAAAACATCATCATTAAACAAATCAAACCATTTTAAATTGGTTACCGAAGCGAGACTGTCTAAATTTCTTTCGTTTCTGTAAGAATCTGATTTTAACTGCTCAGGTTTTTTATATTTTGGTCCAACCATACATCCTGCCGGAAATAAGGAAAGAACCAATACAATAACGATTATTTTATATTTCTTACTCATGGTCTGTAGTATTTGATTCTACATTGTTTTCTCCAGCTACGATTGTTTCTTCTTTCTTGTGACCAATTTTTTCAATCATAACAAATAGACCTGGTACAATTAATACACCCAAAACGGTGGCGATTAACATACCGCTAAATACAGCCATTCCCATTACAATACGGGCTTGTGAACCTGCACCCGTAGCAGTCAATAATGGAACAACTCCAAGGATAAAAGCAAAAGCAGTCATAAGGATTGGTCGAAAACGAAGTCTTGCCGCATACATTGCCGATTCGTAAAGAGGTTTCCCTTTTTCATATTCTTCTTTAGCAAATTCAACGATAAGAATGGCATTTTTCGCTACTAATCCAATAAGTAAAACGAGTCCGATTTGAGCAAAAACGTTGTTGACATAAGCGTCACTTCCAAATCTTGCCAAAAGAAGTCCTAAAAACGCTCCAAATACTGCAAAAGGCGCTCCAAGAAGTACACTAAATGGCAGTTTCCAGCTTTCGTATTGTGCAGCTAGGATTAAGAACACAAAAACCAATGCCATAATAAATACAGAAGATCCTCCAGGCGAATGTTTTTCCTGATACGATAAGTTGATGTAATCGTAGCTCATGTCTGCAGGCAAAGTCTCTTTGGCAACTTCCTCCAATGCAGTCAAAGCCTGAGCACTACTGTAACCATCATTTGGGCTTCCTCCAATTTCGGCAGATCGGAATAAGTTTAAACGATTCGTAAAATCAGGACCAGATACTTTGGTTGCTGTAACCAATGTCGAAACCGGAAGCATATCGCCTTTATTATTTTTGACATAAATCATGTTTAAATCTTCTGGTTTTACACGATTAAAAGCTTCGCCTTGCACATACACTTTATATTGACGTCCGAAACGGTTAAAGTCATTTACATAACTTCCTCCCAAAAATGCTCCAAGCGCTTCAGTGACCTTAGAAACAGGTATTCCTAATTTCATTGCTTTGTCGTTGTCAATATCCAGCTTAATTTGTGGAGTACCAGCATTAAAAGTGGTGTAAATTCGTTTTATTTCAGGACGCTGCTGTGCTGCGGCAATAAATTTCTGTGTTTGCTCTGCTAAGTATTGAGGCGTATTTCCTCCACGGTCTTGCAGCATTAAACTAAATCCAGCAGAAGCACCTAAACCTTGAATGGCGGGCGGACCAAATGAAAAACAAGTAGCAGTTGTAATTTGAGTGGCCAGTTTTTTATTGAATCGGTCTACAAACTGTTTGGCCGTTTCTGCTCTTTCTTCCCAAGGTTTTAGAGAAATAAAGATGAAAGCGTTATTTGGCTGATAAGAGTTTGTAAGCATACTAAATCCGTTTATTGTGGTATAAGACAGAATCGATTTTTCTTCTTTAAGGAAACTGTCTACTTTTTTAGATATTTCGTCGGTACGCTGTAAAGATGATGCAGGCGGCAAGGCAATATTTACTAAAACATATCCTTGATCTTCTTCAGGAATAAAACCTAAAGGAATCTTTTTGCCTAAAAGAACAATCGAAACAAGAATAACAGCCAGTAAAACAATGATACGCATTGCTTTTTTGGCAAAAAATGTTGCTCCGCCAATATATTTTCCTGTAACATTTTCGAAAACTCTATTAAACCAAGAAAAGAATTTAGCAAGCCATCCTTTTTGCTGATCGAGAGGTTTTGTTGGTTTTAACAGCATAGCACAAAGTGCCGGACTCAAAGACAAAGCACTAAATGCCGAAAAGGCGACCGAGACGGCAATGGTTATGGCAAATTGCTGATAAAAACGTCCTGTAATTCCTGGAGTCATAGCTACCGGAATAAAAACGGCACATAGAATCAATGCAATGGCAATTACGGGTCCAGAAACCTCTTTCATCGCCTGAACAGTTGCTTCTTTAGGAGTTTTTCCATGTTCGATATGATGTATTACTGCTTCTACAACCACAATCGCATCATCGACCACAATACCAATTGCCAATACTAATCCTAAAAGCGAAAGGGTATTGATTGAAAATCCCAACATTGGGAAGACTGCAATAGTACCTATCAGCGAAACTGGAACCGTAATTAACGGAATTAAAGTGGCACGCCAATTTTGCAGGAATATAAATACCACCAGAATAACCAATATAATGGCTTCAAAAAGAGTGTGAACAATATCATCGACACCCGCAGTAATAGCAAGTGTGGTATCTAAAGATTCTTGGTATACAATGTCTTGAGGAAA
The DNA here is from genome assembly GCF_003254585.1 of Flavobacterium sharifuzzamanii. Classification (GTDB taxonomy): domain Bacteria; phylum Bacteroidota; class Bacteroidia; order Flavobacteriales; family Flavobacteriaceae; genus Flavobacterium; species Flavobacterium sharifuzzamanii. The sequence goes on along the minus strand of NZ_QJGZ01000039.1, from coordinate 457,457 downwards.
TCTTTCAGACAATTGTTTCATTGTTGCTTTTGCAGTTTCTGCTACATCAAGAGCATTACTTCCTGGCATTTGGTATAAAGCAACAACGGCGCTAGGTGAACTATTTCTTCTGGCTGTTGAGCTGTAATTTTCAGTTCCTAATTCGATTCGGGCAATATCGGCAAGTAAAACTTGTGCTCCATCTTCTTTGCTTCGAACTACGATATTTCCAAATTCTTTTTCGGTTACCAATCGGTCTTGAAGCGTTACACCGTATGTAAATTCAGTATTAGGAGGTGCTGGTTCAGCTCCAAATTTTCCTCCTGGACTAATCATATTTTGTGCGTTCAATGCATTTTTGACATCTTCAACCGTTATGCCAAGTTTGCTCATCATGTCGGCTTTCAACCAAATACGCATCGAGTAATCACTACCTCCAAAAAGAGCAACCTCCCCAACTCCTTTGATACGAGCTAGCTGATCAACAACATTGATACTTGCATAGTTATTTAAAAATTTAGCATCATATTTCGGATTGGTAGATGTGATCGTAAAAAGCATCATCGGAAACGAAAGCGACTTTTTTACCACGACCCCCTGTTGTTTTACACTCGACGGCATAAAGGGAGCAGACTGGTTTTGTCTGTTTTGGGTAAGCATATTGGCGTTGTCGAGATTTGTTCCTACGTCGAAAGTTACCTCAATGGTACAAGCACCATCAGAAGTATTGATCGATTTCATGTACAACATATTTTCAACACCGTTTACCTTTTGCTCGATCGGAGTGGCAACTGCTTGTTCAACATTCAGCGCGTTTGCTCCAGTAAAAGAAGTAGTAATTTTTACAACAGGCGGATTAATATCCGGATATTGCGAAATAGGTGTTTTTTGTAATGCCAGCAATCCAAGTATCACAATAATAATACTAATTACAATGGCAACAATCGGTCTTCGGACGAAAAATTCTCCCATAATAGTACGTGATTTAGATTACTTTGCAGCTACAGTTTCTGGATCGCCCAATTGCCATTGAACGATTTTAGGGGTAATGACACTTCCGTTTTTCAATAGCGAAGTACCTCCCATGGCTATCTTGTCACCAGGTTTTAATCCTTCTTCAATAATATAGCCGTTTTTAACAGAAGGGCCTGGTTTTACAATCTGCATTTGCACTTTGTTATCATTGCCTACTACATAGACTTGATAGATTCCTTGAACTTCGATAACGGCGCGTTGGGGAATCACAATTGCATCCTTGCGAATATCTGTAAGCAATGCAACTTTTACATATTGACCTGGACGGAGTAATTTGTCAGGATTAGGAAATGTTGCTTCAAATGTGATTGCTCCCGTAGACGGATCGATTTGTCTGTCGGCAAAACTTACTTTTCCTTTTTCTGGATAGATAGAACCGTCAGATAGTTTTATAGTTACAGTAGCGCCAGAGCCTTTTAAAGCAGAATTTGGTTTGCTAAACTCTCTAAAAAGGCGCAGAAATTCTTGTTCGCTAATCGTAAACCGTACTCTTACATCACCCAGATCAGAAATGGTATTTAGAATAGACATGGCGCCAGGTCTTACATAATCACCAACGCGGACTTTAGAAATACCGATTAATCCTGAAATTGGCGCTAAAATTTGACAATAGCCCAATTCTATTTGAGCATTTTGAACCGAAGCGTCTGAAGCTTTTATTTGGGCTAAAGAAGCGTTGTATGCAGCTTTTGCAGAAACTAATTCTCGTTGGCTGACAGCATTCATTTTAGCTAATGGAGTAATCATGTCCAAATCTGATTTGGTTTTAGATAATCTCGCCTGCGATTCTGCAGCAACACCCTGAGCTTCGTTAAGTTTGGCTCTGTATGGTAAAGGGTCAATTGTATAAAGAACCTGTCCTTTCTTGACAAAACTTCCTTCTTTAAAATTCATACTTTCGATAATACCATCAACTCGGGGGTTAATTTGTATATCAGATTGACCAAAAGTCTGCCCCGTATATTCAGATTCTAAATCTACATCTTGCTGTAAAACTGAAGTAACTGAAATTTCTAAAGGTTTGGGCGCTGGCGGGGTTTCTTTTTTGCAGGAAAAGAATAAGAAACATAATAAAATTGCTGAAGAATAGATTTTGTTCATTGTTAAATTCTTTAGATAAAATTCATTAAATACAACTGACTAAAAACCAATAAAGTGCAATAGCTAAGTTAGCGTTTTTTTGGTTAGATGATTAAATATTGTACGAATTTTGTTAATTTTAGTTAAAATTTTATCTGTCTGTATATCAATTTATAATGTAAAGTCGGATGAAATGCCATTTAATGCCGATAAACTGCAATTTTGTAAGAATAAATTATTCAATGAAGAAGAAATAATAATTTAAAAAACTTATGTAATCATGTCAAAAAATAACAAGAAAAAGCATAAAAAGGATGGAGAGGATGATAATGATTTAAAAAAATTAAATAAAAAGGAATTATTACATCGAGCAAAAAAATTTTCTGAGCAATACTGTGTTGGAGACGATAAGAACTTCACATTAAAGGACAAACCAACATCTTATTCTGGTGAAGCGGAAAAAGTCTCGGTTCAAAAAACATTAAAAATGGGAGTCAAGGCTCTCGCTGCCATGCAGGATATTTTGTACGCACAAGATAAATGGTCGGTTCTTATTATTTTTCAAGCAATGGATGCAGCTGGAAAAGATGGCGCAATTAAACATGTCATGTCGGGTATAAATCCGCAGGGTTGCCAAGTTTCTTCTTTTAAAGGACCAAGTTCAGAAGAGTTAGATCATGATTATTTATGGCGTTGTCAAAAACATCTTCCCGAAAGAGGAAGAATAGGAATTTTTAACCGCTCTTATTATGAGGAAGTATTGGTGGTTCGCGTTCATGAGCAAATATTGAGAGGGCAAAAACTTCCTGAGAAATTGATAACCAAAGATATTTGGGATAATCGTTTTGAAGATATTCGAAACTTTGAAAGATATCTAAACAGAAACGGGACTGTTGTCATTAAGTTTTTTCTAAATGTTTCTAAAGATGAACAAAAGAGAAGATTTATTGAAAGGGTCGACAATCCTGATAAAAATTGGAAATTCAGCGCTGCCGATGCCAAAGAGAGGGGTTATTGGGACGATTATATGCATGCGTATGAAGAATTAATTAAAAACACCTCTACCAAAAAATCGCCTTGGTATGTCATTCCGGCCGATGATAAGTCTTATGCTCGAATTGCGATTGCTTCTGCAATCATTCATGCTTTAGACGAAATGGATTTAGAGTATCCTAAAGTAAGTCCAGAGAAAATAGCAGAATTACATGAGGTTAAAAAAGCATTGTTAGAAGAGAAAGAGTAACCTTTTGCAACTATAAAGATTGATTTATAATTGTGAATTACTTACTACCTTAACCTTTTTTCAATATGATTTCAAAACTTTTACCCTCACTAGACTGGATTAAAAATTATGAAAAACAGAATCTCAAAAGAGATTTTATTGCAGGGGTAACTCTTGCTGCTTACGGAATTCCTGTTTCTCTCGCCTATGCAACACTTGCAGGTTTGCCACCTCAATACGGAATTTACGGATACCTCATTGGCGGAATATTTTATGCTTTGTTAGGTTCTAGTAAGCAACTTGCAATTGGGCCGACATCTGCCATTTCTTTATTAGTAGGCACAACTATAGCTGGTATGTCAAATGGCGACTTACAGCGCTGGTCAGAAATTGCTTCACTTACGGCATTAGTATTTGCCGGAATGGCAATTGTTGCTTATCTGCTAAGATTAAGTGGGATTATAAATTTTATCAGCGAAACCGTTTTGGTTGGGTTCAAAGCGGGAGCAGCCATTACTATTGGTTTAACTCAATTGCCTAAATTATTTGGAGTTAAAGGTGGAGGTGATAATTTCCTTGAACGAATTACCATTCTTTTTTATCAAATTCCAGAAATGAATACGGCTATTTTTATTTTCGGAATAATTGCAATTCTAATATTAATAATAGGAGAAAAAGTGGCTCCGCAGTTTCCAGTAGCAATATTGATTGTCATTTTATCTATTATCCTTATTTCGACTACATCTTTAAAATACGCAGAATTTAATACAGTTGGAATTATTCCCACAGGACTTCCTGAATTTCATTTGCCTTCTTTGCGAATTCGAGATGTCGAGGGAGTTTTGCCTCTTGCAATGGCTTGTTTCCTATTGTCTTATATTGAGAGCGTTTCAGCTGGGAGAACATTAGCACAAAAAAACGGATATGTTATTGATCCGCGCCAGGAACTTCTGGCACTTGGAGTCGCTAATGCTGCCGTTTCACTCGGACACGGCTATCCTGTTGCGGGTGGTTTGTCGCAATCAGCCGTAAATGATGCGGCAGGTGCCAAAACACCATTATCTCTTTTGTTTGCTTCGGGTACAATTGCTTGCTGTCTCTTGTTTTTGACTGGATATCTTCAAAATCTGCCGACCGTAATTCTGGCCGCTATTGTTTTAGTAGCCATAAGAGGGCTTTTTGACTGGAAAGAAATGAGACATCTTTATAAAATAAACAAACAAGAATTTGCTGTTGTGATGATTGCGCTTGCAGGAGTATTGATTTGGGGAATTCTCGCGGGGGTTTTGCTTGCAACTCTTGTAACTTTATTGCTATTATTAAAAGCGGCATCAAAACCGCATGTGGCTTTTTTAGGAAGGATTCCAGGAACGAAAATTTACACAGACCTGAAAAGACATCCCGATAACGAGGAAATAGAGCATATATTGATTGTTAGAGTAGAATCTTCTATATTTTATTTTAATGCGGAATATATTAAAGAACGAATTTTAGAAAAAATCTACAGCGAGCAAAGTTCTTTAAAAACAGTAATATTAGATCTCAATTCGTCACCGCGAGTGGATATTGCAGGCGCTCGTTTCTTAAAGAATTTGTTTATTGATTTGCAGGCAAAAAATATTACCCTAAAAATTGCCGAAGCCCGTTCTGATGTTAGAGACAGCCTGCGTGCAGAAAATCTTGAAATTCTCTTCGGGCATATTAGCCGTTCTGTTTCCGTAGATGATTTGGTACAGAGTTCAAAACACAAATAATCTTGTATATTAGTGTACAAAAGCTAAAGTTACAATGTTGCATTAATGTTTTAAGGTGTTAAAAAAAAAGATATTTAAGTTAAGATCATTTTTAATCTCAAAATAAACTTTAAATTTGCCGCAGATTTTAAAGAAAATCTAAAAAAACATATATTTCTTAACTTAAAACTGTTTATAGCATGCAACTGTATAACACTTTAAGCGCAGAAGAAAGAGCCATCATGATCGATGATGCAGGACAACAACGACTTACGTTGTCTTTCTATGCGTATGCCAAAATTCAAGATCCACAAAAATTTCGTAACGATTTATTCGTAGCCTGGAATGCCCTTGATGCATTAGGTCGAATTTATGTTGCCAGTGAGGGAATAAATGCTCAAATGAGTGTTCCTGCCGAAAATTTTGAAGCTTTTAGAGAAACTCTTGAAGCTTACGATTTCATGAAAGGTATACGATTGAATGTTGCTGTAGAGCATGATGACCATTCATTTTTAAAATTGACCATCAAAGTACGCCACAAAATTGTTGCTGACGGTTTAAACGATGATACTTTTGATGTTACTAATATTGGCGTTCACTTAAAAGCCAAAGAATTCAATGAAATCCTTGATGACCCAAACACAATTGTAGTGGATTTTAGAAATCATTACGAAAGTGAAGTGGGGCATTTTAAAAATGCGATTACTCCAGATGTTGAAACTTTCAGAGAGAGTTTACCAATCATCAACGAGCAGCTTAAAGATCACAAAGACGATAAAAATCTGGTAATGTATTGTACTGGAGGAATTCGTTGCGAAAAAGCGAGTGCTTATTTCAAACACCAGGGTTTCAAAAATGTTTATCAGTTAGAAGGCGGAATTATTAATTACGCTAAACAATTGAAAGAAGAAGGTTTAGAAAGCAAATTCATTGGTAAAAACTTCGTGTTTGATAATCGTCTAGGCGAAAGAATCACTGATGATATTATTTCGCAATGCCACCAATGCGGAAAACCTTGCGATAATCACACCAACTGCGAGAATGACGGTTGTCATTTATTGTTCATTCAGTGTGACGATTGTAAAGCAGCGATGGAAAACTGCTGTTCTACAGAATGTTTAGAAATCATCCACATGCCTCTAGTTGACCAAGTTCGTTTAAGAACAGGAAAACAAGTTGGAAATAAAGTTTTTAGAAAAGGTAAATCTGAAAATCTAAAATTTAAACACTCAGGAGAATTACCAGAAACGGCTTTGGCAACAGCGCAAAAACCAGCTGATATTCGTCAGAAAATAAAAGTAAAAAAAGTACTTCTTGGAAAAGCAGAACATTATTATGTAAAAGTACAAGTTGGGCAATTTACGATAGAAAACCAAGAACTAAATAGCGGTGATAAAATCCTTATTTCTGGTCCTACAACAGGAGAGCAGGAATTGGTTTTGAATAGAATCATTGTTAACGGAGCAGAAACTCAATCTGCTAAAATTGGTGATAAGGTCACTTTTGAGGTTCCTTTCAGAATTAGATTGTCAGATAAATTGTATAAAATTGTAAATTAGCAAAATTTTTATGCTAATTTATTTATGTCACAATCGTTTACCAAATTATGGATTCATGTAATTTGGGCTACCAAAAACCGCAAGGATCTAATTGATTTTTCAATTGAGAAAAACCTCTATGATTGTATCTGGCAAGAGTTAACAGAGCTTGGTTGCCCTGTTAGAATCATTAACGGAATGCCAGATCATGTGCATGTTTTGTTTTTGCAAAATCCACAAAAAACATTCACAGATATTGTAAAGCAAATTAAGGGAAGTTCTTCTCATTTTATGAATAGAGGAGAATTTATCCTTGAAAAATTTGCATGGCAAACTGGGTTTGGTGCATTCTCTGTCAGCGAATCTCAATTAAATGCTGTTTACAATTACATTAAAAATCAAAAACAGCATCATCTTAAGAAAAATGGACAAGATGAATTTGATGATTTTGTAAAATTACATGGATTAGATAAATAGAATGTTCGATTAAACAATACGTTTCCCGTGGTTGAAACCATGGTTATATTGAATAATGTGATGTAAAGAAAACATAGCCTGCGGTTTCAACCGCAGGAACGTAGCGTATCTCCGCAACGATTATGTATTTTTCAGAATTTAATTTTAAAATGCTCAGCAATACGTTCCCCGTGGTTGAAACCACGGGTTATATTTGAGAATAGATGCGCAAAGAAAAACATAGCCTGCGGTTTCAATCGCAGGAACGCAACGTATCTCCGCAACGATTATGTATTTTCAAAATTGAATTTGAAATGCACAAAAAATTGAATTTGAAATGACAACAACACATTTGTTGTGTTTGAAATCGAGGGCTATATTATTACGACTGCAAATAATTTTTAAAATAAAAACTATGATATAAATCATAGGAACCTAATCTATACCCACATTATTTTTGTCAATTGTTAGATGACTGATTAAAAAACATTTCATTGAAATAATAGAATCAAAAATGACGATTAACAATACAATTGAACTTATGGCTCCAGCTGGAGATTTTGAGTCGCTTCAGGCTGCTTTAGATAATGGCTGCGATTCAGTATATTTTGGAGTTGAACAGCTTAATATGCGTGCGCGTTCAACGGTGAACTTTACCATTGACGATTTAAAAGAAATTGCCAATCGATGTGAAGCCAAGAACGTTCGAAGCTATCTTACATTAAACACTATTATTTACGATCACGATTTATCAGTTGTGAAAACATTATTGACCAAAGCCAAAGACGCTAATATTACAGCTGTCATTGCTTCAGATCAAGCCGTAATTGCTATGGCAAGATCAATTGGAATGGAAGTTCATATTTCAACTCAATTGAATGTTACCAACATAGAAACCATTAAATTTTACAGTTTATTTGCTGATACAATGGTTTTAAGCCGTGAGTTAAGCTTGCGTCAAGTAAAGAATATCACAGATCAAATCGAAAAAGAACAGATTAAAGGGCCAAATGGAAATTTAGTAGAAATCGAAATCTTTGGACATGGCGCTTTGTGTATGGCCGTTTCGGGAAAATGCTATTTAAGTTTGCATTCACATAATTCATCTGCGAATCGTGGGGCTTGCAAACAAAACTGCCGAAAAAAATATACAGTTATCGATCAGGAAACTGGTTTTGAAATCGAATTGGATAACGAATACATGATGTCACCTAAAGATTTATGTACATTGGATTTCTTAGATCAGGTTATCGATTCTGGAATTAAAGTTTTAAAAATCGAAGGACGCGGCCGTGCGCCAGAATATGTGGCAACAGTAACAAAAACCTATCGTGAAGCTATCGATGCGTATTATGATGGCACTTTTTCCAAAGAAAAAACTGTAGAATGGATGAAAGCCTTGGAAACGGTTTACAATCGCGGATTCTGGTCTGGATATTATTTAGGTCAGGAATTAGGCGAATGGAGCGATATTCCAGGATCTGCCGCAACGCAGAAAAAGGTTTATGTGGGTAAAGGAACCCATTATTTCCCAAAAGCTGAGGTTGGACAGTTTAAGATTGAAGCTTATGATATTAAAATCGGCGATAAAATTTTAGTAACTGGTCCAAGCACAGGAGCTCAGGAAATGATTATCGATCAAATGTTTGTAAATGATGCTGTAGGCGAAAAGGCCACAAAAGGAGATGATTGCAGTTTCAAATTGCCATTCAGAATCAGAATGTCTGACAAACTATATAAAATTGTTGAGGCATAATGGTTGTTATAACATTACAAAGAGATAAATGCATTGGCTGTAATTATTGCGTTGAAATGGATCCAGTTCATTTTCAGATGTCAAAAAAAGACGGAAAATCGGTTCTCATTCATTCGCAGAATGCAAAAGGATTTTTTACTTTAAAATCTCCAAATCATGCAATTGTTGAAAGTTGTGAATTGGCAGCAAAAGCCTGCCCAGTGAAAATTATTACAGTTAAGGAGACTTAAAATCTATAAATTAAAACAACAAACCCTATTTTGTAACATTTCAAAATAGGGTTTGTTGTTTATGATAATAGAAATTTTAAATTCCAATTTTAGCATTGATATTATGCTTATCAACATAAGTTTGAGCAACATTCATCAATTTAGTGAACTTTGCATCTATATCTTTTTGAGTTGAAGCATCGAAATCTGCAATTGCTTTTTGTATTTGTTCTGGAGAAGCCTTTTCATCTTTCAGCTTTGCAATTGGCAGATAACCTTCTTTTTGTTTCGCAATTGCATAAGTAAACAAGTCTTTAGATGCCTGAAGAAGCTCTTTGTTGTCTTCATCTTCCGGTATATCCTGAATCGTTTTTAATCGCGTTTCTAAATTAGTTATATCATATTTAAAAGAATCTTGATAAGTAGACGGAATCATCTTTTTTTGACTTTCATCATAAACTTGTGCTTCAGATTGCAGTTTTTCGGTGATTTCTTTACTTCCAAAACGAGATAATAAATTGGAATTTAAAGCAGCAATTTCAAAGGTTTTTTCTGGTGAAAGGTTAGTGCAAGATGTAGAAATTAAGCTTCCAGCAATTAATACTAAAAATAGAGTTGTGGCATTTAAGATTTTTTTCATTTTGTGTTTATTTATATTTATCCTTTTAAAATTTTACTTTTCTCAGCATCAAATTCTTCTGAAGTTAAAATTCCAGCATCTAAAAGCTCTTTTAAGTCTAATAATGCTTTTTTCTTTGCTTCCATCGAATTTGAAGCTTCAGTTTTTGGTGTTTCTTGCGAAACATTTATTGAGGTTACAACAGTTCCAGACGGAGCATATTTTAGAATAAGTTCTGTAATTTCATTAAAGCCTTTTACATTCGAATAATCAATTGCTTTTTGCTCTTTTACATTCACAATTGAAGCATCGGCTTTATTATCCAATAGATATTTTACAACATCCTTCTTTCCGTTTGCAGCGCTGTAGTGAAGTGGCGTATTTCCAGATTCATCTTGAATATTGATATTTGCGCCAGCTTCAATTAGTAGTTTTACCATACTTAGATTGCCTTTTTTGGTTGCAACGTGCAGAAGGCTTTCTCCGCCATAAGTATAAGAACCGTTAAGTGTAAAACTACCTTCGTTAGAAATATTAGTTGCGCTAATAATCCAATCTAGATAATCATTCATTGATGAAGTATCATTGGCAACTGGTTTGCTGTAATTCACATCGACACCATTTTCTAAAAACAAAGCCACAATCTCCTTTTGATTATTCGCGCAAGCGTACCAAATAGGAGAATGTCCATTATTGCTTGAAGTAAACACATCTGAACCTCTTTCTACCAGTAATTTAGCTAACATTCGGTTGGTTTCGTAACAAGCAATTAATAGTGCACTTTCACCAGAATGATTCATATGGTTTATATCAGCACCATTGTCTAAAAGCAATGTAACCATCGGAATCGATTTGGTATAACAAGCGTAAATAAGAGGTGTATTTCCCTGTTTATCCGTAACGTTAATATCGGCTCCATTGTCTAAAAGCAATTGTATAATTTCTCTATTTAATTTTGCTGAAGCTAATAATAACGGAGTTTCCCCATTGTTATTCAATAAATTAACTTCGATTCCAGCTTGAAGCAACTTTGTTGCAATTTCAGTTTGAGCCGTTTGAGCGACTAAATGCAAGAGGCTATTTCCGTATTTATCATTCTTTGTTATTTCTACTCCATTTTCTAAAAGATAAAGTGCAGTTTGTTTCTGTTTTTGAAGACAAGCAAAATACAAAGGAGTTTCTCCCTGATGATCTTCGTAGTTAATATCGACACCTTCTTCGTGTAGAATTTTTACAATATCAAGATAACCACGGTGCGCGGCATAATGAAGAGCAGTTCTTCCTTTTTCATCCGTATATTTTACATCTACTTCTTTATTTTGAAGAAGCAATTCGGCTATTTTTCGGTTGCCGTTTTCACAGGCAATTATAAATGACATTGACATGTATGTGGTATTTTAGTAAATGATTGTTTTATTGTTTCATTAAAAGTTCGACCGTTTTAATTTTGAGATTATCTCCAGAAGCAAGCATTAAAGCCGTTTCGTCTTTGTCGTTTGTAATCGAAATATCAGCTCCTTGATCTAATAGCAATTTTACTTTTCTATAGGTTTCTTTAGCCATTTCTGCGTCGTAATTGACATTGTAAGCACAGACTTTATGTAAAATGGTATTTCCTTGATTGTCTTGTTCGTTCACATCTAAAGAAACATTCTCTAAAACCGATTTCAAGATATCCGATTTCTTTTCGACAATAAAATCAATTCCCGATTTGGGTTGTCCATAATACTGCGCGCAGAAATTCACATCGACACCATCAGATAATAATCTTTCTAAAAAAGTTATATTGTTTGGAGAAGCAGAAACGGAACTGATGAAATTAGTAAACAAAGTTCGTCCGTCTTTATTCACAATATTAAAATCTGGGGAAGAGACAGATGCTAAAGCGTCATACATATCATACGAAAGTTGCTCTGCAACAGCATAATAAAAAGCGGTATTGTTTTGGTTGTCGGTTTCGTTAGCATCGGCACCGCTTTCTAGTAAAAATGGGAGAAGTTCTTTTCGGTTTCTTTTAACAGCGCACATTAAGGGAGTAGTTCCAACAATGTTTTTCTCGTTGATGTCAACGCCATTATTGATCAAAAGGGTGATATTTTCTTTTACTTTTTCTGGATCAAGACCATAAGTATTCAAAATGCTATAGATGAAATTTTCTCCTGCATTGTTCTTATACTGTGTGTTAAGTCCAAAATCTTCAACTAAAACTTGAACTATTTTTGGTGAAATTCCTTTTTCAAGAAAATAACCAAGAAGAGTTTTATCGCTGATTTCGTCGTTAAGGTTATCCATTTTTGACATCAATTCTTTGAAAAAAGCAATTGATTCTTCGTCATCTTTTAAATATAGCGCCAACGGTTTAAAAATCGATTGGTCAAAACTGTCTAGTTCGTAAATATCGGTTTCAATAAAACTTGCTTTGATCAGTTTTTCGATAAAATCGACTTCTTTGGCTTCGATAATTTTGGCGGATATTTGAGAAAAGTTGTTTTTAAGATATTGATCATTAAATTTTTCTCCGTTATTTAGACATTCTCTGGCCTCGTCAAATTTTCCCTGAAAAAGGAAATTTTCAATCTGGTTTTGTGTTTGCATTTGAGTGGTATTTAAAAATGATGATAAGTTTTAATTGCAATTTGGCTTGTAATTGTTGGCTTCGCAAACCATGCTGTAAGATAAAACATAAAAATCGTAAATATATTTTAGGATTAAAAGTTAAAAAGACCTTTTATGATTTGTAACAGACAGAAAACCTTGTTTGCAAGTTTTTTTTATTATTAAGTAAGAATAAACTTCTTTTTTTTTTGAGGAATTTTATTTATAAAACAATTCATTTTTTATTTAACAAACCATTAGTTTTAATCCATAAAAAGCAAAATAAAAAAAATACTATCTTTACCGATCAAACGTTTATGAACTTAAGCTGCATTCTGGCAGCACTACATATATAATTATGGCATGTACAAGTTGTTCAACCTCAGATGGTGGCGCACCAAAAGGTTGTAAAAATAATGGGACTTGCGGCACCGATAGCTGCAATAAATTGACGGTTTTTGACTGGCTTTCTAATATGAGTCCGTCTAATGGAGAGGCGATTTTTGATTGTGTTGAGGTTCGTTTTAAGAACGGACGCAAGGAATTTTTTAGAAATTCAGAGAAATTAACTTTAAGTATTGGTGATATTGTAGCAACTGTTGCTTCGCCAGGACATGATATTGGAATTGTGACTCTTACAGGAGAATTGGTAAAGATTCAAATGAAGAAAAAAGGAGTCAATTATGAAAGTAACGATGTTCCAAAAATTTACAGAAAAGCATCTCAAAAAGATATTGATATCTGGTCTGTTGCCCGTGATCGTGAAGAACCAATGAAAGTTCGTGCACGTGAATTGGCAATTCAGCACAAACTGGAAATGAAAATTTCGGATATCGAATTTCAAGGAGACGGATCTAAAGCGACTTTTTACTACACAGCAAACGATCGTGTCGATTTTAGAATGCTGATTAAAGATTTTGCTAAAGAATTCAGTACTAGAGTCGAAATGAAACAAGTAGGTTTCCGTCAGGAAGCGGCTCGTTTAGGTGGAGTTGGTTCTTGCGGACGTGAACTTTGCTGTTCTACTTGGTTAACAGATTTTAGAAGTGTAAATACTTCTGCAGCGCGTTATCAGCAATTATCATTGAATCCGCAGAAATTGGCGGGGCAATGTGGGAAATTAAAATGCTGTCTAAACTATGAATTAGACACTTACATGGATGCATTAAAAGATTTTCCGGATTACGACACTAAATTGATTACGGAAAAAGGAGATGCTGTCTGTCAAAAACAAGATATTTTTAAAGGTTTAATGTGGTTTGCTTATACCAATAATTTTGCAAACTGGCATGTTTTAAAAATTGATCAGGTAAAAGAAATTATTGCCGAAAACAAGCTGAAAAACAAGGTTTCTTCTTTAGAAGATTTTGCCGTTGAGGTTACTTCAGAGCCAGAAAAAGACTTCAATAACGCTATGGGGCAAGAGAGTTTAACTCGTTTTGACCAGCCAAAAAGAAAGAAAAAACCAAATCGCAAACGCAAACAAAATGCTGAACCAGCTGGCGTTGCAACTCCGGTAAAACCACAGCAGGAAAAAAATGCCAATAACGCTAAACCAGCAGGAAATAATAATCCAAACAACACTGGAAATGCGAACAATGGTAATCCTGGGGCTAAACCAAACAATCCAAATAAGCCAAATCATAAGAAAAAGCATAATTCGAATAAAAACAATCCGAATAAGCAGAATTCTAATGAAAATAAACCTGCTGAACCTAGAAAACCAATAACGAATACTAAAAATGAGAATAAAAAATAGCGGAATTCTTCTCTTGGCAGCAATACTTCTTTTTTCTTGTGATAAAAAAAGAGTATTTGATGAGTATAAATCTGTTGGAAGCGCTTGGCACAAAGACAGTATTATAAGCTTTGATCTGCCGGTTTTAGATTCTACAAAAAAATACAATGCCTTTGTAAACATACGAGATAACAATAATTATCCGTTTAATAATTTGTTTTTGATTGTAGCTTTAGAAACTCCAAGCGGTTTCACAAAAGTAGATACGTTAGAATATCAAATGGCAGCACCAGATGGGACTTTATTAGGAAACGGATTTTCGGATATAAAAGAAAGCAAACTCTTTTACAAAGAAGATGTAAAATTTACAGGAAAATATAAAGTTCATATCAAACAAGCTGTTAGACAATCAGGTAAGATTCCTGGAGTTGAAGCTTTACAAGGAATTACAGACGTTGGTTTTAGAATAGAACAAAAAGATTAGAAAAATAGTTATGGCTGCTAAAAAAAACAATCCATCAAATAAAACTAAGGATATTAATTATTACAAGAAGAAATTCTGGAGGGTATTTGCGTACTCTTTATTAGGAGTTTTAGCTTTCTTCTTATTTGCCTCATGGGGCTTATTTGGATCTATGCCTTCATTTGAAGATTTAGAAAATCCAGATTCAAACCTTGCTACAGAGATTATTTCTTCTGACGGCGTTGTGTTAGGTAAATATTTCAAAACCAACAGATCTCAGCTTAAATATTCAGATTTGCCTAAAAATCTGGTTGAAGCGCTTGTTGCAACTGAAGATGCACGTTTCTATGAGCATTCAGGAATTGACGGACGCGGAACTTTAAGAGCCGTTTTTAGTTTGGGAACAAACGGAGGTGCAAGTACATTGACGCAACAGTTGGCAAAACAGTTGTTTCATGGTGAAGGGTCTAAATTCCTTCCTTTCAGGATTGTGCAAAAAATAAAAGAATGGATTATCGCTATTCGTCTGGAAAGACAATATACTAAGAATGAAATCTTAGCGATGTACTGCAATGTTTATGACTTCGGAAATTATTCTGTTGGAGTAAGTTCTGCGGCACAGACTTATTTTTCTAAAGATCCAAAAGACTTGACAGTTGACGAATCGGCTATCTTGGTTGGAATGTTTAAAAACTCAGGTTTATACAATCCCGTTAGAAATCCAGAAGGAGTAAAAAACCGTCGTAACGTGGTTTTATCTCAAATGGCAAAAGCAAAAATGATTTCTGAAGCTGAAAAAGAAAGACTTCAAGCTTTGCCAATTACTTTGAAATTTAAATTGGAAAGTCACCGTGAAGGTATAGCGACTTATTTTAGAGAATATCTTCGTGATTACATGAAGAAATGGGTTGCAGAAAATAAAAAACCAGACGGATCGGATTACGATATTTACAAAGATGGTCTTAAGATTTATACTACGATAGATTCTAGAATGCAGACTTATGCTGAAGAAGCTGTTGCGGCGCATATGCAAAACCTTCAACAGCAGTTTTTTATTGATCAGAAAAACAATAAAAATGCTCCTTTCGTAAATATCACACAAGCTGAGACAGATAGAATCATGATGCAGGCGATGAAGAATTCTGTTCGCTGGGCACAAATGAAAGAAATGGACAAAAGCGAAGACGATATTATTGCTTCATTCAAAGTAAAAACAAAAATGCGTGTCTTTACTTGGAAAGGTGAACGTGATACAACTATGACGCCACTTGATTCTATTCGTTACTACAAGCACTTTTTACAATCTGGTTTAATGTCAATGGAGCCTCAAACGGGAGCAATTAAAGCTTGGGTTGGAGGTATCAATTACAAATATTTCCAATACGATCACGTTGGGCAAGGAGCAAGACAGGTTGGTTCTACTTTCAAGCCTTTCGTTTATGCAACAGCAATCGAAGAATTGAATATGTCTCCTTGCGATTCTATTCTTGATGGACCGTTTATGATTCACAAAGGACGTCACCACGTAACAGAAGATTGGGAACCAAGAAACTCTGATTACAAATACCGCGGAATGGTAACTTTAAAGCAAGCTTTGGCGGCTTCTATCAATACAGTTTCGGCTAAATTAATTGATAGAACAAGTCCTGAAGCAGTTGTTGAATTGACTAAAAAATTAGGAGTTAAAACAGAAATTCCAGTTCAGCCATCTATTGCTTTAGGAGCTGTAGATATCACGGTAGAGGATATGGTTGCGGCATATAGTACATTTGCAAACCAGGGAGTTTATGTAAAACCACAGTTTTTAAGTAGAATTGAGAACAAAAGCGGTGAGGTTATTTACGAACCGATTCCAGAGTCTCACGACGTTTTAAATAAAGATATTGCTTTCGCGGTGATCAAATTGCTTCAAGGGGTAACAGAAAGTGGTTCTGGTGTACGTTTACGTACGCAAGGCGGTGGAAGTGGAGATAACCGTTGGACAGGATATCCGTATATGTTTACAAATCCAATTGCAGGTAAAACGGGTACAACGCAAAACCAGTCTGATGGTTGGTTTATGGGAATGGTTCCGAATTTAGTTACTGGAGTTTGGGTTGGATGTGAAGATCGTTCAGCACGTTTCAAAAGTTTGACTTACGGACAAGGAGCTACAGCAGCTTTGCCAGTTTGGGGTTATTATATGAAAAAGTGTTATGCCGATAAAGATCTTCAGATTTCAAAATCTGAATTTGAACGTCCAGCAAATCTTTCTATCAAAGTAGATTGCTATCAAAGACCAGCTGTCGTAAAAGATACCACACAGACCGAACAAAATACTGATGAGTTTGAATTGTAACAATGTTGCAATAAAGCTTATTTAATTATATATCAATCCCTTTACTAGTCTTTTAAAAGATTTGTAAAGGGATTTTTCTTTTGGTTTTATTTTTACGAAATCGTTATAATTTAATCTAAAAATCTTATTTTTATCAAAAATATTCAGCAATAAAGATAGTTTGTTATGATAACAAAAAAAGTAAATAGCGTTCAGGATGCTATTGAAGGAATTGAAAACGGCATGACCATCATGTTTGGAGGTTTCGGATTA
The DNA here is from genome assembly GCF_003254585.1 of Flavobacterium sharifuzzamanii. Classification (GTDB taxonomy): domain Bacteria; phylum Bacteroidota; class Bacteroidia; order Flavobacteriales; family Flavobacteriaceae; genus Flavobacterium; species Flavobacterium sharifuzzamanii. The sequence goes on along the minus strand of NZ_QJGZ01000039.1, from coordinate 440,444 downwards.
TGCGGTATTCCTGAAAATACAATTGCAGCGTTGGTAAACACCTCAATTTCAGATTTAACTTGTATTTCTAATAATGCAGGTGTAGATGATTTTGGTTTAGGATTGTTGTTGCAGAAAAAACAGATCAAAAAAATGATTTCTTCTTATGTGGGAGAAAATGCAGAATTCGAACGTCAGATGCTTTCTGGCGAGTTAGAAGTCGAATTGACTCCACAAGGAACTCTTGCAGAACGCTGTCGTGCAGCTCAGGCAGGAATTCCAGCATTCTTTACTCCAGCAGGTTACGGAACGGAAGTGGCAGAAGGAAAAGAAGCACGTGAATTCAACGGAAAAATGCATATTATGGAAGAAGCTTTCAAAGCCGATTTTGCCATTGTGAAAGCATGGAAAGGTGATGAAGCAGGAAATCTTATTTTCAAAGGAACAGCCAGAAACTTCAATGCTTGTATGGCGGGTGCTGGGAAAATTACAATTGCAGAAGTAGAAGAATTGGTTCCAGTTGGGACTTTAGATCCAAATCAGATTCATATTCCGGGAATTATGGTACAGCGTATTTTTCAAGGAGAGAAGTTTGAGAAACGAATTGAACAGCGAACTGTAAGAGCTAGAAATTAGAAAATGAGGTAATTAGATAATTGTTTTGACATTATCTAATTATCAAATTGACACATTAAAAATATGACTAAATTTAGCATAGTTCTTTTTTCGTTCTTATCGTTTCAAGTTTTTTCTCAAGGCACAAATGAACTTCGAAATCAATTACATCAAATTATTTCGAATAAAAGTGCAACTTTAGGTCTTTCTATGAAAGGTATTGAAGATAAGGATACTTTGAGCATCAATGGAAATTTAAAAATGCCAATGATGAGCGTATTTAAATTTCATATTGCTTTAGCAGTTTTGCATAAGGTCGATGAAGGAAAACTTAATCTTACTCAGGAAATCTTTATAAAAAAGAAAGATTTAAAAGAAGATACATGGAGTCCGATGAAAGTAGATTATCCAGAGGGAAATGTGAATTTGACTTTAGATAAAATACTTCGTTACACGGTTTCGCATAGTGATAATAACGGATGCGACATTTTGATCAATTTAGTTGGAGGTACAAAGTACATTAAAAAGTTTATAAATGAGCAAGGTATCAGGGATTTCGTTATTAAAATGAACGAAGACCAAATGAAGACATGGAAAAATCTTTATGTCAATACCACAACTCCAATAGCAACAACAGAATTGCTCGAGAAGTTTTTTAAAGGCGAAATTTTAAAACAAGAAACGACAAAGTATTTGTATCAATTAATGGTTGAAACTTCAAGAGGTCTTACTTGGATGAAAGCTGGACTTCCTGAAAACACCGAATTAGCACACAGAACTGGAATTTCTGGAACAAATGATAATAACTTGAGAGTTGCAATGAATGACATTGGAATTGTAAAACTTCCAAACGGAAAACATTTCATTCTGTCGGTTTACTTGAAAGATATTACAGAGAAAAGAGAGGATACAGAAAAAATAATAGCGGACCTAACAAAAGCAGTTTGGGATTATTTTATTAGATAATTAGACAATGTGCCAATTAGATAATTAATTTAGATCGTGTTAAGCATTTTCTAATGATCAAATTGACTAATTGGCACATTAAAAAGACACATTAAAAAATTATGGCACTTAGTAAAGAAGATATAGCAAAGCGAATTGCAAAAGAAGTAAAAGACCGTTATTTCGTGAATCTTGGAATTGGGATTCCAACTTTGGTTGCAAATTACGTTAGAGAAGATATAGCAGTTGAATTCCAAAGTGAAAATGGAGTTCTGGGAATGGGGCCTTTTCCTTTTGAAGGAGAAGAAGATGCCGATATTATTAATGCAGGAAAACAAACCATTACGACACTTCCGGGAGCAAGTTTCTTTGATTCGGCTTTTAGTTTCGGAATGATCCGAAGCAAGAAAGTAGATTTGACGATTCTAGGAGCCATGGAAGTTTCTGAAAACGGAGACATCGCCAATTGGAAAATTCCAGGCAAAATGGTAAAAGGAATGGGAGGCGCAATGGATTTGGTAGCTTCTGCCGAAAATATCATCGTTGCCATGATGCACGTAAACAAAGCAGGAGAATCAAAAATCTTAAAAAGATGCACTTTGCCATTAACAGGCGTAGGATGCGTTAAAAAGGTTGTAACCGAACTTGCAGTACTCGAAGTGACCGAAAAAGGTTTTAAGCTCTTAGAACGAGCGCCAGGCATCTCAGTCGAGCACATCATCGCCTCAACCGAAGCCGATTTGATCATTGAAGGTGAAATTCCTGAGATGGTTTTTTAAGGTTCAAAGGCTCAAAGGCGCGGAGGCTCAAAGTTGAAGTGCTAAAAATAAATTTAAATAAGAGAACTTTCTTAAATGAAGGTTCTTTTTTTTGTTTTCTGTTAGAGCGTATAATTAAAACGTAATCTTTTTCTTTGCATTTGCTCTGATTTAAAAAAATACGCCTTTGGAAAAGTTTGAAATCGATATTAAATGGGGAAGTTATTTGTTTATAGCAAATGTGGTAGCTTCAATTGTAATATCACTTTTAGTGTTGTTAATTGGTTATCATAGTTTAAGATATTTGTCTTATGTTTTTATGTTAACATTTGTAATTCAATTGTTTTACTTTACAAGTAGAGCAATAAAAGAAAGAAATGATAGAGGTGTTTTTCGAAATCTATTTGTTTTTGTTAGAATTTTCGCGTTTAGTTTTTCTTTAATTACTATGTTAGTAGTGTCTAAAAAGAAACCTGATAATTTTATGATGACTATTTGCATAAGAAAAGAATCTTCAGATTTGTTACAAGATGATTCATACGAATATAACGGCATTACACTTAATGAGTTTATGGCCACATTAAAAAGAAAGTTCAGCAGATCATAAACTCCAAATCAAGTATAAAAAGAAAAAACCGCTCAAGGCCAGCTTTTAAAAGAGCTGGCTTTTTTTGTAGGAATTAATTAAAGGATTTGTAGCTGTTGGTTTTAACAAATTATATAAGGTTTAATACGTGGTTTTGTATGTAAGTATTTATTAATCAATCAAATAATTGGTTTTATAGCTGTTTTGTTACAAGATTATTACAGTTTGTTAAATAAAAATGGAATTAATGTAAAAAATGTTGCTTTTTATCGATTAAAGGCAAATTTAATCGATAATATAACACAAATAAAATATTTTTACATTAAAATAAAGTATTTACCTACATTAAGTATTTTATTTGTAATCCATTTAACCAAAATTAAATACCACATTATTATGGAAAGAAAATTACCTAAAATTATGGCGTCAGCCGTTATTATTCTTACATTTTCAGTGCCTGTATTTGCTCAAAATACAGACAAGCGGGTAAGTCAGAAAAATTTATCAGAAAATGGACAACCAAGTCTAATCACTTTTAGTGATAAATCTACCTACAAGGGAACAGATTACAATACTGTTTTTAAAGAGCAACTTGGATTAAAAGAGAACCAGTCTTTTTTGAAAGTTAAAACCGAATCAGATAGAGAGGGTTTTACTCATGAAAAGTTTCAGTTGTATGAACAGGGAATCAAAGTAGAATTTGCCAATTATTCATTACATTCTAAAGAAGGTAAATTAGTTTCTATGAATGGCGAATTTTATGCTTTTAAAAATGTAAAAACTACTCCAAAATTATCAAGTCAGGATGCATTTGCTAAAGCGATTGCTTATACGGGAGCAAAAGAATACTTATGGGAAAAACCCGAAGACGCCGCTGCGATGGATTATGAAAAACCAAAAGGGGAATTGGTTTTATTACCAGATATGGAAGAACAAGGAGAGGACAGAAAATCTGATAAAGTTCGATTGGCTTATAAGTTTGATATCTATGCTACAAATCCGTTAAGCAGAGGTGATCTCTATATCGACGCTGAAAATGGAAAAGTCTTGTTTTATAATGCTACCATAAAACACCTTGGAGAACATAGTCACGGAGGAAAATTGGAATCGGCTAAAGAAAATCAAAAGGAAACATCTAATGCAAAAGTTGCCATTGTTTCGGCAAATGCGGCGACCCGTTATAGCGGAACTCAGACCATTCAGACTACTCTAAGTGGATCTTCTTATATTTTATCTGATGGAACTCGAGGAAATGGAATTCAAACCTATAACTCTGCAAGAACCGCAACATATCCAACAACTAATTTTACTGATGCTGACAATAATTGGACAGCTGCTGAGTATAATAATACAAATAAAGATAATGGAGCATTGGATGCACACTGGGGTGCTGAAATGACATACGATTATTGGTCTGCTGTTCATGGAAGAAACAGTTATGACAATGCCGGAGCAAAAATTAAAAGTTATGTTCACTACAATTTAGTGGCCGCTGGATATCCAAATAATAATAATGCATTCTGGAACGGAAGCGTTATGACTTATGGTGACGGAACGGGAACTGGAGGATTTGATATCTTGACGGCACTTGATGTTGCTGGACATGAAATAGGACATGCAGTTTGTACTTATACAGCAAATCTTGCTTATCAAAAAGAATCGGGGGCAATGAATGAAGGTTTCTCGGATATTTGGGGAGCTTGTATTGAATATCGTGCTGCGCCAACAAAATCTACATGGTTAGTGGGAGAAGATATCGAAAGAAGAACAGGACATCTTGCTTTACGTTCTATGAGTAATCCAAAATCAGAGGGGCAGCCAGATACTTATGGAGGGACCAATTGGGTAAGCCAAAGCTGTACGCCAACTAGCAGTAACGATTATTGTGGCGTTCATACCAATTCGGGAGTTTTGAATCATTGGTTTTACATTTTATCAGTTGGTAAATCTGGAACAAATGATATTGGGAGCTCATATAACGTAACAGGTATAACTATCGATAAAGCGGCAAAAATTGCCTTTCGTTTAGAGAGTGTGTATTTAACCGCAAATTCTACTTATGCAAATGCAAGAACATCGGGGATACAATCTGCAATAGATTTGTATGGTGCAGGTTCGGCTGAAGTTATAGCAACAACCAATGCATTTTATGCAGTAGGTATTGGTGCTGCTTATGTTGGGTCTAATGATACTGTTGCGCCTACAGCTCCAACAAATCTTGCTGCTTCTGGTACTACAGGGACAACGACTAATTTATCGTGGACAGCATCAACAGATAATGTAGCTGTTACAGGATATGATATTTACGAGGGAACAACATTAAAAGGTTCGTCTACAACAACAAATTATACAGTAACTGGTTTAACAGCATTAACTGCTTATAGTTTTAGTGTAAAAGCTAAAGATGCTGCAGGGAATGTTTCGGTGGCGAGTAATACAGTAAATGTTACAACTACTTCTGCTGCGTTAACTTATTGTACATCACAAGGAAATAGTACTGCCGACGAAAAAATTGGTAAAGTTGTATTCGGTACAATCAATAATACATCTACAGGAACAACGGGTTATGAAAATTATACTTCAATTTCGACAAATGCAACAAGAGGAACTGCATATACAATTACGATTACACCGAAATGGACATCTACAGTTTATAGTGAAGGATATGCTGTGTTTATAGATTATAATCAAGATGGTGATTTTGCAGATTCTGGCGAAACGGTTTGGACAAAAGCTACATCAACAGCAACTTCAGCATCGGGAAGTATAACAATTCCATCAACGGCAGCTCTTGGAACTACAAGACTTAGAGTTTCTATGAAATATAATGGAATTCCAACATCTTGCGAAAGTTTTTCTTATGGACAAGTCGAAGATTATTCTATAAACATAACCGCTTCAGGAGCAGTTGTGAATGAAGAAATTGTTACGGGATTGATAGAGACTAATGAAAATCCTGAATTTGCATTATATCCAAATCCTGTTGTAAATGAATTAAATGTTTCATTTTTAAACAATAAAGGATATACATTTAGAATTACCAATATTCTAGGTCAGCAAATTAGTAAAGGTGAACTTTCTGAAAATCCTATAGACGTAAGCGCCTTAAATACGGGAATTTATGTATTAGAATTAAACAACGGTGCAAAAAGAATCGTTAAGAAATTCGCTAAAAAATAAAAATACTATAAAAAGCAAAAACCGCCTGTTAAGGCGGTTTTCTATTTATAAAAACTTTGTTCCTTTGCTTCTTTGAGCCTTTGAGCCTAAGAAAAAATTATAAATTAAATGAAGCTCCTAAACTAAAAGTCGCTTGATTATTCAAATGATAAAAAGGATCATTGTTTGAACCGTATTTTGCAATTGGGAATCCGATTTCTGTGAAAACACCAAATCCGTCAGTAAAGAAATAGCGACCACCAACGTGACCTCCGAAATTATGTAAACCTAAGCTTAATCCAGGGTAAACGTCTAATTCTTTTACGCCAATTACGCTAGATAAGTTAGCATTGATTCTTGCTTTTGCATCAAAACGATCTGAGAAATCTGGGTCAGCATCGTGATAAAGATCTGAACTTCCGTGGTAGTAACCATTAAAATTATCAAATCCTAGGATATAGTTAGCAACAAAACCAAAAGAGAAATTTTCTCCTAAACCAAAATCAACAGAACCTTGAATTCCAGAACCACCATCTTGTAAATTAGCACCTACGTTTACTTTAATATCTCCCTTTCCTTTGAAAGCTTCTTGAGCATTAACAAATCCGAATGTCACTAAAAACAAAAGTGTAATAACCTTTTTCATAAAAATTTAATATTAATTATTGTGGCGCAAATGTAATTTTTAAATAAATTAATTCCTACCTTTTTCGTTAAAATAGAGTTCGTTCAACGGTTCACTTTGCCAGTATTCCTTTGTATCGACATCTAAAATTGTAAGCGGACCTCTAAATGCTGCACCAGTATCTACATTCCAAACACAAGCTTTATTTACAGGAACCGTTTCGCCGATTCGGGTAACTGGAGTGTGACCAATATAAACTTCCTTATAAACGGTAAATCTTTTAGGATAGTGTATGTCGTCTTCTTTTAATTTTGGGTCTAATGAAAGAGCTGTTTCCCAAAGTGTTCTGTCCCAATAGAATAGTTTTGAAAAATATTCCCATTTTACACCATTCAAATTGGTAAAACCAGCATGTACAAATAAGCGGTTTTGATCGTCAAGATAATAATCCTGAAGATTTTCAAGAAATTCGATATGCGTTTTCTTTTTCTCTTCAGAAATTTTAGCGTAGCCTTCAACAGTAGCTTTTCCGCCATGTTTGTACCACATTTCTTCGTCAAAATCATCGTGTCTTTCTTCAAGCCAGTCCAAAGCAAGTTGGTCATGGTTTCCTCTTATGCAGATGATATTTTGTTTGCTTTTTAAATCAATCAAATAGTCAATCACTTCAACAGACTGACTCCAGCCGTCAACGTAATCGCCCAAAAAAATTAGAGTATCTTCGGTAGTAACTTCGGCTCTTGCTAATACTTGCTCAAGTGCAAGTAATCCGCCATGAATGTCACCTATAACAAATGTTCGCATTATTTAATTTTTCGAGTAGAAGAACAAAAATAGAAAGAATAATTGGTTTGGACTCATCGAATTCACATTCTTTAAAATTTGATATGATTTATAACTATTTACAGCGTTTTTTTATTGTTTTTCCTTTTTAAATTTGCAATATGTCTGAAACACCAACATATCGTAAAATTATTCATATTGATATGGATGCCTTTTATGCATCGGTAGAACAGATGGACAACCCTGAGCTAAGAGGTAAGCCAGTTGCAGTTGGCGGTTCAGAGAATCGAGGCGTGGTTTCGGCAGCAAGTTATGAAGCTAGAAAGTTTGGTGTTCGAAGTGCTCTTAGCGGAGTCTTAGCCAAAAAATACTGTCCAGAAATTATCTTTGTTAGACCAAGATTTGACCGTTACAAAGAGATTTCATCTAAAATCCATAAAATTTTTCATGAATATACTGATTTGGTTGAGCCTCTTTCGCTTGACGAAGCTTATTTGGATGTCACTAAAAACAAAAAAGGAAATCCAAGCGCAAGTCTTCTAGCTCAGGAAATTAGAACAAGAATTTTTAATGAAGTGGGATTAACAGCTTCTGCAGGTATTTCAGTCAATAAATTTGTAGCTAAAATTGCTAGTGATTATAACAAGCCAAATGGGCAAAAAACGGTAAATCCTGACGAAGTAGAGGCTTTTTTGGAAGATTTGCCTATTCGTAAATTTTATGGAGTCGGTAAAGTTACTACAGAAAAAATGTATCAGCTTGGGATTTTTACAGGAACCGATTTGAAAAGCAAGTCTTTGGAGTTTTTAGAGAAACATTTCGGAAAATCAGGAGCATTTTATTATCATGTAGTGAGGGGAATTCACAATAGTGAAGTAAAATCTTCCCGAATTGCTAAATCTGTCGCGGCAGAACACACTTTTGATGTAAATCTGTCTTCCGAAATTTTTATGATGGAACAATTAGAAAGAATAGCAGGTTCGTTGGAAAAACGTTTAAAAAGACATAATGTTTCAGGGAAAACCATTACGCTCAAAATTAAATATAGCGATTTTACGCAGCAGACAAGAAGTAAAACCTTGCCTTATTTTATTTCTGATAAAAGTCTGATTATGGAAAATGTTGAAGAACTATTGTATCAGGAAAAAATGAAAGATTCAGTAAGGCTGCTTGGAATTTCATTAAGTAACTTGAACACAGAAGTGAAGAAAGCAGTTGTCGTTCAGTTAAAATTTACATTTTGATAACGCTTGTTAAGCGTATATTAAGACTCTAAGCTTTTTATAACAGGATTTTTCTTGTATCTTTGAGTAAAAGGATCTATCAATCTCTTGAATTGTTTTGATATGAAAAATAAAAATTCTGATGATTCACTGCAACGAAATACAGTTCCAATACTATCTTGGGATTTTCATTACGAATATCTAAATGAGCTAAAAGGATTAAGTGATGACTTGAAAAGAGTAAGCAAAATTTCGAATGAATTTATCTGGGACGAAAAAAAGCTTAACATTCAGGAAAGAATCAAGAATGAAGTGGTTTTGGTGACAGATTTAGATTTGAAAATTGTTTTCGCGTCAAGCGGAATAAAAAAAATGACAGGTTACAAAGAGGAAGAAGTCTTAGGGAAAACCCCAAAAATGTTTCAAGGCCCAGCAACTTCCAAAAAGGATTTAAAAGATATAAGAGAAGCCGTAAAAAAGCAGATTCCTTTTACAAAGACCCTTGAAAATTATAGAAAAAACGGACAGACTTATAAATGCAAAATAGATGCTTTGCCAATATATAATCTAAAAGGCGAGATATCACATTTTATAGCTTTTGAAAAACAGGATTTAAGTGCTTAATGATTTTTAACCGCAAAGAGCGCAAGGATTTACGCAAGGCACGCTATATATATCAAAACAAAAACCGCCCAATAGGCGGTTTTTGTTTTATATAATTCTTTGCGAACTTTGCGTAAATCCTTGCGCTCTTTGCGGTTAAGAAAAATTATAAATTAGCAAAAAAGTCATTTCCTTTATCATCTGTGATAATGAATGCAGGGAAATCTTTAACTGTAATTTTACGAACTGCTTCCATTCCTAATTCTTCAAAATCAACAACTTCTACTTTTAAGATATTATCTTGAGCCAAAATAGCAGCAGGACCTCCAATAGAACCTAAGTAGAATCCGCCGTATTTGTTGCAAGCGTCAGTAACTTGTTTAGTTCGGTTTCCTTTAGCCAGCATAATCATACTTCCGCCATTTTTCTGGAATTCATCCACATAAACGTCCATACGTCCAGCAGTTGTTGGTCCGAAACTTCCAGAAGCCATTCCGTCTGGAGTTTTTGCTGGACCAGCGTAATATACTGGATGATTTTTGAAATAGTCTGGCATTGGTTTTCCAGCGTCTAGCAATTCTTTAATTTTTGCGTGAGCAATATCTCTAGCAACAATTACAGTTCCGTTTAGTTTTAAACGAGTTTTAACTGGATATTGAGATAGTTTTGCCAAAATATCTGCCATTGGCTGATCTAAATCAATTTCTACTGGCGCTTCTAAGTGTGGAGCTGTTTCTGGTAAAAATTGTTTTGGATTTACTTCTAACTGCTCAACAAAGATTCCGTCTTTTGTAATTTTTCCTTTAATATTTCTATCTGCCGAACAAGAAACCCCTAATCCAACCGGGCAAGAAGCCGCGTGACGAGGCAAACGGATTACACGTACGTCGTGTGTGAAATATTTTCCTCCAAATTGTGCTCCAATGGCACTTTCCTGGCAGATTTTCTGAACTCTTTCTTCCCATTCATGATCACGGAAAGCCTGACCTGCCATGTTTCCTGAAGTTGGAAGATGATCATAATATCCTGCAGAAGCTTTTTTAACAGCGCTTAAGTTGGCTTCAGCAGAAGTTCCGCCAATTACCAATGCTAAGTGGTATGGAGGACAAGCAGAAGTACCTAAATCTTTAATTTTTGTGCGAATGAATTCGTCAAGCGATTTTTCATTCAATAAAGATTTTGTTTGCTGGTATAAATACGTTTTGTTTGCAGACCCTCCGCCTTTTGCCATAAATAAAAAGTCGTAAGAAGTGCCTTTTTTCGCATAAATATCAATTTGTGCCGGAAGATTCGATCCTGAATTCTTTTCTTCAAACATCGAAATCGGAACAATCTGAGAATAACGTAAGTTTCTTTTTTGGTAAGTATTGAAAATACCACGGCTTAACCATTCTGCATCATCAACACCAGTAAAAATGCTTTCTCCTTTTTTTGCCATTACGATTGCAGTTCCCGTATCTTGGCAGCTTGGCAACTGACCTTCGGCAGCAACAGATGCATTTTGAAGTAAATTGTAAGCCACAAAACGGTCATTGTCTGTAGCTTCTGGATCGTCTAGAATTTTTCTCAATTTTTGCAAATGAGAAGTTCTCAACATAAACGAAACATCAGTCAAAGCTTCTTCAGCCAATAATTCTAAACCTTTTGGATCAACGGTTAAAACTTCGCGTTCTCCAAATTTTTCAACTTTTACAAAATCAGAAGTGATTTTGCGGTACTGCGTATCATCCTTTAAGATCGGATAAGGATCTTGGTATATAAAATCAATCATTGTTTTGTTTTTTTACAAATTTAGAAATTATTTACCTAAGAAAGAATTTGAATAAGAAGTCTTCAACAGATTTATGATTTTATTCGATGTTATTAAATTGATCAAACGTCATCTTTTTTTCAAAGTAAGGTTTGTCTTTCGCAGAAAGCAGCATCTTTTTCCATTTATTGTCTTTTAATTCAAAAGATATTGAGTCTGAGTGAGAAAGAATTCCCATATCTAGGTTTTCATCTTCGTCTGCAGGCACAAATGCAACAGTTTTGCAATAAAAAGATTTCGGGTCAGAATTTGCAGAAGGGTTTCCTATTTCAACCCAGCTTCCCCAGCCGCTGTCAGACATTGAGCTCCATTGGTGAACCAATTGTAATCCATTATTTTTTAGATAATACAAGTAGTTGTCATGTGCATAACCACAAGCAGGGTATCCAAATGTGATTTGTATGAATGGAGAATTTTTAGAAGTTTCAGATGTTAATCCATAAGAGGCTGTCCACTCAGAGCCTTTTTGAAAACTTTTTATCGCAACTTTAGAAGATGCGGTTTTGGTTTTATTCTGATAAAAGTCTAATCGGTATTTTACAGTAACTATACTGTCTTTATCTGCCTGCTGATCTACCAAATGCGCTAGGATAAAATCTGTAGAAGATTCTGTTTCGCCAGTATAAATAGATACGGTGTCGGTTTTGATGATCTTTTCATCATTTGTGACCTCCAATGTTTCTTGCGGTTCAATAATTTCTGCAATTGGGGCTGCAGCATCTGTAGGTTTAGTTTTTTGGCATCCTATTAAAACAAGCAGGAAGAAAAGAGTGTGGATTTTCATAATTATAATTCAAAAGTGATTTTATTCAACAGATAGAACTAAAAGTTTCTTTTTTTGATAAAGTTCAGCTAGCGAGATTTTTTCACCGTTAAGATAAAAAAGCTGGTCTTCGTATTTCACTTCATAAGGATCAATTAAAAAGCAATAATTATCCCTGTCGTTTAAGACACTCAGATTATCTTGATTCAATTCCACAATTTCAACATAATTGATAATATTTAGTTTGTGGGCTTCTTCTAAAGTTACGGGTGTAGTCTCATCATATCTGAAAAAGAATTTTTCTCCACCTCCAGGCATTCCAAACCAAGGCATCGCTTTTCCTGAAACTAGCGAAATATAATCTGGCACTTCGTTGATAAGAAATAATCTCTGATCCATATTTCGAAAAAACTCTGGGAGCGATTTGTTTTCAAAAGCTTCCTTTTCTTTCCAAAAATACAGTCCTTGATTTTGCCAGGAAGGATCTTGAGGATCTGGTGCGGTGTTAGAATCAGAATAGTGCATAAATAATTCGCGAGGCATAAAAGCAAGAAGCGAATCATTAATGAGCCAGTCCATTTTGTTGGTATCGAATTTGTTTTGCGCTGACACAGTTTTTTCTGTAGGTTTTGGCTCTTCAGCGCATTCGATTTTCTCGGAATTCTTAGATTCCTTTTTTTTACTTAAAAACCATTTAAACATATTTGGGGGAATATTTAATTGTTTTATTTATGTTAGAAGGCTAAAGTATAAAATTATAAGAGGTTTTTTATAAAAAATATGAAAATAATGTAGGATAATGCGTCCGATTCATACCAGTAACTTATATCAAAACTTTAAAACAACAAATCTTATCTGTTGTTTTAAAGTTGTTTATGAAAAATAAGAAGTGGCCAATTTGATGCTTTTGCTTGTCTTAGAAAAACCAAGTTGCCACAAAAATAGCTGTAATGACGCAAATTAAATCAACCAAAAGCATTGTGCCTAATGCATAACGAGTGTTTTTGATATTTACAGAACCAAAATAAACCGCAATAACATAAAATGTACTTTCGGCACTGCATTGGAAAATACTGCTTAATCTGGCAGTCAAAGAATCGGCACCAAAAGTATTCATAGAGTCAATTAAGAAACCTCTTGAACCTGCAGAACTAAACGGACGCAACATAGCAACAGGAAGAGCATTTGTAATTTCTTTGCTTACACCTAGATTCGAGAAAACAAATCCGATTGCATCACTGATGATTTCGAACAAACCACTGTTTCTGAATAATGAGATTGCAACCAACATTCCTAAAACATAAGGGAAAATTGTAACTCCAGTTTTCACACCGTTATTGGCACCAACGACAAAAGTATCGAAAACAGTAGTGTCTGCTTCTTTGAATTTTTTCTCATGTCTAAATGAAAAAATCAGCGTAAATACAATAATCGCCAATAAAATTAATCCAGAAAGGTTAGAAGTGAAATAGTTTTTTCCAATTAAATCTAAATGGTTTACATACATCAACAAACCAACAATTGCAGCAATTAATCCCATTAAACCAATTAAAAGCGAAGCACTTTTGAAATTGATTTTTTGTTTAATTCCGACAATTAAAAAAGCGGCAATAGTTCCAATAAACGAAGTGATGATACATGGCAGCATCACATCGGCAGGATTGGTTGCATTTGCGGCCGCTCGATAACCGATAATCGAAGTTGCGATTAAAGTTAGTCCAGAAGCGTGAAGACACATAAACATGATTTGTGCATCACTGGCTTTATCTTTTTCGGGGTTTATTTCCTGTAAACTTTCCATGGCTTTCAACCCAAACGGTGTTGCGGCAGAATCCAATCCTAAGAAATTGGCAGCGAAGTTTAATGTCATGTAGGATATTGAAGGGTGATTTTTAGGAATGCTTGGAAATACTTTTACAAATACCGGACTTAAAGCTTTGGCTAAGTTTCCAGAAGCTCCAGAAACGATTAAAAGTTCCATTAATCCGCAGAAAAAGGCTAAATAAGCAATAAGCGGTAAAATTAAATCGACTAAAGTGCTTTTGCAAGTAGGCAGTAAACCGTCCGATTTTTGAAGTCCGCTGTAAATTTTTACAGTTTTGCTTTTGTAAACATAAGTCGTGTCAGCATTTAGCGTATCACGATTGATGATCATGGTTTGATCTGGAGCTTTTTGGATACTGTCCTTGATGAAAGCCGGAAGTTCTTCAACGTATTTTTCAGAAACTAAAACAGGATCGTCTTTTTTTCCATTTAAAACAGAATCAATGGTATAAGTATTGGCAGTAAATAGACTGACTACAATAAAAAGAATCGAAGAAATAAAAATAACTAACCAAAATCTGCTCAATACCATAATTACAATTTTTTGTAAATGTAATTATTTAGCAATAAAATGCATAAATATTTTATGTAATGAGACGGGAATTTGAGTTGATATGTTGCCCCGCTGGGGCTTTTTGAAATAGGAAAATTTCATTTGCTACAAATATTTCGCTCTTCCAGAGCTAGTAAACTTTATAAAACAAAATTATATGCAAATAAAAAAGCTCTGGAAGAGCGAAATATTTACAGAAATCATTCAGGTTATAAATTAAAAAAAGCCCGAGTGGGGCGAAATCTAATTATCTATTTTTGAAAATTAATTACTCAATGATAACTTTGGTTTCCAAATAAGTTTCAAAAGCTTTAATTCCTTCGAACAAAATTTCCTTTTTTGAAGTTTCAGTTTCATTAAAAAACTCCGTTTCAATTTTCACATGATCTTTTTTAATGGTTCGTTTCCAGATTCCAATCACTTTTCCATTTTCTAAAATGACAGGTTTAAAAATGCCATTATTGGTAAAAGTTTTGGATTGATGATCTCCTGAAAATGAAACTTCACGCGATTTGTATGAAATCAAAATTTCATCGAATGCTGGAAGAAAATGTACACTTTCGCGAAAGTTATCTTCTAAAGAACGATTTTTAGCAAGCCAATAAGTCTGATTATCAACGGCAATGGAGTTTAATTGCAACTCAATTGCGTTAATTGCTTTCTGGCAAATTGTTGGCGCAAAACCAGACCACCAAGAAAAATCAAGTACTGTGGCTGGGCCATGACTTTCAAAATAGCGCAAAGCGAGTTTGGCTAAACTTTCTTCTTTTGATAATTTAGTTTTTGGTTTAGAAACTCTTTCTTCGAGCAAAGCATAAGTAATCTGTTTGCCTTTCATTCTTCCGTTGCATACCAAACCATCCAGTTCAGCATGCATCATAATGGCAGCGCTTAAAAAATCTTCTTTAGAAGTTCTTTTAATATCAAGTTCTAGCATGATTTCATCCCGAGTCAAATGATTATTGCCTGATAACAGTTTTTGAATTTTATTATTGATTTGATCTAATTTCTTCAAATCATAATCAAATTTTTTAGCGGCAGAAATGGTAAATCTTTGTACCTGTGGAGCCGAAAGATCGAGCATCCAATAAATATCATCAGCAGAAACAAAATGCCAAGTTGGACGTAGAATATGAGTTCTGATTATTTTTCCTGAATTAACGGCTTCTTCAATTTCTTTTTCAGAAGAATTGCATCGAGAACCAATTGCCCATTTTGCCATAGCATAATCCTGAGCCTGCATAGCACCAAAATGACGTACAATTTCCTCAGGAGAACATTGGTTTTCCAGATAAAGCTTCTGAGAAGCCATACGATAATGTGAAATTTCGGAATGAATCATTTTAAACCATATAAGTTATATAAGTTCATGCAAAAGAATCTTAGAATCTTAGTAACTCAGAACCTTAGCATCTAAAGAAGTTATACATGAATTATTTCATCATCAATTAGTAAATCCTCTCGGCGCAAGCGAAGGAAAATCTGAGCTACAGCAATTGTATCTTTTTCACAATACGTAATGATTCTGTCAATATCTTTTTCGACATAATATACGTGAGCAACCTGGCTTCCGTCAATATCTCCTTTTGGCGATGGCACGCCGAGAATCTTAGTGAGAAGTTTTAAAGAAGTAAAATGCTTATAATCGCCAAACTTCCATAATTCTAAAGTATCCAAATGCGGAATTTCCCAAGGTTTTTTTCCAAATAAATTCAGTTTATCTGGAATAGGCATTTGATTAATGATCATTCTTCGGGCAATAAACGGAATATCAAATTCTTTCGAATTATGTCCACACAGCAAATGTTGAGGCTGATTAAAATGATTGTTAATCAGATTTGAAAAGTCTTTTAGGATTTTCTTTTCTTCACCAAAAAATGAAGTTACTCTAAAATTGCGCACATCGCCTTTGATGGTAAAAAAGCCAACCGAGATACAGATTATCTTTCCGAACTCTGCCCAGATTCCAGCACGTTCGTAAAATTCTTCTGGAGAAAACTCATCTTTTCGCTGATATTGCGTTTTTAAATCCCAAAGTGACTGCATTTCCGCGTCAAGCGAATTGAAGTTTTCTTCTTCAGGAACGGTTTCTATATCAAGAAAGAGAATATTGTTGAGATTAATTTTTTCAATCATATTTTTTGCTATGTGTCTGCCACGAATTTCACTAATTCTTTGCCGATATAAATATACGCAAATTTGATTTTTTATAAATGACGAAATGTTTAATTGAGTGAATTTTCTTATTTTAAATATTGAGATTTAAAAATAAAAAGATCAAAGGGAAAAAAATTAGCGTAATTCGTGAAATTCGTGGCAAAAAAATACTAAAACAAACTTTGCTGTAAAGACGGACTTTCATGTTCTAAAAGCCATTTTTTACGAGATAAACCTCCCGCGTAACCAGTTAAAGAGCCGTTTGTGCCAATAACGCGATGGCAAGGAACTACAATCCAAAGTGGATTTTTGCCATTTGCCGAGGCTACGGCACGAATTGCTTTTATATCTCCCAGCTTTTTGGTCTGATCCATGTAGCTTACCGTTTTTCCGTACGGAATTTCAAGAAGAGATTTCCAGACTTTCTGCTGAAATTCGGTTCCTTGCGGATTCAGTTTTAAATCAAAATCGGTTCTTCTGCCTTCAAAATATTCATTTAGCTGTAAAACGGCTTCTTTTAAAACTTCTGGAATTTCCTTAGAAACTTCATTCGTGCCAACATCAGAAACAGAAATTACGGAAATGCCGTTCTCATCTCCAATGATTTTGGTGATTCCTAGAGGCGAATTGATATAGACTGTTTCCATAATTTTTAACTGCAAGGGCGCAAAAGTTTATCGCTAAGTTCGCAAAGTTTTTTTAAACCAATAAATTATATAAGTTAAATCTTAGAGGATTTTACCAGCCTCCACCTCCACCGCCGCCACCGCCGCCGCCAGAGCTTCCTCCGCCAGAACTTCCACTGCTGGAAGATGTCGAATAAGTAGTGTACGAGGTTCTAAAGCTCATGAAAAACGCTGGAGAAGAAACATAGTCGCTACTATCCGTTTTAATCCATTTATTGGTATAATTTAGTTTTTTAAGAATATCAATAAACTTGAGATTCCATTCATCTTCAATTCCTAATGCAAAGGCGTAAGGCAGGTTTTCTTCATAAACACTAATTGCGGAACTTTCTTCTGGTTTATAATTTAATAGATATTCTTTCAGCTTTTCGATTTCGGCTTTTGTTTCAAGTCCAAGTTCTGTATAAGCGCCTATTAGACTTAAATAGATGCTAAATCCGATAATTATTAAAAAAAGCACTAGCAAAGTTAGAACCGAATAACTTTTGTCAGTATTACTCGCAAGATACCAGCCAGCAGAAAAAATGCCTGTAAATAGCGATAAGAAAAGACAAAAAGCGGTTGATTTATAATCTTTTTGAACAAATGTTTCTACAGCGCCTTTAAGCAATAAATAAGTAAATACGAGCATTGTAAATCCGAAAATAACGGCCCAATAAATAGTACCTTTTGAATATTGGCAATAACCCAATAAAGCGCCAATTGTAATTACAAAGCCAATTGACATTTGTTTAAAATTAATAGAATGATAATCTTCTAAATTATACTGCTCTTGTAACGGTTTTTCAAGTGCTATTTTTGCTTCGTTAAAGATCTTATACGTTTCTTTATCTAATTCAAAAGAATCTTTTTCGCTAAATAAAGTATTTAGAACTGCATTTTCTTCTTTAGATAAACCTTCTGTTTTATTTCCGACTTTAAGCGAATATTTAAAATCATCAGCCCAAGTTTCTTTTCCATTATCTGAAATTTCGAGAGCGCCTTTTAAAGAAAGGCTGATTATGGTAACTAAAAGCGTTTGAGAATTAATGCTTTGATCGTGTATGTGTTGTAAAGACGTTGGCGAATAGAGGCTTTTTAAATCAATAGTTCTGCGTTCGCTTTTTAACTTTGGGTCTTTACCATATCGCTTCCATGAAAAATAGTAAAATGCGAAGCATGCAAAAACAACAGCAATTGCAAACCCTATTTTATCAGCTTCTAAAAATTCCTCCATTTTATAGTGAGGCCTAAAAAACGGCTGATTAACAATGCCTTTAGGAAAACCTGCGGCAATGGTAAAACCTTCTTCTTTTTTTAGATTTTTGGAAGTGAAATAGACAGTATTGTCTATAATTTTTGAATCGCATTCGTGCGCTTTCGAACCCAAAACACCTGTATAACAAGCTGTTTGAAATGCTTTTGCAGATTTTGGTAAGGTCAGTTTTGCTGTAACATTGTCAATTTCAAAATCCCAATAATTACCCGTTACGTTCCAGTAAACTTCATCAAAGTCATTGTAAGAATGCAGTTGGGCTTCTACTTCATAAGTTATTTTGTAAGTGTGATTTCCTTTTGCAATAGAATATTTTTGGTTACCAATATAGATTTCAAATTTTTCAAATCCTGAAGACACGTGATATGGCTCATTAAAGCCGTTTCGGGTAACATTTAAAACCGTGTAGTAATTGTTTTGGGACGCTTTTGGAGAAGTGCTCTTTATGGGAAGTTCCCTAAAGATGCCTCGCTGTATTTGTGTGCCATTAGCATAAACTTTAATAGTTTCGGTAACAATTAGATTTCCATTTTCCTTAACAACGATATCGGCGTGAAATTGTTTTATTTTTTCTGCTTCCTCGGGAATAGAATCGTTTTGGGAGTAACTTTGGAAGAAAGTAAACAGTAAAATACTGATTGAAAATAGAAACCTGAATTTTTTCATCTGGGAAAACACTTATTTTTTATGAAGGAAAAATAGTGTTTTTATTTAATCTTTATTTGAAAGTTTTAATATTCTTCTAAGATAAATTTATACTGTAATTTGCGTTCTATCTTTTCACTCGAAATAACCTTTTTAATATCAGATTGTTGAGAACTGAATTTAGGTAAAGCCAAATCCATTTCAATAGCTTTTGAAGTGTAATATTCTTCTCTTGTTGGGTGAAAAGGCGCAACGGCATTAAAAACCTCATTCCTTTTAGATTGATTTATGATGGCTTCAATAACGCCAATGCAATCTTTTTGATGAATTAGATTAATGGGAGCGTCTGGATTTTCAATGTTTTCTTTTCCAGCAAGAAATTTAATAGGATGGCGATCCTCGCCAATTAATCCGCCAAAACGTAAAATTGTGGTTTCGAAATATTGATTTTCTTGAAGAAGCTTTTCGGCTAAAACTAATTGCTTGCCACTTTCGGTGTCTGGATTTGGAATGCTTTCTTCTGTTACCAAACCATTATCATCTCCATAAACAGAAGTTGAACTCACAAAAAGGACTTTCTTAATGGTTGATTTTTCTATAAAGGGAATTAGATTCTTGATTTTTTCTACAAAAGCTTTCTTCTCAGAACTTGGATCGACTGTTCTCAATTTTGGCGGAATGTCTATTATTAAGATTTCGCTTTCCGCTAAAAAATCAGTAATGTTTTCAGAAACATCTTCGCTTTCGACAGTCACCAAAAAAGGATTTATCCCAGCCTCTTTTAAAATAGGAAGTTTGTTTTCTGAGGTTGTTGATCCGTTTACCGAAATTCCTTTTTTAAGTAATGCTTTCGCTAAAGGAAATCCCAGCCAACCACAACCAAGTATGCTAATTTTTGTCATTTTTTCTTTTAAAAGTGCAAAGTTACAGAGTCAGAGAGGTTTTTTAACTATGAATCAAATAAAAAGAGCAGATTAACAAATCTGCTCTATTATTTACGATTCTATTACGGCTTTTAATGCCTGTAGAATTGGATTTTCTTCTCCTTGTGGTTTCTCCTGAACTGCTCCAGGACGATTATCCTCCTGAATTATTTCGAGTTTTGTCTGCTGACCTTCTTCAGTTAGAACATAACTCATTATGAAATAATTCTCAGGTTTATCTTCTAATCCTGGTCTTGGAAAAAACAAAGAATATTTGATTTTCTGATTTTGAACAACTTCTAAAACGGTTCCCCATTGCTCAAAAACTTGGCCTTCCCATTCATTCCTAAATCTTATTTCATTGCCGATTTTCCAATCAGTAATTAAATCACTTCCATATTGCCATTGCTTGACTAATTCTGGTTTTGTCAATACATTCCAAACTTTTTCAACTTGGGCATTCAAAACGATTGTAGAAATATTTGTTGCCATAGCATTAGTTTTTAGCTTTGATTAAGGTTGCGGTTGTGTAACAGGTTTGATGCTATCTTTTGGAACAGTTAAGCTATCTACTGGAACAACAGGTTCAATCGGTTTTACGGGCGGTGTATATCGTTTGATCTTCTGCTGAATGAGAACAGCATCGTTTAACACAAATGGTGTTGGCATCATCCAATTTTCTCTTGGTTTAACATTTAATAGCGGATTGCTCATTAAATCGAAAGAACTTTCAATCAAATCCATATCAAAAACAGTTGATTTGTTGATGTAAAACTCCATTTCAAGCGGCTCGTTGCCAACAACATAATAACATAAAATTTTGCTGTCTTCTCTTTCCAGACGATTTCCTTTTTCACCAGAAGTTGACACTCCGTTTGCTTTAAAATTATAGAACGTCATTTTTGGATTTGCATAAATATCGTAGCGGTTTACTTTTCTGTTTGGAGTAATTTTGATTTTTAAATATCTATTATTTCCAATAACACTATCTCTCAAAAACTGAATTGTAGGTTTCGGAACATCAACAACAGGAGCAATAGCGCTGTAAGTAAAAGTAGTATTGTACTTGCTTGAAAGAGGCAGTGTGTTTAAACCAACAGCCTTTTGATTTTTTTCGCCTAAATACGATTTAGTCCAATCGTCCAAATTAGTGTCATAAGTCGTCCAGACAGCAGAATTGTTGTCGGCATTGTAAACGTACAGTAAGCTGTTTGATTTGGCTTTGCCATATTCGTAACCCGAATTATATCCTGCGTAAGCGAAAAATGAAATTGAAGCAATAAAGAAAACCACAATCCAAGCTCCTTTTTTAGCGAAAGCTCCAAATATCGGAAGTAATAATCCGAACAATAAAACGGTCAAAATAGCACTTCCGTAAAGTATTTTAAGTCCAAGACCAATTGGGAACATTACGATAAAAGGCGCAACAATTGCCAGTGCAGGAATAGAGAAAATTAAATTCATTCCTAAACTGTAATGTTGTGTGAAGACAAATATTCCGAATAGCAATATTCCGAAATAAACAGGAATAATTAAGAAACCTGCACCAGTTAAGCTATTGGCTAAAAATGCATTAATGATAATCCAAAGCAGCAGAGGAGCCACAAAATGGTTCATAGTAGTTTTTGCCTCAGAGAAATGATGGTAGAAAGCAAAACAGATAGCAATGCTCAAAGTAACAAAAGCGCCAATATAAGCATGTCCATTATAAGTAAATCCATTTAGGAGATCAGAGTATTGCGGATAAATTTCAAGAATAAGCTTCCATCCCAAAAATGTAACCAATCCAGCAATTATAATAGATCCTAGAAGCGGAACAAATCCTTTGAAGATTTCTGTGAAAGTGATAATTCTTTTTACTCTTCCGACAAAAATGAATAAAACCAATAATCCAAAAGCAATAAGCGTCATTGGCATTACCCAAGTAAACGGGTAACTAATGAATGAAAAAGGCGCACTGAAATAAACATTATCTTCTGTGGACGCAGTTTGGTTCAAATCAATGTTTGTAAAGTATTTTAGCAAAGGCATAATGTAAGTGCCTTGATGAGCTAATGTAGTTTTGTTTAAATGCTGAATATCGTCTTGCTGTGTGTGATAGTTAAAATGGCCATCAATAAAAGCAAAATTGAATCCTTGAATATTTCCTTGTTCTCTAAAAACAGTCAGATCGGTATCGTTTGGAAGCATTTTGTATATGCTGTACATCAACGAATTTGAAACAGGATGAGAAGGTTTCGCTTTAGTAAATTCTTCAACCAAAGCCTGATTTCCTTTATTGGTTTCCATCAGCATATAGCTAGGGCCAGAAGTTCCTCTTGCTTCAAAGTTTAAAACCAAACCAACGTCTTTTGCCCAAGGGTGCTGATTTACAAATAAAGCAGCTCCATTTAATCCTAATTCTTCTGCATCAGAGAATAATATGATGATATCGTTTTTTTGAGGATGTTTTGAGTATAAAAAGGCGCGTACACCTTCTAAAATTGTTGCGACACCAGAAGCATCATCGCTTGCACCTTTTGAGAAAGAATGCGGTGCACTGTCGTAATGAGAAAGAAGTAAAAGCGCTTTTGTATTATTTGTTCCTTTAATTCGAGCCAAAATATTTTTTGACTTTACCAAAAGGCCTTTGTCATTTAGAGTAAAACCTTCCTGAACACTCGTCTCTAATCCGATTCTGTTTAATTCTAGTTTAAGATAATTTGCAACAAGTTCGTGATTGGTAGATCCAACATAGTGCGGTTTCTGTGCTATAATCTCGACCTGATTTAAGGCTCTTTCGGTCGAAAATTCAGCAAGCGCTTCATCGTCTTTAGAGATTCCTTGCGGCATCATCGTGGCGTATATAATGCCAAGTAAAGCTAGAACGCAGACTATGGCTAGAATTGAGGTGGGGTTTTTTCTCATGGTGAATAAATACTAACTATATTTCTTTTTTAACAAGCATAAAATAATCATTGTCCAAGGAACGATAGCCTTGATCATACAAGAAATAATATGTATTTCCTGTCTTGGTCTGTAAAATGTTTGTAAAGAACTCAAAATCAAAACCTTTTGTTAATAATTTGTCTCGAGAAGCTTTCGATTTTCCGTCTACATTTAACTCTGCCAAAATACGGTAATTTTTGCGTAACTTGTTGTTTATATTTCGCATGAAATTCGTGCTATCTTTATTTATTTTGTTATTGTACGCATTTCTACAGCTATCAGAGCAGAATTTCTTGTCTTCTCGGCCGAAAATTTTGGCAGAACATTCGAGGCATGTTTTCATTAATTCAATTTTTTAATTTCGTAAAGGTCAGATCTTCTGTCTTTTAATGTTTTTACGCTTCCATGTTCGTGAAGTTCCTTTAGTAAGGTTAAATCGACATCTACAATAAGCGTCATTTCTGTGTTCGGAGTGGCTTCTGCTTTGATTCCGTTACTTGGAAAAGCAAAATCAGATGGTGTAAATACAGAAGCTTGCGCATATTGGATATCCATATTGTTTACTTTCGGAAGATTTCCAACGCAACCTGCTATGGCTACATAACATTCATTTTCGATGGCGCGGGCTTGCGAGCAATGTTTTACACGGGTATAACCATTTTGTGTATCGGTCAAAAATGGCACAAACAAAATATCCATTCCTTCATCTGCCAGAAGCCTCGAAAGCTCTGGAAACTCGACATCATAACAGATTAGAATTCCAATTTTACCACAATCAGTATCAAATGTTTTAAATTGAGATCCGCCTTTCATTCCCCAATGTATAACTTCGTTTGGCGTGATATGAATTTTGGTATACATTTCTGAAGTTCCATCTCTTTTGCATAAAAATCCAACATTATAAAGATTTCCGCCTTCCAAATAAGGCATACTTCCCGTAATAATGTTGATATTGTATGAAATGGCAAATTCCTGGAAACGCTTGCGAATTGGATCAGAGTGGCGCGCCAGTTCTCGAATGGCTTCAGCTTCAGATAAATGATTATAATCGGCCATTAAAGGTGCAATAAATAATTCTGGGAATAGGGCAAAATCAGAACCATAACCAGAAACGGCATCAATGAAGAACTCTGCTTGCTCAAAAAGGGCTTCGACATTATTTAGCGGACGCATTTGCCACTGAATTAATCCCAAACGTATAATTTCTTTCCTAACATTAATCAGTTTCGGACTATCATCATAGTAAATATTGTTCCATTCTAGCAAAACAGCAAACTCTTTGGACTCTTCATCGCCTTCCAAATAATTTTTGATAATTCTCAGAACGTGGAAATCATTGCTTAACTGAAACGAAAGAACTGGATCATACAATTCTTTAGTACGCACTTTTTCTATGTATGCTTTTGGAGAAAGTTTTTTGGCATGTTCTCTATAGTTTGGAATTCTTCCAGCAAAAACAATTGCTTTTAAATTTAGCTGTTCGCAAAGTTCCTTTCTTGCATCGTATAATCGGCGTCCCAAACGTAAGCCTCTATAATTAGGGTGAATAAAAACATCTATTCCGTATAAAATTTCTGCATTTGGATTATGAGTAGAGAAGGTGTAATCGCCACTAATTTGCTGATAATTATGTCTTTTTTCTACTAATTTTTCGTCAACAATAAGAGATAGGGCAGAGCCAACAACTTTTCCGTCAACCAAAATCACCAGCTGTCCTTCTGGAAAAATTGAAAGAAGTCTTTCTATATCCTCAGATCTCCAATAAGAATCTGCCATTTCTGGATACGATTCAATCATTGATTTCTTTAATTGTTTATAGTCTTCTATTTCAAGATTTCTTAACTCTACTTTTTTAATTTTTGCTTGCATATCGTAAGATTTATCTCAAATATACAAAAAACAAATTCCATTTACAAACGGTTACAAATAGTTACAGTCGATAGTAAATAGTTAACAACCGACTGTCAATGTTGAGGTTTTGCATCTTTGCAGTGTTGAATTCGATAAACGATTCAATATATTAGTAACATTTAAAATAGTATACGCCATGAGTGCAATTAGAAACAAAGTACAGTTAATTGGGAATGTTGGGAATGATCCAGAAATTAAAACATTAGAAAGCGGTAGAAAATTAGCACACCTTACGATCGCAACCAATGAGATTTATAGAAACGATAAAGGCGAAAAAGTAGAACAAACTGAATGGCATCGCATAATTGCTTGGGGAAAAACGGCAGAAATTATAGAAAAGTTTGTTGTGAAAGGAAAAGAAATTGCCGTTGAAGGGAAACTAACTCATAGAAGCTACGATGATAAAAATGGAGAAAAACGTTATATAACCGAGGTTGTAGTAAATGAAATTTTACTACTAAGTAAATAACGCTTTTGCGAAATAGTAAAACCCGACAGGTTTTAAAACCTGTCGGGTTTAATATTTTACAAATTTTTTTTATAAAATCGAAACTCCATTTGCATCAGTAGTAAGAACTTCGCTCATATAATCAAAAAATGGTCTCATGTTTTTAAAAGCATCAAGAGCCAGTTCTAAAAATTGCGGACTTAATACTTCTTCGTCAGTAAAACGTTTTATGACCAAAAATTGTTTGAAACGAAGCAAGTCGATAGCAGGATGATCAACATCAAAACCTTTTGGTTTTGTTTTGAGCTGTTCTCCTTGAAGAGTGCCAAAATTGCTTTTGAATGAATCTGAATTCAGTATTTCCTGAAAAGTTTCTGGATCGTGGGCAAATTCGGTTCTTATTCGTTTTAAATCTCCAGCATTTGGTCCCCAGAAACCGCCTGCAAAAAAGCTATTTCCTTTTTCCAGATGAAAGTAATAGCCACCGCGTCTTGCTGCGGTTGCTCGAGTATAACTTCCGCCCCAAAATGTCTTAAAAGGAGTTTTATCTTTAGAAAAACGAATGTCACGATAGATTCTGTAAACGCTTTTTTTGCCAGAAGTATTTTCTAAAACATCAGTTTTGGAAAGTTCCTTAAGTAGCGCACCAGCAAAGTTTTCAATATGATTGAGTTCTATTAAATATTGCGGTTTATGTTCTTCAAACCATGGTTTATTGTTGTTCATTTTCAGCTCAGCTAAAAAATCAAGACTAGATTTTGGAATTGTAATAGTGTTTTCCATAATTGAATTTAAAAATCGAAAAATAGACTGCAATTTAAAACTAAAAAACCCACCAGAGAAATCTGATGGGTTTTTCTATATCGCGTTAAGCAGTTTTTTTGAATAAGTCAAACATAGGACAGCGGGAGCAGCGTTTCTTTTCGCTCTTTTTATACTTCTCGCAGCAAGAAGATTTACAGTTCTCAATCTTCTTAATTTTATCAAGGATATCTTTGTTTTTCTTTTTCTTTTTATCCTTTTTTTTGTCCTTGTCTTTTTCTTTCTTGCTCACTTTTTCCTCTGAATTTTAAAAACAGAGACAAATATAAACCAAAAAAGTTATTTTTAAATATTCTAAATAAACTTTAACTTTTTTTATTTTGGATTGATAGCGATTGAACTTGTAACGGTTAATTGCTGAATATCACGATCAAACAAATAAAGTCCGCCTTTATCATCTCCAATCAAGTTGATTTTATCTAAAATAGATTTAGCTGTAGCTTCTTCTTCTATTTGTTCAGAAACGTACCACTGCAAGAAATTGTGTGTAGCATAATCTCTTTCTTCAAAAGTAATGTGCACTAATTCGTTGATAGATTTTGAAACAAAAAGTTCGTGATTGTAAAGCTCCTCAAACATTTCTTTGAAAGTGGTGTAAGTTGTTTTTGGTGCTTTAAGATCTGTTACCTGAGCGTGTCCTCCGCGTTCGTTTACATACTTAACCAATTTAAGCATGTGTGCACGCTCTTCGTCTGACTGTGTGTACATAAATTGAGAAATTCCCTCTAATCCTTGTACTTCAGCCCAACAAGCCATAGAAAGATAAGTTTGCGAAGATTCTGCTTCTATGCGGATTTGCTTGTTTAAAGCCGATTCAATATTTTTTGCTAACATAATAAGTGTCTTTTTGGTAAAATTAAGAAAAATTATCCATTACACTTTTGAGAAACCTCTAAAACATTAGACTTTGAGATTAATTTCCGTTAAAATTAATTGGAATCAATTTTCATAAAATTAGCAGAATTTGAAAATATGGTTTTCATCATCTTACAATTGAGCAATAAAAAAAGCCCTTAAGAAATATCTTAAGGACTTTTTAATTCAAGTCTAAAAATAAACTATTTTACAATAAAAGTAACTCTTCTAGCTAATCTTCTAGCTTCATCAGAATCTTTTTGGATTGATGTATCTGCACCGTTTGCAATAACGTTTAAACGAGAAGAAGCAATTCCAGCCTTTTCAAAAATAGTTTTTACGTTTGTTGCTCTTGTGTTAGATAGTTTTTCGTTGTACTCAGCTTTTCCAACTTGATCAGCATAACCCACAAGGTCAAGAGAAGCAGAAGGATTTTTTCTTAAGTAATTTAAAACAACATCGATCGCAGCAGTTGAGTTCTCAATTGGAGTTGTTTTATTGAAATCAAAATACACACTGTAATATTTGTCATTAATCATTCTCTTGATTAAATCATTATCAGTTGGTTGTGCATTATTTACTTGTTTTTCTACAACTACTTCTTTTTGCGTTGGTCTGTTTTTGATTTGTGTTTCAAGATCAGCTACTTTGTTTTCCAATGCAGTAATATCGGTATTGTTACCTTCGCTTGACATTACTGTCCAGTCTGCATGTTTTGCATTTTTACCTAAGTAAATGTTTAAACCAACAGTTGCATTAAAAAGCAATCCAGAAAAACCTCTGTTTTCAGCAACATATGCTCCATCAAAAGTACGATCTTGAGATGCATTTAGAATAGTTGAGAAATCTCCAGTTAAAGCGACTCTGTCTGATAATCTTATTTGTCCAGTTACACCAGCAATAAAGTTAGCTACCTCGTCTGCTCCTTTAAAATTATCGCTTCTTAGTTGACCATAACCAAAACCAGCATGTCCTAATAAGCCAATAGTCTTAGTCCAAGTTTCAAAATTCATGATGCGTCCTAAGTTGGCAACAGCTTGTAAATCTACTCTATAGTATCTTGAATCAAAATCGATAGAGCTTCCTTTTGGATCAAAACTGTTGTACCCAAAGTCTGCTTTCAAACCAAACTTGTTGTTAAACATATAGCGCACTCCTAAATCTCCAGTCCACGGACTTACAGTGTTAGTCGTATAACCACTATTAAATGGTCGTTGCGGTTTATTAAAACCTGCGCCTAAATCTATAGACCATTTATTAAAATTGTTATTGCTTTCTGTTTGCGCATGTACTCCAGTTAACGCCAGGGCAAATGCAAGAGTCATTACAATTTTTTTCATTATTTTTTGATTTTAAATTTGGTTCAAAACAACAACAAATTGTAAGTAAAAACTTTCTTTAAAAGTCAAAAAAGTATTAAAATAAGACAACAGCCAAAAAATCAAGGCTTTAAACAGAAAGGATGATAAAAATAAACGCGCAGTTTTTTGTTGTAAGTATTTGAGAAAGATTTGTTTAGTTGAATCCGTCAGCAAATTTGCGCAGAACCAGTTGTTTTGCAACAATGTCATAATAGCTTAAAATAGTATAATTACTAAGTTTAAGCGTATTTGGAAGAATAGCTTCTTTATGTGAATCTAGAAAATAGTAGACTTTATCAGCAGCAAAAGGCTCGTGCGTTTCTTGGGTTAATTCTAACTTTTTGCTCCAAATGCTTTCGAAAAAAGCGGAATAGTTTGTTTCAATATTGTAATAACCGTTTGAAGGGAAATCTCCAAAAGAGTCATTAAAATTAAAACCGTTCAAAGAAATCGATTTTAAATCGCTGCCCGAACCTCCTATAGTAATAAAGAGATTTTTTTGATTTTTATAAACCGAAAGCCCGGCATCAAGAGAAGACAATACTTTTAAAAACTTTGCTGTATTCTTTAACTGCTTAGGTTGGCGATCTTCAATCTGCATCAGTAAAGGTGAATTAGCAAAACGGATTGTATCTTTTTTGGTAACGGCAAATGATTTTATAGATTCAACAGATTCATAATCTTTTATATCAAACAAAAGTTCGTCAGCGTTAACATTAATCTGATATAATTTATTTTCATGGTAATAAGAGTTAGATGATTTTGGATTTTTCTCTCCAACAGGCTTCATAAACGTCTTTTCTATTATTTCCTGATTTTCTAAATTAATATCAAACAATTGTGTCTTTCTAAAACTTTGATCCAAAGTTAGAATCAAACGGTTTGGAAGCGTATAGATTTTGCTTTTAGCGCTAACTTTATAGAGCGGATTGTACTCGCCAGAATCCATTTTTTCAATCGGATTTTCATTCAAAATCTGGTTGAATGTTTTAGGCTGAGTTTTTCTATCTATGAATTTGAAAGAGCTGAAATCTAGAAATCTTTCCTCAGCCATTCCGTTTTTAAAAACAAAAGCAGTCAATGCCTGTTTCGTTTTGCTTTGCAACAATAAATAGAAGTTATTATCTTTTTGATATTGCGTTAAGAGATAATTTTCTTCAAGCGGAATTTGAAATTTTAATGCTCTTGAAGTTTTGTTTTCCAGATAATATTTAATCAAAATGATTGATTTCTCTTCTTTCGAAAACCAATACAAAGTCGGATTTCCGTCTTCGCTGAAACTATAGCCCATCAAAGATCTGTTTTCAGTATACTGGCGGTTTGTGACAAATTTATCTCTTAAAAATAAGGCGCTATTATATTTTAATATCGAAAGACTGTCTGCGCTTGCGGCAAAAACAAATATGTCGTGAGTAGCGGAATTTTCGCCAGTCATGATTTCAGATTGTCCTTGTTTATTTTTTAAATCGATAGAATAAGAGGTCAGCACTGTCTGACTTAGCAAGACAGTACTTGAGATTAAAAACAAAAAAAGGAAAATTCGTTTCATAGGCTTTTGGGCGCAAAAATCGTTCCGCTTATTTTATTGATTCATAAGCTCTTGAAAAAGATCTACAAATTGACCAACATGCATTCCATCCATCAAACCATGGTGAACATAAACCGCCATTGGCATCGTTCTTTTTCCAGTTTCTGAAACCATCATCTTTCCAAAAGAAATTTTTGGACAGCTGTCTGGATACGTAAAACTGCGTGCATGAGTTATCGAACTAAAATTCAGCCACGGAATTGCCGAAAAATGAATCAGATTATCATCATCAAAAGATCTTGTGAAAAGTCCAGTCGTGTTTTGAATGCGTTCGATTTCGGTTAATGCAATTTGTTCGAATGTTTTAAAATCTGGGTGATATTCAATTAAAGAAAACCCAAAAGTACCATCTTCACGACCAATAGTTGCCGATGCATGTATTTGGTCGTTAATGTATATTTTGTCTTCTGAAATTCGATATCTAAAATTTTCAATGGCGTTGACTGCAGCCAAAGTTTTATGCAAATAGAAAATGAAGAAAGAAGCACCGATGCTTTTTGCGGTTTGATATGCTTTGGTACAGTCGATTTCTACGGTGACACCAAAAAAAGGCTCTTCCATTTGTTTAAAATGGGCAAAATGCTCTTTTCTATTCCAATTTTCTAGGTCTAAAAGTGTTTTCATTATAATAAATTCGGAACGACTTCTGCAATAGTTTCAAATGAACTAAAGTGTTCGTGTTCTATAGTGTGATTAATTTTTTCGTGTTCCCAAGTGGTGTGAAACGGAATATGAACGGCATAACCGCCAATTCCTAAAACTGGAAGAACATCTGATTTTAATGAATTTCCAATCATCAAAAACTCGTGCGGTTCAATATCTAAACGACCTAGTAGTTTCTGATAATCGATTTCTTGTTTGTCTGACATTACTTCGATATGATGAAAATAATGCCCCAAACCAGAACGATGCAATTTGCTGTGCTGATCTTTTAAATCACCTTTTGTAGCAACAACCAATTTGTATTTGCCTTTTAAAGCAGCGAGAGTTTCTTCAATTCCGTCTAAAAGCTCGATTGGTTTTTCTAGTAATTCTTTTCCATATTGAATAATCTTTTCAATGACTTCCATCGGAATGGTATTGTTCGAAATATTCATCGCCGCTTCAATCATCGAAAGGATATAACCTTTAATTCCGTAGCCATACAAAGGAAGATTGGCAATTTCGATTTTAAATAATTCCTGAGAAATACCTTGATGCGAAAGATAATCTTCCATCAAAGCACAAAATTTATGTTCGGTTTCCTGAAAATAAGGTTCGTTGACAAACAAAGTATCATCGGCATCAAATGCGATTACTTTTAGGTTTGGTATTTTAGTTTTATGTAACATAGCGTTTTTTGTTTCAAGTGTTTTTTTGTTTCAGGTTTTTAGCCACGAGTCAAGTTTATTTTTAGCCACGAATTACTCGAATTGCACTAATTTTTTAGCCACAGATTATTAAGATTAAAAGGATTTTTTATTTGCTTAATCTGCCATCCCGATAGCTATCGGGAGCAGGAGAACTTTTTTTAAAATTAATTAATAATCTGTGTTAATCCTTTAAATCTGTGGAAATCTGTGAGCTGTTCTTTACTTAGAAAAAAGCCCTTTCAAAGAAATTGTTTTATCGTAAAAAGTAATTCGGATTCCGAAAAGCAGAATGATTCCGCCAAAAACCATTTGTAAAGTTATTTGTTCTTCCAAAAACAACCAAGCTAAAATTGAGGTAATTACAGCTTGACTCAATAAACTTAGTGAAACCCTCGTTGCACGCATGTGCTGAGTCGCATAACTAATCGAAAGCCAAGCGCATAATTGGCAAATAACAGCTTGAAGCACGAGAACAAACCAGCCAGTATTTGAAAATCCGGTGAAAGGTTCGCCTAATGCGTAGCATAAAATTCCTAAATAGATGCTTGAAGCAAATAAACTAATGGTCATAAAGGAAAGAACATCGACTTCTGAAAGCACATTTTTGCTGACCAAAAGATAAATGGAATATAGAATTCCAGATAAAACAGCAAATAGAAATGCTTTATCGAAGTTTAAATCGATAAAAAACTCAAAACCGACCAAAGTTACCATTCCGAATAAAGCGACCAATGTTCCAATCCAGAAATTTGTGGCAGGTTTTGCTTTCAGAAAAAAGAAAGAACCAACTCCAACCCAAACTGGAGATAAATTGGTCAGCAACGAAGCCTGAGTCGCGCTTGATTCCTGAATGGCGATATTCCAAACCGCAACATCAGACGAGAATAAAATACCGCAAAGTATTGCCAAAAGAGCAAATTTAAGTTTTGGAAGTTTGAAGTTTCCGCTGAAAATAACATAAGGCAAAAGCAGCACCACAGCAAAAAACATTCGGTAAAAAGCCGAAATTAATCCTGGTGTTAAACGTAATTTTACCAATATCGGGAAAATAGATATGCAGAGTATACCGCAGATTAGGGCTAATCTTGGTTTTGTGAGTTTCATTGAATGAATTTTAATCGTGTATTATTTTTCAAAGATAACTTAGAAAGCGACTATTTTGAAAGGAAAAAGCGCGAATCGATTAAAAATAGTAATCGGTTCACGCTTTTTTGTTGTTTTAAGCAGCTAAAATTTTACTACAAGCTTTCTGAATTTGTTTATCCGAAAACGGTTCGAGTGTTTCAGCAAGCATTTCACTGGTTTTGATGCATTCCATCATTTTGGATCTTAGCTCTTTGTCATCTCCTAAATCTGTTTCAAGAATTCGCCTGAAAATTTCAGACAGATAATAGGGTTGTTCTCTAAAATCGCCTTCAAACCATAAGTCTGAAAGAAATTTTGCCATCGATGGCATTACATCGTGGTGTGTCGGTTTTTGATTTTCTTTTGTCATATACGAAAATATTAAACGCACGAAACTCTCGCTTTAGATGTGACAAAATATCCTTACAGATAGATTTTCCCGAGTTTCCATAGGGTCATCATGGCGAGAGTTCGCTTATTTTAACTTTTAATAAAGTTTCAATATTATTTGTAAGGTTTTTTGTCGGTTCAAACTTACAAATTATAAACTTATATAAAAGAAAAAAAAACATGAGAAATTTCTCATGTTTTTAATATTTCGATTTTTTGAAAGAACTTTAGTTTACCGTAGCTCCATTTGGTGCATCAGCATCTGGATTTACAAAAACCAGTTTTCCTTCAGCATTTGTTGTCATTAAGATCATTCCTTGACTTTCAACACCGCGTAAAGCTCTTGGAGCAAGGTTTGCTAATACAGAAACACGTTTTCCGATGATTTCTTCTGGCGAAAAACTTTCAGCAATTCCCGAAACAATTGTACGAACATCAATTCCTGTATCTACTTTAAGAACTAAAAGTTTGTTTGCTTTTGGCATTTTTTCAGCCTCCAAAATAGTTCCGATACGAATATCCATTTTCGCAAAGTCCTCAAACTGAATTAAATCTTTTTGTGGTTCTGCTTGTTTGTTTTCAGCAATATTTGCGGTTTTTGTCGCTTCCAATTTGTCTATTTGTTTTTGTATTTCTTCGTCTTCAATTTTAGCGAAAAGTAATTCTGCCTCGCCAATTTTATGTCCTGCCGGAAGTAAATCTGAAGTTTCAGAAATATCATTCCAACCTAAAGTTTTATCAAGGAAAATATCTTTTGCATCACGATCTTTCTCTTTCAAGAATTTACTGAAACCTGCAAAGTGCTCTTTAAGGTCAGCTAAATTCAAGATTTTAGAAAGTTTCGCAGCCGTAAAAGGTAAAAATGGCTCAGCCAAAACGCTCAACGCTGCAGCAATTTGCAATGCCACATACATTTGAGTTTTTACACGCTCTGGATTGTCTTTCATGACTTTCCAAGGCTCTTCGTCTGCAAGGTATTTATTTCCTAAACGCGCAACATTCATCAATTCGCCCAAAGCTTCACGGAATCTGTAACGTTCCACCGAACTTGAAATCACAGCTGGATACGCTTTTAATTCTGCTAAAGTTTGTTCGTCAACTTCTGTAAATTCGTTCAGAGTCGGGATAACACCATCGTAATATTTGTTGGTTAAAACCACAACACGATTTACGAAGTTTCCGAAAACGGCAACCAATTCGTTGTTATTTCTAGCTTGGAAATCTTTCCAAGTAAAATCGTTATCTTTTGTTTCAGGAGCGTTTGATGTTAAAGCATAACGGAGAACATCTTGCTTGTCTGGAAACTCTTCTAAATATTCGTGTAACCAAACTGCCCAGTTTTTAGAAGTCGAAAGTTTGTTTCCTTCCAAGTTCAAAAACTCATTTGCAGGAACGTTGTCTGGTAAAATGTAGCTTCCTTCAGCTTTTAACATCGCTGGGAAAATGATACAGTGAAAAACGATATTATCTTTCCCGATAAAGTGAACCAATTTCGTTTCTTCATCTTTCCAATACGGTTCCCAATCTTTTCCTTCGCGCGCTGCCCATTCTTTAGTAGAAGAAATGTAACCGATAGGCGCATCAAACCAAACATAAAGTTTTTTGCCTTCAGCACCTTCAACAGGAACATCAATTCCCCAATCAAGGTCACGTGTTACGGCGCGAGGCTCTAATCCTGCATCGATCCAAGATTTTACTTGTCCATAAACGTTGGTTTTCCAGTCGTTTTTATGACCAACTAAAATCCATTCTGTTAAGAAATCAGAATAACGGTCTAAAGGTAAAAACCAGTGTTTTGTTTCTTTAAGAATAGGAGTTTCTCCTGTAATAGTCGATTTTGGGTTAATTAAATCAGTCGCGTTCAAAGTAGATCCGCAATTTTCGCACTGATCTCCGTAAGCTCCATCATTACCACATTTTGGACAAGTTCCCACAACAAAACGATCTGCTAAAAACTGATTTGCTTTTGCATCGTACAATTGCTCTGTAACTTCTTCAATAAAATCGCCTTTATCATACAAAGTCCTAAAGAATTCCGAAGCCGTATCATGATGAATTTTTGCCGAAGTTCTAGAATAATTGTTAAATGAAATCCCGAAATCTTCAAACGATTTGCGGATAATTCCATCATATTTATCAATAACTTCCTGTGGTGTAATTCCTTCTTTTTTAGCTTTCATCGAAATTGCAACTCCGTGTTCATCGCTTCCGCAGATAAATGCTACATCTTTTCCTTGCAATCTTAAATATCTCGAATATATATCTGCAGGCACGTAAACTCCCGCCAAATGTCCAATGTGGATTGGTCCATTAGTATAAGGTAATGCTGCTGTGATAGTATATCTCTTTGGATTCTGTGTCATAACTCAATTTTATTGAGTGCAAAAATAAGCAATAGAATTGAGATTTTAATATTACGTGGAGATTCACTTTTATTTTCACAGAGATTCGCAGAGGATTCCACAAAGATTCACAGAGTTTTTCCTCAATATTGTCATTTCGACGTAAGGAGAAATCTTCGCAAGTAGCTCGACAAAGATTGGCTAAGTTTTTATTTAGTCACTCCCGATAGCTATCGGGATAAAAGGATTAAAAAGATTTTAGTTTGAAATGTCAATTGTCTCCAGCTTTAGCTGGAGGTTATGCAATATGAAGTGGCAGGGCTTTAGCCAAACATGATCATTTTTGGCTAAAGCCATTTTGTTATGTCTATTATTACATCCAGCTAAAGCTGGACGCAATTTAAAAATCATTTCTAATCCTTTTAATCTGTGGCTAATTATATCTTATAGTCTTTTTGACTATATTTGAAAAAAATATCAAAAACATGAATAAAATATATCTAACCTTTTTAATACTGTTTTCGCTTTACGGTTATTCTCAATCACAACCAGAAAAAAGTCTAAAACAAAACCAATACTCAAATCCAATTTTTGCGGGCGATTATCCCGATCCGAGTTTGTTGCGCGACGGAAAAGATTATTATGTTGTGCATTCTTCTTTCGATTATTATCCTGGACTTTTAATTTGGCATTCGACCGATTTAATGAATTGGGAACCTGTAACCAATGCGCTTCATAAATATGTTGGAGCTGTTTGGGCGCCCGATCTAATTAAGTACAACAATAAATATTACATCTATTTTCCTGCCAATAACACCAATTTTGTCGTTACAGCAGATTCTATCAATGGTCCGTGGAGCGAACCTGTGGATTTAAAAATCGGAAATATTGATCCTGGACATGTTACTGATGATAAAGGAAACCGATTCTTATATTTTAGCAACGGAGGTTATGTGGCGTTATCAAAAGACGGACTTTCGGTAACAAGTGAATTAAAACATGTTTATGATGGATGGAAAATTCCGCGCGAATGGAGCATTGAATGTTTTTGCATGGAAGGACCAAAATTGTTTAAACGAGGTGAATATTATTATTTAACCGTTGCCGAAGGTGGAACTGCGGGTCCAGCAACAAGTCATATGGTAATTTCGGCAAGATCAAAATCGCCGCTTGGCCCTTGGGAAAACTCGCCTCATAATCCGATTGTGAGAACCAATAGCAGTTCTGAAACGTGGTGGTCGAAAGGACATAGCACTGTTTTTGAAGATGCAAACGGAAAATGGTGGATGATTTTTCATGGTTACGAAAAGGATTATTACAACTTAGGACGTCAGACTTTATTGCAACCTGTTGAATGGACAAAAGACGGCTGGTATAAAATTCCAGATAACATTCAGACCGATAAACCAATTGCTAAACCAGAAGGCAAAACGCTTCCTGAATTTTCTCTGAGTGACAATTTTGGAGGTTCGGCTCTTAAACCGCAATGGAAATTTTATAGTGGAGTAGAAGCTTCAAGATTTAAAGTGGCTAATAACACTTTGACTATTGAAGGAAAAGGCGATGGAGTAGGAAACAGTTCTCCGCTTGTAATTGTTCCGGGCGGACATTCTTATTCCGCCGAAGTTGAAATGGAAATTGAAGGCAATGCAGTAGGCGGATTAACGCTTTTTTACGATAATAGATATTACTCTGGAATATTAGCCGATCAGAATAATATTTTGGCAAATTTGAGAGGTTGGCAATTTCCAACACAGAAAAATACGCATACGCGAAAAGTCTTTCTTAAACTGAAAAACATTAAAAATACAGTTGATATGTTTTACAGTTTAGACGGAAAAGATTGGAAGAAAATTGAGAATTCAGTTGAAGTTTCAGGATACAATCATAATGTATTAAGCGGATTTTTGGGATTAAGAATTGGTCTTTGTTCGATTGGAAAAGGAAGTGTGAAGTTTAAGAATTTTATTTATAAAA
Source organism: Flavobacterium sharifuzzamanii (assembly GCF_003254585.1). Classification (GTDB taxonomy): domain Bacteria; phylum Bacteroidota; class Bacteroidia; order Flavobacteriales; family Flavobacteriaceae; genus Flavobacterium; species Flavobacterium sharifuzzamanii. The sequence goes on along the minus strand of NZ_QJGZ01000039.1, from coordinate 403,453 downwards.
CTTTAGAGTAACCGTTCCGTTTGTCATCCTGAGTTACGAAGGATCACACTAGAAATTCGACAAGGATTGGTGGACATTTAATGTGTAGTTACGTGTCTGATTCTTCGTTCGTCAGGATGACAAGATTGTGCGTGTATCTCTTCGGAAACCCACATAAAATAGAACCAGTTTAAACTACGTTCGAAGCTTATAAATAAAGATATATTTCGCAATCTTTGCATCCGAAAAAAACAAGTTTATGAGCAAGACAAAATTAATCATCAATAAAAACGGATCAATCAAAATTGAAGGAGATTTTGAAATCATGGATCCAGAAGGAACACTTTACGGTTTACAAGGAAGACAAGCACTTGGTCTTTGCCGTTGCGGACATTCTTCAAACAAACCATTTTGCGATGGAGCACACAGAAACAACTTCGAACACGATTCAAAAGCGTTCGATTTACCGCCAATGAAAACGAACTAAGAAGTTTTTTTAGTTTTAAATATTTTAAACCGCATCCTGCCTGATGCGGTTTTTTTATGAAGCTTTTTTTGAAAAGTAAGTTATTACTTAGGAAAACAATATTACATTTACAGTAACATTAATTTTCCAAAAATGAAAAAACTAATAATACCACTGTTGTTTTTGTTTTTCAGTATAAGTTATGCTCAAACACAAAAAGTAATTTCTAGTGATTGGACATCTTTCAATCAAACAATTGATATTCAGACTAAAGTCAAGAAGAAATTTAAAGTAATAGCTTCAGTTAAAGTTGAAACTTCAGAGCCAAATGCGTGGGCGGGAGTTTGGGCGCGTGTCGATACTAAAAACGATGAAGAAGGCTTTTTTGATAACATGCAAGATCGGCCGATAAAATCTAAAGAATGGAATTCTTATACGGTAGAAGGAACATTAGATGCAAACAGTAAATCGTTAAGTTTTGGCGGTTTGTGTCTTAATAATGGAAAATTCTATTTTGATAAATTTGAATTATTGATTGAAAATGATAAAGGAGTTTTTGAGCCTTTTACAGTTTTAAATTCAAGTTTTGAAACTCCTGTAAAAAATGGAGATATTCCGAAATGGAGTTTAGGAACATCAAAAGATGCAATAGTTAAAGTTAAGGAATATAAAATCACTTCTGATAAATCAAGTATTGACGGTAAAAGTAGCATATTATTGGAAGGAACTGGAATTAAGCCACGTCCACAAGCAAGAATTGGAAATGTTGAAGGTGCTTCTCCAAAAATAGCTGATATGATTTCGATGCTCGAAGATTTAAAAGCTCGTGTAGAAAGAACGGTGAAAAATATGAGTCAATATGAAATTGATTATCTTCATGATGAGGAAGCAAATCGAATTGGAGCTTTGGTGATGCATTTGGCCGCAGCCGAAAAATATTATCAGGTTTTTACTTTTGAAAACAGAGATTTTAATGAAGAAGAAAAGAAAATTTGGAACAACGCTTTAAATCTTGATCAAGGTGGACGAGACGAGTTTAAAGGACATCCGATTCAATATTATTTAGATATTTATAATGAAGTAAGAGCAAAAACCATTGAAGAATTAAAGAAAAGAGACGATGCTTGGTTTGCCGAAGTTCAATTAAAATATGATATGACCAATCAATATTGCTGGTTTCACGTTATGGAACATCAATCGAGTCATTTAGGTCAGATTTTGTTTCTGAAAAAGCGAATTCCGCCAGAGCAGAAAGAGCAGAAAAAAACTTTGCCACAGGAAATTAAGAAATAAAATACAAAAAGCCGCATCTTCAAAATGCGGCTTTTTTTTATATATAAAGCTCTCCTTTCATCGTTATAATCGAAGAACCACCGACTAAAATATCTTCTTCACGATTCATAACTTCAATCATTGAAGGCTGCTTTAATTTTACACCTTGAAGAATTTTATATTCTTTATCTGATTTAGTGAATTTCTTTTGCGTTAAAAAGCCAATTAAAGGTCCCGCTGCGGTTCCTGTTGCCGGATCTTCATTAATTCCGATTATGGGATTAAAAAATCTTGTTTCTATTATATGATCTAGACCTTCTTCAGCTGGAGTGAAACAATAAAATCCTTCAAAATCGTATTCTTTTGAGATTTCAATTAAAAGCTGATTGTCGGGAACAAAACTGTTAAGTATTTGACTGTTTTTTATAGGAACCATTGTATGTGCAACTTCTGTTTTAACAATTGTTGGCACAAAAGCATTTACATCCAAATCTTCAATTTTTAAGCCCAGCGCTACTGCAATTTTGTACGTTGGGATTTCTTGTTTGATAACAGCCGATTTTTGATGCATTTGAACAACTGGAGAAAAATTATCCAAATCAAAATTTACCGTTACTGGAATTGCCGAATGTTTCATAATTACAAAAGGCTCACTTTCATTTTGCTCATCAAAAATAGGAAGCCCTTTTAGAAGAGCACCGCAGACTGCGCCTAATAAATTATGACCTGCACCATCGATTTCGATTCCTGTTGGAGTAAACGAACGTACTACAAGCGATTTTTCTCTTGTAGAATAATAGACAAATGAGGTTTCAGAATAGCGAAATTCTCTAGAAATATTCTGATAGGTTTCTAGTTTTAGATTTCCATCTGTAAAAACTACAGAAAGCGGGTTTCCTTTGTAGCTCTCGTTTGAGAATACGTCTAAAACGTAATATTCTAATACTTTTCTTTGACTCATACTTTTCTGTTTTTACTGCTAAACGGAGTTTGAATGGACTAAAATTACTGTTTATTATTGTATTTCATGAATAGGTTTTGCTTTTCATGGTTATTTTAATATTACTTTTTTATTAAAAGTTCGTTTGTCAAATCAAAAAACAAGTCGAGATTAGAATTGTAAGAAGTTAAAAATCAATATGCAAACATTTTATTTTGAAGTAAATAAAGTAATTTTAGTTCATTATAAATAAAATATTTATTTATGGAAGAACTTACACATGTCAAATCAATTATCGGGATTATTTTGGGTTTGAGTCTAACGCATCTCATAAAAGGTTCTGTAATTTTTATCCAGCATCCTGGGCGAAAGAAGTTTTATTTTGTGCATGCTTTATGGGTATTTTATGTATTTCTGATGCTTATTCACTTCTGGTGGTGGGAGTTTAACTTAAAACTAATTCACGAGTGGTATTTTGCAGATTATTTTTTTATTATCTGCTATATCTTGATTTATTATTTGCTATGTGCGATTCTTTATCCCGACGATTTAGTAGATTACACGGGATACGAAGATTATTTTTATTCCAGAAAAAAATGGTTCTTTTCGGTTTTGGCAATAAGTTTTGGAGCAGATATAATCGATACTGCGATTAAAGGTGGAGACTATTTTCTATACAACCAAAACGAATACTATGTTCGAGTTATAAGCCATATTATTTTATGTTTGATAGCAATGAAAATAGATAATAAAAAGTTTCACGCTATTCTAGCAGTGCTTTTTATAGTTTATGAACTCTCTTATATTTTGAGATTGTTTAATATTGAATAGTTAGAAAACTTACAAAAGATTATTGCTCAAAAACCACTTTTTTGTCTGTTTTTGCTGTTTTTACAATATCGTAAGGTTTGGATGATTTCTTAGTAAGATTACCATTTTCCAGCTTTTCGACTTTTACAATTATAGTATTGCGGTTTTCGGTCATTTCTACAATATCGATGGAATGTCCGTCGTTGGGTTGTGTTTTATCAATTACAGCGATAACTTGATATTGGGTAAAATCAATATTGGTTTCTTTAAAATCTTTTGCTACATCGCTAGTGATGTTCATTTCTTTTTTAAAGTTATTCCAAGTTTTAGCGTCTTTAATCACCAAATGTCTTTGAGCAATGCTTTGGCCATTCGAAAAAGAATCTCCTTTACCCACTAATGCAAACGGAACATCAGACTGTGGCAATTCATCATTGTCACAGCTGGCCAGCAAAAGCAGGATGCTAAATAGTAGTAAGATCTGTTTCATGTTTTTGGTTTTAGCTAGGAAAACTTTGTTGCAAAGTCTTATTTCTTAAACAGATATGCTTTTTTATAAATGGTTGCTTAAAGGTAATCAATTTTTGATCAACTTTTTAATTTATATTGATAACGCGCATTTGTGTTAAAGATTGTAAGGACAAACGCAGAAAAGCTAGAAAAATTGTATTTTACGTCAAAAAGACTATTTTGTAGGTTAAACAGCATAAAAAATAACGCAAATTAACCAAGTTTGAAAAGGAAGATTCAATTATTTCTCCCAACTTTGCAAAACAATATTTTAAATAAAAACTCAAATGGAATTCGGTAAAATCATTATTTCAGAAACGGCAGCCAACAGCGCAAATCCTCAAGATGTTGTAAATTCGAATATTTCGGTGATCAATTTAATGCGTGAAGAAAAAATAGACGATGATTTAATTCACGAAGATGCTTTAATGAGTTATTATTTAGATTTTTATACTTCGAAATATGCGGAAGGAAATTTTTCGAAATTTGTTCATGATTCAGGATGGAATAAAGAACTTAATGAACTAATAGAAGAAGGTTTAGCTTTGATTGGTGCCGAAAAGCATTTGGAATTGTTTAAAGAACAATGCCGCAAATTGCGATTGCAGAGCAATATCAAACTAGGGAAATTTCTGAAAGAGAAATATGATGCTCCGAACGCTTTCAAGGATTTGCTGAATAACAACGCTTATTTTGACTTGGACGAAAATCTGGCCGAATTGAATGCTGCATTTTTAAAATCGCATCCTGATACAGAAGTGCTTTCGGTTGAAGAAATGTTTAAAACACTGGAAGAGTTTGTAGGACACGAAATTAAGAGAGATTAAATTTTTGTTTTTTTGCTGAGGTTTGTAAGAAAATTATATATTTGGAATGCCCTAATATCTAATAAATCAAAGCCTATGAAAAAAACGATTCTTTTATGTGGCGTTTTGATGTTTTTGTTTTCCTGCGGGAAGAATGAAAAAGCTCAAGACACCGCTGAGGTTCAGGATCAGGAACTTCTTTCGCAAGCCGATACAGAACTTGGTTTTAACAAGAAACAAGTAAAAAAACTCATTTTTAAAAATCTGGATGAAATTGAAGACTCAAAAGAAATGAATCTTCAGCTGCTTTCTAAAGTGGCAGCAAATCTCAAAATCAAATATTCAGATATTAAAATTAATGAAACAAGTTCTATCAATTATGACGACCAAATCGTTTTTTTTGTCTTGACAACTGTTTCGCACGACAAAAAAGCATTCACAACTAATGATAATGATAATGAGCTGGGAAACTATTTTCAGCGTAAATACTTATTTGTAAATCGTGAAGATGGAAGCGTAATCGCCGAAGAATTTGACGATAATTTAGGTTATTATGATAATGAAGCTATTCAGTTTTCGAAATCTCATATTTTGAAAGATCTAGTTTTCCTAAACGAAACTACTCCAGCAATTGCTTTTTATACCGAGGCCAGTGCAAGCAGCCGAATTGTTTTATATTCGGAGAAGAAATTTACATTAATAACTCTGGCCGATAAGGAAATAAAAAAGGTTTTATACGAATACCCAATTCGATTGACCAATGGAGATTCTAACGGAAGTGGTACTTTTCAAATTGAAACTTTAGAAACAGGTATGAGTTTTTCTAATGATAAAACAAACGGTTATTTTGACTTAATTATTACCAAAAACTTTTCTTATGAAGAAGCCGTAGAAAATGATTTAGAAAATGGTATTGAAGAAAAAAGTGATTTGAAAATTAAAAAAGAATTAGAAAAAATAAAGTATAACGGACGAGAATACGCTTTTCATAGAGATGACAGACTTCGTTTTTTGGAATAAAATCCAAAAAAATCCAAATAACATCAAGGGCACTTTTATAGTGCTTTTGCTGTTTATAGGAGATTTCGGTTTTACTGCAAAACTTTGACCTAATGTTAACAAACATTTCCTTAAATTTGCTTCCGTTATAAAAAATACAATAGTTATAAAAATCAAGCTATGTTACAAATTGCATTTATTAGAGAAAATCAAGAGAAAGTAATCAAAGCTTTAGCAAAACGAAATATCGATGCTAAAAGCGTTGTTGAAGAGGTGGTTCAATTAGACGAAAATCGTCGTGCTGCACAGGTGGAATTAGACAATACTTTATCAGAATCTAATAAATTGTCCAAAGATATTGGTGAATTGATGAAAGCTGGAGAGAAAGCTAAAGCAGCCATCTTAAAAGAAAAAACAGTTTCACTAAAAGAAAAAAGCAAAGAACTGAGCGAAAAAGCAGAAGCTTTGGCTGTTGAGTTGACGAATAAATTATACACATTACCAAACCTTCCAGCAGATATTGTTCCTGAAGGAAAAACGCCAGACGATAATTTGAATGTTTTTCAAGAAGGAGATATTCCAGCTTTGCATGAAGGTGCACAGCCTCACTGGGAATTGGTGAAGAAATACGATATCATCGATTTTGAATTGGGTGTAAAAATTACTGGAGCAGGATTTCCTGTTTACAAAGGAAAAGGAGCAAAGCTTCAACGTGCTTTGATCAACTACTTTTTAGACAAAAATACAGCTGCAGGATACAACGAAGTTCAGGTGCCGCATTTGGTAAATGAAGCTTCTGGGTACGGAACAGGACAATTGCCAGATAAAGAAGGACAGATGTATCACGCTGGAATTGATGATTTATATTTGATTCCAACGGCAGAGGTTCCAGTAACTAACTTATTCCGCGATGTAATTTTGAACGAAAGCGAATTACCAGTTTTACAAACTGCGTATACGCCATGTTTCCGTCGTGAAGCAGGTTCTTATGGAGCACACGTTCGTGGATTAAATCGTTTGCACCAATTTGATAAAGTAGAAATTGTTCGTATCGAGCATCCTGATAATTCTTATGCAGCACTTGACGGAATGGTAGAACATGTAAAAGGTATTTTAAAAGAATTGAAATTACCTTACAGAGTGTTACGTCTTTGCGGTGGTGATATGGGATTCACATCTGCTTTGACTTACGATTTTGAAGTGTTTTCTACAGCACAAGACCGTTGGTTAGAAATTAGTTCTGTTTCTAATTTTGAAACTTTCCAGGCAAACCGCTTGAAATTACGTTTCAAAGATAAAGACGGAAAAAATCAGCTTGCGCACACACTTAACGGAAGTTCATTAGCGCTTCCTAGAGTTTTAGCCGGAATTATTGAAAATTACCAAACCCCAGAAGGAATCGTAATACCAGAAGTTTTACGTCCGTACTGTGGATTTGATATTATAAACTAAAAAAAATATAGTTTTTAAGATACAAACCTAACAGGCTTTTAAAACCTGTTAGGTTTTCTTAATTTATAGAAATTAAAAAACGGAGTATGATGAATGGAATTTTAAACTGGAACGTAGATCCTGTTATTTTCTGGATTACAGATAGTTTTCCTTTAAAATATTACGGAGCTCTTTTTGCCTGCGGACTTCTTTTGGGCTTTTATATTGTTAGAAATATTTATAAGAAAGAAAATCTTTCGCTAGACAATCTCGATAGTTTATTGATTTATGTAATAGTCGGGACCGTTTTGGGTGCGAGACTTGGACATTGTTTCTTTTACGAACCTGAGTATTTCTTCAAACATCCGATAGAAATCCTTTTGCCGATTCAGAAAATAAAAGGAGTTTATCAATTTGTGGGTTATCAAGGTTTGGCAAGTCACGGAGGTTCTATTGGAGTGCTTACGGCAATGATTTTATATTGCCGAAAATACAAAGTGCATTTTTTAGAACTTTTAGATAAGATGGCTGTTGCAGTTCCTGTAACGGGTACATTTATCAGATTGGGAAATTTTATGAATTCTGAAATCTATGGAAAACCAACCAACGGAAATTGGGGAGTAGTTTTTCAAAGAGATGATTTGATTCCGAGGCATCCAACACAATTGTATGAAGCTTTTGCTTATTTGCTGATTTTCGGAATTCTGTTTTATATGTACAAATCAGAAAAAATTAGAAATGCACAAGGATTAATCTTTGGAACTTTCTTAACTTTATTGTTTACAGCTCGTTTTATAATTGAATTTTTTAAAGAAAATCAAGAAGCTTTTGAAAATAATATGCTGATTAATATGGGACAGATTTTAAGTATCCCATTTATTTTAATTGGTTTAGCTCTGATTTTTTGGAAAACTAAGAAAGTCTCAGTGGGCAGTGACAGTTTACAGTTTTAACAAGACTGAAAACCGCGACTGAAAACTAAAAAAGTCCAAGTTTACAGTTAAACTTAGACTGAGAACTGCGACTGAAAACTTAAAAAATATGAGAAACATATTGATTGGTATCGTTTTGTTATGTTCTGGTTTTGCGTTTGGACAAAACGAGCAGCTGGCACAATATTATTACGATAAAGGTGATTTTGATAAAGCTAAAATCAGTTATGAAGAGCTTTTGAAAAATGCGCCCTCTAACACGCAGTATTTTTTAAGAACGATTGATTGTTATCAGCAGTTACAGCAGTTTGCCAATGCTGAAAAAGCAATTCAAGATCGTTACAACCGCTACAAACAAGGTGTTTTCTTGGTTGAATTAGGGTATAATTTTCAATTACAGAAAAACGACGCAAAAGCCAAAAATTATTACGAACAGGCAATCGAGAAAATAAAGGTCAATCCGAATGATGTTTACGGAGTTGCAAGTTCTTTTGAGAAAAAAGTATTGCTAGAATATGCTTTAAAAGCGTATCAGACTGCAATGCAGATTCAACCCAATTTCAATTTTAATTTTCAAATCGGAATGCTGTACGGACAGTTGGGTAAAACCGATTTAATGATTGATTTGTTATTGACAGAATCTTTTACAAATCCGCAGAACACCAATTTGATTCAGACGCAATTGTCAAGATTCATGAATGGCGAAACCGATAATACGGCTTTTAAAGATGCAATGCGAAAAGCATTAATCTTAAGAACCCAAAAAGATCAAGACGTTTTCTGGAATCATTATTTAAGCTGGTTCTATGTACAGCAGAAAGAATTCGGAAAAGCCTTTATTCAGGAAAAAGCCATTTACAAACGCGAGCCAGAATCGTTGATGAGCATTGTCAATTTGAGTCAGTTTGCGATGAATGAAAACGATGACGAAACAGCTGTTGAAATCCTGAATTTCATTCTTCAAAACACCAAAGATTTAGGTTTGCTGATTCAGTCGAATGCTTATTTAATGCAAATAAAGATTGATAATGCACAGGAAAAAGACTATCCGTTAATCGATCAGGAATTGAAGCAATTGCTGGCTACTTACGAAATCAGTCCTTTTACCTTATCTTTGCAAATCATTCAAGCGCATTTTCTGGCTTTTAATTTGAAAAAGACAGAAGAAGGAAAGGCAGTAATCAAAAAGGCTTTAGAATTAAATCTAAACGAATATCAAAAAGCTGACGCTAAAATGGAGTTGGCCGATATTTTGCTTTTAGAAGAAAAGTACAATCAGGCGCTGATTTATTATTCGCAAATTCAATTGGACTTGAAAAATGATGTAATGGCACACGAAGCCAGTTTGAAAGCAGCAAAAACAAGTTATTATAAAGGTGATTTTGAATGGGCAAATAAACAATTTAAAGAATTAAAAGCGGCCAATACGCAGTTAATCGCCAATGATGCTTTAGAATATTTTCTTTTAATTAATGATAATACCGCTGCAGATTCGACTCAAGTTGCTTTAAAAGCATTTGCAAAGGGAGATTTTTTAATCTATCAGAATAAAAAACAAGAAGCGATTACACAGTTTCAGAATATTTTAAAGACTTATAAAGGTCAGGAAATAGAAGCCGTAACTTTGCTTCGTTTAGGAAAAGTGTACGAAAGTCAGAAAGATTTTGCTTCGGCTTTAAGCCAATATCAGCAAATCATTGACAATCACAGTGTCGGAATTTATGTTGATGAAGCATTGTTTTTCTCAGCAGAAATCTACAACGACGAGTTAAAAGATATAGAAAAGGCGAAGCCTTTATATGAAAAGGTAATTTTTAATCATCAAGACAGTATTTACTTTGTTGATGCCAGAAAAAAATACCGAGAGTTAAGAGGGGATAAGAATTTATAAAATTCCAATTTTTAAATTCCAAATTCCAAAGAGAAAAGAATTAATAATGAGATTGTTTTGAGTTTCGAGAGAAACCTCAGAACCTTAGTCCCGATAGCTATCGGGATAGCATCTCAGAACCTTAGAAAAAATGATTATTTACAACGTTACCACAAACATACATGAAAGCGTTCATGACCAATGGTTAAAATGGATGCAGGAAAAGCACATACCAGAAATTCTGGCTACTAATAAATTTTCTTCAGCACGAATTGTAAAAGTTCTCGTAGAAGAAGAAATGGGCGGTATTACTTATTCTGTACAGTATATAACAGACAGCAAAGAAACTCTGGAGAAGTTTTATATCGAAGATGAACCAGAATTTCATAGAGAAGCATTAGGCTTATTTGCTGATAAAATGCTTTCTTTTAGAACAGAATTGGAAGTTATTTCGGAGCATTAATATTTAGTGTCCAGTTTTCAGTAATTAGTATTCAGTCAAAAGAAATTAAATCTTTGTGTCTTTGTCCCGATAGTTATCGGGATTGTGGCAAAAAAAGAATACTTTTGCAGCCTGGTGGCAAACAAGAAATGAAATGGAAAAAGTAAAAGCAAAAAAACATTTAGGACAGCACTTTCTTAAAGACGAAAGCGTCGCAAAAGCTATTGCGGATACTTTGACTCTTAAAGGATATGATGAGGTTTTAGAAATAGGACCAGGAATGGGTGTGCTTACTAAATATTTACTTGAAAAGCCAATTACCACACACGTTATTGAGATCGATACCGAATCAGTAGCGTATTTGGATGCACATTATCCAAAATTAAAAGACAAGATTATTTCTCAGGATTTCCTGAAGTATAATATAAATGAAGTTTACCAAGACAAACAGTTTGCCATAATTGGAAACTTTCCGTACAATATTTCTTCTCAGATTGTTTTTAGGACATTAGATCTTAAACATCAGATTCCTGAATTTTCGGGAATGTTCCAGAAAGAAGTAGCCGAACGCATCTGCGAAAAGAAAGGCTCAAAAACATACGGAATACTATCAGTTTTAGCCCAGGCTTTCTATGATACAGAGTACCTGTTTACGGTTAATGAAAACGTTTTTATTCCTCCGCCCAAGGTTAAATCGGGTGTGATGAGAATGACCCGAAAGGAAGATTACAGTCTTCCTTGCAGCGAAAAGTTATTTTTTACAGTTGTAAAAACCGCTTTTCAGCAGAGACGAAAAACATTACGTAACAGTTTGAAAACATTAAATTTATCAGACAATTTGCGAGAAGACACTATCTTTGATAAACGTCCAGAGCAGCTTAGCGTCGATGAATTTATTGAACTAACTCTAAAAATAGAAACCGATGGAGTTCAAAGTTAGTAAAGAATTTATACAGCAGCTAGAGGAGCTGATCAACAAGAAAAACGACAGCGAATTAGAAGTTTTACTTAATGATCTGCACCATGCTGATATTGCCGAAATTTTAGACGAATTAGATTTCGACGAGGCAACCTATATCTTTAAGGTTTTAGATAGTGATAAAACAGCTGAAATTCTTCTTGAATTGGAAGAAGATCTGCGTGAAAATATCTTAAGCCGACTTTCACCAAAGGAAATCGCAGAAGAGCTTGACGAGCTAGAAACCAATGACGCTGCCGATATTATCGCAGAACTTTCGCAGGAAATCAAAGCGGAAGTAATCTCTGAAATATTAGACGTTGAACACGCCAAAGACATTGTTGATCTTTTGCGTTACGACGAAAACACGGCTGGTGGTCTAATGGGGAAAGAGCTTGTAAAAGTGAATGAAAACTGGAACGTTTTGACCTGCGTTAAAGAAATGAGAATTCAGGCAGAAAATGTATCTAGAGTACATTCTATTTATGTAGTGGATGATGAAAATAGACTTAAAGGAAGACTTTCACTTAAAGATTTACTAACTTCTTCAACTAAAACTCAGATTGGCGAAGTCTATATCCGAAAATTAAATTTTGTAAATGTTGATACGGAAGATGTTGAAGTCGCTCGTATCATGCAGAAATACGACTTAGAGGCAATTCCTGTTGTTGATGAGTTAGGGCGATTAGTTGGGAGAATTACTATTGACGACATTGTAGACGTAATCAAGGAAGAAGCCGACAAAGATTACCAGTTAGCTGCCGGTATTACGCAAGATGTTGAGTCGAATGACAGCGTTTATGAATTGACAAAAGCGCGTCTGCCTTGGCTTTTGATCGGAATGGTGATCGAAATTGTTGCGTCTTTTGTTTTGAAAGGCAACGAAGCAACATTCCAAAAATATTCTACATTAATCATATTTGTGCCGTTACTTTCTGCAACTGCAGGAAATATTGGCGTTCAGGCTTCGGCAATCGTTGTACAAGGTTTGGCAAATGGAACGCTGAAAGATTTTAGCCGTGGTTATTTTACCAAAGAAATTACCGTTTCGATGATTTCTGGAAGTATCATTTCATTTCTTTTATTGTGTTATCATTCTATCATGTATCAGCAATATTTAGTTGGGTTTGCCATTTCAATTTCGATGATTGTCGTGATTTTGTTTGCTGCCACTTTGGGGACTTTAGTGCCGCTTTTCTTGAACAAAAACAAAATTGATCCCGCAATTGCTACAGGTCCGTTTATTACAACGACCAACGACGTATTCGGAATCATGTTATACTTTGGAGTAGCAAATCTGATTCTCGGATTCTAAATTTTTGCCACAAATTAGCTTTTTGCAGTGATTTAAAATCTCTAAAATCTGCGTAATTTGCAAGCGCAAAATGCTGTTTACCAATCAGAAATAAATTAAAGCCAAACCAAAATGAAAGTACACATTATTGGAGGAGGAAACCTTGGGGTTTCTATTGCCTTAGGAATTGCTAAATTCTCGAAAAACAACCAAGTTACTGTCACAAGAAGAAACACTGCAAGTATTCAATATTTATCTGAGTACGGAATTACTGTTTCTAACGATAATAAACACAACATCGAGGAAGCTGATGTTGTAATTTTAACTATAAAACCCTATCAAGTAGATACTGTTTTGGCCGAAATTCTGCCAGTTATCCAGAATAAAACAATTGCTTCTGCTGTAAGCGGATTGTCTTTGGATATGCTTCAAACCAAAACAAATTTTGAATATCCAGTTGTTCGCATTATGCCAAATATTGCGGCACAGTTTGGAGAATCGGCAACTTGTATTTCTTTCCCTGAAAAATATGCAGCAAATGCTTCACCAGTTGTCGACTTATTTCAAGATTTAGGAACTGCTCCTGTAATCGATGAAAAATTAATGGATGCAGCGACTGTTTTAGGCGCGTGCGGAACTGCGTATGCATTGCGTTATATTCGCGCTTCTATGCAAGCAGGAATCGAAATTGGATTTGATTCTAACACTGCTCTTGCAATTGCCGCTCAAACGGTAAAAGGAGCAGCAAAAATGCTTCTTGAAGAACGAGTGCACCCAGAACAATTAATCGACCGTGTAACGACACCTCAAGGCTGTACGATTGTCGGTTTAAATGAAATGGAACACAATGGTTTCAGTTCGTCATTAATTAAAGGAATTAAGACTTCTTTGAAACAAATTAAAGGTTAGGTTTTTAAAGAAATTCTAATATTAAAAATTCCAAATTCCAATTTTAAAATGGAGTTTGGAATTTTTTGTTTTATAAAGTTAATGCTAGTTTTGTCATTCTGAGGAACGAAGAATCACACTAGAAACTCCACATTCAAAATCGTCAATCGTTATCAACTTACTTGTGTGATTCTTCGTTCCTCAGAATGACAGATATTATCGAATAGCTTGGAATTTGGAATTTAAAATATTTTGGAATTTATTTCTTTATTAGTTGAATATACTTCAACCCACATTCAGAAATCTTAGTATACGAATTCATCGCATTGCCATAATTCTGAATTGTAAGAGTATCTTTTACATACAAAGCATCGATTCCAACAGGTATTTTTAACTCTTTTGCAGGAATCGAATCGTTTTCTTCATTGCTGATATCACCTTCGTATTCATCCCATTTAATTCCTTCTAAGGAAATAAATTTTTCGCCAGAACTATTTTGAGAGAAAATAGCTTTTCCTTTTAATGTTCTATTTTTAGTTGTAAAGATGTAATGGTAATCTTTTTGATTTTTAGAAATAATCAACGAGATATTACAGTCTTCGGTTTTAGAATTATAAGTTCCCGAAATAGAATCTTTAACAGAAACAAGATTTTTAGCGTTAGTCACAGAAATTGCATTTTCTGGCTTTTGTTCTGCTGTTGTTTCGGTTTTCTTATTGCAGGATATAACGATCAAACCCAGAAAAGATAAATAGAAAAAATAGCTCAATTTGTTACAAATTGTCATATTCATTTTGGTTTTTTATTGAGGATATATTTCAAGTACAAGAAACCTGCTAAACCTGCTACTAAAGAAGCAATAAGAATGGCTATTTTAGAAAAAACTATAACTTCAGGATTTTTGAAGGCAAGAACCGTAATGAATATTGACATAGTAAACCCAATTCCGCCGAGCATTCCTGCACCTAAAATATGTGCCCATTTTAAGTTTTTCGGCAAAGTGCATAAACCTGCAGTTACACCAACAGAAGAGAAAAGTAAAATTCCGAGCGGTTTACCAACCACGAGGCCAAGAATGATTCCGTATGTGTTAACATGATTAAGACCTTCATGCCAGTTTTCTGTGATAGTTATAGCGGTATTTGCAATTGCAAACAGCGGCAGAATAAAAAAAGCAACTGGCTGATGTAAAAAATGCTGTAATCTATACGATGAGGTTTTTTCTCCGCCATCTCCAAACGGAATTACAAATGCTAGAATAACTCCCGTAATGGTTGCATGAACTCCTGAATTAAGCATAAAATACCACATTATTGCTCCGCCAATTAAGTATGGAATCAGATTATGAATCTTCATTCTATTTAAGATAAATAATAAGCCCCAAATTCCAAGTGCGATTCCTAGATTCAAAAACGAAATTGATGTAGTGTAGAAAACGGCAATAACAATTATGGCTCCCAAATCGTCGATAACCGCCAAAGCAGTTAAAAAGACTTTTAGCGAAGTTGGAACTCTATTTCCTAAAAGGGATAAAATTCCGATTGCGAAAGCAATATCGGTAGCCATTGGAATTCCGGCTCCGTTCTGTGTGGTCGTTCCATAATTTAAAGCCAGAAAGATT
Organism: Flavobacterium sharifuzzamanii; assembly: GCF_003254585.1. Lineage (GTDB taxonomy): Bacteria > Bacteroidota > Bacteroidia > Flavobacteriales > Flavobacteriaceae > Flavobacterium > Flavobacterium sharifuzzamanii. The sequence goes on along the minus strand of NZ_QJGZ01000039.1, from coordinate 388,235 downwards.
GCGGCAGGAACCAGCATTCCGCCAAAAGCGGCCATAATTGGCAGAGAAGCATTTTTAATATTGGATAATTCACCATGATAAATCTCGCGTTCCAACTCCAATCCGATCAAAAGGAAGAAAATAGTCATCAGTCCGTCATTGATCCAATGGGTTATAGAATGACCCGCAACCTCTTTTTCCCAAAAAGCAACGTATGGAACTTGAATGGAAGAGTTCGCAAGATAAAGAGATAAAATCGTGACAAAGAGCAGGATAATTCCTCCCGATTTTTCGTTTTCAAAAAAGGCTTTAAAAGTCTTGGTAAGTTTCATTAGGGAAGATTTTCTGAAGATTTATATGATGGATTGTAGAATCCTTATTCTTTCAAAGTTAAAAAAAAATCTGAGCAATAAAAAGTTTGAATTTTGTGCAGGGGGAGTTTGAATAATTTAGAATTAAATTTCAGTATTTTTAATTATAGGAATATTCTTTAATTTTGCACGTAATTTGTTAATGATTAGATATGAATTCTGTCAGACTTTTATTTGCAGTTATAATTATGTTTTTTGTTTTCTCGCAGATTTCTTGTGAAAAAAAATCTTTGGGCAAAACGATCACATATTCTCAAAAACCTGTAAAAATAGACCAGACTTATCAAAAGGATGATATTATAGATAGTAATGAGAAATTGGAAGTGAAATCGATTATTCATTATTCTAGCAATTACAATACTTCAAATTTATGGAGATATAAAACTGAATTAGAAAAATCAGATCTAGTAGCTTTCAATGTCTTAACCAATGGAAATATAATTAGTATTGTAAAAAGCGAAAAGAGCATTCCGTTTGTGTTAGTGCTTGACAAAAAGGGGAATAAATTATACAAACATAATATTGGAGATGGAGTTTCAAAGTATAATTTTCGTGAGTCCTGGATTGCTGATAATTATGATGGAGGGTTTACTATTTATGTTAGAAAAGGTTTAAATCTAACCAATAGAGAATTAATAGGTACTGATGATGAGTTACAAAACATAAGATATGAGATTGAAAAAATGACATTTAAAAAGAGAAGCTCTGGTTATGTCTCTGAAAGTATATCAATTAGAGATGTTTTACTTAAACCTATAATAGATAAAGGTTTTACTTTAGAAGCTAATTTATTTTCAATCGATTATTTAAGAAATAAAATTTTTGTAAGTGGTACCGTAAAAAGAAATAATCAGAAAGAATTTCCTTTTATAGCAATACTTGATAAAAACTTCAAATTATTGAATTTGAATGTTTTTAAGGATTATGAAAATACTTTTATAGACGATATCACTTTGTACAAGTATAATTCATATTATATAAATGGTCTAAAAATTAAAGAAACAGATTTATTTACAACAAGGTCCCTGCAAAGATTTATTGTTAATGAGGATTTGCAAGTCATTGAAGATCATTCTGACAAGAGAACTCCGTATTACGATAGGGTTCATCGAGAACCAACACCATTGGAAGAGAAAATGTTAGAGAAAGAATTAGCAGTCGATAATAATGAAATTGAAAACAAGCACAACACAACTTATAATACTAGAGGAGATAGTAGTACTGTATTAGATTCTAATATTTTTTACTGGGACACAGATGAAAACTGCTATTTCAGTGTAAAGACTATAAATTCTAAACGAAATGAACTAATATTTACAAAAAATGTCAATGAAATAGATTTATGGCAACTTAAAATTAAGTTTCCTAAGAATTGTAAAATTGCTTGGACTTTTGAAAACGCAGTTGGATTGAAACGTGCAAATGGAGAGTTTATACTTTCAATAATTCTCGAAAATCTCTCCTCAAAACATCTTTTTTCTACAGTAATATTTGTATTAGATAAAAAAGGAAAAATTATACGTCAATTTGAAATTTCGGGAGCATCAGATCTTTCGAGAATAAAGGAATCAAACGGAAAATTAATTGTTAATTATATTCATGATGATGGCTTTTTTATTAATAAGCAATGGCAAGAACATTATGCTTTTTATTCAGAATGTTATCCATTAGATTAAATTAACCGTATTTTTGTAGTTATAAAATTCAACTCAAAATGAGCATAAAAATTCTTCATATCGACAGCAATAATCCAATTTTATGGAATCAATTGGAAGAAGCTGGTTTCGAAAATCATGCCGATTTCAAATCTTCAAAAGAAGAAATAGAAGCAAAAATACAAGACTATAACGGAATCGTAATTAGAAGCCGATTCAAGATTGATAAGGCATTTTTAGATAAAGCAACTAAGTTGCAATTTATTGCAAGAGTTGGTGCGGGTCTGGAAAGTATTGATTGTGAGTATGCTTCTTCAAAAGGAATTCATCTTATTGCTGCGCCAGAAGGAAATCGCAATGCTGTTGCAGAACATTCGTTAGGCATGATTTTGTCATTGTTTAATAATTTAAATCAAGCCGATGCAGAAGTAAAAGCGGGGCACTGGAATCGTGAAAGCAATCGAGGCCATGAACTGGATTTAAAAACAGTAGGAATTATTGGTTACGGGAATATGGGGAAAGCTTTTGCTAAAAAATTGAAAGGTTTTGATTCGGAGGTCTTATGTTATGATATTTTGGATAATGTTGGCGACGAAAATGCTAAACAAGTTTCCTTGGAAGAATTACGCGAAAAAGCAGATGTTTTAAGCCTTCACCTTCCTTGGACACCAGAAACTGATAAAATGGTCAACAGTGCCTTTATAAATGCGTTTAAAAAGCCGTTTTGGATTATTAATACATCGCGTGGTAAAAACATCGTTACAGCCGATTTGGTTGAAGCTATGAAAGAGAAAAAAGTTCTAGGAGCAGGTTTGGATGTTTTGGAATATGAAAAACTTTCTTTTGAAACCTTATTTCAAGAAAACAATACACCAGCGGCGCTTCAGTATCTTATGGAAGCTAAAAATGTTTTGCTGACGCCTCATATTGCGGGTTGGACTTTTGAAAGTCATGAGCGTCTGGCGCAAGTAATTGTTGACAAAATTAAAGCAGTGTACGGCAAAAACTAGCCTACAGCCTTTAGAGATTAATAACGAGTTTTTTCTTGTAAATTTTATTTAGTGAGATTAGTTTTATTTGTTAATTTTTAATAATATTGTTTCCGAATTTTAAAAGAATGAGTCTAAATAGGTTTGTTTTTGAAGTTTGGAGAAAGCCGAAAATCCGAAGAGTAGGAATTAATAAATTTTTTAAACAAAGATGGAATTACAAGAAACATCGAATAATTTTGAAGAACAAATCCCAGTATTTAAAGTAGATCCTATTATGGTTTTGCTATTTGGATTTTTAACTTGCGGATTGTATTTAATTTATTGGAACATTAAAGTAGCTGAGGTTTTTAATGCTGTAGCGAAAAGAGAAGTTATTTCACAGCCAGTTGCAATTTTTGCAGGTTGTTGTATGCCAGTTAATATTTACTTCTACTACTTGGCAGGTAAAGATGCATTGCCAAAAGTGTATGAGAAAACTGGTGAGCTTCAAAAAGACCAATCTACTTTATTAATTGTTTTAGGATTCTTTTTTCCTATTGCTGCGGCAATGATTGTACAAGGTGATATCAACAGATTATATAAATAATACGCAATCAAGACGTAAAATTTACGGAATTATCGGTGCAGCAATTACACTGATAGTTCCGTTTTTTTTAATGCTTCATAATCATAATGATCATCTGGAAACAGATCAATCATTATGCCCTTTTAAGATGCTGACAGGTTTTCCGTGTCCAGGATGCGGAATTACAAAGTCTCTAGTTTATTTTTATCAGGGAGATCTATACAAATCAATTTCTTATCACATTTTAGGTCCTTTTGTTATTGCTTTTTGTGCCGTAACGATTGTTGTTTTGGTTACAGAATTAATTACCAAGAAAGAATATTTTACCGCACTTTTATACAACAGAAAGTTGGCTTACATATTAGCTGTTTTTTTGGGTGTCTATCATTTTATAAGACTGGTTTTATTTGTGAGAAACAACTCTTTTGACGATATCTTGCATCAATCAATCTGGTTTTAATAAATCTAACAATCTGATTTCGGAACAATCAGGTTTTTTGTTTAAGTACTGTTTTAAGAATAATAAAAATTAAGATCATGGAAAATACAAAGAGAGAAGATTGGAATAATCCACGTTATGGGCAGGAAAATAAAAGAGTGTTAGCAGGAATTCTAGCCATTTTATTAGGATATCTAGGAATTCATAAGTTTTATTTAGGTTACACCAAAGAAGGGATAATTCAGCTTCTTCTAGGTTTAGCATTTGGAATTGGCGGTATAATTGGACTTATTGAAGGTATAATATATCTAACCAGAGACGATGAGGAGTTTTATCAAACGTATCAGATTGGTTACAAAGGCTGGTTTTAAATAACAATAAATCATATTTAAAAATCCCATTCAGAAATGAATGGGATTTTTTTATGCTTAAAAATGTCTTTTTCTGATACAAGAAAAACTTTTAGAGTCTATTGGTGATTTTCAAAGCAAATAATTTTGCGCTCTGTTAAAAAGTATTAATGGAGTAACTGAAAAGCCTTAAGAGTAGGGGGTAAAAAGATTTTATTATGTTAGAAATGTACAAAAACACACTTTTAAATAACTATGCAAATTTTAAAGGTAGAGCTAGAAGAAAAGAATATTGGATGTTTGGTCCTTTAAGTATCTTGATTTATTTTGGACTTATTGTTTTAGGCTTTATTCCTATAATAGGAACAGTGTTTTTAATTTTAGCTGGAATATTTATTTTAGGTATTATGGTGCCATTATTTGCTGTAGCAGTTAGAAGAATGCACGATGTTGGAAAAAGCGGTTGGTATATGTTTATTCCTCTTTACAGCTTAATTTTAGCTTGTACTGAAGGTGAAAAAGGACCAAATCAATATGGTGGAGATCCTAAAAATCCGACAGAAGAATTAGAAGAAATTGGAAAAGAATAACTTTGTTCTAGTTTATAAAAAATTGTAATTAAAAATAAATCCCATTTCATGTATTGAATGAAAATGGGATTTTTTATATAAAAACAGCGACAGCCCAAATTTACAGTCCATGCCCGTTTCCATTTAATGTGATACTCTTTGCGGGCACGGATTGTAAATCCGCGATATCGAAATATTTTGAAAATATATGAAACTGAGAAAGGAAATAGAGCCACAATTAGAAATTGCTGAAAAATTATACTCAGAAATATTAAAGTCTGTTATGGAATATGCAGATTTTTGTGATGAAAATGGAGATGAAGAAAATATTGCGTATCAAAAGTTAGAAGAAAAACTTCATATACTAACAAGAAAAGATATGACTCAATTTAATCTTTTGGAATGGTGGGAAGAAGAAGGTGTCGAAGTTCTTGCGTTTAGAATTGCTTTACCTGATCCTTTAATAGTAGAAAATATTACTAAAGAAGAGCTTTCGGAAATTATTTGTAGTAGACTTCAGTGGTCTGACGATTTCGATGATGATAGTTTTAAAGGAGAATTCAATCTTTATCTTGATGAATATTATTACAATTTTTTAAAATTAAACTTCAAAAAAACTTATAATTATTCAAAGATATTCTGCGCACAAAAAAATAAAGACAAAAGTTTATTTGAACTTACTGATGAAGAAAAGATAAAGAAGCTTCGGAACGATGGAAAATTTCGATAAACACAATAGCGCAGATTTGCAAATCAGCACTATTAAATATATAAGAGAAAAATAAGTTAAATGTTGGAATTAATAGAAATAATTGTAAATCCAGAAAGTTTTAATAAGAATAGATTAGACTCAATTACAGGTGAAATTTATTTTAAAATAAATGATTTTTCTTTTCCAGAAGAAGGATGGAATGATTTTGTAATTGTAATTTTAAATTGGTGGTTATGTGCTTTTAAAAATTTCCATGCATTGAATGACGATAGTTTTGAAATGTTATTTATGGATGGGCCATTGAAAGTAAAGGCTAAAAAAAATGAAAGCAATGAATTAGAGATGGTGTTTATTAGATCATATATTGATTTTGAAGATTGTATTTACACAATAAAATGTTCTGAATCAAATCTAAAGAAGGAACTTTTAAAAGCTGCTAGAAAGACACTTGGAGAAATATCAAATCAGAATTGGCAAACCTCAGATACTGAAGTGTTAAAAAAACAAATTCTTGATTTCCCCAGATAGTAAAAAACCCGATAGCGCGGATTTGCAATCCGTGCCCATTCCAATTTATTGTGATACTCTTTGAGGGCACGGATTGCAAATCCGCGCTATCGGGTATTACAATGATACCATGGGGCTATATTGCATTTTTAGAGAAGGGCATACTGTCGAATTTCAAACTAGTATTAGTCAAAAATTTAAGTATGCGGTACTTACTAATAAATTAAAAGTTTTGCCTCAAATTAACTTAAACTAGTTATGCCAAATCAAATATCTCTTTTTTATGGATTGTGCCAGTTTCGGAAAGAGAATTAGAGGTAATGAAAGAATCTGGCTCACAAGCAGTATTAAGCAAACTTGATGGCATAGGAGAGGAAATTTTCAATTTAAATCGAAAAGAAGTTGTTTAAAGAATATAGATATAAAAACAGAATAAAACGGTTATCCGTATAAAAAGAAAGAGATTAATTTTAATAGGGAATGAGTAGAGAAATTAATTGGATTGAGTTAGATGCATCTATCATAAAACTAAATCCAATGGAACAGTTGATGGCTTGTACTAGCTTAGAAAATGACAATGTAGGTGGTAATGAGTGGATGTCTTTAATAACTCCAGCTTCTGAAAATATGGAATGTTTTGTAATTTCATTATCGAATAATGCTCAATTTAAATTTACGGATAAAATTATTGACGTTTTTAAGAACATATGCGAAGATATTTTAAGTAAATGCAGTTCTGAACAAATAAAAATAATGGTGGACGATGAAGTTAAAAAGGGAAATAATGGAGAATTGATTGATGCAGGAGGAGGAATGTTGCAAATAATTGTTCCAAAAAATTTATTGAATTATTCTAAATCTAAAATTGAAAACATCTTTAAGAAAGAAAGAAATGTTGTTGAAGAAAATCAATGGTGGCTAGATTGAAATAGCCGACAGCGCGGATTTGCAATCCGTGCCCGTTCTAATTAAGAAACAAAATAAAAAATCCCATTTACTATTTAAGCAAATGGGATTTTCTAATTTATTATATATCAAAAGAAAACTTAATCTTCCTTCTCAGATAATTTCTTTTCCAATTCAATCTGAAACTCTTCGATAACAGGTTTCATAGTGCTTTCTGGAATATCTGCAATTCTAATGTACATTAAACCATCAATCGCATTGTTGAATAATGGATCAACGTTGAAAGCTACAACTCTTGCGTTTTGTTTGATGTATTTTTTAATTAAAACTGGCAAACGTAAGTTTCCTGGCTCTAATTCGTCAATGATTTTATCAAACTTATTCAAATCAGATTCTGCTTCGTCGAAAATGAAATCTTTGTCTGCGTCTTTCAGTTTTACTTTGTACGCTTTTTTCGGATGTATGTATTGCGCAATATACGGATCGTAGTAGTTTGATTTCATAAACTCAATCATCAACGATTTAGAGAAGTCTGAAAACTGATTACTGATGCTTACACCTCCAACCAAATATTTATGCTCAGGATGACGTAAAGTGGTGTGAATAATACCTTTCCACAATAAGAACAAAGGCATTGGTTTTTGCTGATACTCTTTTACGATAAAAGCACGACCCATTTCGATCGATTTGTGCATCATATCGTGCAATTCTGGCTCGAATCTGAAAAGATCAGTCAGATAAAAACCTTCGATTCCGTATTTTGGATAGATTTCAGAACCTAATCCCATACGATACGCGCCGGCGATTTTGTTGGTTTCATCATCCCATAAAAACATATGGTGATAATATTGGTCGTATTCGTCAATATCGATAGATTCGTTTGTTCCTTCACCAACTTCACGGAAAGTGATTTCGCGTAAACGTCCAATTTCGTGCAAAATGTTCGGAATTTCTTTTGCGCTTGCAAAGAAAACCTCATAGTTTTTGCTTTGTAAAAATCTGCTGTCGCTATCGCGTAAAGCCTGAACTTCATCAATCAATTTTGACTCGCTTGCAGGTGTTACAATTTTTTTGGGCGCTTTCGGAATTTTTAAGCTTGCTGTATCAATAAGTTTGGTGTCTTTCTCAAACGGATTAGCCAACATATAAGTTTTCTTTCTCAAGAATTCTGAATATTCTTCAAAAGATTCTATTTCGTTTTGCTCACTTACAGAAATCGGTTTTCCAATACGCACTTTAATCACACGGTCTTTTTGTGTAAGCAATTCAGAAGGTAATTTTGCAGTACGTAAAGTATCGTCAATTTTAGAAAGCCAGTAGAATAATTTACTGTTTTTGGCATGAAAATAAATTGGAACTACAGGAACTTTAGCTTTTCTGATTAGTTTCAGAGCGCCTTCTTCCCAAGGTTTATCAACTACTAATTTACCATCTTTATAAGTCGAAACTTCACCTGCGGGGAAAATACCCAAAGGTTTTCCATCGCTCAAATGACGCAATGTTTCTTTAATACCAATTACGCTCGATTTTGCATCCTTATGATTCTCAAAAGGATTAACCGGCATAATGTATTTTTTCATCGGAACAATTCTATGTAATAAGAAATTGGCAATGATTTTGAAATTTGGCTCTCTTTCAAGCATCAATTTCAAAAGCAAAATTCCATCAATTCCACCAAGCGGATGATTAGAAATGGTTATATATGCACCATCTTTTGGCAGACGTTTTAAATCTTCTTCAGGGATTTCGAACTTAATTTCCATTTCATCCAAAATTCCATTCAAAAAGTCAAGGTCTTCCAAATGTTTATTACGATCGTAAATTTTATTAAGGGTCGAGATCTTAAGAACCTTCATAAGAATCCAGCCAGAAAAGGTACCGAGAACTCCGTACTTTTCAACATTTATTGCTTTTGCAACTTCTTTCGCGGTAACTAAACCCATGTACTACTTTTAAATTATTAGAACAGCGAACAAAGATAACAAAAAAGTCTACTTTTCATTGTTTCCAAGACAAACTTTGCACTTTTTTATTACATTTGAAATCCTAAAAAAATCACTGATGAAAATTATTTCTTATAATGTAAACGGAATTAGAGCGGCAATAAACAAAGGGTTTATCGAGTGGCTACAACAAGCAAATCCTGACGTAATATGCCTTCAGGAAATAAAAGCTACACAGGATCAAATTCCGGTTGATGATATTACAGCAGCAGGTTATCCGTTTCAATATTACTATCCTGCAACCAAAAAAGGATACAGCGGAGTAGCGATTCTTTCTAAAACAAAACCGAATAATATTGTTTACGGAACAGGAATTCATCACATGGATTTTGAAGGAAGAAATCTTCGTGCAGACTTTGACGATGTTTCGGTAATGAGTTTATATCTTCCATCTGGAACAAATATTGAAAGACTGGATCATAAATTTATGTTCATGGATGATTTCCAGAATTATATTAATGAATTGAAACTTACAGTTCCAAATCTGATTATATGTGGAGATTATAATATTTGTCACGAAGCGATAGATATTCATGATCCTGTTCGTAATAAAACCGTTTCAGGATTTCTTCCTGCAGAACGTGCTTGGCTGGATGCGTTTATGAAATCTGGTTTTATTGACAGTTTCCGCCATTTCAACAAAGAACCGCATCATTATTCTTGGTGGAGTTACCGTGCGGGAGCAAGAGGAAATAACAAAGGTTGGCGTATCGATTATAATTTAGTTAGTAATGTGTTAGAAGACAGATTAAAAAGAGCTGTTATACTACCTGATGCTATGCATTCAGATCATTGTCCTATTTTGGTCGAAATTGACTAATTTTTGGTATTGTTCTTGTTGAGAGAAAGGTGGTTTAAATTCAAGAATTAATTTTGAATTTTGAAATTGTGAGATTTTAAACGCCTAAAATAAAAAACAATTAAAGTAAGATGATTAAAAAAGCCTCCATCGGATTGCTGGCATTAGCCTTGTCCACAACATCATGTGTTTCTAAGAAAATTTATAATGATTTGGAAACAAAGTATTCAGATTTGAAGAAAGAGAATCGCTCTATTGCTGATGAAAACGAAAGTTTAAAGAAAGCAAAGAATCAATTAGAAACGGATCGTGATAAGCTGATTAAAGATTTAGCAACTGCTAATGATGATTTGGCAAAACAAAAAGCAGATTTAGCGGCGGCTCAAAATAAATATAAAGTTTTACAAGATTCGTATAATGCGTTAGAGAAAAACAGCAATGATGCATTAGAGAAAAACATGGCTAAAAACCGTGAATTATTAGCGCAATTGGAAGCAAAAGGAAAAGCTCTTGCAGATGAACAAGCTCGTTTGGATAAAACGGCTAATCGTTTGAAAGAATTGGAAGATATGATTGCGGCTAAAGAAGAATCAATGCGTAAGCTGAAAGAAACTTTATCTAAAGCTTTAAACGGATTTGAAGGTAAAGGCTTAACTGTTGAACAGAAAAACGGAAAAGTATATGTTTCTATGGAAAACAAATTGCTTTTTAATTCAGGAAGCTGGGCAGTTGGTGTTGAAGGTAGAAAAGCGGTTGTAGAACTTGGAAAAGTTTTAGGTGATAATCCTGATCTTTCTGTTTTAATCGAAGGACATACAGACGACGATCCGTATGCTGGTTCTGGACCAATTGCAAACAACTGGGATTTATCGACTAAAAGAGCAACAGCAATCGTAGCGATTTTAAGCGAAAACTCAAAAATCAATAAACAAAAATTAACAGCAGCTGGAAGAAGCGAGTTTTCTCCGCTAGCAAGCAACGCAACTCCAGAAGGAAAAGCTAAAAACCGTAGAATCGAAATTATCTTGACTCCTAGATTAGACGAGATTGCGGAGATGCTTAATAGTATAAATTAAGGTGCTAAGGTTCTAAGGCACTAAGGTTTAAAAAGGTTCAAAGTTTTACTTTGAACCTTTTTTCATTGAGAAAACTTAAGAATCTTAGTTTCTCAGAACCTTAGCAGCTTAAAAAAATCTTGTACTTTTTTTAACCTTTGACGCATTCCGATTTGAAAAATCCATTCGTACATTTGTGTTTCTTCAATTAATAATTTAAAAAACAAAGAAGGTAAACTTAGAACCTTAGCCACTCAGAACCTTAAAAAGAATGAAATACACAACATTACCCAACACCGATATAAAAGTTAGTAAAATATGCCTTGGAACGATGACTTTCGGGCAGCAGAATACAGAAGCAGAAGGACACGAACAAATGGATTATGCTCTTGAAAGAGGAGTAAACTTTTTTGACACAGCCGAAATGTATTCGGTTCCGGCGAGTGAAGCGACTTACGGAAGCACTGAAAAAGTTATTGGAACTTGGTTTAAGAAATCAGGAAATAGAGATAAAGTGGTTTTGGCTTCTAAAATTGCAGGGCCAAATCCGAATTTTGGATACATGCGTGAAAAGCTGGATTTTTCTCCAGCAAGTATTAAATATGCGGTTGAAAACAGTTTAAAAAGACTTCAGACTGATTATATCGATTTGTATCAAATGCATTGGCCAGAAAGGAAAACCAATAATTTTGGTCAGCGTGCTTTTCATGGACATGATGATGTTTGGGAAGATAATTTCAGAGAAATCTTAGAAACTTTCGACGGATTAATCAAAGAAGGTAAAATCAAACACATCGGAGTTTCTAATGAAAACGCTTGGGGAATGATGCGTCTTTTGGAAGAAAGCAAATACAACAATCTGCCAAGAATCAAAACCGTTCAAAATCCGTATTCTTTATTGAACCGTTTATTTGAAGTGAATTCTGCAGAAGTTTCAAAATATGAAAATGTTGGTTTATTAGGATATTCTCCTTTAGCCTTCGGAGTTTTGACTGGAAAATTCTTAACTGGAGAAAGTCATCCGAAAGCGAGAATTAATCTTTTTCCGCAATACAAACGTTACAGTAGCGACCAATGTACCGAAGCGACTAAGTTGTATCAGGAAATCTCTAAAAAACATGGTTTAACGTTAACGCAATTGGCAATGGGATTTGTATTGCAACAGCCATTTTTGACAAGTGCGATTATTGGCGCAACAACTTTAGAGCAATTAAAAGAAAATATCGACACGATAGATATTACGCTTTCTAAACAAATCTTAGCTGAAATTGATGCGGTTCAGGCTATAATTCCCGATCCTGCGCCTTAAGTTTTTTTGCCACGAAGGCGCTAAGACACGAAGTTTTTTTAATCTCGTAAAGACGCAGAGTCGCAAAGTTTTTTGAATAGGAATATGATCGAAATAGAAAAAGGGCTTTAGCCAAACTTTACTAGTTTGGCTAAAGCCCTTTGATTTGCATTTATATTTTCATCCTAAAGCTGGACGCTATTGAATTTAATGGATTAAACTTTGCGACTCTGTGTCTTTGCGAGATTAAAAAGAAAAAAACTTCGTGTCTTAGCGCCTTCGTGGCAGAAAACAACTATAAATCAAATTCATCATCAACAGCCAAAGAATCTGTTTTGACTGCAGTCGAATCTGGAACTTTAATTTTGATTAAAGAACGCGCATTTCCAGAAATGTAAACCGGCAATAATCCGATCGTGTCTTCTGGAACTAAAAGTCCTCTTCTAAACATCAAATTCTTCAAGAATTTTTGGTTTTTAATAGCGTAATCTTTCAAGTTACCTTCATCATTAAACTGATACATGAATTTTCTTGGTTTCGGAATAATCGTTGCCAAGTACAAACATTCGTCTACATTTAAAGCTGAAGGACTTTTTTGAAAATAGAAATGACTCGCTTCACCAATTCCGTAAACATTTGGTCCCCATTCAATGATGTTGAAATACACCTCAAGCATTCTTTCTTTGCTTACAATTCGGTTGTTTTCTAAAATGTAAACTAGTAGAATTTCTTCAAGCTTTCGCGAAAGCGTTTTTTCACGAGTTAAAAAAACATTTTTAATTAACTGCATGCTAATTGTGCTGGCACCGCGAGAGAATTTTTTAGTTCGAATGTTTTTCAGAATCGATTGTTTGAACGCTTCGTTTATAAATCCTCGATGCGAGAAGAAAGAAGGATCTTCGGTTGTTAAAACACATTTTCTCAAGTAAGGCGAAATTTGGTCCAAAGGTGTATAATTCGGATTTGCATTTCCAACCAAAACTGGTCTTTGCAATACATTCTGAATAATCGCACGATAAACAAATTCACCGTTTAATTTATTTAAATCGGCTTCTCCGTATTTGGTAATTCGTAAATCTTCTTTGTTAAGTTTACTATCAAAAACAAGCGTATTTGGTTTATTTTTGTTGAATTTGAAATCTAGTTTGTAATCAAAATTTCCGGTTGCCTGCATTCCTTGAAAATGAGTGAATAAACCATCAGGAAGCGAAACGATAAAATCCTGCGCTTTCATTTTCGGAATATCAACTTTCAAAGTATAAACCGTATCTTTTTCAGTGTCGTAAGAAATGTAAGGACGAACTTTGATTTTATTCAACTGCATAGTCGAAGAACTGTCGATAGAAATAAAACTATCGCCTAATAAAAATCGGTAATCAAAACGAGCATTTTTTATTACAACATCTTTGCTGGCAATTTTTGGGTGATTGATTTTAAGATTGGTAATCGAAGTATAACCATCAATATGCAATTCGCTTCCGCTTTTATCAATGTTTTGAACATTCAATCGAATAGAATCAAAACTTGCTTTTAAGTTATAACGCTCATCTAAATACGGAACGCGAATCGCGCCAGTATCTAAATTGAAAAAACGAATATCTGCTTTTTTATTTCTTGGATCCGCAAATCCTTTAATGTTCCAGCGTTGATCAAAATCTTTTGCTTGGACATGAAGATTGGTCTCGAGCTGTTTGTTGCTTAAAACTAATTTATCTACCGCGATATTGGTTTGTTTTCCGTTATCGTCGATTTTGAATTTGAAGTTTTTCAAGTCCATATCGGTCGGAACCAAATTCAATACTTTAGAAATGATTCTGTAAGCAAATGAAGCATATTTACGTTTTTCGTTTGATTCTGTTTCTTCTTTGTCTCTTTTTAAAAAGGCATCAAAATTTCGTTTTTTACCTTTTTTGACTAATTGAATGTAACCGTTATCAACTTTTAAAGTTCCAAGCTGAACATCTCCAATAAGTAAATTGCTTAAACTGATGCTAGTTTCTACATTCTTTATTTTAACAAGCGTGTCAGCATTTATTGGAGCTAAAACAACATCTGTCAATTTTATAGTCGATAAACCATCAAATGAAGCCGATTCTACAGAAAAATTACTGTTATACCGAACAGCCATTTTATGGGTAACTTTTGCGATGGCTTGGTTTAAAAGTGAGTTACGAAAATAATACAGTCCGATGCAAAGCACTAAAATTACTATTCCTAGTATTTTTAATGCCTTGTATATTTTTTGTTTTGGAAAATTCATAGAAGGAGTGGTATTTGAAATCAGCCAAAAAGGATGCTTGCAACATCTTCAATTTTTGCAACAAGCTCAATCTTAATTCCTGTGTTTTTTAAAGCAATTTTATTGTATTTGGAAACAAATATGGTGTCGAAACCTAATTTTTCAGCTTCTTGAATACGCTGATCCACTCGATTAACAGGACGAATTTCGCCAGAAAGTCCGACTTCGCCAGCAAAACAGAAACCTTTTCCAACCGGAATATCTTCATTAGAAGATAAAATTGCCGCAACAACGGCCAAGTCAATGGCAGGATCATCAACAGAAATTCCACCAGTAACATTTAGGAAAACGTCTTTTGCGCCTAAACGGAATCCAGCTCTTTTTTCTAAAACAGCCAAAATCATGTTTAGTCGTTTTGCATTATAACCTGTTGTGCTTCGTTGCGGAGTTCCGTAAACTGCCGTGCTGACCAAAGATTGAATTTCAATCATAAGTGGGCGCATGCCTTCTAAAGTTGTAGCAATTGCAGTTCCAGATAATTCTTCGTCTTTATGAGAAATCAAAATTTCAGAAGGATTGCTTACTTCTCGTAAACCGCTTCCAAGCATCTCGTAAATACCAAGTTCGGATGTTGAACCGAAACGGTTTTTAAGCGAACGCAAAATTCGGTAAATGTGGTTTCTGTCGCCCTCAAACTGAAGAACGGTGTCAACCATATGTTCTAGAATTTTTGGTCCTGCGATATTTCCATCCTTAGTAATATGGCCAATTAAGATGACTGGAATATTACTTTCTTTGGCAAATTTGATCAGTTCTGCTGTAGTCTCACGGATTTGAGAAATACTTCCTGCGGTCGATTCGATGTAATCAGTATGCAACGTCTGAATGGAGTCAATAATGACAACTTCAGGCTGAATGGTTTCAATCTGTTTGAAAATGTTCTGCGTTTTAGTTTCAGTTAGAATATAGCAGTTATCACTATTTGGTGTAATTCTTTCTGCACGCATTTTTATCTGTTTCTGACTTTCTTCTCCAGAAACATACAATGTTTTATAAGGTAACTTTAATGATACTTGAAGTAAAAGTGTACTTTTTCCGATACCGGGTTCTCCGCCCAAAAGGGTTAAAGATCCAGGAACAAGTCCGCCACCCAAAACACGGTTTAATTCGCCGTCGGTTGTATCCATTCGAACTTCCTGCGTAGAATCAATTTCGTTAATTTTTAAAGGCTTTGGCGCTTTGCTTGTAGGAGTAGGTTCACTTTTCCAAGCTACTTTATCCTGTTTTTGGATAATTTCTTCGGCAATCGTATTCCATTCTTTGCACGCATTGCATTGCCCTTGCCATTTGGCATATTGGGTTCCGCAGTTTTGGCAAAAAAAGGAAGTTTTAACTTTTGACATTATTTACTTTTTTTAGCAAGTGTATTCATTTCGTCAATTTTCTCATACATCAAGTCTTTATTCAAATCACCAATTGGCTCCATTTGTGAAGCATTTTGGTATTTTTTTGAAGCATGTTTAGGATCACCCATTTTTTCGTACATCAAACCCAATTCATATTCGCCTAACATAGCTTTTGGGTAATTTACATTTCCAATTTCAGCCATTTTACCTAATTCGTCGTAAGCGTTTCTTTTTAAAATAAGATTTTCCATTACTTTAAAATCACTCATTCGAACAGGAATTTGAACTCCTAAAACTTCAGACATAGCAGTGTATTTTTTTTCTAAATATTCCGCATAACCTGTTTGAAGAACCGCAATTTTATCATTGTATTCGGCAGAATTTATAGGTCTGTATATTTCAAAAATCTGGTACAAAGCACTTGGTATTGAATGCAAAACTTCTGTGTAATGCGTTGCACCTTTAAATACATCATATTTATAATTCACTAACGGATTATTAGCGATTTTAATATTACTGTTTAATTTTTCTATCGGTTCTTTAATTTTCTTAATATCGCCTTCTCCTGCAGAAAGGTAATAGAAAATTGGACTTTTTATTTTGGCAAACTTCTCCGCAATGCGCACTTCCATTTTTGGGGCAAGCTCTGGGCTTAAACAGATGTAGGCATTAAAAAGCGGAATTTCTTTGTACAAATAAAAATTGGCAAAACTTGCTGTTACATCATGACCTGCAATAAGTCTGAAAGGCGAGGTGCGATATTTTTTTTCGATATAAGGAATTAATTCTGCTCCAATAAATTCGAAAAACTTTGCTCCTTTTTCAAAAGGAAGACCTTCATTTTGATCTATTGTGGTGTCATCATAGCGTTCTTCATCTTTGTTTTGATGAATTCCGATGATAATCATTTCTGGAATATCATCCCAATAGGTTCCATAACTTATGGCTCCAGAGAACGGATCAAATAAATAATCTCCATCCAATAAATAAAGAACAGGGTATTTTTTGTCTTTGTTTGCTTCATAAGAAGCAGGAAGTCCGATTGTAATTCTACGCTCTTCTCCCAGTTTTTCTGATTTAATATTATCGAACGTTTTTTGGGCAAACGACGAGAACGAAATCAAAAGTGTCAGTAGGTAAACTTTTTTCATGATTTGTGGCATTTCAGTAAATTAAAAAGTATTGAAAATAGTGTAGCAATATACTATTTTATTTGCTTCGTTCTTAAATGGGGCAAAAATTGAAGCGCAATGTTTTAGTGTCAAAATCATTTTGGATTGAGACAAAAGAAGAATTCTTTGTTCAAAAATGGCTTTTGACAAAGAAAGTAAATTCTTAAAAATGAAAGAATTGATTAGGTTAGCGAATTATCATTTTCGTTAGGGAAAATAATCCAAGGTTTGAAAGTTTTCGCTTCTTCAAAATCCAAGGTTGCGTAAGAAATGATGATGATGATGTCATCTTTCTGAACTTTTCTTGCAGCTGGACCATTCAAAGTGATTTCACCTGAATTTTTTTCGCCTTTAATAGCGTAAGTTTCAAAACGTTCGCCATTATTAATGTTCACAATAGATACTTTTTCGCCTTCAATAATGTTTGAAGCCTCTAGTAAAGTTTCATCAATAGTAATGCTGCCAATATAATTTAAATCGGCACCGGTTACTTTAACACGATGAATTTTTGATTTTATAACTTGAATTTGCATGATGCAAAGTTAGATTAATTTAATGAAATGGTATCTATCAGCCTTATAGAATTAACAAATACAGCTATAAATGCTCTGTACTTTTTATCATTCTCTTTCTGATCGATAGATAAAAGTGTAGATTCGTCAGCAATAACAAAATACTCTAGTTCAAACTCTTTATTGTCTTTGAAAGAATTTTCTACAAATTCGATTGTTTCTTGCGGACTATGATTTTGGAAAATCTCTTTTGCCTCAGTTAAAGTTTTGTAAATAATTGAAGCGTCCTTTCTTTCCTCTGCCGTCAAACGTTCATTTCTTGAACTCATTGCCAGTTGATTTTCTTCTCTAAAAATTGGGCATCCCACAATGTTTACAGGTAATTCTGTTTTTTCAACTAATTTTTTAACAATTTGAAGCTGCTGAAAATCTTTTTCTCCAAAATAAGCATTTGTTGGAGTTACGATTTCAAATAACCTTTTGACAATTGTTCCAACGCCATTAAAATGACCAGGACGGAATTTTCCTTCCATCTGGTTTTCTAATCCGTCAAAATCAAAAGCCTGCGAAACGGTATTTCCTTCATAAATATCTTCAACTGAAGGTGCGTATAAAATAATTTTATCACTTAATGTACGCATTTTCTTAACATCTTCTTCTAGTGTCCTAGGATATTTTGCTAAATCTTCTGGGTTGTTAAATTGTGTTGGATTGACAAAAATGCTCACTACTGTGTCGTCGTTTTCTTTTAGCGAACGCTGCATTAAAGCCAAATGTCCTTGGTGTAAAGCGCCCATTGTTGGTACAAATCCGATAGTTGAATTTGCGGTTTTGATAGTTTTAAGATAGGCTATCAACGCTGCTTTACTGTAGAAAATATGCATCGAGGTATTATTAAAATTTAGTGCAAACATAATATATTAGTTATAAACTGCATAAATTTTTGTAATTTTGCGACGTTTTTATTACCAAAATTAAGTAAAATACTATTATGAAAGATAAGAGGATATTATACGTATCATCTGAAGTCGTGCCTTATTTGGCTGAAAATGAGGTTTCTTTAATGTCTTATGACGTACCGAAAATGATTAACGATCAAGGTGGTCAGATAAGAATTTTCATGCCAAGATATGGGAATATCAATGAGAGAAGACACCAATTGCATGAAGTGATTAGACTTTCAGGGATGAATTTGGTAGTGAATGACTTAGACATGCCGTTGATTATTAAAGTAGCATCTATTCCGAAAGAAAGAATCCAGGTTTATTTTATCGATAACGATGAATATTTTAAACGTAAAGCCACTTTTACAGATGAGGAGGGCGCTTTATATCCTGATAATGACGAAAGAGCAATTTTCTTTGCAAAAGGTGTTGTAGAGACTGTAAAAAAATTAAACTGGGTTCCAGATATTATACATGTTCATGGCTGGCTTGCAGCTATGCTTCCAATTTATATGAAGCATTATTATAAACATGAAGCATTGTTTTCTGAAACTAAAATTATTACTTCTGTTTACGGACAATCGTTTGATGAAAATCTAGATTTAGAGATGATCAATAAAGTTAAATTTGACGGTGTTCCGCATGAGGCTGTGTCAGATTTAGAAACTCCAAATTACGAGAATGTTTTAAAAGCTAGCATCTTACATTCAGATGGGGTAATTATTGCGTCAGAAAATGTTTCTCCAAGTTTAACAAAATTTATAGAATCTTCAGGAAAACCTTTTTTACCTTTCGCCGGGAAAGATGGATTTGCTGATGCTTATACAAATTTCTACAGAACATTTGGACTTTAAATTTTAATTTTATTATTAGACATGTATAAAACTTCTTTTTTTAAGAAATCTCTTTTAGCTGTACTGGCTGTTTTTTTATATTCTTGTGACAAAGATTTCAATGCGATTGGTGATGGTTTGGTTGGTGATGATCACTTTGGACTTGAGTCTGAAAAATATGATGTTATAGCTTTTAATCAAGAAGTTACTCCTATTCAGTCAAATAATATGACGCCAAATGCGTTAGGTATTTTTGATAATCCGCTTTTTGGGACTACAACTGCAAATTTTGTAACTCAGGTGGGATTGACCTCTTATGCTCCAACAATTGGGGCGTCTGCTGTAATTGATAGTGTAAAAATAGAAATTCCATATTTTAGCCATATTACAGCTACTGATAAAGATGGGAACAATACTTATGAGTTAGATTCTATTTACGGAGATAAAAATGGAAAACTAAAATTAAGCGTTTATGAATCTGGAATCCAGATGAGAAGTAGTTATTTTAGTGGTGGTAATCAGTTGCCACAGTTTTATTATACAGATCAAAATACAGAATTCTCTAATAAAAAAGTTGGAGAAAGATTAAATAATGGTGGGGTTTTAGAGAATGATGAGTTTTATTTTAATGCAAAAGAGATTGTAACCAAAACTACTGATCCTACTACAAAAGTAGTAACAACAGATAGAAAAAAACCTCAGATGACTTTGCATCTTAATAAGCAGTTTTTTCAAGATAAAATATTGAATGCAGCGGCTTCTAAACTTTCATCAGAAGATGTTTTTCAAGAATATTTCAGAGGTCTGTATTTTAATGTTGAAAAATCTGGGTCTAGTCCAAGTAATATGGCTTTGATGAATTTTAGTGAAGGTAAAATTACGATTTATTATAAAGCTAAAACAGAATCTACAGCAGATGCCGATGACGCTATGGAGATTAAGAAGATCGAAATGGGGTTAAAAGGTGCTTCTGCAACAACATCAAATACAGCTAATTTTCTAGATGATGTGCGAAATCCTGAGTATGTAAGTGCTATAACGGCAAATGTGAATAAAACGGAGGGAGACGAAAAGCTTTATCTAAAAGGCGGACAGGGATCTTTGGCTATTATAAAACTTTTTAATCAGACAGATGTATTGAGTTATAATTCTGTTGGTGTACCTGTAAGTGGCGGAAATGGTGTTCCTGATGAGCTGGATGAAATTAGAAGTAATGTTGTGCTTAAGAACTGGAAGGTTAACGAAGCTAACTTAGTATTTTATATTGATGCCGCTAAAATGGCAGGTACAGAAGAGCCAAATAGAGTGTATTTGTACAATTTGACAAATAATACCGTTTTGGCAGATTATTCTGCAGATGCTTCTTCTGCTTATGGAGGTTTGATTACTGTGGGTTCAGATAAAAGAGGAACGAGTTATAAAATTAGAATCACAAGCCATTTTCGTAATTTAATTAAGGATGCAACGGCTAAAAATGTTGATTTAGGACTGGTTGTTTCTCAAAGTGCTACAACGCTTACGTTTAATGCGTTGAAGAACAAGATTCAAATTAATGATAATCCAATTGAATATTTTTCTGCGGCAGCAAGAACATCAGTTATGAATCCTTTGGGTACAGTCTTATTTGGAGGGAAAAAAGGTGGTTCACCTGATTCAGAACAAGAAAAGAAAAGACTGAAACTCGAAGTATACTACACGAAACCAAATTAATAAATATATATGTGTGGAATTGTTGGATATATCGGTCACCGAGAGGCTTATCCTATTGTAATAAAAGGATTAAAGCGTCTTGAGTACAGAGGATATGATAGTGCCGGCGTTATGTTGTATGACGAAGAGGCAGGTATTAAAGTTTGTAAAACAAAAGGTAAGGTTTCTGATCTTGAAGCTAAAGCCAATGAAGGTTTTACAACAAACGGGAATATTGGAATTGGACACACACGTTGGGCAACTCACGGGGTTCCTAATGATGTGAATTCGCATCCTCATCTTTCTAATTCTGGAGATTTGGCAATCATCCATAATGGAATTATAGAGAATTATGCACCTTTGAAAGAGGAGCTTATCAAAAGAGGTTATACTTTTAAATCAGATACAGATACTGAAGTTTTAGTTAATTTAATAGAAGAAGTTCAAAAGAAAGAAAATATTAAATTAGGTAAAGCGGTTCAGATTGCGTTGAATCAAGTTGTTGGTGCGTATGCAATTGCTGTTTTTGATAAAAAAAATCCAAACGAACTTGTTGCGGCTAGATTAGGAAGTCCGTTGGCAATTGGAGTTGGAGAAGGAGAGTATTTTGTTGCTTCTGATGCTTCACCATTTATTGAATATACTTCTAATGCAGTTTATTTGGAAGATGGCGAAATGGCAAATATCAGATTGCACAAGCCAATTAAAATTAGAAAAATCCAAGATGACTCTTTAGTAGATCCTTATATTCAAGAACTTCAAATGAACTTGGAGCAGATTGAAAAAGGAGGGTATGATCATTTCATGCTTAAAGAAATCTACGAGCAGCCAAGTGTAATTAAAGATACTTATAGAGGAAGGCTTCACGCAAATGAAGGAATTGTTCAGATGGCAGGTGTTGAAGATAACTTGGAGAAATTCTTAAACGCAAAACGTATTCTGATCGTAGCGTGCGGAACTTCTTGGCATGCAGGTTTAGTAGCAGAATACATCTTTGAAGAATTTACACGTATTCCTGTTGAAGTAGAATATGCTTCTGAATTTAGATACAGAAATCCAATTATCAATAAAGATGATGTAGTTATTGCTATTTCGCAATCTGGTGAAACTGCGGATACTATGGCAGCTATTAAATTGGCTAAAGAAAACGGAGCGTTTGTATTTGGAGTTTGTAACGTAGTTGGGTCTTCTATTTCTAGAGAAAGCCATGCGGGTGCTTATACACACGCAGGTCCAGAAATTGGAGTGGCTTCAACAAAAGCATTTACTACTCAGATTACAGTATTAACGATGATTGCTTTACGTTTAGGAAAAGCAAAAGGAACGTTGTCAAATACAGATTTCCATACGTATCTTCAAGAATTAGAAATCATTCCTGAGAAAGTATCTGAAGCTTTAGAAACAAATGATAAAGCAAAAGAGATTGCTGCTGCTTTTAAAGATTCGCCAAACTGTCTTTATTTAGGTAGAGGATATAATTTCCCAGTTGCTTTAGAAGGTGCATTGAAATTAAAAGAGATTTCATATATCCACGCAGAAGGTTATCCGGCTGCTGAGATGAAGCATGGTCCGATTGCTTTAATTGACGAATTAATGCCAGTTATTGTTATTGCTCCAAAACAAGGACATTACGATAAAATTGTAAGTAATATTCAGGAAATTAAATCAAGAAGCGGTAAAATTATTGCTGTAGTTACAAAGGGCGATACTCAAGTTCGTGAATTAGCAGATTATGTAATCGAAATTCCAGAAACTTCAGATGCATTGTCGCCATTAGTTACAACAATTCCATTGCAATTACTATCTTATTACATTGCAGTTATGAGAGGTTGTAATGTTGACCAGCCTCGTAACTTAGCGAAATCGGTTACAGTAGAATAGGTTTTATTTAAATATAAAATATGTTAAAAAAGCGAGATTTAGGTCTCGCTTTTTTTGTGCTTTTAATTTTTTTTTAACATTAAATTTGTAGGATTTAAAATATAATTATATGTTTGTAAGAAATATTTTAAATTTATATGCCGTGCAAAAAACTTTACTCCTTATTTTTCTTCATTGCTCCTTTTTTTCAATAGCCCAAACCAAGCTCAACTTCAGCTACGATCAGGCTGGTAATCAAATAAGCAGAATATTGTGTATTAACTGTTTGGCTAAATCTGCAAAAGATATTGTAGAACCGGAAGCCTTAACCGAAAATGATTTAGAAAAATTCTTTCCAGAAGATGTTGTTTCCTATTACCCAAACCCTGTAAAAGAAGAATTGTATTTAAAGTGGGAATTGGCACATGATAATTATGTGGCTTCTGTGCATGTTTATTCTATTACAGGACAAGTATTGCGAACTTTTCAGCCCAATTCCAATACTAATAATTTAAGCATCCCTTTTCAGCAATATCCAACTGGGGTTTATCTGGTCTTACTTTCTTATAGAGACGGAGGAGAAAAGTCTATTAAAATCATTAAAAAGTAGTTCGTAATGAAGAAGTTTTATATCAGCCTATTGTTTTTATTAATTGGTTTATTTGGTTTTGGGCAGTCAACAGAAGTGGGGGTTACAGAAGGGGAGTTATCGGTCTCGCTTACTGGTGCAGCAACTTACAAAATTCCTATTGCAGTTCCTCCAGGGATTAATGGAGTTGTACCGCAAATAAGTTTATCATACAATAGCCAGGGAGGAAATGGAATGGCGGGTTACGGATGGAATATAGCCGGAATTTCCACAATTTCAAGAATTCCTACAACTAAATTTCATGACGATGTTATTGATGCAATTGATTTTAATGCCTTAGATCGATTTGCATTAGATGGTCAGCGGTTAATAGTCAAAAATGGAACTAATGGAGTTTACGGCGCTGATAAAACAATTTATGAGACTGAAAGTTTTTCTAATATAAAAATAACATCTTTTGGAGTACATCCTTTGGGTGTAAATTATGGTCCTGCTTATTTTTTAGTTGAATATCCGGATGGTTCCAAGGCTCATTATGGTTATTCTTCGGATTCTAGATCTATAACAGATTGGGCAATTACATATTGGGAAAATCCTCAAGGGGTGCGAATAAGCTATAATTATTCTGCATCAGAGAATTCATTTAATAATGTATTAAATATAATATCTATAAAATATGGTAGTATTACAACTATAACGCCAATAAATGAAATAAAATTTAAATATGATACTAGAAAACGCGCGGAACAGTTTTATATTGGAGGTTTAAGTATTGTTAGAAATACAATTCTTAAAGAGATTAATGTTGTAGGTAATGGTGTAGGTTTTAGAAATTATATTTTAGAGCAGGAAGAAACATCTTTGGGTTATCAGAGATTGAAAAACCTAACAGAAAAAAGTGGTGATAACAGTAAGAGTTACAATCCAACAATATTTACATACGAAACTACGGTTAGCGATGTTCCTTTGGTAATAGCTCAACCAGCAACATTGGGAATTTCAGGAATAGATTACACAAATACAGACTATATATCTGGTGATTTTGATAATGACGGAAAAACAGATGTTTTATTGTTTTCAAGGACAGAGGGATGGAAAAATAAGTTTACCTTGTTTTCTGATGTAACCCCTGGGGCTTTTAATTCTGGAAAAACAGAGAATGTTGACACTTTTGATAATATTTTTACTGCTTCTTTTTTAAGTTCAGATAATAAATTGCTACCACAAGGTTGGCTCACATTAAAAAAGACAGATACAAATTGTATTATTTCGCTTTACGGTTCAGGTTCTACTTCTTCTACTTCTAAACATTATGAAAAACAATATAATTTTAGTAAAACGGTAGCAAAAGAATCTAATTGGTCGTATTGCGATCCCAAAGATTATAAGGGATTAGTATTAGAAAATATTCCGATAGAGTATGTTAGTGGAGATTTTGATGGTGATGGTTTAACCGACGTGATTGCAATCGAAAAGAATTTCTATTACACTACGAGGGTTTGTAATTTTGGAAACCACACAACAGAATATCCGCAAACTTTTTATCAAGGAGGGAAATCTTATCTTTTTAATTTAGATAGACGCCTTAACTCCAACGAACCGGAGAATATTGGAAATATCGTCATTAACAGCGTAGGAAATTCAAAAATTTTTGTTGCTGACTTTGATGGCGATGGTAAATCTGATATCTATGTTTTTGAACCTAGCTATATAAGAGTGTACACCTTAACTAAAGATAAAAAGCTGGTTTTATTATATCAAAATGATATTGCTGATGCAAGTTTGGATCTTAAACGACAAATTTTATTTGGAGATTTTAACGGCGATGGAAAAATGGATTTTGTAATACCACAAAAGGACAATGTAGATAGCTGGGCTTTTTATTTTTCTACAGGAACAAGATTCAACAAAGTAAATACAGCAATAGGTTTGCCTTATTATACCTCATATATGGGATATTTTGGTGTTGTTGGTTTTCCAACAACTACTTACAGTTTAAATGAGAATACTTTTGTTGCTAATGATTTTAATGGAGATGGAAAAACAGATATTTTGTACCAGCAAAATTTTACTGTAGAATATGTCATGACAGGAAGCGGTGCAGATTATTCAAGAAAAGGAGAGTCTCAGATTACAAAATTGGTTTTGCTCGAAAATTTATCTTGTACAGGAAGTGCAATTAGTTTTAACTTGATTAATAAATCATCTCAGCTTGCGGGAGTAAAAAGAAGTTCAATTCCAATCTTTACAAATCATAATAAAATCAATCAAAATTTAGAGTATAGTTTAATCAGCGATAATGAAATTATATCTTTCAACAGTCCAAAAGATAATCGTGAAGATGTCTTGCTCAAAGGAATCACCAATGGGAATCAAGTAAAAGAGACGATCACATATAGACCTCTGAAACAAGATCCTTATGAACCTTTTTACACGCCTTCGGCTTTAGCAGAAGTGTTTCCTAATACAGATGTTGTAATTTCGCAAGGTTTTAAGATGGTCTCTATGTTAGAAAAACAAAGTAAAGAGGTATCTAAAAAGCAACGTTATTTTTATGCAGAAGCTGTTTTAAATGCAGAAGGGCTTGGCTTCTTAGGATTTCGTTCTACCTCAAAAACAAATTGGTATCAAAATGATTCTCAAATAATCTCTACTATTTCTAAATTTGACACTAATTTAAGAGGGGCTAATGTAGAAAATTATACGGTGTTAGGTTTGTATTTCCCTTTAAGATATAATCCTAATGCAATTAGTATTCCAAATACTATAGTGAAAGATAACGGTTATAATGTGACAGGAACCGAAAGTTTAACAGCAACTCAAAGTATAATTTTAAAGCCTAATACATGGATTAAGCCAGGAAGTACATTTTCGGCTAAGATAAATGAAGATGCCAACAGTGGAACATCGATTAATACACCTTCAAATTTTATCACTAAATCATTGCTGACTTACGAAAGTGAGTTGCAATCTAACAAAGTTTTTAAAATTAAAAATAGTAAAACTAAACAATTTAATGGTTTAGAAAATACAAGTACCGAAACCACAATAGACTATGATATTTATAATAATGTTGTAAAATCTGTTACGGTACTAAAAGAATCGGGAAGTACCGTTCAAACTACAGTTTCAAATATTGGTTATGAAGCTCCTGCCTCTTCTCCGTATGTAATTGGAAGACCTTCCTCCAAGAACCAAAGTGTTACTGTTTCAGGTGATGTAATGATGTCAGAAGAATTGTATTTTTACCAAAACAGCTTATTGACTCAAGTTAAGAAAAAAGGAACAAATACAGATTATATCGTAGAGGATAATATATATGATGCTTTTGGTAATGTTACGAAGAAAACCGTGACAGCAGCAGGTTTAACTCCGAGAACAACTAGTTATGTTTACGATGCTTCAGGGCGTTTTTTGACAACAAGTAAAGATATTGAAGGATTATCTACTGCTTATGAGTATAATCTAAGCAATGGGTTATTGAAAAACGAAACAAATCCATTTGGGTTAAAAACTTCGTATGATTATGACTCATGGTTTAAAAAAACGACAACTACTGATTATTTAGGAAAAATTAGCAGTTGTACTTATACTAAAAATAATGAACAGACAATTATTTCGATCATTGCTGATGATGGCAGTGCAAGTGAGGAAACTTTTGATAGTTTAGGAAGAAAAACTAAATCTGGAATAAAAGATATTAATGGTTCTTTCTCATTTATTTCGTATGAATACGATATTTATGACAGAAATTATAAAGTAAGTGAGCCTTATTTTGGTATATCAGCCACTCAATGGAATCAAACTAATTTTGATGAATATGGAAGAACAATGCAAAACGAATCGTTTACAGGAAAAGTAACTAATATTACGTATTCAGGATTAACAACAACAATAAGTGATGGAATAAAATCTAAAACTTCGGTGAAAAACGCAATAGGCAATATTGTTTCCATGACCGATAGTCCTGGAGGAACTATTACGTATACTTATTTTGCAAATGGAAATCTAAAATCATCAAATTACAATGGCATTAATACCACAATAGAACAAGATGGCTGGGGCAGGAAAACAAAATTGGTAGATGCATCAGCAGGAACATACACGTACGGGTATAACGATTTTGGCGAAACGATTTCAGAAACCACTCCAAACGGAACTACAGTATATGTTCTAGATGAAGTTGGAAAAATAAAACAGAAAACAATTTCGGGAACCAATACAAATTCAAAAACAACATATGCATACGACTCGTCTTCTAAATTGCTTTTAAATTCTAAGTTTGAAGACTTAAGTAATGGAACAAATGTTATCATTAATGACTATACTTATGATAACTATAAGCGAGTTAGCAGCTCTGTTGAAACAACACCTTTTGCTAGTTTTACAAAAACGGTAGGTTATGATGCTTTTGGAAGAGTAGAACTTGAAACTTCAACTGCTGTGGCTGGAGGAAAATTGAGCAGCAAGACGGTTAAAAACGTTTATAAAAATGGCTCACATTGGCAAATATTGGACAATGCTACAAGTGCTGTTTTATGGCAGGTGAATACGGTAAATGCAAGAGGTCAATTGCGTACAGCCCAAAGCGGACCAGTGGCAATAACCCGTGATTATGACACATATGGTTTAACAACGCTGTTTAAGTATGATAGAGTTTCCAATTCTGCTAATATTTTGACTTTAAACACTGTTTTTGATGCTAAACGCGGAAATTTAACCAGTAGAAAAAATAGTTTATTTGGCCGAAACGAAAACTTTAAATACGATGCACAAGACCGTTTAAGAGAATTTACAAATGTTAGAGGTGAACAAGAAAAACAATTGTATGATGATCAGGGAAGAATAACGCAGAATAATCTGGGAACTTACAGTTATACTATAACAGGAAATCCTTATCAGAACAATTCGATAGACGTAACACCAGAGGCGCTAGAACATTATGTGGCAAGACCTGTTCAAAATATTAGTTACAATACTTTTAAAAGCCCAGTACAGATTGAAGAAGCAGGAATAGATAAAATAAGTTTTAATTATAATGATGCAAATAGCCGTACCGCCATGTTTTATGGAGGATTGCAGGATGATAAACTCCAAAGACCACTACGCAAATATTATTCTGCCGATGGCACAATGGAGATTAAGCATAATATTGTAACAGGCGTTTTTGAGTTTATAACCTATATAGGAGGAGATGGCTACAGCGCGCCAATTGCAGTAAAAAGCGACGGAAATATGCAAAATCTCTTACATTTACAAAGAGATTATCAAGGCAGTATTGTGTCTATTGTTGATGCAAATGGAGCGATACTTGAAAAAAGATTGTTTGATGCCTGGGGAGCTGTTGTAAATGTACAGGATGGTGCAGGAAACAATCTTGCTGGATTGACAATATTAGACAGAGGTTATACAGGTCACGAACATTTGCAGAGTGTAGGGCTAATAAATATGAACGGTCGTATTTACGATCCTAAGCTGCATCGTTTTTTACAGCCGGATAATTTTGTGCAGGATCCTTCAAATACGCAGAGTTTTAATAGATATGGGTATTGCTGGAATAACCCATTAGCTTATACAGATCCTAGTGGGGAAATTGTACCTTTAATTGTTGCGGCAATTATAGTTGTTAGTGCAGCAGTAAATGTTTATCAAAACTGGGATAAAATAACGGGAGGAACAGGAAAATTTTCTGATATTAAATGGGGTAAATTTGTATCGTATGCAGGTACAGGAGCGGCGGCTGGTGCACTAACAGTTTATGGAGGTCCTTATGGTGTTGTTTGGGCAGCCGGATTTCAAAATTTTAGCAATTCTGTAATTAATGGCGATGATATGTCAACTACATTTGAAAGCACTATTAATGGATTTGCTGTAGGAGGATTGACATTAGGATTTGGAAAAGGTCTAGGATTGTTGCTTCCAAACGGATTAGTTGGTTTTGGCAATCCTATTGTGAGAGAGGGAATAAATAATACCTTTGGAACTGTGATGGCTTCTTTTTTAGCAACATCAATGGTTACAGGTGATTTTAATGAAGGCTTTAAAACGGCCTTTAATCCGGTTAATATAGGTTCTGCGTTAATTTTAGGAGGTTTAGAAGGTTCGAGACAAATTCCTAATAATACGAAAGTACCCGTACAGGCAATCAAACAGAATCAGCCTGCCTTAGAGTCTTTACAATTGAATTCAATTCCTTTAAGGGCTTTACCGCAAAATGTAGTTATTCCTCCTGCGCCAGTTTTTATTCCACAGCGAACAGTGATTCCGCAAAAGTACAATTACAATATTTCACAAAATAAATATAAAGGATAAGGTATGTTTAAAAAGTATGATGCGAATGTTTTGGCAGTAATTATAATTGTTAGTTTAATTGTGTTTTTATGGTCAAGTAAGTTAAACAGGAGTAAAGTTATAAAAGATTTGGGTGATTATGATTATTCAGTTGGCACTATTGAAGTTTACTTTTCTAGAGCACCTATAGGATATAATGTTCGCTATAGTTCTATCACATATTCTTATATGGTAAATAATGTTAAGTATGTAAATAATTATGATGCTATGCATTATAAATTACCATCTTCACCTAATGTAAATGACAAGTTTGTTGTAGCTTATAATAAAAATGATCCTCAGAAAAGTCTTTTGTTAGGAGATTATCCAATTAAAACCGATAAAGATTTTGATAGTTTTATAAAAGAAGGGATTAAGATTAGTTTTTAGGTGAGTTGTATAAAAAACATATTGACAATCTTTTTTGTTAATAAAGTACTTTTAAATTAGATTAAACAGA
Source organism: Flavobacterium sharifuzzamanii (assembly GCF_003254585.1). Taxonomy (GTDB): domain Bacteria; phylum Bacteroidota; class Bacteroidia; order Flavobacteriales; family Flavobacteriaceae; genus Flavobacterium; species Flavobacterium sharifuzzamanii. Next base: position 358,011 of record NZ_QJGZ01000039.1, on the reverse strand, counting down.
ATCAGTCTGCATTGGAGTCTTTACAATTGAATTCAATTCCTTTAAGAGCTTTACCGCAAAATGTGGTTATTCCACCTGCCCCGCTCCCGCACGAATCCTTTCGTGTGGCATAATGGAAATGAGTTGAAGTTTAAAATTTGTAAGTACTTAAGAAAAAATGAGCAGAAATTATAAGTTTCATAATCCTGAAGGCTTGTATTTTATCAGTTTTTCGGTAGTAGGCTGGTTAGATGTATTTACTAGAAATGAATATAAAGATTTGTTCTTGGAAAGCTTAGAGTTTTGCCAAAAAAAGAAAGGATTAGAAATTCATGCTTGGTGTATTATGACAAACCATGTGCATTTAGTTTTCAGAAGTATAACTGGACAAAATCCAGAATTATTGATTGGAGATTTGAAAAGATTTACTAGTCAATCTATAGTCAAAAGTATACAAGAAAACCCAAGAGAAAGCAGACGAGAATTCTTGTTGGAATTCTTTAAGAAAGAAGCAGAAAAAAGTTCTAATGTAAAGCATCATCAATTTTGGAGACATGATAATAAGCCAATAGAACTGTGGAGTAATAAAGTGATAGGGCAAAAGATAGATTATGTTCACAATAATCCAGTTGAAGAAGGATTGGTTTATAAAGCAGAAGATTATGTGTACAGCAGTGCAATAGATTATTCTGGCCAAAAAGGACTTATTGCTGATATGGTAGTTTTTAGGATGTTTAATGTTTAAGCAGAACGTTTTACACGAAAGGATTTGTGCGGGAGCGGGGGGAGTTTTTAAAAGGACTTTTCAAAGATTAAAAAGGTTAAAATAGAATATATGAAAAGAGTTGTATTGTTTTGTGTGGTAATGTTTAGTTCATATTGCTACAGCCAGACCTTTGATGGTAATTTAGGGGCTAAAAGTTTAAATTGGAGTGATAGTCAAAAAGATTTTAATAGTCCTCCTAGAGTAGGTGTGCAGCCTATGTCAATAAGATTATGGGATAATTATCATGGTTTAAATGCTCCTTCTGAATTTGGGTCTTTGTTAGAAATACATGGAAAGGAAAGTCATTTAGTTTCGCAGTTGTATTTTGATAATACATGGGATGGAGGTAGAATTCTTTATAGAAGTGCATTTTATGATCAATATACTTGGGAAAGCTGGCGATATCTTTTAGATTCGAAGAATGATGTTAAATCTTCTGGAAATTTGAAAATTGATGGAGCTGGTTTTGTATTAGGTGATTTGGGTGTTGGAGTTAGTAATCCATCAAATGTTCAGGGTTGGGGTAGAGTATTAGATGTTTCAGGAGTTCATAATTCTAAGATTTTGGCAACTTCATTAAATTCGAGTTATAGAGTTGGGATTTTTTCACATTCTTCATGGCATGAAGGTGGTGGATTTGTTGGTACGGAAAGTAACCATCCTTTGCATTTTATTACTAACTATATTGCAAAAATGTCTATTTTAACAAATGGTAACGTTGGTATAGGAGAATTAAATCCAAAAAACAAACTAGATGTAAATGGAACGATCCACTCGAAGGAAGTAAAAGTAGATATGCAAGATTGGTCAGATTTTGTTTTTAAAAAGAATTATAGTTTGCCAACTTTAGAAGAAGTAGAAAGGCACATTGTAGAAAAAGGACATCTAGAAAATATTCCAAGTGAAGAGGAAGTTTTGAAAAATGGAGTTAATCTTGGCGAAATGAATGCAAAATTATTGCAAAAAATTGAAGAAATGACTCTATATATCATTGAACAAAACAAGCAAATCATAGACTTAAACAAAAGATTGGAAAAAGTTGAGTCAAAGTAATGTAGGAATAGTGAATATGTTAAAAAAGCGAGATTTAGGTCTCGCTTTTTTTTATTGTCAAAAATTTTTTTGAAGACATGTATTTTTATGAATTTTTCAGTTTTTTGATAAAAATTTATATGTATGCATAGTAAACTAATTTTTCTTTAGGTTTTATTTGGTTTTATTTTAATAAATTGAATTAGTAAATAGTTAAAATATTGTACAAAACAGTGATAAATATTAATTTTATTTAACATTTTTTTATGCATATTAAAATAATTATGTATTTTGGCTATATATACTAACGATAAAACTAACCCTAATGAGAGTCTACTTGCTAATTATGTTGTTATTCAGCGGAGTATCTTTTGCGCAGAATACAATTACAGGTTCGGTTACTGACAGTAACAAGCAATCTATTCCTGGTGCCAATGTTGTTGTGGTCGGTGAAAATAGTGGTGCGTCCACAGATTTTGACGGGACATTTAAATTGACAACAAATGCCAAACTCCCTTTTTCTGTTAAAGTTTCAGCCATCGGGTTTGAGTCAAAAACGATTAATGTGACAGCAGCCAATCAAAAATTGGTTCTGGTGCTTAAAGACGAAGAAACGAAATTGGATGAAATTGTAGTTTCTGCTTCAAGGACACCGGAAAGAGTAATTGAATCTCCTGTTACAATTGAACGTATGGGGCTTCAGGAAATAAAAAATACAACTGCTCCAACTTTTTATGATGGTTTAGAAAATTTAAAAGAGGTAAACTTTAATACAAGTAGTATTTCTTTTAAATCGATAAATACTCGTGGTTTTGCTACAGTAGCCAATACTCGTTTCATGCAGTTGGTAGACGGAATGGATAACTCATCTCCTGCATTAAATTTCGTTTTAGGAAATCTTATTGGGGTTTCGGATATTGATGTTGCCAGTGTAGAACTTTTGCCAGGTGCTTCTTCGGCGCTTTATGGTGCAAATGCTTTCAATGGAATTATGTTTATGACAAGTAAAAGCCCTTTTACTAATGAAGGAATAAGTGTTTACTACAAATACGGACAGACTAGTCAAGATGCTGCTGGAACAAATGATTATAATGATTTTGGAATTAGAGCGGCAAAAGCTTTTACGAAGCATTTTGCGATGAAGGCTAATTTTACTTACATGGAAGCTTCCGAGTGGATCGCAAACGACACGAGAAGTATGACGGGAGGTTCTGTTGGGCATGCTATGAATCAGAACTATGATGGTTTGAATATTTATGGTGACGAGGTTACTACTTTTATTCCAAACGTTGGACAAGTTAGTAGAACGGGATATCGTGAGCAGGACTTAACAGATAATAAGGTTCAAAGCATGAAAGCTGATTTTAGTGCGCATATTAAACCATGGGCTGATGATACAGAGTTTATTCTTCAGTATAAAATTGGTACAGGAAGTACAATTTATCAGGGGGCTAACAGATATGCTTTGAAAGATTTCTTAATGCAACAAGGTAAGTTTGAGGTAAAAGGGAAAAACTTTTTTGGTAGAATATATTTTACAAGTGAAGATGCTGGAAATTCTTATGATATGAGGTTTGCGGCTTGGAATGTTAACCGAGCAGCCAAATCTGATCAAGAGTGGTTTACAAATTATGCTACTGCATATCAATATGCTGGAGCGGTAATGGGGACTAATGCAAATGAGTCTGCTCAAATTGCGAGAAATTTTGCAGATTACAATGTTCTGCCTGCGCAAATATCGTTTATTCCAAAGCCATCAGGTTCTCCAAGATTTGAGCCGGGAAGTGCTCAGTTTAATAGTGCTTTGTCGACTGTTATTCAGAATCCGGATTTGACTCAAGGGGCTAAATTTATTGATCATTCAAAATTATATCATTCTGATGTGAATTATAATTTTAGAGATGTTATTAAATGGGCTGAAGTTCAAGTTGGAGGTTCGTGGAGAAAATATGTGATGGATTCGGAGGGAACAATTTTTACAGATTATGATGGTCCGATTGAATATAAAGAATATGGTGCTTATGCTCAATTGCAGAAAAAATTCTTAGACGATAGATTGAAGTTTACAGGATCTTTACGTTATGATAAGAGTCAGAATTTTGATGGAAACATTTCGCCAAGAATTTCATTTGTGTATTCTGCGGGAGCATCAAAAACTCATAATTTCAGATTGTCTTATCAAACAGGTTTCCGTAATCCTACTACACAAGATCAGTATATTGGTTTAGATTTAGGGCCATTTGCATTAATTGGGTCGGCTCCAGAAAACTTAGATCGTTTTCAGGAAACGGTAAATGTAAGTGCGGCAGGGCAAGCCGCAGGACAGCCAGCAACTATAGGGATGTCAGGTCAGAATGCTTACCATAATGCATATACAGTAGCATCGGTTCAAGCTTTTGCTGCGTCTGCAAATCCTGGAGATCTTCAAGTTGCAGATATCGGACTGGTAAAGCCGGAGCAAGTTCAGGCTTTTGAGGCAGGATATCGTACAGTAGTGCAAAATGACTTGTCTGTAGATTTGAACGCTTACTATAATATTTATAATGATTTCATGAATACTGCGAGAGTTATTTCTCCTTATTATGGAACTGTTGGTACAGATCCGACAAATCCTGCTGTGCAGCAAACTTACCAAGCTCTTGCATTTGGTGATAGAAGAGTGTATCAAGTTTATACCAATACAACTGCTCGAATTTCTTCTTTTGGTTTTGGAGCGGGATTATCTAAAAAGGTCTATAAAGATTTTGAAGTGGGTGTAAATTATAACTACTCTCAGTTTGATTTCAATCAAGCGGATGACCCAGATTTCGTGGCTGGATTCAACACTCCAAAACATAGAATTAAAGCTTCTTTAGGAAATGCTAAAGTGATTAAAAATTTAGGCTTTAATGTAAATGTAAGATGGAATTCTGAGTACTTATGGGAATCTTCTTTTGGGGATGGTATGATTCCTGAAAATACAGTTTTGGATGCTCAGGTAAATTATGCTATTCCAAAATGGAAATCGGTTATTAAAGTTGGAGCAACAAACCTTTTCGGCTCAGATTATCTTCAGGTTATTGGGGCGGGTATGATTGGTCAAATGTGGTTTGCTTCTTGGACAATTAATCCATAAGGGTAATTATTTATGTGAAATTGATGTAGCTTCTTTGAAGTTATTTGAAAAATGAAGAGGTAATAATTTAAAAAGTACTAACATGAAAAAAAATATAAAAATGCTGCTGCTGGTTTCTTTAACCTTTATGGCAGCTTGTAATAATGATGATAATAATGCTCCAGAAGAAGTTCCGGTAGTTCCAGGTTCTGCGGTTTTTACTAAATATGTGTCGCTTGGCGATTCTTTTGCTGCAGGTTACAGCGATAATGCATTGTTTAAAAAAGGCCAAGAAAATTCATATGTAAATATCTTGTCGCAGCAATTTGTGGCAGTGGGTGGTGGAGCTTTTACACAGCCGCTTATGAATGATAATATCGGAGGTTTATTGTTAGGAGGTAATGTTGTTGCAGGAACAAGGCTTTATTTTAATGGTCAGGCTCCAGTCAATGTTTCAGGAAAACCGACAACTGAGATAACATCACATTTAACAGGAACGTTTAATAATATGGGAGTTCCTGGGGCAAAAAGCTACCATCTGGTTGCGGCAGGTTATGGAAACGTGGCAGGTGTAGCAACTGGAGCTGCAAATCCTTATTTCGCAAGATTTTCTAGTTCGGCCACTACTACTGTTTTGGCAGATGCTGTGGCTCAGGCTCCGACATTCTTTTCTCTTTTTATTGGAGGAAATGATGTGTTGAGTTATGCTACTTCTGGAGGTATTGGTAAAGATCAGACTGGAAATATGAATCCAGCGACTTATGGAAGTAATGATATTACAGATCCAACAGTGTTTAAAACTATTTATTCTAATTTGGTTACAGCTCTAACGGCTAATGGTGCAAAAGGAGTTGTGGCAAATTTACCTTATATTACAACTTTGCCATATTTTACAACTGTTCCTTATAATCCTGCTCCTCTTAGTGCGGCTTTGGCGACACAGTTAAATGCTGGTTATGCAGCTTATAATGGAGGTTTACAGCAGATGGTTGCCAATAAGCTTTTGGCGGCAGACGAGGCGGCTCGCAGGACTATAAATTTTAAAGCAGGAAATAATGCAGTTGTTGTTGTAGATAGTTATCTTACTAATCTTTCAGCGTATGGTATTCCATCTTATAGACAAGCAACAAAAGAAGATTTAGTGGTATTGTCTGCAAGAACATTTATTGGAACAACGGTGGGTGGAGATCCAACAAAAGTTAATGGTCTTTCTGTGCCTTTGGCTGATAACTGGGTTTTGACAAAAGACGAAGTTAATGAAGTGAAGAAGGCAACTGATGCTTATAACTTAGCCATAAAAGCAATTGCAGACGAAAAAAGGCTTGCATTTGTAAACACAGTTAATACTATGACGCAATTATCAAGCGGTGGTGTTCGATTTGGGAATTTCGTAATGTCATCTACTTATGTAACTGGAGGTGCATTTTCTTTAGATGGAGTTCATCCAAGTGCAAGAGGATACGGATTGATAGCGAATATATTTATTGATGCTATTAATGAAAAGTATGGTTCAACGCTTCGTCATGTCGATTTGGCTCAATACCCAATTCAATATCCGGCAACACTTCCATAAAAGCCATTTTTTTTAGTTTAAAAAACCGCTCATTTATGCCAATGAAGCGGTTTTTTCTTTTATTAAAAAAATGCTGTTTTTGTTGTTTTTTGGGCAAGTTTTATGAATCAAACAAAATCATGCTATTTTTTATGAAAAAAAAATTGATTTTATATTTTAAAAAATTATCTTTGCGCTCTGAAAAAAGAGGTATTTTCGATAAACCTAAATAGCTATTTAATAAATACATAAGTAATGTCAAAAGTAATAGGAAAAGTTGCTCAAATCATTGGACCAGTAGTAGACGTAGTTTTCAACGGTAAAGATGTTGAACTTCCAAAAATTTATGATTCACTAGAAGTCACTAAAAAAGATGGAACTATCTTAGTTCTAGAAGTACAATCTCATATTGGTGAAAACACTGTTCGTACCATTTCTATGGATTCAACAGATGGTTTAAGCAGAGGATATGAAGTAGTTGGAACTGGAAGCCCAATCCAAATGCCAATCGGTCCAGACGTATATGGAAGATTATTTAATGTTGTTGGAGATGCCATTGACGGTTTAGGTGATTTGCCAAAGTCTGGAGAGAACGGTTTGCCAATCCACAGACCAGCACCAAAATTTGAAGATTTATCAACTTCATCTGAAGTTTTATTTACAGGTATCAAAGTAATCGATTTGATCGAGCCTTACGCAAAAGGAGGTAAAATTGGATTGTTTGGTGGTGCTGGAGTAGGTAAAACAGTATTGATTCAGGAGTTGATCAACAATATCGCAAAAGGTCACGGTGGACTTTCAGTATTCGCTGGAGTAGGTGAAAGAACACGTGAAGGGAATGACTTGCTTCGTGAGATGTTAGAGTCAGGAATTATTAAATACGGTGATGATTTCATGCACTCTATGGAAAATGGAGGATGGGATTTATCTAAAGTAGATATGCCAGGAATGAGAGAGTCTAAAGCTACTTTCGTTTTCGGACAAATGAATGAGCCACCTGGAGCTCGTGCACGTGTGGCACTTTCAGGATTGTCTATCGCTGAGTATTTCCGTGATGGAGCTGGATCAGACCAAGGTAAAGACGTATTATTCTTCGTTGATAACATCTTCCGTTTTACACAAGCAGGTTCTGAGGTATCAGCACTTTTAGGACGTATGCCATCTGCGGTAGGTTACCAACCAACTTTAGCAACTGAGATGGGTGCAATGCAAGAGCGTATTACATCTACAAACAAAGGATCTATTACATCTGTACAAGCGGTTTACGTACCTGCGGATGACTTAACTGACCCTGCGCCAGCTACAACTTTCGCGCACTTAGATGCTACAACTGTATTGTCTCGTAAAATTGCTGAGTTAGGTATCTATCCTGCGGTTGACCCGTTAGATTCTACTTCTAGAATCTTAACTCCTCAAATTTTAGGAAACGAGCACTACGACTGTGCACAAAGAGTAAAAGAAATTCTTCAAAAATACAAACAATTACAAGATATCATCGCGATCCTTGGTATGGAGGAATTATCTGAAGAAGATAAACTTGCGGTAGCAAGAGCACGTCGTGTACAACGTTTCTTGTCTCAGCCATTCCACGTAGCAGAGCAATTTACAGGTATCCCAGGTGTATTAGTTGATATTAAAGATACTATCAAAGGATTTAACATGATTATCGATGGTGAGTTAGATCACCTTCCAGAAGCAGCTTTCAACTTGAAAGGTTCTATTCAAGATGCAATCGAAGCTGGAGAGAAAATGTTAGCTGAAGCTTAATATAATTATGAATTATGAGTTATAAATTATGAGTTTCTACTCACTTATAACTCATAACTTATAACTCATAACTCAAAAAAAATGATTTTAGAAATAGTATCACCAGAAGCGAAATTATTTTCAGGAGAGGTAACATCAGTTACTTTACCAGGAGTTAACGGAAGCTTTCAGATTTTAAATCATCACGCCCCAATTGTTTCAATCTTAGAAGAAGGAACAATTAAAATTGCAGCTCCAAGCTTCAGTTTTTCTAAAGAGGCTGCTGATAAATTTACGAGAGTTAATGACCAAACTTATACTTTAGGGATTAAGTCAGGAACAATCGAAATGAAAAACAATAAGATAATTGTATTAGTTGACTAAGACAATTTCAAAATAAGCTGAAAAAGCCAGACAGTATTGTCTGGCTTTTTTTATTTTTGGTGCATGGAAGAAAAAACAGAGAATGAAATTTCGATTTTTGCAGGAAAACGAGCTTGGTACGAACTATTACTGGCATCAGTGTTTTTTGGAGCTTTTATTTATATGATCCTTTTGTTTGTGTATTTTGCTTTTATTGAAGTGTCGGTTAAAATAGCGATTAGGGCTTTTGTAGTCTTTCTTTTGTGTGGGACATATTGCTTGGTTTACGGTTTTAAATTTTCTGCAACTAAAAATATGCTGGTAAATTTGAAGACCAACACTATAATTTCTAGGTATATTGTTGGGCCATTTTCATATGATGTGAAATTGAAGGCAACAGAATTTGAATATGTTTCTTTTTTCGAAGATAGATATGGTGAGTTTGGAACAAAACTTTGGTATGTCAAAAATAGGCACTATGAAATGTACAGTTTTGAAGATAAAGAATCTGCATTTCAATTCTCTCTAAATCTTTCGAATAAGCTCAATATTGATTTACTTGATGCTACTGAAAAAGGAAATTTTAAATGGGTAGAGAAAGAAAAATACAATAAATTGTAAGTCAGGCATTTTGTCTGGCTTTTTTATTTTATTACTTTTGAAGTATCAAAATCTCTTTATAAAATATTTGATCGATTGTAAAGGCTCAGTAAGCTTTTGCATTTTGTTTCATCTTGAATGATGGAACATAACTTTTTATGTCAAATTTTATAAAGAATATATATGAAAAATATATCAAAAGTTGCTGTTCTTGGCGGTGGCGGAAGAACAGGAAAATATCTAGTAAACGAATTACTAGAAAACGGATTTAGTGTAAAACTTCTATTAAGAAATCCGGACAATTTTACTATTCAAAATCAAAAAATAGAAATTATTAAAGGAGATGCTATTGATGATGAATCAATAAGTTTATTGCTTAGAGATTGTCAAGCTGTGATCAGTACTGTTGGACAGAGGCTCGGAGAACCAATGGTGGCAAGTCAGTCAACAAAGAATGTTTTAAATGCTATGAATGAGTATGGAATTCAAAGATATGTTCTTCTTGCAGGACTAAATATTGATACTCCGTTTGATAAAAAAAGCGCTAAAACAATTATGTCAACAGACTGGATGAAAGCTAATTTTCCTGAGATCCAGAAAGACCGACAATTCACTTATGATCTTCTATATGATAGCGAGGTAGATTGGACGCAAGTTCGTGTTCCGTTAATTATTTTTTCTGATGATAGTAATGAAATCTCTATAAATCTTGATGATTGTTTGGGAGATGAAATTACAGCGTTGGATATATCAAAGTTTCTGGTAAAAGAGATGGTCGAGTCAAATTACATTAGACAATCACCTTTTATAAGTGCTGTTTAAAATTTAGAATAACGGCGGATTGCTTATAATCCGCTGTTTATTTTATTCTAATAAGAATTGCCTAACTTTGTTTTTATGAAGTTTCCAGAAAATCTTAATCGAAAAATAGAAAGCTGTAAAGAGGAAAATCTGTTTAGAAAATTACCCGTGTTTAATAATCTGGTGGATTTCTCTTCAAACGATTATATCGGATTTTCTAAATCAGAAATTATTTATAAGCATACTCATGCTTATCTATTAGAAAATGAGATTTTTCAAAATGGAGCAACAGGTTCAAGATCGACAACTGGAAACCATTTGCTTTATCAAATTACAGAAAGTTTTATAGCGCAATTTCATGAGGCAGAATCTGCTTTAATTTTCAATTCGGGTTATAATGCCAACTTTGGGTTTTTTAGCGCTGTACCGCAAGAAAGTGATGTTGTTTTGTATGATGAATTGTGTCATGCTTCTATAAAAGACGGAATTGCAATGTCTAAAGCAAAATCATATTCGTTTATCCATAATGATTTTGAAGATTTGGAAAAGTATATTCTTAAATTTTCAAATGCAACATTTTATATTGTAACAGAAACTGTCTTTTCTATGGATGGTGATAGTCCGAATTTAGAAGAGTTAGTACAGCTTTCAGAAAAATACAATTGTTATTTGGTAGTTGATGAAGCCCACGCTTTAGGAGTCTTTGGTGAAAAAGGAGAAGGACTGGTTCAGTATTTACATTTGCATAATAGAATTTTTGCTCGAATTGTAACTTTTGGAAAAGCCTTAGGATGTCAAGGTGCGGCAGTTTTAGGAAGCATCGAACTTAGAGATTATTTAATCAATTTTGCTCGAAGTTTTATCTATACTACTGCTTTGTATCCTCATGCTGTTGCAACAATTTTTACAGCGTACCATCAATTGGAAATTGAAAAAGAAGCTATTGAAAAGCTTCGGAGGAATATTGTGTTTTTTAATCAGCAGAAAAAAATGTTAGGACTAAAACCAATGTTCGTTCACAGTAAATCCTCAATACATTCCGCTATTATTCCAGGAAATAAGAATGTAAGCAAGTTATCACAGCAACTTCAGGACAAAGGGTTTGATGTTCAGTGCATTTTTTCTCCGATTGTTCCAGAAGGTCAGGAGCGTCTTCGTTTTTGCATTCACAGTTATAATTCGCAAGAAGAGATTAATCAAGTTTTGGAATGGGTTAGAGATTTTGTTTTCTGATTATAAAAAAAATGAAAATAAAAAACCCATCATAAAGATGGGTTTTGGTATTAATTGAATATAATTTTCTTTGTGACCGTATGATCATTTTCTAGCATTACTTTTACCAATAAAACCTGATTGGTAGAATGCAAGTTTGTAATATTTAATTCTTTTGCCTCAATTTTATTTTTGCTATAAAGCGCTTGGCCACCGATTGTATAGATTTGTACTTCTTTAATGTTTTCAGCTCCGCTAGTAACATTTATTGCTTTTGATTTTACAGCAACCAAAATCCCATCTTTTACATTCTCAAAATCATCTGTGCCTAAGGTTTTATTTGTATAACGCAATAAAAAACGATCTGTAAAGGTTCCAACGGCTGTTTTAAAAGTATAATTAGAAGTACGTAAATCGGTTATACTACCTGTTGTTTTGTCTTCTAGATAAACTGCCTGAGTGTCAAAGAAACCGTCAGTATGATCAATAGAAATTGTAAGATTGCCTTGAACAGTGCTTTTATAACCAATAGGAACAATATCAGAATTATCAAAAGGTAAGGCACGGCCTTGCACGGTTAGTTTTTTAGTTTCGTTAATACTATAAAAATCAATGTAGGAGTTGCTTCCCATTGTTGTGGCGTCATAATTATAATCTAAATTATTGGTTGCTCCTGTTGCATATCCAATAAGCATTTGCTTGAAGGCACCATCTGAATTGGTCAAGTTTAGCCATAAGCGGTTTTTTTCGATTTGACTTGTTTTTTCAATCGTCTTAAAGAATGCGGTGTTTTTGGCTTTAACTCTTTGTTCGTTTGTAAATAAAATAGAGCTTACATTTGGTTGCGTAAAAAATCCTTGTCCAACAGCAATATAACCGTTAGGAATTTGTCCTTTTGGCGATGGCTGTGTTTGTCCCATTAATGTGAAAACAGCAAAATCGGCACTATCATAAGTAAATGTGTTAGTTCCCTCAATTCTTTTAGGTGGCGTATTATGTGACCAGAAATATAAAGGTCCAACATCTCCATTGTCTGTAATGAACTTTTCAGCATCAATAGCAGATGGGTAAGGGTTGCCTAATAAATTTAATTTTCCGCTTACAATTTGAATTGGGATGTTTCCATTATTTGGTACCCCTGTGAATTTCGCAGTAAAATTGCTTGGAATTGCCAGATCATATGTTTGTGGTGCTCTAATACTGTATCCGTATCCTGCTTCCATAATTTTTTCACCATAGTAGCTAGGAACCCATTTTGTGGTAGTTGCATTCCAATAATGATATTTGTCAAACAAAGTTTGCGGAGATAAATCATGCATAGACAAACCAATTACAGGCGATGACCAGTATGTTACGTCGTATCGAACTACGCTGGTTGTTCTTTGTATTTCAAAAGTTTTTGCACTTCCCGTAAGCATATTTTTGGCTGTTGAAGTTTGAAGCAAAGATCCTCCATCTAAAATCAGCAGTTTTCCTTCTCCAAGAACATTTATATCTTCATCAACAGTTAAAGTTATGTCTTTTGGAACCGTCAAAGTAACTTTGTCGTTTATTGTACAAGAGCAAACTGTAAGATCCGCAGTTAATGCTGTATTTGAACTGATCAATAACGAACTTCCATTTGGAGTAGCTACACCATTATAGTCTGTTTGGGTTTTAATAAAATTTAAATTCAGCCTTGAACTTTGTTTGTAATCTTTTAAGCGAATTTCGACTTTAGAATTTTTGCCTAAAACTCTAGGAGTGGTTAATACATTGTTTACAGGTGCATTATCATTAATGTTTCCTGGCGAAGTGTAAACTGGAGTTGTAGCATTTTCATCATCAATGAAAATTTGTACTTGGTCATCGCAGTTTGTAATTTGTATTTGGTAAGTTCCGCAAGGAAATCCTTGTCTTTTGTAAACTAGAGTGAAGTAATCTTGTGGAACGGGAGCACCTTGCCAGCCAGATTTAGCAGTATCAAAAGAAGGTGATTCTGCAAGAGCAAATGAATCTGTTGTATTAATATTTACAGGATTTGCACTATAATATCCAGCGTAACTTCCTTGTGGAATTGTAAAATTATTACCACTATCTGCAGTCGTAAATCCGTAAACTTTCCATAAATTATCTCCAAATGGATAAGGCGCAGTATTGCTTCCTGCTATTAACCCCATAGAGAACTGTATTCTTGAATCGGTTGTTTTTTCGTAATATTCTAAGTCAAAAGTATAGTCTACACCAGCTGTCAATTGCATATTTACTGCTTTTTGAGAATAATTTACACCAGACCATTGATCAATTATTTTGGTAGTTCCGGAAGCTGTAGTTAAATACAAACGATAATAATCGTCACCTCCAACAGTGATATTGTAAGTGCCCGTTACATCAACTTTGGCTTTCATTTTATAGCGAACAAAGAAATAGTCTGAAGGAGTTTCACACAATTGCGGATTTAACCCAGTAATAGTTCCTTGTACAACATCACGATTAAATAGTTTGTTTTCTTCAACTTGTCCAATATAAGTCATGTTTGAAATCGGAATAGTCGTAGGCGTTGCAGGATTTGGATCTGCAGGACTGCCAGTTGGTGGCAAAGTTGTTGTTTTATACACATATCCTATCCATTTATTATCTCCGTATTTAATTTGGTCACCTGGATTACAAACAGGTGCTGTAGCATTAACAGTTACAGTAGCAGAAGAATAATTAGAATTAGTATTCTTAAGAGTGTATGTAAATGTTGCAGATCCAGTAAAATTTGCTGCTGGTGTAAAGGTTACATTGTTAAGGCCGTTTACAGTTACAATACCATTACTAGGTTGTGTTACCGTTATGGCTTCTAGAGGATAGCCACCAATAACATCATTATCTAAAATAGGAATGGTTACGGCCTGATTTGATGGAGTTGAAACGATATCATTCTTTGCTGTTAAGGTAAAAACATCTTCGATTGTTCCAGTGATTACTGGACCTTCTGGACTTCCATTGCCATTTTTAATTTCAAAAGTATTGTTGCTAGCATAAACATAAAATCTAATGTACAGGGTTTCTCCAGGCAATAAGGTGTTTAGGCCTGATGCGATATTATTAGTTAACGGCGTCCATGATGAGGCAGCATTACTCTCTGGTATTAATGTCTGAGCACCACTTGTAAAATCTGGATTCTTAGAATATTTTACAAGAAACTTTTGATTCTTTCCTCTGTAAGTAAAATTAAATTGTTTAAGATTTAATTTGTGTTTAGAATCGGGTGCGATTTTAAATTGAATATACTTAGTTTCGTCTGCTGTATTTACAACATTAGGGTTATTAGAAGGAGTAGGCCAGCCGTTAGTTTGAAAAAATGCATTATTTTGGTTTTGATATATATAATCTAAAGTTATGTTAGTGCCCGCCTTTGTAATTGGAGAGTTTGGGTCTACATATTGTTTGGTTACGGGATTAAATGTGTCATCGGCTCCATCCCAAAGCGATAGAAAGTCTGTTGTGTCTTGATTTACTGTTACTTTTATGGTTCCTGTAGATGTTTCCGTTGCATTTGAGATGGTGTAGTTGAAAACAGAAGTGCCAATAAATCCTGCAGCAGGATTAAAAGTTATAGTTTTATCAGGATTAAGTATCGCAGTTCCTTCGGCAGCAGATGGAGGTGTAGAAATAACTAAAGTGTTTACGTTGGCTTTGTTTACGTCATTGTTTAACGGATTTATATTAATAGCTACATCTTTTCTAGTGGTAACGTAATCATTGATAGCTAATATTTTAGTTGCATCAAAGCTTAATACTTCACCATTGATGGTAGGTACAATATTTCCGCTTCCGGTTCTGATTTGGAAGTCGTTATTAGTGTAATAAGCATAAATTCTAACATAAACTTTTTCAGTAGGTAGAACAGGGTTTATTTCTTCAGAAAAATTCAATGTGTATTGTATCCAATCACTCGAAACTGATGTTGCTGTAAGAAGATTATAAACACCAGATGAGAAATCGGATTGTTTGGAATATTTAATTGTATATTTTTGAGAACCTGGAGATTTACATTCAAAAACGAATGTGCTTAAATTCACCTTATTTCCTGTTTTAGGTCCCAGAGCAAATTGTACATATTTTGTCAGATCATATTGGCCACCTTTGGTTTGAGGTGTCGGCCAGCCACTACTGGCAAAAAAAGTGTTTGCTGCATTGTTAGAGGTATATACATTAGTCACAGTTGCTGATAAATCAGAACCGTTAATTGTTCCTATTGGAACAGGAGCAAATCTATTGCCAGAATTTGCTGCGTCCCATTTTATTAAAGCAGTTTGAGCAAATCCAAAAAAAGGCAATAATAAGAATAAAAGTAGAGTTTTTTTCATGTTAAATGTTTTTTATCAATTTGTTATGCTGGTATAGGACTTCTTAATCAAACAAAGGTATATACATTTACGAGCCCAATTATGGCGCGGTTTTGAGAACCCCGATATAATCGATGAACTAAAAAAATACTCGATGAAGCACATTTAAAATTTTAATCTTAGACAAATATTCTTATAAAAGGCTTAGTTTTTTTGCAGGAATAATTGTGTTAAATTTATTTTTTGGAGACTGTTTTTTGAAGTTTTAGAGTGAAAAACGTCTAGTTAGTTATAAATTCCGAAAAAATGGAATATTTTATAACCAAAAGCTGTTTGATTTATGGAGTAATTTTTGATGATTTTTGGACAAAAATCGAAATGGTTTGCAAAGGATAAAAAAGGGCTCTTTTTTAAGATAAAAGGGAATTTAGTTTTCTTCTAGTTCTTTAACTTTTTCGTAAACTAGATTGCTTTCATAACCTCTTCGCAACATATAGTCACAGAACTTTTTGCGTTTTTTAAGTTGGTTGGTTTCAGAGATGCTATTCCAACCTCTTTCGGCTAGGTTTTCGAAAGTTTCGAAATATTCCTCAGAAGAAATTTCTTTTAAAGCCAAAGTAATATTTGTTGATGAAATGTTTCTTGCTTTAAGTTCATTTGTGATTCTAATTTTTCCCCAATGCTTGATTCTGTGTTTGCCTCTGGCGAAGCTGCATGCAAAACGAGTTTCGTTTAGAAAATTCCCTTCAATGAGCTGTACGACAATACTGTCAATCTCGTCACGAGTCATTTTTAGGTCATATAATTTTGAAACTACTTCATCATGACAGCGCTCTTGATAGGCACAAAAATGCTCTAGCTTTTGTAAAGCTTCTTTGATGGTATAAGTGCTGTTTGTCGGCTTTTTCATGCATTTTAACGTTTAAATCAGGTTATAGTCAATTAGTTGTAAAACAATTCTAAAAATTGTTAATATATTATAAAAAGAAATAAATTATAACCTTGTGTATTAGGCTAATTTAAATATTTTTGTACGGAATTTTAACAGTTTTCATATTCTGGTAAAAATCAAGAATTTAACATTTAGTTTCCATTAAAATACCCAAATGAATATTTATTTTTTTTTGAAAATAGATTGCCATTTTTTGCTTTTTAGCAAACCAAAAACAAATTTAAAACAAATACCTACTAACATATGGTGAGAAAATTACTTTACTCGTTTTTATTTTTTATTTCCTCTAAATCTTTTCCCAAAAGATTAAGCACACCCAATTTAGGATTGCTTTGTGTTGGGATGTTTTTTGTGATTTCTTCTGCTAATGCAGATACATTTTTTTCTAGGAGATCAGGCAATTGGAATGCTCGATCAACTTGGTCATATAATAGTGGGGGAAGTCAGGTGCCAGCTGGAACGTTCCCTGTTGCAGGAGATATTGTTATTATTGAAAGGGGTTATACTGTAACCATTAATACTAATTCTGCTTGTGCGACATTACAAGTGGGAAGCCCTGGAATAGATGGTGGTAATGATTATGGAGCGATTGATTTTAATGGTGCCTATACATTAACAGTTTCTGGAAATTCTACATTTGGAGGAAATGGATCTACAGCTAGAACAGGTACAATAACTTTTTCAAGTG
Source organism: Flavobacterium sharifuzzamanii (assembly GCF_003254585.1). GTDB lineage: Bacteria > Bacteroidota > Bacteroidia > Flavobacteriales > Flavobacteriaceae > Flavobacterium > Flavobacterium sharifuzzamanii. The sequence goes on along the minus strand of NZ_QJGZ01000039.1, from coordinate 340,910 downwards.
GTTCAGTCTTTAATACTGGTAGTTTAAATGTAGGAAATCCAAATGGTGGAACAAGAGCCGCTGGTATAATAGATATGGGTGCAGGAGGTACAATGAACATCGGTGGTGGAATTGCTGTAACGACAGTATCAGGAAATAGTTGGAGTCCAGGAGCAGGGACAGTAATAATGAGTGCTACGAATAATTTGCCATCAACATTATTTACAACATTCAACAATCTAACCGTTAGCTCAGGAACTACTACATTAGGAACAGGATTGACAATAAATGGAAATTTATCAATTACAGGGGGAGGCTTAACATCAGGAACTAACAACCTTACAATTGCAGGAAACTTTACGAATACAGGAACATTTAATCCAGGAACAGCAACAGTTACATTTAACAAATCTGGAGCACAATCTTTTAATGTTTCAAATTTCTATAATTTAACACTAGCCGGAAGTGGCACAAAAAGCTTTACCGCAGGAACTATTATTGCGAATGCTTTGGTTATTAATACTAATGTTAATGCAAATTTAGGCACTCAAAATCATACTGCTGTTTCTCTAACATATGGTGGAACAAATGCACCTACAGCTTCTTCTTGGGGGAGTACAGCTTCTTCAGCATTCAATAAAAACAATACTTACTTTGGTAATTCAGCAACAGGAATATTGAATGTTACATGTGCTTATTTTACAAGCGTCAATCCGATTACTGAGGTAATGTTAAATACCTTGGACAAAACTAGCCCTAATCTTACTACAGGTTTAACGTATGAGGATTTTACTGCTGACACTCCTACAACACTTGTTAAAGGAGAGAAGTATGCTTTGACTGTAAAAGGAAATACGACTGGTTACACAAATGGCTATTATATGGCCTACTTTGATTGGAATAATAATGGAGTTTTTACAGATTCTGGTGAAAGTTTTCCAATAGGAACGATTTATAATTCAACAGGGGCAGATGGTAAAGCAGCATCTGTTTATTTAACAGTTCCTACAGGAGCTGTTGCGGGAAATATTAAGATGAGGATTGTAGGAAGAATGGACGATTCTTCTAGTAGCCCATGTGTTGCAAACAATAGTGCAGGGCAAATTGAGGAATATACTGTTACCGTTTTGAATTCTTGTTCTGGAAATCCAACTTCTAGTACTACTGTTTCATCATTACCATCGGTATGTCCTAACGAGCCTTTTGTATTGTCTTTAGGAAGTACTTTTATTGATGGTTCGACTTATGTTTGGGAAAAGTCTACAGACGGAACTAATTGGTCAAATACAACTCCGACAACAATAAATTTTTTCTCTAGTGATTTTTCTACTCCTCAATCTCCAAACAGTTCAAGTTCAGATGGGATTATAGTTCTGTCTGGTGATGATTGTTTAATAAATGGAAGCGGTGAGTTAGTTTTAACTGGTACAACTCAAGCAGGTCATAATAGTGGATTCTTTATAAACAAGTCTCCAAATGCTAATATAAATGCCTTTACAGCAGCTTTTAAATTTAGAATTTGGGATACAACAACAGGAGGTAAAGGAGCTGATGGTATGAGTTTTAGTTATGGGAATAATGTTTTTGCTGGAGCGGGCGGAGGAGAAAATGGTGAAGGTAATGGTATTATTATTCAATTAGATACTTATGATAATGAAGGTTTAAATGGAGGAAGTCGTGTTAGAGTTTTGTATAATAACGTAATGTATTTTACTTCTGCTATTAATGTGATCCCATTGAGAAATTCATCTTATCAAAATTTAGTTTTAAGAGTAGATGCTAATGCAAAATTATCTCTGGTAATTGGGGGAACGACTGTTGTTTCAGAGCTTTTCTTACCAGGCTATGGTACAGCTGATAAATCTTTATGGAAATTCAAATTTTCTGCACGTACAGGAGGTGAAAATGATAGACATAGTATAGATGATGTGTCAATTAATTTTCTAGATACGACAGGTTCAAAATCTACATTTTCTACTTCTCAAACAGTAAAAACATATTATCGAGCAAAAATAAGTTGTGGAGGAAACGCTACAGTTACTTCCTCTACTGTAACGGTAGATGTAACATCAGCAACAATTACTCCAATGATAAGTAATGCATGTACAGGAGTTGCTTTTTCTGAGACACCAACAAACGGTACAAATGGAACAATTCCAGCTAATACAAAATATACATGGACAGTACCAACCGTTACTGGAGGTTTAACTGGTGGGGCAGCAAATACGGTTGCGGCATCTTCTATAACAGGAACATTAACAAATAGCACATCTACAGCTCAAACAGCAACTTATACCGTTACTCCAATTACAGGAAGTTGTTCAGGTGTACCTTTTACATTGACTGTTACTGTTAATCCAAACAATACTGTCTCATTAACTTCAGCTGCTGGAACAAATGCACAGACTGTATGTATTAGTACTGCAATCACAGATATTAAGTATAACACAACAGGTGCAACGGGAGCGACATTTTCAGGTCTTCCTGCAGGAGTTACAGGAAGCTGGTCAGGAAATGTAGTGACGATAAGCGGAACTCCAACGGCAAGTCAGGCAAGTCCGTATAACTATACGGTTACTTTGACAGGCGGATGCGGAACTATTACAGCTACAGGTAGTATAACAGTAAATCCTACAAGTGTTGGTGGTACAGTATCAGGAAGTATTTCTGGATGTACAGCTTCAAGCGGAACAACTTTCACATTAACAGGAAATGTAGGTAGTGTAGTGCAATGGGAGTCATCAACAGATAATTTTAATACTGCTGGTACGCCAATAGGAAATACAACAACTAGTTTAACAGTTTCAAATGTTAACGTTACAACTTATTATCGAGCATTAGTAAAAAGCGGAAGTTGTTCTTCTGTTTATTCATCAATAGGAAGTATTACAACAGGAAAAGTGACTGCTGCATTATCTACTTTAATAGTATGCAATGGTTTTACTGCTAATTGGAATAAAGTAACGGGTGCAAGTAAATATTTATTGGATGTTTCTACTTCTAATACTTTTAGTTCTTTTGTTACTGGCTTTAATGGTAAAGATGTTGGAGATGTTTCTTCTTTTGTAGTAACAGGTCTTTTGCCTAGTGCAACATATTATTATAGAGTTTATCCGCTTTATTCATGTGGTGTTTATGCTGTAGCATCTAATGTAGTTTCAGTAACAACTGCTGCATTACCAACAGTTGCAACAATAGGCGGTGGCTCTAGCTCGGTTTGTATCGGTGCTACAACCCCTGCTTTTACAAATAGTACTGGTGGAGGAACGTGGTCGATAACAAATGTTACAGGAAATGCAAGTATTACTTCGGCTGGTATTGTGACAGGAGTAGCCTCAGGAACAGTTACAGTTGTTTATACAGTTACAAATGGAGGGTGTTCAAATAGCTCTACACAAACTTTAACAGTGAACCCAAACAATACAGTTTCATTGAGTTCTGCAGCAGGTACAGACTCGCAAACTGTTTGTGCCAATACTGCAATCTCAGATATTAAATATACTACAACAGGGGCTACAGGAGCAACATTTTCTGGTCTGCCTAGCGGAGTTACTGGAGGTTGGTCAGGAAATGTAGTTACAATTAGCGGTACTCCTACTACAGAAGTGGGTAGCCCATTTAATTATACAGTAACTTTAACTAATGGTTGTGGAAATATTTCAACAACAGGTACAATAGCAGTAAAACAAGCACCTATAGCACCATCAATTACAAAAAACAACGATGTGTCGTGCGGAAGTTTTGGAAGTATAACACTAACAGGTTTATCTGGAAATTGGACAATTAATCAGACAGGAACGACTACATTGCCGAGATCATTTTCTGGTACAACTTCTACTCTTCCTATTCAAGATTTAGTAGTAGGGACGTATTATTTTACAGTTACAAATGATTTAAATTGTACTTCAAGTACAGCTACTGTTACTATAAACGACATTAGTTCAAACACAACATGGAATGGTTCAGGATGGTCTAATGGTGAACCAGACGGAAGTAAGAGTGTAACGATTTCGTCAGTTGTGCCAAATCAACCTTTTTCTGCTGCTAAACCAAACATAACAGCATGTTCTCTAAATATCAATGTTCCAAATGGGACAACAGATCCTAACGTAATTATTCCGTCTGAAATGACTTTGACTATTACAAACGGAATATCAAGCAATGGTAAATTGATATTTGAAAGTGGATCTAGTTTATTGCAGGGAGCAAATGCTGTTAACACAGGTAGTATTTCTTATAAAAGAAAAGTTAGTTTGCGCCGTTATGATGTTGTTTATTGGGGAAGTCCAGTGACAAATGGAAGTTTTACGATGCATGATTTTTCGCCAAATACTTTATGGGATAAATATCATTATTGGAATCCGACTAATCAAAAATGGGTTTTGAGTAATAATGGTATAGACGTTATGAAAATAGGAAAAGGTTACTCTATTAGAGCTCCACAATATTTTGATTTAGTATCTCCTTCGGTATTTGATGGTACATTTGTTGGTATTCCAAACAATGGGGATTGGTCAGTTCCAGTAGAGCATGATAAGTTAAATTTAATAGGAAATCCATATCCTTCTCCGATAAATGCAGCTAAGTTAATGCTGGAGAATAAAGATCATATAGGATCATTATATTTTTGGACGCATAATCAGCCTCCACAAGTTGAACCAGGAACTAATACTTTTAAATATCTAAGTTCAGATTTTGTTATTTATAATGGGACAGGTTCGGTGAGAGTAAGTGGTGAGATTGTTTCAGGTGCAGATGAATTTAATGGATTCATCGGGGCAGGACAAGCTTTTTTTACAAATGCACCTCCAACTGCAACTGTAATTAAATTTAATAATGGCCTTCGTGAGGGAAGCTCAAAGAATACGCAGTTTTATAAAACGGATAAAACTAGTGAAGTTGAAAAAAATCGTCTTTGGTTAAATATTGCCAATTCACAAGGTGCTTTCAAACAGATATTAATTGGTTATATTGAGGGAGCAACAAATGGTAATGATGCACTTTATGATGCAACGACTATGGGAAGCAACTCTTACATCGATTTTTATAGTATTAACGAATCTAAAAAACTTATAGTTCAAGGCCGAGCACTTCCTTTTGATAATACAGAAGTAATTCCTTTAGGATACAGAAGCGGTGTTGACGATAAGGGAGATCGTAACTTCACAATTTCTATTGATCATGCAGACGGATTCTTTAATACTCAAGCTGTATACTTAGAAGATAAAGTAACGGGTAAAGTAACGGACTTAAGAAAAGAAAATTATACTTTCTTTAGTGCTGGAGAAACAAATACAACTCGTTTTTCACTTCGTTATACAAACAAAACTTTGGGAACAGGTGAGTTTGAAAATCTTGAAAATACAGTTTTAGTTTCTGTTAAAGACAAAACAGTGAATATTACTTCGTCTAAAGAAACAATAAAAGAAGTAAATGTTTATAACATTGGAGCGCAGTTATTATACTCTAATAGCAAAGTAAATGCTTCAGATTTACAAATTAAAAACTTGCATTCTACAGATCAGGTATTATTGGTAAAAATAACCTTGGAGAATGGTCATACTTTCACTAAGAAAGCTATTTTTTCTAACCTGTAAATGATTGCCAAAATATTTGTAAGCCCATTCCTTAAAAGAGTGGGCTTTTTTTATGCATAAAAATATCCCTAAATCTTGGTATTGTGTGCTCTGCTTCAACTTTGTAATTTTAGCTTAATTCTTACAGTATTAACTTTAATTGCATTGTTTTGACTAGAAATTTATTCTACTGCCTAATTCTATTTTTATTTTTGCCAAATTCAAACCTTCTAGCACAGCAAGGTAAGGTTGACCATTTATTTAATGTGCTTGACGATGGACAAAATGGAGATGGTTTTGATGGTGCTGTACGAACTCTTCTTTTGCAAAACAATGGCAGCTTAATTGTTGGTGGCGATTATCTCAGCTTAAACGGATCCCCAGTTTCTTATCTTACTCGTTTAAATTCTAATGGTTCCATTGATGAGAGTTTTAATACAGGTACAGGGTTTAATGGAAAAATTTATGCATCATGTTTGCAGCCAGATGGGAAGATTATTTTGGCTGGAAGTTTTACAATGTACAACGGAATTAGTGCAGGAAGGCTAATTCGCTTAAACTCTGACGGATCTTATGATCCTACTTTTAATACTGCGATAGGTGCGACAACTGGAATTGTTTATGATATGGCAACGCAGTCAGATGGAAAAATAATAATTGTTGGAAGTTTTACAAAATATGCAAATTCTACTGTAAATCGAGTGGCACGTTTGTTTCCAAACGGAACGCTGGATTCTTCTTTTTTGACAGGTTCTGGTTCGGCATTAAATATAACACATGCGAAAATAACTGATGATGAAAAAATAATTCTTACTGGAAATTTTATCACATTTAACGGAGCTCCTGCAAATAAAATTGTGCGTCTAAATAGTAACGGAAGTTTCGACTCGACTTTTAATTGCGGTACTGGCTTCAATGATGATGTTAACGCGATTGCACTGCAACCTGATGGAAAAATTGTATTAGGAGGAAACTTTACTGCCTTCAATGATATTATATCCAATCGTCTTATTCGTTTGAATGTTGATGGAACGAAAGATGAAAGTTTTCAAACGGGCTCCGGTTTTAGTAAGGAAGGTGTGCAAACGCTCAAAATGGATTCGTATGGAAATTTAATGGTGGGCGGATCTTTTACAGGGTTTTATAACAACAGTGAAGTTAATAGATTAGTTTTTCTTAATGCAGATGGAACCCTAAAATCGGATTTTGATATTGGCTCTGGACCTGCTTCTGCATCTATTTTAAGTTTGGAATTTGATGAAGAAGGTTCTTGGTTTGTTGGAGGTTCTTTTTCTGTTTTTAATGGACAAAATCAAGGAAGGTTAGCTAAAATTAGCAGTGATGGGGAACATGATATTGGGTATTTGTCTTCAGGTATTGGTTTTGATAATTCTGTTTTGAATATTTTACCTCTTCCAAATCAGAAAACAATTGTTGCTGGTAATTTCAGTAAATTTAATGGAGTATCGGTTTCAAAAATAACTTGTCTTTTAGAAGATGGTTCTGCTGATGCTTCTTTTAATACAGGAAAATCTGGAGCAAATAGTTTGGTAAAAACAACAGCATTACAGTCAGATGGGAAAGTAATTATTGGAGGAAACTTTACAAGATATAATGATGTACTCAATAATAGGCTAGTTAGGATTTTTTCAAATGGAGAAATAGATAATTCTTTTAATAATGGAGATGGTTTTAATGCTCAAGTTTATGCACTGGCCATTCAGTCTGATCAAAAAATAATTGTTGCAGGCGCTTTCACAAAATATAATGGATCAAATGTAAATACGAATAGGATTGTTAGACTTCTGTCAGATGGATCAAAAGACAACAGTTTCAATATTGGTTTGGGCGCAGATGGTACTATTGAAACGATAGTCATACAACCCGATGGGAAAATTCTTCTTGGAGGACATTTTAAAACATTTAATGCACAGTCTTTTTCAGGTTTGGTTCGTTTAAATTCTGATGGAACTATTGATTCTGGTTTTAATATTCGAAGTGGTTTTGATAAATATGTCTACGCAATGGCACTTCAATCGGATCAAAAGATTATTGTTGGAGGCTCATTTTTAACTTTTGATGGAAATTCTCAAAAAAGAATAGTTAGATTGAACAGTGATGGAAGTCTTGACCCAACATTTGAGTCAGGAACAGGTTTTAGTAAAGGAGATGTTCGTTCTATTTTAGTACAGCCTGATGACCGAATTTTGGTCGGAGGCTCTTTTTCAGGAACATATAAAAATAACGCTTCTTCCAGACTTATTAGATTAATGTCTACAGGAGCTATTGATAATTCGTTTACTTCGCTTCTAAATAATACACTTTTTGACATGAAATTTACTGACGAGTATAAATTGCTCATTGGAGGTAATTTTAATTCGGTTTCAGGTATTTCAAAGCATAGAATTGCACGTTTAAAACTTTGTGTAAATACTACGGTTTGGAATGGAACCTCATGGTCAAATGGTTTGCCCTCTGTGGGAAAAGATGTGTATTTTAAAGAAAATTTTCCGAAATTAACTACTACTGCTGTTTGTGGGTGTCATATTGATCAGGGCAAAATAGTAACCTTGCTAGAGAAAAATGCCCTTTCTATAGAGTTTGGATATACAGGATTGGGAACTTTGGTTTTGGAAGATTCAGCGAGTTTATACCAGTCAGATGATGAGATAGTAAATACTGGGATTATTCATTTAATAAGAAAAACAAAACCAGTAATTCGCTACGATATGACATATTGGTCTTCGCCAGTCGATAGACAGACAATGGCAGATTTTTCGCCGAATACTCTTAGAGATAAATATTATTGGCATGACCCAATTTCTCGTTGGATCGTAAATTATGACGGAACAATGACCATGATTCCTGGGCAAGGTTATTGTATTAGGGCACCACAAAATTATTCTATTACAGAGCGGGAAGTGTTTGAAGGAACTTTTAAAGGGATTCCGAATAATGGCAAAATAGACGCGGAATTTAAAGTTAAGGATGGTTATTATCTGATAGGAAACCCGTATCCTTCTGCTATAAGTGCAGATCTTTTTATAAAATCAAATGCCTCAAAAATACATGGAGCGCTTTATTTTTGGACACACAGTACACCGCCTTCTAATGGCAAATATTCAACAGATGATTGTGTTGTATATAATCTTTTAGGGGGCGTTGGAATAAGTTCTTCTTTAAATTCGGAAAACTATACTACAACGCCAGATGGCACAATAGCTTCTGGACAAGGCTTTTTTGTGCAAAGTAAAGGAGAAGGCTTTATTCAATTTAACAATAGTATGAGAATTAAAGCTAACAACAGTTCCTTTTTTAGACCAAGCAATATTGCGCAGGCTGGAAAAGAAAATGATAGACTTCGATTTTGGGTGAATCTTCATAATGGAAAAAATGCCTTAAAGCAAATTTTATTGGGTTACGCTAAAGAAGCTTCGAACACATTAGATTATTATGATGCTTTATCTTTCGGCTCAAGTCAAGAGATTGATTTTTATAGCATTTTGGAAGATAAAAAACTAGTAATTCAAGGAAAAGCAATGCCTTGGATAGAAAGCGATTCTTTTAAGTTAGGATATAAAACGACTGCTAAAACTACTTTGAAATTAGAGATAGATCATCAGGACGTGTTGTTTAATGGAATTGATATTTTTTTAGTGGATCAAACTTTAAATAAAGTTCATAATCTTTCTGAAGAGCCATATCAATTTGATTCTGAAGTAGGAACTTTTAATAATCGTTTCTCAATAGTTTATTCTAATAAAACTTTAGGGAAAGTAACTTTTGAAGAAGATTCTCAAACTACTCTGATATATGTCAAAAATCAAATCATAAATATTGAGTCATTTGATGAAAACATTAAAAAGGTTGTAATATTTGATATTTCTGGAAATGAATTATATAAAAAAGATAAGCTTGAAACTAGAAAAGTAACTGTTCAAAATTTGTTTTCTCCGCATCTGGTTTTATTAGTAAAAGTCATTTTTGAAAATGGCAAATCAACTTCAAAAAAGGTGATTTTTTAAAAAATGTAACGAAATGACTTCGTAATCCTTTTGTAATTTTTACAAAAGGATTTTTTTTATTTAAACATACGTGTAACATATTGATTTAGTGTTGTTTATTTCTTATTTAACAGTTTTTTCCTATTTTTTGTATTTTTTGACATTAGCATGTTAAAATTACGGTTTAATATTATAGCGTTAATTTCAATGTAAATAAAATCGTACCTTGTAGTAAAGTTTAATCGATTAAATGCATATTAAATCGATTAAATGTTTTTCTATAAGCCTTGCAATTATTTTTTTCTTCAAAATCACACTTTCAATAACTGCCATTTTATCTGCCTTCGATTGATTGTAAAACTGGAGCACTTGTTTTTATTCTGTATTACTCGATTTTGCAATTAATCTTGTTGAGTTTGAATTTATTTTTCAATTACTAAAATGCCACAAGATGAAAAAAGATTTACTTGCTATACTGAATTTCTTCAGTTTTTCAACTTTAGTAACTTATTTAGGGAAACCACTTAATTTCAATTTGAGATTTAAATTTCTTCTTATTTTATTTTTCTCAATTTTTTATACTACTTCCAAAGCGCAAATTTCGCATCCAATTACAACTAGTGGCTCTCTTCCTCTTCCTGCAGGGATGGATGTTGTTACTGTAGAAGCATGGGGTGCAGGGGGAGCTGGAGGTGGAGCCAAAGTAACGTCAGGAGAAGGCAGAAGTGGCGGCGGAGGCGGTGGCGGAGCTTATGCAAAAGGAACGATTACTACGACAGGATTTTCGAGTTTGGGAGTCGTTGTTGGAGCAACCGCCACGGGAGGAGCTGGTGATGGCGCCGCAGGCGGAGCATCATATGTAACAGGATTTACAGCTGCTTTCAATGCCCCTGGAGGTTTAGGAGGAAATGCTAACATTGCAACGACTTCTACTCCAACTGGTGGAGCAGGAGGAACCGGAGCTATTGGAAATCTCGCAACAGCGCCAGGAGCAAATGGTACAATTGGTAAAGTTGCCGCATTAGGCTTGCTTCTTTCATCAGGTGGGGGTGGAAATGCTGGCGGTTATAGTTCAGTAGCTGGAGCTGGAGCTGGTGGAGCTGTACAATCTACTCTATTATTGACAGATTTAGTTGGAACTAATGGTGGAACTAACGGAGGAGGAGGAGGAGGAGCTATAAGTGCTAGTAATGCACAAAATGGTGGTGCTGGCGCAAGAGGACAAGTTAATATTACCTACACTTGTAAAACCTATAGCGTAACATCAATTTCGGCAACAAATGTTTGTACAGCATCAGGAAATATCTCTCATGTGCAAGTGTTAAGTACACCTGCGAATTTACCAGTAGGAACATATACGGTAAACTATCACAGAAGTAACCCTTCAGCTTCAAATTTAACAACAACAATGGTTGTCACAACAGCAGGATCTGGAAGTTTTGATGCAGCTGGATTTATCAATGTTGGAAATAGTAATATTGTGCTTAATACTTTAACATCAGTTGATTGTACCTCTTCAATAGGTTTGTCAACACAAATTAATATAACAGCTCTGCCAACAATTACTTTAGGAACAGCTAATGCAGTATGTACAAGTGCAAGTGCACAAACAACTAATTTAAGTTATACTGGGACGACAAATTCTCCAACAAACTACAGTATTACGTGGAACGCAAGTCCTGCAAATACTTTTTTGCCAGTTTCAAATGCAACTTTACCAGCAAGTCCTATTACTATTGAAGTTCCAGCAGGAACTGTCGCTGGAACTTATACGGGGACACTTACTGTGAGCAATGCTGGGTGTGTATCTGCGACAAATAATTTTACAGTTGTTGTAAATCCGTTACCGACAATTACATTGAGTAGCACTACGGCGGTCTGTCCAAGTTCAAGTGCACAGAGTACAACGTTGCCTTATACTGCAGTTACCAACTCCCCAACGACCTACAGTATTACATGGAATGCAAGTCCAACAAATACTTTTTTGCCTATTTCAAATGCAGCTTTACCTGCAAGCCCGATTAATATCGCAATACCAGCAAACACAGCTGTAGGAACATATACAGGAGTATTAACAGTAAAAAATGCTGCTGGATGCACATCTGCAACAAATAATTTTACAGTGACAGTGAGTGGAATACCAACAATTACACTTGGTACGGCAACGCAAGTTTGTGTTAGCGCTTCGGCTCAAACTTCAAATTTGAGTTATAGTGCTACAACAAATTCACCAACGACTTACAGTATTACATGGAATGCAAGTCCGACAAATACATTTTTGCCAGTTTCAAATGCATCATTAACATCTAGTCCAATCAGTATTGCAGTTCCTGCAGGAACTGCTGTCGGAACTTATACAGGAACTTTAACCGTTAAAAATGCAACTGGGTGTGTATCTTCAACAAATAATTTTACTGTAACCGTAAATCCTTTGCCAACAATAACATTAAGTGGTACGACGGCTGTATGTACAAGTTCAAATTTGCAGAGTACAACATTACCTTACTCAGCAACAACCAATTCACCAACAAACTATAGCATTACGTGGAATGCCAGTCCTGCAAATAGTTTTTTACCAGTTTCAAATGCAGCTTTACCGGCAAGTCCGATTAATATTTCCATACCAGCAAATACAGCAGCGGGAACATACACAGGAACATTAACAGTAAGTAATGCGGCAGGATGCGTGTCAACATCAAACAATTTTACTGTAACAGTAAATCCTTTGCCAACAATAGCATTAGGTGCCACGACGGCTGTCTGTACAAGTTCAAATGTTCAGAGCACCACATTACCTTATGGTACAGTAACAAATTCGCCAACTACTTACAGCATTACATGGAATGCCAGTCCTGCAAATAGTTTTTTACCAGTTTCAAATGCAGCTTTATCAGCAAGTCCAATTAATATCTCTGTACCAGCAAATACAGCAGCGGGGACATACACAGGAACATTAACAGTGAAAAATGCAGCAGGATGCGTATCAACAGCAAATAATTTTACAGTCACTGTTAATCCGCTTCCAACTATTACCCTTGGTACGGCAACACAAGTTTGTGTTAGCACTTCGGCTCAAACTTCAAATTTGAGTTATAGTGCTACAACAAATTCACCAACGACCTATAGTATTACATGGAATGCCAGTCCTTCAAATAGTTTTTTGCCAGTTTCAAATGCAGCTTTACCGGCAAGTCCGATCAGTATTGCGGTTCCAGCAGGAACTGCCGCAGGAACATATACAGGAACATTAACAGTAAGTAATGCGACAGGATGCATATCAGCATCAAACAATTTTACCGTAACCGTAAATCCTTTGCCAACTATAACATTAGGTGCCACGACAGCTGTATGTGTAAGTTCAAGTTCGCAAACTACCACATTACCTTACACGGCAACAACCAATTCTCCAACAAACTATAGCATTACATGGAATGCTAGTCCTGCAAATAGTTTTTTACCAGTTTCAAATGCGGCTTTACCGGCAAGTCCAATTAATATTTCCATACCAGCAAATACAGCAGCGGGGACATACACGGGAACATTAACAGTAAGTAATGCGGCAGGATGTGTGTCAACATCAAACAATTTTACTGTAACCGTAAATCCTTTGCCAACTATAACATTAGGCGCCTCGGCAGCTGTATGTATAAGTTCAAATTCGCAAACTACGGCATTACCTTACACGACAACAACCAATTCGCCAACAAACTACAGCATTACATGGAATGCCAGTCCTACAAATAGCTTTGTAGTAATTACTAATGCATCTTTACCGTCAAGTCCGATTAGTATTTCTATCCCAGCAAATACAGCAGCGGGGACATACACGGGAACATTAACAGTAAGCAATGCGGCAGGATGCGTGTCAGCATCAAACAATTTTACTGTAACCGTAAATCCTTTGCCAACTATAACATTAGGCGCAACTACCGCGGTCTGTACAAGTTCAAATGTTCAGAGCACCACATTGCCCTATAGTGCAGTTACAAATTCACCAACAACTTACAGCATAACCTGGAATGCATCCCCAGCCAATAGTTTTGCGCCGGTTTCAAATGTGGCTTTATCTTCAAGTCCGATTAGTATTTCTATCCCAGCAAATACTGCCGCAGGAACATATACAGGAGCATTAACAGTAAGCAATGCGGCAGGATGCGTGTCAACATCAAATAATTTTACTGTAACCGTAAATCCTTTGCCAACAATAGCATTAGGAGCCACAACAGCTGTCTGTACAAGTTCAAATGTTCAGAGTACCACATTGCCCTATAGTGCAATAACAAACTCGCCAACTACTTACAGCATAACTTGGAATGCATCTCCTGCAAATAATTTTATACCGGTTTCGAATGATATTTTATCTGCAAGTCCAATTAATATTTCCATACCGGCAAACACAGCAGCAGGCACTTACACAGGAATATTAACAGTAAGCAATGCCGCAGGATGCGTGTCCGCTACAAATAATTTTACTGTTACCGTTAATCCTTTACCAACAATAGCATTAGGAGCCACAACAGCTGTCTGTACAAGTTCAAATTCACAGAATACAGTATTGCCATATAGTGCCGTGACAAACTCTCCAACTACTTATAGTATAACTTGGAATGCAAGTCCAGCAAACAGTTTTACAGATATTACAGATGCAACTTTAACTGCCAGTCCGATAAATATTGCGGTTCCTGCTGGGACAGCTTCGGGCACTTATACAGGAACTTTAACAGTAAAAAATGCTAATGGATGCATTTCGACGCCAAGTAATTTTACAGTAACTGTTAATCAAACCCCAACAATTACTACATCAGGGAATCTAACCTCTGTTTGTCAAAATGCGTCAGTGCAAACGGCTTCTTTACCTTATTCTGCAACAACTGGTACTCCAATCAGTTATTCAATTGATTGGGCTGTATTAAATGATCAAGGAGCTACTACTTTTTCTTTTGATTCTGCAGGAGGAATTATCAATAATATTACTGTTCCTGCAAACGCAGCCGTTGGAACTTATAGCGGTGTAATGACAATTTTCACATCAAATAACTGTCAAACAACACAAGCAATTTCTTTGAAGATTAATAGTCTTCCAACTATAAACACAGCAGGAGTCTTTACTCCAGTTTGCCAAAGTTTATCAGCTCAAACGACTACTTTAAGTTATTCATCAACCACAGGATCTCCAATTAATTATGCTATTGATTGGGTTGCCTTGACAGACCAAGGAACTACTCCATTTCCTTTTAGTTCGGGATCTGGAGACATTATAAATGTGAATGTTCCAGCAAATGCCACTGCAGGAACTTATAACGGAATAATGACCATTACAACTTCAGGAGGTTGCCAAGCGAGTCAAAATGTTTCTTTGACAGTAAATGCAGTTGCAGCTGCGCCGACAGCTTCTGTAACCCAATTGCCAACCTGTGTAAATAATACAGGTGTGATAACAGTTACTTCTCCAGCTTCAGGAACTGGATATACTTATAGTATAGACGGAGTAGATTTTAGTAATACTTCTGGAGTATTTGCCGGACTTTCTTCTGGAGGTTACAATGTACAAGTAAGAAATAGTACATCAGGCTGTGTATCACAAGCTACACCAATCATGATAAATGCTTTTGTTACTAAAGCATGGAATGGAAGTGTTGATGGCAATTGGGGAAATCCTGCAAATTGGACACCAACAGGAGTTCCTATTACTTCTGATTGTGTAGACATTCCAAAAGTAGGGTTTGATCCGATTATCTCTGGAACTAATGCCAGTTTTTTTGTAAGCAGATTAACGGTTGAGAATAATGGGTCTCTCGTTGTGCAAGGCACAAATGCAATTACTGTAACAAATGAAGTAAATGTACTTGGTAATGGAACTTTAATTTTTGAAAACAATTCAAGCTTAGTTCAAATTAATGACGTAGATAATACAGGAAATATTACTTACAAAAGAAATACAACGCCAGTAAGACGTTATGATGTTACATATTGGTCTTCGCCAGTAACCCGTGTACCAGCTTTCACATTACATGATTTATCGCCAAATACTCTTTGGGACAAATATCATAAGTTCAATTCTGCAACGGAAAAATGGATACTAATTAGTAATGGAGCAGAAGAAATGGTCAAAGGAAATGGCTATAGTATTAGATCTCCTCAATTTTATGACTTGAATTCGACTCAAATTTTTGGTGGACAATTTAAAGGAGTGCCAAATAACGGAACAATTTTAGGTCCTTCAGGCGCAGCTGAAAAATTAATATTTCTAGGAAATCCATATCCTTCAGCAATTTATGCAGACCAATTTATTCATGACAATGCAGATCGCCTTTACGGGACACTGTATTTTTGGACACATAATAGCCCTCCTACTTTAATTCCTGGTACCAATACCTATACTTATACTGGTAGTGATTTTGCTTATTATAATTTATCGGGACTCACAGAGGTAGGAACAATGGAGGGAACTGGAGCAACGTCTCCAGGAAATCAAAGTGAACCAAAGGGATATATTGCTACAGGACAAGGTTTTTTTGCTAAATCCCGAACAGGACAGAATCCCGTATATACAAATTCAATGCGAGTGGCTAATAATAATAGTCAGTTTTATAAATCTGCAAATACAACTCTAATTGAAAAACATCGTGTATGGTTGAATTTAACAAATACAGAAGGTGCTTTTAAACAATTACTAATTGGGTATATAACTGGAGCAACAAATTCTTTTGATTATAATTATGATGCAGTCACACTGAATGCAAATCCTTATGTTGATTTTTATAGCATTAATGAAGATAAAAAATTAGTTATTCAGGGGAGAGCAGTGCCTTTTGTTGTGACAGATACAATTCCTATCGGATATAAGTCTACTATTCCGGAAGGTAATTTTACAATTGCTATTGATCACACTGACGGAAGTTTGAGCACTCAGAATATTTATTTGCAAGATAATGTAACGAACACGATTCATAATCTTAAAACTGGAGGCTATACATTTAGGTCAGCGCCAGGAACTTTCCTTAAACGTTTTGTTTTGCGTTACACAAATAATGATGATGATAAATCGCTTGGGAATGAAGATTTTGAAAATCAAGATCAAAACATTGTTGTTTCTGTTAAAGATAAAAATATCAGACTGCAATCTATTTCTGAGCAGGAAAATCTTCAAGAAGTTGTTATTTATGACATGGGAGGAAAACAGCTCTATCTTAAAAAACGAATAGGAAATAAGGAATGGATCGTAAACAATTTTCAGTCGGGTCCTCAAATCTTACTAGTAAAAATGACTTTAGATAACGGAAAAACAGTCACTAGAAAAATAGTATTCAGATAAAATAAAAAAGCGGTTGAGAATTTCCCTCAACCGCTTTTTTATTAAAGTGCACGCTGTAGATTTTGATGCGTATCTTTAATAGCTTTTTCGTTTTTATAATCTATCCATTTTTGACCTTGAATTTTTCGCATCATAATATCAAAATGACGCATAATGAAAACATTGTAAGCCGCTTTAGATAAGTTGACTATGTTTTTTGGAAAAGAGCGAAGACTCATCGAAAAACCAGGGGTTAAATATTTCATATAGTGCCAGTATCCTTCAGGCATGTATAGCATTTCGCCATGCTTTAAATTAGTGATATAGCCTTCAACATTTTTAAGTGCTGGAAATTTTTCATAATCCGGATTGTCAAAATCAATATCTTCTCTTGAAATTAAGGCATGGGGAACTTTATACATAAATTTTGACTGGCTTGGAGGAAAAATCATGCATTGTTTTTCGCCATGAAAATGAAAATGAAGAATGTTTGAATAATCAATATCATAGTGCATAAAAACCTTCGAATTTTCTCCTCCAAAAAATAACATAGGCATTTGCTTGACTAATTTTAAGCCAATATCGGGCCATAAGAAGTCGTTTTTTAAAGAAGGGACTTCTTTCATTAGATTATAAAGGAAAATACGGTAATTAGTAGGCTTTTCTTCCAATAAGTCAATATAATCACTCATTTTCATTGTGGTATGAGCCTCGTTAAATCCGTCTTCGTGGTTAACAGGTCTGTCGTCATATAAAGGAACGATTGAATTTCCTGCGATTTCTTTTATATAAGATAATTTCCATTTGTTATAAGCTGGCCAGTCTTCGGTCAATTGTTCAATAACAACAGGAATTTGTTTTTTTACATAATGGGAAACAAAATCTTCTTTGGAGATTTTTTTAACCCTTTCTATTTGTTTTAACTTCATTTTATTAAATAAAAAAATTGCTTATAGTCTGAGTTATAAGCAATTTAAAAATTTTTGTTGAAATTATAGAGCTCTTTAGACTAATTTTTTAATCTAATCGATTTCAAAATTAATCAGCTGCATATTTGTTATTCCAGTACAGCATCATCATTAAAGTAACTATTACAGAAGACGCAATTCCTTCAAATAATAGACAAATACAATAAGTTGGCACTGATGGATTTCCTCCGAACATAAATGTTTCAGATAAAGTTCTTACGTAAGCATCTCCGCCTCGAGCGTAACTATATACTAATAAGCCAAACACACTCATGCAGACACCAACTACAGAAGTTGTCATTGCAGAAATGGCATTAGATAAAAAATTGGTTTCTCCTTCATGAAGATTCATCTGCATTGTCCTGTTAACACCGTAGAATATAAAGAAAACGTTGAGTGTTCTCAAATAAAACAAATCTGCCAAACCTAGTACATTCATTAATAAAAAATAAATGCCAATTCCGAGGAAAATCAAAAACCCGTTGGTAATTTCTTTAGGTAATTTCATAGTGGTTATTTTTTAGAAGTTAATAGTAAATATTTGAAAAACAGTGTTCTATCAAATTTACTAAAAAAATAACTACGATGATTTAAAAACGGTAAAAACTATGCAGTTTGATTTTTTAAAGAAGAGCCTATAAAAGCTAAAGAATCGACTTGATCTTGATGAAGCTGGGCCTTTAAGGCATCTAACGAACCAAATTTTTGTTCTTCACGGATATAATGAAGTAAAGAAACTTCAATCTTCTGGTCGTAAATGTCTTTGTCAAAATTGAACAAGTGGACTTCAATAGTCTGTTTTTCACCATTGACAGTCGGATTGAAACCAATATTCATCATTCCAAAAACAATTTCTCCGTTTACAATGGCTTTTACAACATAAACACCAATTTTTGGAATAAGTTTGTAATCTTCTTCAATCTGAATATTTGCAGTAGGGAAGCCAATAGTTCTTCCTAGTTGTTTTCCTTTTGCTACCGTTCCGTTCAAGAAATAGCTATAACCTAAATATTCATTGGCCAAAGCCATGTTTCCTTCATTTAAAGCTTTTCTGATTTTGGTCGAACTTACCGAAACGTCCTGAATTTCTTCAGCAGAAATTTGTTCCACTTCAAATCCGTATTCGATTCCAAAAGCAATCAAATCATCAATATTTGCAGTTCTATTGCGTCCAAAACGATGATCGTGACCAATAATAATTTTTTGAATCTGGAATTTTTCAACTAAAATCGTTCGAACAAATTCTTCAGCAGTTAATCTTGAAAAACTTTCATTAAAAGGATGAACAACAAGATTTTCTATGCCCGTTGCTTCCAAAAGTTTTATTTTTTCCTCAATGGTATTCAGCAATCTTATTTCAGATTTTTCCTGAAGAACCATTCTAGGATGCGGAAAAAAGGTTAAGACCAGACTTTCATATTTTCCATTTTCAGTATTCTGAGTAATTCGTTCCAGAATTTTTTTATGACCAATATGTACGCCATCAAAGGTACCAAGAGTTAAAATTGTTTTCTTGGTTGACTGAAAATCGTTTATAGAATGAAAGAGCTTCAAAACAAATTATTTAAGATGCTGCAAATTTATACTATTCTCTTTTAAATTTAATACTATGCTAAATCGAATTTTAATGTATACTGGATATTTTTGTAGAAATAAGAGGACTCGACGATTAAAAAACAATAATTGTTGCGTAGATAATATAATTTCAAATTAATTGAAGTAATTTTGATTATTATATTTTAAGAGTATGAAAAAACAACTACTTTATATATTTTTAATTTTCTGTTCTGCAACAATTAATGCACAAGATGCTTTATGGCAGAAAGTAGCTTCTTCATCGCTTTCGCGAAAAGCTGATGGGATAAGTTCCAATAAATTATATTATAAATTAAATGCGAGCCTTTTGAGTTCAAAGCTCGCTTCGGCATCAAATAAAACAGCAAAAAATACTACATCGGAAATTACTATTCCAAATACGGATGGAATTTTAGAACGTTTTTCGGTTTGGGAATCTTCAAATTTTGATCCAGAATTACAAGCAAAATATCCAGAAATCAGATCTTATGAAGGTCGCGGAATAGACGATAAAAATGCGAAAATACATTTTAGCGTTGCTCCAATCGGAATGCAGACTATGGTTTTTAGAACAGCAAAACCAACAGAATACATTGAACAGAACCCAGACAATAAATCGGAATACGTTTTGTTTAAATCAGCAGACAATGCAGCATCAAAAATGTTGTTGAACTGTAAAACAACCAATCAAATTTTTGAAAATAAAAGTACGATTACTGCAAAAACAGCATCTAATGCCAAACAATTTAAAACGCTTCGATTGGCATTATCCTGTACAGGAGAATATACAGCTTATTTCGGCGGAACAAAAGAAGGAGCTTTGGCTGGAATGAATGCTACTTTAACTCGAGTAAATGGTATTTTTAATAGAGATCTTGCAGTGCAGTTAGTTTTAATTGCAAATAATGACGCTGTTATTTATACAGATGCTTCTACAGATCCTTATTCTATTGCATCAGTAGGTGCTGATAATAACAATCCTACTTGGCCAAAAGAAGTACAAACGACATTAACAAACATAGTGGGTGAGGGCAATTACGATATTGGCCATTTATTTGGCGCTTCAGGTGGCGGAGGAAATGCAAGTTGCATTGGCTGCGTATGTGTTAGTCCAACTTCTAGCCAACCTCTTGGAAAAGGTAGCGCATTTACATCTCCAGCAGATGCAAGACCACAAGGAGATAATTTTGATATAGATTTTGTTGCGCATGAAATGGGGCATCAGCTTGGGGGTACACATACTTTTTCTTTTCAAAATGAAGGTTATGGAGCATGTTACGAACCAGGAAGCGGTTCAACCATTATGGGATATGCTGGAGTAACAGATTATGATGTTCAGAATCATTCTGATGATTATTTTTCTTATGCAAGCATTAGCCAAATACAGAATAATCTAGCAGCAAAAACTTGTCCCGTGTCTACACCTATAGTTGATAATAATCCTCCAGTCATAAATGCGGGTTCAGACTATACTATTCCAATTAGTACGCCATTTATTTTAACAGGAACAGGTTCTGATCCTGAAGGAAATTCTATAACTTATACTTGGGAGCAATTTGACAGTGCTACGACAGCTTTTGCAGGTAATAGTTTAACGTATTCTACAAAACCAGATGGACCAATGTTTAGATCTTTTCCGCCTACAGCTTTACCAGTTCGTTATATGCCGGCTTTAAGTTCAGTATTAAATAATCAATTGACTACAAGTTGGGAATCTGTTTCTTCTATTGCAAAAACAATGAATTTTACGCTTACAGGAAGGGACAATGCCGCTTTAGGAAAGGGACAAACCAATACAGATGCTATGGTGGTAACTGTAACTGCCGCAGCTGGACCGTTTGCAGTAACTTCGCAAGCAGACGATAATCTGGGGTGGGCAAAAGGATCGGCACAAACGATTACGTGGAGTGTAAATAATACGAATACACTGCCCGGATCAGCAAACGTAAATATAAAATTATCTGTAGATGGTGGATTAACATATCCAGTGGTTTTGGCTAGTAATACTCCAAACGATGGTTCTGAAACAATATTGGTTCCAGAAATTGATGCTTCAACCAACTGCAGACTTTTGATAGAACCAGTTAATAATATTTATTATGCTATAAATAGCAAACCATTTGCGGTAGGATATATAGTTTCGACATCTTGTGTGTCATATAATTTTGGTGGTGGATATTCAACTGACGTCAATGTCAATGTAAATAAAAGTGTTGCTGTGCCTGCTTCTTCAGGATTAGTTTCTGATGTCAATGTTTCGGTAAATGTAACGCATGCGAGATTTTCAGATTTGACTATGAAAATCATAAGTCCAAGTGGAACAGTGGTTACTTTATTTAATAAAAACTGTGGAAGTACAAATTCAACTTTTGCTTTGCAGTTTGATGATAGTGGAACTGCCTTAAATTGTAATACAACTACTAGCCAGATTGTTATTCCTTCAACTGCTCTAAGTGCTTTTAATGGAGAAAATCCAGAAGGGAATTGGACTTTTAGAGTTTTTGATGATAAGGTAGGGTCTTTAGGAACAATAAATTCTGCATCGGTAAATATTTGTACTAAAACCTATACATTAGGAAATGATGATTTTGAAAATGTCGATTTTGTTGCCTATCCAAATCCAAACAAAGGAACCTTTACAGTGCAATTTGATAGAGATTCAGTAAGCGAGATTAAAGTTTACGTTAATGATATTAATGGAAAATATGTTTACGATAGAACCTTCCAAGGTTCGGGATATTTTATTCAAGATATTCAATTGCCAGATGTGCCTTCGGGTCTTTATTTTGTAACGGTTACTGATGGTAACAGAAGAGAAGTGAAAAAAATATTGGTAAATTAATTTTTGAGTTTGAAAGTTTAGTGTGCCATCGCCATACAGATTATACTGATCTTAGCGCCAGGTATTTTTAGCAAAGCTTTTGAACATGCTTCAAGCGTTGCACCTGTTGTAAGTACGTCGTCAACAATTAGGAAATGTTTATCGTGATCAGATTTGCTGAATTTGACATCAAAAATGTTTTCAATATTTTCAGATCTTCCCAAAAGGTTTTTCTTGGATTGTGTTTTGGTATATAATTTCCTAACAAGGATATTTTCTGCAAAAGGAACCTCAAAACCTGATGCGATTGCCTTTCCAAAAGTAGTTACCTGGTTGTAACCTCGTTCCTTAAATTTTCTTTTATGTAGCGGAACGGGAATAACAGCATCAAAAGGAATTTCAAGACAAAGTTCTTTTAAGTCTTCAGCGTACCAATTTCCCAGAACGGTTCCGATTTCTTGATGACCTTTGTATTTTAAATTATGGATTAATTCCTGAACCATTCCTTTTTTATTGAAATACAAAAAAGCAGATGCAAATTGAACGTCAATTTTACCGTAGAACTTTTTTACAGCTTCATTTCTGGGATTTAAATGATATTGGGTTAGAGGCATTTCGTGTCGACAGATGGTGCAGAAAACCGTTTCGTTTTGAAGTAAAAGTGAGCGGCATCCGCTACAGACTTTAGGGAAAAATAGATTTATTAGATAATTAATCACAAAAAGAGAGATTTTATTTACAAAAGTAACAAAATCAAAGCTTCAATCTTTATAATTTTTCTTTTTTATAAAGCTAGTTTTTATATTTTTGCATCACTATGGCAAAACAAGAAGATATATTTAAGAATGTGGTTTCGCACGCAAAAGAGTACGGATTTATTTTTCCGTCAAGCGAAGTTTACGATGGTTTAAGTGCTGTATATGATTACGCACAAAACGGTGTCGAATTAAAAAAGAATATCCGTGAATATTGGTGGAAATCAATGGTTCAGATGAATGAAAATATTGTCGGCCTTGATGCTGCAATATTGATGCATCCAACAACTTGGAAAGCTTCTGGTCACGTTGATGCTTTCAATGATCCATTAATTGATAATAAAGATTCTAAAAAAAGATATAGAGCAGACGTTTTGGTTGAAGATCACGCTGAAAAAATTCACCAAAAAGCACAAAAAGAAATTGATAAAGCAAAAGCTCGTTTTGGTGATGCATTCAACGAACAAGAATTTGTGACTACAAATGCTCGTGTAATTGAATATTTAGCTAAAGAAAAAGAAATCAGAGAGCGTTTAGGTCGTTCTTTGGGAGCAGGTGATTTGGCTGATGTAAAAGCATTAATTGAAGAGCTTGAAATTTCTGATCCTGAAACGGGTTCTAAAAACTGGACAGAGGTTAAGCAATTTAACTTGATGTTTGGAACAAAATTAGGTGCATCTGCAGAGAATGCAATGGATTTATATTTGCGTCCAGAAACCGCTCAAGGTATTTTTGTAAACTTCTTAAACGTTCAGAAATCTGGTCGTATGAAAGTTCCTTTTGGAATTGCTCAAACTGGTAAAGCGTTCAGAAATGAGATTGTGGCAAGACAGTTTATTTTCCGTATGCGTGAGTTCGAACAAATGGAAATGCAATTTTTTGTACGTCCAGGAGAAGAAATGAAATCATACGAGTACTGGAAAGAAACTCGTTTGAAATGGCATTTATCTTTAGGATTAGGAAAAGAAAATTACCGTTTTCACGATCACGAAAAATTAGCTCACTACGCAAACGCAGCAGCTGATATCGAATTTAATTTCCCATTTGGATTTAAAGAATTAGAAGGTATTCACTCTCGTACTGATTTCGACTTGAAAGCGCACGAAGAATATTCTGGAAGAAAATTACAATATTTTGATCCTGAATTAAATGAAAACTATGTTCCTTATGTAGTTGAAACTTCAGTAGGTTTAGATCGTATGTTCTTGGCAGTTTTTGCTACTTCATTAAAAGAAGAAACTTTAGAAGACGGTTCTACAAGAACGGTTTTAAAATTACCAGCAGTTTTAGCGCCAACTAAAGCAGCGGTATTGCCATTGGTTAAAAAAGATGGCTTACCAGAAGTCTCAAGAAAAATCATTGAAGATTTGAAATGGGATTTCAATGTGGCTTATGATGAAAAAGATGCTGTAGGACGTCGTTACAGAAGACAAGATGCTCTTGGAACGCCTTTCTGTATTACAGTAGATCATCAAACGCTTGAAGACGAAACAGTAACAATTCGTCATAGAGATACAATGAAACAAGATCGTGTAAAAATTACTGAATTAAGAGGTATTATCGAAAACGAAGTTTCGATGAAAAACTGGTTAATGAAAATGTAATCTTTACAGTCTATTATAGAAATCCCAAATTCCGTAAAGGAGTTTGGGATTTTTGATTTTAAAAAGAGGTATTTTGTCGGCTTTTTTTGCATTTCATCCTTATGTATCAACATTTTAGTGTAATGTATTAACAATGAATTGATTAAGGTGTTTAAATCCGTAATTTTAAATTTGTATTACGATAAAGACCAATTTTTTTTCTTTACATAGCAATTAAAAGTATTTTTTTGATTATGATTGCGCCGTGAGAAAACCAATAAAACCTGAAATTGAAAAAGTATTCGTATATTATAATTGATGATGATGCTGAGAGTATTTTGAAAACCCAAACAGCCACTTCAGGTTTTTCAGAATTATCTTTTACGGCCTCGGCTTCAAATTTTCAGGAAGGTTTAGAATTGGTTTTAGAACACAAACCAGATTTGGTTTTTTTAGAAATCGAATCCAAAAACCCGTCAAGTCATTTGTCTTTGACTTTTATTAGCGAATTGCACCGTTTCTTTCAGGAAATTCCCAAAATTATAATTACTACAAATACAAAAGAGAAAGCTTTCGATGCTATTCAATATGGCGTATTTGATTATCTTTTAAAACCCGTTGCACATATTGATCTGCTGAAAACTGTTTTGAAGCTTAAAAAAGCCAATTTAGCCCCAAAAACAGCAAATGCAATAGATGAGCAGACTTCAATTGTAATTGACAATGTCAATAATGTTACAATGCCCCAAAATATTGAAAAACCATTAACCATCTGTATAAAATCGTATGGAGATTACCGGTATTTAAATGCTGAGGACATCTGTTATTTCCAAGCCGATAATAACTCTACAGATATTTATTTGAATACTGGCGAAATGATTACGGCGTTTAAAACATTAAAGCATTTTGAAAGTGTTTTGACGTATCCTTTTATCCGTATTCATAATAGTTATGTAATAAATCGAAATTATATTTCGAGGATTCATAGCGGAAACTCAATCTGTTACATAAAAAACTCCACGAAAAAAATACCTTTTTCTAAAACCTATCGAGCAAATGTTGAGCAGATAATTGCCGATTTTGCGGCAGGAAATTATCTAGAAGTCTAAAAATTAGATAATTACATTGATTTGCTACTCATTGACTATCAATTGGGTATGATTGACTATAAACTCAATTTTTCGTATAAATTTTTTTTCATACTGGTGTTAGTTTTACACTCTGATTCGCAAGCAAACGGCGGATCTTCTCCAAAAAAATTAAACAAACATTAAAAACCTCAGGTCATGAAAAAAACAGCTTTAACAATCGGATTATTTTCTTTAGTAGTAGTAGCAACTTCTTTTGCATCAACAGAAGTTCCAACATATTTAGCATCTAACGATTCTATTAAAGTTTTACCAATAGATGGTACTACTACAACTGGTGGTGGTGCAGCAGGTGGAGTTATTAGAAAACATGATTTTCATGGAGGTGCAGAATCATTCCAGAAAAACAGTAATGCAAACTTTGCCAGTGTGAACCAAGCTTTCGGACACGATAAAAAAGTAGACTAAAAGAAATAAAAAATATATAATCAAAGCTGTCAATTTTTGGCAGCTTTTTTTGTGTCTATAGTTTTACTATTTTTGATAAAATTCAAAGGCACAATTGAAGAAACTAAAAAAAATACTGCTGTTTTTATTCTTTGTTGTATTGGCATGTACCAAGAAAGCAGGAAACTTAGAGATGACTTCTTCTAGAGACAGCCTTCCTGCTTATCTGACTTTAGCAAATGAGGATAATCTGCCTTTACACATTAAACAAGAATATGCTCAGAAAGCATTAAATATCATTTTAGAGCAAAAAGATGACTCGCTTAATAAAGTAAATCTTTTTAAGGTTGCTAATCGTTATTATAATATGAGCGATTGGAAAGCCTATCTTAAAACAACTAAATTAATTTTAGAAAGGGCCCGGATATCAAAGGATTCGGCACATATGGCAAAAGCCTATGTTTATTTAGGTGATTACTATTTATCTCAATCTATTTCTGATAGTGCTTTTATGAATTATTATAAAGCCGAAAAAACGTATCAGAAAATTAATGATCAACTAAATTTGGTCAAGACTTTTTTGAATAAAGCGAATTTGCAATATAACGAAGGTGATTTTTTTGAAAGTGAAATAACAGTTTTTAAAGCTTTGAGTGTTTTAAAATTAAAGAAAGATGTCAATGAATTGCTTTATGAAAGCTATAATTTATTGGGTATTCTGTATAATGAAAGAGAAGAATTTACCAAAGCGTTAGAATTTCAGAATAAAGCCTTGAATATTCTGGATGATAAAAAAATCCCTTCAGACTTTCAATATAAAGCCGCATCTTTAAATAACTTGGGTTACATATATATGCGCATGGGGAATTATAAACGTGCCAAAGTTTTTTTTGAAAAAGGTCTCCAAGAAAAAAATCTCTTCATTAATAGATCAAGTTTGTATGCAATTTTACTTGATAATTTAGGATATGCTAAGTTAAAACTAAATGAACGTGGCCAGATGCCTGACCTGTTTTATGAATCTTTAAGAATTAGAGACAGCCTTGACCTTACTTCTGGAATGGTATCAAGTAAAATACACTTGTCGGAGTATTACGCTTTAAAAAAAGATACTCTTAAAGCGATTCAATTTTCAAAACAAGCTTTGACATTATCTCGCACAACTACAAGAATTATAAATACTTTAGAGGCTCTCAAACAAACCGCAGCAGTTGATGCTAAAAATGCTTCTCAATATTCTAAGGAATATATTGAACTTAACGAAAAAATGTTAAAAGCAGAACGCAAAATGGGAGAAAAATTCTCTCGCATCGAGTACGAAACCAACGAAATTAAAGATCAAAACTCTAGTCTTCAGGAAAAAAATAAAACCTTGATTTATGTATTTAGTATTTGTACATTGCTCGGGTTGTTTTTCTATGTTTACAAAACACAGCAAGCCAAAAATCGTGAGCTTCTTTTTAAACAGCAGCAGCAGATTGCAAACGAAGATATTTACAATTTGATGATTTCGCAGCAGAATGAAATTGAGCTTACGCGAATAAAAGAAAAGAAAAAGGTAGCACAGGAATTGCACGATGGTGTTTTAGGGCGTATGTTCGGCATTAGGATAAGTTTGGACAGCTTGGATAAAATAGATGAATCTGAAGCAATTTCTAAGAGGAAAAAATATCTTGACGAATTGAAAAATGTTGAGCAGGATATTCGGGAAATTTCGCATGACTTAAATAGAGAAAAATCGGAATTAATTAATAATTTTGTTTCGATTTTGAATAAACTATTTGAAGATCAGAGGAATACATATAGTTCGAAATTGATAACTTTTTTTGACCCTGAAATTAAATGGGATTTGATAAGTAATATTGAAAAGATCAATTTGTATAGAATTGTTCAAGAAGGACTCCAAAATTGTAACAAATATGCCAAGGCCGACATTATTAAAGTGGAGTTTAAAAATGAAAATGAAAGTCTAGTCTTAATCATCGAAGACGATGGAATTGGATTTAAGACCAATAAAACTAAAAACGGAATTGGTCTTAATAATATAGAATACAGAGCAACAGAATGTAAGGGAACAGTTACCATAAAATCTGCCAAAGGAGAAGGAACAATTCTCACTATAAAAGTCCCAATAGAGCCAAATAATAACCTGCATAATGACATTTGATTTAACAGCCTCGGTTCCACAATTAGTTAAAAAGAATATTTTAATAGTAGATGACCATCCATTTATTATTGAAGGATATAAAAATGCTATAACTCGTTATAATCCAAAACAATATGAGTTTTTTATTTCTCAGGCGCATGATTGCAGATCGGGTTATGATATAATTGAGAATGATAACACATTAGATTTTGATATTGCTTTTTTGGATATCAGTATGCCTTCTTATGAGGAAAAAGAGATTTTTTCGGGTGAAGATCTGGCAAAATTGCTTTTGAAAAAAATGCCTTCATGCAAGATCATTCTTTTGACAATGTATACCGAATTGCTGAAAATTAAAACCATTATCAGAACAATTCAACCTAATGGATTAATCATTAAAAATGACCTTACTTTTGATGAATTGCTCTTGGCTTTTGATATGGTAATGAAAAATGAAAAGTATTATAGTCAATCGGTCGTAAAAATGCTCAATCAATCGACGCATAATGCAATTGAAATAGATCAGTACGATAAACAGATTTTAATTCATTTAGATAAGGGAACTCCAATTCATGAAGTGCTTCAAAATATTCCAATTTCTTTAAATGCCATCGTGAAGCGAAAAAAGCATCTAATGGAACTGCTAAAAATAAAGACGGGCTCGGATCACGATTTAGTAAAAGAAGCAAAAAGCAAAGGGCTTTTTTAGGGGAAAAATCCCAATGTTGAAATTCCAAATTCCAATAAAAAAAGCGAAATAGAAAATTCCAAATTCCAATAATGTCATCACAGTATTGGAATTTGGAATTTTTTTATTGGAAGTTCTAAAATTTATTCGCTAAGTGCATCCCATCCGCGGGCTTTTAAGGCAATTTTTGTGTTGGCACGGGTTACAAGATGGATTCCTTCATTTTCTTCCGCCATGTGTCCAATAACAGAGAAATTCGGATTTCCTTTTATTTTGTCGAAATCATTAATGTCAATTGTAAATAAAAGCTCGTAATCTTCACCACCATTTATAGCAACCGTCGTGCTGTCAATATTAAATTCTTCGCAAGTAGAAATAAATTGCGGATCTAATGGCAATTTATCTTCATACAAGTTACAGCCGACTTTAGATTGTTTGCAGATATGAATAATTTCAGAAGACAATCCATCTGAAATGTCAATCATTGCAGTTGGTTTTATGTCTAAAGCATGAAGTAAAGTTCGAACATCTTTTCGTGCTTCAGGTTTCAATTGGCGTTCTACCAAATAAGTATAAGGATCTAAATCTGGCTGATTGTTTGGATTAACCTGGAAAACTTGTTTTTCGCGTTCCAAAACCTGCAATCCCATGTAAGCTGCTCCAAGATCACCAGTTACAACTAATAAATCAGTTTGTTTGGCTCCGTTTCTATAAACTATTTCATTTTCATCAGCCTCTCCAATTGCAGTTATGCTGATAATTAGTCCTTTTTGAGATGAGGTTGTGTCTCCGCCAATAACATCAACTTTATATTCTTTTGCAGCATGTGTAATTCCTGCAAACAATTCTTCTAAAGCTTCAAGTGGAAAACGATTGGAAACGGCAACCGAAACTGTAATTTGAGTCGGTTTTGCATTCATTGCACAAATGTCAGAAACGTTTACTACAACGGCTTTGTATCCTAAATGTTTCAATGGCATGTAAGCCAAGTCAAAATGAACTCCTTCAATTAATAAATCGGTTGAAACTACTACTTTTTTGTCTTTAAAATCAAGAACAGCAGCATCATCGCCAATACTTTTTAAAGTCGATTCCTGAGTAACGTCAAAGTTTTTGGTTAAATGGTCAATTAAGCCGAATTCGCCCAATTGAGCTATACTAGTTCTCTGCTGATTTTTATCTTCTATCATTTCTGTTAAGTTCCAAAGTTATTAAGGTGCAAAGGTACAAAGTTGAGGATTTAATAACTATAATTGTTATCTCTATTATTATCTAGAAGCAGAAATATATTCAATTAATTGTTGAATTTGATTTCTTTTGCCAAACACTTTTAAAGTATGGTTTTCTTATTTTTTTGAATATTTATATTAATGAATTCTTGCTTATTTGCCTTTAACAATAATCCATCCTTTATTAGTTTGTTAAACCAAATTGAAAACTTTTTAGCTCCTTTATGGTTCAAATGTTCTAAATCTCCAAATTCTGAATTTGAAAGTGGGAAATTTGAAAAGTCTAGATATTCAACATCATTGAAACGACTGAAAAGAATGTGCTTATAAATAGTTTCATTTTTATAATCAACACATTTTGGGTGTTGCGGACTCCTTATTAAAAACACATTTTTTTTGTGTCTTTTAATTAATTCTATTGTTTTTTCTAAGTACGATATATTTGTTTTAGAGATTGTAATTGAATTTTTTGGATCAATTTTGGAAGTATTTTTTAATATTGAATCTGTTTTATCACGTACTAAATATAAATAGCCTCCCAGTTTATTTGTATAATCATAATCTTCTTTTACTATGTTAATAAATTTTGATTTATTTGAGTATGAAAAAGCATTAAAGAAACCTGTCGGATTGTTTAATAAAAGTATAAATTGATGATTTAAAGGAATAAATGGTGAATAATTAACATAACGAGAAGAAATATGCTCATCATCCCAGGTCCAATCATCCATTTCAGGATTTATTTGATTATTTGTGTATTCAATAAAAATGGTTTCTATTGATGAATTTTGCTCTAAAACTTTTTTTAGTTTAAAATAAGTATAATAATAAGGTTCAGCAGAACGAGCTATGTTTTTTAACTTATATATAATCGAATCATTAAAAGCACATTCTGGGTGTGAATGGCCTAACACTAAATATTTCGGTTTTAATTCAAATTTAAAATTAGCATGTCTATTAATGATTAATGCTGTTGAAAGTTCTATTAGAAGAACTAATCCAAAAAAAAGGGAAATATATATAATTACATTTTTTATAAATGTTTTCATAATCTAGAATTGAAAATAAATAAACTCTTGCTGTTTACCTTGGAATAGGAAAATGAGGATTGAGATAAATAAATAAAATGACCATCTTTTTACTCTTCGTTGATTTTTAAAAAGATTTTCAAGAGCATACTCTCCTTCTCTCCCAATCCATTCGATGACAATAAATAGAAATATTAGTACAAATAAATATATTGGCTTTTTGCTTGGAATAGAAAAAAGTGTTTTTGAAAATATTTGAGAAAGATATTGCATTGCATGACCCAAATTTTCTGCTCTAAAAAAGATCCAGGCAAAAACAGTTAAACTAAATGTCATTCCAATAAAAAAAAGATCTTTTAAGTTTGGAAAGTATTTTCCTTTTGCCACAATTTCAAGATTGGTTCTATTTGTTTTAAATAGTATTGAAGGCATAATATAGAGAGCGTTAAGTAGTCCCCAAACAATAAAAGTCCAATTTGCTCCATGCCAAAACCCGCTGACAATGAATATAATAAAAGTATTTCTTATCTTTTGCCAAGTACTTCCTTTGCTGCCTCCCAACGGAATATATAAGTAATCTCTAAACCAAGTTGAAAGAGAGATGTGCCAACGTCTCCAGAACTCAGCAATATCTCTTGAAAAATATGGGAAAGCAAAATTCCTTAATAAATCAAATCCAAACAATCTTGCAGTTCCTAAAGCAATATCGGAATAACCTGAAAAATCACCATAGATTTGAAAAGCAAAAAATACAGCCCCTAATAATAGTGTGCTTCCAGAATAATTTGCAGAATTATTAAAAATTTGATTTGCATAATCTGCACATTGATCGGCAATAATGACTTTTTTGAATAATCCCCACAAAATTTGTTTTAATCCATCTACAGCTTTGGCATAGCAAAAAGATCTCTTTTTTTGAATTTGTGGTAGGAGATGAGTAGCTCGTTCTATTGGTCCTGCAACTAAAAGAGGGAAGAAGCTTACAAAAAGAGAATAATCTATAAAGTTTTTTTCTGCTTTTATTCGCTCTTTATAAATATCGATTATATATGATAATCCATGGAATGTATAAAAAGAAATTCCGACAGGGAGAATAACTTTTAATGTCCATGGATTAACATGTAATCCTATATTTTTCAATGCAATTGAGAAGGACTCAGCAAAAAAATTGTAATATTTAAAAAGACCAAGAAAACCAAGGTTAATGGAGATGCTTAACCAAAACCAAGTTTTTTTGAAATTTAGATTTTTAGTATTTGATATCTTTATTGCTGTAAAGTAATCAAGTAGCGTTGAAAACATTAAAAGAAATAAAAATCTCCAGTCCCAACAAGCATAAAAGAAATAACTCGAAATAAGTAGTAAAATATTTTGGTACTTTAATTTTCCGTTTGTCCCAAACCAATATAGTAAGAATACAATAGGAAGAAAAATTGCAAAGTTTAATGAGTTAAAGAGCATATTATAATCTATTTTCTGTAATGTTTATTTTTAAGTGTAATTTGTAATATTCCTTTTACATCACATTCTGAATATAATTTGTTTCCATTCCAGCTATTACGCCAAATAGTTTTTTTTGCTTCATTTTTTTAATAGTTTTTGTTTTTCTTAATTGGTAAAATTTGGTAACAAAAAGTAGCTGTCTCATTGCCGGTGGCAGAGTAGCAAATGCATCTGCTAAATGGAAACAAAGTTAAAAAATTAGAGATTCGTTTTACTTAAAAACAGTATTGGTAATTGGCAAAAGTATAGAATATGAAGACAAATAAATTTCCTTTTAAAGAATAAATAGGAAATATTTTTTAAAATATTTTTTTTACTGCTGACAAACTGTTGTCACCAGCCCATTTTACTTTTGAAGTATTAAAAATATTTAAACTTTAAAACCATGAAAACATTAGAAGCACAAGTTATTACTTCAGAAGATTTATTGAAACACTGGCAAGGACACAGAGCACTTACACGTCGTTTAATTGAGATTTTCCCAGAGAAAGATTTCTTCGAATTTTCAATTGGCGGAATGAGAACTTTTTCAAAACTAGTAGATGAACTTTTGGCTATTGCAGTTCCAGGCCTAAAGGGTATTGTAACGAAAGAAACTGCACCATTCTCAGAAGGAACTGAAAAACTAATTTTCAAAGCACAATATCTTGAAAAATGGGATGAAGCTACAGAAGAAATCAACAAATATTGGGAACAATTATCGGTTGAAGATTTTAGTGAGACCTTTAACCTTTTTGGACAATATGAATTTCCTGTTATTCAAAATATCTTATATTTTATCGATAATGAAGTACATCACCGTGGACAAGCTTATGTGTATTTAAGAGTATTAAATATCGAACCACCATTTTTCTGGGAAAGATAATTGATAATTTTTTACTAACTTAATATCAGAAATCTAAAACTAAGTCTATGAGTTTAAAAAAGATAATGTCCAATTTTGCAGATTATAATTTATGGGTAAACCAGCAATTTGTAAACTGGCTTTCGCCAAAAGCTGATGAATTGCTTTATGCAGAAGTTCAATCGAGTTTTCCAACCATAATGAAAACGCTAGACCATATCTGGTCTACAGAAGAATATTGGTTTTCTGTAATTTCTGAGAATGAAATGGCAGAAAAGAAGGCAGAAAGCGAATTGTCAAAAGAAGAAATATTTGAAGGATTGCTTAATTCGTCTACTAGATTGAAACACCTTATCAACTCATTGTCAGAAGAAGATTTGATGAAAGAAGTAAAAATTACGAATCCGTGGTTTGAATGTGAACTGCCAATTTCTGAATACTTAATTCAAGTTATCAATCATGGCACTTATCATAGAGGACAGATTGTAACCATGGGAAGAAATATCGGAATTACGGATGCTTCCAACACCGATTATAATTTTTATAATGTGGTAAAACAGAAATAAATGAAAAAACTCCTGAGATACTGCTCTCAGGAGTTTTTTTATAAAAGTCTTTTTCTATTGATTTCCAATAATTCCAGAACATTGGTTTTTAATGTTTCAGGTTCGAGAATTTCTGCATAATCTCCAAACATCAAAAACCATCTCGGAAAAGCATTATTAATATCTCTAGACATAAAAGTCATTTCGATTTTTTCTCCTACATCTTTTTGCGAAATAAAACCATGGTATTTTCTTTCAGTTGCTAAATATCTCGCTATTTTTCGGTCAATTAAAAGACGAACTTTTGTTGTTGGATGAGCATCTGTTTTAGTTAAATAGGTTTCCAAAGCATCGTGTTCGATTGTAAAATCAACATCTGTTTTTTTAATTCCCTGAATTCTGTCTGTTCTAAACTGACGGTAATCTTTTCGAAGATGGCAATATCCAAGAAAATACCAATTATTATTGTCATGAAAAACTCCCACAGGTTCAAGATTACGCTCAGTAGTTTCGTCTTTTTCAAAAGTTTTGTAGGTCAAAAGAATTTGTTTTTTCTCTGCGATTCCTTCAAAAAGAACAGCCAAAGTATTAGGCGAATTATCATTAAACATCGGTTCTGCATTCTGCATTACAATTCTAGATTCGATGTTCGAAAGATAATCTTTGTCGTTGCTTCTTAAAACAGCTTTCAGTTTGTACATCGCCGAAGCATAATGTGTTCCCAAAGAAGGATCGGTAAATTTCTGCATTAATTTTTCGGCCGCAATAAAACTGCTTACTTCTTCACGTGTAAACATAACCGGCGGAAGACGATAACCATCCATCAATGCATAACCAACTCCAGCCTCGCTATAAATAGGAACTCCCGAAGCTTCCAAAGTTCGAATGTCTCGATAAATTGTTCTCAAACTGCACTCAAAACGATCAGCTAATTCTTGCGCTTTTACAATTTTTTTAGATTGCAATTGAATAAGAATAGCTACAATTCGGTCAAATCGTTTTGGGGTTTCGTCGAGCATTTTTTCTTTTTTTAGGTTCAAAGGTTAGAGGTTCAAAGTTACAAAGGTTTGCTGTTTAAAGAATAAAAAAAGCTGTTCTAAACTAGAACAGCTTTTATGCGTAAATCGTTAAAACGAATTAAAATCTAAACAATAATCCAAATTTTGGTTGGTCGAAGATGTTTTCAAATAAGTTGATGTTTAATTGGAAAGTGTCTGAAGATGGGCCATTTTCAGGAGAAACACTATTGTAGGATAGGATATTTGCCAAAGTGAAAGTCACCGCTATGTTTTTAGTTAGGAAATAGTTCAAACCAACATTAATATTTGCAGTAAGACTATTGCTATTATCTGTACCAGTGATTGGACTTTCGTATTTATTTCTGCCGTATCCTAAACCTGCTTCTCCATAAGCTTTAAATCGTTTTTTATCGAGTTCCAATACATAATATCTTGCGAAACCACCGATTCCAAAAATATTAGTTTTTTCATCGGTTGCTTCAACTTTATTGCTAGAATAGCTCAATTGTCCTCCAACGGCAAATTTATCATTAAGAAAATATCCAAATTTGGGATTAAAAGCATAATAGTCTCGATCTCCACCAGTAGTGATTTGGATAGAACCTTCTATAAACATATCTCCATGTTGAAAAGTAATACCTTTTGCAGAATTCATTTCTGAATCAACTTGATCTTGCTGAGCATTTGCAAAGTAAAATGTAAATAACGCTAGAATAACAGAAAATTTGGTTTTCATAATCTTTTATTTTTTAAAGTTGTAAGATTAAAAATACAATTTTATCTTAAAATTAACTTTAAGTTTTTGTAAAAGCGTTAAAAAACAATCGATTAAGTTAATATTTTTGTAAAAAATAAGTTTTAACCTACACTTTTTAAAAGAACAGAAACGGATTACATTCAAATAAAAAACCCGACAACGTAAGTCATCGGGTTAAGTCTATATTCTTGTTTCTTTCTTCTACTTTAGAAAGAAAAGCTTAGTCATTCAATTTCAAAACAGCCATAAATGCTTCTTGCGGAATTTCAACGTTTCCTACTTGACGCATACGTTTTTTACCTTTTTTCTGTTTTTCAAGAAGTTTACGCTTACGCGAAATATCTCCACCATAACATTTTGCGGTGACGTCTTTACGAAGTGCTTTAATCGTTTCACGAGCAATAATTTTAGCTCCAATTGCAGCCTGAATCGGAATATCGAATTGCTGTCTTGGGATTAGCTCACGTAATTTCTCGGTCATTTTTTTACCGATGTTGTAAGCGTTATCTTCGTGAATCAATGCAGAAAGTGCATCAACAGTTTGAGCATTCAAAAGAACGTCAAGTTTAACTAATTTTGAAGTTCTCATTCCGATAGGAGAGTAATCGAAAGAAGCGTAACCTTTAGAAACTGTTTTAAGACGATCGTAGAAATCGAATACAATTTCCGCCAATGGCATGTCAAAGTTTAACTCAACACGTTCTGTAGTTAAATACGTTTGATTCGTAATTAAACCACGTTTTTCAATACATAAACTCATTACGTTTCCAACGAAATCAGCTTTTGTAATAATGGTAGCTTTAATAAAAGGCTCTTCAACTCTGTCTAGTTTTGAAGGCTCTGGTAAATCTGAAGGGTTGTTTACAACAATAGCTTTTTCTGGCTCTTTTTTAGTGTAAGCCAAATACGAAACGTTAGGAACCGTAGTAATTACAGTCATATCAAACTCACGCTCTAAACGTTCTTGGATAATTTCCATGTGAAGCATTCCTAAGAATCCACAACGGAAACCAAATCCTAATGCCGCAGAACTTTCAGGAGTAAATACTAATGAAGCATCGTTCAATTGTAATTTTTCCATTGAAGAACGTAAATCTTCGTAATCTTCTGTATCAACAGGATAAATACCTGCGAATACCATTGGTTTTACATCCTCAAAACCAGCAACCATGTTTGTCGTTGGAACTTTTGCATCTGTAATCGTATCACCAACTTTTACTTCGCGAGCTTCTTTAATTCCAGAAATCAAATATCCAACATCTCCTGCCGAAACTACATTTTTAGGAACTTGATTTAGTTTTAAAGTTCCAATTTCATCAGCAAAATATTCATTATCTGTAGCCATGAATTTAATTTTCTGGCCTTTTTTGATTTCCCCATTTACAACTCTAAAGATAACCTCAATTCCGCGGAATGGATTATAAACCGAGTCAAAAATTAAAGCTTGCAATGGTTCTTCTGGATTTCCTTTTGGAGCAGGAATTTTTTCGATAATGGCAGCAAGAATGTTCTCAACACCAAAACCAGTTTTTCCTGAAGCATGAATAATATCTTCTAATTTACAACCAAGTAAATCAATAATATCATCACTAACTTCTTCAGGGTTTGCACTTGGCAAATCGACTTTATTTAAAACTGGAATAATTTCCAAGTCATTTTCAAGAGCTAAATATAAGTTTGAAATGGTTTGTGCCTGAATACTTTGTGCAGCGTCAACAATCAAAAGTGCTCCTTCGCAGGCAGCAATTGATCTCGAAACTTCGTATGAAAAGTCAACGTGTCCAGGAGTATCAATTAAGTTTAAGATATATTCTTCACCCTTGTATTTGTATTCCATCTGAATGGCATGACTCTTAATGGTAATTCCACGCTCGCGCTCCAGATCCATGTTGTCAAGCAATTGCGCTTTTTCTTCACGAGCTGTAACGGTTTGTGTCGCACTTAGTAATCGGTCTGCTAATGTACTCTTACCGTGGTCAATGTGTGCAATAATGCAAAAATTACGTATCTTCTTCATTTTAATATATCGGTTCTCTAATCGATTTTAAGTCTTTTTTTGGGAATAATCTGCTTCAAAACAATTGCTTTAAAGCATGTTATTAAGGCGCAAAGATAGCGCAAAGTTTTGGATTCTGGAATGCTGTTCTTCGATAGTTGAAAGATGTGAATTAAAATTGACGTTAAAATTCAAAATTAAACCCTTTTTCAGTTAATTTTTTGTACATCTGATCGTCAAATTTATAAAGTTTAGCAGCTCGATGCGAAACGTCTTTTTGCTTTTCATCCAGCTCTGTCAGGAGTTTCATGTGAAGAATTTTTCGTCTAAAATTCGATTTATCCAATTCGATTCCAAGAATTTCTTCATACAAATGCATCAACTGCAGTAAAGTAAACTTTTCTGGAAGAAGATTAAACCCAATTGGTGCCTGACGTACACGGTTTCGAAGCTGTAATAAACTGAAATTTAAAATTTCATTGTGGTCAAAAATCAGCTCAGGAATTTCATTTATCTTAAACCATTTTGCTTCGAAAACCTTTAAGCTGGCTTTAATATTATAATCTTCTCTATTGACCAAAGTATAATAACCAATAGTAACCACGCGTCTTTCCAGAACACGCTGCGGATCTGTAAAGGCTTTTAACTGTTCCAAATAGATGTTTTCAAGACCAGTAAGTTCCTGTAAAATTCGTTGAGCAGCATTATCTGCACTTTCGTCTATTTGAAGCCATCCGCCAAGAAGTCCCCATTTGCCTTTACTTTCACCTTCGGCATGCTGCACCAAGAGAACTTCGAGACTCTCTTTATTAAATCCGAAGAAAACGCAGTCAATTGTGATGCCGTCTACGGCTGGTTTGTGATGGTTAGTACTTATTTCTGTCAATTTTTTATTGTCTTGTTAGTAATTTGCATTGAAAATTAGAACTCAAAATTGAATCCCTTTTCAGTGAGTTTTTTATAGATTTCGGGATCAAATTTGTACAACTGAGCTGCCCGATGAGAAACATCTTGCTGTTTTTCGTCTAATGCAACCAATAGTTTCATATGAAGAATTTTTCTTCTAAAGTTGGGTTTGTCCATTTCGATTCCTAAAATTTCTTCATACAGTTGCATTAATTGCAATAAGGTGAATTTTTCTGGAAGCAGATTAAAACCTATTGGTGTCTGACGAACTTTATTTCTAAGATGTTTTATACTGTAATCTAAAATTTCATTATGATCATAAATCAAATCTGGAATATTTTCGATCTTGTACCATTGAGCATCTGCCGCAGTAAAACCTGCTTTGATGTTATAATCTTCTCTTTTTACAAGAGCATAATACCCAATTGTAATAACACGTCTCAGCGGAAAACGGTCTGGATCTCCAAATGCTTTCAGCTGTTCCAAATAAATATTATCAAGACCAGTAAGCTCATTCAATAAGCGGTGAGCAGCATTGTCTGTGCTTTCTTTTTTATAAATCCATCCACCCGGAAGTCCCCATTTTCCTTTACTGATACCTTCGGCATGTTGCACCAAAAGTACTTCAAGACTGCCTTTGTCAAAACCAAAAATAACACAGTCAATCGTGATAGCATTCATCGCGCTGTTTTCATTTTTTTGGGCAGTTTTGTCGTCTACATTTTCAACCATATATGAGATAAATTTTGACAAATTAAATAAATAAAATGATTATTAGCCTTTTTGAAAGCCTTATATTTTTTTTAACGAAACAAAAAATTGATAATCAGTCTTTTAAATACAAGTAAGAAAAGCTCTTCAATTCAGGTAGTTTCTTAAACGACTGATTGTCAATTTTATAAATCTTTGATTTTTATATATTTTTTATTTCAATTCTACTTCAGATTTTACAACATTAATAAAAATGGATTATGATTAATCAGAATCAAAAAAAAATAACCCTAATATTTTGTTAATATAGAAAATTTGTTTTACACTTGTAGTCAAATTTACCATAAGATAAATTCAAATTGACCATAAGCAAAAAAAGAACAAACTTACACTTAACTTAAACTTACCACAAATGTTTTTTCTAAAAATTGATTTTAATAGCTTTTTGATGAGATTACCATCGTCAAATTCTGCCAAAAGAATTGATTTTGAAGTTTTAGAAATGCTTGTTTTTAAAACGCCTGTTTATAGTCAGCAAGTACTAAATGTTGGAAATGAGATTCAGGCCCTCATTTTTGGCATGACCTGCTTGGGAAGTTTTCCAGATTTCTCTTAGGGTAAGAAACACTAACTATAACTTAAACTTAATCAATTCTTATTATGAAAAGCAAAAATTGTATTAAAACAACAAAGCTTCCATATTTTATGGCGGTGCTGCTTAGCGTATTTATGATGCAGTTTGGATTTGCTCAAGAATCTAAAACTGTAAGTGGGACAATTACCTCTTCCGAAGACGGATTTGGAGTTCCAGGTGCAACTGTACAAGTACAGGGAACAAAATCGAGTACTGTTACCGATTTTGACGGAAAATATAAAGTTGAGGCTAAAACAGGAGATGTTTTGGTAATCACTTTTGTAGGTTTCAAGGCGCAAAATATTACGGTTGGAACTCAAAAAGTTGTCAATGTGGTTTTACAGCCAGAAACGGCAGAACTTAAAGAAATTGTAGTAATCGGTTACGGTACTCAAAAGAAGAAAGTAAATACTGCGGCAACTTCTTTGGTGTCTGGAAAAGACATTCAGCAGGTTGCGAGTCTTGATGTTGTAAATGCTTTACAAGGTCAAGCTTCTGGGGTTTCTGTAACTTCATCTTCTGGGCAGCCAGGAGCGAATATGGTGGTAAATATTCGTGGAGCAGGTACAGCAGGAAACAGTGATCCGCTTTATGTAGTTGATGGTGTAGTGGTAGATAACGGAATTGGATATCTTGATCCATCTGTTATTGAAAGGGTTGACGTTTTAAAAGATGCTTCTGCAGCTTCTATCTATGGAGCAAGAGCAGCAAACGGAGTTATCTTGGTTACAACTAAAAAAGGAAAAGATGGTAAAATGAATGTGTCTTTTAGTTCTTATACAGGTTTTCAGCAGATTGCTAAAAAACTAGATTTGATGAATACACAGGAATATACAACAATCATGAACGAAGCTCGTGTAAATTCTGGATATGCGCCACTATATACTAAAGAGCAAATTGCTTCATTTCCTGATCATGATTGGCAAAAAGATTTATTCAACGAAGGTGCAATGAAACAAAATCACTCTCTTTTGATTACTGGAGGTGATGAAAAATCTACTATTGCAACTGGTTTATCTTACTACGGACAGGAAGGTATGATTGGAGGATCGACTAACCAATCTCAATACGATCGTGTTACTTTTACAGTAAACTCTACTTCTGAAGTAATTAAAGGATATTTAAAAATTGGTGAAAACTTCACTTTATCAAATATCAAATCTAGCGGTGTTGCAGATGATGGTATTTACAGCAACGCAATTAGAAGTTTCTTAAACGCAGCTCCGATAGATCAGGCGTATGACGAAAATGGAGATTTTGCACATTCTATTATTTCTCAAGATATCAGCAACCCGGTTGGATCTTTATACTACAACAACTTCAATCAGACAAAAACAAATCGTTATGTAGGTAACATTTTTGCTGAATTGAAATTTGCAAAAAACTTTACTTTCAGAACTAGTTATGGTGTTGATATGACAGACAGCAATTACCGTTCTTTCAGACCAGTTTATTCGCTTTCTTCAAATGATAATAATACAGTTTCTAGCGTAACTCAAAGTGCTACAAAATCTTTAGGATGGATTTTTGAGAATACACTTCAATACAAATTCAACATTGCCGATGCTCATAATTTTGATGTATTAGTGGGTACTTCTGCTAAAAAGAATACATCTGATTATATGGAAGGGCAAGGAAGAAACTTAATTTTTGATGATTTTGAACATGCCTATTTAGATAATGCAAAAGACCCGACATCTAATGTGGTAAAAGGAAATCGTAAAGATTACTCAATCCAGTCTTACTTCGGGCGTTTATTGTATGATTACAACAATAAATACTTATTCTCTGCAACAGTTCGTCGTGACGGTTCATCAGAATTTGGTCCAGATAATAAATACGCTATTTTCCCATCGTTCTCTGCGGGATGGAATTTAGATAAAGAAGCTTTCTTCAAAGAAAACAAAGTTTTAAATACTTTCAAATTAAGAGCAAGCTGGGGACAAAATGGTAACGACCAATTTGCAAGAAGATTTGCATATATGTCAACTGTAAACTCTACTGATAAAACATATCATTTCGGAACTGGTGATGAAACTCTTTTAGTAGGTTCAAGCCCTGACCAATTGGCAAACCGTAACTTAAAATGGGAAACTTCTGAGCAGTTAGACTTAGGTTTTGATGCTACATTGTTTACCAACTTTACTTTAACTTTCGATTACTATGACAAGAAAACCAAAGATTGGTTAGTATTGGCATCTATCCCAACGTATGCTGGAGCAACTGCACCTTATATTAATGGTGGTGACGTAAGCAACAAAGGTTTTGAAATTGGTTTATCTTACCGCACACGTTTTGGAAAAGACTGGAATTTTGCCATCAATGCAAACCTTTCTCGTAACCAAAACGAAGTGTTGAAAATTGCTAACAACGAAGGAATCATTCACGGAGAATCAAACGTATTGTTTCAAGGTTTAGACGAGATGAACCGTGTTGAGGTTGGAAAACCAATGGGTTATTTCTACGGATTGAAAACAGACGGAATTTTCCAAAATGCTACTGAAGTTGCAGCAGGTGTTCAGCCAAATGCACAGCCAGGAGACGTTCGTTTCGTAGATCTAAATAATGACGGAAAAATCGATGCAAACGATAAAACTAAAATTGGTGATCCAAACCCAGATATTAACTATGGTGTTAATTTAGAATTATCATACAAAGCTTTTGATTTCTCTATTAATACTTACGGTATCGCAGGAGGACAAAACGTTTTTGGAGTTCACGATTACACACGTGCTTATACAAACAACACTACAGATGTGTTAGGAAGATGGACAACTGAAGGAACTTCGAACAGAATTCCAAGAGTAACTTACGGAACTGATGCAAATGGGAATTACACTAAATTCTCAGATTTATATATTCAGGATTCAGATTTCTTCAGAATTAAAAATGCTACAATCGGATGTGATTTAACGAAACTAACAACAAAACTTAGTTTCTTCAGTAAATTCAGATTATATG
Organism: Flavobacterium sharifuzzamanii; assembly: GCF_003254585.1. Lineage (GTDB taxonomy): Bacteria > Bacteroidota > Bacteroidia > Flavobacteriales > Flavobacteriaceae > Flavobacterium > Flavobacterium sharifuzzamanii. Next base: position 297,853 of record NZ_QJGZ01000039.1, on the reverse strand, counting down.
TTGCAGGAAACAACCTTTATACATTCACAAAATACAAAGGAATGGATCCAGAAATTGGTTTCGGAAACGTAAATCAGTCTTGGGCTAAAGGAATTGATGTTGGATATTATCCTCAGCCAAGAACCTATTTGATGGGTCTGAATGTTAACTTTTAAAATTTGAAAATCATGAAAAGATATATAAAATTATTTGCGCTTTCAAGCTTACTTACTTTAGGTGCTTGCTCGCAGGATTTCTTGGAAAATGAACCATATACAGATAAGGTAACTGACAATTTTTATAAAACACCTTCTGATGCTTTTGAAGGTCTTGTGGCAGTTTACGATGTTTTACAGCGCGAGGCTTACGGCGGACCGTTATTAATAAGTGAACAAGCTTCTGATGATTGCTTTGGAGGTTATGGTATTGCCGATGCTCAAACGGATATCGAATGGGATCGTTTCTTGTACGTTTCAGACAAAGACATGAACAAAGATGTTTGGGCTAATGCTTACTTAGGAATTTACAGAGCTAATATTTTGTTAGAAAATATAGACAAAGTAAACTGGGGTTCTGATACAGCTTTAAAAACTCGTTACGAAGCTGAAGCACGTTTCTTAAGAGCGCACTTCCATTTTACAGCAGCTAAAATGTTTGGAGATATCATTCCTCTTGATCATACTGTAACAACAAGCGAATTCGAATTGCCAAGACAAGCTCCAGAAGTTACTTATGCTTTAATTGCAAAAGATTTAAAATTTGCTGCAGATAATTTAGGGCCAGAAAACTATTCACAAGCAGGAAATGCTAATTACGGGCGTATTACAAAATGGGCAGCAGAAGCATATTTGGCTAGAACATTCTTGTTTTATACAGGAACTTATGGTAAAGCAGATTTAGCTGGTGTGGTTTCTAAAACAGAAGCAACAGCTTACATTAATGATGCAGTAAATAATAGCGGACACGGTTTAGTGGCTGATTTTGCAAATCTTTGGTTAGCGGCTTCTTTTGAAAATTTTGCTGGAGAAGATAATACTGAAATGGTTTGGGCGGTTCGTTTTAACGGTTCAGGAAAAGGAAATTGGGATCTTCACGAAGGAAACCGTTTCCAAGTAAACATCGCACCGCGTGGAGGTTCAATTGGAAAATATGCAACAGGATGGGGAGGAGCTACAGTTAATCCTGCTTTAGTAAATGCTTATGAAGCCGGTGATACTAGAAAAGCAGCTTCTTTTATTGATTATGCAGGCGAAGGTTTGAATTTTGATGCACAAGCTAGAGAACAGCGTCAGTACACAGGATATTCTTGGAAAAAATATTGTCCAATTACTAACGCGGCAGGAACAGCTGTTGTAGAAGCAAACGGAGGAAACTTCCAGATTGACAACTACCAAGATTATGCTATTATTCGTTTCTCTGATGTATTATTGATGGCTGCTGAATTGAATTTATCATCTAATCCAGCTTTAGCGCAAGCAGATTTTGACAGAGTACGTGATCGTGCATTTAAAAATACTACTCACAGAAAAACAGCTAGTATAGAAAACATCATGAAAGAGCGTCAATTAGAATTGGCTCTTGAAGGACTTCGTTACTTCGACTTAATCAGACAAGGAATGCCTGCAATGAAAGCAGCTATTGATAACACTGCTGGAGGTTCTCAGTTTGCAGTTACTTTTAGAACAGAAACTCAAGGCTGGTTGCCATTACCGCAATCGCAGATCATTCTTTCAAATGGTACAATAACTCAAAATCCAGGCTGGAATTAATTCAAAACAAAATGACTATGAAACGTATATTATATATTTTAATAGCAGCTGTTACAATTGGTTCGCTGTTATTTTCTTGTGAGGCAATTGAGGATCGCGAAAGCCTTCCAGCAGTTACCTTGACACCAGAGACACTTAAGTTTTCTATCACGCAAGATGCTACAAACAAAAATCTTGTAAATTTTAAAAGTGATGATCCGACTGTTATTCCATTTTGGAAATATGTAGATGCAGCAGGAAATGAATTAGGACATTCTAACAAAAGCAGCGATCAAGTAATTCTGCCTTTTGCCGGAAAATATACTATTTATTACACTGCTTACACAAGAGGAGGTTCTGTAGAAGCCGCACCAGTTGTAGTTAATATTGCAGAAAATGACGAAACTTATTTTAGAGACCCAAAATGGCAAATGCTTACAAATGGTGTTGACGGAAAAACTTGGGTTTTAGATTTTACAGATCCAGTAGGATGGGCAGGTTTAGACTACCCAGCTACGTCTGGAGATAACTGGAGCTGGTTGCCAGATTACGCAAGCAACTCTTGGGTAATGGCTAATAAAAACTGGGGAGAAATGTATTTTGATTTAAATGGAAATTACAATACATCGGTAACTCAAACAGCGATTGCAAACAACAATCAAACAACAAAAAAAGGAACCTATTCATTTGATATTGCAAATAATAAATTGATTTTTAACGGTGGAGTACAAATGCTTTACGGTGGAGACTATTATGGAGACTGCAGCAACTGGATCAGTGTAAAAGTGGTTGAGCTTACAGCAACATCTTTAAGATTAGCAGTAGTGCGTGACCAAAGTAGAACTGGTGAAGGAGTTTGTCTAATTGTATTCCACTACAAGCCGAAATCGTAAGTTAGTTAGTTTTGAAGTCTCAGTACTAAAAGCATTCGTAATGTTCTTTAAGACTGAGACTTAAATTATTTTATGAGGAAATAAATGAAACCGTTTTTTATTTCTATCTTCAAATTCCAAAAAAATAAAAAGTACCTATGCATATTAGAAAAAACATAAAAAATATAAGTTTATGGGCAATCGCAGCTGGAGTTTTTTTCTTGAATTCCTGCACTAAAAAAGAAGATGCATTTGTAAACCGAAAAGTTTCTTTTAATGCAGACTGGAGCTTTCATCTTAATGACAGCATTGTTGATAAAGATACTATTGGAGCTTCAACAAAATGGAGAACTCTCGATGTTCCGCATGATTGGAGCATTGAAGGAAAATTTGATGAAAAAAGTCCTGGCGGTTATGGCGGAGGATCGCTTAACGGAGGTTTGGGCTGGTACAAAAAAACATTCAAAGTAGCTGCAGAAGACAGCACCAAAATCACTTCAATTACTTTTGACGGCGTTTACAAAAATAGCGAAGTTTGGGTAAACGGTCATTACTTAGGAAAACGTCCAAACGGATACATAGGTTTTCAATATGATATGTCACCATATTTAAATTACGGAGACAAAAACAACGAAATAATTGTTAAGGTTGACAATTCAAAGCAACCTAATTCACGCTGGTATTCGGGTTCAGGAATTTTTAGAAATGTCTGGATCGAAACCACAGACAAACTTCATGTGGGACAATGGGGAACATATATTACAACTCCAAAAGTTACAGCCGAAAAAGCTTCTGTAAGTATTGAAACCACAATAAAAAATCAATACAAAGAAAATAAAAAAGCAACGGTAACTACCACAATTTTTAAAGAAGACAAAAAAGTAACATCGGTTACTCAAGATATAACAATCAATGCCAGCGAAAACCAAACGCTGAATCAATCGGCGGAAGTTGAAAATCCCATTTTATGGTCAGATGAAAACCCGGAATTGTATACCGCAGTTACCGAAATTTCACTTGACGATAAAATCATTGATCAATATAAAACCACTTTCGGAATCAGAGATTTTAAATTCGATTTGAACAAAGGTTTCATTTTGAATGGAAAGCAGGTTAAAATAAAAGGTGTTTGTATGCACCACGATTTAGGGCCATTAGGTTCTGCAATCAACACACGTGCGATCGAACGTCAGTTGGAGATTCTGAAAGAAATGGGAGTAAACGGAATCAGAACTTCTCATAATCCGCCTGCTCCAGAACTTTTAGAACTTTGCGACAAAATGGGTTTCATTGTCATGGATGAAGCTTTTGATATGTGGAAACAGACCAAAACCAAATACGATTACGGAAACGATTGGGACAAATGGCACAAACAAGATTTAATCGATCAATTGTTGCGCGACCGAAATCATGCAAGCATTTTTATGTGGAGTATTGGTAATGAAATTCCGGAACAATGGAGTGAAACAGGTGTTGAAATTGCTAAAGAATTGGCGGCAATTACGCGTCAATATGATAAAACACGACCGTTGACTGCAGGGATGAATCCTCCTGTAAATATGAATATTGATGCCGTGACTTTACAATTTGAGAAAAAGGATGTATCCATTAATCCGCTTGCGGGATCTGGAGTTTTAGATTTAATAGGATACAATTATGCGCATCAGACATTCGAACATCATTTGAAAAATTTCCCAAACACGCCTTTCATTGCAACTGAAACTACTTCAGGTTTGCAGACAAGAGGTTATTACGATGCTGTTTCAGATACTATCAAAAAATGGCCAGTAAGATGGGATCTTAAATTTACAGAAGGAAATCCTGGAAATACCGTTTCGGCTTACGACCAAGTGCAAACGCCTTGGGGATCTACACACGAAGCGACTTGGAAAATCATTAAAAAACATGATTTCTTGGCAGGAATGTACGTTTGGACTGGTTTCGATTATATTGGAGAACCAACTCCGTACGAATGGCCATCAGTAAGTTCGTATTTCGGAATTGTTGATTTAGCCGGTTTCCCGAAAGACGTGTATTATATGTACCAAAGCGAATGGACAGACAAAACGGTTTTGCACATTTTTCCGCATTGGAACTGGAAAGCAGGACAAACTGTTGATGTTTGGGCTTATTATAATAAAGCCGATGAGGTTGAACTTTTCGTAAACGGAAAATCAGTTGGAAAAAGAAGCAAAAAAGGAGACGATTTGCACGTAATGTGGCGAATTCCTTTTGAAGCTGGAACTCTAAAAGCAATTTCTCGTAAAGATGGAAAAGTGGTTTTAGAAAAGGAAATCAAAACAGCTGGAAATCCTTCTCAATTAAAACTAACTGTGGATAGAAGTACTATAAAAGCAGACAAAAACGATTTGTCATTTATCACAGTAGATATTTTAGATGCTGATGGAACGATAGCTCCAAACGCAAATAACGAAATCAACTTTTCATTAAAAGGAAACGGAAAAATCGTAGGCGTTTGTAGCGGAGATCCAGTTAGCCATGAACCTTATAAAGGAACTAAACATACAGCTTTGGCTGGAAAATGTTTGGTAATTGTACAATCGGGAGATCAATCAGGAAGATTGGAATTAACCGCAAGTGCAAACGGATTGAAACAATCTACAATTGTAATTACAACAGAATAATAAGTTACGATCTATCCTAACAGGTTTCCAAAACCTGTTAGGTATCAATAAATTTTTATTAAGATATAAATAAAACACCTAACAGGTTTCTAAAATCTGTTAGGATAAACTAACATCTAGATTATTAACCAATGAAAAACTCAAAACTAACCGCATTATTTTCTGCTGTCATGTTTGGATTTTTAGCAGTTCCAAATGCTAATGCTCAAATTCAAAATGCAGATGTATTAAATGCTCCAATCGATATCAGTAAAGATTTTCAGAACTATCTTAACACTTTTTATTTTGCAGACGAATTAGCTTCTTTTGATCCTGCAACAGGAAAAGGAACGATTAAATATTTAAGATACAATTATAAAACACGTCAGGCTTTCAACAACATGATGATGAAACCAGATGTTGAAAAAGCAAACGAATTTCCAACAACAGAATATGCAGAATCTCCTGTTTTGCCATTCGAAATTCAGTTTGTTTCAGATAGAACAGTTAGAATAAAAACTACTTCTGGACCACAATTTCATCCGCAAAAAGAGTCTTTAATGCTGGTTGACGGCGTTGCTCCAAATCATCCTGAATTATGGAAATATGCTAAAATCGAAGGAGGTCATAGTTATACAAGCAAACACGGAAGAGTTGAAATCTTGACAAAACCGTGGCACGTAAAAATCTATGATGAAAAAGGAAAATTACTGACAAGCACACTTCACGATACTGATTTTAAAAACACGTATACACCAACACTTCCGTTTTCTTATGTTCGCAGAAATAGCGATTATTCAAGAAGTATGGGCGCGGCGTTCAGTTTAGAACCAGACGAAAAAATATTTGGTTGTGGTGAATCATTTACACAATTCAACAAACGCGGACAAAAAGTAGTTTTATGGACAGATGACGCCAACGGAATCCAAAATGAAACAATGTACAAACCGATTCCGTTTTACATGAGCAGCCGTGGTTATGGAGTTTTCATGCACCATTCAACACCAATTACAGTTGACTTTGGAAAATATTTTTCAAGTGCCAACGAAATGTACATTGGAGACGACGAAGCCGATTTATTTTTCTTTATCGGAGAACCAAAAGATATCTTAGATCAATACACGAATTTGACAGGAAAAGCCGCAATGCCGCCACTTTGGTCATTCGGTTTCTGGATGAGTCGTATTACGTATTTCTCAGAAAAAGAAGGACGTGACGTTGCCAGAGATTTACGTAAATACAAAATTCCAACCGACGTTATTCACTTTGATACAGGCTGGTTTGATGTAGATTGGAGAAACAACTATGAGTTTGCAAAATCTCGTTTTCCAGATGCAACAAAAATGATGTCTGATTTAAAGAAAGATGGTTTCCAAGTTTGTCTTTGGCAGTTGCCTTATTTCACGCCAAAGAACACTTTGTTTCCTGAAATCATGGATAAAAATTTAGCGGTAAGAGACAGAAAAGGAAATCTTCCGTACGAAGATGCTGTTTTAGATTTCTCAAATCCAGAAACGATTTCTTGGTACCAAGGAAAATTGAAAAAGTTATTTGATGAAGGTGTTGCAGTTTTCAAAGTAGATTTTGGAGAAGCAGCTCCGCCGGACGGAATTTACCATTCTGGAAGAACAGGTTTCTATGAGCACAATTTATATCCATTAAGATACAACAAAGCCGTTGCAGAAATTACTCAGAAAGAAAAAGGATATACTTTAATCTGGGCTAGAAGTACTTGGGCAGGATCTCAGCGTTATCCTTTACATTGGGGAGGAGATTCTGAAACTTCAAACGGAGCAATGTCGGCAGAATTACGTGGCGGACTTTCATTAGGATTAAGTGGATTTAGTTTCTGGAGCCATGATGTTGGAGGTTTCGCAACTAAATCTCCTGAGAATATTTACAGAAGATGGACGCCATTCGGAATGTTCACATCGCACGTAAGAAGCCACGGAGAACCGCCTCGCGAACCTTGGTTGTACAGCAAAGAATTCTTGGAAGGATTTAGAAAAGCTGATAATATGCGCTACGAATTAATGCCATACATCTACGCTCAAGCAAAAGAAAGTTCTCAAAAAGGATTGCCAATGATGCGTGCTCTTTTTGTAGAATATCCAAACGATCCGGGAGCTTGGTTAGTAGATAATCAATATTTATTTGGTTCAAGTATTTTGGTTGCGCCGCTTTTTGAAGAAGTTGAAGAAAGAGACGTTTACCTTCCAGAAGGAACTTGGATTGATTATCAAACTAAAAAAGTATATCAATCGGGATGGCATAAAATTAAAGCGGGTGAAGTACCGATCGTAGTTTTAATTAAAGACGGAACTGCAATTCCACACATCGGTTTAGCGCAGTCTACAAAAGATATGGATTGGAGCAAATTAACGTTGAAAGTTTACGCAAGCGACAAAACCACTTCGGCAACAGCCAAAGTATTTTTACCAGAAGGCGATGCAGTACAAGAAATAAAAGTGAATAAAACTGGAAACAATTTCGATGTAGTAGCAAATCCGCTAAACGGAAAAACCACTTTTAAAACGGAGTGGGTAAAATAAAAAAGTTAGCCACGAATTTCACGAATTCCCACGAATTGAATTGGTGTTAATTGGTGTAATTCGTAGCGAAAAAATATAGCCACAGATTAAAGGATTAAAAAGATTAAAATAAAATCTGCTCCCGATAGCTTTTGGGACTGCGTGAAAAAATCATAAAGAAAAAATCCTTTCTAATCCTTTTAATCAGTGGCAAAAAAAATATAATACCAAAAAACATGAAAAACTATCTAGTTCTCCCAGCTGTACTGTTTTCAATAGCAGTTGGCTACAGTCAAAAAACTAAAAACGCTTACGAATTGGCATCGCCAAACGGAAAGAATACAATCAAATTTGAGTTAGTAAAAAACGCTCCAAAATATGCAGTTTCTCACGGAAAGACCGAAGTGATTTCTCCGTCAGATATGGGATTTGTATTAAAAGGAAACGAAGATTTAAGTTCAAACTTTGAAATCAAAGGAGCAAAGACTTCAACGTTTGATGAAACTTGGGAACAAGTTTGGGGAGAAAAGAAAAACATCAGAAATCATTACAATCAATTGGTAGTTGATTTACAGCAGAAAACTGGAAACAAAAGAAAATTACAAATTCAGTTTCGTGCTTTCGATGACGGGGTGGCTTTTAGATATGTTTATCCGAAACAAAATGTAAAAGACAGTATTTTCATCATGGATGAAAAAACGACTTTCAACTTAAAAGAAGACGGAAAAGCTTGGTGGATTCCGGCAAACAGAGAAAACCGTGACGAATATCTTTTCAAAGATGCGCCAGTAAGTACTTTAGATACTGTTTTAACTCCGTTAACAATCGAAAGCAAAAGTGGATTAGCGTTAAGTTTCCATGAAGCAAACTTGATCGATTTTGCCAGTATGACTTTGGTAAACACAAAAGGAACAGAACTAAAATCTGATTTAGTGCCGTGGGCTGATGGAGTAAAAGTTCGTGTGAAAGATTCGTTCACTTCTTCTTGGAGAACGCTTCAAATTGGAGAAAATCCGGGAGAATTGATTACTTCTTATTTGGTTTTAAACCTAAACGAACCAAACAAATTAAAGAATACAAACAGTTATTTCAAACCATACAAATATTTAGGAATCTGGTGGGGAATGCACATCGGGAAATATACTTTTTGGGAAAGTGATAAACAAGGAGCAACTACAAAACATGCTGAAGAATATATGGATTTTACAGCAAAAGAAGGTTTCCACCATTTATTAATCGAAGGATGGAATAAAGGATGGACACCGGGTTGGTATGAAAACCGTATGCACATGTTCAGTTTTACGAAAAGCGCTGACAATTTCGACTTAGAAAAAGTGGTTGAATATGGAAAGAAAAAGAATATCGAATTAATCGGATACCATGAAACAGGTTCAAACTTAATTAACTATTTAAAAGAAGTTGATGAAGGTTTTGCTTTATACAAAAAACTTGGAATTCATACCGTGAAAATTGGTCACGTAGGTTCTAAATTAAACATGAAACAAATGCACTTCGGACAATTTGGAGTAAATTATTTCAGATATATTTTAGAAAAAGCAGCACAATATGATTTGGCGGTTTTATACCACGAATCTATTAAAGATACAGGAGAAAGAAGAACGTATCCAAATATGGTTTCAAGAGAAGCAGCGCGCGGACAAGAATATAATGCTTGGAGCGAAGGAAATCCACCAAACCATTTAAGCATTATTCCGTTTACAAGATTGCTTTCTGGCCCAATGGATTTCACGCCTGGAATTTTTGATGTTGAGGTAAAACAAGGTTATCCAGGAAAAAGAATTCAAGGAACAGTTGGACAGCAATTGGCCTTGTATGTGACGATTTATTCTCCGATTCAAATGTTGGCAGATCTTCCAGAAAATTACGAAGGAAAACCAGCTTTACAATTCTTAAAAGATGTTCCAACAGATTGGGAAGATACTAAAATCTTAGAAGGAAAAATTGGGGAATACATCACAACAGCAAGAAAAGATAGAAATAGCGCTGATTGGTATTTAGGAACATTAACAAATGAAAATCCAAGAAACGTAAATGTTTCATTATCATTCTTAGATCCAAATGCAACTTACGAAGCACAAATTTATGTTGATGCTGAAGGAACAGATCAAACACATAATCCAGAAGCCGTAGCAATTTCTAAGAAAACAGTAAAATCTACAGATTCTCTAAAATTGAATTTAGGTGGAGCTGGCGGTGGAGCTGTAAGATTCAAGAAATTGTAATGTAAGTGAGAAGTTAAAAGTTAGATGTTAAACCCGACAGGTTTTTAAAACCTGTCGGGTTTACTCAACACAACGATTATGCACAACGTAATCTGTAGAGACGCACTGCAGTGCGTCTAACATATTAATTAGAAAATAAAATATTTTGCCACAGATTAAAAAGATTTAAATCTGCATGATTTGCTAAATCTGCGAGAGAAAAGAAATCCTTTTGAATCTTTTTAATCTGTGGCAAAAAATAAACAAAGCCATTTTCAGATGAAAAAACTTTTAATACTAGCAGGAGTTTTATTTAGTTCAATCTATTCGTTTGGGCAAAATGAAAACCGAATCATAAAAGTAGATTTCAATAAAACTGCTGGAAAATTAAACAACATGTTTAAAGAATGCATCGGTGCGGGAAGAGCAAATGAAGGTCTTCGTGCAGATTGGCAGCAGCAATTGGCATTGGTAAAAAAAGAATGCGATTTTAAATACATCCGATTTCATGGTTTATTGACCGATGATATGGCCGTTTATCGTGAAGACGAAAAAGGAAATCCAGAATACAATTACCAATATGTAGACGTTTTGTTCGATTATATTATTAGTCTAAAAATGAAACCATTTGTGGAATTGGGTTTTATGCCAAATGCTTTAGCAAGCGGAAAAGAAACCATTTTTTGGTGGAAAGGAAATGTTACGCCTCCAAAAGATTATAAAAAATGGGAAGATTTAGTTAAAAACTTAACTCAGCATTTCACAGAAAGATATGGAGCAGAAGAAGTAAAAACATGGTATTTTGAAGTTTGGAACGAACCAAATTTATCTCCAGGATTTTGGACAGGAACTCAGGAAGAATATTTCAAATTATATGATTACGCAGCTCGCGGTGTAAAAGCAGTAAATCCAGCTTACAGAGTGGGCGGACCTGCAACAGCGGGATCTGGATGGGTTTCAGAAACAATTGATTTTTGTGCGAAGAATAATGTTCCGATGGATTTTGTTTCGACACATACTTATGGCGTAAAACATGGTTATTTAGATGAATTCGGAACTTCGGGAACAATTTTAAATCAGGACGAATGGAGTGTGAGCGGAGAAATTATCAATTCTAGAAAATTGATTACGGAGTCGGCTAAACCAAATTTAGAATTGCATTATACAGAATGGAGTGCGTCTTACACACCAGCAGATCCAATTCACGACAGTTATCATTCTGCAGCTTATATTTTGCAGAAATTAAAACAAGTTGGTAATGCTGCAAATTCCATGTCGTATTGGGTTTTTACCGATATTTTTGAAGAAGCAGGGCCAAGATTTACACCATTTCACGGTGGTTTCGGATTATTGAATACACAGGGAATTAAAAAACCGGCTTATTTCTCTTATTTTTTAATGAATAAATTGGGAGAAACAGAGCTTCAAAATTCAGATAAGTCATCTTGGACTTCCAAAAATGCAAAAGGCGACGTACAAGTTTTATTGTGGGATTTTACCAATACACATCCTGGTGATAAAGAGCTGAATCAGACGTATTACATTAAAGATCTTCCATCAAAAGAAAAAGGAAAAGTCAAAATTGAAGTAGACGGAATGCAGAAAGGAAAATATGTACTAGAAATATATAAAGTTGGCTATAAAGTAAACGATGCGTATGCTGATTATTTAAGAATGAATAAGCCAAGTCAGTTAACACGCGTGCAAGTCAATTCAATAAAAGAGAAAAATAACGGCGCGCCAATTTCGACAGAAAAAATTACAATTGACGGAAAAGGAACTTTCAGCAGAGAATTCAAAATCAATGAAAATGATGTTGTAATGCTGAATTTAATCAAACAATAATAGAGATAAAACCACAAACATAAAAATAGTATTAACGGTATTTAAAGAGGATGCGTGAGGAATCAAAAGTCTTTAAATCAAAAAACACCTAACTATCTATGAAAAACAAAATGATATTCCTTTCATCAGCTTTAGTTTTTGCATTCTTTACTTCATGTAAAAACGATGCTCAGACAACAGCTTCAAATTCGGCACAGACCGAAGAATACGTTGGAAAAGAAATAAGTACAGACCATGATGCAGAAATCGATAAATTGATTTCGCAAATGACATTAGAAGAAAAAATCGGAATGCTTCACGGGAACAGCATGTTTGCTAATGCAGGCGTAAAACGTTTAGGAATTCCAGAATTAAAAATGGCCGATGGTCCGTTGGGAGTTCGTGAAGAAATTTCAAGAGACAATTGGGCTCCAGCCGGATGGACAAACGATTTTGCAACATATTATCCAGCAGGAGGCGCGTTGGCAGCTACGTGGAATGCCGAAATGGCACACACTTTCGGAACTAGTTTAGGAGAAGAATTACGTGCAAGAGATAAAGACATGTTACTTTCGCCAGCGATCAATATGGTTAGAACACCGCTTGGAGGAAGAACTTACGAATACATGTCGGAAGATCCATTTTTAAATAAAAAAATTGCCGTGCCTTTGGTTGTTGGTTTACAGGAAAAAGATGTAATGGCATGCGTAAAACATTATGCAGCAAATAATCAGGAGACGAATCGTGATTTTGTAGATGTGCAAATTGACGAGCGTACACTTCGCGAAATTTATCTTCCAGCTTTTGAAGCTACTGTAAAAGAAGCAAAAGCTTACAGTATTATGGGAGCTTACAATAAATTTAGAGGAGAATATTTATGTGAAAATGATTATATGCTGAATAAAATCCTTCGTGACGAATGGGGATTTAAAGGAATTGTAGTTTCAGATTGGGCTGCCGTTCATTCTACAGCAAAATCTTTGAAAAATGGTTTAGATATTGAAATGGGAACACCAAAACCTTTCAATGAATTTTTCTTAGCCGATAAATTAATCGCTGCAGTTAAATCTGGAGAAGTTTCTGAAAAAGAAATTGATCTGCATGTAAAACGTATTTTAAGAGTTTTATTCCAAGTGAAAGCAATGGGCGGAGGCGAGCGTGCAAAAGGAAGCATTGCGACAGAAGCACATTATCAAGATGCGTACAAAATTGCTGCAGAAGCAATTGTATTGTTGAAAAACGAAAACAATGCATTGCCTTTAAAACTAGACGGAGTAAAATCTATTGCTGTTATTGGAAACAACGCGACAAAGAAAAATGCTTTGGGCGGATTTGGAGCTGGTGTAAAAACAAAAAGAGAAGTTACGCCTCTTGAAGGTCTTAAAAACAGACTTCCTTCTTCAATCAAAATCAATTATGCGGAAGGATATTTGGAACGTTACGATGAGAAAAACAAAGGAAACTTAGGAAATATTACAGCTAATGGTCCAGTTACAATTGACAAATTAGATCCAGCAAAAGTTAAAGAAGCTGTCGAAGCGGCTAAAAACTCTGATGTGGCGATTATTTTTGCGGGTTCAAACCGTGATTACGAAACAGAAGCTTCAGATCGTAGAGATTTACACTTGCCATTTGGACAAGAAGAATTAATCAAACAAGTATTGGCTGTTAATCCAAAAACTATTGTAGTTATGGTGGCTGGTGCTCCATTTGATATTAACGAAGTAAGCCAAAAAACTTCAGCTTTAGTTTGGAGTTGGTTTAACGGATCTGAAGGAGGAAATGCTTTAGCAGATGTTATTTTAGGAAAAGTAAATCCTTCAGGAAAATTACCTTGGACAATGCCTAAACAATTGAAAGATTCTCCTGCACACGCAACAAATAGTTTCCCTGGAGACAAAGCGGTAAATTATGCTGAAGGAATCTTAATTGGATACCGTTGGTTTGATACGAAAAACGTAGCGCCATTATATCCTTTCGGTTACGGATTATCATACACAACATTTGCGCTTGATAATGCCAAAGCAAATAAAGATTCATATGCTCAAAACGATGTAATCGAAGTTACTGTTGACGTTAAAAACACAGGAAAAGTAGACGGAAAAGAAGTGGTTCAATTATATACTGCGAAATCTGATTCTAAAATTACACGTGCAGCACAGGAATTAAAAGGCTTCAAAAAAGCAGAAGTAAAAGCTGGAAGTTCAGCAAAAGTAACAATCAAAGTTCCAGTAAAAGAATTGGCATATTATGATGTTGCTTCTAAAAAATGGACGGTTGAATCTGGAAAATATACTATTAAGTTAGGAACTTCTTCTAGAGATATTAAAAAAGAAATTCAGGTAACAGTTAAATAAATTGTTATTGCTATAAAATAACCAAACTATCAACGCCAGCCCACTAAAAGCTGGCGTTGATTTTAAAAACTTACACTTAACTTAAACCAAACCAAATGAAAAAATCAATCCAAGATTATTTCTTGTCTTTCATTTTATGTTTTGCTTTTTTCGGAGTTTTAGCGTGCAGTTCAGATAAAGAAGAAAATCCAGTGAGTATAAAAACACTTTCGGCAAGTACAAATAAAATTGATTTTGAAAGTAAAGAAAATACAATTGAAATAACGGTTAATTCTAATGGTGTCGCATGGACTTTGAGTAATTCTGCCAGTTGGATAAAGCTAAGTTCTACTTCTGGAACTTCTGGAAGTACAATCATAAAAATTACAGCTTTAGAAAATGCAAATACTTCAGTTCGAAATACAACTTTAGCTTTAACTTCTATCGAAGGATTTACTTCGACAATTACAATTTCTCAAGCAGCCGTGGTTGCAACAAGTTTATATCCAAGTTATAACGCTAATCCAATTGCAGCTGATGCGTCCGGAATGGGAAGTTCTGCAGTTGAATTGGCTGCAAAAATCAAATTAGGCTGGAATATCGGAAATACTTTGGAAGCAACTGGAAGGGAAACCGCTTGGGGAAATCCAAAAGTAACCAAATCCCTAATTGACGCTGTAAAAGCAAATGGTTTTAATGCGATTAGAATTCCGTGTTCATGGAATCAAAATTTAGAAAACGCTACAACAGCAAAAATCAAAGTAGATTGGTTAAACCGAGTGAAAGAAGTCGTACAATACTGTGTGGATAACGATATGTATGTTGTAGTAAACATTCACTGGGACGGCGGTTGGCTGGAAAACAATATTACCGAAGCTAAAAAAGTAGAAAACAACGCCAAACAAAAAGCCTTCTGGGAACAAATTGCCACACATTTACGGGGATTCGACGAACATTTGCTTTTTGCAAGCGCTAATGAACCAGCAGTTGAAGATGCAACACAAATGGCAGTTTTAACTTCGTATCATCAAACTTTTATCGATGCGGTTCGTTCTACAGGAGGAAAAAACGCAACGCGTGTTTTAGTTGTACAAGGTCCAACAACAGATATCGAAAAAACAAACAAATTAATGACTACATTGCCAGTAGATAAAGCGACTGGAAGAATGATGGTCGAAGTACATTATTATTCTCCATGGAATTTTGCTGGTTTAACCAAAGACGAAACTTGGGGCAAAATGTTCTATTATTGGGGAGCTGGTTTTCACTCCACAACCGATACAGAACGAAATGCAACTTGGGGAGAAGAAGCCGATTTAGAGAAAAATTTCAAATTGATGAAAACCCAGTTTGTAGACAAAGGGATTCCAGTTTTATTGGGAGAATTTGGAGCCATCCGCAGAACAACTTTAACGGGAGACGCGCTGACTTTACATTTAAACTCAAGAGCGTATTATTTAAAAACGGTGGTAAAAACAGCAAAGGCAAACGGATTATTACCTTTTTATTGGGATGAAGGAAGTTTAGGGAACAATGGTTTCGGAATCATGGATAGAAGCAATAATACCGTCTTCGATACACAAGCTTTAAACGCTTTAATTGACGGATTAAAGTAAAAAAATGTGGTTAAACCATATAAGTGATATAAGATAATTTAAGTTTAATCTATTTTAAGAATTTATATTTACTTATATCACTTATATGGTTTCAAAATAAATAAATTAGAAAAAATGAAAAAATCAATAGTTTTTATTTTATTGATATTTAGCGTAATATCTAGCGCTAACGTAAGAATGCCTTTAATATTCTCTGACGGAATGGTTTTGCAAAGAGACAAGCAAATTCCGATTTGGGGCTTTGCTGATCCAAATGAGAATGTTGAAATTCATTTCAACAAACAAATCAAGAAAACAACAGCCGATAAAAACGGAAAATGGACGGTAAATTTAAGTGCTGAAAAAGCTGGTGGACCATTTGAATTAATTATCATCGGAAAAAATAAAATCACCATCAAAAATGTTTTGGTCGGCGAAGTTTGGATTTGCAGCGGACAATCGAATATGGAATTTCAGGTTTTCAAAACGATGAATTCCGAAAAAGAAATTGCAAGTGCAAATTACCCAATGATTCGTCATTTTGGTGTGGCGCAAGATTTAAGCGGAAAACCAAAAGACGATTTAAAACAAGGAAAATGGGAAGAAGCCAATAAAGAAAATGTAGGCAACTTTACAGCGGTCGGATATTATTTTGCCAGAAAACTATATTCAGAACTAAAAATTCCAATCGGAATAATCAATACTTCTTGGGGCGGAACCAATGTGGAAACCTGGACAAGCCGTGAAGCTTTCGAAAACAGTCCTGATTTTAAAGCCATGATTGCCGATGTTCCAACCGTAGATATCAATGCCATTTTTGAAACCTATAAAAAATCGGTTTTAGACAATCTTAAAAAAGTGCAAGGTTTTGATGTTTCGATGGAAAACGAAGAGCAATTTAAAAATCCAAACTTCCAAGATAAAAACTGGCCAGAAATAAAAGTGCCGTCACTTTGGGAAAATCAGCAAATTGGAAATATCGACGGAATTGTCTGGATGCGTAAAACCATTGTTTTAACAGCAGAACAAGCCAAAAAAGAAGCCATTTTACATTTAGCAAAAGTTGATGACGAAGACAAAACTTATGTAAACGGAGTTGAAATCGGAACCAATAATCTTTGGGATGCCAAAAGAATTTACAAAATTCCGGCAAACGTTTTAAAAGAAGGAACAAACGTAATCGCCGTAAGAATTACAGATTACAGCGGTGGCGGCGGAATTTATGGCGATCCACAAGATTTAAAAATCGACTTTAAAGATTCGAGTCTTCCGTTAGAAGGACTTTGGAAATTCAATGTTGTAAAAGTGAGAATTGAAGTTTCACCAAACAGTTATCCGTCATTATTGTACAATGCCATGGTAAATCCGCTAGTACCTTATGCTATTCAAGGTGCTTTATGGTATCAGGGAGAAGCGAATGTTTGGAGAGCGGCAGAATACAAAAAATCATTTCCTTTAATGATCAACGATTGGAGAACCAAATTCAAACAAGGAAATTTCCCTTTCTATTTCGTTCAATTATCCACTTTTGACGAATTTGGAGGCAACAGCCAAAAAGGAAGCCGTTGGGCAGAACTTCGCGAAGCACAATCTGAAACTTTAAAATTGCCAAACACTGGAATGGCTGTTACAACTGATATTGGAAATGCAAAAGACATTCATCCAACCAACAAACAAGACATTGGTTTGCGCTTGGCAGCGATTGCAATGAATAACCTTTATGGCAAAAAACAAGTTCACAGCGGACCGACTTATAAATCTCAAACAATAAAAGGAAACGAAATTATCCTTACTTTCGATAACATCGGCAGCAGATTATCAACGCCAAATAATGAGGAATTAAAAGGTTTCGAAATTGCAGGTGCAGACAAAGTTTTTCATTCCGCGAAAGCGATAATAAAAGACAATAAAATAATCGTTTCAAGTGATAAAGTTCAAAATCCAGTAGCAGTTCATTACGGGTGGGCAGACGACGATACGGCAATTAATCTTTTCAATAAAGAAAAATTTCCTGCATCGCCTTTTAGAACTGATAATTGGGAAATGCTAACGGCGAATGAGAAATATAAAGTGAGTAAATAATTTGGGCGTGACCCCGATAAGATAAGTGGGCAAACATACTTTGTCATTATTCGCCCACTTATCTTATCGGGGTCGGGCTATCCGCGCTACTTCGGTAGCTTGCTCCTATCCCTCACGCGCATAAAATGGCTATAAATCTCATTGATGTTTTTTATCCTAACAGGTTTTCAAAACCTGTTAGGTGTCAAATAGTTTTTTTATTAGTTTAGATAAAAAATAAATACCTAACAGGTTTTGAAAACCTGTTAGGATAATATAACCAAATATGATTAAAAAAACATTTTTCATTTTACTTCTCACATCTTACTACACGAACATTTCGGCGCAATCCAAAAATGTTTTATGGTACAAACAGCCCGCAGAATTCTTTGAAGAAAGCTTAGTTTTAGGAAACGGAAAAATGGGAGCAACCGTTTTTGGAGGTGCTAATTCAGATAAAATTTATCTGAACGATATTACACTTTGGTCGGGCGAACCCGTAAATGCCAATATGAGTCCGGAAGCGTATAAAAACATTCCAGCAATTCGTGAAGCTTTACAAAAGGAAAATTACAAACTGGCAGAAGAACTCAATAAAAAAGTTCAGGGAAAAAACTCCGAATCGTATGCGCCTTTAGGAACATTAGAAATCAATAATTCTGAGAAAGGAAAAGCAGTAAATTACCATAGAGAATTGGATCTTTCGAACGCCATTTCGAAAGTAAGTTACGAAATGGCAGGTATAAAATATACCCGAGAATATTTTGTGTCGGCTCCAGATAAAGTTATGATTATCAAATTGACGGCAGACCAAAAAGGAGCTTTAAACTTTGATATAAATCTAAAAAGCCTGCTAAAATCAAATGTTGAAGTGCGAAATAATATCTTGGTTTTAAAAGGTTCTGCACCAATTCATGAAAATGCAGGGTACAATGTTTCGCCAAAATATTTGAGCTTAAAAGAAAGAGGAACAAGATTTACGGGTTTAGTCCAAATCAAAAAAACAGACGGAACGGTTACAAGTTCTCGAGAAACCTTGACCTTAAAAGACGCAACAGAGGCGATTATTTTCGTTTCTGTTGCAACAAGTTTTAATGGTTTTGACAAAAATCCAGCATCAGAAGGATTAGACGAGGTTTCGATCGCCTTACAAAATCTGAACAATGCATACGCAAAAGCATTCGATAAACTAAAAGAATCTCACATTGCCGATTATCAAAAATTCTTCAATCGTGTCGATTTAGATTTAGGAAAAACCAGCGCCCCAGATTTGCCGACCGACGAACGTTTATTACGTTATGCTGACGGAAAAGAAGATAAAAATCTCGAAATTCTATATTTCAATTTCGGACGTTATCTATTAATCAGCTCGTCAAGAACTTTGGGCGTTCCGGCCAATTTACAAGGACTTTGGAATCCGCATTTGAGTCCGCCTTGGAGCAGTAATTATACAATGAATATCAATCTGGAAGAAAATTACTGGTTGGCAGAAAATACCAATCTTTCCGAAATGCATTCGTCACTTTTGAGTTTTATTAAAAACCTTTCGGTAACAGGAAAAGTTACGGCAAAGACTTTTTACGGAGTAGATAAAGGTTGGGCAGCTGCTCATAATTCAGATATCTGGGCAATGACCAATCCGGTTGGACAGTTTGGAAAAGAAGATCCAATGTGGGCTTGCTGGCCAATGGCGCAGGCGTGGCTGAGTACACATATTTGGGAACATTATACTTTTACGCAAGATTTAGCTTATTTGAAAAAAGAAGGTTATCCGTTAATGAAAGGCGCAGCCGAATTTTGTTTAGGTTGGATGGTTACCGATAAAAACGGAAATTTAATTACTTCACCATCAACTTCACCAGAAAATCAATATAAACTGGCTGATGGTTTTGTAGGTGCAACATTATACGGAGGAACGGCTGATTTAGCGATGATTCGCGAATGTTTTGATAAAACCATAAAAGCGTCAAAAGTGTTGAATACTGATGCTGGTTTTAGAAAAGAACTGGAAACAGCACTTTCAAAATTGCATCCGTATCAAATTGGAAAAAAAGGAAATTTGCAGGAATGGTATTTTGATTGGGAAGATAATGAACCGAAACATCGCCATCAATCACACTTATTCGGACTTTTCCCTGGCGATCTTATTACGCCATTAAAAACTCCAGATTTGGCAGAAGCTTCAAAAAAGACTTTAGAAATAAAAGGAGACGAAACTACAGGCTGGTCAAAAGGCTGGAGAATCAATCTTTGGGCGAGACTTTGGGACGGAAATCGTGCTTATAAAATGTTCCGAGAATTACTTCGTTACGTTGATCCGGACGGAAAGAAAACAGAAAAACCAAGAAGAGGAGGAGGAACGTATCCGAATTTATTCGACGCGCATCCGCCATTTCAAATTGACGGTAATTTTGGTGGTGCAGCAGCAGTTGCCGAAATGTTGGTTCAGTCAGATGAAAATGAAATTCGATTATTGCCTGCTTTACCAGACGCTTGGTCAGAAGGTTCTGTAAAAGGAATCTGTGCAAGAGGCGGATTTGAAATTGAAATGACGTGGAGAGATAAAAAACCAGAAAAAGTAATTGTTTCTTCTAAAAATGGAGGAAAAACAACGTTGATTTATGGAGATAAAAAACAAGAAATTGTTTTGAAAAAGGGAGAAAAGAAAGAAATCAATTTTTAAAAATAATGTTTGATTTTATAAGTAGGTAAGCTTCGGAGAAGCGAAATATTTATAGAGTAAAATAGATAGTTACAAAATAAAGCTCCAGCGGAGCGACATAAAATTTTAATAATCAAATATGTCGCTCCGCTGGAGCTTTTTTTCTTTACGGAAATTATTTCTATAAATATTTTGCCCCGGTGGGGCTTTATTTAGATGTGTAAATTGCATAAAACAGTAAACCCGACAGGTTTCGAAAACCTGTCGGGTTTAATTATAAACGATTTATCGATTATTTTTCTGTCTGTTTTTTTTCTTCTTCTGCTTTCTCTGAATGATCTTTTTTAAACGTTTCGTACCATTTCTCAATTGAAGGATATACAAAAGCAGCAACTTTCTTTACTGGATTATAAAAAATATAATTATCTAAAGTTTCCTTTTTAGCGAAAGTATTATTGAAATTGATTTTCTCAAACAAGGCAATAAAAATACTTAGAATAAGAATCGTTTTTAATATCCTGAAAAATCCGCCTCCAAGTTTGTTCATCCAGCCTAGCATGGCAAAATCGGCAATTCCAGTTAAAATTTTTGCTAAGAAATAAACTCCAATTACAACAAGAATAAAAGTTAAGATAAAAGCCGTAATCTGAATATTAGTCGGATTCCACGAAACATGTTTTGAAATCCATCCTGTCATTAACGAAGAAAATTTAATCGCAAGGTAAATTCCTAGCAACAAAGAAATAAAAGAAGCAACCTCTACAAAAAGGCCATTTTTAATGCCTTTATACAAACTGTATCCTAAAAGTGCGGCTACAATAATATCAAAAAAACTCATTTTTTACGGGTGTTTAATAAAGGCGCAAAGATATGTTTTTTTTAAGGTTCACAGGTGCAGAGAGGCAAAGGTTCAAAGGTTTTGTGGGAGATGTAATTTTAGTGTTTAATTTTTTTAGGCACATTGAGTTCGAACTCTGTATCTTTGCAAATCAAATTTAGAATATAGATTGCGATTCTGCCCCCTCAGAATTGATTTTTAATCAGCAATCTAAAATCTACAATCAAAAATCATAAATTAAATGTCTAGAGATACACAATTAAAAGAGCGATGGGAAAAGCTCGTTGATATACTTTCCAATCAGTTTTCGCAAGGCGAAGATTTAGATTTGGATGCTATAATTTACCTAATCGGAGTTCAGGAATACGGAAAAGTGCACCGCGAATACAAGAAAGATGAAAAACTAAATTTAATGCACATTGCCATCTGTCGATTGTTGGAGCCATACGGTTTTTACGAATTCGAATATTTCGACGACGAAGGCTGGCCTCATTACAAAGTAAAAGAAAATTTACCGCCGTTAAAAGCCGGTGAACAATCGGTTTTAATGAAAGAAGCGATTGTAAGTTATTTTTTAGAAAGAAAGCTTATTGAATAGATTTTTTTTAGTGTTCAGTATTCAGTTGCCTAGTGTTCAGTGCTGTAAATTGTAACTAAGCAAGCGGAAACTGACCACTAAAAACCTGACCACTGACCACTAAAAAAAATGTGCAGATACGCCATGACATCTTATAAACCTCATTATGCTTGTTTTAATTGTCGAAAAACATTTAAAAGAAGATTGATGGTTGATATAAAAAAAGGAGAAGCATCGGTTTTTGAAGCCAAATGTCCGCAATGTGGTGAATTTATGGCAAATATGGGACTAGATTTTGAATCGCCTAAAAAAGATGATGTCAAAAAGTGGGAACATATAAAAAGTTTGTTTTCTGTTGGAATTACGTTTCACTCTTGCGGATGCAGTGGACCAGGTTATATTCCGAATTCAAAAGAAAAATTAGTAGAGTATTTTGAAGGCATAAAAAAGACCTATTTTAAAAATATGGATTTTTGGCGCAACAGAATTGAACCCACAAATAAACAAGAAAGAGAACGAGATTTAAATAAGAACTGGCACAAATTAAGCAGTATTTCTCCTAACTACAAAAAGGAAATCGTAACCAATCAGGAAGGTTTAGATTATTGGCATGTAAAGATTAAACAAATTGAAGAAAAGTTAAATCTGATAAAATAATTTACGGAAAACCGAAAACTGCGACTGTGACCGCACAGTTTCAACTAAAAACACTAAATTTGTACTCTCAATTATCGAAGGAAAATGATAGATAAGATAAAACAGCACATAGAGGAAGCTAAAGCCTTTAATGAGAAGAATAAAGAATCGTTAGAACAATTCCGTATTAAATATTTAGGAAGTAAAGGTTTGCTGAAAGAACTTTTTACTGAATTTAAAAATATTCCAAATGACCAGAAAAAAGATTTTGGACAAGTAATCAATACTTTAAAATCGGTTGCTGAAGAAAAAGTTAGAGTTATTCAGGAAGAGCTTGAAAGTAAAGAAGAGTCTAAAGGAATTTTTGGAGATTTAACACGTGCGGCAGAACCTGTAATTATCGGTTCTCGCCACCCAATTTCTATCGTTAAAAATCAAATTATAGATATTTTTGCTAATATCGGATTCAACGTTTCTGAAGGACCAGAAATTGAAGACGACTGGCATAACTTTACAGCATTGAACTTACCAGAATATCACCCAGCGCGTGATATGCAGGATACATTTTTCATTCAGACTAATCCTGATGTGTTGTTGCGTACGCATACATCATCTGTTCAGGTGCGTTATATGGAAAATCATAAACCGCCAATCCGTACCATTTCTCCAGGACGCGTTTTCCGTAATGAGGCTATTTCATCTCGTTCGCACTGTATTTTCCATCAAGTGGAAGGATTATACATTGACAAAGATGTGTCTTTTGCTGATTTGAAGCAGACATTATTGTATTTCACAAAAGAAATGTTCGGAAAATCTAAGATTCGTCTTCGTCCGTCATATTTCCCATTTACAGAGCCAAGTGCCGAAATTGATATTTATTGGGGACTAAAAACAGAAACTGATTACCGTATCACAAAAGGAACTGGTTGGTTAGAAATTGGAGGTTGCGGAATGGTTGATCCAAACGTTTTGAAAAACTGTGATATCAATCCAGACGAATACAACGGATTTGCTTTCGGAATGGGAGTAGAGCGTATTGCGATGCTTTTATACCAAATTGGCGATATTCGTATGTTCTACGAAAATGATGTTCGTTTCTTAGAGCAGTTTAAAGCAAATATTTAATTTTAAGTCATAAAGTTGTAAAGTCGAAAGTCAAAAGTCTCAGAGTGATGGCTTTTGACTTTCGACTTTCGACTTTAAAACTTTTGACTCATATGAAAAAAGATATAATAATTCCAGAAGTTGAAAATGTATTTCTAGCAGCAGTGCAGGAATGGAGTG
The DNA here is from genome assembly GCF_003254585.1 of Flavobacterium sharifuzzamanii. Classification (GTDB taxonomy): domain Bacteria; phylum Bacteroidota; class Bacteroidia; order Flavobacteriales; family Flavobacteriaceae; genus Flavobacterium; species Flavobacterium sharifuzzamanii. The sequence continues at coordinate 274,064 of NZ_QJGZ01000039.1, read as the reverse complement.
ACGATTTTATGGAAAAAGTATGGTACGCTTACTTGGTTAATGATAGTGATTTTAACTTAGACAGCGTAATGGTGGTTTCAAAAGCATTTGGAACTATTGATGGAGAAATGAAAAAAACGTCAATTCTGCGTCATGCATTTGTTGAGGTTCCTTCGGTTTCTGTTGTGAAGATAGAATTGGTAGAAAAAAGCCTTTTAGCGCTTAATAACGAGTTTATGGTGACTTTCTTCATCGGAAATACTTTATACGATAAGAAGTTTATTTTTAAAGCCAATTCGCTTGACGAAAACAATACGGAAGAAGTGCCAATTTTGTTTGTTGAAGGGGTTATGGTGAAGTAGTATTCAGTGGTCAGTTTTTTAGTGATCAGTCTCAGTATTCGGTTTAAATTGAAATTAAGCGTAAAATAAAAAAGTCCGAAAAATATTTTTTCGGACTTTTTTATTTTGTTTTAACTGATCACTAAAAAACTGACCACTGAATACTTAATCCAAAGACTCAGTCAATTTCTTGAAAACCGTTTTAGCATCTTTTCCTTCATATAAAACAGCATAAACAGCATCTATAATTGGCGTTTTCGCGCCGTAACCTTGATTTAGTTTGTAAGCACTTTTTGTTGCGTAATATCCTTCGGCAACCATGCTCATTTCCATCATGGCACTTTTTACTGTATATCCTTTTCCGATCATATTTCCGAACATTCTATTTCTAGAGAAAACAGAATATCCTGTAACCAATAAATCGCCCAAATAAGCCGAATCGTTGATGTTACGTTTCATTTTATGCACTTTTCTAATGAATTTTTTCATTTCGCGAATAGCATTACTCATTAAAACTGACTGGAAGTTGTCGCCATAACCCAAACCATGTGCAATTCCGGCTGCGATTGAATAAATGTTTTTCAGCATCGCTGCATATTCAGTTCCGATAATGTCGTCTGAAATTTTGGCTTTGATATAATTTCCTGAAAGCGATTTTGCTACAGTACAAGCTTTTTCTGGATCACCGCATGCAATTGTTAAGTAAGAAAGTCTTTCTAAAGCAACTTCCTCTGCGTGACAAGGTCCTGTAATAACTCCAATGTTGTAATATGGAATGTCGTATTGAATATGGAAATGCTCGCCGACAATTAAGCTTGTTTCTGGAACGATACCTTTAATAGCAGAAAAAATGATTTTATCGGCTAGAGAAACCGTCATGTTTTTTAATTCGGCATCTAAGAAAGCTGAAGGAATAGCAAAAATGATATAATCTGCATATTCTATTGCTTCGTTTATATTGCTTGTCAGTTTAAGCTTGTTGGTATCAAATTCAACAGAACTTAAATAGTTCGGATTGTGTTTGTATTTCTGAAGATGTTCAATTGCAGATTCATTACGCATATACCACGCAATTTCTGAAAGATTCACACATAACATTTTGGCAATTGCCGTTGCCCAACTTCCTCCTCCAATTACTGCAAATTTTAACTTTTCGCTCATTATTTTATTAATTTGAAACAAAAGTACTTAATAATGTGCTAATAAAGCAAAATCTACTTTAAGAAATTTTGAAAGAGCTCTTTAATTGCAATACTTTCAAGAAGTTTAAGCGTAAAATATTTTTTTAAAATGCGATACAATAAAAAATAATCACCTTCCGTTATAATAGTTTATAAATTAGAATTTTAATGAATTTAAAAAAAATTGAGTTAGTTAGTTTTGTTTTAGTATTTTGAAAAGGCGTTCCTAAACTTGTTAAGAACGCCTTTTTTAGTTGGCAGTATTCAGTTTTTAGTATTCAGTAAAGTGCGTACTGATCACTAAAAACTGAACACTGATTACTTTTTTAATAACTAAGCTCAACAATTGATTTTACTTTGTCTAAAGTTACCAATTGATTTTCGCCTAAACCTTTCCAGCCTCTTTCTTCGAAACGATTTACGATAAAATCTGCTGTATTAGAATAGTCTTTTGTGTACTGAGAAAGTTTAGTGTCCATTCCCATTGTATGGAAAAATTCAACGGTTTTGTTTATTGCTTCTTTTGCTACTTCTTCATCAGAACCAGTTAAGTTGAAAATTCTTCTTCCGTATTGTGCTAGTTTTGCTTTTTTAGTTTCAAACATTACATGGTACAGACTTGGCCCAATTATCGCCAAAGTTCTAGCATGATCAATTTCGTAAAGTGCTGTCAATTCGTGACCAATCATGTGAGTCGCCCAATCGCTTGGGACACCTTTCTGAATTAATCCGTTTAAAGCCATTGTACAGCTCCACATAAAATTAGAAGCCAAAGTATAGTCGGTTGGATTTTGTACAACGCCAGGACCAACTTCAATTAAAGTCTGTAAAATTCCTTCGGCAATCCTATCCTGAAGAAAAGCATCTGTTGGATACGTTAAATATTGCTCCATAACGTGTGTGTAGGCGTCTACAACACCATTTTCGATTTGTCTTTTTGGTAAAGACGAAATTACAGTCGGATCACAAATAGAGAATTTCGGAAACAAAGCACTTCCTCCAGAAGATAATTTTTCCTGAGTCGCTTCAATTGTTACCACATATCCAGAATTCATTTCGCTTCCCGTTGCTGGAAGTGTCAAAACAGTTCCAAACGGCATTGCATTTTCTTTAATTAAAATTCGTTTTTGAAGAATGTCAATTGGATTTCCTTCAAAATGAACGGCACCTGAAATAAATTTCACACCATCAATTACAGATCCTCCACCAACAGCCAAAATAAAATCGATTTTTTCTGCTTTTATAACATCAACGGCTTTCATCAGAGTTTCAAATCTTGGGTTTGGTTCGATTCCGCCAAATTCTACAATTTCAAAACCTTTTAGATTCGCAATTACCTGATCGTAAATTCCGTTTTTAAAAATACTTCCACCGCCATAAGCTAAAAGAATTTTTGCACCTTTTGGTACTAAAGTAGAAAGTTTTTCAATTTGTCCTTTTCCGAAAACTAAGTTTGTCGGATTGTATAATTCAAAGTTTAGCATTTTTTTTTAGGTTCTAAGATGCTAAGATTCTGAGGTTCTAAGTTTTTTTCTTTGAACTTATCTGCAACCTAGCAATTGTTATTTGTTTAATTTTTTTAATAGTAATGAAATAAGAGATTAAGCTTTTAAGCAACTAAGAAAAACCTTAGAGCCTTAACATCTCAGTCCCTTAGTCCCTTTTATTTCAACTCTTGTAATAATTTTGCAGCTACCAATTTAGACGATGCAGGGTTTTGGCCCGTAATCAAAAGTCCATCAGCAACAGCGTAAGGCTGCCAATTTTCCCCTTTAGAAAAAATTGCTCCATTTGAAGCTAAAACATCTTCCAATAAAAATGGAACTACTTTAGTTAAACCAACCGCTTCTTCTTCGGCATTTGTAAATCCGGTAACTTTTTTACCTTTAACTAAATATTGGCCGTTTACTTTTACGTTTTTCAGAACAGCAGGAGCATGACAAACAAAAGCTACCGGTTTATTGTGAGTATAAAAAGATTCAATTAAAGCTATCGAGTTTCTATCTTCGACTAAGTCCCAAAGAGGACCATGACCTCCGGGATAAAAAACAGCATCGTAATCTTTCTGGTTTACTGTCGAAAGTTTTAAAGTATTTTTTAGCTTTTCCTGTAAAACTTTATCGGCGTCAAAACGTTTTGTGTCTTCAGTTGCCGATGCCGGATCAGCACTTTTTGGATCAATTGGCGGCTGGCCTCCAAGTGGAGAAGCAATGGTAATATCAACTCCTTGATCTAATAATTCATAATACGGTGCAGCAAATTCTTCTGACCAGAATCCTGTTTTTTCTCCTGTATTGCCCAGCTTATCATTACTGGTTACAACAAATAATACTTTTTTCATCCCTTTTTTATTTGATTTTTGAGCTTCAGCAGATGTGCCTAAAGCCGTAAATGCAACTATTGCGAGTAATGCTATTTTCTTCATAAATATTAAATTTTGAACAAATTTACGTCGAAAGTGATATCAGTAAAAATAAAATAAACTATGTTTGTTATAAATAAAATTATATCATGGTAAATCTAGAATGGTACAGAACATTTAAAGCGGTTTATAAAAATGGTAATTTTTCGATCGCTGCAAAAGAATTGTTTATGAGTCAGCCTGCCGTAAGTCAGCAGATTTCAATGCTTGAAGCGCATGTTGGAAATAAATTATTTAATCGGAAGTCAAAAGGGGTAGAGCCAACCGAATACGCTAAGTTACTGAATAATTTGATAATAGATGCGCTTGATCGTCTGGAAAGTGTCGAAACTGGTTTTCGTGCAAAGGCAGAAGATGCTACTCGGTTAATTTCTGTTGGAGTCTCAAAACATCTTTTTGACTGCATTGGAAATCTTTTGATTTCGAAGTTTGATTTAATCGATTTTACTTTTGCAGAAAATGATGAGCTTTTTGCTTTAGTGGATGCTAAAAAATTAGATTTTGCTATTACCACAAAAAGATTTGACACTTTTGATACAACTTACGAAATCGTAGGGAAGATTAAATTGATTCTGGTTGCTCCAACCTCTTTGGACATAACAGAATTCCGCCAGAAATTGAAAGCAGATAATTATAATGAAATAGAGCAATGGCTTAATGCACAAAAATGGTACAGTCATGATGCTCGAATTCCGCATATAAAATTATTTTGGTTGCATGCTTTTAATAAAAAAAGGCCTTCGATGGTTCCGAATTACATTATTCCATCAGAATCTGAAATGTTGAGGCTTTTAGCTAAAAATGAAGGAATCGCTGCAACTTGGAATTGCAATGCAAGACATTATATTAAAGAAAATAAACTGCAGTTAGTTTGGAACAGTTTTCATGTTCCCGAAGAATTTGTGTATTTATTGACTCCAAAGAATAATAACTTAAAGTCTTTTTTTGATATTATTGAAAAAGAATTAAAGCTGTTTTTCGGAAATAGATTATGATTTCAATCATTTGTTCACGTAGCATAAAAGAGTAATTTTGATAAAGAAACCACTAAAATTTTCAAAAATGAAAAAGATTGCGACAGTGTTAATCCTTATTGTTACTGTATTTTTGAACAATTCGTGCAGTAAACACGATGATGAAGTGATAGTAGATTGTTTGGCAGAATCGATTTTTGTTAAATTACATAATTCAACCGATGCGACTAATCCGAAGTTAATGAACTACTCGGTTGAGTACACAGGAACAGGAACTTTGGTTGGAGTGAAATGGACATTTGGTGATGGAACTACAGGAACTGGTACTGCAGTAACGCATACTTACGCAGCTGCTGGTACATATGAAGCTAAGGCTGAAGTTACCGTTAAAAAAGATGGTGCAGAATGTACTTCTGTTCCCAAAAGAACCGTTACGGTTAACTAGGAAAAGTTAAAAGATATTGATGAGAGTCAATTTTATAATTTAAGCTTTTGTATTAAATTATAAAGTTGGCTCTCATTCGTTATATTTGTTTGATAGGATTGAGGATTATGGAAAAATTACAAAATATTAGAATTGCTGTAGATGCGATTGTTTTTGGATATAAAAACAATGGTTTATATGCACTGTTGATTGAGCAGAAATTTGGCTCAGCAGATAAATATTGGGCATTACCAGGAGGTTTAGTTCAGAATGATGAATCTCTTAGCGATGCAGTAATACGTGAATTGCATGAAGAAACAAATGTGCAGTTGACTTTTATGGAACAATTGTACACTTTTGGCGATGACATTCATAGAGATTCGAGAAATCGTGTGATTTCAGTCGCGTATTATGCTTTAGTTGACGCTTCGAATTTGGAGATTAAAGCTGATACAGATGCTGAACGAGTACAGTGGTTTAAGATAGATGAAATTCCGCCTTTGGCTTTTGACCATAATTTAATCTTAAAGAAAGGAATAGAAAGGCTTAAAGCCAAATTGACATACGAACCAATTGGTTTCGATTTACTTCCGGAAGAATTCTTGTTCTCAGATCTTGAAAACCTTTATTGCACTATTTTAGAAAAAGAAATAGACCGCAGAAACTTCAGAAAAAAAATACTCAGTTATGGTATTTTAGAAGAAACTGAAAAATTTTCACCAATTAAAACGGGACGTCCAGCAAAACTTTTTAAGTTCAATAAGTTGAAATATAATGAGTTAATTCAGAAAGGCTTTCACTTCGAAATAAAGTTTGCGTAATTTTTACACAAAATAAATTGTTTATTTAAAATTTAATTCTACATTTGCGTATAATTAACGCAAAATAAAAACTATGATACTAAATCTCGACCCAAAATTTGCTCCATTTCAAAATCAGGAAGAAATCAAATTTCAAAGTTTTACATTTTCTGGTGGAGAACCACACATTAAAATTGCTCTAGATTTTGATGTAAACAGAAAAGTGACAATTACACACAGACTAAACTCTTTCAACGATTTAGGTTTATTGTGTGTTACAGTTGATGCGTTACGCAGAATGGACGTTAAAATCATTGAACTCTTTATTCCGTATTTCCCGGCAGCGAGACAAGATCGTGTTATGATTCCTGGCGAACCGTTATCTGTTAAAGTATATGCTGATATTATAAATGCAATGCAATTGAACAAAGTTTTTGTTTTTGATGCGCACTCTGAGGTTACTCCGGCTTTGTTGAATAATAGTACAGTGATTCCAAACTATACTTTCATCAAAGAAGTGTTGAATAGAATTGGTCAAAATGTAAAATTGATTTCTCCAGACGGTGGCGCTTTAAAAAAGATCTACAAAGTTTCTGAGTTTTTAGGCGGAGTTGAAGTGGTAGAATGCAGTAAAAGTCGCGATGTAAAAACAGGAAAATTATCTGGCTTTAAAGTTTACGAGGATGATTTAAACGGAATGGATTGTTTAATTGTGGATGATATATGCGATGGAGGAGGAACTTTCGTAGGATTAGCAGAAGAACTAAAAAAGAAAAATGCCGGAAAATTATACTTAGCGGTAAGCCACGGAATTTTTAATAAAGGTTTTGAAGTTTTAAACTGCTTCGACGGAATTTTTACCACAAATTCTTTTAAAGATTTTGAAGTTTTAAACTGCTTCGACGGAATTTTTACCACAAATTCTTTTAAAGATTTTGAAGGAGAAAGTGTTCAGGTAATTGGATTGGATCAATTAATTTAAATGTTTCAAGTTTCAGGTTTCAAGTTCTCTGTGTAACGTAAACATGAAACAAAAAAAGCTAACTGTTTCAAGTTAAAAACAGTTTTCAAGTTCAGTGAAAAACCTGAAACTTTAAACCTGAAACAAAAAATAGAAAAAATGAAATACAATATAGACAATATAGCTCCAGAAAGTAAATTTTTATTTTTCTGGGGACATCAGCCAAGTAAAGATGGAACGATTACTAAAACCTGCTTCAGCCAGTGGTGGTTAAGTTCTTTCGAAGTTAATGGTGTGACTTACAAAACAGCCGAACATTGGATGATGGCAAAAAAGGCTGAATTATTTAATGATCAGGAAATTTTAGAAAAGATTATAAAATGCAATTCGCCTGCTGAAGCTAAAAAATTAGGACGTAAAGTAAGAAACTACGATGATAAAATCTGGTTAGAAAACCGATTTGAAATCGTAAAAGAAGGGAACTTTCATAAGTTCAGCCAAAATCTCGACTTGAAAACCTTTCTGTTAAGCACAAACGACAGAGTCATTGTAGAAGCAAGTCCTGTTGATCCAATTTGGGGAATCGGAATGGCAAGTGATCATACAGATGTTTCAAATCCTGAGAAGTGGAAAGGTTTGAATCTTTTAGGTTTTGCTTTAATGGAGGTTAGGGATGAATTAAAATCCTAAAGATGTTCCGCTAGGAACATTTGGTCGGTAGAAAAAAATATCGATTAATCGAATTTACGTTCCGTAGGAACGTTTGATTAAAATAAATATAAAAATGAAAGATATTCAATATATAAAAGGCGATGCTACATCTCCTGAAGGATCAGAAAATAAGATAATTGTTCACGTTTGCAATGATATTGGTGCATGGGGAAAAGGGTTTGTAATGGCAATTTCAAAAAAATGGAAAACACCAGAAAAGCAATATCGTGAATGGTTTAAATCTAAAAATGATTTTGAATTAGGAAAAGTGCAGTTTGTTCAGGTTGAAGAAGATTTATGGGTGGCAAATTTAATTGGTCAGTATAAAATCAATAAAGATGAAAATGGAGGTGCGCCAATTCGATATAATGCTATTGAAGAAGGGTTAAAAACTGTTTCTGATTTCGCAAAAACAAACAATGCATCGGTTCATATGCCTAGAATTGGTTGCGGATTAGCTGGAGGAAAATGGGAAATGATTGAACCAATTATTCTTAGAACACTGTCTGATCAGAATATAGAAGCTGTGGTCTATGATTTTTAAATCACAAAAAAATAATTAGAAAATAAACACAATCAAGCTATTGTGTATTTATAAAATGAAAATAGAATTAAAAAAATATAACGAGCAAATAAAAGAATGGCCAAAATCTGGTCATCATATAATGGCTCAATATGACGATGAAAAAATAGTTGTTTATCAGTCGTATCGAAAAGAAATCGGTGAATTTGCTGTAAAAAATCAGTTTTTTGGAGGTGCATTTAGTCTGGAAAGAATGACGTGGATCAAACCTAATTTTCTTTGGATGATGTACAGAAACGGCTGGGGAACAAAAGAAGGACAAGAAGTTGTTTTGGCAATTCATCTTAAAAGAGAAGCATTTCAAAAATATTTGCAAAATGCGGTTTATTCTACTCACGATTCTTCACTTGGAAAAAGCTATGAAGAATGGCAGATTGAAGTAAAAACATCTTCGGTGAGATTACAGTGGGATCCGGATCACGACCCTTACGGATCAAAATTAGAAAGAAGAGCCATTCAGATTGGTTTACGAGATGAATTTACAAGATCATTTTCGAAAGAAGATATTCTGTTGATTGAAGATATTTCGGATTTTGTACAAGAACAATATGAGTTTGTGCAGAAAAGACAATTGGAAAACCTTTTGATTCCTGCCGAAAAGCCTCTAGTTTTTCAAGACGAGGAATTGAATAAAAAACTAAAAATTTCTGGAAATCATGAATGAAAATACAGCAAAAACAGTAAGTAAATTTCTAAGTTTAGTGCTCAGACATTCGCCAGAAAAAATCGGATTAAAATTAGACGAAAACGGTTGGGCAGATGTCAATGAATTGATAGAAAAATGTACTAAAAAAGGGAATCGTCTCGATGCCGAACTTTTAGATTACGTAGTAGAAAATAACGATAAAAAGCGTTTTGCTTATAACGAAGATAAAACTAGAATCCGTGCAAGTCAGGGACATTCGATTTCGGTTGAATTAAATTTAGCAGAAACAGAACCTCTAGAATATCTGTATCACGGAACTGTTGGAAAATTCATGGAAAGTATTCAGAAAGAGGGCTTAAAGAAAATGAGCCGTCAGCATGTGCATCTTTCCAAAGACAAAGAAACCGCAACAAAAGTGGGAAGCAGAAGAGGAGTTCCGCAAATTTTAACTGTTAGAAGCGGTGCTATGTACAGAGACGGATTTAAATTTTATTTGTCAGAAAACAATGTTTGGCTGACAGATGAAGTTCCTTCAAAGTATATCGAGTTTAAATCTTAAATAATCAAAAACAACAATTATGATTTTAGAAGCAGCAATAGGTGATGCATACGGTGCGGGTTTTGAATTTAGAGATTTAGATTTTATTTCTAAAAACAATAATCTGACTCAGTATGATAAACACGGAATGTACACAGAGATTTATAAAAGATATACTGATGATACTCAAATGGCAATTGCAATTTCGGAATTGCTGCTTGAAGATGATAATTGGAACGAAATAAAAGTTGCCGATAAATTTGTAGAAGTATTTCACAGAGATAAAAGACGCGGTTATTCGGATAGAGTTTACAATGCTTTGGATGCCAGTAAAAATGGTTCTGATTTTATCAAAATAATTGATAATGGAAGCAGCGGAAATGGCTCTGCCATGAGAGCATATTCAATTGGACATTTAAAAGATATCAAACAAATACTTGAGTTCTGTGAGATTCAGGCTAAGACTTCGCACAATACGGTTGAAGGAATAAGTTGTGCAAAACGTATTGCGCTGGCAGTTCATTATTTTAAATATAATCTTGGTGATGGATCTACTTTGATAGATTTTTTGAACCAGACTTTAAAGGAGAATGAAAATTATAGAATTACTTCTCCAATTGATATGCATGGATATCCAACAACACAAGCTGTAATTAAAATGGTTTCTGAAGCTGTTTCTATGAAAGATTGCCTAAAGACAGGAATTGGTTATGGTGGAGACACTGATACAGTTGCAGCATTGTCGATGGCAATTTTAAGTCAGAAACAGAATTGTGAGAAGACATTGCCGTCGTTTCTGTATGAAGAGTTGGAAAATGATAAATTCGGAAAAGATTTTCTCATGAAACTGGATGTAGCTCTGAATAACAAGTTTAGTTAATCATGAAAAGAACCTTAGTTTTTGGAGACATTCACGGCGGATTAAAAGCATTAATTCAGTTATTGGAAAGAACTGAATATTCAGAAAATGATCGTTTTATTTTTCTAGGTGATTATGTTGATGGTTGGAGTGAATCGAAACAATTGATTGATTTTCTTATTGAGTTATCTCAAAAACAAGAATGTATTTTTATAAAAGGAAATCATGATGCTTGGTGTCAGGAATGGCTGGAAGAAAATGTCGTAAACGATATTTGGTTTCTGCACGGAGGAAAATCGACTATAGAAAGTTATGAAGATATTGCTATTTCTGAAAAAGAAAAGCATCGTAATTTCTTCAATAAAATGAAAGACTATTTTGTCGATGAAAATAACAATTTATTCATTCACGCTGGTTTTTCATCGATGCACGGTCCAGAAAAAGAACATTACAAAACCAATTATTCATGGGATAGAACGTTATGGGAAATGGCTTTGACAATGGATAAAAGAATTCAAAAAGATTCACTTTCATACCCGAAACGATTACTGCTTTTTAATGAAATTTATATTGGTCACACACCAACATTGCATTATGACGTTGAGATTCCGATGCAGGGCTGTAATGTTTGGAATATTGATACGGGTGCTGGGTTTTATGGTAAATTAACTTGTTTGGATGTTGAAACAAAAGTCTTTTGGCAGAGTGATGCTGTACAGACATTTTATTCAAACGAAAAAGGAAGAAATAAATAAGATGATGAAAAGTAAAATAGAATCAGGTTTATTTGGATTAGCGGTTGGTGATGCTTTGGGCGTTCCGGTAGAATTTCAGTCGAGAGCCTATTTAAAAGCAAATCCAGTTACTGAAATGTTTGGTTTTGGAACACATCATCAGCCAATTGGAACTTGGAGTGATGATAGTTCACTTGCCTTTTGTCTAGCGGAAAGTTTATGCTCGGGTTATGATTTAACTGATATCGCTAAGAATTTTGTGAAATGGTATTCCGCAGAAATGTGGACACCGCATGGACGAGTTTTCGATATTGGAATAGCGACTACTCATGCGATTCACAATATAGCGAAAGGGCATCAGCCAGATTTATGCGGAGGATTTTCTGAAAGCGATAATGGCAATGGTTCCTTAATGCGTATTTTGCCATTGGTTTTTTATCTTCAGAAAGAGAAAGATATAGAAGTCATTTATAAAAAAGTAAAAGAAGTTTCGTCAATAACGCATGCTCATTTCCGTTCGGTGTTTGCCTGTTTTATTTATGTTATTTATTGTTTGGAGATTCTAAAAGATAAAGATAAATTCGAAGCTTATAAAGAAATGCAAATTGTTGTTGCAAAATTTCTAGAAAGCAAAGAGTTTAATCTGATGGAAATTGGATTGTTTGATAGGATTTTGAAAAATGATATTTCTGTATATCCAGAGAATGAAATTTATTCATCGGGTTATGTTCTTCATAGTTTAGAAGCGAGCTTTTGGTGTTTTTTAAATTCCGATTCTTATGAGGGAACTGTTTTGAAAGCTGTTAATTTAGGCGAAGATACAGATACAACAGGTGCAATTGCAGGAGGCTTGGCGGGAATTTATTACAGAATTGAAAGCGTGCCACAAAAATGGATTGACAATTTGGTCAGATCTAATGATATTAAAGATTTAGCAATACGATTATCACAAAAAATATAAATAGAAAATATATGAACCCACTATTATTAACCGACGGTTACAAAGTTGACCACAGAAGACAATATCCAGACGGAACAACATTAGTATATTCTAACTGGACACCAAGAAAATCTAGATTAGAAGAAGTTGATGAAGTTGTGTTCTTCGGATTACAGTATTTCATCAAAAAATATATTATTCATGACTTTGAAGAGTATTTTTTTAAAAAATCAAAAGAAGAAGTTGTTGCAAAGTACGCTCGCAGAATCAATAATTATTTAGACGAAAATCAAGTTGGAACTAAGCATATTGAAGATTTACATGATTTAGGTTACATTCCGATGGTTTTTAAAGCTTTGCCAGAAGGGGCAAGTGTTCCCTTGAGAGTGCCAATGTTTACAATGTATAATACCATTCCAGAGTTTTTCTGGCTAACCAATTATTTCGAAACTTTACTATCTGCTGTAATCTGGCTTCCTTGCAATTCAGCAACAATTGCAAAAGAGTATAGAAAAGTTTTAGATAAATATGCAGATCAGACTTCATCTGTTCCGGAATTTGTAGATTGGCAAGCGCACGATTTCTCAATGAGAGGAATGGGTGGAATTGAAGCGGCTTTAACTTCTGCATCAGGACACTTATTGAGCTTCACAGGTTCTGATACGATTCCAGCGATTGATTTCTTAGAAGAATATTACAAAGCCAACTCAGATCAGGAATTGGTTGCAGGTTCAGTTGCTGCAACAGAACATTCTGTTATGTGTATGGGAACTACAGAAGGCGAGTATGAAACCTTCAAAAGATTAATTACAGAAGTTTACCAAAAAGGAATTGTTTCTATCGTTTCTGATACTTGGGATTTATGGAAGGTTTTAACGGATTATCTGCCAAGATTAAGAGAAGATATCGTTTCAAGAGAAGGAAAGGTCGTAATTCGTCCTGATAGTGGTGATCCAGTTGATATTATCTGCGGAAATCCAAACGGAAAAACAGAACAAGAGAAAAAAGGTGTTATCGAATTGCTTTGGGATGTTTTTGGTGGAACAACAAATGCGAAAGGATTCAAAGAATTGGTTCCGCAAATCGGAGCTATTTACGGAGATAGTATTACAGTAGCCAGAGCAACTCAAATCTGCGAAAGATTAAAAGAAAAAGGATTTGCTTCTACGAATGTTGTTTTAGGAATTGGATCTTTTACTTATCAATATAACACCAGAGATACTTTCGGATTTGCGATGAAAGCAACTTACGGAGAAGTAAATGGGGAGGGAAGAGCGATTTTCAAAGATCCGATTACAGACGACGGAACGAAAAAATCGGCTAAAGGATTAATGAAAATTGATTTAATTGATGGCAAGTATCATTTAACTGATAATGTTTCTTGGGAAGAAGAAAAACAAGGCGAATTGAAAGAAGTTTTTAGAGATGGAAAACTTTTGATAGATCAATCGCTGAGTGAAATCAGAACGAGAGTAAAAAGCGAAGTAAGTATCGAAGCTTAATTATAAAAACGAAAGCCTGAATTTTAAATTCAGGCTTTTTTTGTGATTTGAGTTTTTTACGTTCTGTTTGTCATTTCGACGAAGGAGAAATCTTCGTTAGAAACTCTACAAAGATTGATTTACTATATGGAGTTAGTTGTGAAGATTTGCTTCGCCTGTTCGCTATCGCTCGAGTCTCCTTCGTCGAAATGACAAGATTGTGTAAAACAAAAAACCTCCAGTTAAAACTGGAGGCAATTCAAATTCATTATTTTTTATAAAAATTATTATGATCAATATATTCCCAAACCTTTGGTGGTAATAAAGGCTGGATATTTTTACCTTCTTTAATGCTGTTTCGAATAAAAGTCGAAGAAATCTCAACAATAGGCGCATCAATTACATGAATTTTTGGATGCGATTTTAATTCGACATTTTCAGGTTCGTCAGATATTCTTGGGTAAACATAAATATCATGATTTTCTAAAATTACTTCATAGTTTCTCCACTTATGAAGCGTTTTTAGATTGTCTTCACCCATAATTAAAGAGAACTCATGAGTTGGATATTTTTCTTTAAGATGAGCAAGTGTAATTATGGTATAACTCGGCTGAGGTAGCTTAAATTCGATATCAGATGGTTTTATCTTTGTGTAATCTTCTGTTGCCAGATAAACCATTTGCAAACGCTGCTGATCATCTAATAATGTCGATTTCTTTTTTAACGGATTATGAGGTGTAACAACCATCCAAATCTGATCTAAATCTGCAAACTCTGCCATATGATTGGCAATGATCAAATGACCAACATGTATAGGGTTATATGTTCCGAAGTAAAGACCTATTTTCATTTTTTACAGTTTCACCGAGAGTCGCTAAGATAGCACAAAGATTCGCAAAGTTTAAAAAACCTTTTGCGAATCTCTGTGTTTTTTCTTTGTAAATCTCCGTGTAATAAGATTACTTATTTATGAACTCTTTTACTAATTGGTAAGCTTCTTCTTTAGCTGTATCTAAATCGTAGTTTTTGATAATAGTGTCAAATTGAGGTGCAGTTGCCAATTCAACCGAAGCTTTTGCAATACGCATATTGATTTTATCATCGCTTTCTGTAGAACGCTGTTTTAATCTGCGCTTTAGTTCGTCAACACTTGGTGGTTTTACGAAAACGGCTAAAGTTTGTTCTGGAAATTTATGTTTAATACGTAATCCTCCAGCGACATCAATATCAAAAATCACGTTTTTTCCCATAGCCCAGATTCTTTCTATTTCTGATTTTAAAGTGCCATAGAAATTATCACGGTAAACTTCTTCCCATTCCAAGAATTCCTCTGCTTTGATATGTTTTTTGAATTGTTCCAGCGAAATGAAATAATAATCTTTTCCGTGGACTTCTTCTCCGCGCGGGTCGCGTGAAGCTGCAGAGATCGAAAATTCTAAATTTAAATCTTCTTTCCCAAGTAAATGCTTTACGATAGTTGTTTTTCCTGAGCCTGAGGGTGCCGAAAAAACAATTAATTTTCCTTTGTTCATTAGTTTGTGCTTTAGGCTTTAAGCAGTATGCTTTAAGCTTTAATATTTGTGCGGTATTTTGTTGCCTATAGCTTATTGCTTAAGGCTTATAGCCTTATAAAACGTTTAAAACCTGTTCTTTAATTTTCTCCAATTCATCCTTCATCATTACGACCAATTTCTGCATTTGTGCGTGATTTGATTTAGATCCCATTGTATTGATTTCACGTCCCATTTCCTGAGTGATAAAACCAAGTTTTCTTCCGTTAGCTTCGGTTCCATTTAGGGTTTCTATAAAGTAATCTAAGTGATTGCCTAAACGGACTTTTTCTTCGGTAATATCTAATTTCTCTAAATAATAGATTAATTCTTGTTCAAAGCGGTTTTCGTCAACATTAACCTGTAATTCTGAAATTGCAGTCTGAAGACGATCTTTAATAGCTTGTACGCGTTCTGGATCAAGAGCCAATGTGTCGTTCATGAATTGACGAATGTTTCCAATTCTTAAATTGAATTCTTTTTCAAGAGATTCTCCTTCGTCTTTACGGAAATTTAAAATATTTTGAAGTGCTTCGTCAATAATTACCTGAATTTGCTCCCAATCATTTTCGTCGATTTCCTCACGTTCTGTTTTTAATGTGTCAGGCATACGAACGGCCATTTTCATTAATTCAGTTTCATCGGCATCTGGATTTACTTCTTTTAACTGTGCGATATAATTTTTTACAACAGGTACGTTTACTTTAGTTGAAGTCTGTTCTGCAGTGCTTTCTACATAGATCGCAAAATCAATTTTACCTCTTTCCAGTTTAGTCGAAATAAGAGTTCGTAAACCAAGTTCCATCTCGCGGTAAACAGATGGCATTCTTACATTCAAATCTAAACCTTTACTGTTTAGGGATTTTACTTCAACGGTAATTTTTTTTGTAGGCAATTGCAAAGAAGCTTTGCCAAACCCTGTCATAGATTGTATCATATAATTGAGTATAAAGGCGCAAAGATAAATAAAAGTTTGCTCTATTTGATTGGAAATTAGTGTTCAGTCGCAGTTTTCAATTTAACAGAAAAGAAAATAGCTCTTTAGCTCAAAGCATTTATCACTTCAGCTACATTTTTTTGGCTGTTGCCGATGTAAATTTTGCCATCAATAATAAAAACAGGACGACTTAAAAAAGTATAATGCTCCAAAATGTATTTCTTAAAATCGGCTTCAGTCAAAGATTGATCTTTTAACCCCATCGATTTGTATAATTGCGCTTTTCTGCTGAATAATGCTTCGTAACTACCTGCAAGTTTGTGCATTTCTTCCAATTGTTCCTCAGTAATTGGGTCTTGTCTAATATCTTGAAAAACAAGATTGTTTTCAGGTAAACTTTTGATGATTTTTCTGCAAGTATCGCAAGATGATAAATAATATATTTTGTCCATTATTTTATGAATTTGTTAGAATGCAAAGAAAATCCATTTGAAACTTAAAAATGACTAATTTTAGAAAAAAAATAAAATTATGAGTTCAGTTTTTGATGTACAAAAAACAATTAGAGAAATTCTTTTGAAACTCTTAGATAGTCATTCATTAGAGCAATTAAACAAAATTCCAGATGGTTTTAACAATAATATCATTTGGAATATAGGCCATTGTATTTCTTCACAACAGCTTTTAGTTTACAAGCTATCAGGTCTTCCAACAATGGTTTCTGAAGAGTTCATTAACAAATACAGAAAAGGAACCAAACCAGAAGGAGATGTTTCTCAAGCTGAGGTTGATGAGATAAGAACATTACTTTCAACAACTCTAGAAAAAACAAAAAATGATTTTGAAAGTGGTTTATTTGTTGACTACAATGAGTATACTACAAGCGTAGGCTTTACGCTTCGTCATGTTCAAGGAGCCTTAGATTTTAATAATTATCACGAAGGTCTTCATACAGGAGTTGCAATGGCTTTACGAAAATTGGTTTAAATAAAAAATCCCGCTTTAAGCGGGATTTTTTTTATTCGATTATGGTTTCGATGGTAACCTTCATTGCTCCGGCACCTTTACTTTTTGTAATGTCCATAAAAGCTCTTTTAGACAAATCGATTTCGCGGGTTTTTACAAATGGACCGCGATCTGTAATTTTTACGATGACAAATTTGCCATTAGCTTCATTGGTTACTTTTACTCTAGTTCCAAAAGGAAGTTTTTTGTGAGCTGCTGTGTAGCTGTTGTTGTTGAATCGGCTTCCGTTAGCGGTTCTTTTTCCATTAAAACGATCTGCATAGTAGGAGGCATGAGCGTTTTTCTTGTATGGTCTAAGTTTTAAACCTTTGTCTGTAAAAACTGAATCCGGCAATGGGATAATAGTTGGTTTTACATTTTTAACAGTATCTTGAATGATTTTAGGTTCTGTTGTAGGTTTGGTCTGGCTTATCACATAAGTAAAGCCGCTAATTAAGGTTAAGGCGATTGTGGCGAATAAAATGTTTTTTTTATTTCTCATGGGTTATTCTTTTTCAGACTTGGGGGGAGTTTGTACAAATAATATGCCGAGATAAAAAAAGCCCTGATATAGGGCTTTTAATTGGTATTTTTTAGAACCAAAGGTTCCATGGGATTCTACTTAAAATAAGCAATAATCCTAATGTGTAAAAAATAGCAAAGGTTTTAAATTTAGCTTCACTATTAACTAATTTTTTATGTTTAGACCATCCAATAGTAATTAGGATGATAGCAATAATGTTAATTAGAGGGTGCTCTAATGATGTTAATCTTAGTTCTGCATTAGACATTTGTCCAAACGCTGCTTTTCCAAGCGGAGAAACAAAATATAAGATTAAGCCAATTAATAATTGAGTGTGTGTGCCAATTAAAGCAAATAAAGCAATTTTACGATCTTTAGCTGTAAATTCTTTTTTTGAAGTTACTCCAATGATGGCATTAACAACCGCAACAACTAAAAGTAGTAGCGCTAAGTATGCCCAGCCAGAGTGAAATTTTTGTAGAAAATTATACATAAGGGGTGTTTTTTGTTCAAAAACAAATATAACAAAAAAGGCCATAAAAAAACGGCATTAAACTTAAAAGTCAATGCCGTTTTTATTATTTATTTAGATTCTAAATTTTAGAAATCGTAACGTAAACTAAAGTTCCAAGTTCTTCCGTAACCAAAGTAAACTTTGTTTGCAGTAGCAATTCCATTGTAAACTTCTCCAGCTTGTGCATAAGTTACACCAGCAGGGTTTGCTGTAGTAGGAGCTGTTTTGTAATCACTTGTAAAAATGTTTGTAAATGATTCGTTGATGAAAATTTTATCAAAAACGTTGTTTACATTTAATCTAAAGTTTAATGCACCGATCTTAGGAGAGATGTTCCATTTGTATGATACACCAGCATCTGTAGTTGCGAAACCTGGCAATTCCATTGCTCCTTTGTTGTTTGCTGCCGAAAATTTAGATACATCAATGTTTCCATACAACTTCTCAGAGTAGTTAAGGTTTGCATCAACATTAAGACCGTTAATGATTTCGTAAGCTGCTCCAATTGCCATTGTAGTTTGGGCATTGTTTCCAACTTTAACTCCATCTAAGTATAAAGGCTGGTCTCCACTAATTGGGTTGTTAGCAACATCAAAACGACTACTTGTAGCATTTCCGCTGTATTTCCAGTCACCAATAGAGATCATCCCGTTTAATTTTAACTTGTCAATTGGTTTAGCTGTAACATCTAACTCTACACCTTTATGTATTTCATTAACACCTTGGAAAGTGTAGTATCCGCTTGGGTTAGTAGCTGCCTGATCTGTTGCAGTTGTAAATCTGTCATCCCAAGTTGTGTAATAAGCATTTAAGTTTGCATTGAAGATTCCAGAACGGAAACCGTAACCAACTTCAACTGCTTTGATTTTTTCGTTTGTAAGGTTAGGGTTAACAATTGAAGCATTGTTAGGGTATACTGCATTGAAAAACGGTTGTTTTGAGTATATACCTCCATTTACAAATACATTATGGTGCTCATTAATGTTGTAGTTAGCTCCAGCTTTAATATCTCCACCAGTAATAGTTTTGAAACCTGTTTTAGCAAGAGGGCTATCATAAGTATACTTGAAATGGTCAATTCTTTGGTAAGCTTGTTGAGAAATAGCTCCTTGAAGGAAAGCAGTAAAGTTACCAGTAGTATATTCTAATTGAGTAAATGCTCCGTAGTAATTAACTTTACTGTCATTCCAGTAGTTAATTCTCTCTTGGTAGTCTGTGCTAACAAATGGGTTTCCATTTGGTCTTGGAGCATAAGTAGTGTTAAAATAACCAGGATTGTTATTTACGTCAGCAGTGTTTTTGTAAACATCCGCTCCAAGTAAATCAATTAAGTTTTGGAAGTGGATACCTTGGTACATTCTTCCTTCAACTCCAAAATCGAATGTAAGGTTTTCAGAGAATTTTTTGTCTAAATTGATTACTGCACCATACCAGTTGTGTGAGTTTACAGAAGCAATTTGAGAAATACCTGACATGTTGTTGATAACTGTTGCACCATTAACTCTGTTACTACCTGTGTCAGAGCTGTTTTCATATCTACCATTTACAGGTACTCTTGTTCCTAAAGTTGTTGGTTGACCTGAATTCCAGTTTTGAATTAAATCAAAGTTAACAAGACCGTCAGCTGTTCTTAAAGAGTTGTTTGTTGAGTAAGGATTGTTTCCTCTAATACCACCATTTGTAGTAGTACCTCCTCCACGTCCCCATGAAGCATAACCAACTGTAGATAATTTTGTTGTAGAGTTGATATCGTAATCCCAGTTAAGAGACATTACAGGTTTGTGGTAATAATTTGTTTTTAAATTATATTGCTCACCATTTCTCATTCCCCAATCAGAGTTGTATTTAATGTTTGGGTCTGTACCATTACTTCCGTATTTTAAGTAATCACTTAAAAGAGGAGAGTTAGATCTTTGGTCGTGCCATTGAGGAGCTCCTGTAAATGTGAACTGGAAGTTGTGTTTGTCGCTAGCTTTGTAACCTAAAGCAATGAAATAATTGTATCCTTCAAATTCAGTAGCGTTAACGTATCCGTCTCCAGCTGTTCTACTAAATAAAACAGAAGCTGAAAGTCCGTTTTTCATAACTCCTGTATTGTAAGAAGCTTGTGTTTTTAAGTAATTATTGTTACCAAAGCTTGAAGAAACAGATCCACCTTCTTTCATATCAGATGTTTTTGTAACAATATTGATTGTTCCTCCAACAGAAGAAATAGCTAATTTAGAAGCTCCAAGACCTCTTTGAACTTGCATTGCAGAAGTTACATCAGAGATACCTGCCCAGTTACTCCAGTAAACAGAGCTGTTTTCCATATCATTGATTGGCACACCGTTGATCATAACGGCAATATTTTTTTGGTCAAATCCACGAATTGCAATTCTTGAATCTCCATATCCACCACCTGCTTTTGAAGCATACACAGATGGAGTGCTTTTTAAGATTTCAGGAAACTCCTGAGATCCTAATTTTGCTTGAATTTCAGCAGCTTTAATTGTAGAAACTGCAACAGGAGTTTTTCTGTCCTTTGCAACGTCAATAATACTGCTTGTAACTACAACTTCACTTAATTCGTTAGAATTTGAAGCTACCAAAGTGATAGTTCCTAAGTTTGCAGTTGAGCCATTTGCTACTGTAAATTTTACAGTTTGGTTGTCATAACCTAAAAAAGAGATTACAATCTCTCCTGTGCTTGATGTTGAGGTAAGGGAAAAATTACCATCAAAGTCTGTTGAAGTTCCTGTAGTAGACCCTTTGATTACTACATTTGCTCCTGGTAATCCGCCTGTTCCGTCGGTAATTTTACCAGTAACCTTTCCTTGAGAAAATACGGTCGAAACTATCATAAAAAATAGTCCAGTCAGTAACCAATTTTTCATTTTCTTCATTTTGTTATTGAGTTTATTGTTTTTGGCAAAATTATAACAAATAACTCAGATAATGTTATCGAAATGTTAAGAAAAAACAGTTTTGTCTTTTGTGTTGCGCATTAAAATGAATATTTCTTTTTTCGTTAAAAAAAATATTGTTTTCTTGAATTTATGCGAAGCTTTTTTGTTAAAAATGTAATTATTTGAATAACGTTGTAAGTGTAAACAGGCAAATTGGCGAATAATTCTGCTTTTTGTCGGTATTTTATGTAAAAAACGTCCTAATTTTACTAGAAATTAGGACGTTTCAAAAGTTATAGAATATTTAAATAAATGTTTCTATTTGTTTTTCAAGAAATGATTTAACAAAAATGAAGTTGAACTATCATGACTCTTAACAGTCTTAGAATTGATTTCGTCTAAGATAGAATTTGCCAATTGTTTACCCAACTCAACTCCCCATTGATCAAAACTGAAAATGTTCCAGATAACTCCTTGAACAAAAATCTTATGCTCGTATAAGGCAATTAATGATCCTAAGCTTTTTGGTGTAAGTTTTTGAATCAAAATGGTATTCGTTGGTTTGTTTCCTGTAAAAACTTTAAACGGTCTTAAGTAAGATGCTTTGTCAGCAGAAAGTCCTTGTTTGTCAAACTCTGCTTGAACTTGTGCCTCTGTTTTTCCATTCATTAAAGCTTCAGTTTGAGCAAAGAAGTTTGACATCAATTTATTGTGGTGATCTTCGTTGCCATAAAGAGGTTTTACAAATCCCACAAAATCTGTTGGGATTCTTTTTGTTCCTTGGTGAATTAATTGGAAGAAAGCATGTTGTGAGTTTGTTCCTGGTTCTCCCCAAATGATTGTTCCAGTTTGATAGTTAACAGGTTTTCCATCACGACCAACACTTTTTCCATTACTTTCCATAAAAGCTTGCTGTAAATAAGGAGCAAGTTTGTGTAAATATTGTGTGTATGGAATCAAAGCTTCGCTCTCAGCGCCATAAAAATTATTATACCAAACACTTAACAAAGCTAAAATAACGGGAATGTTTTCATCAAATTCTGCCGATTTGAAATGTTCATCCATTTCATAGGCGCCACTTAATAAATCATTATAATTATCAAATCCAACAGCCAAAGCAATGCTTAAACCAACTGCACTCCAAAGAGAAAATCTTCCTCCAACCCAGTCCCACATCGGGAAAACGTTGTCTGGATTAATTCCGAATTCTGTTACATTTTTAATATTTGTAGAAACCGCTACGAAGTGTTTTGCAATGTCTTCTTGAGAAGCCGATTTTAAAAACCATTCTTTTATAGTTTCTGAATTCGAAAGTGTTTCCTGAGTAGTAAAAGTTTTAGAAACAATCACGAAAAGTGTCGTTTCAGGATTTAGTTTTTTGATGACTTCATTTACGTGGTCACCGTCAACATTTGAAACGAAATGTGTGTTTAGGTGATTTTTGTAAAATTGTAAAGCTTCAACAGCCATAACAGGACCAAGGTCAGAACCACCAATACCAATATTTACAACATCTGTAAAAGCTTTTCCAGTATATCCTTTTCTTTGTCCAGAGATTACTTCTTCAGTAAAATTTTTGATTTTGTTTTTTACTTCGAATACTTCTGGAATTACATTTTCTCCGTCTACTTTAATAACTGCCGATTCTGGAGCACGTAATGCTGTATGTAGAACTGCACGGTTTTCTGTCTGATTGATTAATTCTCCTCCAAAATATTGTGCAATTGCATCTTTCAATCCAATTGAGTTTGCTAATTCTAGTAAAAGAGAAACCGTTTCCTGACTAATATTGTTTTTAGAATAATCTACTAAAAAATCATTCCATTGTAAATTGAATTTTTCTGCACGGGCACTATCTTGTTGAAACAATTCTTGTATTGTGGTTTCGTGAATTGCGTTATAGTGGTTTTGTAGATTTTTCCACGCTTCAGTCCCAGTTGGGTTTGTTGTGTTTAAAGCCATTTTTATCTATAATTGAGTTTGTTTTCTGAAACACAAAAATACTGAAATAACTTTTAAAAGGGGAGCGGTTTGCAATTATATAACAATTAGTTACGAAAACGTTTTATGAAAACTTCATCATAACTTTTTCCAGACAACTTCTGCTGTTACTGATTTTCCGCCTTGCGTAGTATTGGTTACAGCATATTTAAGTTCGTTGTTTGCAAAAGTGTACGACCTCTTTTGAATTGTTCCTTCCCAGTTTGGAAAAGATGCCGTTTTTATTTTAAAAGTTATAGTCTTATTTGTTTCGTCAATTTCATATTCACCAAAATGCGAATTACTTCCTTGTACAATTGTAGCATTTTCCTCGGGCGTACATTTGTTTTTATCTCCAGAAGCAATTCTTGCCCTTTTATCTTTATAAATCTGAACTGCATAATTCCCTTTTTCATCAAATAACAAAAAGCCTTTCGGATTTACATCATAGGGAAGGTTTTTTGTTCCGTCAGAATTGGTGTTTTCAACCGAAACCAAAGTCCATGAACCTGAAAATTCAGATTTTTTTTGAGCATTGATTGAATTTAAAATTAAAAGCAGTATAATCAAAATTGCGTTTTTCATCTTTTAAAATTTAATAGTTTACTTTAATAATTTCTCCATTTAAAGTTTTTTCAATACTCTTCGCATAAGCGTTTATTAAATCTTCAGTCGGAATATCTGCAACTTTTGCTGGACTAATAGCATTTATTCTGATTCCTCTATCTAGTTCTAACGAAGTTGCAAGAACAAAACTGTTGATTCCGCCATTTACAATAGCTTTGCTTATATTGTTTTTTACAGGTTTATCGCCCATTTTTCCTGAAGTGAGTGTAAATGATCCGTTATCGTTTAAGTACTTTTGTCCAATTAAAACCAGATTAACTTGTCCAAGTAATTTGTTCTGAATGCCAATATTTAATTTTTTTTCGTCAAGCGAAAGTAAATCTCCTGTGTAGCAATCGCCCGCAACACAAATACAAGCATCAATGTTTTTGACTTCTTCGAATAATTTTTCAATCGAATTTGAATCTGATAAGTCGATTCTAAAATCTCCGCTGTTTCTTCCAGCCGAAATTATTTCATGATTTTTTGCGAAAGCTGGATGCAGTATTTTGCCAATTTCTCCATTTGCTCCAATTAAAAGTATTTTCATTTTGCAGATTTTTAGTTTGTTATCTGAAACAAAATTAAGAAGTTAGCATTCGCCGAAAATTGTACTTATTGGTACTAAAATTGTATTTTTACATAATGACAAACAAGAATTTATATCTTCCTTTTGAAGTTGATTTTAAAGAACTGGAGCAGTTTCCGAAAACAGTTCGGAAAAACAATTTCTTTGAATTGATTTATATTGTTGATGGAACAGGAATTCAAGTTATTAATGACAATAAGTTTCAATATCGAAACGGAAATCTATTTTTGGTGACGCCGCAAGATGTGCATTCGTTTGAAATTATAACACCAACAAAATTCTTTTTTCTTCGATTTAATGAATATTACGTAAAAGCAGGTTCTCAAAATGGGCAATCTGAAGCAGTTTTGCGAATGGAGTATATTCTGCAAAATGCAAGTCATCAACCAGGTTGTATTTTGAAAAATCATATTGATAAACCGTTAATTGCTTCATTGATAGAAAATATAATCAGTGAGCAAAACAATCAGCAGATTTACCATCAAAAGATTATTGAGCAGATTGTAAATACAATTATTACAATTGTGGCGAGAAATATTGCTTTGAAACTCCCGAAGAATATTAAAGAAACAACTGGAGAAATGGTTCTTGAAATTCTGCATTATATTCAAGAGAATATTTACGATCCAAAAGAATTAAAATCAGAAAAAATAAGCGAACATTTCAATATTACGCTTAATTATTTAGGTAAATATTTTAAAAAGCAAACGGGTGAAACACTGCAAGAATATATTGCAAACTACAAATTGAGATTAATTGAAGCTAGACTTTTGAACAGCGATATGCGAATTAATGAAATCGCAGATGAATTAAACTTTTCTGACGAAAGCCATTTAAATAAAGTCTTTAAAAAACATAAAGGAATGAATCCTTCGGAATTTAGAAAAAAATATTCTTAGTAATTAAGAGATTTAATTACCAAAATTTCCACCAAGGTTTTTTATTGATCTCTATGATTTTCTTCGAAACATCGACATCAATTCTTTTTGGAGATTCGGCTTTAATTTTAGAATCATCAAAAAAAAGTTCGCCATTATCACTCATTCCAAGTGGAAGTTTGGTTCTTTCTTTCCAGTTTTCAGTTTGTAATTCGGGAATTAAATCAGTATCGATTTTTTCGCGAAAGCGTTTTTGAGCTTTTTCTATAATTTCTTCTTCTAAGTTTGAAGACGAATTTTTAAAAAGGGAGATCGAATTGTCTGGAATATTCAAAAGAAAAATTTGTGTTTTATCTCCAATTTTCTGAATGTCCAACACTTTGAAATACGCAATTGAGTCTAAAAGAAAATGTCCGATTTTTGCCGAATCAGGATTAAATTTTGACAAATCTTTTGCGTGCGCGCTTGCAATCAAATATCTCAAATTTCCCGAAAGTCCTCCACCAATCGAACTCATGTCGGTAAATCCTTTTTCTTGAATAATCTGTCCGACTTTATAGTTTAAAATTAGATTTTCAGGAAGATTTGTGTCCCTATAAAATAATTTTAGACCAGAAAAAGTTTCATGGTAAATGGTTTTGAGGCGTTCATTTTTCATGACTTTCAATTCAAAAAGATTGCAAAATGGATTGTTTACAAATTCCCAATGCTGTCTAATTCTCTTTTCAGAGGTTCAATCTGTGTCATAAAACGAGTTCTGTCGTTTCCTGTCAAAGATTCTCCAGTCGGTAAATTTAATCGAAGTGCATCTACTTGTACGCCGTTTTTCCAGAAACGATAACAAACATGCGGGCCAGAAGCTAAACCTGTGCTTCCAACCAAACCAATTGTCTGACCTTGAGTAACGCGCTGTCCGCGGCGAACCAAGATTTTAGACATATGTAAATATTGAGTAGAGTAGGTTCCGTTGTGTTTTACTTTTACGAAATTTCCGTTACCTGCAGTATATCCAGTAGTTTCAACAACTCCAGAAGCAGTAGTAGAAATTGGCGTTCCTGTTGGCGCAGCATAATCGGTTCCTTTATGAGCTTTCCAAGTATGTTGTACAGGATGGAATCTATTCATCGTGAATCTTGAAGTGATTCGGCTAAATTTGATTGGAGTTTTTAGGAAGAAATTTTTAAGTGTTTTTCCTTGATCGTCATAATATTCAATCTTTCCAGAAGTAGTATCTCTTTCAAAAGGAAAAGCATAAACGATTTTACCTTTATATTCAAAAAATGCAG
Organism: Flavobacterium sharifuzzamanii; assembly: GCF_003254585.1. Taxonomy (GTDB): domain Bacteria; phylum Bacteroidota; class Bacteroidia; order Flavobacteriales; family Flavobacteriaceae; genus Flavobacterium; species Flavobacterium sharifuzzamanii. Next base: position 247,734 of record NZ_QJGZ01000039.1, on the reverse strand, counting down.
CTTCGAGTTCTTCAACACCATCATAGGTTTTTCCATTGATGAATCGTTCTTTGAAAATTAATCCGTAACGATCTCCTTTTTTAAGTTTGAAGAAGTCAATAGACCAAGAAAAGACTTTTGTAATTCTGCTGGCCAAAGCGGTTTCGACACTTTCGTTTCCTAAAGTTTCAGAAAGTGAACTTTTTAAAACGCCGCCAATCATTTTTCTTTTTAAAGTGACGGGCTTTATTTTTTTGTATGCTTTGGCAATGCTGTCTCTTAGATCAATAACATAATAGCTTAAAGCATCTGGCTGATAAATAAAAACCTCCAAATTGTTGGTTTTATTTTTGGCACGAAGTAAAGTAAAAGGTTTACCGTAACGAATGCTTCTAACATTGAAAGAATCTTTTACTTGCTCAACAATATCATGCACTTTTTTGTCTCCAATATTTTGGCTTTGCAAAATTGAGCCAAAAGAATCTCCTTTTGAAATAGTATCATTAACAATATTAAAGTCTGCGTAATTAAAACCGAATTCTATTTTTTTGGTTGCTGGTTTAGTAATTTTTGCTTCTATTTTTTCTTCTTCTTTTTTACATGAAAAAATAGAAAACAAGACAATTAAAATTACGACTGCTTTTTTCAAACTTTATAAAATTTTTGTGGTGAAATTAAACTTCGGTTTCATTTCCCCAATTGGACAATTCTTCTTCGGTCCACAATTTAGGAAAAAAGATGCGTCTTTGGTATTTTGGATGCATATATTTTTGCCAGTCGCTTCCGCCAGTCGCTTCTCCGTTTCCTTTTCCACTTTCCAAGATGTATTTTCTTGCAGTATTAAGATGTTGCATTACCCAAGTAATATTTACCGTTTTGTCGTAATGGCGCATAGCAGCGATCAGTTCTGTATTTTGTTGATCTTCAATTGGTAATTGAGTGAATTTTTGCCAAATATTTTTCGTTTTAAACGAAGCCATTTGTCTTAAAAACTGCTCTTTATATTTCTTTTCAAACTCATTTAATAAATATGATTTTTCGCCAGTGTGATAATCTTTTCCGGCAGCTTGCCAATAAAGGTGTTCGAAGCTGGTTTCCAAATCGGTATTTTCATCAAAGTTTGCTTTGTATCTTCTGTCAGTTAAATTGATAACATCAGTCGAAGCAAATTCGATCATTCTATATTGAGCGCTTTGGAATCCGCTTGCTGGAGTAAGAGTATTTCTGAATTTCATGTATTGATCGACTTCCATTCCGTTTTCCATAATACTAAACGAATTGGTAAGCATGTCAAAATATCTGGTGATTCTTGATAATCTTTCGCTGAAAAAATCAACCTGAATGTTTTCTGTTTCAGCAATCTGGTCAATTTCCCACAAGATCATTTTAAAGATTAATTCGTTTACCTGATGGTACATGATAAAAACCATTTCATCAGGAAGCGTAGTGCGCTGAATTTGTAAATTTAATAAGGCATCTGTTTGAATGTAATCCCAATAAGTAATTGGTTTGGCCCAAAGCAATCCTTCTAACTGAACGTCAGTTTTTTGATTTATGGCTTGAAATTTTAGGTCAATTTCTTTTAAAATTGCTTCAGAATGATCTGTAGGGTTCATTATTTTTTTGCTTTTAGTGGACTTTTTAATCCTTTATATTCATCGAGATCGGCTTTAAGAGATCCTACCGCCAAATCTGCTTTAATTCTAATTGGAACTTTGTTTACATCGTCTGTTATCCAGAGTGTTAAACTTTCTTTTTCTTTAAACACTCTGCCTGTCTGCACCAATGGTTTGAAGACCATCGTAGAAACCGTCCCAAATTTAGTCGTAATATCTTGACGACCTACATATTTTAACTTAAATTTTGTGATTTCATCATCAAAAAACATGTCAATTGTAATGGCTTCACCCGATTTAAGTTTGTCGATATTTGGGTGGTTTCTCAGAAAATAAAATGCAGAAACAATATCCTGCACTTCTTCTGAAACCATGATAGTTTTTTCTGATTTGCGTTTGTAGTCTTTTACTAAAACTTTATTTTCTGCTTGATTAAAAAAACCTTCTTGATTTTTGGTGTAACCGCCTTCATCAATTTTTCTAACATATCGGTATGGTTTTCCTGTTTCTTTGTCAAAATAACTTTCATATAAATCTTCTACTTTAAAGAAAAATTTGGACATTCCGGTTGTGTAACCTTTTCCAACAGAATGATATACCTTTTTGTTGTTGATAGTGGCATCTTTAACTTCAAGTGTTGCGTATCCGGCATTTACAAATCCGTAATGTATTCTAAATTTGAAATATTCTCCTGTGTCGAAAGCATCTTCTTTTTGAGGGCTGAAAGCAAATAGGGTTAGTGCTAATATAATGAGGATGAGCTTTTTCATAGTACAATCTTTACATTTAATTATAAAGGTAGATAAATGCAAATTTTATTCCAAATGTACCAAAACAAAAAAACTCAGTCAAAGATGACTGAGTTTTTATGCTATTAACTAACCAAAAAACTATAAATTATGAAATTTATATCAATTCGGAAGGAAACCACCCCTTCCTGATTTGCGAGTGCAAAGATAGATAGAAAGTTCAAAAATCAAATAGCGAAAGTCAAGTTTAACATAACATTTGCAAAAAAAGCATCGTTTTTTGGAGAATTATGCGGTTTTCTATATGAAAATTAACAATTTACAATGTTCCTCTCAATTCTTGCTCTCTTTCGATAGACTCAAAAAGTGCTTTAAAGTTACCTGCACCAAACCCTTTTGCTCCCATTCTTTGAATAATTTCGAAGAAAAGCGTCGGTCTGTCTTGAACTGGCTTAGTAAAAATTTGCAATAAGTAGCCATCTTCGTCGGCATCAACCATGATCGCTAATTTTTCGATTTCATTTAAATCTTCCTTCATCATGTCCATATGAACACCTAATCTTTCAGGAATTGCTTGGTAATAAGTATGAGGAGGAGCAGATAAAAATTCAACACCACGTGCTCTCAATTGAGATACTGTTTTAATAATATCATCTGTAGCGATAGCGATATGCTGAATTCCAGGTCCACCATAGAAGTCTAAATATTCTTCAATTTGAGATTTTTTCTTTCCTTCGGCTGGTTCGTTGATTGGGAATTTAATTCTTCCGTTTCCGTTTGACATTACTTTACTCATCAAAGCAGAATACTCTGTGGTAATTTGTTTGTCATCAAAAGATAGGAAATTCACAAATCCCATAACTTCTTCGTAGAATTTTACCCAAGTATTCATTTCATTCCAACCTACATTTCCAACCATGTGGTCGATATATTTTAAACCAGTTGATTCTGGGTTAAAATCAGATTTCCATTCTCTGTAACCTGGCAAGAAAACGCCATTATAGTTTTTTCTTTCAACGAAAATGTGAACGGTTTCTCCGTAAGTGTAAATTCCAGAACGAACTACCTGACCAAATTCATCTTCTTCAATCGTTGGTTCCATAAAAGAACGCGCGCCACGTTTCATAGTTTCTTCGTAAGATTTTGTAGCATCTTCAACCCAAAGTGCTGCAACTTTTACTCCGTCGCCATGTTTTTTCAAATGCTCGTTGATTGGAGAATCTGCTGTTAAAGGCGTTGTCAAAACAATTCTGATTTTGTCTTGCTTCAAAACATAAGATGCTCTATCTCTTACTCCAGTTTCTAATCCGGCGTAAGCTAATGACTGATATCCGAATGCAGATTTATAATAATGTGCTGCTTGCTTTGCATTACCTACATAAAATTCTACATAATCTGTTCCTAATAATGGAAGGAAATCTTGTGCTCCTTCAAATATTTTTTCTAATCCGTATTCTACTGATTTTACTTCTTTTGACATGATGTTTATTTGTTTAATCGGTTAATCGTTTAATTGATTTTCCGAAATGTTGTGTTTAAGTTTTTTTTTACCGCAAAGAGCGCAAAGATTTTTTTAAGTTAGATTTTGTAAAATCGCTAAGAACGCAAAGCTTCGTGAACTTGTTTGATAAAACTTTCTCAAAAAAAAACTTTGTGAACTTTGCGAAAAATCCTTTGTGAACTTTGCGGTTAAATTCGATTAGTTACTCCGTCCAAGATTTATAATATTTCCCGTCATCCAGACCCATCGCTTCTTCAGTAACCATTAATGGGCGGAAAGTATCCACCATAACGGCTAATTCTTGAGTTTCTTTGTGACCGATACTGCGTTCCATTGCGCCAGGCGCTGGTCCGTGCGGAATTCCTTTTGGGTGTAAAGTGATATGACCTTGCTCGATATTATTACGACTCATAAAATCACCATCAACATAATACAGTACTTCGTCAGAATCTATATTGCTATGATTGTACGGTGCTGGAATAGCTTTTGGGTGATAATCGTAAAGTCTTGGGCAGAATGAACAAACAACAAAAGTTGCTGTTTCAAAAGTTTGGTGTACTGGTGGCGGTTGGTGAACACGTCCAGTTATAGGTTCGAAATTATGAATTGAAAATCCGTATGGAAAATTGTAGCCGTCCCAGCCTACAACGTCAAACGGATGTGTGGCATAAACCACTTCGTGCATCATGCCTTCTTTTTTGATTTTAATTAAAAAATCACCTTTTTCGTCATGTGTTTCCAATTCGTTTGGCAGAATAAAATCACGCTCGCAAAATGGAGAATGTTCTAAATGCTGTCCTGACTGATTTTTATAACGTTTAGGAGTGTAAAAAGGAGAATATGATTCTACATAAAATAATCGGTTGTCTTCTGTTTCGAAATCAATCTGATAAATAATGCCGCGTGGAATAATCAAATAATCGCCATATTCAAACGGAATATTTCCTAACATGGTTCTTAATTTCCCTTTCCCTCTATGGATGAAAAGCATTTCATCGGCATCGGCATTTTTATAGAAATAATTTCGAAGGGATTCTTTCGGCGCAGCCAAACCAATAATACAGTCTTTATTAACTAACATTGCTTTTCGGCTGTCTAGAAAATCATTTTCAGGTTTTAATTCAAAACCTTTAAAAAGAAGTGATTTTATGTTTTTTCCGATTGCAATTTTTGGTTCAACCGAATAAGAGTTTAAAATTTCTTTAACCTGTGTTGGTCTGTGTACATGATATGATAGCGACGAATGTCCGTGAAAACCTTCGGTTCCAAACAATTGTTCGTAGTAAAAACCTCCATTTGGTTTTTCAAATTGGGTGTGTCGCTTTTGAGGAAAATCCCCAAGTTTATGATATAGTGGCATGGCTTTTTCAATTAGATAATTAGTAAATTAGATAATTCGAAAATTTGAATTGCAGAGATAATAATCAGTTCAATTTTTTTAATTGACTGATTATTTCAATTCGATAGAGCCATTACTCAGGATTTCTCTTGATGAGGAATTGAAGATACTCTAATAAACCTGTCCAATTTGTTTTCATTATAACAAATGTCGTAATTTTTTCGAAGTAAAAATAAAAATTATATTATTTATAACTATAAAATAACTTAGTTTTTTTGATATAATTTTTATGATGTAAAAAAATAGGCAGAATTTATTGAAGTATTCTCGTTTATACTACTAAAATTGAAACCCAATACTAAACCATGTAAAGCTTTTTGACATTTCTGGAGACCAAGATTGTTTTACTTCGATAGGACCTATGATAGTTTCTAAGCCATAACCAATTGCATATCCTGTATACTTTGGCATTGAAATCCAATCGACGGAAGAAAAAATATCATCTCCCAAATTGGCAAAATTTGCTGATACATTGATATGATTTTTTTTGAATATTTCATAATCAATATTGATATCAGTTTTAATATAACTATTGCCAGCAATGCTTAAAAAGTCATATCCGTAGAAATAATTGAAATTGTTTATTTTGTTGTAGCCATAACCTCCAAATATAAAATCAAAAAACGGAACACTGTCGCTGCCAATATTAAATCCAGCATCAGCTCCAAATTTTATAGTTGCTTTTCTAAATAGCGGCCTTACAACTGATATTTCAGCTTTCGCAATTGAGAAAGGCTTAAATTGTTTCGTATAATCTGATGATGCCATATAGGTTTGCAAATCTGTAGAAAAATATAATCCAGAATTTGGGTAGTATTTTTCATCTAGCGAATCGTATTTTAAATAAGCAAAGGCACTAAAATAATTGCTTTTCTCAATTATATTCTCTTCGTTGGCAAGTGTAGGCGAATTGATTTTTAAATATTTATATTCTAAACCGCCACCCATTAAAAATTTCTGTACAAAAATAGTCTGGAAATAGGCCTGATTGGTTATATCCATGAAGTCAACATTAATAAGGTTAACATTTGGATTCTCTTTGAGGACGCCACTCAAGCTAGTAGTTACATTTCGATTAAATTGATTCAATCTCGAGCGGAAACCAAAACTGATGTTAAAACCATTTTCAACATAATAGTTAAAATCATATCTGAAATTATCACCCAAAATGATATCGAGAGAAGTAACATCATTTTTTAAGAAAGTCTTTTTATGCGTTAGATTTAATAAAACGGCACTTTTGTAAAGACCATCATAATGAAGTCCAAGTTTTAAATAAGTCTGAGTTGGGTTTTCTCTTAAAACTAAATCCAAGTCGTCTTTATCGCCATCTGGTTGAAGACAATATGAGATTGTACTAAAGTTTTGTGTTGCATTTAAGTTGTTTATTCCAGCCTTAAGACCGTCATAAGTTATAGTGCTTCCTGGTTTAAAACGAAGTTTACCTCGAATATATTCTTTGGTGTAATTTTCTAATTTGTCAGTATTTATATCTTGAATATGAAGAGTATCTGAAGCCAGTTTTAGTTTTGGTTTTTTGTAGAAATTATTTTCATCTGTCAAGGTTTTGAGTTTTTCATAAACAGCAAAAGATGCTTCTTCTCCTTTTCTGATGATTTCTTCTCCTCGGTCAAATGAAATAACACCAAAGTCACGAATATCTGGTTTGATATAAACATCGGTATCTTTTCTTTTGTTTTTCATTTTTTCGATAGATTGCAGATTGGTAATCTGAACCAAAATTCTCGTGGCATTTTTCAGGTTTTTTCTTTTCAGCAAGTCGTCCTGAACGTCAACCCCAATGATAATATCAGCACCAAGATTGCGAACTTCCTGTATTGGGTAATTATTTACCACGCCGCCATCAACCAAAAGATTCCCATCAATTTCTACGGGAGTAAATAGGGAAGGAAAAGCCGCACTTGCCATCATGGCTTGAACGAGATTTCCTTTGTTTAATAAAACTTCTTCGCCAGTTTCAATATTGGTTCCGATACATAAAAACGGAGTTGGCAGTTTGTTGAAATCACGAACATGACGAACGTTTCTAGTCAAACTGCTTAATAGATTATAATTGTACATTCCTTTTGAAAGAGCTTCAGGAATGCCGATTCTGAAATTACTAAACGGTAAAACAATCGCATATAATTCGTCATTCTTTTTGCCGTAGAAGTTTTTGGATGAACGCGGAATATAATCGTTTATTAATTCGTCAAAATTGGTTTTTTTAAAAATCGAGTCAATTTGTGAGGCATTATAGCCAGAAGCGTAAAGTCCGCCAATTACAGAACCCATGCTGGTTCCGCCAATATAATCAATTTTGATTCCGGCTTCTTCCAGAACTTTTAAAACTCCGATATGGGCAAAACCTTTGGCGCCTCCACCGCTTAGAACCAATCCGATTTTAGGTCTTTTAACACTATCTTTTTTCATTTCCTGCGAAAATGCTTCCTGCGAAAATAAAAATGTCATTATGAAAATAAGTGCTGACACGCCCCAGATGGAAATGGAAAACTGCGAGAGACAAAAGGTTATTTTTTCCTGCCAAAAAAGAGCGACCCAAGAAGCTCCTTTTTTGGGATTGGAAAAAAATCCTTTTGACCGAGTATTTGAAATGGACAGCTGGTTTAGGCGCATAAACTATTAGCTAATTGTTTTTGTAAAAGTCGGCAATTTTTTGACTTTAATATGTTGTATTACTCTGATTTACTTTTTAGAAGTTTTAACTTATTGTTTTTGTCAAATTTCCATCTGTCAGTGTGCCATCTTGCGGCGCCTCTGCAGGTAGATTCAAACGTTTTATCTTTTTTATTTATTACTACATCACAAAATTCACTGCATTCAGGACTAGAGTCTGATGGTATCTGTGCTTCTTTAAACAAACCATTTGTCGGATTGTAAATAAAGATTTGGTAAACCCTGTAAACTCCCATTCCATCATCTGTATGGTAAACGGAAAAATCTTTGTAACCATCAAAATTATAATCTTCTATTTCGATATTTGTTTCTTTACCTGTAATCGAACCTGAAATTTCGATGTTAAGTATAACCTGTGGCTTATTGTTTTTAGAAGTGTGCACTTCTAATTTTTCAGAATCTTTCGGTAGATTTATTTTTATTTTTGTTTGATCTTTTTGATAAAACTCAATATTTTTTTGACTGAAACAATTTGCAGAAACTAAAATAAGGATGTACAATATTGCTGTTTTCATTCTTAAGATTGATTATTGTGATAAAAGTCGACAATTTTTTTGGCTTTAGAAACACCTACAACGGCTGAAATTTCTTTTTCTGTAGCCAATTTCAATCTTTTAACACTTTTGAAATGTTGTATTAATGTTGTCATGGTCTTTTCGCCAATTCCAGGAATGCTTTCGACCGAAGAATTAAGTGCCGATTTGCTTCGTTTATCTCTATGAAATGTGATTCCGAATCTGTGCGCTTCGTTTCTTAAATGCTGAATCACTTTTAAAGTTTCTGATTTTTTGTCGAGATATAACGGAATCGAATCGCCAGGATAGAAAAGTTCTTCCAAACGTTTTGCAATTCCGATAATAGCCACTTTTCCGCGTAAGCCTAAATCGTCGATACTTTTTAATGCTGCCGAAAGCTGTCCTTTTCCTCCATCAATAATAATCAATTGCGGAAGCGGTTCCTTTTCGTCCAATAATCTTTTGTAACGTCTATACACAATTTCGGTCATCGAAGCAAAGTCGTTTGGTCCTTCAACGGTTTTGACATTAAAATGACGATAATCTTTTTTGCTAGGTTTTCCGTCTTTAAAAACTACACAAGCCGCAACAGGATTTGTTCCCTGAATGTTCGAATTATCAAAACATTCAATATGGCGAGGTTCGGACGGAAGACGTAAATCTTTCTGCATCTGTGCCATAATTCTATTCACATGACGATCGGGATCTACAATCTGCAATTGTTTTAATTGTTCGATTCGATAGAATTTCGCATTTCGAATTGACAAATCTAAAATCTGTTTTTTGTCTCCAAGCTGCGGAACAGTGATTTTTATATTTTCGCCCAAATCCATTTCAAAAGGAACAATAATTTCTTTTGATAATAATTGAAAACGTTCACGAAGCTCTACAATAGCTAATTCTAATAATTCTTCATCGCTTTCGTCCAATTTTTTCTTCATTTCTAAAGTGTGCGAACGAATAATCGAACCGTGAGAAATCTGAAGGAAGTTGACAAAAGCCGCACTTTCATCGGAAACAATAGAGAAAACATCAATATTGGTAATCTTCGGATTGATGATTGTCGATTTTGATTGATAGTTTTCTAAAACCTCAATTTTCTCTTTTATTTTTTGCGCCTCTTCAAATTGTAAATTCTGCGCATAAGTATTCATCAATTTCTTGAAATCCTTTAAACTTTCTTTGAAGTTTCCTTTCAGGATTTCGCGAATTGCATTGACTTGTTTTTGGTATTCTTCCAAAGGTTCCAAACCTTCGCAAGGTCCTTTGCAATTGCCAATATGATATTCCAGACAAACTTTAAATTTTCCTGAATTAATATTCGATTCGCTCAAATCATAGTTGCAAGTTCGAAGCGGATATAATTCTTTAATTAAATCTAAAATAGTATGTACTGTTTTGAAACTGGTGTATGGACCAAAATATTCAGAGCCATCCTTAATCATGTTTCGAGTTGAAAATATTCTCGAAAAAGGTTCTTTTTTAATACAAATCCATGGATACGTTTTGTCATCGCGAAGCAAAACGTTGTATCTCGGCTGAAGTGTTTTAATTAAATTGTTTTCTAATAAAAGCGCATCGGTTTCGGTTGGAACTACGATGTGTTTTATCGTCACGATTTTTTTTACCAGAACATTGGTTTTGGCAGTATCGTGAATTTTATTGAAATAGGATGAAACCCTTTTTTTTAAATTTTTGGCTTTTCCGACATACAAGATTTTCCCGTCTTTATCATAATATTGATAAACGCCAGGATTATCGGGTAAGGTAATAATTTGAAGTTCAAGAGGACTCTGCATAATTACAAAATTAAGCTATTGAGCTTAAAGTTTAAAATTCTTTTGAGTTTCTTATTTAAAAAAAAGAGCCCTTTATTTTGTAAAGGGCTCTTTTGTAAAACATATTTTATTTGATCGAAAAATATTCTGTTTGCAGTAAATGTGTTCTTTCGTCAAAAGTAAAATCTACATATTTAGCATCATCTTTTTTAATGTCTACTTTTAATCGGCTTCTGCCTATTTCTTTTTTATCAGCATTGAAAGCTTTTAAAATTAGATCGCCTTTAAAGTCATTTTTAGCTATTAAATAAATTGTTACTTTTTTTTCTTTGTCTTCGCTAGAAGCATAAATTTTTTCGGCTTTGCAATCTTCAAAATTTGCTTTAAAAGAGGCTTCAGCAATTACATCAGATTGATTTATGCTTTCATTCACTCCAGAATTTATTCCTTTTATCACATCTCCAATACCTTTAGAAGCGCTTTTTGCAGCTGCTTTTCCTTCATCTTGAAGCGCTTTTCCTGCGCCTTCAATTAATTTAGATTTTACAGCAATTACTTCATTTCCATCTTCTTCTGCTTCTTTCATTTTTTCTTCCTTGCTCATGCATGAAACCATAAGGGTTAACACGCTAAGTAATATTAAAGTCTTTTTCATTCTTTTGGTAAATAGGTTATTATTTTGTTTATATAGGAATTTGTGTATTAAATCCAAAAGTATGAATTTAAAATATAATTTCTATATTTAGATTTTATAATTCACATGAAAAATAATGCTCCATTGGTTATTTTCGGCGAATCGATTTTGCCGGGAGAACATAGAACCATAAACGTCGAAATTGCCCGACTGCATACTACAACTAAGTTGAATATTCCTGTTATTGTTCGTCGTTCAAAACACGAAGGACCGACTGTTTTATTTTCTGCTGGAATTCATGGTGACGAAATTAACGGAGTTGAAATCGTTCGCCAGATTATCAGTAAAAAAATTAACAGACCTGCACGTGGCACAATAATTTGCATTCCCGTTATCAACATGTACGGTTTTGTGAACAAATCTCGAGAGTTTCCAGACGGTCGTGATTTAAACCGCGTTTTTCCAGGAAGTAAAAAAGGTTCGCTTGCCAGCCGATTTGCTTATCATATTGTTGAAGAGATTTTGCCAATTTTAGATTATGCAGTCGATTTTCATGCTGGAGGGGCAAGCCGTTTTAACGCGCCACAAATTAGAATTACCGAAAACAATCCCGAACTGAAAGTTTTGGCCGATATTTTTAATGCGCCATTTACGCTGTATTCTAAAAATATAAATGGATCTTTTAGAAAAACTTCTGAAAGTGCCAATGTGAAAATGCTGCTTTTTGAAGGCGGAAAATCATTAGACATCAATAATGAAATTGCAAATCAAGGTGTTTTAGGAACAAAACGTTTGCTTCATTATTTAGGAATGCTAGATTCTAAACAAATTATGGAACCTGCATTAACACCTTCAATTTATATTAAACAATCAGTTTGGCTTCGTGCAAAATGTTCTGGACTGCTGCATGATTTTAATCTCGTTGGAAAGTTCGTAACCAAAGGCACAATCTTAGCCATAATTACGGATCCGTTTGGGAAGTTTGAACAAAAAATTAAAGCGCCACATGATGGTTATGTAATTAATGCAAACCATTCGCCGATTGTTTACGAAGGCGATGCCATTTATCATTTATCTAAAACTCCAGACAATGCCGACGAGTAAAAAGGAACTTCGCACAGAATATAAAAATCTCCGTAAAACACTTTCTTTTGAAGATATAGAAGAAAAAAGTTTGGCAATTGCAAACCAATTAATCCAAATGCCGATTTGGGATAAAAGTTATTATCATGTTTTTCTTCCAATTGAAGAGCATAAGGAAATCAATACCGAATATGTTCTGCATTTGCTTTCTGGAAAAGACAAAGAAATCTTGATTTCGAAAAGTGATTTTGAAACCAGAAAAATGACTCATTTTCTCTTAACGGATAATACTAAAATCAAAAAGAACGAATACAATATTCCAGAACCAGTTGACGGAATCGAAGTTCCTTCGTCTAAAGTTGAAGTTGTGTTTGTGCCGCTTTTAGCTTTTGATATTCATGGAAATCGAATAGGTTACGGAAAAGGTTTTTATGATAAATTCCTTGCCGAATGTAAACCAGAAACTATCAAAATCGGACTTTCTTTTTTTGAAGCCGTAAACCAAATTGATGACGTTTTTGAATCGGATATCAAATTGGATTATTGCGTAACGCCAGAGAAAATTTATCAGTTTAAATAAAAATTAATGCCACAGATTAAAAGGATTAAAAAGGATTTCTAAAAAATAATCTATTTAATAATTAAAATCTGTGGCATAAAAATATTTAATTTTTACATCCCAATGTTCTGTAGAGACGCATTGCAGTGCGTCTATGTCTAGTATATCGGCAAACGTTGTGTTAGACGTTCAGTGCGTTTCTACAATTCAAAGGCATAAAAAAAATTATCCCACAAGAAAATAATCCATTCAATCATTTTAATCTGTGGCAAAAAAATATTTGCATTTCACAAAAAATATTCCGCACCAAAACCCTTTAAAAATAAGGGTTTCTCATTTTATTTTCACGTAAGAAAAATATTTGTAAAAAATTTGGCACGATTTTGATACTCGAAAAATTGCAAATAATCGCCTCTAGTAAATCCGGAATGCTAGTCCTTATTTGAAGCCTATAACCTTTTATTAATTTTTTAAAAACTTACTTTATGAGAAATCTTAATTTCTTTATGATGGCATTCCTCGTACTTACTATTTTCGGCTGTAAGAAAGCTGATTATGCTGTTGCGGAGTCTGCAGATTCTACCGCAGTTGTGGTAGCAACGACCGATTTAATTGAAGAGGAAAATTATATTCCTGAAACCAATACGGAAAGCTACGCAGGATTAGAAGAAAATCCATTTGAATCTCCGCTAAAAGAACCTTTATCTACTTTTTCTATCGATGTTGATAATGCATCGTATACCAATATCCGTAGATTTATAAACGAAGGACAGAAAGTTCCGAAAGACGCAGTTCGTGTGGAAGAAATGATAAACTTCTTTAAATACAAATATCCGCAGCCAGATGGACAGCATCCGTTTGCGATTAATACGGAATATAGCGACTGTCCGTGGAATAAAAACAGCCGATTACTAAAAATTGGTTTGCAGGGAAAAAATATTCCAATGGCAAATTTGCCGGCTACTAATCTAGTTTTTTTAGTGGATGTTTCGGGTTCTATGGATGAACCAAATAAATTGCCATTGCTGAAAGAATCTATGAAGGTTTTAGTGAAAGAGCTAAGAAGTATTGATAAAGTTTCGATCGTAGTTTATGCGGGATCTGCAGGAGTAGTTTTAGAACCAACTTCTGGAGATAATAAAGACGAAATTATGGATGCTTTTGACGATTTACATGCAGGCGGAAGCACGGCAGGTGGAGAAGGAATAGAATTAGCCTATAAACTAGCACAGCAAAATTTTATTAAAGAAGGAAATAATAGAGTAGTAATAGCTACAGATGGTGATTTTAATGTTGGCGCTTCTTCTGATGATGATATGCTAAAATTGATTGAACAAAAAAGAGAATCTGGAGTTTTCTTAACTGTTCTTGGATTTGGAATGGGAAATTATAAAGATTCTAAAATGGAAATTTTAGCAGACAAAGGAAATGGAAATTACGCTTATATCGACAACATTCAAGAAGCAAATCGTTTTCTTGGAAAAGAATTTAAAGGATCAATGTTTGCTATCGCGAAAGATGTAAAAATCCAAATTGAGTTTAATCCAAATCACGTTCAAGCGTATCGATTGATTGGTTATGAAAACCGAAAACTGAATGCAGAAGATTTTAAAAATGATAAAATTGATGCGGGAGAATTAGGTAGCGGACATTCGGTTACGGCTTTGTATGAGATTGTTCCGGTGGGTGTAGAAAGCGATTATGTTCCTTCAGATTTAAAATATACTAAAACGCAAAAAGTAACTGAAAATCATAGTGATGAGTTGGCGACTGTAAAGTTTAGATATAAAAAACCTGATGGCAATAAAAGTATTGAAATCGTTAATTTTATAGCAGATAAGAAAACTGACTTAGAAAATAGCTCTCAAGATTTCAAATTTACAACAGCTGTTTCTTGGTTCGGATTAAAATTGCGTGAATCAAAATATATTGCGAACAGTTCAAGTTCTGATATTAAAAGATTAGCAAAATCTGGTTTGTCAAATGACGAAGATGGTTATAGATCTGAGTTTGTAAGATTGGTTGATGCGGTGAATTAATCATTAAATTCCAAAAAATAAAAATTCCAAACTCCAACTTAAAATTGGAATTTGGAATTTTTTATTTGAATATTTTTAAAATCTTATTTTACTTCTTTGATGGTTGAAGAGTCAATCCAACCTTGAGTTCCATCTGTTAGTTCGATTTTTTTCCAGCCAGCAACACTTTCCAAAACATAAACTTTTGCTCCTTCGTGTAATAAAATAATTCCATTTGAAGATTTTTGAGGTTCATGTCTCACTTGGCTTAATTCAGAAAAAACAATGGCAACACGATCATTCTCAAAATGACTTTTTTCAGACATTCCAGCTGAAATGCTTAAAGCAAAAGCTACCAAAATGATAAACATTCCGACAAAATAAATTCTTTTTGCAATTGTAGCGCTCGAAAAATAATATCCAATAAAACTCAACAAAAACACAAAACCAAGTACAACAGAAATTTTAGCCCAAGTATTATAATCAAAAATGGAAGTAAAGTTCTGAATCAGTTTTGCAAAACCTACTTTCGGAACTTCTTTGATTTCGTCAATAGTTAGTTTTTTTGCAAACTTTAAATTGTTTAAAGTCTCAGGATCATTTGGTTTAAGCACCAAAGCCTTTTCATAATTATAAATCGAAGGCGCAACCTGATTTAGTTTGTAATAACAATTTCCAAGATTAAAATACACTTCGGCAGAATGTAATTTATCTTCCTTTATGATGTTCTCATAAACCTGTGCTGCTTCTTTATATTGCCCTTTTTGGTACAATGCATTGGCCGATTCAAAACGACCTTGCGCAAAGAAAACCTGTGAGATGAATAAAAAGAGATATAGTATGTTTTTCATCTTATTTTGTTTAAACCTGACAGGTTTTCAAAACCTGTCAGGTTTGTTTTATTACGTTTAAACAATTTGTTTTTCTAATTCAGAAATAATCATAACCGCTTTATCATAATCCTGCTGAATTGAAGCGCTTGATGCTGGTGCATAACGTGCAAACTCGCAGTTTTCAGTCAAAGCAATAAAATTCTGAACCGTTTCTGCATTTGCATTTCTAGATAATAGCAATTCTCTAATATTGTCTTTACTCATTTCTGAGGTTTCAATATGCAGTTTAGCTTTCAAGAAATTATGCATTGCTTTTTCAAGTGCGATATAGAAAGGCTCTTTGTTGTTAAGATGTTTCTTCGCTTGCGATAAATATTTTTTAGCCAGCTTATTGTTCATTCTAATTCTGTTTCCAGTAACATCACTATCCATAGCCTCTTTTTTCTTTCTAGCTAAAATGATGATCGGAATAATGATAAATGGTGCAAACAGTAATCCTAAATATAGATTTGAATCATAAAAATCTTTTTTCTCAATCGGAATTAAAGCTGTTTTAGGTTTAATGTTTTTGAAATGATCCGTTTGCGCCATTGCATTTTTAGATGTCGTTCCTGTGTTTGCTTCTGCAGGAGTTGGACCATCTAAAACGTCAATCATAATTTCTTTTGAAGTGATGGTTTTATAAGTCCCAGTACTCAAATCGAAATACGAAAATTGCATCGGTTTGATGGCATATTTTCCTCTGTATTGCGGAACGATTGTATATTTATCCGTAATTCTTCCAGACATTCCTGCAAGCGAAGTCGTTACACTTTCATCATGAACAGGATCATACATTTCTAATGCATTTGGAACAACTGGTTTAGGAAGCGTGAATAATTTCATGTTTCCAGTTCCTTGTGCACTTACAATTAAATCAAGCCCTTCGCCATTTTTAAGCGTTGTTTTTGATGGAGTAACTGTAAAATTTAATTTTCCAACTGCGCCTGTAAATCCTTCTGGTTGAGTGCTTTCAGGAAGCGGTCTTACATTGATTGCTTTAGCTCCAGCAGTAACTATTTTATTACCTTGTGTCGTAATCATTTGACCAAACATATCACGACGATTAGAAGCCATTTCTATTTCAATATCTAATGAAAGAGGATCAATAGTAAGTCTTCCTGATTTCTGAGGGTATAAAATCGTCTTTTTTAAGATTACATAGTAAGCCTGTTGACCTTGATAAGATCCTTGTTGTACAGAAAGTTGTTTTACATCAATATTCTGATTCCAGAAATCATTGTATTTAGGTTTTGCTAATTCTTTAAAACCATTAACACCAATATTATTAAAATACAATTTATAAACGACTGTGATTGGTTCGTTTAAGTACGGATTTGTTTTTGAGATTTCTGCAACAAGTTCCAATAATTCATTTCCAGATCCTTGAGGTCTGTCATTTGGATCTCTTTCCTGAGCAACTGCATTGGTTACTGTAACTTTTATCGGATTGGTTTTGTAAACCTGGCCATTAAATTCTATTGCCGCCTGTTTGATTGTAATGGATCCTTTTCGCTCAGGCTGTATGATATAAGAATATATTTTTTGAAAAGAGCTACGGCCATTTATCCAAGACTGGCTAATCTGTTGGCTTGGTCCCGCAACCATTTTAAATCCATCAAAAGAAGGTTGCTCGAAATTATCTCCGTCCACATTCATGATGAAGTCTATGCGGAGTCTTTCATTTATTCCAAGCGAGTTTTTGCTGACTCTGGCTTCAAATTGTACTTGAGCCATAAGTCCTTGAAAAGTGATTAGAAATAGAATTAAATATCTTTTCATTACTTGTTTTAGTCGTTGTTTGTTTAACTGTTTAATCGTTTAACCATTTTGTGATACACACATTAACGGTTAAACGATTCTACTTATTTTACCAGTCTTTTTCTGTTTTCTTAGGACTACCTTTTACTTTTTGAGCGTTTACTTTGTCCTGAATTTTCTTTTCTTCATTATTAACCGCATCTAATAAATTCTGAACACGCTCTTTTGATATTCCTCCAGGCTGTGGTTTTGGCTGGCCTTGATTGTCCGATTTGTCGTCTTTTTTAGGATCATTTTGGCCATCTTTTTTGTCTTTGTCCTGGTCGCCTTTATCGTCTTTTTTATCCTTGTCCTTATCTTTATTTTTGTCCTTGTCCTTGTCTTTATCTTTGTTTTTATCCTTATCCTTATCCTTGTCTTTGTCCTTATTTTTATCTTTCTGATCGTTTTTAGGAGGATTTTCTTTTAGCTTTTGTTTGGCGTAAGCATAGTTGTAACGCGTTTCTTCATCTGTTGGATCGTTGCGAAGCGCTTGCTTGTAAGCTTCAACTGCCTGCGTATAATCTTTCTCTTTCATGAAAGTGTTTCCAAGGTTATGATAAGCCTTGTGTTTTTCAGGTCTTGTTTTGGCATTTTTTATCGCTTTCGCATAAGCAAATTTAGCTTCCGAAATCTGATTTTGTCTATAAATGGTATTTCCTAAATTATAAGGTGCTGCTGATTTTTTAGGAAATTTTGATTCCGAAATTCTATAGTTTGCCTCAGCATCAGTAAATTTATTCTGCTTATATTCTTCATTCCCAGCAGGCAATGTTTTATCTTTTTCTTGTGCAGAAACTGCAAAAGAAACGGTTAGTAAAATATAAAGGAGTAAATTTTTCATTCTAGTTTTTATTTTTGTTTGCCACAAATTTCACTAATTGGCACTAATTTATTTTGTTATTATCTTTTTGAATTTCACAAATTAAACAATTTGTTTTTTCGTGTAAATTCGAGCAATTAGTGGCTAACTTTTTTATTTCTTTTCATTAAATAAATCCAACTCTTTGATCCAGCTTGTTTTTCTTTCTAATAAGAAAATGTCTAGGAAAAGCAATAAAAATGCAAATCCGATAAACCATTGAAACTGCGACTGAAATTCTGCCATTTGCGTAGCTTCAAATTCTGTTTTCTGAATATTGTTTAAAGCATTTTTTACATATTCTAAAACCTCTTTTGTGCTTCCGCCGTAAACATAACCACCTTTTGTTGCTTTTGCAATTGTTTTTAAACCTTCTTGATTTAATTTGGTGATTACTGTTTCTCCGTTTTGATCTTTCTGATAGCCTCTTACAACACCATTTTCTTTTAACGGAATTGTTCCTCCTCTTTCTGTTCCAACACCAATTGTAATGATTTTCATTCCTAGTTTATTGGCTTCTTCTGCCGCCGCAGCTGCACCTTCAGAATGATCTTCACCATCAGAAATCAGAATTAGTAATTTGCTGGTTTTGCTTTTTTCATCAAAGTAAGTCGAAGACAATTTAATCGCCTCGTCCAAAGATGTTCCCTGAGACGAAACCATTCCTGGACTCATACTTTGTAGAAACATTTTTGCAACGCTGTAATCTGATGTAATTGGTAAAACAGGAAAAGCGCTTCCTGCGTAAGCTACGATTCCGATTCTGTCGCTTCCTAAATTATTAATAATCTGAGAAACGAGCTGTTTGCTTTTTTCCAAACGGCTAGGAACAACGTCTTCTGCCAGCATACTTTTAGAAACGTCAACGGCAAAAACAATATCAATACCTTCTCGTTTTACGGTTTCCATTTTGGTTCCGATTTTCGGATTTACCAAACCAATAATTAAACAAGTAAGTGCCAGAAGAATTACTACAATTTTTAAAACAGGTTTAAAAACCGATTTCTCCGGGCTCAATCTTTTTACCATTTCCAAATCACCAAATTCACGCTGTGTTCTTCTTTTCCAATACATATTGAAAAGAAAAATACATACCACAATTGGGATAAGTAATAAGAGATATAAATATTTTTTTTCGTCTAATTCCATAAATATTTTTAAAATTCCAATCTCAAATGACTGTTGAGATAAATTCCAAATTCCAAACTTGTTTTAAACTCCAATTCTAAAAATTTCAAATTCCAATTTGTTATTTGGAATTTCATTTTTTTAATTTTTTAATTTTTTCAAAATTAAATGAAGCTTCTATAAACTGTATTTCTTAATCCAACTTCGAGCAATAATAAAAAGCCAGCAAATAAAACAAAAAACCTGTACTTTTCATCATAATCATAGAATTTCAATTCCTGAATTTCTGTGGTTTCCAATTTATTGATTGAGTTGTATATTTCTACTAATTTATCGTTGCTGGTAGCTCTAAAATAAGTTCCGTCTGTTTTGCGGGCAATACTCTTCATCAATCTTTCGTCGATTTCAACTTTCTGCATTTTGAATAAGAAACCTCCGTTTGGCGCATAAGCGTATGGTGATTCTGCCATTCCGTTTGTACCAAGACCAATTGTATATACTTTTATACCGTATTGTTTTGCAATGTCAGCTGCAGTTTCAGGTTCGATAAATCCAGCATTGTTTACACCATCAGTAAGCAGAATGATAACACGGCTTTTTGCTTTACTGTCTTTTAGACGGTTAACAGCGGTTGCCAATCCCATACCAATTCCAGTTCCGTCTTGTAAAACAGTATCATATTTAATTCCTTTTATGGCTTCAAGAATAATGGCTTTATCGCTGGTAACTGGAGTTTTAGTATAAGCTTCAGAAGCGTATAAAACCAAACCAATTCTGTCGTTTGGTCTTTCTCCAACGAAATCTGCAGCCACTCTTTTTAAAGCTTCCATACGGTTTGGCTTTAAATCTTTTGCCAGCATAGATCCAGAAACGTCAATTGCCATTACAATATCAATTCCTTTTGTTGTTTTAGTCTGGTTACTAATGTCTACTGTTCTTGGTCGAGCCAAAGCTATAATTAAAGAACATAAAGCAAGAATTCTAAAAACGTATAAAGCAGGTTTGAATTTTGTCCAAAACGATTCGCTATTTTGGAATCCCGCAGTCGAACTCATTTTTAAGGTAGCCGATTGCTGGTTGCGTTTCCAGAAAAACCAGATTATTGCAATCGGAATTAATAGAAACAACCAAAGAAATTCTGGATTTAAAAAAGTGATCTTGCTCATTAGTTGTTTGCTCTTTGAAGTTCAACAGAATTTAGTATTCGGGTCGTGATTTCATTGGCATATGTATCGCCTTCTTCGTGCAGAATCATGATTTGCTGTAAACCTTGATCTTGTTTGAAAAGCAGTAATTCATAATATGCTTTTGTACTCGTTTTGGTTGCTGGATTCAAAACAGTCATTGTTCCGTAACCTTTTATTCCCTGAATACCTTCGTTTGTTTGAAAATCTTCTTGTTTTACAATAATATTTTGTCCGCCCTGAGCTTCAATAATTTTTAGTGTGCCTTCAAGCGTTTTGTTTAAGTCAATATCAGTTGGCTGTTTAAATTTAGATGTTGAAACCGTTACATAGAAATTGTCAATCATACTTCCGTATGTAAAAAGTTGCATTTCTTTGATAAGCGCCATTGCTTCTTTAGGAAGTACTTTTTGCGCGTCCATTCTTTTTAAAACCTTTGGAGTTTCAATAAGAACAGCTGGATTTCCGTAGGCACTTTTTACCCATTCGCCTTCTAATAATTCTTTAGAAGGGTGGCCAATTATATTGTCTTTTACGTAATTGAACCCTTTGGTAACAATAAAGAAAGTTGTCGTGGCAAACAATAAAAGTATGATAGCTGCTACTGCATAACCAATTCTTGCATTACGCTGTTTTTTAAGCTGTGCCTGAATTTGTTTTTGCCTTTGGGCTTCGTTTAATAACTGATCTTCGATATCCTCAGGAACTTCTGTCGGAATAGCATTGTCAAGCGTTAAAATTACTTTCTGAATTTTGTTTCTATCATCTGTAATTTCAAAATCAAGTGGTTTCGATTTCGCAAATTTTACTAAATCGGCCTGACGTAAAACACGCTCCAGATTTTCAACCGTTTCAGGTGTAAGCGTCATTTTCTTTTGAGTCGATGCTATTCTGATTGCTTGAATTAACTCGGAAGTAGTGCTTTCCATCGCAGGAATATGAATAGCTTCTTCAATATAGTTACGAGCAATATCAGTTAATTCACTATAGTATTCTTTAATTTCACCTTTTTGAACCAGTTCTTTTTGCTCTAGATTGTTTAATAAACTAGTCGCTTTTTCGATAGGTGTTTTGTAAACTTCCTCTTCGATTTTTTTCAGCTGGCGTTTTTTAACATACCAATAAACAAAAGTTCCGATTCCGATAATCACTAAAGCAATTAAAACATAAATCCACCAATTGCCGATTCCTTCGTCAACAGTGGAAATATCTTTAATGTCGTACATTTTTTGCTGTAAAGTGTCCACTTTTACATTGGCAACTTCAACTTTAATCGAATCGCTGTAAAAAGGCTTTTTGTCAATTAAAATCTTAACACTTGGAATAGTATAACGGCCAGAATCAAACTGCGTTAAACCATATTTTTTTATAAGTTCATACGTACCGTCTTTCTTAACCGTGTCAATCGGATAAGACTGAATAACTTCTAACGGACCAATATTTTTAAGTTTCGGAAATTCAACTTTAGCTGTTGAAGTTACAACCGTTTTAAGCGTGAGTTTGAACTCGGCACCAATCTTATTTTTGGTAGTATCAATACTTGTTTCTACTTGTTTCTGCTGGGCAAAAATCATAGTAGAAAAAAGCAATAAAAATATATAAAGTTTAAATTTCATTTGATTTATGATTGAAGATTAACGATTTTTGATTTTTGATTTTTCCAAGGATTGTCAATAGTTTTCTAAAATTGTAATCTTTAATTTTTATGAATTATTTTTTGATGTTTTGATACTCGAAACGAAATTGATATTAACTGATTCACTTCTTCTTTTGCTTGCAAGATTTTATTAAAAATCAAAAATCTTTATCGTGATTTAAAATAGCCTAATAGTTTAGTAACGTAATTTTCGTCTACTCTGGTATTTACAATTCCTGCTCCAGATTTACGGAAGGTATCTTTGAAGTAATTTAATTTCTCCTGATAGTGCTTCTCATAATTCATTCGAACTGCTTTAGAGCTAGTATCAACCAATTGTATTTTTCCTGTTTCAGAATCCAGCATAGAAACCATTCCTAAATTTGGAATTTTTTCTTCGCGCATGTCATAAACACGAACTCCAGTAATATCATGTTTTTTAGAAGCAATTTTTAAAGTATGCTCGTAAGAATCAGACATAAAATCGGAGATCATAAAAACGATGGCTTTCTTTTTTTGAGTTCCAGATAAAAACTTCAAAGCTTGAGCGATATCTGTTTTGTAGCTTTTTGGTTCAAATTCAATCAATTCACGAATGATTCTAAGTACGTGAGAACGCCCTTTTTTTGGCGGAATATATAATTCTACTGTATCAGAAAATAAGATTAAACCAATTTTGTCATTATTTTGTGTAGCCGAAAAAGCCATCGTTGCCGCAATTTCGGTTACGATGTCTTTCTTGAATTGATTTTTAGAACCAAAAGATTCCGAACCCGAAATATCAACCATTAAAACCATGGTTAATTCGCGTTCCTCTTCAAATACTTTAACGTGAGCTTCGTTGTAGCGTGCGGTTACATTCCAATCGATGTTACGAATATCATCTCCGTATTGGTATTGACGCACCTCGCTAAACGTCATTCCTCGTCCTTTAAATGAAGAGTGGTATTCTCCCGAAAAGATATGATTACTCAGTCTTTTCGTCTTGATTTCTATTTTCCGTACTTTTTTTAAAAGCTCTTTTGTATCCATTTTTTTTAGTGTTCAGTGATCAGTTAGAAAGTGATCAGTCAAGTCCAAATTCCAACAGGTCTTTCTGTCTTTATTAGTGTTCAGTTAAAAGTATTAGTAGGGAACTGAATACTAAAAATCTGAACACTGAGCACTTTTTTTAAGGTACTTCAATCTCGTTAACGATTTTGTTGATAATGTCTACAGAAGTAATGTTTTCTGCTTCTGCTTCGTAAGTGATTCCAACTCTGTGACGTAATACATCGTGAACAACTGCACGAACGTCTTCTGGAATTACATATCCACGACGCTTGATGAAAGCATAACATTTAGCAGCATTAGCCAAGTTGATACTTCCACGAGGAGAAGCTCCAAAACTGATAAGCGGTTTTAAATCGGCTAATTTGTATTTTTCTGGGTAACGTGTAGCGAAAATAATATCTAAGATGTATTTCTCAATTTTTTCGTCCATATAAACTTCACGAACTGCTTCTTGCGCACGTAAAATCTGGTCAACAGAAACTACTGGATTTACTTTTTCGAAAGTTCCTTTTAAGTTTTGACGAATTACAAAACGCTCTTCATCAATTTTTGGATAATCAATAACAGTTTTTAGCATAAAACGGTCAACTTGCGCTTCAGGAAGTGCATAAGTACCTTCTTGCTCAACTGGGTTTTGTGTTGCTAATACCAAGAACGGACGATCTAGTTTAAAAGTAGAGTCACCAATTGTAACTTGTTTCTCTTGCATCGCCTCTAAAAGTGCTGACTGAACTTTTGCAGGAGCACGGTTAATCTCATCTGCAAGTACGAAATTGGCGAAAATTGGTCCTTTTTTAATTGAGAACTCGTTTGCTTTAATATTGTAAATCATGGTTCCGATAACATCGGCAGGCAGTAAATCTGGCGTAAACTGGATACGGCTGAAAGAACCCTGAACCGCTTGAGAAAGCGTATTGATGGCTAAAGTTTTTGCCAGACCAGGAACTCCTTCCAATAAAATATGCCCTTGTCCAAGTAATCCGATCAATAGACGCTCGACCATATGTTTCTGACCCACAATAACTTTGTTCATTTCCATTGTAAGAAGGTCTATAAAAGCACTTTCTCTTTCAATTTTTTCATTTATCGCTCTAATGTCTAAAGTCGTTGTATTTTCTTCCATATAAATATTTTTAAAACCTTGATTTTTACGCCTTATTTTTGAGAGTGCAAATTGAATATTTTTTGATAAGTAAGATGTTAAAGAATGGTTAAAACTTCGACCAAAGACCTAATTTTAAGGACTAATTGTGAATCTATTTTTATATTTTTAAGAACTTTGATGATTATGTTTTATGAAAGCATAATTATTACCAAAAATAACGCATAATTATTATGAGCAAAACAGTCTTATCGCCTATAATTTCGGGCACTATGAATTGGGGAGTTTGGGATAAAAACCTTACAACCAAAGAAATGGAAAACATGATACAGGTAAGTATCGAAAACAAAATTACGACTTTTGATCACGCGGATATTTACGGTTCGTATACGACCGAAGCCGATTTTGGAAAAGCCTTTCACGCAAGTAAGATTGATCGTGAAAAATTACAACTAATTACTAAGTGCGGAATTCAGATGATTGCTGAAAAACGCCCTGAAAACAAAATCAAACATTATGATTATTCTAAAGACTATATTATTAAGTCTGTAGAAACATCTTTGAAGAATTTAAAAACAGATTATGTAGATGTTTTTTTACTTCACAGACCGAGTCCGTTAATGCAGGCTGACGAAATTGCAGAAGCAGTTGAAAAGTTAAAAGGAGAAGGAAAAATTATCGATTTTGGACTTTCTAATTTTACGAGCTCTCAAACCGAATTAATCCGCAGTAAAACAGAAGTTAGCTATAATCAAGTGCAATTTTCGGCAACGCATTATGAAGCAATGACTGATGGAAGTTTAGATTATATGCAGACGCATGGAATTCGTCCGTTGTCTTGGAATCCGCTTGGAACTGTTTTTAGAGAAGATACCAAAAAAACACGTCGTCTGAAAAAACTATTTTCTGAGTTGGTAGAAAAATACCATTTAGGTTCTGACACTTTATTATTGGCTTGGATTTTAAAACACCCTGCAAAAATAATTCCGATTGCGGGAACAGTAAACATTGCCAGAATTCAATCTTTAATGAAAGCCGTAGAATTGGAAATGGATAATCAAGATTGGTTTGCTATCTGGACAGAAAGTATGGGCGACGATGTGCCTTAATTTATACTATTCTGAAAAATGATATACCTAGAAAATTTTGAAAAAAAAGATTATTCGGAATTGATCGATTCTGTCAAAAATGCCAAAGATTTAATGCAATTTGGTGGACCAGAGTTTACTTTTCCTTTAACAGAAAATCAAATAGATAAAACTCTTTCTGATAAGAATAGAATTGCTTTTAGAGTTGCAGATGTTTCTAATAGAAATACTATTGGACATTGTGAGATTTATTTTTATGATGGTTTTGCGAAATTAGGACGAATCTTGATTATGGATCAAAACCAAAGAGGAAAAGGAATTGGTGAGCAGATGGTGACTTTATTGTTGCAATATATTTTTGAAAACAGAAAAGAAAGAAATATTGAATTGAATGTTTTTGATTTTAATATCGAAGCTCAAAAGTGTTATGAAAAAGTTGGGTTTACTTTAAATCCCGATAAAAAATATTTAAGGGAAGTAGATGGAGAAACTTGGACGGCGCTCAATATGGTATTGAATTTAGAGGAATGGAAAAATAAGAATTAAAATATTTTACAGATTAAAGATATTCACAGATTTAGAAGTCATTTTTTAATTCTTTAAATGAACAACCGTAAAAAAACAGCTATTCTACTTTTCAGAATAGCTGTTTTTATGCTTTAAGGAGTTTTTATTTTAAAACCAGAGTGTTCATGTTTGTGATTTGCCCGTTTACGACCACCACATTAGGAACAATTAAAGCAGGTAATTGTGAACTTGCATCAGGTGTAATGGTTACGGAATAAGTTCCTGCAGGAATACCATTTAGCTGAAATACTCCTAGCTCATCTGTATAAGCTGAAATAGTGGTGTCTCCAACCTGAACTGATACTAAAGACTGGAAAGTAAAAGGCGTTACAATTCCTTTGATTATTCCAGATGTTGCGTTTGTAGATACTCTGATTACAGGATGTAAATTAAAGTTGCCAGAATTGCCAGCTTCTACAACAACAGAATGCTCTACATCAAAATCTAATAAAAAGTCATAAGTTGCGCCAGCTGTCAATGTTTGGTTGACTTTTAATTTTAAACCCGATTGTTGAGCACTTGGCGTTTTTAAAGGATAAGTTACGCCACCTTTTACAACAGTATTGTGTTCTCCAAGAATTAATCGAATTTGACCTAAATATCCAGAAGGAACTTCGTTATCTGCTAAAAGTATATTTACACCACCAGTTAAATCCAATAAATTATATACTCCAGGTTTGATATTTCCTATGCTAACCCATCCATCTTCGCCAGTTTCAGAATTGCTTTTAATTTTTACGTCTAAAACTTCAACGTTTACCTGATCATAATCACCCGGTGCATCTGTCATTCGTACACTTACTTTTGAAGTTTGTGAACTATCATTACCATCACTACTGCTACAGCTTGTAAATAATAAGGAAGATAATGAAGCCAAGAGAAAAATTCTAAATTTGAGGTTTACAGCTTTCATAAGTCTCTTTGTTTTTAAATTAGTAAATTTATAACGCAGAACGAAATTCATTTAGTGCTTTTATGCCGTAATTTTGTGTTGAATTAATCTAATCTTAAGATAATTGGGTTTTGTATAAAGTAAAAAAAATGAACTCTAAAGGTGACATGTTACTTTAATCTGTGTCAAAAAAAAATAATTTAAAATGAAAAAAACAGTTTTAATTACTGGTGCTACGAGCGGAATCGGAAAAGCGACTGCTCAGATTTTAGCAAAAAACAATTATAAAGTTGTTCTCTGCGGAAGACGTATAGACCGCTTAGAAGAACTTCAAAAAGAACTTTCTGCTTTTACAGAAGTTTATTCTTTAGCATTTGATGTGCGTGACAAAGAAGAAGTTTTAGAAAAAATAGGTTCTCTGCCAAACGATTTTTCTACAATCGACGTTTTAATTAATAATGCAGGAAATGCCCACGGTTTAGATCCAATTCAAAATGGAAATTTAGACGATTGGGATGCGATGATTGATATTAATGTAAAAGGACTTTTATACGTTTCAAAAGCGGTAATTCCGCAAATGGTTGAGAGACAATCGGGGCATATCATTAATATAGGTTCAACTGCGGCAAAAGAAGTTTACCCAAACGGAAATGTATATTGCGGTTCTAAGCACGCCGTTGATGCCATTACAGCTGGAATGCGAATCGATTTAAATCCGTTTGGAATTAGAGTTGGCGGTATTCATCCAGGAATGGTGGCAACAGAATTTAGCGAAGTTCGTTTTAAAGGAGATGTTGAAAGAGCAGCAAATGTTTATAAAGGATTTGATCCGCTACAAGCAGAAGATATTGCTGATATTATTCACTTTGTGGTTTCGAGACCTTATCATGTAAACATTGCAGATTTGGTTGTTATGAGTACAGCGCAGGCGTCTTCGACGATTGTAAAGAAAAATATTTAAATAAAATTGAATGTAGAGACGCACAGTAGTGCGTCTTTTTTTTAATTTTAAGTTTTAATAAATTAAATTAGTGCGAATTAGTGCAATTCGTGGCAAAATAAAACCGACATGATTAATAAGCGCCTTTTAATTAAAAATCTCCTCGCTCATAATGACGAAAGCAGTTTTTATGATAAGAAAAGGCAATTGAATCTTCATTCCAGAGAAGGAAAAGGAAAATTTTTAAAGCACATTTGCGCATTGTCCAATTCCAATCCTAACAATAATTCCTATATAGTAGTTGGAGTAGAAGATCAAGACAACGAAATTGTCGGTGATGACTTCTTTGATGATAGCCGAATTCAGAATTTGGTGAATGCTTTTTTAGAAAATCCACCGAAAATTCAATACGAAAACGTCCCTTTTCCAAATCTTCCAAAAGACAAAGTAATCGGTCTGGTTACTATCAAACCTAAAAGTAAAATCTCTTATTTTAAAAAAGGAATTCACACTATTCTTGCCAATAGCATTTTTATAAGACGTGGCAGTAATTCGATCCCTTTAGAAGAACACGAAGAAATAGAAAAAAGTAATCAGAATACAGAAACGGTTATTGGTATTGAAAACAGTTCTCGGAATAGTATTCAATATACTTTAGACGGAGTTATCGATTTTATGAATTTCCGACATAAAGATATGTCTCCGAAATATCATGTTTTTAAAGAATTGTTTGTAATCTGCTGGGCTGGAGTTCCGAAAAAAATGCGTGATAAAACCTATTTGTCTCGCGTAGATATCGAATTAATAAACGAACAAATTAAACTTTTTTATTCCGCACAAGATGTTGTTACAATAGAATATAACGATGATACTTTTACCATTACAGAATATGTTCCGCTGGGATTAAATGACAAAACAAGTTATTATCCGTTAGAAGAGCAAACTATTTATTTTTTTGATAACGGTTATTATAAAATAGATCGCCAAATGCTTTTTCAGCCACCAGAGTTCAATAGAAAAATGCTGTACCATATTTATAATTCAAATATGGCTTTGCTCGGAAAACTTCAAAAAGAAATTGCATTATCAGATCGTGAAATGAAAGATCTAGAAAACTTGCCTTCTACTTTTATGATTTGTCATTTGAATGGCTTCGAAGATGCCCGACAAAAATTAATAGATGCCAAATTGCTTTTAAAGCCTTATAAGAATGTGTATTCTTCGTTTAAAGAAGCTTTGAGGGTTTTGCGTAAGATGAAATATGATGTTCAGTGATCTAAGTTTCTGAGATGCTAAGGTTCTAAGTTTTTTTTAATATTCGATTTGTCGTAAGGAAATACGATTTTTTTTCAGCCTCCAGCATACGCTGTGGCTTCTTCTGAATTGCAAAATAAGTCGTCGTCAAATTATGCATCCTAGTTTTTTACAAGCAGACAGTAAATCCAATCGAAATGCGTTTACATTAAAGTCTTCTAGTTTCTTCTGTTTTTCCTCTAGTATTTGAGTTGATTTATATAATAGTTCAAACACATAGGAACAAATTTCTTCTTCTGATGATAACATTTGCAACTTTACAAAATCGGGTTTAACAGTGTAATGACCAACATTATAGGAGTAAAATTCTGTGAATGAAGAAGGAATTTCCACTCTTTTTTGAAATCGAAATGGGTAGGTTTTGTGACTTTCAATTAGTTGAAAATCTATCCAGAGATGTTCCATACAACCGCCATAATCCTTATGTAATTCATTTTCAATACCGCTGATATGCTTGTTGATTACATCGACAATTTTACTTTTGTAATCAGCATCTGTGATGTTTGCATTAAATGATACTCTCAGAGGTTCTTCAGATGGTCTTATACGTTCTTTTGGAAATTCCCGAATTACGCCCATTTTAAATACCCCAATCGAACTAAAATCCATAATTTTAGTGAATGATTTATTTATTATTCCGACTTCCTTTCGATGAAGAATTTTACTAATTTCTTCGATAATATTTGACTTTTTAACTAACGAACTTTTATTTGACGAAATACACAGATAGAGTTCGTCTTCTAAAAAAAAGCTATTTAGTGACTGATTAACTATTTCAGCATTAAAATCTTTGTTAACTCCACAATAAAACCATTTTATATTTTCTTCATTTTGAGCTAATTGTCCTTCTTCGTTAAGCCAATTTGATAAGTGAAATTTACTTTTATAAAATCTAAAGAGTTGTTTTGAATCCATGTACTAATTCTTAGTATAAAATGTGTAGGTGCAAATGTAGTCAATATATATAAAAGAAAGAATATTCTTTCTTTTTATTATTGAAAATTCAAATATTTTTTCACTTCTTCATACGGAAACACAAGTTCTTTTGGGCCGTCTGCGTAAGATGCGGCTTCGTACGAGTTATAATATAAAAGCAAACCTTCAGAGGTGTAAAAAATGTTTTGAGGCAATTGAAATTTATCATTTTCAAACATTAAACCGGTAGCGTTGATGTTGGCTTTTTCTGGAATTTTATATTTTGATCTGAATGTTTTTTCGGCGAAAGTTTTAAACTCGTTTTCGTTTTTAAATAACTGATTATTGAAAATGGTTTTTCCCGTTTTTTTATCGAATAATAAGGATCGATAACCTTGATAACCGTGAGCACCTCCAGTAAAAGTATAATGATCAATTTTAAGATTTAAAATCTGGTCAGATTCAAATTCGACATTTCCAATTATTTTTGCTTCCCAGCCAAAAGTATCGTTTGGAAACTTTTGATGCATTTCTTGGTAGGAGTCAATAAAAGATTTGGCCAATGCTTTGTAGCCATCAACTTTTACCGAATCGTCTTCAAAAAAGACAATCTCTTTAATGACGGCAAATACTTTCTTATTAATGCTGTCTGATGTTACTTTAACATTTTTAGCAATGGGAACTTCTATGGTGATTTTTGGGCAATCATTTTTGCATGGGACAGTAGATTTCTCTTCAAATGTTTCATTCTCAAATGAAAGCTCTTTTTTGCAACTTGTAAAAATCAAACACAAAAAGAGTATAAATAATGAATTTTTCATATCAAAAAGTGTTAATTATCTACAAAGGTAAGAAGTTGTGTCGCGATAAAATAAATTAAGCGGTAAATTTGTAAAAGAATTAAGGAATTTAAATTTATAACTATATGAAATTCAATACAAAAGTAATACACGGCGGACAGCATCATGATCCAAGTACTGGTTCAGTTATGCCGCCAGTATATCAAACTTCAACATTTGTACAAACAAGTCCAGGAAAACCTTTGGCAGATTACGAATACAGTAGAGCTTCAAATCCGACTCGTACTGCTTTAGAAGACGCTTTGGCAAGTATTGAAAACGGAACCCGAGGATTAGCATTTTCGTCTGGTCTTGCAGCTACAGATTGCGTTTTAAGATCGTTTAAAGCCGGAGACGAAATTATTGCGATGGATGATTTATACGGAGGAACATACAGAATGTTCTCTCGTGTTTATAAAGATTCGGGTATTAAATTTCATTTTGTTGATATGACGAATATCGAAAAATTGAAAAGTTTAATTAACGAAAATACTAAACTGATCTGGGTAGAAACGCCAACCAATCCGTTAATGAAATTGGCGGACATTCAAGAAATAGCTAAAATTACTCAAGAGAAAAAAATTCTTCTTGCTGTAGATAATACTTTTGCAACTCCTTATTTGCAAAAACCTCTTGATTTAGGAGCTGATATTGTAATGCACTCTGCAACAAAATATTTGGGAGGACATTCTGATGTTATTGCTGGAGCATTAATTGTAAAAGACGCAGCCCTTGGAGATCAATTACATTTTCAGCAATTTGCAACTGGAGCAACTCTTGGACCAATGGATAGTTTCTTGGTTTTAAGAGGAATTAAGACTTTGGCGTTAAGAGTTCAGAGACATTGTGAAAATGGAGAAAAAGTGGTTGAGTATTTAAGCAAGCATCCAAAAATTAAAACGGTTTATTATCCAGGTTTAAAAAATCATCCGTTTCACGAAATTGCTAAGAAGCAAATGAAAGCTTTTGGAGGAATGGTTTCTTTCGATTTTAAATCAGGCAAAAAAGAAGATTCTATTGCGTTTTTAGAAAAACTGAAAGTATTTACATTGGCTGAATCTTTAGGTGGAGTAGAATCATTGGCCAATCACCCAGCATTAATGACTCACGCTTCTATTCCTGCAGATAAAAGAGCAGAAGTTGGTATAACTGATGATTTGGTTCGATTGAGTGTTGGTATCGAAGATGCTGAAGATTTAATTGCCGATTTGGAACAAGCACTTTCTTAAAAAGAAATTCCAATAAACTAAAATCCCAAATTCCAATTTTGATTACTTTGGAATTTGGGATTTTTATATTTTAGGATTTAAAATTTTTTAGAATATTCAGATACTAAATATGTTTAATGAAAAATCCCAAATTCCATTTTAATAGTTTTGGAATTTGGGATTTTATATCTTGGTTTTTAATTCTTTTTAGAATTCTAAATAGTAGATGTATCCGAAGTTAAACCAAACCTGCCAGTCGTTAGATTTGTTTTCTTTGTAAATGTCTTTATTTGGGTTTAATCCGTCGATCCAGTCTGTGCTGTACATATGAAAACGAGTTTCAAACATTAAATCACTCATGTCAGTCAGTTTGTAATGTACACCTACTGCTGCTGTAGCTGCTAAAGCCATGCCAGTTTCAGTAGAAAAACCATGTGCACGTCCATCAGATGGTGTTAAATATTTTCCTGGAGTATTAGCAGGAAGCGTAATGTCTCCTAAACGCGATCCAACTTTTGCAGAATAATAACTTGCTTGG
Source organism: Flavobacterium sharifuzzamanii (assembly GCF_003254585.1). Classification (GTDB taxonomy): domain Bacteria; phylum Bacteroidota; class Bacteroidia; order Flavobacteriales; family Flavobacteriaceae; genus Flavobacterium; species Flavobacterium sharifuzzamanii. The sequence goes on along the minus strand of NZ_QJGZ01000039.1, from coordinate 215,268 downwards.
ATACCTAAAGCTCCATACGGACTGAAGCTACCAACTGAGTTTTCGAAATCGTGAATTTTCATAAAAGGGGAAAATTCAATCTGTGCTCCCAAGCTTACTATGCTTGAGCTTGCGTGCATGTTTCTTAATTGCGTAGCAAATAATCCATTAGGTTTATGTTCAACCCATTGGCCATGGTGCTTTAAAGTAGTTTTGCTATAAGACAGATCAGATCTTACTTTAAAATGTTCTGTGAAAAAGTTTTCTCTATTGTTATTGGCAGAGAAGTTAATAAAGTGCATGACTCCAATGCCAAAACCTGTGTTTCCAACATTATTATCAAAGTTGTTTCTCTCTCCAAAATCGGACTGTAAAGTTACTGGTCCTGCATAGATTCCGATCTCTTGGGCTATTCCTTGTGCTGATACAGCAGTTGAGATGCCCAATAAGGCAAGTAATGTGATAAATAGGTGCTTAGGCATTTTTTAGGGGCTTACAAATCGAGGCAAATATATAAAAAACCTAATCGATTCAAAATATTAAATTGCTGTATTGAAAAATAAGTAACAAAATACTTAATTTACTAACTTTTAAAAGGTGATTTGCATGTAAACACCTACATGAAAAATGTGTTTTTTTTGGAATGTTTGAAAAAACCACAAATCGTTTCAAAAAAGTGAAAAATGTAACATCGAATCATTATTTGCTATATCTTTGTCAGTTAAAACGAAAACGTTTTCTTAAACGGGTTTTCTTATTTTTATAAGAGTAAAAATTAAATCTAAATTATCTGAAAATTTATTTCAAAGATGGAACAAAAAATAAATGAGTTTATGGCTCTTGTTGAGTCAAAAAATCCAAATGAGCCAGAATTTCTTCAAGCAGTTAGAGAATTTGCAGAAACTGTAATTCCGTTTATATCTGAGCGTAAAAAATATGATGGAAAGAATATTCTTTTAAGAATCGCTGAACCAGAAAGATCAATAATATTCAGAGTTCCGTGGGTAGACGATAAAGGAGAAATTATTGTAAATAGAGGTTTTAGAATTCAGATGAACTCTGCAATCGGACCGTATAAAGGAGGAATTAGATTTCACCATACAGTGAATCTATCAGTTTTAAAATTCCTTGCTTTCGAACAAGTTTTCAAAAACAGTTTGACAACTCTTCCAATGGGTGGGGGTAAAGGTGGTTCTGATTTTGATCCAGAAGGAAAATCTGATGCAGAAATTATGCGTTTCTGCCAGTCATTCATGACAGAATTATGCCGTCATATTGGTCCAGATCTTGATGTTCCTGCTGGAGATATTGGTGTTGGAGCAAGAGAAATCGGTTATTTGTTCGGACAATATAAAAGAATTAGAAATGAATTTACAGGAGTTTTAACTGGTAAAGGTTTGGCTTATGGAGGTTCATTAATCAGGCCAGAAGCTACAGGATATGGAGTGGTTTATTTTACAGATCAAATGCTTCGTACTATCGGTCACGAGATTAAAGGAAAAAGAGTTGCTATTTCAGGATTCGGAAATGTGGCTTGGGGAGTAGCTTTAAAAGTAAATGAATTAGGAGGTAAAGTAGTTACAATCTCTGGACCTGATGGATACATTTATGACGAAGAAGGTATTTCTGGAGAAAAAATTGACCATATGGTTGAAATGAGAGCTACTGGAGATAATAGAGCAGAAAGATATTTAGAGAAATATCCAAACGCGATATTCCATAAAGGAAAAAGCCCTTGGGAAGTAAAAGTAGATATCGCAATTCCATGTGCTACTCAAAACGAATTAAACGGAGACGATGCTAAGAAATTAATAGATAATGGCGTTTTATGTGTGACTGAAGCTGCGAACATGCCTTCTACATTAGATGCTATTAAACTTTTCTTAGATAATAAAGTATTATTCGCGCCAGGAAAAGCTGCAAATGCTGGTGGTGTTGCTGCTTCTGGATTAGAAATGACTCAAAACTCTATCCGTTTGAACTGGACTAGTGAAGAAGTTGATTTGAGATTGAAGGAAATCATGATCGGAATTCATAACCAATGTAAAAAATACGGTGCTGAAGAAGACGGATATGTGAACTACGTAAAAGGAGCAAACATTGCCGGATTTGTGAAAGTTGCCGATGCGATGCTTGCACAAGGTGTTGTTTAAGATTTATTCACTATTATAAAAATACCCTCGATTATCGTCATAAGATATCGAGGGTATTTTATTTGTGCTAAAAATTAAATAAAATCTTGTTTGTAGTATATTTGCCCTAATCGAATACATTAAATGATGAAAAAAGTATTTTTCTGCAGTTTGTTTTTACTTCTCATTCAGTTGTGCGAGGCACAAGGCAAACTGTCGTGGCAGGGATATTTTTCATTTAATGAAATAAAAGATATTTCGGAGTCAGCTACAAGTGTTTTTGCAGCTTCAGAAAATGCATTATTTTCAAAAAATACGGCGACAAATATTCTTAAAACCACAACCACCGTTGACGGACTATCAGGTCAGACCATTTCTGCAGTTTACTATAGCGAGGCATTCAAAAAAACAATAATCGGGTACGAAAATGGCTTGATGATTTTAATTAATGATCTTGATGGAAGTATTCTAAAAGTAGTTGATATAATTAATAAACAACTGCCAGCAAACACAAAAAAGATCAATCATTTTGTGGAAGATAATGGGCTGGTTTATGTTTCTTGCGATTTTGGAATTGTGCAGTTTAATTTGAAAACTTCACAATTTGGAGATACTTACTTTATTGGTGATAACGGCGCTGAAATAAGCGTTAAGCAAACCACTATATTTAACGGATTTATTTTTGCAGCAACTTCGAGTGGTATTAGAAAAGCAGATAAGACAAATGCTAATCTTATAGATTATAAGCAATGGTCGGTTGTGAATGGCGGAAACTGGTCTAGTGTAGAGGCTTTAGATACTGAGCTTATTGCAATAAATGATTCCGGATATATTCATAGATTCAATTCAAACACATTTGTCGGATTTTTGCAATTGCCTCAGGCAGCCGTCGATACAAGAGCGAAAAATCATAGTTTATTTGTTACAACTGCCAATACGGTTTATGTTTATAATAATCAGATGGTGCTGAACCGACAAATTACAAATTCTCAGGTTTTAGATAATACTTTAAATTTTAGCTGTTCAACGACAGTTGGAAATCAGATTTTTATTGGAACAAAAGAAAAAGGATTATTTGTCTCTTCTCTTAATAATATTACTGCTTTTGAGAATAATACGCCAGCGGGGCCTGTTCGCAACAATATTTTTGCGATTGATGCAGGTTCAAGTGTTTTGTGGGCAGTTTATGGTGACTATAATGTTTCGTATAACCCTTATCCTTTGGATAATTATGGAATCAGCAAGTATAATGCTTCAGGATGGCTGAATATTCCATATTCGGAAGTTTATGATGCAAAATCAATTACAAAGGTTCTTGTTAATCCAAACAATGAAAAACAAGTTTATGCAAGTTCATTTTTTTCTGGTTTGGTAAAAGTTGAAAATGATGTTCCAAGTTTTTTATACAATGAAAAAAATAGCGGTTTAGAATCTTTAACTACAGGAGATCCAAACTATATTGATATCCGTATCAATGCAACAGCATTTGATAAATCTGCAAATCTTTGGGTAACAAACAGCCGAATTAAAAACGGACTCAAAGTTTTAAAAACAAATGGACAATGGGGGAGTTATGCCATGACTTCTATATTAGACAATGCAGGGGAAAGTAATTATTCAAGTTTGGTTATTGATCGAAATAATGTAAAATGGATTGGAACCAATAAAGATGGAGTTGTTGGTTTTAATGAAAATGGTAATGTTTTCAAAAAAATGACTTTTGGAGTTGATGCAGGAAATCTGCCTGTTGCAGATGTTAGAGCTTTAGCTTTGGACACAAAGAATCAACTTTGGATTGGAACAACAAAAGGTTTGAGAGTTTTATCAAATGTTGGAAGTTTTCAGTCGCAAAGTCAGTTAAAAGCAAATGCAATTATTATTATTGAAGACGATTTGGCTCAAGAATTATTATATGAGCAGTTTATTACTTCTATTGTAGTGGATGGTGCAAACAATAAATGGATTGGAACTGCTGATTCTGGAGTTTTTATGGTTTCGCCAAATGGTCAGGAAACCAAATATCATTTTACCATAAATAATTCTCCTTTACCGAGCAATTATATAAGCGATATCAAGATAAATGCTAAAACGGGAGAAGTTTTTATTGCAACCGATAAAGGGTTAGTCTCATTTAACGGAATTGCAACAGATGCAAACGATGATTTGAGTAATGTATATGTTTATCCAAATCCGGTTCGTCCAAATTATAACGGAACAGTAAAAGTTGCTGGATTAATTGATAAAGCAAATGTCAAAATTACTGACATTGCAGGTAATTTAGTTTACGAGACAACTTCTGAAGGCGGAACAATCGAGTGGGATACAACTGCTTTTGGCAAATATAAAGTCGCATCTGGTGTTTACATGGTTTTTATTTCTGCAGAAGATGGAGGAGAAACTAAAGTTAAAAAAGTAATGATAATTCGGTAGTATTCAGTCGCAGTTTTCGGTCACAGTCACGGTTTTTAGTTTTGGATAGAAATCTAAAATCTAAAATCTACAATCTAAAATTAAAAATGCTCGTCAAAACCAAAGCCATAGTAATTTCATCATTAAAATTTCAGGAAAAAAGTTTGATTGTAAAATGCTTTACACTTTCAAGCGGACTGAAATCTTACTTCGTGCGTGATGCTTTTTCTAGCAGAAAGGCAAGTCAGAAGATTGCCTATTTTCAGCCATTTTCGATTTTAGAAATTGAAGCTGTCCATAAAAATAAAGGCACGCTTGAAAATTTTAAAGAAATAAAAATGGCCATTCCATTTCAGAGTATTCATACTGATATTGTGAAAAGTACAATGGTAATGTTTCTTTCAGAAATGCTTCATTATTCCATTCAAGAAGAAGAAAAAAACGAACAGCTTTTTTTGTTTTTGGAAACAGCATTGACTTGGTTGGATCATCATGATGAAATTTCTAACTTTCATTTAACACTCCTTTTAGAAATTACAAAATACCTCGGTTTTTATCCTGATTTGTCAGAGGTTAATCTTCCTTTTTTTGAAATGAATGAAGGTGTTTTTACACTTTTTCAAAATGGAAATGTACTTTCGGAACAAGAAACCAATCTGTTTAAAAAACTCCTTGAATTAAAATTTGATAATGATCAAAAAGTTTTTCATGTTTTGGAAAGACAAATTCTGCTGAGAATTCTGATTGATTATTACAGTTTGCATTTAGAAGGATTCAAAAAACCTAAATCTTTAGAGGTTTTAAAGGAAGTTTTCTCTTAAATCAATAAAAAAGATATTATTTGTTGCGGAATCTACTCAAAATTTCCAAGAATTGGTCTTTTTTACCTTATCTTTTATCTATTTTCCTCAAAATTCCTTACTTTCGCACCTCGTTTAAGAAAAGGATAAAATGAGTACAAAATTTACTGAATACAAAGGACTTGACTTACCAACTGTAGCGTCTGAAGTTCTTGATTTTTGGAAGAAAGAAAATATATTTGAAAAGAGTGTAACAACTCGCGAAGGTGCTGAGCCTTTCGTATTTTTTGAAGGTCCGCCTTCAGCAAACGGATTACCTGGAATTCACCACGTAATGGCACGTGCGATTAAAGACATTTTTTGCAGATATAAAACTCAGAAAGGTTTTCAAGTAAAAAGAAAAGCCGGATGGGATACTCACGGTTTGCCTGTAGAATTAGGTACCGAAAAAGAATTAGGAATTACAAAAGAAGATATTGGTAAAACGATTTCTATCGAAGAATATAACGAAGCGTGTAAAAAAACCGTTATGCGTTATACGGATGTATGGAATGATTTGACCGAAAAAATGGGGTATTGGGTTGATATGGAAGATCCGTATGTGACTTATAAACCAAAATATATGGAATCGGTTTGGTGGCTTTTGAAACAAATCTATGATAAAGGTTTGTTGTATAAAGGTTATACTATCCAGCCGTATTCTCCAAAAGCGGGAACAGGATTGTCTTCTCACGAAGTAAATCAGCCTGGTGCTTATAGAGATGTAACTGATACTACTATTGTAGCGCAATTCAAAACTTTACCGGAAACGCTTCCGAGCTTTTTACAAGGTTTTGGAGATATTCATATTTTAGCTTGGACAACAACGCCTTGGACACTTCCGTCAAACACAGCTTTGACAGTTGGGCCAAAAATCGATTATGTTTTAGTAAAAACATTCAATCAATATACTTTTGAGCCGATTAATGTTATTTTGGCTAAAAACTTAGTTGGAAAACAATTCGGAAAAGGATATTTCGTAAGTGAAGACGACGCTGATTTTGACAATGTGAAAAACGGTGACAAAAAACTTCCGTACAAAATCTTAACTGAGGCAAAAGGAGCGGATTTAGTAGAAATTCGTTATGAGCAATTATTGCCTTATGTATTGCCATATCAAAATGCTGAAAATGCATTTAGAGTAATTTCTGGAGATTTCGTTACAACAGAAGACGGAACAGGAATTGTACATACAGCTCCAACTTTTGGTGCAGACGATGCTAAAGTAGCAAAAGAAGCAAAACCAGAAGTACCGCCAATGTTGGTTCTTGACGAAAACGGAACAGCTGTTCCTTTAGTTGATTTGCAAGGGAAATTCACTTCTCATGTAGGTGATTTGGCTGGTAAATATGTTAAAAACGAATATTACGATGCAGGACAGGCTCCAGAGAAATCTGTAGATGTTGAAATCGCTATTCGTTTGAAAGAAGAAAACAAAGCTTTTAAAGTTGAAAAATACGTGCACAGTTATCCACACAGCTGGAGAACAGACGAGCCGTTATTATACTATCCTCTAGATTCATGGTTCATCAAAGTAACCGATGTAAAAGATAGAATGTTCGATCTGAACGAAACTATCAATTGGAAACCTAAATCTACTGGTGAAGGACGTTTTGGAAATTGGCTTAAAAATGCCAACGATTGGAACTTATCTCGTTCTAGATATTGGGGAATTCCGTTGCCAATTTGGAGAACAGAAGATAAAACAGAAGAAGTTATTATCGGTTCTGTTGAAGAATTGTACAATGCAATCGAAAAGTCAATCGAAGCAGGTTTCCAAAAAGAAAATCCATTTAAAGGGTTTGAGATTGGAAATATGTCTCAGTCGAACTATGATTTAATTGATTTGCATAAAAATGTTGTTGATGCTATCACTTTGGTTTCAGCTTCTGGAAAACCAATGAAGCGCGAAAGTGATCTAATCGACGTTTGGTTTGATTCTGGAGCAATGCCTTATGCACAATGGCACTATCCTTTTGAGAACAAAGATAAAATTGATGGAAACAAAGATTTTCCAGCGAACTTCATTGCCGAAGGAGTAGACCAGACACGTGGATGGTTCTATACCTTACACGCTATCGGAACTTTGGTTTTTGATAAAATTGCATACAAAAACGTAGTTTCAAACGGTCTTGTTTTGGATAAAAATGGAATTAAAATGTCTAAGAGTAAAGGAAATACTATAGACCCATTTAAAACCATTGCGGAAAACGGTCCAGATGCTACACGCTGGTACATGATTATGAATGCAAATCCGTGGGATAACTTGAAGTTTGACCTTGAAGGAATTGCTGAGGTTAAACGTAAATTCTTCGGAACACTTTACAATACCTATTCGTTCTTCTCGTTATATGCTAACATCGACGGATTTAAATATGCCGAAGCTGAAATTCCGTTAAACGAAAGACCAGAAATCGATCAGTGGATTATTTCTGAATTACATTCGTTAATCAAATTTGTTGACGAATGTTATGAAGATTACGAACCAACAAAGGCAACAAGAGCCATTTCTGACTTCGTTCAGGAAAACTTAAGTAACTGGTACGTTCGTTTATGCCGTCGTCGTTTCTGGAAAGGAGAATATGCTAAAGATAAAATTGCAGCTTACCAAACGCTTTATACTTGTTTATTAACTATAAGCAAACTTAGCGCTCCAGTTGCTCCATTTTTTATGGATAAATTGTACAGAGATTTGACAGCATCTACGGGAACCGAGGATTTTGCTAGTGTTCACTTGGCAGAATTCCCAAAATTTGTCGAAAACTTTGTTAATAAAACGTTGGAAAGCAAAATGCAGAAGGCGCAAACGATCTCATCTTTGGTTTTATCACTGCGTAAAAAAGAGATGATTAAAGTTCGTCAACCTCTGCAAAAGGTAATGATTCCAGTACTTGACGAGAACCAGCGTGCTGAAATCGAAGCAATTTCTGATCTTGTAAAAGCTGAAGTAAACGTTAAAGAAATCGAACTTTTGGACGATGCTTCTGGTATTTTAGTGAAGCAGATTAAGCCTAATTTTAAAGCTCTTGGGCCACGTTTCGGAAAAGACATGGGCTTGATTTCTAAGGAGATACAAGGTTTTTCTGCGGATCAAATCAATCAGTTGGACAAGCAGGGAACGCTAGATATTGTTATTGCAGGAAATAGTGTAACTTTATCATTAGAAGATGTAGAAATTACATCACAAGATATCGAAGGATGGTTGGTTGCTAATTCAAACGGAATAACAGTTGCGCTTGATATTACTCTTACCGAAGAATTAAAAAATGAAGGTATCGCTAGAGAATTAGTTAATAGAATACAAAACATTCGTAAAGATTCAGGATTTGAGGTTACGGATAAGATTAAAGTTCAAATAAAACGAGACGGTATTTTAGAAGATGCAGTTTCAAAAAATGAAGACTATATTAAGTCTGAAACATTAACAGACGAACTGGTTTTTGCTGACACGTTAGAAAACGGCACAGAAATTGAGTTTGATGACATTAGAACCATTATATTAATTTCAAAATAGTAGAAAATGATAGATGAAATTATTAGATACTCAGATGCAGATTTAGCAGAGTTCAAAGAGATAATCCAAGCAAAAATTAAAAAAGCACAAGAAGATCTTGATTTGATCAAAAGTGCCTATATGAACGATTTGAATAACGGAACTGACGATACTTCTCCAACTTTTAAAGCTTTTGAAGAAGGAAGTGAGACCATGTCAAAAGAAGCAAACTCTCAGTTGGCTATCAGACAAGAGAAATTCATTCGCGATTTAAAAAATGCTTTATTCCGTGTAGAAAACAAAACATACGGTATCTGCAAAGTAACAGGTAAATTAATTAGCAAAGAAAGGCTTAAAATCGTTCCTCATGCTACAATGAGCATCGAAGCTAAAAACTTGCAGAGATAATTATAAAATATCTTTAGATAGAAAGAAAACGCTCCTAAAAAGGGAGCGTTTTTTTTGTTTAATGTTTAATGAAGTTCAGATTTGCTGATGCAAATTACTATTGAAAGAAATTATTTATAATTAGTCAAAATAAAACAATTTTTGCAATGCTGTATTTTGTAAGAATTTAATAGGTGAAATTACCTAAGAATTTTTTGGAATAAGCTAAAAAAAACCGTCTTGATAAAGACGGTTTTTTAAAAGTAAAGTTGTTGCATTCTTACGCTAGATTTTTTTCAACGTCTGCTTTGTGTTTTCTTAAAATAGCTCTTGTCATACCTAAATTTGCTTTTGAAGCATCAGCTGCAAGATAGATCATGAATTTTTTGTTAGGAGAAATGTCGATAATGTGAATTTGATTCGATAATGTAATCAAAATATCTTCGATGTCCTGGTTTAAGTTAAGTGCTTTTACAGCGCTCAATTTAGCTTTTACAACTTCTAAGTTGTACGCTGCGGCTAATTCAGGATCAAAACTTGGATCGATAGTTAAATTTCCAAAGCTTAATCCAGATTCGATCTCTGTTACTGCTACAGCGATAAAGCCGTTTACGTTAGTTTTCATTTCGTTTAAAAACACGTTTAAAAAATCATTGCTCATAGTTCATTTGGGTTATTTGTTAATAGAATTTTATGTTATTTCAATAGAGAATTTTTGCTTAATTCAACAGAGACTTCTTCTGTGGAGCGCATTAATAATGCTAGATTGCTTCCTTCTTTAGAAAAAGCAACAATAAAATTAGAACCGCTTATTTTGTTTCCAACAATAACGCCTTCAGCGCTTTTTAGGTATAATTGTTTTAGAGAGCCTTTTTCTAAATCAATTAAAAATTTTTCGCTCATAGATAAAATAGCTGCACTCATTGCGGCAATACTGTCGCCATAGTCAAGATTTAAGGAAGTGATAAGTTTTCCTTTTCCGTTCAAAATTAATGCAGCAGTAGATTTTGTGCTGACAAGAAAGTCGTTTAGTGTAGTTGTGATTTCATTCATGATTTTGTAGGATTTTGGGAGGAATGTTAAATTTAGTTTGTGTTGGTATTCGTTTTCAAAAATTAATGCAAGTTATCCTAAACAAGTGTTAATTTTTATTAACAAATATAAATTAAATTATGTATCATTGTAGTACCAAATCAGTAATAATTTTAATTATTTACGACGAAAAACTTACATTATGGCTAAAGTATTGAAATTCAAGGAAGTAAACTCTGATGTAGAGCGCAGAATGAAAGAATTTGAAAAACTGCGTGTTAAATTTAAAGCAGATGTAAAAAAGGGCGAAGCTAAGAAACTGGCTGCCGGAAAAGAGAGCAAAGGAATCTTTAAGTCGATTTCAGATTTTTTCTCCGACAGTCCAAAAACACCAGCAAACGCTGCTGTAAAAAAGTAAACTTTACCAGGTTTAGATTAGCAGATAAACTTGTTTAGTTTGTTAGAAAAGAATTAACGCTCCTTTAGGAGCGTTTTTTTTGATTTAATTGTTATTTTTGCCCATCAAAAAATCATAAAATGTCATTACGAAAAGCGTATTTCCTTATATTTCTAGTTTTAATTGTTGATCAGCTTTCTAAAATTTATGTCAAAACAAATTTCGTTCTTGGTGAAGAAGTTGTAATTGCTGATTGGTTTAGAATTCATTTTATTGAAAATGAAGGAATGGCTTGGGGAACAAAAATACCAGGAGAATACGGAAAACTTATTCTAACGGTTTTCAGAATCTTTGCTGTTGTTGGAATTGGCTGGTGGCTTTCTGATTCGATTAAAAAACGTCATTCTACATATTTAGTAGTTGCTATTGCATTAATCTTTGCAGGAGCGGCAGGAAATATTATCGATTCTGTTTTCTACGGAGTTATTTTTGACGACAGTACTCACAACCTTGCAACAATTTTTTCTCCAGCTCCTTATGGAACGTGGTTTCATGGTTTGGTTGTAGATATGTTCTATTTTCCTATTTGGGAAGGAAATCTTCCGGGATGGCTTCCGTTATTTGGCGGGAAACATTTTGCTTTCTTTAATGCTATTTTTAATGTGGCCGATGTAGCAATTTCTACAGGTGTAGGAATACTTTTGGTTTTTAACAGAAGAGCTTTTCCAAAACACTAATTTTATCGATTTCTCATTTTTATTTGATTTTTTAATTAATAATGCGCTAGAAGTGCTATTTTTACGATATAAAAAATCAAAACTATGCAAAGTCCGTCTTTTTCCATTTATGATGCTTCTGCGGGATCAGGAAAGACGTATACATTGGTAAAAGAATATTTAAAAATTATTCTTTCTTCTCCAAAAAATGATGCATATAGAAATATTTTAGCCATAACTTTTACTAATAAAGCGGTTCATGAAATGAAAAGCCGTATTGTTGGAAATCTATCTGAATTTGCAAAAGACGATCCGTCTCCAAAAGCGGCTGATTTGATGGAAGATTTGTCTCGTGATACAGGGCTTTCGATCATTAAAATTAAAACCAAATCACAACAAATTATTAAGCACTTAATTCATAATTACGCTGCTTTTGATATTTCTACAATTGATAAATTTACTCATAAAGTTATCCGCGCTTTTGCACACGATTTAAATCTTCCAATGACTTTTGAGGTTACTTTGGATACCGAAAACTTATTGGTTGAAGCTGTTGATGCCATTATCGCACAAGCTGGTGAAGATGAAACTTTAACCAAATTGCTCATCGATTTTACAATGGAAAAAACCGATGATGATAAAAGCTGGGATATCTCGCGCGAAATTCTCGATACAGGAAGATTGGTTTTGAATGAGAATAATCGAAATGAAATTCTGCATTTTCAAAACAAAACAATCGGAGAGTTTGTCGAAATTAAAAAGAAAATGCAGGCGCTTTGCAAAGAACTGGAAGAAACTAATGAAGGTCTTGCAATAAAAGCAATTGAATTGATTGATAAAAACGGAATCGATCCAAAATCATTTTCAAGAGGAACTTTTCCAAATCATCTGCAAAGTATTAGGGACGGGAAATTTAATCCGAAAAATAAAACCTTTCATGAGTTTGATGATATTGCGATTAATAAAACGGCAAAAGACCGAGCTTTAATCGAAAATATCATACCTGAACTTCTTCAGATATTGAAAGAGATTTATCAGAATTTCGAAAAAAGAGATTTTTATAAAGCCTTTCTAAAAAATATTACGCCACTTTCCTTGTTGAATACTGTTAGTAATGAACTTGCAAAAATTCAATCGGAGCAGAATGTCTTATCTATTTCAGAATTCAACGCAATAATACATCGTGAAATTCAGAATCAGCCAGCTCCTTTTATTTATGAACGTTTGGGAGAGCGTTATCGAAATTTCTTTATTGACGAATTTCAAGATACATCAGAAATGCAATGGCAGAACTTGATTCCGCTGATTGATAATTCGCTTTCTGGTTTGGATGATTTTGGTAATAAAGGAACTCTTATGATTGTTGGAGATCCGAAACAATCTATTTATCGCTGGCGCGGAGGAAAAGCAGAGCAATTTATAGAACTGAGTAAAGAAGAGGTAGCTTTTTTTCATCATGAAAAAGTAGTAAAGCATCTCGATACAAACTATAGAAGCTATAGCGAAGTGATTGAGTTTAACAACGCTTTTTTTAAATTGATTTCTAGTGAATTTTTAAATGAAGATTATAAGAATCTGTACGAAAATCATAGTTTTCAAAACACGAATTCAAAAAAAGGCGGTTATGTAAACATTTCATTTCTTCCAATTATTGATAAAAATGACTTTGCAGATGAAGACGATGTGGTGGAGAAATCAGATTTGTATGTTTTGGCAACTTTAAATACGATTCAGGAAGTGGTTAAGCAAGGTTTCGAATATAAAGATATTGTAATCCTGACTAGAAAAAGAGATCAGGGAATTGCAATTGCTAATTATTTGACGGAACAAGGAATTCCGTTGCTGTCTTCAGAAACATTGATGATTCAGAATGCGTCAGAAGTTCGTCTGATCATTCATCTCCTTAGATATTTAAATAATAGCTCAGATCTAGAATCAAAGGCTAACTTTTTGCATTTCTTAGCTTCAACGAAAGATTTGTTAATGCCAGTTCATGATTTTATTGCGATGGGAATGAATCATCGATTTGAAAAAGAATTTGAAGAATGGCTTTTAACATTTGATGTTTCTTTTTCTTTTGAAGATGTTCGAAAAAAATCTTTGTACGAAGCGGTTGAAATTATCATTTCTAAATTTATTCTTCCATCAGAAGGAAATGCTTATGTACAGTTTTTTCTAGATATTGTTTTGGAAAGAGATATTAGAAACCAGGCGGGAGTTTCAGATTTTTTAGTTTTTTGGGATAAAAATGCGGAAAAATTTAGCATTCCTTCTCCTGAAGGAAATAACGCTGTTCGAATCATGACCATTCATAAGTCAAAAGGTTTGGAATTTCCAGTTGTAATTATGCCTTTTGCAGATGAAGATTATAATCGAAAACCAAAAGATAAGTTATGGCTGGACACGGAAGAAATAGATTTGGGAGTTCCAAAAGCTTTAGTGGATAATAGTAGTGCGGTTGAAAGTTTTGGAGAAAGCGCATCGGCAGTTTTTAATTTAAAAAAACAAGAAGAGCTTTTAGATAATATAAATGTGCTCTATGTTGCTCTGACTCGTGCTGAAGAGCAATTGTATGTGATTTCTCAATCGCTAAAAGCTAAAAGTGATGGTGAATATCCGAATAATATGGCTTCCTTTTTTATTAAGTTTTTGATTCATGAAGGAGTTTATGACGAAGAAAAATTCAATTACGAATTTGGAAATAAGGCTAGGTTGTCAAAATCTTCAAAAACAATTGACATGGTTAAGTCTATTCAGATTGTGAAAGAAGTTTTAAATCCTAAAAATATTAAAATTGCCCAACGCGAAGCTTTAATGTGGGGAACGCATCAGCAGGAAGCGATTTCTTATGGAAACATTGTTCATGAGATTTTGGCTTTTGTTAAAGATAAGTCGGATATTGATTTGGCTGTTACAAAATCACTTGAAAATGGTTTGATAACTTATGATCAAAAGGATCAAGTACTGCAGACTTTGAAGGAAATTGTAAATCATCCAGAGCTTAATATATGTTTTGATGGAAATCACACGGTTCTCAATGAGCAGACTATCGTTCAGAAAGAAGGAAGAATTTTAAAGCCTGATCGAATTGTATTTCTGGAAAACAAAGAGGCTTATTTGTTGGATTATAAAACTGGAGTGTCTAATGCCAAATATCTGCAGCAAATTCAGGAATATCAGGACGCAATTGAAGATTTAGGGTACACAGTGTTAAAAAAAGCTCTTGTATATATAGGAGAGGAAATTGAAGTAGTAAATTTGTGAAAAAATTAATCAGATGTTAAAGAAAAAACGAAGCTTAATTTTGGTTAAGTTGTTAATTTTTAACGTTTTAAATAAATAAAAAATGTACGGTAAAATAAAAGAACATCTGCAAAAAGAATTGCAGACGATTGAAGAAAATGGAATTTTCAAAAAAGAGAGAATTATTACTTCTCCACAAGGTGCTGAAATCACAATTTCAACTGGAGAAACAGTATTGAACTTTTGTGCGAATAATTATTTAGGGCTTTCTTCGCATCCAGAAGTAGTGCAAGCAGCAAAAGACGCAATGGATACGCATGGATTTGGAATGTCGTCAGTGCGTTTCATTTGCGGAACACAGGATATTCATAAAACATTAGAAAAAAAGATTGCAGATTTTTACGGTACAGAAGACACTATATTGTATGCAGCTGCTTTTGATGCAAACGGTGGAGTATTTGAGCCTTTATTAGGAGAGAATGATGCAATTATTTCAGACAGTTTAAATCATGCTTCTATTATTGATGGAGTTCGTTTGTGTAAAGCAGCTCGTTATCGTTATGAAAATAATAATATGGAAGATTTAGAGCAGCAGTTGATTAAAGCTAATGAAGCTGGGACTCGTTTTAAATTGATTGTTACTGATGGGGTTTTCTCTATGGATGGTTTAGTGGCGCCATTAGATAAAATTTGTGACTTGGCAGATAAATACGATGCAATGGTAATGGTTGACGAATGTCATGCTGCTGGTTTTATTGGAGCTACAGGAAAAGGAACTCTTGAGGCAAAAGGAGTAATGGGGAGAGTGGATATTATTACCGGAACTCTTGGAAAAGCTTTGGGAGGAGCAATGGGAGGATATACCACCGCTAAAAAAGAAATTATAGAATTGTTGCGTCAACGATCTAGACCTTATTTATTTTCAAATTCATTAGCTCCTGCAATTGTCGGTGCTTCAATAAAAGTATTTGAATTGTTAGAAAAAGATACAGCGCTTCGTGACAAACTAGAATGGAATACCAACTATTTTAAAGAAGGTATGAAAAAAGCAGGTTTTGATATTATTGACGGAGATTCTGCAATTGTTCCAGTTATGCTATACGATGCAAAATTATCTCAGACAATGGCAAACGAACTTTTGAAACAAGGAATATATGTTATTGGTTTTTTCTTTCCGGTAGTTCCTAAAGAGAAGGCTAGAATACGTGTACAGCTATCTGCAGCACATGAAAAAGAACACTTGGATAAGGCTATAAATGCCTTTACAGTTGTCGGTAAAATGTTAAAAGTTATATAATTACCACTTCCGTTAAATTTTTGTAGGTTTTTTTTAACATTTCATTTTGTATTTAAAAAATTTGGTGTTACTTTTGCTTGTAATTAACTAAATTGTAATTAAAAAAATTAAGTATGAAACATCTTAACAAACTTTTAGTTGCTGTATTGATGGCGATGGGTTTAAGTTCTCACGCGCAAGACAGTAACAATCCATGGGCGATCTCTTTCGGGGTTAATGCTGTGGATACTAGAACAAGTTCAGGTGCTGGTCATGGTTTCTTTGACCAACACTTTTCTCAGCCATTCGCTGTAAAAGACAACTGGAATATTCTTCCTTCTCTATCTTACATTGGTGTAAATAGATATGTAGGGCATGGTTTCTCAGTTGGTTTACAAGGGTCTGTAAACAAAATTGATAAATATGTTGTTTTTGATTGGACACACGCAGGTGTTGATGGAAGAGGTAACTATGTTACTAATCCTGGAGATTTAATGTATTATGGAATTGATGCTACTATCAAATACAGTTTCCAAGAATTAATCAAATCTAAAGTGGTTGATCCTTCGTTATCTGTAGGTGGTGGTTATACTTTCTTCGGAGACAGCAGCTACGGAACAGTTAACCCAGGAGCTGGTGTTACTTTCTGGTTTACTGATGCTATTGGATTAGAGTTATCTACAAGATACAAATGGTCTGTTAGTGGTGATAGAGAAGATGCTAATGGTACTCCTGATGCACCATCTCATTTCCAACACATGGCAGGTTTAGTTTTCAAATTCGGAGGTAAAGATACTGACGGAGACGGAATCTATGACAAAGACGATGCTTGTCCAGATGTTGCTGGTTTAAAGCAATTCAACGGATGTCCTGATACTGACGGAGACGGAATCGTTGATGCTTCTGACGCTTGTCCAGATGTATTTGGTTTGGCTGCATTAAACGGATGTCCTGATACTGACGGTGACGGAATCGCTGATAAAGATGACGCTTGTCCAGATGTTGCTGGTTTAGCTGCTTTAAAAGGTTGTCCTGATACTGACGGTGACGGAATCGCTGATAAAGACGATAAATGTCCTACAGTTGCTGGTCCTAAAGAAAATGGTGGTTGCCCATTCTTAGATGCTGATAAAGATGGTGTTGCTGACAAAGATGACGACTGTCCTACAGTTGCAGGTCCTGCTAGTAACAGAGGATGTCCAGAAGTAACTTCTGAGGCGTTAGAAGATCTTAAAGTTCAAGCTAGAGCGGTATACTTCAACTCAGGAAAAGCTACTTTCAAAACTGGTGACAAAGAAACTCCAGCTAGATTAGATGCTATTAAAGAAATCCTTAAAAACTATCCAAACGCGAAATTCTCTATCGAAGGACACACAGATAGTACAGGTTCTGCTAAAATCAACCAAAAACTTTCTGAAGACAGAGCTAAAGCTGTGTTAGATGCATTAGTTCAAAGAGGTGTTAACCCAGAGAACTTAGAGTCTAAAGGATTTGGATCTAGCCAACCAGTTGCAAGTAACAAAACTGCTGCAGGTAAAGCACAAAACAGAAGAACTGAAATTAGACACATTGGTTCTAAATACCAAGGTAAACTATAATTAGTTTTCTAAATAAATATGAAAAGCCATTCTTAATTGAATGGCTTTTTTTATTTTTATACTATGATAAATGATTCTTTTCTTCAAAAAATTGCCTCTGTTGTAATTCAGGATTATGTTGGAAAACTTTCTGAAATAACCATAATTCTTCCTAATAAAAGAGCAAAGGTTTTCTTGATTGAAGCACTCAAAAATGCAACTTCAAAAACTATAATTGCACCACAGATTACCAGTATAGAAGATTTTGTTCAAGATGTTGCGTCAATTCGTGCTATAGATTCGATCGAACTATTGTTTGAATTCTACGAGGTATACTTATCTATTACAGAAAAAAATAATCAACAGTCATTTGAATTATTTGCAAATTGGGCAAAAACTCTTCTTCAAGATTTTAATGAAATAGACAGATACCTTTTAGACCCTTCACATATTCTGTCTTATTTAAAAGATATTGAAGATATAAAAAGATGGGGACTCGAAGTGGATCAAAAAACGAAACTTCTTGAAAATTACATCGATTTCTGGAAATTACTTCCTGTGTATTATGAGTCATTATATAATCATTTGCTGTTCAAATCGATTGGATATCAAGGGCTGATTTATAGAGAAGCAGTAAATAACTTGAATCATTTTTCAAATACGATTGGAAATCGCACTTTTATTTTTGCAGGATTCAATGCTTTGAATGCCGCCGAAGAAAAAATTGTGCAGCATTTATTGGCGCTAGATCAGGCAAAGATTTATTGGGATGCAGACCAAGCCTTTCTAAATGATCCATATCATGATGCTGGACTGTTTTTAAGACGATTTAAAGAAAGTTGGAAACACTATAAAGGAAATGTTTTTGAATGGATTGTGGATGATTTTTCGCAGTTTAAAAACATTCAGGTGATTGGAACTCCTAAAACAATCGGGCAAGCCAAATTAGCTGGAAGTATTATTGAAAGTTTAATTGATCAAAATCCTGATGCTTCTTTAGATAAAGTTGCAGTTGTGCTTGGTGAAGAAAATTTATTAGTTCCTGTTTTGTATTCTCTTCCTGCGTCAGTTGGTGCTTTGAATATTACAATGGGATATTCGGGAAAGAACAATCCGTCGCAGATTTTTGTTGCTAAATTGTTTAAGATGCATACCAATGCACTTTCTCGTAAAGGGGGCAGTTATGTTTTTTATTATAAAGATGTGCTTGATATTTTAACACATCCATTGGTGGAGCCATATGCAAATGCACAAAGGTTGGTAAGGATTATCAAAGAAAATAACTACACTTTTATTACTCATCATAAAATTTTGGAACTCCATCCTGAGTCTTCGAGTTTTTTTAATTTGCTGTTTGAAAGATGGGAAAATGGTTCAATTGCTGTTCTAAAGAATATTTCTACATTATTAATTACGATTAAAGATCATTTTAGTAATGATAATGAAGAAGAAAAGATTGCAAAAGCATTTGTGTACGGAGTCTTTAAAGTAATTAATAAGCTTATTAATTATTATTCGAAACACCATCATATTGATAATATCGATACGCTTTATTCGATTTATAAACAAATTATAGATTTGGCTGAAGTATCTTTTGAAGGAGAGCCATTGCGTGGTCTTCAGATTATGGGGGTTTTAGAAAGTCGTGTTTTAGATTTTGAAACGGTGATTATAACATCTATGAATGAAGGGAAATTTCCTGCTGGAAAATCTCAGAATTCGTTTATTCCATATGATGTCAAAAGAGAGTTGGGGCTTCCAACATTTAAAGAAAAGGATGCGATTTATACCTATCACTTTTATCATTTGCTTCAGAGAGCTAAAAATATTTATTTGATTTATAATACAGAAAATGACGGATTGGACGCTGGTGAAAGGAGTCGTTTTATTACACAATTGGAAGTTGAGAAAAAATCAAATCATAACATAAGTTTTGATATTTATAATCCGGAATTGCCAAATACGGCTTATGAACCCATTTCTGTTTCTAAATCTGAATTAGTAATGGAAAGATTGAAGGAAATTGCTGTTAACGGCTTTTCACCTTCGGCTTTGACTAGCTATATACGAAATCCGATTGAGTTTTATTTTCAAAAGATATTGCGAATTCGTGAAGTAGAAGAGGTTGAAGAAAATATTGCTTTGAATACATTGGGAACAATTATTCATGAAACCTTAAAAGCGCTCTACGAACCTTTTATAGGGAAATTTATTTCTGAGACAGATCTTCTAAATTGTTTCAAATTGTTGGATGATGAAGTTTTAAAGCAATTTAAGCTTGTTTATAAGGAAGGAGAAATTAAAAAAGGAAGAAATCTTCTGGCCTTTGAAGTGGCAAAACGAAATGTTTCTAATTTCCTGAAAATGGAATTGGAATCAGTAAAGAATAATGAAGCGATTCAGATTATTGCTTTAGAGCAAACTTTTGAGCGTGAGTTTGTTCATCCTAAACTGCCCTTTCCTGTTTTAATTAAAGGAAATGTCGATCGTATAGAACGCCGAGATGGGAAAATTCGAATTATTGATTATAAGACAGGAAAAGTTGAGAAATCTAATGTTGTCTTGAAAACTTGGAACGGATTAACGGAGGAGCGTAAAAATGATAAAATCATTCAGGTTTTGGCTTATGCTTTCATGTTTGAGAAAGAAGCAGGAGGACTTCCGATAGAAGTTGGAATTATTTCATTCAAAAATTTAAAGTCTGGATTTCTACCTTTTGGCTTCAAAGAAGAAAAAGAATTAGATGTTATAGTAACGCCTCAGATATTGAATGCTTATTTAGAAGAAATTGCCAATTTACTGGGAGAAATTTTTGATGTTAATATTCCTTTTGAGGAAAAAATCTAGAAGTATTATCAGGAAATTTCGAAACATATTTGAGTTTTATAAGACGACTTTGATTGTGAATTTAGCGGTCTCTACTTTTGCATTTTTTTTCGGAGGAGTTGGTTATTTTTTGCTAATGATAGTCACAGTAGGTTTTGTCTCAAGTATTGGGTTTAAGGAGACATATCGCCAAAACGAATATTTATTTTATAGAAATAACGGTCTTTCGAAAAGAAGACTTTTGTTTTATAGCTTCTTCTTGAATTTTGTATTCGTGCTTTTGTTTAAGGTTGTGCTAATCTCAATTCAAAAAGTATCTTGAAAAAACATATTCTCGAAATAAGTGGCGTCCAAAAGAGTTTTAATAATAAATTATTGCTTTCGAATATTTATTTAAAATTAGAAACGGGACAAATAATTGGTTTATTTGGAAAAAATGGTTCTGGAAAATCTACTTTATTCAAAATCATAGTCGGAATAACAACAGCTTCAGATAGAAGTATTTTTATCGATGGGATTTCGAAGAATAATTCATTTTCATTGTTAAATGAAATTGGTTATCTGTGTCAAAACCAGTTTATTCCAAGTCATTTTTCAGTTTTCCAAGCTGTTTTGTTGTCGCTCGATAAACAAAAAGCACATGTTATTTGTGAAGACGATTTTTTAAAACCTCTTTTAAATCAAAAAATTAAGAATTTGTCTTTTGGAGAATTAAGATATCTGCAGATTATGTTGGTTCTTTTTAATGATTCAAAATTTTTAGTATTGGATGAGCCATTTAGCGGTTTGTCACCAAAAATGATTGAAATTATATCACTGTTAATTAAAGAAAATTCTCAAGTAAAAGGAATAATTATTACTGATCATAATTATGAAAAAGTGATAGAAATTGCCACAGATTTAAATATGTTGAAAGATGGTAAGTTGCAGATAATCAAGAATGAATGTGAGCTCGTTAAAGAAGGCTATTTGTTAAATTCGGAAAAATTTTAGGTGCTATTAACTGAATATTTTCTTGAAAAAACCTTTTTTAGATTTTTCTTCAGAAACTGTAATATTAATGTGTCCGTTTTCAATGCGAAATCTTCTAAACCTTTCCAATTTTACATTTAAGTCAAAGCGTAATTCGTCAATAGTTTTCATTTTTACATTTTTTTTGCAAAGCTATAGAAAAACTTTAGCGAAATGCAACAATCTGCAAATGTTAATTTTAGAAATGAATTTTATCAAGTAAAGTGTTATGTTTTTAGTGTTATTTGCTTTTTATGTTAATTTTTATTGCATTTCTTTTGCAAAAAAACGGGAATAATTAGCTGATAAATAAAAGTGACTCAGAACGTTATATTCAGATCTTTTTTTAACAAGTGTTTATTGCACAATTACCAATATTAAAATATCTTTGGCGCTCCAAAAACATGACAATACACATGACCGATTTACAAATACTAGTAGAAGAGACTGGCGCAGAATCTGGGCTAAGTTTTAATATTGATGGGATTTTGAACGAGTCTGTTAATTTAGAATACGACGGAAATGTTGCGGCAATGATTGGGATGATTTTAAAGATGTGTCTTGAAATGTCTGAGGATGTTAACAATGGAGATCTTAAACAAGTTATGATCAAAAATAAAGATGGAATTGTCGTGGCAAACAAAAGTCAAGATGATAAGTGCATTGCACTGCTTTCTAAAGATTTGAGTAAAATGGGACTATTGCTAAGAAGAATGGACTCTGTTTTTAATAACTAGTTTAAAAAATAACTATCCCTAAAACGAATCTTGATTTAATAAGAACGATTTCTAAATACAAAAAAGATATTACTTAAAAGTTATAACAATATTTTGCCCCCAAGAATGAGAAAAAGGCTGTTTCAACCCTAGGTTAGAAATGGCCTTTTTCGATTTTAATACTTAGATTTTTATTCAAAGAAATGCAACAAAGCTATTTTTAATTCTTCTTTGTTTTCAATTTGGCTCATGTGTCCGTCCTCAAAAGAAATTAATTCTACAGTTGTATCTTCGATTTGCGAAAGGCTTTCTTCGTAGTTTAAAACAGGATCTTTTTTTCCTAGAATCAATAAAACCGGAAAACGGTTCTCTTTTAAAAGCCATTCTCGATCTTTCCTGATTTTCATGCCCTCCTGAGAAGCAATAATTCCTTGTAAAGGTGTTTTTAAAGCTTCTGTTTTTACTTTTTCTATTTCTTCAGCTAATCGTGTTCGGTTATTTTCGCTGAATAAATTAGCAATTGCTAAACTTACAAAGCTAACGTAGTTTTGTTTTACGGCTTTAATTGCGCGAGTCCTGTTTAGTTTTTTCTCCGCACTGTCTTCTTTTGAAGTTGAATTTAATAAAACTAATTTCTGGATTTTCTTCGGATACAATTCGGCGAAAGCCAAACCAACATAACCACCCATCGAATGTCCAACAATTGTAGCTTTTTCAATTTTTAAATATTCCAAAACTTCATTTACTGCATTGGCATTATCTTCCATTTCGTGAACATAGCCTAATGGTTCAGATTCGCCATGACCTAAAAGATCGATTGTAACAACACGATATTTTTCTGAGAAAAAATCAACATAATCTTTCCACATTTTTTTGTTTTCTAGAAAGCCGTGAAGTAAAACTATTGTGTTTCCAGTTCCAGAATCAGAGTATGATATTTTAGTGTTTTTATATAAAAGAGTTTTCAAAATGAAAGATTTTTTGTTCTGAAGTACAAAGTTAAGAAAGCTGAACTAAAATATCGTGATGTCTTGATTTAATTGGGAAATCTTTAAAATAGCTATAAATTTATTTATAACATTTTGGTTTTGAAATAATAAAAAATGGCTTTCAGAAACGAAAGCCATTTTTTATTAAAACCTATTATCACCATCCAAGAGATTTCCTAACCCGCCAAGAAGACTCCCTTCTTCACGGCTGTTTCCGCCAGATCTTGGTGCCGATGCAATAATACGATCGGCTAATCTAGAGAAAGGAAGCGATTGTATGTAAACCGTTCCTGGACCTTTTAATGTAGCATAAAATAACCCTTCGCCACCGAAAATAGAATTCTTGATTCCGCCTATAAATTCAATATCATAATCTACATCTTTGGTAAAACCAATAATACATCCTGTATCTACTTTTAGGACTTCGCCATGGTCTAATACTTTTTTGGCCATTGTTCCGCCAGAATGTACAAATGCCATTCCGTCTCCTTCAATTTTCTGCATGATAAAACCTTCACCGCCAAATAAACCTCGTCCTAATTTCTGCGAGAATTCTATTCCGACAGAAACGCCTTTGGCAGCACATAAAAATGAACTTTTTTGACAGATAAACTTGCCTTGAAATTCTGTTAAATCAATTGGAAGAATTTTTCCGGGATAAGGCGATGCAAATGAAACTTTGCTTTTAGTATTTCCTTGGTTTAAAAAAGCGGTCATAAACAAACTTTCGCCAGTAAGAACTCTTTTACCAGCATTTAAAAGTTTGCCAAACAAACCTGAGCCTTGTTGTTGAGAACCGTCTCCAAAAATGGTTTCCATTTGGATATTGTTTTCCATCATCATAAAACTGCCAGCTTCGGCAATTACAATTTCTTGTGGATCTAGCTCAATCTCGACATATTGCATTTCCTCTCCAAAAATCTGATAATCTATTTCGTGCGCTTGCATAATTTCTAAATTTTTTGTTTTTAAAATTAGACTAATAATGCTGAAAAATGTTACAGTCTTTAGCGTACTTAAGCTGTTTTTAAGAACATTATACGATTTTGTTATTTTAAATTAGTCTTAATTACGTGTTTAATTGCTTTAAATTCTATATTTTTGCACCGTTATTATATTTTATCAGAATGGCATTAGTTAGTGATTTGACCACCAAAGTATTATTTGAAACCGAAAAAGGATACAGTTATCAATGTGATTTGACCAATAGTATAATTATCAATTTTGTTGATACAGTGTCAAGTTATAAAATTCAGGATTTTTTGATTTTTCAAAGAAAGGTTAATAGCGTTGACATTCTTAACATGCTTTACGACTTATCTGATCAGTCAGATGCACAGTTGATTGAAACCACCAAAAGAAACTTTTCTAGAAATCTTACTATCTGCGAAATAGTGCAGTTAAGGGATTTATTAAACGGAACTAAATTTACTCTTACTTTACATTCGATGCTTTGCAATATGGTAAACGTTGAGCTTATTTAGATTCTTACTTAGATTAAATCCAAATTCTCAGGCAGTTACAGATGCCTGCTTTAATTTTTGTAATTTTACACGTATAAAAATTAAAGGTTATGAAAGATTTACTAAGAACAAGTACTTCATTAGTTGAAGGAATCGAAAATATATTGAACTTACAGGCAAAAATAGAAAGCGATGCTTCTAATAAATATTTAGCTATGGCGGCATGGTTGGATAGAAACGGTTATGCAAATACAGCATCTTATTTGTACAAGCAAGCTGAAGAAGAAAGAGAGCATTTCCTAAAAGTTTTCAAATATATTACAGACATGGGAGGGATTGCAATAACGCCATCTGTTCCAGAAGTACAGCAAGAATTTGCTTCTTTTAGAGAAGTATTTGAAATTGCTTTGCAAAATGAGATTGCAGTTACTCAAGCAATAAATAAAGTAATTGCAAAATGTAGAGCTGAAAATGATTATGCTACTGAAGACTTTATGATGTGGTATGTAGCTGAACAAAGAGAAGAAGAGAAAAACGCAAGAAGAGCTTTAGAACTTTTTGAATTAATCAATGGAAACGAAGCTGACGGTAAATTCCAATTGGATGTTCAGATTTCAAAAATCGGATAAATAAACGATTATAAAATTTAAAAAGGAGCTGTCTCAAAAAGATAGCTCCTTTATTTTTTGCAAGCTTCGGAGAAGCAAAATATTTATAGCAAAGCACAAAAGGTTACAACATAAAGCTCCAGAGGAGCGACATATTTTTTCTACAGCTATAATATATGTCGCTCCTCTGGAGCTCTTTTTCATTTATCTTATTGCAATTCTATAAATATTTCACCCCGCTGGGGTTTTTACAAATGGAATAAATTATGTAAATATTTCGTCTAACAAAAAAGCTGTCCTTTTGAGACAGCTTTTTTTAAATTTTTATGACTTTAAAAATGAATTAATATCCAAGAAATACTTTTCTCTGGCATCAAGCCATCCATAATGTTTAGAATGTTCTAATAAAATCAGTTTCGAATTTGGAAAAGTCTGGTGTGTTAATTCTCCAATTTCATTGCTAATAATATCTTCTTTTCCTTGAATGATTAAAACGGAATTTTTGAAATCTTTCAGTTTAGTTTTACAGTCAAAATTCATTTTTTGCATATCAGACCATAACAAGCCATTAATTGTCGAATTTCCCTGAGTTAATCTTTCGGCAATAATTGGAACAAATTTCTGATCGTAAACATAAGCTGGAGCCATCGCACGTCCGCGTCCTAAACGGGCTTTATGCGAAGTGTCACCTTTTTCTATTTTATCGTTCCAATAATTCATCGAATCTTTTTCAATTTGAGAAAGATTAGATTCAATCAAGTTCGGACCTTTTAATAAAGACAAATCGACACCTCCGGAAGAAGATAAAACCAATTTATTGATGCTATTCGGATAGATTGTTGCATAATATGAACCTAGCATTCCGCCAAAAGAATGCCCAAGAATATTCCATTTTTTAATTTTAAGATGTTTTCTTAAGGATTCAATATCATCGGCCATTATTTTCATAGAAATGGTCTTAGCGTCTAATTTTGAAAGTTTCGATTTTCCAGTTCCTCTTTGGTCGTAAATAATCGTTTGCTGACTTTCGCCTAAAACTTTCGCCATATCTTCAAAACCATTACTGTTCATTCCTGGGCCCCCATTTATAATTAAAAGCGGTTCGCCTTTTCCGAATGTTTTGTAATAGGTTGTACTTCCATCATTATTCAACGCAAAACCCTCTGTCTGAGCAAAAATATTTGACGCAATTAATAAAAAGCCAAGAAGAAAAATCTTTTTCATCAGAATATTATTCATTCATCAACGTTTCGATCTCGTCTGCTTCAACAGGAATGTTTCTCATTAAGTTGAAAGGCTCTCCTTTTTCCTGAACCACAACATTGTCTTCTAAACGGATTCCGAATTTTTCTGCTGGAATGTAAATTCCTGGTTCAACCGTGAAAACCATATTCGCTTTCATTGGTTCGTGAAGCAATCCGTAATCGTGTGTGTCAAGTCCTAAATGGTGAGAAGTTCCATGCATGAAATATTTTTTGTAAGCTGGCCATTCTGGATTTTCGTTTTGAACATCGGCTTTGTCTATTAAACCTAGACCAAGTAATTCAGAAGTCATAATTTTACCCACTTCAACATGATATTGTTTCCAAAGCGTTCCAGGCGTAAGCATTTTTGTCGCTTCGTTTTTTACTCTCAAAACAGCATTATAAACTGCTTTTTGACGATCAGAAAAACGTCCAGAAACTGGAATTGTTCGAGTCATATCACTCGAGTAATTAGCATATTCTGCAGCAACATCAAGTAAAATTAAATCACCTTCTTTACATTGCTGATTGTTTTCGATATAGTGTAAAACATTTGCATTGTTTCCAGAAGCAATAATTGGCGTATAAGCAAAACCTTTAGAACGGTTTCTGATGAATTCGTGAGCCAATTCTGCTTCGATTTCATATTCGGTAACATTTGGTTTTACGAATCCTAATAATCTACGGAAACCTTTTTCTGTAATATCACAAGCGTGCTGAATCAAATCGATTTCTTCGCTTTCTTTTACTGAACGTAATCTTTGTAAAATTGGGTTGCTTTTTGCAACATTGTGCGCTGGATAACGCTCTTTCCACCATTTTACAAAACGAGCTTCACGAGTTTCTGTTTCAACAGTCGCGCGGTAATGTTCGTTTGTGTTGATGTACATCGTATCGGCATACGTCATCATTTCGTTCAAAACTTTATGAAAATCCTGTAACCAATAAACCGTTCTAATTCCAGAAACTTGAAAAGCACGTTCTTTAGTCAATTTTTCACCTTCCCAAACTGCAATGTGATCGTTGGTTTCTCTCAAGAAAAGCATTTCTCTTTGGTGCTCGTAAGGTGCATCTGGAAACAAAAGCAAAACACTTTCTTCCTGATCTACACCGCTCAGGTAAAAAATATCTCTATGCTGCGCAAACGGCAAAGTACTGTCGGCACTAACTGGATAAATGTCATTTGAGTTGAAAACTGCAACCGAATTAGGTTTCATTTCAGCCATGAACTTTCTGCGGTTTTTTACAAAAAGAGCGCTGTTTATTTGATGATATTTCATAATTATTTCGTTTTTGAACTTCGAATTTCAAAATTACTAATTTTTGAATTAGTGGCGTATAGCAGATTTATTAAAGTTTTCTTATTTATTGTTTTTGCCATGAAGGCGCTAGGGCACGAAGTTTTTCATCCTGTTTTGTCTTCCTGAGCGAAGTCGAAGGATCTGCGCAAAGCAGGATTCAAACGTTGAATATGAAAAAATCAGAAAATTTCAATTCAAAGCTTTTGGTTTTTCTTTTCATATCACAAATTCTTTGCGTTTTCATAATTATCTATCATGATTTAAAAATGATTTTTAGAGAATACGGTTTCCCGTAATTAAATTATTTTATAAATAATAATATTTGTAGAAAAAATAAACTAACCTTAAATCTAATGAAAACTAAAATTAATCTATTTGCAATTTTCTTTTTTGCCTCCCTTTTAATGGCATCTTGCGTATCAGAAGCAAGTTTAAGTGCCGATAATACAATTCAATCTTTTAGCATAACAAAAGAAAATATTACAAAAGAGTTTCCAATTGAAGGCAACTCAATAAACGGTATCGTAGAAAGCACATTCGAACTAGAAAATATAAGTTTAGCAATTTCAATTCCTAAAGGTGCAAATATAAACCCAGATCCAGCAACAATTAAGTCTATTAGCGGTCCTCTGACTTTTGTAGTTACGGCAGAAAATGGAGATGTGAAAACTTATTTGGCCGATATAAGAAGAGAGCCAAGCACTGATAATTTTATCTTAGAATTGAATGTGAAAACTCCAAATTTAGTGTTGAGCGCTGATATTAATAATGAAAGAGGATTAGTAACCAAAAGAATTCCTGAAATTAACGATCTTAAAAATTTGGATGTAGAATTAAAGTTTTCAAAACATGCAACTATAACGCCAGATCCTAAAACGATAAAAGACTATTCTGAGCCAGTAAATTTTACTGTTAAATCAGAATCTGGGGCAGAAAAGGTTTATCAAGTAAAATTAGAGTATATGAATAATTATATATCTAGATCATGTTCTGAATCAAATGCATCGAAATGGTTTGGTGGAGATAACAGAACAAATGCTCCAGATATTTTACCTTTCGATAGAAATATTGGAACTGGGCAAACTGTAATAGTTGATAAAAATTTAGTTCCTTCTACTTTTAGAATTCACCTTCAGGAAGGGTTTGTATATTATGAAGGTAGACAAAAATATAATAAACCAGTAACTTTGAAATTAATTGTCAAGGATGCAAATCGTAATATTTTAGCCACTACAACTACAGAGGTTTCTGAGTCTTTTAATGGAGGATTTATTCCGTTTGATCTGCAAGCGCTAAATCTTTATTTAGAAGCTAATAAGAAATATAGTTTTTATTGGTATTTAGTTGACGGAGAAAAATTAGGTATTTATGCAGCTAGTTCAGCTAACACTAAAGCTGGAGATGGATTCTGTTTTACCAGTGGTTATTCTGGAGAGTCTAGAATTAGCAAAAATAATAGCCTCGAAGATGCAAATGTTTGGTTTGACCATGATTGGCATTTTAATATAGAATTGGTAGGAAAAGAATAAATAGAATCTGAAAAAACCGAAGTCAATATAAGACTTCGGTTTTTTTCTTTTAAAAGTTGGAATAACCACAATCTTGTCATTTCGAGGAACGAGAAATCTCCGCAAGTAACTCTATAAAGTTTGGCAATTTTGTAATATACAGATTTATTAATCTCAAAAAAATAGAAATCTCGCATTTCTGAGTTTTGAATGATGTTCCTTTTATTCAAGCTTTCTCATTAGAAAATTTAAGACTTTCTTTTTTAGTAAGATTTGTTTTAGATTATTTGACGCAATATGTAAAGTGAAATGCTATTTTTGCTGACTTTAATATTTAACTCAAAAAAACAATAAAAAAATGAAAATTAGAAATTTACTTGCTTTCTGGGTTTTGATTTTATTTCAAGCTATGAATGCTCAAACCTATGAATTGCACAATTCAATTAATTTTAATAATGTTGATGATGGACGTAATGTGCCAGATGGGATAACTTGGTATAAGAGTGATCCGTTAGGGTATGGAATATATAGAACAGGTGGAGCTTGGATTGCACCAAATTTTCAACAGCTTAAATTATCATTTAATACGGGTATTATTATTGATGGTGGATCCTCATATTTTCGAAGTGGAACTGTTATACAGCCAGAGAATGGTAAAGTTGGTATTGGAAACATTGTACCAAGTGCTAAATTGGAAATTACTGGGAATTCAGCAGTTTATAATGATTTTGCATCTTATTCAGGAAGAACTGAAAATAATATTCTGCCAAATGGCAAAGAGCCTACACTGGTTATTAGTGAAAAAATTTCAGGAACACTTACTCCAATGGGAGGACAAGTGACATATCGTGGAGGATTGAGTTTTGGAAGAGGTGGACCAGGAATTTATTCTGTAAATCCTAATCCAGCTGGAAGCTCTATATATGGAGATCTTCGTTTTCATACCACATTTTGGAATGGTTCAGACTATACTAACTATGATAGAATGGTTATTACTTTAGATGGAAATGTTGGAGTTGGCACAGTCAATCCAGCTTATAAACTTGATGTTTGTGGAACAATTAGAGCAAAAGAGATAAAAGTTGATTTACTAGGAGGTTGTGATTTTGTTTTTGAGGACGATTATAAATTAATGGATTTGAATAAATTGGAAGAATTTGTGACTCAAAATAAGCACCTTCCAGAAATTGCTCCAGCAAAAGAAATGATTGCAAACGGACTTGAAATGAAAGAATTTCAAATGAAACTTTTGCAGAAAATTGAAGAATTAACTTTATATACAATAGAGCAAAACAAGAAATTGGAAAAGCAAAATAAGAAAAGTGAAAAACAAGAACAAGAATTAAAAATACTGAAAACCAAAATAAAAAAAATGGAGTCAGTTAAAAAATAGAATAACTAAAGAAAAACCGAAGTTTTGAAATTTCAAAGCTTCGGTTTTTTTTCAAAATTGTAGTAAACCACAATCTTGTCATTTCGAGGAGCGAGAAATCTCCGCAAGTAACTCTACAAAGATTGGCGATTTTTGTTTCATGCAGATTTACATTTAATTATCTTTTAAACGATTTTGTATATTGGCTAATAATATTCTAAACCTAACAACGGAATGAAAAATCTCCTTATTTTAATATTTATCTCCAATATTTCATTTGCGCAGACTAATGCTTTAAATTTGAAATTTCCAAAAGATCCAAAGATTTCTCAGAAGTTTCAAAATGCAATAGATGAACAAAAAAATCAATTCAATTGGCTTGATGAAAGCAATAAAGAAAAGATCAAAAATTATTCAATGGAATTTATTTTAGATAAAATCAATAATAATCAGGAATATGGGTATTTGTTTGATGCTGAATATTGGATAGCTTTTAATTACGAAAAGATAATTCCACAATTAATAAATCGAATAACAAACAAAAAAGAAGTTGGTCTTGTGAGTAGTGCCGATTTAATCATCTTTGAAAGAATAGAAAGTGGAGATTTAAAAAGTTATGGACATGGGTTTATAGTAAATGATGATTTATTTACAATTGCTGGAAGAGCCAATAGATTATTGACGATTATAACAGGAGAAAATTTTGGCTCAGTTTCGATGAAATCAACTCCAGAAGATTTAAATGTTCTTCAAAAAAAATGGATTGATTGGCTAAAAAATCTTCAATAAAAAAAAACCGAAGCCAATCAAAACTTCGGTTTTTTTCTTTATATAAAAAGAATTTTCTATTTCTTATCAAGTAACTTCTCCAAAAGAGCCACTTTCTCTTTTTCAGCTTGAATTAACTGTTGATAAAGTTTTTTATTCTCTTCGTAAGATTCAATAAGTTTATCAATCGGATTAAAAGTACATCCATGACTTATCACCGAAGAACCAGTATTGTTTTCTATTTCGAAAGTATTCCCAATAATATTAAAAACAGCATCTTCAGAAAAGTTTTTTATTGCTTCAGGTGTAACTCCCAAAGCTTCTGCAACTCTGTTTAATTTTTCATCATCAACGTTTTCACTTCCTTCGAGATTAGAAATAGATTGCTGACTAACACCAAGTGCAATAGCAAGCGCTTCCTGCTTCATATCTCTCAGTTCTCTAATTCGGCTAATGTTTCTGCCGATATGTTTTGGTTTTATTGCTGTGCTCATGATTCAAAGATATTTAAAATTCTTTTACATTTTTGGTTTATGCAGAAAACAAGTTTGCAGTTGCAAGTTCTTTTTTGTGGAGTAAAAATACAATTTTTCTGACTATCGAATTGGTTTTGAATTTAGAATTACGTAATCTTGATATTCAAAAAAATACTTCCAATAATACCAATAAAATGCAGACTTCCAATTTCAAATTAATTACAATAGCCGAAATTAAAGCCAAATATCCTTTTTTAACTGAAGATGAAAAGTTCGATTATTTTGATGAATGGCAAGACGAGGATTTTTTTCTGACAGCAGAAGAAGATGTCAATTTTGAAGGAAGTTTTTATTTAGATCTTTATGAAAATAAAGAGAAAAAATGGTTGGCCAATTTGCTAAATCTTCCGACTAAAAATATTGAAGAAATAAGAATTGAAGGCATTTTTATAAACGGAGATCTTTCTGTAAGCGGTTCAATTATTAATGCCGAAGGCGATTATGGTCCGTATGTTTTCATTAGTGGAAGCGTAAATTGTCAAAGCCTTTTGCTTGGCGGAGCGAATGTTGAAGTAAAGGGAAATATTACAGCAAAAGAAGTTGTGATGACGTATTACAATCATGGAAGTTTCAATTGTTTGGGTTCGATAAATTCTCCGATTTTTATCATTACAGACCACAATACGGCATTTACAGAAAAGAAAATAGACTTGTTTTATTATAATGATAGAGATGAAATTGATCCAAAAAATGAATGCGAATATGACGATGAAACCGACGAAGAAATTATTTCAAACGAACTTAGAAAATTACTCGATAATCCGTTAATTGAAACTTTTGAAGAATTAGAAAGAGATTTGGCAAGAGGCGAATTGGTTTTAAAACAAAACAATCCGCCAGCTAAAACTTACGAATATTGGCGTGATCGTGTTTTGGCAAATTACCGAGATCTTAAACTCGTTCCGAAGCAGTTTAAAACCGAAGAACTTTGCAATCTGGCATTAGATATTACTTTTCATGCTTTGCCATTTATCGATCAGGATTTAATAACTTCTGAGCTCTGCGAAAAATTAGTCAGTAAAGATGGTTTTGCAATTCAGGTAATTCCTGATGAATTTATCACCAAAGAACTTTGTTTTAAAGCGGCAGAAAACGGTGCAATGTTGAGATTAATTCCATCAGAATATTATTCGGAAGATCTGATATTGTTGGTTTTTAAAAACGGAAGGTACGAACCCGATATTAACGATGTTCCTTCTCCGTTTATAACAGAAAATCTCCTTGTAGAATATGTGAAAATTGGAAAAGGATTGTGGCTGGATAAAGCTTGTAAAGCAACTGGAATTGATAAATTACAGGTTTTAAAACAAGTAATCGATTCTGGAATAGAATATTTAGATAATGTTTTTGGAAATCATTTTAGTAAAGAAACCGTTGATTATGCTTTTTCTGTTTATAAAAATGATGAGGGGTGGAATAATTATGTACAAAAGTATAAACAGAAATTTGAACGACTTGGGTTGAATGAATATTTGTAAAATCTGTAAAGTAGATTATGGAGTTAAATGTTAAAATCAGAAAAATACAAAACGGCGACCTAGACTTCGTCTATAAATCAATCTGTGAACTCGAAAATGAAATTCTAGATTTTGAAGTTTTCGAAATGATATTTAATGAAAACATTTCAAATCCAAAAAATCTGTATCTCATTGCTGAAAACGAAAATGAAGGTTTAGGATTTATTAGTTTTCATACCCAAAATTTGCTACATCATTGCGGGTTGGTTGGCGAGATTCAGGAGTTTTTTATTCATCAAAAATTTCGTGGTCAAGGCGTTGGAAGATTATTAATAAATGAAATTTTAGATTTTGCTGAGAAAAATAACTTAAAAAGTATCGAAGTAACCACAAATAAAAAGCGAGTTGAGAATGTAGCAATTTATGAAAATCTCGGTTTTACTTTGAGTCATAATAAGTTTACGATTTATAAATTATAAAAGTTGAGAAAACAAACTATGAATACAAAACAATTTTGCTTGATCGGGTTAGCCTTTTTTCTAGTCAGTTATTTATTTTTTTCTAAACTTTTGCCAAGTTTAAGCGAATCGATAGATTTTGCGCATTGGTTCAATTTAATTGGCGCCTGTTTTTTGCTTTCGTTTAATGATGTATTTCCTAAAACAAAGGCAAATAAAGTAGCTTCAGTTTTGACAGCTTTAGGCGTTATTGCGCATATCGGACTTTGTACAATCGATTTTATCATGTCAAGTTATGGAAATAATGAAATTGCAAAAGAACAGTTAAGTCAGCATATTAATAATTCACCATTGATTTTTTATCCGTTTGTGGCTGTTGGTCCGTCTTTACTTTTTCTTGGTTTGGCTTTGCATGCATTTGCTTTTATAAAAACAGAAACCTTAAAGTCCTTAATGGTAATTGTTGGTTCGGTTGCTGTGGGATTTTCTTTTTTTGCTTTGAAAAATGGAATTTTGATGGTTTTAAGTTGTGCGGTTTTTGTTTTAGGATTGGGATTGCTGCTTTATGTGCCACGATCTTTGTCAAAGTTTTAAACACAATCTTGTCATTCTGAGGAACGAAGAATCACACTAGAGATTCCGCATGCAAAATCGCCAGTCTTTGTCGAGTGCCTAGTGTGATTGCTTCGCCAGTTCGCTATCGCTCGTGTCTTCGTTCCTCAGAATGACAAACTGTGTGTAAAATAAAAAAACCGAAGTAAGATGCTTCGGTTCTTTTTTATTGGAATTTGGTCCCGATAGCTATCGGGAGAAATTTAATTAGTCAATCCATTTGTAATATCTCGCTCCAATCAGAACAGGAATTTCTTTTTCGATTCTATCTAAAACCCATTCGTTTTTAGGAGTTCTTATGCTTTGTTTTTGCTCTTTTTTATGAAGACTTTCGTAAGTATTGAAATCAATTTCTACACTTTCCGCTAAATTTTCAAAAAGTTTCACGTTTTCTAAAGCCGATTTCCATTCTGGCTGAATTGTTCCTTCAAAAACTTTCGATTTTGATCCGCTTCCGTAAGCTAAGAAACCGAATTTAGTTCCTGAAACTTCTTTGTTTGTATCATAAAAATGAGACAAAGTCGACAACAATCCCATAAAAATAGAACCAGTGTAAAGATTTCCTATTAATGAAGATGCCAATTCTGCTGGTTGTAATTTCTCGGTTACAAAACTTCTGTAATCATCAGATTTTGCCACTTCTTTAATTTTTGTCTGATAATCTGCAGGTGCAATATCATCGGCGATAATTTTTTCGGCACTGTCTAAAGCGTAGATTTCAGATAACATTCTTCTTCCTTGAAAAGAATATGGCAAGTGCATTACAATACTATGCCAAGTGTTGTATAAAGTTTCGGTAGTATTTTTTAATTTTTTGAATGAAAAGTAAGCATTGCGCGTACGATCCATATAACATTGATTCGAATACTGTCCGTCAAAAACCGGCTGATCTTTATGGATTTCGATTTCGGCTTCTAAATTGTCAAACCAAGAATCGTTGTTAGTGTTTTTGGTAATTTCTTCCTTAGAAATGGTTCTGTATGGTTTAAAGAAATCAAAAACACCTTTTGTGCTCGTTGCCCAATTATCATCAAAAGCAATGATTTTTGGGTTTGCAGAAATTAACATGGCAACCGCCCCAGCACCTTGAGTATATTCTCCTCCAGAATTTAAGTCATATTTTGCAAAATCAGAAGTAACTACAATTGCTTTTTTAGTCGGATTCAGTTTTACAAAATCTAGACAGTTTTGCATAGCGTCAACTCCGCCAATACAAGCGAAAGTAAAGTCAACAACATCACATTCTGCCAAAGAATCTTCACCAAATTTTTGCTCCATTAAACTAATTAAATAAGAAGCAATTGGTTTTGAGCTGTCAATGCCGCTTTCGGTACCAACATAGATTCGGCTTATTTCTTTTAAATCAATTTTATTATCAATGATAAGCTTGGTTAAAGCATTTGCTCCAAAAACAACTGCGTCCTGGTGAACGTCTGGAAAAGTCATTTTTAGTAATCCAAGACCTTTTTCTAATTTTTCTGGTTCAATATTTCTGGCGATTGCCAAAGTTTTTATGGGTAAATGTATGTTTGCTACATCAAACGAAATAGCATCAATTCCTGTTTTCATTCTTATTTTTTTGAGCCGCTAAAGGTAAAACTATGTTACGGAATGACAATTTTTTACTTAGACAAAATTTCTGCTGAAGAGCACTTTTGAAGAAAATAAATCAAAACTTTGAATAAAATAACAATATGATAAATTTTTGGTAATCTACTTAGAATTGAATTCTCTTGCTATTGGTTAAAAAGCAGTGTTTTGCGGTTTGCTATAGTGAATTATTTTTTAGCAACTTTGTTTCTGTACGTAAAAGTACGTAGAACAAGGCTATTTTAAAATCATTATAAATAAGAGCGAAATGGTTGTAGTTCTTTTGTAATTGAATTATTTTTGTGTAATTTTTTAAAACAAACTACTTAACACTTATGGCACAATCTGCACTATTGAATGCTTCCATCTTAAAGAAAGTAGCTATGGCTCTTTCGGGAATATTCTTAATCACGTTTTTAGCGCTGCATGTTTCCTTAAATTTTATTTCTATTATTAGTGAAGACGTTTTCAATGAAGCTTCTCACTTTATGGGATACAATCCGCTGATTCAGTACGTAATGCAGCCAATTTTGGCAATTGGAGTAATTTTCCACTTCGTAATGGGATTTATTCTTACGGCTCAAAACAGCGCAGCACGACCAATCGCGTACGCTAAATACAACGGAGCTGCGAATGCTTCTTGGAGTTCTAGAAATATGATTATTTCTGGATTGGTTATTTTAGCTTTCTTAGGATTGCACTTTTATGATTTCTGGTTTCCTGAAGTTACCTACAAATATATTGCAGGTACAGCGCCAGATGCTACAAGGTATTATGGTGAGTTAGTTCACAAATTTCACGACCCAATTCGTACAGCTTTATACTGTGTGTCTTTCATCCTTTTAGGATTTCACTTATGGCACGGGTTTGCATCTTCTCTTCAATCTGTAGGGATGCACAACAAATACTCAAGATTTTTATCAAAAGTAGGTTACTGGTTTGCAGTTGTAGTTCCAGCGCTTTTCGTAATTATCGCTTTATTTCATCATTTCAATAATTAATATCAATTATAATGGCATTAGATTCAAAAATTCCAAATGGTCCTATAGCGGACAAATGGACAAATTATAAAGATCATATTAATTTAGTAAACCCTGCTAACAAACGTAATTTAGATATTATCGTAGTTGGTACAGGTTTGGCTGGAGGTTCGGCTGCGGCTACTTTGGCTGAGTTAGGATATAACGTA
This sequence comes from Flavobacterium sharifuzzamanii, assembly GCF_003254585.1. GTDB lineage: Bacteria > Bacteroidota > Bacteroidia > Flavobacteriales > Flavobacteriaceae > Flavobacterium > Flavobacterium sharifuzzamanii. The sequence goes on along the minus strand of NZ_QJGZ01000039.1, from coordinate 178,140 downwards.
AAAGCATTCTGTTTCCAAGATTCTCCACGTCGTGCGCACTCTATTGCTGCACAAGGAGGTATCAACGCGGCAAAAAACTATAAAGGTGACGGTGACTCTATTTACAGATTGTTTTATGATACTGTAAAAGGTGGTGATTACCGTGCTCGTGAGGCAAACGTTTATCGTTTGGCTGAAGTTTCAGGTAATATTATCGACCAATGTGTGGCTCAAGGGGTGCCATTAGCTCGTGAATACGGCGGACTTTTAGATAACCGTTCTTTTGGAGGAACTTTGGTTTCTCGTACATTTTACGCACAAGGTCAAACAGGACAACAATTATTGTTAGGAGCTTATTCTGCAATGAACCGTCAAATTGGTCGTGGAAAAATTAAAATGTACAACCGTCACGAAATGCTTGACATTGTAATCGTGAACGGAAAAGCGAGAGGTATTATCGCTCGTGACTTAATCACAGGAAAAATAGAAAGACATTCTGCTCACGCGGTAGTAATTGGTTCTGGAGGATATGGAAACGTATTTTTCCTTTCAACAAATGCTATGGGAAGTAACGCAACAGCAGCTTGGAAAATTCATAAAAAAGGAGCGTTTTTCGCAAATCCTTGCTACACGCAAATTCACCCAACATGTATTCCAGTTTCAGGAGATCACCAGTCTAAATTGACTTTGATGTCTGAGTCTTTGCGTAATGACGGTCGTATTTGGGTGCCTAAAAAATTAGAAGACGCTCAGGCAATCCGTGAAGGAAAGAAAAAAGCAACTGATTTATCTGAAGACGAAAGAGATTATTTCTTAGAAAGAAGATATCCTGCGTTTGGTAACTTAGTGCCTCGTGACGTTGCGTCTCGTGCGGCTAAAGAAAGATGTGATGCTGGTTTTGGAGTTAACAAAACTGGAGAAGCAGTTTACTTAGATTTCGCAGCAGCTATCAAACGTTACGGAACTGAAGATGCTTATGTAAAAGGTTTAGATGATAAAGATGCTGCTTTGGTAACTAGATTAGGAGCTGCAATCGTGAAAAGTAAATACGGAAACTTATTCCAAATGTATTACAAAATCGTTGACGAAGATCCTTATACTACACCAATGATGATTTACCCAGCGGTTCACTACACAATGGGTGGAACTTGGGTTGATTATAACTTAATGACTACAATTCCTGGATGTTTCTCAATTGGAGAGTCTAACTTCTCTGATCACGGAGCAAACAGACTTGGAGCTTCTGCTTTAATGCAAGGTTTAGCTGATGGATATTTCGTATTGCCATACACTATCGGAGATTATTTAGCTCCAGATATTAAAATGGGAGAAATTTCTACAGACTTACCAGAATTCGTTGAAGCTGAAAAAGCGGTTGTAGATCAAATCAATAAATTCATCAATAACAACGGTAAACATTCTGTAGATTATTTCCATAAAAAACTTGGAAAAATTATGTGGAATAAAGTAGGTATGGCTCGTAATGCTAAAGGTTTAACTGAAGCTATCGAAGAAATTGCTGCTTTACGTGAAGAGTTTTATAAAGATGTAAAAGTTCCTGGAGGTGCTTACGAATTTAATCAAGAATTAGAAAAAGCAACTCGTGTTGCCGATTTCTTAGAATTAGGAGAATTGTTCGCGAAAGATGCTTTACACCGTAACGAATCTTGTGGAGGTCACTTCCGTGAGGAGTATCAAACAGAAGAAGGGGAAGCACTTCGTGACGACGAAAACTTTGCATACGTTGCAGCTTGGGAATACAAAGGAAAACCAAGTGATGCAGTATTGCACAAAGAACCTCTTAATTACGAAAACATTAAATTAGTTCAAAGAAGTTATAAATAAGAATTTGGTCGAAAGCCCAAAGTCTTAAAGTCAAAAGGCAAAATGTGCCGAGCGACTTTCGACTTTCGACTTTATGACTTTCAAACGAAAAAGGTATGAAACTTACATTAAAAATATGGCGTCAAAAAAACGCTCAAGATAAAGGAGGGATTGTAGAATATCCTATCGATGGAATCGAACCAGACATGTCTTTCCTTGAAATGTTAGACGTTCTTAACGAAGGTTTAATCAACAAAGGAGAAGAGCCAGTAGCATTTGACCACGATTGTCGTGAGGGAATTTGCGGAATGTGTTCTTTATTCATCAACGGAGAAGCGCACGGACCAGACAGAGGAGTTACAACTTGTCAGTTGCACATGCGTATGTTTAAAGATGGCGATACAATTTTTATCGAGCCATTTAGAGCAAAAGCTTTCCCTGTAATTAAAGATTTAGTAGTTGACAGAAGTTCTTTTGATAGAATTCAGCACGCTGGAGGATTTATCTCTGTAAATACTTCAGGAAATACAATCGACGCGAATACTATTCCAGTTCCAAAAGACGATGCAGACAAATCATTCGACGCTGCAGCTTGTATTGGTTGTGGAGCTTGTGTTGCAACTTGTAAAAACTCTTCAGCAATGTTATTCGTTGCTGCAAAAGTTTCTCAATATGCACTATTGCCACAAGGTAAAGTTGAAGCAACAGATCGTGTTTTACACATGGTTCACCAAATGGATTTAGAAGGTTTCGGTAACTGTACAAATACAGGAGCTTGTGAAATCGAATGTCCAAAAGGAATTTCGCTTGAAAATATCGCACGTATGAACCGTGAGTATTTAGCAGCAAGCTTAAAAGGATAATACACAATTTAGTATATATTTAGAAAACGCTTCCGTTACGACGGAAGCGTTTTTTTTGTTTTCTATCAATTTATTCTGTAATTGGGTTAATATCTATATAAGTTCTCGATTTATTGTATAAAAGGGTTTGAGATAAGTGATTTTTGGCTTTTGGAGTAAAAGTGTTCCTGTTGAGTTTTAAATTGATGTAATGCGCTAATTTGATTTTTTGTTTCGATGAATTGTTTGTTGAAATGTTTATTTTTGTAAGAAGAAAAAAATAATTGGCATGAGCACTGAAAATGAAGTTTTAAATTACAGCAAAGAAGAACGTAAAAATCATATCCTAAAAGAGATCAACTTGCATACGCGCGTGAGTTTTGAAACTCTTTCGGCAAAACTTGGTGTTTCTGAGGATACCGTTCGACGTGATATAAACGAACTTGATGCCGAAGCACTTATAATTAAAGTAAAAGGTGGTGCTATGACCAAAGGTTATCACTATTCTTCATTGAATCAGACTTATGCAGTAGAAGCGAAACAAGTTATTGCGCAAAAAGCAGTAGATCTTCTTCATGATGGAATGGTTTTAATTGTTGACGGAGGAACTACCATTCGTGAATTTATCCGTTTAATACCAAACGATCTTAATCTGACTGTTTTTACTATTACTGCTTTAACGGCTGTTCAGCTTTTAGATAAACCTAATATTAAAACCATTATGATTGGCGGAAGTATTTCTTCTTACAGCCAAATGTGTGTGAGCGGAGAAGCTTTTCAGCAATTAGCGAGCATAAAAGCAGACCTTTTGGTTTTAGGAACAAATGCTCTTGATGTTGAGGGAGGTTATTCAGATTCTGACTGGGAAACCGTTCAGGTGAAAAAAGCCATGATTAATGCTTCTAGAAAAACAGCGGTTTTAACCATTACTGAAAAATTAAATACGGTTCTTAAAATGAAAATTGCCAATTTATCTGAGGTAAATTATGTAATCACAGAAGTAGAGCCGAATCATGAAAAACTGCAGGCTTATAAAAGTGCCGTTCCGAGTCTTATTGTCGTATAATTTTAAGGTGTTTTTGACTTTCATACCATTATAAAAATGAAAATTGCTTTAATCCAAACCGATCTTTTTTGGCAGAATGCCAGTAAAAATAGAGAAAACTTCGATTCAAAAATTAATGAGATTGATTCGAACGTAGATTTGATTGTACTTCCAGAAATGTTTTCAACTGGATTTACAATGAATGCTTCTGAAGTTGCTGAAACTATGCAAGGCGAAACAATTGGTTGGATGAAGTTTAAAGCAAAACAAAAAAATACAGCAATTACAGGAAGTGTAGTCATTGCAGAAAATGGAAAGTATTATAATCGAATGATTTTTGTTTTTCCGTCTGGCGAAGTTCAATATTACGATAAACGTCATTCATTTTCTCTTGCAGGCGAAGATAAAGTGTATACGCGCGGAAATCAAAAAGTAATTGTAGATTATCTAGATTGGAAAATATGTCTTCAGATTTGTTACGATTTGAGGTTTCCTGTTTTTGTGAGAAATGCAGAAAATTACGACCTTATTTTGTATGTGGCCAATTGGCCAAAAGTACGCACCAATGGTTGGGATGCTTTGCTAAAAGCACGAGCAATAGAAAATCTTTCTTATGTAATTGGAGTAAATAGAATAGGGAAGGATGCTCATAATTTTGAACATATTGGTCATTCGCAGGCAATAGATTTTTTAGGCAATTATATTTTAGAGCCACAAGAAAAAAATGGTGTCTTTGTCATAGAATTAGACAAAAACACCATGTATGAAACGCGTAAAAAATTAGACTTTTTAAGCGATAAAGATCAGTTCGAAATTAGGCTTTAGAAAGCTTTTCGTTTCTTTTCGGCTTCTTTTCTCTTTTTATCGTCTTGTTTTTTCTCGACTTCTGGATTAAACGGAATGCTTAGGTCAATGGTTTCGATTCGATCCCAATTGGCACGGACATCAAATTCTTCTTGGTTGTAAAATACTTCTTCAGAATATCTCTTTTCTAAGAAACTACCAGTGTCGTATTGTTTGTTTTTATTGTCGTCATAAATAATGCGAACAGTAAAAACATCAGGTTGCAATAAATTGAATTCTAGAGTAGTTGTGCCTTCAGAATATCCTTCGGCTAAAACAACATCTCCTTTCTTATTGGTCAATTCGACAATGATAGGAAAACGTTTTACATTTTTTAGGTTCAGTGTAATATTTCCGTAATCGGCATATTCTTTAGTGGCGAGTTTGTATGATAAAGTATCGTTTGCTTTTTCGTAAAAATCGGTCAAAGCGCCTGGTAAGAAAGTAAAACTATATTTATCTAAAGGTTCTTTTTTGAAATCAATATATAGTTTTTGGTCAAATTCGTCATATTCTGTAGTGTAAGGAACGGCAACAGAATCTTTATTAACCAATCTGATTTTAGATTTGTCAAACTTTACTAAAGGAGTTTCGCTCTCTAATGTAAAACGCTCTCTAAAATTAAGCTGGCCATTTTGTACTGCTTTAATGTTTAAAGTGTCCTTTTTTAGAGCTTTAATTTTGAAAGAAAACTTTTTGTTATAGCTTCCTTTTTCGACTTCCATTGATAACGAGTCGGCTTTAACAGGTTTATACCAAACTTGAAGCGAATCTTTTTTAGGAAATTGAGTTACAATAGTTTCTAAAACTTCATTGCCATTTTTTAGTGTAATTTTTGGTTTTGAATTCTTGAAATTCTGTTTCCCTTCATACGGAAGATACAAACGGTTTCCAGAAGCCTGAATTGGTTTGAAAGTTTTTAGCGGAAGCGTTTCTTTAAACAATTCTAACTCGTAAACAGTATCTGTTGGAATTGTGATATAGCTTTTTAAAAATCCGATTTTGTCATCTTTTGGATTAAATTTATTGTTTGATCCTTTGTCTTTTAAAGCAACCAAAAGATATTTTCCTTCTTTTAAATTTTCAAACTGAAAAGTTCGCATACTATCCAAAGTGTTGGTAATATATCGCGGAAACTCTTTGTAAATGGTAGAATCTTTAAATTTATCATTTACTTCGTACAGCATTACAGAAACAAAATTGTCAACATATTTTCCGTAAGAATCTTTTATTCTTCCGCTCAATTTAAGCGAATCAATATAAGCTCCTGTAGAAAACACATATTTAAATTGATTTAAAGCATTTCCTTCGTTATTATCCTGAATTGCTTGCCCGAAATTTAAACTGTAAGTAGTGTTTGGCTGTAAAGTATCTCGAATTTCAATCTTTATAAATTTACTAACACTCTGAGGTGTGATTAATGGCTCGTTTTTAAACGGAGGAGAAATGATTAATTGTTTATTGGTGTTTTTCAGTTTGATATATTCGTCAAAATTCAAAGTGATGGTCTTCCCTTTGAAATTTGTACTGTAGTTTTCAGGAAAACTCGAAATTAAAACAGGAGCAAGTGTGTCTTTTAAACCGCCGGTAATGCTGCCTCTTTTGGCACAGCTTATCATTGATATTAAAATTATAAATGCAATATATTTAAGGGTGTTTTTCAACATAACGGTTTTTCAATTTGATTGCACAAAATAACGATTATATTTGCTTTAATTGAAATTTTTTATCCATTTATTAGGATTTGCAGTTTTTGTGAATCTTTTAAAATTTTAGTGTTTTCAATATTTTAAAATGACATAATTTCTTACTTTTGAACTAAAATATAATTTTCCTAAGTTTTGTTCAAGCGACTTTTTCCAGTTTTGTTTCTCTTTTTAATGTTGTCATGCACTAAAAATGAAAAACCTGTAATCTCTTTTTATTACTGGAAAACAGTGTTTAAATTTTCTGAAACAGAAAAAGAAGCGCTGAAAGAAAACAATGTCCAAAAACTCTACGTAAGATATTTTGATATTGGACTTCATCCAGAATCAAACTTTCCTATTCCTATAAGTCCCGTTCGTTTTGAAGAAAATCCAAAAGAATATACGATTGTTCCCGTGGTTTTTATTCAGAACAAAGTCATGTTGCAACCCAATCTTGATGTAAAAGATCTGGCTCAAAAAACGTTTGATTTTATAGAACAAATCAATTCAAAAAATAAAATTCCTTGTCAGGAAATTCAAATAGACTGCGATTGGACATTAAAAAGCAAAGACAATTATTTGAAGTTTATAGAGGTTTTTAAAAAACTTTCGAAAAAGAAACTTTCAGCTACCATTCGTTTGCATCAGGTGAAATACTTCAAAAAAACAAAAATCCCAAATGTAGATTCTGGAGTTCTGATGTATTACAATATGGGATCGATTGCTCCAGATTCCTTAAATTCTATTTACGATCAGAAAGTAGCAGAGCGATATCTTAAAAGTTTAAAGAAATATCCGCTGCATCTCGATTTTGCATTTCCAATTTATTCTTGGGGAGTTCACATAAGAGAGAATAAAGTAATTGGGCTTCGTTCTAAAATGAGCATTGCAGCATTAGAAAAGGATTCCAATTTTGAAAAAACAAGTCCGATTTTTTTTAGGGCAAAACATTCCAATTATAAAAATGGTGTTTTTTATGAAGAAAATGATCTTCTGAAAATAGAGGAAATTAAAACAGAAGATTTAAAAGAAATGGCAGAAGATTTGCAAGATAATCTTGTCGAAAAGCCAAACGAAATTATATTTTACGATTTAGACGAATTCAATTTAAATAATTATGAAAAGAATATTTTTAAGCAAGTTGTTTCTTGGTTTTAGTGCCGCATTCCTTTTTGCCTGCGGAATAATTTATGCCTGTGCAGACGGAGATTGGGATTATTTCGGTGCTTATAATTCAAATTTTACTCCAGAAACTTTTGCTGACAAATCATACTCGCCTTTGTTTTTATCGGGCGGAATTTTTTATGGAATTGGTTTTGATACTCAGCACAATTCTCGTTTCAATAAAAAAATAAAATCAGATTGGGCAGATTATCTTAAAGGAAAAGCAGATACAACAACCGTTAATTATTTTTTGATTGGAGATGAAAAGCCAAGATATTATTCTGATGAAAAAGATGCTATCAAAAACAAAGAAGAAATTGAGGGTTTGCATGTTTATTATAAAACAAAAAAGGAAAATAAAAGCTCTCAGAAATGGGGCAAAAAGTTGAATTTGAAAGATGAGAAAGTAAAAAACTTTATCGAATTTTTGTATTTGGCTCAAAAGATAGAAACGGTTTCGATTGGAGATGATTATTGGAGTTATGATCCTGTTGTGGCAAAAACTTTCAATGACGCTAAAATGATCCAATCTATCGAAAATGTATACAATACTTTGTCGGATCCGTTTTTGAAAAACAGATATTGGTTCCTGACTATGAAAGCGCGTTTTTATAGTAACGACAAGCAAAAAGCGATTGACTTTTTTAATAAAACCGAAAGTTCTGTTGCAAAGAATACTTTGTATTATCGTGCTTTGGCGTATGTTGCAGGAATTAATTATAAGCAGAAAAAATATGCAACTTCAAACTATTTATATGCTCAGGTTTTTGATAAATGTCCAGAATTAAGAGTCGTTACAGCTTATAGTTTCAAGCCGAAAAATGAGTCAGATTGGACTAAGGCTTTGGCAATGGCCAAAACGAACAAAGAAAAAGCAGCACTTTGGGCAATTCACGGATATTATAAAGATGAAAAACAAGCGATTGAAAAAATCTATGAATTAGATCCAAAGAGCGAACATCTAAATTATTTAGGAACAAGATTGGTTAATTCGCTAGAGCAAAAAATAAATAATTCGTTTCAGATTGATGGGCAAGGAGAGAATCAGAAACCAAAACCGCAGACTGTTGCCGAAAATAAAACTGAAAATAAAACAAAGGTTGATAATAGCGCAGTTGATTTAATTGCAAAAATTTCTGCTGCAGGGAATACCGATAAACCATATTTATGGGATATTGCACTTGGATATCTTCAAACGCTAAAAGGCGATTATGCCAATGCAGATAAGAATTATACGAAAGCTGAAAAAACACTTCCGAAAACAGAATTGGCAGGAATGCAGCTTCGTTTATTGCGTTTTGTAAACAACTTAAGCAAGATTGATAAGCTGACAGATAAAAATGAGAAAACTATTTTAGCTGATTTAAATTGGCTGTATTATGAACTTCCTAAAAGTTATAAAGGAAGCGAATTTCGTTATCAAAATGCTTCTTCATGGAGCAGAAGCTATTTGTCGCATTTGTATAAAGAAAAAGGAGATCAGGTTATGGCTGAGATTTATGGAGAATCACGCTATAGTTATTGGAATGACGGAAATGCTTATTATGACAATGAAAAGAATTTGCTGGCAATAAAAAGCTTTTTAGAAAAATCTAATAAATCTGAAATCGAAAAAATTGGCGCAGGAATTTATAGTTTGAAATTGAAAGATATTAATAACTTTCAGGCGGTTCAGGCGACATTTAAAAATAAAATTCCAGAAGCGATTGAATTTATGAAACAAACCGATTCTGTTCAGTATGTTAAATTCTTAGGAAACCCGTTTAACGGAAATATTAAAGATTGCCACGACTGTGAGCATGCGGCGTACCAGAAAAGAAAATATACTTTCATGGATTTCTTAACTACAATAAAAGAAATGCAGGATAAACTGGCTCAGAAAGAAGATGTTTACACGAACAGTCTTTTGTTAGGGAATGCCTTTTATAATATTTCTCATTTTGGAAACGGAAGAACTTTTTATGAAATGAGTATTGTAGGTTACGGGTCAAGTCCATATTCCTTTAGAGATTCAATGAAAGAAATGATTACAAATAATTCAGTTTCTAAAATGTATTACCAAAAGGCTTTTGAAGCGGCTTCAAACAAAGAACAAAAAGCAAAATGTTTGTACTTGATTTCGAAATGTGAAAGAAATGATTATTACAATAAAAAATACAATACCGTAAATAGCTACTGGGAAATTCAAGATGATAAAGTTAATTTTATTGCTTGGAACTCATTCAAAGCTTTAAGAAAAGATTATTCTGATACGAAATATTATCAAGATGTAATTGCAGAGTGTGGTTACTTTAATACTTATATAAATCAATCAAGATAAGAGAAATGGTAAATAAAATAGAGCATATCGGGATTGCAGTAAAAAACATGGAAGATGCCAATATTTTGTTCGAAAAAATGCTTGGTGTTCCGTCTTATAAAATGGAAGCTGTAGAAAGCGAGGGCGTGTTAACCTCTTTCTTTCAGACAGGAAATAATAAAATCGAACTTTTGGTGGCAACAAATCCAGAAAGTCCGATTGCTAAATTTTTGGAGAAAAAAGGAGAAGGAATTCATCACATCGCTTTTGATGTTGATGATATCGAAGCTGAAATTGTACGTTTAAAAAGTGAAGGTTTTGTCTTGATTAATGAAGTTTCCAAGAAAGGAGCCGATAATAAATTGGTCGTTTTTCTGCATCCGAAGAACACAAATGGCGTTTTGGTCGAGCTTTGCCAAGAAATTAAATAAAAAAATGTCATTTTAATTTTTAAATAAGATGTTGAAAATCAATTTCGTTTTTGAAATTCGACAAAAGTTTTAAAATTAAATTAAAATGATGTCTTAAAATATTTGGAGTGAATGAAAAATAGTAGTAATATTGCATCCTCTAAACCGGTCCTATAGCTCAGCTGGTTAGAGCACCTGACTCATAATCAGGTGGTCCCTGGTTCGAGCCCAGGTGGGACCACTCTTTTAGAATAAAAGCCTTTACAGAAATGTAAAGGCTTTTTTGTTTTCTTACTACAAAAAAAATATGTGCATCTGCCTCAATTCTTTAAAAGAAAAATCTTTCCAAAATATCGATAATATCTGACAAAAGAATGTTTTAAAGGATATTTTTCTATCTTTGAAAATCAGATTTTTAATTCGCGAGGCTTTGTATTTAGGGCTTTAGAAAAATTAATATTCATTATGGAACAAAAAATACATCAAGGAAGAAACGTAAAACGTTTCAGAGAAATGCTTAATATAAAGCAAGAGGCATTGGCTTATGATTTGGGAGAAGAATGGAATCAAAAGAAGATTTCTATGCTGGAGCAGAAAGATGTAATTGAAGAAAGCTTGCTGAAACAAATCTCTGCTGTATTAAAAATTCCTGTTGAAGCTTTTCAGAATTTTGATGAGGAGCAAGCGATAAATGTTATTTCTAATACTTTTCACAATGAAGCATTCATCGGTAATTCTGGTGGCACTTACAATGTTAATCCATTACAAGAAATTTTAAAACTTCACGAAGAAAAAATTGCTTTGTATGAGCGCATGCTGAAAGAGAAAGATGAAATGATGCAAAAGCTTGAAAAGCTAATCAAATAAATAATTTAGGGATAATCCTTATTCACAAAGCCTTTGCAGAAATGTACAGGCTTTTTTGTTTTTTGACGCTTTGTAAATGTGAAAATTGAAATTTTCCACATCAAAAATTAAACTTTACTTTTCCTAAAATCTCTTAACTTTATCCATCCAAAACAAATTTAATCTTCAGATGGATAGATTAACTCCCGAACAGAGGAGGAAAACTATGCAGGCGATAAAAAGCACTGCTACAAAAGGCGAAGTAAGGCTTGCAAAAGCTTTGTGGAAATTGGGTCACAGATACCGAAAAAACAATAAGAAAGTATTTGGAAGGCCTGATCTTACTTTTGCCAAATATAAAATTGCCATTTTTGTTGACAGTGAATTTTTTCATGGAAAAGATTGGGAAACTGAACAGTTAAGAATTAAAACAAATCGCGAATACTGGATTCCAAAAATTCAAAGAAATATAGAGCGAGATGAAGAGGTTAATGCTTTTCTTATTTCTGAAAATTGGACGATTTTGAGGTTTTGGAGTAAAGAAATTGAGAAGAATCTAGAAGTTTGTCTCGCTAGAATTGAAGGAACAATAATGCTTTTGAGTATTTAGACCTTTTCTGCTTTTAATTGTTTGGCTTCGATTTTTTCAATGCATTTGAATATTTCTGAGGCAAGTCTTTCGATAACGGGCATACTTACCGAATTTCCTGCTTGCTTGTAAAGGCTAGAATTGGAAATTTTAGGTAATTTGTAACTGTCAGGAAAACCTTGAAAACGAAAACATTCTCTTGGGGTTAGTTTTCTAAAGCCGAATTCAGTTGTAATAATTGGGACATTATGGCCGCCAGTTCCCATATTGGCTGTTAAAGTAGGGCAAACTTCTTTTTTGTTTTCTCGTACATACTGTCTCCTAAACTGATAAATTCTGTCTTCTCTCACAACTGCTTCTTTCAGCATGTTGTACATATATTTATCTTCGGTATAATAGAATTTTTTATCGACTTTTTCTTTTGTGATTAAATCGGTAACTTTTTGCGTTAATTCTTCTTTTTCCGGAAAATTGAATTTAAAACCTTTTTTGACGAAATTTTTGTCAAAAGCAACCATAAAAATACGTTCCCGATTGTGCGGAATGTTTCCAAAATCTTTGGTGTTCAGTATGGCGCTGTCAAAAGTATAATTGCGCTTTTTGATTTCGCGCTGAATTACTTTCATGGTGTTTCCTTTGTCGTGTCCTTTAAGATTTTTGACATTTTCAAGGAAAACCACTTTAGGTCGCATTTCATCAATAAAGTCTAATATTTTAAAGAAATGATTTCCTCTGCTGTCGTTAAAACCTTTTCGATGGCCAGCAAGAGAAAAAGGCTGACACGGAAATCCAGCGGTAAGAATGTCTATTTTGTTGAGCTTTTTCACATCAAGCTGCATTACATCGCCTTCAATAAGTTTGTGTTCAAAATTATTTCTATAAGTTACACATGCTTTTTTGTCAAACTCATTTGCCCATTCTAATTTAAATCCAGCGTTTTCAAAACCTAAACAGATACCGCCTACACCTGCATATAAACTTCCGACTGTGTATTTGTTTTTCATGTGCGTGATTCTGGTTGTAATAGGTTTGAATTGTGCAAATATATTAAATTGGGTATATTCTATATATGTGGTTAGAAATGAATATAAAGTTCTTTTCTTGTGTAAATTAAATGTAATAGTTTTTCTAAGAAAAAAGCAGTTTTGTTAAAATCAGGAAATTCCTATAAGCTTGTGATTCTTATAGGCGGGAATAAAAAAAGCGGTCATCTCTGAGAGTGTTTTCTGAAAAGGATTAATAGAGAGTGGAAATAAAAATGTTAAAATTTGTTTCGTCTTTTTTAATTTAAAAGTTGCTTTTGAGCAAAAAACTTATACTTTTGTCTTAGATTTTTGAGATGGTAGATTACTTGTAGGTAATTTCTATCGAGGAATATTTTGTAAATAATTATTAGACTTGCTGTTTATAATAGCTTGAAATTATGAAAAATCTAAAAGCCCCATTTTTAGTAATTGCCTTATTATTGTTAAATGTTTCATTGGTTACAGCAAATGAACAGCTTCCTGAACCTGGTAATGCCAGCAAAACTGCTGAAGATCCTTGTTTTGGATGTCCAGAACAGTTTCCAATAAATCAAAATATAAGTTTTCTTCTTATAGGAGGCTTAGCTTTAGGTGCTGTTGCCATATATAAAAATAAAATAAAAAAAGCTTCAATTTAATATTGAAGCTTTTTTTATGGAAAAAATATTTGGATGTTATTTGTTTATAGAATAAAGTCTAGAAATGTATTTTCCTACTACATCAAATTCAAGGTTGATTTTTGTTCCAACTTTGAAATCTTTGAAGTTGGTATTCTCATAAGTATACGGAATAATTGAAACACTAAATTCATTAGTTTTAGAATTTACAACCGTAAGACTAACTCCGTTTACTGTAATTGAGCCTTTCTCGATTGTGATATTGTTTTGGTTTTTATCATACTCAAAAGTATAATTCCAGCTTCCGTTTGCTTCTTCAATTTTAATGCAAGTTCCCGTTTGGTCTACGTGACCTTGAACGATATGGCCGTCTAAGCGGTCTCCAAGCTTCATTCCTCTTTCCAAATTAACAATATCACCAGTTTTCCAATCGCCGATATTGGTTTTTGAAATAGTTTCATCAATTGCGGTTACAGTATAAAGAGAATCTTTAATCGCTACAACCGTAAGGCATATTCCGTTATGAGAAACGCTCTGATCTATTTTTAATTCGTGGGTTATTGATGCGTCAACTGTTATGTGAAGATTGTTTTGATCTTTTTTGATTTCGTGAACCTTACCGAGTGTTTCTATAATTCCTGTGAACATTGTGGTTTTATTTTACTAAATTTGCACATCAAAATTAGTAATAAATAAACTGAGCTCATGAATAAAAAAGCAGAAAATATAATTGTTGGAATTTCAGTTGGAGATTTAAACGGTATTGGAAGCGAAGTTATACTGAAAACATTCGAAGATTCTCGTATGTTGGAATTGTGTACGCCGGTTATTTTTGCAAATGCTAAAATTCTTTCCTTCGTTAGAAAAAGTTTTACATCGACAATTCAATTTCACGGAGTTGATAAATTAGATCAGATTATTCCAGGAAAGGTAAATGTTCTGAATCTTTGGAGAGAAGGTGTTGATATAAATTTTGGAGTAAATGATCCTAAAATCGGTGAATATGCAATTAAATCTTTTGTAGCGGGAACAAAAGCGTTGAAAGATGGTGAAATAGATGTTCTGGTTACGGCTCCTATTAATAAATATAATATACAGTCTGAAGATTTTAAATTTCCTGGCCACACCGATTATTTGAATCAGGAACTAGAAGGAGATGCTTTGATGATGATGGTTCAAGACAATTTGCGAGTGGGTTTGATTACAGATCATGTGCCATTAAACGAGGTCGCTTCTCATTTGACAGAGGAATTGATTACTAAAAAAATAGAAACTATTAGAAAATCTTTAATTCAGGATTTTAGTATAGTTAAGCCAAAAATTGCAGTTTTAGGATTAAATCCGCATGCTGGTGATGGTGGTGTGATTGGAAAAGAAGATGAGTTGGTTTTAAAACCTGTTCTTAAAAAATTATTCGATTCTGGAACTATGGTTTTTGGGCCATTTCCTGCAGATGGTTTTTTTGGAAGTTCTCAATATGAAAAATATGATGCTATCGTGGCAATGTATCACGATCAAGGATTAATCCCATTTAAGACGCTTTCTTTTGGAAAAGGAGTGAATTATACGGCAGGTTTAAATAAGGTTAGAACTTCTCCAGACCATGGCACAGCTTATGATATAGCAGGAAAAGACATGGCAGATTACAATTCATTTAAGGAAGCAGTCTATCTTGCGATCGATATTTTTCGCTCGCGTAATCAGTATGAGGAGATTAGCCAAAAACCTCTTAAAATAAAAGAAAAACAGTTATAAACAAAAAAAGGTGAATAAGATTATTAGATTTGTAATAATTTTATATCTTTGCACCCCAATTCAGATATCTAGTTTTAGAATTGAATTGATCAAATTGATGTTGAAATGAGCAAAACAAAAGAATTTTTAATTCCTTTCGTAGGATTAAAACTAGGAAAACACCATTTTGAGTATCAAATAAATAACACGTTCTTTAAGGACTTTGAGTACGATGAGTTTCAAAGTTCAGATATTAAAGTCAATTTGCTTTTCGATAAGAAGAGTAATATGTTAGAGTTAGAATTCAAACACAAAGGAACGGTAAATGTGCCTTGTGATTTAACTGGCGAAGATTTTGATTTACCTATAAAAGGGAAAATGAAACTGATTGTTCGCTTTGGAGAAGAATTTAATGATGATAATGAAGAGTTGTTGATTTTACCACATGGTGAACATGAAATAGATATTGCACAATATATTTATGAAATGATCGCGCTTTCTGTTCCGCAGAAGAGAATTCATCCAGGTGTTAAAGACGGAAGTCTGCAAACAGAAGCTTTGACAAAACTGAATGAATTAAGTGTAAAAGAACAAAAAGAAGAGAGTAACAAAGAAGAAGATATTGACCCGCGTTGGGAAAAATTAAAGAAACTATTAACGGATAAATAATATAGTAAAATGGCACATCCTAAGAGAAAGACCTCGAAAACAAGAAGAGATAAGAGAAGAACACATTACAAAGCTACTGTAGCTCAAATCGCTACATGTCCTATTACAGGTGAGGCACATTTATACCACAGAGCTTACTGGCATGAAGGTAAAATGTACTACAGAGGGCAAGTTGTTATCGATAAATCTGAAGCGGTTGCTTAATACGTTTTTGTAAATTATACTAGAACTCTCACATAGTGAGAGTTTTTTTTGTTGGTTATAATTTTCGTTTTTTAGGAAAATATAGACAAATTCGTTACGTTTTTTTTTGTAATTTTCGGGTCTTTTAAAAATTTTTCAAATTAATCACAATTTGAAAAGAAAATAATAGAATATAATGAATACAATCACAGCCGCAATTACCGCTGTTGGAGCTTATGTTCCTGACTTCGTTCTTTCGAACCAAGTATTAGAAACAATGGTTGATACCAATGATGAGTGGATTACCGCTCGAACAGGAATTAAAGAAAGAAGAATTCTTAAAGATGCTGATAAAGGTACATCGTACCTTGCGATACAAGCTGCAAAGGATTTGATTGCAAAAGCTAATATTGATCCGCTTGAGATTGATATGATTATAATGGCAACTGCAACACCAGATATGATGGTGGCTTCTACAGGAGTCTATGTTGCAACAGAAATTGGAGCAACAAATGCATTTTCATATGATTTGCAAGCTGCATGTTCAAGTTTCTTGTACGGAATGTCAACCGCTGCAGCGTATGTTCAGTCAGGACGTTACAAAAAAGTGCTTTTAATTGGTGCCGATAAAATGTCATCAATTGTAGACTATACAGACAGAGCAACTTGTATTATTTTTGGAGATGGAGCTGGTGCAGTTCTTTTTGAACCAAATTATGAAGGTTTAGGATTGCAGGATGAGTATTTAAGAAGTGACGGTGTAGGGAGAGATTTTCTTAAAATCCCAGCAGGAGGTTCTTTAATTCCACCTTCAGAAGAAACTATAAAAAACAGACAGCACAATATTATGCAAGACGGTAAAACTGTTTTCAAATATGCTGTGACTAATATGGCAGATGCCAGCGAATTGATTTTGCAAAGAAATAATTTGACAAATCAAGATGTTGACTGGTTAGTGCCACACCAAGCTAATAAACGTATTATTGATGCTACTGCTGGAAGATTGGAATTAGACGAATCTAAAGTTCTAGTAAACATCGAAAGATACGGTAATACTACTTCTGGAACTTTGCCATTAGTATTGGCTGATTTTGAAAGTAAACTTAAAAAGGGAGATAACATTATCTTTGCCGCTTTTGGTGGTGGATTCACTTGGGGATCTATCTATTTAAAGTGGGCTTACGATAAGAAATAAATTAAAACTAAAAACGAATCATTATGGATTTAAAAGAAATTCAAAACCTAATCAAATTTGTTGCAAATTCGGGCGTTGCAGAAGTGAAGTTAGAAATGGATGATGTAAAAATCACGATCAGAACAACTTTAGAAACTAATGTAACTGAAGCAACTTACGTACAGCAATTACCTGCTCAGGCAGCTTTACCTCAAGCGGCAGTTCCACAAGTTACAGCTCCAACAGTTGTAAGTGTAACTCCAGAAGCACCAGCTGCTAACGATTCTAAATATATTACTATAAAATCTCCAATCATTGGAACATTCTATAGAAAACCATCTCCAGACAAACCTGTTTTCACAGAAGTAGGAAGCACTGTATCTAAAGGTGATGTTCTTTGTGTAATTGAAGCAATGAAATTATTCAACGAAATCGAATCTGAAGTTTCTGGTAAAATTGTAAAAATTCTTGTAGACGATATGTCTCCAGTAGAATTTGATCAACCTTTATTCTTAGTAGATCCATCATAAATAAATTTAGATTTTAGATTTTAGATTTTAGAATGGTTCGAAAAAAGTTTTGTTAATCATCTAAAATTATCTAATTATCAAATTGTCTAATTATCTAATTAAAATAAGATGTTTAAAAAAATATTAATTGCGAATAGAGGAGAAATTGCACTTCGTGTAATTCGTACATGTAAGGAAATGGGAATCAAAACTGTTGCAGTTTACTCTACAGCCGATGCAGAAAGTTTGCATGTTAAATTTGCAGACGAAGCGGTTTGTATTGGCCCTCCTCCGAGTAACTTATCGTATTTGAAAATGTCAAATATTATTGCAGCTGCAGAAATTACAAATGCAGATGCAATTCATCCAGGTTATGGATTTCTTTCTGAGAATGCTAAATTCTCAAAAATCTGTCAAGAGCACGGAATTAAATTTATCGGTGCTGCTCCAGAAATGATCGACCGTATGGGAGATAAAGCTTCTGCAAAAGCTACAATGAAAGCGGCAGGAGTTCCTTGTGTGCCAGGTTCTGACGGATTATTAGAATCTTACGAACATGCACAAAAAGTAGCTAAAGAAATTGGTTATCCAGTTATGATGAAAGCTACTGCTGGTGGTGGTGGAAAAGGTATGCGTGCCATCTGGAAAGAAGAAGAGCTTCAAAAAGCTTGGGAAAGTGCACGTCAAGAAGCTGCTGCAGCATTTGGAAATGACGGAATGTATATGGAGAAGCTTATTGAAGAGCCACGTCATATTGAAATTCAAGTTGTTGGAGATTCTTATGGAAAAGCATGTCACCTTTCTGAAAGAGATTGCTCTGTTCAACGTCGTCACCAAAAATTAACTGAAGAAACACCTTCACCTTTCATGACAGACGATCTTCGTACAAGAATGGGAGAGGCTGCTGTAAAAGCTGCTGAATTCATTAAATATGAAGGAGCTGGAACTGTGGAATTTTTGGTTGACAAACACAGAAATTTCTACTTCATGGAAATGAATACTCGTATTCAGGTGGAGCACCCGATCACAGAACAAGTTATCGATTACGATTTGATCCGTGAGCAGATTATGGTTGCTGCTGGAATTCCAATTTCTGGTAAAAACTACCTTCCACAATTACACGCTATTGAGGTTCGTATTAATGCAGAAGATCCTTATAACGATTTTCGTCCTTCACCAGGAAAAATTACTACGCTTCATATGCCAGGAGGACACGGAGTTCGTTTAGATACTCACGTTTACTCAGGATATAGCATTCCGCCAAATTACGATTCTATGATTGCTAAGTTAATTACAACTGCACAATCTCGTGAAGAAGCTATCAGCAAAATGCGAAGAGCTTTGGATGAGTTCGTAATCGAGGGTGTGAAAACTACAATCCCTTTCCACAGACAATTAATGGATGATCCAAAATATATTGCAGGAGATTATACAACTGCATTTATGGAAACATTTAAAATGAATAGTCCAGAATAATCAAAAAGGCTTCCAAATTTGGAAGCCTTTTTTGTTTTAAGATCTCCTTTATTTAAATTCCAATAAAACAAATCCCAAATTCCAATGTTAAAACCTTAAACGTGGAACTTGAAACGTAGAGCATTAATCTAAGCTTTGGAATTTGGAATTTAAAAAATTGGAATTTCTACCAAGGTTACACTTTAAGTGTTTACTTATTACACACTTATTTTCTCTTTTACACACCTTTCACTGTATTTCTTTTTTTGGTATATTTGACATAAAGTCTTTAAATACAGGATTTTATGATCTTTGGCACGGCTCTTTTTCTTTACGGCATAATAATTTCATTACTTCAAACGTAAACAACTATTAATTAAAATATATACGTTATGAAAAATTTATTTTTATCAGCCGCAATTGTTTTAGGAAGTTTAACTTCATTCGCTTCAACTACACAAGTAGCAAATACTACTGTAAAAACGATTTCTATTGAAGACGAATACACAGAAATCAAATTAGAAGAATTACCAGCAGCGATTACTGACGCTTTGAAAAAAGCATATCCAGAAGCGGTAATTACTAAAGCATACAAAAACGAAAAAGCTCAGTATAAACTTGATGTAACTGTTGGTGACAAGGTGGGTAACCTTTTTGCAAATGCAGACGGAACTTGGATTAAACAATAATCTTAAACTAAGGTCTTGTGAAAATCCGGATCAAGAATACTAAGATCAAATTAACTATATTAAAAAACAACTATCATGAAAAATTTATTTTTATCAGCCGCAATCGTTTTGGGAGGTTTAACATCATTTGCTTCAACTTCTCCAATTTCAAATACAATCGTAAAAACAATCTCTATCCAAGATGATTATACAGAAATTAAATTGGAAGAGCTTCCAACAGCTGTAACAGACGCTCTGAAAAAAGCATATCCAGATGCTGTGCTTTCTAAAGCGTTTAAAAACACAAAATCTGAATATAAGCTTGAAGTAACTGTTGGAGATAAAACAGGAAATCTTTTTGCTAATGCAGATGGAACTTGGATTAAAAAATAATTAAGTCTAACCCTTAAACTATAACTATGAAAAAGTTAATCTTATCGGCAGCAATTGTTTTAGGCAGTTTGTCGATGCATGCAGAAACCACTGCTGTAACTAGCCCAATGGTACAGACAGTTAATGATCAGGATGGATATAAAGAAGTAGACGGAGTTCCGGCAGCTGTAAAGAAAGGCTTAGATGAAGCTTATCCTGGTGTAGTGCTTGAAAAAGCATGGGTAAATGATAAAAAGGAGTATAAAATTGAGATAACCGTTCGAGGAGAAAAATCGATCGTTTACACAGATGCTTCTGGTAATATTCTTAAAAAATAATTTAAACCACAAATATTATGAAAAAGTTAGTTTTATCAGCAGCGATTGTTTTAGGAAGCCTTTCAGTAAATGCTGCAGTTCTTCCAGCAATCTCAATTACTCAATCAGTAATTTTTCAAGATGCATTTACAGAAGTAGCAGCAGACCAAATACCGGCAGCTGTGAAGTCTACAGTTGAAAAATCGTTTCCAAACACTAAGCTAGAAAAAGCTTATAAAAACGATAAAAACGAGTATAAACTTGAAATTTCAAGTGGAGACAAGAAGTATACTATTTTTACAGATGCTTCTGGTAACATCATCAAGAAATAATTAAAAATCAGCATCATGAAAAAATTAATCTTATCAGCAATAGTGGTTTTTGGAACTATGTCTATGCATGCAAATGTATGGCCCGTTTCAGAAAATGCTAAAGCGACTGTAACTATTCAAGCAGAATATACCGAAGTTACAGTAGATGCTGTTCCTGCAGCTGTAAAAACAGCCTTGCAGACGGCTTATCCGGGAGCAAAACTGGACAAAGCATTTGTAAACGAAAAAAAAGAGTATAAACTCGAAATATCAGTTGGAGACCAAAAGGCTACTGTATACTCAGATGTCAATGGGAACTGGTTGAAGATATAAATTAGGTGAATTTAGATTTATGTTTTTGGTGAAAAAGAGATTGCGTCGTGCAATCTCTTTTTTTTTACATATTTTACATAATTTTATGAAATAACAAGTTTAATAATATTATTTTAGCAAAAAGTCCCTAAAAGCAGATGCCGAAGATATTAGTAATAGAAGATGATATTGCGTTTTGTAAATTATTAGAAAAATTTCTAATCAAAAAAGCGTACGATGTAACGATAGCTTTCTCTGCAGCAGAAGCACGTGAAGCAGTTAAAAATGAATCTTTCGATTTGATTTTGACAGATCTTCGCCTACCTGATTCTGATGGTATTGGGCTTATGTCTGAATTTAAAAATTCTCACCCGCATATTCCAGTTATTTTAATGACAGGCTATTCTGATGTAAATACTGCTGTTAAAGCCATTAAAAACGGAGCAGCAGATTATATTTCTAAACCCTTTAATCCAGATGAGGTTCTTCTGGTTATCACCAATGCGCTGCAGGCTCCAAAAGCCGAAGTCGAAGAACAATCGGAAACTCCAGAAAAAAAGAAAAAAACGGTTAAAAAGACTGC
Source organism: Flavobacterium sharifuzzamanii (assembly GCF_003254585.1). GTDB lineage: Bacteria > Bacteroidota > Bacteroidia > Flavobacteriales > Flavobacteriaceae > Flavobacterium > Flavobacterium sharifuzzamanii. Next base: position 156,682 of record NZ_QJGZ01000039.1, on the reverse strand, counting down.
AACAGCTGAGAACGAATTTGTAAAGGGAATTTCTGTTGCATCCAAAAAACTTTTAGATCATATTCAATTGGTAAGCCCAACAGATATGTCGGTTTTGATTATTGGCGAAAGCGGAACTGGAAAAGAAATTATAGCCAAAAGCATTCACCAGCAGAGTAGGAGAAAAGACAACAATTTTATTGCGGTAGATTGCGGGGCGATTCCGAAAGAATTGGCTGCAAGTGAATTTTTTGGTCACTTAAAAGGGTCTTTTACTGGAGCAATCAACGATAAAAAAGGTTATTTTGAAGCAGCAAATGGCGGAACTTTGTTTTTGGATGAAATTGGAAATCTTTCGTACGAGAATCAAATTCAATTGTTAAGAGCGCTTCAAGAAAGAAAAATTAAACCCGTAGGAAGCAATAAGGAAATAAACGTCGATATACGCATCATTACAGCTACAAATGAAGATTTACGCGAGGCAGTAAAAAACGGCGATTTTAGAGAAGATTTATACCATAGAATCAATGAGTTTTCGATTCAGTCACCATCTCTAAAAGATCGTGGTGAAGATTTAATGGTTTTTGCCGATTATTTCCTAGAAAAAGCCAATCAGCAATTAGATAAAGATGTAATCGGATTTTCTCCAGAAGTAGTTTCTATTTTTCAGAATTACAGCTGGCCAGGAAATTTACGAGAATTGCAAAATTGCGTAAAACGTGCAACTCTTTTAACTCGTGGTGAATTTATAGAAAGCGATGTGCTTCCGGCAGAATTCTTTCAGATTCAAAAACAGCAGCCTTCAGCAAATGAAGTTTTTTCATTGTCTGAAAATGAAAAAGAAACCATTATTCATGCGTTATCAAAAACACAGAATAATAAATCTGAAGCGGCAAAACTGCTTAAAATTACCAGAAAAACACTTTACAATAAATTGAAACAATATAATATTGAGTAAAAAAGTACTTTTCTAGAAAGCAGTATTTTAAATTTCTTGCTTCAATTCCTTAAAAAGAATTTTTATTTTTCCTTCTAAATCTGAAAATGTAGTTTTTAGATCAATTGTGTTTAAATCTTCTTTTTCTAGATCTTTTAAAAGTTCACCAATTTCGTTCGATTGAATTTGTTTGAACATGGGAGCAATACGATGTGCAATAGATTTTATTTCGTCGTGATTTTGCTCTTTAATAGCAGTTTTTAAAACCTCGATATTTTCTATAGTAGTTTCTATAAAAGATTTTAATACTTCTTTCAAAGCAGATTCATCTTGTCCTAAAAAATCTTTTAAAGTTTCTAAAGAATACAATTGAGAATCGCTTTTGTTCACAGTTTCTGTAGATTCTGCTACAAGAACTTCTTCATGATCCAAAATATGCTGAATCGTTTCCAATAAAATTTTTGGAGAATAAGGTTTCTTTACAACTGTTGTAAAACCAGCATTCTTATAAACCGAAAGATCCAAATCTGTTCTTCCAGTAAGTGCAATTACAGGCTGGTTTTTAAAGACCGTTTCTGGAAGTTCGCGAAGTCTTTCTAAAAACAGAAAACCGTCAATTTCTGGCATTTGGATATCAGTAATGACAAAATCGAAAGGTGTACTTTTGATTGTTTCTAAAGCTTTCGCCGGATTTGTAAACGAAAATACTTGATGCTGTTCCTGTTTTAAAACGCCACTTGTCAGATTCAAAAGATTGATATCGTCATCAACAACAATAAAAGTTTGTTTTTTAGTGTTTTTAGATGGTTTGCTTTTGATTTCGTTTAAAGCCATATTTCCTTGGCTACTATCAAATAATAATGGCAGCTGAATAATAAATGTGCTTCCTTTTCCAAAAATACTGTCCAAACTTAAGCTTCCGCCCAAAATAGAAATAATCTTTTGGCAGATTGAAAGTCCTAAGCCAGTACCGCCGTATTTCTTTTCAATGCCTTCATTCGCTTGCGCAAATTCTTCAAAAACCAATTTCTGATTCTCTTTTTCAATTCCAATTCCAGTGTCTTGAATCGAAATTGTAAAGAACTGGTCGTCATTCGCGTAAGCGGCAATTCGAATATGACCTTCTTCTGTAAATTTATATGCATTACCAACAATATTGGTCAAAATTTGTTTTAAACGAAATGGATCTCCAACAATACGTTTCTGAAATTTTTCATCAACATTAATTATGAGATCAATATCTTTTTGTTTGTAAACGGTCTGAATATTTCTCGCAACATCTTCAATGATTTCTGGTAATGAAAACGGAACTTTTTCTATAGAAATTTTTCCTGCTTCGATCTGTGAAAAATCCAGTAAATCCTGAACGAGCTGCGTAATATATTCAGACGAATTTTTTATGTTTTTAACGAAATACGACTGCTTGGTATTAACATCTGAATTGCCTAAAAGTTCAGAATAACCCACAATAGTGCTTAAAGGCGTTTTCAAATCGTGACTAACCGTCGAAATTAATTGTTCACGGCTTTTCAGGAGATTTTTGGTTTTGAAATTGGCGATTTCAAGCTGTTTCTTATACAATTGAGATTTTGAATAATCGCTGACAATTAGAATGGAGAAAAAGACAGTCAGTAATAAGCCAATAACAGCAGAGGCCGTGACAATTTCGTTGACTCTTTTTAATGATTTTTCTTTTAATGAATTGTTTTTTATCGAATTGATGATGATTTCTCTTTCAATAATTCGAAGTATTTTTCTAAGTTGATCCGAAATCGCAATTTCATTTTGAAGCAGTTTATTTTCTTCAAAATTTAAAGATTCTTTCTTTTTTTCAGCTTTTATTTTTACAGAACTCAAAAGCTTTTTAGAATTTGCCAAAATAGAATCTGAAGCTTTTTTGCTCAGCGTATTGGTGCTGTCATCAGGAATATTTGAATTTAAATAATCGACATAACGCTGTAAGACACTTCGCTGATAGCTTCCTAACTGATTTGGATTTTTGGTGAAATCCTGAAGTTCCAGTTTTCTAAGGTTAAACTCCATTTTAGTGATTTCATCAATCGCATTATTTACCGAAGTTTCATCATCAGCTTTGTTTTTTATTTCTCTTAACTGCTTAATGTTTTCTGTCTTTTCAGCTAAGAAATAGGTAACACTATCCAAAAGTTTTTTTTGGTATTCTGTAGTAACGATTTGTTTTAAAGTGTCGATTCTTTTGCGAAGCGAATCGGTTTCAATTAAATAGTTTTTGAAATCTTTCTCCGAATTATTCTGAATCGTCTGTCTGGCTAAACTCTCAGTTTTATATACATTCGAATAAAGTCGGCTGACTCTAAGAATTTTGATTTTTTCTAAAGCAATCTTATCTTCCAGTTTGTTGTAAACCACATTTTCAGAATACAGAAACCATCCAACTGTAACAACCAAAGCCAGTAATGCAACATAGCTGAATAAAACTTTGATTGCGGTGTAACTTCTTTTGGTCTCCATATTTTGCTTGAAAGATTTAGGAATTCGGGATTATTAAAACATTGCAATTTATCTAAAAAAATCTGTTTTAAGAAAAGTAAATCTACTCAATATGTTACATAATTGTAAGGTGTGTAAACAAAAACAGCCGTAGATTATGTAAATCTACGGCTGTAAAATATTGTTTTAGACGTTATAAAGTCTCATCTAGCCATTTGAAAAATTCACCTTGCCAAACTTGAGCATTTTGTGGTTTTAAAACCCAGTGATTTTCATCTGGGAAATACACAAATCTACTTTTGATTCCTCTTAATTGAGCAGCTTGAAAAGCCTCTTGTCCTTGCCCGATTGGCACACGGAAATCTTTTCCTCCTTGGAAAATCAAAATTGGCTTATTCCAGTTCTGAACCAAAGTTGCAGGGTTGAAAGTTGTATACGCTTTTTGCGCTACTGCATTATCTTTTTCCCAGTAAGGTCCGCCAAAATCCCAATTGTTAAAGAAAACTTCTTCAGTAGTTCCTAACATCGAAACGGTATTGAAAACTCCGTCATGAGCAATAAAAGTTTTGAAACGGTTTTTGTGAATTCCAGCTAAATAAAATACAGAATATCCACCGTAACTAGCGCCAACACAACCTAAACGGCTTTTGTCAACATAGCTTTCTTTTGCAACATCGTCAATTGCAGAAAGGTAATCGTCCATAACTTGTCCGCCCCAATCTTTACTGATTTGCTCGTTCCACTCAACTCCATGTCCTGGCATTCCGCGACGGTTTGGTGCAACAACTACATAGCCTTTAGCAGCCATTAAAGAGAAATTCCAACGGAAAGAGTACGATTGTGTCAATGCACTTTGTGGTCCACCTTGGCAGAATAATAAAGTTGGATATTTTTTAGAAGCATCAAAGTTTGGAGGAAGAATTACCCAAACCAACATTTTTTTACCGTCAGTTGTTGTAACGTAACGTTTTTCAGTTTTACTTAATGCTAAAGTTTTATAAGTATCTGTATTTACATTTGATAATTGTTTCCAAGTGTTTTTCTTCAAATTGAAAGAAAAAATTTCACCAGCATGATTCATGTCTGTTCTTGTAACGATAATATCATCTCCAGAAAAACCAATTAAATCATTTACATCAAAATCTCCATTTGTCAATTGACGAACATTGATTGCGATTTTAGTCAAACCAGGAAAATTAACTGAGAAAAGTTGTTTTGTTCCATCAATAGGCGCCACAAAAAATACTGTTCTTCCGTCTTTACTCCAGATGAAATTATCTACAGTTCCGTCCCAGTTTGCTGTTAAGTTAGTTTTGATTCCTTTAAATTCAACAATAATGTCGTTTTTATCAGACTCGTAACCGTCACGTTTCATTTGCAACCAAGTTAAATTTCCTGTTGGAGAAAATTGCGGTGCTGTATCGTAACCTAAATTACCTTCAGTTTTATTGGTTGTTTTTTGAGTTTCTAAATTGTACTCATAAATATCTGTGTTTGTAGAAATCGCATAAGCAGTTCCTGCTTTTTTCTTGCAAACGTAAAAAATGCTTTTGCTGTCTGGCGACCAGATATAATCTTCGTCACCGCCAAAAGGTTTTTGCGGAGAATCAAAAGTTTCACCTTTTAAGATGTCAATTCCTTTTGCGCCGTCTTTGTTTTCTTTATAAAAAACGTGATTAAATTTTCCTTCGTTCCAAGTATCCCAGTGACGATAATCTAATCCGTCATAAATTTGAGCATCAGATTTTGTTAGGCTTGGGTAGAAATCTTTACCTAAAACTTTATCGATTTTTACTTCTTCATTGTAAACGATAAATTTTCCGTCTGGCGAAATGTTTTTATCAGCCAAAATTTCTTTAGTGTCTTTAATTTCGGTTGCAGTTCCTCCGTTTACAGGAATCGTGTAGATTTTAGAAGTCGATTTATTTTCTTCTACTGAAGGCGTAGAAACTTTAAAAACAACATTTTTTGCATCTTTAGAAATGCCAAGAGGAGTTACTCTTCCTAATTTCCATAACAATTCTGGGGACATTACATTCTGCCCGATAGCATTTAAACTCATCATTATTAAGGTTGTTAATACTACTTTTTTCATAATTAAATTATTCTATTTTTTGTGACGCTAAAAATACAACATTTAAAATCCAAGTTGTTAAAATCCAATTCCCAAAAAATGTTAAAATTCCAAGCCTCAGAAATTCCAAATTCCAAAGTTGTGCGGTTTTGCTCTTTGTAATTTGGGATTTTATATTTGGAATTTCATTTAGTTTTGTAATTTAACCCAAGATTGGAATTTGGATTTTAAAACTTGAAGTTTAATAAAGTTATGGAACTAAGCTATTGGGAACTAAAAAATTGGTTCACGAATGTAGATTACACTATTGTAGGAAGCGGAATCGTTGGTCTGCATACAGCATTACGCTTACGCGAAAGATTTCCTGCAGCCAAAATTCTCATTCTCGAAAGAGGAATGTTGCCGCAAGGAGCGAGTACAAAAAATGCTGGTTTTGCCTGTTTCGGAAGTCTTTCTGAAATTATGGATGATTTAAAAACGCATTCAGAAGACGATGTTGTGAGTTTAATTGATAAACGCTGGAAAGGTTTGCAATTGCTTCGAAAAAGGCTAGGAGATTCGGCAATCGATTTTAAGCCTCATGGCGGATATGAATTGTTTTTGAAAGAGGATGAATTTGGTTTTAACGAATGCATTTCTAAAATTCCGTTTATTAATGAAGTTTTGAAGCCGCTTTTTAAAGCCGATGTTTTTTCTAAAGAAGTAGATCGTTTTGGATTTCAAAATATTCACGAGTATTTAATTTTCAATCCGTTTGAAGCGCAGATTGATACTGGAAATATGATGCAGGAATTGTTGAAACAAACAATTTCAGCAGATATTTTAATCTTAAATCAGCAAACGGTAACTTCATATTTAGATGCTGGAAATCATGTTGAAGTGGTTTTAAACGATTTCAGTTTTAAAACTCAAAAACTACTTTTTGCAACAAATGGTTTTGCGAGCGAACTAACAAAAGGAGCTGTAAAACCTGCAAGAGCGCAAGTGCTTATTACAGAGCCTATTCATAATTTAGATATTAAAGGAACGTTTCATTTAGACAAAGGCTATTATTATTTCAGAAATATTAATGATCGTATTTTATTGGGTGGCGGACGAAATCTTGATTTTGAAGGAGAAACAACTACTGAATTTGGACAGACGAAAATTATTCAAAATAGATTGGAAGATTTACTGAAAAATGTAATTTTACCAAATCAGGATTTTCAGATTGCGCGCCGATGGAGTGGCATTATGGGAATCGGAAATAGTAAGAATCCTGTCGTTACTCAACTTTCCGAAAATGTGTTCTGTGGAGTGCGTTTAGGCGGTATGGGCGTAGCAATAGGAAGTTTAATAGGAACAGAATTAGCAGATTTAATATAATGGCAGCAACCAAAAAACCGGCACCAAAATCAACTACAAACAAACCAAAACCGAAGACTTCATCTTCAAAAAAATCAAATCGTTCTTTTGGAGAAAAAATAAAATGGTTTTTTATCAAAGCGGCTCTATGGTTTTTTGGAATCTCAATCGGGTCGGTTATATTTTTTAAATATGTTCCTGTGCCGTTTACGCCATTAATGCTTATTCGTGCCATTGAAAATAAAATGGCAGGCAAGGAAGTTTATTTTGACCACGATTGGGAACCAATTGATAAAATCTCAATGAATTTGCAAAAAGCTGTAATCGCAAGTGAAGACGGAACTTTCCTTACGCATAATGGTTTCGATTTTAAAGCACTTCAAAAAGCATATAAAAGTAACGAGCGCGGACGCAGAATTCGTGGCGGTAGCACCATTTCGCAGCAAACAGCCAAAAATGTTTTTTTATGGCAAGGGAAAAGCTATTTCCGCAAAGGACTTGAGGCATATTTTACCGTTTTAATTGAAATTATCTGGGGCAAAGAACGCATTATGGAAGTGTATTTGAACAGCATCGAAATGGGAGACGGAGTTTATGGTGCTTATGCGGCAACAGAACATTGGTATCGCAGAGATGCTTCAAGTTTAACGCCAATGCAAGCTGCGGGAATTGCTGCGATTCTTCCAAATCCGAGAAAATTTAAAGCTACAGGCTCTTCGAGTTATATCAACAGAAGAAAAGAACGAATTGTACGCGAAATGCGTTACGTTGGAAAAATCAATTATGATGGAAAAGAAGAAAAGAAAAAGTAAAAAACTGCTTTTTGCTTTTCTAATATTGACCGTAACGTTAACTTTTGGACAAGGAAAAACAACAGAAATTGGTTTTATATCAGATAATGATTTGTACACGTCCTCTAAGTACGATATGTATTATACCAATGGTTTGGAACTTTTTTGCAGGTTTTTATCAAAAAACGATAATCCAAAAATCAATAAAAAAATTACCGAATTTCGTATTGGGCAATATATTTACAATCCACGATTTTTAAACAAAGAAGCAGTTACAGTAAATGACCGTCCTTTTACAGCTTATCTTTTTGCAGAAGCAGGAAAAAGTTTTTTTTATCAAAGCGAATCGGTTTTAAAAACCGATTTTCAATTGGGTTTTATGGGACCAAATGCTTTGGGAGAAGAAACTCAGGTTGGTTTTCATAAAATTATAGGTTATAAAAAAGTTTATGGTTGGGAGAACCAGTTGCATAATGCTTTCGGTGTTCAGGCGCATGCTATTTACTCTAAAAAAATGTTTCAATCAAAACACAATGATTTTATAGATCTTCATTGGCAGTCAGAAGGAAATCTAGGAACTATTTTTTCAGGAGTTTCAACAGGATTTATGGCAAGATTTGGATTTAAAAAACTTCTTCCAATTTACGATTCTAACATGTATAATGCTTCTGTAAGTGCACAGGTTCAACCAGACATTAGAGAATTTTATTTCTACGCGTCTCCAAGTGTCAATTATCAGTTTTACGATGCCACAATTGAGGGAAGTATGTTTAATGATACAAGTCCAGTAACTTTTGATTTAGAACCGCTTCGTTTCAACGCCGAAGCTGGTTTAAAATATCGACACAACAACTTCAACATATCTTATTCTTTCCTTTATCGAGGAAGAGAATTGAATGATCCTGGAATTGATACTAATTCGGGATATTTTTATGGGTCTATTAGAATGGGGTTTTTGCTTAAATAATAACCATATCTGGGAGTATGAGTCGATTTATATATAAAATATTATCCTTAATTTTTGCATTTTTTTTTATTTATTGTATGGTGCAATTTATTAATACTAATGCCTTTCAAATTAGATATTTTAGAGGTTATACAGATATAAAACTTGTATCAATTAGAATACTTATTCTTTTAGTAAGTTTGCTTTTGGCATCAGTTTTTTTACTTATTGATAGGAATAAAAACAAATGATATTTTTAAAAGAAATTGCTTATTTTTTCTGATTGAATGAAAAGAATAATAAATGAAAATACTCATTGATACCAATATATTTCTTGACTTTTATCGTTCTAGCGGTACATCAATTCAAATTTTTAGTACTCTGATTGAAAATATTGATCAATTTTGTAACAAAAAAGCCATTTCCGGAAAACAGAAACGGCTTTTTCGTTATAATAAATTGAAAGGCTTATTTTCTCTTCGAAAATTTTAAATTTCGAAGATTGATTTTAATGACGATTGTCGCATTGAATATTAATTTCTTCATTTGATTTGTCGATTACAGAAATACTTGGACAGCCAAAAGAAACATATTCGAAACCAAATACAACTTCGGGTTTATTTTTAAAAAGTTTTCCTGTCCATTGGTCAATAGAATTCTCTCCATTTTCATAATTTAAAGGAGAAGGAGATGTGCCTTCACTTTGGCTGAAAAGTTTTTCTATTATAACATTTTTGGTTTTAGGATCAACAACCAAAAGACGTCTGCCATAAATTGTTTTATTGCTGTCTAGGTAGTCTTGTAAAAAATACTCATAACTATCTGTTTTGTAAAAATACGTATTGCCTGCTATTGTGTTCTTTAGCAAAACACGGTCGTCATTTTTTAATGGTTTTGACGGATAATCCTTTTTCGCAATTTTTTTCCATGAAATGGGTTTCATACGTTCTTTCGAAAACGGATTTTCTTTGCCTACATAGACTAAAGCATCTCTGTAATATTCACTGAATCCGTTTAAATATTTTTTGTTGATTTCGAAACCAATCATAAAATCATAATTATGATATGGCCAGTCTTCTTCAGAAGAATATCCGTTTAACATTGCGGCGGTTTTTAGGCTTTTTACGGCAAAAGAAATCAGTTTGTTTTTGGCATAATCGTAAACAAACAATGAATCGGTTTCTGAGATATTGGTTTTAGACAAAAATCTTTTTCTGTAGTTTTTATCGAATGTAAAATATTGCGCTTCATATTTTCCTATTTTTTCTATGTTGGGCAAAACGAGCGTATCTTTTTCGTCATTAACAGGATAAATATCCGAAAGAGAAACAAATGCAACATCGCTGCTGTCTTTTGGTATAACATTAAATAGATAAATGCTTTCTTTTTTTGAGACTTCTTCAGTTTGAAGAGTATCGGTTTCAATTTCTGTGTGTTCTGTTACTTCAGGAAGTGTGGCTGTTGAGGTATTTTCTTTTTTATTGCAGGCAGATAATAGAATTAAAAAAGAGGTCGCTAAAAAGAACGATCTTGTTGTCATTATTTAAATTTGATTTTGGGTTTCGTTATGTACGAAAGTACTTTAAATTGTTCGAATTTGAAAATCAAAAGTTTAAGGACTTGATAAGTTTTAAAAGTTATTTATGTCTTTTTTCTTACAAATAAAAAAGTGTTTTTTTTACCATTTGACGTGTGTAGAAATTTAAGAGCGAGTATTTGTTACAATTCCTTTATTGCGATAATATTTCCCGTGCTTTTATCAAAAGTAATGGTTCTGTTCGGTCCCCCGTAGAAGAGTGTTAAAGTTAGTGTGCTATTAGTTTCACTTCTAAAAATAATATCTTTTGCGGTTCTGATTTTGATATCCAAATTATCATTCATAAGCTGAGAATCGGTGAATTTGACAATCCTTTTTTCAAATAATCCTTTTTTCTCAATTACTTCCAGCCATGGACGACCCATCGCGCTATAACCCACAATTTGTGCTCTGTAATTTTTATTCAAATCTTTGTTTTGGTACAAGCCTAAAGATGTACTTGAAAGCAATAAGGCGAAAAAAGGCATCATCATGGCCATAATGCTTATTGCAAATGTTATTGTTATTGCTACCAAAAGAAGTTTTGCTAAGAGTTTTTTCCAAAAAACAATAATAACTACAAAATTGCTTATCAGCCAAAGCCATGATAAAATTACATCACTATAATAACCGCGAAGACTAATTTCGTTAAAGTAATATAAAAGGCAGTCCAGTACAAAAAGTGCACAGATAATGAAATAGATTTGTAAAAGTAATTTTTTGCCTGAACTCATATTTTTCTTAAGATATAGTTTAAAGTAAATACCGTAACGATAGAAAGTATTAAAATAGGGAAGAAAGAAAAATGAAGTGTATACATTACTTCTTCTTTAAAAAGATAAGTGCTCCATGCAGACTCACGGTCTACAAAAATGATATAATTCCAGAAAAACCATACTAAGATTAACAATAGTAATTGAAGTACAACTTTTAAATATCTGTTTTTAATTAGAGAAAAAGGTAGAAAAACGATTGATAAGAAAACGGTAGAAAATAAAGTCATTAAATAAGCGTCGTCAAAAAAAGAACAATCCAAACAGGCGCTCGATAGTTTATTAGAAAAACTACCCATTGCCCAATAGATTTCTACTAAAGTAAAAACGAAAAGTATAATTGCAATTATAAGAGGTTTCTTTATGAACGAGAATATTTTGTGTTTTAAGGTTTGATTCATTTTGAAAGATTTGCAATTATTATCAGTATTCTTTTTAGAATATTTTAAGGCCTACAAAAATAAGAAACAATTTTAAAGAAATATCTTTCAAAAGATTTAGTTGTGTCAGAATAAGATTTATTAAGAAATAAAACACTTAACTGTTTGATAACATGAAAGATATTTTTAAATAGTTACTTTTAATTAAAATTTTAATTATGGATATCAATTGGAACATAATAGCGGTTGTAGCAATATTGGTAATTATTCTTGTTGTGCTAACAATCAGAAAAAATCAGCGAGAAAAAAAGAAATTGGAAAAATTGCTAAACAACGATTTTAAAAAAGCTGAAAAAACAGATGTTGACGCAGATGATGTGGCAAATGAGAAATAGTTTTTTTGTCATTTCGAGGAACGAGAAATCACACTAGTAACTCGACAAAGATTAGCGAAATTCCGAGTGCGATTTCTCGTTCCTCGAAATGACAAGATTGCGAATTATAGAAAAAACAAAACCCTTGTAAACCTAAATTGACAAGGGTTTTATCTTTATAGTGGAGAATACCGGATTCGAACCGGTCACCCCTTGCCTGCCAGGCAAGTACTCTAGCCAAATGAGCTAATCCCCCAAAGTGTTAACAAATAAAGTCAATTAATTCTCAAAAAACAAATTTCCAGAAGTTTCGGATGAATTATTTTCAAAAGCGTAACTTTACCTTTAAATGTAATTTTTATGAGCCTAGAAAATACAAACGGAAGCTTAGAAACTTCTTTTCAAAATACTATTGCGACTGTGCAATTTGGTCATCCAGCAAGTAATTCTTTTCCGCGTGAATTGTTAAACAGACTTACAGCTGAAATTAATTCTTTAAGCAGAAATGAAGATGTTTCGGTTATTATTTTAAAAAGTGAAGGAGAAAGAACGTTTTGTTCAGGAGCTTCTTTTGATGAACTTTTGAAAGTTGAAAATGAAGAACAGGGTGTAGAATTTTTTTCGGGTTTTGCACATCTGCTGAATGCTATGCGAAATTGCAACAAAATTATAATTGGACGTGTACAAGGAAAAGCTGTTGGTGGCGGTGTCGGAATTATTTCGGCTTGCGATTATGTTTTTGCGACTTCCCAAAGCGATATTAAATTATCTGAATTAGCGATCGGAATTGGTCCTTTTGTAATAGAACCAGCCGTTTCTCGAAAAATAGGAAAAACAGCAATGACTGAAATGACATTAGCGGCTCACGAATGGAAATCGGCTGACTGGGCTTTTGAAAAAGGACTTTTTTCTGTTTTATGTGAAGCTGAAAATCTGGATACTAAGGTTGAAAGTTTTGCTCAAAAACTCAGTTCTTATAATCCTGAAGCGCTTTATGAAATGAAGAAGATTATTTGGGAAGGAACTGAAATATGGGAATCACTTTTATTTGAACGTGCTGCCATTACGGGTAAATTGGTTTTGTCTGATTTCACTAAAAATGCTTTGCTGCAGTTTAAAAAATAGGTATGATATAAGTCATTGATTTTAGAAAAATGGGAGCATAGCTTTGAAAAATGTTTTAAAATCAAATTTTCACTATATAAATTATTGAACATGACTATTATTTCGTTAATGCAAAAAGTTGACATTGCAGAGAAAATTAAAGATGCTCCAGATAGCGGTTATCAAATTGGCGTTGTCATTGGATCTTTCATTCCGTTTCTAGTTTTGGGCGGAATTGCTTTGTGGATGTATACTCGTGCTAAAAAAAGAGCTAAAAACGGCAATTAATTTGTAAATTTGCAAGCTTAAAATTAAAAATCGATGAGTAATATCAGAATTACAAAACAATTTAGTTTCGAAACCGGTCACGCTTTGTACGGTTACGACGGAAAATGCAAGAACGTTCACGGACACAGTTATAAATTATCGGTAACGGTTATTGGTTCGCCAATTACTGATCGATCGAATGTAAAGTTCGGAATGGTGATTGACTTTTCTGATCTAAAGAAAATTGTAAAAGAAGAAATCGTCGATCAATTTGATCATGCAACTGTTTTCAATCAGACAACTCCGCATATCGAATTGGCAAATGAATTGAAAAACCGTGGGCATCACGTTATCTTAGTAGATTATCAGCCAACAAGCGAAAACATGGTGGTTGATTTTGCAGAAAGAATCGTGGCAAGGCTTCCAGAAGGAATTTCTCTTTTCTCATTAAAACTTCAGGAAACAGAGTCGTCTTTTGCAGAATGGTACGCATCGGATAATTTGTAAAAAAGTCAAAAGTCAAAAGTCAAAAGTCAAAAGATTTTTTCTTAGTTGTCTAAAATTCTAAGAAGTCTAACAATCTAACAATTTAAATGAAAAAAATATATTTTGCTTCAGATCAGCATTTTGGTGCGCCAACTCCAGAATTGAGTTTACCGCGTGAAAAGAAATTCGTGGCTTGGCTTGATGAGGTTAAGGAAGATGCCGAAGCAATTTTTTTATTGGGAGATTTATTTGATTTTTGGTTTGAATATAAAACGGTTGTCCCGAAAGGTTTTGTTCGAATTTTAGGCAAACTAGCTGAAATTCGCGACAGCGGAATTCCAATCTACTTTTTTGTTGGAAATCATGATTTATGGATGAATGATTATTTTGAAACCGAATTGAATATTCCGGTTTATCATGATAACAAAGAGTTTACATTTAACGGAAAAACATTCCTGATTGGTCACGGAGACGGAAAAGGTCCTGGCGATAAAGGTTATAAAAGAATGAAAAAGGTATTTACAAATCCGTTTTCAAAATGGCTTTTCCGCTGGTTACATCCAGATGTTGGCGTAAGTTTGGCTCAATATTTATCAGTAAAAAATAAATTGATTTCTGGTGACGAAGATGTGAAGTTTTTAGGTGAAGAAAACGAATGGCTTGTTTTATATGCCAAACGAAAACTAGAAACCAAACATTACAATTATTTCATTTTCGGACACCGCCATTTACCAATGATTATTCCGGTTGGAGAAAACTCCGAGTATGTCAATCTTGGCGATTGGATCGGATATTTTACTTACGGTGTTTTTGATGGCGAAAAATTCGAGCTTAAAAAATTTGAAAAGTAGTTTAGTCGAAAGTCAAAAGTCGAAAGTGGAAAAGGGCAAATATTATTGTTGAACTTAATTCAACGTACTTTGTCAAAAATTTTAAAACAAAATTTTTATTTTGCGCTCGTCGGGTAAATGCCAATTTTGTGCGTTCGTAGAATATATTCTGAAAGCTGTTTGCTGTTTGAAAGCTGAAACTTAATTGCTCCAGAGGCTTTTTTCGGCATATGGCATTCTACACAATTGCTGGCCAATAACTTCTCAGGCATTATTTTTAAGGTAGTTTCTTTGTGCTTTAAGCCTTGATGACAGCTCATACAGATTTTAGAATATGAAGCCATATTTTTGGAAGCATTTTCATGCGGATTATGGCAGGTAATACAATCCATTTTATCGCTTTTCATAAAACATTTGCTCTGCGCCATCAATCGATATTGATTGCCGTGAACATCAAAATTTGCTGTATCGGTTATACTTTTAGTCTCACGAAAGAATTCTGACAAATTATCTCCAGGTTTAAAATCAAAACGAGATTTTAATTTCATGCCATCATTTCCTGCATGACATAAAGCGCAAGCATCTAGCTTTTGTTGTCTGTTTAAGGTTTTAAAACTTGTAATACTATTGGCAACTTTTACGTTTGGATTTTTGAGATGAAATTCAACATGTTTTTTGGCTGGACCATGGCAGCGCTCACAGTCAATTCCGTAAACAATTGTTTCTTTTCGGATAATATCTTCAACATCCATAGACATCATATTTCTTTGTTCAGAATTTTGATTCACACTTCGGCTGCTGGCATTTGAGGCGTGGCACGAATAGCAATCTTTAACCACCATTCGATCAAAATAGGGTTTGTCTGCAGGAAAGCCTGGACTTGTTGCCCAATTGTTTATAGAGTGATAAAAAGAAACTGGCAATTCGTATGTATTGTTGTCTTTCCAGTAAACTGAAGTTTGAGCGTGTTTGGTTCCAAAAACAATTTCAAATTTGTATTTAGCCGTTTCTTTGCCGTTTTTGTAAACAACTTGATATAAGCTATCTCCACGTTTTTCCATTACCAATTTGGTGTCTTTGTCATAAATGAAAGTATGATTTTTAGAATCGAAATCGCCAGAAACATTTCCTAAAATTGCTGGAGAGGTTGCTTTAAAGTGCGAACTTTTGAATGCCATATCAGATTGTACTTTATGACATTGTATGCAACTTTCTGAACCCGCATAATCAGTCCCACGCGGATCAATGTATTCCTCTGATTTATTGTTGCAGCTGGCAAAAAGAAGTGCCAGAACGGTTATGGTAAGTAGAAATGCAGCTTTTTTCATTGCTGTAAATATACTTTTTTTTGAATTGAATCAAAATATATTTCAATAATGAAAAAATGCTGTTAAAATATTTAGAATGCTTCTTAATTCATGCCAACTCCGTAAACATATTCATCCAGTTCTATTTTAAATAAAGAACCTTCAACCAAATCTTTAATCGATTTTAATTCGGTCATGTTTACAGCAAGATCTATAGAATTGCAAGGTGTTTTCAATAAAAACTTATGGCAGGAATATTTCATTTCGCAAGCTTCGCAACAAGCATTTTCGATCATGCTGTCTTCAATCAAATCGCAAAAATGATTTAATTCCTGAACTGTAAAATAAAAGCCAGTTTCTTTAAAAACCAATTGCACTTTGTCGGAAATCGTAGTATTGTGATCTTTCCAGTAAAAAGCTATTCCAAAGTTGTTGTGATATATCTGCTCAATTTCTCTCATCGTAAATCCTTTTATTTCAACAAATATAAATATTATTTATATTAATTCTAAATAAAAAAATCATAAAAATTTGAAAAAATATTTTTTGAGCGCGCTTTAGTTCATACCCGAACCATAGATATATTCATTAAGATTAAGGCGAAATAAGGAACCATCAACCAAGTCTTTTATAGAGTTTAATTCCATTGGTGATATTTCTAAATCTATAGCAACATAGGGTGTCTTTAATAAAAATTTATCGAAGGCGCGTTTTACGCCACGTGTATCGTAGTTATTATGGTCTGTGACGCAGTCTTCAATTAAATCGTGAAATTCATTTAATTCCTCAACTGAAAAATAAAATCCCATTTGTTTAAAAAGTAGCTGAACTTTATCTGATATAATTTCGTTGCCTTCTTTCCAATAAAATGAAATTCCAAAATCGTTTCTGTATATCTGCTCGATGTCTTTCATGACAAATTTTTTAGGACACAAAGGTACGAACTGTTTGTATTAATACTTGACTAAGAAAAGCATAAAAAAAAGCTAAAAACCAATATGACTATTTGATTTTTAGCTATTTATAAAGTGTTCGTGATTTTGTTTTCTTATGGAATTCTATCTCATTATAAGATTATTTCAGCCAATTTTTTAGCTTAGAAATAAATGCTGCCTGTTGGTCAACAAATAAATAATGAGAGCAATTGTCAAGAAAAGCGAAATGTTTTTCTCCAGTTATTGCCTTTAGAGAATTGATTTGATCTGATGAAAAAATTCCATCATCTTTTCCGTAAATTCCATAAATAGGAACTCCAGCGGTTTTGATTTTCTTTAAAAAAGGTCTACTATCAATGTTGTTTTGTTTTTCGTTTTGATAGAAGAGAATCGGAGCATTTTTATTTCGAATATTAGTTTTATAAAATTCACCAGCTTCATAATCGGCATATAATTTTTTAGATGCTGCAGTTGGATTTGGCATTTTAAAAAAGCCATTTTCGCCAGCAAGTTCATAACATCCTTTTCTGTATTCGGCTGAATTTTTATTTAGATTCTCAACAATGCTGATTTTTTTTAATTGTTCAGAATCGTTGCTGTACTTTTTCTTCAGCGTATTTAAAATGTGATCGTAAGTTTCCTGTTGAGAAAACAAAGCACCAGCCAAAACCAAAGCACTTACATTTTGCGGATATTTATTAGTATATAGTGTCGCCACCAAACCGCCAAAACTATGGCCTAAAATAATAGCTTTCTTTAAATTATATTTTTTATAAAGGGAATTCAAATCTTGAAAAGCTTCTTCATAAGTGAATTTTGCACTAGGATCTGCAGATCTTCCTTCTCCTCTTCGGTCATAAGCAATAACATAAAAACCTTGATCGGCTAGTTTTTGAGCCGTTGTTCCTTCAAATAATGTTGCATTGCCACTTGGACCTCCGTGAATGAAAATTAAGGGTTTGTTCTTTTCAATTCCGTAAGTTTTGATATAGAGATTTTGCCCTTTGGTGAAAAAGGAAAATACAAGAAAAAAAGAAAGAAGAAATGACTTCATCTATTCCAATTTATGATGTTCATCCATATCTCTTTTCAAATCTAAGTTTCTAAAGGTAGGCGATTTCAATGCAGTGAAAACTACAGTTACGAGCGTAACACTTCCTCCAAAAACAACTGATGTTACAGCGCCCATCATTTTGGCTGTAGCACCACTTTCAAAAGCACCTAATTCGTTTGAAGATCCAACAAAAATTGAGTTTACGGCACCAACACGTCCACGCATATGATCTGGAGTTTTAAGCTGTAAAATCGTTTGGCGGATCACTACTGAAATTCCGTCAGCCAATCCGCTTAAGAATAAAGCAAAAACTGAAAGCCAGAAATAAGTAGAAAGTCCAAATAAGATAATCGATAATCCGAAGACAAATATGGCGATTAAAAGTTTCTTTCCTGCATTTTTATATAAAGGTACATAAGCCGAAACAATCATCGTGATAAAAGCACCCACAGCAGGAGCGGCTCTTAAAATTCCGAAACCTTCAGAACCTACTTTTAAAATATCTTGTGCAAAAACGGGCAATAATGCCACGGCACCTCCAAAAAGTACTGCAATCATATCAAGTGATAATGCACCCAAAACAATTTTGTTTTTAAATACAAAAGTTAAACCTTCTGTAAGACTATCTTTTATTGATTCTCCAATTTTTGGATTGATGATTGGTTTTGCACTGATTTGTGATAATGCGATTAAAGAAAGAATTGAGAATCCGAAAACCAAACACATTGACCAGTGAACGCCAATCCAGTTGATTGAAAATCCTGCTAATGCCGGTCCCATAACGGCTCCAATTTGCCAAACCGAACTGCTCCAAGTTGCCGCATTTGGGTATACTTTTTTAGGAATAATTAAGGATAAAAGTGAGAAGATAGTTGGTCCCATAAAAGCACGAACCAATCCTCCAAAAAATACTAAAGCGTAAATTGAATACAAGATTACGTTTGAAGACCAACCGCCAACTACTTTTGGCCAAGTCAGCAAAAATAGCCCAAAACTAATTACTGAAAATCCTAAAATACATTTTACCAATAATCCTTTCTTTTCTCTTTGATCTACAATATGTCCAGCAAATAAAGCCATTCCGACAGCTGGGATAACTTCCATTAAACCAATAATTCCTAGTGAAAGCGGATTTTTAGTTAAGCTGTAAACTTCCCATTCGATTACAATAAATTGCATTGACCAGGCAAAAACCATCGCAAAACGCAATAATAAAAACACGTTGAATTCTCTATAACGCAGTGCCTGATATGGATCTGGCTTGTTGGATTTAATTTCTTCCATCTGTTCTAATGTCTTTCAGCATAAGCTGAGTTGAAATTGTACCGTTCCATTCATTTTCGGCAATTGTATACGCCAGCTGAAACGGATTTTGATTTTTTACAATATTTAATTTTTTTCCTAATCCAAAACCTATTGCTGCAATTCCATCGGAGTTGTTTTGTTTGGCAAAAAGCCTTAAATGTTCATCTTCTGAACCCAAAGTTTTTGCGTAACCTGTATCAATCGCATTTTCAGTCATAAATACAGGCGTCATATTCTGAGGGCCAAAAGGTTCGAACTGTTTTAAAATTCGAATTAATTTGGGAGTTATATCAGAGAAATTGATTTCGGCATCAATCTCAATTTCTGGCGTAAGCATTTCGGGTAAGATCGTTTCAGAAACCTGTTTCTCGAAAGCATCTTTAAAAGTTTGATAGTTTTCTGCTTTTAAAGTCATTCCCGCAGCGTACATGTGGCCTCCAAATTGTTCCAAATGCTCGGCGCAGGCGTCTAATGCATTATAAACATCAAATCCTTTAACAGATCGGGCAGAGGCTGCATATTTATCTCCACTTTTAGTGAAAACTAAAGTTGGGCGATAATAGGTCTCTATTAATCTCGAAGCGACAATTCCGATTACGCCTTTGTGCCAATCTTCTTGAAAAACAACAGTCGAAAAACGTTCTTCTTCTTTGTTTTCTATAATCTGCTGAAAAGCTTCTTTAGTGATTTTTTTATCTAAATCTTTTCGGTCGGCGTTGTATTGTTCAATTTCTGAAGCGAATTGCTGTGCTTGTTCAAAATTGAACT
Source organism: Flavobacterium sharifuzzamanii (assembly GCF_003254585.1). GTDB lineage: Bacteria > Bacteroidota > Bacteroidia > Flavobacteriales > Flavobacteriaceae > Flavobacterium > Flavobacterium sharifuzzamanii. The sequence goes on along the minus strand of NZ_QJGZ01000039.1, from coordinate 136,983 downwards.
CGGTCAATAATTCGACAGCATGATTTCCGTGTTTGATTCTCCCTGCTGCATTAATTCGTGGGGAAATTATAAAAACAACGTCAGTAATATCGAGAACTTTCTTTTTTACTTGATGCGTTAAAGCTTTAATTCCGGGTCTTGGTTCGCTATTGATCACCTTTAATCCAAAGTAAGCCAAAACACGATTTTCTCCTGTTATCGGAACAATATCTGCTGCAATTGCTGTAGCAACCAAATCTAAATACGGAACTAAATCTTCTATCGTTTCATTTCGATTTTGCCCTAAAGCTTGAATCAATTTAAAACCAACTCCGCAACCGCACAATTCATCGTAAGGGTAGGAGCAGTCTTCTCTTTTTGGATCTAAAACAGCAACCGCATCTGGAAGAAATTCTCCAGGACGGTGGTGATCGCAGACAATAAAGTCGATGTTTCTTGCTTTCGCGTAAGCGATATGATCAATCGATTTGATTCCGCAGTCGAGAGCGATAATTAAAGAAATTCCGTTATCGTCTGCATAATCGATTCCTTTGTATGAGATTCCGTAACCTTCGTCGTAACGATCTGGAATATAAGTGGCAATATGAGGATAATGTGATTTTAAATAAGAAGAAACTAAAGAAACCGCTGTTGTTCCATCAACATCGTAATCACCAAAAACTAAAATGTTTTCTTCGTTTTGAATGGCTTGTTCGATTCTGGCAACAGCTTTATCCATATCTTTCATTAGATAAGGATCATGAAGATGTTCTAAAGATGGACGAAAGAAATTCTTTGCCTCTTCAAAAGTTTCAATGCCACGCTGAATCAAAAGAGTTGCTACAAAATCTTCTACATTTAAGGCTTGCGCCAGATGTTTGATTTTATCTTCAGAAGGTTTTGGTTTTAAGGTCCAACGCATGGGTGGGTTGATATTAGATTTTAGATTATTGATTTTAGATTGTAGATTTCTGAAATCGTTTAATCTGATTGGTAATTTTTTTTGCCACAGATTAAAAGGATTATAATGATTTTTTAATCTGTGTTAATCATTTTAATCTGTGGCAAAATATCTTGTATTTAGAAGGCTTCGACTTCGCTCAGCCTGACAATGCTATTTCGCTTCTAAAGCATTTCCTTCAAACTGAATTCCGTCCCAACCTAAGTTGATGAAATTTCTAATGTTTTGGTGATTCGTTCCGTTTGGATCTCCTAAAACTTCTTCAAAATAAAAAGCTCCAAAACACGCTAATGTTTCTTCTTTGCTTAAGTTTTGCAGTTTTGCGAAAGAAAATAATTTGCAAGAACCTGAATTTTCGCCTGCAGCATTATGTTGTGTTCCGTTTTGAAAAGCTGTTGGAGTAAAATTGTAATTTTCTTCAATTACTGCAATAGTTTCAGGAAATGTGATTTGTGTTGGAGTTTGTTTTACTTTTTCTAAAAAGGCTTGAATGCTCATGATTATAATTTGATTTTTTTTGCCACAGATTAAAAAGATTAACACAGATTAATAAAAGTTTGCCACGAATTACTCGAATTAGCACGAATTAAATTAGTGGAAATTCGAGTAATTCGTGGCGGAAAAATAATTCTTTTAAATCTTTTTAATCTGTGGCATAGATAATTATTCTTCGTCCTTAGAAAACTTACTTTTCTTAGGTTCTTTGGTTATTGTTTTTCCAGCAACAACAACGACGATTTCGCCTCGCGGTGCTGTTTTTTCAAAATGCGTTAAAACTTCTTTTGCCGTTCCGCGTACATTTTCTTCATGTAATTTTGATAATTCCCTCGAAACGCAAACTTGTCTGTCTTCTCCAAAATATTGCACGAATTCTGCTAAAGTCTTAACGAGTTTATGCGGAGAAACGTATAAAATCATTGTTCGGGTTTCTTCGGCTAAAGCCAAAAATCTGGTCTGACGTCCTTTTTTATCAGGCAAGAAACCTTCAAAAACAAATTTATCATTTGGAAGTCCGCTGTTTACCAATGCCGGAACAAAAGCAGTTGCGCCAGGAAGACATTCGACTTCGATTTTATTTTCAACACAAGCGCGAGTCAATAAAAAACCAGGATCTGAAATCGCTGGAGTTCCAGCATCTGAAATCAAAGCAATAGTTTCGCCAGCTTTCAAACGCGCAATTAAGTTTTCGGTGGTTTTGTGTTCATTGTGCATGTGATGGCTGTGCATGTGCGTGCCAATTTCAAAATGCTTTAGAAGTTTTCCGCTTGTGCGTGTGTCTTCCGCCAAAATCAAATCGACTTCTTTCAAAACCCGAATGGCTCTAAAAGTCATGTCTTCAAGATTGCCAATTGGCGTTGGAACGATATATAATTTTGACATAATTGTTTATTCGTGAAATGTAAAATGTGAGATGTGAAAAAGTCTTTAAGAGAATTTTTTCTCAATAATTCCCATGAAACGCTCTGCGTAATCGTCTTTTCCTTCCCAATTATTATAGTCTGGTTTTACCATGTCTTCGATAAAATCTTTTGCTTCGCTATAAGAATCAAAAGTCATCAATTGGTTTAAAACACGGCTGTAATCTTCAGTGCTGTTTCCAAAGAGATTTTTGGTAAAGGCAATTCTATCATTCAAATCAATATGAAAACCTCTCGCCAACTTCTCATTCAAACTTACTGATTTTGGCTGTGCAGGAGTTTCAAGAATTGCAGTTTCAACTTTTTTCTCTTCTTTGAAATCATTGATAGAAGGAGCTTGAACAGAAGGAACGGCTTCAAAACTATCTACTTTAACAAATTGCGCATCGGCATAATTAATTCCGAAATCTTCAAATTGAATAGTTGGCTGTGAAGGAGTTTCTTTCTTTGGTTCTTCTTTAACATCTTCTATAATCGGTTCCGTTTCCAATTCGAAAGCTGGTTTGAAATCTGGAATTGGTTTCAACTCATTTATAGTCGTGAAGGAAAGATCATCAATAGCTTTTTCTGCTTCTTCTATCTTTTCAGCAATTGGCTCAGCAATTTCTTCAACAACTGGCTCTTCAATTTCTGTTACGATAGGTTCAACAGTTTCCTCGATTATTGGTTCTTCAACTTCAGCGATTGGTTCAGCAACTTCAACAATTTCTGCTGGTTTTTCCTCTGAAATTTCAGGTTCATAAGGTTCTTCAAGTGCGATAACTTTTTCTTCTGCTGGCGCTTCAAGTTCAATTATAGCAGGAATCGTCTCTTCTTCTTTTTCAAAAATAGTTTCCAATTCGGCTACAATATCATTTTGTCCGATTGTTGGTTTTGCTGCGTCGAAGTTCTCTTCTACAAATTTTAATACCGCTAATTTCTCGTATAATTTCTGAGTTTCAAGATACAATTGATTGATATCGGATTTATTTTTAAGCTTTAAAATTCGATGTGCAATGCTAATTAAATCAGCTTCCAATTTTTTTTTCATAACTGTTGAAAATTATAGTGAATAAGGTATTTTAGTGTATTTGATGTCTGAATGTCTCTATTCTCAAGGAAATTCAAAAGATAATTTTTTATTTCTGTTAATACGCTTTCGCGAATCTAAGGTTTGCTAAAAATTTTCTACTTTTGAAAAAATGTAAAACAGTACATTTTTACATCAATTTATTGCCAGTACAAAGTAATAAAAACTATTCATTTTTAAAGGTAGAAAAATACAAAATGTTTCTCGAAAATACAGTAAATCACAAAGAACAATTTGGTTGGATTGAAGTTATTTGTGGATCAATGTTTTCGGGTAAAACCGAAGAGCTGATCCGAAGATTAAAGCGCGCCCAATTTGCCAAACAAAGAGTAGAAATCTTTAAACCTGCTATTGATACCCGCTATCATGACGAAATGGTGGTGTCTCATGATGCCAACGAAATTCGCTCAACTCCAGTTCCTGCAGCTGCCAATATTTTGATTTTGGCGCAAGGCTGTGATGTGATTGGTATTGACGAAGCGCAGTTTTTTGACGATGAAATTATTACGGTCTGCAATGATTTGGCGAATCAAGGAATTCGTGTAATTGTGGCTGGTTTGGATATGGATTTTAAAGGAAATCCGTTTGGACCAATGCCTGGACTTATGGCAACTGCTGAGTATGTGACGAAAGTGCATGCCGTTTGTACCAGAACAGGAAATTTAGCCAATTATAGTTTTAGAAAAACCGATAACGATAAATTGGTGATGCTTGGAGAAACAGAAGAATACGAGCCGCTTAGCCGTGCAGCGTATTTTAAAGCAATGAAAAAGAATCAGGGGAAATAGATTGTTTTACTTAATATAAGCCATGACAAAAACATTAAAAAATATGAGAAAATCGACTGTTTTATTGTTAGTATTAATTGGAATTGCTGTCGCTTTTGTAGTTTATTTTCAATTTTATCTAGGCGAAAAAGAAGATGAAGTAAACACTGAAGTAGTAGAATTAATTGCAAAATATAATAAAAGTTGTCCTCTAAATATTCAGGAAGGTATTCGGTTAGACAGTGTAAGTTTGCATGAAGAAAAGACAGTTCAGTACAATTTGACATTGCTGAATGTTGTTAAAGAAACTGCTGAGGTAAATATAATTCAAGAAGAAATCAAGAAAAGTCTTTTAAGTACTGCAAAAGCAAATCCAGGGCTTAAGGTTTTTAGAGAAAACGATTATACTTTGGTTTATAGCTATAGTGACAAAAAGAAAGTTTTTTTGTTTGATGTGAAAATATTGCCAGACGAGTATAAATAAAGGTTTATAGATATTATAATTAAACCCGACAGGTTTTCAAAACCTGTCGGGTTTGCTATTTAAATGAACTTCTATTTCTTATATGATTAAAAAGAAAATATTAAATCTTCTTTCTCATTCTAGCTACCGGAATATCCAATTGTTCACGATATTTAGCAATAGTTCTTCTTGCAATCGGATATCCTTTTTCTTTTAAGATTTCGGCCAATTGATCATCTGGAAGCGGTTTTCTTTTATCTTCTTCTTCAATCGTGTTTTGAAGAATTTTTTTAATTTCTAAAGTTGAAACATCTTCTCCCTGATCATTTTTCATCGCTTCAGAGAAAAACTCTTTAATCAGTTTAGTTCCGTATGGTGTTTCTACATATTTGCTATTTGCTACACGCGAAATGGTCGAGATATCTAAACCAACCATATCTGCAATGTCTTTTAAGATCATTGGTTTTAGTTTGGTTTCGTCACCATCTAAGAAATATTCTTCCTGATAATGCATGATGGCATTCATGGTCACAAAAAGAGTTTCCTGACGCTGTCTAATTGCATCAATAAACCATTTTGCAGAATCTAGTTTTTGCTTGATAAATTGAACGGCATCTTTCTGTGCAGTCGATTTATCACGAGATTCTTTGTACGTCTGCATCATTTCCTGATAATCTTTAGAAACGTGCAGAGAAGGAGCATTTCTTCCGTTTAAAGTCAGTTCCAGTTCGCCGTCAACAATTCTGATGGCAAAGTCGGGAACAATGTTTTCTGTTACTTTATTGTTTCCAGCAAAAGAACCACCCGGTTTTGGGTTTAATCTTTCAATTTCGTGAATTGCTTTTTTAAGCTGTTCGTTTGAAATACTGTATTTCTGTAAAAGCTTATCGTAATGTTTTTTTGTAAAAGCATCAAACTGATTTTCGATAATATCGATTGCTAAATCAACATATTCAGTTGGCGTTTTATGTTTTAGTTGAAGCAGTAAACATTCCTGTAAATCACGTGCACCAACTCCTGAAGGTTCAAGTTCGTGAATTACCGTCAACATTTTTTCGACCATTGCTTCATCAGTGTAAATTCCCTGAGTGAAAGCCATGTCGTCTACAATGTCTGGAATACTTCTGCGGATGTAGCCCATATCATCAATACTTCCAACAAGGAATTCAGCGATTTCGCGTTCTTCATCGTTCAGAATAAAAGTATTCAGCTGATTGATTAAATCCTGATGGAAACTTATCGGAGCCGCAAATGGCGTTTCGCGTTCCTCGTCATCACTGTAATTGTTTACCTGAGTTTTGTAATCAGGCGTATCGTCGTCGCTTAGATATTCGTCAATATTAATGTCGTCTGCTTCGATTCTGTCAGATTCTGCATCATCATAATCGTCGTAGTCTTCATTAGCGTATTCATCAGCTTCGTAATCGTCTTCTTTTCCAGCTTCTAGAGCCGGATTTTCGTTCATTTCTTCTAATAAACGCTGTTCAAAAGCTTGCGTAGGCAATTGAATTAACTTCATCAGCTGAATTTGCTGTGGAGATAATTTTTGGGATAATTTTAAATTTAAAAATTGCTTTAGCATTTGATTTTGTTAAAAGTTTCAAGTTTCAAGTTTCAGGTTGAAGAACGTGCCACAACTTGAAACTTGAAACCTGAAACAAATTTTATTATATGTTAAAACCTTAGAATCTTAGTACCTCAGTACCTCAGTACCTCAGATTAAAATTCTGCACTTCCAGGAGTTCTTGGGAAAGGAATTACGTCTCTAATATTTGTCATTCCAGTTACAAACAATACCAAACGCTCAAATCCTAAACCGAAACCTGCGTGAGTTGCAGAACCGAATCTTCTGGTGTCTAAATACCAGTATAATTCTTCTTTGTCAATTCCTAGTTTTTCCATTTTCTCAACCAGAACGTCGTAACGCTCTTCTCTTTCAGAACCACCAACGATTTCTCCAATTCCAGGGAAAAGGATATCCATTGCACGTACAGTTTCTCTTCCTGGTTCAGTATTGTCATTCAAACGCATGTAAAACGCTTTAATGTTTGCTGGGTAATCGTATAAAATTACTGGACATTTAAAGTGTTTTTCAACCAAGAAACGCTCGTGTTCTGACTGTAAATCAGCTCCCCATTCGTTGATTAAATATTGGAATTTCTTCTTTTTATTTGGAGTTGAATCTCTTAAAATATCAATTGCTTCTGTATAAGAAACGCGTTTGAAGTTGTTTTCTAAAACAAAGTTCAATTTCTCTAACAATGCCATTTCGCTTCTTTCAGCCTGTGGTTTTGATTTTTCTTCTTCTAAAAGTCTTCCTTCTAAGAATTTCAAATCGTCTTTACAGTTGTCTAAAGCATATTTAATTACATACTGAATAAAATCTTCAGCCAAATCCATGTTGTCGTCAAGGTCGTTGAAAGCAACTTCAGGCTCGATCATCCAGAATTCTGCCAAGTGACGAGAAGTGTTTGAGTTTTCTGCTCTAAACGTTGGTCCAAAAGTATAAATCTGTCCCAAAGCCATTGCAAAAGTTTCTCCTTCTAATTGTCCAGAAACCGTTAAGTTGGTATGTTTTCCAAAGAAATCTTTTTTGAAATCAATGTTTCCTTCTTCGTTTTTAGGAAGATTATCCAATGGCAAAGAAGTAACTTGGAACATTTCTCCAGCACCTTCAGCATCAGCTCCAGTGATAATTGGCGTGTTTACATAAACGAAACCTTTATCTTGGAAATATTTGTGAACTGCATAAGACAATACTGAACGCACACGCATAATTGCACCAAAAGCATTTGTACGTACGCGCAAGTGAGCGTTTTCACGTAAAAATTCTAAAGAGTGTTTTTTAGGCTGCATTGGGAATTTCTCAGCATCAGAATCTCCAAGAATTTCAAGTTTGTTCACCTGAATTTCGTATTTCTGACCTGCACCTTTACTTTCAACCAAAGTTCCAATTACAGAAACCGCTGCTCCAGTTGTGATTCTTTTTAAAGTCTCTTCTGGTGTATTTTCAAAATCAACAACACATTGAATATTATTAATTGTAGAACCGTCATTTAAAGCGATGAACTGATTATTTCTAAAAGTTCTCACCCAACCTTTTGCATTCACTTCCTGTAACGTCGTCGTACTGTTTAATAAGTCTCTAACTTTTGTGTGTTTCATTTTTATATATAATTGATATTAAATAATATTCGTTTTGAACAACTGCAAATATAATCGATAATAATTAATTTGGGAAGTTGAATTTTTTATAGGTTTGTTTTATGTCCATTTTTGTCATTTCGACGAAGGAGAAATCTCCGTAAGAAACTCGACAAAGCTAGGAATTACTGTGCGGAGCTACTTGCGGAGATTTCTCCTTCGTCGAAATGACAAGATTGTGGCAAATCTTTGTCGAGCTTCGAGTGCGATTCCTCGTTCCTCGGAATGACAAACTGTGTGTTAATCTTTGTCAAAGGTCAAAACTTTGACAAAGATTAATATTTTTTGAATTCGTGTCAATTAGTGAAATTCGTGGCAAACGAAAACTACTTCTCCAAACTCTCCAATTCCTCTTTCCTTGTTTTCTTCTTCTCGAAAGTCAAAACCAATGAAGGCAATACAACCAAATTAGCAAACATCGCAAAAACCAAAGTACAAGAAATTAATCCTCCTAAAGCAATAGTTCCGCTGAAGCTTGATAATGTAAAAGTCGCAAAACCTAAAATTAAAACCACAGAAGTATAGAAAGTACTTACTCCAGTTTCTCTTAAAGCGCTGAAAACAGATTTCTTCACTTTTCCTTTATTTTGCATCAGATCATGTTTGTATTTCGCCATAAACTGAATGGCATTATCTACCGAGATTCCGAAAGCGATACTGAATACCAAAATCGTTGATGGTTTTAATGGAATTCCGAAATAACCCATTAAACCAGAAGTAATACAAAGCGGTAAAATATTCGTAATCAAAGAAGCTGCTACCATTTTGAACGAACGGAATAAATACAGCATTAAGATTGCAATAGTTAAAATCGCAAACAATAATGACTCGATTAAGTTATGCGCCAAATAAGTTGTTCCTTTCTGGAAAACCAATGCTTTTCCTGTAATCGTAACTTCATAACGGTCTTTCGGGAAAATTTCGTCAATTTTCTTGCGAAGTTTTCCTTCTACTTTTGCCATTTCATCTGTTCCAATATCTTTCATGAAAGTTGTGATTCTGGCATATTGTCCAGTCGAATCAACGTAAGCTTTCATTAAGTTTTCTTTGCTGTTTTTAGTTGCATTTTTAGCATAACCCAAAATAAAAGTCTGTTCCTGAGAAGTTGGCAATTGGTAATATTCAGGGTTTCCGTTGTAGAAAGCCTGTTTTGCATATTTAACCAAGTTTACAACCGAAACAGGTTTTGCCAATTCTGGAATTTCAGAAATGGTATTCTGCAATTCGTCCATTTTACGAATGGTTGACGGTTTCATAACACCTTTTTTCTTTTTGGTGTCAATCATAATTTCAAGCGGCATTACACCGTTGAATTCTTTTTCGTAAAATAAAATATCTTTAAAGAAAGAAGCGCTTTTCGGCATTTCGCCAATCAAACTTCCCGACACTTTCATTTGTCTTACTCCATTCAAACTCACAAAAAATAGAACAGCGTAAATGCAATAAACAATTGTTTTTTTGCCTTTAACTATAGTTGTAACTGTATTTAAAAGTGTCGAAATGTAAGTTTTGTCTAAGTGATATAAGTGCTTTTCTTTTGGCAATGGCATAAAACTGTAGATAATTGGCACGATAAAAAGTGTCAAAGTATAAACAGAAAGTACATTGATAGAAGTTACTAATCCGAACTCAAAAAGAAGTTCGTTTCCTGTAATCATCAAAGTTGCAAAACCAATCGCAGCCGTCAAATTGGTCATCAAAGTCGAAGATCCAATTTTTGAAATCACACGCTGTAATGCTTTTGCCTGATTGTTATGCAGTTTTATTTCCTGCTGATATTTATTAATCAGGAAAATACAGTTTGTAATTCCGATTACGATAATCAGCGGTGGAATAATTGCTGTTAAAATCGTGATTTTATAACCAAATAATCCAAGCGTTCCAAACGACCAAGTTACTCCGACAATTAAAATGCAAATCGAAATAAAAGTAGCTCTAAACGAACGGAAGAAGAAAAAGAAAATCAGAGAAACAGTCAATAAAGATGCTCCAATAAAAAGTCCGATTTCGCCTTTCATATTATCCGCATTGATTGTACGGATGTACGGCATTCCCGAAACTTTAAGATCGATTCCAGTTGTTTTTTCGAATTTATCGATTTTAGGAACCAAATCATTTAAGATAAAAGTCTTTCTTTCAGCCGTATTTACTAAGGCTTTGTTCATGTAAATCGCAGAACGAACACTTCCGCTTTCTTTGTTAAACAACAATCCTTCGTAGAAAGGAAGATTGTGAAACAAATCATATTGTACGCTTTTTAAGTAATTAGCGTCAAGCGCTTTGCTTTCTTCGATAAATGGTGCTAGAACAAACTTCTGATTTACTGTATCTTTTTCAAGCTTCTTTAAATCATTCAAAGAAATTACCAAATCAACTTCTTTGGCTTTTTTCAAACCGTTCATCAATTCGGTCCAAGCAGCATAATTTTTTGGTGTAAAGAATTTAGGATCTTTAAAACCAATAACAATTAAGTTTCCTTCTTCGCCAAATTTGTCTAAGAATTTTTGATAATCTTTATTTGCAATATGATCTTTCGGAAGCAGGTTAGCTTCAGTATAAGTCATAGAAAGATTCTTCCACTGATAACCAAAGAAAAGAGTTAAAGCAGAAAGTATAACCAGAATCGTAATTCGGTTTTTAAGTATAATTCGGGCAAGTTTTTCCCAAAATCCAACTTGGACAGTGTTTTTCATAAAATCTTTAAAAATGGATGCAAATGTAGTGAAAAGTGCTCGAAATCATAAATATTCCGTTCTATTTTACTTAACGTTAACACAAATTTGAAAGTCTCCTTATTTAGATAATTCAATTATATTTTACTATTTAATCGATAGCTTTTCTCATATTTGTATGAATTTAAGCTAAAATGAGTATGTCTATAATTTTAAAGAATAAAAGAGTTATAATTTTTTTGATTGTTGTTTTTGTTGCTTTATTGACTTTACCTTTGTTTTTCTTTATTTTAAATTTTAATTCGAATATTTTATCCAATGATATTTCAGATTGGGCGTCGTTTGGAGATTATTTGGGAGGAACAATAAATACTCTGATTTCACTTTTTAGTTTAATAATTTTAGGCTATTTAACTTATTTAGTAAGTGAACAGAGTAATGCTGAAAATAAAAAAAACAATATTTTGATGAGGCGTATGGATGCATATGACGAATTAACAGCATTCTTTCCTCAAGTCAACCAGTTCTTGTTAGATTTTGCAAAATCAGCAAATACAATATTAGATAAGGTGCAAGTAAAACCACTAGACGATTACTTAATAAGAGAAAAGCAGTTAGAATTGAATAAACAAATTTTATTATTTAAAAACTTTTATTCATTACTATTCTCTTTTAATGTCAGATATGGACATTTATTTGAATATAATTTTAACTCAGAAGATTATATTAAAATAGTTCAAGATGCTAATATACTTAAAGTGTTTTTTGAAGAAACAATCGATTTTCTACATGGAAATATGGAAACGCCAAATATGATTGAAGATAATTTAATGCGTAACTTCTTTGATGATTTAGTTAGGTTCATAAATCAATTACGAAAAGAATTAAATTAAAAAAACATGCAGCAAAACAATACAACCACTTTTATTTTTCTGGCAATTCTATTGCTTTTAGTTGTCATCATTTGTTTTATGGTGTATCAATTAATGCAAACCAAAAAAGCAAAAGAAGATGCAGAAAAAAGTTTTTATGCCTTAGAATCAAAAGTCAATGATTTGCAATTAGAAAATCTAGAATCAAAACTGAATCCGCATTTGTTTAAGAATATTCTAAACTCGATTCAGTCGCATGCGTATCAGACGTATTTTGCTCTAGATAAACTGGCAAATGTTTTGGATTACATTCTTTACGAAAGCAAAAAGAAATTTGTAACGGCTAAAGAAGAAATTGATTTTGCGATGAATTTAATCGAAATCAATAAAATTAAAATCAGTCCGCTTTTTGAACTAAAAGTTAAAACCAATATCAATCAGGAAGACAAATTGTATGATCAGCCTCTGCTGGCGCCTTTAATTTCGATTGATTTAATTGAAAATGCTTTTAAACATGCTGACTTACAAAGTGCAGATGCTTTTATTTCGGTAGTTTTTGAATTTAAAAACAATGCTTTTTTTATGACGGTTTCCAATAAAATCTCAGATAAAAAAGTATTGAAAAAAGAACGAAGCGGTTTTGGCCATGCGACTTTAGAACATCGACTGCGAATTATTTACAAGAATAATTTTAAACTTGACAAGTTTATAGAAAATGACGTTTATATTGCTCATCTAAAAATAGATTTACTTGAATACAAAACTGAAATGCTTGCTTCTGGACGATGAAATTCCAGGATTGACTTACCTTAAAATGCTTTGCGAGCAAATTCCAGAATTGGAAATCGTGAAAACATTTAATAATCCTGAAAAACTTTTGTCTGATATTCCCGAACTGGATTTTGATCTCTTAATTTCTGATATCGAAATGCCAGGAATTGATGGTTTGCATTTAGCCGAAATGTTGGATAGCAAATTGGTTATTTTCTGTACGGCCTATAAAGAATATGCGGCAGAAGCTTTTAATATTGATGCAGTTGATTATATCACAAAACCTGTGAAATTAGAACGTCTCCAAAAAGCAGTTTCTAAAGCTTTTGAACGTTTCGATAAATCTGATAATTCAAAAAAATTCATTCAGCTTAATACTGATAAAGGAAAAACGCTGCTGTATTTTAATAAAATCCAATATATCACAACAGCATCAAGTGACAGTCGTGATAAAACGGTTTTGCTTGTAGACGGAAGTTTTCTGAATTTGAAAAATGTAAAATTCGATACGCTTTTAAACGAATTGCCAGATGCCGATTTCTGCCGAATTAACAAAAAAGAAATTGTGGCTGTAAAAGCGATAAAATTCTTTAATCATAATGAAATTGTGCTTCATCATTTGGAAGAAAATAATAAAAATACGGCTCTAATTCTGAGCGAAACCTATCGTTCTGATTTTTTGAAAAAGGTGAAATTATAAGTTATTACAAAGTTTTTCCGACTTGTTACATACATTGAAAATTAGCTGGAAATTTGCTTTTTCACTTAAAACTCAGTTCTGATATTTGCTGCAATAAATTTAAAGAACGAGTTATGAATAACATTAAGAACTCTTTATTCTACGTAACAATTATTGGTGGTTTTACAGCGCTAATATATTGGGTGATTTCGAAAGGCGTTTCATTAGAAGTGGGACGCAATATTGTAAAGAAGAGTGTTGAAAGCAATCATTGGAAAGACTTTCTTCATTCTATGGTTGATAATTTACAACATCCTTTGGCCATTTTATTGGCGCAAATTATTACCATAATTTTAGTCGCACGTTTATTTGGATGGTTTTTTAGAAAAATAGGGCAGCCTTCTGTAATCGGTGAAATGATCGCCGGAATTGTTTTAGGACCATCTTTGGTCGGAATGTATTTTCCAGAGTTTTCAGCAACTTTATTTCCAAAAGAATCTTTAGGCAATTTACAGTTCTTAAGCCAGATTGGTTTAATCCTTTTCATGTTTGTTATCGGGATGGAATTGGATTTGAAAGTTCTTAAAAATAAAGCGCACGATGCTGTTGTTATCAGTCACGCTAGTATTGTAATTCCGTTTGCTTTAGGATTATCATTGGCTTATTTTATTTACGAAATATATGCTCCAATGGGAGTAGAATTTTCTTCTTTCGGATTATTTATGGGTATTGCCATGAGTATCACGGCTTTTCCTGTTCTGGCAAGAATTGTCCAAGAACGAGGCATGCAGAAAACTAGACTTGGAACTATTGCCATTACTTGTGCTGCGGCAGATGATATTACGGCTTGGTGTATTTTGGCAGTTGTTATTGCAATTGTAAAAGCAGGTTCGCTTGCGAGTTCATTGTATGTAATTGGAATGGCGATTTTGTATGTCATTATAATGCTTAAAATCGTTCGTCCGTTCTTAAAAAGAGTGGGTGATTTGAATGCAACACGCGAAAGTTTGAACAAACCTGTTGTTGCGATTTTCTTTATTACACTTTTAATTTCTGCTTATGCATCAGAATTAATCGGAATTCATGCTTTATTTGGAGCTTTTTTGGCTGGAGCAATTATGCCAGAAAACAACAAATTCAGAAATATATTTATTGAAAAAGTTGAAGACGTTTCGATTATTGTTTTGTTGCCATTGTTCTTTGTGTTTACTGGTTTGCGTACACAGATCGGATTATTGAATGATCCTGAATTATGGAAAATTACTGGTTTGATCATTTTGGTCGCGGTAGTTGGTAAATTCTTCGGTAGCGCGTTGACTGCGAAATTCATGGGACAGAACTGGAAAGATAGTTTGTCAATTGGAGCCTTGATGAACACAAGAGGTTTAATGGAATTGGTGGTCTTGAATATTGGTTATGATTTGGGAGTATTATCTACTGAGATTTTTACTATGATGGTAATTATGGCACTGGTGACTACTTTTATGACAGGTCCTGCATTAGATTTTATCGGATTTATTTTTAAAGATAAAGCGACAGCCGTTCCAGAAGAGATTGGAACCAAAAGCAAGTATAAGATTCTGCTTTCATTTGCCACTCCAGAAAGAGGTAAAAAATTGCTTCAAATTGCAAATAGTTTAGTCAAAAAACAAGGAGACAATTCTATTGTGACAGCAATGCATTTGTCTTTAAGTACAGAAGTGCATTCTTTTGATATTAAAGAACACGAACGTAAAATGCTGGTTCCTGTAATTGAGGAATCACAACGTTTGAATCAGAATGTCGTGAGTTTGTTTAAAGTTTCTAATGATATTGATTCGGATATTATTGATACTGCAAATCAAGGCGAATATGATTTACTGCTAATTGGTTTAGGACAGTCTATTTTTGAGGGAACGCTGCTTGGAAAAATTCTTGGTTTTACAACCAGAATTGTAAATCCAGATCGTTTGATTGATAAGTTTACCGGAAAAGAAGGATTGTTTGAAAATTCTCCATTTGATGAAAGAACACGACACATTATTGCTAAAGCTAAAATGCCAGTTGGAATTTTTATTGAAAAAGATCTAGAAGAAGTCAATCAGGTTTTTATACCTGTTTTTAATAAAGAGGATGCTTTTTTAATTGATTATGCTAAAAAACTAATCAATAATAACGGTTCTCAGATTACAGTTTTAGATGCTGGTGGAGAAGTGAAAAATACAAGAGAAATTCAAGAAACCATTCGTTCGATTGAACAGATTGCCCCAAATCACATCATGATTATGAATGACAGAACCTTGAAGAAAGAGTTTTTAGAAAGCCAAGATTTGATGATTATCAGTCTGGAAAGCTGGAAAAAACTGATAGAATCTCAAAGTATTTGGCTAAATAATTCTCCATCAGTTTTGATTCTGAAACCATAAAAATTGAAATTCTAAAATTTTAAAATCCCAAATTCCAATTTTACTTATTGGAGTTTGGGATTTTTTTATTTTGAAAAACGGATTTGTAAAGTAACAAATGTGATTTTGTCATCCTGAGGAACGAAGGATCACACTCGTAACTCGACAAAGATTGGCGATTTTCTTTTTGGAATGACAGCACGGAATTTCTAGTGCGATCCTTCGTTCCTCAGGATGACAAACGAGTTGTGAAATTTAAACTTTTATAGCCCAAGATCAAGAACATAAGAAATCTTAACCGCAATATTATCCTCAAACCTCATTAACTGATTTGGTCCGTATCTATAGAATCCGCCTAAACCAAAACCTTTAAAAATTCTGTTCAATTCTAATCCCGATTCATAATAACCTTTATCCAAAGTTTTGTAAGCTGGGCCAACGTGCTGTTCTGGTTTTTCCATGCTTCCCCAAGCCATTCTTGTAACTAAAACTAGAGATGGTCTTACTTTTTTGAAAAGGGTAAGTCGGTCAAAACCATGTTTAATTTGAAACATTAGATATTGGCTTGAGAAAAACTCGTTAAAAAACATAGTTTCAAAAGAATTTCTACCTGCAAAAGTGATACGCTGAACAACAGTTTCTTTGGTTAAGTTATTCGGCGCTGTATTGTATAAATGCGTAATAGGAACATCTCCCATTGCCAAACCAGCTTGTAAAAGTAAACCTGTTTTCTGGCGATTTAAGTATTGT
The DNA here is from genome assembly GCF_003254585.1 of Flavobacterium sharifuzzamanii. Classification (GTDB taxonomy): domain Bacteria; phylum Bacteroidota; class Bacteroidia; order Flavobacteriales; family Flavobacteriaceae; genus Flavobacterium; species Flavobacterium sharifuzzamanii. The sequence goes on along the minus strand of NZ_QJGZ01000039.1, from coordinate 120,994 downwards.
TTTTCGTATTCAGCTTTAAAATCTATTTTGCTAAAAGTAAAATCATTTTCAAAAACATTCGGCAGAGACTGAGTATACTGAAAAGTAAACCTCGGAAATTTTTTATCGCTTTCGTTTCTTCCAGTTGGAGTCTGCATATAATTACTGAATGGCGCCCAGACAATAGAAAGCATTGCTGTGGTCATAATATAATTAGAATACAGTTTTCCGTTTAGATTAAAAAGATAATCAAATTTTGGTTCGATATAATTTCTTGAAAGCTCTAAAACAGCTTCGGTTTTTGGAATAAATTTGGTTTGAACATTAGCACGCCATCCTACATATTCATAAAAAGTACTAATGTTGATGGGACGCGGATCATAAATTTTAAAAACGCGTTTATCAACGCTAAAAACAGTACTCGCTATCTCTCGAACATCATCAGTATAATAACCATTAAGCCAAGTGTTGGTATGTTTGTCTAATAAAACGCCTCCGCCAACACTGTATTTAAAAACACCATCTTTTGTTCCGTAAGCACCGTAGCCTTCAACGCGGAAATATTTGGACAAACGATCATTTGTAATACCGCCTATACCAAGACGAAAGCCTTCGTAATTGTTATAACTTATGATCTTTTTTAAATCTAAATCAACAGGGCCAATAGGGTAGAAGCCGTTAATGATTTTTCGACCAATTCCTAAGCGTTTTTCAATTCTGTTTCGAACAGAAAGACTGTCTAATAATAAGTATGTTTTTTGGCTTTTTAAGTCGAGATTTTCTTTTCGGTAAGCTTCCCAGAAACTTTCAGGTTTTTTGGCCGCATCGTCTTTAATTTCGATATAAAGCGAAGGGCTTTTTATTGGGGTGTCAGTATTTACGCGAATATCAAAACTATTGCTTTCAGAAAGTAGATAAGTAAAGTCTGAAGCCACTTTTTTTCTTCGTTCGAAATTATCCTTAACATCTCCATCAAATTGAATGGTACCGCCTAAAATACGAATATCATCATCATTTTTTCCTTTTACGATTTTAAAAGTGGTATTGCTCTGAAACCAGATTTTTTCCTTCGGAATATATTCAAATTCATGAATGCCACTAATATCTAAAACGCCTTTTATTCGCATTACCGCTTTCGCGACAGCGTAATTTTCTTTGTCAATATATAAAACTCCTTCTAACCCAGTTGTTCTGTGTTTTGATTTGTTTTTGAAATAAATCATGTAAGCATCACGGCCTCGTATGCTAACAGTATCTAAAAGTTTGTAGTTATAACTTGAAGGAGCATTTTTAGAAATCGGATTTTCGTACTTGGTTTCGAACAATTCATAATTAGAATCATAAATCGAAATAGATTGGAGGTTGAAGGCGAGAACTTCGTAAATAGGCTGTTTGAAACCAGCTATTTTTGTTCCTAAAACCGTTTCCTTCAGTTTGTTGTTTCCGAATTGATATTGAGAGACTTTTTCGGTTTGAAATAAGTGCTGTTTGCTTACAATTTCTTTAAACTTATAATCAGAAGAATCGATGTTGATGATTTTTTTATTTAAATCTTTATAAGCGGCAGAAGTGTCAATGCGACCATCAATCGAATCTGGATTTGCCGTTACAATAAGTTTGTTATAGGTTTTGTATTCAAAATTATTGAGCTTTTTCTGAGGATCGTTTGTTGCTTTACTGGCAATAACTTTTTTGATAATAGTTAAAGCAGGATTTTCATTAGAAACCACAACTTCTTTTAAATCGTCAGTTTGTTGTAAAAGTGAGATTGAATAAAAGGTTTTGCTGTTGATTAAAGCAATAGTTTTTGACTGAAAACCTATATAAGAAACCGTAAGTGATGTTGCAGAGGAACTAATTTTAAAAATAAATTTTCCGTCAACGTCTGTAATCGTGTTATTGTTTTCTGAAGTGGTAATGGTTGCAAACGGAAGGGGTTTGTTGTTTGAATCGGTTACGATTCCGTTTATTTGAATTTGCGCCTGAAGAGTAAGCGTAAAAAACAAAGTCAAAAAACAAAATAGCTTCATACAGAATGATATAGTTTCAAAAACGAAAAGAAATTAATTTTCGTATGCAAAAATAGCAATAAAAAAATCCGTCTGGTACAATAAACCAGACGGATTTTTATTTTATAACCAAATCTTACTTATACTTTCATGATTTCGGCTTCTTTTGCAGCCAATAACTCATCAATTTTTTTAATGTAAGCATTTGTTAAGTTCTGAACTTCTTCTTCTGCCGATTTACAGATATCTTCTGAAGTTCCTTCTTTTTCTAATTTTTTGATATCAGTATTAGCATCTTTACGAGAGTTACGAATACCAATTTTAGCATCTTCAGCTTCAGATTTTGCTTGTTTTGCTAAATCACGACGACGCTCTTCTGTTAATGGCGGTACGCTAATGATTACCATATCTCCATTATTCATTGGGTTAAAACCAATGTTAGCGATTAAGATTGCTTTCTCAATTGCTTGCAGCATATTTTTTTCAAATGGCTGTAATGTAATTGTTCTAGCATCTGGAACACTAATTTTAGATACTTGAGAAAGCGGCGTTGCAGATCCGTAATAATCTACAAAAACACCTCCAAGCATAGCTGGAGAAGCTTTTCCTGCACGAATATTAAGAAATTCTTTCTCTAAGTGTGCAATAGTACCATTCATTGATTCCTCAGTACTTTCTAAAATAAAGTCTATTTCTTCAGTCATTTTGTTTAGATTTTTAGATTCTTAGAAGATTAGATCTTTAGACTTTAAAAATGTTTTCTTCTAATTTACTAACTAATATTATTTGTTTTTTGATTGCTATTGGTTGTCACGAATTTAGAAAATCTAAAATTATAACAATCTAAGCAGTCTATATATTTACTACAGTTCCGATGTTTTCGCCTTCGCAGATTTTCAAAAGGTTTCCGATTTTATTCATATCAAAAACAACGATTGGCAATTTGTTTTCTTGACTTAATGTAAACGCAGTAGTGTCCATTACATTTAATCCTTTTTTAAGAACATCATCAAAAGAAATGAAGTCAAATTTTACAGCCGAAGCATTTTTTTCTGGATCAGAGTCGTAAACACCATCAACGCGAGTTCCTTTTAAGATGACATCAGCATTGATTTCGATACCTCTTAAAACTGCAGCAGTATCAGTTGTAAAATATGGATTTCCAGTTCCTGCACCAAAAATTACGATTCTACCTTTTTCAAGGTGGCGGTCAGCTCTTCTTTTAATGTATGGTTCTGCAATAGATTCCATTTTCAAAGCAGTCTGCAGACGCGTTTTCATTCCTTTATCTTCAAGAGCGCCTTGCAAAGCCATTCCGTTAATAACAGTTGCAAGCATTCCCATATAATCTCCTTGCACTCTGTCCATTCCTGAGCTTGCTCCGGCAACGCCTCTAAAAATATTTCCTCCTCCAATAACAATAGCAATTTCTACTCCTTTGTCGTGAATCTGCTTGATTTCATCTGCATATTCGCCTAATCTTTTCGGATCAATACCGTATTGTAAATCACCCATTAGGGCTTCTCCGCTAAGTTTAAGAAGAATTCTTTTATATTTCATGTGTGTGTTGCGTTAATTTGTGCAAATATAGACATATTCTGATTTTTAAAAATAATGTTGGCAAAATTATTTTGAGAAGCGTCGATTAATTAAATTTTTTAATTTTGTAGGAAAAAATAACAATTATAAGAACTTCGATCGTTTAAAAAATATCAAATGAAATTCTTAAATGAATATAGTAAAATTGAAAACGAAGAATTTATTAATAATCTTAAAGACGAAGATTTAAGTAATTTAATAAATGAACTGTGTGAATATTGGTTTAAGCATGAGAAATCTGGAAATTCAATTTATTCAAATCCAATTTGGTATTCTTTTGAACATAGGATTTGGAGATTAGGAGAAGATTTGAGGCTTCTTTTAAAGAAGAAAAAGGGCTTTAAAAAATCAATGTTAATTCAAGATACAATTATTGATATTCTGAAAAATGATAAATATGGCAAAGGAAGACAAACTTTTGCATTATTGATTGGCGAATTAAAATGTGATTTAATGAAAGACGATATTAAAATGCTTTTAAGTGATAAAGATATTTATGGTCATTTAATTATTTCTTTAAGAAAATTAAAAATTAAAGGTTTTGATGAAAAAATGAAAAGCATTATAAATTCTGAAAAAGGTTGGATAAAGTCAGAAGCAAAAAAGTATTTGGATAAATCAGCTTCTTGGTAAATTAATATTTAAGTAAATGAGTAGTAATCTTGTTTTTTAGGTAAATGAAATTATTGATACTTTAATATAAAATATAATCAATGAAAATAACAGAAGCGATGAATACATATGACATTGCATTATTCACAATTAAAAATAAAGGATTTTATGTGTCATTGGAAATGAATGATGCAAAAGACGAAATACTTTTTTGGGTAGCAAAAAATAATAATGTAACCGTTTCTGCTTTTAACCCTTTATCTCTTCTTGCATTAGTTGAGGTTTTTGAGAAGTATGGTGAGAATTGGAATTCTGTAGAAACAGGAAATATGTATGATGAAATTTTAAATTCGGAGATGTGACAAATGTCATTTTCTCCGTCTTCCTAAATTTTGTATTTTTATTGTATTCTAAAAATGAAACAAAATGAAAAGCATCGTAGCCAAAGCGTTATTCAATAGTCATTCTTATGCTGAATACAGAAAAATTGTTACTGATTTATTGACCGAAGGAAAATCTACAGGAAACGAACAATCTGAAAGTCTTACCAATTATTCTAAATTGAATGAAGCCAGAATGAATAGGCTGGAAAAAACGATAACTATTTCAGACGCTATTGCCGAGAAACTTCAACACTTAGATAATCATTACATCTGGTTGGTGCTTTCTGAAGGCTGGTGCGGAGATGCAGCGCAGATACTTCCAATTTTAAATAAAATGGCTTTGGCTTCTCATAAAAAAATCGATTTGAGAATTGCATTTCGAGATGAAAATGATGATTTGATGAGCCATTATTTAACAAATGGCGGAAGAGCAATTCCAAAAATAATCGTCATTTGTAAAGAAGCAGGAATCGTTCGTGCCGATTGGGGACCAAGACCGAAAGGAGCAACCGAATTAATGGAAAAACATAAAAGAGAAGTCGGTGCTATCGACGAAAAAATAAAAACAGATCTACAGTTATGGTATCTGGCTGATAAAGGAATTTCTGTTCAGGAAGAACTGGTCGAAATTATGGAAAATATAAAGTATAATCGCCTTTAATCGGATTAATGTGTTGATAAACAGATTATTTGTTAATAAAATTATCTTAAAGTCTTTTTGACTTCAATAGAATTTTGTAACTTAGTAAAACTAATCCCACGTCTATTATAGCTTTCAGATTTACTCTTTTTATTGGTGTTTATTTAATAATAATTAAAAGTACACTATTATGAAAAAGTTATTCGAAAGATTTTATGACTTCTTTTCTACATTTTTATTTGGAGGAAAGAATGTGCCTCACTATTAATTTGAGATGAGTATGGAACAAAATTACTTGTTTTAGGAGCTTGGCACATTACTTTCAAATTTGTAATGTGCTTTTTTTTGAACCAAATTTTTAGTTTGCTTCTGATGATGAGTAATAAAAGAAATCCTGAAGAGTTATTCCAAAAGAAATCATACCAATGCTTTTTTCATTATGAAGTGGAAAATCATAATCACAGATTTCTGCAAAAAGAATAAAATCGTCTGAGCCAATTCCGAGTTTTAATTTTTTGTATTCTCCATTTAAATCGCCACGTCCTATTGCAAACCCTTTTCCGTAACCAGCTTGAAGCATAATTCGCGTTTCAGGTCCTACTTTTGGACTTATACCAAGATTTAAAAAGACAGGAACAGCTACAAGTTTGTCATCCCATTTATAGTCAATACCACTGTGAAGACCTAATGTGAGCCATTTTTTATAGTGAACTCCGTACCCAATTTTTGAACCTAATCCATTTGGTACAAGAAAAGCATTTGTAGATGTTGATTCTGTACCGTTATATGAATCGTTTGTGTTAGGGTTTCCGGTTATAGAAACAGCAAAGTCAAATTGTACGTATGTGAATTTGGTTGCCTGACTATATATGAATGAACTAAAAAAGGTTATAAATGCAATAGTCAGTAAAATTCTCTTCATATACGGTTTTATTTTTTCAGGAGTTCTTCTTCAAACAAAGTAATATCAATTGCATTTTTTACATCGTAATCGCCAATTTTAGTTCGGCGTAAAACGGTTAAATGCGAACCAGAATTCATGGCTTTTCCAAAATCATAAGCTAGAGAACGAATATAAGTTCCTTTAGAGCAAACTACTCTAAAATCTACTTCTGGTAATGCAATTCTTGTAATTTCAAATTCGTGAATAGTAGTTTTTCTGCTTTCAATTTCGATTGATTCTCCTGCGCGCGCATGTTCGTACAAACGAACGCCATCTTTTTTTATAGCAGAAAAAATAGGCGGTTTCTGATCGATTTCACCTAAAAATTGTTTTACAGTTTCATGAATCAAAGCTTCATCAATATGTTCTGTTGGAAACGTTTGATCGATTTCGGTTTCTAAATCATAAGATGGAGTAGTAGCTCCAATATAAAATGTACCCGTATATTCTTTTGCCTGACCTTGAAGTTCTGCAATTCTTTTAGTAAATTTTCCTGTGCAGATCAATAAAAGACCAGTAGCTAAAGGATCTAAAGTTCCAGCGTGGCCAATTTTGAACTTTTTCGGAAGTCCGACTTTATTAATTAAAAGGTATTTTAATTTATTGACAGCTTGAAATGAACTCCATTTTAATGGTTTGTCAATCAATAAAACTTGTCCTTCTAAATATTCTTCAGGTGTCATTATATAATGGTAAGCGGATGAATGAAAAAGTGAATCAATAATAAAATGATTCCAGCAATAATTCGGTAATAACCAAAAACTTTAAATCCGTTTTTAGTCAGAAATCCGATGAAAGTTTTTATAGCTAATAATGCTACAGCAAAAGCAACAATATTACCAATAACAAGCATATTAACTTGGTCATGAGATAATTCAAAACCAGCTTTATAATAATCATAGCATTTTTTTGCAGTTGCTCCTAACATTGTTGGAACTGCTAAGAAAAATGAAAATTCTGCAGCAGATGTTCTAGTCAGTTTTTGCGCCATACCTCCAACGATACTTGCACCACTTCTAGAAACACCAGGAATCATAGCAAGACATTGAAATAAACCAATTTTGAAAGCTTTTGCATACGTAATTTCAGTAGAAACTTCTGGATCATTTGGTTTATTAAACCATTCGTCTACTTTCAATAGAATAACACCTCCAATTAAAAGAGAAACAGCAACCGTAACCGGATTTTCTAATAAACCATCAATAAAATCGCTTAATAATAATCCTAAAACAACCGCAGGAATAAAAGCGACTAGAAGTTTAAAATAGAAGTCAAAAGTTTGAAAAAAACGTTTGAAGTATAAAATTACAACCGAAAGTATCGCGCCAAGCTGAATTACAATGGTAAAAAGTTTAGTGAAATCGTCATGAGCGATTCCAAAAAAAGAAGAAGCAATAATCATGTGACCTGTCGAAGAAACAGGCAAAAACTCTGTAATTCCTTCAATAATGGCAAGAACAATAGCTTGTAATGTATTCATTTAGAATTTTAGATTTCAGATTTCAGATTTCAGATTGCCCTTCGACTTCGCTCAGGGTGACAAAAAATCTATAAACCTATATTATTTAGATTTTTTGAAGATAGAATAAATCGTGATTCCAAAACCGATTAGAACAGTTGTTGGTGCTAAACGAATACGTCTAAAGTTAAAAATTTCTTCGTTAAAAACATTTGGATCTTTACTTCCTCCGCCAGACATTAAAATAAACCCTAGCGCAATTACAGCAATACCAATCAATAAAATTTTATAATTGATGCTGTCAAAAAGAAATTCCTGTTTTTGAACTTGTTGTTCTTCTTTATTATTGTTGTTTTTCATTTTTATCTTTTGTTAAACCAGCAAAGCTGAGTTTGTTTATTTGTAGCCTGAGCAAAAGCGAAGGCGTTATAATCTAAAATCTAAAGTCTGCAATCTAAAATCAAAAATTAATAAAGATCGTCAGTTCTTAAATTCAAGAAACGTTGTGTTGCAAAATGTGTACTTACCCAAGTAATTAGAACTCCTAATCCGAAAACGGCAACCAAAACTAATCCAGTTAAAACTTTGTCTTCTAGAATTCCTAAACCAGGGAAATTAGTGTCTACATATAATAAAAGTGCGATTAAAGCAATAATGGCTAAACCAGCACCAAGCATTCCAAGTTTTACGCTACGCATTACAAAAGGCTTACGGATAAAAGCTTTTGTTGCTCCAACCATTTGCATAGTTTTGATAATAAAACGATTTGAATGTATAGATAAACGCAATGAACTATTGATTAATAAAACTGCAATTACTGTCAAGAAACCACTGATGATCAAAATCCACATACTTACTTTTCTGATGTTGTCATTTACAAGATTTACCAATTGTTTGTCGTAAACAATATCTGAAATCATTGCATTTTTGCGAAAGTTACTTTCAATCTTAACGATACTGTCTCTTTCTACATAATCAGCTTTTAAGTGAATGTCGTATGAATTCAATAAAGGATTTTCTCCCAAAAAGGTTAAGAAATCTTCTCCGATAATATCAGTGTGTTCTTTTGCCGCTTTTTCTTTCGATACATAAACAAAAGATTTAGCAAAAGGCGCTCTTTTAAGTTCAGTGTTAAATGCTTTGATAATACTATCATTCGCTTCATTTTTGAAGAAAACTGTCATTGCAATTTTTTCTTTAAAATCGTCAGCCAATTGTTTAGAATTAATAATGAATAAACCCAGTACTCCCAAAAGGAATAATACCAAGAATACACTTAAAACTACCGAAAAATAAGAGGAAATTAACCTGCGTTTTTGAAATTTATCAAAGTTAGAACTCATAGTTTGCTTAAATTATGTGGTAAAAATAATAAAGAATTTCTTTATTTAAAGTTAATAACAAACTTTTATACTTAAAAGTACGATTTAAATCTTGAATAAAAGTTTTTATTTAACCGCAAAGTACGCAAAGCCTTTCGCAAGGTTCGGAAAGTAAAAGTGTAGCCACAGATTAAAGAGATTAAAATGATTTTTTTAAAATCTGTGTAAATCCTTTTAATCTGTGGCAAAAAATTGCGCAAAGCCTTTCGCAAGATTCGCAATTAAAAAGTATAGCCACAGATTAAAAGAATTAGAATGATTTTTTAAATCTGTGTAAATCCTTTAATCTGTGGCAAAAAATTACGCAAAGCCTTTCGCAAGATTCGCAATTAAAAAGTATAGCCACAGATTAAAAGAATTAAAATGATTTTTTAAATCGGTGTAAATCCTTTTAATCTGTGGCAAAAAAAACGCAGAGCTTTGCGTTTTGTGCGTATCGTTTTTTAAACATAGCCCGTGGTTTCAACCACGGGTACACTATCATGGCACGCAGAATATGCAAATACGTCTCCCGTGGTTGAAACCACGGGCTATGTTTGACAAGAAGATATTAAAATTGAGTGAATAAAGATTTTGCGATTTCCCGACTTTGCGAGCAAAAAAACTTAGTGCCTTAGAATCTTAGCATCTCAGAACCTCAGAACCTTTACTTAACCTTATAAACTTCAATACTTTTTAGCCAATAAACATGTCGAGGTCCAGTTCGAACATCATTTTTGCAAACCGCAATCATCTCCCCGTTTTTAATTGGTTTCCCATTTTCTTCAAAAAGGATATAAGCATTTTCTCCTGTCGGATTATTGAAAAGTTCTGCCCAAGAAAAAGTTGCTTTGTAATTATCTGAAGCTCTTTCTACAATATAGAAATTTCGGTCTTTATGATCTTCTTGTTTGATTTTGGCTTTTTCTAAAATGTCTCTCAGTAAAACGCCTTTACAGGTTTTTACTTCTCGTTTTACTTCTCCATTTTTACCTAAAATTTTGAAATTATTAATGGTTGTAACTTTCATTTTCTTCAAAGAATCGACAGTTAATTGCAGCGGAAATTCAACTTCGCCTTTTACTTCGATTTGATGATCTACTAATTTCAAGCTGTCTTCTGGCGAAAGAGCATCATGTTTATGATTTTTAGTTTCGGAAGTTTTTTCAGTTGAATTTTTTTCTTCTTTTTTTGAAGAATTGCACATGGAGCATGAAAATGCAATTAAAAGAACGAGAATGTAATTTTTAGTTTTCATAGAAAGTTGTGTTTTAGAATTTGCTGGTTTCCCAAACTAATGACAAATAATATAATCCGCCAATTGATGGTCCGCCGAGAATTGAAGTATAAGGTTTATTCAGAATATTTGTTCCTCCTAATTTTGCTGAAATGCCTTTTTTGAAAGCGTAATTTACCTGTGCATCCATTGACCAATATGCAGGAACGGTTCCGCTGACTAAGAAAGAAACGTAATCAAAATTGTTTTGATAACGTGCCGTAACACTTGCACCAAGACTTTTCCAGATATTTTGAGCGATTAAAGTTCCGTTTACGTTAAACTCTGGCGTGTTGAAACCGTCTTCCAAGCCATCTTTGTCATCAGTTCTGTCGAGTTTGGTATAAGTTAAATTGGTAAGCGCGCTGAAAGTATTATCAAAACGGTATTTCAAACCTAAGCTTCCTCCGTAATTGTAAATTTTACTTTTAGAATTGGTCCAAAGTCTGTAACGATTTTGAGTGTTTTTAGAATATAAAGCAGTCGGAATCAAGTTTGGATCTGTTGTGTTGGGAATACTTGCTTCAACTTGCGCTATGAAGTTTTTATAAGAGTTATAATAGAAATCGGCATCGATAAAAAGACTTCTGTTTAAAGCAATTCCTCTAAAACCAACTTCAAACGATTTTACAAATTCAGGTTCTAAATACGTGTACGGATTTTTCTGAATCGTATTTTTATTTTTTTCGATGGCCTGTGCTTGAGTCAAGCCATTTGTATTCACATCGGTATTTACTTGCGCTTGAAATTTATCAATTGAAGCTTTGGTGTATGAATTCTCAAAAATTCCGTCAGACATAATTCGCAATCCACCAACACGTTTTACACCGCCTGAATTTACATTAGAAAAACCTTCAAAAATACTCGGAAAACGATAACCGTTTTGATAAGAAGCTCTAAAGTTTAAACTTTCTTTTGGTGAATAAACTGCTGTAAACTGAGGTGTGAATTTTGCATCAAAATAGTCTGCTTTATCCATTCTGACAGTTGCACCCAAACGTAATTTATCTGAAAAAAAATCTTTTGTCACTTGTGTGAAAGCGCCAGTTTTTTTATACGTCAGATTTTCGTCAGCATGAACTGGATTGATGAAATAATTTCCGTCGGGAACAATAATATAATTTCTGTAATCGACACCGCTCAAAAGTTTTGCATCAATTTTTTCGAAGAAAGAAACAAAAGCTTTGTCCCAATTAATCAATCCTTCGCCATGAACCAAAGTCGATTTTACTCGCAAAGCCGCGCCAATATCCCAATTGTTGATATCGATCAATTCTTTTTTCTTTTGTTCGTAGGCTTCTGTTCCAGGCAGAAATCTTCCTGCATCAGATTGTGTTCGGGCAATTCTGTGCGCATCGGCAGCGCTTGCTCCGCCTGCAACAGCATTTTTATAAGCTGTACTATAATCTGCAAACCATTTATCATCCGATTTGTAAGCGCGATCCATATTTTCTGCCAACGAACGCATATTATACGAATCGCCAGTGTTCTCTGTTGTTGCATAAGCTTTTACCTGAAAAATAGGAGTGTGATAGTCCGCAGAAAATTGATTTAAAGTATAATTATCTAAACGAAATCTATTTGAACGCTGATAAATCGTATTGATTAAAGCTGTTTTGTAAGTCACAGAAAGTTCGTGATCTTTTTTTGGACGAAAATACAATCCAAAATCGGCTTTGTAATTTTTAATTTCGTAGTCAGAAATGTCAGTTTCACGATAACCCGTTCTGGCAACAACATAATTTTTGCCATTTAAATTTAATGTTTTTCTATTTGCCGATTCGTTTCCGTAACCGTTAACTTCGTCGTATGCTGGATTATCTGAGCCAAACAAACCTGTCGAAGCATTGGCATTTGGAGCCAAATCGGTTCTGTCATCTGCAACCCAATCTGTTCCACCTGTAGTTGAGGCATTTATTTTGAAAGCTAATTTTTCATTGAAAGCTTTGGCAATTCTTAAATTAAACTGTGAATATACTTTCGGTGAAAATCGATCAATATTTCCGACATGATTCACTCCTGTTAATTGCTGGACAGCGATTCCTTGATATTCAAAAGGATTTTTGGTTTGAATATTTGCCAAACCATTAATGGCATTCATTCCGTACAAAGCGGCGGCTGTTCCTGGAATAATTTCGATTTTGTCAATATCCAAATCATTTGCTCCCAAGGCGTTTGCAATTGGAGCACCCAAATGTGGCGCCTGATTATCGATTCCGTCAACTAATTGCGCAAATCGAACATTGGTAGAATTGGCAAAACCACGTGTATTTATAACTTTAAAACCTAAACTTGGCGTAATAATCTGAACTCCTTTTACATTTTCTAGTGCTTCATAAATACTCGGCGATCCCATTATTTTGGCTTCCGCCGATTTTAATTGCTCGATACTTATGGGAGAATGCATTAATTTTTCGGAACGGCGAGAGGCTGTAATTACAATTTCATTCAGTTCTTCTTTTTTAATGCTGTCTCGTGTTTTTGAATTTTGGACTTGAGAAAAACTTTTAAGACTTATAAAAACAAAGAATAAATACATTTTTTGGTTCATGGTTTTTGGCAGTTAAATTCAGTATGTTTTAAAATGAATACTGAAGATTAAAAAAAATGGTTTTGGTTTTTTAAACACATAGAAACATAGTTTTTTCTTTCATTATAAAAGATTGTAATAAGAAACTAGTTTCTAAACATAGTTCTGCTATGTGTATTAATGCAAGTGAAACGCCTTTTTTGCGATTACAAAATCTATGATTCTATGTGTTTAAATATTTGTTTTTAAAATTTCAAATTCTGAGTTTCTCTCTGAGCGAACTCTTTAATACGCTTTTCAACTTCATAAAAAACAGCAATGGCTTTTTCTCCAGCTTCGGTCAGTTTTGCACCGCCGCCACCTTTTCCTCCAAGAAGTTTTGCAACCAATGGAGATTCGGCACGCTGATTCATTTCTTCAACCAATTGCCAAGCTTGGCGATACGCCATTTTCATTTCTTTTGCAGCATTGGTAATTGATCCCGTTTTTCGAATATTTTCTAAAAGCCAGATTTTTCCAATTCCAAGAAATGCGCCTTCAGTTTCCTCAATCCAAACACGAACTTCCACCGAATATTTTTTGTCCTTATTCATTTTTATTCCTTTATGAATTTTGTAAAAATAATGATTAATTAATAAAAATATTCTTTCCTTCTTTTAAGAAATTAATTGATAACGAATAACTGTCCTAAGTATTTTGAATGCAAACATAAGTATTTTTACTTAATTAAAAATAAGTAATTTGTTATTTTATTTGTTTGTCAATGAAATAGCTTTGTAACAATGCACAATAAATGTAAATTTGCGCGATAATTCATTAAGTGATAAAACCTTTGAACCTTTGTCACTTTGCAACTTTGAACCTTATAAAATGAAATACAATCCAAACGAAATTGAAGCCAAATGGCAAAAATATTGGGCAGAAAATCAAACTTTTGCAGCAAAAAATAACTCTGAAAAACCGAAACATTATGTACTCGACATGTTTCCTTATCCATCTGGAGCAGGATTACACGTAGGGCATCCGCTGGGTTATATTGCTTCAGATGTTTATTCTCGTTTCAAAAGACATCAAGGTTTCAATGTTTTGCACCCAATGGGTTACGATAGTTTCGGATTACCGGCTGAACAATATGCGATTCAGACAGGACAGCGTCCAGAAGATACAACGCGTGTAAATATTGACGGTGGAGTTGATAAAGAAGGAAAACAAATTGCGGGTTATAGAAAACAATTAGATAAAATCGGTTTTTCTTTTGACTGGGCTCGCGAAGTTCGTACGTCAAATCCTGATTATTATAAACATACACAATGGATTTTTATCCAGTTGTTCAATTCTTGGTATAATAAAACGACAGACAAAGCAGAAGATATTTCGACTTTAGTTGCTGTTTTTGGAAATGAAGGAAATGCAAATGTAAATGCAGTTTCTGATGATAATATTGCTGTTTTTTCGTCAAGCGAATGGAATGCATTTTCTAAAGATGAACAAGAAAAAATCCTTTTGCAATATAGATTAACCTATTTGGCAGAAACAGAAGTAAACTGGTGTCCAGGCTTAGGAACTGTTTTGGCAAATGACGAAATCGTAAACGGAGTTTCTGAACGTGGAGGCTTTCCTGTTATAAGAAAAAAAATGACACAATGGAGTATGCGAATTTCTGCTTATGCCGAACGCTTGCTTCAAGGTTTAAATGATATCGATTGGAGTGAATCTATCAAAGAATCTCAAAGAAACTGGATCGGGAAATCGGTTGGGGCTTTGGTAACTTTTAATGTGAAAAAGCATGATGAGGTAATCGAAGTTTTCACTACTCGCCCTGATACTATTTTCGGAGTTACTTTTATGACTTTGGCGCCAGAACATGATTTGGTAGCTAAAATTACAACTCCAGAACAAAAAGAAGCTGTTGAAGCGTATATCGAAAAAACAGCAAAACGTTCTGAACGTGAGCGTATGGCCGATGTAAAAACTATTTCTGGTGTGTTTACAGGAGCTTATACAGAACATCCATTTACAAAAGAACCAATTCCGGTTTGGATTGGAGATTATGTTTTGGCTGGTTACGGAACTGGTGCTGTAATGGCGGTTCCTTGTGGAGACGAAAGAGATTATGCGTTTGCTAATTTCTTTAAAGGTCAGAACGGAATGCAGGAAATCAAAAATATCTTCGCTAATGTTGATATTTCTGAAGCAGCTTACGGATCAAAAGATAACGTTGAAATTGCAAATTCTGATTTCTTAAACGGATTAGATTATAAAAAAGGAACTCAAAAAGCGATTGAAAAATTAGAAGAAATCGGTCAAGGAAAAGGTAAAACAAATTACCGTTTGCGTGATGCTGTTTTCTCTCGTCAGCGTTATTGGGGAGAGCCATTTCCAGTTTATTACGTGAATGGATTACCTAAAATGATCGAGACGCAACATTTGCCAATTATTTTGCCTGAAGTTGAGAAATATTTGCCAACAGAAGACGGTTTGCCTCCATTAGGAAACGCAGCAGTTTGGGCTTGGGATACAAAACAAAACAAAGTTGTCAATACCGATTTGGTTGACAATGACACTATTTTTCCTTTAGAATTGAATACAATGCCAGGTTGGGCGGGAAGTTCATGGTACTGGATGCGTTATATGGATGCGCACAACGAAACTGAATTTGCAAGTAAAGAAGCATTGGCTTACTGGGAAAATGTAGATTTATACATTGGAGGAAGTGAGCACGCAACAGGTCACTTATTGTATTCTCGTTTCTGGAACAAATTCTTAAAAGACAAAGGTTTTGCTCCAACCGAAGAACCATTCAAAAAACTGATTAATCAGGGAATGATTTTGGGTACGACGGCTTATGTTTACAGATTAGAAGGTACAAATACTTTTGTATCTAAAAATAAAATTGAAGGTCAAAATGTACAGCCAATTCGTGTTGATGTTCATTTTGTAAATTCTTCGGATGAATTAAATATCGAAAAGTTCAAAGCTTGGAGAGAAGATTTCAATACAGCAGAATTTATTTTTGATGAAAACGGAAAATACATTGTAGGACGCGAAGTCGAAAAAATGTCGAAATCATACTATAATGTTGTAACTCCAGATGATATTTGCGCAGAATACGGTGCTGATACATTACGTTTATACGAAATGTTTTTAGGCCCATTAGAGCAGGCAAAACCTTGGAATACTGCTGGTATTTCTGGAGTTTTTGGTTTCTTGAAAAAATTATGGAGATTGTATTTTGATGATAATGGTTTAATCGTAAACAACGACGAACCAACAAAAGACAACTTGAAATCATTGCATAAAACCATCAAAAAAGTGGCTGAAGACATTGAGAATTTCTCTTTCAATACTTCGGTTTCTCAGTTTATGATTTGTGTGAATGAATTGTCTTCTCAAAACTGTCATTCAAAAGCGATTTTAGAGCCATTAGCAATTTTGGTTTCGCCTTATGCACCGCATATTGCTGAAGAATTATGGTCGAAATTAGGACATACAACTTCAATTTCTGAAGTAGCTTTCCCAATTTTTGAAGAAAAACATTTAGTTGAAACGAATAAAGAATATCCAGTTTCTTTCAACGGAAAAATGCGTTTCACAATCGAATTGCCTTTAGATTTAACCAAAGAACAAATCGAAGAAATCGTAATGAAAGACGAGAGAACACAAAAACACTTAGACGGAAGAACGCCAAATAAAGTGATTATTGTTCCTGGAAAAATCATTAACCTAGTCGGTTAATTATTTTAAAATTTCAATATAAAAAAATTCCAAATTCCAATTTTACGATTGGGGTTTGGGATTTTTTTTGTGCTTGTTTTTTTGCCACGAATTGCACTAATTTACACGAATTTTATTCTGAAATGTGTATAGTTTGTCATCCTGAGGAACGAAGGATCGCACACGAAACTCTACAAAGATTGGCGATTCAGTTTGCGGAATATCTTGTGTGATCCTTCGTTCCTCAGGATGACAAGATTGTGAAAAAAACTTTGTGGTTTCGAGTCTTTGTGGTAAAAAAACTTGCAAAATTTGCGGTTAAAAACCCGCACCAACATTGAGATTAGTAATTTTTTCATTAAAAATTTAAAAACTTTTGTAACATTTTAATAGTTGCCGTATCAAAAGCATGGATCCGATTTAATTAACAATTTATTGCTATTAGAATTTTAACAACCTAAAACTATTAAAAATGAAAAAGTATATCATCTTAATTATCGCATTCTTATTCTCAGCATTATGTCTAAATGTTTTTGCACAAACAAAATCATATCCTTTTGAAGTAATTAAAACAGGAAAAGGGAAACAATCTATAATCTTCATTCCAGGATTTGCTTCTTCTGGAGAAGTTTGGAATGAAACAAAAGCGACATTCGAAAAAGACTTCACTTGCTACACGCTTACAATGTCAGGTTTTGCAGGAGTAAAACCACAACCAAATCCTTCATTTGAAAATTGGAAAAATGAAATTGCAGCTTATATCAAAGACAATAAAATCGAAAAACCAATTGTAATTGGCCACAGTATGGGCGGAGGATTGGCACTTGCCATTGCGGCAGATTATCCAGAATTGATTGGGAAAATTGTGGTTGTGGATGCACTTCCTTGTCTGGCAGCTTTGAGTGATCCTTCTTTTAAATCAAAAGAAAATAACGATTGTACGGCAACTGTAAATAAAATGACGGGAATGAACGAAACTCAGTTTTACGATATGCAGAAACAAATGATGCCGAGACTTCTACAAGATCAATCTAGATTGGAGACGGTTGTGAGCTGGAGCGTAAAATCGGACCGAAACACTTTTGGACAAATGTATTGTGATTTTTATAATACCGATTTAAGAGAAAAAATCTCACAGATTAAATGTCCGTCCTTAGTTTTATTAGAATCTTATTTTATAAATTTAAAACCAGCAATTGAAGGTCAGTACAAAAATTTAAAAACTGCCAATTTTCAGTACGCCACAAATGGTCTGCACTTTATTATGTACGATGATACGGCTTGGTACATGGGGCAGTTGAATAATTTTTTAAAAGCTTAAAATGAAATTCGAAGAAATATATAAAACTTATTGGGACAGAATTTTTAGACTTTGCATGGGTTTCGTAAACGATTATGACGCCGCTCAGGATTTGACTCAGGAAACTTTTATAATTGTTTGGCAAAAACTTGAAACTTTTAGAAACGAGTCGGCTATTGGAACTTGGATTTTCAGAATCGCTTCCAATAATTGCCTGAGGCAGATAGAAAAACAAAAGCGTTTCCCCAAATCAGAGCTTCCCGTTCATCTTTCAGAAGAAAAACATTCCTCATTAGAACCTCAGATTCAATTCTTGTATAAATGTATTGCTGAGCTTCCAGAAACCGATCGTATTATTATTTCGTTAGAGTTAGAGGATATCAAACAAAATGAGATTGCTAAAATCGTCGGACTTTCTGAAGCCAATGTTAGAGTGAAAATTCACAGAATTAAAGAAAAACTGACTCAAAAATTTAAAGAAAATGGACAACGATAATAATATAGATTTTAAAGATTTATGGAAAAAACAATCCATAAGTCAGCCAGATATGACCGATTTGCTGGCGCGAATAAATAAGTTTAAGAAAACAAGTTTGCGTTGTTTATGGCTTACAAATATTCTGCTTTTAGCAACCAGTGCTTTCATTGCTTTTATTTGGTTCTATTATCAGCCTCAATTTGTTTCGACTAAAATCGGAATTGTTTTGGTGATTTTGGCAATGCTGATTTATTTAATGGTTTACAACAAACTATTAGGTAATTATAAAAATATAGACGCAAATCAAACCAATCAGGAATATTTGCAAAACTTGATTTTAATTAAAAAGAAACAAAACTTCATGCAGACAAAACTGATGACTTTATATTTTGTTTTGTTAACCCTTGGAATTTGCTTGTATATGTACGAATATGCAAGTAGAATGAAACCTTTGATGGCGATTTTGATTTATGGAATGACATTGTTCTGGATGTTGTTTAACTGGTTCTATATTCATCCAAAACAAACCAGAAAACAGCAGGAGAAAATAAATAGTCTAATTGAAAAATTTGAAGATGTCAATCATCAATTAGAGTTGTAAAAAAGAAAACATCTCAAAAATGCTTTGAGATGTTTTTTAATTTATAAATTTTACTTTTCAAGAAAACCACTATCGTATTGAAAATCAACAATCATTAAACCGGGTGGAGTATTCGCGGCTAAAGGTCCAAATACTCCCTTAATATATCCTCCCTCGGGTTGGTAAGCAGTCCATTTTTGGCCTCCTACACTACGAAGTGAGCTTCCAGAACCGCTAGGATATGCCATTGTTATAGCAAAGTCTGCAAAAGGATTGTCTCCAGATTGTGAAAATCCAGCATATGAAGAGCTTTGAGCGCCAAATAGTGAAGGGCAAGGAACTAAAAAGCCTGTGGTAGGATCTCTGTATACAGCCTGAAACTCAGTGTAATATCTAAAGAAAGTTTTGCCAAAATCATCTTCATGTGTTTGTCTTCCAGCACTATATAGTACTATGTAATTCTTATCTGGAGAAAGGAACGAGCCCTGTTTTCCTGACGAAGTAATAAATTTGCCCGTAGTACTCTGTGAAGTGGTAAAATCACGAGGAATTCCATTGATACTAACATTGCCTTTTTCGTTTATAACTTCTCCGCTTCTATTTTCGAATATAGTTTCTACTTGATTATAATTGTTTCTTTTTAGAAAGTTTCTATGTTGGTAAAACAATTTATTTGCTTTATCAGCATTTAATATTTGTAATGAATTAATTTCATCAGCAATACTTTGTATACTTACAAAGTTTAAGTTTTTTCTTAGGTTGCTAATATCAATCAATCTGTCTGAATGATAATTTTTTAAAACCTCTATTATAGAGTTTTCAGAAAGTTTTGATTTTAAAGTAGGACTTTTTGAAATATATTTTTGAGATGTTTGACTATCCATTTCTGCTTTTATTGCAGAAATCTCATCTATTTTTTGTTCCATTTTTTCTAGAGAAGAAAAATTAAGAACACTATTATTTTCAATTGCATTTTCTGATTTAGTTTCATCATTAGTGCAGGAAGTAATTATCAGGGAGATAATAGCGAATAAGTAAATTTTTTTCATTTTTTTATTGATTTTATTAATATGTGTTTTAGCGAATTTGTAAAAAAGAAAAGTTTCGTTGGACTACGAAACTTTTTCTTTTACCAAAAACAAAAATCTAAAATTTTAAATTTCTATAAACTATTGTCCGAAAACGTATGGTGTAAGTGGCAATACAATTATACCATCATTTGTAGCTGTTGCAGTTAATTCATTTTGTAATTTTCCTCCAACATAAATTTTTCCAGTCAATGTTTGACCTGGAGTTCCGCCATATCCGCTAGCGCTTAATGATGCACCGATAGATTTTGCATCAGCGGTAAATTCTTTAGTCCAAGGAAGTTTGGTGATATCTTCGTTTAGAGCATTTCCTCCTTTTTCAAAATAAGTAGTAGAAAGAGTTCCAGTATAATTTCCAGTTATTTCGTATTTAACGTCTCTTGAGTTGTTTCCGCCTTTATCATCATCGCTGCTGCAAGAAACTGCAGTAAAAGCAAGAGTCATTACAATTGCTAAGGTTTTCAAAATTGATTTCATAAGTATATATTTAATTAATAGTAAGATCTACAACAAAATTAGACCCTTAACTATGGGAGAACAATACCTGATAAAATGTATTTTTTATTACCTGATATCAGGTAAAAGCAAGTGATTTCTTTTTGAAAGTCATTAAGCTTTAATAACTTTGAGTAAATGCCACATTTATGAAGAAAATCTACGCCTTTTTATTTTTTTTATTTTTTACCGCAATTTCCAATTCACAAGTAATTCTTTCATTAGATGATGATACGGTTTATATTGACAGTATTGTTAAGATCACAAAAAGCACAAAATCAGATAGCGTTAAAAGTTTGAATAGTTTCAGATTATCAAAACTGTTTTTGATGTCGCAGGATGCAAAAAAATCTAAAGAATATTTGGAACAGGCAAATAAGCTTAAAGTCAAATTTCCTTTTCTAAAAGATGCTTCTATTTTTTATAATGCCTACAGTTTTATAGAAAAAGGCGATTTGGAAGGTTTTGAAAAAGCTTTGCTAGAAGCAAATGCCAAACTCAAAAAATATAGAAATAAAGAAGCCTATAAACTTCGTGCCGTGATACTTCAGAATTACGGCATTATGCAACAGCGCAAGAATAATGAAAATGCTTACATGAAATTGCTTGTAAATGAAGCGATTCCAATTGCTAAAAAAAGTGGCGATTATGAATTAATCAGTGCATTAAATAAAGCAGTTGCCATTATTTTTATGAATAATGATGAACGAGAAAAAGCGGCAGAATATCTAGATCAAGCGCAGAAATATATTGAGAGCGCCACTAAAAAATCTGCGACTTTAGCAGAGTCTAAGATGGAAACGTATATAATAAATGCAGAAAATTTAGTTGAGCTGAAACATTTTTATGATGCCAAAGAAATTTTAGATAAAGCTTATGAAACTTTAGAAAAATATCCAGAATCAAACTTAAATGATTCTTATTTTTATTCGGAAGGGCTTTATTATGCGAAACAAAACAAACACAACGAGGCGTTAGTGAGTTTTGAAAAAGGAATTAAATCGGCAGAAAGCCATCAGAATGCAATTGCTGTAAACAGATTGAAATTTGCCGAATATGAAGTGCTTTTTAAACTGAAAAATTACGATAAAGCTAAAAGCAATTTAGAATATCTAATTGCAAAAACGCCTTTTATTGTGGATAAAAAGAATTATTACAAAGAGTTGTCTAAAGTTTATAATGCAACAAAAGAATATTCAAAAGCTTATTATTATTCAAATAAATACAATGTTATAAACGATAGTCTAAACGATGCTAAACTGAAAACTGAAATTGTAGAACTTGAAGCAAAATATAAAAAAGCAGAAAGCGAAAAGAAAATTGGTCTGCTGCAGTCTGAGAATGAAAAAGCGGTTTTGCAGGTTAATAATAACCGTTTGAATATGTTGCTTTTTGCAGTGCTTTCGTTTGTTTTGTTTCTGACGGTTTTGTTTTTGTGGAGTTGGAATAATTATCAGAAAAAGATAAGTTTTCAAAAAGAAGTCAATCATAAACAAGAACTTGAAGCATTAGAAAATCAGCAAAAATTATCTGTTTCAAATGCTTTGATTGAAGGGGAAGAAATTGAACGTAAAAGAATTGCCAGAGATCTGCACGACGGACTTGGAAGTATGCTTTCTGGTCTTAAAATGCATCTCAATATAGCCAATCGTGAAAACAAGGAAAATGACCCAAATATTAATGGTTTATTGAACGATTCGATAAAAGAACTTCGCAATATTTCTCAGAATTTAATGCCCGAAAGTTTAATGAAACTTGGGCTTGAACATGCGCTTAGAGATTTATGCGCTTCGCATTCTACTACCGAAACCACGATCGAATTTCAGTATTTAATTAAAAAAACAACTTTGCCACAGCATTTTAAAATTATGATTTTCAGAATCATTCAAGAACTTCTGAATAATTCTTTGAAATATGCCAAAGCATCACAGATTCTGGTTTCCTGCTCGCAGAACAAAGATGTGTTTTTTATTACTGTAGAAGATAACGGAATTGGCTTTAATCTAGAATATGCAGAAAAAAGAGACGGAATGGGCTTGCGAAATATTAAAAATCGTGTGGCTTTCTTAAATGGAAAATTAGAAATAGATTCTGTTCTGGATAAAGGAACTTCAACTTATATAGAATTAAAATATAACCCAAATCATGATTATGAAGTATAAAACGGTAATAGTAGACGATCATCCGATTGTGATTTCTGGAATTTCAGGTTTGCTGTCGGATTTAGATAATATTGAAATTGTAGATAAATTCGAATCGGGAATTGCGCTTTTAGATTATATCGAAGACAATAAAGTCGATTTGATTTTAATGGATATTTTTTTGCCTGTAATAAATGGGGTTGATTTATGTAAAACTATCAAGCAAAAGCATCCTAGAATTGTAATTATAGGTATGAGCAGCCAGTCTGAAAGAAGTTTGGTGATGCAGTTTATCCAAAACGGCGGAAACGGATACATTCTTAAAAACGCTTCTTTTGATGAGTTTAAAGAATGTATTTACAAAGCTATCGAAGGCGAAATTGTTTTTAGCGAAGAAGTAAAAACTATCATTAGCCAACCATTATCTGAAGATTTGGAAAGAATTCCAGGTTTGAGCAGAAGAGAACGTGATATTGCCTTATTGCTTTCACAAGGAAAATCGACACAAGAAATAGCAGATGATTTGTTTCTAAGTTTTTTAACCGTTCAAACCCATCGACGCAATATTCTTCAGAAGTATAAAATGAAGAATGTGGCAGAATTAATTGCTTTTTTACTCAAAAACAACATGCTGAATTAAGTCAAAAGTGGTAAAATGATGTCAAAATGACATTTTGTTAAAGTGGTTCACAATTTGCAGTTTGTTTTGTAAATTTAAAAATCAATCTAAAAACACAAAAAAATGGGATCAGGATATTTAATTATTGCTGGAGCTATAATGTTGTTCAGCTGGCTGGTAAGTTCGCAGCTGAAGAGTAAATTTGAGTTGTATTCGAAACTGCAATTGAGAAACGGAATGAGCGGAAGAGAAATTGCTGAAAAAATGCTTGCTGATAACGGAATTACAGATGTTCGTGTTATCTCAACACCGGGGCAGTTAACAGATCATTATAATCCATCAGATAAAACAGTAAATTTAAGTGAAGCGGTTTATAATCACCGTAATGCAGCCGCAGCCGCAGTTGCGGCTCACGAATGCGGTCACGCAGTGCAACATGCAATTGGTTACGAATGGCTTACAATGCGTTCTAAGCTTGTGCCAATTGTAAGTGTGGCTTCAAATTATGTACAATGGATTTTACTTGCAGGAATTTTAATGATCAAAGTTTTTCCAGGTTTATTACTGGTTGGAATCATCATTTTTGCGGCAACAACTTTGTTTACAATTATTACACTTCCTGTAGAATATGATGCAAGTAACCGTGCTTTGGCTTGGTTAGAAAACAAACACATGCTTACGCAAGAAGAACAAGCAGGAGCAAAAGATGCTTTAAAATGGGCAGCAAGAACGTATGTTGTAGCTGCAATTGGTTCGATAGCAACGTTGTTGTACTATATATCGATTTATTCTGGAAGCAGAAGGAACTAAAAAACAAACTACAATTTAAAAATTCCAAATTCCAATTCTGTTGGGTTTGGAATTTTTTTATGCATTTCTGATAAACGATAAACCCGACAGGTTTTAAAACCTGTCGGGTTTGTCTTTTAGATATTGGAATTTGGAATTTGAAAAATTTGGAATTTATTTCATTCTAAAGCTGTATCTGTCTATCAATCTGCTGATCAAGAGAAATAAAAGTTTCAGTTCTTGAAACTCCTTCAATTGCTTGGATTTTGTTGTTTAAAAGTTGCATTAAATGTTCATTGTCGCGACAGATAATTTTAATCAAAACTGACCAGTTTCCTGTTGTATAATGGCATTCTAAAACTTCTGGGATTTTTCTAAGTTCTTTTACGGCTTCAGAGTTTCTCGAAGCTTTGTCCAGATAAACTCCAACAAAGGCCATTGTGTTGTAGCCAAGGACTTTTGGGTTTACAGTAAATTTAGAGCCAGAGATCACGCCAGATTGTTCTAGTTTTTTTAATCTTTGGTGAATTGCGGCTCCTGAAATTCCTATTTTATTAGCAATTTGCAAGATTGGTTTTCGGGCATCGTCCATGAGATAGCGAAGTATTTCTTTGTCGATTCCGTCAATTTCAATTAAAAGGGAGTTGATTTTCATAACTTATAATTTGAAACTATTTTTAAGATTTGGGTTATCAATAGAAATCAAATGTAGTCAAAATGCTGTAGAAATGGAAATTTCAATATTGAAATCCCAAATTCCAAAACTCAATTTCCAATCATAGCCCGTGGTTTCAACCACGGAAGACGTATAGAAGGAATTCATTCTAAAAAGAAAATTCCAATTTTTTAAATTACTTCGCCTGTTCGCTATTGCTCGGATTCAAATTCTCCAAAAAACAAATTCTAAAACCCAAATTCCAAACATAACCCGTGGTTTCAACCACGGGAAACGTATAGGATAAAACCTAAAAAGAAAAAATTCCAAATTTCAAGCGGTTAACTTGGAATTTGGAATTTTAAATTTTAAAAATTGTATATTTTATAAAGGATTATTTCCCTTTGTTTGCTTCTGCAACGTATTTTTCTAGAGCCATTGTCATAGAAGGTGTTTCAGGAGTTGGAGCAAGAATGTCAATTCTTAAACCATGATCTAAAGCTTCTTTCTGAGTTGTGCTTCCGAATACGGCGATTCTGGTGTCGTTTTGTTTAAAATCTGGGAAATTTTTAAACAATGATTTAATTCCTGTCGGACTGAAAAAAGCTAAGACATCATAATAAACATCTGCTAAATCAGATAAATCACTCATTACAGTTCTGTAGAAAATTGCTTGTGCCCAATCTACTTTTAAACCGTTTAATGTAACAGGAGCATCTGCATTTAATTGGTCAGATGCAGGAAGTAAAAACTTCTCGTCTTTGTACTTCTTAATTAACGGAGATAAATCTGCAAAATCTTTTGCTCCAACGTAAATTTTACGTTTTCTGTACACAACATACTTTTGAAGGTAAAACGCAACAGCCTCAGATTGACAAAAATACTTCAACCCTTCAGGAACTTTGTAACGCATTTCATCAGCCACTCTAAAAAAATGATCTACAGCATTTCTACTTGTTAAAATGATCGCAGTGTAATGATTAAGATCGATTTTTTGTAATCGAATCTCTTTTGCGCTAACCCCTTCTACATGAATAAATGGTCTGAAATCAATTTTTATTTTGTGTTTTTGTTGGAGCTCAAAGTAAGGAGAATTCTCCACTTTAGGTTCAGGCTGTGACACCAAAATTGTTTTCACTTTCATATTATAAATATTTTCTAAGCACTCCCTTTTGTTATCCAATAATAGAGAAAATAATAAGGGGCTATTTCAAGAGCGCAAAGATACAAAATAAAATAAAATAACTTACCGATAATTACGTTTTGATACGTTTTAATTGAAATAAAGTAAGAGTATACGCTAATACACAGCGAAATGCCTATAATTGCTAGTGGTATAATTTGCGGAATATTGTTATAATAGAACAAAATGGCATTGATAGGTAGGATTAAAACACCTATATACGTTCTGTAGGTTACTTTTTGTAAGTTAAAAAGCTCTACAAATTCATCAATATTGAAAGAAGCTGCTACAATTTTCTCAATCAAATATTTTCCTAAAATGAAATAAAGCAGAAAAGTTGCAATTCGGATAAATAAAAGCCAGTCGGTTTTTAGAATACTATAGGTTCCGGTTTTTTGGTCTAATGAAAAAATATGCATCGTTAGCAGAATAAAAAAGGCAAACGATACAATCTGCACAAAAAATAAACCAACTGTAAAGCTGTTTTTCATGTGACTATTGTCTCGATAAATTTTGGCGTATTTGTCAGAAAAAATAAGTTTACTAAACTCACTAAATCTTGTTTCATAAGCCGATTTTGTCATGGCAACAACAGCAAAGGTCAGCACAAATAAAAGTGTTGCCCAGTCTTTGTTTTCAAGAATTCTAGGGTGTAATTGTTCAATCATAGCGTTACAAAATTAGTAATTTTTTGATGCAATACTTTTATTATATATTTATTATGAATCAAATGCTATAAAAAGTTTACTTTTGCGGTGAAATTACCGAGAAAAAAATGAATGATAGCATTGTCATAATTCCCACTTATAACGAAATTGAAAACATAGAAAGTATAGTTAGAGCTGTACTTTCACAACATAAATCTTTTCATCTGCTGATTATTGATGATAATTCTCCTGATCATACTGCAAAAAAAGTAATTGCATTGCAGGAAGAATATCCAGGAAAACTGTTTTTAGAGCAGAGAACTAAAAAATCAGGTTTAGGGACAGCTTATGTTCACGGCTTTAAATGGGCTTTGGAACGCGACTATCAATTTATTTTTGAGATGGATGCCGATTTTTCGCATAACCCAAATGATTTAGAAAAATTATACGATGCTTGTCATTTTGGCGGAGCAGACCTTGCAATTGGATCTCGTTATGTGAAAGGGGTGAATGTTGTAAACTGGCCTCTTAGCCGAGTTCTGATGTCTTATTTTGCTTCTGTTTATGTGAAATTTATCACCGGAATGAAAATTCATGATGCCACTGCAGGTTTTGTTTGTTACAAAAGAGAAGTTCTAGAGAAAATCAATTTAAATAAAATAAAGTTTGTCGGGTACGCGTTTCAAATTGAAATGAAGTACAGAACATACTGTGCTAAATTCCAAATTACAGAAGTCCCAATTATTTTTACAGATAGAACAAAAGGAGTTTCTAAAATGAGTAATGCTATTATCAAAGAAGCTATACTTGGAGTGATTTCACTTAGATTAAGAAAATTAGTCAATTCATTATAAACCAACCGAGATGAACAGGATTTTAATAAAAAATGCCAAAATTGTAAACGAAGGGACAATTTTTGAAGGTGATGTTTTAATTGAAAACGATCTGATTGTTGAAATTGCAGATAGCATTTCATTAAAAACATCAGATTGTATCGTAATTGATGCTGAAGGAAACTATTTGATGCCTGGTGCGATAGACGATCAAGTGCATTTTAGAGAACCAGGATTGACTCACAAAGGAGATATCGAATCGGAATCTCGTGCTGCTGTTGCAGGAGGAATTACTTCTTTTATCGAACAGCCTAATACAGTTCCGAATGCGGTTACTCAGGAAATTTTAGAAGATAAATATAAAATTGCTTCAAAAAAATCATTTGCGAATTATTCGTTTATGATGGGAGCAACAAATGATAATCTGGAAGAAGTTTTAAAAACTAATCCAAAAAATGTTGCCGGAATCAAAATTTTCTTGGGTTCTTCGACAGGAAATATGTTGGTTGATAATGAAGCTGTTTTAGAAAAAATATTCTCAAGTACTCCAATGCTAATTGCAGTTCACTGTGAAGACGAAACTACGATTAAAAATAATCTTGCTGCTTTTAAAGAACAATATGGAGATGATGTTCCAGTTACGGCACATAATTTAATAAGAAGCGCAGAGGCTTGTTATATTTCTTCTTCAAAAGCTGTGGCTTTAGCAAAAAGAACAGGTGCGAGATTGCATATTTTCCATCTTTCAACTGCAAAAGAAATGGAATTATTTACAAATAAAATTCCGTTAGAAGAGAAAAAAATTACTGCTGAGGTTTGTGTGCATCATCTTTGGTTTACAGATGAAGATTATAAAACAAAAGGGAATTTCATAAAATGGAATCCTGCTGTTAAAACAGCCGAAGATCGTGCTGAACTTTGGAAAGCTTTGAATGATGGAAGAATTGACGTAATCGCAACAGATCATGCTCCGCATACGAAAGAAGAAAAACAGCAATCTTATCTAAATGCGCCTTCTGGAGGTCCGTTGGTACAGCATGCTGTTGTGGCAATGTTTGAAGCACATCACCAAGGAAAAATTAGTGTGGAGAAAATCGTGGAGAAAATGTGCCACAATCCGGCTAAACTTTTCAAAATTGAAAAAAGAGGATTTATTAAAGAAGGTTACCACGCCGATTTAGTAATCATAAATCCAAGCCTGCCTTGGAGCGTGAAACCAGAAAACATTTTATATAAATGCGGATGGTCGCCGTTTGAAGGTTATACTTTCAAATCAAGAATTACGCATACTTTTGTAAATGGAGAATTGGTTTACAATAATTTCAAAGTACGAGATACCAGAGCGGGTAAACGATTATTATTTGACAGATAAAAAGCAACTATGAAGAATTTTATAGTAATAATATTGGTTTTGTTTCTTTCTATCAGCTGTAAAAAGGATGTGGTAAAACAGCCTGCAAAGCTTATTGAGAAAGATAAAATGATTGATATTATGTATGATTTGTCTCTTTTGGAAGCAATGAGATATCAGAAACCATTGTCTTTGGATTCGATAGATAATGATCCGAAAAGGTTTATTTTTAAAAAATACAAAGTAGACAGTCTTCAATTTGCACAGAACAACATGTATTATGCTTCTGATTATGATAGTTATAAAGACATGTTTGATCAGGTTAATAAAAGAATTGAAGTCAATCAAAGAGCGGCTGATTCTTTAGTCAAAATTGATGAGAAAAAAGCAGCGAAGGAAGCGAGAAAGAAACTGAAAGAAATGTCAAAAGATTCTGTTCAGAAAACAATTCCAAAAGTTAATATTGATTCTATACAACAAGCTCACAGAAATAGAAGAAAACTATAATTTTGAGCTATTAATAATATATTGATGAATATCTGTAAAAACCGTTCCTAGAGCGGTTTTTATTTTTTCGTTACTATACAGATTTTTTGAGTAGGAAGCTTTTGCTGTTGCTTTTGTAATGCTTCTTTTTTTGAAAAATAAGGTTGAAAATATTCCGTCAGTAATCCACAGCAAATTCATTAAAAAAGGTGTCGCATGAATATGAGGTCTTTTTACTTTTAAAGCGTTAGCAACAGTATCTAAAAGATCTTTGAAAACAATATTGTCAGCGATGAGGGTGAAACGTTCGTTTTTAATTTCGCTTTTCATCAACTCAAAACTTGTTTTGACAACATCATCAACAGAGATAAAACCAGTGCTTCCTAATGTGTAGAAAGGAAGTCCTTTTGAAACTTTGCGATAAATTTCGCTGCTGCCTTCGTCAAAAATATCCATCATTTTTGGTGGACCTAGAATTACACCTGGATTTACAATAATAACACTTAAGCCTTCTTGGTGTCCACGCCAAACTTCCATTTCGGCACCATATTTAGAAATGGCATAATCGCTGTGCGGTTTTTCAGGATTCCAATCTGTTTCTTCGGTAATGTGTGTTTCGTGTGCTGCAATATCTCCTAAAGCGGCAATCGAACTGATATAGCAAAATTTTTCTACTTCTTTGGCAATAGCAAAATTGACCATATTTGCAGTTCCTTCGATATTGGTTTTTCTAAGGATTTCTTCGTCTTTTGGTTCAAAAGAAATAAAAGCTGCTGAATGATATACTTTTGTGATGCCAATAAAAGCAGTTTCAAGAGAAGGTATGTCCAAAATATCGGCTTCAAGCCAATTGATTTTTTCAAACAAATTTGTTTTTTTATAAAAATCAAAAACCGATTTTGTTTTCTGAATATTTTTTTCGGTTCTATAAATTGCCCGAACATTTTCTCCATTTTCAATTAAATGAAGCAATAAATGTGCGCCTACTAAACCAGTTCCTCCAGTTACTAATATCATGTTGTAAAGATAAGTTTTTGGTTGGAAGGTGCAAAGTTGCAGAGGGACAAAGTTGCAAAGGTTTTTTTATAAAGTTTCAAAGTGTTTTTTGTTTTTTGTCATTGCGATCGATATTGATTGCATTTGCACAAATTATTTAAAACACGAAAGCAAAGGATAAATGTTTGTCCTTTGCTTTCATGTTTTTTGTGAAGTTTCTGTTGTGTATTAGAAGATAGAATAGGCAAATACCAAATCAATTGCATTATATTCAACAGAAAAAGTATTGTAATCTGTTAATAGCTGTTTTTTAGTGTTTGTTCTAATCTCAGCACTGAACTTATTTTTAAAGTTGTAACCTACTCCAAAAGCAAAATTAGATCCCGTTTTACTTTCAAGCTCTGCATTTTTATCAAAGGATAAACTTGCCTTGCCATTTATATCAAAAGAGAAAGCAGCATTTATAAAAACTTTTGAATTATTATTAATAAGAAAATAATAACGTAATCCTATGGGAACCTGTATGCTCGAGTATTTAACTTCTATGCTGCGAGTTATAGAAGGAGATCCCGCAAAAAGACCTGGTCTGCTGTATTGCTTGGTGGTTTCGTATTTTTGATAAGCCGGGTTTAAAAAGATGCTCCACTTGTTTTTATTAAAAGGAAGAAGGTATTCTGCTTCCAAACCTATTTTTAAATTAGTATTACTATCTAAATTTACATCTATTGATGGACTGTCTCCATCATTCATAGATCCTGAGATGAAACTAAGTTCAGGTGTTATTTTTAAATGAAAATGACCTTCACTAGATTTAGATATTACACTGTTTTTTGTTTTGTTGTCGGTATTATTGTATTTTAAAAAGTATCTGGTAAGATCAGATTTTTTATATTTTAGATTCGTAATCTCACTGTCAGCTGTATTGCCTAATCTGACATTGTTATTTAATTGCTGTTTGTAGTAATCATTTTCTCTTAATTCTCCAGTTGATTTATCTCCTTTTGTCAAAATGTATTTTAAATATGTAAGTTGCTCTAATGGAGTACTTTTGGTTTCGTAAAAATATCGGATAAGATTTCCTTCTGTGTACGAGTATAATGTTGCTTCTCCCTGAACTAATAACCTTAGGAAGAGAGTGTTTTCTTCCCATACAGGTTGTCCAGTTTCTGATAGTTTGTCTAAATTGTCACTAGAACGATCCATTTTTACTTTGGCTCTTTTGAAAGTTACAGTATTGTCGATGCCAAATTCCTGAACATTAGTAATGGTTTCTGTTTTGTAATCATTGTCGCCAATCTGGGATTTGTATTTGAAATCGGTTGGATTGTTTTTCCAGTCTAAGTTTCGGATGAAACATTCTGTTCGTATTCCATTGTTGGAAATAAAGTACCCTTTTTCAAAAGAAACTTGCGCATTGCTCAAGGTGCAATAAAGAAAAAGAATAAGTAAAAAAGTTTTTTTCATTTTGGTAGTTTTTGGTGGGCGAATCTAAAGAAAAAATAAAATAGATTTTTACGTGTTTCCGTAAATAGATTTTTTTATCCTTTGGATTTTTGTATTAGAAAAGTGAGCTTTTCGAATTAATCTCATTGTCATGTTTTTAGCTTAAATGATTAAATTTTATATTGAAATTGCTTTTTATTGTTGATAATGAAATTGCTTTTGTCATTACCATTGACATTGATTACATTTGCGCAAATTATTTAAAAAAATGAAGAATCTAGTTGAAGAATTAAAATGGCGCGGGTTATACCATGATAGTATGCCTGGAACGGAAGAACAATTGCTAAAAGAAGCAACCACTGCCTATATCGGTTTTGATCCAACGGCAGATTCACTGCACATCGGAAGCATGGTACAGATCATTTTATTGGTTCACTTAAAGAATTTTGGTCACAGACCAATCGCTTTAGTAGGTGGAGCAACAGGAATGATTGGAGATCCTTCTGGTAAATCTGATGAAAGAAACTTGCTTGATGAAGAAGCTCTAGCTAAAAACGTAGCTGGAATCAAAAGTGTTTTGTCTCGTTTCTTAGATTTTAATTCAACCGAAGCAAATGCACCTGTAATGGTGAATAACTACGATTGGATGAAAGAATTCTCTTTTATCGATTTTGCACGTGAAGTTGGAAAAAGAATTACCGTAAACTATATGATGGCTAAAGATTCTGTGAAAAAGAGATTTAGCGGCGAAGGTGAGGGTATGTCTTTTACAGAATTTACATATCAGTTAATTCAAGGTTATGATTTCTATCATTTATATAAAAACAACAACTGTATTCTGCAAATGGGTGGTTCTGACCAATGGGGTAATATTACCACAGGAACAGAATTGGTGCGCAGAATGGGAGGTGAGAATGCGAAAGCTTATGCTTTAACAACGCCTTTGATTACAAAAGCTGACGGATCTAAATTTGGTAAATCTGAAGGAGGAAACGTTTGGTTAGATGCTGATAAAACTTCTGTTTACAAATTCTACCAATTTTGGGTAAATACAACAGATGTAGATGCTGAGAAATACATTAAAATCTTTACTTTCTTAGATAAAGAAACAATCGATGCGTTAATTGAAGAGCATAAAACGGCTCCACATTTAAGAGTTTTACAAAAGAAACTGGTAGAAGAAATTACTGTTTTTGTTCACAATAGAGAAGAATTAGAAAAAGCAATTCAGGCTTCGAATATTTTGTTTGGAAATTCAACTGCTGAAGATTTGAAAAAATTGGATGAAGCGACTTTTTTAGAAGTTTTTGACGGAGTTCCACAAGCTGAAATTGCAAAAGCTGATTTAGAAAACGGATTGGATATTATTACAGTTTTAAACGAAAAAACAGGTTTCTTTAAATCTAACGGAGAAGCGAGAAGAGCTTTAACAGCAAACTCAATTTCTGTAAACAGAGAAAAAATAAAAGAAGATTTCGTTTTAACAGCAAATGATTTAATCAACAACCAGTTTGTGCTATTGCAAAGTGGAAAGAAGAATTATTTTGTGATTAGAGTGGTTTAACTGTTTAATCGGTTAATTGTTTAATCGATTGTTCAAACTTGATCTTGAAAATATAAATTCCAATATCTCGAAAGAGGTATTGGAATTTTTTGTTTCAAGAAATCATTCCGTAGGAATGTTTCGTCGGTAGAACCAAAATTTGATTTGCGATTATACGTTCCGTAGGAACGTTTGAACAATGCGGTGAATATCGATTAACCGATTAACCAAATCAACGATTAAACCATATTAAAGAACCATAAGGTTACAACCACGAATATCAGAATTATCAAAACGTCCCAAAACTTCAAAAGAGTTGTTGGAATATTTTTTACCTAAATCTTGCGTGGCAATAAAAGAACACGAATTGATATTGGCTAAATCTATCACATTAATTCCGCCAGTTTTTCCATCATTCACGTAAGTGAGAGCATCTTCTGGATCACGAATTAAAATATGCATCCAAGAAGGACATTCAAAAATACCTTCGCCTAAAGAATACGCTTGTGCTAAAAGTTCTGTCATGCCGTATTCTGAATGAATAGAAGAAACACCAAAACCTTTGCAAAGTATTTCATGTAATTCTTCTCTAATCATTTCTTTGCGTTTTCCTTTCATTCCTCCAGTTTCCATAATAATGGTATTTTGAAGATTGAATTGGTGTTTTTCGATTAAATCTAACAGAGCATAAGTAACCCCAATTAAGATTACATTTTGACCTGCTTTATCTAGTTCAAGAAGTTTTTTGATAAGGTCGTCGTGGTTATGCAAATAAAACCCACTTTCAGGCTGATTAGAGAGTTTTATTAGATCTTCGACCATATAAATTAACGAAGAGCCTTCGCGTTCTAAATAAGACGGCAAAAGGGCTAAAACAATGTAATCTTCTATGTTGCCATAAAATTGAGAAAATCCTTTGCGGTAACTTTCCTCATATAGGGAAATATCGGTCACTAAATGTCTGCTGGTAATCATTCCGGTTGTACCGCTGCTGGTAAAAGTTACTTGTGCTGGATCTGTATTAGAAACAACATCGTGGCTTTTGAAAAATTGAATGGGTAAAAAAGGAATTTGCTGCAGTGATTTTACCTGCTGTGGATTGACTTTTAAAAAATCACAGAAATCGCGATAAACTTTATTGTTCTCATGTTGAAAACGAAACACTTTTAGTGCTATTTTTTCAAATTGCTTCTGACTTGAAATGGTAAAGATATCGTTGGCTGTAATCAAAACTTTTTTTTGCAAAGATATTGTTTTTTGGTGTTCAGTGTTCAGTTTTTTGTACATCCAATAAGTGCTCAGCCTAGAAAAAAATATTTAAATGAAAAATAATCTGAATACTAAAAGCTAAATAGTGAATATTAAAAAAGCTCCTCTGGAGGAGCTTTTTCTATTTATCTTATAATGAGTTTTCTTGTTGCCGATGCATTCTGTTCGCTTATTTTGATAATGTAAACGCCAGGTGGCAAATCTGAAACATTTAGTTCTTTTGATACTAAATGTACTTGCAATACTTTTTTGCCTAGAATATCAAACACAATAATTTCTTTCTCTAAATCGTTTTTAGATGAGATATAGACTTTTCCGTTTGTCACTGGGTTAGGATACAAGCTTAGACCCTCAATAGAAGTAGATTCTTGAGGTTTTGGTAATTGCTTACTATCTTGCGCCGAAACGCTTAAAGTGAAGAAAAATGCCAATAAGAAAGTAATATAAAAGTAGTTTTTTGCCATCGAATGTATTTGATTACCGTAAATATACAAAAAAAAATACAAAAATGACGCCAAAAAAAAACATCCTAAATATTTAGGATGTTTTTAACAATTTATATTCGAAGTAAATTATTTGATTAAGCTAGCGCCATCAACTGAAGCCCAAGCTCCTGCTGCTAATGAAGCTCCAGTAGCTGTAGTACTTGTTGTGAAAGTTCCAGCTGGGAAAGCAACTGTAAAACCAGCAGCACCTGCAATAGGAGTTACGTTTGTTGTGTTAGAAATTTTTACATTTAAAATTTTAATTTTAGATGTATTTACTTGGTGAGTGTTAGTTGCTGCATCTAAGATACTAACTACTGCACCTTGGTAAGTTGTAGCTCCAGTTGTGAAGTTTCCATAACCATCAACAATGATGTTGCTGTATTCTCCGTTACCTTCTCTTTTGAATTGGAAAGCATCAACTTGGTTATCACCAACTTCAGGAACGTTTCCAGCTTCTCTTTTTAAAGTGATGTTAGTAACTTTTGGTCCGAAAGAATTATCATTAGCAGATGCTTCGATTTCCATTCCGTAGTTTCCTTTTCCAGTTTGGTAAGCGTACCAGTTTGTGTTAGCAGTTCCTTGCCATCCATCTTGCCAGTCAAAAGCATCATCATAGTTACCGTAAGAGATAGCATTTGTCATACTTACAGTTCCTCCAAAGAATTCGAATCCGTCGTCAGCACCTTTGTAAGCTACTAAGTGATCTAAAGTTGTTCCAGAACCTACAGAGTAGAATGTGAAAGCATTGTTTTCTTTTGTTCCGTCAGCTAATTTAGAACCAGCGTACTCAACTCTTACGTAGTTTAATGAACCACCATTGTGAGTTGCATTAGATCCTCCATAAGAAATATTGTTTCCATCTTCTGAAGTAGAAGAAGTTCCTCCTCCAGCAACTTTTGCAGGTGCATCACCGTACATGATGATACCTCCCCAAGAACCTGGAACTTTAGATTTTTCAGTAAAAACAACTGGTTTGTCAGCAGTTCCGTTGATGATAAGTTTTCCTCCGTTTAAAACAACTAAAGCGTTGTCTCCAGTAGCTTTGTCTATAGTGATTGTAGATCCTGCATCAAAAGTTACAGTTACACCAGAATTAATTTTTACAATTCCTTTTAAAGTGTAGTTACCGTAAGCATAAGATTTGTTAGCAGTAATAGGACCTGTAATTTCTCCTGTAGCAGGTGTCGGTGCAGGAGTTGGATCGTCGCTGCTTGAGCAAGAATTAAAAAATAAACCTGTAGCAAGTGCTAAAGCAAGAATTTTAGTTTTCATAGTTTTGTGTTGTATTATTCGTTTTTATTTTTGTCAAAATTATGAGGTTAATCCTTTCAAGGTGTTATCTGAGTATTACATTACGGTTATTAAAAATTGACTAAAATGTGAAGAGAATGTTAAGTAGATTTATGCAAATTGCTGCCATAAAAAAAGCCCCAGAATTTCTGGAGCTTTCAAGTATATTGTGTTCTTAATATTAGAATGTGTAGCCAACTTTAACTGAGAATCCTACACCTTTTTTATAGCTGTTTGCTAATAAAGATGGTTCATCAACTTTTACAGTTCCGTTATTTCCGAATTCTAACTGTCTTGCTGGGTTTAATAAGTTGTCTGCTGTAAATTTCACATCAAAATGCTCTGAGAGTTTACTTCCCCAAACAAAGTCTAATTGAGATACAGGCAATTCATAAGTATTATCCTGACCGTTTGTTCCTACTGCATAAATTCTTTTTCCGAATACTCCATAAACAAGAGACATAGTGTTTGTCCAGTCTTTGCCTAAGTTAAATTCATATTTCAAATCTGAGTTTACTAACCAGTCTGATGCACCTTGCAATGATCTTGAGCTATGTGTTTCGATAGAATTTTTAACCGTTACATTTCCGTCCTCATCCTGAGATTCGTAAGTTTTAGCAACATTTACTTTCGTAGACATTAATGAAGCGTTTAATCCGAAAGAGAAATGCTCAAGATTTTCACTAATTCTGTTTAATCCTAAAAGGAATTCAACTTCTGCTCCGTATAAAGTTGCGTTATCTGAATTTAAGAAAGTAGTTACTGTTCCCGATGTAGCGTTTGCAATAAATGTTCTTTCGATTGGATTGTCAATATATTTTCCAAATATTCCAAAAGTGATCATTTCTTTAGCAGTTGGGAATAATTCGTATTTCAAATCAACATTATAGTTATCACTGTTTTTCAATAATGAGTTACCTTGTGTTGAAGTGTTATCTGCATTGATATATGAGATAGGGAAAGATTCCATTACAACTGGTTTTGTATATGTTTTACTTGCTGCGAAACGAATATTAGACGTTTCTGTCATAAGGTATTTCAAGTTTACAGAAGGTAAAACATAAAGATTGTTGTATGTTTTTACTTTGAATGGATCATCAAAAGAACCTAAAGTTCTGAAATGTGTTTCTTTGATTGTGTTTTCAACTCTTAAACCTCCATTAAGTTCAAACTTGTCAGCAAATTTCCAAAATAAATTTGCGTATCCTGCATTTGCGCTTTCGTTAAGTTTTACTTTATAAGTTGTGTTTGAACTTTCAGCAAAAGCAACTACGTTGTTATTGATGTCAGTTGTAATTTTCGAATCGATATTGTTGATATCGTTTGATGAAAAGGTACCACCATAACTTGATACAAAACGGTAAGAAGATTCCATTTTAGAAAAATTTCCGTTATAACCAACAGTCAATTTGTTTTGTTTGTCTTTTCCAAATTTCAAATTGTATTCTAATAATCCAGAAACAAATACATTTCCGTCTACACTTAAATACTGACGTAAGAAGTTGTTACCTCCGTAAGAAGTGTTGATCTGATTGTCAGTTTCTTGAGTACCAGTATAGAATTTTCTGTCTGGCTGACCGTATTTAGTATTTGCATAAGATACACCACCTTTTAAAGTTTGGTTTTTATCTTCTGTCAAATTGTATTCACCTAATAATTGAGTATTTAGATAATCTGTTTTATCCAATTGATTCGTACGGATAAAGTTGTTCTTGATACCATTATTACTCAAAACTCCATATTGATCTAAGATCGAGTTTAATGTAGTTTTCAGGTATAAAGTGTTGAAAGATAATTTGTATCGCTCAGCTGAATAATTTACACCAACTAATGCAGAAGTGCTAGTTTTGAAACGATATTCAGTATTGATGAAGTCATTGTTGTATTTATCACCAAGCGTTTGTAGTGTTCTGTTAACACCTTCTCTCACTGCAAAGTTATTATCAAAATTAAGAGACAATAAGTATGAAAGGTTACGGTTGTTGCTTAAGTCAAATTTTTCAGCATGTAGAAAATTGAAGCTTGAGTTTAATGGGCTTTTACTTTTGCTAACGTTAAAACCTTTATCTCCACTTACAGCGTTTAATGCCTGATCTTTTGTGAAAGTTGTTCTTCCGGCAGTTTCACCTAAGAAACTTGGCAGTTCTCGGTCTTTACCATTAAATCCGAAGAAACCAGCAGCAGAATCTGCATCTCCAGAAAGCAAGAAATCTTTGAAGCTGTTTCCAGTTGTATATCCTGCTCCAACATTTATTTTAGTAACAGCTTTTGTTGGTTTTGAAGTTTGGATATTGAAAGTTCCTCCAGCAAAATCTCCGTAAATATTTGGATTGAAAGTTTTGTAAACATCAATTACACCAACAATGTTTGTTGGGAATAAATCTAGCGGAACGATTTTCGAATATGGGCTGTTTGATGGAGCAGCAAGATCATTAATCAATAAGTTATTGTAACGATCTTCAAGACCACGTACAAATATACCTCTTGAACCTACTTTTGAGATTCCAGTTACTTTTGTCAAACCTTCTTCTACATCGCTTACACCTTTTCGAGACATTTCCTGTGCACCAATACTTTGTTTGATTACAACAGCATTTTTTTGATCTAAAAGTAAAGCCGTTTCTTTTTCTTTGTTAGCTGTTGATTTTACAACTACATCTTTAAGTGTATAGCTTCCAGACGAAAGTCCTTTATTCACAGTTATAGTCTCGTTTGCTTTAACAGCTACTGGAGCTTCAACAGATTCATATCCTAAAAAACTAAAGATTAAAGTATAATTTCCAGGATTTACGCTTAAGGAATATTTTCCATCTACGTCGGTATTTACGCTAATATTTGTACCTTTAACTAAAACATTAGCAAATGGTAGAGATGCGTTGTTCATATCTTTATCAGTTAGAACTCCAGAAATCGTACCTTTGTTTTGCGCGATCGAAATCGTACAGATAAATAATGCAATAAAGAGAAATCTTAAATTGAATTTCATTTTTTTTCAGTGTTGTGTTTGTGTCTTATTATTTTTGTGCAAAGAAAGAACCGCTCTGTGAAGTCCATGTTACCGACTTGTTATGTTTTTGTGTTGTTAAGATTATCAAATTGTTACGAGATTAAATTACGGTTAACACCATTTTTTAAAGGTTCTTTTGTTAGTATATTTACCCTGTGAAATAAGAAATATCGAATGTTTAATGAAGAAGTTTCGATATAAAAATCTCAATTTTTGCTATTTATGAAAAAAACACAAACTAAGATTTTATTAGTTGACGACGAACCAGATATCTTAGAAATCGTTGGCTATAACCTTGCTCAGGAAGGCTACCAGATTGTTACAGCTTCTAACGGAAAAGATGCTATAGCAAA
This sequence comes from Flavobacterium sharifuzzamanii, assembly GCF_003254585.1. GTDB lineage: Bacteria > Bacteroidota > Bacteroidia > Flavobacteriales > Flavobacteriaceae > Flavobacterium > Flavobacterium sharifuzzamanii. The sequence continues at coordinate 81,455 of NZ_QJGZ01000039.1, read as the reverse complement.
AGCACAGAAAGAGCTGCCAGAACTAATCATTATGGACGTGATGATGGCAGAAATGGACGGAATGGAGGCTTGCGAGCATATTAGAAAAATTCCAGAATTAAATAATGTTATCATAACGTTCCTTACAGCAAGAAGCGAAGATTATTCTCAAGTAGCTGGTTTTGATGCCGGTGCCGATGACTATATAACCAAACCTATTAAGCCAAAATTATTGGTCTCAAAAGTAAAGGCGCTGTTAAGAAGGTTAAAAGAACAAGAAGTTGTTACAGATACTTTAAATGTTGGTGGAATCGAGATTAACCGTGAGGAATACAAAATCATAAAAGGCAATGTAGAAATTGCTTTGCCAAGAAAAGAATTCGAATTATTTTATTTATTGGCTTCAAAACCTGGAAAAGTTTTTAAAAGAGACGAAATCTTGGATAAAGTTTGGGGTAACGAAGTTGTAGTTGGAGGAAGAACAATCGATGTTCACATCAGAAAATTGCGTGAAAAAATAGGCGAAGATCTTTTTAAAACCATAAAAGGTGTAGGCTATAAATTTGAAGTTTAATTTTTTAAGAGGCTAAGGTTCTAAGATACTAAGATGCTAAGGCACTTAGTTTTTAAATCCATTCAAATTCTTTTAAAAATATTCAATACATTTAAACCATATAAGGAACTGAAGTTTACTTGACTTCAGTTTTTTATATGGTTTTTGAGTTACACTTAATTCTCTTAATTTCTTAATGGTTCAATTTTTTCAATGAAGATTAATTTTAAAAAAACATACAAATTTGCCATAAAATCGGCATTGTATATCAGTCTCTTTACAACAGCATTTGTACTGATGTTAATGTCATTATTTTATAAAAATCAATTAAAACATCAAGTTGCGTTTGGAATAATTTTCATTATCGCAATCTATATTTTCTCTTTTCTGGTTTTACAATATCGTGTAGAGCGATTTATTTACCGAAGAGTGAAGAAAATCTACGATGAGGTTTCATTATTAGAATCCACAACATTGATTAATCAGCCGATTAATACCGATATGGAAACGCTTTCGCGTGAAGTGAAAAAGTTCGCGACCGATAAAAAACTAGAAATCGAAATGCTCGAAATACGTGAACAATATAGAAGAGAGTTTTTAGGAAACGTTTCGCACGAATTGAAAACACCTTTATTTACTGTTCAAGGGTACGTTTCAACTTTGCTTGACGGCGCAATGGACGATAAAAATATCAGAAAGAAATATTTAAAACGTGCCGAAAAAGGAGTAGAGCGTCTTATTTATATAGTAGAAGATTTAGATATGATAACCAAATTAGAATCGGGAGATTTAGATTTGAATATGACTGATTTTGATATTGTTGAATTAATTCAGAATGTTTTTGAATTGCTTGAAATGAAAGCCGACAAAAAGAAAATTAAATTGGCTTTTGAAAGTAAAAATGTACAGTCTGTAATGATCAGAGGAGATCAGGACAGAATACAGCAAGTTTTAGAAAATCTGATTGTCAATTCTATTAAGTACGGAAAAGAAGGCGGTCTGACTGAAGTTGGTGTCGTAAACTTAACCAAGAAAAAAGTCTTAATTCGTATTAGTGATAACGGAGAAGGTGTTGAAAAACAGAATATTCCAAGACTTTTTGAACGTTTTTACCGAGTTGATAAAAGCGGAACAAGATCTGAAGGCGGTTCTGGTTTAGGATTGGCGATTGTAAAGCATATTATTGAAGCGCATAAAGAGAAAGTTTATGTAGAAAGTGAGTTCGGAATTGGCTCTGAATTCTCTTTTACACTCGAAAAAGCAAATAAATCACTAAAAACTGACGTTAAAAAATCGTAACGGCGGTTTTGCTAAAAGCCCTAAAACAAAGGTGTTTAACAATAAATAAACATTTCGATTTAGGCCATAACATTAAATTTTTATTATAGTAACATCTGGTTAATGATTTCTTAACATAGGTGCTCCATCTTTGCATCCTGAAATTAAGGGAATTACAGAACTAATGATAAAAAGAAAACTATTAGCAGTTTTATTACTGCTAACTTGTGCTGCCAATGCACAGGAAACAAACAAGCAAGAGCTGAATAAACAGGATGTAAAAAACGAAGTAATGCGTGTTTTAGATTCTATAAACAAAGCAAAACTTCCAGAGACTAAATCTGGAGGAGGAGTTGAAGAACATTGGTATGATAGAATCTCTTTAAGAGGTTATGCGCAAATTAGATACAATGGTCTGTTTTCTACAAACGATAAAGTTTCTTGCGAGCAATGTGATAGATCTTGGGGAACAACTTCGACAGCTCTAGATGCAAAAGCAAACAACGGACTTTTTATTCGCCGTGCCCGTTTAGTATTTTCTGGACAAGTGCATCCAAATGTGTTTTTCTACTTTCAGCCCGATTTTGCGAGTTCACCGTCAAGCGGAATTAATAACTTTGTACAAATTCGTGACTTGTATTTTGATCTTTCTTTTGATAAGAAAAAAGAATACCGAGTACGTGTTGGGCAAAGTAAAATCCCATACGGATTTGAGAACATGCAGTCAAGCTCACAGCGTTTAACTCTAGACCGTGCTGATGCAATCAACTCTTCAATTTTGAATGAACGTGATTTAGGAGTATTCTTTTATTGGGCTCCAGCCGAAATCAGACAGCGTTTTGAAATGTTGGTTAAAGACGGCTATAAAGGTTCTGGAGATTTTGGTGTTTTTGCACTAGGTGTTTACAACGGTCAAATCGCAAACAAATTGGATGGAAACAGAGATTTAAACGTGGTGGCGAGAGTAACTTATCCTTTTGTTATTGGAAGTCAGATTATAGAACCTGGAATTCAGGCTTACACTGGAAAATGGGCTTTTACTGGAGAGGTTTCGCCAGGAGTTACCGTTAACGATCCTCAATATGTAAAAGATCAACGAGTTGGTGCAACTTTCGTTTTATATCCAAGACCTTTCGGAATTCAAACGGAATACAACATCGGAACTGGACCTCGATACAATACACTTACTAATACAATCGATCAAACCGATTTGAATGGAGGTTACGTTTTGTTAAACTATAAATGGGATCTTAAAAAACAGCGTATTTATCCTTTTGCTAAATTTCAATATTATGACGGAGGAAAAAAATATGAAAAAGATGCTAGAAGCTACGTAGTAAGAGATTACGAATTTGGTGTTGAATGGCAACCGATCAAAGCATTTGAACTTACAGCAGAATACGTTGTAGCAGACCGAACTTTTGAAGATAGCGCACTGCCAATAAACAGACAGCAAGGAAATGTATTAAGATTGCAAGTGCAGTTTAATTTCTAAAATCAGTACACAGATAAAACGGATTTCTTTATATAAAAAATGAAAAACCTCCAGCTTCAGCTGGAGGTTTTTTTATAGTGAAAAACAAGCTATAAAATCCGCTTAATCCGCGTCTTTGCCATAGCGAATCCGTTTTATCAGCGTGCAATTATGCAGTCCTGTCTTCAAAAACCTTAAATAAAGAATCCCAATCAATATTATTTTCAAATTGAGACAATCCCTTAAATGACTTTACTTTCGATAAGTCTCCAATGGTAAAATCATCCTGCATGGCATACGGCACAAGATTTTCTTCCTGAAGTTTTATCGCCAGATATTCCTGCTCATATTGTCCTGGAGTTGGAATAAAAAAGGCTTTTTTACCTAGCTTTGCCAAATCCATAACAGTGGTATAACCTGAACGGCACAATACAAACTCACTTTCGTTAAAAGTTTGTTCTAGCTGTTTCGAGTTCATAAAATTATAATAAGTGACATTTCCAGCCTGCCATTTTTCTTGAGATTTTTCTACTTTTCCTTGTACAAAAACCACTTTTCCGGGATATTTTGCCGCTTCTTTCTGCAGTTTTTCGTCTAAAAAAGTACGTTGAGGTTCTGGTCCAGACAATATAATCATCAAATCATATATTTTTGGCGTATCCTTTTTCTTCATACGGCTTAACGGACCAATATATTTTAGATTCAGCTCATTATTTTTCAAGTGGCCTAAATCTCCAGTCAGGTTTATTTTTTCATTAGAATCTGGAACCCAGCACTCATTGTATTTTTTAATAAAGTGCTGATGACATTTGCTGGTGAACCAAGTCGTATTTCCTGTCATTACATTCAATTGGTGTGTAATAAAAACAGAAGGCACTTTTTTACTGATGACTCCCAATCTATTATCTGAAATTATACCGTCAATACTGTGCTTTTTTACCCAATGATTCACCATTTTTTTCTCATCCAAAATAGCAGTAATCATCTTCGGAAGATTTTTAATTAGCTTCCATTTAAAGTTTTTACCATTCTTTGCATATTCAATATGATAAGAAGGCAATTCTAAAGTTTGTATATATGGAAATTCTTTTCGTAGTAGAGCCAGCGCAACACCGTCGGAAGCAATAATCGGAATATAATTATTCTCCTGAAGCGCCTTGATAATAGGAATGCATCGAGTGGCATGTCCAAGTCCCCAATTTAATGGAGCCACTAAAATAGTTTTATTCGCAGAATAATCTATGCTCATTTTTAACACGTTTTTAAAAACGAAGATAGAAAAATATGTTTTTTATGTTATTTCGAAGGTATTACGAAATTATTAATTTAAGGTTCTGAGGAGCTGAGGGACTAAGGTTCTGAGATTTATTGATTTAAATAAAAAAGATTTTACAATCATTTTAAGAAGCCCCAGCGGGGCGACATATCTATAGAAATCCAATTGCGCAAAGGCAAAGAGCTCCAGCGGAGCGACACATAATTTTTTGCAATAAATCATGTCGCTCCTCTGGAGCTTGAATATTGTAAAAATGTTCTTAGCTATAAATATTTCGCTTCTCCGAAGCTTACCTAAAAAAAGATTTTATAAGCATATTAAAAAGCCCCAGAGGGGCGATATATCTATAGAAAATCCAATTGCGCAAAGATAAAGAGCTCCAGAGGAGCGACATATTTTTTTATAATCAGATATATGTCGCTCAGAAGCTTACAAAAAGAAGAAGCTGTCCTTTTGGACAGCTTCTTCAAAGTCTCGTAAAACCTTAGCACCTCAGAACCTTAGTCCCTCAGAACCTTAGTCCTGAATATACGTTTTATTACCGTTTTTGTTAATATAGTATTTACCGCCTCTTGGGCCAGTATATACTTTTTTACCATTGTATTCGCCAGTAACTTTGTCTGGTACAGATGGTGCTTTTTCGTTAGTTTCTTTTAAAGTTTTAGTAGCCGATTTTTTAGCAGCTGTGGCATCTTTCTTTGTAGCGTCAGCTTTTGCAGTTGTTTTCTTGGCATCAGCTTTGGTTTTGTCTGCTGTGCTTTTTGCTTTGTCAGCAGTACTTTTTGCTTTGTCAGATTCTACAGTAGCTTTTTTTGCATCTGCTTTAGCTTTTGTTGCTTGTTTATCGGCAGTCTTTTTTGCTGCGTCAGCAGATTCTTTTTTGGCTTTTGTGGAAGCCGCTTTTGCATCATCTGCTGCTTTTTTAGATTTTGTGGCTTCTTTTTTTGCGTCAGCCGAAGCTTTGTCAGCGGTTGCTTTCGTTTTTTTTGCCGAAGCTTCTGTTTTACTTTTCGTAGTTTTTGCAGTTGTTTCCTGTGCGTAAAAATTAGAAGAGAAAACAACCATTAAACATAATAATACTAATTTTTTCATAAGGCTAAAAGTTTAAATTTCAATTAAAATTAAACAATTTATTGTCATCTTTTTCGTGTTACATTAAAAATATGCACGGAGCTGGATATTTCCTGTATGAATTGTATTTCCAGTTTCACTTTTTCTTCCTTGATAATTTAAATTGATGTCCAAAAAAGACGTAATGTTCTTTTGCAGAAGCAGTTTCCAAACCAAATTTGATCCTGCTTGAAGTCCTTCGAGCATCTGAAAACCGACTGAAGAAAATTCATTTCCGTTAAATTTATTTTGATAAAAAGAAAATTCCCCATTAACCGTAACTTTCTTTTCGCCAGCATAAGAAAAAGAAGTTCCGATTCTGTTCTGGTCTAAAGTTTCGAAATTCCCAATTTGATTTTTTTTGTTTTGAAGTTCATAAAAGAAATCCAATTTGGTGTTTTTAGAAAATAAATAGCTGATTTTTGGTGCCAGCTGCCAGCCTTGAATATCATAATTCTTCTCTGCAAAATCTTTTGAAACCAAATCGGTTTTTATGGTTTTAGTGAAAAAATTAAACAGCCAGCTATTTTGGTATAAATGCGTGTATTGAATTTGATGCGAATAATTCTGCACATGCTGCGAACCTACAGAAAGTAAACTTTTGCCTTTATTTACCAAATAAGAATAGGTAACCGAATGTTTTTGTTTGCCTCGGTTGTAAAATAAGCTGTTTCTGAAACTCGAATTCAAACCCAAAATATTTTCTTCTGATGAATCAAACGGATTGAGTTCTAATTTTTCGCCCTCGCTCTTAACCTTTCGATCCATTATAAAAGAAGTTTGGTTATAAAAATAAGACAGCAGTTTTTTAAATCCTTTTTCATTTTGCCATTGTAACGGATTCAGAGTTAAAGACTGCGAAAACTTATTCTGATTGGTCTTAATATAAATCTGATTTGGCAAAAAGACTCTAACATAACGTGCCTGATCTTGGTAAACGGCAACTTCAAACTCTTCCAATTCCTGAATTCCATTGCCATTATAATCGTTCCAAGTATAAACACCTTGTCCTGTCGGAACTTCTACATACGTAAATTCTTGTTGTGCAATAGTTCCTGAGCTCGTTTCGTAAGCCGTTCCAACTTGCATGAGTTGATTAAAGAATCGATCGTTGTACAGAATTCTCGAATTTAAAGAAGGTTCATTGTGTCTCGATTTATCTGTAAAATCTAAATTTCTGTAACTCGCATAAACCGCCAAATCGGTGGTTTTGTTCTGAATCAATTTGGATCTTAAATAATAGGTTTGCGAATTATTTACATGCTGTAATAACCCATTTTGCAAACTATCATTTCGTCTTTGCAGAAAACCAACTTCAACAAAAACTTTGGTGCTGTCGCCACGTCCGGTAAATACACCATATTCTGAAAATCTTTGGCTTAAAGCCGAAAACTGATTGGTTACTTTATCTTTCTGCTGATTGTCTTCTAACTGCATAGTTCCTCCAACCCAATTTTTTCCAAAATGATATTTGGTTCTAGTTTGGTTTCTAATGAATTTTGAAGTCGAAGCTGTAGCATCAGAATTCAGGAAACTGCCATTGTTTTCGATTGTCCATTTTTTCAATTTGAATAAAGCGTTTGCAGTATGTCTTGCTCCAGTGTAACTTTCACTAAAATCCAATTTCTCAAATTGATAAGTCAGTAAACCAATATTTGAAGTCTCTTTTTTCGAAAACAAATCAAAATTCAAACCCGTAACCAAAAGACTCTGATTGCCGTATTGCGTTCCAGTTAAATTCCAGTCACGATTAAATTCGATATTATACAAACGTTCCACCGATTTAAAATTCTGCTGCACGAATTGATAATTCGCGAAAGCGTCTAAATTCCAGCTTCTAGAAAAAAGACGTTTTTTAAGATTGGTTTTAAAAGCGACTCCTTCATTATTAGCATCATCAATTCCAGAAAATAAATTTTGGTCATTATTGCTAACAGCCAATTCAAAATCAACTAAAGTTTTTTCATTCGGATTATATTTCCCTAAAAACGTTGCCACTTGAAGTTTCATTGGCGCAACAAGCTGTACAATTGGCTCATAATTTCCTTGCAAAATTCCGTTAACAGGCTCAACATATTGATAAATACGCTCTACAGAATTATTGTTTTGAATAATATAATTCCCAGAATTTGCACCAACTTGGCTAAATCTTACATTGTACAAGACATCAGCAGGATTATTTGAATATTCATAAACTTCAACCGAATTGATCAGTGTCTTTTTATACAAAATTTTATTCTCAGCATAAGTGTCTTCGTAAGCAGAAGGCGCTTTCATTAAATTAACATCATCACCTGCTTGACTTAAAATCTGAACTTGTTCTGGAGAAAGATTTTGCTGCAAAGGCTGATTTTTCATATCATTTTCAGAATAAATATATCCGCCAAAACTCCAGTTTTTATTTTCGTGTGTTGCGCCTGCGTAAGTAACTAATCGGTTGTAATTTCGTTCAGAATATTGGTATTCCACATTAATACGCATTTCTGAAGTAATGGTAAAAAGCGAAGTAAAGACAATTTCTCCGGCATTATAATCAATCACATAATCGTTGTTTTCGCCTCTTTTTAATAAAACGCCGTTTACATAAACTCGCTCCGAACCCGAAATAACGAGAACGTACAATTCGCCATTTTGGCCTTTTAGTTTGTATGGACCTTGATTTCCTTCCTGACCTGTAAAAGTACTTTTAGCATATTGTCCTTTTACAAAAGCAACCGAAGCAAAAACGTTGGTTTTGCTTTTTTCGGTATCAAAATCAAAGTTGGCAGAAAGCCCCTGAACTTTTTTATTAAAGCCCAAAAATTGAGTTTTTCTATTTTCTAAAAATACATCGCCGGCGCGAATGTTCCAGTCATCGCTAAAAAGTTCTATAAAAATATTGTCAAACTGATCGAGTTTTTGCGAATAACCGCCGTCTTGCAGCGGAATATTATTGTCTTGCAGCGAAGCCCTTAAACTCACTTTTTCTGAAAGCTTTCCTGTAATTTGTAAATCTAAATTGGAATTTAAAACTGTACTCTGATTATTACCAACTGTAACACCACGTGTAATACTTCCAGAAGTTTCAAGACCGTCAAAAGGAGTTGTTTTTTTTGCGTTGGAATTATTGTCTATTCGGTATAATTTATCTGTTCCGACATCACCGCTTACAATTTGATCCGATTTGTAAAGGCTATATTCTCTCGTTAAGAGATCTGGATAATTAAGATAATTGACAATTAAAGTATCTGAAACCGATTGGAAATTTTCATTTAAAAGTAAATATCCTTTTTGAAAATTGACTTTATAAGATGTGGAATCGATTGGTTCATTTTTAGTATTCAGAATCTGGAAAAATCCAGAGTTAATGGAGACTTTTTCCAGACGAATAGTGTCTTTTGAAACGATTACTTTTTTGGTTTTGTACAGAGATTCAGTTTCCTGAGCTTGAAGCACAGAAAAACAGAAGAAAACCGTCAAAAACAGTAATTTTTTCAACATAAATACTCTAACTCTAAAAAGTCAAAAGTAGTATTTATAATCAAGAAATTACGAGGCTTTTATTTATTGAAAAATGAAGCAGTTCTGAGATTTTTAAAATTGCAGAATAAAAAATAATTGCAGAAAAAATCTCACGTGAAGACAATCTTTTTTTTAGCTTTGTTTAGGATATAACTAACTTAAATTATGGATACTAGCAAAGAACTTTTATTCTTTTTTAGTGCTTTAGGAGCTTTCAACGGAATTATTCTCGGCGTTTATTTTTTCTTTTTTACCAAGAAAAAGTACCTGACAAATTATTTCTTGGGTGCGCTTTTGTTTGCGCTAAGCATCCGAATTGCAAAATCTGTATTTGTATATTTTCATCCCGAACTGCCAAAAATGTATCTTCAATTTGGACTTACAGCTTGTTTTTTTATTGGACCCTGTTTGTATTATTTCGTCAAATCGGCAGTCGATGAAGTTCAGATAATGCCCAAATCATGGAAGTTTATTCTAGCATTTTGGGGAACTTTAATCGTTGCTGTTGGTGTTTTATATCCTTACGAAGTATATCCAAAACTTTGGAATGGCATTTTCATAAGAATCATTTATTTTCAGTGGTTGGTTTACATTGTTTCTGCTGGTTTTGCACTTCGTGGTGTTTTGAAAAAAATCCTCAGCCGAAAAGAAAAAACTACTCCCGCAGAAATGTGGTTCTCAATGCTCTATTTTGGAAATTGTTTATTATTCCTGTTTTACTTCTTGGCAATTATGGGAGCTTCTGCAGCAACTTATATAAGTGGTGCGGTTGTTTTTTCATTCATTTTATATTTAGGAATTTCAATTCTTTTGTACCGAAAAAAAACAGACGATTTGTTTTTGTTGAATGGAAAGATTTCGAATAAAAAAATAGAATCGGCAGAAGCGCTAATGTGGTCAGAAAAACTTGAAAATGCCATGTTTGAAAAGAGTTTATATAAAAATCCAAACTTAACGCTTCAAGATCTATCTCAAGAAATTAATATTTCAAGCCATCAATTGTCGCAGTTTCTGAATAATAATTTAGGAAAAAATTTCACCAGTTATGTAAACGAATTCAGAATCAACGAAGCATGTAAAATTATCACTTCTTCAGATAAATTAACTTTAGAATCTGTTGGTTATGACGTGGGTTTTAATTCTAAATCTACCTTTTTTACAGCATTCAAAAAACATACAGGAACCACGCCGCTTAACTATCAGCTTCAGGCTTTGCAACCGTAAATTGGAGTATTAATTTATAAATCCGTACTCCTGATTTAGTTTTTTGGAATCTCATTTATTGATTTTCAGATGACTTTTGTTCTAAATAAAAGTCAAACTGCTAATCGTTAAAGTTTATGAGATTTCTAAAATTGGTTATCATTTCTATTTTTTTCCTTGCTTTTTCATCAATAGAAATAAAAGCGCAACGCATAAAAAATAGTAAAGATAAAAGTTATTATAGTGATGATGTACTCCTTGGGAAAAAGTCATTAAAGTCTGCTCAAGACACTGTGCTTATTAAAGAGAAAGAACACAATGAGTTAAATGAAGTGGTTATAAAAAGCCAGCCTTTATTATTAAAATATGGAGCCAATGGAAATATTGATGTCAATGTAAACGGAACTGTTCTCGCAACCAGCAGTTCGGTAAATGAATTACTTGGAAGAGTGCCAAATGTTGTGGTCGCTGACGGAGAAATTAGCGTTGTTGGGAAAGGTGAAGCCATAATTTATCTCAATGGAGTTTTGATTAATTATGAGCGGTTTGCTGCTATTCCCGTTTCACAAATTCAAAAGATTGAAGTCATTTCAAATCCTTCTGCAAGATACGATGCTGAAGGAAAAGCAGTAATCAATATTATAACCAAGCAAAATGTTGAAAGCGGTATAATGGGCGCTGTCAATCAGCACATAACAGGTTCTAAATTTGGCGGAACACTTTATAACACGCTTTTAGATTTTAATTATTCTAAAGGAAAATTCTCTTTTATAACCAATTACGGTTTGCAATTAGGAAGAAACCGCGAGTTGCTATATACGACCAGAACTCGTCCTAATCCTGATGATTTTATGAAATCTGAATTGACAACCGATTGGAAAAGAAGATTTAATAATTATTCTAATTTCGGATTCGGACTTCAATATAGTTTTTCTCCAAATAATTATATTTCATTGGCTTATAGCGGCAATGTGAGTGATTTAGGCGGTATTACAGAAAGCAGAAATTCCATAACAAACAATTCTGGGAAGAGTTTTTACGCCACAGATGTTGACCGAAATGATATTTTGTTGAATCAATTCATCAATTTGAATTATAATTGGACAACGGCTAAAGGTTCTTCACTATTTATAGGATCGCAATTTTCAAATTACAACCAAACCATAAGAGATTTTATTGAAGAAAGCAGTTTGGTAGAAGAAACAGATTCTGAAAGATTTTTAAAGAATAATGTCGATAGCCGAATCAATATAATTGCAGTTCAAGCCGATTATTCGAAGAAAATAGATGAAAAAACTAAACTCGAAATAGGGACGAAGTTTAGTCACGCTACAATAAACTCAGGAACAGATTTCTTGATTTCTGAGGATGAAATAAATTTTGAGCTAGACGATGAGCTTTCGAGTGATTTTGAATACAATGAAAAAATTGCTGCTGCATACTTTAATTATATTGGAGCATTGAATGAAAAAATCAATTTTTCTCTTGGCGTAAGAGCAGAAAAAACGAGTTATGATTTATTTACTAATGCCAACGGAATTCAGAAATTTGATAAATCGTACGGTAATTTTTTCCCAAACATGCTTTTAAATTTTAATCTTTCAGAAGATTGGAAAGGGCATTTTTCTTATGTTTCCAGAATTACAAGACCCAGATATCAGGCTTTAAATCCGTATGTAATTTATCAGGATCCTTTTACGACGATTGAAGGAAATCCGAATCTGCTTCCAGAAAAAACACATGCTTTTGAAATAGGCGTGATGTACAAAAAGTTTGATTTTAAAGTTGGCTATACTTATAAAATTGATCCGATTTCTGCGGCAGCTCTGCGTGGCGACACTCCAAACAGCTATATTTTAAGAGCATTGAATCTAGAAAAAGGGCATACTTTTTTTACTTCGATATCCAGATCTTTCAATATAAAATGGTGGAATTCTGTTAATACAGCAAGCATTACATGGCAGAAATCTGTAGACAATTATTATGCATTTGAATTCAGTCCTGTAGAACCTCAGATCTATTTATATACTAATAATACATTTACGATTCCAAAACTTTTTAAATTGCAACTTTTGGCTTGGTATTTAAGCGATAGAAGCTACGGATTAGGAAGCGAGAACGGACGTTCGACCATAACTTTAGGAATAGAAAGAAACTTTTTCAAAGATGCGCTAAAACTCAATTTTACGGCAAACGACATCTTTCATAAGTTTATGGTTTCGGGCGATTACAATGTCGGACAAACCCAAATTTATTACCACCGAACCTATACCAGCAACTATTTTAAATTGATTGCAACATACAGTTTTGGAGATTCAAAAAAGACGACTTATAAAAAGTCAGAAGTGGAGCAGTCGGAGAATAATAGAGCGAGGTAAATTACTTGACACTTTCAGATATAATCATTAAAACCAGAATAAGCACAACACAAAGAAAAACCGAATTGGGATTGGCAAAATTAATAGTCCAGCCTAATTCCTTAATTTTCTTTAGCGGAAACATTCTTTTGTCTTTTGGGTTATAGTAAAACATTCCCCAAACCCAATTATTTGGATCGTTATGCCAATTGTTTTTTTCTTCCTCGGATGGCTCTTTACTGAATTCCATTTTTTAAGATTTGAATTTATATTAAATCGGAAATCTAATGTGCATGTTTGCAATACATCAAAAGATTATTCCGTCAAATTATATTCGCCTTTGTTATAGCGGTCAATTATTACTTTACTATCAGCCATATCTTTTTCGAGTACTTTTAAAATGGCAGGATCATTCCCTCCAGCAGAGACGGACCAAGGCTGAATATTTGACATGTATTCATTAGCGATAAAGACAGAAATGCCGTTATTTTCCAATAAATTTTTAATATTCATCGATTCAATATAAGAACCTCTAAAAATTTCGACCACGATTGTATATGTTTTTGAGATGATGTTTAAATAAGTATAAATATTGCTGTAAAGAAAAAAGTAAGAGGATTATATGTCTTTAAAAATCACCTATTAGAATAATTATGTCAATTGTTTTTTTCTTTGTTGGATGGTTTTTGATTGTAAGACATTTTTTAAAGATATGAATTTAGTTTTAGAAAAAACAAAAATCATATTTTCATTATCTAGGTATAAAATTAAGGCTGATGCCATAGAGAAAAAGAAGCTTATTAATCCATGAGTTATAAGAATGCTAAAATGAAAGAGTAATCCTATTATGAGAAATGTTTTTTTTAGATTTATGTTTGAAGCTAAAATGCACGCGAATAGCCCTAATTCTAAGATAATAACTGACCAAGTTATTATAGGCGTGAAAGAGCTTAAAGTTATTATGCTATATAATTTTTGTAAAAAGAAAGGAGCTCCAAAGATGTTGTTTGTAAACCAATAATAAGCACATGTTCCATCTCTCCATTCATTATTGTATAATTTGCCTATGCCTGCATGTAAATATATTACGGCAACCTGTAATAATATTAAAAAATAATATGTATTAAAGAAAACATTGATTGCCTTTCTTGGTTTTGTAGTAATGTTTTTGCCGGTTTTCCATTGATTTATTCGATTATCAAATAGGCAGATAGGAACTAGTAATATGCTTAAATTTGAAGCTATCTGATCTCCGCCATCAACTCCTAAAAATGAATTGCAAATACTTAAATGAACCCACGCATGTAAAAAACATGTTAATTGAGGAAAATAACCAGTTGTAATAATTAATAAGATAAGAATGGAAACAACTTTAGCGAGTATGGGATGAAATAGTGTGAAGATGCTAAATTGTTTGAAAAAAATTATTGCAGCAAATTTTGTTTCATCGTTCAACACTAAATCAAAATTAGTAATGTATTCAATATTGTTAAAAACAATAGTTAGTAAAGCACTTATTGCTAGCAATAGTCTCACAAACATTAATCTTTCAGTGAAAATATTTTTTTGTTCTAATGATGTAATAAATTGATTCATTTTTCAGTGATTTCAATTGGATATACCATAAATGATGAAGGGTAATCAGGTTTTCTTTTTATTATATTCCAAGGAAGCATTATTTGTGTGACAAATAAGTATTTTCCTTTGAAGTTAGGAGCGCTCCCTTTTTTTATTATTATCTTTTTGTAATGAATTCTTTTCTTTTTAATGTGTTCGTTAACAGTATAGATATTAGTTGATTTAATATAGATCGGCTTAACTGAATCAGTAACTATTTTTTGGAAAATAGTATTCATTTCAATGTTTAAAACTCTATTCTTTCTTGATATACCAAAATAATATTCGCTTGTAAAGCTTTTTAGATTCTTCAATTTTGGCTCTAGAGAATTACAATCAAAGATATGAAGTTGAGATTCTCTAGAGCTTTTAGTGAAAAAAGCCCATCCTTGCGGGAATACCGATGTCAATTGGGATTTGGCATTATACTGGTTATTTAGAGGATTATTTCCAAAATATATTGCTGTTACTTTAAAAAAAGCTAAGACAACAATAAGAAAAGCTAAACAAAAAGAAAAAAAGGATAATTTGGATATTTTATTCATTATGTTTTCTTAAGAGAAAGTTTAAATACCTTGTAATTCAAATGTTATTTCGGATTGATAATCATCCATTAAGTATCTCTTTTCTGATGATAATTGTGAATTTGCTTCATCAGGAAAAGGCTCGAATGGTTCAAATTCATCAATTGGTTCTAAAGGAGCTTCCTGTGCAACAATTACAATAATTAATACTGCTGCAGCAGCTATCCAGACAGCTGCCCACTTATAGTAATAATCAGGCATTACGTTTTTTGAAGTTTGTTTTTCAGATTTGATGTCATTTAATGCTTTTATAAGGTCTTCTTTAGAAGATTTTTCATCAATATTATATTTGTACTTTAGATTAGAGTTGAATTTTTTTGCTACTATAGAAATCTCGTTTTTGTCAAGATTTGAAATTTCATAAATGATATTTGATATTTTGGTTGAGGCCTTAGAAAAAGTTTCTTTGATTAAATAATAATCTCCTGAACCAATTTTTTTTCTAAAATCAGATAAGTAATTTGGATCAATAGATTTTATTCTGTTTACAACTTCATTTTGAAAGTTTATTATTTCCTCAATCTGTGATTTATCAGCAACAAATGATCTAAAGTTTAAATCTTTGAAATCGTTCATTTTATTTGCAACAGGTCCTTCTAAGAACATCACGCCTTTAAAAACTTCTTCATCAGTGAATGAAGTGTTGTTCATTTCTAGTCCATTATTTAAAATTTCATCTTTTGTACAACTAAACAAGAGAAACATAACTCCAATAATTGTTGGAATATGATATTTTATCGAAATTGATTTGATTCTTTCCATGATTTTTTTTTTTTACAGTTAATAATTGCAAATCTATATAGTATTGAATGCCAGTCTTAGTCGAAAATCGGTTATTAAAAACCTAAATTCGAATAATTGTAAAATAATTCTTATGTTTATATTTGTTTTTTAAATTGTTAATTATGAATAAAATTGTAGGAGATAATCTAAAAGTTTTGAGGAAATCAAAGAATATGTCACAAGAAGAGGCCGCAGATCATTTGCAAATTTCACAATCGGCTTATGCAAGAATGGAACGCGGGGAGAGTACATCTTGGGCTATTCATTTTAATAAAATATGTCAGATTTTTGAAATATCTCCAGAAGAATTAGTTAGAAAAGGATTAGGAGATTCTGTTTATGAAAGTCTAATGAATACAGAACGACAAACAGAAATTGCGATGTTAGGAGTTTATAGAAAAATTATAAAGCAATATGAGTTGCAAATTGAAGATTTGAAAACCATTATAAAGCACTTAAATAAAGGTAAAAATTAAATAAGGGGAGTTAACTTTTTCTTCTTTTCAGTTGTGTATAGGTTATAAGAATTCCAACTGTAGAGAGAAAAGGACCAATCACTAATCTAAAATCGGAGTATGAAATATCTTTAATGTTTTTTGTAAGCAACGGACTTAAAGATATAGCTATGTATAATAAACCAAGAATAATAAAAACAAGTAAAAAGCTCTTTTTGGTCATTTTTATATTTATTAGAAAGAAAGTAAATATAATCAAAAAACAGATTAAATGAAGAAAACTCTTTCGAAATAAAAAAGGCCTCACAATTATGTGAAGCCTTTTCAATAATTTTTGAATTAAATAATTACCTTTTATAAAGCAATATTAGATTAATTCTTTAGTTACAATCTGCATAGTTTCGCGGCTAACTTGTTTCAATAAAACTTCTTTGTTAGCTTCAACAGTCTGCGCTGCCTCTTCTGTAAAGTGACGGATTGTATATAAAGTTACATTTTCGCTGTATTCTACTTTGAATTTTTTAGAAAGAATAGCATTCAATTCTGGGAAATTTCCAAATTTATCTTCCACACAAACAGAGAAACTAATTGCAGAGTTTTGAATCAGGTTTACTTTGATTTTAAATTCGTGGAATAAACCGAAAATCTCACTGATGTTTTCTTCCATAATGAAAGAGAAATCAATTGATGAAAGCGAAATTAAAAGCTGTTCTCTTTTTACGATAAAACAAGGATATTGTGGTTCCAAATCAACTCCTTTAGAAACGCAAGTTCCTTTTAATAACGGATTGATAAACGATTTTACGTATAATGGAATTTCTTTTTTCTGTAATGGCTGTAATGTTTTTGGGTGAATTACAGTTGCTCCGTAAAATGCCAATTCGATAGCTTCACGATATGAAATTTGGTTTAACAGACTTGCATTTTCAAAATAACGCGGATCTGCATTCATAACTCCAGGAACGTCTTTCCAGATTGTTACACTTTCTGCATTTAAGCAATAAGCAAAAATTCCAGCAGTATAATCAGAACCTTCACGGCCAAGAGTTGTTGTAAAGTTGTTTTCGTCTGCGCCTAAGAAACCTTGAGTAATGTTTAATTGTTTTCTAGGTACATTTTTACTGATGTTTTGCTGTGTAGTTTCCCAATCAACTTCTGCATCTCTGTAGTTTGCATTCGTTTTAATGAAATTACGAACATCAAGCCATTGCGTCTGAATTCCTCTGAAATTCATGTAATGACTTAAGATATTAGTCGAAATCAATTCACCAAAACTTACCACCTGATCGTAAACAAAGTTGTAGTTTGGAGATTTATTATGAGCTAAGAAATATTCTAATTCGTCAAACTGAGCATTTACAGCTGCAAAAACCGCATGACTTTCATCTTCAAACAAATCCAATAAGATCTGATTGTGGTATTTTTTAATTTCTTGAACAGAAGCATTTAATTCTGTCGATTTTTCAAAGTAATTTTTGATTACAACTTCGAGAGCATTTGTAGTTTTTCCCATCGCAGAAACTACCAAAATCACGTCTTCATAACCCACTTTTTGTAAAACGTCGTATACGTTTTTAATTCCATCTGCATCTTTTACCGATGCACCACCAAATTTAAATACTCTCATTTTTAATTTTAGATTTTTTAGATTTTAGATTTCAGATTTAAGCTGAAGCCTAGTATTTTGTTTTTTTTGCCACAGATTAAAATGATTTACACAGATTTTAAAATCCTTTGAATCTTTATAATCTGTGGCTAAATATTTTTTATAATTTTTCTAAGAACGAATTAATTCCAGCTTGATCCATTTGTACAACTCTCCAAGTGTCGAGGATTTTAGCTCCAGAATTTTCATAGAATTTTACGGCTGGAGTATTCCAATCCAAAACATTCCATTCAACTCTTCTAACATTATCTCTTTTTCCTTGTTTCATGATTTCAGCATAAAGAGCAGAACCTAAACCGGTGCCTCGCATCTTTTCTTTTACAATCAAATCTTCAAGATGAATTGTCTTTCCTTTCCAGGTAGAATAGCGATAGTAATATAATGCAATTCCAACAATTTCTTTTTGTTTTTCTTCATTTTCGATCTCCGCTACAAACACATTAAATAATGGTTTTTCACCAAATCCGTCGCGCACTAAATCTTCCTCTGTAATGACAACTGCATCGGGTTCTTTTTCGAATATAGCCAGCTCCTGAATAAGCCCTAACACCGATTTCATATCTTCAGGATTTCCTTTTCTAATATTCATATATTCCTATTTTTAACTATTTAATATCTAAAAAAGCTTCATTTTAGCTAGTGCTTTTTGCAGATTATTAGCAAATATACAATAGTAGCAAACTAACAACATAATTTTTAAATCATTCTCACAAAATAAGCGATATTTGTGACTTAAAAATAAAACTATAACGATTTAGAAATGGAAGAACGCAATAAAACACTGGGAGAGTTTATTATTGAGAACCAAAAAGCATTTCAGTATTCGTCGGGAGAACTCTCGCGAATTATCAACTCTATTCGATTGGCAGCAAAAGTGGTCAATCATAAAGTAAACCAAGCGGGTTTAGTAGATATTGTGGGCGCGGCAGGCGAACAGAATATTCAAGGTGAAGACCAGCAAAAATTAGATGTCTATGCAAACGAAGTATTTATCCAGACGTTAATAAACCGTGAGATTGTCTGTGGTATTGCTTCTGAAGAAAACGACGATTTTATTACTGTTCAGGGGAGCGACAACAGTCATAATAATAAGTACGTGATCTTAATGGATCCGCTTGACGGATCTTCAAACATTGATGTAAATGTTTCTGTGGGAACTATCTTTTCTGTTTTCAGAAGAGTAACTCCAATAGGAACTCCGGTAACTAGCGAGGATTTTTTACAGCCGGGAATCAATCAAGTTGCAGCAGGTTATGTAATTTATGGAACTTCAACGATGTTGGTTTATACAACTGGACATGGCGTAAATGGTTTTACGTTAAACCCAGCGATTGGTACATTTTATCTTTCGCATCCAAACATGAAATTTCCAGAAAACGGAAATATTTATTCAGTAAACGAAGGAAATTACGTTCATTTTCCGCAGGGAGTAAAAAATTACATTAAATACTGCCAGCGCGAAGAAGGAGACAGACCTTATACTTCAAGATATATCGGAAGTTTAGTGGCCGATTTTCATCGAAATATGATTAAAGGCGGAATCTATATTTATCCAACAAGTTCAAAAGCACCAAAAGGGAAATTACGTTTGCTTTACGAATGTAATCCGATGGCGTTTTTGGCAGAACAGGCGGGAGGAAAAGCAACTGATGGTTTCGGAAGAATTATGGAAATCCAGCCAACCGAATTGCACCAAAGAGTGCCTTTCTTCTGTGGAAGCTATAATATGGTAGAAAAAGCTGAAGAATTTATGGCGGCTGAGTGAAAGTATTCAGTGTTCAGTTTTTAGTGATCAGTCACAGTCGCAGTTTTCAGTCTGGACTATATAAGGTGTCAAACCCGACAGGTTTTTAAAACCTGTCGGGTTTTGTTTTGAGTTAAATTTTAAAAGTTTAAGCGTAAAACTGTTGACTGTTACTGAATACTGAAAACTAAAAAATAAGACGCAACCTTTTTAAGATTTTTCCATCTTTAAAATGAACCTTGCATTTATGAGAAATTATGGATTAATTTTTTATAAGCGCTTTAAAACTAATCAAAAACCAAAAAGTAAATTGTTATGAAGAAAAAACTATTGATGATTCTGTTCGGAATATTTTCAGTTTTGTTTGTTGCCTGTAGTAGTGACGAGATTAAGGATCCTCCAATTGGACGATCTGAGGATGATATTAAGCTTTCCAAGAAAGAAGCTTCTTTTACCGCAGAGGCCAATACAATTACGATCACTGCAGAGAACAAAGGATGGTGGGTAAATGGTTTTTCATTAGACAAAGTAAGAATTGATAAAGGAACTGTAAATTTGTCTTCTGAAAATTTTATCTTTAAAAATGATGTTTTCGAGGTAGAAAAGAAAAATGGAAACACTTTGATTATTACGATGAGTAAAAATACAACGGGTGCAGAAAGGATTCTTAATATAGGATTACAGTCGGGAAACTATTTTGATAATATAAATATAACGCAGTCAAAATAAAGGGTTTAAAAAACAAAACCCGATAAAATCAATTATCGGGTTTTGTTTTTTTAATTTTCGTTTGCAGTCAAGTTTCAGTATAAAAACTGAACACTAAAAACTGATTACTGAATACTATTTATGCATATGCTGCATTTCGTAGATAAAAGTATCAGCATCTACTTTTTTATCAACTAATGATAAAGCTTTAGCAATAATGTAATCTACGTTGCTTGGTGTAAATCCAAGAGCAACACTTATTTTTTTCAATAATACTTCTTGTTTGTCTTCAAGATGATGGTCAACATGAACCATTCTTGTTAAATCATATAAACGCTCTAAACGCTGAACATATGAATAAGGTGGATTGATCGGATATTTTAAAGGATCGCTAAGAATTTCTTCGTATTCCGATTCTGTAATTTCTAAACGAGAAGCAAGTTTATCTAAAAAGGCTTTTTCTTCCGGATAAACAACACCATCAGCTAAAGCTACACGAACAATAGCAGAAAAGTGTCCTTTGTTTCTTTGCTTGAATTCGCTATCAAATAATTCTGAAAATGACATAATTGTAAAGTTTTTGTTAAACAAATATAGCCTTATTTTTAAATTATCGATTTTAAAATTCTCATAAAATTTAACTTTTCTTTATTGAAGGATTTGGGGGCTTCAATATTTAAGTTTGAAAATTAATCGTAAGTTTACAACCCCTAATTATTTAATTACATTACACCTATGTCACAATTTTGGATTTATTTTCAAATAGGATTAAAACACGTTTTAGATATCAATGCTTACGATCACGTTCTTTTTTTAATCGCCTTAACTGTTCCGTATCTTTTTAAAGACTGGAAAAGAATTTTTTTATTGGTTTCTCTTTTTACAATTGGCCATACTTTGGCTCTAATTCTTTCTGTTTACGGCATAATTGCCATAAAAGTAAATGTTGTAGAATTCCTGATTCCGATTACAATTCTCGTAACAGCACTTTATCATTTATTTACGGCTGGAAAGACCTCAAAAAATGATGGCGTAAATCTGGTATTTTTCATAACTTTATTCTTTGGAATTATTCACGGACTAGGTTTTTCTAATTATTTCAAAACAATTTTAGGAGGTTCTGCAACCTCAAAATTGTTACCTTTGGGAGAGTTTGCCTTAGGAATAGAAGCTGCTCAGCTGGTAGTGGTTTTTGTTGTTCTGGTAATTTCATATATAGTGCAGACAGTTTTCCGTTTTTCAAAACGCGACTGGGCACTTGTAATGTCGGCTTTTATCATTGGAGTTGTAATTCCGATGATTATTGAAAGCCCAATTTGGAACAGATAAATTTAAATGGAAGTAAAAAAACTGAATAAATACGATAAAGCATATCTGCGAATTGCAAAAGAGTGGAGTCTGCTTTCTTACTGTAAACGTAAACAAGTTGGCGCTATTATTGTAAAAGATAGAATGATCATTTCTGACGGTTACAACGGGACACCTTCTGGATTTGAAAATTGCTGTGAAGACGAAGACGGATTAACACGCTGGGATGTTTTACATGCTGAAGCAAATGCAATCCTGAAAGTAGCAAGATCAACGCAATCTTGTGAAGGAGCAACATTATATATCACGCTTTCACCTTGCAAAGAATGCAGTAAATTAATACATCAATCTGGAATAAAAAGAGTAGTGTATAAAGATGGATATCGTGACGACTCAGGAATTCAATTTTTAATAAAAGCAGGCGTAGAGGTAGAACATATTCCTGTTTTAGAAGAGTAATGAAATTTAATTCGAAATATTTGCCAATAGTCATAGGAGCGACTTTTGCTCTTGGAACAATTGCCGGAAGCCTTATGAATGCTCCCGCAAGTGATCAGCTTTTGGCTAAAAATTACTCAAAAACGAAACTTAACAAACTCATTGATTTTATCAATACAGAATATGTTGATAGCGTCAATACAGATTCGATTGTAAATCTTACAGTCGATAATATACTTTCCAAATTAGATCCACATTCTGTTTATATTCCGCCAAGCGAACAAGCTGAGGTTGCCGAGAGTATGAAAGGTGATTTCGTCGGAATCGGAATCAATTTTTATATGTATAAAGATTCGGTTGCGATTATAAAACCAGTAGAAAATGGGCCTTCAGCAAAAGCAGGAATAAAATCTGGGGATCGAATTCTATTCGCAGGAAAAACCAAATTATATGGTAGAAAATTGCCTTCTGATAGTTTGTTCTCCAAATTAAAAGGACTTCAAGGTTCAGAAATAGAATTGACTGTTTTTAGAAAATCAGAACAAAAGAAACTGAAATTTAAAGTTAAGCGGGACGTTATTCCAATTAAAAGCGTTGATGCTTCTATGTTGCTTGGAAATAATGTCGGCTATATCAAAATAAATCGTTTTGCAGAATCCACTTTTAATGAGTTTAAAACTGGTTTAACAAGATTAAAGCAAAAAGGAATTCAGTCGCTCGTAATTGACCTTCGCGATAATGGCGGTGGTTACATGGAAGAAGCGATTGCCATTGCAGATGAGTTTTTAAAAGATAAACAGTTAATCGTTTTCACGAAAAGCAAAAACGGTTCAACCGAAAAAACGTATGCTACAAAAGCAGGAAGCTTTGAAACTGGAAAAGTATATGTTTTAATTAATGAGAATAGTGCTTCTGCAAGCGAAATTTTAGCTGGAGCAATTCAAGATAATGACCGTGGAACGATCGTTGGGCGCCGTTCTTTTGGAAAAGGTCTCGTTCAAAGGGAAATGGATTTTAACGACGGATCTGCAGTAAGATTGACTGTAGCGCGTTATTATACACCAACAGGAAGATCGATTCAGAAGCCTTATAAAAAAGGTAACGAAGAATATTTTAAAGAATCAGAATCTAGAATTGCTACAGGAGAATTATATGCAAAAGATAGCATAAAAGTAGCTGATTCTTTAAAATTTAAAACTCCAAAAGGGAAGATAGTGTACGGCGGTGGCGGAATTGTTCCAGATGTTTTCGTACCAATGGAAGCAGAGCATGGAAATGAAAATGTTGCTTATTTGCTGCAAACAGGAATTGTTGGTCATTTTGTCTTTGAAGAATTAGACAAAAACAGAAATGCTTTTGCGGGCGATAATTTCAATGCGTTTTTAGCTAAAATGAAAAGTTCAGATACATATTTTAAGAAATTCAAGAATTATATCTTGATGACAGGTCTTGATCTGAAATTGGATAAAACAAAAGCGCTCGTAAACCGTCATATTACAGCTGAATTTGCCCGACAGCTGTATGGAGAATTGTATTATTATGATGTAATCTTAAAAGAAGATGCCATGATAAAAACAATTCTGACTCCGAAGAAATAATTTCAATCCTTATATCATGAAAATAGAAACCGTTGTTGATGCAGAAATTGAACTACTTACTGCCATTAAAAAATCGGATGTTATGGCTTTGGAAACAATCCTTCATGATGATTTATTGTTCAATATGCCCGACGGACAAACCATCACTAAAGATTTCGATTTGCAGACATACCGTTCTGGAAAGATTAAAATTGATTCTTTAGAAGGTTCAGATCAAATCGTCAATATAATTGGTGATTCGGCTGTAGTTACGGTTACAGTCGCGTTAAAAGGGGCTTATGATGGTAATCCGATTAACGGAGTTTTTAAGTATGTAAGAGTCTGGAAAAAAATAGGGAAAAATCTAAAAGTTATAGCAGGAAGCTGTGTTCAGCTGGCATAATTTTGGAATAAAATATAAAGCCACTCCTGATAGCTATTGGATTAAAAAATAACACAGATTATAAAATCCTTTTAATCTTCTTAATCTGTGGCTAAAGAAAATATAGTAATCTTGGAGATTATTACACATTTAAATATTTAAAAATGAAAAATCTAAAAAGAATAAGTTTTCTAGTGCTTCTAATGACTTTTATAATCTCTTGCACAACTATGAAAAACGATGCAAATGCTGTAGTTTCAGGAAAAGTAGACGGTATAGAAGCGGGTAAAGATGGCTACACAGCCAAAATTACAACAGACGCCAAAGAAGTATACTTTGCAACAATTAGTATTGTAAACGTGGGAGGGCCTCAAAACTACAAACAATTAAAAATTGGAGATGTGGTATCTGTAAAAGGAGAAAAATGGAAAACCGAAGAAGAAAACCATATCAAAGTAACAGAGATCGTTTCGGTTAAATAAATCAACAAAATAATTAAACCATTAAGAGATTAAGTTTATTAAGCTATTTAGCTTGTTTTCTTAATCTCTTAATGGTTTTTGTTTGGAATTTTTTCTTAATGAAACTTGATAAAGTTTGTATCAGAATAAAACTTAATTTTTCTTAATCCCTTAATGTTAAAAACAAAAAAATTATCGAATACTATCGTGAGCGTGAGTCTGTACACCGTTATTCCATAAAGTAAGAATATCTGTTGCTACAGCTGCACCACTTCCAGCTGCAATTGCCAATTGGCTTCTCCAACCAGCTAAAGTACCGATTGCATAAATCCCGTCAGCAACTTTATGATCGTCGTTTTTAAGTTGAATTCGCTGTTTTTCTGGAAGAGCTTTTTTATGAGGTTCAACAAATTGCATTAAACCTTCGATGTCAAAAGTATTGGCTGAACCAATTCCGACTACGATATTTCTTGTTTGGTATGAATTCTTGTTGGTTACTACTGTAAATTCAGGATAACTGCCCTCGATTTTTATTACTTTTTCATTTGGAATCTGAGTAATGTGTGGGTAAGTTGTTGCTAAATCCTGTGTACTTTCAGTTAAAAGTTCAGAACCTAATTTTCCTGGTGTAATTCCGTAAGCGTTATAAAATATTGCCTCTTGTAAAGAAGAATTTTTCTGGTGGGTAAAAATTCCGATTTTTTTATCAGTAACAAAAGTTTTGTTTTTTGCGGACCCTAAGACAAGAGCACAAGACATGCCAGATACTCCTCCGCCAATAATTAAAACATCAAACATATTATCTGTTGTCATTCATTTTTTCTTCAATTCTTTTTGAAATTCTAAAAATCAAAAGAATCAAAACAGCGCAAAATGAAGCGGCGATTCCAATAAAAGCTACCATACTATCTCCTTGAAAAGGGTTTTGAAAGTCTAATAGCGTAATATTAAAAACGATTAAAGCTAATGCCAAAAGCACTAAGATTGAAGTGAAAATTTTCATAAGGTTGTTTTTGTTTTTGTCTAAAAATATAAAGTAGAACTTTATGGGGAAATTGCCTTAAAGTTGTATTTTAGAAATTTTACGGGGTAAATTTATAAAAATAAAATTTAGACAAACAAACCTTTAACATTAGCAGCGAATAATTTAACAGCAATTGCTAAAAGTATTACTCCAAATGTCTTGCGAACCACACCAAGTCCGTTCTCTCCCAATAGATTTTCGATTTTTTTAGAAGACTTCAAAACGATGTAAACCAAGATGATATTTAGTACAATTGCAATGATAATATTAATGGTATGAAACTGAGATCGAAGCGATAATAAAGTGGTCATGGTTCCTGCTCCGGCGATTAAAGGAAAAGCCAAGGGTACAATAGAGGCAGATCCTGGTTCTTCATCACGATAAATTCTGATTCCTAAAATCATTTCTAAAGCCAGAAAGAACAAAACGAAAGATCCCGCAACGGCAAACGAATGAACGTCGATACCAATTAAATTTAACAAACCTTCCCCAACAAAAAGAAAAACAATCATAATGGCACCTGCCACAATAGAAGCTTTTTCAGATTCGATGTGTCCGACTTTAGCTCTTAAATTTACAATAATCGGAATTGAACCAACAATATCAATTACGGCAAAAAGCACCATACTAACGGTAATGATTTCTTTAAAATCGATTTCTAACATATCGCTTTGATTTTTAGGGTTTAAAAAACTGCTGCAAAAGTAGTTAATAAAGTTAGGTGTTTTTTCGATACAATGTATTTTTGTTATAAAAACATGTTTTATTGGTTAAAAAAGTGATATTTGTAACAATTGTTGTTTTCTTTTGCATTTAGTAAAACTTATAATAGGTTTAACCGCAAAGCACGCAAAGTTAATTCGCAAGGTTCGCAAAGTTAGAATAGGTAATTGAAATGTGTGGATGTAAACTTTGCGAACCTTTGCGTAAATCCTTGCGAACTTTGCGGTTAAATTTTCATCCTATTTTATCTCCTTTCTTTGACTATCTTTGCACTTTATAAATTACAGTATTAAATATCATGTTTCAGTTAGGTAAAACTATTATTTCAGAGGACATTCTGGAAAAAGAATTTGTGTGCAACTTGTCTGCTTGTAAAGGAGCATGTTGTGTTGATGGAGATGCGGGCGCGCCTTTGAATGAGGCTGAAACTAAAATCTTAGAAGAAATCTATCCAAAAGTAAAACCTTTTTTACGAAAAGAAGGAATTGAAGCAATCGAAGCGCAAGGAACGTGGGTAAAAGGAACTGATGGTGATCTTGAAACCCCACTTATTGACAATAAAGATTGTGCTTACGTAATATTTGACGGAAAAACTGCGCTTTGTGGAATTGAGCAAGCATATAATCAAGGAGTAGTTGACTGGAAAAAACCGGTTTCTTGTCATTTATATCCAATTCGTGTAAAAGACTTTACAGAATTTGCAGCGGTAAATTACGATAAATGGGATATTTGCGATGACGCTTGTTCTTTAGGAAAAGAGTTAGAGGTTCCGGTTTACAAATTTGTAAAAGAAGCGCTGATTCGCCGTTTTGGAGAGGACTGGTATTTGGAACTTGAAAAGGTAGCTGAAGAACTTAAAAATTCTTAAAATTTAAAGTGTAATTTATACCTTTTTTTGACTTCATTTTTTGACTCAAAAAAACAAAGTTTTAACTCAAAAAAAACTTTTTAAAACTATTTAAAATTTCTTGCTTTTTATATTTAAAAGTCTATATTTTACGGGGCTTTCAGGTGTAATTGTAGGTTTTAAATGTTTCATTTACAGTAAATTAATTATTGTATGAAAAGTTTCTCAAAAAATTAACGTTGTTAAAAACTACAGCAAATTGTGAATAAGTTTGACTTTCATTTTTGGCGTTAATTGACAATCTTTGTAGTCTATTGAATTAGCAAAAAATTCGGTATAAAAATTAAATAAAAATTGTCATGTCTCAAGTAGAACCAATCTTACAAGAAAATAAAAATCGTTTCGTTATTTTTCCTATCAAACATCATGATATTTGGGAATGGTATAAAAAAATGGAAGCTAGTTTCTGGACTGCTGAAGAAATCGATTTGCACCAAGATTTGACAGATTGGAACAATAAATTGAATGACGACGAAAGATATTTCATTAAACATATTTTAGCATTCTTTGCTGCTTCTGACGGAATCGTAAATGAGAATTTGGCTGAGAACTTTGTAAACGAAGTTCAATATGCTGAAGCGAAGTTTTTCTATGGTTTCCAAATCATGATGGAAAACATTCACAGTGAAACGTATTCTTTATTGATTGATACTTACGTTAAAGATGAAGCTGAGAAAACAGAGTTGTTTAATGCTTTAGAAGTTTTCCCGGCTATTGCTAAAAAAGGAGAATGGGCTTTAAAATGGATCGAGTCTGATTCATTTGCTGAAAGACTTATTGCTTTTGCTGCAGTTGAAGGAATCTTTTTCTCAGGAGCTTTCTGTTCAATTTATTGGTTGAAAAAACGTGGTTTGATGCCAGGTTTGACTTTTTCTAATGAGCTGATTTCTCGTGACGAAGGTGTACACTGTGATTTTGCAGTTCACTTGCACAATCATCACTTGGTTAACAAAGTTCCAAAAGATAGAATCAAAGAAATCATTGTTGATGCCTTAGATATCGAAAGACAATTTGTTACAGAATCTCTTCCGGTAAGTTTAATTGGTATGAATGCTACTTTGATGACGCAATATTTAGAATTTGTTGCTGATAGATTATTAGTAGAATTAGGTTGCGAGCGTGTGTATGGATCAGCGAATCCGTTTGATTTCATGGACATGATTTCTCTTCAAGGAAAAACTAATTTCTTTGAAAAACGTGTTGCAGAGTATCAAAAATCTGGAGTTATGAACACAGATAGTGATGCTCAGAAAATTTCATTTGATGCAGATTTTTAGACAACAAAAATACTTTTAGCATTTACTTCCTCAAGAAATGCTGAAAAAAGATTAACAGAATATTTTTAGGTTGAGTCTCTTTCCCCAAATCGTAGATTCAATAACAATTTTTGACGTATTTAAGTTCGATTTTCGAATTTGAAACGAGTAACTATTGAGAATTTGGTAATTCTCAAAAATTAATTTAAAAACACGCAATGTTTAAGTGCTGGAGTCCGTTCTCTAGTTACTTTCATTTTTTCAATAACTATAAAAGGTAAGCTTATGTATGTAGTAAAAAGAGATGGCCACAGAGAGCCCGTAATGTTTGATAAGATTACAGAAAGAATCAAAAAATTGTGTTACGGCTTGAATGAGCTCGTAGATCCAGTTAAGGTAGCCATGAGAGTTATCGAAGGATTGTATGATGGGGTTTCGACTTCTGAATTGGATAATCTTGCAGCAGAAACGGCGGCTTCTATGACAATTGCGCATCCTGATTATGCTCAATTGGCAGCTCGTGTAGCAATTTCTAACCTGCATTCAAATACCAAAAAATCTTTCTCAGAAACGATGAAAGATATGTATCACTACGTAAACCCAAGAAATGGTCAAGATGCGCCATTGATTGCTGATGATGTTTACAAAGTGATTCAGGAAAACGCTGCTTTTTTAGATTCTCATATCATTTATACAAGAGATTTTAATTACGATTATTTTGGTTTTAAAACCTTAGAGCGTTCTTACCTTCTTAAAATAAACGGAAAAATAGTGGAACGTCCGCAGCACATGTTAATGCGTGTTTCTGTTGGTATTCACTTAGATGATTTAAAATCGGTTATTGAAACTTACGACTTAATGTCTAAAAAGTTCTTTACGCACGCAACGCCAACGTTGTTCAACGCGGGAACTCCAAAACCACAAATGTCTTCTTGTTTCCTTTTAGCAATGCAAGATGATAGTATTGACGGTATTTACGATACATTAAAACAAACAGCAAAAATCTCGCAGTCAGCGGGAGGAATCGGACTTTCTATTCATAACGTTCGTGCAACTGGATCATACATTCGCGGTACAAATGGAACTTCAAACGGAATTGTTCCGATGTTGAGAGTTTTCAACGATACTGCTCGTTATGTAGATCAAGGTGGAGGAAAACGTAAAGGAAGTTTTGCGATTTACATCGAAACTTGGCATGCTGATATTTTCGATTTCTTGGATTTAAAGAAAAATACAGGAAAAGAAGAAATGCGTGCAAGAGATTTATTCTTTGCTATGTGGACTTCAGATTTATTCATGAAACGTGTTCAGGAAGATTCAACTTGGACTTTGATGTGTCCTAACGAATGTCCAGGGTTATATGATGTTTATGGAGATGAATTTGAAGCATTATATACGGATTATGAATTTCAAGGAAAAGGAAGAAAAACAATCCGTGCTCGTGAATTATGGGAGAAAATCCTAGAATCTCAAATCGAGACTGGAACGCCATATATGTTGTACAAAGATGCAGCAAACCGTAAATCGAACCACAAGAATTTAGGAACAATTCGTTCTTCAAACTTGTGTACAGAGATTATGGAGTTTACTTCTAAAGATGAAATCGCAGTTTGTAACTTGGCTTCTATCTCATTACCAATGTTTATTGATAATGGACAATTTGATCACCAAGCGCTTTACAATGTTACAAAACGTGTAACTCGTAACTTGAACAAAGTAATCGACAGAAACTACTACCCAGTAAAAGAAGCAGAAAACTCTAATATGCGTCACCGTCCAGTAGGTTTAGGTGTGCAAGGTTTAGCAGATGCTTTCATTATGTTGCGTATGCCGTTTACAAGCGATGAAGCTAAAAAATTAAACCAAGAGATTTTCGAAACTTTATACTTTGCTGCTGTAACCGCTTCTATGGAAATGGCAAAAGAAGAAGGGCCATATTCAACTTTCGAAGGTTCGCCAATGTCTCAAGGAGAATTCCAATACAATATGTGGGGAATGAAAGATGAAGAATTATCTGGTCGTTGGGACTGGGCTTCATTAAGAAAAGAAGTTATGGAACACGGAGTTCGTAATTCATTGTTAGTAGCGCCAATGCCAACTGCCTCGACTTCACAAATTCTTGGAAACAACGAAGCTTTCGAACCATATACATCAAACATTTATACTCGTCGTGTATTGTCTGGGGAGTTCATCGTAGTAAACAAACACTTACTAGAAGACTTAGTAAAACTAGGTTTATGGAACGAAGATTTGAAACAAGAAATTATGCGTCATAATGGATCTGTTCAAAATATTGATAGAATTCCACAAGACTTGAAAGATCTTTATAAAACAGTTTGGGAAATGTCGATGAAAGATATTATCGATATGTCTCGTCAAAGAGGATATTTCATTGACCAATCTCAATCGTTAAACTTGTTCATGCAGGATGCAAACTATTCTAAACTTACGTCAATGCACTTCTACGCTTGGCAATCTGGTTTAAAAACAGGAATGTATTACCTAAGAACAAAAGCGGCTGTAGATGCGATTAAATTCACATTAAACAATGATAAAAAAGAAGAAACAGCTCCATCTTTAGTTGCAGAAACTGAAGCAATCAGCGTTGAGGATTACAAAGCGATGCTTTTAAAAGCACAAGCAGCAGATCCTGAGGATTGTGAGATGTGTGGGTCTTAATGATTTTAGAATTTAGATCTGAGATTTTAGATTTTTAAATTGATATATGAAAAGCAGTTGTCGTAATGATAACTGCTTTTTTTGTTTATTTGTTGTTAGACACGTATAGAATAATTATTATGAATAAAGCTTTAATCTTAGTTTTCTTTTTGATCAATTCTGCATTTGCTCAGAAGAGAGATGTTATTTATAGAATCACTTATGATTCTTATCCCGCAATTGGTTATTCGTATGATATTAGTGTTTTATATTTAAGAGATGATAATACCTATAAATGTTTATTTCAAAAGTATAATTCTAGAAGAATGGCAAGAAAAAATGTTTTAAGAAGTTCTACTGATGAATATGGCAAATGGATAGTGTATGGAGATACATTATTGCTTTATGATAATAACAGGCATCCTATGAAATTTTTTAAAGTAGATGATAAAAGAATAGCTTATATATTTGATGATGTTGACAGATCGAGGTATTATTGGAAAAAAGTAAAATATTGATATTCGAATGGATTTAAATATTGTTCAGTATAAAAACGAATATTATGAGTTAGCTCAAGAATATTTGAAGAAAATTGATTTTGTAGATTTGAATATTCTTGAAATTATTCCAAAATCTATTTCAATCGTAATCGACCATGATTTTATTCCAACTCCATGTATTGAAATCAAATTAGAGCTTTCTAAAGGTGAAAAAAAGACAGCTAATTATTTTTTATATCTAAATGAAAACAAAGAATTCGTAGATGAATTTTTATATTAAGAAGGTTTAGTGATTTTTTTTGAATATAGCCTGTGGTTTCAACCACAGGAACACAATGCGTTGCCCCAATCCGTTTCCCGTGGTTGAAACCACGGGCTATGTTTGATTATGATTATTAATATTAAAGAAACAATATCCCCAAAAATTCCCCGTTCTAATTATTACCAAAGACTTTTCAAAACTCAGCACCTTAGAATCTCAGCGACTTAGCATCTTTAAAAGAATTAAACCTTTAAAAGAAATTCAAGTCTTATTGTAATAATTTCTGAACGATGAAAAAAAGCAGTCTTTGGTCCTTACGATTAGGCTTCTCAGGAAAAGAAGCCGATGAAATCGAGAAATTGGGAATTGAAAAATTTCTGAAAAAATCTTATGCTTCAAAAGTTGATAAACAACTCCCCGCTTTTTTAGAAGACGATCCTAAAACACTTCTTCAGCTAAAGGAATTAAAACAATCCATTAAAGATGCTGATTCAGTAGCTAAGAAAAAAGTTCTGAAAAGAGAAATTTATTCGGCTATAGAATTCAGAAAGTGGTGGATTGATAAAATGCGGACGGATGAATTTCCGCTTCGCGAAAACATGGTCTGTTTCTGGCACAATCACTTCGTGTCGACAACCCAAAAAGTAAAAGTCAATTACTGGATTTATCAGCACAACATGATTTTGCGCGAAAATGCTTTTGGTAATTTTAAGGAATTAACCAAGCAGATTCTAAAATCGAATGCCATGATTAAATATCTGGATAATGTCGATAATAAAAAAGGCAAATTCAACGAAAATCTAAGTCGGGAATTGTTGGAATTATTCACAATCGGAATTGGGAATTATTCTGAAAGCGATATTAAGAACGGTGCACGGGCTTTGGCGGGGTTAAATTATGGTGATGATGGCGCAGTTTATAGAAAAAATATAGAAGATAACAGCGATAAAATTTATTTCGGAAAAACCGGAAACTGGAAAGCAGATGACTTAGTCGATATTATTTTCGAACAGAAAAACATTCCATATTTAATCACGCGAAAAATTCTTAAATGGTTTGTTTATGATAATCCGCCAGAAGATTTGGTGGTTCATTATGGCGATTACTTTCGAAAGAAAAACTTTGAAATTGAACCTTTGCTGACCAAAATTTTCACAGAAGAATATGCCAAAGAAAATGCCGGAAACAAAATCAAAGATCCATTGGTTTATATTATTCAGCTTATTGATGAGTTAGAAATTAAAGATTTTGACAATGCCATGATTGCGCTTTTCTTGAGACAGCAAGGAATGGATTTGTATAATCAGGTAAATGTAAAAGGCTGGGATGGCGGAAATTCATGGTTGACTTCTCAGGTTTATTTGCAGCGAAATAATACCTCAGATTTACTTTGTAATGGAAGAACAATTTCGAGAAAAATATTAAACACAATGGATGGGCAAATTCAGTCGCCAAAAGCAGAATTCGAAAAAAATGATGTGAAGATTGATTTTGATTCCAGCGGAAACAATAAAACCATTATTGCCGAATTATCGAATAGACTTTTATTTGATGTAAACGAATCGATGCAAAAAGACATGGAAAATCTTCTGAAATACGATTTTGATCCCAAAGATCCTCACGCTGAATTTGCTGTCGTCAGACTTTTTAATTACATCACCAAACTTCCCGAATATCAATTAATCTAAAAAGCAGTAATCATGAATAGAAGAAATTTTCTAACATTGACGGGAACTTTTACAGGCGGCTTGCTTGTACTTCCTGATTTTTTACACGCTTTTGGTTCTCAGAACAATTTGGTTATGGGAGAACAATGTGTTGTTTTTGTACAGCTGAATGGTGGAAACGATGGTTTAAATACTTTTATCCCGTACGATGATCCTTTATATTACGACTATAGAACCAAAATAGCTTTAAATAAAGATTTGGTGATTAGTAAAAATAAAGGAATGGCTTTTCATCCTTCGTTGAAAGATTTCGCTCAAATGCAACAAAACGGGGATTTAACGGTAATTCAGAATGTGGGTTATCCAGAACCAATTCGTTCCCATTTTAGAAGTCAAGAAATTTGGCAGACTGCAACCGATTCTAATAAATATATAAATGAAGGCTGGCTCGGAAGATTTTTGGATTTGCAATGCAACGGACATCAGGCGACTGCGGGAATCAACTTAGATTCGATTGATAATTTGGCTTTAAAAGGAGTGGAGCCGAATTTTATAACAGTAAAAGATCCGAACCGATTTAAAGTAAAATCAGATAAAGAAGAAGATGTGACTTTATCCAAAAATCCACATTTAGATTTTGTTCGTAAAATTGCAAACTCAGTTACCGAAGGTTCAGATGAGATTCAGAAAGCTTTGGCAAAATCTAAAACAGAAATCAGTTATCCGAAAACAGAATTATCCAAAAATCTCGAATGGATTGCGCGATTGATAAAAGGGAATCTTAATTCAAAAGTGTATTATACGTCTCTTAACGGATTTGATACACACGACAATCAGCTTTCTATCCACGAACGGAAATTAACTGATTTAAACGATTCCTTATATAGTTTTTATTCTGATTTAAAGCAGTCACAGTTATTACAGAATGTAACAGTTGTAGTTTTCTCTGAATTCGGGCGACGAGTAAAAGACAACGGCAACGGAACCGATCACGGAACCGCAGCTCCAATGTTTATAATCGGAGGAAATAATAAAGGAACTATTTTAGGAAGAAATCCAAATCTGGCAGACTTAGATAATGGCGATTTAAAATACGAAATTGATTTTAGAAGTGTGTACGCTTCTTTATTAAAAGAAAAAATGAACTTCGATTATTCAAAAATCGGAATTTTGAATAAACCAGTTTCAGGATTGTTTGGATAATCGCAATCTTGTCATTTCGAGGAACGAGAAATCTTCACGAGTAACTCTACAATCAAAATCGTCAATCTTTGTCGAGCCGCTTGCGAAGATTTCTCGTTCCTCGAAATGACAAAAAAGGCGAACTAATATTGCAAATGGATTTAATCATTCATAATGATTTGCGCTAATTCGTGAATTCGTGGCGAAAAAAACTTAGCATCTCAGCAACTTAGAACCTCAGAACCTTATTATAAATATCTCATTTTAAGCCGATTTTTTTATATTATCATACAAAACCTGCTAAATTTGTTAAGAAATCCTTTTTTGTTTCATAAAATGCAATCTTTTTTTTGGTGCACTAAAAATAATTTATACATTCGCAGAGAATTTAAAACAAAACACAAACAAAATGGCAAGTAACCGTTTTTATTTTAGCAACTCTTTTTATTTCTTCTTTAGTAGAAGTGAGGATTGTGCTATGGTTATTTGAGAAAAATTTTAAGACAAATAAAACTAATATACAATCCTGATGCAAATCAGGATTTTTTTTTGACTATATGACAACGAAAATTGCGATACAAGGTATTAAAGGATCATTTCATCATCAGGTTGTAAAAGAGTATTTCTCTGAAAATGTGGATATTGATGAATGTCTATCTTTTGAAGAATTGATTGACAGCCTTATTGCCGGAAAATCTGATCAAGCCGTTATGGCGATCGAAAATTCAATTGCAGGGCCGATTATCCCGAATTATGCATTGATTGACAAGAACAATCTGCACATAATTGGAGAGCATTATTTAAATATTCAGCAGAATTTAATGGCTTTAAAAGGTCAGAAAATTGAAGATATCAGAGAAGTTCATTCTCACCCAATGGCACTTTTGCAGTGTATGGATTTTTTGAAACAATATCCAAATATCAAATTGGTTGAAGATAAAGATACAGCTGAAACAGCAAGAAGAATTCAGGAAAAACAATTGACCGGAATTGCTGCAATTGCAAGTGTAACAGCTTCTGAAATGTACGATTTGGATATTATTGCATCATCGATTCAAACGATTAAAAACAATATGACTCGTTTCGTAATCATTAAAAAGCAAAATTCATTTTTGCCAGAAAGCGAAATCAATAGAGCCTCTGTAAAATTTGAATTAGATCATAAAAGAGGAAGCTTAGCAGCGGTTTTGAATGTAATGAGCGATTGCAAACTGAATTTGACAAAAATCCAGTCGCTTCCAAAAATTGAAACGCCTTGGAAATATTCATTCTTCGTTGACGTAACATTTGAGAAATACGAAGATTTTGCAAAAGCCAAAGCGTTATTAAATATAATGGCAGAATATTTTAAAGTGTTGGGAGAATATAAAAACACAAAACCTTTGACTGAGTCATAAAGTTGAAAAGTCAAAAGTCTTAAAGTCAAAAAAGAAAAAGCATATAGCCTAAGGCTTAAAGCATATAGCAAAAATTAAAAACAATGATTACAACAGCAAAACGATTAGACACAGTTGAAGAATACTACTTCTCATCAAAACTTAGAGAAGTTCGTCAGTTGATGTCTGAAGGAAAATCGATCATCAACATGGGAATTGGAAGCCCTGATTTGAGTCCGTCAAAAGCAGTAATTGAAGCAGTCGCTGCGGCAATTCAAGACGAAAACGGACATGGTTATCAAAGCTATCAGGGATTACCAGAAATGAGACAGGCGATGGCGGATTTTTATCGTGATCAGTTTGGTGTTGAAGTGAATCCGAATAATGAGATTTTACCTCTTATGGGTTCGAAAGAAGGAATTATGCATATTTCGTTAGCATTTTTAAATGAAGGCGATTACGTTTTAATTCCGAATCCGGGTTATCCGACGTATACTTCGGTAACCAATTTAGTTCAGGCGGTTCCGGTTTATTACGATTTGAAAGAAGAAAACGGATGGGAACCAGATTTTGAAGCTCTTGAAAAACTGGATCTTTCGAAAGTAAAAATTATGTGGCTGGGTTATCCGCACATGCCAACAGGAGCTCGAGGAAGTTTAGCGTTATTTGAAAAATTGGTTGCTTTTGCTAAAAAACACAACATATTATTAATCAACGACAATCCGTATAGTTTTGTTTTGAATGATAATCCGATGAGTTTATTGCAGGTTGAAGGCGCAAAGGATGTGGCTTTAGAATTGAACTCTTTAAGTAAAACATTCAACATGGCGGGCTGGAGAGTCGGGATGGTTTTGGGAAATCCTGAAATTATCGATGCGGTTCTTAAAGTAAAAAGCAACATGGACAGCGGAATGTATTACGGAATTCAAAAAGGTGCAATCGCAGCTTTAAAATGTGATAAATCGTGGTTCGAAGATCAAAACAAAATTTACAGACGCCGTAGAGAATTAACGGAGAAATTAGCTGAAAAGTTAAACTGTAAAGTGTATAAAGAAGGAGTTGGACTTTTTGTTTGGGCAAAATTGCCAGAAGGAATCGAATCAGCAGAGAAGTTCATTGACGAAATATTATATGAGAAACATATCTTCATTACACCGGGAACCATTTTTGGAAGCAACGGTGAAGGGTATATAAGATTCTCATTGTGTGTAAAAGAAGAAAAAGTACAAGAAGCGATAGATAGATTTTAGATTTTTTCGCCACAGTTTGTCATTTCGACGAAGGAGAAATCTTCGTTGCAAGATCGACAAAGATTGGAATCTCGTTGCCGAGTTACTTGCGAAGATTTCTCCTTCGTCGAAATGACAAAAAAGACGGAGAACAATAAAGGTCTTGAAAAAAACGAGAAGCCCTAGCCCTGATAGAAGTGGAAATCCTTTTGCGCCGGGGTTCGGCGGAAAAGATTGAAACGGATAGCAGGAAACAGCTTCTAATAAAAAGAAATATGAAAGTATACGTAATAGGAATAGGGTTAATAGGTGGTTCGATGGTGTTAGACATCAAAGGACGTTATCCTGATGCGACTATCTTAGGAATTGACAATAACGAAAAACATTTGCAGGAAGCAATTGATCTTGGAGTTATTGACGAAGCGGGAAGCTTCGAAGATTTACAAAAAGCAGATTTTGTAATCGTTTCGGTTCCAGTAGATGTTGCGCTGACAGTTTTGCCTAAAGTTTTGGATGCAGTTGGAGACAAGACAATTGTTTTTGAAGTAGGATCGACCAAAAAGCCAATCTGCGATGTGGTGGCTAATCATCCGAAAAGAAGAAATTTTATTGCCACGCACCCAATTGCAGGAACAGAATTTTCGGGTCCATCAGCAGCAATAAGAGGCTTGTTTCAAGGAAAAACAAATATTATCTGTGAGGTAGAAAAGACTGCTTTTAAATTACAGGAAAAAGCATTAAATCTTTTTACTTCAATTGGAATGAGAATTCGATATATGGATCCTGTTTCGCACGATAAACACATTGCTTATGTTTCGCATTTATCGCACATTAGTTCGTTTATGCTCGGGAAAACAGTAATGATAAAAGAAAAAGACGAACAAGATATTTTTGATATGGCGGGAAGTGGATTTGAAAGCACTGTTCGTTTGGCAAAAAGTTCACCCGCAATGTGGACACCCATTTTTAAACAAAACAAAGAATACGTTCTGGAAACCTTAGAAGGTTATATTGCAAATTTAACTCAGTTTAGAGATTTGCTGGCAGACGACAATTACAACGCCATTTTTGAAGAAATGGAAAGTGTAAATAAAATTAGAGAAATATTAAACGGAATAACTATAAAAAAGTAAACTATAAAAACGATGGAAAATAAAAAAGAAATGAGAAAGTGGTTAGAAGATTTCAATTTAAATCACCCACTTGTGATAGCTGGACCTTGTAGTGCAGAAACTGAAGATCAGGTTTTGAAAATCGCTCACGAATTGAAAGATTCAAAAGTAAGCGTATTCAGAGCTGGAATCTGGAAACCAAGAACTCGTCCGGGAGGATTTGAAGGTGTTGGTGAAATTGGATTAAAATGGTTGCAAAAAGCTAAAGCTGAAACTGGTTTATTAATGGGAACTGAAGTTGCAACTGCAGCGCACTGTAAATTAGCTTTAGAACACGATATCGACGTATTATGGGTTGGTGCACGTACAACTGCAAACCCTTTCGCAGT
This sequence comes from Flavobacterium sharifuzzamanii, assembly GCF_003254585.1. Lineage (GTDB taxonomy): Bacteria > Bacteroidota > Bacteroidia > Flavobacteriales > Flavobacteriaceae > Flavobacterium > Flavobacterium sharifuzzamanii. The sequence goes on along the minus strand of NZ_QJGZ01000039.1, from coordinate 42,716 downwards.
TCAAGAAATTGCTGATACATTAAAAGGAACTGATAAAATTGTTTTGGTGAAAAACCCTGTAAACCCAGATTTAGCTTTATGGTTAGGTGGTGTTGAGCGTTTACACATGGCAGGTATTGAGAAATTAGGTGTTATTCACAGAGGTTTCTCTACTTACGAAAAAACAAAATACAGAAACATTCCAGAATGGCAGATTGCTATCGAATTGCAAAATAAATTTCCTGATTTGCCATTAATCATCGATCCATCTCACATTACTGGAGATCGTAAAATGATTTTCGAAGTAACTCAAGAAGCTTTAGATTTGAACTACGATGGTATGATTATCGAAACGCATATCGATCCAGACAACGCTTGGTCTGATGCTGCACAGCAAGTTACTCCTGATGCTTTGAAACAAATCATCAAAGATTTGACTATCAGAAAAACGGATGATACTACAGATGAGTACAGCCAAAAAATGAAAAAACTAAGAGCTAATATCGACGTTTTGGATGCTAACTTATTAGAATTGTTAGGAAAACGTATGAAAGTGGCTGATGAAATTGGTCAAGTGAAAAAAGACGCTAACGTTGCGATTCTTCAAAACAACCGTTGGAATGAAATCTTAGGAAAAATGATTCTTGAAGGTGAGAAAAAAGGCCTTACTGAAGAATTCGTTTTGAGAATGTTCAAAGCTATTCACCAAGAAAGTATCGGTCACCAAGAGAAAATTTTCAACGCATAATTTTCTTTAAACCATATAAGTGATATAAGATGAATTGGGTTTTTTAAAAACTTTGTTGTTGAATTTAATTATATCACACATTTAAAATTAGATTGTTTTTTATATTAAATCTCCATTGCTTTCGGGCTTTGGAGATTTTTTTTTGAAAATAAATATTATCTTCCCAACCTTTTAATGTTTTTTGTTCTCTATAACATTATGAACCTTAATTTTTGTATCATGAAATTAAAATTGTTTTCGTCTGTACAACACATTTTTCAACTGAATTTGAACGTATTCTTTTTCTTCCTAGTCTTTATTGGCACAAAAACTTTTGCGCAAAGTCCTGAACTTACCGTTAAAGGGGAAGAAGCTGAGAAGGTGCGAATGAGTCAGTTGAAAGTCAATGTGAAAATCGTTGGCAATATTGCTTACACGACAGCTGAAATGCATTTTTTTAATTCGGGTACACGACATATGGAAGCTGAACTTATTTTTCCCCTTCCCGAAAATGTTTCCGTTTCGAGATACGCGATTGATATTAATGGGAAACTTCGCGAAGCTGTTCCAGTAAATAAAAATAAAGGGAAACAAGTCTTTGAAGCAATTGAACATCGCCGTGTTGATCCAGGTTTATTGGAAAAAGTCGATGGGAATAACTTTAAAACCAGAATTTATCCTTTGATGCCAAATGGAGAAAGAATCGTTGTTATTGGTTATGAAGAAGAACTTTCGGCTTCGGATAAAGATAATTTGTCGTATCAGCTTTTGAGCCGTTATCCAAAAAAGTTGGATAAATTTGAAATTAATGTTTCGGTTTTAGGGGCTTCAAATACGCCAACTGTTGCCGAAAATTCAGGAAAAGAAATTGTGTTTTCAAAATGGGATCAATCTTTTCAAGCTTCGCTTAAAAAAGAAAATTACCAGCCTGAAGAAAAATTAGTTTTTAAAATTCCGATTCAGCAAAATATTCCGAGTGTTGTAATGCAGGATGCTGGAGGTCAATATTATTTCTACGGAAATACTTTTATTGAAGGAAATAAAACAGCTAAAAAAACTCCAGCTTCAATTGGTTTGATTTGGGATAATTCTTTAAGTTGCCAGAATCGTGATCTAAAGAAAGAATTAGATTTGTTAGAAAATTATTTTCAGAAAATAAAAAACACAAAAGTGACTTTGTACTTTCTGAACTATACTTTCGAAAAACAAAAAGAGTTCGTGATTTTGAACGGAAATTGGTCAGAACTAAAATCAGTTTTAGAAAAAACAAAATACGATGGTGGAACGCGTTATTCGCAAATCAATTTTGAAAATCAAGATGAATATTTATTTTTTACAGATGGATTATCATCTTTAAGTGAAAATCTTTTGCCAAAAACCAAAAAGTCTGTTTACACCATTACTTCCTCAGTTTCTGCGGATTTTGCTTTTCTGAATTTTTCTTCAATGAAAACTGGGGGCAATTTCATTAATTTAAATCAGATTAATGCTGAAACGGCTTTGGATAAATTGACAAATTTAAATTTGAAATTTCTAGGCATAAAGGAAAATCTGACTGTAACTGATTTATTTCCGATGGAAGGAACTTCGGTTTCAGGAAATTTTAGTTTTTCGGGAATTTCTTTAAATCCGAAAAATGAAATTACGTTGTTATTTGGCTATAATGAAGCTGTTTTAGAGCGAAAAATAAGTTTAGATGCAACTATCCAGAATACTACTGGTATCAATGTTGAAAAACTTTGGGCACAGAAAAAAATTGCTAATCTTGAATTGCAATACACTAAAAACGCAGATGAAATAGAGATTTTAGGGAAGAAATTCGGAATTGTAACCAAAAATACGTCATTGATTGTTCTCGAAAATGTTAGTGATTATATTATGTATGATATTTTGCCGCCAGCAGAATTGCGTGAAGAATTTGATCGAATTAAAAAGCAGGAACATGACGCTGCATTAGCGCTGCAAAAAAATAATTGGGAAAGTATTGAAAGTTACTTTGGAAATATAAATGCTTGGTGGAAAAAGAATACTAAGTATAATGGACAAAAAATAGCATCTAAGTATAAGTACAATAGACAAGTTCCACCGCCACCGCCACCTCCAAATGGTAGAAATAGAGCTAGAAATATGGAAAGCAGAGTAGCATCTGAGACTATTAAAGGAGATCCTGACGCAGTACTGACAGTAGATGAACCAGTTGGAGCTGCACCAGTATCAACAGTTGTTGTGGAAGATAATGCAGTATATAATACGCCTCCTCCGCCATCTGCGCCAAAAGTTGATCAGGTAAAATTTGTAGCGCCAGTTGTAGCAAAATCGCAAGAGATTACAGAAGATCCACCAAAAATTATTGATATAAAAGATAAAAAAGTTGGAAGTGAAGTAATTAAGGGAGATCCGGATTTTACTAAATTACAAGACACAATAACTGTAGGATACGGAACTCAAAAAAAATCTGATGTTACTGGTGCGATCGCAGAAGGCACTTCAAAAAACAAAGATCTTTTGCAAGATTCAGTTTTCAGTAAAGGTTATTTAGCTGGAGATTCAAAAAAACCTTTAATTATAGTTGATGGTCAGTTTTATGAGGGTGAAGTGACCGATTTAGAATCAGATGATATCGAAACGGTAGAGGTTTTAAAAGATGCTGCAAGAATTTCTACTTATGGCAGCAGGGGAGTAAATGGAGTTATTATTATAACAACTAAAAAGAAGTCTTCGAATAGTGGAGTTGTTCAAACAAAAAGCTGGAATCCAGATCGATTGTATTTAAAAGCACTAGCATCAGCGCCAAAAGAAAAGCAATACGATTTGTATCTTGATTTACGAAAAGCGCAGGAAAGAAATCCGAGTTTTTATTTTGATGTGGCTCATTTTTTCTACAATCAGGGCGACATTAAAAAGGCATTGCTAATTGTCAGTAACATTGCTGATTTAGGTTTAGAGAATCATCAGTTATATAAAACTTTGACTTATACTTTACGTCAGTGGAAAGATTATAATGATGCCGCGTTTACAGCAAAACAGGTTGTAAAATGGAGAGAGCATGAGCCACAAAGTCTTAGAGATTATGCCTTAACGCTTGAAGATGCAGGAAAGTATCAAGAGGCGTTTGATGAATTGATAAAATCACTTGAAGTAAATTATTATGGAGAAATGAGCGGACAGTATGAAGGCGTTGAGGATATTGTTTTAATGGATATTAATCGTTTAATGTCTGAGCATTCTGGATTAAAAACAGGAAAGCTAGACAAAAAATATATTACTAAAATGCCAGTTGATATCAGAATCATAATGAACTGGAACCAAATGGATGTCGATTTAGATTTACATGTAATTGAACCAACTGGAGAAGAATGCTATTACAGCCACACTTCTACACAAATTGGAGGAAGATTTTCTAAAGATTTTACAGAAGGTTATGGTCCAGAACAATATATGATCAGAAATGCAGTAAAAGGCAAATACCAAATTAAAAGTAACTATTTTGGAGAAACTGAATTAACCGAAAATGGTCCAGCAACTATTATGGTTGAAATTTATACCACTAAAGCTGGTAAAATATCTCGAACTTTAAAAACAATTCAGTTAGGAAAGGTAAAGGAAAATGAAACTTTAGCCGAAATAGTTTGGTAAAGTCTGCAAATTAAGGATATGTCTTTCAAATTTAAAAGGCGAAATTGCGTTGTTCCATTCTAAAAACGTAATTTTGCCTTTTATTTTTTAGGTTTTAAAACGTAATTTAAAATCTAAAATCAGAAATCTAAAATTAAAGAATGACAGGAACCGTTTATAAATCTACAGGAAGCTGGTACACCGTAAAATCTGAAAAAGGAGATTTTATAGAATGCCGTATGAAAGGGAAATTTAGAATAAAAGGTATAAAAAGTACCAATCCAATTGCTGTAGGCGATATAGTTGATTATGAATTGGAAGAAACTTCTGATTCTGTTACGGGAACGATTCATAATATCCACGAAAGAAAAAACTATATCGTTCGTAAATCGGTTAACTTATCGAAGCAGATTCATATTATTGCTTCCAATATTGATCAAGTTTTCTTGTTGATTACAATTGATAATCCGCCAACGACTACAAGTTTCATTGACCGTTTTTTGGTTACTGCCGAAGCATACGGAATTGAAGCTATTTTGATTTTTAATAAAATAGATACTTTAACAGAACAGACTTTAGACGATCAGCTTTATTTGCAACACATTTATCAGGAAATTGGATATAAATGTCTCCGAATTTCTTCGACAGAAAATAAGGGTGTTGACAAATTGAAAGAAATGATGGTTGGAAAAGTAAGTATGTTTTCTGGACATTCTGGAGTTGGAAAATCAACTTTGGTGAATGCAATGGAACCTAGTCTTCATTTAAAAACAACAGTAATTTCGGAACAAAGCAAACAAGGACAGCACACTACAACATTTGCCGAAATGTACGATTTGTCTTTTGATGCCCGAATTATTGATACTCCAGGAATTAAAGGTTTCGGAATTGTTGATATGGAACCAACAGAAATCACCGATTATTTTCCAGAGTTTTTCAGATTAAAAGACCAATGTAAGTTTAACAACTGTTTACACAAAGAAGAACCGCATTGTGCCATAAAAGCTGCTTTAGAAAAAGATGAAATTGCATGGTCACGCTACAACAGTTATCTTAAAATCCTTGAAGGCGACGATGAGCACTATCGTACTGATACATATGGTGAAGATCGTGCAGCGAGTGATGAAACGAGAAAATAAATTTAGTCAAAAGTCAAAAGCCAAAAGTCTTAAAGTTTTTTACAACCTACTAGACTTTTGACTTTTGACTTTCGGCTTTCAGACTTAAATAAATGAAAGTAGTAATTCAAAGAGTTTCCCAGGCATCAGTAACAGTTGATGGCCAAAAAACAGCAGACATTCAAAAAGGATTATTAGTATTAGTTGGAATTGAAGAAGCCGATACTCAGGAAGATATTGATTGGCTCGCTGGAAAAATCATAAAAATGAGAATCTTTGGCGACGAAAATGATGTCATGAACTGTTCGGTTCAAGATATTGACGGCGATATTATTGTTGTAAGTCAGTTTACACTTCACGCATCAACCAAAAAAGGAAACCGTCCTTCTTATATAAAAGCAGCCAAACCAGATTTTGCCATTCCAATGTACGAGAACTTTGTTCAAGCAATAGAAAAAGAGTTTGGAAAGAAAGTGCAAACCGGAATTTTTGGTGCAGATATGAAAGTCAGTCTTCTAAATGACGGACCAGTTACCATTGTAATGGATAGCAAAAACAAGGAGTAAAATATTATTAAACATTTGTTAAGGATTTCTGAAAATAATATATATTTGACGAAAATACCTACTAATGAAAAACCTGTTTTGCACATTATTTTTTATATTACTTACTGCCAATATTTCTGCCCAGAAGAATATATATCCTATAGCTGCCGTTCCTGATAGTTTAAAACAAAATGGGAATGCTGTTCTACGTTTAAACCAAATGGATATAGTCATTGCTTCACAAAGAAGTATGAATATCAAGATTCAAAGGGTCGTTTCGGTTTTAAATGAAAAAGGTTTAAAAGATATTGATGCCTTTAGTCATTATGATAAAACAACGTCAATAAATAATATTGAAGCCGTAGTTTATGATGCTTTAGGAAATGAAATCAAAAAAATAAAAAGAAAAGATTTTAGAGATCAAAGTGCAGTAAGCGGAAGTACTCTTTTTTCAGATAATCGCGTGCTTTATTTGGATTATACTCCAATTTCGTATCCATTTACAATTGCTTTTTCGTGCGAGACCGAAACTTCAAATACTGCTTTTATACCGCAATGGTATTTTATTGATGGCTACAACTTGAGCGTAGAAAAATGTATTTTGAATGTTACTTTTCCGAAAGGATTGGGCTTTAAGAAAAAAGAGTTCCGATTTGAAAATTTTAATATACAAAAAACGGCCGATACCGATACCAATTTAAGTTATACAGCAACGAATATAGTTGCTCAAAAACAAGAAGATCTTAGTCCTTCTCCTTCAGATCTTTTTCCTAAAGTTATGATGGGATTAGAAAATTTCCATTTGGAAGGAGTTGACGGAAATGCTACCACATGGGAAGCATTTGGTAAATGGTATGGTGATAAAATCTTAACAGGCACAACTATTCTGCCCGAAGAAACCAAAACAAAAATCAAAGCTCTTGTTGGGGATGAAAAAGATCCTGTCAAGAAAGCCAAAATCATTTACGATTATGTGCAGAAAAAATCCCGATATGTAAACATCGCAGTTGGTATTGGTGGCTGGAAACCTATGCAAGCCAATGATGTTGATCGTTTAGGATACGGAGATTGTAAAGCATTGTCAAATTATACAAAAGCACTTTTGCAAGTTGTAGATGTTCCGTCCTATAATACTATTTTATATGGTGATCGTTACAAAGCAGATATTCAGTCTGATTTTGTATCGATGCAAGGAAACCACATGATTCTCGCAATTCCAAATAAAGATAAATACATCTGGCTAGAGTGCACAAGCCAGGATGATCCATTTGGTTATCAAGGAACTTTTACCGATGATCGTGATGTTTTGGTTGTAAAGCCAGAAGGTGGAGAAATTGTTCGTACAAAAATCTATGATGACAAAGGAAATACTCAAGCTGGTAAAGGAGTTTACACAATTGATGGAGCCGGAAATTTTTCGGGAACATTAAAAATAGCGTCTGAGGGAAGCCAGTATGCTACTAAATTACGCGTTGAGACCATGCAACCAAACGAAAAAGAAGAGCATTACAAAGATTATTGGGATAATATCAGCAATTTGAAATTGGGTAAAATAACTTTTACCAACGATAAAGAAAATGTTCGTTTTACTGAAGACGTTCAGTTAAGTGCTGCAAATTATGGAGCGCTGACGGGTAATAAAATGATCTTTGTAGTTGATGCTTTTAATCAGTATACAGGAAATTTAAAAAGAATTCGAAACCGTAAAAATCCATTTCAAATTCAGCGTGGCTATTTAGATACAGATGAAATCGAGATAAATCTTCCAGAAGGTTATAACATCGAATTTCTTCCTTCAAACTACGAGTTAAAAGGAAAATTTGGTGAGTACAAAACAGAAATTATTAAAAAAGATAATAATAAATTGACTTATAAAAGATCAATGTTTTTGAATAAAGGAAAATATTCGAACAAAGAATACGATGAGTATCGCTTGTTTATGGAACAAGTTTCTCGAAACGATAACGCTAAAATAATATTGACCAAAAACTAACAAGTAAACCAAGCAAATCAAAAATTACCAATGAAAATTATTAAGTTATTTAGTCTAACTGTGATTTTACTGATCGCTTCGAAAGCGATGTCGCAGGAATTTAAATTAGGAAAAGTATCCATTGCAGAATTAGAACAAAAAGTGCATCCGAAAGACTCTACAGCTGCAGCAGCGATTTTGTATAAAAGAGGGACCGCAAGAGTTGAATATGATCCTAATGATGGTTTTGTCACATTAACTGATGTGGAAACTAGAATTAAAATTTATAAAAAAGAAGGATACGATTGGGCTAATCAGGAAATATGGTATTACAATACTACTAATTTAAAAGAAAAAGTTTTTTTTAATGATGCCGTTACATATAATTTAGTGAATGGTAAAATTGAGAAAACAAAGCTAAAGAGCGATGGGGTTTTTGATGAAGTCTTGAATAAGTTTAGAGGTCAGAAGAAAATGACAATGCCAAATGTAAAAGAAGGGTCTGTAATAGAGTTTCGATACACTATAAAATGTCCTAGTGATAGAATGATTAGAGAATGGTCTTTTCAATCTAGTATTCCTGTTAATTATTCAGAATTCTCAACTTTTATTCCTGAATATTATGTTTTTAATTCAAGACAAAAAGGATATATTTTTCCAAAAGTAACTACATTAAAAAATCCAAAATCTATAACTTTTAATGTTAAAGAAAGAAACTTTGGGCCTGGTTCTGCACCTACTTCTTTTTCAACAGAGAAACATGATTACATAGAGAATCAAACCATTTTTACTGCTGTAGATTTACCGGCAATGAAAGATGAGTCTTATGTAAATAATATAGAAAACTATATGTCAGCGGTTTCTCATGAGTTATCATTGACAAAGTTTCCAAATTCTTCAATGAAAGAATATTCTTCAGATTGGAATTCTGTTGTAAAAACAATTTATGAATATGACGATTTTGGCCCTGAATTAAATAAAACGGGATATTTTGAAGAGGATGTGAAAAAGCTGCTTGCAGATACTAAAACTCCAGAAGAAAAGATATGGGTTATTTTTAATCATGTAAAATCAAACGTAAAATGGAACAATTATACAGGTTATAGCTGTGATAATGGTGTTAAAAAAGCATACAAGGAAAAAACAGGAAATATTGCCGATATAAATTTGATGCTTACAGCAATGCTGCGTTATTCTGGTTTAACTGCAAATCCAGTTTTAGTTAGTACGCGTTCCAACGGAATTGCTCTGTTTCCAAACAGAACGGCATTTAATTATGTAATTGCTGCTGTCGAAACTCCGAACGGAAATATTTTACTAGATGCTTCAGAAAAATTTTCGATTCCAAATGTTTTACCGTTAAGAGTTTTAAATTGGTCAGGAAGATTGATTAGAAAAGACGGATCATCAGAAGAAATTAATCTGATGCCAGAAAAAACTTCTGCTGATAATGTTTTTATGAATTATAGTATTGATAGTACTGGAAAAATTACTGGAAAAACAAGAAGACAATGCATGGATTACAATGCAATGATTACACGAAGTAATATTGAAAGCTTAAAAGAAGAAGAGTATTTAGAAAAGCTAGAAAACCAAAATAATAAAATAGAAATTAGCGAGTACTCAAAAACAAATGAAAAAGATATACTTCTTCCTATTATAGAAACGTATTCTTTTACAGGAAATAATTTATGTGAGTTGATTGGCGATAAAATATACGTAAATCCGATGCTATTTTTTACGAACGATAAAAACCCTTTCAAGCAGGAAGTACGAGAATATCCAGTTGATTTTAGTTATCCTTTTGCTGATAAGTATAATATTACAATTAAAATTCCAGAAGGATTTACAGTTGAAACATTACCAGCTCCTGCGGCAATGACTATGGAAGATAACCTTGGCGCTTTTAAATTTAATATCGTAGCGAATGGAGATACTTTACAATTGGTTATTTTGCATCAGATTAATGAAGCGATTGTTTCTGCCGAAAAGTACGATATGCTAAAAGAGTATTATAAGGGAATGATTGCAAAAGAAACTGAAAAGATCGTTTTAAAACGTATTTAAATTATGTCTAGATTTCTCCTAATATGTATTGCCTTTTTTTGGAGTACAATAACAATTCAAGCTCAAAATTATGAATTGGGCAAAGTAACAATCGCAGAATTGAATGAGAAAGTTCACCCTAAAGATAGCAGCGCACCCGCTGCTATCTTGTTTAAAAAGGGAAGAACTTATTTTGGTTATAACAAAGACGTTGGATTTTATGCTAATCATATCTGTGAAGTAAAAATCAAAATATATAAGAAAGAAGGTTTAAGTTGGGCAGACCAGAAAGTGCGTTATTATATCGGGTATGAAAACTTAAATGAGGATCGTTTAGAATTTTCAGAAGCAGTGACTTACAATTTAGAGAATGGAAACATTGTAAAAACAAAACTAAATAATCAGGGAGAATTTAAAACCAAGATTAATAAGTATTGGAAAGAAAAGACGATTACTTTGCCAAATGTAAAAGTAGGGTCTATTATTGAGTACAAATATCTTTTAAGGTCAGAAAATCTTGTGAAATTTCCTGATTTCGATATTCAGTTTGACATTCCTCTTAACTATTTTTATTATAAAACACAGATTCCAGAGTTTTACATTTATAAACCGCTTTTAATTGGAGGAATTCCGCTTGAAACCGAATCTAAATTTACAAATGGTAGTCAGAGTTTTGATAATGCTTACAGTCAGACAAGTTCATTTAGCTATAAACAAATTGAAACTTTTTATACAGGAAAAGACGTTCCAGCATTAAAAGAAGAACCTTATATTAATAATCTTGAAAATTATCGTGGAAGCATTCAGCAAGAACTTGAAAGGGTTCGTCTTCCTGATCAGCCTGTAAAAGACTACAGTTTAACTTGGGAAGGTGTTGCGAAAACTATTTTTAAAGACGAAAGTTTTGGAAAACAGCTTAATCAAGGCGCTTTATTTACAGATGATTTGAATACATTATTGACTAACGTAGAGGATAAAAAAGAAAGATTGAATCTAATTTTTACGTATGTCAAAAATCGAATGAATTGGAACGAAATTAATAGTTGTTACACAGAAAAAGGAGTTGAAAAAGCTTATAAAGAACAAACTGGAAATGTTGCAGAAATAAATTTTATTTTGATAAACATGCTTCGCGCAGCAGGTATAGAAGCAAATCCTGTTTTGGTAAGTACAATTCAAAATGGACTTCCGGTTTATCCCACAAGAACAGGATTCAATTACGTTATAGCGGCAGCCGAAATTGATGGTAAAAGAATTCTTTTGGATGCAACTCGTAAGCTTACAGCTCCTAACATTTTGCCATTAAATGTTTTAAATTGGAAAGGGAGGCTAATTACGAAAGATGGAAATTCGCAAGAAATTGAATTAGATCCTGCAATACAGTCGAAAGAGATTTACAGCCTTGTAGTCAAAATTGACCCTGATGGAAAAATGAACGGGCAGGGTAGAGTTCAGCGAACAGAATATGATGCATATAGTTTTAGAGAAGAAAACAAAACTAAAACTGAAGACGCTTATTTAGAAAAATTTGAAAATAATTTGGGAGATGTAGAGATTTCAAATTATAAAATAGAGAATCAGAAATCAAATTTAGATCAGTCTGTTATTGAAACTTTTTCTTTTGCTTCAGGCAGTCGTTCGGATATTATCCAGGGTAAGATTTTTGTCAATCCACTATTGTTTTTTACGCGAAGTAAAAATCCTTTCAATCAAGAAAAAAGACAAATGCCAGTTTATTTCGGATATAAAAACATGGAAAAGTACAATTTTAGTATTCAGATTCCAGAAGGCTATGCTGTAGAATCTATTCCAAAACCAGTAAAGATAATGTCAGAAGATAAACAGATGTCCTTTATCTTAAATTTTTCAGTTACAGAAAACAAAATTCAAATTGTAAGCCAAAAAGAAATCAACAATAGTATTTTTGCAGCAGCGGATTACGGAATGATAAAAGAGTTTTTTCAAAAGATGATCGCAAGCCAAAATGAAAAAATAATTCTTAAAAAGATATAGAAGATGGATTTGAAAAATGCACAGTTAGATGTTGATACCTGGATAAAAGAACACGGAGTTCGTTACTTCAACGAATTGACAAATATGGCACAGCTTACAGAAGAAGTTGGTGAGGTTGCCAGAATTATTGCGCGCCGTTACGGAGAACAATCTGAAAAGGAAAGTGATAAGAACAAAGATTTAGGAGAAGAATTGGCAGATGTTGTTTTCGTAGTGCTTTGTTTAGCCAATCAAACAGGAATTGATTTACAGGCTGCTTTTGACAAAAAAATGGATCTAAAATCAGTTAGAGATAAAGATCGTCACAAAAACAATGATAAATTGAAATAATTGTGAAATTTCAGCGTGAATTTTGATTTACGGGCGAGGAGTGGTAAATTGCACGCTTGGATTATGTTACTCATAATTCGCAACTCATAACTAATATCATGAATTTAAAATTAACGACGAATTCACCATTCACAATTGATGATTCGCAACTAAATATTACAGGTTCTAAAAGTGAAACGAACCGCTTATTGTTATTAAAAGCATTATTTCCAAATATTACTTTAGCCAATACTTCAAATTCAGACGACAGCGAAGTAATGCAGAAAGCCTTGGCGGGAAATGACGAAATTGTAGATATTCACCACGCAGGAACAGCAATGCGTTTTCTTACGGCTTATTTTTCGGTTAACGAAGGTAGAGAAGTCGTTTTGACAGGTTCTAGCAGAATGCAGGAACGTCCGATAAAAATTTTGGTTGATACTTTGAGACAATTGGGAATTGAGATTTCTTATGAAAAAGAAGAAGGTTATCCGCCAATTCGAATTAAAGGAAAAAAAGTTACCGCTTCAAAAGTAAACTTGGCAGCGAATGTCAGCAGCCAATATATTTCGGCGCTTTTATTAGTGGCTTCAAAATTAGATAATGGTTTAGAATTGACTTTGGAAGGAGAAATTACTTCAATTCCTTATATCAAAATGACTTTGGCTCTGCTAAATGATTTAGATATTAAAACAAGTTTTGAAGGAAATGTAATTAAAGTATTTCCTAAAGAATCAGTTGAAACTAAAGAAATGGTTGTTGAGTCTGACTGGAGCTCTGCTTCATATTTCTTTAGCTTAGTTGCTTTGGCCGATATAGCAAAAATTACTTTGAGCAGTTACAAAGAAAACAGTCTTCAAGGAGATTCTGAATTAGTTTCTCTTTACGAAAAAATGGGTGTAAAAACGACTTTCCAAAACAACAAAATGACTTTGGAAAAAGTAGCAGGATTTAATTATCAAGATGTAAATTTTGAATTAAATAATACACCAGATATCGCTCAAACAATTGTAGTAACTTGTTTAGGTTTAGGAATTGGGTGTCACCTAACAGGACTTCATACTTTAAAAATTAAAGAAACTGACCGACTAGAAGCTTTAAGAATTGAGCTTACAAAATTAGGAGCAAATATTTCTGTAACTAATGACAGTTTGACTTTAGAGCGTTCGGGAGATATTAAGCATGATATTCATATCGCGACATACAACGATCACCGTATGGCAATGGCTTTTGCACCTTTAGCAATTAAAGTTCCAATTATTATTGATGATGCTGAAGTAGTTTCCAAATCTTACCCAGATTTCTGGAACGATTTAAAAGCCTTGAACTTTCAAATCTCAGAATTGTAGTTTTTGAACCATATAAGAAATATAAGTTCATTTAAATTCAAGCATAATAAAACATAGCCTCTGGTTTCAACCAGAGGTTTTTTTATGGTTGAATTTTAGATATTTTTTTTCGTAAATGAATTGCCTTCAGCTTTAACTGAGGTTTTCAAAGATGTTTTTTTCGGATTTAGCCAAATTATAGGTTTGCTTTAAATGAACTTATATTTCTTATATAGTTCGAAAAAGTTAAAATTGACTTAAAGAATAGCTTTTTAAGTCAATCTGAAAGTGCAGTAAATCAAGGACTTTTGAAAATAAACATCAAAACACTTGACAACGCCTATCTCACAATCGTATATTTGCAACCGATTTAAATTTTTGGATAAACAAATCTAAAAGCTACACTCTAAAATCAACAACTCAAATATGAAATTATCACACTTCAATTTCAATTTACCGAAAGAACTTTTGGCTGAATTTCCAGCAGAAAACAGAGATGAGTCTCGTTTAATGGTAATTGACCGTAAAAAAAACACAATCGAACATAAAATGTTTAAAGACGTGATCAACTATTTTGATGACGGAGACGTTTTAATTCTTAATAATACAAAAGTTTTCCCTGCACGTTTGTACGGAAACAAAGAAAAAACTGGAGCTAGAATTGAGGTTTTCTTACTAAGAGAATTAAATTCAGAGCAACGCCTTTGGGATGTTTTAGTAGATCCAGCTAGAAAAATCCGTATTGGTAACAAACTTTATTTTGGTGATGACGATTCGTTAGTTGCTGAGGTAATTGACAATACAACTTCTCGTGGTAGAACATTACGTTTCTTATACGATGGATCTTATGAAGAATTCAGAAACAAATTGACAGAACTTGGAGAAACTCCAATTCCTAAATACATCAACAGAGAAGTAACTGCTGAAGATGCTGAAAGATACCAAACTATCTACGCAAAAGAAGAAGGAGCTGTAGCGGCACCAACTGCTGGTTTACACTTCTCAAAACACCTTTTGAAAAAATTAGAAATCAAAGGAGTGAATTTTGCTGAAGTAACTTTACACGTAGGTTTAGGAACTTTTAACCCAGTTGAGGTTGAAGATTTATCTAAACACAAAATGGATTCTGAGGAATTAATCATTACTCAAGAAGCTTGTGATATTGTAAACGAAGGAAAAGCAAAGAAAAAACGTATTTGTGCTGTAGGAACAACTTCTATGCGTGCAATTGAAAGTTCTGTTTCTTCTGCTAATACTTTGAATCCATACGAAGGTTGGACGAATAAATTCATTTTCCCTCCTCACGATTTCAGTATTGCAAACTGTATGATTACAAACTTCCACACACCAAAATCAACATTATTAATGATGATTTCTGCTTTCTGTGGTCACGATTTAATGAAAAAAGCATACGAAGAAGCAATCAAAGAAGGATACAAATTCTATTCTTACGGAGACGCGATGTTAATCTTGTAATTAGCATTTGTCATATAAAAAGACCCGACAAGTTTTTATAACCTGTCGGGTTTTTTATTTGTTTCAAGTTTCAGGTTTCAAGTTGGACATTTGTTGAGAAATTTAAACGGAAAGAGCGCAAAGGTTTTTTGCTCAGTATGTGTTTGCCAGAAACAAAAAGAACGCAAAGCTTTGCGAACTTAGCGTTTGTAAACGTTAGCCTTGATAAAAAAAGACTTTGCGAACTTTGCGTTAAAAAATACACAAAGCATATCAATCTGAAACAAAACAAACAATTTTTGTTATTTTAGCATCCAAAACAAAAACACAATGACTTTTCAAAATACACGCGAATTTGCACGAGAGCTAGATTCGAAAGACGCATTAAATCACTATCAACAAGAATTTATTTTTCCTAAAGTAAATGATAAACGAGTAATTTATTTCACAGGAAATTCTTTAGGATTACAGCCAAAACGTACTAAAGCATATATTGACGAAGTAATGAATGATTGGGCAGAACTTGCTGTCGAAGGCCATTTTTATGCTGAAAAACCTTGGTGGGATTATCAGGAAAGATTTGCTGAACCGTTGAGTAAGATTGTTGGAGCACTTCCGTCTGAAGTTACGGTGATGAATACTTTGACAGTAAATCTTCATTTATTAATGGTTTCTTTTTATCAGCCAAAAGGCAAACGTTATAAAATTATCTGCGAAGAAAAAGCTTTTCCATCAGATCAATATATGTTTCAGAGCCAAGTTAACTTTCACGGATACAAATCTGAAGATGCGATTGTAGAAATTAAACGTAGAGAAGGAGAACATAATATTCGTCTAGAAGATGTTTTAGCAAAAATTGAAGAAGTTGGTGATGAATTGGCTTTAGTTTTAATTGGTGGAGTAAATTATTATACCGGACAAGTTTTTGATATTAAAACCATAACTGCCGCTGGGCAAAAGGTTGGAGCAAAAGTAGGATGGGATTTAGCACATGCTGCTGGAAATATAAAATTAGAACTTCACGATTGGAATGTTGATTTTGCTGCTTGGTGTAGTTATAAATACATGAACTCAGGGCCAGGAAATGCTTCTGGATGTTTTGTTCACGAAAAACATCATAATTCAAATCTGCCAAGATTTGCAGGATGGTGGGGACACAACAAAGAGCGTCGTTTTAAAATGGAACCAAATTTTGATCCTGTTCACGGAGCAGATGGATGGCAAATTAGTAACTTACCAGTTCTATCTTTAGCGCCATATTTGGCTTCTGTAGAAATGTTTGCTGAGGTTGGAATGGATGCTTTGATTGCAAAACGTGATCATATTACTTCATATCTGGAATTTATTCTTCACGAAATTGATAAAGAAGTAGAAAGTACTTTTGAGATCATTACACCAACAAATCCAGAAGAAAGAGCTTCACAATTATCTGTTTTTCTTCACGGAGAAGGAAGAGCATTGTTTGATTATTTAATGAAAAACGGAGTAATTACAGATTGGCGTGAACCAAACGTAATTCGTCTGGCACCTGTTCCTTTATATTGTTCTTATGAAGACATGTATGATTTTGGACAAATCCTGAAAAAAGGAATTTTAGGGAAATAAAAAAGTAATCTTGCAATCCCGATAGCGATCGGGAGCGAAGACGCAAAGTTTTTTGAAGCCACAGATTAAAAGGATTAAAAAGATTTTTTTCTCAATAGCCTCCAGCTTTAGCTGGAGGTATTAAAGATTAAGTTAAGAGGGCTTTAGCCAAACGAGTTCAGTTTGGTTAAAGCCTTTTTCTTTTGATCGCTTTTTCATCCAGCTACAGCTGGACGCTATTAAATTTAAAAGATTAAAAACTTCTCCCGATAGCTATCGGGATTGCGAGATTAAATCATACAGCTTAAAAAAATAATTTAGCGAGAAATACGATGAAATCTTCAAATCTTATAAACTTTCTGAAAAATTCTGTAATAACTATTATGGCAGATATTAAGAACTTTGTGATGTATAATTATTTAAAAACTTATAATCATGAAAGGCTTATATATTTTATTGACCGTGATATTTTTAACTTCTTGCCAGCAACAAAGCAAAGAAGATATAAATAAAGCCAAACAAGCCAGCATTGATTCAATGAAAGTTGAGATTAACAAACAGCGTGTTATCGATTCGATGAAAACTGAAATGGCTAAAATGAATGAAGAGAAGATCGAAGCTCAAAAAGAGAAAGTCGTTGTAGTACATCAACAAGATGCAACAGCAGCTGCACCAGCTAAAAAGAAAGGTTGGAGCGCAACCGCTAAAGGGGCTGTAATTGGTGCTGGAGTGGGAGCGGCAACTGGCGCAATTGTCAGTAAGAAAAAAGGTGAAGGTGCCATTATTGGTGGTTTAGCCGGAGCTGCAGTCGGAACTGGAACAGGAGCTGTTATTGATAGCAAAAACAAGAAGAAAGAATAGTTTAAATTCTATAGATAAAACAAACCCCAAATTAGATGATAATTTGGGGTTTTCAATTTTAAACCAACTCTGAAACGGGAATTTTTATACCAACTAATTCTGATTTACAAGAATCGAGTTGATCAAGATGACCCTTAAAGACTGACGTCGATTCAAATAAATTTTTATAATACTCAATTCCATCCAACAGATTAGATTTAAAAGTATTCCATTTTTTAAGCTGAGCTGCTGTTAGTTCTCCAGAAACAGATTGGATTTCATTTCTAAAATATTCAACATACATTTTAAGTTCTTTTATAAACAAGTTTGGACGTTCAGTTCTAATAATTGATTTTCCTTGATAAATATGCTGAATCATATCTTTTAAGGAAACTTCCTGATCAAAATAAGCTAAGTTTGGTCCAGGGCAAATTACTACACCTTGAGCTTGGCCTTTAACTTTTATATCATTTTCTAGATAAGAAGCATTGGCTAAACCAACGCATAAACACGATTTTTCGGTGATTTTGATTTTGCTTTTCTCAAACTCATTAATAGATAATGAATCTTTTTTTGCTTCTAATTCTTCGAGTTTTATATCCTGATATTTTTTTGAAGCCGTGCAAATTCCGTGTGGGTCGTATTCTTTGCTTAATGCTAAAAATTTCTTCGGACAAGAACTTCCGGCTTTGTTTTCATGGATTCGCTTTTGTTTTAAAAATTCATTAGTTGTTCCTTTCAAAGTATTAAAAGGAACTCCCAAAGGCGAAATATTACTTAAGTAAAAATCATCTTCTTTGGCATTCATCAATAAATTCCGAGTTTCTTTATCTACAGATGTTGCTTCTGGAACTAATAAAAAAGGTGAGCCCCAACCTACAGAATCAACATTGTATTCGTCTAGTAAAAATTCATGTTCAGCTGCAGTTCCAACACCGCCTTGAACCGTAATTTTTAATTCTAAAGGATTTTCAGGAACAGGCTGATTTTTGGCTTGTAAAGCTTTAATCATTAATTCGTGGGCAGATTGTATCAATTGATCTTTTTTCTGCTTGAATTCTTCTAAAATAGTACCCAAAAGAAGTCCGTCAGTTGCAAAAGCATGTCCGCCGCAGTTCAATCCCGATTCGATTCGATATTCTGAAACCCAAAGTCCTTTTTTCGCCAAGAAATTTCCTTGAATCATTGCTGATCTAAAATCACTTACTTTTAGGATGATTTTCTTTTTCAGTTCGTTATTTTCATTCGGGAAAAAATCTTTGAAGTTTTCAAAGTAACCAAACAATCTCGGATTCATTCCAGCAGAAAGTACAACAGAAGATTCCAGATTGCTATTAGCAAAACCTCTTAAAGCAGCATGAGCATCATTAAACTCAATTGGAAGCTGTTCGTTTTTGATGAAATTATCTTTGTCTAATTTCGTCATGATGTTGACATCAATTTCTCCTGGAAAAAGGTGGGTTTCGATATAACTTTGAATGTTTTCTTTAAAAGCAATTCCGTCATCCAATAGATTCTGAAATCCCTTTTTAATATCAGAAGTATTCGGCAGCATTTCCATGAAATTTTCTAAAGCAGTTTTGCTTTCTGCCAATTCTGTTTTGAATTTTTCGAATTTTTCTTTTACGATTTTATCAACTAAATTTAAATAAGAGGTAATTCTTTCAGCGCGGTAGTCGTGAAATTTTTGAGTAATTTCTTTGTAAGGAATGTTGAATTTTGTGCTGTAAAAATTACGCATCTTTTCAATCAGATCATCGTCTGCTAAAGCAACAACCGATGAAATTCCGTACTGCGCTACTCGAATCGGACTGTCTATGGTATAAGCAAGTCCCATTACCGGAATATGAAAAGTATGCAGATTATTTTTTGTCATTTGTATTCGGATTAAAATAGAGACAAATGAAAAAAAATATTTTCTCCTAAAACCTGATAAATGTCAGGTTTGCAGATTGGTTGCCGCGAATTACACGAATTAACACGAATTGATTTTTTAAATGCGCCAAATAAAAACTCGTGTAATTATTGGCGACAAATTACGAATCATAAATAAAAATAGCCCGTGGTTTCAACCACGGGGAACGTTTTTTTGGAAATGCATAATGAAAATCCATTACGTTCCTGCGGTTGAAACCGCAGGCTATGTTGACAATTTAAATCCTTCGAAATTGAATTTTGGCTAGAAAGATTTTAAAAAGCAATTTGTGCAAATCCGTGTAATTTGTGGCGAAAAAAAATTAAATCAAAATCTTCTTCAAAGACTCTGCAATGCTTCTCCACAAAAGATTGTAGAACGATCTATCTTGAAGCCGTTCTACTTCAACTTCGGCTGTTTTGGCTCCGTCTTTCGAATCGTTTTTGACTAATAAATTGGCAACAGCAGTTTTGAGTTTTGCCTCTTTTTCTGGTTTATTCTTTTTATATAATTTGACTTTTAGGTCATCATAATCCAGAGAAGCATTTCCTTTTGAGCCATTATCGTTGCCGTAGAAATTAAAACGGTATTTATTGAAAGTTCCAGTAAAAGTCGTGTTTATATATGGCTTTGTGAATCTTGTCATTCCTTGAACGTTAAAATTCGAAATCACGCCTTGAATATGAAATCCGTCACTTTTATCTAGAACATTAAAACTCCAATCGACATCAAGAGGGGAATTTTTCATAAAAATACATTTGACTTTTATTTTTACATCATCTGTTTTTGTTAAGCCAAAACCGCTTTTTAAATTGGTCGCTTGCAGATTGAATTTATCGAAAGTTAAAACTCCTGGGCCTTTAGCAAAATCTAGTTCTTCCTCATAAACCAATTTCGATTTTAAAACTTGCAATGTGTCAATTTGAAGCGGAAATTTTAGATTTCGCAATAAATGATTGTAAAGATATTTTTTGCTTGGATCGTCTTTTAGCATTTTTCCGCGGTAGATATTGGCATCAAAATGATGAATTACAAGCGAATTTGCTTTGAAATAAAAATGGTCATTTTTGAAACCCCAATCCATTTTTGCAACTTGTGCCGAATCAAACTTTAGATTGTAAATGTCTTTTTCTTTTTCAAGACGTTGTACAAATTCTCGTCGTTCAAATTGAGGAAGATTTGAGAAATTATTAATTTTTAAAAAATTCTTTTCAGTGCTTATTTTTCCGATATTGATATAATAGAAACCATTTGGTCTATAAAACAAGCTGTCGCAAACAAGAGCATATTTTTTGTATCGAATTGGAATTTTTTCTTTTAAAGTAGCATCAGTAATTAAAATGCCTTCTAGTTTTAAAAGGATTTTTTTTATGCTGAAAATAGGTTTTTCTGTATCTAAAGAGACAACATCAATAGATCCTTCGTTGAGGTAGATATTAGAAACTGCAATAATTTTTCTAAAAGGATCAACAATTTCTTTCTCAATACTTTTGCTGTTATTGATTAATTTTTCACCTTTTTTGTATAAAATGATTCGCGGTTTATTAATTATAATACTTTCTGCTTGAATGATATCACGAAAAGCCAGATCCCAAATATTGAAATGTTTTATGGTGATGGATTCGATTTTTGAAAAAAGCCCATTTTTGCTGTCTTTTGGCGCATTTTTAGGACTTACAAGCAAAGTCTGCGCATTGATATTCCTGGAAAAAAGAGAGACTTCAATTTTTTCGTAATTGATATTATAAGCTGTTTTATTTTTTTCGTGAATAATGATCGGAAGCTGTTTTTTGATCCAGTAATTCAACCCGATATTGGCAAGAATTACAATGGCAAGCAGAGAAATTACTACAATAGCTATTTTTTTATAGATGGACATTTATAGTATTAATTTTAAATACATAAATTTAGAGTTTTAAAGACGGTTGTCTCTTATAAAATTTTGCGGAAAAGTTATATCATTACAAATTTCATTTTTTTTAGAATATGAGAATAATTAAAAAAATCCTGTTGACATTATTGGTTCTTATTGTGATTCTTGCGATTGGTTTGTGCGCTTATATTTTTCATTTAAAACCGAAATATGAAGGTTCTGTACAATTGAATAATCTGGAAAAAGAAACCACAGTCTATTTTGATGATTTTGGCGTACCTCATATTTATGCAGATTCTGAAAAAGATGCTATGCGAGCACTTGGTTATGTGCATGCGCAGGAAAGATTGTGGCAAATGGAATTGTTACGCCGAATTGCGCCGGGACGCCTTTCTGAAATTTTTGGTGGTGTTGCGCTTAAAAACGACAAGTTTTTTGCTGGAATAGGAATTGAAGAAGCTTCGGCGAAAGCCATTGTAAAATTGGATAAAAACAGCGAAAGCTATAAACTGACTCAAGCCTATCTGGATGGAATTAATCAATACTTGGATGAAGGTGTTACGCCAATAGAATTTACTTTGGTTGGTGTAAAAAAGCAAAAATTTACCATAAAAGACGTTTATAATATTTTCGGATACATGTCTTTTAGTTTCGCTATGGCGCAGAAAACAGATCCGCTGTTGACAGACATAAAAAACAAATATGGTGTTGCTTATTTGAAAGATTTAGGTATTGAAGGAGAATTCAACAATACTAGAATTAAAATCTCAAAAGAGAAAACTGAAGAATACACGGAGATCTCAAAATCTATAACCGGAATGCTGGATCAGTCTCCGATTCCTCCATTTGTTGGAAGCAACAGTTGGGTTGTTGGGCCTCATAAATCGAAAACGGGAAAAGTTATTTTTGCAAATGATCCGCATATTGGATTTTCGCAACCTGCAACTTGGTACGAAGCGCATATTGTTACTCCAAAACATGAATTATATGGCTGTTATTTGGCAGGAACTCCATTTCCGCTTTTGGCGCACAATAGGGATTATGCTTATGGTTTGACCATGTTTGAAAATGATGATATCGATTTTTATCAAGAAAAAAACAAAATAGACGATGCTTCTCAATATCAGACACCGACAGGTTTCAGCAAATACGAAATCAGAAAAAAAACAATTAAAGTAAAAGATTCTTCAGATGTTGTCTTGACAATAAAGATTACGCGTCATGGCCCAGTTATGAATGATTTTATAGATCGTTTAGAAAAGAAAAACCCAATCGCAATGTCTTGGACGTATACAAGAGAACCAATCTTGATTTTAGACGCGGCTTATGGTCTTTCGCATGCTGAAAATACAACTGACTTTAAAAAATCTGTTAGTTTAATCGCCGCGCCTGGATTGAATGTAATGTATGGCGATGCCAAAGGGAATGTAGCTTGGTGGGCAAGCGGGAAATTGTACCGACATAATGAAGGTGTTAATACACATTTGATTTTGGACGGTTCAAGCGGAAAAGATGATATTACGAAGTTTTTAGATTTTGAAAAAAATCCATCAGCTGAAAATCCAGAATGGGGATATGTATATTCTGCGAATAATCAGCCGGAAGCTATAGACAATGGCTATTTATATCCAGGATATTATTTGCCAGAAGATCGCGCCAAAAGAATTTCTGGAATTCTAGATGCAAAATCAGATTGGGACAAAGTAGCCATCAGTAAAATGATTTACGATAATACTTCTGATGTTGCTGTCGAAACGACTAAAAACTTAATTGCAGCTTTAGATAATAAACCGCTTTCCTATAATGAAAAAGAGATTTTGGGAGTTTTAAAGTCTTGGAAAGGAACAACAAATATTGACGACATTGCGCCAACGATGTATAATAAATGGATTTATTTGTATTTGAAAAATACATTTGAGGACGAGATGGGCAAAGACAATTTCAATTTATTTTTAGGAATTTCTTTAGGGAAGCAAGTTATCGCGAATCAAATTAAAAATGAAAATTCGGTTTGGTGGGATAATATCAAAACCAAAAATGTAAAAGAAACAAGAAAAGAAGTTGTTTCAAAATCTTTTCATGACGCTGTTATTGCTTTGCAAAATCAGTTAGGAGAAAATATTTCAGAATGGAATTGGGGGAAAGTGCATACTGTAGAACACGAACATCCATTAGGAAAAGTTAAAGCGCTTCGCGGATTATTTAATGTTGGACCATTTAATTCTCCAGGTTCAAATGAAGTAATTAATAATTTATTCTTCGGATTTAATGATGAAGGAAAGTATTATACCAGAGGCGGACCTTCAACAAGAAGAATTGTCGATTTTGCCGATGTAGAAAATAGCTGGAGTATTTTGCCAACAGGACAATCTGGAAATCCTTTCAGTAAACATTATAGCGATCAAGCCGAAATGTACAACGCAGGAAAGTTCAGAAAAATGAAATTGAATAAAGAGGAGATTATAAAAACATCTACAAAATTGGTTTTGAAACCGAAAGAATAAAATTTTGTTTCAAGTTTAATGTTTCAAGTTTTAGCCTTTGTCAAAGTTTTAAACTTTGACAAAGGCTAAAAAAAACTTAGCACCTTATTTAGAAATATATTTCCCCTTCACAATATCATCAGCAAAAATGTTCAGATTATTAATAAGCACTTTATTATTGGTCATTACATTTTGTGTTTGATAAGCTGAGTCTTTTTCATAGGCTTTCAATAAAGTTTCCAGTTCAACTTCATCAAAAACAACAAGACTGTTGTAAATCGCATCTCTGAAATTTTTGTAATTGATGCTTTGGGTAATTTCCATTGCTTTTTGTTCGTTCCAGCCTTCTTTTGCTGTTGCTTCACTTATTTTTGAAAGGCAAAAATCAATAACATAGTTTTTATAGCGAGTTGCTTCAACAATTTTATCAATTATAATTTTGTTTTGCTGACTTGGCATCAGCGGCTGATTGTTTTGAGATAAAGATTTAGAAGAAATAAAAAGGCATAATAATACAGCTAAGAAACCGTGATTTTTTAGATTTTTCATAGGTTATTCAATTATTTTGGGTGAGCTAAAATAGTACTTTAGAAAAATAAATCATCAGGTTTGAATGTCCCAAGTTGTAACAAAAAAAGCTCCGAAAAAATAGATTTTAAATCTACTTTTTCGGAGCCATTTTAAGAATTTGATCTACAATAGTATGCCTTTATTTTTTAGAAAGTTCTTCCAAAACCTTTTTTCCACCTTCATTTGTAGGATCTAGTTCAACAGATTTCTTGTAGTTAACCATTGCCAGTTTTTTATCTCCATCAGCCAAATAAGCTTCGCCTAAACTATCATAAGCATTTCCAGATTTTGGAAAAGTATCAACATTGATTTTAAAAACTTCAATGGCTTCTTTCTTTTTTCCAGTTTGCAATAATTGATATCCAACTCGGTTCATATCGCCCTCTTTAATAGCATAAGTTGGATCGGTTTTTAGCTTTTTGTAAGTTTCTGTTCCTGCTGTTGCACCTTTTTCAGTATAAACGTCTAATAGATCAAGAGCCAGAGATTTTTTTGGCTGATTAAATGGCTGATTGTATAAAATATTGCGAATTGCAGTATTCATTTCGCCTAAAACAGTTCCGCCAGTATTATTCAACAAAACAACAAGGTTTTTATCTTTAGGAATACGCGAAATAATGGTATTAAATCCGTTGATTCCACCTCCGTGCTCAACAACAGTTAGCTTGCTGTCTCCGTTTGGCACTTCATAAGTTGACCATCCGTATCCGTAAAAACCATTCCATGCTTTAATGTAAGGTTTGAATAGAGATTCCATTGATTTTTCATAAAGTAATTTATTAGTATAAAGCGCCTGATCCCATAAATACAAATCTTCTACAGTAGAATATAAAGATCCTGCAGCATACGGAATGCTCATGTCAATGTAAGAGGCATTTACAAATTTTTTACCTTCTTTTTCGTAACCAGCAGCTCTGTTTTTTATAATAACTTCACTATGATCGTAACCAGTATTAACCATTTTTAAAGGCATGAAAATAGTTTCTTGTAAATTCTGCTCATACGTTTTACCCGTAATTTTTTCGATAATGTAACCTAATAAGAAATAACCTGAGTTGCTATAATTGAACTTTTCACCTGGAGCGAACTCAAGTGGCAGACTAGAAAAAGTTTTTACAAAAGCTTCGGGCGTATAAGGATTTTTTGCTTTATCCTTAAGGAAGTTTGGAGCGCTGGTATAATTTGGAATCCCAGATGTATGCGTCAATAAATGATGGATTGTGATTTTATCGCCATTTTCTTTTGGATAATCTGGAAGATAAGTAGTAATAGGTACATCCAGTTTTATTTTTCCCTCCTCAGCCAGTTTTACAATTAAAAGTGCGGTGAATTGTTTGCTAATAGAACCTAATCTAAATTTAGTGTCAGGCTGGTTCGGGATATTCCATTCCATGTTGGCAGAACCGAAACCTTTTTTGAAAATTACTTTTCCGTTTTCTGCCACCAAAGCCGAACCGTTAAATTGTCCGTATTCGTTGTATTTGTTTAAAAGCTGCTCAATTTGTTGTGCTTTATCTTGAGCAAAAGTGCTAAAGGATGAAAATTGAAAAGCAACAAAAAGTGCAATAAGTTTGATTGATTTTTTCATAATAGATTGATTATGGTTTAAGATTAATGAATGATTCGTTTTTGATTGATGATTGAAACTTCTTAAATGAAATAAAAAAGATGCTCTAAAGTCTTAGACGATTGATTTGCGATTTGGTTTCACGATTAATCCATTTTTTTTATTTTTTTCAGAATATAAAAAAGTAAGAGCACAGACCAGTTACTTTAAAAGTTGGCCTATGCTCATAACTAACAAATATTTTTAATGCAATTAAGCAGTTAAAATTTTACTTATATATACTAATAGAAGGATAAATAATTTTAGCATGTCTTCAGATTAAAGTTAATATCTGATTGAAGTGGAAATTATTTGGTTTCAATATCAACAATTTTCTGCCCATTTTCTCCCAAGTAATGCACCACAATATTTTCATAAACTTTATAGCCGTCATCAACATTGGTAAAAATGACTAAACCTTGTTTTGTTTTGGGAAGCAAAACAAAAATAGTCTGAACTCCTTTGTCTGCACCGCTATGAGACAAAGCATAATTTTCATTTCCTAAATCGTAAATTTCGAAGCCTAAGCCAAAATATTTATTTTTTTTAGTCGAGATCTGATGCGATTTCATGTCGTCAAAAACTTTTTTGCCTAATCCTTCATTGTTCATTATGCTAGATAAAAATCTGCCGTAATCTTCAATAGTAGTTAATAAATCGTCGGCAGCATTTGCAGATTTATTTTTAGTTGGTTCGTAAGCATTTCCGTTTTTGTCGTAATTGACCGCGTATCTCGAAAGATCTATTTTATCATTCCAGATTAATTGAGAATCGGTCATTTTTAATGGTTCAAAAACTAATTCTGAAGCCAATTGATCCAATGTTTTGTGGAATTTTTTCTCTAGTGCTTTTCGCAGATATTCAAAACCTTCTCCAGAATACTGGTATTGTGTTCCAGGTTTAAATTTGAAATCTAATTTATTAAACTCATTAAAAGATCGCCAATTCGGAAAACCTGTTTGATGGCTTAGAACAATTCTCGTGGTCAGTAACTTTAAATAAGGATCTTTTGCAATATCAGGATCAATCCAATATCTATAAAGCGGTTCGTCTAAGTCCCATTTTCCTGCGCTTACTAATTTTAAAACGGTTATGGCAGTTATGGGTTTTGTTAACGAAGCTACGTTCCAGATAGTATTATAAGGTGCGGAAACACCTTTTTTAAGTTCGCCAAAAACTTTTACCTGTTTTAGTTTTCCGTCAGTAATAATTCCAATTCCTAAAGCGGGAACATTATTCTCTTTCAGCCATTTTTCGGTTTCCAAATCATGGTCAAAAAGATTTGATATTCCAGCACTAGAACTTGTCATTTGATGATTATAACTAAGCGATCTAGCTAGTTTCCATTCTTTATTTTTTAAAAGCCATAAATGGGTAAATTTGGCAAAACTTCCTGCCTGTTCTGCATTTGAAGCAGAGCTTTCATAAAAACGATGTGTTCCCATTTGAATAGCACCATATAAAACACCATTTTTATATAAAGGATAAATTTCTGTGCTTCCGTCTATTAATTCTCTTCGGTAATTATATTTTCTTGTTGGAGAACAGATTCCGTTTTGAAACGTTTTTAAAAACTTCGCCTTATCAGAAATACTGTCTTTGTCGTGATAAAATTCAAAATCTTCCGTGTAAAGATTTTCAAATTGTTTTACATCGCAGGTATTAAAACCAATGTCAAAAAGAAGACTGTCTTTTGACATAATGGTTTTATATAGATCTGAATTTTTAGCTTCTTGAGAAAATCCAAGCTGGATTTGAAAGAATAAAATTCCAATTAAAAGAAATTTTAACTGAAAAAAGAATTGATTGATTTTCATTTGTAATTGATTTTGATTGATGATTCTGCAAAAGTAAATCAATCAAAACTCACAAAATTGTACAAATGCGAAAACTTATCTTTTATGAGAAAGAAAATAAGAATTGGGATCGAATGTTTTCGGCGTGGTTTTAGTCACATCTTTAAATTTTTTAATAAAATGTGATTGGTCAAAATATTTATTATAAAGCGCAACATCGGTCAGTTTTAGCTTTTCTAAATCAGAATTCACCATTTGATCGACCGTTTTTCTGAACTTCAAAATCTGAATGTATTTTTTAATTGTTAAGCCAGTTGCAGTTTTAAACTTAATTTGAAGTGAACGTTGCGAAGATTTTAAAGCTTCACTAATTTCTGAAACAGATACTTCTTCTTTGCTTTTAATGATTTCGCAGACTTTTTCAATTGCATTTTTCTCCAAATTCGAGTCAGACAATGCTTCAAAATAAGTATTTATTATACTTAATATAGTTTCAATATCAGAATCAATCTGAATTTTAAAAGGCAGTTCATCAGGATTAATTTTGAGAATAGAATCTGTAAAATCGCTTAAATCGTATTTTGGAAACATTGAAAGTGTCCAAGTGTGAAGCTGAACAATTGTAACTGTAGTTTTCGGATGGATGTTGACTAAAACTTTATTAGTCATTTGCGAACAGAAGTAAACACCTGCGTTCATCTCATATTTGGCTTTACTGGTATGAACTTCAATAGAATTTCCAGTTACAAAAGCAAGATTGAAACAGCCATTTGGTAAAACCAGTTTGTTTTCTATTGAACTTTCGCCTATGCTATTGTCCAAGCACCAGATTTTGTTGACGAATCGTTCAGTTTTAGGGTTTACATAATGTTCGGAGTATAACTGCATTTTAATCTTCGATTTCATCATTTAAAATCGAAGACTAAAATAAAGTTTTTCTGGGGTATTGTTTAAACAAACTCCCTAAAATTATTTCGTTTAGTATTCTGCCATTCTTCTGATATAATACTGAAGTAAACATCATCTTTACTTTTTCCTTCAGAATCGACATAATTGTTTCTAAAAACGCCTTCTTTTACAGCACCCAATTTTTCAATAGCTTTTTGTGATCTTGTGTTTTCAAGATCAGCACTGAATTGTATTCTTCTAAACTGAATTTTCTCAAAACCAAAATTCAATAATTCATATTTGCATGCTTTATTTAAACCAGTTCCCTGAAACTTTTTTCCGTACCAAGTCCAGCCAATTTCACATTTTTGGCTTGAATGGTTTAAGTAACCGTAACGAGTGCTTCCTGCAACTTTGTTTGTAGCTTTATCTATAATAAGGAAAGGATAACAAATTCCGTCTGCTTTTTGTTGTAATGTATTTTTAATATAGTTTTCAAAGTCTTGATCATTTCGAACGTACATTCCCATATATTTCCAAATTTCCTCATCAAAAATGATTTCTTTGAGCTCTATATTTCTTTTGCTTTCAAAAGGGATTAAAAGAACTTTTTCGTTTTCTAGAACAATCTCTGATTGTAAAATTTCGCTGTTCATAAATTTTAGGTTTTAGCTAATGAAATAAATCTAAGACAAAATTAATTGTTTAATTTCTGTAAATAAATTTAATAAAATAACATTTTGTTATATATTTTAAAATATTAAAAAAGGGTAATTTACGTGAATCACTATTTACAAACAATTTGTTCATTTATTTTAAGGGTCATGTACAATTATTAGTTATTTTTACGACCCAATATTAGATTTTCCCTCGATGCAAACATCATTAAAAATTGCTGTAGTTGGTTCTGGACTTGTAGGGTCACTTCTGGCAATTTATCTTAAAAAAGCTGGTCATACCGTTCATGTTTATGATCGTAGCCCAGATATCCGAAAAATAAATTTTTCTGGCCGTTCTATTAATCTAGCAATGTCCAACCGTGGCTGGAAGGCTTTGGATGCAGTTGGTGTTGGAGATTCGGTTCGAGAAATTGCAATTCCGATGGATAAACGCGCCATTCACTTGGTAGACAAATTAAATTTTCAGAATTACGGTCAAGAAGGCGAATCTATATATTCTATCTCAAGAGGAAAACTAAACAGAAAGATGATCGATCTTGCTGAAGAAGCTGGAGCCGAATTTCATTTTGAACAAAAAGTTTGGGACGTTACCTTGAACGACGCTACGCTTCATATCGGCGAAAGTGAAAGAGGAGAGTGGGAAGAAAGAAAGTTCGATATGGTTTTTGGTGCCGATGGAGCTTTTTCTAGAATCCGTCACAGAATGCAGCGTCAGAGCATGTTCAACTATTCGCAGGAATTTTTGAATATGGGGTATAAAGAATTGAACATTCCAGCAAATCCAGACGGAACTCATAAACTAGATAAAAACTCATTTCACATTTGGCCAAGAGGAGAGTACATGTTAATTGCACTTCCTAACCTTGACGGAAGTTTTACATGTACCTTGTTTATGCCTTTTGAAGGAGAAAATTCGTTTGAATCATTAACGGACCGCAAAATGGTTGAAGATTTCTTTGAGAAAAATTTCCCAGACTCAATCGAAGTAATTCCAGAACTAGCAAATGATTTCTTTAAAAATCCAACCAGTACTTTGGTAACCATGAAATGTTTCCCTTGGACTTACGAAAATAAAATTGCCTTAATCGGAGATGCCTGTCATGCCATTGTTCCTTTTTACGGGCAAGGAATGAATGCTGGTTTTGAAGATATTACGGTTCTAAGTGAAATGATTGAAAAGTACCAAGACGATTGGAAAAAAATATTCTCAGAATATCAGATCTCAAGAAAACCAAATGCAGATGCCATTGCAGAACTTTCGTATCGAAATTTCTTAGAAATGAGTACTAAAACGGCTGATGAAAAATTCTTGTTGCAAAAGAAAATAGAAAAAGTTTTCTCAGATAAACACCCAGACAAATGGATTCCGCTTTACAGCCGCGTTACTTTTAGTGATCGCCCTTATGCCGAAGCTTTGGCAATTGGGGATTATCAAAACGGAATTATGGAAGAAATCCTTCGAATGGAAAATATAGAAAAGATCTGGGACAGCTCAGAAGTTGAAAACAAAATTCTAGCATTATTAGAACAGGCTTAAGTTTTTATACCTATTATAATTATATAAGTAAATATAAACTTTACATATAATAATGAACCCGACAGATTTTTTAAGAATCTGTCGGGTTTTATATTTTAGATGGTTTAGTTTTTTTATTTCTTAAAGATTTTAGTCAAGACACCAAAAACACCTCTTATAAAAGTAGCGCTTGTTACGACTTTCAAAACAGATTTTGTAACAACTTCTGTAGTGCTTGGACCGGCTTTTGATGATTTGGCAGGAGCTTGTTCTTCTTGCTGGGCTGCGACCTCGGCGGCTTCCGTCAGTTTTTTGTTTAAAATTTCAAACGCACTTTCGCGGTCAATTTCTTCAGCATATTTTTTAACTAGTTTCGATTTGCCGTTTATCTCATCAATTTCAGATTGAGATAAAACATCCATTCGGCTCATTGGCGCACGCATCATAGTCGCCACAAGCGGAGTTGGAATGCCTTTTTCGTTAAGCGCTGTGACCAAAGCTTCCCCAATTCCTAGACTCGTCAATAATTCATCAGTCTTATAATAAGGAGAAGTAGGATAGTTGTCGGCTGTCTTTTTAATTGCCTGGCGATCATTTGCTGTAAAAGCTCTTAACGCATGCTGAATCTTTAGTCCTAACTGAGCTAAAACACCGCTTGGTACATCCATTGGGTTTTGCGTAACAAAATAAATTCCAACACCTTTAGAACGAATTAGCTTTACAATAGTTTCGATTTGCTCCAGAAGTGCTTTGCTGGCTTCATTAAAAATTAAATGCGCCTCGTCAATAAAGATCACCAATTCAGGCTGATCTGCATCTCCTTTTTCTGGCATCTTCTGATAAATTTCAGCCAAAAGACTCAACATAAAAGTCGAGAATAATTTTGGTTTATCCTGAATATCCGTTAAGCGGATGATATTAACGTAACCTTTGCCGTTTTCATCAATTCGCATTAAATCATCCGTTTCAAAAGACAGTTCGCCAAAAAATAAGTCGCCGCCTTGCTGTTCCAATTCTATTATTTTTCTAAGAATGGTTCCTGTCGTGGCAGTTGAGATTTTACCATAACTAGCAGCAATTTCATCCTTACCTTCTTCAGTAATATAATTGATTACTTTTTTAATGTCTTTTAAATCAAGTAGAGGCATTTTGTTATCATCGCAATATTTGAAGATAACCGCTACAACTCCAGCCTGAGTATCATTCAGATCTAAAATTCGTGAAAATAGAACAGGTCCAAACTCAGAAACTGTAGCACGAAGGCGAACACCATTTTGTTTAGATAAAGACATCAACTCAACAGGAAATGCAGATACATTATAAGGTATATTAATTTTAGCATGACGTTCTGTAATAAAACCTTCTTCTTTACCTTCTTTGGCTATACCGCTAAAATCCCCTTTAATATCCATCATTAATACAGGAATTCCTGCACTAGAAAGCTGCTCAGAAAAAACCTGAATTGTTTTAGTTTTTCCTGTTCCAGTTGCACCAGCAATTAATCCGTGTCGGTTTAAAGTTTTTAGCGGAATTTTTACATGGGCTTCTGCAATTGGCTCACCGTCAAGCATTGCGCCTCCAAGTATAATACTGTCTCCCTTCGAAGAATACCCTGTAGTTATATCTGAAATAAAATTCTCTTTTTTATTCATGTTTTTATTTGTAATTTAGATTGTTATATGAGTATTGCTTTGTTTTTGGGTGCTTTTTATGTGGTTTTTTTTAGTAAGAAAAAGCTTTTTTTGATTGAAAATTTAATAAAAAAAAAATTCGCAACTTTTTAAGAAGATATCAAAGGAATCTTTGAATATTTACTAAAACGTTGTAATTTTTCTAATTATCCTCCTTTTTTTTGTTTTATCTAAAAAATGACGTGACCAATTTAATGAGATATTTTTTAATTTGAAGTTAAATTTCGGTCAATTAAATTAAAAAAAGTTTTTTTATTTAAACTAAACGTATAAATTTGCTCCTCTACAAGTTAAATATAACTAAAAAATAAAAATTATTTAAAACTATTAAAATTAAAAAAAATGGCAAACGTTAAAGTTAAAAAAGAAAGCACTTCAAATGGCGGAGGAATGATCACAGGAATCATTATTGTAGCGTGTATCTTAGTAGGGGTGTTTATTTGGAAAGTAATCATGGGGGATTCTGCGAACTTCGAAGGAGGTAATCCAGAAACAGGACATCCAATCAATACATTAGGACAAGTATATAAAGGAGGTTTCATCGTACCAGTATTATTAGGTATGTTTTTAATGGTTGTTGTTTTTTCTATTGAAAGATTTATTGTTATCGGTAAAGCTGCAGGAAAAACTAACCTTGACAAATTCATGAAAAGTGTTCAAGGTAGTATTAAAGAAGGAAACATCGAAGCTGCTATCGCTTCATGTGACAAACAACAAGGTTCAGTTGCAAACGCAATTAAATCTGCTTTGGTAAAATACCAAGATGTTAAAAAAGAAGGATTCAACAGCGAAGAAGCTTCAGAAGTAATCCACAAAGAAATTGAAGAGGCAACTTCATTAGAAATGCCAATGTTAGAGAAAAACATGACTATTATCTCTACTTTAGTATCTTTAGGTACATTAGGAGGATTATTAGGAACTGTATCTGGTATGATTAAAGCGTTTGGTGCGTTAGCTTCTGCTGGTACTCCTGACCAAGCTGCTCTTGCAACAGGTATCTCTGAGGCACTTATCAACACTGCTACAGGTATCTCTACTTCTATCTTAGCAATTGTTTCTTACAACTTCTTTACTGCTAAAATTGACGATTTAACTTACTCTATCGATGAGGCTGGTACTACAATCGTTAATACTTACAGAAAATTCAGAGGAAGTTTAAGACAATAATTAATTTTTGATTTTATAATCAAAAAAATAAAATAAAAGATAATGGCTAAAATAAAAATGAAAAAAAAGTCTACATCGACAGATATGACTGCGATGTGTGATGTAGCGTTCCTTTTGCTAACGTTCTTTATTTTGACCGCTACTGCTAAAGTGCCTGAGGCATTGCCTGTAGATATGCCTGCTTCTGTTGCGATAAGTAAACTGCCAGATACTGATTTGGCTATTATTACAGTAGGAAAAGGGAAAGTATTTTTTGACATCAAAGGAAGAGAAGTTCGTAAAAGAACTCTTGAAGGAATGGGTGCAAAATATGGTATTGAATTTTCAGAAGAAGATAAAACCAAATTTGCTCTTATGGATGATTTTGGTGTGCCAATTACAGGTTTGAAGCAAATCATTGATATGAAAGCGGCGGACAGAACCAAAGCAAACCAGCCTGGAATTCCTTTGGACTCATTAGATAATCAATTAAAAGAATGGCTTCTAATTTCTAGAAGAGCTACTATTGATTTGGATGACAAAGAATTGCAGATTGCGATTAAAGGAGATGCTAAAGAAGAATATCCAAGAATTAGAAAAATTATGGATATTTTGCAAGATCAGAAAATCAATTCCTTTAACTTAGTTACAGGTAAGAGAGGAAGAGACTTTTAATTAAAAAATATACACTAAGATGGCTGAATTAAATACCGGCGACGGCGGTGGTGGTAAAGGTGGTAAAGTAAGAAGTAAAAAGCAGAATTCGAAAGTCGATTTAACGGCGATGGTGGATTTGGCATTCTTATTGATTACATTCTTTATGTTAACTACTTCGTTGTCAAAACCTCAATCGATGGATTTATCATTGCCAAATAAAGATGATGATCCAAATAAGAAAACTGAGGATACCAAAGTAGACGAGAATCGTACTATGACAGTAATGTTAGGTGGCGATAATAAAATGGTTTACTATATGGGATTATTGGCATCACCAAAAGTGGGACCAAAAGATATTGCATATGGTAAAGATGGTATTCGTAGAGAATTACTAAAACAAAAGAAAAATGTTTTGGCTTATTCTGCAGCTTTAGGGAAACCTAAAAACGGAATCATTGTGATCATTAAACCAACTAAAAAATCAAATTACCGTAATTTGGTTGATATCTTGGACGAAATGGCTATCACTGGAGTTGATACGTATGCGATTGTTCCTGAGTTTACACCAGAAGAAACAAAAGTGATAGATAAAAAATAAGAGCAATCTTAAATTTTATCGACTTAAAAATCAAGAAGTATGAAATTAGATATTATAAAAAATCAGTGGCTTGATATCGTATTCGAAGGACGTAATAAGATATATGGAGCATACGAGCTGAGAAAATCAAACGGAAAAACAACTGTGAAAGCACTTGTTATTGGTTCTCTTATCTTTAGTGCTGCTATTGCCGCTCCTCTTATTGCGAGTTTGTTACCAGACTCAGCAGAAGAAGAAGAGGTTAAAGAGGTTAAGATGGCTGCAGTAAAACTACCTCCTAAAAAAGAGGAAGTTAAGCCTAATATGCCACCGCCACCACCACCGCCACCTAAAGTGGATCAGGTTAAATTCGTTAAACCTGTGGTTGCAAAAGCGGAAGAAGTAACTGAAGACCCACCAAAAATTGTTGATTTAAAAGACAAAAAAGTTGGTGCTGAGACTATCAAAGGAGATCCAGATGCAGTTTTAACTGTTGATGAGCCAGTTGGAAAAGGACCAGTAGCAGAGGTGGTACAAGAAGATAATACTGTATATAATACAGCTGGTATCGAAGTAAAACCAGATTTCCCAGGAGGTATTGATAAATTCTACAAATTCGTAGGAAACAATTACAAAACTCCAGAAGAAGAAGGTTTAAAAGGTAAAGTTTACGTTACGTTTGTAGTTGAAAAAGACGGGTCATTAACAGATATTAAAGTTTTAAGAGATATCGGTTATGGTACAGGAGCAGAAGCAATTCGTGTTCTTAAAAAATGTCCAAAATGGACTCCCGGCGAGCAAAATGGTAAAAAAGTTAGGGTATTATACTCTCTTCCTATTACTATTCAATCTGCAGAATAATGTTAAAAGATATGCTTAATAATATTCAGAAGAAATCGCTCAAAGAGCGATTTCTTCTTGTTTTAGGAATACTGTTTTTTTTAATTTATCTTGTGCTCGGTTTAATGATTATGTTCTGGGAGAAACTCCCGCTAAACATGGAATGGAAATACAGATATGCTTTTGGAGGACTACTAATTGTATATTCGGGAATAAGATTTTTAAGATTAATTAATTCAAAAGAAGAATAATTATGTTGAAATATAGTAAGGCTTTGGGTTTGGTTGTTTTTGTCTTTTTGTTTGCCATGTGCAACCAAAAAAGCAAAAGTGAAACTGAAAAAGAGACCATTTTGAAAGGATCACTTGATATTGCGGTTGACGAAACAGTAAAGCAAATTGTAGACGATCAGGTTGCTGTTTTTGAAGGTACTTACTATAATGCAAAAATAACAGTAAAGCCAAATTCAGAAGCTGAAGTAATTAATGATCTATTAAATCAAAAAACTAAAGTTGCAATTACAACTCGAGATTTAACTGCAGAAGAAAGAGCTCGTTTTGATAAAAGTAAAATTAATCCGAGAGTAACTCCATTTGCCCATGACGCTATTGCTTTTATTTCAAACAAAAGCAATAATGATACTTTAATTGCGTTGAAAAGTGTTATTGATTTCATGCAAGGTAAAACAGATGGTAAAATTAAAGGACTAGTTTTCGATAATCCTAATTCAAGTACTGTTCGTTACATGAAGGAATTAGCGAAGGTGAAGGAAATACCTAAATCAGGAGTTTTCTCATTTAAAACAAATAATGAAGTAATCAAATTTGTTTCAGAAAACGAAGGAATGATTGGGGTTATTGGTATTAATTGGTTTTATCAGCCAACACCTGATATGACTGAGACTATTAATAAGATAAACGTCCTTTATGTTAAAGGTTTGAATAGTAATGAATATTACAGTCCTACTCAGAATGACTTAGAAATTGGGAAATATCCTTTGGCACGTGATTTGTTTATTATCAATTGTCAAGGTTATTCGGGACTTGGAATGGGATTTGCTTCATTTATAGCAGGCGATATCGGACAGCGAATAGTTTTAAAATCTGGATTGCTGCCATATAAAACTCCAGGGCGAAAACTAAAGATTAGAAGTGAAATTATAAAAGATAAAGAATAAATTAATTACAATAAAGATGAATAAATTTAAAATTTTAAGTCTTGCATTAGTTGCTTCGGCTACCGCAGCAAAAGCGCAAGATATCAACCAAGCAAAGAAGGCAATTGATGCTGAACAATTTGATAAAGCAAAAACAATCCTTAAATCAATCATCAAAAGTAAACCTTCAGATGGGGAAGCAAATTTTGTTTTAGGTAATGTTTATTTAAACCAATCTGTTGTCGATTCTGCAAAAATCTATTACAATAATGGATTGCAAGCTTCAGACAAGAAAAACTTAAGCTATATCGGTTTAGGACAATTAGATCTTGATGCTAAGAATAGTGCTGCTGCTCAAGCTAATTTCGCTTTGGCAACCAAAGACATGAAGAAAAAAGATGTAAATGAATTTATTTACATCGCAAGAGCCTACATGAATTCTGAGAATCCAGATTATAAAAATGCTACTGAAGTTTTGAAAAGAGCTTTATTAGTTGATCCTCAAAATGCACAAGCATTATTAGCGATTGGAGATGCTTACTACGGAGCAAACAACCAAAATGATGCTTACAAAGCTTACCGTGATGCTTTTACTGCTGACAACACTTTGTTGAGAGCAAAAATGCAATTGGGAGTTTTATTAAAAGGTGCTAAATCTTATGATGAAGCAATTAAATCATTCAATGAAGTTATCGCATTAGATGCTAACTACGGGCCAGTTTACAGAGAGCTTGCTGAAACATATTACAAATGGGCAAGAAATAAACCTTCTACTGCTAAAGTTAACTTGCAAAATGCAATTACAAATTATGAGAAGTACTTAAGTTTGACAGATTACTCTCTTGATTCTAAAATGCGTCATGCAGATTTCTTGATCTTAGTTAAAGATTACAAACAGTTAGAAACTGTAGCTAACAAAATGATCGCTCAAGATAAAGTAAATCCTAGAATTTTCAGATATTTAGGATATGCTGCTTACGAAAATGGAAATGTTGATGTAGCTATTAAATCTCTTCAAGATTATATTAATACACCATCAAACAAAGTAATTGGT
Organism: Flavobacterium sharifuzzamanii; assembly: GCF_003254585.1. Taxonomy (GTDB): domain Bacteria; phylum Bacteroidota; class Bacteroidia; order Flavobacteriales; family Flavobacteriaceae; genus Flavobacterium; species Flavobacterium sharifuzzamanii. The sequence goes on along the minus strand of NZ_QJGZ01000039.1, from coordinate 4,737 downwards.
AGAGATTACTACTATTTAGGACTTTCTAAAATTAAAAAAGGAACTGGAGCAGATGGTACAGTAAATCAAGCAGCTTTTGACTCTGGTTTGGCTGATATCAAAAAAGCGATTGAATTAGAGCCTCTAGTAGTTGAAGAATTCGCAGATTTTGGAAAAGAATTATTCGGTAAAAAACAATATGCACAGGCAGCGTCTATTTTTGAACTTGGAGCAAACAACCCTGAGTCTAAAAATTACTTAGATGACAGTGTTTATTATGGAATTTCTTTATACTATGGTAATGCTAGTAAACCAAAAGAAAGCCGTGATGCTGTTGCTTTAGGAAAAGCAGATGCAGTTTTCGATAAAATTTTAACTACTGCTCCTAGCTATGATGAAGCATATTTGTATAAAGCTAGAATCAACTCTTTATTAGATAAAGATGATATGATTATTAAAAACTACGAAGAGTATGTTGCTAAAATTTCAGCAAAAGGTGCAGAAGAAGTGGCTAAGCCAGCTGTAGCTAAAAAATTTGTTGAAGCTTACAATGGTATTGGTGCTGCTTATGCTAATACAGATAAAGCTAAGGCTATTGAGTATTTTAATAAAACTTTAGTTTTAGATCCAGCTAATTCATATGCTACACAATCTATAAAAGCTTTAAAATAATTAGAAGATTTTAAAGAGAATATAAAAACCGATAGTTCTAAAAAACTATCGGTTTTTTTGTTCCGTATTTTATTGACTATCTTTGCACTTTTAAAATAGTATAATGTTACCAAAAGAAATACAATTAGAAGTAAATAAAGGAGCCATGCTTCCGTTGATGGAAGAATTTTACACCATTCAAGGAGAAGGTTCACATACAGGAAGAGCTGCTTACTTTATTAGGATTGGTGGGTGTGATGTAGGTTGTCATTGGTGTGATGTTAAAGAAAGCTGGAATGCTGAACTTCATCCTCCAACGAAAGTAGATTTAATTGTGGAAAATGCTGCAAAATATGCTGATACAGTTGTTGTAACTGGTGGAGAACCTTTGTCATGGGATATGACTTTTTTGACAAAACGTTTAAAAGAGAAAAATTTAAAAGTGCATATTGAAACTTCAGGTGCTTTTCCATTATCAGGAACTTGGGACTGGATTTGTCTTTCACCTAAAAAGAATAAACTGCCAACTCAAACAGTGTATGACAATGCTCATGAGTTAAAAGTGATTATCTACAACAAGCATGATTTTATTTTTGCGGAAGAACAAGCAGAATTAGTAAATGATGATGCGATTTTGTTTCTTCAGCCAGAATGGAGTAAAAAAGAAGAAATGACTCCGCTTATTGTTGATTATGTTATGAATAATCCAAAATGGAGGGTTTCATTGCAGACACATAAATATCTTAATATCCCATAAAACAGAAAATCTCTTCATTTGAAGAGATTTTTTTGTTTATAAAGTATTCAGATGTATAAAAAATTTACAGTTGGTTATTGCCAATTTTTATAATTTTTCAAAGTAGTAATGTGTGCCAAGTGGTGGTTTCCGTGCCAAGCATACATTCCAATCATTCTTTTGAGTTTAATTTCTGAATTATCAGAAGGATGTATAAAAGTTTTTTCTAAATCAGATGTTGATAAACTTCGCATGATATAGCCCAATCTGAAATGAAGTCCTTTCAGTAAATCTAGAGTTGGTTGGATTGGCATTGTCAGATTGTCGCTTAATTCAGACCAAAGAACTTCGTCATAAGGTTTAATTACAGGATTGTTTTCTGTCAAAGCCCATTTTAGACGAACGTAGCAATTCATATGGCTTTCGGCACAATGATGAATAACTTGTCTTACTGTCCATCCGCCAGGCCTATAAGGAGTGTCCAGTTGTTCGTCGGTTAAATGAATCGTTTCCTTTGCTAGTTTTTCAGGGAGAGTTTCAATTTCTTTGATTTTTTCAGAAATATATTCTGTTGAATATTGTTCTGGAGCTGTAAATTTTCCAATCGGATATTTTAATTTCTCTAAATCTAGTTCATTCATGGTTTTATGGTTTGTTTTAAATGGAAAGTTTAGCTAAATAATCGTAATGTTCGCCTTCAAGGATAAGTTCGCAATTTAAACCATTTGCAACTGCTGCATTTTGAAGCGTATTATAATCTAGATATAACCAGTCAAAAGGTTCTTCTTTTTCTCCTTTATATTTAATATTAAAAACAAGTTCACCATAATAATCATTTTCAGACGGAATCCATTTGCCGCCATCTTCATCTTCATCAAACATATAAATGATGTCAGAACTGTCAATTAAAATTTGCCCTCCAGGATTTAAAAGGGATTTTAATTTAGATAAGTATTTGTTACAGTTTTTTAACTGGCCAAAAATACCTGTACCATTCATTAAAAGGAGGATTGTATCAAATTTTTCTCCTTCAAAATCTAAAATATTTTCAACTTTAGCATTTATTATTCCTCTAAGGCGACAGGTTTCAATTGCTTTTTCTGAAATATCAATCGCGGTTATCTCTAGATTGCGTTCATTTTGTAACGATAAAGCATGACTGCCGGCGCCACATCCCACATCTAATATTTTTCCTTTAGCCAATTGTAAAGCCTTTTGTTCAATTTTAGGCATTTCATTATAAGTTCGGAAAAGATATTCAACACTCATTTCGTCTTCTTCAGAAATCGAAGTTTCGGTGATAATATCTTCTGGCGAATTTTTGGTGTAAAAATCAAATATTGCTTTCCCAAAAAGATCTTTCATTGTTTTAGTTCAAAGTTTAAGGTTTCAAGTTCAAAGTTGCTTAATTTTGCAGATCAACTTTAAATTTTAAACTTGAAACAGATTTTAAATAACTTAAGTAAGTTAGCCAAAGATAAGCATAACGAGAATAAAAAGTATTTCGATAAGCTTAAAAAGAAACCGCCAAAAAATTTAGACTATATTATGCAGGATTTGCATGATGCTGAATTTAAGAAAACGGATTGTTTAAAATGTGCTAATTGCTGCAAAACAACTGGGCCATTATTTACTTTAGCAGATATTGAGCGAATTTCAAAACATTTTAGACAAAAGCCACAACAATTTATCGATCAGTATTTAAGAATTGATGAGGATAAAGACTATGTTTTGAAAAGCGTTCCCTGTGCTTTTTTGGATAATGAAAACTATTGTATGATTTATGATGTTCGCCCAAAAGCCTGTCGAGAGTTTCCTCATACAGATAGGAATAAATTTTATCAGATTTCAAACCTAACTTTGAAAAATGTCGAAATTTGTCCAGCGGCATATAATATAGTAGAGGAAATGAAAAAGAAATTACCATTATAAATAGAAACGAACAATTGTTAGCGAGAATATCACAGTTTTCCTTTTTTAAGGTGTACTTTTGAGAAAGGAATAATTAATCAACCTAGAGAAAACTTATAATTTGAATTTAGAATATTTTATAGCCAAAAGACTTATTACTGCCAAAGATTACAAAAGCAGTATTTCGGCACCTATTATAAAAATTGCTATTTCTGCAATAGCGATCGGAATTATTATGATGATTGTTTCTGTGGCAACTGGAATTGGTTTGCAGAAAAAGATTCGTGATAAAGTCTCTGCATTCAATGGTCAAATTATAATTTCTAATTATGATAATAATAATTCAGAAGTTACCACAGTTCCAATTTCGAAGAAACAAGATTTTTATCCTAATTTTAAGTCAGTACCAGAAGTAAGCCATATTCAAGCAGTGGCAAGTAAAGCTGGAATAATTCGAACAGAAAACGCTTTTGAAGGGATTATATTTAAAGGAGTAGGGGCGGATTACGATTGGAACAATATTAAAGAGTACATTGTAGAAGGTAAGCTGCCAGATTTTTCAAAACAATTGAATCAAGATGTTATTATTTCGAGATTCTTGGCAGATCGTTTGAATCTGAAAATCGGGGACCAATTCAATACCTTTTTTATAAAAGAAGAACAAGGAAAGCTTCCAAACATCCGACGATTTAAAATTGCAGGAATATTTAACTCAGGTTTCCAGGATTTTGATGCTACATATATTATAGGAGATATTCGCCACATTCAAAGAATTAATAAATGGAGCGAGGATCAGATTGGAGCATTCGAGATTTTTGTCAATGATTTTGACGAAATTAAAGCAGTAGGGAACAAAGTTTACGAATCAACTTCGTCTAATCTCGATACAAAAACCATTATAGAAAAATACAGCTACATTTTTGATTGGCTCCAATTATTTGATTTTAATATTGTAATCATTTTGGGGATCATGATTCTAGTTGCGACAATTAATATGGTAGTAGCGCTTTTGGTGCTTATTTTAGAAAGAACGCAAATGATAGGAATTCTAAAATCGATGGGAGCAAATAACTGGTCAGTTCGTAAAATATTTTTGTATAACGCCTTTTACTTAATTCTTCGCGGATTATTCTGGGGGAATCTAATAGGTATTTCAATTCTTTTAATCCAGCAGCAGTTTGGAGTAATTCAGCTCAACCCTGAAAATTATTATGTCAATGAAGCTCCAGTCTATCTAAATTGGACTTATATACTTTTATTGAATCTGCTTACTGTTACAGTTTGTTTCTTAGTGTTGTTAATTCCTTCTTATATAATAACAAAAATATCCCCTGTAAAAGCCATTCGTTTCGATTAGATTAATAAACTATTATATACAGCCCGACAGGTCTTGGAAACCTGTCGGGTTTATTTTTTGCATGCATATATCAAGGAGAAAACCTCGGTTGCCAGTCTGAGCG